>NZ_JBPCDC010000001.1:3653788-5476288 GCF_050972075.1 Saccharopolyspora hattusasensis
CCGCTGCTGGCCGAGCGCGATTGTGCGTTCCGCCAGGCATTCCAAGACCAAGTCGTCCAGTTCGGCCCGCGCCGCGAGGTCCACCGCCGGTTCGATCCGGTCCGTCCCCGGCGAATCCGGCTCCGCCCCCGATGCTCATCACAGCACCCCCGTGACCAGTGCGACCGCGGTCATCACCAGTGTCGTGCAGAACGCCCACCCGAAGATGAACCGCTGGTGGTCGCCGAGGTCGACCTTGCTCATCCCGAGCAGGATGAACGTCGAGGCGGTCAGCGGGCTGAGCGGGAAGCCGGTGGTCATCTGACCGAGGATCGCGGCGCGTCCGATCGCGGCCGGGTCACCGCCGAGCGCGGACGTCGTCTCGGCCAGCACCGGGACCACGCCGTAGTCGAACGCGTCCGGAGTGAACACCAGGCTGAACGGCATGCTGGTGATCGCGGTGGCCACCGGCAGCAGCCCGGCGGCGGAGTCCGGGACGATCGACACGAGACTCTCGGCCATCGCCTTGATCATCCCGGTGCCGGTGAGGATTCCAGTGAACACCCCCGGCTGCGAAGATCACCGCGATGACCAGCACCACGTTGTAGGCATGCTTGGTCAGCAACTCCTGCTGCCCCGACCAGGTCGGCCGGTTGACCAGCAGCGGCGCCAGGAAAGCGAGCAGGAAGAGCACTTCCAGGTCCGCGAGCTGGGTCAGCAGGCACACCACGAGCGCCAACGTCAGGATCACGTTGATCCAGAACCGCACCCGGTCCGCGCCGGTCGGCCGGACCCGGTCTTCGACGGCCACCTCGATGACGCCGAGCCGCTTCCGCTCCGCGCGGCCGATCAGGTAGGCCGCCACCAGCACCCAGAGGATCCCGGCCACCATCGCGGGCAGCACCGGTACGAACAGCCGGCCGCTGTCGAGGTTCAGCACGGCCATCGCGCGGGCCGTCGGGCCGCCCCACGGGACCATGTTCATCACGCCCGCCGCCAGGCAGATGACCCCGGTCAGCACGATGCGCCGCATGCCCAACCGCTGGTAGATCGGCAGCAGCGCGGACACGGTGATCAGGAAGGTCGAGGCACCGTCGCCGTCGAGCGCGACGAGCAGCGTCAACAACGCGGTGCCGACCGTGATCTTCAGCGGATCGCCGCCGGCCCAGCGCAGGATGCGGGTCACGGCGGGGTCGAACAGCCCGGTGTCGACATCAGGCCGAAATACAGCATCGCGAACGTGATCATGATGGCCACCGGCGCGACGGTGACCAGCCCGTCGGCGATCAGCGGGCCGAGCCGGCCGCCGAAGCCGGTGGCGAGCGCGGCCGCGATCGGCACCAGGGTGAGTGCGAAGAGCACCGAGACGCGACGGGACAGGGCCAGGGCCAGGGCCAGGGCCAGGGCCAGGAAGAGTCCGATGGTCAGGAATCCACTTGCGGCGAGCATGCAGTACCTCCGAAGAAATTAATGCGCCGTGAGCATGGATCTGACGCTTCAACAGCTCCGACTGGTGCTCGCGATGCATGACGCCGGGAGCTTCACGCTCGCCGGCGAGCAGCTGCACCTGGCGCAGTCCTCGATGGGCCGCACGGTCCGCGAGGTGAAGACGCAAGCTCGGCATCACGCTGTTCGAGCGCACCACGCGGAACTGATCACCGCGCCGGACGGCCGCGAGTTCTGTCGGGTGGCGCGGCGCATGGTCGAAGCCTTCGACGCCGGGATCAACCACTTCGAGGGGTTTCCTGGCCGGCAGCCGCGGCCGGGTGCGGATCGCGGCGCTGGCGTCGCTGGCGGCGATACTGCTGCCGCCCGTGGTCTCCGCCTACCGCGCGGAGCAACCCCAAGGTCGAACTGCCCATCGAGGACGACATGTCCGACGGGGTGCTGCGGCGGGTCCGCACCGGCGCGGTCGACCTGGCCGTCACAGTGGTGCCCGAACCACTTCCGGACCTGCAGGTCCAGCCGATCGCCGCCGACCGGTTCTGTTGCGTTTTCCCGCCGTCGCACCCCTTCGCCGGACGCCGTCGGCTCGACTCGGCGGAACTGGCCGACCAGCCGCACGTCGCCTTCGAACCCAGCAGCTGCATCCGGCAGCGCGCCGAACAGGCCTTCGCGACCGCCCGGGTTCACCCGGACCTGGTGCTGGAATCGCGCAACATCACCACCATCGCCGGGCTCGTCGCGGCCGGGCTCGGCGTGGCCGTGATGCCTGGGCTGGTGCTGCCGATCGTCCGGTTCGCCGGCCTGGAGCACCAGGCGTTGGGCCGGCCCGAGATCAGCCGGCGCATCGCGGTGGTCCGCGATCCGAACCGTCCCCTCGCCGCGGCATCGGAGGCGTTCATGACCGCGATCGGCCGGACCCAGCGCTCCGCCGACCCCCTGGCCCCGGAAACGACCTGGCTCTGACGGCGAGCGCCGAAGGCTCCGACGGCGAATCCGCGCGACCAAAGCGGTCATCGGCCTTGCGCCCGTTGGCGTAGCGGATCAGGAGGGCTTGACCGCCCGGTGGACCGCCACGACGCCGCTGGTGAGGTTGCGCCACTGCACGCCGGTCCAGCCGGACTCGGCGATCAGCTCCGCGAGCTCGCGCTGGTCCGGCCAATCGCGGATGGATTCCGCGAGGTAGACGTAGGCGTCCGGGTTTGACGACACCGAGCGGGCGATCGGCGGCAGCGCCCGCATCAGGTAGTTCAGGTAGATCGTCCGGAACGGCTGCCAGGTGGGGGTCGAGAACTCGCACACCACCAGCCGACCGCCGGGGCGCACCACCCTGAGCATCTCCCGCAGGCCAGCAGCCGTGTCTGCGAGGTTCCGCAGCCCGAACGAGATCGTCGCGGCGTCGAAGGCATCGTCGGCGAACGGCAGCCGGAGCGCGTCCGCCGCCACCATCGGCACCCCTCGGTTTCGGCCGACCGACAGCATGCCCAGCGAAAAGTCCGCGGCCACGCACCACGCGCCGGAGCGGGCGAACTCCACCGTCGACACGCCGCTGCCGGCCGCCAGGTCGAGCACCCGCTCGCCGGGCTTGGGTGCCAAGGCCCGCCGGGTCACGTCCCGCCACCGCCGGTCCTGCCCGAAGGACAGCACCGTGTTGGTCAGGTCGTACCTGCGCGCGACGCCGTCGAACATCGCGGCGACCTCGCGAGGGTTCTTGTCCAAACCGGCCCTAGACACAGCCGAAGCGTACGTGGCGGGACCGCCAAGATCACCATCACGCCCGTCGAATCCGCATCGCGGAAGTCATGCTCCTTTTCGATCGTCGGAACCCGGCCCCGCGGATCACCTCTCGGTGGCAACTGGATCCGCAGGCATTCCCGGAACGCCCGCTTCCCGGGGTGGGACTCCCGCTGTCCCGTCCGGCGGAATCCGACGCGCTCGTAGAAGCGCCGGGCAGCAAGGTTCGCGTCGAAGACGCGCAGCGTCACAGAGGTGGCGCCGTCTGCCCGCGACCACGACAGGACCGCGTCGACCAAGGCTTCCGCGACGCCCTTGCCGCGCCACTCGGGGGCGACCCACATCGCTTCGAGCAGGTGCTCCGTGCTCCCCCGAGGTCCGAGCCGGCACCGCAGCGACCACCCCCACCGCCGCCGTCCCGGACCAAGCCAGGAACCACGGGCCGCGGGCGAGCCGCGCCCGCCAGAACTCCATCGGCTCCGCCCGCTCCCGGTCCAAAGTGGACCCGAAGGCATCCGGGTCGGCCGCGAGTGCGTGCAGCCTCGCCTCCCGCAAAGCGTTCAGTTCGCTGTCGATCGCTCGCCGCACCAAGACCATGGAACCCATGATGAGCGGTAGAGGCGTTCAGGTACCAGCGATTTTTCCTTGCCGGATAAGCAAGTTCGCCCGATCGAGGCGCACGTGGTTTCAGGGATCGATCCGGTGAGCAGCGGTAGCTGTTCCGAAGTCAGGCCGGAGCCCGGAAAGCCGAACTCCCGCAAGAGCCGCCACGCAGCGCGAAGGGGTCAAGCGGCCAACGGCTCCACGCGGGTCGTCACGTCGGCATAGTGCCCGATCAGCTGTTGGCACAGCGCGGGCCAGGTCCGCCCGGCGACCGCTACGCGCGCCGCTTCGCCGAACCGCTCCCGCACCGCCGGATCTTGCAACGCCGTGACAGCGGTGTGCAGGGCATCAGCGTGCACAGCGGGATCGGCTGCGGGCAGCAGGTAACCGGTGCGGCCGTGGTCGACGAGATCCCGGGGGCCGCCCGCGTCCGGGGCGATGACCGGGACGCCCGAAGCCATTGCCTCCTGCACCGCCTGGCAGAACGTCTCGTGCGGCCCGGTGTGCACGAAAACGTCGAGGCTCGCGTAGATCCGCGCCAACTCATCCCCGGTCCGCTGCCCCAGGAACACCGCACCTGGCAACGCCGCGCTGAGATTCTGGCGTTCAGGCCCGTCACCCACGACGACAAGCCGCACGCCCGGCATCCCGCCCAGCGCTGCCAACCTTTCGATGCGTTTCTCCGGAGCCAACCGCCCCACGTACCCGACGAGCAACTCACCGTTCGGCGCCAACTCGCCGCGCAAGCCCGAATCCCGGTGCTGCGGCGAGAAACGCGTTGTGTCCACGCCCCGCCCCCACCGGTGCACCCGTGGAACGCCGCGCTCCAGCAGCATGTCCACGGCCCAAGTCGACGGCGCGAGCGTCCGGTCGGCGGCACGGTGCAAGCGGCGGATCCAGCGCCACGCGGCTCGCGCGGTCAGGCCCAAGCCGTACGACTCGGCGAAGCCCGCGACGTCGGTCTGGTACACCGCGACGGTCGGGACACCGAGCCGCCTCGCGGCGGCCAGGCCGCGCGCCCCGACGATGAACGGCGACGCGAGGTGCACGACATCCGGGCGGAATTCCTGCAACCCGCGCAGCAACCGCCGCGTCGGGAAGCCGATCGGCAATGACGAAACCAGCGGCAGATCCACCGCGGGCAGCCGGATCACCGGGAAGCCCGCGTACTCCTCCGGGCCCGCTCCTGGGGCGATCACCAGTGCCGCGTCGCCCCGACGGCGCAAGTGCTCCAGCACCCGGAGCACGGAATTCGTCACCCCGTTGATCTGCGGCAGGAAGCTCTCGGTCACGATCGCTATGCGCACGCCGAAAACCGTGACGCCCCGGACCGGCGAACAGTCGACCGCAACGTGACGGCATCGCCAACGCCAACCGAAGACCGCGCCAACTCGTCAGGCGGCGCGCAATCGTGACCTGCCCCTCCACAACCGGTCACCTGAGCGTTGCGCTCCGGTTACCCGCCGCACGGAGCCTGGGACGGCATGACGGTCCTGCCTTCCCCGCCCGCGCAGATCGATCCCGCCCTGGTGTCGCGGGCATTCGAGGTCGCCGGCCGACTCGCGAACGACGCCGCAGACGTGATCATCGCGACCGCGGGCCGGGGAGCGCGCCCCGAGCCCACCGAGTCGCCGTTCGACTGGGTCACCGACACCGGCCGCACCCTGGAACGCCACACCCGGCGGATCCTCGCCGACGAATTCCCCGGAATCCCGGTGTTCGGCGAGGAATTCGACGCAGCGCCCACCACGATCGCCGAGCACTGGGCCGCCCGCGCCGGTGCCGCGAGATTCCGCTGGTCGGTCGACCCGGTCGACGGCACCGCCAACTACGTCGCGGGCCTGCCCTGGTGCGCCTACAGCCTCGCCATGCTCGACGAGCACGGCCCGGTGGTCGGGGTGGTCGCCGACCCGTACCGCACGCAGATCTACGCCGCGGCGCGCGGCCGTGGCATGCGCGCCAACGGCACGCCCGTGCGGTTGCCCGTACCGGGCGAGGCGCGCGGGGGCATCGTGTGCACGGAACTGACCAAGGACGGGCCGTGGCACGGCATGGACCGGTTCATCACCAATGCCGCGAGCGCCCAGGTCGGGGTTCGATTACTGGGCTCCCCGGCGCTGGCGATCACCCAGGTCGCCCTCGGCCACGCGGTCGCGGCGGTGCTGGACTCCTATCAGGAATGGGACGTCGCCGGAGCGCTCGCGCTGGCCACCGAAGCCGGTGCCACCGTGCTGGACCGCCGGGGCAACGCAACCGCGCTCCCGCTGGACGGGTTGCTGGTGGCCGCCCCCGGCGTCGCCGCCGACGTGCACGACTGGTGGCGGCAGGCGTTCGGGCCGAGCTGACCCTTAGGCGGCCCGAACCAGCGCGCGGGCCGGAGCCGAACCCGGCTTCGGGCCGAACACCGCCGACATCGGCCGCAGCAGCGGGAACTGCTCGCGCAGCACCGCCACCTGCTCGTGGACCCGGCTGAGATCGGGTGCTGCGACCAGCTCCACGACCGTCTCCAACACGTGATCGGTGACCATGCTGAACCTGGTCGCGGCGTCATCGAGCTGGCTCTGCACCCGGCGCACAACTCCGTCGTCCCGCGGCTCGGTGCCCGCCAGACCTCGCCCCACCTCGGAAAGCGCGCGAATGTTCGGCAATTCCGCATCCATCCGCCGAACGACCGTCTGCAACTGATGGCGGGCCTGCGTGGAGGACACCGCGTCGACGGCGCGGGCGGCTCGGTACACCGCCTGCTCGCACCGCTGGACCTCTTGCAACCACTTGTCAGGCAAGGGTGACGGAGACAAACCGGGCGGCGCAGCAGGGCGCGCGGCGGCGGGCGCGGTTCTCACTCTCCGGGCGCAGACAACGGCGAGCATCACTCCTGCCCCGCACGCCCCGGCGATCAGCGCGACCAGAACTTGCACCCAGATTCCGTCCATGTCGAGTTGTGTCCTTCCACTTGGCCGCAGAGGCATTCGAAACCGGTGTCCCGCCCCTGGGCACCGATCGGACGATGTCGACCGAACCGAAGTTCCCGAGCGCCCCCCAGGAATCACTCTGCGCCCGCCGAGCCCCGAAGTTCTTGGGGGAAAGTACTCAATCTGATCACGTGTGCCGCGACTCTCTCCCGTTCGGCCCGGCCGATCATGGCTGTGCGGCGGATCTTGCCAGGTACTGCATTTCGGCGAGCAGGAACTCCAGCCCGCCGGTGTGCACCCCGTCCCGGCCACCGGGTCGGACGAACCCACCGAACTCCACAGGGTCCGGCCGTTGAAGGCGGGCCACCGAGAACACTTCGTCGAGCACCCCGCTCACGTCGCCGCGCACGTCCGCCGGATCCGCCCCGCAGCCGGCGTCCGCCAACCGCGCCTCGACCGGGTGCGGGACGAACAGCTCGCCGGTCATCGGCCACACCCGCTGGAACCCAGCCGCCATGAGCCGGGATGAACTGGTGCCGCCATCGCCGAGGCGGATCACCCACTGGGCGGCGTGGTCCCGGTGCCGCGTCAGCTCCGCGAGCGACCGCGCCGCCAAGGTGGCCAGCACCGCGTCCCGGCTCCGCGCCAGCCGTTCGAACACCGCGACCCTCCAAGCGGCGAACAGCAGCAGCCGCGCGACTGTCGCCGAGAAATCCCCGACCTGGCCAGGCCCGCAGTCGATCTCGACCAGGCGGACGTTGCGGAATTCCTCGGACGTCCGCAGGTAGGCGAGGCTGTCCTCGTCCCGCCCCGCACCTTCCACCTCGCCCGCGCGGTGCAGCAGGATCCTGGCCTGCCCCAACAGGTCGAGCGCGATCGCGCCGATCGCGGCAGCCTCTTCCAGTTCCGGGGCGCGAATTCCCCACTCGGACAACCGGTGCGACAGGATCAGCGCATCGTCGCCGAGCATCAGGCAGTACTGCGAGAGGTCCGAAGTGGCCACGCCATCCGGAACCGATCTATCCACAGTGGTCATCGAAGGTGCGCCGAGCACCCACTGCTGCACATCCGACGCACCGGACTGCACTTCAGGCATGTTCATGGCGACCTCGCAGACGCGAGACGGCGGCCGGCAGGAACGGATGGGCCGCTACCCCCACCCCGGCTCCACAACGGTCGTGCGAACCCGCCGCCAGCCCCCTTCCAGCGGGAATTCAGTGTCACACCGCCCGACCGAGTTAGGGAAGCCTGATCAGCGGTACAAGGGCACAACGACTCATCGCGCAGTCGGCCGCCGCAGCAGCCAGTACACCGGCAGCAGAACCGCCCAAACCACGGCGAGCGAACTGGACACCGGTAGCAGCGACAAGACCGCGTTGCGCCCGGCGACCCGGACCAGGTCCGGGTTCCGCGAGTCGTACTCGACCCGGACCAGCTGGCCGGCCTGCAGGTCGGCCGGGTACAGCACGCCGTTCGGCGGGATGTAGACGCGGCCCTCGTCGGTGTTGAAACGCACCACGGTCCGGGTCAGCGAGGTGTCCACCACCTCGGCCACCGCTTCGCCCTTGGACTCCTCGATGGTCCGATCGTTGATGAAGCACGCCCCGATGATGGACAGCCCCATTACGGTCAGCAGCAGGCCGAGCACCAGCACGCCCCGGCGGGCACGCATCCGCCCCCGGCGACGGGTCGGCACCGCCACCGGCTGGTCACCGTCCGTGCTGGAATCGGTCACCGAGTCGGCCGCGTTCTGCGCCACCGCTTCGCTCGCCACGGTGACCGATTGTAGGCATCCCGCCATCGGCGAGTCGCAGGCCTTCGGTGCCGCCCACCGCTTCGGGGGCGGCGCATACCCTCCATGAGTGGCGAATACACCCCGGCTGCCGACGGCGCGAACCCGACGGCTCGAACCAGACGACCCTCGATACGACCGTCCCCTGTTAGAGTTGCTTCCCGCAGCCGGCGTGCTCAGCTGGGTCCGCGACGGCTCCGGGCTCGTCGGCTGGGGCTGCGCGGCCCGCCTCGACGTTTCCGGTCGCGACCGCTTTAGCCAGGCCGACGCCTGGTGGCGAGAGCTTTGTCACCAGTTCGAGGTCGAAGACTCGGTGGGGCTGCCCGGCTGCGGGCCGGTGGCGTTCGCCAGCCTGGCCTTCGCCGACGAGCCCGGGGATTCGGTGCTGATCGTCCCCGAGGTCGTCATCGGACAACGCGACGGGGTGCGCTGGATCACCACGATCGGCGATGGCTCCGCCCAGCCGCAGCAGCCCGAGCCCGTGCACCCGCCCGGCACCGTGTCCTACAGCGACGGGCAACTCTCCGCGACCGGTTACCGCCAGGCCGTGGCCGAGGCGGTGCGCCGCATGCAGGAAACCGGCGATCTCGACAAGATCGTGCTCTCCCACGACCTGCTGGCCAGCACCTCGGAACCGCTCGACGCGCGGTACCTGCTGCACAACCTCGCCGCCCGGTACCCGACCTGCTGGACGTTCGCGGTGGACGGTCTCCTCGGCGCCACCCCGGAGCTGCTGCTCGAACGCATGGGATACGAAGTGCGGTCCCGGGTGCTCGCCGGCACGGTCTGGCCCCGCGAGGGGCACACCGCCGAACAACTCGCCGCCGAACTGCTGGCGTCCGCCAAGAACCGAAGCGAACACGCCTACGCGGCGGAGTCGTTGGCTGTCCGACTCCGCCCCTTCTGCAGTGATCTCACTGTGCCGGACGCGCCGGAGGTCCTCCAGCTGCGCAACGTCCTGCACCTCGCGACGAACGTCGAGGGCAAGCTCAGCGAAAGCAACGCGACCACCGGCCCCGCAACGCTGTTGCGCATGGTCGCCGCGGTGCACCCCACGGCTGCAGTCGGGGGAACACCGACCGATGACGCGGTGCTGGCGATCGGCGAGCTGGAAGGGATGGACCGGGGGCGCTACGCGGGCCCGGTCGGCTGGCTGGACGGCAGCGGCAGCGGCGAGTTCGCCATAGCCCTCCGCTGCGCCCAAGTTGAAGCGGCCGCCACGCCCGGCGTCGAGGCCGGGCGTGGCGGCGGCAAGGTGCGGCTGTTCGCGGGGTGCGGAATCGTCCCTGATTCCGACCCCGACCTCGAGGTCGCGGAAGCGGAAGCGAAGCTGCTCCCAATCCGCGAGGCCCTCGAAGGCGTCCGCTAGCGCGAACCGCTCACTAGTGCTCGTGCAGCAGGGCGTGCGTGCGGTCGAGCTCCGCCACGGCCTTCGGTGGCGCCATCATGACGTGGTTCGCGCGCGGCGGTACCCCGGTCGCTTCGCCGACCGGCGGCTTGCCGTTGGTGAACAACCAGGTGTTGAACAGCTCGTCGAGCTGCTTGCCGGAGCGCCGCTCGGCGAGCGCGATGAACTCCTCGATCGTGCCGGTGGAGTAGCGCTTCTCCGACACCCAGGTCCGGACGATGTCCTGCAGGAGCGCGTCTCCGACCACGTTGCGCAAGGCTTGCACGGTCATCGCGCCGCGGTCGTACACCGCGTCGTCGAACACGGCCCCCGCACCGGGATCACCCGGCAGGACCTGCCAGAACGGGTCGTCGGCCGGGTACAGCCCGTAGTAGTAGTCGAAGAGTTCCTGCGCGGTTCCGGTGCCCTGCTTCTCCGACCAGAGCCACTCCGCGTAGGACGCGAAGCCCTCGTTCAGCCAGATGTTGCGCCAGGTGTCCACCGACACCGAGTCGCCGAACCACTGGTGCGCGTTCTCGTGCACCACCACTGAGGTGTTGGCGCCGTTCCGGAAGAACTTGTGACTGTAGGTCGGCCGGGTCTGGTTCTCCAGCGCGAAGCTCATCCCCTCGGATGAGACCAGTCCGCCCTGCGCCTCGAACGGGTACTCGCCGAGCAACCCACTCAGGAACTCCACGACCTCCGGGGTGCGTTCGACGCTGGCCTTCGCCGCGCCCTCGAACTCGCCGAGGTTGTCGGAGTAAGCGCTGACGAACGGCTGCCCGAACGCGCCGGTCTTGGTGCTGATCCCGTACTGCCCGACGCCGATGAACGCCAGGTAGGTGGCGGTCGGTTTCGTCGTGCGCCACTGCCAGGTCGTCCAGCCCGCCAGGCTGGAGCTCTTGGTGTTCACGCCGTTGGACACCACCTCGGTGCCGTCCGGAACGGCGACCGAGACGTCGAAGGTCGCCTTGTCCCTGGGGTGGTCGTTGCTCGGGAACCACCAGGCCGCGATCTCCGGTTCGCCGACCGCGAGCGCACCGTCGGAAGTGCGGATCCACGGCTTGAGGCCGTCCACCTCGACCGTCGACGGCACGCCCTCGTACTCGACGACGAAGGTCGCGAGGCTTCCCTCGGGCAACGTCACCGGCGGCGTCACCGTCAGTTCCGTGCCGACCTGCGAGAACTGCGCGGGCACCCCGTTGACCCGCACCGACTTGGTGGTCAGCGCGAAGTCCAGGTTGAACGCGGTCAGGTTCTGCGTCGGTTTCGCGACGATCGTCGTGGTGCCCTGCAGATGGTCGTCCGCGGGCTGGTAATGCACCTGGATGTCGTAGTGGGAGACGTCGTACCCACCGTTCCCGTAACCCGGGAAGTAGTCGTCACCCGCGCCCGGCGCCCCCGGTCCGTCGCTGCCGGCCAACGCCGGTGTGGCGAGCAAAGCCGTCGCGCAGCACGCCGCCGCCGTGGCTCGCAGGCCGTGTCGTCGAAACACCTGCCACCTCCTCCGAACTTCTTGGTCCGGTAGGAGAATAAGGAAGCTCCTATCTACCAGGCATGTTTTCGAATCATCGTTTTTTCCCACTGTGCAGGGGAAAACCGCGAACGCAGGCACCAAAACCACCGACGGCTGCCGCACGACCGCCCCGATCGTCGGAGAAACAACCACCTTTCGAGCGACATCGGCGCACCGGTGACGCCAAACCAAACGTGTGACGCCGCCCGCCCGAACGACGGGACCAAACCGAATTCCCGGACGTTGTGATCAACCGGGCACGGCCGAAAAGGCCGCGCTAGTCGGCTGTTTGGGAAGTCGATCCGGCGTTCGTCCTCGAAGCGGCATTGGACACCATCGGCAGCCCCTGATCACGGCGGCTCCGGATCGATCTTCTTACCGCTGCAAGAGGGAGGCGCACCAGAGTCCGTCTTCATGATCAACATAGTTGTGTGCGCTTGCGGACACCAGTCGTTCACGAAGAGCTCAAAGGGCCAGGACGGCTGGATATCCGGCGCCGTTGCCACGGCTCCGCCGGATCGCCACCACGCACCCGGCCACGATATCCCGCGGTCAGGCGGCATGCCGAGCCGTCAGCCGACCAGGGCAGACCGAACCGCAGTCAGCAATCGCTGGTGTACCGCACGCAATTTGGCGCGATCCGCCCGCACCTCGACGACCCGCAATCCCGGCCGCCACTGCAGGGCAGCGGTGAACTCGGAACGCTCCCGCACCAGCACGTGCTCGATGCCGTGCGCCGCGCAGAGCTTGCCGATGCCGGTTCCGTGCGGTGTCGCGAAGACCCGCTCGAAGGCGTCCCGGTGCTCGGGGCTTCCGTGTTCCAGCAAGGCGAAGATGCCGCCGCCGTCGTCGTTCAACACCACGATCGTCAGATCGGGCCGCTGTTCGTACGGTCCGAGCATCAGGCCGTTGCTGTCGTGCAGGAAAGTCAGGTCACCCAGGAGCGCGTAGGCCGGGCGGCCGTGCGCGGCCGCGGCGCCGATCGCCGTCGACACCATGCCGTCGATCCCAGCCACACCCCGGTTGCGGTGCACGACCACATCGGGCCGTTGGCGCGCGGCCAACGCCACGTCGCGGCTCGGGTTCGACGAACCCAGAACCAGCAGGGCGTGCTCGGGCAACATGTCCACGACCTCGCGCGCCACGGCGGCACCGCTCGGCCAACGCTCCAGGTCAAGAGCCGCGTGCAGCGCCTCGGACGCCTTCTGGTCGGCGTGCTGCCACGCGGTGAGCCAGTTGGGATCGGCGTGTCCCGGCGCAGCGCCGAAAGTCGCCGCGACCTCCCGCAAGTTATGCGCCGGTGCAGCCCAGTCCACCCCACCGTGCGCGAGCAGCACTTCCACGTCGGTGTCCGCCAGCAATCGTTGGACCTGCCGGAACACCGTCGGGCGGCCGACGCACAACACCTGTTCTGGCCGGTGGTCCCGCATGAACTCGGGCAGGTTCAGCAGCCACATCCCGGTGCTGATCACTGCCGAGCCGCCTAAGCCCACACCGCCGGACTCGGACAGCACCGGCCAGCCGTGACGATCGCCCCATTCGTTGGCGCTCTCGACACCCCAGTCGGCGACCAGCACGAGGCCGCGTCGAGCGTGCACTTGCGACAGTTCAGTCGGCGCGCTGCCTCGTTGGGAGACCTCCGTCCACCGGGCGTCGCCCGGGCGTCCGGTCAGCGGCTCGCACCACTGGTCGTCGCCGTCGGGCGCCAGCGGCTCCCGGAACGGGATGTTCAGGTGCACCGGGCCGCCCCGCGTTCCATCGGCCGCGACGTGCCAGGCGCGACACACCTGGCTTCGCCAGTACGCGTTCTGCCCCGGGCGGCTCTCGGCGACGGCGAGCTCGTCGAACATCCGGACCTCGGCACCGAACAGCCGGTGCTGATCGATGGTCTGGTTGGCGCCCGCTGCGCGCAGCTCCGGCGGGCGATCCGCGGTCAGCACGATCAGCGGGACACCCGAGTGGTATGCCTCACTCACCGCCGGGTGCAGATTCGTCGCGGCGGTACCCGATGTGCAGACGACCGCCACCGGCAACTGCATCCGCGCCGCCAACCCCAACGCGAGAAAACCCGCGCTGCGCTCGTCGATGCGTACGTGCAGCCGCAACCGCGCTTCGTGTGCGGCTCGGTGCAGCGCGTAAGACAGCGGTGCGTTGCGTGATCCCGGGGAGAGGACCACCTGCCGCACCCCGTTGCGGACGAGCTCGTCGACGATGACCTCAGCCTGGGCCGTGGACGGATTCAACCGATCACCTCTGAACATCGCTCGGCGAACGCCAGCCGAGGGAGCCATGGTCCCCCTCGCCGTCGTCCCCAAGCGCCGGGTTGCTGCGGGGAGGCCCCCGCCCCGAGCGCTTGCTGCGCCTATTGTCCCAGGTGTGCAGAATCCCCGTGTCTCTGAGCTGTTCGATCCGGCTTCGTGGGAGCCCGTGGCGGGCTTCGACTTCACCGACATCACGTATCACCGCTGCGTCGAGGACGGCCCCGGGAATGGCACCGTGCGCATCGCGTTCGACCGCCCGGACGTCCGCAACGCCTTCCGCCCGCACACCGTCGACGAGCTGTACCGAGCCCTGGACCACGCACGCATGACAAGCGACGTCGGCTGCGTGCTGATCACCGGAAACGGCCCGTCCACCAAGGACGGCGGCTGGGCCTTCTGCTCCGGCGGCGATCAACGAATCCGCGGTCGTTCCGGGTACCAGTACGCCGACGGCGAGACCGCCGATTCGGTCGACCCGGCCCGCGCCGGGCGGCTGCACATCCTCGAAGTGCAGCGGCTGATCCGGTTCATGCCGAAGATCGTCATCGCGGTCGTACCGGGCTGGGCCGCCGGCGGCGGGCACAGCCTGCACGTCGTGTGCGATCTCACCATCGCCAGCGCCGAGCACGCCCGCTTCAAGCAGACCGACGCCGACGTCGGCAGCTTCGACGGCGGATTCGGCTCGGCCTACCTCGCCCGCCAGGTAGGCCAGAAGTTCGCCCGGGAGATCTTCTTCCTCGGACGCCCCTACACCGCCGAGCAGGCTCACCAGATGGGCATGGTCAACGTCGTCGTCCCGCACGACGAACTGGAGGCCACCGCGCTGCAGTGGTCCCGCGAGATCAACGGCAAGTCGCCGACTGCGCAGCGCATGCTCAAGTACGCGTTCAACGCCATCGACGACGGGCTGGTCGGCCAGCAACTGTTCGCCGGTGAGACCACCCGCCTCGCCTACATGACCGACGAAGCCGTCGAAGGACGCGACTCGTTTCTGCAGAAGCGGACCCCGGACTGGTCCGCCTTCCCCTGGTACTTCTGAGTCGTCGGGATCGGTTCCGGGCGGTTTCGCACCGCTTTTCCCGGCACGAAACCGGTCCTGCCCGCCATCGCCTGCCGGCCATCGGCCTAAGAGGTCCACCAGCAGGTCGGCCGGGCACACCAGCACGATCAGAACCATCATTTTCGGCTCCCTTCCAAGCGCGTACCAATTTCATCGGCCGGAAATTCGAACACTTGATCGCTAGAACAGGTGATCGAGTGTCGAAGTTCTCGCCGAGGTGGCGCAGCCTGTGGGGCCGGTGCTCGCCGACAATGGGCAGATGCCGAAAGCCCGCGACCTGCAGCCGCTTCCGGTGCCACCCGGCACCGGCGCTTTGGACGTGCTGCCCGCGTTGACGCGGGCACTGGACGGCGACGGCCCGGCCCTGCTGCCGGTCGCCACAGGAAACGCGGAGGAAGCCCAGCGGCTCGTCGCAGCCCTCGCCGACGGCTCGCCGCTGGCCGGTGCCGAAGACCACCCCGACGACCCAACCGCGCTGGTCATCGCCACTTCAGGCTCCACCGGCACGCCGAAGGGCGTGCTGCTCCCGGTATCGGCGCTGCGCGCCTCCGCCGAAGCCACCCACCGCCGCCTCGGCGGCCCCGGCCACTGGCTGCTGGCGATGCCCGCGCACCACGTCGCGGGCATCCAGGTCCTGGTCCGGGCACTGCTGGCGGGAACCAGCCCGCACGCCGCCGATACTTACGCCGGGTTCCGCCCCGACCGGTTCGCCGAGGCCGCCAGCCAGGTGCTCGCCGCGGACGGCCCGCACTACACGGCCCTGGTGCCCACCCAGCTGGCCCGGCTGCTCGACGCGGGCGGCGATGGCCTTGCCACGCTACGGAAATTCGACGCGGTGCTGCTCGGCGGCGCGGCCACCCCACCAGCCTTGCTGCGGCGGGCCCGGGACTGCGGAATCGGCGTCACCACGACGTACGGGATGAGCGAGACCTCGGGCGGCTGCGTTTACGACGGGCAGCCGCTGGATCTCGCGAAGGTCCAAATCGACGGCGAGACCGGGCCGATCCGCCTGGCCGGACCGATGCTGGCCAGGGGTTATCGGCACCAGCCAGACGCGGTGGCGTTCACCGACGGCTGGTTCCGCACCGGCGACCTGGGCCGCTGGCGAGGCGACCGGCTGGAGGTGCTGGGCCGCACCGACGACATGATCGTCACCGGCGGGGTGAACGTCGCGCCGCTGGCGGTCGAGCGGGTTCTCACCGAGCAGGACGGGGTCCGCGAGGCATGCGTGCTCGGCGTGCCGGACCAGGAATGGGGCCAGGCAGTGGTCGCGGCGGTCGTCCCGGCGGACCCGGGGGATCCGCCGGCTCCGCACGTCCTCCGCACCGCGGTCCGCGAGCGCCTCGGCGCGGCCGCCACGCCGAAGCGCGTCGCTTTCCTCGCGGAGTTGCCGCTGCGTGGGCCCGGAAAGCCGGACCGACGCGCGTTGGCCGCCCGGCTCGATTCCTGACTCTGGCGGGGAGGCTCTCGCCGACGGCCCGCACGGGTGCGCGAAGATGGCTTCCATGGCGACTGTCGCTCAATGGATCGAAGGCGCTCGCATCCGCACCTTCCCGAATGCGATCGCACCAGTGCTCGCCGGCACCGGCGCAGCGGCGGGGATCGACAAGTTCGACCCCGTGATCGCGGTTCTAGCGCTCATCGTCTCCATGCTGCTGATCATCGGGGTGAACTTCGCCAACGACTACTCCGACGGCATCCGCGGCACCGACGACGACCGGGTCGGGCCGTTCCGCCTCGTCGGCTCGGGTTCGGCGAGGCCGGCCGGGGTGCGCATGGCGGCCTGGACCTGCTTCGGGCTCGCGGCGGTCGCCGGCCTCGGCGCGGTGGTCCTAAGTGGACAATGGTGGCTGCTGGCCATCGGCGCGCTCTGCATCGCCGGAGCCTGGTACTACACCGGCGGCACGCGCCCCTACGGCTACGCGGGCCTGGGCGAGATCGCCGTGTTCGTCTTCTTCGGCCTGGTCGCCGTCCTGGGCACCATGTACGTGCAGGCCGGCACGATCTCCGGCTCCGGCGTCGGCGCCGCGGTGGGTATCGGCTCGCTGTCCAGTGCGGTCCTGGTCGCCAACAACCTCCGCGACATTCCGTCCGACCGGGTCACCGGCAAGCGCACCCTCGCAGTGATGCTGGGCGACCGCGACACTCGCACGCTCTACGTCGCGCTGACGCTTATCCCGTTCCTGATCACGGTCCTGATCGGGCTGCGCAATTCCTGGGCGCTGCTCGGGTTCCTCGCGCTGCCGCTGCTCATCGTCCCGCTGCGCGCGGTGGCCGGCGGCTCGCAGGGACGCGCCTTGATCCCGGCGCTGCGCGACACCGGCTTCGCCATGCTGGCCTGGTCGATCCTCACCGCCCTCGCCATGGCCTTCGGCTGATTGCGGCTGTGCCCCGCCGGACGAAGCGGGGCACAACTCAAGTCCCCGCAGCGATGCGCGCGACCGTCATCGAGCCGTGGTCGGCATTTCCGCACGCCCAACGGAGCCACCCGCCCCGGAACCAGGTCACACCACGACTGCGGCGAGCACGTATTGCGCGATGTGCTGGGCTTTCTCGCACTGGTCGGTACCCACGTCGCTCGCCGTCACAGCGACCTGCAGCGTTGCGCCCGCCACACCGGCGAAGACGGTGCAGTCGTTCGCGTGCATGGTCCGCGTCCCGCGGACGGTACCCAGATCCACCTCGTCGCGACCGAGCTTCGCGAAACCCTCCGGTTGGGCACCGATCACCACGGAACGCGCGCCGGAACGGGCCTGGAAGGTGCAACCGCGCACCGGCGGATCGAACCCGACTTCCCGCGCGACACCGCTTTCCACCGGGAACGCCAGCGCGCTCAGCTCCTCCTGGTCGACCAGCCCGCAGAGCTGGTCGACAGGCAGGTCTGCCAGCCGTTTCCGCTGTTCGGGCGGCACGTTCCGGGTGATCGACGGCACCGCGGATTCCGTCGTGGAATGCTCCGCCGAAGCGGTCTGCGTCGTCGGTGCGGCGGTCGGCGGAGCCTGCTCGCCGGGCGTGCAGCCGGCCACCGTTCCGAGCAGTGCGACCGCGGAAAGCCAACCCCAACGCCTCACCGACACACCAACCTTCCTGCGTGGGCTCCGCGCTCAGTCTGCCCGGAACTCGCCGGTGGCGTGGAAGTGGTCCAGGACCTTGGTCGGCACGATCAGGTCCAGGCCGCGCTCGGCGACCCATTCGTCGTCGTAGTAAGTGTGCGAGTAGCGCTCCCCGCCGTCGCAGAGCAGCGTCACGATGCTCCCGCTGCGGCCCTTCCGGATCATCTCCGACATCAGGCCGAACACGCCCCACAGGCTCGTCCCAGTGGAGCCGCCGACGCGCCGCCCCAGAACTTTTTCGACCCAGCGGATCGTGGCGATCGATGCCGCGTCCGGCACTTTGATCATCCGGTCGATCGCCTGGCCGACGAACGACGGCTCCACCCGCGGCCGCCCAATGCCCTCGATCAGCGACCCGGAGTCGCTGGTGCGCGTCGGATCGCTGTCCCGCCAGGCGTCGAAGAACACCGAGTGCTCGGGGTCCACGACGGCCAGTTGCGTGTTGTGCCTGCGGTAGCGCAGATAGCGCCCGATCGTCGCGCTGGTGCCGCCGGTGCCCGCACCGACCACCACCCACGCCGGTTCGGCGTGCGGTTCCAGCGCGAGCTGCTCGAAGATCGACTCGGCGATGTTGTTGTTGCCACGCCAGTCGGTGGCCCGCTCGGCGTTCGTGAACTGGTCCATGAAGTGGCCGCCGAGCTCGGTGGCCAACCTGCGGGACTCGGTGTAGATCGCGCCTGGCTCGTCCACGAAGTGGCACCGGCCGCCCTGCCACTCGATGAGCGACACCTTCTCGCGGCTGGTGGATCGGGGCATCACGGCAATGAACGGCAACCCCAGCAGGCGTGCGAAGTAGGCCTCGGAAACCGCCGTGGAGCCCGACGAGGCCTCG
This sequence comes from Saccharopolyspora hattusasensis, assembly GCF_050972075.1. Taxonomy (NCBI): domain Bacteria; kingdom Bacillati; phylum Actinomycetota; class Actinomycetes; order Pseudonocardiales; family Pseudonocardiaceae; genus Saccharopolyspora; species Saccharopolyspora hattusasensis. The sequence goes on from NZ_JBPCDC010000001.1 coordinate 3,672,421, forward strand.
ATGACCGGCGTGTTTTCCGTCACCCAACCGTTGCAGATCGCGTACAGGAACAGCGATCTGGCCAACCGGTGCTTGAGCGAACCAGTCGGATGTGTTGACTCATCCTTGAGGTAAAGATCGACGCCCCACTCTGCGGGCAGCGGAAATCGCAGCAGATGGGTGTCCGCGCTGCGGTTCGCGTCGGCCTCGATGATGCGGACCGCTTCGCTGGTCCAGCTGCGCGTTCGGGTGCAGGAACGGTCGATTTGAGTGCTGTCGGTCACTGGGCTTCCGAGGTTCTCTCGCCGCGCAGCTGCGCGCGGAGCTCTTCTCGGCGCTCCCGGCGTTCGGCCGCACGTTCCGCCATGCCGACGGCGACCCTGCGGCGAAGCCGACCGAACACGAGCATCGACAACGGCATCACGACCACGACGGACACCGCGAGCGCGACCAGGGCGGGAACGTGCACCAGCATCAACACTGCGGCCACCGCGGCCACCATTCCCAACCTGGCGACGGTGTAGAGCACGATGTCGCGCGCGAGATTCGGCTTCGAGCCCTGGGCCACGGTTCCGACTTCTTGCTGTTCCTGCACGTCATCCAGGGTAGAGCAAGCAGGGCGGCGCCCCGTGGGACCCCGCCCGAAGCGCCGTTTTCGTCCCTTACCTTCCCTTTACCTAAACCCAAATGTTCGAGTACCTGACCATCGAGGTGTCAGGATGCGACCGGAATGCCCGAAAAACCACTACTCGCAACGTGGAGGTCACCTGTGACCGCGACGACCCAGCAGCCTCGCCAGAACGGTCAGGAGCAGCTCCTCACCCCCGGTGAGGTCGCCGCGCTCTTCCGGGTCGATCCCAAGACCGTGACCCGGTGGGCGACCGCCGGCCGGATCGGCTCCATCCGGACCCCCGGCGGCCACCGCCGCTTCCGCGAGTCCGAGGTCCGCACCCTGCTGGCCGAGCTGACCAACGACGTCAACCGGTCTGCCTGAGCGGCGATCGGTGCGGCCCGGCGCCTCGGCCGCCGGATAGCACCCCGCCACCGGAGATCTGAAGATCGCCGGCGGTCCCGGCGACCGCCGATCCAGGTGACGCCTCGCCCACCACGCGAGGCGCCACCTGGATCCACCCTTGGCAGTGCCACCTGCGACGACGACAACCGCACCCGGGATTGGCTAATCTCGAAGCGGAACAGTTGGAGGTGGCCACGATGATCTACGTCCTGGCAGCGATCGGTGCGCTCACCGTCGTCGTGCTGATGTGGAAGGCCTTCGGCCCCCAGGCGAGCGGGGCGGCCGGGCGACGTCCCCGGCAGGCCCCCATCGCTCCGGACGACGACCCCGAGTTCCTGCGTCGGCTCGGCGAACAGCAGCGCAAGCCGCGATCTGGAGAGGACGACTGAGCGTGCCGTTGATGTGGGCGGCAGTGCCCACACCAACGCGACATCAGCCCCGGTTGCGGCCCAGGGCGTGCGGGAAGTCGTCGGCCACGATCGCGGCCAGTTCAAGCAGCGCCATCCGGGTGGGCGCGTCGAGCCGATCCAGCTCCACTTCCGCACCTTCTTCCAGGTGCGGGTCGAACGGGATCTTCGAAACCGCGCGGCAGCGAGCCGCGAAGTGCGCGGCCACCTTGTCCACGTCGACCTTGCCGGACCCCGGGCGCACGGAGTTGATCACTGCGACGGACCGGGACACCAGGTCGCCGTAGCCGTGCGCGTCCAGCCAGTCCAATGTGGCCGAAGCGCTGCGCGCCCCGTCGATCGAGCTGGACGACACGATGACCAGCGAGTCCGCCATGTCGAGCACGCCCTTCATCGCGGAGTGCATCAGGCCGGTGCCGCAGTCGGTCAGCACCACGTTGTAGAAGTGCTCAAGCAGCGTGACGGTGCGCCGGTAGTCGTCTTCGCTGAACGCCTCGGAAACGGCCGGATCCTGTTCGCTGGCGAGGACCTCCAGTCGGCTCGGCCCCTGCGAGGTGTAAGAGCGGACGTCGCTGTACTTGCGGATCCGGTGCGCGTCACGCAGCAGGTGCCGCACGGTCGCGGTGGTTTCGAGCGGGATCTTCTGGCTCAGCGTGCCGCGGTCCGGGTTCGCGTCGACGGCGATCACCCGGTCGCCGCGCAGCGACGAGAAGGTGGAGCCGAGCGTCGCGGTGGCCGTGGTCTTGCCGACACCGCCCTTGAGGCTCAGCATCGCGATCTTGTAACAGCCCTGCAGCGGCTGGTTGATCCGGGTGATCAGCTCGCGGCGTTGCCGATCGGCCGGCCCCTCGCCGAGGTTCACGCTCTTCCCGCTGGCCAGGTAGACGGCCTTGCGCCAACCCGATTGGGGTGACCGTTTGGTCGGCCGGAGCAGCTGAGCGGACGAGAGGTCCTGGCCGAATGGCTGATCCCCGGCGCCGCTGGACGGGGCAGCCTGGGGGTATGACGAAAACGACTGCTGCGGGCCCGGTTGCGGCCCGCCCTGCGGGTTCTGCGGCGCGTACGGGTGCGCAGGGAAGGGCTGATCGCCCGCGCTCGGATTCGGCCCGGACTGTCCACCTGACACCGGCGCGTACGGCCCGGACTGCCCTCCGGGAACTGGCGGCGGCAACGGTCCGGACTGCCCTCCGGAAACTGGCGGCAACGGTCCGGAGGGTCCACCGGAAACCGAGTAGGGACCCGACTGCGCTCCGGGCACCGGGTGCGGACCCGAGGTGTTCGGCTGCTGCTGCGGACCGGCGGCCGGCCCCGGTGGGAACTGCTGCGGGCCGGACTGGTTCGGGTCGGCGTACTGCGGCGGCGCTGCGGCGCCGCTCGGCGCACCGCCCAGGTAGTACGGCTGCGGCGCGTCGCCCATCGAGGAAGTCCCGGACTGCTCGGGCTGCGACGTGTCCGTGTAGGACGGTGTCGGCTGCTCGTCCGCCGGGCGCGGTTGCCCCGGCGACGCCGTGGGCTCGACGTACTGACCGTCCGGAGCCGACGCGGCGCCGTTGCCCGTGGTTTGCGGCTCGGCGACCGCACCGTCGGCCTGCGTGGAGGCGGTACCCGTCTCGCGCCGCGCTCCGGGCTCTTCGTACTGACCGGTCACCGTTGCCGTCCCTCCAACAATCGAGTCGGGCCCTGCCGGACCGAATCGAGATCTCCCCGTCTCCGCAAGGCACGCTAGTCCCAGATATACCCACAAGTCACCGGGGGTGGCAGGTCAATTCCGCCGACGGTCGCCGCACTGGGAGCCCGAACTGCGCAGGTGGCTGGCGGCGCGCCGGGAAATGCGGCCGTTGCGGCCGATTCGCGGCGGCGCACCGACCGACGCAGATCACGAACTCACAGCCCAGCGTACGAGTGAAGCCCGGCAACGACGATGTTAATGAAGAACAGGTTGAAGATCATGACGGCCAGACCGAAGATGTTGATCCACGCGGCCCGGACGCCCCGCCAGCCGGCGGTGGCGCGGGCGTGCAGGTACGCGGCATAGACGACCCACGCGATGAACGAGCAGGTCTCCTTCGGGTCCCAGCCCCAGAACCGGCCCCAGGCTGCCTCCGCCCAGATCGCGCCGGCGACGATCGCGAACGTCCAGACCGGGAAGATGATCACGGTGGCGCGGTAGGCCATCCGGTCCAGCGCCTGGCTGGTCGGGAGCCGGGAGCCGAACTTGGCCAGCTTCAGCGGGTTGTTCTCGAACCGGCACCGCAGCAGGTAAAGCACGCTGGCCACACCCGCGAAGAGCAGGACACCGCTGGAGACGATCGCCGCCGCGACATGGATCACGATCCAGTAGGACTGCAGCGCCGGCTGCAGCGGGGCGGCCTTGGCGTAGAGCACCGTGCCGGACAGGAACAGCAGCAGGATGACCGGCAGCATCAGGAAGCCACCGAGTCCGCGCAGCTGCGCCGGGGTGGCCTCGCGGCGCTCGGCGCGCAACTGCCGGAACAGCACGATGACCCAGGCGACCACCGCGGCCAGGCAGATCGCCGAACCGAACTCGTACATGTTGCCCCACGGCACCCGGCCGGTGGCGAAACCGCGCAGCAGAAGGGAGGCAGCGTGCACCAACGCGCCGAGCACGGTCATGGCGACGGCCATGCCGCCGAGTCGCTCGCTCAGCGGGCGCTTCTGCGGGGTCTCAACGTGCCCGATCACCGGGGTCGAGGCGGCCCCTCCACCGGCGTTGACCAGCGCCGACTCGCACTTGCGGACTCCCGCCCCGGCCCTGCCGTAAGCGAATTCCCCGAAGTACAGCAACATCGCGGCGATGTAGACGACCACGGAGGTCGCGTACGCCATGTCGCTGTAGGTCGACAGCGTCTGATTGACCGGCATCAGCTCTTCCTTTCGCGCGCGGGCCCTGCGACCGCGCGTGACTGCGGCGAGTGATCGACACCCGTGCCGAGCAGGTCGGCGGTAAGCCTGGTGAACTCCTCGCCATAACCGGCCTGATCGGTTCGGGCGAGTCCGCCGACTTCGACAACGGTACGCGCGGAAGCGGAATCATCCGGTTCCGGGCTCGGCACGGCACGGACCCACACCCGGCGGCGCTTGATGGTCAGCGAGGTCCCGATGCCGAAGATGATCGCGATGGCGAAGCCGAGCACCCACGGCTGGAACGGGTCGTACGAGACCTGCAGGTTGGCCCAGCGTTCGACACCGTCGAAGTGGACCCTGGTGCCGTCGTCGAGGCGGATCTCCTCGCCCGGGCGCAGGTTCTGCCGGGCGACCCGCTTGAGCCTGCCCTGGTCCACCATGGACTGGTCGACGCTGAAGATCGACTGGCCGCGCCCGGAGTCGAGGCCGAGGTCGCCGCGCAGCACGTCCACGGCCACGGCCGGATCGAGCAGGTCCGGGAAGCCGGAGCTCAGGACCTTGCCGTCGAAGGCGGCGGTGGGCGCGAACAGGCCGGTGATCGCGAGCTGGCTCTGACGCCGCTGCGCCTCGTCCTGCACGCCTGGCGGGTCGAACTTGGTGGCGCCCTGCGACAGCATCGTCTGAACGGAAACCGGCTGCCACTGGATGAGCCCGGTGCGCTGCTGGCCGTCGGGGAACGTGACCGTGAACTTCGGGGCGTAGCCGTTGCCGGTCAGGTAGACGCGGTCGCCGGCGATGCGCAGCGGGTGGTTGACCTGCAGCAGGTAGGGCTGCCAGGTGTTGGTGTCGAGGTCGCCACCGGCCTGGTACTGCATGTCGACGCGGTAGCTTTCGACCTGCCCGGTCGGCTGGTACTTCACATCGAAGTCGTTGAGGCGCACGCAGAACGGGTTGAGCTGGGTGCCGTCGACGGTGAGCCCGGCGCGGAAGGAGTCGTAGTTGTAGGTCCCGGAGTTGCAGAACTCTGAGCCGTCGGCGACCACGATGACCTGGCCCTCGTAGCCGTACAGCTTGCCGCCTGCGACGCCGATGAGCATGCCCACCAGGGCGAAGTGGAAGACGAGGTTGCCGATCTCCCGCAGGAAACCGCGCTCGGCGCTGATCGAACGCGCGCCATCGGCCTCTTCGCGTTCGACCATGCGCCAGCCGCGCAGCCGCTTGCGGGCGGAGGTCATCACCTCGTCGACCGAGGCGTCGAGGGTGGCCTGCACGTAGTGCGGCATCCGGCCGAGGTTGCGCGGCGTCCGGACCGGCTTGCTGCGCCACTGCTTGTAGTACTCCCAGCAGCGCGGCAGCAGGCAACCGATCAGCGAGATGAACAGCAGCACGTAGATGGAGGCGAACCAGACCGAACTGAACACCTCGAACGCACCGAGCTTGTCCAGGATCGGCGCGAGATTCGGGTAATCGCTGAAGTACCGGTCCACTTCGGTCTGGTTCAGCGAGCGCTGCGGGATCAGCGCACCGGGCAGCGCGGCGAGCGCGAGCAGGAACAGCAGCACCAGCGCGGTGCGCATCGAGGTCAGCCCGCGCCAGGTGTTGCGCAGGAACGCCAGGGTCGCCTTGAGGAGTCCGGGCATCAGATCGGCGTCTCGAAACCGGCGATCGGACCACGCAGCACCGCGATCAGCTCTCCCCACAAACCGGTGACGAGCAGCAGGCCCACCACCACCAGCAGCACGCCACCCACGATCTGGATGGCTTGGGCACGCCTACGCAACCAGCCGGCGCTTCGGATCGCCCACCGGGCCCCGATCGCCAGCAGCACGAACGGCAGCCCCAGGCCGGCGCAGTAGGCCAGGACGAGCAGTACGCCGCGGACCGCCAGGCCGGTACCGGCGTCGGTGGCGATCGCGACCGACGTGACCCCGGCCAGCGTCGGGCTCAGGCACGGCGTCCAGCCGAGCCCGAACACGGCCCCCAGCAGCGGCGCACCCCACACCCCGGCGCGTGGCACCCGGTGCAGCCGAACGTCGCGCTGCAGAGCCGGCACGAAACCGAGGAAGACCAGCCCCATCGCGACCGTGACGACCCCGCCGATGCGCTGCAGCAGCAGCTCATTGGCCAACAGCACGTCTGACAGACCGAGGAGGATGAGCGTTCCCGAGGCGAAGACAGCGGTGAACCCGGCTACGAAGAGCAGGGCGGCTCCGGCGACCCGCCAGCGCCCACGGCGGCCTTGCTCGGCTTCCGCGACGTCCACCGGCGGCGCCTCGGCGCCGACGACACCGGCCAGGTAGGCCAGGTATCCGGGCACCAGCGGCACCACGCAGGGCGAGGCGAAGCTGATCGCCCCGGCGAGCACTGCGATCGCCGCCGCGAACAGCAGCGGACCGGTCGCGGCGAGCTCGGTGGGGTTCACACTTCGAGGGTAGGAAAGTCAAGAGGGCGATCTACCACCGGGCTCGGTGAACCGGCCCACATCTTTCCTGGTGAACGTCTTGCGCAGGCACGATGAGAACCTGCCAGGGCCTTAGGTCCCGCGTTTTCGGGACCACCGCACACTCCTCCGGGCGGCCAGGAGGCGAGCATCACAACGGGCCGGAGCCTAGCGCGCGCCCGCTTCCGCATGGGCCGCCACCTGCACGTACGGAGGGTGTCCAGAGCGGCGTTTTCGCGCGAAATCGCCGCTCACCTACCGGCACGGGCGTGGAACCCTCAGCTCTGCTCGGCGGCGACTTTCTGGACTTCGGGGAGCAGTTCGCTTTCCAACATCTCCGTCAGGAAGACCGCCGCGACACGGTGCTGCCGGTCGAGGACGATCGTGGCCGGGACGGTGCTGCGCGGGAACTGCCGCAGCGCCAGCAGCGTGCGACCCGAGGGGTCGAAGATCGACGGGTAGGTCAGCTTCCGGTCGCGGTGGAAGTCCGCGGCGGCCGTCTGGCTGTCCCGCACGTTGATGCCGAGCACCTGGACGCCCTGGACGGCGGTCTTGTCCTGCACCGCCTGCAGGTCGTCCGCCTCGGACCGGCACGGCCCGCACCACGAGCCCCAGATGTTCAGGACGACGACCTTGTCCTTAAAGTCGTCCAGCCCGATCTGCTTGTTCGGTTCCAGGAGGCTCTCGCCGGACATGCCGGAAACCCGGCCGCGCTGCTGCGGCGGGTAGAAGATGCGGGTCTGCCCGCCGGGCGAGACGAAGGCGAACTCACCGCCGCCGCCCTGCGAGACAGCATCGTCGCCCTGGGTCGCGCAGCCGGCGACCAGCGCTAACGCCGCCGCGACCAGCCCGAACCGCACCAACAGTCGTTTCATGCCCCTGTCACCTTCGGATCGGTTTCCCCGGCCGGTTCGACGTAAGCGATCCGCACCAGTTCTTCGCCGCGGAACACCAGGCTCGTCAGCGACGCCAGCGAGCACTGCCGCCGCCGCGGGTCGTGCCACATCGGCTTGCCTTCCAGGAAGCGGCGCAGCGTCCAGATCGGCAGCTGGTGGGAAACGCACACCGCCTCGTGACCGGCGGCGGCCGCCCGGGCCCGGTGCGCCGCGCCCAGCATGCGGTGCGCGATCTGCAGGTACGGCTCGCCCCACGACGGACGCAGCGGGTTCCACAGCTTCGGCCAGTGCTTCGGCGACCGCAGCGCACCGTCCCCGACCGAGACCTTCAGGCCTTCGAAGCGGTTGTCGGCCTCGATGAGCCGCTCGTCGGTGGCCACGTCGAGTTGGAACGCCGCGCTGATCGGGATGGCGGTCTGCTGCGCGCGCTGCAACGGCGAAGCGACGACGTGCGTGACCTCGCGCCCGGTCAGGAACTCCGCGACGATCTTGGCCTGCTGTTCGCCCCGGTCCGACAACCGGTATCCCGGCAGGCGGCCGTAGAGGATGCCGTCGGGGTTGTGCACCTCGCCGTGGCGCAGGAAGTGCACCACGGTCTTCTCGCCGGTCATGCGCGCGCCTCCGGGGCGGCGGCCGCGGCGGCGGCCCGGGCGGCATGCGGCAGAGCTTCGGCGATCGCCTCGAATGCCGCCTCGTCCATCGCCGCGTTGACGAACCAGGACTCGAAGGCGCTCGGCGGCGCGTACACACCGCGCCGGAGCAGCTCGTGGAAGAACGCGGGAAACCGCCAGACCTGCTGGGCCTGCGCCTGTTCGTAGTTGTGCACCGGGGTCTCGCTGAAGAAGACGCTGACCATGTTCGCGGCGTATGCGACCTGGTGCGGCACGCCTTCCGCGATCAGCGCCGCGCCGAGCAGTTCGCCGAGCCGCTTGCTGTTGCGGTCCAGCGCCGCATAGACCTCGGCGTCGGCGGCGCGCAGGTTTGCCAGCCCGGCGGCGACAGCGACTGGGTTCCCGGACAGCGTTCCCGCCTGGTACACCGGCCCGGACGGGGCGAGACGGGCCATGATGTCGGCACGTCCGCCGAAGGCCGCCGCGGGCAGCCCGCCGGACATCACCTTGCCGAACGTGTAGAGGTCACCGGCGATGCCGTCGATGCCGAACCAACCGGCCGCGGAAACGCGGAAACCGGTCATGACCTCGTCCATGATCAGCAGCGCCCCTGCGGCGCTGGTGAGCTCCCGCAGCCCGGCGTTGAAACCGGGCAGCGGCGCGATCGCGCCCATGTTGCCCGCCGCGGCCTCAGTGATCACGCAGGCGATCTGGTCGCCCTGCTCGGCGAAGACCTGCCGCATGGCTTCGAGGTCGTTGTAGGGCAGCACGATGGTGTCCGCCGCCTGGGCACCGGTGACGCCCGGCGACGTCGGCAGCCCGAGGGTGGCGACCCCGGAGCCGGCGCTGGCCAGCAGCGCGTCGACGTGGCCGTGGTAGCAGCCGGCGAACTTGACGATCTTCTGGCGGCCGGTGAACCCGCGGGCCAGCCGGACGGCGCTCATCGTCGCCTCGGTGCCGGAGTTGACCAGCCGGACCTGCTCGACCGGTTCGACGCGGTCGATGATCTCCTGGGCGAGGTCGATCTCACCGGCGCCCGGCGTGCCGAAGGAAAGCCCGTGCGAAGCGGCCTCCTGCACCGCCCGGACCACGTCGGGGTGCGCGTGGCCGTTGATCATCGGCCCCCACGAGGACACCAGGTCGACGTACCGGTTGTCGTCGGCGTCCCACAGGTAGGCGCCTTCGCCGCGGGCCATGAAGCGCGGTGTGCCGCCTACCGAGTGGAACGCCCGGACCGGCGAGTTCACGCCGCCCGGCGTCACCGCGAGTGCGCGCTCGAACAGCTGCCGCGACCGCGGAGCCGGATCGTCGTTCGAATTCGATGCGGGGTTCGCAGGAGCTGTCACGTCCCCAGTCTGACAGGCGCGGCGCAGTGACCAGTCACACCCCGTTTGACTAACGGCGGCGGGCCCGTGACGCCAGCACCAACTGCCGGATCGCGTCAAGCAGCAGCAACCCGGCCAGCGTCACCGCACCCACGGAGGTGCCCAGCCAGCTCCCGATCGACCTGGTGACGACGTCGACGGCGCCTTGCGGTCCCGGCAGGTAGATCGTCACTGTCCCGCGCTGCCACGCCCACCAGCCCACGAGCAGCAGCACCACGGCAACGACGAGCTCGATCCCGGCAACGGCGGCCCGCCACGGCTGGTTCAGCCCGGCCGAACGAGTTGGTTCGTCGGCATGCTCGGCGCTTTCGGTGTCGACGGTGAGTTTCGGCCCGTCGGCAGGCCACGGTTCCGGAGTCGTCACGCGAAGAAGCGTCTCACGACTCACCGTGCACACCGCAAACAGCCGAGCAAGCGCTGCTCCAACCGCGGGCAGAGCCGTGACGACTACTCCTCCACCAGGCGGGCCAGGGCCGCCGACAGGGCTTCGGGGTCCTTCGCCCAGGCCAGGACCACTTCGTCGGGTTCGAGGCGCAGCGGCACCTCACCCGTTCCCTTCGGGATCGTCCAGCTCCCGCCGAGTACTCGTGCCCCCACGGGCGTTCCTACATCGGTGACCGCCGCGATGCGGCTGACCGCGAGCTCTTCGGCGCCCCTGCACCAGCTCTGCCGGCGTCAGCCGCACCGAAACCAGTCGGCGGCGGCCGTACACCCAGGTCGCGGCGGCGGCCGCGAGCACACCGCCGACCAGCAGCCACGCCACCGCGTTCACCGAGCCCGGTGTCAACGCCTCGACGCCGAACCCGAGCAGCGCGAACACCGGTCCCCACAGCACCGGCCACCAGCTGCTGCCGCGCTCCGAATACAGCACCAGTTCAGTCATGCTCACCTGTCAGCCAGTCCGTGCTCGAACGCCGCCACATCAGCACCGCGGCGATGGCCCCCAGGATGAGCAGGACCACGTTCACGCTGAACACCGCCCCGGTGCCCAGCAGCATTACCAGGTGCAGCAGTGCGAACACCGACAGCACGACGCGGGCCCAGGGGCGCCGCTTGAACAGCAGCGCCCCCAACACCAGGTAGGCCGCCACTAGCGCCGCGGCGATCCCGGTGTTCGTCACGAGCAGTTGCTGCGTGCGCTCGACCGCGTCCGCCGGTGTGGCCTGGCGCCGCTCGATCATCCGTCCCGCCAGTTCGGCGCGCCCGAACCACATCAACGCCGTCTGCCACGCGAGCACGAGCGCCACCACCCACCACAGGACGATGGCGTAGCGCAGCGGTCGCGGCGAATCCATCAGAACCGGCTCGCCGCCTTGAAGTACCAGTTCGACGGCTTAAGATAGGCCAACGTGAGGAACACGATCATCCCTACCAGGCCCAACCCGGTCTGGCTGTAGGACAACGCGAAGTACGAGCTGGGCAGGTTCGCGCCGTCCAGGTCACCGGACATCGTCATGCTGCCGCCCTGGATCAGGGCGATGACGCCGAACAGCATCCAGAGTCCCGCGAACACCGTGAGCGTAATCCGCGCCCAGTTCTTCCCGGCCCGCATCTTGAAGCCGAAGAGGATCCACAACCCGGTCAGGACCAGGTAGATGATCGTGATGAAGACGAAGAAGAACAGCATGACCCCGTTGGCGACGGACGCGATCTGCTGGTCGAGATCCGGGTCGCCCATGCTGCCGGCGATGGAGTCGTTCACGAAGCCCTGCAGCAGCATGTAGCTCAGCACGGACAGCACCGTGGCCAGCAGCGGCACGACGATCGCGATCCAGAACGCGATCTCCACGGTGATCGGCCGCTGGAACGTGCTCAGCTCCTGCGCCGGAACCGGCGGCGCCGCGAACGGATTCGACTGCGGGTACTGCGAATACCCGCCCTGTGGATGTTGCTGCGGAAAACCGCCGGATGGAGTCCCGCCCTGCGGGTACCCACCTTGTTGCCAAGGATTTTGCGGTGAAGTCACGCGGCAAACAGTATGAACAGGGCGGAGTAGCTGTCTACTTGGTTGCGGAAACTCACCTGCACCGCGTGGCCTTGAAGTAGTCGTTCGACGTTTTCAGGAACACGAGGACGATGAAGAGCACCGTCGTGATCGGGACGATGATGAACATCTGGACCATGCCGATGACCGCCGAAGGATTGCCGAGGACGGGCCCGATGTTCCCGCCGACTGCCACCAGGAACGAGGCGATCGAGTAGCTGGTGTAGATCAGCCAGATCGCGGACATGACCACCAGCACGGTCCGGGCCCAACCGCGCCCGCGCCGCATCAGCAGGGAGAACACGATCCAGAGGACCGCGGACACCACTGCGATGCCGACGAAGATCACGTTGGTGAGGAGGATGGACCACATGTCCGGGATGTACTTGCCGAACATGACGATCATGATCACAAAGTTGAGGACGCTTAGCGCCGCGGACAGCGGCGGCATCACGAGCCCGACGACGCTGGCGAAGCCCACGGTGCCGGGCACGCGCGGCTTCCCGGCGGGAATCTGCTGCGGATAGCCCGCCTGCGGCGCGACCTGCTGGGGATTCTGGCCCTGCCAGGGGTTCTGGGGCACTGTCACCCGGAAACCGTAATACAGCGCAGCATGCCGACTTGCCTGAATGTCCGGCATCCGGCCGAAGAAGGGGCCGCGGTCACCGGTGCCGACCGGCTTGGAAGTACTGGTTCGACGGTGCGAGATAAGCGAAGACGATGGTCGCCGCGACGGTCAGCACCTGCAGCATCGAGAGCAGCGCGCTCGCGACGCCGCCCGCCGCGCCACCGGCGATCGCCGGGAGGGTGAGGAGGATCCACACGGCGCCGACCACCGTGATCACGATCCGCGCCCAGTTCCGCCCGCGCCGCATGAAGAACAGGAACATGATCCACAGCGCCGCGATGGTGGCCACGATGACGGTCAACATCACCAGCACCGCGGAGTAGATGCCGCGCGCCTGCTCCATCGTGAGCGGCTGGCCCTGCGCCGCCGTCTCCTCCAGCACCAGTTGCAGCTCGGCGTCGGAGACCAGCAGGAAAGCCGCCGCCAGCAGCGCGAAGCCCACCACCACACTGGCGATCCCCGCCCAGAAGGCGTTGTTGATCGAGCTCGGCCGCCACGGCTCGTGGCCGGGCACCTGCCGGGCGGCGTACGGCTCGCGCTCGGGTTCCTGCGGCGGCGTCACATGGCCCAGGTTAGGAACCGCAATGACCGCTGTCCAGGGGAATTATGACCAACGGTTTCCAGTCGGTGCCGGCGCGTTACCGGGCCGCCGGTTCCGCATCGCCTGACAGAACCGGTTCGAGTCCGGGCGGTACATGAACACGATCGCGGCGATCTCGACGAGCATCACGACCAGCGAGAACACGACGTCCACACCGTTGACGGCGACGCCGGTCAGCTGGCGGATCAGCGCGCTTCCGACCAGCGACACGGTGAGCACTGTGATCAGCGCGTTGATGATCCCGAAGCCGCCGAAGACGGTGAGCACAATGCGCGCCCAGTTGCGGCCTTCCAGCATCCGCCGGGACAGCATCACGTAAAGCAGCAGAATCATCGCCTTGAGCAGGAACGTGAACATGATCCCGCTGTTGGCCGCGGCCTCCAGGTCCAGCTGGGACATGTCAGGTTGCAGCTGGCGCAGCTTGTCGATCAGCTGGGGCCGGTCGAGGAGCTGGATGAACGCCTGCACGACCCCGATCAGCACCGACCCGATCCACAGCCACCGCGCCACCAGCAGCGCCTGCGGTGGCGTGGGAGCCGGCTCGGGTACCGGTCGGCCGAACGCGTCCACCTGCTGCTCCAGGTCCGTCATGCCCGCGCGTTCTGCAGCCAGCGCGCGGCCTCGACCGCCCAGTAGGTCAGGACGATGTCGGCACCGGCCCGCCGGATCGAGGTCAGGGTTTCCAGCACGGTGCGCTGCCGGTCCAGCCAGCCGTTGGCGGCGGCGGCCTCGATCATCGAGTACTCGCCGGACACCTGGTAGGCGGCCACCGGCACGTCCGCGACGCCAGCGACGTCCCGCAGCACATCGAGGTAGGACATCGCGGGCTTGACCATCACCATGTCGGCGCCCTCGGCGAGGTCCAGGTCTGCCTCGCGCAACGCTTCCCGGCCGTTGCCCGGGTCCTGCTGGTAGGTCTTGCGGTCGCCCTTGAGCTGCGAGTCCACCGCGTCGCGGAACGGCCCGTAGAAGGCGGAGGCGTACTTCGCGGAGTAAGCCAGGATCGAGGTGTCGCCGAAGCCGGTCGCGTCCAGCGAGTCGCGGATCACGCCGACCTGGCCGTCCATCATGCCGCTGGGGCCGACGACATGCGCCCCGGACTGGGCCTGCACGACGGCCATCTCACCGTAGATCTGCAGCGTGCGGTCGTTGTCGACGTTGCCGTCTTCGTCCAGCACGCCGCAGTGCCCGTGGTCGGTGAACTCGTCCAGGCACAGGTCGGCCATCAGCACGGTGTCGTCGCCGAGCTCGGAGTGCAGGTCGCGCAGCGCGACGTTGAGGATGCCGTCCGGGTCGACAGCGCCGGAACCCTCGGCATCGTGCTTGGCCGGCACGCCGAACAGCATCAGGCCGCCGACACCAGCGTTGACGGCGTCGACGGCGGCCTTGCGCAGCGAGTCGCGGCTGTGCTGCACAACGCCGGGCATCGACTGGATCGGCACCGGCTCGGTCGCGCCCTCGCGAACGAACATCGGCAGCACCAAGTGCCGGGGCTCCACGGAAGTCTCGGAAATCAGTCTGCGAAGCGCGGCGTTGCGGCGAAGTCGACGCGGACGGTGCGAGGGGTACATGACGGCGGCTCCCCAAACAGGCTCGGCGGGGTGACACCACGAGCCTAACGACCCGACAGAACGGACGAGCCGAGGGCTCAGCTCGAGAAGCGGTCGGCCTTGATCCCGTCGAGGAACCCCCCGAACGCCCGACCGTCGAAGATCAACGCTGGACCATCCGGCTCCTTCGAGTCCCGCACAGCGATGGTCTGCGCAAGGCTCGCAACTTCAACGCAGTTGTTGGCGCCGTTCTGGCTGCGGCTGCTCTTGCGCCAGGTGACGGGGAGTTCGGACGCGCGGATCACTTAGATCACTCCACTGAGTTGGATCAGAACTTGGCTTGATCGAGCATCTCCAGCGACTCAGCGCGAGGCAGTGCTGCGCGGTGTGCTCGGTCGAAGGCCAGGATATAGACCTCGGTATGGGGTGGTCTATCTAGGAAGTCGGAGTCGGTCAGGGCTTCGATGTATGCAAATGTCACCACAGGATCGCCAAGGTGCAGCAGCGTGAACGATGTGCCGAGCGCAAGGTGTGCACCCGCCGAGAACGGCAGGACATGAACCGCAAAGTTGGGAAGATCCGTCAGTTTGCGCAGGTAGTCGAGCTGTCCACGCCATACTTCTGGCCCGCCCACGCCGCGACGCAGGACCGACTCGCTCAGGACGACGGTGACACGTGGGGCGTTGGGTTCGGTGAGCCTGTGCTGACGTTCGGCTCGACGAGCGACCGCGCGGTCGATTTCGCGAGGCGTCAAGCTCCTGCCTTCTTCAAGGATGGCGCGGGCGTAATCCTCCGTCTGCAGCAGGCCAGGAAGCAGTTCTTCTGCGTAGAACTTGAGATGTGATGCTGCAACTTCAAGAGCGAGGTAGGTCTGTGCCCAGTCGGCGGCGAATGCCGGGCCTGCGTCGCGCTTGCGGGCTTCTTTGGCAAGTTCGACAACCCGTTCCCGTTCTTCAGTACCCAGTTCGTAGAGGTCCAGAAGTGCGTTGACCTCCAAGGGTGCCAGCTTCCGCTTGCCGGACTCCATGAGCCCGACTTTCTGGACGTAGGTCCAGCCGAGAGCCTCTGCGACTTCCCCGACCTCCAGGCCCGCGCGTTCGCGGTACGTCCGCAGAAGCGCACCGAGTTCGATCCGTCGCGCCAGCGGCGGAGGAGGATTCGCCATCGTCTCGTCCTCTCAAGATCGACCATCCAGGGCACCGCACTATCTCACGATCACCCACATCCCAACATCATCCGATCGGGATCTTTTCTGATGTCACGTGACAGTTGTAGCGTGATGGAAACGCGAGTTGCTTCAGTGACAAGGAGAACAGGATGCGCGAGGAGCCGGAGGCTTGGTTGCGGCCGCATCTGGGGGCCGTTGAGGCGAGTGTTCGGGCCGGGTTCCGGTTCTCGTACCTCCCGGCGGTCGACGGTGTCCTTGCGGTGCAAGGGATCCGGGTGCGGCACGGCGCGATGGACATGTACCTGGCCCGGTCGGCCTCCGACGCCTTGGCGGCTCGGGTCCGGGTCGATGACCTGGAGTTCCACTCCTCGCCGCCGCTGTGGCACGCCCGCGGCGCGGTTGCCGACGTGGTGATGGAACTGCTCGGCCTGCCGCCGCACGGCTCGCCGGGAGCCCCGGCGCTCACCCTCTCCCGCCCGAGCGAGCTGTGGATTCCCAGCGACTCCGTGAACTGACCCGATCACCGAAAAGGAATGCTGATGACCTCGCTGCTCGTTCTCACCACGTGTCTTGCTGCCGCGGTCACCGCCCTGACCGCCTCCGGCTGGGCGTGGCGCGCCTTCGCCGCCTACGGGCAGCACTCAGGGGCAGGCGAAGGGTCATTGACGGTGTGGCAGTTGATCGCGCACGTCGAGGAAGAGCGACAACAGCGCGAACACCAGGGCAGGCACCGGCTCCGGGAGCCCGAGCCCTTCGCCAGGTCGCCTTTCAACTTCTCGTTCTGGCGGCGAAGCTTCTCCAGCTCGACTTGCTCGGCCGATTTCTTCGAGCGCTTCGATGCCGCCGCCGGACCTGCCGCTCGACCGGTCAACACCCCCGCGTCACGAGTACGCGTCCACTCGATGACATGTGAGGAATACAAGCCTTCTCTACGCAGAATCGCGCCTTTCTCGCCATTGGGGGCGTTCTCGTACTCGGTGACGATCGCCAGCTTGTACTCCGGGCTGAACACCCGGCGGGACGGGCGCGGTGCTGGGTCGCCCGGACCCGCCAGCGGTGACGGGTCGGGCTGCTTGTCAGATGGTGTGGACACGTGCACCAGGATCTCCGATCCCGCCCTCGGTCAGGAACCCCGCACTCACACGAGGTGTCTCACATCAGTCTGGCAAAGAGGGATCAGCCTCGACGTGACGGCTTCCACCGTTCACGAAACGTGTCAAAACGTTCCGTGAGCAGATGACTTGCGCCACCTGCGTTGACCATCAGGAAGACTGGTGGCCTTCACGCTTCCTCGACCACTGCCAGCACGAACGCTGGTCTGACACGGTCTCCACGTGCGTTTGGCCTTGCGGCCGGTTCCCACGCAACTCGCGGTACCTAACGTGTTTCACCTGCCGCCGCAGGAAAACCGCTGACCGGGCTTGGCTTTCGCTCGGTCAGCAAGCAACACACTACACCACGCTCTGTCACACATTGACACAGGATCCGGAACTGTCAGAAACCCCATCGGATGAAGCACGAAGGGCACCTTCCGACCGGTGGCCGGAAGGTGCCCTTCGTCAACGGATCAGCTGCGGCGGGCCCGCTTGGCCTTGCGGGGCGGCGGGAGCGCGCCTTCGGCGCGGAGCCGGGCCGCGTGTTCGGCCAGGGCGTCCACCAGGTCCTCCACGCGCGGGATCTCCGGCTGGACGTCGACCCGCAGGCCGAACTCCTTGGCCGTCTCCGCGGTGTTCGGGCCGATGCAGGCCACCAGCGTCCGGGCGTGCGGCTTGCCCGCGATGCCGACCAGGTTCCGGACCGTCGACGACGAGGTGAAGCACACCGCGTCGAACCCACCGGTCTTGATCATCTCGCGGGTCTCGGCCGGCGGCGGCGCGGCGCGGACGGTGCGGTAGGCCGTCACGTCGTCGACCTCCCAGCCGCGCTCGCGTAGCCCTGCCGACAGCGTCTCGGTGGCGATGTCGGCGCGCGGCAGCAGCACCCGGTCCACCGGGTCCAGGATGTCGTCGTGCGGCGGGAATTCCTGCAGCAGGCCCTCGCTGGACTGCTCACTCGACGGCAGCAGCTCCGGGATGATCCCGAACGAGCGGACCTTCTGCGCGGTGGCCTCGCCGACGCAGGCGATCTTCACGCCGGAGAACGCCCGGGCGTCCAGCCCGAACTCGCCGAACTTCTCCCACACCGCGCGAACCGCGTTGGCGGAGGTGAACACCACCCACTGATAGCGGCCGTCGACCAGGCCCTTGACCGCGCGCTCCATCTGCGCGGGGCTGCGCGGCGGCTCGACCGAGATCGTTGGCACCTCGTGCGAGACGGCGCCGTGCGACCACAACCGGTCGCTCATCGCGCCGGCCTGCTCCTTGGTGCGCGGCACCAGGACCTTCCAGCCGTACAAGGCGCGCGACTCCCACCAGGAGAGCTTGCTGCGCTCGGACACCACGTCGCCGATGGTCACCACCAGGTGGCCCTGCAGCTCACCGGCGTCGGCGGCCAGCGAGGCCAGCGTCGTGTCGATGGTGCGCTGCTGCACGGTGGTGCCGGAGGCGGTCACCGCGACGGGAGTCGTCGCGGGCCTGCCGTGCTCCACCAGCCGCGAAGCGGCCTCGGCCAGGTAGCTGCCGGTGGTGTGCAGCACCAGCGCTCCGGGCACCGCGGCCAGCGAAGCCCAGTCCACGTCGCCTCGGACATCGACCTCGGTGTGCACCGCGCCGAGCGCGACGCCGGCGTAGGCCGGGACCGCGCTGCCGCCGGCGACGCCGGGGATGATGTCGAAGGCGGCGCCGGTCTTGGCGACCTCCTGGACCTCGCGGACCACCGCGTCGGCGGTCAGCGGGTCACCGGCGACCAACCGCACCACGGTGCGACCGGTCGCGGCCTCGTTCGCCAGGTCCTTGGCCACGTCCGCCGGGTCCCCCACGGCGGGGCGGACCTCGGCGCCGTCAGCGGCCTGACCGACGATATCGGCGGGTACGTCCGGGTCGGTCACCAGCAAGGCGGCGCGGGTGATCGCATTCCGCCCCCGGACGGTGAGCAGTCCGGCGTCACCGGGACCGGAGCCCACGAAAGCGATCCGTCCGGGGGTCTTACGTGCTCGGGTCATCAGGGCACTCCCCATCAACTACTGCCGGGTCCGCTGAGCAAAGCGGCCCTGGCTTCGATCAGCTGGGCGGCCAATTCCCGGCCCAGCTGATCGGCGGCGGTCGTCTCACCAGTGATGGAGGCGCGGACCAACTGATCGTCGTCGGTCGCCACCACCCCGCGCACGGACAGTCGCAGCGCCACGCGCCCGTCCTCGTCGAGGTCATCCACCACTTCGGCCAGCGCGCCGACCGGCGCGCTACAGCCCGCTTCGAGCGCGGACAACATGGCGCGCTCGGCGGCCACCGCGGCGCGGCTGGCCTGATCGTCCAAAACGGACTGCAGCAAATGCTCGGTGTCCACGTCATCGACGCGGCATTCCACTGCAAGCGCGCCCTGGGCGGGCGCGGGCAGCATCTGCAGTGGATCGAGCGTTTCCGTGATCACCGCAAGCCGGCCCACTCGGGCCAGCCCGGCTCGGGCGAGCACGACGGCGTCCAGCTCACCGTCGGTCACCTTCCGCAGGCGGGTGTCCACATTGCCGCGGATGCTGCGCACCTCCAGCCCCAGGCCTAGGGCCCGAAGCTGACTGGCGCGGCGCGGCGAACCGGTGCCCACAATGGACCCCGGGGGCAGTTCGCCGAGCGTCAGACCATCCCGTGCCACCAGCGCGTCCCGCGGGTCCTCCCGGACCGGGACAGCAGCCAGCGACAACCGGGGGTCCGGTTCGGTCGGCAGATCTTTGTAGGAGTGCACCGCGACGTCCACCTCGCCGGCGGCGAGCGCCTCGCGCAGCGCGGAGGTGAACACGCCGACGCCGATCTCGGCGATCGGCGCCATCGAGCGGTCACCAGGGGTCGACACGGTGACCAGCTGGGTCGGGTAGCCCGCCTTCTCCAGCTCCTCGGCGACCTGCGAGCTCTGCGCCATCGCCAGGGCGCTGCCGCGGGTGCCGATGCGGAGGGTCTTGTTCAACGGTCCTCACCGTCCTGTCCTGCTCGATCCCGCAGCCGCGCCTGGGCGACAGAGGCCCCGCCGGGCAGGCCCTCGTCGGCCTGCGGGGTGCCGAGCACCGCGGTCGTCTGCGGATCGAGTTCGAAGAGCTCTCGGAGTGCGTCGGCGTAACCGGCACCGCCCGGCACCGACGCGAGTTGCTTGACCCGGACCGTCGGCGCATGCAGGAGCTTGTCCACCACGCGGCGGACCGTGCGCGCCAGTTCGTCCCGCACGTCGCCGTCCAGTTCGGGCAGCCGCGAGTCGAGCCGCAGCAGCTCGCTGTCCACCACCTCGGCGGCGCGCTTGCGCAGCGCGGCCACGGTCGGGGTCACCTCGGCCGAGCGTTGCGCGGCAAGGTAATTGCGCAGTTCCTCGGCGACGATCTGCGCGGCCCGCTCGGACTCGTTGCCGCCCTGCTTCTCGGACAGCCGTTGCTGCAGGCTTTCCAGGTCGACGACTGTCACGCCGGGCAGTCCGGCCACCTCGGGCGCGATGTCCCGGGGCAAGCCGAGGTCGCAGCACAGCAGCGGACGGTCGTCGCGGACCGCCAGCGCCGCCGCGACCACGTCTTCGGTCACCACCGCGCCGATCGCGCCGGTGCAGGCCACCACCAGGTCGGCCGCGGCGATCGCGCTGCGCAGGTCCGTGAGGCCGGCGGTGCGCGAGGCGACGCCGTCGGCGAGCAGCGACTCGACCAGCCGCTCGCCGTTGGCCGCGGTGCGGTTGGCGATCACGACCTCGCCGATGCCTGCGCGCTTCAGCTGCGCGGCGGCCAGGCCGCCCATCGAACCCGCGCCGACCACCAGCGCGCTGCGCCCGGCCAAGCCGTCGAGCGCGACCTCGGCGTCGGCGAGCGCCTCGGACACCACCGACGCGCCTTCGGCGTCGATACCGGTCTCGGAGTGCACCCGCTTGCCGACCCGGAGGGCCTGCTGCGCGAGCTCGTGCAGGGTTCTGCCGACGGTGCCGTTCTCGTCGGCCGTGCCGTAGGCCTGCCGCAGCTGGCCGAGGATCTGCGCCTCGCCGACGACCATCGAGTCCAGGCCGGCGGAGACCGAGAACAGGTGCTCCACCGCGGCGCCCGCGTAGTAGACGTAGAGGTGATCGGCGAGATCAGCGACCTCCGCGCCGGCGTGCCGGGCGAGCACCGACGTCACGTCGTCCAGGCCGCCGTGGAAGGTCTCCGCGACCGCGTAGACCTCGACGCGGTTGCAGGTCGAGATGATGAACGTCTCGCAGATGCGCTCGCGCTGCAACAGCTCGTCGAGGAGCTTCGGGACGTCCGCTCCGCTGATCGAGACCCGCTCCAGCATCCGCACCGGGGCGCTGTGGTGGGAAATCCCGACGGTGAGCAGGTTCACAGCCGTTCCACCATCCTGTTCGCCGATTCGACCTCGCCTGGCACCCGACCGCCGCCGCCCGGCGGACCGATGTCCGCACCGTCCACAACGGACCGATCGGCTTCCGCCGCCGCTTCCTGCTGGCGTCGGGCCACGTGAAACGACAGGATCTGCATCTCCACCGCCAGGTCGACCTTGCGCACCTCGACGTCCTCGGGGACCTGCAGCACGACGGGCGCGAAGTTCAGGATGCACGTAACGCCCCCAGCGACCAAACCGTCGCAGACCTCCTGGGCGCCCTGCGCAGGTGTGGCGATGACGCCGATCGTGACCTCGCGCTCGGAGCACACCTCGACGATGTCGTCAATGTGGTTGACGGGGATGCCGCCGACCGGCACCCCCACCAGGTCCGGGTCGAGGTCGAACAGCGCGGAGACCGGGAAGCCGCGGCTCGGGAAGCCGCCGTAGTTGGCCAGCGCGTGGCCGAGGTTACCGATACCGACGACGGCGACGCTGTGCTTGCGGGTCAGGCCGAGGGTGCGCTCGATCTGGCCGACGAGCACCGCCACCTCGTAGCCGACGCCGCGGGTGCCGTATGAACCGATGTAGGACAGGTCCTTGCGCAGCTTCGCGGAGTTGACCCCGGCGACCACGGCCAGTTCGTCACTGGAGACGGTGTTCACGTTCTGGTCGGCGAGTCCGGACAGCGCCCGCAGGTAGACCGCAAGCCGGGCGACGGCGGCTTCCGGGATCGCCCTGGCGCGCTCCCGCGCCGCGGGAACCTCGATCGCCGGCGACTGCTTGGAGTCGGCCCGGGAATCGGCCCCGGCCTGCCCGTCACCGTCCTGCACGTCCGCTCCGTGGGCCGTCACGCTGGATCTCCCTCGCCCTACCTACTACTCTGGCCTGCCCGCCCGCACCCGGTTTGGGTACAGCCGTGCGACGGTCGTCGCCTACTTCCCGACTTCGTTCCTCAGGCGGGGAGCACCGACGTCGACCGGTCTGCCACCCGGCGGCCCCGGCGTCGTCCGCGAGCGCCGCTGAAATCCGGCGGCTAACACCTGATCCGCTGGTCCACACCGAGAATCCGGCGACCCGACCCGTACACCGTAACCAATTTGTGAACGCATGCACAAAGTCGCAGGGCCAGACCCCACCGGAGGCACAAACCTTCCCCGCCATCATTGCCGATGGCCCCCCGACGTGCCAAAACGCGTGGTCTGGCGCACGTGACGGGCGCAACCCGCGCGGCGCGGGGGCAAGATCACCGGTCAGCGGGCCAGGGCCCGGCGGAAGCGGTCCTCCTCGACCTTCCAGTAGCCGTGCTCGACTCCATCGATCAAGATCACCGGGACCCGGTCGCCGTACTCGGCGCGCAGTTCCGGATCGGCGTCCACGTCCTGCCCGGACCAGGGCACGCCGAGTTCCGCGCAGATCCGCCGCACGTCGGAGATCGCGTCCGCGCATGCGTGGCAACCCTCGCGGGTCATCACCGTCACCTCGTGCATGCCTTCGCTCCAGGGTCGTATTCGGGCCTGATTTCGCGGGTTCCAACGTACCCAGCAGGCGGACACGTGCCGCGGCACCAACCACGCTGGTCAAGTGTCCAAAATCACCTGACTGATTGATGCGGGACCCACCCGTGAACACGTTAAGTAACTGAACAATCACTGATTCGCACTAACTACTTCCGAGTAACAACACGTAGGCTCCCGCTTCAGCGCCCACGCCCCCGGCGTCACCAGAACGGGCCTGGATGCCGCCCGAGCGATCCGCCGGCCGCCGGAGGCGGGTGTCCGCCGGAGACCGCGGCATGACACCGGCACCGATGCGTCCCACCCGCACCACGCCGGTGGCGCCAACGACGGCAAGAGGTCGCAAGAGATGAGCAGCCCGAAGACGCTCGCACCCCCCGCCCCCGCAAGGCGTTGCAGCACCGCGCGATCGGACGGCTGGCGCGACTCCTCCCGATGATCTCCGCTAGGCGCTCGCCGGGTCTCCCCGAAGCAGTTACCGGACCGTTGCCGCACCCCGGTGGAGGTGCGCAAGTTCGGTTGCGGCCAGGTCTTAAGCTAGAAGTCTGCTGAGCCGGGTCGGCCCGGGTCGGCAAGACCTGGAACTTCGCACGACAACACCGGAGGACCCCGGGGAGGCGCGGCGGTGCCGACACGTCAAGGCTCAGCCGGTGGCGCGGACCACAACGGCTTGCACGCGCCCGGTGCCGATCCGATCGACAGCGCGAAGGTAGCGGGCCGCGCGTCCGCGGAGGCCGCGGTTGCCGCCGCGCCCGGCCCGGACGGCTCGCTGGCCACCCCGCCCGACCTCACCGCCGCGGCGTTCTTCGATGTCGACAACACGATGATGATGGGCGCCTCGCTGTTCCACTTCGCCCGCGGCCTGGCCGCCCGCAAGTTCCTCACCGCCACCGACCTGGCCGGGTTCGCCTGGCAGCAGCTGAAGTTCCGGGTCGGCGGCCGGGAGAACCCGCAGGACATGCAGGCCAGCCGGGAGCAGGCGCTGTCGTTCGTGGCCGGCCGCAAGGTCTCGGAGCTGGTGGAGCTCAGCGAGGAGATCTACGACGAGCTGATGGCGGACCGGATCTGGGCGGGCACCCGGGCGCTGGCCCAGATGCACCTCGACGCGGGCCAACGGGTGTGGTTGGTGACCGCGACCCCGGTGGAGCTGGCGCAGATCATCGCGCGGCGGCTGGGGCTGACCGGCGCGCTGGGCACGGTTGCGGAGAGCTCCGACGGCGTGTACACGGGCCGGCTGGTCGGCGAGATGCTGCACGGCCGAGCGAAGGCGCACGCGGTCCGGGCGCTGGCTGCCAGCGAAGGCCTGGACCTGCGGCGCTGCACGGCGTACTCGGACTCGGCCAACGACATCCCGATGCTGTCGGCGATGGGCACGGCGGTGGCGGTCAACCCGGACCAGCGGCTGCGCGACATCGCACGGGCCCGGGGCTGGGAGGTCCGGGACTTCCGGACGGGCCGGAAGGCGGCCCGGATCGGCCTGAATTCGATCATGGGAGCCAGCGCCATCGCGGGCGCGGTGGCAGCGGGCCTCGCCTACCGCCGCCGTGACCGCTCCTGACGCCCCCGCGGTGCAGCGGGGCTCCGGAAAGCGCGGGGTCGTAAGTCTTTCGGGCTGCTGCAGCGGCTGGTGCAGCAGCGGCTGGTGCAGCGGCGGCTGGTGCAGCGGCGGCTGGTGCAGCGGCTTAACAGACTCACGACCCCGAGAACCACCTGCGCTGCGGTCACGATTCGGAGATGTCGACCATCCAGCCGATGCCGAACCGGTCCACGCACATGCCGAACACGTCGCCCCACACCTGCTTCTCCAGCGGGACCGACACGGTGCCCGATTCGGACAGCTTCGCCCAGTAGCCGCGCAGTTCGTCGCCGGAGGCGGCGTCTCCGCTGAGGCTCACCGTGATGTTGTTGCCCGGCTTGTGCTCCATGCCCGGCGGGGTGTCGGAGGCCATCAGCGTGAAGCCGCTGCCGCTCTCCAGCCTCGAGTGCATGATCTTGTCGGTCATGCCCGGATCCGAGGCACCGAACTCGCCGAAGGTGCTCATCGTCAAGTTGCCGCCGAACACGTCCTTGTAGAACTCCATCGCCTCGCGAGCGTCGCCGTCGAAGCTGATGTACGGGTTGAGCCGGGAACTCATTGGAACCTCCCACCGGTAGCGGAATCGGACCTGCGCGAAAGCATGACCGCCCCCACCGACAGCGGCCACGTGAAAACCGGGCCGGTGCGGTGGCGTCCCCGCCCACCGCACCGGCCCACCCGAAGGCCGGGCGCGCCCCTCCCGCGCGCGCCCGGACATCGGCGTCACCCGGACGTCGCCGGCTGCTTCGCGGCGTGGTGAATCCGGAACGCCGTGATGACCTCCACCACGCCCAGGATGATCAGCCAGAACCCGCCGAACAGGACCAGCAGCGCCACCGAGGCCAGCGGCGAGACGATCAGCACGATGCCCGCCAGGGCCGTAACGATGCCCATGAAGATCTGCCAGCCGCGCGCGGGCATCGCCCGGTCGGCGACCGACGCGGTCGTCTGGGTGACCCCGCGGAACAGCCAGCCGATGCCGATCCACAGGCCCAGCAGCAGGATCGACTGCATCTCACCCCGGAAGCACAGCAATCCCAGCAGGATCGACAGCGCGCCGCTGATGAACGCCAGCACCCGGATCGCCGCCGCCACGTGCGTGCCGAACGCCGCGACGATCTGCAGCACACCGCTGACCAGCAGGTAGATGCCGAACAGCACCCCGAGGACGATCAGCGTCGCGCGGGGCCAGGCCAGCGCCAGCACACCGACGACGAGCGAGCAGACGCCCACCACGAGGACCGACTGCCATGCCATCTTCGCCAACCGACCGGCCGCCGATCGGCCCGGATCGTCCTGAAGGCTACTCATGATCCATCCTTCCCACGGGACCTGGATCAGTGCATTCCCGAACCGCTCGTATCACCGATCCGAGTGCAAGTCCGGTCTTCGAGGCGGCGCGTGGGACCGGGAGCCGAGCGTGCAAACCCGGCTCGAGCCCGGTTGAGCAGATCCGCGAAGGGATCTTGGGATCGAAAGCCGAGGGTAGCTCATCACGCACCGTCCGTTATGTCTGGTCGCTGCCCGGATTTCCGCGTTCGAGCGCGCGGGGAGAAGCACGTTTACCAGCACAAATAGACCCCCGGACGGCCCCCGCCGCAACGCGGCACCGACCCGGCCTCCGCCTTACAATCCCCCGCGACGCACCGCCTCGTGGAGCGCAGTTTCAATTGAAACCGGTGTCAGCCGTGTCAGCCCAGGAAGACGTTGGTTCGCTGGGCGAGGAGGCGGTACAGGGTTTGCTGGATGATCTCCCGGACCTGGTCGCTGAGGCTGAACACCAGCATCGGGTCGTCCGCCGCGCCCGCCGGGTACGACGAGGTCTCGATCGGCTCGCCGAACTCGATGTACCACTTCGACGGCAACGGCACCGCCCCCAGCAGGCCGAAGTGTGGGAACAGCGGCGTGACCGGGAAGTACGGCACCCCCAGCAACCGCGCCAGCGGCTTGATGTCGGCCAGCTTCGGGTAGATCTCCTCCGCGCCCACGATCGAGCAGGGCACGATCGGCGCCCCGGTGCGCAACGCCGCCGAGACGAACCCGCCGCGCCCGAAGCGCTGCAGCTTGTACCGGTCCTTGAACGGCTTCCCGATGCCCTTGAAGCCCTCCGGCCACACCCCGACCAGTTCGCCGTTGGTCAGCAGCCGCTCCGCATCCGGGTTGCAGGCCAGCGTATGGCCGGCCTTGCGAGCCAGCGCGCCGAGCACCGGCATCCGGAACACCAGGTCGGCGCCGAGCATCCGCAGGTGCCGGGTCGCCGGGAGGTGGTCGTGCAGCGCGACGGTGGTCATCAACGCGTCCCACGGCAGCGTGCCGGAGTGGTTGGCCACCACCAGCGCGCCGCGTTCGGCGGGCACGTGGTGGCCGCCGATCACCTCGATGCGGAACCACTTCTCGTAGAAGGGCCGCAGGAAGCGGAGGAACACCTCGTCGGTCAACTCCTGGTCGAAGCCGAACTCGTCGACCTTGTAGTCACCGAGCAACCGCCGCCGGGCGAACGCCAGCACGTCTATGACGGCGTCTTCCCACCCGGGCTCGTCCGGCACCGAGGGCTCGGACGCATCGAGCCGCTCCCGGTCCGCCGCACGCAGCGGGATCACCTGCGCGTCCGCCATTCACGCCCCCACACCCGGCCGGGCACAAGCGCAGAACGCACGACTGCCGCTCATGCCGCCTCCGTCACCGATGCCTCGCCAACAGGTCTCCGACGCTGCGCTCCAGCGCCATGATGTTCTCCGGGTCGATCACCGGCCGCAAGCTCCGGCCACGAACGAAGTCGTCGAAGGCCTGCTGGGTGGTCCAGCGCGGGCTGAACCCGAACTCCTCGCGGAGCTTCGTGGTGTCCAGTACCCGGCCGAAGTTGAGGTACCGCAACTGCTCCGGTGAGAAGTCAACCAGCCGGGCGTTGCGGAAGAACCCAGCCAGCGGCGACACGGCGGTGCTCGGCAGCGGCATCGCTATGCGACCGGCGCGCCGGATCGCCTGCGAAAGCATCAGAACGCCCTCACCGGCCACGTTGAACACGCCGGGCCGATCCGCCATCGTCGCCCGCTCGAGCACCGCCAACGCGTCCTCGGAGTGCACCATCTGCAGCCGCGCGTCGAAGCCGAGCACGGTCGGCACCACCGGCAGCGCGAAGTAGCGGGTCAGGCTCGCGTCTATGCGCGGGCCGATCAGGTTGCTGAACCGCAGCGTCGTGATGTCCGCGTCGGGCCGCCGCCGGCCGAAGCCGCGCACGTAGTCCTCGATCTCCACCGCGTCCTTGGCGTACCCGGACGACGGCAGGTCCTTCGGCTCGATGTCCTCGGTGAACACCGCCGGGTCCCGCGAGCTCGACCCGTAGACCGCGCAGGTCGACCGGACCACCACCTTGCGCACCAGTGGCGACTGCTGGCAGGCGGCCAGCAGCTGCATGGTGCCGATGACGTTCATCTCCTTCACCGTGGCCCGCCCACCGGGCCCGGAAGGGGAGTTGACCGCCGCGTGCACCACGGTGTCGACCTTGGCGTTCGCGATCACCTTGCCGATCAGCGGGTTGCGGATGTCGGCGCGGACGAACTCGGTGCGGCCCATCCGGCGCAGCAGATCGCGACCGGGCTGCACGGTGTCCACGCCGAGAACGCGCTCCACGGCCGGGTCGGCGGCCAGCCGCGCGGCGAGATATCCGCCCAGAAAACGGCTGACCCCTGTCACCAGCACGACATTCGGGCCCATCTGTCTCCCAGCCTTCTCCGGCACGGCCGCCGACTGCGATGCTACCGCCGAATGCGCCGGTCACCGGGCATTCGGAGTTACGGGACTGGGTCGGTTGCGCATCCGGCTCGAACCGGGAGCGAAAACACAACCGCCGCCGACCCAGCGGTCGACGGCGGTGCTCAGGTCACTTGCCCAACTTGCGACGCTGGACGCGCGTCTTGCGGAGCAGCTTGCGGTGCTTCTTCTTGGACATGCGCTTGCGGCGCTTCTTGATGACCGAGCCCATGCGGACTCCTTCACTCTTGACGGCAGTTCGAACGTCTCCCGCACCGGTGCAGCCGCATGAACGCGCACACCTGGCACGACCAACCCAAAACTTTACCTGCCCAGGTCTCCGGCCCTTCCGCCGTGGTCCTCGAAACGCCTGCGGGCTCCTTCCACCCGCCGCCGCGCGGCGCCTCGATTCGGGCCCGCGACGTTCGGGCCACGTCGGCAAGCCAACGGGCCCGCGGCCGATGACCTGGGCATTCAGCTCAGCCGGGCAGTCTCAGCCGGCGTTGTAGTAGGCGCTCTCCAGGTACGCGTGTACGTCCTTCTCCGCGACGCGGAACGATCGCCCGACCCGTGCGGCGGGGAGTTCGCCGGCGTGCACGAGCCGATAGACCGTCATCTTCGACACCCGCATCAACTTGGCGACTTCCGCGACGGTGAGGAACCGCACCTGCCCCATGCTCGGCGGCGCCTGTTGGCTGGGTTCGGAGTTCGCAGACATGCTTCACCGTGCCCTTCGGCACGTGTCGCGCCGTCGGCTTCCCCTCCGACGGAAATCTCACGCACGTGCTCTATCGAGAGTAGCGGGACACGCGGGACACCTGCGATGGTCGAACGTCCCCCTTGCTCCTGAGTAGTTCGCACCACCTCCGGCGACCTGCAGTTGAAGCGACGCCAGCCGCCTGGGCCCACCCCCGCAAGCGGGCTCGCAGACCGTGCCCGTCGGCGCTCTTGGCGAGGGCAGTTCCCCGAGGCCGCGCATTGCAGACGGGGCGACGTCCCAGGTTCCGACACCCGTATCGCCACGCAAGACGAGTTCAGAGAAGGTGCTGCCGCTCAGGAGGGTTCGTCGTCCTCGTGGGCCTTGCCGAGCTCGACGGAGCGGTCGCGAGCCGCCTCGATGGCGTCGATGAGCGCCGCGCGCACGCCGTGCTTCTCCAGCTCGCGGATGCCCGCGATGGTCGTACCCGCCGGCGAGGTGACCGCCTCGCGCAGCATCACCGGGTGGCCGCCGCCCTCGCGGAGCATCGCCGCCGCCCCGACCGCGGACTGGACGATCAGGTCCGCGGCGGTGGCCCGCGGGATGCCCAGCAGGATGCCCGCGTCGATCATGGCCTCGACCAGGTAGAAGAAGTACGCCGGGCCCGAGCCGGACAGCGCGGTCACCGCGTCCTGCTGGCTCTCCGGCACCCGCACGACCACGCCGACGCTGTCGAGCAGCTCCTCGACCAGCGCCAAGTCCGCGTCCGAGGCGTGCGCCCCGCCGGAGATCGCGCTCATCGCCTCGCCGACCAGCATCGGGGTGTTCGGCATGACCCGGACCACCGCGGTGCCTTCGGGCAGCCGGCGCTCGAACAGCTTCGTCGGCAGACCCGCGCACAGCGACACCACGAGCTTGCCGCTGGGCAGGTTGGGCGCCATTTCGTCCAGCAGCGGCTCGATGTCCTGCGGCTTGACGGCGACGACGATGACGTCCGCGCTCTGCACCGCATCGGCCACGTCGGCGTGCGTGATGCCGTAGGTCTTGGTCAGCTCCGCGGCACGCGTCGGGAACCGCTCGGTGAACAGCAGGTCCGACGGGGCGCGCCCCGCCTTCAGCAGCCCCGACAGCAGGGACTCACCGATCTTTCCGGCTCCGAGTACGGCGATCGTCGTCATGCTGCTCAGGGTGCCAGACCACGCAGCGCATGCGGCACGAACCGCCAGTGCACGCTGCGCGACGAGCCCTGCCGAAAAGTCGTTTTCAGCAGCTACTGTTTCTGCCACCAGAGCGCCGCCGCAGCCGAGCGATCTTTCGCGCCTGAGTGACCAGCCTGAAGGAGCCCTGATCATGTTCAGCACGATGCAGGACAGCCCCCTCTCGATCGCCCGGATCCTCGAGCAGGGCAGCGGACCGCACGGCGCGTCCGCCGAGGTCGTGACCTGGACCGGCGACGGGGCGCGACGCAGCAGCTACGCGGAGGTCGGCCGCCGGACCGCGCGGCTGGCGCACGCGCTGCGCGGCCTCGGTGTCACCGGCGACCAGCGGGTCGGCACGTTCATGTGGAACAACGCCGAACACCTGGAGGCGTACTTCGCGGTGCCGACCATGGGCGCGGTGCTGCACACCCTGAACATCCGGCTGTTCCCCGAGCAGCTGATCTACGTCGCGAACCACGCCGAGGACCACGTCGTGCTCGTCGACTCGACGCTGCTGCCGCTGTTCCAGAAGCTGCTGCCGGAGCTGAAGACGGTGCGGCACGTGATCGTCGTGGGCGGCGACACGGCCGCGCTGGAGGCACCGGCCGGGGTGGCGGTGCACGGCTACGAGGAGCTGCTGGCCGGGCAGCCGGACGAGTTCGACTGGCCGGAGCTCGATGAACGCTCGGCAGCCGCCATGTGCTACACCTCCGGCACCACCGCCAACCCGAAGGGCGTCGTCTACTCGCACCGGTCGATCTACCTGCACTCGATGCAGGTGTGCATGACCGACGGCATGGCCCTCTCGCAGTCGGACCGGTCGCTTGCCGTCGTGCCGATGTTCCACGCGATGTCGTGGGGTCTGCCGTATGCGGCGTTCATGGTCGGCGCGACGATGATCATGCCGGACCGGTTCTTGCAGCCGGACCCGCTGCTGAAGATGATCGCCGCGGAGCGCCCGACGATGGCCGCAGCCGTGCCGACGATCTGGCAGGGCGTGCTGCAACACCTGGAGTCCGACCCGCACGACGTGTCCTCCCTGCGAGAGGTCGTGGTCGGCGGGGCGGCGTGCCCGCCGTCGCTGATGAAGGCGTTCCATGAGAAGTACGACATCGTCGTGCTGCACGCGTGGGGCATGACCGAGACGTCGCCGCTGGGCAGCGTGGCCCGACCGCCGGTGGACGCCACCGAGGAACACCGCTGGACCTACCGCGCAAGCCAGGGGCGGCTGCCGACCGGGGTGCAAGGCCGGCTGGTCGGCGACGACGGTGCGGTGCTGCCGCGCGACGGCGAGAGCGTCGGTGAGCTGGAGGTTCGCGGGCCCTGGATCGCCGGGGCGTACTACGGCGACGACGACCCGGAGAAGTTCCGCGACGGCTGGCTGCGCACCGGCGACGTCGGGTACATCACGCCCGACGGGTTCCTGCAGCTGACCGACCGGGCAAAGGACGTGATCAAGTCCGGCGGCGAGTGGATCTCGTCGGTCGATCTGGAGAACAAGGTGATGGGGCACCCGGCGGTTGCCGAGGCGGTGGTCATCGGCGTGCCGGACGAGAAGTGGTCGGAGCGACCGCTGGTGGCCGTGGTGCTGCGCGACGGCCACCAGGTCGACGCGGCCGAGCTGCGCGACTTCCTCGCCGGCGAGGTCGCGCGGTGGCAGCTGCCGGAATACTGGACGTTCATCCCGGAGGCGCCGAAGACGAGTGTCGGCAAGTTCGACAAGAAGCGCCTCCGCAAGCAGCACGCCGACGGCCAGCTCGACGTCACCAACCTCACCTGAATGCGCCCCGCGATTTCAATTGAGCTTTTCCAACCGCTTCTTGCGTTGCGGAACGAGTGGCGGAACGAGTCGCGGAACCTCAGCGGCCTTCTCGACTCCGGGCCCCCGGACTTGTGTATGACCAGCTCCATGGAAATCAGATGTCCAATTTCCATTGAATTTGCGGGAGTTGTCCACAGCCTCCGGCGTGTCGTCGCCCGACACGCCGGAGGTCCGCAAGTTCCATTGAAATCGAATGTCCAATTTCAATGGAAATTGCGGGGATCAGGGGGCGATGGCGAGTTGGCGGGCCTGGCAGATCAGGCGGCCCACCGAGTCGACCACCGTGATGTCCTCGTCGAACCACTGGCCGTGCACCGCGCGGCAGTCCACCATCAGCCGCAGCCAGCCGTTCGCCGGGTGCGCCCGCAGCAGGGCGGTGAGCTGCACCGTCGGCGCCCAGCCGAACCGGCCGAGGTTGAGCGTCACCGGCACCGTCAGGTCCCCGGCGACCAGCCCGAACAGCAGGTCCGGCTGCGCCTCGCGGGGCTTGACCCACAGCCGCAGCCGCGGCTCGCCGGTGCCGCCGTTGAGGAAGTCCGCGGTGTTCGCGTCCAGCCGCATGTCGCAGACCCGCGAAAGCGCGAAGAACTTCCGGGCCTCCGTCGCAGCGAGGTCGATCGCGGTCGACGGCGGATTCACCGGCATGTCCGGCAGATCCGACCACTCCGGCTCCGTCTCGGGCACCTTGCCGAGGGTGGCCGTGGCGTCCACGCAGACCCGGCCGCTCTGCTCCAGCAGCGCGCGGGCCGACGTCACCGTCTTGCCCACCTTGAGCACCTCGGTCCGGACCAGCACCGGGCCGACCCGGGGCGGGCGCAGGAACTGCGCGCTGACCGACAACGGCGCCAGCCCGGTCGTGTCGCCGAGGGCGCGGGCCAGCAGCGCGAGCAGGTAACCGCCGTGCGGGCGTTCTCCGACGGCCCACTCCGGATGCAGGCTGGCGACGAAGGTGCCGTCGCCGAGCGGGCGCACCGAAGTGGCCGCCGCGAAGGGATCCAGGACCTCGGTCACGTGCGGTCCAGCGGACGGAAGCGCTCGGCAGCCGATGCGCGCAACGGGTTCATGGTCACCGATTCTAGTGACCTTCGGCGAAGTTGATCACTAGGCATCGGTTAGCCGGTCCGACCACCGGAAAGCGTGCGCGGGGAACGGGAATCCGACGGCCGTGAGCACTTTCGGGTGCTACCGCGCCGAAAAGCGCTCACGGGCCCGAGACCTCAGGTCGCGTGGAGCGGCTCCAGGTGGAGCCGGGCGAACAGCAGGGCCTCGGACAGCAACGCCGCGCGCTGCAGGGGATTCCGCGCCTTGCGGGTATTGATCTCCAGGACGACCGCGCCGCTGTACCCGTCGGCGGCCAGCGCCTCGCACACCTCCGCGCACGGCTGATTGCCCTGCCCTGGCACCAGGTGCTCGTCCCGCGGCGCTCCGGTCCCGTCCGCCAGGTGCACGTGCGCCAGGCCGTCCTTCATCCGCTTCAGCAGGTCGATGGCGTCCACGTGCGCGGCGGCTGCGTGCGACAGGTCGAGCGTGTAGTTGCGGTAGCCGACCTCCGTCGGGTCCGGCGAAGGCTTGAACGCCGACAACCCGCTGCTCTTGCCGCCGCGCAGCCGGTTCAAGGTGCTCGGCGGGCGGAGCGGGAACATATTCTCCACCGCGACCGCGATCCCGCTGGTCTCCTCCAGCTCCGCGACCAGCTCGCCGAACCGCTCGGCGTAGCGCTTCTGCCAGCGGAACGGCGGGTGCACGACGACCGTCGACGCGCCCAGTTCGCTGGCCACCACCACGGCCCGACGCAACCGCTCCTCCGGCTCCGGCGACCAAACCCGCTGCGTGATCAGCAGGCACGGCGCGTGGATCGCCAGGATCGGCACGCCGTGCCGCTCGGAAAGCCGATGCAGCGCCGAGACGTCCTGGCTGACCGCGTCCGCCCAGACCATCACCTCGACACCGTCGAAGCCGAGGTCCGCGGCCATCTCGAACGCCGCCCTCGCCGGCTGCGGCCACACCGACGCGGTGGACAACCCGACCGGGATCCGGCCGGGAACGTCCTCGCGCGGTGGCGGTTGCACTGTCATCGCCTGCCAAGCATGACCGACGGTGGGTGAGTGGTGGCGCGCTGGTGGCTCACGAGTGGCTGAACAGCAGCAGTGCCGCTGGGGACACCGTGCAGAACAAGCCGACCAGCACCGCCAGCAGGATCGTCTGCAGATCGTGGGTGCGCAGGAACTTCCACGCGATGAACACCAGCAGACCGGTGATCACCAGCGCGGCGCCCAGCGCGGCCAGCGCGTTCGTACCCCACAACCAGCGGAAGCCGACCCAGACCAGCCCGCCGCCGACCAGGCCCGCGACGCCCTGCAGGACCAGCGTGCCCCACACCTTGCCGGCGGAGGCGGGCTCTTCCTCTTCCTCGCTGTAGTCGTCCGCGTCGAGGCCGGCGGGCAGCTCGGGGTCGTAGTCCTCGTCCTCGACGAACTCGGCCTCGGGCTCGGGCTCGTCGTAGGAATCGAAGTCGTACGGGTCCTCCAGCTCGGCCTGCTGGTCCTCCGGCTGCGGCTGCGCTTGGACCTGCTGCGGCTGCGGGTAGGCCAGCACAGCCGTGCCTTCCGCGTCGGGCTCGGCCGGGACCGGAACCCGCGGGAGCTGCTCCGTGACGCCCTCCGGCGGGGTGGGCTTCGGCGGAGCCGCAGGTGGAGCCGCAGAAGCGGGCGGCACCGGAGGCGGCACGTCCTGCTGCGGTGCCGGGCGTCGCAGGGCGGGCTGCTGGATCGTCACCTCGGCGTCGCCTTCCGGCGGGACCGCGGAGGTCGGCGGGGCCGGTGTCTTGCCCTTGCCCTTGCCTTTGCCCGCGCCAGCGAACCGCTGTGCCCAGTAGCTCGCGCCGGAGGACTCCTGCGCGACTGCCGGTTCGGCGGGCGCGGGTTCCGGAGCGGGTGGCGCAGCAGGCGGCGCCGATTGTGGTGCTTGTGCGGTCGGCGGCTGAGCGTCCGGAGGCTGAGCGTCCGGAGGCTGCGGTGCTGGAGGTTCCGGTGCTGGAGGTTGCGGACCCGGCGTGTTCGGCGCGCCTGGACGGTGGCTGCGGCGCTGCGGCGGCTCGCCGTCCGGCGGCACGGCGCGCAGCTGACCGCTGTCCGACAGCACCCGGTCGATGATCGCCTGCGGTGCGGTTTCTGTCGGATCCTCGGCGCGCCGACGCCGACGCCGGGAACTCTTCTGCGAGCTGCCGCCGTATTCGGCCAGCAGCTCCGCAACGGTGCGCTGGGTGGGCTGATCGGCCCCACTGTCCCGACTCATCGCTCCCACCGTGCCCCGTGCCGCGTCTGGCGTCCAGTTCCGTTCGCGGACCCCGCCTCCGCGAGCCCGAGCGTTTCGCGGGCCTGAATGGCAGTGTGACCGTCTCCATTGGTGTGGTCCAGTCGCCGCAGGATCACACCCTCCCGCAACGCCCAGGGGCAGATGTCCAGCTCCTTCAGCTCCAGCGCCCGCATGGCGGCCTCAGCCACCAGCGCGCCGCCCACCAGCTGGTGCGCCCGCGCGCCGCTCACCCCATCGAGCGCGGCCAGATCGGAGGACGACATCCGGGTGATGAACGCCAGCAGCTGCCGCAGGCCGGTTTCGGTGAGGGTCCGCGGCATCCGCGGTCCCGCGGAAGCCGGCGCCGCGCCGGTCAGCCTGGCCAGCGACCGGAACGTCTTGGAACTGGCCACCGCGCGGTCCGGGCGCCCCAGTTTGCGGAACCGCTTCGCAGTGGGCGCCAGTTGCCCCTGCAGCCATTCGCGCAGCTTCTTCACCTCGTCCTGCTTCGGCGGGTCGTGCAGCATCGTGCGGGCCAGCCGACCGGCCCCCAGCGGGAGCGACACCGCCAGGTCGGGCTGCTCGTCGATGCCGACCGCCATCTCCAGCGAACCGCCTCCGATGTCGAGCATCAGCAGGTTGCCCGCCGACCAGCCGTACCACCGGCGGGCCGCCAGGAACGTGAACCGGGCCTCGTCCTCGCCGGGCAGCACCTCAAGCTCGATGCCGGTCTCGGCGCGCACCCGAGCCAGCACCTCGGCGGCGTTGTCCGCATCGCGGATCGCCGACGTCGCGAACGCCATCAGCTCCTCGCAACCGGCTGCTATCGCCGCCTCCTGCGCGTCGGCGACGGTGCGGATGAGCTCCACAGCGTCCTCCTCCGCGAGCCGACCGCCGTGCGAACCGATCCGCTCGGCCAGCCGCAGCACAGTCTTCTCCGATGTCATCGGGGTCGGATGGGCACCACGATGCGCGTCCACCACCAGCAGGTGGACCGTGTTGGATCCGACGTCGAGCACCCCTAGGCGCATGCCCGACAAATTACCGGCTGCGCACGTGGCCGGGGGCGAGGTGGGCAACAAACGGCCTACTCGACGTCCCCGCGCACGCCGCAGACCTGGCCGACCACGGCAGTAGTGCGTCACGTCACGCGGCCAACCTCACCTCCTCGAACTGTCGAACCCTTCTGTCACTCTGCGTGCACGTCGACCGGCGGCGGAATTCCGGTCGGCGCGGAAACCAATCTCCGTGCCGATCTGGCGGCGGGAACCTGAGTCGGGTGCGGAACGCTTGCGGTGGCGTTCGAGATCGGTTGGTTCACGGCATCAAGATTGCCCATTCCGCCCGAATCCACACATTGGCCGATCAGCTCGCCGACATCGGCCGATCGGTTGATCATCAGCGCTCCACACTCGGCCGAACGTCCGGCGGTACGGGAGTCGGCGCGCGCAGAAGCTGCCTGACCAGCACCTCGAGGCACAGAAGAGCCCCCAGGGGCGTCCCTGGGGGCTCGTTCCGACTGCGCGATGTCCTCGCCGCTGTCGGCTCGGCTATCCCTCGAACTTGTAGCCGAGGCCGCGGACCGTGATCAGGTAGCGCGGGTCCGCCGGATCGGGCTCGACCTTCGAGCGCAGCCGCTTGACGTGCACGTCCAGCGTCTTGGTGTCGCCGACGTAGTCCGCGCCCCACACCCGGTCGATGAGCTGCCCGCGGGTCAGCACCCGGCCGACATTGCGCAGCAGGTACTCCAGCAGGTCGAACTCCTTGAGCGGGAGGTTGACGTCGACACCGTCGACGGTCACCACGTGGCGCTCCACGTCCATCCGCACCGGCCCAGCCGCCAGCACCTGTGGCTGCAGCTCCTCCGCCTCGCCGCGGCGGCGCAACACCGCGCGCACCCGCGCGATCAGCTCCCGCGCCGAGTACGGCTTCGTGACGTAGTCGTCAGCGCCGAGCTCCAGGCCCACGACCTTGTCGATCTCGCTGTCCCGGGCAGTCACCATGATCACCGGCACCGACGAGCGCTGGCGGAGCTGCTTGCACACATCGGTGCCGCTCATACCGGGCAGCATCAGGTCGAGCAGCACGATGTCCGCGCCGTTGCGGTCGAATTCGTCCAACGCCTCCGGCCCGTTCGCGGCGACTGCCGCCGTGAAGCCCTCCTTGCGCAGCAGGAAAGCAAGCGGGTCGGCGAAGGACTCCTCGTCCTCCACGATCAGCACCCTGGTCACCGGACTCCTCCCGTTTCGACGGTTGCGACCCCGTCCGCACTTTCAGTCCCGGAGCGGGCGGCACTGCCCGCCGCGCGGTCCGCTGATGTCACCGGCTCTGCTGTGGCCGGATGGCCGTCGGTCGTGCCGTGCCTGGGCACGCGAAGTGTGAAGGTGGAGCCCGTACCGGTGCGACTCCACAGCTTGACCTCGCCGCCGTGGTTCGCGGCGACGTGCTTGACGATGGCCAGGCCCAGCCCGGTGCCACCGGTGGCGCGAGACCTCGCCGGATCCACCCGGAAGAACCGCTCGAACACCCGCTCGTGGTACTCGGGTTCGATCCCGATGCCCCGGTCGGTGACCGCGATCTCCACGAAGTCGCCGGACAGCCGACGGCTGATCGACACCGGGCTGCCCGGCGGCGAGTACGACGCAGCGTTGTTGATCAGGTTGCTCAGCGCGGTCACCAGCAGGGTCCGATCACCGTCCAGCAGGTAGCCGGTGGGCTCGTCAACGGCGATCTCGATCCCGGCCGACTCGGCGGCCAGTCGGCAACGGCCCAGCGCCTCCTCGACCACGGCGTCGACGTCGACCGTGGTCAGCTCGGGCAGCCGCTCGGCGCCCTGCAGCCGGGACAGCGCGATCAGCTCGGAGACCAGCGTCCCGAGCCGGGTCGACTCGTGCAGGATCTTGGTAGAGAACCGCCGCACCTCGCCGGCGTCGTCGGCGGCGTCCAGCACCGCCTCGGCGAGCAGCGCGAGCGCCCCGACCGGGGTCTTCAGCTCGTGGCTGACGTTCGCGACGAAGTCGCGGCGGGTGGCCTCCAGGCGCACCGAATCGGACTCGTCGGCGGCGTCGACGACGGCGAAGCCGTCGCCGAGCGGGCGTACCTCGCCGAGCACCGCGGCCGGACCGCGACCGCGCAGCGCAGTGCCTGCTCGGTTAAGCGGGGAAAGGTCGACGGGCACCGACTCACCGGCCAGCAGGGCCCGTTCGGCGGCCTTGCGGGCACGGGGGTCGGCCTGGTGGTCGCGGATGAGCCCGAGTTCGTCGGCCCGCGGGTTGTGCAGCACGACGTCGCCGAACTTGTTGAGCACGACCACCCCACTGTCGCTGGTGTGCACCAGCCGCTGGAGCAGTTCGGCGACGGTCGGGCCTTCGGGCCTGGCGCGACGCCGGGATTCCCGAGCTGCGACGAAGCCGCCGACCGCGCCCAGTACGAGCGCGCCGATGATCAGGGCGGTACAGCCCAATGCGGTCACGTCAGCATCGTAAGCAAGCCGGGGTGGGGAAAGGCCAGTCTACGAGGGCATTCAGTGATACCCGCGACACGAAAAGGGGGCTTCTTCACCTCTGCTTCACCCCCTGCTGGGAGCCAGTTCACGTACCGCCCGGTCGACCGTCGCGCTCCGTTCGCCACCCCGGCGAATTCTCGCCACCCGTCACCCATCTAGGTGCGGAAAGAAGGGCACCCGCGATCCGGTTGATCGGTCGCGGGTGCTCCTCATCGCAGAACCGCTCGGGTCAGCGGCCCTGGTTGGCGACGGCTGCCGCGGCGGTGGCGGCGGCCTCCGGGTCGAGGTAGGTGCCGCCCGGGTTGGTGGGCTTCAAGTCGGTGTCGAGGTCGTAGCGCAGCGGGATGCCGGTGGGGATGTTCAGGCCCGCGATGTCGTTGTCGGAGATGCCGTCCAGGTGCTTGACCAGGGCGCGCAGCGAGTTGCCGTGCGCGGCGACCAGCACCGTCCGGCCGGTCCGCAGGTCCGGCACGATCGCCGACTCCCAGTACGGCAGCAGCCGGGCCACCACATCCTTCAGGCACTCGGTGCGCGGGAGGCCTGCGCCGAGGTCGGCGTAGCGCGGGTCGGCGTCCTGGCTGAACTCGCTGCCAAGCTCGATCTCCGGCGGCGGCGTGTCGTAGGAGCGGCGCCAGAGCATGAACTGCTCCTCGCCGTAGGCCTCCAGGGTCTGCTTCTTGTTCTTGCCCTGCAGCGCGCCGTAGTGGCGCTCGTTGAGTCGCCAGTCGCGGCGGACCGGGATCCAGTGCCGGTCCGCGACGTCGAGGGCTATGTTCGCCGTCGAGATGGCTCGCCGCAGCAGCGAGGTGTGCAGCACGTCCGGCAGCACCCCGCTCTCGCGCAGCAGCACACCGCCGCGCTTCGCCTCGGTCTCGCCCTTCTCCGACAGCGGGACGTCCACCCAGCCGGTGAACAGGTTCTCGGCGTTCCACGTGCTCTCACCGTGCCGCAGCAGCACCAGGGTCGCAGTCATAACCCCAGGCTATATAAGCCCTGTTTCCAGACTTGTCCTGCGTGGCCGCCGCCTCAGTCCAGGACGGCGTCGAGGGTGATCGTGATCCCGGTGAGGGCCGCCGAGACCGGGCAGATCTCCTTGGCCTTCAGGGCCGCCTGGTGGAACACATCCGCGTCAATGCTCGGTACCTTCGCCCGCACGGTGAGCGCGATCCCGGTGATGGCGAAGCCTTCGCCGCGCGGACCGAAGCCGACCTCGGCGCTGGTATCGATCCGCTCCGGCGGAGTGCCTGCCGCGGTGAGCAGACCGGACAACTGCATCGAGTAGCAGGCCGAGTGGGCCGCGGCTATCAGCTCCTCGGGGCTGGTGCGCCCGTCGGGGTCCTCGGCGCGGGACGCCCAGGTGACCGGGAACTCGCCGACGTTGGACGAGTCGAGGGTGACGGTGCCGGAACCGTTCTTGAGGTCTCCGGTCCACTGCGTGGTGGCGTTGCGATCGGTCATCTCGCCGCTCCTCATCGGGTGCGCGGAGGCCGCTCCCCTCCGCCGCGTACACCCTCCCGCAGCGCGCAGCGACCCGCAGTTTTCGTTGTGCGCTTCACCCGACAGTTATGTGATCACCGCAGGTCCGTGACACGAAAGTGGCGACAATCACCCACGTTCACGAAACGAAGGCCTTTCGACTCCTATGCGTTACTTTTCGCTGAAAACATCACACGAATGGAGGAATGCGGCGGTCTTGTGGCCGCTGCCGGACTCTGCGAAGTTGTCAACGCTCTCCTTGATCGGCTCCCACGCACTCCCCGATCTCGCGAGAGCGTCCGCGCGGCTCACATCCCCCAAAGAGCCGCGCCCCGCCGGGCCCAGGGTGTCCCCCGCCCACCGGCCCGCAGCGGGACCCCCACGCGGGGCGGCTCGTGCTCGTGACTCCCCCTCTCTCCCGAGCCGCCCCGCGCGGTCCCTCTTTTTAGGCCAGGACCCGTGAGTGGTTTTTGGGGCTATCGCGCCGAGAAACGCGCACGGGACTTACCGGCTCTGGTCAGATGCTGGGCCCGCGGAGGCCCTTTCGGCGGCGGCGCAGGAGCCAGGCCGCCGTTCCCGGTACCGCGAGCACGGCGGCGAACGGCAGGACCGCTCCGAAGGCCGTCAGCAGGAACGCTCCGATCGACGACAAGGTCCGCCAGCCGCCGAAGAGTCCCGCCACGAAGCCCGTGTCGTCGGCGGCGACCGCGTTCGGGCGCTCCAGCCGCACCGTGACCGTGGCCAGCTCGACCTGGCCGGAAAGGGCCGCCGCGCGCCGTTCGAGGGAGTCCAGTTCGGTTTCCCGCGAGGTCAGCTCGCTCTCGATCGACACGATCTCGTCGACCGTCGCCGCGCGGTCCATCAGTACGCGCAGCCGCTGCACGCTCGTGCGCTGCGAATCGATCCGGCTCCGGGTGTCGACGAGCTGGTCGGTGACGTCCTGGGTCTGCTGGCTGCGCGCCGTGACCCGCCCCAGTCCGGATAGCTCGCCCAGCACCTGGTCCAGCCGCTCCGCCGGAACCCGCACCGTCATCGTCGTGCCCGACCGGTAGGCGTCCTCCTGCTGCAGGCGGAGAGCGATCTTCCGGTTGCACCGAGGGCGACGAAGCCGGTCAGCTCATGCGGATCAGCGGCGATGCCTGGCCCTACGGCCGGTCGTGGAGGGGCTGGACCGGGCCGTCGCGTGCCACCAGATGCCGGAACGGCTGGAGGTTCGCCAGAGACTCGCCGCGCGACTCGCGCCAGCCCCACTCGCGCCGGATGGCGGTGGCGAAGCCGAGCTCCAGCAGGGTGTTGAAGTCTCCGTCGGCGGCCTCCAAGACCTGGCCGAGCACCCTGTCGAGCTCGTCGGTGGTCACCGCGTGCAGGCCGATCCGGCCCACCAGGTAGATGTCGCCGTTGCCGTCGATCGTGTAGTGCACGCCGTAGAGCCGGGCGTTGCGGCGAAGCAGGAACCGGTACACGTCCTCGTGAGCGTCGTCCGGCTGCCTGCACACGAACGCCTCGACGACCAGGGCGTGCTCGGCGACGATGAGCCAGCAGTTGGTCTGCAGCTTCTTGCTGCCGGGCAGGGTCACGAAGAACCGCCCCGCACCCTTCGAGGCGTACTCCAGCCCGCTGGCGTCCAATGTGGACTTTATTATCCCATCGACGCTCACGCCGTCACCTCCCGGATGCGCGACTGCGCGTGGAAGGCCATCTTCGCCTGCGCGTAGGTGTCGAGCAGCGACTCGGTGGTGCGTTCCCACGAGAACCGCGCGGCGTGCGCGGGGGCGTTCGCCGTCAGCCGGGCGCGGAGCTTCGGCGCCAGCACCAGCGAGCCGAGGGCCTCCGCCCACTGCCCGGTGCCGTGCCCGTCCACCAGCAGCCCGGAAACCCCGTCGTCGACCGCGACCGGCAGGCCGCCGACGGCGGCCGCCACCACCGGCGTGCCGCAGGCCTGCGCCTCCAGCGCGACCATCCCGAAGGACTCGTTGTGGCTCGGCACCGCCACGACGTCGGCCGCCCGGTACACGTCGGCCAGCGCGACACCGTTGCGCGGCGGGAGGAACCGCACCACGTCGGTTATGCCCAGCTGCACCGCGAGCTCCTGCAGCGCCCGAGGGCGCTCCAGCCCGCTGCCGGACGGCCCGCCGACCACCAGCACCACCAGGCGATCGCGGATCTCCGGGTGCCGCGCGAGCAGTTCCGCCGTGGCCCGCAGCAGCACGTCCGGGGCCTTCAGCGGCTGGATGCGGCCGACGAAGGCGAGCACCATGGCGTCCGGCGGCAGGTCCAGCCCGGCCCGGACGGCCTGGCGGTCGCCGGGGGTGAAGCATCCGAGGTCGACGCCGGGCGGGATCGTCACGACCTCGTCCGGATCGGCGCCATAGCGGGTGATCAGGTCGGCTGCCTCGAACTCGGTGTTCGCCACCAGCACGTCCGCCTCGGCGACCACCTGCTCCTCGCCGAGCACCCGGACCCGCGGCTCAGGGCTGTCGCCCGCAGCGAGGTTGGCGTTCTTGACCTTGGCGAGAGTGTGCGCGGTGTGCACCAGCGGGACGCCCCAGCGCTCCCGAGCCAGCCAGCCGACCTGCCCGGACAGCCAGTAGTGCGAGTGCACGATGTCGTAGTAGCCGGGTTCGTGGCGGGCTTCCACGCGCAGCGCACCGGCGGCGAAGGCGCACAGCTGCGACGGCAGGTCGTTCTTGTCGAGCCCTTCGAACGGGCCGGCGACCACGTTCCGGACCAGGACCCCGGGGGCAAGCTCCGCGATCGGCGGGATGTCTGAGGAGGTCGCCCTGGTGAAGATCTCGACCTCGGTACCCGC
Organism: Saccharopolyspora hattusasensis; assembly: GCF_050972075.1. Lineage (NCBI taxonomy): Bacteria > Bacillati > Actinomycetota > Actinomycetes > Pseudonocardiales > Pseudonocardiaceae > Saccharopolyspora > Saccharopolyspora hattusasensis. Next base: position 3,715,027 of record NZ_JBPCDC010000001.1, read on the forward strand.
ATCGGCCAGCCGCTTGGCGGTCTGCGCGATGTAGACGTTCATGCCCCCGGCGTCGCCGGTGCCCGGCTGCTCCAGCGGGGAGGTGTGCAACGAGAAGACGGCGGCGCGGCGTGGCCGCATGCGTAACGTTCTGGAGGTCATCTGCTGCCCATCGCAAGCCGGTCGGCCCGAAGTTTTCGGACGCACGTCAACCCCGACACCCGCCGTGGCGGAAACATTCCCGCCACGGTGCCGAAACCACGACATTCGCGGGCGGTGGTGGTCACACCGCTCACGACCCCGTCCGGGCCGACGCTCGACGCTACCGCCCTGGGGCCGCCAAACCGCACGGCCCGTCGGCCCCGGGTGGCGCTACTCACACCGCCGTCGACCGGCCCGTGAGCGTTTCTGGGGGCTATCGCACCCACAAACGCTCACGGGCACCCACCTGCTGAAACCTCGCGTCAGAGCGCCGACTTCTTGGTCCACTGGTCCCAGCTGAGGAGCCAGTCGTAGACGTCGAACTGCGGCGGCATCGAACTGGCCGAACCCGTCACCTCGATCGGGTCGCCGATCAGCGCGCTGTCGTAGTACGCCTTCGCATCCGCCGCGCTGAGGTTGATGCAGCCATGCGAGTTGTTGACCTTGCCGAGCGCGGCCGCGTTCTCCTGGTTCTCGTGGATGAACTCGCCGTGGTTCGAGAAGCGAGCCGCCCAGGTCTTGCGCACGTCGTGGTACCCGTACCGGGGGTTGTCCATGATCTCCACCGGGTTCTTCTGCATGACCATGAAGATGCCGTTGGGGGTGTTCCGGCCCGGGTCGTACTCCTCGCCGTAGCTCGCCGCGTAATTGGCCACCTGCTGGCCGTTCCGGATCACGACCAGCCGGTGGGTGCCCACGGCGGCCTTCACGATCTGCGACCGGCCGATGTCGAAGTCGGTGCTCAGGTCCGCCAGCCCGTACGCGCCGTCGCCGTAGGACTGGCCGTAGAGCTTGGCGTTCACGCTGACGTGGGTGTGCGCCGGCCAGTACTCCTTCGGCCGCCAGTCGACCTGCCGGTCCGACAGCCACGCCCAGGAGCCCTCCACCGGCACCGAGGTCTGCACAGTCAGCGCGCGCTGGATCGCCGCCTTGTCCTTGACCGGCTCGTCGAACTTCACGCTGATCGGCATCGCGATGCCGACCTCGGCGTTGTCCGTCGGGTTGATCGTGGCGCGGATCGTCTTCTTCGGCTGCAGCGTGCTGAACTGGCCCTGCACCGGCACCTGCTGGCCGTCCTCGCCGATGGCCTGGCCCGACCAGGAGTAGCTCTTGCCGTAGCCGAGCGACTCGGTGGCCTGCCAGGTCCTGCCGTCCTTGGACAGCTCGCCGGCGACCTGCTTGCCGTCGGCGTTGGTCAACGCGATGGAGTCGAACTTGCCGCGGTCCACGGTGACCTTGATCGGCGCCGTCGGGTTGACCTCGCCCGCACCGGCGCCCGGTTCGAAGGTCACCTTGGCTACCGGGTCCGCGGGTTCCTGATCCTGCGGCGCGGGCGAACCGCAGCCCGAAATCAGCAGCAGTGCAGCCAAAGCCCCCGCCAGCGCAGCCCACAGCGACCGCAGCTTGGAACCACTCACCTTCTGACCCCGATCCCTTCTGAAATTGCCGCACGCCCGTCCGTTTGCCCCGAACGCAAGGACGGTCGTCGAAAAATGACCCCTCGTACCCAGAGACGCTCGAGGGGCGGAAAAGATGTCCTGATCCCCCAGTGTGTCGTGTCACATCGTGGGGCGAACGAGAGCCCCCGCCGAACCGCCGTCCACGTGCGCCGGCCGGACGTGGTCGGATGGGAGCGGGCAATCGGCCGTTTCCAGGAGGAAGAAGACGTGAGCACAAACTCTGCAGTTCGCTGGGCCGTGGTCACCGGGGCGAGCTCCGGCATCGGCGCGGCCACCGCGCGCCAACTCGCCGCCGCCGGTTTCCGCGTGGTGCTGGGCGCCCGGCGGCTCGACCGGCTGACCGAGCTGGCCGAGGAGATCGGCGGCACCGCGCTGCCACTGGACATCACCGACCCGGACTCGGTGGCGGCGTTTGTCGCACAGGTGCCGGAATGCCACGTGCTGATCAACAACGCCGGCGGCGCGAAGGGCCTGGCCAAGATCGCCGCCGCCGACGAGGACGACTGGCGCTGGATGTGGGAGACCAACGTGCTCGGCACGCTGCGGGTCACCAAGGCGCTGCTGCCCAAGCTGATCGCCTCCGGCGACGGGCACGTGGTGACGGTGACCTCGGTGGCCGCCTCGCAGGTCTACGACAACGGCGCGGGCTACACCTCGGCCAAGCACGCCCAGGGTGCGCTGCACCGCACGCTCCGCGGCGAGCACCTGGGCGAGCCGGTTCGGTTCACCGAGGTCGCGCCGGGTGCGGTGGAGACGGAGTTCTCCGAGGTGCGCTTCGGCGGCGACAAGGAGCGCGCGGCGACGGTCTACCAAGGCATCACGCCGCTGACCGCCGACGACATCGCGGACATCATCACCTTCGTGGTGACCCGCCCATCGCACGTCAACCTGGACTACATCGAGGTCAAGCCCCGCGACCAGCACTCGGCGACCCGAATGCACCGCCACGAGTGACCCACCAGACCGTCCGCAATTTCAAATTTTCAAATGGAAATCGAAGGGGCGGGTTCAAGGGTTCGTTGCAACTCCGGTCTTCGGTTCTAGGGGTTGTCGCAACACCCGGACTTCGGGGTTGTGATGGGTTTCGAGATCCGTCGAATCCGCCCGACTTGGCAGGTCGAAGGTGCCCTTCACCCGTTCCAGTCTCAGACGCGGATGCGTTGGTATTCGGTGCAGAGTTCCACGTCGAGCTCCGCCAGCACATCGGCGATCGGGCTGGCGAAACCGAACGCGCCATCCCGGCTGCCCGCCACGTGCAGGCCGATGATCCGACCGCCCGGATCGATCACCGCTGCCCCGGCGTCCCCCGGACCGCAGAACCGCAGGTCCGCGGCGGTGATGCGGATCTGCTCCCGCAGCACCCGGACGCCCAGGGCTTCGCCGTGGTCAAGTCGCACGGTCGCATCGACCGAGGTGATGATGCCGACCGTCACGCCGGTGCCGAAGCCGTTCTTGCGGACCCGCTCGCCCGGGTAGGCCGTGGCGTGCCCGGTGACCGGCCCGATGCCGTCGACCACGCACGACGTCTCCGAACCGGGCGCGATGGCGACCGCGGCCGCGTCGACCCGGCCGGACAGCGCCGCCCGCGCCAGCTCGGTGTGCATCCAGCCGCCCTCCGGGTCGGCCATCCGGTCGCCCACCGCCCAGGCGTCGTCCAGACAACCCACGTCGAAGGTGGTCAGCCCCATCGGCACCACCGTCGGCGAGGTGCCGGTGACGATCGCCCCGAGCGTGCCGATCCGGCGGTACTCGCCGGCGTTCGACACCGCGGGCGGCGACAGGTGGACGGCGCGGCACGGCACGATCCCGCTGCCGCCACGCACCACCCCGGCGCGCTCGCTGCGCGGCTGGCACGACGCCAGCGGCTTGTCACGGGCGCAGTGGATGTGCTGCAGGACCGGCTGCTCCTCGATGACGTCCGTCGGGATGCCGAAGATGTCACTCGGGACGCAGGTGCCCGCGCCCAGCTGCTCGCGCGGAATCTTGCGGATCACCGACACCACGATGACCTGCTGACCGGTGGGCTCTCCTGCGCGGTGCTGCACACCGATGTCCACGGCAGTCACCCCGGGCAGGTCCAGGAGCTGGTCCTCGACCGCCCGCTTGATCGGACGTATGACCGCCCGGTCTCTAAGCTCCCTGATGCTCAGCATGGTGGCCCCCTCCACCTACACCATTTAACACTCAGGGTTACGCATCAGTCACGAAGAGTCACTCTTACGGCCGTTCGGCTCTTCGGCTGCTACAGCGAACAGTCCACCAACACAGGCTCGGGTGCCAGCGAAACGCCGAAGGCCACGCGTACTCCGTCCCGAACTTCACGCGCAAGAAGTAGCAGGTCGCGGGTCGTCGCGGCGCCGCGGTTGGTCAGCGCGAGGGTGTGCTTGGTTGACAACCTCACCCGACCGACGGGGCCCGGATGCCCCTTGGCGAACCCAGCCCGCTCGATCAACCACGCCGCGGACAGCTTGGTCCGGCCGTCGTCCCCCGGGTACTGCGGAATCCGCTGGTCGGGACCGACCTTGGCGACGATGCGGGCCAGCACCTCGGGCAGCTCGTCGGCGCCGACGATCGGGTTCGTGAAGAACGAGCCGGCGCTCCAGGTGTCGTGGTCGGCCGGGTCGAGCACCATGCCCTTGCCGCGCCGCAGCGCCAGGACCGCTTCGCGGGCGCTGGCCACGTCGACCTGCCAGCCGGGTTCAGCGTCGAGCGCACGTGCGAGCTCGGCGTAGCGGATCGGGGCCGACCGGCCGCCGTCGCGCAGCAGGAACCGCGCGCGCAGCACGACCGCGACGTCGCTGTGCTTGAGCACGCTGTTCCGGTAGGTCAGCCCGAGCTCGCTGGCCGGGACCGTGCGCACGCGTCCGGTACTGCGGTCCAGCAGGTCGACCGAGACCAGCAGCTCGGAAACCTCGACGCCGTAGGCGCCGACGTTCTGCACCGGCGTCGCCCCGGTCAGGCCGGGGATGCCGGACAGGCATTCGAGCCCGCCCAGTCCCTGGCGGACCGTGTCGGCCACGACCTCGTCCCAGTCCTCGCCAGCCTCCGCGGTGAGCTGCACCAGCCCGTCGCCGACGCCGTCGTACTGGCGTCCCTTGGTCGCGATCCGCACCACGTGCCCGGCGAAACCCTCGTCCGCCACCACGACGTTCGAACCTCCACCGAGTACCAGCAGCCGCTGCCCGGCCGAATCGGCGGCCCGCACCGCGGCGGTCAGCTCTTCGGGGCGGCGGGCGATCATCAGTTCCGTCGCCGGGCCGCCCAGCCGCAGCGTGGTGTAGTCGGCCAGCGGCAGGTCACCACCGCGTTCACCGGCGTGCGCGCCCGACAACAGAGTGTCGTCGCGCACTTCTTCGGCACCGGACGTGGAGGGGTTCACGGTTGCCAACGGTAACCTCCGCTGCATGGCACGCCGCATCGAGCACCGGAGCACCTCCGAGTGGCCCGCCGCCCGGGTGTACGAGGCGCTGATCGACATCGATTACCTCACCGACCGGCTGGCGGAGATCGGCGGCTCGAACGCGGCGCTGCTCCAGCACGTCACCACCGAGGACGGCGCCCGGTTCCAGGTGCGCCAGGGGGCGCACGCCGACGCGTTGCCGTCGGTGGCCCGCACCGTCGTCGGCGATGATCTGAAGATCGACCGCAGCGAGTCGTGGCGGCGACGGGAGGACGGGAGCTACACCGGCGAGATCGCCGCCGAGATCGCCGGAGCGCCCTGCTCGATCACCGGCTCGATGTGGCTGCGCGACCTGGCCGAACCGGCAGGGTCGGCAGTCAGCGAGTTCGTGGTGTCCGGCAGCGTCCGGGTCAACGTGCCGTTCCTGGGCGGCAAGCTGGAAGACCTGATCGTCGACCAGGTGCAGAAGTTGCTGTCCGACGAGGAGAACTTCACCACCGATTGGCTGGCCCGCCGGGGATGAATTCGGTCCCGAAGAAGCGGGCGCCCCGGCTCGCGGCCGGTCGGGCCCGCGCCTTGGGCATGCCCACCCGGGGTACCACCAACCCGAACCGGCTGCGGCGCATCGACCGGTGGATCGCCGGCACCCCGTGGGTCGCTCGCGCGCTGCGCGACGCCGCCGAGCCGGTCGTCATCGACCTCGGCTACGGCGCCAGCCCGGTGACCACCGTGGAACTGGCAGCACGGCTCAGGGCGCTGCGCCCGGACGCGCGGGTGGTGGGGCTGGAGATCGACCCGGACCGGGTCGCGGCCGGCAAGCTCGTCGCGGACCCGCCTGCGCTGGAGTTCCGCCGCGGCGGGTTCGAGCTGGCCGGGCTGGCCGCCGGGGTACGCGACTTCCCCGGACCCGCGCTGGTGCGGGCGCTGAACGTGCTGCGCCAGTACACCGAGCCCGAGGCGTGGAAGGCGTGGGACGAGCTGTGCTCCCGGCTCGCGCCGGACGGGTTGCTGGTGGAGGGCACCTGCGACGAGATCGGGCGGCGCTGCTGCTGGGTGACGTTGGACCGGGGCGGGCCGCGGACCCTGACGCTCGCCTGCCGGCCGGCCGACATCGAACGGCCTTCGGACCTCGCCGAGCGGCTGCCCAAGACCTTGATCCACCGCAACGTGCCGGGCGAGAAGGTGCACGCGATGCTGGGCGAGCTAGACATGTGCTGGGCGAAGGCGGCCCCGATGGCACCGTTCGGGCCGCGCACCCGGTGGGCGCACGCCGCGCAGTTGTTCGCGGAGCTGGGCTGGCCGGTGCTGGACCGGCGGCGGCGGTGGCGGTGGGGGGAACTCACCGTCGACTGGGCCGCGATCGCGCCCTGAAAATTCTCGTCCGATCACGCTCGGAGCTTTTACGGTTGAGGCATGGATAGCGACTTCCACCTCCGCGCGTTCCAGGACCAGGCGGCCGCGTTCCGCAGCGCCGTCATGCAGGCCGGTCCCGACGCCGAGGTGTCGACCTGCCCGGGCTGGGACGTCCGGAAGCTCGTGCGGCACCTCGCCCGGGTGTACGCGATGGCGCGCCTCTCGCTGGCTCTGGGGCCGGACAGCGACCGGCCGCAACCCCCACGTCCGCCCGCGGAGTTCGACGACGCGCTGGCCTGGTGGGAAGACCAGCTGGCGGCGCTGCGTCACGAACTGTCCATTTCGGACCCCGATCGCCCGGTGCGGGCGTTCTTCCCCGGCGGCACGGCGCGTACCTGGGCCCGGCGGATGGCGCATGAGACGGCGATCCACCGGCTCGACGCGGAGCACGCGCTCGCCAGGCTCGGCCCGGACCACGTGCACGAGCTGATCTTCGATCCGGAGCTGGCCGCCGACGGCATCGACGAGCTGCTAACCGTGTTGCTGCAGGTGCCTAGCTGGGCGGAGCGGGAGAGCAAGGGGAGGGTGCTCTACCACGCTCCCGACGCGGGCCGCGCGTGGTTGGTCGAGTACCGGCCGGGCCTGCCGCCGCTGGCCGGGGCGCCGACGGACGCCGCACTGGAGGTCGACGCGACCGTGGCGGGCACCGCAGACGCGGTGTACCGGCGGGCCTGGGGCCGCCCGAGCACGGCCCTGGTCACCGGTGACGCCGCCCTCGCGGCCCTCACCTCCGGTCTCTGACATCGCACTCTGGAGCACCGTTTCCGCTGCTGTAGTACGTGAATGCTTGGCTGCTATAGAGCTATAGAGCGTGTGTTGAGAACTTGTTGTGCGTGTACCTGGCTTCGCTGGTGTGAAGCGAACGGACTGTCCGTTCGCGTCAATAGACGGGATGAATGGAATGTCCGTTCGCTCATACCGGCTATGCCCTGGATAGTTCGGGGCTCCCCGGCCGATGAAGGCACCCGACGAGCCTGGGCGCTTCACAGACTGTCAACAGACACGAGCGGCCCCACAACAACGTCGCGCCACATCCAAACCAGCCACTCCAGCGCACGAAAGCACTCATAGCACCTGACCAGGTGAAACAGTGCGTCCCAGCGGGTGTGCCACGGTGCGGCCGGTTTCCGGCACGGCCTTTGCTACCTGCGATAATGACCGACCGTGAGCCCTTCCGAACGTCGTTTCGTCATCAGCCTGGGATGCCCGGACCGCACCGGGATCGTCGCCCGCATCGCGACCTTCATCGCCGAGCACGGCGGTTGGATCGTCGAGGCCGGCTACCACACCGACACCAACACCGGCTGGTTCTTCACGCGACAGGAGGTCCTGGCGGACTCGCTGCCGTTCGGCATCGACGAGCTGCGGCGCCGCTTCACCACCGTCGCCGAGGAACTCGGCAGCCGCACCGACTGGCGGGTCACCGACACCGGCGAGCGACGGCGCGTGGTGATCCTGGTGTCGAAGGAAGGTCACTGCCTGCACGACCTGCTCGGCCGTATCGGCTCCGGCGAGCTCGACGTCGATCTGCGCGCGGTGATCGGCAACCACCCAGATCTCGGCCCGATCACCGAGGCGCACGGCATCCCGTTCCACCACGTGCCGTTCCCCAAGGCCCCCGAGGCGAAGGCCGCGGCGTTCCAGGAGGTCCGGAAGCTGGTGGACGACCACGACCCGAACGCGATCGTGCTCGCCCGCTTCATGCAGGTGCTGCCGCCCGAGCTGTGCGAAGTATGGGCCGGTCGGGCGCTGAACATCCACCACAGCTTCCTGCCGTCGTTCGCCGGAGCCCGCCCGTACCACCAGGCCTACGAGCGCGGCGTGAAGCTCATCGGCGCGACCTGCCACTACGTGACCGCGGAGCTCGACGCCGGCCCGATCGTCGAGCAGGACGTGATCCGCGTCGACCACACCGACGACGTGTCCGACATGGTCCGCAAGGGTCGCGACGCCGAGAAGCTCGTGCTGGCCAGGGGTTTGCGCGCGCACCTCGAAGACCGGGTCTTGGTCCACGGCCGCCGCACCGTCGTCTTCTGATGCGGTGGCCGGGCGCGCTGGGAGGGGGAGGCTCGCCGCCCGGCCACCGGGGTGGGCCGCTGCGGCGGGGTCGGGGGATGGGGGCACCGCAGCGGCCCGTTCTTGGGGGGGTTGATCAGGTGCGCAGGTGGTGTCGGCCGGTGGGCTCGTCGGGGTCGCGCGTCGGGAACGTCGGTATCGGCGGAGGCTCCCGTTCGGCGCGGCGTTCGGCTTCGACGTCGGCGATCAGGTGCCAGACGGTGTACCCACCTTCGCCGCCTCCGGCGTGTTGGGCTGCGGACAGCGAGAACCCGGGCACCGGAACGCGACTGACCAGCATGGCCAGGATCAGCAGGTTGAAGAGGACGAAAGTGGCCAGTTGAAGCCAGAACATAAGGATTTCCTTCCGAAATCTGTAGCGGTCTCAGGTAAATCAGGCACGGTCACGATCGGCGAGGATGCGCCAGCAGCGCATGCACGACTCCTCGCGAATCCAGTCCACTTCGGACCGATCGTGCAACTCCGCCGCGTCGGCTTCCACCCTGCAGTAGGCAGTGACGGTCTCTCCGGACGCAGCTTTCTTCGCAGCGATGGGGAAAGCGTGCCGACCACCGGTAACCGGCCGCCAGATGTAGGTCAGGTACTCGCTCATGGAGCTCTCCAAGCAACGGGCTTGATCACTGGGAACCGTACTAGGATTCCCAGTTGAGTTCCTAGCGTCGGTCATGATGTTCGCCGGATAGAGGGAAGGCACACTGATGCGCATGACCAGCAACGACCCAGGTCCGCTCGTGCAACGCCTCGTTCTCGGAGCCGAGTTGCGAGAACTCCGCGAGAGCTTCGGCCTGTCTGCCGACGAAGCTGCGGTTCAGCTCGGCTGGTATCGGAACAAGATCAGCAAGATCGAGACCGGCGAAAGCAAGCTGTCCCATAAGGACGCTCAAGCTCTCGTGGCCCTCTACGGCGCGAAGGACAACGCCGTGGAGAAGGTCCTGGTGCTTGCGAAGGAAGCTCGCCGCAAGGTTCCTCCTACGCGTGTCCCCGACTGGGCGAAGAAGTACGTCAATCTGGAAGCGAACGCATCCGAGATCAAGCTCTTCTTCGGGGACTCGATCCCTGGAGTGCTGCAGACCCGCGATTACGCTCGTGAACTGCTTTCTGCTTCTGTAGTTGTGCCCTCGGTGGACGTGAACGAGATGGCGGAGTCGCGTGCGCGACGGGCTCAGAGGTTCTTCGAACCGGGTGCGCCGTTGCTTTGGGTGGTTCTAGGCGAAGAGGCCATCCGCCGACGAGTAGGCGGGCGACCAGTGCATCGGGACCAGCTGGAGCAGCTTCGATCTCTGGCCGAGCTTGATCACGTCACAATCCAGGTGATCCCGCTGGATAGCGGGGCACATGCGGGCGTCGGCATCGCCTTCACACTGCTCCATCTTGAGCAAGCTAACTCAAGCATCGCGTACATCGAGAGTCTTACGAGTTCCGACTATCTGTCTCGACCTCAACACGTCCGCGCATATAGCCTGGTTTTCGACCGGTTGCGCGTTGCTGCGCTCAGTGACAGAGACACACTGGCCCTGGTCAACCGCGAGATCGAAGCACTTACCAAGGAGTGATCAAAGTTGCGTGGCTCGGACGAGATGATCTGGCGCAAATCTAGCCGCAGCAACGGGGCACAGAACTGCGTCGAAGTGGGCTGGCAGAAGTCCAGCCGTAGCAACGGAACTGGCAACTGCGTCGAGGTCGGGCAGGTTGTTGACCTGGTCGGGATGCGGGATTCGAAACTTGGGGACGCCAGTCCCGTACTGACCGTTTCCCGAGTTCGGTGGGCCGACTTCGTTGCCGCCGTCAAGGGCGGGGGCTTCCAGAGGTCGTGAGTGCGAAAGCGGGTTGGAGCCCGTTTTCGCACTCACGAGCATCACCGGCCTAGGCCCTCGACGAGCTCCGTTCCCGGGAGCTGAGCCAGGATCTCGCCCGGCGTGATGATCTTGCTGCGGCGCAGCCCGCTGCCGACGACCACCGCCGGGGCTTTGGCCACCTCGGGATCCACCAGGATCGGCCAGTCGGCGGGCAGCCCGAACGGCGTGACCCCGCCGTACTCCATGCCGCTGAGACGAACCGCGTCGTCCATCGGCGCGAACGACGCCTTGCGCACGTCGAGCCGCCGCTTGACCACGCCGTTGACGTCGGCGCGGGTGGTGGCCAGCACGACGCACCCGGCGTAGCGCACCTCGCCGGCCCGCTTGCCCGCGACGACCACGCAGTTCGCCGACAGCTCCAGGGGCGACCCGTACTGCTCGCAGAACGCGGCGGTGTCCGCCAGCTCCGGGTCGATCTCGGTGACCCCGACCCGCTCGTCGTCTAGCTCGCGCACCGCCGCCGCAACCGGCTCGGCGAGCAGATCGAGGTGCTCCAGCGCCGAGCTCACGTCCAGCGTTCCGGCTGCCACAGACCAATCAACACCCATGCCCCCGACAATACGAACCCGCCCGAACTCGCCGGATGCGGGTTCAGCGCAGGAAGTCCGCCAGCAGGCGGCGCAGCTCCCGGCGATGCGTGAGCATCGGCACGGACGAGGACAGGATCTCCAGCCGGGCACGGGCAAAGGCCGCAGCCACCGCCTTGGCGACCTCGGCCGGGTGCAGCGGATCGTCGGTGGCGCCGATAACCAGCACCTCCGACCGGACGGCGGCCAGCACGGCGGGGTCCGGGACCGGGACCTGCTCGGGCAGTTCGCGAAGCGCGTCTTCGAGCCGCAGCAAGGCCTCGGCCCGGCGGTCGACGTAGTCGCCGACCTCGATGCCTGCGGGGATGTCCGCGGCGACGATCTCGCGCAGCGCCTCGGGTCCATCGGCGACCGCGGCCGCGAGCCGCTCGAACGCCCAGGTCGCGGCCACCTCGCGAGGCCGGTCCAACGCGGCGGGCAGCAGCAGCGCCAACCGCTCGAACCGGCCCGGATGATCTGCGGCGATGCGGGTCAACGCGCCCGCGCCGAGCGAGACACCGACGGCGCGGGTCGCCTCGGCCTCATCAGCCACGGCGAGGACGTCTGCCGCGACCGAGGCGTAGTTCCAGTAGCTCGGGAGCGCATCCGGGGCGCTGCCGTGGCCCGGCAGCGTGATCACGACGCGCGTTCCCGGAAGGCCGGAGGCCGGAATGCGCGCTTCGCCTTCGGTCGCGCCCAGCCCGTGCACGACGAGGGTCACCGGGGACCCGCGGCCGTGCGCCGCCCAGCGAGCCCCCACTACCAGGACCGTCCCTGAATTTCCTTCACCTTCGGCCGGACGTCGACGATGTAGACCAGCGAAGCGACCAGCCCAGCGATCCAGATGATCGTGTACGGGCCCTGCATGCTGAAGATCAGCACCAGTGCCGCGGCACCCGTGATGCCCATCCAGGCCAGCTTGTTCAGCTTGTCTACGGCGGTGAAAGCGTCCGCGCGCTGCAGCGCCGCGTGCGCGAAAGCGAATACCCCGACCGGGATGCCCGCAATCCAGATGATCGTCAGGATCCAAAGCGCCAGCTCCACGTCGTCTACCCTACGTGGTCGCCGGGACCGCGGGCATCCGGTCGGACGGTCAGCTTTCGGTGGACTTGCTGGTTGAGGGCTTCTTCGCGGCGGCCGACTTGGTCGTGGTCTTGCGCGCAGTGGTCTCCGTGGCCGTGGTGCTCTTCGCCGCAGGCTTGGCGGCGGGCTCGTCCGCGGCCTTGGGGGCGGCCTTGGGCTCCTCGGCGGACTCTTCATCGGTCTTGCCGAACGGGCGACTGACCTTGCCGAGCACGTCGTCGGCCAGGTCGCGGACCTCGTCGACGGTCTCCTCGACCTTGCCCTGTGCCGTCCCGACCTGGTCCCAGACCTTCTTGACCTGCGGCTGGTCCTGCAGCCGGTGCAGCGTCTCCTCGCCGCGCTCGGCCAGGTAGTCGTAGAGCTGCTTCGCGGTCTGGCTGTAGGCGTCGACGCGCTTGCGCAGCTCGGCCGGGTCGAACTTGTCGCGCAGTTCGCCGAGGTCGCCCGGCAGTTCCTGGCGCGCGGCCTCGGCGCGCTCGTTGAGCTGGCTGCGGACCTTGTTGACCGCCTCCAGCAGGGCGTGGGCAGCGAGGTCGCCGGCGCCGAGCGCGGCGAGCAGCGGGGTGCGGGCCTGCTCGACGGCTTCACCGAGGGCCTGCGCGGCCTGCTCGCGCACCTTGGTCACGTCTTCGGTCTTCGGGAATGCCGGCATGGCGGTTACTCCTCGGGTTGCTCGGTGTCCCCGTCCGCCGCGGTTTCGCGTTCCCGCCGGAACGAGGCGTAGATGTCCAGAAGCACTTGTTTCTGCCGCTCGCTGAGCTCTTGGTCGGCGAGGATCGCGTCCACCACCGGCCCGCTCTCGCGGCGCTCCAAGATCCCGGCCTGCACGTAGAGCGCTTCGGCGGAGATCCGCAGCCCGTTGGCGATCTGCTGCAAGATCTCCGCGCTCGGCTTGCGCAGCCCGCGTTCCACCTGACTCAGGTACGGGTTCGACACGCCGGCGAGCTTCGCCAGCTGCCGCAACGAGATCTGGGCGTTGTTGCGTTGCGCCCGGATGTAGCTGCCGAGGTCGCTGACCGCTTGGTTGACGGCCTTGTTGACGGCTTTGTCCACACGATCCATCGGGCTAGCACCTCCGGTCACCAACCACGATAACCACGAGTGCTAGCTCCTGCAAGCGGGCTGCTTGCAGGCTGACCGGAGAGTCCGATCACTCCTTGCAGGCGCACATGCAGAACGGGTGACCATCTGGGTCGGCGTAGACGCGGAAGCTCGCGCCCTGCTGGTCGGGCGGCTGCGGCAGCGGCGTCGCACCCGCCGCGATCGCCCGCTCGTGCCCCTCCGCGAGCGTCTGCACCCTGATGTCCAGGTGCATCATCTGCGGCACATCCCGACTCGGCCAGGTCGGCGGGCGGTAGCCCGGGTCGCGCTGGAAGGCCAGTGGCGCGCCGCCGGCCGGGTCCACGAGCTCGACCCAGTGGTCATCGGACTCGGGGTCGAGCTCCCAGCCCAGCAACCGCCCGTAGAAGCCGGCCAGCGCCCGCGGGTCCGGGCAGTCGATCGCGAAGGCGGCCAATCGCAAGGTCGTCGTCATCGTCATTCCTCTCGTGATCAGTTGAAGCAACCGCGCGGAGCCGGACCGGAGTCCACCGCAGCGCCGGGCCGCAGCGCCTCCGTCGCCGAGGCCCATCAGTGGCGAACCGGTCGAGCCGCTCCTGGCGGAGCCTGCCCCCTTGCGCGGCACCCGGTCGATCTCGGCACCCGGTCGATCTCGGCACCCTGGAGCGCCCGCACGGTCGGCTCGCCGCTGCTCGCGGAGTACCCGAACGGATCGATCCGGATCGGATTCATCTCCACAACCCTAACCTGTCAAACAAGATTGCAGGTTACTAACCGGTGTTGTGATTATGTTGGTTATATCAACCCGGCACAACCCCCTATTGACTTACGATGGTGTTCGTGAACAGCAGAGCTGTCGCTCCGGAGGTGGATCGCCCGTCGTCCCCGGACGGCGTCGAACTCGACTTCGACCACGACATCGCGCTGGTCTTGGCCTTCCTGAACACCTGCGACGCCGAGAAGGGCACCGAGACCCTCGACGATCCCGGGCAGTGGCAGCAGTGGTGCATCGACCAGGACCTCGGCAAAGCCCCCGGCGTAGATGCGGCGCGCGAGATCCGTGACGCCATGCGCACAACGGTGTCCTGCGGTGTCCGACCGCATGCGGTGTTCGAAACGGCCTGGCCCGTGCAGGTCCGGTTGCACAACGGCATTCCGACGTTGACCGGCGGCGACGCGATCGGCAGCGTGCTCGTCGCGGCGGCCCGCCTAGTGCACACCGGGCGGTGGGATCGGATCAAGATCTGCCCGGCCGACGACTGCCTCTGGGCGTTCTACGACCGCTCCCGCAACCGCTCCCGGACCTGGTGCTCTATGCGCGTGTGCGGCAACCGCGAGAAGGCCCGCTCCTGGCGGGAACGCCACACCACCGCCTGAACAGCGAAAACGACCCGCTCGCCGCGGGGCGAACGGGCCATTTTCCTCGGGTGAGGCCGGTTCGTAGAGCCTGTTGGTGAATGGTCTGGGTGGGTGGTCGCTTAGCGGAACCTGAGAGGTTCCCTGGACTGCGGGTGCCCCTCCTGATGTATGCCCAATACGCGGCGGAGGGGCCGTCCTCGCCAGAAAACCTCTCAGAACCCGCCGACAGTCGTCTTGGCAAGGTGAATGCAAGCGGCTGCGCCGCTTCCAAAGGCGCGGACAGCATTCGCCGACAGGCTCTCAGAGCAGCAGCTGAGAGAAGGTGTAGATCAGCAGGCCGGCGAGGGCACCGACGACGGTGCCGTTGATGCGGATGAACTGCAGGTCCCGGCCGACCTGGAGCTCGATCTTGCGGGACGTCTCCTGCGCGTCCCAGCGCTCCACGGTCTCCGTGATCAGCGTGGTCAGCTCGTCGCGGTAGTTGGACACCACGTAGACCACGGCGCCCTCCAGCCAACCGTCGACCTTGGATTGCAGTTCCGGCTCCTCGACCAACCGGCGGCCGAGCGAGCGCAGTCCTTCGCGCACCCGGACCCGGAGCTCGCTCGACGGGTCTTCTGCGGCGTCCAGCAGCATCTTCTTCGCCGTGCCCCACGCCGAGGAGACGAGGTTCTGCACCTCCGGGTGCTCCAGCACCTGCTGCTGGATCTGCTCTGCCTTGGCCATCGTCTTCGGGTCGTGTTGCAGGTCGGCCGCAAACTCCACCAGGAACCGGTCGACGGCCTTGCGCATCGGGTGCTCCGGGTCGGTCTTGACCGCCCACGCGAACGACAGCACCTCGACGTAGATCTTGTCGGCCACGATGGTGTCGAAGAACTTCGGCGACCATGACGGCGCGCGCTGGCTGACCACCCGCAGCACCGTTTCGTGGTTGTCCCGCACCCAGTCGTAGGCCCGGTCGCAGATCAGGTCGACGAGCTTGTGGTGCGAGCCGTCGGCGAAGACCTGCGAGAGAATCCGGCCCAGCGGTGGCCCCCAGGGCTGCGAAAGCACCTTGCGCACGACCGCCTGTTCCAGCACGGCCTGCACGTCCTCGTCCCGCAGCACCTGCACGACGCCGCGCACCGCGGTGGCCAGCTCCGAGGTGACCCGCTCCGCGTGGTCGGCGTCGTCGAGCCAGCCGCCGAGCCGGCGGCTGACCTCCGCACGGCGCAGCTTGTCCCGAACCACCTGCTCGGCCAGGAAGTTCGAGCCGACGAAGTCACCGAGACTGCGGCCGATCATGTCCTTGCGGGTCGGGATGATCGCGGTGTGCGGGATCGGCAGGCCCAGCGGCCGCCGGAACAGCGCGGTGACCGCGAACCAGTCCGCCAGCGCGCCGACCATGCCTGCCTCGGCGGCGGCCCGCACGTACCCCACCCAGGCACCGGCGCCAGCGTTGTCCTGCCAGCTGGCGATCACGTAGATCAGGGTCGCGACCAGCAGGAATCCGCCGGCCACCGCCTTCATCCGCCGCAGACCACGGCGCTTGTCACTGTCGGAAACGGCTGTCGGCTGCACATACCGATTGTGGCAGCGTCCGGAAACCACCGAAGCCGCCCCGAACCGGACATCCCGGAAACCGTCCGCCCCGGCCACCTCGCACCGGCCCACCGGGACGAGCGATGCGCAGATGGGATGACGCGATCAACAGTCCCTTCCAACCCTTCCAAACACGCGCATGACCGCCACCGTGACGCGGAACGCTGCACGTCAGAGGCAGCCGCAAGCGGGCACGGCCGCTTGGCTCGTCCGCGCAACTCGCACCGTCAGGGGGTTCGCAGAGGTCGCCTGGCGAGGACAGCCCCGGTCCACGCACAAGCCCGGACTGTGAGGTTCCGCTACCGGAACCGGCCATTTAGGTGAGTCTGGAAACGGCCACGAATCGACTACCCTCTGGAGGCGTGCGTAGTCCTGCCCTCACCAGCCGGTTGCGGCCCTTCACGTCCACGATCTTCGCCGAGATCACCGAGCTCGCCAGGCGGACCGGTGCGGTCAACCTCGGTCAGGGCTTCCCGGACACCGATGGCCCCGAGGGCATGCTGCGCGTCGCGCAGGAGGCGATCGCCAACGGCGTCAACCAGTACCCGCCGGGCCCCGGTGAACCGGACCTGCGGGCCGCGATCTCCGAGCACCGCCTGGCGCGCTACGGCGTCGAGCACCGGCCCGAGGACGAGGTGCTGGTCACCGTCGGTGCGACCGAGGCGCTGACCGCCGCGATGCTCGCCCTGGTCGAGCCCGGCGACGAGGTCGTGCTAATCGAGCCGTACTACGACTCCTACCCGGTCGCCGTCGCGATGGCCGGCGGGGTGCGCCGGACCGTCTCGCTGCGGCAGGGCCCCGACCACCGCTTCGAGCTCGATGTCGAGGCGCTGCGCGCCGCCGTCGGGCCGCAGACCCGCGCCCTGGTGCTGAACTCACCGCACAACCCGACCGGCACCGTGTTCACCGATGCCGAACTCGCCGTGATCGCCGAGGTTTGCCGCGAGAACGACGTGATCGCCATCACCGACGAGGTCTACGAGCACCTGATCTTCGACGGCCGCGAGCACCACCCGCTGGCCACCCTGCCCGGCATGGCCGAGCGGACGCTGTCGATCTCCAGCGTCGGCAAGAGCTTCAGCGCCACCGGCTGGAAGATCGGCTGGATCTGCGGTCCGGCCGAGCTCGTCGCCGCCGTGCGCGCAGCGAAGCAGTTCATGACCTTCGTCGGCGGCGCACCGTTCCAACCTGCGGTCGCACACGCCCTGCGCAACGAGCTCGACTGGGTCGAGCGGTTGCGCAAGGACCTGCAGCGCAAGCGGGACCGACTCTCCGAGGGCTTGGCCGAGGCTGGCTTCGACGTGCTCGCCAGTGAGGGCACCTACTTCGTCTGCACCGACGTCCGGCCACTCGGCTTCGAGAACGGCGCCGAACTGTGCCGTTCGCTGCCGGAACGGATCGGGCTCGCCGCGATCCCGGTGCAGGTCTTCTGCGACAACCCGGAAGACGCCAAGCACCTGGTGCGGTTCGCCTTCTGCAAGCGCGACGAGGTCCTGGACGAAGCGATCCGCCGCCTCCACAAGCTCCGCTGACGCGACCGAAGTACCTCCCGGCTGCGCCCTTGGCCGTAGCCACGCTGAAGAGCGGTAGCCACGCCGTAGCCACGCGGCATGGGTAGGTCGCCCGACGTCCTGCGGCGGTGCCCGGGCGCGGCTCCGATTCGCAGTGCGCGCGGGCTTCCCGATCAGGCAAGTGCGGGTGAGCGCCTCAGCTCAGGTGGCCGGTTGCTGTCATCGATCACCTCCGTAACCGAGGCAGACGAATCCGGCTTCGCCGTGTTCCGCTTGAGCCCCGGCCAGCGCCGCAGCCGCCGGGCGGCCCTCGCGGAGCGCTCGGTGCAGCGACACCATCACGCTGGCCGTGCGCTCGTCCGGGACCGGCACCACGCTGGCGATCACCGTCGCGGTGCCGCGCCCGAGGAAGGTCGTCGCCAGGCCGCTGAGCTGATCGCCTCGGCTGACCGCCGACCGACCCACGTCGCAGGCCGAGAGCACCACCGTCGTCGGGCCGCGGTGCAGCCGGTCCAGGTCGTAGGCGTACAGCGGACCGTCGGCGAGGTCGAGGCAGGACAGCAGCGGTTGGTCGTCCCGGAACCGGCCGTGCGCGGCGATGTGCACGACCCCCGCTCCGTCCACAGTGGATAGCACTCGCTTCGAGGTGGCGTCGGCGCCGACCAGCAGCCGCCCGCCCGCGACCGCGTGCAGCCCTTGGACCTCCCGCTCGGCGTGGTCCAGGCCCGGGCCTGCCACCCACACCGGCGCACCGACCCGATCCGCGGACCGGGCATCCGATGCACCGCGCAGCCAGCACCGCAGCGACGGGCTCACGGTCACGCTGCGCCCACGGCACGCGGGCAACGCCGCCCACGGCAGCACATGCAGGCACCCCGTCGGGATCACGACGAGCGACCGGCCTCGTTCGAGCGCCGGCAGCACCGGCGCGAGCAGCTGCGCCTGCAACTCCTCGGCCGCGCGGCGGACACCCGTCTCGAAGATCGGCGCTGCGTGCCGCGCGACGCCCATCGCCTGCCGCGCGAGCAGGTGCCGAAGGCGGGCCGTGTGGGCCTCCGCGTTCGCCACCGGGCCCAGCACGTGCAGCCGAACATCACCGTCCACAATGGATATCGCGAACAGCCGATCACCGCGGGCGAAGAGGCTGAGCAGCACGGAATCGCCGAGCTCCGCGATGACGTCATCGACGCCTCCCGGCACCCGCAGCCCGCTGGTGCGACCTCCCACCAGCATCGCGCGGTGACGCACCTGCTCTTCCAGCTCGGCGATCGTCCCCAACGCCCGCTTCGGATCACGGCTGCCCTGCGCTTCCAGCACCGCAGCGCGCAGCCGCACCAATGCCGAGTTCAGCCTCGGATCCGCCGGTGGCTGCAGCACCCGACGGTGCAGCGCGCTGCACCGCGACCGCTCCGTCCAGCGCAGCACCAATCGCGGATCGCCGACTCGCAGTGCGGCACCAATCGCGGTGTCACCCAGTTCGGCCGCCAAACCGAGCGCATGCACGCGAAGTTCGAAGGCCGCCATGCCAGCCGCCTGGCCGTCCATGGCCTGCAACCCACCCCGGCACGCCTCGAACACCCGATCCGGATCCGCGTCCTGATCGGCGAGCAAGGCCGCGGCCAGCCACCCCAACGCACGGTGCTGCGGAGGCGCCGCGACCTCGTCGCGCAGCGGAACGCACAACGCGAGGAGCTTGCGGGACAACGTGCGCATCCCGGCTTGTGCAGCGCACCGACCAGCCGTGAGCCGCAACTCTGCCGCAGGCCCGATCCACCCGGACTCTTCGCACGCGGCAGCCGCTCGCCGCGCTGCTCCGAGCGCGTAGCGCGAGCACTGCCCGCCGCGCAGCTTCGCCTGCCACCCGATGGCCGTCGCCAAGGCCGCCCATGCTCGCCGTCGCTGCGCGCGAAACAGCTGTCGTGCGCTACCGGCGGCCTCCGCAGCGGCGACCACGTCGCCGGCCCGGAGTGCGCAACCGGCCAGCGCCAACCTGGTTTCGGCGAGCTGACCGGCCCGGCCGCAGGCGACCAGCCGGTCGGCCGCCTGCTCCATCGTCGCCCGCGCCTCGCCGATCAACCCGGCCGCCGCCAGTGCCTCCGCCCGGTCCACCAGCGCTTCCGGGTTCGACTTGACGTCCAGCCCGGCGGCAACCGCCTCCTCGAACAGCCGCAGCGCCCGCGGCAGATCACCGGCCCGGAACGCGACGCAACCGCGGTTGTGCCGGCAGGCCGCCGCCCGCGCGGTTCGGCCGTCCGAGGCGAAACCCTGTTCTGCGGCGGCCAGATCCGCCTCCGCAGCGGTCAACCTGTTCGTGTACAGGTTCGCCAGCCCTCGCCCCAGCAGGGCGTTCGCCATCCAGCGCCGATCGTCATCCGCCGACAGGCTCCGCAACGCCCAGGTCAGCTCCGCTCGCGCCTCGCAATGCTGACCGCCCTGGCAGTGCAGGAGTCCGCGCAGGCAAGCCGCCCGCGCCCGGTCCGCCGCGGGCAGCAGCGGCTCGGCCGCCACCAGGTGCGCCCAGCTCTCACCGGTCGCGCCTCGCTCCAACTCGATCCACGCGAGCGTCAGCCGCAGCTGCGCGGCCCGCTCCGGTTTCGCGGCGCGGTTCGCAGCGGCCAGCCCGAGGCGGGCGTGCCGCCGCGCCTGCCGGACCCGGCCGCGCTCCACCGCTGCCACCGCCGCGATGTGCCGGGCAAGCACCCGGAGTTCGGCGTCGCCGGTGTCCGACAGCAGTTGCTCTGCCTTGCGCATGGCCATCTCCGGAGCTGCGTCGGCGTTGTCCCGCCACCACAGCGCCGCGGTGATCGCATCCGGCGGTGCCACCGCCGTCCCGGCGCTCAACAGACCAACCAATCGGCAACGGCGGGCACCGACCGAACCGGTCGGAACACCACGCTGAGCGGACCGCGAGGCACGTCGGCCACCCGGAAAGCGCCGTGCTCGTCCAGGGAACCCGTGCATTCCCCGGCGGGATGGCGAAGCACGACCTCGCCGACCGGCGGCGCCTGACCCGCCCGGTTGAGCACCATCCCAGACGCCCGGTACAGGCCGTCCACGGTCGGGACCAGGTCGACCTCCAACACCCGTCCGGGCATCGCGAAGGTCAGCACCCGCGGCTCCGGCTGCCCGGACCGGACCCTGGCCAGCGACTCCGCCGAGTCGCCGACGAGCTTCAACACCACCGGGTCCTCGATCGGCGAGCGCCGGGCCATGGCCGCGTACGCGCCCGCGAGGGCCTGCTCAGGAATGGGGTCGCAGGACTGGAACAGGTCGCGCAACCCACGCAGCTCCGCAGGAATCCGCTGGTTCATCCCGCCACCTCCTCCGGCACCTCGGCGGCCAGCATGCGTCGCCGCAACTCCGCCAGGCAGCGGCTCTTCTTCGGCCCGATCGTCCCGCGCGGCATCCCCAGGGCCTGGCTGACCTGCGCATAACTCGTCTCCGGCGCGACCGCCAGCACCCGCAGCAACTGCTGGCAGCGCTGCGGCAACTGGGCGAACGACTGCGCCAACCGCGAATTCGTCATCGCCCGCAGCACCTTGTGCTCCGGATCCTCGGCGTAGTCCGGCGGCCCGAGGTCGCCGGAATCCAGCCCGACCGGCGATTCCCGTTGCCGCGCCCGGCGCAATCGCATCGACTCCCGCCGCGCGGTGGTCACCAGCCATCCGGACAACGACTCCGGTTCGCGCAGCCGCCCCATGTTCTCCGCCAGCAGCAACCAGGTTGCCTGGTAGATGTCCTCGGCGTCCGCGGTGTTCGCGGTGAACGCCCGCGACACGCCCCAGACCACCGGCGCGTTGCGATCCACCAACTCCTGCCACGCCCGCTGATCACCGGCCGCCGCGCGGCGAAGCAGCACCGCGGACGTCCCGTCCTCCCCGATCTCGTGCACGACCAAGCACCTCTCACCGTTCGCGATCTTCGTCCTCCCGCGTAATAAGAGGAACGAGAGGTGCTTACAGATTCACTTCGCGCCAATTACCGCTCGAACGGGTAATGCCCACGGGCAAGATCGCTTGCCTCGTCCGGATCGCGGCCCTCACACAAGGCATTCGCAACGGCCGCAGCCACCTGCGGCGCGGCGAAGGACGTTCCGCTCCAACGCGCATAGCCGAACCGACGCCCACCACCGGGGACCAGCCGCACGAAGCTACTCGCCACGTCCACCCCGGTCGCAGCGGCATCGACTCCAATCAGCGGCGCCTAAAGCAGTACGAACGATGGCTCGACGACAACGGGCCTACGACGGCGTGTTGCGGGAGAAGCTGCGCCGCGACCAGTTCATCGCCAAGGGCAAAGGCATGGCCTTCCACATCTTCCAGTACGCCCCGAACCGGTGGACAGCGCACGGCCGTTACTACTGGCGGTGGTGACCGCGAAAACGGAAGCGCCCGCCCGGTACCAGGACTACCGGGCGGGCGCTTCTTTGTTGTGGGTCAGGCGTCGAACCTGCCGCCCTTGATCGCGGCGACGAACGCCGACCACTGGTCGGTGGTGGTTGTGAAGTATCCGGCGGCGCGGTTCTTGGTGTCGCGGATGGCGGCGCCGTCCCCGAAGCTGCCGACCTCGACACAAGCGGAGCCGTTCTGTGAGCGGCTGGACTTCCGCCAGTTATCCGGCTCGTGCTGTACCGTCATGTTGCGCATCCATTCTGTTGATCAGATCGGCGATGAGCCCGGATGTGGCGTCTGGGCTCATCGCAACTTCTTCCACCCTCGCCGCCGCTTCTTGGTATGCGGCGACGTCGGCAGCTTCGTGGAGGAACAAGGCTGATCGCCGAGTCTCCAGTTGCACCACCGGTGCGTTGTCCGCGCCGCGCTCGACGATGACGAATGCACCCTCAAGCCCGGGATGCCAACCCGCACCCACCGGCACTACCCGCAGGTCGACCGTGGGCCACTCGGCGACATGGAGCAGCCAGCGCAGCTGTTCGCGCATCACATGGTGGCCGCCGATCATGCGGTAAAGCGCGCTCTCGTCAACGAACGCAACCAGGCGGGCTGGCCTGTCGGTTCGCGTAATGGCGTCCCTCCGGCCGAGCCGAACCGCGACGCGGGTCTCCACGTCGATGTCAGGGATGCCGCCAGCGGTCATGATCGCCCGCGCGTAATCCCCGGTCTGCAGCAAACCGGGAATGAGCATCGCCGAGACATCGGTTATCGCGGTTGCATCGCGCTCGATCTCGAGCAACGCGGCGATTTGCCGTTGCTGCTCGGGCAGGCTGGTCGCCACCCAATGCGAACCGTCGGTGTCGCGGGCCAGCTCGACAAGCTCTTCGCGGATTCCGTTGTCCGCACCGAGGGCTGAAAGCACCGTCGCGACATCGACCGGCCGTGGCGAGCGTTCACCCTTCTCCCAACGCCCGATGGTCGTGTGGGACAGACCTAGCTTGTCCGCCAGTTGGCGCGCGCTGAGTCCGGCATCCTCACGAGCACGCCGAAGCTCGGAGCCGATCGCCACTGCTTTGGGTGTGGTGCCAGCCATGTGCCACAGGATAGCGGCACCGTGGGTAGCGGAGAGTTCCACCGAACGGTGCATTGTGCCAACTGGCACCACTGATCCATTGTTACTGGTGCCAGTTGGCACTTCTGGGGCCAGCTGGGTAGGACGCTACCGAACGGAGGCGATCATGCCCTACCGACCCCACCCATTCAGCTGGACACCTAGCGAGGGCCTGCGGCACGCAACGAGTGACGAGCACCCGGCCGGCGGATGGCGTGACGACGACAAGGTCACGACGTTGTGCGACCGGCCAATCCGCGTCGACACAAGCGAACTCGCCTGGCTTTAGGACACGTGCCCGGACTGCAACGCGGCGGCGCACGTGCTCGCCCAATGCCCCATGCCGCCGGCGGCGGGTGCGCGATGAGCCCCGAGCACGCCCACATCGGGCGCATGATCCGCGCAACGGTGTTCATGCTCGGCTACGCCGCCGACGACGTCGAGCGCGGCCTATGGAGCGACGACGAAATCCGGCAACTCGGCGACCAGCTCGCGATGGTGACCGCTGCACTGCGCGGTGACCGAAAGCCGCCGGAACCACTTGTGATCGACCAATCGGAGGCAATGCGGTGATCGCCGCGATGGTCGCGAGCGGCCTGCTCGGCGTTAGCGGGCTCGCGCTGTGGGCGACGTTCTACTACGCCCCGGCACGCCACGCTGGTAGCGGCGAGGGTGCGTTGACGGTCGCCTACCTGGTTGCGCGGGTAGATGCGGAGACGCGCGGTAATGGTCGGCACCGGCTGCGCGAGCCGCGCACCGTGCAGATGCGCGGAGATCTGGCCGACGCGCTCGCCCTCGAGGAAACCCGGCACCTGCCACTAATCGAGTCAGGTTTGCCGGTCGATGACCGGGAAGCGATGGCACGGCACCCCGGAATGCTGCGGCGGCTGCTCGCCGCGCTGCTGCAGCTATAGGCCCGGTGGGAATGCCGCAGCCAATCCCGGCCGGTGTTCCCACCGCAACCATGTGCCTGCGCCGTCGCCTACAGGTCGGCCAGGTACACGGATGGTCAGGCGACGGAAGCCCCCCGACGTCGTCTGACCATCCACCCCAGCTCCCGGCGCGGCACGGCCAACCCCGACTCCGACACGGGCAGCCGTGGCGGGATCGACGCGCGGCAGGTGCCGCAACCGATCCCATCCGCGCCGGGGATCCACTCTCCAGAGAGGTTCTGGATGCCGCTCACCGACATGTTCGCGGGTACTGCCCGCGCCCGATCCCCACCGCCGCAAGAATGAGCAACCCGCGACACCGAGAGGAAGACGCCAACATGCAGCAAACGACCGTGATGCTCGACCATCCCGGGTGGATCGCCACCAGCGACGGGCACGCCCGCGCCGTCCGCACTGCGTCAGGGGTGTTCGCCATCATGTGCCGGGAGTCCGGGGACGGCGGGCATTCCGTGGACGTGGGGCCGGTCGGCGGCGCGGTGGCTACTGCGCCGGTCCTCGATGTCATGGACCCCGCCGATCTGGTTGGCACCGACCCGGTCGCCGACGGGCTGCGGGCGGCGGGCAGGGTCTCCCGGCTTCGCAATCCGGATCTGTGGGATGCGATCGCGACGTCGATTGTGCGGCAGGTGATCCGGGCGGGCCAAGCCCGCAAGCTGTACCGGGAGTTCAGCCGCGTCCACGGCGAGCACATCGACACACCTGCCGGTGAGGTGCTGCTGTTCCCTACTCCTGCCGTCGTCCTCTCGCTCCCGGATGACGAGTTCGCCCGCCTGGGTCTGGCGTTCAAGCGGCGCCCGCTGCGCGCTGCGGCCGAGGCGTACACGGAGTTCGGCAGCAAGTGGGCCGAGCTCACCGCGGCCGACCTCGCCGCCGAAATCCAGACCGTGCCGCGCATCGGCCCTTGGACGGCCGGCGCCACGGTCGCCGACGTGACCAACGACTACGCCCTGTATCCGTTCGCCGACCTTGCCGTCCGCACCTGGGCGAAACGCCTCGCACCCGGGCGATCCTGGCCCGACGACGAATCGCAGTTCGCGCGAGTGTGGCAAGAGTTGGCGGGAGATCAGTTGTCCGAACGGACACTGCTCACGCTCGCTTGGGGAGTTCGTCATGCCACTGGAGTCGCCTTGTGACCCCGTAGTCGGTGCCTATTTCGGGCGCCGCATCGACGCACTTTTTGTCAACGCGCCGCTGCGCGACTACAGCAAACGCCCACGTGTCAACGACTTCACGCTGCCCGTGCTCGGCATGGGCTACATCGCCACCTACGCCGCCCACCGCGGCATGAACGTCGGGGTACTCGACGCCGAAGCCCACGGGTTCGGAATCGGCCGAACCGCCCAGCTCATCAACGACCTCGCGCCCCGCTGGGTCGGGTTCAACCTGCTGGCTCCCACCTACGAGATCAGCGCACAGCTGGCCGCCGCCCTCGACCCCACAATCAAGATCATGCTCGGCGGGCATCAGGCCAAGGCGATGCCGACCGAGATCCTGCGTGATCCTCGGATGGCTCGCTGCGAAGCGCTCGTGCTCGGTGAAGCCGAAACCCGCGTCGCCGAACTACTCGAAGACCACCGCCGCCGCAGCACGCTGCCCGGCGTCATGTGGCTCGACCCCGTGATGAAAACCCCGGTGACCGGCGGGCAACCCGGAACGGGCCACCACCTGGCCCCGGACATCAACCGGCTGCCGTTCGTCGACCGCGCCTTCCTCACGCAGGATCCGCACTTCGAGGCCAACCGCTGGGAGGCCAACATGGTCGGCGCCCGCGGTTGCCCGTACAACTGCTCGTTCTGCGGTGCGGCGGTCTCGGCGAACCCGGACACCAGCATCCGAACCCGCGAGCCCGACAACATCCTGGAAGAGATGGACCTGTTGCGCGGTACCGGGGTCACCGCGTTTCGGTTCGTCGATGACCTCTTCCTCGGCGCGCGGCGGGTGATCGACACGATGATGACCGCGTTCACCGCCGAGCGCGTCGGTGACTGGGCGGTCTGGGACGCCACCGGGCGGATCAACGTGCTGCACCGGGCCAGCGACACCACGCTGGACACCCTCGCCCGCAACGGACTTCGGGAAGTCGCGCTCGGTGTGGAGTCCGGTAATCCGCGTGTCCTGGCCGCCATCGACAAGCGGATCACCCCGGACATGGCCACCACCGTGGTGCGGCGGCTTACCGAGCGCGGCATCAATGTCAAGGGCTATTTCATCCTCGGCTTCCCCGGTGAGACCGAGGCAGAGATCACCGACACCGTCCAGCTGGTCCACCAGCTCTGGGACCTCACTGATTCGTTGCCCGGTCGGTTCCGCGCCTCGGCGTTCGAGTACCGGCCCTATCCGGGAACTCCCGACTGGGCCCGGCTCATGAAATCCGGCCGCTACACCGCCGCGCAGCTGCTCAACTACTCCGCCGTCGACCTCACCAGTGGAGGCGCTGACGAAGCGATGCGCGAGCGCGACGAGTTCAACTTCTCCGTCAACGTCCAGCTCTCCGAAGCCTCGATCGACTACGTCCGCCACAACCTGGTCAACCTCACCCAGGCCCAGCACGAACGGAAGGTGCACGCATGAGGCCACAGCAGCCCGGAATGCTGGTCACCGTCGACGGGCTCGGCGGTGCCGGCAAGTCCACCCTCGTCCAGCTCGTCACCGAACGGCTCACGGAGCGCGGCTACCCGGTCCACGCCACCACCGAACCGTCCCGCGCACCCCTCGGCGAGATCGCCCGGTACGGCACCAACACCTACCACGGCCTCGCTCTGGCGTGCCTGGTAGCCGCCGACCGTTATCACCACCTCGACAGCGAGATCCGGCCACAGCTGCGCGGCGGTTTCATCGTGCTGTGCGACCGGTACATGGCATCATCCTTGGTTTTGCAGCGGATGGACGGCGTACCAGCCGATTACGTCCAGGCACTCAACGTCCACGCTGATATCCCCGACCTGGCTGTGGTGCTCACCGCCGACCCTGCCGTCACTGCGGAGCGGATCCGCGTTCGCGGCTCGCACGGCCGGTTCGAGAACGGCCTGAACACGAGCAGGACCGAAGCGGAGCTCTACCAAGACGCGATCACACGCTTGGATGAACTGGGCTGGCCGCTCTGGTTACTCGACACCAGCGCCGTGGCACCTGAGGCGCTCGCCGAGCAGGTCACAGCACGCATCACCGAGCTAGCGGATGACCGCAGCGCCTCGGCGGCTACGGCGTAGGCTCCCACCGATCCCGGGGCCGCGGCGTTCCCGCTCAGCCCCGGGATCGGCCCGTAGACCGCGATCCGTGAGGACCTGCCGGATGCCCCATCGCACCATCATCGACGTGCACGTGCTGCTCGTACGCCACGGCAGCGAGGTCCTGTTGACCCAGCGGCGCGGCAACTACGGCGACGGCATGTGGCACCTGCCGTCAGGCAAGGTCGATGCCGCAGAATCCGTTCTCACCGCAGCAGTGAGGGAAGCGGACGAGGAAGTCGGCGTGCTGATCGACCCCGCTGCGCTTCGGCACGTCCACACCATCCACGTCAACGACTCCGGCGTCGAACCCCGGTTGGGCGTGTTCTTCGAAGCCACGCGGTGGATCGGCGAGCCCGTCAACCAGGAACCGGACAAGTGCCACACCATCGCATGGTTCGATCTCGACCAGCTCCCCGAGGCACTCATCCCGTACCCTGCCGCCGGCATCCATGCCTACCGCGACGGGATCCCGTTCAGCGTGATGGGTTGGAACCAACCAGCACTAACCGCACCGTAAGGCGGGGTCGGGCCAGCCACGTTCACGGCAAATAGCGATTAAAGACTGAACAGTGTTCTAATCCAGGTGTGTCTCCCTACACCGACCGGAGACGCAGAGAACGCCCCCGCCGAGCTGACCAGGAGAAGTGGCCAGCTCTGGCGGGGGCGTTGCGCTACCGGGCGTCTTGGTAGCTGGGTGGGGTGTTGCTACCGAGCAGAACGCGGGTCGCCCACGGCGGTAAATGCGGCTCCACCTTGCGAAGTCCGGCGTAGACCGCGGCGAGCACGATCGGTACTACCAGGGTCAGCCCGGCGTCGCCGAGCGGATCGGTAAGCCAGTCTGGGGCGCCGGCGGTCACCAGCCACGCCACGAGCGCCGACCATGCCGCGGGCACGACGGTGCGTAGCCACGAGCGCAGTTGATCAGACATGTTCGCCACCCCGCACGTTCACATCGACGTTGATGGTCGCGTCGGCGATGGTCCGGCGCACCGTTTCGTCGATGCGGGTGACGAGCTCGTCGGCGTCGAATTCGCTGCCGGTGACTGCGGCAGCCAGCGTGCGGATCGCCCCGGACTGGGCGGCGAGCAGGGCGCGATTCTGGAAGCCGTAGGCGTCGCCGTTGAAGGCTGCGTCCGCGATGCTGAGCTCGACCTCGGATCCGGCTACCCGCGACACGTGCAGTTCGCGCCACAGCACATCGACGATAGCTCGCTTGGCGTCCTCATAGGACACAGCATCCTCCACAACGTTCGGGGCGGTGGTGGTGTTGAAACTGGGCAGGTTCCACGGGCGGTCGTCGTCGCACAGCTCGGCAACCACGCTGATGTGGAAGTGCTTGCGGTGCGGGTTCGCGCCGGTGTAGGGCATCCACTTCCACGGGTTGTTTCCCGGACGTGAGTCGAGGATCAACCCATTGGCGATGAGGTATTTGATCCTCGGGTCGCGGCTCGCAGCGAGCTCGTCGGTGATCCGGTCAATGTCCATGCCGTGGGCCAGGTCGTGGGTGAAGTCGCCGGCGGTGACCACGCCGATGCCGCCGACGACGTGCCACGGGTTGTGGTCACTGCTGCGGGAGGCAAGCGCGGCGTCGCCGATGCTGCCGTCGGATGCCTTGCTGCGGCCGGGGAATGCGGTGTTGAGCTGCTCGCGCAGGGTTTCCAGCGAGCGTGCTACGCGCCAGGTCATGCGATCACATCCCAAACCCTTCACCATCCACGCGGGCAGCGACGCCGGATATGTCGACTGACGCACCGACTACGACACCAACAGCTACACCGTCACCGAACCGCCGACCGACGTCGCGACCGGAGTCCGTGGCATGCTGCGTGAACTCGGCCTGGTCTATGGCGCGTTCGACTTCGTCATCGGCGCGGACGGCAAATGGACGCTGCTTGAGCTGAATCCCACTGGCCAATACGGATTTCTGGAGCACCACACCGGAGTAGATCTGACCGGCCAACTGGCCGATCTCCTGACGAAGGGACAGCCGTGACCACGACGATAGACCTCAAATGGCCGGTGCACGCGCGGCGCCTGGCAGATCAGTTGCAGCAGGCGGGCGACATCCGATCCGCCGCTTGGCATTCGGCAGTCGCAGATCGCCGCCCAGGACGGCGCGGACGGTCTGCCCGACCACGCGCCCTACGACCGAATAACTCACCGCCACCACCATTGGATCCTGGCCACTGGTCGAGCACGGGCCGACGCCGCTGTGGCCAATCGTCGAACGGGCCCATGAGCTCTGGCGCGACCTCGGCAGCCCCAGTTGGTCGCGGCTGGGTCTCACCGTCACTGCGGATACCCAATGGGTGTGGATCAACGAACCACACGGCAAACATCAATGGAGCCTGACCATCTAACCGCCGCCGGAAACGACGAACACGCCCCGCACCCGGTGAAGGGATGCGGGGGCTGCGGACCAGGCGGCGGGAACGACCGTGCGAAGCCACGCGGTGAGCTGGTCGGGCATCAGGCAGCGTCCTTTCCGGCGAGGCGCTGCCCCAGCTCGGTGACGATCGCCTCGGCCTGCTCGACGTTGTCCTCGCCGAGCGCGGCGCGCACGGACTCGGCCACGACCGAGCCAACGACGTCGGCCAGCACCGGGCGCAGCGAGGAGACGACTGCGGCCCGGGTCGGTCTTGCCCGCGGCGGCGAACAGCGGGGAAGTCGGAAGATCAAACCGTTGTTGTCGCGGATCGCGTCGACCGCAGACACCCGAACCTTGCTGCCGGGGTAGCGGCTGGGCTGCGCAGCTAGCAGCGCGTCGTGCAGGTCCACCAGCATCGCGACCACGGTCCGCGGGCCGGTGAGCGTGCCCCAGCCGGACGGCTTGCCGTCCTCCACGGGCCCATGAGCTCGGCGTCGAAGTGCTTACAGATTCACTTCGCGCCAATCACCGCTCGAACGGGTAATGCCGACAGGCAAGATCGCGTGCCTCGTCCGGATCGCGACCCTCACGCAAGGCATTCGCAACGGCCGCAGCCACCTGCGGCGCGGCGAAGGACGTTCCGCTCCAACGCGCATAGCCGAACCGACGCCCACCACCGGG
Organism: Saccharopolyspora hattusasensis; assembly: GCF_050972075.1. Taxonomy (NCBI): domain Bacteria; kingdom Bacillati; phylum Actinomycetota; class Actinomycetes; order Pseudonocardiales; family Pseudonocardiaceae; genus Saccharopolyspora; species Saccharopolyspora hattusasensis. The sequence continues at coordinate 3,745,305 of NZ_JBPCDC010000001.1, forward strand.
GACCAGCCGCACGAAGCTACTCGCCACGTCCACCCCGGTCGCAGCGGCATCGACTCCAATCAGCGGCGCCTAAAGCAGTACGAACGGTGGCTCGACGACAACGGGCCTACGACGGCGTGTTGCGGGAGAAGCTGCGCCGCGACCAGTTCATAGCCAAGGGCAAGGGCATGGCCTTCCACATCTTCCAGTGCGCCCCGAACCGGTGGACAGTGCACGGCCGTTACTACTGGCGGTGGTGACCGCGAAAACGGAAGCGCCCGCCCGGTACCAGGACTACCGGGCGGGCGCTTCTTTGTTGTGGGTCAGGCGTCGAACCTGCCGCCCTTGATCGCGGCGACGAACGCCGACCACTGGTCGGTGGTGGTTGTGAAGTATCCGGCGGCGCGGTTCTTCGTGTCACGGACCGCAGCGCCGTCGGCAATGCTGCCGACTTCTACACATGCGGATTGCTGGCCGGAGTAGCTTGCCTTGCGCCAGTTCGTCGGGTGTACCGTCAACTCTGTTCCTCCATCAACTCGGCACTACGGGCGATGAGCTCCACTGAGGCTTCGGGGCTCATCGCCGCTTGCCGGAGGGTATCCCCCGCTTGGGCGTAGTCATGGATATCCCCGTCGTCGTACAGGAACGCAGATGACCGGAAGTGTTCCAGGTTGACGATCGGTGACGCCTTCGGGAACTCGAAAAGGATAAACGCGCCTTCCAGCGCGAGGTGCCAAGCCTGCGTGCTGCTCGGGACGATCTGCACGCAAACGTTTGGTAGCTCGGCCATCTTTGCGATGTGACGCAGTTGGTCGGCCATGACATCTGGCCCACCGATCGGTTGGTACAGCACGTGCTCGGCGATTACAGCATCGAACCGCACCGGGTTGCGGCGCGTCAGGACGTCCCGCCGGCCGACGCGCATCGTCACCCACGTCTCGAGCTCGTGAGCTGGCAGACCCGACATGATGGTGCGGGCGTAGTCGGAGGTTTGCAGCAGACCAGGGATCAGCATCGGAGCGACCTCGATGATCCGCGACGCAGTCCGCTCGAACTCGATCAGGGTGGTTAGCTCCGTGCGGGTGCCGCTCGCACCAGCAAGGAGCCAGTTGGGTTCGGCGGCGTCGCGCGCCATCTCGACCAGTCGGTCACGCACGGCAGCACCGGCGCCAACCGCCGTGAGGATGCTCGCCACATCTTCGGGGCTGGGCACCCGATCCCCGGTCTCGTAGCGTGACAGCGACGCGTTCGAGATTGTTGCCAGCGACGCAACCTTGCGCTGACTGAGCCCTGCCGCCTCGCGGGCTTCGCGCAGCTCAGCGCCGAGGGCGCGTGCCTTCGGTGTCTTCCCAGTGTTTCCGGCCACGCTGCGATCGTATCCGGGTTTGGGACCAAAACTCGATCACCTTATTGGGGAATTGCTCCCGTGTTACCGCAGCGGGATGCTGATCGGTAACACTCACTAGCAACGGGGGCGCCATGTACCGACCGCATCCTTTTAGCTGGGTTCCGGCGGATGGCCAGCGGCACGCGAGCATCGACGCACGGCCGGGCGGTGGCTACCCGACCGGTGTGTGTGTGGCGACGCTGTGCGGTCACCAGCTGATCGCGGACAACACCGACCGCGCGTGGCTGTGGGAAACCTGCCCGGACTGCAACGCGGCGGCGCACGTGCTCGCCGAGGTCCCGATGCCGCCGGCGGCGGGTGCGCGATGAGCGCCGAGCACGCCCACATCGGGCGCATGATCCGCGCAACGGTGTTCATGCTCGGCTACGCCGCCGACGACGTCGAGCGCGGTCTATGGAGTGACGACGAAATCCGGCAACTCGGCGACCAGCTCGCGATGGTGACCGCTGCGCTGCGCGGTGACGGAAAGCCGCCGGAACCGCTTGTTATCGACATATCGGAGGCAAAGCGATGATCGCCGCGTTGATCGCAAGCGGCCTGCTCGGCGTCGGCGGGCTCGCGCTGTGGGCGACGTTCTACTACGCCCCGGCACAGCACGCCGGTAGCGGCGAGGGTGCGCTGACGGTCGCCTATCTGGTCGCGCGGGTGGAGGCCGAGACGCGCGGACATGGCCGGCATCGGCTCCGCGAGCCGGTCGTCATGCGCGGCGATCTGGCCGATGCGCTCGCCCTCGAGGAAACCCGGCACCTGCCACTAATCGAGTCAGGTTTGCCGGTCGATGACCGGGAAGCGATGGCACGACACCCCGGAATGCTGCGACGGCTGCTCACCGCCCTGCAAAGCCCGTAGACCCGGCTCGGTGCCGTGAATCCCCCGACCGGCACCGGACCGTTCGGCGGGGGTGCATCGCCCCTCGGTGCATCCCCGCCGATTCCAAACTCCCCGGCGCGGGGCAGCCACCCGGAACTCGTGTTGTGGCTAATTAGTGGGGTTCGACGCGCGGCAACGGCGCCGCACCCGATCCCACCCGTGCCGGGGGCACCCACCCGGCTACACGGTGCCGCACCCGAACGGCCCTGGTGACCCAACCAGCGGTTCCCAGAAATGGGGCCGGGTGGGAAGAACGACAGTACAAGGAAAGGAACAGATCGTGACTACGTTCATTGACGATCCGCTCGCTTCGGCAAGCGGCCGTTTCGCAGGCGCGCCGCACACCGACGGTGAGACGGTGGAGGTTGTTGACGAGGCTGCGCGGCCGTTCGGCTTGCGAGTGACCCAGGATCGCCCGTTGCCGATTCGCCCGGACTTCGATTACTGCCACACCCAGCAGGTGGCGGTGGACGTGGACGGTTCGGGTGTGCCGTTGGTCGAGCGCATGGATAAGGACTGGAAGACCAAGGCCAGCAGCGACGGCGACGAAGGGCCGGAAGAGCACTACGACTGGGAAGAACTATAAGCAATGACGGTTGTCATCTTCGCTGACGAGGCAGACGCCCCGGTGGACGCCGTGGTGCAAACCCTCACACAGCGAGGGGTGACGGTGTTCCGCGCCAACACGAGCTGGTTCCCGGACCGGCTCGTGCTTGACGCGGAACTCCGCGCTTCCCGCTGGGTAGGGCATCTGGCCACAGAGCACCGCAGCGTGGCGCTGGAGGACATCCGCTCGATCTGGTACTGCTCGCCGACTCCATTCCAGTTTCCGCCTGGAATGGCGTCGCAATGGCGAACCCACGCGGCACGGGAAGCGAAGTTCGGCTTCGGCGGTGTGCTGTCCGCGCTGCCGGTGTTGTGGGTCAACCACCCGAACCGGGCGGCCGATGCGATGTATAAGCCGCTTCAACTGGTCACGGCCGCCGCGTGCGGCCTTATCGTGCCGGACACGTTGGTGACGAACGCGCCGACCGCGGTACGCCGCTTCGCCGAGAACACCACGACCGGGGTGGTGCAGAAGTCGTTCGCGGCGAACACGCTGACCGAAGACGACAAGCTCAAGATCGCCTTTACCCGCAGGCTCGACGAGGCGGCGTTGCGTGATCTCGGCGGCATCGGGCTGACCGCCCACCAGATCCAGCAGTGGGTCGACAAGGACTATGAGGCGCGGGTGGTCGTAGTCGGGGATCAGGTGTTCACCATCGCCATCCACGCGGATTCCCCGGCCGCGTATGTGGACTGGCGCGCCGACTTCGACGCGCTGCGGTACGAATGGATACCCACACCGCCCGAGGTGGACACCGGCGTGCGGATGTATATGGACGCCTTCGGCCTGGCCTACGCCGCGTTCGACTTCAGCGTGGACCGCGCCGGGAACTGGGTTTTCCTTGAGTCCAATGGCGCAGGTCGGTATGGATGGTTGGAAGCTCGGACCGGCGCGCCGATCACCGAGGCGCTTGCCGACCTTCTCCAGACGGGAAAGGAGGAAACGACACGTGATCGACTGGAAGCCGAAGGCCCGCGGCCTCGCGGATGCGCTGGTGCAGCAGGGCAAGCTCACGTCCCCCGAATGGCGGGCGGCGGTCGAGGGCACACCTCGGCATGAATTTGTCCCGGCGTACTACGTCCACGAGGGGGGCGGTTGGCAGCTGGCAGAGACCAGCACACCCGCCGGTCGCGAGGCGTGGTTGAGCCTGGTGTATTCGAACGCGGTCCTGATCACCGCGCTGTCTGAGGGCGATGCGGGGCAGGTGGTGCGGTCCTCGTCGTCACAGCCTGGGCTGATGACGCGAATGCTCGAAGCGCTCGACGTGCACGACGGACAGCGGGTGCTGGAAATCGGGACAGGCACCGGATACAACGCTGCGCTGTTGTCCCACCGGCTCGGCGACGACCGGGTGTTCAGTGTCGATGTCGACGATGACCTGGTGGAGGCGGCCCGCTCCCGCCTGGCGGCTATCGGTTACCAACCGACGTTGGTCACGGTCGATGGCGCGGGCGGTTTGCCGGAGCATGCCCCGTTCGACCGGATCATTGCGACCTGTTCGGTTCCCGCCGTGCCTTGGGCGTGGGTCGAGCAGACCCGGCCCGGCGGTCTGATCCTCACGGACGTGAAACCAGCGGTTAACGCGGGAAGCCTCGCGTTGCTGCGGCGAACGGATGAGGGTGCCGAAGGACGATTCGACCGAACCTATGCGGCGTTCATGGGGCTGCGGAAACAGGGCGAGGCATACACCAGCGTCTCCCGGCCACGCGACCGCTCCGATGCTGCGGAGCGCAAAACCACCATCTCACCGGAGACCTTGCAGAACCTCGTCGTCTGGTTTCTCGTGGCGCTCGAAATCGGGGCCGGTGTGTCCTGCGGCTACACCGGAAGCGATCCGGTGCGGGCCCCGACCGCCGCGTGGATCGCAACGGCCGACCGATCCTGGGCGGAAATCGACCTGGAACCCGACGGCGGAGCGTACCGAGTCCGCGAAGGCGGACCGCGGCCACTGTGGAAGACCGTCGAAAACGCATATACCACGTGGGTACAGCGCGAACGGCCCGGATGGGAGCGGTTCGGGCTCACCGTGACACCGACCGAGCAGTACGTTTGGCTCGATGAACCCCACGGCACGCACCGCTGGCCGATCCACACCTGACCCGGAAACGACAAACGCGCCCCCGCACCCGACCGGTGAACCGGAAGGATGCGGGGGCGATCGTGTTTGGTTCCCGGCCGCGACCAGGGGGTGGTGTGGCGGCCGGGCATTGGCGAGGCTACTCGACGGTCGAGCGCGAGTCCATGTAGGTCGGCCTGCGGGCGGAGCCGAGCAGTATCCGCGCGATTAGTGCGGATAGCCGTGGTTCGGCCCAGCGCAGCAGCGTGTAGACGGCGGCGAGCACGATCGGTACTACCAGGGTCGGCCCGGCGTCGCCGAGCGGATCGGTGATCCAGTCTGGGGCGCCGGCGGTCACCAGCCACGCCACGAGCGCCGACCATGCCGCGGGCACGACGGTGCGTAGCCACGAGCGCAGTTGATCAGACATGTTCGCCACCCCGCACGTTCACATCGACGTTGATGGTCGCGTCGGCGATGGTCCGGCGCACCGTTTCGTCGATGCGGGTGACGAGCTCGTCGGCGTCGAATTCGCTGCCGGTGACTGCGGCGGCCAGCGTGCGGATCGCCCCGGACTGGGCGGCGAGCAGGGCGCGATTCTGGAAGCCGTAGGCGTCGCCGTTGAAGGCTGCGTCCGCGATGCTGAGCTCGACCTCGGATCCGGCTACCCGCGACACGTGCAGTTCGCGCCACAGCACATCGACGATAGCTCGCTTGGCGTCCTCATAGGACACAGCATCCTCCACAACGTTCGGGGCGGTGGTGGTGTTGAAACTGGGCAGGTTCCACGGGCGGTCGTCGTCGCACAGCTCGGCAACCACGCTGATGTGGAAGTGCTTGCGGTGCGGGTTCGCGCCGGTGTAGGGCATCCACTTCCACGGGTTGTTTCCCGGACGTGAGTCGAGGATCAACCCATTGGCGATGAGGTATTTGATCCTCGGGTCGCGGCTCGCAGCGAGCTCGTCGGTGATCCGGTCAATGTCCATGCCGTGGGCCAGGTCGTGGGTGAAGTCGCCGGCGGTGACCACGCCGATGCCGCCGACGACGTGCCACGGGTTGTGGTCACTGCTGCGGGAGGCAAGCGCGGCGTCGCCGATGCTGCCGTCGGATGCCTTGCTGCGGCCGGGGAATGCGGTGTTGAGCTGCTCGCGCAGGGTTTCCAGCGAGCGTGCTACGCGCCAGGTCATGCGATCACATCCCAAACCCTTCACCATCCACGCGGGCAGCGACGCCGGATATGTCGACTGACGCACCGACTACGACACCAACAGCTACACCGTCACCGAACCGCCGACCGACGTCGCGACCGGAGTCCGTGGCATGCTGCGTGAACTCGGCCTGGTCTATGGCGCGTTCGACTTCGTCATCGGCGCGGACGGCAAATGGACGCTGCTTGAGCTGAATCCCACTGGCCAATACGGATTTCTGGAGCACCACACCGGAGTAGATCTGACCGGCCAACTGGCCGATCTCCTGACGAAGGGACAGCCGTGACCACGACGATAGACCTCAAATGGCCGGTGCACGCGCGGCGCCTGGCAGATCAGTTGCAGCAGGCGGGCGACATCCGATCCGCCGCTTGGCATTCGGCAGTCGCAGATCGCCGCCCAGGACGGCGCGGACGGTCTGCCCGACCACGCGCCCTACGACCGAATAACTCACCGCCACCACCATTGGATCCTGGCCACTGGTCGAGCACGGGCCGACGCCGCTGTGGCCAATCGTCGAACGGGCCCATGAGCTCTGGCGCGACCTCGGCAGCCCCAGTTGGTCGCGGCTGGGTCTCACCGTCACTGCGGATACCCAATGGGTGTGGATCAACGAACCACACGGCAAACATCAATGGAGCCTGACCATCTAACCGCCGCCGGAAACGACGAACACGCCCCGCACCCGGTGAAGGGATGCGGGGGCGCGGCGGGAACGACCGTGCGAAGCCACGCGGTGAGCTGGTCGGGCATCAGGCAGCGTCCTTTCCGGCGAGGCGCTGCCCCAGCTCGGTGACGATCGCCTCGGCCTGCTCGGCGTTGTCCTCGCCGAGCGCGGCGCGCACGGGCTCGGCCACGACCGGGCCAACGACGTCGGCCAGCACCGGGCGCAGCGAGGAGACGACCTTCGCGGGATCAGCCTGGCCAGCGGCGTTGATCATCGGCCGAACGCCGCAACGAACGCAGCCCTGCCGCGACGGTGTAGTCGTCGGTGAACCCGAGCGAAGAAAGCACCCGGCGCGCCCGGATCACCACGCCCGGCACATGTTGCAGCACCACACCGCTGACGAACGTGCCGTGCCCCGCCTGGCGGTCCTGACCGGCGTCGCCGTCGGCGTCCAATTCCTCCGGCACGGCCTCGAACCAGGGCCGATCCCCGAACCACGGATGCGGCCCGGGGACCACGGCGTGGGAGCCGGTCGCCGGTGAGCCGTGGGTGCCGCGCCTGGCGGTGCTTGTCGACCAGTCGTCGGGGCCTCGTTCATCGCCAAAGGCAAGGGTATGGCCTTCCACATCTTCCAATACAGCCCGACCCGATGGACGGCACACGGTAGCTACTACTGGAGATAGTGACCGTAGCCGCGGTCATGTCCAGCGGTAGGTCGAAAAGAGGGCCCGCCCGGTAACAGGACTACCGGGCGGGCGCTTCCCTATGCAGGGTCAGCCTTTGAAACGGCCGGCCTTGATCGCATCCACGAACGCCGACCACTGGCCCGCCGTCGTGGTGAAGTAGCCGGCGGCGCGATCCTTGGTGTCGCGCACCGCGGCACCATCGGCAACACGCCCGACCTCCACACAGGTGCTTGTGTGCGGCCACCAGCTGATCGCCGACAACACCGAACTCGCATGGCTGTGGGACACGTGCCCGGACTGCAACGCGGCAGCGCACGTGCTCGCCGGGGTCCCGATGCCGCCGGCGGTGGGTGCGCGATGAGCGCGCAGGTGCAACCGCAGTTGCACGAGTTGTTGGTGCGTGCCTCGGCTGTGCTGGAGGTCCTCGCCGACGACGTGCGCGAGCAGACCGTCGCCGACGAGCAGTACACCGAAACCGCGGCGCTGCTCCACGAGATTGCCGAGCTGCTGCGGGACCAGAGCGCGACCTACGTTCCGCCGCGCGTGATCGACGGCGAGAGGACAGGTCGATGATCGCCGCGTTGGTCGCGACAAGCCTGCTCGGCGTCGGTGTGCTCGCGCTGTGGGCGACGTTCTACTACGCCCCGGCACAGCACGCCGGTAGCGGCGAGGGTGCGTTGACGGTCGCCTACCTGGTCGCGCGGGTGGAGGCCGAGATGCGCGGACATGGCCGGCATCGGCTCCGCGAGCCGCGGATCGTCCAGATACGTGGAGATCTGGCCGATGCGCTCGCCGTCGAGGAAACCCGGCACCTGCCACTAATCGAGTCTGGATTGCCGGTCGATGACCGCGAGGCGATGGCCCGTCATCCAGGAATGATGCGCCGTCTCCTGGCCGCGCTACACAACCTCTCCCTCTGACTCGGTGGGGACGTCGCAGTCGATCCACGGCCGACGTTCCCGCCGCAACCACGTGCCTGCGCCGTTACCGACAGGTCGGCCAGGTACACGGATGGTCAGGCGACGGAGGCCCCCCGGCGTCGTCTGACCATCCACCCCAGCTCCCCGGCGCGGAACGGCCGACCGACCCGACATGGCGGCCGTAGCTGGGACGACGAGCGGCAGTGCGCCGCAACCGACTCCACCACGCCGGGGGACCTGCCACGCTATCCGGCGCGGCGAACTTCAAGAGGAGGGCGAAGTGTCGGCGGTCGGTGATCTCGATCAGGCATTGGCGCAGGTGGTTGATCGGATCACGGCCGCCCTCGGCCTTCTCACCGCCGCACAGGACGCCTGCGACGAAGCCGGTGAAGTCCTGGGGTTCGCACTGGAAGGCACCGCCGACCCGGCGGCACTGGAAGTCCTCGCGGCGGTGGAGCCGACCAGCGACGAGTTGATCCACGCCTACCAGGCGGCAACCTGCGTGATCGAGCTGATCACCACCTACCGCCGAGGTCTGGAAATCCAGCAGGCCGTCGACTCCACCCCGCCCAGCGCCGCACACCCCTCAACCGCGGGCCGGGTACCTACAGACGCCGCCCACGACCGACGGTGGGTCGAGCAGGCGCGCAACCGACTACCCCGCTGGGAAGGCGGACAGACGACAGGCTTCGGCTACGACCGCGACGGCACCGAGTTCCGCATCACCAGCGGCCTGGAAGACATCTCGGAGAGCGCGCGTCTGATCCTGCACAACAGCGATCGGTTCACACCCCACTCGGATCGAGGCGCGCCGACGATGATCACCCACGTGGAGACCAAATACGCCCAGATGATGCGCGAAGCCGGGCAGACGTACGGCGTGATCGTGCTGAACAATGCGGTCTGCAACATGGACACCGGATGTGGCGCGGCGGTGCGTGCCATCCTGCCCCTCGGCTCGGTCCTGGTGGTGTGGCAGCCAGGCGCTACGAAACCGATTGAGATTCACGGAGAAGCCAGACCATGACCGCAACGGACACAGCGACCGTGATTACCGTCGTGTTCCACTCCGAATTCCACTACGCGGGCACTCTTGAAGAGGTCGACGCGCTGGTGCGGCGGATCGTCGAGGATCCGCCGCGGCCGGTCTGCGCGGTCTATGTGTGGGACCGGCCGTGCCGCGGGCACTTCGAGCCTGGCGGCCCCGCGTTTCCCACCGGACGCCTACGAGTGTCTACTTCGCCGACCGGCTGGGGCGCGCTCAACTACGTCGACCGGGACAGGCCGGACGGCGACCTGGTCGACTCCTACAACCCCGACGCTGGACCGGACACCGCGGTCCTGCCGCTGGACACCGACGGGATTGACTTCCCGGCCTCGGCGTCCCTGCCTCTGGAGAGGGTGCGCGAGGCCATCGCCGAGTACTGCCGTACCGGGGCGCGGCCGACGTGCGTGCAGTGGCAACCCGGCGAGTGGTACTGACCCGAAAACGACGAATGCGCCCCCGCATCCGGCCGGGCGAACCGGAAGGATGCGGGGGCGCTCGCATTTGGACCCGGCCACGACCAATGGGGGATGATGCGGTGGCCGGGCAACGGGATGCTACTCGGCGGCCGGGCGCGAGTAAACGGGCCGTGTGGGGCGGTGGCTGGTCCAGTGCACCGGACCGGTGGTGTTCGTCTGCGCGGCGGCGCATGCTGGACAACCGGGAGGAAATATCGCCGGGAGGAGGTGTCATGGTGACCGCAGGAAACCCCTACGCCGACCGGCGTGCACGCCTTGAACCACTCCGCACCCAATGGACCGAAGAACTGAAACACACCAGCGACCAGAACCACGCCGCCACCCTGCGCCTGATCGATCTTGCCGTGGCACTGGACCGGCTGGACTCACGAGCCCATCACGAAGAGCAATCTGGGCAGTGAATGGCGCCCGATCTAGACCATCCCTCAGCAGGGCGCCGCACAGAATCGCCCCTGCATCTGACCGACGAACCGGAAGGATGGGGGGCGGTCTCATCCACGCGAAGACGTGGGGCCCGCTGTCACATCGCCAGCGTCACCCTCCGTCGCGGCCGGCGGGTAGGTGGGCGGCGTGTTCGAACCGAGCAGAACTCAAGTCAGCATCGGCGACATGTGCGGCTCCGCTTTGCGCAGCAACGCGTAGACCGCGCCGAGCACGAGAGGCACGACCAGTGTCGGCCCGGCGTCGCCGAGCGGATCGGTGAGCCAGTCGGGGGCCCGACGTTGATCAGTCAGGCGATCAGTGCGGACCAGGCGGCGGGGAATGATCGTGCGAAGCCACGCGGTGAGCTGGTCGGACATCAGGCAGATCAGGCAGCGTCCTTTCCGGCGAGGCGCTGCGCCAGCTCGGTGACGATCGCCTCGGCCTGGTCCTGGTTGTCTGCGCCGAGCGCGGCGCGGACGGACTCGGCCATGACCGGGCCAACGACGTCGGCGAGCACCGGGCGCAGCGCGGAGACGACTGCGGCCCGGTCGGTCTTGCCGCGGCGGCGATCAGCGGGGAAGTCGGAAGATCAAACCGTTGTTGTTGCGGATCGCGTCGACCGAAGACACCCGAACCTTGCTGCCGGGGTAGCGGCTGGGCTGCGCAGCTAGCAGCGCGTCGTGCAGGTCCACCAGCATCGCGACCACGGTCCGCGGGCCGGTGAGCGTGCCCCAGCCGGACGGCTTGCCGTCCTCCACGGGCCCATGAGCTCGGCGTCGAGGTGCTTACAGATTTACTTCGCTTACCGCTCGAACGGGTAATGCCCACGGGCAAGATCGCGTGCCTCGTCCGGATCGCGACCCTCACGCAAGGCATTCGCAACGGCGGCAGCCACCTGCGGCGCGGCGAAGGACGTTCCGCTCCAACGCGCATAGCCGAACCGACGCCCACCACCGGGGACCAGCCGCACGAAGCTACTCGCCACGTCCACCCCGGTCGCGGCGGCATCGACCCAAGTCCCGGAATTGGAGAACCCGGCGACCGCGCCGTCGTCACCGGTCGCCGCCACCGCGATCACCGACGGCAGCGCGGCAGGCCAGAAAGGCCTGCTCTGAGCGTGATTCCCGGCCGCCGCGACCACGACGGTGCCACGCCAGTTGCGCAGTTCGCCGCGCAAGATCGGAGGGCACCCGTCATCCGCGGTGTGACATCCGGCCGTCAGCACGACGACACCGATGCGTTCGCCGCGGGCCTCGGCCGAACGCCGCAACGAACGCAGCCCTGCCGCGACGGTGTAGTCGTCGGTGAACCCGAGCGAAGAAAGCACCCGGCGCGCCCGGATCACCACGCCCGGCGCATGTTGCAGCACCACACCGCTGACGAACGTGCCGTGCCCCGCCTGGCGGTCCTGACCGGCGTCGCCGTCGGCGTCCAATTCCTCCGGCACGGCCTCGAACCAGGGCCGATCCCGGAACCACGGATGCGGATCGAACCCCGTGTCGAGCACGCCGACCACGACCGGCGGATCCCACTGCCCCACCGGCGGTTCCGGGAGCACCGGCCCGGGCAGCGCATCCGCCCCGGTCCCGAACATCACTGGCGTGCCGAACATGACCGGACAACCGAAGTGCACGTGGTTGACGGCGACGCTGGCCTCCCGGGCGAGGTCGACGCACCGGTCCCGCTCCGCGCCGCGCAACCGAACCCTGGCCAGCAGCAACTCGTCGTCGTGCTGCACATAGTCGACCCAACGGCGGTACCGGTCGAGCACCGGATCCAGGACGCTGGCCGGCGCGATCAGCTCGCCCCGCCGCACCAGGCACTCGCCGCTCCCACCGGGATCGTGCAGCAGCAGATCATGCCCATAGGCAGCCCACACCTGCTGGAGTTCGCCTACGCTGAGCCGAATTTCAGCTTCTTGATCCACAACGGACACTGTGCCGGGCGGCCCGTCCGTCCACAGCGGACACGCCGCCGTCGGTAGCCGACTCACCCGTCCGACGGCGCGTGAGATCTTTCCCACTAGCCCGATTGCGTGGAGAATGCAAGACCAACCACCGATCTCGTCGCTGTAGGTGGCCCGAAACGGCCACCGCAGGTGGTTGAATGCCCATACCGCGCCGATCACCCCCGGCGCGCCCGACGCCGACGCCGCGCACTGCCGCGCGGACCCGACCGACAGGCGGTGGTAACCGTGACAGGAACCTGCGCGCAGCGCGGTCCCTGGTCGCGGCTCAGCGCGCTCGCGGTACGGGCCGCGTTCATCGGCGGCCTGAGCATCGCCGGATGGCTCGGTGCGGCAGCAGCGGCCGATGCCCTTGAACTGCCCGAGAACGACCACCTCCGGGTCGAGGTGGAGCAAATCGTCCTCGACCCGATGGCGAACCCCGTCCCCGCGAACCCCGCCCCCGCGTGGCCCGAACTCGACCCGGTCGCGCGGCCCGTGGTCGAGAAACCCGAGATCGAACCGCCCCGCATCGAGGCCCCGGCGCCGCCGAACGCCGACCCCGATCAGCCCGCCGCGGTCACCGACGAAAATGACAGCGCCCCGCCGGTGCCGCCGCCACCCCCGCTGCCGGTCCAGCAGCGCACGGCCGCGCCGACCAGCAACGACCAGGCCGCGCCGCGCCCGAAGCAGTCCCCGGTCCCCGATGCGACCGTTCGGATCATCCCGAAGCCGAGGGGCCCGGACGAGTCAGCCCCGTCCCGCGTCACCCCGCCAACCGAACCGGCACCGGAGCCTCCGGTGTCCCCCGCACCGGCCACTACGCTGTCCGCAGGATCGACCTCCTGGGGCGGCGGGCTACGCGGCCTGCTGGTGATCCTGCCGGCCGACCCGAGCCCGTCCGGACCGGTGTCCACCGGCGTCGACAACCGGGAAACCCGGCCGACGACCGGCATCTTGTCCTTCGAACCATCGACATCGCCCGACTGACGCTGCGCCGAGCCGCTGCGGCGGCAATGCTGGGAAACATCCGCACCCACCAGCTCCGAGCCGGCCGTCTGCGCCCGGCCGGATCGGAATCGGGGGCGCCCCGGCCCATCCCCGGCAACGTCAATGACCAGACGCAACGCCGAGGACCGGGCCCGGTCCCCAAAGCCCCGGTGCCGCAATGCCCCTGCGGCACCGGGGCGGCGCCCGAAACCGCCCGTCGGCACGACGAGGGGCCGTGCCGACGGGCGGCCCGCCGTTTTAGAGGTAGCGCAAATTGTGTGGTGAGGTGGGCGTCAGGCAAGCGGCGAAGCCGCTTGCCGCCCCTTCACAACTTGCACCGCCTCGGGTTCTCAGGCTGTGCCCGCCCCGTCGGGGTTCTTGGCGAGGCCAGCCCCAATGCCGCGTATCAGACATTTACGAGTGGGGCTTCCGGAGTCCAGACGGCGTCCGGGGTTCCGCCACCCGCACCGCCACACAAGCCAATTTGCGCACACCTGTTCTCAGGCGATCGGCGCCGTCAGGATGGTGTTGCCGGGGCCTTCGGGCACCGATGCCGTCGCCGCGGTGAGGCGGCGGATCGCCTCTTCCAGCTGGTCGCCCGGCAACGTGTACGGCACTCGCATCCAGCGCTCCAGCGACCCGTACACCGAGAAACGCGCCCCCGGTGCCACCCGCACACCGTGCTGCTCCGCGGCCACCGAAAGCCGGCTGCTGACCGGTGCTCCGATGTCGCACCACAGGGCCAGGCCACCGTCGGGGACGCGGAAGCGCCAATGCGGCAGGTGCTCGCGCAATGCCGCGATGAGGCAGTCGCGGCGCTCGATCGACTCGACGCGCCGGCGCTCCAGCACCTGGTCGGCGTCCTGCAGCAGCTCCGCCAGAGCCAGCTGTTCGAGGATCGGGCTGCCGAGGTCCATCGCGGCGCGGCCGATCACCATGCGCTGCACGAAGTCCTCGGACGCGCGGATCCAGCCGAGCCGGAGGCCACCCCAGAACGACTTGCTGGCCGACCCGACGAGGATTGCCCGATCGGTGAACGCGGCCATCGGTAGCGGCGCTTCGGCGCCGGTGAGGTCGATCTCGGCGAGCGTCTCGTCGATGACCGCTGTTGTGCAGGTGCGGGCCAGCGCCCTGGCGAGCTGGGCCCGGCCGCCCGCATCCAGCCGGACGCCGGTCGGGTTGTGGAAGTCCGGGATCAGGTACGCCAGCCGCGGTGATGTCTGCCGCAGGCTGGCGGCGAGCAGCTCCACGTCCCAGCCGTCCTCGACCATCGGCACCGCGACGGGGGTCGCGTTGAGGCCGCGGATCGCCTCCAGCGCGTTCGGGTAAGTCGGGTGCTCGACGAGCACGCGTTCGCCCGGCGACACCAGCATCCGCAACAGGAGCGCGAAGCCGTGCTGCGCCCCGTTGGCGACGAGGATCTGCTCCGGGCCTGTCGGTAGTCCCCGCTTCGCGTAGCGCTCGGCGATCCGCTCGCGCAGCACCGGCAGGCCTTGCGGCTGGTAGCCGTGACCGGACAGGTGCTCTGCGAACCGCAAGCGCGCCCGATCCACCGCAGCGCACAGTTCCGGCGGTGCGCTCGGCGTGGCCTGCGCGAGGTTCAGCACCTCGGTGCCCGCGGTAGGGAACCAGCCACCGTGGGATTCGTTGTCGCGCTCCTGGTCCGGCAGCTTCACCCACGACCCGGCGCCGCGCCGGCTGGCCACGAAACCGTCCTCCCGGAGCCGGTCGAGCGCCCGCGCGATCAGGGTCCTGCTGACCCCGAGGGCATCGGCGAGCTCGCGTTCCGCCGGAAGTCGAGTCCCCGGCGGCAGTCGGCCGTCCAACGCCAGCTGCCGCAGCGCCGCGGCCAGCGCCTGGGAGGACGGGCGTGCTGTTCCGTCCCAGGAACCGAGCAGCTCGACGAGCTTGCGGCCGGGGATGTGCGCGGACGGGGCGAAGACCATAAGGCCAATTGTAGTTGATTGGCTATCGACGACAAGGCCAATTCTGTTCTAGAAAGTCCTCATGGCCTCGATCTCGACCCCTGTGGACCTCTCACCGCTCTCCATCCGGACCCGCCCGCTGCTCCGGCTCGGGCAGCTCATCGGCGGTCTGGTGCTCTACGGAGCCAGCATGGGGTTCATGGTGCGGGCGCAACTCGGCCTGGACCCGTGGGACGTGCTGCACCAGGGCCTGGCGCAACGCCTCGGCTGGAGCTTCGGGGCGGTCACCGCGCTGACCGGCGTCGCGGTCCTGCTCGCCTGGCTGCCGCTGCGGCAACGGCCCGGCATCGGCACGGTCGCCAACGTTGTCGTCATCGCCATCTCGGTGGACACCACCCTGGGCCTCACCCCACCGATCGACGCGCTACCGGGGCAGATCTCGGTGATGATCGGCGCCATCGTGCTCAACGGCTTCGCGACGGCAGTTTACGTCGGCGCGCGGCTCGGACCGGGTCCGAGGGACGGGCTGATGACCGGCCTGCACGCCCGAACTGGCTGGTCGGTGCGCTTGGTCCGCACCTTGATCGAGCTCTGCGTCCTCGCGGCCGGGTGGCTGCTGGGCGGCACGGTGGGCGTCGGCACCGTGCTCTACGCGCTCGCCATCGGGCCGCTGGCCCAGTTCTTCCTGCGATTCGCGGCGGTCCGGGAGAAAAAAGATCTCTGCCCCTAGAGACATCCGGGATACCACGAAGTAGCATGGACGCCGTCCACCTGACCCCCAGGGGTGGACCTTGACGCCCCCGCACTCCCGGTAACCCCCAGGCCGGTTGAGCGCGGGGGCGTCCCTACTTGGTTTCCGCCTCGTCTTGTGCGGCGGTGCAGGTCAGGCAGGCGGATACAGGCTTGACAGGTGGCCCGTGCCCTGGCACTGCGGGCGGGTCCGCCACTCGCCCGTGGTCATCCCCGTCCGCATGTCCTCGGTGGCCTGCACGACGTACATCCGCGGCTCGCCGAGCTTCCGGAGTCCGCCGCAGGTGAAGCACAGCGCGCGGGCTCGTCGTTGCCCGGCATGTCTCGATCCTTCCACGGTCGCGAACGCGACCGGCTCGCGGTCAGATCGCGGCGATCGTGCCGGGTGGCCACCATCCCTGTTGCAGCCCGCCCTCCCGTATCGATGCCGTCGATCAAGCTACCGCCGAGGCACGACAGTCATCAGGTCGGTCGGACCCCGTCTCCAGCCCGGTGGCGGCGAACGTTTCCGGACCAGTGCTCCAACGTCACAGGCTGACGACGGGCGCGGGAGCACTCACGGCGAGGTCTCGGCGAGCTTGCCACCCGACATCTCCAGGCGGCGGGTGGTTCGCACCGCATCGAGCATGCGGCGGTCGTGAGTCACCAGCAGGAGCGTGCCCGCATAGGAATCGAGGGCCGACTCCAGCTGTTCGATGGCGGGCAGGTCGAGGTGGTTCGTCGGCTCGTCCAGCACCAAGAGGTTGACCCCGCGCCCCTGGAGCAGGGCGAGTGCGGCCCGGGTGCGCTCGCCGGGCGACAGCGTGGCGGCCGAGCGCAGCACGTGGTCGGCCTTGAGGCCGAACTTGGCGAGCAGCGTGCGGACCTCGGCGTTCTCGGTGTCGGGCACGGCCGCGCAGAACGCGTCGAGCAGCGACTCCGAGCCGTGGAAGAGCGCGCGTGCCTGGTCGACCTCGCCGACGACGACGCCGGAGCCGAGCGCCGCGGACCCCGCATCCAGCGGGACGCGCCCCAGCAGCGCCCCGAGCAGCGTCGACTTGCCCGAACCATTGGCGCCGGTGATCGCCACGCGGTCGGCCCAGTCGACCTGCAGCGTCACCGGTCCCAAGGTGAAGTCGCCGCGCCGCACCTCCGCTTCGCGCAGGGTGGCGACGACCGCCCCGGAGCGGGGCGCCGCCGCGATCTCCATGCGCAGCTCCCACTCCTTGCGCGGCTCCTCGACGACATCGAGCCGCTCGATCAGGCGCTCGGTCTGCCGTGCTTTGGAGGCCTGCTTCTCGGTCGTCTCCGAACGGGCCTTGCGGCCAAGCTTGTCGTTGTCGGTGCCCTTGCGGCGGGCGTTCTTGACGCCCTTGTCCATCCAGGCGCGCTGCATGTGCGCACGCGCCTCCAGCGCGGACTTCTTGTCGGCGTACTCCTCGAACGCCTCCCGCGCGTGCCTGCGCGCGACCGCGCGCTCCTCCAGGTAGGCGTCGTAGCCGCCGCCGTAGAGGTTGATCTGCTGCTGGGCCAGGTCGAGTTCGAGGACCTTGTTGACCGTGCGGGTGAGGAACTCGCGGTCGTGGCTGACGACGACGGTGCCGGCGCGCAGCCCGCGCACGAACCTTTCCAGGAGTTCGAGGCCCTCCAGATCGAGGTCGTTGGTCGGCTCGTCCAGTAGGAACACGTCGTAGCGGGACAGCAGGAGCGAGGCCAGGCCCGCGCGGGCGGCCTGACCGCCCGAAAGCGAGCTCATGGCCTGGTCGAGCTCGACGAACAGACCAAGCGAATCCGCGACGCCTTCGGCGCGTTCCTCCAGGTCGGCACCGCCCAGGCTCAGCCAGCGATCCAGGCTCGCGGCGTACGCGTCGTCGGCCCCGGGCGCGCCCTCGGTAAGGGCCTGCGTCGCCTCGTCCATCGCGCGCTGCGCCGCAGCGACGCCGGTGCGGCGGGCGAGGAACTGGTTCACCGTCTCCCCGGGCCTGCGATCGGGCTCCTGCGGCAGGTAACCGACGATCGCGGTGGCGGGGGAAAGGCGCAGCTCGCCGCGCTCCGGCGCGTCGAGCCCGGCCAGCAGTTTCAGCAACGTGGACTTCCCGGCGCCGTTGGCCCCGACGAGCCCTATCACATCGCCGGGCGCGACGACGAGGTCGAGCCCGGTGAACAAGGAGCGGTCGCCGTGCCCGGCGGCGAGATCAGAGGCAACGAGAGTCGCAGACATCAGACCGCCGAGAATAACAACAGCCCCGGAAGCCCCCGCGGAACGCAGGCGGCCCCTACCGATCCCGGTAAGGGCCGAATTGACTGGTCTTCGCGGTGGCCAGGGGCGGGGTCGAACCGCCGACCTCCCGCTTTTCTACGACACCCGCGCCGAACGCGCCGGAGACCGGGAGATCCATGTCGTCATCCTCTCGCCCCGCTCCTGAGCGCAGGCCCGGTCATACGGCCCGGCCTAGGCTGGAATCGATCAGCGGGGAAGGAGCGTCGATGGGTTCCGGGGACATATCTCCGCGCGGCGGCTCGCGCGGGTGGCCCTATCCGCAGCGCAGCGCCATCGAGCAACTCGGCGACATGGACCGCGACGACGCCCTCGCCTTCATGCGCCGGACCGGCGACCTGCTGATGGTGCACAAGTTCGGCGTCGACGAGCTCATGACCAAGCTGCGGATCTGGAGCGAGGAGTTCGACTACGCCCACGAGCACGATCCGATCGAGCACATCACCTCGCGGATCAAGCGCCCGGAGGCGATCGCGGCCAAGCTCGCCCGGCGCGGGCTGCCGATCGACCCGGTGTCGGCCCGCGAACACCTCACCGACATCGCCGGCGTGCGCGTCGTGTGCCCGTTCATCTCCGACGTCTACCTCGTCCGCGATCTCATCCGCCAGCACCAGATTGAGATCGTGCAGACCAAGGACTACATCGCCGCGCCGAAGCCGAACGGCTACCGCAGCCTGCACCTGATCATCAACGTGCCGGTGCACCTGTCCGACCGCACCGAGCAAGTGGCCGTCGAACTCCAGCTGCGCACCATCGCGATGGACTTCTGGGCCGCCGTAGAGCACGAGCTGCTCTACAAGAGCGGGGGCGAGGTGCCGGAGAGCTTCGCCGCCGAGCTCAAAGCGGCGGCCGAGGCCGCTGCCGGACTCGACGCTCAGATGTCTTCGCTGCACGAACGCAGCGAGGAGGCGCCCGGCTAGAGCGCGGCTAGAGCCGGGAGCTGGATCGCAGCGCCAGCATGTGACGGACGCCCTCCGAAGCGACCTCGCCGCCGGACGGAACGCCTACTCCCCGGAAGACCGACTGAAACGAAACAGCCCCCGCCGAAACTGGCGCGGGCTGTTTTCGCGGCTTACGAGCGGTGGCCAGGGGCGGGGTCGAACCGCCGACCTTCCGCTTTTCAGGCGGACGCTCGTACCAACTGAGCTACCTGGCCGATAGCGTCGGCTCAATGCCGTTCGCCTTGGCGACCCAGACGGGACTCGAACCCGCGACCTCCGCCGTGACAGGGCGGCGCGCTAACCAACTGCGCCACTGGGCCATGCTTCTATCTTCAGTTGTTCGTACCCCCAACGGGATTCGAACCCGCGCTACCGCCTTGAAAGGGCGGCGTCCTAGGCCGCTAGACGATGGGGGCTTGGCCGATTCGAAACCGACCCGGCCTTGCCTCCAACCGGCTTTCCCCTTTTCGGAGCGCCCCGTTGGCAGTGATGAAAGCTTACGACATGCCTTCAGCGCCCCCAAGGCGGGGGGTCCCTTAAGCCGCATGACACCCCTCGCGACACCGATCCGACGCGGGACAGCCTCCGATGATAGCCATTTGACCTGCCGCTTTGTTGGATCTTGGCACCCCATCGCCGACGTAGGGTGGCGAGCACCCAGCAGCCCACGAGGCGAGTCCCGAACCCGAAAAGCGCACAAATCAGACAGATGGCGATTTTGTGATCCGCGCCTCAAGATCGACCCGTCGGTTCGGGTTCGCGCGCCAGTCCTCCCGGGCGATCGCGGCGAGCACCACGCGCCAGATCTCGCCGAAGCGGTCGGCCGGCCCCGCCGGCACGAAGAGGTCGTCCGCGATCCGCCGCCCGAGCGACGCGGTCCACGAACGGATGATCAACTACGCCACCGGAAGTTACCGCGAATCCGACCATCCCGCCCGCCGGGTTCGAGCCGGCGCCGACTTGCCGACGCCGCTCGACGAACGCCCCGAAAGCGCACCTCGGCGGCACGGCGGACGCCCGGTCAGCGCGTGACCGGCGGCTGTCCGTCGTCGTCGGGCGCCAATCCCAGCATGTCCAGCAGGAGCTTGCAGTCCTCGGCGTTTTCCGCGCTGCGGGCGACCGCCATCCTGGCCCGGTGCACCTGCTCCGACGAGATCCGCGAGGGCTCGCCGGTGCGCGGCGCGGGCACCGCGGACGACTGCCGCGAGGACCCGTCTTCGTGTTGCCACAAGAACTTCCGTACGTCCAGTGACCCGTACATGACGCCTCCCCGGCCTCGGGTTCCGGGCGCAATTTATCCACAGGTCGTCAACACCCGCAGCCCCCCAGAGAGTGATTTGACTTCGACGCAGAGTAATCGCGTGGGAAACCTCGATCCACTTCGAATATTGCCCTGGTCACACCCCCTGAGCCACCCCCACCACGATCGTCCATAATGGACGTTCGGGACAGTTTGCGGCGGAATCCGCATCGAGTCGTGGCAGAAACCTGCCAGGAGGGAACTTTCATGAGCAGTCAGACGTTCGTCGTTAGCGGCATGACGTGCGGCCACTGCGCCAAGTCCGTCACCGAGGAGCTCTCGGAGCTGCCCGGCGTCAGCGGCGTGCAGGTCTCGGTGGAGAGCGGGCAGGTCTCGGTGACCAGCGAGCAGGAGCTCACCCGGGACGCGGTGGCGGCGGCCATCACCGAGGCGGGGTACACGATCGCGGGGTGGCCCGGCGCGAACTGAGCAGCGACCGGGATGCAGCAATCCTGCGGCGGAAAGCTCCCCACAACGTCCTGCGACGTGCCACAATCGGTCCGCTGACAGACCCCCGGTCAGCACCTGTGGAGATCCCCTCCGGCCCCCGCGTTCCTCCCCCTGGCGCGGGGGCCCTCCGCTTTTTCATCACGATCGCAAAAGCGCAGGTGGGAGCGCTTTTCTGTGACTCGGCGAGCGGTGATAGGGCTCACAGCGACTCGCGGGTCGCAACACAACCGTTATCGTGTGCCGGTGGCTCTAGGACGAACCAAGACCGGCCGACGGCAGCAGAAGTCTGCCCAGTCGGCCGAACCGGATCATGAGTTCGAGTCGTACCTGGCTGCGCTGGCCCCTGAGGAGAGCGTCGAATCCACCGGGTCCGGACGCCGCTTCGGCGCCTCACAGGTCTACCAGCTGCGGCTGCCCCTGATGGCCAACGAACGCCTGCGGGAGCTCGCCTTCAAGCAGGGCACCTCGCCGGCAGCGCTGGCCCGTGACTGGGTGATGCAGCACCTGGCGGACGCCGACGAGGAGCCGG
The DNA here is from genome assembly GCF_050972075.1 of Saccharopolyspora hattusasensis. Lineage (NCBI taxonomy): Bacteria > Bacillati > Actinomycetota > Actinomycetes > Pseudonocardiales > Pseudonocardiaceae > Saccharopolyspora > Saccharopolyspora hattusasensis. The sequence goes on from NZ_JBPCDC010000001.1 coordinate 3,766,740, forward strand.
TGCAGAGCGGCCCGGCACCGAGCGGCCAGGGGCCGGTGTGGCCCGGCGAGGACACGCAGCAGGGCTTCCGGCCCGCGCCGGAGTACGACGCGCCGGCAGGTTACGACGCGCACGCCGGTCACGACGCGCCGGCCGGTTACGACGTGCCAGCCGGTTACGACGTGCTGGCCGGTTACCCCGGCATCGAGGAGACCGACGAGATCACCGTGCCGCAGAAGCGGTTCCGGCGCTGATCCCCCCGAAACCCGACCCAACCCCCGACCCGATCCCCGACCACTGATCTGATGGCCGGCGGAGGCCGCAACCCCGAGGCCTCCGCCGTCCTTTTCTCTCAGGCCGGCAGGCCGAGTTCCCGGGCGATCAGCATGCGCTGGACCTCGCTGGTGCCCTCGCCGATCTCCAGGATCTTGGCGTCCCGGTAGAAGCGCCCGACCGGCGTCTCGTTCATGAACCCGTAGCCGCCGAAGATCTGCGTGGCGTCCCGGGCGTTGTCCATCGCCGCGTTCGACGAGACGAGCTTGGCGATCGCGGCCTCCTTCTTGTACGGCTCGCCGCGCACCATCCGCGATGCCGCGTCGTAGTAGGCCAGCCGCGCGGTGTGCGCGCGCAGCTCCATGTCGGCGACCTTGAACTGCATGGCCTGGTACTCGCCGATCTTGCGGCCGAAGGCCTCTCGTTCACCCAGGTAGCGCAGGCATTCGTCGACGCAGCCCTGGGCGAGGCCGACGCCGACCGCGGCGATCGCGACCCGGCCCTCGGTGAGCGTCGCGAGGAACTGGGCGTAGCCGCGGCCGCGCTCGCCGAGGAGGTTCGCGGCGGGCACCCGGCAGTCATCGAAGGACAGCGCATGGGTGTCGGAGGCGTTCCAACCGACCTTCGAGTACTTCTTCGCGACGGTGAAGCCCGGGGTTCCGGCGGGCACGATGATCGTGGAGATCTCCTTGCCGCCGCCCGGCTTCTGCCCGGTGACGGCGGTAACCGTGACGAGGCCGGTGAGGTCTGTGCCGGAGTTGGTGATGAACGCCTTGGAGCCGTTGATCACCCACTCTCCCTCACTCTCGGCTTCGCTCGAGCGCGAGGTACCCCCTACGTCGAGCACCGCTGTGGTTTGGGTGCTGCCCGCGTCGGAGCCGCCGCCGGGCTCGGTCAGGCCGAACGCGCCGAGAATCTCCCCGGCCGCCAGGCGGGGCAGCCAGGTGCGCCGCTGCTCGTCGCTGCCGAACCGGTAGATCGGCATGACGCCCAGCGAGACCCCGGCCTCCAGGGTGATCGCGACGGACGAGTCGACACGCGCCAGCTCCTCCAGCGCCAGGCACAACGCGAAGTAGTCGCCGCCCATGCCGCCGTGCTCCTCGGGGATCGGCAGCCCGAACAGACCCATCCGCCCCATGGTCTGCACCAGCGGGTACGGGAATTCCTCGCGTTCGTAGTAGTCGCCGATGACCGGGGCGACTTCCTTGCGGGCGAAGGTCTGCACGCTCTCGCGCAGGGCTTCGTGCTCTTCGCTGAGCCGGTGATCCACCATCGTTCAGGCCTCCTCTTGAGCGGCGAGGACAGCCAGCGGCTGGTCGAGTCCGACCGACTGCCCCTTCCTGGCGTGCACTTCGGTGACAACGCCGTCGATCGGCGCGGTGACGGTGTGCTCCATCTTCATCGCCTCGACGACGAACAACCTTTGTCCGCTGCGGACTTCCTGGCCGGGGCTCACCTCGGCGACCAGCACGGAGCCCGGCATCGGACTGGTCACCACGCCGTCCGACCGACCGGCGGCGCCGCCGCGCTCGGCGAGCAGGCGGTGCTCGGCGAGCGCCCAGGCGTGGCCGTCCGCGGCGAGCCAGGTGGTGCCGTCGACGTGCGCGTAGCGGTACCGACGGGTGCGGCCCTGGTAGGTGACGGTCAGGGTGTCGCCGTGCGCTTCGACCGAGGCCCGGTGGACCGCAGTTTCAATTGAAACTGCCGTTGCCGGGTCACCCTTGGGCACAGTTTCAATTGAAACCCCGGCGTCCCGGGCGCGGCCTCGCAACCGGACGCGGACCTCGTCGGCCGGGCCGGCGAAGCGCCAGGTGCTCCAGGCAGGTTCGCCGAGCCGCCAGCCGTCGGGGATGTCCCACGGGTCGACGACCGGCTCGGTCGGTTCGGCGGCGAGCAGCCGCTCCAAGGCCGCGGCGACGTAGGCGTCGTCCGGTGTCGTGTTGCTCTCGGCGACGAGCGAGTCGAGTTCGCGCTCGACGAGGCCGGTGTCCAGGCGGCCGGCCAGGACGTCGTCATGCCTCAGCAGTGCGCGGAGGAACGCGACGTTGGTGTGCAGGCCCAGGACCGCCGTGTCGGCGAGCGCGGCGTCCAGCCGGCGCAGCGCATCGGCCCGGCTCGGCGCCCACGCGATGACCTTGGCCAGCATCGGGTCGTAGTCCGATCCCACGCGCCCGCCCGCGCGCACCCCGGAATCGACCCGGACGCCGGGGCCGGACGGCTCGTGCACCGCCAGGACGTCGCCGCCCGTCGGGAGGAAGTTGCGGGTCGGGTCCTCGGCGTAGACACGGGCCTCGACGGCGTGGCCGTCGATCGACAGGTCCTCCTGCGCCCAGGGCAGCGGCTCTCCCCCGGCCACCCGGACCTGCTGTTCGACGAGGTCGACGCCGCGTTCCCCGCCGACCGAGGTGACGAGTTCGGTGACCGGGTGCTCGACCTGCAGGCGAGTGTTCATCTCCATGAAGAAGAACTCGTCCGGGCGGTCGGCGGAGACGATGAACTCGACGGTGCCCGCCCCGACGTAACCGACCGAGCGCGCCGCGTCCACCGCGGCGGCACCGATGCCGGCGCGCGTTTCGGCGTCCAGCAGCGGCGACGGGGCCTCCTCGACGATCTTCTGGTGCCGCCGCTGCAGGCTGCACTCGCGCTCGCCGAGGTGCACCACGTTGCCGTGCGCGTCCGCCAGCACCTGGACCTCGATGTGCCGCGGTCGGGTCACGAAGCGCTCGACGAACAGCGTGTCGTCGCCGAACGCCGAGCGGGCTTCGCGGCGCGCGGAGCCGATCTGGTCGTTCAAGGTGGACTCGTCGTGGATGAGCCGCATGCCCTTGCCGCCGCCACCGGCGGATGGCTTCAACAGGACCGGGAAACCGATCTCGACCGCCGCCGCGTGCAGGTCGGCGTCGGTCATGTCCGGCTCGCTGCGGCCGGGCACCACCGGGACGCCGGCGGCGGAAACCGTTTGCTTGGCGCGGATCTTGTCGCCCATCGACTCGATCGCGGTGGCCGGTGGGCCGATGAAGACGATGCCCGCCTGCGCGCACGCCTCGGCGAAGCCGGCGTTCTCGGCGAGGAACCCGTAGCCGGGGTGGATCGCCTGGGCTCCGGTGCTGCGCGCGGCGTCCAGGATGCGCTTGCCGTCGAGGTAGCTCTCGGTGGCCGGGCTCGGTCCGATGTGGACTGCGGTGTCGGCCTCGGCGACGTGCCGCGCGCCGCGGTCGGCGTCGCTGAACACCGCGACGGAGCGGATGCCCAGCCGCCGCAGCGTCCGGATCACGCGTACCGCGATCTCGCCCCGGTTCGCCACCAGCACCGTGTCGAAGTGCTGCATCGTCACCCCTTCGCCTTGCCGAACGGCAGATCACAACGTTTCGCCTGGTCAACACCCGTGAGCGCTTTTGGTCGCCAGAGCACCGAAAACCACTCACGGCCTGTTTTTCACATCCGGAAGACGCCGTAGGAGATTGGTTCCAGCGGGGCGTTGGCCGCCGCCGAGATCGCCAGGCCCAGAACCGTTCGGGTCTGCTTCGGGTCGATCACGCCGTCGTCCCACAGCCGGGCAGTCGCATAATACGGGTGGCCCTGGTGCTCGTACTGGTCCCGGATCGGCTGCTTGAACGCCTCCTCGTCCTCGACCGACCAGTGCTCACCGCGCGCGTCCAGCTGGTCGCGGCGCACCGTCGCCAGCACCGACGCCGCCTGCTCGCCGCCCATCACCGAGATCCGGGCGTTCGGCCACATCCACAGGAACCGCGGCGAGTACGCCCGGCCGCACATCGAGTAGTTGCCCGCCCCGAACGAGCCGCCGATGACGACGGTGAACTTCGGGACGCGGGCGCAGGCCACGGCGGTGACCATCTTCGCGCCGTGCTTGGCGATGCCGCCCGCCTCGTACTCCTTGCCGACCATGAACCCCGAGATGTTCTGCAGGAACACCAGCGGGATGGACCGTTTGTCGCACAGTTCGATGAAGTGCGCGCCCTTGAGCGCCGACTCGCTGAACAGGATGCCGTTGTTGGCGATGATGCCGACCGGGTTCCCGTGGATGCGGGCGAAGCCGGTCACCAGCGTCTGGCCGTAGTCGTGCTTGAACTCCGCGAACCGGCTGCCGTCCACGATCCGCGCGATGACTTCCCGCACGTCGTAAGGGGTGCGGCTGTCGGTCGGGACCGCGCCGTAGAGCTCGCCGGGGTCGACCGCCGGCGCCTCCACCGGCGCGACGTCCCACTGCCTGGGCTCGCGGGGGCCGAGCGTGCTGACGATCGAGCGGACGATGCGCAGCGCGTCCGCGTCGTCGGCGGCCAGGTGGTCGGTGACGCCGGAGGTGCGCGAGTGTAGCTCGCCGCCGCCGAGCTCCTCGGCGGTCACCTCGGCCCCGGTCGCGGCCTTCACCAGCGGCGGACCGCCCAGGAAGATGGTGCCCTGCTCGCGGACGATCACGGCCTCGTCGCTCATCGCCGGGACGTAGGCACCGCCCGCGGTGCACGAGCCCAGCACGGCGGCGATCTGCGGGATGCCGCGGGCGGACATGGTCGCCTGGTTGTAGAAGATCCGGCCGAAGTGCTCGCGGTCCGGGAACACCTCGTCCTGCCTGGGCAGGAAGGCCCCGCCGGAGTCCACCAGGTACAGGCAGGGCAGGCTGTTGTGCAGCGCGACTTCCTGCGCGCGCAGGTGCTTCTTGACCGTGATCGGGTAGTACGTGCCGCCCTTGACGGTTGCGTCGTTGGCGACGACCACGCATTCCCGCCCGGACACCCGGCCGATGCCGGTGATGATGCCCGCCGACGGCGCTTCGTCGTCGTACAGGCCGTGCGCGGCCAGCGGCGAGAGCTCCAGGAACGGCGAGCCTCGGTCGAGCAGCGCGTCCACCCGGTCGCGGGGTAGGAGCTTGCCCCGTTCGACGTGCCGGATGCGGGCCTTCTCGGGCCCGCCCAGCCGGGCGCGGCCGAGCTGGGTGTTGAGGTCGTCGACGAGTTTCGCGTGCTGCTCGGCGTAGCGGGCGAAGTCCGCCGAGTCCGGGTCCACGGCCGTGCGCAGGGCGGGCGCATCCATGCGGGCACACCTTCCACCGGAGTTAGTCATCGTTAACGCGACCGATGTTAACGACGACTAACGCGTTTCGTCTAGCATCGACGTCGATGTCCACCGATGCAGCCAAGCCGTCGCGCCGCGAGCAGATCCTCACCGCCGCGGCGGAGAAGTTCGCACGCTTCGGCTTCCACGGGGTCGGTATCGACGACATCGGCGCGGCCGTGGGCATCTCCGGGCCCGCGCTGTACCGGCACTTCCGCAGCAAGGACGCGATGCTCGCGGAACTGCTCACCGGGATCAGCGACCGGCTGCTGCTCGGCGGCCAGGACCGGGTGGGCGCCGCCGCGGACGCGCGCGACGCGCTGGACCGGCTGGTGCGCTGGCACGTCGAGTTCGCGCTGTCCAACCCGGCGCTGATCACCGTGCACATGCGCGACCTGGACAGCCTGGCCGACGCCGACCGGCACAAGGTCCGCGAGCTGCAGCGCAGCTACGTCGAGGTGTGGGTGGACGTGCTGTGCCAGATCCGGCCGGACCTGGACCGCCCGACCGCCCGCGCCGCCGCGCACGCGGTGTTCGGGCTGATCAACTCGACCCCCTACAGCGCCTACCTGGACGCCGAAGCGATGTCCCGCCTGCTGCGCTCGATGGCGCACGGCGCCATCGAAAGCGCGCCGAGCTGACGCCCGCATCACCAGGAGCCGTGCCAATTTCGCGAGAAATTGACCGCCACCTGGGGGAACGCACTGCGAACCGGGACGGAGCGTGACATCTGGCGTCACCCGAGGCCGTGCCAATTTCTCACGAAATTGCGCCCTCTCCGGGTGACGGGGGATGCCGATTGCGGCTCGCCGGGGCCGGGTTGAGACTGGGTGGACCCGGCTCTGATGCCCTCGCGATGCCGCAGGAGACTGGCATGGCAACCGTCAGGATCGAACCCACCGCGGTTCCGACGCGGTCGCGGACCACCAGGCGCCCGCTCAAAGGTCAGCGCCTGATCCCGTGGCTGCACACCACGGATCCCAAGGACATCGGGATCCTCTACCTGATCGCCTCGTTCTTCTTCTTCATCGTCGGCGGCTCGATGGCGCTGCTGATCCGCGGCGAGCTGGCGCAACCGGGCCTGCAGTTCCTGTCGCAGGAGCAGTACAACCAGCTGTTCACCATGCACGGCACGGTCATGCTGCTGCTGTTCGCCACACCGATCGTGTTCGGCTTCGCAAACGTCGTGCTGCCGCTGCAGATCGGAGCGCCGGACGTGGCGTTCCCGCGGTTGAACGCGCTGTCGTTCTGGCTGTTCCTGTTCGGCGGACTGATCGTGCTCAGCGGGTTCCTGCTGCCGGGCGGCGCGGCCGACTTCGGCTGGACCGCCTACACGCCGCTGTCGCGCGGGATGTTCAGCCAGGGCCCGGGCGGCGACGTGTGGGCGGCCGGGCTGATCCTCAGCGGCCTGAGCACGATCCTGGGCGCGGTCAACATGATCACCACGCTGGTGTGCCTGCGCTGTCCCGGTATGACGATGTGGCGGATGCCGATCTTCTGCTGGAACATCCTGGCGACCAGCCTGATGGTGTTGATGGCGTTCCCGATCCTGGCCGCCGCGCTGTTCGGACTCCTGATCGACCGGCACCTGGGCGGGCACGTGTTCGATCCGGCCAACGGCGGGGTCGTCCTCTTCCAGCACCTATTTTGGTTCTTCGGCCATCCAGAGGTCTACATCGTCGCGCTGCCGTTCTTCGGCATCGTGACCGAGATATTCCCGGTGTTCAGCCGGAAACCGCTGTTCGGCTACACCGGTCTGGTGTTCGCCACGCTGCTGATCATGGGCCTGTCGATGCTCGTCTGGGCGCACCACATGTTCGCCACCGGTGCGGTACTGCTGCCGTTCTTCTCGTTCGCCACGTTCCTCATCGCGATCCCGACCGGGATCAAGTTCTTCAACTGGATCGGCACCATGTGGCGTGGCCACCTGACCTTCGAATCACCGATGCTGTTCGCGGTGGGGTTCATGGTGACGTTCCTGCTGGGCGGGCTGACCGGCGTCATCCTCGCGTCACCGCCGCTGGACTTCCACATCACCGACACCTACTTCGTGGTCGCGCACTTCCACTATGTGCTGTTCGGGACGATCGTGTTCGCGGTGTTCGCCGGGGTGTACTTCTGGTTCCCGAAGATGACCGGCCGGATGATGGACGAGCGGCTGGGCAAGCTGCACTTCTGGCTGACCTTCATCGGCTTCCACGGCACATTCCTGGTGCAGCACTGGCTGGGCAGCGAGGGCATGCCGCGGCGCTACGCCGACTACCTGAGCTCCGACGGCTTCACCACGCTGAACGTGGTGTCGACCATCGGCGCGTTCATCTTGGGAGCCTCGATGCTGCCGTTCCTGTACAACGTCTTCACCAGCTACCGCTTCGGCGCGGTGGTGACCGTGGACGACCCGTGGGGACACGGGAACTCGCTGGAATGGGCCACGTCGTGCCCTCCTCCGCGGCACAACTTCACCGCGCTTCCGCGCATCCGGTCGGTCCGGCCGGCGTTCGAGCTGCACTACCCGCACATGACCGAGCGCATGGACATCGAGGCGCACGCAAGCCTGCGCCGCGGCGCAAATCATTCGTAATTTGAACGATTCGTGGCTGGTAGAGTATTTGGTGTGGCAGCAGAGATCCCCAAGACAGGCGTCGCGTTCCTGCTCACCCAGCTGGGCACGCAGGCCGCGACGAAGTTCGCCGAGCGCGTCGGCGCGCTCGGCCTGACCCCGCCCCAGGTCGGCATGCTGCGGATGATCGCCGCGCAGCCGGGGCTGAGCCAGCAGACGCTGGCCGGGAACCTCGGGATGCTGCCCAGCAAGGTCGTCACGTTCGTCGACGACCTGGAGGGTCGCGGCCTGGTCACCCGCACCCGCAGCACCCGCGACCGCCGCGTCCACGAGCTGACCCTCACCGAGGAGGGCACCGAGCTGCTGGACAAGATCCGCGCCGTGGCCGCCGCGCACGAGGCCGGCTTCTGCCAAGCCCTCGACGCCGACGAACGCGCCCGGCTCCAGTCGCTCCTGGAACGCTTGGCCGAGAGCCACGACCTGGCCCCGGGTGTCCACCCTGGTTACCGCACCATCCGCTGACGCACTACCAGCGCGGTATCGACCAGTACGCCCCAGAGCAGAAGCTTTTCCACGTTCGGTTTTTGCCAGAGTGCACAGTGAAACCGCCTCGCGGATGTGCACCGCGCACCGTTCCAAGTCCACTGTGGATGAAAAGATTCCCTTGCCTGCTCGGCAGAACGAGCGGTTCCCGACGTGGCGCGGTTCATAACCGCTTCGGGAACAGCGGGGCACCGGACTACTGTTGAACACGTCTGGGGAGCGCCACTGATAGCCGTCTTCCTGAATCGTTCTCGAACGCCGGGATGTGACGCGCACCGCTGTGCGCCCGGTCGGCGAGAACGCGACAAACCGTCCGGCTTTCAAGGGGAGACGTCACCTTGCCCATTGCCCTGTTGGCCCTGGCCATCGCCGCATTCGGGATTGGTACGACCGAGTTCGTGATGATGGGCCTGCTGCCCGAAGTCGCCACTGACCTGCAGGTGTCGATCCCGGACGCCGGAGGCTACATCTCGCTGTACGCGCTCGGCGTTGTCATCGGCGCACCACTGCTGACCATGCTGGGCATGCGGTTCAAGCGCAAGACGATGCTGCTCAGCATGCTGGTGCTGTTCACCGTCGGGAACCTGTGCTCGGCGACCGCGCCGACGCACGAGCTACTGCTCGGCGCCCGGTTCCTCGCGGGCCTGCCGCACGGCGTGTTCTTCGGCATCGGTGCCGTGGTCGCCGCGAGCCTGGTCGCCACCGACAAGCGCGCCCAGGCCATCTCGATGATGTTCATCGGGCTCACCGTGGCGAACATCGTCGGGGTCCCGGTCGGCACGCTGCTCGGCCAGGCGCTCGGCTGGCGCTGGGCGTTCGGCCTGGTCGCGGTGATCGGCGTCATCGCGCTGGCCGCGGTCGCGGCGCTGGTGCCCGACCAGCCCAAGCCCACCGACGTCAGCGTGCGCGGCGAGCTGCGCGCGTTTCGCCGCCCGCAGGTCTGGCTGGCGTTCGCCGTCGTGGTTTTCGGCTTCGCCGCGACCTTCTCCTTCTACAGCTACATCAAGCCGGTGCTGACCGACGTCACCGGCTACACGCCGACCGCGGTCACCCTGCTGCTGGCGCTGTTCGGCGTCGGGATGACCGTCGGCACCGCGGTCGGCGGGCGGCTCGCCGACCGGGCTCCGATGAAGACGCTGTACGTCTTCCTCGGCGCGCTGGCGGCTTGCCTGGCGCTGTTCGTGGTCACCTCACACAGCGCGGCGCTGGCGCCGATCACGGTGTTCCTGATCGGCGCGACCGGGTTCGCGGCGATCCCCAGCATCCAGGCACGAATCCTGGACCAGGCCAGGGAGGCCCCGGCGCTGGGCTCGGCAAGCATCCAGTCGACCTTCAACATCGCCAACTCGCTGGGGGCCTACCTCGGCGGCGTGGTGATCGCCGCCGGCCTGGGGTTGACCGCGCCGAGCTGGGTGGGAGCCCTGCTGGCGGTGGTCGGCCTGGGCTTCGCGCTGGTCTCCGGCCGGCTGGACCGGCGGACCCAGCAGTCCGAGGTCCTGGTCTCGCACCGCGCCGCGCAGCCCACCGAGTCGATCGAGGTCGGCTGAGGGATTCCCGCTTAGCTCTAGGCAGATCGGCTAGCCGGGGCTTACCGCACCGAATACGGTGACCGGCAAGGCGGACACCAGCCCGCGATCCGCGGGACGAACAATCCGACATCGGTGGAGGAAAACACCCTCATGACACAGGTTCCGAACATCACGCTCAACACCGGCGCAGCGATGCCGCAGCTGGGTTACGGCGTCTTCAAGCTCCCGGCCGGCCAGGTCGTCGAGCGGGTGCTGGCGGCGCTGCAGGCCGGGTACCGCAGCATCGACACGGCCGCGGTGTACGGCAACGAGGAGGGCGTGGGCAAGGCGATCGCCGAATCGGGCCTCAAGCGCGAGGAACTGTTCGTCACCACCAAGCTCGGGAACGACTCCCAGGGCTACGACAGCACGCTGAAGGCCTTCGACGAGAGCCTCACCAAGCTCGGGCTCGACTACGTCGACCTCTACCTGATCCACTGGCCGCTCCCGGCCAAGGACCGCTACGTCGAGACTTGGAAGGCGTTCCAGCAGCTGCACGCCGACGGCCGCGCCAAGGCGATCGGGGTGTCGAACTTCCAGATCCCGCACCTGCGCCGGTTGTTCGAGGAAACCGACGCGGTGCCCGCGGTCAACCAGATCGAGCTGCACCCGAACCTGCCGCAGGCCGAACTGCGCGCGTTCCACGCCGAGCACGGCATCGCCACCGAGGCGTGGAGCCCGCTGGGTCAGGGCAAGGGACTGCTCGACGATGCGTCGCTGGCTTCGCTCGCCGAAAAATACGACAAGAGCCCGGCGCAGATCGTGCTGCGCTGGCAGATCCAGCTGGGCAACATCGCGATCCCGAAGTCCGCCACGCCCTCGCGGATCAAGGAGAACATCGAGGTCTTCGACTTCGAGCTCGCCGACGACGACGTCGCGGGTATCACGGCGCTGAAGACCGGCATTCGCGTCGGCCCCGACCCGGACGTCTTCGGCGGCTGACCTGCAGCCCGGAAGCCCTCCTCGCCGACCTGGCGGGGAGGGCTTCTTGCCGCCGCGAAATCGCCGGACTGACCGGGTCCGCCGAGGCGGTGCCGCGGGAGGTTCAGGCGACCTGGACCTGGGGTTGCCGGGCGAGGCGGAGGACGTTGCTGCCGGAGCGCAGCGAGGCCACCTGACTGCGGGTCGCCAGCCACCTCGGGAACCTCGCCAGGCGCTGCAACGGGGTGCTGCGCTGCGCCGAGGTCAGCGCCGCGGTACGCGATACCTTCAGCGCGCGCGGTCGCCGCTCCTGCTCGTAGGCCCGCAGCAGCTCCGCCGGTTCGCGGTCCACATTGGACAAGAACTGGGTGAGCAACCAGGCGTCCTCCAACGTCTGGTTGGCCGCCTGCGCCACGGCGGGCGGCATCGCGTGCACCGCGTCGCCCAGCAGCGTGCTGCGCGGGCCGCCCCAGACCTGCGGCACCTTGTGCCGGATGTGCGGGAAGAACCCGAGGTCGTCGTCGGTGACCGAGGCCAGCAGTTCCTCGACCGGGCCCGGCCAGCCGCGGAAGACCTGCCGCAGGTCGGCGACGGACAGCACCGGGTCGCCGTCCTTCCAGGGCATGTCGAACCACCAGTGGAGCAGCCCGTCGCCGGTCGGGATGAGGCCGCAGTGCGCGTTGCGGCCGGCGATGTTGAGCGTCTGGTGACCGTGCGCGATCGGTAGGTCGCTGCGGGTCATACCCTGCCAGCTGGCCCAGCCCGTCGGCCGCGCCGGGTCACCGCCCAGCACCTCGCGGCGCACCACCGAACCCTGGCCGTCGGCGCCGATCAGCACGTCCCCGGCGGCCAAGCCGCCGTCAGCGAACTCGACGACGACGTGGTCCGGGTGCTCGGTGACGCCGACGCAGCGGCGGCCGAAGTGCAGCACGCCCGGCGGCAGCGCGGCGGCCATCTCCGCGATCAGCGTGCGGCGGGGAATCTGCACCGTCGGCGAGCCCAAGCGCTCGGTGACCTCGCCGAGGTCGGCTTCCCAGAGCAGCCGACCGGTTTCGGTGACAGACCGGAGGCTGTGCAGCGGACGGCCCGCCTCCTCGATGTCGACGCCGAGTTCGCGCAGCGCAGCGGTGCCGTTGCTCCACACCGTGATGCCCGCGCCGGTGGTCCGCAGGGCGTTCGCGTGCTCGAAGACCTGCACGTGGTGGCCCTTGTCGATCAATCCGTTGGCGATGGCAAGTCCCCCGACTCCGGCCCCGATCACGAGAACCCGCATCGTCTCCATCCGTCATCCCCGACGTCGATTGTCGAGTCGATTTTATCCACTCGACCGGATATACCGAATTGTCCTTGCTCACACAGAGCGAACACCCCGGTTGCCCGGCCGGCGACGACGGTTAAAATCACGACTAGGCGCGATCGCATTCGCAAACCATGTTGCGCGCATGGGCCCGCGCGTCGCACCCCCGTTCCGCGCCGACCACGTGGGCAGCCTGCTCCGCCCGTCGCCGAGGTCTGGGGCTGAGCCCGCTCGGCCCGGCTGGGGCACTCCACAGTTCCATTGAAACTGTGGATCCCGGGGCGGTCCGCGAGGTTTCAACTGAAACCGGGGACCACCCGCCGCCGACGCGGGGGTCAGGCGGCTTCCAGAAATCTGCCTGCGACCAGGCCGGGATCGTCGGCTCCGTCGAACCGCACCCAGAGGACCGGACCGTCGAAGACTTCGGGGAGACCGGTGGCGGTCTCCACCACCGTGCCGACCCGATCACGGAACCGGCCGAACGTGGCGCGCACCCGCGTGCCTGGTTCAAACGGGCTCGATGACTGCTCCATGAGGGGGGACGTTACGGGCCCGCGGCCCACAACGGAAATCGCCGCCTCCTCCAGCCCGGATCACCGCGCTGACCTGCACCGTTTCCGGAATGGGAGGATGGCCCGAAGGTGCTGCGCGGCGGTGGCGGGCGCCACTGGACAAAGGGGACCGATGCGGACGATCAAGCGGACGGGTGAGCACGAGCTGGAGGTGAAGAAGTCTCGCTTCCGGTGCGCGCTGGCACGGGTGACCACCGAGGCGGAAGCGCGGGAATTCATCCAGCAGCGCCGCCGGCTGCACCACGACGCGCGGCACCACTGCACCGCGTTCGTCCTCGGCGACTCTGGGGAGTTCCAGAAGTCCAGCGACGACGGCGAGCCGGCGGGCACGGCGGGCGTGCCGATGCTGGAAGTGCTGCGCCGCAACGAGATCACCAATGCGGTCGCGGTGGTGACCCGCTACTTCGGCGGGGTGCTGCTCGGCGCGGGCGGCCTGGTGCGCGCCTACGGCGGCGCGGTGTCGGCCGCCCTGGACCACGTGGGCCTGCTCGAACGCCGCCCGGTCCGCATCGTGACGACCACGGTGGACTACCTGCTGGCCGGAAAGCTGGACAACGACCTGCGCTCGGCGGGCTACCAGGTGGCGGACACGGACTACCAAGCCGAGGTCCGCTTCCGCATCAACGTCCCGGAGTCCGAAGTGGACACCTTCCGGACCTGGCTGGCGGAAGCCACGGGCGGAGCCGCCGAACCAGAGCTGGGCGACCTCACCTACGCCGAAATGGAACCCTGATCCCGTACCGCCGTCCGGCCTAATATTTTGTACGGTGCACGCCACGTGGTTTGGCCGCTTTTTCCGCTGCCGATCGATCGGATAACGTCACTCCCCGCTGTGTTCTGATTACTACGCGCATGTGGGGGGACATGAGTTCAGCAGCGTCCATTCCGGACGCGCCACCGCTGGTTCGGGAAGCGCTTCGGTTCCGCCGGACCGTGGAGCGTCCGGCCGATCTGGTGGCGACCTTCCGCAGCGCCGGGGTCTACCTCGAATGCGTGTCCGGCCCGCCGACCGTGCCGGTGGTGCACGTGGACGGGATCCCGTGGCTCCCGGTGTTCTCCGACCTGCGCTACTTCGCCGAGTACCGGCGGCAGCGCGGCGAGGCCGAGCAGGCGGCCGAGTACCTGTTGCTCACCGGCGCCCGGCTGCTGGACGGCTACCTGCCCGGCATGCCGAAGGGCACGAGCGTGCTGCTGGACCCGCTCCAGGAACACACCGTGACCCTGCCCGCACTGCGCGGGATCCTGCCCGAGTCGATCGCAGTGGACCGCGACCAACCGGATGATCGCCCGGTGGCCGCGCAATCGCCGTACGAAACACCTGTCAAGCGTGCTTGGGGAGGGACGCTTTAAGTGGGCAACGATGGATTCCGCGTCGACCTGGGGGCTCTGGAACAGGCGTCGCATGGCGTCAACGACGCCATCGCCGCGTTGGAGAACGAACTTCCGTTTCCCGTGAAGAAGCTGGGCAACGATGGCCACGGCGTCACCATGATGACCCTCGGTGCGGAGCAGTCCGGTTCGGCGCTGGTCACCGAGGCGCTGAAGAGGTTCTGCGGCAAGTGGGAATACGGGGTGAAGTTCTTGGTCGAGGAGGGGGCCGCCGCAGCATCAGCGCTGTCCGACACGCGGACCGAGTACGAGAAGATGGAGCAGGCCGCGATCGACGCGTTCAAGAAGGTCTTGGGTGCCGGGTTCGACAACCCCACCGCCGACCTCGACGCCGCCCCGCAGAAGTCGTTCGCGCAGTTCGGGGTCGATATCGCGCCGGAGGGACTGCCGCAGCAGGCCGCCTCGCACGTGTTGAACCAGGCCGGCCACAACACCAAGGTGGACGGCTGATGGCTCCGGACCCCAAAGAGGAGATTCCCGGCGAACTTCCCGCCATCGACGAAACCCTGGCCACCATGACGAAGCTGGGCACCGCGTTCGAGAACGCCGGACAGGGCTTCCAGAAGATCAACACCACCGGCTGGGAGGGCCAGACCGCCGACAGGTTCCAGGAGTACTTCCAGCAGGAACCGCCCAAGTGGTTCCGCGCGGCCGACGCCTTCACCGAAGCCGCCGACGCGATGCGGCGGTACCGCGACGTGCTGGCTTGGGCTCAGCAGCAGGCCGAGAAGGCGTGTGCCGACATCGAGCAGGCGGAGCGGAGAACTGCGCAGGCCGAGGCCCAGTACGAGAAGGCGGCCGACCAGGGCAACGCCACCGAGCCGTTCCAGGACCCGGGCGCGGCCGCCCGCAACCAGGCCCAGGCGTCGCTGGACTCGGCGAAGGCCCAGGTCGAGGAGGCCGCGAAGAACCTCGCGAAGACCTTGATGCAGGCGGCCGAGAAAGCACCGCCGCAGCCGGGGCCGCTCACCATGCTCGAGTCCGCGGCCGAGGACATCTTCCAGAACGTCGCGGAGTCCGCAGGCGACTTCTGGGAGGGCAGCTTCGACGGAGCCCTGGGCATGCTCCAGCAAGCCCGAGTGCTCAACCCGTTCGACCCGTACAACCTGACCCACCCATCGCAGTACGCCGAGAACATCGGCAACCTGGCGGCGAGCACCGTCGCGGCAGGCAAAGCATTCATCAGCGACCCGATCGGCACCGGCAAGGCGATGATCGGTGCCGGAATCGACAGCTTCACCAAAGACCCCTTCGGCACCCTCGGAAAGCTAGCCCCGGAAGTAGCCGCGGGCCTCGCAACCGGCGGCAGCAGCACAGCGGGATCCATGAGTCGGCGCGCGCTGGACACGGTCACGGACTTCTTCGGCGACAAGAGCAAGACCCCGGCTCATCATCCGGACGCCGCCCCGAATGCCCACACACCCCTACCAACCCAGCCGAACTCGCACCCGGCGCCCCAAAGCCCTGGCTACCCGCCCCCACAGCCCCACGACATCGGCACCTCGTTGCGCTCCACGCCCAGCAACTGGACCCCTGAACCACCGTCACAACCACCCATCGCGTCCTGGGGCCACAACGACGCACCCCCTTCGCCCTCAATGCGCCCCTCGCCCGAACTGCAGTCAATCCCGGATAATGGGAAACCGTTCGGACCGCAGGGCAGCGGGTGGGACCGCGGGCCCGACCACGACGCGCCCGCACGGGACGCCCAGCCGGGCAACCAGGATCAGCCGCGCCAGGCCTATGGACGCGGGACGAACAGGAACGATGACCTCGACTGGGGTGACCCGTGGGAAGACGTCGGGGGACGCAGCACGCGGGAATATGGCGAGGAGCCGCCATCGCGGGAAATCCCAGAGCAGCCCGACGGGCACCCCGACCGCCAGCCGGACGCGCAGCGCCAGGCGGACGCGCAGCGCCAGGCGGACGCGCAGCGCCAGGCGGACGCGCAGCGCCAGGCGGATCCAGCCGGGCAGCGGGACCAGGACGAGGCACCGGAACCTGCGCCGCGGGCATCCGACCCGGAGCCGCACGGCGAGCCGTGCCACGAGCTGCCCGACGAGGACCGGCAGTCCTACCGTGAGCGAGTCGAGGCGCGTACCGGAGTCCCGTTCGAAGAGAGCGTGGCCCGGCTGCGGGAAGAACACCCCGAACTCGCCCACCTGGACGACGAGAAAGCGATGGGTCTGCGCCGATACATCGGCGAAGACGCCAACACCCTCAACCGCATCTTGCGTGAAGGAGACGCGATCGACCGCGACTACGTCAGCCCCGAGGCCAACGTGCTACGCAGCGCGCTCGAAGAGATGCCGCGTGTCGACGCCGTCCAGACGCCGCGAGTCTTTCGCGACATCGGCGTTAGCGACCAAGAATTCCAGGCCATCTTGCAGCGCTACCAGCCCGGTGAGACCGTAGAGGAACTGGCGTTCACCTCAGCCTCGAAGGACGTCCCGCCGGCGATGTTCTCAGAACACGGCCCCGAGAAGCCGCACAAGGTGCGGTTCATCATCGACGACCCCCAACATGCTCGAGACCTCTCCGCGACAAACCCGGACGAGCTTGAAGTAATGTGGCAAAGCGGCAATCGCTTCCTGGTTAGCGAAGTGCGATCCGCCGATGATGACCTGTGTGTCGTCATGCGAGACCTAGGGAAAGGGAATTAAGCCATGACCCCGGAAGAGCGTGAAGCGTTGTTGCGCCAGTATTTGCCGAAACCAGAGGACGTTGACCCGGAGACCAGGAAGAAGACCGATGAGGCAATCCGGTACATGAATGAAAAGATCGCTCGCGGTGAAGTGCTGAAGTCGTGGAGCAAGGAAAACTTCCCCATCGGGCTGGACAGCAATTTTGAGCCGTTCCCCCTCACCGGACCGGACCGGGATCAGGGGCACGCTGGTGGCGAGACCCGGCAGTAAGCGCTCTGACCACACCCGCCTGGCTGAAACGCAACGTTCAACACCTCGAGCAGCGCGGGTTGTTCCTCCCAGCAAGACGCTCAGTCCACTGTGTAAGTTCCGAAGAGGCGGTCCAGGTGGTAGTCGATCGATCTGATCGCTTCTTCGCTCGTGCGTTGGCCCAGGAGCAGGCCCACCGATAGGCCGTCCGGGATCAGGAGCAGGGCTTCGGCTTCTCTTTCCGGGTTCCGGTCGGCCGGTAGTTCTCCGGATTCCTGCGCGAACCGGAGCTCGCCGGCCACCCACGCTTCCAGTTGCGGCCACTGCTGGCGGTAGAGCTCCGCCATTTCCGGCGACGCCAGCGCTCGCAGGAAGAACGCCACGTGCGTCAGGTATTCCATGCGGCTGTCGTCGGACAGCGCCAGCATCTCGAGCATCAGCGTCCGCATCACCACCCGCGCCTCCGGCCGCGTCGGCATGCTCGTCAGCTGCCCCACGATCCGCTGCTCGGCACGGTTGTTCACGTGGTTCATCGCGAAGGTCAGCATCTCGTCCTTCGACTTGAAGTAGTGCTGCACCGCGCCCATCGAGACGCCTGCTTCAGCCGCGACGTCGCGCAGGCTCACCGCTTCCAGGCCGCCTCGGCTGGCCAGCCGCATCAGCGCCTCGGCGATCTGGATTCGCCGGGCCTCGTGGTCCACCTGCTTGGGCACGCTCCTACACCTTTCCAATGCGCCCGCATTGCAAACCTGCCAGCCAACGGTTTACCATGCACTTGCATCGTAACCCTCCGTGCTTGCGGAGGCGAGTTCATACGACTGGGGAATCCATGACCGACCTACAGCAAGCACCCACCTCCAGAAGGATCACCGCGATAGACGTCATCCGCGGCGTCGCCATCCTAGGCACGCTGGGTACCAACGTCTGGATCTTTACCGACCCGGAAGGACCCGCCGGCTCGCTGACCGCGGTGGCCACCGGGACGATCACCGCGAACATCGAGGCGGCCATCCGCTTCCTCGCCAACGGCAAGTTCCTGGCGCTGCTCACGCTGCTGTTCGGCATCGGCCTGGAGCTGCAGTACCGGTCGGCGCTGCGGCGGCGCGGGCGCTGGCCCGGCTGGTACCTGTGGCGGGCGGCGCTGCTGTTCACCGAGGGCCTGCTGCACTACGTGCTGATCTTCGAGTTCGACGTGCTGATGAGCTACGCGGTGACGTCGATGCTGGTCGCGTACCTGATCGGCCGCAGCGAGCGGGCGATCAGGGGCTGGACGATCGCGATGGCCTCGCTGCACGTCGCGTTCATCGGCGTGTGCACGTTCGGCCTGCTGAGCGGACACGCATCGATCGGCGGTGGTGGCGAGCCGTCGCAGCTGTACGCCTCCGGCAGCTACCTCGACCAACTCTCGTCGCGGATCGCCGACTGGGGGACCTACCGGAGCGAATCGATCTTCATCATCCCGATGTCCACGGCGCTGTTCCTGATCGGCGCCCGGCTGTACCGCGCGGGTGTGTTCGCGCCCGAGGGGCAACGGCTGCGGAACCGGCTGATGCTATTCGGGTTCGGCGTCGGCGTGCCGTTGAACCTGGTCACCGTCTACGCGGGGCACGGCTGGTTCATGGTGGACCGCTACATCCTGCCGCCGATCATCGCGCTGGGCATGCTCGGACTGATCCCCTCGGTGGTCGGCGCGATGCGCGGTGCCCCGGGGCCGCTGCACCGGGGACTGACCTCGGTCGGCCGAACGGCGTTGTCCTGCTACGTCTTTCAGAACCTCGTGGCGACGATCCTGTGCTACGGCTGGGGATTCGGCCTGGCAACGCGCTTCGACTGGGCCCGCCCGTGGTGGGTCCTGGTGATCTGGGCAGCAATCTGCGCAACGTTCATGGCCCTGTCGACGTGGTGGCTCCGGCACTTCGAACGAGGCCCCCTCGAAGCGGCCTGGAACTGGGCCTACCGCCTACCCCAACGGTGACAGATGCCCGTGAGTGGTTTTGGGTGCTATAGCAACACAAAGTACTCACGGGCCCTGACCGGCCAAAATGTCCGTCAGCTACGGAAGCGATCCACCTTCACAGCAGCGAGGACCGCACCCAAGCCCCCGAGCACGGCTAACGTCCCACCGTCCCGATCCTTCGTAACTGTGCGGAGGCGCTCATGGGTTCGAGGGCTTGGTGGGTGGAGTTCGATGCAGCTTCGCTGGCCGCTCGGCGGGAGGGCGTCGTGTACTGGATCGTCCCGGCCGGGATGAAAGGTTTCGGCATCGCATCACCGACAAGCCCGGACGGTGGCCCGTCGGCGCAGAGTCGTTGCGCTGTGCGGCGAGAGAGTGAAGATGCCGTGACCGACACCTTGGCCCGCCACACCGCGCACGGTCAGCATTACCGCCCAGTGCGCCGGATGCGTCACGGAGTACCAGCGCCGCGGCTCACCTCGAAGCGGGCCGAAGTCCGGGTGGGGCCGTGGTCTGCGGGCAGCCATAGCAACCTGCAGCCATAGCAACCAAAGACCAAGGCCGGGGTGACCAGGCCAACCTTGCGCTGCGACGCTGCCGACCGCCCGAGTCACATCTCCGTCGAGTTCCGTTGGAATCGCGGGGCGTTGCAGGCGAAGACGCTCACCGCTCCCAGGACCGCGCCGAGGAGGTACCCCGCCAAGACGTCGTGCGGGTAGTGGACGCCGATGAAGATCCGCGAGAACCCTTCGAACAGCGCGAGAAGCACCACGATCGCCGTGATGCGGTGCCACAGCATCGCCAGCGCCACCGCGAAGGCCGCGGCCGTCGCCGAGTGGCCGCTCGGCAAGGACCAGATGCTCACGCCGGCGCAGTTCTCGATCGTGCCGCTCGGGATCGTCATCGCCCGGCACGGCCGGTCCTGCTGGAAGACGTCCTTGACCAACCCGGCGGCCACCCACGCGGCCCCGCCCGCCAGCAGCGGTGCGACCAGCACCGCCAGCCGCCGGCCCGCCCGCCACCACGCGACTAGCGTCAGCAGAGCGAACACCGCCAGCAGCGCCTGGGTGCCGAACAGCGCGAAGGCGTGCACCCAGTGCGGTGTCGAAATCGCCCACTCCGCGATCGCCCGGTACCACTCCGCGCTCAGCTCCAGCAGACTCCGCACCAATCCGACATTACCGACCGGCCGGCATCGATGCGGTGAAGGCGCCGAAACGGGACGTGCTGTGGTGGCTCGTCCTGCCACCCTTACTTTCGGCAGAATCCCGACATCAGGGTGGCGCGATCTCGCGCGAAATCGACGCAGCATCCGGTGACCGCGACGGCCGCCCCGTTGGCTACGGATCGTGATCCCGGGTTGCGCGACGGTGTGGACATGTTCGGTGAGGCGGTTGAAAGTTGCTGTCTTCGCCCGCTTTTCGGCGGTTGTGCGCGTACCCTGACTCGGCCGGATCGTCGACTAGGAGGCAGTCGTGCGTTCACTTCTCCTCGTCAGCACCATCATCGCCACGCTCGCATCCCCGGACCACACCAGCGAACGGGAGTCGCTGGATCCGCTGCTCCGGTCGGCCGCCGAGCGCGTCACCACATCGGACACGGTGGCGGAGGCCAAGTGGGGCACCGGCCAGCCGATCGACGACCCGGGCCGGGAGCAGCAGGTGCTCGACGCCGTCGCGCGCAAGTCGCTGGAACTGGGCATCGACCCGGAGGAGGCGAAGCGGGTCTTCCGGGACCAGATCGAGGCCAGCAAGCTTGTCCAACGCGCCCTGCACGAGCGCTGGGCGGCGCACCCCGACGAGCGGCCGGCCGAACGCCCCGACCTGGGTGAGATCCGGCCGATCATCGACCGGCTTAACGACGAGATCCTGCTGGAACTGCGCGATACCCGGCAACTGCGCGAACGTCCGGCCTGCGGCGGCCGGCTGACCAGCGCCTTCCAGCACACCCGGACCGACCTGCGGCTGAACTGCCTGCACCAGCTCGGCCTGACCCGGGCGATCCCGTCGATCTGCACTCGCCCCTGACCCCGGCTCCTGCTCCCAGCACCTGGACCCAACGCCTGGACCCAGCGTTCTGACCGCAATTTCAATGGAAATCAGAGGTCCGATTTCCATTGAAGTTGCGGAAGTTGTCCACAGCCATGGGCGTGTCGTGACCCGACACGCCGATGGTCTTCGATTTCCATTGAAATCGGAGTGGTCAGCGGAAGACGGAGTGGTCAGCGGAAGGCGTGGTGAGGTCAGCGGAAGGCGTAGCGGGGTCAGCGGAAGGCGTGGCAGGGTCTTCTACCCATTCCCGGAAGGTTCGTGGTGGGTGGCCCGTCACCTTTTCCACCGCCGGGGACACCGGCTCCGGGTCGTGGGAGATCCGCTGCCGGTAGGTGAGGGCGCCGTCCGCGAACGCCGTCGGCCAGCCGTTGTGGAGGTCAACACCGACCGCGGCGGCTTGACCTCCAGCGCACTGGAGGTTCGATGCTTGGGACCAGCACCGATCCCGCAGACCTCGGGAGCCAACCATGCCGGTCGAAGTCGGAATCTTCTTGCCCAGCGCGGCGGAGGCCGAGATCCGCGAGGCGGCCTACCATGCCGTGGACGCCGAGCTGGACGCCATCTGGAGCGGCGACCACCTCGCCAACGGGGTTCCGGCGCTGGACGGCATGCTGGCCCTGGCCACGGCGGCTGCCGTGACCGAGTGCATCGACATCGGCTTCGCCGTCTATCTCCCCGCGCTGCGGCCACTCGTGTGCGCGGCCAAGCAGATCGCGACGCTGCAAAACCTAACCGGCGGCGACCGCCTGCACCTCGGCATCGGCGTCGGCGACCGCGACAGCGGCTACGCCGCCGTGGGCCTCGACGCCGCTACGCGCGGCCGACGCACCGACGAGTTCCTGCAGCTGCTGCCGTCGCTGCTGGCCGGCGAGCCGACCGTGCTGCCGCACGGCGCTACCGCGCAGCTCGCCCCGGCTGCCGCCGTGCCGCCGCTGTGGATCGGCGGCTCCGCGCCTGCCGCGCTGCGCCGCGCGGCTTGCTTCGGCGACGGCTGGATCGCCGAGATGCACAGGCCGGACGGGATCCGCACCAAGGCCGCGCGGCTGCGCGAGCTCGCCGAGGAGCGTGGTCGCCCGGCTCCGCGCCTGGGCCTCGCGATCCAGGGCAGCCTGGTCAAACGTCCGGACGCCGGTCTGCTCGACCGCTGCGCGGGGAATCTGGCGGAGCTCTTCGGGATTCCGGTCGATGTGGCCCGTGACTACGTCGTCGCGGGGACGCCCGAGCAGGTCGCGGAGCAGCTCGCCGCCTATGCCGAGGTGGGTGTCGAGAAGATCGCGTTCGCCGTGGACGGCGACTGGCACAGCTCCTGCGACCTGCTCGGCCAGGTCCGCGAGCTCCTCGATCCGGCGGAGCGACCGAGGTGTCTCAGGTCGAAGTGACGAACCGAGGCTTGGGTGCGCTATCCACCCGGCGCGTTCTTACCGATGCCGCTAGTGGCGGCCAGTGGGGTGCGGGTCGCACCACGCGGCCCTACTCCACATCGCGCAGCCCAGCCGCGCTCAATCCGGCGGGGCTGGCCCTGCTCGCGGGTATCCGACCAGTGGCTGGCGGAGCGTCTTCAACCCCGACCACCAGGGGGAAGGGCCTGGCCACCGAGGCTGCCCGCGCAGTCCTCCGCCTGGGCTTCGAGGAGCTCGACCTGCACCGGATCGTCGGCAGGTGCAACGCCCTGAACACCGCCTCGGCGAAGCTGATGGAACGCCTCGGTATGCGCCGCGAGGCCCACTTCATGCAGAGCTCGATCATCAAGGGTGCCTGGCGCGAGGAGTTCGTCTACGCGATCCTGCGATCCGAATGGCGGCGCCAGGACTGATCTCCCCACTGGCTCGTGCCGGCTTCCCGCGGCGGGATCTCGCGCCTGGCCGACGACCGTCCACAGTAGTCAATCTTGGACGGTCGGCGGATCGCGCGGATCAGTCGGAGAGGGACTGGTAGACGGTGGTGCGGAAGTCGGTGAAGTGCTGCGACGGCGCGGCGGAGGCCATCGCGCGCTGGGTGAGCAGGATGCCGATCAGGTCCTCCGCCGGATCTCCGAAGGCGGTCGTGCCGAGGCCGCCCGACCAGCAGAACTGGCCCGGCGTGGTCGACAGGTCGACGCGGTGGGTGACGACGGCTTGGCCGAACGCCCAGCCCGCGCTCTCGCCGAGGATCGGCCGCGCATCCGCCTTCTGCTGGTCGGTGAGCTGGTCGGTGCACATCAGCGCGACGGCCGGCCGGGACAGGATCCGCTCGCGCCCGTAGCGCCCGCCGTCCAGCAGCATCCGGTAGAAGGCCAGGTAGTCGTCGACGGTCGAGACGAGGCCGCCACCGCCGCCGGGGAATTTCGGCGGGCTGTCCACGGGATCGTCGCGCCGGACGAGCTCGCCGCCCGGCCCGGCCTGGTAGCTCGGCGCGAGTCGGTGCAGTTGGCCGGCGGGCACGTGGAAGCCGGTGTCGCGCATGCCGAGCGGCTCGAAGATCCGCTCCCGCAGGAAGTCCGGCAACGACTTCCCGGAGGCCCGGGCGATCAGCACGCCCAGCACGTCGGATCCGGTGTGGTAGAGCCACTGCTCGCCCGGCTGGTAGGCCAGCGGTAGTTCGCCGAGGCGGCGCATCCACTCGTCGATCGACAGGTCGACGACGTCCAGTCCTGGTGCCAGACCGGCCTCCGACAGCGCCCGGAAGATCGGTGGGTTGCCCAGGACGACGCCCAAGCCGAACCGGAAGGTCAGCAGGTCGCGCAGGGTGATCGGCCGGTTCGCGGGCACCGTCTCGTCGAGCGGCCCGTCGGGCCGGGCCAGCACCCGGCGGTCGGCCAACTCGGGCAGCAGCTCGTCGACCGGGTCGTCCAGCCGCAGCACGCACTCCTCCACCAGGATCAACGCCGCCGCCGCGGTGATCGGCTTGGTGTTCGAGGCGATTCGGAAGATCGTGTCCCGGCGCATCGGCTCGGTCCCGCCGACCGCCAGCGTGCCGAACGCCTTGATGTGCGTCTCGCCGCCTCGGCTCACCGCGGCCACCGCGCCCGGCAACTCGCCCCGGGCCACGTAGCCGTTCATCACCTCGTGCAAACGCGCCAAGCGCTGCTTCGCGAAACCCATGGTCCCTCCTACAACTCCGCCGGTCAGCTGCCGTGAGCAGTCCTGTTGGTGCAGAGGCTGTTTGGGAGCTCGTGCTGCCTGGCGGTTCCGGCGGCAGCCCCATCGGGAGCGGTCTGGTGCCGCCTCGCCAAGCGGTGTGAAGGGAACGGCCTGTACACCTCACTAGACGGCACGAACGTTCCGTTCGCTCCACACCAGCACATTCCAAAACGGCCTCTATCGCGCCAAAAGTACGCGCGGGCACCGACAAAGCGCGAGCGCCCGCCGCCCGCGGTGTTCCAGCATCGTGATCCGGGTGGTGCTCGAAGTGCTCGGCCGGGAGCCGGGCGCGCTGGTCCTGGTCTCGGCGCGGTCGGCAGCGATCGCCCCATCATGCAGCTCTCACCAACACCGGGTATTGCCACCTCGGAAGCGATGCCCGAAGATTCCCGTTCAATGGTACGGGAATTCTGATTATCCACAGAGGACACTTGGCCTTCGGCTGGTGCCCAGCGATCGCGGAGCTCAGCGGCAGCCCGCAAGCCAGCGGCGAGCAGGACTCGCCGACGGCGTCTACGACGTGCTCGGCCAGGCCCGCGCCCGCACCACCTCCACCGGCCAGCGAGTGAAGCCGCTGCAGTACAAGGTCCCGGCCGGGCAGGTGTACGCGGCCGGCGAAAACGCGTCCACAAGGCGCATCATCGCCTGCTTCCTCGCCATGGCACCACGCAAAGCGTGATCAAGCGACACCTCACCGAAGACATGACCAATGACACAACTCATTCGACTCAAGAGGCCATGGCGGCCCAAAATGCACGAGACCTGACCTGCGGGAACGCAGCGACTCTCGAATGCCCTGGCGGCAATCCGCCCCTCCCGCGACATACTGGCGGGATGAGCGAGCGGACCCTGGGACTGATCGGATCGGCGGCCGGTGGCGTGGAGGAGATCCGCCCGGCGCTGATCGAACCCGCGATCGCCCGGGGCTGGCGGGTCGCCGCGACGCTGACTCCGACCGCGGGCTGGTGGCTGCGGGAGTTCGGCGAGACCGAGCGGATCGAGCAGGTGACCGGCCTGCCGTGCCGCGTCGAGTCCCGCTTGCCCGGCGACGGCCGCCCGCACCCGCCGATCGACTGCTACCTGGCATGTCCGGCGACTGCCAACACGGTCGTCAAACTCGCCCTCGGCATCGCCGACAACCAGGCCCTGACCACGCTCGGCGAGGCGATCGGAACCCCGGAGATCCCGGTGGTGATTTTCCCGAAGATCAACATCGCCCAGGTCCGCCACCCGGCGTGGAAGTCCCACACCGAAACCCTGCGCGAAGCCGGGGTGGAACTCCTGACCGGCGACGACTACTGGCCCCTCCATGATCCCAGGAAGAAGCAGGAGATCCCCTGGCTCCAGATCCTCGACGCGGCAGAATCCGCGGTTGCCCGGCGAATCTGACTGCGCTCGAACCATCCCGTCGCGCGCCAGGCTGCCGAACTGTGATCGAGGACGATCTTCGCAGGGTTCGCGGACACCCGCTTTAGGTTGTTTCCGGCGGGCTTGAGCTCGAACGATGTTGGATGCCCGCCGGGTCAGGGCAGGTGCGCGAGCACGTTGACCACCGTGCCGCTGGGGTCCTCCACGAAGAAGCGACGTACGCGCCACGGCTCGTCGGTGAGCGGATACACGACGCGCAAACCGCGGCGGACGGACTCGGCGTGCGCCGCATCAACTGCCGCCGGGTCGCCGACGTCGATCCCGAAGCGCGGCGCGGGGGTTTCCATGCCGCGTGGCGAGATGATCACTTGAGCCGTGGGGTTGTCCGGCGACCTCAGGCAGAGGACGGGATCTTCCATCGCGATCTCAAGACCGAATACCCCGACGTAGAAATCGCGCGACGCGGCGAGATCGTCCCCGTCGGCGTAGGAAAGAATTCTCCTGATCATCACCGCATTATCGTCGCCGTGCTCACCACCCGCTTGGACGAATGGAAGCCCCACCACCAGCGGCACACGCCCTCGAACTGGGCCGGCCCCCGTCAGCTTCGCTCCACGGCAGGATTCGAGTCCGAACTGGGAGACTTCCCTTCCGGCCATCTGCAGGGTTTTCGCCGTGACCTCGACGGATTCCGGTTGCAGACGACGGTTTTTAGCTCAGAGCGGGCCTTCGTGTCACCTTCGCCAGAACCGGTGGTGGGTCACGCCGCTCGGGCTGGGCACGACCTCGAGGTGGAACCGGTCGAGCAGCTCCTCGGGCGACTCCCAGAGCCGCACCCCGGATCCGAGCTCCACCTGCGAGACCGCCACGTGCATGGTGTCGACGAGGCCGGCGTCGAGGAACTGCCGGATGGTGGTGGCCCCGCCGCCGAATCTTGGCGTCGAGCTTGCCGCCCAGTTCTTCCCAACTCATGTCCTGGAACGGCTTGATCGCGTACGGGGTGAGCGCATTGTGCACGAGCACGTCAGTGCCGCCCCATGCCGCCTGGACCTGCTCGATCATGCGCTCGACCGCCGTTGCCTCGCGCACGTCGGCCTGCACTGCCATCGCCTGACCGCCAGCGGCCTCGATGCCGGCCACGACCTCCTCGGCTGCCGTGCTGTCGCGGAGGTAGTTGACCACCACGCGCATCCCTCGCGCGGCCAGGAGGCGCGCGGGGGCCGCTCCGGTTCCGCTGCTGGCCCCTGTCACCAATGCGATCCTGCCGGTTTCCCCAGTCACGGGCCCACCTCCTGCTCCTCATCGCGGGCCGTCGGCATGACCGCCCGGAGTTGCTCATCGCCGATGCCGGGGTGTGCCGAACGGATCGCCCCGCAGAGCACGGTGCCTACGGTCGCCCGCAGCAGATCGGCCCCGGTCCGGTCGGGTTCGCGCGGCAACTGCGAGATGAGCAGCCGCTCCAACGCGACCCCGGTCAGCAGCTCAGGCGGGCGCGAAGAGCAGCCGGCTGGCCGCCTCCACGATCACGTCAGCACCCGCACCCTCGGAAACTCGGGTAACCGATCTGCGTCGTCGTCGAGCCGGGTCAGCGCGCGAGCCAGTCCCGGTAGGTGGTCTTGGCGATGACGGTGTCGTCCTTGGCGATCAAGGCGTCGCCTGAGGCGGCGGCGAACATGCCGGCGCTGTCGTCGGTGATGACGGTGCGGTGGTCACCACGGGCGGCGAGGGTGATCGTGCCCAACTCGTCGAGCGCGAAGACCTCGGGCCCGGCGACGTTGCGGGTGCCGAGCAGCGGGGCACCCACGGCGACGTCGGCCACGGCCTGGGCGACGTCGGCCGCGGCCATGGGCTGGACGCGCGTGGTGGGCAGGCGAACCGTGTTCTCGTCGGCGGTCCAGGACAGGGCTGCGTCGATGAACTCGAAGAACTGCGTGGCGCGCACGATCGAGTAAGGCACCGGGCCGGCCTTGAGGAGATCCTCCTGCAGCACCTTGGCGCGGTAGTAGACCAGGTCCGGCACCTGATCGGCCCCAACGATCGAGAGGACGACAGCGTGGCCGACGCCGGCTGCCTTGGCAGCCGCCATCAGGTTGTCCATGGTCTTCTGGAAGAACTCGAGCGAGGCGTCGTCGAAGGTCGGCGAGTTCGTCAGGTTGACGACGACGTCGGCCCCGTCCAGCGCCTCGGGCAGGCCCTGCCCGCTGAGCAGGTCCAGGCCGGTGGACGGTGAGTGCGGCACCGCCTCGTGCCCGCTCGCGTTCAGGATCTTGACCACCTGCGATCCGATGAGCCCGGTCCCACCGATGACAGCGATCTTCATTTCTCCGACCTTCCCTGTTCTCGCGGTGCGGCTGAGCGCGAGTTCAGTCCGCGCGCGGTGCCCGGCGGTCCGCGCGCCGGACGAGCTCTTCGTCGTCCACGAAGGTGAGCATGGGTTGGCCCGGTTCGCAGAGCATGGTGACGGTGAAGCGCACCGGGATGTCGGCGCGGTTGTTGCCGTCCTGATAGTGGATGACGTCGCCGCCCGGCTCCCAGAACGCCTCGCCAACCCGGACGACGCGCGCCGGCTCACCCTCGAGCTCGAACACCATCTCGCCCTCCAGCACGTAGCCGAAGGCCGGGCCGGAGTGCCGGTGCGGAGGGTTGCCGGGGTTGCCCGGGGGGAACTCGACGACGATGGTCATCGCGTGCGCACCCGCCGGGATGAAGGGCGGCTCCGCCTCCTGCACCACGGTGATCGCCGACTGCCACCCGTCCGATCGTGGCTTCTGCCCGGCGGTCGTCGACTCGATGTCCGACATGGAAAGACCTCCCTGATGGGGAACGGGGCCTCGGAAAACGCGCGCACGGACCTCCAGATGAGGAAAGTCAGCTACCCCGCCCCACGCCGCGGGTGCCGTCGCCACCACCTCCTTCCCTGCGAGGTGCCGTGGTTGAAGTGCAGCATCGCGCCCGGTCGCGAAGGCAGAGGCGGAGGTCATCGCTGCGGCTGGTTGAGCCCTCGATTGCTCAGGACGTGGAGCCGGGAGGCCGCCGACGCCGTTGAGCGCGTCCTGGAAAACTAGGCCCGATCGTTCTATGCACCTGAAGTGCACGCACGATCTTCAGGAACGCCAGTAGAACGTGATCGATCCTTCGAGGTCGCCGACCCGAAGGGCGAGTTGCATGCGAGACATCTCATCCCCTTTTTTAGATGTTTGTCTAATCCTGAGGTTTCGCGGTTATGCGGCGGTGGGGGTGCTGGTCGGGGGACCGGTCGGGTTTTGATCAGGTGTGTTGTGACCTGCGCTGATCGTTGTTATTCGGGCTCGGCGGAAGGCGATGAGCATGTCGTCGATGCTGATGTGGGTCTTGCGGCGGTACCAGGGTCGGCCGGCGTGGGCGATGGCCAGGTCGGTCACGGCGTTGCCGTGCTGGGCGTACCAGAGGATAAGGATGGTCAGGCCCAGCATGGTGAAGGGCACGCTGCGCTGCACGGCGGCGGGTACCCGGTTGGCGGTCTCACCGGTGCCGAGGAGGGTTTTACAGTCCTTGATCGTTTGCTCGATCGACCAGCGGTCGGCGTAGCGGGCGATGAGGGCTTCGCCGGTGGCGGTGGTGTCGGTGGAGACCACAGCGATGTCGTAGGGCTTGGTGGAGTCGGGGGTTTTGACCAGCACCACGACCACCGGGGTGGTGTACAGCGATCCCCACCACAGACACGGGATCACCGCGATCAGCACGGTGTCGGTACTGCCGTAGCGGCGCACCCGGGTGCGCCGCCAGGTGGCGGTAGCGGCCAGGTCCGCGGGGGTACCCAGCCGGTCGCCTTTGAGCCGGGGGCGCCCGCGCCGGCCGGTGCGCGGCGGGCGCGGGCCGTACAGCACGGCGTTGGAGGCCAGGCGGGTGGTGAAGGTGACCTTGGCCGGGAACGGGGTGCGCCAGGCCGGGCCACGGTAGGCGGCATCGACGACGACGTCGATCTGGCGTCCGGGAAACGCTGCCGCCACAAGCCCTACCAGTTCCCGCGCGAGATCGGGTTTGGAGATCCCGGACTTGTTCTTGGGGATGTACAAGCGAAACAGCACCGGCAGGCACACCTGGCGTGCCATGAACGGCAGTGTCACGATCAGCCCGGCGACCACGAAACAGTTACCGCGGCCGATACCGTCACGGCCTTTGGCCGAGCCGTCGTGCTGCCAGAACACCCCGTGGGTCTTGGAACCGTAGCGGTGGAACAGTGTGTCGTCGATGCCGACCCGCAACGGCCGGCCGTCATCGACGAGACGGGCCACCACCAGCCGGGCCAGCGCCAGCCCCAGGGCGTCCGGACTCCAGCGGGCATCGGAGAAAAACCGGTGCGCCCGCGCGTGATGCGACACCCCCGCCAGCCCCGCCGCGCCCCACATCCCGGTCACCGTCCGCGGGCCCGTGGCCGCCAAAAGCCCCGTCACCAGCTGCGTGAACGTGATGAACGTCGGCGCGGTGAACACCAACCGCACCCCCTCCAGCACAGACAGTAAGGACGCGAGTACGGTTCCAGCAGGAAGCATCGGCGAATCTCCCCATCAGCGGGCGGTTAGTAGCACGCCGATGCTTCCGCTATCTCCGGCCCCGCCACCCCACCCGACACCAAGATCAACCGATCGTGTCACCACCAAAACTGCGAAACCTCAGCTAATCAGATCACGACCAAAGCTTGCCCCCTTAGTTCGATGAGCGTCAAGATAGAAAAATGTCGAAACAAGAGACGCCGGTCGACAACGCGGCCTTGTGCTGCTCGCCGGTGATCCGGCAGCCACTGACCGCAGATCAGTCGGCGGAGCTGGCTCGGGTGTTCAAGGCGATCGGTGAGCCGGTGTGGCTGCGGCTGCTGTCGCTGATCGCCTCGCACGCGGGCGGGGAGGCGTGCGTGTGCGATTTGACCGGGGCGTTCGAGCTGTCCGGACCGACGATTTCGCACCACCTCAAGGTGCTGCGCGAGGCCGGGGTAATCGAGGGCGAACGACGCGGGACCTGGATCTACTACCGCGTGCGCCCCGAGACCCTGCGGGCCGTCTCGTCCGCGCTGGTGCCCGCCGACGCCGGGACGGTCACCGCGTGACCCGGGCGGCAGAAGCGCCGGCGGTCGCGCGCTTGTCGACGCTGGACCGGTTGCTGCCGGTGTGGATCGGCGCAGCCATGGCGGCCGGTCTGCTGGCGGGGCGCTGGATCCCCGGTCTCGGCCCGGCTCTGGACTCGGTGCAGGTCGATGGCATCTCGTTGCCGATCGCGCTGGGCCTGCTGGTGATGATGTACCCGGTGCTGGCCAAGGTCCGCTACGACCGGCTGGACGCCGTCACCGGCGACAAGCGGCTTATGGTGTCCTCGCTGGTGCTCAACTGGGTCGTGGGCCCGGCGGTGATGTTCGCGCTGGCCTGGGTGTTCCTGCCTGACCTGCCCGAGTACCGCACCGGGCTGATCATCGTCGGCCTGGCGCGCTGTATCGCCATGGTGATCATCTGGAACGACCTCGCCTGCGGCGACCGGGAAGCCGCCGCCGTCCTGGTGGCGCTGAACTCGGTGTTCCAGGTGATCGCGTTCGCCGGTCTCGGCTGGTTCTACCTCTCGGTCCTGCCCGGCTGGCTCGGCCTGCCACAGGTCGGGCTGGAGGTCTCGGCGTGGCAGATCGCCAAGTCCGTCCTGCTCTTCCTCGGCATCCCGCTGATCGCCGGGTACCTGACCCGCAAGCTCTGCGAACGCGCCAAAGGCCGGGACTGGTACGAAACCCGGTTCCTGCCCAAGATCGGACCCGTGGCGCTGTACGGGCTGCTGTGCACCATCGTGATCCTCTTCGCGCTGCAGGGCGACCAGATCACCAGCCGACCGGTCGATGTCGCCGGATTGCCGTGCCGCTGCTGGCCTACTTCGCGATCATCTGGGCCGGATTGTTCGCGCTGGGCAAGGCCATCGGTTTGAACTACGAGCGGTCGGTGACGCTGTCGTTCACCGCAGCGGGCAACAACTTCGAACTCGCCATCGCGGTCGCCATCGCCACCTTCGGCGTCACCAGCGGCCAAGCCCTCGCCGGGGTCGTCGGCCCCCTGATCGAAGTGCCCGTGCTGGTCGCCCTGGTCTACGTCTGCCTGGCCGCCCGCCGATGGGTCACACCACCACGCCTACCGCCCCAACCGAAGACGAGCGCGCCCGCACCGTCTGAACATCCTGGAGTGATCGTGTCCCGCACCCCCGAAGTCCTGTTCGTCTGCGTCCACAACGCCGGACGCTCCCAAATGGCCGCCGCCCTGCTGCAGCACCACGCCCAGGGCAAAGTAGCCGTGCGTTCGGCCGGATCAGCCCCGGCGGAGACCCTCAATCCCGCTGTTCTCGCAGTGATGGGCGAACTCGGTCTCGACCTTTCGGCGGAGTTCCCAAAGAAGCTCACCACCGACGCCGTGGAAGCTGCCGACGTGGTGATCACCATGGGTTGCGGTGACTGCCGAGCTCCGGAAGACCCGCTTGAGGCTGCTGCGCGAAGCATACCGGCGTGGCGGAGACCACGCAGCTGTCCTGTTCGATACTGAGTTCTTGGGCGATGCCGACAAACCCACGGTTATGGAAGCGATCCTGCGGGCTGCGCTCACGGCCGGCGGTGCTGACTTCTGCGATCTGCAAGTACACGATCGGCAAGAGGGTGCATTGCGGATCCGGGCACAGCACGGCTTCAGGCCCGCGTTCCTGAGCTTCTTCGCAAGCATCACGACCGGCCATCCCACCGCCTGCGCCAAGGCACTGGTCACCCGCACGCCTGTTCTGGTCGACGATGTCACCCGCAGCCCGATCTTTGTCGGACAGCCGACGCTTGCCCCGATTCTCGACGCCGGGACCCGCTCCGTCGCCTCGTACCCGCTACTGGACGAGGGACCACAGCCGCTCGGCGTGCTGTCGTTGCACTACAGCCGCCCTGGGTTCGGACGCGGAGTCCCCGAACTAGTGGCACTCGGCGCCGCCACGGCACTCAAACACTTTCCTCTCGACGGAGATGGCCCCGGCCACTGGTATAACTTCACACTGTGACGGCTTCCGTCACGGCTGACCCACTTACTAACGCCGCTTCCGGCGGAGCAACATTGCAGTGCCTGGGGATCGAACCCAGAACCCGCGGATCTCGCTTCCCTGATCTACAAGGCTTTCCGTTGTCTGCCAACATCTTTGGTTACCTGCACGAATCTCAGATGCGTACTTTGCATTGCCTGCCGAATTTTGACTTTGATTGCGGATGATTCTTGGCAATTACTTGGCAACCGGGTTCAGGACCACGTACAGGGTCCAGTTGAGGCTCGCCCCCGGACAGCACCTGGAGCTTCGGCACTGCCGGGCGGAGCATCACTCGTGGAGATCTTCCTCGTCGGCCTTGATCACGTGGCCCGGGTGGAGCTTCCGAAGGCGGGAGGCAGCGTTGCGCCGCAGGACGCCGTGAGTGTTTCTGGGTGCTATAGCACCCACAAACGCTCACGGGTGTACTTCCGCCACGCGCGGTGCCCGAACCGCTGGGCACCCCGCAGCCGACCACCACCGCGGTCTCCAGCGCCAGCGGCCTCGCCCCATGAGAGAGGAGCCACCGTGCCGCTTAGAGTGGTAGACCGTCCCTGTCGTTTCGGGTGACCTTGATGAATCCGGTCAGAACCCCTTGGGCATCGCGCTGGGCTGTGATCACCACGTGCGCCCAGAACTGGGTGCCGTCCTTACGCACCCGCCAGCCGTCATCGACATAAAAGCTCGCCTCGGCTGCCTGCTCCAGCTCCGCCTGCGGATACCCGGCAGCGACCAGATCCGCCGGGTAAAAAACCGAGAAGTGGCGATGATCTCATCGGGCAGGTAACCCTTCATGCGCTCGGCGTCCGCGTTCCAACTCGTGACCCATGCCGTCCGCATCGAGCGCGAAGATCGCGTAGCGGCGATTCGTAGACGTGGCCGCCCCCTCAACTTCCAAGCTTGATTCCGCGGCCCACCAGGAACCCCGATCGTTACCTTGCCCATACTGCGCCCGGAGCGCGATCTCTTCCCAGGGCTTTCATCCTGGTTTCACCGACCTGCGAGCCGCTCGCAGCCCAATCCCAGCGCCCGCTGTGGCGTATGCCGCGACCACGCACCGGACATCGTTTCGCCGGTCCCAGTTTGCTCAAAAAGTGACATACTGGACATCAGAGAGATCGGGTGTGGTCCTTATGCAAGGTAGCGGCACCTCCGACCAGCAGCAGCCGTGGGGAAGCTCTAGGGCATGCGACAGCCTCGGCAACCTCGACGCGGCACTACAGGGCCATCCGGCGATCGAGCAGGCCAAGGGCATGCTGAAGCTGGCCTTCGGGTTCGATGACCACGACGCACTCGAGCTGCTCGCCGGGATGTCGCACGACACCGGTACGGACATGCGTGACGTGGCTCAGACGCTTGTAGAGCGGGTCACGGGCGCAGCGAGCGCGTCGACCGTGAAGAGCGTAAGCGCCCATGTCCTTGAGGAGTGGAACCGACTCAAAGAAACCTAACCCTGAACCTAACCCCCGCCTTGCAAAGGCGATCAAGTGGCCTCGTCTAGCTCGGCGGCTGATTGAACTTCGCTGGTCGACGTGCCGCTTGCGGTTGTCGTTGTTCTTCGTTGGTGTTGGTCCGCGCGTGCCCCGGATGTGCTCCATGCGCGTCCGAGGCACATTGTGCCGCTCGAATTGCCGATGGACTGATCGCCTCGCGCTTCGCACGTAACCACAAAAACACACGTGAGCTGGGGCCTGGTGGTCTCGGCGCAGGCTTCTGGTTGACGCCGACGGCTATGGTGGTCACGTGGCTGCTCCCCATTCAGCATCGAACACGAACCCGGCTCCGCCGCCAGCTGACGCTGCGGGTATCCGGGCGTGCCTGACGCCACGAGTGGCTGCCGAGTTTGACGCGGAATGGGGGCACGTTCTCGATCGCGCGAAGCAATCACACGATCTGACCGAGGTGTTTGAGCTGCTGCACAAGTGGCGGCACCTCGCCCATGCCGAGCAAGTTGCCCCTGGCTCCTACTTTCGGCTGCTGGCCAAATCTGAGCAGATCACCAGTACTGGCCAGAATCCCGATGCCGCGCCGTTGGAGGACATGCAGGCCGTGATCCGGCAACGGCTGGGCCGCTAGGTGTATCAACTCGTTCCCGATAGCGCCGTAGTGGCGCAGGTCGCCGCATTGCCCGATGACGCCTTGGCCGCCTACGCCGACGTGCTTGAAGTCCTGCAGCTCACTCCCTGGAACGGCAAGCCACTGCACGAGGCCAATCCCGATGGCGCCGTTCGGCGCTGGGACTTCGGCCCCGGCCAAGCGGGCCAGGTGATCTACCTGATCCTCGACGAGCAGCAAGAAGTCCACCTATTGCTCGTGCAGTGGCTCGAAGTCTTAGAGACTGTTGGGTAACTGGGTGGTTACGCAGCGATGTTGGTTTCGGCGGTGAGTCGGCGGGCGGCTTCGCGTTCGGTGGCGTTGGACCACCGGATGCTCTGGCCGGCGAGCCGGGTGGCCATGAGGCGGATCATCGCGAGTTTGATCATGTTTTCGGAGTTCGCGGTCAGGCGTTCGTAGTCGCGGGCGAGGCGACGGTTGCGGATCAGCCACCCAAAAGTTCGTTCGACCACCCACCTACGTGGTAGCACCTGGAACCCCTTGACATCGTCGCTGCGTTTGACGATTTCCAGTACCAGTCCGAGTTTTTCCTTCGCCCAGGCCAGCAGGCCGTTGACGACGGAGTTGGCGTATCCGCCATCGGCCCACACCAGAGCGATCGAGGGGAACCGGGCCGCCAGGCGTCGCAGGATCTCGCGCCCGCCGCGCTCCGCGCGGTCCTGCACCGATGCGGAGGTGACCATGACGACCAGCAGCAGGCCGAGGGTGTCCACGACCAGGTGCCGTTTGCGGCCTGTCGTTTTCTTGCCCATATCGAACCCGCGTTCCTGCCCTCCCTCGCTGCTTTTGATGGACTGGGCGTCGAGCACGGCCGCCGACGGGTCCGCCGTGCGTCCGGCCTGGCGCCGAACCTGATCGCGCAGCGCGTCGTGGACACGGTCGATCGTGCCGTCGGCACTCCAGTCCCGAAACCAGCGATAGGCCGCGTCCCAGGGCAGCAGATCACGGGGAATCATCCGCCACTGACAACCCGAACGCAGCACGTAGAAGATCCCGTCCAGCACCAGGCGATCGTCGTATTTCCTTGCCATACCGCCCTTTCGGCGGTCTCGTACCGGCATCAACGGCTCCAGGACCGCCCACACCTCATCGGTCAGACTGGACGGATAACATGGGCGGCGATCATCCCCGCCGGTATCGCAGTTGCACACACAACAAGATCACGGCGGGGATGATCTCTTTGTCATCTCGACACACCGACCGTGATCAACATCACGCCACGCTCAGTGTCGCCCCAGTTACCCAACAGTCTCTTAGGAGGACGTGGCATAGCCTCGTCGGTACTTCCGGTCGATGGGCGCTTTCTCGAGTCCGCCTGACCTGGCTGCTCGTGCCAAGGACATCGTGCGGGAGAGTTGGGGCGGGGCCGACACTTTGAGGGCTGAAAGGTTTGAGCGCTGAAGGGTCGGTTCCCTCGTCCGCGCTCGTGGTTGTACACCGGGCCCGGTGGTTGGGGCACTGGAGGTCAATCCCACGCGGGAGACAGCTCGCATCGAGGGCAGGAGGAAGAAGGCTCCTCGTTCGTTGACCTTGGATGAACGCGTTCAATGGCTCTCTCAGCTCGAATCGGATCAGGAGGCTGTCCGGTGGGACCTTCCTGATCTGTCGCGCTTCATGCTCGCCACCGGGGTGCGTCTCGGTAAGGCGCTGGCGGTCTACTGGCATGATGTCGACCTCGATGCAGGTTTGTGCTCGGTTGACTACGCCGTCGTCCGAGAGTCAAAGGCCAGGGGTTGATCAGGAAGTCCACCAAGACCGGATTCGGGGAGCGAACGCTACCGCTGGCCTCCTGGACTGTGGAGATGTTGCGTCGGCGGTTCGCGGAGACCGGTGCACAGGATGGCCCGGTGTTCCCGGACAGTCTCGGCGATCTTCGTGACGCGTCGAACACGCGGCGGGTGCTGCGTGAGACCCGAGGCAGTGAGGGCTTCGCCTGGGTGACTTCGCACGTGTTCCGCAAACCGCCGCGACGATCTTGGACGAGGCGGGGTTGTCAGCACGGCTGATCGCTGACCAGTTCGGGCACTCGCGGCCGTCTATGACGCAGGATGTGTACATGGGCAGGAAGGCCGTCAGCAGGCAGACGACGGACGTCTTGGAACGCTCCCTGGAGAGCTAGGCCCGCTCGAAAGGTGCACCAAAAGTGCACCGGACGATCCCCAAACAAGAAACCCCAGGTCTGTGACCTGGGGTTTTGGTGGGTCGCCTGGGGATCGAACCCAGAACCCGCGGATTAAAAGTCCGCTGCTCTGCCAGTTGAGCTAACGACCCGCGTGCATAAGGTTACAAGGTCCCGTCGATCTTGTGCGGTGATGGTCGCAGCTTCTTCGCCGATGAAGATCACACTGCGGGCGGATCACCCGTCGGCGCGTGAGGGTTTCCCCTCCTCCCGCCCGTTCCGCGCGGCGGACCCGCCGGGCGAGTCACTCCCGGCCTGATGTCGCAGATCGTCCACTGGCGGGGCGGGGCGCGGTGCCCTCCGAAGGCCCCGGACGGCGCTGCCGACCCGACCGAACGAGATCGGTCGGCATCTGATCTGCAGGTCAGAACATGGTTGATTTTCTCCACATCGCTCGGAGCAACCTCGGCTCCAGACGCACGTCTTCAGGACGAAAGCGAGAAACGGTCAAGGGCTAGACGAAAGGGAACAGCATGTTGGTCAATCGGCCTCGGACGTTGGGCGCGATCGCTGGACTGCTCGGCGGTGCTCTGCTCGCCGGATGTGGTCAGCCGACAGCGGCCCCGGCTGCGCAGGACGGCGCCACCCAGGCCGCCGGGGTCGCACCCGGTGGATCACCAATCCAGGCCGGCAGCTCCACCAGCACCCACAGCGATCAGCAGCGCACCGACGGCGACGACAGCCGCCAGACCGCGAGCACCAACGCCAACCGGCAGCCCACCAGCACCAACGGCGCACGTCAGCCCGCCGGCACCGAGTGCTCGGCCAAGGACTTCAAGGTGGATCTCAACGTCCAGCCCAGCCGGCCCGGCGTCTTGCTGATGGCCGTGTCGAACACGTCCCAAAAGGTTTGCAAGCTAAACGGCTGGGCGGCCGTCGCGGCCGTGGACATGTCAGGCGCCCCGCACACCGACGTGCCGGTCCAGAAGGTCGAGATCCCGGGCGGTCCGACGGAGTTCAGCCTCAACCCAGGCCAGACCGGCTTCGCCGGGGTGCTCATCGAGCGGGGCGACAAGGCCGACCCGGACACCGTGGTCGCGACCGGCTTCAACGTCACCCTGCCGGGCGCTGGCGGGCCAGTGAACGCGAACATCATCGGCACCGACGGCACCCAGACCGGCAACGGCCGCCTCTACGCCGAGTTCCCGGTCAAGGCGATGAAGGTCGGTACCCTCCAGCCCGTCTCCCAGGGTGTCACCGTCTTCGACTGATCCGAACGGTGCGAGGCGCCCCCGGTCGAGTTGCCCGGCCAGGGGCGCCTCGCTCCGGGACGCACAACGGCACCAGACCCGCCACGCCCGCGGCGGCCACGACCGGCTTGGACACCCGGTTTCCGGCACGTGCCGGGACGCCGGCGGGCTTGGCGGTCTTCGCCGCGGTTACGGGCTTGGCCTGCGTCTTGGTCGCGGTCGCGGGCTTGGCCTGCGTCTTGCGGAGAACGGAGCGTTCACCGCCAGCGGTGGGTGCGGCGAGGGGATCGTTCAACCCGCCACGGGAAGTTCTCCACATCGACGGCGTCTAAAGAATCTCCACGTTGTCGACTTCCACGGCAGCGACGAGGTGCCGAAGTTGTTCGGCGTGAACGGCGGGACCTCCGATAGGCTCCCGGAGCGCGTTCTCCGTGATGATCGCAGTGAAGGTAGGCGCGTTCTGCTTGGTGAGAACGTTTCGTCTGCCGACACGGGTCGCGGTGCGGACGCCTGCGTCGTGCGGTGACCATCTGGAAATGATCGCGTGCGCGTAGTCGTAGGTCTGCAGCAACCCGGGGACGACCGTGGTGGCTACCTCGACGATTGCTCGCGCCGTCCTTTCGTACTCGATGAACGTGGTCATGTCGCGGTGCGATGAGTCGCCCACCGCACCGCAACCTACAGGAGTCCACATCGGACACTGTGGAGCCGCCCTCGCAGGAACTCCAGCGCCGCATCCTGGAAGCCCTCCGCCACCTCTAGCCGCACCAGACCCGGACCCGACCGCCGATGCCCCCGACCTGCGGCGGACGAGCCCCGCGGGCCGGTCGGTGCGACTCCTCTCCCCACGCACCGACCGGCCGCCCCATCCACCGACCCAGCGCAGGGACAGCACGCACCACGCCTACACGGGACTACGCTCCACCCGAGACGTCATAATTGTCCATAATGGATTACTCGTTGCCGGCGACAACAGGCCCGCGAACCATGAACATCACAAACTGCCTTCGGCGTCACCGCACTTGCCCGAAAGGGCAAGTCGATATGTTGATTCGCAACCACGCTATGGCATGCACGTCTTCAGGGATGAGAGATTGCGAAGCGCTCGGTGCGCACTACGAAGGGATTCACCATGATGCTCAACGAGACTCGGACGCTCGGCGCAATCGCCGGACTGTTCACCGGGGCGCTCCTACTCGCCGGATGTGGTCAGTCGACGCCGGCTCCCGCGCCTTCTTCGGGCGGCGTCAGCACGCCCGCTCCGGCCGCTGGAATCCCCGCCGGCGATTCGAGCAGCACGCCGGTGAACGAGCCGGCTCCCTGGACCCACGCGGGCGGCCATCAGATCGACAACCCCGACTGCACGGCTTCGGACATGAACGTCGACCTGCAGACCCAGCCGAGCCGCCCCGGCGTCCTTCTGATGGCCGTGACGAACAAGTCGGAGAAGACCTGCGACGTCAGCGGCTGGGCGGACATCACACCCACCAACATGTCCGGCGCGGACTCCAAGATCCCGGTGGAGAAGGTCAAGATCCCGGGCGGCCCGACGCAGTTCGAGCTCGCCCCAGGCAAAACCGCTTTCGCCGGAGTGCTCCTCAACATCGGCGACAAGGGCGGCGACGTGACCGTCACCGGCTTCCAGGTCACCGTGCCGGGTGCCGCCGGCACGGTGGACGCCAGCTTCCTCGACACCGCGGGCAAGAGCGTCGATCCCCAGATCCCGCTGAAGTCGTTGAAGGTCGGTACCCTCCAGCCCGTCGCCCAGGGCGTCACCGCGTTCTGATTCGATGACACCAGTGAGGCGCACCCGCGACCCGGCCATCGGTCGCGGGTGCCTCGTTTTGTCCGTCGGATCAAGCCGGGGTGCAGGCGACGCAGCGTGATCGCCGGTTCTGCGATTCGTCGAACGTTGAAGTCCACATCGGACACTGCGGAACCGCACTTCCCGGAACTCTAGCACCGCATCCCGGAAGCCCTCCGCCGCCTCTAGCGGCACCTGCCCCGGGCCCGAACGCCGATGCTCCGACCTGCGGCGGACGAGCCCTGCGGGCCGGTCGGTGCGCCCCCTCCCCAGGCACCGACCGACACGGCCTCAGCGCCGAGACAGCACCCACCACGCCTGCACGGCGGCGAAAACGAGGATCGCGGCACCGACCACGCTGGTGACGTGCACGCCGAAGGTGAAGGCGTGCGCCGCCGACTCCCGCAGCGCGATACCCTGCTCCACCGGCAGCTCGTTCGCCACCGACAACGCTCCGCCCAGGGTGTCCCGAACTGTGTCCACAATGGATTCTGGGATCCCGGCGAGATCGACTTTCCCGCGGTAGGCGGAGGTCAGCACGCTGCCGAGGATCGCGGTGCCCATTGCGGCGCCCAGCTCGTAGCCGGTCTCCGAGATCGCCGACGCCGCGCCCGCGTTCTCGGGGGCGACGCTGTTCATGATCGTGTCGTTGGTCGCGGTCTCGGTGATGCCCGCGCCCAGGCCGACGACCATGAACGCCACGACCACCAACCAGACCCCGTCCTGCGTCGGGAGCAGCACCATCAGCAGGTAGCCGAGCGACGTCGCGAGGATCGCCGCACCCAGCAGCTCGGCCAGCCGGACCCGGCGGATCAGCCGGACGGCCAGCAGCGACCCGACCACCGACAGCGCGATGCCCGGCAGCAGCGCGAACCCCGCGCGCAGCGGGCTCATGCCCAGCACGAGCTGCAGGTACTGGGTCATGAAGAACAGGTCGCCGACCATCACGAACACCGCCAGCAGGTTGCTGGCGACCGCGACGCTGAACCGCGGATTGCGGAACAGGCGCAGGTCCAGCATCGGCGCGGCCAACCTGCGCTGCCTGCGCACGAACGCGTAGCCAGCGATCACCGCGACCACCACCGCAGGCAGCGCCAGCGCACCGCCGCCGGCGAACTCCTTGATGCCGAGGGCCAGCGCCAGCATCGTCAGCAGCGACAGGCCAGCGCTGGGCAGGTCGTAGCGGCCGGGCGCCGGGTTGCGCGACTCCGGGATCAGCAGCGGGCCGACGATCAGCAGCAGGACCATCACCGGCAGGTTGATCAGGAACACCGCACCCCACCAGAAGTGCTCCAGCAGC
Organism: Saccharopolyspora hattusasensis; assembly: GCF_050972075.1. Classification (NCBI taxonomy): domain Bacteria; kingdom Bacillati; phylum Actinomycetota; class Actinomycetes; order Pseudonocardiales; family Pseudonocardiaceae; genus Saccharopolyspora; species Saccharopolyspora hattusasensis. Next base: position 3,807,939 of record NZ_JBPCDC010000001.1, read on the forward strand.
ACCCCGCCGAGAAGGGGGCCGAAGGCGGAGCCACCGGCGAAGGTCGCCGTCCAGGCCGCGATCGCGGTCGTTCGGGCGCGGGGGTTCGTGAAGATGTTGCGGATCAGCGACAGCGTCGAGGGCATCAGCGTCGCCCCAGCCACGCCCAGCAGCGCGCGGGCCGCGATGAGCAGCTCGGCACTGGGCGCGAAGGCCGCCAGCGCGGAGGCGAGCCCGAAGCCGGTCGCGCCGATCAGCAGCAACCGGCGGCGGCCGATCCGGTCGCCGAGCGTGCCCATCGTGACCAGCAGCCCGGCCAGCATCAGGGAGTAGATGTCGACGATCCACAGCAGCTGGCCGCCGGTTGGCCGCAGTTCCTCGCTGATGTGCGGCAGGGCGAAGCTCAGCACCGTGTTGTCGACCGAGATCAGCAGCACCGGGAGCAGGAGGGCGCCGAGCGCCGCCCATTGCTTGCGGGTAATCCGAGGCGAATTCAGTTTGATCATCTTCTGCTCGAGTTCATCTATACCGTCCAGACGGTATAGTAACCGTCCGGACGGTACAGTACCACCCATGTCAGCCACCAACACCCGCGACCGCATCCTCGACGCGCTTCAGCGGATCCTGGTCCGGCAAGGCACGGGGGCGGTGACCCTCGAATCGGTCGCCGCCGAGGCAGGCGTGTCCAAGGGCGGCCTGCTCTACCACTTCCGCTCCAAGCAGGCGATGCTGCAGGGACTCGTGCAGCGGCTCGGCGAATCCGCCGGAGCCGAGTTCGAGCAGGCCGGCAGGGTCGGCGTGGACGTCGTCCGGTACTTCCTGGAGGCCTCGCAGCCCGCTTCGGACGAGGAGATGGCGCTGTACTGGTCGGTCATCGCGGCTCTGCGCAGTACCGAAGAGCTCAGCGAGGCGGATACCGAGGTGCTGGCCAGGGTCTTCGCCCACTGGTCGAAGCTGCTCACGGACTACATCGGCGACCCGGTGCTCGCCGAGACCATCCGCCTGGTCGGCGACGGCCTGTACCTGAGCGCGCTGTCCGGCCTGCCCAGCCCTGAGCCGAAACTGCTGCAGCAGGTCTTCGACCGTCTGCTGGAACAAGCAGCCGAAACGCGCCGAACCCGAGCCTGAACCGAGGTGAGGGGCACCCTTGAGCAGGGTGCCCCTCACCTCGGAAGGTTCACCGGGCTTTGGCGGGGAAGGCGTTGGTGCGGGCCGCGACCGTGGTTGCCAGGACCGGCAGCAGGAGGAGCAGGAGCGCCCAGGAGAAGGCCTCCGGGCCCAGTCCGGCCAGGATGAGGCCGCCGATCACGCCGCCTGCTGCCATGGCCGCGTTCCAGAGGGTCACCAGCATCGCTTGGGCCGCGTCCGCCGCTTCCCCTCCGGCGTTTCCCGCCGCCGTTTGGAGCAGGGTCGGGACGCCTCCCCAGCCCAGGCCCCACAGCGTCACCGCGACGTAGACCAGGGCTGGGTTTTCCGCCATGAGCGCCAGGAACGTGGCCGCGAGCGCAACCAGGATCGTGCTGGCGATCGTCAGGGTTCGCAGCCGGCGGTCGATGTGGGCGCCCACGATCCAGATGCTCACCATCGATGCGATGCCGAAGATCAGCAGGACCAGGTCGACGGAGCCGCCCATGCCCAGCCCGGCGAGGAAAGTGGCGATGTAGGTGTAGAGGATCGTGTGGGCCAGCACGAAGACCAAGGTCACGAACAGGATCGGTGCCACGCCGGGGACGCCGAGGGGCCTGAGGATCGGGATCGCGCCGCCCTGCCGCTGCCCGGGGAAATCCGGGACCAGCGCGACGATCCAGGCGATCAGGACGACCGCGAGCACCGACATGACCGAGAACGTCACCCGCCAGCCCAGCAACCCGCCGAGGAAGGTTCCGGCCGGTACGCCCAGCGAAAGCGCGAGCGGAATACCCGCCATCACCACCGCAATCGCCTTGCCCCGCAGGTGTTCCGGCGCCACGCGGCGCGCATAGCCCGCCAGCAGCGCCCAGACCACGCCCGCCGCCACGCCGGCGACGAACCGGCCCACCATGGTCAGCGGGAAGTACGTCGAGACTGCCGTGACCGTATTGGCGACCGCGAACCCCGCCACCCCGACCAGCAGCAGGCGCTTGCGCCGCCACCCCGCCGTGGCCGCGGAAAGCGGGATCGCCGCGACGGCCGTCCCGATCGCGTAAATCGTCACTGCCTGCCCCATCGCGGACTCGCCGACCCCGAGGCCGGCGCTCATCGCGGGCAGCACACCAGCGGGCAGCGCCTCGGTCAGGACCGTGATGAAAGCGGCGGTGGCCAGCGCCAGCAGCGCGCGCAGCGGAAGTCGTCCAGCATCCAGGAGTTGCGTGCTGCGATCAGTCATGCCGTATATGCTCGAACCATCACACTGATGTGAAGGTCAAAGCGACTGGACGTGAGGTCGAGCACATGCGCATCGGAGAGCTGTCGGAGCGCACCGCCACATCCCGCCGACTGCTGCGCTACTACGAGGAGCAGGGCCTGATCGTCGCGAACCGCTCCCCGAACGGCTACCGCGACTACGACGAGTACAACGTGGACCGCGTGCTGCAGATCCGCGGGCTGCTCGACGCCGGGCTGCCGACCCGCATCATCAAGCAGATCCTGCCGTGCCTGGACAAACCCCGTGTTATCTACTTCCCAGACGCGACACCGGAGATGATCGCCACCCTGGAACTCGAACGCGACAGGATGACCGACCGAATCAGGTGCCTGACCCGGAACAGGGACGCCGTAACGGAATACCTCGACGCGGTCCTGGAATACCGCCACACCGGCGAGATCCCGACCCCAGCCCAGTCGGGTCAAGGGTGAAGGGCGCCTTTGGGCCAGCCAGTGAGCAGTCAGGGATGTGGCGAGGCCGGGATGTGTTCGGGACGAGCCGATCCTGTCGACGCGGCGAAACGGCGTGACGGTCGCGTGGCTGGGGGCGATTTCGCGCGAAATCGTCACCTTGCAGGCGTGGCGAGCGGCGATTTCGCGCGAAATCGCCGCCACTGCCGTAGGGCGCTGCCGTAGGGCCGCCGTCTCACTGGCACGCGGAACGAGTTCTCAAACAGCCTCAGAACTCACGAGGCACACCCGCACACAGCGTTATCCGCCGCCTTCGGCCTCACCCGATGTGGCAATCCAAAAGAGACAGTTGCTCGCGAATGCGGTTAAGCCGCTTAAGAAAAGTGCTCCGCCAGCTCCGCCTTCAACTGCCAACGACCGCTGCTGGCGGAGTCCGGGTGGCGGTCACCTCTTGGACTCCGCCAGCGATACTGCTCGCCCTGCGCGCAGTTCCGAGTCAGGCGAAGGCGCAGTTCACGGCAGGCGCGGCCACAGTGCCTCCCGCGTTGCAGACCAGCGTGCGATCAGCCTCGAGCGGGCCGTATGCGCTCACGAGCTTGCCGTTCACGGAGAACTGCACCGTCGTGAAGCCCTCGGCCTGCACCTCGCGGGCGGAGTTCGGCTCCAGGACGGAGGAGAAGCCGTCGCCGTTGCCGTTCAGCACGGTGTACTCCAGTGCGTAGTCGGCCGAGCTGATCCGCAGTTCCGGCGCATTCGCCGCGGGAGCGGCGGCGGCGAATGCGCCGGTGCCGACCAGTGCTCCCGCAGCCAGCAGTCCAGCGATCATTCCGCGCTTGCCGAAGGTGAAGTCCATGTCCACTACTCCTTAAGGTCTTTCACTAGTTATCTAGTGGAATACCTAAAAGATAGCAGTGGTGCGGATCGCTGGCAAGGCCGGGGTCCGGAAATCCGGCGGATAAAGCACCTACGGGATCGTCACGCCAGCAGACGCCTCACCAAGAGCAGAACGAGCCGATTCGCGTCAGCAGCGCGGAAGGGCTCTCGCACGGGGCGACGCGACAACACACGTGCGAAGCTGCCGCCGGATGCCCGAAAACAGCGAACCCCGCCAACCGCCGGCTCGGCGCCGGGGTCAGCGGGGTTGGCGAGTGGTACCCAGGCTGGTCAGGGACCGTGAACGGTTGTGGGCGCTATGGCACCCGAAACCGCTCACGGGCACTGCAGTACGCGATCGGCGCGCAGGTAACCGGTCACGAGCGATTCCAGGTCGAGCTGTTGCGACTCCCATCCCGGGGCGAGCACCCCGGGGTCGCGCACCAGCATCCGCTGCTGCCGACCGGATTTCCTCGCGTGCACGACCGTCCCGGCCTCCGGGGGCCCCGCATCGGCGGGCCCCACCAGGTCGCGGTGCTCCTCGAGAAGTTCGTCGACGTCGCCGTCCAGTTCCACGCCTCCCCCCTGCAGCAGCAGGAGGTGGTCGCACACCTCGCGCAATTCGCCGAGCAGGTGCGAGGAGATCACCACGGTCATCCCGCGGTCCGCGACGTCGGCCATCACCAGCCTGATGGTCTCGTCCCGGGCCAGCGGATCGAGGTCCGCGAGCGGTTCGTCCAGCAGCAGCAACCGCGGCAACCGCCCCAGGCACAGCGCCAGTGCGAGCTTGGAGCGCATGCCCAGGGACAGCGAGTCGACCCGGGAGCCGACGTCCAGCCCGCCGAATGCGGCCACCGCGTCCTCGACGCGCTCCTGCGACCAGCGGCGGTTCATCTTCGCCGCCGCGCGGACCATCTCCGCGACCGTGAAGTTGCCGTACAACGGGCGACGCTGCGACAGGTAGGCCGCGTCCGGGTGGATGCGGCCGCGCACCCTGTCGCCGAACACGCGCACGGCACCCGACGACGGCTCAACCAGGCCCGCCGCCAACGCCAGGAACGTGCTCTTGCCCGCACCGTTGGCACCGACCAGCGCGACCACCTTGCCTTCGGGGAGCTCGACCGTGCAGTCCTCGATCCCCCGACGGTCTCCGAAGCGCTTGGACAAACCGATGGTGCTCAGCGCGCTCATGATGGGCGTTCCAGTCCTCCGGTCGGGAAGTACTCGTCACGGACGGCAGCGAAGAGCGCATCGACCTCTTCGACCATGAGCCCGCCGCTCCTGGCGCGGCTCATCCAGTCCGCCAGGTCGCGCCGCATCGGGGCCTGGACCGAGGTGCGGTCGCTGGCCAGCGAACGAGTCACGAAGGTACCGACCCCGCGCCGAGCCTCCACCAGGCCGTCCCGCTCCAACTCGCGATACGCCTTCAGCACCGTGTTCGGATTGACCGCCGTGGCCTCCACCACCTCGCGCGCGGTGGGCAACCGGTCACCGGGTCCCAGCAGGCCCAACCGCATGGCCTGCGTGACCTGCTGGACGATCTGCATGTATGTGGAGACCCCGGAGCGACGGTCGATCCGGAACTCGATCATACCGCCCAGCATAAGGGCCGCCATCGCCGAAGTCGCGAGCTACGCAGCGTTATCAATGCTGCCTGCGCAGCGTCCACGCGGTTCCTCCGAGCAGTAGGACCGCGACCGCGCCAAGAACGCCGAACTCGATCAGCTGCAGCATCGGGGCGGACGAGGCCGGAACGACCTCAGCGTACTTGCCGATCACCCCGTGCTGCGCATAGCACTGAGCCAGGTCGAAGGTCGAGGCTGAACCGCCGCCCCGCACACCGCACACCGCGGGATCGAAACCGCCTTCCGGTATGGCCCGCCCGTCGGCACCCAGGTAACCCACCTGGACAACTTCGTCCAAACCGGACGCGGCAGCGCTCATCGGGTCGTCAGAGGTCCGCAGCTGCGACGGCACCAGCGACGGTCCCACCACTGCGACGACCCCGCGCGCCGCCACCAGCCCGGCCAGGGTGCTGATCATCGCCGGCAGCGACCGCCCCAGCACCGCCCCCAGCAGCGCGCCTGCCGCGTAGCCGAGAAGCAGGTGTGCGGTCGGCATCCAGCCCGTGCTCTCGAAATTCAGGAACGCGAACGGGCCGCTCACCAGCGGCCCCATCAGCCCGGCATCCGCGACCCAGGAACTCACCAGCAGCTGCAGGACCACCAGTACGACCAACGAGGGCACCAGAAGCATCACCAGCTTGACCGCCATCCAGCGGACCCGGCTGACCGACTGCGTGAACGCCAGCACGTGCGTGCCGTGCTCGATCTCGCGGGCGAACAGCGGTGCCGCGCTGAACACCCCCAGCAGCACCGGGAGGACCACGATCCCGAGTTGGCCGGCTTTGAGCAGGTCAAACCACTCGTCGCGGAAATCACTCGCCACGGTCGCGCAGCCTGCACCGCGGACTCCCACCGCGAGGCACCGCTGCAGACCCTGGTCCTGGATCTGCTGCGACATGCTCGTGTGCAGCACAAGTACCGCGACCGCGCCTAGCAGCAACACCGCTGCCATCAGCAACACCTGCACGCGGTGCTGTCGCCACGCCAGCCAGGTCATACCACTACCTCCATGTCATCCGTGCGCATGTATGCGAGCGCGATGTCTTTGAGCTGCGGCTCCTGTCGTGCCGCCCCGGCGCCCGCACAGGTTCGCGATGCCCAGCCCCGCCGGTACCGCTTGCCGAGCTCGCGCGCGTTGCCCGCGACGAGCCCCGGCGAATCAGTGGACGGCATCGGGCCCCATCGAATACCAATATGTTTTCACTAGTTATATAGTGATTTAAGGTAGAAGTCCAGCCTAACGGACTCCCGCCCTGGAAGACCGAGGCACCGCACCGCCCGACGACGCACGGGCAGGATGCACCAACGGGCATGGCTCGCCTACGTGGCCAACAAGAGCCGTGCCCGTCTGCACCCCGGGTGCGGAACTTTGGGCCGGCAGATTTTCAACGCGCCCATATGACGTCATCGGGGATGGTGATGCCTGCTGTACGGGCAAGGTCGCCCGAGGGCACATCGCCACGAACGACGGTATCCACCGTGGACATTGCGTCGGACTCCTGCTGCCCGGAACTGGTTCCACGGACGACGTCGCCCTGATCAGTTCGCGGAACACCGACCGCCACGACCTCGACCAGGAGCCGCTGACATCCCTACCGACGGGTGTCCGACGCCAGCCCACACGATCTCGATCGCGTGGCCCAGCGGGGCGCGCTCCGCCCCGGGTCGCCGCGTTCGTCCGCACCGCGATCGAGGTGACCGCCGACGCCCGCATGCCGGAGGACGGCCTCGACGCCACGGCCTGACCAGGCACCGAGCGTTTCCGGAAACACCAGTCACTGCGCGAAATGGCCGTCGTATCCCAGTTCACGTGACAACACCGCCCCCACGCGGTCATGCGCTCGATCCAGGCCACCGCCGAACGCCGGTTTCGACGAATCGGTGATAACCGGCAGAATCGGCGTCGATTCAGACAGTCACCACGAAGGACAGATAACCCATGCCTCACCAGCGCACCCGACTGACCGGTTCGATCTTCGGCCTGTGCACGGCCGCAGCACTCCTCACCGGCTGTGGCGGTGGCCAGGCCCCCGCCCCCGGCCAGCAGAGCCCGCAGCCGCCGGCTTCCCAGGAGCACGGCCAGCACGCCGCGGCCAGGCAGACCTCGGCGACCTTCGAGCCCTACAAGGAGGGCGCCACGGCGATCACCTACGACCCCGCGCAGGTGCCGCCGGGGTCCCGCATCGACCTGTCCTCGGAGCGCGTCAACGGCCACACCAAGATCACCGTCAAGACCGAAGGCCTGCAGCCGAACCGCGACTACGGCGCCCACGTGCACACCAAGCCCTGCGGCCCCAAGGGCGACGACGCGGGCCCGCACTTCCAGGAGAAGGCCGACCCGGTCAAGCCGTCGGTCGACCCGGCCTACGCGAACCCGCAGAACGAGGTGTGGCTGGACTTCCACACCGACGCCCAGGGCAACGGCACGGCCAAAGCTGAGGGCAACTGGTCGTTCGACTCCCGGCAAGACGCGAAGTCCTTCGTGATCCACTCGATGCACACGCACACCGAGCCCGGCAAGGCGGGCACGGCGGGTGACCGCCTCGCCTGCACCAACGCCACGTTCTGACCAACCCCGAAGGGCGCCTCCGACCGCACGGACCCGGGGGCGCCCTTCATGCTGCGCGATTCTGATCACGCAGGCGGCCGCGAAGCTGTTGGCGGAACGCGGCTCGAGAACACCTCAGCAGCGGAGATCGCGAAAGCCGCCGGCCTCGGCTCGGGCAGCGTCTTCTGCTACTTCGCCGACAAGCGAGCGCTGTTCCGCTCGGTCTTCGAGCGCGACCTGCCGATCACCCGCGGGACGAGCCCCCAACGCCCCGCCGCGGCGTGGCAGCCCGCAACAACCGGAGGACTGCGAGAGCCCGTTCGCCTCGCTTCCCCGGAATCAGCACCGCGACGACCCCGGCGAGCAGGAAGACCAGCGCCGACGGCCCCCTGGTTCCGGCCACCGAGTCAGGAACAGACGATCTTGGACGACGACAGTCTGGCACCGGGAGACCAACCACGCCTATACGCCGTCCGGAGCACAGCAGCGGGAAAGTCCGCGATGCGGGGCAGCCGTTCGATCGCTCCGCCAGTCCCGCCGGATTCAGTTCTGTTGGCCGGTGCCATCAAAATTGAACTCGACCCTGTTCTCCGCAAGGTCGAGCATCCCGAGCAACGGCGCCTGCGCCCCGATCTTTCGCCCGGCGCTGTGCAGCGCCTCGCGGACGAAGGGGTACAGGGCGATGAAGGCAGCCCGATTGACAAACTCCTCAAGCGCGGCTGGCTCGATCTTCAGCGACTCGTCGAAGTCGTAGAAGATGGCGGCGTCGACCACATAGTTCGCATCCGGTGCCCCGACATCGAGTCGGCATCGCACCCCAAGATCAGTTTCCCGCAACTGGAGCTGCAAATCCCACTTCTGGGGTCCTTCCGTCGCTGCGCCCGTGTCGTCACCGCCGTCAGCGAACCCTGCGTTGAGCCGAGCGTGGATCTCGTAGAACTGCACCTCGCGGAGGCGAACCCGATCCAGGAGGTCACGAGCCGAGGCGACGTTCTTCATGCCCTCCCCCGGCAAGATTCGACACCACGGGTGCCCCGCCATTCACGAGGTCCCCCGGACGTTCGAGCACCAGTCAGCAGATGATCTTATGCGATGGGGGTCACAGTTCTTCGGCGCCCGGATCGGCGCCCGCAACGCAGGTCACGGCCGACCGGGACCCAGCGTCGGGGACAATGGGCGGCGATGACCGCGCTCGATTCGCCTCCCGCCTCGGCCTCCACGGCCGCGCCCTCGCTGAAGATCGGCCCCTACGCCGTCGATCCGCCGGTGGTGCTCGCGCCGATGGCCGGGATCACCAACGTCGCCTTCCGGCGGCTCTGCCGGGAGTACGGCGCCGGGTTGTACGTCTGCGAGATGATCACCAGCCGGGCCCTGGTCGAGCGGCACCCGAAGACGCTGGAGATGATCACTTTCGACGCGGACGAGCACCCGCGCTCGATGCAGCTCTACGGCGTCGACCCCGTGACCATGGGCAAGGCCGTGCAGATGATCGTCGACGAGAACCTCGCCGACCACGTCGACATGAACTTCGGCTGCCCGGTCCCCAAGGTGACCCGCAAGGGCGGCGGTTCCGCGCTGCCGTACAAGCGGCGGCTGTTCGCCGACATCGTCTCGGCCGCCGTCCGCGCCGCCGAGCCGGCGGGCATCCCGGTCACCGTGAAGTTCCGCATCGGCATCGACGACGACCACATCACCTACCTCGACGCGGGCCGCCTCGCCGAGGAGAACGGCGCCGCGGCGGTCGCGCTGCACGGCCGCACCGCCGCCCAGCGCTACTCGGGCACCGCGGACTGGTCCGCCATCACCCGGCTCAAGGAGCACGTCCGCACCATCCCAGTGCTCGGCAACGGCGACATCTTCAGCGCCGACGACGCGCTGCGGATGATGGCCGAGACGGGCTGCGACGGCGTCGTTGTGGGCCGCGGCTGCCTCGGCCGCCCGTGGCTGTTCCGCGACCTGCAGGCCGCCTTCGCCGGTGAGCCCATCCCCGCCGGACCGGCGCTGGGCGAGGTCGCCGCGGTGCTGCGGCGGCACGCGGAGCTGCTGGCCGACCACATGGGCGAGGAGAAGGGGCTGCGCGACCTGCGCAAACACATGGCGCAGTACCTGCGCGGCTTCCCCGTCGGCTCCGACCTGCGCCACCAGTTCGGCCTGGTGTCCAGCCTGGCCCAGCTCGACGACCTGCTGGCCCAACTCGACCCCGACGTGCCGTTCCCGGCGGACGGCGAGGGCCCGCGCGGACGCCAGGGCTCGGCCGGTCGGGTCGTGCTGCCGGAGGGCTGGCTGGACGACCCGGACGACGTCACGGTGCCCGCCGGCGCGGAGATCGACAGCAGCGGCGGCTGAGTGACCGCGAGACCGCAACCCGTTGCGACGGGCCGAATTCGCCACCGCCCGGCCGTCCTCATCGGCGTGTCGGCGGTGCTGTTCGCGGCCGGATGTGCCGCGTCGGCAACCGAATCCGAGCCACTGCGACTGTCCAAGCAGTACTTCGCGGATAACAACACCGCTGCTGCACAAGGACCTCAGGCGCAACAGGAGTTCTTCCGCCGCACGCAACATCCCGATTTCCTGGACGAGAACTGCGAACTCGGGGAGACGACCGTCGAAATCGATCCGGCAATGCCGACGCTACGGCCGGATCCGGAATTCGCCCCGGAGGGAATCCGGCCGCGCGGCGAGATCTGGGCCATCGGAGTGGAAGTGACCACCCGAACGGCGGGCAGCGTCACAGGACATCAGATCGGTTCGCTACACCTGGTGCTGCTGGACGGTCGAATGCACGGTTTCGCGCCTTGCCCGACCAGATAACTTGCCCGACCAGATAACTTGCCCGACCAGATAACTCGCCCCACCAGATAACTGGTTGCGCGATCAAGGGCTCGTAACGCGAAGTGCGGGGAAACCGATAAAGTTGCGATGCGGTGATAAAAAACACACACTGGTTTGCTCGTCCGTGCGGGTGGGTCCGATCCGTTTCGCTTCCACATCCACCCCTCCGCCCGGTACACATCCTAGGCAGCTGAAGATTCGAGCGGCGCTCGTCAATTCAGACCAGGCCAGGGTCAGCCGGTTGAGCGAATTAGGGCGGCGCGCGAGTCAGACCAACTCAAGCGATCCGTCCCACCCGACGACACCACGGACGGGAGGTGAGTGCGATGACCGGACTGCGCAACGGTTTCGCCGGGCCGGAGCCACTGAGTGACGACGACCCGCCAACCGTGCTGCCGCCCGGCCGGCGCACCCGCCAGGATCTGGCCAACGGGACCGGAATGGCGGAGCTGCACGAGTCGATCGCGGGCCTGCTGGCGTCGCAGGGCCAGTGGCGGCAGGCGTACCACCACCTGCGGTCGGCTTTGAACCTGATGTCCACAACGGACACCCCGCGGGTGCCGGAGCAGCTGCGGCACGAGGTCAACCGGCTGCGCCGCGAGCACGCCGAGGCCCGCGAACAGAGCCTGCGGGACACGCTGACCGCCAGCTACAACCGCCGCTACCTCGACGAACGACTGGCCGACCTGCTGGCCGAGCACGCCGGAACGAACGACGGGCTGGCCGTGGCGCTGGTCGACCTGGACTGGTTCAAGCAGGTCAACGACACCTACGGGCACCTGCTCGGCGATCGGGTGCTGCAGCGCGTCGTCGACCTGCTGCAGGAGGCGCTGCCGACCGGCGCGTTCTGCGCCCGCTACGGCGGGGAGGAGTTCGTCCTGGTCCTGCCGAACATCGAGCCGGCGGCCGCGGTTGCGGTGTGCGAGACGGCCCGTTCCCGGGTGGAGCGGTTCCCGTGGGCGCAGATGGCACCGGGGTTGCGGGTGACGATCAGCGCCGGGGTCGCGCACGAGCACACCACGGCCGGTTCCGCGCCGGCCTCGGCCGAGCAGCAGTTGATCAGCGCGGATGCGCTGCTCTACGCCGCGAAGCAATCGGGGCGCAACGCGGTCGCGCATCGAACGGGGTCCGACGTCCGATTGGCCGGAATCGCGGCCGGGCGGCGCGGCACGATCCCGCGGACGGTCGCCGGTTACTAATCGCGATCGTCCAGGAGCACTGGGTGTATTTGAGTTCGTTTATGCCGGTCAACCGGCTTAGCACAGATGGTCGTATTGGACGAGACATCAGGTAGGATCGTGCACTGATTGTGAAGAAATTGTCGCTCACTATCGTCAATTCGGGCGATCGGCCGTACTATCTCGGAGGCGCCGACCGATACGCGTCGGGGGGTATCGAGCGCGTCGGCTTACTCGTAGACCGTTGGCTTTCGCAGGTGGGAGGGAAAACGCGTGCCGCAAGACCCCCGGCATGGTGAATTCGGGCACCGGCGTTCCCGCCCGGACGAGGACGCCGCCGATAGCGGCACCTCCGCATCGACCGGTCGGCGTCGGCGCGCGTTGAGCGACGACGGCACCGGCGGCACCCGCGTCATCGACCTGCTCTCCAAGCACGGCAAGGCCCCAAGCAGCGGCACCAGCCGCCGACGCGCCGCCGAACCGGAACCCCCGCAGGCCCCTCAGGCACCGCAGCCGCCCCAGGCGTCGCGGGCGTCGCGGGCGTCGCGGGCGTCGAAACCCCGCCGCGCCGCCGAACCGCCCAAGCACCCCGCCAGCCCGGCCGCCCGGCCCGAGCCGCCAGCTTCGCCGTCCGGCTGGACCGCGCCGGAGGGCGCTCCGCGCCGCTCCCGCTCCGCGCCGCCGAACCACCCAAGCAGCCCGCCGGACTGGGCGCCGCCTGCGGCGGGCCCTCCCTCCGCTCAGGCGCCGAACGGCAAGTCGCGGCAGGGCCGCCGCCGCGCTCTCCCCGACGGACCCGCACTGCCCGCCGACGCCCCCGCTGGCCGCGCCCGACCGAATCCCGGTGCCGCCGCGGCCTTCGCCGGTGGAGCCGCCGCGCGCAACGGCGCCCCTACCGAGCCGCCCATGCGCAACGGCGCTCCCGCCGAGCCGCCCCGCAACGGCGTCCCAGGCGAGCCGCCCCGCAACGGCGCGCTCCTCGAACCTCCTGCCCGCAACGGCGCCGAACCGGCAGCTGCCGAGGCGACCAGGATCACGCAGGCACTGACCGGTGAGCCCGCCCTGGCGAAGCCGCCGCACCGCGCGCCGCGACCGCCAGCGGCGCGCCAGGTGCCACCGGCCGTCGAAGCGGACCTGGAATCCACCACCCAGCATCCCGCCATCCCCGCCGAGCCGCCGAAGGCCGAGCAGACCGCGATGGTCGCGCGGCCGAAGCAGCCCGAGCAGACCGCGATCGTCGCGCGGCCCAAGCGCAAGCCCGCCGACGACGAGAAGACCACCTTTGCCAGGCCGGTGGCTCCGCCGATCGCGGACGCCGAAGCGACCGCCATCGTCGCGCCCGCGGTCTCCGGCGACGCCTACGACGAGTTCGAGCAATTCGACGAGTTCGAGGACGACGCCGATGAGGCCGAGGACGACGTCGAGGAGCGCAAGAACGACATAAAGGAGATCGACGCCACCCTGGCGCGGTTCTCCGCCGTTCACGACGAGATCGCCGCCGAGGAGGCGGCCCGGCGCAAGAAGTACGCCTGGCTGCTGGGCAAGCGCCGGGAGCCGGAGCTCGGCACCGACATCCCGTTCGACTTCGTCGAGGGCCGGGACGGCCAGTCCCGGATGGAGTGGAAGAAGAAGCAGCGCAAGCGCCGCACGAACCTGATCGTGATGGCCGTGGCGATGGCCGCCTCGCTTACCGTGTTCCTGACCCTCGGCATCGCCTGGGGCGCGACCACGATCTGGGGCCCGCCGTCCGTCCAGGCGCTGGACCCGAACTCGGACGCCATCAAGGACGTTGCCAAGCAGACCGGTGACCAGAACTTCCTGCTGGTCGGCTCGGACACCCGGGCCGGAGCCAGCGCGGAAGACGGCGTCGGCAGCGAGCAGGACGAGCCGGGGGCTCGCGCGGACACCACGATCATCGCGCACATCCCGGCCGACCGGAGCCGCGTGGTCCTGGTGTCGTTCCCGCGCGACCTCAAGGTCGACATGCCCGCCTGCGAGCGCTGGGACTCGACCACCGGCAAGTACACGGGCGAGCGGGTTCCGGCACGCAAGGACGCGCGGCTGAACTCGGCCTACGCCGTCGGCGGCCCGCTGTGCACGACGAAGGTCATCCAGCAGATCTCCGGGTTGCGCGTGAACAGCTTCCTGGGCATCGACTTCCAAGGCTTCAAGTCGATGGTGGACGCGGTGCAGGGCGTCGAGATCTGCACCGAAAAGCCGATCATCGACACCACCCTCGGCACCGTGCTGCCCCAGGCGGGTCGGCAGACCCTCACCGGCGAGCAGGCGCTGAACTACGTGCGCGCCCGGCACGTCAAGGGCGACCCCACCTCGGACTACGGCCGGATGCAGCGCCAGCAGCTGTTCCTCTCGGCGCTGCTGCGCAAGGCGATGTCCAGCCAGGTGCTGCTCGACCCGGGCAAGCTGGGCGACTTCGTCAAGGCGGTCAGCGCGAACACCTTCGGAGAGAACATCGGCGTGGACCGGCTGATGGACCTCGGCCAGCAGATGCAGGGCCTGGACGCCAGCCGCGTCACCTTCATCACCGTGCCGACCACCGGCTACGCCGACGAGAACGGCATGGAGATCCTGCGGGAAGCCGACACCAAGGCGCTGTTCCAGGCGATCCTCGACGAAGCCCCGATCATGTCGGGCAGCGGCGGACCTGCGGCCCTCACCACGCCCAGCGGTGGGGGTGCCGCGGCGACGATGAACGACGTTCGGCGGCAGCCTGCGGACCCGAACCAGCCGCCTGCCGTCCCGGACGGTCTGTCCACGGTGAACGCGGGAACCGACATCTGCGGCTGACCGGCGAGGGGCCGAACCGGTTCAGGACGGCGGCCGAACCGGTTCATAAGTGGCCGTTCACCTCTGGTTCACCATGGGTCATTCTGTCCGATTCCGGCTCGAAGTACCCTGGACGGCATGCGTGAGGTCTACCAGGAACAGCTCGGCAAGCTCGCCGATGAACTCGCTTCGATGTCGACCATGGTCGGCACGGCCATTGAGCGCGCCACGAAGGCTCTCCTGGAGACCGACCTGGAGCTCGCAGAGCAGGTCATCGAGGAAGACGTTCAGGTCGACGAGGCGCGCGCCCGGGCGGAGGAGCACGCCTTCGGGCTGCTGGCCCTGCAGGCGCCGGTGGCCGGCGACCTGCGCACGGTGATCTCCACCATCCACGCCGCCGAGGACCTGGAGCGGATGGGCGACCTGGCGCTGCACGTGGCCAAGACCGCGCGCCGCCGCCACCCGAACGCGGTGCTGCCGCAGGACGTGCAGCCGTACTTCGCCGAGATGGGCAGGATCGCCGTGAAGCTGGCCGGGCGGGTCCGCACCGTGATCCGCACGCAGGACGTAGAGACCGCGCGCGGGCTCGAAGAAGACGACGACGAGATGGACGACCTGCACCGGCACCTGTTCACCGTGCTGATGAGCCCGGATTGGTCGTACGGGGTGGCGGCCGCGGTGGACGTGACGCTGCTGGGCCGGTTCTACGAGCGGTTCGCCGACCACGCGGTCTCGGTGGCCCGCCGGGTCGTGTTCACCGTGACCGGAAAGATGCCGACCGGCTGAGCCGTTCTCGCAGGTGACGGGCGGTTCGACCGGCGAAGTACTAATACTCGGTCTCAGTACTCGATGTTGCGATCATGGTGTGCGATCCTCGTTTGGGTGAGAAGGTTCCGAACCGCGTCCGGCCGGGTGTGCGGTGCGTAAGAGTCCTACCGTGCATCGACGGCGGCTGGGCAGCGAGTTGCGGCGGCTGCGCGAATCCGCGGGCCACACGCACCGCGAAGTCGCCGCCCACCTGGACTGCTCCCAGGGCAAGATCAGCCAGATCGAACTCGGCCGGGTGCCGGTGCGCACCTCCGACGTGCGGTTGATGGCCGAGTTCTACGGCGCCACCAGCGACCAGCTCTCGGCGCTGGTGGACCTCGCGCAGGATTCCAAGCAGCGCGGCTGGTGGCAGAAGTACCCGAGCACCGCGCAGCGGCCCGGCCTGCAGACCTACCTCGGCCTGGAGACCTCGGCGAAGGCGGTGAGCTGCTACGGCGCGGATCCGCTGCCGGAGCTGCTGCAGACCGCCGAGTACAGCCGGGCGCTGCTGACCGCGGGCGCGCAGGTCTACGACCCGGACGAGCTGCAGGAGCGACTGACGGTGATCTCTACCCGGCAGCAGCGGCTGCTCGGGGAGAACCCGCTGGAGCTGTGGGCGGTGCTCGACGAGTCCGCGCTGCGGCGCGCGGTCGGCGGCCAAGGGGTGATGCGCCAGCAGCTTGAGCACCTGGTGCTGCTGGGCTACCGGCGCAACGTGACCATCCAGGTGCTGCCGTTCCGCGGCGGCGGGCACCCGCTGATGGGCGACCGGATCGCGGTGTTCTCGTTCCCGGACGACGCCGACCCGCAGGTCGTGCACCTGGGCGACTCGGCGAACTCCCGGTTCCTGGACAAGGCCGAGGACACGGCGGACTACCTCAAGTCCTTCGAAAAGGTCTGCACCCAGGCCCTGAACCCCAAGGACTCCAGCGCCTTCATCTCCGCCATCGCCGACGAATCCTCGGCATAGGTCCGGCGAATCCCCGGCGTATGTCCGACGTAGGTCCGCCGTAGGCCGGCCGTAGGTCCGCAATTTCAATGGAAATCGAAGGTCCGATTTCCATTGAAATTGAAGTCCCCTGTGGACAACTCGGCGGAACCTGTGGATGGTTCGTCCGGAAACGGTGTGCGGGTGCGGACGCAGTCCACTGTGGTCTGGTCTGCGGGGAAGAAGGATTCGATGTGTCGCTTGCCGACACATCGATGGCCGGTTCCGCGACCGTGACATCCAGCGGGGTGCCGAAGACCGCCGTCATGCTGAAGAACGACAGCTCCCGGTCACCGTGGCGGAAGCGCAGCGGCACCAACGCGTACCCGGCCGCGAGCAGGAGGTTGTTGCGCTGCCGCAGCGGAACGTCCAGGTGTTCGCTGAGCCGCAGGATCTTCACGTGCCCGTCGGCGGAGGACCGGCAGAAACAGGTGCAGGGCCCCTTCCGGCCAACTCGGCGAAAGGGGCCCTGCACACGCTTCGAACGATCAGCCGAAGCGGCCGGAGATGTAGTCCTCCGTCGCCTTCTGGGTCGGGTTGGAGAAGATCTTGCCCGTCTCGTCGATCTCCACCAGCTGGCCCGGCTCGCCGACCGCGCGCAGGTTGAAGAACGCCGTCTGGTCGCTCACCCGCGCCGCCTGCTGCATGTTGTGGGTGACGATGACGATCGTGTAGTCCTGCTTCAGCTGCGAGATCAGGTCCTCGATCGCCAGCGTCGAGATCGGGTCCAGCGCCGAGCACGGCTCGTCCATCAACAGCACGTCCGGGCGCACCGCGATCGCCCGCGCGATGCACAGGCGCTGCTGCTGACCGCCGGAGAGGCCGCCGCCGGGCTTGCCGAGCCGGTCCTTGACCTCGTCCCACAGGTTCGCGCCGCGCAGCGCCCGCTCGGCGATGTCGTCGAGCTTCTTCTTGTTCTTCTCGCCCGCCAGCTTCAGCCCGGCCACCACGTTGTCCCGGATGGACATCGTCGGGAACGGGTTGGCCCGCTGGAAGACCATGCCGATGGTCTTGCGGACCTGCACCGGGTCCACGTCGCCGGCGTAGACGTCCTCGCCGTCGAGCAGCACCTTGCCCTCGACCCGCGAGCCCGGGATGACCTCGTGCATGCGGTTCAGCGAGCGCAACACTGTCGACTTGCCGCAACCGGACGGGCCGATGAACGCGGTGACGCTTCGGGCTGGGACCTGCAGGGTCACGTCCTGCACGGCGTGGAACTTGCCGTAGAACAGGTTCAGGTCCTTGATGTCGAGACGCTTGGCCATAGGTTCGGTCCCTACTTGGTCTTGATCGCGAACAGCTTGGACAGCAGCGACGCGACAAGGTTGATCAGCATGATGACGAGCACGAGGGTCAGCGCGGCGCCCCACATCCGGTAGTCACCGGCCACGGTTCCGGTGCTGCGCTCCATGTAGATCGCCAGCGGCAGCGACGCCATCTCGCCGCCGAAGAGGTTGAAGCTGATGGAGCTGGAGTAACCCACCAGGATCAGCAGCGGCGCGGTCTCGCCCAGCACGCGGGCGAGACCTAGCATCACGCCGGTGAGGATGCCGGACAGCGCGGTCGGCAGCACGATGCGCACGATGGTCTTCCACTTGGGGACCCCGAGCGCGTAGGACGCCTCGCGCAGCTCATCCGGCACGATCAGCAGCATCGTCTCGGTGACTCGCACGACCACCGGCAGCATCAGCAGCATCAGCGCCAACGCCACCGCGAAGCCGCTGCGGCTGAAGCCGAAGGTGGTGATCCACAGCGCGTAGATGAACAGGCCGGCCACGATCGACGGCAACCCGCTGAGGATGTCGACCATGAAGGTGGCGATCCGGGCGAACCGGGACTCCCGGCCGTACTCGATCAGGTAGACGCCGACCATGATGCCCAGCGGCACCGCGATGACCGCGCACACCAGTCCCTGCAGCAGGGTGCCTATCAGGGCGTGGTAGATGCCGCCGCCGAAGTCGTTGGGGAGCAGCCCGTTGAAGGAGTGCGTCCACCAGTCGACGCTGAGCAGCGGCTTGAGGCCCCGCTCCAGCAGCGTCCACAGCACCCACAGCAGCGGGACCACCGCGATCACGAACGCCGCGGCGAACAGCGTGGTGGCCAGGTTGTTCTTGAACTTCCGCCCGAAGCTGATCCGCTGGAACGCCGGTGGGGTGGCGAGCTGCTCCACGTCAGCGGTGTCGGTCCTCATGCTTTCCCCTTACCGCTGGTGCTCTCGATCCAGCGGGCGATCGCGTTCACCGCGAAGGTGATGACGAACAGCACCAGGCCGGCCGAGATGTAGGCGCCGACCTGCAGGTTGTTGTTGAACTCCCCGGAGCCGAGCGCGATCTTGGAGGCGAAGGTGGCACCGGCGTCGAAGACGCTGTAGTTCGGCGGGGCGGTGCTCATGCTCAGGATGATCGTCAGCGCGACGGTTTCGCCGAGCGCGCGCCCCAGACCGAGCATGGAACCGCCGATGAAGCCGTTGCGGCCGAACGGGAACACCGTCGTGCGCACCACTTCCCACTGGGTGGCGCCGAGCGCCAGGGCGCCCTCGATCTGCATGGTGGGGGTCCGCGAGAAGACTTCGCGGCTTACCCCGGTGATGGTCGGCAGGATCATCACGGCCAGCACGATGCCGGCGGTGAAGACGTTGGCGCCGGAGTCGGTTGGCGCGTTGCCGTTGGCGAAGACCGGGATCCAGCCGAGGTTCTCGTTCAGCCACACCGCGACCGGCTTGAGCACCGGCCCCAGCACCAGGTAGCCCCACAGGCCGTAGATCACCGACGGCACCGCGGCCAGCAGGTCGACGATGTAGGCGAACGGGCGGGCCAGGGTGCGCGACGCGTACTGGGTGAGGAACAGCGCGATGCCGCAGGCCACCGGCATCGCGATGACCAGTGCGACGACCGAGCTGGCCACCGTGATCCAGGCCAGGTCGATGATGCCGAAGCTCAGGTGGCTCGGGTTCGCGGTGTTCCACTCCCGGCTGAACAGGAAGTTCACCTGGTTGACCTGCAGCGCCGGGACGGCACGGATCAGCAGGAACACGCCGATGGCGGCGATGAGTGCGACCACGAAGGCGCCGGAGGCGGTCGCGACCGAGGAGAAGACCCGGTCGCCGATGCGGACCTTCTTGCCCGCGAAGGTATCGGGAGCGGAAATGGGAGCCTCCGGTCCGGAACTGGGCGCCGAAGCGCCCCGCGGGGCACCGGGTTCGGTATCCGCGGGGCGCAGATCGGCTCTCGTCGAGTCGGTCACTGCTGTTTGCAGCCTCTCACTTCGTCCGTTCGACTCTTGGTTCGCCCTGGTTAGGTGCGAACGGGGTTACTCACGAGATGGCGTTGACGGCAGTCAGGACCTTGCTCTTGAAGGACTCCGGCAGCGGGACGTAACCGGCCTTCTCCAGCTCCTGCGGGTTGGCGTTGGCGGCGACGGTCAGGAACGCCTTGACGGCCTTCGCGGTCTCCGCGTCGTAGCCCTTGGAGCAGACGATCTCGTAGGTGTTCAGGACGATCGGGTAGACGCCCGGGGCCTTGTTGCCGTAGATCGAGTCGAGGTTGACGCGCAGGTCGTTGCCCTCGCCCTTGATCTCGGCGTTCTCGATGGCCTTGCCGACGTTGGCGGTGGTCAGCTCGACCGGGCCGGCGCCGCTGTCGATCTTGGCGATGCCCAGGCCGAGGTTCTTCGGGAAGGACCACTCGACGTAGGTGATGCTGCCCTCGGTGGCCTTCACCGACTGCGCGACCTGGTCGCTGCCGTCGCGGCCCTGGCCGACGCCCGCCCCGCCCTGGAACTGCTTGCCCTTGCCGGTCCAGGCGCCGCCGGTGGCGGTGGTCAGGTACTTCTGGAAGTTCTCGGTGGTGCCCGACTCGTCGGAGCGGAAGAACGGCACGATGTCCTTGGCGGGCAGCTGCGCGTTCGGGTTCAGCGCCTTGATCGCCGGGTCGTCCCACTTCTTGATCTGGCCCTGGTAGATCTTGCCGATCACGTCGGCGTTGAGGGTCAGGTCGGTGACGCCGGGCAGGTTGTAGGAGATCGCGACCGGGCCGAAGACCATCGGCAGGTTCCAGGCCGGGTTGCCCTGGCAACGCTCGGCGGCCTTGGCGACCTCGCCCTTCTCTTCGCTCAGCGGCGAGTCCGAACCACCGAAGTCGATCTGGCCGGCGGTGAAGGCGGCGACGCCCTTGCCGGAGCCGGACTTCGTGTAGTTGAGCTGCTGGCCCTGGCACTTCAGGCCGTAGTCGCGGGCGAAGACGTCCATCGCGTTCTTCTGGGCCGAGGAGCCTTCCGCGGAGACCGGCTTGGTGCCGCAATCGACCTGGACACCGCCGAGGGCGGGGTTGCCGCCGCCCTGGGGGGCGTTCTGGTCGGAGCCGCAGCCGGCGAGCACGAGCGCGCCCGCGGCGAGAACGGCGAATGCAGCGCTGTGCCGCTTGATCTTCACTTCGTTCCTCCAGTTGGAAACCCTGCGGTTGCGCGGCCGAGCCCCGCGCGGGCCCGTGCTGTTGCCGCTCGACAGGGACGCTAAGGAGTCGGGGTGGACGATCGCCGCCATCGAAGTGAACGACAGGTGAACAAGGCACGCTAAGTAAGCAGGACCACATTCCGACAGGGGAAGACTGGCCCGGTTCCTAGATGATCTGGTGAGTCACGACTACATTTGGTCAGCGCCCAAATTGCACGTCCGTGTCCCATTTCTCGAATCCCAACCGCTGGTAGACCCTGATGGCGGGCGCGTTGTCACCCTCGACGTAAAGCATCACCTGGTGACAACCAGTGTCGCTGAGATGGCGCAACCCGGCCACCGTGAGTGATCGACCCAATCCTCCGCCCTGCGCATCGGGGTCGACGCCGACGACGTAGACCTCGCCCATGCCGCCCGGGTGGACCTTGGTCCAGTGGAAGCCCAGCAGCTCGTCGTCGCTGTTCACGGCGAGGAGGAACCCGGCGGGGTCGAACCACTCCTCGCGCTCCTTCGCGCGCAGGTCCTGCTCGGTCATGGCGCCCTGCTCCGGATGCCAGGAGAAGGCCCGGTGGTTGACCTCGACCACGGCGGCCTCGTCGCGGCCAGGCCGGAAGGTGCGGATCCACACGCCTTCGGCGGTCGCCACCTCGGGCAGCTCCGGCTCGGCGAGCTCCCGCCCCATCCGCCACAGCTCGCGGGGGCGGCTGAGGCCGTAGCGCTCGGCGAGTCGCACCGCGCCCGGGTGCTCGCCGTGCGACCAGATCCGCAGGCGGCCCAGGTCGGGGGCGGGTTCCGGGGAGAGCTCGGCGCGGTCCAGCAGCGCCTCGACCAGGCGGCCGCCGGCGCCCTTGCGGCGGTGGTCAGGGTGCACCGCCAGCTCGGCGACGAGCTGCCCGGCGGTTTTCTCGTGCTCGGTGTCCAGGTGCGCGTATCCGATGAGGATGCTGCCGGCGTCGCGCACCACGAAGTGCTCGGAACGCACGTCGGCCTGCACCGGCTCGATCTGGTGGACGACGTCCCGGTGCGCCTTCAGCCGCAAGATCACGTGCTCGCCGACCGGGGCCACCCCGTCGGCCTGCTCGGTCTTGTCGAGCAGGGCCATGACCTCGGCCGCTTCACTGCTGTCCAGTCCATTTCGCCAAGTCAGCTGCACGCCCTCGACGTTACCCACGAACCTTGCGGTCGATGCGATCGGAACGCTAAGACTTGTCCTCGAACTCCGTCCTTGGCACCGGCAGCGCCGGTTGCGCACGTGGGCTTCGACAGCGGACATCTTCAGGAGCAACGCGTGACTGAACTTCGCCGGCGGCTGACCACCGCCGACGCGGTGGTGATCGGCCTCTCCGCCATGATCGGAGCGGGCCTGTTCAGCGCCTTCGCCCCGGCCGCCGAGGCGGCCGGACCGGCGCTGATCATCGGCCTGGGCGTCGCAGCGATCATCGCCTTCTGCAACGCAAGCAGCTCTGCGGCGCTCGCGGCGAAATACCCGGCGGCGGGCGGCACCTACGTCTACGGCCGCGAACGCCTCGGTCCGTTCTGGGGCTACCTCGCGGGCTGGGGCTTCGTGCTCGGAAAAACGGCCTCGTGCGCGGCGATGGCCCTGACCGCCGCCGAGTACCTCGCCCCCGCCGCCCCCAAGCCCGTCGCAGCGGCGTTCGCCGCGGCTCTGGGCGCGGTGAACTACGTCGGCGTCACCCGCACCGCCAAGCTCGCTCGCGTCCTGCTCGCGCTGACGCTCGCGGCGCTCGCGTGCACGCTGCTCGCGGTGTGGCTCGGTGGCGCCTCGGCCGCCGCCTCGGCGTCCCCGCCGCCTGTGCCGCTGGGCGTCCTGCAGTCCGCCGGGCTGCTGTTCTTCGCGTTCGCGGGCTACGCCCGCATCGCGACGCTCGGCGAAGAAGTCCGCGACCCGCAGCGCACGATCCCCCGCGCGATCCCGATCGCGCTCGGGATCGTGGTGTGCCTCTACGTCGTGGTGGCCGTCTCGCTGCTGGTGGCGCTCGGCCCGGCGGGCCTCGCGGCGTCGTCGGCTCCGCTGGCCGATGCGGTTCGGGCCGGCGGGTTGTCGCAGCTGGCGCCGGTTGCGGTGTTCGGTGCCGGCGTTGCTGCGCTGGGCGCGTTGCTCGCGCTGCTCGCCGGCGTGGGCCGGACGGCGTTGGCGATGGCCCGGGAGCGCGATCTGCCGGCCCCGTTGGCGGCGGTGCATCCGCGCTTCGCGACTCCGCACCGCGCGGAGCTGGTGGTCATCGTGGCGGTCGTGGCGCTGGTGCTCGTCACGGATCTGCGGGGAGCGATCGGGTTCTCGTCGTTCGGGGTGCTGGTGTACTACGCGATCGCCAACGCCTCGGCGTTCACCCTGCCCCGCGACCAGCGCTGGTTCCCGCGCGCGCTGCCGGTGCTCGGGTTCGTCGGTTGCGTGGTCCTCGCGTTCGCGCTGCCCTGGACCGCGGTGCTCAGCGGCATCGCATGCTTCGCCATCGGCGCCGCCGTCTGGGCCTGGCGCCACCGCTCCAAACCTTGACGCCGCGATCATCGACGCCCGGCACCGTCACCCGGGGCCGGCGCAATTTCGCGAGAAATTGACCGTCACCCGGGTGAACGTCGATTTCTCGCGAAATCGCGCCCTGGGCTGTGACGATCCCGGATGAGTCCCGAATTCACCCGAATCGGGAGTCCGACCACACGAAGATCGTTCGCCAATTTTCCGGGCAAGATCGGAAAAACTCTCACTTCAGACGAAGATCAACAATTCGCCGGGAATCTCCCGAAAGGCGCAAAGGCACCTCCGGCCGGGGTGGCCGGAGGTGCCTCGCGGGTGGATCAGTACGCGTCGGCCGTCTCGTATTCGGCGGCCTCGAACTCCGCCCCCTCCAGCTCGGCCTGCTCCGCGGCCACCCGGCCTCCGTGGCGGTTCGGGCGGACGAACTTGTAGCCGACGTTGCGGACCGTGCCGATCATCGAGTCGTGCTCCGGGCCGAGCTTCGCGCGCAGCCGCCGCACGTGGACGTCGACGGTGCGGGTGCCGCCGAAGAAGTCGTAACCCCACACCTCCTGCAGCAGCTGGGCCCGGGTGAACACCCGGCCCGCGTGCTGAGCGAGGTACTTGAGCAGCTCGAACTCCTTGTAGGTGAGCTCCAGTGCCCGCCCCTTCAGCCGCGCGGTGTAGGTCGCTTCCTCGATCACCAGGTCACCGACGCGCAGCGAACCGTCGCCGCTGGTACCGGAGCTGTTGCGGCGCGAGACCAGCAGCCGCAGGCGGGCGTCGATCTCGGCCGGTCCGGTGGTCGGCAGCAGGATGTCGTCGACCCCCCACTCGGCGCTGATCGTGACCAGCCCGCCCTCGTTGACCAGCGCGACCACCGGCACGTCCCCGGCCGCCAGCAAGCGGCACAGGTCGCGCGCACCGGCCAGGTCGTTGCGGGCGTCGACGACGATCACGTCGTGCGCGCCGCCGGAGAGGAGCGCGCCGGGGTCGGCGGGCAGGGTGCGGACCCGGTGCGGCAGCAGGGCCAGCGAGGGCAACACCGCCTCGCAGTCTTCTTCGCTGGTCAGCAGCAGCAGCTCGGAGCTCATCTTCAACGGCCTCCGTTTCCCAAGGCTAGAAACACCGACGACCGGTGGGAGAGTGGCCATCCGCACGGAAGCGGATGACTCGGCGTCGTTGCCTGTGGATGACAAGGAGAATAACCGAAATGCGGCGGAAAAACCCAGGTCCAACCGGCGGCATCACATTTATGAACGGCAGGCGACCATTTGTTACGGGCATGTGTCACGTGCGCCGGGTCGCACTCGCCGCCGCCGACGGCACGCCGCTGCGCGGGCTGCTCTACCCCGGCCCCGGGCTCCCCGCAGACCTCGGTTTCGTCGTGGGTCACGGCTTCACCAACCACGTCCGCAAGCCTTACGTGCGGCGGGTGCTGGAGCGGCTGGCCGCTCACGCCCCGGTGCTCGCGG
Source organism: Saccharopolyspora hattusasensis (assembly GCF_050972075.1). NCBI lineage: Bacteria > Bacillati > Actinomycetota > Actinomycetes > Pseudonocardiales > Pseudonocardiaceae > Saccharopolyspora > Saccharopolyspora hattusasensis. The sequence goes on from NZ_JBPCDC010000001.1 coordinate 3,832,771, forward strand.
TCGACTTCCGCGGCCACGGCCGTTCCGGTGGCCGCACCACCGTCGGCCCGGCGGAGGCGTTGGACATCGCCGCGGCCGTCGAGCGCCTCCGCGAGCTCGGCTGCCGCAAGATCGTCACCGTCGGGTTCTCGCTGGGCGGCTCGGTGGTGCTCCGCCACGCGGCACTGTCCGCACCGCCGGACGCGGTGATCTCGGTGAGCAGCCCGGCGCGCTGGTGGGTCCGCGACACGCCCGCGATGCGCAGGGTGCACTGGCTGCTCGAGCAGCCGCACGGCAGGTGGAGCGCCCGGCTGCTCGGCGTCCGCCTCGCCCCGCCGTGGCCGGACGTGCCGGTCTCGCCGATCGAGCTGGTTCCGCGCATCCAGGTTCCACTACTGATCGTGCACGGTGACGAGGATCACTACTTCCCGGTGGCCGACGCAGTCGCGCTCAGCGAGGCAGGAGGGGGCGCGTTGTGGCTGGAACCGGGCATGCGACACGCCGAGAGCGCGACCAGCCCCGAACTGGTGGACCGCATCGCCGGGTGGGCTGCCGATACAGTGGGGCAACCCGATCGTGGTGGTCGCTAGCGCTCCACGGATAACCGCCGGCCATCCTGCCCTGCCCTGCCCTGCCCCGACCAGAACGGACCGCTCGGTGAAGAAGCTCGCCATCGCCCTCGTGATCACCGTCGGCCTCCTGGTGGGTGCCGACTTCGGGGCCGCAGCGATTGCCGAGTACCAGGTGTCGAAGAAAGTCGCCGAGCAGCTCAAGCTGCGCGAGAACCCCGACGTGCGGATCAACGGCTTCCCGTTCCTCACCCAGGCCATCGCCGGGAACTACCGCGACGTGCAGCTGGCGGCCAACGCCGTGCAGGTCGGGAAGCTCAACGAGGTCGGCATCGAAGCGGACCTGCACGGCGCCCGGGTGTCCACCGCCGACGTGCTGTCCGGGACGGCTGACCACTTCACCGTCGACCAGCTGGTCGCCCGGGTGAAGCTGAAGGCCTCCGACATCGCCCGGCTGATCGGCATCCAGGATCTGACGATCGAGCCAGCGCAGAAGGACGCGCTGGCCGACGACGATGGCAACGTCAGCAGCGCGGACGAGCAGCTCACCGCGGGCACCGACGACACCAAGGCCGTGGTTCAGCTGGACGGCACCGTGAACATCGCCGGCTCCGACAACAAGGTGCGGGTGATCGCGGTGTTGTCGCTGGTCAACGGCAAGATGCAGATCGAGCCGCGGAAGCTGGACCTGAACAACAGCGCGCTGGGCCGGATCGAGCTGCCGAAGCTGTTCGAGCAGTCGGTGCTCAAACAGTTCAGCACCGCCCTCGACCCCGGCGTGCTGCCGTTCGAGATCAACCCGACCGCGGTGCGCGTCGAGCGGGGCGCGCTGGTCGTCGAGGGGACCGCTGAAAACGTGACCGTCAGCTCCAGCGGGGTGAGCACCGGGTGAACGCGGGCACCTGGGCACTGCTGATCGCCGTCGTCGTCGCCTTGGTTTTCGGCGTGGTGTGGCAGGCCCGGGAGGGCAAGGTACGTGCGACGACCGGGGAGGGGAACGTGTTGGACAAGCTTCCCGAGGGCCTGCGCCAGCGGCTCGCCGACGCCCCGGACGACGACGCGAAGGTGACGCTGCTGCAGCTGTCGACGACCTTCTGCGCGCCGTGCCGGCACACCCGCATCCTGCTGGCCGACTTTGTCCGGCGCACCGACGGCGTGCGCCACGTGGAGGTCGACCTCACGGATCACCCGGAGTGGTCGACGCCGCTGCGGGTGCACCGCACCCCTACGACGCTCGTGCTGGACGGCGCGGGCCGGGAGCTGTTCCGCGTCGGCGGCGTCCCGCGCCGCGACGAACTCGCCACCGCCCTCCAACCGCACCTGGCATGAGGGTTCGGGGCGAACGGACCGTTCGCCCCGATAGAAGAAGCAAACAGGCCGTTCGCACCACCCCACACCGCACATCCCCACCCCAGCGACATGAAGCGAACGGACCGTTCACGCCGATAGAGGAGGTGAGCAGTCCGTTCGCGCCACCTGCACCCCGACCGGCGTCTCACTTAGTGAACAACCTTCCCGCCGATCGGTCTAGCCGGTAACCTCCGAGCCGTGCATGTACTGCTGACCCGGAGGCGCGCGGTGGATCTTTGCCGCGTGGGTAGCAGCCTGTGTTGCGGGCACTGACCGGGCGGTAGTACGTCTTGCACCTTGCGCGGCTCATGCCCCGGTCTGGGTGCGTCCGAACCCGCCTGACGGACTCGGCAGTCGAAGTCCACTAGTCAGGAGGCCCCATGTCTGCCGCAACACTCGACCCGCGCGGTGTCCGCTTCACCGCCGCGATGACCAGCGCGATCCTCGCGCTCGGGCTGGTCACCACCAGCTGGCGGGTGCTCGCCACGCAGCTGGTGTTGTTCGGGATGTGCGCATTCATCGGAATGCGGCTCAACCCGTGGGGTTTCGTGTACCGGCAGGCAGTGCAACCGCGCCTCGCGCCGATCGACCGGGCCGAGTGGGAAGATCCGGCACCGGTCCGGTTCTCCCAGGGCGTCGGTTTCGCCTTCGCCCTGGTGGCCACCGTCGGCTACGCCGCGGAGTGGACTGCCCTGGGCATCGTCGCGAACACGCTCGCCCTAGTCGCGGCGCTGCTCAACGCGGTGTTCGGATACTGCCTCGGCTGCCAGATGTACCTGTTGCTCCGGCGCGCCGCCCCTGTCGGAGCGTCCACGTCAGACACCTGCTGAACCACCGAAGATCAACGAAGGAGTCGCTCGATGAGCCGCGCAGAGGTCCTGGTTTCCACCGAGTGGGCCGAACAGAACCTGAACACCGCCGGCGTGGTGTTCGCCGAGGTGGACGAGGACACCACCGCCTACGACGGCGGGCACATCCCGGGCGCCATCAAGCTGGACTGGAAGAACGAGCTCCAGGACCACGTCCGCCGCGACTTCGTCAACCGCGAGGGCTTCGAGAAGCTGCTGTCCGCCAAGGGGATCAGCAACGACGACACGGTGATCCTGTACGGCGGCAACAACAACTGGTTCGCCGCGTACGCCTACTGGTACTTCAAGCTGTACGGGCACGGCGACGTCAAGCTGCTCGACGGCGGCCGCAAGAAGTGGGAGCTCGACGGCCGCGAGCTCACCAAGGACGAGCCGAACAAGGCTGCCACCACCTACCAGGCTCAGGAGCCGGACACCTCGATCCGGGCGTTCCGGGACGAGGTCGTGGACGCGATCGGCAACAAGAACCTGGTCGACGTCCGCTCGCCCGACGAGTTCGCGGGCAAGCTGCTGGCCCCGGCGCACCTGCCGCAGGAGTCGGCGCAGCGCGCCGGCCACATCCCGTCGGCGATCAACGTGCCGTGGAGCAAGGCCGCGAACGAGGACGGCACCTTCAAGTCCGACGACGAACTCGCGGAGATCTACGGGGAAGCCGGGCTCGACACGGCGAAGGAAACCATCGCCTACTGCCGTATCGGCGAGCGTTCCTCGCACACCTGGTTCGTGCTCCGCGAACTGCTGGGCAACACCAACGTCAAGAACTACGACGGATCGTGGACCGAGTACGGCTCGCTGGTCGGCGTCCCGATCGCGAACCCGGCCGAAGAGGCCAAGAACTGACGAACCCGGTAGCTGGCAGGGACCGTGAGCGGTTTTCGGTGCTCTAGCGCCCGAAAACGCTCACGGGAACCGAACCGCAGTTGCAGGGACCGAAGAACGAGATCGAGGAGCGTTGAGCATGAGCGGATGCGGAGCGCCGCAACAGTCGGGCACGGCGGTCGCCGAGGACACCGACCAGGTCGTCGTGACGGGCAAGGTACGTGCCGGACACCAGCCGGTCGGCGGGGCTTTCGTCCGCCTGCTGGACTCCTCCGGCGAGTTCACCGCGGAGGTCGTGTCCTCCCCGGAGGGTGGCTTCACCTTCTACGCCGCCCCCGGCGCCTGGACGGTCCGAGCCCTCCACCGCGACGGCAAGGGCCAGGCAGACGTCACCACTTCCGGCCCAGGCGTCCACGCGGTGGACATCGCGGTCGCCTGACCAAACTGGATTTTCCGAGGTGAAGGGCACCTCTGGGCGACTTGCTCGCTGAAAGGCGACTTGCTCGCTCAGAGGTGCCCTTCGCGCTTCCGCGTGATCGGGATCGCTTCGGTCAGCTGGTGGTCTTGGCGCGAAGGAGAGCGAAGGCCCGCTCGTCGCGGTCCTGGGAGCGCGGGTCGGAATCCTCCCGGCAGCCGACCGTCGTGAAGTCCACGACTTCCCAGCCGGTGCGGTCGAACAGCCGCCGCAGGCCCGTCTCGCTGAAGATCCAGAAGTTCGTCGCGTCGTTGTTGGCCTCAGCCGGGTCCAGCAGGTACGCCACCGGCTGCTGCTGGATCCGGGTGCCGTCCGGCGCGACCTGCGCGATCCGGGTCGACACGAAGCACAGGTCGGCGTGCTTGGCCAGCTGCTCCAGCACGAAGAACGGGTTCTTCAGGTGGTAGAGCAGCCCGAGGAAGAACACCGCGCCGTAGCGCTCGGCGGGCATCCGGAACTGCGAGTCCAGGTCGATCTCGTGCACCTGCACGCCGGAGCCCAGTTCCTCGACGAGCCGCCGGGCGCCGCGCAGCCCGTTGAAGTTCGTCGGGCCGTTGTCGATCACGTCCACCTGGCAGCCCAGCTCGGCCTCCAGGAAGAACCCGAAGTCGCCGTCGGCCGCGCCGATGTCCGCGACGCGGGTGCCCGCGATCCGGTCGAACACCGACCGCTGCTCGCCGGTCAGCAGCGCGTCCAGGTGGAAGATGTTCGCCATCGTGTCGTACGGGTACCAACCGAAGTCGGCCGGCGCGATCTTGCCCTTGCGCGCCAGCAGGTCCTCGCGGAAGGTCAGCGCGCGCTCGCGCAACGTCTCGAAGTCCATGTGATTCCCGTCCCTGCTATCGGTTCGGCGCAGTTCGGCGCGGTACCCGCCGCAGATCATGCCCGACGCCACACTCCGCGCGGGCGTCGCGGTGGTTATCCTTTCCGCGTGGAACTTATCGACTTCCTGCACTACGGCCTCGTCACCCTCGTCGGGCTCGCCGCGGTCGCCACCGTCTGGTTCGCCGGCTACGTGGTGTACCGCCTGTACAGCGACTGATCCGGCGCGACCGGTAACCTCGACGCGATGACTGCTACGCCGAACGAACCACAGCGCGGCAGCGGCGATGCCGCAGTCGCCGCGGCTGCGGAGCGCGCCAAGCACACCCGGCACCGCAACGTGCCGGAGTTCAACGATCTGCCTGGGCCCGGCGACACCGCCAACCTGCGAATGGGCCCGTCGCTGAATGACGCCTGCCTCGCGCTGCTGCCGCTGGTCGGCGTGTGGCGCGGCGAGGGCGAGGCATCGCACCCTTCGCTCGACAAGCCGTACCGCTTCATCCAGCAGGTCACCCTCGCGCACGACGGCCGCCCGTTCCTGACCTACGAGAGCCGCGCGTGGTGCCTGGACGGCGAGGGCGGCAAGGTCGTCGCGCCCGCGTTCCGCGAGGTCGGCTTCTGGCGCCCGCAGGCGGACGACACGATCGAACTGCTGATCTTGCACGAGACCGGCGTCGCCGAGATGTTCTTCGGCAAGCCGCAGAGCCAGACCACCTGGCAGTTCGGCACCGACGCGGTGCTGCGCACGCCGACCAGCGAGGACGTCGCCGCGGCCAGCCGGCTGTACGGCGTCGTCGAGGGCTCGCTGGCCTACGTTGAAGAGCGCGCCACCTCGGAGCACGAGCTGCAGCCGCGCCTTTCCGCGAAGCTCGACCGCATCGTCGGCTGAGCCAGGCGCAGATCCGCCGTTCCTGTCAGACCCCCCGGTTAGATTTCGACGCAATCGAGCTACGAAACCTGAGGTGGGCGAAGCATGACCAGCACCCTGACCGACGAGCGCGCCGACATCCTGGAACTCCTGCAAGCGCACCGCGGCTTCCTGCGGCACACGGTGAAGGACCTGACCGACGAGCAGGCCCGCCTGCGGCCAACCGAGAGCGACCTGTGCCTCGGTGGGCTGATCAAGCACGTGACCGCGGTCGAGCTGAACTGGGCCGACTTCATCCGCAACGGCCGCGCGTTCGACGCCTACGACGAGGCGGCGTTCGCCAAGCAGGCGGCGACCTTCCACCCGACCGACGAGGAAACGCTGGACGTGCTGCTGGCGGAGTACGAGAAGGTGGCGGCGCGGACCGACGAGATCGTCGCGTCTTTGCCGGACCTGGACCTCTCCCACCAGCTGCCGGACGCCCCGTGGCAGGAGGAGAAGGGCAAGCGCTGGACGGTGCGGCGGGTGCTGCTGCACATCGCGGCGGAGACCGCGCAGCACGCGGGCCACGCCGACATCATCCGCGAGACCATCGACGGCCAGAAGACGATGGGCTGACCAGGGAAGTCAGGTTAGGGTCGGCGTCCGGGGTCCGGATAGGGGTCCGGGGCCCGGGTCGGGGGCCCGGGTCGGGGGCCCGGGTCGGGGGCCCGGGTCGGGGGCCGGGGCCCGGGTCGGGGGCCGAGGTCCGGGTCGGGGGCCGAGGTCCGGGTCGGGGGCCGAGGTCCGGGTCGGGGGCCGAGGTCCGGGTCGGGGGCCGAGGTCCGGGTCGGGGGCCGAGGTCCGGGTCGGGGGCCGAGGTCCGGGTCGGGGGCCGAGGTCCGGGTCGGGGGCCGAGGTCCGGGTCGGGGGCCGAGGTCCGGGTCGGGGGCCGAGGTCCGGGTCGGGGGCCGAGGTCCGGGTCGGGGGCCGAGGTCCGGGTCGGGGGCCGAGGTCCGGGTCGGGGGCCGAGGTCCGGGTCGGGGGCCGAGGTCCGGGTCGGGGGCCGAGGTCCGGGTCGGGGGCCGAGGTCCGGGTCGGGGGCCGAGGTCCGGGTCGGGGGCCGAGGTCCGGGTCGGGGGCCGAGGTCCGGGTCGGGGGCCGAGGTCCGGGTCGGGGGCCGAGGTCCGGGTCGGGGGCCGAGGTCCGGGTCGGGGGCCGAGGTCCGGGTCGGGGGCCGAGGTCCGGGTCGGGGGCCGAGGTCCGGGTCGGGGGCCGAGGTCCGGGTCGGGGGCCGAGGTCCGGGTCGGGGGCCGAGGTCCGGGTCGGGGGCCGAGGTCCGGGTCGGGGGCCGAGGTCCGAGGTCCGGGGTCCGCGATTTCAATGGAAATTGCGGAAGTTGTCCACAGCCTCCGGCGTGTCGAGGGTCGACACGCCGATCGGCCGCAATTTCCATTGAAATTGAAGGTCCGATTTCCATTGAAATTGCGGCCGGAGGCGGTAACGGTAACGGGTGATCAGTAGTTGGACTCGTAGAGGCGGTTGATCTCGGCGTGCAGGTCGGCGTCCGACTTGATCTCGGTGCCGTCGATGGTGTGCACCTGGCTGACCAACCGGACGCTCGAAGCCAGCCACACGCCGTCGCTCTCGAACAGCGCCGACGTCGGGAACTTCGCGACCTCGGTCTTCCAGCCCGCCTTCTCCGCGGCCCGGAACAGCGCCCCCTGGGTGGTGCCTTTGAGGATGCCCGAGCTGGGCGGCGTGGTCAGCAGCGTGCGCCCCTGCGCGATCACGACCGTCGAGGTCGGCCCCTCCAGCACCGAACCGTCGGTGGCGGTGAAGATCACCTCGTCGGCACCGCGCGCCTCGGCCTCCCGCATCGCGGCCATGTTCACCGCGTACGACAGGGTCTTCGCGGACAGCAGCAGCCAGGGTGCCCGCTCCATCAGGTCCGGGGCGTAGCCGCGCTCCAGCGTCACGGCCGAAACGCCCTCGTCGCGCTTGCGCAGGGTGTCGGCGCCGATCTGCATGCCCATCGCGAAGCCGTTCGGCGTGCCGTCGCCGCCGTCGACGCCGCGGGTGCACACGAGTTTCAGCGCCATCTGCGGGGCGGTGTCCCACGGCCAGTTGTCGATGACCGCCCGTGCGGCCCGCTCCCATGCGTCGCGCTCGGGCAACCGCATCTGCATCAGGCCGGCGGATTGCTCCAGCCGATCGAGGTGCGGCCCGAGTTCCCGCGGCTTCCGGTCGGCGACCAGGATCGTCTCGAAGATGCCATCTCCCCGCATCACACCGAGGTCGTCGGCGCGGAACAGCGGCGCCCGCGGATCAACGATCGTCCCGTCCAAGAGTGCCAGTACGCGCATGCCGGAAGCCTAGAACCTCGACCCCCGCAACCGCTGGTGGGCCGCGCATGACCGGCGCGTTCTCGCACGGAGTTACGATCGGAGTACCGACCTTCAAGCGCGCCGAGCACAGGAGCGGGCATTGACCGACCAGGGATCGCTGCGCAGCACCTTGCACCAACGGGGCATGCGGATGACACCGCAGCGCCAACTGGTGCTGGACGCGGTGCGCGAGCTGGAGCATGCGACGCCCGAGCAGGTCTGCCGCAAGGTGCAGGGCACCGCATCGACGGTCAACATCACGACGGTCTACCGCGCCCTCGACCTGCTCGAAGAGCTGGGCCTGGTGCGGCACACGCACCTGGGGCACGGCGCGCCGACCTACTCGGTCGAGGAGCACGAGCACGTCCACCTGGCGTGCCACCGCTGCGGCACGATCGACGAGGTCTCGACCGAACTGCTGGACGACCTGTCCCGCGAGCTGCTCGCGCGGTTCGGGTTCGCCCTGGACGCCACCCACCTGGCCCTGTCCGGCCTGTGCCGGAACTGCTGCCGCAACGCCGACGCCGTCGAGGAGCGCCGATGAGTTCACCCCTGTTGGATCTGCCGGGTGCGGTACCCGCACCGGAGGATGCAGTGGATGCGGGCGTGCCCTGGCACTTCGGCGACCCGTTCGCCGAGCAGCGGTCGGCGACCCGCTCGGCGGTGCTGGTGGACCGCTCACACCGGGAGGTCATCGCGGTGACCGGCGAGGAGCGCCTGAGCTGGTTGCACCTGGTGCTCTCGCAGCACATGACGGAGCTGCCGGACGGGCAGGGCACCGAGGCGCTCGTGCTGGACAGCCAGGGCCGCGTCGACTGCCACATGCTACTCGCGCACCACGAGGGCGTCGTCTACCTGGACACCGACGCGGGCGCGCAAGCCACCAGCGCGCTGCCGACGATGGGCGTGGACGGCAGGCAGTCGCTGCTGGAGTACCTCGACGCCATGCGATTCTGGTCCAAAGTGGAGACTCGGGACGCCACCTCGGAGTTCGCGGTGCTGACCGCGGTCGGCCCGGACGCGGGCGGCATCCTCGCCCGGTTCGCGCCGGTGCCGTCGAAGCCGTACGAGGTGAAGGCCCTGCCCGGCGGTGGATTCAGCCGGTTCGTACCGTTCCGCGCGCTGCCCACCATCGACCTCGTGGTGCCGCGGGCGTCGTTGGTGGAGTGGTGGACGAAGCTGACCGACGCGGGCATCCGCCCCTCTGGCACCCTCGCGTTCGAGGCGCTGCGGGTGGAGGCGCTGCGGCCCCGAGTCGGGTTGGAGACCGACGAGCGTGCGATCCCGCACGAACTCGGCTGGGTGCACGTGGCGGCGCACGTGGCCAAGGGCTGCTACCGCGGCCAGGAAACCGTCGCCAAGGTGCACAACGTGGGCAAGCCGCCGCGGCGCATGGTGCTGCTGCACCTGGACGGCTCGGCGGAGATCCTGCCGGAGACCGGCGATCCGGTTTGGCTCGGCGAGCGCAAGGTCGGCCGGGTGGGCAGCGTGGTGCAGCACCACGAGCTCGGGCCGGTGGCGCTCGCGCTGCTCAAGCGGTCGGCACCGGTGGACGGCGAGCTGGTCGCCGGCGACCCGGAGCAGGACCGCGCGGTGGCCGCGGCGGTGGACCCGGACTCGGTGCCGCCCGACACCGGCGAGCCGCCGGGACGGGTCGCGGCCCAGGGCCTGCGCGGCCGGTAGTCGACGAGGCGCGGGCATGCCGGTGTAGGCGTGCGCATCCGCCCCGTTCGCCGCGCGTGCCCCACTACTCCGGGAATACGAGCGGTTTCGCACCGTTGTTTAAAAACAACATCACCCGAACTGTTGGCGAGCTGTACCTGAGTGCCGGAGGATGGCCACGTGATCGAAGTCCGCCCGGGTGGACGGCGCCGCATCGACAGGGTCCTGTCCCCGGACTACACCAGTGGCATCGAAGACCGCACGCTCGGCGAGGTGCGGGAGTTGCGCGACGAGGCGGCGCAGGAGGAAACGGACCTCTCGTACCTGCGCCGCGTGCTGCACGCGCGGATCGACATCGTGCGAGCCGAGCAGCGGCGGCGCCGGGAGCGCGGGTCCGCGTCGGTCGTCGAGCAGCTGGTGAACATCCTGGCGGACAACGCCGTCGGTCCGGCGACCGGTTCCGGCCGGTACCAGACGACCGAGCCGTCACGGGCCGAGGCGCACCGCAGGCACGTCGAGGCGCTGGTCTCCGACGTCGATCTGTCGGACGTGATGTCGCTATCGGAGGCCAAGCTCGACCAGGCCCTCGCCGCCTACACCGGGGAAGAGGACTCGGTGTCGCAGCGCCGCCACGAGGTCCAGGACGTGGTGGACCGGCTGAACGCGGAGATCGCCCGCCGCTACCGCGAGGGCGCCGCATCGGTGGACGACCGCCTCGCGGAGGAACGCGACCGGCGGTGACCGGTTCCGCCCCGCTCGCCCGAATCATCCGAAGTGGACTCGGGTAGTGTCCGGCGCGGCACGTCGCCGCTCCACGCGCCCGCGCAATCGCCGCTGAAACCCGCGCAGGCGATCGGAAAGCTGCGAACCAACCTGGATGGAAACCGCCAACGCCCTATCTCGCCCGGCACAGGCCCCACACAGCGGCGAGGGCGTAGCGCGTCCCGTCGCGGCGCGGGCCGACCGCAGAGGCGCCGCGGTGCCCACTTCCATCCTCAGTGGACAATTTCATCGCGATCCCCGCGACCACCTCCCCTGCTCGAACGCCGGCGCCTTGCCTCGCACGCGCAGCTGCCAGAAGCCAGGCACCCGCGACTTCTCCATCGCATCAAATGCTTCCCAACAGCGAAATCTTCAGCGTATGCTCAAATATCGGTACCGATCTCCCATATTTTGAGACAGACGATATGATTGTGCAGCCGGGTATCTACACCCACGGACACCACGAGAGCGTGCTGCGATCGCACCGCTGGCGGACCGCCGAGAACTCCACCGCGTTCCCCGGTCCGCAGCCGATGTTGACGAACGCGGTGCCAGTCAGAGCCCGTGAGCGGTTTCGGGTGCTATAGCACCCGAAACCGCTCACGGGAACCGAACCAGCATCCGCCCAGGTCCGGGGCCAACGAGGCAACCCGGCTTCCGCTTCCCGCAGGACGAGGCCGGAGAGCCTCCGTTCAGTTGTGGCGTTCTCGGGCGGCGAATTCCGACCAGAAGTCGCGCAGGGTCTCGTAGCGGGTCGCGACCTCTTCCGCATCGTCGGCTTCCATGGCATCGACGATCGCGTGCACGTCCTCGGCCGAGGTGTCCGCGTCCAGGTCGCTGGACGTCATCAGCTGCACCAGGCCGCCGTAGTCCAGCTCCACCGCCGAATGCGGGTGGAAGCGCTCCAGCCAGCGGCCGGACTCCCGCAGGATCCGCGTCGGCCCTTCCTCGCCGATGGACTTGCGGCCGATCGCGTGCGCCCGGGCAACCCGGCGCCGCGCGTCGGCCATCGCCATCCGCCAGCACACCCGGCGCCGGCCCGGCTCGGTGAACACGCACCGCTCCTCCGGGTCGACCAGCACGAACCAGGGCAGCGGGACGGTCCAGGTGGAAGACAGAACGTGCACCGCGCCGCCCGCTAGCTCGCTGACCACCGCGCTCGCCCGCACCTTGGCCTTCTCCACCGGCACCTGCAGGGCCGCGGTCCGCAGCGGGATCTCCGCGTCCCCCAGGAAGCCGACAAGCGCAGCGGCGGCCCGCCCGCGCAGGTCCAGCGGGCACACCAGTGGGCCCGGCCCGACCGTGGCCGCCGGAGCGCTGGGCACGTCCGCCGGGTCGAGCACCAGCACGTCACCAACGCCCGTGACGGTGCCGTCGGCGGTCTCGCCGGGCAGCAGCCGGGGCGGCGCGGCGAGCTGGCTGCGCAACCAGACGTCCTGCTCTCGCAATCCGGCGTCGAACGGGTCGACCGGCCCGCGCTCGACGGCCGCTGCCAGTTCCTCGCGCAGCGGGGGGTCGAAGGACGACAAGGGCTCGTACACCCTCAGGTAGGCGACGAACGGCTCTGGCACAGCCAGCATGGTGTCATGCGGCCCGCGGGCATCTGCGGCTGCCTCGCCGAGCACCGAAAACCGCTGCCAGACGGGCCTTCGGCGGGGGAGAGTTCGACGTCACCCAAGACACGGCCACTCAGTCATGGCACCACGTCGCGTCCAACCGCCTCGACACGGTACGGTAGTTACAGGAAAAGTTGTCGAGATCATGCGGGGCCGACATTCCCCTGTCCGCCCCGCAACCCTGTGCGAGGGGGTCGAGCCATGGGGCGCGGCCGGGCTAAGGCCAAGCAGACGAAGGTGGCCCGCGAGCTTAAATACAGTTCCCCCGCCATGGACATCGAGGCGTTGCAGCGCGAGCTGTCCGTCTCGGAGTCCGGCGAGTGGTCCAGTGAGGACCGCGATGACTCGCGCGACGACGGGTACGACGACTACGACTACGACCGACGTTGAAGCACATCTCCACGAGGACGGCGGATGAACGCTGTTCGCTCGATGGTGAGGTGCGTCGGAGTCGTTTGTCTGACCCGATGTGCATGAGCGGGTGGGGTTGACGAGTTCGCAAGTCCCACATAGGAGGAGCACCGTGAGTGGCGTTGCCGGTGGACCGGCGACGCCACTCGCGTCTGTCTGCTGCCTCCGAAACGGCGCTGACCGAAGAAGAGTCCGGCGCGATCGCGCTGGACTCGCCGATAGCCGACGGGCAGCTGCGGCCCTGCGGGGTTGAAGAGTGGGATTGAGGAACGCTGGCGCGCGCGGGCCGCCTCTCGGCGGGTGGCACTGCAGGGCTCCAGCCGGACGGTATTCCCAGCAGGCGGTAGTTGGAGCCCGGGGGCACACGCGCACGCCAGCTATTGGTTCAACGACCGGGAACCCGTCAGGATTCCCGGTCGCGATCACAGATTTCACGTGCGCGGTTCGATCTTCGCCTTCGCCGCGGGGCAGCCGCTCGGCCCCACCCGCAACCGGCACCGCCGCGTGTTCTCGGGCCGTGCCTGCCCGACGGCTTCCCGGCGAGGCCGGTCCCCGACGTGGTGAATTGGCATTCATGACGTCGGGGATCCCGCAGCGAGACGGCGCCTGAGGTTGCAGCTACCCGCAGCGCCGCGCAAGACGAGTCTGCAACGCAGAGATCAGAAGCGCGGGTGGTTGCCGCGGAGGACCACACGGTCGTCCTCGCCGGCGCCTTCGACGGAAGGCTGCTTGGCGATCTCGCCGAGCACCCAGGCCGGCACGTGGCGAGCCGTGAGCACCGCGAGGGCGCGGTCCACGTCTTCGGCGGTCACCACGGCGACCATGCCGATGCCCATGTTGAAGGTGCGCTCCATCTCGTCGGCTTCGACCCGGCCGCGCTGGGCAATCAGCCCGAACACCGGCGCCGGCGCCCAGCTGCCCCGGTCCAGCACCGCCGTCAGCCCCGACGGGATCACCCGCGCCAGGTTCTGGGCCAGGCCACCGCCGGTGACGTGCGCGAACGTCCGCACGCCCGCCTCGGCGGCCAGCGCCAGGCAGTCCTTGGCGTAGACGCGGGTCGGCTCCAGCAGCTCCTCACCGAGGGTGCGGCCGAACTCCTCGACGTGGCCCTCCAGCGGCATCCGGGCGATGTCCAGCAGCACGTGCCGGGCCAGCGAGTAACCGTTGGAGTGCAGGCCGGAGGAGCCCATCGCGATCACCACATCGCCCGGGCGGACCTTGTCCGGGCCGAGCATCGCGTCCGCCTCGACGACCCCGACGCCGGTGGCCGAAATGTCGTACTCACCGGGCGCCATCATGCCTGGGTGCTCGGCGGTCTCCCCGCCGAGCAGCGCGCAGCCGGCCTGCACGCAGCCCTCCGAGATGCCCTTGACCAGGTCGGCGATCCGGTCCGGCACGACCTTGCCGACCGCGACGTAGTCCTGCAGGAACAGCGGCTCGGCGCCGCAGACCACCAGGTCGTCGACCACCATCGCGACCAGGTCGATGCCGACGGTGTCGTGCACGTCCAGCGCCTGCGCGACGGCGAGCTTGGTGCCGACCCCGTCCGTCGAGGACGCCAGCACCGGCGCCTTCCAGCGGTCGAGCTTGAGCTGAAACAGCCCTGCGAACCCGCCCAGGGAGCCGATCACCTCGGGCCGGGTCGCTCGCTGCGCCCACGGGCGCATCTTCTCGACCGCCTCGTCACCGGCCTCGATGCTCACGCCCGCTGCGGCGTAAGTGGCTTTCGGACTCTCGGTCTGGGCAGACCTTGCGAGCAGGTCTTCGGACACGACTGGCTCCACATCTTGGTGCGAGTTTGCGATTCGCCGGACGCGCATGTGTAGCACGTTCAACGCTACGCGCCGACGGCGAACCTCGGGGCAACAACGGTGCGGTCGTCAGGGCCGCTGCAGCGCGTCGGCCGCGCCGTAGCTGCTCGGCAGCACCGGTTCGGCCGGTCCCGCGACACCGCGTTCTGCCTGGTTGAGGCCCTCCAGCAGGTACTTGCCGATGCGGGCGTCCGCCGGCAGCGGGATCGGGTAGTCGCCGTCGAAGCAGGCCGCGCACAGCCTGGTGCGGGGCTGCTCGGTCGCGGCGACCAGGCTGTCCAGCGACACGTGGCCGAGGCTGTCCGCGCCGATCGAGCGGCGCACCCCGTCCATGTCCAGGCCGTTGGCGACCAGCTCGGCGCGGGAGGCGAAGTCGATGCCGTAGAAGCACGGCCACTTCACCGGCGGCGAGGCGATCCGGACGTGCACCTCGATCGCGCCTGCCTCGCGAAGCATCCGGACCAGGGCGCGCTGGGTGTTGCCGCGGACGATCGAGTCGTCCACCACGACCAGGCGCTTGCCGCGGATCACCTCGCGCAGCGGGTTCAGCTTCAGCCGGATGCCGAGCTGGCGGATTGTCTGCGAAGGCTGGATGAAGGTCCGGCCGACGTAGGAGTTCTTGACCAGGCCGTTGCCGTACGGGATGCCGGAGGCCTGGGCGTAGCCGATCGCGGCGGGCGTGCCCGATTCGGGAACGGGGATCACCAGGTCGGCGTCCACCGGGTGTTCCTTGGCCAGTCGGCGGCCGATCTCCACGCGGGTGCCGTGCACCGAGCGGCCCGAGATCGTCGTGTCCGGGCGGGCCAGGTAGACGTACTCGAAGATGCAGCCCTTCGGCTTCGGGCTGGCGAAGTGCTGGGAGCGCAGTCCGTCGCCGTCGATGGCCAGCAGCTCGCCGGGCTCGACCTCGCGGACGAACGACGCACCGACGATGTCCAGCGCGGCCGTCTCGCTGGCCACCACCCAGCCGCGTTCTAGCCGACCGAGCACCAGCGGGCGCACGCCGTGCGGGTCGCGCACCGCGTAGAGGGTCTGCTCGTCGCAGAAGACCATCGAGAAAGCGCCGCGCACCGTGGGGAACAGTTCCATCGCGGCCTGTTCGAGGCCCTTGTCGGCGGCGTGCGCCGCCAGCAGGCCGGTCACCAGGTCGGAGTCGCTGGTGGCGCGCTCGCAGCCGTTGGCAGGCGAAGACGCGTTGGCCGTGGTGTCGGCACCCTCCGCGGCGAGGCGGTCCAGCAGTTCCGCCGTGTTGACCAGGTTGCCGTTGTGGCCCAGGGCCACCACGCTGCCGGTGGCCGTGGTGCGGAACGTCGGCTGGGCGTTCTCCCAACTGCCGCCGCCGGTGGTCGAGTACCGGGCGTGCCCGACGGCGACGTGGCCGCGCAGCGACGCCAGGGTCTGCTCGGTGAACACCTGGCTGACCAGGCCTAAATCCTTGTAGACGAGCACCTGCGAGCCGTCGCCGACAGCGATGCCGGCGGCTTCCTGGCCGCGGTGCTGGAGGGCGAAGATGCCGTAGAAGCTCAGTTTCGCGACTTCCTCGCCGGGAGCCCAAACACCGAAGACGCCGCATTCCTCGCGGGGGATGTCGCGTTCGAGAGCAGGGCCGGAGAGGTCTGTAGGGGTACTTGCGTTAGCCGGTTGGGGCCGGTCGGTGACCACCGAGAACTCCCTGAAGGACGGAGCCGGAGTTACACCTCAGTGTAAGGCTCCCGTGTCCAAGATTTTTCTTCCGGTCAATTGAGCCTGGTCACAGCAGGCTCTCCAGGCCCGTGTCAGCGGAGGTGTGCGGCATGCGGCTCCGCCTTGCCTTTGCCGCCACCCGCCTGGACGCCCGGCTGCGAGATCTCCTGGACGATCCGGACGCCGACCGGGTGTGTTGAATTCGTTTGAACAGGCCGCCGGTAACACCGCCGCCGAGCTCTGCGACTTACAGGAGACCTAGCCCGCAGTACGCACGAAAGACCAGGTGAGCCCGTGTCCGAAGGGCTTCACTTCCGCCGCGTGCCTGGTCTCCGCGCGGTGGACCTCACCCTGAGCACCCGCACCGTGGACCTCGGCGGCGAACTGCTCGCCTACCCCGGGATGCTGATCACCCGCACCGTGAACGGCCGCCCGGTCGCCGAGGAGTGGCTACCCGTAGGCGACGACCCGACCGAGGCCGACGACGAACACGTCATACAGCGGCTTCACGCGGCCCTGTGCTGGCAGCACGGCACCGCCAACAACGCGACACGCCCCGGTGCCTGAGCGGCGCCGGGGCGCACACAGCCGTTCTCAGCGGCCGGAGTCGGGCGGCAGGGCGACGCTCTGCCGGTCCGGGGTGATGGTCCACTCCCACGCCGACAACGGCGGCTCGCCGCGTTCGACCCACCACCGGTAGGCCGCCTCGGCGGCATCCCACAACCGGCGCGGCCCGACTTGGCGGACCCGGAACCGCTCCCCCTCGGGGACCACGCTGGCCCACGACCCCGACGACGGATCGACCAGCCACGCCACCCCCGGCCGGTACTCGCTGGCCTTCCACACGTCGTAGCGGCAGCCCGGCAGCGCTACCGCGATCGGCCACCGGTGATCATCGGCCAGCAGCGGCACCCACGGGGCCAAGTCGGTCCACGACCGGTCCGCCGAGTCGTCATCCCACCGCATAGTCCCGAAATCGGCTGAACTCACGCGATGCGATCGCATGTCCATAAAGGACACTTTCAGCCATTCCACCGCGTGTCCGCGCGCCGTGCCGTCCTCGACGACGACGAACCGCACCAGTGGCCCGGTCGCCATGTCCGCCCGCATCGGGGCGACGATCATCCCGCCCGGGACAGTGCGCTCAACCCACGAGTACGGCAACTGTCCAAGATGGACACCAGCGGTGACGGGTTGGGCTGCTTGTCAGATGGTGTGGACACGTGCACCAGGATCTCCGATCCCGCCCTCGGTCAGGAACCCCGCACTCACACGAGGTGTCTCACATCAGTCTGGCAAAGAGGGGTCGGCGTGCGAGACACCAAGGACCGCGACGGCGGCACGCTCCTGTTCACCCCCGAGCAGTGGACATCGTTCAGTCGTGAGTGTGAAACCGTGCTGGAGCCCGGTTTCACACTCACGACCACCTGGTCACGCCCGGATGCGGAGGCGCGCCTAGCTCGAAGCTAGGCGATGGCGGCCGACGTATTCCTCGGTCGGCCACTCGATTGGTTCCGGTGGTTGGCGGGCAGGCGGCTCGGGATGCGGGGTTGCGACCGATATCGCATCGACGAGTTGCCACACCATAACCGCCCCGGGACCAGCATGGGCATGCTGACCATTCCCGCTGCGCAACGGCAGTAGTGCGGCCACCACGAACACCGCCGCGACAACGCCCAGAACAACCAGCAGGCTGCCCGGCTCATCCACCACGGCAAGGACGCTTGTCATCACTGCGCGCCTGCCTCTCGTGCCGCCGCATCGCGGCGAGCCCTGGCCTCGTCCCAACAAGCAGCGCAGGTCGGGGAGAGCCAGTCGATCGCGGTCGTCTTGACGACGGTCACCGTCGTGCCGCACAGGGTTTCCCGCTCCTGGCCGGGATACGGGAGTTCGACCGGCGACAACCCATGCCGAACACCGTCGACCGGCCGCCAGTACGCAACCAACCCCGCTGACTGAAACATGTCATGCATCGCTTCTCCTGACTGCCGAAGGGGAAGGCGGGTGGCCCCGGGTCGGGGAAAGGGGAGGTGCCGGGGCCACCTCCACGCGGTGACACACTGTGCTGCTAACGTCACCGACAGCAGCAACGCTAGAGGCTCCTGGGATATTTACCTAGCTCAATCATGCTGAAGAGTGATCGACACATGGGAGGCCAGACGTGGCGCCAAGCTCATCGACCGTCGCAAACTGGGCACTTGGCCTGCGGCTACGCGAAAAGCGGGAGGATGCCGGCCTCACCGGCGGCGAGGCTGCGAAGAAGATCGGTATCGCCGGTGCGTATCTGTCCGAAGTGGAGCACGGCAAGAAGAACCTATCCACGGACCGGCTCGATGCACTGATCAACGTGTACGGGTTCGCGGACGGCGAAGCCGAGGAACTGCGCAGGTTCCGTGAGCAAGCAACCGAACGAGGCTGGTGGACCAAGTACTCGACGCTGTTCACCAACCCGGACTTGATCCGCTTCTTCGGGCTGGAACACGGCGCGGAGCGCATCCATTCCTACGCGTGCAACATCGTTGCGGGAATGCTCCAGACAGACGAGTACGCGCGGGCAATCATCGAGTCCGGCAGCCCCAATCTTCGCCTTGCCGAGACGGACAGGCGGCTGCGCTGCCGCCTGTTCCGGCAGCGCCGTCTGACAGATGACGATCCGGTGCAGTTCTGCTCGATCATGAGCGAAGCAGTGATCAGGCAGCAGATCGGTGGGAAGCGCATCCTTAAAGGACAACTTGAGCACTTGGCGACACTCATCGACGAACGCCCCGAGACGATCGAGGTGCGAATCGTCCCGTTCGAAGCTGCCGCGTATGACGCCTTGGGCGGCTCAGCCTTCCTCCTGCTGGGATACCCCGATGAGCAACTGCCCAGCGTGCTCTGGCAGGAATCGATCACCTCAACCCTGCTCACCTCGGATGCCGTAACGATTCGCGAGTACTCCATCACACTCGCTGGCGCGACATCGGTCTCACTCAGTCGCGAAGAGTCGTTTGAGCTGATCAGAAAGGCTTCCAGCAAGCTGTAAACCCGGACTACAATCGCGCTCATGAGCAGCACCCAAGCGGCCGGACTACATAGAGCTGGGAACTGGCGGAAGTCAAGCCGCAGCGCAGATAACGCCCACTGTGTGGAGGTCGCGGTAGCGGCCGGTGCGGTCGGCGTGCGAGACACCAAGGACCGCGACGGCGGCACGCTCCTGTTCACCCCCGAGCAGTGGACATCGTTCACCACACGCCTGAAGCAGGGCTGAGAGGTCGTGAGTGTGAAACCGTGCTGGAGCCCGGTTTCACACTCACGACCACCTGGTCACGCCCCGGCAGGGAGACGCTCGGAAGACCTCGTGGGCGCGGGTCATGTCCTTCGCCCGGTCAACGCCGGTACAAGGCAGGATCTAGCGGCCGAGGTCGGCCTTGATGGTTCGATCACTAATACCCACTTCACGGAATCAATCATCTCGGTAGGAGTGGGGCTTGGTGCCGTGGCGGGACGGGAAGTCCGGCGGACGGCGTTCGGCGAAGGCGCTGAGACCTTCGCGGGCGTCGGGTGAGGTGAAGGCCTTCTGGCCGTAGAGGGCTTCGCTGTGAAAGGCCTGGTCCTGCGGGAGGTCGCCGAGGCGAAGGACGGCCTCCTTGATCGTCGCGAGCGCGGTACCGCTCTTGCCGACCAGCCGGTGAGCGCGGTCGAGCGCGGCATCGAGCAGCTGCGGCGCGGGGACGACATCGTTGAGCAGGCCGTACCGCAGAGCTTGGGTAGCCGGGATCCGGTCACCGTGAAGCATCAGCTCCATCGCCCAGACGTACGGGATCTGCCGCGTCAGCCTGGTGAGCGTGCCGCCGGCCGGCACGACGCCGACGCCGCTTTCGGGCAGCCCGAACTCGGCGGTGTCGGCACTAATGCGGATGTCGGTGGACAGCATGATCTCGAACCCACCGCCGAGGCACAGGCCGTTGATGGCGGCGATCACCGGCTTGAACAGCGTGGTGTGCTTCTGGTGGGCGGCATCCCATGCCGAGATGTCGAAACGGCCTTCGGACAGGGCGGGGATGGACTCGGTGAGGTCGGCGCCGACGCAGAAGGCGCGGTCCCCGCTGCCGGTGAGGATCGCGACGGCGAGTGAGTCGTCGTCGCGGACCTCATCGAAGGCCGCACCGAGTTCTTCGTACATCGCGAGTGTGAGCGCGTTGAGCTTGTCCGGACGGTTAAACCGGATGATCGCGACCGCGCCATCGCGGTCGAGGGCGATGCCGCTGATATCAGATCACCCCCTTCTCGCGCAGTTCGGCGATGCGCTCGTCGTCGAGATCGGCGAGTGCCCGCAGGACCGTGCCGGCGTGCTCACCGACCTTCGGCGCGAGCCCACGTGGCTGAGTGGGCGTGCCGGCAAGCTTGATGGGCGAGCCGAACATGCGCAGCTGCCCGAACTCGGGGTACTCGACGTCGACGATCATGTCGCGCGCGGCGATCTGCGGGTCCTCGACGACCTCACCGATGTTCTTGATCGCGCTCAACGGCACGGCGTCACCGACAATCTCCTCCAACTCGGTCTTTGTCTTGTCCTCGAACCACTTCTGCAGCAGCGTCCGGACCCGTCGTTCGTAGACCTCGGGTACGAATCGCTTCGCCATGGTGTCGATTTCGGGGTCGTCGGCGAGTTCGGGCTGTCCGAACAGGTGGCAAGACAGGCGCCAGAACTTGTCGGTATAGCCGCCGAAGAAGACGAACCCGTCCTTGCACGGGTAGAGCTCGTAGGGCTTGACGAAGGGATGTTCGTTGCCCAGCGGTCCGGAGACCTTGCCTTCGACGGTGTAGGACACGACAGCGTTCTCCGTGAGGCTGAGCACCGAGTCCTGTTGGGACACGTCGACCAGCTGTCCCTCGCCTGTCTTTTCGGCGTGCCGCAGTGCGGCCAGGGTGCCGATGACGGCGTACAGCGTCGCGGACAGGTCGCCAATGATGGTGCCGACGCGGGCGGGTGGCCGGTCCTGGAATCCGTTCATCGACCACAGGCCGCCGGTGGCCTGCGCGCTGTTGTCGTAGGCCGGCCGGCGCCGGTACGGTCCGGTCTGGCCGTAGCCGGAGATCGCCGTGTACACCAGGCGCGGGTTCTCGCCACGCAGCACGTCGTAGCCGACGCCGAGCTTGTCCATCGTGCCCGGCCGGAAGTTCTCGACCAGGACGTCGGCGCGCCGCACCAGCTTCTTGAGCAGGTCCTTACCGTCCTCAGTGGATAGATCGAGGGTGAGGCCGAACTTGTTCCGGTTGTACTGCGCGAAGAACGCGCTGAATTCCTCGTCCGGTCCGCCCGGCTCACCGGGCGAGGTCAGCTTCGGCGGGAAGTCCCGGGTGTAGTCCGGTTCCTTCGGGTTCTCGATCTTGATCACGGTCGCGCCGAGGTCGGCCAGCAGCATCGAGCAGAATGGGCCCGCCACGACCCGCGTGGTGTCCAGGACCACGATGCCGCGCAGCGCGCCCCGCGACAGCCCGCCAGGCAGCATGCCCACGATCGTGTCGTCATTGATGGTCATGTTCGCCCCTGATCCGTAGGTGACTCGTCAGCTCGCGGCCGCAGCCACCCGAACGCGGGCCTCCAGGAGGGTGCCGCACGAGGGACTGTAGAACTCGTCGATCAGCACGCGGCGGCCCTCGGTGCGCGGGCGGACGCGGACTCCGTACTCGGCCAACCGCTCGGCGGCGACGTAGGTGACCTTCCGCGCCTCGCCGCGCCAGTCTTCGCCGGTGCCCAGGCGGGCGCCGCTGGCGGGCACGTACCAGCCGTCGGCGTCGCGGCGTGGCGCGGAGGACCCGGCCGGCAACTTCGGCAGGACCTGGGCGGGGGTGCCGCCGAGGCGTTCCTGGCGCATCGCGGTGCGGGCTCGCCGGGTGGCGGCCTCGTCGACGGTGCCATCGGCGACGATCACGCCGTAGGTGCGCTGCGCGGTCTCGCCGGTCACGTAGCCGTCGCGGACGTCGGCGGCGACGAGCTGCGGGGCGCGCAGCAGCGGGTCGCCGTAGCCGCCTCCGCCGGCGATCCACTGCACGAACACGTCTCCGGCGCGGATCCTGACCGACTGCTGGTTGATCGCCAGCAACTCCCGGTCCGCCGCGCTCAGCGTGTCCGGGGCGGGCACCAGGCCATCGGCGAGCAGCCGGGCGACATCGGTCTGGCGCCAGACCTCGTGGCCGCTGCCGCCGCCGGGCAAGCCGCCGCCGAAACCGTCGGCGACGACCTGGGCGTTCGGGGCGAACACCGTCTGCGTGACCTCCCCGGCGCCGTGCAGCGTCCACGCGAAGCGCAGGCCCAGCCCGCCGCGGTGGGCGCCGTGCCCGGCGCTTTCGGTGTTGAGCTGCTTCCACAGGTAAAGCACCGGGTACAGCATCTCGTTCATCTCGACGTCGGGCAGCATGTTGTTGACCTGCGTCATCATCCCCGCGCAGTCGAGCCCGTCGCGGTCCGGCTGGGCGCCGGCCCCCATGCCACCGCCGTCCATGTTGAACAGCACGAAGTACTCGCCGTCATCGGTGGTGCCCGCGGAGATCCCGCCGGTCCACGAGTCGCCCCACACGCCCTGGGTCCGGTCGCGGATGGTGTCGTCGTCGCTGCCACGGCAGGCGTCGTTCATCAGCTTCGTGACGACGCGGCTGACCCGGGCTCCGGTGGTGAGGTGCCCGTTGCTGATCGGTGCCGGGGGCCGGGGATTCACGATCGACCCGGACTCGGCGACGATGTCGAACGCGGTCATGACGCCTTCGTTGAACGGGACGTCCCAGGCGAGGATCGGCACGATGGCGGTCGCCACGCTGCCGACCAGCGCACCGTAGCTGCAGTTGACGAAACCGTCGGTCTGCTCGCTGGAGCCGGTGAAGTCGAAGGTGATCTGGTCGTCGCGTTTGGTCATGGTGCACGCGACGCGGTACAGCTCGTCGACGTGTCCGTTGTGTTCGGTCCACTCCTCGGCGGTGTAGGTGCCGTCGGGGATGCGGGCAATCCGGTCGCGCACGACCTGCTCGGCCAGCTCGAACGACAGCCTCGTGTAGTCGCGGAACTGCTCGATCCCGAACTCCTCGATCGTGCTCAGCAGACGCCGGATGCCGGTGTTGTTGCTCGCCACCAGGCTGCGCACGTCGTTCCAGAACAGCGCGGGCACGCGGACGTTGTTGAGCAGGATCCGGCGCACCCACTCGACGGGCTCGCCCCGCTCGAAGATCTTGACGCCGGGCGGCAGCCGCAGCGCCTCGGCGTAGCAGTCGTGGGCGCCGGGCGCGAACCCGCCGGGCGTCATGCCACCGACGTCGACCAGGTGCGCTTGCGACTGAGCCCAGCCGATCAGCTCGTCGCCGTGGAAGATCGGCGAGATCACGTTGGTGTCCGGCGGGTGGCTCGCGCCCGCGGTGTGCGGGTCGTTGCAGATGAACGCGTCACCGGGCGCGAGCGGCTCCCCCTCGATCGCCTTGACCAGGTTCTGCACAGCGACGCTGCCGGAGCCGATGTGGAACTGGACATAGTCCGAGTAGGCGTAGATGCGGCCGGTGGGGTCGAACAGCGCGGTGTTGAAGTCACCGGCCTCGGTGATCACCGGGGAGCCCGACGAGCGGATCATCGCGATGCCCATCTCCTCCACGATGGAGTCCAGGCGCATGCGGATCACTTCGAGGGTAACGGGGTCGAACCCGGCGGGCAGCGTGCGCGGGGTGCTGGTCATGGTCGTCTCCTTTGACGGGCGGGGGTCAGCGGTCGGCGAGGCGCAGCAGGAAGTCGCCGCTGTCGGTGAGTTCGACGGTGGCGCCAGTGGGCACGTAGACCGTGGTGTCGGGCTCCTCCAGCAGGCACGGACCGGTCGCCCGGCCGAGCGCACCGAACCCGCGGTGCACGTCGATCTCGACGCGCTCGCCGGTGAGCGGCTCGATCACGTCGCGGCGAGTGAGCTCGTGGCGCTCCTCGCCGGTGCCGGCGGCCTGCTCCACCGTCTGCACGTCGCTGCGGCCGATGGCCCGGACCCGCGAGTTGACCAGCAGGATCTCGGCCTCGGTCCAGGCCGTGCCGGCGCCGAACTCTTCCTCGTAGTCGGCGATGAACTGGGCGCGCAGCGCGTCCTTGTCCGCCTCGCCGAAGGTGCCCGCCGCCAGGCGGGTGGTGACCTCGAAGATCTGGCCCACGAACTTCATGTCCGCCTCGCGGTGCAGCTCGCGCCGGCCCGCAGGGATCCCCTCGGCCTCGAACCATGCTTGTGCGCGTTCCTCGAGGGCGGCGAACTCCTTGTCGAGCGCCGCCGCGGGCTGGTCCATCGTCCACGGGCTCGTCTGCACCGCGGAGAACACCGAGTCGGCGTGCATGAGGCCGTGCGCTGAGAAAACCGCGGCGTCGCGCGGGATCACGACCTCGCGGACCCCGGCCTCGGCGGCGATGCTGGCCGCGAACAGCCCGCACGCGCCGCCGAAGCCGACGAGGGTGAATTCGCGCGGGTCGTGGCCGCGGTTCACGGTGATCTTGCGCAGCGCGTTGGACATCTGCGACGTCGCCAGCCGGTACATGCCTTCGGCCGCCGCGTCCTCGGTGATGCCCAGCGGCTCGGCCACGTGCTTGCGCAAGGCGGCCCGCGCCTGGTCCTCGTAGAGGGGGACGGCGCCGCCGAGGTAGTAGTCCGGGTTGATCAGCCCGAGCACGAGCGCGGCGTCGGTGACTGCGGGCCGGGTGCCGCCCTTTCCGTAACATGCCGGTCCCGGCACGGAGCCCGCGCTGTGCGGGCCGACGCGCAGCAGGTTCCGTCCGTCCACCCAGGCGAGGCTGCCGCCGCCGGCGCCGATGGTCTCGATGTCCACGGCGGTCAGGCTGGTCGGCAGGCCGCCGATCTCGGCGCGGGGCAGCAGCCGGAACTCGTCGTCGATGATGGCGGCCGCGTCGAGGCTCGTGCCGCCCATGTCCGCGGTCAGCACCCGCCGGCGGCCGAGCTGCTTGGCCAGCAGCCGCGCGCCGGTAACGCCGCCGACCGGACCGGAGTTGAACATCGAGATCGGGGCCTTGCCGGTCTCCTCCACCGACAGGAACCCGCCGTGCACCTGCATGATCTGCACCCGAGCCCGCAGCCCCCTGCTCCACAGCTCGTCGGCGAGGTGGTCGAAGTGCGACGCCACGATCGGCTTCACTGCGGCGTCCAGTGCGGTGGTGACCATGCGCTCGTACTCGCGGTAGACCGGCGTCAGCCTGCTGGAGAGCGTGTACGGGATGTCCGGGTGATGCCTGTCGAGGTATTCGCCGATCGCATTTTCGTGGGCGGCATTGCGGAACGACCACAGCAGGCAGACCGCGATGGCCTCGGCGCCGGTCGCCAGCACCGCGTCCACGGCCGTGGCGATCGCGTCCTCGGTGAGCGGGACGAGTACGGTGCCGTGCGCGTCGACCCGCTCGGCGACCTCGACGATGCGGCGACGCTCCACGATGTCTGGCGGCGCCGACATCTTGTGCGGGTCGCGCTCGTCTGTGCGAGCCGACCGGGCGATGCGCAGGGTGTCGCGGAAGCCCTGAGTGGTCAGCAGCCCTACGGCGGCGTACTTCTGCTCATCCACGGCGTTCGTGACGATGGTGTTGCCCAGGACGAATCGGTCGACCGCGGCGAAGAACTCGGCCTCGGTCATGCCCGCGCGCTCCCGCAGCACGCCCAGCGCGCCGAGGATCCCTGTGGTCACGTCCTTGGTCGAGAACGCCTTGCCACGTATCGCGTGCCCGTCGACGACCGCCACGGCGTCGGTGAACGTGCCACCGACGTCGATGCCCACGTGAAGCGTCATGCTCGCTGTCTCCTTTGACTGCGTCGGTGCGGCTCGTTCCGGGCTGACGGATGGTATGCACGAAAGGTTCGTTTCGGGGAGACACCGTCTAACCCGCGGTGTGGACAGTACGAGCGCGAACCCGCCCTAGACTATGTATCGTTCGCCCAGGATTCCCCTGGAATTCCTGGGCGATCGGCACACCGGATCGAGGTGAACTCCTTGACGGAAACGCTCCCAGGCGACGTTATCGTCAGTCTGCTGCAGGCAGCTTCGGCTGAACAGGAAGTCGATGTGGACGGCCTGCTCACCGACGTGCCCCTGTCCGAACAGGACACCACCCGGATCCGCTACGAAATCCGCCGCCTGCGCGCCACCTCGGAGCGCTGGCGGCGCCGCGGTCAGGAACTCGCGGCGCTGTTCTCCTCCGCGCGCGAGCTTGCCCAGCTTCGCGATGTCGATGAACTGCTCGGCCGGCTCGTCGAACGAGCGCACGACCTCGTCGGCACGGACGTCACCTACCTGTCCGAGTTCGATGCGAAGAGCCGGGAACTCCGCGTGCGAACCACCCTCGGGACGGTCGCACCGTCGTTCCTCGGCTTGCGAGTGCCACCCGGCGCGGGCCTGGCCAGCCAGGTGGTCGAAGGACGCCGTCCCTACTGGACGTCCAAGTACGCCGCGATGACCGAGGCCCCGCACGACTCCGCGATCGACGCCGCCGTGGCCGCGGAAGGCCTCGTGTCCCTGCTCGGCGTCCCGCTACTGGCCGGCGACGAGGTGATCGGGGTGCTGTTCGCCGCCAACCGCGTCGAGCACGCTTTCTCCCCTGAGGAGATCTCCCTGCTGTCAGCCTTTGCCGACCACGCCGCCATCGTCCTGCAGACCGCTCGCCTGCTCGCCCGCACCCAGGACTCGGCCGACGACGCCCGCCGCGCCTATGGCGAGCTCGCCCGCCACGTCGAAGCGATGGAACGGGCCAGCGAGGTGCACAGCGACCTCACCAACCTCGTGCTTCAAGGCGGTCAAGCACCAGACGTCGCGACCGCGCTCGGTCGCGCCTTGCGCTGCCACGTCACGCTTCGCGACCTCGAACACCTCGACGGCCCCGTCGCCGACGCGGTCGACCACAGCCGCCGCAGTGGTCGGTGCACGCCCGCGAGCGACGGCACGTACGCCGTCGCCGTCCTCGCCGGGCCGACCCTGCTGGGCGCGCTGCTGCTAGAACAGGGCGAGGTCGAGTTCGGCCCCGTCGAGCTGCGCACCGCCGAACGCGCCGCTCAGATCACCGCGCTGCTCAATCTCAAGCAAGACGCCATGATCGAGGCCGAGCAGCGCGTCCGCGACGACTTGCTGGCCGACATGCTCTCCGACGACCCCGACCGCCGAGCCGACATCGCCACCCGCGCCCACGCACGGGGCATCCGGCTCGACGAGCTGCGGTCGGTGGTCGTGATCTCGGTGCCGGCCGAACTGCGCCGCGAGGCCGTCCGCGCCCTGCGCCGGACCGGTGGCCCGGTCGGCGAACATGCCGACCGAGTCGTGGCCATCACCTCCTATCCCGACCCAGCCACCGCGAGCACACTCATCCACACCATGGTGCGCCGCA
This sequence comes from Saccharopolyspora hattusasensis, assembly GCF_050972075.1. Lineage (NCBI taxonomy): Bacteria > Bacillati > Actinomycetota > Actinomycetes > Pseudonocardiales > Pseudonocardiaceae > Saccharopolyspora > Saccharopolyspora hattusasensis. The sequence continues at coordinate 3,860,201 of NZ_JBPCDC010000001.1, forward strand.
CCGTACGGGCACCAGTTCTGGCGGTCGGCGCAGGCATCGCCGACGCCACCGTCGACCTACGCACCCAGGTCGACGCGGCCTCGGCGTGCGTGCGGATCCTGCCCGCACTCGGGCTGAACGACACCGCCGTCACCACCGACGAGTACCTCCCGTACACGGCCCTGTTCGGCCCCGGGGAAGCGCGCGTGACGACGTACGTGCGGCGCGTCATCGGGCCCGTCCTGGACTGGGACGCCAAACACGCGGGCAAGCTCCTGCCCACCCTCGCCGCCTACCTCGGCAACCGGATGAGCCCGATCGCCACCGCCCGTGCGCTCCACCTGCACAAGAACACCGTCCTCCAACGCCTGGAACGCACGACCGAGCTACTCGGTGAGGACTGGCAGGAGCCCGATCGGCTCTTCCGGATCACCGTCGCGGTCCGCCTCGCCACCCTGGCCAAAAGCCCATAGTCCTACCGTCAGCAGTGGATGATCGGCCCATTCCCGGCCGATGCGCGGCGAACTAGCGTCCTCCTCCGTACCGCAGCGACACCGAGGTGGGAGGGGCGCCATGCCGCGCACCAGTCGTATCCAGGGTCTCCGGGACCTATCCGTCGAGGCCCGGCGCAAGTTCGTCGCCGAAGCCGCCGGCATCGACCCCGCGTCGATCGCCGCCTTCGACCCCGCGCACGGCCTCGGCACCGAACTGGCAGCCCACATGATCGAGAACGTGACCGGGATCCTGGGCATCCCGCTGGGTGTCGCGACGAACTTCGTGATCAACGGCACCGACGTGTTGGTGCCAATGGCGACCGAGGAAGCCTCCGTCGTCGCGGCGGCGAGCAACGCCGCCAAGATCGCGCGCGTGCACGGCGGGTTCACCACCTCCTCGACCCCACCCGTCATGCAGGCCCAGGTCCAGATCGTCGGCGTCGCTGACCCCGAAGCCGGGCGAGTACGGCTGCTCGAAGCCCGCGACGAGCTGATCGCACTCGCCAACGACCAGGACCCCAAGCTCGTCGAGTTCGGGGGCGGCGTCCGGGACATCGCTGTCCGGCTGGTCCCCTCGCGCGCCGGCACCTACGTGGTCGCGCACCTTCAGGTCGACGTTCGCGACGCCATGGGCGCCAACGCGGTCAACACGATGGCTGAGGCCGTCTCCACCCGGGCGGCCGAGATCGCGCGCGGGAGCAGCTTGCTGCGGATCCTCACCAACAAGGCCGATCTCCGGCTCTCCCGTGCCCGCGCGGTGTTCGACGCGGACGCGCTCGGCGGCGCCGAGGTCGTCGACAACATCATTCACGCCGCCGCCCTCGCCGAAGCCGACCCCTACCGGGCCGCCACCCACAACAAGGGGATCATGAACGGCATCACCGCCGTCGTGCTCGCCACCGGCAACGACACCCGCGCCGTCGAAGCCGGCGCCCACTCCCACGCCGTCTCGCCCGCCGGGCTCTACACCTCGTTGTCCCGCTTCGAAAAAGACGCCGACGGCAATGTCGCCGGCACGCTCGAGCTGCCCATGCCCGTCGGTCTCGTCGGTGGCGCCACCAAGGTCCACCCGGCCGCGCAGGCCGCGATCACCCTGCTCGGCGTCCGCACCGCCGCCGAACTCGCGGAGATCATCACGGCCGTCGGCCTCGCCCAGAACCTCGCCGCAATCCGGGCGCTGGCCACCGAAGGGATCCAGCGCGGCCACATGTCACTGCACGCCCGCAACATCGCATCCGGCGTCGGCGCGACCGCCGAGGAGGTCCCGGCCGTCGTCGCCCGGCTCATCGCGGACCAGAAGGTCCGTGCCGACCACGCCGAGCAGGTCCTCGCCGAGCTCCGGGCCGGACGATGATCGACTACGGGACCGAACGGCTCCCTGGCCTCCCCGAAGCCGTCACCATCTGCGAGGTCGGCCCCCGCGACGGGCTCCAGAACGAGTCCACGCCGGTGCCCGCCGACGTGAAGGTCGAGTTCATCGAACGCCTTGCCGACGCCGGGCACACCGTCATCGAGACGACGAGCATGGTCCATCCCAAGTGGGTGCCACAGCTCGCCGACGCCGAAGAGGTCCTCCGTCGCCTCGACCGCCGCCCCACGGTCCGCTACCCCGTACTCGTGCCCAACCAGCGAGGCCTGCAGCGGGCGCTCGACCTCGGCGTCACCGACATCGCCGTGTTCGCCTCGGCAACCGAAAGCTTCGCCAAGGCCAACCTCAACCGCACGGTCGCCGAGTCGCTCGAGATGTTCGCCCCCGTCATCACTCAGGCCCGCGAAACCGGGCTGCCGGTGCGCGGCTACCTGTCCATGTGCTGGGGCGACCCTTGGGAAGGCGCGGTTCCTGCGGCACAAGTCGTCGACGTCGCGACCAAACTGATTTCCCTCGGCTGCACCGAACTAAGCCTCGGCGACACCATTGGCGTCGCCACCCCCGGCCGCGTCGTCGCGCTGCTCAACGCCCTCACCGCCGCCAGAGTCCCGGTCGGCTCGATCGCCGTTCACTTCCACGACACCTACGGCCAGGGGCTCGCCAACACCCTCGCCGCCCTCCAGCATGGAGTGACCACAGTGGACACTTCGGCAGGCGGCCTGGGCGGCTGCCCCTACGCCGACAGCGCCACCGGCAACCTCGCCACCGAAGACATCCTCTGGCAGCTCGAAGGTCTCGGCATCCGCACCGGCCTCAACCTCACCAAGCTGGCCGAAACGAGTAGCTGGCTGGCCGGTCACCTCGGCCGCGAAAGCCCCTCTTCGGTCGTGCGCGCGCTACGGAAAAGCTAAGACCAGCCGTCCCTCCGGCCTCGCGCGTTACGCAACCGCTACGACGACGGCGCAAAACCGTGGGCTCGGCGGCCTGGCCTCGACACTGAGCGAACGGGGCGGTTCGATTCGGGCGGGCAGGCGTCGAGCTGACCGTTCAGGCCGCCGCCGCGGCGGAATCCTGCGCCTGCACAAGGGCTCGGCGGCTTTCGTGCGCAGCGGCCAGGCTGGCTCGGCAGGTCCGGATGATCTGCCGGGTCGCCGCGGTCTCGAGGGCCTGGCGGCACCGCGTGCAAACCACGGTCACCGATCCGGTCACCTCGTCGACCGCGACGGACGCCTCGGCCTCGCAGTGGCGGCACCAGCGGTGCCCAGTTACGGGGATGACGTGCATCGGCGAAGCGATGCATTCGTGTGCCCAGCGACGGTGAACGTGGCAGGTGATGCGCTCGTGAGCCGAAATCTCCTCGCGCTCCTCCACCGCATCCTCGATGATCAAGGTGTGTGCAAGGCGCCGGTCACGGAGGTCTGCGTAGCGCTCGCCGTACCGCAGTACCTCCGCGGCGCTCGGCTGGGAGGGACGCAACGAACGTCGGGGCTGCGGCGAATCCGGCTCGATTCGGTCGGGATGGGACAGGGGGAGCATGGCCTTTCCTTGAACGGATCTACTTTCGTCGGCTTGACACCAGTGTCTTTAGCCCCGACTACGCAGACATCGGTGGCACTACGTAGCCCACTGCGTATCTATCTGTGTACGTCCTGCGGCGATCAGCTGGCCGTGTCGGACCGCCGACCTTGCTCGGTTCCGGGTCGCGCGCCGCAGTCCCATCGCACGGTTCAGGCCCCGCAGGCAGTGTAGGCGCTGACGCAGCAGAAACAGCGCCACCGAGCGGGGCAACCTGGCGAACGCCGCCCCTGTCCGCCGTCTCATCCCGGAACCGGTCGTGGACGCGAGGCGCCGGAACGCTCACGGGTTGCCGACTCGGACCAGCGGCAACCACTGCGAAACGTCCGAGCGGGAACCGGATGCGGTGAGCTCGCCGCGTTCGAGGGCCTCGGCCCAGCCGAGGCGGCCGGTCGCCAGCAGCAGCCAGGTCCGGGGGTTGGTCTCGACGACGTTGGGCGGGGTGCCGCGGGTGTGCCGAGGGCCGGCGACGCACTGGACCGCCGCGAACGGCGGCACCCGCACCTCGACGCTGTTGCCCGGGGCGACCTGCTCCAAGGTGCGCAGGCTCAACCGCACTGCGGCGGCTAGCTCGGCACGCGCGGGCTGCGGCGCTTCGCCGTCCAGCCAAGGCCGCAGGGCTGCGACGGCCTCGCGCATCTCCCCGGGATCAACGGCACGGCGACTGGGCATGCCAGAAGCCTACGAACACAACCCAACCCCCAACCCCCAACCCCAAGCACGGGACACCGGGCACCAGGCACCAGGCACCAGGCACCAGGCACCAGACACCAGACACCAGACACGGTGCTCTAGGTATCTCTCGGACCAGTGGACACGCAATTTCAATGGAAATCAGAGGTCCGATTTCCATTGAAATTGCGGAAGTTGTCCACAGCCATCGGCGTGTCGGTGTGCGACACGCCGACGATCCGCAACTTCCATTGAAATTGCACACCGGTACCCGGGTGTTCAGAGCCAGCCGAGCTTGACGGCTTGCATGCCCGCCTGGAAGCGGGTTTCCGCTCCTAACCGGGAGATCAGCTCGCGGACCCTGCGGTGCGCGGTTCGGGCGCTGAAGCCCATCAACCGGCCGATCGTGTCGTCCGTGGCACCGGAGGCGAGCAGCGACAGGATCCACCGCTCCTCCTCGGTCGGCTGCAGCTCGTTGCCCACCAGGTCCTGGTCCGCGGTGAACGGCGCGGCGAAGCGCCACAGGTCCTCGAAGATCCTCGCGATCGCGGCCAGCATCGCCGAGCTGCGCACCACCACGGCACTTTCCACCGAGGTCTCGCTCACGGTCAGTGGCAGCAGCGCGATCTCGCTGTCAACCATGATCAGCTTGGTCGGCGCCACGTGGATCACCCGCGCCTGCTCGCCCATCGCAACCAGTTTGGTGGTGATGTCCAGCTGCGGCGGCCGCGCCAGCGCGGACCGGTCGTAGAGCACCTGATACTGGACACCTTCGGCGAGCTTGCGGGACTCCAGCAAGTCCAGCGGCCCGGTCGTCACGTACGGCGGCTTCGCCACGCCCTGGACCAGCTGGGTCGCAGTGCGCTGCAGCTCGTACGCGGCCCAACCGACCCGCCTCGCCCCGTGCACGACCTGCAGCACGCCGCCGTTGCCGGACTGCGCCCGGGCGGCGCGAGCCACCGACGCGACCTGCGCCTGCACGGCCCGCTCGGTCAGCGGCTCCGTAGCGGCGGTGTCCCTGGCCCGCTCGTCGACCGCAGTCGGCGACTGCGTCAGCTCTTCGGTGTATCCGGGAAGCACGGCACACCCCCTCCTCGATGTGCCCTGGCGGCACCGATTCGGCTGGCACCGCGATGGACACTGACACCCCCGTCGTTTTGCAACGTATCTACCGGGAACTACCGCTGGAACCGACTTTTGCACGATCCAGCGGATTGACCCTTTGATTGCCACCGTTCGGCGGCATCCCGGCGTCCCCCGAGTGCAGCAATCAGAAGCACAACGGGCCCTCCCCGGGGATTCCGGGAGGGCCCGCGTGCCGCACTGCGCTAGCGGATCAGAGGTCGCCGATCTGCAGCAGGTCGGCGATGGTGCCCTCCGGAGCGCTCTGGATCACGCCTTTGGAGGCCTGACCCTGCAGCCCGGTGATCACGTCCGCCGGCTTGGCGTCCGGGTTGGCCTGCAGGTACAGCGCACCGACGCCGGCCACGTGCGGGCTGGCCATCGAGGTGCCACTCAACGTCTCGGTGCCGCCACCGGGGACGGTCGACACGATGTCCACGCCGGGGGCGTAGCCCTCGACGGTGGCGCCGAAGTTAGTGAACTCGGCCGAGGTGTCGGTGTTGTCCGACGCGGCGGTGGTGAACACGCCCTCCGCGCTGGCCGGGGAGACGTTCTCGGCGTCCTGGCTTTCATTACCGGCTGCCACCGCGAGGAAGACGCCGCTGTCGACCAGCTTGGTCGCGGCCTCGTCCAGCGCCGGGTCCTTCGGTCCGCCCAGCGACATGTTCGCCACCGAAGCGCCCTGGTGGTTCTCCGCGACCCACTCGATGCCCGAGATGACCTGCTCGGTCGTGCCGCTGCCCTGGTCGTCGAGGACTCGGACGCCGACCAGCTTCACGCCCTTGGCGATGCCGTAGGTGTCGCTTCCGATGGTGCCGGCGACGTGGGTGCCGTGGCCTTGCTTGTCCGTGCCGTCGCCACCCGTGGCGTCGAAACCGATCTTGGCGCGCCCACCGAAATCGGGGTGGGACGGGTCGATGCCGGTGTCGATGATGTAGGCGGTGACGCCCTCACCGGTGCCCTTGGGGGCGTAGCTGTCGTCCAGCGGCAGGTCCGGCTGATCGATCCGGTCCAGGCCCCACGAGCCGACCGCCTTCTTCTTCGAAGGCTCGACCGCGATGTGGTAGCTCTGCGAGACGTTCTCGACCTTGCCGCTAGCGCGGACCGCGTCGAGCTGCGCCGGGGTCAGCTTCGCCGAGAACCCGTTGAGCACCTTGTCGTAGACGTTGCGGGCCTGCACGCCGAGCTCTTCGGCGACGCCCTGCGGCGCGATGCCTTCCTTCAGGTTGACGATGTAGACGTCCGAGTCGGCGTCCCGCACCGCTGCCTGCGAGTGCAGGGTCAGCGGCGCCAACTCGATGCGCGGCTGCGCGCCTGCCGGTGCACCGGCGAACACGAGCGCCGCCGCGGCAACCCCTGCCCCGGTGCCGTAAAGCAGCTTCCTCATGTGTCCCCTCCTCCGTCAATTCGCTCGGGTGGGGCCGAGCGAAAGATGGTTCACAACGGAACGTAACCAGGGAAAACACACATTCGGGTGGCGTTGGCGAATTGTCGCCACACAATCGGGCGGTGGGGTGAACGAATTCCCAGCTCTGGGTTTCTTATCGGGAATGAGCAGGCAAAACCGCGCCCGCCGGGGTTTCCCGACGGGCGTGGTGCTTCGTCCTGCTAGTCCCGGTTTGCGTGTTTCAGGTCGCGGCCACCCAGCGTCGCAATCGGAGCCGAACGGCTTCCACGTACTCGGGCGCGACTTCCGAAACCTCGTCGATCGACGCGGCGCCATCGGGGGCGACGCCGTAGGTCATCCCGTAGTACAGGTACAGCGCGCTCTCCTGCTCGAACGGGAGATCGCCCTGGAGCAGGCTGACCCGGGGGGCCTGCCGGACCGCATCCTTGCCGACCGCGACGGTGAGCGTGTCGCCGTCGAAGGCCGCGCCCTCCAGCGGCACGAAGCTCTCGTTCGTGCCGAACAGTCCAGTTTGGACGGTGATCCAGGCGGGCTGCTCGGTGTCGTCGTCGATGAACAACTGGCCGACGATGCCGATCCGGGATCCTTCCGGGTCGAAGACCTCGCACCCGAACATCCGCAACGCTTCCCGCTGGCCGATCATCGCCGCCTCCTCCCCTGGCCCTCCCCTGGCCCTCCTGGTCAGTCTGCCCCTGGACCCGTCCGACCGGCACCTCGGAACGGCTGGTTCGGGACCGTTCATTCGCGCGTTCCCCGGTGCTGGCACCCTCGGACGCGCGCCCGGCATCCACGCTGGCGCCCAGATCAACAGGTACGGAGTTCCCGATGTCCCAGCCCGTCGACCGTCCCGCCCCGCCGATCAGCGCGGAAATGCGGGAGCACGCCAAGCAGAACCCCGACAGCTGGCTTTACATCGCCGACCCCGGCTACACCGCCGACGGCGAGGAGGTGCCGCCGGAAGGCATCGTCGGCGCCTACCGCATCGACTCCGACGGCGAGATCGACGAGCGCTTCCAGTTCAACGACGCGTACCAGCCGTCCGAACTCGCAGCGAACCAGCAGGAACCGACCAACGAGCTGGAGCACGTGCTGGCCCGGATCGCGGCCGGCCAGCTCGCGGAGTCCGAGCTGCCAGCGGCGGTGCTCGCCGCCGAGGTGCTGCTCTACGCGCCGACTGCGGACGACCCGATGATCTACACCGCGGAGATGTCCGACGGCAGCCAGCTGGTCCCGGCCTGCACCTCGGCCTCCCGGGTTCCGGCGGACTGGCCGGGATTCCGCCGAGTGCCAGGGCGAGAGCTGCCGGAACTGCTCAACGGCCTCGACCTGGGCCTGAACCTGAACGACGCGATCCAAGCGGTCATCCCGCACGCAGTTCTCGCCCAAGTCGCAGCACAACACGGCTGATCGCGGATCCCAGATTCAGTTCAAACTGGGATCCGGTCACCCCGGGAGGTGGCGGTTCCAATTGAAACCGCGGGTACCGGGGGGGGAACCCGATGACTGGCCGGGGCCGGGCCTTGTGCCTAGCCTCGGCCTGGAGCGGTCCTGGAACCCGGAACTCGGCGCGCGTTCACCCAGTACTACGGCTCGTCTGTGGTTCCGCCACCCGCATCGCCAAGCAAGGCGAGCCTGGAACACCTCAATCCAGGTGTTCGGCGATGAAAGTTGTTATTTTCTCGGGTGATCCGGGGCGGGCGAAGAGATAGCCCTGGCCGGTCTCGCAGCCGATGTCCGCCATCCGGCGGGCCTGCGCCTGGGTCTCCACGCCTTCTGCCGTGACGGTCAGGCCTAAGGCGTGCGCGAGGTCCACCAGCGTGCCGACGATGCGCGCGTCGACGGGGTCGGCCCGCTCCGCGTCGCGCAGGCCCTCCATGAACGAGCCCGCGATCTTGAGCTCGTGCACCGGGAGATGCCGCAGGTAGGCCAGGTTCGAGTACCCGGTGCCAAAGTCGTCGATGGCGATCCGCACGCCCATCCGGGACAGCGCGCGCAGGGCATCCAACGGCTCGTCGGCGGTGCCCATGATCGCGCTCTCGGTGAGCTCCAGCTGCAGCCGGGACGGCTCCAGCCCGGTCTCGGCCAGGATCTCCGCGACGTCGGCCACCAGGTTCGGGTCCCGCGACTGCCGCACCGCCAGGTTGACGCTGACGAACGGCGCCGCCGCCCCGAAGTCGTCCTGCCACTGCTTCGCCTGCCGGCACGCCTCCCGCAGCACCCAGCGCCCGAGCGCCACGATCAGCCCGGTCTCCTCGGCCAGCCCGATGAACCGGTCCGGCCCCAACCGTCCCAGTTCCGGATGCGCCCAGCGGACCAGCGCCTCGACACCGACCACGCTGAAGTCCCGCAGCCCGATCAGCGGCTGGTAGTCCACGTAGAACTCTTCGCGCTCCAGCGCGGCGGGCATCTTCGCCGACAGGTGGAACTGCGCGACCTCGGTGGCGTTGCGGTCCGGGTCGAACAGCGCCCACCGGCTCTTGCCCTCGGACTTCGCCCAGTACAGCGTCACGTCGGCGTCGCGCATCAGCTCGGCCGCGGTCTGCCCGGACACCGGACGCTCGACGATGCCGATGCTGGCCGACACGGAGAGCTCGTGGCCACCGATGCGGATCGGCTCGTCCAGCGCGTCCAGCACGGTGTCGGCGATCTCGATGGCCTGCTCGGTGCCGAGCGAGTTCTGGATCAGTATCACGAACTCGTCGCCGCCCATGCGCGCGACCAGCCGGTCGGCTCCGTGCACCGCGGTGGCGAGCCGGTCGGCGACCGCCTGCAGCAGGTCGTCGCCGACGTGGTGACCGAGGCTGTCGTTGATGACCTTGAAGCCGTCGAGGTCCATGTAGCACAGCGCGACCCGCTCGCCGGACTCGTGCGCGCGCAGCACCCCGGTGAGCCGTTCCAGGAAAAGCGCCCGGTTGGGCAGTCCGGTCAGCGGATCGTGCATCGCCTGGTGACGCAGGCGTTCCTGCAGCATCCGCTGGTCGGTGACGTCTTCGATCAGCGCCACCTGGTACAGCGGCAGGCCGTCCTCGCCGCGGACCAGGGACACGATCAGCTCGGTCCACACTGTGCCGCCGTCGGGGCGCTTGAACTGCTTCTCCGCCCGGAACTGGTCGCGTTCGCCGCGCACCAGCTCCTCGTACATCCGCCAGGTGCTGTCGGGGTCGTCCGGGTGCATCATGTCCTGCACCATCATCCGGCGGAGTTCCTCCGTGGTCCGCCCCATGATCCGCGTCAGCGAGTCGTTCACCTCGAGTATCCGGCCGTTCATGTCGCCGATGCCGATGCCGATCGCGGCCTCGGCGAAGATCGCGCGGAACCTGGCCTCGCTGGTGCGCAGCGCCTGCTCGACCGCGTCGCGCGCGTCCAGCACGGCCTGCCGGATCGCCTCCTGTTCGTCCAGGGTCCGCTTGCGGGCGGCCTGGAGGAAGCCGGAGCACAGCTCGCCCTGCAGCGCCGCCACGCGCCCGCGCCAGCCGGGACTGCTGCCCAGCCGCAGGATGTCCAGGATCTCGTCGCCGATCAGGTCGACGGTGCGGGCCAGCGACTCCGCGCTGGTGAAGTGCACCGCGACCAGGTCCACCCCGACCGACCGCGCGGCGGACGGGTCGAACGGATCGCTGAGCAGCGCGTCGACCAGGCGATCTGTGTAGCCGTACAGCCGGCCTTCGACCTCGACGCTGGTCATCGGCACGTAGCTGGTGCCCATCAGGGCCTGCGCCCAGACAGCCGCGAAGCGTCGTCGATCGGCTCGGTTCACCTCGGCGACCACCCCGTGAACGCTGGGCACCGGCGCTGTCCAGCCAGTCATGCCTGGGCGCCCTCCACTCGTCCTACTCGCCTGGGCCGTTCGTTCGGAGCATACGACCGGATGGGTCCGGCGGTCGAACATCATGTACGGCACCCGGGGTAGCTGTACACCTCATTCGAGCAGGCCATCCAGGTGGCCAAGCCCCGCTTTGCAGCTACCGTCCGCAACTATTTGATCGCGCGCAGCGCTGCGTTACCAATACATCTGATGTTTTCGAGACGTGCAGCCAGCGGTTGTGCGCGGCCCAGAACTACACCCCGGAGGACCCGCGGTTCACACGCGGTGTCCGGATTTGGGCCATTCTGGTTAAAAACTAACACAGGGTCTACATCTCACGAAAACCTCTCGCCACACTTTTGGGGCACGATGCCTGGTCCCCCGACGACGCACTGCAACTACACCCCGAGAGGCATCGATGAGCCTTCCGAGTGGACGTGGTCGCCGATTACACCTGATCTCCTTAATATCGGTTGCCTGCGCAGGCGTTCTTCTCCTGTGCTCGCCCACGCAAGCCAGCACACCCCTTCCGGGAAGGGAAAGCGCGATGAGCACGCAGGTGACCGAAGAACCGCCGAGCGGAACCGAGACCAACGCCACGATGGGCTCGCAGATCCGCAAGCACGAGGGCGGCGGCGATGACCCGCTGCTGACCCCGGACGTCGACCCGCTGGCCACAGTGGCCGGCATGGACGTCGCCAGCTACCAGCGCAACGTGAACTGGAAGTCCTGGTGGGACCAGGGCATGCGGTTCGCCTACGTCAAGGCGACCGAGGGCACGAGTTACAAGAACCCGTACTTCGCCCAGCAGTACAACGGTTCCTACAACGTGGGCATGATCCGCGGGGCGTACCACTTCGCGCTGCCGGACCGCTCCAGCGGCGCCGCGCAGGCCAACTACTTCGTGGACAACGGCGGCGGCTGGTCCAAGGACGGCAAGACCCTGCCGGGCGCGCTGGACATGGAGTACAACCCGTACGGGGGCACCTGCTACGGCAAGTCCAAGAGCGGGATGACCGCCTGGATCAAGGACTTCAGCGACACCTACCACTCCCGGACCGGGCGCTGGCCGGTCATCTACACCAGCACCAGCTGGTGGAACCAGTGCGTGGGCGGCGACTTCAGCTCGACCAACCCGCTGTGGGTCGCCCGCTACGCGAGCGCCGTCGGACAGCTGCCCTACAACTGGGGCATCTGGACGATCTGGCAGTACACGTCGTCGCCGCTGGACAAGAACACGTTCAACGGCGCCTACGACCGCCTCCAAGCGCTGGCCAACGGCTGACCGGTCGACCACGCGGTGCCGGCAAACCCCGACACCGCGTCGTCGGCTTTCCCGGGCGCGCGCGGTCCGGGGTGGGTGGCGATTTCGCGCGAAATCGCCACATCCCACGCGTGCCGGATGACGATTTCGCGCGAAATCGCCGCTCCCCGAGCCCGAGCCGCGGCGTCGATGCGCGGCGTCGATGCGCGCAGGCTCCAGGTGCCGAATGGCGCGTCGCGCAAGGCAGAATCGCTCGCATGGGTGAACGCAAGATCGGCTTGGTCGCAACGATCGCCGTCGCCGTCGTGGTGCTGATCGGCGTCAGCATCGCCTTACTGGTCTTCGATCCCCGGACGACCGGCGCCGACGCGCTGCGAACCGGCGGGCTGGCGGCCGGCTCGGTCGTCGCTCTCTACGCGCTGTGGCTCAACGACCGGCGCCGACGCGTCGAGGAGAAGCGGCAGGAGCTCGATAGCCAGCCAGCGGCAGGAGCTGGATCGGCAGCGCTACGCGCTAGAACAGCAGCGGCAAGCCCTGGAGGATCGCCGGACCGACCAGGATCGGGACCGCGCGGCGGACGAGCGCTTCGCGCGGGCGGTGGAGCTGCTCGGCAACGAGGCCGACCAGGTGCGGGTGGGCGCCATGCACGCCCTCGCGGGGCTCGCCCGCAACCAACCCGAATACACCCAGACCGTGCTCGACGTGCTGTGCTCGTACCTGCGGCGACCGTTCGACCATCCGAAGTGGACGATCGAGCGGAGCGTGGACGTGGTCACCGATGAGCAGCAACGCGAGCGGACGGTGCGGCAGACCGCCGCCAAGCTCGTCGTGTCGCTGCTGCCGACCACCTCCGATGCGCACCCGCCCCGCTACGACATCGACGTCGCGGCCGCCCGATTGGACCGCTTCGACCTGTCCGGCAGGGTCGTCGGCACCTTCGAGGCCCAGGCCTGCTGGTTTCGCCACAAGACGAACTTCGAGGGGACAGTCTTCCTGGGCAAGGTGGACCTCGGCAACGCCACCTTCCTGCACCCGCTGCGCGCCGCCGGGGCGGTGTTCCGGGGCAGGGCCAGCTTGCAGTGCCTGCACGGTCGCGCACCGATCGATTTCGAGCTCGTGGAGTTCCACGGCGAGGTGGATATGCAGACGGCGAAGTGCGCCGAGCACGTGTCCTTCCGGCAGGCGGCCTTCCACGCCGGGCTCGACCTCCGGCACGCGCGCTTCGACGGCGGCGTCGATCTCCGCGTGCGCGAGCCGTTGCCCAGCGTCGCGCTGTACAACACCGAGGTCGACACATCGATCCACGCCCAGGTGCCGGAGGATTGGCAGCTCGAACCCCTGACGGATGCGAATCGCGCACGCATCCGGGTGCATGCGGTCGGGCAGAATCCTTCGCATGGATGAGCGCAAGATCGGGCTGGTCGCGACGATCGCCGTCGCCGTCGTGGTGCTCGTCGCCGTCAGCATCGCTTTGCTGATGTTTGACCCCAGGACGACCGGCGCCGACGCGCTGCGGACTGGCGGGTTGGCCGCCGGTTCGATCGTTGCGCTCTACGCGCTCTGGCTCAACGACCGGCGGCGACGCATCGAGGAGGAGCGGCAGAAAACCGAGCGGCAGCGCCACGAACTGGAAAACCGGCGGGCGGAACTCGACCGCGATCGGGTCGCCGACGAGCGCTTCGCCCGCGCCGTGGAACTCCTCGGGCACGAGACCGATCAGGTCCGGGTCGGTGCGCTACACGCCCTCGCCGGGCTCGCGCGGAGCAACCCCGACTACGCGCAGACCGTGCTCGACGTGCTGTGCTCGTACCTGCGGCGACCGTTCACCCATCCTCGCTACAGCGCTGATTCCAACGCGCCCACCTCGGGATTCGCGGCCGATCAGGAGCGGCGTTGGACCGCGGAGGCCGTGGATGACGCGGAGCGGAAGCTCCAGGTGCGGCTGACCGCGCAGCGGCTAATCGCTGAACTGCTGCCGCGTGCGGAAGATGCCGATGCACCGGCATACGACCTCGACCTGACGAACGCGACGCTGGAGTACGTCGACCTGTCCGGCCGGAAGATCGGCACGCTCATGCTGCGTCACGCGAAGCTGTTCAGCAGCAACAACTTCAGCCGTTGCGAGTTCCGCGGCCCGGCGTGGTTCACGGCGACGACCCTCGGAACCGGCCGGCTGTTCGGCCGCTTCCGCTGCGAGAAGGCGGTTTTCCACGAGCGCGCGTGGTTCAGCCGAGTCAAGTTCCACGGCCGCGCGAGCTTCGACGGGACCCGCTTCAACGGCCGCAGCAAGTTCTCGGACGCCGTCTTCACCGACCGGATGTCCATGGTGGAAGCCGAGTTCACCGGCGAGGCCGACTTCCGAGCGATCCGCTTTGAAGCCGCCGCGATCATGCTCGACACCACATTCCACGGTGCAGTCCAGAACACCGGCATCACGACCAGCTCGGACCACGAAGTCATCCTCCCCGCCGGCTGGAAGGCCGGGAGCGCGTAGCCCGAGAAGGGGGTGGCCGGACGCCGGGTCGGGGGCGGAGCGCCCGGCCACCATGCGGTCCGGCGAGGGGAGGGGTTCCGCCGGACCAGGTCTCGCGGTCAGATGCGCAGGCGCGCGAGTGCTCGCCTGAAGCGCGCGAGTGCTCACCTGAGGCCAGAACATGGTTCTACCTGTGCGTTGAAGTTGACGTTTCAGCTGGTCAGGTCTCGTGAGTGTTGCTTCCGGTTCTTACCGGAAGCAACACTCACGACCTTGGTCTCCGTCGGCCTGTCAGGAGTACGCGGTGGGCGGTCACCTCGCGGACGACACCGGGGCCGTGACTGCGCTCAGCACGGTCTTCGACCGACTTTGCAAGCGCGCGTTGAGCGAGAAGCCGAGCCGAGACCTGATTGCGCGACATGCCGGTCGACGGGAGGTGCAACGATGGAGCTCTCCACTGGCCGATGAAGCGAACGGCCCGTTCGCCTCGATAGACGAGGTGAACGGGCCGTTCGCGGCGGCTCGGGATCAGCCGAAGAGCGCCGGGAGGGTGCCTTCCCAGGCTTCGCGGAGTTCCGCCAGGGGGATGTCCGCGACGTCCTGGATGTCCAGGCTCTGGGAGCCCGCGTCCGCGACACCGACCTTGGCCCACGGGAGGCCCCGGGCCGTGCACATGTCCGTGAAGCGGAGTTCCTCGGTGCGCGGGACCGCCACCAGGATCCGGCCCGCCGACTCGGAGAACAGCCAGATGAACGGGTCCGCGCCCTCGGGCAGGACCACCCGGGCACCGCACTCGCCGACCAGCGCCGTCTCCACCAGCGCCTGCGCCAGGCCGCCCTCGGAGAGGTCGTGCGCCGCCGAGATCATGCCGTCGCGGGAGCCCGCGACCACGATCTCCGCCAACAGCTTCTCGCGCGCCAGGTCGACCTTCGGCGGCACGCCGCCGAGGTGGTCGTGGGTGACGCGCGCCCACTCCGAGCCGCCGAACTCCTCGTGGGTCTCGCCGAGCAGCAGCAGCGTTTCGCCTTCCTCGCCACCGATTCCGGTGGGGATGCGGCGGGTCACGTCGTCGATCGTGCCCAGCACGCCGACCACCGGCGTGGGCAGGATCGGCTTGGCTCCGGTCTGGTTGTAGAAGCTGACGTTGCCGCCGGTCACCGGGATGCCCAGCTCCTGGCAGGCGTCGGCCAGGCCGCGCACCGCCTGCTGGAACTGCCACATGACGCCCGGGTCCTCCGGCGAACCGAAGTTCAGGCAGTTGGTGACCGCCACCGGCGTCGCACCGGTGGTCGCCACGTTGCGGTAGGCCTCGGCCAGCGCCAGCTGCGCGCCCGCGTACGGGTCGAGCCGGGTGTAGCGGGCGTTGCAGTCGGTGGCGACCGCGATGCCGCGCCCGGACTCCTCGTCGATGCGCAGCACGCCGCCGTCCGACGGCTGGGCCAGCACGGTGTTGCCGCGCACGTACCGGTCGTACTGGTCGGTGACCCACGCCCGGGAGCACAGGTTCGGCGACGCCACCATCCGCAGGATGGTCTCCCGCAGCTCGTCCGGAGTGGACGGGCGGGCCAGCGTGTTCGCGTTGTCCGCGACGACCAGGTCCTGCTCGGCGGGCCGCACGACCGGGCGCTCGTACACCGGGCCCTGGTGCGCGACGGTACGCGGCGGCACGTCCACCACGAGCTCGCCGTGCCAGTAGATCTCCAGGTTCTCGCCGTCGGTGACCTCGCCGATGACCGTCGCGGTGACGTCCCAGCGGCGGCAGACCTCCATGAAGGCCTCCACGTTGGACGGCTCCACGACGGCGCACATCCGCTCCTGCGACTCGCTGGAGAGGATCTCCGCGGGGTTCATCCCGGTCGCGCGCAGCGGGACCTGGTCCAGGTCCACCCGCATGCCGCCGTCACCGGCCGACGCCAGCTCCGAGGTGGCGCAGGACAAGCCCGCACCGCCGAGGTCCTGGATGCCCACGACCAGGCCCGCGTGGTACAGCTCCAGGCAGCACTCGATGAGCACCTTCTCGGCGAACGGGTCGCCGACCTGCACGCTGGGCAGCTTCTTGCGACCAGTGCCGCTCTCGTCGCCGTCAAACGTCTCCGACGCCAGCACCGACACGCCGCCGATGCCGTCCAGGCCGGTGCGCGCGCCGAACAGGATGATCTTGTTGTCCTTACCGCTGGCGTGCGCGAGGTGTAGGTCCTCGACCTTCATCACGCCGACGCACATGGCGTTGACCAGCGGGTTACCCGCATAGCACTCGTCGAAGACGACCTCGCCGCCGATGTTCGGCAGCCCCAGGCAGTTGCCGTAGCCGCCGACCCCGGCGACCACGCCAGGCAGCACGCGCTTGGTGTCCGGGGCGTCGGCCGGGCCGAAGCGCAGCGGGTCGGCCACCGCGACCGGCCGGGCGCCCATGGCCATGATGTCGCGGACGATGCCGCCGACGCCGGTGGCCGCGCCCTGGTAGGGCTCTACGTAGGACGGGTGGTTGTGGCTCTCCAGCTTGAACGTGACCGCCCAGCCGTCGCCGATGTCGACCACGCCGGCGTTCTCGCCGATGCCCGCGAGCATCTTCTCGCGCATCTCGTCCGTGGTGGTCTCGCCGAAGTACTTCAGGTGCACCTTCGACGACTTGTAGGAGCAGTGCTCGCTCCACATCACCGAGTACATGGCCAGCTCGGCCTCGGT
This sequence comes from Saccharopolyspora hattusasensis, assembly GCF_050972075.1. Lineage (NCBI taxonomy): Bacteria > Bacillati > Actinomycetota > Actinomycetes > Pseudonocardiales > Pseudonocardiaceae > Saccharopolyspora > Saccharopolyspora hattusasensis. The sequence continues at coordinate 3,877,047 of NZ_JBPCDC010000001.1, forward strand.
GGGCCGGCGGCCCAGGATCTCCCTGATCCGGGCGTACTCGTCGTCCTTCAGCCCGAGCTCGCGGAACGGCTGGGCGGTATCCGGGGAGACTTTTGCCTGCTCGACTGTGTCGAATTCGACGGCCCGGCCGTCGGTGTCCACCTTTGCCAATTTGCTCACGCTGCCACCAGTGCATCCAGAACGGACAGGAACATGCCGAGGCCGTCGTCGGTGGGGCCGGTCAGGGGGTCGATCGCGTGCTCGGGGTGCGGCATCATGCCCGCGACCCGCCCGCGCGCGTCGGTGATGCCCGCGATTTCGCGCTGCGAACCGTTCGGGTTCTCGCCCTCGTAGCGGAACAGCACCCGGCCTTCGCCTTCGAGCTCGTCGAGGACGGCCTCATCGGCCATGTAGTTGCCCTCGCCGTGCTTGATCGGGATCAGCAGCTCGGCGCCCGCGTCGTAGCGGGTGGTCCAGGCGCTGCTGTTGTTCTCCACCTTCAACCACTGGTCGCGGCAGACGTAGTGCAGGCCCGCGTTGCGGGTCAGCACTCCGGGAAGCAGCCCGGACTCGCACAGGATCTGGAAGCCGTTGCACACCCCGAGCACCGGCATGCCCTTGCGCGCGGCCTCGACGACCTCGGTCATCACCGGGGCGAATTTGGCGATCGCGCCGCAGCGCAGGTAGTCGCCGTAGGAGAAGCCGCCGGGCACGACCACCGCGTCCACGCCCTTCAGGTCGTGGTCGGCGTGCCAGAGGGCGACCGATTCGGCACCGGCGCGGCGCACCGCGCGAGCGGCGTCGACGTCGTCGAGGGTGCCGGGGAAGGTGACCACGCCGATCTTCGCGCTCATGCTTCCACCCGGCGGACGGTCCAGTCCTCGATGACCGGGTTGGCCAGCAACGTCTCGGCGATCTTGGCGAGCGTGTCGTCGTCGACGTCGTCGGCGACCTCCAGCTCGAACCGCTTCCCCTGGCGGACTTCGGTGATGCCGTCGAATCCGAGACGGGGCAGCGCGTTGGCCACCGCCTGTCCCTGCGGATCGAGGATTTCCTGCTTCGGCATGACGTCGACAACGACTCGGGCCACGGGTGCTGCTCCCGGTTTCCGTGCAGATCCGCCGGGACCCCGGCGGATGGCCAGCAGTACCACCAAAGGGTAACTGAGCTGGGAGTTCGCCCTTCGCAGCAGGGGCCGCGGGTGCGGCGTGGCTCACCACCGACGCGTTCACGCGTGTCTTGTGTCACATTTTCGCCGGTTGTCTAAACCTTCGGGGCGTTCGGCCGTCTATATGTCCGGGGAAACCAAACCCCTGCGTTGATCGCAGATTATCTAGGGGGAACGCATACCCATGCGCACATTCAAGACGCTGCTGGCGGCCGGTCTGCTCACCGGCCTCGCGCTGACCACCACCGTTCCGGCGATGGCCGCTCCGAACTCCGCGCCGGTGGCCGCGGCGCCGGCGGAACCGCTGCTGACCGCCGACAAGGCGCAGGTCCGGGCGGGCAACACGCTGGTCCTGCGGCTGGAGCACGGCCCCGAGGGGGTCAACTGGATCTCGTCGGCGGCGTTCGTGCGCAACGGGGATCACCCGTTCGGCGCGGACGAGGGCCTGGCCCAGGTCGTGAACGACCGCGACGGCCGGGCCGAGGCAGTGGCCACCATCGCGGACGTCCCGCCGGGCGAGTACGACGTGCACACCCGCATCGGCGGCGGCGCCGGACCGACGATGAAGATCACCGTCACCAAGTGACCCGCCCCTCCGGGGGTTGAGCGAGGGGCATCCACGACCCGGCAATCCGTCCGGCAATCCGGGCACGGGTGCCCCTCACCCGTGAAAGTTCAGCTGCCGGCGTAAGGCGTTCACCTGCGACGATCTCGCGTCGTGGGACTTCCCGGTGTCGCGACTGCGGATCGACCAGGATGAAAAGGCTCAACGAAAATCGCGGATTGTCGGCGTGTTGCATCCCGACACGCCGACGGTTGTGGAGAACTTCCGCAATTTCAATGGAAATCGGACCTCTGATTTCCATTGAAATTGCGGTCCCCCTGGGGGGGACGTGGTCGGGTGGTCGCGTGTGACTAGTCGGAATGGTGGGGTTCGTCGGGCCTGCGCCGGAGCGGGTAGGTCGTGGAAGAGTGGGATTGCCGGCAGAGCTAGGAGGAAACACCGTGCAGATCACCCACTTCGGACATGCCTGCGTGCTGATCGAGACCGATTCGGCGCGGCTGCTCATCGACCCCGGCAAGTTCGCCGCGGACTTCGAGGACCTCCGGGACCTCGACGCCGTGCTGATCACGCACCAGCACTTCGACCACCTGGACCTCGACCGGCTGCCCGCCCTGCTCTCGGCCAACCCGGACGCCCACCTGGTCGTCGACCCGGGTTCGGCTTCGGCAGTCGCCGAGAAGGGGCTGGCGGCGACCACCGCGCGGCCCGGCGAGTCGCTGGAGCTTGGTGGCGCGGCGATCAACGTCGTCGGCGGCACCCACGCCGTGATCCACCCGGACATCCCGGTCATCGACAACATCGGGTACGTCGTCGACCACGGCGCCTTCTACCACCCCGGCGACTCGTTCTTCGTCCCCGAGCAGCGGATCGACGTGCTCGGCGTGCCGACCGGGGCGCCGTGGCTGAAGCTCTCCGAAGCGGTCGACTTCCTGCGCGCGGTGGCGCCGCGTGCGGCGGTGCCGATCCACGAAGCGGTGCTGGCGATGCCGCAGATGCACTACCGCATGTTCGAGCAGCTCGGCCCGAAGGACACCGCCGTCGAGGTCCTGCCCAAGGGCACCCAGACCACGCTGTGACCCACCTCCGGCCGACCTTCCCGTCGGCTTACGGCGCACGCGGACCGCTCGCTCCAGGTGGGACGCCTCGTCCTCGCAGGCTCGGAAGCCACGCACCGGAGACGACCGGCCCGCTGCGCCGATGGCGGGACTGGTGGTGTCAGTCGTCCCGGTCGTCGTCCCGGTCGTCGACGTGGTGGTGGTCGTCGACGTCTTGGTCGTCGACGTCTTGGTGGTGGTGGTCGCCATGCTGGTCGTCCAGATGGTCGTCGCAGTCGTCGAACCGATCAGCGGTCGTCGTCGAACCGATCAGCGGTCGTCGTCGAACCGATCAGCGGCGTCGTCGATGCAGGTCGGGGCCTGCTGGAATGGACGATCGGGAGCCCGCGCGCCGGAGGTTGGGCCGGCTGGGCCTTGCGGATGAAGTGGTTCTCATCCACTTCCGAGGTGCGCCGACCCGCGGGCGAACGAGGCATAGGTGACCGGTCGGGCGCCGTGGTGCAGCGCCAGGTCGATGGCGTCCAGCACCGCCTGCCGAGCACTCGGTTTCCGCAGCTCAGCGGCGTCCAGCGCGAGCCGGACCAACTGGCCGCGCCTGGCTGCCCGCCCGACCCCCAGCACGAGCGCCCGGCACCACCACGGCTCGACCCGCTCGCCCGGTCCCAGCACCCGGATCCGCGCCCGGTGCACCCTTCCGGTCGCGAGTTCGCGGACCGCCAGCGCATCCGCGCAGACCGAGAAGCCGCGCAGCTGCAATGCGGTGACCGTGCCGGGCGAGCCGAGCCAGCGCGGCGGGATGAAGGTGTTCGTCCGCAACCCGGATTGCTCCAGCACGGCCGACGCGGCGGCCAGCCGGAGCCCGGCTTCGTGCGCCGGAAGCCGAGCGGGCGCGAGTCGGGCGCGCAGGCCCGGGGACACCCGGGCGAAGCCGTGCAGGCTGACGGCATCGCGCCGCGCCAGGCGCTCCGCCACCCAGTGCAGCACCGGGGACTGCGGGCTACGGGCTTCGCGATGATCGGGGTGCGGCGAGATCAGTAGGGACAACGGGACCTGGCGGCTGTCCAGTGCGGCGGCGAAATCCGCGCACTGGTCCAGCACCCGGAGACCGAGGCCGGACAACGACACGACGAGCGGCGTGCTCACGGTCCCTCATTCCGCCCGGCCAGGGTGTCCGTGACCTGACCGCCAGGTGTCGCCCCGGCGCAAATCCGGCGAACCTCCACGTCGCCCACTTTCGGCACGCCCCGGCAGGTAGGGACGCCGACACGCCGACGCATTCCCCTACTAGATGATTGATTCCGTGAAGTTGGTGTTAGTGATCGAATGCGATGAGTGATCGTTTGCTGGTCGCGCCGGTTGTCCAGTTGTGCCAGATGGCGGCGGTCATGGCCAGTAGGCGTTGGGCGATGCGGGTGAACACGCCTGCTGGGGTGCGTCCGCCGTGTTGTTCGAGGCCGAGTTGGGCTTTGAGGGTCTGGTTGACCGACTCGATCCACTGGCGCACTCCGCCGAGGTTGCCGTTGCGGTAGGTCTCGTCCTTGCGGTCCGGGCGTAGCAAGCGCAGCGTCATCTGCTCGGTGAGATTCTTGAACTCCTTGCCGGAGAATCCCTTGTCAGCCAGCAGGATCTGGCCGTCGCGGATGAGGTGGTGGTTGTGGTCGAGCAGCGCGGCCAGCACCTCGCGTTCGCCGATCTTGGGGTTGGCCAGGCACCACATGATGGGTACCCCATCCCCGCTGCACACCAGGTACAGCTTGAGCCCCCAATACCAGCGGGCGTGTGACGCGCAGTACCCGTAGCCGGCGTGTCCGGCGAGGTCGGAGCGCTTGACGGTCTCGCGGGACATCCCGCAGGGCACAGGGGTGGCGTCGGTGATCCACAGGTCGTCGAACCAGGACGGGCAGCACGCAGCCACGGTCCGGATTGCCTTGCACAGCAACGGTTCCGCCGCACGTAAACGCTTGTTGTAGCCGGACTGTTTCGGCAGATACGGGAACATGGCGCGCCACTGCGGATCGCTGCGGATCGCTATGGATGTGCCGGATCCAGCGACGCTCCCCGTGGTAGCGCAGCAGGACCTGGGCCACGGCCAGCGTAATGAGCTCACTGTCCGTGAGTAGCGGTTGACGACCTCGCCCTGTGCGGGCGGGAACAACGTGGTCGTCGACGAGCACGTAGAGTGCGGTCAGGAGGGTGTTTAGTTCTTTGCTCACACATTGATCTTGAACACCCTCCTCCTCTACCCGCTCACCGGCCCTCCCTTCACGTGATCTTCACGGAATCAATCATCTAGGGGAAAGCGGCCGACCGCTGAAGGCCCGACGGTCGCGATTTCGCGAGAAATCACGCCCGGGTGGGGTGGCTTCGGCTTACTCCGCGGGGGCGAGCCAGTCGGCGAAGGACTGACCGGTGATCCGCTCGTAGGCCTCGACGTAGCGGGCACGGGTGGCGTCGATGACGTCGTCCGGCAGCGGAGGCGGCGGGGTGTCGGCCGCGCGGTCCCACCCGGAGGCGGGCGAGGTCAGCCAGTTGCGCACGAACTGCTTGTCGAACGACGGCTGAACCTTTCCGGACTCGTACCCGTCCGCCGGCCAGTACCTCGACGAGTCGGGCGTGAGCACCTCGTCGCCGAGCACCAGCGAACCGTCGCCGGCGAGGCCGAACTCGAACTTCGTGTCCGCCAGAATCACCCCGCGCCTGCGCGCGTGCTCCGCCGCCTGGCGGTACACCCGCAGCGTCAGGTCGCGCAGCTCCGCGGCGCGCCCCGCCCCTAGCTGCGCGGCAACCGCTGCGAAGCTCACGTTCTCGTCGTGCTCGCCGATCTCGGCCTTGGTCGCCGGGGTGAAGATCGGCTCGGGCAGCTCGGATGCCTCGGTGAGCCCGGCCGGCAGCTGCACCCCGCACACCGCGCCGGTGCGCTGGTAGTCGGCGAGCCCGGAGCCGGTCAGGTAGCCGCGCGCCACGCATTCCACCGGCAGCATCTCCAGCCGCTTCACCAGCAGGGCCCGGCCGCGCACCTCGGCGGGGATACGCGGGTCGTCGGCGGCGACCAGGTGGTTCGGCGTCACGTCGGCGAGCAGCTCGAACCAGAAGACACTCATCGCGGTCAGCACCCGGCCCTTGTCCGGGATGGGGGTGTCGAGCACGTGGTCGTACGCCGAGATGCGGTCGGAGGCGACCAGCAGCAGGTGTTCGTCGTCCACGGCGTGCAGCTGGCGAACCTTGCCTGCCGCGATCTGGGGGTAATCGGCGAGTGCAACCACGTGCGGATTGTCTCGCACCGGGCCCCGGGTGCTCGCACACGGGCGGTGGTAAGAACCCGACGTGGGTCGTCCGGACCAGCCCGAGCACAGGAGGACTTCGTGAGGACATTCACCGACTGGCTCCGCCAGCGCAGCGAGCCCGACTGGACCGCGGTCGTCACGCACCCGTTCACCCAGGGCCTGTTCGACGGGCTGGTGCCGGTCGCGTCGATGCGCTCCTACCTGGTGCAGGACTACCAGTTCGTCGACGACTTCCTGGCGCTGCTCGGTTCCGCGCTGGCAAAGGCCGACCGGTACTCGTCGCGGCTGGCGATCGCGGGCAGCATCGCCGTGGTCACCAGCGAGGAGAACACCTACTTCCGGCGCGCTTTCGATGCGTTGGGCGTCGGCGAGGCGGACCGGGTGCGTCCGAAGCTGGACGAGGCGACCGTGGCCTTCCGGGAGCTGATGAGCGACACCAATGCGCGCGGCAGCTACGCCGAGGTGTTGACGGTGCTGACCGTCGCGGAGTGGACCTACCTGGAGTGGGCGATGCGCGCGCCGGCCGCGCTGCCGGAGAACTTCGTGCACGCCGAGTGGATCACGCTGCACAACAACCCGGATTTCCGGTCCTGGGTCCGGTGGCTGTGCCGGGAACTGGACCGGGTGGGTGCGGACCTCGACGAGCGCGACCGGGCCCGCTGCCTGCGCCTGTTCCAGCACGCGACCCGCTGCGAACTCGACTTCTTCAATACCCACTGGTCGTGACGGCAGGTCTTCGGAAGCTCGTCTTGCCCAGTGGCGGATCCTCGCCGGCCGGTGTGGCGCGAACGGCCTGTTTGCCTCGTTAGCCGAGGTGAACGGCCCGTTCGCTCCATCCACCCAGCGTCGGTGTGGCGCTGCCGGTGCACACCCGCAACGCCACCAGCCGACTACGAGCCCTGCTCGTGCTGACCAACCTCGAAATCACCCGCCGACAAACGATCAACAAAAATGATCAGGACCGCCGACCAGCTCAAAGAAACCTGTCAGAGGATGTCGGCAGGGCGGTACGCCGCGGCCTCCGGGTGACGGGCCGTGATCTTCTCGATCTGCCCGACGATGTCGCCGACCTGGGCGGCTGCCGCGCCGGTGAAGGCGAGGCGGTCCGCCAGCAGGGCGTCCAGCTGGGCGCGGTCCAGCGGCAGCCGGTCGTCGGCCGCGAGCCGGTCCAGCAGGTCGTTGCGCTCCGCGCCCTGCTCGCGCATGGCCAGCGCGACCGCGACCGCGTTCTCCTTGATCGCCTCGTGCGCGGTCTCCCGGCCGACACCAGCCCGCACCGCCGCCATCAGCACCTTCGTGGTGGCCAGGAACGGCAGGTAGCGGTCGAGCTCGCGGGCGACCACCGCAGGGAACGCGCCGAACTCGTCGAGCACGGTCAGGAACGTCTCCAGCAGGCCGTCGAAGGCGAAGAACGCGTCCTGCAGCGCCACCCGGCGCACCACGGAGCAGGACACGTCGCCCTCGTTCCACTGGTCGCCGGCCAGCTCGCCGACCATCGACACATAGCCGCGCAGCACTACCGCGAGGCCGTTGACCCGCTCGCAGGACCGAGTGTTCATCTTGTGGGGCATCGCGCTGGAGCCGACCTGCCCCGGCTTGAAGCCCTCGGTCACCAGCTCGTGCCCGGCCATCAACCGGATCGTGGTGGCCACGTTGGACGGTGCGGCGGCGAGCTGGGCGAGCGCGGTGAGCACCTCGAAGTCCAGCGAGCGCGGGTAGACCTGGCCGACGCTGGTCAGCGTGCTGCCGAAGCCTAGGTGGCCTGCCACGCGGCGCTCCAGCTCGGTGAGCTTCGCCGGGTCGCCGCCGAGCAGGTCGAGCATGTCCTGCGCGGTGCCGACCGGGCCCTTGATGCCGCGCAGCGGGTAGCGCGCGAGCAGCTCCTTCACGCGGTGGAAGGCGACGAGCAGCTCGTCGGCGGCGGTGGCGATGCGCTTGCCGAGCGTGGTCGCCTGCGCGGCGACGTTGTGCGAGCGACCGGCCATCACGAGCTCGCCGTACTCGCCGGCGAGCTTGCCCAGCCGCGCCAGGACGGCGACCGTGCGGTCGCGGACCAGCTCCAGGCTGCGGCGGACCTGCAGCTGCTCGACGTTCTCGGTTAGGTCCCGGGAGGTCATGCCCTTGTGGATCTGCTCGTGGCCGGCGAGGGCGTTGAACTCCTCGATGCGTGCCTTGACGTCGTGGCGGGTGACGCGCTCGCGGGCGGCGATGGAGTCGAGGTCGACCTGCTCCAGCACCCGCTCGTAGTCGGCGACCGCCTGCGCGGGGACGTCGATGCCGAGGTCGGCCTGGGCGCGCAGCACTGCGAGCCAGAGCTTGCGCTCCAGGACGATCTTGTGCTGCGGGGACCACAGCTCGACCAGTTCGGGCGAGGCGTAGCGGGCGGCGAGGACGTTCGGGATGCTGGGCTTGACCGTCACGAACAGCCAGGATACCGGCGGGGTGTCGCCGTTCGGCTCACCCGGTCGCGCCATGCCGGAAGCCGCAACCGACGCGACGGGTGGGACGCGCGGGACAGGTGAAGGGCACTCGGCAGACCGCAGTCTCAATTGAAACCGCGGTCTCCTGGTCTCCCGGGGTCCCGGGGTCCCGGGGTCCCAGCACCAGTTTCAATTGAAACTGCGGGACACCTGGCGCCCTTCTTAACCCACCCGTTCGGTCGCAGCGCGGGTAGAGCACTTTCCCGCATTCCGCGCACAACCCGCGCCGTACGTCCGGTTCGCAGGTCTGTCCGCAGTCGGTGCATTCGAGGTGGGTGAATGTGCTACCGGCGGGAGTCGCCATGACCGCATCCTTACTCGGCACCACCCATTCGGTCCAGCCCTGCACGTGCACCCGGCCGCCCGCTTCTGCACGTGCGGCCGAAGATTACGGCAGGTAATCCCCGGAGCGAGTCCGGAAATCCCCGAACGACGGCAGGCGGTACATTAATCCAGAGCTAAATAATTCGGCCCGCGCTGGACGGCGAGAAATTCCGGCCATATCGTTGGGCCACCGAGTTGGCGCGAAAAAGGACTCGAACGGATGGTCATCGACGTGTTCGACGATGAACGGCAGGATGTCTTCTGGATCGTCGGCATGGGCCTGGTCGTGAGGCATGCCACCACCCTTCGCCCCGGTGCGGTGTACGCCGGGCAATCGATACCGTCCCTGTGCGGGGTTTCGATGAAGGTTCCGCAGCCCACCCCGAGCGGCCGAATGCCGAGCTCGAAGCCGATCACCGACAAATGCCCGGAATGCTCGAGGGAAGCGACCGAGGCGAATTTCGTGGAAACGACCTGGGACTTCTGACCCCGGCAGGCGGCGGAAAATCGATCGCCACGGAGCCGAGGCGCGCACTACCGTTGAACGCGCCATGACTCCGAACAGTGCCAGTTCGCTCCGATTCCTGTGGTCCCTGCTGGTGCAGCGGCCGGGCCTGCTGACGCTCGCGACGATTTCCGGCGCGTCGTGGATGCTGCCGACCGCCCTGATGCCGCTGGTCGTCGGCCAGGCGATCGACACCGGGATCCGCGGCGCCGACGGCGGCGCGCTGCTGCGCTGGGTGCTGGTCGTGCTGGCGCTCGGCGTCACGCTGATGGTCGCCGCCGGCGTGCTGAACTGGGCGGCGCACACGCTCTGGCTGCACGGCACGGCGGGCGCCCAGCGGATCGCGTTGAACCACGTGGTGGGCCTCGGCGGCACGCTGACCCGCAAGGTACGGGCCGGTGAGGTGGTCACGGTCGGTGCGTCGGACATCTTCCGCGTCGGCGGGCTGTTCGAGGTGATCGGCCGGGCGACCGGGTCGCTGGTTTCCTTCGCGGTCGCCGCGATCATGGTGCTGTGGATTTCGCCCGTAATGGGCGTCGTCGTGTTGATCGGCGTGCCGCTGGCGACCGTGGGCATCGGGCCGCTGCTGAACCCGCTGCGCCGCCGCAACGAGGCGCAACGGGAGCAGTTGGCGCAGGTCAGCGCCCAGGCGTCGGACATCGTGTCGGGCCTGCGGATCCTGCGCGGCGTCGGCGGCGAGTCCCGCTTTCACGTGCGGTTCGTCGACGCCTCCCGGCGGGTCCGGGACGCCGGGATCGCCGCCGGGCGGCTCGAGGCACTGCTGGCCGGTGCGGAAATCCTGCTGCCCGGCCTGGTCACGGTGCTGGTGACCTGGCTCGGCGCGCGGCTGGCGCTGGACGGCACCATCAGCGTCGGCGAGCTGGTCGCGTTCTACGGCGTGTCGGCGTTCCTGGTGATCCCGGTCCGCACCGCCACCGAGGCGGCCTACGCGTTGTCGGCCGGGCAAGTCGCGGCTGAACACATTCGTGCACTGTTGCGGCTGGAGCCCGAACCACCGCCGCCGAGGCGCCCGAAGTCGCTGCCGCCGGGCCCGCTGGACCTGTTCGACGAAGCGACCGGGCTGCGGATCCCGGCGGGCGAGCTGACCGTGATCGACGCTGGCGAGCAGGCGGAAGCCCTCGCCGAGCGCCTGGCCGCCGAGGCGATCGCCGGCGGCGTGCCGCTGTGCGAGGTCGATCGGGACGAGGCGCGCCACCGAATCGTGTTGGCGCACAACCAGGACCTGCTGTTCGCCGGACCGGCGCGGGCCGAACTTGACCTGGAGTCCGATGTGGATGTCGACAGCGCGTTGCATGCGGCCGATGCGCACGACGTGATGTCCGCGCTGCCGGCCGACGGGCTGCTGGACGAGCGCGCCCGCTCGCTGTCCGGCGGCCAGCGCCAGCGCTTGTTGCTCGCCCGCGCGTTGTGCGCGGACGCCGACGTGCTGATCCTCGACGAGCCGACCTCGGCGGTCGACGCGCACACCGAGGCGCGGATCGCCGAGCGGGTCAGCGAATTCCGCCGGGGCCGCACCACGGTCGTGCTCAGCCAAAGTCCGCTCTGGACAGCCGTGGCGGATCAGGTGAGGCGCGCGGGGGTCGGCGCATGACGACGAAGCTCCCGCTGGCGGACGGGACGGCGGTTCGCCGCTGGCTCTGGCGAACCCTCCTGGTGCACCGACGCCGGTTCGCCGCGATGATGCTGCTGTTCGGCCTGGCGACGCTGGTCGGGCTGATCGGCCCGCAGGTCCTCGGCGACCTCGTCGACTCGGTGATCATCGGCACCACCACCGGGCACATCGACCTGCTCGCCGCGGCATTCCTGGTGGTCCTCGTGACGCAGGCGCTGCTGGCGCGCTCGGCCCGGCTGCGCGCGACGATGCTCGGCGAACACCTGCTGGCGGAATCGCGCGAGAGCATGGTCGGCCACGCGCTGCGGCTGCCGCTGGGCATCGTCGAGGCGGCCGGCACCGGCGACCTGCTCAGCCGGGCCACCACGGACGTCGACCGGCTCGACTACACGATCCGCAACGCCGCGCCCGAGATCACCACCGCGCTGATCACGATCGTGCTGACCGGCGCCGCGATGATCGTCACCTCGCCGCTGCTCGCCTGCGGGATGCTGGTCGCCGTGCCGCTGATGGTCCTCAGCACGCGGTGGTACCTGCCGCGATCACTGCCGAACTTCCAGCAGATCGCGGAGTCCTGGTCGGAAGTCCAGTCGAGCACGCACGAATCCGTCGAGGGCGCGCGGACCATCGCCGCCCTGCGGCTGGCCGGGCGCCGCACCGCGCGCAACGAGCAGGTGCTGGGCCGGGCCCTGGAAGCCGAGAAGCGGCACCGGTTCCTGCTCACCGCGTGGCTGCCGTGCCTGGAGCTGTCGTACGTGCTGCCGATCGGCGCGATCCTGCTGATCGGCGGCTGGGCCTACCAGTCCGGGTTCGCCGAGCTCGGCACCATCATCACCGTCGTGCTCTACGCCCAGGCGATGTCGAACCCGTTCGACGAGCTGTTCATGTGGCTCGAAGAGCTGCAGACCGGGCACACGGCGCTGCAGCGCATCCTCGGTGTCCGCAAGGTCCCGGCGGCCGACGGCGGCGACTCCCCACGGCGCAACGGCGAGACGACTGGCCGCGACCTGTTGATCCGCAGCGCGCGCTTCTCCTACCGGCAGGACCGGGAAGTGCTGCACGGCGTCGACCTCACGGTGCCTGCCGGGCAGCGGCTCGTCATCGTCGGTCCGTCCGGGGCGGGGAAGTCCACGCTCGGCCGGTTGATCGCCGGGATCAGCCGCCCGGACTCCGGGTCGGTCGCCTTCGGCGGCACCGAGATCACCGAGCTGCCCGCCGAGCAGCTGCGCCGCGAAGTGGTGCTGCTGACCCAGGAACAGCACGTGTTCGCCTGCACGCTGCGGGACAACCTCACCCTGCCGGACGGCGAGGCGTCCGACGACCAGCTGACCGACGCGCTCAAGATGGTCGGGCTGCTGGACTGGGTGGAAGCGCTGCCGGACGGGCTCGACACCGTCCTGGGCGCCGGCGGTCACGCGGTTCCGGCAGCCCGCGCGCAGCAGCTCGCGCTGGCCCGGGTACTGCTCGCCGACCCGCACACCGTCGTCCTCGACGAAGCGACGTCGCTGCTGGACAACACCACTTCACGGGAACTGGAGCGGGCGCTTTCGACGCTGCTTGCCGGGCGCACGGTGATCGCGATCGCGCACCGCCTGCACAGCGCGCGCAACGCCGACCAGGTGGCCGTGATGGCGGAAGGACGCATCGTCGAGCTCGGCAGCCACGCGGAACTGCTCGCCGCCGACGGTTCGTACGCGCGGCTGTACCAGGTGGCTCAAAGAAGGTTCTGAAAGGGGTTTCCGCAACGGTGCGGGTAGCGGAACCTCAGACGCCGTCAAGACGGCGTCCTACGCAATTTCCGTCCTGCGGCACCCCTCGACTGTCCGGTGTGGACAACAGAAGTAAAAAATCGTCTCATGCACAGTGAGCACAAGTGTGCCGTTGCGGTGGCGGTGCGGGGGTATGTCGGCGTCGGGCGTCGGTGCTGCTGAGGTATGACGGTGCCCCGCACCTGTGGTGCGGGGCACCGTACTGGTGGCGGGGTCGCGACTAGGATCGGCTTCTCGTTTGTTCCCATTGAAACCAGTGCGAGAACCTGCCGCATCCGACTCGATACCTGGCAGCAAACAGACATCTGGCCCGCTATCGAACGCGTCCTCCAAAACAGCGACCACATCCGCCAACTACGCACCGAAGCCAACGCCACCCCGGCATGAACCGCCGCGTCGTGCATGGGGGTATCCGTTCCGGGTTCCCGACTGAAACGCTCTGATCAGGCGTTACAAGGAACCGCGGATCTGATCCGGTTGGAACTACCCCCTGTGGGTACCAGCCTTGGCGTGATCAGGACGTAGACACGACAGACCGGTCGGGGTGACGGCGATGTCTCCCGACCGGTCTGGTTTCTCCGTGATGACGGTTCGGCTACCGTGACCGCTGTGATTGATGTTCGCCACACCGCCCACGACGACGTGGTAGAACGCGCCGTTCCGTCCGGCTTGATCGGACCTCTGTCGTGTATGGGGAGTCCGGCGCGTCTGAGGGCTACCGCACCACGGCCGGCACATGGGTGCGCCTTGAGCGCCGCAACCGCGAACGTGCTGGCGGGCAAGCGTGGATCGGCCTCGAAGAATCCGCCACCATTCCCGGTGTCCGTAAGCCCTCGTGGTTCCAGTCGGCGACGTGGGACGACAAAGCGCGGGGGGTGGTGTGACGTGCAGATGAGGTGCAGCTCGTCACCGCCCCGACGGTCAGTAGTCTCGATACCGCCCTGACCCTGCCGGATTCGTGGTGGGCTGGCCTGTCGTCATCGCTTGATCAGCTCGCCGCGTACTCGACCACGCGCATCGGCATGAGTCAGCAGCACGTGACCCGCCGCATTACCGAGGTTTTCGGCGACGGTGCGGATACCACGGTGGACGAGTGGAGCACCGCCCACACGGATGTTCACTGGGACAACGTGACCACGGACGGATATCTGATCGATTGGGAGGATTGGGGCCGTGCGCCACGTGGACTTGACGCGGCATGTTTGTGGCAGGCGTCATTGCCGGTCCCGGAGCTGGCCGAACGGGTCCGGCAGGTATTCGCCGCCGATCTGGATACGCGTTCGGGGAAGCTGGCCATGCTGCTACAGGCGGCAAACGCGGTAAGGGCCGCTGCCCGGCTCGGCGGGCCGACACCATTGTCGGGGCCTGCGCGGGCAGCGGCCGATCAGCTACTTACCGAGCTGTAGAAACCCGGCAGCCAGCTCGGGCGTCAACTCGGCGCAGACACCCTCGTCTACGAGCATGCGCGCGATGGCGTCGGCAGGAACGCCGGTTTCGGCCGTGACCTGCTCGATGTTGACCGGGTTACCGGACAGCAGCGTGCGAACAACCGATTCGGCTTTCGCCGCAAACACAAGTTCTTTGCCGACTGCCCACACCGTCACGTCGTCCGGGCCGGTGATGATGTGCGGCGGAAAGTCAGTCAGGCACACCACGTCGGTCAACTCGCCGAACACGCCCCCAGTGATGACCCGACGTCGCGGCGGTCGCTCGGTCTCACGCGCCAACAGGTACGCATCTTGCGGGCAGCGGGCGATGAGTTGCGGCACCAGTTCCGCTAGCGTGTCGGTGTTGCCGTCGCGGTCCAGATCAAGCCGGAACGCCTCGTCCTGGCGGGACCGGTCAGCAATCCATGACAGCCAGTCCACCCCGGTTCGCTTCACAAATCCGAACGTGGCGTGAAGCGAGTAACCGGCTCGGTCGTCTGCTCGGTCGGTGCGAGTCGCCCGGTGCCAGTAGCCGCGTGGAATGTGAAGCACGTCCCCGGCCCGCATCGTGCCCGCCCAGAGAACTTCGTCGGGCGGCGCGTCGGCGCGTTCAACGTCGCGGTACATCGGCGCTACCCGCGAGGGTCCGCGCACTTCCCAGGACTTTTCGCCGCCGAGCTGCACGACCACAACGTCATGGTCGTCCCAATGCAGATTGAAACCGGCCGCATTGCTGGTCGTCAGGTAGGTATTCACCTGGACCAACTCACGGGACCACCATTGCAACGCTTGGCAGGCGATTTCCATTGCGGGATCGAACGAATCCAGCGTATCCAGGACGAGCGTGCATCCCTCTCTGATGAAGGAGGCTATTCGGTCCATGCGTGCCATCTGCCGAGCTTGCCCTCTACGGCTTGTGACGGCGCGCGTGTACTGGTCGGGGTGCAGCTCTTCACCGTGTTGGAAGACCCTCAGTTGCGGGAATTCCAACGACCGGCGCATGATGACGTCCAACAGTCGGGTTGAAGTGAGGATCTGTTGGCACAGCTCAGGATTCGGCATCGTGCTGTAAACGACACCAGCACCGAGCGGGCGAAAATCTTTCCATCCCAAAGCTTTTTCGATTGATGAAATAAGTGTGTGGTCCACGGATGATCATCCTTTGTTTGTGTACCAAAGAGAACGGCGGCGACAGGGTAGGCGTGCGCCCTGTCGCCGCCGATCACTTGTTGCGGATCACTCCGGGATGTTCAACCCGTCGCCGCCCTGGTCGCCGTGGCCATCGCCACCACCGGACTTGGATGGGTCACCGTGCACGAGGTTCAATCGGTCCTGCACGATCGGCAGCCGTCGGACGCCGATCACCAACTCTTCCTGATCTTCCATGGGGATTCCCTCCCTCCTGTCTCCATGCGGCTTGCGCCGCTCTTCCTTCCTTCCACCCTGGCTACGGCGTGACAGCCGCAATCCGGGTGAATCGTGGGGCCCGCTGAATCATCGGCTCCGCGTAGCCGGATCACCGGTATCGAGTAACGGTCTTCCGGTGCGGGTGCCGGTCGGGGGCGAACATGCGACACCCGCACCGGGGTCTCGACGAGCGCTGCGGGCTTGCTGAGAACAGCGCAGTGGGCAGCACAGTTCCGGCATCCGACCACGCTGACCTGAGCGTGTGACGGTGCATCGCCACCGACCACCCGCATGCCGCACAACGTCCACCCACGCCGAGCGGGGTCGCGTTCGTGGGCAGTGCGATGGTGATCGACCCAGATCAAGACGGGATCGGGGTCGGTGTCGTCGGAGAGGAACCACGCGACCGGCGTCCGGGCCTGTGGCAGAGCGATCGTGGCCCCGGCGTCCGGGCAGGGAGACCACCGATCATCGCGGCCCCTCCGCTCCTTGAAGGCGCTTCAACACGCCAGGGCACCCCGTGCACGGCACGGGGGCCGGTCCGTGTGGGTCCGCAGGCGCGAGGACACCCAGCGGCACTCCGCACAAGGACTCGAGCGCCCCGTAGAGAACGTAGTGCTCGACTCCGTTGCGGCTGACAAGCTTCCGGTAGCCGGTCACGACGGGATCACCCCGCTAATCGTGGGCCACAGACTGCTGCGTGAAACCCCGCTGCCGGCGGTTGCGGCGGACGCCTCGGTATAGGCGGTCTGCCACTCAGCGTCGTAATGGGTCCAGCGTTCGTGTTCGCGGACTTCGAGGTAAATCGGATCGGTGTGCAGGCACGTGGACTGGCTGCATCGCCACACGGTGGCACCGTCAGGGCCGAGAGTTCGACGTGGCATTACTGATCACCCCTGGCTTGTGGTCTAGGTGGCGGGGGATCGGCGTCCATGTACCCGATGCGGTGCCGATCCCCCGCCAGGCCGCGCCGGTTCGTTTGGAGGACGGGCTGGACGGGCCAATGGGAAGAAAACGCCGGAATCTTCCGGCGGCAGCCTCGCCAGCCACACCATTGCGGCTCTACGTGATCACTCACGCACTGAGAGTGTGCAACCGGTCAGCGGCTCGAACTGACACAGAATTGACACAAAGATCAGCGTTACCCTTGGATCATGCCTCCTGCCCGGAGGGACCGGCCCCCGGACTAGGTCCCCGGGGGTCTCGGGCAGACCAGGCGCACGAACAACTCCGGGCGAGAGGACGTTCACCATGACCACCACCGGTCCCGAGCACATCGGCTCGAACATCGCTCTCCGGCGCAAGGCGAAAGGGCTCACCCAGCACGCATTCGCCGCACGGATAGGAATTTCCTCATCCATGCTGACCAAAGTGGAGCGTGGAGAACGAGAGGCAAGTCATTCCACCGTTGCCGCCGCCGCACGAGTATTGCGGTGCACGGTCGAGGACTTGACCGGTCAGCCCTATGTTGACAACAAACGCGACAAGGCCGTTCACGCCGACATCGACGTTCTTCGGGGCGTGCTTCACCGAGTGGATCTCCCCAGCGACGTCACCCCCCGCGACATCGACGCGATAGCCGCCGATGTAACCAGCATCGAGAAGCTTCGGCGAGACGCCGAGTACCGCAAGCTCGCCGCTCGGCTTCCGGCGTTGCTCGAAGAACTATTCGCGGCAGTCCTGCTGTCGCCCGACACGCAGGCACCACGCCTGCATTCGCTCTTGGTGTCGGTCTACCGGGCCACGCACGTATTGGTGCATCGGCTCGGGTTCCCGGATCTCGCCCACGCTGTTGAACACCTCTTGGCCAAAGCCGCAGCGAAAACAGGAGATCCGCTGGCCGGGGCCTTGTCCGAGTGGGTTCGGGCGCAGCATTTCCAAGACGTGGGCGAATACGGCCATGGCCTGACCCTGATGGCAGGTGCCCTTCGCGACCTGGAGTCCGAACTTCGCTCCCCGGACTCCGCAACCCTCACCGTCGCCGGAAGCCTGCACCTGCGAGCGGTGACGCTCGCTGCACGCAACAAAGACCAGGACGCGACCCGCGAGCACGTCGCAGCCGCAAGCGACCTCGCACGGTCACTGCCAACCGACGAAGTGCATTACGGGCTGGTGTTCGGCATCAGCAACATTGCTACCCACGAAACCGGGGCGTTCGTAGAGTTCCAGGACTCCACAGCGGCATTGGAGGCGGCACAGCGATGGCGTCCATCAAGGGCCATGCCCAAGCAACGACAAAGCCACCACTTCATTGACCTCGCACGGGCCTACCACATGCACGGAGACCGCAAGAACGCCTTGCGGTCCTTGCAGGAGGCTCGACGGATCGCACCGCAGCAAACCCGTTCTGTTGACCGGATTACTGGGCGACACGCCGTCTAGATGGGGCTGCTTGTCACTGGGTAGTCGGTAGATCTGGTCCACCTTGATCGGAGAGGTGGACGAGGGTGTTTGACGAGGTTGAACGTAATGTCGGCTCGATCCGGCTTCCGCGGTGGGGACGAGTTGTGTCGGCTGCGGGGTCGGTGCCGTGGCTGGTGGTCGATCCCGATGGTGTGCCGGTGGAACCGGTGCGTCGGTTCCTGGTTGAGTTCGTGGCCCGGGACAACCGGCCGGGCTCGGTGCGCAGTTATGCCTATGATCTTCTGCGGTGGTGGCGGTGGCTGCGGGCCGTTGGGGTGGACTGGGACAAGGCCACCCCGGCTGAGGTTCGGGATCTGGTGCTGTGGCTCAAGCAGGCTGCCAAGCCCGGACAGAGGCCGCGGACGAAATCGGCAGGCACTGCGGGCTGTGTCAACCCGATCACTGGCAAGCGCCATCAGGGAGACCAGTACGAGCCGCGAACAATCCGGCACTCGAACGCGGTGCTGCGGAGCTTCTACCAGTTCTGGATCGAGGACATAGGTGCGGGCCCGCTGATCAACCCGGTGCCGCAGGAGCGGGTCAAGGGGCGTCGGCCCAACTCCCATCACAACCCTCTGGAGCCGTTCCGGGCTGAGGGCCGTCTGCGCTACAACCCCAGGGTTCCCAAACGGAAACCTCGGGCGATGCCCGACGAACGGTGGAACGAGCTGTTCTCGGCTATGCGCTCCAATCGGGACCGGGCGATCCTTGCGGTGGCGGTCAGCAACGGCGCCCGAGCGTCGGAACTGCTCGGCGTTCGAGGCGTCGATTTGGACTGGGGAGATCAACTGGTCCGCGTGATCCGTAAGGGCACCCGCACAGAGCAGTGGCTGCCCGCCAGTTCAGAGGCGTTTGTGTGGATTCGCCTGTATTTGGCCGATATCGGCGACCTGCTGGATCGAGACGAGCCGCTTTGGCTGACCCTCCGCCGCCGTGACCGGGGCACCGGACTGCGGCGTCAGCCGATGAACTACGAGGCTCTGCGTGCGGTTTTCCGTCGCGTTAACGCCGTCTTGGGAACGAACTGGTCCATGCACGATCTCAGGCACACTGCGGCGATCCGGATGAGCCGGGATGAGTCACTGTCCATGCGGGACGTGCAGACAATCCTAGGCCACGCGCACCTGAGTACCACGTCGGATGTGTATCTCGTGGAGGACGAGGCACAGGTGGTCCGTCGGGTCCAGCAGCATCTGACCGACCGGCAGCAGCCGCAGCAACCACCGCCGGTGGCGGTCGGATATGACGACGCAGACCTCTCGGTGTTGTTCGGGAGGAACCCACAATGACCACCGCGACAGTCCAGCTGAACCTCCGCAGCCGCCAAGGCCGACGCATCACCAACGACCACTTCCATCTGCTCGATCAGCGGCGAACCGGCTCCGCCGACCATCTGCCAATCGAGGATGTCCTGCGGTTGCTGCGCCAGCTACCGGACTGGCCAGGCCGCGCCGAGCACCAGAACCGGATCACCAAGGGTGCCCGTGTGATCTTGAACTGGCTGCTTGAACACCCCGGTTCAGGCTGGCAGGACAGATGGGTATCGGCCGGGGCCGACGGCGGCCCGGATTGGCTTGACGGGCTCGCGCCGGAGGACACACGTCAGCCTCACACCAAGCGGTATCAACACCTTGTCGGGCTGGCTGCCTTGGTGCTGTGTCGAGTGATCGTGCCTAACTACGACTTTCTTACCCGCTACCGGTCCAACAACCTGTTCGACCGGACACGGATGGTCATCTCGCCGAAGTCGTTCGCCCGCGTCGAGCGCGCCGCGATCGAACGGGGACTCAGCGCCCGCGAGCGCGGTGAGGCGTTGAGCGTGTGCAGCAAGATCGTGCTGCGCACCGGCAAGGACCTCGACCAGGTGACCGCGGAGGACGTGCTGGAGTTGCACGCCTGGAGCCATCGCCACTGCGGCAGAGCGGTCCGGGGGCTGCACCTGGCTTGGGATCTGCTCAGCGTGCTCGGAATCACCCCGGAAGGCGTCACTCTGCGGGCGGCCCTGAAACGAGGGCAACTTCGCACCGGGGAGTTGGTCGACGACTTCGATATCCAGTGCCGGCCTGTCCGCGATGTCCTCGTCCGCTATCTCGACGAGCGTCGGCCGGCGATGGACTACGGCTCGTTCCGCAGCCTGGCCAGCCACCTGGCCGGGCGTTTCTGGGCCAACATCGAGCAGCACCATCCGGGTATCGACACCCTGCACCTGCCAGACGAGGCGGCCCAGGCATGGAAAGAACGGGCGCGATTGTTCGTCACCAAGGACGGACAAACCAGGGAGAGCAAGGACTTCCACCGCCTCTTCATGCGAGTGAGGGCCTTCTATCTCGACATCCAGGAATGGGCGCTGGAGGACCCCAGCTGGGCGCCATGGGCGGTTCCCAGCCCAGTGCGCAAGATCGATACCCAGGGATATATCAAGTCCCGCAAGAGGATTATCTCCGAGATGCACCAGCGCGTCCGAGAGCGACTTCCTCATCTTCCGCTGTTGGCCGACGTCGCCGAACGCCTCCGGGCCGAGACAGCGGCGTTGCTGGAAGCCGCCGGCGAGCACGATCCGGGTGAAGTGTTCGACCACGCAGGCACTCGCTACCGCCGGACAGCCCCCAAAGCGCTGACCAGGACAGCCCGCCAACAGGCGAACCTTCCTATCGAAGCGCAGAACCTGGCCACCGATGAGACGACCAACCTGACCCGCCGCGAAGACGAGGCGTTCTGGGCCTGGGCGGTCGTCGAAACGCTCCGCCATACCGGCATCCGCCTCGAGGAACTACTGGAGATCACCCATCTAGCGTTGGTGTCCTACCAGCTGCCGGATACCGGTGAAATCGTTCCCCTGCTGCAAATCGTGCCGTCCAAAGGAAATGAGGAACGGCTGCTGCTAGTCAGTCCCGAGTTGGCCAGTGTCCTGGCCACCGTCATCACCCGGCTGCGCAAGGACAATGATGGAGCGGTCCCGCTCGTCGCCCGCTACGACCCGTATGAGCGAGTCACTGGCCCGCCCCTGCCGCACCTCTTCCAGCGAGCGTTGGGCTCCCGCCACATGACTATCAGCGTCACCACGGTCTACAAGCTCATCAACACAGTGCTGGCCGCTACCGGTCTGCGGGATGCAACAGGCCAGCCGCTGATCTACACGCCGCACGACTTCCGCAGGATGTTCACCACGGACGCGGTGACCGGCGGGCTTCCGGTTCACATCGCAGCAAGGTTGCTTGGTCACAAGACCGTGGCCACAACGGAAACCTACCTGGCTGTTTTCCAAGAGGACTTGGTGCGCTCTTACCGCGCCTTCCTCGACAAGCGGCGAGCCATGCGGCCGCAGGCCGAGTACCGCGAACCGACCGCAGAAGAGTGGCGCGAGTTCCAGCAGCACTTCCAGCTTCGCAAGGTGGCGTTGGGAGACTGCGGCCGTCCATATGGGACGCCGTGTCAGCACGAGCACGCGTGTTTGCGGTGCGCCATGCTTCGGATTTCTCCCAAAGAACGGCCCCGCCTGGTCGAAATCATCGGCAATCTCAAAGATCGCATCCAAGAAGCGAAGCTGAACGGGTGGCTCGGCGAGGTCCAAGGACTCGAAGTCAGCCTGAACGAGGCCACAAAGAAGCTCGTCCGCCTGGATCGCATGCGTGATCGACAGCCCACCGGCCCAGTCAACCTCGGCATCCCCATCATCCGCGACCCACAATGACCGACCTCGCCAACACGGCCCCAACATCACACTGGTGCCGCGATGTCGATACCCACAAGGTGCTGAACCCTGCCCGTCGATCATTAGTCCGGAAAAGGCTGCATCCGATGGTCCGCCAAACCGCCGCATTGCTGGTACACGATCACCGCAGGTCAAACCCCGATCTCACCAACTTCGCCGGTTGGCTCGGACTCCCCGGATAAACACGTCGGTCCCACAGCCGCCAGTGGCCGCAGAGCGAAGAATCAACGGTGACGGCTGAACGCTTCCCGCAGGGATGTACCCAGCGAACAACCCCAGCGGCGGCGACACAACGTAACCACCGCCGCGAAGCACCACCACAGTGGAGTAGCAGAACGTGACGAATGGTTACGTTGTGTCAAATTTTAGTGATCTTGTCCGGGTTACCGACAGATGATCAAGGTCTACGTCCTAACCCATTTCAATGGAAATTGCGGCGCCCTCGCCGAGAGTCGACAGGGTGAGCACAGCCTGAGGACCCACGGCGGTGCAAGCTGAGCCAAAGCTGAGCCCCGCACGGCAAGGCGGCTACCGCCGCTTATGGGAGGAGCATCTCAGCCCAGCTGAGAACGCAGCATCCGGCGCGCCGCCGCGCGCGGATCGGAGTCGCTCTCGATCAGCGCGTTCACCACCGCGCCGTCCACCAGCGCGATCAGTTCGAGCAGCCGCTCGCGGCTGACCTCCATGCCGCTGCGGGCGAAGATCTCCGCCAGCAGCTGGTGCAGTTCGGCGCTGAGCTCGCGCATCAGCGGAGCCAGGTAGGGGCGGCGCGGCGAGCCGACCAGCCGCTCGTACCGCAGCAGCACCGGCTCCACACCGCCGTCCCGCGACCCGGTGCCCAACAGCAGGTCCAGCAGCAGCTCGATCACGGCTTCGGTGCTGCGGGGATGCTCGACGAGTTCGTCGAGCCGCGCCCGGCCGGTGGCGAGCTCCTGCCTCGACTCGTACTCGACGGCGGCGGTAATCAGGTCGTCCAGGGACGAGAAGTAGTAGGTGGTGGACGCCAGCGGCAGGCCAGCGCGTTCGGCGACCGCGCGGTGCCGCACCACGTCGAAGCCGCCCTCGGCCAGCAGCTGGGCGGCAGCCACCACCAAGGCCTGCCGCCGCCGCGCACCCTTCGGAGTACTGGCCGCTGTCATGTCTGCCGATCCTAAGCGCCGCCGGGCATGGCCCGGACATTTCGGAAAGCCGGTCCCGACCTCCCGTTCTCGTGGAGAGCAGTTTGCCTGAGACTGCCCGCGAAACGTCGGGTACCCGGCCCGGAACTCAATCTCGGTCCTCGTTCGCGGCGGTGCAACCGCTTGGCCGCCGCACCGCCGCGTGGTCTCGACGCCTTCTCGCGAGGCCACCCCGTACCGAGAGGCGTTCTCGCGCCGCTTGTGCCCGGACGTCCACGAATCAGGGTGTCCCGTCAGTGGCCGACGCCGGCGAGGTTCAGGCCGATCACACCGGCGACGATCAGCACGATCGAGACCAGCTTCAACACCGAGAAGCCGTCGCCCAGCCAGACCATGCCCGCGATCGCCGTCAGCGCGGCGCCGATGCCGGTCCACACCGCGTAGGCGGGACCCGCGGGCAGCTCGCGCATCGCGTACGCCAGGCCCGCGAAGCTCACGGCGGCCAGCACGAAGAAGGACACCGTCGGGATCAGGCGGCTGAAGCCGTGCGAGAGCTTCAGCGAGATCGCCCAACCCGCTTCGAACACTCCCGACACCATCAGAATGATCCAGGCCGTCATCGCTGGTCGCCCTTCCCTCGGTCTTGCAGCGGAACCACCCACCGGGGCACCAACGTACCTATAATCTGGTACGAACGTACCGTTCTGGTGATGGAAGACACCACAAACCGGACGCGCCGGGTCGCGGAACAACGTTTCCGCTGGTCACCGAGGTAGGGCCGACTTTTGAAGCGGCGAAGCCCCTTAACCAAAGCACGCAGCTTGCACCGCCGCGGGTTCTCAGACGTCGTCCGACGAGGACGGCCCCGTGGCATTCATGAGTCGGGGGTCCCGCAGTCCAGACGGCGCCTGAGGTTCCGCCACCTGCACCGCTGTGCAAAACAAGCGCAACGACCTCTTTCGCACCCGAAACCGCTCACGGGCGGTGAGCAGGCCGAACCAGTCAGTACTGGGCGGCGAGGTCGCCCGCGATCGACGCGATCCGAGCGCCGTACGGCGCAGCAGGGGAACCGGCGTCCGGGTCGCTGAGCACGACGACCAACTTGCCGCTACGCGCCTGGCGCACCGACTGCTCGGTGCCGTCCGGGCGCCGCACGTCGCCGGGCGAGGTCTGGTCCGGCGACATCGCGCCCACCGGGCCGACGATCACCGTGACGCTGCCCGTCGAAGCCCCGTCGCGCAGCGCGAACGAAGCCGTCCGCGCGCCGGAAGGGCAAGGCTTGGTGGCGACCGGAGCCGTCCCGGCCGCCTCGGGCAGCTGCCTGGCCACCGCGGCCGCGAGCTGCGCGTCCGGCCCGCACCCCGAGCGGTCGCCCAGGACGACCGGCCCGTCGTCGCGCGGGGAGATCGAGGCGCGCTGCGGCACCGACTTGCCCGCGACGTTGCTGGTCTCCGACTGCCCGAACAGGCCGGTCCCCAGGCCCACGCCGCCCACCAGCACCGCTGCCGCGACGACCGTGCCCCCCACCGCCGCCATCCGGCGGCGAGCCGTGATCCGCCGCGAGGCCCGCGCCACGTCGTGCTCGTCGAACGACGACGGAGGAACGGACTGCACCGAATCGCGAAACAGCTCTTCAAGCTTGCGCTCGTCCACCTACCCGCACCTCCTCACGCCGACCGCAGGTCGCCGAGCTCGTCGCCCAGCGCTTCCCGCAACGCCGCCAGCCCCCGGGCGCACTGGCTCTTCACGGTTCCCTCGCTGCACCGCATGACCGCCGCCACCCCCGCGACGTCCAACCCCTCCAGGAATCGCAGCACCAGCACCGCGCGCTGCTTCGGCGGCACCTTCTGCAGGCCTGCGAGCAGGGTCTGCTTGGTCGCCACCGCGTTGTCGACGTCCGGCGAATCCACCGGGCGGTCTGGCAGCACCTCCGCGGCGCGCTCCCGCCGCCACGGCCGCCGGGACTCGTCGATCACCGCGCGGGTCAAGGTCCGGCGCACGTACGCGTCCAGCGCGCCCTTGTCGCGAACCTTGCGCCAATGCCGGTGCAACGCGATGAAGGCGATCTGGGCGAGATCGTCCGCGCGGTGCCAGTCACCGCACATCATGTACGCCATTCGACGCACCGCCTCCCGCCGAGCCACGAAGTACTCCGCGAACTCCTGCTCTTCGCGCTGGTCCACGCGGAACTCTCCGCTCGTTTCGTGCCTGCACCTGTAGGACGGGATCGCCGACCCCAACCGTTGCACGCCCGATGCCGTCGATCCACCCCGAGATTGATACCGCAGTCGCCGCATCCGTGTCCGCAGGGTTGTTGCCTTAACCCCGGGTGGATGTGATGTGATCTGTTCGTGACCAACATGGCACCGATCGACCTCCGCTCCGACACGGTCACGCGTCCCGACGAGCAGATGTCCGCGGCCATGGCCGCCGCGGAAGTCGGCGACGACGTGCTAGACCACGACCCGACGATGCGCGTGCTCGAGGAACGTGCCGCGCAACTGCTCGGCACCACCGCAGCGCTGTGGGTGCCGAGCGGCACGATGGGCAACCTGATCGCGCTGATGCTGCACCTGAAACGCGGCGATCGGTTCCTCGCGCCGCGCGGCTCGCACGTGCTGCACCACGAGCTCGGCTCCGCCGCCTGGCTGGCCGGCGGCATGCCGGACCCGCTGGAGTGGAGCGCCGGCCCGGGACGTCCGACGGCCGAGGCGGTGCGGGCGCAAGCCAACCTCGCCACGGGCTACGACAAGCTGAACACGACGCTGATGTGCCTGGAGAACACGCACAACGGGGCGGGCGGCGCCGTGATCCCGCTGCACGAGCACGCCCAGCTGGCGGCGGCTGCGCGCGACAGCGGGCTGCGGGTCCACCTCGACGGCGCCCGGGTCTGGAACGCCTCGGTGGCACTCGGCGTGCCGCCGGCCGCGCTGACCGTCGGCGTCGACACCGTGCAGGCCTGCCTGAGTAAGGGGCTCGGCGCCCCGGTCGGTTCCGTCGTCGCAGGTAGCGAGGACTTCGTCGGGGAAGCCCGCCGGGTGCGCAAGATGCTCGGCGGCGGGGTCCGGCAAGGCGGCGTGCTGGCGGCGGCCGGACTCGTCGCGCTGGACCGGATCGACGCGCTCGCCGAGGACCACGAGAACGCCCGCGCGCTCGCCGAAGGACTGGCCGAGATCGGCTGGGACGTCACCCGACCGCAGACCAACATCGTTCTTGCGGCGGTTCCCGATGTGCGGCTGACCCTGGAACGCTTGCGCGCGGCCGGGGTGCAAGCGGTGCCGATGAGCGGGCAGGTCCGGTTCGTGACGCACCGCGACGTGTCCACGGCCGACATCAAGGAAGCGCTGCACCGGATCAGCGAAGCTCGGGTCTGAGAACCTGTTCTGCACCGCGGGTGCAGAACAGGTGGGCCGAGAAGGATCGAGAACGGGTACTGGGCTCCAGTCTGGAGGACGCATGATGCGCTGGGTCGTGTTCGACTACGGCGAGGTGATCAGCCGACGCACGACGGCGCTGCCCGCGATCGCGGCGCTGCTCGACGCAGCTCAACCGGAGTTCGAGGAGGCCTACTTCGCCGAGCGCGTCGCCTACGACTGGGGCCGCCCCGACCTGGAGTACTGGCAGGCGGTGGCGGCGAGGCTGGGCAAGAGTGTCGACGCCGAACTGTCCGAGCGGCTGACCCGCGCCGACGTCGTCGGCTGGTCGGAGACCGTGCCGGAATCCGTGCAGCTGCTGGAAGACCTGCACCGGCAGGGCGTCACGATGGCGGTGCTGTCCAACGCGCCGTCGTCGTTCGGGCGAGCGGCGGAGCAGGCGAACTGGGCGCGGCTGTTCAAGCACCTGATCTTCTCGGGCGACCTGCGCCTGGCAAAGCCGGACGCGGGGATCTACCGGGCCCTGCTCGAAGCGCTCGACGCCCCGGCGGAGGAGTGCCTGTTCTTCGACGACCGCCAGGAGAACGTGGACGGAGCCAGCGAAGCGGGCCTCTACGCGGAGCGCTGGCAGGGCGCGGAAGCAGCCCGAGCCACCCTCCGAACCCACGGCGTCCTCCCCTGACCCCCGAGTACCGAAGGGCTTACTAGGTCAACGGTGCCCTTCACTCCTCACTTGATCGGATGAAGCGGTGCGGTGAGGGGCACCCTTGGGCGGCACAGCCGCTCGAAGGCGCCCCTCACCGCGTTCCAATCGAGGGTCAGGGTTTGATCTGCTTGCGGTCCCGGGCCCAGCCGATCGCGGCGGTCGCGACGAAGAGCACGCCGCCGATCACGGCGAGCCAGAACAGCCCCTTGATGACGAAACCCGCCACCGAGATCACCAGCCACAGCAGCAACAGGCCGCCGATCACCTTCCACAACATCGCAAGCACCTCAGCTCGACCGCGCCGGATCCCGTACTGCCTCCAGCGTGCCAGATAACCGGCCCGCAGCGGCCTCCCGAAAGCCCATACCAGGGAAAACTCAGGGAACCCCGAGATCAGCCGCTCCCACCGGCCGCAACCCATGAGCGTTTCTGCCCGCCACAGCGTCTAGCGAGAAGCGAACGGCCCGTTCACCTCGATAGACGACACAAACAGTCAGTTCGCTCCAACCAACGTCTTCCGGAACCGCCTTTGACAGCCCCGAAGTCAGGAGGCGCTTGGGAGCCAGCGGGCCAGGCGGTCCAGGGCTTCGGCGATGTCTTCGGTGCTCCCGGCGAACGACATCCTCAGGAAGCGGTTGCCCAGCACCGGGTCGAAGTCGACACCCGGCACCACCGCGACACCGGTTTCGTCGAGCAGCCGCCCGCAGAAACCCGTCGCGTCGTCGGTGAGGTGCCCGATGTCCGCCCAGGCGTAGAACGCCCCGTCGGCCGGGGCGACCCGGGTGATGCCGAGGTCCGCGAGTCCGTTCAGCAGCAGCTCGCGATTGGTCCGGTAGCGCTCGACGTGCGCGCCGACCTCGGCGTAGGCGTCTTCGGAGAACGCCGCGACCGCCCCGTGCTGGGACAGTGCGGGCGGGCAGAGCGTGAAGTTCCCGGTCAGCGAGTCCACCGCGCGGCGCAGCCGTGGCGGCACCAGCATCCAGCCCAGCCGCCAGCCCGTCATGGACCAGAGCTTGGAGAAGGATTGCATAGTCACCGGGTTGGCCGAGTACTCCCGCGCCGAGCGGGCAGGCTCCCCGAAGGTGATCCCGTGGTAGATCTCATCGCTGATCAGCTGCACGCCGTTGCGGTCGCACCACTCGACGAGACGGGCCAGCTCATCAGCGGGAATCACGGTGCCGGTGGGGTTCGCCGGGCTGGCGAGGATTAAGCCCTGTACCGGCTGCTCCAGCGCCTCCAGCATCTCCACCGTTGGCTGGAACCGGGTCGTCTCGTCGCAGGGCAGCTCCGCGACCTCACAGCCCAGGGCCGACAGGATGTTGCGATACGCGGGGTATCCCGGACGCGCCAAAGCCACCCGGTCCCCAGCGTCGAACGCGGCCAGAAACGCGAGCAGGAAGCCGCCGGACGCCCCGGTGGTCACCACGACTTCGTCTCGACCGATCGAGAGCCCGTAGGTGCTGCTGTAGTGCTCCGCGATCGAGTCACGCAGCTCCGGCAACCCGAGTTGTTCGGTGTAGCCGAGCGAGTGCCGGCCGAGTGCCGCAGCAGCGGCTTCACGGACCGCCTTCGGTGCGGGCGTCGACGGCTGCCCCGCAGCCAGCGAAACCACATCACCGTGAACCCGTTGCCGGGCGGCTGCGGCCGTCAGTACCTCCATGACCTGGAACGGCGGAATGTTGGCGCGTTGGGCTGCGGCAAGCTTCACCATGTGACTCAGCGTGCCAGACGCGTTAGCCCGATCGGGGATCGAGTGACCGACTTCGTGCGTGATTTCCCACGTGCCCCTCTTTAGTAGGTGAAGGAACTAAGGGTTTCCGGCTGGCGAGTGCGCCGCGTCCGCTCCTGCGTGGGCGACCCCAGCCGGTTCTACTTCCGTCCCTCACCCGTAAGAAGTCCAGGTAGCATGCACGACGAAGCCCCCTTCCAGCCTCCAGGCCGGGAGGGGGCTTTTTTCGTTTCTGAACTACTTCCCGAGCACGGGCACAAGTTCCTTCAGTAGGTAGGCCCCGCACCAGCGCGACTCCGTGTCGTTGTCGAGTAGTACCTCCTTAGTCAACGCCTTGGCGAGCTTCCGCGCGTCGGGAGCGGTCGCCGGCTCCCGCACTACTTGCCTCGAGATCTCCCAGTCCCATTGTGTGAGCTTCGAGACCTCGGAGACCAGGCTCAGGAACTTGACCTTCTTGTCGCTCTCCAGAACGTCGATGATCAGCGTCGTGTCTTGTGCCTTGTTGAGCTTCGCGAGCACGGCCAAGGCGTTTGCGCGCAGCGTCGACGTGTGTCCGGTACGGACCCACACCCGCATGTGCTCGATGCCGGGCTCGGTGAGCTTCGCAGCCAGGAAGAAGTCAACCGTACGGCTACTCGGCGCGGTAGCGAGTACTCCGGGGTCGCCGTTGTCAATCGACCTGGCCAGTTCGGTCAACGTGGGCCGGTCAGCGGTCATGACTCGCGGGTGCGTGATGTCGCGACGACGAAGCATGTCGTCTCCAATCGGGCCGAGTTGCTTCTCGTGCCCTCTCACGATATCGACTGTGACGGGCCTTCGTCCTGCCTCGATGTTGCTCAGGTGCGACTTCGAGACGTACAGATCTCGCGCCATCGCCGTGAGGCTGACTCCAGCCTCCTTGCGCGCCTGCCGCAGTGTCGAACCTACGTCCCCGTTTGAAAACACCTGAAAACCTCTATGCCTTCCGCGAACGATCAGTAACCGAGAGACTACTTCGCGGGCGGCCCCATCGGGAGAAACCCCGAAAATTCCCCGGCCCCGGTGGGGCTGCCCTTCCGTCCGACTGGAGGTGCCGTAACCCCGTGCCGGCTTTCTGCGACGACCGGTAGGTAACCGACCGTTCCCCTGAAGTGCTTCGAAAACGACCGGTAGGCAACCGACCGTCTACTGAAAGCCGCCCGAACCTCGCGGGCAAATACGGCGCATAAGGAGGTAGTGCTCATATTGTTCAGAACATGACGAAGCAGCCCATTACTCGCTACTACAACTTCGGCGTCACGTTCCGGTGGATCAAAGGCGAATCCCACATCGCCGTGAAACGTGGCTACGTCTGCGAGGGTCGCGCGTTCGTCGTCGTCCAGCAATCGCCGTACGAGGTCATGGACAGGCCGGACGAGGACCCCCAGAACGACAAGGAGACCTGGGTGGCGACCATCTCGGTTAATCCCGCCCAGTGGGGAAAAGACCGATATTTCGTCAACACCGCACGCGAGTGGGCTTTTAACAACCCCGGTTTGGTCGATCTCAGGAAACGCACCGACACATAAGGAGATAATGCATTGTCGTGTGACCACACCTACCAGCCCGATGGAGATGGGATCTGGGTCTGCACCCAGTGCGGCAAGCGCATGTAGCTGCTGACACTTGTTTTTGGTGCGGGGTCGCCGGGGGAATGCAGAAAACCTGACCGAGAGCCCATCTCGACGAGATCGGGAGGGGCTCTCCGAAGGAGCTCGCCGAAAATGCGGACCAGTGCACAGGGAGGAAACCGAAGTGAGTGTTCCCACGCACGGAGCTCGGCTCGCAATCGTCTGGGTCGATCACATGGGGGTTATCCACGAACGCAGGCCGGGCCGACGGCATGAGACGTACTGCGAACTAAGCGCGGGGACCTCGAACAAGGTCCCCGGCCCCCGCGCGTGTCGAACCTGCATCCGTGCCCGGCTCGACGAGGAGTGATCGCCACACCTCTACTCATCACTGGGTGGCGTCCTCCTCGAACAGGAGCGGGTCGTCCGTCCCCGTCGCGAGGAGCTCCTCTGGCCCGCGCATGTCGAACGTGAGCCGGTCCTCCCACGCCTTCGAGCCCTTCCGCCCCGGAGCCAGCTCGACGCGCACGCCCGCCGAGATGAGCGCGTTCCACTTCCCCAAGGTCCCGTCGCTTGCCCATCGCTGCGCGTACGTCTCGCCCGTGATCTGTTCTTCGAAGGTGGTCTCCGTCGGCCTGGCTTCGAGCTCCTTCAGTCGTCCCTGGAGCGCCCCTACTGCGGTGGCGAACTCCTCGGGGGCATCGTCGTAGAGTCCTTTCCGCCCGTGCTCGCGTAGCCGGGTGAGCTGTGCGCGGAGATCCGCGATCTCGGCCCGGTGGTCCTCTCCGGCGTGCTCGATCCGCTCCCTGAGCATCATTCGCCCAACAGCCCGCAGGAACTTCTTCTCGACCCAGGGTTCCAAGAGATCTGCGTACAACGTCGGCCCCGGGCAGTCCACGCCTTTCCGCCTCGCGATGCACCCGTACCGCCTCCGCGAGCGCCCGTCCCTGTTATCGGACCCGGTGATGTAGAGCTTCCCGCCGCAGTGCCCGCAGAACGCGACACCCACCAGGAGCGCCTTCCGCGCCTTCTGGCGCTGGTTCGGGTCCTTCCGGGTGGCCAGCTCCGCCTGAAGATCCCGCCAAGTCTCCCGGTCGACCAACGGCGGGCCGTACTGGACCGGCTGTCCATCGGGGCCGAGAACGGGAACGCCCTTGTGTCGGACGGTCCCGAGCATCCCCTCCGACCGGAGGAGGCGCATCGCGTTCGTGGTCTGCCAGCGACGGGCGGAGTAGTCGGTCCCCGACTCCTTGGCCCGAGCCTGGGGCGTCGGGATGCCCCGCTCGTTGAAGTCGCCGACGACTGCGTTCACCGCCTCCCCGGATACCACCCGATCCACGAGCTCCAGGAGCACGGGGGCCGTGTTGGGGTCCGGCTCCAACGCGTACCCGGAGCCGCTCGGGTGAGGGCATGTGCGGTAGCCATAGGCGGGCATCCCGGAAGGCCAGCGCGCGATCTGCCGCATGTACGTCCGTGCACCCTGGACGCGTTCCCGGATGGCCTGCGCTTCCATCTCGGCGACGTGGGCGAGGACGGTCGCGATCAGCCGCCCGACTGACGTGGAGTAGTCGATCGAGGGGGACAGGCTCACGCGACCGTTCACGCCTAGTGCTAGTCGAGGTGAAAAACATCCGCTCGCAGATCTACCCGAGCTCCCAAGAGCTCTACCAACTCCTCAACAAGGCCCGCATCCTGCAGGAAGCGCACCCGGACCAACCAATCGCACCGGTCTTCGTGTGCAGGAAAACACACCGAACGAGCTTCTGGATGGCGCAGCAACTGGGCTTCCTGATCATCGAGCGTGGCGCCCAGTTCGCAGGCACGGTCGAAGACGAGGAGACCCTCCACAAAGTCCGCATCGAGCTGCACTTCCAAGATCTGCTCCCCGGCAACGGCCCCAGCCTGCGCGTTCGAGACCGCTTCCGGGACACCCTCCCCAAATACGCCGCCACCTACGCCGCGAAGTGGCAGAAGACCGTCGCCAACCTCGATCTGGCGGACTGCATCCGGCAGCTGAAGTCCGCGAAGAACTACGCCGAACGGAGCCAGCTGATGGCGCTCTTCCGCGAGCACGTCAAACGCGCCGGCCACCTAGGTTTCTGAGCCTGCCAGTCGGCGACCCCAATGACTGCATCGCGCGCGTCCATGCGGTTCTTGACGATCTGGAGCATCGCCCCGTCCAGGGGGTCTGAAGTCATCGTGAAGAAGGTATGAACCCACGTTGGGCATCCTTCGTTCAGAAGGTATGGGAAACCGATGCTTGGGAGTGCGGACATGATGGCAAACGATCACGGCACGGTGCTCGCCACCATGGTCTTCAACCTGGTAGCCCCGACGGGAGTGATCGCGCCGGTCGGCGTGCAGCTCCGGTACGACAGCCGCAACCCGTACGAGATCTCCATGAAGCTCAACGTGGGCACGGACGGTCAGGTGGATTGGGTGATCGCCCGCGACCTGCTGGCCGACGGACTGATCGCCGAGGCAGGCGAAGGCGACGTGCGAATCCGCTCCCGACTCGACGAGCCGACGTTGGTCATGATCGCGTTGAGCTCGCCGTCAGGGCAGGCCACCTTCGAAGTGAATGCCGATCAGCTTGCCGACTTCTTGAACGACACCTACGACGCGGTCGCACCCGGTGACGAACACCGGTGGATGAACCTCGACGAGACGCTGAGCCAGCTGCTCTCGCACAACCTGTAAGGGCCCGGTTCTCCCGAAGCGCCGCACGCCAGGCGGCCAGCCGCGGCACCTGACGACGCCTCGTCCGGCAGCTAGCGGGTAGAGCGACTAAGCAGGCCTGCTGATCGTGCGAACCTGGCGAACGTGCACAGCGCCGCAGCCTGTACCTCGACATGCGGGTGCATACGGGGGATCACCCGTGGGATCACCCGCTGGCATCCGTCCCTGGTCACCTCGGTGACCAGGTTTGGAGGGCTTCGAGTGCGTCGGCGTGATTGCGGAGCTGCCGAGTGCGACGGTTCGATCCGCTACATCTCGACATCGATCTTGCCGTCGCGGACATCGCGCAGCGCGGCCAGATAGCCGACCGTGATCGCCTCGATGACCAGGTCCTCGGCTTCCGTCGGTCCTTCCCGGTATCCGAAGGCCGACCCTGCCAGGTGCCCAGTCGGCCCCGGCCACCTGGCCGCCCCTCGCTGTCCTCCGGTTGTGAGGTGCAGATGTCGAAGTAACCACGTTCACGACCAGGAGGCTGCGGGGACGACACCCCCGCACCCGGGCTATCTCGCGAGGACAGCCCCGACGCGACGTATTGGCATACCGCGTATTGGACATACCGCGTACTGGACGACATACCGCGCGTCTGGGATCCCGGAGCCTAGAAGGCCTCTGGTGTTCCGCCGCCGGCACCGCCATGCAAAACGGGCCTGGAAACAGGTGCCCGTCAGTAGCCCTGGTAGCCGCCGCCCTGGGACATGGACTTCAGGCCCGGGTGCCCTTCGAAGCCGCCGTAGCGGTCGAAGGTGTAGCGGACCCCGGCGATGATGTTGTCCACCGGATTCCAGATGTCGTCGTGCCCGGGGAGCTTGTGCGCCTGGAACGTCGGGTCGATGCACTGCATCAGGCCCTTCGACGGCGTTCCCTTCGCGGCGTTGGAGTCCCAGTCGTTGATCGCGTGCGGGTTGCCGCCCGACTCCTTCTGGATGATCGTCCAGATCTCGTCGATGTTGTCCTCGGTGACCGGGATGCCGTTGGCCTGCAGGATCTTGACGGCCTCCCGGATCCACTGCTCGACGTTGCCGGGCGGCGGACCGCTGCTGGGCGGGCCACCGCTGGGCCCGAGGCCACCGTCGCCACCGCCACCAGAGCCGCCTGAGCCGCCGGATTCACCACCGCCCCCGCCACCACCGGCACCACCAGAACCGCCGGAGCCACCGGACGAGCTCGACTCGCCGCCGGGCGTGGCGGACTGCTGGTTGGTCTGCGAGGGCGGGGTCATGTCCCAGTCGACCTGCCGACCCGGGGTCGGCGTGAACGGTTGCTCGCCGGCCTTCGGCAGCGAGGACAACGCTCCGGTGAGCCCTGCCGCGGCGCCGCGCAACTCGCCCAGCGCGGCGCCGAGCTTCGAGTTCGCCTCGTCGATCTTGCCGGTGGCCTCCTGGGCATGGTCTTGCATGGCCTTCCTGATGGCCTCGTCGCGCCGTCCCGCCGCCTCCTCCTTGGCGGCCTGGTCGGTCGTTCCGGCGATCTCCTTCTGGTAGGCGTCCTCGGCGCGCCGCGCATCGGCCAGCGCCCGCTCGCCGATCGCGTTGGCCTGGTCTTTGGCGGACCGCACCGCATCCGCCGCTCGGTCCAGCACGTCGGCCGAGCTCTGCAACGCCTCGCGGGCCTTGTCGAACCCGCCGGTCATCTTGCCCATGTAGGCGACGAAGGCGTCCGCGGAGGCACCCTCCCACGCCCCGTCGAGACTGCGCACGGACTGGTCTAGATCCCGCCCGTGGTCGCCGGTCTTACCGGCCGCCTCGCGCCAGCGGTTGCCGATCGCGCGGATGTCCTCCGGCCTGCTGTCTTCGATCTTGCGAAGCTGCTCGGCGAGCTCGCCCCCACCGGGCTTGCTCGCCACCTCTCCCGAAATCCCCATCTGGTCCCCAGCTCAGCGGAACGATTCGACGTTCGCCTGGTCGATGTCCTCGACGGTGGTCCGCACCGCGTCGAGCGCGCTGCTCGCGCTGCGCAACAACTGCTCCCCGGCGTCCAGCTCCCGCTTGCCCGTGACGTCGAGCTCGGTGATCGCGGACGCGAACGAACCCGCCGCCTCCAGCTCGCCGAAGATCGCGCCGTCGACGTGCTGGCCTTCGAAGCCGTCTCCGACCGCCCCGACCGGCCCGGCCTTGCCGTCCAGCACCGCTCGGCAGTCCTCCAGGGCTTGCATGTTGTAGCCCGCCTGGGTCACCGCTCCTCCTCGCGCTCAACCCCGCACGTTCGACGGCGGGCACCGCGACCCGGTTCCGTGGGCCAGAGCAAGGACATCAGAAAAACCCGCCCGGTGTCGGGGAATTCCCTATCACCGGGCGGATTTCAGCGAAGTTTCGGGCCGGTCAGGCGGTCGGAACGGATATTTCGCCCTGCACCGCGCGGAGCGCGATGTCGGTGCGGTAGTGCGAGCCGGGCAGATGTACGCCCTCGACCCGGCGGTACGCCTCCTCGCGGGCCGCCGCCAGGTCCGCGCCGGTGGCCACCACCGACAGCACGCGGCCGCCGGCGGAAAGCACCGCGCCGTCCTCCCGGCGACGGGTGCCGGAGTGCAGGACGCCCTGGACGTCGCCGCCCTGGATCACGTCGTCGACGCGCGGCCGCCCGGGGTAGCCCTCCGCGGCCACCACGACGGTCACCGCGGCACCGGACTCCCACTCAAGCGGCTGCTCGGCCAGCTCGCCGCGCGCGACGGCGTTGAACAGCGACGCCAGCGGCGTGCGCAGCAGCGCCAGCACGGCCTGGGTCTCGGGGTCGCCGAAGCGGCAGTTGAACTCGATCACCTGCGGGCCGCTGGAGGTCAGCGCCAGACCGGCGTAAAGCAGGCCGGAGAACGGCGTGCCGCGTCGCGCCAGCTCGTCGACCGTCGGCTGCACGATGGTGCGCACCACGGTCTCGACCAGGTCATCCGGTGCCCACGGCAATGGCGCGTAGGCACCCATGCCGCCGGTGTTCGGGCCCGCGTCGCCGTCGCCGACCCGCTTGAAGTCCTGCGCGGGCAGCAGCGGGACCACCGTGGTGCCGTCGACCAGGCAGAACAACGACGCCTCGGGGCCGTCCAGGAACGACTCCAGCAGCACCGGGTGCCCGCCGTCGAGCAGCTTGAGCGCGTGCGCCCGAGCCGCGTCGAAGTCGCCGGTCACCAGCACGCCCTTGCCGGCCGCCAGTCCGTCGTCCTTGACCACCCAGGTGGGGCCGAAGCGCGTCAGCGCGGCGTCCAGCTTCGCCGGGTTGTCCACCACTTCGCTGTGCGCCGTCGGCACACCGGCGGCGAGCATGACGTCCTTGGCGAACGCCTTGGAGCCTTCGATGCGCGCGGCCTCCTTCGACGGGCCGAAGCAGGGGATGCCAGCCGCCCGGACCGCGTCGGAGGCGCCCGCGACCAGCGGGGTCTCTGGGCCGAACACGACGAGGTCGGCCTGCCACTTGGTGGCCAGG
This sequence comes from Saccharopolyspora hattusasensis, assembly GCF_050972075.1. Lineage (NCBI taxonomy): Bacteria > Bacillati > Actinomycetota > Actinomycetes > Pseudonocardiales > Pseudonocardiaceae > Saccharopolyspora > Saccharopolyspora hattusasensis. The sequence continues at coordinate 3,913,424 of NZ_JBPCDC010000001.1, forward strand.
CCGGCCACCTCGTCCGGCTTCGCGACGTCGACGCCGTAGGTCTCGGCGAGGGCAGCGGTGCCCGCGTTGCCCGGCGCACAGGCCAGCGCGGTCACGGACGGGTCGCGGGACAGCGCCAGGACGATCGCGTGTTCCCGACCACCGCCACCGATCACGAGGATTCGCACAAAACGTGAGCGTAGAGCGTGCGGCACGCCACGTCGGCAATGCCCCCCGCCAATCCTCGCGCGGATGCCGAGCCTGTTGGTGAATGGTCTGGGTGGGTGGTCGCTTAGCGGAACCTGAGAGCGGTTCCCTGGACTGCGGGTGCCCCTCCTGATGTATGACCAAATACGCGGCGGAGGGGCCGTCCTCGCAGAAAACCTCCCAGAACCCGCCGACGGTCGTCTTGGCAAGGTGAATGCAAGCGGCTACGCCGCTTCCAAAGGCGCGGACGGCATTCGCCGACAGGCGCTCACGTGGGCTGGATCATCCGGCCGATCCCGGTAGTTCACCTGACCGTTGTCGCCGGGTCGCCGTGCCTTGCGTGAATGGTCGATTGCGGCGGTCAGTGTTTTGCCCGAATGTGCAGCGTTGATCGACATGCTGCGCGAGACACAGGAGGGCAAATGACGATCCGGGTACGCCTGACGGCTCTGTCCGTCGCGGGCACAGCGGCGTTGGGGCTGATCACCGCGCCCGCCATCGCCGCACCGATCCGGCCGCAGGACACCGACCAGGTGGCGGTCTTCGGGCACCGAGGTGCCTCCGGGTACCGGCCGGAGCACACGCTGGCCTCCTACGAACTGGCGGCCCGGATGGGTGCCGACTACATCGAGCCGGACCTGGTGCCCACCAAGGACGGCGTGCTGGTCGCGCGGCACGAGAACGAGATCGGCGGCACCACCGACGTCGCCGCGCACCCCGAGTTCGCCGACCGCAAGACCACCAAGGTCATCGACGGCACCTCGCTCACCGGGTGGTTCACCGAGGACTTCACCCTCGCCGAGCTCAAGACGCTGCGCGCCAAGGAGCGCATCCCGGCAATCCGGCCGGACAACACGATCTACGACGGCCGCTACGAGGTGCCGACGTTCCAGGAGGTCCTGGACCTGCGCGAGCGGCTGTCCCGGGAGCTGCATCGCGAGATCGGCGTCGCCCCGGAGACCAAGCACCCCAGCTACTTCGCCAAGCTCGGCCTGCCGCTGGAGCCCGGCGTTGTCGAGGCGCTGACCCGCAGCGGCCTGAACCGGCCGAACGCCAAGGTCGCCGTGCAGTCCTTCGAGGTGGGCAACCTCAAGGAGCTCGACCAGGTGCTGCGGGTGCAGCTCGTGCAGCTGATCAGCAACTCCGGCGCGCCGCAGGACTTCATCGAGTCCGGTGACCCGCGCACCTACGCCGACCTGGTCAAGCCGGAGGGCCTGCGGGAGATCGCCGGATACGCGGACGTGATCGGCCCGGACACCAAGGTGATCCTGCCGGTGAACGTCGACGGCTTCCTCACCAAGCCGACGACCGTCGTCGCCGACGCGCACGCGGCCGGGCTCAAGGTGGTGCCGTACACGGTCCGCGCGGAGAACAACTTCCTGCCGGCCGACTTCCGGTCCTCGGCCGCCCCGGCCGCCTTCGGCGATGTCTTCGGGTTCTTCCGGGCGCTGTTCGACCAGGGCATCGACGGGATCTTCAGCGACCAGCCGGACATCGCCGTCACCGCCCGCGACGAGTTCGCCGCGACGCACCGCTGATCGGAACTCCGCTTCCGCTGCTCGAGCCCCGTGAGTGTTTTCGGGTGCCCCAACCCCCAGAAACACTCACGGGGCTGTTCTTTCACAGGTACCACGGCCATCGGGCCGCCTAACCTGTCCATGATGGACGGAGGTGCTCGGTGGCCCAATTGCTGCTCGTCCTGATCGGTGCGCTGCTGGTCACTGCCGTTGCGCGGAGCCGCGAGATCGCCTCCCCGCTGCTGCTGGTCCTGGTCGGCCTCGTCGCTTCGCTGATCCCCGCCACGGCGCACCTGGAGATCGATCCGGAGCTGCTGCTGACCGTCGTGCTCCCGCCGCTGCTCTACGCCGCCGCGCTGGAGAGCTCCTACACCAACTTCCGGGCGCGGATCGCGCCGATCGTGCACCACGGCGTGCTGCAGGTCGTGGCCACGTCGTTCCTGATCGGCTGGCTGGCCTACACGCTCATCCCGGAACTGCCGCTGAACTCGGCGATCGTGCTCGGCGCGGTCATCGCGCCGCCGGACGCGGTCACCGCCGCCGCGGTCGGCCGCCAGCTGAAGCTGCCGCGGGGCGTGATGACGGTCCTCGGCGGGGAGAGCCTGATCAACGACGCCGCGGCGCTGACGATCTACCGGATGGCGATCGCCGCGGTCGTCGGCACCACGCCGACCCTGGCCCAGGGGACGCTGGTGTTCGTGCTGGCCGTGGTGGACGGCGTCGTCCTCGGGCTGGTGTTCGGGATACTCGCGCAGATCGCCCGGACCCGCGTGCCGGACGTGCAGGTGGCGACCGTGCTGGGCGTACTCGTGCCGTTCATCGCCTACCTCACCGCCGAGCAGCTACACGGTTCCGGCGTGCTCGCGGTGGTGACCGCCGGGCTGTACGTCGGCCACAACCAGCCGCGTGCCCGGGCCGCCGGGCGGCTCCAGGAGCACACCGTCTGGGCGTCGATCAACCTCCTGCTGGAAAGCCTTGTGTTCGCTTACATCGGGCTGCAGCTGCACTCCGTCGTCGCAACGCTCGTCGCTTCCGGGCGCAACATCGGCGCGGTGCTGGTGCACGCGCTGATCATCCTGGCCACGACGATCGGCATCCGGATCGGGTGGATGTTCTGCTCCAACTACCTGCCAGGTCTGTCGCAGCTGCTGGCCACCACCATGAAGCGTGGCGCCCGGTGGCGGCGCACGGCCGTGCTCTCGTGGGCCGGGATGCGCGGCGTGGTCACCCTCGCGGCCGCGGGCGCGATCCCGCACACCACCGGCACCGGTGAGCCGTTCCCGGCACGGGAGCTGATCCAGTTCATGGCGTTCGTGATCGCGGTCGGCACGATCCTGGTGCAGGGGACGACGCTGCCGTGGCTGATCCGCAAGCTCGGCGTCACCGACCCGGACGAGGCCGCGCGCGACGACCAGGCTGAGTCGGAGGCCCGCGTGACCGCGACCAACGCCGCCCTGCGCTACCTGGACGGGCTCACGCCCGACGACCTGCACACCAGCCCGGAGCACTTCGACCGGATCATCGGCCGGATGCGGGCCCTGGTGGAGCATCAGGGGATGGCGGCGGCGGAGCAGGTCGGGCGCACGCCCGACGAGCGGGCGGACACCGCGAGCAAGGTGTTCTCCGACCTGCGCCGCGACCTGATCGAGGTGCAGCGCTCGGCGATGGCGGACGAGCGGGACGCGGGCAACCTCGACGACGAGGTGCTGCGCCGCGTCCTGCGCGAACTGGACCTACAGGAAGCCGCCCTGGACAGCTCCTGGCGAAACCGCTGACCCCAGTTCCCCGCAATTTCCATTGAAATCGAAGATCCGGTTTCAATGGAAATTGCGGAAGTTGTCCACAGTCATCGGCGTGTCGGCGTGCGACACGCCGATGATCCATGATTTCCAATTGAAATCGAAGGTCCGGTTTCCTTGGGCCTGTTCAGCGTGGCCGATCCGGAGCCGCGATGCTGGAAGCCCCGTGGCGCGGGGCTGCCGCAGGCGGGGCTGCAGCCTTGGCCCACCCTCGCAACCGGCACCGCCGCGGGTGCTCAGCGGCCTTCTCGCCAGGACAGCCCGGACGCGACGTATTGGTCATACGTGTGTCCGGGATCCTGCAGCCGAGAAGGCCGCTGAGGTTCCGCCACCTGGAAACGCTCGTTGAAATTGCGGTTCAACTCACGCCATGGTGTGGCGGACGATGGTCTGGTCGCGGCCGGGGCCGACGCCGATCGCCGAGATCCGCGCCCCGGCGAGCTCCTCGATCCGCTCGATGTAGGCCTGGGCGTTGGCGGGCAGGTCCTCGAAGGTGCGCGCCCCGCTGAGGTCCTCCCACCAGCCCGGCATCTCCTCGTACACCGGCACCGCGTGGTGCACGCCGGTCTGCGTCATCGGCATCTCGTCGACCCGCTCGCCGTCCACGTCGTAGGCGACGCAGATCGGGATCGTCTCCAGCCCGGACAGCACGTCCAGCTTGGTGAGGAAGTAGTCGGTGATCCCGTTGACGCGGGTCGCGTAGCGCGCGATCACCGCGTCGAACCAGCCGGTGCGCCGCGACCGGCCGGTGGTCACGCCGAACTCGCCGCCCTGCTTGCGCAGGTTCTCGCCGGCCTCGTCGATCAGCTCGGTCGGGAACGGACCGGCGCCGACGCGGGTGGTGTAGGCCTTCAGGATGCCGATCACCGCGTTGATCTTCGTCGGGCCGATGCCGGAACCGGCGCAGGCACCACCGGAGGTCGGGTTCGACGAGGTCACGAACGGGTAGGTGCCGTGGTCGACGTCCAGCAGGGTGCCCTGCGAGCCCTCCAGCAGCACGGTCTCGCCGCGCTCCAGCGCCTCGTTGATCAGCAGCTTGGTGTCGGCGATGCGGCTGGCGAACTGCTCGCCCTGGGACAGCACGGTGTCCACGACCTCGTCGACGTCCAGCCCTCGGCGGTTGTAGACCTTGACCAGGATCTGGTTCTTGATGTCCAGCGCGGCCTCGACCTTCTGCCGCAGGATCTTCTCGTCCAGCAGGTCCTGCACCCGCACGCCGACCCGGGCAATCTTGTCCTGGTAGCAGGGCCCGATGCCGCGCCCGGTGGTGCCGATCTGCTTCTTGCCGAGGTACCGCTCGGTGACCCGGTCGATGGCCACGTGGTACGGCATGATCAGGTGCGCGTCGGCCGACACCAGCAGCTGCGAGGTGTCCACGCCGCGGCCCTCCAGCCCGGCCAACTCCTCCAGCAGCACGCCGGGGTCGACGACGACACCGTTGCCGATCACGTTGGTCACGCCGGGGGTGAGGATGCCCGACGGGATGAGGTGCAGCGCGAAGTCCTGCCCGTCCGGCAGCACCACGGTGTGACCCGCGTTGTTGCCGCCTTGGTAACGGACGACCCACTGCGCCTGCTCACCGAGCAGGTCGGTCGCCTTACCCTTGCCCTCGTCGCCCCACTGGGCGCCGATCAGCACGATCGCCGGCATGTGAAACTCCAACCTGGATTGGGTGGTCGCCAGCGTGACCGCACGCTTCGCCCGCTCCCACCACGGGGTATGCCGGTCGATCAGGGTAAACCAGGAGCGAAACGTGAGTACCACCGCATTGTCCTGCGGAAACGTCGAGTGCGCAGCGCGCCCGTCCGGTGACGGAGTGCAATGGTTCGGCGTCCCGGCCACGCCGGGCCGCGACGACGTGGATCCGCTGGTCGCCGACACCGAGGAGCGGCTGGTGGTGCACGGCACCGACGCCGACCTCGCGGCGGTGGTGCTGCGCCTGCTCCGCAAGAACCGGCTGGCCGACCTGGTCGTCGGCTACGTCCCGGTCGCCGACTCGCCGGCCGCGCGGCTGTGGGGGCTCCGCGTCGGAGACTTCGACCGCGCGCTCACCGCGGTGCCGCGCCCGGCGGCGTTGATCAGGGACGATTCGGGTGGCGTGCTGCTCGGCGAGGGGACGATCGAGCCGATCACCGGCCAGGTGTATTGCGACGACGAGCAGGTACTCAACGGCGCTGCGGTAAACATCACCATCTCGCCGGACCCGGCCGCCACGCCGTTGCCGGAGCCCACCGCGGATCCGCTGAGCGCCATGCTCGAGCCGGCCGCCGACGGCCTGCTGGTCACCACCATCCGCCGCGGCCTGCTGCGCCGTCGGCGCGACGTCACGCGCGGTCGCGCGGTGCAGGCGTCGTTCCGCTCGGCGACGGTGCGCCGCGACGGCGTGGCCCATCCGCGCCCGATGGAGAAGTGGGTCTGGTACCGGCACACCGAGGACCTCCAACTGGCCCACTGAAATCAGAACTCCGCATTTCTACCAAATAGGATCCAATTTCACCCGAAATCGGGATCCCCCGACACACAACGCGCTGACCTGCGTCAATCCGGGCCGGATGGGCCCGAAATCACCCATTCCAAACGGGACGAGCGCCGACGGAACCAACTCGGCGAGCCGCAATTTCGGTGACTTCCGGAACCGGTGCGCCGGATTGGTGCGAAATTAACCAGGCGGTGGCACGATCGGTGGCGGTTTCACGCCAAGTTATCCGTCGGTCACGCTCCGGCATTGTCTTGGCCACCTGCGTGGGCAATGGTCAACACGGACACCGGCGAGACGCCCATGCGGAGGGAAGCCATGAGAGGCCACCGATCGTTGCGCGCGACCCTGACCGCCCTGCCCCTGGCGGGTGCCCTCGGCCTCGCGCTGGCCGTTCCGGCCAGCGCCGAGCCGCCCGGCATTCCCAGCCCGGAGACGGCGAAGACCGAACTCGCTGAGCTGACCGTCGCGCCGGAGGGCTCGATGGACGGCTACAGCCGGGAGAAGTTCCCGCACTGGATCGAAGGCCCGGACGGCTGCAACACCCGCGAGGCGGTACTCAAGCGCGACGGGAAGGACGTGGCGGTCGGCTCGGACTGCTACCCGACTTCCGGCAGCTGGTTCAGCCCCTACGACGGTGTGACCTGGACCAAACCGTCCGATCTGGACATCGACCACGTCGTGCCGCTGGCCGCCGCGTGGCGCTCCGGCGCCGCGAAGTGGCCCCAGGACCAGCGCCAGGCGTTCGCCAACGACCTGGAAGGCCCGCAGCTGATCGCCGTCACCGACAACGTCAACCAGTCCAAGGGCGACCAGACCCCGGACGAGTGGATGCCGCCGGAGGCCGGCTACCACTGCAAGTACGCGTCGATGTGGGTCGGCACCAAGCACAAGTACGAGCTGACCGTCACCGAGGCGGAGAAGTCCGCGCTGCAGAAGGCCCTCGACGGCTGCTGATCACCGGTGCCCCGCCCGACCAGCGGGGCACCACTCCGTCCGGACCTGGCCGGCGCGGCACTGCGCGAAATCGCCGTCCGAACGCGTCGGGTCCTGGCAGGACATACTTGGGACATCCGAGGCGTCGTGAAGAGGGCGGTTCGATGTCAGACCACGCAGAGCGCGCAGCGGTGCTGCGTTCCGAGGTAACCGCGCCGCCGGGCGGGGTGATGACCGACGAGGTCGGTGTGATCACCGGCGACCTGGAGCTGGCCACCGAATGCGCCGACGGTGACGTGACCGTGTGGGTGCGCTATGCGGGCGCCGCCGAGTGGTACCGGCTCTCGGCAGCCGACTGCCACCTCCACGACCCGCGCGATCACAGTGCGCTGCACACCGCCCTGGTAGCGGTCCTGCACCGCCCCTATGCCGGCCTACGTGGCTGAGCGAGGGGCCCTCACCCGGATTTCTCCTCGGGGTGCAGGGGCGGTAGGGCGGCGATCGCTTCGATTCGGCTGAGGCCCGTGGCCTGCAGGAGGTCCACCGCGATCGAGCGGACCTGCATCACCACCACCTGCATCGAGAAGTCCCCCTCGCCGAGGAGCTCCACTGTGGACTTCTTGGCAACCGACCGCGCGGCCTCGCGGGTCTGCAGCGGATCCACACCGCTGGCCAGCTCGTCGCGCAGCAGCACCACGGCGCCCGCCAACTCCTCCAGGAGCCCCGGCAGCGGGCGGGGCACCGGCTCGCCGTCCCGCAGCGCGGCGAGCGCGCGTCGCGCCAGCACGCGGGTGTTGCGCAGCGCGCGGTCGATCGGCGTCGCCGCCGTCTCGTAGCGCTCCAGGTCGCCGCGCCGCCGCCACCGGATGGGCGCGAACCGCGCGATCTCCTGCCCGGCCTCCAGCGCGGTGCGGAGTTCTTCCACGTGCTTCTGGCTCTTGCGCGCCTTCGCGAGCACATCGGTGGCGAGATCGCGGTCCTGCCGTGCCACCGCGTTCCCGACACCGCGCAGCGCGTCGGCGAGGGCACCGAGCACGAGGCGCCCGTTGCGGTGCGCCACGGCGAGCGGGTTCGCCGGCAGCAGTGCGGCGACGACGAAGCCGACCAGGCCGCCGATCGCCGCGTCGATCATGCGGGTCAGCCCGCCCGCGCTGGCCGGTGGCAGCAGCGTCGCGACCAGCACCGACGACGACGCGGCCTGCAGCACGATCACGACTCCGCTGTCCAGCAGCACCGCGGTGCTCATGGCCAGCGCGACGACCAGCGCGATCTGCCAGGCGCCGGTGCCAATGAACGAGATCAGGATGTCGCCGACGCCGATCCCGACGCTGACGCCGACCACCAGCTCCAGGGCCCGCCGCATCCGCTGGCCCAGCGTGACGCCGAGCGAGATGACGGCGGCGATCGGCGCGAAGAACGGGGCCGGGTGCCCGAACAAGTGGCGTGCCAGGAACCACGAGAGGCCGGCCGCGATCGCGCACTGGGCGATCGGAACGCCGGTGCGCATGAGGCGGCGCAAGCGGCGGACGAGCTCCTCGCGCAATCGGTGCACGGTGGACATTGTCCGACAGATCCCGGCGCAATCCGAGCGTCACCGAAGTGATCCTCGCTTGATCCTCGGGTGCGCGACCGGACCGGTCGCGCACCCGAGGACTCCGCTCAGAGCCTGTTGGTGCATAGTCTGGGTGGGTGGTCGCTTAGCGGAACCTGAGAGGTTCCCTGGACTGCGGGTGCCCCTCCTGATGTATGTCCAATACGCGGCGGAGGGGCCGTCCTCGCCAGAAAACCTCTCAGAACCCGCCGACGGTCGTCTTGGCAAGGTGAATGCAAGCGGCTACGCCGCTTCCAAAGGCGCGGACGGCATTCGCCGAGAGGCTCTTAGGCCAGGCCGTTCGCTTCCAGGGACGCCGGGTCGCTGTCGGCGAGCAGCTGGCGGCAGCGGTCGAACTCGTCGGCCTCGCCGATCGCCTTCGCGGCCTTCGCCAGCGCCGCGATCGAGCGGAGCACGCCCTGGTTCGGGGCGTGCCGCCACGGCACCGGCCCGAAGCCCTTCCAGCCCGCCTTGCGCAGGGCGTCCAGGCCACGGTGGTAGCCCGTACGGGCGTAGGCGTAGGCGGCGATGTTCTCGCCTGCGGTCAGCGCCGACTCCGCGAGCGCGGCCCAAGCGGCGCTGAAGGTGGGGTGGTGCGCGGCGACCTCGGCCGGGTCGGTGCCCGCGGCCAGTTCGCCCTGCGCCGCCTCGTTCTCCGGCAGCAGGGTTTCCGGCGGTTCCAACAGATTCCTCGTCATGCCCCAATCCTCCCAGGCGCGAAGACGGCCCGTCCGCCACCAGGCGAACGGGCCGTCGCGCTCCGCGGGTGCCAATTTCGCGAGAAATTGCGCCATCTCCGGGTGACGGGCGCCGCAACGCTCTGTCACCACCCGGGCTCCCCGCCATGGGGCCGCGCCAATTTCGCGAGAAATTGACGTTCACCCCGGTGACGGTCAATTTCTCGCGAAATTGCGCGCCCTCCGGGTGACGTCAGCCGGCGAGCATGCGGCCGGCGGACTTGAGGTTCTCGCAGGCGTGGGCCACGCGGGCGGCCATCGCCTGCTCCGCCACCTTCAAGTAGCTGCGCGGGTCGTAGGCCTTCTTGTTGCCGACCTCGCCGTCGATCTTCAGCACGCCGTCGTAGTTCTTGAACATGTGGTCCGCGACGGGCCGGGTGAAGGCGTACTGGGTGTCGGTGTCGATGTTCATCTTCACCACGCCGTAGGAGACCGCCTCGTGGATCTCCTCCAGCAGCGAGCCGGAGCCGCCGTGGAAGACCAGGTCGAACGGCTTCGAGCCGGCCGGCAGGCCCAGCTTCTCGGTCACCACGTCCTGACCCTGCTTGAGGATCTCCGGGCGCAGCTTGACATTGCCCGGCTTGTAGACGCCGTGCACGTTGCCGAACGTGGCGGCCAGCAGGTAGCGGCCCTTCTCACCGGCGCCGAGGGCGTCCACGGTCTTCTCGTAGTCGCCGGGCGCGGTGTAGAGCTTCTCGTTGATGTCGTTGGCGACGCCGTCTTCCTCGCCGCCGACGACGCCGACCTCCAGCTCCAGGATGATCTTGGCCTGGGCCGCGGCGGCCAGCAGTTCCTGGGCGATCTCCAGGTTCTCGTCCAGGTCGATCGCGGAGCCGTCCCACATGTGCGACTGGAACAGCGGGTGCTCGCCGCGGTTGACCCGCTCCTGGCTGATCTGGATCAGCGGCCGGACGAAGCCGTCCAGCTTGTCCTTCGGGCAGTGGTCGGTGTGCAGCGCGATGTTCACCGGGTACTTCGCGGCCACCACGTGCGCGAACTCGGCCAGCGCGGTCGCGCCGGTGACCATGTCCTTGACCTTGGTGCCGGAGGCGAACTCGGCGCCGCCGGTCGAGAACTGGATGATGCCGTCACTCTCGGCCTCGGCGAACCCGCGCAGCGCCGCGTTTAGCGTCTCCGACGAGGTCACGTTGATGGCCGGGTAGGCGAATTCGCCCGCCTTCGCCCGGTCCAGCATCTCCGCGTAGACCTCGGGGGTCGCGATGGGCATCGGTCGTCCTCCTCGGGTGGAGTCTTGTCATGGTGACGGGGATCGCGCAGCATCCTACGAGCTCGTGCCCGCTACCAGCGGGCACTTCCGGCCCGGTGCCACACTTTCGCGTCACAGTGCCCCAGCGGGGGCTCTTTTGGAAAGCCGGTGACAGGATTCAGAACAGACGAATCCTGTGGACATCCTCACACGCTGCAGGTTCGGCGGCCAGAGAGGCCACCGATTTGATCTTGAAGGCCGCTGCTACGCCCACGCCCCGCTGAGCAGATTCCACTCGCGGACGGTGGTCTTGGCGATCACGCCGGCCTCCGTGTAGGGGTCCGCGTCGAGGACCTTCTGGACCTCGTCGGCGTCGGCCGCCTCATAGATCAACTGCGCGCCGAGTTTGTCGGCGAACGGCCCGCCCGCCAGCAGCACGCCGCGGTCGGCGAGCTCGCGACAGTACTCCCGGTGCGCGGGACGCACCTCCAGGCGGCGCTCCTCGTCCTCGCCGTACACCAGATCGACCACGAACTTGGACATTCCGACACCTCCGTTGCGGATCACCGAACGATATCGACGCTACCCGGTCGTGGTACACCCGCCAGTGGCCAGCCGGTAGGTTGTTCGATCATGGCCGGTGATTCGCACAGCGCCGAACGTAGCGTCGAACGGACCCTCGGGCACCTGCGCACGTTGGACAGCCCGTCCACGCAGATCCCGGCGCTGCCGCTGACCCTGGAAGACCTGTACCGCCAGCAGCGCATGCGGATGGTGCGCCTGGCAATCCTACTGGTCGACGACCCGGCGACGGCCGAGGACGTGGTTCAGGAGGCGTTCACCGGGCTGTACCGCAACTGGTCCGGGCTGCGCGACGCCAAGGCCGCGATCGGCTACCTGCGGACCGCGGTCGTCAACGGCAGCCGCTCGGTGCTGCGGCGCCGCAAGACGGCCCGCGAGTACCAGCCGCCGCACCAGACCGATGCCCGGTCGGCGGAGTCGCTGGCGATGTTGACCGCCGAGCACCAGGCGGTCGTGGCCGCGCTGGGGCAGCTGCCACGCCGGCAGCGCGAAGTGCTGGTGCTGCGCTACTACGGGGACCTCTCGGAGGCGGAGATCGCCGAGGCCACGGGGGTGTCGCGGGGAACCGTGAAGTCGACCGCGAGCCGCGGGCTGGGGGCCCTGCAGAAGCTGATGGGCAACTGATCGAGAGGGAAGTCCGCGAAATCCACGGCGAACAACACACCTATTTGGTGTAGACCAATGGGTGGCTGGTAGCGGAGGATCGTCGGCGTGACCGCACACGCCATCGCCGTAGACGTCGGCGGTACCGAGATGAAGGCAGCCCTGGTGACCGTCGACCGCGATACCGCGCGGCCGTTGCGCCACGCGCGCCGCCCGACCCCGCGCGGCGCGGACGGTGCCGCGACCGCCGATCTCGTCGTCGAGGCCGTCGCCGAGGTGGTGTCCGACCTGCGTTCCGGCGCGGACGTGGTGGACGCCGTCGGGGTGGTGGTGCCCGGCGTGGTCGACGAGGTGCGCGGCGTCGGGGTGTTCTCCGCCAACCTCGGCTGGCGGGACGTGCCGCTGCGCGACCGGCTCGCCGCCCGCATCGGACTGCCGCTGGGCTTCGGCCACGACGTCCGCGCCGGCGGGCTCGCCGAGGTGCGCTTCGGCGCCGCCCGCGGGATGCGCGACGTGGTCGTGCTGCCGATCGGCACCGGGATCGCCGCCGCGATAGTGCTGGACGGCCGGCTCTACGCCGGGGGCGGCTTCGCCGGCGAGATCGGGCACATCGACATCGGGCACGGCGAACCATGCGGGTGCGGGAGCAGCGGCGGAAGGGTTGAAAACAACTTGACTTCTCTCCTCCCTGGAGGAAGGAGATTCAGTCCTCGCGGACTGAGCTTCCTGCTTCAACGACCGCAGCGTCCCCACCGTGGCGGTTCGGTCTCACACGATCTCACTCAGGCGTTCGGACCGGGGTGGTCCGGGTTCCCGCTCGACCAGCGGTACCCACGTACTTGCTCGGGTGTTCCCACTTGCGTGGGGGTGGTAGGTCTCACCTACCGAAATCAAGACTATCAGCGGTCGCTACGCGACCGACACGCGAGATCTGCTCCTCCCCACCCTGAAGGACGGGGCATCCGCAGATTGGAGATCAGGTGAACGATCCCGAACTGATCCTCGCTGGTGGGCAGGTCGTCACCGCCGACGGAGTGCTGGACGGAGGCTGGGTCCGCGTCTCCGGCGGGACGATCGCCGCGACCGGCACCGGCCCGGCGCCGGTCGGGCCCGCCGTAGACCTGGCCGGGCGGTGGCTGGTGCCCGGCTTCGTGGACATCCACTGCCACGGCGGTGGCGGCGGCTCGTTCACGGGCATCGAGGTCGACCAGTCGCACGCCGCGATCAACACCCACCGCGCGCACGGCACGACGACGATGCTGGCCAGCCTCGTGTCGGCGCCGCTGCCCGACCTGACCAAGCAGATCAGCGCGCTCAGCGAACTGGTCACCGACGGCCCGCTGGCGGGCATCCACCTGGAGGGGCCGTTCCTGTCCGCGGCGCGCTGCGGCGCGCACGACCCGGCGATCCTCCGGCCGCCGGAGAAGACGGCCGTCCAGCAGCTGCTGGACGCCGGGCGGGGCGCGGTGCGGATGATCACCTTGGCGCCGGAGCTGCCGGAATCGCTGAACGCCATCCGGCAGCTCGTGGACAACGGCGTGATCGCCGCGGTCGGGCACACTGACGCGGTGCTGGACCAGGTGGTTCCCGCGGTGGAGGCGGGCGCGACGGTGGCCACGCACCTGTTCAACGCCATGCGGCCGCTGCACCACCGGGAACCGGGCCCGATCGGGGTCCTGCTCGAGGACGAGCGGGTGACCGTCGAGCTCATCTGCGACCTGGTGCACCTGCACCCGGCGGTCGTGAAGCTCGCCGCCTCGCACGCGGGCACCGGGCGGACGGTGCTAATAACGGACGCGATCAGCGCCACGGAGGCGGGCGACGGCACCTACGAGCTGGGCAGTCTGCCGGTCACCGTGATCGACGGCGAACCGCGCCTGGCGGACGGCTCGCTGGCTGGCAGCACGCTGACGATGGACGTGGCGTTCCGGAACCTGGTCGAGTCCTGCGGGCTGACGGTGCCTGCAGCGGTCGCGGCCTCGTCGACGAAACCGGCGCGCCTGCTCGGCCTCGGCGACCGCATCGGCGAGATCCGGCCGGGCCTAGCGGCGGACCTGGTCGTCCTGGACGCCGACCTGGAGCTGGACGCGGTCATGAAGGACGGCACCTGGGTGACCAAACCGAACTGACCGCGGAAGACCACTCATGCCCCGGCGCTCCGGTGACCGCCGAACGCCGTGGGGTCGGTCGCCCCTCGCTACGCTCGGGGTGTGACCCGACCTGACCCCGCCCACCTCTTGTCGGCGGCGCTTCGCGCCCAGGCCGGGGGCAGCCCGGGCCCGGCTGCGCCGCCTGCCTCGCCCATTCCGCCCGCTCTGCCCCGCAAGCGCCTCCCGGTGGTCGGCGTGCTGCTGTTCGCGCTGGTCCTCGGTCTCCTGGCCGGCGGCATCGTCGGGGCGCTGACGCTGCTCCATCCCGTGTGGTGAAGTCCATATTCACGCGACCGAGTGATCGGCGGTGTTGCCCGGGGAAGTCGGCGGGTTTCTCGCCCGGGGGCTGGGCCGGGGGCAGTCACGGTACCGTTGGCAAGCGTGACGACCGAACTGCCCGCGATTGTCGACGCCGCCGCGAACACTCCCGCGCTCGCTTTGCTGCCGGACTGGCTGGATCCGGAGCACATCATCCAGTCGATGGGGCCGTTCGCCCTGATCGGCGTATGCCTGATCATCTTCGCCGAATGCGGCCTGCTCATCGGCTTCTTCCTGCCCGGTGACTCGCTGCTATTCGTGACCGGCCTGTTCGTCGCGACCGGCGCGATCGACACCCCGGTCTGGCTGGTCTGCCTGCTGTTGGCCGTGTGCGCGTTCGTGGGCAACGTGACCGGTTATTGGATCGGCCGCAAGGTCGGGCCGTCGATGTTCAGCAAGCCGGACTCGAAGCTGTTCAAGCGGGAGCACGTGGACAAGACCCACGAGTTCTTCGAGAAGTACGGGGCGCGCGCGATCATCCTGGCCCGGTTCGTGCCGATCGTGCGGACGTTCATCACCGCGGTCGCGGGCGTCGCGCAGATGGACCAGAAGAAGTTCTTCAGCTTCTCCGCGATCGGCGGTATCGCATGGACCGTCAGCATGACGATGCTCGGCTTCTTCCTGGGCAATATCCCGTGGATCAGGAACAACCTCGAAGCGATGGCGATCCTGATCGTGCTGGTCTCGGTCATCCCGATCATCATCGAGTACCTGAAGGGCCGTCGCGAGAAGGCCCGCAACCCCGCAGGCTGACCAGTCGCCACGTTCGCGCGGATCCGATTCGCCGGGTCCGCGCGAACTGCTTTCCGGGTCAGTTCCGGGAAGAAGATCGCCACCCTACACGGCAGAAAGCGACCCCGATGGAGCTCTCCCAGGTTCGTCTCCTCGTCGCGGACTTCCCAAGCTGCTACCGCTTCTACCGGGACGTGCTGCGGCTGGAACCGCAGTTCGAGGCCCCGGACGGGCCGTACGCGAAGTTCAGCCCGGACGGCGGCACGGCGGCCATCGCCTTGCAGGATCGCGCGCAGATGGCCGAGGTCCTCGGCGAACTCGGCGAGCCGCCTACGGCATACCGGTCGCTGGTCGTGCTGCACCTGGACGACCTCGACGGCTACTGCGCGGAGATCACCGCGCGCGGCGCCGAACTGCTCAACGGCCCGGCGCCGATGACGGACCGGATGCGCGTCGCGCACCTGAAGGACCCCGCCGGGAACCTGATCGAGCTGCAGGAGTGGCTGGCCACCCGCGGTTGATCACCAGGCTCCGGCTAGGTCCGCGTGCTGCTCGATCCAGGTGTGCATCACGACGCCCGCGGCGACCCCGGCGTTGATCGAGCGGGTCGAACCGAACTGCGCGATGGACACCACCAGGTCCGCGTCCTGCCGCGAGTCGTCCCGCAGGCCCGGGCCTTCCTGACCGAACAGCAGCACGCAGCGGCGCGGCAGCACAGTCCGCTCGATCGGCACCGCGCCGACGGTGTTGTCCACCGCCACCAGCGCGAGGTCGTGCTCGGTCGCGTAGCCGCGCAGCGACTCCACGTCGGGGTGGTGGTGGATGTGCTGGTACCGGTCGGTGACCATCGCGCCGCGCCGGTTCCAGCGCCGCCGCCCCACGATGTGCACGGCCTTCGCGGCGAACGCGTTCGCAGTGCGCACGACCGTGCCGATGTTGTGGTCGTGCTGGAAGTTCTCGATGGCCACGTGGAAGTCGTGCCGCCGCAGGTCCAGGTCGGCGACGATCGCCTCGCGCCGCCAGTACCGGTAGTGGTCCACGACGTTGCGCCGGTCGCCGTGCTCCAGCAGCTCCGGGTCGTAGCGCTCGTCGGTCGGCCACGGCCCCGTCCAGGGACCGACGCCGACCGTGGTGCCCCACTCGGTGGGACCGACTTCCTCGCTCACGCCAACCCGAGGTCGGCCAGGCCGAGCAGCGAGCGGTAGGGCAGCCCGGCGGCTTCGATCGCCTCACGCGCGCCGGTGTCGCGGTCGACCACGGTGGCCACCCCGACGACCTCGGCGTCTGCCGCGCGCAGCGCCTCGACGGCGGTGAGGACGCTGCCGCCGGTGGTGGAGGTGTCCTCAACCGCGAGCACCCGGCGACCGGTGACGCCCGGGCCTTCGATCAGCCGCTGCATGCCGTGCGCCTTGGTGCTCTTGCGGACCACGAACGAGTCCAGCGCGGGGCCCTCGGCGTGCATCATCGCGGTGGCGACGGGGTCGGCGCCGAGGGTAAGGCCGCCGACGGCGACGTAGTCCCAGTCGTCGGTGAGCTGGCGCAGCAGGCTGCCGATCAGCGGCGCCGCCTGGTGGTGCAGCGTCGCGCGGCGGAGGTCGACGTAGTAGTCGGCTTCCTTCCCGGAGGACAGGGTGACCCGACCGTGCACCACGGCGATTTCCCGGATCAGGCGGGCGAGCTCGGTGCGCTGCTGTTCATGCACTTTGACCACGAGTTTTCAGCATACCGGCCGGGTTGCCGGGGCCGGTGGGCGGCGGCTCAGGTGCGGTCGGGGACGGTGCGGGTGACGATCATGCGCTGGAGCTTATGCGGCACCAACCGGCCGAGGGCGACCAGCGCCTTGTACTGCACGCCCGGCACCGACACGATCTTGTCGCGACGCAGGTCGGCCAGGGCCTCGTGCACCACCTGGTCGGCCTGCAGCCAGAACGCCCTGGGCAGCCGCCCCATCTCCAGCCCGGCCCGCTGGTGGAACTCGGTCTGGGTGAAGCCCGGGCACAGTGCCATGATCCGCACCCCGGTTCCGGCCAGCGACACCGACAGGCCCTCGGAGAAGGCGGTCACGTAGGCCTTGGTCGCCCCGTAGGTGGAGCCGGCGACCGGGAAGAACCCGGCGACGCTGGACACGTTGATCACGTCGCCGCGGCCGCGCTCCCGCATCCCGCGCACCGCCGCGTGCGTCAGCGCGAGCACGGCGGCCACGTTGACGTTCAGCTGCCGCTGCAGCTCGGCACCGGTGGTTTCCCAGAACGAGCCGGCCGTGCCGAATCCGGCGTTGTTGACCAGCAGGTCGACCGGGCGCTCGGCGTCGGCGAGGCGCTCCTCGACCCTGGCGCGCTGCTCCGCGTCGGCAAGGTCGGCCCGGAGCACCTCGATCCGGACCCCGTGCCGGGCCTCCAGGCGATCGGCGAGTTCGGCGAGCCGTTCGGCGTCGCGGGCCACCAGGACCATGTCGTGGCCTTCGGCGGCGAGTCGGCGGGAGAAGGCGCGCCCGATGCCCGCGGTGGCGCCGGTGACGAGTGCGGTAGCCATGGGCCGAACCTACCGGCACCTTCACCCGCCCCGCCCACCCGCCGGCAGGGTTCAGTGTTTCCGTGACTCCCACCGGAATGAGTTGCGGATCAAAATGGAAATTGCGGACTGCTGGGGGTCGGGGTCAGCGCGAGCGGTCTGCCGACGGCTCCGCCTCGGCGTCGACGAGTTCGGCCGCGTCGTTCGCGCCGTCGATCTCGTTCGCGCCGTCGATCTCGTTCGGGTCGGTGCCGAACGGGTCGATCAGGTCGGCGAGGTCGCCGAGGTCGCGCAGCAGGCGCTCCAGGCGCGCCGGGTCGGCGTCGTCGGGGTGCATGGCCGCGAGCACCCAGTCGTTCTCCAGCCACACCACCGTGACGTCGTGCCCGATCTCCTCGGTCGCGTCCACGAGGTCCGGCGTCACCAGCGGCCGGGCCGCCGCCACCTCGGTGACGAAGGCGTACCGCGAGCCGACCGGGCCGAGCAGGTCCAGCCCGGCGGAATCCTGCGGCACCGGCACGTCGGGCAGCCACAGCTCGATGGCGGCCGGGCAGCTCCGCCGGCAGCGGATGGCGACCAGCACCGCGGCGACCTTGCCGTTGACGTCGAGGTCGAGGACGTACACCTGGCGGCGCCCGTCGGTGGTGAAGGTCGAGCCGGCCACGACGTCGGTGGCCGTCACCCCGTTGCACTGGGCGAGCACGCCGTGCTCCCACCTGGTCGGCAGGACCTGGTCGGCCTCGGCGAACTGCCAGCCGCGCAATGCGGCCCAGCGGCGCCGCTCCCGGTTGTTCGACGCGCGCTGGGATCGGTCGGCGATCAGCAGCGCGACGCCCGCACCGATGGCGACGACGGCGATGACGAACCAGAGCCACGCAGGTATGCCCACACTGCGCAGGGTAGTCCGATCATCGCCGAACACGAAGATCACCTGGACATCCGGTGCGGAACCGCCCCATCGGCTGAACGTGACCTGGGAAAACGCATCACGGAGAGGTGCGGTCGGGGCGATGTGCTCCGACCGCACCTCCGATCAGGTGATTCAGCCGCCGATCGACTGGCCGATCCAGTCCCGGACCACCACCGGGTCGGCGAAGATGTCGGTCTCGTCGCCGCACACCTGGACGTGCACGGCGATGCCCGCCGAACAGCACAACACCCCAGCCGGCGCTGAGGCGCAGAAAACATGCACCAATGAGATGGTGTTTTGCCTGGTCAAAGCCCGTGGTCATGCTGAGGTGCCCGGGCACCCGAACGCACTCACTGGCGTTGACCTGCGAAAACCAGCCCTACTAGGCCGGCCGGTCAGGAAGAGGCGAAGTTGTCGCAGAGGGTCTGCCACTCGTCCCGCTCCGGGGCTGGCCCGGGCAGCTCCGCGCCTCCCGAGCGCAGGCCTTCGAGCACCAGCCCCAGGTAGCGGGCGCGGAGCTCGGCGCGGCGGGACTCGCTGGTCGGCAGCGCGGGGTTGAGGTGCTTGAACAGCATCAGGATGTCCGTCCAGTCCACGTCCGAGCGCAGTTCGCCCGCCCGCTTGGCGGCGTCGACCAGGTCCTCGATCTCCGTCGCGACGCGCTGCTGCAGCTCCCGGAACTCCCCGGAGTAGGTGTGCTGCTGGTCCATCGGCGGCAGCACGGTACCGATCCCAGCGCCTTCCCGCAGGCAGCGACGCATGAACCGGACGAGGGCCTGCCACGGATCGGCTTCCTCGGCGCGGGCGGACTCCGCCTCGTCGACGATCCGCCGGAACGCGGTGATGCGGACCTGCTCGATCAGTTCCTGCTTGCTCGGGTAGCGCCGGTACACGCTCGCCACGCCGACCCCCGCGCGCTTGGCGACCTCGGCCATCGGCGCCGCGAAGCTCTGCTCGGCGAACACCTCGCGAGCTGCGGCGATGACCTGGTCGTCGTACCGCGCGGATCTGTTCGGTGTGGCCATGGCCACAGCATACGCCGGACCGGAATGATCCGTTCCGCTGCCGGGTTGAACCGGACCGGAATCATCCGTTCCGCTCCGGCCGACTGCGCGAGCAGGCCGCCGCGGCTGTTGGAAGCAGAGGAAGGCACTAGTGACCACCACGGAGCTCGTCCAGCCCCGCAGCGGTACCCGAGCGCTCCTCCGACGCGGCGCCCTGTCCCGGCCGGCCTCGTTCTGGTTCATCGGCGCGCTGTACGCCCTGTTCCTGATGGGCTCCACCGCGCCGTCCCCGATGTACTCGATCTACCAGCAGCGCTGGCACTTCACGACCACGGTTCTCACCGAGGTCTTCGCCGTCTACGCGGTGGTCATCCTGCTCGCGCTGGTGCTGTTCGGTTCCCTGTCCGACCACATCGGCCGAAGGCCGGTGCTGCTGGTCGGGCTCATGCTGGAGATCGCCTCGATGCTGGTTCTCGCGGTCGCGCCGGGCGTCGGCTGGCTGCTGGTGGGCCGGGCGCTGCAGGGCCTGGCCACCGGGTTGGCGACCAGCGCGATCAGCGGCGCCCTGCTCGATTTCCAGCGCCCAGGCTCGAACCACGGATCGCTGATCAACGGAGTTTCCGCGGGCCTGGGCATGGCGCTCGGCTCGCTGCTGGCGGGTGCCCTGGTGCAGTTCGTGCCCGGGCCGACGCTGACCAGCTACCTGCTGCTCATCCTCGGGTTCGTGCTCGCGATCCCCGGTGTGCTGCTGATGCCCGAACCGGTCGCACGACGCGGCGCGCTGCGCGAGGTGCTGCGCCCGCTGCGGCTGACGGTGCCAGCGGGCAAGGGCGGGACGTTCGCGCTGATGGCCACGACGCTGCTCGCCTCCTGGATCGTCGGCGGGATGTTCATGTCCCTCGGACCGTCGGTGGCCAAGGGCCTGGTCAGCGGAAACCCCTACCTGGTGGGCGGTTTGGCGGTCGCGGTGCTGGCCGGGTTCGGCGGGCTGGCGCAGCTGCTGCTGTCCGGGTGGGAGGCCCGGCGCGCGGTTCGGTTCGGCGCGCCACTGATGCTCGTCGGGCTCGCCGGGGTGGCAGCCGCCGCGCTGGAACAGGGCGCCGCGGTGTTCTTCGTCAGCTCGGCGGTGCTCGGCACGGGCTGGGGCCTGGTGTTCATGGGCGGTTTCCGGATGCTGACCGGCCTGGCGGCCCCGGAACACCGAGCGGGGACCGCGGCGCTGATCTACGTCGTGGCATACCTGTCGGCCAGCGTCCCCAGCGTCGCCCTGGGATTCCTAAGCACGGCCTTCGGCCTGACTACGGCAACGCTGACCTTCACCGCGACGGCGGCCATCTTCGTGACGACGGCGGCCCTCTCCACCTTCGCCCGCCACTGACCACCCCGGCGCGCCGCCGAGGTCGCGCGTTCGCTGTTATGCGGATCGCGACGAGCGTTTCGGTAAGCAGGACGCCGTGCGTGTTTTTGGGTGCTATGGCACCCAAAAACGCTCACGGGTGTTCTTCCGCCACAGCGCGGGCACCCCTCGCCTTCCCAGGTCAGGCCGCGATGACCACGAGGGATTCGTTGTCGTCCGTGGTGTCGACCCGGATCTTGTCGCCCTCCCGGATGTCTCCCGCCAGGAGCTTCCGGGCCAGTTGGTCGCCGATAGCCGACTGGACCAGGCGGCGCAGCGGTCGGGCCCCGTAGACCGGGTCGAAACCGTTGAGTGCCAACCAGTCCCGGGCCGCCGGTTGCACGTCGAGGGTCAGCCGGCGCTGCGCCAGGCGCTGGGCCAGGCGCTCCACCTGGATGTCGACGATGGACGTCAGCTCGTCCGTGGACAGCGAGTGGAACACCACCACGTCGTCCAGCCGGTTCAGGAACTCCGGCTTGAAGTGCCTGCGCACCACCGAGCGCACCGCCTCCTCGCGCTCCTGCTCGCTGAGGTTCGGGTCCGCGATCGCCTGCGAGCCGAGGTTCGAGGTCAGCACCAGGATCGTATTGCGGAAGTCCACCGTTCGGCCCTGGCCGTCGGTGAGCCGCCCGTCGTCGAGCACCTGCAGCAGCACGTCGAAAACGTCCGAGTGGGCCTTCTCCACCTCGTCGAACAGCACCACCGAGTACGGCCGCCGCCGCACCGATTCGGTCAGCTGCCCGCCCTGGTCGTAGCCGACGTAGCCAGGCGGGGCGCCGACCAGCCGGGCCACCGAATGCTTCTCGGCGTACTCGCTCATGTCGATGCGGATCATCGCCCGCTCGTCGTCGAACAGGAACCCCGCCAGCGCCTTGGCCAGCTCGGTCTTACCGACGCCGGTCGGCCCGAGGAACAGGAACGAACCGGTCGGCCGGTCCGGGTCGGCGACCCCGGCGCGCGTCCGGCGCACGGCGTCGGACACCGCCCGCACCGCCTCGGACTGCCCGACGACGCGCCTCTCCAGCTCGTCCTCCATCCGCAGCAGCTTGGCCGTCTCGCCCTCCAGCAGGCGGCCGGCCGGGATGCCGGTCCACGCGCTGACCACGTCCGCGACGTCGTCCGCGGTGACCTCTTCCTGCAGCATCGCCTGGCGCTCGGATTGCGTCTGCGCGGCCGCTTCGAGTTCCTTCTCCAGCGCCGGGATGCGGCCGTAGCGCAGCTCGGCGGCCTTGCCGAGGTCGCCATCACGCTCGGCGCGCTCGGACTCGCCGCGCAGCTGCTCCAGCTGCGTCTTCAGGTCGCGGACCGTTTCGATGGACTCCTTCTCCTGCCGCCACCGCGCGGTCAGCTCGGACAGCTTCTCGCGTCGGTCGGCGAGTTCGGCGCGCAGCGCGGCCAGCCGCTCCAGCGAGGCCGGGTCGTCCTCCTTGGACAGCGCCATCTCCTCGATTTCCAGCCGCCGCACGGCGCGTTCGACCTCGTCGATCTCCACCGGTCGGGAGTCGATCTCCATGCGCAGCCGGGACGCGGCCTCGTCGACCAGGTCGATGGCCTTGTCCGGCAGGAACCGGGCGGTGATGTAGCGGTCGGACAGGGTGGCCGCGGCGACCAGCGCGCCGTCGGTGATCCGCACGCCGTGGTGCACCTCGTAGCGCTCCTTGAGGCCGCGCAGGATCGCGACGGTGTCCTCCGGGCTCGGCTCCCCGACCAGCACCTGCTGGAAGCGGCGCTCCAGCGCGGCGTCGGTCTCGATGTGCTCGCGGTACTCGTCGAGCGTGGTCGCGCCGACCATGCGCAGCTCGCCGCGCGCCAGCATCGGCTTGATCATGTTGCCGGCGTCCATCGCGCCCTCGCCGGAGGCACCGGCGCCGACGATGGTGTGCAGCTCATCGATGAAGGTGATGACCTGGCCAGCCGATTCGGTGATCTCCTTGAGCACCGCCTTGAGCCGCTCCTCAAACTCGCCGCGGTACTTCGCGCCGGCCACCATCGAGCCGAGGTCCAGCGCCACGACGCGCTTGCCGCGCAACGATTCCGGCACGTCACCGGCGACGATGCGCTGGGCCAGGCCCTCCACGATGGCGGTCTTGCCGACGCCGGGCTCACCGATGAGCACCGGGTTGTTCTTGGTGCGGCGGGACAGCACCTGCACGACGCGCCGGATCTCGGCGTCGCGGCCGATCACCGGGTCTAGCTCGCCCTTGCGGGCGCGGTCGGTGAGGTCCTGGCCGTACTTCTCCAGCGCCTTGTAGGTGCCTTCGGGATCCGGACTGGTCACCCGCGCGGACCCGCGCACCTTGCTGAAGGCCTCGGTCAGCGCTTCCGGCGTCGCGCCGTGCTTTCGCAGCAGGTCGGCGACCCGGCCGCCTTCGGCGGCGAGCCCGACCAGCAGGTGCTCGGTGGAGACGTACTCGTCGCCCATCTCGGTGGCGAGCCGCTGGCTGTGCGTCAGTGCCCTGACCGCGTCGCGGGAGAGCTGCGGCGCGGACACCGTGCTGCCGCTGGCCGCCGGCAGCTTGTTGATGAGCTGTTCCAGCTCGCGGCGCACTTCCGTCGGGTCGGCGCCGACGGCGGTCAGCAGCGGCGCGGTCAGCCCGTCGCCCTGGGCGAGCAGCGCGCCGAGCAGGTGTCCAGGGTCGACGTCCGGGTTGCCGGCCACGGTCGCGGCCTGCACCGCGGACGAGATCGCCTGCTGGGTCTTGGTCGTCGGGTTGAACGCGTCCATTCCTTCACCTCGTCGCCGGGCGGCTGGTGCGGGTCTGTCATCTCTCCGCACCGGTAATCTTATACATCTTCAACGTGAGGAAAGTTGAGCGAGTTCCGCTCAAGTCCGGTGACTTCGGGCACGCGGATTCGGAAGAAGCGTCGATTTTGGGCGGAATGCCCCGGGCTCGCCGTCATCATCGGCGGCATCAAGGCCATCGGCGCCGCCACCAGCCATGATCATCTGCACCACGACGGCGCTGACCATCGTCATCGCCAAGACGCAGTTCTGGACGGACGCGCAGCAGCAGGTGCTGGCCGGCGGCGATACCCCGGACGCCGTCACCGTCCGGAAGTCCGAAAAGGTCTGACGCGCAGGGGCTTCCGCCGGTTCGGTCCGCAATTTCAATGGAAATTGCGGAAGTTGTCCACAACCCACGGCGCGTCGTGCCCCGACACGCCGTGGGGTCCGCAATTTCAATGGAAATCGAGGGTCCGATTTCCATTGAAGTTGCGGGGAAACCTCAGTCCTCGCGGACGGTTTGGATGTCGATCTCCACCTTCAGCGTCGTGCCGATCGCGGCGATACCCGTTTGCAGGGCCTGGTTGAACGTCATCGCGAAGTCCTCGCGGCGCAGCTGCGTCGTCGCCGTCGCCGAGGCACGGGTGCCGCCCCACGGGTCCGGGCCGACCCCGGCGAACCGGGTGTCCAGCCGCACCGGCCGGGTCAGCCCGCACAGCGTCAGCTCGCCGTCCAGGTCCCAGCGGTCGCTGCCGCGCGGGCGCAGCCCCGTGGACCGGAAGGTGATCTCAGGGTGCCGCTCGACGTCCAGGAAGTCCGCGTTCCGCAGGTGGTCGTCGCGCATCCCGTTGGCCGTGTCGATGCTGGCCGCCACGATCTGGACATCCACTGCGGACGATTCCACCGGGTTGCCTATGCGGACCTCGCCGGCGAACTCGTTGAACCGGCCGTGGATGCTGCTGATCCCCAAGTGCTTGGCGGTGACCTGGATCGACGAGTGCACCGGGTCGATCCGCCACAGCCCGGGCGCCGGCAGGTCGGCCCCGCCGACCCGGCGCAGCTCGACCTCGCCGAGGGTGGCCGCCGTCCCGTCGTGCACCAGCGCGGTCCGGGCGACGGGCTCGTGCCCGACCGCCATGACGATGGCGGTGTAGGTGCCGGACTTCAGCCCGGCGGCGACAACCGAGCCCCGCGGGTCGCCCTGCACCCTGGCGACCTGGGTGCCGGTGCCGTCGATGACGGTCAGCACCGCTTCCGGCACCGGCCAGCCGTCGCCGCCGCGCACCGTCGCGGTGACCGCCCCCGAACCGGCGGCGACGCCGGGTGCTTCGGCCTGCTGTTCGCCGAGATCCATCTAGAACATCCCCTCCGTGGCTTGCGGATCACCTGCCGCTCGTGAGTGGTCGTTCCGGTAAGAGCCGGAATCTTCACTCACGAGCAGGCGTGGCCCGATCCGCGGGCTCTCGTTCAAGTCGTGAGCGGGAGTTCCGGTAAGAACCGGAACGACCACTCACGACCGCTGGTCAGTCGGCCTGCGGGTAGCCGAGCTCGACGTCGTGCGTGCTCAGCTCACCCGCGAGCCGCAGCGAGGTGGCGACCGGCGGGTATCCGGTCGCGATCACCGTGTACTCGCCGTCCGGCAGGTCGGTGAAACTGTAGTTGCCGTCGATGTCGGTGGTCGCCGCGCCGACGACCGCGCCGCCGGTGTCCAGCAGCGTCACCCGCGCATCCGGCACCGCGACCCCGAGGTTGGCCGACCGGACCACGCCGCTGAGCTGCGTGCCGGACTGCAACGCGACGTCCAGCGTGGACTGGTCGCCGTCGGCCACGGTGACCGAGTTCGCCACCGGCCGGTAGCCGGGCGCGGTGACGGTCAGCGCGTAGGCCCCACCGACCAGGTCGGCGAACAGGTAGTGCCCGTCCGGTCCGGTGCCGGCGCTGGCCACGACCTCGCCGCGGGCGTCGGTGAGCACCACCATCGCCCCGGCAACGCCCTGCCCGCCGACGTGCACCAGCCCGGTGAGCCGCCCGGCGCCGAGCAGCTGAACGTCGTGGCGCACCGGGCGGTCGCCGACCACGACCATCGACGCGGCCGGCCGGTAGCCGCCGCCGGAGACGATCAGCACGTAGGTGCCACCGTGGTCGACCACGAGCTGGAACTGCCCGTCGTGGGCGGTCCGGGCGCGCTCGACCTGCCGGCCGTTGGCGTCGGTCAGGGTGAGCACCACCCCGGAGACCGGGGTGCCGACGGAGTTCCGGACGGTGCCGTGCACGAACAGACCGCCACCGTCGCCCGGGGCTGTCAGGTCGCCGGCCAGGTGCTTGCCGTTGGTCGCGTAGCGACGCGGCGCGACCGGCTCTGACCAGGCATCCGAGCGACCATCCACAGAGTTGTCCACAGGTTCGGCGGCCAGTCGCGCCGAGTGCGCCCCCACGCCCCCAACCTGGGCAGAGCCGTTCGCAGCGGCACGCGCCACGGCCGAGTTGTCCACAGGCTGGGTGAGGTTGTCCACAGCATCGTCGTGCGCGGCCACGGCAGCCGCCTCCCTTTCCTCGTGACTGTCGATCGTGGTGCGCAGCGGCGTCTCGCTGATGAAGATCATCGCGAGGAAGGTGACCACCGCGATGCAGGCGGAGACGAAGAAGATGTCGCCGATCGCGTCGCCGTAGGCCGCCCGCACGATGGTCTGCACCGGTTCCGGCAGGTGGTTGACGTCCAGCGAGCCACCGCCGCCCGAGCCTGCCGCCTGCGCCGCGCCGGGGATCTTCGACAGGCCGCGCATGATGTAGTCCGAGACCTGGGTGGCCAGCACCGCGCCAAGGACCGAGACGCCGGCCGAACCGCCGAGGGTCCGGAAGAACGTCACGACCGAGGTCACCGACCCCATGTCCTTGCCGCTGGTGGAGTTCTGCACCGCCAGCACCAGGTTCTGCATCAGCATGCCGACGCCGACGCCCATCAGGAACAGGTATACCCCGACGAGCACCAGGTCCGTCTCGTGGTCGATGCTGCTCAGCAGCCACATCGACGCGATCAGCACGACCGAGCCGATCACCAGGAACGGTTTGATCTTGCCGGTGACCCGGGAGATGATCTGGCCGGACACGGTCGAGGAGATGAACAGGCCGCCGACCAGCGGCAGCGTCATCAGCCCCGCGGTCGTCGGGGTGAAGCTCCGCGCGATCTGGAAGTACTGGCCCAGGAACACCGAGCCGCCGAACATCGCGGTGCCGACCGCGACGGTGCCGATGGTGGCCAGCGTGACCGTCGGGTTGCGGAACATCCGCAGCGGCACGATCGGCTCGCTGACCTTGGTCTCGATGAGCACCGCGATGATCAGCGCGAGCAGGCCGCCGCCGACGTAGGACGCGGTCTCCACCGACCACCATTCGAACTGCTTGCCGGCCAGCGAGACCCACACCAGCAGCAGGCTCACGCCGCCGACCAGGAACAGCGCGCCGAACCAGTCGATCTTGACCGGACGCTTGATCACCGGCAGCTTCAGCGTCCGGCCCAGCACGATGAAGGCGATCACCGCGATCGGCACGGTCACCCAGAAGCACCAGCGCCAACCCAACCACGAGGTGTCCACGATCAGGCCGCCGACCAGCGGCCCGCTGACCGTGGCGACCGCGAAGGTGGCGCCGATGTAGCCGCTGTAGCGACCGCGGTCGCGCGGCGAGACCATCGCCGCGATCACGACCTGGATCAGCGCCTGCAGGCCGCCCATGCCGATGCCCTGCAGGGCGCGGAAACCGATGAACGTCTCCATCGACTGCGCGAACCCGCCGAGCACCGAGCCGATCGTGAAGATCGTGATGGCCAGCTGGTAGAGCAGCTTCTTGCTGAACAGGTCGGAGAGCTTGCCCCAGATCGGGGTAGATGCGGTCGAGGTGAGCAGCATCGCCGTGACCACCCAGGTGTACTGGCCCTGGGTGCCGTTGAGGTCGGCGATGATCCGGGGCAGCGCGTTCGAGACGATCGTCGAGCTGAGGATGGCGACCAACAGCGCCAGCATCAGACCCGACATCGCCTCCAGGATCTGCCGATGCGTCATCGACGATCCCGCAGCGGGCTCGTCGCGCCCGTCCCGGCGGGCCGGCGCTGTCGCGTCCGGCGCCGTCTCCGTCGAGGTGGTCATCGAGTTCCTTCCTTGGTCACGGAGCCGGCGGCGCAGACTCCGTCGTTGATCGTGTAGCGACGGATGTCATCCATCGCTTCCCCCAGCAGTCGGGCGAGTTCGCGGACCTTGTCGTCGTCCCAGTGAGCCAGCGCCGCGCCGATCCACTCCGCCTTCCGGCGTTCCAGCTCCGCCACGGCGCGCTCGCCGTCGGGCGTGGCGCGCAGCAGCGCTACGCGCCGGTCCGCCGGGTCGGGCCGGCGGGTGATGAGGCCGGCGTGTTCGAGCTGGCCGACCTGGCGGCTCACCACGGATGCGTCGACGATCCGGTGGTGGGCAAGGTCCAAGGCACGGCATTCGCCGCGGAAGACGAGTTCGGCGAGCAACCCTGCGGCGGCGTACGGCACGTGCTCTGCCGTGAACTGACCCCGCTGCATTGCCACCTGTTTGAGCCCGAGCATCGCTCGAAGCGGTCGGAGCAGCTCGGCACAGGTCTCGTGTGTCGGTCCCATGAGCCCAATCCTTTAGTTGCCGAACGCAACTATAAGCCTATTTAGTTGCGCGTCACAACTTGTCAGGCTGTGACCCCACCCACCGGAAGGATCAAGAACCGGGCAGAAGGGCGGCACCCGGTCGGGAAATGCGAGAGGGGCACCCGTGCCCCGGTTACCGGGTCACGGGTGCCCCGCACCTCGTGAAACGTGCTCACATCATGGCGTTG
The DNA here is from genome assembly GCF_050972075.1 of Saccharopolyspora hattusasensis. Lineage (NCBI taxonomy): Bacteria > Bacillati > Actinomycetota > Actinomycetes > Pseudonocardiales > Pseudonocardiaceae > Saccharopolyspora > Saccharopolyspora hattusasensis. The sequence continues at coordinate 3,941,646 of NZ_JBPCDC010000001.1, forward strand.
AGCTTGCCCAGGAGTCGGGCCAGGTCCTTGAGATCCTGGGTGGACCAGCTGGCGAACTCGCCGTGCAGGTGCTTGCGGCGCTCGGCGCGCACCTTTGCCAGCCGCTCGCGCCCGAGGTCGGAGAGCTGGATGCGGCGGGCCCGGCCGTCGTCGGGATCCGGCACCCGCTCCAGCAGGTCCAGATCCACCAGGGTCGCGATCTGCCTGCTCACCGTGGACTTGTCCAGCCCGGTGCGGTCCGCGACGTCCATGCCGCGCAGCGGCCCCGCATCGTCGACCATCAGCAGCAGGCTGTACGAGGCGGGATCCAGGTCCGGGTGCACGTGCGCGGCCACGGCGGTCGACAGGTTCCGGGCACGGCGGAACATCAGCACCAACTCGCGCTCGACAGACTCAGCCGCTGAACGCCGGTCGACGCCTTCCTCGCGCACCCCGCCGGTCGAGCTCCGCGCCTCGTCCTCGATCACAGCTCTCCAACCCGCACCGCCGACGACCCCGGCGGCACCAATCGCCGACCCGCAAGCCAACGGTAGTCCGTTTCGCCCTACTCTAAGCGCCTGCCTCGAACTCAATTTGCGTGACGGTGCGGGTAGCGGAACCTCAGACGCCACCTGGACTGCGGGATCCCTAGCTTGCGTATGACACAAAACGCGGCATCGGCGCTGTCCTCGCCAGATTGTTGCCTGAGAGCCTGTCGGCGAATGCCGTCCGCGCCTTTGGAAGCGGCGCAGCCGCTTGCAGCCACCTTGCCAAGACGACCATCGGCGGGTTCTGAGAGGGTGGACATACATCAGGAGGGGCACCCGCAGTCCAGGGAACCTCTCTCAGGTTCCGCTAAGCGACCACCCACCCAGACCATTCACCAACAGGCGCTGAGGCCCGCAGCGGTGCCGGTTGCGATCGTGGGCTCAGCAGTCGTGGCTGCCCACCGGTTCGGGCCGGTGCCACGGCCGGGGCATGCCCTTGGACTCGAAGTAGTCGCCGCCTTTGCGCTTGACGTCGTCGGTGCCCCAACTGCGCTGGCGCAGCACCGGCATCATCCGCGGGATGTGCTTGCGGCAGTGGATGTAGGCCTCCTCGACCTGCACCACGACCCAGCGCTCGGGCGTGCGGCCGCGGTCGAACTCGGCGGGCAGCGCGGGGTGGATGGCGCGCACGCCGGCGTCCTCGACGATGCGGGCCTTGCCGTTGACGTGCAGGCCGATCAGGTCGGTCACGAAGTCCACCAGCAGGATCCCGATGTGCGGGTTCTGACTGATGTTGCCCAAGGTGGCCAGCACGCCGTTGCCCCGGTACTCCGGGTAGCAGAGGTGCCGGTCGTCGAGGACCTGCATGAAGCCGGCCGGGCCGGCGCGCAGGCTGGAGTCGCACTCGCCGTGCCGGTCGGAGGTCGCCACGAACGCCAGCTCCATCCGACCGATGAACTCCTTCATCAGCGGGTTCAGGTGGTCCAGCACCTGGTCGTCGTAGAACTTCCGGGCGCGCTTCTCGGTGCCGTAGGCGCGCTGCAGCAGGCGTTCACCAGCCGAGCCGGGCAGCGGGACCGGACCGTCCTCGACGAACGGGTCGCGCGGCGGCGCGTCGGGCTTCTGGCCGCGCTGCTGGATCGGGGCCGTGACCAGCCAGGGCTCGTTCGGGGTGGGCGGTTCTGAGAGCTCCAACTCCAACAGTGCGGCGTCGGCGGTACCGGTCGGGGGTAGGTGGTCGGGGATCACGCGCGTCACCGTGTCACGTCCGCATCTCTGCTAACAACGGTGAACACTAGGTTCCCCGCGACAGGTCCGTGCATTATCTACGTGAAGTAGTTATGAAGCACTCAAAAGTGGCATCAAGGCAGACGCGTCACGAGGCACGAGTTAGGGTCCACCCTGTGTCGGGGGACGCTTGCAAGTAGTGGTGTGCCTGCCTGGGTACGACCGCCAACGTGGAGAAGGCTGCCCCGAACCATGACAGCGAACGCCGTACTGAGCCCCGGACCCCAGAACCACGAGCCGTCGAACTCCGGTGTGAGCAAGATGGTTCGCCTCATCCGCGAGAGCTTCGCAGTCGTCGAGCCGCATACCGACGATGTGTCAAGGTTCTTCTACGGCATGCTCTTCAGCCTCTCACCGGCCACCCGCGACCTGTTCGCGGTGAACATGGAAGTGCAGCGCAGCAGGCTGCTGCGAGCGCTCGTGCACGTGATCCAGATGGTCGACAGGCCGGACGAGCTGCTGCCGTTCCTGCACCAGCTCGGGCGCGACCACCGCAAGTTCGGCGTGGTCACGGCGCACTACGAGGCGGTGGGCACCGCGCTGCTCGCCTCGATCAAGAGGTACGCCGGCGACGCCTGGACCGACAGCGTGGAGCGCGCCTGGGCCGAGGCCTACACCGTGATGGCCTCCGCGATGACCGAGGCGGCCGCCGCCGACGACGGCCCCGCCTGGTACACCGGCCAGATTCTGCACCATGAGCGGCTTAGCTGGGACGTCGCGGTGATCCGTGTCCAGCCCGACCACCCGGTCCCGTACCAGCCTGGCCAGTACGTGAGCGTGGAGGTGCCGCAGCGGCCCCGGCTGTGGCGCTACCTGACCCCCGCCAACGCGCCGAGCGACGACGGGATCATGGAGTTCCACATCCGGTCAGTGGAAGGCGGCTGGGTCAGCCGCGCGCTGGTCGGGCACGCCCGCCCCGGCGACCAGTGGCGGATCGGCTCGCCGATGGGTCGGCTGACCGTGAACCGGGAGACCTCGCCGGACGTCCTGATGATCGCCGGCGGTACGGGAGTGACCCCGATGCGCGCGATCATCGACGACCTCGCGCAGTACGGGGAGAATCCGCGCGTGCAGTTGTTCTACGGCGGCCGGACCCGCGAGGACCTCTACGACCTGGCGAACCTGCAGCGCGTCGCGATGCACAACCCGTGGCTGACGATCACGCCGGTGGTGGAGGACGACCCGGGCGTTTCGGGTGCGGAGCACGGCACGCTCGCCGAGGCGGTGACCCGCTACGGCGCGTGGCAGGACTGGGACGTCCTGGTCAGCGGCTCGCCGGGGATGATCCGGGCCACGGTCTCCCGGATGCTCGTCGCGGGCACGCCCCTCGACCACATCCGCTACGACCCGTTCACCCTGGACTGATCACCGCCCGACGACCGAGCGACGGGGGGCGTCTTCGACCGATCTGGTCGAAGACCCACCTCAGTCGTCGGCAGCGCGCGGTTCGAGCAGGAAGCCGCGCCCGCGAAAGCACTACGCTCCGGTCCAGATAACGCGCCAGGACACCGGGCACCAGCCCGGCAGGCGGCACGAACGCGAAGGGCGCCTGCTGGCCGGCTCACGGCCATCAGGCGCCCTTCCAGCGTTGCTATCGTCAGCGGTCAGCGCCGTTTGCGGTCTGGTTTCCAGATGACCAGGGCCGTTTCCTGGCGGATCGGGACCAGGTCCCGGCGGTAGGAGGCGTGCACCGCGGCCGCCGCCTGTTCGGCCGCCGCATGGGCCGCCGCCACCTCTTCGGCCAGTTCCTGGACCTTGGCGCGGAGCGCGTCGACCTCGTTCTCAAGATCGATGATCCGCTTGATGCCCGCCAGGTTCACGCCCTCCTCCTGGGAGAGGCGCTGCACCTCGCGGAGCAGGGCGATGTCTCGCAGGGAGTAGCGGCGGCCGCCCGCAGGGGTGCGCCCGGGCGAGACCAGGCCCAGCCGGTCGTAGCTGCGCAGGGTCTGCGCGTGCAGCCCGGACAGCTGAGCGGCCACCGAGATCACGAACATCGGCGTGTCCTCGTTGGCCCCCGGCGGGAACCCGAAGCCCGGATCCATTGGGCGACCGGCCATGACTACCTCCCAAGCAGCTCGTTCAGGTCGCGGCGCGGATCGTGGTCGGCTGTCGCCTTCGCGTAGTCCGCCAGCGCCTCGGCCGCCTTGTCGTCCAATTTGGACGGAACCACGACCTGTAACGTCACCAGGAGATCCCCGCTGCTGCCGTCCTTCTTGCCCACGCCCTTGCCGCGCACCCGGAAGGTACGGCCGCTGCCGGTCCCGGCCGGGACCTTCAGCGTCACCTTCCCGTCCAGGGTCGGCACGGTCAACGTAGTGCCCAGCGCCAGTTCGGGGAAGGTGACCGGAACCGTGATCGTCAGGTCGTCACCGGAACGTCCGAACACCCGGTGCGGGCTGACGTGCACCACCACGTACAGATCGCCCGCGGCGGCGCCCTGCCGACCGGGTTCGCCCTGTCCCGCCAACCTGATCCGCTGTCCGTCGGAAACCCCGGCCGGGATCCGCACCGTCAGCGTCCGGCTGCGGGTGCTGACCCCTTGGCCTCGGCAGTCCGGGCACGGGTCGTCGATCAGCTGACCGCGACCCCGGCAGTCCGGGCACGGCTCGCTGAACGCGAACGCACCCTGGTTGCGGGTCACCAGCCCGGAACCAGAGCAGGTTGTGCAGGAGCGCGGCCGGGTGCCCGGCCTGGCACCCGAACCGTGGCAGGTCGGGCAGCTCACCGGGCTGGACAGCCGCAGCGGAACCGTGGCCCCGCGCGCCGCCTCGCCGAAGTCGATGCGCACCTCGGTCTCCACGTCGGCGCCGCGCTTCGGGCGGTTCGCCGTGGTGGCACCGGGGCGGCGACCGCCGAACAGGCCACCGAAGAGGTCGCCGAGCCCGCCGCCACCACCGCCCCCGGCGCCGCCGAAGAGGTCACCGATGTCGAAGCCGCCGGTGCCACCCGGACCGCCGAAACCACCGAAACCGCCCTGGCCGCCGCCGAAACCGCCGGCGCCGAACAGCTTCCGGGCCTCGTCGTACTGCTTTCGCTTGTCCGGGTCGGAGAGCACCCCGTAGGCCTCGGAGACGGCCTTGAACTTGGCTTCGGCCTGGGCGTTGCCGGGGTTGGCGTCGGGGTGGTTCTCGCGCGCCAGCTTCCGGTACGCCTTCTTGATCTCGTCGGCCGAAGCTGCGGAGGAGACGCCCAGCTCGGCGTAGAAATCCTTCTCAAGCCATTCCCTGGCGCTCACCGGGCGCTCCTCCCCCCGTTCCTCATCAGCCCTGCTCGGACTGGTTCTCGCCGGTCGCCGGTTCGGCGGGCTCGGCGGCCGGCTCGTGGTCGGTCACCACGACCATCGCCGGACGCAGCACCCGGTCGCCGAACCGGTAGCCGCGGCGCAGAACGATCGTCACGGTCGGCCCGTCCACGTCCGGGGAGGTGCCGTGCTGCACCGCCTCGTGCACCGACGGGTCGAACTCGTCGCCTTCCGCGCCGAAGGGCTCCAGTCCGGCCGAGTTCAGCGTCGCGACCAGCTTGTCCGCCACGGCCTTGAACGCGCCGTTGAGGTCGCCGTGGGCCTCGGCGCGGTCGAGGTCGTCGAGCACCGTCAGCAGGTCGGCGGCCACCGACGCCTTCGCGCCGGCGATCACCGCTTCGCGGTCGCGTTCCACCCGCTTGCGGTAGTTCGCGTACTCCGCGGTGACCCGCTTGAGGTCGACGGTGAGCTCGTCGACCTGCTGCTGCAGCCCGGCCGAGTCGCCCGCCGCCTCTTCGGGCTCGGGCTGCTCGGTCGCCGGCTGCGCGGCCTCCTGCTCGGCGTTCCCGACGATGTCCTCGTCGAGAGTGCCGGACATCCTTTCGGCCACCTGCGCCTCTTCTCCGCTCGGAGCGGGCACCCGGCGCTGGCCGGTCACGGGGTCGATGCGCCGCCGATCCCGGACCACCACCGGCTCCTGCTCGCCTTCGTTGCGCGACATTTCCGGCCTGTCCGCGGTCACTTCTTCTTCTCGTCCTCGTCGTCGACGATCTCCGCGTCCACCACGTCGTCGTCCTTCGATGAGCTCGCCCCGGCTGCACCGGCACCGGCTGCACCGGCGGCACCCGCACCGGCCGCAGCGCTGGCACCCGCGTCGGCGTACAGCGCCTGGCCGAGGGCCTGCGACTCGGTGGCGAGCTTCTCCACGGCTGCCGAGATGGCGGGCACGTCGTCGCCCTTGAGCGCCTCGTTCACCTCGCCGACGGCGGCCTTGACCTTGTCCTTGACGTCGGCCGGCAGCTTCTCGTCGTTCTCCTTGAGGACCTTCTCGGTCTGGTAGACCAGCGTCTCGGCCTGGTTGCGGGCCTCGGCCTCCTCGCGACGCTTCTTGTCCTCGTCGGCGTGCGCCTCGGCGTCCTTGACCATCCGGTCGATGTCGTCCTTCGGCAGCGCGGAGCCGCCGGTGATCGTCATCGACTGCTCCTTGCCGGTGCCCAGGTCCTTGGCGGAGACGTGCACGATGCCGTTGGCGTCGATGTCGAAGGTGACCTCGATCTGCGGCAAGCCGCGCGGCGACGGCGGGAGACCGGTGAGCTCGAACATGCCGAGCTTCTTGTTGTGCGCGGCGATCTCGCGCTCGCCCTGGAAGACCTGGATCTGCACCGACGGCTGGTTGTCGTCGGCGGTGGTGAAGGTCTCGGAGCGCTTGGTCGGGATCGTGGTGTTGCGCTCGATTAGCTTGGTCATAATGCCGCCCTTGGTCTCGATGCCCAGGGACAGCGGGGTGACGTCCAGCAGCAGAACGTCCTTGACCTCACCGCGCAGCACACCGGCCTGCAGGCTGGCGCCGACGGCGACGACCTCGTCGGGGTTAACGCCCTTGTTCGGCTCGCGGCCGCCGGTCAGGTCCTTGACCAGGTCGGATACCGCGGGCATCCGGGTGGAACCGCCGACCAGCACCACGTGGTCGATGTCGTCGAGCTTGACGCCGGCATCGCGGATGACCGCCTCGAACGGCTTGCGGCAACGCTCCAGCAGGTCGGAGGTGATCCGCTGGAACTCGGCGCGAGACAGCGTCTCGTCCAGGAACAGCGGGTTCTTGTCCGCGTCGACGGTGATGTACGGCAGGTTGATGTTCGCCGTGGAGGAGCTGGACAGCTCGATCTTGGCCTTCTCGGCGGCTTCCTTGATCCGCTGCATGGCCATCCGGTCCTTCGTCAGGTCGATGCCCGACGAGGACTTGAACTTGTCGACCAGCCACTCGACGATGCGCTCGTCCCAGTCGTCACCACCGAGGTGGTTGTCGCCGCTGGTGGCCCGCACCTCGACGACGCCCTCGCCGATCTCCAGCAGCGAGACGTCGAAGGTGCCGCCACCGAGGTCGAAGACCAGGATGGTCTGTTCCTTCTCGCCCTTGTCGAGGCCGTACGCCAACGCGGCGGCGGTCGGCTCGTTGACGATGCGTAGCACGTTGAGGCCGGCGATCTGGCCGGCTTCCTTGGTGGCCTGCCGCTGGGCGTCCTCGAAGTAGGCCGGGACGGTGATCACCGCGTCGGTGACGTCCTCGCCCAGGTACGCCTCGGCGTCCCGCTTGAGCTTCATCAGCACGCGGGCGCTGATCTCCTGCGGCGTGTAGGGCTTGTCGTCGATCTGGACCTTCCAGTCGGTGCCCATGTGCCGCTTGACGGACCGGATGGTGCGGTCCACGTTCGTGACCGCCTGGTTCTTCGCTGGCTGCCCGGTGAGGATCTCGCCGTTCTTCGCGAAGGCCACGACGGACGGCGTGGTCCGCGAACCCTCGGAGTTGGCGATCACCGCCGGTTCACCGCCCTCCAGGACGGAAACGACGGAGTTGGTCGTCCCCAGGTCGATGCCGACCGCTCGCGCCATGCTGCTTTCCTCCCGACTTGTTGCCTGTGCACCCAAGCGCCATCCCGGGCACTTGAGCCTTGCTCACTCAAGTATTACCCACTGCTCATCATCATCGTCAATCCGGATTGAGCGCGAGTCACTCAAGCTTTCTGCCAACACAACGGTTGACCAGGCACGGGAGTTCCGGGGAGTGACGTGGCCGACACCGCCGCCGCGATCGGAACGCGGCGAATCGGCGGCCGGAAGCCGACACGTCGGCTTGTCGACATGTCGGCGTCGGAGCGGGGGTCAGGCCTGCTTGACGCGGATCTCGCCGCTGCCGCTGGACAGCGTTAGCCGCTTCCCGGCGGCCGGGTCCTGCGCCACGTCCACGTCGACGCCGCCGGAGCCGCTGTCCGTATCGACGCGGTAGCGGTCGCCGGGCACGGTCAATTCGATGCCGCCGCTCCCGGTGGACACCTCGACGGTCTGCGGGCTGACCAGTTCCAGCTCGACGTCGCCGGACTCGGCCTTCGCGACGACGCCCGGGCCGCGCAGGCCGCGCCCGCTGATCCCGCCGCTGCCGGTCTCGGCCCCGACCCGGCCGCCGATCTCGTACAGCGTGATCTCCCCGGAGCCCGTGTCCGCATCGACCGGACCGTCGACGTCGCTCACCGACACACCACCGGACCCGGTGTGCGCTCTGACTTCGCCGCCGATCCCGGCCAGCTTGATCTCCGCGGAGCCGGTTTCCGCGTCGACCGGACCGCGGACCTGGGTCACCGACACGCCGCCGGAGCCCGTGCGGACGTCGACCGGGCCACCGATCTCGCTCAGCAGCACCTCGCCGGAACCCGTCTCGACCTGCACCGACCGCATGCCCACCACGTCCAGGTCGCCGGAGTCGAGGTTGCCGTGAACGGGCACCGAGACCGGCAGCGTGACCTGGTAGTCGACGGAGCAGTTCCAGCCGCAGCCGGTGGGCAGCACCAGCGCGCCGCCCTCGACGCGGTGCTTGATCTCGGTGGCGCCGCCACCGCCACCCAAGAAGGCGCTCTCCCAGCGGTGGACCCGCTGCACGATCTCGGCGCGGGCGCCCGGAGCGTGGCGCACCTCGACGTTGCCGGCGCCGCCGGCGAGTTCGACGCGGTCGATCCCGTCCAGTCCGGTGGAGCGCTCCTGCGCGGATGACGAGGGCCACCCGAACAGCGCTGCTCCCCCGATCAGCACCAGCGCCGCCCCGCCCACCGCGAGCCCAACCCGAGCCATCGTCATCCCCCCAGCTTGCCGACTTCCGCGCCGACGAAGTTACGCACCGCGTCCGGCCCGCACCTCAGGGACACCCCGGAAACACCCCGGGAGTTCCCCCTAAACCGGCCTTCGGCGCAGCCACCGGAACCTTCGCCTTCGGCGATCTGGCGATATTTCCGCCACGCCCCGGAAAACCGCCGCCGGTGGCCCAGCGCACCCGGCGCAACCCGCTCTCGCCGGTGCGTCTCCTGATCGGCGCAGCGAACAGAGCTAGGAGATGCACCAATGCGCGTGATCAAGGACCGGCCGGTGATCAGCCTGGCGCCGGGCGAGACGGCGTCCGCGCCCTCTGATCCCCGGGCTGCCTGATCAATGCCCGTGAGCGTTTTTGGTCGCTATAGCGCCAAAAACCGCTCACGGGCATTCACCTGCGCAAACGTCCATCCACTTCGGCCCCCTCGGGTTTCCCGCCGCAGCCAGGAGTTTCACGCTCCGAAGACCTCGTCGTAGGCGGCCTCGAACGCCGCCAGGGACTTCGCGTCGAAGAGCACGAAGCGCACCTCGTCGACATCGGCCGGGGCTTCGCGCACCGCGCGCATCGCGATCCGCGCCGCCTCGTCAAGCGGATACCGGTAGACGCCGGTAGAGATCGCGGGGAAGGCCACCACTTTCGCGCCGAGTTCGTCGGCGACCCGCAGGGACTCCCGGAAACAGGAGGCCAGCAGCCCGGACCGGTCCTCGGAGGCGGCGTAGGTGGGTCCGACGGTGTGGATCACCCAGCGCGCCGGGAGTTCGCCGGCGGTGGTCGCCACCGCCTGCCCGGTCGGCAGCCCCTCCGGGAGCTCGCAGGACCGGATCAGCCGGCATTCCTGGAGGATCGCCGGCCCGCCGCTGCGGTGGATCACGCCGTCCACGCCACCACCGCCCAGCAGCGACGAGTTCGCCGCGTTCACGACGGCGTCGACTTCCTGCTCGGTGATGTCGCCCTGGACCAGCGTGACCCGCATGCGGGGGAGTGTGCGCCAGCACGCCCAACCCCGCTCGATGCGACCTGAATCACAACGTTCGGCGCAAACCTGCGGCTCCGCACGCCCCGGATGCGGACTACGAGGGGTTCCGGTAGTAGTGGCCGTCTCCCCGCCTAGGCGAATACTTGGGATAGAGCTTTCGCAGCTCTTTCACCTCGTCCTTGGCCGACAGTCCTCAGCCTGTTCGAGGACACCCACACCGCGCCCCGCGCCAAGACAGCCAGCGTGGACGTCGTCAACCAACGCTGATCCTGTGGAACAAGGAGAGCCGACCCGCCGATCGATGGCAGATACGAGCCGGACCCATTACGCCCTCCTACCGAGGGTGTTCACCCGCTTTCCAGGACTGCCCTCTGTTACCGTGGATCCCGGTAGGCCTCCGGGTCTGCTAACCCGCCTTAGACCCCGCCGAGTGCGGGGTCTTCGTGCATCCGGGGTTGGGTCATAGGCGCCAGACGTGCACGTTGTGCACCCGGTCTTCGATGTGCCCGGCCGGGGCCGGACAACACGAACCGCAACTGATCAGCCGGTCGAATTCCGCAGGTAGTCCACGGGTTGCATGAGGAAGCGCAGCGTCGGTTCGAGGTCGTCGGCGGTGGGCGGCTCGTCGGCGATGAGCGCCTGCATGAGCAGGCCGTCGATGGCGGCGAACAGCGCCCGGATCACCGGCTCGTCGCCGCCCGCGCCGTCGTTGATGAAGCCGGCGGCGACCTCGATCCAGCGGCGGGCGGCCGGGCGCAGCGCCGGGCGGCGGGCGGCGAGCAGGTAGAGCTCGTACTCGCCCACGGTGCGTTCGCGCTGGTCGCGCACCATCGACGCCAGTGCCTCGGCGATCAGCCGCGGCCAGTCGGAGTTCTCCCGGACCTGCCCGCGCAGCCGGTCGATCTCGACGATCAGGGTTTCGCAGCTCTCCAGCAGCGTGGCCACCAGCAGGTCGTCGATGCCCGCGAAGTAGTAGGCGATCGACGCCGGCGGCACCTCGGCCTCGCGGGCGATGTTGCGGTGGCTCACCGCTCCCACGCCGTCGCGGGCGACCACCCGAAGCGTCGCGTCGATGATCGCGCGGCGGCGGCGTTCACCCTTGGCGCGGCGGCCGTCGGTCTCCGCCTCGTCGGAGTTTCGTCGCGCCGCCGTCAATGCGCGCCGCCCAGTTCGAGCGCGACGACACCGCCGATGATGAGCACGATGCCGCCGATCTGCACCGCGGTGATCCCCTCTCCGAGGAACACCGCACCGATGATCGCCACCAGGGCGACTCCGGCTCCGGCCCAGATCGCGTAGGCGACGCCGACCGGCAGGCCGAGCTTGAGCACGGCGCTGAGCGCGCTGAAGGCCACCACGTAGCCGACCAAGACCAGGATCGATGGGACGGTCTTGCTGAACCCGTCGGACAGCTTCAGCGACACCGTGCCGAGCACCTCGCTCAGGATCGCCACCGCCAGCAGCAGGTAGGCCACACTTCCTCCCCAGAAACTTGAACGACTGCCCTACTTGTTCAGAATACGGGTGGCCGACGGCGCGGGAACGCAGGTTCCTAGTGGCCGAAGTGGGACTTCTTGTCCTTCTTGTCGCCACCGTCCTTGTCGCCGCCGCCGGAGATCATCGAGGCCACGTTGACCGCCGCCCAGATGTCCATCGGGATCATCGGCCAGAAGAAGTGCGGCCCATCGGAGGCGACGGAGGTGACCGCCCAGATCGCGACCAGGATGAAGGTGACGCTCGCCCAGTCCCGCCACTCCTTGACCATTTTCTTCTTGTGCCGCTCCTGCTTGACGACCTCCGGGGACGGCATCGCGGGCACCGGCTCCGGCAGATCGGCGACCAACGACTGCAGCTCGCCGAACGTCGTCGACGCGTAAGCGCGCCGCAGGCGCTCGTCGAACTCGACGATGGAGAGCCGGCCCTCGTCCAGCGCCGTGCGCAGCCGCCGCGCGATCGCCTCCGGCCCGCGTCCGACGCGCGCATCGATCCACTGCCCGATTCGGTCATGCCAAACCCCCTGATCCGCGCCCACCTGGTGACATGACTGAACAGACCGTTCGCCCGAACGAATACGTGGCGAAAATCGCACGATCGATCCCGATTTTGCCGTGTCCGACGCCGGAAACCTCCGGGGCTCGGCAGAATCCCGCCGTCGCGTCGCACGCGTCTAACAGGAACAACTCAGGAAACCCCAGCAACATCACCACGCCCCCTGCGGCGGGCGGACTGCCCGCGGAGCCCAGGATAGCGGGAGAAACTTGTACGGCTGCACAACTAGTTTTTCGCCCCACGGTCTCGCAGAATCACCGACTGTTCCCAACAACAGCGACGCCCGTATAGTTACCGACGAGTAACACGGCGTACGCTGCTTGCACCACCACCGCCCCCGGAGGAAAGGCACCCGAACCATGGGCGCTGTACAGATCACGCTCGGCGGGATCGCTGTCGTGCTCGGCATCGTCGCTTGGGGCATGTTCGCCGCGACGATCGCCAAGTTTGTGCGCATCATCCGCCTCGGGCAGCCGGACGGTACCCGCAACGGCCCCGTCCTGGCCCGCCTGGCCACCGTGGTCAAGGAATTCGCCGCGCACACGCGGATGAACAAGTTCCGCAACGTCGGCATCTGGCACTGGCTGGTCATGTGGGGCTTCCTGATCGGCTCCCTGGCTCTGTTCGAGGCCTACGGCGAGGTCTTCGTGCCGACCTGGGGTTGGCCGATCCTGGACGGCCTGGCGATCTTCCACCTCCTGATGGAGGTCCTCGGCGTCGGCACGGTCGTCGGCATCCTGGTCCTGATCGCGATCCGCCAGCGCAACCACCCGCGCCGCGCCGGCCGCGTCTCGCGCTTCCAGGGGTCCAACTTCGCCTGGGCCTACTTCATCGAGGCGGTCGTCCTCATCGAGGGCGTGGGCATCCTCGGTGTCCGCGCCGCGAAGTCCGCGCTGGGCGTGCACGAGATGCCGCTGTGGGCCGAATTCATCTCCGGCCCCATCGGATCCCTGCTGCCGGCCAGCCCGAACCTGGTGTCGTTCTTCGCCTTCGTCAAGCTGATGAGCGCCACGGTCTGGCTGATCGTGATCTCCAGGACCATGACGATGGGCATCGCGTGGCACCGGTTCAGCGCGTTCTTCAACATCTACTTCAAGCGCGAGGCCGATGGGGACGTGGCGCTGGGCGCGGTGAAGCCGATGATGTCGGCGGGCAAGCCGCTGGACTTCGAGGAGGCGGACCCGGACACGGATGTGTTCGGTGCGGGCAAGATCGAAGACTTCTCGTGGAAGGGCTGGCTGGACTTCACCACGTGCACGGAGTGCGGTCGGTGCCAGTCGCAGTGCCCGGCGTGGAACACCGGCAAGCCGTTGTCGCCGAAGCTGCTGATCACGTCGCTGCGCGACCACGCCTACGCCAAGGCCCCGTACTTGTTGGCGGGCGGCCGCAAGGACATGGCCGGTGACGAGGTCGGCATCACCGGTGACGACGCCGAAGCGCGGTTGGCGAAGGTCGACGTGCTGGCGTTGGCGGAGGCGGAGAAGCCGCTGATCGGCGGGCCCGAGGAAATGGGTGTCATCGACCCGGACGTGCTGTGGTCGTGCACGTCGTGCGGTGCGTGCGTGGAGCAGTGCCCGGTGGACATCGAGCACGTCGACCACATCGTGGACATGCGCCGGTACCAGGTGATGATCGAGTCGAACTTCCCGACCGAGCTGGGCGGGATGTTCAAGAACCTGGAGAACAAGGGCAACCCGTGGGGCCAGAACGCCAAGGACCGCCTGGCGTGGACCGAGAACCTGGACTTCGAGGTGCCGGTCTTCGACGGCGAACTCGCCGGCGACGTGGAGTACCTGTTCTGGGTTGGTTGTGCGGGCGCGTTCGAGGACCGGGCGAAGAAGACGACCCGCGCGGTGGCGGAGCTGCTGCACATGGCGGGCGTGAAGTACACGGTGCTGGGTCCGGAGGAGACCTGCACCGGTGACCCGGCGCGGCGGGCAGGTAACGAGTTCATCTTCCAGATGCTGGCCCAGCAGAACGTCGAGGTCCTCAACAGCGTTTTCGAGGGCCGTGAGCCGGGCAAGCGCAAGATCGTCGCCACCTGTGCGCACTGCTTCAACAGCCTGGCGAACGAGTACTCGCAGCTGGGCGGTGACTTCGAGGTGGTGCACCACACCCAGCTGCTGAACAAGCTGGTGCGGGAGAAGCGCCTGGTACCGGTCGCCCCGGTGGCGGAGGACGTGACCTACCACGACCCCTGCTACCTGGGCCGGCACAACAAGGTCTACACCCCGCCGCGGGACCTGGTCGGGGCCTCGGGCGCGACGTTCCGGGAAATGCCGCGGCACGCGGACCGCTCGATGTGCTGCGGCGCCGGTGGCGCGCGGATGTGGATGGAAGAACGCATCGGCAAGCGCATCAACGTCGAACGCGTCGACGAGGCGCTGGGCACGGCATCGACGAAGATCGCGACCGGTTGTCCGTTCTGCAAGGTCATGCTCTCCGACGGCCTGACGGCCCGCCAAAGCGAAAAGGTCGCCTCGGAGTCGGTCGAGGTCGTCGACGTGGCCCAACTGCTGCTGTCGGCGGTCAAGCGAGGCGAAAAGTCCACGGAAGACACGGCCGCACCCGCGGGCAGCTGACGCCAGAAACACCGAAGGGCGCCTCCTCCCCGGAGGCGCCCTTCGTCTCGCCACGAGACTTTCCAAGGCCCGAGTCACCACGGACTTCCGCTTCGGCCCGCTTCTGCTCACCACGCTCCCGCGGCGCCCCTGCCACATTGGCGGCGGAGCGCGAGGGCATGCCGGTCGAGATGCGTTGATCCCGGAGGTCAGAGGCATGCTGCATGAAGTCGATCTGCTGGGTGAGGCGTGCTTATGGTCGTGAGTGCGAATGCCGGTAAGAGCCGGTTGTCGCACTCACGACCTCAGCGCCCCGCAACCCGGGCAAGGAACGCCGCCCAGGACGAGGCCGGGAAGGCCAGCACCGGACCACCCGGATCCTTCGAGTCCCGCACCGCAACAGCAGGACCAGCGAACGCCACCTCGACGCAGTTACCGCCCTGCCCACTGCCCACACTGCGACTGCTCTTGCGCCACTTGGCTTCTGCGGATGCAACCTCGACGCAGGCGCCATTGTTTCCGCCACCGCTGCGGCTGGTCTTGCGCCACCTGACGTCGATCAGGTCTACCGCGTACATGCCTCTCGCCCTCGCTCACGCCGAGCTCACAGAGTCCGAGCGACCTGCTCGATCCGCTCCATCGACTTCTCACGAGACAGCGCAATCTCGCGCAGGTGCTCAAACACCAGACTAGCTTCCTGCACCTCGGGCTCTTTCTCGACATGGATCGAGCCGGTGGGATAGGCGATGTACAGCAGGTCTTGATCTTCCGACTCTGGGAAGCTGAGGATGATGAACGAACCCTCCATTCCTGGATGAGGTCCGGTTTCCCGCCCAATCACACGGAGCTCCACCTGCCTGTTCTCAGCCGTCTGCAGCACGTGGTTCAGCTGGTCGCGCATCACGTCTGGACCGCCGATCGGGCGTCCGAGCGCAACCTCGTCCAGTACGGCGACCAGCCGCAACGGCTGCTCGCCATCCACGATCCTCTGCTGCCTGATCAACCGGACCGAAACCTGGTTCTCGAAAACCTTTTTCGTGCGCCGCACCCGGTCGGCCTTGAAGATCGCCCGCATGTATCCCTCGGTCTGGAGCAGGCCCGGGATGTACATCAGCGACAGCTCGCGCACCGTACAGGCTTCGGTCTCCAGGTCGACGTAACCCCGGTCCTCCACGCCGTAGGCCCGCCACCAGCCGCGTTCCCGCGCCGCTCTCGCGAGGTCGAGCAGGTCGGGTCGTAGGCGTCGTAGAGGTCCATCATCGAGCGGATCTCGTGCACCGATGTCGCCACTTCGCCGGTTTCCTTGCGGCTCAAGGCACTCGTGGACATGTCCAGGCCTGCTGCGGCCTTCTCCTGCGTCATACCGGCTTCTTCGCGCAGCTGGCGAACTCGGCGCGCGAGTCGGCGGCGACGGAAAGTGGGGCTCGTGCGTGCCAACGAGATCTCCCGACCGGATCCTGATCGATCCATGATCCCACCGGGAATCCGGGATCGGGATTCCCGCATCAGGTAATCCCGATCGCGGATTCCCGTGCGGACGCTGGTGGCACGCCCAATCAACCGGGAGGTGCAGCCATGACACCGAAAATCTTCGGCCTGGCCGAGAAGACCGACACCGGCGAACCCGACCCGACGCGTGTCCGCATCTGGGGCATGCAGCTCCCGGACCGCGCGATCATGTACTGGCGCGAGGACCACCGGAACCAGTTCGCGGTCTTCGACGACGCGGCCAGCGCCGAATCCCGCTTCGGCGTCCTCTTCGACCTCACCCTCATCTGGCCGTGACACCGGTCGGGGATGGAGCGAACGGACCATTCGCGCGTCGCTAGACGGAGTCAGCAGGCCGTTCGCTTCACCCCACCAAGCACGCACCCGTTCGAGCCGACGGCCCAGGCCTCACGCAGCGGGTTGCGATTTCGCGCGAAATCGCCGTTCGCCACGCCTGGCAGGTGTCGATTTCGCGCGAAATCGCCAACGTCACCCGCGCAGGCACGCGAAGAACGCCGTGACGTCGTTGGCGAACAGGTCGGGTTCCTCCATCGCCGGGAAGGTTCCGCCCCGGTCGTACTCCGTCCAGCGCACGATGTTGTTGATGCGCTCCGCGAAGGGGCGGACCGGCGCGAGGATGTCCTTCGGGAACACCGCGACGCCGTGCGGGACGGTGCCGTTCTGCAGCTCCGCGATGACACCTTCCTCCTCCGCCTTGGCGGAATTGTCCGGAGTCTCCACAAAGGACCGGGCCGCCGAACCCGCCGTGTTGGTGAGCCAGTACAGCATCACCGTGGTCAGGATCCGGTCTCGGCCGATCGCGTCTTCCGGCGTGTCCTCGCAGTCGGTCCACTCCTTGAGCACGCCGACGATCCAGCCGAGCAGCCCGATCGGCGAGTCCGCCAGCGAGTACGCTAACGCCTGCGGCTTCGTGGACTGGATCAGCTTGTACCCGTACAGCTCGTCGGTGTACCGCTGCCACGCGCCCATCCGAGCGTGGTCGGCGGCGCTGAGCCCGGCCATCTCGTCCGGGTCACCGCCCGGGAAGGTGATCATCCCGTTGGTGTGCACGCCGATCACGTTGTCCGGCGCGAGAATCGCGAGCTCGCGGGAGATCCACGTGCCCCAGTCGCCGCCCTGCGCCCCATAGCGCTCGTAGCCGAGCCGGTTCATCAGTTCTGCCCAGGCCCGGGCGATCCGGTTGGCGCCCCAACCGGTGGCGCGGGTCGGCCCGGACAGGCCGTAGCCCGGCAGCGACGGGATGACCAGGTGGAACGACTCGCTGAGCGGCCCGATGACGTCCAGGTACTCGGCGATGGAACTCGGCCAGCCGTGCGTGAAGATCAGCGGCAAAGCGTCCGGCCGGGGCGAGCGGACGTGCAGGAAGTGGATGTTCTCGCCGTCGATTTCGGTGGTGTACTGCGGGAATTCGTTCAGCCGCGCCTCCTGCGCCCGCCAGTCGTAGCCGCTGCGCCAGTACTCCGCCAGCTCCCGCAGGTAGCCCAGCGGCGGGCCGTAACTCCAGCCCAGCCCCGGCACCTCGTCGGTCCAGCGGACCCGGGCCAGCCGTTCGCGGAGGTCGTCCAGGTCGTGCTGCGGGATGTCGAGACGGAACGGGGTGATGTCACGAGAGGCCATGCACACTCCTTCGTACGCTGTACGGTACTTAATACGCGCAAGGTCCCAGCGTTGTTCCCGAACCCGGGAAAAAATTCGAGGGGCACCCCAAGCGGGGACGCCCCTCGGGCATCGTGCCAGGTCAGCGACCCATTTCCGCCAGGGAACGGTCCTCGGTCTCCTTCAGATACTTCACCACGATCTCGCCCTGCAGCACCCACATCACAACGCCCCACGAACTTGCTTACTCGATTCAGCTTCGCGCGGCACGGGAACGCTGGCGGAACGCGTCTGGCGGGAGTTCACGATCCACGACGACGATGTGCTGGTCGAGAAGTCCGCGCCCAGCGCTTTCTTTCCCCGGCCGGTGCGCACTGCCGGAACTGTGACGCGCCGCGGAATCGACACGGTCCTGATCACGGGAACGGTCATGAACGTGTGCTGCGAATCCTCGGCCCGCGATGCGAGCACCCTGGGCTTCCGCGTGATCATGACTGCGGACGGCAACGCGGCAGGGCGCGACGACGAGCACAACGCCACGCTGCGCACCATCTACCGATCATTCGGCGATGTTCGCCCCACCGCCGAGGTGCTGGCGATGCTCGAAGGAACCGGAGTCAGCGACGGGTGTCGGTGCGCCGGAAGTTGAGGTAGGCCCGCGACGGCGTCGGCCCGCGCTGCCCCTGGTAGCGCGACCCGGCCTCCTTCGAGCCGTACGGGAAGTCCGCAGGGCTCGACAACCGGAACAGGCAAAGCTGACCGATCTTCATCCCCGGCCACAAGGTGATCGGCAGATTGGCCACATTGGAAAGTTCCAGGGTGATGTGACCGGTGAACCCGGGGTCGATGAACCCGGCGGTGGAGTGCGTGAGCAACCCCAGCCGCCCCAGCGACGACTTGCCCTCCAGCCGGCCGGCCAGGTCGTCCGGCAACCGCACCGACTCGAAGGTCGACCCGAGCACGAACTCGCCCGGGTGCAGCACGAACGGATCGTCGCCGGGCGTCTCCACCAACGACGTCAGCTCGTCCTGCTGCTTCGACGGGTCGATGTGGGTGTACCGGGTGTTGTCGAAGACCCGGAAGAAGCGATCCAGCCGGACGTCGATGCTCGACGGCTGGATCATGGCAGCGTCGAACGGATCAAGTTCGAGCCGACCGTCATCGAGCTCTTTGCGCAGGTCCCGGTCACTCAGCAACACGCCCCAAGCGTATCGGGAGCCCGGTTACGATCTTCGCCCACCACCGTGTTAGGCTGACAACGCCTCAGAGCAAGCCGAAGAGGTACGCGGATGTAGTTCAATGGTAGAACATCAGCTTCCCAAGCTGAATACGCGGGTTCGATTCCCGTCATCCGCTCCAACAGAGTTTTAGCACGTCAGAAGGGGTGCTCCCGATCTTCGGGAGCACCCCTTCTGACGTTTCAGACCCGCTTCGTGCTGCCCGCGTGCGGTTAGCTCGCGGGAGCCATGTGCATACCCGCCACGCCGAGCTGCGTGATGCTTTGCTGCGCAACGGAATCACAGCTGGTAGCCGAGGCGACCAAGGTCGACCCCAAGACGGTCGAACGGTGGATCACACGGTCCAGGACCCCCTACCCCAAACACCGTCATGCCGTGGCCGCGAGGGTACGCGAGTCCGAGACCTATCTCTGGCCCGATGCCATCGAGCCAGAACGCAGCGCGGAAGTCAGCGGTTCAGAGATCGTCAAGGTCTACCCGCACCGCCACGCCGTACCCCGCGACCTCTGGACGCAGCTACTCGACCGCGCCACCAGCGAAGTCGAGATCCTCGTCTACGTCGGCATGTTCCTCACCGATGACCGCAACATTCTGCGGAAACTCACCGACAAGGCCACCAACGGCGCCCGCATCCGGCTCCTGTTCGGCGACCCGACAAGCGCGGCGATCACCCGCCGCAGCGCCGAAGAGAACATCGGGAAGAGCACCATCTCGGCGAAGATCCGCCAAGCCCTCGCCTTCTCAAGCCGATCTCCACCGTTGCTGGGATCGAGGTCCGGTGCCACGGGACGACCCTGTACAACTCGATCTACCGCTACGACGACGAAATGATCGTCAACCCGCACGTCTACGGCTTCCAGGCCCCGCACGCCCCAGCCCTGCACCTGCGGCGACTGTCAGCGGGGGACCTGTTCGAGACCTATTCAGAGAGCTTCGAAGCGGTCTGGAACGCAGCCAAACCGCCGAAGTGGTAGACACGCTGACGTGCCCAAACGCGACTACTACAACGCCCCCGACGGCCCGCCCGCTAACAGCATCGTCGTCGCGGTCGCCGCCTTCGTCCAAGACAATGCAGGCCGAGTCCTGATGATCCGCCGAACCGACAACGACCAGTACGCCATCCCCGGAGGCGCACAAGACATCGGCGAAACCGTCGCACAGGCAGCCATCCGCGAGACGGCGGAAGAAACCGGCATCGACATCGAGATCGCCGGCCTGATCGGCGTCTACTCCGACCCCGGCCACGTCATCGCCTACGACGACGGAGAAGTCCGCCAGGAGCTCTCCCTCTGCTTCCGCGCCCGCCCCATCAGCGGCACACCCCGCACCAGCAGCGAAAGCATAGAGGTCCACTGGGTAGACCCCGCCGACATCGCCCCGCTCAACATCGGCCAGGCCAACCGCCTCCGCATCGAACACGGCTTGCAGCAACGCGCCGAGCCCTACATCGGCTGATCAGCCTGGTAGCGCAGCGATCCGGATCGCTGGGTGTTACGAGCCTGAATCCGAGCTGCTGATGGCTGTGGCGGTCGTGCATGACGTCGGTTATGCGCCAAACCTGGTAGACACGGGTTTCCATCCGCTGGATGGCGCGCGTTTCCTTCGGTCGGTCGGTGCCTATGAGCGGTTGTGCGCGCTAGTGGCGCACCACTCGGGCGCTCGGGTTGATCTCTCCGATGAGTTGGTGGAGTTCACTGATGAGCTGGGGCCGCTGCGGGATGCGTTGTGGTCGGATGGGCAGCGGTTGACGTTTGAGGGGCGGATCGCGGAGATCGAGCGGCGTTATGAGCCGGGATCGGTGATGCGGCGGTTCCTGGCTGAGGGCTATGACGAGTTGGAGGCCGCGGTGCCAGCGGACGACTCGGCGGCTCGTTGCCTTGTACATGCATCCAACGACGCGGCAACGACATAGCCAAATGCTCTTCAGCCAACTCCCTCGGCCACGCAACGAGATCCACTCAGTACACCAGAGCGGACGAGGACACACCGAACCGGTTGACGTGTCACCAGCTCGACCACGCTGACCCAGTTGCCAGTTTCGCTATCCAGTCTCCATCTGCGACAAACCGCAAAGGGCCGGCAACGGTACTCAGCTGCCGATGATCAACGCCTCGCAACGGCGCTCAGGCGGAAAGACCAAAGTACTACGCCCCAAGCAAGAAGTTCTAAGAGCCCTCATGGACCCTACCCACTGCATCTCCGTGATCATCATCACGATACCCATATGGCGGTACCGGAAAGTAGGGCAAACATTAATTATCGCTGACCTGCGTTAATTTTCTACGGAAAACCCAAGGAGGATATATGACGCAACCAGCCAACGATCTAAATGAATACAGAGAAAAAGTTAAAGAATACGAACTCGCCGCAAACAGCCTTTCTCATCTTAAGTCCACCCAGCGTGCATACTGGGGGATGATAATCGCCGGCGGACTACTTGCATTGCTTCTCGGCTACTCCGTCATTATAGGGCTCTGGCGCGAAAAGCCATTGATAACCCAGTACGTCGGGCTAATTCTCGTCGTGTTAATTATGGTACTGGGCGGATGGCTGGCATGGAGAAACAGTCCCGAAGTTACTGAGCAAAACCTAAACGTACGAAATCTCGCTCACGACAAACAGACGCTGGCAGCAAAACTACCACTGGACACCCCCGAAGCCCTTCGAATCTACAGGGAGAGCGCGCTAGATTGGATAGATCACTACCGCACGCGAGCCACTCGAAGCCGCCGCATAAATAATCTCTTCCAGGGAATTATTATTGTCGCTTCCGCAGTGGCTTCAACAGCTACGGCCATCACCGGAGAATTTCCCCCTATGCGATGGGCGGCTACAGTTCTGAGCGCCACTGTCACAGTTTCAGCAGGGCTTACTGCCTACTTTAAGTTCCGCGAGCGCGGCCATGGTCTTCAGGCAACAGCCGACGAACTTGAAAAGCACTACACAGCTGCACAATTCAAGCTAGACGATTTTGCAAACGACCAAGACGAGCAAGCGCGTCTGGAGCGTTTCGCAAGATATGCAGAGCGCTTGAAGGAAGAGCAGCGTAAACGCGAATTGCAGCTAGAGCAATCCCCGGAAAGATCCGGAGACCGCAACTGACCCGAATCCGTGAATAGTGGGTTGGGTTGATCATGTTGTATTTGGTGTTGATCTCCGCTGCGGTGTTTTTGGGTTGTGGGCATGGTGGTGGCCCGGTTGTCGCGCCGGGTTCGCGTTGTCCGGGTCCTTGGTCGGGGCCGGTGGGCCGGGTGGTCAGGGGATCGCGGGGAGTGTTCTCAGTGTGGTGAGGATCCCGGCGAGCAGGTGATGTCCGGGTGGGAGACGCAGGATGGCTTGTCCCGCATGGGAAATCAGGCGCGCGGGGACGCAGATGAGCCGGTGCCGTAGGGTTGCGATCATGGCTTTGCCGCCACGGATCCCGTGTCCTGTCACGGTTTCGCCATCGGGCTTGCCGGTGAGTTCGTGTAGCCAGGCGGCAATGTTCACCGCCAGCAGCGCGCCGTGCATCCAGGCGGTGTTGACTTCCTTGTAGCCGCTGGGCAGATGTCGTAGCGCGGCGCCATGTTTGCTGTCGCGAAACAGGTTTTCGATCGTGGTGCGGTGGCGGTACCAGTACTCGACCGCGACCGCCTTGGCTGGGGTGGACACGTCAATGTTGGTGCAGATGAACGAGTAGGCGTAGATCCAGTCAGCACTTCCGAGTTCATCCAGCGGCAGGGTGCGCTGGTTGGGGTGCAGGGTGCGGCGCCGCCGGGAACGGGGATCGGCCGAGACCTGGGAGATGTCCAGTTTCACACGGCGGATGAGGATCTCGGTGCCGGTGGGCCACCAGTTCGGCCTGTAGGAGGCGACCGCGACCTGCGCGCCGGTCATGTCCCGGGCGTCGGTCCAGTCGTCCTCCGAGAGCCCGTCCAGTAGCCGCCACAGAGGTGCGATGCGTTTCGCGCCGATCGCGAACTCCGCACCCTCGGCCAGCGCCGCCCGCGCGAGGGCACCGTCGAAATAACCGGTGTCGGCCCGTAGCCGTATCCGGGCGCCCCGCACCGCACGCGGCAGGCCTTTCAGCGCCCGCCGTAACATCGCCGGTGCGCTCGCACGAGCGTCGTCGTTGCCGGAGAACAACTCCGCGGCCAGCACTGCTTCGGTCTCCGCCCAACACGCCACATGCGGACGCCCCACACGCCGGCCCTCATGGTTATAGGCCACACCGCGTTTCTTACGCCCGTAGACTTCGACATCGGAGGTGTCCAGGTCGATCGTCACGGAGGCGGCCAGCCGCGCCCGCCGCGCCGCGGGCGAGAGCTCATACGCGCGTTCGGTGACCGCGGCGATCCCGGCCTCCACCGCCGTCCATTGTGGATCAGTGAACCGCCGTGCCAGACCGGCCGCGGTCGTTGAGGGCAATCCCGGCACCGGCGAGATCTTCTGGCCGGCGGCATCCTCACGTACCCGGTCCAGACCGACCAGGAAATCCTGCCCGGCCAGCTGCGCGCACGCCAGCCCCACCATCAGCTCACCCGGCCCGAAGCCTCGGTCCCGTTCCTTAATCGGCCCGACCGCCTCATCCAGCTCCGCGATCACACCCAGCCGGTCCACCAGCTCGGTCACCGCCGCCATCCCCGACACCTGGGTCAACGACACTGACAGCGCAATCCAGTCCGCTCGCGAATTCCTCACCACGAGCCAACGGCCCACCAACCTCGAATGGCAGGAGCCGCAGTACGGCTGGCCTGGGCCAGGTGCGCCCGCGGCTGGCGTGGTCTTGGAAGGGGCGAAGTACCCGCGCTGCCGGCTCGACGAAGTGCTCGTAGTCGCGTCTCTTGCGAGATCCTCGCGCGTGGCGGAGATCGAAGACCACTCCGGTTTCGGGCCCCAGATCGCAACTGCTCGGGTAGGTCCCGAGAAGGTACCGGCTTCTCCGAGCAACTTGCCTTCGCAGCCTTGCCTAGCGCTTCGCGGCAGCAGGGTTTTCCGTCATGCTGACGGGGTGAGGGCATCAGCGGTTCGGTTGGGTGCGACCTACCGGGTTCGTGTTGGGCCGGGGGACAACCCTGCTCAGTACCTCTCCGGGGATCCCGGGCGCAGCGAGGGCGATCTTGCGCTCTTCTTGCTGGCTCTTGGTAGTGGCGATGGGATCAGCAGCGAGTTCGAACTCACCGTTACCTCTGTTGAGCAGACGCTCGGCGGGGATGCCGCCGTTACCGGCATCCGGGTTTCCGACACCTCGCACGTCAGCGTGCCGCTGCCTCCGGAGATCGCTCAACAGCTAGGGCTTTCCGCTGACGTCGACTACGTCGTTGAAGGCGTTCTGAAGGATTCCAGCACCGGCCAGGTCGTGAGCCTCCCCAGCGACCAGACGTTGACCGTCCCGGTGCGCTGGGTGCATCCGCTGCCGTGCGCCGCGAGACGAGCGTTCCGCAGTCGGCTCACTCGCAAGCGGGGTGGGCTGGGCGTTCTCCTGGTCGGTTTCTGAACACGAATGTGCGTTGGGCTAGGAAGTTGAAGGTTGTCGCCACCGCTTGGGAGATCGCCCAGGCGAGCGTGATCTGCCAGGGCGAGTCCGGGAGGAGTCGGAGGGCCAATGCATTCACCCCTCCGACCAGGGCGAAGGTCACTACGAGGACGACGGTCAGCGCTGCGACCTCGCGCCGGTTTCGGCGCGAGGTGAACGTCCAGCGGCGGTTCACCAGGTAGACCGCAGTGCTTCCGATGATGAAGCTGAGGACTCGGGCCAGCTCGGGCCAAACCCCCGCGGCGAGGATCAGTCTGAGGCTGCCGTAGTCGACGACCGCGCCGCCGATCCCTACCAGGCCAAATCGGAACGCTTGCGAGAAGAAACCCAACCGCTTCGCCTGCCGCGGAATGCTCGCCGTGTTCGAAGTCAACGCTCCTCCAGAGGCAGCGCGTTCATGCCACAACCAGCCGTGACCGTACTACTGGACGCGGGTCGCCGGGTCAGCGCGGGTCAGCGCGGGTCAGAGGTCGAAGACCACTCCGGTTTCGGACTTCAGCACACAGCTGTTCGGGTAGGTTTCCGTGAAGCTCACGGGTTTTCCGTGCCAGTTGCCTTCGAGCTTCGCCGTGATGGGTTGGTACTGGTGGGTGCAGGCCTTCGACTGGTCCGGCGTCATCTGCCTGAAATCCGCTTGGACCGTTTCGAGTTCCGTGCACGCTTGCGCCGCGTGCTTGTGCGTGCCTCCCGCCGGGTGGCATTCGAGGACCGCGATGCTGCGCACCGAAGCGCCGCCCGTGTCCAGCGAGAGCCGGAGCGTGCTGGGGCCGTTCGCCGGGGCCGCCGCGACCGTCGATGCGGAGGCGATCACCGTTCCGGCGATCAGGGCCGACGTGAGCAGGGCACGACGCATTGGTTTCGCCAACACCGTTCCTCATTCCAACGAAGGCCGCGGCTATGCGCAGCACTAGTCTCTGGAGATGCGGACCGTCAGCACAAGACACCCGATGCGCGCCAACGGTGTCTCGTGCTGACTCGGCCCGACCGGCGGGCTTGCGAAATCCGGGAGAATCCGCGTTTTCCGCGCCTACCGGTGAAAGTCCGCCGCAGCGGACGTGGACAACGGTACTGGACTACATGACGTGATGATCATTAGCCCGAACGGGTAACGCCAGGAATCCTTTTGCCAGAGCCGGTCAGAAGAGGCGGGTGCCGTTGAGGACCGGGTGGTCGAAGCCCGCCAGGACCACGCTGTTGCCCTCGTCGTGGGCACCGGTCACCAGGACCTCGGAAGCGAGGTCGTGAGTGCGAAACCGGGCTCCAGCCCGGTTTCGCACTCACGACCCGGTGCATGGCTTCCTGTACGTGCAGGCGGCGGTTTCGCGCGAAAACGCCGTTTGGCCCCACTTCGATCCGCGCGGGTTCTGAGGGGCCCCGGGTGGTGTTCAGCTGGTGGTGCGGATTTCGGCGATCCGGTTTCCCAGGGCTGCGCCGAGTTCTGCTCGTCCTAGTGGGGCGAGGACGAGTTCCGGGCCGAGGCCTGGGCGGTGTTGTTGGGTCAGGCCGTAGCGGCCGTCCGGTTCGAAGGCGTCGAACCACTTCAGCACTTGGGAGCGGTGCGTGCGGCCCAGCCGGTCGCGGAGGTTCGCGGTGAACTGGCCGTCGCGGAAGTGGCAAAACAATCACTCGTCCGTCTCGCCGGTGGCGAGTTCTGCGACCACGTCGAGGTGGCCGAGGTGGCGGGCGTATTCCTGCAGCAGGTGGAACAGGACCCTCTCCAGGGTTGCCGGTTCCGCTCCTCTCCAGCGGGGGCCCGGTTGGCTCACCGCCGCCAGGTCCATGGTCCGCACGACCTCGCTGGTGTGTTCGCCCTGGGTCCGCAGACACGTCGTCAGGGACTCCCGGGTTCCCCCGGGTCGACTTGCCAGCGATCGCTCTTCCAGTCGCCCCATGGGTTTTCGACCTGCCGGCCTTCGAACCCCATTCGATCCAGCGCAGTTCGACGGGGGTCAGGTGCTTGAGCAGTTCCAGCGGTGTCCACCCGGACGGCAGTCGGCTGCGGCGCAGGTCCGCCTCCGGCAGGGCCTCGACCTTCACGATCGCGGTGGCGCGGAAGAAGTCGAGGTAGCCGAGGAACACGTCGCCACGCGACGACGCGGGCGCCGTCGGTTCCGGGAACGGGAGCATCCGGCGAGTATCCCCGTCACTGTGTGATCAGGTCCTCGGGGATCTGGGTGTCCGTGTTCATGGCCTCGAACAGTTCCGCGGCCTTCTTCTTGTCCCAGTTGTGCGCCGTGCCGTCGGTGACCGGGACCGTTGTCGTCACCACGCCGCCGGAGGAGATGCCGCGCATCGCCCAGGCCAGGGAGAACAGGTCGCCCGTGCCGTCCTCGTCGAGCATCGTCAGGGCGTTCGCGCCGGTGTCCGCCAGGGCGTAGTCGGTGAACGGGTTGACCAGCGTCGTGAAGCTCGACGCTTCCGAAGCGAGGGCGCCGATGAACTTGCGCTGGTTCGCGACGCGGTCCAGGTCCGATCGCGGCGTCGACTCGCTGTAGCGCATACGGACGAAGGTCAGTGCGTCCGAGCCGTCCATCTGCTGGCAGCCAGCCTGGAGCGTCTGGCCCGTCTTGGTGTCGTGCATCTCCTCGTCCAGGCACATCTCGACGCCGCCGACCGCGTCGACGATCGCCGCGAACCCACCGAAGCCGACCTCGGCGTAGTGGTCGATGCGCAGCCCCGTCTCCTGCTCCACGGTCTGCGCCAGCAGCTGCGGGCCGCCGCTCTCGAAGGCCGCGTTGATCAGCGTCTTGCCATGCCCCGGGATCTGCACCCTTGAGTCGCGGGGGATGCTGAGCAGCGTCGGGGCGGTCGAGTTGTCCGGCAGGTGCGCGATCATGATCGTGTCCGTGCGCTGGCCGGCCGCGTCGCCGACGTGGAGCCCGGCCGCCACCTCCGGGTCCAGTCCCTCCCGGCTGTCCGAACCCACGATCAGCCAGTTCGTGCCCGCCCCCGCGGCCGGTCTGCCCGGAAAGTCCGGAAAGGCGTCGATCCGCCGGATCGAGGAATCGACGTGGAACCAGAGCCACCCGGCGAACAGCACCGGCAGCAGCACCAACGCGAGCAGCACCAGCACCAAACCCCTGCGGGAACGACGCCGATGCGGGGGGCGCTCGGCGGCGCGAGCGCTCCAGTCGTTCCGGAACTGATAGGTGTCCATATCCGCGAAGACGTCCCGCTGGCCCGAAAGTTGCTCATGTCCCATGAAATGGGGCGTCGGGACGGAACACGGCCTGCCCGATGGAGTAGTCGTACGCGCGATGGGGTGAAGCCTCTAGCGTCCTGGCGTGTGACTGACTCTTCCTCGCACCTCGGTGCGACAGCGGATGCCTATGATGCCGTCGCCGTCCTCTACACCGAATACGTCCGCAACGCACTTGGCGGGCTTGCGCTGGATCGCGCGGTGCTCGCCGCGTTCGCCGAGCTCGCACGCAACACCAGCGCCGGGCACGTCGCCGAACTCGGGTGCGGCCCCGGACACATGACCGCGCACCTGCGGGAGCTGGGGCTGGATGTCTTCGGGATCGACCTGTCACCGGTGATGATCGACCTCGCCCGCGAGGCATACCCGCATCTGCGGTTCGAGGTCGGTTCCATGGACGCCCTGAACCTGCCCGACGACAAGCTGGACGGCATCGTGTCCTGGTACTCCATCATCCACGCCCCACCGCAGGCCGTGCCCTCCTACCTCGCCGAGTTCCAGCGGGTACTCGCACCCGGCGGCCACCTCTTGCTTGCCTTCTTCGAAGCAGAAGGCGGGCCGGTTACCGCGTTCGACCACAAAGTCACGACCGCCTACCGGTGGCCGATCGACGACCTCGCGGAACTAGCCGGCGAAGCAGGATTCGCCGAAATCGGCCGGATGCTACGCGAACCGCGCGAGGACGAGCGATACCGCCGAGGCCATCTCCTCATGCGCCTGGACAAGCAACTCGGTTGATCACCTTTCCCGTGAAGGGTTGTCGGGCAGTAATGAGCAGAAGGCATACGGCAGCAACGGTTGCAGTGCCGTGGAAGATTTACGCCCGTTTGCCGAAACGGGTGGTCAAGCCCTAGAGTGCCTTGACCGTCCGCTCGATTTCCCTTGCGGCGCCGGTAAATCTCCTGATCGAAGCCGGTGGGCCAGCCGCCCGCGCTGCCGCGGCGCGGCTGGTTGGCCCGCCCTCATCTCCAGTCCACACCGGACGGTTATCGCAGGCGCTTCGCGCGGAGGACGGTGTCGTGGGCGTGGTGGGTGCCGGGCGCGCTCCAGCGCCACCCGCGAGACGTCGACCCGCGGTGACCTTGCCAACCGCGCTCGGCCAGCCAGCGGGCGTCGGCACCTTCGCCGCAGCCCACGTCGAGCGCCTGCCCCGGCGGCAGGTCCACCATCTCACTGACGAGCACCCCGTTCGGCTCGCCACTGAAGAGCTGCTCGCGGCTCAGGTACCGCTGGTCCCAGACCTGCTGATTCGTTTCCGGCATTAGGCCGTGCCGGCGATCGCCCATTACGCGTTCGCAGTTGCGGGCTTCCGATTCGTTCGTGAACGGAGCTTCCCGTTGGGTCATCGCGGCCACCTCCTGCGACCAACGTGCACCCACCGCGGCCAACTCGGCAAAATCCTTTGCGGAAACAGCAACACGCCCACTTGCCGAAGGGGTACACGTTGACTGTTCACGGCACCACGTAAGCCGGCACACCGTTCTCCAGAAGCTACAAGGGGCAGGCATGACCAGCGTTCCCGGCTCAGGCATCCTCGATCATGGGGAGGTGCTGGTGTCACCGACATCGAGCACCTCGTGCGTGCGTTGTCAGAGCATGACCAGACCCGTAAGAAGGCTGAGTGCGGTATTGCCCGGTTTTCCGGCTCGCCTCGGCTCGTCGACCCGGCTCCCGGCCGACGTTCCAGCCACCGAATGACCCAACAGGCCGCAAGATTCGGGCGCAATTTGTCCACTATCGACTACATCTGGCAAACTCGACGGGAATCGGCCTTTCCAATTGCCTGGTCGGCATTCCGGACCGCCTCGACGATCAGCCGATCGTGATCGTCAGTGTGTCAACCCGACCCCGCCTCCATACCGAGAACGACGCAGCAGGTTCCAGCCGTTCCGGACGGGGTTCGCGGGTGCGGTGAGCCGGCTACCCGAGGGGAAGCCTTCGCAGCGCTCGTCGCCACGCGAGCGGGAGACGAGCAGCGCCCAGCCAACCGATCTCTTGTGGTTACCCAGGAACCATAGGAGAGTTACGTTGCAGAAGGCACTTCTCGATGGCTGGGAGACCCCATGGCGACCAAGCAGTTCAAGGGCTCGCCCGAGGAAGCAGACCTGGCGCGAGCGGATTCCTTGGCGCGGGAGATCTTCTCGGACGTCGCCAACAAGTGGGCGTTCCTGATCATCGAGTTCCTCGGAAAACGCACCCTGCGCTTCAGCGAGCTCCGGAACGAGATCGAGGGCATCAGCCACAAGATGCTCACCCAGAACCTGCGCATGCTGGAGCGCAACGGCCTGGTCGAGCGGAAGGTGCACCCCACCGTGCCGCCGCGGGTCGAGTACACCCTCACCGAGCCGGGCCAGGCCCTGCGCGCGACGATCGACGGGATGTGCGGCTGGACCCGCCGGTACCTCGGTCACATCGAAGCCTCCCGCCGCCGCTTCGACGCCTGACCAACCCGTTCAGTCGAGGACCGCGGTGGCTTCGACTTCGACCAGGTGGTCGGGCACGTCCAGTGCCGCAACGCCCAGCAGCGTGGCCGGCGGGACGGGAGTGCCCCCCAGCTTCTCCGCCGCCCGAGCGATCCCGTCCAGGAGCAGCGGCATCTTGCCGGGGGTCCAGTCGACGACGTGGACGGTCAGTTTCACCACGTCGTCGAAAGAGCCACCGACCCCTGCCAAGGCGGTGCCGACGTTGAGGTAGCACTGCTCGACCTGAGCAGCGAGGTCACCTCCGCCAACCGTGACCCCATCGGCATCCCAGGCGACCTGTCCGGCGATGTGGACCAGCTTCGACCCGGTCGCGATCGACCCCTGCCGGTACGCCTCGACTTCCGGCAATCCGTTGGGGTTCACCAGGGTGATGGCCATGTTGCCTGCCTCCTCGTCACAACTACGCTCTCTAACGGATACTCAGAAACCATAGGAGAGTGAATGATGACGTGGAAGAACGCACTTTTCAGTGACCGGGGTACCTCTCGGTGACCGCGCAGTTCAAGGCGCTGCCCACCGATCGGATGCGGACTGGCGGTCGGGCACCGCTTCGCGACAGCCAGGTAGTCGTCGACCCGTTGAAAGCCGATGAGGAGTCCGCCCTCGCCACCGGCATGCCGCCCGCAGGCCGTGGGTGAGGGCGTGCGCTGCGTGCGCTACCGGACCGGTAATTCCCGATCGTGACAGAAACCGCCGCCCTATCAGAGCAAGACGCCGACAGTCCCGGAAAACCCCTTGCGCCGCGGTAGTTTCCGGGCCCCAACGGCAGGCGGGACGTCAATCGTAGTCGCGGTCGGGGTGATCGATCAGGTCGCGCACGGTCACCCGAAGTGCGTGGACCGCATGGAGGTCGGCTGTGCGTCCGCGGCGGGCGAGTTCGGACAACGCGCCGCGGACATCGTCGCTTCCGGACTGGTCGCCGTGCAGGTCGGCGAACGCGACGAGGGCAGCCGGGTCGGGCAGGTGGTCGTCCCCACGCCAAACCTCGGCGGTGGTGTTGACCAGCACTCGCCTAGCGAGCGACCGGCAACCCGATTCTCCGCCCACCAGGGCGGGTCGTGGTTGTCCGCCGCAGAGCCGCAGTCCGTACGCCGCAGTCCGTACGCCGCAGTCCGTACAACGTTCCGATGGTCCTCAGGTGCCTTGTCGTGCGCTGGACGCACGATTGCTACCTGCGCGGAGAGTTCTTCGACCCGCTCGAGTGAGCGCGCCTGGGTTTCGGGGACCGCTTTGACGACGAGAACGGCTCCGACCTGCACGAGAAGGGCGGCCGCCTGCGGCGCCGATTCCCCCCGTGGCGTAACCGATTCCCGGCACGCGGCCGTCGAACTACCGTGGCCGCATGCACTCACCGATCACGGGCACGGCCGCTGGCGTGCCGTTCACCGCTCTGCCACCGGCCGACAACGGCCCCGCGCCGCTGATCGTCACCTGGCACATGCTTGATGCGCCGAGGTCGGACGCCGCGTTCGCTGCCGCGCTGCCGATGAACAACCTGCCCGCGTGGCGGGTGCACCTCGGCATGCCGATGTGCGGGGCGCGCATGGTCGACGGCAGCATGGCCGCCGGCTTGGAGCTGATCCGCAAGGACGTCCTGATGTCAGCTCTGTACCCGTTCGTCCGGCAGGCGTCGGAGGAGTTCCCGGCCGCACTGGCGTCGATCCGTGCGCAGCTGCCGGTCGATGACGGCCCGATCGGTGTGCTCGGCGGCTCGCTGGGCGGGGCCGTCGCGCTGCGGATCCTCGCAGGCACCGAGATACCGGTCTTCGCCGGTGCCGTCGTGAACGCCGCCATCCGGATGCGGTCCGTGGTGGACCTGTTCCCAGGCGACTACCCGTATGACGCCGAGTCCGAGAAAGCCGTCGACAGCCTGGATTTCGTCGCCGAAGCGGGCACCATCGCCGGTCGCGCGCCGCTGCTGGTCGTCAGCGGCGAGCTGGATCACCCGGCGCTGCGGGCCGACGCGTTGGATCTCGTCGACGCGTTGGGCGAACGGTCCGAACTGCTGTCGATCCCCGGGTTGGCCCACCCGCTCGCCGACGAGCCCGGCATCGAGCCCGCGCCACAGCTGCCACTGGCCCGCGAGGTGGACGCCGGCCTGACCACGTGGTTCCGACGCCACTTCACGGATGCAGGCTAGGCGGAGCCGGTGACCGGCCTGGTCGCGACGTCCAGCCGTGAGCGGTGCCCGCGCAGCAAGTCGGGCTGAGCCATCGCGGCGGCGCGGTGCGCACCACCAACAGCCGATCGGTCACGCCGCAACGGGACTCGCGACCAAACGAAGATCACGCTCACCAGGACGAGGACGGGCATGCGCCGCGTCATGAGCAGGCGGCCGACCCAGCCGCCGGGGCTTTCGCTTCGGGCTGACCGGCTGCGGCCCGCGACGCACGAGGTGGCGATTTCGCGCGAAATGGGTTATGAAGCAGTGGCCCTTCACGCGGGACCTGCCGCCTGATAGCCATGATCAAAACAAGCGCCCCAATCAGCCTGTACGCACTGTAACGGCTGATGTGAACAAGCGTCGTGATGTGTGCAATGTGCACAACGGCCATGATGCGGCGATGCCCCGCACCAGGGGTGCGGGGCATCGCTGCTGCTCTATGCTGTGTCGCTGTGGGCCGCTGGCCCGGCTATTAGTGGTAGCCGGGGCAGCGGCTCACGCCACGTGGTGGCCGTTGTGCCAGCCTTCACGGCCGTTGGTGCCGGTGAGCCGGGTTGAGTCCGCCCGCTTCCACCCCTTCACGGTGCCGTTGATCAGCTTGCGGACGTGTTCGACGTGTTCGGACACGTCCCGGTGCCAGATCAACCGCTGTTCGGAAAGCTCGCTCGTCAGTGGTCGCAGGACTCGCACCACGCCCGTGTCCTTTTCCACGAAGTCAGTGCGGCGAAACCGGCGGTTTTCGATCAGGTGGGACACGTACGCCTCCACGGACGGGCGGGCGACTTCCACCAGGTCCAACGCCATTGATCGTAGGTAGTCGTCGGAGTGGCACACACCCAAGTTCGGATCAAGCCCGGCCACGTAGCAGGCAAGCACGGTTTCGGCTTTGGCCACTTCATAGCAGTAATTCAGCATCGCATTAACAGGATTGGTCGCATTCCTGTTCGCGGTCTGTTTGGCGTTGGCGTTGTGGTTCAGTTCGCTGGTGCGGGAGTCGAAGAAACGCCAGTGATACGGCACCTGCCCATCGAATTGCAGCTCTAGCAGACGCCATGACTCGAAATACGCTCGCGCTTCGTCTGCTTCCACGCTGCGGCACTGCCGTTGAGTCGTGCAGTCATTGAGCCGGTCAATCCAGGTGCCCGCGTCCCATTCCGGCATCACCTCCGTGTGCCCAACGAACTTGGTTGCTAACAGGTGTTTGGTGATGTCCAGCGCAACGGGGGTATCACGCACGCACGCTTGCGCACGATGCAGTTTGGTATCCCGCATCGATTGCGCCGATGTGCTCATGAGCTCACCTTCGGGGTTGACCACCACCAGCGAAATCGGATCGGTGCGACGCTGCCCGCGTGGCGTGACACTGACACCGTGAATCCAGTTCATCGCGTCAATGGAAATGTGCCCGGTGTGGCCGATTACGACGATACGGCGCACGTGCCGATCCTTGCGGGCGATGGTGCGGGTGCGCCCGCGTCCGCACATGCCGTCTTTAATGACTAGTTCGCCTTTCTTCGTGGTGATGGAAATTCCGTGCCCGTCCACCACCAGGACGGACGGGTCACAGGATTCACGGGTGAATGTTTCGGTAATCGGTTCTGTCATGCCTCCGATTTTAGTGATGTACGGTCCACGGTGGTGATGATCAGTCGTGGTCGTGATCGCATTGTGTCTTTCCATTTCGTGAGCACGATCAGCGGGTCTGATTTCGCGTCATAGTCGATTCCCAAATCGGACGCTGCCAGGGTGCACGCGAACGTGACCACTGCCTTTTCCGTCTCGGGTGCGGGAGAACGACCGGCGAGTACATACCCCGCTGTCGTTCTGGGAATGCCCAGCTCCGCCGCAAGCTCATCGATGCTCAGATGCCCAATCACGGGCGTGACCAGCGCATACAGACGTTCCCAGCGATTCACGGTGCGGGCACGGGTGACGCCGCTGGCAGACAGCAACCCCTGTTGCACCAATTCGATTTCGTGGGATTCCTTGCCGACATAGCCGGTGGCGACTGCCCGCACGTGCTTGCGCACCAGCCACCCCCGGTAACCACGGGTGCAGGTGCGCCCGTCCGGTTGGTTGAATTTCGACTCCGGGTGAATCGCGTACATGTTCAACACATCGCGGTAGGACTGCACATACACAATTCCTGCCTCGATTTTCAGCATGTCTTCATCGGATTCACCTAGAGTGTCCACGCGGAATCCGTGACCGGGATTGTGTTTGTTTTGCCATTCTAGTTCAGTCCAGCGGGCGGCGTTGGGTTCATATGGTGCGATGGGCATGACTTTTCCGGGATACGTCGGCTGAATTGGGTGGGCGTGTCCCACCAAAATGAAGTTCGCCGGTTTGATTCTTTCCGCGTACGGTTTTCCCGCGTTCACGGTGTCGAAGGATCGCAGTAGCGACGGCTGAGACACTGAATACCGGCTGATGGCGGGTCGGTCCAACCAGGGCGGTTCGATCGCTTCACGTGCGGTTTCACGGCTGATCAGGTACTGCCAGAGCTGCCGAATCCAATGCGTGTCGGAGGTTTCCGGGTCGGTCGGATTCAGCAGATGCCCTAGCCCGTGCTCGGAATTTTTGTCGATCACCACTCGTTCATTGTCGACGTGGTAGAGCGCATAGCGTTTCGCTGAAATGCTGTAGCACCAGCCCCGGTATTCCAGCTTCAGCAGCTCGGGAATGCTCGCGTACGGGTTCAGGGCGTTGAACCTGGTGGCGATGCCGTCCACTGTGGCGTAGTCGAGTACCCCGATTTCGTGCAGTTGGCCTGCCTTTTCCGCAGCCACGATCGCCATGCTGTCGGTGTCGGTGAATACCCACGCCCCGCCCGCGTCGGTGACCGCTCGTTCCAGCATCGCGAGCATGAGCCGCGCCGCTGCGGTGATGCAGGTAGCGATAGGCGGGAACGTGAACGGCCCCGGCATTTCCGGGTTCTTCCGCTTTCCTAGGGGTTTATCGGCGTAGGACATGGCTTCACCGTCGCGTGCGTCGTCACGCTTGTTGAGTTCCGCGAAGATCCCATAACACCCGCTGTTGGCAAGGACCTTGAGAAAGTCACCGGTCGGGGTACCTTTGAACTGCGCCCGTCGTTCCACGATGAGAGGAAAGAAATCATCGCGTTCCGGGTCTATTTCTACCGTTCCGTGGAGAAGGGTCGGCCGGAGTCCATTCGCGGTGCCGCGTGCCGTGAACACGATGGTGTCGAGGATTTCCGGCGGCTTTCCCGTGAGCAGCGTGGAGGCGACCAAATCCGGGATGGCGTACCAGGTTTCGTCATCGTCGGTCAGGTAATTGACGCCGATGTTCGGTGCACCGCCGCCGGAGTACTGCGCCCGCACGGGCACCACGTCGGCATCCGGCCGGATTTTCGCGATGCCGACGAATTCCCGCCACGTTTCCGGTTCAAAGCACGCATCAAGCGTGATGGCATTCAGCAGTTCCTGTACCTTTTCCGCCTCATGCGTGACCTCGATACGGTCGGCTGTAAGTAGGGACCACATGCCCATGAGCGTGTTCACGGTCGGGTACATGCTGGTGAAGTCGTAGACGGCTACGGGCATTTCCTGGCGTCGGATGCGGCATTCCGCCCGTGCCCCGTAAAAGCTGGACATGGCGTATCCGAGGATTTCCGGGGCCACGTCGCCGCGTTTCAGTGGTTGCGGGATCCGCATTTTCCGGAAATACGATTTCGCCACCGACGCAGGCGAGTAGAGACGGGTCGGGTCCGTGTCGAGTTCGTGGCGTGCGAGTTCCTTGGACAATGCGGCGTAGAGTTCGGCGGACGCCAAGACATCACGTCGGCAATAGTCCGTGTATCGGTCAGTAATGCGACCGTGCTCGTCCGTGTGCATTTTTCCATGTTCCACCCCAAACGCTTCACACGCGGACGCCAGAGAATGCGAGCGATTCGACAACGCGAACGTCAGCGTGCGCAGATCAACGAAATTCCCGGCGAACGGTTTATGTCCGTTGATGCCCGAGAAGGAAATGAACGCCTTTTTGCTGTCCAGCATTTTGATACGCAACCGCGGGCGATATTCATTAATGCGCCCGTCGCGTGTACGCCACAATGCCAACGAAAAGCCACCGTGGTAATCTTTGCGTGCCTCGCCCGCGTCGATCGCAATGCGGGTGAAGTCGAACGGCAGGTTGAAACCAATGATGGTTTCCCGGTGCCGGTAGGCCACCTGCCACAGCCAGCGATTCGCGAACTCATCCCGCGACAGGAATTCCATGTAGCGGTTGGGTTCCCGGTCCTGAAAGCCCATGTCCACATCGGCCGGATGCGTCGCCGCGTAGCGCTGCAACACCGCGAAACCGTCCGGGTCGGTGGTCGGCAGGTCATCGGAGTACAGGATTCCTTCGGCCAGTGTCGACACCTGCCCGGTATCGCTGATGTGGCAGTACCGGAACATGCCGAACATTAGTTGCTGCCGGGTGTCGGTGGTGGTTTCGGTGTCGAAGACAAGAACGTATGATCCCATTCTCTAATCCATTTCCAGATGAGTTCTACGGCGGGGGTCTCCGGTAAACGACACGAGGAACCGTGCGAGCGTGACGGGCGAGATTCCATAGTCCATTGCCGCATCTATCAGGTGGCATACTCCGATGATCAGGCGGTCACGCCACTGTTCCGGCGGTATTCCGGTGGCGTTTTGCCGTAGCGAGATTTCGCGATGATGTGGCACGCACAACGCTACCGTCACGTCGCAGTGCTGAGAGGCGACATGGTGGATTTCGACGGGCACACTTCCGCAGAGCAGGCACTTATTTTCCGAGTGTGGCGGCGTATTCGTAGAGAGTTTCGAATGGGTCTTCTGTCTGCTGCTGTAGGTAGGCGTCGATGACGTCTTTACGAGTTTCAAGCGGTTGTTTTGGGATGCCACCGTATCCCCCTACGTGGGTGTTTTCGAATGGTCCTAGAAGTGTGCCGAACTGGTCATCATGTGACATGCGGTGTTTGCCGATCGCGCCCCAGTGTTTGGCGAGTTTCGTTTTGTCGCGGGTTGACCAGTTGTCGCGCACCTCAGGCCTGATGTTGCTCGGATCGGCCTGCCGGACGAACGCGGGGAAGTCCTTGCCCGCGTTCGGATGTCGTGCCAGATAATCGGCGTAGCGGCCGGGATTCCTGCGGGCGTCGGCGGGACGTTCCGGGGTCGCAGCGTGCCCGCGTGCTTTCGACAGCGACGCGCCCGATTCGTAGGCTTGCCGGGAAATGCCGCCACGTTCCAACCGCCGCCGATACGCATCAGACAGTGAATTCCAGGATTTACGCTGTCGGCTCATCGCGCTATACTGTTCCTGTTGGGTATTCGGGGCGAAGAAAGATCAGGCGTCCCCCTTCCCGAGATTCGGCGGGAAGGGGGACGTCTTTTCTCGTCACGTACGGACGCGCTTGTCCCACTCGCGATCGATCAGCATCCGGTCCGCCAAGGCGGCGATGTTCTTACCGGCCTGGTGCACACACATCGTGTCGCATTCCTCAGCGGTCAGCATGAAGATACCGATAGCGAAGGTGAACAGCGCCCCGTGGTCGATGTTCACGTTCGGGACTGCGGCCCGGATGTAGTCGTAGACGTGGGCGATCGATTCCGTGTAGATCGGCGTTCGGCCCATGTGCGCCCGGATCGTGAAGCGTGCTTCGGTGACGGCTTCCGTGGTTTCCATGACTGTCCCCAGATTCACGCCAGGTAGAAGGTACGGGCCGGAATGGTCTTGCGGTCATCGGGCTTGACCGTGAACGTCTCGCCCGTTTCTTCGTCGTACCAGTAATCCGACGGGCGCAGTCCGTGGCGGGAGTGAATAGGCCCGTACTGGCGTCCCAGACGATCGGTGGCGGCCTGCAACTGCCGGTACACACCCGCGCTGGAATCGTTGAACACGAAGTACTCATCGTGTTCGGTGAGTACCAGCACGGAGACGAATTCATCGGCGAACTGTCCCTCATTGAAGCGCCATCCCAACACGACCATGTTGGTGCCGATCAGACGTGCTTTGTCGTCGCCGGAGAGCAGGGAAGCCTGTCCGAGTACCTCATTGGCGTTGATCGCCTTGCTGGCGACTTGTTCGAATCCCTGCGCCAGGTACTCAATCACTTCACGCTCGGACAGCGTGTCGTGATTCCTGATCACTTCGGGCACATCAGCCCCGGTGTTCGTCTTGTTCGTATCAGCGCCGTTGTTCACATCAACCACCTTGTTCACATCAGTCGTGTTGTCGTCATCAGTCGTGTTGTTCGCGGCAGCGCTCTTACGTGGCATAAGTCATTCCGCCTTTCAAACGGGTTGAGTGGGAACGAGATCGACACTAATCGTCCCGCCTCCGAATTTCGATCACTTTTCGTAACGACTATCGGCGAACAATTGCGTTGATAGAACTGATCGTGTTAATGGAGCTGTTCGTGTTGATGGCCTTGTTAGGGTTGATCGCCGCAGCGTGCGCAATGGCGTATTCGAACCCTGATACGAACAACGCGCACAAGGCGATTGATACGAACAGCGGCGTTGATCGGCCTAAATGGTGTGATGCGGCCACACCCTGAGCGAGCGTGACGAGCGTCGCGACCCCCTCACACAGCCGCATCCGGTGCCGCGTGTCGTCGTCGCCCTGGTGCTCTGCGGCGGTGAACCACGAACTACACATGGCCGCGAACACCGCCGCAGACGTCCCCACGATCAGAATCGAGCTGTAGAGCGTCGCGTCATTCATGCCGCCCCCCACTCAGTTGAATTGGGTGGGTTTGGCGTCCGGCGGTGTCACGTTCAGTTTCGGAATGAGCACCACCGTTCCCGCATGCAGCGGACGCGACCAGTCGATACCCGGATTGTTGGCCGTGATCAGACTCGCGAAATAGCTGCTGTTCGCGGTGTCGTCTTTGTCCAGTCCATAGGCGACAGTCGCGATGCCGAAAGGGCTTGTGTCGGCAGACGATTTCCGTGTCTCCTTCAGCCCCAGCACCGTGTAAGGCGACCACTCGAACCCAAACGCGGCCGGGTTGGCACGGGAGGGACCCGTACCCGGTGCCCGCTGCTGCACCGGGTACGTGGTGGTCACGTTCTGCGCCTCCGGACGCGCCATCGCGTTTTCCGGCAGCAGGAACACGTACGGGTTCGTCCCGACGTTTTCCGGCCTGCCCTGCGGCGGTGATCCTCCGGGCGAATTCCTGCGGTACGCGGAGGCGATCAGCAGCACGGCTACCGCAATCGCCATCCACGTCCACATTTCGATGCCGCCGTACTTTTTCTTGAAAAAGTTGGCGTTCAGCTCAGCCACCGGCCGCCCCCTCCTGTCCACGGGCGCGGTGGTGTCCGAATAGGACTGACCCCGGAAACGCGGAATCGACAGCAGCGACCGCACCGGCCGCCGCTGCTGCTGCCGTCCGCTGCGCCCGTCCCGCCCCGCCGTCGTCGGGGTCGGGCTGTGCATCCCCGTGCGGTCTGAATGCGCCCCGCCCGCCATGCGCCGCCATTGGTGCGTGCGCTGGTGCATGTCCGGGCGGATCGGCCCCGCCTCCGTCCACCGCAGCGGGGCGGCTGCCGGGATGTAGTTCCCGGTGTGCCACCACGGGCCGCGTTCGCGGTAAATCCCCTGGTCAAACGATGCCGGTGGTGGGGCCACGTACTCGATCGGTGCCCGCCCGCCGGAGGTGCGCCCCCGGAACGGCAGACCCCCGGAGGTACGCCCCGGGCGCGGCGTGCGTTCGTCGTAGAACCGCTGTGTGCCCGCGTGCGGCAGCGGGCGAGGCGTGCGGTGGCGCATCACCAGCTCCCCCCGCCCGTCGCGGCCTTGAGTGCGCCGGAGAAGGCTCCGCCCACGGAGTTCACGAGCCCCGGACCCTGCGAACCGGGGCGGACCATCACGAAGATGGCAGAGACGACGATGATGCCCATTGCGATGTCGGCAACCTTGTTCATTTCTTGTTCTCCTGTTCTCTACACGAATTGCGTCGGCTGCCCCGGTGGCACCGCTGGCAGCGGCAATGGTGGGGCATTCGGGTCGGGTGGCGGCGGTGGTGGCGCGAGTAGCTGATTAATCCACTCTTGCCCGTTGAAACGCGGAATGACGTTCTCACGCGGCTTGCGCTGCGCCATTCTCTTGATGTGGTCGGACATCCGGACACCGAACGCGGTGCCATCCTGGAATGGTGCCAACAGCAGCATCAGCACCGTTAAACCGCCTAACGCGGAAGCGACCCGACCGGCACGCGGGCCGATCCCGCCAATGGTGAATAACACGATGTAGATCGCAGACCACAGCAATTGCCGTGCAACCCACTGATTGAAGTCCTTGACCCATTCCGGTTTCACCAACGGGTACAGCCACATCAACAGGATTCCGGCGAGCCATTCGCCTTTCAGTGCCCGCAGCGATGGCGAACCGGATTTCATGTTGCCGGTGGCGTTGCGGCCGGAACGGTTGGCGACACGCCCAACTGTTCCGGCCACCTTGACCGCCGTAGCGGCTTCCGGTCCGGCAACCTTCGCGGCGACTTTCGCGGCCTTGGCCGTTTTACTGCCCTTCTGCTGCTTGGGTGATGCCGCCATAAACGCCCCTGATGAATCCACGAAAGCCCGGTTCGGGTGCGTTGTAGCCGTGCAGCGCTACCCATTCCAAGCTGATTCCGATGACCATGAGTGTCAGACCGATTGCCGGGCGCATCAGCCCGGCCCCTTCAGTACTCCAATGAGAGCTTGCGGCGGGAACAGCAGCGCCACAGCCCACCCAAGCAAAATCCACAGAATCGCGTGCTTCGGCTTCATTGTGATTAACCTCCGTGAACGTGGCGGAAGATGTACCGCAGTGTCAGCAACGTTGCGTATTCGGCGAGTACAAGCAGCACCAGATATGACACTGTCGGCTGCCAGGGTCGGGCGGAACCGCCCGCAGCGGGTGCGGTACCCGCGTTACTGGGTGCGGCCTGATCGGCGGCACCGGTGTAGCGGCCTGCCATTTAGATACCCTCCAATTCCAGGGGAATCGCGTTGATCGGAACCACTTCATCCGTGATGATTTCGACCGTGCCCGGAAGATTCTTCGCACCGGCGGCGGTGGCGGTTTCGAGCATCACGTACGTGGCGTTCGACGTCGGCAGCCAATACGAACCCGTGAGCTGCCCCGGCTGCCGGAATCGGGGGATCACATACACCCCGGTTTCGCGTTCCGCGATCCCCAGACCCAACGAATCGTAGTGCCACTCCATTTGAGAGAACAACGACTCTGGGGACCGAACAAACACGGAACGGTCATCGAGACGGAAACGAATGGGATCACTGAGGTAGTCCTGCCTTTCCCCCTTGGAATCCCGCACAACCAGAATGATGGTCCTGTACTCATTGCCGGTGTTCGAGAGCTGCAACAGATTGTCCGCACCCGCAGCGTTGAGCGCCTTCACGTCATGCCGCAACAGGCTGCCGATCGACAATCCCGGTGGCAGCGGCGCAATCGGGTTGCCGTGCAAGTCCTGTGCGTCGGTCTGCGCCCACGTTTCCAGAAATCCGGTCACCGTGACGTTCGGCCACGCACCGACGTTGCCCGTCGCGACGTTGTCACCACCAGCGAGCGTATAGCGGATTCGATACTGCGCGCGAGCGTCGGTGTTGGCCAGCACACCGGCCGTGTCCCTGATTTCGGGAAAGATGCGCAGAACGAAACTCGGGTTGATGCCCCGCGAATACGCGCTGTACTTCGTCGGGTCGCCCATCCACGGTTTCGAATACTTGTTTTCGAGATAATAGGCATACCCGCTCATGGGGTACTTGATCGGCGAACCGTCGATGTTCTCCAACGAAATCGACGTGATCAGCGACCACGGGTTATCCGGTGACACCGTGCCCTGCCCCAGAGAACCGCCCGTAGCCTTCACATACAGCGACACACCCCGCAGAAAACCACCAGGCGTGATGTTGTGAACGAACTCCTGAGACTGCCCCGGCTTCGTCTCGTAGTTGTCGGTGAAAATCTTTTCTGCGTAGTGGCTTGATCCGACTAGGAACGGAACCTGTACAGCCCCACCACCCTTGCCCGGTGCGGGTCCGGGATTGCCGCCAACGGTTGCAGCAGGCATAACAACTCCAATCGTGTTGATCAGTACTGGAACGCCATAGCGCGCCCAACGTGCTGCCACGTGGGCGAACTCGAATTAGCGAAATGCGCGGCCAACAGCCGCCACAACGTGCCCATCAGGAGCACGGAAAAGAATGCGGATGTTGCCGCAGTCGCCGAAAAGTGAACGTGCACAATACACCCCCTCACAGCGTTGGGAGAACAATTCTCAGTGTAGCCGCCGGCGGTGCCCCGAATCGAGCCCCAGGAATTGCCCCGCGGCACCCTATCCGGGCAGTTTTGAAATGTATGCTTCGCGTTTTCTTCGTCGCACGATCAGAAATTCATGCGGTTCAAGGTCCAACAGGATCGGTTTGTATTTCCTGCGCCCGCCGATCACTTCAGCGACCCGTGCGGCGTCGTCTTCATCATCCGGCCGAAACGCGACTGACCAGCTTGGTTCACTGTGCATATAACGGCTGACGAAACGGGGTCGCTGCGTCATCGCCATCAACGTCATTCCCAGCGCCCGCGACTCTCGCCAGTATTTCGCGATCAACGGTTGTAACTTGAGTTCGTGCTCGATGTATGCGATCTCATCAAATTGGATGATGACGTTGGCATCCGGTTTCCACAGCTCATCGAGCATGTTGAACACGGCTTGCCGCTGTCGTGCGATTCCCTCAGACGGTCGGCCCGAGATAGGCCAGTAGATCACCCGGTTCTGTCCGTAGTCCGGTGGCCACGTTCGCCGGATCACCCACCCTTGCCGCGCCATCCTGGACATGGTCGAATCAGCCGGTTTGGTCGCAACGATAATCGCGTGTGCGCCTGAGCGGGTCACGCGGCGATGCAGTAAGTGTGTCGCAAAATAGCTTTTGCCTGAACCGGTCGGCCCTAGCACGGCCATGTGTTCCGGCTGCCACTTCCCCTCCGGCCAACCCCAGTGTTCCAGAATCGCGGGCTCTAGCTCAGTCCACGGAATACGTTCGACCATGATTGTCCGCACTGTCATCATCGGTGTTCTTGGGTGTGAGGTGATGCTCGCGAATCGTCATGATTAGTGGCGTGAGATGCATCAGCAGCGGCACCAGCTTGCCTAGTCCCATTGTCTGTTCCAGATACCGCCGTGCCCGTGTTGACGACGCTGCCAGTTCGGCAATGTCACCTGCGATCAGAGACGATGTCTCATTCAGCGCACCACCACACACCGGGTCGCGCGTTGACCACAGCATCGCGATCATTTTCAGCAGCGCGTCTAGCTCATCGCCGAATTCCTTGGCGAACGCTGCTTGCTTCTGCTTGTTCGTGCTTCCGCGCGGCCTGCCCCGCTTTCTCGCTTTGTCACCGGGTGTCGGTTCCTGCGCGGCGTTCGGATTGTCATCAATGTTTGTTATCGCCAAATCAGGCATCAGATAGGCACCCCTCGAAAACGCGGGAAAAATGCTACCTTGAGTATATGCGAATAGCGCCCGGATGCGGGCGATCGATCGCAGTCGATAGCCCACGTTGACGAAAGGATCTGGTCATGGCTGGAAAGAGGCAGCGTCTCACGAAAGAAGAAAAAGAAAAACTGATGGCGCTGTTGGCTGAAGAAGAGGACGAAAGTGTTGATGAGGCTGTTCAGGAAACGGAATCAGAGGCGACTGTGGGAACCAATCAAGTCA
This sequence comes from Saccharopolyspora hattusasensis, assembly GCF_050972075.1. NCBI lineage: Bacteria > Bacillati > Actinomycetota > Actinomycetes > Pseudonocardiales > Pseudonocardiaceae > Saccharopolyspora > Saccharopolyspora hattusasensis. Next base: position 3,985,498 of record NZ_JBPCDC010000001.1, read on the forward strand.
TTGTCTTTACCGGAACTCCCGATGACTTTATCCGGCATTTCCGCCCCGCGTCGACTTCTGATCAGAATGTGGCTGAAAAGAGCGACGAAAAGGAATCTGAAGACGATGCAGACGAAACCGGCGATGAGCCCGCAGACGAGCCACAGCCCAAATCCCGAAGCCGCTACTTCAAAAAGTAGTCACGATGGCCAACATAGTTGAAACCATCACGTCAGTTGCCCAGCAACACGGGCTAGATCCCGTGTTGGCGTTGGCGACCGCATACCAGGAAAGCAAGCTTAATCCGCGTGCTGTCGGTGATGGCGGAACGTCGTTCGGCCTGTACCAGTTGCACCGTGGCGGGCAGCTGGGCAACCACACTGCGGAATGGGCGTTCAATCCATCCAACAACGCCAACCAAGCACTATCGGTCATGGCCGATGTTGCCCGCGAACATCCCAGTTGGTCACCGGGGCAAATCGCCGCAGCGTCCCAACGGCCCGCCAACCGATCCGCCTACGCCACCAACGTCAACAATTGGTACCGGCAGATCAAGGCGGGCACGCTGAAACTCGGCGGCGGTGAACAGGTCCCGCCACCCACCGACCCCACGCCTGGTGCCACGCAAGCGTTTTTTCCGGGTGCCGGACTGTTCGGCCTGCCCGATCCACTCAGTACCGCCGCAGCGGGTGTTCTGGCGAAGTTCCTGAACTGGACCGGCCTGCCTAACCTGTTCATCCGCATTTTCTGCGGGTTCCTCGGGATCGGATTCATCGCGTTCGGCGTGTACTTCTTTGCCACAGAAGGGAAATCAGCGTGATTATCAAGATTGAGGCAGGGCGCGAAATCGACATCGCCACGCCCGATGAGGTCGGAGGCATCGTGGCTGAGGCGATCAGCCAGCGGCAGCAGATGTTGATGCGTGCGCCTGAGTTCGCCACTGTGCGAGCGTCGACAGTCACCCTGCCCGGACACTCCGGCCGAACGCTGATGACCGGTACAGCGCCGATCGGACCGCGTCCGGGGCGCGTGTGGGACGTCAGGCGGATCAGCGTGAACGGTGGGTGGGTCAGCCTGCACACCGACGACGCTTCCCCGTCCAGCTACGTCACGCAGGCGGGAGGGCAGCCGGGCGGCCTGGTTCAGTTCGGCCGGGCGTCCCTGGTGCTGCGCAACGGCCAGACGCTGTACATCGGCAACCCCAGCGTCAACGCGGTCACCGTGACTGTTTCACTGGCCGTGGCTGATGTAGCCGTTGGCGACGAATGGCGGCTGTAACAACTCATGAGAACTGTCCGATTGTGTTCCTGTAGGTAAAACTACACGGCAGCATCCCACCTAATGGGAGCGATGAGCGATCGTTTAGCGATTGTTTAGCGGGCGGAGTTAAAACCCGCTCCACAATTATGGTAAATGTGTGAAATAAGACAGTTTTGAAAAACGGAAAACCTCTTGCGGTCGTACGACTGTTCGGTTCATAGTGGACATACGCCCCTTTGGCAATGGTAGTTCTGGGGAGGAGTATCTTTCTATGTCGGGTTACAACATCAGTGACAGCAACGGTGAGATCCCGGTTTCCCGCCGCAAGGGTCTGCCCATTCCGCCTGAACTGCGTGAAGCGGTTGATGCGAGCTTGGAGAGCAAGACTGCCAAGCGGGTTGCAGTGGACAGCGAGAACGAAGCGAACCGCATCGTTTCGTTCCTGCGCAGCCTCACCAACCGCGAGGGATACCAGTTCGAACAAGGCAAGGAACGCACCGACGACGGCACCATCGCGGCGGTAGTGTTCCTCACGCTGGACAAGGGTAAACCCAAGAGGGGACACAAGCGGGAACCCGCGAAAGCCTGACATCCGGAAACGGCCCAAACGCACCCGACTGCGTTTGGGCCGGATTTATTTCTAGAGGAGTGTGAACATGGCGATTTATACCGCTGAAATCAATGAAGCCGATGGAGAGTACACGCTCACCATCACCAACCACCGGCTCAACACGACACAGACCGTCCAGCTTCCGCCGCACGTGATCGACCAAATCCCGATGGCACTGCAACTGCTGCGGATGATGTGAAAGGGGCAACATGCTCATGCGTGCACCCGCCGGAAGCGTACGGCTCCAATTCAAGCGCTACCCGTTCAACAACGGAAATGACTACCTGGATCGGATCAACGGCCATATCCTGTTCCGCGAACACGACCAATGGAAGTGTCGGCACTGTGAGTTCCACGTACCCGAACAGCGATACATGACGTGGCGAGCCATCATCGAGGATCACCGCAGACACAACGGCAGAACCTGATCCATAGACACAGCGGTCGAATCGACCAGCCCTCACCGCCTTGACGAACGCGGCGACATCGACTTTCAACGTCGGCCCGTTCGGGTCCTTGGAGTCGCGGAGTTCGTCTAAGGTCATGGTGAGTTCGACACAATCACCGTTTACGTTACTGTATGAACTCTTGCGCCAATTGTTCCCGGGTGCCATTTTTGTGATACTCCTCTACGATAACTTGTCCGATAAAGCCTACCGAATCGGCGTGGCTATAGGCATATTTACTAATCTTGGCTACCGCTTTGCGGTATGCTTCAATGTCGTCAGAGTTGGTGACGAATGCACCCGAACTATAGTGTTCAAAATGCACAAACGGTGGCGAGTCTGGAAACTCGTACAAGACAAACGGTCCGGCTGTTCCTGGATGCCATCCTACGCGTGTTGGTACTACGCGGAGGTCAACGTTAGGAAATTCGTCACTAGCTTTGATTAAGTACCGCAACTGTTCGACCATTACCTCTGGCGGTCCAATCGGCTGCCTTAGTGCAACCTCGCCGATCAGCACGTCGAACTTTCCAGGGTCACGACGGGTCAGAACCTCACGCCGAGCGAGGCGAACCATCACACGCGATTCAACCTCATGTGTCGGTAGCCCATCAGCCGTAGCGACGGCCCGAACGTAATCAGCCGTCTGTAGCAAGCCCGGCATAATCATTGGCGACCAATGAACGACTGCCGATGCAGCGCGCTCACTCTCTACGGCTCCGGCTAGCTGCTGTGGTATCCCAGGCATACCGACGGTAAGCCAATTAGGTTCACTTGCATTCTTCGCTAGATCGAGAATTCTCTCCCGCTCGCTCGGCGCTATACCGAGAACAGCAAGGATCATGGCTGTTGTTTCGACACTAGGAATTCTCTTGCCAGTCTCGATCTTTGATAGATGAGACTGGTCAATTGACAGCTTCCTTGCTACCTCGCGAAGACTTATTGATCGTTCTTTACGAGCTTCGCGCAAAGCAGCTGCAAGTGCTCTAGCTCGCGGTGACCCATTAGTAGCCATCCGATACATCCTTACGTGTCATACGGGCAACGTCACCCGTTTAGAGCAATTGTGTGGTCATGGCCGCCTCACCCAATCTCTAGCCAACACAGGTCAACCGTTGCAGCCACAGCCTACTAGTTGGGTCAACACTTCCGGGGGTGTCATGTCTGATAACGAAATCGTTCCACTACCGCCGAACGGCCCTGACAGTGGTCCCCAAACGGGCGAAGATGAGCAGTACTTCTCTTGCCGACCGTCTCTGACCATCCGTCGCTACTCGGCACAGTCGCACCTGACACTGCTGCTCCGGCAGGCCGAGCACGCCATCAGGGACGTCTGCGACAACCTCATTCACAACCGCTGCAAGGACACAGAGCTGTACGACCTTGCCCACGGTCTTGAGATCGTCGCGGGTGGCGTCAAGGGCTATCTGGACACCAAGGACCCCGCTGGGGGCGCGAAGTGACCGCAGCGTCTTTATTCGCACCAGCGCCCGAGGCAGAAGGGGACGCCGGACCGCCAGGGGTCCGGGTGGTCTGGACTGACCATCTCGGGTTCGTACACGAACGTAAGCCCGGAACCATCGCGACGTCGCGATGCGGACTCAACATGGGCAAATCCAACACGCCACCGGCTGCGAGAGCCTGCTCCGACTGCCTTGAAGAGGCATTGCGGGAAGAGTCACCGGTCGAGGTGATCAGCGGACGCCACAGGCGCACCGCTTAACCCCAGACACGGCCCGTGCCGGTCAACCGCAACGACGCGGTACGCCCCCCGGCCCGGCATGGTCCGTTCGCGGCCGGTTGGCGTTCATTGGGCCTGTCACGCCAACCGGCCGCATCCACGTGATTCCTTCATTTTCAAACTAGTACGAACGGTTTTAATGTAGTGAGAACGTCACCGCAAAGATTCAGCACAGACAAGCTGATAAATCTCACCAAGGCAGAGAGGGACGTCATATATTGTGTCGCCTGCGAACTTACCGACGATGAAATTGCAATGCGGCTGTACATCTCGAAAGATACCGTAAAATCCCGATTGGGTAATATCTACCGCAAGTTTAATCTACGCAACCGTGTCGGTGCTGTGATTCTGGGATACGAGCTCGGAATCCTCACTCCGTCATATTCCGAGCAATTCCGAAATGCTGAAGATTCGCCGATTGACCATACATCCCACATATGTCTTCCGGTCCGCCAACAAGACATGAAAGAAATGGAAGCTTTAGCGGATCTTATTGCCAGACGCATGAAAAAGTATCTCCTCACTGAGGCCATGAGCCCACAATGGGAACAAACGAGAAGCCGATCTTAGTCGCGACCCCGCCACCTGTACGATGCCCCGCACCCCCGGTGCGGGGCATCGCCGCATCATGGCCGTTGTGCACATTGCACACATCACGACGCTTGTTCACATCAGCCGTTACAGTGCGTACAGGCTGATTGGGGCGCTTGTTTTGATCATGGCTATCAGGCGGCAGGTCCCGCGTGAAGGGCCACTGCTTCATAACCCATTTCGCGCGAAATCGCCGTTGGCCACGCCTGGCAAGTGTCGATTTCGCGCGAAATCGCGCAGCCCCGCTCGCGGGCCGCGGTCGCGCTGTTGACCGGTGAGCTCCCGAGATGTCGCACGGGTGGGGCATCGCCACCCCTGTGGTCAGCGTCACATCCAGAAAAGTGTGCGGATTTCCGGCGGCGGTGTCGAGAACAGCGCGCCGGCTCCGTCCCTGGGGCACGATCGGCCCTAACCGGCCGCACAACCGAGAAGGAGCTCATTGTGAAGTACCTACTGCTCAAGCACTACCGAGGTGGCCCGACACCGGCTGTGGACCAGCCGCCGATGGATCAGTGGACTCCGCAGGAGGTCGACGCGCACATCCGGTACATGAAGGACTTCGCCGCCCGCCTGGAGGAGACCGGCGAGTTCGTGGACGGGCAGGCACTGGCTCCCGAGGGCACCTTCGTGCGATACGACGGTGCGGGACGCCCACCGGTGACCGATGGCCCGTTCGCCGAAACCAAGGATCTCATCGCGGGCTGGATGGTCATCGACGTGGAGTCCTGGGATCGCGCGGTCGAACTGGCCGGGGAGCTGTCTGCGGCTCCCGGGGTTGGTGGCAAGCCGATTCACGAATGGCTCGAGGTGCGGCCGTTCCTCACCGAGCCGCCCGCGGTGACCGAGTGAACGAGCCGCTGCTGCGGGAGCTCGTGCCTGCGGTGATCGGTGTCCTCGTCCGTCGCGGAGCTGACTTCGCCTCGGCCGAGGACGCCGTGCAGGAGGCCCTGATCCGGGCACACGAAACCTGGCCGGACGGGCAGCCACGCGACCTGAGGGCGTGGCTGATCTCGGTCGCGTGGCGCAGATTCCTCGACGCCGCCCGAGCCGAGAAGGCCCGGCGCGAGCGAGAGCTCGCAGTGGAGGCCGAACCACCCGGCGGCCCGGTGCCTGCCACGGACGACACGCTGCGCCTGTACTTCCTGTGCGCGCATCCCACCCTGGCTCCGAGTTCGGCAGTCGCGCTGACCCTGCGCGCGGTTGGCGGCTTGACAACCAGGCAGATCGCGACGGCATACCTGGTTCCGGAAGCGACGATGGCCCAGCGGATCAGCCGGGCCAAACGGCGCATCGCCGGGGTCCGGTTCGAGGAGCCCGGCAACCTGACGACCGTGTTGCGAGTGCTCTACCTGGTGTTCAACGAGGGATACAGCGGGGATGTCGACCTGGCGGCCGAGGCGATCCGGCTCGCCCGCCAACTCGCCGCCCTCTCCGACGAGCCCGAAGCGGCCGGGTTGCTCGCACTCATGCTGCTGCACCACGCGCGCCGGGCTTCTCGCACCGGGCCCGGCGGTCGCCTGGTGCCGCTAGCCGAGCAGGACCGCTCGCTCTGGGACATCGAGCTGATCGCCGAAGGAGTGACGATCCTGCAGACCGCGTTGGCCCACGACCGGCTCGGCGAATACCAAGCCCAGGCCGCGATCGCCGCCCTGCATGCCGACGCCCGCACCGCGTCCGAGACGGACTGGGTGCAGATCGTGGAGTGGTACGACGAACTGCTGCTCCTCACCGGCAGCCCAATCGTGCGGCTCAATCGTGCCGTGGCAGTCGGCGAAGCCGATGGACCACAGGCCGGCCTCGCCGCGCTCGCCGACATCGACCCCGCCCTGCCCCGGTACACCGCGGTGGCGGCATACCTCCGCGAACGCGCAGGCGATCTCAGCGACGCCGCCGACCTGTACGCCGAAGCCGCCCGCGCCGCCACCAGCCTGGCCGAACGCGACCACCTCACCCGCGAAGCAGCACGCGTGCGGCACCACGCCCGGACCTCACCACCGCCTTGACGGTCACCGATTCCGCCCCACCGGGCTCACTCCTCCCAAACCGGCACGAGGGGCAGGCCGCGGGCGGCACGCTCGTGGTCGACCGCGCGTTGGATCAGCTCCGTCTTGCGCTTGGTGTAGGCGAGTCCGTTCTCCTCCTCGGCAGCGACGCGCCGCTTCAGCTCTCCGTACTCGGCCGCCACCTCCGGATGCATCCGCAGGTGGTCGCGGAACAGCCGCTCGTTACGGGTGCCCCAGGTGTCGGCGGTAACGACATGCAGGTGGTGACTGCGCCACCCGACGTCAGTGTTTCGGTAGTAGAACAACCGCTCGGTCATCCCGGTCTCCTGTGGCCGGTAGCCCAGCCGCTCCAGCACGGCTTCCCGGTCGGCGGTAACGTCGTCCAGCCTCGTAACCGACGCCATCAAATCGATCACCGGCTTGGCGGCCAGACCCGGTACGGAGGTGCTGCCCACGTGCTCGACGTTCAGGAACAGCCCGGGCACGGCGTCGATCAGCTCCGCGCTGGCTTGGGCTCCCTGTTCGGGCCAGGAAGCGTCGTACTCCGCTATATCAATGGCCATCTGCGCATTTTAAGAACCGCGCCGCGACTGCTGGTCACGTTGCAGGTGATCTTGTTTGTTGTTCCGCAAGCCGGTGCCCGTGTTGCGCCGCCAAAGGTGCCGATGCGGTGCGGACAGGCTGGTCTTGGAGCCTTCCGCGGGAAGACCGGGTCATGCCTTGGGTCATGCCGGTCGCCGCGGCGCGGCGCACGAACCTGACTGCCGAACAGTGGCAGCAGCGATCATCCGTCCGCTAACGCAGTAGGGGTGATCTCATGTCGTCTTCTCGCATATACACGGCGCAAGCGCCAAGCAGGCGCCAAGTGATCTGAGAAAGCGCCAAGTTCGTTGAGACCCCACAAAACGCCGAGGGTCTTACGGCGCGTGACATGTCGATCTTGTGCGACCGGCGGTGTTCTCTGTTGGCTTACGGTAATTTCACCAAGATCAGTCTCGAATCGGGGGCATTTCCTCAGCGTCGATCGCCCGCCCGCCGGTGGTGCCGGTCAGACCGCGGACGGGCGTCACTGGTCTGGAACGTTGCTGTCGTCAGCGGGCGAGCCTCGCGCGGGCCTGGTCGGTAAGTGGTGCGAAGAAGTTGACCAGGTTGCCGTCGGGGTCGCGGAACAGCAGGGAGCGGTTTCCCCACGGCATCGTGGTCGGCTTCTGCACGATCTCGGGGACGACAGCTAGGATCGTCAGCCGTTCGTGCGCGACTGGCCAGCCACGCCGACGCGCGACAGGGACACTGATCACCCACAAGAACGCGCCCTGGCGGCCGCAAGCGCCGGGAAATTCGACGTCCTGAACGCCTGAACGTGCCGATCGGTGCAGAAGAGCACTACATGACCAAAGAATCACACCGTGATGTCGTATATGACATCCGTACGACATCGTTCGTGAGATTACGACGTCAACCGCGAGACCCTACAACAGCCTTGTAGAGTCTCACCGCTGGTGACCTGTCGATCTTCGTTGACCTGCGGTTTTGTGGTGCAGACCGGGTGGGCCGGCGAGCGGCGTCAGGCCGGCTGCACCCGATCGTCGGTGTCGCGGGCGGCTGTGACCGTGCGACGGACGTAGTCGGCGTGCGCGAGAGGCACCTCGAGCAGTGCTGCGGGCACGTCCAGCAGATCGAGTACCTCGGCGTGCCGGTCGGCGCACCGGTCGCTGAGCACGCCGCGCTGCGCCATCAGTCCCCGGATCCCCGCGCCGTCCAGCAGTCCCTCCGCCACCAGATGGTCAGCCAGGCCCAGCAGGCAGGTCACGGCGTAGAGCTGTCGCACGGCGTCGTCGACGTCGCCCCGGGAACGGTCCGTCCACCGGCGGAGCAGCAGGGCGGCGCAGCGCGCGTCGACCTGCGGTCGGCACAGTGCGCCGCGCTGCGACGTCCTCCAGCGCCGGAGAAGACGCTCCGCCAGCGCTTCCAGCAGGTCGATGCCGTGGCCACACGAGCGCAGGCCGTCCTCGGTGACGGCGGGCACGGTGGGAGAGGCGTCGTCAGTTGGCGCGTTTTTCGCGGCGACACGGACGCTCTCGTAGCACAGGACGGTGTTGTCGCCGCCGAAGGTGGTGTTGATCTCGCCGTCCACGCGTGCGGTGACGATCTCGTTGTGGCTGTGGAACCCGTGGCCCCCGCAGAGCTCCCGCAGAACGACCAGGGCCGCGTTGGCCGCCCACGAAGCGTGGGCCTTGGCCCCGGAGGTCAGTCCGTAAAGCGTTTGCCGGTGGCGGGCGACCGGCTCTGCCGCGTAGCGACTGGTCCATTCCTCGACGAGGTGCTCGGTCAGGTGGTGGAGGGCGAGTGCCCCGGCGACGACGGGCATGAGGCGTTCGCGGTAGTGCTGGTAGCTCAGGAGAGTGCTGCCGAAGGTCTCCCGGTGAGTGCTGTAGCGAAGAGTGATCGCCGCGCAGCGCCGCAACACCCCGGCCGCTCCCGTCACGGGGAAGATGCGTTCCTGAGAGAACGTCTCCAGGCAGCGCAGATAACGCCCTCGCCTGGCGATCTCGGAGACGTACCTGCCGGAGTCGTCGATGTGCGCCCAGGCGCTCAGCAGGGCGTCCGGCGGAATCCGGTACTGATCGAAATGGATCATTCCCGTCTGGTTCCCCGCGATCCCGCCCTTGGGGTCGGCACGGCGAATGCGCACGCCGGGGAACGGCAGCGCGCCTTCCGTCGGCCGCAGCGGAACCCGGAACCAGTGGTGGCCCTCGTCGGCACCGTCGACCACCAACCGGGCGAGGAGCATCGCGTGCGTCGCGGAGAACAGGCTGTTGCCGATCCAGTACTTCGCCGCGTCATCGGACGGTGTCATCACGCGCAGCGACCGGTCGTCGTGCCGGTAGTGGACTTCCGTCCCGATGGACAGGAGGTTGGTCCACCGGCCGATCTCGGTCACCGCGAAGGCGTACACCCGCTCCATCCGATCGATCTCGTCGCGGTACGCCGCCAGCTGTGCGGGACTGCCGTGCGAGAGCAGTGCATTGCCGGCCAGTTGCTGGTTGCCGATCGTGGAGACCAGCGAGATGTCGAAGGCGCTGACCCAGCCCAGGGTGCGCACCAGGTCGGGGAACCGGGTTTCCCGGCTTCCCCCGCACCAGGCCTCGCTCCCCACCAATCCCTTGGCGTGCAATGCCTTCGCGCGTTCGACCGTCAGGAGCATCAACTCGTCCACCCCCAGTTCGTACCGGGCGAGCGGATCGAAGAGGGGCTCGTCGAGAAAGCCGGTGACAGGCGCTCCGGGTTCGGGCACCGTCATTTCTCCTGGCCGTGCGGCCGGGCCGTCATGCCGGGTTTGGCGACGGGCAGGTCGTGGCGGGTCAGGTGCAGGGCCTTGAGGGTGGGAGCCACGATGTCGCGGAGGTAGACCTGGCCGTTGATGCCAGTGGAGCGCATGAGGGCGGTGCGGGCATCGGAGTCCGGGAGGAGTTGTTCCGCGGGCATGCGGAACGTCCGCAGGACATGTGCCAGATCGGCCAGGGTTCCTTCTCGGTCGTCGTCGAGCAGGAGGGCGACCATTTGTTGGTAGAACTTGGTGTGGGCCATCTCGTCGCGGCCGATGAGGCGGTAGATGTCGGCGAGGACCTGGTGATCGGTCTCCAGGGCCAGGGTGCGCTGGGAGCGGTAGACCACGAAGGTGGTGAGTTCCTGAATCATGCCGTAGATCAGCATTTCGCGGGGACTCTCGTACGGGCGCTCCCAGCGTTTGGCCAGCACGGTGTCGGCGTAGTCGTGGAGTTGTTCTTCAGTGCGCTGACCGCTGCGATGCAGGTACTCCCGCAGGGCGAGGGAATGCTTGGATTCCTCGTACCCCCAGTTAGCCGCGAACCAGGCCTGGGCGTAGTTGCGGCCGAAGAGTTCCAGGTGGGCGTTGAGATAGTCGGGGAGGAACATCTCCACGCCACAGAACGTCTCGGCGTTGGTGGCAAGTTGCGGATCGCTCTTCGAGCTGTCGAGCACGTCCCAGTCGATGTCGTTGAACAGATTCCACCTGCGGGTGCGCTCGGCGTTCTCGAAGAACGTCATGTAGGAGCGGTGGAAGGATTCGCGCAGATCCCTGTTCATGAGGCGGTCCGGTTCGCGAGTTCGGCGGAAATCAGGTCGCACAGCCCTCGGACATCCGTCACGGAGTAGAGCTTTTCGTCGGGCAGGCGGACGTCCAGCTCCGTCTCGGTCCAGGTGACGAGCTCCAGCAGCTGCAGGGAGTCGATGCCGGCCGAGTGGAGGTCGGATTCCGGGGTGAGCGGGGGTCACTCGGCGGACGTGATCTGGCGCAGACCACGGCCGAGGAGGGCCAGCAGGTCGTCCTGTGTCATCGGGATTCCCTTTCCTGTGCGGTAGTACCGGTGTTCCGGGAGACGGTGTGGGTACCACCGCCCTGATCGACGGCTGTGGCCCGCAGCGCTTTCACTCGGGATCGTCGACCCGGCGCAGGCACCACTGGGAGAGGGTCATGTGCCGGCGGGCGAAGGAGTTGACGCAGCAGGTCAGATAGCGGTCATAGGTCTCGAAGAGATCGTTGCCCCAGCGGTCGCGGATTTCTTCTTCGTGGGCGCGCAGCCGGGTGCGCCAGTGGGTGGTGGTCCGCTCGTAGTCCTCGCGCCTGGTGCGCAGCTGCATGACCTCCCAGTAGGGACCTACGGCCATGATGATGTCCTCGGCACGGGGCGTCATGCCCCCGGGGAAGATAGTCCTGCCGAGCCACTGGAGCTCCCGCGCCTCCTCGGGACGGCGGGGCAGGCGGTCGCGCAGCCCGGTCTGGAGCGCGAAGTGGGTGCCGGGGCTGGTCCACGTCCACGCCTTGTGAAAGTAGTCGCGGTAACGCGCGACAGCGCGGCCCGCGCGGGCCTCCTCGGGAGTGCAGACGTGCTCGATCATGCAGATGGACTGCACCGCGTCGAAGGTGTGGGACGGCGTGAAGTCGCGGTAGTCGACGCAGGAGACGCTTACTCCCGCCATGTCGCGGCGCAGGATCTCGTTGTACTGGGCTTCGGAGAGGGTGATGCCGTGCGCCTGGGCGACGTGGCGTTCCTGGGTGAGGTAAGCGAGGTTGTTCCCCCAGCCGCAGCCGATGTCCAGCACCCGGCTCTGCGGTGTGATGCGGGCGAAGTCGTGCAGAATGCCGAGCTTGGCGACCTGGGCGGTGTCGAGGTCGTCGGTGTCATCGAAGACGCCGCAGGTGTAATTCATCCGGCTGTCGAGCCACAACCGGAAGAACTCCGGATCGAGGTCGTAACTGACGGCTATGTCAGCCCTGCTGGACATGGAGGGCACCTTCCAGGTACTGGCGGCGGGTTTCCTGCCGCCGTGGCTTTCCCGAGGTCGTTTTGGGGACGGTGCCGGGCCGGACGGCGACAACGTCGTGGACGGGAATGCCCAGAGCGGCGGCCACCGCCTCGCGCAGGGCGGGGGCCAAGCTGGGGGCGGCCGAGGTGCGGCACTCGGCGACGATCACCAATTCCTCGGACTGCGGACCGGGGCGGGTGCAGGCGACGACGCCGCCCGCGCGGACGCCGGGAACGGTCTCGGCGAGCCACTCAACGCGCTGTGGGTCGATGTTGCGGCCGTTGAGGATCAGCAGATCCTTAACGCGTCCGGTGACGAACAACTCCCCTTCGGCGAGGTAACCGAGGTCTCCGGTGCGCAGCCAGCCGCCCGGCAGGAAGGACGTGCCGGTCTCCTGTGGAGCCGCCACGTAGCCGCGAGCGACGGAGGGGCCACGCACCCAGACTTCACCGACGGCGCGCTCACCGAGGGTGTCGCCGTGGGTGTCGCGGATGACGATCTCGTTGCCCGGCAGGGGTGGTCCGCACCCGACGAGGGTGCTCACGCCGTCGGCAGGGTCCGGCAGCCCGGCCCCGCTGTCGGCGGGGTCTGTCTCACCGGTGGGATCCGCGCCGACGGGGGTGGCCCGCCCGGCGGACAACGCGGCCGTCCGGACATGGTCCACGCGGTACGGGCGATCCGGTGGGGAGAGTGTGACCGCGAGGGTGGCCTCGGCCAGCCCGTAGCACGGCATCAGGGCCTCGGGAGCGAGGCCGGTGGGGGCGAAGGTACTGAAGAACCGTTCCAGCACCGAATGGTTGATGGGCTCGGCGCCGCATCCGAGCACGCGCACGTGGCCGAGGTCCAGGGCAGCGGTCTGCTCGGCCGAGGTCCGGCGGGCGCTCAGCGCGAAGGCGAAGTTGGGCGCGAAGCTGATCGTGGCGCGTCGTTCGGACATCGAACGCAGCCAGAGCCCAGGATCCCGCACGAAGAAGCGGGTCGGGATGAAGGAGACGGGGACGCAGGCCAGCAGGGGTGCCAGCACGAATCCGACCAGTCCCATGTCGTGGTGGAGTGGGAGCCAGGAAAGACCTCGGTCGATGGCCGGGTCGCTGCGCAGGCCGTCGTGCATGATGGCCCGGCCGTTGGCGAGTACCGCTGCTACGCGCGCCGGGACGGCACGGGGATTTCCGGTACTGCCGCTGCTGAACTGCAGGTACGCGGTCGCGTCCGGCTCGGGGTTGTGGGGTGGTGACTCTTCCGGCGGCGCGGCGACGATGCTGTCGAGGGCGACCGGCCTCCCACTGTCCGCTGGCGGTTCGGTGTCACCGCGCAGCGCGATCACCTGAGGCTGCGCGGTACGCGCCATCGCCGTCACGTGGGCGCTCCACGCGGCGTGACGCCCCGCCGCGGGAGGCGGTGGCAGGGGAACGGGGACCACGCCAGCCCACAGGGCGCCGAGGAAGGCCGGGACGAAGACGTGCGGGTCGGTCGCCTCGACGGCGACCCGGTCGCCGGGCCGCAGGCCAGCCTCGCGCCATCCCCGTGCGGCCGACTGGACGCCCCAGAGGAGGTCGTGCCGGCTGACCGCGGTCCATTCGCCGTTTTCGCGAAGGTATTCATGGGCGGGCCGGTGGTCGTTCTCGTAGCCCGCCAGGACGTCGGTTACCCAGGCTTCGCGCATGTGCCGCCGACCCTTTTCTTCGCAGTCAATGGTCAATTATCCAGCGCTCCCCCGATCGGGAAACGCGCGGCCACTTTCGCCGGGACATCGTTCCCCGCGGAACAGCCGAAGCCGATGACGCGTAGCGTGTACCACGCAGCCGCTAGTCCACAGCGTCGATGTTGGACAGGATGAAAAAAACAGGCACACAGCAGACCCTGCGCGATCAGCCATACTTGTATGTCCTTATGGGACATACTGCGTCGTGCTCAGGCTGTACCCGCAGACATTCGCGGTGTGCGCGCCGATCGCCGGTCGGGCTCGAGGTCGGCGAGCGCTCCGGCGGAGGCAAGGGCTTCCATCTGGGTGTGGTGAGCACGGCGCGGCGAGCGAGGTGGTGATGGTGCCACGGTGGATCCGCGCCCCGTGCCGGCGGGCGTCGGCGATGAGCGACTGTGGCGAGTAGAACCCCATCGGTTGCACCCGCTACAGCGCCGCGCAAAAACGGGCAGGAAAATACAATTCGAGCCAGCTGCTGGAGAACATCAGCAGACGTTGCGACACCACGTCCCGGGTACTGTCATCGACCATCCGGCGATGTCAGGACAACGGGTTTCCGCAGTATCAGATCAAATGATCGGACGCCTATCAGCTAAATGCGGAAATGGTCATTCTTGCGCGGCAGCTCCAAGAACGGCCGACAACCCGATTCTCAGTCCGATGCCCAATTGGACAGACAGCGGACATTACGACTGAGAATTGGCGCTTTCAGGACCTCGACTTTGGACGGCGCCTTGACGTCCACCACCATGACACTGCCATCAGCGTTGACGAGCAGGTTGTCGGGCACATGCCTGCGGATTCGGGCTCCATCCGGCCCAACAAGCTGGAAGGGTTGCGCAGCCAGAGCGATCACGTCGCGGTCGAAGTCCGCCAGCATGATCCGCGCCAGCTCCAGGCGGCTCTCATACGCCACGAGACCCTCGACCGTCGAGGAGTAGTACCAGCCCGAGTAGTGACGCCTGCCCTTGTACCAGCGGAACTCGCGAACGGGCAGTCCGCTCGCTATGTCGTCCACGACGACCCGATCCAAGGTCGTGTGCAGGAACTCGCCGTCGCAGCGCCGGTAGCGCACCCGAGCCTGGTCGACGCCGTCCTTGCGCACGAAAGCCATGCCGCCAAATGGTGGCAGCAGAGATCACCAAACCGCTAACTCCACACGGGTGATCTCCACAGTCCGGTAGGTGTGGTGCGGCTGTAGTCGCTGTACACCACGCGTACAGCGACCACCGCGCCCCGCCCCGAAGAGGCGGTCTCACCGCTCACCAACCGACGTCCCGGTGGCACGGCTCCCCTTCGGCGGCCTACGCTTCGTCGTCCCGCCAGTCGTCGATGTCCATGTTGCCCAGCGCCAGGTTGACCACCATGCCCCCCACGACCTCGGGGTCCACCCGGAAGGCGAACCCGACCTGGTCTACCAGAGGGACCACCAGGACGCGGTGCCCGGGCTCGCGCATAGTGGTGGCGTCGGCGATCAGCACCACGTCGGAGTTCATCGCTTCCTTGTCGGTACTGGGGTGGACCTGCGCCATCACCTGCTCCGGCGTGGCGCCCGCAAAGGCCGGATCGTCGACGAAATCGACGTAGTCGCCGAAGTCGTCGATCACGTCGTTGCGGCCCGGGCGACACACGCGCTCGACCAGGGAGGCCCAGGCCGCATCGTCGGTGAAATCGGTGCGCACGAGCAGATCAGCCTGTTGGATGAGCGGAGGCAGCTCGCGGGCCGGCTGAGTGTAGCGGGGCGGGGCGTTCAGCGACTCCAGTTCGACCCCCGCGGGCTCATAGAGGTCCCAGAGGTCCTCCTCGTCGGGCTCCCACTCCTCTTCGTCCTCCTCAAGCTCAAACTCGGCGGGAGCCGTCTCCGAGAACCAGTCGATGGTCGAGGACAGGCACGGGCGGTCCGGCACCAGGTAGGTCATGGCCGCCTGACGCGGAGTGATCCAGAAGGCATAGCCGTCGCTGCCGCGAAAGGCCAGCAGCGGGCGCCAATCCGCATTGCGCACGGTGCGGTCGTCGGTCAGCACCACCAGGTCGGGCACCCAGATCCCGGGCCGCTCCAGGGCCGCGGAGACATCCTCGGAGGTGGCGCCCCGCCACGCGGGATCCTCCGCCACGATCAGGCGCCGGGGAATCGACTCCCGCGCCACCGCATCGGCCGCGTCCCCTTGATCGGACCGGTACATGCCGGGGAGCTCGCCCATGCGCCAGAGCACGTCTTCCCAGACGTCGTCGTCGCTGTCGGTGCGCACCAGCAGGATCCCGGGCACACGGGACTCACCGTCGTCGGGGGGTAAAGGAAGCGGAGGACGCATCAGCAGACACCTCATCGAATCGGGGACGAATCCCCGTAGTCCTAACACCAGGCGACGACAAACCCTCGTCGGCGTCGCTTGCCGTGCGCAAGCGCAGTCCGCTGTATTCACGCAGGTAGCTGCTGCGCTATTGCTGCTGCCGCACCGACGAGAGGCCGGAAAACACCGCCCTTACAGGGAACCGTCAGTGCCCTCCTATACCAGCGCCATCCGCATCGCGACGCGTCCGCGACGCTGAACTCGCGAGTGCACGGAGCACGCCGGGCGTGACTGTGGTGGAACGTCAATTCAACCCGTCAAAATCAGCCGCCGCTACCGCATCGACACCGACGCCCGCATCGACGAGCTGCCCTGCTGGCTGGCGCAGCCCCTCACCGCCCGGCCGGCCTCCTCGACAACACGCGATCGTCGATGTAGCCCGGCACCACGATTTACAGGGGCAGGGACTTACGCCGAGTTTTGGCTGGTCGTCCGCTGTTGTAGTCGGTGATGTAGCCGGTCGGTTCATGCCAGTGCGCGGACCACGGGTTCTTTCACGCCTTGCACGAACCGTTTCAGCGTCTCGACCTCGTCGTCGGTGCGATCAAGGTTGCTGCCGGCGACGTTGACCAGCAGAACGATCTCGTCCTTGTCGTGGATTTCGCAGACCTGGAGCTCATTGGACGCGCAATAACACGATCAAGCAGCAGCATTTAGAACCTGTTCTACCAAATTCCATGATCATATCTTTCTCGTGATTCTTCCCCGCAACACGACAAACGGGATGCGTCAGCCAGCGCGGTTCGGCACCACGACCTGCCACAACTGCGACGGAAGCGGTTGGGACGAACGCGAAGACCACCACTGCAACATGTGCGGAGAAACCGGCACGATCTGACAACTCAGGTGCCACCGACTAGCCGACAGCACCCTCGATCGTTGTCGGCTAGGACCTTTCTCATCGATCCGACGCAAGCGACAAGTAGGCGACAAGCTATTTGAGAAAGCGACATCAGTGCTGAGACCCTACAACCCTGTAGCGTCTCAAACCGCGTGACATGTTGATCTTGTTTGCCCAGCGGTCTCTCTGGCTGTCTCATACCGACTTCACCAAGATCAGTCTCGAACGCATGACACTTCCTCGGCTGCCACCTTCGCCCGCGCCTTGAGGCAGGCGCCAGGGGTCACCGTTGACGAGCCGCAGACCCGCTCGTTTCCGGTATTCCTCACTGGCGACCGCGACACGCTCGACGCCGCACACCTGGGCAGGCCGAACGCACCAGCAGCTGGCTGCTCAGCGGGTTCACCACCACCGACGTGCCCGGAACAACCATGGCCGAAGTCCAAGTCGGGGCGGCCACCGAGGCGATCGACGACTCCGAAGCTGCCGACCTCGTCGCGGCCCTCCTGAAAGAGGCCGAGTCAGCGGCCTGATCGCAATGAGCCGCCGGAACCACCCGAACCTCAAACGGAGCTAGCGGGACGTTCCGCGCCGAGCGGGCCGCCGTCGCCGAAGGTCAAAGCGGCGAAACGTTCGCCGATGCGGCGGTGGGTTGCGGCATCCGGGTGGAGATCGTCGGACAACGGGAGCTCGTCGAAGTCGGCCTTCCCGTAGAGGTCGAGGCCGTCGAGGTAGTGCAGGTTCGGGTCGTCGGCCGCCCGCTGCTCCACGACGCGGGCGAGTTCCTCCCGGATGACGGTGAGAGTGAGCTTGCCAGCGGCGCGGTCGGCAGGATCACCGGTCGCCCGGAACCGCACCTTCCCCTCATTGAGAGCGCTCGAGTCGAACGCGCAGGGACCGGGGGTGTCCTCGTGGATGGGGCAGTAGAGCGACGAGACGACCAGCAGCGGCGCGGCGGGGTGGCCCTCGCGAATGGTGTCGAGGAAACCGTGCACCGCTGGGGTGAAGGCGCGCAGACGCATCAGGTCGGCGTTGACCACGTTGATGCCGATCTTGATGCTGATCCGGTCAGCAGGGGTGTCGCGCAGGGCGCGAGCGGTGAACGGGTCGAGCAGACCGCCGCCGCTGAACCCGAGGTTGATCAACTCGACGCCACCGAGCGAAGCGGCCAGCGCGGGCCACGTCGTGCTGGGGCTTGCGGCGTTGGAGCCGTGGCTGATCGAGCTGCCGTGGTGCAACCACACCAGACGTCCCCGGTCCGGTGCGGGCTCGACGGAGGCGTCGGTGCGCAGGGCGACGAGCTGGGTGATCTCGTTGTGCGGCAACCAGATCTCGACGTCCTTCACGCGGTCGGGCAAACTGGGAAAGCGGACGGTACCCACGGGGCCGGGCTGGGTCTCGGCGGTCCCGGTGGCGAGGTCCACGGTCAGGACGTTGCCGCTGGGCGCGCTGGCCTGGCCGGTCAGGTGCCCGTCGACGAGCAGGTCGTAGACGCCGTCGGGACGCGGCGGAGCGCCCAGGTAGACGTTCTTGGTGGGCAGCGTGTCCAGTTCGACTGCGGTGGCCCGCGTCCGGAACACGAGCCGCACACCCGAGGGCTGCGCCTCCGCCATAGCCAACTGCCCGTCCGAGTACTGCGCGCGGGCGCGGGCGGGCAACCGGTGCGGCAGCACGCCGTGCTCGGTCCGCTCCAGATCCAGCGCACCACGCAGGAGTTCCCCGGTGATGGGTGTGATGATCCAGTCCTGCGACCGGGACGCGGCGGTGATGTCGTCGTGCGGGAGGCTCACGATCTCAGTCTGTCAACCAGAAGCACGGCCCGCACGAGGTTTTCCGGACCCGCTGGCGGAGGCGCAACCGCGCACGAGTGGCGCTTGAACCACGTACCTCGTTACGAGGATCACTCTCGCGTTGTCGGAGACCAGGAGTAAGTAACCCCAGATCGAACAGCCAGTCACGGCGGTACTTGGCCAGGTAACGCACATTCTCCAGCTCGGCCAGTGGAGGCTCGCTGAACACCTGGTAACTCCACCCCTTTGACTCGACCAGCCGTCTGGTCCAGTCGAAGGTGAACACGTTCTCCGGCCTGGCAGCCCGATGACGAGGCTTGACATCGACCACAACGGGAACGTCATCGGTGAAGAGCAGGAAGTCCGGGACGTGCTTTCGTTCCCGCCCAGACACCATGGACTTCAGCAGAATCGGCTGCGCAACGATGCCACGCACCGATGTATCGAAGTCTGCGAGCAGAAGGCGAGCGAGCTCCAGTCGCGACTCGTAGACGACATGGTTCTTCTCCGTCGCAGACCAGTACGTGCCCGAGTAGTGCCTCTGCCCTCGATACCAGCGAAAAGTCCGCCACGGCACGGCAGTTCTCAGAGCGTCATCGTCGACATCGCTCCACAGCCTCACGACTTCTACCTCTTGGAGCGAAGACCGGAACACGACGGACGTCGTCCCAGGCCGCCCTAACCGAAGCTGTTCCTCGGTATCGCCCACCACTTGATCGAGAGCCACGACCGACCATCGGCAGCACCACCGCAGACCATAAGGATCAGTCCGATACTCCACACGAGCCCCAACTGCACAAGTGCAGCCGAGGTGCAGCCAACGATGAGAAAGTGCAGCCGGATTTGAGACCCTACAACCCTGTAGGTTCTCAGAGGCCGTGACATGTCGATCTTCTTTGGTCAGCGGTTTTGCCTCTGTCTCGCCGCGATGTCGCGAAGATCAGTCTCAGGCGGGTGGCTTTTCCGGCGTGAAGTGACGTCACTTGTTGGTTGACAGAAACACCGATGCGCCAGACGAGCAGCGCGCGCCTGACAACCCGTTGCCCGACGGCGCTGACGACTACGGCGAACACCAGATGCCTTCGTCGCTCCAGCGAACGGGAGGGCTCAGGCTGACCCGGCGTGAAGCGTGTCGGTTCGTGGGCAGTTGGTTGGTGCCGCTCTCCGGGACTATTCGGTTGCCTGATCGATAGTCAGGTCCTCGACGCGGCCGTAGAGCATGTGTTCCCGACGTACTCCGTCGTCGTCGACGCCATCGGCGAAATCCTCCCAGTCCATGTTGGCGATCGAGAGGTTGTTTTCGATCTCCTGAATGGTGTGCGGGAGGGCTCGGAACGACCGGCCAGCGGGCTCGCCTGGCCAGTCGTTGGCCGGGTCAGGCTCTGAGCCGAGGTCCACGATCAGGATCGGGTGCTCGGGGGAGCGAATTGTGGTTTCGTCGACGACCAGCAGCAGCGCGTGCGTGGCACGGTCCGGCCCGGATTCCAGCAGGTCGGTGGCTGTCAAGCCGGCGAACGCTGGGTCGTCGACATACGTCACGTTGGCCTCGAACTCGTCCGGTGTCACCCAACTGATCCCGGTCTTCACTCGTTCCCAGGCCGTGTGGTCGGAGAAGTCGGTGCGGATCACCGGCACGTTCGGCGTGTCCGGCAGCTGTGGTGCGCCAGCCGGAACCGCGGGGCGGCGGGCGGCACGCTTGAGACTTGTTTTCGCCTGTCGCTGGTTCGAGGATTTCGTGAACTCGGCGTGGTTGCGTTTGTACCCGTTGCGCCACATGACCTCGCCGTCGGCGTCCAGCATTTCCAGGTCACCGCTGTCACGGACCACGACCTGTTTGGGGTGGAACGGGAACCGCGGTGTGGTGAGGCTGTCCCACGCCTTGCGGACGCCGCGCAGGTCGACACCTTCGCCCTCGTCTTTGGACCATCGCAGGAACAGGCCGTCCTCCTCCAGGGTGAGCCGGGTGCCGAACCGGTCCGGAAACATCGCCGGGACCAGGTAGAACCAGCTGGTGATCTGCCCCTGTGGCCCATAGAGAAAAGTACCGCCGTGCTGATGATCGTGCACCAGCACGTACTCGCCGTTGGGGGAGGTCAAGCTCTGCTCGGCCAGGCTCTGCCCAACCAGCAAGCGGTCTCCGCGTGCCACGGTGAACGACGGAAGCTGGACGTCTGTGGTTGCGGTGTCGGTGTGCCACACGATCTCGCCGTCACTGTCCAGCAGGACGACGTCGCCGTCGTCACGGACCTCCAGCATCGCAACGCCACAGCCCGCCGTGCCGGTGGACCGCAGCGGGACACCATCCTCGTCATACGCCACGAGATCGCCGTCGGGCTGCAGGGTGACGTCACTGACACCGGTGCCGCGACGCTTCTGCCGCCAGTCGCCAGGACTGAACGAGCTGGACCACCACAGCGGTTTGCGATCGTAGTTGCGGAAAAGGATGAGATCGTCAAAGCCGAAGTGCTTGAGGGTGAACGCGTCGTTGAGCGAGGTCAGGGACTGCCGTCGCAGACTCTCGCCAACTCGCAACCGGTGTCCTCCGGCGATCAGGTCGTCTCCCGCCGACGGCGCTGAAGGCGAGTCGCCAGAGCGCACACGGACCTTGGTGCCCGGGAACCGGCTCAGCCGCCGTGTGTGCCGGCTAGGCAACTCCTCAGGCAAGGGTTCCATCGGCGTGTCCGGTGCTTCCGGCGCGGCGCACGCCCCTCGGTATGGGATGGGGGCGTGGCCCGTGCGGTGACGGTAGCCGGTGAAACCGCCGGCTGCGGCGAGGAACCGGACGGTTTCGAGTTGCAGATGCGGGGAGCCATTGTTGCCGACGATGTCGAGGCGGTAGCAGGCATAAGCTCCGGGGGCGGTGATCGGATAGGTTCTGGACTCGTGCCGGTCGGTGAACGACTGGTGCGTGCGTGTGTCCAGGACCCGCCACAGGTTCCCGTCTACGGAGCCGCGCAGGATCCATGCGGCCGGGTCCCGATCGGGTGCGTCGTTGGCGGAGGTGAGGACGTACCGGTCCGCCGCGATCGGGTGCGGAAACTGGAATTCCAGGGACGCCCGGTCGTGTGGTGCGAACCATTTGCTGGGGGTCCCCTCGATGAGGTTCGCGGCCACCTCACCTGCGTCGCGATACTCGGCGCTGGCCCACACGTGGGTCACCATGCCAGTGATATCCGCGTTGCCGGTCGGGCTCGCCGAACGCAGCGAAACCGAGCAGGAGATGCCCGTCCGGTCACGCCAAGCTGTCCACAGCAGCGGCGTGTCAGCACCGTCGTCGATCAGCAACCGGAGCTGTTCCGACGGCTGCCAGCCCGTTGTGTCCTCGACCTCCGTGTCGAACTCGTACCCGCGAGTATCGCCGGTCCCTTGTGCGTCTTCCGGCTGGCTGCGGAGCTCGCCTCGTACCTCCACTACATCGCCGTTGGTGGTGCGGCGATGGCCGTAGCAGCTCGCCATGTCCGGTGAGAAACCGACCGCGGACAGCGCGCCGTCCGCGCTGCTCCACGACAGCTCGTCCAGGACTAGGTTCTCGCCGTTGTTGACGTGCACCAGTAGCTCGTGGCCTGGCGTCCACTCCGCAGAGTTCAGGGCACGCCACCACATCTGATAGGCGTGCCTGGACGCCGCGGCCGTCATAGGTTCGAATGCTCCTCGCTGGTCATGGCGTCGGCGGTGACGACTCAGCGACGCGTGATGTAACTGGATCGTAGGGTGTATCACCCGACGGTCAAGAGTTGTCCGGTGACGATGGTTCTGGCAGTCACAAGGTCTGCACGAAGTGCCCATGCTGTAGCTCTGCGTACTGTTGCTGCCACGTTCCGATCGTGGGCTGAGAACCTGCACCGAGATGTCGGGATACGGGCCCTTGGACTGACTTCTTACGGGCCATTGCAAGCGGAAATGAGATTGTCGGCGTCGCAGGTAGCGTGGCCGGAAGGTACTCGTCTGTGCGGCAATTTCTGAATCCCGTCACCGTGTCATAGTTCGACAAGGTTGAGGTTGCGGTTTCGTCGTCATCACTGCGGCGCCGTTGCCCGTGCCGGCGAGCATGGCCAGAACTGGGACTGCTTCCGCCCTGAATGCCACGCCGGCGGCGGTGAGGCTGATGCCGTCAGGGTCGGGCGTCTTGTCCAGGAGAGTGGCCCCGACAGTCTGTTCGAGGTCGTCGATGTGGCGGGTGAGGACGGCTTTCCTGATGTCGAGGTGGTGGGCGGCGTGATTGAGGTCGGGGTGTCCGGGGACTGCGAGGACTCGTCGGATGCTTTGTTCGGCTCCGCGAGTGGCGAAGGCCGCCCAGAGGGTGCTGGAGAATGTGTCGGGTCCGCCGTGTTCGGCGAGGATGTGCTTGTGGGCGGCGACTCCGTGGCGGATCGCGAGTCCGAGCTTGCGGGTTGGCGGGCCAGGTCGGACGGTCGGATGCCGAGCTCAGCCGCGATGTCGACAAACGAGCGGTGGCTGTGTTCGTATTGTTCTCGCAACAAGGTGGTGTCGACGGCGAGGAGCCCTGACGCGGTGCTGGTGGGCCGATTCCGCTGCTGATCAGGAGTGTGCTGATCCGTTGATGGCTGCAGCCGGTGAGCTGTGCAATCTGGCCGGGGCGGAGTCCTTGCTTCATGTAGGTGCGCAGTTCGTGCTCGCTTGGTAGGGGTGTTCCTGGTCTCTGCGTGCCCTGCTTGGGACTGCTTTTTGAGGCCAGGGCTGTGGATGACGGATCGCGGTCAGATGGATGTGCTCGGGTGTGGTGTTCAGGTGGGCGGCGATGGTGCTGCGGGGCAGCCCCTTCCGGGCGAGGGGCCCTTGCGCGCCAATGTGAGATTGTCCAACCGGACGACGGTCTCCCTCGCCTGAGCACCATCCTGGACCAGGCCGGACCGCAGCGTGGAGGTCATGCATCCTCCAGTGCGTCGGCGTAGAAGTCTTCCTCTGCGTCCTCCAGGTCGTCGTCATCGCCCATCTAGCGATCGGCTCAGCGTCAACGTTCGAGGGTGCGTCACCCGAGCCTGCGGCGGCCAGCAGGCGGGCGACCGACGGCAATGCCGACAACGCCGGTTCCCGCTCTTCGGAGTGGTCGAGCGCGGCTTGCTCGCGGGAGAGTGAACAGACAGAGATCCACGTTCACTCGATCTAATGGTCCGCGACCGCAGTTCTCAGCCCGATGGCCAATTGGCCAGACAGTGGCCATCAGGACTGAGAATCCGCCATCAGGTTTGAGACCCTACAAAACCCCGCGGCTACTCCTGGGCCATGTCGACGAAGCGGCTGTAGTGCAGCTGGTGGGCGACGGTGATCGTGGCCGTCGGGCCGGCACGGTGCTTGGCCAGGATCAGGTCCGCCTCGCCCATCCGCGGGTCGTCCCGCTCGAACGCGTCCGGCCGGTGGATCAGGATCACCATGTCGGCGTCCTGCTCCAGCGAACCACTCTCACGCAGGTCCGACAGCTGCGGCCGCTTGTCCGTACGCTGTTCCGGGCCTCGGTTCAGCTGGGAAATCGCGATCAGCGGGACTTCGAGTTCCTTCGCCAGCAGCTTGAGGTTTCGGGAGAACTCCGAGACCTCCTGCTGACGGGACTCGACGCGCTTGCCGGACGTCATCAGCTGCATGTAGTCCAGGACGATCAGCTGGATGTCGTGGCGCTGCTTGAGCCGGCGGGCCTTCGCACGGATCTCCATCATCGTCAGGTTCGGCGAGTCGTCGACGTACAGCGGCGCCTCGCTGATCTCGCTCATCCGCCGCGCCAGCCGCGTCCAGTCGTCGTCGGTCATCCGACCACCGCGCATATCGCCGAGCCGGATCCGGGCCTCGGCGGAGAGCATGCGCATGACGATCTCGGTGCGCCCCATCTCCAGCGAGAAGATGACGCTCCCGAGCCCATGCTTCACCGACACTGACCTGGCAATATCCAGACCCAGCGTCGAGTTGTGAGTCGGAATCATCGACCGGCTGGCCAGGTACAGGTGATCCGGTGAATCCACCTCCACGCACCGAACCGGCACACTCGCCACCGACCGCACGTCAGTGATGAAGCGAGTGCCGACCATCCTCGGCGTCCGCGCGTTGCGCTCCTTGTGAACCAACATCTTGCGGTTCAGCCGGAAAACATCGTCCTGGGTGGTGAACGTGAGCGTGAAGGCCGTGGACGATGCTTCCGTTCGGCCACGGACCCTCTTGGTCGTCAACGTGCAGCTATAGCCGAGGCCGACGACAAGTTCGTATGCATCGCGTGCAAGTCGCTCACTGGTCACGCTGAACTGAACGGATCCGCTCGGTGCCACCGTGCCGCCGGTGTCGAGGAGACCCGCGAGAATGGCGCGGCGTTGAGATTCGGAACCCCGGAGGTACTCGGCCGGGATGTGCTTGTTGCCCAGCACTCCCATCGTCCGGAGGAGGGCCTGAACAGTTCCGCGCCGATTCCGGCGGGCCTCGCACTGGCGCAGCCCGCACGCCGGTTTTCCGCAGTCCGGACACATCGGCTGCGGAACCGGTTCAGAGATGCGGCGAGCCTTGCCACCGCAGCTTCTACCGCAGGTCCGCACTTGACTGGTCTCCGGCACGAACGTGGCACCGCAGACGACGCACGTTCGTTCGGCAACCAGCTCGGGCTCGGGAAACTGGATCCTGTAGTGGCGGTCGTGCACCAGCGGAGCGCGGTAACCCTCCGCTTCGACGTACATAGCGATCTCGGGATCCGCGCTCGTGAAGGCCGCCGCCATCGACGTGCCATCACCCAGCCAGACGCCCAGCACGTAGGGCGCGATGGGGAGATCCCGTTCCTGCAAGTCGAGTGCCTGTGCGGCGTTCACCGAGTGGTTGAGCCGTCGATCGGCCGTGTTGCAGCGCAGGGTCGCCGCGATTTCCTCGGTCGACCGCACTTCCGCGAAAGTTCGCTGGTTGCGGGTGCGGTTGTATCCGACCGCAGCGGCCTGAGCCGACTTCCGCGACGCGCGAGTGTCGGTCAGCCACTGGTGTTGGGCATCGGCGGTGATGATCGTGCCGTCGGAGAATTCGACCTCGTAGCAACGGCGGTCGTACATCACCTCGGTTGCCCCGACAACCTTGGTCGGCTTGCCGTCCGCGCCGATCAGGTAGTCCCCGACCGCTACCTCGCCCATCGTCGTCCAGCCGCCCGGGGTCGGCAGCGGCGTGTCCAGCGACAGTGCCTTACCAACACCGGGACGCGCCGCGATGATGATCATCTGGCCGGGGTGGAGGCCGTTGGTCAGGGCGTCGAGGTCGGCGAAGCCCGTCGGGATGCCCTGGGACTCCCCGCCGCGGGAGGCGATGGCGTCGATCTCGTCCATCGTCGGCTGGAGGAGCTCTTCGAGGACGTGGTAGTCCTCGCTGGCCCGGCGTTCCGTCACGTCGTAGATCGCGGACTGGGCCCGGTCGACGACCTCTTCGACCGCCGCACCCTCGGAGCCGTGGTAACCGAGCTGCACGATCCTGGTGCCCGCCTCCACCAGGCGGCGCAGGATCGCCTTCTCCGAGACGATCTCCGCGTAGTAGCCGGCGTTCGCGGCCGTGGGCACCGTGGCGATCAGGGTGTGCAGGTACGGCGCGCCGCCGACCTTGAGCAGCTCCTGGCGGCGCTCCAGCTCGGCCGACACGGTGATCGCGTCCGCCGGTTCGCCGCGGCCGTAGAGGTCAAGGACGCAGTCGTAGATCGCCTGGTGCGCCGGCCGGTAGAAGTCGTTGGGGCTGAGCACCTCGACGACGTCCGCGATGGCGTCCTTGCTCAGCATCATGCCACCGAGCACGGACTGCTCCGCGGCGAGGTCCTGCGGGGGCTGCCGCTCGAAGGTTCCGCCGCTGGACCCGCCGTCGTCGGCGAAGTACGGATCCTCCCGCTCGTCGGGCATCGCCACCGGACCCGTCACCTCCTCCGGCGCCAAGACGATCACGCGTGCCGGCGCGACCGCCCGCGCGCGAAGCTAGATCGCCCGCTCGGAGCAAGCAAATCAAGCTGTGGACAAAGCTCGGGACAACCTGTGGATAGATCGAATCGAGCTGGGGATAACTCGCGTCAGCCGTCCGCATGGCTGGGGACAACTTGGGGACAAGTGGGCATGATCGACAACAAACCCCAGGTCAACAGCTGTGCGCAGGCTGTGGAAGAAATCCGTGGAAAAGTTCCGGCGTGTCGCGCTCGTCGGCGTGTCGGAATCGGCGGGGCTCGGCCACCGCCATGACCGCCGGTGCGCACACCGGACACAGCATCGTCCACCCGTCACACGAATGTCGGAGTGGACGATGCTGTGTTGTGGAAACCGGTACTACCGGGTCACTGCTCGCCGGCGACCTGGACGCTGACGTTGGCCGTCACGTCCGGGTGTAGTTGCACGTCGACGATGTGCTTGCCCAGCGACTTGATGTGGCCGCGCAGCGAGACCGAACGCTTGTCCAGGCTCGGGCCACCGGCCTTGCGCACCGCGGCGACGACGTCGCCGCTGGTGATCGAGCCGAACAGCTTGCCCTGCGAGGACACCTTCGCGGTCAGCGTGACCGGGCCCAGGTCCTTCAGCTGCTGCTTGAGCTCGTGAGCGTGCTCCAGGTTGCGCACCCGGCGGTTCTCCTGCACGCGGCGGATCGTTTCGATCTGCTTCTGCGCGCCCTTGGTGGCCACGATGGCCAGGCTGCGGGGCAGCAGGTAGTTGCGCGCGTAACCGTCCTTGACCTCGACGATGTCGCCAGACTCGCCGAGACCGGTCACGTCAGCGGTAAGGATGATCTTCACGACGTGTCTCCTTCCGGATCAGCGAGCGGTCGAGGTGTAGGGCAGCAGAGCCATCTCGCGAGCGTTCTTCACCGCGATGGCGACGTCGCGCTGGTGCTGGCTGCAGTTGCCGGTCACGCGACGGGCACGGATCTTGCCGCGGTCGGAGATGTACTTCCGCAGCAGCGTCGTGTCCTTGTAGTCGATCTGCGCCGCCTTGTCCTTGCAGAACACGCAGACCTTCTTCTTCGGCTTGCGCACGGGCGCCTTGGCCATCGGTCTTCCTCCTGAGCGAAAACTTCGTAAGCGTTGCTGCGCCGTTTAGAACGGCGGCTCGTCGCTGAACCCACCACCGGAACCGGCGGGCGGCGCGGAACCCCACGGGTCGTCGGCCGGGGGACCGGACGGGCCCCCGCCACCGCTGAAGCCACTGCCGCCGCGGCTGACCTTGTTCACCTTGGCGGTCGCGTAGCGCAGGGACGGCCCGATCTCGTCGACCTCGAGCTCGACGACGGTGCGCTTCTCGCCTTCCTTCGTCTCGAAGGAACGCTGCCGCAGCCTGCCCTGCACGACGACCCGCATGCCGCGGGTCAGCGACTCGGCCACGTTCTCCGCGGCCTGCCGCCAGATGTTGCAGCGCAGGAACAGGGCCTCGCCGTCCTTCCACTCGCCGGACTGGCGGTCGAAGGTCCGGGGCGTGGAGGCCACCGTGAAGTTCGCGACCGCGGCACCCGACGGGGTGAAGCGCAGCTCCGGGTCGGCGGTCAGGTTGCCGACCACCGTGATTACCGTCTCACCAGCCATGACCTGAGACTCCAGTCTGGTCGTTTAGCGGAATCGGGCAGGTCAGGCGGACGCCTGAGCGGCGCGGGCCTTGGCGGCGCGCGCGGCCTTGCGGGGCTCGACGATCTTGCGGATGACCTTCGTCCGCAAGATCGACTCGTTGAGGTTCAGCTGCCGGTCCAGTTCCTTGATGGTGGCCGGCTCGCTGTTGAGGTCCAGGATGACGTAGATGCCCTCGGCGTTCTTTTCGATCTCGAACGAGAGACGCCGGCGGCCCCAGACGTCGACCTTCTCGACGGTGCCACCGTCGTTGCGGACAACGTTGAGGAAGTTCTCCAAGGACGGAGCGACGGTGCGCTCGTCCAGGCTCGGGTCCAGGATGACCATGAGCTCGTAATGACGCATGAAGACCATTCACCTCCTGTGGACTCACGGCCACGGGCTCTCCGTGGCAGGAGGGTCGTTCGCGTCGACGAACTGGACAAGGCTAGCAAGCGGCACCGACGGCACCGGCATCACCCCTGCTCCGCCATCCGCCGCTCGTGGTTCCGCAATTTCCATTGAAATCGAAGGTCCGATTTCCATTGAAATTGCGGAACCGGAACCGGAACCGGAACCGGAACCGGGGCCAGGGCCAGGGCCGGAACCGGGTAGGGCCGGGGCCGGTACCGCGGCTCGGGGCGGGTGGATGTCGGGTGGGGTGGGTGTCGGGTGAGGTGGATGTCAGGTGGGGTGGGTGTCGGGTGAGGTGGATGTCAGGTGGGGTGGGTGTCGGGTGGGTCGGTGCCGCAGGCCGGGGTCAGTTGCGGCGGAGGACCCAGCTTCGGACGAGGGCCGCGGTGACCACCGCCAGCGAGATCGCGGCGAGCAGCACCGGGGCGGCGACCCGCTCGGTCACCTCGGTAGGCAGCGCCTCCGCCCTGCCCGCAGCGCGGATCTCCTCCTGCTGCTCACGGGCCTGCTGCTGCTCACGGGCCTTCTGCTGCTCCTGGGCCTGCTTCGCTAGGTCGCCGACGTTCGGGGTCAGGCCGGGGGCCTGGTCGTAACGGGCCTGGCCCCACGGCGGCGATCCCCCCTGGAGGTCCCGCAGGCTGGGCGGCAGGACGCTGATCTCGGCCGGTGCCCCGATGCTGGGGGTCAGGGTCGGTTCCGGCGTCGTGACCACCGGTGGCGGCGTGGTCGGGCTCGGCGGCTGCGTCGCGCTGGGTTCGGGCGTCGGTGTCGGCTTCGACTTCTCGGGGGTCGGCTGCCCGGACGACGGTGGCGGCTGTTCCTCCGGGCGCTCGGCCTTGACCGTGAGGGCGTTGCCGAGGCTGACCAGGTTGGTGAAGTGCCAGGTCACCGCGTCGACCTTGTCGGCGGGCAGCCCGATCTCGGCGAGCCGTGGCGCGGCGGCCTTGGCGATGTCCTTGCCGGAGTAGAAGGTGCGGCCCTCGGGCGCGGCGCCGAGCGAGATCGGCGCGAGCTCCTTGAACCGTTCCGCGGCGTCGGCGGCCGGGCCGAAGGCCAGCGGCATGGCGAGCAGCACGGCTTCGCGGACCTTGAAGTCCAGCGTCGATGGCGCGATGGTGATCTGCTGCCCTGGGACCGCCTTGACCGTCGCCAGGGGCTGGTCGACGAGCAGCGGATCGGCGGCGTTCGCGATTCCTGCGCCGAGGAAGGTGCTCGCGGTGATGACGAGGCCCACGAGCCCGGCGGACACGGTCCGGCCGAGCGCGTTCGACCGGTACAGCGGATCGGGTTTCCCCCGTGCGCCCATGGCTCGCCCTCCCAAGGCAGTGCGAATGCCGATCACTCTCTCAAGATTAATAACGCGTGAACACCGCCGTTGGTGACGCCCGGCCCGAGAAACGGAACGCGTTCTCGCGCTGTGGGATCGCTGTGGGATCGGGGTGGGCGATCCGCTGGTCAAGCCGACGGTAGGAGAACCCGCCCGCCGCCTAGACTTCGGGTATGCGTATCGGCGCTCACGTTCGCGATGATGACCCGTTGGCCGCCGCCGCCGAGCGCGGCGCGGAGGTCGTGCAGTTCTTCCTGTCGGACCCGCAGGGCTGGAAGGCCCCGAAGCCGCACCCGCAGGCCGAGCAGTTGCGGGACAGCGACGTGGCGGTGTTCATCCACGCGCCGTACGTCATCAACGTGGCTTCGCTGAACAACCGGATCCGGATTCCGTCCCGCAAGGCGGTGGGGCAGCAGGCGAAGGCGGCGGCCGCGGTGGGCGCGCACGGCCTGATCGTGCACGGCGGGCACGTGACGAAGGACGACGAGCCGGCCGAGGGCGTGTCGAACTGGCGCAAGCTGTTCGAGCGGCAGGCCGCGGAGGGCGGCTTCGAGGTGCCGATCCTGATCGAGAACACCGCCGGCGGCACGAATGCGATGGCTCGGCGGTTCGACGCGCTGGCGCGGTTGTGGGATGCGGTCGGCGAGTTCGGGGCGGGGTTCTGCCTGGACACCTGCCACGCGCACGCCGCTGGCGAGGAGCTGCTGGACGTCGTGGACCGGGTGAAGGCGATCACCGGGCGGATCGACCTGGTGCACCTCAACGATTCGCGGGACGAGTTCGGATCGTCGCGGGACCGGCACGCGAACATCGGTGCGGGCAACATCGACCCGGAGCTGCTGGTCGCGGTGTGCGCGAACGCAGGGGCGCCGGTGGTGGTAGAGACCCCGGACGAGGGCCAGGCCGACGACATCGCGTTCCTCCGCGGCAAGGTCGCCTGAACACAATGACTTGTCGGGGTATCGAACGGGTGGAGTGATCGGAATCAGCGCTAGGACGACCCGCGGGTTGACGATCTCCGGTTTGGTCGCGCTGTGCATGTTCACCGCGTTGGCGTTGGCGTTGGGCTACGCGAACAAGGCGCGCTGCACGGGCCCGCTCTACGACGAGTGGGGGCGTTCGGAGCCCGCCTACCAGGATCGGGCCTACGGCGATGTGTGCTACTCAGACATCCAGAACCTGTGGATCGGCCGGGACATCGATCGGCACGTCTTCCCCTACGTGAACGGGGGGATCGAGGCCGACGGGACGTTGTACGGCGGGGTGGTCGAGTACCCGGTGCTGACCGGGGTGCTGATCTGGGTGGGCGCGATTTTCGCCCACACGGACGCGGGTTTCCTGGCCGCGTCGGCGTTGTTGATGGCGCCGTTCGGGTTGGCCGTCGCATGGTGGTTGGGCAGGTTGAGCGGCTGGCGGGCGTTGTTGTGGGCGCTCAGCCCGCCGCTGGTGCTTTATGCCTTCCACAACTGGGATTTGCCTGTCGTGGCATGCGCGGTCGGCGCGGTGTTCGTCGTGCATCGGTGGACGTCGGCGCCGTTGCGCCGTCGGGCGACGGCGGCCGCGGTGTTGTTGGGCCTGGGTTTCGCGCTGAAGTTGTATCCGGCGCTTTTCGTGCTGCCGTTGGCGTTGTACGTGCTCACCGAGGGCCGGGACGAGGCGCGGCGGTTCGACGTGCGCGGTGCGTTGCAGGTCGTGGGGGCGGCGGTCGGGACGGCGGTGCTGGCGAACCTGCCGTTCATGTTGGCCGGGTTCGGCGGTTGGTTGGCGTCGTTCGACTTCCAGTCGCGCCGGCAGGTGGACATCAGCACGAACTCGGTCTGGTACTGGGGTTTTCGGCACTGGACCGACTCCGAGGGCTTCCAGTCGGCGATGGGCGTGGTGTCGCCGCTGCTGATCTTGTTGGCGTCCGCGGTCGCCTGCGCGGTGGGTTGGTTGCGGTACGAGCGCGCCGGGACCTATCCGTGGATCCAGGTGTCGGCGGCGATGCTGTGCGGTTTCCTGCTGCTGCACAAGGTGCATTCGCCGCAGTACACGTTGTGGTTGCTGCCGTTCTTCGTGCTGGTGTCGGTGCGCTGGGGCTGGATCGTGGCGTACCTGGTGGCGGACGTGGCGATGGGCATCAGCATCTTCCGCTGGTTCTACCTGAACATGTCGGGTGTGCCCAACGGCATCCACGACGGTTTCACCGCGCAGGCGTTGATGATCGGGGTGTGGGGTCGGGCGGCGCTGCTGGTCGGGCTGTTCGTGGCGTTCCTCGCCGCTCGTTCCACTGTGGACGATCTCGGGTCCGGCAGGCCAAGCGGCGCAGCACGTGCTCTGCCGGACCTCGCCGACCACGACGCTCCAGCCAGTACGCCCCGGCAACGGTGATCAGCCAGGCAGTGGGCCCGCGCGCTGCCGACCGGTGCTGATCGACGCACGCTCAGGAGGCGTAGCGGGCCGCCAGCGCGGTGACGGTTTCGGCGACCGCGGCACGGAGTTCTGGCGGGCCGAGAACTTCCGCTTCGTTGCCGAGGCGGAGCAGGTCGGTGACTGCGGCCGCCCGACGAGCACGGCTGGATGGAGGTCGAGCTGCTCGTCGAGCGGCAAGCCGTCGAATCGAAACTGCGGTTCACGTGGCTCGTCAGAAGACGGACTCGTCGAGGTCCATCAGGGAGTTGTCCGCCGCCTCGATGATCTTGCGGCGACCGGTGAGTTCCGGCAGCACGTTCTTGGCGAAGAACCGGGCCGCCGCCACCTTGCCCTGGTAGAACGGCTGGTCCTTGGCTGACGCGCCCGCGTCCAGCGCGGCGAGGGCGACCTCGGCCTGCCGCAGCAGCAGCCAGCCAACTAGCAGGTCGCCCATGCTCAGCAGGAACGACACGGCGTGCTGGCCGACCTTGTAGATGTTCTTGACGTCCTCCTGCGAAGAGGTCAGGAACTCGATCAGCGTGCCGAGCATGCCCTGGCTGTCCTGCAGCGCGCGGGCCACCAGCGCGCGCTCCTCCTTGAGCCGCTCGTCGGCGCCCTCGGCCTCCAGCGTCGCCTGGATCTCCGCGGCGACGTGGCCGACGGCCGCGCCGTTGTTGCGGACGATCTTGCGGAAGAAGAAGTCCTGGGCCTGGATCGCGGTGGTGCCCTCGTACAGGCTGTCGATCTTGGAGTCCCGGATGTACTGCTCGATCGGGTAGTCCTGCAGGAAGCCGGAGCCGCCCAGGGTCTGCAGCGACAGGGTCAGCATCTCGTAGGCGCGCTCCGAGCCGACGCCCTTGACGATGGGCAGCAGCAGGTCGTTGACCTGCTCGGCGGTGCTGAAGTCGGTGCCGTCGTGCTGGCCCTGCGCCACCTGGTCCTGGAAGCTCGCGGTGTACAGGTACACCGCGCGCAGCCCCTCCACGTAGGCCTTCTGCAGCATCAGGATGCGGCGCACGTCCGGGTGGTGGGTGATGGTCACCCGCGGCGCGGCCTTGTCGGCTGTCTTGGTCAGGTCGGCGCCCTGCACGCGCTCCTTGGCGTAGTCCAGCGCGTTGAGGTAGCCGGTGGAGAGGGTGCCAATGGCCTTGGTGCCGACCATCATCCGGGCGTACTCGATGACCTGGAACATCTGCGCGATGCCGTCGTGCACCTCGCCGAGCAGCCAGCCCCGGGCCGGGGTGCCGTGCTGGCCGAAGGTCAGCTCGCAGGTGGCCGAGGCGTTCAGGCCCATCTTGTGCTCGACGTTGGTGACGAAGGCGCCGTTGCGCTCGCCGGGCTCACCGGTCTCGGAGTCGAAGTGGAACTTCGGCACCAGGAACAGGCTCAGGCCCTTGGTGCCGGGCTTGGACTCGATGCCGGGACCTTCGGGGCGGGCCAGCACCAGGTGCATGATGTTCTCGGTCATGTCCTGGTCGGCGGAGGTGATGAACCGTTTCACGCCGTCCAGGTGCCAGGAGCCGTCCTCCTGCTTGATGGCCTTGGTGCGGCCGGCGCCGACGTCGGAGCCCGCGTCCGGCTCGGTGAGCACCATGGTGGAGCCCCAGCGGCGCTCGATCATCAACTGGGCCCAGCGCCGCTGCTCCTCGGTGCCGTTGCGCCACAGGATCGTCGCGGAGCTCGGGCCCGACATGTACATGTAGATCGCCGGGTTCGCGCCGAGCGTGAGTTCTGCGGCCGACCAGATGACGCTGGGCGGGGTGCCGTAGCCGCCGAGCTCGTCCGGCAGGCTGAGCCGCCACCACTCGCCGTCCACCAGCTGTTGGTACGACTTCTTGAAGGCCTCGGGCAGGGTTACCGAGTGGGTGGCCGGGTCGAACTTGGCGGGAGTCCGGTCGCCTTCGACGAAGGAGTCGGCCAGCGGGCCGGTCGCCAGCTCGTTGAGCTCGGTGAGCACGCCCCGCACGGTGGCCTCGTCGGTCTGCTCGAAGGCACCCTTGCCCAGCCGCTCCTGCACCTTGAAGACCTCGAAGAGGTTGAATTCGAGGTCGCGGACGTTGCTCTTGTAGTGGCCCATCGAAAGGCTCCCTCTTGCGCGCTTCTGCGGGGCGGGCCCGACTCGGCCCTTACTCGTCGGTAACAAGAGGATATTACCTCACAGTAACTTCTGCCAAGGCGGCCTTCCCAACGCCGCCGCCGTACCCGTCCGCGACCAGGACGTTCACCGGGAAAATTCCGGCCCCGCAACGCCTCCAGCAGGCCGACGAGGAATTCGGCGACGAGCCCGTCCGGTCGATCTCGGTAGCGACGTCGATCAGTGGGCCATTGTGCTCCGCGAACCCGCGGCGGTCCACTACGACGTTCCGCACGAAACCGCAGTTGCCGGGCTCACCGCCGAATTCGGGTTGACCCTCACGTGGCGTGAGCCCGCAAGCTTGGCTCCGAGGAGGTGAGGGCCATGGGCTACTCGGTCGGTGAAGCCGCCCGGCTCGCCGGGGTGACGGTGCGGACGCTGCACCACTACGACGAGGTGGGACTGCTGACCCCGAGCGGTCGGACGGCGGCGGGCTACCGCAGCTACTCCGACGCGGACCTGGACCGGCTGCGCCGGATCCTGTTCTACCGGGAGCTGGACCTCGGCCTCGACGACATCGCGAGCATCCTCGCCGACGGTGACGCCAACGCGCACCTGAAGCGGCAGCACGAACTGCTGCTGATCCGCATCGAGCGGTTGCAGCGGATGGTCGCGGCGGTGGAACGCGAGCTGGAGGCGAACACGATGGGGATCGAGCTGACGCAGGAAGAGAAGTTCGAGCTGTTCGGGGAATTCGACCCGGACGATCACACCGAGGAGGTCGAACGGCGTTGGGGCGGCACCGACGCGTACCGGCAGTCCCAGCAGAAGATGTCCTCGTTCACCAAGGAGGACTGGAAGCGGTTCATGGCCTCGCAGGAGGACATCGGCCGCCGCCTGGCCGAGGCGATGCGGGCCGGGTTCGCCCCGGACAGCGAGCAGGCGATGGACCTCGCCGAGGAACACCGCCAGCACATCACGCGCTGGTGCTACGACTGCACCTACGAGATCCACCGCGGTCTCGGCGAGATGTATGTGGCGGACGAACGCTTCGCGGCGAACTACGAGAAGCTGCTGCCCGGCCTCGCCGAGTACATCCGGACGGCGATCAACGCCAACGTCACCCGGGCTGGGGCGTAACGACTCGTGAGTGCGGAAACCGGCTCATACCGGTTTTCGCACTCACGACACCTGGCTCGCGGCCGTGGCCCGGCGGGGGTTACTGACAGTTCCGGATCCTGTGTCAATGTGTGACAGAGCGTGGTGTAGTGTATTGCTTGCTGACCGAGCGAAAGCCAAGCCCGGTCAGCGGTTTTCCTGTGGCGGCAGGTGAAACACGTTAGGTACCGCGAGTTGCGTGGGAACCGGCCGCAAGGCCAAACGCACGTGGAGACCGTGTCAGACCAGCGTTCGTGCTGGCAGTGGTCGAGGAAGCGTGAAGGCCACCAGTCTTCCTGATGGTCAACGCAGGTGGCGAAGTCATCTGCTCACGGAACGTTTTGACAAGTTTCGTGAACGGTAACGTGCTTCACCGGGATGGGAGGGTCATGGCATTCCCGGTGGAGCTGCAGCCGCGGCGCAAGCCCCGGGCCGGCGCCGCGTGGGACGTTCTCGCGGTGGTCGCCGCAGGTGGCACGCTGGGGTCGCTGCTGCGCTACGGCGCATCGCTGGCGTGGCCGGGACCGTGGTCGACGCTGCTAGTCAACGTGGTCGGATGCGTGGCAATCGGGGTGCTGATGCACGTGATCACCGAGCTCGTCGTCGCGCACCGGCTGCTCCGGCCGTTCCTCGGCGTCGGTGTCCTGGGCGGGTTCACCACCTTCTCCACCTACGTCGCCGACGCGGTGCACCTGGTGTTCGATCGCCAGCCCGCGGTCGCCCTCGCCTACCTGGTCGGCACCGTGCTGGCCTGCTTGTTCGCGGTGTTCGTCGGGGTGCTCTCGGCGCGCTCGGCGGCACTCCTGTTCCAGCGAGGTGATCGATGATGCGGCTAAAGGGCCAGGCGTACCGGCTCACCGCGATCGTCGGGGAGACCGCCACCTACCACCACAAACCGCTGTACCACGAGATCGTGCTGCGGGCCCGGCGCGCCGGTTTGGCGGGCGCTTCGGTGTTCCGCGGCGTCGAGGGTTTCGGCGCGTCCTCAGCGATCCACACCGCTCGGCTGCTGTCGCTGAGCGAGGACCTGCCGGTGGCAGTGGTGATCGTCGACGATGAGCAGCGGCTGCGGGACTTCCTGCCGGAGCTCGACGAACTGGTCACCAAGGGCCTGGTGCTGCTCGACGAGGTCGAAGTGATCCGCTACGTCGGGCAGGAGCAGCGGTGACGATCGTCCTGGTCGCGTTCGGCGGGGCCCTGGGTGCGTGCATGCGGTTTCTCACCGACCGCTGGGTGCAGGCGCGGCACGACACCGGGTTCCCGTGGGGCACGGTAGCGGTCAACTCGATCGGCTCGCTGATCCTCGGGTTCGTCGCCGGCGCCGCCCTGTTCGGCGTGCCCATGCCGGTGGTCCAGTCGCTGGTCGGCGTCGGGTTCTGCGGCGCGCTCACCACTTTTAGCACGTTCAGCTACGAAACAGTCCGCCTGCTGCTCGACGGCGCGCGGCTGTTCGCGGTGCTCAACGTCGTCGGCACGGTGCTCGCCGGGATCGGTTCGGGCGTGGTCGGCGTGGTGCTCGCCGCCTCGATCTGGGTTTGAGAGCCTGTCGGCGAATGCCGTCCGCGCCTTTGGAAGCGGCGCAGCCGCTTGCAGCCACCTTGCCAAGACGACCATCGGCGGGTTCTGAGAGGTTTTCTGGCGAGGACGGCCCCTCCGCCGCGTATTGGACATACATCAGGAGGGGCACCCGCAGCCCAGGGAACCGCTCTCAGGTTCCGCTAAGCGACCACCCACCCAGACCATTCACCAACAGGCTCCTGAGAAGTCGCGCTGCCCGACCGCCCGGGCGGCGGGAGAATCGAGGCGAAACGGGCACGAGGAGGGGGTCCGATGAGTGACACCACGATCATCAAAGTTGACGGCGCGCACTCGCCGCGCGGTTCCCTCGGGCAGTACTACCTCGCCGAAGGAGTCGGCCTGGCGATGCGGCTGTGGCGCGAGGAGCCGCCGGGAATCGACAAGCCGACGGCGGCGCGGGACTACGAGACCGCCGGATACGTGATCAGCGGCCGCGCGGAGCTGCACAGCGAAGGCCAGACGGTGCTGCTCGAACCGGGCGATTCGTGGGTCATCCCCAAGGGTGCCGAGCACCACTACAAGATCCTGGAGACGTTCACGGCGGTCGAGGCCACGCACCCGCCGGCCCAGGTACACGGCCGCGACGAATGAACGGCCATGGTCTCGGTCGAAGTCGTCGAGACCTCGTCGCTCGGCGACCGCAGCTACCTGGTCACCGACGGCGCGGTGGCGGCCGTCGTGGATCCGCAGCGCGACGTCGACCGGGTGCTCGCGCTCGCCGGTCACCATGACGTCCGCATCACCCACGTGCTGGAGACGCACATCCACAACGACTACATCTCCGGGGGCCTGGAGCTGTGCCGGCTGACCGGCGCGGAGTACGGGGTGGCCGCGGCGGATGTGGTGTCGTTCGCGCGGCGTCCGCTGGCCGAGGGCGACGTGGTGGCGGTGTCGCCCGGGCTTCGGTTGCGCGTGCTGGCGACGCCCGGCCACACCTTCCACCACCTGTCCTACGTGCTCGAGGATCCCGAGGGCGCGGTCGGCGTGTTCACCGGCGGGTCGCTGCTGTTCGGTTCGACCGGGCGCACCGACCTGCTCGGCCAGCAGCACAGCGAGGAGCTCGCCCGGCACCAGCACGCGTCGGTCCGCAAGCTCGCCGATGTGCTGCCGGACGGCGCGGAGATCTGGCCGACGCACGGCTTCGGCAGCTACTGCTCGACGGGTGGCGTGTCCGGCAGCTCCGCGACCGTCGGCCAGCAGAAGAAGGTCAACGCCGCGTTCCGGCTCGGCGAGGACGAATTCGTCGAACACGCCCTCTCCGCGTTGGACGCTTTCCCGGCCTACTACGCGCAGATGGGTCCGCGGAACTTGGCCGGGCCGGAGCCGATCGACCTGCGGGAACCGGCCCGGGTCCGGCCGGCGGAGCTGGCCCGGCGGTTGCGCGTGGGCGACTGGGTGGTCGACCTTCGGTCCCGCCAGGCGTTCTCGCAGACCCACCTGGCGGGCACGATCAGCCTCGGTCTGGACGGCCCGCTGGCCACCTGGCTCGGCTGGCTGATCGAGTGGGGCGCCCCGCTGACGCTGATCGGCGAGGCTCCGGAGCAGGTGTCGGCGGCGCAGCGCGAGCTGGCGCGCATCGGGGTCGACCGCCCGACGGCTGCGGTCGGTCGCCCGCAGGAACTCGCCATGGACGCGAACCTGGTGCGCCGCTTGCCGTCCGCGACGTTCGGCGACCTCGCCGAGGCGGGCCCGGGAACCGTCGTGCTGGACGTGCGGATGCGCAGCGAATGGCGGGCCTGCCACTTGAAGAACGCCGTGCACATCCCACTCTTCGAGCTGCGGTACCGGACCCACGAGCTGCCCGACGGGGTGGTGTGGGTGCACTGCAGCGCCGGGTACCGCGCGGCCGCGGCTGCCTCGCTGCTGGCGCGGGATGGCCGCGAGGTCGTGTTCGTCGACGAGGAGTTCGCCGCCGCGCACCGGGCCGGGCTGCCGCTGGTTTCCGACCGTTGAGCCGGAAACGCGCCACCTGGTGGGAAAACACCTTGTCCGGCGGAAGTATCGTCGAAGCATGTCGTTAACGCTGCTGGGTTTCCTGACCGTGCTGGTCCTCACCTACGTCGTTCCCGGTCCGGATTTCGCGGTGGTGCTCCGCAATGCGACCCGCAGCGCGAAAGCCGGGCACCTGGCGTCGGCCGGGGTGTTGGCCGGGGTGTGCGTGCACATCACCGCCGCGGCGCTCGGATTGTCCGCGCTGCTGGCGCAGTCCGCGGTGGCGTTCACGGTGGTGAAGGTCGTCGGCGCGGGCTACCTGGTGTTCCTCGGTGTCCAGGCGCTTTGGGCGTCGCGGAAGAAGACCGTCGCCGCGGCTCCCGCCGAGCCCGCCCGGACGTCCCGGTTGGCGTTCGTGCAGGGCTTCCTGAGCAACGTCTCGAACCCGAAGGCCGTGCTGTTCTTCGTCAGCCTCATGCCGCAGTTCATCGATCGCACGGCCCCGGTGCTGCCGCAGACCCTGCTGCTCGGGCTGCTCACCCTCGGCTTCGGGGCGATGTGGTGGCCGCTGCTGGTCAGCGTCGCCAACCGGATTCGCGGGGTCTTCGCGAGGCCGCGCGTGCGGCGGGTCCTGGACCGCGTGACCGGAGTGGTCTTCATCGGCCTGGGCATCCGCCTGCTCCGCACGCCCATCGCCGCCGCCACCTGACCGCTCGGGGCCGGCGGGAACCAGCGTCCCGCCGGGGGAGTCTGATCTGCGTGGACCTCGACTCCAGCGACCCGTACCGGATCCTGCTGACCGGCGACTGGCCGGAGGCGGTCAACTTCGCGCTCCTGCTCTTCGGCCGCTCTTCAGCACCGTCGGAGCGCTCGTGACCTGGGCCTTCCTGAGCAACTGATCCGACTGTTCGGGTGAATCCGGGCATACACTCGGGTGCAACGTTCGGAGAGTGCGGGTGGTCGGAATGACAACCCGGCGGGTGGGCAAACTCCCCGACGACCTGACGAGCTTCGTTGGCCGCCGCGGAGCGATCACGCAGGTCAAACGGCTGCTGTCCACCTCTCGACTGGTGACCCTGACCGGTGTGGCCGGGGTCGGCAAGTCACGGCTGGCCATCCGTGTCGCGCGCGATCTCCGACGCACCTTCCCGGACGGCGTCTGGCTGGTGGAGCTGGCCCGCGTCCCGCCCGACGACGACGTCGCCCGGGTCCTGTTGACCAACCTCGGGCTCAGCGACCGGGCGGCGCTGCCAACTGCGCAACAGCTCGCCGAGCAGCTCGCCGACAAGCGGATGCTGATCGTGCTCGACGGCTGCGAGCACCTGCTGGAGGAGTGCGGACCGCTGGTCGGCGACCTGCTCGCCGCCGCCCCCGAGCTGCGCATCCTGGTCACCTCCCGCGCTCCGCTGGCGATCGCCGCCGAGCAGGTGTGGCCCGTGCAGCCGATGGTCGTGCCCCGGCTGGACCGGCAGGGCCGCGTGGTGCAGAAGGCCATCGGTTACGAGGCGCTGGAGCTGTTCGCCGACCGGGCCGCCGCCGTG
Source organism: Saccharopolyspora hattusasensis (assembly GCF_050972075.1). Classification (NCBI taxonomy): domain Bacteria; kingdom Bacillati; phylum Actinomycetota; class Actinomycetes; order Pseudonocardiales; family Pseudonocardiaceae; genus Saccharopolyspora; species Saccharopolyspora hattusasensis. Next base: position 4,026,087 of record NZ_JBPCDC010000001.1, read on the forward strand.
CTGCCGGGATTCGTCATCGGACCGGGCAACGAGGCGCTGGTGGTCCGGGTGTGCCAGCAGCTGGACGGCCTGCCGCTGGCGATCGAGCTGGCCGCGGTTTGGATGCGGTCGCTTTCGGTGGAGGAGATCCTGGACCGGCTCGCCGACCGGTACCGGCTGCTGATCCTGGGCGATCGCAGCGGCCTGCCGCACCACCGCACGCTGCGGGCGGCGATCGAGTGGAGCTTCGACCTGTGCTCGCCGACCGAGCAGGTGGTTTGGGCGCGGCTGTCGGTGTTCTCCGGCGGTTTCGAGCTGGACGCCGCGGAGGAGGTCTGCGTCGGCGACGGCGTGACCTTGGAGGACGTGTTCGTCGGGGTCGCGGGCCTGGTGGAGAAGTCGGTGCTGTTCAAGGAAGATCAGCACGACACCCGCACTCGCTACCGGCTGCTGAAGACGATCCAGGAGTTCGGGCGGGAGCGGCTCGGCGGCGGCGCGCGGGAGCTCGCGCTGCGGCGGCGGCACCGCGATCACTGCCTGCTGCTCGCCGAGCACGTCGACGCGGAATGGCTCGGCCCGCAGCAGGTGGACTGGCTGACCCGGATCCGGCAGGACCGGGCGAACCTGCGCGCCGCGCTGGACTTCTGCCGCACCGAGCCCGGCGAGGGGCCCGAGGGCCTGCGGATGGCGACCGCCCTGCGGTTCTACTGGGTGGCTGGCGGCGCGCTGCGGGAGGGCCGGTACTGGCTGGACGAAATGCTCCGCGTGGTGTCGGACCCCGACGAGCAGCGCGCCCGGGCGCTGGCGGTGAATGGGCTGATCAGCTGCTTGCTGGGGGACGTCGATGCCGCCTGGTCGCTGCTGGCCGAGGCGCGGGATATGGCGCGGCGGATCGGCGCCGACGCGGTGCTGGCGCTGACCCGGCACATCACCGGGACCCTCGAACTGCTGCGCAACGAGCACGAGACGGCGGCGGCCCGGTTCGCCGAAGCGTTGGAGCGCAAGGAGATGCTTCAGCACGACGGGATCGCGCTGATGAGCCTGCCGAACTTGGCGTTGCTGGCGACCTTCCGGGGCGACTTCGAGCGAGCCGTCGAGCTGTGCGAGCAGTGCCAGGAGATCTGCGAAGAGCATGGCGAGTTGTGGGACCGCTCGTGGTGCGAGCTGACGCTCGGGCTGGTGCGCTGGCGGCAGGGCGACTACCCGGCTGCGCAGGAGCACCTGCGCGAAGGCCTGCGGATCAAGCAGCTGTTCAACGACTTCACCGGGATCCTGCTGGCGGTCGAAATGGAGGCGTGGGTGTCCGCGGCGCAGGGGCGCGTGGACCGGGCGGCCCGGCTGAGCTCGGCGGTGGCGCACCTGTGGCGGCCGCTGGGCCGCTACCTGTTCGGCATCGACCGCTACCTCGGCTGGCACACGGAGACCGATGCGCGGATCCGGAACGCCCTGCCGACGTCGGAACTCCGCGCGGAGCGGCACCGCGGCTCGGAGTACACAGTGGACGAACTGGTCCAGTTCACGCTCGGGGTGCGCCGCCCGGAGCCGTCGGCCGACGCGCCGGTGCGGCTGACGCCGCGGGAGCGTGAGGTGGCGAAGCTGGTCGCGCAGGGCCTGTCGAACCGGCAGATCGCGGAGCACCTGGTGATCTCGAAGCGGACCTCGGATAGCCACATCGAGCACATCCTCGCCAAGCTCGGAGCCACCTCGCGCGCACAAATAGCGGTCTGGGTGGCCGAGGAGGCCTGAAACTCGTTTCCAGAGAAGACAGACCCGTGAGTACTTTTGGGGGTTGTAGCGCCCAAAAGTACTCACGGACCCTGGGGAGCGAGTCAGACGGCGACGAGCGGGGGTGCTTCGGCCCTGGCGCGGCGGGCGGCCGAGAAGATGACCTGGCGGGACGGCGCCGGGCGGTCCGCGTGGGGCGGGGTGATCCAGCCCGGGTCGTCCAGCGGCGGCAGGTCCATCCGGCTGCCGGTCGGCACGGCGGTGACCTCGTCGAGGTCTTCCGGTAGGTCGCCGCGGCCATCGGGCTGGGCGAACAGCACCCAGTCGTCGCCGTCGACCAGAGCGGGTCCGGTTTGGAGGTGGATCGCGAGCACTTGGTGCACGCGGGCGGCGATCGGGGCTGGCATTCGCAGCACGCTGATGCGTCCGCCGATGATGAGCGTGGTGTGGTCGGAGTTTGGGTCGTTCTCGACCCACCAACCGTAGGAGCGGTATTCGGAAGTGCTGTTCATCTCGGGTGTTCGCGAGTCTTCGCGGGATCGGGAGCATGGGTCGGCGAGGTGGGCGCGGCGGCTCCGTTGCCGCCTTGTCGGACGGGTGGCACCCACCTCGCCGAATGGGAGGGCCGAACAACAGGCAGCTGGGAAAGTAGCTGCTGTCCGGTCACGCAGTACCTCCTCCTTGTTGGGCACGCCTCTGACGGATCCGGGGGTCGACCCAAGACCGGAACGACCGGGTGGGCCGCGGTCACCCCGGCGGTTATCGCCGTTCGACCACCGGGTTCGCCAGGCGGTGCGCTGGTACGTCCAAATCAGGACGTGTAGAAAGCATGGGACCAAAGCCCCTGGTGGCGAAGCGGGACAACTACCGAAGGCCATACCGAGATTCCGCATTCCCGGGTTCGAGCACCGTTCGAGGGATCACGACACGCGGGCCTTGATCGCTTCGCTGCCCGGGACTTCTCCACGTGCTACCTACGCTGATCCGCACACCTTAGCGAAAGGAGCACGTGATGCGAACTGCCTTCATCCACGGCGAGGTCGACCGGTTCGAAGCGGCGCGCGAAGAGTTGATCGACGCGTTCGCCCGCAGCCGCCCGGAGCTGGACGCCGGGTGGCTGGCGGGGTGCCTGCTGGACGACAAGTTCACCAGGGACGGCCTGCTGGCTTGCTGGACCGAAGAGGACCTGGTGCGGTTCCTGGTCGAAGTGGTACCCCGCAAGATGATCGTGGCGCGGTGGCCGCTGGTGCCGGATTTCTTGCACCAGTGGCTCGGTTTCCTCTCCGAGGAGGGGCTGCTGACCTCGCCGAGCCCGCTCGACGAGCTGCATGAGGCGGTCGAGCGGGCCGTTCCGGACTACCTGGCGGCGATGGCCGAGCCGACCGAGTGGGGCGTGGAGAAGTTCTGGGGCACGACGATGCACGAACTCGGAGTGGACGCCGAAGATCCGCAGGCCGTGGCCGGGTTCTTCGACGCGGTGGACGCCGAGGAGATCGACTTCGACAGCGAGGTGTTCGAGGAGATCGAGCGCCGGGACGCGCAGGAGTCGCCATCCCAGCCCGCGCTCTGGTTGCCGCCGATCGATCTCGTCCACGTCGAGCCGCACCGGGCCATCGCGGCGGGATCGCCGATCATGCAGCGCATTCGCACGGTCCTGGAGTGGGTCGGCGACGGCCGGGATCCGTCCGATGTGGACGACCTCGTCGCGGCCCTCGCGGAGCCTTCCGGCGGTGCCGCCGAGGACGCCGACCTTTTGCTGGAGTGGGCCGAGCGGGCGGGCCTGGTCCGGTCGGCCGGGGACCTGCTGGTGCCGACCCTGATCGCGGAACCCCTGCTGGCGGAACCGGAACTGCTGTGGACCCGGCTCTGGCAGCGGTTCGTGCTCGTCGACGACGTCTTCCACGCCGAGCTCGACGGGCTTTCCGACGACGACGCGCTGCTGGAGATCGTCCAGGCCGCGTTGAGCATGCTGTACTCGCGAACCGAGGCGGTACCGCTGGAACTGATCGTCATGATGGCCTGCGACCTCCTGGACGCGGATGAGCCGGACGATCGCGAGGCGGTGCGCGGCATCGTCCGCCGGATGCTCGCCCAGTGGGCGGCGATGCAGGCGGTCCGGTGCCACGTGACCACCGCGCCGGAGGAGATCGAGGCACTGGAAGAAGTCGTGCCCGACGGCGTCGGCGCCGATCACACCGTGGTCGAGCTGCTGCCACCGGGTCTCTGGGCCGCGCGGGAGTCGTTGCGCGCCTTCGGCTTCCAGGTGCCCACTGTGGACGATCTGGTTGCGTGTCCGGCGGAGCTGCTGGCACTGGTGGTGGCGGATGCCCCGGCGGACGTGCAGCAGGTGTTGATCCCGCAGTGGATCGAGCGGCGCGGCACGACGCGGGCCAGCGCCGAGCTGGCGGCCTTGCTGACAAGGGTGGACCACCCAACTATCCGGCTGGCGGCGCTGGGCCTGCTGGAGCACACCGGCGACGACGGTGTGTCGGCGGTGCGCGAGCTGACCGAGGATGCGGTCGCCGGGCCGGCGGCGCGGATGTGGCTGCAGTCCCGGCCGACCAGCACCGAGAATACGGCCCGGCCCGGCGATGAATTGCTGTTCTCGCTCGACGGCATGGCGGCGGCCCTGGACGAAGACGTCGATCTGTTCCTCGCGGAGTTCGCCCACCAGCCGGAGCCGGAGCAGGTCGAGTTGGTCAAGGAGATCGCCGCGACCGCGCACCGCAGCGCCGGCGAGATCCTCGCGGTGCTCGCCGAGCACCACACGGAGGAGGTGGTCGCGGCAGCCGCCCAAGCCGCACTTAACCGCTGAAAACCCGTTTCCGGGCTCGTTTTGTGCGGCGATGCAAGTAGCGGAACCTCAGACGCCGCGAGGGTGGCTAAAGCGCGGGCTAAGCGGCTGGCGCCGCTTAGAAACAAAACCCCGCCCTTGCACACCGCGACGCAACCGCTTCCACACCAGCCTCATGCGGCACTGATCGCCGCCCTTGCCCGCTGAGCCCATCGGTCGCCACCCTTGCCGCCAGCTGGAGCAATTCGCCCTGAACCCCTCATGTCCGTTTGGTTTGCTAACAAAACTTTGTTAGCCTCGCAAACGACTTGCTCCCGTCCATGAGGAGTGGTGACCGATGAGCGCCGGGCACGACGTTCGGTTTCTCGACGTTTTCAAGGGGCAACCGAAGGCGGTGTGGATCACCGCGTTCGCGGCTGTGATCGCCTTCATGGGCATCGGCTTGGTCGACCCGATCCTGCTCTCCATCGCCGAGGCGCTGCGCGCCGGACCCGAGCAGGTCACCCTGCTGTTCTCGTCCTACCTGGGCGTGCAGGTCGTGGCGATGCTCATCACCGGCGCGTTCAGCGCCCGCTTCGGCGCGAAGCGGACCGTGGTCACCGGCCTGGTGCTGATCGTGGTGGCGACCCTGGTGTGCGCGATGGCCGGCTCGATCGGCCAACTCGTCGCGCTGCGCGCGGTGTGGGGCCTCGGCAACGCCTTCTTCATCGCCACCGCGCTGTCGGTGATCGTCGGCGCCGCCAGCGGCGGCCAGCAGGCCGCCATCCTGCTCTACGAGGCGGCGCTAGGCATCGGCCTGTCCACCGGCCCGCTGCTGGGCGCCCTGCTGGGCAACATCTCCTGGCGCGGCCCCTTCGCCGGCACCGCGGTGCTGATGGCGATCGCGCTGATCCTCTCCGGCGGTTTCCTGCCCAAGGACGGCAACCGCGCCGACCGGCCCAAGGTCCGGCTGCTCGACCCGATCCGCGCGCTCGGCCACAGTGGCCTGCTGCGGACAGCGCTCGGCTCCGCCTTCTATACCGCCGCGTTCTTCATCGTGCTGGCCTGGTCGCCGTTCGTCCTGGAGTTCGGCGCGATCGCGGTCGGCCTGGTGTTCTTCGGCTGGGGTCTGTGCGTCGCCCTCTCCGGCGTGTTCCTGGCCCCGAAGCTCGCGGCCCGGTTCGGCGAGGTCGGCGGGACCATCATCGCGGTGCTGTTCTTCGCGGTCCTGCTCGGCGTCATGGCGATCGGCTCCAAGCCCGTCGTGGTCGTCGCGGTGGTCGTCAGCGGCGTCGCCTCCGGCCTGCTCAACACCCTGTTCACCGGTACCGCGATGAGCATCAGCGACGCGCCGCGCCCGGTCGCCAGCGCTGGCTATAACTTCTGCCGCTGGCTCGGCGGCGCGGTCGCGGCCACCCTCGTCGGGCACGTGGCCACCTGGTTCGGTTCGCAGCACGCCCCGTTCGCGGTCGGCGCGGTGCTGTGCGTGATCGCGGCGGGCCTGCTGTCCCTGGAACTGCGCACCAAGGCCGACGCCCACCAGGTCCCCGCCGAGGCCGCCCTGGTCGGCGAGGAGTTCTGAGGCCCAACTGAACGACTGATGGACCCGGTGACCCCTTGCACGGACATCAGGGGGACGCCGGGTTCTAAAACCGCGCAGACATCCGCCTCCGCTGCCGATCATCGGCGCCAGGCCTGCCGGAGGTGCCGGCCAGAAGAACCCGCCCAGCCAGGAAAGCGACTGCAGCGGTCAGGAAAGCAGCAGCACCGGTGCCGCCCGCGAGGCTTGCGGCCACAGCCACGACCGCCGGGACGGCAGGCTGGGCGATGCCCCACGACGAGCCGTGGAAGGCGAACCAGCGGGGACGCCCCGCTGCCGGGGGACTTCGGCGATCATCGCCTGCCAGCGGCCCAGCAGCACGCTGTTCACAGCCACCCACCCCAGATAGGCCGCGATGGTGAGCATCGAGTGGATCGACGAGGCCACCTGCATGGACTGCTGGCGGCGCATCAGCTCGCGGTTGTCGTGAGTGTTGGTTCCGGTAAGAACCGGAAGCAACACTCACGACCCCGGACCAGCGGAAACGTCAAGCGCTTCGGCGCTGCGATCATCGCGAGGAGATCTCCGCGCAGGCTCCCGGTGTCCACCGACGCAGCCGGTTCCGGCCAGGTGCTGTAAACCGCGGCCAGCACCAGCTCCATCCGGCTCGAGCACCTGCGGTACAGCGACGCTTGCCGGCCTTGGCGCGCTCCGCGACCCGTTCCATGGTCAGCTCGGCGTAGCCGACACGCGCCAGCTCGGCCAGCGTCGCCCAGTTTCCCTTCGCAAGGCGATGACCGGGCGCGGACGCGGTGTTCAGCATGCAAACGCTGGCCTGGGACGAAGCGGGACTCGCCGCCGAGGTCCGCCTGGGCTCGGCGATCGCCGACATCGCCAAGGACCAGCGTCTACAACTCCGTCGGCGGCGCCGAACGCGACTCCGGCGTCGCCCACTTCGAGAGCAAGCCACCATCGAGGCGCACATCCAGCGTCTCGGCGTGCCCGCCCCCGTGCTGCGGCCGGTGTTCTTCATGACCAACCGGCTCTTCCTCGCCAACATCTCCGATTCGGGCGAGCGCGTCCTCTCCATGCCGCTGGACCCGGCGCCCCGGACCCGCGAGGGCGCGTGACAGTGAAGAGCCTGGGCGCTTCGGAGAGCGGCCACCACAACGTCGCTTCACCACCTCAGCGCTTTGGGTTGCGATGGCGGCCCTAAGTGCTCATGAGCCTTGGTGTCAGGTGGTTTCGTTTCGGCGTAGAGGTGGGCCCAGTCCTCCGCGGTGAGATCCCGGGGGAGCGCGGGCAGGTTTCGCACCCGGCAGCCCGTCACGTTGCGGACGATCTCGGCCAGGCCGCGGCCGCGCCCCGTGAACACCGCCTCGACGAACCGCTGGTAGCGCCGCAGGTCACCGAACGGCACCAGCGGGTGCGGTCTGCGCTGCACCTTCAGGATGCCGCCGTCGACCGCGGGTACCGGGCGAAACGATCGCGCGGAAACCCCGCCGCAGAGCCGGAATTCGTACCACGGCGCCCACTGGGCGTTCAGCTGACTGCCACCTGACGCGCGTTTCCGGGCCACATCCCACGGCACCAGCAGCACCGCCTCCGACCAGCTCCGCTCGCCCAGCAGCCGGCGCATCATCGCCGTCGTGATGCGGAACGGGAGGTTGCCGACCACCGCGTGCGGCGCGGCGGGGAAGCGGAAATCGAGCATGTCGCACCTGATCACGCTCACTCGTGGACAGCTGTCGCGGAGCTCGTCCGCCCAGTGGCGGTCCAGTTCCACGGCGGTGACCGTTCGTCCGGCGTGGACGAGCTCGCGGGTGAGGGCTCCGCGCCCTGCCCCGAGTTCGACCACCGGAACCGGTGATGGATCGAGGAGATCGACCAGGCGCCGCGCGACGCTCCGGTCGATCAAGAAGTTCTGGCCGAGTTCGCGGCGCGCACGATCGCGCGCCGAATTCCGGCGGGTAGGCATGTCGGCTGCTCCTGTGTTCGCGGACCGGTCGGAACCGGGCTCTCGCGAGCGCAGGTCAGCGTGGTGTTTCAGGCACGACGAACCGCGCGTCAGGAAACGGGAGCCCGGACGCGTACGGCGGCGCGAATTCGGATCCTGCGCCGCCTAGGCGGAACGCAGCCGCATGAAAACGGCAACAGCAAAACACGACATGCGGGGAAGATAGCAACGCGGGCCACGCCGACGACACCGATTTTTCCGCTCGGGTTGAGCGCACCCGGCCGTTGCTCGACTGCCTCGCGGCCGGTCGGCAGCACGCGGACGGCTGCCCGGCCTCGCTCGCCGACTACCGGGAGGCCATCGACGAGCTCACCGAGCGGACCGAGGCGCTCACCTCCCGCCGCGCGGTGCTGATCGCGCACCTGCACGAAGCCGCCCATCGCAACAGCCGCGCCGCCCGTGGAGCGGGACCCGATGAACGACTACCTGAACCTGCCAGCCGACCTGCCCGTGCCCGAGGACGACGGCGCGGCGAACCACCTGCCCGGGAGGCGGATGCCGCATCTGGAACTCCCGGGCACAGCAGGCGAAGCGGTCCACGTCGACGAGCTCGGCCCGGGCCGCGCAGTGCTCTACATCTACCCGCTCACCGGTCGTCCCGGCACCGGCTCTGCCTGCCGTTCAAGATGCTCTCCGATCCCGCGCTGGCCCTGGCCGGCGCGCTCGACCTGCCAACGTTCGAGCTCGGCGGAATGACGCTCTACAAGCGGCTGACGCTGATCATCCGCGACCGCGCGATCGAGCACGCCCGCTACCCGATCTTCCCGCCGAAAGAGCACGCCCAGCAGGTCCTGACCTGGCTGCGGGGCAATCCTCCCCGCTGAGAGCCCGGTCGGCGTGAAACGATCGGTGAACGCCGCGCGCTGGCCGTCGGCTTCGGTCGCCGACACCCTGCGGAACCTCCCCGGCGTCGCCGCCCGCGACGACCGCACCGTCGCGATCAGCGGCCGCATGCCCGACGTCTACCGGCAGTTCCGCGTCTGGCTGACCGTGGCGACCGCGCTCACCAACCAGCCGCCCTACTGCTGATTCGGTGTTCGGTCGGACACGCAGCGTTGGTCAATTCAGGTCTCTCGCCTGCGGTTTCGATAACTCTGTGTCGCATGTTTAACCGCCGTTTACTTTCGCGTCCGGGAACCATCGCCTGATCGACCTAACTTCCAGTTGTTCCCCTGACGAGCATCTGGAGGTCCGCTTGTCTTCGCGACCGGACAGCGGGCGGGTCATCCCGCTCCCCCTGCTTCCCCACCACTCGGCTAACCGCTCCTCGGTGACGTGCAAGTACCGCTGCGGCAACGCCTGTGCGCACGAAGCCCCCAACACCTCGGACAACGCCTACTTCGGCGACATCGTCGAGAGTGTGCTCAGCCGACGCGGCGCGCTCAAGGCCAGCGGCGTGCTCGCGCTGACCGTCGGCGGCGCGGCGGCCCTCGCAGGCACCGCGACGGCAGCGACCCCCGCGCCCGCCCCGCTCGCCCGCCCGGGCCAGGGCAACGTGCCGGGCACCGACTACACCCCGGTCGCCCCGAACACCGAAGACCGGGTCGTCATCTCCGAGGGCTACGAGCAGGGCATCGTGATCCGCTGGGGCGACCCGGTGCTGCCCGGCGCGCCCGAGTTCGACTTCAACAACCAGACCGCGGCGGCGCAGGAGAAGCAGTTCGGCTACAACAACGACTTCGCCGAGCTGGTCTCGCTGGACGGCAGCGGCAAGCGCGGCCTGCTGGTGGTGAACCACGAGTACACCACCGAAACGCACATGTTCGTCGGCTACGACGAGAACAACCCGACCGAGGAGCAGGTGCGCATCGCCTGGGCCGCGCACGGCCTCTCGGTGGTGTACGTCGAGCAGCAGGGCGGCGGGCTCAAGCCACTGCCGAGCAAGTACAACCGGCGCATCACCCTGAGCACGCCGTTCGAGCTGCGCGGGCCGGCCGCGGGCAGCGACTACCTCAAGACCTCCGCCGACCCGACCGGCACGAAGGTCCTCGGCACGCAGAACAACTGCGCGGGCAGCATGACGCCGTGGGGAACGATCCTATCCGGCGAGGAGAACTTCAACCAGTATTTCGCCAACGCCGACTCGGTCACCGAGCCGACGGCCAAGAAGCGCCTCGCCCGCTACGGCCTCAAGGGCACCGCGAGCACCCGCAAATGGGAGAGGTTCGACAAGCGTTGGGACCTCGCCAAGGAGCCCAACGAGGCGAACCGCTTCGGTTGGGTCGTCGAGATCGACCCGCACGACCCGAACTCGACGCCGGTCAAGCACACCGCGCTCGGCCGCTTCAAGCATGAGGGCGCGGCGGTGAAGATCGCCGACGACGGGCGCGTGGTCGTCTACTCCGGTGACGACGAGCGCTTCGACTACATCTACAAGTTCGTCTCCAACGGCAAGGTGAAGCCGGGCAACAGCGCCTACGCCCGCCGGCACAACATGTCGCTCCTCGACGACGGCACCCTGTACGTCGCGAAGTTCAGCGGCAACAGCCCCGCCGGCGAGATCGACGGCACCGGCAAGCTGCCGTCGGACGGCCACTTCGACGGCACCGGCGAGTGGATTCCGCTGGCCAGCGGCAAGAAGTCGTTCGTGCCCGGGTTCACCGCCGAAGAGGTCTACCTCTTCACCCGCCTCGCCGCCGACGAGGTCGGGGCGACCAAGATGGACCGGCCGGAGGACATCGAGCCGAACCCGGTCAACGGCCGCATCTACTGCGCGCTGACCAACAACAGCAACCGCGGCTCGACCGGCAACGCCGCGCCGGACGAGGCCAACCCGCGGGTCGGCAACAAGCACGGCCACATCCTGGAGATCGACGACGACGCGGTCGGCACCAGGCTTCGCTGGAACCTGCTGCTGGTGTGCGGCGACCCGAACGACGCGGGAACCTACTTCGGCGGGTTCGACAAGTCCCAGGTCAGCCCGATCTCGTGCCCGGACAACGTGGCCTTCGACCGGCACGGCAACCTGTGGATCTCCACCGACGGCAACGCGCTGAAGAGCAACGACGGCCTGTTCTCGGTGCCGGTGGACGGTCCACAGCGCGGGCATGTCAAGCAGTTCCTGACGGTGCCGCACGGCGCGGAGACCTGCGGCCCGGTGATCCGGGACAAGTTCGTGACCGTGTGCGTGCAGCACCCGGGCGAGCTCGACGGGGCGAGCGCGGACAAGCCGGCTTCGCACTGGCCGGACGGCGGCAACTCGCAGCCGCGCCCGTCGGTCGTGGCGGTCTGGCGCAAGGACGGCGGTGAGATCGGCGGAAGCTGATCCACCTTGCGAGCGCGGGGGTCTTCGGCTTGTTCCGGAGGCCCTCGTTGCGCTTCCCGGGGTAGTTTCGGCTGGTGGCGTCTGCGGATCAAGCGTCGTTCGCGCGGGCCTTGGCGAGCGCGTTGCACGGCGCTGCGCCGGGGTCGCGGGTGTCGTTGATCGGTTCGCTGGGAGCCGGAACCGCTGACGAGTACAGCGACATCGATCTGCCCTGGGTGGTGCCGGACGGCGCGATGCCGCGGTGCGCCGAGTGGTTGGGGGAGGTGCTCGGCGCGGTGGCCGAAGTCGCGTCCGTGCGGTCGGTGCCGGAGTTCCAGCGGTCCGGGCTCCGCCGGCTGGTCTTCGTGCGGTTCCGCGGCGTTCCGGTGCTGGAGAAATGGCTGGCCGCAGGCCCGCAGTCGGTGCGTGAACGGCTCGCTCCGTACCTCCGGAAGATCACCGAGCGGGGTCTGCTCGCGATCGACGACGCCAAGCAGGCCGCCCTTCACTTCAACCTGCTCACGGTCACCACCGTGTTCCAGCGGACGTTCTACGGCTCGATGCCGATGCCCCCGGGCGAGGCCGACGAGAGCGTCAGCGGCGTGCGGGCGTTCTTGCGGCTGTACGGCGCGGATTCTTGATCCCCGTCAGGCGAGGCCCCTTTCCAACCCCGGCACGGCGACTTCGATCTCGCCGGTGAAGGCTGCGCGGGCCGACCGCTGCGCATCAGCCGCTTCGGTGCCCGGCCAGAGGTGGGTCAGCACGAGTGGCCAGGAAGACGTCGGCTTCGCGAGCCAACTCGACGATGTCCGGGCTGAGCCGGTATCCCCGGTGTAGCTGATGACCTTGCCGTCCGCTGCCAGCCGCATGCCCGCGTTGGGCACGAAGTGCGGTAGCGACCTGTGTCCACTGTGAACGGTCCAATTTCGAACCGCGTGCCGGCGTCGAACTCGCGCGCTCGTCAAGCCTTGCAGCATTCGGCCATCCAGGCCAGCACCGCGTCCAGAGCACCGCGTCCAGAGCGCCCGGCAAGGCGTGGACCGGCAGCGGCGGCGGGGGAGCGTCACCGAGCACCCGGGCCCGCAGCAGCGGATTCAGATCTGCGCAGTGATCCGGATGTCTGCGGCTGACCAGAACCGCGTCCGCCCACTCCGCCGGAGTCGACGCGAGCAGGCTCGGCAGCGTGGCGTAGCCGGGATCCAGCACAGGCGGAACCCGTCGTGCTCGACGAGGTAACCGCTGCACGCCTGCCCCGCAGCCGGCCACGCCCCGCACCCGGCCACGCCCCGCACCCGGCCACGCCCCGCAGACGCCGAGGACCGCGAGGCGCATCAGCTTGCTTACGCCGTGCTCACTTCTTGCTTCTCCGCCCGCGGTGCCGCGCGGAGGGCGATCACCGTGATCGCCGCCGCGACCATCACGAAGCCGACCACCCACAGGCCGGTCTTCTGGGAACCGGTCGTGTCCTTGAGCGCACCGGTGACGTACGGCGCCGCGAAACCGCTGATGTTGCCCAGCGAGTTGATCAGCGCGATGCCGCCCGCCGCCGCGGCACCGGACAGGAAGTTGCTCGGCAACGCCCAGAAGGTCGGCAGCGCGGCGCAGACGCCGACCGCGCAGACCGTCACCGCGGCCATCGCGCCGAGCGGATTGCCCAGGTACAGCGCGATCGGGATGCACACGCCGCCGAGCAGCATCGGCAACGCGACGTGCCACACCCGCTCCCGCTTCCGGTCGCCGTGCGCGGCCCAGAACACCATGGCCACCGCGCCGACCACGTACGGCACCGCGGTGACCAGCCCGGTTTCCATAGTGGACAGATTCGTGCCGTACTGCTGCTCGAAGCCCTTGATGATGGTGGGCAGGAAGAAGCCCAGCGCGTACAGGCCGTACGCGATGCCGAAGTACACGAACGCCAGCGCCAGGATCCGCGGGTGGGTCAGCGCCCTCCGCAGCGGCCAGCCGTGCGCCGTCTCGGTATGCGCGCGCTCGGCCTCCAGCTGGTCGCTCAGCCAGGCCCGTTCTTCCGCCGACAGCCACTTCGCCCCCGACGGCCGGTCGGTCAGGTAGAACCAGGTCGCCACCGCGAGCAGCATCGCCGGGATGCCCTCGACGAGGAACATGAACCGCCACCCGGACAGCCCGAAGATCCCGTGCCCGGCGCTGATCAGCGCGCTCGAAACCGTGGCACCGATGGCGCTGGACACCGGGATAGCGGTCATGAACAGCGCGACCGCCTTCGCCCGCTGCGCCGCCGGGAACCAGTACGTCAGGTACAGGATGATGCCCGGGAAGAACCCGGCCTCGGCCACGCCGAGCAGGAACCGCAGCACGACGAGGGCGGTGGGGCTCGGCACGAACGCCATCACCGTGGCCACCACGCCCCAGCTGATCATGATTCGGGCGAGCCACTTCCGCGCCCCGAAGCGGTGCAGGGCGAGGTTGCTCGGCACCTCCAGCACCAGGTAGCCGATGAAGAAGATGCCCGACGCGAAGCCGAAGGTCGTCGCGGTCAGCCCCAGCTCGTCGTTCATCCCATTCGGGCCAGCGAAACCAATGTTGACCCTGTCCAGGTAGTTCACGAAGTAGAGCAAGATCAGGAACGGCATCAGCCGGACCGCGACCTTGCGCAGGATCCGGTTCTGGACTTCGGCAGGGGCTGCGTCGGCGCTGCTCACTGGAGTGACCTAAGCCCCATCACCTCAACGGGTCAAGAGGCAGCCTGATTGCTGGGATGACCGGTCGCCGCCCCGGAACCGCCCGACGATACCGTTATGGCATGTTCGAACGCCCAATTGCCCTGGTCACCGGTGCCTCAAGAGGCATCGGGGCCGCCGTCGCCCGCTCGCTCTCCGATACGCACGACCTGCTGTTGGGCGGGCGCGACGCCACCGCGCTGCAAACGCTCGTCGACGAGCTCCCCGGTGCCAAACCGTGGCCCGTAGAACTAACCGACCGCGATGCCGTCGCCGCCGCGGTCGCCGACATCGATCGGCTCGACGTTGTGGTGCACAGCGCCGGTCTCGTCGAACTGGCCCCCGTCGCCGAGGCCGCCAGCGACTCCTGGCGGCGCACCTTCGAGCTGAACCTCTTCGCCGTCACCGAGCTGACCCGGCTGCTGCTGCCCGCGCTGCGCGCCGCGAAGGGCCACGTCGTGCTCATCAACTCCGGCGCCGGCCTGTCCGCGAAGCCGAACTGGGGTTCCTACGCCGCAAGCAAGTTCGCACTGCGCGCCTTCGCCGACGTGCTCCGCGCCGAAGAAGCGACCAACGGCGTTCGGGTCACCTCGGTGTTCCCGGGTCGCACCGCCACCGACATGCAGCGCAGCGTCCGCGAGCAGGAGGGCCAGGCGTTCGACCCCGACCACTACCTGCGCCCCGAATCGGTGGCGGCGCCGATCGTGTCGGCGGTGCGCGCCAGCGCCGACGCACACCTCGCCGAGATCGTCATCCGGCCGTCCTGACCGGGATCGGCTTGATCTGGGGTCGGCCGAACTGATCCGGGGACCTGTCTGGGCATCCGGATCCGGGCAGGCGGTCCGGACGACCGGCGGCCTGCACGGTCGGGTCCATCGCCGATTCAGGGCCAGCCGATTCAGGGCCGGTTGATTCAGGGCCGGTTGACAACGGTGGCGTGCCGGGCGAGACGCACGCCACCGCGTGTATCGGGGCGCTTCACTGCCGTCGGGCCGTCAGCCCCGGATGTGCTGGGACGCCGCGCGGGCTGCGGCCTGCACGGTGCCCCTGTCCACCCGCGTGGGCTCGCGCTCGTGCAGCACCTCTTCACCCGCGACCCAGACGTCCCGGACGCACCGGGATCCGGCCGCCCACACCACGTTCGCCAGCACCTGATCGTCCGGCGCGTCCAGGCCCGTGGCGAACGCAGGGTCGTCGACGTTCAGGTGGACGATGTCGGCCCAGCGCCCCGGCTCCAGGGTGCCGATGTCGTCCCGGTGCAGCGCCTCCGCGCCGCCCCGCGTCGCGGCGAGCAGCGCCGCACCCGCGCTCAACGCCGTCGCATCGCCTGTCACGGTCCGCGCGAACAGTCCCGCCAACTGCACCTCCTCCCACAGATCCAGATCGTCATTGCTGGATGGCCCGTCAGTGCCCAGCCCCACTGGAATCCCCGCGGCGAGCAGGTCGACCAACCGCGCGGTCCCCGAGGCGAGCTTCGCGTTGGACCCCGGGCAGTGCGCCACGCCCACCCCGCGGCGCACGAACAGCTCGATGTCGTCGTCCGACAGGTGCACGCCGTGCGCGGCGAGCACGCGGCCGTCGAGCACACCGAGCTTCTCCAACAACGCGGGCACCGAACCGAACTTCTCGCGCTGTTCGGTGTCCTCGGCGAGGGACTCCGCCACATGCGTGTGGACCAGCGCGCCACGCTGCTGTGCGGACTCGCCGATCGCCTGCAACGCCTCCGGCGGCAGGGTGTACGCCGAGTGCGGCCCATAGGCCAGCTCCACCCGATCAGCGGGCCCGAACCGCAGGCCATCGGCGTCGATCCACCGGTTGATCCCGTCGACCATGCCCCGCCAGCCGCCGAGCTTGTCCAGCGCCGGCGTGGAGATGACCGCCGAGGCGAACACCACCCGGGACCCGACCGCCAGCGTGGCGTCGACCACCGCCTCGCCCATGAAGTACATCTCGGCGCTCGTCGTGACCCCGGCCCGCAGCATCTCGACGCACCCGAGCTCCATCCCGGCACGGACGTCCGACGGCCGCAGCCGCGCCTCGGCCGGCCAGATCACCTCGTGCAGCCAACGCAGCAGCGGAAGGTCTCCGCCCATCCCCCGCAGCAGCGTCATCGGGCTGTGCGCATGCGCGTTGATCAAGCCCGGCAGCAGGATTCCACCGCATTCCCGGACATTCGCACCGTGCGGACGTTCCGGCGCCCCGACGCGCGGCCCGCAGTACACGATGCGCCCCTCGCCGTCAACGTCCACCACGGCGTCCCGGATCACCGAACAACCGGGATCGCAGGGCAGGACCACGGGCGCGTGCAGGCGGAGTGCGATCGGCATGCCCCGCATTCTGCCCGACGCTTATCCGCCGCCACCCGTGCTTATGACGAGCAACATGATCACCCCCGCCAACCCCGCGATCCCGGCCAGCACTGCCACTAGAACGATGTCCTGCCTCCGCTGTGTCATGGACTCCAGCATCGCCGGTTTCCAGGCCCCGGACCTCGGCTGATCGGTCCGTCGACCTCGTTCGATCGGCCAGTCCCAGCCAGCCTGTCGGCCGACCCCGAACGGGTAGGACAACGGTTGCGCGACGCGTTCGGCAACGCCTCGATCAGCATCAGGCCAACAGCATCCGCCACGGACACCACGCCCGCGCTCCACCGAACTCCTTGCGACATAAGGGAGACCCCGACGCGATGCGCATAGAGACTCGTGTGGCCGTCCCGCAGCGCTACTCCCGGACCACCCGTGCAGGGCGAGAAATCACGCGTCGTCCATCAACCCGCTGCGCCACGCCCACGCCGCGGTCTCCACCCGGTTGCGGGCCTTGATCTTGCCCTGCGCGGCGGCGAGATGGGTCTTCACCGTGGACAGCGACATGAACAGCTCCTGGCCGATCTCGCCGTTGGTCAGACCGCGCGCCGTCGCCCGCACGACATCGAGTTCGCGCTCGGTCAGCTCCATGGTCGGCTTCGGCACGGCGCGGCGTTGCACCTGCGGCTGGGCGAAATGCTTGAGCAGGCGCACCGTGATCTGCGGCGAGACCAGCGCGTCGCCGCGCTCCGCCGCCCGGATCGCCTCCAGCAGCAGCGTCGGACCGGCGTCCTTGAGCAGGAAGCCGCTCGCCCCGTTGCGCAAAGCGCGGTCGACGTACTCGTCCAGGTCGAAGGTGGTCACGACGACCACCTTGATCGGGTCGACGACGTCGGGACCGGCCAGCTGCCTGGTCGCCTCCAGCCCGTCGATCCCGGGCATCCGGATGTCCATCAGGCACACGTCCGGCCGCTTCTCACGCGCGACCCGGACCGCGTCCAGCCCGGTCGCGACGTCGGCCACCACTTCGATGTCGTCCTGGGACTCCAGGATCATCCGGAAACCGGCGCGCACCAGCTCCTGGTCGTCGGCGATCAACACCCGGATCATCGCTGTCCCACTTCCCCGTTCTGCTCCGCCAACGGCAGCACTGCCTCGACGCGCCAACCGACGTGGTCTCCCGGACCGGCCCGGAACCGGCCGCCCAGCAGCTCGATCCGCTCCCGCATCCCCACCAGACCGTATCCGCCCGAGCCGCCGACCGGTTGCTGGCGTACCGCCGTGCCGTCATCGGTGATCCGCGCGTAGATGTTAGTCGGGTCGGCGTAGACGTCGACCTGCACGTAACTCACGTCGAGCGCGTGCTTTTCGGCGTTGGTGAGGGATTCCTGCACCACGCGGAGCGTGGATCTGGCGACCTCCGGCGGGATCTCCCGGCCGAGGTCGACGCGCAGCTCCACAGTGGTCGGCCGGTGGTCGCCGACCGGGGCACGCCGAGTGGCCTTCACGAGGGCTTCGAGGTCCGCTTCGAGGTCGGTGGTCGCCTGCTCGGTCGCCGCCGAAGCACCGGCCGGCTCCGCGCCACGCATGCTCGCGACCAGGCGCCGCATCGCGGTCAGCGCTTCGGTACCGCTGTCGGCGATGCGCGCCAACGCGTCGGTCGCCGCCTTCGGGTTCTTCTCCGCGACCATCTGGGCGGCCTGGGCCTGCACCACGATGCCGGTGACGTGGTGCGCCACCACGTCGTGCAGCTCCCGCGCCAGCGCCATCCGCTCGGCCTGCTGCGCGTCCGACACCGCGCTGCGCACGGTCTTCGCGCGCTCCGTATCCCGCGCGCGGAAATACATCCCGGTGCCGACGGAGATGACCAGCAACAAGCCGCCCAGGAAGACCGATTGCAGGTAGCCGCTAATACCGCTGAGCGGCGACGAGCTGATCGGCATCACGAACAGGGCGAACAACGCCGAACCGACCAGCGCGGCGCCCGCCAGCACCGCGCGCCGCGGCTCCGCGTGCCTGGCGGCGTAGGTCACCAGCAGCATTCCTGCTCCGGTGGCGGTGATCGGGATCCCGCCGATCAAGGCGACCTCGGTCGAGAGCCCCCAGAAGCGCATCATCAACGCGGTGAGCACCAGGGCCGTGGCCCCGAGCACCGACGCCTCGAACGGCCGGATCGGCCCGAGGACTGCCAGCACCGACATCACGACACCGCACAACAGCAGCACGACGCCGATGACCAGCGAATCGGCCCCGTTCTTGGTGAACTCCAGGAAGACCAGCACGCTCAGCACCGCGATCACCGGCCACTGCCGCCGCGCCAGCACGCGCAACGGGGTGTCCCGGACCTCTTCCCGCGCGAGCCGCCGGCTGTGCAGGTACATGCCGGTGCCCACGGTGAGCATCAGCTGGAGGAAACCGAAGCTAAGCATCTGGCCAAAGTCCATCGACGGGTAGACGACCGACGATCCGGTGCGCACCACCACCGATGCGACGCAGGCCACCACGAGCACCGCGGTGACCGGAACTGCCTTGCGCAGCGGGTGGAACCGGAACAGGTAGAGCACCAGCAGCAGCCCTGCCAGGTTCTCGGTCGGGGTGATCTTATCCAGCCCAAGCGAGTGGAAGTACGCGCCGGCCAGCCGGCCGACCACCGTGGTGCCGCACAGCGCGACCGCGGCCGCGAGTCCGCATCGGACCGGAGCGCGTCGGCCGGCGATCGCCAGCAGCGCCATCGCGGTGATGCCCGGGATCAGCACAGCGCCACGGTTGGAGAGCCACCCTAGCGTGTCCCCCAGCCAGGACAACCCGAGCAGCCCGGCGAAGATCCACTGCTCGCGCAGAAAATCGCCGAGCCGGCGCCACCACGGGGCGGCCGGCCCGGTTCCGGGGATCGTCGCGGAATTGCTCATGGCTCGACCGTAGCCGTTGCTCCGATTCGAACACCTTGGCCGAGTGGTTCGAAAGCCCTGTCCGATCGGCCGACCTTCGCCGTCGATCAACGGCCCCGTGGCCGATCCGAAATCCGCCGCCGCCCGCCAGTCTCGAATCGAGCGAGCCTCGCACCAGGCGGGGCACCGAGATCTTGACCGCAGCAGCCCAAACGCGAGCAACCGCAGGCACGGCGAGCACGGACCCGCAACGGCGACGAACGGCGTTAGCGGCGCGAAACGAGCAGGAGGAAGGAAGATGGCGGCTTCAACCGTCGATCGGCGGCCCGGGGGACCGTTCCTGGTGGGGCGCGGGTTGCTCAAGAACTACGGCTCGTACCGGGCGCTGGCCGGGGTGGACCTGGCGATCCACACCGGCGAGGTGCTGGCGATCGTTGGTCCGTCGGGCTCCGGCAAGACGACGCGGCTGCACGTGCTGGCCGGGATTCTGCGCCCGGACGGCGGCGAGGTGCTGCTGGACGGGCACCGCATCGACCAGCTCGGGGAGGCCAAACGCAGCGCGCTGCGGCGGCACGAGTTCGGCTTCGTCTTCCAGCAGGGCATGCTGGTCGGCGAGTTGACGGCGGAGGAGAACACGGCGCTGCCGCTGCTGCTGGCCGGGGCGAACCGCAAGCAGGCGCTGGCGGGCGCGCGGGACTGGTTGGCCCGGCTCGGCCTGGGGCGGGCTGGAGAAGCGCCTGCCCGGCGAGCTCTCCGGCGGCCAAGCGCAGCGGGTGGCGATCGCGCGGGTCCTCGCGCACCGCCCCAAGGTGATCTTCGCTGACGAGCCGACCGGCGCGCTGGACAGCCGCACCGGGGAGGAGACCACGCAGGCGTTGTTCGCCGCCGCAGCAGCAACCCGGGCTGCAGTGGTTATCGTGACGCACGACCGGGAGCTGGCCGCCAAGGCCGGGAGGATCGTGGAGATCCGCGACGGGCTGATCGTCGGCGGTGTGCTGGTCGGATGAATCCCGTGCAGCTGGCACTACGGGTGTTGCGGGTGGACTCCCGCAGTCGCCTGTCGGCGGTGCTCACCGCAGCCGGGGTCGCGGTCGCCACTGCGCTGATCCTGTTCCTGGCGACCCTGCCGGACGCGACGGATGCCCGGATGGAACGGGCGTCGTGGCAACGCGGCGCCGTGGATCCCTCCGGCGCGATCGCGGTGGCGAGCCAGGACTTCTTCCAGAACGAGCGGATCATCCGGCTCGACGTCTCGGGCGATCGGGCTCCGGCGAGCAGCGCACCGCGCTTCCCCAGGCCGGGCGAGGTGCTGCTGTCGCCGCGGCTGGCCGAGCTGACCGAGAAGTATCCGCGCGAAGAGCTCGCCAACCGGTTCTCCGGCCAGGTGGTCGGCGTGCTGGACGAGACGTCGCTGAAGTTTCCGGAGCAGCTCGTCGCGCTGGTCGGGAACCTGCCGGGCACGGTGGACGCCGCGGTGGCCGAAGACTCGGGCTGGGTCGCGGCCGGCACCGACGACTTCCTGCTCAAGTTCTTGGCCGGGGTGGGGATCGTGCTGCTGGCCATCCCCAGCCTCGTGCTCGTCGCATCGGCCGCCAGGCTGACCGCCGCACGTCGGGAGCGCCGGCTCGCGGCGCTGCGGTTGGCCGGCGCAACGCCGGGGCAGGTGGTCGGCACGGTCACCGCGGAGACCACGATCGCCGCGGTGGCGGGCACCGTCGTCGGGCTCGTGCTGAGCTGGCCGCTGCGGTACCTGGGGGCACAGATCCCGTGGGGTGGCGGCACCTGGTTGCCCAGCGACTTCACGCCGTCGTTGCCGACGCTCGTCGCGGTGGCGGTCGTGATCCCGCTGCTGGTGGTGCTGGCCGCGGTGCTGAGCCTGCGCCGAGTGGTGCAGGCGCCGGTCGGCGCGGCGATGAGCCAGTCGAGGAAGGCACCCAAGGCGTGGCGGCTGCTCGCGCTGCCCGCGGCAGCGGGGTTCTTCGCGTTCGGGCTCTACGCGGCCGATGAAACCGGCGGCTTGACGTTCCTGCTCGCGGCGCTTGCGGCGGGGCTGCTGTCCGCCTCGGTCGTCGGGCCGTGGTTGACCGGGGCGCTCGGCAAGTTGTTCGCCACCGGTTGGCGACGCCCGGCGACGCTGCTCGCGGGTCGGCGGTTGTGCAGCGATCCGAAGGCCGCCTACCGGTCCGTGTCCGGCATCGTCCTCGCGGTGTTCGTCGGGTCGATGGCGCTGACCCTGCTGCCCAGCTTCGAGACCTTCGCGGGCGGCGGCGCGCGGTGCAGGCCCAACGCCCGTGAGCGGTTTTCGGTGCTATGGCACCCAAAATCACTCACGGCCAGGTGGCGACCTTCGCGCAGGCAGCTGACCAGCAGAAGCGCATCGTCGACGAGTTAGACCGCAGCGGCGCGAAGGCCACCGTCGTGCGAGCGGAACCGGTCGCACTCGACACCTACGAGGGCAGCACGTACGCCGATCTGGTCATCAGCCGACGCACCTTCGGCGCGTTGATCGCGGCGGGGACCCCGGTGCGCATGTTGGGCCGTGTGCTGCGGACCGAGGCGGCGCTGCCCGCGCTGGGCGCCGGCGCAGGTGGCATCGCGGTCGGCATGTCGATGCTGACCTTGTTCGGCGCGGACACGCCGGTGGTGATCAGCGGCTGGATCTTCGCCCCCGTCGCGATCGGGGTGGCCGTCGCGGTGCTCGCCGCCTCCACCAGCGGCCCGATGCTGCGCCGGATCAGCACCGAGCCCATCACTGACGAGTAGTGGGCGAGTAGTGGGCGAGCGGCCCCGCCAGTGACCATCCGGCCAGTTCCGCAGCACGCGGGACTGGCCGGTCGGCCATCCCGGGCCGACCACATGACCGATCCGAAACACGCGGCCGAAAGCGACGCTCTAAGGGCCAGAAAGAAGATCCTGGGAGGTCAGAAATGTTCGTCACCCTCGTTTCCACCGCCGGCGCGATCATCGCCCTCGCGCTGCTGGTGCTCATGTCGCTCAGCTCAGTTCTCCCCGAAGCCATGGACCGATTCGCCGCAGCCCGTCATTCGGCGAGCGACGGTGCGCAGCAGTCGCAGATCAGTCCTCGGACGAGCCGGTACCCAAGCGACGCCGGTTCATCCGCGACAGCACGTCGTACCGGAGTTGCGGCGGTTCGGGGGACTGGGAGCCGGGCGGTTTTCCAGGCCGGATCCGCTGGGGCCCTTCCGTGGTGACGGTGAACATCGGTCGGCGGGCATCGGCCCCGGGTGCGGATCGCAGCAAGGCCAGCCGGTGCAACGCCTCGCTGTGGTGGCCGGTGATCGTGATGCGCGCGGAGTCGAATGAGAAGAGCACGGACCGGTTGATCTCGACGATCACCGGGTCCCGCCACAGGGTTCGTTCGGTGGAGGTGTCCATGCGCAGCCGTTCGGCCCCGCGCCGGGTGATGCCGTACGCGCTCTCGTCGGCCAGGCCACGGGTGCCGATCTCGGTTCCCCCGAACCAGGTGTTGAACGGCGCGGCGGGGGACCGGATGCCGCCGATGAGCAGCTGCATGTTGCTGATCAGAGGCACGGTGTGTCAGCGGAGTCCCAGCTCGACGAACCACGGCAAATCCGGGTGCTCCAACGGAACTTCCTGCACGACGTCGTGCGGGACGGTCACCAGTTTGGCATCGGTTTCCGGCGAGCGTTGTTGGATCGGGAAGACGTCATCGCGGAAAGCCGTCACGGGCCGGTAACGTAGTCACGATCATCGATTACTCGTCACTTCGCACGCGTCCTTCTTTTCGGCGAACCTGCGAATCCCCGATCGTGTGCCATCCCTCTTGTAGTAACAATCTTCGGCTAGACATCAGCCACTCTTGACCGCCCAATCGGGTGAATAACTCCGTTGTCGATCGTGGATTTGGCCAATCGGCCGATGCCGATGCCGATCAGCGGAAGGGTCGACGGCGCTGCGGGCAAACCTCGACGTCCGATCGCCCCAGCAACCGGCCGACCGGTCGACCGGTCGACAAAGCTAATGCCGTGACTGCCACGAACGCGACCAAGTCCGTGCTGGAAGGCATGTACGCGGCGGAGGCCAGTACATTACGGCGGACGGCCCAGGCGAAGCGAGTTTCGCACCGCTCGCCGAGTTCTTCTCACCCGACGTCGTCCTGCACCAGGCCGAGGCGATGCCCTACGGCGGCACCTGGCACGGCCACCAGGGCATGGAACGGTTCTTCCTCGCGATGAGCCGGACCTGGGAATCCTTCGAAATGCCGGAGCAAGACTTCCTCGCGTCGGACAACACCACGGGCACGGCCGTGGTGCTCACGCGTGTCCGGGCCCGAGCCCGCGCAACCGGGCGAGATCTCGAATTCCCCATCCTGCAGACGATCGCGATCCGCAACGAGCAGATCACCGAGATCCACCCGTACTACTGGGACACCGCCGCAATCGCCGACATCTGCGCGAACCCAGCGCCGACGCAACACCAATCGCACTGACAGCCGCGACTCCGACGAGCCGCGCGGTGCGCATGCCCTGCAATGGCCCGGAAATCGTTGGACTCGGCGACGAAGTGCTTGCTGTGCTGGCGGGATGAGCTCCTTCTGGACAGGCCAGCTCGTCCGGCTGCGGGGCATCGAACGCGAGGATTGGCAAGCGTTCATGCGGATGGACTCGAACTCGGCGTACCAGCAGTCGGTGGACGTTCTGCATCCACCGCGTTCAGCGGAGGGGTGCCCAACTGCTCCGGGAGCTGGGTAAAGATGTGTCGTTTCGGGTTAGCATGGTTTGCCGCGAAGGAACTTGGCATGCTCGCGAGAGCCAAGCCAGTCTGTCGGGGACCTGGTTTTCCAACATGGCTGGGTGGCGGCGAGTTGCGTCGTGACAGCCCGATGAAACCCACGTAAGACCAGCACTGGGCTGGCGGCGGGTATCGCCACGGGAACACCAGCGCCGGACGGTTCTCCCACGGCGTGGCCATCAGCGACGAACACCAGCGGCGGGGATACGCGTCCGACGCGCTCGCGCTCCTGCTCCGCTTCATGTTCGGCGAACGCCGCTACCACAAGCGCGAAGCGCGAATCCTCGCCTACAACGCCGCATCGCTCGCGCTGCACGACAAGCTCGGATTCGTCTCCGAAGGCCGGCTGCGCGACCGCGAATTCTTCGCCGACCGCCACCACGACCTGGTCATCATGGGCATGACGGCACCTGAGTTCTCGCAACGACACGGCTTCGGCGAACTCTGACCCGGCGATTCCAGACACGGCGCTAACGGCCGACCGAACCGTCGAGCTGTTCGCGGGGGATGCCGGCGTGGCCCGCGCCGAGCGGTCTCCTCGATCATGTGGACCGGGACCCAACGCATCGACGGCGGCGGAGTTTCGCGGAGCGCTCGCGCGCCGGACACGTCCAGGCCCGGCGGCCCTGCCGGTCAGCACGATCAGGACCGCGTCGGGCTCGTACACGCCACGAGCCCATCGACGTCACCGGCGTTGAGCCGTTCCAGCACGAACCGGTTGAGGTTCTCCGGCTGCGTCGCACGCTGGCGCCCATTCGTCATTGCCTTCATCTCCGCATCTGCTCAACAGATCCCGTTCAGACGGTGGCAGATGGCAGATGGCAGTGACGGGGCGTCCCGATCGAACCTGGCTAGATGCGTTCGAAGATCAGGTCGTGGATCTCGCGGCCCTCTTCGTGCGCCCGGTTCTCGAACTTCGTGACCGGCCGCCACTCCGGCCGCGGCGCCCAACCACCCGGCTCGTCGGCGTACCGGTTGCGCAGCTGCGGTTCCGCCTGGCAGACCTCCAGCATCTGCTCTGCGTAGTTCTCCCAGTCCGTCGCGAGGTGCAGCACACCGCCCGGCGCGAGCCGGGAAGCGATCAGCGCCACCGAGCCGGGCTGCACGAGACGGCGCTTGTGGTGGCGCTTCTTCGGCCACGGGTCCGGGAAGTAGATGCGCACCTCGGCCAGCGACGCGGGCTCGATGTGGTCACGCAGCAGCACGATCGCGTCGCCGCGGAGCAGCCGCAGGTTGGTGACCTCCAGCTTCTCGGCCCGCAGCATCAACTGGGCCAGGCCCGGCTTGTAGACCTCGACCGCCAGGTAGTTGGCGTCGGGTCGGGCGGCCACGAGCTGGGAGGTCGTCTCACCCATACCGGAACCGATCTCCAGAACGACCGGGGCGGAGCGGCCGAACCAGGTCGCGAGATCCAACGGGCCTTCGGGCAGCGCGGTCACATCGGAACCCGACTCGGACCAGTGCCGGTCCCAGGCGCGCTGCTGACCCGCCGTCATCCGCTCGCCGCGTTGGACGTAGCTGACGACGGTACGACGGAACGGAACCTGCTGGTCAGAGGCATTCACGGGGACTCAGTATCGCAAACGGGCGGCGAGCCCCGGCGACCGAACCCCGCCCCGCCCGAAGGCCGGGCCGGCGGGTCACCAGGCTTCGATCTGCGGGAACATCGCAACCAGGCCGGTGGCCAGCTTGACCGGCACCGGAACCGGCTCGGTGTCGCCGTGCACCGGCACCACGTTCAGCCATCCCCGGTGCCCGTCGGTCAGCACCACGGTGGTGGGCATCCGCATCGGCGCGCGGTCCGACGGCGCGTATTCCCAGTACCCTGCCTCGCCGACCCCCGCCCATGGCACGAAGACCCAACCCGGTCGGGAACCGAGCACGGCCTGCGCCTCGTCCTCGACCTCGAACGCGGCGTCCCGCGACTCGATCTCGCCGCGGTCCAAGGCCCGCAGCCACCACGGGGCGGGCAGTCGGCGCTTGGCGCCGTGCAGCTTGCGGAACAGTCCGAGCACCTGGTGTTCGGGTGCGGTGTGTATCCAGCTCCGACGCAGCGATGCGGGTGTCGCGGCCTCCAACGCGGGCGGGTGCGCTTCCGTTGCCAACGACCATTCCAGCCTGGGCACCGGCTCCAGCTGGACGTCGTTCACAGACCGCCGCGCTCGCGCACCGCCCTCCTGCGCCTGGACTACCGACCGCTCCTTCGACTGCATGATTCGGCCTCACCCTTCTGCTGTTGAGAAAGTTGCGAGCCCAAACTCGCCCTCGACCAGCGCATGCCCCCAAGCGACGCTGGTTCGGGACATCCCAACTCATGCCTTACCACAGCCAATATCAAGAATGAAACAGGCATGTTAATTGTGCCTAAAATCACGTATCTACAACGTCTTGGGCTGATGCACCGCTGATCGGCTCGACAACTCGACCTCGTGCGGATGGAGTGGACAGGTGCCAGATCAGACGATCCAACAGGTGGAGATCGACGGCGGCGTCGTCGTCGGCGTGGACAGTTCCGCATCGTCGCTGCGTGCCCTGCTCGTGGCGGCCGAAGAAGCCAGACGCCGCAACACCGTTCTGCACGTGGTACGGGCCTGGAGCTTCCGGACAGCGCCGCGACCGGCGGACTGCCCGCCGAATGTCGTGCCGAGCCTGGACCAGTTCCAGCAGACGGTGGTGGGGGACACGGAACGGATCGTGTCCAACAAGCTCGGCGACCACGCCGACCTCCCGGTCCAGATCCACGTGGTCCACTCGCCCTCGCCGCAGGCGCTGCTGTCGGCGTCGAAGGGAGCGGACCTGCTCGTCGTCGGCCATCGGGGCCGCGGCGGGTTCGCGGGCCTGATGCTGGGGTCGGTGGCCGAGCAGTGCGTTCGCCACGCTGCCTGCCCGGTGCTGGTGGTCCGCCCCAACGTCTAACGGGAACAGGCAGCCCGCCCGTTCTTCTGCTCGCACCGGATGGGCGGTTTCGCGCGGAATCGCTGCGGCGCCTCGGGGGTGCGGGCTCTCGTGCGGAGGCGTCGCCAGTGCGGAGGACGGACTGCAGCTGCGGTTCGGCGCGTCAGCGGCGCCTGCGCGATAAGCATGTGGGCAGCTGGAAACGGCTGCCGCTCAGTCGCCCATGCGCCCGGCGTGGGACAGCGCCCTGCGTGGGACAGCGTCCTGCGCTCCCTCGCACCAGGCGTCGACCTGCACGTCCCGCCGCGCAGGTCGATCAGCGGCACGAATCCGGAGGCTCTAGCCATGTCGTCGAGGAACGAGACCGCAGTCCCGTCCGCTTCCGTCACCACGCGCCGGTCCTCGTCGAGAAGAGCCTTCAGGAACTGCACTGGACCTGTGGGGATGCCTCCGCTCATGAGGCGCAACTCGCCCTCGACCTCGGGATCGTCCTGCCATCGCCGCGTCGGGTCGAGGGTGGGGTTTTCGAAAATGACCAGATCGTTCGTCCAATGCGATCACCGTCCATCCACTCGCCAGGCCCAGGATGCCCGGGACAACTCGTCCACCGCTCGCACGACGTTGGTGGCGCTGCCGACGTCGTGGCACCCGTCCCAGCGCAGCAGCGTGGCGAGTTCGTTCAGGATCTGCCGATGCTTCATGGCACGCATCCCGTCGACACCACCGACAGCTCCGCGCTGCGAGCTGGCATTCACACTCGCGTTGCCACGGAGATCACCTGGGAGTCCAGAAAGCACAGGGCCCGGGCCATCCCCCGAATGACAGCCCGGGCCCTCCCCCGTCCCGACCGCGGGCGCCCCCGAGCGCTATTGCAGTCGGTCGAATTTGGTCGTGCCTGTCGGCCCCGACGTCAGCCCTCGCGCGATGTCCAATGCGGACACTGCGTGCCGCAACGGTTACGGCGCACCGAGTAGGCGACGTCTGCGGCTCGATCTTGTCCCCCCGATCCTATCGGTTGACGTGATCAGACTCTCGGCCGGGCCGGGTAACGTTTTGCTTTCCCTCGCCCAACTGGGCCTTTCTCCAGTTGATCATGCTGAGGCCAACTCAAGATCAGTTCTCGCAGGTCATGCGTCGCGCCGCCGGACGATGATCAAAGCGATCGCCCACACGGCCACCGCGACGGCCGCGAAGTAGGCCAGCGCGCCCCACGGACCGAACGGCATCTCGCCGACCCCGGCGGTGCCCGAGATGAAGTGGTCGGCCGCGTTGAACGGCATCCACTTCCGCACGTCGCCGCCGACCTTCGGGATCAGGCCGACCAGGCTCTCCACCAGCAGCGGCCAGAGCAGCAGCAGGGCAACCGCGCCGGCCGTCTGCCGCAGCAGCGCACCGACCGCGACCGCCAGCACCGCGCTGATGGCGAACACCAGGCCGACCCCGGCGACGTGGCGCCAGTCGTCAGCGGTGGCGAACGCGAGGTTGGAGCTTGGTGCCAGCAGCTTCGCGACGCCCCAGGAACCGAACGCGGCCACCTCGCCGATGATCAGCGCAACCACCGCGACGACCACCGTTTTGGCCAGCAGCGCGGTGGTCCGGTTCGGCACCGCCTGGAAGGTCGCCCGGATCGTGCCGAACCGGTACTCGGTGGTGATCGACAGCGCGGCAAGCACCAGCACCACCATCAGCCCGAACTGGTAGCCGACCTGCGTCATCGGCACCGACATGCCGCCGTCGGACTGGGTCGCGAACAGCATCGCGAACCCGATGGTCATCGCCAGCGCGAGGAAGGTACACCACCACGGGGACTTGGTGGAGAAGAGCTTGATCCGTTCAACGGCGAGCAGGGTCATCGGGCCACCTCCGAGGCCGTCGGCTCGGACGAGGCGGCGCCGAGACCGGTCTGGTATTCGACTGCGTTGCTGGTCATCTGGATGAAGGCTTCTTCCAACGAGCTCCGCTGCACGGTGAGCTCGTGCAGCACGATCCCGTGCTGCGCGGCGAGTTCGCCGATCTGCTCGGTGCCGACCTCGTCGATCAAGAGCGTGTCCGCGGCCGTCGACCGCGCGCTCAGCCCCTGCGCGCTCAGCAGCTGCTGCAACTGCGCCGAGCTCGGCGAGCGCACCAGCACGCCCTGCGTGCCGGCGTTGTCCACGAACTGCTGGGTGCTGCACTGCGCGATGAGCTCGCCGCGCCCGATCACCACCAGTTCCTCGGCGGTCAGGGCCATTTCGGACAGCAGGTGGCTGGAGACGAAGACGGTGCGCCCCTCCGCGGCCAGGCCCTGCATGAACCGCCGGATCCAGTGGATGCCCTCCGGGTCGAGCCCGTTCACCGGCTCGTCGAACAGCAGGATCTTGGGGTCGCCGAGCAGCGCGGTGGCGATCCCGAGCCGCTGCGACATGCCCAGCGAGAACCCGCCCGCCTTGCGGCGCGCGACGTCCTCCAGGCCGACCATGCCGAGCACCTCGTCGACCCGCTTCGCGGGGATACCGTTGGACTTCGCCATCCACTGCAGGTGGGTGCGCGCGGACCGGTTGGGGTGCACCCACTTCGCGTCGAGTAGCGCTCCCACGGTGCGCAGCGGGTGCTTCAGCTCGCAATAGGGCTTGCCGTCGATGCGCACCTCACCCGCGGTCGGCCGGTCCAGGCCGAGCATCATGCGCATGGTGGTGGACTTGCCGGCTCCGTTCGGGCCGAGAAAACCCGTTACCCGGCCGGGTTTCACGGTGAACGACAGATCGTTCACCGCGACTTTCGAGCCGTAGCGCTTGGTGAGGCCGATCGCCTCGATCATGATCACTCCTGTCGGGCCGATAATGCCGCGGCCCACCCGGGCCACGCTCCAAAGCCTGCCTGGTCGACCCTTGCACCGGCATCGCCCCCGCGTCTGGACCAGGGGTCAGCCTGAAGTCGTAGTCGACCCCCACCAGCAGGATGACCTCTCAGGGTTCTCCCTGAGCTTGGTGGACATGCGCCAAACAGCGATCCCGGAATCCGGGCGTCCGACGTTCCGCCAACCCGCACCGCCACCCGCACCGCCCCGCAGCCAGAACTCAGCGGAACAAGCGGTTCAGCGCCGTGGCCAGGCCGTCCTCGGCGACCGGCCCGGTGACCTCGTCGGCCGCGGCGCGCACGACCTCCGGCGCCTGCCCCATCGCGACGCCGCGCGCCGCCCAGCGCAGCATCTCGATGTCGTTATCCCCGTCACCGGCGGCGAACGTGTCCTCGCTCGCGATGCCCAGTTCGGTGCGCAGCTTCTCCAGCGCGGAGCCCTTGGTCACGCCCTCGGGGACCACCGTGACCCACGGCTCGTAGTGGTCCAGCGTGAAAGTGCAGCCCGGCAACCGAATCCCGGCCAACACCTCGACGACCTCGGCGGGCTCGTGATCCACCCAGTTCGCGATCAGTCGCGGCACCGGGACGCTGACGAGTTCGTCCAGCGACGCCAGCTGTTGCGGGCCGTGCAGCTCCTCCTCGTGGAACCTGGAGGTCACCAGGCTGCCCGCACCGACGTCCTCGGCCGCGAAGATCGCGCCGGGCAGCCGCCTGGCCAGCTCGGCGAGCACCGGCCCCGGCTCGAAAGTCTCAACGGACAGCACTTCCCGCGCCGCGGCGTCCACCCGCACCGCGCCGTTGGAGCACAACGTGACTCCGCTGGTCAGCTCCAGGTCGTCGAGGATCGGCAGGGTTCCGAGCGTGCTCCGGCCGGTCGACACCACGACCTGGGCGCCCGCCTCGACCACGCGGCGCACGGCCGCCCGGACCACCGCGGAAATCTCCTGAGTGGCCGGATCGAGCAGGGTCCCGTCGACGTCGAGGGCGATGAGTCGGGGCTTCCACGCGGCGTCAATCACCACCGCAGGCTAGCCGCCGATGCGCCCCGAAGTGCCTGGTTGGAGGCGCAATTCACGCCTCGCCCGGTTTGACCAGACCGGTCTCGTAGGCCAGCACCACCGCCTGCACCCGGTCCCTGATGTCCAATTTGGACAGGACGCGGCCGAGGTGCGTCTTCACGGTGGCCTCGGACAGGAACAGCTTGCCCGCGATCTCGGCGTTCGACAGCCCCTTCGCCACCAGCACCAGCACCTCGCGCTCCCGGTCGGTCAGCACGTCCAGCACCGATGCGTCCCGCAGCTGGCCGCCGCGCTCGCCCAGGAACCGGTCGAGCAACCGCTTCGTCACGCTTGGCGCGACCACCGCGTCACCGCTCGCGACCGACCGCACCGCGGTGACCAGGCTCTCCGGCGGCGCATCCTTGAGCAGGAAGCCGCTGGCCCCGTTGCGCAACGCGGACAGGGCGTACTCGTCCAGGTCGAAGGTGGTCACCACCAGGACCTTCGCACTGTCGGCCGCGACGATCCGGCGGGTCGCCTCGACGCCGTCGAGAACCGGCATCCGGACGTCCATCAGGACCACGTCCGGCCGCAACCGCTCGGCGAGCTCGACCGCCTCCGCGCCGTTGCCGGCCTCGCCGACGATCTCCAGGTCGTCCTGAGCGTCGAGCACCATCCGGAACCCCATGCGCATCAGTTCCTGGTCGTCGACCAGCAGCACCCGCAACATGTGGAACACCCTATCCAAGCTGCGATTTCAGGTCTTTCCAGCCACTCGGCCCGGGTGGCAGGACTCGTGCGCGACCACGTCAGGAAGTCGCGCCAGGCTGGTCAAGCGGCAGGATCGTGTGCACCCGCCAGCCGCCGCCGGTTCGCGGACCGGCCGCGAGCGTGCCGCCGTAGACCGCGGCGCGCTCCCGCATGCCGATGAGCCCGTTGCCGCCCGTGGTCATCTCGGTCGGTTCCCGCCGCATCCCGTCGTCCACCACCTCGATCTCGATGCGCTGCCCGTCGTTGACGGCCCGCACCGAAGCCTTGGTGCCGGTGCCGCCGTGCTTGACCACGTTGGTCAGCGACTCCTGCACGATCCGGTACACGCTCAGCCCGATCCCAGTCGGCAGCCCGGTGAAGTCGCCGGTGAGCTCCATCGACACGGTGAGCCCGAGCCCGCGCACCCGGTCCGCCAGTTCGTTCAGGTCGGCCGCCGTGGGCTGCGGGATGCGGGCGGGGTCGTGCTCCGTGCCGTCGCGGAGCACGCCGAGCAGGCTGCGCAGTTCGCGGAGCGCCTCGCGACCGGTACTGCCGATCGCCTGCAACGCCCGTTCGGCGAGATCCCGGTTGCTGCGCAAGGCGTAACCGGCGCCGTCGGCCTGCGTCACCATCACGCTCACCGAATGCGCCAGCACGTCGTGGATCTCCCGGGCTATCCGGTTGCGCTCCTCCGCGACCGCGATGCGGGCCTGCTGGTCGCGCTCGAATTCCAGGTTGTGCAGCCGCCTTTCCACCTCCGCGTGGTACGCGCGGCGGGCCCCAACGAACTCGCCCAGCACCCAGCAGAAACCGACCAGCATGACGAAAAAGAAGACCTGGTCGAAGACCAGCGACGGTAGGTCCTCCGGCGCCTCGTCGCCGGTGAACCGCCGCAGCAGGAAGAAACCACCGGTCAGCGCGGTGTAGACCGCCGCCTTCCGGCGCCCCACGTAGGCGACCAGGGTATAGATCATCATGCTCGGCACCACCGTCGTCGTGGTGACGTCCGGCCCCTGGTTGAGGACCGCCATGATCGCAAGACCGAGCAGCGCGACGTACGCCGACCGCATTGGCCAGATGCGCCGCACCGACACCGGCACGGTCAGCAGCAACCCGGCCAAGACGAACAGCACGGTAGGCATGCCGACCGCGAGATCGCCTTCGCCACCGAGCTCACCCAGGTGCAGGAGCAGCATGAAGGTGGCGATCCCGCTGTCGCCGACCAGCGGGTGCGCCCGCAACCAGAGGCTCAGTTTCCGCACCAAGCGAGGTTATGCGGCAGACGGGTGAGCCGGCGTCATCCCACGGGCTCGAATCGCATCAGCCCCTGGTCGCATCCGTCCTGGCCCGGGCTACCCCTCGGGGCCGCAGCGGCGGGTGCGGCGGGTGGTGATCGCGTGACTCGGGCCGACCCATCAGATCTGCGTGGCAGGATGTAGCGCGCAGCGAGTCGCACATCCCGGAAAGGTCGGCGTTGAGTACGGCAACCGAGCAGCAGCACTGGCCCGGCCCGCTATCGGCGGCGGTCGCCCGGCTGTGCACCGGGTTGCGGCCGCAGGTTTCCGAGCGGACCGCGGCCGGCTTCGCCGAGGTGCTGCGCAGGCTGTCCGCGCCGCTGCAGGTGGCCGTCGCGGGGCGGATCAAGTCCGGCAAGTCCACACTGGTCAACGCGCTGATCGGGCGCCGGGTGGCGCCCACCGACGTCGGCGAATGCACCCGGCTGGTCACCCGCTTCCAGTACGGCACGGTGGACCGCGTCGAGGTCATCTTCCACGACGGCAAGAAGCAGGCCGTGCCGTTCGACGCCGACGGCGGCATCCCCGCCGACCTGGGCGTGAACATCGACGAGGTCTCGCACCTGGAGGCCTACCTGACCAACGCGGTGCTGCGCGACCTGACCGTGATCGACACCCCCGGGCTCGGCTCGCTGGACGCCGCATCCGTGGCGCGCACCGAAGAGCTGCTGGGCACCGGCAAGGAAGAAGAAGGCGAGGAGGACTCCGAGCTGGACCCGGTGTCGCGCAACGCGGTCGCCGGGGCCGAAGCCGTGCTCTACGTGGTGACGCAGGGCGTCCGCGCCGACGACGAGCTGGCGCTGGCCGCGTTCACCGCCGCCACCGCCAGCCGGGAAGCGGGGCCGGTCAACGCGATCGCGGTTCTGAACAAGGCCGACACAATCGAGCCGAGCTCCGTCGAGGACTCCGACGGCGAGGTGTGGAAGGCCGCCTCGCTGCTCGCCGGGAAGCAGGCGCAGCTGCTCAAGCCCAAGGTCGCCGACGTGCTGCCGGTGATCGGCCTGCTCGCGGAGACCGCCGAATCCGGCGGGTTCACCGCCGCCGACGCGGAGGCGCTGCGCGGCCTGGCCCAGCTGGACGAGGCGACCCGCGAAACCCTGCTGATGTCTGCGGACCTGTTCACCAGCTGGGAATGCGACGTGCCCGCCGGCACCCGCAGTCGGCTGCTGGAGCGGATGGACCTCTACGGGATCCGGTGCGCGCTGGCGGCGATCGACGCCGAACCTGAGATCACCGCGGGCGCGCTGCGGCGGCGGCTGCTGGACTCCTCCGGGCTGGCTTCGGTGCTGAACCGGCTGGACTCGGTGTTCCGGGCGCGGGCCGACGGCATCAAGGCCGCTGCGGCGCTTGCCTCGGTGACCGCGCTCGCGCACGCCGCCGGCGATCAGGGCGAGCGGCAGCGGGTGCACGACGCGATCGAGGTGCTGCTGGCCAAGCCGGAGGCGCATCAGCTGCGGGTGCTGGAGGCGTTGACGCTGGTCACGGCGGGGGCGGTGGCGATGCCGGCGGACCTGGCCGAAGAAGTGATGCGGGTCGGCAGCAGCAACGACGCCGGCGAGCAGCTCGGCCTGCCGGGGCGGCACCGCAACGAGCTGGCCGACTACGCGCTGGAGCGGGCGAACTGGTGGCGCTCGTTCTCGTCGTTCGGCGCCACGCCCGCGCAGAGCCGCATCGCGCACGTGGTGCACCGGGCGTACTTCCTGATCTGGCAGCAGCTGCGGTCCGGGTGATGGCGGTGCGGGGCTGGCGACGCAAGAGTTCACCCGAAAGTGGAACCGGTGGCGTGCCGGGGGCGTCCGATCCGGGTGAGGGCACGGCCGTTGCCCCGGACGTCGACGCAGGGTTGGGGACCGATATGACCGCCGTGACCAGCGATATCGGCATAGACCCGCTCGAGAAGGCGCTGGCCGAACGAGCAACGCTGATCCAGCTGTGCATGTACGCGATGGACCGGGCCCGCAGCACGGGAGTGGTGGAGCGGCTCTCCGAGGGCCTGCGCGGGATCGGCGTCTCGGCGCTGCGCCCGGACGGTACCCGTTTCGACCCGGCGCACCACGAGGCGGGCGGCACGACGCCGACCGACGATCCGGAGCTGAACGGGTTGATCGCCGAGACCGAGGTGCTCGGCTTCGCCGACCGGGACCGCGTGCTGCGCGCCCCGGTGGTGACCGTCTACCAGCTCCGGGCGCAGTGATCCGCCTTCCGGTGATCACCGTGGTCGGGGACAATTCCCGAGTTCGAGCGCGGTCCAGGCAGGTATCGAGAGGAGCGGGGCGGACATGACGCCGACTGCACCGGGCGTCGCGGTCGCCGCGACCCTGCCGCAGCAGGTCAAGCAGGCCAGGGAGAAGCTGCACGCGGTGCTGCGGGAAGCCGACCCGAGCGCCGCCGAGTGGGTCGAGCAGGTCCGGCGCGGCCGCCCGAAGACGCCCAGCGTCGTGGTGGTCGGGGAGACCAACCGAGGCAAGAGCTCACTGGTCAACGCCCTGCTCGGGCATCCCGGTCTGTCCCCTGTGGACGCCGATGTGGCCACCGCCACGTACCTGCAGTTCACGCACGGCGAGCAGTGGGCGGCGCACGCCTGCTACCCCGGCCAGCAGGAGCCGGTGCCGTTCGATCTGTTGCAGCTGCCGAGCTGGGCGGGCGCTGGCCGCGACCTGCCCGAGGGGCAGCTGCCGCCGCGCTACGTGCAGATCACCGCGCCGATCGAGACGCTGGCCCGGGTGACCGTGGTCGACACCCCCGGCGTCGGCGGGCTGGACGCCCTGCACGGCGAGCTGGCGATGGAGGCGGCAGCGTCGGCGACGGCGCTGCTGTTCGTCGTCGACGCGTCGGCCCCGTTCACCCGGGGCGAGCTGGAGTTCCTGCAGAAGGTCGCCGAGCGCGTCGAGACCGTGGTGTTCGCGCTGGCCAAGACCGACCAGCACCGCGGCTGGCGGCAGGTCCTGGAAGCCGACCGGAAGCTACTGGTGGAGCACGCGCCGCGGTTCGCCGACGTGCCGATCTTCCCGGTGTCCGCGCGGATGCAGGAACTCGCCGCGAAGGCGCCCAGCGAGCGGGCCGCGGAAATGCTGCGCGAGAAGTCCGGCATCACCGAGCTGCGCACCGAGCTGGAACGGCTGATCGGCGGCCGGTCCGCGATGCTCGGCGAGGCCAACACGATGCGCGCGCTGTCCACTGTGCTCGGTGAGCTGGCCGCGCGGTTGGAGGCGGAGAAGCGCGCGCTGACCGTCGGCGAGGACGAGGCGGAGTCGCTGCGCGCGCGGCGCGACGAGCTGACCACCGCGCGGCGCTCGTCGACCCGCGGCTGGCAGGTCAAGCTGCGCGGCGAGATCCAGCGCACCCGCGTCGAGACCAGCCACGAGGTGACCCGCCAGGTGCGGGAGGCGCAGAACTGGTTCCGGCGAGCGATCGACGGCGCCGACCGCAACCAGCTCGCCGAGCTGCCGCGGCAGGTCGACGTGGCGTTGCAGATGGCGTCGAGCCGGGTCGCGGCCATGCTGTCCGCGCGGCTGGCCACGGTCGCCGAGCAGTCGTTGAAGGAGCTGTTCTCCGCCGAGGAGCTCGACGTGATCCGCTCGCAGTTCGCGCGCGGGTTGCAGGCGCCGATCGCGTTGCGCCCACCGGACAAGCGCCCACCGACCGCCGAGGACAAGCTCCTGGTGTTCATGGGCGTCTCCGGCGGGCTCGGCGTCGGCCGCGCGGCGGCGATGCCGTTGGCGGGCTTGGGGATCGCGGCGTTGAACCCGGTGGTGCTGCCGGTGACGATCGTGCTCGGCCTCGGGGCGGGCTGGTGGATGGCGCGGACCCGCAAGCACGCGGCCGACAAGCAGCACCTGAAGCAGTGGCTGACCGAGGCCATCGCGGATGCCCGCTCGGCGCTGGACCAGCTGGTCGCGGAGCAGCTGATCGAGGCGGAGCAGCAGCTGTCGCTAGCCCTCGACGACGCCTTGACCAGGCGAATCGAGGCGATCGAGGGGGAGCTGCGGGAGGTGGACAAGGCCCTGAAGATGGACGCCGCGGAACGCAGCCGCCAACTCCAGACGGTCAACCGCCGCCTCACCGAAGCGACAACCGGACGGGAGCGCGCGGAGAACCTCCTCGCCAGCATCCGCAACCTCCGCGACACGGCGGCCTGATCCGAACGAACCCGCCGGGTCTGAAGCTGGATTGCCGGGGTGCCGGTGACCGGGCGCGTGGGGAGGGGGCGTTCGCGCCCGGTCACCGGGAAGGGCCGATGCGGCGGAGGTCGGGGAGAACACCGCACCGGCCCGGCTGGGTGAGGTCAGGTCTCGTGAGTGGTTGCTCCGGTAAGAACCGGTCTTGAGTCCGGAAGGATCACTCACGAGCGTTCAGGCGCGCAGGTGGTGGCGCCCGGTGGGCTCGTCGGGGTCTGTGATGGGGAATCCCGGTGGTATGGGGGGATGTTCTTGTTCCACCCGATGTTCTTCGGCCTTGGCGCGGGTTTCGGCTTCGACGTCGGCTATGAGGTGCCAGACCGTGTAGGCGCCTTCGCCGCCTCCGGCGTGCTGGCCGGTCGAGAACGCGATGGTTCTCGCGGGCAGCTGGGTGGTCAGCATGGCGAGGATCAGCAGGTTGAACAGGACGAACGTGCTGAGCTGAATCCAGAACATGGTGAGGTTCCTTCCGAGGTGCGAGCGCGGCGATTTCGCGCGAAATCGGCACTTGCCAGGCGTGGGGAGCGGCGATTTCGCGCGAAATCGCCAGCCCCCTTGGGGGCGCTACAGGCGGGTGGTGAGGGTGTGCCAGCAGCGCATGCAGGTGTCTTCACGGATCCAGTCCACTTCGGACCGATCATGCAGCTCCGCCGCGCCCGCTTCTGCCCCGCAGAACGCTTTCACTCGCTCCTC
Source organism: Saccharopolyspora hattusasensis (assembly GCF_050972075.1). Classification (NCBI taxonomy): domain Bacteria; kingdom Bacillati; phylum Actinomycetota; class Actinomycetes; order Pseudonocardiales; family Pseudonocardiaceae; genus Saccharopolyspora; species Saccharopolyspora hattusasensis. The sequence continues at coordinate 4,063,672 of NZ_JBPCDC010000001.1, forward strand.
GCGCGGCGCTTTCGTTGCAGCGATGGGAAACGCGTGGCGACCGCCCGTGACCGGGCGCCAGACGTAGGTCAAGTAGTCAGACATCGGGATCTCCCTTCGAAGATGTTGAGGCAAGTTTGCCCGAATCTGGGCAAACTGATCAACTACACGAAAGAGCGAGATCAAATGGGTGGTCGGTCACTCGTAAGCTGTGCCCATGTCGGACACCCCACGAGCACGCGCTCTGGCGAAGGAACTCCGAGCCGCCCGCAGCGCGGCGGGCTTGACCGCGCGGGAGCTTGCTCGCGCGCTGGGCTGGTCCGAGGCAAAGGTCAGCCGGATCGAGACTGCGCGGCGCGGAATCCTGGTGCAGAACGTCGAAGCGATCCTCGACGTCCTCGGCATGAAAGATGGAGATCGCGAGCGCCTGCTGAAGATGGCCCGCGACATCCGCGAACCGGCATGGTGGGAGCTCGGCCGCGAGCTACCTCAGCAGCTGACGGCTCTGATCGATGCGGAGCAACGCGCTAAGACGATCACTGACGTCACGCTCAACGTGCTGCCCGGATTGCTTCAAACCAGGGCATACACACGGACAGTGATGGAAGCGTCCGGTGTTCCCGAGGATCGGATTGACGACCACGTGTCGATTCGACAAGTCAGGCAAGGGATTCTGAGCAAACGAGATCCAGCAACGATGCGTTGCTTTATCGATGAGACCGCATTGACGAGGCCAATCGGCGGCGCCAAAGTGATGGCCGATCAACTGCAAAAGATCATCTCTGCCTGCGAGGAACCGAACGTCACGGTCCGGGTAATCCCGCTGTCCATTGGTGCACATGCAGGTTTGAGCGGCACTTTCGTGCTCTTCGAGTTCGGCAAGCCTCGTCCCGTCGTGTACCTCGAAGCGCGGCGATCGGGTGCGTTCATTGACGAGCCAGACGACGTAGCGCTGTTCTTCGATGCAGTGGAGAGATTGGAAGATCACGCTTCCGACCTCGAAGCCTCGCAGGAGATACTGCAGAAGTACCTGGAGCAGTACGAGAGCGAGGCGAAATGACGCCTGAGTTAACCGGCTGGCGCAAGTCCAGCCGTAGCGCGGCCGAGGGCAACTGCGTCGAGGTGGGCTGGTCGAAGTCCAGCTACAGCGGCGCAGAAGGTGACTGCGTCGAGGTGGCTTTGGCACCCCAGGTGGTCGGCGTTCGGGATACCAAGGACCGGGATGGCGCTGTGCTGACGTTCCCCCGACGGCAGTGGGTGGCGTTCGTCTCGGGGTTGCGGGATCGCCGCTCGTGAATTGGGCCGTCCGGGGGGTTCGTGGAGACGTTTCACGAATGTTGTCCGGGCCCGGATCTAGCCCTTGAACTCTCTGCGTTTGTGATCACACCACCGTGTAACCAGCGGTGATCACGAACGTGGAGGGGAGCTGCGTTGACCACGGGGATGGAAGGCTTAGCCGCCGGCGCGAGCGTACTGGCCGGACGGGCGGAGGGGCTGCGCGCGGCGGTCGACAACGGCCAGCTCGTCATGGACCCGGAGGCGGCTGAACGCGTCGCCAAGGTCTACGACGAAAAGGCCGACGACTTTCGTGGCTTTGCTCGTGAGGCTCAGCAGTTGATCACCAACAGCGTCTTTGGCGAATGCTTCATCGGGCGCGATCTGGAGAAGAAGTTCAACGAGAAGGTTCAAGGTTCCCGAGACGCTCCAGACGCTGGGCTGATACCGGTACTCCGTCAAGCGGAGAAGATCTTCAAGGACATGGCGCAGGCGTACCGGGACTCGGCGCGGGACATGCAGAATGCAGACGACGAGAACGCTCGCAACCTGGGACGGAATGCCTGATCTAATGATGCACATGCGCAAACTGCGATTCGGGGCTGCTGCCGCACTTGCGGCGGCGGGACTGCTGGCAGCTGGTTGCTCCGGCGGCACGGCCCCGAAGCCTGAACCATCGACAGAGCCCACGACCAGCAACGCTCTGGCAAGTTTCGATCCTTGCACCGCACTGACGCCTACGGAGATCCGGTCTTTCGGAGCAGCACCCGAAGGCAAGCCCAACGACCTCGGGATCGGCGAGGTCGGCTGCGATTACATGGGCGAAGACTTTGAATTTGGCGTCCTGAAAGCAGGGAAAAGCGACGAAGCGTACTGGCAGCAGCGGCGGAACAGCTTCGACGCGTTCACGCCGAACCAAGTCGGGTCGCACAGTGGCTTCGCCGGCATTGCGCTGAGCGGCAAGGGGCAGGGCGTCTGTCGTCAGATGATGTACGTCGGGTCGGGTTCAGTGATCGTTGACATCACATACAGCGCCGACAAGATCCAGAGTGACGACGCGACTTGTGCGAAGGCGATGGAGATCGCGCAGGTTGTTGAGCCGAAGTTGCCGATGTAGGCCGGTCGAGGGGGAACGACGACGTGGGGAACTGGTTCACCGATGGGGCCAGGGAGTTAGGGGGCTCCGCCTCCGATCTGTGGGCCGGTATGACCGGTGGCGAGACTCGTGCTCAGGAGCAGCAGCGGATACGCCAGCAGCTCTCCACCGCAGCCGGCGAGAAGCAGCGCGCCGACTTGGCCCAGCAGCAACAAGGTCTCCAGATCGACGGTACTGATCCGGCGTCGATCGGTCAGCACGACAACTGGAACGACTGGGATCAAGCTCGGCTGGCCAACCAGCTCAAACCTTCGCTACAGGTCGACCAGATCAACGCTGTTGGCAGGGCTTGGCAACAGCTTGGCGAGAGCATCAGTGCCTCTTTAGCCGACCTGGACTCCAAGACCCGCGAGGCCGCTGGTGACGGGATGCAGGGGCGGGCCGCCGATGCTGGGCTTGGTGCTGCCAAGCCGCTGCAGGATTGGGGGCAGCAGTTCGGCGACTCCGTGCGTGGGACCGGCCTGAAGATCCAGGAGGCTGGGATCGCCGCCGGACAGACCAAGGCGCAGTTGCAGCCGCCCGAGGACTACAACGGCACCCGCACCGTGATGGCGACCGTGCTCAGCCCTGCTGGCGGGATCATGGACGCCGGCGCGCAGATGCGGGAGCGGGCCGAGGCGGACAAGCAGGCTCGGCAGATCGTGCAGAACGTCTACACGCCCGGTTACACCGCCGTGGACTCCAGCACCCCGACGTTCCCGCCGCCGGTCGACCCACTGAATCCTCCGCCACCGCCGCCCAACCAGGGCCGCGACACGCAGAGCATTTCCAGCAACACCCCGAGCAGCACCGGCCGAACCGGCACGAGAACCGGCAGCACGCCGAACATCCCGAGCGGACCTGATCCGTCCATTGTGGACCCGCGTGGCATCGGTGACGGTTATCGCCCGCCCGCGCAAAGCGGCTCCCAGTGGACGAATCCGCCCACGCCGACGATGCCCGGCCCCGGCCTCGCATCCGCTCCGCCAGGTGCCCAACCGCCCGGCGGCGGCTTCATCGGCGCCATGCCGCCCGGCGGCGGCGCGGGCGGCGCTGGCCTGGGTGGTCGCGGTGCCGGTGGCATGGGTGCAGGCGGCCGCGGCGCAGGAGGTTTGGGCGCAGGAGGCTTGGGCGCTGGTGGTCGGGCTGGTGCCGGTGGTCCCGGCATGGGTGCGGGTGGCCGGGCCGGTGCCGGCGGACTCGGTGCCGCAGCGGGCGCCGGCTCGGGTGCCGCCGGTGCCGCCGGTGGTCGCGGTGCGACCGGTGGCGGAGCGGGCGCGGGTGCCGGTCAGCGCGGCAAGGGCAGCGAGGACCAGGAGCATGAGCGGCCGAGCTGGCTGGAAGAACAAGACGACATCTGGCTCGACGACATGCCGAGGACGGCACCGCCCGTCTTCGGCGAATAACACCAACCGGGGGTAACGCGTGTCCGAGCGATGGCTGCTGCCACCGCTGTGGTTCGACTTGTGCTGGGAAATCGGGAGATTCGACGAATACCCGTTCCCCATCGCGGTGCGCTCGCACGGCGCGACGCTCGAGGAGCGCGCCGTGCTACGCCAGCGGGCGCTGCCCGAGCTGCAGGCCGCCGGCCTGCTTGCCGGTGACGGCCTCGCCCCGCGCTTCGCTCGGTCGCTCGCCCAGCTCGCTAAGCCGGGCCTGTGGATCGAAGGGCTCTGGATACCCGACGACACAAACGAATCCCCGACCCGGCTGCTGGCAGTGGCCACCGAGGAAGGCGCGGTGCTGCTCGTCCAGGACCCGGGTGAATCCGAACAGCACGGGGGTGACCTGCGGATCTCCGTGCATCCGCGGACCTCGGTCGGCGCCGCGGCGGTCCAGGGCATGCCGCCGTCCCCACCCGGGAAACGCCCGCGCTTGGCGGTTCCGGTCGCCGATCTCACACCGCGCGACAACGCCGACGAAAGCTTCGAGAACGTCGACATGATGCAGTCCGCCGGTCCGAAGCGAGCCGCCCCGGCGGCCACGACGCTGCGCGCGATGACCGAGGAAAGCCACTTCCGCGACGGCCAGTTCACCGCGAACCTCCGCGACCGGCTGGGCCGCACGCACCGCTCCCAAGTGCTGAAGTGGTTCGACGCCTTCGAACCGGACGGCCGCTACGGCCTGACCCAACAACACCGCCCAGGCCTCGGCCCAGAACTCGTCCTCGCCCCACTAAGACCAGCAGAACTCGGCGCGGCCCTGGAAAACCGGATCGCCGAAATCCGCACCGCCAGCTGAACACCACTCGGGCACCGGTCCTGATCGGCATCGCCGCAGGTCGCGGGGTGTGGTATCAGGTAGCGGTCAGGGCGCGTTGATGCCGGGTTTCGCGGCGCTCGGGCCTTCCGCGGCACCGGGAGGAGGCCGTGCGCATGAGGACTCGTTTCGGGCTGGTGGTCTCGTTGGTCGGCGTCGCCGCGCTGGCGGCTGCCGGACTTGCCACCGGGGCTGCCGCGGCAGGACATTCCTGGGCCGCGGCATCCAGCGCGGCCGTGCATCCCGGGGTGCAGACCGTGACCAACTCCGCGCAGTGCACCGCCAATTTCGTGTTCCAGGGCGGGTCGAAGGTGTACATCGGGCAGGCCGCGCACTGCGCCGCGAAGGGCGATGCCACCCAGACCAACGGCTGCACCTCGGAGTCGCTGCCCATCGGCACCCAGGTCCAGGTCAGCGGGGCGAGCAAGCCCGGGGTGCTCGCCTACAGCTCATGGGTGAGCATGCAGGCGATCAAGGAGAAGGATGCCAACGCCTGCGCCTACAACGATCTCGCGCTGGTCGAACTCGATCCGGCCGACGTCGGGAAGGTCAACCCGAGCATGCCGGTCTGGGGTGGCCCCAACGGCCTGAACACCTCGGGACTGCAGCAGGGCGACGTGGTCGTGACCTACGGCAATTCGAAGCTGCGGGCCGAAGCCAGCGAGCTGAACGCCAAGCAGGGCACGTCCCTGGGCGACAGCGGCGGCGGTTGGAGCCACACCATCCGCACCTCCACGCCGGGCATCCCGGGCGATTCAGGCAGTGCCGTCCTGGATGCCACGGCCCGCGCGGTGGGCGTTCTGTCCACTTTGAACATCACGACCAACATCGGGACCAACAACGCCGGCGACCTCTCCCGCGAACTGGGCTACCTGCACGCCCACTCGTCGTTGCGGAACGTCTCCCTGGTGACGGGCACGCAGGACTTCCGCGGCACCACGGCCATGCCGTGACGCTCGACCTGCTCGCGATCCCGGCATCCGACGAAGACGCCAACGGCCGGCAGCCCAGCAGGACCGCGCTGCTGCGCGGGTGCGGGCAAAGCGGGTGCGGGCAAAGCGGGTGCGGGCAAAGCGGGTGCGGGCAAAGCGGGTGCGGGCAAAGCGGGTGCGGGCAACGGTGGGTCAGGGACCGTGAACGGTTGTGGGCGCTATGGCACCCGAAACCGCTCACGGGCACTGCGCTGCACCGATCCAACGCCCTCTGGGATCTTACGATCGCGATGCGGAAAAGATCAGGCCCTTCATCCCCGGAACCCTTGGCCTCTACCCTGCGTCCTAGGCGTTGCAGATGATCGGCGGCTGAGAGGTTGCGGACGTGTACATCGAGGAGCAAGGCGCGGGAGACGGCGACATCAAGGTCACCGTCGAGGGCGAGGAGTACACCGCCGAGGCCAACTACGACTTCGATGGCGACGGCATCGACGACACCGTCGCGGTGATGACCGACGACGGCTTCGTCGCCTACATCGACGACGACGCCGACGGTCAGGCCGACGTGATGCAGACGATCAACGCCGACGGCGAGGTGGTCGGGCAGGCCCGCTACGACGCCGGCACCGGCCACTGGACCGGCGAGGCCCCGCAGCAGCACCCCGGCGGCGCCGACCCGCAGGACCAGGAGCATGGCCGGTCGATGGTCATCGACACGCCGCAGGGCGACATGCAGGTCGGCCCGGCCACCGAGGACACCAACCAGGACGGGATCGCCGACACCGCAGTCGTGGAGACCGAAACCGGCGGCACCATGCTGGTCACCGACGTCGACGGCGACGGATCGGCCGACCAGGTGGTGGAGATCAGCCAGACCGGCGATGTGACGATCTCGCACCACACCGGCGACGGCCAGTGGACCGTGGTCGAGCACGGCAAGATTAGCGACGAGGGGCAGTACGCACCGAACCCCGCGACCGGCGCGACCGACGACGCGGCCTGGACCTTCGATGAAATCGCCCAGCCGCACGCGGCCACCGTCGACACCGGGGCGCACGGCGACCAGCAGGGCCAGCGCGGTGGGGCCGCGGCCGGCAAAGCGGACTCCGACGACGCCTGGGTCTGACCTCTAGACCGCAAATCTTTTCCCCGCCCGATGCGCCTACTCCAGGCCGTCGGGCGGGGTTTTCTTCGCCCGCAGCGCCGAACAACCGCCATTCGGGCGACGCCCGCGCGTAACCCGCCGTTCGCGCAACCGTCCGGTTCGCCGGAAATTCTGGGACGCAGCGATCCCCAGGCGGCGAGATTTTCGTCCGGACCACTTCCAAGATCGCTTCTGAATCGATTCCCTTATCGTTCTTGTGAGAGAACGAACAACGCTGATCTCCATTCAGCGGCCATTCCGCCGTTAGCCTCGGTGCATCCCTTTTTCACTTCGCCCGATCTTCGGGGCGGGCGAAGCTTTCCCTGCAAAGGCCGACGACCCCGTCGGCAAATCCGGGCTGTGGCGCCCAGTCAGGAGACACGACGCGATGACCGCATTGACCATCCCAGGTCTCGACCAGGCACCGACCACGCACGAGCGCCTGTTGTCGTGGGTGCGCGAGGTCGCCGAGCTGACCACCCCCGACCAAGTGGTGTGGTGCGACGGTTCGCAGCAGGAATGGCAGCGGATGACCGACCGCCTCGTCGAGGCCGGCACCTTCACCCGCCTGGAGAAGAAGCCGAACTCGTTCTACGCGGCTTCGGACCCCTCGGACGTGGCGCGCGTCGAGGAGCGGACCTTCATCTGCTCCGTCGAGGAGAAAGACGCCGGGGTCACCAACAACTGGATGGACCCCAACGAGATGAAGGCGACCATGACGGAGCTCTACCGGGGCTGCATGCGTGGTCGCACGATGTACGTGATCCCGTTCTGCATGGGGCCGCTGGACGCCGAGCCGCCGAAACTGGGCGTCGAGATCACCGACTCCGAGTACGTCGTGGTGTCGATGCACATCATGACCCGGATGGGCGCGAAGGTCCTGGAGCGGCTGGGCACCGAGGGCGACTTCGTACCCGCGCTGCACTCGGTGGGCGCGCCGCTGGAGCCGGAGCAGCGGGACGTGCCGTGGCCGTGCAACGACATCAAGTACATCACCCACTTCCCCGAGGAGCGGATGATCTGGAGCTTCGGCTCCGGCTACGGCGGCAACGCGCTGCTGGGCAAGAAGTGCTACTCGCTGCGGATCGCCTCGGCGATGGCCCGCGACGAGGGCTGGCTGGCCGAGCACATGCTGATCCTGAAGCTGATCTCGCCGGAGGAGAAGGTCTACTACGTCGCGGCCGCGTTCCCGTCGGCCTGCGGCAAGACCAACCTCGCGATGCTGCAGCCCACCATCCCGGGCTGGCGGGTCGAGACCCTCGGTGACGACATCGCGTGGATGCGATTCGGCGAGGATGGCCGGCTCTACGCGGTGAACCCGGAGGCCGGGTTCTTCGGCGTCGCCCCGGGCACCAACTGGAAGACCAACCCGAACGCGATGCGCACCATCGAGCAGGGCAACTCGCTGTTCACCAACGTGGCCCTCACCGACGACGCCGACGTCTGGTGGGAGGACATGGAGGGCGAGCCGCAGCACCTCACCGACTGGAAGGGCCGCGACTGGACCCCGGACAACGGGGAGAACGCCGCGCACCCGAACTCGCGGTACTGCACGCCGATGTCGCAGTGCCCGATCCTGGCGCCGGAGTGGGACGACCCGAAGGGCGTGCCGATCTCGGCGATCCTCTTCGGCGGTCGCCGCAAGACGACCGTTCCGCTGGTGAACGAGGCCTTCGACTGGCAGCACGGCGTGTTCATGGGCGCCACCCTCTCGTCGGAGAAGACCGCCGCGGCGGCCGGCAAGGTCGGCGACGTGCGGCGCGACCCGATGGCGATGCTGCCGTTCATCGGCTACAACGTCGGCGACTACTTCCAGCACTGGGTGAACGTCGGCAAGTCCGCCGACGCCACCAAGCTGCCGCGGATCTTCTACGTGAACTGGTTCCGCCGCGGTGAGGACAAGCGCTTCCTGTGGCCCGGCTTCGGGGAGAACTCCCGCGTGCTCAAGTGGATCGTGGACCGGCTGGAGGGAAACGCGGCCGCCGCCGACACCGCGATCGGGCGGGTGCCGACGGCCGACGAGCTGGACCTGAGCGGGCTGGACACGCCGAAGGCCGACGTCGATGAGGCGCTGAACGTCGATGTCGAGGAGTGGAAGGCGGAGCTGCCGCTCATCGAGGAGTGGTTCGGCACCATCGGCGACTCGTTGCCGAGCTCGATGCACGATGAGCTGGAGGCCTTGAAACAGCGTCTCGGTCACTGACCGAGCGACCCCCGGACGGGTGGACTTGCCGAAGCGACGTGGGAAGCTTCGAGTCCGCCCGTCCGGCACGGAGCTCCGCCAACCTGTGCGCATTCGTGCGGCGTTTCCCCAAGAGAGCTGAAGTTCTTTCGGGGAAACGCCGTTTTCGTTTTCGGGCCCTGGTGGATCTACGCAGCTCGGGGGGAGCAGATCCAGGGATTCCAAACGATCAGCAACCCGGCGGACACTGTCTGCGTCCCAGTGATTACCGCCGAAAACGGCGCGCCGATACGAGGGGGGTGTGTCATGGCTGACCTGGCCATGTTGGCGTTGTCCCTGATCGCGGTCGCTGCGGTGTTCGTTTCGTTGCGCAGGGAGGACCACGAGGTCGACGAGCAGTCGGAAGCCGGTGAGATCGACCGTATTCACCGGGACACGATTCCGATCCGGAGGAGGCCACAACTGCGATGACTGCAAGGCGTCTCCAAAGTCCCGCGGGGGCGGTAGCGCGTCCAGCGGCGGCGATTTCGCGCGAGATCGCCGCCGCCCTGGCACGAGACCATTGAAATCGAACCTCCGATTTCGGTCGTCGGTCACGTCGCGGGGAGCTGTTCGTCTATTTCCGGCTGGCGCGGGAGGACTGCGTGCACGCGGTAGCCACCGTCATCGGTGCGGCCGGTGTGGAGCTTGCCGCCGGTCAGGGCGACCCGTTCGCGCATGCCGATCAGGCCGAACCCGGAGCTCGGCAGCGCGACGGCGTGCGCGCGAGGGCTGCGCCGGTTCGTCACGGTCAAGGTGAGGTCGTCCCCGTCCTCGCTCACCGTGACCTGCACCGCAGCGTGCGGGGCGTGTTTGGCGGCGTTGGTGAGGGCTTCCTGCACCACGCGGTACGCGGTGCGCCCCACGACGGGCGGCACGTCCGGAACGGGATCGGGCATGGTGAGCCGGACGTTCGCGCCCGACCGCACAGCACCGTCTACCAGGTCGGCGATCCCGGTCGTGCTCGCCGCCGCGGGTTCGGCCTCGGCGTCGTCCCGCAGCGCACGTAGCATGTCGTGCAGCTCGGACATCGCGATGGCGCTCGTCGAGCGGATGATCTCGGCCAGCTCGGCGCTTCGCTCGTCGACAGCGTTCGCAGCCAGCGCCTCGGCGTGCCGCGACACGACGCCGATCCGGTGCGCCACGACGTCGTGCATTTCCCGGGCGATCTCGCGCCGTTGCGCACTGACCGCGCGTTCGGCGAGCAGTTCCCGCTCCCGCTCGACCTGCTCCGCGCGTTCCCGGTAGTCGGCCAGGACGCGTTGCCGCCCGCACACCCACAGGCCAAGTAGCAACGGTACCCCCGCGGACAACATCACCACGCTCCCCGCGACCCCCACGCGGACCTCGTCCCGCCACGCCATGCCGAGCACGGTGACCAGCACTTGCACCCCGGCGGCCACCCAGGTCACCGGCCGTGGCCCGCGGCGACTCGCCACGGTGTACAGCGCGATCTCCACGACGCCCCGGACGTAGCCTGCGGGCAGGCTCACCAACGCCGCGACCACCGCGGCCGGGAACGGGAAACGGCGCCGCACCAGCAGCGCGAGGAACCCCGCGGTCAGGAAAGCCAGCGCCGGGAGCGAGCTGTCGCCGAGGCGACCGCCGTGCGAGTAGATCTCCCCTGCGATCGGGGCCAGCGCTACCGCGACGTCGAACAGCAGCGACCGCGGCGAGCCATCCCACCACGACAACCACGAGCGCTGCTGTTCGGCTGACACCCGGTGCAGGGCACGAGCGCGGCCGGTCACGTGGCCCGGCGGGTTAGGGCGACCGCGGCGGCGCCGAGCAGGACCACCGACAGCACCAGCAGCACCAGGTGCCATTCGGGCGTCGCAGAGACCAGCCGGCGGGCGGAGTAGAACGGCTCCAGCGCGGTGAGCAGCGCCGGCGGCAGATCCAGCCGGTTGATCAGGAACATCTCCATCTGCGGCCACACCACGAGCACCGCGATCGGCAGGACCGATCCGCGCACCAACCCGGCCAGCGCGAGCCCGATGAGGGTGATCAGCGCGATGTCCATGACGAATCCGGTGCCGAGGAGGAGCGAGGTGGACGGGGTCGGCGGGGCGCCGAAGAACACCGCGAGCACCAGCCAGGACGCCGCGAGCACCACAGCTTCGGTGACGATCGCGGCCACCGCGACCGTGATCATCTTCGCGAGCAGCACGCTCGCCCGTGGGCGCACTGTGCGTCGAGCAGCACACCCACGGTGCGCACCGGATTCGGCAGCTCCTGGTAGGTCCGGCCGCCGAACGTGACGCTGCCTTCGCCACGGTCGAGCCCGAGCATGAGCCGCATCGTCGTCGACTTGCCCGCGCCGTTGGGACCCAGAAAACCGGTCACCACACCGGGCCGGACGGTGCAGCTGAGGCCGTGCACGGCGAGCTTGTCGCCGTATCGCTTGGTCAGTTCCCGGACTGTGATCAACCCTGCTCCTCGATGTCGCCAATGGTGTTCCCGCATGGCATCGAGAATCGCGAATCCGGCGCCCGCCGACGTCTGACTTCCAGCTAGGAGCAGGTACGACTTTCGGGCAATCCGCGATTGCTGACGGCGCGGCTCATCCCGGGTTCGCCGCGCGCAACGGGAGAACCGCCGCCACCCGGTAGCCCCCATCATCGGAGGGCCCGGCCTGCAGCGAACCGCCCGCGAGTGCCACGCGTTCACGCATCCCGAGCAGCCCGTACCCGGAACCCGCCGTGGTGCCCGCTTTCCGGCCGGGGTCGTTCGCGACGGTGATGACGAGGTCATCGCCAGCCTCGACGTCGACCCGGACGGCGGCGTCCGGTGCGTGCCGGGCCGCGTTCGTCAACGCCTCCTGCACCACCCGGTAGGCGGCGCGGCCGGTGGTTCCGGAGGTCTCGGGCAGCTCTTCGGGCATGGTCAGTCGCACGGTGGACCCGGCCTCGACCGAGTCGCGGACCAGCTCCGCGATGTCGCGCACGGTGGGCACTTCCACGAGATCGCCGTCGTGACCGGACGGGCCCTCACGCAGGACGCGCAGCATGCCGCGCAGCTCGGTGAGCGCCTTCGCACTGTTTTCCCGGATGACCTCGGCCGTATCGGCGGTGGTCTCGTCCCGCGCGTGCATGGTGAGCGCCCCCGCCTGCAACGACATCACGCTCGCCCGGTGCGCGATCACGTCGTGCAGCTCGCGCGCGATCCGCGTGCGCTCTTCGGCGACGGCCCGTTCGGCGAGCAGTGCGCGTTCCCGTTCTGCCCGCTCGATGCGTTCGTGCGCGGCGGACAGCAGCACCTGCCGCTGGTGCAGCCACAGCCCGAGCATGGCCGGGACGCCGTAGAACACCGATTTCACGACGATTCCTAGCAGCATCGGGAATCCGTGCCAGCCCTGCTGCCGGACCATCTCCGAGGCCACCTCGGCCGCGATGGTCACGGAGCCGGAGAACCACAGCGATCGCCCGGGGCCGTGGCGGCGGGCGAACGTGTACAGCGCGATCGAGGCCGGTAGCGGGGACTGGCCGAACGCGACGACGGCGACCGCCGTCGTGACCGCCACGCTCGGGAACCGCCTGCGCACGAGCAGTCCGAGTCCGGCCGCCAGGATGACGCAAACCGCCCAGGGCGAGTCGGTCTCGTTGACCAGTCCGGCGCTGAACAGCAGCGATACCGCCAGGTCGAGGAGCAGCGAGCGCACCTTGCCGTCCCACCAGGACAGCAGGCGGTCGCGGTCGACTAGGAAGGGCACCGGGCCGACTCTAGCCCCGGCGATCCGCCCGGGTGTTCGCCGACCGGCCGATCCCCGTACGACTTTCGGCCAAGTCCGGACGAGCGGGTAGCCGGACGCCGTCGCGGTGCGCCGCGCCATAGCGTGCTGAATCGAACGACAACGCACATCGCGGAAGGAAAGCCCCTCATGGCCCTGGCCCTGGCACCCGCGCACGTCCTCGCCGACCCGGCACCGATCATCGCGATGAGCGGGTTGGGGCTGGCCACCCTGCTGCTCTTCGGCTGACTGGCGCTGTTCGTATGCGCCCTGATCAGCATCCTCCTCTCAGCGCACACCGGTGGGATGAAGATCGCGTGGCTCGTGTTCGCCTTCGTGGCCCCGTTCCTGGGCTGCCTGCTGTGGTTCGTCGTGGGCCGGGGTGACGCCTACCGGCGTCGCGCGGTCTGACGACCTGCGCTACGCCAGGCCCGCGTCGTGGGTGATGATCGCGACCTGGGTTCGGTTGACGGCGCTCAGCTTGGCCATGATCCGTCCTATGTGGACCTTGACGGTGGATTGGCTCATGTACAGGCCGGCCGCGATTTCCGCATTGCTCGAACCCCGGGCAACCGCCACCGCCACCTCGCGTTCCCGGGCGGTCAGCTGGTCCACCTTGGACTTCGCGGCGTGCGCGGCGGCGCCACCTGCGGAGAACGCGGAGAGCAGCTTCCGGATGATCCGCGGGGAGAGCATCGCCTCGCCACCTGCGAGGGTGTGCACCGCGGCGACCAGTTCGTGCGGCCGGGTGTCCTTGAGCAGGAACCCGGCCGCGCCGCTCTGCAACGCCTCGTGCACGTACTCGTCCACGTCGAATGTGGTTAGCACGGCCACGGCAGGCGAATCGGGGAGAGCGGTAACGCGCTTGGTGACTTCCAGGCCGCCGACGCCCGGCATCTGGATGTCGGTGAGCACGACGTGCGGGCGGTACCGGGAGACGAGAACGAAGAAGTTGCCCCAGGCCGTGATGAACGTGAAGATCGCGACCACTGCCATGCCGGGCACGATCAACGGCAGCACGACCGAGCGCAGTGCCTGCATCGCCGACGCGCCGTCCACCCACGCCGCCTCTTCGAGGCTGATCGGGACACCGTCCATGAAGTTCGGGTACTCCGGCAGCGCGGGCCGGTACTGCGTGGTGCCCAGCCAGCGGTGGTTGCGCCCGACCTGAGATCCGGATCACACTCTGGGCAAGATAATTCCATTCGATGGAACAAGTCAACGATCTTGCCGTCCCCGGGTGAGGAGCGCCGATGGCGAAAGCGTCCTGGCAGGGCACGAATCTGCCGCGGGTGGGTGGATTCAACCGCGCGGTGGTGCTCGACGCGATCCGCCAGCAAGGTGAAGTCAGCCGCGTCGAACTAGCGCAGCGCACCGGGCTGACCGCGCAGACGATGTCCAACATCGTGCGCGCGCTGATCGACGACGGGCTGGTCACCGAGAACGGGCACGCGCCGTCCACCGGCGGCAAACGCCGGGTGCTACTGAAGGTGGTGCCGGACGCGTACTCGGCGGTGGGCCTGCACCTCGATCCGGAACGGATCACCGGTGTCCTGCTGGACATGGCCGGCGGGGTGCGGATGCGCAGCCGCCGCCGCGTGCCCGCCGACGCCTCGCCCGCGGCGGTCGGGGCCGCACTGGCCCGCACCTTCCACCAGCTGGTGCGACGTTCCGGCATCGCCGACGGCCGGGTGCTCGGCGTCGGGCTCGCGGTGCCCGGCCCGCTGGACGCGGCGAACCGCCGGGTGCTGGCGCCACCGAACCTGGCCGGCTGGGCGGAGGTTCCGCTGGCCGACATCGTCGAGGAGCGGGCCGGGCAGCCGGTGGTGATGGACAACGACGCGACGGCGGCGGCGATCGGCGAGCGATGGGCCGGGCGGGCGGACCGCGCTGGGTCGTTCGTGTACGTCTACCTGGGTTCCGGGGTGGGCATCGGCGTGGTGCTGGACGATCAGGTGCATCGCGGGATCAGCAACAACGCCGGCGAGATCGGCCACGTAAACAGCGGCGGCGGGCGCGAATGCCATTGCGGCAGAAGAGGATGCCTGGAGGCGTACTGCTCGATGCGCGCGATCGTCGCCGACTGGCGGGCTGCGAGCCGGGCGGAGCCCGACGGGGAACCGGCCGCGGCGGCGTACGAGCGGCTGTGCCGACTGGCGGCGGAGGGCGATGCCACGGCCGGTCGGGTGCTGCGCGTGGCGGCGACCCGGTTGGGCCAGGCGCTGGCGTCGGTGGTGAGCGTGTTGGACGTCGACCGCGTGGTGCTCGGCGGACCCGCGCTGCGGCACGTGGCGGAGCTCGTGCGGGCGCGGGTGGCGAAGGTCGTCGAGGCGCAGGTGTGGGCACCGGAGGTGCGCCCGGTGCGGGTGGAGACTGCGCTGATCGGCGACGACGCGGGAGCGGTAGGCGCGGCGTCGCTGGTGCTCGACCACGCCTACTCGCCCCGCCTGGCCACGCTCCTCGGCTCCTGATCGGCCCCCGGGCTGCGCGGCGGACGACTAGAAATTCTTGAACATGTCGCCGTACTGGTTATCCCAAACCGACTGCTTTTTGGTGCCCGGGTAGCAGTGGTAGGCCACGTCGTTGGAACCGCCGCTGAAGTCGCCCGACACCTGGTAGCGGACACCATCGACGCTCTGCGCCGGATTGGCGCCCTCGTAGATCGATCCGTCCGGGCGCCTGAAGCCGTCGTGGCTGATTTTCTCAAGATTCTTGTACGCCGCGTCGTCCTTCTTCGCGGCTTCCTGGTAGCGGTCGTTCGCAGCCTTGTACTCGGCGTAGGACTTGTCGCCCGACCGGAGATCGTGCCAGGCCTGATCCCGCTCCCGCTTGGCCTCGAAGCGAGCGTCGGCGGTGCCCCCGTCCTTGTAAGCCTCCAACTTCTCCTGGCGTTTGAGGTCCGCGATCTCCGCGGCGTTCTTGCCGAAGTAGTCCCTGTGCGCCTGATCGCCGATGTTCTCCGGGAACTTGTTGGCACCCGCGGACTTGACGTCCTTGTTGTCCATCCCGGTGATGTTCGTGGTCTGGTGCTTGTTTTGGTGGGCTTCGACCTCGACGTTGTATTTCTTGCCGTTCACGTCGTACGTCCCCACGGGCTTCTGCTTAAGCGCCTTAGGCTCCGGCCGGTCCGTGTTGCTGCCGCCCTGGTTCGAAGGGCCTTGCCCGTTGTTCCCGGTCTCCGGCGTGTTCGGGGCCCCGTGCTTGCGCCCGGTCTTGTCCTTCGACCCCGCGGTGGCCCCCTGCCCCTGCTGGCCCTGCGTGTTCTTCCCGCCGCCCTTCTTCGGCATCAGCCCCAGCGGGTCCTTGGCGCTGTGCGGGTTGCTGACGTAGGCGACGGGGTTCGGGGCCGGGGCGAGTCCCAGCGGGTCCTGGCTGAGGTAACGACCGGTGGCCGGGTTGTAGTAGCGGTAGACGTTGTAGTTCAGACCGGTTTCGAGGTCGGCGTACTGGCCGGGGAACCGCAGCGGCGTGCCGGCGGCGGTCGGCTGCGCGGGCAGTTCCCTGCCCCACAGGCTGTTTCGGCCGTGCCAGGTGAGCATTCCGCTGGGATCGACCAGATCGGTCGTCGTCCCCACCGGGTCGGTGATGACCGAGTGGAACCGCTCCGGCGCACCCGCGCCGCGCTCGAGCTGGGCGACGGGTGCGTCATCGTCCGGATGATGCGCCCAGGTCGTCACCGTGCGGCGGCCGTTGGCATCGGTGTGCACCTGCTCGATCAGCGTCCCGCCGTCCCAGGTGAAGTCGGTCTGCTCGGCCACCGCGGACATGTCGGGAGTGAGTCGCTGCTTGGCGATCCGCCGCCCGACCGGGTCGTACCGGTACCGCCAGACGACGCCCTCCGGGGTCGTCACAGCGATCAGCCGATCGTAGGAATCCCACGCATAGCGCCAATTCCGGCCAGCGTTGTCGGCGCGGACGACCAGCCTGCCCTGCGCGTCGTGCTGGAAGGCGACCGCCCCGGCGGCGATCAGGCTGTTGCCCGCATAGCGCCGTGGACCGGTCTCAGCATCGTTGAGGCCGTTCGACGCGACGACGTTCCCCGAACCGTCGTACCGGTAGCTCTCCCGCCGGTCCGGTGCGATGACTTCGACCACCCGGCCGGACGGGTCGATCTGGTAGCGAATGCTCCCGGAGAGCCCGTCGTCGGTACCGATCAGCTTGCCGTCGGGTCGGTAGCGGAACCGTCGCCGCAGCACGTGCCGGCCCGAACGTCCCGCAACAACCTGCGAGGTGAGCCGCTGCTCGCCGTCGTACGACTGCACCAGGGTCACCGCGCCGTCGACCGAACGGTTGATCTGCTGACCGGCGGCGTCGTAGCCGAAGTTCAGCGAATGCCCGGCGAAGGACAGGCCGGTCGGCCGGCCCGCGGCGTCGTAGTTCCAGGCACTGGTCACCCCGGACGGCGTCTGGCGCCGGATCACGCCGTGCTGGCTGTCGTAGTCGAACGTGACCGACCGGCCGTTGATGGTCTCCGCGGTGATCCGCCCCTGGTCGTCCCGCTCGAACTCGAGGACGGCGTCGTCGTTGGTCGCCCGGATCAGGTGGCCGACGGGTGAAAAGGCGTACTTGGTGACGCCCGAGGGAGCCCGCCATTCGATCAGGTTGCCGAGCTCGTCGTAGACGTATTCGGTCTCCTCGCCCGCACCGTTGACCGAGCGCACGAGCTGTCCCGCCAGGTCGTAGACGTAGCGCAGCACCCGGCCGTCGAAATCGTGTTCCTCGATCACCCTGCCCGCGAGGTCGTAGACGTAGCGCCAGGTCTGGCCCTGTGGATTCGTGACGGAGGTCAGCCTCCGCTCGGTGTCGTAGGTTCGCGTGGTGCGTGCCCCGGTCTGGTCGACGCTGGCCAGCTCGACCTCGAACGGGCCGTACTCGGTGGCGGTCACTCCGCCCATCTCGTCGGTCTGCGCGATCTGGTTGCCCTCGGGGTCGTAGCCCCATTGCACCCTGTTGCCCAGCGAGTCGACGCGCCAGGAACGACGGCCTTCCACGGTCCAGCCGAGCTGGATCCGCCCGCCAGCCGGCGTCGTCGTCTCCCGGGGGCGTCCGAACAGGTCCAGCAGCCGGGGGTCGGGCTCGTTGAGTTCCGGTTCGGTGGTCTCGGCACGTCCAGATCGGATGCTTTCGACGCTGAGTTGCGGTGCTACGCCCACCTTTCCGCTGAACGGGTCCAACGCCTCGTCGTCGTAGGCACGGGTCCAGGCGCGTTCATCACCCTTCACCTCGATCGATTCGACGGTGCCGTCGTCGGCGAGGTACAGCCGGACGGTGCTTCCGTCCGGGCGCGTGATCCACCTCGGCTTGCCCAGGCTGTCGTACTGGTAGTACGTGGTCCGGCCCAGCGGATCGGTCCGGTAGAGCAACCGGTCGTAGCGATCCCACGTCGACAGCGTGGTGTTGCCGAGCGCATCGGACTCCCGCACAAGCTGCTTCGCGTCGTTGAACTCGAACTCTTTGATACCGCCCAGGGAATCGGTGTACCGGGTGATCGACCCGTCATAGGCGAAGGTGGAGTCGAAGAAGCCCTTGTCGCCCACCGTCCGGACGCAGCGGCCGTGCTCGTCGTAGATGTAGCGGAACCAGAACCCGTTGCGGTCCTGCCACTCCGTCAGCCTGCCCGCGCTGTCGTACTGGAACAACAGCGCCTTGCCCGACGAGTTGACCACCTCGCTCAGGCGTCCCCGGTCGTCATAGCCGTACCGCATCACGAGCACGTTGAGATCGTTTTCGCGGTCGACCACGCGAACGGCCGTGACCCGTTCCCGAGCGCTGTCGATCTCCACCCGGTACCCGTCGGAATGCCGAATCGCCTTGGGCGGCCCGAACCGGTGGTGCTCGATGTCGATCCGGCGACCGCCGGCGTCCTCGACCGCCAGCAACGGCAGGACCCGGTCGCGCTCGCCCAGCGGACCGAAGTGCAGGATCTCCTCCTGCTGCGGCTTCTCCAGGCTGTAACCGCCGCCGTCCCGCACGCTCAACGGCCACCGCGGTCCTTCGATCGGCAGCACCTCGGAATCCGCTGGCGGCAGTGGGTAGACCAGGATCATGCCGTCCGGGGAGAAGTAGCAGACGTTCTCCGAGTCGACCTCCAACCGCTGGTCCAGCGTCGAGGTCCACGACGGACCGAACCACCGCCCCGCGCGGTACGACGAGATGTACATCCGCTTCAGCACCAGGCTCAGCGGGCCTTGGATTTCCAGGTCGATCTCGGTCATCACCACGTGACCGGTGGCCAGGTCGACCGGTTCGGAGCCGCCGGTGCAGATGTCCTCCCCCGGAATCGAACGGTCCCTGGGATTGCCCGGCTTGTTGCCGGAGCCGTTCGGTTTGCTGTTCGACGGCGTCGTCGGGGAGCTGCCGCCATCGGGATCGCTCGGCTTCGTCGGCGTATCGGGCGCGCCGCTGCCCGGTCCGGCGCCGGATGGCTTGGTCGGCGCCGGACCGCCCTCGGGCGTGGGCTTCGACGTCGAACCGTCGTCGGACGACGGCTTGGTCGAGGCCGGACCGTTGTCCGGGGATGACCTCGGCCTCGGACCGTCGGCGGAGGACGGCTTGGTCGGGGCCGGGCTATTCGGGCCTTCGGCCTTCCCGTCATTGGACTTGATCTTGTTCAGGGCCTTCTTGGCGTCGCCGAAGGAGGTGCCGAGCTTCTTCAGCAACGGCGACAGCGCCTTCATCGCCTTGATCAGCTTGGTGGTGATATCGGCGATCTTGGCCACGGTCTTCGCCACCGCCGCGACCACCTGCGGCACCACCCAGGCCATCGCGATGCCCAGCGTGGCCAGGACCTGCAGCGCCCAGGAGATCAGGCGGCCGACGAGTTCGGCGATGATGTCGCGGACGAGGGTTCGAACCGTCGCGACGACCTCGCCCGCGGTGCTGATCCCGCCCGAGGCACCTTCGGCCGCTTTCTGGGCGGCCTCGATGAGCTTCGCCGTGTCCTCGCTGCGCGCCCGGTAAGCATCCGCGGCCTCGCCGGTCCAACCGGCGGTGTCGCTGTTGACCAGGTTGGCCATCTCGATGTTGATCTCGCCCAGTTCGGTGGCGATGTTCTGCCAGGTTTCCGAGTGGGCCTTGATCTCGTCGGCGTCGCCGGTCAGGGCGTCAAGTGCGTCGGACAACGGGCCGATGTGCTCCATGAGCCAGCCGACCCCGGCGGCGAGGATCGAGCCGAAGGGGTCCATCGCCATGCTGACCGCGTCCATCGCTGTGCCCGCCACGCCGAGCACACCGGAAGCCCAGTCACCGCTCTCGATGGCCTGCTTCGTGTCGTTCACCGACTCCAGGATCGGCACACCGCTGAACGCCTGCGTCGAGTCCTGTCGCTCAGCGACCAACGGATTCGTCACTGCATCACTCCGGGGTTGGAAGAACGGGCAAGGTCAGGTGACGTCAGTCCCGCAGCGGGTCGAAGTCGGGGCCGAAGTCGTCGTCCTCGTCTTCGAAGCGGGGCCGCTTCGGCGGTGCCGCAGGCGGCGTCGGCCCGGCAGCCGGGGGCGCGGGCGGCGCGGGCGGCGGCTTCGGGGTTTCCTCGTCGGCCGGAAGTTGCCACTTCGACGGGGTTTCCGGCTGCTCTGGCTCCTGGTCCTCGGGCTGCTCGGGGAACCGCTCGCGCAGGTTGTCCAACATCATCGAGCGCGTCTGCGGGTCCTCGTCCCCGAGATGCGCGGACATCGTCTCGCCGACCCGGCTCGCGATGTCGGACTGCGCACGGTGCATTGTGGACAGGATTTGCGCGGCGAGCTCGGACGGCGCCATCGTGCGGACCTTGTCGGTGAACTCCAGGTCCGTGACGCTGCCGTCGGCGCGGACCGTCACCTTGATGCGGCCGTCCGGGCTGGCCGCGGTCAGCCGCAACTGCTCGGTCTCCGCCTGCATTTCCTGGTAGCGCCGGGCCTTGTCGGCAAAACCCTGCGCCCACTCCTGGATCCGCTGCTCGGCATCGTCGGGGTCGGCCCCGATCGCAGCGAACCCACCCCGGCTCTCGCCCGGCATCGCACAACCTCCAAAAAGCTTCTACTCCGCGATCTGCCTGCTGCCCTGGAACGGCGCCGAAGGCACCTCACCACGGCTTAACCCCATGGGTTCCGCTGCCTGACGCTGCACGGGCTCAACCGGATTCGAACGACCTACGGTATGTCGCGAACGGCTCGACCTGCTCCGCCTGGCGATACGACGCCGGCTCACCCTGCTCCGCCGGGGTGTACGACGCCGTGTACGACGCCGGCTCACCCCGCTCCGCCTGGCGATACGACGCCGGCTCACCCCGCTCGGCCGGGGTGTACGCCGGCTCACCCCGCTCCATCGGGCGATAGGCCGCCGTTGGCTCCACAGGCGACGACGCGCGGCTGAACCCCGTGGTCTCACCAACCGGCTCGCGCAGCGCGACTGCCGATTCTTTCACCCGGACGGCCTCGTCGAACTGCGAAAAGTTGTCCGCACCCGCCTCGTCGGTTTCCTGGTACGCCTTGGACGTCTGGCGCACGTTGTCCGCCGTGACGCTGATGCCTTCCTTCGCGGCCTTCAACGCGTCCATGCCCTCCTGCTCCATCGGGTTGATGATGGGCGGCAGGAACGAGCACAGGAGTCCGTACGCTTCGTCGGACATGCTCACGGCCTCGGCAGCCGAGATCGCGGTGTCCATTCGATCGGTCAAGCCATCCAGGTGGCTGGCGTGCGCGGTCAGCTCCTCGGCGACGACCTCGAACGTCATGGCGCTTCCCCTCGGTACTTCAGTCCAGCTTGGACAGGACTTCGGCCAGTCGGCGCTCGATGCGCCGGTTGTCGGCCGGGCTGATGCTGAGCCAGGAATCCTGGCTGACCATCAGGTAACGGCCCTGGGGCGTGTCGAACCAGGTGACCAGCGTCGACGCCCGCGCCGACCGGTGCGTGACGCCGAACTGCCCACCGGCGCAGCGGGTGTTCGCCAGCTCGGCCAGCGTCGCGGCGTCCTGCGCGGACAGACCGGCCCTGGCCAGTGCTGTCTCGTCGTCGTAGTCCCCGCCGAACGGATCGTCCTCGTCCTCTTCGAGCGCGCTGGTCAGCTGCTCCTGGCGCAGGGACAGCGACCGCATCGGTCCGGGTTCGGCGGGCGGCAGCACGCTCACGGCCGACATCGCCAACGAGGTCGGGCGGATCTCAGTCAACCGCAGCTCGTTCGCGACCAGCTGCGCGAGCACGCCGGTGCGCCCGGCGGCGGCGGCCAGTGCCTGCACCGGGCCCCCGATGTGGCCCAACACGTCGACCGAGGTGTCGTTCTCGCCGAGCAACCGCAGCAAATCCGCCAGCCGCGGGTCTAGTTGGTCGCCCGTCGCGTACCCGCGGCCGGACAGCGACCGGAACGCATCGGCGGCGAGCTCGGCGCGCTCCTCCATCGTCGCGCCGAGGCTCGGCACGTCCAGCGGGAACGGGACGCGGCCCAGCCCGAGCGCGCCGTGGACGAGGTCGAATTCGGCGGCGGACAACACGAAGTCCGGCGCTGTTGTCGCGGTCATCGCTGGTCCTGCTGCTTCTTCCGCTTGCCCTCGCCGATCACCGGCGGCGGCAGGTCGGCGCCAGGCACCTCGACCACCGGGCCGCCCTCGACGTACTTGCTGGTGCGTTCCTTCTCCTGGCCTTCGTTCTGGCCGCGCCGGCCGCCCATCGACCCCATCCCGGGGGCACCCGCCATGCCGGACTGACCGGGCATGGCTGAGGCTCCGCGACCGCCGAACCCGGCGTCGGGACCGCGGCCGGTGCCCGACCCGCCGCCGGAGCCCACGCCAGACGTTCCGCCCGGGCCCACACCGGAACCGCCGCCCGCACCCGGCAGGCCGCCCGGTCCGCCACGAAAGCCCGAGCCGCCGGGGCCGGAACCGCCGCCGGGGCCTGTGCTGGGCAGCACCGGCCCGCCCCCACCGCCGGGGCGGGGGATCGGCGGGATCGGCCCGCGCCACCCGCCGCGCGGATCGCCGGGTCCGGGGTTTGCGCGCGGCCCGGTCAGGTAGGGGCCGTCCGGCGCCTGGAACGGCCGCGGCTGGTACTGCCGATCGTCGCCGACCGGCGGCAGGTTGCCCGGCGGGTGGAAGCCGTTAATGCCCTGGGGGGTCGTGGTCTTGGGCTGGTAGTCCCCGAGGGGCGCAATGGCCGGTGGCCGCAACGACTGCGTCGGGCCATCAAACGATGCGGGGCCGCCCTGCGGCAGGGCCGGGAAGGACTTCGTCGGCGCATCCATCGGCACGGTACCGCCGGGGTTCGGCGCCTGGAACGGCGTCGGGGCGCCACCGGGCTGGCCGCCCGGCGTCGGGTCGACCGGCAACTGCGCGGTCAGGCGCTGCGTTGCCAAGACGTCGCCGGGAGCCGAGTTCGGAAGGGTCGAGCCCGGCGCTTCCGGATCCCTCCCCACGTTCAGGGGCTCCAGCTTGGCCTGGGGCTCCAGCCTGGCCCGCTCGCCCAGGATCTGCTTCGTCCGGTGCACCGGCTCGTCGTTCTCGATCGGGTCCGGCGGGGGAGTGAACTTCGGGGTGTCGACGTCGATATTGCGGGACTGGTCCTCCATCCAGGTCATCACCTGGACCGCCTGCTGGTGCGCGGAGTCGGATCGGTCGCGGTGGGCCTTCAAGTCGACGCAGGCCTGCTTGAAGGCCGCCAGGTCGCCGGTGCTGTAGCTCACGAGCGCCATCGCGTTGAGCGCCTCGCCGCCCCCGACCGGCTCGGGCATCTCGGCCCTGGCGGTTTCCATGATCTGCCCCTGCAGCGCGATCCGCTCCCCCAGCGCGCCCGCGGTCGTGCCCGCGTCGTGGTTCCAGTCGGCCAGCTGCTGGATCGCCGACCGCGCCGCGTCGGCGGCCTCGCCCTCCCAGCCCGCTTCGGTGGCCTGCAGCCGCTCGCCCATGCGCGTAGCGGATTCGGCGAGCTCGCGGCTCAGCCGGTTCCACTCGTCGGCCAGCTGGCCGACGCGGCCGGGATCGTTGCCGGCGTGCACCGCCTCGTAGAGCTCGCGGTGGCTGCGCGAGGCCCAGTTCTGTGTCTCGGTCAACGCGAAGTCGGCGTCCGGCCCAGTGGTTTCCTGAGTCATGTCCGGTCTTTCCCCCTCGACTACGGATCGGTGCGCCCGGCCGAAACCGGCCCCATCAAACGAGCTTCCGGAAGGAGTCCGACACGCGCTCCTCGATCTCCCGGTACTCGCGGATCGCGGAGACGATGGCGTCGAGGGCTCCCTCCAGGACCTCCCGGTAGCGCGTGAGTACTGCGTTGAAGGAGTTCTCGTGGCCGTTGGCACGGGTCGCGAACTTCGCCGCCATGGCCTCGCCGACCGGGTTCTGCCCCAACGGCGCGTGCTGGTTGAGCGAAGCGGACCTGGCCAACCAGTCGTCCACTGCGGACAACTGATCCTCCAGTGCGGCGCGGATCTCCGCACCCGCCACCGGATCCAGGCGCAAACCTCGCGATTTCACCGCCCGGCGCAAGTGCCTGACGCTGGCGACGGACCGAGCGAGCGCAAGCTTTGCCGGTTCTTCGACGTCTTCGCTCATGAATCCCCCAGACAAGACATCACCTGGCTATGATCGCACAGGCCGCCAACGCCGGACCAACGCCGGACCAACGCCCGCGTTGGCCGGTGCACTCGCCGACGAACCTCTCGATCGGGGGCGGATGTCTTCTCCGAGAACCCGGCCACAACTGCAGATTCGCTTGCTGGGCCCGGTGGAATTGCTGCGGTCGGACGGCAGGACGGCGACCATCGGTGCCGCCAAACGGCGCAATGTCCTCGCAGCACTGGCAATCGACCTCAACCGCGTCGTCTCCGTCGACCGGCTGGTGGACATCGCCTGGAACGGCAATCCACCGCCGACGGCCAGGGCCTCGCTGCAAGGCCACATCGCCCAGCTGCGCAAGGAACTCGGCGACGGCGTGAAACTCGTCACCCGTTTCCCCGGCTACCTGCTGCTCGCGCCCCGCTCGCTGCTCGACCTGACGCGTTTCGAGGACCTGATCGCGGACGCCAGGGATGCGTCCGACGACGAGGCCGTCGACCTGCTGCGCGCCGCGCTGGCCCTGCGCCGCGGCCCGGCCCTGGCCGACGTCGAGGCGGAGGGCCTGCGTCGCGACGCCTCGGACCGGCTGGACGAGTCGGTGGTCACCGCGGTGCACGAGCTGGCCCGCCGGCTGAACCGGCTCGGTCGCGCCGTCGAGGCGATCGACCAGCTCCGGGAGGCCGTCGCGATGCGGCCGCTGCGCGAGCCCCTGGTGGAGCTGCTGGTGCTGAGCCTGCACCAGGCCGGTCGGCAGTCCGAGGCGCTCGAAGTCTTCCACGACACGCGGATCCGCCTCGCCGACGAGCTCGGTGTCGCACCCGGAGCCGGCCTGCAGGAGGCCTTCCGCACCCTGCTCGGCGCCGACGACGAACGGCCGCCGGCTCGCGTTCCGTGGCAATTGCCAAGGGAGAACAGGGGTTTCGTGGGCCGCGGCGCCGAACTCGCGCAGCTGGACGCGGCGCTGAACGACGACGGCCCGATCCGGATCCTCACCGGTCCCGCGGGCGTCGGCAAGACCGCGCTCGCGCTGCGCTGGGCGCACCAGGTGACCGCGGACTTCGAGGACGGCTGCCTGTTCGTCGACCTCCGCGGGTTCGACGACGCGGATCCGGTGGCGCCGGAGCAGGCGCTCAGCGGTTTCCTCCGCGCGCTCGGGGTGCCTGCCGCGCGGATCCCCGACGACCTCGACGAACGCGCCGCGCTATACCGCTCGGTGCTGGCGGACCGGCGGCTGCTGGTGGTCCTCGACAACGCGCGTTCGGCCGCGCAGATCCGCCCGCTGCTGCCGGGCAACTCGGGTTGTGTGGTGCTGGTGTCCAGCCGGAGCCGCTTGGACGACCTGGTGGCCACCGAAGGAGCGGTCCGGCTGTCGCTGCCGGTGCTGGACCGGGAGGCGGCGGTCGCCGTTCTGCGGCTGCTACTCGGCGCCGAGCGGGTCGCCGCCGAACCCGCCGCCGCTGCCGAGCTGGCGGAGCTGTGCGACCGGCTCCCGCTGGCGCTGCGGATCGTCGCCACCCGCGGCTCGAGCCATCCGCACTTCACGATCCGCTCGGTGGTCGACAGCTTCTCCGACGAGCGCTACCGGCTGACCAGACTGTCGCTGCCGGATTCCGGCGGGAGCATCCGCGCCGCCCTGACCACCAGCTACCGGCTGCTCGACGCCGCGTCGGCGCGGCTGTTCCGGCTGCTGGGCGAGCACCCTGGCGCCGAGGTCGACTACTTCGCGGCCGCCGCGCTCGCGGGCACCACGCTCCGGGACAACCAAGCCAGGCTGGAGAGCCTGGTGGCGGTCAACCTGCTGCACGTGACCGGCCCCGGCCGGTACGGGCGGCACGACCTGGTCCGGCTCCACTCGGCGACCCTCGCCGCGGCGGAGCCCGCGGCCGACCGGGACGCCGCGATCACCCGGCTGCTCGACTATTACCTGCACGCCGCCGAAAGCGGCCTGCGCGCGGTCGAAGGTTCGGCGCGGCGGTCCGGGCAGCACGCCGCGCACCCGCTCGCCGAGCTGCCCGACCTGCCGACGGCGCAGGCGGCGCTGAGCTGGTTCCGGGCCGAAGAAGCCAACATCCAGCACGCGCTCGCGCTGGCGACCGCGCGCGGCCGCCGCGGCAGGGCGTGCCGGCTCTGGCTGTACCTGGACCGCTTCCGCCGCCACCTCGGCGGGCCCGACCCCCGCGAGCCGGGTGAAACGCTGGTGCAGGCGTTCTTCCCCAGGCACATCCACGGGAGCTCGATCGCGTAACAACAGAAGACCCCCGCAGCTGGTGGCGGATTCCAGGGGTCACATTGCAACCCAAGGCTGCGGGGGCCTTCTGGGTCGTGTCAGGCCCGGGTGTGCCGCACGGCTTCCGCGACGGCTCGGCCGAAGGCGAGCATGCCCCTTGCGTTCGGGTGCAGCGGGGCCGCCACCGAAGTCGGGATGACGCCCTCGTAGTACTTGTCCGCCGGGGCGGCGCAGACGTCGTGGCCCGCGCTGACCGGGCCGAGGTCGACGAACTCCGCGCCGTGCGCCGCCGCCCGCGAACCGAGCATCGAGCTCAGTTTGTCCACACTGGACTGAATGTAGTCCGCGTCGCGCCCCCACATCGGTTCCTTCGGGTAGCAGCCGCCCGGCCGGAGGTAGGTGCCGTAGCCGACGACCATGATCTCGGCGTTCGGGGCCCGGTGGCGGATCTGCGCGAGCGCATCGTCGAAGCGCGGTTCGAGCGCGTCGATCCGCTCCGCCAGTTCGTCCCGGCCGCCCGCGGTGAACTCGTCGGCGCACGACGATCCGGCCGGTTCTGGCAGCAGGTTGATGCAGGAGACCGCCGCTTGCACCAGGCCGACGTCGTTGCCGCCGATGGTGACGGTCACCAGGTCGGTCTGGTCGCTGAGCGCTCCGTACTGCGGCGGCATGATCCCGTGCTGCCGCCCGGAGAAGTCCGCGATCTTCGCGCCCGAGCAGGAGACGTCGGTCAGCTTGGCGCCGAGCAGTCGAGCCGCCACCTGCGGGTAGTTCTCCCTGGAGCGAAAGCAGAGCAGGTTCGGGTCCGGGTGCGGCGTTAGCGGCCCGGCGGCCGCCGAATCGCCCATCGCGACGTACTCGAACTCGTCGGCTGCGTGAGCCGTGGGCGCGAGCACCGCCGCGGTCGCGACGAGGGCGGAACCGAGCAGGGCGAGACGACCGGGCTGGGATCCCACAGGACCTCCTGCGTGAGCTGGAGCATTGGCCAGCTTGATCTAGCACGCGAAAGCCCTCGCGGCGCGCGAATTCACCCGACCGTCGAGCGAAACGGAGCCGATCGGATCAGCCGAACTCACCCGAATCCCGCGCACTGACGCAATTTCAATGGAAATCGAAGGTCCGATTTCCATTGAAATTGCGTTCAACGTGCCGGGGGTGGGACTACAGCTCTCGGTGAAGGGCTCTGGTGATGCCCGCTGCCACCGTGGTCGCGAGGATCCAGCCCGAGGCGATCAGGACCACCGTGATCCACTGCGAATTGCCGTGGGCCTGCCACATCACGTCGTGGCCGAGATTGATGATCGGCAACAGTTGGTCCACTGTGTACAAGAGGGGACTCCACACCGGGTGGTCCTCCTCGTTGATCGGCTCCAGCTTGTGGAACGCGAACCAGGTGGTGCCCGCCGCGGTCAGCAGCACCAACCAGATCAGGGCGCGGAGCGGGCGGTAGCCGTAGCTGACCGTGATCAGCTGCAGCGCGCTCCACAACCGCACCGGTAACCGGAACGCCGGGCGGGTCGCCGCCGCGATCGCCTGGTAGCGGCGCTTCTGCTTCTCGATCAGCACCTCCACCGCGTGTTCCTCGTTGCCGTTGCCGCGGAACACCCGCGCCAGCTGGTCGTACGGCCCCGGCTGGTAGCGGCCGCCGGAGTTGGCGCGCAGCCAGCCGAGCCGCTCCCGCACCGCGGCCCGGTCGGTCGGCTCGATGGTGGTGGTGAAGTTGTCGTACGCGAAGTCCTCGACGTCGACGCCGCCGGATGCCGCCCACAGCTGCGAATTGTCCGCGAGCAGCTCGCACTGTGCCTGCCGCAGCATGATCCGGCCCTGCGGCGCGGTCTCCGGAAGCAGCGTGAGTTCCTGGACGACCAGGCCGAAGGCGTTGATCGCGTTGCGGCTGGAGCCGTCGCCGAGGCGGCAGCCGTGGAAGTTCGCCTGCCGCCCGATCTCGGCGCGCCGCAGCTGCACCTCGCCTTCGGCGACGAACGGCCTGCTGCCCGCCGCGCACACCAGGTCCCGCGCGATGCTGGCCGCGCGCAGGTCCACAGAGGACTTGTAGGCCATCCGGTGGCGGTGCCACGCGGGCTTGGTCAGGTGCGCCGAGCGCAGGTCGACGTTGGCGCCGATCTGGGCGCCCTGCAGTTGGATCGAGCCGACGACGTCGGCCTCCCGGCAGTCCATGTTGCTGCCGACCACGATCCGGCTGGCTTGCAGCACATCGGTGCGCGGGCCGTGCAGCTTCGCCCGGTTCAGCTGGAAGCTGCCGTGCACCCGGACGTCGATCATCCGCACCTGGCCGTGCAGGTCGACCCGCGACGCCTCCAGGTTGCCGAGGATCTCGGTGCCGTCGATGTGCACCGCGCGCAGCGGCTGCTCGACCGAGGCCTTCGCCGAGCGCGACCAGCTCAGGTCGATGTGCGCGCCGGACATCCGCAGGTCGCCGCCGACCTTCGCGCTCACCATCCGGATCGTGCCGCCGCTGCGGAAGCCCTGGTCGATCTGCACGTCGCCGCGGATGTCGCCGCGGTCGACGACCAGCGTGCTGGTCGGGTCGTCGTACTGGGACTCGCCACGACGCGGGGGAGCGACGCCCGGCTCCAGCACCGCATCGCGCAACCGCAGGTCGCCGGCGATGTGCGCGCTGGGCATGAACAGGATCCCGGCGACCGTGAACGGCCGGCGGGTGAGCGGGTCGACGTCGCAGCGCAGGCTGCCGCCGATCTGGATCCCGTTCGCGTTCAGCGCGTAGCGGCCCCGGTTGCGCAGCGCCCCGCCGGAGAAGTTCAGGTTGCCGCCGACCTTCGCGCCGGGGATGCGGATCTCGCCGGATGTCTGCAGCCGCAACCCGAGCAGCGCGCCGTTGACCGTCAGGCGGTCGCCGTAGACGGCGCGGCCGCCGGGGTTGCGCAGCTCGCTGTCGTTGAGCAGCAGGGAACCGCCGAGCTGGGCGTCGGCGAGGTCGACGATGCCGCCGACGCTCGTGCAGTTGCGCAGCACGGTGTCGTTGCTCGTGTTGAGGTTGCGGGCGTCGATGCCGGGGAACCGGCAGTGCCAGAGCACCAGGCCGGCGATGTTGGCCTGCCGCAGGTCGGGGGCCTGCTCGAACCGGCAGCGGACGAACTCCAGCAGGTATGGCAGGTCGGTGGCGCGCAGGTCCAGGTTGCCGGTGATCACCGCGTCCTCGATCGCGATGACCTGCTGCTGGCCGCCGCTGCGCCGGGCGAACGGCCGCCAGCTCGGCTCGACCAGGCGGCGGGCGAGGTATTCGCCGCGGATCTCCTGGTCCTGGAGGTGCCACGGGGCGTGCACGTCCAGCGGCGGAGCGGCGTCCTGGGGCGCGCGATCCGCTCTGCCCTGTCGGAGCAGATCCTCGAACCGCTGCTCCGCAGCGGTGAGCGGACCGTTGTTGTCCCACGGCTTGACGACCGGCACCCTCGCCCCCGAACTTGTCCCGACGTGTCGATCACCCGAAACGTAGCTGATCGACTACCTGTGGGATTAGCCCGTTTGGAAATCGATTTGGTCTTCCGCGCCCGACGCGGCCCACCCGCGCCGCGCAGAACGGGCCGGAAACGGGTTCCACAGAGCTCGGACGTTCGGCCTCGACGCCTGGTTGCGACATCCGGCGCAGTGCACCGGGATGGCCTGGCCGGTTCCACGTGAAACCCCCGGCGATCCGCCCTGGTTCGGGCGGTGCCGGGGGCTCGCAGCAGTGCGGTTCCGCCGGATCACTCCGGGGTCGGATGGGCGTGGGTCGGGTAGAGGACGCGGGCCAGGAAGGTGCGGGTGCGCTCCTCCTTCGGCGCGCCGATGACCTCGGCGGGCGGCCCCTGCTCGACAATCCCGCCGCCGTCCATGAACAGCACCCGGTCGGCCACCTCGCGGGCGAACTGCATCTCGTGGGTGACCACGAGCATCGTCATGCCCTCGTCGGCGAGCTCCCGCATCACGCCGAGCACGTCGCCGACCAGTTCCGGGTCCAGCGCCGAGGTCGGCTCGTCGAACAGCATCACCTTCGGGTTCATCGACAGCGCCCGCGCGATCGCGACCCGCTGCTGCTGACCACCGGAGAGCTGGGCCGGCATGGCGTCGGCCTTCTCCAAGAGCCCGACGCGGGCCAGGTTCTCCCGCGCGATCTTCTCCGCCGCCACCTTGTCCCGGCCCAGCACCTTCCGCTGCGCCACGGTCAGGTTGTCCAGCACGTGCAGGTGCGAGAACAGGTTGAACTGCTGGAACACCATGCCGACGTGTCGGCGGGCGCCGTCGAGGTCGGTGTCCGGGTCGGTGAGGTCGGTGCCGTCCACCACGACCTTGCCCGCGCTCGGCTCCTCCAGCAGGTTCACGCAGCGCAGCAGGGTGGACTTGCCGGACCCGGACGGGCCGATGACGCACACCACCTCGCCGCGCTCGACCTGCAGGTCGATGCCGCGCAGCACCTCCAGCGAGCCGAACGACTTGCCCAGCCCGGAGATGTCGATCATCACGTCGCTCATGCCGTGGCCCCCTTGGTCCGCACCCCGCCGTACTTGCGCTCCAGCAGGACGGAGACGCGGGAGAGCGGGATCGTGATGATCAGATAACACAGGCCCGCCACCAGCAGCGGTGTCAGCGACGCGTACTCGTTCAGCGCCGCCCGGCCGAACTTGGCCAGCTCGTACTGGTCGCTGGCCAGGCCGAGCAGGTAGATCAGCGACGAGTCCTTGGTGAGCAGGATCAGCTCGTTGGTCAGCGGCGGCAGGATGATCCGGAACGCCTGCGGCATCACCACGGTGATCATGGTGCGGGTCTGCGACATGCCCAGCGAGCGCGCCGCCTCGATCTGGCCGCGCGGCACCGCCTGCACGCCCGCCCGGATGGTCTCGGCCATGTAGGCCGCGCCGACCAGGCCGAGCGCGAGCATCGCGGTGGAGTAGATGTCGAACCGCAGCTGGAAGGCGATCGGTACGCCGAAGCCCAGCGCGATGAACACCAGCAGCGCGGGCAGGCCGCGGAACAGCTCGATGTAGCCGGTGGCGATCCACCGATACGGCCCGACCGGCGACATCTTCATCAGCGCCAGCAGGATGCCCAGCCCCAGGCCGAAGCCGAAGCCAAGCGCGGTGTAGATGATGGTGTTCACCAGCGCCGTCGTGATCACGCCCGGGAACTGCGCGACCGCGACGTCGACGTTGAAGAACGCGCGCGCGATGGAATCCCAGTCGGCGATCGCGGCCGCGACCACGATGACCACGATCAGCACGGCGTACTGAATGCCGCGGTTCAGCCGCGCCCGCTGTCGTCGGCCCAGCCCCGACTTGGGCCGCTCGGTGTCCGTTGTCATGAAGTCTCCTGATCAGTGTTCGGGGCCGGCGGTGGAGCACCCGCCGGCCCCGCTGCTGGCGGGCCGGATCGCGGTCGGCGATCCGGCCGCGCGGATCGGTAGTTCGGCGCGGCCGACCGTGGTCGCGGTCAAGGCGATGCCTGCTGCGGCCTGCAATCGACCACCCGCCATCACTGCGGCTTCTTGCCGAACCACTTCTCGTAGATCTTGTCGTACTCGCCGTTGTCCTCGAGCTTCTTCAGCGCCGCGTTGACCCGCTCTTTCAGCGCCGTGTTGCCCTTGGCCATGCCGATGCCGTACTGGTCCCCGGTGGTGAACTCGGTGGTGATCTCCACCTCGGGGTTGTTCTTGACGAAGTCGGCCAGCACGCTGTTGTCGTTGACGGCCGCGTCGACCTGGCCGGTCTGCACCGCGGTCACCGACAGCGGCAGGTCCTCGAACTGCACGACGTCGTAGCCGTTGGCCGCCTTGTTGTCGTTGGCGTACTGCTCACCGGTGGTGGACAGCTGGACGCCGAGCTTCTTGCCCCGCAGGTCGGCGAGGCTGCGGATGTTCGCGCCCTTCTTGACCAGCAGCGCCTGGGTGGCCTCGAAGTACGGGTCGGAGAAGTCGAAGTTCTGCTGGCGGGTCGGCGTGATGCTCATGGCCGCGGCCGCGACGTCGCAGCGCCTGGTGTTGAGGTCCTCGCCGGACTGGATGCCCTCGAACGGGGTGTCGACGATGTCCTGCTTCAGGCCCATGTCCTTGGCGATCGCGTCGACGAGGTCGACGTCGAAGCCGACGATCTTGCCCTGGTCGTGGAACTGGAAGGGCTTGTAGTCCAGGTGCGTGCAGGTCGTGAGCAATCCGGGCTTGATCACCTCCACGCCGCCGTCGCCCGTGCCACCCCCGCCGGTGGTGGATTCGGCACAGCCCGCTGCCGCGGCGGTGGCCAGGGCCAGAGCGGGCAGCAGAGCCAACGCTCGTAGTGTTCTGCGACGCGCCACGATGTCACTCCTAGTAGGTGAGAACGCGAGTGATCGAATGGTGCCACTCGTCCGGGCGTAATCCCAATGCTGAATATTGCGAACCCATCAAGTTTTCGCCGGAGGCCCGGCCGCGATCCGGCCCACGATCGGAAAACTGCAGGCCGAGCACCGGGAACGCGAAAGGAATTCCGCCGAACCTCCCCTGTTCGTGCGGGTTGTCGCCCGCGGTTGCCGAGTGGCACTCAGTTTCATGTGGCATGTGCCACTGGTCAACAGGGAGCCGCCGACAGCTCCGCAGGACGTTCCGTGCCCCCGCCAGACGATCACTGCTCGTACACGGAACGTGATCCAGACGGGTGGATTTGTCGACAAGTCGCCACTACGCCATCCGGCGGTGGAGCGGATGTTCGCCGGTTAGGAGACTTCGAAACGCGGGAGCGGTTGTTCCGGCAATACCGGAACAACCGCTCCCGACGGCAACAGCGCTGGTCAGCCAGGCAGCGGTGGCGGAGCCCCGCAGTGGATGATCGGCTGCGGTTTGTAGACCGTGTGCTGGGTCTCGGTACGCACCCGCCCGGTGGACAGGTCCTTGATGGTCCGGGTGTCGTTCACCGAGAAGCCCGGCGCCCCCTTGCTCGGGCTGCACGGCTCGCCCGGCGGCACGACCTCCTCGTGCGGCTCCGTGGGATTGGTCCGCTCGCCGGTCTGCGACGTCACGTCGAACTGCTTGGTGCCCCACAGCGTCACCGTGATCGACGACGCCGTCCAGCGGGTGGTGATCACGATGCCGCTCTTGGCGACGTTCTTGAACTTGACGTCGATGATGCTCGCGCCGCTGGGGCTCTGGAACACGGTGGCCTCGCGGCCAGCCGGGTAGCGGCTGATGTAGTAGCTGTGCGCCTTGTGCTCGACGTTCTGCATGCCCGCGAAGTACGAGGCGTTGTAGAGCGTCGTGGCGAACTGCGAGATGCCGCCGCCGACGGCCCGGCCCGGCCGGCCGTTCTCGATGATCCCGGACTCGACGTAGCCCTGCGGGATCCCGCGCGGCCCGGTGTGCCCGTTGAGGCTGAAGGTCTCGCCCGGCTTGATGATCGCGCCGTTGACCTGCTCGGCGACCCGCCGGATGTTCACACCCGACGCGGCCTCGAACCCGTTGGTGGTGAACTCGCCGACCACCTCGCGGATGCCCATCTGGTTGGCCTGGTCGGTGGTGAACTTGGCCGGCTCGTGCACGTAGATCGCCTGCACGACGCGGTCCTGCGGGCGGCGGAGCACCTCGTCGATCCGCTCGAAGCTCTTGTTCCAGTCGACGCCGATGCCGTCGGTGGACGGCCGGACCACGGGGGCGCCGCCCTCCAGGACGATCTCGGCGTCCTTGCTGGGCTTGATCGTGTCCGCCAGCTGCGGCTCGACGCCGCCGATCGCGGTTGGCAGGTCCACGCTGGACTTCAGCCCACCGGCGCCGTCCGGTTCGAACCGCAGCGAGGCGCCGATGGTCTCCGGCGAGAGGGTCGCGTTCTTGCGCTCGCCGCGCACCGTCACCGGCGCGGCCACCGCTGGCTGCGCGACCTCGGTCAGCGCCCGCTGCACGCCTTCGCGGGTCGTGCTCACCGGCTGCTCGGTGTACGGCAGCCGCACTGCGCCGCCCTCGGCCCAGCGGGCGAGCACCTCGTCGGTGGCCGCCTGCATGTCGATGGCCTGGCCGGTGACCGGGTCGACCGCGACCGGTTTGGCGCCCTCGAACCGGATGGTGCCCTCGGCGGGCGCCCGGTCCAGCTGCGGCCGGACCTGCTCCAGTGCCTGCACCAACTGCTCGCGGTCGCCGTGGCTGACCGGGGCGACCTCGTGCGTGGTGAACAGCGAGGCGATCCGGGTGAACGGGTTCAGCGGCTGGCTGCCCGCCTGCTCAACGGTCGCCGTCCAGTCCATCTGCAACCCGACCTGCTCCGGGTTGATCATGGTTGCGCGGTCGCCGACCCGCAGCTCGACGGGCTCGTTCAGGCCGGGGCCGAGCTTCTCGCGCAGCTGCGTCTCGGCGGCGGTTTCGTCCAGTCCGCCGATGTCGACGCCGGCCACCACTGTGCCACGCGGCACGGTGCCGCTGGTCAAAGCCAGGTCGCCGACGTAGAGCAGCGCCAACGCGCCGACCGCGGCACCGGCGGCGATACCGGCCCGGATCAGGCCGCGCCGCTTCTTGTCGGCCTCAGGGGGCTCCGGGTCGGAGGGCAGGGCGCCGCTCCAGCCGCTGGGTTCGGCGGGGACTCGCGGGATCGCTTGGGTCTCGCCGATGGGGAAGGCGGAGAAGTCCGCGGGCAGCGCCGCGATCTGGGCGGTGCGCTCGGCGTCGGACTCCGGTTCCGGCTTTGGGGGTTCGGGCTTTGGGGGTTCCGGCTTCGGGGGTTCGGGCTTC
Organism: Saccharopolyspora hattusasensis; assembly: GCF_050972075.1. NCBI lineage: Bacteria > Bacillati > Actinomycetota > Actinomycetes > Pseudonocardiales > Pseudonocardiaceae > Saccharopolyspora > Saccharopolyspora hattusasensis. The sequence goes on from NZ_JBPCDC010000001.1 coordinate 4,098,785, forward strand.
TGGGGTTCTGGCTTCTGGCCGTTAGTCGGCAGGTTGGGCCGAGTGCCCAGTTCCAGGTCGGCCTGCACCAGGGGGATCCGGGTGGTCTGCTCGACGCTGCTCTCCGGCTGGGCTCCGCCGGCGGGGCGCTCGGGCTCGGTGCGGAACCGCTCGGTCGACGGCTCCGCACCGCTTGGCTGATCGTGGTTCTCCGGCACCGCTTCCCCTTCTCGTGTCAGTCCTGCGGTGGGGCACGTGGAACTGTCAGCGGCCGGTGGGGCACCGACCCAGCGGCGAACACCCTCGCACGCACAGCGGAACGACCGGTAGGCCGGGCCCGCTGCCCGACTCGGGCACGCCGATCTACAGGTACAGCCCGGTGCCCTGTTCGGTGCGCTCGCTGGCCACGGCGTGCAGGTCCCGCTCCCGCATCACGAGGTACGCCTGGCCCTGGACCTCGAACTCGAACTGCTCGTCTGGGTTGAACAGCACCTGGTCGCCGACCTTCACCGTGCGCACGTGACTGCCCACACCGAAGACCTCGCCCCACAGCAGCCGCTTGGCCACCTGGGCGGTCGCCGGAATCACGATGCCGCCGCTGCTGCGGCGTTCCCCGGATTCCGGAGAGATGCGCACCATGACCCGGTCGTGCAGCATCTGGATTTCGAGCTTGGCATCGGTCACCCGAAAAGTTTACTTGCCACCGCCGGGTGACCAACCAGCCAGGGCGGGTCCGGCGCGCGGCTTTCCCGGCGCACCACGGCGAACCCCCCGAGGGCCCACCGGTTTCCGCTGCTCAGGACCCGTGAGCATTTTTAGGGGCTATGGCACCCAAAACCACTCACGGGCCTCTCTGGGCGGGACGTCACTCCTCGGCGTCGAGGCCGCCCATCACCAGCGGCAGCCTCCTCGGCCCGGCGGCGGTGATCTTGATCGGCACGCCCCAGTCCTGCCTGGTCAAACGGCAGGCCGGATGCTCGACCGACGGGTCTTCGTCGCAGCTGGCGGCCTGCGCCACCACGTGCAGCACGCCCTGCTCGATGCCGTCGGCCAGCACCAGACGGCGGGTCAGGCCGGTGCCCACGCCAGCGCCTTCGACCAGCAGCTCCGTCGGCGACGAGGTGATCTCCAGCCTCGTCGACGGCCCATAGCGCTCGTCCAGCTTGGTGCCCGGCGGCGGCGTGAACACCACCGCGAGCTCGACCGTGCCGCTGCCGATCTCTGTGGCCGGCCGCTTGACCTGCTGCGACGCCCCCTCGACGAGGCGGGCCGCGACGCCGGGCGGCACCGGCCGCTCGAGGCGGTGCGCGGCGGAGGCGACCACCACCAGCTCACCGTCCACCACGGTCGCGCCAGACGGCTCCGCGACATCGATGGCCAACGTGGAAACCTCACCGGTCGCCGGCTCGTAGCGCCGGACGGCACCGTTGTAGGTGTCGCAGACCGCGACCGAACCGTCGGGCAGCACCGCGACGCCGAGCGGGTGCTGGAACAACGCCTTATCGGCGAGGCCGTCGGCGTGGCCGAAGTCGAACAGCCCGGTGCCGACGGCGGTCCGCACCGCGAAGCCCCCGTCGGCGGCCTCGACCCAGCGCAGCGCCGACGTCTCGGAGTCGGCCAGCCAGAGCCGGTCACCGCCGTCGGCCAGCCCGGACGTCTGGGCGAAGAACGCCTCGTGCGCCGCGCCGTCGCGCAGGCCCTCGACCGTCGTCCCGGCGAACCGCCGGACCTCGCCGGCGACCGGGTCGAACAGGCCGAGCGTGTGGTTGCCCGCCATCGCGATCACGACTCCGCCGGCCGGTTCCCACCAGACGACGTCCCAGGGGCTGGTCAGCGGCGTCTCCAGCGCGGGCCCGCTGTCCGAGCCGTCGCGCCACTGCTCGCCGGTCCCGGCCAGCGTGGTGACCTGGCCGTCCGCGAGCCGGACGCCGCGCAGGAGGTGGTTGACGGTGTCAGCGACCACCACGTCGTAGCCGACCTGCTCGGCGACGCGCCGCGGCAGCAGCGCGAGACCCGCGGGCTCGGCGAACTCGGCGGCAGCGCCGTCGGCGCGACCGCGCGGACCGGTGCCGATGCGGCGCACGACCGTCTCGCCGTCGGCGGCGAACTCCGCCAGCGAGTGGTTCGCGGAGTCGGAGACCAGTAGGTTGCCGCCGGGCAGGGCGACGACCTTGCTCGGGAAGCGGAGCGTCGTCGCGGGCGCCTCCGGCGGCACGTACGGACCGTCGCCACGGTGCAGCGTGCCCTTGGCCTCGTGCTCGGCGATGACCTCGGTGATCACGCTGCGCAGCGCCTCGACGTGCCCCTCACCTGCGGCGACGTGCACGACGTAGCCCTCCGGGTCGACCACGACCAGCGACGGCCAGGCCTTGACGGCGTAGTTCTGCCAGGTGGTCAGCTCCGGGTCGTCGAGCACGGGGTGGCGCACGGCGTAGCGCTCGACGGCGGCGATCAGCGCATCGGGGTCGGCCTCGTGCTCGAACTTCGGCGAGTGCACGCCGACGGTGACGACCTCATCGGCGAACTCGGCCTCCAGGGGCCGGAGTTCGTCGAGCACGTGCAAGCAGTTGATGCAGCAGAACGTCCAGAAGTCGAGGACGAGCACCTTGCCGCGGAAGTCCTTGAGCCGGAGTTCCGTCCCGCCGGTGTTCAGCCACTGGCGGCCCACCAGTTCGGGGGCACGGACCCGGGCACGGCGTTTCTGCTGCTCACTCACACCGGGAGTCAACAGTTCGGTGGGCACAGGGTTTCGGTCAGATTCGGGCACACCCTCGCCAGTTTGTGGTCAGTGGTCAGTACGCGAAGTCCGAGATGGTCGGCCAGCGCGATATAAAGCGCGTCGAGCAGACGCACGTCCGCGCGCCGTGCCCATGCCCCAGTCAGCAGGCCTGGCAACGGGTGACGAGTAACAGGCATGGCTGTGAGGCGGTCCAGGGCCAGTTCGACATCGGCGACAGCGAGGGCACCCGCGCGCTGCATTCGACCAAGCGCTGAGATGACCTCAGCGTCCAGGTGCGCCGGAGCGTGCAGCTCGGTCCTGGTCAGGCGGTCGATCGCCGCTGGGGCGTAGTCGGTGCCAGCGAGCAGATCAACCGCCACGGAGGCATCCAGTACCACTGCGTTCATTGCTGCGCTCACGCACCGAACTCCTCACGCGCGTCATCGAGCGCGGCAGCGGCTGCCTCATGGGTGAGCCCACGCGGCACAGGAAGCGTCGCCAACCATGCATCGGTAGCGGTGCGCGCCAACTCAGCGGCTATGGCGGCCTGCGTCAACGCCGAGATGTTGAGTTCGGCCTCGCGCGCTCGCTCTGCTAGTTCGTCAGGCACCCACACGTTCACACGAGCCATACACACACCATACACACACGTCATTGCCTGGGCTAGCACTCGAGATATGTCAGTACTCGTTTTCGGAGGGTTTCGTACTCCGTATCGAGGCGGGTCTTGCCGTCCGGGCGAGAGACGGGTTCACCAGGGCCGACGAGCTCGTTGGAGGCGAACTGACCTCGGGTGAGGTCGAGTTCCACGCCGCCGCCGAGGCGGTTCCACCAGTGGTAGTCGACCCATTCACTGCCGCGATGAACATCGCCCCGCATAAGGTCGCCACCAAAGAGATCGTTGAGGACGAGGGCGGTGTGGTGCCGCATTGGCCGCGGGCCGGATTGCCGGGGTGCCAGGCGGGGATGTCTTCCGGGGCACACGTGTCAGAACCTGTCAGAACCCCAGGAACCTCGGATCGCGCGCTCCACGTCGGTCAGGGGACCAGAGGATCACGAGGCGCAGCCTGCCGAAGACCACCGACAGTCCGCACCCTTGGCCGCATGAGTCGCTCACGCCGAAAGCGGACGAACAGGGGTGCGGTCGTCGGTCAGCGTTGGTCGCCCCGCGAGCAGATCCGCGCCGCCGCAACGAGCGAGAGGGACTCGTCCTGCAGCCCGGTCCCAGAAACCCTCAGACGTGCTGGAGTAGCGTGACAGACGCAATCCGGTATCAGCTGTGATCCCCCGTCGACCGTGCGTAATCGCGCTGACACGTGTCTGCGGAATGCCAAGATCCTTCGCCAGGCGATACTCCGTGATCCCCATTGGTTCGAGGAACTCTTCGCGCAGAATCTCCCCGGGATGTGTGGGTGGCATAACGATGTCAGTGTTGATGGCCTCCCTCTCAGTGATAATCGGTGAACTCGACGGCTTCCGGTCCCGCGTCCGGTCCAGCGGAGGTAGCTCATCGACTGCTTGCGGCTTTGAAGTACTGGTTCGACGGTTTGAGGAACGCCAGGACGAGGAACGGCGGCATCGCGACCAGCACCATCAACAACTCGATGCTGGCCATGATCGCGCCCGGCTGGCTGACGAGAGGCCCCAGCTGGAAATCGAAGGTGATGAGCATCTGGATGATGCCGAAAAGGCCGTAGAGCAGCCAGACCACGGCGAGGATCGCGAGTGTGGTCCGAGCCCAGTTCCGGCCAGCGCGCATCCGGAACGCGAAGATCACCCACAGCACGGTAAGCACGAGGGTGCCCAACGTGTTGACCACGTTGAAGATGAGCGGGCCTAACCAGGCATCGAGATATCTGATGACTTGCAGCGCGAGGACCACGAAGCTGATAACGGTCAGCACCGCCGAGAGGATCGGCACCACGATGCCGATCAAGGTCGCGAACGTCACCGTCCCAGGCGCTTTCGGTCGGCCAGACTGCTGCTGTGGCGGGAACTGCTGGTTACCCGCCGGCTGGAACTGCTGCTGCGACCAAGGATTTTGAGGCGCTGTCACGCGAACAGCGTAAGACACCGACAACGATCAAGAATGTGCCTGCGTGCCGTCGCACTCGTACCAGTCGGACGCGGTGATGTTCTCCCGGGAGACCCGGCGAGCGAGTTCGTCGTCCTTGACGCGAAGCCGCGCGATCAGTTCGCCGCCAGGACCCGTTCGAGCGTGGCGTAGCCCGCCGGCTCCCAGGTCGGTTTACCCCCGGGCAGACCGAGCCTGCCACGCTGTCCGATCCAGATCAGGTTCAGGGCGCGCGCGACGGCCCAGCCTCGGGCCCGGGCGATGGTGGCTTCGTCGGCGTGCTCATAGGCGTCGAAGAACCGACTTGCCGCGTCGGCAGGTAGCAGAATCCAAGCGGCTGAAAGATCGGTCGCGGGATCGCCTGCGCACATATCCCCAAAGTCGATCACCCCAGCGAGCATCCCGTCCCGGACGACCACGTTGGCCGGATGCAAATCACCATGCAGCCAGAGCGGCGAGCCCTGCCAGGCGGGCGCCGCGACGGCCTTCTCCCAAACTTCCCGCGCGGCGTCAGCGTCCGGGTAGTCGGCAATGACAGCGAGCCAGCCGTCGAACTCCTGTCGCAAACCGGACAGCGGGATGCCGCGCGTCGGGTTGGCCGGGGCGTCAGCCGGCGCCTGGTGATGCAGCACTCCAAGGAACCCGGCGAGGACCTCGGCCGCCTCGATGCGGGTGATCGGCGCGTGATCGGCCGGCTCACCCTCGACCCAGCGCGCGATCGTCCAGGTGTGCTTGAACAGGCTAGAAGGCTTGCCGATGCGAACCGGCGCGGGCGTTGGTAGTGGCAGGCGCTCGGCCAACACCGGCAGCCACGTCTGCTCCGTCTGCAGCAGAGCCGGCGCTCGCTCGGTGCGCGGCAAGCGCACGGCCAGCTCCTCCCCGAGGCGCCACTGCTGGTTGTCCCAGCCTCCGTCGACGTCTCGGAGCTCAAGGTCCGCGAGATCCGGATGCTGATCCCGTAGTAGCGACCGCACCAGGTCCTGCTCGAACTTCAACTCGTCCACCGAGGAGCCTCCGGTCACTGGCATGCGAAGGCACGCTAGCACCGGTCGGACGTAGCAGTCGGAAGAGTTGATTCTGTGGTCTACAACGTCCAGAAGTCGAGGACGAGCACCTTGCCGCGGAAGCCGACGAGCCGGAGCTCCTATCTCCGCTGCGCCATCCAGGTGAACTCGATTCAGATGGCTGTCGCAACGGCGTACAGCGACCAAGATCTTTGGTCGTCGATCTGGGGAGGGTTCACACATTGGTCGAATTTCGCATGCGCCCGGACGGGACGAGGTACCCGATCAATGGCAGGAAAGGCCGGGGCGGAGTCGTTGCCGCAGCCGGCGCGACTGCGGTCGCGCTCGCGGCGTACACGGGCGGCGGGGCCGTCACGGGCGGCGCCGGTTCCATCGCCGGGGAGAGCATCTCCATCCGCACGAGCAATGCCAAGCAGTCGGCTCGCAACGGCCAGCCCGACAAGGCTTGGCAGCAGATGCGGCTGCGGGTCACCAGGCAGCGGGCCCCCGAGCACTACGTCGACTGCGTCCTGCATTCCTTCGGGCAGGTGCGGGACTTCTTCGTCCAGACACCTTGCCGCTCCATGACCAGAACTCTGGTGCCGCTCGCCGACGAGCACGGCAACACCGCGGTCGTCTCGATCGCCTGGGTGCAAATGCGCACGTCACGCACGGCGCGCGAGCTGGACCGCCTCGACTACCGCGACGGCACCGGCGACGTCACCGCGCTCGGGCACAGCGTCCTCGCCGCGCAGGGCGTGTCGTTCACCGGCGAGCACTACGAGTCGCGCGTGAAGGGGACGCTTTTCGTGCGCGCCGAAGCGGCTCCGGTGAGCGGCAACCCCGATCCGGCACTGCTGGAGGGCATGGCTCAAGTCGCGGTGCTGTTGCCGCGGCCGTGAGCCGTGGTGCGGGTGGTCAGCGGCTGGCTCGGTCTCGGACGTAGTAGGCGGTCGCCGCCAGGGTGGGGACCAGGGCTCCGATCAGGACGATGGCGATTTGCACCCAAGACTCCTTTCGCGCATCGCCGGATCATCGGCGCACCCGGGAATAACGCCCGGGCCGTCGGGTTTTCAGGTGGTGGGTGGGCGAAGCGCCCGATACCGGCAGGCGTGCCGGAATTGGAAAGCCCCGCGATGCTGCCAGGTCGGGGGTCCGACAGCACCGCGGGGTCATCCTGCATATCGATGACCGAGGGCTTCTCGTTACACACGTATCCACATGTGTCTTAGGTCACCACCAGGTCGACCTGCTTGAGCACCGCACCGGCGACGAACTCGCCGAACCGCTCGCCCTGCAGCCCGAACCGCCGCGATCAACCCGTCGAGGGCCGCGGTGAGCATGTCCTGGTTGGAAGCGCGGGCGTAAGGGCGGACCGGGCGAACGGAATCCGGTTGCCGCCGATGATCGCAACGCGCTCGGCTCCACGCTGCGGTTCCTGCTCTCCGCGAAGTCCGCGTACGTGTCCGGTCAGCGGCATCGCGGGCGACGTCGGGTAGGCCAACTACGCGGCGTCCAAGGCCGTGGTGATCGGGCACGTGCAGTCCACCGCCGGGGCAGCCGCAGGTCGCGGGGCCACCATCAACGCGGTCGCGCCGGGCTTCATCGAGACCAAGATGACCGCGGCCATCCCGCTGTTCGTTCGCGAGGCCGGGCGGCGGATGAACAGCATGTCCCAGGGCGGCCTGCCGGTGGACGTCGCGGAGACCATCGCCTGGTTCGCCAACCCTGCGTCGGCCGGGGTGAACGGCAACGTCGTCCGGGTCTGCGGGCAGAGCCCGCTGGGCGCCTGACAGTCGTGAGTGCGAATGCCGGTAAGAACCGGTTTCCGTGCACCTGCACCCGTTGACGGCCAAGGCGTTCGGCTTCCCGCGGGCGATCGCGCACGGCATGTGGTCGAAGGCCCGCTACCTGGCGGCGTTCGCGAGCGGCTGCCGTACGCGTACGAAGTGGCCGTCGAGTGTCACAAGCCGGCACAGCTGCCGTCCACAGTGGACTTCACGATGCGCCGACAGGACACCGGCTGGGGATTCGCCCTGCACTCCCACTCCGGCACTCCCACACCGGCACTCCGGCACTCCGGCAACCCCACCTGCTGGGCTCCGTACGCTGACCCGAGGTCACCGCAATTTCAATTGAAATTGCGGCCCTTCGGCATGTCGGACCCCGACACGCCGAAGGCTGTGGACAACTTCCGCAATTTCAATGGAAATCAGAGCTCTGATTTCAATGGAAATTGCGGACGGTCATTGGTCGGGTGTCCAGGAGCGGCCTTCGACTAGATCACTGAAGCCCATCCAGACCATGTTCATCAGCCGCATCGCCATCCCGTCGGCGGTGTGCTCGGGGTGCTGGAACCACCACTCCACCAGCGACTCGCCGGCCCCGACCAGGGCCACCGCGAACGGCTCGGTCTGCTCCGGCTGCATCGGCTGGGCCGACTCCTCGGTCGCCTGCGCCAGCAGCGCGGCGATCACGCTCGTCGCCCGCTCCCGCAACTCCACCAGCTCCGAGACGAACGGTTCGCCCTGGTTGACCTGCCGGTGCAGCACCGCCCAGCCCGCCTGGTTGCGGCTGACGTACCCGAAGAACACCCGCAGGCCGCGCCACAGCTGCTCGGCCGGGCTCAACCCGGCTTCCACCGCCACGCTGATCGCGTCGATCAGCCGGGCGGCCTCGCGCCGGATGCAGGCGACGAACAGCTCGTCCTTGGCGCCCAGGTAGGCGTAGAGCATTGGCTTGGAGATGCCCGCGACCTCGGAGATCTCGTCCATCGACGCGGTGTGGAAACCGCGCGTGGCGAACACCTCGACCGCAGCGTCCAGGATCTGCCGCTCGCGAACCGCCCGCGGCAGGCGCCGCGACCGGGGGCGGCCATTGTCCTGACGATCGACCATCTCACCTCTTACTCTGGTCCTTTCCGGCCAGGCTAGATCAGATCAGATCGGTCGCGCCGACTTGCCTTCGAACCTACTCGAACATAGTCTTACTCACGAGTAGGTAATGGAGGTTGCATCGATGCCCCAACCCGAGATCGACCCGATCGCGGCTCTCGGAGAGGTCGACCCCAAGAAGGTCGGCAAGGCGGAGTTCGTCGCGCTGCTCGCGGCCTCCTCCGAGTTCGCAGGCAGCGGCGCCCCGGTGGACCTGAGCGCGCTGCGACCGGCGCAGTTCGCGCGGCTGATCACACGCGCCTCCGACGAGCAGCTCGAAGCCGTGATGGACCGCCCCGAACTGCGCGAACGCATCCTCGACGAGGTGTTCCGGCGGATGGGTGAGCACTACAAGTCCGAGAAGGCGGGCTCGACCGATGCCGTGGTGCGGTGGCGCATCGGCAGCGACGACGACCTGCTGCGCTACGAGTGCGTGTTAGCCGACGGCAAGTGCACCGTCAGCAAGGACCCGCAGCACGAGCCCAGGGTGACGATCACGACGCCCCCGGCCGAATTCCTGAAGCTGGCCGCCGGCAACGCCTCGGCACCCATGCTGTTCATGAAGGGCAAGCTGAAGGTCGCCGGCGACCTCGGCTTCGCAGCCGGGCTGACCAAACTGTTCCAAATCCCCAAAGCCTGAGTGCTTTTCCCCGAACCGGTTTCGCGCGGCGGCGCGCTTCAACGAAGACGACTGACAGGACGGCGATGACTTTCTCCCTGGAACTGAGCGAGGAACAGCAGGAGCTGCGCGACTGGGTGCACGGTTTCGCCGAGCAGACCATCCGCCCCGCCGCGCGCGAATGGGACGAGCGCGAGGAAACCCCCTGGCCGATCATCCAGGAGGCGGCGAAGATCGGGCTCTACGGCTTCGAAACGCTGGCCACGTTCTGGGCCGACGACACCGGTCTGTCGCTGCCGATCGCCAACGAGGAGCTGTTCTGGGGCGACGGCGGCATCGGCATGGCGATCTTCGGCACCACACTCGCCGTCGCCGGGATCTTCGCTGCAGGCACGCCCGACCAGTTGGCCGAGTGGGTGCCGCAGTGCTACGGGGACGCGGACGACCCGAAGGTCGCGGCGTTCTGCTCGTCGGAGCCAGGCGCCGGTTCCGACGTCGCGGCGATGCGCACCCGCGCGGTGTACGACGAGGCCACCGACGAGTGGGTGCTCAACGGCCAGAAGGCGTGGGCGACCAACGGCGGGATCGCGAACGTGCACGTCGTGCAGGCAGTCGTCGACCCCGTGCTGGGCTCCCGCGGCCAGGCCGCGTTCGTGGTGCCGCCGGACACCAAGGGCCTGGAGTCGCCGAGCAAGATCCGCAAGCACGGGCTGCGCGCCTCGCACACCGCCGATGTGTTTCTGGACGACGTGCGGGTGCCCGGCAACTGCCTGCTGGGCGGCAAGGAGAAGCTGGACGAGCGGCTGGCCCGCACCCGCGAGGGCGGCAAGGCCAGCGCGCAGGCGGCGATGAAGACCTTCGAGCTGTCCCGCCCGACCGTCGGCGCGCAGGCCATCGGCATCGCGCGGGCTGCCTACGAGACCGCCCTGGAGTACGCGCAGCAGCGGGAGACCTTCGGGCGGCCGATCATCGACAACCAGTCGATCGCGTTCACCCTGGCCGACATGCGGATGGAGATCGACGCCGCGCGGCTGCTGGTGTGGCGGGCGGCGTGGCTGGGCAGCAACGGCGGCTTCACCGCGGGCGAGGGCTCGATGGCGAAGCTCAAGGCGGGCCGGGTGGCGACCTGGGCGACCGAGCGGGCGATCCAGATCCTCGGCGGCAACGGCTACACCCGGGAGTTCCCGGTAGAACGGATGCACCGGGACGCCAAGATCTACGACATCTTCGAGGGCACCGAACAGATCCAGCAATTGGTCGTGGCCAGGGCCATCTCCGGCCGGCACATCGCTTGACCCATGCCGGGCCGTCGCGGGTTTCCGCGGCGGCCCGATTTCCGCACGTCGTGCCTGCCGTCCAGCCGCCGGGAGGGTCCCGAATTCACCCTCCGCCGGACCGTCCGGGATGCGCGGTTGACCATGTTTTGCCCGGATTCGCGACAGTGGCGCTCGCCACGGTGCGGAATTGCACAAACCACGCTCGGGTTGGTGTTCGAAGGTGCACGATTTCGTGGGTCCCTTGCACCACCACGACTCGGCAGGTGCACCATTGACGTTGGTCCGAACGAATGAATGTCGTCGGCGCGGAGTCATCATCCGCTCCGGCACGCGTCACGCCAGCGTGGGACTAGCGCCTTGCGGTGCCTGGCCACTCCGGGCGAGCTCCGCAGGGAAGGCTCGGAACGTGACGCGGTGGGCGACGACGCCGCTCGCGGCGGCCCGGCCACAGCTTCGAGAGTGAACGGGAGGGCGAAGCGGTGAAGAAGACCACCCCTGACCTGGAGACACCGATCTTCCGGGAACTGAACAAGGAGCTCGGCGAGCTGCCCGAGCTCGACATCCACGACTTCGACCAGCACGCGTTCGACTTCCTCCGCGAGTACGACGAGCAGAAGTCGGCGGCGGCGGACGAATCCGCGGAGGCGGCCGAGCCGGTCGTGGCATCGGCCGGCAGCGGTTCCCGACGCGGCGGGCGGCGGCGCAAGGGCGGCTGACCCGACTGGTACTTGAAGCGAACGGCCTGTTCGCTTCATCTAATGAGGCGAACGGCCTGTTCGCTTCATCCCACGCGCCGTCGGTGCCGCCTGCCACGATGGCGCGCATGACGACGTGGCAGGAATTCGCTGAACAGGCTCCCGAACTGGCGAAGACCACCCGGGCGAAGCTGGAGGCCGCCAAGCACCACGTGCTGGCCACCCTGCGTCGGGACGGTTCGCCGCGGGTCAGCGGCACTGAGGTCGGCTGGCGCGGCCCGGACCTGACCCTGGGTTCGATGCCGGGCTCCAGGAAGGCCCTGGACCTGCGCCGCGACCCCCGGTTCGCGCTGCACGCCAACCCCGGCGACGGCTCGATGGCGGGCCCGGACGTGAAGATCGCCGGCCGGGCGGTCGAGGTCACCGGTGATGAGCAGCGCGCTTGGGTCGAAGAGGTCAAGCCGCCGAGCGAGGACTCGCACCTCTTCCGCCTGGAAGTCACCGAGGTGACGACGACGGGTCTCTCCGACGACCAGACTCATCTGGTCATCCAGCACTGGACGCCCGCCGAAGGCGCCCGCACCTTCAAACGCCGGTGAACGACCGAAGGGCACCTCCGGCCGGCTTGGCCGGAGGAGGTGCCCTTCGGCTCGGTCAGTACGTGATGGCCATGCTGGGGTCCGACAGGATGGCGCCGACGTCCGCCAGGAACTGGGAGCCCTGCTGGCCGTCCACGACCCGGTGGTCGAAGCTCAGCGCCAGCTGGCACACCTTGCGGGGCACCACCTGGCCGTCCACCACCCACGGCATGTCGCGGATCGCGCCGAGCGCGAGGATCGCCGACTCGCCCGGGTTGAGGATCGGCGTCCCCGTGTCGACGCCGAACACGCCGACGTTGGTGATCGTGATCGTGCCGCCCACCATCTCCGCCGGGGTCGTCTTGCCCTCCCGCGCGGTCGTGGCGAGCCGCTCCAGCGCTTCCGCCAGGTCCTTCAGGGACATCTGGTCGGCGTCGCGGACCTTGGGCACCACCAGGCCGCGCGGCGTGGCCGCCGCGATGCCCAGGTGCACGTAGTCCTTGTAGACGATGTCGCCGGCCGCCTCGTCCCAGGTGGCGTTCACGTCCGGGGTGCGGCGGGCGGCGAGGCACACGGCCTTCGCCGCGAACGCCAGCGGCGTGATCTTGACGCCGCTGAACACCGGGTGCGACTTCAGGCGCTCCCGCAGCTCCATCATCGGCGTGACGTCGATGGTGAGGAACTCGGTGACGTGCGGCGCGGTGAACGCGCTGTTCACCATGGCCTGCGCGGTCGCCTTGCGGACGCCCTTGATCGGCACCCGCCGCTCCCGCCCGGCCGGTGCTCCGTTTGTGAGCACGGCCGCGCCACCCGCGGCGGACTGCACGTCCGCGCGGGTGATCACGCCGCCGGATCCGGTCCCGGTCAGCGCGTGCAGGTCCACTCCGAGGTCCTTGGCCAGCTTGCGCACCGGCGGCTTCGCCAGCGGCACGTAGCCGCCCTGCTGCGACGCTTGGGAAGCTGCCGCGACGGGTTCGGGAGCCAGCGCCGGAACCTCCGCGACCTGCGCCGCGACGGGCTGCTCCCCGGCCCGGCCCTTGCGCGGGCGGCGCTTCGCGCTCGCCGTTCGCGGGCCGTAGCCGACCAGCGTGGCGATGCGGCCGTTGGACTCCTCGCCGATCTTGCCGGACGCTACGGCAGGGGCCGCTTCGCCGGCCGAGCCTTCGAGGTCGATCGCGATGATCGGCGACCCGACCTCGACGGTCTGCCCCGGCTCGGCGAGCAGCTCGCGGACCGTGCCGGCCCACGGGCAGGGCAGCTCGACGGACGCCTTGGCCGTCTCGATCTCGACGATCACCTGGTTGACGGTGACCGTGTCACCGGGCCGGACGCGCCAGCCGAGGATTTCCGCTTCGGTCAGCCCCTCGCCGACGTCGGGCAGCGGGAAATGCTTCAGTGCCATCGAACGACTCCCTCAGAGCCTGTTGGCGAACTCGGTCTCGATTTTGTCTTTGAAGCGGCGAAGCCGCTTAGCCCACCCTCGCAACCTGCACCGCCGCGGGTTCTCAGACTGTGCCCAAACCCGGTCGAGGTTCTTGGCGAGGCCAGCCCCGAAGCCGCGTATCGGGCATACGCGAATCGGGGATCCCGCAGTCCAGGCGGCGTCTGTAATTCCCGCAGGGGGCCGCTACCCGCACCGCGATGCAACACGGTTTCGGAGACGGGCCATTCAGTACGTCAGCGAGCGGTCGACCGCGTCCAGCACCCGGTCGAGGTCGGGCAGGTAGCCCTCCTCCAGCTTGCTGGGCGGGTAGGGCGTGTCGAAGCCGGTCGCGCGCAGCACCGGCGCTTCCAGCGAGTAGAAGCACTCCTGCTGCACCCGGGTGGCGATCTCCGAGGTGACGGAAGCCTCCGCGGGCGCCTCGCTGACCAGCACCAGCCGACCGGTGCGGCGCACCGAGTCGAACACCGGGTCCAGGTCCAGCGGGGACAGCGTGCGCAGGTCGATGACCTCCAACTCCAGGCCGTCCTCGGCGGCGGCGGTCGCCGCGTCGAGGCAGGTGCGCACCATCGGCCCGTACGCGGCGACGGTCACCGCCGAACCCGCGCGCACCACGCGCGAGGTGAACAGCGGGACCGGCGGCGTGCTCGGGTCGAGCTCGGCCTTCTCGTAGTAGCGGCGCTTCGGCTCGAAGAACAGCACCGGATCGTCGCACTCGATGGCCTGCTGCAGCATCCAGTAGGCGTCCACCGGGTTCGAGCAGGAGACCACCTTCAGGCCGCCGACGTGCGCGAACAGCGATTCCGGCGACTCCGAGTGGTGCTCCACGGCGCCGATGCCGCCGCCAAAGGGCACCCGCACCACGACCGGCATCTTCAGCTTGCCCTGGCTGCGGAAGTGCAGCTTGGCCAGCTGGGAGACGATCTGGTCGAAGCCGGGGAAGATGAACCCGTCGAACTGGATCTCGCACACCGGCCGGTAGCCGCGGATGGCCAGCCCGATCGCGGTGCCGATAATGCCGGACTCCGCCAGGGGGGTGTCCAGCACGCGGTGCTCGCCAAAGTCCTTCTGCAGGCCGTCGGTGATCCGGAAGACGCCGCCGAGCTTGCCGACGTCCTCGCCCATCACCAGGACCTTCGGGTCCCGTTCCAGCGACGCGCGCAGGCCCATGTTCAGCGCCTTGGCGATCGTGACGGTCTGGGCGCCGGCCGTTGTGGTCGGGCGCTCCAATGCGGGCGCGGCCATCAGCGCACACCTCCTGCCATCGCGTCGTCGGCGAAACCGGCCAGATACTTGAGGTAATCCTCGCGCTGGGCAGCCAGCTGCGGGGTGTCCTCCGCGTAAACCTCGGAGAACATTCGCTCCGGTGGTGGTTCGGGCATGTTGAAGCAGAAGTCGCGCAGCCGGGCGGCGAGCTCGTCGGCTCCGGCGTCGACGCCGTCGAAGAAGCCCTGGTCGGCGATCTGCTCGCGGACCAGGTGTACCCGCAGTCGTTCGATCGGGTCCTTGAGCTTCCAGGCCTCCTGCTCGTCGGCCAGCCGGTAGCGGGTCGGGTCGTCGGAGGTGGTGTGCGCGTCCATCCGGTAGGTGAACGCCTCGATCAGCACCGGCCCGTTGCCCTGGCGGCACTCGTCCAGCGCCCATTTGGTGACCGCGAGGCTGGCCAGCACGTCGTTGCCGTCCACCCGGATGCCGGGGAAGCCGTACCCGCTGGCGCGGCGGTAGAGCGGCACGCGGGTCTGGCGCTCGATCGGCTCGGAGATCGCCCACTGGTTGTTCTGGCAGAAGAACACCACCGGGGCGTCGTAGACCGCCGACCACACCATGGCCTCGTGCACGTCGCCCTGGCTGGTGGCGCCGTCGCCGAAGAAGACCATGGTGGCCTCGCCGTCCGGGTCGCCGACCTTGCCGTCGAAGCGCTGGCCCATCGCATAACCGGTGGCGTTCAGGCACTGGTTGCCGATGACGATCGTGTAGAGGTGGAACCGCGTGCTGTTCGGGTCCCAGCTGCCGTGGTCGGTACCGCGGAAGATGCCCAGCAGCTCGGTCGGGTCGATGCCGCGGCACCAGGCGACGCCGTGCTCCCGGTAGCTGGGGAACGCCATGTCCTGCGGCTGCATCGCCCGGCCGGCGCCGATCTGGGCGGCTTCCTGGCCGAGCAGCGGGACCCAGATGCCCAGCTGGCCCTGCCGCTGCAGGGCGTTGCCCTCCCGGTCGGCGCGGCGGACCAGCACCATGTCCCGGTACAGGTCGCGCAGCTGCGCGTCGGAGACGTCGATGTCGAAGTCGGGGTGTGTTACCCGTTGGCCTTCCGGGGTGAGTAGCTGAACCAGGTCAGCTCCACCTTCGCTCGTGGCGCGCAAACCGGCGATCACCTGCTCCCGTGTGGGTTTCGCTGCGATAGCGGCAGGGGGGCCGTCGGCGCCTTCGGCTTCGGGTCGCGTCCATTGCTCGGGGGACATGCGTGATCTCCTCGTGTCGCGCCGGTCCACCCGCTTGTGGCGGTGTGGCCCGACAGCCCCGACCGGAGCGCCGGTGACCTGGTGGGTCACCCATTGCTCCAGCCGGAGCGATTGGATCGCTCCCCGCCATCCTGGCACGAAACCGGCCGCTTTCGTGAGCCCTGCCACCGGGATTCGGCACGGCCGCGGCACGGCCGGCGTCTTCCCGTGAGACCACCGTAGTTCGCCGTCGATCAAGCGAAAACCGCAGGTCATCGAAGTAATGGAGGTCCGACTAATGCCTTGTGGACCATCGCGGTACCGATATTGCGAAGGCGTTCCTCCTACCGCCGCGATAGTCCTATTTACCCGATTGCACTGTTTCACCCCGCGTCGGTCGCGAGATCGACCAGCAGGAGAGCCGAGATCTCCGCAGCCGCCCGCGCGGAAATGGGACAGACTGGACTCGTGGCCGAGTTCGCCAATCCGCTAGCGCTGCCCGACGAGTTGGCCCTGCTGATGTGCAAGGACAACGGGACGTACTACGTCAGCGCGAACCCGAACACGGCGACCGCCGCCGCCGAGATCGGCGAGCTGGCCCTGCGGGACCGCGTCGAGCTGGAGGGCAGGGCGGTGCGCCTGGTCGACACCGCTTCGAGCGGGCTGCCGTGGATGGACCGGTCGCTCGCGGACCTCCAGCAGCGGGCGGGGCGGGCGAACCGCCCGGTCGAGCTGAGTGGGTGGTTGCAGGGCCGCACCGGCGCGTTCGCGACGCATCGGATGGTGCTGGTCGAGCACGGGTTGCTGCGGCGCGAGCACCGGAAGTTCCTGGGCGTGCTGCCCGACGACCGCTACTACCCGGAACGTGCCGTTCGCGGGGCGCTGCTTACCGAGCTGCGCGAGGTCGCTGTCGACGAGCGGCCGGTGGACGGGCGGTTGGCGCTGCTCAGCGCGCTGGTCTACCGCAGTGGGCTGCTCTACCTGCTCGGTTTCGACCGGGCCCAGCGGACCCGGCTGAAGACCATCGCCGAGGCCGAGGACCTGGGCAACACCGTCGGCACCGCGGTCACTGCGGCGCTGGTGGCCATCACGGCGGTTCCGGCGGTGATCGTGGTTGCCGGCGGGTGAGGCGCTCCACGCCGCGCTTCCTCGCAGCGATGGGCTGACGACTGCGGCATTCAGCCACGTGAAGCCGGTTTCACTGGGAGAATGGGCGCATGACCGCGCTTACCCTGCCCGAAGAGTTCGTACTGCTGCTGCAGAAGGACAACGGCTCGCACTACTCGACGTCCGATCACACCGGGGCGGCGGAGCTCGGCGAGCTCGTGCTGCGGCACCGGGTCGAGTTCGCCGGCAAGAAGGTGCAGGTGGTCGACGCCAGTCCGAGCGGCATCGGCTGGCTCGACGAATGCGTGGCGTTCCTGACGCGGAAGGCCGGCGCGGCGAACAAGCCGGTGGCCGCGACGAGCTTCATCCAGCACCGGCGCGGCGTGCGCAAGGTGCACTGCGCCGCGCTGGCGGAGCGGGGCTTGATGCGCTGCGAGCAGAAGTCGGCGCTGTTCATCCCGTACAACAAGTACTTCCCGGACCCCGCGGCGCGGCAGTCGTTGATCGGGGAGATCCGCAAGGTCGCCCGCGACGAGGTCGAACTCGACAACCGGCAGGCGCTGCTCGCGGCGATGGTGCACGCGACCGGCCTGGTCCGATCGCTCGGCCTGGAGCGGGCCGAGCGTAAGCGGTTGAAGGAGATCAGCAAGAGCGAGCAGCTCGGCAAGGCCGTTGAAGCCGTGGTCGCCGCCGCGACGGTCGCGATCGCCGCCGGAGCTGCGGCCGCGACCACCGCCGCCACGACGGCCGGCAGCTGAGGACTCGATCGTGGAACTGATCCTGCCCGAGGAACTGATGTTGATCGGCCGCACCGCCGCCGGACACGAGTACGGCGGCTCGTCGACCAGACTCGCCGTCGCCGCAGGTGTGATCGGCGAGCTGGCCCTGCAACGCCGCATCATGATCGACGGCAGCTACGCCTTCGTCACCGATCCGACCGCGACGCGGCACCCGCTCCTGGACCAGCTGTTCGGCGAGCTGGTCCAGCGGCGCACGGCGATCCGGCTGACCAGCTTCTTGAGGGAGCAGGCTCGCCTGTACGAGATGTGGCTGAACCACCTCGTGGCTGGCGGGCTCCTCCGGCCTGAAGCGGCCAGCGGGTCGTTCGCCAGCACGCGCTACGTGCCGGCCCCGAAGGTCCGCAATTCGGTGCTCTCGCGACTTTGGTACCTGCTGAACGACTGGGCGAAGCAGGATCCGCGCACCGTCGCGCTCGCCGGGATCGTGCACGGCAGCGAGCTCGGCGACGACCTGATCCCGTTCCCGGCGGACCGGGCGACGCTGGCGGTCTTCGGACAGCGGGACCCGATCGGGCAGGCGATCGGGGCGGTCCACATCGAAGACCGGTCCGCCGCGGCGGGCATGCCCTTCATGGTCGTGTCCATGCCCGCTACCCCAGCGAGCTGCACGCCTCTCGGGGACTGCTGAGCAGTTCCGGCCATCCACGACGACCAGGTCGGAGCGGGCATAGGATCGCGGCGTGGATCGTGCAGCCGTAGCGAAGAACGTTGACCAGGCGTGGGCCGAATCCGTCCTGCCGAGCCTCTCCGAGCTGGTGAAGATCCCGGCGATCTCGCCCGCCTTCGACGCCGGGTGGGCCGCCGCCGGGCACCTCGACGCCGCCATCGAGCACCTGCGTGCGTGGATCGCGGCGCGGGACATCGCCGGCGCGAACATCGAGGTCGTGCGGCTGCCGGAACGCACCCCGCTGCTGGTGGTGGACATCCCGGCCAGCGAGGGCACCCCGGACGAGACGGTGCTGCTCTACGGCCACCTCGACAAGCAGCCGCCGCTGGGCGGCTGGTCCGAAGGGCTCGGGCCGTGGACCCCGGTGGTCCGCGACGGCCGGCTGTACGGGCGCGGCGCCGCCGATGACGGCTACGCCGGGTATGCGGCGATCACCGCGATCGAGGCGGTCCGAGCGCACGGCGGCGCGCACGCGCGCTGCGTGGTGCTGCTGGAGACCGGCGAGGAGTCCGGCAGCCCCGACCTGCCCGCCTACCTTTCGCGCCTGTCCGGCCGGCTCGGCAACGTGTCGCTGGTGGTGTGCCTGGACTCCGGCGCGGGCGACTACGAGCGGATGTGGCTGACGAACTCGCTGCGCGGCATGGTGTCGCTGGAGGTCAAGGTGCAGGTGCTCGAGAGCGGCCTGCACTCCGGCATCGCCAGCGGCATCGCGCCCAGCTCGTTCCGGGTGCTGCGGCAGCTGCTCGATCGGCTGGAGGACGCCGCGACCGGCGAAATCCTGGTGCCCGAGCTGAACGTGCAGATCCCGGAGAACCGGGTCGCCGAGGCGCGGGCGGCGATCGAGGCCGCGCCCGGCCTGGTGCGCAACGTCGTGCCGTGGCCGGAGGGTTTGCGGCCGGTCGACGAGGACGAGGTCGAGCTCGCCCTGAACAGCACCTGGCGGCCGACGCTGTCCGTGATCGGCGCCGACGGACTGCCCAAGCCTGCGGACGCGGGCAACGTGCTGCGGCCCTTCACGACGTTGGTGCTGAGCTTCCGGCTGCCGCCGACGGCCGACCCGGAGGCGGCGCTGCGCGCGGTCCAGGAGCGGCTGACCACCGACGTGCCGTACGGCGCGAAGGTGACCTTCGGGCACTCCGAGGCCGGGCTGGGCTGGAACGCGCCGGACCCCGCGCCGTGGCTGGTGGCGGCGCTGGACCAGGCGAGCGACGAGGTGTTCGACGCCGGCTGGCGGACGATGGGGCTCGGCGGCTCGATCCCGTTCATGGGCCTGCTGCACAACGCCTACCCGGACGCGCAGTTCCTGGTGACCGGGGCGCTCGGGCCGGACAGCAACGCGCACGTACCGGACGAGTCGCTGCACCTCGCGTTCGCGGCAAAGGTCACCTCGGCCGTGGCCTACGTCCTCGACGCCCACGCCCGCCGCTGACCGCCGCAATTTCCATTGAAATCGAACCTCTGATTTCCATTGAAATCGAACCCCTGCGGCGTGTCGGATCACGACACGCCGCAGGTTGTGGACAACTCGTGCAATTTCCATTGAAATCGAACCTCTGATTTCCATTGAAATCGCACTGCGATGGGGGCTGGGGTGGCCGTTCGGGAGCTTTCGGGGGTTACCAAGCGCCACGGGGCCCGGTCGGTGCTCTTGGGCGTTGATCTCGTACGGGCTCGGCTACTCGCCGAGTGATCTCGGCGTGGGGCTGCTGGCGCACGTCGTGTGCGCGTCGTTCGGCATCGCCGTCGCCCTGCCGTGCTCCGGTGGTCGTCCGGCGCATCGGCTACACGGTGATCGCGGCGGCGGCGCTGTTCGCGATCGCGTTGCTGGCGCAGTGGATTCCGCTTGCCTTCCCGCTGCTCCAAGCGCTGAGCTCGGGGGCGGTGAGCGCGGCGCTGCTCATCCGCTCCGCGCTCACCGCCGCGGGCATCCTGATCGCCAGCACGCTCCTGGTCACGACCTGGTACGTCCGCCGTTCCTAGCGGCAAGTGGCCGGTTCCGCCCCCTGCGCGCAGCCAGTTCAGCGCTTCGGGATCAGGATCCAGAGCACGATGTAGACGATGAACTGCGGTCCCGGCAGCAGGCAGGACAGCAGGAACAGCAGGCGCATGGTAAACGGCTTCGTGCCGAATCGATCGGCCAGACCGGCGCACACGCCCGCGATCATCGCCTTCTCGCTCGGCCGGGACAGGGGCATTCGGTACGTCGTCATGTCTCCATGTTCGCCGCTACGGCGGCGCGACGCGTCAGGGAGCGACCCCGAGATTCCCCTGACCCAGATCATCCCGCACCAGATCATCCCGCAGACGTAGTCCACGGGCGTACCCCGAACGTGCCGGTGCCCGCTCGACCGGGGACCGAGCGGGCACCTCACAGTGCATCGGCGGAGCGCCTCCAGGGCGGAAGAAGATCACCGCCTCGAAGCTAGGTTCTGCCCGTTCTGCCCCCTGGATGTGGACCGTTCCTTGCCCCAACGGGCGATGCCGGGTAACACGAACCGGTCGCGTGTTCCGTCCAGGATGCCGCCGCTCGGGTCATCGAAGGCGCCCGGTTCGCGCCCGCCCCGCATCGCGAGGGCCGCGCGGACCTTGTCCCGCTCCGGCCGAACGATCTCGAAGATGATCAGCACGCACAGCGCGACCACCATCGCGTCGCGGATCACCACCGCGCCGAGGAACCAGCCCTCCGGCAGCCCCTTGTTGCCGGTGCCGAGGTAGTAGTACATCCGCGGCGCCCACACCGCGGCGTCGATGATCATCCAGCTCAGCAGCAGCCGCCAGCGCGGGATCGCCAGCACCCCCAGCGGCACCAGCCACAGCGAGTACTGCGGGCTCCACACCTTGTTGGTCAGCAGGAACGCCGCCACCACCAGGAAGCACAGTTGTGCCAGCCGCGGCCGGGTCGGCGCGACCAGCGCCAACCACCCGACGCCGAGGCACGCGACCAGGAACAGGGCGAGGCTGACCGAATTCAGCACCGTCGGCGTGGCGCCGTCGCGCAGCGGGCCGTCGAAGCCAGCCCAGCCGGTGAAGTGCATCAGCACGTTGTAGAGCGAGTCCGGATCGGCCTGTCGTTCGTTGTTGAGCCGGAAGAACTCCCGCCACCCCACGGGGAAGAGAACGAGGATCGGCACATTGATCAGCAGCCAGGCCACCGCGGCGGCCAGCACCGAGCGCAGCGCGTCCGCCAGCTTCCCGGCCCGCCAGGCCAGCACCAGCAGCGGGCCTAGGAAGAACAGCGGGTAGAGCTTCGCCGCGCCGCCGATCCCGATCAGCACCCCGGCCAGCACTGGCCTGCGCCGCGCCCACGCGAGCAGCCCAGCAGTGCCGAAAGCCGTGGCCAGGGCGTCGAAGTTGGTGAATACGTGCACGAAGACCAGCGGCGACACCGCCGCCAGCGCGGCGTCCCAAACGCGTCGGCGGCAAAGCAGCACCAGCGCCCAGATCGTCACCAACCAGGCCGCGGCCAGCCAGAACGTCGAGATGTTGAAGTACAGCACGCTCGTCAGGGCGGGGGGCAACCAGCCGAAGCTCGCCAGGGTCGCCCAACCGTCCGCGGCCCGCGCGTTGATCCACTGGAACAACCCGGTCAGCACCGGGTACTCCATGTACCGGACCTGCTGCTGCGGCGTGCCGGGGTTCTCCAACCACGAGGTCTTGTACGGGAAAGCGGTGTCCGGCGCGAGATCACCCAGGCCGTAGCGCGGGATGATGTCGGTGTAGCACATCGCGGTGTACTGCTTGCTGTTCCGCCAGTCCAGCTGCGGTCCGCGGTCGGTCTCGTAGGTGACCTGGCAGGGCGCCTTGAACAGCCATGCGGCGGCCAGCACCAGCACCGCGAGCAGCAGGATCACCCGCAGCGACGTCCAGAACCACTGCCGCCCGACCTGCGCATGCCGCCCGAGCCGGCCGCCGAAGGGGAGGCTGAGCTTCTGCGCCAGCGGCTCGGTCCAGGTCGGCGAGACGCGATCGGCCGGCCCGAGGGAATCGCTGTCCACCGCCGAGCTCGCACTGCCGCCGGGGGACGGCGGCGGTTCGGTGCTGGCGGGCTCGGTCGAGGTGGACACGACCGGATGCTACTTGGGCCCAACAACGCGGAGGGGCACCCGCCGACTCGCGGGTGCCCCTGGCGTGTTCAACAGGTGCTCAGCCGGACTGCATCGTCGGGGTCGGCGCCACGTTGTTCGCCGATGCGTCGCCGGGGTCGCTGCCTCCGCCGCCGTCGGTGTTGCAGTTCGGGTCCAACCAGCTGCAGCGGCCCGGCTTCTCCTTGCTGGTGGTCGGCCTGTCCGGTTTGCCGGTGTCGCTCGGCTCCGACGTCGGCGGCGGCGACGTCTGGGACGTGGGCGGGGCCGCCGACGTCGGCGGGGGCGGCGGCGGGGTGTCCACGAACTGCCCGATCTTGTCACCTTCGGGGAACGGCACGACCTTCTTGCCCTGGAGGTAGGAGTCCATGAACTCCTTCCACACCTTGGCGGGCAGGCCACCGCCGTAGAAGCTCTGGCCGTTCGCGTTCTCCAACGGCTTCGGGCCGCCGTCGTCGTTCTGCATCGCCACCGCGGTGGAGATCTGCGGCACGGCACCGATCATCCAGGCGTTCTTGTTCTTCGTGGTGTTGAGCCACTGGTGGGTACCGGTCTTGGACACCACTGGCCGGTTGCCCGCCAACGGGACCTTCGAGTGCGCGGCGACGTCCAGCATCGATTGCGAGACGTTGTAGGCGATGTCCTTGCTGGTCGACGCGTCACCGAAGGCCGGCTCCGGCTTCGTGGTCGCGAGCGGGAACACGCCCTGCTCCGGGCTGACGGCCTGCTGTACGAAGTGCGCCGGAACCTTGTTACCCCCGTTGACGAACGAGGAGTACGAGGCGGCCATGTCCGCCGGGAGCACCGGGTACATTCCCAGCGCGATACCAGCGGCCACGCTGCCGTCGGGGCTTTCCAGCTTCGTCGATTCCGGGATGCCGGCCTGGTGCGCGGCCTCGGCCACCTTCTTGGGGCCGAAGTCGGCGGCCATGTTGACGAACACCGTGTTGACCGAGTTGGTCATCGCCTCTCGGACACCGCAGTGCGTCGGGACCTCGCATTTCACACCGGGCGAGTTGTTGAACTCGTGCCCGGCGATCACCTGCGGACCGGTGCCGTCGTAGAACTCGCCGATGCCCTTACCCTTCTCGAGCCCGGCGATCACCGCGAACGGCTTGAACGACGAACCCGGCTCCTGCGGGGTGCTGGCCCAGTCCAGGTCGCCGATCTGATTCTTGGACCCGTAGTACGCCCGGATCTCGCCGTTGTTCGGGTCGACCGCGACCAGCGAAGTGCGCAGCGTCTCCGGCTCCGAAGCCATCACCTTCTTCACAGCGGCCTCGGCCTTCTGCTGCGTGTCCGGATCGATGGTGGTCTTGATCGTGTAGCCACCGCGGGACAGGTCGCTCTCGGACAGGCCCTGGGCTTCCAGCTCCCGCTTGATGGCCTCCCAGATGGCGTCCTGCTCGGGGGAGAGCCTGCTGTTCTTCTTCCACTCCCCGCGAGGCAGGGTCTGGGGAAGCGTCATGGTCTCCCGCTCGCCCGGCTGCAGGAAGCCGTTCTCGTCCATCTGCCCGACGACGTACTCCCAGCGCTTCTTGCCCTTCTCCGGGTTCTGGCCGGGGTCGTTGCCGCCGTAGGGGCTCTGCACCACACCGGCCAGCACGGCCGCCTCGGCGGCGCTGAGCTCGCTGGGTTTCTTGTTGAAGTAGGCCCGCGCCGCGGCGCTGATGCCGTTGGCGCCGCGCCCGTAGTCCGCCGTGTTCATGTAGGCGAGCAGGATGTCGTCCTTGCTCTGCTGGTTCGTGATCTTGAACGCCAGCACGACTTCCTTGATCTTGCGGATGTACGTCGGATCCTTCTTGAGGTCCTGGTCCAGCTTCAGGAACTGCTGGGTGATCGTGGAACCACCGCCGACGCCGGAACCGGATACCAGGTAGTAGACCGACCGCAGGATGCCCTGGAAGTCGAAGCCCGGGTTGGTGCGGAAAGTAGAGTCCTCGGCCGCGATCGTGGCGTTCTGCATCGCCAACGACACGTCGTTGATGCTGTGCAGGACCTCCCGCGAGCCCTGCACGTCCATGCGGCCCATCGGGCTGCCGTCGGAGTACTGCAGCTCGACCGGCCGGTCCATGCTCATGACCTTGGCCTCGTTCGGCGCATCCCAGAAGATGTAGCCGTAGATGAACACGACGGCCGGAACCACGACGGCTAAGGCCGCGGCGACGTAGCAGGACCGGCGGATCCGCCGCCAGAGCCGACTGCGTTTTGCTCGGGCGGCGCTCATGTCGTCGTCCAGATCCGCGAAGTCGTCCGGGCCGTCGTCGAAGTCGTCGCCCCGGTACCGGTCATGGCCATTGCGGCTGTCGAGGTCGTCGCCATCCCGATCATTCCCGTCGTACCCGCTGTTGTACGGGTCGTCGTCGTAGTCGTCGGCGTAGTAGTTGTAACTGCCCTGTTCCTGATGCGTGAGCAACTGCGGCTCGGGGGCTACGCCCCCACCGCCACCAGCTCCACCTGCGGCTCCCGCCGCTGCGCCTGCGGCTCCCATGGCTCCGCCGGCCGCGCCCGCTCCGGCGGCGCCTGCGGCTCCGGCCATCCCGGCGCCTGCGGCAGCACCGGCGATCCCGCCTGCGGCGGCGCCGGCTGCGGCGGCTCCACCTCGGCGGCGATCGCTGTCGCGATCGTCGGCCGGGGTCTGCGGGATGTTCTGCGTCGGCTGCTCGCCGTCGGGCGGCTGCGGCGGACGCCCGGGCGGCGGTCCTTGCGGCGGGGGCGGCGGCCCCTGCCTGGTCTGCTGCGCGCCGGGCGGTGCTGGGGGTGGCCCCTGCCGTCCCGTGTTCGGCGGCGGGGGAACCGCCGAGTAGCTGGTGGGTAGGTCGAGCTTGCGCCCGCCGTTCTTCTCCGGTTCGCCCGAGTCGCCGCTGAGCCGCTTGCCCAGCGCCGAGTCGTCGCCATCGTCGTCGAACGACGGCGTCCACGCGCCGGTCTGCTCCTGCGGCGGCTCCCCGTCCGGCCACTTCATGGGCTGGCCAGGCGGTGGCACCGGGGTATTCTGCTGCGTTTCCTCCGCGCTGCGGTCCGCCCCGCTCGGCCACCGGGGGTTCGGCTGGTTCGGCGGCGCCGACCGCGGGCCCGGGCGCGGCTCTTCGCCGGGCCACGCCGGGCCGCCCGCACCGGGCGGTCCCGGTGGCGGGCCCTGCGGCGGGCCGGGCATCGGACGCTGCGGAGGCCGTGCCTGGTCACCCGGGCGCGGCGGCCCGGGGCGCGGCGGGGGTGGCGTGCCGCGACCGTCGGGATGCGGATGCCTTGAGTGGCGCCCTCGGGTGGGGTCGTCACGCTCGTCGTTCACGAGTGGGCCTCCAGGACAGGCGTCGTCGGACGCCGTGTGATGCGTTCACGTCGGGGATGCGCCGCACCGGGCGCGCGGCCGTGTTCGGGACACGACCGTTGTCACTCGGCTGCAGTCTTGCGCCGGGACCGGTTGTCGTTCAACCCACCGGTTCCGGTCACGTACGACAGCACGAGGTGGTTCCAGTTACATGTGCGGCATACCTCTACGACGTAGACGTTGAACTCCTCGAACATGGCCGCCATCCGGTCGAGCTCCTCGGGAGCCCGCGCCGTTCCGGACGCGTGCTTGAGGGCATCGCCGAAGACCCAGGACACCTGGGTCAACGGTTCCTTCCGGCACACCGGGCAGGTCACCCCGCTCGGCTCGCCATGGAATTTCGCCGCCCGAAGTAGGTACGGATCGGCGTCGCAGACCTCCATCACCCCGACCCGGCCAGCGTGGACTTGCGCGAGCAGCGCTCGGCGCTGCAACGCGTAGTCGACCACTTGCCGTTGGGTCCGCACGACCACAGGGTACGTGGCGACCAGGTCTGCCCCATGCGCCGATCAGGGCAGGCGACGCGACCGATCACTACCAGCGGTGACGACCGCCACCTCAGGCCCCTCGTGATCGTGCACTCCGATATATCGGCGCGATATAATCTGTCGGGTGGTCTGCCTCACCGCAGCACCGCCACTGGCATCCGGCGGTGAATTCGCCGGGCGGAGGAGGTGCGGATGCTCGAACTCGCCGTGCTTGGGCTACTGCACGAGGCCCCGATGCACGGCTACGAGCTGCGGAAGCGGTTGCACGACACGGTCGGTGCCTTCCGCGCGCTGTCCTGCGGAACGTTGTACCCGACGTTGCGGAGGCTGCTGCGCGCCGGGTTGATCGAGGAGGAACCCGACTCGCCCGGTTCGCGCGCGTGGGGTCGGCGAGCGCGCCGCGTGTACCGGACCACAGCCGCCGGGCGGCAGCGGTTCGCCGAGCTGGTCGGCGACTGTGGGCCGCAGGCCTGCGACGACAATGCATTCGGCGTGCACATGGTGTTCTTCTCCCGCACCCCGGCCGAGGTCCGGCTGCGGATCCTGGAAGGACGCCGACGCCGCGTCGAAGAGCATCGGGACGGCCTGCGTAGCGCGCTGGCGCGCTCCGAGGAACGGTTCGACCGCTACACCCGCGAACTGCACCGACTCCGGCTGGACCACAGCGAGCACGAGGTCCGCTGGCTCGACGAAATCATCGAACACGAACGCGCCGAGCAGTCTGCTGCGGCGCCGGGCCGACCCAGCGTCGGCGGGCAAGAACTGCAAGGACACGACAGATGAGTAAGAAGGAGGGCCCTGCCATGGGCGGAGATCGTCGAGCGGTGCGGGTGGCGATCGTGGGCGTCGGGAACTGCGCGGCGTCGCTGGTGCAGGGCGTCCACTACTACGCCGACGCGGACCCGGGCACCCGGGTGCCCGGCCTGATGCACGTCAACTTCGGTGATTACCACGTGCGCGACGTGAAGTTCGTCGCCGCCTTCGACGTGGACGCGAAGAAGGTCGGCCGCGACCTCTCCGAGGCGATCGTCGCCAGCGAGAACAACACCATCAAGATCGCCGACGTGCCGCCGCTGGGCGTCACCGTGCAGCGCGGCCACACCTTCGACGGCCTCGGCCGCTTCTACCGGGAGACCATCGAGCAGTCCGACGACCAGCCGGTGGACGTCGTGCAGGCGCTCAAGGACGCCGAGGTCGACGTCCTGGTGGCCTACCTGCCGGTGGGTTCCGAGGAGGCGGACAAGTTCTACGCGCAGTGCGCGCTGGACGCCGGGGTGGCCTTCGTCAACGCGCTGCCGGTGTTCATCGCCTCCGACCCGGAGTGGGCGCAGAAGTTCACCGACGCGGGCGTGCCGATCGTCGGCGACGACATCAAGTCGCAGGTCGGGGCGACCATCACGCACCGGGTGCTGGCCAAGCTGTTCGAGGACCGCGGCGTGCACCTGGACCGCACGATGCAGCTGAACGTCGGCGGCAACATGGACTTCCTGAACATGAAGGAACTGGAGCGGCTGGAGTCGAAGAAGACCTCCAAGACGCAGTCGGTGACCTCGCAGGTGGACCGCGACCTCGGCAAGCGCAACGTGCACATCGGGCCGTCGGACTACGTGCCGTGGCTGGACGACCGGAAGTGGGCCTACATCCGGCTGGAGGGCCGCGCGTTCGGCGACGTGCCGCTGAACCTGGAGTACAAGCTGGAGGTGTGGGACTCGCCGAACTCGGCGGGGATCATCATCGACGCCATCCGGGCCGCCAAGATCGCCAAGGACCGGGGCATCGGCGGGCCGATCCTGTCGGCGTCGTCGTACTTCATGAAGTCGCCGCCGGAGCAGTACTCCGACTCCGCCGCCTACCAAGCGGTCGAAGACTTCATCGCGGGCAAACTGGAGCGCTGATCGGCTGTTCGGGGTTGCCGCAAGGCCGGCAACCCCGAACGGCACGAGCGGCAGTTACAGCCTGTCGGCGAATGCTGTCCGCGCCTTGGAAGCGGCGTAGCCGCTTGCATTCACCTTGCCAAGACGACCATCGGCGGGCTAAGGAAACTCGCACGTTGCGCGCACCGCGACACGTGACGAGGTGTTCGCCGGAGTTGTCGCAAGCGGCGAAGCCGTTTGCCCACCCTCGCAACCATTCACCAACAGGCTCAATGTTGGAGCTGCTGCTCGGCCCGGGCCAGGACCGAGTGCACCGAGGCTTGGCCGTCGGTGGTCACCCACGACACCCGCAACCCGGGGCGAACGCGCTTGCGGCCGATGCGCACCGGCCAGCCCGCAACCTCCCGCGCCTGCTCGGCGATCTCCTCGCCGGTGCCGTTCGAGTGCTCCGCGACCACCGCGAACTCGTCGCCGCCGTAGCGGGCGACGGTGTGCTCGTCGCTGAGCCCTTCCCGGAGCCGGCCGGCCAGCGTGGTCAGCAGCTCGTCGCCGCGGTCGAAGCCGTGCTCCGCGTTGAAGGCCGCCAGGCCGTGCACGTCGATCAGCACCAGCGTGGACAGCGTGCCGCGACTGCGGGCGCGGACCAGCGACTGCTCCAGCCGGTCCAGCAGGAGCACGCGGCCCGGCAGCCCGGTCAGCGGGTCGAGCAGGCCGCGGCTGTGCGAGACGTCGGTGTGCACCGACTGCAGCAGCAACAGCACCCGGCTGCGGCCCTGCACCCGCACCGCGTGGTAATCCGCCCAGATGCGGCTCAGCGGTTGGCCGCTGCGGGCGATCACCATCGGGATGGACAGCGGCGAGCCGGCCCGCAGCACCTGCCCGGCCAGCTCTGCCCAGTCCGGCATCGGTGCACCGGTGTCGTCGCGCACCTGCCAGCCGGCGGGCCGGGTGCCGGTGAGCAGATCGGACTTGGCCAGCTGCATCAGTTCGGCGGCAACGTCGTTGGTGGCCAGCACCTGGCCGCGTTCGTCGGTCAGCAGCACGCCGACCGTGAGCCCGCTGATGAGTTCGTCCCAGACTGGCGCCAGCTGAGCTGATACGGCCACTTCGAGGACACTCATTCGGCCCCCTCCTCTCCACCGAACGGAGCAGTCCGTTTGAGCCTCCCCTTCGGGCAGGGCGAAATTCAAGGTCTCGGCGACTACCCGTATTGGTGGTATTCACGCTCCGCACATAACGGTGAGTCAGCTGTTTGCGGTGCGTTCCCTCTCAGGTCACCTCGGGCCGGGGCTTGATGAATCGGGCAGGTGAAACATCGCCCGTTGGCCCGGGACTCAAAATCGCCCCGCTGCGCCCACTTCACCCGATCGAATATCTACGCTGGCCGAGGTGCCGCAGGCGAGAGGATGGTGCATGCCCGTGCACGGGACCGCGGGTCGACTGCCGTTGCAGGAGCGGTTGCGTGACCAGCGATCACTGCTGGTCGTGATCGCAGTCGCGGAGCTGATCGCGGTGATGGTGGTCTCCACCGTCAACACGCACGACCACATCGACGGTGAGGTCTACCGGCTCGGCGCGAAAGCGCTGCTCGGCGGACGCGATCTTTACAACAACCTCCCGGCCACCGAGTCCGGGCTGCTGCTGCCGTTCATCTACCCGCCGTTCGCGGCGATCGTGTTCGCGCCGCTGGCGCTCATCCCGAAGGCCGCCTCGACCGCGGTGATCATGCTGGTCAGCCACGCCGCGCTCATCGTCACGCTGTACGTCGTGCTCAGCGCCTCGACCTTCCTGCGCGCGCACCGGGAGAAGGTGCTGCTGGTGACGGCCGCGGTGCTGCCGCTGGCCACGATCAGCGAACCGGTGCTGGAGACGATCACCTACGCTCAGATCAACATCGTGCTGATGGCGCTGGTCGCGGTGGACCTCCTATGGCGGACGGACGGCGCGAAGAAGCTGCCGTACCCGCGCGGCCTGCTGATCGGCCTGGCCGCCGGCATCAAGCTCACGCCGCTGGTGTTCCTGCTGCTGCCGCTGCTGCGCCGGGACGTCCGCACGATCGTGGCCTCGCTGCTGACCTTCCTGGGCACCGTGCTGCTGGGGTTCGCCCTGACCTTCGACAACGCCCGCCGGTTCTGGCTGCACGAGATGCTGGCCAGCAGCAACGTGTCCTTCGGCCCGAAGTTCACCGGCGACGCGTCGACGTACGCGGGCAACCAGTCGCTGCGGTCGCTGCTGAGCAAGATGTCGGCGCCGAGCCTGACCATCGTCTTCGTCCTGCTCGCGGCGATCGTGCTGGTGCTCGCGGTGCTGGGGATGGTGCACGCGATCCGGCAGCGGGACCTGCCGATGGCGATGACGATCAACGGCATCCTCGGGCTGCTGGTGTCGCCGATCTCCTGGTCGCACCACTGGGTTTGGGCGATCCCGGGGCTGGTGCTGCTGATCGGCGCGGCGCAGGCCAAGCGCGACTGGGCGCTGCTGCTGGCGACCACGTTGACGGCCGGGTTCTTCATGATGGGCCCGCACTGGAAGATGCCCCAGGGCCACGGTCTGGAGCTGCGCTGGAACTTCTTCGAGCAGCTGATCGGCAACTCCTACGTCTACTTCGGACTGGCGTTCCTGCTCTACAACGCGGTGCGCTGGTGGCGCTCCCGCCGAACGCCGGTCAAGCCCGTCAAGCCAGTCAAGGACGATCCGGCCTCCGACGCGCCGGTCACCGCCCCGGTTCCATAAAGGCAGCCGTGAGTGTTTTTCGGTGTTCTGGCACCCAAAAACGCTCACGGGTTCTTCGTTAAAAAACCGGGGCGAGCATGGTGCTCGCCCCGGTTTTCGGCTTTCGGGTCAGATGCGGTTGAAGACCACCGTGTCCGCGTTTTCCAGGGTGCGCAGCGCGCCCCGCGGGTTCAGGGCCGGCGTCGGCAGCGTCGCGCCCTGCACGGTCGTGATGTCCGGGACACCGCCGCCGAGCACCGGCAGCGCCCCGCCACCGGTCCGCGCCACGCCACCGGTCCGCGCCGCGGTGCTGGTGCGCGCCGCGGTGCTGGTGCGCGCCGCGGTCCCGGTCCGCGGCGCGGTGCCGTCCAGCGCGGAGGTGATCCGGCTGACCTGCGGCCCCGAGGTCTGGCGGCCGCCGAACGCGTTGAGGTCACCCACCACCGGCAGCGGCGCCGTCACGGCGGTGGACTCGCTGCGCCCCACGGTGCCCGGCGTCTTGGACACGCTGAGCAGGGGGAGGCCGACGAGGTCCGGAACCTCGTTGGCCTTCAGCTGGTGCTCGCCCGGCACCTCCAGCGGCATCAGGTCCGCGCGCGGCGTCGGCTCGGCGGCGACCGCGGTCAGCGCGCCGGCCAAGATCTCGCCCGGCACGGTGTGCAGGTCACTGCGCAGCCCGGGCAGTTCCGCGGAGGTGAGGTCCACCTGCTCCGGCGTCACCAGGCCGCCCGGGCCGTGCGCGAGCACGTCTCCCCAGAGCTCAACGATGCTGCCCGCCGGAGGAGTGAAGCCGTCGAAGTAGACCAGGTCATCGTGCAGGATCACGAGGTCTGCAGGGACATCCAGGAACGCACCCGTTCGAAATGCACCCTCGTCGAGGGTGTTGGCACCTCCTTGGAGCACCTCACCGATGGGACCGGCCCAGCTCAGCGAGCGGTGGAAGCCCTCGGCGGGGGTGACCGGGCGGTCCCCGCCGAACGGTGACAGGCCCGGCACGGTGTCCAGCGGGCGGGCGTCGGCCGGGTCTGCGACCCAGCCCGCCAGGTGCAGCGGAATGTTCCGCGACGGGGCGTGCCAGTGCAGGTCGCGCAGCGCCGGCATCTCCTGGGTCAGCTCGTTCTCGACGGCCGGCAGCAGGTCGCGCACCGGGTCCAGGGTGCCCGTCAGCGCGGTGACCGAGTGGCTGGCCCGCGATTCCACCAGCGGGGCGCTGTGCCGCGTGCCGGAGTTCTCGACGAACAGCTCGCCCGCGAAGCACCGATCGGCGGGCACCTCATCGTCTCCGAGCTCGTCGAGTACGGGGGGCAGCGCCGACTCCCCTAGCGGCGGGGCCGGACGCTCCGGGCAGGACCCGGCGGCGGACGCGACTCCCGTGCCGACGGCCAGCATTCCACCGGTGACCAATGCGGCCTGCACGCCGCGCTTCGCCCAAGTCTGCATGGACTTTCTCCTTCATGAGGCTTCCCCGGTCGGGGGAGGAAAATGAACTGTGGGCGCCACACCGTCATCGGAACTTGATCATCGATTGACGGTGGGCCTTCGGGAACTGCGATCTGGGTTGGGCGCGGCGGATTTCCTTTCGCCGGCAACGAGATCGGTCGTCGGCGCGCCGCGCGGGGGATCTAGTCGGGGGTGGTGCCCGGCTGCGGTTCGGGCACGCTGATCAGCGTGCCGGCGCGGGCGCGGGCCGGTGCCCCGGCGAGAGCGGGGGTGCGATCCGGTTGTGCCGGGTAGCAGCCGACCGGCGCGTTGTTGTGCTGCGGCCCGTCGCCGGTTCCACCGCAGCTGGGCGCTCCGGAGGGCGCGGGCAGGGCGAACGGCCTTGCCCAGTCGTGTCCGGGGGTCTCGCCGGGTTCCGGCGCCCGCCATTGGACGACCGACTCGGGTTGTTCGACCGAGTGCCGGTGCTCGACCAGCTGCGTCGGCAGCGGGACGGCGGGTGCGGCGGCCGGTGCCGACGCGGGCGACGCGGGCGGCGAATAGGCCGGCTGCTGGCCGGTTTCCCCGGACAGCAGCGGGCCCCCGAGGCTGTTCAGTCCATTGTCGACGGACGTGGGCAGGGCGGCGGCCTGGGTTCCGGTAGTCGACAGGGCGTCGTCGGCTACGTGCCCGACCCCTGCCGCGGACTCCTGCAGCACGCCGGTCACCGGCCGCGCCGCGTCGAGCAGCCGCCCGGCCGGATCGGACCGGACCAGCGCGACCGGGTCCAGGCGGGCCAGCGAGAACTCCGCCGGGCCGGACCGACCGGCGGCCGAACCGTCCACTGTCGACTCCGGCGGCTCGACCGGTCGCGGCGCCGATTGGCCGGCGGACACGGCCGGCGGGAGGTCCGCGGCGTCCGCGTGGATCCCGGAGCCGATGAGCCAAGCCGCGGAGGTCCCGGCGACCGTCGCGCCCGTCACGACCAGCGCACGGGTGAGCAGCCGCCACGGTCGGGCGGCTGCTGTCCTGCGGTCGCGGCGGGACATCTCGGTGCCAGAACCTCCTCGGCTTCGGGCGACTCCCCGTTGGAGCTCTCCTCGCCGCCGCGCACTCTTTCAAAACGCCCGCCACTTCCGTAAGCGCATAGCGACACCTTCGCTACATCGTGTTACTGGAGATCGGGTCCTGTTGCGCCCAGCGGTCATTCCGCCCATGGATTCCGCGGTCGGCGCTACGGTGACAGGGTGAACGACTTCAAGATCACCACGCGAGACGATGCCGCGGCGTCGATCCCCCGCGTGCTACGGGTCTCGGCGGCGCTGAGCTGGCGACTGCTGATGGTCGTCGGCGCCTTGTACGTGGTGGGGCTGGTCATCGGCCAGATCTACGTGGTCGTGATCCCGGTCGCCATCGCGCTGCTGCTGTCAGCGCTGCTGGCGCCGATCGTGTCCTGGCTGGCCAGGCACGGCGTGCCGCGCGCGGTGGCCACCGCGATGGTGCTGATCGGCGGGCTCGCCGTCGTCGGCGGCGTCCTCACGTTCGTCATCAACGCGTTCATCGAGGGCTTCCCGGACCTGCAGCGCCAGGTCGTCGCGAGCCTCAACCAGCTCAAGGACTCGCTGGCGCGGGGCCCGCTGCACATCAACGATGTGCAGATCGGCCACTACCTGACGCAGGCCCAGGAGTGGTTGGCGGCCAACCAGGCGGCGTTGACCAGCGGCGCGCTGTCCACCGCGGGCACCTTCGGCAACTTCCTGACCGGGCTGGTGCTGGCGCTGTTCACGCTGATCTACTTCCTGCACGACGGCCGCGGCGTGTGGCTGTTCGTGGCGAAGCTCGCGCCGAAGCGCGTGCGGCACCGGGTCGACGTCGCCGGCTGCCGGGGCTTCGCCTCGCTGGTCGGATTCGTGCGGGCGACCGCGCTCGTCGCGGTGGTCGACGCGCTCGGCATCGGGACGGGGCTGATGATCCTCGGCGTGCCGCTGGCGATTCCGCTGGCAGCGCTGGTATTCCTCGGCGGCTTCGTGCCGATCGTCGGCGCGGTGGCCTCCGGCGCGGTCGCGGTGCTGGTGGCGCTGGTGACCAAGGGCTGGATCGTCGCGCTGATCGTGGTCGGCATCGTGCTCGCGGTGCAGCAGATCGAGGGCAACGTGCTGCAGCCGCTGATCCTGGGGCGGGCGGTGCAGATCCACGCGCTGGGCGTGGTGCTGGCGATCAGCATCGGGATGGTGGTCTCGGGCATCGTCGGCGCGCTGCTCGCGGTGCCGTTGGTCGCGGTGCTGAACTCGGCGATCCGCTCGCTGGTCGAGGAGGAGGAACCGGCCGAACCGCCGGAACCCGCCGACCGCGCCGAGGCCGAACCCCCACCGGAGGAAACCCCGGACGAGAAAACCCCGACCGGCTCGGCCCCCAACTCGGAGGTCTGACGAATAGCGGACGCCGCCTTCGACCAGCTATCCCGGTCGAAGGCGCGCCCTTCACCCACAACCGGATCGAATGGTGCTGATCAGGCGAGGGTGACCGCGTTCCGGCCGGCTGACTTGGCCGCCAGGAGGGCCGCGTCGGCGGCCACCAGGAGATCCGTAAGGTCGTAGCCGAAGCGGGACGTGGTGGCCACGCCGATGCTGACCGTGAGGTCGTTGAGCTCCCGGTAGTCGCCCCGGGTGTCGCGGGTCGGCACGCACAGCGCCGCAGTCGAGGCCCTGATCCGGTCCGCCACATCGCACGCGACGTCGGTGTCCTTGCCCGGCAGCAGCACCACGAACTCCTCGCCGCCGAAGCGGCCGACCGCGTCTTCGCGCCGCACGCTGCTGCGCAGCATCATCGCGACGGCCGCCAGCACGGTGTCGCCCGCCAGGTGCCCGATCTCGTCGTTGACCCGCTTGAAGTGGTCCAGGTCCAGCAACAGCAGTGACACGGGTTGGGCGCGGGCCTGCGCTCGGTGGAGTTCGTTGCGCGCCAACCGCTCCCAGTGCGCCGCGTTGGCCAGGCCCGTCTTGGCGTCCCGCTGCGCCGACCGCCGCCACTGCGGCAGCTGGCTGGCGAGGTCAAGCAGCACCAACGGCGGCCCGGCCAGCAGCGCGCTGCCCGGCTCGATGCTCACCGCCACCGCCAGCAGCCCGCCCAGGCTCGCGGCGACGATGCCGAGCAGCACGTCGGTCGGTTCGCCCAGCACGTCCGCCCGTGCCGCCCCGGGGTTGCGCAGCCGGATGCCGACCGCGACCAGGAAGGCCCGCACCAGCAGCAGCACGGCCCCGGCCAGCACGAACAGCACCGGGCTCCAATGGGGTTCCGACCAGCCGATAAGGAACCGCGCGGACAGCGTGGCGATCGTGGTTGCGGCCGTGGTGAACAGCCAGCGGTGCAGCTCCGGGCGGCCGTCCAGCACCCCGTGCAGGGTCGGCCCGAGCAGCAGAAGCACCAGCAGGTTCGGCGGCAGCGTGAGGATTCCGGCGGCCAGGTAAGCGATGTGCAGCGTCCAGGGGTTGCGCCGGATCTGCCGCCGCACGTTGATCGACACCGAGGTGATCACGATGACGGTCCCGGCGGTGGCCGCCAGCATCGCGAAGGTCAGCAGCTCGTTCGACAGCGGCGACCGGCTCGTCACGAAGACCAGCACCACCAGCGCCAGGGCGACGGCCTGCACCGCGAGCACGTAGGCGATGGCCGCCGGCCGCAGGCGCCACAGCAGCCATCCGCCCACCAAGCCGATCACCTCCACCAATGAGCCTGTCACAGGGAACCGTCAAGCCGCAGCTCGCCACTCGGGCATTTCACGTCGATGCGGGGTCGTGATCACAAACACGCGGAGTGCTCGGTGCGGCGACCATCGCACACCAGGACGTACGGCAGGATGGTCCGCTGAGAAGGGAGCGAATGTGGGCCGTACGCAATCGCCGTCGCAACCGCAGGTGACCGACGGTCGCTCGCCGCTCTGGCGCGGGCACAACGTGTTCCGCGTCGTCACGTTCCTCTACGCCTGCTATTGGGTCATCGACCAGTACGGCGACTACCAGCGGCCGTGGTTGGCGTTGGTGGTCATCAGCCTGATGGCCGTGTGGACGGTGTTCACCATCTGGCGCTACCGGACCCGGCCGGGGCGCACCAACCGCATGGTCCTGCTCGACTGCATCGTGGTGACGGTGCTGTTCCTCAGCAGCGAATTCATCCTCACCGAGGGGCAGATGCTTTCGGCCAAGCCGTCGGTGGCGACGGTGTGGCACTCGACGATGGTCACGGTCGCGGCCGCGCAGTGGGGCATGTTCGGCGGTCTGGCCAGCGGGATCATCGCTACTGCCTGCAACTACCTGATCCGCGGCTACAGCGCTGCGGACACCTCGCTGGACACCCTGCTGCTGATCGGCAGCGGCCTGGTGCTCGGCCTGGCCTCGGACACCGCGCGCAAGTCCACCGAACGGCTGGCGCGCGCGCTGCGCGCGGAGGCCGCGACCGCGGAGCGGGAACGGCTGGCACGCGACATCCACGACAGCGTTCTGCAGGTGCTCGCGCGGGTGCGGCGGCGCGGCGCGGAGCTCGGCGGCGAGGCGTCCGAGCTGGCGAAACTCGCGGGAGAGCAGGAGATCGCGCTGCGCGCGCTGGTCACCACCTCGCCGCAGGAGACCACGGAGGACGGTGAGACCGACCTCGCCGCGCAGTTGCAGGTGCTGCGCACCGGCCGGATCCACGTGTCGATCCCGGGCAATCCGGTGCGGCTGCCGGAGCCGCTGAGCACCGACCTGTTCGCGGTGGTGCGGGAGGCGCTGGCGAACGTCGAGAAGCACGCCGGCGAGGACGCCCAGGGGTGGGTGCTGCTGGAGGAGCTGCCGGACGCGATCGTGCTCAGCGTCCGCGACGACGGCCCGGGCATCGCCGAAGGACGGCTGGAGCAGGCCGCCGCCGAGGGTCGGCTGGGCGTGGCGAAGTCGATCCGGGGCCGCGTGGAGAGCCTGGGTGGCACGATCACGCTCGAGACCGCGCTCGGCGAGGGAACCGAGTGGGAGGTCTGGGTTCCCCATCCGGGTGCGGCCCAGGGCAAGCGGCGCAGAGGAGGAAAACGATGAGCGAGCCGCCCGTCACCGTGATGGTCGTCGATGACCACCCGATGTGGCGCGACGGGGTCGCGCGTGACCTGATGGAGCGCGGCTTCGAGGTGCGGGCCACCGCGAGCGACGGCGCGTCCGCGCTGCGCATCGCGCGGACCGTCACGCCCGACGTGGTGCTGATGGACCTGAACCTGGGCGACACCTCCGGCGTCAGCGCCACCCTGCAGATCACCCAGGAGATCCCCGGCACCCGGGTCCTGGTGCTGTCCGCCAGCGGCGAGCACAGCGACGTGTTGGAGGCGGTCAAGGCCGGTGCCTCCGGCTACCTGGTCAAGTCGGCGTCGGTCGCGGAGCTGGTGGACGCGGTGCAGCGCACCGCCGCCGGCGACGCGGTGTTCACCGCCGGGCTGGCCGGGCTGGTGCTCGGGGAGTACCGGCGGATGGCGATCACCCCGGATTCGGGGTCGCAGGTGCCGCAGCTCACCGACCGGGAGACCGAGGTGCTGCGGCTGGTCGCCAAGGGGATGACCGCCCGGCAGATCGCCAAGAAGCTGGTGATCTCGCACCGCACGGTGGAGAACCATGTCCAGTCGACGCTGCGCAAGCTGCAGCTCCACAACCGGGTCGAGCTGGCCCGCTACGCCATCGAGCACGGCCTGGACCAAGAAGAGGCCCAACCCGAAGAAGCCTGAGCAGAGCCTGTTGGTGAATGGTCTGGGTGGGTGGTCGCTTAGCGGAACCTGAGAGGTTCCCTGGACTGCGGGTGCCCCTCCTGATGTATGTCCAATACGCGGCGGAGGGGCCGTCCTCACCAGAAAACCTCTCAGAACCCGCCGATGGTCGTCTTGGCAAGGTGAATGCAAGCGGCTACGCCGCTTCCAAAGGCGCGGACGGCATTCGCCGACAGGCTCCTAGACTGAGAACCCGCTGTTCGAGGCCCGCGAGCCAGCCCGGCTCCCGGGCCTTTTTTTCATTGGGTGACCGCCATCCGTGTGGGAATTTCGCAGTTCACCCGATCCACTGACGAAAACTCTTGTCGGGCCCGGGATATTCGCTGCTCACACCGTACGCACGGAACGTGACCGGAGGGCCTCGCGACGACCGGTGCGGCAGCGCGTGACGGTCTTGTGACGGTGGGGTGACGGGCCTCTGGCGTACTCGTCACCAGCGGCACAAAGCCGCAGTCGAAATTCCGTCAATGCGAACAGGAGCATGATCATGGAGTTCTCGTACGAGTTCGCTGAGATGCTGCCCGAGCGCGAGGCGCTCGGCGGCTGGTGGGGCGGCGACGTCAACACCATCGTGGCCGACAACACTGCGGTGGCCCTCTTCGGCTCGCAGGCCACGGCCGCCCAGGTCATTACGCAGGTCTCGCACTGACCGGTCTGCCGTTAACGCGTCCGGCCGCCCACCGCTGCTGCGCGTGGTGGGCGGCCGGCCACCAACAAGAGGAGATGGAAGATGGACAAACTCGATCTTCATGACCAGTCCGCGGAACTGCTTCCGCAGCGCGAAGCCCTGGGCGGCTGCGGCTGCAACTTGTTCCCTGACATCAACACCGTCGTCGCGGTCAACACCGCCGTGGCGCTCTTCGGGTCGCAGGCCACGGCCGCCCAGGTCATCAACCAGGTCTGACAGTCCCGTCTGGCCGGGAGCGAAGCACTCGCTCCCGGCCAGGTTCACGTGCTGCCCACCACGGCGCGCGGACCAGTGCAGCTACCCGCACGTGAACGGGTTCGCAGGAGGAAGCCATGTCAGAAGTCACCCAGACCGACCGTGTGGAAGAGACCGACGAGCAGGCGGTTGCGCGGCTGGCCGACGGAGTGTCGTTGTGCGGGGAGTACGAGGGCGGCGGCTTCGACGAACCGCGTTACCTGATCTCCCGCGGCGACGGCCAGATGGTGCTGGTGTCACCGCTGCTGTACGAGATCGCGACCGCGATCGACGGCACCCGTGGGCTGGCCGAGGTAGCGGCGCGAGCGTCGCAGGCGACCGGCAAGCAACTGACCGCGGCCAATGCGGAATTCCTCATCAACGAGAAATTGCATCCGCTGGGCATCGCCACCCTGTCCCAGCCGATCGCCGAGCCGCCGAAGGCGGACCCGCTGCTGTCGTTGGCGATGCACGGCATGCTCGCACCGCCACGGGTGGTGCAGGCGGCGGCCGCGGTTCTCGCTCCGCTGTACACGCCCGTAGTCGTGGTGCTCGTGCTGTGCGGGTTGCTCGCATTCGACGGGTGGCTGATCGGCTCCGGTTACGTCGACCTGGCGTTCCAGCAGTCCGTGGGCGAACCGGCGCAGGTGCTCCTGCTGCTCGGGCTGATGGTGGCCAGCACGTTGTTCCACGAGCTCGGGCATGCCGCCGGATGTCACTACGGCGGGGCCAAGCCGGGCGCGATCGGCGTCGGCATCATGCTGATCATTCCCTGCTTCTACACCAACGTCACCGACGCCTACCGCCTCGACCGGCGGGGGCGGCTGCGCACCGATCTGGGCGGCATCTACTTCAACGCGGTGTTCATCCTGGTGATGTACGGGATCTACGGCTGGACCCAGTTCGCGCCGCTGCTGGTCTTCATCGCGCTGAGCCACATCCAGATCCTGCAGCAGCTGCTGCCCCTGCTGCGCATGGACGGCTACTACATCCTTGGCGACCTGGTCGGGGTGCCGAACCTGTTCTCGCAGATCCGCCCGTTCCTGCTGCGCCTCGTCGGGCGCGGCGGCGGCCAGACCAACGCGCACACCGGGCTGCGACCGCGGGTTCGGATCATGGTCACCGCTTGGGTGCTGATCGTGGTGCCCACCCTGTTGTTCGCGCTCGGGATGCTGCTCTGGCGGCTCCCGGTCTACCTGTCCAGGGCGTTCAGCAGGGGCAACGACTACTGGACCATGCTGGTGACCGGTATCGGGCAGGGGCAGCTCTGGGGCCCGCTGCTGGCGATGATCTCGATGCTCATCCTGCTGCTGCCGTGGCTCGGCGCGGGCGCGTTCGCCGTGCGCACCTACCGGCGGGTATCCCGGGCCATCTCGCGCCGCCGCAAGCAACGGAGCAAGGGCGGGCGCCACCGCACTGTGCGCGCCTGAGTTGCTCCTTCATGGGGCTCCCACCGGGGGGTGTGGGAGCCCCACAAACTTGTCCGGAGTTCGAAAGTCACCGTCCGTAGTCCCGTAACAGCTGACTGGAGTGGCCCCGATAGGCACGCATGTGGGCCCTGTTCCGGCGTCCACGCCGGTGCTCGGGAGCTTCTGAGGGGACACGAGCCGCGTCGCTCCCTCGCGAAGCACCCGTTTCAGGCCTGTCGAGGGGGGAACTATGACCGGTGGAACAGTGCGTCCGATGACACGCCCGCGGGTGCGCACTCCGGCGCAGCCCGACCAAGCGTTCCGGCTGTCGCTGCTCGGCGGCTGGGACTTGCACGCGGACGGCGAGGGTGTGGCGATGTCCAGCAGCGGGCAGCGCCTGCTCGCCTTCCTGGCGCTACGCGGACGCACGCAGCGTGACCGCTTGGCCGGCATCCTGTGGCCGGAGAGCGACGAGCAGAGCGCCCTGGCGAATCTCCGGACCACGTTGTGGCGGGTGCGCCAGCGGGTGCAGGGCGCGGTGATCAGCACTTCGCACGAGCTGCAGCTGGCGCCGCTTGTGACACTGGACGTCGACGGCCTGGTCGCGGCCGGGCGCTACCTGGCGCACCAGGACTCGACCGAGTCGCCCGCGGACTGCGCGGAGATCGGCCGTGACCTGGCGCGGCACGCGCCGCTGCTGCCGGGCTGGTACGACGACTGGGTGCTGACCGAGCGCGAGCGCCTGCTGCAGTTGCAGGTACATGCGCTGGAGGTGGCCGCGGAGCGGCTGGTGCAGTCCCGGCACTTGGGGGCGGCGCTGGAGATCGCGCAGGCCGCGACCGAGGTTGAGCCGTTCCGGGAGACGGCGCACTGCGCGGTGGTCAAGGTGCTGCTGCAGCAGGCCAACCCGGCGCAGGCGGTCCGCCACTACCAGCGCTACGAGCGCCTGCTGGATCGAGAGCTGGGCATCGAGCCGTCGCCCAACCTGCGCGACCTCGTCCGCCCGGTCCTCGCCCGCTCCCGTGCCTGACGCCGAGGAGTGGACCTCGCCGCGCAAAGGACATCTTTGACCCGAAGAGGTGCCCTTTGCGCGGCGATTGCTGTCGTCCAGGGCCTTTGGTCGCGATATTCCAACGCATTTTGCGCCAATAGAATACGATTTTTGCTTTTCGGGACGAAAATCATGACCGCACGGGTTTTCGCATGCCCTCCCGGTTCCTATTCTGAAAAGCACCTTCCCATCATTTCTTCGGTGATTTCCGCGACGCGCTTCGTGGACCTCGTCGACATCAACTGAAGGAGACGCATGATGCATCCCGTACTGCGCAGCTCGCTCGGCGTCGCGCTGGCACTACCGCTCCTGCTGGGGACCTCCGCTCTCACCGCGACCGAGGTGCTGGCCACGAGCCAGGCACCGACCGCGGTAACCCAGTTCGCCCCGCAGCAGAAGCACGACATCCACTGCCACGACACGGACCAGGGCCGGATCTGCCACGAGCACGAAAACGGGCACCAGCCGCACCACCACTCGCATTAGAAAACTGGTGAACACCAGCGGGAACCCGCTCAGCCGAAGCAAATTTACGACCTCTGGCGCTAAACCGGCTGTTCCTCGAACTCAGCCGATCAGCGGCGCTGGGATCTCCTTACTGCGGAAGGCACGTCTCGCGAGCCGCCCTGACCGTTGCCGACCGCGCGAATCAACGGTCGCGAATGGCATCGCCGAGCCAGGCCACTCCAACCCGGCCTTTCCCCGCAGGGACCGCTGCTCTCGTGCGCGAACCCATCAACGGGTCGGGTGAGGGGGATCCGCATCCGTGCCCAGTTACTCGGGCAGGGATGCCCCTGGACTCGGTTGGATCAGGCGAGGGCGGACTTGGCCGCTTCTCGGGCACGGGCCGCGTTCGGAGCCGCCAGCGCCGCTTGGGCGGCCCGCTCGAACGCCGCGAGCGGGTGCTTGGCGAGCGTCGCGCCGACCGCCGGGACCGCCGCGGCGGCCATCGAAAGGCTGGTCACGCCGAGACCCGCGAGGACGCCGCCCAGCAGCGGGTCGGACGCCGCCTCGCCGCAGACGCCGACCGGCTTGCCGAGCTCCCGACCGGCGCGGCCGACCTCGGCGATCAGCCGCAGCAGCGCGGGCTGCCAGGGGTCGTTGAGCTCGGCGAGCGCGCCCATCATCCGGTCCGCGGCGAAGACGTACTGGGCGAGGTCGTTGGTGCCGATGCTGACGAAGTCGACGGCACCGAGGATTTCAGCCGCGCTCAACGCCGCGGCCGGGATCTCGATCATCACCCCGGCCCGCGGCAGGCCCGCGGCCCGCACCCGGGCGGCGAACCAGGCGGCCTCGTCGACGGTCGCGACCATCGGGGCCATCACGGACACCTCGGCGCCGGAGTCGGCCGCGGCCGCTGCGATCGCCTCCAATTGCCGGTCCAGCACGTCCGGCCGGTCGAAGGCCACCCGCAGGCCGCGCACGCCGAGCGCCGGGTTCGGCTCCACGCCCATGTCGAGGAACGCCAGCGGCTTGTCCGCGCCGGCGTCGAGCGTCCGGACGATGACCGGCTTGCCCGCGAACGGCGCGATGACCTCGTGGTATGCGGCCCGCTGCGTTTCGGCTGCCGGCTCTTCGCCGGCCGCGAGGTAGCAGAACTCGGTGCGGAACAGCCCGACGCCCTGCGCCCCGGCCGCGATGGCGGCCCGCGCATCGGCGCCCGATCCGACGTTGGCGACGACCTTTACCGGCTTGCCGTCCGCGGTGGCGCCGACGCCGTTCCACTCGCTGGGCGCGGCCCGCTCCGCGGCCTGGACGGGAACCTCCTGGTCGGAGGTCTCCACCTCGCCGCTGTCGCCGTCCACGACCGCGCCGACCACGTCGGGCACCGCGAGCACGCCGCGGACCGCCACCACTGCCGGGATGCCCAGCGCCCGCGCCAGGATCGCGGTGTGGCTGGTCGGGCCGCCTTCCTCGGTGACCAGCGCGAGCACCATGCTCGGGTCGAGATCGGCGGTGTCGGCGGGGGCCAGGTCGCGGGCCAGCAGGACGCTCTGCCGGTCGAGCTCGGGCACGCCGGGCGGGGTCGCGCCGACGAGTTCGGCGATGATCCGGTCCCGGACGTCCTGCACGTCGCGGGCGCGTTCGGCCAGGTAGCCGCCAGCGGCCCGCAGCGCCTCGGCGAAGCCGTTGGCCGCCTCGTACACCGCGCGCGGCGCGGGCAGCGAGCGGCCGGTGACGAGTTGTTCGGCCTGCGAGCTCAGCGCCGGGTCCATCGCCATCGCGGCGGTCGTCTCCAGCACGGCCTTGGCGTCGCCCTCGACCCGGCCGGCTCGTTCGAACAGCCGCTCGGCGACGGCTTCGGCGGCCGGTCGGATGCGGGCCGCCTCGACGGCCGGTTCGGCGGGCGCGGGAGTGGCGGACGGTTCGGGCAGGGGATCGGCGACCCGGGCGACCGGCCCCGAGGCGCGGCCGGAGCTGACTCCGACACCAGTCAAGCGCGACATGGTCTAGACCATACCCTCCTAATTCGGCCTTTGGGGCGATCGTAGGCACGAGTACACCGTTCGGCCCGAACGTCGCGGCCAGGTGAACACGCCCCGTGGCCACAGTGGTTCTTACGCGCTCGAATGTCGTAGTGCCCCGACTA
The DNA here is from genome assembly GCF_050972075.1 of Saccharopolyspora hattusasensis. Classification (NCBI taxonomy): domain Bacteria; kingdom Bacillati; phylum Actinomycetota; class Actinomycetes; order Pseudonocardiales; family Pseudonocardiaceae; genus Saccharopolyspora; species Saccharopolyspora hattusasensis. The sequence goes on from NZ_JBPCDC010000001.1 coordinate 4,142,773, forward strand.
CTCATGAGTAACACCTGAGTAGCCGTACGGATCCGACCGGAACCCCGAAACAGCAGGCTGTGGGCATGGCATTGAGCACTCAGAGCACCGCAACGAACCCCCGCCTCGACTGGTTCGCCGAGCCGCTGACCGCGATCGGGAACCTCTTCGCCAACCAGTTCACGGCCGGCTCGGCCACCGGGCGGGAGGACGCGGACCCCACACCCGGGACCGCCCCCGTCAGACTCCCACCGCCGACGAGCGAGCTGCCCGCGAGGCCCGTGCCCATCCCGGGCGAGCCCGTCGACACCAGCCAGGCCCGTCCAGCGCAGTCCCCGGCCGCTTTGGCCGGGGCTGCCCCGCATTCGGAGTGATTCCGCGTCCATGCCACCAAGACACCGCCGCCGAGCGCGCGAACGGCCCGTTCACCCCGATGCCAGGGGCGAACGGGCCTTTCACTTCGCCGGCCCACATCGCGCGACAAAGCGGAGAATCCCGTTCGAGGGATCCACCGTTCGGGCTAATTTCGGGTGACATATGGATCTTTTCGGCGTAGTCGAGCGGCAGACTGAACGAGTTGTTGCTCGCCGGTATCGCGCCACCGGCGATCACAACATGCTGAGGGCCGGCCGCAACGCCCCCCGTGCGGTCGGCCCTCGGCGAAACTCGAGCCGCGCTCAGTCGCGGGACTTGCGCAATCCCAATGCCTTCAGCGCCCCGTCCACCGGACCGGGCTGCCGCTCCGGCAACAGGTGCGGCGCGTGCTTGGCGACCGCGGAGAGCACGCTGCTCGCCGACGGGTTGACTGCCTGCCAGCCGCCGACGACCACGGTCGGCACCGTCTCGTTGCCGTCGGCGATGGAGCGCACCACCGCCGCCGCGTCGGGGTCCTCCCAGATGTCGACCTCGTTGAAGGCCAAGCCCTGGCGCCGCAATCCGGCGCGCAGCGAGGTGCAGAACGGGCAGCCGGGCCGGGTGTATACGACGACTTCCTGCGCAGCGGCGGTCATCTTGCCTCCTGAGTCGTAGAGCCGTCCCCGAACCTAACCCGCACAGCGCCCGCGAACGGCCACCGCCGACGAAGAACACATCCCGTTTGGGGGCGTTTACTGACTGTCGTCGATGTGGCGGATTCGACCCTCGCTTGCCCGATCGGGCGGCCGGATGGGCCACAATCACGGGCGGCCATCGGGGAGGCAGGGCCGTCCACGGAAGCACTGGAGTGGCACATGACCGAGGTGACTCGGCGCGAGCGGCTTCGCGCGGCCACCGAACTGGAGATCCGCCAGCATGCGCGGGCACTGCTCGTCGGCCATGGGCGCGACGCGGTGACGCTGCGGGCGATCGCCCGGGAGCTGGGCATCACCGCGCCCGCGTTGTACCGGTACTACGAGTCCCGCGAAGCCCTGCTCCGCCGGCTCTGCGACGACATCTGCGCCGATCTGGCGACCGAGCTGCACGCGGCGCTGGAACCGGCGGGCGGCGAGTTCCTGGAGAAGATCTTCGCGGTGTGCCGCGGGTTCCGGCGCTGGGCGCTGGCGCACTCGGAGGAGTTCGCGCTGGTCTTCGCCACCCCGCAGGGCGAGGAGGGGAAGCGGCAGCAGGACCAGTTCGCCGGGGTCTTCCTGGGCATCGTCGGGCCTTTCCTGGTCGAAGGCGCGGTGCAGATCAACTCCGAACCCGGGCCGCCGTTCGAGCTGCCGGACCTGTCGGAGCAGCAGGAAGCGCTGGCGGCGGCCCTGTCCACCGAGGGCATCGAGGTCCCGCCGGGGGCCCTGCACCCAGACACGGTGTACTTCCTGCTGCGCTGGTGGGTGCGCCTGTACGGCTACGTGGCGCTGGAGGTCTTCGGCCGCTTCCCGTTCGACCTGAAGTACGCGGACCGCCTGTTCGACTCGATGCTCGACGAGCTGACCCACGAGCTCGGCCTCGCCTGAGGCGAGCACTTCAGGGCTGGTGGAAAGCGGTGGGACCCAGGGTGATGGTGACCTTGGGGTGGAATTCGTCGACCAGATCCTCGATGGCGAGCCGGTGTTTGCCGACATACGGCGGGGGTTCCGCGCCGAGCTTGCGACGGCAGCGTTCCGCCAGGTAGGCCTGGCACGCTTCCTCGGCCATTGTGTCGAAAACGTCCCGGCTGACCGCTTCGGATTGTCGACTGGGCGCGCATTGCACGGTGTCGCGTATCTGCCAGACGCTGACCACGCCTGGCCCGGCCCCCGCATGCTGACCGTTTCCGCCACGCAGCGGGAAAACCGCGACGAACGCAGCGGCAGCAGCGAGCGCCCCGATCGCTGTTGATGCGCCCATCGGGGAGTTCATGAATCCGAGCAGCACGTCCATGTCCAACCTCCGTGAATTGTCCTGTGTGGACCAGTCAGTTCTGGGCGTCGCGGCGAGCTTTGGCTTCGGCCCAGCAGGTTTCACAGGTGGGAGCCAACCAATCAACAACGGTCGGCCGACCGATGTTCATCGAGACGCCGCAAAGAGTGACGCGCTCCAGCCCGGGAAAGGGCAGCTCGTCGGGCTCCAGCCCATGCCGAGCCCCTTCGAAAGGACGCCAATAACAAACGGGCCGCTGAGGCTCCAACCCAGGGAAAAGCACCAGAACACCTCCAGGAGTAAGGGGAAAGACGGCGGCGGACCGGCCGTGTCGGGGGAGGGGAGGAGAGCCAGCCCACCGCCGTCTAGATCTCAAATTACCGTCGCGATATCGCGTCCGTACATTCCCCAATCGAGTGGAAAGATCACGACCCCGTACGCTTCTGACTGCAACGAACCAGGAGGACCTCGCATGGCACCGTCTTCGTCAACAGTCGCTGCGCTTGAGTTGGGCTTCCGGCTGCGCGATGCCCGAGAAGAGGTTGGCCTGAGCGGGATCAAAGCCGCCAAAGCCCTTGGAATCTCGCAGAACTTCTTGAGCGAAGTCGAGCACGGCAAGCGACGGCTTACGGAAGACAAGCTCGCCGAAGCAGCGGACCTCTACAGCATCCACAACCAAGAACTGAGCGAACTACGCGCCTTGCGCGATCAGAGTGACGAACGGGGCTGGTGGATCCGTTATTCGGGCCTGTTCCCGCCCGACGTGCTCCGCTACTTCGGTTATGAGTGGGGTGCCGAATCTATCCGCTCGCACGAGAGCTTGCTGCTCCCAGGCCTTCTACAGACGGAGGCATACGCGCGTGCCGTTATCGACGGTGACAGGCCCAACATCCGAGCGTCGGATACTGACCAGCGAGTTACCGCGAGGCTCAAGCGACAACGTCGGATCATCGACGCAGACGATCCGGTGAAGTTCACTGTTGTGTTGAACGAGGGCGCCCTCAAGCAACAGGTCGGAGGGCCGAAGGTGCTGGCCGAGCAGCTACAGCATCTGATCGATCTGATTGAAGCCCACCCAGAGACGTTGGAAGTTCTCGTCGTCCCGTTCACAGCCGACGCCCACGGCACGCTCGGCGCATCGACCTTCCATCTCTTGACCTTTCCCAGCCCGCAACTCCCTGATCTGGCCTGGCAAGAGACCGTCACGACGGTTGGCTTGATCGAGAGTTCGACGAGAGTGCGGCAGTTCAGCTTGACCTGGGCCGATTGCGTGCAACATGCGGCGGATCGGAAGGGGTCGCTTGACCTCATTTTTCGCGATCTCAAGGCGCTACCATGAGGACGTGTCCACATTTGAGAACGACCGATGGGCCACGTCCAGCTACACCTCGAACGCACATTCCTGCGTCGAGGTCGCGATGACGCCCGATTTGGTAGGTGTCCGAGACACCAAGGACCGGCAGGGCGGAACGCTCCTGTTCGGCCCGGGTCCGTGGGCCGCCTTCGTCGCATCGATCAAGAAGTAGGCAACCCGTCCAGCTCGGCACGAACCTCGGCTGCTTCGTCGTGGCCAAGTTCCTCGAAGACTGCCAGCGCTTCCTGCAACGCCTGCCGGGCTCCTTCCAGGCTCCCGACGTGCTGCAAGACCCTGCCCAGTGCACGCAGGCTTGCGCCTTCTCCTTGCCGGTGACGGATCTTTCGCCGGAACTCCAGTGCTTGCCGGTGCGTGTCGATCGCCTCATCGACCCGCCCGGAGTCGAAGTAAGCGTTGGCGAGGTTGTTCAGCACGAACCCTTCGCCGATTTCCTCACCAACCTCGCGATCGAACCGCAGCGCCTGGTCGAAGTGCGGATACGCCTGCCCGAACCGGCCGAGCTTGGCATGGAGAAGCCCCAGCGCGTTGTGGGAAAGCCCTTGCGCGAAGGCATCGTTCACGCCCTCGGCGATCCCAAGGGCGCTCTCCAACGGCTGGACCGCTTCTTCATATCGCTCGGCGTCCATCAACGCGTGCCCGAGCGCGATGAGAACTTCCCCTCGTCCCTGGAGATCTCCGATCGCATCGAAGTGTGGGAGGGACATCTCGGCGTACCGCGCCGCTGCATCGAAGTCCTTGCGGTCGTAGTAGGCGATTCCCAGTTCATGCAGCAAGTTCGCCTGCGCCGCTTCATCTCCAAGCCGCCGAGCTGCTTCGATACCGATGTTGTAAGCCTCGATCCAATCGTCGGTGTAGCCGCGCAAGTGGAACGGGTACATCAAGCTGCGCGGCAACTGCCACGAGTGCTCCCACCATTTCAAGTCCGAAGCTTGCTTGATCGCAGCTCTGAGGTTGTGGCGTTCGGTCTCCCACCAGGTCATCGCGGCTTCGTCGCCGTCGAAGGTGTGGCCCTTGATGTCGGACTCCGGCAATTCGGCGGTGAAATGCCTGGCGTGACCGGTCGTCTGGTGATCGGCCGCCGCGCTCGTGCGGAGGTAGAAGTCGAGCAGGCGACGGATGGCCGCGTGGCGGGTATCGGCCGATTCGTCGGTCGCCGCGCACTCCGCAGCGTAGGAACGGAGCAGGTCGTGGAAGCAGTAGCGGCCTCGCTCCCGTTGTTCGATGAGGTTGGCTCGCAGCAGCTCCGCGAGTGGTCTGCGGAGGTCGCGCTTGGTCCGGTCGGCGAGCGCGGCCAGGGCGTCCGGGCCGATATCCGGTCCGGTGGGTAGGCCCATCAAGCGGAAGAGCCGGGCCGCTTCGTCGGAAAGGGAGTGGTAGGACCAGGAGAACACCGCGCGGACACCGGTTTCACCGCCCGCATCCAGGGCGTCCAGGCGTTCGCGTTCGTTGCGGAGTTCCTCAGCCAGCTCGTCCAGCGGGAAGTCCTCGAACTCCACGGCCCGGACCGCGACTACGCCCAGCGCGAGCGGCAGCCCGGCGCAGTGCGACAAGATTTCCGCCACGGCATCCCGTTCGGCGGCCAGCCGGTCTCGCCCCAGGTAATGGGCCAGCAGGTCGTGGGACTCCGGCTCGGGCAGCACTTTCAGGGCCACCCTGGTGGCGCCCTCCCGGACGACGAGGGCGTCGAGGCGGTTCCGGCTCGTCACCACGACCAGGCAGGTCCGCGTTCCCGGCAGCAGCGCTCGCACTTGGTCGGCGGTGCGAGCGTTGTCGAGGAGCACGAGCATTCGCTTTTCGTGCACGAGACTCCGGAACATCGCCGCTCGGGCGTCGTCGCTCGGCGGGATGCGATCCAGCGCGACGTCGAGGGCGGCGAGGAAACGGCCCAGGGCCTCGTTCGGCGTCATGGGTTCCGCGATCGGGTCGAATCCGCGCAGGTTGACGTACAGTTCGCCGTCCGGGAACCTGTCCCGCATCCGGTGCGCCCAGTGCACCGCCAGCGTCGACTTGCCCACACCGGCGGTGCCATCGATGGTCGACAGCAGGACCACGCCGTCGCCCCGCGCCCCGGCCAGCAGCGTCGTCAGCATGTCTTGCTCGACCGCCCGGTTCACGAAATGTCGTGTCGCACCGGGCAGTTGCCGCGGCACCAGAGGGCCGGTCCCTCGGTGGAAGTGCACGTCGCCGTGGATCGAGCCGGCTTGCACCACAGGGCCCTGCACCGGCGCGGCCACCTCATTGCCGACGCAGTCCGTCTTCTCGCCCACGCTTCCCCCCAAGCCGGTAGATCAACATCTAGCCTGGCACGAAAGCCCGAGCTGCCAACACCCCCAGACTCGTGAACGCCGACACTGCCGTCACGAGACGGCTCACCATCAGCGGAGCCGTACTCACGGTGTCTTGCAGGTCTCCCCGGGCCGCACGAACACGTTTCGAGTCAATTTCGCGAGAAATTGGCGTTCACCCGGGTGACGGTCAATTTCTCGCGAAATTGCGCCGTCCTCGGGTGATCACAGGCGGGGGTGAGGGTGTGCCGGCGACGCATATCCGCCAGTCCTGCGGGGCGAAATGTGGTGGACTGCGGACATGACGATCACCCAGCGGGACAAGGCGAAGATCTTCCACTCACTGCACGCCGAACGGGCGCCGCTGGTCCTGCCCAACGCCTGGGACTCGGCCAGTGCACGGCTCGCCGAGGACGCCGGGGCGACGGCGGTGGCGACCACGAGCGCGGGCGTCGCGTGGAGCCTCGGTGCCGCCGACGGCAACGCGCTCGACCGACGGCTCGCCATCGAGCTGATCGCGCGCATCGCCGTCGCCGTCGACCTGCCGGTCACCGCCGACATCGAGAGCGGCTTCGCCGAAAACCCCGATGGCGTCGGGGAAACCATCCGCCTGGTGCTGGACGCCGGCGCGATCGGCGTCAACATCGAAGACGGCGTCGGACCGTCGCTTCGCCCGGTCGGAGAGCAGGTCGCGCGCATCGCCGCTGCTCGCGCGGCGGCCGACGCCGTGCAAATCCCGCTGTTCATCAACGCGCGCACCGATCCCTTCCTCCGTCCCGTGCACGACGATCCGGCAGAGCGGTTGCGCGATGCCATCGCCCGCGCGGCCGCCTATGCGGAGGCCGGCGCGGACGGGATCTTCGTTCCCGGAACGACCGATGTCGCGGTGATCTCCGAGCTGGCGGCGAACATCGAACGGCCGTTGAACGTCCTGGCCCGCCCTGGCGCGCCCACCGTCGCGGAACTGGCCGAGGCCGGAGCCGCTCGCATCAGCCTCGGCGCGGCAGTCGCACAGGCCGCATATGCCGTGGCGCGCCGGGGGATCCGGGAAGCGCTGGAGCACGGCAGCTACGACACGCTCGCCGACGCGGTGGACTTCTCGGACTTCAACGCCCTGTTCCGCAATTGACCTGTTTAGCCTGTTTGTCCCGTTTGACCAGTTCGGCCTGTTTAACCTGCTCGGGCGGCGCGCTGCACTTTCGGCGCAAACCTACCGCCGACGCGAATTTTCGCGCGGTTCCAGTGAACCTACGCCTTCGACAGGCGTCCAGTGAACAACTGGACGTTGCACTAGGAGGTCAGGTCGTGATGCACAGGTCGGTGCGAGTGCTCGGTTCGGCGGTTGCGGTCGGCGCCGCGCTACTGCTTTCGGCTTGCGGCCAGCAACCGCCGCCGCCGCCGAATCTGATCCAACCCGGCGACATCGGCCATCGGCCAATCGTGATGGACAACCCGCCCGCGTCCGCCACCGCGTCCACAGTGGAGACATCTGCACCGGAAACCAAGACCGCAACCACGACGAAGACCACCGAACGGCAGCCGGCGCCCCAGCAGCCGGCACCTGAGAAGCAGTTCTACGCGGCCACTTACGTGGACGGCACGAACCAGAAGCTGGTGCAGCAGCCGAGCGAATTCATCCACCCCAACGTCACCGGCGAGTCCGCCAGCGAAGTGAAGGTGATGAACCTCGACTGGTCGAAGTGGGGCGAGAACGGCGCCGTCGGCTACGGCAGCGCGTACATCACCGGCGGTGGCGGCCCACCCGAAACCGTGAACGGCGTGCAGTTGATCCTGGACAACCCGAAGCTGCACAACGGGAAGATGCAGTACACGCACTACATGATCGTCTGGCCGCAACAAGACGCCCCTGACGAAGGCCAACTCCACACCCTGTAAGCCCGTTGCGCGACAGCCCTCCACCCCGTTCGAGGCCGTCACCAGGTCCACCGCGTGCGGGCGGAGCTGGCCGAACAGCACGTTGATCGCCCAGTTGATCGCCTCGATGATCGCCCGGTTGATCGCCTCGGTGATCGCCTTCGAGAGCGCGAAGTTACCAACACGCCGCCATGTGACCTACCTCGCCAGTTCCAGGGGGACCGCAACTTCCATTGAAATCGAATCTTCGATTTCAATGGAAATTGCGGCCTCCGAGGCGCACTGATCAGGCGACGACGTTGACCAGGCGACCCGGGACGACGATGACCTTGCGCGGATCCTTGCCATCCAGCGCCGCGACGATCTTCTCGTCCGCCAGCGCCGCCGCCTTCACCGCGTCCTGATCCGCCGAGGCCGGCACCACGACCCGGGACCGCACCTTGCCGTTGACCTGGATCGGGTACTCCGCGGTGTCCTCGACCAGGTACTCCTCCTCGGCCTCCGGGAACGGGCCGTGCGCCAGGCTCCCGCCGTGGCCCAGCCGGGCCCACAGCTCCTCGGCCAGGTGCGGCGTCAGCGGCGCGGCCATCAGCACCAGCGGCTCCACCAGCGACCGCGGGGTGCCCGCCGCCGACGAATAGGTCTTGGTGAGCCGGTTGTTGAACTCGATCAGCTTCGCCACCGCGGTGTTGAACCGCAGCTCCGCGTAGTCCTCCCGAACCCCGGCGATGGTCTTGTGCAGCGCCCGCAGCGCCTCGATGTCCGGCTGCTCATCGGTCACCCGCAGCGCACCGGTGTTCTCGTCGACGACGTTGCGCCACAGCCGCTGCAGGAACCGGTGCGAGCCCACGACGTCCTTGGTCGACCACGGACGCGAAGCCTCCAACGGCCCCATCGACATCTCGTACAGCCGCAAGGTGTCCGCGCCATAGGCGTCGGCCATCTCGTCCGGGGAGACGGAGTTCTTCAGGCTCTTGCCCATCTTCCCGTACTCGCGGCTGACCTCCTGGCCCTGGAAGTAGAACTTCCCGTCCCGCTCCTCCACTTCCTCGGCGGGGACGTAGACCCCGCGCGGGTCGGTGAAGGCGTAGGCCTGGATGTAGCCCTGGTTGAACAGCCGCCGGTACGGCTCCTCCGACTCCAGGTAGCCCAGGTCGTGCAGCACCTTGTGCCAGAACCGGGAGTACAGCAGGTGCAGCACCGCGTGCTCCACGCCGCCCACGTACAGGTCCACGCCGCCCGGGTCGTTCGCGCCGTGCAGCTCCGGGTGCTTGCCCATCCAGTAGCGCTCGTTGGCCGGGTCGACGAACCGCTCGGAGTTGATCGGGTCGATGTAGCGCAGCTGGTACCAGCAGGAACCGGCCCACTGCGGCATCACGTTGGTGTCGCGCCTGTAGTGCTTCAGCCCGTCGCCCAGGTCCAGCTCCACCTCGGCCCAGTCGGTGGCCTTGGCCAGCGGCGGCTCCGGCTTGCTGTCGGCGTCCTCCGGCTCGAAGGTGCGCGGCGAGTAGTCCTCCACCTCGGGCAGCTCGACCGGCAGCTGGTCCTCCGGCAGCCCCAGCGGCACGCCGTCCTCGCCGTAGACGATCGGGAACGGTTCGCCCCAGTAGCGCTGCCGCGCGAACAGCCAGTCGCGCAGCTTGTACTGGACGGTGCCACGGCCGTGGCCGTGCTCCTCCAGCCAGGCGATGATGGTCTTCTTCGCGTCGTCCAGGCCCAGCCCGTTCAGGTCCAGGCCGACGTCCGGGTTCGCGGAGTTGATCCGCGGCCCCTCACCGGTGTAGGCGCCGCCTTCGAAGTCCGCGGACGGCTGCACGGTGCGGATGATCGGCAGGCCGAACACGCCCGCGAACTCGTGGTCGCGGGCGTCCTCGCCGGGCACCGCCATGATCGCGCCGGTGCCGTAGCCCATCAGCACGTAGTCCGCGATGAACACCGGGATCTGCTTGCCGTTGACCGGGTTGGTCGCCCAGGCACCGGTGAAGACGCCGGTCTTCTCCTTGTTCTCCTGGCGGTCCAGGTCGGACTTCATCGACGCGGCCCGCCGGTACTGCGCGACCGCCTCCGCCGGGGTCGCCGCGCCGCCGGTCCAGCGGTCGTCGACCTCGGCCGGCCACGCGGCCGCGGTCAGCTCGTCGACCAGCGGGTGCTCCGGGGCCAGCACCATGTAGGTGACGCCGAACAGGGTGTCCGGGCGGGTGGTGAAGGCCTCGATGTGGTGTGCCGAACCGTCCAGCGGGAACACCAAGTTCGCGCCTTGCGAACGGCCGATCCAGTTCCGCTGCATGGTCTTGACCTTGTCCGGCCAGTCCAGCCGGTCCAGGTCGTCGACCAGGCGGTCGGCGTACGCGGTGATCCGCATCATCCACTGCTTCAGGTTGCGGCGGAACACCGGGAAGTTGCCACGCTCGGTCAGCCCGTCGGCGGTGACCTCCTCGTTCGCGACCACGGTGCCCAGGCCGGGCGCCCAGTTCACCGGCGCCTCCGACAGGTAGGCCAACCGGTAGGAGTCGATGGTCTTGCGCTGCTCGGCGCGGGATAGCTCGGCCCACGGGCGGCCGTCCGGGGTGGCGCGCTCACCGGTGGCGAACTGCTCTTCCAGCTCGCTGATCGGCCGGGCGCGGCCCTTGCCGCCGTTGGCATCGGTGTCGTACCAGGCGTTGAAGATCTGCAGGAAGATCCACTGCGTCCACCGGTAGAACTCGAGGTCGGTGGTGGCGACCCGGCGGCGCTCGTCGTGGCCCAGGCCCAGCCGGCGGATCTGGCCCAGGTAGCGCTCGATGTTGGCTTCGGTGGTGGTCCGCGGGTGGGTCCCCGTCTGCACCGCGTACTGCTCGGCGGGCAGGCCGAACGCGTCGAAGCCCATCGTGTGCAGCACGTTGCGGCCCAGCATCCGGTGGTAGCGGGCGTAGACGTCGGTGCCGATGAAGCCCAGCGGGTGGCCGACGTGCAGTCCGGCGCCGGACGGGTACGGGAACATGTCCTGGACGAACAGCTTGTCCGCCGGAAGGTCGCCCTGGAGTGGGCCGGCCGGGTTCGGCGCGTGGAACGTGCCGTGCTCGTCCCAGAGGCGCTGCCACCGCTGCTCGATCTCGGTCGCCGTGTCCGCCGTGTAGCGGAACTGCGGGACCTCTTCGGAAACCCCGGTCGTCGAGCCCTCTGCCTGGCCACTCATCGTGTTGCGTCCTTCCCTGCCTTCTCGCCCGAACCGCGCGGGTCGTGCCTGCCTAAGTGTGCCGCCTGAGGAAAATGGAAAACCCCCCAGGCCCTGTCGGGCATGAGGGGTCGCCGCGTTGACGCCTGCTAACAGGCGGTCAACGCGGCCTCGCAAGAAGCAGCCTCGCGCGCACGGCTCCAGGGTAGCCGAGATCACGTCACGGCCACGCCGACTTCCCCGCGGCGCCGGACGGAAGCTTCTCCGCATTGGAGGTCGCGGCCTGGCTCGACAAACGCCGCATACCGCGCGACAAGCGGCGAGTGGACGAGCCGGAAGGCACCACCTACGGCGATCGCTTCCGCCGGGCGTTAGGTCTCGCGGGCACGTTGCCGTCTCAACTCGCACCGCCGAAGGCCGACCCCGCCGCTGAGGTACGAAAATTCGCAATCTCTGGACTTCACGAACTGCGCGGAGCCGCAGCCCGGGCCAACTACCAGGAGTTCATGGTCGGTCTGCTGCAGGCTCGAGCAAGCGGACAATGGAAAGCCATTCGCGCCGAGCTGCAGCATCCAGCAGGAAGCGGGCGGTGGCGCTGCAGGACGAAGTCGCCGACACCACGGAACGGCTCAAGCACTACCTCGGGCAGCTCATCGGTGCCGGCGACTTCCCGCTACGCGACTGAATCAGGGGTCACTTCACGGCCAGCGTGATTAGCTGTGTGGTCTGGTTTGGGGCGAAGTTGTCGTCGCTGACCAGCACCAAGCTTCGCCGTCCCGCAATTTCAATGGAAATCGGACCTTCGATTTCAATGGAAATTGCGGTTGATCGGCGTGTCGCACCACGACACGCCGACGGCTGTGGACAACTTCCGCAATTTCAATGGAAATTCGACTGCCGTCGAACTGCAGGCCGTGCGGCAGCGTGGCTCACCGACCAGCCGCACGTCCCCGCTGGGTGCCGCAACGGCGGGCGCGGCCGCCAGCAGTCCGGTTGAGACAGGATCTCCGGTTGAGACAGGAAACTTCGCCATGGCCGACAGCACACCTGACCTGGGTGTCGGGCAGGTGGCGAGCAGGTGAGGCTTACGCTGTCGGAGTGCTCGCTGTACAGGTGATCCTCTGCGCTGTCCTGGTCCTCGGCGGAGCGGCGCTGCTGTTCCTGGGCTTCCGGGGGCTGCGGGGCCAACTGACCCGCAACCGCTACATCGGTGTTCGCACCCCCGCCGCCATGCGCAGCGAGGACGCGTTCGAGCTCGCCAACCGGGCCGCGGCACCCGCGATGCTGGCCGGCGGCGCGATCGCGGTGCTCGCCGGTGTCTCGCTGCCGATGCTGGCCGCCACGTCCAGCGTCGTGATGGTCGCGGTGTTCGGGCTGATCGGCGCCTTCGCGCTGATGACCGTCGGCGGAGTGGTCGGCAACCGCGCCGCCGAGTCGATGCCCGCGCCGGCGCCCGCCGCCGGATGCGGTGGCTGCGCCGGCGGCTGCTGCGGCGTGCTCAAGCAGAACTGATCTTCCCGGGGACACGGCCCGGCAATGCGCCGCGCTGCCACACGCTCGTGGCAACGTGGCCGCCATGCTGAGGTGCACCCGTTTCCGCGACGGCCGCCCCGAGGACATCCCGAGCGGCGAGGCGCTCGATGCTCTGCGAACCGTGCCGGACGACGCCTTCGTCTGGCTCGAGGTTCCGCCCGCACGGCTCGACCTGCTGCACGAGGTGGCGCAGCTGCTGGAGCTGCCCGCGCTGGCCGTCGAAGACGCGGTCCGGGCGCACCAGCGCGCCAAGTTCGAGCGTTACCCGGGCTGCGCGTTCATCGTCCTGAAGATGCTCGACTACGCCCAGCACGCGTCGGCGGTCAGCACCTCGGAGCTGATGCTGTTCCTGACCGACCGGGTGCTGGTCACGGTGCGCCACGGCGATCAGGACCCAGCTACCGAGGCCCACCGGCGCGCCGCCGACCGGCCGGACCTCCTGGCCCTCGGGCCGCATGCCGCGGTTTACCTGCTCGCGGACGTCGTGGTCGATTCCTACCTGGCCATCGCGGCGGAACTCGGCAAGGACCTCGTCGCGCTGGAGCGCCGGGTCTTCGCCCCGAACCGGGACGATCCGACCGAGGACCTGTACTCGCTGAAGCGGGAGGTGCTGGAGTTCCGCGACGCCGTCGAACCGCTGGTGCCGGTCGCGCAGCACTTGATCCGGCCGGGCAACGGCGAGCCCGGACTGCTCGGCCAGCACTTCCGCGACGTTGCCGACCACGTGCTCCGGGCGGGGCGCGAGGTCCGGTCCTACGACGAGCTGCTCAACTCGGTGCTCGCTGCCCAGTTCTCGCGGGCCGGGCTTTGGCAGAACGAGGACATGCGCAAGATCTCCGCATGGGCGGCGATCGCGCTGGTACCGACCATCGTCGGCGCGATCTACGGGATGAACTTCGAGAACATGCCGGAGCTGCACTGGTCCTTCGGCTACCCGGCGGCGCTGCTGCTGATCATCGCCCTCTGCGGTGCCATCTACGCGGGCTTCCGCCGCAACGGCTGGCTCTGACCCGTCCACTCCGAACCTGTCCACAACTCTGTGGATAACTCCCAAATCTGGGGATAACTCACCCGTCCATCCACAGGCCCCGCACCCGATTGGCTCTTCCTAGTTGAGCTTCACGTCGCCGGGGTGGGTCGCGAGGAATGCCAGCGGGGGGCCTTGGCGGCGCAGGACCCGCCCCCAGAGCTCGGCGCCCGGGTCGGCGATGACGTCGTCCGGCAGGGCCGGGACGACGATCCAGTCGCCGCGTTCGATCTCGCCGGCGAGCTGGCCCGGCTCCCAGCCGGCGTAGCCCGCGAAGAAGCGGAGGCCGCGGGCCCGGGGGACCAGTTCGTTGGGGTCACCGTCGAGGTCGACCAGGCCGACCGGGCCGCGGACCCCGACCATGCCCGCGATCGCGCCGACGTTCTCACCCGCGCGCAGCGTCGCCAGGCAGATCGCCGTGCGCTGTTCCACCGGACCGCCGACGAACAGCGACTGCGGTTCGCTCGCGTGCTGGCCCCACTTCGGCAGCACGTCGTGCACCGCCACCTCGCTCGGCCGGTTCAGCACGACGCCCAGGGTGCCCTCGGCGCGGTGGTGGATCACGTAGACCACCGTCCGCCGGAAGTTCCGGTCCAGCAGCTGTGGGGCAGCGACGAGCAGCGTCCCCGGTTCTACGTCCGCATCTGATCCCACCATCGCATGATCTCACTGGTTGACCGCGCCCGAACCCCCCTGACCGAAACCGCGTCCGGCAGCCCGCCCGGCCGACGAGCAGCAGTATCAACGACTACTCAACATCGGAGGATCACAGCAGGAAATAGTATTCGATATTATTAAAACCTTCTGACCTGCGGTGGAAGAAACCGCAACCGAAGCGAGCGGGCGCAGGCGCAAGGGCTCAGGAGACGTCGATGCCCTGTTCGCGGGCCCAGCGGACGAGCTCCTCGACAGCCTCGTCGCGGGACATCGGGCCGCGGTCCAGGCGTACCTCTTTCAGGTGCTTCCAGGCCCGGCCCACGACCGGGCCCGGCTCGACGCCGAGCAGCCGCATGATTTCGTTGCCGTCCAGATCGGGCCGGACCTTCGCCAGGTCCTCCGCCTCGGCGATCCGCGTGATGCGCTCTTCGAGCTCGTCGTACGCCCGCTGCAGGGCCGTCGCCTTGCGCTTGTTGCGGGTCGTGCAGTCCGCGCGCACCAGCTTGTGCAGCCGGGGCAGCAACGGGCCCGCGTCGTTGACGTAGCGGCGGACCGCCGAGTCGGTCCACTGGCCGTCGCTGTAGCCGTGGAAGCGCAGGTGCAGGAACACCAGGTCCGCGACGTCCTTGATGACGTCCTTCGGGTACCGCAGCGCGCGCAGCCGCTTGCGGACCATCTTCGCGCCGACGACCTCGTGGTGGTGGAAGCTCACCCCGCCGCCCGACTCGAACCGGCGGGTGGCCGGCTTGCCGATGTCGTGCAGCAGCGCCGCCAGCCGCAGCACCAGGTCCGGCTCGCCCGCCGGATCGGCCGACCGCTCCAGGTCGATCGCCTGGTCCAGGACCGTCAGCGAGTGCCGGTAGACGTCCTTGTGCTGGTGGTGCTCGTCGATCTCCAGCTTCATGGCCGGGACCTCAGGCAGCACGTGGTCGGCCAGCCCGCTCTCCACCAGCAGCTCGATGCCGCGCCGCGGGAACTCGCCGCACAGCAGCTTGGACAGCTCGACCTGCACCCGCTCCGGGGTGATCCGGGTGATCTCGGTGGCCATGTCGGTCATCGCCGTCACGACCCGGTCGGTGGCGGTGAAGCCGAGCTGGGAGACGAAGCGGGCGGCACGCAGCATCCGCAGCGGATCGTCGGCGAAGGAGTCCTCCGGCGCGGCCGGGGTGTCCAGCCGCCGGTCCGCCAGGTCGGCCATCCCGCCATGCAGGTCGACGAACGTGCGGCCGGGCAGCTCGATGGCCATCGCGTTCACGGTGAAGTCGCGGCGCACCAGGTCACCCTCGATGGTGTCGCCGAAGGCGACGTCGGGGTTGCGGCCCACGCGGTCGTAGGTGTCCGCGCGGAACGTGGTGATCTCCACCGTCGTGCCGTGCCGGTACGCGCCGAGCGTGCCGAACTGGATCCCGGTGTCCCAGATCGTCTCCGCCCAGCCGGTCAGCAGCTCGCGGACCTGCTCCGGTCGTGCCTCGGTGGTGAAGTCCAGGTCGGTGCCCAACCGGCCCAGCAGGGCGTCCCGCACGCTGCCGCCGACCAGGTACAGCCGGTGGCCCGCCGCGGCGAATCGCTGCGCGAGCTCCTCGGCGACCGGTGCGACCTTCACCAATTCCACGACGGCGTTGCGCTGCGCTTGGCGCTCCCGGGCCTGCAGCTGCTCGGCGGACATGACGGAGTCGTGGTGCGAAGGGGAGGACACGATTTACCAGGATATCGGCCGCTCGGCCCAACGAGTCACCCATATGCGGCCGCCACCCGACCGACGCGGGGCGGGGTGTGCTTTCCCTGGGGATCGGCGACCCGTTTTCCTCCGGATCGCTTCCGGCCCCAGGTGGGAGCGGGGTTCGACGCTCCGCGGCGACCGCCCAGCTCACCCCTGAAACAGCTGATCGCACTACCATCGGCGGCATGCCCCCGTCGCCCGGCCGCTCCGGCGGTGCCCAGCCGGGGCGTCGGAACCGGCGCCGGCGGCGCAGACTGCGGACCGTCGACGAGACCTCGGCCGGTGGGCTGGTGGTCGACGGCGCCGAAGGCCTCGCTGCGATCATCGGGAGGCTGGACCGCAAGGGGCGACTGCTGTGGTCGCTGCCGAAGGGGCACATCGAGGCGGGCGAGAGCGCGGAGCAGACCGCGGTGCGCGAGGTCGCAGAGGAGACCGGCATCATCGGCCGGGTGGTCGCCCCGATCGGCACGATCGACTACTGGTTCATCGCGGGCAACCGGCGCATACACAAGACCGTGCACCACTTCCTGCTGGATGCGGTGGGCGGAGAGCTTTCCGACGAGGACGTGGAGGTCACCGAGGTGGCGTGGGTGCCGCTTGGTGAACTGGACGAGATATTGGCCTACGCCGACGAGCGTCGGCTGGTGCTCCGCGCGCTGAGCCTGCGCGACGGCGCATCGGGTGGCGCGAGCGAACGGCTCGGAGCCCGGCCGGCACGAGGTAGCGGAACGGAGCCGGGGTGAGGTTTCTGCTTGCCGCGCTGGTCGCGGTGCTGTTGTGCGCGGTAGTTCCGCTGGTCCCGGCGCCGCGGGCGGCCGCGGAGGGCGAGACCCCAACCCAGTTGGACGTGATTAAAATCACGCCGTCTGCGGTCGGGGTCGGCTCGCCCGGCGAAGTGGTCGTCACCGGCCGGTTGACCAACACCAGCGATCACCAGATCAACAACGTCGAGGCCCGCATCCAGCGTGGCAACGCGACCAGCACCGAGCCGGCCGTCCAGCGCGCGCTGCGCGAGGACCCGGCCACCGTCACGGAGCCCGCGTTCACCTCGGTCGCCGCCCGGCTCGCGCCCGGCCAGCAGATCCCGGTCGAGCTCCACATCCCGCTGACCGGCGCGAACTCGCTGCAGATCAGCCAGCCCGGCGTGTACCCGCTGCTGGTCAACGTCAACGGCGCGCCGAGCGGTGGGGGCCGCGCCCGCATCGCGCAGGCCCAGTTCCTGCTGCCGGTGCTCGCCCCGCCGGGCGGTGCGCCGGTGCGGCCCGAGAAACCGACCGGCACCAGCATGCTGGTGCCGCTGGTGGACTACCCGCGGTTGGAGCGGGAGGCCATCGGCGGCATCCGCGCGGTGCTGGCCGACGACCAGCTGTCCACCTCGCTGGCGCCCGGCGGTCGGCTCTACGACCTGGTGCAGGCGGTGAGCGACCGCGTGACGCCCGGATCGCCGCTGGGCAGCGCGTTGTGCTTCGCCATCGACCCGGACCTGCTGATCACCGTCCAGGTCATGCAGCGCGGCTACCTGGTGCGCCAGCCCAACGGCTCGCTGGTCGAGGGCATCGGCGCCGGTGCCGCCGACCTGTGGCTGTCCAGGCTCCGCCAGGCCACGTCGGGGCGCTGCGTGATCGCGCTGCCCTACGCGGACGCGGACATCGTGGCCCTGGGCCGGGCCGGGCTGCCGGACCTGGTGGACGGCGCGCTCGACGGCACCGACCTCGTGCGCAACATCCTGCGCGTCGAACCGCGCAACGTGCTCTGGCCGATCGAGGGCGTGCTGGCCGATCCGGCGATCGGCCAGAAGATGCCTTACACCGCGCTCCTGGAGCCCCGGGCGCTGAACATCCCCGCCGGGTCGCTGTCCCCGGTCCGGGTGCGGGGCCGCGACACGACCGCGGTCCCGATCGACCCGCTGCTGACCAGCGCGCTCGACCCGCAGCACGACACGGAACAGAAGGTCACCGCGCTGTCGCCGCCGCAGAACGGGCTGCTGTCCGTCCAGGACGCGCTCGGCGCTCTGGCGTTCCGCGCGACGCAGGGCCAGGTGGCGGGCGCCACCACCGTGCTGGCGCCGCCGCGCCGCTGGAACCTCCGCGGCGACGACCTGCGCGCCCTGCTCGACGGCATGCAGCAACTGGCGGACGCGGGGCTGATCCGGCCCACCCCGCTGCCCGACCCATCCCCGGACACCCTGCCGGAAGCCGACCTCGACTACCCGGTGGACGCCGGTTCGGCCGAGATCTCGCAGCCGGTGCTCGCCCAGCTCGCCGCGCAGAACTTCAAGGTCGGCGACCTGTACGGGTCCATCCGGGAGGAGCGGTCCAGCACCGTCCGGAAGGGCGACATCACCACGCCGCTGCGCAACGGTCTGCTGCACGGCGCGTCCAGCGCGTGGCGCGGCAACCCGGACGCCGCCCGCCAATGGGTGAACCGAACGACCCTCGCGATCGACGACGTCCTCTCGCAGGTCCACATCGAGGAGTTCGCCGGCCAGGTCACGCGGATGGACACGGCCACCAGCCCGATCCCGTTGACCGTGGTCAACGACCTGCCGATCACGGTGGTCGTCGTGTTCCGCATCCCGCGGGTGCCCGGCGTCGAGATCAAACAGGACTTCGACGGCCCGGTCACCATCCCGGCCAACAGCCGGCGCGGGTTCCAGCTGCCGGCCACGACGCAGCGGGCCGGCAAGTTCACCATTGACGTGACCCTGACCACCGAGTCGGGCACCCAGTTCGGCACCACCAAACGGATGCAGCTCGAATCCAACAACTTCGGTGCCCTGATCCCGATCCTCACCGGGAGCGCGGCCGCGCTGCTGGTGCTGATGTCGGGGCTGCGGATCGCCAAGAGGGCCCTGGCCAGGCGCCGCCGGACGGCCGCCGGTTCGACCGACCCGGACGACTCGTCGGAGCCGCCGAACCAGGCTGGACCGGACGCCGAGCCGGACGCGGAGCCGGACACCGCCTCGACGGGCCCGGCGGCCGCGAACGGCACGCAGCAGGACAGCACGCCTGGAATCGCCCAGATCGCCACCACCGACGGTGATCGGAATCGGAACTGAGATCCTGAGCGGGGTCGCGTCTTCACTCTTAGGTGTGGACCTCGACTG
Source organism: Saccharopolyspora hattusasensis (assembly GCF_050972075.1). Classification (NCBI taxonomy): domain Bacteria; kingdom Bacillati; phylum Actinomycetota; class Actinomycetes; order Pseudonocardiales; family Pseudonocardiaceae; genus Saccharopolyspora; species Saccharopolyspora hattusasensis. Next base: position 4,161,806 of record NZ_JBPCDC010000001.1, read on the forward strand.
AAGTACAGGACCGGGCCGTGCACTCGGCGTGCCGACGGGCGAAGGATTTGAGGCAGTGAACCGAGACAGGGATGCCGGGCAGATGAGCGGTAACCCCGGGCCACCCAGGCCCGCGCCACGTCCGGCGCCACGCCCCGAAGCAGCGCGCCCGACCGTGCCGATCCGCCGGCCTGACGCCGTGCCCCAGGCGCCGGGCGTGCCGCGCGGCTGGCACGTCGCGGAGACCCAGCCGATCCCGGTGGTGCCGCCGGAACCCGGCATGAGCCAGGCCGCGGAGCAGGCCACCGAGCAGACCCAGGTCATCCGCCCGGTCTCACCGGGCAAGCCGTCGCTGCTCAGGGCCAGCGGCTCGATGGCCATCGCCACCCTGACCAGCCGGATCACCGGCTTCCTGTGGAAGCTGATGCTGGCCGGGGTGATCGGCTTCGCGGTCGAGAACGACTCGTTCAACGTGGCCAACACGATGCCGAACATGCTCTTCGAGCTGCTCATCGGTGGTGTGCTGACCAGCGTCGTGGTGCCGGTGCTGGTGCGGGCCAAGAAGTCCGACGCCGACGGCGGTGAGCGGTTCGTCCAGAAGCTGATGACGCTGGCCACGGTGGTCCTGGCGCTCGGCACGCTGTTGGCGATGGTCTGCACGCCGGTCCTGACCTGGGCGCTGGTCACCGAGTCCGACGCGTCCAACCGGGACCTGGTCAGCGCCTTCGCCTACCTCCTGCTGCCGCAGATCTTCTTCTACGGCATCAGCGCGCTGGTCGGCGCGATCCTGCAGGCGAAGCAGATCTTCAGCCCGCCGGCCTGGGCGCCGGTGGTGAACAACCTCGTCGTGATCGCCACCATCGGCGGCTACGTGCTGCTGCCGGGCAAGATCACGCTCGACCCGGTGTCGATGACCGACGCGCACCTGCTCGTGCTGGGCATCGGTGTCACCTTTGGCGTGGTGTGCCAGGCCGCGGTGCAGGTGCCCGCGCTGCGCAAGACCGGGTTCCGCTTCCGCTGGCAGTGGGGCTGGGACTCGCGGTTGTCGGAATTCGGCGGGCTCGCGCTGTGGATGCTCGGCTACGTGGCGGTCAGCCAGGTGGGGCTTTGGGCGCTCACCCGGGTGGCCACCGGGGCCGCCGGGGGCGCCCTGTCGACCTACAACTACGTGTGGATGCTGCTGCAGTTGCCCTACGGCGTGATCGGCTTCTCGATCATGACCGCGATCCTGCCGCGGATGAGCGCGGCCGCCGCGGACGGCGACCACGCCAAGGTGATCGACGACCTGTCCCTGGGCAACCGACTGTCCACTGTGACCTTGTTGCCGATCAGCGCAGTCATGACCGCGCTCGGCGTCCCGCTGGCGGTGGCCCTGTTCACGACGGTCAAGCCCGAATTGCTCGAGCAGGCCAACACCCTCGGCCTCGGACTGGCCGTCTCCGCGTTCGGCGTGCTGCCCTACGCGCTGACGATGATGCAGATGCGGACGTTCAACTCGTTGAACGACGCGCGCACCCCGACCCTGATCATGGTCGTGATGACCGTCGCGAAGGTGCTGCTGGCGTTCGCGTTGCCCGCCGTGTTGGCACCCGAGCAGGTGGTGTTCGGCCTGTGCTTCGTCAACTCGTTCACGTTCGTGATCGGCTGGTTGGTCGGTGAAGCCTGGCTGCGGCACCGGCTCGGCCCGCTGGGCAGCCGGCGTTTCCTTGTCACGCTGGCGAAAACGTTGACGGCTTCGGTGCTGGGTGGACTCCTCGCCTGGGCGGGCACGCTCGGCGTGGACGCGCTGATCCCCGGAACCGCCGGTGCCGGAACGGGTTGGCTGCAGTTGATCGTCGGCTGCGTAATCGGTTTGGCCGCGATCTTCGGGCTGATGTCTGTGCTGCGGGTGGCGGAACTGCAGCCCGCCTTCGGGCGGCTCACCGGTTTGCTGCGTCGTCGCTGACTTCCGCGTCACGTACCCTCGTTGGCGAAGTCTCCTTCCGCGGGGGAATCGGGGTGGCACGCAACCCCTGGCGGACCGGAAGGAGCGGGAGAGGGAAGGTGACCAGCAAACCCACTGAGCAGATCGCTGCGGAACGCGACGAGTCCGGCGACGAGGGTTCGACCGAGCAGGCGCTGACGCCTGGCCGGGTACTGGATCACGGCCGGTACCGGCTGCTCTCCCAAGTCGGTGCGGACAAACGCTGCAACGTGCAGCTGTGGCGGGCCAAGGACGGCGTGCTCGGCCGAGACGTCGCACTGACGATCCTGGTCGGCGACCGTTCGGACGCCGAGGCGGCGTCGGGCGCGCGCCGGACCCTGGAACGCGCGATGCACGCCAGCACTTTCAACCACGTCGGCGTCGCGCGGGTGCTCGACGTCGTCACGCAATCGTCCAGCGACCCGACCGGCGTGCTCGGCCTCGTGATCGCCGAGTGGACGCACGGCACCGACCTGCTCGACCTGGTCGCCGAGGGCCCGCTGCCGCCCGGCACCGCGGCGCGGCTGCTGCAGCCGCTGGCCGCCGCCGTCGAGGCGGCGCACCACGCCGGCCTGGTGCTCGGCGCCGACCACCCGCAGCGGATCCGGGTCACCCCGGACGGCGAGATCCGGATGGCGTTCCCGGGCCCGATGGCGCAGGCCACCTCCAGCGACGACGTGCGCGGCCTGGGCGCCGCGCTGTACCTGCTGCTCACCGGCCGATGGGCGCTCGGCGACGCGCCCGAGGGCCTGCCCGCCGCGCCAACCGGACCCGACGGCAACCTGGTCGCGCCGCGCACGCTGCGGCCGACCGTGCCGCTGGAGCTGTCCACGGTCGCGGTGCGCGCGCTGGGCAACCCGGACTCCATCGGCACCACCGGCGGGGTCCGCACCGGCGCGGCGGTGCTCCGCGTGCTGGAACAGCACGCGACCTTCGAGAACAGCAGCGCGTCGGCGCAGGGCGCGCGGTCGACCGAGAGCAACGAGGTCTGGCGGCGAGAAGACCCCAAGCCGGACAAGGCGAAGCGCAAGAAGCTGATGATCAGCGTCGGCGTGCTCGCGGTGGCCACGCTGCTGGTGGTCGGCTGGATCGCGGCTTCCCTGATCGGCATGTTCACCGAGACCAACACCGGCCACAACACCGGCCAGGTCATCGGGGAAACCGGCAACCGCCCCGGCGGTCAGCAGCAACCCAGCGAACAGCCGCAGGCACCCGCGACCCCGGTGAAGATCACCGCAGGCACCTCGTTCAACACCAGCGGCGATGCGGACGCCCCGCAACGCATCCCGAACCTGTTCGACGGCAACCCGGGCACCTGGTGGTCGACGTTCGCCTACAAGCAGCAGCTCGGCCCCGGCGGTATCAGCAACGGCACCGGCGCGGTACTGACGCTGGACCACGCCGCCGTGCTGCGGGAAGTGGTGATCAACTCGCAGAGCGCGGGCACCAAGGTGGAGATCCGGCAGGTCAACGGCACGCCGAGCATGGACGGCAAACTGCTCGGGTCCGCGGTGCTCAACGCCGGCGACACCTCGATCCCGATCCAAGCCGACTCGCCGACCCAGCAGGTCCTGGTGGTGATCACCCAGCTGGTCCCCAGCAACGGCGGATTCGCCTCGCAGATCAACGAGGTGAAGGTCAGCGGGAGCGCGGCCTGACGGTCGTGGTGCGGACTCGGGCGGCGCCCGGCTCCCGCCGCGACCACTGACCTGGCCAGATCCGCCGCTGGTCAATGTGGCGGGTGTGCCGTTTCACAGGAACAGTAAAGTTGTGTTCCGTGTCTGTCCCCGTCAGCTCGGACGCCGAACTCATAGCGGCGCATACCAACGGAGATCCACATGCGTTCTCCGAGCTCTTCCGCCGACATCGGGATCGGCTGTGGGCAGTGGCGCTGCGAACCATGCGCGACCACGAAGACGCCGCCGATGCGCTTCAGGACGCCATGATCTCGGCCTTCCGCAACGCTTCGTCGTTCCGCGCCGAATCCCAGGTGACCACCTGGCTACACCGGATCGTGGTGAACGCCTGCCTGGACCGGATACGCCGCCGCCAGGCCCGGCCGACCGTGCCGCTGCCGGAAACCGGCCCGACCGAACCGGCGGTTCCCCGCGACGCCATCGATGAGCAGGACACCAAGATGGCCGTCCAGGAGGCGCTCGCCGAACTCCCCGAAGATCAACGCTCCGCGATCGTGCTGGTGGACGTGGAGGGATACTCCGTGGCCGAGACAGCAACGATCTTGAGGGTTGCGGAGGGAACCATCAAGAGCCGGTGCGCGCGCGGGCGGGCCAAACTCGCCAAACTTCTGGGACACCTGCGGAACCCAAGTGCAGATGCGAACGTCCCAGATGACGCGATGGCCATGCGTCGACGGGAGGGACGATGAGTGGTGAACACCGGCGCACGGGGGCGCCGCAGGGGCCACCATGGTCCCTGGACCTGCTGGCCGATCTCCACGCCGGAGTGCTGGACCAGCAGACCGCCGACCAACTGCGCGTCCAGGTCCAGGACGACCCGGAGGCCAGAGACATCCTGGCGGCGTTGGACGCCACTAGCTCAGACCTGGCGGCGTTGCCGCCGCTGACGATTCCCGACGACGTTTCGGCCCGCATCGATGCCGCGTTGGAGAACGAGGTCCGGGCCTGGGCCCAGCAACAGGCCGCTGCCGCACCGCCGGCCGAGCCCGTCGCACCGCCCGCCGAGCAGGACGGCCAGGTGATCGACTTCGCCGCGGCCAAGCAGCGCCGCCGGAGGCGGTTCACGCTGGGCGCCGGACTGGCCGGGGTGGCCGCCGCGGCCGCCGCCGTGGTGTTCTCGGTCCTGCCCAGCAACACGGACACCTCAGGCAGCAACCAGGCGCAGCCGGCCGCGACCGGCGGGGCACCGGCGCCGCTGGCGCTGCGGGGGGAGCAGGTCACGCTGAACGGCGAGCAGTTCGGCGAGATCATGAAGTCCGAGCAGTACAGCAGCACGCTGACGGACCCGCAACGGCTCATCGGCTGCCTGCAGGCCAACGGCGTCAACAGCGGCAAACCGCTGGGCGCGCGGGAGATAACGCTCAATGGGAAACCCGCCCAGCTGCTGGTTCTGCAAGGCGGTGCCATCGGCAAGTTCCGCCTTTTAGCGGTGGGACCCGAGTGCGGCCCGGGCAACCCGGCCAAGGTCTCGGACTCCACCTTCGGCGGCTAGGAACGCCTCCCACATGCTGACGGCCGGGTGCGATCCGCACCCGGCCGCCGCGTCTCACCGACTCCCGATCCGTGGGACGGGGTCGGCTGCGCTGTGCCCTCCGGCACGGCGTCTCCGTGATCGGGAACAGACCCGAATAGGATCGCGTTGAGCCGGGTACCGTCGCGCGCCGAGCGCGACGGAGACGCTACGACGGAAGGGGCGCGGTGACTGGCGAAGTCCGCAACGTGATCATCGTGGGCTCTGGCCCCGCCGGATACACCGCTGCGGTGTACGCCGCACGGGCGGAGCTCGAACCACTCGTCTTCGAGGGCACCCAGTTCGGTGGCGCGTTGATGACCACCACCGACGTGGAGAACTTCCCGGGGTTCTCCGACGGGATCATGGGCCCGGATCTGATGGAGCAGATGCGGTCCCAGGCGGAACGCTTCGGTGCCGAGCTGCGGGCCGAGGACGTCGAGCGCCTCGACCTGACCCCAGGGGAAGAAAGCGCCGGCGTGAAGTCCGTGTTCGCAGGCGGTGTGGAGTACCGCGCGAAGGCGGTCATCCTCGCAATGGGCGCCGCCGCCCGCTACCTCGGCGTCCCGGGCGAGGAGCGCCTGCTCGGCCACGGCGTGTCCGCCTGCGCCACCTGCGACGGCTTCTTCTTCCGCGACCAGGACATCGCCGTCATCGGCGGCGGTGACTCGGCGATGGAGGAGGCTACCTTCCTGACCCGCTTCGCCCGGTCGGTGACGATCATCCACCGCCGCGAGGAGTTCCGCGCCTCCAAGATCATGCTGGAGCGGGCCCGGGCCAACGAGAAGATCAAGTGGCTGACCAACAAGGCGGTCACCGAGGTCGTCGGCGGCAATGCCGTCAGCACCCTGAAGCTCCGCGACACGGTCACCGGCGAGACCTCCGAGCTGGACGTGACCGGCATGTTCGTCGCGATCGGCCACGACCCGCGCAGCCAGCTGGTGCGCGACCAGGTCACCTTGGACGCCGAGGGTTACGTGCAGGTCCAGCAGCCCACCACGCACACCGGGATCCCCGGCGTGTTCGCCGCGGGCGACCTGGTGGACCACACCTACCGGCAGGCGATCACCGCGGCCGGTTCCGGATGCTCCGCCGCAATGGATGCCGAACGCTGGCTCGCTGAGCACGACGTGCCCGAGGCCGAGGTGGCCGCCGAGCTCGTCGGTGGCGGCTACGGGCCCGGCTCGGCGAACTGACTCCAGGCAGCACCAAACCGACAGGGAGAAGGAACATGGCCGACACCAACACGGTGGTCGTGGACGAGAAGACGTTCAAGGAAAAGGTCCTGGACAGCGACAAGCCGGTCCTGGTCGACTTCTGGGCCAACTGGTGCGGCCCGTGCAAGATGGTCGCCCCGGTGCTGGAGCAGATCGCCGGCGAGCACAAGGACAAGATCACCGTCGCGAAGCTGGACATCGACGCCAACCCCAGCCTGCAGCGCGACTACCAGGTGATGTCCATCCCGACCCTGCTGCTGTTCAAGGACGGCCAGCCGGTCAAGCAGATCGTCGGCGCCAAGCCGAAGGCGGCGCTGGAGTCGGACCTGTCCGAGTACCTGTGAAATCGGACTCCATCTGACGCAACCGAATAACGCGGTCCCGCCGTCTAGTCGATAGGACAGTGACGGCGGGATCGTGTTTTCGCGCACCGAACGAGATCACCCACCCACGGACCGTTGTCGCACGTCCACCCCGGTGGTCGTGGGCCGTAGCGCCGGGTCTCGGTGCACAAGGCACAATGACCCGACGGGTCCGCCTTCCGGACCCGGCACGCAGAACGGGAATCCGGGGCAAACCCGGCCATCCTTCGCGTCGGTGCCAGTACCGGCGCCTGAATCGAGCGAGGAGTGCATGCAGCTGCTCCACCGCGGTGACGTCGGTCCGGCCGTTGCCGAGATCAGGAACACCCTTGCGGCGTTGGGTCTGCTTCCGGCCAACACCCGGACGGGACCGTCGATCTTCGACGACGCGGTGGAACAAGCGGTCCGGGTCTTCCAACAGCAACGTGGGCTGATCACCGACGGCGTCGTGGGCCCGGCGACCTACCGGGCGCTGACGGACGCGCGCTGGCGCCTCGGCGACCGGTCGCTGGCCTTTCTGGTGTCCAAGCCGATCAGCGGCGACGACGTCTTCGCGCTGCAGGAGCGGCTGCTGGAGCTGGGCTTCGACACGGGCCGCCCGGACGCCATCTTCGGCCGGGAGACCGAGCAGGCGCTGCGCAGCTTCCAGCGTGACTACGGGCTGAACCCCGACGGCATCTGCGGGCCGGGCACGCTGCGGGCGCTCAAGCAGCTCGCGCCGAAGGTCCGCGGCGGGCGGCCGGTGTTCCTGCGCGAGCAGGAGAAGGTGCGGCGCGCGGGGCCCCGGCTGCGCGGCAAGCGGATCGTGATCGACCCGGGCCACGGCGGCACGGACCGCGGGGTGTGCATCGACAACGTGCACGAGGCCGACCTGACCTGGGACCTGGCCCGCCGGTTGGAAGGCCGGATGGTCGCCACCGGAATGGAGGCCCTGATCACCCGCGGGCCCAACGCCAGCCCGCCGGACGCCGACCGAGCCGGTTTCGCCAACGAGGCCGGCGCCGACATGTTCCTGTCGCTGCACATCGACGCCAACCAGTCGCCGCTGGCGGAGGGCGTGGCGAGCTTCCACTTCGGCACCGGCAACGGCACCACGTCGACCGTGGGGGAGGCGCTGGCGGGCTTCCTGCAGCGCGAAATCGTGGCCCGGACGGGGCTGCGCGACTGCCACACCCACCCCAAGACATGGGACGTGCTGCGGCTGACCCGGATGCCCGCGGTGCGGATGGAGATCGGCTACCTGACCAACGCCCGGGACCGCAGTCGGCTGCTGGACCCGGCGTTCCGGGACGTCGTCGCGGAGGGCCTGCTGGTCGCGGTGAAGCGGTTGTACCTGCTGGGCAAGGACGACCAGCCGACGGGCACGTTCACCTTCGATGACCTGCTGCGCCACGAACTCGCCCGCGCCGAGGGCGCCTGACCGCACTGGTCCGCCGCAATTTCAATGGAAATCGAAGGTCCAATTTCCATTGAAATTGCGGAAACGAAATCTCCGTTCTGCGATGCGGAAGATTCTTCCCGGATGGTTGGGGGATTTGTCGACTTGGTGACCTGTCGACGTTGACTTGGTGACTTCTCGACTTGGTGACCTGTCGACGTCGACTTGGGTGGCCGGGTGGCCTCTCCGACTTGGTGGCCTCTCCGACTTGGTGGCCTGTCGACTTGGTCATCCTGCCGGGCCTGTTCGGCCGGTCAGGCGCCGCCTATGGCCGGTTCGGCCGTCTTGATCGTCACCGAGCTCAGCAGCCGCTCCAGCGCCGCCTCCACGTCTTCCTTCCAGGAGATCGCGGTGCGCAGCTCAAGCCGCATCCTGGGCCATTTGGGGTGCTGGCGAACCGTCTTGAAGCCGACCTGCTGCAGGAAGCCCGCCGGGATCACGCAGCTCTCGGCGGAGCCCGCCAGGTCGCCGAAGGCCTCCACGGCCTTCACCCCGCGCCGGGTCAGGTCCTTCGCCACGTTCTGCACCAGGATCCGCCCCAGCCCACCGTGCTCGAACTCCGGCAGCACGCGCAGCGCGGTCAGCAACACCGCGTCCGCGCTCACCGGGGCTGTGGGGAAGGCGTTGGAGCGCGGCACGGCCGCGGGCGGCGCGTACATCGCGTACCCCGCCGGAACGCCGTCCACGTAGACGATGCGGCCGCAGGAGCCCCACTCCAGCAGCACGCTGGAGACCCAAGCCTCTTTCTCCAGTTCGGTCTCGCCGAACTCCTCGGCCTGCTCCCGGACGTGCGGCGCCAACTCCCAGAAAACACATCGGCGACACCGCCGGGGCAGGTGGTCGAGGTTGTCCAGCGTGACGCCGACGACGCGTCGCGACACCTGACCTCCTGGAAACCCGCACGAACCCGCGCAGATGCGGCGGGATGCCGCCAGGATAAGCCGCTGCAGCCCGGCACCGGAACCCACAGCGCACGCCATCAGCAACCCGATGGAGTGAGATCGCTTACCTCCGGCCAACCGATCACAAGGGAGCCGCCACCACCACCGCCACCGGAACAACCGCCACGGCGACACCTGAACGGGATGCGCTCCAAGCTGCCGCATGTGGCGAAGCCACTTGGCCCACCTATGCAACCTGCACCGCCGCGGGTTCTCCGGAGCTATCTCGCGAGGCCAGCCCCAACGCCAGTCGGGGATCCCGGAGTCGAGAAGGCCCCTGAGGTGCCGCCACCCGCACCGCCACGCAGAACGAGATCGGAGACCCGCTATTGCGAGGTGCTCGTTACATGTCGGGTGGGTTGTGACGATAGGCCCTATAGAATCGCCCGATCGTCCCCACGGGATGAGCAGAGCGCACAACCGAAACCGGAGCGCGATATGTCGGACCACGGAAGCCCGCCGGCCACGCCGGAACAGCCCAGCCCGCCCGAGAAGCCCGCACGCAACCTGGACGCGTACCGGGCGCACTACGCGGAGCGGACCACCGGGATGACGGCCTCCGAGATCCGAGCTCTCTTCGCCGTCGCGAGCCGCCCCGAGGTGGTCTCGTTGGCCGGCGGCATGCCGAACCTCGCCGCGCTGCCGCTGGACTCGCTGGCCGCCGAGGTCGCCCGCCTCATCTCCGTCGACGGCCAAGTCGCGCTGCAGTACGGCTCCGCGCACGGCGTGCCGGAGCTGCGCGAGCAGATCTGCGAGGTCATGGCGCTGGAGGGGATCACCGCCCACCCGGACGACGTGATGGTCACCGCGGGCTCCCAGATGGCCCTGGACATGGTCACCCGCATCTTCTGCGACCCGGGCGACGTCATCCTCGCCGAGGGCCCGTCCTACGTCGGCGCGCTCGGCTCGTTCGCCGCGTACCAGGCCGAGGTCGTGCACGTCGCGATGGACGAGGACGGCCTGCAGCCGGAGGCACTGCGCCAGGCCATCGCCAACGTGACCGCGCAGGGCAAGCGGATCAAGTTCCTCTACACCATTCCGAACTTCCACAACCCGGGCGGCATCACGCTGGCCCTGCCGCGGCGCTCCGAGATCCTGGAGATCTGCGCCCAGCACGGCATCCTCGTGGTGGAGGACAACCCGTACGGCCTGCTCGGCTTCGACGGCCAGCCGCACCCCGCGCTGCGCAGCATGGATGCGGACAACGTCGTCTACCTCGGTTCGTTCTCCAAGACATTCGCCTCCGGGCTGCGCGTCGGCTGGGTGCTGGCGCCGCACGCTATCCGGGAGAAGCTGGTGCTGACCGCCGAGTCGGCCACGCTGTGCCCGCCCACGCTGAACCAGATGATCGTGTCCCGCTACCTGAGCACGCACGACTGGCTGGGACAGATCAAGATCTTCCAAGAGCAGTACCGGGAGCGGCGCGACGCGATGCTCAGCGCGCTCGAGCAGTACATGCCGCCGGGTTGCACGTGGACGCGCCCCGACGGCGGCTTCTTCGTCTGGCTCACCGTGCCGGAGGGCGTGGACACCAAGGCGATGCTGCCCCGCGCGGTGACCCAGCGGGTCGCGTACGTGTCGGGCACCGGGTTCTACCGCGACGGGTTCGGCAGCCGGCAGATGCGCTTGTCGTTCTGCTACCCGACACCGGAGCGGATCCGCGAGGGCGTCCGACGGCTGGCCAACACGCTGACCGAGGAGATGGAGCTGGTCCGCACCTTCGGCACGGTGCCCCAGCGCAGCGTCCCGGGCCCGCAGGTTCCGTCTCCCGACACCGCGTAGAGTTTTCGCCGAATCCTGGCCCGAAATCCAAACAGTCCACTGTGCACCAGGAGTCCTCCTGAGCACAGTGGACTACTACTTTCCAGGGGTGTGTTGAGTGTCTGAACGCTGGGTTGCCGTGCTCGCAGGGGGGCTGTCGCACGAGCGCGAGGTGTCGCTGCGCTCCGGGCGCCGATTGTCCGCCGCACTGCGTTCGGTCGGCGTGACCGTGGCGGAGTGGGATGCCGACGCCCGGCTGCTGTCCCGCATCGAACAGGAGCGCCCCGACGCGGTCGTGGTCGCCCTGCACGGCGGGGAAGGGGAGAACGGCGCGGTGCAGGCCGTGCTGGACATGGTCGGTGTCCCGTACGTCGGCACCGGCCCGCATGCTTGCCGCCGGGCCTGGGACAAGCCGACCGCCAAGGCCGAACTGGCGCGCTCCGGGCTTGCCACGCCGGACTGGGTTGCGTTGCCGCATGCAACGTTCCGCGAGCTCGGCGCGCAGGCCGTGTTGGACGCGCTCGTGGCCAAGCTCGGGCTGCCGTTGATGCTCAAGCCGGACCAGGGCGGGTCGGCGCTGGGCGCGCACGTGGTGCGCGACGCCGCCGAGCTCCCCGCGGCGATGGTGGGCGCGCTGTCCTACGGCGACGCGGTGCTCGTCGAGCAGTTCGTCGAGGGGACCGAGGTGGCGATCACCGTCATCGACGGGCCGGATGGACCGGAGGCGTTGCCCGCGGTGCAGATCGAGCCGGCGGACGGGGTTTACGACTACACCGCCCGCTACACCGCCGGGCTCACCAGTTACCACGCACCCGCCGAGGTCCCGGCCGAAGCCGCCGCCGCCGCGGGCGAGCTGGCGATCGCCGCACACCGACTACTCGGGCTCCGCGACGTCTCGCGGACGGACGCGATCATCGACCGGGACGGGACGCCGCACTTCCTGGAAGTCAACGTGTCGCCCGGACTGACCGAGACCTCGCTGCTGCCGATGGCGGTCGAGGCCGCCGGGCGGTCACTGGGGGAGGTCTTCGCGACGCTCGTCGAGCGGGCGATCGCGCGATCGCGGTGATCCGCTGTTTCACGTGAAACAAGAGGGCCGGTCTCCGACGAGACCGGCCCTCTTCTTGTCGCGAGCGAGTGCGATGAGCACTCTTGATTTTTAACTACTGTATGCGATTTTCAACTACCGTAAGTCATCGTCACCGTGACGAAAGATCTCGGTATCATTGCTCATGGATCTCGCGGTCCTGATTAATCAAGATCAACTCCACCAACCGCTCAAGATCGTCAACCGACCCGAATTCGACGACGATCCGTCCCTTCCGCTTGCCGCGCTCCACCTTGACGGTGGTGTCGAAGTGGTTCGACAGCCGGTCCGCCAACCGGTCGAAGCCGGGGGCCTCGATCGGCTTCTTCGCCGCCCTCTTCTTCCGCGGCGCCTCCGACTTGATCAGCTTGACCTGCTCCTCGGTCGTGCGGACCGACAAGCCCTCCGCGACGATCCGCTTCGCGAGGTCCTCCTGCTGCTCGACGTCCTCCAGGCCCAACAGGGCGCGGGCGTGCCCGGCCGACAGCACCCCGACCGCCACCCGCCGCTGCACCTCCAGCGGCAGCCGCATTAGGCGGATCGTGTTCGTGACGACCGAGCGACTGCGGCCGATGCGGTCGGCCAGCTCGTCATGGGTCACGCCGAACTCGTCCAGCAGCTGCTGGTAGGCCGCCGCCTCCTCCAGGGGATTCAGCTGCACCCGGTGGATGTTTTCCAGCAGCGCGTCCCGGAGCATCGCGTCGTCCTGCGTCCTGCGGACGATCGCGGGGATGACCTTCAGCCCGGCTAGCTGGGAGGCACGCCACCGGCGCTCACCCATGATCAGCTCGAACTTGTCGGCGCCCAGCTCCCGCACCACGATCGGCTGCAGCAGCCCGAACTCGCGGATCGAGTGCTCCAGCTCGTGCAGCGCGGACTCTTCGAAGACCTGCCGGGGCTGTTTCGGGTTGGGCGCGATCGAGTCGATGGGAATCTCGCGGTAAACCGCGCCCGCCACGGAACCGCCGGTTTCACGTGAAACATCGGACCCGGACCGGTTGCCGAACGACTTACGCAGGGCCGGGCTGCTCTGCAATGCCACGCCGTCGGCACCCGCCGGGGGAGCGCCTGCCGGGGGACCGCTGGGGATCAGCGCGGCGATGCCGCGGCCAAGACCACCTCGACGCTCGGTCATGCTGTCTTCCTCTCAGCACCCCGCTCGGCGATCTCCCGAGCGGCGTCCAGGTAGCTCATCGACCCGCGCGAGCCCGGGTCGTACGTCAGCACCGTCTGGCCGAAGCCGGGGGCCTCGGAGATCTTCACGCTCCGCGGGATGACCGTCCGCAGCGCCAGGTCCCCGAAGTGGCCGCGTACCTCGGCGGCCACCTGGTCCGCCAGCTTGGTGCGTCCGTCGTACATGGTCAACAGGATCGTCGACACCCAGAGCGCGGGGTTGAGGTGCGCCTGCACCAGCTCGATATTGCGCAGCAGCTGGCCCAGCCCCTCCAGCGCGTAGTACTCGCACTGGATCGGGATCAGCACCTCGTTCGCGGCGACCAACGCGTTCACCGTGAGCAGCCCCAGCGACGGCGGGCAGTCGATGAGGACGTAGTCGGGTGCGAGCTGGTCCACCACCTCGGAGTTCAGCGCCTCCTTCAGCCGACCCTCGCGCGCCACCATGGTGACGAGCTCGATCTCGGAGCCCGCCAGGTCGATCGTCGCCGGCACGCACCACAGGTTCTTCGACTGGGTACTTTGCGCCGCCGCATCGGCGATGCTGATCTCACCGAGCAGCACCTCGTACACCGACGGGACGCCGGAGCGGTGCTCGACGCCCAGCGCGGTGCTCGCGTTGCCCTGCGGGTCGAGGTCGATGACCAACACGTTGAGCCCATGCAGCGCCAGCCCGGCCGCGAGGTTCACCGTGCTCGTCGTCTTGCCGACGCCGCCCTTCTGGTTGGCCACGGTCATGATCCGCCGATGGGTGGGGCGGGGGAGTTCCAGGGTCTCCGGGTGCAGCACCCGGGTCGCCCGCTGGGCCTCCTCCATGATCGGGGTCCAGCCGATGTCGTCCTTGCCGAAGCTGCTCATAGACGACTCGCCTCCCGGCCCGGAGGGGAACCGAAGCCCGCCCATTGCACGCCCCCTCGTTTCACGTGAAACACGACCCGCTCCGTTTGACTCCGGATTCACCGTCCACGATCCTTTCTCGTTCGACGTGCACCGTCACGACGCCGACCGGACGCATTTCGGGTCGCCGCGACCCGCTCCACCACGACGACGGTCGTCGGCACCTCGATCACACCGACACCACACGAAACCACTTCGCCGCGACCGCCGCCGACCGCAGCGATCGCCGCCGCATCCCGTTCGAGTTCCTCCGCCGCGCTCTCGCCCTTCATGGCGAGCAGCCGGCCCCCGGTCCGAAGCAGCGGGAGGCACCACTTCGCGAGCCGTTCCATCGGCGCCACGGCACGCGCGGTCACGACGTCCTGATCGGCCAGCCGTTCGCGCACCGGGCCCTCCTCGGCACGTCCACGCACCACCTCGACGGTGAGCGCCAACTCGGTGATGACTTCCTGCAACCACGTCACCCGTCGAGCCATCGGCTCCAACAGGGTCAGGTTCAGATCCGGGCGGGCGATTGCCAACGGGATGCCCGGCAACCCCGCCCCAGAGCCTACGTCCAACACCCGGCAATTCGGTGGCAGCAACTCCGCAATCACCGCAGAGTTCAATAAATGTCTTTCCCAGAGCCGGTCCAGTTCGCGCGGACCGATCAGACCGCGGCGGATTCCGTGCTCCTGGAGCAACTCGACGAAGCGTTCCGCCAACGCCAACCGCTCGCCGAATACGACCCGCGCCTCAGATGGCGCACCTCCGGTCAAAGCATTCACCCCGTGTCGATGTTTCACGTGGAACCAGGTGTGTTCACCTAAGCCTGCCGGATCGCAATCCGCAGTCACACGGCAACCCGCGTTTCACGTGAAACCTCCTTGGGGGAATCGGCTCAACGCACGTGGCGATGCGGGCGGCGCAACCACAGGCGCCGCCCGGACTCCAGATCCCCGATTCGCGCAATTACAACAGGAGTAAGGGCTTACTCGTCAGGCGACGTCTGAGAACCCGCGACGGCGCGGGCGCTACTTCGAGGAAGCGAACGCATCGAGGTCTCGTCCAACCGCCGCGTTTCACGTGAAACACGGGCCCGAATAGGACGGTGCCCCCGCCGGTCCGAGGATCGACGGGGGCACCGGTGGGGCAGCAGTCAGCTCTTGAAGACGACGACCTTGCGGTTGGGCTCTTCGCCTTCGCTCTCGCTGTGCACGCCGTCGACGGCCGCAACGGCGTCGTGGATGATCTTCCGCTCGAACGGCGTCATCGGGCGCAGTCGCGCCTCCTTGCCGGTCTCCAGCACGGTCTCCGCAGTCGAGCGCCCGAGCTCGGTCAGCTCCTGCCGACGGCCCGCCCGCCAGCCCGCGACGTCCAGCATCAGCCGGCTGCGGACGCCGGTCTCCTGCTGCACCGCCAGCCGGGTCAGCTCCTGCAGCGCCTCCAGTACCTGGCCGCGTCCGCCGACCAGCTTCTCCAGATCGTCGCCGCCGTCGATGCTCACCACCGCGCGACCCGCCTCGACGTCCAGGTCGATGTCCCCGTCGTAGTCCAGCAGGTCGAGTAGCCGCTCCAGGTAGTCACCCGCGATGTCGCCCTCCTGCACCAGGAGAGCTTCGGTGTTCGACACCTCGGACTTTTCAGTCTCGGTGTTCTCGGTGCTGTCGGTCTGGGGCTCGGCCGGGGACGGGCTCGACTCCTGCACGGTTTCGGACACTGGGTGTCTCCTCTCCAGGGTTCGCGACGGACTCAGCGGGACTCGCCCGGCTTGTCCGTGTCGCGAGAACGGTCTTCGATCACCCCGGGGATCTCACCGGGTTGGTCCTTGGCCGCCGGGTCCGCGGCCCGCGTGGTGTCCGTCTCCACCCCAGTGGATTCGACGACCACGGGCGCGCCGGCCAGCGCAGCCTCCTCGTGGTCGATCCGGCGGTACACCACGCGCTGCTGACCCAGCGTCCAGAAGTTGTTGGCCAACCAGTAGATGAGGATGGCCAGCGGCAGGAACGGACCGCCGATGATCGCGAACATCGGGAAGATCCACAGCGTCATCCGGTTCATGATCGCCGTCTGCGGGTTGGCCGCCGCGTCGGCGGTCTGCCGCTGCACCGAGTGGCGCGCGGTGAAGTGCGTGGCGATCGCGGCGGCGATCATCAGCGGCACACCGACCAGCATCATTTCCACACGGTCGGTGCCGAACGTCGCGAGCACCTCGGGGGTCTGGCTGATGGTGTTCGACAGCTTCGCGCCGAACAGATCGGCCGCCACGAACGAGGCCACGTCGTCGGCGTTGAAGATGTAGTTCGACGGTGCGCCCGGTTTGAACCCGTTGAGCACGTGGAAGAGCCCGATGAACACCGGGACCTGCACCAGCATCGGCAGGCAGCCGCTGATCGGGTTGAAGCCCTGCTCGGCCTGCATCTTCTGCATCTCGGCGGCCAGCTTCTGCCGGTCGTCGCCGTACTTGGCCTGCAGCGCTCGGATCTGCGGCGCGAACTCCTGCATCTTCTTCATCGACCGCACCTGGTGCACGAACGGCTTGAACAGCAGCGCGCGCAGCGTGAAGACGAGGAAGATCACCGCCAGCGCCCAGGCGTAGCCGCTGGCCGGATCCAGCACGAAGCCGAACACCTTGTGCCAGAACCAGAGGATGGCCGACACCGGGTAATAGATGAAGTCCAGCACGCGGGCTACTCCTCGGCAGGTTTCTCGGGTACGCGGCCACCAACGGGGTCGCCCGCCGCGGACCGCTCACGGGGCGGTGGAACGGGGTCCAGGCCTCCAGGGTGCCAGGGGCCGCAGCGCAGCAACCTGCGCAGGGTCAACCAGCCACCGCGGAACAGGCCGTGGACGGTGAGTGCCTCGACCGCGTAGGTGCTGCAACTCGGGTAAAACCGGCACGACGGCGGCAGCAGCGGGGAGATCACCTTGCGGTAGACGTGCACCGGACCGAGCAGCACCCAGGCGAGCGGGCCCGGGCGCCGAGCAGGGGCGCGGAGCCTGTCGTCGTGGCGCTCGTCCGAAGCCATCACCTGGAACCCGTCGCCGGAACATCGGGGGCGAGGACGCGGAGCTTGCGCAGCGCCACGTCGAGATCCGCACCGAGCTCGCGGCTGGACGCACCTGCCGCGGGCGGCAGGGCGCGGACCACCACCAGTGTGCCAGCGGGCAACGCCGGCAGGAGGTCGCGCATCAGGTGCCGGAGGCGGCGGGTGACCCGGTGCCGGACGACGGCCGTCCCCACGGCCTTGCTCACGACAAAACCCACCCGGGTCGAGACATCCGAATTCCGGGTGGGTGCCGTTTTCGCCTCGGCTTCCGGCAAGGCCTCGCCGGTGTGGTGCGGGCCGAGGTCCCGAGCCTGGTCCGGACGCAGCACGTGGACCACCAGGCGGGACCGGCCGACCCGGCGACCACGACGGACCACCAGGCGGAACTCCTGGTTTTTGGTCAGCCTGGCTGCCGCGGGAAGCACGGCCGGACGCGATCAGGCAGTCAGCTGCGCGCGACCCCGGCGACGGCGCGAGGCCACGATGGCCCGGCCGGCCCGAGTGCGCATGCGCAGCCGGAACCCGTGCTTCCTGGCACGGCGGCGGTTGTTCGGCTGGAAAGTGCGCTTGCCCTTGCTCACGGTCGGATCTCCCGGTTACTACAGGCACCGATGGCCACGGTGAACCACGGTTCGGTCAAGGTGTCCCTGTTTCGCGAGCCGCAGTCGCTGGCCGTGCGGCGATCGGCGAACACCGAGCGGTGCACGGCGCCGGAATCTCGGCGCAGCGACATGCCCGCTCAGGAAGCGGGGGACTGTACGAGAGTACGCAGTGGCAGCGGAGGACGCTGAACCGGGGTCGCCAACCGGCGACGATCACCGGGCACAGCCGCCGCACCAGTGGCCACCAGGCTGCCACATCCCGATCTTCGCGGCATCTCCGGGAGTCGCTTGTGACGCGGGCGCGACCTTGTTAGCGTGCCCCCCTGCGATGCGCGGACCGGTGTGTGGGAGCACCGGTCTTCGGTGGGCACCTGACCTCGATCGCAGCGGTACAGCCGCCCCAGGAAGGATCACCGGAGCGGCCTGCCGTACCTTCATACACAAGTTGTGGACAACTCTGTGGACACCTGCTCGAACAGGTGTCCACTTGAGTATGGCCCCACCGTCCCGTGACACCGCCCGCGCCCGAGCACCGTGGGAGCCTGGCCCGGGACCGCACCGGGGGCTGCGCGAGCGAGGGGAGGGGAGCAAGGCGGTGTCCGACCACCAAGCCGATCTCGTTCGAGTTTGGGATGAGGTGGTGCAGGAGCTGTCTTCCGGCACGCTCTCGCCTCAGCAACGCGCCTGGATGCGGGTGACCCGACCGATCGGGCTGCTGGACGGTACCGCGCTGCTCGCCGCGCCGAGCGACTTCGCCAAGGAAGCCATCGAGCGCGCGCTGCGCGACCCGATCACCGACGCGCTTTCCCGCCGGCTCGGCCGCGCCGTGTCGCTGGCGGTGAAGGTGGACACCGCCGTTCCCGCGCCCACCCGCCCGGTCGCGGCACCCGCGTCGGCCGATTCCTGGTCGGCCGATTCCTGGTCCGGCCGCGGTCCCGGTACTCCGACCGGCGCCGATCACTCCGGGCATCCGTTCGTCTCCGCGCCTGGCTTCGGGCGGGGGCCCGAAGCTTTCGGGAACACCGCGCACACCGGCTCGATCAGCGGGCCCGTCACCGGTCCGGTGCCTGGTTCGTTGCCCGACGCCGGAGGACGGCACGCGGCACCGGACAAGCACCCCGGGATCGACTTCTCGACGGCCGAGTTCAGATGGCCCAACGGCGAGGTTCCGTCGCCGTTGGATGCCGACGGCGACGGCGAAACCGACGAGCCGGAGAGCGCGGCGACCGAGCCGGAAGCCGACGAGTCCGCCAACGAGATCTGGCCGACCTTCGGCCGCGCCGGACAACCGGGCGAGCCGCACCAGGGCCAGCCGTTCACCGCGCCGAAGCACGCGCCGCCGACCTCGCAGACCCGGCTGAACGCGAAGTACACCTTCGACACGTTCGTCATCGGCTCCTCGAACCGCTTCGCGCACGCCGCCGCCGTCGCCGCGGCGGAAGCACCGGCCCGCGCGTACAACCCGCTGTTCATCTGGGGCGAGTCCGGGCTCGGCAAGACGCACCTGCTGCACGCGGTCGGCCACTACGCCCAGCGGCTGTTCCCCGGGATGCGCGTCCGCTACGTGTCCACCGAGGAATTCACCAACGACTTCATCAACTCGCTGCGCGACGACCGGCAGGTGGCGTTCCAGCGCCGGTACCGCGACGTCGACGTGCTGCTGGTGGACGACATCCAGTTCTTGGAGGGCAAGGAAGGAACCCAGGAGGAGTTCTTCCACACCTTCAACACCCTGCACAACTCGAACAAGCAGATCGTGGTGTCCTCGGACCGGCCGCCGAAGGGGCTGCGCACCCTGGAGGACCGGCTGCGCACCCGGTTC
Source organism: Saccharopolyspora hattusasensis (assembly GCF_050972075.1). Lineage (NCBI taxonomy): Bacteria > Bacillati > Actinomycetota > Actinomycetes > Pseudonocardiales > Pseudonocardiaceae > Saccharopolyspora > Saccharopolyspora hattusasensis. Next base: position 4,181,284 of record NZ_JBPCDC010000001.1, read on the forward strand.
GAGTGGGGCCTGATCACGGACATCCAGCCGCCGGAGCTGGAGACGCGGATCGCGATCCTTCGCAAGAAGGCCGCCCAGGACCGGATGAATGCGCCGGCCGACGTGCTGGAGTTCATCGCGTCCCGGATCGAGCGCAACATCCGCGAGCTGGAGGGGGCGCTGATCCGGGTCACCGCGTTCGCGTCGCTGAACCGGCAGCCGGTCGACCTGCAGCTGGCCGAGATCGTGCTGCGCGACCTGATCCCGGACTCGCAGACCCCGGAGATCACCCCGCCGACGATCATGGCGGTGACAGCGGACTACTTCAGCGTGACCATCGACGACCTGTGCGGCCCGGGCAAGACGAAGGCGCTGGCGCAGGCGCGCCAGATCGCGATGTACCTGTGCCGGGAGCTGACCGACTCGTCGCTGCCGAAGATCGGCCAGTACTTCGGCGGCCGCGACCATACGACGGTGATGTACGCGGACAAGAAGATCCGCAAGGAGATGGCCGAGCGGCGCCGCGTCTACGAGCACGTCCAAGAGCTCACGGCCCGAATCAAGCAGCAGTCCCGCTGACCTCTCAAAGGAAACCGGGGGCGTCCCTGCGCGCCTTCGCTGCTTGCCTGATGCTGCCGTGCTGTTGAGAAGTTCGAGGTCAGAAGGGTCGGGCCGCTCAGATGGCCGCTGCGGGGCCATCTCGGGGTCCCCGGTGTGATTCCTTCGCCTCTCGCGGCGAATCTTTCTGCTGACCCCGCCCGGCGCGAGCCACCCCCGTCAGCAGAAAGCTCTCCCGTAGCGGCCCGTGGGGAATCGCTCCGGCCGCGCGCCGTCGGGCCCGGAGTGGGGCTCCGCCTGATCGTTGGTCGCTGCGCGCTTCGCGGCGCGCGCCGGACGTCCCGGGGTCCGCCGGGGACGTCGAGAGATTTCTGTTGGACCACCCGGCTCGCATCAGACCGCCCCGACAGAAAACTTCGGGCCGTTTCGCGGGCCGCCGGGGTCCGGGATGCGCGCGCATCGAAGGCTGTGAACCGGCCGCGGGGCGCGCGCCCGGACAGCAAACCACCACGTTCCGAGGTTGATCAAGCGCGCTACGCACTCGCGAAGGGAGTTGGCGCGCCGAATTTTTCTGAGGACCCGGGTGGTCTTCGCCTCACCCCATCGATAAAAAAGTCCGCCATGTCAGCGGCAAGGCCCGAGTTATCCACAGGTTCTCCATCCCCAGGCCTGACCTGGAGTTTTCCCCAATTCATCCACAAGCTGTGCACAAGCTGGAGCAAGCTGCCCACAGAGCGGAGCCCAGTTGACCACAACGCTTTCACAGCTTTGCCCACAACCTGATCGGTGGACGAGCCCAAAACCAACAGGGGCTGGGTATAACCGGGCCGAAAGCTGTGGATGGAACTGTGGACAACTCGGGGTGGTTGTGGATAAACCGAGGTGGGGCAGAAGTTGTCCACAACCCGGACGTCGTAGTCCCCAGTTACATCCCGTGTTCATCCACAACCGACCACGCCGTCCGACCAGCCCAAACGACACTTGTCCCCACAACTCACAGCCCCTACTACTACGACGGTCATTTCTTCTCTTTGAAGAAAAAAGAAAAAGAGAAGAAGGCTCGGTGGATAAGTGGACAACTCGGCCTGGACCGCCAGGACGGCAGCACGAACTGCCCGGACCCGGATGCGGAGATCTCGGCGCACGCTCTACGGTGGAACTCCTGCGGAGGCCGCCGGTGTGAACTCCGGGGCGAGCTCGAGCCGACTTCGCGTGCACGGCGCTCGTGGGGGACCGCTTCGTCCTCGTTGCGAGGGGCGCGGGGCACACCGACTACACCGACCCGATGAGCTGCGCTCCAGCTCTACACAGTTCTCCGGCAGCCGAGCCACGGCTGGAACCGAAAGGACACCCATGAAGATCCGCGTGGAACGTGACGGTCTCGCCGACGCCGTCGCCTGGGTCGCGCGCAGCCTGCCGTCGCGCCCACCGGTTCCGGTGCTGGGCGGAGTGCTGCTCGACGCGAGCTCCGGGGAGGCGCTGACCATCTCCGGGTTCGACTACGAGGTCTCGGCGCAGGTCACCATCGACGCCTCGATCGACGCCAGCGGACGCACCCTCGTTTCCGGGCGGTTGCTGGCAGACATCACCAAGGCGCTCCCGGCCCGCCCGGTCGAGATCACCGTCGACGGCTCTCGCGTCACCATCACCTGCGGCAGCTCGCGGTTCAGCCTGCCGACCATGCCGGTCGAGGACTACCCCGAACTGCCCGCGATGCCCGAGCACGCCGGTTCGGTTCCGGGCGATCTGTTCAGCGAGGCCGTCGGCCAGGTCGCGGTGGCGTCCGGCAAGGACGACACGCTGCCGATGCTCACCGGCATCCGGATGGAGATCAACAACGACAAGCTGACCATGGTCGCCACCGACCGGTTCCGCTTGGCGATGCGCGAGATTACCTGGGAGCCGGGCACCTCGATGGAGGACACCGCGGTGCTCGTCCCAGCCAAGACCCTTGCCGACTCGGCGAAGACGCTGGGCACCGGTGGCGGCAAGGTGGAGATCTCGCTGGCCTCCGGCGACGGCCTGCTCGGCCTGTCCGGGACGGCGCGCCGCAACACCACCCGGCTGCTGGACGCGGAGTTCCCGAAGTACCGGCAGCTGCTGCCCGCCGAGAGCGCCGTGACCGCTGACGTCGACGTCGCCCCGCTCGTCGAGGCGATCAAGCGCGTCTCGCTGGTCGCCGAGCGCGGCACCCAGGTGCGCCTGGAGTTCTCCGACCGGCTGCTGCGGCTGACCGCCGGCGGTGACGACGAGGGCAGCGCCGAGGAAGAGCTTGCGATCGAGCTGGTCGGCGAGCCGCTGACCATCGCGTTCAACCCGGCCTACCTGCTCGACGGGCTCGGCGCGATGAAGACCGGGCGCGCCCAGCTGCAGTTCACCACCGCCAACCGCCCGGCCCTCATCAAGCCGGTTGGGGAGGATGGCGAAGTGGCGGAGGGCTACCTCTACCTCCTGATGCCGGTCCGCCTTCCTGGCTGACCTGGGTCACATCCGGCGCACTGCCCGACCGGAGCCGCGAACGCCGATGGCTAGGCTCCGGTCGGATCGATTTAGCTGGTGGTCCTCACCCCGCGGCCGGCCATCCGCGCCGACCAACCAGTCGATATACAGCTCGCAGAGGGAGATCCGGTGCAACTCGGACTTGTCGGTCTCGGCCGAATGGGTTTCAACATGCGTGAGCGGCTGCGCGCCGCCGGTCACGACGTCGTCGGTTACGACCGCAACCCGGACGTCAGCGATGTCGCTTCCATCGCGGAGCTGGTGCAGAAGCTGGCCGGCCCGCGGATCGTCTGGATCATGGTGCCGCACGGCGACCCGACCCGGCAGACCGTCGAGGAGCTGGCCGGGCTGCTGTCGTCCGGCGACCTGGTGATCGAGGGCGGCAACTCGAAGTTCACCGATGACCAGGCCAACGCGGCGCTGCTCGCCGAGCGCGGGATCAAGTACGTCGACGTCGGGGTTTCCGGCGGCGTGTGGGGTGCCAAGAACGGTTACGGCCTGATGGCCGGTGGCGACGTCGAGGACATCGAGCGCGCCATGCCGATCTTCGACGCGCTGCGCCCGGAAGGCCCACGGGAGGAGGGCTTCGCGCATTCCGGCCCGGTGGGTGCCGGGCACTACGCGAAGATGGTGCACAACGGCATCGAGTACGGCCTGATGCAGGCCTACGCCGAGGGCTTCGAGCTGCTGTCGGCGTCGGACGTGGTCACTAACGTGCCGGAGACGATCAAGGCGTGGAGCCGGGGCACGGTGGTTCGCTCCTGGCTGCTGGACCTGCTGGTCCGCGCGCTAGAGGAGGACCCGGAGCTGGCCGAGCTGCGCGGCTACGTCAACGACTCCGGCGAGGGTCGGTGGACCGTCGAGGAGTCGATCAACAACGCCGTGCCCACGCCGGTGATCACCGCCTCGCTGTTCGCGCGGTTCGCCTCGCGCCAGGAGGACTCCCCGGCCATGAAGGCGGTCGCGGCGCTGCGCAACCAGTTCGGCGGCCACGCCGTGGAGAAGACCGAGGACTGACCGGGGCCCGGAAGCGGTGTTGCTTTGCCGACAAATCAACACCGCCGACCGTCCTCGCTGTTTCCGCAGGTCAGGTGTCTTGAGTACGTTGAGGTGCGGTAGCGACTCAACGCACCAGGCAGCTACCAGGAAAAACCGCCCCAGGGAGCACCGCCGACGACAAAGGCGTCGAATCCGCGAATTCGGCGACCGGGCGGACGACCGAACAAAGCTGCGAATAAGTTGGATCGCCGTGTACGTCCGTCATCTGCAAGTGACCGACTTCCGGTCGTGGCCGCACGCCGACCTGGACCTGGAGCCGGGCATCACCGTGCTGCTCGGGGCCAACGGGCAGGGCAAGACCAACCTGGTCGAGGCGATCGGCTACGCCGCGACCCTCGGCTCCCACCGCGTGTCCACCGATGCCCCGCTGGTCCGCGACGGCGCGGCGCGCGCGGTCGTGCGGGCCGCCGTGGTCAACAGCGGGCGCGAGCTGCTGGTCGAGCTGGAGATCACGCCGGGCAAGGCCAACCGGGCGCGGATCAACCGCGGTGCCGTCGCCAGGCCTCGCGACGTGCTCGGCATCCTGCGCACCGTGCTGTTCGCACCGGAGGACCTCGCGATCGTGCGCGGTGATCCGGGCGAGCGCCGCCGGTTCCTCGACGACCTGCTGGTCACGAGGTCACCCCGGTACGCGGGTATCCGCTCGGACTACGACCGGGTTCTCAAGCAGCGCAGCGCTCTGCTCAAGTCCGCGGGCGCGGCGCGCAAGGGCGGCGGCTCGGCGGACCTGCGCACGCTGGAGGCGTGGGACGGCCACCTGGCCCGGTTCGGTGCCGAGCTGCTGGCGGGTCGGCTCGACCTGGTCGCCGCCATCGCACCCCACGTGACCAGCGCATATGCCAACGTCGCGGCGACCGATGAGGCGACCGTGCCGTCCGGTCGGGTGGCCGACGTCCGCTACCGCAGCAGCCTCGGCGAGTCGCTGCCCGAGGGCTACGGCGCGCCGCTGGGCAAGGACGCCGACCCGGCGGAACTGGAAGCGGCCCTGCTCGCCGAGCTGGAGCGAGTCCGGCCGCAGGAGATCGACCGCGGCGTGTCGCTGGTCGGGCCGCATCGCGACGACCTGGAACTGCTGCTCGGCGACCTGCCCGCGAAGGGCTACGCGAGTCACGGCGAATCTTGGTCGTTCGTGCTGGCGTTGCGGCTGGCCTCCTACCACCTGCTCACCGAGGATGGCGCCGAGCCGGTGTTGATCCTGGACGACGTCTTCGCCGAGCTCGACCGCCGCCGCCGGGCCCGGCTGGCCGACTTGGTGGCCGGGGCCGAGCAGGTGCTGGTGACCGCGGCGGTGCCGGAGGACGTTCCGCCGGAGCTCACCGGTGCCCGATTCGACGTCCGGGAAGGCGAGGTGCGACGTGCCGTATAACCGTTCGCAGTCGTCAAGTAAACCCAGAGTGATCGCCGCGGCCGGAAACACCACAGATTTGCCCACATCTGGGGATAACTCTGTGGATGGTGTGGATAACTCGGCGCCATCAACAGGACCATCAACAGGACTATCAACAGCAGTCCCGGTGAATACCGGGACGTCGCCGGTCGGGTCCGACGGGGCCGCGCTGTCCGGTCCCGACCTCGCCCGGGCCGCCCTGCAGGCCGCCCGGGAGCAGTCCGCGGCCCGCCGGCGTGACGGCAAGAAGAAGGGCGGCGCGGTCCGGACACGCCGCCGTCGTGGCTGGTCCGGGCCCCGCCCGGACGACCGCGATCCGCAGCCGCTGGGTCGGCTGGCCGCCCGGATCGCCAGCGAGCGCGGCTGGACCGAGCACCTCTCCGGCGGCCAGGTCTTCGCGAAGTGGGCGTCCCTGGTCGGCGGCGACGTGGCCGAGCACACCAAGCCGGTGGCGCTGAAGGACGGCGAGCTCACCGTCCAGGCCCAATCCACCGCGTGGGCCACGCAGCTGCGCCTGCTCCAGCGCCAGATCCTGAAGCGTATCAGCGACGGCGTCGGCCGCGACGTGGTGCGCCGCATCAAGGTGCAGGGCCCGGCCGCGCCGAGCTGGCGGCACGGCCCCAGGCATATTCCCGGGCGTGGCCCGCGCGACACCTACGGCTAGTAGCCTGCCGATACGCACTCGCCGCCGGCCCGCGCGGGCCGCGGCCCCCAGGCGCGGTGGGGCGAATGGCGGGTCGCGCCGAGGAGCAGACCCGCGGGCCGGTCCACCGCCGGATCGGCAAGCGGCCGATCGCCACCGAGATCCCCCGGCGGCTTCTCTCGGCTCTCGGATGGTGGATTGATTCGAGTTCTCCGCCCTGTGAGGAAGTCAGGGGTGTCCTTGCCCTACTTCTGTCGCGGGGGGCCAGTAGAATCAGTTCGGGGTGTGGCCGACGCCTTCGGCCGATGTGATCGTCGAGGCGCTGGGCGACGGCACGCATCAGGGTGCGGCGCCCGACAGACGAGTCGCCCCGAAATGGTCTGCGGTGCGGGATAGGGCGTGTTTTCGAACCGGCACCGGCCAACCTGACAGCACAGTCGGCTCAAGGAGAAATCGAGGCCCGTGGCACCGAAGAAGAGCGAATACAACGCTTCATCCATCACCGTTCTTGAGGGCCTTGAGGCCGTCCGCAAGCGTCCCGGCATGTACATCGGTTCGACCGGCGAACGCGGCCTGCACCACTTGGTGCAGGAAGTCGTGGACAACTCCGTCGACGAAGCGATGGCCGGCTACGCCACCAGGGTCGAGGTCACCCTGCTCGCCGACGGCGGCGTGCGCGTCGTCGATGACGGTCGCGGCATCCCTGTTGGCATCCACCCGGTGGAGAAGAAGCCGACCCTCGAAGTCGTGCTCACCGTGCTGCACGCGGGCGGCAAGTTCGACGGCGACTCCTACGCGGTCTCCGGCGGTCTGCACGGCGTGGGTGTGTCCGTGGTCAACGCGCTGTCCACGGCGCTGGAGGCGGAGATCCACCTAGAGGGCTACGTGTGGCGGCAGCGCTACGAGGACTCCAAGCCCGTCGCCGACGTCGAGCGCGGCGAGCGCACCGACAAGACCGGCACCACCATCACCTTCTGGGCCGATCCGACGATCTTCGAAACCACCAGGTACAACGCCGAAACCATCTCCCGCCGCCTGCAGGAGATGGCGTTCCTGAACAAGGGCCTGACCATCGTCCTGCGCGACGAGCGCGCCGCCGAAGAGGACGAGGCCGGCGAGGACGCCAGCGGCACCACCGCCCGCGCCACCGAGCGCACCTTCCACTATCCGGGCGGCCTGGAAGACTTCGTCCGCCACATCAACGCCACCAAGGAACCCATCCACAAGAAGGTGGTGTCCTTCAACGCCTCCAGCAAGGACTACGAGCTGGAGATCGCGATGCAGTGGAACTCCGGCTACAACCAGTCGGTCTACACCTTCGCGAACACCATCAACACGCACGAGGGCGGCACCCACGAGGAAGGCTTCCGCTCGGCGCTGACCCGCGTGGTCAACAGCTACGCCAAGGACAAGAAGCTGCTCAAGGAGAAGGACAGCAGCCTCACCGGCGACGACGTCCGCGAGGGCCTGGCCGCGATCGTGTCCGTGAAGGTCCGCGAACCCCAGTTCGAGGGCCAGACCAAGACCAAGCTCGGCAACACCGAGGTCAAGTCGTTCGTGCAGACCACCGCCTTCGAGTGGCTCACCGACTGGTTCGAGCGCAACCCCGCCGAGGCCAAGGTGATCGTCAACAAGGCGGTGTCCTCGGCGCAGGCGCGGATGGCCGCGCGCAAGGCCAAGGAGCTGGTGCGCCGCAAGAGCGCGATGGACATCGGCGGCCTGCCGGGCAAGCTGAAGGACTGCCAGTCCAACAGCCCGGAGGAGTGCGAGCTCTACGTCGTGGAGGGCGACTCCGCGGGCGGCTCCGCTAAGGAAGGCCGCGAGTCGCGGTTCCAGGCGATCCTGCCGCTGCGCGGCAAGATCATCAACGTGGAGAAGTCGCGGATCGACAAGGTCCTCAAGAACAACGAGGTCCAGGCGATCATCACCGCGCTGGGCACCGGCATCCACGACGAGTTCGACCTGTCCAAGCTGCGTTACCACAAGATCGTGCTGATGGCCGACGCCGACGTCGACGGCCAGCACATCCGCACCCTGCTGCTGACCCTGCTGTTCCGGTTCATGCGGCCGCTGATCGAGAACGGCCACGTGTTCCTCGCGCAGCCGCCGCTGTACAAGATCAAGTGGCCGCGGTCGGAGCCGGAGTACGCCTACAGCGACAGGGAGCGCGACGCGCTGCTGGCACAGGGCGCGGCAGCCGGCCGCAAGCTGCCCAAGGACGACGGCATCCAGCGCTACAAGGGTCTCGGCGAGATGAACGCCGACGAGCTTTGGGAAACCACCATGAACCCGGAGACCCGGCTGCTGCTGCAGGTCTCGCTGGACGACGCGGCGACCGCGGACGAGCTGTTCAGCGTGCTGATGGGCGAGGACGTCGAAGCCCGGCGCTCGTTCATCACCCGCAACGCCAAGGACGCGGGCTTTCTCGACGTGTGACGCACCGCATCACTGGAGGAACGCCCATGACTCGGTTGGAGCAGCGCCCCGTCTGCAACGGAAGCGGACGAAATCCGGCCGACACAAGACACATCTGCCCCAGCTGCGGTGACTCAGGTGAAGGGCGCTGACATCCGACCCCCGAAAGGAATCTCAAGTCGTGACTGAAATCCTGCCGCCGGAACACGGCCGGATCGAGCCGGTCGACATCCAGCAGGAGATGCAGAATTCCTACATCAACTACGCGATGAGCGTCATCGTCGCGCGCGCCCTGCCGGACGTGCGCGACGGTCTCAAGCCGGTACACCGGCGCGTGCTGTATGCGATGTACGACTCGGGCTTCCGCCCGGACCGCGGGTACGTGAAGTGCTCCCGCGTCGTCGGCGACGTGATGGGCAATTACCACCCGCACGGCGACTCGGCGATCTACGACACCTTGGTCCGGCTGGCCCAGCCGTGGTCGATGCGCCATCCGCTGATCGACGGCCAGGGCAACTTCGGTTCGCCCGGCAACGACCCGGCCGCGGCCATGCGGTACACGGAGTCGAGGTTGCAGCAGTTGGCGATGCACATGCTCGCCGACATCGAAGAAGACACCGTCGACTTCGCCGACAACTACGACGGCCGCACCCAAGAGCCCACCGTGCTGCCGTCGCGGTTCCCGAACCTGCTGGTCAACGGCGGTGGCGGGATCGCGGTCGGGATGGCCACCAACATCCCGCCGCACAACCTGCGCGAGGTCGCCGAAGGCGTCGTCTGGGCGCTGGAGAACCCAGAAGCCGACGACGAGCAGCTGCTCGAAGCGCTGCTCGCGCGGATCAAGGGGCCGGACTTCCCGACCCACGGGCTGATTCTCGGCACCAACGCGATCGCCGACTGCTACCGCACCGGTCGCGGCTCCATCAAGATGCGGGCCGTCGTGACCATCGAAGAGGACAACAAGGGCCGCACCACGCTGGTCGTCTCCGAGCTGCCCTACCAGGTCAACCCGGACAACCTCATCGAGAACATCGCGTCGATGCACCGGGAGGGCAAGCTCACCGGCATCTCCGACATCGCCGATGAGTCCAACAGCCGGCGCGGCATGCGGATCGTGATCACGCTCAAGCGCGACGCGATCCCGAAGGTGGTGCTGAACAACCTCTACAAGCACACCCAGCTGCAGACCACCTTCGGCGCCAACATGCTGGCCCTGGTCGACGGGGTGCCGCGCACCCTGCGGCTGGACCAGATCATCCGGTACTACGTCAAGCACCAGGTCGAGGTCATCGTCCGGCGCACCAAGTACCGGTTGAAGAAGGCCGAGGAACGCGCCCACATCCTGCGCGGTCTGGTCAAGGCGCTGGACATGCTCGACGAGGTGATCGCGCTGATCCGCCGGTCGCCCACGGTGGACGACGCGCGCACCGGGCTGATCGGGCTGCTCGACGTCGACGAGGTCCAGGCCAACGCGATCCTGGAAATGCAGCTGCGCCGCCTGGCCGCCCTGGAGCGGCAGAAGATCATCGACCAGTTGGCCGAGATCGAGCGGGAGATCGAGGACCTCAAGGACATCCTCGCCAAGCCGGAGCGGCAGCGGCAGATCATCCGTGACGAGCTGATGGAGATCGTCGACAAGTACGGCGAGGACCGGCGCACGAAGATCGTCCCGTTCGAGGGCGAGGTCTCCATGGAGGACCTCATCGCGGACGAGGACGTGGTCGTCACGATCACCCGCACCGGCTACGCCAAGCGGACGCGGACCGACCTGTACCGGGCGCAGAAGCGCGGCGGCAAGGGCGTGCAGGGCGCGCAGCTGAAGCAGGACGACATCGTGTCGCACTTCTTCGTGTGCTCCACGCACGACTGGATCCTGTTCTTCACCAACAAGGGCCGCGTCTACCGGGCGAAGGCCTACGAGCTGCCGGAGGCCAACCGCACCGCGCGCGGCCAGCACGTGGCGAACCTGCTGGCGTTCCAGCCGGACGAGCAGATCGCCCAGGTCATGCAGATCAAGGACTACACCGCGGCGCCGTACCTGGTGCTGGCCACCCGCAACGGGTTGGTCAAGAAGTCCCGCCTGACCGACTTCGATTCCAACCGATCGGGTGGTCTCATCGGGATCAACCTGAAGGACGAGGACGAGCTGGTCGGCGCGGTGCTGTGCTCCGCCGATGACGACCTGCTGCTGGTGTCCGCGGAGGGCCAGTCGATCCGGTTCCACGCCACCGACGACGCGCTGCGGCCGATGGGCCGGGCCACCTCGGGCGTGCTGGGCATGCGGTTCAACGGCGGCGACGAGCTGCTGGCGATGGGCGTCGTCCGCGCCGACCGGTACGTGCTGGTGGCCACCGACGGCGGTTACGCGAAGCGCACCCCGATCGATGACTACCCGGTGCAGGGCCGCGGCGGCAAGGGCGTGCTGACTCTCCAGTACGACAACAGGCGTGGCAGGCTGGTGGGGGCACTCATCGTCGAGATCGACGACGAGCTCTACGCGATCACCTCGACCGGTGGGGTCATCCGGACCACCGCCAAGGAGGTGCGCAAGGCCGGCAGGCAGACGAAGGGGGTTCGTCTGATGAACCTGGACGAGGGGTCCGCGCTGGTGGCGATCGCGCGCAACGCCGACGAAGCCGCCGACCCGGACGCTGCGGGGCCCGAACAGCAGCAGTAAAACCGTGGGAGACCACGTCGCACACCGCCGCCGACGATCAACGAAGGATCGCTCGTGACACCTTCCGAGAAGCCGGAGCAGTCGGACCCGCAGCAGGATGCGGACCGGGCTTCGGTCAGCACCCAGACAGCCGACGACAGTGCCGCGGACGACGGCACGGAATCCGGGTCGGCTCCCGCTCAGCCGAGCGCCGGAGGCAGTGGGGAAGACCTGCACGGCACCGAGACGCCGCCCCCGTGGCAACGCGCCTCGGTGACCGCGTCCGGCTCATCCGACACACCGGTGGCCGCGGCTGCGGCATCCGGCCCGGATGCCGCTGACCCGCAGCACATCCCGAAGCAGGTGCAGGACCAGGAAACGGTGCGCACCAAACTGCCGCCGTCCACGCGGACGACCGTGTCGTTCACCGGCGGCGCTGCCGGTGCCGCCGGTGTGGGCGGGGCGGCCCGCGCCACAACGGCCTCGGCGCGGCGGCCGAGCCGAGGCCCGCGGCGGGCCAGCCTGCAGGTGAAGCGGCTGGACCCGTGGTCGGTGCTGAAGCTCGCCCTGGTGCTCAGCGTCGCGCTGTTCTTCGTGTGGATGATCGCCGTCGCGGTGCTCTACGGGGTGCTCGACGGCATGGGCGTGTGGGACCAGCTCAACGGCACCTTCACCGAGCTGACCCAGCCCGACAACGCGGCCAGCGAACCGCTGATCAGCGCGGGACGCGTGTTCGGGGTCGCCTCGATCATCGGCGCGATCAACATCGTGCTGGTGACCGCGCTGGCGACGGTGGCCGCGTTCATCTACAACGTGGCGGCCGACTTCGCCGGCGGCATCGAGGTCACCCTCTCCGAGCGGGAATGAACCGCTGACGTGGCGATCCCGGTCCAGCACGGGATCGCCACGTCCCGGGAGATCCGCAACGCCGACCCCCGTTTCGGGCTCCGGAAGGCGTCCTGTAGTGTTTGAACCACACCAAGGGCCTATAGCTCAGGCGGTTAGAGCGCTTCGCTGATAACGAAGAGGTCGAAGGTTCAAGTCCTTCTAGGCCCACTGGTAATCTTTCGCAAATCCGAGGACTTCTCGGGCTGCACGCCGTGCTAGGAGGCGACCGGAAGTGAAGAAGCTGCTCGCACTCGCCGCAGTTGCTGGGGTCGTTCTGTTCGTCATCCGGCGCAACCGGGCCGCGAAGGCCGAGGCCGACCTGTGGCGCGAGGCCACTGCCGAGGCCTGATCGCTGCCCACCGCTCTTGATCCGGCTCGCGGAGTCGGCAGCCATCGTGAGCGTCACCGGTCAGCGGACCTGAGTGGGGCTGCGATAGCCGGGGACGTAGCTCAATTGGCAGAGCACCGCCTTTGCAAGGCGGGGGTTAGGGGTTCGATTCCCCTCGTCTCCACCGTAAAAGACCAGGTTAAAGCGCCTGGTCTTTCTGCATGATCATGTACGGGGCACATTCGGGGCACATACCGCCGCATCCATTCGGTCGGCGATCTCGTTCAACCGGTCTGGGAATAGGTGTCCGTACTGGTCAAGCGTCATCGTCGCCGACTTGTGGCCCAACATTTGCTGGACGATCTTCACGTCCGCCCCAGAGGCGATTGCCAGTGACGCGGCTGTGTGACGCAACTCGTGGGGATGGAACCCGACTGGACCGACTTCGGCCACCGCGCGATCGAACACGGCTCGCCGGAAGTTCCGAACCCGAAGCACGCCGCCTTGCGGCGCAGTGAACACCAGACCTTCAGCGGCCTTGTCCACCAGGTGCTTGCCCAGCAGTTCGGCAACGAACCTCGGCAGCGGCACCGACCGACGCTCGTGATTCTTCGGAGTGCCCCAGACCAGCCGTCCACTGACCTCCGTGACCGATTCGGCGACCAGGACGCGACGCCGGTCGAGGTCGATGCGGTGAACGCGAAGTGCGGCCATCTCACCCCAGCGCAGTCCGGTGTAGGCCAGGAACAAGACGACCAGGCCATCCAGGGCGCAGGCGTCGGCGAGGTCGGCGACCTGCCGGTGAGAGAGGTACCGGTGTTCTGGCGCTACGACGCGCGGGAGGTTGACACCCTCCGCCGGGTTCTTCGCCAGCCGATCATTCCGCACGCCCCAAGCCAAGATCAGCGAGAGCACCCGGTGAACCTTGGCGACCGACGCGGGCGATAACTCACGGCTCAGATCTGATACCCAGGACTGCACGTCTGCATGCGAAATGTCCGCGAGGCGGAACTTCTCCCACCGGGGAAGGACGTGAGTTCGGATGATCCCCGCGGAACGGTTCAGGGTCGTTGGCTTCACATGCGCCTGAGCGTCGAGCCACTTCGCGGCCCATTCGCCCATCGTGATTTTCCCTGCGTCGGGCGCGATGTAGGTGCCGGACAACAGTCCGTGCTCGATGGTCGTGGCGTACTGCTCGGCATCTGCCTTGCGGCGGAAGCTCTTCTTGCGCTGCCTACCGTCAGGATCACGCCAGCGGACCAACCACCGCGCGCCGATCCCGTAGCGGTCGGTGCGTTCGGGCTTGCCGTCTGGGCCGGTCCGGTGCCACCGGTCGTCGATGTCAGCCATGCTGACCTCCGTCGATCTCCTTTCGCGCGTCGTATTCGATTCGTTGCGCGTACTGGTGGCGTTCGGCCATGGCTTCGGCGAGTTCGCGTTGCGCCGCGTTTCCCCAGCCAATCCCGGTGAAAGTCCAGTCGTTGACGATCCGCACATCGTCGGTGTCGTCGATGCCCAGCGCCGCGAGGTGTTCGGCGCGCTGGTGTTCCGCGCGCACGCCCCGTAGCGCGGTGAAGGTGGTGGAGTAGTACTTGGATTTGGTCAGGAAGTGACCGCCGAAGCCGAGCATGTGTGCCCACCGCCGCAGGCCCAGCCGCCACGCGGTGCGGATCATGCGCCTGTGATGCCCGGAGACCTCAAGGTCGTCGATTTGGGCTTCGCTGCGGATCCGGTTGTCGGTGCCCTCGGTGGCCCCGGTGCCCTTGGTCGAGTACTTCGCGATGTAGCCCGCCACCCGCTGATCGGCCAGCACTTCGGCCGCATCGTCCGACGCTGACTCGGCGATGGGGTCGATCTGGACCTGACGGCCCCACGTGACCAGCGTGGCTGGGTAGGTGTCGGTGGCCTCCACTTCCACCGAGGTCTTCCACACGGCCAACCGAATGAACTCATCCAGCATCTTTGCCGTGATTCCGGCCGGCGGGGTGCTGCCGGGGCCGTCCGGGCCGTCGAGGCGGATCACGGCGTGGAAGTGGACAAGGCCGCGCCGCTGATATTCGGCGACTTTGGAGTACGACAGCCGGAACGTGGCCGGGATGTCCTTGGCCTTGATCCCCAGTGATGCGGCGACCAGCCGGGCGAGGTAGATGCGGAACCGGTGCCACAGCTGCCCGGCGTGGGCGTTCCAGAGCACGGCGCCCGCGTAGTCGTAGGAGTCTGGGTCCACAGCGGACCCGATCCGGGTATCGGCCTGGTGGTGCACCTCTCCGCAGGTGCAGCGACGCACGCGGCCCCGAGTCGTCGTCGTGCGGGTGTGCACCGCCCCAAACGATGGCCCGGTCAGGGTCACGAACAGCCGCAGATGCCTTGCCGCCTCGTCGGGAACGCCCTTGCCGCCGGATAGTCCCGCCTTGACGAGCTGGTAGGCGTCTCCGGCATACCGGGCAGCGCACGACGGGCACACCGACTCACGACGGTTGTTGCACGCCACCGCGATCTGCCCGGAATGTTCCTTGACCGGGGTGCCGTCCGACCGCTGCGCCGACCACGAACCGGCCAGCCACACCGGCCGCAGGCATCCCCGCACGGAGCGGACCGTCTCCCGGAACCGAGTGAACCCGGATGCCTTGATCGTGTACTTGAGCAGCTCATCTGCCGTAGGCAGAGCGGAAACCAATGCGGCGGTCGTCACGCGGCCACCTCCGGCCGGTGCAGGTGCACGGCCCAGTTGACGCACGTGCAGATCACCGGCGTCCCCAACTCCCCGGTGTAGGAGCCGTCCGTGTCGATCATCACTAGCGACCCGTCGCATTCCGGGCAGAACTCCGAACGGCCCTCGCCTCGCCGAGCCAGCCGCTGCACGCACGGCAGCGAACGCGGGATCGTGTAGCGGTCGGGACCGGTGAACTCCAGCACCTGGCCCAGTTCCACCAGCACGTTCCACTTCCACGCGCTCAGGTCGATCACGTCTTCGACGATGTCCTGTACGAACTCCGGCAGGTCCCGGAACGCCGACTCGGCGTACGAGCGCCCCATCTCCGGGTTCGCGTCGGTGAACCGGAACGAGGTCATCGACTCGATCTCCGCGTGGGAAAACACCGGCTGCACGGTGGGGGCGTTGAGTACGGCAGTCACGACTACCTCCAGGAGGCTCGATCGACTAGGCTTCATTAGAACTATCTCTATTGAACACCGCCCATGATCTGGAGTCAATAGAGATAGCTTTATTCGCCGAAAATTCTACGAAGAGCCAGTAGGGATAGGCTTATCCAAGGAGGTGAGGGCATGGGAACCGGCTACCGGGAACTCGCGTCAGCCCTGCGCGAGGCAATCCAGCAGGGCACGTACCCGCCCGAGACGACGCTGCCGAAGCAGGCCGAGTTGGCCGACAGCTACGGCGTCAACATCAACACGGTCCGCAAGGCTGTTGGAGTGCTAGAGGCGGAAGGGCTGGTTACTGCCGTCCGCCGTAAGGGAACCGTTGTCCGGGCTCGACCAGCGATGAAGCGGCTCGGCGTCGAGCGGTACGCCAAGAGCAAATGGAAGTTCGGCCTTGTTGCCTTCGCGGCTGACCGGGAAGCGTCTGGACAGGGATGGAACCGAAACGACCAGACCAACAAGGTCCAGAAGGTCAGCGCCGACGCCGAGACTGCCGAAGCGCTGGGCGTCGACGTCGGCTCGGAGGTCTACGAGCGTGCCCGCCTGGTCAAACAGGACGACGTGCCGACGCATACGCTGGTGAGTTACTACAGGCCGGAGCACGTCGAGGGTACGCCCATCGTCGAACCTCGCCCGGGAACTGCGACGCCCGGCGGAGGGTTCGCCGTCCTTACCTTGCAGGGACTTGAGCCCGACCACATGACCGAGACTTTCCACGCCCGCATGCCGACGCCAGGCGAGATCGAAGAACTGGCGATCCCGGCTGGTGAGCCGGTTGTGGTCCTTCACCGCACGACCTACACCGCCGATGATGTCGCCGTAGAGTTCGCCCGTGGCATCCACAAGGCAAGCCGGTTCTCCTGGTCCTACACGTTCACCCTTCCAGAGTGAGAGGTCGGCATGACGACAGCCGAGATCCCCGCGAGCCTGGAAGACGACGTTCGCGCGCTCTGGGACTACCACGATCTTCACCATGAGCTGGAGCCGACTGACGTTGGCGTGGGACTCGGAAGCCACGACCTCGGCGTAGCCACGTACACGGCCGAGCTGTACCGAGCCGGGTACTTCCCACGAATCGTGTTTACCGGTGCCAACGCGCCGACGACCATTGAGCGCTTTCCTCGGGGCGAGGCAGTCCACTACCGAGAGCACGCACTCACGCTTGGCGTCCCCGCCGAAGCGATCTTGATAGAGCCCAAGGCGACCAACACCGGGGAGAACATCGCCTTTACCCGTGCCGCGCTTCAGGAAGCGGGGGAGCGACCGAGTTCCATCACGCTGATCTCGCGGCCATACCAGCAGCGGCGCGCCTATGCCACATGCCGCAAGGCATGGCCCGAAGTCGAGGTCGTATGCGCTTCTCAGCGACTGCCGTTGGCGGAATACGCGGCGGGCATTGGGGATGCGGATCGGGTGATCAACATGTTGGTTGGGGACACCCAGCGGATCACCTTGCACGCAGAACGAGGATTCGCGATCCCGCAGGACATTCCGCACAACGTCCAGGCCGCATTCAAACGACTGGTCGCAGCCGGATACACCGCCAGGCTGTTACCGGAGTGAGCCCGGGCGCTCACCAGGCGTGCGTGTTCAGACTTTCTCTACTCAATCAAGGGCGGCCCCTGCGGGGCCGCCTGCCTGCTGTATGCGAGCCATGATGAGGCCGCCGACCTTCCTGTATGCGAGCCCGGTCAAGCCGCCGATGGCCGGCCGGGCGTGCGGTTCGCTGCGCTCACCGGTCCCGGCCGGCCATCGGCGGCGACCGGGCGCGAGCGGAAAGGTCGGCGGCCTCATCATGGCGCGAGCGGAAGGCAGGCGGCCCCGCAGAAGCCGCCGAGATGGAGATCCGAACCTCGGATGTCCTGACTCCACTGGTCGCCTGGGCGAGCCATTGAGAAACGGTGCTGGGCACGCTGCAAGGGTGGTCGCCTTGGCCACTCCAGCTGACACCGAACCTGTCCCGCTGCGTGCGTGGTTGCCTGCTTGTGGTTTGTGGTTACGTGCGAAGAGCGAGGCAGTCAGTCCATCGGCAAGTTGAGCAGCAACGTGCCCCGGACGCGCATGGAGCACATCCGGGGCACACGAGGACCAACACCAACGAAGAACAACGGCAACTGACCGGAACCACGCGGCACGTCGACCAGCGAAGTTCGATCAGCGGCCGAGGTAGACGAGGTCCCTTGATCGCCTTTGCAAGGCGGGGGTTAGGGGTTCGATTCCCCTCGTCTCCACGCGTCAGTTGGGTGGAGTGTGCCCACGGAAAGCGTGGGCCATTACTGCCGCGTCATTATTTTGCGGGGGCCGAGCCCCCGCAGGCCCCCACGGTGTGGGGGTTTCTTTTTTGCCCGCTCCTTGGCCTTCGGAGCGTTCCCGGCCTGCTCTTGGACCAGCGCTCCGGGGGTTCTGAGCTCCAGCCTCCGGCTGTCGGAGCACTCGCCCTCTTCGTTCACGGAGCTTCTGGGTGGCATTCGTCGTGCCTTCGTTCGTGGCGGGCCCTTCCCGCTCTTTGTCGGCCTTCGGCCGTGTTTTGCCTGGTGTCGGCCTTCGGCCGTGCCCTTGGGGTTGCGGGTTGTCAGCCTTCGGCTGGCGGTGGGTTTTCGGTGGGTTTTTGGGGTTCCGCTCCATACGCTGTGCCGTGTTGTTGCTCCGGTTGCGGATTGTCCTTTTTGGACATTTGGTTTCGTTGGCTTTGGTTTCGTTGTGGGTTTGGGTTTGGCCTTGTGACGTCGTCAACGAGGGCGAATAGCAGGTGTTCCTCGTGGTGCCCGGCTTCGCCGGGTGGCCGAGGTGAACTTCTTGAATATGATCAGGACCTCCCGTGTTTCTTGTGCACGGCCTGTTGACAATCTGGCGATGTCAACCTTGGTTGACGTGCGGCTGCTTCATCCGGAAGCGCTGGGTGAGCGTGCCGCCGACGCCGTCGGGTTCTACATCGAAGGACCACACCGAGTTGTCGCGTTCGGTCGTCCAGAGGTCGTCGCGGAACCGGTTGTGGCCCTTGAAGGTGGCGCCGGTGGTGCCCGGTTCGCCGGATGCCCACTCGCCGCCGACGCACTCCGGGGCTCCACTCGCCCGCCACCCTCGGGTGACGGAGCGTGCTTTGACGTGTGCAGATCGCAATTCGTCGGTTCGCTCGTCCCTGCATCGTGGTCATCGATCCGGTGGGAGCGAATGTGATGTGCGACATCCGGAGAAGTCGGAGGCCGGACCCAGCGGGCCCGGCCTCCGAGAAGTTCACGGGGTCAGTGGGATCGTTCCGGCGTGGTGTTCGCCTGGCCGTCGGGCTGCGCCGGCACGTCGGGACGGCTCGCGCGGTGACGGGCCTGGGTGTCGCGCCTTGTGAAGCTGTCGTCGGCCTCGGCCACCGGCAGCTCCTCCGGGCGGCGGGAGAACGCCACCGCCGCGGCCGCGCCGAGGGCGGTCAGCGCCAGCAGCACCCACGGCCACTTGCGCCGCGGCTTCGGCTTGCCCGGGTCGATGCGAGCGGCCAGCTCCTTGCGGGCGGCGGCCGTGTTCTTGGCCAGCTGCTTGCGGGAGTTCGCGGTCTTCTTCTCCCACTGCTTGCGCGCCTTGCGGCCGCGCTTGGCGAGCTCCTTGCGCGACATCCCGGTGGCGCGCTGCGCGATGAGCTCCTGCAGCTCATCGGTCGAGTAACCGTGGTTGGCGAGCTCCTGCTCGGCGAGGGCGGCGGCCTGTTTGGACAGCGCCATACCGACCTCACCCGCGCGTTTCGCGCCGTGGCGGGCGGACTTGATGCCCGTCCCGACCGCCTTGCCCACGCTTTCGCCAGCTCGGGCCATCGCCTTCACCTCGTCCATCGTGTGCCTCCTCGGCCCGGCGTTCGCCGGTCGACTTCGTCGGCCCACGCCTGCGGCGTGGGCACCGCCCAGCAGGCGGCGATCAGCCCCATATTGCACCCAGACTCCGGGTTCGGCCTCTTCGATGGCAGGATGGTCTGGTGGCTGAAGACAACGGATCGCTCGTTGGGATTACGGTGACCGCGACCCTGCACACCTCGCAGGGCGACATCCGGATCAACCTGTTCCCCGACAAGGCACCCAAGACAGTGGCCAATTTCGTGGGCCTCGCCGAAGGAACCAAGGAGTACACCGAGCCCAACGCCAAGGGCGAACGCTCCGGGCCGTTCTACGACGGGGTGATTTTTCACCGCGTCATCTCCGGCTTCATGATCCAGACCGGGGACCCGACCGGGACCGGGCGTGGTGGCCCGGGCTACAAGTTCGGCGACGAGTTCCACCCCGAGCTGCAGTTCACCAAGCCGTACCTGCTGGCGATGGCGAACGCCGGGCCGAACACCAACGGCTCGCAGTTCTTCGTCACGGTGGGCGCCACGGATTGGCTGAACTACAAGCACTCCATCTTCGGCGAGGTCGCTGACCAGGAGTCCCGCGACGTCGTCGACTCGATCGCGAACACCGCGACCGGTGTGGGGGACCGCCCGGTCAACGACGTCATCATCGAGAAGGTTTCGATCGAACGCGGCTGAACCTCGGCCGACCAGGCTCGGTTCCGAGACAGCCCCAAGCGAAGAGCAGGTCCCGACGTGACTGTTCCGCCCGGATCCCAGCCCGGCGCGGACGGGGCTCCGCCGCAGCTGCCGACCTGCGTCCGGCACCCCGACCGCCCCACCGGGCTGCGCTGCACCCGGTGTGAGCGGCCGGCCTGTCCGGAGTGCCTGCGCGATGCCGCCGTCGGCCAACAATGCGTCGACTGCGTCGCGCAGGGACAACGCAGCATGCGGCGGCCGGTGACGGTAGCCGGCGCGCGGCTGGCCAAGAAATCGATCTTGGTCCCCGTGCTGGTCGCGATCAACGTGGTGGTCTTCGCGCTCACCGCGGTGCAGGCCGGCAGCATCGGCGGGAACTACACCGCCGCGCTGTTCGGCGACTTCGCGCTGTGGCCGGTCGTGGTCGCGGGCGGGCAGTGGTGGCGCCTGATCAGTGCCGGGTTCCTGCACATCGGCCTGCTGCACCTGGCGATGAACATGATCGCGCTGTGGGTGATCGGCCGGGACCTGGAGCTCCTGCTGGGGCGGCTGCGGTTCGGCGCGGTGTACCTGCTGTCGCTGCTCGGCGGCAGCACCGCGGTGTTCATGTTCGGCGAGCCGATGGGGATGGTGGCCGGCGCGTCCGGTGCGGTGTACGGCCTGATGGGGGGCATCGCGATCGCCGCGCTGCGGTTGAAGATCAGCCTGCGGCCGGTGCTGGTGGTGATCGCGCTGAATATCGCGGCCAGCGTGCTGATCCCGGGCCTCTCGCTGCTGGGGCACCTCGGCGGGCTCGTCATCGGTGTGCTCGCGACTGGTGCGCTCGTCTACGCGCCACGCGAACGGCGGACGCTGGTCCAGGTGGGTGCGCTGACCGCGCTGCTGGTGGTCCTGATCGCCGTGCTGGTGACCCGTGACCTGCAGTTCGGCAACGTGGTGTGCATCGGGTCCGGAGCGGATACCCGCTGCGGCCTGTTGCGGTCCTGACGCTCAGCGGCGCAGGGCGCGCAGTTCGGCCGCGACTTCCTGCGGGTCGGCACCGAGGTCGAGCCTGGTCAGCACGACCAGCTCCGGGTCGGCGTCGAGTTCGAGCGCCTGCACGGTGCGGCCGAACCGGCGGTCGTGCCGGACCCGGATCGACACCGCAGGCCAGGACCAGTGCCGCAAGCCGCGCAAGCCGCGCACCGTGACACCGTTGAGATCCGCGCGCAGCCGCGGTCGGCAGATGCTGCCGTGTGCGGACGTGGCGGCCAGCGCCAGCACGAGCACGCCGATGAACAGCCGGTCGACTGGGCTTTCCGCGAGCAGCCACCACGCCGCGGCCGCAGCGGCGAGCACCCATCCGCAGGTGATCAGCCCGATGGGCGTCGACCACTGCCGAGATCCGTTCTCATCCACCGTTATCCACCTGCTACCGATGAGTTATCCACAGGAGTTATCCCCACTGGGGATGAGTTACACCTGTGTTGTTCGCTGACCGAACGTCAAGAGGTTCGACGAGATGAGTGAGGCCCGAAGGGATTGACCCCTTCGGACCTCGACCACATTCCGTTTACGTGCTAACGGTCAGCGCCAGCGCATCGTCATCAGCAGGCCGATGATCATGAACGCGAAGCCGACGGCGAAGTTCCACCCGCCCAGGTCGACCATGAACGGGATCTTGTCGCCGGCGATGTAGTTGATCACCAGCCAGAGGAGGCCGATCAACATCATCCCCAACATCACGATGATGTAGATCGGGTGCGACGGGCCGACCGCCTTCGCCTTCACCGGCGTGCGGCGATCGGTCACCGGGGTGGGGGAGTCCTTCTTGCGGACCTTGGACTTCGGCATGGTGTCCTCGCCAGGTGGTGCGGCATCGTGCGCCGCGTGCTCGGGCGGTGGCCGCACCCCGGGCGTCAGCGCGCCGAGGCGCGCGCAACTTCTCGCGGTGCAGCTCGTTTTCCAGCTACCACGTTAACGTAATCACAGCGTTGCTCTCCCCCGTGGTCCAAGCCGCAACGAGAGAGCCCCCCCCGTGGCTTCGCCGGAGCTGGGATCCCTTCCTGCAACGAGCCTGGAAACACGTTTTGCGCTCCGCGTAGTCTGGCGGGGTGCGCGTACTCGTCGTCGACAACTACGACAGCTTCGTCTACAACCTCGTGCAGTACCTCGCTCAGCTGGGCGCGGACTGCGTCGTGCGCCGCAACGACGTCGTCACCGACGATGACGTTGCCGTCGCCGATGGCGTTCTGCTCAGCCCCGGTCCTGGTACGCCGGACCGCGCGGGCCGCACGATGGAGTTGATCGAGCGCTGCGCCGCGGAGCGCAGGCCGGTGTTCGGCGTGTGCCTCGGGCACCAGGCCGTCGGTGCGGTGTGGGGCGGGACCGTCGAGCGGGCGCCGGAGCTGCTGCACGGCAAGGTCAGCGAGATCCACCACTCCGGGACCGGGGTGTTCGCCGGACTGCCAGCGCCGTTCATCGCGACGCGCTACCACTCGCTGATCGTCCGCGCGGACACCATCCCGGAAGACTTCGAGGTCACTGCGCGGACCGCGTCCGGCATCGTGATGGGCATGCGGCACCGAGAGCTGCCGGTGGAGAGCGTCCAGTTCCATCCCGAGTCGGTGCTCACCGAGGGCGGCCACCGGATGCTGGCGAACTGGATGGCCTCGGCCGGTCACCCGGTGGACGAGCACCTGGTCGCCGAGCTCGAACTCGGCATGCGCAAGGTCGCCGCCGCCGCCCAGCGCTGAGCCGGAACGTTGAAGGGCACCTCTGACCGGCCAAGTCGGTCGGAGGTGCCCTTCAGTCATAACTGGATCCGGTGATGCGCGAATCCGTGACCCGGTTGCCCGGTCACGGATTCTCCCTCACGCAGAACAGGTCAGCCGAACGGCGGGAAGAGGGAGCCGTTGGACGGGGGACTGGTGGTCGGGCTGTTGCTGTAGTCGCCGACCATCAGCGTCACCGACTGGTTCTTGCCCAGCTTCTGCCCGCTGCTCGGCGACGAGCCGACCACCTTGCCGTCCTGGCCCTTGTCCGAGGTCGGCTGGTTGACCTCGTTGATCTCGCCGTCCCAGCCACGGGACCGCAGGGCGTTCTCGGCCTGACTGGGCGTCATGCCCAGCAGCGACGGCATGGTGATCTGCTGGCCGTTGGAGACCACCAGGGTGATCTCGGTGTTCGGCCGCGCCTTGCTACCGCCCGACGGGCTCTGGTCGAGCACGGTGTCCGGTGCCTGGTCGGAGTCGCGGTCCTGCCTGCTGACCTTGAACCCGGCACCCTCCAGGTAGGCCTTCGCGGTGTCGTAGGGCATGCCGCGCACGTCCTTGACCTCGACCGTCGGGATCGACTTGCCCACCGTCACGGAAATCGTGGTGCCCTGGGTGACGGACTGGCCCTTCTTGTCCCAGTCGATGATCTTGTCGACCTGCTTGGGGTCGCTGGTCTCCTCGTAGGACGGCGTCAGCCCCAGCTTGAGCCCGGCCTCGTCCAACTTCTGCGACGCCTCGGGGATGGACAGCCCGCTCAGGTCCGGCACCTGGACGCTGGCCGGCCCGGTGCCGGAGCAGAGCTCGATCTTCTGGGTCTCCTTGGCCACCGCCACACCCGGCGCCGGCTTCTGGCTGACGACCTTGTCGATGTTGTCGACGCTGGACGGGGACACGCACCAGGCGAGCTTCCACCCCCGGGCGTCGGCCTCGGCCTGGGCCGAGGCCCGGGTCATGCTGACGAAGTTCGGCGGCACTTCCGTCTTCGGTGAGCCGTTGAAGATCCAGGTCGCCAGCCAGGCGGCGAGCGCGAACACGATCACGCAGGCCGTGGTGACCAGCGCGATCGTCCGGTGCTTGCGCTTCTTGCGCTCCCGCTCGGCGTCGGCCTCGTCCGGCTCCCGGTCGACCGACCGGTGACGGCCGGGCGGCAGCACCTCGGTCGCCGAGGCCTGCGAGAGCATCGCCGTCCGCTCGTCCTCGGACATGATCATCGGCGCCTTCGGGCGCTGCCCGGAGAGCACCCGCACCAGGTCGGCCCGCATCTCCGCGGCCGACTGGTAGCGGTTGGCCGGGTTCTTGCTCAACGCCTTGAGCACCACGGCGTCCAGCGAGGCCGGCGTCGTCGGCTTGACGTCGGAGGGCTTGCGCGGCTCCTCCCGAACGTGCTGGTAGGCGACCGCAACCGGGGAGTCGCCGGTGAACGGCGGCTCCCCGGTGAGCAGCTCGAACAGCACGCAGCCGGACGCGTAGACGTCGCTTCGCGCGTCCACCGCCTCGCCACGCGCCTGCTCCGGCGAGAGGTATTGCGCGGTCCCGATCACCGCCGCGGTCTGCGTCACCGCGGCCTGCCCGTCGGCCAGCGCGCGGGCGATGCCGAAGTCCATCACCTTCACGGCACCGCCGCGGGTGATCATGATGTTGGCGGGCTTGACGTCCCGATGCACGATGCCGTGCCGGTGGCTGAAGTCCAGCGCAGCCGACGCGTCCGCCATGACCTCCATGGCCCGGCGCGGCGACAACGGGCCCTCGGTCTTGACGATGTCGCGCAGCGTCCGGCCGTCGACGTACTCCATCACGATGTACGGCAGCGGCCCGCTCTCGGCCTCCGTCTCGCCGGTGTCGTAGACGGCCACGATGGCCGGGTGGTTCAGCGCGGCGGCGTTCTGCGCCTCCCGGCGGAACCGCAGCTGGAACGTGGGGTCGCGGGCGAGGTCGGCGCGCAGGATCTTCACCGCCACGTCGCGACTTAGCCGGGTGTCGCGGCCGCGGTGCACCTCGGACATACCGCCGTAGCCGAGAGTCTCACCGAGCTCGTAGCGGTTGGACAGAAGTCGAGGTGAACTCATCGAAGTGTCGTTCCGATCCTTGTCAACGATCGTCCCATCATGCCGATTCGCCCTGTGCGGCCGGTGCCAGCAGGACGACCGGCGGCGGTCCCCCGAATTCCGTGTCCGGCCAACTCGCGGGGTCCGCCCCGATCAAGGGCGTGCGCCGTAGCGAAGTCTGGCCCAAAGCAGTTGCCGAATCCAGGTTGTGAGTTGTCACATGGCCGGATCCGGCCAATCCCTGATCCCGGTTGACCACCCAGTAAGTGGTCACACCGACAGCGACCAGCAAGGCTACCGCGAGCACCGCGACGAGCACCCAGACGATGAGCTTGTTCGTGCGAGGCGGGGACGGCACCTGCTGCGCTGGCAGCTGCGGGGCAGGCAGCTGTGGGGCCGGTGCCTGCGGCGGGATCAGCCCAGGCGGGTACGTGTTGCCCATCGGCGGCAGCTGCCCGGGCATCTGGAGCACCCCGGTGTTCGTCGGCACCAGCTGCTGCCGCTGCTGCCGCTGCTGCGGCATGACCAGCGTGGACGGGGTGGGCAGCGGCATGCCCGCGCGCACCGCGGCGACGGCGTTGGCGAACTCGCCGCCGTCGGCGTAGCGGCGTCGCGGGTCCTTCGCCAGCGTCGCCTCGATCAGCGCCCGCACCCCCGGCGGCACGTCTGGCGGCAGCGGCGGCGGGATCTCCCGGATGTGCATCATCGCGACCGTGACCGCGTTCTCGGACAGGAACGGGCGGTGGCCCATCAGGCACTCGTAGCCGACCACGGCCAGCGAGTACACGTCGCTGGACGGCGTCGCGTCGTCGCCCAGGGCTTGCTCCGGCGCGATGTAGTGGGCGGTGCCCATCACCATTCCCGAGCGGGTCACCGGTGCCGCGTCGGCCGCCTTCGCGATGCCGAAGTCGGTCAGCTTCACCTTGCCCTCGGGCGTGATCAGGATGTTGCCCGGCTTGACATCCCGGTGCACCAGGCCCCGCTCGTGCGCGGCCTGCAACGCCCGACCGGCCTGCTCCAGCATGTCCAGCGTGTGGTCGGTGTTGATGCGGCGCTCGCGGGCCAGGATCGCTGCCAGTGGCTCGCCCTCGACCAGCTCCATCACCAGGTACGCGGTGTCCTCCGGGCCGTCCGGGATGGCTGCGGTCTCGCCGTAGTCGTGCACCGCGGCGATGCCCGGGTGGTTCAGTGACGCGGTGGTCCGGGCCTCGGTGCGGAAGCGGTGCAGGAACTCGGCGTCACCGCACAGCTCCGCCTTGAGGACCTTTATCGCGACGGTCCGGTCCAGCCGGACGTCCACCGCCTGCCAAACCTCGCCCATCCCGCCGACGGCGATGCGCTGGCCGAGCCGGTATCGGTCGGCGAGTAACTGGCCGGAGGTCAGCATGGGTCAGCCACCCCCCTGCAGACCGGCCCGGATGACCTCCCGGCCGATCGGGGCGGCGATCGAGCCACCCGTGGCCTCGGTGCCCTCGTCGCCACCGTTCTCCACGATCACCGCCACGGCGATGGTCGGGTTCTCAGCCGGCGCGAACGCGACGTACCAACCGTGCGGCTGGTCCTTGGCGTCGCCGTGCTGGGCGGTACCGGTCTTCGAAGCGATCTCGATGCCGGAGATCTTGCCGCCGCCCTTGGTGTTCTTCTCCGACTGGATCATCATGTCGCGGATCATCCGCGCGACGCCCGGCGAGACTGCCTGGTTGATCTCCTCCGACTGGAAGGAGCTCAGCTCCGCCATGTCCGGCGACCGGGTGGCCTCGACCAGCTGCGGCTTCATCAGCTTGCCGTCGTTGGCGATGGCCGCGGCCATCATCGCGTTCTGCAGCGGCGTCACCCGCACGTCGCGCTGGCCGATCCCGCTCTGGTACAGCGACGGGGTGTCCGCCATCGGACCCAGGTCCGACTTGGCGACGGTCATCGGGATCGCCAGGTCCTGCCCGAAGCCGAACGCGGCGGCGGTCTCCCGCATCTTCTCCGGGCCGACCTCACCGGCGATCTTGGCGAACGCGGTGTTGCACGAGTGCGCCAGCGCCTGCGTCAGGGTGTTGCCCGCGCAGGTCTTGCTGCCGTAGTTCGGCAGCTGCGTGTTGGTGCCGGGCAGCGTGATCGATGCGGCCGCCTCCACCTGGCTGTTCGGGTTGTACCCGTTCTGCAGCGCGGCGGCGGTGGTGATCAGCTTGAACGTCGAGCCCGGCGGATAGATCTCGGAGACCGCCCGGTTGGACATCGGCGCATCCGAGTTGTCGTTGAGCTTCTTCCACTCCGCGGCGGCGTCGTTGTTGTTCGTGGTGGCCAGCACGTTCGGGTCGTACGACGGCGCGTTGACCATCGCCAGGACCTTGCCGGTCTTCGGGTCGAGCGCCACCACGGAGCCGTGGAAGCCCTGCTTGGTCAGCTGCTCGTAGGCCACCTGCTGAATCGCCGGTTTGATGGTCAGCTCGACGCTGCCACCGCGCGGCTTGTTGCCGGTGATCATGTCGGAGAGCTGGCCGAAGGCCAAGCTGTCGTCGGTGCCGTTGAGGATCTTGTCCTCGGCGCGCTCGACCCCGTTGGATCCGTAGAAGAACGAGTAGAACCCGGTGACCGGGGCGTACTGCGGCCCGTTCGGGTAGGTGCGCTGGAACGCGTAGCGGTCGTGCTCGATGGGCATCGAGCTCGCCAGCGACTGGCCGCCGGCGATGATCTGCCCGCGCTCCCGCGAGTTCTCCTCGTACATCGTCCGCCTGTTGAGCGGGTGGTCACGCAACTCGTCGGCCTGGATGACCTGCACGTAGGTCGCGTTGCCCATCAGCAGCACGACCATCACCATCATCGCCAGCGCAACCCGGCGCAGCGGCTTGTTCATCGGGGACGCTCCACCAACTCGGTATGTGCCTCCGCGATCGGGGCCTGCTTGGGCTTCGGCTTTGCGGGCGCCTGCGGGCGACGCGCGGCGTCGGAGATCCGCAGCAGCAGCGCGACCAGCATGTAGTTGGCCAGCATCGAGGAACCGCCCGAGGCCAGGAACGGCGCGGTGAGACCGGTCATCGGGATCAGCCCGGTGGAACCGCCAGTGACCACGAACAGCTGCAGCGCCATGGTGAACGACAGACCGCCGGCGAACAGCTTGCCGAACGAGTCGCGCACCGCGAGCGCGCTGCGCAGCCCGCGCATCATCAGGAGCAGGTACAGCATCAGCAGCGCCATCAGCCCGGCCAAGCCGAGCTCTTCGGCCAGCGACGGGATGATGAAGTCGCTGAACGACAGCGGGGTCAGGTTGGGCATGCCCGCGCCCAGACCGGAGCCGCCGATCCCGCCGTTGGCCATGCCGAACAGGCCGGACCGCAGCTGGTCGTTCGCAGTACCGTCGGCCAGCGGGTCCAGCCAGGTGTTCACCCGGGCCTGGACGTGGTCGAACAGGTTGAACGCGATGATGCAGCCGAGCGCGAACATCGACAGACCCAGGAAGACCCACACCGCGCGCTCGGTGGCGATGTAGATCATCACCAGCACGATGCCGAAGAACAGCAGCGACGTGCCGAGGTCCTTCTCCAGCACGACGATGCCGATGGACAGGGCCCAGGCGACGATCACCGGCATCAGGTCACGCGGGCGCGGCCAGTCGATGCCGAGGAACCGCTTGCCCGCAGTGGTGAACAGCTCCCGCTTGGACACCAGGAACGAGGCGAAGAAGACCAGCAGCAGGATCTTGGCGAACTCGTTCGGCTGGATGGACACGAAACCCAGATTGATCCACAGCTTCGCGCCATTGACCTCGGAAATGCTCGAGGGCAGCAGGCCGGGCAGCGCCAGCAAGGCCAGGCCGACAAACCCGCAGGTGTAGCTGTACTGCGCCAGTGTTCGGTGGTCCTTGACAAACACCAGGACCAGGATGAACAGCACCACGCCCGCCGTGGTGAACACGATCTGCTTCGGCGTGTACGGGGCTCCCACCACCGGTGCCAGGTCGAGCCGGTGCAGCATCACCAGGCCCATCCCGTTGATCAAGGACACCAGCGGCAGGATCAACGGGTCGGCGTACGGAGCCCACCGGCGGACGCCGAGGTGCGCCGCGCCGAAGAGCACCAGGAACGCCAAGCCGTAGAAGAACAGCTCCCGGGTAACGGTCTGCTCCTGGGAGACCTCCACCACGATCAGCGCGAACGTGACGATCACCGCCGAGCAAACCAGCATGAACAGCTCGGTGCCCCGCCGAGTGTCGACTCGGGGGGCCCCGCTGGCAGCTCCGGTCGTAACGGCCGGTTGCGCCATCAACTCACCATCCGGCAGGTCACGCCCGGCTGCTGCTCCTCCGTCTGCAGCGGGGTGGCGTCCGACGGCTGCTCGGGCTGCTGGCCCTGCGACGGCGGCTGCGACGGCTGCTGGCCAGCCGGGGGCTGCGCTGGCGGCGGCTGCTGTGCTGGCGGCGGCTTGGGCTTCTGGCATTCCGGCAGCAGCGCGGTCATCCGGAGCCGCCGCATCGCGTCGCGGGCCTCCTGCAGCCCGTTGACCTCGGCGATGCCGTTGCGGACGTCCGGTCGCTGCGCTTCCTGCAGGTCGACCACCTTGATCGGGGTGCAGTCCGGCGCGGAATCCGGCGGGCAGGACGTTTCGACCTGCCAGTTCAGCGAGACACCCAGCACGCTGCCCTGCATTCCTTGGAAGATCACCACCTCATCGGCGCGGTTCGCGCCGAGGTAGTACTGGTTGAGCACCCACCAACGCCCAACCAGCGCGACTCCGGCCAGCACGATGAGCACGCCGCACGTCACCAGCAGCGAACGCAGCCAGCGGCGCTTGCGCGGCTGCTCCGGTGGAGGTGAGGTGGGCTCGAAACGCTGCGGCTGCGGCCGCGGCATGGTCACCGCGGATGCGCGTGCCGCAGACGAATCGGGTTGCGGATGCTCATCGCCATTTCCCGCCGCGCCCCCGACGATCGGGGCGTCGTCGCCGAACTCGACGTCGACGACGTCGGCGATGATCACGGTGACGTTGTCCGGACCACCGCCCTTGAGGGCGAGCTCGATCATCCGGTCCGCGCACTGCTGCGGGTCCGGGATGCGCAGCGCGTCCGCCATGGTCTCGGTGCTCACCGGGCCGGTCAGGCCGTCCGAGCAGAGCAGGTAGCGGTCGCCGGCCCGGGCTTCCCGGATCGCCAGGCTCGGTTCCACCTCGTGGCCGGTCAACGCGTGCAGCAGCAGCGAGCGCTGCGGGTGGTGCGCGGCCTCCTCCTCGGTGATCCGGCCTTCGTCGATCAGCGACTGCACGAAGGTGTCGTCGTGGGTTATCTGGGTCAGCTCGCCGTCGCGGACCAGATAGGCCCGGGAGTCGCCGATGTGCACCAAGCCCAGTTTGCTGCCTGCGAACAGCACAGCGGTGAGCGTGGTGCCCATCCCCTCCAGGTCCGGGTCGTTGGCCACCAGCTCGGCGATCGCGCCGTTGCCGGCCAGCACCGCACCGCGGAGCTGGCCGAGCAGGTCGTCGCTCGGCTCGTCGTCGTCCAACGGCGCCAACGCCGCGATGACGACCTTGCTGGCGACCTCACCGGCGGCATGTCCACCCATGCCGTCCGCGAGGGCGAGTAGTCGTGGGCCGGCATAGACCGAGTCCTGGTTGTTGGAGCGCACCAGGCCGCGGTCACTGCGGGCTGCGTAGTGAAGGACGAGGGTCATGAGCGCAGCTCGATCACCGTCTTGCCGATTCTGATCGGAACGCCGAGCGGGACCTTGGTTGGCCCCGTGACCTTCGCCCGATCGAGGTATGTGCCGTTTGTGGAGCCTAGATCCTCCACGTACCAATCGGAGCCTCGAAGCGACAGTCTCGCGTGTCGTGTCGACGCGTAGTCGTCGTCGAGGACCAACGTGGAGTCATCGGCGCGACCGATCAGGATCGGCCGGCCGTCCAGGGAGATGCGCGTGCCGGCGAGAGCGCCGTGCGTCACCACCATCTGGCGGGGCGCCTTGCTCTTGCCCCGGGCCTGCTTGCCCGGTAGCCGACTCGCACCTGGCATCGGGACCCGCATCCCGGACGCCGAGTAAAGATCCGAGCGAACCACGCGAAGCGCAGCCAGCACGAACAACCAGAGCAGGGCGAGAAACCCTGCTCTGGTCAGCTGAATCACCAGCTCTGGCACTTGTTGTGAACGCTCCTACTCGTGTCTTGACGCGGGGTTCCGCGATCTCAGGCCTGCTGAGCGCGGAAGACCAGGGACGAGTGGCCCACCCTGATCACGTCGCCGTCTGCCAACTGCCAAGTCTGCACCGGCGTGCCGTTCACCGTGGTGCCATTGGTCGAACCCAGATCGGCCAACATCGCGCTCTGGCCGTCCCAGGTGATCTCGATGTGCTTGCGCGAGACCCCGGTGTCCGGCAGGCGGAACTGCCCCTCCTGACCCCGGCCGATGATGTTCGAGCCGTGCTGCAGCGTGTACGACCGGTTCGAACCGTCGTCGAGGTGCAGCGTCGCAGTCATCTGCGCGCGCGGGCCACCCGCGGCGAAGCCGCCGCTCTGCGGGAAGGCGCCGCCGGGCTGCTGGCCGTAGCCCTGGTCCGGGAAGCCACCGGACTGCGGGTACGCCCCACCCGGCTGCTGGCCGTAGCCGCCCTGGTCGTAACCGGCTTGCTGCGGCTGCTGGCCGTAACCCTGGTCGTAGCCTGCGGCGGGCTGGCCGTAGCCGCCCTGGTCGTAACCCGGCGGCTGTTGGCCGTAGCCGCCCTGGTCATAACCGGCGGGCTGGCCGTAGCCGCCCTGGTCGTAGCCGGGCTGCTGCTGCCCGTAGCCCTGGTCATAACCGGCTTGCTGCGGCTGCTGGCCGTAGCCGCCCTGGTCGTAACCAGGCGGCTGTTGGCCGTAGCCGCCCTGGTCATAACCGGCGGGCTGGCCGTAGCCGCCCTGGTCGTAGCCGGGCTGCTGCTGCCCGTAGCCCTGGTCATAACCGGCTTGCTGCGGCTGCTGGCCGTAGCCGCCCTGGTCATAACCAGGCTGCTGCTGGCCGTAACCGCCCTGGTCATAACCAGGCTGCTGCGGCTGCTGGCCGTAGCCGTAGTTGGGGTCTTGGCCTTGGCCTTGGCCTTGGCCGTAACCCTGGTCGTAGCCGTACTGCCCCTGCTGGTTGTACGGATCTCCCTGGGGGTAGTGGCCTGGTGGCTGGCTCATGGGTCGGTCTCCTGCGGTACGCGGTTGTGCCGGCCGTCGAGTCACGTCGGGGTCGACGGTCGAGCTGATTCGAAACTGTCCCGTGTGCAGCGTTTCAGAGCGCTCCAGGGAGACTACGACGTCACCATATGTGTCCCACCCCTGTTCGGTGAGATGCTCCTGAACGCAGTCGGCGAGGAGGTCGGTCACCCGGGCCTCATCGTCGGTGAGCCGATCGTGATCGGACGGGCTCAGTTGCACAACGTAGTGGTTACAAGCGAGCAACCGTCCCCCGGCGAGCTCCCGGACCTGCAGCTCGGCTTCCCGCTGCAGAGCCTGGGCGACCTCCTGGGGGACGACCTTTCCGCCGAAAACGCGCGCAAAGCCGTTACCGACGATGCCTTCGAGTCGGCGCTCAAAGCGCTGCACGAGGCCCACGGCAAAATCCCTCCACGCGTACGACTCCTGGCGACCATCGTATCTGGGCCAACGGGCCGAGACACCGCCCTGTTCCCAACTCGTCCAACCCCCCGCCGAACCCCCTCGTCAGCCGTGCTAATCTTCTCCCGCCAACAGGGCAGCGGGCGCGAAAGCGACCCCGATGCCAAAGGGCCGGAAGAGAGCAAGATAAGCTTCCAGCCAAGCCACGGGCGAGTGGCGGAATGGCAGACGCGCACGGTTCAGGTCCGTGTGTCCGAAAGGACGTGAGGGTTCAACTCCCTCCTCGCCCACTCGGAAGGGCCCTCCCGGCTCATGCTTCGCCGGGAGGGCCCTTCCTTATTATTTTGCGGGGGCCGAGCCCCCGCAGACCCCCACGGTGCGGTGGTCGTTTCTCTCGGGCTCCTTGCCTTCTCGGGCGTTCCCGGCTTGCTCACCGACCAGCCTCCGTTCGTTTCCCTGGTTTTGCTGACGGGGTGGGTTGTGTGGCTGTGTTTTCCCTGGTCTGGTCGTGCGGGTTGGTTGTTGCTGGTCGCGTGCCTCCGCTGGGCTTGTTGGCCGGTTGTGGTTTGTGTCTCTGATTCGGGGCGTTCTCTCTTGCTCCGGCTGGGGTTCTACCGGGGCGCTCGGGGGCTTGTGAGTTATGTCCCTGGTGTTTTCGGGGGCAGCAGTGGCTCTGGGCTTCTTTGGTTGTGGTGAAGGTCGCCTTCGGCGTTCGGGGGTCGGCTGTTCCTCGGGTTCTCTTCAGCGGTCAGCGAAACAGGTTTGGGGTGTTTTCGGGGTTCCGCTGACCCTGCTGGCTAATTCGGCGAGGGGCTGGGTTTGGTGTCGCCGCGGTCCGTTGATCTGGTGCATGATCTTTCTGCGGTCGACTTACCCGCTTCCTGGCCGCAGGATGGAGTGTGTGGTGTCTATGCAGCCCCGGCCGTGGCCGCGGATTCCGGAAGCGACCGTGCGTGCCGCGCGGGCGGCGGCGGGCACGAGCGAGTACCCGTTGGCGATGCGGGTCCGTGACGAGCTGGGTGAGCTGTTCAGCGATGCGGAGTTCATCGAGGCGTTCGGGGTGCGGGGGAAGCCTGGGTGGTCGCCGGGACGGTTGGCGCTGGTCACGGTGTTACAGATGGCGGAGAATCTGACCGATCGGGGTGCGGCCCACCGGGTCCGGTTCGGCATGGACTGGAAATACGCGCTGGGGATGGAGCTGGACGATCCAGGGTTTGATGCGTCGGTCTTGTCGGAGTTCCGCACCAGGCTGGTCGCCCACGGGTTGGAGGAACGGGCGCTGGATCTGCTGCTGAAAGTGTTGCAGGACAAGGGATTGGTGGCCGCCGGCGGGAAGCAGCGCACCGATTCGACCCACGTGGTGGCGGCGGTGCGGGATCTGAACCGGCTGGAGCTGGCGGGTGAGTCGGTGCGGGCCGCGCTGGAGGCTCTCGCGGCCGCGGTGCCGCAGTGGCTGGCCGGGGCGATCGATGTGCCGGCGTGGGGACAGCGGTATGCCGCGCGGGTGGATTCCTGGCGGCTGCCCACCTCGGAGACCAAACGCCGGGATCTGGCGGTGACTTACGGTACCGACGGGTATGCGCTGCTGGGGGCGGTGTATTCCCCGGACGCTCCTGGCTGGTTGTGTGAGTTGCCTGCCGTGGAGGTGCTGCGGGTGGTGCTGCTGCAGAACTACACCCGCACGATCACCGGCAACGGACGGGAGGTGATCACACGGCGGGAGGCGGACACGGACGGTCTCCCGCCAGGGAGATCGCGTCTGACCTCGCCGTATGACACCGATGCCCGCTGGGGCGGCAAACGCGACACCTTCTGGAACGGCTACAAGGTGCACTTCAGCGAGACCTGCCAGCGCCCCGGCACCCAGCCGGAGCCGGAGCCGGAGCCGGCCGATGCCGCCGTGCCACGACCCAACCTGATCACGAACGTGGCGACCACGGACGCGAGTGTCCCGGACGTGGCCATGACCGAACCGATCCACCAGGCACTGGATCGTCGTGGCCTGCTGCCCGGCGAGCACTACCTGGACTCCGGCTACCCCTCGGCCGAGCTGATCGTCAGTTCCGTGACCGATTTCGGTGTCACGTTGATCACTCCCGTGCTGGCCGACCACTCACCGCAGGCCCGGGCCGGCGCCGGGTTCGACCGCACCCGCTTCACCATCGATTTCGATCGCGAGCAGGCCACCTGCCCGCAAGGCCAGACCAGCTCCACCTGGAACCCGGCCACCCAGCGCGGCACCGACACGATCGTGATCACTTTCGCGACCGCGACCTGCGGGCCCTGTCCGGTCCGCGAGCAGTGCACCACCTCCCGGACCCGGCGCCGGCAGATCACCGTGCACCCGCGGGCCGTCCACGAGGCCCAACGCGCTGCCCGCGCCGACCAGGAAACCAAGGACTGGCAAGCCGAATACGCGCTGCCGGCCGGGGTCGAGGGCACCATCCGCCAAGGCATCGCGGTCACCGACCTGCGCCACGCCCGTTACCGCGGACTGGCCAAAACCCACCTGCAACACGTGTTCTCCGCGGTCGCACTCAACCTGATCCGCCTGGATGCCTGGTGGAACGGCCACCCCCTCGACCGAACCCGCACCAGCCATCTCACCCGCCTTGAACACGCCCTCGCAGCATGATCAGGAATTAACCAGCAGGATCTCCGCTGGGTTGGTGTGGTTGGTTTCTCGTGGTTCGCGCGAATCTCGAACGCCGGGTTTCGGGTACGCCGTCATGCCCGGGCTTCGGGGCGTTGCGGACCGGTCCTTTGTCGATGTGATGCAGCGCATCAATGTGGCCATCGTCAACTGGTTGTTCTTGTCGCTGTTCCTCGGCGGGTTGGTCGTCAGCGGGTTGGGCGCCCCTCTGCTGTGGTTCGGCGGTGGGGCCGGCACGGGGTGGGGCGCTGCCGGGTTCTTGCTGTACCTGGCGATGTTTGTCGTCACCGCTGCCGTGAACGTGCCGTTGAACAACGAGCTCGCCGCCGGCGAAGGTGCCGACCCCGCCGCTGCGCGCGCTCGGTTCGAGGTGCGTTGGGTGCGGTGGAACCTGGTTCGGGCATTCGCTGCTACCGGTTCCTTCGGTTGTCTCCTGGCGTTGGTCGTCGAGGTGCTCTGAGCCGGGCCCTCGGTGGTCGCGGGGGTTGTACGGTTTCGTCGTGGGTGGTCGGGTTCTGGGGCTTGACGAGGTTGCTTCTCTTGCCGCTCGGGCTCATGGTGGGCAGGTCGACAAGGCCGGTCGGCCCTACGTCGAGCACCTGGCCGCCGTTGCCGCCGGGGTGCGGGACAGGGGTGGGAGCGAGGCTCAGGTCGCCGCTGCTTGGTTGCACGATGCCGTCGAGGACGGGGCCGTTTCCGAGGCTTGGTTGTCGGGGGCTCCGCTCCCGTCGGAGACCAAGGCCATCGTGCTGGCCGTGACCAAGCGGGCCGGTGAAGAACCCGCCGACTACGCCGCCCGGATCTTGGGGACGCCGGGCGCGCTGCTGGTGAAAGCGGCCGACCTGGCGCACAACGCCGACCCCGCGCGGTTGGCCGTGCTGGACGAAGCGACGCGGGAGCGGCTCACCAGGAAGTACACGCGGATGCGCGCACTGCTGGGACTGTGAGCCGATCGGCCGACGACGGAGGGGTTTCGGCGTGACTCGGTGGGAACAACTCGGCTTGGAGTGGCGGGAGACCGGGCATGCCGACGCTCCGGTCCTGGTGCTGTCCAACGCCCTCGGTTGCACCTGGGAGATGTGGGATCCGCAACTCGAAGCCCTCAACAGCGCTTATCGCGTGCTCCGGTACAACCAGCGCGGGCACGGCCAATCGCCGGTGCTTCCCGGCCCGTACACCCTGGCCGACCTCGGTGCGGACGTGCTCGCGTTGCTGGACCACCTGGAGGTTCCGCGGGCCTCGTTCATGGGCTCTTCGCTCGGCGGGATGATCGGGTTGTGGCTGGGGCGCATGCCGGCGAGCGCATCGAAGGGTTGACCATCTGCTGCAGTTCCGCCTGGTTGGGGCAGGAGCAGGTCGAGCTCGACCGGGCCGCCGCGGCTCGGGAGCACGGGACCAACGAGTTGGTCTCGCCGACCATCGAGCGCTGGTTCACCCCGTACTTCCGCGAGTGGCACGCCGAAACCGCCGCCTACTCCGCGATGATCGCCAGCACCGACGACGAGGCGTACGCGCTGTGCTCGGAGCTGATCGGCCGTGTTGACCTGCGAGCCGACCTGCCCGCCATCACCGCGCCGACGCTGGTCGTTGCCGGGGCCGACGATCCCGCCACGCCGCCGGAGCACGGCGCCGCGATCGTCGACGGAATCGACGCCAATGCCCGGCTGGAAGTGCTGCCGCACGCCGCCCACCTGGCCAACGTCGAGCAGGCGGAGGCGTTCACCGCGCTCCTCGGACTGAGCCAAATTTCGTGATCACCATCACCTCTCGCTGCGGAATCCCGAACGGGGCTGCCGTCCCCGACAGATCAGACCTCGGTGATCGGCTTCTCGGTCTTGGCGACAGCCGCGGACTGTGCTGGGCTTGAGCCATCGTTCCGGGTGAACACTGGAGTCGGTGCGGGCGGCACCGGAGTCCGCTCGGGCCGGGTGACCGGGATCCCGCGATCTCGGACCGCGTGCACGGGAGGAAGCGATGGCGGGCAACAGCCGGGATCCTGGCCGGTCGGTCACTGCGCGAGCGCTCAGCGTCCTCACCGCCTTCGACATCGAACACGCCCGGCTCACCCTCACCGCCATCGCCCGCCGCGCGGAGATCCCGCTGGCCACCGCGCACCGGCTGGTCCGCGAGCTGGAGATGTGGGGCGCCCTGCAGCGCGACGGCGAAGGCCGCTACACGATCGGCCTGCGGCTGTGGGAGATCGGGCTGCTGGCGCCGGTGAACAGCCGACTCCGCGAGATCGCCCTTCCGTTCATGCAGGACCTGTGCCAGAGCACCCACGACAACGTCCACCTAGCGGTACGCGACGGGATGGAGGTCGTTTACGTCGAGAAGCTCACCTCGCCGCGCGCCGTGCCGATCATCTCGCGCATCGGCGGCCGCCTGCCGCTGCACTCGACCAGCGTCGGCAAGGTGCTCCTGGCGCACGCCCCGAGCGTGGTGATGCACCAGTACTGCGAGCGCGGGCTGTCCCGGTTCACCGCGTTTACCATTACCGAACCCGGTCGCCTGGGGCGCGAGCTGCAGACCGTGCGCAGTCGCGGTTTCGCGCAGGCCAACGAGGAGATGACGCTCGGTAACTGCTCCGTCGCGGTGCCGGTGCATGACGCCGACGGAGTAGTCGTCGCGGCGCTCGGGGTAGTGGCGCACAGCGTTCGCGCCGAGGTTTCGAAGCTGGTGAAGCCGCTGCTGCCTGCCGCGGAAGCGATCCGCCAGCGGCTCGTCGAGCAGGATCGGGCCAACCTCGACCTGCTGTCGCACTGACGTCCCGCCCGCCGCCCGGCGGGCGGTCGTTTTGCGAAGATGGCGAAATTCGGTTCTGCCGGTTGGGGAAACCTGAACGCCATGTGCCGTACCGGTTCACCTGAATGGCGGCATCGCTGGGCTGAAGTCCCGTTGTCATTCATCGACCAGTCACCGACCGATGCCCGCCGCCGGTCGCAGGAACCCTGTTGAGCAGCGCAATACCAGCTCCGAGCTGTTTAGGTCAGCAGTGGCCCCGTTGTCGGTGGCCGCGGAGTGCAAGCGCAGTGCATGAGGGAGGCGGAACGCCGTGACCGGAATGCCGGGACGTGCCTGGACCGAGGACGAGCTCCAAGCCTGCTCGACGACGCAACTCCGGTCCCCGCTAGGGCTCGCGGCCTCCATGGGTCGGCTCGCCGAGCGGACGGTGGACACGTTGGGGTGGGCGGGCAGCGTGCTGCCGCCCGTGAAGTTGCTCGGTCGGCAGATCATCGCGACCGCCGAACTGCTCCCCGACGCGCACGCCGAGCGGCTGTGCTTCGGCAGCGGGCCGGTGCTGGACCGAGCCGAGATCGCCACCTGGGTGTGGCCCGAGATGGACGGGCGGGTGCCGCCCCCCGCCGCCCGGATCACCGGTGTGCTCGCCCCGGCCCGGCACTGGCGCAGCGCGTTGACCGCCGTGGTGCCGTTCGCCCGGTTCGTCAGCTCCGCGATCTTGGTGCCGCGCGACGTGGCCGTGGCCCCCGACTTCGCTTCCGCCTGCCTGATCCGCGCCCGCCAGTTCGGCATCGCGGTGCTCAGCGCCAACGGCGACGACGTGCAGGTGGAGCTGGTCGGGCGGTGCTTCGACGACGCGCCGCCGGTGGAGCACACCGCGGTGTCCCGCTGGGTGAACGAGGTCGTCTACCAGCAGCTGCTCGCGACGGAGGCCCCCACCCCGTCCCGCAGCTGACCCACGAGCCAGCCCCTGGGGTCTGGTCGTGAGTGCGTAATCGGGCGCGCCACTCGACTACGCACTCACGACCGACGGCTTGGCAGCCGCGCCACGGGGGAACCGCAGCGGCGGCCGGCCCCAGTTGTCCACAGGATGTGGCTAGTTGTCCACAGGCTATGCGGGCGGCCTGGAACCGCGGGTTGTCCTACGTTGGATGGCATGCGAATCGTGATTGCCGGAGCCCACGGGAAGATCGCGCGACACCTGGGGGCGATGCTCGTCGAGCGCGGCGATGCCGTGCTCGGACTGATCCGGAACCCGGACCAGGCCGAGGACCTCCGCGCCGACGGCGTCGAGCCACAGCTTGCCGATCTGGAGCAGGTCGACGTCGCCCGGCTCGCCGCCCTGCTGTCCGGTGTGGACGCTGCTGTCTTCGCCGCCGGAGCCGGTCCCGGAAGCGGCGCGCCGCGAAAGGACACTGTGGACCGCGCCGCCTCGGCGCTGCTCGCGGACGCGTGCGAGAGGGCGGAGATTCGTCGTTTCCTGCAAGTGAGTTCGATGGGTACGACGCGGCCGAACCCGCCCGGTGTGGACCCGGTGTTCGGCGCGTACCTGGACGCCAAGCGAGCTGCCGAGGAGGACTTGCGGTCGCGGGATCTGGACTGGACGATCCTGCGGCCGGGGAGGCTGACCGACGATCCGCCCACCGGTCGCGTGACGCTGGCCGAGTCGGTCGGCCGGGCCGAGGTGACCCGCGCCGACGTCGCCGCCGTGCTGCTCGCCCTGCTCGACGAGCCGGCCGCGTCCCGGCGAGCCCTGGAGCTCGTCAACGGCGAAATCCCGATCCCCGAAGCCCTCCGCGTCGCGCTGGTTTGACGGCCGGGATTTCGGTGGAGAGCGACACGCCGGTTTCCACCGAAATCGTGAGTTATCCACAGGGGCCGAGGACACGATCGAGGTACCGGTTGCGGAAGACGCCGTCGGGGTCGACCTCGGTGCGCACCCGGCGGAAGTCGTCGAAGCGCGGGTAGCGCTCGCGCAGCGACGAGGCGTCGAGGCGGTGCATCTTGCCCCAGTGCGGTCGCCCGCCCGCCGCGCCGACGATGTCCTCGAAGACGTCGAACCAGCGCCGGTGCGGCATCCCCTGGAACTGGTGGATCGCGATGTAGGCCGACGGGCGCTGGTAGGCGGTCGACAGCCACACGTCGTCGGCCGCCGCGACCCGCACCTCCACCGGGAACATCACCGGGTCGGCGAGCCGCCCGACCGCGGCGCGCAGTTCCCCGAGCACGTCCCGCAGCGCCTCCCGCGGCACGGCGTACTCGGATTCGACGAACCGGACTGTCCGCTGCGTCGTGAAGACCCGGTGCGAACGATCGCTGTAGGAACGCGCGGACCAGGTCGAGGCGCAGAGCCGGTTTAGCGGTCGTACCGACGCGGGGATCGCGCGCCCCAGCCGGCAGATCGTGCCGAACAGCCGGTTCTCCACCACCTCGTACTCCAGGAAGTGCCGGAGCGGGTGCAGCGGCCGCGGTGATTCCTCGGCGGGGAGCCGGTTGTTCCGTTTGACCAGCGTGTTCGACGCGTGCGGGAACCAGTAGAACTCGACGTGGTCGTTGTCGGTGGTGAGCTGGTCGAAGCGGTCCAGCACGTCATCCAGGCGGACGGGTCGTTCGTCGGCGACCAGCGCGAACGCGGGCACGCAGCGCAACGTCACGGTCGTGATCACCCCGAGCGCGCCGAGCCCGACGCGGGCGGCGGCGAACAGCTCCGGGTTCTCCTCGGCGGAGCAGCGCCGCTCGGTGCCGTCCGCGAGCAGCAGTTCCAGCTCCTCGACCTGCGTCGCCAGCCCGCCCAGCCGGGCGCCGGTGCCGTGGGTGCCGGTGGAGATCGCCCCGGCGATGGTCTGCCGGTCGATGTCGCCGAGGTTCGCCATCGCCAGGCTGAGCCCGTCGAGCTCGGCGTTGAGCCGGCTCAGGGGCGTGCCGGCGCGCACCTTGACCAGCCCGCTGTGCGGGTCGGCCTGCACGATTCCGGACCAGTGCGAGAGGTCCAGGGCGCAGCCGGTGTCCGGCGAGCCGATGCCGGAGAACGAGTGGCCGGTGCCCAGCGGGCGGACTGTGCCGCCGTCGCGTGCTGCGGCGCGGATCGCGGCAGCGGCCTCTTCGGTGTCGCGGGGCGTCACCAGCGCGCTGGGTGTGGCGGTGGCAGTGCCCGCCCAGTTGGTCCAACGCTGCATCGCCAACCCTCGCTCCTTTGGGGGCCGTCACGGAGAAATTATGTGAATTAAATTCACATAACAAGTGTTTTCGGCCTACTGTTGATCCTGGTGGTTAATTGGTTCAGGCTGCCAGGCTGAGTTCGAGGCGGGAGAGGTGGCTGGTGCGGGTCCGGTCGAGCGGGTGGCCGTTCCACCAAGCGTCGAGTCTGATCAGGTTCAGTGCGGCGGCTGAGTAGACGTGGTCGAGGTGGGTCTTGGCCAGGCCTCGGTAGCGGGCACGGCGTAGTCCGGTGACGGCCGTGGCCTGGCGGATCGTGCCTTCGACGCCCGCGCGGAGGGCGTAGTCCTTCTGCCAGTCCTGGGTCTCCTGCTCGGCGCGGGCCCGTCGCAGTGCCTCGGTCATCTCCCTGGGATGTAAGGAGATCTGTCGGCGTCCGCTTTTCGCGGTGGTGCACTGCGCCCGATGTGGGCAGGAGCCACAGACCGTCTTGGAGAACGTGACCACCGTCTTGGGGACCCCGTCTTGGACACAAGGAGTCCACGACGAGCTGAGTTGTCCAGCCGGGCAGGTCACCCGTTGGGCCTGCCAGTCGACGGCGAAGTCCGACGCGGCGAATCCCTCGTGGGCCTTGGCCTGGCGGGAGCGGTCCAGCAGCACAGGGGTGATCAGCGCGATGCCGAAGTTCTCCAGGGACCCCACGATCAGTTCGGCGGACGGGTAACCGGAATCAAGGTAGTGCTCGTCGGGCAGCAGATCCCGTTTCCGCAGAGCCTGATGGATCGGTTCGAGCATCGTGCTGTCAGAGACGGTGGCGTCGGTCGTGGCGACGTTCGTGATCAGATTCGGCTTCTGCGCGGCAGGACAGCGACAGCCGGCATCCTCGGCGGGTTCCGTCGGGGCGGGAGCCGCACAGGTCTCACTGATGTGGAC
Organism: Saccharopolyspora hattusasensis; assembly: GCF_050972075.1. Lineage (NCBI taxonomy): Bacteria > Bacillati > Actinomycetota > Actinomycetes > Pseudonocardiales > Pseudonocardiaceae > Saccharopolyspora > Saccharopolyspora hattusasensis. The sequence goes on from NZ_JBPCDC010000001.1 coordinate 4,223,198, forward strand.
CTTGAAGCCGTTCCAGAACATATCCCGCTTGACGCCCCAACGGGCGTCGGTGTCGTAGGGTGAGGTCAAGCGCCGACAGCCGGGCGGGAGACCACCATCCTTATCGATGTCATTCCCCCGCCGCTTGATCACCTCTCGTCCATTCCTGGCCACGGTGCGCGTGTAGTTCTGGACCAGCACCACGCGCAGGATCTCCACGGCCGGGAGTTCACGCAGCCACGTCGGCGAGGCGGGCGCGTAGACGGCTGCCAGTAACGTGAAGCCGTCTTTGCCGTAGGACAGGGCGAGTTCGTCCTTCTTGGTCTGCGAGGCCGGCAAGCGCCAGGTGTCGATCCGCTGCTGGTAACGCCGGCTCCAGCCCGGAACGTCGAGCACCTCGGCCACCCAATGCGGGGCCGCGGCGGACAGGGCTTCCAGACAAGCCCGCACCGCCTCACCCGCCAACTCCAGCCGGTTGAGGTCCCGCACCGCGGCGATCACATGCGTGGAGTCCGTGCGTTGCTTGCCACCAGCGGTGACCAAGCCCTTGTCCCGCAACACCGCCAGCAGCAGGTCCAGGGCCTTCTCCTCCAGCCGGTGCTGGACAACGCGGGCACGGAACTCGCTGAGCACCGTGTGGTCGAAACCGGGGTCGGTCAACTCCAGCCCCAGCGCGTATTTCCAGGCGAGGTTGGTGCGCACCGCGTCGGCGGCCTGTCGGTCGGTCAGATCCTCCGCCTTCTGCAGCACCGTGATCATGGCGAGCATGCCCGGCGACCAGCCGGGCTTGCCACGAGCCCCGAACGCCGTGGCGAACTCAGCGTCCGCGAACAGCTCACCGAGCTGATCACGGACCTGCACAGCCAACGGCACCTCACGTCGCCCGCTGTACATCGCCCGGATCGCCGCGGCGATCTCCGGGACCGGCTCCGGCCAGGGCTGCGGCTGCACCGACACCACGATCTCCATCCTGCGGCCAGACACCACAAGACTGCCGCAAGATCATCATCCCGGGCCTACCCAACACACCCTCACCCAACCCGAGAATTAACCACCAGGGTCACTGTTGATCCTGCTGGTTAATTCCTGATCATGCTGCGAGGGCGTGTTCGAGGCGGGTGAGATGGCTGGTGCGGGTTCGGTCGAGGGGGTGGCCGTTCCACCAGGCATCCAGGCGGATCAGGTTGAGTGCGACCGCGGAGAACACGTGTTGCAGGTGGGTTTTGGCCAGTCCGCGGTAACGGGCGTGGCGCAGGTCGGTGACCGCGATGCCTTGGCGGATGGTGCCCTCGACCCCGGCCGGCAGCGCGTATTCGGCTTGCCAGTCCTTGGTTTCCTGGTCGGCGCGGGCAGCGCGTTGAGCCTCGTGGACGGCCCGCGGGTGCACGGTGATGTGCCGGCGCCGGGTCCGGGAGGTGGTGCACTGCTCGCGGACCGGACAGGGCCCGCAGGTCGCGGTCGCGAAGGTGATCACGATCGTGTCGGTGCCGCGCTGGGTGGCCGGGTTCCAGGTGGAGCTGGTCTGGCCCTGCGGGCAGGTGGCCTGCTCGCGATCGAAATCGATGGTGAAGCGGGTGCGGTCGAACCCGGCGCCGGCCCGGGCCTGCGGTGAGTGGTCGGCCAGCACGGGAGTGATCAACGTGACACCGAAATCGGTCACGGAACTGACGATCAGCTCGGCCGAGGGGTAGCCGGAGTCCAGGTAGTGCTCGCCGGGCAGCAGGCCACGACGATCCAGTGCCTGGTGGATCGGTTCGGTCATGGCCACGTCCGGGACACTCGCGTCCGTGGTCGCCACGTTCGTGATCAGGTTGGGTCGTGGCACGGCGGCATCGGCCGGCTCCGGCTGGGTGCCGGGGCGCTGGCAGGTCTCGCTGAAGTGCACCTTGTAGCCGTTCCAGAAGGTTGTCGCGTTTGCCGCCCCAGCGGGCATCGGTGTCATACGGCGAGGTCAGACGCGATCTCCCTGGCGGGAGACCGTCCGTGTCCGCCTCCCGCCGTGTGATCACCTCCCGTCCGTTGCCGGTGATCGTGCGGGTGTAGTTCTGCAGCAGCACCACCCGCAGCACCTCCACGGCAGGCAACTCACGCAACCAGCCAGGAGCGTTCGGGGAATACACCGCACCCAGCAGCGCATACCCGTCGGTACCGTAAGTCACCGCCAGATCCCGGCGTTTGGTCTCCGAGGTGGGCAGCCGCCAGGAATCCACCCGCGCGGCATACCGCTGTCCCCACGCCGGCACATCGATCGCCCCGGCCAGCCAGTCCGGTACCGCGGCCGCGAGAGCCTCCAGCGCGGCCCGCACCGACTCACCCGCCAGCTCCAGCCGGTTGAGATCCCGCACCGCCGCCACCACGTGCGTCGAATCGGTGCGCTGCTTCCCGCCGGCGGCCACCAATCCCTTGTCCTGCAACACTTTCAGCAGCAGATCCAGCGCCCGTTCCTCCAACCCGTGGGCGACCAGCCTGGTGCGGAACTCCGACAAGACCGACGCATCGAATCCCGGATCGTCCAGCTCCATCCCGAGCGCGTATTTCCAGTCCATGCCGAACCGGACCCGGTGGGCTGCACCCCGATCGGTCAGATTCTCCGCCATCTGTAACACCGTGACCAGCGCCAACCGTCCCGGCGACCACCCAGGCTTCCCCCGCACCCCGAACGCCTCGATGAACTCCGCATCGCTGAACAGCTCACCCAGCTCGTCACGGACCCGCATCGCCAACGGGTACTCGCTCGTGCCCGCCGCCGCCCGCGCGGCACGCACGGTCGCTTCCGGAATCCGCGGCCACGGCCGGGGCTGCATAGACACCACACACTCCATCCTGCGGCCAGGAAGCGGGTAAGTCGACCGCAGAAAGATCATGCACCAGCTCAACGGACCGCGGCGACACCAAACCCAGCCCCTCGCCGAATTAGCCAGCAGGGTCACTGTTGTCGCCGTGCGCCGGTTCGAAGAGATCACCAGGGAGCTCGACCCGCCCTTCGCGGTGGCCGACCTCGACGCGTTCGACAGCAACGCGGCCGACCTGGCGCGCCGTGCCGCCGGGCGGCCGATCCGGGTGGCCACCAAGTCGGTGCGCTGCCGAGACCTCCTGCAACGGGTGCTGCGCACCCCCGGCTTCGCCGGGCTGATGTGCTACACCCTGGCCGAAGCGCTCTGGTTGCACCGCGAAGGCCTGAGTGACGACGCCCTCGTCGCCTACCCGACTGCCGACCGCTCGGCGCTGCGCGAGCTCGCGGCCGACCCGGCGGCCGCCGCGTCGATCGCGCTCGTGGTCGACTCCGTCGACCACCTCGACCTCATCGACGCCGCCACCGGCTCCGCCCGGCCCAAGATCCGGCTCTGCCTCGAAATCGACGCGTCCTGGCGGCCGCTGCCCGGCCTGCACCTCGGCGCCCGGCGCTCCCCGGTGCACACCGCCGCGCAGGCCCGGCGGCTCGCCGAATCCGTGGTGCGCCGCAAGGGTTTTCTCCTGGTCGGGCTGATGGCGTACGAAGGCCAGATAGCCGGGCTCGGCGACGCGCCGCCCGGCCGGCCGCTGAAGGCCGCCGCGCTGCGCTGGATGCAGCGCCGTTCGGCCGCCGAACTGGCCGAACGCCGGGCCGAGGTGGTGCGGGTGGTGCGCGCGCTGGCGCCCCTGGAGTACGTCAACGGCGGTGGCACCGGCAGCCTGGAGGGCACCGCCGCGGAACGCGCCGTCACCGAGGTGGCAGCCGGCTCCGGGCTGATCGGCCCGACGCTGTTCGACGGCTACCGAGCCTTCCGCCCGCGCCCGGCGGTCCTCTACGCACTACCCGTGGTGCATCGCCCCGCCGCGCGCATCGCGACGGTGTTCGGCGGTGGCTATCTCGCTTCCGGGCCGCCCGGCGCGGACCGGGTGCCGACGCCGCACTGGCCGGCTGGCCTCCAGTTGCTCGCGACCGAGGGCACCGGCGAGGTGCAGACCCCCGTGGCCGGCGACGCGGCCCGGCGGCTCCGGCTCGGCGACCGGGTCTGGTTCCGGCATGCCAAAGCGGGCGAGCTGGCCGAGCGGTTCACCCACTACCACCTGGTGGCGGCCGACCGGCTGACCGGCACCGCGCCGACCTACCGGGGCGAGGGAAAGTCCTTCGGCTGATCCGCGGGCATCCGGTTCGACAGGTAGCCCCGCACCAGTTCCTTCGCCTCGGCGACGAGCGTGGGCTCCCCGGCCGGGTCGCGCCGGAACGCCAGGTGCAGCACCGCGTCCGCCGCCTCGACTGCGACCGCCAGTGGAAGCAGCAGGTCGGCCGGGGCGAGCCCGAACTCCTCGCCGATCAGCCCGGTGAGCTTCTCGGCGATCACCGCGTTGTTGTCCTTGCTTGGGTCCAGCAGCCGCAGGTCGACCACGTCGCCGAAGTGCAGCCGGCTGAACGCCGGGACTTCGCGGTGCATCGTCAGGTAGACGTCGAAGACCGCGTCCACCGCGTCCCACCAGTGCTCCAGCTCCAACTGGTCGAACCGCGCGGACACGGTGCGCACGAAGCGGTCGAGGTTGCGCAGCGTTAGTTCCTGGACGACGGCGCGCTTGTCGGGGAAGAACTGGTAGAGCGATCCGACCGCCACGCCGGCGCGCTCGGCGATGAGAGTGGTTGTCAACCCGTCATAGCCCACCTCGTCGATCAGCTCGGCACACGCCGAGAGCATCTTCTCCACACGTTGTGCACTGCGCTGCTGGACCGGCTTTCGGCGCAGCGGGGCTACTTCGGCAGGCAAGGCAACTCCTTGATCAAGTTCTAAATGACCATCTTGCCGACCACGACCATGATTCTCTCTCAGGGGAGGGAGCCCTGGGCAGATGGTGCCGAGCTCGACTCGGCGGTCTGGTTCACCAACGTGGGGCGAGGGTTTCGCCCGGCGCCGGCGATGTCCACAGTTTCCCGGCCCGCAGGCGGTGTTGCGCTCCGGACATGCCGGGGACGGTATCAGTCGATCGGGTGGTTTCCCTGTAGACGCCTTGACCGAACCCCGGTGTCTGGTCATTCGGGGGTTCCGAGGCGCGGCTCTGACCTGCGGATCCGGTCGCGTTACATCGTTGTCATATGCATTGAGTCATGTTGTCAGCGCGCAAGTTCGCTATCTAGTGTGATTCGAGTCGTTATTTTCAGTGACAGAAGGGTCATCGTGGGTTACTGCCCGGCCGCCCCTAATTTTCCCGCCGTGCCTCGTGCTGTGCTTTCCAGGTGGACATCGACTGGGGGAAGAAGCGGGTGCTGTGGTGCCCGTGCCGCTGGCACCCATGTCTGTTCGGCTGCCACGCGTGCGAAGCGCACCGCAGCCACGTGACCGCGCGGCTGACCCCGGAGCTCGCGGCCCCGGCGGTGCCGCCCTGCGCGGTCGCGGCGGACGCCCCGCCCGCCCCCGGCCTGTGGCACCCGTTGACCATCGCGGACGCGAACGCACTGCTCTCCGACGGCGGCTACGGCCTGCGGGTCGAGCGGTCGGCGCAGGGCACGCTGCGGCTCCGCGGCTTCGGTGCCGGTGCCGGGTTGCCGCTGGGCGCCGAACCGAACTGGTCCGATCTCTACCGCGCCCTGGTCCGGTTGCGCCGCACTCGTCGCGTCTTCGACCCGGCGTGGCTGCACCGGCTGACCCGGTCGCTGGGCCCGGATGTCGGCACCGGCGGATCGGTCCTGCTGCCCGGCGACCGCGTCGACCTGCTGACCTCGGAGCGGCGGCAGCTCGCCGAGGACTGCCTCGCCGCGGTGCTCGGCCCGAACCGCAGCGTGCCGTTTCCCGCGGAGCGGATCACGGTCAGCGGTCCGGCGCGCATCGTTGAGCTGCGAGCCGTCGGATCCCGCGAGCGCGCCCAGCGCCAGCTCCGCGGCTGGGAACGGATCTCGTCCATTGTGGAATCCGACCCCGACCTGCGGATGCACTGCGCCACCCAGCCGGTGCCGGCCGCCGTGGTGGACACCGCCACCGGTTCGGCCGCCCTGACCCGCATCGCCGAGCCCGCGCCGGCGCATCCCACGCACCCGGGCGGCACCATCGCGGCGGACCTTGCCACGCTGCTGCACCCGGCCGGCGACGGCACGCCGGGACTGCTGCGCGTGGTGCTGGACAACCGCTTCGAGCGGCGCGAGGACGAACTCGACTACTTCCTGGAGCACTTCGTCCGCCCGCTGCTCCGCACCTTCCGGCTCGCCCTCGACTCGCACGGGGTCGGGCTGTTCGCCCTGGGCGGGGCGGGGGTCGCCTTCGAGCTCTCCCCGGAACTGCAGGCCACCGGCCGGATCGTGGTGACCGACTACCTGCGGGTGAGCCACGAGCCGACCCGCGCCGAGGTCGCGGCGGGAGCGCGTGCGCTAGTCGAGACCCTCGACGAGCTCGGCGCCGGGTTCAGCCGACTCGATTCCGGGCGGCGGGAGAGCCGGGTGCGGCGGGCCGTCGACCGGGTGATCACCGAGGAACTGCGCTTCCTGGCACCGAGCACCGCGGAGCTGCTCTCCGGCGAGCAACCGCTGCAGTGCTACGTCCACACCGTGCCGGAAACCCAGGACGCGGTGCTGAAATCGGTGCTGGACCGGGTCCAGCAGCGCACCCAGCAACGTCGCTGGGACGACCGGTTGCCGCAGCCGACCGTCGTGATCGACGTGGACCTGTGCGGACTCGTGCCGCTGCAGCGGATCCTGGACGCCGCGCGGTCCGTTTCGGGCGCGCGCCCTGGTGCGCCGGACGGCATCCTGGAGCTGGCCGGCCCCGGCACGCTCCCGGTGCTGCCGACCCACGCCGCTGCTACCTGGCGGAACTTCGTGGAGCTCAGCGGCCTGCGCGACCGCTACCCGTCGGTGGACTGGGACGAGGTGCGTGCCGACTTCACGCGCGCTTTCCTGGCCAGGCCGCGGGAAAGGCTGCGCACCGACAGCGCGAACGCCGGGCTCGCCCGGTTCGTCTGGGATGTGCAGGACGCCGGCGGGCGGGTGGTGTTCTGCACCGGGCGTCGCGAGCGGTTCCGCGAGCACACCGAGGAGGCGCTCGCCGCCGGCGGGGTGCTGCACGCGACGCTGCTGTGCCTGCCCGAGGACGGCGGGTGCCCGCGTTCCGACCTGAAGGTGGAGAAGCTCCGAGAGCTCGGCGACGTCGACGTCGTGGCAGTCTTCGACGACGAGCTGGCGAACCGCATCGCCGTGACCAAGGAGTTCGGCGGGGCCATCCCGGTCGCCGTCGAGATCCCCGGCCTGGCCGCCGAACGCCTCCCCGACCAGCCGGTGGCCGACACCACGGCCGTGATCGCCACCTTCGAGACCACGCCCCGCCTCGGGGCGCGCAGCGGTCCGCGCCTGTCCAACACGCATTCGCTGGAAGAGCTGCAGATCGGCGCACTGCGCAAGAACCGCTTGGCGCAGCAGTGGGCGGTGCACCTCACCGAGCGGGAATCGCGGTCCATTGTGGATTCGGTGCTCGCCGACTTGGACCGGGCGGCGGCGCGGACCGGGCGCAGCGCGGTCGCGAAGTTCGGCATCGACGAGCGCAGCGCGCCGGAGCAGGTCCTGGCGGCGCTGCACCACGTGTTCACCCGCAAGCAGTTCATCAAGGGATCGCGGTCCAACTACCAGCCGGCCGACCTGCGGCGGGACGCCGAACCGTTCGTGCGCCGGGGCGAACCCATCGAGGTGGTGCTGCTCGGCTTCCCGGTCAAGCAGTGCCTGAACCGGCTGAAGGCGGGCGGCCCGCTGCCGGACTTCGCCGAACTCGGCGCGATGGCGCGGCTGCGGGAGCTCCAGCGGGCGGTCAGCGCGGTGCACGCGCCCGGCCTGCACTTCAACATCCTCACCGACGGCAGGCACTTCCGCAGCCGGCCGCACGCGATCACCGACGCCTACCAGCGGAAACTGCGCGAGTACATCGACCTGGTCGGCATCGGCGACCGGACCACCGTCGAGGAGATCGACGAGGTCGCCCAGCGGCGGCTGGGCCCCGGGCTCCCGGCCGTGCGCGCCACCCGGATCGCCGGTTACCGCCGACTGCTCGCCGACTCGTTGCGGCACTTCGACATCACCGACAACCCGCTGCGGACCCTGGAGAAGGTGCATTCGCGCACCGCCGCGATCGACGAGTTCGCGCCGCACGTCATCGGGCTGTTCCGGGAAATCCTGATGTCGCTGGTGTATTCGGTGCCGGTCGCGGTGCCGCCCGGCACGGACCGGCTGGAGTGGTCCACCGCGGTCTACGCGGACATCTACAACGTGACCGACCAGAGCGTGTCGGGCGAGGTGCGGCAGGCGCGCTGCGCGGTGCTTCGCCGGGCGTGGCACACGGTGCTCCGCTACATGGCGACGATGCAGGCGGACGAGGAGTTCGGCTACGAGCAGATGTTCCCAAACCGCGTGCGGCTGACCCTCAGCGCGGTCCGCAAGGGCTGCCTCGGATTCACCTACCTCGGCGGATCGGGCCTGCTGCCCTGGCAGGGCACCGGCGTGCTCGACACCCGCGGCTACGTGGCGGTCGACTTCGCGATCTCGCTGCTGGACCAGGGATTCGTGCCGGTGTACTCGCCGCTGCTCGGCTCCCGCCAACCGTGGCTGATGGTGCCGGCGCAGCACACCCACCTGGCGGAAGCCCCGGGTGTCGCAGTGCCGGCCCAAAGAGGAGCGGCGACGCCACCGGGAATCCGGCTGGACCAGGACTTCGCAACCAGAGCCCGCCTCCGCCGGAAGTAGCAGAGGCTGCTTCCAGACTCACCGCGCGCGGCGGTGCGGGTGAGGGCAGGCGCCGTCTTGACTTCGTCCTACGCAAGTTCCATTTGAAATCGGACCGGCGGGTTCAACGGAAAGGCTCTTCTGCTGCTTCCGCGGGTGTCAGGTTCGTCCGAGGAGGGCGGGTGGCAATCGAGGCGGCGAAGCCTCGTGGATCGGGCGATTTCGCGCGAAATCGCCACCTTGCAGGCGTGGCGAGTGGCGATTTCGCGCGAAATCGCGAACCCCTCGCCGAGAGCCGGCACGGTGGGCACGGTGGGCACGGTGGGCACCGCCGCGGGTTCTCAGACGTCGTCTGGCGAGGACAGGCCCGATGCCGCGTATTGGGCATACGTAAGTCGGTGATCCCGGGGTCCAGGCGGCGTCTGTAATTCCCGCATGGGGCCAGTACCCGCATCGCTGCGTAAGCCGACCACTTGCCCCCAAGAAAATATGGAAAGGCCCTGGGCACGGTCGGGGAATCGAGCTCCAGGGCCTTTCCAGACTCCGGCTCCGTCCGGGGAAACGGTTTGCCGGAGTGGTTGGAGTCCGCGGACCGGCGCCGGTCGGGGGGAGGGGAGTGCGTCAGCACCGGCCCGCGGAACTTTGCGTGACCGCGCTGGTGTCCAGCCGGTCGGATGTGGAGTTTTTCGCGGCGGCGGCCGGTGAACGTCGGCCGAGGTCGGGGAATCACGACCGCACGTTCATCGGCCGCCGCCTGGCGGTTGCTCGGCAACCCGGATCGGGGAGGGGTAATGCTCTCCGGGGCCGAGTCCGCCTGCTTACGGCACCGGCGCCACCGGGCGCAGCGCGTGCGCCGGATGCAGGTGCCGTGCGGGACGGGGTGCCAAGGCTCCTGCTACCAGGTGCTCGTGGGCCGTGCGCCACACCGAGCATGGTGCTTTCTGCGGGCGCCAGCGGCTCGAGCACTCCGGGCAGTTGCCCTTCTCGTCGGCGTCGTGCGCGGTGAGCAGCGTTCGCCACCCCTCGGTCAGCCGGGGAAGTTCGGAACGCGCCACGGAGAGCTGGGAAGGGGCGTCCGCGCGGTTCGCGAGCTCGCTCAGCACATCGAGCCGCTCCCGCACTGCACTGCGCAGCACCTGTTCCAGGATCTCGTCCATCGAAACGTCACCGTCACTTTCTCGCCTGCACAGCGGCATCCCGCAGCGCGTCCGACAACTGGCCGAGGCCGTAGGCTGACAACGCCGCAGAATGGCCGGGCGGTCCGACGAGCACCACCCTGTCCCGGTTTACCAGCACGTCCAGGAACCGGTGCGAGTTCGCCACGTCTCGGCAGTCCACTCGCCACCAACGGCGCCGGTCCGCGGGCGCGGTGGGGAACTCGGCCGACTGGCCGTTCCCGCCCTGTGCGTCCCGCATCTCGTCACCGTTCCCGTTCGTGCTCGGTTTGCCTGTGCTGACTAGATTGGAACGGGCCGGGTCCTCGCGCCTAGGGGCGCGTCGATAACCGGGCCAATGGCAACGACGAGCGGTCGGTGGACTTCACCGCCGCCGATCACCTCTACCGATATGCGCTTCACCGGGATGCAGCAGTGCCCTTACTCTGCGACCAACGCCCGAGCAGAGCGTCAGGGGGTCTAAATGAACATCATCGGTTCTGGCGGCTCTCCCGTTACACCCGACATTTGGAACGAGCGGGAGATGCGGGATGCGCTGGCTCGACGGGACGTCAGCGAGATCTACCGGCAACTGCGCCGGCACGGCGTTTCGCAGCGCCAGATCGCAGCCACGACGGGGCAGTCGCAGTCCGAGGTGTCCGAGATCCTCAAGGGGCGGCAGGTCATGGCCTATGACGTGCTTGCCCGGATCGCTGATGGGCTGGGTATCCCGCGGGGCTACATGGGCCTCGCCTACGACGGGGCGACCGCTATGCGGGTCGCGCAGGCGGCTAACGCCCCTGACGCTGAGGAGGACGAGTCGGTGAAGCGCAGGAAGTTCCTGTCCCACGCCGCAGCGGTGACCATGGGCGCGGCCGTTTTCGGCACCGAGACCAGTTCCTGGTTGCCCGCCAGCGCGCAGACGCCGGCACCGGCACGCATCGGCATGACCGACGTGCAGCAGATCCACGCCGCGACCAAGGCGTTGCGCGATCTCGACTACCGCTACGGTGGTGGGACCTGCCGGGACGCCGTCGTCGCCCAGCTGTCCTGGGCGCAGCAGCTGCTCGAGTCCAGCGCCGCCGATCCCGTGCGCAAGCAGCTCTTCGTGGCCCTGGCGGACATGCACAGCCTGGCCGGTTGGACCTCGTTCGACGTGGGCCTGCTCGACCCCGCTCGCGGGCATTTCGGCAAGGCGCTGGAGTTCGCGAAGCAGGCCGACGACGACGGCCTGGTGGCCAGCGTGCTGTACCGGATGGGCCGCGTCTACCTGCACTACGAGGAGCCCAACGAGGCGCTGAAGCTGTTCCAGCTGGGCCAGATCGCCGCGCAGGAGTCCGGTTCCGCGCTGACCGTGGCCGTGCTGTGCGCCAACGAGGCCTGGGCCTACGGCATGTTGAACAAGCCCGATCAGGTGCAGAAGATGGTGGGCCGCACGAAGGACGAGTTCGCCCGCGCCCGCGCCGACCAGGCGCCGGACTGGGTGCGCTTCTTCACCGAGAACGACCTGCACGGCATGATCGGCTCCGCGCACGACGCGCTGGCCGTCTTCGAGCCGAAAAAGCACGCCTCGATCGCCGTCGCCGAGACCATCAAGTGCAACGAGGCCTACGGCGCGGACATGGCGCGCACCCACGTCTTCGGCCTGAGCCTGCAGGCCACCAACCACATCCGGGCCGGCGACCTGCAGGAGGGCGTCAAGGTCGGGCGGCGGGCGCTGGCGGCCGGCGAGCGGGTCAAGTCCGCGCGCGTCGCCGACCGGCTCAGGCCGCTGGAGCTGGAGGCCGGCAAGCACCGGATGAATTCCGATGTCCGTGACCTGTTCGAGGCGGTCCGGCGGTTCCGCCGGGTGTGATCGGGCCACGCCGGGCAGCCGTGCCGGTGCCGTCGGCTTGAAACGATGAGCATGAAGACACAACCAGTGGAAGAGAGTCGGTGCGTTCCGCCTGAGCTGGATCTGGCACTGACCGAAATCTGCGCGGCCGTCGGCCTCGATTCGACCGGCGCGCGTTTGATCCGAATCGTCAACAACGGGGTTTTTCTGCTCCGCGACCAGCAAGTCGTCGTTCGCTTGGTCCTTTCCCCGTCCTTCACCTATCGAGCTTTCAACGCCGTGGAAGCCGCGCGTTGGCTGGCGGTGCACGGGATTCCCGCCGTGCGCCTGCTGCCGGGCGTCGAGCAGCCGGTCCAGGTGGGCGAACACCTGGCGACCCTCTGGCAGTACGTGCCGGAGGCCGGCCCGATGCCCAGCGGCGCGGACCTCGGCGAACTGCTGCGCCAGATGCATTCGAAGCCAGCATCACCGACTTTCCTGGACTGGCAGCCGATGGCGGACATCCGGCGCCGGTTGACCGATGCGGTCGACGTCGATCCGGCCGATCACCGGTTCCTGGAGCAGCGCTGCGACGCGTTGGAAGAACGGCTGGAAACGCTGCGCTTCCCGTTGTCGCGCAGCGTGATCCACGCGGATGCGCACCTGCGCAACGTGATCGGCGGCGCGGATGGCCCGCTGCTGTGCGACCTGGATTCGCTGTGCATCGGGCCGCCGGAGTGGGACCTGACCCCGATCGCGGTGGGTCGGCTGCGGATGGGGCACCCGCCGTCCTGGCACGACGACCTGGCCCGGGCCTACGGCTTCGACATCACGCGCTGGGAAGGCTTTTCCGTGCTGCGCGAACTGCGCGAATTGAAGATCACCACCGGGGTGCTCCCGATCCTTCGCAGTAATCCCGGGGTTCGCGAGCAACTGCACCAGCGGTTGCGCACGATCAGGGACGGAGATCTCGCCACGCAATGGGCGCCGTACAGCTGATCCGGTCAACGGCTAGGCCGAACGGGCGATCTTGGGTCGATTGCCGAAGCCGTTTGACAGTTTCTGGTGACGCACCTTCGGTCGAAGGAGTAAATCATACGGGCGAACTGGTGCATCGGTGCGTTGCTATGGGACGGGCTGTCGATGAGGAACGCGAAGTTCTTACCGCGGAAGCCGCGCTGGCGCCGGACGCGCGCGTTACGCGCCGCCCAGGTGCTCGACGACGTGGTGGACAGCCAGGTCGCATCGTTGCCCCGGTTTCCCGAGGAGCTCAGGGTCCGCCATGCCGACCACTTGGCGGAGCTGGTGTTGCTCGCTCAGGCGTATCGGCATTACGCCGCGGGTTGGATCACCTGGCGCCAGTTGGAGTGCCGCGGCCGGCTCGCGGTGCAGCGCTTGGGTGGGGACTGCTGCGTTCCGCTCGTGCAGCTCGCCGACGGCGAATGACCACTCGGCGAACGGCGCGTCATCATTCGGCCGCGGCCGTGTCTCGCTGCCGGTGTTCCTGTTGAGCTGGGGTTTCGGCGATCTGCGGGGGGCCGTTCGGTCGGGGTGAATTCGGCGTTCGCGCCGGTGGCGGCCGTTGCGCGGAGAAGTGGGGCAGTTGGGGCCTTCGGTATTGCGGAATTTGCCGCCACATTCCCATTTTTCGCTCGCGAGGTTGTTCGGTAGGACCTCGCGGGCGTTCGGGTGCGCAGTTTCTGGGATTGAAGAGAACTCCTCGGCCGGATGAGCGGATGGGGCGGCGGGCGGATTCTGCTTCGACGTTTTCTCGGCGGATTCGGGCAGCAAGCGGCGGACAGATCGATTGGAGATGGTTTTGCGCGGTCCGGATGGCCGGTCGGAGCGGCCTGGATTGCTGGACGACGACCCGCTGCTGCGCCTGTACTGCGTGGTGGCGTCCGCGGCCGGTGCGCATCGGGAGCTGAGAACGCTACCGGTGGCGCGGAATGCGGTCGGTCTGGGTGATTTGGCGAGCAGCGGTTTCCCCGGTGATGTGCTGTCGTTGAAACGACTGGTGGAGGGCAGGCCGACGGACTGGGGAGCACCGGACCACTTAGCCGAGTTCGTGTTCCGGCCGTTGCTGATCACCTTCCGCGGGCTGCTGGCGAAGGGTTGTCTGCCGGTCGGCGAGATCGGTGTCGAACTCGACTCGGAGTCGGCGGCCACCGGGCGGATCGTGCTCGCCGGGATCCGCAGCGCGCGGTCGGCGGTTCCGGGAGTGGCGGACGCGATCGTCGCGTTGGACGAGCAGTTGGACGAGCTGGCCGCCGCCTGCGCGCTCGTCACCGGCGACGAGCAGGTTCGCGCTGCCTTCGACGCCGTCATCGCCCAGGAGCTGCGCAACCTCTCCGAGGAGACTGCGGCCGCTTTCGCCGGTGATCATCCGTGGCGCCGCTTCGTGCATGCCGTCGCCGCGGAGCAGCACGAGATCCTCAGCCGGGTCGTCCGGCTGGTCAGGGAACGAAGCGTGCGGTGCCGGCGCGAGCCCGGCCTGGCGCGTCCGCTGGTCGCCGTGGACCTCGACTTCTGCGCGCTGCACCCGAAGCGCCGGGTCCGCGATGCGTTGCGCCGGCTGGGCGAAGCGCACGGCATCGAGGAGCTTGCCGCGCAGCTCGATGTGCTGCCCGGGCTGTACCAACCGGGCTGGCGGCCGTTCTTGGTGCGCAACGGCTTGTTGGAGCGCTACCCCGAACTCGATTGGGACGCGCTGTACCGGGAGTACCGCCGCAACGTCGCGTGGGACCGGGCGGCGCTGCTGACCGATGGTCTGGCGCCGGGTCTGGTCCGATTCGTCCGGGATCTGGAGCAAGCCGGTGGCCGGGTCGTCTGGTTGACCGGTCGCCGGCACCGGATGCGGGCCGCCACCAGAGAAGTCCTGGCCCGCCACGGACTCGGCCACCTCGACCTGCGCACCACCGATGACGGGCCGGTCGCGGACCAGAAGGTCGCGGCGCTGCACGACATGCCGGGGCACGAGCTCGTCGCGGCCTTCGATGACTCGGCCGCCAATCGCCGTGCGCTGCAAGCGGCGTTCCCAGCTGCCGTCGTGGTCGCGGTGCGCCCGTCCGAGTTCACTGTGGACGGTGCGGGCCGAACCGCTGATGGCATCGCAACCTTCGAATCCCTGCCGCATCCGATCCCGGTGGGGCGCGGGCACGGCCGCAACGCGCAGTTGTCGCATGCGACGTCGCTCGGCGGGCTGCGGATCGGGGACCTCAGCACCCGCCCCACGATCTGGTCGCACGGCGTGGAACTGACCGAGGAGGAGCAGGCGCGGATCGTCGCGTCGCTGGCGGCCACCGCGCTGGCGAGCGGGCAGCGGCTCGGCAAGCAGGTCGGCGCCGGGATGGATCCGGGTCCGGTGGGGATCGCCCGCGCGGTGTGGCAGGTCATCACGGCGAAACCGTTCGGCGCCGCGAGGTCGGCTTATCCGCTCGCGGCGGCCGAACGGGACGTGCTCGCCTCGATCGGGGCCGGTGATCGCATCCGGTTCGTCATGGTGGGGCCGTCGCTGAAGCAGGACGGTTCGCGGCTGAAGGCGCTCGGCGGGCTGCCGGACCTCGCCGAGCTCGCGATGCTCATCCGGCTGCGGGAACTCGACGCGGCCGTCCGGCAGGTGCACCCGCCGGGGATGGAGGTGCGGGCGCTCACCGATGCCAGCCACTTCAGGTTCCGCGAACCGCACCGGTACGCCGGGTATCACGAGCAGTTCGCGCGGCAGGTGGAACTCGCCGGAGCCCAGGACGTGGTGACCGTCGAGGACTTCGACACCGCAGCCGACGCGCACCCGCTCTGCGGCGACCGGGCGCAGCGACCGGAACTGCTGGCGAAGCACCGCGACAGGTACACCGCGGCGTTCGCGGGTCTCGACATCCGCCGAAACCCGCGGTCGGCGCTGGCGGCGGCCGACGACCGAGATCCGGCCCGCCCCGGCCAACCGCGATTCGTCGAGCTGTTCCGCTCCGTGCTGCAGGCCGTCGACGTGCCCTTCCCCGGCGGCGATCCGTTCGCGTGGTCGCAGCGGATCTACGCGGACCCGTTCGACCTGACCGATCCGGCGGCCCCGCTTGGGATCCGCCGAGCCCGCGGCGACCTGCTCGCGCTGGCCTGGCGCGAAACGATCATCTATCTCGCGAACAAGCACGTCGACGAGGAACTTGACTATTCGGTGCTGTGGCGGGAGAACTGCGTGCGGCTGAGCCTGTCGATCCGCCCGGCCCCGGGCAGGCTGCGCTTCGTCCCCCTCGGCGGCTCCGGCGTGATGCCCTGGCACGGCACGGCGACCCTGAACGCCCAGCACGAGGTCTCGGTCGACTACGCGATCTCGCTGGCAGACCAGGGATTCCGGCCGGTCCACGCGCCGGGCGCCGGCGACCGCCGTCAGCCGTGGTTCATGGCATCACCCCAAGCCCTGACCCGAGCCGGCCGCCTCGACCCAAGGATCATCGACCGGATCCGCCTACGCCCCAAGTGACGCGGGCAGAGCAGCGCCCCGCAGCCGGGGGCGGGCTGCGGGGCGTGGCAGCGGGCAGGCATTGGGGAGGGGACTACCTGCCCGCGGGTTCGGCTGCTCTACGGAAGGAGACGGCGCAGTGCTCGGTCGAGTGGAGCGGTCCGGCTGCCGGTCGGGGGCACGGCAGCCGGACCGGGTCTACAGGCGTTCGAGCCCGGCGAGTATTCGGCTCAGGATCTCGGAACGACGCGTGGAGCTCTCGTGGTCGGTGGTTGGCGGCCAGGCCTCGTCGATGGTGGGCTGCACGGTCGGACCCCGCGAATAGCAGGCGTTTCGCGAAGGCGGTGCCGGCCGCCGTTGGTGGTCTCGGCTTCGATCCGCGCGATCAGGTGCCGCACGGTCAGCGCGCCTTCGCTGCTACCGGCGTGCTGGGCTCGGTAGAAGTAGCTCCGGTACGTCGGCCAGAGGGTGAGCAGAACGGCAGCGGCACCAACGGCGACGGTCCAGGCGATCATGGTCATCCCTTCAGCGCTTTCAGCAGCGAGTTGCAGTCTTGGCACGACGGCGCCTGGATCCAGTCCATTTCAGACGGTTTGGCGAGACAGAAGCGCTTGTCGCAGAACGAATCGTCTCGCGCCCGCATCTGCATAGCTGCCTCGGAAGGCGTGGCGGACCATGCCGCCGCTGCTTGACTCGTCTACGACGGGAAGCCAGTAGTAGCGCTGAAGTGGCTTGTCATGTCGACCCCCGATGGTCTCTTGGTCTCGTTGTTTCCGAGACCAATAATTTCGGTCTTGTCGCTTGTGGACAATCGCCTGATTGAATGACGACGCTGCACTACCGGGTGGCCTAGTGTGTGGTGCATGGACGAGACCACTCCCGCGCCGCGTGCATACGTTCTCGGCGCAGAACTCCGGGATGCGCGGAACAAGGCGGGGCTTGGGCTTCGCCAGCTCGCGGCGAAGCTGGATGTCTCCCATTCGGTTGTCGTGCGCTGGGAACGCGGCCAACGCGTGCCAACCACCGAATCCGTGTCCGCCCTCTGCGCGGTGTTGGGCATGAACGGTGCGACCAGGGAAAGGCTGATGAAGCTGACGCGAGACGCGGTCTCGGAACCACCGAACACGGTGTCAGTCGGCGCGTCGGGCGAGGCCGATCAGATGGCCGCACTGCTGGAGTTCGAGCGGATGGCCACCGCAATCACCGAGGTATCGCCGGCGGTCGTGCCTGGGATGTTGCAAACCGCGGAATATGCGCGGGCGATCATGAGCGCCGGAATTCCCAACGGTGAGACCGACAAGCGGGTGATGATGCGACTCGGTCGCCGAGACCTGATCACTCGTAGACGAGCGCCGATTCGGTTCACGGCCGTCGTGCTGGAGTCCGCGCTGCACCAGTTGATCGGCGGTCCCGAGGTAATGGCCGACCAGCTCCAGTTCCTCTTGGAAATGGGCGAGCGGGACAACGTCGAGATCCGGGTCATCCCGCGGTCTGCTGGCTGGACACCGGCGCACGCCGGGCCGTTCGTCCTATTGGAGTTCGCCAAGGCTGCACCCGTTGTGCATCTGGAGCACCACAGGTCATCGGTCTTTCTTCGCGATGAGGCAGACGTGAAAGCGTTCGTCTCCGCACGGGAAGATGTCGAGCGGGTGGCGATGAGCCCGGAAGCCACGGTCGGACTTATCGCCCGCGTCATCAACCAGGAGGAGACGCCGAAATGACGTTATCTCAGGCCCCCGTCGGATGGCGGAAGTCGAGCCGGAGCAACCAGGAGACGAGCTGCGTCGAGGTCGGGCGCATCGGTGGCGGTGCTGCGGTTCGCGACACCAAGGACCGCGCCGCCGGTCACTTCACCACGACCGCCGCCCAGTGGTCGGCCTTCGTCGCCGCCATCAAGACCGGCAAGTTCGACGCCTGAACGAAGTGAAGGGCCCCCTCCTGCCGACCAACCTGGCAGGAGGGGGCCCCTTCACTTCACTCACCGTCCGACCAGGCACGTTCCGGTCGAAACCCGCAATTTCCATTGAAATCGAAGGTCCAATTTCCATTGAAATTGCGGAAAAACCCACCTCATCGGGTCGTGAACCCCTCATCGGGTGGGAACCCCTCATCGGGTCTCGTGAACCCCTCACCGGGCCGTGAATCTGGTCGGAGGTGCTCTTCGCACTTCGATCTATCGGGTTGTCAGGCCTTGGGCTTGCCGAGGCGGAGGGCGAGGACCAGGCCGAGGACGACCAGGACCACCGCTCCCGCGATCCACGGCCAGATCGGCATGCCACCCGACTCCTCGGACTGCGCCTGCTGGTCCGCGTTCTGCGGGGCCGGGGCCGGGGCCGGGGTGCCCTTGCCCGGGGTGGTCAGCGTGAAGGTGACCTTGCCCGACACCGGGTGGCCGTCGTTGGACAGCACCCGGTAGCCGACCGTGTAGGCACCCGCCGGGCCGAGCTCCCGGACCGGCGCGATGACGGAGGTGTCCTCGACCCGTACCTGCCCGTCGGTCCAGTACGTCCCGTCCGGGCCGACCACGTTGACCGTGTTGTAGCCCTCGCGCACCGGCTGGTCGAAGGTCAACCGGACCTCACGGGGCCCGGTGGCCAGCTGTGCGGCTTCCGGCGGGTCGCTGCTGACCAGCGCGTTGTGAGCCAGCGCCGTACCGGCGCCGCCGAACAGGGCGGCCAGCGCCAGCACCGCTACTGCCATCAACCGCTTCACGACTCGTCCTTCCCGGATTCCTGCTTCGCCGCACCCGGCCCGGCGTTGCGGCTGCGCGCCAGGGCACCGGCCCCGACGCCCAGGCCGAGCGCGCCGACCACGAGCCCGGCGCCGCCCAGCCAGCGGGCCGCGTTGTCAGCAGAACCGGCCTTCGTCTCCTCGGCGGGCTCCTGGTGCGAGGCGCCGCCGTGGGAGTGCTCGCCGTCGGCCTCCTCGACCAGCTTCAGCGCCGGAGCGGGGTGCTCGGGCTCCGCCGCGCCCTCGGCCGGCGGCGGGGCGTCCCAGTTCACGACCTCGCCGTTGTCGTAGGTCTGCGTGGTGGGCATCACGAGTTCATCGGTGTTGGTCGGCAGGGCGCCGAGGGACACCTCGAACTCGTTGAACTCGTTCGGCCCGATCCGGTTGCCCGGCTGCGCGGTCCACGTGATGCTGCGCACAGCTTCGGTGACCTGCGCGCCGGCCACCTCGACCGGCGCGATCTGGACCCGCTCGACCTGGACGTTCCAGCCCGGCATCGGCTTGGTGCGCACCGAGCTCAGCGGGTACTGCTCCGGAAGGGTCACCTTGACTTGCACGGTCCCGGCGTTCGGCCGCTCGTTCGGCACCCGGAAGGCGACCTTGGCGTAACCGCCCTTGGCGGCCTCGCCCGGCTGTGCGGTGACGTGCGCGGACGCCGTTCCCGCTCCCATTAGCGCAACAATCCCGCAAGCGGCGGTCAGTGCCGCGGATCGAACCGCAAATCGCTTTGTCGACATGCTTGCTTGAAATCTCCTGTGCGTATGAGTTATTCGCGCGCGAAAGCGGCGAAATGACGAAAAGCACGACGATCAGGTGGCATATTCCACTTGATCGACAAGAGATTCCGGAGGCCCGCGACGGGCATGTATTCGCTGGTAGATCAGCTGCGCCAGGGCACGCACCGTGACGACGGCGACGCACACCGTGCGCGGCTCCGTGACGATCGGTGACGGAGTCGACCGGCGGGGCAGGATTGCCCCGAGCAGGCGGGCGACTACAAAGAGTGCCCGCTCCGCGTGCGCCATTACGAGTCCGGTCAGCAGCACCACTGCGATGTGCCCGAGGGTCATTGCCAGTGGTGAGAATGGCATCCCGGGGTGCCCGGCGCCGTCCTGATGACTCGCCACGACCTGCAAAAATACGTGAAGTGCCAACTGGGTGACGCTCAAGGCCCCTAGAATGCCCCACGACCCACGCTTGCGATCAGCGAGCGCCACACCGGCACCGGCCAGCAGGGCGGTGATCACAACGGTCGTTCCCGGATCGGGTAACGACCCGCCCGCGGCCGCGTGCGCGGCCACGGACAGTGACGCCGACGTGGTGGCCAAACCAACACCGCGCAGGACGCGTAGTGCGCCCTGCGTAGGTGTAAGTCTGGCTGCCACAGCAGGCAAGTCTAGGTGTCGGTTCGGCCACGCTGACCACAGGTGAGCTTGCCTTGTTCATCCGATTGGGTCACGGTTTACGGGTTGCAGACGGTCCGGAGCTACCACCTGCACGCATGCTGGCTCGATTAGTTCCAGATCGTCGTAACCGACGACGGAGAGGAGGGGGCGTCGCCGAAAGTGGCGCCGAAACCTGTGTCGACCGAAACAAAACGAAGTGGTGACCCCGCTGAGGGCCACCATAAAACTGCATTGAACGGAACCCCCGAGTTCCTTGGGAAGCCGAGAACGGACTGGGTTGTCTTCGGCGTCACCGCGGCCATCATGTTCGCCGTGGTCTTCTGGGGAGCACTGGGGACTGACACGTTGAGCGCTGCCTCGTCGGCCGCGCTGACCTGGTTGCTCACCAACACGGGCTGGGGCTTCGTGCTGGCGGCCACCGGGTTCGTCATCTTCGCCCTGTTCCTGGCCTTCAGCAGGTACGGCCGGATCCCGCTCGGGAAGGACGGCGAGCAGCCGGAGTTCCGGACGGTGTCCTGGATCGCCATGATGTTCAGCGCCGGTATGGGCATCGGTTTGATGTTCTTCGGCGTTAGCGAGCCGCTCGGCCACTTCGTCTCGCCGCCGCCAGGGACGGTGCCCGGCGAGAGCGAAGAGGCCATCAAGATGGCCATGGCGACCTCGCTGTTCCACTGGACGCTGCACCCATGGGCGATCTACGCGGTGGCGGGTCTGGCGATCGCCTACAGCGCCTTCCGCCGCGGCCGCCGCCAGACGATCAGCGGCGTGTTCATCCCGCTGATCGGCAAGAAGAACGCGGACGGGTGGGTCGGCAAGCTGATCGACATCCTCGCGCTGTTCGCGACGCTGTTCGGGTCCGCCGCCTCGCTGGGCGTCGGCACCCTGCAGATCCGCAGCGGCTTGGAGGCCGCCGAATGGCTCCCCAAGGACTCGGCCAGCAGCGCCGTGATGGTGGGGATCATCGCGATCCTGACGCTCTGCTTCATCCTGTCTGCGGTGTCGGGTGTCGAGAAGGGCATCCAGTGGCTGTCCAACATCAACATGGTGCTGGCGGCCCTGCTCGCGCTCTTCGTGTTCATCCTGGGCCCGACGGTGTTCATCCTCGACCTGCTGCCCACCTCGGTGGGGTCCTACATCAGCGAGTTCGGCGAGATGGCCTCGCGGGCCGGTGCCACCGGCGGCGACGAGATGCAGAGCTGGCTGGCGAGCTGGACCGTCTTCTACTGGGCGTGGTGGATCTCGTGGACGCCGTTCGTCGGCATGTTCATCGCGCGCATCAGCCGCGGCCGCACGATCCGGCAGTTCGTCGCCGGCGTGCTGCTGGTGCCGAGTGGGGTCAGCCTGATCTGGTTCGCGATCTTCGGCGGTGCCTCGATCGACGCCCAGAAGTCGGGCGCCAACGTCTACGGCGAAGGCTCCGCGGAGGCGCAGACCTTCGATGTGCTGGGGACCATGCCGTGGGCCACCGTCACCTCGGTGCTGGTGATGATCCTGGTGGCGATCTTCTTCGTCTCCGGGGCCGACGCCGCGTCGATCGTGATGGGCACCCTGTCCCAGCGGGGCGCCATCGAGCCCAGCAAGTGGGTGGTCATCTTCTGGGGTGCCGCGACCGGCGCCGTGGCCGCGATCATGCTGGTCATCGGCACCACCGGAGGTGATGAGGAGAAGGCGCTGGACGGCATCCAGAACCTGACCTTCATCGGGGCGCTCCCGTTCGCCATCGTCATGGTGTTCATGTGTTTGGCCCTGCTCAAGGACCTGCGCAGCGACGACATGACGTTGCGCGACGCCAAGGGCGCCGAAGTGCTGGAGCAGGCCGTCATCTTGGGCACCGAGGAGCACGACGGCGAGTTCCAGCTGGTGACCACGCCGGCGGAGGCCGACGAGGTCACCGCGGCGGTGCCTGCGGATGGAAAAGAGTAAGCAAGCGTGAACCTCCTGGACTACGTCGCATCCAGGTGGCAATCGCTGCTGGTGGACTCCTACCAGCACGCCAGCATGGTGGTGCAGTGCATCGTGCTGGCGACGATCGTCGGCGTCCTGGTCGGGGTTGCGGTTTACCGCAGCCCCGCCGGGGCGGCGATCGCCACCGCTGCATCCAGCGCGATCCTGACCATCCCGTCGTTCGCCCTGTTCGGCCTGCTTATCCCCGTGCTGGGGCTGGGCGTGGCGCCGTCGGTGGTGACCCTGGCGCTCTACGCGCTGCTGCCGATCATCCGTAACACCATCGTCGGATTGTCTACAGTCGACCAGTCGATCTTAGGTCTCAAAGCGCTACCCGGGCAGAAGCTGCCCGCCGGTACAACGTCGGCATCACCACTCGCGACGAGCTGCTCAAGCGGTACCCGCAGATCATGAGCGTCTTCGAGCCGGTTTCGGCGAAGTAAAGAAAAATTCGGCAACACATCGCCTTAACGACTGCGACGACGGCATTGGTGAAGCCCCGCCGGGTTGGTTGTGTCCCGGTCGGGGCTTCGTGGTGTGGGTCGTGCGGTGGTGGCAGGTTGCCCGTGCTGTGCCGTCCTGGGAGGGGCTGGGTTTCGGGTCAGGCGCGCTTCGCGGATCGAGCGGCCGTGGGCGCTGGTTTCGACATAGGCGTGCCAATGCACACCCTGGGATCGCCATCGATCGGGGTTTGAGAATCCGGAAACTCGTTGGCTCAACAAGGGAATCACCTCCTCTGCGGAAGGACTTTGAACGGGGTGCGCTGTGAGGGGAGACCGGTGGGAGCGGTTGTCGGGGAAGAACCGCTCCCACCGGAGTTTCAGGACAGCCGCGCTGAGTCCAGCCCGGCGGTTTGCGGCGTCGGCTGTTCGGTCCGCGCTGTCGTTGGGGTGCGCGGAAGCTGGTCGGGGATACCGTTTCTGGCCATTTCCATCCGGCACATCCGGCAGCGGTTGCGGAAGGTGGTGGGATGGCCGGGTTTGGCCCACATGACCGGTGCACCGCAAAGCCCGCATAGGGTTATGCGGCGTGCTGCACGAGGACCGTCAACATGTCGTCCAGCGTGGAGGGAGCCCCATTACGACGGGCGGTGTCGGCCGCGGCGCGGACTCGGCGAGCTGCGCGAGCTGAGGACACTTGACTGGCCAGGCCGTACAACTCGGTGCCGACTCCCTCTGCCGCTGCCCAATCGGCGACCTCGACCAAGGCGTTGATCAGGCTTGCGTTACCGATAAACTGCGCCCACCGGTAACTGGGCGGTGTGGATTCCACGGCGGCGTAGTAGCAGTCCACCGCGCGGGAAGGTTCGCCAACCGCTCGCCACATTCCGCCCTCGTGGGCTTGTAGCTCATGTTCGGTGATCCACCAGGCCCAATCGGGATCGGTGCTGCGCACGCTGCTGGACAAGTCCGACTGCGCGCGACGCATCACTGCGAACGAGTGTTGGTCGCCCAGGTCGGAGGCCGCGCGTGCGTGGCGCATGCCTGTCATGGCACGCAGGCGCGGTGACAACGTGAATGTCTCCATGAGCTGCACCGTGCGCAAGGCTTCTCGGGGCCTCGCGGTTTCCTGCGCTTGCATCGCCATATTCCCGAGCAGGAACAGTTCCATATCGCGGTCCCCGGCGAGTCCGGCGAGGTGCAGCGCCTCCAGGTTCAGGCTCCTGGCGTCGTCGTATTGCATTGCGTCGAACGCCAGCCACCCGGCTACCTCGCCGAGTTCGGCAGTGACGGCAGCGAGGTCACGTTCGATCACCGGGCTGTACTTTCCGGACGCCAGGCGAGCGGAGGTCGAGTGGAACAGGCGTGCGGCCATGGGCACGAGTTCCATGCCGCCGTGTTGTCTGTCTAGTGCCACGAGTTGGGAGATGCTGTTTTCGCAACTCGTCGAGATGGTCCGTCGTGACGGGCTCTGCGGTATCAAGCGTTGGCGCGAGAAGACCGGGCTTGGCGGGGTTGATCAACTGAGCGAGGCGTCCGGCCGCGTTCAGTAGATTGTCCAGCTGCTCCACGGTGTCCATGTCAGGGATGCTGCGGCCATTTTCCCACCGGGACAGGGTGGATTGGTCCACGGGAACCTGCCGTGCAAGTTGAGGTTGCGAGAATCCGGCAGCCTGACGGAGTTGTCGCAGGGTCCGTCCGAAGTCGGACATGGTGGCACCTTTCCGTCGTTGACCACTGCCGTACCCGCTGCGGCACGAGTCCCGGGTAACTGGAGCAGATTCTCCGAGCGTATCGACCGATCACGATCAGGTGACAGGCCCGAACGGCGAGAGCTGAACCCTCGCGGCTTCAAAATTACCCGTTTGGCGTATTGGGCGATGGGGGTTGAACACTACTTCTCTCCGCGTTTCGGGTTTACGCTCGGGTTGACGACCACCTATCAACAGCCGCTATGAACATTAATTGTCCATAGCGGATTTTCTTATTTTGCTGTGCCCGAATGGTTTCGGGCGTTGGTGTCGTGCGCTCTTTTTCGGGTGGAGGTTTGGTTGATGGGGGAAGGAAGGCGTTCAGGCGTTAAACCGCTTGAAGGGTCCCCGTGCGCTGGAGATCGCGCAGGCGACGGCTGAGGCTGAGGATGTGTGTCCGGCTGATCTTGTTGTGGCGGACGGATCCGGAGACCGGTCGCAAGGATCTGATTCCCACGACCTGTGATCGTCAGTGGAATTCGGTGTCCGCCGTGTTCGCGGAAGTATTTGCGGACGGCTCGGGATCCGGCGTCCGCAACCCACACCGAGTAAGACGGTGGCGTGGGAGACCGAACGCGTACGGCCCTCACGTCCGCTCTGCCTGTCCGGCAACGCGTCACCGTGCCCCTGGGCTCGGGTGTGGGCCGGTGTGGGGCTGCGCCAAGGCGAGATCTTCGGCTTCTCCCCCGAGGACATCGAATACACCCCGGACGGCACCACACAACCGCGCACGTGCCGCAATCGACGACTTCACAGCCCTACTCACGGCCAACGATCAGCTTGCAGCCTGACACGGCCACCACACGGCCTGACAAGATCCACAAACCATAAAACCACTGGTCATCTATGAAGGGACGGGGCCGGTTCCGATCGTAGTTCCATTGAAATCGAAGGTCTGATTTCCATTGAAATTGCGGAAGAACTCACCTTATCGGGTGGTGAACCTGGTCGGAGGTGCCCTTCACCCACAGCCAATGCCTCCGGCGCACCGGTGGGTTTCGGGAAACCCGGCGGTGCGCTGGGGCGCTAGCGCCTGGATCGGACGACGCCGAAGCGGGTGAGCAGGTCGTCCTCGATCTGCCCCAGCTCCGCGTCGACGGCGCGGTGCGCCGACCTCCGCCGCTGCGCGGGCATCCGCTCCGCGGCCCGCACCGCGCTGGTCAGCTGTTCCAGCCGCTTCGCCGTCCGCTCCGCGTACCGCTCCGCGACGACCGCCTCCTCGGTGCTCGCCGACTGCTCGCTCAGCTCGCCCAGCGCACCGGCGTCGCCGGCGATCCGCGCGTGCAGCGCCGCGCCCCGGCCGGTGAAGCTGCCCAGCTCGTTCACCGGCACCCCGAGCCGACGCGCTCGCATCCGCTCGTAGCGCTCGCGCGCCACCGACACCGCGTGGAGCGCGAACGGCGCGATCACCGGGCCGACCACCTTGGCCACTCCGATGATCTTCTTGGCGTTGCCTGGGGTGATGCGCCCGTGCTCGCCCTTCTTGATGGCTTTGGCGGCCTTCTTGTCCGCCTTCTTCGCCTGCTTGACCGCCTTGTAAGAGCCGGTCGTGCCCTTCTTCCGGATCTTGCCCCCGGGAGTGCGTTTCCTCACCGCGGCCGACACCTCCCCTTCCAGCAGTTCCACTGCGATCACCTTAAGTCCGGCCGCCGTGCGGTACGACATCTGACGGTGTTCTGATGAGTACGGTGCGTAGTCGTTATCACCGGGGTGATGGGCGCGCCTGTCAGAGCGACGGCATACCCTTCACACGTGAAGGACAAGGTGCTGCTCGAGGCGGGCGTCGTAACACGGTGCCGTCGACGCGTGCACCTGGAGAACGATCCCGCGCAGGACGAACCGCCCGCGCAGTTGGATCTGGGCATCGAGCAGCGCATCGCCGACGCCGCGGAACACCGTCGGTACGTCGCGAAACTGCTGCACAACACGCTCGGCGAGGACTGGGCGGAGATCCCGCGCGGCGTTACGGCCAGCCGCGAGGAGCTGACGCTCGCCGCGATGCGCGCGGGCACGCCCTATATCTCCTCCGCGCAGCTGCCCGCCGACGTGCCTGGCGGTCGCCGCGGTTCGGTCGACCTGCTGGTGCGCTGCGGCGACGGTTACGTACCGGTGCTGGTGGTGCGGCACAAGATCACCGATCCGGGGAATGGCGCCTGCGCCCGGGTATCGCCGCTCGATCGGCCGGTGCCGGAGGCCGCCCGGAACGACCCGGCCCGCAAGGTTCGTGCGCAGCCGCGCGACCAGCTGCGCCTGGCGCACGCCGTGCGGCTGTTGCAGGCGTGCGGGATGGGGGCGGCGACGCGCGTCGGTGGCGTGATCGGCGTCGAGGCCGACGCGGTGCTGTGGCACGACCTGGACGTGCCGAACTGGCCCGGCGGCCGGACCGCGCTTGCCGAGTACGAGGCGCGCTTCGCCGACCGGTTGGCTGTGGCCACGGCGGCCGCAGCAGGGGCCGAGCCGCTCGCGCTGCCGTCCCGGATCACCGAGTGCAAGGGCTGCCCGTGGTGGCCGTCCTGCGAATCGCAGCTGCGCGAGAACCGCGACGTCAGCCTGGTGGTGCGCGGCGAGGACGCGGTCGCGCTGCGCGACGTCGGGGTGTCCACAGTGGATGAATTGGCCGCGACGCCGTTGGCGGAGGCGGAATCGCTGCCGCTGACCGGGGTCCGCAACACCGACGCGATCCTGCTCGCCAAGGCCTGGCTGCAGAACCTGCCGCTGGTGCGGCGGGTTCGCGATCTGGCGGTGCCGCGCGCGGACGTGGAAGTCGACGTGGACATGGAGAGCTACGCCGACGCCGGGGCTTACCTGTGGGGCTGCTGGCTGTCCGGAGCGGACATCGACGAGGAGCCCGGCTACCGGGCGTTCGTCAGCTGGGAGCCGCTGCCGTCCGACGACGAGGCGCTGTCCTTCGCGGAGTTCTGGACGTGGTTCGGCTCGGTGCGCCGCCGCGCGTACGAGCGGGGCCTGAGCTTCCGCGCCTACTGCTACAACGAGCTCGCGGAGAACCGCTGGATGCTCGCCTCGGCCGAGCGGTTCGCCGGGAAGCCGGGGGTGCCGTCGGTGGCGGAGGTACGCGAGTTCATCAACTCGGCCGAGTGGGTTGACTTGTTCGCCTCGGTGCGGGAGCAGTTCCTGTGCCCGAACGGCAAGGGCCTGAAGGTGATCGCGCCGAGCGCCGGGTTCGGCTGGCGGGACGCCGAGGCCAGCGGCGAGAACTCGATGCGCTGGTACCGCGACGCGGTGGGCCTGGGCGGCGGCGAGCCGGAGCTGTCCCAGCGGGACCGGATTCTCCGCTACAACGAGGACGACGTCCGAGCGACCTGGACGATCCGTGGCTGGATGACCTCCGGAGCGGCCAACGAGATCCCCTACGCGGCCGACCTCTGACACCTGTACCGCGTCGGCTGTCCGGCGCGGTCAAGCGGTGATCTTCGTTCCGCGACGGACACGCACAGTGACCATTGTGGACTAGTTTTTTCGCCCAATCGGGTTAACATCTCTGTGGTCGCTACTTCCCCCGCGACCGTTCGTGATCGTTCGGTAAGGGAGTAGCGTGATCCGTCGATGTCTTGCTGCGCTGATCGTGGTCATTTCCGCGGGTGTCGCAGCGCCGTCCGCAATGGCCGAGCCGCCTTCGAAGAAGGTGTCCGTCGAGCGGGTGCCGCTCGCCGACGGTGCACCTGAGGTTCCCGGCAAGGGAAGAGAAATCCGCCGGTCCAAGCCGTTCGCGATGGCCGCCCTGCGGTGGAACGGCAAGAACCCGGACCTCGTCGAGGTGCAGGCGCAGCACCTCGACGGCACCTGGGGCGAGTGGGTGCGGCTGCCCGCCGTGGACGGTCAGGACCGCGGCCGACCGGGTAATAACCAGGCGAGCGAAGCGGCCTGGCTCGGCGACTCGACGGCGATCCGGGTGCGCGCCGAATCCGGCGGCGCCCCGATCGACGCGAAAACCGCGTCCGTGCTACTGATCGACCCTGGAACCGCGCAGACCGCGAGCACCGCCGCGAAGCCCGCCGTGATCAGCCGCGCCGAATGGGGCGCCGACGAGTCGCTGCGCACCCAGTGCTTCCAGCAGCAGGGCGTCGGCGTCGACTACGGCGACACGGTCAAGGCCGCGATCGTCCACCACACCGCGGGCACCAACGACTACACCGCGGCCGACTCCGCGCGCATCGTGCGCGGCATCTACGCCTACCACGCGAGCGAACTGCAGTGGTGCGACATCGGCTACAACGTGCTGGTCGACAAGTTCGGGCAGGTCTTCGAAGGGCGCTACGGCGGCCTGGAACTCCCGGTGTGGGGCGCGCACGCGCAGGGCTTCAACAAGGACACGGTGGGTGTGTCGATGCTCGGCGAGTTCACCTCGGTGTCGCCCAGCGCGACGCAGCTGGAATCGGTGGCGCAGGTCCTGGCGTGGAAGCTCGCCGGCAACTACCGCGATCCGCTCGGCCAGGTCACGATGGTGTCCGGCTTCGGGGGATCGTCCGCGAAGTACCCGCTCGGGACCGAGGTGACCCTGCCGGTGATCCACGGCCACCGCGACGTCGGCTACACCGAGTGCCCCGGCAACCTGGCCTACCAGGAACTCCCGGCCCTGCGGCAGCGGGTGGCCGAGCTGATGGGCGACTGGACCGCGGGCGCGATCTACCAGAAGTGGCAGGCCACCGGCGCTGACGCGGGCCCGCTGGGCGGCGTCTACGAACTGGAGCGGGACGCCGCCGGCGGCGGGCGCCAGGCCACCTTCGCGGACGGCGCCAAGTCCGCGTACTGGTCCCCGGCCACCGAAGCGTCGCTGATCCAAGGCATGATCCGGGACAAGTGGCGGGAGCTCGGCGCGGAGACCGGGGTGCTGGGCTACCCGCGCACCGACGAACTGTCCACACCAGACAGTGACGGACGTTACAACCACTTCGCCGGTGCCGACGGTTCGATCTACTGGACGCCGTGGACCGGGGCGCACGAGATCCGCGGCCTCATCAGGGCGAAGTGGGCGCAGCTCGGGTGGGAGAACGGCCCGCTGGGCTACCCGCGCACCGATGAACTGGGCACGCCCGACGGGGTGGGGCGCTACAACCACTTCGACCGGTCGAACGGTTCGGTCTACTGGACGCCGGGCGCCGGCGCGCACGAGATCCGCGGGGCGATCAAGGACCGCTGGGCGCAACTGGGCTGGGAGCGGTCGTACCTGGGCTACCCGACCAGCGACGAGTACGCGGTCCCGGGCGGGCGCCGAAGCGACTTCCAGTACGGCTACGTCGTGTGGGACGCCGCGACCGGCAACGTCACCGACCGGCGGTACTGACGCGCAACGCACCGGGTGCCCCGGACCGCACACGGTCCGGGGCACCCGGTGCGAAACTCGAGCGTTGTCGCTCCCGGCACCCGATACGGTGACATTGCTGCAACGGGTTTCGGCGCGGTACGAGCGCTGAGGAGGCAGGCCGTTAGTGACCTTTCCCAGGTCCAGCGGCGGAAGTCGAGCCGCTCGGCCAGCGGCGGTACCTGCGTCGAGGGCGACCGACGACAACTGCTCGGCGGGCCAGCTCATCACCCTGATGTCGGAGAGGCACACCCCGGCGGCGGTCACCTTCAGCAGCACCTGCCCGGGCCCCCGGCTCGGGTTTCGGGACCTCGACAACCACCGGAGCCGCCCAGACCTGCTGGTACTAAACGGCTTTCATGGTCCTGCCCATGACCGAGCTCCCTTCACGTTCATCCTATCGGGGTACCCTCCGGCGAATCGGCTCCAGGCGCAGCACGGCTGCACGCGACTCCCGAGGATTGGGGCGATTTCGCGCGAAATCGCCGCTGGTCCTGCGTGGGTGGTGGCGATTTCGCGCGAAATCGCCACCACTGCCCAGCGTTACCGCGGCGCCATCCGCAGCGCGCCGTCCATCCGGATGACCTCACCATTGAGGTAGTCGTGCCCGACGATGTCCACCGCGAGTTGCGCGAAGTCATCGGGCGTGCCCAGCCGCTTCGGGAACGGCACGTTCTCGGCCAGCCCGGTGCGGAACTCCTCGCTGATGGTGGCCAGCATCGGCGTGTCCACGATGCCCGGCGCGATGGTCATCACCCGGATGCCGGAAGAGGACAGGTCGCGTGCGGCCGGCAGCGTCAGGCTCGCTACGCCGCCCTTGGACGCGGCGTACGCCGCCTGCCCGATCTGCCCGTCGAAGGCGGCGACCGAGGCGGTGTTGATCATGACGCCGCGCTGGCCCTGCTGGTCGGGTTCCGTCTGGCCGATGGCGGCCGCGGCCAGCCGCAGCACGTTGAAGGTGCCGATCAAGTTGATCTCGATGACCTTGCGGAACAGGTCGAAGTCGTGCGGGCCCTTGCGCCCGACGATCCGCGCCGACGGCGCGATGCCCGCGCAGTTCACCACGATCCGCAGCGGGTTCCCAGCGCCGGCGGCCTGCTCGACGGCGGTCTGCACCTGGTCCGCGTCGGTGACGTCGGCGGCCGTGTAGGTGACGCCGTCAACAACCGGCGCCTTGGCCACCGCGTCCGGCAGGTCCACCGCGAACACGTGCGCGCCGCGCGACGCGAGTGCTCGGGCTGTGGCCGCGCCAAGGCCGGAAGCCCCGCCGGTGACGATCGCCACGGTATCGGTGATCAGCATCTGCTCGTTCCTTTGCGTCCGTTCCTGGTGTCCCGGCATGTCTAACACCTCGGAACGGTCGCAACCAGCACCGGACGCGGAACGGGCAGGCGGCGAAACGGCGGTCAGCGATGACGGTGCACCCGTCGCTGCGAGGTCGCCTCGACGAACGCCAGCAGCGCGACCAGCGGCAGCGCGGCCAGCAACGCGAGGCCGACGAACATTGCGGCGATCCCGATCAGCTCCATGTGAAGAGCGTGGTCCGCGTGCCCGGCCCGGCGCGTCTGCCACCGGTGGCATCCTGCGATCCGTCCGAGCGAAAACCGCGATCACCGACCGTCGCCGCACCCCCCGCAACGCCGTGCTGGGAGCGTGATCCGTCTCGGTGCCAGATGACGGGCAATTCTCACGAAATCCACTGCCACCTGCGGGAATGCGTGTGCGGAGCCCTCGCCGTCGTCATCCGGGGATGGCGTAGTCCCTCGCCGAACCGACCGCTTGCTAACGCTGCGTGGGCGGGCAGATCGCGTCGATGGCGTCCAGATCGGCCTGGGAAGGACGCCACTCACCGGCCGCGGCGTTCGCCCGGACCTGCTCCGGGGTGGTCGCGCCGCTGATCACCGAACCGACCACCTCCTGCGCCGCCAGCCAGCCGACCGCCACCGCCGTCATCGGGAGACCCCGCTGCACGGCGAAGGCGCGCAGCTGCTCGATGTGCTCCCACGGCGCGTCCGCCAGCATCTGGTTCCGGTTCGCCAACCGGCTGCCCGCGGGCGGCTCCTGGTCCTGCCGATACTTGCCGGTTAGCAGCCCGTTGGCCAGCGGGAAGTACGGGATGATCCCGACGCCGAACCGCTTGCAGGCCGGGATCACCTCGCGCTCGGCCTCCCTCGCCAGCAGCGAGTAGTGGTTCTGCGCCGACACCGGCGTGGTCAGCCCGGCCGAGGACGCCGTCCACGACGCGTCGGCGAGCTCCCAACCCGCGAGATTGCAGTGCCCGAGGTAGCGGATCTTGCCCTCGCGGATCAGGTCGTCGAGCACCGAGAGGGTTTCCGCCATCGGCGTCAACCGGTCCGGCCGGTGCAGCTGGTAGAGGTCGATCCAGTCGGTGCCGAGCCGCCGCAGCGACGACTCGACGGCGCGCCGCACGTAGCGCCGGGAACCGCGCGCGGTGAAGTCGGGGCCGTTGCCGCCCTGCATGTCCATGCCGAACTTGGTGGCGATGATGGCGTGTTCGCGACGGCCGGACAGCGCCTGCCCGAGCAGTTCCTCGCTGCGCCCGCGCGGCGAGCCGTACACGTCGGCCACGTCGAAGAAGGTGATCCCGGCGTCGAGCGCGGCGTCCACCACGGCTCGCGCGCCGGCCAGGGACTCGGTGGCCGTTCCGGGACGGCCGAGGTTGTTGCAACCGAGACCGACCGCGCTTACCACCAGACCGGATTCGCCCAGGCGTCGCTGTTCCACGGCTGGTGAGCCTAAACGCCGGTTCACCGGCGCGTCACGCAGGACGTACGGCGCGTGAACGTTTGGCGAAGCAGGTTCCGCTGAGCGGGCGATGTGCCACGATTCGTCTTGCGGGGGGTCGTGCGAAGGGGTGTGGGTCTGGTGTTCGCCCGTCGAATCGTCGTTGTTGGCACCGGGTACGTCGGGTTGACGACCGGGGCGTGCCTGGCGTCGCTGGGGCACCGCGTGGTGTGCAGCGACGTCAACACCGCCAAGGTCGAGCAGCTCTCCCGCGGTGAGGTGCGGATCCACGAGCCTGGCCTGGCTGAACTTGTGCAGGAGGGGATCGCGGCCGGCCGGCTGGAGTTCGTGGTCGGTTCGGCCGGCGCCGTTGCCGAGGCCGAGGTCGTCTTCCTGTGCGTGCCGACCCCGATGGGGGCCGGGGGCGAGGCGGACCTGGCGGTGGTGGAGGCGGTGGCGCACGAGGTGCGCGAGCTGCTTCCCGCGGGATGCGTGCTGGTCACGAAGTCGACGGTGCCGGTGGGCACCTCGGCGCGGCTGCGCGAGTTGGTCGGCCGCGAGGACGTCCCGGTGGTCAGCAACCCGGAGTTCCTGCGCGAAGGCTCGGCGGTGCACGACTTCCTGAACCCGGACCGGATAGTGGTCGGCTCGGACAGCCAGGACGCGGCGGAACGGGTCGCCGCCCTGTACGCGCGGCTCGGTGCGCCGACGGTGCTCACGGACGCGGCGAGCGCGGAGATGGTGAAGTACGCGGCGAACTGCTTCCTGGCGACCAAGCTCTCCTACGTCAACGCGATCGCGGAACTCTGCGAGCGGTTGGGCGCCGACATCTCCGACGTGACGGAGGGGATGGGCTACGACCGCCGGATCGGCCAGTCGTTCCTGCAGCCGGGTCCGGGCTGGGGCGGCTCCTGCCTGCCCAAGGACACCGCGGCACTGCTGCAGGTGGCGGAGGCGGTGGACTTCGACTTTCCGCTGCTGCAGGCGACGATCTCGTCCAACGCGCGGCAGCGCGAGCGGATGGTAGCGAAGGTCGTCGAGGCCTGCGGCGGTTCCCTCGACGGGGCGCGGCTCGGGCTGCTGGGGCTGACCTTCAAGGCGGGCACCGACGACCTGCGCGGTTCGCCGGCCCTGGAGGTGGCGCGGCTGCTGGCGGCGCGCGGCGCGGAGCTGGTCGCCTACGACCCGGGGCTGCGCGGCGACGAGCCGGCGCTGCCGCCCGAGGTGGAGCTGGTGGACGACCCGTACCAGGCGGCGAAGGAAGCCGCGGTGCTGGTGCTGCTGACGGAGTGGCAGGAATTCCGGACGCTGGACTGGAACCGGGTGGCCGAGGCGCTGCAGGGCCCGGTGGTGGTCGACACCCGGAACCACCTGGACCCGGACGTCCTGCGCCGAGCGGGCCTGTCCTGGCGAGGCGTCGGCCGAACTCCGGTCGCGGGCGGCCCTGCCTGAATTGCTTCCGAACTCGTTCTGCACGGCGGTGCGGGTAGCGGGTAGCGGCTTCCCCTTCGGGAGTTGCCAACTTCAGCGCCTGCCCAAGGGGGGTATCGGCGAGCGCAGTCCCCGACGGCGCGCACCGCCGCAATTTCAATATGGAAATTGCGACTTTCCGGCGTGTCGGGACACGACACGCCGGAGGCTGTGGACAACTCCCGCAATTTCAATGGAAATCGGACCGTCGATTTCCATTGAAATTGCGGACCGACCAACCCGGCCGAGAGTGAACCCTTGCTCGCCGGAGCCCTTGCTCGCCGGAGCTTCTCCGCACCGGGAGCGCCTTCGGAGGGCTTGGGCTGGGCGCGGCAGATGCCTTCGCTTCAGGTGTCGATCGAGAGGGTGGTGGCGGCCTAAGGTAGTTGACGTGTTTACGACTCGCCCTGAACTCGCAGGCACGCACGGGATGGTCGCCGCCACGCACTGGCTCGCCTCTGCGGCGGGCATGGCGGTGCTGGAGGACGACGGCAACGCCTTCGACGCTGCGGTCGCCGCCGGGTTCGTCCTGCAGGTCGTCGAACCACACCTCAACGGCCCGGGCGGTGAGGTCCCCGCGCTGTTCACCACCGCCGGCGACCCGCGTCCCCGCGCCCTCTGCGGTCAGGGGCCGGCCCCCGCCGCCGCGACCATCGGCCACTACCGCGACGAGCTGGGCCTCGATCTGGTGCCCGGCACCGGATTCCTGGCCACCACCGTGCCGGGCGCCTGGGACGGCTGGCTGCTGTTGCTGCGCGATCACGGCACGAAGACGCTGCGCGAGGTCCTGAAGTACGCGATCGGATACGCACGCGGCGGCTTCCCGATCGTGGACCGGATCAGCACTACCATCGACACGGTTCGCGACATGTTCGCCGAGCACTGGCCCACCTCCGCCCAGCTCTGGCTGACCGGCGGCGCTGCGCCGAAGCCGGGCAGCGTGCTCAAGAACCCGGCGCTGGCAGACACGTGGGAGCGGCTGCTGGCCGAGGGCGAGGCGGCAGGCCCCGGCCGCGAGGCGCAGATCGACGCGGCCCGCCGCGCCTGGTCGCACGGCTTCGTCGCCGAAGCGGTCGAGAAGTTCGTGCGCATACCGCACCGGGACAACTCCGGGCGGGACCACGCGGGCGTCATCACCGCGCAGGACATGGCCGAATTCGAGGCGGGCTACGAGGCGCCGCTGACCGTCGACCTGCCCGGCGGCTGGACCCTGGCGAAGTTCGGCATCTGGTCCCAGGGGCCCGCGCTGGCGCAGCAGCTGCGCATCCTGGAGGGCCTGGCCGACCGGATCAACTACGTCGACGGCGTCGCCGACGCGGACACCGTGCACATCGCGGTCGAGGCGGCCAAGCTCGCCTTCGCCGACCGCGAAGCCTGGTACGGCGACTCCGCCGATCCCGGCGTCCTCGACGACCTGGTGTCTCGCGACTACGCCGCCGCCCGCCGTGCGCTGATCGGCGACCGCGCCTCGCTGGAGCTGCACCCCGGCTTGCCGGGTGGTCGCAAACCGATCCTGGCCGCGCACGTCGCCGAAGGTCGCGGGGTGGACGGCCTGAAGGATCCGAGCGGCGTCGGCATCGGCGAGCCCACCGTGTCGCCGAGCGGGGAGAGCCGTGGCGACACGGTGCACGTCGATGTGGTCGACCGATGGGGGAACCTGATCTCGGCGACGCCGTCCGGTGGTTGGCTGCAATCCTCGCCGGTCATCCCCGAGCTGGGCTTCTGCCTCGGCAGCCGAGCGCAGATGTTCTGGCTGGACCGGGACCTGCCGAACTCGCTGGCCCCGGGCAAGCGGCCCCGAATCACGCTGAGCCCGTCGCTGGCGCTGCGCGGCGGCGTCCCGACCATGGCGTTCGGCACGCCGGGCGGCGACCAGCAGGACCAGTGGCAGCTGTGCTTCTGGCTGGCGCACGTCCACTGTGGACTGAATCTGCAGGAGGCGATCGATGCACCCGCCTGGCACACCGGAGCGTTCCCGGGTTCGTTCTACCCGCGGGCCTGGGAGCCCGGCCGGGTCGTCGCGGAGTCCCGGCTCGGCGCGGAGACCCTCGCCGAGCTGGGCCGCCGGGGCCACGACGTGCTCGACGCGGGCCCCTGGGCCCTCGGCCGCCTTTCGGCGGTCTCCCGGGACCCGGACACGGGTCTGCTGCGAGCGGCGGCAAACGCCCGAGGAGCTCAGGGCTACGCCGCCGGCCGTTGACGCACCCCGCTAACGCTGCCCGCTGATGCACCCCGCTGACGCACCCCGCTAACGCACCCCGCTAACGCTGCCCGCTGATGCACCCCGCTGACGCACCCCGCTGACGCTGCTCCGGCGACACGTCACAACGAGCTCGTCACTTCCTTCGCGACGCGTTCGCCGGATCTGACCGCACCATCCATGTAACCGCTCCAGATGGTCGCAGTTTCCGTGCCGGCCCAATGAATGCGGCCGACAGGCGCGCGCAGTGCCTTACCGGAGTCGAGCCAGGCGCCCGGTGCGAACACGCCCCCGTAGCCGCCGCGCGTCCATTCTTCTTCCAGCCAGTTCTTCTCGATGTATTCGAGCGGATCAGCGGCGCGTTCGCCAAAGTACCGCGTGAAACATTCGATCACGCCCTTGCGTCGCTGTGCCGCAGGCATCTGATCGGCATGGCGTCCTTGTTCACCTTCAACGAAGCCAAGCAGCACACCCACACTCGCATCCGGCGGTGAATTGTCGAACGTGGTTCGCACGAGCCCCGTGTCGCTGGTCGCTTGTCCGGCCAGACCGTCGGCGCGCCAGAACGGCGTCGGATAAACGCATTGCACCTTGATCACGCTGCCCATCGGCATGCGTTGCGTCAGCTGGTCACGGGTTCCTGGCAGCAGTGGCGCGTACCGGATTCGGGCGGCTAGCGCGGGCGGCGCGGTGACGACACAGCGCTTGGCGCGCACGCTGAAGTCGTCGCCGTGCACACTGACGCCCGCCGAGTCCTGGTCGATTCTGGTTACAGGTGCGTTCAGAAGGACGCGGGGACCGAGTTCGCGTGCCATTTCAAGCGAGATGCGCTGCGATCCACCGATGATACGGGAGTCCTGGGCTCCGTCGGACGTGCGTAACAGCCGGTCGAGTCCGCCTGCGGAGGCGATGTAGAAAAGCACGTGAAGCAGCGACACGTCACGAGGCTCGACCGAGAGGACCGCGTTGATCGCCAGCGATATCAGCGATTTCGCGCCCGGCTGGACAAGATGATGATTCATCCAGTCTGCAAAAGTCTGGCCATCCAAGGTACGTGCGTCATGCGCGGTCCAGGGCGCGTCTAGTGGAACTCCCGCTGCCATCCTGTCGAGTTCCTGGATCGCGACGGCGGCTTCTGCCGCGCCCACCGGGTCGGAGGGCGGAATCCGGTTCAATCCGAGGTTCAGCGGATCCGCTGGGAACACGTGGCCGTACCGGGTCAGTTTCCCGTTGTGGTAGTCGGCATAATCGCCGGCGTCGTAGGTCTTGAACGTTTCCAGGCCGAGCTGCCGGATGAGACCGAGCACCCGGTCCTGTGTCGGCCCCACCCACTGGCCACCGACCTCCACGATCGTGCCCGGACTGGCTCCCGGCGCAGTCACGGCCTGATTGACGGTACGGCCGCCGACACGGTCGCGTGCTTCGACCACGAGTACCTCGCACCCCGCGGCGACCAGCTCGCGAGCGGCGGTAAGCCCCGCCAGTCCCGCACCGACAACAACGACCTGGGTCTCGCTCCGCCCAGCGGCGGGAGTCGACTGTGCGATGGCACGCGGCGCACCAGGCGCGATCAGCGCCCCGGTACCAGCCGCGGCCACACCGGCCAGCAAACCACGACGTGTGAACCGATTCATGTCCTCTTCCGTACCGCTCGCCTGGGCTATGAACGTCCGGCTGCTGGCAAGGTGACCGAGCCTCCGGATCCGCATGGTGGTGGCCGACGACTTGCTGTTGATAGTTGCTCCGAACTCAACCATGACGAGGTGCGACAGCTCCAGAGCTGATCAGGAGTTTTGCCTGTGCGAGCAGAACATGCTGGGCAACCAGGCACGCGTCGCGCTTCCCCGGTTGCGGCGGCGCCGTCCCTCACGTCACGGTTTTGCCGTCACGCCTGGCGCATACGGCCTGACGCTGCATCGAGCCGGGTTGGCAACGGAGCACCATTGCGCGGCTCAGTGCCCTTGACGCAGGGGTGGACCAACACGGCAATTCGAGGAGACCGGCATGTCGCAACCCAAGTTCGTGCTGCTGACTGGCGCTTCTGGCGTGGTCGGCACGGCATTGCGCCCAGCGCTGGCTCACCACAGGGTTATCAGCCTGACTCATCGCGCCAAAATTGACTCCGAGTCGGTTATCGGCGATGTGACCCAACCGTTCCTGGGGCTCGATGAGCTCACATACCAGAAACTGGTGTCCCAGGTGGACACTGTGGTGCACTGCGCCGCGAAGACTGACTTCGGCGCTGGAGCCGATGCCGCGCACCAGCTCAACGTCGTCGGCACGAAGCGAGTCCTGGAGTTCGCTGCTGACGCGCAGGCCCGGGTCATCTACGTGAGCACCGCGTTCGTGGCCCGTAGCGAACTCACCCGGTCGGCACAGGGATTAATGTCCGAGGGGGCGGCTCGCCCCGAAAATTACCTCGATTCCAAGCGAGAAGCCGAGGAGCTGCTTCGCGGCTCGGGAGTCCCCGTGGTGATCGCCCGCCCCTCGGTGGTGGTCGGTGATTCGGTAACCGGCGCCATGGCCAATTTCCAGGGTGTCCACCTGGTCGCCGCAGGCATCCTCAGGAGCAAGTTTCCGCTTCTTCCGTTCGCACCTGAAGAGCTGGTGGACGTCATACCGCAGGACCTTCTCGCTGCAGGGCTGCGGGCGTTGGTGGACGCGGATGTGCGTGGCGGCGAGTACTGGTTGACTGCGGGGCCCCACGCGCTGACCTCGAGGCGGTTCGTCGACCAATGCGTGGCCGTGGCCGAGGAGTCGGGCATCGATGTCACGCCGCCGCGGTTGGTATCGCCGGACATGGTGGATCGGTTGATCCGCCCGGTATTGACCGATGTTCTTTCTCCGCCCGCACGCAAGCAGTTTGATGACCTGCTGGCAATGGCCGCTTTGTTCGCCGGTGCCGAGCCATTCCCGACTTCCTTCGGCGCCCTTCCCGGTAACCCGGCAGCGTTGACGCTGCCCTCGGCAGAGTGGTTCGAGTCTGCCTTCCGCACTTCAGTGCGCTTTTTGGCCCGTACCAAACGCCTTGTCCCCGCCGCAGCTGCCGGGGCGACGGTATGAGCGGTCATGACACCCAGCACGCCGGTTCACGGCAGACGTCGGAACGCTACCGCCGCCACATTTCCCGTGGGCGGGCCCGACTGGCCGACATGACCGGCGGACTGACCGAAGTGTCCTCGCATGGCAGCCGAGTTGTCGACGCTGCTGGAAAGACGTACCTCAACTGCGGCGGATACGGCGTGTTCCTCCTCGGCCATGCCCACCCGGCGGTGGTAGAGGCGGTGGTGGAACAGGTTCGGCGGCACCCGCTGACCACCCGGCTAATGCTGGAGCCCACCGTCGCCAGTGCTGCCGAAACGCTCGCTCGCGTCGCCCCGAACGGTCTGGACTACGTGCATTTCGTTAACTCCGGAGCCGAGGCCACCGAGGCCGCGATCAAGCTGGCACGTGCCCATGGGCATGCGCACCTCATCTCTGCGGTCGGCGGTTACCACGGCAAGACCATGGGTGCGCTCAGCATCACCGCCCGGGAGCTCTACCAGGCTCCGTTTCGGCCGTTGCTGCCCTCCGTTGACCACGTTCCCTTCGGCGACGCGCAGGCGCTGGAAGAGGCATTGGCCGCAGCGCCACCGGCCTGCGTGGTGGTGGAACCGGTGCAGGGAGAGGGCGGTGTCGTTGTTCCGCCGAGCGGATACCTGCGCGATGTCGCGCAGCTGTGCCGGAAGTATGGGGCGTTGTTCGTCCTGGATGAGGTGCAGACCGGACTGGGCCGGCTTGGTCACTGGTGGGGCGCGGACAGGGAGTCGGTCACCCCTGACATTCTCCTGGTGGGCAAGAACCTTTCCGGGGGAGTCGTGCCCGTAGCGGCCATGGTCGCCACAGCAGAGGCGTATTCGCCGTTCAATCGCGACCCGTTCCTGCACACGTCGACATTCGCCGGGTCGCCGATCGCTGCCGCAGCCGCCGAGGCAGCGATCCGTGTGGTCGTTGCGGAAAACCTCGTCACCAAGGCTAGCGAGTTGGGCGAGTACCTGCTCCAGGAGTTACGCCGAATCCTGTTGCACCATTGCGGTCACCTGATCACCGACGTGCGCGGACTGGGTCTGCTGATCGGAGTGGAGCTGGTCAACGAGCAAGTCACGGGTGAACTGCTGATGGAACTGCTCGACCACGGAGTGCTCGTCAACCATTCACTGAACGCGCATCGGGTGCTGCGCTTCACCCCGCCGGCGGTCCTGACTTCCGAGGACGTTCACTG
Organism: Saccharopolyspora hattusasensis; assembly: GCF_050972075.1. Classification (NCBI taxonomy): domain Bacteria; kingdom Bacillati; phylum Actinomycetota; class Actinomycetes; order Pseudonocardiales; family Pseudonocardiaceae; genus Saccharopolyspora; species Saccharopolyspora hattusasensis. The sequence continues at coordinate 4,263,529 of NZ_JBPCDC010000001.1, forward strand.
GCTTCTTGAGGCAGTTACCCGAGCCGCGGAAACCCTCGCGCGCCGATGCCCACCCAACGCTGTTTTGGAAGGAACCCCCTGATATGCCGACCGTTACGGTTGAGTCGCTTGTGCCAGCTGCCATTGGGACCGACGCCGACACTGTCTTCTCCGCGCTCTGCGACACCGAGCGCTTCGCCGATCAAACCGATGAGGTCCGCAGCGTCACCGTCACCGCAAGGCAGGAAGGCACCCAGGATTCGGAATGGGCGGTCACATTTCGCAACGGCATCCTGTGCTGGTCGGAACGAGACCAGATCGACCACTCGGCCAGGACCATCACGTTCTGGCAACTCGACGGAGACTTTGAACGCTTCGACGGCGAGTGGGCAGTTGACGAGTTCGGATCCGACACGGTCGTCAGGTTTTCCGCGCACTTCGATCTCGGTATGCCGAGCCTGGCGGCGATCATCGATCCGATCGCGGAGGGGGCATTGCGCGCGAGCATACAATCCATCCTTCGCGGCCTGCTCGGCGAAGAACTGGTCTTCCTCGACACGGCTTCCTACCCGGTCGCGCCCGATGCGGAAAGGCCGTCGTGATCACGGTTGTCGCGTCAAAAGGAAAACTCAACCGCCGGTGAAGCGTGATCAACCGCGTGGGTTGATGCAGGGCACGTTGTCGGCGACGTGGTGCATCAGAAGTCACGTAGTCGGCGCGGACCCGTTCCGCGGTGTCCTGGTGGCCGTTCATGGTGTCCACGATCTGTCCCGCTGCTCAGCGGTGCGTGAACCGTCCATGAGAAGCGTTTCATCTTTGGGGACGCAGTTGTCCACAGCTTGTGGACAACTGCGTCAACAGGGGTTTCAACTGCGAAAACACCCGTTAGTGCGACTAGTTGTGCACAGCTGTGGAGAAAGTTATCCACAGCTGTGCACAAGTCCTCAGCGGCGGGTGCTGACCAGCACCAGCCCGACGCCGATGAGCCCGACGCCGCACCACGACGCGACGCCCAGCCGTTCTCCGACGACGAGCACGCTCAGCAGCGCCGCCACCACCGGCTCCAACAGGCTCAGCGTCGTCGCGACGCTGGTAGACGTGCGGCGCAGCCCCGCGCCGAACAGCACGTACGCCAAGCCCATCGGGATCACCGCGAGGTAGCACGCGACCACCAGCCCGGACGCGGAACCGAACAGCGGGCCGCCGGTGAACGCGAGAACCGGCAGTAGCACCACAGCGCCGGTGCCGAACATCGCGCCCATCACCGCGCGCGACCCGTGTCCGCCGCGCATCATCCGCCCGGCCGCCCACGAGTACACGACATATGCGGCGCCGCCGAGCAAGCCGAGCAGCGCACCGAGCACGGCATCAGTGCCAACACCGGACTCGCCGCCGCCCGTGATCAACAGCAGGCCGAGCACCGAAACCGCCGCGGCCAGCGCCCATCGGCGGTCCAGCCGGACACCGTCGACGACGCGTTCCAGGATCGCGGCGAACACCGGCGCCGAGCCGAGCGTGACGACGGTGCCGATGGCGACCCCGGCGAGCGCCATCGAGGAGTAGAACGCCAGCGGGTAGACCGCCACCGCCAGGGCACCCACGACCAGCAGCCCGGTCCGTCCGGACCGCAGCACGGGCAGCGCGGACCGCCCGGCGGCGGCGAGCAGCAGGATGCCGCCGATGCCCATCGTGGCGGCCCCGATCGACAGCGGACTCGCGCCGGCCGGGGCGAAGCTGGCGGCCGTTCCGGTGGTGCCCCACAGGACGGCCGCGAGCAGCACCGGCAGCGGGCCGGAGAGGAAGCTCCGGGCAGGAGCGGGTGCGGTGAGCAATTGATCGGACACAGTGAACTCTTCCGTTCGCGAAACCAGCAGGACTCGTCGAACGGGCGCGCGTCACGGGGACCCCGGGCAGTTTCACTTGAAACTGCGGTGGCGTCGGGGTGCAGGAGGTTCGCCGCCCGTCAGCCGGACGGCGGCGGCAGAACGCGGTGCCAGTGCGAGTTCACGCCGCCCACCCTAACCGCAGGTCCGGGCCCGCCGGAACGGGCGACCCGGGGTGAGCTCCGTCGCCCTGCCGGTTCCCCGAGCTCTCGGTAGCGTCGCTGGTCCGGACGTTTCTCCTGGGAGGACCCCGATGGCGATCCTGCACACCGACATCCCGACGCGGGCACAGGTCGATGCGCTGCTGACCGCCCGCGAGCCGGTCAGCGTCTCGCTGTACGTGCCGACCGGCCCGGCCTCCAGCGGCGACGCCGAGCGCATCGAGCTAAAGAACCTCGCCGGGCACGCGATCGAGCAGCTCCGGCAGGCGGGCACCGCCAAGGAGGACATCGCGGGGGTCACCGAACACCTGGCCGACCTGGCCGAGGACGAGGAGTTCTGGCGCTTCCAGGCCCGCAGCCTGGCGCTGTTCGCCACCCCGAAAGCGCTTACCACCTTCCGGCTGCCCAACCACCTGAACGCGGCGGTCGAGGTGTCCGACCGGTTCCACCTCAAGCCGCTGCTGCGCTCGATCACCTTCCCGCAGACCGCGCTGGTGCTGGCGCTCGCGCAGAACTCGGTGCGGCTGGTGGAGGTCGTGCCCGAGATGGACCCGGTGATCGTCGACGTGCCCGGGATGCCGGCGGACGTGGCCAGCTCGGTGGGCAAGGAGTCGGTCACCGACCGCTTGCCGCGCCGCCGGTTTCAGGGCAGCGAGGGGCAGAAGCTCCGGATGCGCCAGTTCGCCCGCCAGGTCGACCGCGCGATGCGGCCGGTGCTGCGCGGCGACGTGCCGCTGATCCTGGCCGCGACCGAGCCGCTGCAGAGCATCTTCCGGTCGGTCAGCACCGCTTCGGAGCTCGCCCCGGTCGGCCTGACCGGGAATCCGGAGGAGAGCAGCGACCGCGAGCTGGCGTCGGTGGCCCGCGACGTCCTCGACGACCTGCACGCCGAGCGGCTGCGCGAGCTGCATCGGCTGTTCGAGCACCGCACGGGGCAGGGCCGGACGGTCGCCGACATCGCCGACGTGGCCCGGCACGCGACCATGGGCGCGGTCGACACGGTCTTCGTCGACATCGACAACGCGGTGCCGGGCTTCATCGACGAGGCGGGCGCGGTGACATTCGAGGAAGCCGACGACGCCGTGTCCTACGGCGTGGTTGACGAGATCGCCCGCCGGGTCTGGCTCACCGGCGGCCGGGTCCTCGCGGTGCGCCGCGACGACATCCCGGGCGGCGGCGAAACGGCCGCCATCCTCCGCTACCGCCCCTGACCAGCACCGTTCAGCGGCCGGGCTGGGGGCAGGGCCGCCCCGTGTGCCAGGCGGTGGTGGTCTGCCGATGGTGTCGTCGAGCCTGTCCCGGGTGCTCACCAGACCGCTGATCTGCCGGTTGATGCGGTCGCGCTCTCCGGATACGTCCGCTGCCCGCCGGGGCTGCGCTTCGAGGCGAGCGGCTGCTGCTCTTCGTGGTACCACAGCTTCCGCACGCTGACGCCCGTCTTGGCGGAAATTGAAACTGCGACCGAGCCGTCCACGGCCGCACGGCGCCACAAAAGGCCGAACCGGCGACGAGTCACCCGATCGGGGCGCTAGCCTGCTGTGGGATTTTCTACGCGGTGAGGAACCGGATGGACAAGCGGCTGATCGACTGGACCGGCGAGCGCTGTGTGCCGTGGACCGACGACGTTCAGGTCGTCTACGAGCACTACCACCGCTACGCCCTCGCAGCCCGCTTCGTGCGCGGCAAGCGGGTGCTCGACCTCGCCTGCGGCGAGGGCTACGGCGCGGCGCTGCTGGCCGCCGAAGGAGCCGAGGTGGTCGGCGTCGACATCGACCCGACCACGGTCGAACACGCCCAGCACAACTACGGCAGCCGCGACGTCAGTTTCCAGGTCGGCTCGATCACCGACCCCGAACTGCTCGCCGACGCCAAGCCCTTCGACGTGATCGTCTGCTTCGAGGCGATCGAGCACGTCGAGGACCACGACGCCATCCTGAGCCTGGTCAGGTCCCGGCTCGTCCAAGGTGGACTGTTCCTGAGCAGCACCCCCGACACGGCGGTCTACTCGCACGAGCACGGCAACGACAACCCTTACCACGTCAAGGAACTCACCGCGAAGCAGTACGAAACGCTGCTGGAGGACGCGTTCCGGCACGTGGCCGTGCTAAAGCAGAACGTCACCGTCGGATCGCTGCTCACCCCCGCCGACCACGGCGACCCGGACACCGCGATCGAAGGCGTCCGGCTGCAGACGATCGAAGGGCACGACGGCGAATGGGCCGTCCGGCAAGGCGTCCCGCACACCTACCTGCTGGGCATCGCGTCCGACAAGCACCTGCCGAAGCTGCCCGCCGCCGCGCTGCTGACCGACGCCGACCTCACGCTCATCCGCCGCGGCGGCGACGTCACGCCAATAATCGAACAACGCGACGCGGCGGTCGCGGACGTGGCCAAGCTCCACGAGCTCTACCAGCGCAGCCGCGTCGAGTCCGAAGAGCTCAAGAGCACCATCAGTAGGCTCGAAGAACTGCGCAAAGCCGAAGAGCAGCGCGCCGACCAGGGCATCCGCGAGCAGGCGAAGCTGCGAGCCGAACTGGACCGCGTCGGCGGCGAGCTGCACGAGAGCCAGCAGAGCGCGGAGCGCGACGCTGCGCGCATCGAGTGGCTGCGCGACACCGTCGCGCGGCTCGAAGGACGCGTAGCGGACGCCGAGCGGCAAGCGGCGGAGCTCGGCGCAGCGAACGCGGAGCTGGCGGCGCAGAACTCCGCGCTGGTGCAGCGCGCGGTGGCGAAGTACCGGAAGGTCGTCGAGCGCGTAGCGCCGCGCGGCACCGCGCGGCGCGATGCGTACGAGATCGCGCTCGGGCGCAAGCCCGGCGTGCCGCAGGCCGAGGAGGCGGTCGAGACCGGTCCGCTTCCCGTGCCGCACAGCGACAAACCGCTGGTTAGCGTGATCGTTCCGGTGCACGGCAAGTGGCCCTACACCCGGCAGTGCCTGCGGTTCCTCGGCGGGCATGTGGTGTCCGTGCCGTTCGAGGTGATCGTCGTCGACGACGCCTCGCCGGACGACAGCGCCGAGAAGCTCGCCGCTTGCGAAGGTGTCCGGCTGGTGCGCGCCGAACGCAACCTCGGGTTCATCGGCGCCTGCAACCTCGGCGCCGAGCACGCGCGCGGCGAATACCTGTTCTTCCTGAACAACGACGCCGAGGTCACCGAGTCCTGGCTGGACATCCTGATGGACACGATCCGCGGTGACGAACGCATCGGGCTCGTCGGCGCCAAGCTGGTCTACCCGGACGGACGGCTGCAGGAGTGCGGCGGCATCGTATGGTCCGACGGCAACGGCTGGAACTACGGCCGCAACACCGAGCCCGGCGGCGCCGAGTTCAACGTGGTGCGCGACGTCGACTACTGCTCCGGCGCGGCAATCCTGGTGCGCACCAACGTGTTCCGGCAGGTCGGCGGCTTCGACACCCGGTACGCGCCCGCCTACTACGAGGACACCGACCTGGCGTTCGCGGTGCGCGCGGCCGGCTACCGGACCGTGGTGCAGCCGAAGGCCGTCGTCGTGCACCACGAAGGCGTGTCCAACGGCACCGACCTCAGCACCGGGGTGAAGAAACACCAGGAGCTCAACCGCAAGGTATTCGTGGAGAAGTGGGCCGACACGCTGGCCGCCGAACACCTGCCGGAAGCCTCGCCGCGCAACCTCTGGCTCGCGCGGCAACGCGGCACCCGCGGCCACCACGGGCCGATCGTGCTGGTGAAGGATCACCAGGTGCCACGCCCGGACTTCGACTCCGGTTCCGTGCGGATCCGCCGCGTGCTGGAGCAGTTCGTGCGGCTCGGCTGCCGGGTGGTGTTCTTCCCCGGCAACCACGCGCGCCTGGAGCCCTACACGACGCAGCTGCAGCAGCTCGGCGTCACGGTGCTGCCCGAACCCGAACTGCAGCAGGCGTTCCTGCACGAGGCGGGCTCGGAGATCTCGCTGGCACTGCTGTCCCGCCCGCAGGTCGCGTGGAGCCTGGTCGAGGAGCTGCGCACCTGCGCGCCGCAGGCGGTCATCGCCTACGACACCGTCGACGTGCACTTCCTCCGGCTGGAGCGGCAGGCCGAGGTCGCCGAGCAGCAGGGCGACCCGGCGCGGGCGGAAGCGCTGCGGCGCAAGGCCTTCGCGTCGCGGCAGATGGAACTCGGACTGACCCGTTCCTGCGACGTCACACTGGTGGTGTCCGAGGCCGAGCGGGTTCTGCTGCGCGAGCTGGTCCCCGACGCCGACGTGCGGGTGCTATCCAACGTGCACGAGGTCGACTGGAGCCCGGCGAAACCGGACGGGCGCAAGGACCTGCTGTTCGTCGGCAGCTTCGACCACCCGCCGAACGCCGACGCCGTGCGCTGGGCGGTGCGCGAGATCATGCCGCTGGTGCGGGAGACGTGCCCGGACGCGGTGCTGCACGTCGTCGGCAGCAACCCGACCGACGAGGTCCGGGAGCTGACCGGGCGGGGCGTGCAGGTGCACGGCTGGGTCGCCGACCTGGAGCCGCAGTACGCGGCGAGCCGCGTGACCCTCGCGCCGCTGCGGTTCGGCGCCGGCGTCAAGGGCAAGGTCGGCGAGAGCCTCAGCCTCGGGGTGCCGGTGGTCGGCACGACGGTGGCGATCGAGGGCATGCATCTGGTGAATGGCGAGCACGTGCTGGTCGCCGACGATGCGGAGGGACTGGCGGAGGCGGCGGTCCGGCTGCTCACCGACGACGACGCCTGGCAGCGGCTGGCGGAGGCGGGCAAGGCGGGCATCGCGGCCCAGTTCGGCCCGGACGTCTCCCGAGCGGCCCTCGGCGACCTGCTCGCCACCACCGACTACGAGGCCTGATCCCGACACACCCCGGCGCGTCGGGCCCCGACGCGCCGGTCCCCCGCAATTTCCATTGAAATCGAAGGTCCGATTTCCATTGAAATCGAAGGTCCGATTTCCATTGAAATCGAAGGTCCGATTTCCATTGAAATTGCGGGGACGTCGGTTCGGGTCAGTCGCGGACCGTCGGCGGCAGGTGGTTGACCTGCTGGTCGAGGACCGACTTGAACGTCTCCTGCGCCGCCGCCTTCTGGTCCGACGAGCCGCTGACGTCGATGATGATCGCCCAGTTGTGCGCGACGTAGGCGGTTCGGAACGTGCCGCCGGTGTTGACTACCTTCACACCCTGGTAAGACAGCTTGTCCATTTCGGACAGACCCTGCTGGGCGGCGAGGTATTTGTCGACCACGCCCTTGGCAGCGTCGGAGTTGGGCATCTGCAGCGCGAGCAGCGTCTTCTTCGGGGTCGCGCCCTCGGTGCCGTTGAACCAGCCGTCGACCAACCCGCCCTGGATCGCGGAGTCGAGCACTGTCTTCGGCTGCAGCAGCCCGCCCTTGGCACCCTGCAGGCTCGGCAGGTCCAGCGCCCCGCTCCACGGGTGCGCCGGGCCGGACACCGTGACCAGTGTCTCCTGCGAGCCGGCCGGCGGGTTCGCCCTCGCGGGCGGCGGCGTGGGCAGCTCCTGGGTCTGCACCGGGGGCGGCGGTGGCGCTGCGGTCGGCTCGGTCGGCGTGTTGCCGCTGCTGGAGGTGAAGTAGAGGATCCCGGCGACGATAACGCCGACTAGCAGCACGCCGCCGATGGACAGCCCGGCGATCAGCTTGCCCTTGCCGGGTTTGCTCGCGGACTCGAACACCTCGGGGCCTTGACGCATCCACGACGCGTCGCCATGGTCCGGCGTCGCCGGCAGATCATCGCCCCAGGGCGTGCCGGTGCTTTCGACGGCACCCCAACCCTGCTGCGGCCCCCACTGCGGCTGCGGCGGCTGCTGCGCCTGGGCCCACTGCGGCTGCTGGCCGAGGTTGACGACCTGGGTGCTCTCGGAGTCTCTCGGCGGCTGGGCCTGCGGCTGCCGCTGCAAAAGCGGGTTGAGCACGACCTGCGTTGCTTCGTCGGCCGCACGACCTTGTTGTTGCGGCTGCTGCTGCGGGGTGGCCTGAGAGGCAGCGTCTGCCCAGCTGAACGCCGGCGGGAACGGGTTGGGCTGCTGCGGTGCCTGCTGCTGCGGGAATCCGCCCGAGGAAGGCCCCACCTGCGGTTGTTGCTGCGGGAATCCACCGGGCGGCGGCCCTGCCTGCGGCTGCTGCTGCGGGAACTCGCCGGATGGCGTGCTCGCCTGCGGTTGTTGCTGCGGGAATCCGCCCGAGGAAGGCCCGTTCTGTCCGTTCTGGGCCCGACCGAGCACGGCGTCTCGCCGCTGGCGGTACTCCTCAGCGGAAATCCGCCCCGCCGCGAGTTCGGCGTCGAGATTCTGCAGCTCGTCTTGCCAGGTCACCGATGAGCCCTTCCCGGGTTTGCGAACGCCCCCAATTGCGATCGACCGCCATTCTGGCACCCGCAAGGGGGAACGGGGGGCACCGGCCGGATAACGATCCGACTCGGAGTCTGGCCGGAGCGGGCTACGAGAAGGTAATAGGTCCACAACCATGTTGTCCCGAGCTAGGCTACCCAGCGTTGACTTCTCTGGCCGGGGACATGACTTGATGGGGTGATCTGGGTGGGTGACGCGCGGGTCGTCCACACTCACCCGGAGTGGTTCGCCGAGCCGAACCACGGGTTCGCCTGGATCCGCATGATCGGCGCGCTCGCGGTCATCTACGGGCACAGCTCGCCGCTGGCCGGAACGGGCGACCTGTTCCCGGCGGACTGGCCGGTGCAGCCCGACGAGGGCGTCCTGATGGGCTTCTTCGCGATGAGCGGCTTCCAGATCACCGAGAGCTGGATCCGGGATCCTCACCCGTTCAGGTTCGCCGCGAAGCGCATCCTGCGGCTGTGGCCGCCGATGCTCACGGTTTCGCTGACCATGGCCCTGATCATCGGCCCGATGATCACGACCTTGTCCATCGGCGACTACTTCGCGGCCAACGGCACCTGGGGTTACGTCGTCAACAACGCCGGTCTGCTCACGCTCAAGCACGAGCTGCCGGGCGTGTTCGTGAACAACCCGTGGCCGAACGCGGTGAACGGGTCGTTGTGGACGCTGCCGATGGAGCTGCTGGCCTACGCCGCCCTCTACACATTGCTGCTGCTCGGCGCGGGGAAGCACAAGTACCGCTGGCTGGCGGTCGTGGCGCTGATCGGGATCATCACGTGGGACCGGTACCTGGAGGAGCTGCCGGGCTCGGAGTCGGCGGGCTCGCTCCTCAGCGTGCCGGTGGAGTCGCTGGTGGCGTTCCTGGTCGCCTTCGCCTTCGGCGTGGTCCTCAACCTGTACCGGGTCCCGCTTTCGCCGTTGGCGGCCGGCGGCGGCCTGGTGCTGCTGGTGCTGATGCCCAACAGCATCACCGGGTCGTTCTGGATGACCTTCGCGGTCAGCTACGCGGTGGTCGTGACCGGGCACTTCTGGCCGTCGCGGCTGACGGTGCCGGGCGTGTGGGTCAACGGCAGCTATGGCGTGTACGTGTGGAGTTTCCCGATCCAGCAGCTGCTGGCAATGGCCGGAATCCGTAACCAGTGGTTGATGCTGATCTGCGCCGCCCCGCTGGCCTACTGCGTCGGCACGCTGTCGTGGAAGTTCATCGAAGAACCGACGATGAAGCTGCGCCACTACCTCACCCCGGCGTCGAAGAAAAAGGAACCAGAGCGGGCGGAGGACGGACTCGACGAGCCGGAAGACCTCGACGATTCCGAGGATCCCGACGACTTCGACGACCTGGAACCGGAGGACCGGGACGAACGGGATGACGACCGGGCGGCGCGCTTGGACGATCCGGACGAGCCCCGAGCGGCGCGCGAGGCGACAACCATGCGCCGACCGCCGCCCCGCCCACCGGCACCCAACCGCGACGGCGCTGCCCAGGAACCCCCGACCAAGCTGACCCCGGCCCGTCCGGGGGCGGACCAGACCCGCCCGCCACGTCCGCTCCGCCGCGCGACCACCCCGCCGAACGGCACACCGGTCAACCACAACCGCGTTAACGGCGCGCCTCGGCACGGCAGCGCTGACGGCCCGAACGCGGCCCGGCTCAACGGGCTTCCCATGAACGGCACGGGGCCGCCGCTCGGTCGGCCGTCCGCCCGCTCCCGCCGCTCGGCCGAGCAGTGGGCGGTCGGCCCGCCCGCTGTGCCGCCTGAGGACTCGGTGCTGTCCAAGCGGCTGTCCGGGGACTTGGACTCCGACCGGACCCCCGTGGACCGCCAGGCCGTTCGCCGCACCGGTGGTCGGCACGCCCGCCCGGAACCGCCGCCGACGCCGGAGGAGGAGACCCGGCCGGTCCGTCCCAAGCGGCAGGACCGCCCGTAGCGCACGCGTACCCTCGGGTGCATGGCGCTTTTCGGTGACAAGACCAGGTTGATCGACCCGGCCGAGGCCTTGCCGGGCCGTTCCAACCCGCTCCCGGTGGCGGAGTCGCATGCGGTGTTCCCGGACCGGCGCATCATGCCGCCGTTCCCGGAGGGCTACGCCACCGCGGTGGTCGGCATGGGCTGCTTCTGGGGAGCGGAGCGCACTTTCTGGCGCACCGAGGGCGTGTGGTCGACGGCGGTCGGCTACGCGGGCGGCTTCACCCCGAACCCGACGTACGAAGAGGTGTGCTCGGGCTTGACCGGCCACACCGAGGCCGTCCTGGTGGTCTTCGACCCGGCCGCGATCAGCTACCAGCAGGTCTTGAAGGTCTTCTGGGAGAACCACGACCCGACCCAGGGCATGCGCCAGGGCAACGACATCGGCACCCAGTACCGCTCGGCGATCTACTACGCGGACGACCAGCAGAAAGCCGAAGCAGAAGCGAGCGCGCAAGCCTTCCAGAAGGCCTTGACCAAAGCGGGTTTGGGCCAGGTCACGACGGAGATCGCACCGCTGAAGACCTTCTACTACGCGGAGACGTACCACCAGCAGTACCTTTCACCACAGAAAAACCCCAATGGGTACTGCGGCCTAGGCGGCACCGGGGTCTCCTGCCCGATCGGCCTGGGCGTCCCGGGCGAGCGCTGAGCACGGTCTACTCGATGGACGAGGACGGGCCCCCTGCCGGTTGACCGGCACGGGCCCCGTCCTCGTGGTTTCACGAATAGCCGCTCCGGGCGTGCCGTTCAGCCGTCCTGGCCTTGAGCGTCCTGGCCCTGGGCGTGGGCTTGCGCGGGGCTGCCGTCCTCGGAGTGCGCCGAGGAGGATGCCGAGGCCCCCTGTTCGGATGTCCGGTTCTGCCCGGATGTGGCGTCCTGGCTGGTCACCTGCTGTAGGAGCGAGGCGGGATCGAAGGGCACTTCCTCGGCCGCGGCGATTCCGGCGGAACCCAATCCGCACAACCCCGTGAACAGCACCCCGACGATGAAACGACGCATGGAACTACCTCCGTGGACGAAGTGGACTATGCCGCCCAGGAGAAGATCACATTGCCCGAAATCCCGCTTTCCGCATCACCTCAAAGAAGCCAGTGATTCCCAACTTCGAGGGAAGCCGGAACGACAAACCCACCTGATCAAGCGACCAAACCCAAAACCCGGCCAAAAGACGACCAAACCCAGACCAAACGCCCCCTGATCGGCAACAACACCAACTTGCAAGAGCCCGGCAAAACAAGAACCATCAACCCATGACCGACCACGTGTACCGGGTAACAGAAGTAGTGGGCACATCAACGAAAGGAGTGGACGACGCAATAAAAAAGGCGATCGGAAGAGCCTCCCAAACCCTGAGGAACATAGACTGGTTCGAGGTCGAAAACGTAAGGGGCCACGTGGAAGACAACGAACTGGCCCACTACCAAGTAACCCTGAAAATAGGATTCCGCCTAGAAACCTAAACCCAAAACCCACCAACAGCCAAAAAGCCCACTCACGACGCGTGGAGAACAACACAAGCCAAGGTGACGTGTTTGGCTGCTGGTCACTGAGCAGGCCAGGAAACACCCCCGCACCGCAAGGGAGCCAGCAAGCCCGGAGCCCCGCTCCGTAGGCGCCAACGACGTCAAGGTGACGTGTTTGGTCGCTGGTCACCGACCAGGCCAGGACCCTCTTTGCCACCCCCCCACCACAAGGGAGCCAGCAAGCCCGGAGACCCGCTCCGTAGGCACCAACGACGTCAAGGTGACGCGTTTGGCTGCTGGTCACCGACCAGGCCAGGGAACGCTTCTCCACCGCAAGGAGCCAACGAACCCGGAACACCGCACCGTAGGGGGGTTTGGGGGGAGTCGCTCCCCCCAAAGAAATGGCGAGGAGCCAAGGTCGAACGAAGTCGACACAAGGCTCCCAGCTCCGAGCGGATGACGGGACTCGAACCCGCGACCCTCACCTTGGCAAGGTGATGCGCTACCAGCTGCGCTACATCCGCATTTTCAGCGCCCTGTTGGGCTGTTGATAACCACTTTAGCCCATCGTTGCGGGCCCGTTCACCAGGGGGCCCTATCGGGTTGGGGAGGAGACCGCCCGGGTCGGGGTGATGCGTAGCAGGACGCGGTGTTCTTCCTGCATGGCCTGGCGATATGCGGCCCAGTCCTCGTGTTCGCCGGAGATGCGGCGGTAGTACTCCTCCAGGAGGGGGAGCGCGGCGGGGAGCTCGACGATCTCGACGATGCCTTCGACCTGGATCCAGCGGCCGAAGAACTGGTCTGGCAGGACGCACAGCCACGCGCGGGGGTCGCGGCGCAGGTTGCGCACCTTGGCTGCGCCAGCGACAGTGCTGACAGTGACGTGTCCGGCGCTGTCCGTGGTGGTCAGCACCGGTGTCATCTGGGGGGTGCCGTCGGCGCGGAGCGTGCTGAGCACGGCGCGGTGCTGGTTGCCGATCACTTCGCGGGCTTCGTCGAGATCCACTGCGACCTCCGTGCGGTGACTGGTGACAGCCGTGGTCCGAGGGTCCACGGTAGCGATTGCGCTGGTCGCGCGGTATTTCGCCGCGGCTGGTCGTTGGGGGGAGTTCATGGGGATGGGTGAGGACGTCGCCGGGGGGCCGTTGCCGGACGACCGGGTGCTGCTGGCGCGGTTGCGGGCTGGGGATGATCTCGCCTATGGCGATCTGTACCGGCGGCACGCGCCTGCGGTGCGGCGGTTCGCGTTGAGCATGCCGCAGCCCGGGATTGACGTCGACGACGTGGTCGCCGAGGTGTTCTTGCGCACATTGCGCGCGGTCCGGGCCGGGCACGGGCCGCGCGATGCGATCCGCACCTACTTGTCGACGGTGGTGCGCCGGGTGCTGTGGGAGTGGGCGGCGGCTCGCCGGGACGAGCTGATGAACGGCGATGAGCTGGGCGAGCACACGCCGCGGCAGCGCGATCACCAGTCCGTGCAGGCTGAGGGGGAGTTGCTGGCCCGCGCGTTCCACCGGCTGCCCGTGCGTTGGCGGGAGGTCCTGTGGTGGACCGAGGTGGAGGGGCATCGGCCGGCCAGCCTCGCCGGTCAGCTGGGACTGACCCCGAACGCGACGGCGGTGCTGGCGCATCGGGCGCGCCGCGGGTTGCGGGAGGCTTACCAGCAGGCGGCGGAGCTACCGGTCGCGGGCTGTTTGCGCCGCGCTTGACGGGGCGGGTTCGGGGTTGGCCGGACGCCGCTCATGATCGACAATGGGACCGTTCTGGGCTCGACTATCACCCGTCGGGTCCATGACGCACGCGGTACCGTTGCTCCACGGTCGGTGACCGACGGTGTTCGAGTGGCGAGACGATGTTCCGAAGCGACCAGCCCGGGTGGGCGGGGAGGCGACGATGAACCGGGTGGTGCGGGGTTCCGACGGCCGGGAGTGGACGATCAAGGCGAGCCTTGAGTGGTCCAACCCGATCGCGGCGGACGAGTTCGAGCATGACGTCAACGGGGGTTCGGCGCCCGCGATCCTGATGGGCGCGCTGTTCCTGTTCCTGGTCGTGATGTTCGTGGTTTGGACGCCGACCGAGGTGGTCGTGCCGAACTGGCTGATTTTGCTGCTGATCGTGGGCGTGCTGTTCTTCCCGGTCCGCTGGGTGCTGCGGCGCCCGTGGACGGTCACCGCGGCCACCCCGGGCGACCACGACGAGAACCCGCCGGAGACCTGGGTGGGCGTGGTGCGCGGTTTCTTCGACGTGCGCCAGGAGATCTCCTTGGTGGCCCGGCACATCGAGCTGCACGCGGAGCCGGACATGAACGGCGGCCTGCAGCCGGTGGAGTAGCGATTCCGATTGAAATCGCCGGGGTGGGCGGCACACTGGACCGATGCCGGAGAGCTTCTGACCTGCTGTTTTTTGGATTCCGATGGTTGCAGGCGGATGTCGGTGACTGGCCGCAAGCTAGCAGGTCAGGCCGTGTTTTCGGCGGCTTCGATCACGGTCTCTGAAGATGTCTGTCGGCCGTGGTCTGCCCCAAGATCTGCCCCATGCGCCGTTCCGGCTGTCTGGTCTGCGCTCGTCGCCTACCTGGTCACCCTGGCGCACCTCACTGGATCAGCGGGCCGCTCGGCGAGGCCGGGCCGACGGTCGTGGTGCCCCTGGTACTAGCCGCGGTCTACGCCGCGTTGCGCGCCCTCGAACCGCACATGCCCGCGTGGCTGACCCGACTGCTACTCGGCAGCAATCAGCCGCCCACCTACCGCGCCGAGTAGCCTCGCGCTGCCCAGCTACCGCATCATCCCCAATGGTCGTGGCCGGGTCCAAACGCGAGCGCCACCGCATCCTTCCGGTTCGCCGGTCGGGTGCGGGGGGCGTTTGTGTCTTCGGGTTTTGCTACTCGTCCGCTGGAATTTCGATGCGTGGGAAAAGCGGCGTCGGCTTGTCTAGTTCGTCGCCGCCGTCGCCGAGCTGCGCCGCGACCCGCCGGGCGGCATCCGGTAGGAACGGTGTCAACTCGTCGGCCACCAGGCGCTCGGTGTCGACCAGCGTGCGCAGCACAGTGTCGAGGCGTGCGGCGGCGTCCTGGTCGCCGTTCTTTTCTGCCTTCGCCAGGATCCACGGGGCGTTCTCGACGACGTAGCGGTTGGCCTCGGCGACGATCTCCCACAGCGCGCCGGTTGCCCCGCGGAAGTCGAAGCGGTCCATCGCGGCGTCGATCCGGTCCCGGACGCCGTCGACAGGGCCCACCTCGTCGGTGGTGCTCGGCGCGGGCACGGTGCCGCCCCGGTACTTGTGGATCATCGACACGGTGCGGTTGACCAGGTTGCCGAGCCCGTTAGCCAGCTCGTCGTGGTAGCGGCCGATCAGCCGTTCCAGGGTGAAATCGGCGTCGCCGACCCTGGGGACATCGCGAGCCAGCCACCAGCGCAGCGCGTCAGTGCCGTAGTCGTCGACGATCGCCACGGGGTCGATGGCGTTGCCCAGCGACTTGCCGAGCTTGCGCCCGTTCACCGTGAGGTAATCGTGTACGAAGATGTGCGTCGGCAGGGGCTGGTCGGCGCTCATTAGCATCGCGGGCCAGTAGATCGCGTGGAAGCGGATGATGCCCTTGCCGATCACGTGGTTCCGGCGGTCGGAGTTGACCCACCAGTGGTCGTAGAGGTCGGCGGACTCGCCGTCGCCGAAGTCCAGGGCGCTGATGTAGTTGCCCAGGGCGTCGTACCAGACGTACATGACCTGGCTCGGGTCGTCCGGGACCGGGATGCCCCAGCCGCGGGCGCGTTCGACCGAGCGGGACACGCTGAAGTCCTGCAGCCCGCTCTTGATGAAGCTCAGCACCTCGTTGCGCCGCGACTCCGGTTCGATCTTCAGACGACCGGATTCGATCAGCTCGCGCAGCTGGTCCTCGTAGCGGGAGAGCTTGAAGAACCAGTTCTCCTCAGACACTTTCTGGGGCGGCGTCAGGTGCTCGGGGCACAGACCGTCTTCGGTCAGCTCGGCTTTGGTGTAGAACTGCTCGCACCCGACGCAGTACAGGCCCTCGTAGTGCTTCTGGTAGAGGTCGCCCGCAGCGGAAGCGGCGCGCCACAGGCGCTCCACGCCCGCTGTGTGCCGGGACTCGCCCGAGGTGCGGATGAAGTCATCGAAGGAGATGTCGAGCGGGCCGCGGAGATCCTTGAACGCCTGGGCGTTGAGGTTGACGAACTCCTGGGTGGGCATCCCGGCGTCCTCGGCCGCGATGGCGTTCTTCAGACTGTTGTCGTCGGTGCCGGTGAGGAAACGTACCTCGTGGCCGCGGTGTCGCCAATGCCGGGCCATCATGTCGGCTTCCACCAGCTCCATCGCGAACCCCAAGTGCGGCTTGGAATTGACGTACGGGATGGCGGTGGTGATGTAGCGACGTGAGGTCATGGCCCTCTCCGATCGAACGGAACTTTGGCGTGATCAGGGTAGCGACCGGGCCATATGTCAAGGCGGTCGGCGTCACCGAGAGCGCCGACCTCCTTGCCGTGCGTCACAAGGTCACGCGAGCGTGGCCACCCGCTCCACCGTCGCCGAGACCTCGTCGACCGCTGGCGGGGACAGTGGCAGCACGCTGGTGGTCACCTTCGACCACAGGTGGTTGCCGTCGAGTTCCTGCTCCACCGACTCCACCCGCAAGATCTGGTAGTACGGGATTTCTACCGCCTGATCGGGCAGATAGTGCGGGTAGGTCGTCGAGCCGTAGATCGTCGAGCCATCCTCCAGCTCGGCGGCAAACCGGGTGGTGACCACGACGAGATTCGGCCCGGCCTGCATCATCACGCCATCGAACGCTGGAATTTGCGCGATGCCGTTGACACCGCGCCGCAGGTGGGAGATCCCGCCCTCGATGCGGGAGTGGTCGAACGCCTGCGGGCCGCGGAAGTGGGTCACCGAGCTGGCACGGACATGCGCCATCGGTTGGCCAGTCGCGTTCCGCATGAACGACTCGCGGCTGTTGCCGTTGAGGTGACGGCCGATAGTGAGGTGCCCGCCCGAGGCGCGCAGCATGCCGACGGTCCCGGCTGTTTCGCGGGCGGCCATAACCAAGGCGCGGTCGCAGCACATCAGCACGATGGTGCGTGGGTCCCACCCGTCGGCCATCTGCTCGAAAATCACGTCCATCTCGCGGACGCCCGTCGAAGGGTCGATTCGACCGGTGCCGGCACCGAGCACCGGCCGCCCCGTCACCCGGGGTGGGCGCAATTTCTCGCGAAATTGCGCCGTCCTCGGGTGATCACAGGCGCGACCGAGCCTTCGATGCGGTAGCCGTGATGTTGACTCATCGCGTGTCCTCTCGGGTCCGGATCATTTTGCGGTTACTGAACGTATTGATCTGACCTCTGTGTGTCACTCCGCTGAATGTGTCGAACGCGCGGTCGAATGGCTGAGTTGGGGATCACACGCCTTGGGTGTCTAGCGATGCACCTGGCCGACGCGCTATCGGAGCACGCGCCCACCAGGTGCCCGGCGCGCCCGGGTCGGTTGCGGCCAGTGCCGCGCGTCGACCACCGCCAGCCGCGACCGGTTAGGTGTCGGCTGTTGCGCGCCGGGCGATTCTGGGGATGGCCAGGCGGCGTCGGAGGGCTCGCGTCGCCTGACCTTCCGGGGTGCCCGGCCGCCTTTGGGATGACGGTGCCGGGCACGGGGGGGAAACACCGGTCGGGGTCGACTGCGGCATTCCCACCGGGCCTACAGCTGCAGCAACGCGACGTAAAGCCGCCGCAGCATTCCGGGATGCCGTGCCATGGCTTCCCGGTCGTCGACCGGGAAGCCGGACTCGACCACCGGCAGCATCCGGGTTTCCAGCGCGGCAACGTCGTCGGCTGTCGTTTCCTCGCCGTTGGCGGTTCAGCCGAGCGTCACAGGTCGATGACCTCGTTTGGGGGTTCGTCAAGCCACACGTCGTGTTGCCCGGCATCGATGGTGAGGCCGAAGCGTTCGCGGGCCGGGCTGCCGAGCGCTTGCCATTGCTGGTGGGCGAATCGGCGGGGATGCACCGAGGGGCGATGCACCCCCGCCGAACGGTCCGGTGCCGGTCGGGGGATTCACGGCACCGAGCCGGGTCTACAGGCTTTGCAGGGCGGCGAGCAGCCGCCGCAGCATTCCGGGGTGTCGTGCCATCGCTTCCCGGTCATCGACCGGCAAACCTGACTCGACCAGTGGCAGGTGCCGGGTTTCCTCGAGGGCGAGCGCATCGGCCAGATCGCCGCGCATGACGACCGGCTCGCGGAGCCGATGCCGGCCATGTCCGCGCGTCTCGGCCTCCACCCGCGCGACCAGATAGGCGACCGTCAGCGCACCCTCGCCGCTACCGGCGTGCTGTGCCGGGGCGTAGTAGAACGTCGCCCACACCGCGAGCCCGCCAACGCCGAGCAGGCCGCTTGCGACCACCGCGGCGATCATCGCTTTGCCTCCGATATGTCGATAACAAGCGGTTCCGGCGGCTTTCCATCACCGCGCAGCGCAGCGGTCACCATCGCGAGCTGGTCGCCGAGTTGCCGGATTTCGTCGTCGCTCCACAGGCCGCGCTCGACGTCGTCGGCGGCGTAGCCGAGCATGAACACCGTTGCGCGGATCATGCGCCCGATGTGGGCGTGCTCGGCGGTCATCGCGCACCCGCCGCCGGCGGCATGGGGCATTGGGCGAGCACGTGCGCCGCCGCGTTGCAGTCGGGGCACGTGTCCCAAAGCCACGCCAGTTCACTCGTCTTGGCCTGGATGGACAGGTCGCACAACGTCGTGACTGTCTCGCCGTCTCGCCATCCACCGGGCGGGCGGTCGTCGATGGTCGCGTGCCGCTGCTCAGCACCGGGAACCCAACTGAACGGATGCGGTCGATACATCGGGAACCACCTTTGTAGCCGGGGGCGTGTCCACGCGCGGTACCGTGGTCACAACTGGATCTATGTCTCGCAATCCACCTTGTTGGATTGCGAGACAATGAGCAATAGCTCGATCGGCGGACTCATATGTCCATGCAATCCGTACGATGTGGTTCATGGCCCGATCCACAGCGGGAAGCCCCAAGGCGCGCACGCTCGCCGCTGAACTGCGGAAACTCCGTGAAGACAGCAAGGTCGGCGTACGCGAGCTGGCACGCAGAATCGGCAAATCTCACGGCTGGGTGAACCGCACCGAGTCGGGCGCGCGGTCCATCACGGTCGACGACGTGACCAGCATCCTGACGGGGCTGGAGATCTCCAGCCCGGAGCGGGAACGGCTTGTCGAGATGGCCCGCGCCGTTGACGAACCCAACTGGCTACGTCCGGGGATACCGGGTGTGCGCGAAGAACTCGTGACGTTGATCGAGTACGAGCGCACCGCCACCAGCATCATCGAAGCGGCACCGCTGCTCATTCCGGGAATCCTGCAAACCACGGACTACGCCCGCGCCGTCATGGCCGGTCTGCCCGTGAGCGAACGCGAAGCGAAGATCGGGATGCGCGCGGCCAGGCGCGATGTCTTGACCCGCCGCACCGGTCCCGCGTTCGAAGCGCTCATTTTGGAACACGTGGTGCTCGATCCAGTCTGCGCGCCGGAGCACCACGGCGACCAACTGCGTCACCTCCTGCGGATGGGTGAGCTGCCGAACGTGACGATCCGCGTCATCCCATCGCACCGGCACGCGTGGATACCGTTGTATGCTGGGCACTTCATCATGTTCGAGTTCGGCGACGCCTCGCCGATCGTGCACCTTGAAACGCTGGCCTCGGGAGTGTTCCTGTCGTCGCCCGGAGTGGTGAACACCTACGCGGAAGCCCTGGGTACTGTCCGGCAGGCGGCGATGACTGCGGAAGAGACGGCCGACTTCATCGCCACCTGCATCGACAAGATCGAGGAGACTCTATGACGGTACACCCGACCCACCCGACGGGGTGGCGGAAGGCGTCCTACTCGGCGCAGCAGACTGCATGCGTCGAGGTCGGCCGCGTTACCAATGGTGCCGCGGTGCGCGACACCAAGAACCGCGCCGCTGGATACTTCACCGCCAACCGCGACCAGTGGTCGGCGTTCGTCGCCGCGATCAAGGGCGGCAAGTTCGACGCCTGACCCACAACAAAGAAGCGCCCGCCCGGTGTCCTGGTACCGGGCGGGCGCTTCCGTTTTCGCGGTCACCACCGCCAGTAGTAACGGCCGTGCGCAGTCCATTTGGTTGGGGCGGTACTGGAAGATGTGGAAGGCCATGCCCTTGGCCTTGGCGATGAACTGGTCGCGGCGCAGCTTCTCCCGCAACACGCCGTCGTAGGCCCGTTGTCGTCGAGCCACCGTTCGTACTGCTTTAGGCACCGCTGATTGGAGTGGTACGGGTTCGAGCGCGGGTGATCGCGGCGGTGTCCGGGTGGAACGAATCTGCCCCAAAAGTCGGGGCGTACGGGCAGGTCAGAACGACTTTCGCTGGCACACTGGACCGGTGCCGGAACTTCCCGAGGTGGAGGCGTTGGCCCAGCACCTCCGCGACAACGCCGTGGGCCGCACCGTGGCGCGCATCGATGTGGCGTCGATGAGCGTGTTGAAGACCGCCAGCCCGCCGTGGACGGAGTTGCACGGTCGTGCCGTCACCGGTGCGGTGCGGCATGGCAAGTACCTCGATCTCGATTGCGACGGGCTGCACCTGGTGTGCCACCTGGCGCGGGCCGGTTGGTTGCGCTGGTCGGACAACCTGTCGCCGGTGCCGCCGAAGCCCGGCAAGGGGCCGATCGCGCTGCGGGTGCACCTGGGCGGTGCGGGTTTCGACCTGACCGAGGCCGGCACGCAGAAGAAGCTGGCGGCCTGGGTCGTCGCTTCGCCCGCGGAGGTGCCGGGGATCGCGAAGCTGGGGCCGGATGCGCTGGGCCTGGACGCGGCCGGGTTGGCCGAGGTCCTGGCGGGGCGCACCGAGCGGATCAAGACGCTGCTCACCGACCAGTCCGTGCTGGCCGGGATCGGCAACGCCTACTCGGACGAGATCCTGCACGCCGCGAAGCTGTCGCCGTTCGCGACGGCGGGCAAGCTCGACGCCGCCGCGATCGAACGGCTGCACAGCAGCGTGCAGGAGATCTTGCGGGATGCCGTGCAGCGTTCGCTGGAGCAGGATGCGGCGCGGCTGAAGGCCGAGAAGCGGTCGGGGATGCGGGTGCACGGGCGCACGGGGTTGCCGTGCCCGGTGTGCGGCGACACGGTCCGGGAGGTGTCCTTCGCGGATCGGTCGATGCAGTACTGCCCGACCTGCCAGACTGGCGGCAAGCCGTTGGCGGACCGCCGGTTGTCCCGATTGCTGAAGTAGTTGTCCACAGCCTGTGGACAACTGGCCTGGTTGTGCACAGGACGTTGCCGCTGGTCGAGTAACTACTTTCCGCTGAATGGAATAGTGAGGTACCGCTTATCGACGGAAACGGTGCACTGAGCGTAGTCGCCTTGATTCCATGGGTGGCGGCACTGAAGATTGATGTTGTGCCCGAGATGTTGACTGAGCGGACGGTCCTGACCACGCTCGCCGCACTCGCCGTGCTCGGCATGTTCGTGCTGCTGTGCCGGGCGCGACGGGTGAGCACCTCCGCAGAGGACGCCACGCTGTCGGCGTTGCACCGGGTGACCAGTGCGGCCCCCCACCTGCGGGCCGGGCTGAACCAGGAATCCGCCGACAAGACAGCGCCGCACCTGCGGGCGCTGCTGGCGTGCGTCGCCGTCGGCATCGTCGACGCCGACGGCACCCTGCTGAGCTGGGACGGCGAGGTCAACTACCACTACGCCGACCTGCGGCCCAAGATCGAGCAGGTGCTGCGCACCGGCAAGCGCGAGTTCCTCGACCACGGCGACGTGATCTGCGACCACCGGCCCTGCCCGATGCGGCACGCCGTGGTGGTGCCGCTGGAGGTCGAGGGCGAAAGCCGCGGCGCGCTGACCATCGTCGCGGACGGCGACCGCAAGCGGCTGCTGCGCGCGGCCGCCGAGGTCGCCAATCACGTGTCGACCCAGCTGGAACTGGCCGAACTGCAGGAGTCCAAGGAGCGGCTGGCCAAGGCCGAGGTGCGCGCGCTGCGGGCGCAGATCTCGCCGCACTTCATCTACAACGCGCTGAACACCATCGGCTCGCTGATCCGCACCGACCCGGAGCACGCGCGGGACCTGCTACAGGAGTTCGCCGACTTCACTCGCTACTCGTTCCGCACCAGCGGGCTCTACACCACGCTGGCCGACGAGATCCGCAACATCGACCGCTACCTCACGCTGGAGAGCGCCCGCTTCGGGCCGGACCGGCTGAACGTGCGGCTCAAGATCGCCCCGGAGGTGCTGCCGGTGGTGGTGCCGTTCCTGGCGCTGCAACCGCTGGTGGAGAACGCCGTCCGGCACGGACTGGCGAACAAGCCTGGCGGCGGCACCGTGTCGGTGATCGCCGAGGACAACGGCACCGAGGCGCTGATCAGCGTGGACGACGACGGCATCGGGATGGACCCGGAGCTGCTCGACGCGGAACTGGCCAACGCGCACCTGACCGGCGCGCACGTCGGTCTCGGCAACATCAACAACCGGATGCGGGCGACCTTCGGCAACGACTACGGCCTGGTCGTGGAGACCGAGCGGGGCGCGGGCATGAAGGTCATCATGCGGGTGCCGAAGTTCGCGCCGGGCGTCCGGCCGGTGCCGCGGCAGGTGATCGACGAGCCGGCCGTAGGGTTGGCGGCCGGGCCGCAGCTGAGCCGGTAACGTCGAGGTATGGACGAGAAGGCGCCGCAGAAGTTCACCGACATGTTGGCCGGGAAGTTGTCCTCGAAGCTGCCCGGCAAGCTTGCCGAGCGCGCCGAGCGCGGGCCGGTAGTCGCCGTGGTGAAGCTGCACGGCGTCATCACGCCGACGCCGTCGCCGATGAGCCGGTCGACGATTTCGCTGCAGACCGTGGAATCCGCGCTGACCCGCGCGTTCGGGCACGACCGGCTCAGCGCCGTGGTGCTGTCGATTAACTCGCCGGGCGGGTCGGCGACCCAGTCGGCGCTGGTGTCCGACCGGATCCGGGGCCTGGCCGAGGAGAAGCAGGTGCCGGTGCTGGCGTTCTGCGAGGACGTCGCGGCCTCCGGCGGCTACTGGCTGGCCTGCGCGGCCGACGAGATCTACGCGCACCCGACGTCGCTGGTCGGTTCCGTCGGCGTGGTCAGCGCCAGCTTCGGGCTCACCGGGTTGTTGGAGAAGCTCGGCGTGGAGCGCCGGGTGCACACCGCCGGCACGCACAAGGTACGGCTCGACCCGTTCGGCCCGGAGAAGGAAGAGGACGTGCGGTGGCTGCGCGGACTGCAGGACGAGCTGCACGAGCAGTTCCGGGCCTGGGTGCGCAAGCGCCGCGGCGGCAAGCTGAACGGCTCTGACGACGACCTTTTCTCCGGCGAGATCTGGACCGGCACGAAGGCCGAGAAGTTCGGTCTGGTCGACGGTTTGGGCACGCTGCGGGACATCGTGAAGCAGAAGTTCCCGGAGGCGCACCTGCTGACGGTGGAGCCGCGCAAGCCGCTGCTGGCCCGGCTGGGCATGGCGTCGTCGGTCGGTTTCGGCCGCAGCGGTGCGGATTCCGTGCTGGCCGCCGTGGAGGCGCTGGAGCACCGCGCCATGTGGAACCGCTTCGGGCTTTGAACCTGCTGCCGGACTCGCCTTGCTTGGTTGTGCGAGTGGCGGAACCTTAGCGGCCTTCTCAACCCCGGGATCCCCGGCGCACGTGGTCCATTACGTCGCGTCGGGGCTGTCCTCTCGGGAAAAGCTCGGGGTGCGGGGTGTCCCCGCAAGGCACTGTTGAGAACCTGCGGCGGCGCCGGCTGCGGGGGTGGGCCAAGCGGCCGCACCGCTTCGGAGACAAGAACCCGCCCTACCGACCTCGACGCAACCCCTTGCCGAACAGCCTCCGCGGAGATCACCGCGAAGGGCGCTCCTTCGGGAGATGCGGCCGTACTTCCTGGAAGCTGAAGGGGGATCAGCGGCCGCGAGTACTTTGGGCGCTATGGAGCATCCAAAAGTACTCACGGACCCGGTCGGGGCCACGATTTGATCTTGACAAATCCCCTGCGAACACAGGGTAATCGGTGTGATCGCACTGTGTCGATCTTGTTGCAAACGAACTCACTCGTTCAGCCCTATGCAATAGGCTGATCAGGCTAAAACCGTTGCTGCTGAGCGGAATTTCACGCCGTGCACCCCCTGCTGTCCTGTGCTCTCCGTTAGCAACTAGTTTGGTTGGCAGGCGTGACTGACCTCACTCGGCGACTGGCGTGGCCGGGAGCCGCTCCGGCGGGTGGGAGCCGATACTCGATCATGGACACAGTGCGCCGTGGGCGCGGCAGGATATGGCGTTGCAGTGAGTACACGAGAAAATCCAGCGGGGCTCGTCGTTCTGGCCGTCGATGACGAGATGGCCGGGCTGGATGAGATGAAGTACCTGCTCGGCAGCAACTCGCGGGTCGGGCGGGTGCTGACCGCGTTCGACGCGGCCGAGGCGCTGCGCCTGCTGCGCAGCGACGACCCCGAGCTGATCGGCCGGCGCGACGATGATTCGTCCATTGTGGACGCGGTATTCGCGGACGTCTCGATGCCCGGACTGAGCGGGATGGAACTGGCCAGGGTGCTCACCGCCTTCCGCAATCCACCGGCCCTGGTGTTCATCACCGGGCACGAAGAGAACGCGCTGGAGGCGTTCGAGGTCGGCGCGCTGGACTACATCATGAAGCCGGCCAACGCCGAACGCATCGACCGCGCGCTGCGCACGATCGAGAAGAACAAGGCCCAGGCGGCCAAGGGCACGCGCGCGCTGGAGGCCCCGGCGGCCGACGACGACGAGGTCATCCCGGTCGAACTCGCCGGCACCACCCGGATGATCCCCCGCAAGGACGTGCGCTGGGTTGAGGCGCAGGGCGACTACGCCAGGCTGCACACGGCCGAGGACTCGCACCTGGTGCGAATCCCGTTGGCGCAGCTGGAAGAGCGCTGGGCGGAAGCCGGTTTCCTACGCATCCACCGGTCGTTCCTGGTGTCGCTACCGCTGGTCACCGAGCTGCGCATGTCGTCGTCCGGGTATTCGGTGGTACTCGGCGGCGGGCCGCCCAAGGAACTGCCGGTCAGCCGCCGGCACACCCGCGAGCTGAAGGACCGGCTGGTCCGGGCGCCGCGGCAGGGCTGGGGCCAGCAGTGAACCGCGGTTCGCCGGGATGAGCCCGGACCACGGCTTCGACATCCGGGCGCGGCTGGGGGACGGCACGCCCCGGCCGCGCCGCAAGCGCGTGGTGCTCGCCGACCGCCGCACCCGGCAGGTCGCGCGCACCATCATGGAGCTGGAGGAGCAGACCAGCGTCGGCGAGGTGCTGGTCCGGCACCTGGTGAAGGTGCAGTTGCGCAGCGCGCTGGTGCTGACCGGGGTGGTGGCGGCCGTGCTGCTGGGGCTGCCGTTGCTGTTCTGGGCGGTGCCGGCGATCGGCTACCTGGAGGTGCTGGGCTTCCGGGTGACGTGGCTGCTGCTCGGCGTGCTGGTCTATCCGTTCCTGGTGCTGATCGGGTACCTGTGCACTCGGAACGCGGAGCGGCACGAGCGGGACTTCATCCACATGGTGGAGCAGTGACCCGCATGATCGACGACGGATTTCCACCTTCCTGGGGCGGCGCGGCGCGATGGTTTCGAGTTCTTGGTCCCTGCTAGGCGTCGTGCTTATCGTCGCGGCGACCCTGGGCATCGGGATCTGGGGTTCCCGGTCGGCGCGCACCACGTCCGACTTCTCCGCCGCGCGGCAACTGGTGCGCGAAGAGCGCAACGCGATCGCGATCTCGGGTGAGTACCTGTCGGCGGCGTCGTTCCTGGGTGTCGCGGGACTGGTGCTCAAGGACGGCGTGGACGCGCTCTGGTACCCGATCGGCTTCGCGGCCGGGTACCTGGCGTTAATGCTGTTCGTCGCCGCGCCGATGCGCCGCTCCGGTGCGTACACGTTGCCGGATTTCGCCGAGGCCAGGCTGGATTCGCTGCGGCTGCGGTCGCTGTGCACCGCGCTGGTGGTGCTGATCGGCTGGCTCTACCTGGTGCCGCAGTTGCAGGGCGCCGGGCTGACTCTGGCGGCGATCGTCGGAGTTCCTTACTGGGTAGGGGTTTTCACGGTCGCGTTGATCGTGCTGCTCATTGTGGCCACCGGCGCGCTGCGGGCCGTCACGTTGGTGCAGGCCTTCCAGTACTGGGTGAAGCTGTTCGCGATCACGGTGCCCGCGTTCGCGCTGTTCGCGGTGTTCCTCAACGGGGCGCCGCACCGGACGCTCGACGAACCGATGCCGCCGGTCTTCCAGCGCGACACGGCGGTGTGCATCGACACCGACGTGCGGGTGCGGGTGAGCCAGCCGGTGTGGCTGGCCGACGACTCGGGCCCGATCTACCTGCGGTCCGGTGAGTACTCGATGACGGCTGGCACCGAACTGCGGTTCCCTGCGGGCGCGGCGGTTCCGGTCGTCTCGGCGGCCGAACCGGACAACGCCAGTTGGCTGCGGCCGCACGGCGACGGGGTTTCCAGTCTGCTCGAAACGTATTCGGTGCTCGTCGCGACTTTCCTGGGCACGATGGGCCTGCCGCACGTGCTGGCCCGCTTCTACACCAATCCGAGCGGGACCAGCGCGCGTCGCACCACCCTCTTCGTGCTGGCCATGCTCGGCGCGTTCTACCTGTTCCCGACGATCTTCGGGCTGCTGTCCCGGCTGTATGTGCCGCAGTTGCTGGTCACCGGCGAGACCGATGCGGCGGTTCTGCTGCTGCCGCAGGCGATGCTGGGCAACTGGTTGGGCGGGCTGCTCGCGGCGATCACCGCGGCCGGGGCCTTCGCCGCCTTCCTGTCGACCTCGTCTGGGCTGGTGGTGAGCGTGGCCGGGGTGCTGTCCTCGCGCGACGTGGTGTGCGGCAGGACGCTCGACTTCCGGCTGGCCGCCGTGGTGGCCTGCCTGGTGCCGACGCTGTTGGCGCTGCCCGCGGACAACCACGACATCGCGCGCAGCGTGGGGCTGGCGTTCGCGATGGCGGCTTCGACGTTCTGCCCGGTGCTGGTCCTGGGGATCTGGTGGCGCGGGCTCACCGCGACGGGGGCGGCCAGCGGCATGGTGGCGGGCGGCAGCCTGGTGCTGATCGCGGTGGCGTGCGCGCACTTCGTCGAGGACTCGGACAGCTGGTGGGCGACGCTGGTCAGGCAGCCGGCGCTGGTCACCGTGCCGATCGCGTTCGCGGTGACCTACTCGGTCAGCCGCGCGACCCGGGCGCGGGTCCCGGCCGAGGTGGGGCGGGTGATGTTGCGGCTGCACGCGCCCGACCGGCTCGGTTTCCTCGACGGCCGCCTCACCGCGGGCACCACGAACCCGGAGCCGACCAAGGGCCGCCACCAACGCTGACGATGATCACCCAGCGTGTGATTTGTGTTGGTTGAGTAATTTTGAATCAAATGTAATGGCGCTTCAATTTCCGGACCAGTTAAAAATCAATAGGCTGAACGGGTGAAATCGTCGTGGTCAGGCGTAATTCGATGCGTCTTGATGCCCCGAGTCAACTTCACTCGATCGTTAGCTTGCATACTCCCAACGGGCCTTCACAGCAGCGGTGGAACTACGTAGCGTTCCCGCGTTGAAATGATTCAGCAGGCTCCCGTACCGGCGGCGCCCGGAGCGGCGCCTTTTCTTGTGGGAGGAACGCTGTGAGCGCCACGGACCAAATCGGGTCCGGGTCCGGTATTGACGCCGAAACCTGGGCCGCTGCTCAAAGCAGCCCCGAATTCACCAACCTGCGACGCAGACTGCGCAACTTCGTCTTTCCGGTCTCGGCACTGTTCCTGGCCTGGTATCTGGTCTACGTGCTGCTCGCCGACTACGCGCACGGCTTCATGAGCATCAAGCTGGCCGGCAACATCAACATCGGTCTCGTGCTGGGCCTGCTGCAGTTCGTGTCCACGTTCGCCATCACCACCTGGTACGTGCGGTACGCCAACCGGAACCTCGACCCGGTCGCCGAGGAGATCCGCGACAACCTCGAAGGGGGCGCGGGCGAGAAGGTCCCGGTCGCCACGACGGGCCTGGCGGACGCCGCCGACCCGGCCGACGGCGCCGAGAAGCCCGACGATGCCGAGAAGCCCGACGTCGCCGACCAGACCTCGGCCGACGACGGCAGGGACGACGCCGCTGTGAAGGACGCGGCCGACGCCGCCGCTGAGAAGGACGACGTCAAGAAGGACAGCGCCGTCGAAGGAGGCCAGAAGTGATCGCCGCACTGTCCCCGCTGGCCCAGAGCAAGACCGCGGACAACAGCCTGCTGAACATCGCCATCTTCGGGCTGTTCGTCGTGGTCACGATGGTCATCGTGTTCCGGGCCAGCCGGAACACCAAGACCGCCTCCGACTACTACGCGGCCGGCCGCGCGTTCACTGGCCCGCAGAACGGCATCGCGATCGCCGGTGACTACCTCTCGGCGGCGTCGTTCCTAGGCATCGCCGGGGCGATCGCGGTCTACGGCTACGACGGCTTCCTGTACTCCATCGGGTTCCTGGTCGCCTGGCTGGTGGCGCTGCTGCTGGTCGCGGAGCTGCTGCGGAACACCGGCAAGTACACGATGGGCGACGTGCTCAGCTTCCGGATGAAGGAACGTCCGGTCCGCACCGCCGCGTCGCTGTCCACCCTGGCCGTGACGTTCTTCTACCTGCTCGCGCAGATGGCCGGTGCCGGTGGCCTGGTCGCGCTCCTGCTGGGCATCACCAACAAGGCCGGCCAGGCCGCGGTGATCGCCGTCGTCGGCGCGCTGATGATCCTGTACGTGCTGGTCGGCGGCATGAAGGGCACCACCTGGGTGCAGATCATCAAGGCGGCGCTGCTGATCGCGGGCGCCTTCGTGATGACCATCTGGGTGCTCGGCATGTACGGCTTCAACCTGTCCGGCCTGCTCGGCGCGGCCGCCGACGTGGGCGGCGACAAGCTGCTCAACCCCGGCGCCCAGTACGGCAAGACCGAGACCAGCAAGCTGGACTTCGTCTCGCTGGGCATCGCGCTGGTGCTGGGCACCGCGGGTCTGCCGCACGTGCTGATGCGCTTCTACACCGTGCCCACCGCCAAGGAAGCCCGCCGCTCGGTGGTCTGGGCGATCTGGCTGATCGGCCTGTTCTACCTGTTCACGCTGGTGCTGGGCTACGGCGCCGGGGCGCTGGTCGGCTCCGACGTGATCAAGAAGGCGCCGGGCGGGGTGAACTCGGCCGCGCCGCTGCTGGCGCTGGAGATCGGCGGCCCGCTGCTGCTCGGCTTCATCTCCGCGGTCGCGTTCGCGACGATCCTGGCGGTCGTCGCCGGCCTGACCATCACCGCGTCCGCCTCGTTCGCGCACGACATCTACGCGAATGTGATCAAGAAGGGAGCGGTCGGGGACAAGGGCCAGGAGGTCAAGGTGGCCCGGATCACCGCCGTGGTCATCGGCATCGTGTCGATCCTGGGCGGCATCGCGGCCAATGGCCAGAACGTGGCGTTCCTGGTGGCGCTGGCGTTCGCGGTCGCGGCCTCGGCGAACCTGCCGACGCTGCTGTACTCGCTGTTCTGGAAGCGGTTCAACACCACCGGTGCGCTGTGGAGCATCTACGGCGGTCTGGCGGTCACGATTGTGCTGATCGTGTTCTCGCCGGCCGTTTCCGGTGCCGAGGACGCGATGTTCCCGTTGCTGGACTTCGCGCTGTTTCCGCTGAAGAACCCGGGTCTGGTGTCGATCCCGGTGTCGTTCCTGCTCGGCTACCTCGGGACGGTGCTGAGCAAGGAGCCGTTCAACAGCGAGAAGTACGCCGAGATGGAGGTCCGGTCGCTGACCGGCGCGGGCGCCGAGAAGGCGATCTCGCACTGATCCGGTAGCTGCGGCGAGGCGCCCCGTCCGGCCGAGCCGGGCGGAGCGCCTCGCCGTTCGGTGGGGCCGATCAGGCCGCGATCAGTTCGGCGGCCGATTCGGAATCGTTGGTGGTGAAGTGCGCTTCCCACATGTCTCCGCCGGCCGGCCTGGGGGCGATCCGGGCCAGGAGGTCCTGCACGCGCGGGTCGCTCATCTGCACGAAGCCGGCGAACTGCGGCAACCCGCCGTCGTCGGAAACGGTCGCCAGATGACCCCAGTCGCTGCCGTTCGGCCAGCGGAGAATGGCTCGACGAAACATGTCTTCCTTTCGTTACGGACGGATCCCGAGAAGGGACCTGAATCGAGCCAGCACACTGTGACATGGAAGATCACGAAAACATCGTTTCTTTCGGGATCTCCGCTGAAAGTGTGAACAACCTCAAATCCGTCCGGAGTAATTGCAGGTCAAGACGGAAGGTTCGAGGGCTTCTCCCGCTCGAGTCCACACCTGGCCGGACCGGCCGCGCGAACCGGGTGGCGAAGCGGTCCCGGAGCCCGCGCGAGCCGGCCCTTCCGCGCGCCCTCTTACGCGGGTACCACGCCTCGCGTGGCAGCATCGGGGTGTGACTACCCCAGTTCCCGGTCATCAGGTTCCCGGAGTGCAGCCCGAGGAGCTGCCCGCCCAGCTGCCCGAGGGCAGCGTGCTGCTCGACGTGCGCGAGGCGAACGAGTGGCAGGCCGGGCACGCGCCCGAGGCCGTACACATCCCGATGAGCGAGCTCGTGCAGCGGCTCGACGAGATCCCGGAGTGCGACCAGGTCTACGTGATCTGCCGCTCCGGCGGCCGGTCGGCGAAGGTCGCCGCGTACCTGGGCGCCAACGGATGGGACGCGATCAACGTCGAGCGCGGCATGAACGGCTGGTCGGCCATCGGCCGGCCGCTGGTCTCCGATGACGCCGACAGCGAGCCGTACGTGCTGTGACGGCCCGGCCTCCCGGCCCCGGGCCGGGCGTGCAGTGGGTCGCCACCCCACCCGGCGGCCCGCGGCGGATCCGCCCCCCGCGCCGACCGCGCCGCTACACCGGCCCGCCGGCCTACCCGGCCGTGCCGCGCTGGGGATTCCCGCTGCTCGCGTGGCGGTGGCCGCTGGCGCTGCCGCTGCGGCCGCACGCGGATCCGATGGTGCGGGCGGAGTCCACCGCCGGAACGGCGGTGGTGGCGCTGTGGATCACCACCGCGGTCGCGGCGCTGGCCACCCTCGCCGAGGGCTGGCGGTACGTGCTGCTGCTGATCAGCCGCAGCCAGGCGCTGCCGCGCACGACGCTGGCGATCTCCGACGCCTTGGTCGGCACGGCCGGCGTGGTCCTCTGGGTGCTGGGCGTGCTCTCCGGCGTTCTCGTCGTCCTGTGGGGGCTGCGGGCGCGCGCCGCGGCCGCCGAGCGCATCGCGGTGCAGAATGCCCGGCCGGACTGGCAGGTGGTCGTCGGAGTCCTGGTCCCGGGGCTGAACCTGACCGTGCCGGGCTCGGCGTTGGCCGAGCTGGAGCATTCGGTGCTCGTCGCGGAGCGAGTTCGGCAGCGAGGCGCGCGACCGTCGCCGACGCTGCGCGTCCGGCTGTGGTGGGCGGCGTGGGCGGCGACCCTGCTGTTCGGCTGGCTCGCGTTCGCCTGGGGGTTCTTCGGCAGCGTCCAGGCCATGGCCGACGGGGTGCTGCTGCACGCGCTCAACAACGCCCTGGTCACGCTCCTGGCGATCCTGACGGCGCGCCTGATCAAGTACCTGATGCGGCTGCTCGCCCCGATGGACCCGACGGAGCTCAAGCACCTCCGCGTCCGGGCCGTCCGCGCGGCTCCGCCCACACCCCGAGCCACGCGCCCCGCAAGCGCCCCGCGCTGATTTCTGCTCCGGGAACCACGACTCGTGCACGACCGGTCCGCTGCTGATCACCCGTGAGCGTTCGGGGCGCTGTAGGGGCTGCGTGGGAACTCGTTCTGCCGGGCGGTCCCGATGGCTGCCCCAGCGGGAGTGGCCTGGTTCTGACTCGCCAACCGGTGTGCAGCGAACGGCCTGTTCGCCTCGATAGACGACACAAACGGTTCGTTCGCTTCACACCAGCACCTTCCAAAACAGCCTCTGCGGCGCCCGAAAGCGCTCGCGGTAGCTGAGCAGGCGCAACAGCGCCTAATCGCGGGTGCGGCGGCGTTGTGGTGTGTCACAGATGCCGGAAGTGGATCGAGGTCGCCCGCATAATAGGCGCCGTGCGGCAACCGACCCCCGACGTCGTTGCGCACCGAGGGGCCTCTGCGCATTGCGCCGAGCACACCCGCGGTGCTTACGAACTGGCCCTGGAACAGGGCGCCGATGCACTCGAATGCGATATCCGGGTCAGCCGGGACGGCCGGCTCGTGTGCGTGCACGACCGCCGCATCGACCGGACCTCCAGCGGCCGCGGCGTGGTCAGCGAGCTCACCGTCGCCGCGATGTCCGAAGTGGACTTCGGCGGCTGGCACCAGGAACCGCCGGAGTCCGCGGATGAGCTGGTGCGCCGCCCGGCCGCAACGCCCGAGCACGGCGTGCTGACCCTCGACGAAGTCCTCGGCCTGGTCCGGGACCACTCGCGGCCGGTCAGGCTGTTCATCGAGACCAAGCACCCGGTCCGCTACGGCGGGCTGGTGGAGCACAAGCTCGTCGCGCTGCTGGCCCGCCACGGGCTGGCGGCGCCCGCGGACCCGGAGAGCTCGCCGGTGCTGATGATGTCGTTTTCCCAGTCGGCGGTGCGCCGGTTCCGCGAGGCAGCGCCCGGGGTGCCGACCGTGCTGCTGTTCGACAGTTTCCGCAGCTCGTGGCGGTCCGGGGTGCTGCCACCGTGGGCGGACCTCGCCGGCCCGGACATCCGGCTGCTGCGCGAGGATCCGGGATTCGTCGCGCGTGTCGCCGCGCTCGGCCGCGACACGTACTGCTGGACGGTCGACGACCCCGCCGACGTCGAGCTGTGCCGCCGCGCCGGAGTTCGCTTCGTGGCCACCAACTCGCCCGCGTCCACCCGCTTCCACCTGGCTGAATCGGAGCCCGCGCAGTTCGGTAGCGTCACGGCGAATTGACCGCGAGCGAGGGGATTTGCAGTGTCGAAGCGAACCGCACCCAAGCCTCAGGCGGACACCGGGATCAAGCCGCGCCAGCCCTGCCCGTGCGGTTCCGGGAAGCGCTACAAGGCTTGCCACGGTGCCGCCGGTGGTGCCGCCGACGTGATCGTGACCAGGCCTTTCGAGGGGCTGGCCGCCGAGTGCGAGCTGGTGGCGCTGCGCGAGTTCGTGCCGTCGGCGACGGCGAAGCTGCCGCTGCGCGGCGAAGGTGAAGTTACCCTCGCGACCGTGCTCCCGATGGCCGCCGCGGCGCTGCGGCGCAACGACGACAAGGCCTTCATCGGGCTCCAGGTGCAGACCCATTCCGGTGATATCAGCCGGGATCTCGCGCGCGCCGTCGAGTGGGTGCAGGCCGCCGAGCTGGGCGAATCGCTGTCGGTGGTGGGTCCGGAGACGGCCGAGGTCGGCACCGTCCCCAACCGCCTGCAGGACCTGCTCGACCCGGCCGCGCCGCTGGACGTCGAGCTGCACAAGGACTTCGCCTGGTGGCTGCCCGACGAGGTGGAGCCGACCGGCGAGGTCGCGCTGTCCCTGGAGCGGGCGAACGCCGCGATCATGCCCACCGAGCGGCTGACCGCCGAAGGCGTGGAATCCGCGTACTGGGTGGACGCGGGCGAGAAGGCGCACCTGCGGTGGGTGCGGCCGGAGCCGGAGGAGCAGCTGCTGGCGGCGCTCGCGCGGTTGTCCGCCCGGGGCCAGCTGACGCTGGGCGAGGACAGCAAGTTCGCCGGATCCTTCCGCGCGCACGGCCTGCTGGTGCCGGTGTGGGACCTCGATCGAGAGAAGCACGCGCGAGAGTGGGACGAGCCCGCTGCGGAGCTCGGGCGCCGACTGGCGGAGGCCCTCGGCTCGCTGGACTCGGAGCCGCTGGACGCGGCGGAGCGGCGCGCCCGCGACGGCCTCCGCGGCCGCCAGGTCACCATCCGCTGACCCGTGAACAGCAATTTCAATGGAAATCGGACCTCTGATTTCCATTGAAATTGCGGAAGTTATCCACAGCCATCGGCGTGTCGGGGTCCGACACGCCGATGTTCCGCGATTTCCATTGAAATTGCGGCCAGGTCCATCCGACCGGCCATCGATCCGACTGGCCATCCGACCGACCCGAGACTCGACATCCGACCCGACATCCGACCGGACATCCGACCGACCCGAGACTCGACATCCGACCGGACATCCGACTGGGGGTGTCCATAGTGGGCTTGGTGTTGGGTTCGGAGCCGTCGGCGAGGCAAGGTGCCGCCTCGTTGACGACCAGCTCGTGGTGGCGAGCCGGTTTGCTACAGGGAACGGCGCGCGTCGCCGGGCACGACATCCAACACCTTGCGAAACCCGTCCTCGTTGCGCCGATCGAGTGATCAAGGGCGGCGTCCGGCAACCCATCGGCGCGTTGCGGCGTGTCCCTCCACGGCGATACCTGACGTTGAGGGGGTGGAGGGGTGACCGCGCACCTGCCCGCCGTGCCGACCGCCGCCGAGGCGTCCGGTGTCTACCGCGGGCAGGCGCGTCGGGGGGACATGGCGGCAACAGAAGATGACTTCGCGGAGTTCGTCCGGGTGGCGCTACCCGGGCTGATCCGCTACGGCCATGCCCTGACCGGCAATCCGCACGACGCCGCCGACCTGGTGCAGATCGTGCTGGAGAAGGTCGGCGCCCGCTGGGCGAAGATCAGCCGGCACTGCGCGGACCCCAGCGCCTACGTGCGCAAGGCGATGGCGAACACGCACGTCAGCCGCTGGCGGCGGACGCGCCGCGAAACGCTGCTCGCCGACTTCCCGGACGTCCCCGCCGCCATTCAGCAGGATCGCCTGGAGCACGAGCCGGTGTGGGTCGCGCTGCGATCTCTGCCGCCGAGGCAACGCACGGTGGTCGTGCTTCGTTACTACGAGGGGCTTTCCGAGCTGGAGATCGCCGAGACGCTCGGCGTCAGCCGCGGAACGGTGAAGAGCCAGGCCAGCAAGGCGCTGGCGACGCTGCGCAAGCGGCTCGGGCCGTTGGTGGAAGGAGGTGACGTGTGATGGATCTGGAGGACGAGCTGCAACGGGTCTTCCAGGATGACCAGCTGGACATCCCGGTGCGGACCGGGGCGGAGTGGTCGCTGGTGGCCGCCGCGCGTCGCCGCCGGCAGCGCAACGGCATGCTGGCCGCGACGGGTAGCGGACTCGGCGCGGTGCTGCTGGTCGGAGGCGGGATCGCGCTGGTCAGCCACCAGTCAGACGATCCGCTCCAGCCCGCCGTGCCGCCCGTGGTGCAGTCGGAGCCGAACCCGGGCTCGACCACGTCGCAGGAGCCGTCGCAGCAGCCACCGGTCCCGCCACCGGTGCAGCAGCCGCCGGGCCAGCTGCCGGCATATCCGAGCCCGACGGGCACGCCGGTCCGGAAGCCGCCGCCACCGGAGGTCCTGCTGACGATCACTTCCGAGCCGGACCCGATGACCTCCGAGCCATCGGTCACCAGCTCCCCGAGCCAAACGTCATCGCAACACCCGGCGACCGAACCCAACGTCCCCGGGTAGTGATGATCTCGGTGTCCTCTTGCACGAACCTCTGCCCTGGCTGAGCGGGCGTTTCCGGAATGGCCTGTGTGTGACGAGCCCTTTCCGGCACGATGCACTATGTGATCGGCTGAATACCACGAAGGTTAGGGGGCACGGGTTGGCCGACGAACAGGTGGATGGCTTTGCGCCGGGAACGATCGTGGAAGTCCGTGACGAGGCGTGGATCGTCCGATCAGCGGAGCGGTTGAAGAACAACGCGTGGGCGGTGTCCTGCACTGGCGTGTCGGAACTTGTGCGAGACACCGTCGCGACGTTTCTGACCGACTTGGACCAGCTCCGCCCGCTGGTCCCGGAGAAAGCCGAAGTGGTTCCGGATGACTCGCCGCAATTTCGGCGCACGAGGCTGTGGCTGGAAGCCGTGCTGCGAAAGACGGCCGTGCCGTTGCACGACGAGCGTTTGATCGTTTCCCACCGGATGTTGCTGGATGAGCTCGGATACCAGCGCCGGGCCGTAGCCCAGGCGTTATCCCGTACGAATCTGCGGACCCGGATCCTGGTAGCGGACGCCGTTGGTCTCGGGAAGACGCTGGAGATCGGCATGTTGCTGGCCGAGCTCGCCCGTCGAGGCCGTGCGGAGCGGATTCTGGTCGTGACGCCGCGCCACGTTCTGGAACAGATGCAGCACGAACTATGGACCAGGTTCGCGATTCCACTGGTGCGGTTGGATTCCGATGGCATCAAACGGGTACGGCAGGAACTACCCGCCAGCCGCAATCCGTTCACCTACTACCGCAAGGTGATCGTCTCGGTCGACACGCTGAAATCCGGGCAGTACCGGGCGCATTTGGAAAAGCACCACTGGGATGCGGTGGTGATCGACGAATCGCACAACCTGACCAACACCGGCACCCTGAACAACGAGCTGGCGCGTGTGCTGGCCCCGCGGACCGACGCGCTGGTGCTCGCCTCGGCCACACCGCACAACGGCAAGCCGGAATCGTTCGCCGAGCTGGTGAGCCTGTTGGATGCCACCGCGATCAGTGACCGGAGCGACTATCAGGTCGAGGACATCGCGCACCTTTTCGTGCGGCGGCACCGGCATTCCGCTGACGTGGCCAACGAGGTCGGCAAGGACTGGGCGGAGCGTCCGGAACCGAAGGTGCTGGCGATTCCGGCCAGCCCGGCGGAAGAGAAGGTCATCAACGAGCTGGCGGACACCTGGCTCTATCCCGAGCCGGGGCGTTCTCCCCTGGAGGGAAGCAACAACGCGTTGTTCCCCTGGACCTTGGCGAAAGCCGCGCTCTCGTCGACCGCAGCGCTGCGTGAGACGATCGCGAATCGTAAGCAGAGTAAAAAACGAACCGAAGCCGAATTGTCCGCGCTGGACACCTTGGATGAGCTCGCGACCGAGGCGCAGGCGGCGGGTGAGTCGAAACTTGCCGAACTGGTCGACTATCTCCGCAAAATCGGTATCGGCCCGAAGTCGGAAACCAGGGTTGTGCTGTTCAGCGAGCGGTTGGCGACCTTGCGCTGGCTGCAGCAAGAACTTCCGAAAGCCCTGCGCATACCGGCCGATGCCTTCGACATGTTGCACGGCGGTTTGCCGGATGACAAGCAGCAATGGGTTGTGGAGCAGTTCAAGCTCGCGGATTCTTCGGTGCGGGTGTTGGTTGCGGGTGATGTCGCTAGCGAGGGCGTCAACCTGCACGCCCACTGCCACAACCTCGTACACGTCGACATTCCGTGGAGCCTCATCCGCATCGAGCAGCGCAACGGCCGGATCGACCGGTACGGCCAGAAGCACCCGCCGCAGATCACCGCACTAGCCTTGACTTCGGCCAACGACCGCTTCACCGGTGATGTGCGCGTGTTGACCAAGCTGCTGGACAAGGAGCATGCCGCGCACCAGGCGCTGGGAGATGCCGCCACTTTGCTGAACCTGCACAGCGTCACCAAGGAGGAGCAGGCGGTAGCGGAGGCCTTGGCGAAGGGGCGCGACATCGATGAGGTGGTGCCGGAGCTCTCCGACGACGTCGGCGAATGGGACTTCTTTCACCAGCTGATGGCGCAGGGCGATCAGCAAGCCCCGGACGACGTGGAGGTCGACGAGGGGCACAACCTGTTCCGCACCGATCTCGACTTCCTCCGGGACGCGCTCAGGGAGGTGTATCCCAACCCGGCCGAGCCGGTCGGCAAGGGCGGCGTGGCTTGGGAGGAGGCCGAGGACGGCAGCTGGGTTCGGCTGACCCCACCGCCGGACCTGAAGCGCCGGTTCCGGGCATTGCCGCAGTCGTATCGGAGCGAACGCAAGGTGCTAGAGCGCTTGGTGCTGGCGGCCGACAGGCAGCGGGCCGAGGATTCGCTGAAGCGGGCTAGGGATCACAAGGAGTCCGGCACGCTGTGGCCGGAGGAGCATTTTCTCGGCCCGCTGCATCCGGTGCTGGATTGGGCGTGTGACCGGGCGCTCGCTCGTTTCGAGCGCAACCAGGTGCCGCTGGTCGTCGGGGATGTCGAGCTGCCGACGGTTCTCGTGCAGGGCACGTTGACCAACGCCCGCGGCCAGGTGGTGAGCTGCACGAACTGGGCATTCGGATTCGTAGATCCGCGATCCGGGCCGATCGGAAGTTCTGATGCGCTGGAGATCCTGGAAGAGGCCGGTATCCGGGACGGCGGCATCAATGCCGGCTACGACCTCGACCCGTGCGACTGGCAGTGGTTGGTGCCCAAAGGCGTCGAGGCGATGCGCGCCCACCTGAAACGGATTCTGGCGGAGCAGGGCAAGCAACTGGCCGCTGGGGTGTGGGAGGCCGAGGCGCGTCTGGAGCGCTGGGAGGCCGACAGCAGGCGGATCGCCGAGGGGCGGGACGCCGGGCCGCGGACGCGGATGGTGAATCAGATAGATGCGATCGTGCAGGGCGCGAGGAAGTCGTTGGAGTCGCTGCACGCTGTGGGCAAACCGGGGGTGCGCGTGCTTGCGGTCATCGCTCCCCGGCAGGACGTGCAGGAGGGGATTCGGTGAGTGCGTTCGATTCGGTGGTGGTGACCGGGGATTTCGTCTCCGAGCACTACCTGTCGGAGCAGTTCCCGACGCGGGTCAAGGCGTTGCGCAAGGACTGGGCGGAGCGTGAGGAAGTCAAGGTCGCAACGCCCCGCAGCGGTCTGACCGGATTCGCCGGGACCGCGGCGAGGCTGTTGGCGTCCGCCCGGGAGCGGGCTGACCAGGACGTCTTGCGCAAGTTCTACCGGAAGACCAGGCGGGCGTTGTTGCTGGATGCGGAGCCGGAGCAGATCAAGGTGGTCCGGCTCGGGGCGGCGGTTGAGGTCGACGGGGTCGCGCATCGCACCGCGTCGGGCCTGCACCTGGTGATCTTGCAGGCGATGGATGCGCACACCGTGGAGGACATCCTCGACTGGAACGCGGAGACGGAAGAGGGCCTGGGCCGGTTGCTGGCCCCGGCGACTATCGACGGTAAGCCGGAGCCGGGTCTCGGCAAGGTGATTTCCGGTCTGTTCCTGGCGGAGGAGCCGCCGCGGCTGGTGTTGGTGCAGGCCGGTGGCTGGCTGTTGCTGACCTACCGGGAGCGCTGGCCGGAGGGGCGTTGGCTGGCGGTGGACCTAGCCACGGCGGCCGAACGCAAGGACGTCCGGTCGGCCGGGGAGCTGGAGACGATCGCCGCGCTGGTCGGTTCGGACGGCCTGCTCCCGCGCGAGGACGGTTCCTGCGGCCTGGACGAGGTGCTGGAGGAGTCGATCAAGCACGCCGTCGGGGTGTCGAAGGACCTGCGGGAGGGGGTGCGCGAGTCGGTCGAGTTGGTGGCCAACGAGATCGTGGCGCGTCGCCGCCGCGCCGGGCTGCCGGTCGATGGGCTGAGCGATCTGCCGCTGATGCTGCAGAAACAGGCGTTGCGGTTTCTGTACCGGATCCTGTTCCTGCTGTATGCCGAGGCGCGTCCGGAGTTGGAGATCGTGCCGGCGAAGGCGCCGGAGTACGCCGAGGGTTACGGGCTCGACCGGCTGCGCGACCTGGCCTTGGTCGAGCTGACCGAGCGGCGTTCGCTGGACGGCACCCACTTCTATGAGTCGCTGCACAAGCTGTTCCAGCTGGTCGATCAGGGGCACGAGGCCGACGACGACGGGTTGCCGTTCGAGGCGCTGCGGGCGGATCTGTTCGCCGAAGGCGCCATTTCGCTGATCGATGCTCCGTCTAATGTGGACGAAAACTGGGATCCGGAGCGCGGTGCGCTGCGGGTCCGGGGCGTCGGTTTGGGTAACCAGTGCTTGCAGACGGTGTTGCGGAAGTTGTTGCTGTCCAAGCCCACGAGGGGCCGGGACGCCGGGTTCGTCTCGTACGCGCAGCTGGGCATCAACCAGCTCGGCGCGGTGTACGAGGGCCTGATGTCCTACTCCGGCTTCTTGGCGGAGGAGGACCTCTACGAGGTCGCCAAGGGCGGTGACCCGAGCAAGGGCACCTGGGTGGTGAACGCTGAGCAGGCTCAAGAGCTTTCGGACGAGGTGTTCGTCAGGGACGAAGATCCGGAGACGGGTGAACCGCGCCGGCGGCTGCACCGCAAGGGCACGTTCGTCTACCGATTATCCGGGCGGGAGCGGCAGCGCAGCGCCTCGTACTACACGCCGGAGGTGCTGACCCGCTGCGTGGTGAAGCATTCGCTGGCCGAGCTGCTGGATCAGGGCGGCGAACGCACTCCGGCCGCGCGGATTCTGGAGTACACGGTCTGCGAGCCCGCGCTGGGCTCGGGGGCGTTCCTGATCGAGGCGGTGAACCAGCTCGCCGAGGAGTACCTCAAGCGCCGTCAGGAGGAGCGCGGCGAGGTGATCGAGCCGGAGCGGTATGCGCTGGAACTGCAGCGCGTCAAGGCGTATTTGAGCCTGCACCAGTGCTACGGCGTGGACCTCAACGGCACCGCGGTCGAGCTGGCGGAGGTGTCGTTGTGGCTCAACGCCATGCACGCCGGGCTGCGGGCGCCGTGGTTCGGTCTGCACCTGCGGCGCGGCAATTCGCTGATCGGCGGTCGGCGCGCGGTGTACGACGTGCCGCCGAAGAAGGCGTTCAAGTGGCTGGACGTGGTGCCGAAGGACCTGCCGATCAACGGTGACGTGCCGTTGGGCGCGCTCGGCACCGGCAGGGTGCATCACTTTCTGCTCCCGGCCAAGGGCTGGGGCGCGGTCGCCGACACCAAGGAAGCCAACGAGCTGGTGCCGGAAGAGGTGGCGAAGCTCAAGAAGTGGCGCAGCGCGGTCCGCAAGGCACCGAACGCGAAGCAGCGCGAGCGGTTGCACGCGCTGGCGCGGCGGGTGGAGTCGCTGTGGTCGCTGGCCGCGCAGCGGCTGGAGATCGCCGAGGAGAAGATCAGCCGCCAGGCGGACGTGTGGGGTGCGCCGGAGATCACGCGACGGTCGAACGGAGTGACCCGCGAGCAGGTCGAGGAGTTCCTGGCGGACGAGAACAACTCCTACCGCCGCCTGCGCCGAGCCATGGACGCCTGGTGCGCGCTGTGGTTCTGGCCGACGACAGCCGACTGCGAACCCCCAGACTGGGAAGACTGGCTCGACGGCCTGGAAGCCCTGCTGGGGCGTCACGTCGTGAAGCAAACAGCCGAGGAATGACGTGGGCAGGAAAGCCTGTTCACGTACGCGGACTGGGAAAGCCTTGACGACGCGGAGGACGCCGAACGCCTCTGGTACAAGATGCGCGACGTCCACGAAGCCTTGGCCTGGCACCCCTGGCTGGAGGAGTGCCAACGCATCGCGGACAAGGAAGGCTTCTTCCACTGGGAACTCGACTTCGCCCCGATCTTTTCGGCGGGCGGGTTCGATCTGCAGGTGGGTAATCCGCCGTGGGTGCGTCCAACCTGGGACGACGACACGATCCTTGCCGAACGGGACCCGTGGTTCACCTTCAACGAGAAGGCTGACGTTAACGTCAAGGCGGAGCGTCGAAACGACGTGCTTGAGAGTCCGTATTGCGCTGACTACCTTCGTGAACGGTCGTCGAATAGTGGACTAAATGAGCATCTGAACAGCGATGTAGATCGCCCGATTTTGGCCGGTTTGCAGCCGGATCTCTACCGCTGCTTCATGGATCGCACGTGGCGTTCGATGAACGGTGATGGAGTCGTTGGGCTCATCCATCCAGAGAGTCATTTCACCGAGGCGAGAGCCGGGGGGCTAAGGCGTGAAACTTATCGACGTCTGCGTAGGCATTGGCAATTTAGGAATGAATTTAAACTCTTCGAGATTCAACATACGAGAGAATTTGGAGTTTCCGTCTATGGGGGTTCGACGAAAGTTGATTTCCTGAATATTTCTGCCGTCTATCATCCCGACGTTGTTGAACGATCTTTCGATCATTCTGGCGAGGGTGTAGAGCCGGGAATAAAAGACGACAGTGACCAATGGGATGTGCGTCCGCATCGAAAACGTATCGTGCGCGTAGATCGACAGGTGCTCGTGGGTTGGGCGGCGCTGCTCGACGAGCCAGGGACCTGTGCCGAGGAAGCTCGGATGGCGCGACCGGTGAATACTGCTAGTCAAGCAGTTTTGAATAAGTTGGTAACCTCGCCAAGATTTGGCGAGATTGATTTTCGATGGAATGCGGGTTGGCATGAGTCTGCAGATCGCAAAGCAGGATTTTTTGTCAAGCGATCCGAGGTTGTAGATCGTCCAGAAGATGTCATCCTGCAAGGTCCGCACTTTTCGGTCGCCACACCGTTGGCAAAGCAACCACGGCCGTCGATGCGTAGTACCGGTGATTACGAGGACTGGGATCTTGAAGCGCTTGGGGAGTGGGCGTTGCCTCGAACGAGCTACCAGCGCGCGAAACCACTGGATGAGTACCTGGCGGGTTATCCGCACTGGGATGGGAAGCCCTCAAATGGATTCTGGAGGCTCATATGGAGGGCAATGGCAGACTCTTCGACGGTAAGGACGCTATATGCTTCACTTATTCCGAATGGTCCAGCTCACGTCTTGAGTGCATTCAGCTTATCTGCTGATAGTTTGGATTTGGCTGTTGCGGCAGGGCTATGGGCTTCGCTTCCGTTTGATTTTCTAGCCAAGGTGAGTGGTAAAACCAACCTAAAGGTCGACTTCATATCCCGGCTTCCGCATGTCCGAAGCCATGCGCTTGAGCCTGAGCTGATTCTCCGTGCTCTCCGGTTGAACTGCCTTACTAGGTACTATGAGCCGTTCTGGCAGGAGTTGTTTGATGAGCGGTGGCGGGAGGACTGCTGGACGCATGGGCGGGACGACCGGCCGGCGTTGGGGGATGTGCGGCGGGAGTGGGAGATGGGTACTCCGCTTCGGATGGACTTTCATCGGCGGCAGGCGTTGGTTGAGATCGATGCTTTGGCCGCGATCATGTTGGACATCACCGCCGAGGAGTTGTGCACGATCTACCGGACGCAGTTCGGGGTGCTGCGCAAGTACGAGCGGGAGATGCGGTTCGACGCCAACGGCCGCCAGGTTCCCAAGGATGTCCTCAAGGAGTACGCGAAGCACGGCGACAAGGCCGACCTCGGCCGCTACGTCCTCCCCTTCACCGGCGTCGACCGCGAAGCCGACATGACCCGCGCCCACGAGATCTTCACCGAACGCCTCCGCGCCCGGACGTGACCAGGCGGTCGTGAGTGTGAAACCGGGCTCCAGCCCGGTTTCACACTCACGACCCCTCAGCCCTGCTTCAGGCTGGTGGTGAACGACGTCCACTGGGCGGGTGTGAACACGAGTGTGCCGCCGTCGCGGTCCTTGGTGTCCCGCACGCCGATTGCTCCCGTCGCTACCGCGACCTCCACGCAGTGGGCGTTGCTGGCGCTACGACGGGACTTTCGCCAGCGCGCGTTGCTCAAGTGCTTGTAGGCGCGGAAAATGCTCATGTTCCAACTGTAGCTATCTCGGCAGCTCTGTCGAGATCTTCTTGATGAGTGCACGGGAATCCTCGCGGTTGAGCGCGGCCTGGGTAGCGGCCGTGTGGGCGATGGAGTATTCCCGGACGGTCATGGGATCGATGATCAGGTGGGTTGACGTCACAGTCTCCTGCCAGAGCACGGTGGGCAACTGACTGTTCGGGAAGGTCATGAGATAGAAGGCGGAGCCGCCCACCGCCTCGTGTCCTCTCGATGAGAACGGGACGATGCGCAAATCCAGGGTGTCGGGCAGGCTGTCGATGAGAGCAAGGAGGTGCTCAAGTTGAGCCTTGAGCACCTTCGGCCCGCCGATTTCCTGGCGCAGCACGGCTTCTGACATGACGGCGTTGAATCGAAGCGGGTCGTCCCCGGTAAGCCTCAGCTGTCTGGTCATCCGGCAGGCGATTCGACGATCAACTTCTGCCATCCGGAGATTTCCGGTGCTTGCGTCGCTGATCGCTCGTGCGTAGTCCTCGGTCTGGAGCAGACCATTCATGAGGCCGCTGTCGTAGGCGTGCACCGCTTCAGCGCCGTGCTCGAAGCCGAAGAAGCGCAGCAGATCGTTGCCGAAGATGCCGGAGTACTTGGCCCACCAGCCGCGCTG
Source organism: Saccharopolyspora hattusasensis (assembly GCF_050972075.1). NCBI lineage: Bacteria > Bacillati > Actinomycetota > Actinomycetes > Pseudonocardiales > Pseudonocardiaceae > Saccharopolyspora > Saccharopolyspora hattusasensis. Next base: position 4,307,304 of record NZ_JBPCDC010000001.1, read on the forward strand.
GACCGCTTGCTCCCGCAGAGTTCGAAGTTCCTGAGCCTCGGCGTCCTCGATGTTGTACTCCGCCACGAGAATGTCCAGCTTCTCTGGGACGAGCGTCTTCTTACCGTGCTCGGCCTCAGACAGGTACGCAGAGGTCACGCCGATGAACTTGGATGCTGCGCCGCTGGTCAGCCCGGCTTCCTCGCGGATTTCCCGAAGGCGACGTCCCAGCGCCCAGTTGGCGACTGTCGGGGAGATTGGCGGCATGCTCGGACTCCTTCTGATCACACCTTTGGGTTTACAGGCTGGCTATATAACCGCAAGCTTCGCTAGCATTACTGCTGTCGGTGACGGTATCAGCACGATCCGTCACCGCGCGGCGGTGGCCCCGGCCTCCCCTTTCCCCCGACCCGGGGCCACCGCTTTCCCTTCGGCAGCAAGGAGACGCGATGCACGACATGTTCCAGCCAGCGGGGTTGGTTGCGTACTGGCGGCCGGTTGACGGTGTGCGGCATGGGTTGTCGCCGGTCGAACCGCCGTATCCCGGGCAGGAGCGGGAAACCCTGTGCGGCACGACGGTGACCGTCGTCAAGACGACCGCGATCGACTGGCTCTCCCCGACCCGCACGGCCTGTTGGGACGAGGCCCGGGCTCGCCGCGATGCGGCGGCACGAGAGGCAGGTGCGCAGTGATGACAACCGTTCTTGCCGTGGTGTACGAGCCGGGCAACCTGCTGGTTTTTCTGGGCGTCGTTGCAGCGGTATTCGCAGTGGCCGTACTACTGCCGTTGCGCAGCGGAAATGGTCAGCATGCCCACTCCGGGCCCGGGGCGGTGATGGTGTGGCAACTCGTCGATGCGATATCGGTCGAAACCCCGCATCCCGAGCCGCCTGCCCGCCAACCGCCGGAACCCATCGAGTGGCCGACCGAGGAATACGTCGGCCGCCACCGCCTAGCTTCGAGTTAGGCGGTGGCGGGGGTGTGGCCGCTGCTCAGCGTCCGTCGTTGGACCAGTCTCCGAAGACCGGGGGTGCGGTCTTTTCCATGTCGTTGGTGAAGACGTCCTCGTTCTCCATCAACCAGCCGGGACGCTCATGCTCCTGGTCCTCCTCGCGCTGCGGCTTGCCACGGCCGGCGCCCCCGGCGCCGCCCATGCCACCCGCAGCGCCGCGACCACCGGCACCCGCAGCGCCAGAGCCGCTAGCGCCCGCACCGGAGCCGAAACCACCGACGCCTGCGCGACCACCGGCACCGAGCTGCCCGCCGAGTCCGCGGCCCATGCCACCGCGAGCACCGGCACCGCCGGGGCCGCCGTTCGGTGACGGAGCCCAGCGACCGTTGTAGGGGTTCTGCCGCTCCCACGCGCCGGTCTGCGGGTTCTGCCGGTACAGCGTCCCGTCCGGCCCGCGAACGACACCGGGAGGCAGGCCCGGAAGCTGCCCAGGAGTCGGAGTGGCCCACACCGGAGAAGTACTGGCCGGGGGAACGGAAGGAGCCGGAGGCGCGTAGGAGGGCACGTGGCTGGGAGCCGAAGCCCACGAAGACGAAGTACCGGCCGGAGTGGAGGAAACGCCGCTGCCACTGGTGTAACCGGAGGGAGTGTTCGAGGAGTGCCCGCTGGGAGTCTGCGGGTAGGGGCGCGTGTCCTGCGGCGGAGGCGGTGGGGGCTGGTCGGCGGGCTTGAACTCCGGCATCCGAGCGATGGCGCCCTCGGTTTGCGTCTTGTACCGCTGCATGGCGTCGTTGGCCCGCTGATTGGTTTCAGCGAAGGCTTCCTGGCGTTCTTCGTAGTCGCTCATCCACCCGGTGATCGGGTTGGAGTCCAGCCCCCAGTCTTCAACCCACCCCTTCTGTGGCGGATCGAGGATTGCTTGCTTGCCGCTAGGCAACGTTTCGCCGTGCGCGGGCAGCGCGGTGAAAGTCTCCCGCTGGTAGCCGTTCTGCTCCTCCAGCGCGGAGCGGATGACCTGCGAGGTGTTGGCCGCCGCCTCGGCCATAGGCATTACCTCGGCGATCGAAGCGTTGGCGGCCTCGGCGGCCTTGCCTTCGTGCGCGGCTTCCGCCTTGCGCAGCGCGGCCTCGATCTGGCCGACGAGCTGTGTGAAGTCGTCGGCGACCTTGCCCCACTGCTCCGCGCCGTTGCCCGTCGGTGCGGGAAGGGCGGCGGCGTCGGCAGCACCCCCCATTTGGGTGCGGTACTCCTTGGCCGCGCTGCGGTAGCACGGTTCAAGACCTAAGTTCGGCGTTGTCATTTTGACTGTATTGCTATTTCGCTGCAGGAAGCTTAGGAACGGCGGCCTCCAGTGCGTGCTGCGCGAAACCGCACGGGTCCTTGGTCTTGTCGAAAAAGCTCACTATCGAAGACAGGATCTGGCCGTCCTTGGTAGCAAGGAAGATGGAGCAGGATCCCAGCTTCTGTGGATCGTTCCGGTTTGCGCGTACGGCTGGATGTCCCGCGATCGTCAGCTCTTCAAAGTCCACGAACTGCGACCGGTTGTTCAGATACGACGAAAGAGAACGGTTGGGGATTGCCGTAAAGCTCAGGCGATCACGTTCGTCAAACGATCTCCATCCGCAGGACTGACTTTCAGATTCCGAGAGCTTTTTGCTCTCGGGGTTGAGACCGAGGCTCGTTGCGGCGTCTGGCGGGAGGATGTCGCAGGGTGGGACCGCTGCGGCGTCCTTCGGGTCGCTGATCTTCGGACCGGAGGCTTGGGTGGTCTGCGGCGGTTTCTCCCCGCTGGGGGTCGGTGTGGCTTGGCTGCCGCATGCCGCCAGGAGGGCGGTCATGGCCAGGCTTGCGCCGAGAACGGCACCGCGTTTCAACACGTCACTCCTCGCGATCAACAAAGACTCTCACGCCTGCGGGTTGGTCCGAAGCTGGTCGGCGCTTGCGGCGTCGTCTACCGCGTCGTACTCCCTGAGCGTCGCTTCGTAACCCTCGATCTTCATCGTAAGCTTGTCAGAAAGCGCCTGGGCGAAGGCTTGCAGCGATCCGACGTCGCCGACGGCCCGCTTCTGGATCTCCTCCTTGAACATTTGCGTGGCCCGGTCCCCAGCAGTGAGCTCACCTGCGTCGATGTTTAGGGCGCCGTCGCGCACTTCGTCCACGCGGTCTCGAGCTGCCTTCAGGTCGGCGATCGCTTCGCGCAGCGCGTCAAGGTCTATCCGGAACCCGGTCATGTCTACGTCCCCTCCTCGTGACACCCCTTGGTTGCTGATCCATCCTCTGCGATCACCTCACGTGACGACAGCAGGTCAGACCGGTCAACACTATGGCTCTGGTCACCATATCGAGGTGTCCGGGTTGCCCCGCTGTTCACCGGAATGTCGCAGTCCGTGATCTTGGAACGATTGCACGCCACCGGGTGGAAGGCGCCAGGGCTCTGCCAGACGCACCGGAGCCCATGCCGGGCGTCAAGCCTCGAACGGACCCGTCAGCCGGATTTTCTTAATCGGTCATACGTCCCGGCGACCTGCCCTAGCATCACGATGCCGTGCCGAACGTCCTCTCCGGTTCTCCCGGAACCGGTTGCTGCGCAAGGGGCTCTGTCGAGAAATTTGGGGGTAGGCATTATGCCGCTAGACAACGTTGTGCTTGCAACACTGGACGTTCCCGACAACCCGCAACTGCGGGCTCGGCTGGTCGAACTCACCCGTCCAGACGGCGTGGAACTGCAGCCGGCTAACACCTACGAGGCCTGCGATCCGAGCGGGTTCGGCGGCGACAGGTACGCATCCCCGTCGATTACATTACCGAGCTGGCCAAGATGGCGACCGGTTTCCTGGGGGCTCTTATCTTGATGAGAACGCAGTGATGACCACATCTTATTATCCTCGCACTAGGGATAACGACCCACGAAGCGAGCAGTGCCGTGAAGGTGCTCGTGAGGTCGCGAGAAAGATCTACGCCGCCGTCCAGCCGCAGTGAGGTGTTTCGGGGGTAACGGTTTGTGCCGCTACGTGGCATGCCCCGGCGCATTGGTGGCGGCCCAGGCCGCGAGTTGTTCGAGTTCTTCGACGGTGCTGTGCCAGCTTTCGAGCTCGGATTCGGTCGGGACCGCGGCTCGCCGGGCATGGAGATAGTCGCTGGTGGCCCGGTAAATGCGGCGGGCGCGGCGCACCGTGACCAGCGCCGCGGGCTGGTGCTCCGCTGGCGCGGCTGCGGCAAGAGCCCACAGGCGGGCCTGGATGTTGCTGGTGCCGGGCTTCGTCCAGCCCGGCACATCCCTTGCCGCGGCTTCGAGCCGGATGCGCAGCAGCAGGGCAAGCGCGTGCTTGGTCAGGACTGGGTCCAGCGAACTCGACGAAAGGTCCGCCCACATGGCTGCCCAGGTCTCATTGCTCAGCGCGCACCGCCTCGACGAGGTCGGCGCAGAACTGCTCGAAGTAGTCGATGTCGCGGCGTACGTCGTGAATCGAAAGTTCGCTCAACTCCTCGGCATTCCCGTGTCCGGCGGCATTGAGATTCCGCAGCTTGCCGCCGTCCAGCAGATCCTGGATCAGCGCGCCGCCAGGGTGGCCCTGGCCGATCAGTCCACGCAACTTCTTCAGCGCGGTGCTGGTAGGGCCGGAACGGTCGATCGCCTCTAAGAGCGGGTGCGGACCGGGGTGCCGCCGCGCCCACTCGCGCGCCATCCCGCGCGCCACGGCGTCCAGCGCCTGACGGCAGAAAGCAAGCGACAACGTCGCCACCGTCAGCTCCGTGAGTGCTTGCCCGCTCTTCGTAAGCTCCTTGGCGTCTGTGAGAAGCGCTTGCCACGGGTACGTCACGTCATTGAGCACATGCTCGCCGTCGTCATCGCGGGCGAGTGCCATCCTCGTCGCGGTCGGGATCGTGTCGGCCAGTTCGTTGAGCAGCTGCTCGTTGTGGGTGAACACCACGACCTGGCGGTCCTGCTCGGCCAGCCGCGCCAGATGCCGGCACAACACCTGGATTCTCGTCTCGTCCAGCGCGTGCACTGGGTCGTCCAACACGAGGAACCGGAACGGGCCGGCAGCGTTGCTGCCCAGAAGAACCGACAGCATCAGTGCGTTGAACTGCCCAGCCGACAACGCTCCAGCGGAGGCCAGCCGCTCGCCGAACCGAAGCATCAACTCCGCTCGTTCCGGCTCGCCCAACGTCCCCGTGATGGACATCTGCAAACCAGCGAAACCGGTGTCCGGGAGGAAGTCACGCAGCACCGCCTCGATGTCCGCCGCCAGCGAGCGCACTCGGTTATCCCTGACCTGCTCGTAAGCACCGATCAACCGGTCCAACGCCGCCCGCCAGGTCTCGACGTTGTTCGCGACATCGCCCTGGTCGGCGTGGAAGTCCGCCAGCTGCCGGCAGATCCGGGCTCGGCTCCGGTGCCAGTAACCCGGCACGTCCGCGGTACTGATCAGCGCATCGAGCACCTGCAACACGCGGGCCTCGAAAGAATCATCGGCAAGTAGCTTGATCAGCAGCGGCCACGCTTCGTCGAGCTCGCCGCGCAGCTCATGCCGTCCCCGTAGCGGGCGCACGAGGTGCGTGAGCTCCCTGGCCACCGCGTCGACCCCTGGCAGCTGTTCCGCCGCCTCCAAGGCCAGCCGCACCTCCCCACCGAGAAGCCGGGCGAGCTCGGTCATCAGATGTTTTACCAGGGCGAACTCTTCGTCGATAGCCTGCAATTCCCTGGATGTTCGGGAAATCCCCGGCCAGCCAGTCTCCGTGGCGCACAGCGGGCAGCATGCCTGTTCGCCCCCGGTGGTGGCCAGCAGCTGACGGATCGCGGCGATGGTTTCCCCTGGTGTTTCGCCGATCGGCGCGGCGTTTCGCACGCTGTTTCGCGCCCGGCGGTAGCCGGCCATGGCATCGGCGGTATCGGCGAACGCCTCGGTAAGCCTGATCCGGAGGTCTGGGCGTATCGGGGCGGGCAGTTCGACGACGTTCGAGTCGCCGAAGACCTGCGTGAACCAGTTCCCGACGTCCGCGCCCAAATCCGGCAGTGCTACCGGCTCGGGCGGTTCCACGAGCGGATGCTGCTCGGTCAGTTCGGCATCGAGCGTAGTGAGTTCGGCGGCGACGTTGCGGCGTAGTTCCGCCCACTGCTCCGCGGCGCGCACCGCGACTTCCAACCGCCTGGAGATGTACGCGTGCAAGCTCGACCAGTTGGGCCCCAACGCGAGTGCTTCGGTGCAGAACCGGCTCAGCCGCGCTGCGTCGCGCAAGTGGTGGTTCAGCTCGTCATAGCTGATCACTGGACGGTGCGCGGCGACCGTCTCAGCCCAGCGCGAACCGAGGACATGCCGCTCGGCCTCGGCTGTTCCCGGCATGCTCCAGCTGGCGGTACATCGCTCCGCCGGCTGCGCATCCGCGGTCGGGGCAGGCCCGAGTCGCCAGTTGAGCTTCAACTGATGCGCCTTGTCGCCGAGCAGTTCCACGTCCACCGCAGCGCTGGTGACATCGTGATTCAGCGGCTGCTGCCTGCGGAGATCGTCGTGCACGAATGCCGGGCAGTGCCGGATACCGCCATGCAATGTCACTCGAAGACCATCGGAAAGGCTTGATTTGCCCGCGCCGTTCTCGGCATGCACCAGAACTACATTGCCCGGTCCCGGAATGCGCCAGACGAACGGCTTGGCCACGCCGCGGAACCCGGTTATGCGAAGCGTGCGCAGCTGCCACCGATCCAGCACGAGGGCATCGTTGATCTCGCTGTCACCCAGCTCCTGGTGGTTGCGGCATTGCTGGACGGCCACCCGTAGTGCCTCGCCAACGCGGTCCACCTGACCAGCGGGAAACAGCAGGTGACCGATCCTGGTGAAACTCATGGCATGCCGCAAAACGGAACCTTCCCCCATTACTCTTGATCGCCAGTAGAGTACGGAGAGAGACGACAGCACACTAACGAGTCGCCAAGATCCGCTCGATCGTACGAGGGCGATCGAGCTCTGGGGGAGGTCTGCACCGTGCTCGATGAATCCGGGCTCGACGAATCCGGGCTCGACGATTCCGGCCGGACAGCGCGCGGAAAGCGCCCGCAACACGCCGAAACCGCCTGAGAACCGGAGCTCTTGCAATGCTGCCCTCACTGCTGGCCGAGGAACTCCAGAAGCGACTGATCTCCTACCTCGCGACCACGTTCGAACTTGCCGATGACGACGCCCGCAAGAGCCTGGAGCGATTCCTCAGCGACCCGGAAACCAGCATCTTCTCCGGACCGTTCCTGCGGGCGCGGTTGCCGTTCCGGCCGGCGAGCGAGGGCTGGCAGAGCCACCTCGCCTTCGTACCGGATGGCTTCCAGCCCTACCGGCACCAGGCAGCCGCGTTCGCGCGGTTGACCAGCAAAGACCACCAGCCCGAGCCGACGATCGTCACCACCGGCACCGGCTCGGGTAAGACGGAGTCGTTCCTGTTCCCGGTGCTGGACCACTGCCGCCGGCAGTGCGCGGCGGGCAAACCGGGAATCAAGGCCCTGATCCTCTACCCGATGAACGCCCTGGCCAACGACCAGGCCACCCGCATCGCCAGGCTGGTGGCGCAGCACCCCGAGCAATACGGCGAGATCACTGCCGGTCTGTTCACCGGCGACTCCGGCCAGCACCGGTTCATGGGGCCGGACCACATCATCGAGAACCGGGGCGCACTGCGGGCCAACCCGCCGGACATCCTGCTCACCAACTACAAGATGCTGGATCGCCTGCTGCTGCGCCAGGACGACATCGGACTGTGGGACGGTGCCGCGGAAAACCTGCAGTACCTGGTGCTCGACGAGTTCCACACCTACGACGGGGCGCAGGGCACCGATGTGGCCCTGCTGCTGCGTCGGCTCGGTATGGCACTCGGCATCAGTCGAGACGGTCAACCACTCGGATCGGTGGCACCGGTAGCGACGTCGGCGACGCTTGGCGACGGAACGCGCGCCGACGAACTGCTGAGATTCGCCGAAACCGTATTCGGCTGCCCGTTCACCGAGTCGGCACTGGTTCGCGAGGACCGGTTGACCACCACGGAGTGGATCGGCACGGTGTCCGATGCGGATGCCGTGCCGGTCGGTCGCATTCCGCTGCTCTCCGAGATCGACGAGCTGATCCCGGACGATCGGGAAGTCGAATACGAGCAGCTGGTCCAAGCGGCGATCACGGCGTTCTTCGAGCTCGGCGAGGGGGCCGAACTCGGTCCCACCGAGCTGAGCGCCGCGCTCAAACACCACCCGCTGACCGCGGAGGTGGTAGCGGCCGCCGCTGAACCGACGACGTTCGACCATGCGCTCCGCAGCTTGGGTGCGGTCGCACCCACCTGGGTGAGCGCCCTCGACGGCGGCGAGGCGGACAGCGCGCGAAGGGCGTTGTCCACCTTCGTCGCCCTGCTCTCACACGCCCGGACCGGCAACGGCGACCAAGCCCTGCTGCAGGTTGAAACGCAGTTGTGGGTCCGCGAGGTCACGCACCTGATCCGTTCGGTCGACAACGTTCCGACGTTCCTCTGGTACGACGACAACCCCGGCGCCGAAATGGATCGGTTCCTGGCAGCGGTGTTCTGCCGGCACTGCGGCCGGGGCGGCTGGGGAGCAGCGCTGGCCGGAGCAGCGGGCAACCAGCTGGACGACCGGGTGAAGAAAGCCTGGAAGCTGTCCGTAGCGAAAAGCGATCGCTTCCGGGCGTTCCTGCATGCCGCCGGAGAGGCGGACGCAACACCGGAGAAGGTCGCCTGGCTCGACCCGGTGACCTTGGAAGTGCTGTGGAAGCAGCCGGATCACCACGAGGAATGTGTACCGGTCGTCACCACCGAACCGAGCGATCTGAAGGCGGCAGCGGACGGCAAATGCCCGTCCTGCGAGAAGACCGACGGCATCCGGTTCCTCGGCTCCCGGGTGTCGACGCTGACATCGGTGGCGCTGAGTCACTTGTTCGGGCACGCGGGCATTCCCGAGCAGGAAAAGAAGACGCTGGTCTTCACCGACAGCGTGCAGGACGCGGCACATCGCGCCGGATTCATCGAATCCCGTGCCTACGCCTTCAACCTGCGGTCCGCGCTGCACCGCGCGGTCCGGGCCAACGGAGTTCGGCTGGACCAGATCGCCGGGAACCTGATCGGCGATGTCGCCGGGCCCGGGAACCGGGCCGCCCGCTACGCGTTGCTCCCGCCGAACACCACCGATCTGCAGGGATTCAAGAGCTTCTGGGCCGAGAAGCGGGTTCGCAACACCGCCCGGGTCGAAGCCCGCATGGACTTCGCGGCCCACCTGGAGTTCGGGCTCAACTCCCGGACCGGCCGCACGATGGAACTCACCGGCACGATCAGCGTGCTGGTCGACACCGACAACGAAAAGAGGTTCAAGACCCGGGTCAGCCAGGTGGTCGCCGAGCACCGGCCGGCCGACCTCGAACTGGAAACGGGTTTCGCCGCGCAGGAGTTGGCGTGGGCACGTGGCATCCTCGAACGGATCCGAACCCAGGGCGCGATCGGGCACAAATTCCTGGACCGCTACATCCATGCAGACGGCAATCGGTGGCCGATCTGGGGCGGCCGGGACCGGCGGACCGGTATGCCCGCGTTCCACAAGAACCGTCCGGCACCGGCGTTTCCCACCGACGCGGCGCGGTCGGAGCAGTTCGACAGCATCGTCGCACCACGCACTTGGTTCACCTGGTGGACTCACCGGTGCCTGGGCGTGCCCGAAGTGGACGCGCCCCGCCTGGTCCACGCGTTGTTCCGGATGCTCGCCGACGAAAGCATCCTGCAACAACGGACGACCAAAAACGGTGCCACCGTATACCTGATTCCCCCAGACCGGATCTGGCTGGACCGCACCGACCTGGCCGATCTCGCGGCCGGGCGCAGCATGTTGCGTTGCCACGTGTGCCAAACGCGGACGCCGGTTCACCCGGACATCGCCAGCCAACTCGCCGACGCCCCGTGCCTGCGCAAAGGGTGTGGTGGGCGACTACACCCGCACGCCGAGACCGACAACTACTACCGTACGTTCTACAACTCCGAACGGGTCCGGCGAATCGTCTCCCGTGAGCACACCGCCTTGCTGAGCAGGGACCAACGAACCGAGGTCGAGCGGGAATTCAAGGAAAGCACCGAGCCGAACGCGCCGAACGTGCTGGTCTGTACGCCGACCCTGGAGCTGGGTATCGACATCGGTGATCTCGGCGCCGTCGGTCTGACGTCCTTGCCGCGCGCCACGGCCGGTTACCTGCAACGAGTCGGGCGGGCCGGGCGGCGCAGCGGCAATGCCTTCGTGGTGGCGATCCTGCCCGCTCGCCCAACGGAGCTGCGCCACTTCGGGGAACCGCTGGACATGATCGCGGGCGAAGTCGTCCCGCCGGCCTGCTACCTCGATGCCGAAGAGATCCTGCGTCGCCAATACCTTGCATCGCTGATCGACCGCTCTGCGGCACGGTCCCGCACCAAGTGGGCACAACCGAAAACCGTGCCGACCCTGCTCAAAGACGGCCTGGCCCAAGGCCGATGGTTGCGCCGGTTGCTCGACGACGCGCGGGCCAACGCCGAGACCTACGTGACTGAGTTCCTGGAGACACTCGGTAAACGCGTCACGGACGGGACCGCTGCCGCACTGCGGGACTGGGCAGGCGCTGCCAGCTCTGGCGAGGTGCCCGGCATCGAGCGCACGGTGCAAACCGGTGTGATGCGCTGGGCACGTGAGCTCAACGAGCTCAACAGCCGGATCGCGGACCTCGACGCAGTTGCCGAGGAACTGAAGGCCAAGCGCGACTTGCTGGAAGGCGAGGCACGAACCGACTTCCAGCGGGTCACCGGCGAACGCAAGGCCGCGCGGCGGCTGCGCCGGGACGTCTACGAAGGCAACGACTGGGTCGGCGCGCTGGAGTCGCTCGGCCTGCTGCCCAACTACACGCTGCTCGACGACCGGACCCGGCTCGACGTGAGCCTGTGGTGGATCGACGAGGAAACCACGAAGCCGGAGATCGAAGAGTGCCAGTACGAGCGCGGTAGCCGTACTGCGCTGTCCGAGCTTGCTCCCGGCGCAACCTTCTACGCCAGCCGACGAGCGGTGCGCATCGACGCGGTCGACGTGGGCAGCGAGCACAACAGCCTGATCCAGCGGTGGCGTTTCTGCCCCGCCTGCGGCTGGTCCGATCCGGATGACGCCCCGCAGGCATGCCCCCGGTGCCACAGTGAGCACGCGGCGGATTCCGGGCAGCGGCTCGACGTGGTTGCGTTCCGCCGTGTCTCGGCTTTTGCGGCCCTCGACGAGTCGCGGTTCGGCGACGAGGACGAGGAACGCAAGCGGACCGCGTTCGAGATCGCCACCAGCGCCGACGTTGCCCCGGAGGACATCCGTGACGCTTGGCAGCTACGCGCGTACCCCTTCGGCGCCGAGTTCTGCCGCAAGATCAGGATCAGATGGTTCAACCTTGGGCTGCTCGACCGCGGTGGCGCTGGCATGCGCATCGCCGGCGAGGAGTATTCGGCACCGAGGTTCCAGGTGTGCACCGGCTGCGGTGTTGTGCCGGCGGCGCAGGGCAAAGACCAGAACGAAGTCCGGCACCGTGGTTGGTGCCCGCAACGCAGCGAACCGGACCCGGCCAAGTGGGCGAACGTTGCGCTGATGCACGAGTTGCAGACCGAAGCGCTGCGAGTGCTCGTGCCGCCCATCGTTTTCGCCGATGACGCACAGTTGGTGTCCTTCACCGCTGCGCTCAAGCTGGGCTTGCGCGGCGTGCTCGGTGGGAGGCCGGATCACCTGGACGCCTTCTGTTGCGTCGAGTCGGGCAGCCAGGGGCGTCGACAGATGGTGGTGCTGCACGACCAGGTCCCCGGCGGCACCGGCTATCTGACCCGGTTCACCGATCCGGAGAACCTGTTGAAGCTGCTGGAAAAGGCCAAGGAGACGCTGGAGAACTGCGGTTGCGTCAACACGACCCACTTCGCCTGCCACCGCTGCCTGCTGTCCGTGGGGCACGTCGACGATGTGGAACTGCTTTCCCGCGACCGGGCGCTTGGCATCATCAACGACGTGCTTGAGCACTGGGACCCGGTCGAAGGCACCGGCGTGCACCAGATCAGCACGACGATCGATGAAACCCACATCGAACGTCGCTTCCGGGCACAGCTGTACCGGTGGGCCCAACAGCACAAGCTGCGCCCGCAGCTCAGCGCAGGCACCTACGGGGACAGCCTCCGGTTCGCCGTGGACGAGCGGGACGGCCACCGGAACTGGATCGTCGAACCCCAGGTGAACATCGATAACGTGGTCAAGCCGGATTTCGTCATCTCGCCGGTGGACTTTTCCACGCCGCGCATCGCTGTGTTCTGCGACAGCGTTCGGTTCCACGCCAGCGCGGAGCACAACGTGACGACCGCCGACGCGCGCAAGCGGGCCATCTTGCGGGAACGTGGATATCTCGTCTGGGCGGTCACCCATCAGGACATGGAGGAGTTCGAGCGGGTCCTCGCCGGGGCCAAACCCAACCCGCTGCCTTTCCTCACCGCCGGCCAACGGAACCAGGTTGTGGCTAGCGCGAACCGAACCTCGGGCTTGGGGAGCATGGCCGCGCGCAAGGTTGTCGGTGACGCGATGACCCTGCTCACCGCATATCTCGTCAACCCGGACCGCGACCACTGGCGCAATGTCGCGCAGGCTGTCGCCGGTGGTTTGGTGGCGAGCTGCGGCAAGGCAGGAATGACAGCTGCGGACAAGGCAGACCTGCCGCGGATCGTCGTGGAACATGGCCGAGGAGCGCCGATTCCGCCGCCGAGCGGACCGCAGCCGGTTGCGTTGACCGAAACCGCGAACGACGCTGGAGTAGTCGTCCTCCCGGTCGCGAAGACCAAAGACCTCGCGGTGCTCCTGGTGCTCAACGATGCGGCGGACAAGGTTGGTTCGCCGGCTCATGCCGCTGCCTGGCGAGACTGGCTCGCCACCGGCAATGTCCTGCAATTCCTCGACCGGGAGCTACCCCGGTTCGCTGCCGCGACGACCAGCAAGCAGCTCGAACCGGATGAAATCCCGGGGGCGGCGGCGGCCGAGCCACGCTTCAACGCCGATTGGCGGCTCGTCATCGACGTAGCGGAAACCGAGCTGCGGGAACTCTTGGTCGCGTTGGCAACGCGGGACGTCGCGCCACCGCTGCCGGGCGACGAAAGTCCAGACGGGGCGTGGCAGATCGACCTGTCGTGGCCGGAGGAGAAAGTTGCCGTGTTGGTCGAGGAATCCGCCGACCGGATAGCACAGCTCCGCGAACACGGCTGGCGGGTAGTTCCCGCCGATGCTGAGAAGATCATCGAGGAACTCCAGCAAGTATCGGGAGGCGCGCGTTAAATGGCGATGGTCGTCATGCACAAGGACTTCCAGGCGGGCTACAAGCTGGACGGCTCGCTGAAGAAGAACGCCTGGGACCTGATGCTCAAGCTCTCCTCGAGCGAGAACAGCAACGGGCTGAACTTGAAGATGCCGCAAGGCGCGATCGACCGGCGAGTGCGCGTAGCGCGCGTAAACGACAACTTCCGCGCCGTGCTGTTCGACGCGAGCAATCCCGGCGAGGCTTCCTATGTGCTCGTGGCGATCAAGCCGCACGACCTCGCTTACCAGTACGCGGCAACGCTGAAGATGCAGGTCAACCCCATGAACGGGGTTTTCGAGGTGCTCAAGAGCGCCGATGCTGAGCCGGTCGCCGTTGAACCGCCGACCGCGGCGCGGCCCGTTGCGGACGACCGTCCGTTGCTGTTGCCGTTCCAGTCGGCAGAGCTCATCGGCCTCGGCATCACCGAGCGGATCGCGGGCCGCGCGGTGCAGGTGCGCGACGAGGACGAGCTGCAGCGGATCTGCGTCGATGCGCCGTCGTGGCAGGGCAGCGCGCTGCTGGACCTGGCCTTCGGCGCGTCCCTGGAGGATGTGCGGCGGACCTATACCGTCCTTGCCTCGGAGACGGACCGCAGTGGATCGCACGAGTTCGGCAACGGTGCATCTGACCCTGGGCAGCTGCGCGAATCACTGCAGCGACCCGGTTCCCAGATGGACTTCGTGGTCTTCTCCGACGACGAACACATGCGCCGCATCCTGGAAGGCGATTTCGAGGCGTGGCGAGTATTCCTGCACCCTGAGCAGCGCTCGGTCGCCTATCACCCCGGCTGGAAGGGAGCTTTCCGCATCACCGGCGGTGCGGGCACGGGTAAGACCGTCGTTGGCATGCACCGGGCGGTGTTCCTCGCGAGACGGTCGAACGTACGCGTGCTAGTGACGACCTTCACCCGGAACCTGGCAGCGGAATTGAAGCGGCAGCTTGCTCAACTGGCCGAGCCTGAAGTGCTCAACCGAATCGACGTGCGCCACATCGACCAGCTAGCCAGGGAGGTCGTGCTGCGGGCAAAAGGGCACCGGACGCCGCTGCGCAGTAACGACGAGCGCCGTTGCTGGCTGCAGGTCCTCGGTCAGATGGACCTGACCGAGGCGGATCGGCAGCTGCTGACCCCGGACTTCCTCAGTCGCGAATACGTCCAGGTCATCTTGGGGCGCGGCGTTCGAAGCCGTGACGAGTACCTGAAGGTTTCCCGGCCCGGGCGCCGGGTTCGGCTGAACCGGTTGCAGCGCGCTCGCATCTGGTCGGTGGTGGAGGAGTTCGAACGCCAGCTGTCATTGGACGACAAGACCACCTTCGGCAAACTCATCGCCGAGGCCGCCGAGATCGTGGCCGACCAGCGGACACTGGACACCCACCGATACGACCACGTCGTGGTCGATGAGGCGCAGGACCTCAGCCCGGCGCACTGGCGACTGTTGCGTGGCGTGGTTCCGGTCGGGCTGGATGACCTCTTTATCTGTGAGGACGCGCATCAGCGGATTTACGGCGACCGGGTCGTGCTGAGCCGCTATGGGATCGAAACCCGGGGCCGGTCGCGAAAGTTGACCTTGAACTACCGGACCACCAGCCAAGTTCTGCAGTTCGCCAGGCAGGTCCTGGGCGACGAGGCGTACCTCGACCTCGACGAGGAAACCGACTCGACGGAGCGGTACCGATCGCTGTTGACGGGGCTGCGGCCGCGTTACCGGGGCTTCCGCAACGAGACCGATGAGCAGCGCTTCATCGCGCAGCAGATCGCTGAGTGGAAGGAAGAGCCCGGCGAGCTTGGAGACATCGCGGTGCTGGCCCGGACCGGAAAAATCCGGGACAAGTTCGCGCGGGCACTTCGAGAAGCCGACATCCCCGTAGTGATCGTCGAGGACGGTGACGCCTCGACACGGCGAGACGCCGTGCATGTGGCCACCATGAATCGCGCCAAGGGGGTCGAGTACCAGCGGGTGGCGGTTGTCGGTGCCGACGCAGGCACGGTTCCTCTTGACTTTGTGCTGGACCAGAGCGCCCCGGAAGAGCAGGACGACGTCAGGCAGCGCGAACGCTGCCTGTTCTACGTCGCCTGCACCCGGCCTCGTGACCAGCTCCTGGTCACCTGGACTGGAACTCGCACACCGTTCCTGTCGTTCCTACCGGAAGCTCCAGCCGAGGCGTGAGCCTCAGAGGGCGCCGCCGGCCGTCCTGGGGGCCGTTGCGTCGGCTCCTTCGTCGCCGACCGTTTCGCGGGTCAGGTAGTTCTCGACGTCGAAGAGGTTGCCCTTGGCCCGGTCGACCACGTTCAGCAGCGTCGACATCGAGGAGACCTCCTCGACCTGCTCCTTCAGGAACCACTGCATGAACTGCTCGCCGAGGTAGTCGCCTTCCTCGCGGGCGGTCTTGGCCAGCGTCTCGATCTCGCGGGTGACCTCGCGCTCCTGCTCGAGGGCGAGCGCGACGAGCTCGCGGGTCTCGGTGAAGTCGTTGCGCACCTGCTCGATGGCCGGGATGATCGGCTTGATGTTGTTGTCCATCAGGTACTGGACGATCATCATCGCGTGGTTGCGCTCTTCCAGCGCCTGGCGGTAGAAGAGCGCGGCCAGCCGCGGCAGGTCCTCGTTGTCGAACCAGACCGCGACCGCGAGGTACTGCTGCGAGGCGGTGAATTCATTGCGGACCTGCTCCTGCAGCAGGTGCTCGAACTTGGATTCCTTGTGGTGAATCTTCGCGGTGACAGCCATGCCTTCAATATACTCTGGAATCAGTCCAGATACATTTCAGGTAAACCTAATAATGGTATGGTTGACCTTGGTTGTACTCCATTTAGCGAAGGCAATCCTCAAGTAATTAAGCTAAGCCAAACCTATGTTGTTTGCGCAGGTGGGCGACGCCTCAGCTACCGAAAGTGGCGAAGTTTCGAAACTCCTCACCGATTAGGGTGATCAGTTTCGGGTAAGGGCTCCGTTGGCCGGATTGGCCGGTTGTCCAGTCTCGGTCAAAAGGACCCTTTTGCTCGTCCCCTGGTCAAGTGATCGGGGAGATTCGGCGCCCGCGAAATGTGATTTCAGGGGCGCAATGGGGCGCGGGTGATGGGGCAGGACATGCAGCGGGGGCCGCCTCGACCGGAGCCGAGTTCAGAGCCGCTGATCCGCAGCACCTCGATGCCGGCTTCCTCCAGCCGGGCGTTGGTCTCCGCGTTGCGCTCGTAGGCCACCACGACGCCCGGTGCCACCGCGAGCGTGTTGTTTCCGTCCTCCCACTGCTCGCGCTCCGCAGTCACCGGGTCCAGGCCGGTGTCGATCACCCGCAGGTGGTCGATTTCCATCGCTTCCGCCGCGGCGGTCAGGAACGGCGTCGGGCCGGACACCTTCAACTCGCCGTCCAGCGGACGCAGGGTGAAGGCCTCCAGCGAGTGCTGGATCGCCGGGTACATCACCACCGCGTCGCGGTCGACCATCGTGCACACCGTGTCCAGGTGCATCGAGGCCCGGGCCTGCGCGATCGGCACGGCCAGGACGGTGTGCGCCAGATCGTCGGCGAACATCGAGCGGGCCAGCGACTCCGCGCCGGCCGGGGTGGTGCGCTCGCCGACCCCGACGGCCACCACGCCCGGCGCGAGCAGCAGCACGTCGCCGCCCTCGACGGGCGCCGAGTGTGCGCCGTAGGCGCGGGCGGAGTGCGAGAACCTCGGGTGATAGGCGTAGATCAGGTCGGTGAGCGCGGATTCGCGGCGGCGCGCGGGCATCGCGAGGGCCGCGATCGCGACCCGGTCGCGGACCCACACCGACGAATCGCGGGTGAACAGCAGGTTCGGCAGCGGGTCGACGGCGAAGTCGTGCGGGTGGTGCATCCGGCGGACCAGGGACTGGCCCTCCGCGGCGGGCAGTTCCTCGAACGTCATGCCCGCGATCAAGACCTCGGCCATTGCACCGTTGTCCACACTGGACAGATGTGAGCGCAGCATATCGGCGATGTCAGCGCCCAGCTTGAGCTCGTCCACGCCCGCGAGCACGGCCGCGGCCCGAGCGCGCGGGTCGTGCAGCGCCTCGGCGAGCAGGTCGCGCAGTAGCAGCACCTCGACGCCCCGGTTGCGGAGCACCTCGGCGAACGCGTCGTGCTCCTCCTGCGCGCGATCGACCCAGGGGATCGCGTCGAACAGGAGTTGGTCGCTGTTGCGCGGCGTGAGCCGCTTCAGTTCCGTGCCCGGCCGGTGCAGCAGCACCGCGTGCAGCGGGCCGACCTCGCTCTGGACGTGTGGTTCGGTCACGAGTTGCAGCCTAATCGCGACGAATCGAAAGTCCCTTCATTGGCACTGATTTCGATCAATCATTAAACAAATCGGGCGGTTGGCAGTCGAATCGTTGCGCTCGATGGCAGACTGGTTCGGCTTAGAGACGTCTGAGTTCCGCTACCTGCGCCGCCACACAGTACGAGTCTGGAAGCAGTCATTTCAGGGGAGCCAGCCGACCCGGCCGCGCAGGGCGGCGTAGCCGACGAAGGCCACCACGTCGATCAGCGCGTGGCCGACGATCAGCGGCCACAGGCGGTTCGTGCGCTGCCAGGCGCGCCCGTAGACCAGGCCCATCACGACATTTCCGACGAACCCGCCGAAGCCCTGGTACAGGTGGTAGCTGCCGCGCAGCACCGCAGACAGCCACAGCGCCCGGTTCTCCGACCAGCCCAGCTGCCGCAGCCGGGTCAGCAGGTAGGCCACCACCAGGACCTCTTCGGCGAAGGAGTTGCCGAACGCGGCCAGCGTCAGCACCGGCGCCCGCCACCACGCCGCGTCCAAGGTGGAGGGTTGCACGGTCAGGCTGAGGCCGAGGGCGTGCGCGATGAGGTACAGGCCCAGGCCGGGGATGCCGATCAGGGCCGCGAGCCCGAGCCCACCGGCGATGTCCCGGCCGGGCCGCGACCGGTCCAGGCCGACCCGCCACAGCGCCGTCCCGCCGCGCCACAGCAGGAACGCCCCCAAGCCGCCCCAGGCGCACAGTCGCAGCACGTTCGCCAGCTGCGCCAGCATGTCGATCAGTCCGAGCTCGGCCCGCGGGACGTTGATGGCGGCGTGCTGGTCGGCCAGCGGCTCCGGGCGCATCAGGGCATCCAGCAAGGAGAGCAGGCTTTGCAGGCCGGAGAGCCCGAGCGTCACCGCGAAGACCACGACCAGCTCGATGATGATGGCCTTGCGCTCCACGCGGTCCGCGATCACCGCGGGCTCGCCGGGCCGGGTCGGGGTCAGCCATGCGCGCAAGGTGCTCACGCGACGAACCGTACCCGGATCGGTGATGTGCGCGGGCGGCCGTTCGAGGGTCTGGCAAAACCGGTAAGGCCCGCTCCGAACACTGCTCGGACGACTGAATCAGCGAGGGGCCTGGGGCGAACGGACAGTGCCGTCTATTGAGGTGAACAGGCCGTTCGCTTCAGAGACCACCCGGCGTTCAACCCTGGCGTTGTTGGGCGAGGAAGGGGCAGCCGACGAGGCGGCGGAGTTCGGCGCCGAGGTGTTCGGTCGTGCTGACCGGGCGGGAGAACGCCAGCCGCACGTCGTGATCGCCGTCCGCGGACTCCACCCGCAGCCGCAGGCCGTACTTGTCCAGGCCCAGCGGGCGGATGTGCCCGCCGTGCAACTGCTCCGGCAGGTGCCGGGCCAGCAGTCCGACGACGTCGCGGTGCGAGAGCTCCAGGTGCCGCAGCCACGCGTCTTCCTGCAGGCAGAACGGATCAGGCGCGGCTGCCTGGAATTCCGCCGGGTCCACCGAGCTGGTGCCCTCGGAGTCCGCCAGCACGAGCGACGCGGGCTCCAGGCGCAGCACGCTCGCGCCGTGCCCGGCGTCCAGCAGCCGCGGGTCTGGGCGTTCCGCGGCGACCGAGAGGACCTCGTCGCGGGCCTCCGCGCCGTCGAGCAGGCGCACCCAGCCGGTCAGCCACAGCAGTCCGCGCACCGGCTCGCGCAGCCGGACCGGCGTCGGATCGGTGAGTTCGAGGACGGCGGCGAGTTCTGCGCGCGGGGCTTGCCAGGCAGTTGCGATCAGCGGGTGTTCGTCGGCCAGCAGAACGGTTGCGGCTCCGTCGGAGTGCACGTGGTGCAGCAATGGCGCGATGCGCGCCGAGGCCTCGCCGGTCGGCAGGAGCGCCGCGCGGCCGCCGCGCTTGGCGATGCTCTTGGCCCGTTCCGCGGCGCTCGGCGTCGCAGGCCGGCGGATGGTCGTTTCGCCCACTGCTCACCTCCAGACTTAGGCAAGCCTAACTTAATTGCCCGGTGTGGGGAAGTCGTCATCCCGGGCGATGTGCGGCCCGGGACGCTCTGGGCCGGATCCGTCGCCCGCGAGCTGATCCGCACACCCCTCTTAGTACCAGCTGGAACGTCGCCGTGGGGAGCCAACCGGGAGTAGTGCGCGAAGGGGCGGTGCGAGCGAAGTTGGCGGCCGGAGGATGATGATGTCCAAACCAGGCGAGGGAGGCCTACATGACCCCGCCAGACGTCCGTTTATCGGGCACCTTTGTTCACTCGCCGGTACGGCATTAGCGTGTCAGCCGTGTCAAGCGCTGTTGAGCTTCGCGCGCCCGGTCCGCGCGGCATCCCGCCCCTGTTCGCCCGACTGGTTGACGACGCCGCGCTGTTTCCGCCGGGAACCGCCGGTGTGCAGCAGGCGGTGGCCGACCACCTGGACGCGCGCGGCGGCGAGTACGCGGGCCTGCTTGGGCCAATGTTGTGCAAGGCGTCCCGACTGGCCGAGTTGATCACCGAGCTGGCGAAGGCGAAGCCAGCTTCGCCGGTGCCGCTTTCGCTGGTGTGCGACACCGGGCTGGGCGGCGTGCCCAAGGCCCTGTCGATCATCGAGGGGCGACAGGAGCTGCTGGCGCTGCGGATGGTCGAGATGCCCGCGCCGTCGGACGTCGACGACATCTGGCTGGAGCGGGTCTCGGAGTTCGTGCCCGAGGACATCATCCGGGTCGTCGAGCCGCGTCGCGGCGGTGACGGCTGGCTGGGCGGCATCCGGCGGGTCGCCGAGCACGGTTGTTGGCCCAAGCTGCGCTGCGGCGGGCAGACCGCCGAATCGGTGCCGTCCATCGACGTGGTCAACGACTTCATCGCGGTCGCCGGCACCCTCGACGTGCCCTTCAAGGCCACCACCGGGCTGCACACCGCGGTGCGCTGCACCGATCCGGAAACCGGCTTCACCCACCACGGCTTCCTCAACATCCTCGTCGCGACCGCACGCTCGCTGTCCGGCAAGGACGTGCGGGCGGCGCTGGCCAGCACCGACGGCCCCGCGCTGGCGAAGGAGGCGAGCGCCCTGTCCGACGACGCGGCCAACGCGGTGCGCGACGTCTTCGCGTCCTACGGCTCGTGCTCGTTGCAGGACCCGGTCGCCGAACTCGAAGGATTGGGGCTGCTTTGACCTGGATCGAGGACCCCGAGTTCGCCCCGGACAAGCCGTTCGGCCCGCAGACGCTGCCCTACGGGGTGCTGGTGACCGGCGGGAGACCGGTCATCGCGGTGCGGGTCGGGCGGCATGCGCTGGCGCTGCGCGGCATTGCCGGGGCGCTCGGTCCTCGACTCGCCGAGCTCGTCTCCGGCTCCTCGCTCGACCCGCTGCTGGCGGCGGGCCGCGACCGCTGGCACGAGCTGCGGGAGCGGCTCACCGAGCTCGTCACGGCCGACCGGGCGCCGGCCGGTGCGGGGCTGGTGCGCACTGACTGGCACACCCTGGTGCTGCCGTTCGCGGTCGCCGACTACGTCGACTTCTTCTCGTCGCGGCACCACGCCGAGAACGTCGGGCGCATCTTCCGCAGCGCCGCCGAGCCGCTGCCCGAGAACTGGGCGCACCTGCCGATCGCCTACCACGGCCGGGCGGGCACCGTTTACGTCTCCGGCACCGACATCCACCGCCCGCGCGGGCAGCGCAGGGCCGCCGGTGACCTGCAGCCCGCGTTCGGCCCGACCCGGCGGCTGGACTTTGAAGCGGAGGTTGGGTTCGTCTGCGGCGGCGAACCGGCCGCCCAGGTGTCCACTTCGGACTTTGCGGAGCACGTGTTCGGCGTGGCGCTGGTCAACGACTGGTCGGCGCGGGACATCCAGGCCTGGGAGTCCAAGCCGCTGGGGCCGTTCCTGGCCAAGTCGTTCGCCACGTCGGTCGCCGGGTGGATCACCCCGCTGGAAGCATTCGAGCACGCCCGCGTGCCGACTCCGGCACCGGAGCACGTGTTGCAGCCCTACCTTGTCGAGGCCGAGCCGTGGGGGCTGGACCTGCGGCTGGAGGTGCGCTGCAACGAGACGCTGCTGTCCCAGCCGCGATTCGAACACATGGCCTGGTCGCCCGCGCAGCAGCTCGCGCACCTGACCGCGAACGGTGCGCCGGTGCGGCCCGGTGATCTGTTCGCCTCCGGAACCGTGTCCGGCCCGGAGCGCGACCAACGGGGCTGCCTGCTGGAGCTGACCTGGGGCGGGGCGGAACCGATCACATTGCAAGACGGAGAGCAGCGGACCTTCCTCCAGGACGGGGACCGGGTGACACTGAGTGGCAGTGCACCGGGACCTGACGGCTCGGTGATCGGGCTCGGCGAGGTTACCGGCACGGTGCTGGCCGCGGCTCGGAGGTGACGCGATGGCCCAACCCAGCCCCGAGCCGATCCGCGCCCCGGTGGGCCTGCACCGCGACGTCCAGCCGGGCACCAAGGAGAGCTCGCTGACCCTGGACCGCGGGCTCAGCCTGCTGCAGGCCGTGGCGGACGCGGAAAGCGAAGCACTCACCATCAGCGACTTGGCGGCGACCGTCGGGGTCAGCCGCGCGGCGGTGTACCGGCTGCTCGGACCGTTGCAGAGCCGCGGCCTGGTGCGCCGCGAGGGCTCGAAGGTGCGGCTGGGGCTCGGCGTGCTGTGGCTGGCCGGGCGCGTGCTGCCGCAGTTGCGCGCCGCGTCGCTGCCCGCCTTGCGGGCGTTGGCCGAGAAGGTCGGCGCGACGGTGCACCTGACCGTGGCCGACGGCAGCGAGGCGCAGGTCGTCGCGGTCGCCGAGCCGTCGTGGACCAGCTACCACGTGTCGTACCGGGTGGGCAGCCGGCATCCGGTGCAGCGCGGGGCGGCCGGTCGCGCCGTGGACCTGCCGCCCGGCGGGCCGCGCTGGATCACCAGCAGCGGCGACCTGCAGCCGGGGGCGTTCGGAGTCGCTTCGCCGGTGCGCGGAGTGCCGGGGTTGCGCGCCAGCGTGGGCGTGGTGGCTCTGCAGCCGTTGGCGCCCGACGAGGTCGGCCCGCTGGTGCTGGAGGCGGCGGAGGCGGTCGCCGAAGCACTCCGCTGATACCCGCCGGTGGGCGCTGCTTCGGATGTCCAGTGGTCATCGGCCGGGCATCGCGCGCGAGGAACCGGAGCCGGTACTCCCGATCCGGTTTTTTGCGCTTAAGTCTTCCGCCTCACCAGATCGCTTTGATATTTGTACACGATACGGTGAATGTGATTGCCCAGCGTGACCAGGACCAAGGTCCCGTCCGGGTTAGGACCCTCGACCGGGCGAGATAGGGCCCTTGCCTCTGCGATTTCTCAGCTCGGGGCGGCAGGGTGGAGCCGTGGATCTGCTCGACATCGCCCGCTGGCAGTTCGGGATCACGACGGTCTACCACTTCCTGATGGTCCCGCTGACCATCGGGCTGGCGATCCTGGTCGCCGGGATGCAGACCGCGTGGTACCGCACCGGCAAGCAGCGCTATCTGAAGATGACCAAGTTCTGGGGCAAGCTGCTGCTGATCAACTTTGCCATGGGCGTGGTCACCGGCATCGTGCAGGAGTTCCAGTTCGGCATGGCCTGGAGCTCCTACTCGCGCTTCGTCGGCGACGTCTTCGGCGCCCCGCTGGCCATGGAGGGGCTGCTCGCGTTCTTCGTCGAGTCGACCTTCCTCGGCCTGTGGATCTTCGGCTGGGACCGGCTCTCCAAGGGCGTGCACCTGGCCTGCGCCTGGGCATTCTCGCTGGCAACGGTGCTGTCCGCCTACTTCATCCTGGCCGCCAACTCGTGGATGCAGCACCCGGTCGGCATCGAGCTCGTCGACGGCCGGCCCCGGCTAACCTCGATCTGGGCGGTGCTGGGCAACAACACCGTGCTCGCGGCGTTTCCGCACACCGTGTTCGGCTGCTTCGCGGTCGCCGGTTCGTTCCTGATCGGCATCGCCGCCTGGCAGATCGCCCGGCACCACCGCAAGTCCGACGCCGACGACGAGGACCGCCGCGCCTGGCACGGTTCGATGCGGCTGGGAGCGTGGGTCGCGGTGGTCGCGTTCGCCGGGCTCGCGATCTCCGGGGACGTCCAGGGCAAGCTGATGTTCCAGCAGCAGCCGATGAAGATGGCCTCCGCCGAGGCGCTGTGCCACAGCGAGGCGCCCGCCAGCTTCTCGATCTTCGCGATTGGCGACGTCACCCGCCCCGACTGCGAGAACGTCAAGAGCATCACCGTGCCCTACATCCTGTCCTACCTGGCGGAAGGCGACTTCCACAGCGAGGTCAAGGGCGTGCAGGCGCTGATCCCGGAGTACCAGGCCAAGTACGGCACGCACTACTCGGACGACCCGCGGCTGGGCTCGTTCGCCGGGCAGCCCGTCGACTACGTGCCGAACCTGCCGGTGACCTACTGGGGATTCCGGTTCATGATCGGCTTTGGCGGGCTGGCGGCGCTCGGCGCGCTGGCCGTGCTTTGGCTGACCCGCAAGCGGAAGTTCCCGCCGGGCAAGTGGTGGGCGCCGCTGGCGGTGCTGAGCATCGCGCTGCCGTTCCTCGGCAACGTCGCCGGCTGGGTGTTCACCGAGATGGGCCGCCAGCCGTTCGTGGTCGTGCCCAACCCCGATCCGTCCGGCGTCGACGGCGTGTGGATGTACACCGCATCGGCCGTGTCCGCGGGCGTGCACCCCGGCGAAATGCTGACCTCGGTGCTCGTGCTGACCGCGCTGTACGGGGCGCTCGCGATCGTGGAGATCTTCCTGATCGTCCGCTATGTCCGCGGCGGCTTCGACGGGGTGATGCCGCCGAAGCCGCCAGAGGGCGAGGAGAAGTCCGGCGAAGCCCTGTCCTTCGCGTACTGAGAGGCTGCACCTGCGATGGATCTGCCCACCTTCTGGTTTTGCGTGATCGTCCTGTTCTGGCTGGGCTACCTGTTCCTGGAGGGCTTCGACTTCGGCGTCGGCATGCTGCTGCCGGTGCTGGGCCGCCGCAACGAGGAGCGGCGGGTGCTGATCAACACGATCGGCCCGGTCTGGGACGGCAACGAGGTCTGGTTGATCGTGGCGGGCGGCGCGACGTTCGCGGCCTTCCCCGGCTGGTACGCGTCCCTGTTCAGCACGGCCTACCTGCCGTTCCTGGTGCTGTTGGTCGCGCTGATCGGGCGTGGCGTGGCGTTCGAGTACCGCGGCAAGGTGGACACCGCGCGCTGGCGGCGCACCTGGGACACGGTGATCGTGCTCGCCTCGTGGATCTCGCCGATGATCGTCGGGCTGGTGTTGTCCGCGAGCGTTTTCGGCCTGCCTCTGAACGAGCATGGGGACCGGGTCGGCGGCTGGTGGACGATCTTCACGCTGCCTAACGTGATCGGCGCGCTAGCGGTGTGCGGGTTCTCCCTGCTGCACGGTGCGGTGTTCCTGGCGCTCAAGACGGAGGGCGAGCTCCGGGAGCGGGCGCGGCGGTTCGCGCTGCGGGCCGGGGTGCCGCTGCTGCTGCCGGTGATCGCGCTGGTGTTCACCGCGCAGCTCCTGGAGGGCGAGACCTGGACCTGGGTGCCGCTGGTGATCGCGCTGGTCGCGGCGTTGGCCGGGCTCGCCAGGCTGTACCGGTGGCGGGACGGCCAGGCGTTCGCGCTCCAGGGCGTGGCGCTGGTCGGCGTGGTGGTGACCCTGTTCGGCACGCTGTGGCCGAACGTGATTCCGTCCACTTTGGACCCGGAGTGGTCGTTGTCAATCGCGGAAACCGCGTCCAGCCCGTACACGCTGACCGTGATGACGTGGGTGGCGGCCTTCGGTGCCCCGGCGGTGCTTATCTACCAGGGCTGGACGTACTGGGTGTTCCGCAAGCGCATCGGCACCCAGCACATCCCACCGGTGCACGTACCCAGCACATGACGATTTCCGCAGGTCAGGGACCGTGAGTACTTTGCGGTGCTATAGCGCCCCAAAGCGCTCACGGGAGTCGCCGCAAGCCCGCGGGATGAGCCGGGAAGCAGCAGATGACAGGGAGTTCGTGATGGGTCCGCTGGGAGCACTGCCCCGGTTGTCCGGGGCGGCCCGGCGTGCGCTCGTCGTGGCCGGGCTGCTTTCGGTCGGCAACGCCGTCGCGCTGATCGTGCAGGCCTGGGCGCTGGGCAGCGCGCTCGCAGCGGTGGTGACCCGGGGCGCGGCGCCGGACGCGATCGGTCACTACCTGGTCGTGCTGGCCGCAGCGGTGGTGGCGCGGGCCGTGCTGGGCTGGGCGACCGAAACCGTGTCCGCCCGGGCGGCGGCGGGCGCGAAGGAGGAGCTGCGCGGCCTACTGCTGGACTCGGCGTTGCGCCGGGGGCCGGAGTGGACCCAGCAGCGCGGCCCGGCCGAGCTGACCGCGCTCGCCACGAAGGGCCTCGACTCGCTCGACGCGTACTTCACCAAATACCTGCCCGCCCTGGTGACCGCCGCGGTGGTGCCGCCGCTGGCGGGGGCCTGGATCCTGTTCTCCGACTGGGTTTCCGCGCTGGTCGTCGTGATCACCGTGCCGCTGATCCCGCTGTTCGCGTGGCTCGTCGGAAAGTACACCGAGCAGCGCACCTCGCGGGCCGCCGACGCGGTGCAGCGCCTGTCCGGCCAGCTGCTGGAGCTCATCCAGGCGCTACCGGTGTTGACGGCGTTCGGGCGGGCGCGGTCGCAAGGCGAGGTGGTCCGCCGGGTCAGCGACACGCACCGCCGTACCACGATCGCGACCCTGCGCATCGCCTTCCTGTCCGCGCTGGTCCTCGAGCTGCTCTCGTCGTTGTCGGTGGCGATGGTGGCGGTCGGCATCGGCCTGCGGCTGGTCTCCGGCGACCTCGACCTGGCGACGGGGCTGCTGGTGCTGGTCCTAGCGCCGGAGTGCTACCTGCCGCTGCGCGCGGCCGGAGCCGCCCACCACGCAAGCGAGGACGGCGTCGAAGCCGTCCGCAGGGTCGACGAGATCGTGAGCGGTCGCACCGCTTCGCGGCGAGGTGAGGGTGGTGAAGCGAACGGTCCGTTCGCGCCGGTAGGTGAGGCAAACGGTCCGTTCGCTTCGGAGGGGTTGGGTTCGCGCGAACGGCCTGTTGACCTCGTTCATCGGCGTGAACGGTCCGTTCGCTCCGACAGCGCGTTGCGCGTCACCGGGCTGCGGGTGCGGCGGCGGGACGGGTTCGCGCCGGACGGGTTGAGCTTCGTCGCGCGGCCCGGCGAGATCGTGCGGTTGGAGGGCTTCGACGGGATCGGGCCGAGCGGCAGCGGGAAGTCGACGACGATGGCCGTGCTGCTCGGCTTCGCCGCCCCGAGGGAAGGCGCGATCACCTGGGGCGGCGTGGACATCGCCGAGCTCGACGCGGCCGAGTGGCGACGCCGCATCGCATGGGTGCCGCAGCGCCCAACCTTCACCGGCGGCACCGTCGCCGACGAACTCGCGATCGCCACGGCCGACCAACCCGACCTGACGGCCCACGTCGGCGAAGCGTTGTCCGAAGCGGTCGCCGCCCACCTCCGCGACCGCCGCATCGACGAACTGTCCACAGGGGAGCGTCAGCGGGTCGCGGTGGCCCGAGCCCTGCTGAGGCTGCACGGCGAGGCGACGATCCTGCTGCTCGACGAACCGACTGCGCACCTGGACGCGACGACTGCGCACCAGGTCAACGCGGCTATCCGACGCGCCGCCGACGCGGGCGCGACCGTCGTGCTCGCGAGCCACCGCCCGGAGGCGGTCGCGACCGAACCGGAAGCAGCCACCGCGGCCGTCCCGGCCGCTCCGCCCGACCTGCCGGCGGCGACCGGTCGCATCCGCGACCTGATCACGCCGCGAACGCTCCTCGGCGTCGGCCTCGGAGCGCTGTCGCTGCTCTCCGGCCTCGCGCTGACCGCGACCTCGGCCTGGCTGATCGCCCGTGCTTCGCAGCAGCCGCCAATCCTCACGCTCTCGGTCGCCGTCGTGGGCGTGCGCACCTTCGCGCTGTCGCGCGCGGTGCTCCGCTACGCGGAGCGGCTCGTCACGCATGACGCCGCCTTCCGGCTCTCCGGCCGCCTCCGGCGGCAGCTGTGGGAGGCCCTCGTGCGACTCGGGCCGGTGCGCACCGCCGGGCTGCGCCGCGGCGAGGGTGTCGCACGGCTCGTCGACGATGTCGACACCGTCCGAGACCTGGAGCCCCGCGTGATCCTCCCGCCGCTGGTCGCGACGGTCGTCGTGGTCGCTGCGGTGGTGCTCCAAACACTGGTGCTGCCCGAAGCGGGCTTGGTGCTCGCAGCTGCGCTGCTCGTCGCCTTCGTGGCGAGCCCGCTCGCTGCGCTCGTGGCGGAGCGCCGCGCGACCACTGCCGTGGCCGAAGGGCGGCGCCGTGTCGCGGCTCGCGTACTCGCGCTGTTCGACGGCTCAGCGGAGCTGCTCGCCTTCGGCGCGCACATCGAGCGTCGAGCGGAACTCGCTGCCGCCGACGAGCGGCTGGCTGCCCGCGCCCGCCGCGCGGCGTTCGGCGCGGGTGCGGCGACGGCGGTGAATACGCTGCTGGTCGGCATCGCGGTGCTCGGCGGAGCCTGGTTTGGTGCGGAGGCGGTGGCCGAAGGCCGCCTGGTGCCGGAGCTCGCGCCACTGCTGGGCCTGGTGCCGCTAGCGGCGGCGGAAGCCGTCGCGTTGCTGCCGCCCGCGGCGCAGCAGTGGCAGTCGCTGCGAGCAGCGCAAGCGCGCTTGGCGCCACTGCTCGCGGCAGGGTCTGGCGAGCCGCAGGCGAGTCGTGGCCGTGCGGCGGAAGCGGCTCGGCGGGGCGGCGAGGCTGGGGCTCGGTCTGCGAGTCGTGCTGGTTGGGCGGGGTGTGAGGTGGCTTTGGGGAGCGGTGAGGCTGGGGCTCGGTCTGCGAGTCGTGGTGCGATGGGGCGCGAGGTGGCGCAGCGCAGCGGTGAGGCTGGGGCTCGGTCTGCCAGTCGTGGTGCGGCGGGGCGCGGGGCGGCGCAGCGCAGCGGTGACGCGGAGCCCTCGACCGTTGGCCATAGCGGTGAGTCGAGGAGTGAAGCGACGACCGCCGGTGGCGGGGAGCTTAGCGGGGCTCCGACCAGCGGTGCCGAATTCGTTGGTGTGCGTGGAGATTCCCGCGATGGCTATCAGCGCGGTGCGGCCGAACCGAGTTCCGGTGGCGTCGAGCTGGCCGGTGCCGACGTCCGGTGGCCTGGGTCGGCGGAGTTGGCTTTGCGGGGCGTGGATCTGCGCGTGCCGGATGGGGCGCACGTCGCGGTTGTCGGGCCCTCGGGCGGCGGGAAGTCGACGTTCTTGGCGCTCCTGCTGGGGTTCCTGGGTGCCGAGCGCGGCGAGGCGCGGGTGCCGCAGCGGGTTGCGTGGTGCCCGCAGGAGCCGCAGTTGGTCTCGACGACCATCCGGGAGAACCTGCGGCTCGCCGCGCCGCACGCGAGCGACCAGGCGCTCGGCGAGGCGCTCCGGCTGGCCGGGCTGCCGGGCTGGGACGAGCGGTTGGACGAGCTGGTCGGCAGCGGCGGAGCGGCCCTGTCCGGCGGCGAGGCGCAGCGCCTCGCGCTGGCACGAGCCCTGCTGTTCGCGGATGCGGACCTGCTGCTGCTCGACGAGCCGACCGCGCACCTGGACGTGCCGACGGCGGAGGAGCTGCTCGTCCGCCTCCGCAGCGAGCTGCGGGGACGCACGGTCGTCCACGTGACGCACCGCTGGTCGGAGACCGAGCACGCCGACATCGTCCTGCGAGTCGAGGGCGGCGAAATCACGGTCGTCCGCAACAACCAACGCGAGGAAGCGTTCTCGTGAACGCCGTCCGCGCGCCGTCGCCGCTCCTCGACCGGCAGCCCCGGGGCGCACCGTTGGGCCAGCGAAAACGCAGGCCCGCCAACCCCTGGGCAAGGCGGGGGCTGGGATGCGGCAGCCCAAAGCACGCGATGCGCCGGATCGCAGGGCGCCATGGCGCGCGGCCAAAGCACGACGAGCCATGCCGTCGCGGGCGGAGTCCTTCGCCCGATCGGCCTCGCAGAGATCAGCGCCGTGATCGGTCGCGCGGAGCGGGTACGCCGCCGGACCGCGAGGTGCGGCGATTTCGCGCGAAATCGCCGGTCCACGTGAGGGGGAGGCGGCGATTTCGCGCGAAATCGCGGCGATCGGCATGGGGGCTGCCAGCCGGAGGTATCGGGATGCGCTGTGAGCTGCGTCGTTCGGAGCCGACTTCGCGCCTGCGGGAGCTATAGCCTCGTGCATGTCATGGATTCCACCCTCGCCAGGCGCATGCTGGCAGCGTCCACCGAGATCACCCGGGCTGCGCTGTCCGCGGAGGATCCGGACGCGGTCCTCCCGCTGGTCGTCCGCCGCGCCGCCGAACTGGCGGAGGCCGACTTAGGCGTCGTCACGGTGCGCGCCGACGACGGCCGCCTGACCGTCGAAGCCGCCTACGGCGCACCCACCGCGATCGGCCCGCTCGCCGACCCGGTCGGCACCGTCCTGTCGTCGCGTTCGGCGGCGGCGCGGGTCGCCCGCAGCGGCGTGCCGGTCGTCGTCGACGACCTGATCGACGACCCGCTGACGGCCCCGTACGTGCCAGCCTCGCTGCGGGTTTACGGCCCGTTCGCCGTCGCGCCCTTCGGTACCCGCGAGCGGCGGCTCGGCGCGCTGGCCGTCTACCGGCGGCGCGGTGCCAGCACCTTCACCAGGGTCGCCGTGGACGTGCTGACCTCGTTCGCGGCTCAAGCCGGTCTCGCGCTGGTGCTCGCGGAGGGCTCCACGGCGCGCCAGCGCATCGCGGTCTATCAGGAGCGGGAGCGCATCGCGCGCGACCTGCACGACGTGATCGTGCAGCGGCTCTACGCCACCGGCGTGCAGCTGGAGGTCCTGGAGCGGCGGCTGTCGGGCCGGCTCGACACCGCCGACGCGGCCCGGCTGTCCGAGACGATGGAGCAGATCGACCAGGCGATCGCCGAGGTCCGGGCCACCGCCCGCACGCTGCGCTCCGCGGACCCGGAAATCCCCGCGCACGCGCCGTTGCTCGACGACTCGATGCGCTCCGAGGTGCAGATCGCCGGGGAGCTGATGGGGCGTCCGCCGCGGCTGGAGATCGACGGGGACTTCAGCGACGTGCCGGTGCCGGTGGCCGACCACGCCCGCGCCGCGCTCCGCGAAGCGCTGTCCAACGTGGTCCGGCACGCCGGGGCGCAGACCGTGCTGGTGCGGGTGCGGCGCTTGGATTCGGGACTGCTGCTGCAGGTCGTGGACGACGGCTGCGGAATTCCGCGCGACGTGAGCAAACGTGGTCTCCGCAACCTCGAAGAGCGCGCGGTCGCGGCGGGCGGCCGCTGCGTGATCACGTCCTCTCCGGACAGCGGCACCACGGTCACCTGGGAAGTCCCGCTCTCCAGCAGCGCCTGAACCAACGTCAGAGCTGAAACCCGACCAGCTCCGTCCGCCGCCCACCCGGGAGTACTTTTCGGCGCCGCGGAAGCTGTTCTGGAAGTGGCCGTCCAGGGGCGTGGGTAGGGTGGGCTCTTGTCTTTGCAGCGGCGCAGCCGCTTGGCCCACACACGCAACCGGCACCCGTCGCGGGTTCTCAGCGTCGTCTGGCGAGGCCAGTCCCCGGCGTGGTGAATTGGCTCATGAGTCGGGAATCCTGGAGTTCAGGCGGCTTCCGTAATTCCCGCAGGGGGCCGCTTCCCGCACCGCCACGCAGGACGAGTCTGGAAACCGTCTTGCTCAGCTCTGGCTCTGGCGGCGGGCGACCCAGGCGGCGGCTTGGGTGCGGCGCTCCATGCCGAGCTTGGCCAGCACCGAGGTCACGTAGTTCTTGACCGTCTTCTCCGCCAGGAACAGCCGCTCGGCGATCTGCCGGTTCGTCAGCCCCTCGCCGATCAGCTCCAGCACCTTGCGCTCCCGCTCGGTCAGGGCGGCGAGTTCGTCCGGCTCGGGGCTGGTGGACTGGCGCAACCTCGCCAGGACCCGGCCGGTGGTGATCGGATCCAGCAGCGAATGCCCGGCCGCAACCTCGCGTACCGCGTTGACCAGGTCCTGCCCGCGCACCTGTTTCAGCAGATAGCCGGACGCACCGGCGTTGATCGCGCCGACCAGCGCCTGCTCGTCGTCGAAGGCCGTGAGCACCAAGCAATACGGCGGCTGCGGCAGCTCGCGCAGCCTGCGGCACAGCTCCAGCCCGTCTCCATCGGGCAGCCGCATGTCGATGACCGCGACGTCGGGTTCGGTCGCCTGCGCGCGCACCAGCGCCTCGCCGACGCCGCCGGCTTCCGCGACGATCACCACGTCTTCCTCGGTGTCCAGCAGGTCGCGGAGCCCGCGCCGGACCACCTCATGATCATCGACTAGCAGCACCCTCACTGGCACGAGCACCACGCTACGTACGTGCTCGGCGGCGGATGCGCTGAGGGTCGCCTGACGACCGGGTTACTTCCGGGCCTTCGCCGCGCCCTTGACCGCGCCGACGCTGTGGTGGGTGTGCTTGGCGACCTTGCGCGCGCGGCGCTTGGCCCGGTAGCCGACGGACGGCTTGCCGCCCGTGTCGACGGCGGTGATCAGCAAGCCGCCGAGCAGCCCGATGTTCTTGAGGAAGTGAATCTGCTGGTTGGCCCGCTCCTGTGGATTGTCGATCTCCCAGAACGCGTGCGCCGCCAGCGTGGTCGGCACGGTGCTGCCGGCGAGCAGCAGCGCGGCCAGCCGCGGGAATTTGCCGAGCGCCAGCAGGGCTCCGGCCCCGATCTTCACCACGCCGTCGATGCGCACCAGCGTTTCCGGATCGGTCGGGAACCGTTCCGGCAGCGAGTCCTTGAGCGGGGCCGTGGTCTTCTCCAGTAGCGGGGCGGCCGCCTTGGCGTGGGTCGGCGCATCGCGCAACGCCCCGAATCCGTCGTAGATGTAGGTTGCGGCGAGCATCGGCCGGGCCAAACGGCGAATGAGCATCTGGGGACCTCCTCGGTGGTCGGCCGGTGTGCCCGACGGTACTCATTTCGCCCTCGGCGCGCTTGATCATCTGAACTTGCGCCCGGTCGGCTCAACTTCATCCGTCCAGTGGGTTGAAATCCGCAGCGGGGCCCCGGAGGAAAGCCGACAGAACCGGGTGCGACCCGCCGAGTGCGGGACCCACCCGGGCAATTCGGCATAATCGGCCGTGCCCAAAACTCGAACATGGCGAGTCGACATCTCGGCTGCGGTCCACTCGGCTGACCGGTCTCAGAGGTCGACGCGGGCGAAGATCTCGTCCCACGCCGCCGCGACCTGGCGTGCGCACAGTTCCGGGGCGGCCCCACCGGTGCCCGTGCCCAGGCCGGGCATCGCGACAGTCCGGACCACTTGGTGGACCGGGGTGCCGTTCTCCAGGACACCGCTGGCCCAGAGCCGCAGCACGGCTCGCGCCGCGAGGTAGGGGTGGACCGTGTCGGCGGGGAGCTGCTCGCCGGGTTCCCGCATCGTGGGAGCGCTGATCAGCCAGATCGGGTTCGGCGCCCCGGTGGGCACCAGCAGCGCTTCGCCGACCGGCAGCTCGCCGCCGTGGTACGCCAGCACCGCGCTGCGGACCTGCTCCTCCACCTCGGGGAAGACACGCGAGTACACCGCGTCGATGCCGCCCCGCATCCAGCCGTAGGAGTTCGCCGGGCTCACCACCGCGTCGACCCGCAGGTCGAGCACCGAACCCCGGTGAAGGGTGAGGCCGGCTCGGCCGTCGGCGATCTCTTGCCAAGCGGCGGCCAGCGGCTCGTCTAACGCGCACAGGACGAGCTGCAGCTCCGGCTCCGCTCCATCCGCTGAGCGCCCCGAATCTGCGGTCACGCCCCACAGCATCGCAGGAATGTGTGACGCGGTGGCATTGGGTAGGTCACACATTCGCCGATTTGTCGGAGCGCGGACCCGCCGCCCGGAACGTCCCGCCGTCGAGTGGACGCCCGCGCCCGCGCGCCCGGACGAGTGGCAGTCCGCCTTCCGGCCGCCGAGGTTGCACCGTCGGCACCGCTACGCGCGGCGGACACGGCCCCTCTGAGCTGAGAGCCTGCCGGCGAATGCCGTCCGCGCCTTTGGAAGCGGGTAGCCGCTTGCATTCACCTTGCCAAGACGACCATCGGCGGGTTCTGAGAGGTTTTCTGGCGAGAACGGCCCCTCTGCCGCGTATTGGACATACATCAGGAGGGGCACCGCAGTCCAGGGAACCGCTCAGGTTCCGCTAAGCGACCACCCGCCCAGACCATTCACCATCAGGCTCTTAGTCTGGGCGGGTGCCACAAATCGCGTACCTCGGCCCGCCGGGCACCTTCACCGAACAAGCCACCCGGCAGCTGACCGGGGATTTCGACGCCGAACTCGTGCCGTACGAGACCGTGCCGCTGGCACTCGCCGCAGTGCGCTCCGGTGCGGTGCTGGCCGCCGGGGTGCCGGTGGAGAACTCCGTCGAAGGCTCGGTGGCCGCCACGCTGGACGCGTTGACCACCGACGAGCCGCTGGGCGCGGTGCAGGAAGTCGTGCTGCCGGTGCAGTTCGACCTGCTGGGTCGGCCCGGCATCGCGATGTCTGACATCAGTACCGTGGCGAGCCATCCGCACGCCCTCGCCCAGGTCCGCGACTGGTTGGCCGAGAACCTGCCGGGCGCCAGCGTCTGCGCGACAAGTTCCACCGCCGCGGCGGCCGCCGCGGTGGTGGCCGGGGAGTTCAACGCGGCGATCTCCGCGCCGGTGGCCATCGAGCACTACCCGTCGCTGGTGCGGCTCGCCGGCGGCATCGCCGACGTGCGCGATGCGGTCACCCGCTTCCTGCTGGTCCGCCGCCCCGGCGCGCTGCCGGACCCGACCGGCGCGGACCGGACCTCGGTGTGTGCGGTGATCAGCGACGAGGTCGGCACGCTGGCTGAGATGCTGGCCGAGTTGTCGCTGCGCGGCATCAACCTCAGCCGCATCGAATCCCGGCCGTTGCGGGAGCGGTTCGGCGAGTACCGGTTCTTCCTCGACTTCGACGGGCACGTCGCGGACGCGCGGATCGGCGACGCGTTGACCGCGCTGCACCGCCGCTGCAGCACCGTGCTGTTCCTCGGGTCCTACCCGAAGGCGGACCGCTCGCCGGCCAGCGTGCGCCCATCCGCCTCGGAGCAGGCGTTCCAGGTTTCGGCGAAGTGGCTCGAAGACATCCGCGCGGGACGGTTGGCGTGATCGATTTCGGGTACGAGCTGGAGGCGCCCACCGGATTGCGCTTGATCCTGGCCCGCCACGGGCAGACCCTGGCCAACGTGCGGCAGGAACTCGACACCTTGCCGCCCGGCCCCGGCCTGACCGAGCTGGGCGAGCGGCAGGCGGCGCGGTTGGCAGAGCGGCTGGCCGGGGAGAAGATCATCTCGATCCACGCGAGCCGCGCCCTACGCGCGCAGCAGACGGCGCAGCCGTTGGCGCAGCGGCACCGGCTGCCGGTCGAGATCGTCGAAGGAACGCACGAGATCTACGTCGGGGAGCTGGAGGGGCGTGGCGACTCGGAGGCGCTGCGGGTCTTCGATGACGTCTACGAGAGCTGGCATGAGGGGCGGATCGACATCCCGATGCCCGACGGGGAAACCGGTCGCGAGGCGCTGACCCGGTTCGTCGGGGGTGCGCGCAGCGCCATCGACGGCGCGGGTGACGGCGCGGTGGCGCTGGTCAGCCACGGCGCGATGCTGCGGCTCGCGGCGTGCGCCATCGCCGCTAACGTCGACGCAGCCCACGCCAACGCGAGGCATCTGCCGAACACGGGCGTGATCGTCCTCGAAGCCGACCCGGACGTCCGCACGGGCTGGCGCTGCCTCTCCTGGGACGGCCTCGGCACCCCCTGATCTGCAGTCTCACCTGACCACAGTTCCCGGTGTCGTTGCCGGTTCAGCCCCAGCCCAGGGCGTGGAGCTTTTCGTCGTCTATGCCGAAGTGGTGGGCGATTTCGTGCACCACCGTCACCGCGACTTCATCGACCACTTCTTCCTCGTCCGCGCACATGTCCAGCAGCGGCTCGCGGTAGATCGTGATCCGGTCCGGCAGCACCCCGCCGTAGGTGCTGTCCCGCTCGGTCAGCGCGATGCCCTCGTACAGCCCCAGCAGCGACGGGTCCTCGGGGTGGGTGTCCTCCACCAGCACCACGACGTTGTTCATCGCGGCCGCGAATTCCGCGGGCAGCAGATCGAGGGCGTCGGCCACGAGTTCCTCGAACCGGGCGCGGGTCATCTCCACCGGCATGAACCCGTTCTACCGCACTCGGCAGGCGTCAGCGGGGCTCCGTCGCGGGCACGCCCGGCTCGTTCGGGGCCGCGTCCTTCGGTGCCGGCTCCTTGCCGACCTGCACCTCGCCCTTGACGCTGCCGGTCACCGGCGCGAGCCCGCTGCCGTCCGGCAGCTGCGCGCTGACCTTGCAGTTGACCTGCCGCGAACCGGCGTCCCAGCTCTCCGGCGCCAGCGTGTCCCAGTAGGGGACCAGGCCCTTGTCCTTGGCGACCGTCGGGCCGCCCGCAAAGTTGTCGGTCAGCTCCGCGCACCTGGTCGCGAGGAAGCCGTCCTGGTCCGTCTCCGACGGGTAGCCGCCGGGGAACTGCTCGCCGAGGTCGACCTGGCCGGTGATCTCCACCGAGTGCGGCCGGGCACAGTCCACCGGGTCCCACACCGCCGTGCCGTTGATGCCCAGGCAGCGGCCGACCGGGTAGACGTTGGACTGGTCCATCTGGGCCGCGCTGCCGGTGATCGGGAAGAGCTTGCCGGACGGTCCGGGCTGCTGGATGCCGCAGTGCAGCATTCGATCGCCGTCGGCCCAGCCATCCTCGCTCGGGGTGAACGCGCCCACGCTGAACCGGCCGTGCGGGTCGAACTGGTTGGCCAGGAAGCCCTTCGACACGTCGGTACAGCGCTGCTGCTTGATCTGCTGCCACTGCTCGGGGTCCGGGAATGGGGCGTTGTCGCCGAACTCGCCGCGCAGTTCCGAGCTGCCGGTGACCTGGAAGAGGTGGGGTTCGGCACAGGTGACGTTCCTGATATCGCCGGCGTCGGGGTCGTTCCAGTTCAGGCAGTCGCCCGCCTTGGCATCGAACACCGCCTCCGGCGCCGGGGCCGAACCGATCTGGCCGGAGCCGCCGACCCCGCGGCCGCCGGTCCCGGGACCGCCGCCGGTGGGCCAGTTCAGCACCGCGCTGACCACGAGGATCAGTAGGGCGCCGATGGCAGCCGAGATCATCACGATCCGAGTGTTGGGCTTGTTCCGGCGTGGACTGGGAGGGGATTTGCGCGCTGCCATCGAACACATGATGCCTCGCCGCGTCCCGGATTGCGCGATGCCCTCTAGCAGGTTCGGAACCGATTCGTTGCCGGGCACGTCGCCTCAATAGGTAATGTTGCGTTCGGGAGTGGGGCTATGACGGAAGATGGCAAGCCAGTGGCAGACGACGAGCAGCCGCAGGGGCACGCGGGGACGACCCCGGCGCAACCGCCGCCGCCCCAGCCGTCGGAAGAGGCGGGGCGCGGCCGGATCCGGTACCAGGATGCCGAGCACACGACTCCGCGCGAGCCGACGCTGGCGGAGCAGCGCGCCCGCGTCGCCGCCGAGCAGCGCCGCGAAGACCAGCACCGGGCCGAGCTGGAGGCCGCGGAGGCCAAGACGAAGAAGCGGCGCCGCCTGATGATCGGTGGCGGCGCGACGGTCGGCGTCGTGGCGCTGGTGGCCGCGATGTACACCGCGTCGGAAGTCAGCAACGAGGCCAACGCCACCCAGGAGTACTGCGCCACGGACCAGTCGGGCCAGCCCGGCAACAGGGACCAGGATCAGTACTGCGACGCGAACTACGTGAACTCGCACGGCGGCTACGTGGACGGCGGCATGTTCTTCATGCCGATCTTCCTGCCTACCGGGGGCTTCGGCGGCTACAACTCCTACCGCTACGCGTACACGCCGTCCGGCGTGTCGGCGCCGCCGATCGGCTCGCCGGCCTCCGGGTCGACCTTCACCAAGCCGTCCGGTTCGACGATCAAGGACACCAGCGGCAAGACCATCCAGCGGGGTGGGTTCGGCATCAGCAGCAAGAGCGGCAGTAGCGGGAGCTGACGAGTGCGGCGCAGGACCACGGCACGACGACCGGACTGGCAGGCCAAGGTCGAGGAGCTCGGGCTCGTCTTCGGCACGCCCGCGCGCGCGGCGGACGGCACGGCGCGGCCTTACTGGGACGAGGGCGTGCACTACGAGTTCAGCCTCGACGAGGTGCTGTCGCTGGAGGCGGACGTCGAGCTGCTGCACTCGATGTGCCTGGACGCCGTCGATCACGTCATCATCACGGAGCGCTACAAGGACTTCGGCATCCCGGAGTGGGTCTGGCCGCACATCGCCGATTCCTGGAAGCGCCACGACCCGCACCTCTACGGCCGGTTCGACCTGCGCTACGACGGCACCGGCCCGGCGAAGCTGCTGGAGTACAACGCCGACACCCCGACTTCGCTGCTGGAGGCGGCGGTCGTGCAGTGGCACTGGCTGACCGAGTGCCACGAGGGCGACGACCAGTGGAACTCCATCCACGAGACGCTCGTCGAGCGCTGGGGCGAGATCACCAAGCAGCTGGCCACCAACGAGGTGCACTTCACCTGGTCGTCTGCGGACGTCACCGGCGAGGACAACATCACCGCGGCCTACCTGCAGGAGACCGCGGCTGAGGCCGGGCTGGACACCGTCGGCCTGCCGATCGAGCAGATCGGCTGGGACAGCCTGCTGGAGCGCTTCGTCGACCTGGAAGAAGCGCCGATGAACTCGGTCGTCAAGATCTACCCCTGGGAGTGGATGGTCGACGACGACTTCGGCAAGCACGCCGTCAAAACGCTGCCGGCCACCCAGTGGGTCGAGCCGCTGTGGAAGATGCTGCTGTCCAACAAGGCGCTGCTGGCGATCCTGTGGGAGATGCACCCGGGGCACCCCAACCTGTTGCCGACGTTCCTGGACCAGCCCGGCCTGCTCACCGAGTACGTGCGCAAGCCCCGCCTGGGGCGCGAGGGCAACAACATCGCGGTCGTCGCGCCGGGCTGGGAGACCGAGACCGGCGGGGTGTACGGCTCGGAGGGCTACGTCTACCAGGCCTTCGACCCGCTGCCGGAGTTCGACGGGATGCGCCCGGCCCTCGGGGCATGGGTGGTCGGCGACTCGTCGGCGGGGCTCGGCATCCGCGAGACGGCGGGCCTGATCACCGACGACGGCGCGGCCTTCGTGCCGCACCGCATCCCCGCGAGCTCCTGACCCCATACCCTGATCGCGGCAGGACGCACCCTGCGGGTGGGGCTCTCGCGGTGGGCGGCTACGCTGACCAGCTGTGATCGACCTGAAGACGCTACGCGATGACCCGGAAGCGGTGCGCGCTTCGCAGCGCGCACGAGGAGAGGACGCGTCCCTGGTGGACGCGCTGCTGTCCGCCGACGAGCGTCGCAGGTCCGCGGTGTCCCGGGCGGACAACCTGCGCGCGGAGCAGAAGCAGCTCGGCAAGCAGGTCGGCAAGGCCAAGGGCGAGGAGCGCGAGGCCCTGCTGACCCGGGCCAAGGAGCTCGCCGCGCAGGTCAAGGAGGCCGAGGCGGAGCAGTCGGCGGCCGACGAGGAGCTGCTGCGGTCGCAGAAGGCCGTGTCCAACGTCGTCGAGGCCGACGTGCCGCCGGGCGGCGAGGACGACTACGCCGTGCTCAAACACGTCGGGGTGCCGCGCGAGTTCGACTTCGAGATCAAGGACCACGTCGAGCTGGGCACGGCCATCGGCGCCTTCGACATGGAGCGCGGCGCGAAGGTCGCCGGCGCCCGCTTCTACTTCCTGACCGGCATCGGTGCGCAGCTGGAGCTGGCGCTGCTGAACATGGCCGCCGCGCAGGCCGCCGCCGCCGGTTTCACCCTGGTCGTACCGCCGGTGCTGGTTCGCCCGGAGATCATGGAGGGCACCGGGTTCCTCGGCGCGCACGCCACCGAGGTGTACCGGTTGGAGGAGGACGACCTGTACCTGGTCGGCACCTCCGAGGTCCCGCTGGCGGGCTACCACTCGGGCGAGATCGTGGACTTCTCCACCGGCCCGCTGCGCTACGCGGGCTGGTCGACGTGCTTCCGCCGGGAGGCCGGTTCCTACGGCCGGGACACCCGCGGCATCATCCGGGTGCACCAGTTCAACAAACTGGAGATGTTCGTCTACTGCCGGGAGGACGAGGCCCGCGACGAGCACCAGCGGCTGCTGGCCTGGGAAGAGGAGATGCTCGCCAAGATCGAGGTGCCCTACCGGGTGATCGACACGGCGGCCGGGGACCTCGGCGCGAGCGCGGCCCGCAAGTTCGACTGCGAGGCGTGGGTGCCGAGCCAGCAGACCTACCGCGAGCTGACCTCGACGTCGAACTGCACCACGTTCCAGGCGCGGCGGCTGAACACCCGCTACCGCGACGAGGACGGCCGCCCGCAGTTCGCCGCCACGCTCAACGGCACGCTGGCCACCACCCGGTGGATCGTCGCGATCCTGGAGAACCACCAGCAGCCGGACGGCTCGGTGCGGGTGCCCCAGGCGCTGCGCCCGTTCCTCGGCGGCCGCGAGGTTCTCGAACCCAAGTGATCATCCAGGCCGGGGGCTGATTTCCAGGCTCGTCTCACGTGTCATGTCGAGTTCGGTGCGTGCGGCCCCTGCGGGAATTACGGCCCCCTGCGGGAACTACGGCCCCCTGCGGAAA
Organism: Saccharopolyspora hattusasensis; assembly: GCF_050972075.1. NCBI lineage: Bacteria > Bacillati > Actinomycetota > Actinomycetes > Pseudonocardiales > Pseudonocardiaceae > Saccharopolyspora > Saccharopolyspora hattusasensis. The sequence goes on from NZ_JBPCDC010000001.1 coordinate 4,347,426, forward strand.
TTGCGGTCGTCGTCCGGACTCCGTCCTACGCAAGTTCCATTGAAATCGGACCTTCGATTTCAATGGAACTTGCGAACCCCGCGACGCGCTCATGGGTCCTGACCAGTGGGTTCAGGCCGCCTTGGTGATCTCAGCGGCGAGGCCGCGGTCGAGGGTCGCCCGGACCAGGGCGGCCGCCAGGCGGGCGAGCTCGTGCCCTTCGACGAGGCCCGCGAGCCGGTCCGGATCGGTGGGCAGGCCGAGCTTCTCCGCGCCCGCCAACGCCTTCTTGTCGAAGATCGGCCGGAGCTCGGGCCACACCAGCTGCACCTCGCGGCAGAAGATGTCCGCGCCCACCGGCCCGAGCCGGGGAAGTTCGGTGAGCTTCTCCTGCAGCAGGCCGATGTCCCCGTCGGCCTTCGCGCGCATCCGCCGGAGATCCCCGTGGTACCGGTCGATCAGCAGCTGCGCGCCCTTGCCGAGCGCCGTGGACGTGCTCTCGTCGTACCGCGCGTAGTGCCCGCGGTCGAGCGCGTCGACCCGCTGCTGCCAGGTCGCGTCGCACATCTTCTGCGGCGTCCCGAACTCGGCCAGTTCGCGCGCGGCCGATACCGCCAGCTCCGCCCTGATCCGGGTGGACATCAGCATCGACAGCACCAGCAACCGGTACAGCGGGGCGGGTTTGTTCGCCAACGAGATCCCGGCCTGGGCGGCATAGGTGGTGCCCGCCTCGTCCAGCAGGAATTGCACGACGTTCTTCACCGACATCGCCACCACCTCCTGCCGGAAAGGCTTCCCGGCAGCTCCCGGGGGCACACCTGCGGTTGCGGCCCGGCTTACGGTGGGACGTGTCCAACCCCCTGAGTGGCGCGCAGGCCTCGCGCTGGCCGGTCTCGGCGACCGGATCCGCCGGTTTTGCGCGACAACGACAACGAGGCGCCGACGGTCGACACCGACGGCCCGCCGCGGGAGAGCCGGGCGTGCCGCTGGGTGCTTGCGAGCAACCTGCGGTCGAGTGCGGTCAGCGCGAGCGACGAACGGCAGAACGGTGAATCGGCGAGTGCGCCCCATGTAGTGCCTTGCATGCCCCGTGCGATGCGTCGGCGCGTGCTCGGGTTTGTCACGGGGAGATCACAGTTCGGGCAGGACCTCTGAGGCGATCTCCTCGACAGTGGACTCCTTGCCCGCGTACGGCTCCTCGGGGCGTGGCCAATGCGTGATGACGTCGGTGAAACCGAGCTCCGCGGCCCGGCCGACCACGTCCCGGAAGTAGTCCACACTGGACATTGAGTAGGCCGGTGCGGCGTCCACCTGCAGATACTTGTCGACATTCGCCGGGTCGCGGCCCTGTTCGGCGAGCACTTCGGCGAACCGCAGCGACAGCTCGGCGACCGACCGCCACCAGGTCTCCACGTCGTCGGCAGGCCGACCGGTGGTGACCCAGCCCTGGCCGTACTCCGCTGCCAACCGCATCGACCGCGGCCCGTTGGCGGCGATCACGAACGGCATCCGGGGCAGCTGCGCGCAGCCGGGCGCCCGGTGCGCTTGGACGGCCGTGTAGTACTCGCCGGAGTAGTCGGTGCAGTCTTGGGTGAGGATCTGGTCGAGCAGCTCGACGAACTCGGTGAACCGGTCGACGCGCTGCCCGGCGGTGAGTTCGGCGCGGCCCAGCACGTGCGCGTCGAAACCGATGCCGCCCGCGCCGATGCCGAGCGTGATGCGGCCATCGGCGATGTCGTCCAGCGCGGTCAGCTCGCGCGCGAAGTGCGCGGGGTGCCGGAAGTTCGGCGACGCGACCAGGGTGCCCAGCCGGATCGTCGAGGTGAGCGTGGCGGCCGCGGTCAACGTCGGGACCGCGTCGAACCAGGGCTTGTCCACCAGGGACCGCCAACCGAGGTGGTCGTAGGTCCAGGCGTGGGCGAAGCCGTACTCCTCGGCCATCCGCCACAGCGGCTCGGCAGCCCACCAACGGTGTTCGGGCAGAATCACGATCCCAACTCGCACGCCGTTGACCGTACTGGTCGAGCCTCGCCCTTATCGACCCGATCAGGTGATGCGGAACGTGGCGCGGGTCGCGTAACAGGGGCCCGGGCCTCCCGCGCGACGACCGGGACCGGGCAGGATGACTGGGTGCGCAAACCTGGCCTGGTGGCATCGGACGTGGATGGCACCCTGCTCGACCCGATGGAGCGGGTGAGCCCGCGAACCGCGCGGACGGTGCAGCGGGTGGTGGCGTCGGGCACGCCGTTCGTGCTGGCCACCGGGCGTCCGCCGCGCTGGATGCCGATGGTCGTCGATGGGCTGGGCGTGTCCGGGATGGCGGTTTGCGCGAACGGTGCGGTGCTCTACGACGCGTCCGCCGACCGGGTGCTGCACAGCCACGTGATCGACCCGGTGCTGCTGCACGACGTGGCCCGCGAGCTGCGGCACGAGCTGCCGGGCTGCGCCTTCGCGGTGGAGCGGACCACCGACGGCGCGCGGGACCGGCCCCACGAGCAGTTCCTCGCCGAGGCCGATTTCCGCCGGGTGTGGCCGAATTCGGACATCCACGTGGCCGGCGCGGGCGAGCTGACCGGTAAGGCCGCGGTCAAGCTGTTGGTCCTGCACGAGCACATGACCAGCGCGGAGATGGCGGCGGCGGCCGGCGCGGTGCTCGGCTCGCAGCTCCAGCTGACCTACTCGACGACGGCCGGGCTGATCGAGCTGTCCGCGGCGGGCGTCGACAAGGCGACCGGCCTGGCGGCGGTGGCCGAGGAGCTGGGCGTGGACCAGGCCGACGTGATCGCCTTCGGCGACATGCCCAACGACGTCCCGATGCTGAAGTGGGCGGGCCACGGCGTGGCGATGCGCAACGCCCACCCGGAGGCCCTGGCGGTGGCGGACGAGGTCACGGCAACCAACGCCGAAGACGGCGTGGCGCACGTCCTCGACCGCTGGTGGTGACCGCAGGTTCAATTGACACTGCGGTCAACCGGTCATGGCCGGTGGTCGCGTTGCATGGCTGTTGCGTGGGCCCGGATCTTGTCGAGCTGCTCGTAGCCGCGCTGCCCCGGACAGGCCGTCTTGCTCACGTCGCGGTGGCCGAAGATCGTCGGTAGCGGAACCACCGCGCCGGCCGGAAAGTGTGAGTTGTTCGCGGGCCCGGCGATCAGCTCGATGCGGCCGTCCGCGGGAACCCTGGCGGTGTTCAGCTTCCACGCGCTGATCGCCGCGACCGACTCGATGGTGGCGCCGGAAGGCGCGATGCGGTCGTAGTTGCCCATCATCGACACGCCGAACGTCCCGCCGTTGAAGCCCCGCGCGTGGCCGCCGATGATGTCGTCGCGCAGTCCGCCGGCGCGGCCCTCGAAGATCGTGCCGCACTTGTCGACCAGGGCGTGGTAGCCGATGTCGCCCCACTTCAGCTCGACGGCGTGGTAGCGGTAGATCGCCCGCACGATGTCGGCCGACCGGCCGCAGTCGTAGTCGTTGGTCCCGGCGGTGTGGTGCACCACGACCGCCTTGGTCTCGGTGCGCTCCGGCGGCCAGGTCATCTGGCTCTCGTCGGCGCCCCACTGCGCGCGGCCGACGACCGGCGGCTGCCCCGGGGCGCTCGACCGGGGTGGTGCGGCGGGTGCGGAGCCCGGGTTGATCGCGACGAGTTCCAGCTCGCCGGTCACGTCCGCGCCCGCCCGGCTGGCCCGCACCTCGGCGGTGTCGGCGCGCTCGGTCCACAGCGGTTCGCTGCCCTGCGCCGCGTCGATCGCTTCCAGCTCCGACCACGGGCTCCAGCCGGCGGCGCTCCGGGTGCGCACCTCGACGCGGTCTGGCGCGGGGCCGCGCCAGGTGATGCCGACCAGGTCGAAAACCCCGCCGGGATGCACTTCCCGCGTTGCGTCGCGGTTCATCGGCGCGTCGCGCAACGCGACTCGGGTGCTGGTCGTCTCGGGGGTCTCCGCCGCGCTCGCACTGGGCAGTGCGGTCGCGGTGAGCAAGAGGACGATCGGGACGCTGAACCGGAGACGCATTGGCGATACCTCGCTTCCGCGACGGCGATCGGGGCGGCCTACGTGAGGCGAGTATCCGGTGGGTCCGGATCCTCCGCTGGTCAACTGCTCTGTCCGAGTGACCACGACCCGGCGTCCCCTGTGGACGATTCCCGCGATTTCAATGGAAATCAGAGGTCCGATTTCCATTGAAATCGCGGAACACCGGTGTGTCGGCCCGCGACACACCGGAGGATGTGGACAACTTCTACGATTTCAATGGAAATCGTCGGTTCGATTTCAATGGAAGTTGCGGGGTGCCTGGACCCCGGGAGCGGATGTAGGCGACCGCCGCCGCGATCAGGAAGCCGATGCCGATCAGCGTGTAGGCGTTGCCGACGACCTGCTGCGAGAACGTCCAGTCCAGCTCGCGGTCCTCGGTGTTCGGCAGGTACCACTGCGGGCCGGCGAGGACCGTCAGCGCGCACAACCCGACGGTCAGCAGCACGCCGTACCAGCGGTGCCGCAACGACATGGCGAACAGCAGCGCGAGCGTCGGCCCGGCCCAGACCCAGTGGTGCGACCAGGAGATCGGCGACACCAGCAGCACCAGCACGGCGTTGAGCATCAGCGCCAGCGGCACGTTCGCCATCCGCAGCGCGTATCGCATGCCGAGCACCGCGAGCGCCAGCAGCAGCACCGAACCGAGGACCCACAGCGAGTTCAGCTCGAACCCGGTCAGCGACTGCTTCGCCAGCAGGCTGCGCAACGTGAGGTTGCCGGCGTAGACGGTCCCGAAGGAGTCCCCGGTGGACAGCATCTTGTCCAGCCACCAGTCCGCCGCGTCCTTCGGCGCGGCGACCAGCCCGATCAGCACGGTGGCGGCGAACGTCAGGCCCGTCACGGCCATCGCGCGGTAGTCCCGGCGCAGCAGGAACAGCAGCAGGAACCCGAGCGGCGTCAGCTTGATCGCCGCCGCGATGCCCACCAGCAACCCGCGCGGCCACCTGGTGAGCGGCAGCAGGCAGTCGGCCGCGACCAGCGCCATCAGCACCAGGTTGATCTGACCGTAGTTGATCGTCTCGCGGGCCGGCTCGATCAGCGTGAACCACGGCATCAGCACCGCGGTGGCCACCGCCACCAGCCCGGCGCGCGGCGCGAGGTAGTCCGACGAGCGGGCCAGCGAGTAGGCAGTGACGAGGATCGCGATGTGCGACAGCACCGCCACCAGCACGACCGCGCCGTCCACCGACAGCCAGGTCAGCGGGATGAACAGCAGCGCCGCGAACGGCGGGTAGATGAACGGCAGCGTGCCGGAGTCCGGGCTCTCCGGCGTCAGGTCGTCGCCGTACACCTGGTAACCGTTCAGCCACGCCCGGGCACCGAGCCGGTAGATCTCGGTGTCCATGTAGCCGCGGGTGTCGATCCAGTGCACGAACCAGATCGCGAATACCTCGATCACGACCGCCGCGACCAGCAGGAACCGCCCATCACGCGCGCGTGCCAAGCCGATGCTCACCATCCCAGGATCAGGCCCCGCTACCGCGCCGGTCACCGGCCCGCGGCGGCTGCGGGGCGAGTCGACGCCGCGCGCGATGCTACCCGCGGCACGACTCGCCGGTCGCGTCGCCTGACGGGTAATAACAGCCGCGAATAGCTGCGGACGGTACTCGCGGAATCATCGATTGTATGAAGAAAGTCCTGATCAAGGGTGGGGAGGCCGCTGAGCGAGGCGATATCGACACGCCACGTAGCTATGCGTAGCGGCGAACGTCAACGCGGTTTCGGGCCGGTGGTTTGCCCCCGCTACCCTCGACGGCTGTGAGCTTCGCAGGCTATGACCTGATCGTTGTTGGTTCCGGATTCTTCGGCCTCACGATCGCAGAGCGCGCCGCCACCCAGCTGGACAAGCGGGTGCTGGTGCTGGACCGACGTGACCACATCGGGGGCAACGCCTACTCGGAGGCGGAGCCCGAGACGGGTATCGAGGTGCACCGCTACGGCGCCCACCTCTTCCACACCTCGAACAAACGGGTCTGGGACTACGTGAACCAGTTCACCGAGTTCACGGACTATCGGCACCGCGTGTTCACCAAGTACCAGGGGCAGATTTACTCGCTCCCGATGAACTTGGGCTTGTTGTGCCAGTTCTTCGGCCGCTCGTTCACCCCGGACGAGGCGAAGGCGCTGGTCGCCGAGCAGGCGTCCGAGATCAACACCGCGGACGCGCAGAACCTGGAGGAGAAGGCCATCTCGCTGATCGGCCGCCCGCTGTACGAGGCGTTCATGCGCGGGTACACGGCCAAGCAGTGGCAGACCGACCCGAAGGAACTGCCCGCGGCCGTCATCAGCCGCCTGCCGGTCCGCTACAACTTCAACAACCGGTACTTCAACGACAGCTTCGAGGGCCTGCCGGTCGACGGCTACACGGCCTGGCTGCAGAAGATGGCCGATCACCCGAACATCGAGGTCCGGCTGAGCACCGACTTCTTCGACGTGCGCGCCGAACTGCCCGCCGACGTCCCGGTCGTCTACACCGGCCCGCTGGACCGCTACTTCGACTTCGTCGAGGGCGAGCTGGGCTGGCGCACCCTGGACTTCGAGACCGAGGTCGTGCAGACCGAAGACTTCCAGGGCACGTCGGTGATGAACTACGCCGACGAGGACGTCGCGTACACCCGGATCCACGAGTTCCGGCACTTCCACCCGGAGCGCGACTACTACCCGAAGGACAAGACGGTCATCGTCCGCGAGTACTCGCGGGCCGCGGAAAGCGGCGACGAACCGTACTACCCGATCAACACCCCGGCGGACCGGCAGAAGCTGGAGGCCTACCGCGAGCTGGCCAAGAAAGAGGCCAAGGAGCGCAAGGTCGTCTTCGGCGGACGGCTCGGGACCTACAAGTACCTGGACATGCACATGGCCATCGGTTCGGCGCTGAGCATGTTCGACAACAAGATCGCCCCTTACTTCACCGAGGGTCGTTCGCTGGACGGCTCGCTGGAGGACTGACGTGACCGACCGGACCCCCCGAGAGGACCGTGCTGCCGCCGCGGGCGAGAGCAAGCTCAGCGACGTGACATCGGTGCGCTCCGGAACCGCCGACGTGGCGCCCGAGCAGGTGCTGCAGCGCGTCGTGTTCCCGCGCAGCGAGGACCCGCTGGACGTGCGTCCGCTGTACATCGACGAGCCCGCGGCGCTGGACAGCTCCGCGACGGTCGTGTCGCGGCGTCGCCTGCTGGTGCCCTCGCACCGCAAGATCTCCCTGGCGTCCTACTTCAACGCCTTCCCGGCCAGCTACTGGAAGCGTTGGACAAAGGTCGACGAGGTCGTGCTGCGGCTGAAGGTGAAGGGGGCCGGTCGGCTCGACGTCTACCGCTCGAAGGCCAACGGCGACAGCGTCCACCTGAAGGGCACCCCGGTGGCCAGCGACGACTGGAAGTCGCTGGAGTTCCGGGTGTCGCTGACGCCGTTCGAGGACGGCGGGTGGATCTGGTTCGACCTGTTCACCAACGACGTCCCGCTGGAGATCGATGAGGCGGCGTGGACCACCGACGTCCCGCTGCCCAAGCAGAAGGTGCTGATCGGCACCACCACGATCCGGCCCGCCGACTGCGTGCTCGCGCTGCAGACACTGGGCGAGGACCCGCAGGTGATGGACGTCGTCGAGCGGGTCGTGGTGGCAGACCAGGGCCCGCAGAAGATCCGCGACACCCAGGGCTTCGACGAGGCCGCCCGGCGGATCGGCGACAAGCTGCACGTGATCGAGCAGGACAACCTCGGCGGCTCCGGCGGCTTCACCCGGGTCATGTACGAGGGCGTCCACAACTCGGACGCCGCGCAGGTCATGGTCATCGACGACGACATCGCGCTGGAGCCGGACGGCGTGCTGCGGGCGAACGCGTTCGCGCGCGCCGCCTCGAACCCGGTGATCGTCGGCGGCCAGATGCTGAACCTGCAGGCCCGCTCGCGGCTGCACACCATGGGTGAGGTCGTCGACCTCGCCAATGGCATCTGGCGGGCCGCGCCGGGCGCGGTCACCGACCACGATTTCGCCAAGAAGCCGCTGCGCAAGACCAGCAAGCTGCACCAGCGCATCCACTCCACCTACAACGGCTGGTGGATGTGCCTGTTCCCGCGCGAGGTCATCGAACGCACCGGGTTGCCGCTGCCGCTGTTCATCAAGCACGACGACTCGGAGTACTCGCTGCGCGCGGGCGGGCACGGGTTCCCGACGGTGACGCTGCCGGGCGCGGCGATCTGGCACATGCCGTGGACCGACAAGAACGACGCCACGGACTGGACTTCGTACTTCCACACGCGCAACCGGCTGATCCTGGCCGCGCTGCACAGCCCGGAGGAAGTCAAGACCAACATCGTCAAACAGGGCCTCAAGCTCACGCTCCGGCACCTGCTGTCGATGGAGTACTCGACGGTCGCGGTGCAGCAGAAGGCGATCGAGGACTTCATGGCGGGCCCGGAGGGGTTGTTCGACAGCCTCCGCTCGGCGCTCCCGGAGGTCCGCGAGCTGCGCAAGGACTACGACGATGCCAAGACGCTGCCGTCGGCCCGCGAGTTCCCGCCGCCGTCGGCGGACCCGATCATGGCCGAGGGCCTGCTCAAGCCGCCGGTGAACCCGGCGGTGATCGCGGCCCGCGCATCGAAGGCGTTGCTGCACAACCTCAAGGAGCCGACGAAGTCGGCCACCGACCGGCCCCAGCTGAACGTGCCCGCCGCCAGCGCACGGTGGTTCCTGCTGGGCAACCTGGACAGCGCGACCGTGTCGAACGCCGACGGCAGCGGGGTGGCGTTTCGGCGCCGTGACCCGGAGGAGTTCCGTCGACTCGGGATGCGCGCGCTGGCGAACTACAAGCGGCTGGCGCGGGAATGGGGGCGGCTGCGGTCCGCCTACCGCGACGCGTTGCCCGAGCTGACCAGTGCGGAGTCCTGGAAACAGGTCTTCGACCAGAAGTGACCCCGACACCCGGAGACGATGTGGCAGAGCTGACGACGGCGACCGCCCCCGAAGAACCGGCCGCCGCACCCACCGACGAGGCACCGGCAGCGGTCACCCCCGAGACCGTCGCGCTGCGCAAGGTGCAGGGCGCGCTGGCGAAGCCGGCGGTGGTCAAGACCGCCCAGGCGATGTCGCTGTTCGGCGAGCACGCCGGCGGCTGGCTGGCCATCGGCGCGGTCGGCGCGCTGGTGGACCGCAAGCGCCGCGGCGAGTGGCTGACCGCCGCCGTCGGGGTCGCCGCCGCGCACGCGGCGTCGATCGCGGTCAAGCGCGTGGTGCGCCGCCGCCGCCCCGCCGACCCCGAGGTCCAGGTGCTGGTGGGCACGCCGAGCAGGCTGAGCTTCCCGTCCTCGCACGCGACGTCCACGACGGCCGCCGCGGTGCTCTACGGCGGGTTGACGGGCAAGAAGCTGACTCCGGCGCTGGTGCCGCCGATGATGGTCAGCCGGCTTGTCCTGGGGGTTCATTATCCGAGCGATGTGGTCGCCGGTTCGGCGCTCGGCGGTGCCGTGGCGTGGGGCGTGCGGCGATTCATGAGACGGCGGAGGAACCGTGGCTGACAAGAACGAAACCGAGGTCGACACCGGGAAGCCCGACGCCCCGGCCGAGGCCGACGCGGAAGGCAGCAACGGTGCCCAGGTCGGCGACGCGGTGCTGACCGGCACCGACGAGTCCGACGAGCCCGGCGAGCCCGGCGACGAGGCGAAGTCCGACGAGCCCGGCGGCGAGGCGAAGTCCGGCGAAACAGCGCAGGAGAAGCGGGTCGAGGTCGAGGCGGACGCGGAAGGCACCATCGGCGCAGAGTTCGGCGACGAGGCGCTTGAGGTGCCGTCGGCCAAGTCCGACGACATCAAGGACAAGTCCTCGGACGCCTACCACGCGAAGGTGACCGCCAAGGCGGGCACCACGGCGGGCCTGGTCTCCGGCCTGGTCAAGGAGCTGCGCCCCAAGCAGTGGGTGAAGAACGTCCTGGTCCTGGCCGTTCCGTTCGCGGCGGGCGAGATCCTGAACCCGGGCATCCTGGGACACGCGGTGATCGCGTTCCTCGTGTTCTCGATGGCCGCGTCCGGCATCTACTTCGTCAACGACGCGATCGACGTCGAGGCCGACCGCCAGCACCCGACGAAGCGGAACCGCCCGATCGCCGCCGGCCTGATCCCGGTGCCGATCGCGTACGCGGTGTGCGTGCTGCTGCTGGGCGGTTCGCTGGTGATCTCGGCCCTGACCAGCACGCCGCTGCTGATCGTGATGGCGGTCTACATCCTGGTGCAGTTGGGCTACTGCTTCGGCCTGAAGCACCAGCCGGTGATCGACCTGTGCATCGTGGCGTCCGGCTTCCTGCTGCGCGCCATCGCCGGTGGTGCCGCCGCGAACCTGGTCATCACGCAGTGGTTCTACCTGATCGTGGCGTTCGGCTCGCTGTTCATGGTGGCGGGCAAGCGCTACGCGGAGGTCAAGCTGGCGATGGAGACCGGCGCGAAGATCCGCAAGTCGCTGAAGGCGTACTCGCCGTCCTACCTGCGGTTCGTGTGGGCGATCGCGGCGGCCATCACGATCATGTGCTACGCGCTGTGGGCGTACGACATCCGGGAGTTCGAGTCGTCCCGCTGGGGCCTGATCTCGATCATCCCGATGGTGGTGGCGATCCTGCGGTACGCGGTGGACATCGACAAGGGCGTGGCGGGCGAGCCGGAGGAAGTGGTCCTGAAGGACAAGGTCCTGATGGTCCTCGGCGTGATCCTCGCCGGCTGCCTGTTCCTGGCGTTCTACCTGTAAGTCCGAACCAACGGCGCCCCCGACCGAACCAGGCCGGGGGCGCCGTTGCATTTACGCTGCACAGCGTCACTGTTGGGGGCGTAGGGCACAGTTGGTCGGGTACCGGCAGCTCGCCGGAGGAGGAGGACGCGGTGAGCGCTGTGGCGTGGCCGGACCACCTGCTGTCCCTGAAAGACTGGGCCGAGCTTCCCGAGGACAACATCCACCGCGTTGAACTCGTCGAAGGGACCCTCCACGTCAGTCCTCGGTCGGCGTCCGATCACCAGTGGGCGCTGAAGAAGCTGACGCGGCAGCTAGACGATCAGGTACCCCAGGGCGCACCCGATCGGCCGCATCGGACGCCCGGGGAAGTCGCCGAGACCATCGCATTCCTCGTCTCCGACGCCGCGAGCATCATCACCGGCGCGGGATCCGCCGCCGTCACCCATCAACCCCGGTCGAGGCTGAGGCGGTTGGTCACTTCGTGGGCCATGGCTATTGCGTAGGACTGGCCCCTGTCCTGCGGGTAGATCTGGGACATCGTCGCCAGGGTCACGCCGGGCATCGCCGTGTGGTGGCCGGGGATTCGGGACCGGTATTGCGGCGTCACGATCGGTTGGGCGAAGCCCGCCTTGGAGAAGTGCCAGTCGAGGATCCAGGACCGGTCGAAGTCCAGGTTCAGCTTGCGCAGCCAGGGGATGTAGCGCTCCAGCAGTTCGGCCGGATCGGTGGTGAACCGCCAGTCTTCGCGCGGCACGTAGTTGCCGACGTAGACGATGTGCCGCCCGCCGTACTCGCTGCGGTCGACCATGTTGGTGTGCTCGACGACCGCCAGGAACGGGAACGCCGGGTCGTTGATGTTCAGCCAGTAGTGCGGGATCACGCTGCGGTCGCACTCCAGGACGAAGCAGGTCGCGCCGAGGTACTGGTTCTGCCACAGCACGTGGTCCGATGCGATCCCGGCGGCCTTCGCGAACACCGGTTGCGGCACGGTCACGATCAGCCTGTCAAACTCGTAGCTGCTGCCGTCCCCGGCGCCCACCAGCACCGTCGCGCCGGGCTGGCGGATCGACTCGACCGGCTTGCCGAACTCCACCTTCCCGCCGCGTTCGGTCACCGCGTCCAGCAGCGCCCGGTACACCTGCTCGAAACCGCCGTGCACGTAACCGAGTTCGAAGGTCCGGTAGTGGATCCGCGCCCACAACCAGGCCATCGAGATCTGCTCGGCGTGGGCGCCGAACTTGCCGGTCAGCAGCGGCTCCCAGATCGTCTCGGTGACGCGCGGTCCGGCCCAACGGCGCATCCAGTCCAGCGCCCGCACCGAGTTGAACTGCTGTCCATTTCGGACGAACTTAAGCACCGCCGACGACGCCCCGAAGCGGAACCGGTCCAGCAGCGAGAACTTCGGGAACCGCAGCATCTCCTGCGGCGTGCCGAAGTCGTGCAGCTCCCCGTCGATGTACACGCCGGTGCTGGGCTTGTGGAACCGCAGCAGGTGCCCGAGGCCGAGCTCCTCGACCAGCTCGATCATCGCCCGGTCGGTGCGGAAGCTGTGGTGGTAGAAGCGCTCCAGCGGCGTCCCGCCGACCTCGATCGACGCCGCCAGCCCGCCCAGTTCCGCGGACGCCTCCAGCACCGTCACGTCGTGCCCGGCCTTCACCGTGTCGAACGCCGCAGTCAAACCGGTCGCGCCCGCCCCGACGACGCCTACTCTCATCCGAAGCTCCACTTCTTGTTGATCGAGTACTGGAAGATCAGCACCACCGGCAGCGAACCGGCCTTGACCAGGTTCGGGTCGATGCCCAGCCAGCCGGAGAACACCTGCAGCAGCACGAACGCCCACGCGATCCCGGCCACGCCGACGGCGTAGAACCGCAGGAACCGCACCAGGATCCGGTCTCGCTTGCGGAAGTTGAACAGCGTGTTGAGCACGAAGTTGTTGGTGATCCCGGCCGTCGTGCTGATCGCGTTCGCGAGCTGCTCGTGCAGCCCGACCGCGTTGAACAGCAGCAGGAACAGCAGGTAATCCAGCAGCACGCCGCTGGCGCCGATCAACGCGTAGCGCAGCAGCGACCGGCTGATCAGCCGGTCGCTGCCGCCGATCGGTTCAGTCTTCGTCATGCGAGATCACGTTCCGCACTATGTAGAGGGGGCGCTGCTGCACCTCGTGGTAGATCCGGCCGACGTAGCTGCCGATGACCCCCAGCGACAGCATCTGCAGCCCGCCCAGGAACAGCATCGCGACCATCAGCATGGTCCACCCGGAGACCGTGATCGAGGGGAAGAACAGCCGCAGCGTCACCGAGTAGATGATGCCGAGCATCGCCAGGCCCAGCGTGATGAACCCGATCCGCGTGATCAGCTTCAGCGGCACGGTGGAGAAGCCGGTGACCCCGTCGGCGGCCAGTCGCATCATCTTCCGCATCGGGTACTTGGTCTCGCCGGCCATCCGCTCGTCGCGGTCGAAGAGCACCTCGCGCTGCTCGAACCCCATCGAGGCGACCATGCCCCGGATGAACCGGCTGCGTTCCCGGAAGCCCCGCAGCTCCTCGGCGGCGCGCCGGTCGAGCAGCCGGAAGTCGCCGGTGTCCACCGGGATGTCCACCTCGGCGCAGCGCCGCAGCACCCGGTAGTAGGTGTGCGCGGTGGCGCGCTTGAACGGGGTGTCGCGGCGGGTGCGCCGCCGGGCGGACACGATCTCCGCACCGGACAGCCAAGTGTCGATCAGCTCCAGGCTGACCCGCGGTGGGTCCTGCAGGTCGGTGTCCATCACGATCACCGCGTCGCCCTGCGCGTGGTCCAGCCCGGCGGTGATGGCGATCTGGTGGCCGAAGTTGCGGGCGAAGTCCACCACCCGCACGCGCGGGTCGTTCTTGGCCAGGTCCTGCAGGACGTCCAGCGATCCGTCCGCGGAGCCGTCGTTGACGTAGATGAACTCGTAGTCGAATTCGGGGCGAGTGGCCGTGGACTCGACGAGCTCCTCGTGGAACCGGCGGATGCCCGCCACCTCGTTGTAGACCGGCAGCACGTAGGAGATCAGCGTGCCTTCGCGGGTGGCCTGCCGCTGATGCGGCACCGGAATCCGGACCTGCTGGCGCATCGTGTCGGCCATGGTCACCTGATCTCCAATCTGCGGATGCCCCGTCCTTCAGGGTGGGGAGGAGCAGATCTCGCGTGTCGGTCGCGTAGCGACCGCTGATAGTCTTGATTTCGGTAGGTGAGACCTACCACTCCCACGCAAGTGGGAACACCCGAGCACGTACGTGGGTACCGCTGGTCGAGCGGGAACCCGGACCACCCCGGTCCGAACGCCTGAGTGAGATCGTGTGAGACCGAACCGCCACGGTGGGGACGCTGCGGTCGTTGAAGCAGGAAACTCAGTCCGCGAGGACTGAATCTCCTTCCTTCAGGGAGGAGAGAAGTCAATCCCCTCGCCATCCCCACCCACCGTGGAACATGAACGCTCTGCACGCCGAAGTGGTTGCCCGGAATCGGGTGATCCACCACGATCAGGCCCCCGCCCCGCGTGGTCGGCGATGCCGCAGCTGCCGTCCTCGACGGCGGCGAGGTTCTGGACTCCGACGGAGTAGTCGCCGGACTGCCGGATCGGCGCGACGATGAAGCAGAAGAGCGAGATCGCCACTGTCACCCCCACTGCTCCCTGCGCTGGTCGCGGCGGAGGGCGGAGGAGTAGCCACCGCGGGGCGGACCCGGTCGGGAGCGTCCAGCTAGGACGGACGCGGCCAGCGCGGTGCACGCCCCCGGTCGGCGTGCACGGAAAGAGATCAGCACCACACCCGCCGGCCGTCAGAGTAACGGCTCGGACCCCGGTCAGCGCGCCGAAGCAATGCGTCCTTTTGGAGGGTGTCGCGGCAAATGCTCGTGAGCGCTTTGGGTCGCCATCGCAGGTCGCCATCGCAGCCCACGCGCTCACGAGACCTGACCTGCGGTCAGTGCGCCTCGAACGGGTAGGCGGGGTCGCCGTCGGCGCCGCCGATACGTTCGCGGTGCCGCGTCGTCGCGTAGGCGTCGCGGTCGATCGGGTAGCGGACGTAGTAGAGGTGGCCCCAGGTGTTGCCGGGGGCGTGGCGCAGGCGGGTGGGGAGCTCGAGCCGCTGGGACAGCATCGGCACCCCGGCGAACACGCCGCCCATGTCGGGCCCGAACGCCATCGAGCCCTCGCCGGCGGGCGGTGTGATCAGCATCCGAGGGCTGGTCGCGACGCCGTGCGACACCTGCGGGTAGTTGAAGAGGCAGGGGAAGACGAAGCTCATCGGCCAGTCGATCAGCGCCGGTTCCCGCTCTTCGAGCGCCTGCCGCAGCGGCACCACGTCCCGGACTGCGGGGCCGCTGACGGTCAGCCACCCCTGGTCGTCGCTGGTGCGGTCCTCGGCGCGCACCCGCACCCGCTCGGCCCCGGCCGGGATCTCGCCGGGCTCGACCGTGAGCAGCCGCCAACCGCGGAAGTTCCGCCAGTCGATCGGCCGGCCGTGAGTCGGGTCGTCGAACGGCAGATCCGTCGGCGGTGGATCACGCAGCTCGCGCGTCGCCACCTGTCGCCCGCCGGCCGTGCCGAACTCCAGGGCCAGCGAGTTGCCCTGCTCGGGCCGACCCGAGACCCACAGCGACAGCGTCTGGTCGCCGGTGAGGCCGGGCAGGCCGAACCAGGCCGAGGTCAGCGAGCCGGTCGTCTGCGGTCCGCCCGTCGTGCTGGTCCAGGCGAACTGGCTCGCCGACGTCGACGCCACCTCGCCCTCGGGTGCCTTCGGGTCGTCGGGCTTCTTCGCCTGCAACGGCTCGCCCGAGCGCTCTTCGCGCAGGTCGGGCTCCTGCGGCGGCGCGCCACCCGCGGTGAAGCCGTCGAGTTCGGCGGTCCCGGCCACCGGCATCAGCCGCTCGGCGATCGGCAGCGTCTCGATCTCGCTCTCCAACCCGCAGCTGTTGGCCCGGATGCTCTGCCAGTTCATCCGGGCGATGGAGAAGCGGTCGCCCATCGTCTGCGGCGCGGCGATGAAAGATCCGATCAGCACCGCCACCGAAGCCAGCGCCGCCAACCCCAGCACCGACGACGGCATGACTGTCCACATGAGACCGCCGGGGCCGGGCTGCTTCGACAGCTTCGTGCGGACCCGGACGAAGCCGAAGGTGAGCACGCCGACCGCCGCACCCGTCGCGAGCCACAGCGCCGGGTTGTCCATCGGCAGGTCGGGCCGGACGGGCATGTCGGACCACGGCATCGCCAGGTTCGACTGCGACGGCCAGGCGTTCGGTCCCATGAACGCCAGGCCCGCGGCCACCGACGCGGCGATCCCACCGAACACGCCGACCAGCCGCGCTTCCCGCTTGGCGTGGTCGAGCCGGCCGACCCGCCCCAGCAGCACGACCGTGACCGCGAGCAGCGCGGAGCCGACCCCGGCGAACGCCCCGAAGTGGTGCGTCCACTTCGACGGCGTCAACCACATCGCCACCAAGACAGCGGCTACGGCGCCGAGCAGCATCGGCAGGTCGGTCAGCCCGGTCCACCGGTGCATCTGCCGCATCGCGCACGCCGCAGCGATCAGCACGGCCGTCACGACGAGGAACACCACCATCCGCTTGCCGGCGGCGCCCCACATGCCCGTGCCGAGCAGGTTCGCGTACCGGTCGAACTCCTGGTACCAGCCGAGGCTGGGCCCGAACTCGTCGTGGATCGCGGTCGCCTGCCGGACTCCGCCCAGCGTCGAGTCGGCGAACATCGCCACCACGCCGACCGATCCCACGCAGCCGAGCAGCACGACGCGCATGGGCACGCTGATCCAACGCGGCAGCGCGCCGCGCTCCACCAGCACCCGGCCGATGCGCGGCGCGAACACGAGCACGGTGATCAGCGCGCTGACGCCGGTCGGCGTGACCGCCACCGTCAGCCCGGCGATCAGCGCGGCGACGCCGAGCCAGAAGTGCGCTGCCCGCGTCCGGGACATCTTCAGCAGGGCCGCGACCAGCGCGGACGTACCGAGCGCGACGAACGGCTCCGGCCGAATGCCCAACCCGAACGGCAGCCAGCAGGCCAGGAAGAACACCGCCGCGAGCAGGTGCAGCGGCAGGCGCCGGGTGCCCCGGCACACCGGCGCGACGATGCCGCGGCTGACGACGATCCAGGTCAGCAGCCCGGCGATCGTGCTGGGCACGCGCAGCCAGGCGGGCGCGAGGCTGTCCGCCGAAACCCACCGCATCAGGTGCTGGACCAGTGTGAACGGGGTTTCGGAGGCGTTGAACCAGCGGTAGTAGTTGCCGATGTCGCCAGCCTCGTCGTAGTTGCGCACGGTCATCATTGCGAAGCCGTCGTCGTCCGTGAGTGGCCCGATGACCAGCCATCCCGCCAGTACCGCGGCGACCGCGGCATCGACCGGCAGGAGCAGCGGACGCAAGCGGATCGCGCCGAATACCGGTGGGGCGTGGACGAACAGCAGGACCAGCGACACGAGCGCGAGCACCAGCGCGGCCGTGATCAGGATGGTCTTGCTGTCGGTCGGCGAGGTGTCGAACCAGGAGAAGGTGCGGGCGGTCACCGACATCCCGGCCAGCTGCGCGGGTTCGAGATCGGTGGCGAAGGTGAAGATCTCCGGCGCGGCCACCCCGGGCAGCACGATCGGTGGTCGGCCGCCCAGGGTCACCACGGATCGCCCGGAGTCCGCGTGGATCGCCAGGTCGCAGGTGCCGGGCGGCAGCGGCACCTGGTGCTGGCCGAGCACGAGCTCGGGTTTCCCGTCGCGGGTGGCCAGGACCAGGCCTTCGCGGGCGCTGCCCGGCGGCAGGGTGGTCAGGACGGTGGTCCGCTCCGGCCGGTCGAGGGCGGCGCGCAGCACCGGGCACGGCACGGACGCGTCGAACGAAGCTGGGCGGTAGGGCGCGAAGAACGCGGTCGTGGACTCGGCACCTGTCCAGCTGACCTCGGTGCGGTCCACCCAGACCGGTGCCAGCGGAAGGGCGAGCGCGCAGCCGAGCCCGACGATGCCGACGCAGCACGCCAGCAGGTGCACCAGCCACTGGCCGAGCCGGGACCGCTTGGGGCGGTCGGCTTCGACGGGCCGCGGTTCGGCCGGCGGATCGAGTTGCGCCGAGCTGCTCCAGTACTTCACCGCGCTCCTCGTAGATCGGAAATGCGTCGCCGGTCATCCTGACGAAACCTGCTCTCGCCGCTGGTGGTGGCGCGCCGAATTCGTCCAGCCGATTGACGATCTGCGTCCCGCGCAGGTTGCCCGCGCGCAGGCAACGTCCAGGGCCGGTTCGGCGTGCATGTGTCGAGCAGACGGGAGTGGCAGGTGGATGTTGCGGAGATCGTGGTGGAACGGCCGGAGCGGGCGCGGGTCAGGGTGCCGGTCTGGCCGCTGGTGGTAGGCGTCGTGTCCGGCGCGGTGTTCTGGGTCGTCCACGGTGCCCTGATCGACGACAGCTACATAACCCTGAGCTACGCCCGGAACCTGGCGTTCCACGGCCATTGGGGGCTGATCGGCGCCGAGGTCTCGAACTCCGCGACCGCCCCGCTGAACGTCCTGGTGCTCGCCGCGGCCATCGAGGTGGTGCGGGAGCCGGTGGTGGCGCTGGGAGTGGTGTTCGTGCTGGCCAACGTCGCGCTCTCGGCGTTCCTCGGCAGCGCGGCGCGGACCAGCGGATTCCCCGGTTGGATCGGGTCGCTGGGAGCGCTGCTGGTCGCGGCGAACCCGCTGGTGCTGTCCACGGTGGGGCTGGAGATGACGCTGGCCTCGGCCCTTCTCGGTCTGCTGCTGCTGGCGGGGGTACGGCGTCGACCGGTGCTGTTCGGCCTCGCCGCCGGATTGCTGGCCCTGACGAGGCTGGATCTCGGCGTGTTCGTGCTGGTGGTGCTGATCGGCCTGCCGAGCCTGTGGCGCGGCTGGTGGCGCTGGCTGCTGACGGCCGCCGCGGTCGCGTTGCCGTGGTTCACCTTTAGCTGATTTTACTTCGGATCGGCGGTCCCGGACACGCTGGTGATCAAGCAGTTGCAGAAGTCCTGGGGCGACTGGGACTTCAGCAACGGGCTGGAGCTTTACCACGAGGCTTTCCCGACAGCGGTGGTGGTTTCGCTGATCCCGGCGGTGCTCGGCCTGGCGTGCCTGCCGGTCGTGTGCGTGCTGCGGGTGTTCCGCCGCGCCGCACTGCTTTGGCCTTGGGCGCTGATCGGTCTCGGCGCCGTCGCGCACTACTACGTCTACACGCGCCTCGGGGTTCCGCCGTACCACTGGTACTACGCTCCGAGCCTGATCGGCCTGTCATTGCTGCTCATCGGCGTTCTCGGCGCGGTCCGGTGGCCCTTCGCGGCTGTGGTGGGGTGTGCGGTGTTCGCCGCGCAGGCGTGGTTCAGCGGGCAGCAGGGGCTGCCGTGGCGCGAAGCGGCGATCACGACGAACTGGGCGACCCCGGCCGACTACGCACGCATCGGCGCCGAACTCGGACGGATCGTCGGCGACCACACCGTTTCCAGCCCAGGCGAAATCGGCGCGCTCGCGTACTACTGCGACTGCGCGATCGTCGACGGGTTCTCGGACCGCGGCTACCTGGCGCCCCAGATCGAGCAGCGCCTGGCCGATGCGACCCCGTTCGTCCGCGCGTTGCTGGAGTTCAACTACCGCCACTTCACCCCGACCGAACCGCGCCCGATCGAGGTCGTCCTCCGCCGCGAGCCCGGCCCCGGCCCGGACCCGCTCTGGGACATCGCCTCGACCTGGGCGGAACCCGCCCACCTGGTCCTGGAACCCGTTTCGGCCGGTCGAGTCCCGTGAGCCATAGAGCCTGTTCCAGGCTCGTCCTGCGTGGCGGGATCGGGTAGCGCCCCCTACGGGAATTACGGCCCCCCTACGGGAATTAAGGCCCGCCTACGGGAATTACGGTCGTCGTCTGGACTCCGTCCTACGCAATTTCCATTGAAATCGCACTTTCGATTTCAATGGAAATTGCGGCCCTCCCCGCCGAGGGCCGGGACACAGGGCGCGTGCAAGGTTGACCTGTCAGGTTTTAGTCGTTTCGGGTAGTAGGTCCGGGAGTCGTACGGGTTTGTGGTTGCCGGCGCGGAGCGCGGGCCGGATGCTGGCTACCGCGAGGTTTTGGGGTGCGTTGCGGGTGCCCGGTGGTGGTGCGGTGGTGGTGGTGGTCTTCGTCGAAGGCCATGTCACGCACCAGGTGAAGGCGATTTGTTGTGCCCAATGCCCTTGAACCAGTTCTGCCGGCTCAGCGGGGCTAGCGGCGAGCTAGCGGAGGTGGGTGGCAGGGTGATCAGGTGGATGGCAGGGCGGTCAGGTAGTCGACCGTTTCGATACCGGCGGCTTTGCAGTCCGGGCGGCGCCAGCGCCGTATATGGATGGCCTGCCGGGCCCCGAGCAGTTCGGTTCGCAGGTTTTCTTCCAGAACAAGGATCTTCCAGGCTGCGGGGCTGCGGGCTGCGGATCCCGGCGTGCCCGCGCCCGCGCCCGCCCACGATTTCCATTGAAATTGCGGAGGTTGTCCACAGGCGTCGGCGTGTCGGGGTGCGACACGCCGACGTTCCGCAAGTTCCATTGAAATCGAAGGTTCGACTTCAATGGAACTTGCGGGGTCGTATCCGCCGAGGCGGACTCGGGTCCAGGGCCGGGTTTTCAGCTGTTGGTGTAGGCCAGACCGGTCGCCTTTGACCGGGAGCAGCCAGCTGGCCTCCACCGCGGTGGAGGCCGAGAACGTCGCCACGGGAGTTCATCGCAGCCACCACGTGTGTTCGGGGGCATGCCGGCCTTCCCCGGTGGGACCGCGGCCCGCGGCCCGCATCGTTTTGCCGTCAGAAGGCGACGACCCTCAGATCAACCTTGCACACGCCCTGGGCCGGGACACAAGCCTGTCCTACCGCAGCTTGCGGGTGCCCGGTGAACTGGCCGCCACCGGGCACCCGTGCATTAGCCGAGCTCAGTTCTTCGGGAAGTCCACCACCGCGCCGGTGTCGCGGTGCCATTCGACGAAGCCGCGCTCGAATTCGCTCGCCCGACCCTGCGGGATGTCGTACTCGCCGGTCACCGGATAACCCAGGTAGGAGCGTTCCCACCCCAGCTGCGACCAGCGGGCGCGGATTCCGCCGTACACCTCGTGCGCGCCGGTCTGCGGTGTCCAGTAGATCGACGCCCCGCCGGTGCCGGTGAAGTGGTTGTACCGGCCTCGCCCGTCCGGCGTGCCCAGCTCGTCCGTGGTCGGGTAGCCGAGGATGCCGGTGGGGCCGCCCAGTTCGACGTAGCGCTGCGCGATCACGCCCTGCAGCGAGTGCGCCCCGGTCTGCGGGCTCCACACGATCCCGGAGAGCAGCCGCCCGTCACCCGAGAACTCGTTGTACCTGCCGACGCCGTCTCCGGCGTCCAGTTCGTCGCTGATCGGGTAGCCCAGCGGGCCGCGCTCCCAACCGGTTGCGGCCCACTTGTCCCGGATCGCGCCCTTGACCGAGGCGACCCCGAATTCGCTCCAGTAGATCGAGGCGCCGTGGCCCTGCGGCGTGATGAAATGGTTGTAGGCGGCGCGCTCGTCCGGTGTCGGGTAGCTGTCCGTGGCGACGTAGCCGAAGCGGTCCTCGCCGAGCGCGCGGTAGTGATCGCGCAGGGCCTCCACGACCAGGTGCGCCCCGGTCCGGGTGGACCAGTAGATCGTGGAGGGGTATTCGCCGGTCGCGTCCCGGAAGACGAAATCGCTGTAGCGGCTGGTGCCGCCGACGGAGCTCAGCTCGTCGGTGACCGGCACGCCGAGGCCTTCGTGCGCGCCGAAGTCCAGGTACCGCTGGAAGATCTGGCCCTGGACGATGGTCACCCCTGTGTCGGGCGTCCAGTAGAAGCGGGCGTTGGTGAAATCTTGCCAGCGAAGGGTGTCGCCCGCGACCACCTCGGCGCGAACCGGGTTGCCGACCTCGGCGCGCAAGGCCGGGGTGAGCGAGTCGTAGCGCCGCTGGATCTCGCCGTCACCGGGTGCGACCGCTGCGGTGGTCGGTTCCGCCGCGGACGTGGTCGGTTCCGCGGCGGTGGTGCCGGCGGTGGTGCCGGCGGTGGTGCCGGGGGTGGGCTCCGCCGGGGTGGTGGCGGGTTCCGATGTCGCCGTTTCCTCCGCGGCGGTGGGCCTTTCGGCCGGTTCCGAGGCGTCGGAGGGCACCTTTTCGCTGGTGGACGGTGTTTCCGGCGCGGTCGTGGTGGTTGCGGTGGTCGGTTCCTCGGGCTGTGCGATTGCCGGTGCGGTCGCGGCCAAGCCGAGTACGGCTGTCGTGGCGGCCACTGCCGCAACGAGACGTTTGACGTTCACTCGTAACCCTTTCGGTCAGGTCACCTGGTGATCGCCGGTGGGAAGGGAAACGTTGCCGGGTGTTACCGATTCGAGTCCTTCGCTCTTTTTGTCCGACAGGTCTGAACCTTCTGCCGCTGTCGGCTATTCAGCCAGGGACGCCCGTCTCGATTCGGGGTGAGCGGTGGATCGGGTCGTGTCGGCGGCGAGGACCGGCGTGGGCATCCAGCTGCGGGTGAACGTTCCGTGGGTCCTCCGGCGATTCAGGCAGATTGGAGGACCCACGGACACGGGCACCCGGTGAACCCCACTTCGCCAGGCATCCGCGCTTCCTCTGCGCGCAGCGCGTCGGGAAGTCACATATTCCAGACGGAACGCCTTCATCGCCCCGTCACCACGATGATCGCCGGAAGGGGACGAAACGTTGCCTGCGGAGCCGAAATTACTCCAACTCCCGAGCGCGGTATGCCCGTGAGTGCTTTCAGGCGCTATAGCACCCAGAACTGATCACGGGCCTTGACCTGCAGAGACGCGGGAAAGCAGAGGGGCCGCCGGAGATGGCTCCGACGGCCCCTTCCGAAACCGATCAGATCGGCAGGCGGCGGAAGATGGCGCGCGGCACGAGCCGCAGGATCGACATCACGAAACGGAACTGCGCGGGGGCGTACACCAGCGGACTGCCCTTGCGGACGCCGTCCACGATCACCTTGGCGACGCTTTCCGGGGTGTTCGCCATCGGCGCGGCCTTCATGCCCGCGGTCAGCTTGGTGTGGGTGAAGTTCGGCCGCACGACAGTCACCTTCACGCCGTGCTCCTCGAGCGCGTAGGTCAGGCCGGTGAAGAACACGTCCAGGCCAGCCTTCGAGGAGCCGTAGACGAAGTTCGACCGCCGCGCGCGCTCACCGGCGGGGGAGGACATCACCGCGACGTTGCCGTGGCCCTGCTTGCGCAGCTTCGCGGCCAGCAGCACGCCCAGCGACACCGGGGCCACGTAGTTGATGTCGGCCACCGCGCGGGTCGCCTCGACATCCGTCCAGCCCTTCTCGTTGTCGCCCTGGATGCCGAAGGCGATCAGCGTGACGTCGACGTCGCCGTCGGCGAACGCCTTGTCGATCACCTCGGCGTGCGTCTCGGGCTTGCGGGCGTCGAACGTCAGGATCGACACCGTGCTGCCGGTCTTGCGCAGCGTCTCGGCGGCCTCGTTCAGGCGCTCCGACTCCTCGGGGCGGTCCGCGAGGATGATCCGCAGCGGGCGGGCCTCGGCGTACTGCTTCGCCGTCGCCAGCGCGATGTCGGAGGTGCCACCGAGCACCAACAGGGATTGGGGATTTCCAACGGCGTCGATCACAGCTCAAGCCTCCGGCTCATGTCTGAGGCGAAAATGCCTTCGGGGTCTACGGATTGGCGGATCTTGCGGAACTCGTCCACGCGCGGGTACATCCGGTGGAACGTCTCCGCCGTGGCCCGCGAGTCCTTCGCGGTGTACAGCCGGCCGCCGATCTCGAGCACCATCTCGTCGAGATCGGTGCATAGTTGGGAAAGGCCCGATTTGATCGGGAAGTCGACGCAAACCATCCAGCCGGGGTGCGGGAACGATAGCGGTGCTCGGTTGCCCTCACCCATCTGCTTGAAGACATTGAGGAACGAGTAGTGCCCGGAGTGCGCGATCTTCAGCAGGATCCGGCGCAGCTCCTCGTGCGCGTTCAGCGGCGTGCTGAACTGGTACTGGAGGAATCCCTTGGAACCGTAGGCCCGGTTCCACTCGCCGAACATGTCCAGCGGGTGGTAGAAGGCGGTCAGGTTTTCCACCACGCCGAGCTTGCGCTTGGGTGACTTGCGGAACCACGCCTCACCGAGAGCGCTGAAGGTCAGCTTGTTGGCCAGCCCGTTGGGGAACACGTCGGGCAGCGTCGCCAGCTTGGGTGCGTCGAACTTAAGCGGGTTCGCACGCAGCTTCGGAGGCAGGTCGTCCAGTTTGGCCAGCGAGCCGCGGCTGAACGCGGCGCGGCCCAGCTTGGCACCGGTGGAGATGGCGTCGAACCACCCCGAGGAGTACGTGTAGTCGTCCTCGGAGCCGTTGCTGACCAGTTCGAGCGTCTCGTCGAGGTTGTCGGTGCGCTCGAGGTCGGCCACGAAGTACGCGGTCTCGGTCCGGGTCATCCTGATCTTGGCTCGAACGATGATGCCGGTGAGGCCGATGCCCGCGACGGTCGCCCAGAACAGCTCCGATTCGGGGCCGTCCGGCGTCACCGTCCGGACTTGCCCGTCCGCGGTGATCAGGTCCATCGACACCACGTGGTTGCCGAAACTGCCTGCGCTGTGGTGGTTCTTGCCGTGGATGTCGTTTGCGATCGCGCCGCCGATGGTCACCTGGCGGGTGCCCGGCAGCACCGGGACCCACAAGCCGTAGGGCAGCGCGGCCTTCATCAGCTGGTCCAGGCTGACGCCGGCGTCCACGTCCACGATCGCGGTGTCCGGGTCGATGGCGTGGATCTGGTTCAGCGGGGTCATGTCGATGACCACACCACCGGCGTTCTGCGCGACATCGCCGTAGCTGCGGCCCAGGCCGCGGGCGAGGACGCCGCGCTCGTCGGCGGTGCGCACCGCCTCGGCGATCTTCTCGACGTCGGCGGTGCTCAGCACGCGCGCCCGCGTCGGCGCTGTGCGACCCCAGCCGCAGAGTTCCTTGGTTTCGGACGCCGCAGTCATCAGAGGCTCAGCCTCCGGGAGAGGTCGGAGTGGAAGATGCCCTCCGGGTCGACCGCGGCGCGGATCTTGCGCCACTCGTCGATCCGCGGGTACATCTGCTCGATCATCTCGGCCGAGGTGCGGGACTCCTTGGCCAGGTACAGCCGGCCACCCGCGTTCAGCACCATCTCGTCGAGCTCCTGACACAGCCGGTCCAGGCCCGGGGTGATCGGGATGTCGACGGTCAGCGTCCAGCCCTTGCGGGGGAACGACATCGGCGCCTGATTGCCCTCGCCGAAGGTCTTGAGCACGTTCAGGAACGACACGTGGCCCGACGCGCTGATCTTGTCGATCGAGCGGCGGAACATCGCCTCCTGCCCGAACGGCACCATGAACTGGTACTGCAGGAAGCCGTTGGGGCCGTAGACCCGGTTCCACTCGCCGACCAGGTCGAGCGGGTGGAAGAACTGGGTGATGTTCTGCACCATGCCGAACTTCGTCGGCGCCTTGCGATACCAGACCTCGTTGAACGCGGTGATGGTCAACTTGTTGACCAGGCCGTTGGGAAAGATCGGCGGGGCGGTCATCAGCTGCGGCGCGTTGAACTTCAGCGGGTCCTTGCGCAGCTTCTTCGGCAGGTCCTCGACGCGGGCCGAGTTGCCGCGGGTGAGCAGCGCGCGGCCCAGCTTGTCGCCGCGGGCCAGCGAGTCGAACCAGGCGACGGAGTAGACGTAGTTGTCGTCCGAGCCGTCGGTGAAGTGCTCGATCAGCTCGTCGAGGTTCTTCGTCTGCACGTTGTCGACCAGGAAGTACGCGGTCTCGACGCGCTTGAGCTTGATCGTCGCGCTGATGATGATGCCGGTGAGTCCCATGCCGCCGACCGTGGCCCAGAACAGCTCGGAGCCCTCGCCGTCCGGGGTCAGCGTGCGGACCTCGCCGTCGGCGGTGAGCAGGTCCAGCGACAGCACGTGGCTGCCGAACGAGCCCTGCGAGTGGTGGTTCTTGCCGTGGATGTCCGAACCGATCGCGCCACCGACGGTGACCTGCCGGGTGCCCGGCAGCACCGGGATCCACAGCCCGTAGGGCAGCAGCCGGCGCATCAGCGTGTCCAGCGACACGCCAGCGTCCACGACCACCGTCGCGTTGTCCACGTCGATCTGGTGCACCCGGTCGAGGGCGGTCATGTCGATGACGGTGCCGCCCGCGTTCTGCGACGGGTCGCCGTAGCTGCGGCCCAGACCGCGGGCGATGACGCCCCGTTCACCGGCCTCTCGGACCGCTTTGGCGATCGCCTCGACGTCCGAGGTGCTGACGACGTGCGCCCTGGTCGGCGCGGTGCGCCCCCAGCCGGTCAGCGTCTGAAGCTCGTCCTTTACCGATCCCACCCAGCCGAGTCTATCCGCGTTGACGTGGCAGATACCGGCGGGTACATCCGGTCCCCGGCGGTGTGTGATGCGTCATCGCTACACTCGCTTGGGACGTTCGCGGAGTTCGATCTCCCACGTCTTCGGCGTCTAGCCGGGTGCCCCAGGTGCCGAATGCCCTGTCGTCGGATCCCGAGGTGAACCAGTGGCCGTGGCCGAACCCGCAGCCCAGACCGAACCGAAGCGCCTAGGCGTCTTGAACCAGCTGTTCCGCTTCATCGTCATCGGCGGCGGCTGCGCGATCATCGACTTCGGCACCTACTCGCTGATGTTGGGTGTGTTCGGTTGGCCGGTGTGGCTGTCCAGGGGGATCAGCTTCGTCCTCGGGACTTCCGCGTCGTACGTGATCAACCGGAAGCTCACCTTCCACGGTGCGAGCACCGGGAACACGAGGGCGAAGGCCGGTGCCTTCGCCCTCGTCTACATCGTCACGTTCTTCGTGAACTGGGGCACCAACCAGCTGCTGGTCATGCTCACGGGCGCCGAAGGCACCCCGTGGATGATCACCGCCTGCTGGATCGCCGGGCAGGGCCTGGGCACGCTGATCAACTTCGTGATGCTCAAGTGGGTCGTCTTCCGCGAGTGACCCACAAGGCTCCCTGTCGCCGCCCGGCTCCCCCCGTGGTCCGCAATTTCAATGGAAATCAGAGGTCCGATTTCCATTGAAATTGGGGGAGTTATCCACAGCCGTCGGCGTGTCGGGGTCCGACACGCCGATGTTCCGCGATTTCCATTGAAATTGCGGGGAGAACCGGTGCCCTGAGGCGTTGCGTCGGAACGGGTCGTCTCGACGTGCGCCGTGGCCACGTGCGCGAAGTTCACCGCGAAGCGGCCGTCGTCGGCGGTCGTGAGCGACTTCGTCTGGCCGTTGGCCATCAGGTCGGCGAGCACGTCGCGGAGCGCATCGGCCTCGGCCGGGGCCAGCGCGATGTGCAGCGGCTGGCTGACGCCGGCGAGGTGCAGCACGAGTCCCGGTCGCGTTTCGGGCATCGGATCTCCCAATCGCAGGGTGACGGGTTCCTTGCGCCGCAAGGACTTCTCCGTCCAGCGCAGCACGAACCGGCCGTCCCGGCACCGGATTTCACCCTCAGCGGACCCCGGAACCCCCGCCCACCGGCCGTTTTCGCTCACGGCGTACCCCAGCACCCCCAGCGGCGACCGAAAAACGACGAGGGGCGCCCGCGACCAGGTCGCGGGCGCCCCTCGCGCTGCGGGCTACTGCTCGGGTTCTTCCTCCGGGGGTTCGAAGGCCTTGACGTCGTTGCGGTCGTCGCTGTTCGGGACGTCGCCCGGCAGGTGCACCGTCTTCGACAGCGGACCCGGCGTCCAGGTGCCCCAGTGCGTCTCCTCGTGCACGTCCATCGCCGCCTGCGCGGGCAGTGCGTCCGGCTCGTACGGGTCGACCGCGTACAGCGAGCCCCAGTCCCGGTGGATGTTGTTCTTCAGGTAGGTCGGGAGCTCCCGCATGCTGGTCGCCACGTTGAGCCAGCCGAACGGTCCACCCGCGTCCGGCGACGACCAGCCCTGCCCGATGTCGCGCACCTCGGCGCCGGCCGCCACCCGGAACTTCGGGATCTCGGCGATGCCGTGGTGCACGCCCGGCAGCTGCAGGCACGGGTTCACCAGGGCGGCGGTCCACTCCACGAACGTCGGCTGATCCCCGACGAAGTCGGTCATGTTCACCAGCTGCGGCGCCCGCGGCGCGCTCACCGCGACCCAGCCGTTCGGGCCCAGCGAGTTGTCGATGGCCACCACCCGCATTTTGATGGCGTCTTTGGACTTGTCGCCGAGGGTGAACCGGAAGTCTCGCCACGCCGGGCCGGGCTGCTGCACCACGTACTTGCGCTCGGTGATCAGGAAGCCGTTGTCGGTGTCGTGGCCGAACTCCAGCGCCACCGAGTTCGCGCCCAGCTCCGCGCCGGCCAGCGAGAGCACCACCGGCACCTCGCCGGTCTTCGCCCGATCCGGCAGGTCGTACCACTGGGTGCGCAGCTCACCGGTGCCGACGCCGGCCGCGTCGTAGCTGCCCCACACCGGCGCGTTGTCGTTGCCGAACTGGTGCGGCGGCTTCCAGTCGGGTTCCTGCATGTCGGAGCCGTCGCCGGGCGGCAGGCCGGGCCGGTTGAAGCCGACCATCTTGGCCCGCATGTACTGGTCGGCGTCCTCCTTGCCCTCCAGCCGCTTCGGCGGGACGCCGATGTCCTTGTCCTCCGACGGCGCCGCCTTGCCCGGCTGGTCGCCGGACACCCGCAGCATGCCGGACTGCGGGTTCGTCTCCACATAGACGTAGTCGGACAGCCCGCAGCTGGAGCCGACGATCTGCCTGATGTTGTCCGCGCCGAGGCTGTAGCTGCCCCACTGCTTCTGGATGACCTTGCCGAAGTTGGCGAGCTCGAACAGCACCAGCAGCGCGCACAGGATCGACAGCGGCGCGGTGCCCAGCCGCAGCGCGCGGCTGCGCTTCTCCTCGCGGCCGAAGCGCTCCTCGACGACCTTCGGGTTGTTCTCGTCGATGCGCAGGTGCTCGATGAACGCGACGATCAGCGCGATCCCGGCGATGCCCAGGAAGACCGTGCTCAGTTCGTGGCCGCTGATCTGCGGCGGCATGTTGAACCAGGGCACGCCCCAGCCCGAGACGTACCACCAGGCGTTGGGTCCGGTGGCCGCGAACGCCAGGATCACCATGAGCATCGCGACGAACGCCGCGCGGTTGCGCTTGGACCGCAGCACGGTGCTGCTTGTGGCCAGCGCCGTCAGCGCGGCCAGCGCGCCGCCGAACGCGGCGAAGATGCCGAAGTGGTGGGACCACTTGGTGGGGGTCAGGACCAGCACCACGAAGGACAGCGCGGTGACCGCGAGCAGCCGTCGGCTCGGCCCGAGCGCGGCGCCCCGGATGCGGCCCCGCCGCAGCAGCACCACGGCGCAGGTCGTCAGGCACAGCATGACCAGCAGCACCGGGAACCGGCGGGTCATCGAGCCGTCCGGCGTCTGGCTGAACAGCAGGTTGTAGCGGCTGAGCTCCTCGTACCAGCTCTGGCTCGGGCCGAGTTCGGTGCGCAGTGCGGTCGCGTCCATGACCGACTGCCAGGTCTGGTCGGCGAACACCAGCGTCAGGATCACGAACCCGGAGGCCGCGATCGGGGCCAGCACCGGCACCCAGCCGAACTCCTGAGCCCGCTTGCGCACCAGCCGGAACAGCGGCTTCAACGCCGCCACGAACGGCAGCACGGACACCATGCCGTGCGGGTTCGCGCCGACCGACAGCGCCGCGACGACCAGCCCCAGCGCGGCGGGCATCAGCCGCCCGGTGGCCACCGAGCGCTCGACCGCGCACAGCGCCAGCAGCGAGAACAGCACCACGACCGGCTCGGGCCGCAGGCCGTTGTCGTAGGGCAGCCAGAACGCCAGGAACACCGCGGCGGCGGCCCAGCCTGCGGCGTTGCTGCGCCGCACCTGCTGGCCGAGCCGCGGCAGCACCTCGCGGCTGATCAACAGCCAGCTCACGATGCCCATCAGCAGCGCGGGCAACCGCACCCACGGCGTCGCCGTCGACACCTGCACCCACAGCGCGTACAGCTCGTAGAACCAGCCGAACGGCGCTTCGGGCACGCCGAACCAGCGGAAGTAGTTGCTGATGTAGCCGAAGCTCTCGCGCGCCCGCGCGATGGTCAGGATGTAGCCGTCGTCCGAGGTCATCGCGCCGACGACCCACCAGACGACCAGCGCGCCGATCACCGACACGTCGCGGAACGTCGGCTTCCACCAGCCGGCCGGGGCCCACTTCGGCGGGCGGCGACCGGCCCGCACGTCCAACCGCCGCAGGCAGATCAGCGAGCCGATGAACGCCAGCACCGCGAGCACGATCACCGCGAGCTTGAGCGTGGTCGCCTGGCTCTCGTAGCGGTTGTCGACGCGGGCCTCGAAGGACACGCCGCGCACGTCGTCGATGCCGTCGTTGAGGCCGGAGTAGATGCCGGTCAGCTGCGGGCGCTGGTCGCCGCGGAGGTTCGCCAACGTCTCGGTGCCGACGCTGGCCGTGGTGCTGAAGGCGTCGGAGCGCAGCGAGAGCGAGCAGTCATCCGCGGGCAGCGGCACCGTGCCCACCTGCTGGCCCTTGGTCAGCATCGTCAGGTGGCCGTTGTCGGCCTGCAGCGTGAGGCCGGTCAGCTTGCCGTAGTCCGACGACGGCGGGTTCGTGCTCAGCAGCGTGGCCGGGCCGTTGGTGCGGGCGTCCAGGCTGCGCACGGCCGCGCACGGGATCTCGGCGTTCAGCCACACCGGGGAGTAGCTGACCAACGGCGCCGACACCGACTTGGTGCCTTCCGCCGTCGGCCATTTCAGGGTCGTGATGTCGTAGTTGACCGGAAGGAAGGGCACGGCCAATGCGAGCACCGTGCCGAGCAGCCCGAAGACCGTCGCGAACAGCTTCAGCCGTTTGGCCGACGGTTGTCGGTGATTCGTCTCGATGCGCGCCGAAGCGTCGTCCGTTCGGCGGCTTTCTTCCTGGCCACTGAGCACGGGCCGAGGATAGTAGTTGCTGGTCCGGGCCCTTTCGCGGCATTCGACGGCTGTGTAAATGAACACTTCGTGCAACGCCGTGAGCTGCGATCTCAGGAAATTCTCAGGCCGTTCTCAGTTTTCCCGTGACAATGCGGTGACCAATTCGGTCGGGCTTGGAACTCGGGAGCTGTCCAGCCGCACTGGCGCGTCAGCAAGCGGCGAAGCCGACTTTCTCTTTTCATCACGTACACAACTCGCACCGCCGCGGGTTCTCAGCGGTCGTCTCGCGAGGACAGCCCCGATGCCGCGTATTGGTCATACGTAAGTCGGGGATCCCGCAGTCGAGACGACCGCTGAGGTTCCGCTACCCGCACCGCTACGCAAAACGAGTTGATCCATTCTTTCGTCAGCGGCGGTAGAACTTTTCCTGTTGGCCTTGGCGGAGCAGTCGCAGCCATTCCTTGAATGCCTTCGGGTCGCGCTTTTGCCCCACGAAGTACAGGCCGAAGCGGAGCACTTCCAGCGCGCCGATCTTACGCATCCCCGGCTGCGACAGCAGGTAACCGCGGTTGCGGTAGGTGTAGTAGCGCTTCGCCGCGTCCGACGGGTCCTGGGCGTGGAACCGGCCGCCCAGCATCGGCTTGAACTCCGCCGAACCGTCCGGATGCAGGAACCGGGTGCGCAGCGTGGTGCCGAACGGCAGGCCGGAGCGCACCACCCGGCGGTGCACCTCCACCTCGTCGCCTCGGAAGAACAGCCGGTAGTCCGGCACACCCACCACGTCCAGCGTCGAGGCGCGGAACAGCGCGCCGTTGAACAGCGACGCGATGCCCGGCAGGAAGTCGCCGTCGCCGAGCTCGCTGACCCGGCGCTTCCAGGTCAGGCCGCGGCGCAGCGGGAACGCCAGCTTGTCCGGGGTGTCGATGTTGACCACCACCGGCGACACCGCGGCCAGCCGCCGCTGCTTGGCGACCTCCAGCAGCGTCGCGAGCGCGTGCTCGTCGGCGGGGCGGCCGTCGTCGTCGCCCAGCCACACCCACTCCGCGCCCAGCGACAGCGCGTGCAGCATGCCGAGCGCGAAACCGCCGGCGCCGCCGAGGTTGCGCTGCGAGACGAGGTAGGTCGACGGGATCGGGCAGTCCGCCACCACGTCCTGCGCGGGCTGGTCCGGACCGTTGTCGACCACCACCAGGTGATCGGGCAGCCTCGTCTGGCTCGCGATGACTTTCAGGGACTCGGCCAGCAGCTCGCGACGGTGCCTGGTGACGATCACCGCGACTACGGACCCGGCAGGCAGCTGCTGTGCGGAGTCGGTGCTCATGAGCCTTCTTTGCTCCCGGTCGTGGCCGCGGATTCGCCGATCCGGGCCAGGGTTTCCTCACTGAGGTGCTCGAAGGGGTCGTAGCCCTTGTAGTGCGTCAGCACTTCGCGCAGCGATCCCTGCTCCCGCATCCCGCCCTTGTCCATCCAGATGGCGGTGCTGCACAGCTCGATCAGGAACTCGTCGGAGTGCGAGGCGAAGACCAGGATGCCCGATCGCTTGACGAGGTTGTTGAGCCGGTCCCGCGCCTTCTCCAGGAACTCCGCGTCGACGGCGCCGATGCCCTCGTCGAGGATCAGGATCTCCGGGTCGATCGAGGTCACGACGCCCAGCGCCAGCCGCACCCGCATACCGGTGGAGTAGGTGCGCAGCGGCATCGCCAGGTAGTCGCCGAGCTCGGTGAACTCGGCGATCTCGTCGATCCGCTTCTCCATCTCCTTGCGGTTCATGCCGAGGAACAGGCCGCGGATAATGATGTTCTCGTACCCGGAGATCTCCGGGTCCATGCCGACACCGAGGTCGAACACCGGGGCGACCTTGCCGACCACCCGCGCGCTGCCGCGGGTGGGTTCGTAGATGCCGCTGAGCAGGCGCAGCAGCGTCGACTTGCCCGCCCCGTTGTGTCCGACGAGGGCGACCCGGTCGCCATGCCGCAGCGACAGGTTGATGTCGTGCAGCGCCTCGATGATCGGCACCCGGCTGTCGGTGCCGATCTTGCCGCCCGCCTTGCCGAGCACGGCCTTCTTCAGCGAGCGGGACTTCGCGTCGAAGATCGGGAAGTCGACCGCTGCATTCCAGACGTCAATGCTGACCACGGTTGTTCGGCCTCACTCAGACCCAGTAGGAGACACGGGAACGGTAATTGCGCAGCACAATCAGGGCCAACGCCCAGCCCACAACGGTGATCACGCCGACCACCAGCCAGTGGTGCCACGCGATGGGGGAGCCGAGCATCGGCTGCCGGATGATCTCCAGGAAGTGCATGAACGGGTTGATCTCGGCCAGCTGGGCGCGTTCCGCGATCGCGGGGTTCGAGTTCGTCTTGAACTCGTCGTAGTTCCAAACGATCGGCGTCATGAAGAACATCAGCTGGACGACGCTCTGGGTCACCGGCGGGATGTCCCGGAAGCGGGTCGAGATCGTGCCCACCACGAGAATCACCCAGGCACCGTTGAGCGCCAGCACGGCGAACGCCGGGATCGCCAGCAGCGAGACCAGCGTGAGCGGCTTCGGGAAGATCAGCAGCAGCACGAAGTAGACGACGAGGTTGTGCGCGAAGAAGAGCACCTGCCGCCACAACAGCCGGAGCACGTGGATCGTGACCGGGGCGGGCAGCTGCTTGATCAGGCCTTCGTTCGAGATGAAGACCTCGGAGCCCTCGTTGATGCAGTTGCCGATGAAGCCCCAGATGATGAAACCCACGGCAAGGTAGGGCAGGTGCACCGAGAGTTGCTGGTTGAAAAGCTGCGAGTACAGCAAACCGAGCGCTGTGCACGTCACAGCCATGCTGATGGTGATCCACAGCGGGCCGATGACGGAGCGTCGGTACCGCTGCTTGATGTCCTGCCAGCCGAGGTGTGCCCACAGCTGTCGCTGCCCGAATGCATCGC
Source organism: Saccharopolyspora hattusasensis (assembly GCF_050972075.1). Taxonomy (NCBI): domain Bacteria; kingdom Bacillati; phylum Actinomycetota; class Actinomycetes; order Pseudonocardiales; family Pseudonocardiaceae; genus Saccharopolyspora; species Saccharopolyspora hattusasensis. The sequence goes on from NZ_JBPCDC010000001.1 coordinate 4,380,956, forward strand.
CGATGTCCTTGAAGGCTTTATGCCAGGTCTGCGACGAAGTCTCGGGAGGGGCTTCAGGTCGGTCTAGCGTGCTCGTGGACTGCACAGTGCGTCAGAGTACCGACCACGAGTGTGCCCCCCGGGTGAGGGCATCACTCGACGGCGTCGCGCCCGTCTGACGTCGGGCGCGACACCTCCACGGAGCGTCACAGGTATTGGCCGGTGCCCCGGGTGTGGCCGGTTTCAGTTTCGTTGCCGCTGCTGCCCATGGGCAGGCCTCGGCGCATCTGTTCCAGCTGGGCCCGGGCCGCCATCTGCTGGGCGAACAGCGCCGTCTGCAGGCCGTGGAACAGGCCCTCCAGCCAGCCGACGAGCTGGGCCTGCGCGATCCGCAGCTCCGACTCGGACGGCGTCGTCTCCTGGGCGAACGGTAGCGACAGCCGCTCCAGCTCCTCGATGAGCTCCGGGGCGAGCCCCTGCTCCAGCTCGCGGATCGAGGACTGGTGGATCTCCTTGAGGCGGCTGCGGCTGGCCTCGTCCAGCGGTGCCGCCCGGACCTCCTCCAGCAGCTGCTTGATCATGGTGCCGATGCGCATCACCTTGGCCGGCTGTTCGACCAGGTCGTTGATGTCCTCGCCGCGCTCCGGCTGGTCGTCGGCGTTCATGGCGGCACCGATCGGCATGCCGTCCTCGCCGACGACGAACACCTGCGGCCTGCCCTCACTCGGGTCGTGGGTCATGTCTCTATCCTGGCCTGTCACTACAAGATTCGAAATCCCGGGGCAGCGCTGCGTGCCCGCCGGTCCAGCCCCCGAGATCCGACCATGCGCGAATGGGGATCCCGTGGTCCAGGCGGTGTCCGAGGTTCCGCCACCCACGCCGCTACGCAGGGTGAGCTGGAAGCGTCTTCGCGCGAGCGATGCGATATCTGCCACCCGGGGGCGAGTTCGGGTCGCTCCATACGTAACGTGTGCCCCATGGCGTTCGACGTCGCGGCGGTTCGCGGGCTCTTCCCCGCGCTCGGCGACGGGTGGGTGCACCTGGACGCCCCGGCGGGCATGCAGGTTCCTGAACAAGTGGCGACCGCGGCGTCGACTGCGCTGCGGGCCCCGGTATCCGGTCCGGGCGGGATCTTCCCCGCATCGCAGCGCGCCGAGGCGATCGTGGAAGCCGCCCGTCGCGCTATTGCTGACCTCATCGGTGCGAACCCGGCCGGGGTGGTGCTCGGGCCGAACTCCGCCGTGCTGCTGCAGCGGCTCGCCGATGCGCTCGGTGACGGCTGGATGATCGGTGACGACGTTGTCGTCTCCCGGTTGGACCACCCGGCCAATGTCGCGCCGTGGCAGCGTGCGGCGCAGCGCTCCGGAACCACGGTGCGGTGGGCCGAGGTCGACATCGAGACCTGCGAGCTGCCCACCTGGCAGTACCAGGAGCTGATCACCCCGCGGACGAAGGTCGTCGCGATCACCGCCGCGTCCGGCGCGGTGGGCACCCGGCCGGACGTGCGGCAGGCGGCGGACGCCGCGGCGGAGCACGGCGCGCTGGTGGTGGTGGACGCCGCGGCCGCGGCGCCGTTCGTGCCGCTGGACATCACCGCGATGGGCGCCGACGTGGTGGTGGTGAACGCCTCGGCGTGGGGCGGGCCGCCGGTGGGTGCGCTCGTGTTCAAGAACCCGGCGATGCTCGACCAGCTGCCGTCGGTGGCCCTGGAGTCCGGCGCGCGCGGACCGGAGCGGTTGGAGCTTGGCCCGCACGCGTACCCGCTGCTGGCCGGGTTGGTGGCGTCGGTGGACTACCTGGCGGGGCTGGACGATGCGGCGGTCGGGCCGCGCCGGGAGCGCCTGCTGACCTCGCTGGGTTCGGTGAAGTCGTACCAGGCGGGGTTGCTGGCGAACCTGACCAACGGGCTGCGGAAGATGCGGCACGTGATGGTGATCGGCGACGCGATGCGCCGGGTGCCGTCGATGGCGTTCACGGTCAATGGCGTCAAGGCGGAGGAAGCGGTCGAGCACCTCGCGGAGCGCGGGGTGTGCGCGTTCGAGGACCCGGGCACGCACGGGGTGTTCGCGGTGCTCGGCGTCGGCGAGGTCGGCGGCGCGGTCCGCGTCGGCCTGGCCCACTACACCAACGCCTCCGAGGTGGACCAGCTCGTCCGGGCGGTCGCCGAACTCGGCTGAAGTTCCCGCAATCCAGGCACATTTCCCCGTCTCGGCGCCGGTTGCGAGGGTGGAGCGAACGGCCCGTCCACCTCCTCTACCGGCACTGTCCGTTCGCTCCAACCCGAAGCGTGCGGCCGGGCCATCCATCGCCTTCGACCGGAAGTGCTCGGTTTTCGCAGGCCATGGCCCGTGAGCGCTTTGGGGTGCTATAGCGCCCAAAAACACTCACGGGCCTTGACCAGCGGAGATCTTGCTTTCAGCGGACGAGGAGGATCTTGCCGCGGACGTCGCCCGCTTCCAACGTCGCGTGCGCTCGCGCCGCCTCCGACAGCGGCACCCGCTCGTGCACCAGCGTCCGCACCTCGCCCGCCTCGACGAGCGGCCACAGCCGCTCCCGCACGTCGGCGACGATCGCAGCCTTGCCCTGCGGGCCCTCGACGGGCCGCCCGCGGAGCCCGAGCACCGACAGTCGTAGCCGTTTGACCAGCATCTTCCCCAGGTCGAGCTCGGCCTTCCGGCCGCCCTGCATGCCGATGACGGCCAGGTGCCCGTCGGGCGCCAGCGCGGACAGGTTCCGGTCCAAATAGGACGCACCCATGTTGTCCAGGATGACGTCCGCCCCGCCGAGTTCCTTGACGATCGCGACGAAGTCCTCGTCCCGGTAGTTGATGACCGGGGCCGCGCCCAGGTCCGCGCACAGCTGGCGGCCCTCGGCCGATCCGGCGGTCGCCGCCACGCGCGCGCCGAGCGCCTTGGCGATCTGGATCGCGCAGGTCCCGATGCCGCCGGCCCCACCGTGCACCAGCAGCAACTGTCCACTCCGGAGCCCGGCCTCCATCACCACGTTGGACCACACGGTGCAGGTGACTTCGGGCAACCCGGCGGCCTCGACGAGGTCCACCCCGGCGGGCTTGGGCAGCACCTGCGCGGCGGGCACCGCGACCCGCTCGGCGTAGCCGCCGCCGGCAAGCAGCGCGCACACCTCGTCGCCGACTTGCCATCCGGGCACGCCCTCGCCGAGTTCGGCGATGGTGCCCGAACATTCCAGCCCCAGGATGGTGCTGGCGCCCTTCGGCGGCGGGTAGTTGCCCTCCCGCTGGCTCAGGTCCGCGCGGTTGACCGCGCTCGCGGCGACGTCGATGAGCACCTCGCCCGGGCCCGGCCGCGGGTCGGGTTGCTCGGTCCACTCCAGCACGTCCGGTTCGCCCGGCTCACGAATCGAGATCGCGTACATCCCTCGACGGTAGTCAGCGCGGAATGCTTCGCAGCGCGTGGTTCGGTGGGGTGATGGGAGATCGGTCAACGCGGTAAAAATGGGAATTTGTCCCTGCTTATTAACTCTTGTTGGTGCAGGCTTGACTTCGTGGAGTGATCTTCTCAAGGCTAGCCATCACAAGTCCACCCGAAGCGGGGAGCATGATGAGTTCGCGAACCATCACACCCAAGCGCTCGGCGGCCGCTCTGGCCGCGATTTGCGCGGCCGCGTTGTTGACCATCACGCCGGCGAGCGCGGCGCCGGCCGATCTCGGCTCGGAGATCAACGGCAATGCGGTGAACCGCCACCTGATCGCCTTGCAGCGGATCGCCGACCAGAACGGCGGGAATCGCGCGTCCGGCTTGCCGGGCTACGAGGCGAGCGTCGACTACGTCGCCGGCAAGCTCCGCAACGCGGGCTTCGACGTCACTACGCCGGAGTTCACCTACCAGGCCTACTACCTGGACTCGTTCAACCTTGCGGTGGCCGGGCAGCCGGTCGAGGGTGACGCCCTGGAGTACTCCCCGGCCACCCCGCAGGGCGGCATCACCGCGCCGCTGGCGGTCGCCCCGGTCGACGACACGCCGGGCTGCGAAGCCACGGACTATGACGGCGCGGACATCACCGGCAAGGTCGTGCTGATCCAGCGCGGCGCCTGCACGTTCGCGCAGAAGGCGCAGGTGGCCGGCGAGCGCGGGGCTGCGGGCGCGATCATCTACAACAACGCGGACGGTCCGCTCAACGGCACGCTCGGCGACCCCGAAGCCGCGAAGATCCCGACCGCGGGCGTCACCAAGCAGGTCGGCGAGGCGCTCGCCGGGCAGGCCGGCGCCGAGGTGAAGCTGGACGTCCAGGCCCGCCTGGAGACCGTCACCACCCGCAACGTCATCGCGCAGACCCGCACCGGTCGCGCCGACAACGTCGTGCTCGCGGGCGCGCACCTCGACAGCGTTCCGGAAGGCCCCGGCATCAACGACAACGGCACCGGCTCCGCAGGCATCCTGGAGACGGCGCTGCGGTTGGGCGGCAGCCCGAAGGTCAACAACGCGGTCCGCTTCGCCTTCTGGGGCGCGGAGGAGTCCGGCCTGGTCGGGTCGACGAAGTACGTGCAGAGCCTGAGCTTCGAGCAGCAGCTCGACATCGCCCTGTACCTGAACTTCGACATGATCGGCTCGCCGAACGCCGGCTACTTCGCCTACGACGGCGACGACTCCGACGGCGTCGGCGCCGGGCCGGGCCCGCAGGGCTCGGGGCAGATCGAGCAGGACCTCGTCAACGCGATGGCCGCGCAGGGCATCGAGGTCGAGGGCGATGACTTCGACGGTCGTTCGGACTACGGCGAGTTCATCGCGGTCGGCATACCGGCCGGCGGCCTGAACACCGGCGTCGAGGAGCTGAAGTCCGAGGCGCAGGCGGCGAAGTGGGGCGGCACCGCGGGTGTCGCCTTCGACCCGAACTACCACTCGGCGAAGGACAACCTGGCCAACGTGGACCGGGTCGCCCTGGAGAGCAACGCCAAGGCCCTCGCGAACGTCGTCGAAGGCTACGCGCAGAGCACCGAGGCGGTGAACGGGATGCAGACCCGCGCCCAGCGCGCGCAGCTGCGCGCCGCGCAGGCCCCGATGCTGGCGCAGGCCCACGCCGCCCCGGCGAAGACCAAGTCCGGCCACCACAACGTCGCCTGACGAGCCGGAACCAGCGGAACGGAGCACCCCGACACCGTGCAACGGAATCGAGGGTGCCCTCCGCCGGTTCGCCGCCGGTTCCCGGTGGTCCGCAATTTCAATGGAAATCAGAGGCCCGATTTCCATTGAAATTGCGGAAAACCTCACCGAGTGGGGTGGCGACTGTAGCCCGATCGGAGGAGATGTCGTGAAACGTGCCGTTTTCGCGGTCGCCGCCGCGGTCGCCGCTGTAGCCCCCACCGCCCATGTGGCTGCCGCCGTGGTCGCCCCCGTCGCCCCCACCGCCGCCGTGGCTGCCGCACTGGTCGCCGCCACCGCCGACGCGGTGGAGCCGGTGCGCTTCGCGGCGTTCAACGCTTCGCTCAACCGTGCCACCCAGGGCGAACTGCTCGCGGATCTGTCCACATCGGACGAGCTGCAGGCGGCTGCGGTGGCGGAGGTCGTGCAGCGCGTCCGCCCGGATGTCCTCCTGCTCAACGAGTTCGACTACGTCGAGGGCGGCGCCGCGGTCGACGCCTTCCGCGCCAACTACCTGGCGCGGAGCCAGGGCGGTGCCGAACCGATCGACTACCCGCACGCCTACACCGCCCCGGTGAACACCGGCGTGCCGTCCGGGATGGACCTCGACAACGACGGCACCACCGGCGGCCCCGGCGACGCCTACGGCTTCGGGGCGTTCCCCGGCCAGTACGGGATGGTGGTGCTGTCGAAGTACCCGATCGGCGAGGCCCGCACGTTCCAGGGGTTCCGTTGGGCGGACATGCCGGGCGCGCGGCTGCCGGACGACCCGGCGACGCCGCAGCCCGCGGACTGGTACTCGCCGGCGGAGCTGGAATCCCTGCGGTTGTCCTCGAAATCGCACTGGGACCTGCCGGTCGACGTCGGCGGACGAACCGTGCACTTCCTGACCTCACACCCGACGCCGCCGAGCTTCGACGGCCCCGAGGACCGCAATGGCCTGCGCAACCAAGACGAGATCCGATTCTGGGCGGACTACGTCACGCCGGGCCGAGCCGACTACATCTACGACGACGCGGGCGCCTTCGGCAGTCTCGCGCCGGGTGCCCGGTTCATCATCGCGGGCGATCAGAACTCGGATCCGATCGACGGCGACAGCAACGGCGCCCGCCAGCTCCTGCGCGCGCCCCGCGTCATCGACCCGCTGCCGGGCAGCGTGGGAGCCGTCGAGGCCAGCACAACGCAGGGCGACGCCAACGCGGACCAGCGCGCGAACCCGTTCCTCGACACCGGGGACTTCAACGACGAAGCGCCCGGCAACCTCCGGGTGGACTACGTCCTGCTGTCGGCGCCGCTGATCCCGTTGCGCGCCGGGGTCTTCTGGCCGGCCTCGAACGACGGGCTCGCACGCCTCAACGACGCCTCGGACCACCACCTCGTCTGGACCGAGCTGCTCGCCTGATCAGGGCCGAACAAGGGGCGCCACCGGATGTGCCGGGCACGGCCGCCAGTCGAAGCTCGAGGCGGGAAAACACTGATCGCGGCGGTTGCGGCAGGCGCGCTGCTGGCCCCGACCGCGGCCGCAGCCGAACCCGCGCGACTCGCGCTCCAGGAACCGACCGGCCCGAATGCCCTCGGCACGGCCGGCCTGGCGCGGACGAGACCTGGGCCGCCAGCTGGCCGCACGTGACGGGCTGGGCGCGCTGGCTTTCCGTCGCGGGCACGGCGCGTTCGTCGTTCACCGTCTACACGTTGCGTTTCCTTACCCGGCGGGGCTCGCCTCCGGCGAGAGCGGCGCCGATCCACAGCACGCTCGTGGTGGCGATGCCGCCGAAGAGCGCGCCGAGCGTGATGGACAGGTTGGAGGTGGAGACGTACAGCGAGGAGCCGATCAGGATGCGGGCGACGAGGACGATCGCGAAGATGGTCGCGAAGGCGGAGGCCAGGTTGGCCGCACCCACCAGGCCGATCAGGACCGCTAGCACGATGCGGCGGTCGATGCGGCCGGTGGCCACGGTGATCAGAGTTCGGTGCATTTCGAGAGCAGATGCACGGGTCAATTCCGGCTTGCTGCCACCGCGATGGCTCTCTCGGCAAAAAGCTCCGGAACATGGGCGGCAAGGTTTTCTCGGTGCTGAAGGCCATGTGTCGCATGTCGCCTCTGTTGGCGATCACTGACGGGGGTCGTCGGCCTGCAGTTTGGAGATATGCGCGCGTTGACGTGCCGAACCTGTCCGCCCGGCCAGACGGCCGCTCGTTGTGCGTGCCGCTTCGAGCCCTCGATGTCGCCGCGGCTTCGCAGAGCGAGGGCGAGGTCTACCCGAAGGCCTGTCTCCGCGCGTTTCGACGTGAGGACCTGGCTACCTTCCAGTGCGGTAGTCACACGTCAAACGGAAAGACGAAGGTGACGTAATCGACCCCGCCCTCGAAAGGCAGCGCGACGCCGGGAAGGTTCGCAAATCGGGCCGCGCGTGGACCGTCGAGAAATGGCTTACGCACTGGGTCGAAAACATCGCAGCACCTTCGGTCCGCAGCAACACTGGTGGGATATAGGGCTGCCGTGTACGGACACGCGACTTCCGGAACCCTTGCTTGATCAGCTCAAGCTGCACGCTGTCGAGCAAGCGGCAGAACGGGAACGGGCAGGCGACCTCTGGCACGACGGCGATTGGCTGGTCACGAACGAGGTTGGTCAGCCGCTCAACCACCGGACCGACCTCGAGCGCTGGAAAGATCTGTTAGCCGCTGCCGGCGTGCGCGATGCGCGGTTGCACGACGCCCGGCACACGGCCGCAACCGTGCTGCTGGAGCTCGGAGTTACCCAACGTGCTACCGAACATGTGATGGGTTGGTCCAACCCTTCGATGGCGAAGCGGTACATGCACGTGACCGGGGAGGTGCTCGGCATGGTCGCCGACAAGGTCGGGGAGACCTCTGGGAGAAGCCGAAGAAGCCGTCCGGCAAGCGCCGAAAAGAGGCCAGCTGAGACGAGATTTGAGACGAGGGGCAACAGGGCCTGGCGGGGGAGAACCCGCCGAGCCCTATTAGCCCTGGTCAGACAGCGGAAGTGGGGGGATTCGAACCCCCGGTCGCTCTCGCGACGCTCGCTTTCAAGCTGTACGGCACCGAGCGCAGTGCTCGCCTGGCAAAGCGCAGCATACCGGCGAGCGCAAGTCGCCCAATCGTGTGCACTGGTGTTGATCTTGCTGAAACGAGCGGTTAGATCGCCAAGTCGACCTCGACGGGGTGCTGCCTCCCGCCGAGCGAGTCCGCCGAGCCGAGTCGGCCCGCAAAGCTCACTCCGGCGGCTCTGGCGTTCTTGAGTGCCAGAGCCGCCGGAGGGGCACAGGTCGAGACTAGGCTCGGGTGCAGACTGCGGAATGACAAGCGCCCCGCCTGGTCTTTATCGGGCTGGGCACTTTCGTTGATCTCGAATTTCGTTCATGGGACGGGGTGCCAGTCTGGCCAGGGGCGTGTTCCGTGCTCGCCGCGTAGGCAGGCGAGGCGGTGGGCCAACTGGGGCTGGACCGCGGGGTTTGTGCTGGCTACTTGTGCTGCCATGGTGGTCATTCGTAGCTCGCGGATGTTTCGTAGGACCTCGAAGCCGTCCCATTCCGTGACGTCGTAGCCGTAGGTCTTGCAATAGGCTCGCCATGCTTCGGAGTCGATCGTTTGTGTCGTGACGTACCCGACCGCGGTTGATACGAGGTCCCACTCAGGAGGCCCGAACGTGCAGCGTTCGAAGTCGTGGAGAACTGGGCCGCCCGCTGTCAATGCGACGTTGCCCGGCCATGCGTCCCCGTGGATGACACGTCGGGGCATACCCTCTGGCAGGTTGGCGTACGCGCCTTCAAGCTCGGACAACCGTTGGCGCATCCACGCACGATCATCCGGGGACAACGTACGTGCTTCGTTGATCCGATCCGCGAGGCGGACGAATGGTGCCAGTTCGGGAAGGTCGAACTTGGGCGCCGGCAGATTGTGAAAGTCCCGCAGCACCGCGGCGACATCGGCGGTCGTGCCTTGTTGATGTGGTGGTAGCTCATGCCAGAACGTGACGGCGCGGCCGAGAGCAACAACCGGCTGCTCGACGTCACGAATGGGACGCGCGGCGGCTACTCCGTTGTCCTCTAGCCAGGTGGCGACGTTGATTTCCTTTGCCGCTGCGGCATCTTGGCCAGTTCGAGCGATGCGTGCGACGACGCCATTGGGAAGGCGGTAGAGGGCATTTTCGCCAAGCCGGATCACCTCGGCTCCGTCCGACCTCAGAGCTACCCGTCCGCTTGCCGCGTCGAGCACTGCCATTAATGATGAGCTGCTCATGCGGTCACTACTGCCGACCCGATCCGGCTGCATAGTTCGCCGACCTCGTCGAGGCCCGCATGTGGTCGGCTAGCACGACGGAGCTCTCTAAGGTCGTCGGCAGCTCGCCGTGATTTGATCGGCCCCGCTGCCTGGAGTGCTTGGGCGCCGAAATGCGCGGCCTCGGTCGGATCGCCGGCGACCATCGTCAGAGACGCGAGCTTGGTCTGACTGATCACCCGTGATCGTGCGTGAGCTTCGGAGTGTCCGGAGACAGACGACGCGAGACGGGTTCGAGCCTCCGTGATGAATTGTCCGCTTACGCCGAGCTCCCACAACGCATGCCCTGTGTCTCCGGCGTGCTGTGCTGCGTCGTAGTAGGCCATCCAGGGCGGATTTTCGGTTGGATTTGCGTTATCGAATGACTCGTCGGCGAGACCGACCGCGGTCAGGGTGTCCTGTATCCGACCGAGCTTGCCGAGGGCACGAGCCCGTGCGGTGTGCAGCATGGCGCGTTCGGTCGCTACAAGTCGGTCGGCTCGAACGAGCGCCAGTTCGGTATAGGTCAACCCCGTGTCCGGGTCACCGCACCAAATCGCCTGACGTGCCATTGAGGACAGGATTTTGGCGCGCAAGTGCCAGTCCCCAGCCTCCTCGGCGCACCCCAGCGCGAAGCCGAACATACTGCGAGCGTCTTCGTGGGCATAAGCATCGAACGCCATGAAACCCGTGACGTGAGCTAGGTAGCCAACGGCTGAGAACAAGTCGTTCCGCACCGCTGGAGCGCATCGTCCGTTGAGAAGCTCCGCGGAATAGCGCAGTTGCGCGGCTACGGCTTCCCGGACGAGTCCACCCCCGTATCGCGCATCCCAACCGCTGAAGGCTTGAGCGGCGGCACGGACGTCGGCCACCTCTGACGTGCCAACGACCGTTGGAACTGGAGTCGGCTCGGTAGGGGCCAGCATGTCAATGACCGTGTGGCCTACTACGGCTGCAGCGCCAGCGCCGACGGCTGCACGCAAAAATTGCTGACGGTCCACGTCTGCCACGGTAGAACGGCTTCGGCGGGGACGTCGAAACCCCAACTCCTGATCGGTACGGGCATTGAGTACTGCGCGTAGTGCTGCGCGCCGGTCGTCGTCCTGCGGCCACCGGATCTTTCCCTGCTCCAGTTTCCCGATGTAGTTCGCGTCCAGCGCGATCACGCGAGGCGGGTTCGTGTGCTCGTAGACCCACCTGTTGACCAGGTCGGCAAGTTCCTGACGCGACAGCGGCTCGCCCGTTGCGTTCGGTGACTCGACTCGCTCCCGAGCGTGGCGAAGTTGATCGTTGGGCTCAGACACGGTTGATCTCCTTGACGGGCCGAAGCGTGTCCATATTTGCACAATGAGTAATCGACGTCACGCATGAGGATCCTGGCTATCCTCCCGCAATCCTCCCCTTGACAACCCGGTTGTGCGCCGTTCCGCTGCCGCCGCATCACCGGCAGAGTCGGCAATATGTCGGTAATTCGTAGTGCGGGGACGGAGAACATGCCGGTGCGCTGGGCAGGCAGTTGGTCCGCGGACGCGGTTGCGACGGGGAGGGCATCGGCGCGATGACCACTCCGACGCACACGCTCCCGGAGTTCGGAGCGCTGCCTGCGTGGCTCCGCCCGCACATCCGCGCGATCGAGGACAGCAAGCGTGCTGGCTTCATGTTCCTCTACCTGCCGAGTCTGGCGAACCTGTCGGCGTTGCAGGGGATCCTGAAGGCGAACGGTGCGATGGACGTCTACAGCGCGGCCTCGACATCGGACGCCGTCGCTGCCCGGTACAGACTGGAAGATCTGGAGACCGGCCGGCCCCGGCCGTTGTGGCACGCGCACGGATCGGTGACCGATGTGGTGCGCGAGCTGATGCAACTACCGCCGCACGGGTCCAAGGGGGCGCCCAGTCTTGCGCTTCCGCTCCCCGGCGAGTTGTGGGTGCCGCCGTACGCCTGATGGCCCCGGACCTGGCCGCCCAGTGATTTATTTCTAAAAGAGCAGACAATTTCGCTAGATCTTTCGAGAAAGGCTCGAAAGATGGTGGATGGTTGCGCTTAAAATGGAGGAAATGTGTTTGTGCAATTGTTATGGATAATGGTTGTGCTTGAGGATTATTCAGGCGCATCAAAATTCAGTCGCCGACCGGCGTGTTGACATAAGCGGCGGTCCGTTTAATGCGAGAATTGGGTTACCACACTCAAAATCGCAAGAAAGCGGACCACCTGTATGTATCATACCACCGGCCTCACCGTGCCACAGATCGCCGACTTATGTGAGCTGATCAGGATGGAAACCGGGCAAGAGAACCAGCCGTGGCCACCGATTCTAGGATTGTGGAACTCTGTGGTCGTTGCGCTGACCTATATGAGGCGCAATCGGGTCCAAGCGGAAATCGCAGAAACCTACGGAGTTTCCCAGCCGTCCATCAGTCGTGCGGTTACCACAGTGACGCCACTGATCAACCAGGTGCTCGCGAGGTTCGTGCCCACCGCCGACGAGTTGGACGACCGGCAGCAGTACATCGTCGACGGCACGCTGCTGCCCTGCTGGTCCTGGTCCTCGCACCCGGAGTTGTACTCGGGCAAGCACAAGACCACCGGTATGAACGTGCAGATCGCCTGTACGGTCGACGGCCAGCTCAGGTGGATCTCCGATCCGATTGATGGCAGCCGGCACGACTCGTACTGCCTCGGTGAATCTGACGTGCTGTTGACACTGACGCCCGCCAACTGGATAGGCGACAAAGGATACGTGGGCAACGACATGCTCACGCCGATCAAGAAACCTGAATGCCGCGAATTGCTGGACTGGGAGAAAGAATTCAACACGCAGATCAACAGGATTCGCTACGTCATCGAGCAGGTGATCGCTAACTTCAAGACCTGGCGCATCCTGCACACCGACTACCGGCGCCCCATCGAGACCTTCCGTAAAACCATCTCCACCGTTGTCGCCCTGCATTTCTTCGCCTCAGCGTGAATAACCCTCCTTGTCGCGGGATTTAGTGCGCTTGCGTGGTGGGCGTCGTCGCCGGAGCGTGAGCAGCAGGCGGGCGACGAGGGAAAAGAATGAGCCACCCGGGCGCGCGATCGATGAAACCGGTCCCACGTGTTTGGGTGGCCAGCGCGAAAGAATCCAGACTGCATCTTGCGGACCAGCGTGAGGCCGAAGACGGCGCGGAGTCCCTTCCTGGTCTGTGCGAACACTTCGTTCGAAGCGTCGTCGGGGCGTGGGAGGGAAGTCCGCCGCACATCCAGGGTTACGGCTTATGTGAGCCGTGCTGTGTGATTGCGAAGATCTTCCCGGTTCTGACTCAACCGGCGATGTCGTTCGACGAGGCGTTGTCGCGTGCGTTGGACAGCTACCGCCCGAGAGCTCACTCGGTGGATCGGCCGACGGCCGTGATTCCGCGGGTCGTGGACGTCGAGATGACCGACCGGATTCCGGTGTTGCGGGATGGTCTGGGCGCTGACGGGTGGCCTGTGGACGACCCGGATCTTGACCAGCCCGGCTTAGGCGTTGGTGCCCCCGGCAGTTCCTACCTGCCGGGGACGGCGGCTGAGCCTACTCCGCTCCCGCGCCAGTCGTACAGGCCGCGCCACGCTCTCCAACCCAGGGCGGAGGCGGCATGACCGAGCGCATCGAGCCGGCCACGGCCCCCGGGAACCGTCGGTTCCGGGCTCTGGTCCCGGGCATCGACCCCGACACCGTGTACCAGGACATCCGCGAGGCGCGCGGCTTCCGATCGTGGGAAGACCCGCCCCGCACCCTGTACTACCTCGCGCCGACCGCCGTCGAGGTCTACCAGGTCGGCGGCGGGTGGGTGCTCGCCGTGAACGGTCCGAGCGTCGAAGCCGTCCGCGAGGGGCTGCGGATGCTGGGGTGCGGAGCCGACAGGGACGTGCACGAGCTCCAGGGGGCGGCGTGATCGTCGTGGTGCTGGTGTCGCTGTTCGTCCTTCTGGTCTGTCTGGTCACCGCCTATTACGCCCGGACTCCGGGGCGTCATGCCGGTGCGGGCATCGGCGCGTACAACGCGCGCACGCTTGCGAACCCGGTCCGCAGGCCGGTCGCGAGAACGAAGTGAACGGCACGAAACTCGTGAATGGGAACGGGAAACCGAATTGATAGACCTTCTCAGCGTGGTCTCGCTTGCTTGCGAACAGGCGCGTGGGCACACGGTCGGATTCATCTCCGAGTACGGCACCGGCCCAGAATTCGACCAGTTGGCTACCGAGACGTTCGAGCAAGCCGAGCGAGATGAAGAGGGCAACACGCTCTCGTGGGCGGTTCTGGTTCGGAAAAACTTCTACCAGGCTCTCAAGATCAAGGATCCCGGCCGTCTGCATGACGCGCTGCTGCGGCATGTGGGCTACTGCCTTGCCTGGGCGGAGCACGCGAAAGCGAGCCACGAGACGGAACTCGCCTCCAAGAAGTAAGGCCGCAGAACTCGGGCCGAGAAGTGTCGTCAACACCGGGACTCGCCCCGTTTCCGCCCTGGCCACTGCCACAACGGCGTGGCAGTGGCCAGGGCTACCAAAGAATGAAGGAAAGGGAGAAATTGATGTACACGTCTACGCTTGCCGCAGCGATCTTGGCGAGCGTGTGCGCTGTCTCGTGCGTCGCGTTGGCAGACCGGCCAGCGCTCGACACTCCGAACCTCAGTGCCAGAGCCGTTGAACCTCTCATCGTGGTGCAACCGTTTCCGCCGGCTGACCCGTGCGCGGTGAGGCCGCCGGTCAAGTTCTAAGGAACAGGCTCGCCCACCGGCGTGGGCGAGCCCGTTCGTCCCATCGATCGTCTGGTCGCTCGGCGGCTTCCTCGCATGGAGGCCGAGTGATCAGGTGTTCCGACGAGACGAGAGGAGGATAGCTTGCGCTGCAACGACTGCGGTAATCCGTGGCACGTTCCGCACGGTTCGAAGTAGTTGAACTTCCTGGTTGGCGCGGGTCTGGCGCAGGCTCCGCGCCGACCGCCAACCGAAAATAGGTCGCATGCTTGAGAAAGTGGTCGGCTTCTGTCTGGCCGTGATTGCCGGATACGTGGTCATCATCGGCGTGGTGGCACAGGCTCGTTTGAACTCGGGCGAGTTCTACTACTTCGGAGATGCATTCGCCACGACTTCGACCGACGCCGGGCAGATCCTCGCCGACGTGGGCGAATGGATTCCAATGCGCTGAATCTGCGGGTAATTCGCCTCGTTGGCCGCTCGGTGTCGGTACCCCGACCCCTGGCGCCGAGCGGTACCCGGCCGGCCACTAGCCGTTGTTGGGAAGGCGCGGCATGCCTTAGCCCGGCGCGAATTCGTTCATGCCGTTGGTGCACTCGTCAATTGGAATTGAGGGAGCAGCATGGTTGCTGAAGATGGTCAAGCCGTGCAAGGGAGATTCTCTGATCTCTACACGGTGGTTTATGCACTGATCGATGATGCCAAGCGAGACCATCGTCTGGTCAAGCTGCACAAGGGAAGCCACGGGTCCGATAACCCGCACCCGGTGGTGCAGGACGTGGGGGCGTATTTTTTCCGTGAGAGGAAAGGGATTTTCGCATTCGTGCACCATGCGATGGGCGCAGCGGGTGCGGGGCTGGATGCTCTTGTGGCCTACGACTCGGCATGTCGCCCTCGCATCGCTACTCGGGAGGTGTTCGGCCTGTTGGCCGAGTGCTCGCGTCGTGACGGTGAGACGGTCGAGGACTTCTCCCGGTGGGTCGTGTCGCGGCAGCATGATCTCGGCCGGTACCGGGGAGGGTCGTCCGGGTTCGATGACGAGGCCCGGTCCTTTGCCGCCGCGCATTTCCGCAGCACCGGTATCCCGGCTTCGCCGGGGGAGGTTTTGGTGTGCTGTGGCGGCGCTAAGGGCAGCATGATGGCGATGCTCGGGGCGGTGATGTGCCGGCATGAGGGCGAGAAGGTGCATCGGATGTCCGGGCGGGTGCTCGCTCCGGTCGGCTACTACCAGAGTTTGCGGATTCTGCCGCCCATCGTCGGCGGCACCATCGACGTCGCAGCGAGCTTGGACGGCCCGGACGTGCAGGCGTGGCTTGCCGACACCGCCCGCGAGTGCGGCCGGGTGATCTATGCGCCGTTGGTGAACAATGTCGATGGCAACGTGCTTACGGAGTCGCGTGCGCGCGGGATCGCGGCGGCGGTGCTGGAGTACAACCGACGCCACCCCGGGAACCCGGCATATGTGCTGGGCGATGACATCTACGCCGGTAGCTACCTGGCGCCCGGAGCCTCGACGCGGCCGATCGGGTCCATCCGCGGTGACGAACTCGGCAGCCCGGACTTGGGGAACATGTCGGATTGGGTTCTGTCGGTGGTGACACCGAGTAAGACCTACGCGCTACCCACGAGCCGCATCGCTTTCGCTCACACCGGCAACAAGGCTCTGCGGTCAGCGGTGGCGCACTACCGCACGATGCTGTCCTACGGACGGGTGCCACAAGGCGACGAGCTGACCGCCGCGGCTGCGATCTGCCTCACCCCGCAGCGATGGATCGACCGGTGGAACCGCACCTACGCGCAGCGGGTCGACCGGCTCTGTACCCGCTTGCAGGCCATCAACGAAAACCTCGGGATGGACGCTTTCCGGCTCACCAGGCCGGACGGCGGCTGGTACGCGGCACTGCGCATCCATCAAGGGCTGTTCGCCGACCCACGGGTTCGTTCCAGCGTCCACGCTCTGGCGGTCTGCCTGAACTACGGCCGCGAGCGCCGCGACACCGGACTCGCCCTGCTCCCCGGCGAGCTCTCCGGCTACCGGGTCACGCCAGGCTCGCCGGACTACATCCTGCGGGCCAGCGTCGCCGTCGGTGACGACGACCTCGACGAGTTCACACACCGTTTGGCAGATCTCGGCGCGCTGCTACGCAGCCCCGCCAGGCCGGCCGCGATCACGCACGCACTCGACCGCGCCCGCGCTGTCGTGCACGATCTCGACACCATCGTCGAGACCGCCTGATCAGGCGGTGCGATCATCCCCCTGCTGTCAGGTGCTCGCGCTACGATCAAGCCCCATATCTTGTAGATCAACCATCGCATTAACCCCAATTGTTGGGGTGATGAAAAGGAGCGACATGTCCGGAAGTGTCGGCATCGCCGAGGTCACGGTCACGCCGACTATCACCCGCCGCCGATTGCCCCGGGTTCGGTCCGGGCAGCGGATCTCGGCCTCGGTCGGGGGCGTCGACCTGGAGGTCATCATGGACCTCGACAACGACGGGCAGCTGTGCGACATCCACCTGCCCGAATCCGGCCCGCACGGCTCGTTCCAGCATGGCATGCTCAGTGCCTACGTCTCGATGATGTCGCTCGCCCTGCGCTACGGCGCTCCGCTGGAAGAGATCGTGGACCGCTTCGTGCACACCCGATTCGAGCCCAGCGGCTACACCGACGCCCCCGACATCCCACGCGCCGCAAGCGTCGTTGACTACCTCGCCCGCCGCATAGCCTTGGACTTCCTGCCCCGAACCCGGCAGGAAATCCTCGGCATCGCTCCCGGTACCCGCGCCGTGGCATGAACGCTGAAGGCCGGGGCGAGTTGGCCGGTGTGGACAACTCGTGTTCGGGCTGGTCGTCGGGTGTGTGGCGTTGCGTCAGCCCGAGCGCGGTGCCGCGGATCTGCCCGCGGCCGGTGGTGCGGCGCCACTGGACAGCGACCGTGACCGTGCCCTCGTAGGGCCTGCCGGGCAGGGGGAACGGTCCGCGGCGACGGTCGGCGAACTCGCTGCCGACGGCCCAGGTCTCGACGACCTCGGCGCGGCCGGCGGGGTCGGTGATGACGATCCCGCCCTCGCCGGTGGTGCCCGGCTCGGCGGTGTCTAGTGTGGACGGTTCGACGTAGGGGTTGGTTTTAGCGAACCGGGCCTCGACGACCGTCTCGAACCTCCACGGGCGGGCGAGCCCGCTGCCGACATCTGCTCGATGGTGACGATCGGAACCTGCTTCTCGGGGACTTGAGGCGCTCGGGTCCGCTCCATCGGCGAGCGATCAAGCTCCTCCTCGTCCACCAACCACGTGAAGAACGTCCGCAAGCTTCGGTAGTGGTTGTGTGCGTTGCCCGCGCGCCCACGATCCAGTAGATGCTGCATGTAGTCGCGGATATCTTGCGCCTTGATCGTGGCCGGCTCGACCGGCGTCGGCTGCGAGCTTGCCCAGTCGCCGAGCTGCCTCACCGCGTGCAGGTAGATCCGCACCGTGTTCGGCGACTTGTTGTCAGCTCCGAGGGAGCGGCGCCACTCTCGCGCAAGGGTTCCCCACTCGCCTGGGGCGGAGGTGTACGGCGCTTTCATGATCTCCATCCTGGCGTCGAAGTGTCGCCAGGCGTGTGCACTGGAACCGCCGTGCTCGCTCAACTGTGCACTGACACAAACGCCCCTGACTAGTGTTTCACCAGGTCAGGGGCGGTGCAGCGGAAGCGGGGGGATTCGAACCCCCGGTCGCTCTCGCGACGCTCGCTTTCAAGGTCTGCGAGTGACCGTTCGGAACTTCGTTTCTGCTGCTCACGCGGCAAGTCGCGAGAAAGCTGCAACAGTGGGGGATAGCTCGTAACGGGACGAACTGAGACCAGAACTGAGACCGCATTCCTGCCTTGCTGCCGGGCCTAGTCGCGACCCTGGCGGTGCTTCTGCGCAAGCTGGCGGAGTTCCTTGCGGACCGTTTCGAGGTCGAACCGGTACTTGCCTCCTGGTGTTACCAGCGCGACGGTGATCAGCCCCTCGTCCGCGTAGCGGCTGATCGACCGGCGAGAGATTCCAAGCTCTTTCGCCAGTTCACCGGATGAGAGCAGCCGCATGACCTGAACGTATGGCCGGGCGCTGTCCTGTGCTGCCTGGCTGGCCTCAGCGGCCTAACTGGCCTATATGCTGGCCCGACTGGCCTCAATGTCTGATTTTGAGAGGTGGGGCATGACCTCTGGACGCGTCGCGCTTGCTGTCCTGCTCCGCGCGGCACAGTGGGAGCTTGATAAAGCCGCGTTCGAGCTGGGCGCCGGCCGATACACGAAGGACGAGCGGCACCGTCTCGCTGACCAACTCGTCGAGCTTGCATCGGTGTTGCGGCATGACGAGGTGGCCCCCCTGAACCTCGCCGAACGCAACGAAGCCCTCTGAGTCGATCTCAGCGCCTCTTGAGAGGCCTTCTCTCGGCTAGTAATTCCGCGGAGCATTCCGAATAGCGGTCGCTACAAGGACAGCCTCCAGAACTGATCTGAGGGGCAACCGGACGACGATCAACGCTAGCGTTCCGTGCTAGCGCGCTAGCGTGGAGTGCTAGCAGCAGAAAAGCGCCCCCAGTGCCGTGATGGCACTGGGGGCGCCTTGCTCATAGTGGTGAGATTGCTGCGGTGGGGCCACCAACCCCACTGTTACAGCCTCGGTCGTGTCCCCAGGATTGTCCCCGCATCGACGTGCTATTTCTGCTGGTCAGTGCCATGCGGGGACAGCGGGGACAGTAGGGACAGGTCCCCGCTCGGAGGTTGCCAGGTGTTCACGATCCCTTTCCGAGAAGCTTCTCCAGGTCCTCGGCCGACACGGCACAGCGGAAGCCGGTGTCGTCGTCCCACATGGTCTCTGAGGCGTCGTTGAACGACGATGGCGTTGCACGGTCGAATTGGCTGGTCCAAGCGCCGCCCTTCAGCTCGTACCTGCCAGGCTTCGACTCGGTGGAGCACCACTCCCAGACGTTTCCGCACATGTCGTAGACGCCGTACGGGCTGATGCCGCTCTGGTAGTGGTCGACCGCCGTCGTGGAACCCACGCCGTTCTCACGAACGTTGCACTTCGCTGGTGTGGGCTGGTCGCCCCAGGGGTAAGCGATGCCGCGCGTTCCCCTGGCGGCCTTTTCCCATTGCTGGGTAGTGGGCAGGGACTTCCCTGCCCACTTCGCATAGGCGGCGGCGTCTTTCCAGGTCACGAAGACAACCGGGTGGTTCGTGAGTTCCTGGGGACACTGGCCATTGGTCCAGTGCTGCGGCGGTGTGTGCTCGGTCGCGGAGACGAACCGGGCGTAGTCCGCATTGCTCACCAGGTGAACATCGATGTAGTACGCGGGCAGCCACACCGGCGTGTTGCTCGGGCCGGACAGGAAGACACTCCCGTCCACCTTGACCATCGGGCTGCCGTCCATGGGATGCCGAATCTTGCTGCTGCCGATGGGCTCGATGGTATCGTTCGCTTGCCCCGAGACCTGGGCGCCGTTGGTGAGGTGGGTGAAGCGCGCCTTCGTGTCCGGGTCGCATCGTGACAGGGCAGTATCGAGCGCCGCCTGGTTGACCGGCCGAGGCGTGATGTTCGCCCCGGCCGCTTCCCACTTCGAGATCATCCGCTCGCTGACCCCGAGATGGGCAGCGAATTCCCGGATGCTCATCCTCTTTGCTTCACGAAGTCCCCGGACCTCGGCCCCGGACCAGACCTGCACGTTCGCCACTCTCGCTCCCCTGTTCACATTCCGTCGGGAGCCTAATCGGCGGTGTGCGGTCCTCACACCCCTTCAGTGGGAATGTCGGCGTAGAGCTCGCGAAGCTCGCTGAACACCTTGTGGTCGTCAGACCACTCGGCACTGTCAACCGCCCTGACTGCCCGGATGCCGGTGCTCGCGTTGGTTGCGAAAACGGCTTCCATGTCGGCCAGATCGGCGAGCGTGATCGGCTCCGTGGTGACCGGCTCGTCGAGCGCCTGGTGGAGAAGCGTCATCGTGATTCCGGCCAGGTATTCGGACCTTGGCCAGACGATCTGTCCGTCTCGAACGAAGCCGATGTTCGACGTGGCGATCTCGGAGATGGTCCCGTCCGGGTTCAAGAACAGCACATCATCGAAGCCCTCGCGCTGGGCGGCGCGGCGGTGCTTGAGCGTCCCGAACAGCCCGATGTGCTTCACTGCCGGATCGTCGCGCCGGTAGGAAACGGCCTGTAGACGCCACGGTGATGGGATCTCTTGAGTCGCCGAGCGTGTGGTGACCAGGACATGCGGAGTGGCGTCCGAGCCGATGGTGCCCAGGTCTAGGGACGGGTCGTAGATGGTCACACGAACTGTCGTCGGCTGCCTCTTGCCGACCAACGCGTGCCGGATGTAGTGCCGCACACGGTCGATGTCGAGCTCGGCGTCGAACAGTTGGCGGCAATCACGCGCCAGCCGCTGCATGTGCAGGGACAAGCCACGGACGCCGTTCTCCTCAACCAGCATCGAGGTGAAGTGCCCGTAGTTGGTCAGCGCGAGGGCCTTGACCTGGTCGATGTCGGGAGTGGTGCCGTTTAGCTGCATGGCGTCCAGCCTGGCACTTGACCGGCCCATTCTGAACTTCGTCGGAACCGAAGTTCAGCGCTAGTTCAGGGGCGTCGGTTCAGCGGAAGTTCAGCGAAGGGGGTTTTTGGGGCAGTTCTCTCCGAGCGCTTTTGGCCGCAACCTGGATTCATCAGCGACAACAGCAAAACAAGCGACTGTCGCGACACAGGAGGTGGCAATGGCCAAGCAAACGTTTCCAGGGATCAACACCGGCGGCGGCGTGCTGAAGAAGGTGCTTGCAGCGGCGGTTGTGTTTGCCCTATTGGGTTTGATCCTGAACGACCCCGCAGGTGCCGCAACTCTGATCAAGGGGTTGTTCGACCTGTTCGGCGAGCTTGTCAACGCGCTTTCAGTGCTCTTCAAGGGCCTTCTGGGATGACAAGCGCGGCTAGCTCAGTCCTTCGGAAGCTTCCGCTCGATGGCTTCCAGGCGCTGCGTGATGTCCGCCAGCTTGGCGTAGAGGTCGTCGAGACCAGACGACTCGGAGGAGCCGGAAGTGGCCGGCGGGGTGCGCCCGTCGAGGACAGCCGCAAGGTGTTGTCGCGGAAGGCCCAGGGCCTCGGACATCGCTTCGAGCGTCCGTGCCGTGCGCTTGCGCTCTACGAGGTTGTGCTGAAGCTCGCGCACGGTGTGGAGGGCGACGCCAGCGCGGTTCGCGACCTCTTGCTGCGTCAGCTCCAACTGCTCCATTCGGGTGTTGATAGCTGTCGCGACGGCTCTCCAGTCCTTCGCCATTGGCACCCCTTCTGAGCTGCGAATATCGCTGCCAACACTAGTCCCAATCCTGAGCAACATTCCAGGGGAGGGGCCCGCCTGAGCTTGACATGACTAATTTTAGTTGCTGTATTAGTGCTCGTGTTGGTTGCCGGTTTCGCAGAGATCGCACCAATCGCAAGACGAAAAAGCGGAAGCCCCGGTCGGTGCGGCAACACCAACCGGGGCACACATCGAAACCTCTGGAGAAACGATGCAGGTCAACGGTACTGCGGCCCGGATGTTCCGGGTCAAGGCAGTCGCCCAGATGCTCGACGTTCACGTCTCGACGGTCTACCGGCTGGCGGATTCGGGGAGGCTGCACTCGGTCCGGGTGGGTTTCGGCAAGGGAGCGTTGCGCATCCCGGCCGACTCACTGAACGCCTACCTCAAGAGCTTGGGCATGGCCCCGGTCGAGACGCCCGTGACCGACGGCGACTCGGCCGCCGAGGGCACCGACGGCGCGCAGGTTGGGGAGGTGGCCTGAGATGGATCAGCAGGCTTACGGCGTGGTCAACGGCCACGGCAGCGACCTGAACCAGGTGATGGCTGAGACGGCCGCTGAGTTGGCCGCGTGGTTGACCGTGCGCGCTCTCCCGGCTCTGCCTCCGATCGTGGCCCTGCGCATCGACGGCACCGAGGTGGAGGCGCAGTTGCCGCCCGGGATCGGTGGGTCCGTCACTGCCCCCGACGACACGCCCACCCTGCGGCGCCCCAGCGCGCACCCCGGCGTGTGGTACGGCAGCGACGTTGCCGCCTGCGCCCACTGCGACCGGACGATCAACACCTACACGGGCGGACAGTGGACCCACTCCGACGGCCCGAAGTGCGACCCGAAGCTGGTGGCCGAGATCGATGCGCACCGGATCCGGGAGACGCTGCGGGAGTTGGATGTCGAAGACATGCGGCAGGCGCAGAAGATCGCGCATGCGCTCCTGGACAAGGGATTCGGCCCGGTGGTGTCGGCTCAGTTGGCTGCACAGCGGATCAGCGGCACCACGGCCCCGAAGGCGGTGGCGTGATGGCTGCCTTGAAGAAGATCTCCGTGCCGAAGGACCTGCTCACAGGGGACATCGACCGTGCCTACTACGAGTTCATGCGGGTGCTGGTTTCGGAAGACCCGGCGCGGGCGGTAGCTGCTCGCCGCAATCTGGCGCGGCACTACAAGAGCTTGGTCGCGTCGTTGGCTCACCAGTCGATGCCGCTGGCGTACGCGGTGCTTGCCGCTGCGGACGAGCTGCTGAGCGAGGCCAGGAAGATCGAGGCTCGTCACGTCGGGGGTGCGGCGTGATGTCGGCCGACATCGACCACGGGTCGGCTCCGCAGGAGTTCTGGGAGGACTTCACCGGTTACGTCCGGCTCAGCCTGGACAAGCCGACACCGCAAGGCCGCGACCGCTTCGAGCTGGAAGCGGGCTCGCTGGACTACGACGCCAAAGACTACTTCGGCCGCGGCTACTGCCACTGGCTGGCGGGGGCGATCCACTGCCTGACCGGCTGGGACCTCATCACGTTCGACCAACAGCAGCCCGACGGGTCGTGGGTGCCCGCGCACACCGGCGTGAAAACCCCGAAGGGCACGGTGCTCGACATCTTCGGCGAGCACACCCAAGACCAGGTCGCCCAGCGCTACGTCGATCCCGAGAAGGGCCTGAACGTCCGTACCCGCAGCGTGCCGAATGCGGACATGCCCGGTGACGTGATCACCGGTAGCGACGAGCTGCGCGGCGACCCGTTCTGGTGGACCCGAACCCGCTTCAAGGGCCGCATGACCAGCGTCGTGACGCACTTCGCGCGCACCGTCCTGCGCCGACGCGGCTACGAGCAGTACCTCACCACCCAACACCAGCCGGCGCCCGCCCGGGTGCCCGAACCCCGTCCTACCCCGACCACAACCACCGCAACGGAAGGTTCTGTTATGTCGACGCTCGCTGAGCAGGCCCGACACGCGCTGTCGCTGGCCAACGAGAAGGCCACCTACGTCCAAGGCGCGTTGCAGCAGGCCAGGTTGGACCTCGACGACATCATCGCCCAGCTGTCCCAGGTCACCGACACCGCCGAAACCGTCATGCAGGCGACGGCCATCTACATGCAGGCCAAGGACAACCTCGAACAGCTCCAGGGCCTCGTCAGCACCGCGGCGGCCGCGACCGACCTGCACGCCGGCGTGCTCTGACCACGATGGAGGACACCACCATGAAGCCCGTTCGCGTCGTGGCCATCAGCTTCGGCTACGGCCACGCCCCGGCCCCGCGCGCTGACATCACGCTTGACGTGCGCCGGCACTTCCGTAATCCGCACCACGACCCCGCGATGCGGTACCTGACCGGGCAGGACCAGGCGGTGCGGGATCACGTGCTCGACACCCCCGGCGTCCTGCGGTTGATCGAGGACACCGCCGATCTGGTGCGCAACCTCCTCAACGCCTCTGCCGCCACGAACCAGGTGTTGGTCGCGGTCGGCTGTGTCGGTGGCCGACACCGCAGCGTGGCCATCGCCGAAGGCATCGCGGCCGCTGTGGTCATCGGAGGGATCAACGCCGCCGTCAGCCACCGCGACATCGACCGTGAGGTCCTGCCCGCAGGAACCCACCAGCGCCTCGACAACACCGAGCAGTACGGGCAGCGGCTCTAAGCCGGGGGGGTAAGGGCATGGACGAGATCAAGCACAAGTTGTGGAAGCGGTCGTGGTGGGACGGGTCGGTGACCGGCTGGTGTGGCCAGACGTTCCCGTCGGGCCATTACCGGGAGAGCTGGTTCGGCGGCGGGACCACCTGCCCCGGCTGCATAGCCGCATGGAAAGCGAGGAAGCGATGAGCAAGACCGAGAGGATGGCCATGACCGTGAACGAGTCGACGCCTGCGACCTACGACGAGAAGACGGAGCACCTGCGGGTTGTCGCCGAGCGCGGCGCTGACGCCCGGAAGCTCTGCGGGGCGATCACGGGTTGGCCGCGGCGGCGGGCGGTGCGGGTGCGCGCTGAGCAGGTGTGGGACGCCTTGAGCGTGCTGAAGACCAGCCCGCCCGGCTACCGCTCGGTGCAGGCGATGCAGGACACCCCGCCGGATGGCAGGACCACCAGCAACATCGGCGGCCCGACGCCGACGATCTCCCGGACGTGGGCGGCTGAAGTTCGCCGCACCTTCATCACAGCGTTCTGCGCGGCCCCGGAAGCCGTGACCCCCCAGATCAACAGCGAGCAGTGAGGACAAGAGCAATGAGCCGCTACCTGGAAGAAGCCGCCGCCCTGATCCGCAAGGCCGCCGAGGACGACGAGCACATGTGTGGCGGGACGACCAAGGTCCGCTTGGAGTGCGCACAGAGGTTCGCGGAGTTGGCCGCGATCGAGAAGGGCTTGCTGCCGGACCGGTTGGCCGCGAAGTACGTCGCCGAGGGCTACAGCGCCCGCTAGAGACGCCCCGGCCCAGCAGCATTCCCGCCAAGAACTGCCTGCTGGGCCGGGTCTCCCAATCGCCTCATCGACTTTTAGGAGATTTCCGATGCTAGAGCTTTGGGTCACGGCCCGTTGTGACGAGTGCGGCGACCTGTACGGCGCGCACGTCGATGGTGTCGTGCATTTCCGCACCGCCGTCGAGGCGGCGAAGGAGATCACCACGCCGTACCACGACGAACTGACCTGGGTGGTCGGCGATAACGGGCGGCTGCGGTGCGACGTCTGCGAGGCGCGCCGGTGGTGCGCCGAGTACGGGCACGACTGGTCGAAGTGGCTTCACGTCATGCGCCAGGACGTCGCCGAGCTGCTCACGTACCGGATGCGGTTCTGCTCACGGTGCCCGGAAACCGAAACCACCGGATCCACCGGGTCGAAGGAGGTCACGGCATGAAAACGCTGGTGGAAGCCCTGGCGATCACGTTGGGGCTGCTGATCCTCGGTGTCCGGTTCCTGTTCCTCGGTGTGTTCACCGCCGGACTGCCGGTGGTGGGCCTGTTGGTGGCGGCGCTGGTGTCGGGTGCGGTGCGTACCGCCGTGCTGATGGCGGTGTTCCCGCTGGTGACGCTGGCCTACCTGACGATCGTTGCGGCTGATGCCGCCGGCCGCCACGTTCCGGCTCCCCGCTTGCCGCGACCGCTGGAGGTGGCGTGATGACGACGTACTACGACCACAAGGCCGAACGGTTGGCGGCGGCCGGGCAGGCCGAGACGGCCAAGGCCGAGGCAGCGGTGAAGTTCGCCGACGCGCAGACGAAGCTGATCGCCGCGAACGGCGAGCAGGCTCGCGAGAACCGGAAGGCCAGGCAGGACGAGAAGCGCGAGAACGCCGAGCGTCGTGCCAAGGCGTTGGGTTCGGCGGCCGGGTGGCTGTCGGGGCACGTGGTCGAGCTGGCGTTGAGCGTGATCGTGGTGGTGCCGGCGGTGATGGCCTGGACCGCGATGGCCGCCTACGGCAAGGACGTTTACGGCCCGGTCGGCTGGGGACTGCCGCTGTTCAGTGAGGCGGCGATGTGGGCGTTCGCGTTCGCCTCCCACGCCGCCCGCAAGAGCGAGACGCCGCGCCCCACGGGGTGGTTGCAGGTCGGGATCTGGTTTTTCGCTGCCGTCGCCGGGGTCCTCAACTTCATCCACGGCCTGACCATGCCCGAAGGTGGTGTCGGCGACGGCGTGGTCATGGCCCTGGTCAGCGTCGGCGGGGTGGTAGCACACCAGCTGATCACCGCCGCGCCGATGCGGACCCGCCGCAGCGCGGCCGAACGCCGCGCCGCCCGCACGAACCGGGTGGCGGTCCGGCGGGTGACCCGGATGGAACGGGCCGCGGTGCGCCGGGCGGTGGGCGAGCTCGCCACGGATGGGACGGTGCGGCTGCTCTACACCCCGGGCATGGTCACCCTGGACGGGCGGCTGCGGTCGCGACTGGTTCCCACGGTGGTTCCCGGCCTCCCTGTGGCCGGTGAGGATGCCGAGTTCGACGCGGAGCTGCGTGCCCTGCTCGACGAGGCGTCGGAACCGTCGGGAACAGCACAAACACCCGACACAGACACCAGCGCGGGAACCACGGTGGACCCGGCCGTGAGCGTTCATCTCGACCGGGTGCGTCAGGCCATCCGCGACGGCGAACTGCCCGCGAAGCCCAGCCGCCGCAAGGTCCAAGCGTTCCTCGGTGTCCGCGCCGGAACCGCGCAGGACGTCATCCGGGAACTGCGCCGCGATGACACCGACGGCAACGCCGCAACCCCCACCGCCGCCTAACAACTCCCCCCGCTGAACCCACGTCGGCCCCGTCGCACACGAAGGCGTTGGGGCGGGGCCGACTTATCCCTTTTTCCGCCCAACCGGCACCGCCGAGAGGTGAAACGACATGATGCCGCACGAGGAGAACTTGATGGGTGAGGTGATCCGGTTCCCTCACCGCACCACCACCGAGCAGCAGACTGACGGGGCGGTCGTGCGCGCGGTCGCCGAACGCATCGACCCCGACCAGGAGACCGAACAGCCCAACGGGGCGTCGACCGAGCTGGCCGAACGCCCGGCCGTTCCTCCGGTGCTGGGCAGGGGAAAGGCCCTGGCTCGGCGGGGTGGCGAGCTGGCGCTGAAGGGGGCGAAGAACACGCCTGCCGCGCTGGCGCAGGGCTTGAAGGCGACGAAGCAGGGTTGGACGGCTTCCGCGCCGGTCCGTGCGCATCTGGCCTACCTCAAGACGGGGGTGTTCGACCTGGGCGGCAGGGCGTGGGCGCGGCTGTTGCACCGGGACCTCACCGCCGCGATCCGGCAGGCGAGGGCGGATCGCAACTACGGCGAGCTGGCCGTGTTGGAGCAGCAGAAACGGGAATCGGCTAATGCGCGTTGGCAGCGGATCAAGACCATGTTCGACGTCGCCGGGACGGCCAGCAAAGCGGCCGGGTGTTCCCTGCTGGTCCTCACGGCCTTGTTCGTGCTGGTGACGGTAGGGGTCGGGGTCTATGCCGGTGGCGCGCAGATCGGCGACTGGATCTCTGAGGCGAACGCGGGCGGCGCGAACTGGGAGAACACGTTTGTCAACGGTTACTGGGCGACCGTGACCGGTACCGGCGAGGCCATCGGCGCGTTCATCGCCGGCGTCTGGGCGGTGATCACCGCCCTGTTCCCGTGGCTGATGGGCGCGGGTGTGGTGGGTGGGATCGCCGCGCTGCACAAGGCAGGCCGCAACTCGGTGAACCTGCCGGAATGGGTCCGGTCGAGCACCGACGCCGAGGAAGGCATGGACTACCTCGACGAAGGTGCGATCCTCGGCGCGCTGCGCAACCTCGGTATCCAGAAGCTTGACCAGGCGTT
The DNA here is from genome assembly GCF_050972075.1 of Saccharopolyspora hattusasensis. NCBI lineage: Bacteria > Bacillati > Actinomycetota > Actinomycetes > Pseudonocardiales > Pseudonocardiaceae > Saccharopolyspora > Saccharopolyspora hattusasensis. Next base: position 4,408,622 of record NZ_JBPCDC010000001.1, read on the forward strand.
CAAGGCCGGGTGGGGCGGCGCGGACCATCCGGCGCGGGTGTGGGAGATGGGCCTTGGTCAGGACGGGAAGGGTCAGCGCTGCCAGATCCGTCTCCCGCAAGGGGTTCCGGTGTCGGAGATCAACCGCAAGAAGGGCGTGCTGGCGCACAACCTCGGGCGCACCCCGGCTGAGGTGTGGGTGACCGAGCCCAAAGGACAGGCGTCGGTCATGGATCTGTGGATCGCTGACCAGGGCGTTCTCACCGAACCGGTGGAGGAGTGGCCGCTTTTGGCGGAGCTGGCGACGGTGGTCACCGACTACTTCGCCGGGGTCCCGGTCGGCGTCAACATGCGCGGCGACACCGTGAAGGGCCACTTCTCCGGGAAGAACTGGGCGTCGGCCGGAATGATGGGCTCGGGGAAGTCCACGCTGACCATCACCGCCCTGTGCGGCGCGATGCTGGATCCGCTGGTGGACATCGACGTGTTCGTCATGGCCGAAAACGCCGACTACGAGATTCTCCAGCCCCGCCTGCGGATCCTGGCAACTGGCGCTGGTGAGGCGACCGTGGAAGCGGCCATGAACAACCTCCGGGAGCTCTACGCGGAACTGGAGATCCGGGGCCAGGCGCTCAAAGAGCACACCCGCAACGGTGACCCGGACGCCGAGAAGGTGTCCCGCCGCCTGGCGGAGAAAGACGCCCGGCTGCGGCCCCGGATCATGGTCATCGACGAGTGCCAGGCCCTGTTCATGCACGAGAAACACGGCAAGAAAGCGCAGGAGACGGCGATTCTGCTGATGAACGCCTCCCGGAAGTACGGGATCACGCTGATGTTCCTGACGCCGGAACCCTCTACGGATTCCTTGCCGCGCAAACTCATGGCGGTCATGTCGAACAAGGCGTGCTTCGCCATCGGTGACCAGCAGTCCAACGACGCCATCCTCGGTACCAGCTCCTACAAGCGCGGGATCTCCGCTGTGGGCCTGGAACCGGCCACCGAGGAAGGGCCCGGCGACGTGGGTACCGCGATGACCAGCCTGGGCTTCCTGTCCAAGCCGGGCCTCATGCGGTCGTACTACGTGCCACGCAGCCAGCACAAAGCGATCGTGCAGCGCGCCCTGGAGATCCGCCAGGCCGCGAACGTCGCCGCCGAGACCACGGCCCCGGAGAAGCGGGACGTGCTGGCCGACGCCTTGGCGGTGATGGGTACTGAGGTCACCCGCGCGTCGAAGGTCGTGGACGTGATGGGCGCCCGGTGGGCCGAGTACAGCGACTGGGCCATCGCCGATCTCGTGGACGCGTTGGCTACGGAGGGTGTCCGGGTGCCCTCCACCGACCGGAAGTGGCTCGTGGACCCCGGCAAGCTCCGCGAGGCCCTGGCAGCCCGGTCCGAATGAGCCTGACGGTCCCCCTCCGCACCCCCTGATTTCCGGGGTTTGGAGGGGGACCACCGCCGGCCCCTCATTCGCCTCATTCTGCTCATTTCTGCTGGTCAGAGTGGATGAGGTGGCCGAATGAGCGAACTCATTCACAACGGCCCACCTCATTGCTCAACTCATTCGCCCGCCACGCGGCAGGGCACCGGGCGACGCCCTTCCTTCGTCGCTCGACTCATGCCCCCGTTCGGCTACTCAACGTGATCTTTGGAGATTCCTGGTGTCCAGCTCGACTGACCTTCTCAACGCCGCTCTGGCCGCCGCGCGGCGCGGCTGGCCGGTGTTCCCGCTCAAGCCGCGAGGCAGCTTCCCCGCCCTGCACGGGCACGCCGAGTGCCCCGGCACCGGGATCTGTGCCAACGGCCACCGCAAGCCCGAACACCGCGCCACCACCGACCCCCGCCGTATCCAAGACTGCTGGAGCGACGACGACTACAACATCGGCCTGGCCACCGGCCCGGCCGGGCTGGTCGTGATCGACCTCGACGTCCCCAAGCCCGGCAAGCCCGTCTCCGCCCGGTGGGCCGAACGGGATGCGGCCGATGGCATGGACGTCTTCCTGCTCGTCTGCGCCGACGCCGGGCAGACTCCACCGCTGGACACTTTCACCGTCACCACCCCCAGCGGCGGAACGCACCTGTACTTCACCGCCCCCGCCGGCATCGAGCTGCGCAACACCCAAGGCGAGCGCGGCAACGGACTCGGCTGGGGAATCGACACCCGCGCCCACGGCGGCTACGTCCTCGCCCCCGGCTCCATCCGGCGAGGCCGCCGCTACACCATCACCGACAACCGGCCACCCGCCCCGCTTCCCGCGTGGCTGGTCGAGCAGCTGCGCCCCGCGGCGCTGCCGCCACAGCAGCCCACCGAGATCACCACCGGCCACGGCCGACGGGCCCGCTACCTCGACGCCGCGATCCACGCCGAAACCGAGCGCGTGCGCGCGGCTGGAGGCGGAGAGCGGAACTTCTCCCTGTACTGCGCCGCAAACGCTCTCGGCCAGCTGGTCGCCGGGCGCGAACTCGGCGAGCAGGACGTCACAGAGCTGCTGTTGCACGCCGCCCACGATCACGTCACCGCCGGCGCCTACAGCTGGAACCAGGCACACAAAACCATCGCCTCCGGACTGCGCGCCGGGGCCGCACGCCCCCGAAAGGTCGCCGCGTGAACAACCCACAACCATCCGGGGCCGACAACGTGCGCCCGCTACGCCCCGAGCTCGCCGACACCTTCGCCACCGCCTGGACCGCCGACAGGCTCATGGCCGCCGAGTTCCCCGAACCCCGGTGGGCCGTGCCCGGAATCTTCTCCGAAGGCGTCAACGTCCTGGCCGGGCCGCCCAAGGTCGGCAAGTCCTGGATGTCTCTCGGCCTGGCGCTGTCCGTCGCCGCCGGAGGCCAGGCGCTGGAGTCGATCGACGTGCAGCCCGGCCCCGTGCTCTACCTCGCGTTGGAAGACACCCCACGCCGGTTGCAGACCCGCATGGGCAAGCTTCTCGGCGGCAAGCCCGCCCCACCGGGTCTCACCCTGGCCACCGAGAGCCCCGCGTTGCCCGCCGGGGGCGATCAGGCCATCGCCGGATGGCTGGAACGCAACCGGGACGCGCGGATGGTCGTGCTCGACGTGTTCGCCAAGATCCGGGGCGTCCCGCCCGCAGGCATGTCCGCCTACGACGCCGACTACGCCGCCGTGTCCCGCGCGAAACGCATCGCCGATCACTACGGCGTCGCGATGGTCCTGGTCCACCACGTCCGCAAGATGGGCTCTGAGGACTTCCTCGCCGAAGTATCCGGCACCAACGGCATCGCCGGAGCCGCAGACGCCGTCCTGGTCCTCAAGCGCGGCCGGAACCAGGCCGACGGCGTTCTCAACGTCACCGGCCGCGACGTCGACGAAGCCGAATACGCCCTGTCCTTCCAAGCCACGACGGGAAGTTGGCAGCTGCTCGACGGCCCCGCCACCGACCACACCTTGCACGACACCAGCGCCACGATCTTGCGCTACGTACGCGAAAACCCCGGTGAGGGACCGAAAGCTATCGCCGACGTGACCGGCCTGCCGTACGAGAACGTCAAGAAGACCTGCCAGCGCTTGGCCAAGGCCGGCGACCTGCACGCCGCGAGCGGCCGATATCGCATCCCGAGTACCCCGGATGTCCCTGGGGATGGGAACGCGACCGGCCAGGAAGTGTCCCCGGCGTCCCCGCTGTCCCCGAACCTCTTCTGAACAGGGAAAACAAAGATCGAAATCGGGGACACGGTCAGGGAAACCTTGTCCCTCTGCTGTCTTCGACAGGAAAGGAACCCGCCATGGACGACGTCCACAACACCGGCCAGCCGCGAGTGCTTCTCACCGTTGAGCAGGCCGCCGAACGACTCGGCCTCGGACGAACCACCGTCTACCAGCTCATCGCGAACGGCGACTTGGGCTCCGTTCGAATCGGCCGCCTTCGCCGCATTCCCGCCGACGCCATCGACGCGTACGTCAAGCACCTCATGCAACAGCAGTGATCACGGACGAGAGGACACGCCATGCCGCCGAAGAAGCGCACCCAGGGAACCCGCGCGCCGAACGGTGCGAGCAGCATTTACCAGGACAAGGACGGGAAGTGGCATGGCCGCGTCACGATGGGAATTCGAGATGACGGCAAGCCAGACCGGCGACACGTTCGCGGAAAGACGCGTGCTGAGGTGACCAAGAAGGTCCGCGAGCTCGAAAAGTCGCGCGACGAAGGCAACATCACCAAGCCCGGTGAGAAGTGGACCGTCGCGGAGTGGATGGACCACTGGCTGAACAACATCGCCACCGCAACGACGAGTGACAACGGGTGGGATGCCTACTTCTACGCTGCCAAGCACATTCGCAAGTACATCGGTGCGCACAAGCTTTCGCCTCGCCTCCTGCCCGAACACTTGGAGACGATGTACCGCAAGATGCAGGAGGCAGGCGCGTCGGCCGCCACTGCCCACCAGGCGCACCGGACCGTCCGAACGGCATTGAACGAGGCCGTTACGCGCGGATATCTCGGCAAGAACCCGGCCTTGATCGCCAAGCCTCCCAAGGTGGAAGAAAAGGAGATCGAACCGTTCAAGCGGAACGAGATCGCCAAGCTGTTCGGCGTCGCGCTGGAGAACCGCAATGCGTGCCGGTGGATCATCGCGATCTCGCTGGGACTGCGACAGGGCGAGACACTCGGACTGCGGTGGTCCGACATCGACTTCGACGAGGGCACGATCAAAGTCAATATCCAGCGGCCTCGGCCGAAGTGGGCGCACGGTTGCGGCGACTCCTGCGGGCGCAAGCATGGCGGCCACTGTCCGCAGCGGGTGAACCTCCGGAAGGAGACGAAGAAGCCGAAGTCTCGCGCAGGCGAACGACCGATTGGGCTTCCGCCGCCGTTGCTTGATCAGCTCAAGCTGCATGCTGCCGAGCAGGCGGCAGAGCGCGAGCGGGCGGGCGACCTTTGGCACGACGGCGATTGGCTGTTCACCAACGAGGTCGGACAGCCGATCAACCACCGGACCGACCTCAAGCACTGGAAAGACCTGCTGGCCGGTGCCGACGTGCGCGACGCGCGGTTGCACGACGCCCGACACACGGCCGCGACCGTGCTGCTGGAGCTCGGAGTAACCCAACGTGCTGCCGAGCACGTGATGGGGTGGTCCAACCCGTCAATGGCGAAGCGGTACATGCACGTGACCGGAGAGGTGCTTGGCATGGTCGCTGACAAGGTGGGGGAGGGACTCTGGGCGAAGCCGAAGAAGCCGCCCCGGAAGCGTCGGAAAAAGACCAACTGAGACCAAAAATGAGACCAGCCGCAACAGAGCCCGGCCGAGGTGATCCCCGTCGGGCTCTGTTTGTGCTGGTCACAGGAGCGGAAGCGGGGGGATTCGAACCCCCGGTCGCTCTCGCGACGCTCGCTTTCAAGGCGAGTGCATTCGGCCGCTCTGCCACGCTTCCATGCCGTAGCGTAGCCAACCCGCGAAGATCCGCCTGCAGCGGTCCGGGTCAGTCCAAGCCGCGCAGGCGGGTCGTCAGCCGCTCGAAAACTGCGCCCAGGACCTTCATTTCGTCGGGCTCCAGCAGGTCGATCATGTGCGTTCGGACGCCCGCGACGTGCGTGGGGGCAGCTTCGCGCAGCTTCGCCAGCCCCTTGTCGGTAAGCACCGCGAGCACACCTCGGCCGTCGCTGGGGCATTCGTCCCGACGGGCCAGCCCGGCCGTTTCCAGGCGGCGGATCTGGTGCGAGATCCGGCTCTTGGAGTGCGCGATCTGGGCGGCCAGCTCGCTCATCCGCATTCGCAGGCCGGGTTGCTCGGACAGGCTGACCAGGATTTCGTAGTCCGCGATCGAGAGTCCGTGGGCGAGCTGCAGTTCGCGGTTGAGCCGGTACTCCAGCAGCGCGCTGCCGACGATGTAAGCGCGCCAGGATGCCATTTCGCAGTCGCCCAGCCACTTGGTTCGCTGCTCGGTCGCCTCGGTCGCCTCGGTCACGCGGCCAGGTTACCGGCAGGTTGACGGTACTGGTGCAGGTTCGGACGTACCGGAAAAATAATTTGCTTCCTAACCATTCACTCCACGTATGATCGGGTCGTGCCCGGCTTCCTGGAGCGAGATCCGCAGCGCATGCCACTGAACCGGCTGGTGGGGCTGACCGGTCGGCGGTTGTCGCTTTACTGGGAGCAAGCGGTGGCGCGGAGCACCGACCTGAGCCAGACGGCGCTGCTGGCCCTCACCGCGATCGACGAACGGGACGGCCGAACGCACCGCGAGGTAGCCGAGAGCTGCTGGGTGCGCCCGGCGACGCTGACCCCGGTCATCGACGCCCTGGAGTCCGACGGATTGCTGACCAGGCAGCGCGACACGGCCGACCGGCGCGTAGTCCGGCTGCGCATCACCCCGGCGGGGCGGGCAGCGCTGGGCGAGGCGTGGCGGGGGGTTCGCGCGGAGTTCCGGCGGATCGACCCGGGCACGAGCCCGGCAGCAGAGGCCCTGATCCGTAAGTACCTGCTCGCGATCCTGAGCGGTCTGAACGAGAGAGAAGGCGGATGTGACCAAAGCGGTTGAAGTGACCGACCTGGTCAAGCGCTACCCGAAGGCCAGGAACAACGCGGTGGACGGACTCAGCTTCGAGGTGGAGGCGGGGGAGATCTTCGGGCTGCTCGGCCCGAACGGAGCCGGCAAGACCACCACCGTCGGCATCCTGACCACCAGGGTCCTGCTGACCAGCGGAACCGCCCGCGTCGCGGGGGTCGACGTGGCGGCCGACCCGGTCGCGGCCCGCAGCAGGGTGGCGGTCGTGCCGCAGCGGGTCAACCTGGACCGCTCGTTGAACGCCCGCCAGAACCTCATCTGGCATGCCGCGTACCACGGCGTCGCCCGCGGCGAGCGGAAGCGGCTCGCGGACGAACTGCTCGACCGGATGGGCTTGGCGGAGAAGGCGAAAGCCCGCGTCGACGACCTCTCCGGCGGCCAGGCGCAGCGGCTGATGATCGCTCGCGCGCTGATCCACAAGCCCGAGGTGCTGTTCCTGGATGAGCCGTCCACCGGGCTCGACCCGCAGGCCCGGCTGTTCGTCCACGACCGCATCAACGACCTGCGATCCGAGGGCGTGACGGTCGTGCTCACCACCCACGACATGGACGAGGCGGAGAAACTGTCCGACCGGGTCGGCGTCGTCGACCACGGCAAGCTGCTGACGCTGGACACGCCGGAGGCGCTGATCAAGTCGCTGCCGGGCAGCGGCACGGTGGACGCCACGCTGCGGACCAACGGCTACGACCCGGCCAGGGTCGCCGAGCTCTTATCCGATGTGGACGGTGTGCAGCGGGTCGAGCAGATCGGTACCGGCACCAACCAGGCCGGGGAAGCCGAGCTGCGCCTGCGCCTGTACGTGGGCGAGGAACCCGCCGCGCTGCTCGGCCCGGTCGCGCAAACCCTGCACGAGCAACGGGTTTCGGTCAGTGACCTGTCGCTCGGATCGGCGACGCTGGAAGACGTCTTCATCGACCTGACCGGAAGGGAACTGCGATGAGTCCTGTCCGCGCATTCACCGCGGTGCTGAGCCGCGATGTGTTCGTGACCGGTCGGGAGCTCCCGAGCTTCCTGGCGCAGGTGCTGGTGCAGCCGGTCGCGCTGTTGTTCATCTTCGGCAAGGTGCTCAGCGAGCTCGGCTACGCCCAGCCCGGCTACGCGCAGATACTGCTGCCGGGCATGATCGCGCTCAACGCCTTCCTGGTGTCGCTGCAGAACACTTCTTTCCCGCTGGTGCTGGACTTCTCGTTCTCCCGGGAGATCGAGGACCGGCTGCTGGCGCCGCTGCCGATCAGCTGGGTGGCGGTGGAGAAGATGCTGTTCGGCGCGCTGCGGGGGCTGCTGGCGGCGGTGCTGATGGTGCCGATCGGCATGGTGATGTTGGGGGACATCAACTGGAACCTCGGCGGCCTGGCGTTCGCGCTGCTGTGCATGGTCCTGGGCTCGCTGTCCGGCGCGGCGGTCGGCCTGACGGTCGGAGCGGCGGTGCCGCCGCGGCGCATCAACATCATGTTCGCGGTGATCCTGGCGCCGCTGATGTTCACCGGGGCGACCCAGTTCCCGTGGGCGCAGCTGGAACACCTCCGCTGGTTCCAGGTCCTCTGCGCGATCAACCCGCTGACCTACGTCAGCGAGGGCATGCGCGGAGCGCTCCTGCCGGAGGTCCCGCACATGCCGGCCTGGATCTGCGTCCTGGCCCTGCTGATCGCCACGGTGCTCTTCGGAGCCCTCGGCATCAAGTTCTTCCTCCGCCGAGCCCTCGACTGACGCAGAACACGAGGACGGATCGCTCACGCGACGGCCGACCGAACCACGGTCAACGGTCGAAACGACCGGCCTTGAGGCCGCCGAGGAACCCGGCCCAGGAGTGCTGGTTCACGCATAACGTGCCGCCGTCGCGGTCCTTGGTGTCGCGGATGTAGGTCGCCGACTCACCGATGGCCAGCTCGACGCACTGCCTGGGACCGCTACCGCTCCGGCTGCTCTTGCGCCAGTTCATGGCAGATCACTCCAACGCTCTTGCTCTCGCACTGAGCGACTTCGCCGACTCCTCGGAGCTCAGTGCAGAAGAGGCGATCTCTTCGAACATGTCCGAAAATCGTTTCACGTCTTCGACATTCTCCACCCACGCGCCACCTGCGGCGGAATCTACGTAGACGGCAGGTGGATCGTCAGAGCTGTGGTACCCAATGAGAGTGAAGCCGCCGCACATGTTCCCGTACGAGCCCGCTGAGAAGGGCACGACCTGGATCGTGATGTTGTCCTGCTCCATCACTGTGATCAAGTGGCGCATCTGCTCGGCCATGATCTCGTCGTTGCCGACGGTTCGATGAAGTACCGCCTCGTCGAGCAAGGCATGCAGCTTGAGCGGTGCAGAACCCGATAGCCGTGCCTGTCGACTCAATCGAGCAGTCACATACCGCTCGGCGCTCGAAGTATGGAACTGCTGGCCCTTCGCATTGACAGCACGCACATACGCCGGCGTCTGCAGAAGTCCGGGAACCAGCAGGGGATCCACTGTTCGTGCGGAGTCCGCCTCGGCTTCAGCGCGCAGGAACACGCGGAACGGCTTCGGAGAACCAGCAGGAGTGATCAGGCGAACGGCCCTGTCGCCAGCGTCTTCCCACAGCGCTGCGGCCTCGGCTCGCTGGTCGTCGCTTGCGTTGTAGAGCGCGAGCAACGCCTGCAATGTCGCCCAGCCGGGCCGAAAGTGGCCGGTCTCGTAGCGGCTCACCGTCGATTCGCCGACACGCAACAAGTCGCTCGCGTGGGCGAGAGTCTGGTCTGCCTCGGTGCGAAGACGAGCAAGTAGCTGACCGAGTCGTTTCTTGCGCCGCGTCGGGGTGGTCGGCATGGCAGGAGCGTAGCGCGACCTGATCGTGGGGGAGCTACACCAGATCGGAGGATTTATAAAGGAGCCATTGCTCCCGATATTTTCCTTGTCAGGCTCGAAGCTTGGGTTCCGATTGACTGTTTGAGTAGGTGGTGGGGGATGCATCCGTTTCACTGGGTTCCGGCTGCTGGGGCGCGGCACGCGAGTTTGGACGCTCGGCCGGACGGGGCCTTGGCGTATCCGAGCGGGACCGGCGTGCAGACCTTGTGCGGGCAGCGGCTCACGGCCGACAACTCGGAATTGGCTTGGTTGTGGGAAACCTGCCCCGGATGCGATGCCGAAGCGCGGCGGATCTCCGGCGCGGCTCCTCCGTTGCCGCGATGAGCGAGCGCACCAGGGGGCTCGCGACGTTGCTCCGACGGGCCCAGTGGATGTTGGACGACCTGGCTTTCCAAGTCGGCGCAGGCGTTCTCGACTCCGACGACCTCGACGCAGCCGCCTCGGCCCTGGACGAGACGGCGCGGCTGCTGCACGAAACCGCGAACAACGATGCGCGCGCCAGCGCGTAAAAGGACCGATCACATGCCGAACGTGCTGGACATGATGCCGCAAATCGGGTTCATCTCGGCGATCCTCGCCTATTACCTGATCGTCACGCGGAAGTCCTACCGGCCCCAACACGCGGGCGAGGGCGAAGGCGCCCTGACGGTCTGGCACCTCATAGCCCACGTGGAAGCCGAGCAGCGACGACGCGAGCAAGGCGGCCGCCACCGCCTCCGCGAACCGGCGGAGCACTCCATATCGGACAGTCCAGCTCCACCGCTGGACCTCCAACGCCGTGTCCTAGAAGGCCTCCGCCGCCTATAGCCACCCGAACCCGGCTCGATGCCGATGCCCCCGATCTCGCGGCATCGAGCCAGCCGAGCGGCCGGTCGGTGCGCTTCCCCTCCCCACGCACCGACCGGCCGCACCCCACTTCGCGCCGTCGGGTTCGCAGTTTCAATCAAGCCATTGGGTCTTCTCGTCGGCTGGATGTGAGGCCGCACGGCGCCCTGGGCCGGGTTGTCCGAGTCGCCCCTCGACGCGGACAACCCGGCCTTTTTGTCGCTTGACAGAAGTAAAAACGACACACGATCGAGCGATTACCTTTTGTGTAACACTCCAAACTCCATGGTTTCCCTGACCCGTTTGTCCTGATCAAGCGGCGGATGCGGGTGATCGGGCTCCGGTCGGTCCGCGTCGGTGGTCACGGAGTGCGCGTTAGCGTCCCGGCGGCACTTGATCTCGCAAATCAGGCTGCCCGCTGCAGGTGCTTCCCGGCCTTCGCCGGGGCCGCCGACAACAGGTACGCCAACGGGCCAGGAGCTGATCATGAATCCTCGCACAACGAGTACCGGACGCCCCGACCACGCCGGTCGCCGCGTCCGGATGGCGGCTGCCGCCGTGCTCGGTGCGCTTTGCCTGGGCATCAGCGGATGCTCGGGCACATCGCCGATCGAGCCGGCCCACGCGATAGCGCAAGCCGACCTCGGCATGCAGGCCTCCGCGACCACCTTCGCGAACTTCCCCAAGGCACCGCAAGATCGGGCGCCGAACGCGGAAACCAGCGGGCTCGTGCTGCACATCAAGCGTGACGTCGCAGTGCACGAGGCACCCGGCGGCGCCGTGTTCGCCAAGCTCCCCGCCACCCAGCTGAAGAACCCCACCTGGGTGCCGGTGATCGCGGAGCACGGCCCGTGGGCGCAGGTGCTGCTCCCATCGCGTCCCAACGGTGCGACCGGTTGGGTCCGCACCGACGATCAAGTCGAGCGGGCGCGGTCTCCCTACGTCGTGGACGTCGACATCGATGCGCGTCGGCTCGTGGTGCGCGAGGACGGCTCGGCGATCGGGGAGTGGGTCGTCGGGGTCGGCGCACCGGGTTCGCCGACGCCGCGCGGCCGAACCTTCATCATGGCGGCGATCGAGGAGACCGTCACCAAGTTCAGCCCGATCATCCTGCCGCTTGGCGCGCACTCCGACACCTTCAGCACCTACGGCGGCGGCCCTGGCACGGTCGCGCTGCACGGATGGCCCGACCCCGCGGTGTTCGGCCAGGCGAGCAGCGACGGGTGCGTCCGCGTACCCGACGATGCGCTTCGCCTGCTGACCACCCTGCCGTTGGGCACCCTCGTCCACCTGCGGTGATCGCCGTAGATGGAAATTCCCCGAAGTACACCGAAAAGGAAGTGCTACGAATGCGCAAGACTGCTTGCCTCGCCGGAGTTTTCGCCGCAGGCGCCGGACTGCTGGGCGGCGCCGCGCCGGCGTTCGCGGACAGCGCGGACAACGACGGCATCAACATCGGCAACGACAACAACCTGAGCGTGTTGCCGATCCAGTTGTGCGGCAACAACATCGGGGTGCTCGGGGCCGTGGTGCCGATCCTCTCGCCGCAGGCCAACCACTGCACCAACGCGCCGATCGTGGACCACCCGACCGTCCCCGGGAAGCCGGGCACCGACGGGCCCTGCGAGCCGGGCGGGCAGAGCGGACCGGGCTGGCAGGGTGGGCCCGGTTGGCAGGGTGGGCCCGGTTCGCAGGGTGGCGGCTGGCAGGGTGGCGGCTGGCAGGGTGGGCCGGGGCGCGACCAGTGCGCGCCCGGCGTCCCCGGCGGGCCGAGCGACCCCGTCCAGACCCCGCCGAGGCAGGTGTCGGCCGTCAAGCCGCTGCCCACCGCGCCAGCACCGGTCGCGGTTCGCGGACACCACCCGGTGACCGGCTGACCCGACCGATTGGTTTATTTCACCCGAACGAGTGCATGCCTAAGTCGCTGGCTGGCTCGCATCGTTTGATCAGCACTAGATTCCGGTGCTGCGTAGATCACTACGCACTCCAAGTGGTCGTTCCGGCTCGAACGACCACACCCCCGGTGGTGGTGCCCGGCGAAGTACTCCCCCTCTCTTCGCAGGGCACCATCACTGTTTACGGGGCATCCCGGGAAAACCGGTCAGCCGCTGATGCGGTCGGAGCACCGGGGTCAACGCCGTCGTCCGCTCGGCGGCCGTGTTCCACGGCGTCGTCTCCGACTCTAGGCATTCGGCGATTCGGTGCACCCGCAAGTCCGGGTGCACCGAATCGCCGCAAGATCACTGCGCCGCTTGGCCGAACGAGCTGGCTGCGGCCAGGAACGCGTCGTTCTCCTCGGGTTGTCCGATGGTGACCCGCGCGCCCTCGCTGGCGAAAGCGCGAACCACGACCTTGTTCTGCAGGCAGTGCTCGTTGAACTCGGCGGTGCGCTCACCCAGCGGCAGCCAGACGAAGTTCGCCTGCGTTTCGGGAACCTCGTACCCGGCGGCCACGAGTTCACGGCGCACCCGCTCCCGCTCGGCGACCACGTTGGCGCACCGCTTCCGCAGCTCGTCCTGCGCTTCCAGCGAAGCGATCGCGGCGACCTGGGCGATGGCGTTGACGCTGAACGGGATCGCGACCTTGCGCAGTGCGACGGCGACCTTCGGCGGGGCCACGGTGTAGCCCACGCGCAGCCCGGCGAGGCCGTACGCCTTGGAGAAGGTCCGCATCGAGGCCACGTTGTCGCGCGCCCTCGCGATCTCGACGCCGTCCGGGCCGTCCGGGTCGTTGACGAACTCGAAATACGCCTCGTCGAGCACCACCAGCACGTCCGAGGGCACCCGGTCCAGGAAGGCTTCGAGCTCGGCCCGCCGCAGCAGGGTGCCGGTCGGGTTGTTCGGCGTGCACACGAACATCAGCCGGGTGGCCGGGGTGATCGCGGCGAGCATCGCCTCCAGGTCCAGCGCGTGCTCAGCGGTCAGCGGCACCCGGACCTGTTTGGCGCCCACGACCTGCGTGATGATCGGGTACGCCTCGAACGACCGCCACGGGAAGATGACCTCGTCGTCGGCGGTGCAGGTGGCCTGCACCAGCTGCTCGCACAGCGCGACCGACCCGCAGCCGACGGCGATCCGCTCCGGCTCCACCCCGAACCGCGCCGCCAGCGCCTCGGTCAGCCGCCCGACGCCCATGTCCGGGTAGCGGTGCACCTCGCCGGCCGCCTGGTTGATCGCCGCGACCGCGCTGGGCAGCGGGCCTTCGGAAACCTCGTTGCTGGCCAGCTTGATCGAGCCGGGGATGGTCCGGCCGGCGACGTAAGCGGGCAGCTGGTCGAGGTCGGCACGAGTGCGCACGGTCATTTACGACTCCTAGCTCCGACGATGGGTCACCTGGACGTTAGCTCGCCTGACCGGGGGACAGGGGCACGGGTCATTCTGCGAAGCGGGTGACGAACATCGTGTACGAATGTCTGGGACAGGTGGGGCGTCGCCTGCCCGGCGGGGCCGGTGCGACGGACGGTTCCGTCTGATGGCTTGTCTTGGCGGCCATCCGTGTATTTCGCTCGTCCGAGCGGTGGAATTCGTTGACTCGTGTTCACTTCGGCGTGATTACCTGCACGGCATGATCCAAACCCGGACCGAAACGCTCGCGCTCACCGATGGCACCCAGCTCCGGTTCACCGTCGCCGAACCGGACACCGTGGTGCGCGGTGGACTCGTCGTCCTGCACGAGGCCCGCGGCGTCACGGAGCGGGTGCGCCGGCTGTGCGGCTCCCTCGCCGAAGAGGGCTGGCTCACCGTCGCGCCGCATCTCTACCACCGCGACGGCACCGACGAGTTCCACGACCACCAGCCGGACGAGCACGTGCACGACCAGGTGCGGCGGCTGTCCGGCGACACGATCCTCGCCGACACCGACGCGTCCTTCCTCTGGCTGTCCGATCAGGGCGTACCGGCCGACCGGCAGGGGGTCCTCGGCTTCGACATCGGCGGCTCGGCCGCGTTGGTGGTGGCGGCCAGCCGCACCTTGGGGGCCGCCGTGAGCATCGGCGGGCGCGGCATCCTAGAGCCGCTGTCCGCGGCAGTGCCGCCGCTGGTGCAGATCGCCGGGGAGCTCTCCTGCCCGTGGCTCGGGCTGTACGGCGACGACGACGAGATGGAGCCCGGCGAGGTCGAGAAGCTTCGCGAGGTCACCGACACCGCGCAGGCCGCGACCGACGTGATCCGCTTCCCGGGAGCCGGGCACCGGTTCGACCGCGACGCGGACGCGGCGGCGGAGGCGTGGCAGCGAGCCCGCAACTGGCTGGACCTCCACCTGCGCTGACCGCGCGTCGCCAGCGGAGAATCAGCAGCTCATCGCTACCGGAGGCTAGGCGAACGGGGTCCAGGTGGGTTAGGAAGAGCCCATGACGTCGAGCACCAATCCAGAGCAGGTCCCCGAGCTGTTGTGGCAACCGAGCGCGGAGCGCGTGGCCACGAGCCGGATGGCCGCGTTCCGGGACTGGTTGCGCATTGAGCGGGACCTCGACCTGCCCGACTACCGGGCGTTGTGGCAGTGGTCGGTGTCGGACCTGAGCGGTTTCTGGGCCGCAGTGGCGGACTTCTTCGACGTCCGCTTCCACGACCGCGCCGAGCGGGTCCTGACCGCCGAGGTGATGCCGGGCGCGGAGTGGTTCCCCGGCGCCACCCTGAACTACGCCGAGCACGCGCTGTGCGACGGCGCGGGCAAGGGGGACGGCGACCTGGCGGTGATCTTCGCGCGGGAGGACGGCCGCAGCGAGGAGATCACCTACGGCGGACTGCGGGCCCGGGTGGCCGCCGCCCGCGCGGGCCTCAAGGCGCTCGGCGTGCGGGCGGGGGACCGGGTTGCGGCGCTGGCGCCGAACAGCCCCGAGACGCTGGTGGCGTTCCTCGCCGCGGCGAGCCTCGGTGCGACCTGGTCGTCGTGCTCGCCGGACTTCGGCGCGCGGGCGGTCGCGGACCGCTTCGTGCAGATCGAGCCGAAGGTGCTGATCGCGGTCGACGGCTACTCCTACGGCGGCCGCAGCTTCGACGTCCGGTCCACTGTGGACCAACTGCGCGAGGCGGTGCCCGGGTTGACGGGCACGGTGCTGGTCGACTACCTCGGCGAGGGCGCCGAGCTGGCGGATGCCATCGGCTGGGACGACCTGCTTGCGCAGCACCGCGGCGCGCCGCTGGAGTTCGACCCGGTGCCGTTCGACCACCCGCTGTGGGTGCTGTACTCCTCCGGCACCACCGGCCTGCCGAAGGGCATCGTGCACGGCCACGGCGGCATGGTCCTGGAGCACCTTAAGGCCATCGGCCTGCACTGCGACCTCGGCCCGGGCGACCGGTTCTTCTGGTTCACCACGACCGGCTGGATGATGTGGAACTTCCTGGTCGGCGGCCTGCTCACGGGCACGAACCTGGTGCTGTACGACGGGAGCCCGGGCTACCCGGCGCTGTCGGCGCTGTGGAAGCTTGCGGCCCGGCACCGGGTGAACTACTTCGGCACGTCGGCGCCGTTCATCCAGAGCTGCCTCAAGCGCGAACTGCGCCCAAAGGACGACTTCGACCTCTCCGCGCTGCGCACCGTCGGCTCGACCGGCGCGCCGCTGACCACCGACGGCTTCCGCTGGGTGGCCGACGCCGTCGGCGCGGACGTGCAGATCGCCAGCGTCTCCGGCGGCACCGACCTGTGCACCGCGTTCGTGGGCGCCGCGCCGGACGTGCCGGTGTGGCTGGGCGAGATCTCCTGCCGGATGCTCGGCGCGGCGGTCGCCTCCTACGACGAGTACGGCAAGGAGCTGCATGACGAGGTCGGCGAGCTGGTGGTGACCAAGCCGATGCCGACGATGCCGGTGTTCTTCTGGAACGACCCGGACGGCTCGCGGCTGCGCGAGGCGTACTTCGACACGTTCCCGGGCGTGTGGCGGCACGGCGACTGGGTGCGGATCACCGAACGCGGCACCCTGGTGATCTACGGCCGCAGCGACTCGACCCTCAACCGCGGCGGCGTCCGGATGGGCACCGCGGAGTTCTACCGGGTGGTGGAGGGCTTCGAGGAGATCGTCGACTCGCTGGTGATCGACACGTCGGGCGCGGGCGAAACCGACGGCAGACTGCTGTGCTTCCTGGTGCTGGCGGAGGGCGCCGACCTGAACGAGGTCCAGCCGAAGCTCAAGGCGGCGCTGCGCACCGAGCTGTCGCCGCGGCACGTCCCGAACCGGTTCGTCGTCGTCGACGAGGTGCCGCGCACCCTCAACGGCAAGAAGCTGGAGGTGCCGGTGAAGAAGATCCTCGCCGGCACCCCGCCGGAGCGAGCGGTTAGCCGCGACGCCCTGCAGAACCCGGCGTCCCTCGACCCGTTCGTGCAGCTCAGCGCGGAGCTGGCGACCTGATCGGCGGTTCGGGAGTCCTGCCGCGGCGGCCTCCCGACCGCAAAACCGACCCCCCCGTGACGGCCGATCGGGAGGTTGTGTAATCTTTTCTCCGGTGGCCGCGAGGGTTACCGGGAGGCTTCGCCTAGTCTGGTCTATGGCGCCGCACTGCTAATGCGGTTGGGGGTTACGCCCCCTCCCGGGTTCAAATCCCGGAGCCTCCGCTGTGGCCTCCGCCGGAAGGCGGAGTTCACACAACTGAACATGCGCCCGTAGCTCAACGGATAGAGCATCTGACTACGGATCAGAAGGTTAGGGGTTCGAATCCCTTCGGGCGCACGTCTGGTCGAGACAGCAGGAACCCCCTCTAGTCAAGGGGGTTCCTTGCTGTCTCGGGGCTTAGCGGCACGGTTGCTGGTTGGCGCTCATGCCCGGGTTGCCAACAAATTGCCAACTTTCCTTGGCTACTCGCCGGGTGCCTCGGAGTCCAGGAAGGCCATTCGACAGCATCTGGACGACCGTCGCACGGGAAGTACGCCGATGACGGGCCCACCGCAGATCATCTGTGACAGTGACGCCGTGCTGCTCGACTTCGACGGACCGAGGTCGCAACTTACGGCAACTTACGGCAATGGATCGAGAGCCATAACAGGCCAGGCGTGCGCGAGCATGGGCAGCCCGAAGCCTTGGTGAACCGGGTGAACCCCATCTCGCTCTGCGAGCCGGGGCGCGTCAGCTTTCGCGGCATTTCGCGGTCAGTCTTCGCGAGATCGGCGACATCGTCAGGGCAGCACTCGTGCTCACCCATTTCGAACACCGCCGACTCACGTGAAACCCGTTGAGATCGCTTTGCCGTTCACGCAGCCAGTGTGCCGATCCACCTTCTGTCACAAGAAGGCGATCAGTCAAGATCTGCACCCATAATCAACGAGGGCAGGCTAACGCCACCCGAAGGTTAATTCTCAAACTAGCGGCCAACCTGTTAGAAATTCGTGACGATACGAGGTGGCGAGGCTATTATGACGCTAGCTTCGCCACCCCGGAGAACATACCGTGGATGTCAGCCTCGCCTCAGCGGATGTAGACCCACAGCTCGACTCCGCCACGGTTGGCACGAATCTTGTAGCTGCAACCGTCCCAACGCCCTTGGGAAATACCGTCATTGCACGCCTTAACAGCCGCGCTGGTGCTGGGATAAACCCCAGCGTAGTACGAGGTGGCAGCTGACGCGAGCGGCGTGACAGCAGTCATGGAGGCAACAGCAAACGCGCCGAAGATTGCAAGCTTCTTGAGCATGCCCATCCCTTCCAAAACGGTATTCGCACTTTTCTGTCGATCTGGCAATGGCAGGCTACAATCGCTTAGCGTGGTCAAGTCAACGCTGAGGTAAGGGAACTGCCCTTCCGTGCGCAATCTAGTTCCCGATGATCACAGCAACGTCGAGCGGAATAGCGGCATAGCGGAATTCCGTTGTGTCCGACCTGTCTTCGGTGGCAGTGGATGGCTTGGCGCGGTCTCGGTGGCGTGTGCGCCGCAGGATCCGACTTACAGCAGGTGTCGACCGTCGCTGGAGCCCGGCAGCAGTCTCCCCGGCGGCTGATCCGTCGTAGTTGTAACCAGGAACCCCGAACGGCGTTGTTCGGTCCAAGGCGGGCAGCGCCGTTTTTGTGATCAGTTGTGCTCAGTTCGCATCGATGATCAATGGCTTGTCCAGGTCGGCGCGTAGCGCTTCGGCGAGCACGAAAAGTCTGTCGGCGAGGTTGCGCCGTTGATCGTTGGTGTACCTTCCGTCGCCCAGAGTAAAGAGGAGGTGCGTGTGCCGTGCGAGCGTGCGGTAATGACTTCGCCAGGTTTCGCCTCCCGGCGTGCAGGCGCGAGATGGTGACATGATCGCGCGATGTGAAATAGGACCTATTTCACAGTATTTGGTAACGATATGAACACGCAACTTATCACAGTTCGATAACTATATTCGCCGGAGTTTTGTTATTTAATCGTAAAGCGGTCAGGAAAGCTGCTGGTCAGCGTGCTTTTCCGGTTGAAATTCGCATTTTCCTGAAGGGGGGGAGTAGGAGTAACGAGCCGGTCGATCCGCAGGATTAACAATCGGAGAGGGTTTGCGTCACGGTGTGTTGCGCGTCTGCGACGCTCTGCGATCGATGGTCGGGTTCTGCAACTGTTAAAACGACAAGATCGCGCCATGCCGTCCACCCCGACTGGGCGGTATGCGCCGGTCAGATCGGAGTGATATGGGTTGCTCCCATGCCAAAGCCTGCCCCCTTTTCCCCCTGCTCAATGCAAGCTTACGAGGCTGGCGTGATTCCTACTGCGACAGCGAGCAACGTTGGCGGGAATGCGCCAGATACAGGTTGGCATCCAGGGGGCAGCTCGTGCCGATCTCGCTGCTCCCGAACGGGGCTGACGTGGGGCACATTCGACGCGCTGCCGAGCGGTCCGCGGCGGCCGAACCAACGCCGCCCGCACCGCTCATTTCCGGGTCGCAGGGAACCGTGGCCTGGTTCGAGCCGGCCCCAGAACCGAAACCTGCGCGGCCTCGTGAACCTGCGCGGCCTCGGGAGCTTTCGCGACCCCCGCACGCCCCGCAGCAGCCCCCGGTGAGCCCGCCAGAACGATCAACTGAACCCCGCGGCTCGAAACGCCGCTGGTGGACTCGGCTCGCCGAGTGGATGAGAGGTCCCGCATGAGCAACTACTGGCCCTGGTGGGCGGGCGCTATCGGGCTCGCCCTCGTCACCATCAACTACACCCTCATCACCGATCGGTCCTTCGGGGTGTCTTCGGCGTGGGATCGCGTCCTGCACTGGCGCGCCGAACGCCGGATCGAACGGCAGGAAGCCCAGTTCGCGGACGACGGAGCTCTCGCTGACGCTCTGGCCGCGGCGACCGCCGACGAGTTCGGGACCCGCGGTGGAGCACCGACGTTGCCGAGCGCGGCACGCGGCGCTGCGCAGCCTGAGCAGGTCTCCGAAGCGGCCGAGTCACGGAATTCCGCGTTCACGACCCGCCGCCAGGTACCGCTGGTCACCCAGGCCGCGCTGCTGTTGTCGATCGTCGTCGGTGGATGGGTGGCTGCGGTCACCTCCGGTCGGTTCGAGCTCCGCTTCGACATGGGCAGTGCTTTCAGCCGACTCGTGACTGACAACCCGAACACCATGATCGGTGTGCTGTTCGTTGGGGGCGTGCTCGTCGGCTTCGGCACCCGCCTCGCCGGGGGCTGCAGCTCCGGTCACGGACTCAGCGGATGCGGACGGTTGCAGCCGGTCAGCATTGTCGCGACTGCCGTCTTCTTCGGCACCGCCGTCCTCGTGTCGTTCCTGCTGTGGAAGGTGATCTGATGCGTACCCGAGGCGCGGTTCTCGTCGCCAACATCATCACCGGGCTGGCCCTCGGTTTCATCGTCACCAACATCGGGTTCGGCGACTACGCCGAGCTGAACCGCATGTTCACCTTCCAAGACCTGCGGATGCTGTACGCCTTCGCCGGCGCGGTCGCGATCATCGTGGTGGCCTTCGCGCTGGTGGGCGTTCGCCGCAGGCCGGGGCGCATCCACGGCGGCGTGATCCCCGGCGCAGTCCTCTTCGGCACCGGCTGGGCGATCTCGGGTGGCTGCCCGGCGATCCCGCTCATCCAGGTCGCTAGCGGATACCTGCCCGCTCTGGTCACGATCGCGGGTGTCATGGTCGGCATCTGGCTCTGCCGCTGGGCCAACGCCCATTTCTTCCAGCTCGACCGCGGATCTTGCGGGTTGTAGCGGACATTCACGAGGCCGGGACCAGAAGGCCGGCCCGAATCCCTTCGGGCGTTCGTTTGGTCGAGCCAGCTGGAAACTCCCTCTCGCCGGGGGCCAGCCGTCTCCGTTCAGTGCTACCAGAGGCGCTTTTCGCGCTCGGGATGGCGGATGTCGTTGCCGTCCATGAGCGCGAAGTACCCCGACTTCCGCGGCACTCGGCAGCGCCCCTGGTAGTCGGAACTGCCCATGATCGCCAGCTTTCACCGGCGTTTGGTCCCGTCGGTGGGCTCGACGGGGCGGTCGGCTGCCGTGGCCGGCAGGTCGGTCACCTGCGCGTCGAGTTTTCCGCGCGTGACGGACTGGTAGGCGGCGTCCACGCGTTCGGTGAACTCGGCCAAGGTCAGCCGTCCATCGCCCCCATCGTCCCCGTGGCCGGACCAGGAGTGGCAGCTGACCCGGATCGGCTAGTTGGCCGCCCGCTGTGCGGTGGCGGTGCGGATCAGCTGGTCACGGCGGCGGCGAGCGCGCGGCGGGTCGAGGGCCGATGATGGCCCGTAGTCGGGACTGAGGGGAACCAGATGATCGACATCGCCAAGCAGGTAGCCGCCGTGCAGCGGGTGGTCAGCCAGCACTCGATCGACGGCGGTGGGCAGGTAAGCGTCCTGCTGCGCCGGAACTACGCTGCTCCGATCAAAGAGGTCTGGCGCGCGTTGACCGAACCGGACACGTTGCGACGTTGGCTCCTGCCGATCACCGGCGGGCTGTCGGGACCCGGTCGGCACTGGTTCGACGGCACCGTGGGCGGCCGGATCCTGCGCTGCACGGCGCCGCGCTTGCTGAAGACGACGTTCGACGAGGACAACAGCGTTGTTGAGCTGCGGCTTTCTGAGGGGGACGGGTCTGGCGGCGGGACCGGGGTCGAGGTCATGCATTCGGTTCCGCTGGATCCGATCAGCAGCGGCGCGGGCGCTTTGTTCGTCGGGCCCGCCTGGGACGTCGGCCTGCTCGGGCTGGACGTGTATCTCCGGGGCGAGGACATCCCCGGACGGGAGAACTCGGCCGAGGTGCAGCGGTTCTCCCGGCAGGTCATCAGGGCGTGGGCCACCGCGACCGAGGACTCCGGCACCGCCGACGGCGACCAGATCGCCGACGGGGTGGCCGCGGCGACCGCCCAGCTCACGCCGGACCTCGACCAGACGAGCGCCTGATCGTCCCCGTCCCGCTGGGCTGCCATGCGGCAGGTCGGCGGGTTCGGCTGATAGCTGCTGGACGCGCGCGTCCGATCGTCATCGCCATCGCGGCGGCAGCCCCGCACAGCGCGGCGGCTCCGATCCAGACCGCGTCGTAGGAGCCCAGCAGGTCCCGCGTCACCGCGCCGAAGTAGGCGATCAGCCCGGCGCCCACCTGGTGCGCCGCGCTCACCCAGCCGAAGACGATCGCGCCGCCGGGGCCGAAGACCTCGCGGCACAGGGCGATCGTCGGCGGCACGGTGGCGACGTCGAGCAGGCCGAACAGTACCGTGAAGACGATCATCCCGATGTGCACCGTCGGCCCCATCAGTGCTGGCAGGGTGAGCAGCGAGGCGCCCCGCAGCCCGTAGTAGCCCGCCAGGAGCAGTTGCGGGCTGTAGCGGTCGATGAGCCAGCCGGACCCGATCGTGCCGGCCACGTTCACCACCCCGATGACCGCGAGCAGCGAGGCCGCCACCGTGGTCGGCATGCCGTGATCGTGCGCGGCGGAAGCGAAGTGGGTCCACATGATCCCGTTGGTGGATGCCCCACAGATCGCGAAAGTGCCTGCCAGCAGCCAGAACGGGCCGGTCCGCGCCGCGTCGAACAGCAGCCGCACCGCGCGGCGGGCCGCGTCGGGCACGGGTTCGGGCTTGGTTTCGAAACCCGTTGCGCCATAGGGGCGCAAGCCGAGGTCGGCGGGGTGGTCGCGTAGTACCCACCACACCAGCGGCGCCGTGGCCAAAGCAATCAGCGCGAGGACGACGATCGCCGTGCGCCACGCGAAGTGTTCGACGACCCAG
This sequence comes from Saccharopolyspora hattusasensis, assembly GCF_050972075.1. NCBI lineage: Bacteria > Bacillati > Actinomycetota > Actinomycetes > Pseudonocardiales > Pseudonocardiaceae > Saccharopolyspora > Saccharopolyspora hattusasensis. The sequence continues at coordinate 4,430,895 of NZ_JBPCDC010000001.1, forward strand.
GACATCACCGGCAGCAACGCGAACTGCCCGAAGACGCTCGCCGCGGTCAGCGAACCGGTCACCAGGCCGCGTCGAGCCGCGAACCAGCGGTGCGTCACGGTCGCGGCGAACGCCATCGCCAACGCGCCGCAACCGACCCCGACGAGCACGTCCCAACCCGGGACCAGTTGCCAGGAATCGGAAACGATCGTGGTCAGCCCGGCGCCCGAGGCGATCAGCAGCAGAGCGCCCACCGCCACCTGCCGGATGCCGAAGCGGTCCATCAGCGCCGCGGAGAACGGCGAGGCCAGCCCGTACAGCGCCATGTTCACCGACACCGCGACCAGCCGAACTCGTCGTGCAGCGGGGTGACCAGGAGGCCTGCCGTGGTGGCGCAGGCACCCGCGCTGATGACCGCCAGCGCGGTGACGGCGGCGACCCACCACGCGCGGTGGATGCGCGTCCGGGGAACTGTTTCGGTCGTCATGCCCAGACCCTGCGTCGCCGGGCGCGGCCGAACGAGTGGCCTGATAGCCAATATGTGCAAGAATCGGGCCATGTTCAGTCGAGTCGCGGTGCTGGTCCGCCACGGCGTGATGCCGATGGAACTGGGCCTGGTGCACCAGCTGTTCGGGAATGCCCGCTCACCTGCCGGAACGCCGCTGTACGACGTCGTGACGTGCACGCTCGTTCCCGGCTTGGTGCGCACCAACGCGGACTTCCCGATCAGCGTCGAGCGCGGTCCCGAAGCGTTGGGCGAGGCCGACACCGTGATCGTCCCGGCGTCGCACGAGCCCGACGAGACCGAGACCGAAGGCCTGCTCGGCCCTGACCTCGCCAAGGCGCTCGCGCGGATCCGGCCGGGCACCCGAATCGCCTCGATCTGCACCGGGGTCTACGTGCTGGCCGCGGCCGGGCTGCTCGACGGCCGCCGGGCGACGACGCACTGGAACTCCTGCGACCGGTTCCGGCGGCTCTACCCGGCGGTCCGGCTGGACCCCGACGTCCTCTACACCGACGACGGCGACGTGCTGACCTCGGCCGGGGAGGCGTCCGGCATCGACCTGTGCCTGCACATGATCCGGTGCGATCACGGCGCGGCGGTCGCCAACGAGGTGGCGCGGCTGGCGGTGGTGCCGCCACACCGCGACGGCGGCCAGGCCCAGTACATCCGGTGCCCGATCCCCGAACCCCAGCTCTCGTCGACCGCGCAGGCCCGGGCATGGGCGCTGGAGAACCTGGACCGGCCGCTGGCGCTGCGCGAACTGGCGGCGCGGGAGTCGATGAGCATCCGCACGTTCACCCGCAGATTCCGCGACGAGGTCGGCATCTCACCGCTGCAATGGCTGACCCAGCAGCGCATCGAGCGAGCCCGGCACCTGCTGGAGGAGACCGATCTGCCGGTCGACCGGATCGCGGCGGACGCGGGATTCGGCACTGCGGCTTCGCTGCGCCAGCACCTGCAGACGGCGCTCGGCGTGTCCCCGAGTGCGTACCGCAGCACCTTCCGGGGAAGTGAAGCTTTAGGGAGCCCGTGAGCGCTTTTGGTTGCGGTAGGGGCTGCTTCGAGGCACGTTTTGCGTGGCGGTGCGGGCGGCGGTGCGGGCGGTGCGGGTGGCGGTGCGGGCGGTGCGGGTGGCGGTGCGGGTGGCGGAACCTCAGCTGCCGCCTGGACTCCGGGATCCCTGACTCATGAATGGCAATTCACCACGCCGGGGACTGGGCTCGCTTCAACTACAAAAGCCAGCCTTACCGCCCCCTGGACGATCATGTCCAAAACAGCCTCGATAGCACCGAAAAACGCGCACGGCGGATGTGACTTGAGGTCCGAACACCTGGCGGGCTCGGCTGCGCAGGAGCAAGGTTCAGGCTCGCCGACCTGTTCCGGCTCGACGGGCGAAAAGCGGTCGTCGTCGGCGGTGGCAGCGGCCTTGGCCGGTCCAGTGCGGTGGGACTGGCCGAATTCGGCGCGAAGGTGGTCGTCGCGGACGTCGACGTGGCCGGGGCCGAGGAGACTGCCAAAGCGATCGGGGAGTTCGGGCACGAGGCGAGCTGGCGCGAGCTGGACGTCCGGGACGGCGAGCAGATCCAGCGGCTCGCGGAGGCCGAGGCGGACGCCGAGGTCCTGGTCGTCACGCCGGGCATCAATGTCCGCAAGCGGCTGGTCGACACCGTCGACGAGGACTTCGACCGGGTCGTGGACGTCAACCTGAAGGGCACCTACCGGCTGGTGCGGGACTTCGGCGCCCGGATGGCCGAACGCGGCCGGGGCAGCATCGTCACCTTCGCCAGCTTCCGGGCCGTGCTCGTCGAACCCGGGCAGGGCATCTACGCCGCGACCAAGGCCGGCGTCGTGCAGCTCTCCCGCGCGCTCGCCGCGGAACTGGGGCCGAAGGGCGTGCGGGTCAACGCGATCGCGCCAGGACCGTTCGAGACCCCGCTGACCGAGCAGATCAAGTCCGATCAGGGCTGGTACGCCGCGTACGCGGACAAGACCGCGTTGAAGCGCTGGGCGAACGCCGACGAGATCGCCGGCGCCGTGGTGTACCTCGCCTCGGACGCCGCCTCGTATGTGACGGGCAGCCTCCAGCTGGTAGAGGGCGGCTGGACGGCGATCGACGGCCGCTTCGAACCGAGCGTCTGATCCGCTTGCGGGGCAAGCAAGAACGAGGCCCCGCCCGGCGGGGCCTCGTTGCGCGTCGTGGGGCCGTGAGTGAGTTTTCCGGTAAGAGCCGGAATCGTCACTCACGAGGTGTGCGTGGGGTCGTGAGTGAGTTTTCCGGTAAGAGCCGGAATCGTCACTCACGAGCTGGTGCGGTCGGGGTGCGGCTCAGGTTTCTCCACTTCGGCGGGCAAGCCGCCGGTGATCCGCACCAGCTCGCCGAACGTCGTCGGGAACATCGCGTGCTTGGAGCCCGCACCCGCCCAGACCTCCGGGTGGTCGGCCAGCATCCGGTCTACCACGGTCCGGATCGGCCGCGGGTGCCCGACCGGACCGACACCACCCACCGGCTGCCCGGTCGCCTCCAGCACGAATTCCGGGGTGGCCCGCCGGATCTTGCGCACCCCGAGCAACCGCCCGACGTGCTTGGTGTCCACGCGGTGCGCGCCGCTGGCGACGATCAGCAGCGGCTCGTCGTCGGCGGTGAAGATCAGGCTGTTCGCGATCGCGCCGAGCTCGCAGCCGAGCCGTTCGGCTGCCGCCGCTGCGGTCGGCACGTCGGTGTCGAACTCGACGACTGACCCCGCGACGTCGAGGTCGCGCAGGCAGGCGGCGAAGGTATCGGTGGCATTGCTCATGCGGCGCAGAATCCCCCAAACCGCGCCGTTGGAACAAGTTCTTTCACGGTCGTGTGGCTGCGTCGCCCTGCTCTTCGTTGCGATCCATGACCGTCCGTCATCCGCCAACCGGACATCTTGATCGCGGTGCACGCGCCGACCTACGCGGTCAGCGCCTCTGTATTGTCCACTGTGGTCGGTCGGTGGGATCGTCGGCGACTGCTGTGGTTGTCGCTGGCCCTGCCGTCCAGCACCGGCTGATCTAGCTGACCCCGGCCGGAGCCGGCCTGTGATCGCCTTCAACTCGTCGGCTCTGTACCTGGGCATGGGCTTCGGCGGCCTGACCGGGGGAGCGGTCGCGGCTGAGTGGGGCTGGGTGGCCCTGGGGCCGGTGTCGACCGCCGTCGCCCTCCTCGCCCCGGTCCTCTTCTGGCGGACCAACCCGACCACGACCGCCACCCCGGGCACCGCTGCGGCTCCCGCTCAGGAGGCCCAACCCGTCGCTTGAACCCGCTGGTCAAGACCCGTGAGTGCTTTTGGGTGTCGATAGCCCGGTGCCATGGCCCCCAAGAGCACTCACGGCCTTCCCCCTTCGCACAGGTCGAGCCTGGACGCGCGTTTCCTAGACCAGCAGGGGCAGCTTTCGGACTCCGGTCATGTTGGGGCTGGGGATGAACTCCGGGCCCTCCGCCGGGTCGGTCCGCAGGTTCGGGAACCGGTCCAGCAGGATGTTCAGCGCGACCCGCCCCTCCAGCCGGGCCAGCGGCGCGCCCAGGCAGAAGTGAATGCCCCGCCCGAACGCGATGTGCGGGTTCGGGTCCCGGCCGACGTCGAAGACGTCCGGGGCGGTGAACTGGCGGGGATCCCGGTTGGCCGCCGCGACCCAAAGCAGCAGCAGTTCATCGGCCGGGATCCGCTGCCCACCGAGCTCGACCTCCCGGTTGGTCACCCGGGAAACCGCGGCGAACGGGCTGAAGAAGCGCAGCGACTCCTCGATCGCCGAGGGCACCAGCGACCGGTCCGCCCGCACCTTCGCGAACTGCTCGGGGTGCGCGTCCAGGCACAGCACCGTGTTGCCCAGCAGCATGGTCGTGGTGATGTGCCCGGCGATCAGCAGCACCATGCCGAAGTTGACCACTTCGGCGTCTCTGAGCCGCGCGCCGTCCACTTCGGCCAGGACGAGCTTGCTCAGCAGGTCCTCGCGCGGCGCCCGCCGGCGTTCCGTGACGTGCTCGCCCAGGTACTTGGTCAGCTCCTGGACCTGGTCCAGGGCCTTCGCTATGTACTCCTCTTGTTCCTTCGAGCGGTCCTTGAGGGAGACCTGGTTGGAGGTCTCGAACATCGCGTCGACCCATTTCTTGAACAGGCCCCGGTCGCTGCTCGGCACGCCCAGCAGCTCCGCGATCACGATGACCGGTAGCGGGTAGGCCAGGTCACGGACCAGTTCGGTCCGGTCGGACACGGCGTCGAGGAGTTCGTTGGTCAGCGCGGCGATCCGGGGTTCCAGGCTCGCGACGACCTTCGGGGTGAACGCGTGGCTCACCAGCTTGCGGAGCTTGTTGTGCTCCGGCGGGTCCAGCTGCACGATGTTGCCCTCCTGGAACCCGGACGCCTCCGGCACCAGCCGCTGGGTGGCCGAGGAGAAGGTCGCCGGGTCGCTGAGGGCCTCCAGAACCTCGGGGTATCCGTAGACGTTCCAGATCCCGGCCGCCGAGTCGTTCGCCACCGGCTGATCCGGTTGCACCCCCCGTAACCAGAACTGCGATTCGTTTATCCCCCAGGTGTCGGCGAGGGTCGTCATGTGGTGCCCCTTCCTGTTGGCGAGCGCCGCCGGTCAGGTGCGCTCCATGTCCATCTCGGAGGTGTAGATCCACTTCCGGTAGTTCGCGTTGATCTCGTCGAACAGCGCGCTGATCTCGGCCGCGGCCGAGATCAGCGAGGCGCGGTCCGGTCCTTGCTCGGGTTCGAAGGCGCGGCGGACGGTCAGCGCCAGTGCGTCCGCCTTGGCGCGGTCGTCCGGGCCCGCCAGGTGCGGGTTGATGTTGTCCACCATGAAGAACCCGGTGACGGCGGCGCTCATCGAGAAGATCAGGTGCGGCACGTCGTCGCGGACGAGGTCGTACTTGGTGATCAGCTCGAAGTAGCGGGCGGTGAACTCCTGCCCGCGGATCTGAGCCGAGGTCTGCTTGAGGTTGCCGAGCAGTTCCGCGTCGCCGGTGACCAGCGCCCGCATCAGCGGCCTGCGCTGGGTGGCCAGGAACGAGTTCTGCATGAACCGGTGCGGCCGGACCTCGTCGGGGTCGCGGCGCACCGCGTCGACGAGCTCGATGATCAGGTCCACCGATTCGCGCAGGAACAGCGATTCGAACAGCCGCTCCTTGGTGCGCCAGTGCAGGTAGACGGTGCCCTTGCCGACGCCGGCATGCTTGGCGATGTCCTCGATGGTCACCTTCCGGTAGCCCAGCCGAATCATCAGCTCGCCGGCCGCGTCGAGGATGCGGTCGGCACGTTCGGTGGGCTGCGGCATGGTGCGTCTCCTTGGCCTGGGTAGGCGCTTGCGATGACTTGTTGACCCGATTTGAAATCTGGTCAACCGGTCATTCGTCACGATAGCGCTAGCCGCAGCGGCGGGCAATGGACCTCGGGTCCGCCTTGACGCGGTCTTGACGCGGTCTTGACGCGTCACCCCGAAGCACCAACCGGCGCGCGCTGCCGCCTGGGCGGGCTTAGCTTCTGCAGGCAGCCCCCCATACCGAAAGGGCTTTCCCCGCCGCCCGGAAGGGAGCACCATGGGATTCGGCGAGTTCAAGGACCGCCTGCAGAACTACGGCGAGGAACACGGCGAGAAGATCGAGCAGGGCCTGGACAGGGCGGCCGATGTGGCCAAGGAGAAGTTCGGCCACGAGGAGTAGATCGACAAGGCCGCGGAGAAGGGCGAGGAGTTCCTCGGCGAGCCCGAACTGGGGCCCGGCGAGCAGCGGTAGCCGACCGAACATCGCCGCCCGACCCATGCTGACGAGCGGGACCAGGTGAGGGCCATCCTGCCCGGCAGTGGTCGGAGCGGATCATGGAGAGGCCGCCTCAACGCACAGGGCGGCCTCTCTTAATGCCCAGAATCCCTCGGTTTAGTCGAGCGTCTTCCAGCCTCTTCTTGCATTGCGGCGCGGGTGGCGGAACCGGTGGGATCCCGGACTTGTGTATGACCAGCGGCGTCCGGGCTGTCCTCGTGAAAAGACCGCCGAGAACCCGCAGCGGTGCCAGTTGCGAGGGTGGGCCAAGGCGGCTACGCCGCTTGCGGCAGCCTGGTGGGACTTCCAGCGTCGCAGCCGCGGATCGGCGAGGACGAAAAAGGCTCCATTGAAGTCAGAGCTCTGATTTCCATTGAAATCGAAGGTCAGAGCTCTGATTTCAATGGAAATTGCGGTGATCAGGCCACCGGGAGCTCCACGGCGGCGGCTTCCGCCGACAGCGCGACGACCCGTCCGCCGCGCTCGCCAAGCTCCCGCAGGCGCTCCAGCGCGGCGCCGTTGAGCTGCACGGTCGCGCTCGCGCGCGCCGTAGTCGCGAGTTCGTCGAGCGTCTGCCGCGCGTCGTGTCCCGCATCCACTGTGGACTTCAGGCCCCCGGTCGAGGCGAGCGACCCGCGGGCCGCGCCGAGCCGGCCGAGGGCGTCGTCCACGGCGTCGAGCAGCGCGATCCGGTTGCCTTCCGTCATGGCCCGCACCAGCTCCGGCGCGCTACCCGCGACCCGGGTGCCGTCGCGGAACGAGCCGGCGGCCAGCGAAAGCGCCAGCGGGCCGCCATCGGCCCCGACCGACGCGAGCACCGCGGCGAACACGTGCGGCAAGTGCGAGATGCGCGCGACCGCGAAGTCGTGCGAGGCGGCGGAGGTGGGCACCACCTGGGCGCCGCAGTCCAGCGCGAGCTGGGCGGCCTCCCGCCACGATGCGAGCGTCGTGTCCTCCTCAACGGTCACCGCCCAGGCGGCCCCGGCGAACAGCTCGCTAGACCCGACCGACCAGCCAGAACCCGACACCCCGGCCATCGGGTGGCCACCGGCGTACCGGGCGCCGGGCAGCAGGCTGCGGACCTCGGCGGCGACCGGGTCCTTGACGCTCACCACGTCGGTCAGCCAGGCCTCGGGGGCGTGCTCGGCGACCTTCCGCAGCACCTCGCGCACGGCGGTCAGCGGCGTCGCGACGACCACGAGCGCATCCTCATCGGCGGCTCGGCGCAGGGCCGGGTCGATGTCGAGGACGTCGAAACCGTCGGCCCGCGCGGCGGCGGCGTCCGCCTCCGACTTGGTGGTCCCCCAGGCGGGGCGTCCGGCGGCTTTGGCGGCTCGCAGCACCGAGCCACCGATGAGTCCCAGTCCGATCACGCACACGGCACGCATCGGTCCATCCTGCCCGACTTCCCGGCAGGCCACGCACCCGGTTGAGCGGCAAACAATGCCCGGAAGGTTACGAGCCCGCAATAGTGCTTTCGGGTGGCGTTCGTACGCTCTACGGTGTCCTCATGACGGTGCAGGAGCCGGTCGCTGGCTTCGCCGTCGCCGTGGTGCGGGAGGACGGGCGGTGGCGGTGTAGCACGATGGACAAATCGGTGCTGACCGGCCTGGACGCCTCGATCACGGCGTTGCGCGAGCTGCGTTCCACCGGCGCGGTGTTCGGTATGTGCAATGTGGACGACGAGTTCTTCGTGCTGATCAGACCGGTGCCCGGAGGGGTGGACCTGCTGCTGTCGGACGCCGCCGCGGCGCTGGACTACGACATCGCTGCGGACGTCCTCGACCTGCTGCGCATCGACCCGCCAGATGAGGACGACGAAGAGGTGTGGCCGGAAGGCAACCTGGCTATCCTGTCCGATCTCGGGCTGCCCGAGGGCGAGCTTCTGGTGATCATCGAAGAGGTCGACCTCTACCCGGACGAGCAGCTGGAGATGATCGCCCAGCGCTGCGGCTTCGGGGACAACTTCGCGAAAGTGCTGGAGAAGCTGGACCAGTGAGCACATCCGGTTCCCGCGCCGGGGACGCCGACCTGGTGCGGGCCGCGTTGCGAGTCGCCGCCGAAGCACCGTCCACTGGGGATGTTCCGATCGGCGCGGTCGTGATCGATCAGGAGGGTCGGCTCCTAGCCAGCGCGCACAACCAGCGCGAGGAGCTGCAGGACCCCACGGCGCACGCGGAGATCCTCGCGTTGCGGGCCGCAGCCGCCGCGCACGGCGACGGTTGGCGGCTGGAGGGTTGCACGCTGGCGGTCACGGTGGAGCCCTGCACGATGTGTGCGGGGGCATTGGTGCTGGCCAGAGTGGCCAGGGTGGTGTTCGGGGTGTGGGAACCCCGCACTGGCGCGGTGGGCTCGCTGTGGGACGTGGTGCGGGATCGCCGCCTGAACCACCGGCCGGAGGTGGTCGGCGGCGTGCTGGCCGACGAGTGCGCGGCGGTGCTCGAGGACTTCTTCGCCGGCCACCGCGATTAGGAACCCGCATCACCACGACCGACCCGCACCCGGCGGCCCCGTTTCAGCATCTTCAAGCGAGGAATCCACATCACAGATGTGCGCCGAGTGCGGGTACACGGACAAGAACAACCGTGTGTCGCAGGGGTCTTTCACTTGCCGGTCGTGCGGCCACGCTCAGCACGCCGACCGCAACGCTTCCCGCATCGCCCAGCGGGGCAATGCTGTGTGGAACGCGGGGCGTGAGTCACGCGTCCCGGTCGGCGCATAGCCGATCAAGATGCGGCAGCCTCAGCTAGCCGCAAGCTCGGCCCTTCAGGGCCGAGAAGTTGACCCGTCCTATTCGACCAAGGGGCGCGACGTCGACGCTGCCATAGCGGGCGGGGGAGCTTCTCGGCCCACGCGGTCGCGGCGTTGATGTCGACTGCATCGACGACGTACAGCCTGGCGACGACCGCCCCGGCGGGCTGGGCGACGCTGTCGTTCACGATCGCCGAGCCGTCCTGCACGCTCACCGTGCGGGCGGTGGTGGCGGGTGGTGGCGTCGTGGAAACGAGCCTCGTAGACGAAGGCGCTGGCGTCGCGGTGTTCGATCTCGATCACCAGAGCTCCCTTCTCGGCCGCCTCGCGCGCCAGATGCACGATAGGCAGTGCGGGAAAGCCGTAGTAAAAGGATGTTTGTGGGTATCCGCGGCCACATCCTCGTCGACTGCGCCGCCCGAACCCAAGGTGGGCGGCAGAGTGGATCTGGGAGCTTCCACCGGTTCGGGCGGCCTGTCCGCACCGCGATCGGTGTCCCGGCCTGTGACGATGAGCCCGTCCGCTTGCGACGGGCGGACTGATCGCGTTGCAGGGGAGTGTGACGTGGAGCCGACTGACGCAGTCCTGGCCACGCGCATCGCGACCGGCGACACCGGTGCCTTCGAGCTGGTGGTGCGCCGGTATTCCGACGGGATCTTCGGCATGGCGCTGCGGATGCTCGGCGACCGGGCCGAGGCGGAGGACGTGGCGCAGGACGCGTTCATCGCGGTGTGGCGGCGGGCCGGCGAACTCGCCGAACCGGCCGCCCTGCGGACCTGGTTGTTCAAGGTCGCCCACCGGAACTGCCTGATCGTGCTGCGCCGCCGGCGGACGCGCCGCACCGCTCCTGTCGGCGTGATTCCCGAGCACCGGACCGCGGTCGGGTCCGCCGCGCTGATCGCCGATCCGCAGCGGGCCGCGGAGGCGGAGGAGGGTGTGCTGGCGCTGCAGCGCGCGCTCGCGGTCCTGCCGAGCCGGCAGCGCGATGTCTGGCTGCTCGCGGAGGTCGACGGGCTGTCCTACGTCGAGATCGGCCAGCGCGTCGGGGCCGGTGAGCAGGCGGTGCGAGGTCGGCTTTCGCGGGCCAGGGCCAGCCTCGCCAGCATGATGCGGGCCTGGCGTTGACCCCCGCTGTCAAGCGCTGTCGGGTGACCGGTAGCCTAGCTGGCGGTAGCGTGTCCGAGCGGCCGAAGGAGCGCGCCTCGAAAGCGCGTGTGGTTAACAGCCACCGTGGGTTCGAATCCCACCGCTACCGCTCGCAAGGGCCGGTTCCCCGTGAAGACGGGGACCGGCCCTTGATTATGCGGTCTCGATTATGCGGTCTCGGTTGGTCTTGTTAGGCGGGCATCAGGGCACCGGTCACAACCCGGTCGGCTTGCGTGATGCCACTCAGGTAGATCAGCTCGTGCTCACCGGCCGGGAGCTAGCTCTACCTGCACGACACACGGCGGCACGAACCCCCGGCGGTTCTGGTCAGGGTTGGTACCGTGCGGCGATCTTGGTGACCTGGCCGTTTTCATCGAGCCAGATCTTGGCCGACTGGTTGCTCTGCCGGATGTAGTCGTCCAAGGTGACCGGCACTGCGCCCAGTCCCTCCGAGTCGATCTGCGGTGAGCCGGCCGGCGTGGCGCCTTCGAACGGGCTGAACAACTGGACATCCGGAGCGAGCGCGGCGACCTGAACCGGTCCGCCGGTGCTAACCGGGTGGGGCGCCGCCATGGAGGAGTCGTCCATCCTGCCTTCGACCCAGGAGACCATCCATTCCCCGTTGTTCTTGGCGAACTCCAGATCGACGGCAATGTCGACGGCGTGGTTGTTCGGGGCCACGGCGCCTGCCCCGGCGTCCGTCTCGGGGTTGGCAATGCTCGCGGCGCCTGCCGCGGATCCGGGTGGCGTCGGCGCCTGTGTCGCCTGTCCGGCCAGCGACGTGCACCCGCTCACGAACACCGCTGCAGCCAGCAGCCCGCCGGGGATCAGAACGGCCATGCGGCTGATCTTGCGCATCTGTTTCTCCTACCACCGGGTTGTTTCCGACTCTTCGATCAGACAGACGTGCCGGGACCGTGGCGGTTGTCAGCGGTCGGCAAAATCGATCACCCAAAGCGGTTCCACCACCCGAACGGGTGCCTAGATGGCCAGGATCGTGCGGAACAGTTGGCGGATCGCGGCCTTAGCCGCATCGGGGCAAGAAGGTCCCCTGGTGCGGAGAGTCTTAGTAGGGCAACGGCAGGTTGAGATACTGGCATGCTCACGTGATCGTGTTTTCCCGCTCGCTTTGCGGCGGTAGCTTCTCGTCGACCACGTCGCTTGGCGAGGGGAAGCCGAAGTGCGCATCACGTCGTTGCTGACCGCCACCGCAGTGGCGGTCCTGATCGCGCCGACCATGGCGGCCGCGGCGCCGCAGCAGCAGGCCCGCATCCACGACATCCAGGGGACCACGCGGGTTTCGCCGCTGGTCGGCCAGCGGTTGGCCGGGGTGCCAGGCGTGGTCACCGGCGTACGCGGTTTCGGCTCGGCCCGCGGGTTCTGGCTCCAAGACCCGGAACCCGACGCGGACCCGCGCACCAGCGAAGGGCTCTTTGTGTTCACCGGGAAGCAGACCCCGGCGGTGGCGGTCGGCGACGCGGTCGCGGTCTCCGGGCTGGTCGCGGAGTACTACCCGACGGCCGAGGGCGAGACGCCGGAGACCACGCCGAACCAGTCGGTCACCGAGCTCACCGAGGCGACCTGGCAGGCCACCGGCAAGGGCAGCGTCCCGGCCGAGGTGCTCCGGGCGGACACCGTCCCTGTCGAGTTCGCGCCGTTGGAGGGAAACATCGACAAGCGCGAGCTGGAGCCGCAGCGATTCGCGCTGGACTACTACGAGTCGCGCGAGGGGATGCTGCTGCGCGTCGACGACGTCCGGGTCGTCGGGCCGACCGATGCCTACCGGGCGCTGTGGATCAGCAGCAAGCCCGAGCAGAACGCGAACGACCGCGGCGGCACCACCTACACCGGCTACGCCGAAGCCAACGCCGGGCGGCTGAAGGTCGAGTCGCCGTCGGACGCGCCGTTTCCCACCGCGAACGTCGGCGACCGGCTGCGCGGCAGCACCGAAGGACCGCTGGACTACTCGCGCTTCGGTGGGTACGTGCTGGAGGCCGGGCGGCTGGGCGAGCACGTGCCGGGCGGCCTGCAGCCGGAGACGACGCGGCCGCAGGGACGCGACGAGCTCGCCGTCGCCACGTACAACGTCGAGAACCTCGCCCCGAGCACCGACCAGGCCAAGTTCGACCGGCTAGCCGAGGGCGTCGTCGACCGGCTTGCCGCGCCGGACATCATTGCGCTGGAAGAAGTCCAGGACAACTCCGGGCCTACCGACGACGGCGTGGTGGCCGCGGAGCAGACGCTGCAGCAGGTCACCGACGCGATCGTGGCGGCGGGCGGGCCGCGCTACCAGGGGCGGCAGATCGACCCGCAGAACAACGCCGACGGCGGGCAGCCCGGCGGGAACATCCGGGTGGCCTTCCTGTTCAACCCGGCCCGGGTGTCCTTTGTGGATCGTCCGGTTGGCGACGCGACCACGCCGGTGCATCCGGTGGCCCACGGCCCGCGGATCGCGCTGAGCGCATCGCCGGGGCGCATCGACCCGGCCAACGAGGCGTGGCGGGACAGCCGCAAGCCGCTGGCGGGCGAGTTCCTGTTCCGCGGCACGCCGGTGATCGTGGTGGCCAACCACTTCAACTCCAAGGGCGGTGACCAGCCGCTGCACGGTCGCCTCCAGCCGCAGGCGAGGTCGTCGGAGGAGCAGCGGGAGCGGCAGGCCCAGGCGGTTCGCACCTTCGTCGACGAGGCACGGGCGGTCAACGACGAGGCGGCGGTCGTGGTGCTCGGAGACCTCAACGACTACGGCTTCGCCCCGGCACTCGCGCCGCTGACCACCGGGGGAGCACTGGTGCCGCTGGCCGACTCGCTGCCGCCCGCCGAGCGCTACAGCTACGTCTACGAGGGCAATTCCCAGCAGCTGGACCACATCCTGGCAACCCCGTCGAGCACGGCGGAGTACGACGTCGTCCACATCAACGCGGAGTTCGCCGACCAGGCCAGCGACCACGACCCCCAGGTCGCCCGCCTCCGATTCTAGCGTGTTTCCAGGCTCGTTCCTGCCGGGCGGTTCCGGTTGCCGCCGCAGCGGGAGCGCCCTGGTTCTGCCTCGCAACCGCTGTGAGGCGAACGGACTGTTCACTTCAATAGGCGAGGCGAATGGTCCGTTCGCTTCATGCCGGCACCTTCCAAAGCAGCCTGTTCAGCACCCACGGGTGCTCACAGGCCGCCACCTGCGAATACGTAGTTCAAGGGCGGATGTTCTGGTTGAGGTGGAAGAGGTTTTGCGGGTCGTACTCGCGCTTCACCTGGACCAGCCGGTCGTAGTTCCCCTTGTAGTTCGCCTTGATCCGGTCCTGGTCGTCGCCGGCCATGAAGTTGACGTACCCACCCTCCTCACTGTGCGGCGCGGTCCCGGCGTAGTAGTCGCGCACCCAGGCGATGTTGGCTTCGTTGTCCGCCGGGTTGGGCCACATCCCGGCGATGACGGCCGCGAAGTTCGCATCCCGGTAGGCGAACGCCGTCGCATCCGCCGCGACCCGGTGGCAAGCGCCGTCGATCGGGTAGATGTGCACCGTCGAGTTCAACGCCGGCACCTTCGGGCCGAACCGGGCGTGCGCGGCGATCATCTCGTCGGTCAGCTCGACGACGAAGTTGGCCTTCCAGTAGTGCTGGAGACCAGGCGGAACGAGCGCGTCGAAAGCGCTGTTGAGCCGCGGATAAGGCGTCGGGCCCACGTGTTCGGCGACGATCGGCGCGATGTCGCGCAGCGGCTGGACGACGGCCGGGCCCGCGTCCATCGGCCCGGCCCAGCAGGCGACAATCGCGATCAGCACGTCGCCGTGCCGGTTCTCGGGGATGAACGGCAGCGGTGGCGCGATCTGGAAAGCGGGGAACGCGCTGAACTCTTCCGGGGCGCGGGTGATGATCTCGCGGAAGGCCCGCAGCACGTTCGGGGCCTGGTCCACCTCGAAGAAGATCAGACCGCCGTAGATGTCGCGCACCGGGGCGAGCCGGTACTCGAACGAGGTCACCACGCCGAAGTTGCCGCCACCGCCGCGCAACGCCCAGAAAAGGTCCTCGTGCTGCCGCTCGTCGGCCACGACCAGCTCACCGGCCGCGGTCACGACGTCCGCGGAGACCAGGTTGTCGCAGGACAGGCCCAGGCCGCGGGCGAGGTGCCCGATGCCGCCGCCGAGGGTGAGCCCGCCGATGCCGGTGGTGGAGATGAGGCCGCCGGTGGTGGCCAGCCCGAAAGCGTGAGTGGCGGCGTCGAGGTTGCCCCAGGTCGTGCCTCCTTCGGCCCGCGCGGTCCGGCCGCCCGGCGAAACCCGAACACCGTGCATCGGAGTCAGGTCGAGGACTACGCCGTCGTCGCAGGTCCCGAACCCCGGCACGCTGTGTCCACCGCCGCGCACGGCGAGGTCAAGCCCGTTCTCCCGCGCGTAGTCGACGGTGGCGACGGCGTCCCCGGCGTTGACGCACCGCACAACGACCTGCGGCCGACGGTCGATCATGGCGTTGTAAACGCTTCGGGCCTGCTCGAAACCGTTGTCCTGCCGGCTGATCACGGTCCCGCGAACCCGCTCCCGCAACGTCTCGATCGTCAAGTCCATCGGAGCCACCCCGCCCGGGAAATCAGTTTCATCGCCACCAACGGTGCGGCGAGCCGACCATGCAGGACAGGGACGTATGGCCCGCGAGCACACGAAAGAGCCCCGGTCGCGGTGTCGCGTCCGGGGCCCTGACCAGCGGAGGATACGGGATTCGAACCCGTGAGGGCTATCAACCCAACACGATTTCCAATTCCGATGGCGAGGTCAACAGGGGTGCCCAGCCGTGCGTTCGCACTGGTCAGCATTACAGAGGGAGTGGTTGGTGTGGGGACGAACCGAGACGGGAACTGAGACGGCTACCGCCTCTCCTCTGCCACGAGTGCCGAGACCACTCAGCACCCGTTCGACACCAGCCAACTACTGGTGGCCCGCTCGCCCTCGATCACTGGTCGGACCCACGACAGGCGGCGGTCCGGCGCGTACTTCGTGCTGCCCAGCGGCGTCCGCTTCGGATCACTTGAACTGCTCGGCCGTTTCGAAGAAGTCGCCTGATCGCAGCATCGGGCGGGATGCCTGACCGCAGGTCGAGGCTCGGCGAAGGTCGCCACCTGGCCGTGAGTGATTTTGGGTGCCATAGCACCGAAAAACGCTCACGGGCCTTGGTCCCGCGGCTGCCCGAGACGTCCCGACCGCTTCCGCCGGCGCCGTCGTCCCCGCGTAGCGCAGAGCGGGAGACCTCTCTCAACGGGGGCGACTGAGACGGAAACTGAGACTGGACGTAAAAGAGCCCCGGTCGCGGTGTCGCGTCCGGGGCCCTGACCGGCGGAGGATACGGGATTCGAACCCGTGAGGGCTATTAACCCAACACGATTTCCAATCGTGCGCCTTAGGCCGCTCGGCCAATCCTCCGTGCGGAAGCCTAGCAGGTGGGCTTCTGAGCAGGGGTTACGGGTCTTGACCTGGGGTGACGGGTGGACGTCGGGATCTTGCACAGCGCTCGGAGACAACACGATTCGAGGATTTGTGACATGTTGCGTCCACCAAGCTGCGTCGAGCTTGCGGGTGGGAGTCCCGTCCCGGTAGGTATCGGAGCGCCGGGTAGCAGGCCCCGGTTCGTCGTTGAGAAGCGGCGGGCTGAGCGGGGTGTCAAAAGCCTCTTTGGAGGGAGCAAGCGCGCGGGCCGTAGTGCCATCAGGTGCGAGTCCTGCAGCCTCGTCAGATTCACAATGGGAGAGCCGAGCCGCTCATGTCACGGTGAAGGCCATGCCCGCCAAGCCTCGTTCCGGGGTCAAGCTTGGTGGGTCTCTCCGGGGTACGGGGAGCGGCACGTGCGCATAGTTCGATGCGGAAGTGGAGAGGTGTCAAGGGACATGAGGATCTGCCCATAGACGGTCACGAAAGCTGCCCGGTGGTGGCCACGAGATCTGCCCGCTCGTGGCCACCAGATGTGCCCGGGCTGGCTAGTTCAACGCGATCACCCCTTGTCCGTTCATGGCTTGGGAGAGCCGGACGCTGTCGCCGTTGGTCTGGCAGACGTGGGCGTGGTGGAGCAGCCGGTCGACGGTGGCGGTGGCCAGCGTTTTGGGCATGAGCTCGTCGAAGCCGGCCGGGTGCAAATTTGATGAGACCGCGACGGCCCGCTTCTCGTAGGCGGCATCCACCAACCGGTAGAGCCCTTCGGCAGCGTCCGCGCCGACCGGGAGCAGCCCGATGTCGTCGACCATGACGATGTCGGCGCGCAGGATGCGGCCGATGGCCTTGGTGACGGTGTCATCGGCGCGGTGCCGCCGCACCAGCACCCCGAGCGATTCCAGGGTGAACCAGGCGACGTTCAGCCCTGTCTCGACGGCCTGCTGGCCGAGCGCTTCGAGCAGGAAAGTCTTGCCGGTGCCCGAGGGGCCGCAGACCACGAGGTTCTCCCGCCGGTGCACCCATTCCAGGGTGCGCAGCGCCTGTTGGGTGGGTGCCGGGATCGACGATAGCTTCTCATCCCAGGCGTCGAACGTCTTGCCGGTGGGGAACCCGGCCCGAGCGCGGCGGGTGGCCAGCGAGGACCGGTCCCGACCAGCGACCTCCTCGGCCAGCAGCGCTTTGAGCACCTCGGTCGGGTCCCAGCGTTGTGCCTTGGCGGTGGCCAGCACCTCCGGCGCGGCTTTGCGGATGTAGGGCAGCCGCATCCGCTTGAGTAGCCGTTCCAGCTCCGAATCCAGCGGCGGCGCGGTGGGGGCGGTCATGGTTGTCCCCGATCACCGTCGAGCAGGTTGCCGATGCGTTCGCTGATCATCGCCAGGAACAGCGTCACCTTCTCCGGGGCACGGAACCCGCCGAAGAACCGGTCGAAGTCCGCGCGGGTCGCCGGGTCGGAGTGGTCGAGCCAGTCGGCCAGCTCAGCCAGCAGCCAGTGCCACTCGAACAGTTCCCCGGCGGCGACGCCGACGAGCTGGTCAGGGTCGGCGGCGCCGTCGCGACTGCGCATGATCTGGGCGATCTTCGACGGGGAGTTGACGGTGCGCATGGTCAGTTCACCCCCTGCTCGCCGAGCCCGGCCCACCCGGCGGTGCCCTGGGCCAGGCTGTTGCCCTCACCGGCCCGCTGCACGCCTGCGTCACCGGCCGCGGTGACGCCGTGGGTGAGGATGGCGGCCAAGTCACCGTGCCCGAACCGGCCCGCGGTGGCCGCATGCCCCAGCGCCCAGTCCACGGCGGCCCGGCCGTGCAGCGCGGCCAGATCGACCGCCTCGGCCATCTTGACCCGCATCCGATGCGCGCCCGCTGCGGCGGCCTCAACCAGCCACAACCCGGCACCCTCACCCAGCGCGAGGAATTCCGCCTCCGCGACCGTCCTTGCGCGTGGCCTACGGTGTAGCGGACCCTCCGGCTGCGGCGGGAAATGCTCGTCCACCACTTGTGGGTTGCCGGGGGTGGTGCGGACGTGGCGGGCGACCTCGACCGGGCCGTCCACCCTGACGTGCACGATCACCACCTGATCGCCATGGGGCCGCACCCACACCGTCTCGCCGAGCAACTCGTGTGGCACCGAGTACTGGCAGGTGTCGAACGCGATCATCGGGGTGTTGGTCGGCACGGTGCGGGTCACCCCGAACGCCGCCGTGTACGGGTGTTCCGGCAACGGGTGCAGCCGCTGTTGTTCCTCGGCCAGCATCTCGGCCGGCGCACGCCGCGTGATGCGGTGCGGACGGGTGTTGACCTGCTCGCAAAACACCCGGCAGGCCTCTTCGAGTTCGGCGAAGCTGCCGTAGGCGGGCAGCAGGTTCGCGTCGGTGGGCACCAGATCGGCTTTGGCGATCTTGACCGCGTTCTCGCTGCCGCCCTTGCTGGCCGGGTCAGCTGGCACACACGTCGCGAAGGTCAGCCCGTAATGCTTGCCGAACTCCAGTATCTGCTGGTTGCGCACCGCGATCCCGGCCACATGCTCCACGGTGACGGTCTTCTCGTTGTCGGTCAGGGCGTAGGTCGGACAACCACCGAACGCCCGTAGGGCCTGGTCGATCGCGGCCATCACCGACGGCAGCGTCTTGTCCAGCAGCGGCAGCACCACCCGGAACCGGCACCACGCCAGCCACGCGCAAAACAGCTGCGTCGCCGTCCCAGCCACGAGTGGGCCGGTGCCGTAGTCATACTGAAACCACATACCCGGTTCCGGGACCCACGGCCGGTGCACCCGCCGGTGACCAGCCCGCCAGGACCGTTTCACCCGCTCCACCGCCCGACGGGTGGTGCGCTCCGAGCCCGCATAGCCCAGCGGCAGCAACCGCTCATGCACCACATCGGCGCGAACTTTGCCCTTCGACCGCTCGACCCACTCCTCGATCTTCGGCAGGAACGCATCGATCAGCATCGGCCGCGGCTGCGCCCGACCCGGCGTCAACCGGCCCTCCTCACGCGCCGCCACATACTGCGCGACCGTGTGATGCGAACACCCCGCCAACTCCGCCGCAGCGCGACACGAGCCGGTCAAGTCATACGCTTCCAAGATCTCCATGATCTCCTCGTCAGACTTCACGCATCCCTCCTCGGGAACGTGCTCGAACAACACAGACGAGGGCGAGCACACCCGAGGAGGGACCCCACACCCCGAAGGCGCGCGGGTAAATCAACAAGACATGGGCAGATCTCGTGACCGCCAACGAGCAGGTTTCATGACCGCCAGCGGGCAGTTAAATGGCCGTCACTGGGCAGTTTCTCGTGGCCGCCGACAGAGAGGCCCGTCTGGCCCGCCGACGTCCGGCAAAGACCCGAGGTATAAGCCGATGGTGAAATCCGAGGGAGGCCAGCGGGAGTCCGACGGGGTCGTAGTACCGCTGAGCGGCGTGAGGAACACGCCGGGAGGGAAGGACCCCGGCTTTGATCATGCTTGGGAAGTGGGTAAGCGTCAGGGCATGACCGGCTTGGTCCGGTCCAACAACCCCGGCCGGTCACAGCCGGTCGTAGCTGGGGAAGGGCCGCTGGAGCGGCCGTCGCCGGTGAAGGTGCGAGAACTGCAACGCAAGCTATGGGCTGCGGCCAAGCAGTCTTCGGGTCGGTGTTTCCACGCCCTGTTTGACCGTATCCACAGGGGTGACGTCCTGTGGGAGGCGTGGGAACGGGTGAAAGCGAACAAGGGCGCGGCCGGGGTCGATCGGATCACCCTGGACGTGGTGGAGGCCTATGGCGTGGACCGCATGTTGCGTGAGTTGCGTGATGACCTCCGGGCAGGTCGGTATCGTCCCGCGCCGGTGCGGCGTGTGGATATCCCGAAACCACAGGGCGGTAAACGGCCGTTGGGTATTCCCACGGTCCGGGACCGGGTGGCCCAGCAGGCGACCAAGATCGTGCTGGAACCAATCTTCGAGGCGGATTTTCTGCCGTGCTCGTATGGGTTCCGGCCGAAGCGGTCGGCCACGCAGGCGATGGAACGGTTGCGGACCGGGTTCATCGAGGGCCACGTGTTTGTTGCGGAGTTCGATATCCGTAACTTCTTCGGCGGGATCGACCATGAGCGGCTGCTCGCGGAGCTCGGCCGGAGAGTCTCGGATCGGCGGGTGCTCAAACTGCTGCGATTGTGGCTGCAAGCAGGAGTGATGCAGGCTGATGGGGCGCTGGAGCGGACGGTCGCGGGCACCCCGCAGGGCGGTGTGATTTCACCGTTGATGGCGAACGTCTTCCTGCACGTTCTGGACACCGAACTCACCCGCCGTGGGGTGGGTGAGCTGGTGCGCTACGCCGACGACGGCGTGGTGCTCTGCCGCGATGAGCGGCAGGCCAGGGCGGCCCTGAACGCGGTGGGAGAGATCCTCGGCGGACTGGGGTTGCAGCTGCATCCGGACAAGACGCGAGTAGTGGACCTCAGGCAGGGCCGCGAGGGCCTGGATTTCCTCGGCTGTCACTTCCGTGCCTGTATGTCGGGGCGGTTGTGGGAACGGAAGCGCATCGTGCGCTACTACCTGCACCGCTGGCCGGGTCAGCAGGCGATGAAGCGGCTAAGGGGCAAGGTTCGGGATCGCACCGGCCGCAACCGCGCAGGAACGGATATTCGCATCGTGATCGCGGATCTGAATCCGGTCCTGCGTGGCTGGGGCAACTACTTTCGCACCGGGAACGCCGCCAAGAAGTTCCGGCAGGTTGACAACTACGTGGTGACGCGGCTTCGTGGCCTCATGGTCAAGAAGCGGGGCCGAAACCTCCATGCAGGTCAGGCTGCGCAGTGGAACGAGGACTGGTTCAACGGGCACGGCCTGCACCGACTTCGCGGCACCATCCGTTATCCGAAGGCGGCGTAACCATGCCAAGAAGATCATCGGTAAGCCGTATGCGGGGTGTGTCCTGAAAGGGAAGTGGTGACGGTGTAGAAGATCGCCAGCATGATCCGTGCTGTGCCAGTGATGGAGGTAGGCCCTCCGGGATCGCCGTGCAGGCGGAGGTCCCAAACCGCCGCAGTGTCATGTCGGTCAAGAGCCGGGGTGGGAAGCGACTGCGGAAACGGCCCGTTATCAGCGGGTCAGGTAGGCGGCGAGAAGACGAACGTGTGTGAACCACTGCTGACGCGTCGAAAGGCTTCTGATGACATCGAAACCGGGAAGCCCGCATATCCCGGGATCAAGGAGCGCTCTTCGGGGTGTTCCCTCAGCCAGGGAGCTGCCTGCGTGTGGCCCTGGTGGTGTCCGGCGTATAGGTGGCGTGAGCTCGTTGCAGGCGCTGGCATGGAACAGGAGAACCTGTCGTCTCGATACCGACGGCCAGTTGACAGGGCCGCTATCCGGCCTCTGGCGGTCGACAGGGAGGACCGCGAGCGGCGACAACCGCGAGCGGCAGAGTACCGATGCGAGGCACAGGGGCGGGCCGACTCGTAGTAGTGATGAAGGTCCTGTAATGGGACTAGAGCGAAGGGATCGGGCAGATCAGGTCGCCCAACGGTCAACCTTTCGGGGGATGAGCCGATGAGTGGACCACAGTTGACGGTGAAGTCGTTTGACATTTCGAAGCGCCTCGTATTCGAGGCGTGGGAGAAGGTTCGGGTCAATCAGGGTGCGCCGGGTGTGGATGCTGTCAGCATCACCGAGTTCGCCAGTAACGAGAAGCCTAACCTCTACAAGCTGTGGAACCGGATGAGTTCGGGAAGTTACTTTCCTGGGCCTGTGCGGGCGGTGGAGATACCAAAGGATCATGGGGCGGGTGTCAGGGTGTTAGGCGTGCCCAACGTGGGCGACCGAATCGCTCAGACCGCAGCGGCGATGCTGCTGGAAGAAAAGCTGGAGCCGATCTTCCATCCTGACAGCTACGGCTATCGTCCGGGGCGTTCGGCCCACGACGCGCTGGCCGCGGCGAGAAAGCGCTGTTGGAAGCAGGACTGGATTGTCGATCTCGATATTCGGGCCTTCTTCGACAGTGTTCCGCATGATCTGTTGCTCAAAGCTGTGGCCCACCATACAGACGAGCGTTGGGTCCTGCTCTGCATCCGACGGTGGTTGAGCGCCCCTATGCAGATGCCGGACGGGACTCTCGTGCGAAGGGAGAAAGGAACCCCGCAAGGTTCCCCGATCTCGCCCCTGCTGGCCAACTTGTTCATGCACTATGCGTTCGATCGTTGGATGGGCCAGGAGTATCCTGGCTGCCCCTTCGAGCGCTACGCTGACGATATTGTTGCCCACTGCAACACCGAGAGGCAAGCCCGGAATCTGAGGGCTGCTATCGCTACCCGGCTCGGGGCTCTTGGCCTTGAACTGCACCCCGACAAGACGAAGGTCGTGTATTGCAAAGACGGCCGCCGTCGAGGGATGGCAGAGCACACCAGCTTTGACTTCCTCGGCTATACCTTCCGGGCGCGCTGCTCCCATGGTCGGCAAGGGTTCTTTGTGGGCTTTCTGCCGGCCATGAGTCAAAAGGCGAGGAGAGCGGTTGGCCAGAAGATCAGGGCATGGCATCTTAACCGTCGTAGTGGCACGGACCTGTCCAGTCTTGCCCGGGAAATCAACGCCCAGGTGAGAGGCTGGATCAATTATTATGGGGCCTTCTATCGCTCCGAGTTGTACTCCCTCGTAATGCGCATCAACGAGCACATCGTTCGGTGGGCAATGCAGAAGTTCAAGCGATTGAGGGGGCAGCCGGCCAGGGCATGGGCATGGTTGGACGCTGTTCGACAGTACCGGCCTCGGCTTTTCGCGCACTGGTACATGCTCCCGTTCATCAACAGCCGATCTGTGGGGGCCGGATGACGGGAGACTGTCACGTCCGGTCCTGCGAGAGCGGGAGGGTGAGATTCCCTCCCGCTACTCACCAAAACCGCACGTACGGATTGAAAGGGGGATGGGGAAACGGGCCGGCAACGGCACCGCGCCCCTGACTACCAATGGGGACGACGAATACGACAGCCGCGGTCTGGGACATGCTGGCGCAGCACTGGCGCAAGACGATCAAGGCCACGAACCTCTCGGCGAACACGGAGCGTGGCTACCTCTACACCGCACAGCGGTGGGCCGAGTGGCTCACCGAGCAGGGGCTCGACTTCGAACCGGACCGGGTCAAGCCGCACCACGTCGACGACTTCATCGTCGACATCATCGAGGCGACCAGCGCCGCCAACGGCGCACACCACTACCGCAACCTCCGCGTGTTCTTCGGCTGGCTGGTCAAGCGGGACGAGATGCCGTCGAATCCGATGGACAAGACCGAGCCGCCCCAGGTGCCGGAGAAGATCACGCCGCTGCTGTCCGACGAGGAACACGCTCGGGTGCTCGCGGTGTGCCGCGGTCGTGACTTCGCTTCGCGGCGAGACACCGCGATCATCCTGCTGTTCATTGACACGGGGCTGAGGGTGTCAGAGGTGGCCCCGCTGAAACTTTTCTGAAGTCGATTCTTCAGACGCGCCGGATTCAAGTCCGGGGCAAGGGAGACAAGGTTCGTGTTGTCGGGTTCGGCAATAGCGCCGGGCTCGCGCTCGCTCGCTATCTCAAGGAGCGGGAGAAGCATTCGCACGGGAACTCGCCTGCGCTGTGGCTATCCGCGCGCCGCGATCTTGCACTCAAGGCAGACGGCATCAAGAATCGCAGCAAGCTCGTGATGGTGTCGCGGGTCAGCGGGTGGCGGCGAGCTTGCCCGGGTGCCACCTCGCGGGCAGCTAGGAGCGCGTCGAGGGCGTGCTCAGGGCGGTTCATCCATCGGAAGGCGCGAGCAAGATCGAGATAGTGACCCGGTAGCCGGGCGGCCTCAGCCGCCCGGCACCCGAACCACAACACGCCCACGCGGCGCAGGCGGGTGGTTCGCGTCACGGATGTGGGCCAGCAACTGTTCGTCAGGGGCCAAGCCATGCTGCTCCAGGTAGCCGGTCGGCGGTTGCGGCCATGCTTGCTGAATGCGGGATAGACGTTGCGACTTGGCACAAGCAGTTCTAGGTCACCATGCTGACGCGGCGATGGCTGACGATGGTCGCTGACCGGTACATGACGCTACTGCGGCGGTACTCCGACGAAGAGATCGCCAAAGGCATCGCAGAGATCCGCAGATGTCATCCCGAGGACCAGGTCAGCTTCCAGGATCGCTACGCCTTCATAGTGGCAAAGGCGCCCGGCCCGACCGACAATCACCGGCCCGAGTATTCACAGGCCAGGCAACGGAAAGGGATCGGGTTGTCACTCCACGACCGTCGGCCGCTGTGCAGTCCGCAGAAATTCCTCCAGCGCGCGCTCGACAACGTTGCGGGACACCCAGGCGTCGGCAGGAGGCGCGATGTTCTCGTCTTCCCAGCCTTCGACAGCGGGACCGCTGCCTCGGCTGTAGTGTCGCGCTGTTTCCCCGTCCCAGTACGACAAAGCAGCCCGCCCGTCCGTGCCGAACGCCACCACAAGCTCGTGGTCGGGGCCCTGCTCGTTCCATCTGGGGCGGTCCTGGTGCGTGATGATCGCGGACCCGGTGTCCTCGGCGGCGAGCTGGTCGATGAGCGCGGGCAACTGGTCGACGTGCTCTACGACGGCATGTCGTTCGTGTCCACCTTCAGAAAAGACGCGGACCGAGACGTCAAGCTTCATTGCGCTGCTCTCCCTGGTATGTGTAGGTCTCCCGGCGCTGGTGATCACGGTAAGTTCGGCCCCCGGCGGCAGAAACCGAGGTAGCTGCCGATGGCACCGTAATCACTCCTGGTCTGCCAGTCCGCACGGCGGCCGGTCGATCACAATCGTCTCGCGTTGACCGGCCCGCATTTGCACCGCCATCTTGATCTCGACATGTCCCGCTAGCCTTGGCGGCGCGGTCGGTGGCACAAGTTTGAGCTCCCAGGCCCGCCGTGCGGCGGCGACGAACGCTGGGTCGTACTCGCCGTTGCTCAGTCGCTCGCCGCTGCGGATCGGTTCGTCATGGCCGTCTGAACGAAGCCGCCAGCCCTCTGTCCGGGCACCGGGCTTGGCCTTCGGCAGTGCGTCGCGCGCTCGGCGTACTCGGGTCTGCATGGTCGTGGTCGATGATGTTTGTTGCGAAGGCGACGCCGTTTCCAGCGGATCGCCCGCCGCACCGATGCTGACGAGATAGTGCTGGCAGATATCGCGGATGCGGGTGCACAGCTGCCATGCCAGGTCGATCTCTTCCCGTGCACTCCCCATCGCTGCG
Organism: Saccharopolyspora hattusasensis; assembly: GCF_050972075.1. NCBI lineage: Bacteria > Bacillati > Actinomycetota > Actinomycetes > Pseudonocardiales > Pseudonocardiaceae > Saccharopolyspora > Saccharopolyspora hattusasensis. Next base: position 4,455,645 of record NZ_JBPCDC010000001.1, read on the forward strand.
ATCGCTTCGGCCAGTTCGGCATCGTTGGTCTCCTCGGCGAGCGGATATAGCACCGTACCCGCCTCATCCAGGCATTCCCCGGCCTGTTGTAACGCGGCAGGCGGCATCGTTGCTATTGCCGCACGGATCTTCGCGGCAACCGCCGCGACGTCATCGCCCACGCGAGCTGATACTCAGCACGACCACGACAAAATCTCGGCACAGCGGCAGACCGTCACCGAACCGGACGAGCAAAATCGCCCGAACAGCCCCGAGAGCACAGGGTCGTGTTACGCCGCGTTGTCGCGCCGCTTTCGACCCGGTGTGTGAGCAGTGCCCCTTCGTTTGTCCGGGCGGGCGGTGCTCATGAATCGGAGGTTTTCGCAGGCTGGATACACTGGCCGCCGTGACTGACGCGCCTGACGACAACGCGGACCTGGCGGACCTTCCCGAGCAGATTCGAGTCCGCCGCGAGAAGCTCGACCGGCTCCGGGCCGCCGGGGCCGACCCCTTCATGGAGCGGTCGCCCCGCACGGTCTCGATCGCTGACGTCCGCGAAAAACACGGCCACCTCGACCCGGACCAGGCCACCGGCGAACGGGTCGGCGTCGCCGGTCGCGTCATGCTTTACCGCACCGGCGGCAAGCTGTGCTTCGCCACGATCCGCGACGTCACCGGCGATCTTCAGATCATGCTGTCGCTCGACCGGCTCGGCGAGGAGTCGCTCGCCGCGTGGAAGTCCGACGTCGACCTCGGCGACCACGTCGGCATCGAGGGCGAGATCATCACCTCGCGCCGCGGCGAGCTGTCGATTCTGGCCGAGCGGTGGGTGCTGACCGCGAAGTCGCTGCGCCCACTACCCGAGAAGCACAAGGGCCTCACCGACCCCGAGGCGCGGGTTCGGCGCCGCTACGTCGACCTGATCGTCAATCCCGAGGCGCGCGAGATGGCGTTGCAGCGCTCGGCAGCGGTGCGCGCGATGCGCGACGGCTTGCACGATCAGGGGTTCGTCGAGGTCGAAACACCGATGTTGCAGCAGGTGCACGGCGGCGCGACGGCACGGCCGTTCACCACGCACATCAACGCCTACGACCTCGATCTGTATCTGCGGATCGCGCCCGAGCTATACCTCAAGCGCCTAGTCGTCGGCGGACTAGAAAAAGTATTCGAGATTAACCGGAACTTCCGCAACGAGGGCGCGGACAGCACGCACAACCCCGAGTTCACGATGCTGGAGTTCTACCAGGCGCACGCCGACTACGACGAGGTCGCGCGAGTCACGCAGGAACTCATCCAGAAGGTGGCGCGGGCCGTCCTCGGGGGCACGGTGATCGAGCGCGACGGCACCGAAGTCGACATCGGCGGCGACTGGCCTTCGATCACGCTGTACGGCTCCGTGTCCGAAGCACTCGGCGAGGAGGTCACCCCGCACACCTCGGTCGAAGCCCTCGCCAAGCTCGCCGATGCCCGCGGCCTGCCGCATGATCCGCGCTGGGGCAACGGCAAGTTCACCGAGTACCTGTTCGAGGAACTCGTCGAGCACGCCATTGTCCACCCGACGTTCGTGCGGGACTTCCCGACGGAGACCTCCCCGCTGACCCGACAGCACCCCGACGAGCCGCTGCTCACCGAGAAATGGGATCTCATCGGGTGGGGCATGGAACTCGGCACCGGCTTCACCGAGCTGACCGACCCGCTCGAACAGCGCCGCCGACTCACCGAGCAATCCCTGCTCGCCGCCGGTGGCGATGCCGAAGCCATGCAGCTTGACGAGGATTTCCTCGAAGCGCTGGAGTACGGCATGCCCCCCACCGGTGGGGTCGGAGTCGGGATCGACCGGCTGCTCATGGCCTTCACCGACAAGGGCATCCGCGACACGATCCTGTTCCCAATCGTCAAGCCCCAGCAGCAGTAAAAGCCCCACAACGACGACAGCGCCCCCGCTCCCGGTCAGTCCGGGAGCGGGGGCGCTTCGTATAGCGGTGCGGCGCGGTTACCGGCGAGCCCGCCGGTTGTCGAGCCATCCACGGCAGTCCTTGCCATCAGACCCTGCATGCTTCGTGGGACGGTAATCCTTCGTATCGTCCACCCGTTTGCCACAGGGCGGGTACGGGCAACGGATGCCCCATTTCTTGCCATCGGCGATGGTCACAGCTGACGGCATAGAGCCTTCTGGTGTGGCGCCCCTACAGTTCAGCATTGTGCCGCTGCTCGACGGCGTCGCGAATCAGCCGGTGCCGGGTTTGGGTCGTGACTCGGTGCCCTCGTCCGCCGGTTGTCCGGAGGTTCGGAAGATCGAGGTGGCGGATCTGGTTGAGCGTGCTGAACAGGTCGAACGGCGTGCTGTGGGCGCGTGGAAACGTTGCGGCGGGGTCGCGTTCCGGGGCTATCGGGGCTTCGGGTTACACTGAATACGGACCTCGTGCGGCGTCCATCCTGTGAACTCCCCCAGGGCCGGAAGGCAGCAAGGGTAAGCGGGCTCTGGCGGGTGCGCGGGGTCCCCTTATTTTTTCCGGGGACCGCTCTCCCGGCTGGACCGGCAGGTCCGGGCGGGTTTCAGGCCGTGTTCGGGCTGTCGTGCTCACCGCGTAGGGTTTCCACCGTGGCGCTCGCCCTTTACCGCAAGTACCGGCCGGCGACCTTTGCTGAGGTCGTCGGGCAAGACCACGTCACCGAGCCGCTGCGGACCGCGCTGTCCGCCGGCCGGATCAACCACGCGTACCTGTTCTCCGGGCCGCGCGGTTGCGGCAAGACCTCCAGCGCACGCATCCTCGCCCGCTCGCTGAACTGCGCGCAGGGCCCGACCGCCGACCCGTGCGGCGAATGCGACTCGTGCGTCGCGCTCGCGCCGGAAGGCGGCGGCAGCGTCGACGTCGTCGAACTCGACGCGGCCAGTCACGGTGGCGTCGACGACACCCGCGAGCTGCGCGATCGGGCTTTCTTCGCGCCCGCCCAGTCGCGGTACCGGATCTTCATCATCGACGAGGCCCACATGGTCACCACGCAGGGCTTCAACGCCCTGCTGAAGATCGTCGAGGAACCGCCGGAACACCTGATCTTCGTCTTCGCCACCACCGAACCGGACAAGGTGCTCACCACCATCCGGTCCCGGACCCACCACTACCCGTTCCGGCTGATGCCGCCGGGCGTGATGCGCGAGCTGATCGACCGCATCTGCCGCGACGAAGGCGTGCAGGTCGAGCCCGCGGTGTACCCGCTGGTGATCCGGGCCGGTGGCGGGTCCGCCCGCGACACGCTGAGCGTGCTCGACCAGCTGCTCGCCGGGGCGGGGCCCGACGGCGTCACCTACGAGCGCGCGATGGCGCTGCTGGGGGTCACCGACGTCGCGCTGATCGACGACATGGTCGACGCGCTCGCCGCGGGCGACGGCGCCGCCGTGTACGGCACGGTCGACCGGCTCGTGGAAGCCGGGCACGATCCGCGCCGGTTCGGCTCCGACCTGCTCGACCGGCTGCGCGACCTGGTGCTGCTCAACTCGGTGCCGGACGCCGCGCAGCGCGGACTGGTGGAGGCCACCGGGGACGAGCTCGCCCGGATGCAGAGCCAGGCCGAACAGCTCGGCGCGGCAACGCTTTCCCGGTTCTCCGAGATCGTCCACACCGGACTTTCCGAGATGCGCGGCGCCACCGCGCCCCGGCTGCTGCTCGAACTGCTCTGCGCGCGGATGCTGCTGCCGGCCGCAGCCGACTCGGAAACCGCCCTGCTGCAACGGTTGGAGCGCGTCGAGCGCCGCATGACCATCGCGCCCGGTGAGGGTGCTCCCGACCTCGCTCCGGCCGGGCAGGCTGCTGCGCCAGCGGCGGACGCCGATGCGCGGCCGAAGCGCGTCTTCCAGCGGCCGCACGAGCGCGCAGCGCAGGAGGCAGCCGCGTCGCAGGCGTCGGCGGAGCCACGCCCAGCAGCGGCGGCAGCGCCTGCCGGGGCAGCCCCGGAGCGTGCGACGCCTCCGCAGGAGGCCGAGCCGCGGCCGACCGCCGAGCCGCGCCCCGCGCCTGCGACACCGCCGCAGGCGGCTGAGCAGGCGCCGCGTCCCGCTGCAGCGGCGGCGCCGCGTCCGGCGGCAGCGCCGGCAGCGCCCGCTGGGGCTGCCGAGGTGCGGAGAGTATGGTCGGACGTCCTGCAGGCCGTCGCTAAGCGGAACCGGCCGACGCAGGCGTTGCTGCTCAACGCGACGGTGCAGGACCTCAACGGTGGCACGCTGGTGCTGTCGATGCCGACGTCCGGGCTGGTCAAGCAGCTCGCTCAGCAGCGGCGGCTGGACTTCGTCCGGGACTCGCTGCGTGAGGTGGTCGGCGGCGAATGGGAAGTCCAGTGCGTCGAGGCCGGTGCCGCACCGCCGCCTCCGGCTCGACCTGCCGCGCCCAAGCAGCCGCCGCAGCGCCGGTCGACCCAGCAGAGCGAGTCCAGTGCCCAGCCGTCCAACGGTCAATCCGCGAATCCACAGGTCGGTGGCCAGGCCGCCAACGGTCGGGCGCCCTCTCGGCCGCAGGCGGGTTCGCCCGCGCGCCAGGGTTCGGTGCCGCGTCCGCCGGAGCCGGACGACATCCCGCCGCCGCCCGAGCCTCCGGACGACGAGCCCCCGCCGCCGGACGACGTGCCGCCGCCTCCGGAGCCGCCCAAGCCCCCGGAACCGTCGCGGGCACCGCGTCCGCCGGTCTCCGACGACGAGGAAGACCCGGAGACGATGCTCGCCGAGTCGTCCCCGATGGACGCCGACGTCCAGGTGGGGCCGGACCCCGAAGCGGCGGCGGTGGAACTCTTCGAGCGCGAGCTCGGCGCCCGCCGGATCGACAACTGAGCCCTTCCGCGAAGCGGCACCGTGCTCTCGGCGCCCCCCGGGAAAGGGGCGGCGGTTTCTCGTCCGGCCAGCCGCTCGTCGGGTGAGGTCAGGCTTGTTTTGCCAGGTGGCGGGCCAGGAAGGCCACCGCTCCCGGGTAGGCGTCGAGGCGGTTGGCGCGTTTGGCCAGGCCGTGGCCCTCGTCGTCGTAGACCCGGAGCTCGCACTCCAGGCCCTTGGCCCGGACCGCCGCCGCGATCTGCTCCGCCTCGGACAACGGCACCCGTGGGTCGTTCGCCCCGTGCAGCACGAACAGCGGCGCCGTGATGGATGCGACCTCGGTCAGCGGCGACGCCTCGCGCAGGAATTCGGCATCGGCCGCGAGCGAACCGTATTCGCGCTCGCGGTGCGCGCGCCGGTAGGCGGCGGTCCTCTCCAGGAACGTGACCAGGGACGAGATCCCGACGATGTCGACTCCGGCCGCCCACCGCTCCGGCTGGAACGCCAGCCCGGCGAGCACCATGTACCCGCCGTACGAGCCGCCCCACAGCGCCGCGCGCTTCGGGTCCAGTCCGATCGACGGCAGCCAGTCGTGCAGGTCGCCGAGGTCGGTCACCGACTCCAGCCGGTTGCGCCCATCGTCGGCCGAGTACCAGCGCTTCCCGTAGCCGGTGGAGCCGCGGACGTTGGGCACCAGCACCGTGTGCCCCTGGGCGACGAGGGCCTGGACGATCGGGTTGAACGTCCGCACCGACTGGCTCTCCGGGCCGCCGTGGATGATCAGCACCGCCGAGCCGGCCAGTCGCGGATCGGCCTCGCGCGGCGGGTAGACGAAGCACGGCAGCTGCTCGCCGTCGCGGGTCGGCACCCGGTGCGCGCTCGGCTCGACCGGGCGCTGGCCGCGGAGCTGCTCCGCGGAACCGGTCAGCGACTCGCATTCGCCGGTCGCGGCGTTCATCAGTAGGGCGTCGCCCGGAACCGTTGCGGCGCTGAAGGACAGCGCGACGAACCGCGAGTCCGGTGACCAGGCCGGGGTGGGCAGCGGGAACGCGCACCAGCCGTCGGCGGGCAGCCGGACGGCCCGCAGCAGGTACCCGGTCGCGTCGTGCAGCGCGAGCCGGCTCGCGCCGTCCTCGTTGGCCTGCACGAGCAGCGTCGAACCGTCCGGGGAGAGCCAGCCGGTGAGGTCGTGCTCGTCGGAGGTCACCAGCCACCGACGCGCCCCGGTCCGCGGGTCGAGGTGCGCGATGCCGGTGAGGTCCCGGTCGGCGTTGGTAATGACGACCAGCCCGTCGGGCAGCCAGCCGAGTGGGACGTGCCGGGCCGGCACGTCGCGGCCGGTCAGCGCGAGCACGTGCCCGGGTGCTGTCGTGTCGACCAGGAGGAGCTGGTCGGACATCGGCGGGTCGGCGGGCACCGTCAGCGCCAGGTGGCGGCCGTCCCGCGAGGCCGCCGCCTCCATGACCATGCCGCCACCGTCGTAAGCGACCTGCTCGTCGCCGGTGGCCACGTTGCGGATCACCACGTCGAAGTCCACGCCGTTGCGGCGGTTGGTCGCGTAGACGATCCGGCCGGGCAGGACGTCGAGCAGCCGGTGCACGTGTTCGGGGTCGCGGACCAGCGGCTCCAGGTCGCGCAGCTGCGCCGGGCGGGCGCGCGGTTGGTCCCTGCGCAGCAGCGAGAGCTGGCCGCGCTCGTTGCCGTTGGTGTCGTGCTGCACGACCACGGCGCGCTCGCCGGGGAGGTAGCGGCCGGTCACCGCGCCGGGCAGGGCGGTCAGCGGGGTCTGCTCGCCGTCGGCGAGCTCGACGAGCTGGGTGGAACCGGACTCGTCGGAGCCGGCCAGGACCCGGCCGGTGGCGGACACGTCGAAGGCCCGCCAGCTGGTCAGCTCCAGCAACCGCACGATGTCCAGCGCCATGCGAGCACCATGTCATGCCTCGCCCCCACCGCCCAGGGCTCGCCGCCACCCGCACCGCCAGGCAGCGCGGGCCGCGCATTCTCTAGGCTGGTGGCGTAGCCCGAATTGGGGTACGCGCACGCGTCAGCCGGAGGAGGATCACGTGCAGCCTGGTGGCCAGCCGAACATGCAGCAGATCATGGAACAGGCGCAGAAGATGCAGCAGCAGCTGATGACTGCGCAGCAGGAGCTCGCCGTCGCCGAGGTTACCGGCAGCGCCGGAGGCGGCCTGGTCACCGCGACCGTCAGCGGTGCGGGTGAGCTGAAGGGGCTGTCGATCGACCCGAAGGTGGCCGACCCGGAGGACACCGAGACGCTGGCCGACCTGGTCATCGCGGCGGTCCGCGACGCCAACCGGGCGGCGCAGGAGCTGCAGGCCGAGAAGATGGGTCCGCTCACCGGTGCGCTGGGCGGTGGGGGCCTCGGCGGTCTCAGCCTGCCGGGCATGTGATCACAGTTTCAGCTGGAACCGCGCACCGTCATCGGCGGGGAGTGCGGTTTCAGTTGAAACTGCACCGAATCCCTGGAAACGAGCGATAAGTGTACGAAGGTCCGGTTCAGGATTTGATCGATGAGCTCGGCAGGCTGCCGGGCATCGGTCCGAAGAGCGCGCAGCGCATCGCCTTCCACCTGCTCGCCGCGGAGCCCGCGGACGTGACCCGGCTGCAGGAGGTCCTGCAGAAGGTCAAGGAAGGCGTGGTGTTCTGCGACGTCTGTGGCAACGTCTCGGAGGAGACGACCTGCCGCATCTGCCGGGACGCCCGGCGGGACAGGGCGCTGGTGTGCGTCGTCGAGGAACCCAAGGACGTGCTGGCGGTCGAGCGCACCCGCGAGTTCAAGGGGCGCTACCACGTGCTCGGCGGCGCGCTGGATCCGCTGTCCGGGGTGGGGCCGGACCAGCTGCGGGTGCGCGAGCTGCTGGCCCGCATCGGGCAGGACGACATCACCGAGGTGATCATCGCGACGGACCCGAACACCGAGGGCGAGGCGACCGCGACGTACCTGCTGCGAATGCTGCGGGACTTCCCCGGTCTGACGGTCACGCGGCTGGCGTCCGGCCTGCCGATGGGTGGCGACCTGGAGTTCGCCGACGAGCTGACGCTCGGCCGCGCCCTCTCCGGCCGCCGCGCCATGTGATTCCCGAGCCACGCGCGTTTCTCCTGGTAAATGCTCGGGAGTACTTGGGGTTGTGATAATGACTGTTGAGTTTGGCCCAAAGCACTCACGAGCATTTTGCTGCGGTGACGCCGATTCGGTTAATTTGCGCTGGCCCGGAGTCCCGGCATCGCGACCCGGTCGGGTTGAAGGCGGGCCGCGGGCGGTACCGCCGGAGGTATTCGCCCATCGCCAGAATCGCTCGTGATGGGCGCGAGTTTCCGCAATTTTTAACGGATTTCCCGGCTTGTCCGATAGTTCTTCCGGGTCGTCCAGGCGGCTCAATACCCTCGCCCACGTGGGTGAATGCCCGATAAATCGGGTTTTCCTTAGGCGCGCATAAGTAGCTGGATCGTAACCTCAGGTGCTCCACCCCAACTCCGAATGCGAGTTAGTCTCACGGAACTTTGAGACCTGAGACACACCGAGGTGCTTCCATGAGTAGAGCTCCATCGGCGGGGCCGCGTCGCGGATCAAGCACGCGGCGTCGTGTTGTGACCGCTGGCGTCGCCATCGTCGCGGCGACCTCGCTGGCGGCCTGCGCGCAATCGCAGCGCGAGGCCGGCGGCGGCGGTGAAGGCGGCACGCTCACCTTCGGCGCGGCCGGCGCACCCGACCTGTTCGACCCCTTCTACGCCTCCGACGGCGAGACCTTCCGGGTCACCCGTCAGATCATGGAAGGTCTCGTCGGCTTCAAGCCGGGTTCGTCCGACGTCCAACCGGAGCTCGCCGAGAGCTGGGAGCACAGCCCGGACGGCAAGACCTGGACCTTCAAGCTCCGCCAGGGCGTGAAGTTCCACGACGGCACCGACTTCAACGGCGAAGCGGTGTGCAAGAACTTCCAGCGCATGTTCAACCAGACCGGCGCCGGTCAGAACAACGCGCTGTCCTACTACTGGATCGAGAACTTCGGTGGGTTCGCCGATGGCAAGACCCCGTCGCTGTATCAGGCGTGCGATGCGCCGGACGCGGCCACGGCCGTGGTCCACCTGACCCGCGCCAGCTCGAAGTTCCCGGACATCCTCGGGCTGCCGTCGTTCAGCATGCAGTCGCCGACCGCGATGGACCAGTACCAGGCCAACAACGTGCAGGCGCAGGGCGACAGCTTCGTGTACCCGGAGTACGCCAAGGCACACCCGACCGGCACCGGCCCGTTCAAGTTCGCGTCCTACGACGAGAGCAACGGCACCATCAAGCTGGTCCGCAACGAGGAGTACTGGGGCGAGAAGGCCAAGCTCAACGAGCTGATCTTCCGCATCATCCCGGACGAGACGGTGCGCAAGCAGGAGTTGGAGTCGGGTGCCATCGACGGCTACGACTACCCCAACGCCGCCGACCTCAAGGCGCTGCGCGACGCAGGCAACAACGTCCAGGTCCGCGACCCGTTCAACATCATGTACCTGGGCATCACCCAGAAAAACAACCCGACGCTGCAGAACCTGAAGGTGCGGCAGGCGCTGGCGTACGCGGTGGACCGGGAGACGCTGGTCAAGTCGAACCTGCCGGAAGGCGCCACGGTGGCCACCCAGTTCTACCCGAAGACGGTGGACGGCTACGCGGAGGACATCCAGCAGTACTCGCACGACCCGGCGAAGGCCAGGCAGCTGCTCGCCGAGGCGGGCGTGCCGAACCTGACGTTGAACTTCTACTGGCCCACCGAGGTGACCCGGCCGTACATGCCGGACCCGCAGGGCATCTACAACGCCCTCGCCGAGGACTTGCGCGAGGCGGGCTTCACCATCAACCCGGTGAGCAAGCCGTGGAACGGCGGCTACATCGACGACGTGGACAACGCCAAGGCCGATATCTTCCTGCTCGGCTGGACCGGCGACTACAACACGCCGGACAACTTCATCGGCACCTTCTTCGGCACGCCGGCCAACCGCTTCTACACCGCGGCCTCGCCGTGGGGCGAGGAGCTGGCAGCGCAGCTGAAGGCCGCCGACGGAGAGCCGGATGAGGCCAAGCGCAACCAGATGTACCAGGACATCAACCGGAAGCTGATGTCCGAGTACCTGCCCGCCGTGCCGCTGTCGCACTCGCCGCCGGCGATCGTGACCAGCCCGCGGGTGCACGGGTTGCAGACGTCGCCGTTGACCGCCGAGGAGTTCGCGTCGGTGAGCGTCTCGGAGAAGTGAGTTGACGATTTCGCGCGAAATCGGCGTGGCTCTCGCATGGGGGCCGTCGGTTTCGCGCGAAATCGGCGTGGCTTCCGCATGGGGGCCGTCGGTTTCGCGCGAAATCGCGCGCTCACGTCCGGACTGACGAAACGGGGGTTTCGTGGTGCTCCGCTTCACGATCCGACGGCTCGCGCAGCTGGCGCTGGTCGTCGTTGTGCTGTCGATGCTGCTGTTCGCCTGGCTGCGGATGTTGCCCGGCGGCCCGGTGTCAGCGCTGCTGGGGGACCGCGCCACGCCGGAGGCGCGCGCCAGGCTCGAGGCCGATCTCGGCCTGGACCAACCGATCTTCGTGCAGTATTGGCGCTTCCTGGGGCGCGCCATCACCGGTGACTTCGGCACGTCGACCGGCGTGCAGCGCGGGTCGCCGGCGCTGGAGGTGTTCCTGACCCGCTTCCCGGCCACGCTGGAGCTGTCGATCCTGGCGCTGCTGCTAGCGGTCGCGGTCGGCATCCCGCTGGGCTACCTGGCGGCCCGCAAGCGCGGCAGCTGGCTGGATAACGTGAGCATCACCTGGTCGCTGATCGGTGTTGCGGTGCCGGTGTTCTTCCTGGCGTTCCTGCTGAAGTTCGTGTTCGCCATCCAGCTGGGCGCGCTGCCGGCCTCCGGCCGCCAGGACGTCGGGCTGAACGCGACGCGGGTAACCGGCTTCTACATCCTCGACGGGCTCCTGACCCGCGAGTTCGACGCCGCGTGGAACTCGTTCGTGCACCTGATCCTGCCGGCCATTGCGCTGTCCACCATCCCGTTCGCGGTGATCTTCCGGATCACCCGGGCCGCGGTGTTGGACGTGATGGACGAGGACTACGTGCGCACCGCGCGGGCGAAGGGCCTGACGGGCATGGTGATCCGGCGTCGGCACATCCTGCACAACGCGATGCTGCCGGTGGTGACGACGATCGGCCTGCAGACCGGCGCGCTGCTGGCCGGGGCGGTGCTGACCGAGCGGGTGTTCAACATCGCGGGGGTCGGCCAGGCGGTGGCGATCGGGTTCCAGCGCAAGGACTTCCCGGTGCTGCAAGTGGTGATCCTGGCGTCCGCGATGGTGTACGTCCTGGTCAACCTGATAGTCGACCTCTCGTACGCGTTGATCGACCCACGACTGCGGACACGGTGAGGTCATGGTGCTGAAAACGCAGCGCAAGGAACGGATCGACGCGCTGGCGGAGACGGCGTCGGACGCCGGGGTGAGCCTGGCCGCGTCGGCGTGGCGGCGGCTGAAGCGCAACCCGGTGTTCGTGGTCGGCGCGGTGATCATCGCCGCGTTCGTGCTGCTGGCGCTGCTCGCGCCGGTGCTGGCCCCGCACGACCCGGCGCAACGCCTGCTGGAGCAGCAGGTTTCTCGCGCGGACAACACGATCCCGCCGCCGCAGGAGGGTTTCCCGCTCGGCGGCGACCAGTACGGCCGGGACCTGTTCTCCCGGCTGCTGCTGGGCTCCCAGCAGACGCTGCTGGTCGCCGTGCTGGCCACCGTGATCGGGCTCGGCGGCGGCCTGGTGCTGGGCATCCTGGCCGGCGCGTTCGGCGGCTGGGTCGACGCGGTGGTCATGCGGATCGCGGACGTGATGCTGTCGGTGCCGTCGCTGCTGCTGGCGGTGTCGATCGGCGCGTTGTTCGCGCAGCAGACCCAGTTCACCGTGATCCTGGCGGTGGCGATCGTGCAGGTGCCGATCTTCGGGCGGTTGCTGCGGGGCACGATGCTGGCGCAACGGGCCAGCGATCACGTGCTGGCCGCGCGGGCACTGGGCGTGAAGGAGAGCGCGATCGTGTTCCGGCACATGCTGCCGAACGCGCTCGGCCCGGTCATCGTGCAGGCCACCCTGGTGCTGGCGGTGGCGATCATCGACGCGGCGGCGCTGTCCTTCCTGGGACTGGGCGCGGCCGACGACTCGGTGCCGGAATGGGGGCAGATGCTCGGCGGCGCGCAGAACATCATCGACTCGCACCCGCAGCTGGCGTTCTGGCCGGCCGGTTGCATCATCCTGGTCGCGCTCGGGTTCACGCTGGCCGGCGAATCGTTGCGGGACGCCTTGGACCCCAAGCGCCGGCGCTAGAGGTGAGGAAACTAATGGCACTGCTGGAAGTTCGCGACCTCTCGGTGGTCTTCGCCCGCAAGGGCGAGCCGCCGGTCACCGCCGTGGACGGCATCTCCTTCGACGTCGATCCGGGCCGCACCGTCGGCCTGGTCGGCGAGTCGGGATGCGGGAAGTCTGTCACCTCGCTGGCGATCATGGGCCTGCTGCCGAGCACCGGGGCGGAGGTTTCCGGTTCGGTCAACTTCGACGGCACCGACCTGCTGCAGCTGCCCCGGCGCGAGCTGGACCAGCGCCGCGGCCGCGACCTGAGCATGGTTTTCCAGGACCCGCTGACCTCGCTGAACCCGGTTGTGCCGATCGGCCTGCAGGTGTCGGAGGTCGTCGAGCGGCACCGCGGGCTGCCGCGCAAGGAGGCGATGCCGGAGGCCGAGGACCTGCTGCGGCGGGTGGGGATCCCGGACCCGAGGCGGCGGTTGAAGGAGTATCCCCACCAGCTCTCCGGCGGCATGCGGCAGCGCGCGCTGATCGCGATGGCGCTGGCCTGCAAGCCGCGGCTGCTCATCGCCGACGAGCCGACCACCGCGCTGGACGTGACGATCCAGGCGCAGATCCTGCAGCTGCTGGCCGAGCTGGTCACCGAGACCGAGACCGCGCTGATCATGATCACGCACGACCTGGGCGTGGTGGCCGGGCTCTGCGACGAGGTGAACGTGCTTTACGCGGGCCGGGTGGTGGAGCGGGCCGCGCGGCACGTGTTGTTCGCCCGGCCCCGGCACCCCTACACGGCGGGCCTGCTGGCCTCGATCCCGCGGCTGGATTCGCCACGCGGCCTGCGGCTGTCGCCGATCAAGGGTTCGATCAGCGACAACATCCCGTGGGACGCCGGTTGCGCTTTCTGCCCGCGCTGCCCGAACGCGAAGGAGATCTGCGAGCAGCAGACCCCGGACGTGAGCATCGATGTCGGTGCGCGGCTGCTGCGCTGCCACAACCCGATGCGCGAGACGATGTCGACCCCGGTGGAGGCGTCATGAGCTCTCCCCTCCCGCCGCACACCGCTGGTTCTGCCGCAATTTCAATGGAAATCGGACCTTCGATTTCCATTGAAATTGCGGCGGGGGCACCGGCGCGACACGACCAGACCATGCACCTGTTGACCGCATCGGATGCCGGTGCCCGGCGCCGGACCCTGGAGGCGTCATGACCGAAACCCCGGAAACTGTGGGGAATTCCCGGGAAGTGCTCGTCGACATCGACCAGGTCGAGGTGCACTTCCCGATCAAGCGCGGCGTGGTGCTGGACCGCACGGTCGGCCACGTGTACGCCGTCGACGGGGTGTCGCTGCGCATCGAAGGCGGCGAAACCTACGGCTTGGTCGGGGAATCCGGCTGCGGCAAGTCGACGCTGGGGCGCGCGGTGCTGCGGCTGGAGAAGCCGACCGGGGGCCGGGTGGTGTTCGACGGCGTCGACCTGTCCGGGATGAAGGGCGAGCAGCTGCGCCGGATGCGCCGCCGGATGCAGATGGTCTTCCAGGACCCGCTGTCGTCCCTGGATCCCCGGCAGTCGGTGCAGTCGCTGCTGGTCGAGGGCATGCGGGCGCACGGGATGGACACCGGCCGGGCAGCCACCGACAAGCGGCTGCGCGAGCTGCTGTCGGCCGTGGGCCTGCCGTCGACCTCGCTGCGCAAGTACCCGCACGAGTTCTCCGGCGGCCAGCGGCAGCGCATCGGCATCGCCCGGGCGCTGTCGGTTGGGCCGGACCTGGTGGTGGCCGACGAGCCGGTGTCCGCGCTGGACGTGTCGGTGCAGGCGCAGGTGCTGAACCTGCTTGAGGACCTGCAGGCCGAGTTCGGGTTGACGTACCTGGTGATCGCGCACGACCTCGCGGTGGTGCGGCACATCGCCGACCGGGTCGGGGTGATGTACCTCGGCGGCATCGTGGAGGAGTCCACATCGGACGAGCTGTACGAGGAGCCGCTGCACCCGTACTCGAAGGCGCTGCTCTCGGCGGTCCCGGTACCGGATCCGACGGTGGAGGACGAGCGCGAGCAGATCCTGCTCTCCGGCGATCTGCCGTCGCCGGCCGCGCCGCCGTCGGGCTGCCGCTTCCACACCAGGTGCCCGTGGCGGCAGTCGACCCGGTGCGACACGGAGCGGCCGGAGCTGCGGGAGCTGAAGCCGGGACACCGGGTGGCGTGCCACTACGCCGAGGACATCCGCGACGGCCGCCTGAGGCCGCACGAGGTGCCGGCCGAGGCGGTGAATCCGGCGGACTTCGGCGACCTCGACGTCACCTCGGCCCACCCGGCCTGAGCGCGATTTCCATCGAAATCGGACCTTCGATTTCCATTGAAATCGCGCGTTGTCTGCTGCCGCCGGGGTCCGAACATCTAGGTTTGCAAGATCGCTAGGTCCGGTCGAACGGAGGCAGTGGGTGAGGTACAGCAGTGCTGCGCGGTGCTCCGCGTGCGAGCACCGGGCGATCCTGGAGCGGGCGACCGCGGAACGCCTGATGACCGAGACCGACCGGCTCCTGGTGCCCTACGACTGCCCGGAGGGCAACGGCATCCACGTCTGCAACCCGGACTTCGAACGCGGCCCAACCCGTTAGGGCTGGTCAGGGCCGTGAGTGTTTCTGGGTGTTATAGCACCCAAAAGTGCTCACGGACGGTGACCAGCCCACCGAGCCGGCATCGGCCGTGTCGGCGTCGTTGGGCTCGAATCTGGCCGCGGGACTGATGATGGCCAGTGACCTGGCGCAAATGTTGATCTTCTGCGCATTACTTCGGGGCGTGATCGCGGGCCCAGCGGCAGATCGCCGCCACCTCTTCGGCGTGGGAGGGGAGGGTGTCGTCGGCTATGCCGACCACCGGGATGTGGGCTTCTCGCGCCACATCGGACGGACGGCGCAGGAACCCCTTCTCGTGCACACCGGTGCTGCCGGGGCCCGGCGTGCCCTCGGCGAGGTGTCCGGTGGTGCGGGCGTAGCGGGTGAGGACGCGGGGCTTGCGCAGGTCGCGGTCCGCGCCGTACCACTGCTGGCTCAGCGGGAAGATCGCCGACAGCGCGTCCCACCAGCCCTCCGTCGCCAGCACCAGCTCGGGGTGGCGGCGGCGCAGCTCGTCGGCCATCCGGCGGTATCCGTCGATCACCTCGTAGCGCGGGTCGTTGAACCAGTAGCCCAGGGTGTCCAGGAAGGCCGCGTCGACGCCGAAATCTCGCACCAGCGCCGAGATCGACGTCACCAGGTGGGCGCGGAACTCCGGCTCGGCCGGGTTTAGGAACACCTGGTCGCCCTCGCCGACCCGGTCGCTGTCCCAGTCCGGCCGGTTCAGCAGCTCCACGTAGCGGTTGGTGTCGTTGCGCAGCACCGACTGCTCCCATACCGGGTACTCGAGCACGTTCGCGCCGTGCCCGCCGAACATCGGCATCAGCCGCACGCCCAGCTGCCGCGCGGTGTGCGCGAGCGCGGCGAATCCCTCGGCGCCGCCCAGGTCTTCGCCGGGCCGGTACCGCGGGTAGGCGTAGTAGTAGCGGCCTTCCCAGCCGGGCAGGTAGGCCAGCACGCGGTGCGGGTCGATGTGCTGGGCGACGAACCGCAGCGCCTCGGCCATCTGCGCGAACGTGTTGAATACGTAACCCGTCCAGTGCTGCCCGTGCAGGGTCACCACCAGCGCGGTCTGCCGCAGCCACTCCGGCACGTCCTTGCGGGACGACCACGGCACCAGGTTCTGCGCACCCTCCACGAAGGACAGATGTTCGTCCAGGTCAGCGTCGGCGCTGTGCTCGGTGGTGCCCAGTCGCAGCCGGATCGACGGAACCCGGCAGGTGGTCGAGCGCGCGGTGGCCGAGGGCACGTGCACTAGCTCCGCGATCGGGCCCGGCGCGTATGGCGGCTGGTGGACGTGCAGGATCTTCCGCCGCACCAGCGGATCGCGGACGCTTAGCGCCAGCCCGTTCGGTTCGTCCCCGGCCGCCACCCACGGCGTCGCCCAGTCCGAGCCGGGGTACTCCAACTGGAATCGCTGGCCGTTGACGCCGTGCGCCCAGCCGCGACCGGTGTTCGGCGCCCACCAACCGGCCCGCAGCTGGTGCGCAGGCAGGCCACGCAGCAGGAGCTTCACCGCCTTCACCGGCTCGTCGTGGCGCACCGTGATCGACCACTCCAGCACGCCGGCCGTGCGGGTCACCTCGATGTCGGCCTCACCGGCCTCGACCGGCACCTGCTGCCCGAGCCGCGCGTACCGGTCGGCGTGCACGTGGATGCGGTCGCCCTCGCGGACGTGCGTCCGCTCGATGTCCATGCCGTAGCCGTTGGCCGTGGTGAACACTTGCAGCGCCCACTCCACCCCGGCCGCGCCGGGAACGGGGAAGTAGGGGTCTTGGGGATCGAAGCTCAGGTCGGTGTCGATGAGGGCCACGACGTCGCCTCCGGTACCTCGGCACCGCGGGCCAGGTAGCCCGCGGCTCGATCCAGCAGCGCGGCGAGGTCATCGGCTTCGTCGGCGGTGAAGACCAGCGTGTCACCAGGGGGCAGCACCACCGCGACCCGATCGCCCACCACCAGCACCGTCATGGTGCCCGAACCCAACGGTGCGATGCACGGGATTCGCCAGCGGAGCTTCTCGGTCGGATCCTCGGTCGGCCACATGTCCACCTCAACACTGCTGAACTTTGGTGCCTGACGTAACCCGGTGATCCGCCCATCATCAAGCCCCGTAGACCGAACGAGTGATCAAAGACGGGGACTCGGCTGGGAAGGAACGACCAGGAAACGGAGGCGAGCAAGGGCGGAAAGCAGGGATCGCGGAGTCGAACATACGTAAATCGGGGATCCCGCAGTCCAGTCGGCGCCTGAGGTTCCGCTACCCCGCACCGCTACGCAAGAAGAGCCTGGAACCACCAGGACACCCTGGAACCACCAGAAACCAGGGGGAGGGGCCGTGCCCCGACGTTTCCCAGTCCTACGGCCGCTCCCCCTGATCCTCTGTTCCCCAGGGGCGTCGCCTGGCGTCCCGCGACGGTGTCAATGGTGCCGATTAGGAGGAAGGCGCAATACCATCTTTGGTCGAGTGTGTTCACCGTACCGGGCGCTGCTCTTCGGCCCAGCGGATTGCGATTCCGGCGTACTCCGCTCACCGGTTCGGCGCTTCCGGGGTGCCGTCCGCCGGGTCGGCGTAGCCGTACTCATGGCCTGCGACCTGGTACAACTCCGCGTAGCGGGCCAGTCGGTCGCGATCGAGCAGGACTCCGATGCCCGGCCGGTCCGGTACCCGCAGCCTGCCACCCGGATAGGGCAAGGGGCCGCCCTCGACGACGTCGTCGGCGAGCAGCCGGCCGTAGGACTGGTTGGCGCAGCGGAATCCCGGCGTCGCGGCGATCAGGTGGGCCGCGGCGTACGTCGCCACCCCGAGCTCGCCGAGGCTCTGTTTGACGACCGGGAGGCCCGCCGCCTCGCAGATCCCGGCGGAGCGCTTCAGGTTCAGCAGGCTGCCGTCCAGCATGTTGTCCACCGAGATCGCGTCGGCCGCACCCTGCCGGATCACGTTCAGCTGGTCGTAGCGGGTCCGCGACGCTTCGTCGGCAAGCAGCGGCACCCCGGCGCGGGCGCGCAGCCGGGCCATCTCGGGAAGGTTCCGGCCGGACACCGGTTGTTCGGCGAACTCGATGTCATATGGCTCCAGTGCGCGCAGGACCCGCAGCGCCGCCGCAGGGGACCAGGACTCGTTGGCGTCGATCCGCAGCGACGGCCCGGCGCCGAGGCCGTCGCGGATCGCGGCGACCCGTTCGACGTCGGTGGCCTGGTCCGCGTCGCCGACCTTCACGTAGAAGCTCTCGAAGCCGGCCGCCGCGCCCCGGGCGGCCTGCTCCCGCATCCACTCCGGGGTGCCGTGCGGGACGTAGTGCAGGTATTCGACCTCCTCGCGCAGCGGGCCGCCGAGGAGGTTGACCAGCGGCTGGTCGCAGGCCTTGCCGACGATGTCCCAGCAGGCCATGTCGATGGCGGCCATCGCGGGGCTGGTGGTGCCCACGTGGTGCCAGGTGCCGACGATGTCGATCAGCTTCGCGATCCGCTCGGTGCGGAACGGGTCCTCTCCGATGGCGAACCGCTCTACCGAGCGCAGCACGGCGAGCACGATCTCGGCCGACGGGTACGCCGGGGCCTCGCCGAGGCCGGTGATGCCTTCGTCGGTGTCGATCTCGATCAGCACGCTGACCAGGCCGCGCCGACTTCCGTAGGCCCACTTCTCGTCGGTGTTGAACGGCACGGCGACCGGGATGCTGCGGATGCCGATTATGCGCAAAACGCCCTCCCCCCAGGGCGTCGTGAGCGGCTCGGAGCTGCGCCCGCTCGCGACTGTTGTGTGGTTACCGTCACATCAACCTTCGTGCTGCGCCAAAGATGGACATGCCTTCCTCGGCCGTCGATGGCGCCAAGCGCGATTCGCATACGTACCCTGACCGGGGGCCGGTCGGCCCAGACGACCGCGACGCGTTCTCGAATCGAAATGGGCGTTCATGATCGAGTGGCTGGACACGATCCCACCCGGGGTGATCTACCTCGTGGTCGGATTGATCATCGGGCTGGAAAGCGTGGGGATCCCGCTGCCCGGCGAGATCATGCTCGTCAGTGCCGGCGTCGCGGCCTCGCAGGGCGTCGTCAATCCGGTCGTGCTCGGCGCGATCGCCGCGAGCGGCGCGATCATCGGTGACTCGATCGGCTACGCGGTCGGCAAGCGCTACGGGCGCACGCTGCTGGGTTGGCTGGGGCGCAAGCTGCCGAAGCACTTCGGGCCGAAACCGGTGCGCCAGGCGGAACGGGCGTTCGACCGCTACGGCGCTTGGGCGGTGTTCGGCGGCCGGTTCGTGGCGCTGCTGCGCATCCTCGCAGGTCCGCTGGCGGGCATCCTCGGCATGAGGTACCGCAAGTTCCTGATCGCGAACGCAACGGGCGGCATCGCGTGGGCGGGCACGGTGACGACGCTGGCCTACGTCTTCGGCGTGGTGGCCGGGCAGTGGTTCCACCGGTTCTCGTGGGTCGCCCTCATCGTCACCGTCGTCGCCGGCTGGCTGATCGTGCACGTGTTGCGCCGCCGCGCGGAGAAGGCCGACGAAGCCGAGGATCTGGAAGAAGCGGAGAAGCCGGAAGGATCCGGAGAACCACCGGTCGAGGCCGAACGCACCGAACCCGAAACCGACGCTCCAGTGCGCTGAGCTGCCAATTTCGCGAGAAATTGCACAAAGCCAGGATGACGCTACTGCTGACACTCCGTAATCTACTGCTGCCGTTCCGCAGGCGGAGTGCAATTTCGCGAGAAATTGGCGTTCACCCGGGTGACGGTCGATTTCTCGCGAAATTGCGCATCCCCTGGGTGAGAAGCGAACGGCCCGTTCGCCCCGATCGACGGGGTGAACGGGCCGTTCGCGCCTGCGTAGGTCAGCGGTTGGCGCGGTTCACCGCGGACACCACTGCGCGCAGCATCGCGGTGATCGTCGAGGTGTCGACGCCGGCGCCCCAGTAGATCTTGTCGCCCACCGCGCACTCCAGGTAGGCCGCGGCCCGCGCGTCGTCACCGGCCGTGAGCGCGTGCTCGTGGTAGTCCATGACCCGCACGTCGTAGCCGATGCTGCTCAGCGCGTCGACGAAGGCCGATACCGGGCCGTTGCCGTTGCCGGTGATCTCCTGCTCCTCGCCGTCCACGACCACGGTCGCGGTGATGCTCTCGTTGCCGTTCTCGCCTGCCGCCCGCTGCCGGACCAGCTTCAGCGGCGCGGTGGCCTCCAGGTACTCGCTGGAGAACGCCGACCACATCGCCGTCGGGCTGACCTCGCCGCCCTCGGAGTCGGTGTGCGCCTGCACCACCTTGGAGAACTCGATCTGCAGCTTGCGCGGCAGGTCCAGCTGGTGCTCGGTCTTCATGATGTAGGCGACGCCGCCCTTGCCGGACTGCGAGTTGACCCGGATCACGGCCTCGTAGGTGCGGCCCACGTCCTTCGGGTCGATCGGCAGGTACGGCACCTCCCACGGGTAGTCGTCCACGCCGGTCCCGGCCTTGTTCGCCTCGTCGCGCAGCGCGTCCAGGCCCTTGTTGATGGCGTCCTGATGGCTGCCGGAGAAGGCCGTGTAGACCAGTTCGCCGCCCCACGGATGCCGCTCCGGCACTGGCAGCTGGTTGCAGTGCTCGACGGTGCGCTTGACGTAGTCGATGTCGGAGAAGTCGATCTGCGGGTCGATGCCCTGGCTGAACAGGTTCATGCCCAGCGCCACCAGGTCGACGTTGCCGGTGCGCTCGCCGTTGCCGAACAGGCAGCCCTCGATGCGGTCCGCGCCGGCCTGGTAGCCCAGCTCGGCGGCGGCAATGCCGGTGCCGCGGTCGTTGTGCGGGTGCAGCGACATGATCACCGAGTCGCGGCGGGCCAGGTTCCGGTGCATCCACTCGATGGAGTCGGCGTAGACGTTCGGGGTGGCCATCTCGACGGTGGCGGGCAGGTTCAGGATCACCGGCCGCTCCGGGGTGGGCTGCCAGATCTCGGTGACCGCGTCGCACACCTCGGCGGCGTAGGACAGCTCGGTGCCGGTATAGGACTCAGGCGAGTACTGGAAGCGGAAGTCGGTGTCGGAGTACTTGCCGGCCAGTTCGAGGGTCAGCTCGGCGGCCATCGTCGCGATCTTCTTGATGCCCTCGCGCTCCTCCCGGAACACCACGCGGCGCTGCAGGATCGAGGTCGAGTTGTAGATGTGCACGATCGCCCGCGGCGCGCCTTCCAGCGACTGGAAGGTCCGCTCGATCAGCTCCGGGCGGCACTGGGTCAGCACCTGGATGCGGACGTCCTCGGGGATCGCGCCGTCCTCGATGATCTCCCGGACGAAGTCGTAGTCGGTCTGGCTGGCGGCCGGGAAGCCGACCTCGATCTCCTTGAAGCCCATCTGCACGAGCAGGTCGAACATGCGGCGCTTGCGGGCCGGCGACATCGGGTCGATCAGTGCCTGGTTGCCGTCGCGCAGGTCGACCGCGCACCACAGCGGGGCCTTGGTGATGCGGTTGTCCGGCCAGGTCCGGTCGGGCAGCGATACTTTCTCGACCAGCTCGTGGAACGGGCGGTAGCGGTGGTAGGGCATGGCGCTGCCCAGCTGCGTGTTCCACGGAGCCTGATCGGCGGGCGCTGGCCGGGACGGCTTGCGCACCTTGCCGACGAACGGGGCTTGGGCGTCGGGGGTGTTGCTGCTCATGCGAGTGGTTCTCCTGCTCGGTTACCGGGTCTGGACCGACGACCGGCACGTTCGAACCCCGCGACGAGGGGCCGGTCTATGAGACCCCGTCGCGGCGGCGAAGCAGGAGAACGCGAGCCACGGCCCTAGGCTAACCGCAGTAGTGGCCCGAAATGCAAGCGGGACGTCCAGATGGTGGGAAATGACACGTGGTGATCAGGGGAATCCCGGCAGCACACCGCGTGTCCGCCGGTTTCGGGCGATTTCTGACTTCCCGATCTCCGCGCCTGGCAAAGTGGTCGGAGGATCAAGGGGAGGGGCGGTCGGATGGCGGCGAAGAAGGGGCGGTCCGCGGTCGCGGCGCTGATCAACGGCGCGGGATTCCTGTTCGCCGCGCTGCTGGTGCTGCACATCGTGTTCGTGGTGACCGGTTTCCCGGCGGAGAACGGGTTGGCGCAATCCGTGGCGCAGGCGGCCGAGCCGCTGGCGTTGTTCTTCCCCGGTCTGGTGCAGGCGCCGGGCGAGGTGCTGCAGGTGCTCCTCGACTACGGCCTGGCGGCGGTTTTCTGGGTGCTGGTGGGCGGGGTGCTGGCTCGTGTGTTCGGCTGACCCCTCCGGTCGTGCCAAACTGGAGATCGTGGCGGATGACGTGAGCACGGAAGCGCAGGAGGGCGGCGTGCGTCGCGCTGACCTGCGACGGGCGCGGGCCCGTGTGGTCGGTGTGCTCGTCAACGTGGTCCGGTGGGCGGGCAACCTCGGTGCCGCGCTGCTCGTGATCCACGTGGTGTTCACCGTCGCCGGCGCCAACCCGGACAACGGCATCACCCAGTTCGTGGCGTCCTGCGCGGAGACGCTGGCGCTGGGTTTCCAGGACCTGTTCATGCCGGACGACCCAACGCTCGCGGTGGCGGTCAACTACGGCGTGGCGTCGCTGTTCTGGCTGATCGCCACGTCGATGGCCGTGCGGATCCTCCACGCCCTCGCCTGAAGGTCCACTTCGGACTTCTACTGGAATCTCTTCAGGGAAAGATCCGTGAGCGGTTTTTGGCGCTATAAGCCCAAAAACCGCTCACGGACCCACCCCGCTCCCGGCACCGTCACTCAGAACGAGCCTGGATGCAGTCCCGGGTGTGATCGAACCCAAGGTGTGACGCCGATGGCGTTCTGCGGTGCCGTGGCAGTTGCCGCGTGACAATCGGAAGCATCCTCAATGCCGCTCGGTGTGGAGCGCGCTGGTCCCCCCGTCACCGAAGGGATGTGCGTGTGACGACCGAAGCGCTCCCCAGGCTCGTGCTGCCGCAGTGGTTGCCGCGGCTGCTGCGCCCGATACCGATTCCCGCCGACTGGACGCGGGCGTGCGCGGCGAGCATCGGCGTGGGTGCCCCGCAGGTCGTGGGCCTGCTCACGGGCCGGATCGACGAGGCCGTGCTGGCATCGGTCGGCGCGCTGTGCGCGAGTTTCTCGGACCTGACCGGCTCGTACCGGTACCGGCTGCTCCGGGTGGGCCTGGCCGCGATCCTCGGCGCGCTCGGGTTCGCGGCCGGAGCCGCCGCGCCGGGGCCGTGGTGGGCGGCGGCGATCGTGCTCGCAGTGGCGGTTCCATCGGTCCTGTCCAGCCGGATGGGCGACCTGTGGTCGTCCGGCGGCGCGCACATGCTGACGTTCTGCGTGGTTGCGACCGGGGAGAAGTCGACGCTGCCGCTCGGCGCGCAGGTCTGGTGGTTCTTCGCCGGTGAACTGCTGGTGCTCGCGATCATCGCGGCCACCTGGCCGTTCCGCGGCACGGCCCCGGCGCGCGGCGCGGTCGCGGCGATCTTCGAGACCACGCTGCGCATGTTCGACTCGCCGATCACCGCGAGGCAGGAGCTGACGAAGGCGCTCGACAACGCGCACGACGTGCTCGTGGGCGGAGGTTCGATGTCACGCAGCCGGGTGCGCGACCGCCTCTACCTCGTCTACACGTACGCCACGCCGATCGTCGAGGCGTCGGTTTCCTTGGCGCACGCGGGAAAGCAGCCGCCCGAGCGTGCCCGCGAAGCGCTGCGAACGCTGGCGCGTTGCATGCGCACGGGCGACGTCCCGCCGCCCTACCAGCCAGGCGTGGACGAGTCGCCGCTGGTGCGCGCACTCGACCTGGGCATCGCGGAACTGATCGCCGCGTTCCGGCGCACGAAGCATCCGCAGGTGTCCGGCGAACACCACGAGCGGCTCCGGCTGACCTTCGGCCGCTCCACCTGGGTCCAGGTCTGCCGGATGCTGCTGTGTCTGGCGCTCGCGGAGGGGCTCGGGCTGGCGACGGGCATGGCCGAGCCGTACTGGATAGCCCTGACCGTCGCGCTCGTGCTGAAGCCGAACTCCGGCTCGGTGCTCGCCAGGGTCCTGCTGCGCGCGGTCGGCACCATCATCGGCGTGCTCATCGCGTTCGCGCTGATCGCCCTGGTGCCGGCCGGCTGGTGGCTGCTGCCGTTCATCGTCGCCCTTGCCGCCAAGCTGCCCGTCGCGCTCAGCCGCCACTACGGCCTGTTCAGCGCGGTCGTGACGGCGCTGGTCCTGCTGCAGATGAGCCAGAACCAGCAGTTCTTGCCCGCGGCCAGGCTGGTGGACACGGTCGTCGGCTGCGGGATCGTCCTGGTCGTCGGCTTCCTGCTGCGCCCGCTGAACCGGGGTCCGGCGCTGCCGGGCCGGTTCGCGGACGCGGTGGAGGCGGTCTCGGAGTACGTGTCCCAGTCGCTGGCCGGAGTCCACCACGGCCGCTCGGCGCTGCGCCGCCGCACCTACCGCCAGCTGGCGGATCTCCGCGCAGCCCTCCAACAGCAGCTGATGGACCCGACGGCAGCGGCGGAGGCCGAACGTTGGTGGCCGGCAATCATCCTCCTGGAGCGGGTGGTCGACGCCGCCACGGAGAAGGCCGTGCGGAACGAACCCCACGACCTCCAAGAAGCCCAACGCCTGGTGTCGACGATGCGCACCACGACCCGCCAACTCCGCACGACCCAGGTACCTCCCGCGGAACTCCGCGAAGAACTGGAACGGATCTACACCGGCGTCGGCTCGTGAGCGGCCGAAGTGGAACGGGCAGTGCGTGCCGCCCAATCCGATGGCGGTGCCGCGTTCGAACCGGAAGCCGTGCTCGCCCGGGTCGATAGCGTCGAAGAGGTTGGAAGTCGAGTTTCGCAGTTTCGTGGTCGTCTTTGTGCGTGGTGGCTGGGCGTTGTCAGGGGTGGAGGCTGGGGCCTGCGTAGAGAATGAAGGTGTGGTCGATGCCTTGTTCCGGGGTGCCGGTTTTGGGCCCGAAGCTGGTAGGTAGCTCGGATTCGGTGTAGCGGTCTTTGCTGGCCAGGTAGATTCCGATGGCCCAGCGGTCGGCTGATCCCTGGTAGCGCAGGCGCAGGATCGGTGTGGGGTCATGGTCGCCGGGTAGGACGGCGCTTGCAGAACTGTCCACGGTGGCGCACGACGGGCTCGCCGAGGTCGGGCCAGCCGCGGGTGACGTGCGCGGTGATCCGCTGGGTGACGGCGGTGCGGGTGAGCTCGCTGGGTGTGTCAGGCACGACCCGCTGCTGCTGGCCGCCGGACAACTTCGCTGGCCGCGCATCCGCGTGGCCGCCGATCCCGAGCCGTGCCAGCACGTCGCGGACGGCCGAGTCCGCGATCCGCCGGGACGCGAGTTCCGCGGGCAGTGTGACGTTCTGCCGGACGGTCAGCGTCGGAAGCTCGCGGGCCTGCCACGCGCGGGCCTACCGGGAGCGGGTTGCGGAGAAGCAGCAAGAGGGCTCCGAGCCGCCGGACGAAGCTGGGCCCGTGCTCACCGTGGAGCGCATCGTGGCCGCCGCGATCGCATTGGCGGACCGGGACGGTGTGCTGGGCTCTCGATGCGGCGCACGGCTGCCGAGCTCGGCGTCGGTGCGATGTCGCTGTACCGCTACGTTCCCGGCAAGGAGGAACTCGGCGGGTTGATGATCGACGAGGTGTTCGGGGAGCGCCCGCTGCCTGAGCCCGGACCGCCCGGCTGGCGGGCGAAGCTCGAACTGTCGGCGCAGCACGAATGGGAGATCTACGTCGAGCACCCCTGGGTGCCGCAGCTGTTCGCGCTGACGACCCGGCCGCCGATCGCGCCCCGGATGATGGCCTACACGGACTGGCGGATGCGAGCCGTCGACGGGATCGGCCTCGACTTCGAGACCATGGTCCGGGCGGCGATCATGGTCTCGGTGCACACGCAAAGCGGGGCGCTCCCCCTGGCGTGCGAGATGCACGCGAAGGACACCCGGGAGCACTGGCTGGGCATGCGGAGCGCGAAGCTCCAGGAGGTCTTCGACGCGGGTGAGCCGACGATGATCGCCCGCTTCGGCGCCGAATCCGTCCAGGCCTCGGAACCGGCCAGCATCTTCGAGTTCGGCCTCCAGCCCCTGCTCGACGGTGTCGCCGAATTGATCCCGGAGTGAGTTAATCCCGCTTCTCCGCAACGCGTTTGGCTTCGCATCCAGGAGCTCGCAGATCGAGTTGGCCGTTTGGCCTTTCGTTGCCCAGGGCAGTGCTCCCGGCGGTGCGGGGCTCCGATCTTGGCTGGAACCGGAAGGCTCCGCCGATTTCGCAGGTCCCGATCCCGCAGGTCCCGATCCCGCAGGTCCCGGGGCTGCCGGGCATCGGCCGCTCCTGTTGTGGCGGGCGGAACCCCCGCGGTTCAGGCGATTTCGTGGAGGGTCGTGTGGAGTTGTTCGGTGGCTTCCCAGATGTCCACGTAGCGGAGCCAGGACGGGGCGAAGCTCAGGCGGAGCAGGTCCGGTTCGGCGTAGTCCACCAGCACGTCGCGGACGAACAGCGCGTCCGCGATCCGCTGGGCCCGGTCGTGCCGGAAGGTGATCTGCGCGCTTCGGCTCAGTTCTTCGGACGAGGTCGCGACCTCGATCTGCGCGTCCGAGCAGAAGTCGCCCAGCCGCTCCAGGAAGAAGTCCACCAGGCCGGCAGTCTTGGCCGCCAGCGCCCTCGGCGACACACCATCCAAAATGGACAGACCGGCGCGCAGCTCGGCCACTGAGAAGCTGGAGCCGGAGCCCGCGAACCCGCCGGCCAGCGGGTGCAGCACGCCGCCCGTGTCGCAGGTGCCCGTCGAGAACGCGTCGCGGTGCCGGCCGGCGACGAAGCAGTACGACGGCGCCCCCGCGCCGCCGCCGAGGTACCGGTGGCCGCAGCCGATGGCGAAATCCGCGTCCCAGCTGTGCAGATCAACGTCCAGCGCCCCGGCCGAACCGCTCAGCTCCCACAGCGCCAGCGAGCCGTGCCCGTGGATCTCGGCGGTGAGAGCGGCGGCGTCGCGCACGCCTCCGAACCGCTCGTCGGTGTGCGACGCGGCGACCACCGCCACCTCGTCCCACGGCAGCAGGTCCAGTTCGTCCCTGCTGCGGAGCAGGTGTAGCCGGCCGCCGATGAATTCGGCGGCGGACCGCGCCAGCCAGCAGTCGGCGGGGAAGCAGTCTTTGCCCACCGCGAGGACCGGCCGGTCCGGGCGCAGCCGGGCCGCCGCGAGCAGCGACTTGAACAGGTTTATGGACGTCGTCTCGGCAACGGTGATCTCGCTCGGTGCGGCACCGATCAGCGGCGCGAGCGCGGCCGCAGCGCCCCGGGCCTCCCCGCGCCAGTCGGATTCCCCGCGCGGGCGCCCGGTTTGCTGCTCCCAGCGGTGCTCGACGAACCGGCGCAGCCGGGCAGGAGTGGTGCGCGGCAGCGGTCCGCCGCTGTTGCCGTCGAGATGGATCAGGCCCGGCGGCAGGTCGTAGCGGACGCGCAGGCCGGCGAGCGGGTCGGCCCGATCGAGCGCCTCCGCCGTCGGCCTGGTGCTAGTCCACACGAGTGAAGTAATACCGCATTACCCGGCGGTAGGTAACGGGTGGCGGGGTCGCCGCCGAACATCGGCCCAGGTCATGGTGCTCTCGGCGCAGCGTTTTGCGCCGTTTAGCAGGGTTCGGCCGAAGTCCTGCCGATCACGAGCTCGACCGGCACCAGCTGGTGCCGCGGTTCCGGTGGCCGCCCGTCGACCAGGCCGAGCAGCGTGCGCACCGCCGACACCCCGGCGTCATCGGCCGGGACGTGCAGCGTCGTGGCGTCTGGCACGGCGAGGCCGAGCTCCGCCAGATCGTCGGCGCAGCAAACGCTGAGCTGGTCCGGAACCCGCACGCCGAGCGTGGCGAGCTGGTACATCAGGCCCAGGAAAAGGGCGCTGTTGTACGCGACGGCAGGCCGCGCATCCGCCGGTCGACCAGCACCAGCGGCACGTCCGCGGCGCCGAACAGCGAGGCCGGGCCGCGCGGGGTGATGGCCACGACCCGGCGAGCCATGCGAGCCACCGCGGAAGCGGTGCTAGCCGACGACGGCGGCGTCGCGGTCGCCCATGCCGGAGGAGTGGCGGCGCGACTGCCGCTGGCCGTTGGAGGCGTCATGTCGGCGGAGCCGACGGCGAACGTCGTGGCCGGCAGCCGCCGAGTGCGCGAAGCGCTCGAGGCGTGGGGGTGGCGGCACGCGAACCCGTTCATGAGCGTGTCGACGCTGACCCTCGCGGTCTCGCCCAGCGTCAAGATCACCGACCTCGGCCTGGTCGACGTGCTCGCCCGGGATGGACCCCCCAAGTCCTCGACTGCTGCCACTGACCGGCGAATTTTCCTTCACTCATCACTGGGATCGGGTGGCGGCCGCGTTGGCCCCGGTCGATGACGGCCATGTGCTCCTCGGGCCACTCGCTGCGGGCGCGCCATGCCCACCAGCACGCGCCAGATCCGCGACGCCGTCGCGGCTGCTCACCGTGCCCACCATGGCGCTTGGCGCACATCCGGGACATCCGGTCGGAAACGCCCTCGAGCGCCAGCTGCGTCCGATCGCCGACGATCTCGTAGCGCACCTCGTCGAGGACTGCGTGCACATCATCCCGCTCAACCGCCCCCCAAGCCCTAACGTCCCTCCTGGTCCCCTTCCTGGACGACGACCGATTTAGGCTGGTCAGCGGCGAGATCTGAAAAAGTTGGGGAAGGTTCGCCGCCCGATGTCGAGGATCCGCCGCGGGCTCCGACTGAAGGGTGACAGCGCGCCGGCGGGGCGCGCGGGACGGGAAGGACACCCGAGATGAAGTACGTCGCGATGATCTACGGCAACCAGGGCAAGTGGGACTCGTTTCCGGCCGAGGCGTGGCCGGAGGCGATCGCCAAGCAGGAGGCGTTCAACGCGAATTACCGGGAGACGGCGAGCTGCTGGGTGCCTACGGCTTGGCGGACGCGGCGAACGCCCAGCTCATCCGCCGCAAGGACGGCGTCCCGGCGGTGACCGACGGCCCGTACCTGGAGACCAAGGAGTACCTCGCCAGCTTCTACCTGCTCGACTGCGAAACCCTGGAGCGGGCGCAGGAAATCGCGGCAGACATGCCGTTCGCCGACGTGGAGCCCGTCGAGTTGTGGCCGGTGCTGCACGAGTCCGCGGGGGACATGTTGAGCGTCGAATCTTGCGTGACGCTGGTTGGGCCGTGAGTGATTTTGGGGGCTATAACGCCCAAAACCACTCACGGGTAGACCGGCACCGTCGCAGATTGGCTTTCCTTTGGGAGAAACGGGTTCGTGCGGTCGGCGTCTGGGGCAGGGGCTCGCGGTGCTCTGGTGGTGTTGGTGCTGCTACGCGTGGCTCGGCAACACCGTGCACGCCGATCGCGGGATCGGGGTGTGCGCCGTGCTCGCCGCGCTGGTGACCTTCGAACGTCTCCGCTTCGGCGAGTTCCGCCGAGAGGTCCTCGCTCGGAGCTAGCCCAGCTACGCACTCCATAAGGCTGGGTGAAAGACGCCTATTTGCAGGCACTAGCGCACGGTGCGCTGGGGCTCCTTTATGCCAAACTTGATCGGTTCGAAGAGGTGTACCCGCACTTCCACCACCGATGCTCCTATCATGATCACCTCAAGGCCACGCCGCCGTGCCGCGCCCGATCATCAAAACCGCGAAAGCCTGGGCAACCCCAAAAGACCTCACGACCCCGTGGCCAGCGGCAAGGCCAATACCTCAGCACTCGAACCGCTCATTCTTGACGGAGGCAACGAAGTCGGCCCACCGAGCCCGGCCGACGACGAAGAACCCACTATCCCGGTCCTTGGTATCCCGCACAGCGGTACCGCCGGATAACCACCCGACCTCAACACAGTTGCCGTTCGGGTGGCTGTAGGTGGACTTCTTCCAACCCTGGACCGTGGTCATCTCGCGTGCTCCATCCCGTCGATGATCTCTGCGATAAGTTTCGCCGTGATGTCTGGGCTACGGGAAATTTTGAGGATGCTGTCGATTGCATGCCGATACGCCTGAACGTCGTCCTCATCCGGAACGAAGGCGCCGGAGCTGTAGTGCTCGAAGTGCACGACCGAAGGCGCATCTGGAAAGTCGTAGAGCACGAACGGCCCAACCAGTCCCGGGTGCCAGCCGATTCTCGGTGGCACCACATGGACCGATACGTTCTTCCGCGTGTTGAGGTCCAGCAGATACTGGAGCTGTTCACGCATCGTCTCGGGTGCGCCGATGTTGTCGCGAAGGGCGTCCTCGCCGATCAGCGCTAGGAAATGCACAGGGTTCTTGCGCACGACAACCTCGCGACGGGCGATCCGCAGCATTACGCGGGATTCAACCTCATGAGCCGGTAGCCCACCCACAGTCGAAATCGCGCGGGCGTACTCGGAGGTCTGCAGCAGCCCAGGAATGACCGATGGTGCCCACTCGACGATTGACGAGGCTGATCGTTCGCACTCCACGGCACCTGCAAGTTGGTGCGGGATTCCTGGCATGCCAACGGTAAGCCAGTTCGGCTCGCTGGCGTGCCGCGCCAGCTCGACCAACCGCTGCTTCTCCTTGCCGGTCACCCCGGCGGCGGTCAACAGCGAAGCGACGTCCTCCGGAGTCGGCACCCGGCGTCCGGTTTCCCAGTGCGACACCGTGCCGTGGCTTAACCCCAGGCGTCTGCTCAACTCACGCCCGCTGACGCCCGAACGCTCTCGGACGGTGCGGATGGCTGCTGCAAGTGCGCGAGCGCGTGGTGTCACGCCGTTTGTGTCTACAGGCACGAGACGCAGCGTAGGCAGATTCAACTACCAGGCGCTTCGCCTAATCGTGTAATTGATCAGTGTCTACTAGACGGGCAATCTGGCTACAGACAGCGCCGAACCGGCTTCGCACGTTCGACTTCGAGCCAGAGAGGCAGCATCGATGCACCCGTTTCACTGGGTACCTGCGGAAGGTGAGCGGCACGCGAGCCTGGATTCCCGCCGGGCGGCGGTTATCCGACCGGCATGTTGGTGTTGACGTTGTGCCGGAAGCAGCTGTCGGCGGACAACTCGCAGCTGGGCTGGCTGTGGTCGACCTGCCGCGACTGCAACGCGGAGGCGCACCGCATCGCTGCGAGTCAGGTGTCGGTGGTTCCGGGCGACGGAACTTTCGCGCCATAGAACGAGGCGAAAGTTCCTTTCGCCTCAACACGTCCCAGCCGAAGCCGCCACGAAATGGGCGCTGAAAAAGGAGGTCTCGCCGTCCTGTTGCGGCGAACCCAGTGGCTGCTCGATGACCTCGCCTTCCAGGTCGGCGCGGGTCACCGCGACGCCGAAGACTTCGCGGCCGCAGCCACCGCACTTGACGAAATCTCCCTGCTGCTCAGGGAAACAGCCCCGACTGCGAACATCACCGAAAGGTCACCCGGATGCTCACCACGCTCCCAATCATCGTCGCAATCGCCGCCGCTGCGTCCTTCTTCGTCATCGCGATGTATTGGAAGTCCGACCGCCCCCAACACGCCGGAGGCGGCGAAGGTGCCCTCACGGTCTGGCAGTTGATAGCCCACGTCGAAGCCGAGCGACAACAGCGGGAACAAGGCGGTAGGCATCGCCTCCGCGAACCCGCCGATGCCCACGATCCGCCGCGAACCTCCACATCGGACACTTGCGATCCCGTCGGGCCGTCACCGGAGGTCCAACGCCGGATCCTCGAAGCCCTCCACCGCCTCTGACAACCCGAAACCTCGGGCCCGGAAGCCGACGTGCCCCCGATCTCCGGCACCGGGTCCCTGCGGGCCGGTCGGTGCGTTCCCCTCCCCACGCACCGATCGGCCACCCCAAAAGTTCCCTCCCTGCTGCTCAGGGCCCGCGAGTACTTCGCCGTTTCTGGTTCCCGCCCTGTCCTCGCAACTCCCCCGCCGCCTGCACGACATCTTCCCCGTCCAACCCGCAACGATCCTCGCCTGGCACCGCAGATTCATCGCAAGGAAGTGGGACTACAGCGCATTCCGACGCCACACCGGACGGCCACCTAAACCCGCGGTGAGGGCAAAGAAGGATCCAGGGCGAACTGGTTGGACTCGGACATCCGATCGCCGCATCGACGGTTTGGGAGATCTCGGACTCGGCCGGCATCGATCCCGTGAACGACCAGGGTACAGGCGGGGCGCGGACGCCGACCGAGTTCGGTTTCGGCCGCCACCAAGCTTTTCGGGTCGACGTGCCGGAGGATGTCGTCGAACACGCCGCGCAGACGCTGCTCGGCCAGGCGTACGAGGTCCTGCTCGGTCATCCCGGTGATGCCCAAATCGTTGGACACCGCGGTCGGGGGCGTGGACGTGCGTGCCTGCTTGCGGAGGTGGCTGAACAGGAACTTCCGCGCCAAGCCGAGGTGCGCGGACGAGCACCGGCCGGTCGCGCGCCACAGCGACCGGGCGGCCATGGTGGTGGCGGCCAGCCTCGCCTTGGTTGCCGCGTCAACCTCGTCGCGCAGGTCAGATCGCCATGCCTCGCGTAACTTTTCCGCCAACGACGGTTGTCCGATTGCCTTCTCGATGGCGTGGACGTCCGGCTCCAGCAGCATCGGATACCTGCGGCGAACGTCCGCGAGGTAGTTCGGGCTCCTGAGCCCGAGCATTACGTCCCGATTGATCCACTCGGCCTCATGGGGACCGCTCGGCGCCTCTGCACCGTCCTCCCAGGGGACACCGAACTGGCGGATTCCATATATGAAGACCTCCGCGGACATACCCCCGGCGCGGTTGCCGGCCATGCTGAAGATCCGCATCTGATCCTGCATCTCCTCCATGGCCGCCGTAGCCACAGCGAGCCTGCCCGGCGCGTCAGGGGAGTCGACCGGGAGGTCGCCGAAGACCACGGGCGCGAGTGCTACGTTGGCGACCGCACCGAGACCGGCGCACTTCTTGAACAGGAGCCACAGGCTTGCCTCATCCGAGGTTCCGGTCCACGTCCTCGTCCGCTGATCGTCGAACACGCTCGGCAAGGTCGCGGCGACGGTATCGTCCACCCGGACTTCGACCGTTGGTGCGTTCCAGGTGATCGTGGACACGAACGTCTGCCGTGGTGGGTGACCCACGCCCGATCGCGTCGCGAGATCCGCGTAGTAGTCACGAAAAGTGCGTCGGTGCGCACCTACACCAAGCCTGCCGAGCAGGTGGGCGACGTCGTGACCGCTTTCCGTCGCGACCCTGGCGACAGCGCTACCGCAGAAACCCAGGTCAACCAGGAGGCGTCGAGCGTCCACCTGGTTGAGGTCCACCACGTCCGGGAGGTCGGCGAGCACTGCCGAATCGATCTCGGCGAGGAACGCGGAGGACACGGAGTCGTCGTCCAACGCCCGTTTCGTGGCTTCTGGTAGACGTTCGAGCGTCCACTCGCCAACTTTCTTGATGACATCCGGTGAGATCGGTCCAGCTGGCTGGGCACATAAGGAATCCACGTACATGGCAGTCCTTGTCAATGACGTCACATAGGGCGATGACCGAATGTCCACGCCCGCGCGGGCGGTTCCGTCAGTCGACAGTGTACTTTGTGGTATATGCCAGAGGGAATAGTCAAGATCCGTGGATCGAGATTTCCTAGGAGGTGGTGGATCCGACGTGGCCGAGGGCGCTGTGCGGGTTGAGTCGGACCGGGGCCCGGTGCCAGCGTTTCGGCTGGTCCGTTTCTAAAAATATTGATCCGGGTGGCAAATGTATGATGTCAGGCGGCGTAGCGAACTTCGGGTTTGCCGAAGTAGGAGCGAACTCGGTCGGGCAGCTTCTGGAGGCGGTGAAGGAAGGAGCGGACCGCTTGTTTCAACTCGGCGCGGGTTTTCGGGGCTGTGCTGGTGGAAACGGTGCGTTTGAGGTCGGCATTGAGTATCTCGTCGGGGTTGAGTTCGGGGCTGTATCCCGGCAGGAAGTGCATCTCGATCGCCTCAGCGTGCTTGGTGATCCATTGCTGGATGGTCTTGCGGCGGTGGACGGGGTGTCCGTCAACGATCAGGTGGACCTTGCGGTCCAGATGGCGGGTCAGCCGGTCCAGGAACCGCAGGAACACCTTGCCGTTGAACGAGCCGGTGTAGACGGTGAAGTACAGCTCGCCTTTGTTCCCGATCGCGCACATCGCGTTCACGCTGAATCGTTTGCCCGTTTTGCCCACCACCGGTGTCTGGCCCGCCGGTGCCCAGGTGCGGGCTACGGTGGCGTCGGAGCGGATCCCGGTCTGGTCCAGCCACAGGATCTGTGCGCCCTCGCGGCGGGCGCGGGCGGCGATGGCCGGGTAGTCCTCCTCCAGCCATCGGCGTACGGACTCGGGGTCCTGTTCGTAGGCCTTGCGGATCGGTTTCTGCGGCGACAATCCCCAGGAACGCAGGTAGTTGCCGACGGTGCGCAGGTTCAACACGATGCCGTGGCGCACCCGGATCAGCTCGGCCACTGTCTTGCGGGTCCACACCAGGCCGGTCAGCCCGAACGTGGCCGGGGTGTGCTCGGCCACCGCATACCGCAGCTTGCGCTGCCGGCGGGCACTCAACGCTTTCTGCTCGCCGGGCTTGCGACCCCGGCGACGCCCGGTGAGACCCTTCGAGCCACGTTTCCGCCACGCCTGCACCCATCTGGACACCGACTGCGGGGCCACCGCGAACACCCGGGCCGCCTCGACCTGCGTCATCCCACCATGAACAGCAGCGACCACCCTGCGCCGCAGATCCTCCTGCGCCTCAGGCGACAACCTCCGCGTGTCCCGCACACCAGCGATCATGCCAGAACAACGAAGATCACACCTATAAGTTCCCGATCAATAACCCCGGAGTTCCTGCCAGGCGGACACGTCAGCTTGGTCAGCCATCCCTGGGCCGTTGGTCATCGAGTTCGGCCGCCCGGTAGGCGGCCAGCCACTGCTGTTCGGCGGCCAGTTTGGCCCAGCGCGTAGTCGAAGATGGCGCGGACGAAACCGAGCGCGTCAGGTTGGGCACCGTGTGGCGAGCCAAAGCGCTCACGACCCCGTGCGTCGGTCCGATGTCCGGTAGGAGAGGACGTCGCCGGGTTGGCAGTCGAGCTCGCGGCAGATGGCGCTGAGGGTGCTGAAGCGGATCGCCTTGGCCCTGTTCTTCAGGATCGAGAGGTTGGCGATGGTCACGTCGACGCGCGCGGCGAGCTCGGCCAGGGTCATGCCGCGCTCGGCGAGCAGGCGATCGAGGTGGCACTCGATCTGGTGCGGCTGCTCGGGCGGCATCAGACCAGTCCTTCGGTGTCGGTGCGCGGCCGGATGCCGTTGCGGAAGGCCATCGCGGCGGCGGCGATGAGCAGCCCCAGGAGCAGCGGGAACTCGAACTCGAAGACCGTCCGGATCGACTGCGCCACCTCAGTCCCGGACACCAGGAGATCCGTGGTGATCATGTCCGCCAACGGGACGACCAGGCCGCTCGACGTGACGATGGCCGCGATTGCGAACAGACGAGGTGCGTTCGCTGGCACGAAGAAGTCGCCGTCGCGGAAGGTTCGGCCGACTCGGAGCAGGATCGACAGGGCCGCCATCAGCAGCAGGTTGCCGGCGAGCGTCGGGAGGGCCAGCAGCAGCCGGTCCGCGAAGCTGGGATCGGTGAAGATCAGCACTGCGTCGTGGGTGCCGCGAAGCGCCACGGGGTCGGCGGGCGCGGTGCCAGGCAGGATCGCGGGCGCGTTGAGCTGCACTTCGCGCGTGTCGGTCGGCGGCAGCGGGCCGGTCGCGCCGAGGACCGGGAAGAGGGCCCCGAACAGGCCGACCAGCAGCATGGCGAGCGCGATCGCAGCCTCCAGGACGTGGTTGTCGAGCCGAGTCCACCGTGACGTGCTTCCCATGTTCGTCACCTTCCGAAGCCATATCGTTTCTCGATACTATCGAAAAACGATATGTCGCGGGAGGGTGGTCGTCAGAACAGCGGTTCGCCCCAGGTCTCGGTGAAGACCAGCTCGGACAGCGGCTTTCGGATCCTCGGCCGCAGCTCCTTCTCCTGCAGCCGCTCCGGCATGCCGTCGAGCGTGCCGAGGCTGCCGACCGCGACGGCGACGATCGGCTCGAACTCGGCCGGAACCCCGAACTCCGCCCGCGCGGCGTCCCGGTCGAAGCCCGCCATCTGGTGCGCGTACAGGCCCTCCGCGACGGCCTGTAGCACCAGGTTCTCGGTCGCCAGCGCCAGCCCGTACTCGCCGTAGGGCATCGGCTCGCCGTCCTCGTCGACCACGCGCGCAACGCCGATCGCCAGCGCCGCGGCATTGCTGGTCCAGCCCTTGTTGCCGCGCGACAACGTGCCGTGGATCCGCTCGAAGGTCGCCTCGCCCCGGCGCGCTGCGATGTACCGCGCGGGCTGGGTGTTGCCCCACGAAGGAGCCCACCGGGCCGCCTCGAACAACGCGGTGAACTGCCGGTCGCTCACCGTCGCATCCGGGTCCAGCGCGCGCGGGCTCCACCGCTCGGCCAGCAGCGGGTGCAGCGGCACCGATGTCTCCGCGGGCTTGCTCGCCGGAACCTCGGCGATGTATTCCTCGGCAGTCATGGACACCTCCTGGATCGCTGGTGGCGAGTCTGTCGACCACGCCCGCCGATGTCCACCGGTCAGCCGGTCGTGAGTGCGCGACCGGGTTCGAGCCCGGTTACGCACTCACGACTCAGATCGCGTACTGCCACGCCGTCAGCGAATAGGCACCGAACCACGAACCGAAGAACACCAGCAGCACCGCAGTTGTCACCGCCGTCGTCGTCCGCCGTCGCGACAACCCGATCGCAACCGGGATGAGCAACGGGAACGCGGGCAACATCAAGCGCACCTTGGAGTACATCAACCCGTCGGAGCCCAGGTCCAGCACCACCACCGCGGCGGCGAACGCCACCAGCGGCCACGGCATCCGCTGCCGCACACACAGCACCAGCAGCACCAGCGCGGCCAGCACGATCCACACCGTGAACGTCTCCAGCACGGACCGGTCCGTGGTCAGGGTCTTGATCATGAACGCCAAGGTGGCTTTGCCGCCGTCGAACGCCGACGACCAGCCCCGCTGCTGGAGCTCGAAGTACCCGGTGAGGTTGCTCGTCTGCAGCCCGACCCAGCCGATGTAGAGCAGCGCCCCGGCCGGTGCGAGCACGATCGCCAGCCACGGGCGCCAGGTGTCCCGGCGGCGCACGATGGCGACCAGCGCCGCCAGCCCGACGGCCGCGATCAGCGCGGCAGCAGTCGGCCGCACGAGCCCGGCGCCGGCGCAGCACAGCCCCGCCAGCAGCCAGTTCCGCTCGACGACCCCGATCAGCGCCCAGATCGCCAACGCGCAGAACAACGCCTCGGAATACGCCATCGACAGCACCACGGACATCGGAGCCGCCGCGAACAGCACGACCAGGAGCAACCCGACCCCGTGCGAGCCGCCGATCCGGCGCCCCAACCGAGCCAGCCCGAACGCGGCGACGACACCGCAGCCCAGGCTCGCGGCGACCGCCGCGCCGGTGACGCTGACCCCCGGGATCCACGAAAGGGCCATGATCAGCAGCGGGTAGCCGGGGAAGAACGCCAACGGCGTCTCGGGGTAGCGGTGCCCGAAGCCGTCCACCATGTTCTGGTCCACGCCGCCGTAGCCGTGCGCGGCGATCTCCAGGTACCACTGACCGTCCCAAGCCCGCAGGTTGTCGACCAGCGCCTCGTCGTTGGCGGCCGACAGCCACGCCAGCACCAGTAATCCGACCAGCCGGATTGCGAGGTAAACCACAGCCGGGCCCAAAGCGATGATCAGCCGGTGCCCTCGGGGCGCCCCCCCACGCAGCCGGTCCAGCAACCCCGGTTCCGGTTGTTTCCGCTGCGTAGCCGCGGTGTTTCCGATGTCCGCCAGGGGTGGGTCGATCGCTCCTGGAGTGGTGGACAACCCGGTCCTCCGCTCTTGTCGACAATCGCCTCCAACAGGGTAGTGGCGCGTTCCGGGGTTGGGGTCGGGCGGTGTCGGTTCGGTAGGCTAGTCCGGCAGCGGAGCGACCTGGTAGGAGGCCGTTTCGGCCCGGTGGGCCGACGCTGCCACCTACCCGGTCGCGGGGCCCTCCGGCCCGCCACGCGGTGTGCCGGGGCTCCTTCGTCCACTCGGTGTCAGTGCGGGGACAACCCGCGCCCGGGACGGCCGCACGGTCGAGGAGGTTTGTTTCACGTGGCGCTCGTCGTCCAGAAGTACGGCGGTTCCTCACTCGAAAGTGCTGATCGCATCAAACGGGTCGCCGAACGCATCGTTGAGACCCGCAAGGCGGGCAACGATGTGGTCGTCGTGTGCTCTGCGATGGGCGACACCACAGACGAGCTGCTCGACCTCGCCAAACAGGTCAACCAGGCTCCGCCGGAGCGGGAACTCGACATGCTGCTGACCGCCGGGGAGCGGATCTCCAACGCGCTGGTCGCGATGGCGATCGAGTCGCTCGGCGCGGAGGCCCGCTCGTTCTCCGGCTCGCAGGCCGGTGTGATCACGACCTCGGCGCACCAGAACGCGCGGATCATCGACGTCAGCCCGGGCCGGGTGCAGGAGGCGCTGGAGCAGGGTCAGGTCGTCCTGGTCGCCGGCTTCCAGGGCGTCTCCCAGGACACCAAGGACATCACGACGCTCGGCCGCGGCGGCTCGGACACCACGGCGGTCGCGGTGGCTGCCGCGATGAACGCAGACGTGTGCGAGATCTACACCGACGTCGACGGCGTGTACACGGCCGATCCACGCATCGTGCCCAACGCCAAGCACCTGGAGCGCATCACCTACGAGGAGATGCTCGAAATGGCGGCCACCGGCGCGAAGGTGCTGCACCTGCGCGCCGTGGAGTACGCGCGCCGCTACGGCGTGCCGCTGCACGTCCGCTCTTCCTACTCACCCAAGCCCGGAACGATCGTGTCCGGCTCAGTGGAGGACCTTCCCGTGGAACAGGCGATGATCACCGGCGTCTCGCACGACCGGTCGGAGGCGAAGGTCACCGTGCGCGGTGTGCCCGACAACCCCGGTGTCGCGGGGCGGATCTTCCGCGTGGTCGCCGACGCCGAGATCGACATCGACATGGTGCTGCAGAACGTCTCCAGCACCGCTTCCGGGCTGACCGACATCACCTTCACGGTGGCGCGCAGCAACGGCGCGGTGGCGGTCGCCGAGCTGGAGAAGATCAAGAACGAGGTCGGCTTCGAGCAGGTCGTCTACGACGACCAGGTCGGCAAGGTCTCGCTGGTCGGCGCCGGGATGCGGTCGCACCCGGGCGTCACCGCGACGTTCTGCGAGGCGCTGTCCAATGCCGGGGTGAACATCGACATCATCAACACCTCGGAGATCCGGATTTCGGTGCTGATCCGCGACACCCAGCTCGACGACGCGGTGAGCGCCCTGCACGACGCGTTCGAGCTCGGTGGCGACGAGGAAGCCGTGGTTTACGCGGGGAGTGGCCGCTGATGGCCCAGGAGAAGAAGACACCGACGCTGGCAATCGTGGGTGCGACCGGCGCGGTCGGCACCGTCATGATCGACATCATCAACCACCGCGAGTCGGTGCCGTGGCGCGAGATCCGGTTGATCGCCTCGGCCCGGTCCGCGGGCAAGAAGATCACCGTGCGCGGAAAGGAACTCACCGTCGTCGAGCTCGCGCCGGAGGCGTTCGACGGCGTGGACATCGCGCTGTTCGACGTGCCGGACGAGGTCTCCGCGCAGTGGGCGCCGGTGGCGGCCGAGCGCGGCGCGATCGCGGTGGACAACTCCGGCGCGTTCCGGATGGACCCCGAGGTGCCGCTGGTGGTGCCCGAGGTCAACCCGGCGAAGGCGCACGAGCGTCCGAAGGGGATCATCGCGAACCCCAACTGCACGACGCTGTCGATGATGGCCGCGCTGGGCGCGCTGCACCGCGAATTCGGCCTCCGCGAGCTGGTGGTCTCGTCCTACCAGGCGGCTTCGGGCGCCGGGCAGGAAGGCATCGACCGGCTGTACGCGGAGATCGCGGCGGTGGCGGGCAAGGGCGTTGGCTCGCGGGCCGGCGACGTCGCCGAGGCGCTGGCCGCGGCCGGGCTGCCGGAGGAGACGCCGTTCAAGGCTCCGCTGGCGCTCAACGTGGTGCCGTGGGCCGGTTCGCGCAAGGACGACGGCTGGACCTCGGAGGAGCTGAAGGTCCGCAACGAGTCCCGCAAGATCCTCGGCATCCCGGACCTGAAGGTGTCCGCGACCTGTGTGCGGGTGCCGGTGGTGACCACGCACTCGCTGGCGGTGCACGCCACCTTCGAGCGCGAGGTGACCGTCGAGCAGGCGCACCGCGTGTTCGAGGCGCAGCCGACGATCGTGCTGCAAGACGACCACGACAAGGGCGTGTTCCCGACCCCGGCGGGTGTGGTCGGCGGCGACCCGACCTACGTGGGCCGGGTCCGGCAGGCGCTGGACTTCCCGAACACGCTGGACTTCTTCGTCTGTGGTGACAACCTCCGCAAGGGCGCGGCGCTCAACACCTACGAGATCGCCGAAACCCTGGCGAACTGATCCACACTCCAAAGTGGATCTAAGTTGAGTGAGGGGCACGAGGGGCACCTTGACCAAGTCGGTCAAGGGTGCCCCTCACTCATGACCCGATCAGGTTGGTTTGGTGCGAAATGTAGTTCTCCGTTCAGTCACGGTTCGCGGAGCCGTCTGGTTCGGATAGCCCACATTGGGCAGACTCCAGCGCCGAGCGCATTTTCCGCTGCGATGCGGCGTGCGTGTTTGGAGGAACCCAATGATTCGTCATCCCCGGTCGTTGCGGCGAGTTGCCGTTTCGGCCGCCGCAGTTTGCGCCGTCGTCGGCGTCGGTCTCGGCGCGGTGCCTGCCGCCGCCGACCCTGCCGTCACGGACATCCGGCTGCTCAGCTTCAACGACCTGCACGGCAACCTGGAACCGCCGACCGGGTCGTCCGGGAGGGTCACGCTGGCCGACGGCAACACCGTCGACGCTGGTGGCGCCGCCTACCTCGCCGCCCACCTGAAGAACCTGCGCGGCCAGGTGAAGAACTCGATGGTGCTCAGCACCGGCGACAACATCGGCGGATCGCCGCTGTCTTCGGCGCTGTTCCACGACGAGCCGACCATCGACGTGCTGAACACGATGGGCATCACGGCTTCCGTCGTGGGCAACCACGAGCTTGACGAGGGTTACGACGAGCTGAACCGCATCCAGAACGGCGGCTGCCACCCCGTCGACGGGTGCCAGTTCCAGCCGGCGTACAACGGCGCGAACTTCCTCTTCCTCTCGGCGAACGTGACCGCCGAGCAGACCGGTCAGCCGGCTTTCAAGCCCTACACCATCAGCAACATGAATGGCATTCCCGTCGGCGTCATCGGTGCGACGCTTGAGGATCTGCCGACTCTGGTGTCCCCGGACGGGATCAAGGGGCTGAAGGTCGGCCCGGAGATCGACGCGATCAACCGCTACGCCGACGAACTGGACCGCCAGGGCGTCAAGACCATCGTTGTGTCGCTGCACCAGGGCGACAACACCGAGGGTGGCGGACCGGATGAC
This sequence comes from Saccharopolyspora hattusasensis, assembly GCF_050972075.1. Classification (NCBI taxonomy): domain Bacteria; kingdom Bacillati; phylum Actinomycetota; class Actinomycetes; order Pseudonocardiales; family Pseudonocardiaceae; genus Saccharopolyspora; species Saccharopolyspora hattusasensis. The sequence goes on from NZ_JBPCDC010000001.1 coordinate 4,496,747, forward strand.
TGCCGCACGGCCCCCGGCCCCGCCCGGCGGATCGCCGAGCAGGTCTCGCCCAAGGTGGACGTGGTCTTCACCGCGCACAGCCACCAGCAGTACGTGTGCAGCGTCACCGACCCGGCCGGTCAGCCCCGGACGATGATCCAGGGCTCGTCGTTCGGTCGGATCATTTCCACTGTGGACCTCCAGGTCGACCGACGCACCAAGGACGTCGTCCGGTCCACCATGAAGGCGCAGAACAACGTCGTGACCCGGGACGTCACGGCCGACCCCAAGGTGCAGGCGCTGGTCGATCAGGCCGTGCAGAAGTCGCAGCCGATCGCGAACCGGCAGGTAGGCACGATCGGCGCGGACATCGTGAAGACCACCACGCCGTCCGGTGAATCGCCGCTGGGCAACCTGATCGCGGATGCGCAACTGGCGGCCACCAGGTCCGCCGGTGCCCAGATCGCCCTGATGAACCCGGGTGGCGTCCGCGCCGACCTGACGTACGCGTCCTCGCCGGCCGAGGAGGGCAACGGCGTGGTGACCTACGGCGAGGCCTACACCGTGCAGCCGTTCGCCAACATCATGCAGACGATCACCCTGAGCGGTGCGCAGCTCAAGGCCGTGCTGGAGCAGCAGTGGCTGCCGAAGCCGGACGGCAGCGTCCAGGCTCGGATGCTCCAGCCGTCCTCGACCCTGCACTACACCTGGTCGGAGTCCGCGCCGATCGGATCGAAGATCTCCGGCATCACGATCGACGGCCAAGCGGTGCAGCCGGACGCGACCTACCGGGTCAGCGTGAACAACTTCCTCGCCGCCGGCGGGGACGGGTTCAGCGCGTTGACCGGCGGCACCGAGCTGACCGGCGGCCCGATCGACCTGGACGCGTTCAACGAGTACCTGAGCGCGAACCCCGGCATCGCCCCACCGGCGACCGACCGGCTCACGCGCGTCGGCTGACCTCGCACGCCGGCTGAAGGGCGCCTTTCCTCCTGGCCACAGGAGGGAGGCGCCCTTATCGTTGCGGGTGTAGCGACGGGGAGATCCACTCGAACGTGTGTTTGTGAACTTCAATTCTCAAACTGGTGTTCGATGGAGTCGATATTGGAGGCATGTCCGTGATGACTTGGCCCGACCATCTGTTGACCTTGGAGGAGTTCGACCAGCTCCCCGAGGACAACTCGCGGCGCTATGAGCTTCAGGAAGGCGTCCTCCACGTGACCCCGAAAGCCGCCAGCCTTCACCAGCGCGTTGTGGGTGCGCTGGTGTCCACGCTGAATCGCCAGCTTGCACATGAATGGGAAGCGGTGGCAGATGTCGAGGTGGTGGTAACCCCAGGCTGGCCGCCTACGCTTCGTGTTCCCGATCTTGTGATCGCTTCGACGAGCTTGATCGACCAGAATCCGAACAGACTGCATGCCAAAGAAGTTCTTGTCGCGGTCGAAGTGGTATCCCCAGGTTCAGGCCGGACTGATCGGGTTCTGAAGATGTTCGAGTACGCGAAGGCGGGCATTCCCTTTTATTGGATTGTGGAGTTGGCGGGCTCTGTCACGCTGGCCGATCATCGGCTGATCGACGACGTGTACGAAGTTGTTTCTGCTTGCGACAGCAGCTTTGAGACGATCGAGCCATTCGAGTTGAGCATCGATCTTGATTCGCTTGCTCGTCGGTCACGCCGAGCTCCGTCCTGATCAGCCTGGATTGACTGGGCCAGGATGCCCAGCGGATAGGTTGCGGGGTATGGGGCATGCTCCGGTCGTCCTCGGAATCGATCTCGGCATCACCGCGACGCAGGACGCCGTCCATGTCCGGGACGCGGCGATCGAGGCGTTGGCCGAGTGCGTGGCTTGGGCGAAGGAACACGACCACCCGGTCGCGGCGCTGTCGTTCAGCACCTCGATGCACACCTTGGTCGGGCTCGACTCGGCCGGTGCTCCGGCCACGCGGTCGTTCAACTGGGCCGACACCCAGGCCGCAGAGGTTGCGGCGCGGCTGAGGTCCGAGGGGGACGCCGCAGCGGCCCTGCACCGGGCAACCGGGACGCCCGTGCACACGCAGTCGGTCGACCTGGAGCTGGCCGAGGGCAGCGGCGGGTCCGGGCTCGGCGCGGTGCTGCTGGCGTGGCGGGCGCTCGGTGAGTTCGACTCGTTAGAGCGCGCCGCCGAGTTGGTGACTCCTGAGCGCAAGGTCTCACCGGATCTGGCGCCGGCCCGGGAGATGGCCCGCCGTCGGCCCCTGGTCGAGCAGCTCCACGCGACGCTGCGCGACTTGGAGCTCTGAACGAGGCCGGCCAGGCGCGTAGGCAGTCTGGACCGTGGCTGTGTGCTGGCCATCCTGGTTCGACGACCTGTGGATCATCGACGCCACTGCTGTGCCCTGCCGGATGTCCCGCGAGACCGTCAAGCGCTCCGACCTCGCCGGACAATGGTCCACAGGCCGGGCCGCCGTCGCGGACGCTCGCGGCCGCGACTTTCCGCTACCGACCCCACGCGCCGCCGCGGCGAAGGCCGCCACCTGGCCGTGAGTGATTTTGGGTGCCATAGCACCGAAAAACGCTCACGGTCCTTGATCCTGCACCGCACAACAACTAACCGTCCGATGTGGACATCGCTCGACCGGCTGCCTGAGACGTCGCGACCGCTTCCGCCGACGGCTCGGGCGGCGTGGAGCCCGAACCCGTCGGCAATGAGCTCACTGTCGGTGAGTAGCGGTTGACGACCTCGTCCTGTGCGGGCGGGAACAACGTGGTCGTCGACGAGCACGTAGAGTGCGGTCAGGAGGGTGTTTAGTTCTTTATTTCACATTGATCTTGAATACCCTCGTCCTCTACCCACTCACCGACCCCCCTTCACGTGATCTTCACGGAATCAATCATCTAGGTGGATGAAGCGGACGGACCGTTTGTGCCGCCTATCGACGTGAACAGGCCGTTCGCTGCACAGCAGCAGCGCGCACGTAAACCACCGCCGCACAACGAGTTCCCCAAACAGCCTCTATAGCTGCGGTTTTCGGGCTGGTTTGCGTGGTGGTGCAAGGCGCGGGCGACGTGGAAGTCTTCGTTTCCGCTCGACACCCACCTCCTCCGAGGTAGCGGATCTCTCGTCAGTCACGCGAGTGGGCGCCCGAGGCGTTCTGGGGCGGATGCGGGCGCTGCGCGGCCGGGTGGCCCTGCTGGTGCTGCGGGCCTTGCTGGTGGCGCTGCGAGTCCTGCTGGTGTTGCGGATTCGGTTGGCGCTGGGGCGTTTGCTGCTGCGGGCCGTGGACTTGGTCGATGATCAGGCGTTCGCAGCTGCGCAGGACCGTGCGGACCGCTTCGCGGTGCTGCCGGTCGTGCAGCGGGTTCACCGACTGCTCCCGCCAGCGCGCCAACGCTGCCACCGTCTCATCGGCCAGGTCCACCGCCAACGCCGTCTCGTCCAGGCCGAGCCGCGCGTGCGGCGCATTGCCGAGCGCTCCCAGCAGCCGCTTCGCTTCCGCCTGGAGCGGGCGGGCGAACCGCACCTGACCGGAATCCAGCGCCGACAGCAGCCGCAGCTCGTTCCACTCGTGCGCGTTTGCCAGCAGTCGCTCGAACTCGCCGCGCAACTGCTGCACGCCGGGCCGGGGATTGGCGCGCGACACCATGTCGACGGCCAGCAACGCCGATCGCGCCCGCAACGCGTCCTGCCGCTCCACGAACTGCTGGTGCACGGTTTCCTGCAGCAGGTTCAGGCCGCTTTCGTCGAGCAACGCGGCCTGCAGCTTCTTCCGCTCCGTCACGCCGCTGCGCATCAACGCCAGCGCCCGCTCGATGCCGTAGTGCCCGAACCGTTCGAGCAGCCGCTGCCGGACGGGGCCCGGCGTCGATTCCATGCCGCTGTTGATGAACCGGTCCGCCGACAGCAACAGCTCGTCCTGGTCGCTCTGGGACAGCCGGGAAAGGTTGCCCAGCGCCAGGAAGTCCTCGTCGGTCATCGTCGCGACGGCCTGCCCGAGCAGCCCGATCACCGGGATGAGGTGCTGGGCGAAGGACCGCAGCGTGGGGTCGTTGCGGTAGCGCTCGGCGATCCGCTCGGCCGCTTGCAGCGCTTCCGGTCCGCCGCTGCCGGTCTCGTCGGCGCGCGAGAACGCGACGATCGTGTTGATCGGCACGCACCGGGCGGTCTGCAATTCGTTGACGGACTGCAGGAATTGCAGGTCGGTCTGCCGCGGGTACCGCGTCAGGTACAGCACCGCGTCGGCTTCGGAAAGGATCTGCGCGAGCGCCGACCGCCCGGTCTCCTGCACCGCCGCGGACGCGACGCCGGGCGTCTCGATCAGCGTGATGGCCCGCAGGCCCGGCGTCGGTGCCTCGATTACCAGCCGGGCCACCTCGTCCGGTCGCCAGTGCTGCAGGTCGCGGATGGTGGCGGCATCCAAAGTGGACACGGGAACGTTCTGCACCGCGCCGTGCGGGGTGTGCACCAGGATTTTCGGTTCCGGCCCGTACTGGTAGAAGGTGTTGACCTGGGTGCGCTCCTCGGCATCGGTGGGCGCGAGCTCCGCACCGACCAGCGCGTTGATCAGCGTGGACTTGCCCGCCTTCACCCGTCCGCCGACGGCGATGCGCAGCGGCTGGTCGAGCCGTTCCAGCCGGCCGCGCAGCCACGTCGAGGTGCGCGGATCGTCCCGGTAGAACGTCATGGTGCGGATCAGCAGCGCTCGCGCGCGATCCAGCAGGGCATCGCCGCTCATGCCGCGGTGATCCGGTTCTGGGTCAGCATCGTGGCGCGCCGCTGCAGCACCGCGATCTCCTCCAGCTTCTGCCGGATGTCCCTGGCTCGCTGGTCGCGGTCGACTGCGCTGCGCTCCGCGGATCGCTTGATCTCCTGGATGGCCCGGCTGATCTCCATCTGGGCATCCTCGGTCATGCGCATGTAGTGCGTGTGCAGGCCCCGGTGGACGCCGCGGATGGCGGCCTTGGCCTCCCTGTTCACGTGGAAGACGACCTGCTCGACGTAGCGCTGCACGGCGCTCTTGGCTTCGACCTGCCGGCGGCGCAACCGCGTGTCCTTGTCCTCGCCGAGGCTCTTGAGGCCCAGCAGCACGCCCGCCGAGATGGACACCACGTTGATCAGGCCCAGGCCGAACACCGCCGTGGTTAGCATGCCGAACATCAGCACCCCGCCGTAGGACCCGCGCAAGCCGGTGAGGAACTGGTCGAAACGCTTGTACTCGGAGCCGCGCGGCAGCTTCGGCTCGGGCACCTCCTCCAGCGGGTCCGGTCGGGTGAGCCGCTCCAGCTCGGGGATGGCCCCGCCGTGCTCGGCCAGCATCTCGTCGGCGACGTGCTCGGCCAGCCGGGCCTGGCGCAGCTCCATCCACTCGAAGGTTTCGACGATCGCGTCGGTGAGCCGGGCGGAGAGCCAGTCCAGGAATTCATCCCAGACCTCGAGGGGATCCGCGGTCTCGAAGGCCTCGTTGACCTGGTGCAGCACCGCCCAGCTGCGTTCCCGGAAGTCGAACTCGATGTCGGTGAACAGCTCGGAGATGCCGTCGTTTAGCGCCTTCTGCCAGCGGCTCGAGACGCGCCGGAGGTCTTCGGCGCGGCGCTGCGCGGTTTCCAGCTCGACCAGGGTTTCCGCCGCGGTGCGCGGGTTCTGCGCCGCGAGTTCGGTGCGCAGCGCGTCGTTGATCTGGGTGAGCGCCTCGGTGACGTTGTGCGCCACCAGGCGCCGGGTCAGGTTCTCGTGCTTGCCGGCCATCTCCTTGAGAAATTCCAGCAGCGGCGGGAATCCGGATTCGGCGTTGAGGTTGGTGTTCTTGGCCTGCATCGCGCGCATCCGGATGTTGGCCGAAACCGGGAAGATCTTGGCCGCTATACCGGCGTTGTCCAGGTGTTTCCGGTTGACCTCGAGGACTTTCCGCCAGTGCGGGGTCCGGTCGATCTTCGGCAGCACGAGCGCGACGTTCGGGCACAACGCGGTGGCCTGCTTGAGGAACGCCAGCTCGTTTGTGGTGAGTTCCTGGGTGGCGTCGGAGACCATCAGCAGCGCGTCGGCTTCGGCGACCACGGCGAGCGTGGTGGAGGTCAGCGACGAGGACACGCTGCCGACGCCGGGGGTGTCCATCAGTGCGAGGCCGTTCTGCAGCACGGCGCGGGGGATGCCGATCTCGCTACGGGTGACCGGGCGACCGTGTGCGAGGGCGCGTTCCAGCTGCTCGCTGACCTGCTCGATGGGGACCGGAACACGATCAAGGGCGGCCTGGCCCTGCGCCGGCTCGTGCTCGATGAGCAGGGCGCTCGGTTCGTCGGAGTGCCGGACGAGGGTGGGCACGACGGTGGTGACGTCGTCGCCAGAGGCGCACACGGGCGCGTTCACGATCGCGTTGACCAGGGCGCTCTTGCCCTGCTTCGACTCGCCGACGACCAGCACGAGCTGCGTCGGGTCGAGCACGCGGGTGCGGATCTGCCGCAGTCGACCGTGCAGATCGGCGCGTTGCTGCTCGGCACATTCCGCAGTCACGCGATCGATCAGTTCCACCAACGCTGTCTCGATCACGGCGTCGATTGTCGCGTGCTGCGGCGAATAGAGAAACCCAAACGGCTGAACTCACATCGTCGACGGGTACGGGAAGTGCAAAAGGCCTGTAACTCGGGGATCGAATGCGCGGAATGCCGGGATCCGCTATGTCGCGAATCCCGGCATTCAGTCGCTCACTGCGTTCAGGCTCAGAGACCCAGGTCCAGCGGCGCGGCCGAGGTGGCGGTGTGCGCCACGCTCTCGAGGCCGCCACCGACGACCGGCAGGTCGCTCGGGGCCGACAGGGTAGAGGTCGCGTGCTCGACCGGCAGGGCGGAGACGTCGCCAGCCGGCAGCCCGGAGGTCACGTCCTCGACCGGCAGGGCGGAGACGTCGCCAGCCGGCACGTCGCCGACGACCGGCACGTTGCCCACGACGTTGGTCGCGTCGCTAACGACGCCGCCCACGTTGGTGATGTTGCCACTGGCGACGTTGGCGACCACGTCGTCGACGACCGGGGCGGTGGCAACGATCGAGGTGACGTCGCCGACGACGTTGCCCGCGACCGGGACGTTGGCAACGATCGCGTTGACGTCACCAACGGTCACGTCGCCCACCACGTGGGTGACGTTGGCGGTGATGTCGCCGACGACCGGGGCCTCGTTGGCGATGTTCAGGACGTCGACGTTGGTCGAGTTGCCGACGATGTTGATCACGTCGCCGTGGACGATGGAGGCGGCACCGGAGGTCAGGTCGACGCTGGTGTCGAAGACGTGGGTGGCGGTCTCGTTGGCCTGGGTGACGTTGCTGCCCACGATGCTGCCGACGATGTTGCCGTTGGCGATGTCGTTGTTGCTGGCGACGTCGTGGACGCTGATCAGGTTGAACGAGTCCGTGTAGTTCTTCTCGACGTCGACATCGACCTTGTTCGACGGAGCCGGGGCCGGCGGCAGGGTGGCGTCGACGTCGTTGTCCTTGCCGTAGTCGGCGGGGGTGGGCTTCAGCATGGTCAGTTCTTCCTGCTCGATTGGATGTGCGGGATGCAGTTGGTTGATCGCGACGTGCTGGGTGCTCGCAGCGAACTTCTCGACGCTGCTCTGGAGTGAGCGGTCGTACTTCGCCACGACCTCGACCGGCGCGTAGTCGAGAACCAGTGACGTGGCTTGGAGTACGTCTGTCGCGGTCATGCCCCCGAGGCCGGCCTGACCCAGCGTGGCTTGCGGATCGGCGTCGAAGGCCGACCGGGCGGCCGGGTCGCTGACGAGGCGCGTGAGGAACTCGTACAGCGTCGGCTCATCCGATTGGCCGGTGGTGGAGTGCTTCCCGGGGCCGGTGGTGGAGGACTCGGCATGACCGCTCGTGTGCTGAGGGTTCACCATCGTTGGGCCTCCCGATGCTCAGCGGTACTCGGATGGGTGTCCGAGTGAGGTCATGCGGTCCCTCACTCCTGTGTTGATCACCGTAGGGGCGTGAGCCTCCCGGGCCATCGGGAACGACTCCTAGTTATCAGGATCTCTATTAGGGGGTCGGGTAGGTGATCCATTGGGGGGTAGCTTGGGGTGTCCGACACCTGTGTGTAACCGCGTGCACGCTAAATTGTGTCCACCCTGCACCACGCGGGCATCGCCCGTTGGTGGCCGATTCGGTAACACGAAGGGATTGCATGCCTTACGTCCTGGGCATTCATCTGGGCGCCACGGCGACCACGGCTGCCATCGCCCGCCGCGACGGCAGCCGGTGGGCGGCGGCCGTGCCGGTCCCGCTGGAGGCCGGTCCGGTGGTGCCGACGGTGCTGTGCAAGGTGCAGGACGGGTCGTTCCTGGCCGGGGAAGCGGCCCAGCGGCAGGAGATCGCCCACCACGAATGGGTCACGCGCGGCTTCACCGCGCGGCTGGGCGACGACCTGCCGGTATTGGTGGGCAGCGAGTTCATCCCGGCGCAGCGGCTGGCCGCCACCATGATCGAGTGGGTGGCCGACGCGGTCGCGCACCGGCAGGGGCATCCCGCCGAGCACATCGCCATCGCGCACAGCGCCACCTGGGGTCCGCATCGCACCCGGCTCGTCCACCAGGCGTTGGTCCAGCTGGGGCTGACGGACGTCACGATGGTGGCCGAACCGATGGCGGTCGCCCTGGACTACGCGGCCAAGCAACACGTTTCCGAGCACGAACCGGTCGTCGTCGCCAACGTCGGCGGCAGCGGCTTCGACGTGACGGTGCTGCGGCGGCGAGAGCCCGGGTTCGAGGTGGTCGGCTCGCCGCTGAACGCCGATCACCCCAGCGGCCAGGACCTGGACGACGAGATCTTCGCCGTCGTGCGCGCCGAATTCGGCGACCGGCTGGACACGCTGGACCTCGGCGACCTCAACCATCGGGCTGCCCTCGCGCACCTGCGTGCCGAGTGCGTTCGGGCAAAGGAAGCGCTGTCGCACCAGCCGGGCGTGCAGCTGCGGGTAGAACTGCCAGGGGTGCGAACAGAATTCGCGTTGTCGCGCTCGCGGTACGAGCAGCTCGCCCGGCCGCACCTGGAGCGGGTGCCCGAGCTGATCTTGCAGGCTGTGCAGTCGGCAACGCTGGCGCCGGACGACCTCGATTCCGTGGTGCTGGCGGGCGGAACTTCGCGCACCCCGCTGCTGAAGAAGCTGGTGGCCGAGCGGTTGAAGCTGCAGCCGCAGGTCGACGTCGCGCCCGAATTGGCCGCGGCCGGCGGGGCGGCGCTGGCGGCGGTGCAGGTGCTGTCGACCGACACAGACGAGGGTTCGGTGGCCGAGACCAGCGTGCTGATGCGCATCGAGGGCCCCGACGAATCGTTCGACCTCGACGCCGAATTGGTTGCCGCGCCGCGTCCGCCGGTCGAGGTGGAGCCGATGCCGGTGGAAACACGGGACGAGGATCGCGCCCGCCGGATCAAGATCATTAAGCTGTCGATGGCAGCCGCACTGATCATCGGCGGCCTGCTGCTCACCTTCTTGCTGCCCAATGGTTTCAGCGGCGTGCTCGGCGCGATCCAACACATGCGCCAGTGACCCGGATGACAAGGACTCCAGGCGTGAACCAGTCGACGACCTCCCGGCCCGCCCCGATGCCGGACGGGCACGCGGCCGGGCTGCGGTCGGCGATCGCCGCAGACCCGACCGCGTCGCTCGTCGCCGGGATCCAGGGCGCCGGGGGATATGGAAAGACGGTGCTGCTGGAGCAGCTCGCGCGCACCTACCGCGACGCTGGGGTGGCGGTGTTCGGCGCGAACGAGCTCGCCCGGGCCGACGAAGGCGCCGTGCTGGTCGACGACGCCCACCGGCTGGACGCAATGGTGCTCGGCGAGCTCCGCGAGATCGCTCGGCGGCCCGGGGCGCGATTGGTCTTCGCCTACCGGCCGGGGCCGCGACCTGCGGCGTTGGCGGAGCTGATCGGCGACCTCGGCGCGCCGGTGCTGCTCGCCGCGCTCGGGCGCGAGGAGATCGCGGCGCGAGCCGGAGGGGCGGCGCCGGAGTGGATCGGCTGGTTGCACGCGCAGACCGGGGGCGTCCCGCGCTACGTGAGCAGGGTGCTCGCGACCGCCGAGCCGGGCACGGCGGAGCTGCCGCCCCGCGCGCTCGACCAGTTCCAGCACGACCTGGACCAGCTCGGCGGAGCCGGCTCGGAGTGCGTGACGGCGATGGCGGTCGGCGCGACCCCGCACCCCGACCTGCTCGCCGCGCTGCTGGAACTCACTCCAGAGGCGGTCGGTTCCGCGCTGCTGGCGATCCGGGCCAGCGGATTGGTCGGCGCTGATGACGTGCTGCTGCCGATCGCCCGGGCGGCCGCGCTGCGGCTGACGCCGTGGGAACTGCGGCTGCGGGTGACCCGTCGCCTCGTCGAAATCCAGCTGGCGCGCGGCGGTTCGGTGCTGCCGCTGGTCCGCCCGCTGCTCGGGGCAGACATCGCGTTGCTGCCGGAATCGACCCTGGCGGCGGCGTTCGAGAAAGCCGGCGAGGAGGCCTTGCAGTCCGCGCCGCACCTGGCGCGACGGCTGCTCGCCGCTGCGGTGTCGGCCGGAACTCCACCGGCTTCGGTGGCGGCGCGGCAGGCACGTGCCGCCGCGGTGGCCGGTGATCTGGACGAAGCGCTGCGGCTGGCCGATCAGGTGATCGTCGATGATTCGGTGCCGGACAGGGAGCTCGGCGTGCAGGTCGCGGCGAGCGTCCTGGCGCACCGGGGGCTGCTCGAGCGCTCGGCGGAACTGTGCCGGTGGTCGGTGGGGCGCTTGCGCTGGCCCGGAGACCGGGCGTTCGCCGCGGTGGGCCTGATCGGAGCCGGTCGGTTGGGCGACGCCGAGGAGCTGCTGCGTTCCTCCGACGACGCCGGGCCGCCGACGTCGATGACCGGTGCCGCCGCGCAACTCGCCGCCGGAGTCCGGGAATCGGTCGTGGGATCGGCCGCGACGGCACTGTCCACATTGGTGCGATCCGCATCGCTGTCGGAGCCGGTGGGGCGCGGTGCCCTGGTGCCGGACAGCCCGGCGGCGGTCGCCGCACTGGTCGCGCTGCACTGCGGCGAACTGGACGTCGTCCAGTCCACCTTGGACAAGGCGATCGGCTCCGGCTCCGGCGGCCCACTGCTGCACTACCGGCACCGGCTGCTGGCGGCGTGGTTGCCGCTGTTGCGGGGCGACACGGTGGCCGCCCGCGCGAACCTCCCCGTGGCCGAGCTGGCGGCGCGAGATCGGCTGCTGGCAACCGCGATCGAGGCTGGCATCGCGAGCCGGGACAACGACACGGCGGCCCTGGCCGCCGCCCGCGGTCGGGCCCGGCAGGCCGTCGCCGAGCACTCGGTGGACCTGTTCGCCCTGCTGCCGTTGGGAGAACTCGTGGTTGCCACGGCGCGGCTGCGGGACCAGGACTGGATCGCGCCGTACCTGGCGGAGGCGCGAGCGCTGCTGGACCGGCTCGGCAACCCTCCGCTGTGGACATCGATGCTCACCTGGAAGCGCCTGCAGGCCGCGGTCGTGCTGGAGGAGCTGGACGAAGCGCAGCAGCTTGCGGCGGAGCTAGGCGGCATGGCGCACCACAACCCACTGGCGGCGGCGATGGCCGATGCCGCCGGCGTGTGGCTGCGAATACTAGCGGGGCAGGTGGACCAGGACGAGGCGGAGCAGGCGGCGCGGGCGCTGCACGCGGCCGGGCTGGCGTGGGACGGAGCGCGGCTGGCGGGGCAGGCGGCGATCCGCACGGCGGATCGGCGCGCGATGCTCGCGCTGCTGGAATGCGCCCGGGCGTTGCAAGGCAAGCCGCCGCGGCCGCGTGCGGTACGTGGCGCGATGTCGGCGGAGACCGACCTGCTCAGCGAGCGGGAGAAGGAAGTCGCGGAACTGGTGCTGGCCGGGTTGACCTACAAGCAGGTCGGCAAGCGCCTGTTCATCTCGGCGAAGACGGTGGAGCACCACATAAGCCGCATAAAGCAACGCCTCGGCTGCGCCAACCGCGAAGACCTCCTCAACCGCCTCCGCGAACTCCTCGGCCACTGACGAAACGGGCCCGTCCGCCTTTTGAGCAGCTATACCAGCAGCTATGTCAACGCAACGGACTCACCTGGAAGGTGTGCCGTCTATGAGCGTGTAGGTTCCGTTCGCTTCATCCGTTTCCTGCTGCTCTCACGCTGTCGTGGTGTGAGGTTCACTGTCCGTTCGCCTCACTGGCTGCGGGGTGTGGGCAGGTCGAGAAGATGCCGCGGAGGGCGGCGGCCTCCAGCGTCGGCTGTACCAGTTCGAGGACCTTCGACATCGGCGTGACCTCCCCGGGAAGGCGACAGGTCCTGCCGGAGGTTACCCGCAGGTAGCTATGGTGCGGGACACGGCGGGTCGGCTTTGACCTCGAGCAAGCTCTAAGTCGTAGCGTGGCGTGGAGTCCTGCGAGGGGCGACAGGCGCAGCTCCGGGTGAAAGGATCAGTGCATGACGGTGACCGTGGTGGGGATCGGCGGATCGGTCCGGCCGGATTCGCAGTCCGAGCGAGCCCTGAACGCCGCGCTTGCCGGGGCGCGTGAAGCGGGGGCGAAGGTCCACGCGATCACGGGCAGCAGCCTGTCGATGCCGTTCTACGACCCGCAGCTGACCGAACGCACCGACAACGCGCTGGAGCTGGTGGACGCCCTGCGCACTGCGGACGGCGTCATCCTCGCCTCGCCGGGCTACCACGGCACGATCTCCGGGCTGATCAAGAACGCCCTGGACTACGCAGAAGACCTGCGCGGCGACGACCGCCCTTACCTGGACGGGCGAGCGGTGGGTTGCATCGGCATCGCGTACGGCTGGCAGGCGACGGTCACCACGCTGCAGGCGCTCCGCTCGGTGGTGCACGCCCTGCGAGGCTGGCCGACGCCGCTCGGCGGAGCGGTGAACTCGGCCGAAACGCAATTCGAGTCCGGCGGCGAGTGCGCAGAAGAGAAGGTGGCGAACGTCCTCCGCGCCATCGGCCACCAGGTGGTCGACTTCGCCAACCGTGGCTGATCTCCTGCCTGGCGGTGGGGGTGGCGGAACCACGCACGCAAGCCTGGGCGCGTCCAAGACCTGCGGCTTCGACGTTGCCCTCGCCGGACGACGTCCGCGCAGGTGGGTTGAGCGGTGTGGCGCTCGCAACAGATCCCCACGGCCCTGCATACCGCTTCGAAGTGCGCGGGTACCTCACGGGCCGCACCCTCGAAGGGTCTGCTCGCGTTGGAGGAGGTAGCAGCGCTCATGGCTCAGAAGACCGCTTCGAAGAAGGCCCCGATCACCAGCCCGCTGGGCGACGACCAGGACCGGGAGATCACCGGCAAAGTGCTGCAGGGCACGCTGGTGGACATGATCGACCTGCACCTGGTGGCGAAGCAGGCGCACTGGAACGTCGTCGGCAGGTTGTTCCACGACGTGCACCTTCACCTGGACGAGCTGGTCACCACCGCGCGCGGCTTCGCCGACGACGTCGCGGAGCGCGCCGCCGCCATCGGCATCTCGCCGGACGGGCGCGCCCCGACGGTTGCCGACGGCTCCGGGGTGCCGAAGTTCGACTCGAACTGGCGCAGCGATCGCGAGGTGGTCGAGGCGATCACGACGACGTTGGCGGAGCTGAACCGTCGGCTCCGCGAACGCATCGACGAGACCGACAAGACCGATCTGGTGACCCAGGACCTGCTGATCGGCATCGCGCGGGAGCTGGAGAAGTCGCACTGGATGTGGCAGGCCCAGCTCGCCGAGTAGCGCCGGACCCGTGGGTGCCTTCGGGCGTGGTGGGAACTCGTCCTGAACCAGCGCCTCGTCGTCGACCACCAGGACGCGCCTCCGAGGCCGGTTGGGCCGTGAACTCGCCCTCGAGCAGCTCGACGCGTTCCCGCGGGCGACGAGCCCCGTGCCGCTGCCGGGCAGCGGCACGACCGGGTTCGGCGGCACCTCGTTGATCACCTTGACCTCCAAAACCGCTTCCCCGTAGCGCAATTCGACTTCGGCGCGGGCCGCGACGGCGTGCTTGTGGACATTGGTGAGCGCCTCCTGCACAACGCGGTACGCGGCCTGCTCCAGCACCGTCGAAAGCCGCTGCGGCGTCCCGAAGTCGTGGCGGATCACCGGATTCCCGGCCGCCGCCCTGGACTGGTCGAGCAGCCGGTGGAGGTCCGCCAGCGTCGGCTGCGGTCCGAGGTGAGGGGCACCCTTGAGTGGTTGTGTCGCCTCTTCAGGCTCAGTTGTGCCGCCCGAGGGTGCCCCTCAGCTCGAAAAATTCACCCGGATCGGCTTGGTCGTTGGCCTTCCCGGCGCCCGCAACGGGTCAGGCGCGGCGGGCTCGTTCGTATTGCTTGGGCCAGATGTTGTCTGCGTGCAGGCGGTCTGCCGCTCGCAGCGGCCAGTGCGGGTCCCGGAGGAGTTCGCGGCCGAGCAGCACCGCGTCCGCCGAGCCGGACGCGACGATCTCCTCCGCCTGCTCCGGCGAGGTGATCAGGCCGACCGCCGCCGTCGGGACGTCCGCCTCCGCGCGGATCTGGCGGGCGAAGCGCACCTGGTAGCCAGCGCCGATCGGAATGTCGGCCTTGGGCACCGCGCCGCCCGTCGAGACGTCGATGAGGTCCACCCCGCGCTCCGCCAGCAGCGCCGACAGCTTCACCGAGTCGTCTCCGGTCCAGCCGCCGTCGGCCCAGTCGGTCGCCGAGAGACGGACGATCAGCGGCTTGTCGGCCGGCCAGGCCGAGCGCACGGCCTCGGTGATCTCCAGCAGGGCTCGCACCCGGTTGTCGAAGTCGCCGCCGTAGCGGTCGGTCCGGTCGTTGACCAGCGGGGAGTAGAACTGATGCGCCAGGTAGCCGTGTGCGAAGTGCAGCTCGACGACGTCGAAGCCCGCCGCTTCCGCCCGGCGCACCGCCGCCGCGAACTGGTCGGGCAGCTCGGCGATCTCGCCTTCGGTCAGCGCGCGCGGCGCCGCCTGGGTGCCGAAGGCGTTGCCGGTCGAACTGACCGTCTGCCAACCTCCCTCGGACGGCGACACCGACTGGCCGCCCTCCCACGGCGGGGTCGTCGACGCCTTGCGGCCGGCGTGCGCGAGCTGCACCCCGGTCGCCGCGCCCTGCGCGTGCAGGAAGTCGTTGATGCGCCGCCACGCCGCGACCTGCTCGTCGTTCCACAGCCCGGTGTCCTGCGGGCTGATCCGGCCTTCCGGGACCACCGCGGTCGCCTCGCTGATGATCAGCCCGGCGCCGCCGGTGGCGAACTGGCCGAGGTGCACCAGGTGCCAGTCGTCGGGCACGCCGTCGGTGGCCGAGTACTGGCACATCGGCGAGACCCACACGCGGTTCCGGATGACGACGTCGCGCAGCTTGATCGGTTCGAAAAGATGGCTCACGAGCGGCATTGACGCTGCGGCGGAACGAGGTATTCCCACGAACCGTCCATCTCACAATGCGGGCTCCCGGCGCGCCTCAGAGCTTGTCCAGCAGCTCCTCGAAGGCGGCCGCGACGCGGGCGGTGTCGCCGGTGGCGAGCAGGTCGAGCAGCAGGCCGCGCAGCGCCGCGAGCGCCAGCGTCGCCTCGGCATCCGAGCCGCCGAGGGCCTACCGGAGCCGGGACAGCCATTCGCGGACGCTCGTCTCGCCGAAGCCGTCCCACGCGCCGCCGCGGGCGTGCAGCGAACGCGCATAGCTCTCGAAGAAGAACCGGATCACGTTTTGGTGCGCCGGGTCGCTGAGCCAGCGCCACAGCGCGCGCAGCGCCTCGGTCCGGTCCGTGCAGTCGTCGAGGGTGTCGGCGAGCAGCCGGAGCTGGGCGTCGCGGGCGTGCCGGTGAACTTCCTTGACCGGGCCGCCCGGCTGTACCTGGATGCCGACCGAGCGCGCGCATCCGGGCGAGCCGGTCCCGCCCGTGTTCGGGGTGGGTGCGGAAGTAGTGCATCTCGCCGGCGATGATCTCGAACGGTTCGCCGTCGAGCAGGAACTCGTCGCCGCGCACGGTCAACCCGGACGACTGCTGCGCATGCGCGACGACCCTGTTGGTGCCGACGACCATGCCGCTGCCCAACGCGAGCCGCGGAGCGCGATCGAGACGAGGGATCCCCGTCGGTTGACGCCCATCGCCACCCCTCTCTTCGATATTGCGCGAAACGACCTCCTCGATTCCTGCGACTTCGAGCATCCGCCAGCCGGGATCGCTACCGGATCGGACCGGTCGCCGGGGTCGGAAGCCCCTGGCGTCAGCCGCCGCGCCGTGCCCATGCTGCTGGCATGCCGTCGGACGATGTCCACGCCGTCCGCTCAGCCACCACCGTGACGTGTCACTACAAGCGCGCCGGGGTGTCGCCGCCCATCGAGATGCTGGAGCGGTTCCGGGTGCTGGCCCGGAAGCGGGCCGCCGGGCGGGTGCTGGACATCGGGGCGTTCCGTCTCGAAGACCTGCTGGCCTACCACCACGTCTCCTACCTCGCGATGCTCGACGCGAAACCCGACCTGCGCGGCGAACGTCCCGACTTGCCCACCGAATTCATCGACGGAGACCCGGCGAGCCTGCCGTTCCCGGACCGCGCCTTCGACGTGGTGGTCTGCCGGTTCTCCCTGTGCAGTACGGGAAAACCGGAATCGGCGCTGACCGAGATCGGCCGGGTGCTGCGGCCGATCGGCCAACTGCTGTTCCTCGAGCACACCCGGGCGCCCGGCGTCGTCGGCGAGGCGCAGGACCGGGCCCAGGAGATGCTGCACGGCTGCCGCCGCTGCCGTCTCAACGTCGAGGTGCTGGTGCAACTGCAACGCGCCGGCCTGGTGGTGCGCCGCGCCGATTGGTACTGGCCGTCCGCGCACGTGCGCGCGCCGCTGGTGCAGGGCGTCGCCACCCACCCCGACCCCCAGTACGAGCGCGAACTGGGGTGGTTGCGCAACCCGATTCGTAGGACAGGAGACCCGATGTGGCCAGGAAGGTAGCGGACTGCCGCAAGTACCCGAGCGAGGTCAACTGCTCGCTCACCATCATCGGCGAGGAAGAAGAGGTCCTGCGCGCCGCCACCGAGCACGCGGTGTCGGTGCACCAGCACGAGGACACCCCCGGACTGCGGGACCAGATCCGCGAGCTGCTGGTTGACGAGCAGGCCGCCGACGGCGTGAGCTTCGTGCAGCTCATCGAGTTCAAGACCGGCAAGGGGGCCGAGCTGAACAAGCTGATGGACGACTGGGCTGAAGCCACCGGAGGCAAGCGCACCGCGAAGCGAGCGGTGCTGGCCCGGGACCACGAGTACCCGGGGAGCTACTACGAGTTCGTCGAGTTCCCGTCTTACGACGAGGCGATGCGAAATTCTCGGCTCCCGGAGACCGACGAGATCTCCCGCAAGATGCGCGCCCTCTGCGACGAGGAACCGACCTTCCACAACCTCGACGTGGTCCGAGCCGAAACCCTGTGACCCGGACAGCAGACCCCAATTCCGCATTGCGGAACCCAAGTTCATTTTGTGCAATTTCAATGGAAATCGGACCTCTGATTTCCATTGAAATTGTGCTACCTGGAACTTGGGTTCCGCATTGCGGAGTCTTATCCAGGATCAGCCGATGCCGACGGCGCGGCGGGCGAAGTGGATCTCCGCCGCGACCTGGCGGAGAGTTTCCGCCACCACCAGCGAGCCGTGGCCCGCGTCGTAGCGGTAGAACTCGAACGGGATCTCCCGCGGCCCCAACCGGTCCAGGTAGTTCAGGATCTGCTGGATCGGGCAGCGCGGGTCGTTGTCCCCGGCCAGCACCAGCACCGGCGCCCGCACCTCGTCCACGTAGGTGATCGGCGAAGCCTTCCGGTAGACCTCCGGCACGTCTTCCGGCGAGCCGCCGAAAAGCGCCCGGTCGTAGGCCCGCAGCGGCTCCATCTCGTCGGCGTACGCCGAGACGTAGTCGGCCACCGGCACGCCGGCGACGCCGCCGGCCCAGCGCTCCGGCTGCGTCCCCAACGCCAGCAGCGTCAGGTAGCCGCCCCACGACGCACCCGCGACGACGCTCAACGCCGGCGTGGTCAGCCCCGCCTCGATCGCCCAGTCGTGCACCCGCGCGACGTCGGCCAACTCCGTCAGGCCCGGCCGGCCCTCGATGGCGTCCCGCCACGCCGAGCCGTACCCGGTCGAACCCCGGTAGTTGATCTCCACCACGGCGAACCCGGCGTCCAGCCAAGCCGCCCTGTAGGCGGAGAACCGGTCCTCGTCGGCCGCGTGCGGCCCGCCGTGCAGGTTGAACACCGTCGGCAACGGCCCTTCCCCGGCGTCAGCCGGGCGCGCCACCAGCGCGTGCGCCGTCTCGTTCGGCCCGTACGGGACCTCGACGAACACGTCGTTGACGGCCTCCGAACCTGGCGCGCGGTCGCCGGGCGGCGTCAGCAGGACCCGGTCCTCACCGTCGCGCGAAACCGTCCGCACCAGCGAAGGCGTCGCCGCCGACGACCACACGTACTCCACCGAGTGGTCCGGGCGCACCGACGCGCCCGCCACCGTGCCCGGCGGGGTCGCCAGTTCGGTGAGGGTCTCTTCCGCGAGGTCGTAGCGGTGCATCGTGGTCCGCGCGTGGTGGGTGTGCGCGATCAGCAGCGCCTTGCCGTCCGGGTACCAGTCGGCGGAGACCTCACCGGGCAGGTCGAGCTTGATCTCGCTCTCGGTGTCCGCAGCCACGTCCCAGATCAGCAGCTCCTCCTTGCCGCGCCGCTCGTGCAGCACCAGCAGCCGGGGGTCGCCGGTGACCGGCGCGAACGCCAGCGCGTCCAGGCCCTTGCCAGGGCCGTCCCACTTCTCGGCGACCTCGGAGCCGTCGACGCGCAGCACCCGCAGCGCGGGGTGGCGGCTGTCGCCGTGCTCGGAGTGCGAGATCACCACCATCGACTCGTCCCAGGACATGGCGGACAACCCGCCGTCCTGCTCGTGCTGGTAGAGCACCTCCGGACGGCCGCCGTCGCGCGCCACCCACACCGTCACGCCGTCGTCGGTGGACATCCCCACGCCGATCACCGACGACCCGAGCTCCAGGCCCGCCGGGTACCCGGGGTGGGTGTCCGGCAGACCCGGCCGGGTCTCACCGGAGGCGAACGGCTCGACCACCCAGCTGCCGAACTCGTCGCCGTCGGTGTCGTCGAACCACCAGACCTGCTCGCCGTCCGCGGACAACGTGCCGTGGAACGTCCCCTGTGGACGGTCAGTGATCTGGCGATGCTCGTCGGAGTCGCGGTCCCATGCGTAGATCTCCCAGGTACCGCTGACGTTCGACACGTACAGGCTGCGTTGCGCCGCGTCCCGCGCCCAGTCCGGCAGCGACACGCGGGGCGCGCTGAACCGGGCCCGCCAGCGGGCCTCGCGATCCGGGTCGTCGAACAGCTTCTCGGGGATCTGCGCTTCGGGGTAGGTGCTCACGCGTCGATACTGCCCGATGACTGAGCCACCTGCGGAGCAGGTGCACCATCACCCGTCTGACTGAAGCGACGCGATTTCGCGAGAAATTGACCGTCACCCGGGTGAATGCCAATTTCTCGCGAAATTGCGCACCCCCAGGTCGGCGTCAGCGACGCATCTCGAACAGGGAAGCAGTCGAACTCCACGGCCCGCACGTGCACCACCGCGACCTCCGGGGCCATCAGGAGATCGCCGGCCGTGCGCTCGGACAGCTTGGTGTTGCCGTAGAGCAGAACCAGCCTGGAGAAACGAAAGTGGCCTTGGCCGAATACTCCGGCCAAGGCCACTTTCTGCGTCGGGGTGGCGGGATTTGAACCCACGACCTCTTCGACCCGAACGAAGCGCGCTCCCAAGCTGCGCCACACCCCGATCTTCCAGCGGTGAACATCTCGGGTGCTCGTCCAACCGCTGGATCATAGTCTAGCGGACGCTCTCACCTGCCCCGAACGGGGTCCTCTTATGGGTGTTTTCGCTGGTAGATGTCGGTTTTTCGGACCTCGGGAGCAAGGTCAGCAGGGTGGCCTCCGGCGGGCAGGCGAAACGCACCGGCGCGTACGGCGAGGTGCCCAGCCCGGCCGACACGTGCAGGTGCATGCGCTCGCCCCAGGTGGACGCGCCGCGCGCCCGCGACCGGTCCAGCTCGCAGTTGGTCACCAGCGCCCCGTAGCCGGGCAGCCGCAGCTGCCCGCCGTGGGTGTGACCGGCCAGCACCAGGTCGTAGCCGTCCTCGGCGAACGAGTCGAGCACCCGCGGCTCGGGGGAGTGCGTCACGCCCAGGCGCAGCTGGACGTCGGCGGGCGCGGGCCCGCCGATCAGGTCGTAGCGGTCCAGGTGCAGGTGCGGGTCGTCGAGCCCGGCCAGGTGGATCCGCATCCCGGCGACCTCGATCTCGTGCCGCCGGTGCGTCGCGTCCAGCCAACCGCGCTCGGTCATCGCCGCCCGCAGGTCGCGCCACGGCAGCGGTTCCCCGTGGATGCGCTTGGCCTTCCGCGACGGCAGCAGGTAGCGGGCCGGGTTCTTCGCGGTCGGCCCGTAGTAGTCGTTGCTGCCGAAGACGAAGATGCCCGGCCGGTCCAGCAGCGGTCCCATCGCACGCAGCACCACGGGCACCGCCTTCGGGTGCGCCAGGTTGTCGCCGGTGTTGACCACCAGATCCGGGTCCAGCTCGGCGAGGGCGGCCACCCACCGCTGCTTGGACCGCTGGTTCGGGGTCATGTGCAGGTCGGAGATGTGCAGCACGCGAAGCGGTGCCGCGTCCTCGGCGAGCACCGGCAGCGTCGCCTGACGCAGCGTCCAGTGGCGACGTTCGATCGCGGCCGAGTAGGCGACCGCGGCGGCGCCGAGAGCGCCCGTGCTGAGCAGAATCCGCCCGAACTTGTTCACCCCACCAACCCTACGACGACACCGCCTCCGGCGACCGACGGCCCGTTACCGACGGTGCCGACCCGGAGATCGAGGTCGTGGCCGGCCGGCGCGCTGGTAGCGGGATAATCGCCGCATGGCCGAGCTCAAGGACAAGCTGCGCGCGGACCTTTCCGCCGCGATGAAGCAACGCGACACCACCGTCACCGGGGTCCTGCGGATGGCGCTGGCCGCCGTCAGCAAGGAGGAGGTCGCCGGCAAGCAGGCACGCGAGCTCACCGACGAAGAGGTGCAGCGCGTGCTGAACAAGGAGGCCAAGAAGCGGGACGAGGCCGCGGAGGCGTTCCGCGGGGCCGGGCGCGCGGAGCAGGCCGACGCCGAGCTTGACGAGGCGGAGATCCTGCGGCGTTACCTGCCGAAGCCGCTGGGCGACGACGAGTTGGCGCAGCTCGTCAGGGACGCCGTCGCGGAGGTCGAGGGCGAACTCGGCGAGCGGCCGGGCATGAAGCAGATGGGCCAGGTCATGAAGGCGGCCAACGCCAAGGTGGCGGGCCGCGCCGAAGGCGGCAAGGTCGCAGCCCTGGTCAAGGCCGAACTCGCCGACTGACACCCGAGGTCTTGTTCTCGCTGGTCACGGGGTCGTGGGTTTTTTCGGGGCGCCATACCAGCCCGCAGCGAACGCGGGCGTGGGGACTGGCCTCGCCAAGAGCCCGACGGGGTGGACACGGTCTGAGATCCGGCGGCGTGCCGGTTGCGAGGGTGGGCTAAGCGCCTCCGGCGCTTCAAACGGAGAACGAAAGCTAATCGGAGATCTCGCTCGCCCGCGGCGCCGCCGGCACGGGCCTGCGCCTGTGGTGACGGGCCGCCGACCGGCCGCGAAACTTGCGCGCCGACCCGCGCGGCCTACTGCCGTGGGTCCTGGAGAACCCGGCCGTCGCGGTGATCGCCTACACCCAGCACGGGCGGCTCGACCTCCCCGAGGAACTCCCGCACGCCCTGACCGCGATGCTCGCCGCCCCCTTCCGAAGACGTCACCGCACCCGGAGGACTTCCCGATCTGCGGTGCGCTCCTGCTGGCACTGGCCTGGTGGACGTCGACCGGGCCGACCGCGCCGTCGATGCGCGGGCGGCCGAGTCGGCGGGGCGCCTGAGCGCCTTGGCGGAGCGCCTCCGCTTCCTCCGGGGCCACCAGTCCACCATGTCCCCGAAGCCGCGTATTGGTCTTGCACAAACCGGGGATCCCGCACCGCCAAACGAGCCTGGAAACGGCTTCTATTCGCCTGCGGCGTTGCGGCGCCAGTAGGCGAGGGCGTAGAGGCGACGCCGTTCCAGGCCTAATTCCTGCTGGCAGTGCTCGCGGAGCTGATGGACCACATCGGCCTCCGCGCCGATCCACAGGTGCGGGTTCGGGCCGAGCTCGGCCGACCGCAGCGCGTCCACGAGCAGCGCGCTTTCGCCCGCCGGGACGCCGTCGCGGTGCAGCCAGTGCCAGGCCACCTCGGCGTCGGAGGGGAGCGCCT
The DNA here is from genome assembly GCF_050972075.1 of Saccharopolyspora hattusasensis. Lineage (NCBI taxonomy): Bacteria > Bacillati > Actinomycetota > Actinomycetes > Pseudonocardiales > Pseudonocardiaceae > Saccharopolyspora > Saccharopolyspora hattusasensis. Next base: position 4,518,978 of record NZ_JBPCDC010000001.1, read on the forward strand.
GCTCCTCCGCGGCGTCGGCGACCTCGGCGAACACCTGCACGCGGGCCGCCGCGGGCAGCTCCGCCAGGATCGCCGTGATGGCCGGCAGCGCCGTCTCGTCCCCGACCAACACCAGCGGGTCGGCGTCCGGCTGCGGCTGGTACGCCGGGCTGGGACCGACGGTGACGATCTGCTCGCCGGGCGCGGCCTGCGCCGCCCAGGTGCTTCCCGGGCCGTCGTGGTCGTGCACGACGAAGTCGATCGCCAGCTCCTGCCGCTGCGGGTCGAACCAGCGGACCGTGTAGGTGCGCTGCCGCGGCTGCTGCTCGCGTGGCAGCGCGAACACTTCGGCGCGGGTCCGGCCCAGCGGCATCGGCTGGCCGGGCTGCGGCAGGCACAGCTTGATCCGCTGGTCGCTGCCGTTGCTGACGAAGTCCGAGAGCTCCGAGCCGCCGAGCGTGACGCGCACCATCCGGGGCGTGACTCGCTCGGTCGCCCGCACCTCCAGCAACCGGTAGCGGGATCGCGCGCGCCTGGTGCTCACCTGCGTGTTCGTCACGCCCCGAGTCTAAGAACCGCCGACTCGACCCATCGCGCGACGGTCCCACGGCCGCAATTTCAATGGAACTTGCGGAAGTTCCCCGCAGCCCCCGGCGTGTCGGGATCCGACACGCCGGCGGAAACGGTCGGTCACGGCGGGAAGATGCCCGGCGGCAGCACGGGTTGTTCCGGCTGCTGCGGTGGCCGGCCGCCCGGCTGCTGCGGCGGTTGGCCCTGCTGCGGCGGGCCGGGTGGAGGCTTTTCCGGCGACGGCGGCGGCACGTACCCGGTGCTGACCGAGATCGTCACGACCTCGCCGGGCAGCGCGAAGCCGCGCGGCGTCTGGCTGGTCACCGTGCCCTGCTTGCGTGTGCTGCTCACCGAGCGCTGCTGGACCGTGTAGCCCGCCTTCTCCAGCGTGTCGGTGGCCCGCTTCGCGTCCGTGCCGACGACGTTGGGCACCTGGAACTCGTCGCCGCCGTCCTCGTACCGCTTGGTGGTCGGCGGCAGCGGCAGCACCGGCAGACCCTCGTGGATGACCTTCATCGCGTCGAAGAAGGTCCGTGCCGGCACCTTGCCGCCGTAGATGTTGCCGCCGTTGACCCCGCACAACCTGGGCGGGTCGGAGTCGCAGATGCCCTGCGGCGAGGTGCCGTCGCTGAAGGTCAGCACCGCGCCCGCGAACTGCGGGGTGGCGCCCAGGAAACCGGCCGACTGGTGGGCCTCGGTGGTGCCGGTCTTCGCGGCCAGTGGCCGGTTCCAGCCAGCCGCTGCGGCCGCTGCGGCGGCGGTCCCGCCGGGCAGGTCGTCGCGGCTCATCCCGACGGCCAGCGCGTTCGCCAGGCCCGTGTCCACGGCCTGCTCGCACGGGTCCTCGGTGATCGACACCGGGTTGCCGTTGCGGTCCAGGATCTGCTCGACCGGCGTCGGCGGGCACCACACGCCGCCGCTCATGATCGTGGCGGCGACGTTGCTGAGTTCCAGCGGGCTGGTCGGCGCGTAGCCCAGCGTGAATGCGCCGATGTTGCGCTGCTTGACCTGCTCGGCCTGGGAAAGCCCGTTGGCCCCGTTCGGCGCCAGCGGGTCGCCGCCCGCGGTGTGGGCGAGCAGCGTTTCGCGCATCCCGAGCCGCGCCGCCATGTCCACCGTCTGCGCGAGCCCGACGCGTTCCTGCAACGCCACGAAACCGGTGTTCGGCGAGGTCGCCAGGGCCATCTGCAGGGTACGCGGGCCGGGCGCCACGCCTTCGGCGTTGCCCACGGTGTAGGGCGCCATGCCGTTCTTGTACACCGAGGACGTGTAGGAGCCCGGCGCCTGGATGGTGTTGTAGATGCCCATCCCCTTCTCCAGCGCGGCCGCCGAGGTGAACACCTTGTAGACCGACCCGGCGCCGAACTTGACCACGCCGCTGGGCAGCGCGTACGCGGTTTGCCCCTTGGAGGCGTCGAGCCCGAAGTCGCGGTTGGCGACCAGCGCGCGCACCCGGTGCTTGTCCTGGCCGGGCTCCACCACGCTCATCACGTTGGCGATGCCCTTGGCCGTCTTCGGCACGCCGCGCTCGGCGGCTGCCTTCGCCGCGTCGGTGGCGCGCGTGTCCAGCGTGGTGCGGATGGTGTAGCCGCCGCGTTTGAGCTGCTCCTCGGTAAACCCGGCGCGCTCCAGGTAGTCGATGACGTACTTGCAGAAGAACCCGTCCGACGGTCCGGCGCCGACGCAGCCGTTGGGGATGCCGCGCAGCGGTTGCGCGAGTCCCAGCGGCGAGTTGCGGGCCTCCTCGGCGGCCTCCGGGGTGATCCGGTGCTGGTCCTCCATCGCCTTGATCACCAGGTTGCGGCGGTTGAGCGCCTCGCTGGAGTTGTTTTCCGGGTTCAGCGCGCTCGGGCTGTTGACCATTCCGGCCAGCAGTGCGGCCTGCGCGATCGTGAGCTGGTCGGGCGTGGTGTCGAAGTAGGTGCGGGAGGCGGCGGCGATCCCGTAGGCCTGGTTCCCGTAGGGCACCACGTTGAGGTAGCGGGCGAGCACGTCCTCCTTGCTGAGCTGCTTCTCCAGCTGCAGCGCGATCCGGATCTCGCGCAGCTTGCGCGCCGGGGTCTGCTCGATGGCCTTCGCCTGCTTCACCGGGTCGTCGGCGGCGACGACGTGCACCAGGTAGTTCTTCACGTACTGCTGGGTCAGCGTCGAGCCGCCCTGCGCGATCTCGCCGGACATCTGGTTGGTCACGGCGGCGCGCACGGTGCCCGCCCAGTCCACGCCGTGGTGGTCGAAGAACCGCCGGTCCTCGATCGCCACGATCGCCGCCTTCATGGTGTCGGCGATCTGGTCCGGCTGGGCCGGGGTCCGGTTCTGGTCGAAGAGGTACGCGATCGGCCGACCGTCCCGATTTGTGACGGTCGTCACAAGTGGCGGTTCCTTGGTCATCAAGTCGGTGGAGATGCTGTTGACGGCGTCGCTGGCGCGGTTAGAGACCACTCCGAGTGACCCCGCTATCGGGAACAGCAAACCGGCCACCAGGACGCCAGCCAGCACACACAGACCGAATAGCTTCAACAAGCCGTCTCGGGCACGCACTCCGCCAGAGTAAGTCGGGGCGGCTTCGTGACGGAGTGTCACGGGCAAGATCCGCCCGATGTGATGAGTTCGAAAGATAACGGAGCGACAACCCTTGTTTGGTTATGGAACCAGCGGGCTCTACAGTCCGTCTACGTCCAGCGACAGCACTGTTGTGGTCAAAACAGTTCAGGGCACAACATCCGGTGCCGGGGGGCTCCGGACGAAATACGGTCGCCGACGATCCAGTGAGGAGCTGGGGGAACTCTATGTTCGAGCAGGGGGACTGGCGTGTTAACGCCGCATGCCGTGACCAGAATCCGGACCAATTGTTCGTCCGGGGAGCTGAGCAGCGCAAGGCGCGAATGGTCTGCTTCGGCTGCCCGGTCCGCACCGAGTGTCTCAGCGAGGCGCTCGACAACAAGATCGAATTCGGTGTTTGGGGCGGAATGACGGAGCGGGAGCGGCGTGCGTTGTTGAGGCGCCGGCCCGACGTCCGCAACTGGCGGGAATTGCTGGAAGCTGCCCGGCAGGATTATGCCGATTTCACCGAGTACCAAGTGAGCTAGTCCGTTCGAGGTCGGTCCGGGCAATTCGCAACCGCGGATTGCCCGAACCGACTTCTGCTATTCACCGGCCAGTCGGCGGCCGATCTCCCGGAGCCCGGCCAGGTCGTGCACGTCCGACGGCAGCGCCGGGACACCGACCAGCGACACGTCCGGGTGCGCCCGGGTGAACCGGGCGAGCAGCCGCTTCTCGCGCTCGGCCACCGCGACGCGGTCGGCGTGCACCCGCAGCACGGCCGCAGCCAGCGGCGCGGATCCGGTCGCCTCCATCTCCTCGGCGGCGGTGGCCGCCCGGGTGCCGGCGAGCCCGGCGACCACCGGGTGGGTCCGGTTGGCCACCAGGCCGACCAGCGGCATCCGCTCCCCGGCCAGCCGTTCCACGAAGTAGGTGGCCTCTCGCAGCGCATCCGGCTCCGGCGCGGCGACCACCAGGAACGCGGTGCCCTGGGAGCGCAGCAGCCGGTAGGTCTGTGCGGCGCGCACCCGGAACCCGCCAAAGGTCGAGTCGAATGCCTGCACGAACGCGGCGGCGTCGGCCAGCAGCTGGCCGCCGATGATGGTGGACACCGCCTTCGCGAACATCCCGAAACCGGCGCCGACGATCTTGCGCAGGCCCTTCCCGCCGACCCGGGCCGGGCTGGACAGCATCTTGATCAGCCGCCCGTCCAGCACGGTGGACAGCCGCTGCGGCGCGTCCAGGAAGTCCAGCGCCGACCGGCTCGGCGGGGTGTCCACCACGATCAGGTCCCAGGTGCCGGCGGCGGACAGCTGGCCGAGCTTCTCCATCGCCATGTATTCCTGCGTGCCGGAGAACGACGTGGAGATCGTTTGGTAGAAGTGGTTGTTCAGGATCTGCTCGGCGCGTTCCCGGCCAGCATGCGCGAGCACCATGTCGTCGAAGGTGCGGCGCACGTCCAGCATCATCGCGTTGAGGTCGCCGGCCGGTTCGAAGCCCTCGATCGACACCTGCTTGGGCTGATTGCTCAGTTCCCGCAGGCCGAGCGCCTGGGCCAGCCGCTTGGCCGGGTCGATGGTGAGCACCACGGTCTTGCGGCCGCGTTCGGCGGCGCGCAGCGCGAGGGCGGCCGCGGTGGTCGTCTTGCCGACGCCGCCGGAGCCGCAGCAGACGACGATGTGCGTGTTCGGGTCGTCCAGCAACGCGTCGACGTCGACCTGCGCCGGTCGCAGCGGTTCGCTCATCGTGGGCTCCGGATGCCGTGCTCGGTGAGTATCTCGGCGAGTTCGTAGAGCTCGGCGACGTCGATCCCGGCGGTGAGGTCGGGCAGCGAGACGGTCGGCAGGTCGAGCTCGGCGAGCTGCGCGCGGGCGTCGTCCTCGGTCTCGGCCCGGATGGCGTGCTCGATCGTCTCGTGCACCAGCCCGTCCAGGGTCTCGTCGTCGACGTGGAGCCCGGCGGCGGCCATCCCGGTGCGCACCCGCTCCGCGTCCACCCGGCCCGCTGCGGCCGCGGCGACCGAGCGGGGCGGCAGCCGGTTGGGCCGGACCCGGTTGCATACCACGCCACCCGGCCGCAGGTCGGCGGCGTCGAGTTCGGCGACCGTCTCCAGGGTTTCCCGTACCGGCAGCTCCTCGAGCAGCGTCACCAGGTGCACGACGGTGTCGCTGGAGTGCAGCAGGCGCACCACGGCGTCGCTGTGGTCCCGGATTGGCCCGACCTTGGCGAGGTCGGCCATCGCGCGTGTGACGTCGAGGAACTTGACCACGCGGCCGGTCGGCGGCGCGTCGACGACCACCGCGTCGTAGACGTAGCGGCCGCGCCCGTCGGTGCGGCCGACGCACTCCTTGATCTTCCCGGTGAACAGCACGTCGCGCAGGCCCGGCGCGAGGGTCGTGGCGAACTCGATCGCGCCCATCTTGCGCAGCGTGCGACCGGCGAAGCCGAGGTTGTAGAACATCGACAGGTACTCCAGCAGCGCCGCCTCGGCATCGATGGCCAGCGCGCGGAGTTCGCCGCCGCCGGGCGCCGCGGCGATCCACTCCTCGGCGTAGGGCAGCGGGGCGGTGTCGAAGAGCTGGGCGATGCCCTGCCTGCCCTCCACCTCGATCAGCAGCACCTTGCGTCCGCCGGTGGCCAGGGCGAGGGCGAGCGCGGCTGCGACGGTCGTCTTGCCGGTGCCGCCTTTGCCGCTGACGACGTGCAGTCGCGCCTGATCCAGTTCCCCGTCCCAGTCGGTCACACGATCAGCGTAAGTGCCGAGTTCCCCGAATGTCTGCCGACCGTGAACTCCCGCCACGCGTCGGGATCGGCGCCGATCAGCGCAGAGCGCGCTCCGCGAGGTCGCGGACCGCCGCCTGCGGCAACAGCCAGGCCGTCGCGTCGAAGTGGAGCGGCTCGGATACACCGGCGTCCGCAAGTACCGCGAAGGCATCCAGGACTGGGGCGGGGCGGGCTTGCCCAGGGCTCGCCCGTCAAGACGGGATCGTGAGCGCGGCGCCGCGGAGGGCGGGCGGCGGGTCTCCTAAGCTGCACGCATGCAGAAGTGGGAGTACGCGACGGTGCCGCTGTTGATCCACGCGACCAAACAAATCCTCGACCAGTGGGGCGAGGACGGCTGGGAGCTGGTCTCCGTCCTGCCGGGTCCGACCGGCGAGCAGCTGGTGGCCTACCTGAAGCGCCCGAAGGAGGCCTGACATGGGTCGGTGGACAGAACGCCTCGCGGACCTCGGCATCCCGCTGCCGGAGGTCGTGCCTCCGGTAGCGGCGTACGTGCCCGCCGTGCGCACCGGTTCGCTGGTGTACACGTCCGGCCAGGTGCCGATGGTCGCCGGCAAGCCCGCCGGGATCGGCAAGGTCGGCGCGGAGATCACCCCGGAGGAGGCCAAGCAGCATGCCGCGATCTGCGCGCTCAACGCGCTCGCCGCGGTGGACGGGCTGGTCGGCCTGGACTCGGTGGTGCGGATCGTCAAGGTCGTCGGCTTCGTGGCCTCGGCGGAGGGCTTCACCGGTCAGCCCGGGGTGGTCAACGGCGCGTCGGAGCTGCTCGGCGAGATCTTCGGCGAGGCGGGCCAGCACGCCCGCTCGGCGGTGGGCGTGGCCGAGCTGCCGCTCGGCGTCCCGGTCGAGGTGGAACTGATCGTCGAGGTCGAATAAGCACTCGTGACGTAATTTGCGCGGCGTTGCCCGGTTCCGGGTAACGCCGCGTTTCGAATACGTCACAACGGGTTGTTGGCGGATATCCCGGACGGCGTTTTCGGTGGCTCGGCCAACGAAGCACCGCCCACGACCAGTACGCTGCGATCACCCCCTGCTTTAGGTTGGTCAGATCTGGCATAGCCCGAATAGGGGTATCGATTCCAGTGTGTTGCGGAAAGACGGTTCAAAGGCTTGATTGATCCGGTTCTCGCGACCAAAGTTCACCTGGACGGGTGTAGCTAGCGGCCGGGGGCGGCGAGCGACACCCACATCGATGGTGTACGAGGGTGGGAGGGGCCGGCGTGGCGGTGCGCGAAACCGATCTGCGGTGCCACGAATTACTTCTTCGGCTCGCCGGGCGGCTGCCGGACCGGCGCCTGTGGCGCTTCCGCGACTGGCTGGCCGGGGACGCCGCCGACGTGGTCGCGAAGATGCTGCCGGGCACGCTCGTCCGCGAGCGGATCGCACTCGACGACGCCGAACACCAACTGCTGGCCGACGCGCTGGCGCCGCTGGGCGCCGACCTCGCGATGGTCAACGCCGTCCTCCCAGCGGAACCCGACGCCGTCCCGCAGCACGCGTTCAGTCCCGAACGCCGCGCGAGCAGCGTCGGCGACTCCGCGGTGCTGGTGCTCGGCGCCACGCTGCGCGGCCGCCCCGGGGTCCGCGAGGTGCGCAGCAGCTGGCGGCGCGACGAGGGCGGCGCGACGAAGCTGGTAGTGCTGGTGAAGGCGTCCGCCGATGTCGTCGGCCTGACCGGGGAGATCCAGCGCATCCTGCGAGCGCTCGGCGAACCTGCCCCCTGCGTCGAGGTGCTCCCGCCCGAGCTGGAACCCACCGCGTACCACCATGCCGCCCTCGCGGAATCGGTGCTGGTGTGCGCGGGAGCCGAAGAACTTGCCGGCCGCCGCGGTTGAGCGGCCGGCATCCGTGAAGGAGGCGTGCGTGGTGGACGTGGCTGAGGGGGCCGGGCCGGTGGACCGGCTGCACAACCTCTTGCTGGCCATGACCGGACGGGTGGACGACGACGGGATCAACAGCGCCCGCGAACTGCTCGGCATCGGCCAGCCGGACGCCGCGGCCGAGTTCCTCACCGGCTGCCTGCTGGCCGGCCACATCCCAGTGACCTCGTCCGAGCAGTACCACCTGCGCCGGGTGCTGGACGAAACCCGCTCCACGCAAACCCTGGCGGACCGGGTGCACGTGGTGGACTCGTTGCCGTCCGACGAGCACCGGTTCGGCGAACCGGCCGAGGACGACGGAGACCTGATAGCGGCGCTGGAGTCGGTCACCGGGCGGCTCCGGGGCGTCCGCGGGATGTGGTGCGCCTCGCGGACCACCCCGGCCGGCGCCACCTACGGAGCGGTGCCCCGGCGCATCCTGCTCGCCGAGGTGAGCCCGGAAGGCTCGACCACGGCGGTCGCCTACCAGCTGATCGAGGCCCTGCGGCGGGTCGGCATCAACTGCTCGGTCGACGTCTTCGAGAGCGGCGCCGAACTGCCCGAATACCACCGCGAAGCCCTTGCGGCGGCACACCGGGTGCGCCTCGACGCACCTGCCTCCCGGCCGGCGGAGCGCCACCGGACGGAGGAAGCGCAGCGTCCGGCGGAGCGCCCGGTCACGCGGGAGGACGCGCAGCGTCCGGCGGAGCGCCCCGCGGAGGAGAAGCGCGCGGCGGAGCCGCAGCGGCGGGCAGCACCTGCGGAGCCGGAGCGAGCGGCGGAGCCGGAGCGCTCGATCCCGCAGCCAGCGCAGCCGGAGCACGCGCAGGCGGTGGCGGTACTGCCCGCCGCTGCGGCGGCAGCCTCCGCCGAGGTGAACGCGATGCGGGTACCGCCGGCGGTCGACGCGAAGTTGACCGACCGCGAGCGCAACTTGTTGCGCAAGCTGCACGAGGAGCTCGCGCAGCGGGAGCAGGACCGGTCCGAGACGCGGCGGCCCAACGGGTCGAACAACGGCGAGGAGGCCTGGACGTCGACTATGCCGGGTGGCACCGGCGGCTTCCCGCCGATCGGCGCGGCGCCGTCGAACAACCAGGCCTACGCCCCCCAGCAACAGCGCTCCTGACCAGGTTTCCGAGGAGCGCTGTTTCAAAGCTGGTAAAAACTCATGAGCACGCTGAGTCGCCATAGAGCGCGCTTTGGATGCGGTGGGACGTGGTCGCAGTAAGGCGGTGTGTGTCTTCGAAGCGGCGAAGCCATCTGTCCACCCCGCAGCGCGTGAGGCGAACGGTCCGCTCGCCGCACGCCACGGCAGCGCAAGGCCGGTGGGGTGGGATGGAGCGAACGGACTCACTTCACCTATCGAGGCAAACAGGCCGTTCGCTCCACACCAGCCAACGGGGATGCACCACTTCGCGGAACGCAGTTCCCGAACAGGCTCTATGCCCAAACACACTCGCGGCAGCTGACCAGCAAAGCAGTGCCTCTCTAGGAGGCCGCCTGTTGGACGTCCGCGAGGACCTGCTGCAGGTGGAGGCCCCGGCGCACGTCGCACGAGTGCTCCGTGCGCTCCTCGCGGATCATCGCGAGGAGGTCGTCGAGCATCCGCGCGTAGCACTCGCGGGCCGCCGTCCGCCGACCCAGCAGCGGTGCTTGGCCGTGCTCGCCGTACACCGCGAAGTCGACCAGCGACGGCTGCACCGGCATGCGCAGCGACAGCGTCAGCGTGCTGGTCAGGTCGCCGGCGTGGCCGAACACGATCTGCCAGAGGCCGTCGCTGCTGCGGTGCGCGTAGTGCACCTGCTCGATCTCGCCGAGGGCCGCGTCGAGCAGGTCGATCGCATGCGGGCCCGCGTCGATCAACGGGCCGTACTGCTCCTGGCGCCACTCCGACATCGCGTAATCACCCGCCAGCAGCCCTCCTGCCAGCCACCGACCGGTGCCGCCCTGCCAGCCGTCGCGCTCCCGCAAGCCCGCCAGCCACTCCCGCACCTCCGGCGCGAACCGGCGCGTGAGCATCATCAGCGCGGCCACCCTGGCGTCGTCCACCGCTTCGACGATCCGGCGGGCACCGGCCGGATCGGCGGCCAACGGCTTTTCGAGCACCAGGTGCTTGCCCGCACGGGCAGCTTGCGGCGCGAACTCGGCCTGCACCGCAGGTGGCACCGCGAATGCCACCGCGTCTACTGACTCCAGCAGTTCGTCGAAACCGTCGACGACCGCCGCGTCGTACGGTTCGGCGAAGGTCTTGGCCACGTCCGGCCGTCGCGCCCACACGGCCGCCAACCGCGTTCCTGGATGTTCGTACAAACCCGGGCCGTGCACTCGGTGGGCCCAGGGACCGGCTCCGACTACGCCGACCCGCAGTGCTTCGTCCATGCCGCAATGGTGCCGTTGAACCATCGCCGTTGCGGCCATTGGGGGCCCTGGCGCGGCGGGCGTGTCGGACGCTGCGCTCTCCGTGCGAAATTGATTCTGGAATCCCATTCCAAGGGTTTTCCGGCATAGGGTGACCTGCATGTTGCAACTGCCCGAAGATCGTTCCCTGCCAACGGGTTTCGTCCCCGGAACGCCGCCCGAGCAGCCGGCTGCGCCCAAGGACGCGGCGACCGTGATGTTGCTCCGCGACGGCGCGACGGGTCCAGAGGTGTTCCTGCAGCGCCGAGTGAAGGGCATGCCGTTCGCCGGCGGCATGACGGTCTTCCCCGGGGGCGGCGTCGACCAGCGCGACGCTGACGCCTCGGTGGCCTGGAGCGGGCCGGATGCGGACTGGTGGGCCGAGCGGTTCGGCTGCTCACCGGACGTGGCCCGCGCGCTCGTGTGCGCGGCCGTGCGTGAGATGTTCGAGGAATCCGGGGTGTTGCTGGCCGGGCCGGATCACACGACGGTCGTCGGCGACACGAGCCGCTACGCCGATGCGCGTGCCGCGCTGGTCTCCCGCGAGGTTTCATTGGCGAAGTTCCTCGCCGACGAGGGCCTGGTCGTGCGTGCCGACCTACTGCGCCCCTGGGCGAACTGGGTGACCCCGGAACGCGAGCCGCGGCGCTACGACACCCGGTTCTTCCTCGCCGCGATGCCCCAAGGGCAGCGTGCCGACGCGGTCACCACGGAGGCGGCCGAGGCGTACTGGGCCACGCCGAAGCAGGTGTTGGAGGACTTCGAGCGGGGCCGCTGTCACCTGCTCCCACCGACCCGCGTCACGCTCAGCGAGCTAGCCGAGTGCGGCACCCTGCCGACGGCGTTCGCGGCCGAACGCACCCTGGACAAGATCCTGCCGAAGCTGGTGCGGCGCAACGACCGGTGGCATGCGGTCCTGCCCGGCGAACCCGGATTCCAGGAGGCGAAGTGATGCAGCACCCCGCCTACGGGGCATTCCGCCAGGTCACGCCGTACGCATCGGTCTTGCTGGCGGACAACCCGTCGCCGATGACGCTGGAAGGCACCAACACGTGGGTGGTGCGCGAGCGGGACGCGGGCGACTGCGTGGTCATCGACCCCGGCCCGGCCGACGCCGAGCACCTTCGCCGCGTCGCCGACCAGGGCTCGGTCTCGCTGGTGCTGCTCACCCACCACCACGGCGACCACACCGACGGAGTCGAGCAGTTCGTCGAGCTCACCGGCGCTCTGGTGCGCGCGCTGGACCCGGCGCTGTGCAGGGGAGCGGAAGCGATCCGGGACGGCGAGATCATCAAGGCTGGCGGCGTGGAGCTGCGTGCGGTCGCCACGGCGGGCCACACCGCCGACTCGGTGTGCTTCATCGCCGACCACGACGAACCCGCCGTGTTCACCGGCGACAGCATCCTCGGCCGCGGAACGGCGGTCGTGGCCCACCCCGACGGCCACCTGGGCTCCTACCTCAAGTCGCTGCGCCTGCTGGCCGCGCTGCCGCCCGGCCTGCGGGTGCTCCCCGGCCACGGGCCGGAGCTCCCCGACGCCCAAGCGATCGCGACGGCCTACCTGCAGCACCGCGAACAGCGCCTCGACCAGGTCCGCTCGGCCGTCCGCGACCTCGGACCGGCGGTCACGCCGCACCAGGTCGTGGAGGTCGTCTACGCGGACGTGGACCGCTCGGTCTGGTCCGCGGCGGAACTGACCGTCCAAGCCCAACTCGCCTACCTGCGAGAACAGGGCGAACTCCGGGACTGATGCCGAGATCGGTTTGCCCGCCGCCGCAGCCGATCAAGGCTGCAGCAGGCCAGCGGCGGCAGCGGTGGTGAGGCTACCGCCGAGGAGCCAGATGGACAGCGATACCTTCTGGAACTTGCGTCGGGCGATCCGGCTGTTCGTCCAAAGCTGCTCGGCGAGCAGCTCGCGCAGCTGGCCTTCGCGGTCCAACACGGGCAGGAAGGCGGCTTTGAAGTCGTTCGGCCCTGCGTAGTGGCGCGCGATGTGTCCGAAGTAGACCAGCGAAGGTCGTCCCCGCCGGTTCAGTCTGGGAGCCACGGCGGTCAGCGCCAATGCCGTGCTGATGCTGACCAGCAGCAAGCTAGCCAGCATCAGCACAGCGTGCCCCGGGTGGTGCGCCCACGCGTGCGGCCGCGGGAAACTTCGCACGAGCAGACCACCCAGCACGCCGCTTCCCGCCAGGACTGCCGCGGCCTTGGCATCGGCCACTTTGATCCAGTCGTTGACCTGGAGCAGAGCCTTCCACGCGTCGTCGATGCCCGGCATGATCAGACTCCGGCTACCGGATGCCCGTTGGTCCGCCCAGACGTTTCCGGCGCCATGCGAGCGGCCACCGCCGCGATCGTCTCGTTGATCTCCTTGGCGATGTCGGCGTCGTGCTGCCGTTTGTCCAGATCAACGCGCTCTCGGCGCTTCCGGGTGTCCAGCAGCTTCTCGTGCCGCCGGAGCGCGAGGTCGCTGAGCACGGCTTCCTCGGTGTTCTGCACGACCTCGGTGTAGATGCGTTCCTGGCTCGCGGTCCGGGTCTCCACCAGCCTGTCGTAGGCAGTCGTGCCGCCGAGCAGCTTGACCAGGATCGGCAGGCAGTCGATCAGTACGAACATCAGCCGGATCAACCAGGTCGTACCCCACAGGACCGGATTCTGGTCGGTCATCTCGTCCAACGCCCGGAACCTTTCCAACAGCCCGATTTGTCGTTGGTGGCTCTCCAGCTCGGTTCGCTGCCGCTGAATCTCGGCGTCGCGGGCCTGCTGGTAGTCGCGTTGTGCGGAACCCGCCCGGTCCCGAAGCTCGACGACCCGCGAATCCAGCGCGCGCAACTCGGTGTTGCGGGTCTCGATCGGATGGCTGGCGCGGAAATCGTCGGCCTCCCGGCGGAGCCGCCGACAGTCGGCGCCTTCGCCGGGAACACCAGTCAGCCCCGGCCCGGATGCGCCGGTGCATTCCAGGCGTGCCAAGTTCTCCAGGTTGGCGAGCTGGGCACTGTCGGCCCGGATGCCGGCGGACAGCGAGGCCACCTGCTGCTCGGTGGCGGCGAGCTCGCGCGCAAGAGCTGTCGGTTCGACGCCGATGCTGAACACCTTGCCGACACAGCCCTCCGGAAAGCCAGGTGGCTGGGGACTGTCCGGGAGCGGGTTACAGCGGACGAGTTCGTCCACCAGCTCCCGGACTTGCCGATCGCGTTCGTCGTTGATGTGCTGCTCGACGGCGGTCTGGAAAAGTCGTAGCACAACGGGTTCGGCAATGATGAAGCCGAGCAGGCCGGCCACTAACAACCGGGGGACCAATATGGCGGCGCGTCGCCCCCAGCGGATGTCCGTGGCGCTGGAAATGAGCCACCGGTCGAGGTTCAGCACCACGATCGCCCAGACCAGCGCCGGGAACAGGAGCAGTGGATTGAATCCGCCCAGCACTTGGCTCAGCGCGAACGTCATCGACAGGCCAGCGATGACTGCGGTGCTGAGCACGACTCCGCCGACACCGGTATAGCGGGTCCGGTTGTGCGGGACCCAGTCGAGCATCTTCTCGTCAGTCCCGGCCAGGACGCGCAGCTTCCTGCCATAGTCCGTGTGGCGGGCCCGGTTCCAGATTCGTCGGCCGGAGGCCTTCCAACGCTCAGTCAACGTGCCCGTCCTCGTCGACAATCGGCGGCTGATCGGCGTCCCGCGGTGCCCGGCTCAACGAGCCCTGCTGTTTTTCCTGCTCAAGAGCGGGATCTTCGGTTGCGCCGGGACGGAGACTTGCGCTGAGGGCGGTCACGAACTGCATGGCGTCGATCGGCAGGGAATCGAGGTGGCCGACCGGCAGCGTTCGGAGCAGGTCGAGCATGTGCTTGCGCCGCCTGTCCTCCGATTCGTAGGAGTCCCGGACCGCGTCGGAGGTGTGGATTTCGCGTCGGCTGATCCCCAGTGCGGTGACCATGCTGGGGCCGCCCTGCAGTATTTCGTGGATGCGCTCGATGTCGCGCTGCTCGAATGCCTGTCGCAGCTCTGCTACGTCCTGGTTCCACCGCTCATCACGGACGACGGTGGAGTGCTCGCGCAGCGGAGTTGGAGTGGGAACGCGAACCTCGCACAGCGACAGGTCCATGCCATCGACCTGAGGTGGCACAACCTTGCAGTAGGCCATGATCCGCCGTCGGACAAGGCTGCGCACCTCGTTGATCTCCTCCACGCCGCACTGGAGGCCCAACGCCAGAAGTTCCTGGTCCTGGCTAAGGTAGCCGTGCAACGTGCCGCTCAGGTCGGTAAGCCCTGCCGCTGCGACGGATTCCGGCCTGATCACCTTCGCTGAGAAGACCGCTTCGACGAAGAAGTCGTCGGCAGGGCTGTTCGACGGGATCGCCAGCCTGGTCGTGGTCAGCCGCTCCCTCATGTCGATGACGCTGATCGACACGGCTGAGACGACGGCGTCCTCGCTACCCGTCAGGTGGCGGCGTTCCCGGAACGCCTCGTAGCGTCCATTGACCTCGAAAACCAGCACCGTCCCCGGTTCCTGCGGAGGAAGCTCGGTGAGGTCACGCCTACTCCCGAGGAGCAGGCGGCGCCTGGCCGGAGGCAGGGGGTATTCGACCACCACCGGGTAGCCGGCGCGGTTCATGCTCATGCTCATTGTTTCCCGTCTTGTCAAGTGGTGATAGCGCGCCTGTTTCCGTCCAAAGAGGACAGGAATGTCGATGCGATCGATTGATCGGTTTTCACCAGGGCGAAGCGGAGATCGCGGCACAACAACGCCAGCTGCGGGGCGGGCATCCGAGTCCGGATGGCAATACCGAGTTCCGCGATGACCGGCAGGTTTTCGCCGTGCGTACCGAGTGCTTGCAGCGCGCGCCGGAGGACTTCGATCGCTTGTCCGCGATGCGAACCGCTGAACAGCACCCAGCACCAGATTTCCCCGAGCGCTTGCGCATTCGCCGGTTGCCGTCGCAGGACATGCGCGGTGATGTCTTCCCTGGAGCTTCCGCAGGTGCCGGACAGGACCGCGAGCAGCGCTTTCCTAGACAGCTTGATCCGGCGGAACTCGTCGCCGTTGGCGATGCTTTGGTGGGCGAGTCCGCGGAGGAGGTTCAGGACCCAACTGGCATCCGCCGCGGTTTCTACCGCAGATGAGAACAGCAGACCCATCGAAACCTGTGCCACCTCACCAATGCGCTGGCTGCGCGCGGAGAGGAACCACAGCACCCGCATCGCGTCGGACGGGTAGCGCGCGCCGATCTCGCTGCCCAGCGCGGTCGCTGCGGTCATCGCACGCCGCGCACCAGAGTCAGTCGCCCAGGACAACGCGATGTGCAGTGCTTGTGGTGCAAGCGAATCATCGATGCACATCCACGTCAGCACGTGCGCAGCCGTCAGCCGCATGACCGAAGTGCCGTCCGCCCACCGGAACAGGTAGTCCTGCTCCGCTTCGCGGGGCGAGTTCCTAGCGAGCAGGCTGATGCCGAGCGCGATCTGGAAGTGCAGGTCTGACAGTGGTGGCTCGGACACCAACTCGTGCAGCCAGGTGCGGATCGGTTCCCACAGCTCGAATCCGTACCGCTCGACGAGTTCGGCCATGACGCGTGCCCGGTGCTCGACGGACCGGAAAACCAGCCTGCGTTCCCCGGCTAGGCCATCCGGCCCCGGAACGTCCAGGGCGGTACGGATGAGCGGGTGGCTGTTGCGGTCCGCTCGCGATTGCCGGAGTTCGGGTTGGTCCCGCGCGTCGGCGGGTACCGGATCGGCGATCTTGAGCAGCCGCTCGAAGACAGCCTCGAAGGTGCGGTCCGGAAGCCCGTGCGCGAACGCGAGCGCCGCGATTTCCAATGCTTTCAGCCGTCCAGGATCGCGGTCGAACCAGTCGATCACCTGCTTCGTAGTGGAACCGTCCAGCCGAGCGAGCGCAGCTTCCAGGCCGCACGGCAAATTCTTCGCGAACGCCACGACTTCCGCAGGGGATTTGAGCTCAACCGCGTGTGCCCGCGCCTGGGCATCGGACTGCGGTGGGGCGTACTCGTTGAACACCGCTTCCGGGGTCGGCGGTTGCCACTCGACCGCCATGGCCCCGAGCCGGCGCATCCGGGTGGACTCGGTGACCAGCACGAGGTAGGCGCCGTGCTCCTGGAGTCGGTCGGACAACTGGGTTATCTGGAACTGCTGCACCGCGTCCGGCCCGGCGTCGTCCACCCAGTCCCGGATCAGGTATCCGCGGTTGCGCTTGAAATGCGGGTACTCGACGAGCTGAGCCAGGGTCATGGCGGGCGAAAGGCCCACCAGCGGTGCCTGCGGATCGTCCAGTGCGAGGTGCAGCAGGACCATCGCGCTCGTCGTCCGGCCGGTGTCCTTCGGTCCAGCCAGAAGCACGACGTTTGCCTGGATCAAGATTTGCGCCGCGTCGCGGTGTCGCGGCGGTGTCACGAAATGTTGGTGCGCTCGCTGCACTTCTGCATCGTCAATCGGGCCGGTAGCGCGGCGGTGGGTGACGCCGAGCGAGATGCCGAACTGAGCGCTGCCCGCATCGACGTTCCCGTAGAACTTGTTGATGACTTGCGTGGTGCGCCTCAGCTCGGCGACGTCCGCGTCGCTGAGAGAGTCCTCCTCGGCGGTGGGGAGCACCGGCGGGACAGACTCGGTGTCGATCGATTCGGGGCCGGTTTCATCCTCGGACATCGGAGCACCACCTGGCTTCAGTAGGACACGCCGAAGGTGGCGTTCTCAGCGTGCACCGTGTCGTGGAATTCGTTGTGCGTTGTCGGCTCGGGGTGCGACCGCGCCGGTTTGTCCCGGTTGCGCCGGTCGAGCGACTGATCCGCGGACGGGAGTTCGAGGCGGTGGACGTTCACCCCTGGAACGTGGATCCATGCCGTCTCCGCCAGCTCCTTCACCCGAACGGAAACCTGGCGAGCATCGTCAGGGCCGAGCTCGGTGTGTCCCTGCTTGACCGTTTCCTGGTACAGGCGGTCCGACAAGATGACTCCGAGCGCGCATTCCGGTGCTGCGGCCATCGCTTCCTTGAGAGGTTCGGCGTCGCGCAGCCTGCTCACCACGACGACGGCTCGTCCGGAGAACCCGTTGCTGGCGGGAAGGGCGACGCCGTAGTGCATCGCGAGCCGCAATCTGAGCCGGTTGCCGGGCAACATACCGTGGTTGTGCTGGGCAAGCGCCCGCCGCAGCTCGCGGACGTAGTCGTCGATGACCTGCGGCTCGGGTTCCGGGTCGTCTTCAGGCAGGAGGGCAAGCTCCCCATCTCCCTGCGGTTGCTTGTCCCAGAGATCGCGGCGCAGACCGGCGCGGTCGGCCGCTTGGTCCAGGACCGCTAGCACGCCATCCTGGATGGCCCGCTGGCGTTGGTCGTCCTGGGCCCCGTAGTTCTCCGCATCGACGGACAGACAGAACCGGCGGCTGAATTGAGCTGACATCACCCTGTTGACCCTTCTTGCAAGCTGATGAACACGGAAAGTTGCTCGAAAGGGCACTTTGCTACGGCGAATGAATGAACATTGCGCGCTACTGCGGGTTCTGGCTAAGTTCCTTCGCGACTTTATGTAGTCGACCCGGGTTCGTGATCAGTACTTTGCGGTAACCGCGCCGGACCGCGTTCAGAGCTTCCAGCTTCTGGAGGGTGTCTTGCGTGACTCGCAAGCTCGCGCCGGCCAGTGCCGCCAGGTCCTCCTGTCTCAGCGGGACTTCGCGCGGTTCGGCGTTTCGGCAGTAATGGCCGTAGGTTTCCGCGATCTGCACGAGTACCCGCACTACCCGGGTTTTCGCGTCGTGTGCGGCGAAATCGAGCCGACGCTCGTTCGCCCACCGGAGCCGTTCACTGATCATCCGGGTGATCTGGATGGAAACCCGGGGATACTGGTTCAGGAACCGCTCCAGTTCTGCGGACTCGATCCGCCGCCCCACCGTGCGGCAGCAAGCCGTCACCGTCGCGGAACGCTCCCGTTTCTCCAGAACGCCCATCTCGCCGACGAGATCACCGCCGAAGCGCACCGCAAGCAAGGTTTGGGCCCCGTTCTCCCGGACGGCCGTCACCTTTGCCATGCCATGCAGCAACACTACGACGTGCGACGCCTGCACACCCTGCCCCAGGAGCGTCTCTCCAGCTTCGAAATTCTTCCTCGAACCCAGTTCTAGCAGCGCGGCTCGGCTCTTCGGATCTAGTTTTCCGAGCAGGGTTCCTTCAGGCCATGACGAAGTCGCTGCCACAGGCGGCCGGTCGGTGTCGACCGTCCCTCCTCCCCAGAGCGGATCGGCGTAGTTCCCCAGTGCGGCGGTCGTCGCTAGCGCGCCGCCCAGTCTTGACGCCTTTCCATCCTGATACGGCCCGGAGCTACTTATCACCGCTGTCCGAGTGATCACGATGGTTACTCAACGAGATCAACAAAGCACCAGACTGACCGGAGATCACGAACGCTTCGGCATCAGGACGTAGTGCAGCTCGGCGCCGGACGGGTCCGGTTCCGCGCCGGTGATCATCCTCGAGCGGCGTCTCGGAACGCAGGCCGATGCGGACTGCCCGCGCGCCGAACGCCTGCAGCGCATCGGCGAGGTAGCGGGGCTGGTAGGCGGTGGTGAAGCGATCACCGCTGGTGGTGGCCTTGACCGCCTCTTCGGCCTCGCCGAACTGCTGATCGGCCACGCGCACCCGGACCTCGGCGTCGCCGACCTCCAACAACACCGTGCCCTGAGCCCCGGCGAACGGCGCCACGCGGCGCACCGCCCCGGCGAGCTCGGGCGCCGACACCGGTCGTTTCCGCAGCTGATCACCCGTGAGCACTGTCAGGCGCGGTACGTCTGTTGTGGACGTGGTGACGTGGTGTGGAGCGAACGGCCTGTTTGGGTCGGCTATCGAGGTGATCATCACTGTCCGTTCGTTTGACGCCAGCAGCCCGATACCGGCGTTGGGGTGGATGGAGCGAGCGGCCCGTTTGGGTCGCCTATCAGGTGAACAGTCCGTTCGCCCCGTAGCACGCGCGCTCCCGGCAGCCGCTCGGGCCGCCCAAGGGGCAATCACGGGCGCTGACCAGGTCAGATGCCAGCCAGGTTGAGGTCAGAACGGGACGTCGGGACCAGGGTGCGGCGGCGCAGCCACAGGACCGCCGCGAGTACTACGCCGACCGCGCTCGCGGTCAGGAACGACGCCGCCGGGCCGCTGATCTCGACCAGTTGACCGCTGATCGACTGGCCGATGGCCGCGCCCAGCGTCACCGAGGTGACCACCCAGCCGAACGCCTCGGTGGCGGTGCCCGCCGGCGCCGCGATCTCGATCGCCACCGAGTGCGCGGTGGACTGCGGCGTGATCAGGCTGCCCGCCACCAGCAGCGCCAGGCACAAGCCCCACAGCGTCGACGGCACGGCGAGCAGGGTGAGCAGCGCGGCGAAGCCGAACAGCAGCGCGGGCAGCCGCTGGTGCATCGGTCGCGGCCAGGGGCGCAGCCCGTAGGCGACACCGACGACCACCGAGCTCACCGACAGCAGGCTCAGCAGCAGGCCGCCGGCCGTGGGGTGGCCCGCCTCCACGGCCGCCGCGGGCACGCCGACCTCGATGAAGCCGATCAGGATGCCGAAGCCCAGCGCGGCGAGGGCCACGGTCCGCATCCCCGGGCTCGCGATCGCCCCGAGGAGGCTGCTGCCGACCCGCTCCGCAGGGTCCGGCCGGTGGCCGCGGGCGGCTCGGGTGGAGGCGAAGCCGACGCTGCCGATGACCATGCAGGCGGCGCCGACCACGACCCCGGTCCCCGGCCACGGCATCGCGACCATCAGGCCGGCCAGGCCCGGGCCGAGGATGAAGAAGACCTCCATGCTGATGGCCTCGTACGAGTAGGCCGCGTCCCGCGCCGGGCCGGGCGGCAGCAGCCGCCCCCACAGCGCCCGCGAGGCCGGGCCCACCATCGGCTCGCTGATCCCGACCAGGAACGCCAGCGCGGTCATCAGCGCCATCGGGGCGTGCAACTCGATGGCCACCACCTCGACGGTCACCAGTGCCGCGAACACGCCGGACATGACGTACAGCGGCACGGTCGGTCCCACCCGGTCCATCACCCGGCCCTGCGCGACCGAGCCGCAGGCGACACCGATCAGCGCACCCGCGGACACCAACCCGGCCGCCGCGAACGAGCCGGTCTCCTGCTGTACGTAGAGCATCAGCGCGAGGCCGACCATCGCGATCGGCAGGCGGCCGAGCAGGGAGGCGATGACGGGCCCGCGGGCGCCGGGAGCGGTCAGGGCGGTGCGGTAGTCGGTTAGGGACGTGGACTGGGACACGTGAACAGTATTCCAATTTTGGTACGACAGTACCAACTTTGATTCGGGTTATCTCTCTCACGGATTCGGGTAATCCCCTCACACGAGAAAAAAGGGACCTTCTACCCGGTTCGGCCGCCGACCGAAGAGGGCACACTTAAATAGGAGTGGCTACGCAATCCGGGTGAACTCTGCAACCGAGTTGCGGGCAGCCGCGTCCTGGAAGGTGAGAGGGGTTGCTGGCGGCACCGGCCGTCCAGCATCTTCGACAAGAAGGCTTTCCTCTGGTGCCAAGGATTCGGGGCCGACGCATCGGAGGATCGGGGGAGCGTGGTTAGTCGTCGGGGGACGAACCACGCACATGTGAAGGGGCCGGAGCGCCGCGTCGGGGGCGGCGTCCGGCCCCTTCACACATGTGCTCGAGCCGGTTCGGGCGTCAGCAGCTGCCGCCACCGCCGTCGCCGCCCCCGCTGAAACCGCCACCGCCGCCGTCGGAACAGGCCCCGAAGCCGCCGCCCCCGCTGTCACTCCCGCCGAATCCGTCGCTCGTGTCGCTGTAGCTGCCGGTGTCGCTGGTGTAGTAGGGCCCGCCGGAACTGCCGGTGTAGCCGCGGCCGCGACCACCCCTGGATCGCACGGACGCGGCGATCAAGATCGCGAACGCCGCCACGATCGCGATTGCGAAGATTCCGCCCATCGGTTTGGCCCCCTCAGGTCTCCGTTCCTCGGTCGTCCGTAGGACGCTCATCGGCCACCGGGGGTTCCAGGTCGAGCACGAAACGTGAAGGAGTCTCAGTCGCCACCGCTACCGCTACCGCCGCCGCCACCGCTGCCGCCGGAATCGCCCGAACCGCCCGAGTCCCACCCACCGCCGGAATCCCACCCGCCGTGGTGTCCGCCGCCGTGGTGTCCGTCGAACGAACTGCCTTGGCCCCAGCCCCAGCTCGTGTCGACGCCGCCGGATCCGCTGTCGCTCCGCCTGGAAACTTGCCGGCGTGCGGCGGCCCTTCGGCGCGCGGCGGCGTAGTCGGCTCCAACGCGCCGGCGATGCCGCCGGGCGCCCGATCAAGGTTTTACACGCCGCAGGCGGCCATCGGGTTGACTTTCGGGCACGAAAAAGACGCGCGTCAGCTGACAAGTCCGGGTAGAGGTCCCGAACCCGTCGGCCGACGCGCGTCAGTTCACGGCGTCGCTACTGCACCAGTGCTCAGCGAGCGCGGCGGGCCAACCGCTCGGGGTCGAGGATGAGCACGCTCTTGCCCTCGAGCCGCAGCCAACCGCGGTGCGCGAAGTCCGCCAGCGCCTTGTTCACGGTCTCCCGCGAAGCGCCGACGTACTGCGCGATCTCTTCCTGCGTCAGGTCGTGGGTGACCCGCAGCAGTCCCGCCTCCTGGCTGCCGAAGCGCTGCGCGAGCTGCAGCAACGCCTTGGCAACGCGGCCCGGCACGTCGGTGAAGATCAGGTCGGCCAGCATGCCGTTGGTCCGGCGCAGCCTGCGCGCGACCACGCGCAGCAGCTGCTCGGCGATCTCCGGGCGCGTGGCGATCCA
Source organism: Saccharopolyspora hattusasensis (assembly GCF_050972075.1). Lineage (NCBI taxonomy): Bacteria > Bacillati > Actinomycetota > Actinomycetes > Pseudonocardiales > Pseudonocardiaceae > Saccharopolyspora > Saccharopolyspora hattusasensis. The sequence goes on from NZ_JBPCDC010000001.1 coordinate 4,540,880, forward strand.
CTGCCGAAGGGCCGACCGGTCCATGCTCAGTGTGCGGACCTCGGTGACCGTGGTCGCCGTCGAGGTGCGCGGCCCCGGGTCGAAGATGGACAGCTCGCCGAACATGTCCGACGGGCCCATGATCGCCAGCAGGTTCTCGCGACCGTCGGGCGACTTGCGTCCGAGCTTCACCTTGCCGGACTGAATGATGTAGAGCCGGTCGCCCGGCTCGCCCTCGGCGAAGATCACGTGTCCCCGCGGGAACTCCACGGGTTCCAGCGACTGGGCCAGTGCCTCTGCCGCGGCCGGCTCAACGCCCTGGAAGATGCCGGCCCGGGCCAGTGTCTCGTCCACCTCGTCCCTCCATGTTGAGACGCGGCGGCTGTCTGTGGTGCCGGACCCGCAAGTGCGAATCTAGCGGTGTGCCGCCGATCACTACCAGTAATTCTAAGACTGGTCGCGGGAACGGCGAGTACGCAACCTACCTGCACGTCCCACCCTGCGGAGCTGGAACAACTCCAGCGCGCGTCCAATACCTTGCCGGAACAGCGCCCGTACCTCGTCGGGGCGAGCGTTCTCCAGCAACTCCTCCACCTCGTTCTCCTGCACCGCGACGTGCCGCAGGCGGGCCTCCACGCGCTCCATGAAGAGGGTGAAGAACATGATCACGAGCGGCACGACGATGACGAACCAGGCAGCCATCATGACTTGAATCCTCGCTCATACCTTCGGGGCGGGTGCAACCGGGGTCGGGTTCCCGGCGAGCGTGACTGTTCGGCCACCTTCCGTGATGAACTCTTCTCATGGGTCCGGCGGGGGTCCCCGGACCGTGTCGGGGCGCAGCCTAACCCGGATACGCAACGCAGTCGGCGTTGGACACACTCCGGCGGCCCTGGGCCGCGCCGGTGCGGCGGGTTTCCGGGGCGATCGGATCCGTAGGCTGGTGGGGTGTCAGACCTGGCTCGGAACAAGCGCAAGAGTGCCGCGACCCGTTCGGGTGATGAAACCCGGCTGGGGCTGGTCCGGCGGGCTCGCCGGATGCTGCGGTCGCTGACCGAGGCGTACCCGGATGCGCACTGCGAGCTGGACTTCGAGACTCCGCTGGAGCTCGCGGTCGCCACGATCCTGTCCGCCCAATGCACCGACAAGCGGGTAAACGAGGTCACCCCGGCCCTGTTCAAGAAGTACCCGACGGCCGCCGACTACGCCTCGGCGGACCGCACCGAGCTGGAGGAGATGATCCGCTCCACCGGGTTCTACCGGAACAAGGCGGCGTCGCTGATGGGCTTGGGCGCGGCCCTGGTGGAGAAGTACGACGGCGAGGTGCCGGGGAGGCTGGCGCAGCTGGTCAAGCTGCCCGGCATCGGCCGCAAGACGGCCAACGTCATCCTCGGCAACGCTTTCGACGTCCCGGGCATCACCGTGGACACCCACTTCGGACGCCTGGTCCGGCGCTGGGGCTGGACCGAGGAGGAGGACCCGGTCAAGGTCGAGCACGCGATCGGCGAGCTCATCCCGCGCAAGGAGTGGACGATGCTCTCGCACCGGGTGATCTTCCACGGACGCCGCGTCTGCCACGCCCGCAAACCCGCCTGCGGGGCCTGCCTGCTGGCCAAGGACTGCCCGTCCTACGGGGTGGGCCCGATCGAGCCCGCGCAGGCGGCGAAGCTGGTGCGCGGTCCGGAGACGCCGCGGCTGCTGGCGCTTGCCGGGGTCGTCGACGAGGTCCCGGAGCGCACCATCGAGCAGGCTGCGGCCAAGGAGCCGGTCGCGTGAACCTGCGCGCCTACCGCAATGAGATCCGCTGGACCATCGTGGTGGTCGTACTCGCGGTGCTGGGCGTGATCGCGCTCTGGCCGCGTGGCGCGGACCAGCAGCAACAGCAGTCCGCTGCACCGGCTCCGGCGCCAGCGGCCCGCGCCGTCGACCCGGCGCAGCGGGCCGCAGCGGCGCTGCAACCCTGCCCAGCTGCTAGCGGCGCTCCAGGTGGCCTGGCGGGGGTGACCGGCAGCTGCCTGGCCGACGGACAGCCCGCTGACGTGGGTGCCGCCGTCGCCGGTGGCCCCACCCTGATCAACCTCTGGGCGACCTGGTGCGCGCCGTGCCGCACCGAGCTGCCCGCGCTGCAGGCCTACGCGGACCAGCCGGGCGCGGTCCGGGTTCTGGGTGTCCAGGTCCAGAGCGATCCGGCGGACGGTCTTGACCTTCTTACCCAGTTGGGCGTTCACTTCCCCAACGTGCATGACGGAGACAGCCGCGTCCGGGCCGCGCTGAAGGCGCCGAACGTGTTGCCGATGAGCTACGTGGTGACCGCCTCCGGCGAGGTTCGCCGCATCGACCCGCCGGTCGTGTTCAAGTCACCGGACGACGTCCGGGCCGCCGTCGAGCGAACCCTGAGGAGTGACCGGTGAACCAGCGACGAACGGGCCCGCTGGTCGACCCGGTGGAGCTACCCGGCTGGTTGCAGAGCGTGGTCAAGCGCTCCGCCGACCTGGACCCGGGGCACTGCGGCTGGCCGCGCGAGAGTCCGCCGGCAGACGCCCGCCCGGCCGCGGTGCTGGTGCTCTTCGGCGAGGGTCCGAACGGTCCGGACGTGCTGCTGCTGCGCCGCGCCGACGGCCTGAGCTCGCACCCTGGCCAGGTTGCTTTCCCCGGTGGCTCGCTCGACGATGTCGATCGGGGGCCGGTCGACGCCGCGCTGCGGGAAGCCGTCGAGGAGGTGGGGTTGCGGCCGGAGGGCGTCCGCCCGTTGGCGACGCTGCCGGAACTGCACGTGGCACACAGCGGATTCCGGGTGACCCCCGTGCTCGCGCACTGGATCGAACCATCCCCGGTCGCGCCGGTGGACCCCGGTGAGACGGCGGCGGTGGCCCGGGTGCCGATCTCCTGGCTGACCGATCCGGCGAACCGGCTGCGGGTGGAGCTGGCCGGGCGGCATCCGAGCCCCGCGTTCCTGGTGCCCGGGATGCTGGTGTGGGGTTTCACCGGCGGCCTGCTGTCCGGGTTGCTGGACCTGGCTGGCTGGTCGCGCCGCTGGAACCGCGCCGACGTGCGGGAACTCGACGAGGCCTGGCGGGCCGCCGAGGAGGCGGAGAACATCGGTTTCGGACGTTCTTGAGCGGTTTGAGAGCCTGTTCTCGGAACTCGGCTGATCGCCGCGGCGGTGCGAGTCGCGCGCGTCGCGCCGGGGCTGTGCCGCTTCGAGGACGGGTTCTGAGAACGTGGTGCGGGCCGATCGTCGCGGCGAGGATGAGGTGAGCGGGTGAACTGGGTCGACCTGCTGGTGGTGTTGCTGGCACTGCTCGCCGCGCTTTCGGGGGCCCGCAGCGGCCTGGTCACCGCCCTGTTCTCGTTCCTGGGCGTGTTTGTCGGCGCGGTCGTGGGCCTGAAGGTGGCGCCGCTGCTGCTGGACCGCTTGGACAGCCCGGTCGCCCGCCTCGCCTTCGGCGTCGGGATCGTCGTGCTGCTGGTGGCTTTCGGCGAGACCTTCGGTATGTGGGCCGGCCGGGAACTGCGGGACCGGATCACCTCCCCGAAGCTGACCGGTGTGGACAACGCGCTGGGCGCGGTCCTGCAGTTCATCGCGGTCCTCGTGGTGGCGTGGCTGATCGCGTTGCCGTTCACGTCGGCGTCCGCGCTGCCCGGCCTCGCGGCCGCCATAAGCCGGTCGAAGGTGCTGACCGCGGTCAACTCGGTGATGCCCGAGTCGGCCAAGGCGCTGCCGGACGACCTGCGTGAAATGCTCGGGGTGTCCGGATTCCCGCAGGCGCTGGAACCGTTCTCGCAGACCCCGGTCGCGGAGATCGCGCCGCCGGACGCGGCGCTGGCCAACAGCCCGGCGGTGCGCAACGCGCGGACCAGCGTGGTGAAGGTCCGGGGCCGCGCCACGTCATGCGCGCGGGCGTTGGAGGGCACCGGGTTCGTGATCTCGCCGCACCGGGTGATGACGAACGCGCACGTGGTCGCGGGCACGGACCGGGTGGCGATCGAGATCGGCCGCGGCGAGTTCGACGCGGAGGTCGTGCTCTACAAACCCGACGAGGACGTCGCGATCCTGGCGGTGCCGGACCTGGACGCGGACGCGATGACCTTCGCGCCCGGTCCCGCCAGCCCGGGCAACGACGTGATCGCGCTGGGCTATCCGCTGGACGGGCCCTACACTGCGTCGGCGGGCCGCATCCGGGAGCGGATCAGGCTGCGCGGGCCGGACATCTACGACGCGAACACCGTGGTCCGGGACGTCTACACGGTGCGCGGCAAGGTGCAGAGCGGGAACTCCGGCGGGCCGCTGATCGACCCGAGCGGCAAGGTCGTGGGCGTGGTCTTCGGCGCTGCGGTGGATGACCCGGAGACGGGCTTCGCCCTCACCGCGGAACAGGTCGCCGACGAGGTGGCTGCCGCACCCCGGCTGTCCACCGAGGTCGCCACCGGCCCCTGCACCCACTGATTCAAAGGCAAAAAAGCCCGTGAGTGCTTTTGGGGGCTGTGGCACCCAAAAGCACTCACGGGCTTTTGGGTTCCTCGGCGGCGTGGTGGCGCTTGGTGATCTGCTTGGTTTCCTTGAGCGTTTCGATGGTGCGCTTCGGTGCCCGGATCTTGCGCACCCGCATGTAGCCGAGCAGCGCCAGCAGGCCCGCCACCAGCAGCATCACCAGGAACACGATGCCGAAGGCCGCCCACCGCCACAGGCCGAGCTGGGCCAGCCCCTCGGCCAGCGTGAAGAACAGGAAGAACAGGCTGAAGCCGAGCACGGTCAGCGCGAGTACGAAGTAGACGCTGCCCTTGACGGCCTTCTTCATCTCGCCGGCGAGCTCGGTCTTGGCCAGCTCCACCTCGGACCTGACCAAGGTGGACAGGTGAGTCGTGGCATCGCGGACCAACGCGCCGATGGACTGCCCGTCGGGAGCAGTGCCCTCTTCGGACAGCGGGATGGACGTGACCGCAGTCCACCCCGCACCGTCACGGCTGCCGTTGGTGCTCTTCTGGGCGCTGTTCACGTGCCCCATCGTGCCACGCGCGATCAACGGGCGACCGGGCGACTCGCGGTGCGTTACCCGTGAGTGACCCGCATCGGCAGGTGTTCCGCAGGTTCAATTGAACCTCGTGCCGGGGCCTTGCGGCGCAGTTTCGGCTGAAACTGCGTTCTCCCGAGGTCAGGCCGCGCGGTTCAGGCGTCGGTGCCGTCGGCGTTCTTGAGCTTGCGGCCGCGCCGCAGCAGGACCGCCGCGGCGAGCAGCGACGCGATGGCGGACGCGATCAGCACCGCGGCCTTGGCGCGTTCCGCCGCCGCACCGGCCAGCGACAGGTCGGCGATCAGCAGGCTGACCGTGAAGCCGACGCCGCCGAGCATCGCCAGCGCCGCCATGTCGCGCCACTGCACCGAGTCCGGTTTCGCGCCGATGCCCAGCTTCACCGCGAGGAAGGAGCTGCCGAAGATGCCGATCAGCTTGCCCACCACCAGTCCGATGATGATCGCGATGGCCACCCGGTCCGCGCCGATCGCGGCAAGCGCCTCGCCGTTCACCGGAACCCCGGCGGCGAAGAACGCGAAGACCGGCACGATGAGCCCGGCCGACCAGGGCTGCAGCCGGTGTTCCAGGCGCATCGCCGGCGACGCCGGCTCGTGCGGGTCGCGCTTCACGCGCGTGAGCAGCCCGAGCGCCACGCCGGCGATCGTCGCGTGGATGCCGCTGGTGTGCACCGCGATCCAGGTGGCCACGGCCAGCGGCACGTACAGCCACGGCGTGGTGATCCGCTTGCGCTGCAGGTACCAGTAGGCGACGCAGAGCACGACCGCAGCGAGCAACGCGATCACGCTGAGCCCGTCGGTGAACAGCACCGCGATCACCACGATCGCGCCCAGGTCGTCGACCACCGCGAGGCTGAGCAGGAAGACTCGCGCCGCGGTAGGCATCCAGGAGCCGGTCAGCGACAGCACACCCAGCGCGAAGGCGATGTCGGTGGCGACCGGGATCGCCCACGCGGCATGCGCGCCGGGCGTGCCGTGGCCGATCGAGAAGGCGAGCACGGCGGGCACGATCATGCCGCCGATCGCCGCGATCACCGGCAGCAGCGCGCTCTTGATGTTGGACAGCTCGCCGACCACGAGTTCGCGCTTGAGCTCCAGCCCCGCGACGAAGAAGAAGATCGCGAGCAGCCCGTCCTTTGCCCAGTCGCCGATGGAAAGGTCGAGGTGCAGGGCCGCCGGCCCGATCTCGAAGTCACGGATCGCGTGGTAGAGCCCCGCTGCGGGGGAGTTCGCCAGCAGCAGCGCGACGGCGGTGGCGGCCAGCAGGACCATGCCGCCGACGGTTTCGGTCCGCAAGTAGGAGCCGAAGTCGAACGTTCGCGCAGATCGCGAGGCCTTGGCGGGCCGGGACTTGTGGTGGGCGGCTTTCGACACTGGCGGCTCCGATCGCGGGTAGCACGAGCTACAACGCCGACCAGTCTTCCCGGCACACCTTTCCCGACATTTTATCATCCCCGATCCGGCTGATTGCCTTCGCAAGCACAGGGGGAGCGGTGTTCGTGCAGGTAAAGACGTATTTCTCGGGCGGTTCGGCCGGAAAGCTCACGACCCGTTGACATGGAGGGAAGCGCCGGGGACACCCTTCGAAGAGGACGTCCCCGGCGCTTCACCAGTGCGGTCAGTCGTCGCTGGACTTCTTCAGGCCCCTGGAGATGAGGTCCATGACCGAGGAGTCGGCGAGCGTCGTGACGTCGCCGACGTCGCGGTTCTCCGCGACGTCGCGCAGCAGCCGCCGCATGATCTTGCCGGAGCGGGTCTTGGGCAGCTCGGGCACGACCATGATCTGGCGGGGCTTGGCGATCGGGCCGATCTCGTGGGAGACGTGCTCGCGCAGCTCCTTGAGCGCGGCCTCGCCGCTGGCGGTGTCGTCGATGCCGCCGCGCAGGATCACGAACGCCACGATGCCCTGGCCGGTGGTGGGGTCGGAGGCCCCGACCACGGCCGCCTCGGCGACGTTGGGGTGCGACACGAGTGCGGACTCGACCTCCGTGGTGGAGATGCGGTGCCCGGACACGTTCATGACGTCGTCGACCCGGCCCAGCAGCCAGATGTCGCCGTCGGCGTCGTACTTGGCACCGTCGCCGGCGAAGTAAAAGCCGAGGTCGGCGAACTTCGACCAGTAGGTCTCCCGGTAGCGGTCGTCGTCGCCCCAGATGCCGCGCAGCATCGACGGCCACGGCTCGTCGAGCACCAGTAGTCCGCCGCCACCGTTGCCGACCTCCGCCCCGGTCTCGTCGACGACCTTCGCCGAGATCCCCGGCAGCGGCCGCTGCGCCGAGCCGGGCTTGGCGACGGTGACCCCGGGCAGCGGGGAGATCATGATCGCCCCGGTCTCGGTCTGCCACCAGGTGTCCACGACCGGCGTGCGGTCGCCGCCGATGTTCTTGCGGTACCAGATCCAGGCCTCGGGGTTGATCGGCTCGCCGACCGAGCCCAGCAGGCGCAGGGAGGACAGGTCGTACTTCGCGGGGATCTCCGCGCCCCACTTCATGAACGTGCGGATCGTCGTCGGGGCGGTGTAGTAGATCGTCACCCCGTACTTCTGCACGACCTCCCAGTGCCGGCCCTCGTGCGGCGCGTTGGGGGTGCCCTCGTAGATGACCTGGGTCGCCCCGTTGGCCAGCGGCCCGTACACGATGTAGGTGTGGCCGGTGACCCAGCCGATGTCCGCGGTGCACCAGTACACGTCCGACTCCGGCTTGAGGTCGAAGACGGTCTGGTGCGTGTAGGCGGCCTGGGTGAGGTAGCCGCCGGAGGTGTGCAGGATGCCCTTGGGCCTGCCGGTGGTGCCCGAGGTGTAGAGGATGAACAGCGGCTGCTCGGCGTCGAAGGACTCCGGGGCGTGGGTCTCCGGCTGGCCCTCCAGGACGTCATCCCACCACTTGTCGCGGGCGTCGTCCCAGGCGACCTCGCCGCCGGTGCGCTTGACCACCACCACGTGCTCGACGCTCGGGGTCTCCGCGACGGCCTCGTCCACGTTGGCCTTCAGCGGCATCGCCTTGCCGCGCCGGTACTGGCCGTCGGAGGTGATCACCACCTTCGCCTCGGCGTCGTTTATGCGGGTGCGCAGCGCCTCCGAGGAGAACCCGCCGAAGACGACGCTGTGCATCGCGCCCAGCCGGGCGCACGCGAGCATCGAGAACACCGCTTCGGGCAGCATCGGCAGGTAGATCGCGACCCGGTCGCCGGCGCCGACGCCCAGCGCGGCCAGGGCGTTGGCGGTGCGGGAGACCTCCCGCTGCAGCTCCGCGTACGTGATCGTGCGCGAATCCCCAGGCTCGCCTTCCCAGTGGATCGCGACGCGGTCACCGCTGCCGGCCTCGACGTGCCGGTCCACGCAGTTGTAGGCCACGTTCAGCTTGCCGCCGACGAACCACTTCGCGAACGGGGCATTCGACCAGTCCAGGACCTGGTTCCACTTGCTGTCCCAGTGCAGCCGCCCGGCCTGTTTGGCCCAGAACGCCTCCCGGTCCGCCGAAGCTTCCTCGTACAGCGCCGACGTGGCGTTTGCCTGCGCCGCGAATTCCTGGGACGGCGGGAATGTCCTGCTCTCGATGAGCAGGTTGTCGAGCGTGTTGCTCTGCCCGTCGGGCTGGTTCATTGCCGAGAACCTCCCTGGATATGGATGCCAGTGCCAGTGGAACCGTAATGCGGTCAGGCTCACTAACAACAGGGGGTTCGTCCGAATGGTTCAGACCAATCACGCGATACGGTCCGAAATCGCCGTTTTGCGGAGGCCGGCAGCGCCGTCACTGTGTCACATGTCGCAACCCGGGTCGGCGGCGGGGGGCTGACGTGCCGGTAGCGTCGTCGGGCGTGACCGAGAAGCCATCGCTGGTGCCGCTGCTGGAGCTGGACGGCGTCGCCGACGCCGTGACCGCCGCCCGCGCGGCGATCGACGAGGTGCACCGGCACCCGGCCAATCGGCGCGGCTGGCCCGCCACCGCGGCCGAGGCGTCCGTCCGGGCCGCCCGCGCGTCGGCGGCCATCGCGGGCGGCGCGGCCGAGATCCCGGAATCCGGCGAGGTCACTGACCCGCTACTAGCCGGTTCGCTGCGGATCGCCGAGGCGGTGGGCACGCTGCTGCCTACCTGGCAGCGCGCGCCGCGGCAGGCGCTGGCCCGGATGCACGTGCTCGCGGCGGCCGACCTGATCGACGACCCGGACCGGCTCGGCCGTCCGCAGGCAGACCCGTTGATCGCCGAGCGGCTCGACCTGCTCGCCGAGATCATCACCGACCGCGAAGCCCAGGGGCCGGGCCCGGTGCTGGCGGCGGTCGTGCACGGCGAACTCCTAGCGCTGCAGCCGTTCGGCACCGCCGACGGGGTGATCGCGCGGGCCGCGGCGCGGCTGAGCGTGATCGGCAGCGGGCTCGACCCGAAGGGCCTGGTGGTTCCCGAGGTCGCGTACTTCCGGCGGCTGGAGGAGTACGCCGAGCGGGCCCTCGGCTTCGCCACCGGCGAGATCGACGAGGTCGCGGCCTGGATCGTGTACTGCTGCCAGGCGTTGGAGGCCGGGGCGCGCGAGGCGAAGTCGATCGCCGACGCCGTCCAGGAGGGCTGAGCGGGCCGGGAACCTGGTTTTGCCCGGTCGTGGCCCGTGAGTGTTTTCGGGTGCGATAGGACCCTGGTGGTTAATTCTCGGGTTGGGTGAGGGTGTGTTGGGTAGGCCCGGGATGATGATCTTGCGGCAGTCTTGTGGTGTCTGGCCGCAGGATGGAGATCGTGGTGTCGGTGCAGCCGCAGCCCTGGCCGGAGCCGGTCCCGGAGATCGCCGCGGCGATCCGGGCGATGTACAGCGGGCGACGTGAGGTGCCGTTGGCTGTGCAGGTCCGTGATCAGCTCGGTGAGCTGTTCGCGGACGCTGAGTTCGCCACGGCGTTCGGGGCTCGTGGCAAGCCCGGCTGGTCGCCGGGCATGCTCGCCATGATCACGGTGCTGCAGAAGGCGGAGGATCTGACCGACCGACAGGCCGCCGACGCGGTGCGCACCAACCTCGCCTGGAAATACGCGCTGGGGCTGGAGTTGACCGACCCCGGTTTCGACCACACGGTGCTCAGCGAGTTCCGTGCCCGCGTTGTCCAGCACCGGCTGGAGGAGAAGGCCCTGGACCTGCTGCTGGCGGTGTTGCGGGACAAGGGCTTGGTCACCGCTGGTGGCAAGCAACGCACGGACTCCACGCATGTGATCGCCGCGGTGCGGGACCTCAACCGGCTGGAGTTGGCGGGTGAGGCGGTGCGGGCTTGTCTGGAAGCCCTGTCCGCCGCGGCCCCGCATTGGGTGGCCGAGGTGCTCGACGTTCCGGGCTGGAGCCGGCGTTACCAGCAGCGGATCGACACCTGGCGCTTGCCGGCCTCGCAGACCAAGAAGGACGAACTCGCCCTGTCCTACGGCAAAGACGGCTTCACGTTACTGGCAGCCGTCTACGCGCCCGCCTCGCCGACGTGGCTGCGTGAACTCCCGGCCGTGGAGATCCTGCGCGTGGTGCTGGTCCAGAACTACACGCGCACCGTGGCCAGGAATGGACGAGAGGTGATCAAGCGGCGGGGGAATGACATCGATAAGGATGGTGGTCTCCCGCCCGGCTGTCGGCGCTTGACCTCACCCTACGACACCGACGCCCGTTGGGGCGTCAAGCGGGATATGTTCTGGAACGGCTTCAAGGTCCACATCAGTGAGACCTGTGCGGCTCCCGCCCCGACGGAACCCGCCGAGGATGCCGGCTGTCGCTGTCCTGCCGCGCAGAAGCCGAATCTGATCACGAACGTCGCCACGACCGACGCCACCGTCTCTGACAGCACGATGCTCGAACCGATCCATCAGGCTCTGCGGAAACGGGATCTGCTGCCCGACGAGCACTACCTTGATTCCGGTTACCCGTCCGCCGAACTGATCGTGGGGTCCCTGGAGAACTTCGGCATCGCGCTGATCACCCCTGTGCTGCTGGACCGCTCCCGCCAGGCCAAGGCCCACGAGGGATTCGCCGCGTCGGACTTCGCCGTCGACTGGCAGGCCCAACGGGTGACCTGCCCGGCTGGACAACTCAGCTCGTCGTGGACTCCTTGTGTCCAAGACGGGGTCCCCAAGACGGTGGTCACGTTCTCCAAGACGGTCTGTGGCTCCTGCCCACATCGGGCGCAGTGCACCACCGCGAAAAGCGGACGCCGACAGATCTCCTTACATCCCAGGGAGATGACCGAGGCACTGCGACGGGCCCGCGCCGAGCAGGAGACCCAGGACTGGCAGAAGGACTACGCCCTCCGCGCGGGCGTCGAAGGCACGATCCGCCAGGCCACGGCCGTCACCGGACTACGCCGTGCCCGCTACCGAGGCCTGGCCAAGACCCACCTCGACCACGTCTACTCAGCCGCCGCACTGAACCTGATCAGACTCGACGCTTGGTGGAACGGCCACCCGCTCGACCGGACCCGCACCAGCCACCTCTCCCGCCTCGAACTCAGCCTGGCAGCCTGAACCAATTAACCACCAGGATCCGATAGCCCCGGAAAACACTCACGGACCCCGACCGCAAGCGCGCGGTGCCGGTCAGCCTTCGACGGCTCGGAGCGCGTCGCGGACGTGGCCGTCGGAGACCGCCAGCGCCGCCGTCGCTCGCTCGATGTCGACGCCGGTGAGCAGGTGCACCAGCGCGATCTTGAGGTCGCCGTCCGCCGCTGTAAGCGCTGCCGCACACACCTCTTCGGAAGCCCCGGTCGCTTCCTGCAGGATGCTGATCGTGCGGCCGCGCAGCTTCGCGTTGGTGGCGAGCATGCTGACCATCAGGTTCGAGTAGGTCCGGCCCATCCGGATCATCACCGCGGTGGAGAACGAGGTGAGCACCAGCTTCTGCGCGGTGCCCGCCTTCATCCGCGTCGACCCGCTGATCGGCTCCGGCCCGGTGTCCACCGCGATCACCACGTCGGCGGGCACTTTCCCGACGTTCGGGTTCGACGTCACCAGCGCGGTCCGCGCCCCGAGCTCCTGCGCGGCCTCCAACGCGCCGAGCACGTACGGCGTCCGCCCGGACGCCGCCAGCCCCAGGACGAAGTCGAGCCCGCTCGCGCCCTCGCGGATTGCGGCGGCACCGGATTCGACATCGTCCTCGGCGTTCTCCACGGCGTGCCGGAAGGCGTCGGGGCCGCCGGCCTGGTGCGCGATGACCCAGTTCGGCGGCACATTGAAGGTCGGGATCAGTTCGGCGGCGTCCAGCACCGCGAGCCGCCCGGAGGTACCCGCGCCGACGTAGTGCACCCGGCCGCCCGCGCGCAGCGCCGCGACGGCCATGTCCACCGCGCGGGCCAGCTCGGGCAGCACCCGGCCGACCGCAACCGGCACCGTCCGGTCCTCGCCGTTGAGGACGTGCAGGACGTCCAGGGTCGGCAGCAGGTCGATGTCCCTGGTTCTGGGGTTGTTTCGTTCGGTGGGAGCGTCGACGCGGACCGCGCGATCCCGGCTCATCGCGCCTCCTGCGGCCATTGCGGGAACACCCGGTCGGGGTGCGGGTGGGGGGCGCGCATCACGTCTCCTTCTGCCGCCGCCGGTCCGGCCGGCTGCCGAGGCGGTGGCCGGCCACCGCTTCGTAGGTGGCTTCCAGCGCTGCCTTCGCCTGGTCCAGGTGGCGTTGCGCGACGCCGATGAACAGGCAGTCGATCACGGTCAGCTGCCCGATGCGGCTGGCCATGGCGCCGGAGCGGTAGGTGGTCTCGCGCACCGCAGTGGTCAGCACGTGGTCGGCGACCTCGGTGATGGGCGAGCGGGCGAAGTTGGTCAGGGCGGCGGTGGTGGCTCCGCGCCGCCGCGCCTCGCGGAGCGCCTCGACCGTCTCGGTGGTGGCGCCGGTGTGCGAGATGCCGACGGCGACATCGCCTTCCCGCAGCACTGCCGCCGAGGTCAGCGCGTTGTGCGTGTCGGCCCAGGCGAAGCAGGTCAGGCCGATACGGTGCAGCTTCTGCTGCAGGTCGAGCGCGACGAAGGCGCTGGCGCCGACGCCATAGACGTCGATGCGGCGGGCCGTGGCGACGTCGTCGACGAGCCGCCCCAGGATCGCGGCGTCCAGCTGATCCGCGGTCTCCTCGACCGCCTTGGCGTCGGCGTAACCGACCTTCTCGATGATCTGCCCGAGGTCGTCGTCCGGGGCGATGTCGCTGCCCAGCTCGCGGTCCCGGGTGGAGGTACGCGCCGTGTCGGCGGCGAGCGCGATGCGCAGGTCCGGGTAGCCGCCGACGCCGATCGCCTTGCAGAACCGGGTGACAGTGGTTTCGCTGGTGCCCGCGGCCTCGGCGACCTCGGTGATGCTGCGCCGGGCGATCGAAGCCGGGTCGGCGAGCACGATGTTGGCCACGCGCTGTTCGGCTCGGGCGAGGCCGGGCAGCAGGGAGCGAATCTTGACGAGCGGGCTTGACTCGCCCGATTCGCGGAACGTGTCGTCAGTGGCCATGTGGGAAACTTACTAACCGCTGCTTGCGCAGGTCAATGGGCCTCTTCTGGGTTTCCGCTCGGAGGACGCGGCAAACTCATACCCAGGTTGCATCCGAACCCAACTACTCCGAAAGGGGTAATTGCAGGTCCGTGCGGTGACGATGCGATTCACACCCGGTGTCATACGCCCAGAAACACCTGCCGTCCTTGATCGAAACATTTCTGCCCAAGCGATCCGCAGAAGGGCAGGCGGTGCGGGAGACGCTGGAGGACTACACCCTCCGGTTCGCCCCGCCCAGCTATCATCGGTAGAAGCCCGGAGTGGTGGCGACGACCGCGCTGGGCGGCATCGCCTACCTGATCACGACGCGGATCGTGGTGCCGCTGGTCATCTATGGCATGGACGGCGCTGAGCAAGCTCTAGAGGTGTGGACGACGCCGCTGATGGCGGTCGTCGGGCGGGGCCGCTACTTACCTGCGGCGCCACCGACCGCACCGGCACCCAGGTCCTCCCCGCGACGTCAACGAGGTGAAAGACACCTCCCGCCGAGTGGCTTGGCCGCCGAGTGGCTTGGCAGGAGGTGCCCTTCGCGCATCGCCGGATCGCGGCGGTCACTGCCTCGTCGAGTGCTCCGGTTCGACGTAGACCACCACGCGCTCCTCGCCGGGCTGGGGCCACGGGTACTCGTTCTCGTCGAGGTACTTCTTCGCCATCTTGTTGAGGAACGCGTTGCCCGGGTCGTCCTCGATCTTGGTCACCTTGCCGCGCACCTCCACGTACCGGTAGGGCTCGTCCGGGTCGTGCACGGAGACGGAGATGCGCGGCTCCCGCTTGAGGTTCCGGTACTTCTGCCGCGTCTTGGTCTGGCTGAACTTCAGGTACTGGCCGTCCCAGTCGATCCACACCGGGCTCGACTGGGGTTCGCCGTGCGGCCCGATGGTGGCCACGTGGCCGAAGGCACGCTTGTTCAGAATGTCCTGGCGGTCCTGCGGAATCGCCGACACTTCGACTCCCCTCCAACGGTTGCGGCTAGCGGTTCGACACTGCCCGCCCACGACCCGCCACGCGACTCGAACGGTTCCCGAACGGAGCGGCCGGTCGGGATCAGCCGTCGGCGAGGGCTCTCTGGAGCAGGCCGTGCAGGGCTTGCTGTTCCGCTTGGGTGAGTCCGGCCAGCGGGGTGTTCACCGATAAGCGCTCGATGATCTGCGCGCGCTGCCGCTCGCCTTCGGCGGTCAGGGCGAGTCGTTTGGCGCGGCGGTCGCGCGGGTGCGGCTGCCGGATGACCAGGCCGTTCTTCTCCAGCCGGTCCACCACGAAGGTCACGTTCGATGTCGCGCAGTGCATCCGGTCGGCGAGTTCGCGCATGGTCAGCGGTTCGCTCAGCTCGCGCAGCGCGATCGCCTGGGGCGCGGTGAGGTTGGTGTCGGCGACGCAGCCGCGCACGTGTTCGTCGATGTTGTGCGCGAGCTCGCTGATCAGGCTGCAGAGTTCGCGCGCGGCCATCGGCTCGTCCATGTGGCGAGTCTAGCAAGTTAGAAATGTTGAAATTTTAATAGTTCAAGTTGTAAATTTAAATGGTCATGAACGATGCACAGCGCTGGAACTCGGTGGCCGGAATTCGCTCGATCGAACTCGGTGACCTGCGGGTCAGCTACGTCCCGGACGGCGTCGTGGGACTCAAGCCGCGCGGCTGGTTCCCGGAGACGACCGACGACGACTGGCGCGAAAACGCGCAGCACCTCGACGAGGCCGGGCAGCTGGTGGCCAGCATCGGCGGTCTGCTGGTCGAGCGCGGTTCGCGGGCGATGCTGATCGACGCGGGCTACGGCCCGTCGGGCTCCCCGGACGATCCGGAGAACCCGGCTATCGGCGCCATCCACGGCCGCGACCTGCCGGAAAACCTCGCGAAGCTCAGCCGCAGGCCCGACGAGATCGAAGCCATCGCGATCACCCACCTGCACACCGACCACATCGGGTGGGCGCTCCAGGACGACTTCCAGGCGGCGCGAGTGCTGCTGTCGGAGCGCGAGTGGGAGCAGCGCGACCAGCACGCCGCGGACGTCACGGACGAGATGCTGCACCGGCTGGAGAAGCGGGTGGAGACCGTTTGTGATGGACAGGAGATCTTCCCGGGTGTGCGGGTGCGGCACTCGTTCGGCCACACGCCGGGGCACGCCTCGTACACGATCTCCTCGGGAGGTCAGCGCCTGATCGTCATCGGCGACGCGCTGCACAGCGCGGCGCAGGTCGACAACCCGACCTGGCCGGTGCGGGCGGACGTCGACCGAGACGAGGCGTTCAGGTCCCGCCTGGACCTGCTGCGCGAACTCGGCGAGCCGAACACGATCGGCTTCGCCATCCACTTCGCCGACGTCCAGTTCGGCCGCGTGTCAACGGAACCCACCGGCACCACCTGGACCCCGCTCCCATGATCGGGTTTCACCGCAATTTCAATGGAAATCGGACCTTCGATTTCCATTGAAATTGCGGACCTCCGGCGTGTCGGGTGCACGACACGCCGGAGGTTGTGGACAACTTCCGCAATTTCCATTGAAATTGCGGATTCCGCATCAGCGGTCGGTGGAAAGCCAGCTATCGGGGTGGAGGCGGTTCGCTTCGAGCTCGCCGTCCAACAAGGTCGCGTCGCGGTCGGCCACGAGGATGCCGTCCACGTTCACGCCCCGGCCGGAGTACTTGCCGTCGGGGGCGTAGCGCCACCGCAGGTGCACCTGCTGGCCGGCGTCCGCGTCGACCGTGCCGCGCACCTTCCACCAGCTCCGGCGTCCCGCCCCGGCCAACGAGCTCTGCGGCCCGTCGGGAGCACCAGGGCCGGACGCGCGGACGGTCACCGGCTGCCACCCAGCACCGTCCACACTGGCCTCGACGAGCAGCGGGTCCGTCCCGTCGCTGTCCTGCTGGGTATCCACGAATGCGAAGAACGACACCTGCGTCGGGCCGCTGACCGGTCCCAGCGCGTCCGTCGTCAACGTCCCACCGCGCTCGGAGAACCACGATTCCGAACCCAGCGCCGGATCCACGGCGAGCGACCGCGCCATGCCCTGCGCCAGCGCCTGCCGGGCGGGGTTGTTCGACCCCCAGTCCCGCGACGGGTGCACCCGGTTGGTGAGCAGCACCGCCACCGACCGGGACGCCGGGTCGATCACCAGCGACGTGCCGGTGAAGCCGGTGTGGCCCGCGGTGCGCGGCCCGCTGAGCCCGGCCATGTACCAGCGCTGGTCGAGCTCGAAGCCCAAACCGTGGGCGTTGCCGGGGAAAGCGCTGTTGAAATTGGTCAGCATCTGCTCGACGCTGTCCTCGGACAGGATGCGGTTGCCGCGGTAGGTGCCGCCGTTTAGCAGCGCCTGCGCCAGCGTCGCGAGGTCGTCGGCGGTGGAGAACACTCCGGCGTGGCCGGAGACCCCGCCCAGCGACCACGCGTTCTCGTCGTGGACCTGGCCGCGCACCAGGCCGCGCGGCGGCTCGGCCTGGTACTCCGTCGCCGCGATGCGGTGCAGCTCCGAGGCTGGCGGGTTGTAGCCGGTGTTGGCCATGCCCAGCGGCCCGGTGATCCGGTCCGTCACCACCTGGTCCAGCGGGGCACCCGCGACGCGCGCGACCAGCAAGCCGAGGGTGATCATGTTCGGGTCGGAGTAGGTGTAGTGGGTGCCGGGCGGGAACTCCGGCGTCAGCTGCATGATCGACGGAATCCGCTGGTCCGCGGGCAGTTTCCAGAGCGTTACCTCGGCCTGCACCCCGGAGGTGTGGGTGAGTAGCTGCCGGACGGTGACCGACTGCTTGCCGTTGACGCCGAACTCCGGCAGGTACTCGGCGACCGGCGAGTCCAGGTTCACCTCGCCGTCGTCGATCAGCTGCAGCACCGCGATCGAGGTGAACAGCTTGGTGATCGAGGCGATGTCGAAGATCGTGTCGGGCCGCATCGGTTCGCGCTGGTCGGCGGGCAGTTCGGTGCCCTTGCCGTCGGAGTAGCGCAGCTCGTCGCCCGCCGCTTCGCGGCGCACCACGACGCCGTCGTGCGCCAGCAGGCTGACCGCGCCCGCGTACATCGGGTGTTCGAGGTCGGGCGTCTTGTTCGTCCAGGCCGCGATCTGCCGCAATGCCGCATCGATGGGTCCGGGATCGAGCCCCACTCCTTCGGGGGTGCCGTCCTGCAACACGGTGCCGGCGCGGGCGAATCCCTCCTGCGGGCGGTCGAAGTGGCCGTCCGCACGGCCGGGCGCTGCCGTGGCAGACCCGGCCAGCGCGGTGACCGATAGCAGCGCCACCGCCGCCAGAATGGTCTTGCCCATCGCGTCTCCCTCAGCGGTAAAGCAGGTACGGCTCGCGTTGTCGTTGGAAGTCAGCCACGTCGCTCTGCCAGGCGCCGACGATCTCGTGCGCGTCGGCCCCCGCATCGACCATCGTGCGCAGCCGGTCCGAACCGGACAACTTGTCGATCATGTTGTCCGGCCGCCAGCCGAAGACCTGCGGGTACAGCCGGCGAGCGGTGACGATCATCGCGACCGAGGCGCCGATCGCGTCGATCTCGCCGTTGCGGTACACCTGCACGCCGCCGCAGGTCTCGTTGGCGTGCTTGGAGAAGGTCGGCACGAAGTAGGTTTCGCGGAACCGGAGTCCCGGTAGCCCGGCGGCGTTGAGCTCCTCCGCCCACCGCCAGTCGATGCCGGGCGCGCCGATGATCTCGAACGGCCTCGTGGTGCCCCGGCCCTCGGACAGCAGGGTCCCCTCGAACAGCCCGGTCCCGGGGTACACCGCCGCGGTGTCCGGGGTCGGCATGTTCGGGCTGGGCGGCACCCACGGCAGCCCGGCGTCCGCACCGCGCCCGCGCCAGCCCTCGACGCGGATCACGTCCAGCCGGTCCAGCGGGCCCGGCAGGTACTCGCGGTCGAACAGCTGCGCCAGTTCGCCGACGGTCATGCCGTGCTGCTGCACGATCGGCAGCAGCCCGACGCCGGAGGCGAACCGCGGGTCCAGCCGCGGCCCGGCCACCCGGGCGCCGATCGGATTTGGCCGGTCCAGCACCAGGAACGCCGCGCCGACCTGGTGCGCCGCCTGCATCGCGGTGTACATCGTCCAGATGTAGGTGTAAAAGCGGGCGCCCACATCGGCGATGTCGAACACGACCTGCTCGACGCCCGCCTTGCGGAACATCTCGGCAAGCTTCGCGGCGTCGGCCCCGTACGCGTCGTACACCGGCAGCCCGGTGCGCGGGTCGCGGTAGTCGCCCTCCGAGCCGCCGGCCTGGGACGTGCCGCGGAACCCGTGCTCCGGCCCGAAGACCGCGGCGACGTCCACCTCGCCGCTGGCGTGCATGGCGTCCACGACGTGCCCCAACGACGCCAGCACGCCGGTCGGGTTCGTCACCACCCCGATCCGGCGGCCGGCGACGTCCTGCCAGTCCCGCGCGGCTAGGACGTCCGCGCCGGTCTCGACCGCGGAGCCGAGTTCGGTGGCCGGCGGGGCGGCGCACGCGGAGCTCGCCGCGAGGCCGACCGCGGGCACGGACAGCGCCGCCGCGGTCAGGAAGCCCCGTCGATTCACACCACCCATGCGTGTCCTTTCCGTGTCCACCATGCTCCGCCCCGGGTTCCCGGGCTGGCGATTTCGCGCGAAATCGCCCATTTACCAGCTCAGTCCGTGGCCGAACGGGTACTTGTCGACGCCGGGCTGGTTCGGGTCGGGCACCGGGACCGGCAGCTTGCCGACCGGGGCGATCTCGCCGAAGAGCACCCGCGCCAGCGATTCCATCGCCACCGCCTTGTCCGAGTAGGTGGCGATCCAGGCGGGCAGCTCTACATGCGCCCCGTCGTACGGGTCGCGCACGGCGACCGCGACGACCGGCTTCCCGGTCTGCTGAAGGGCGCGGACCAGGTCGAGCTGGGCCTTGTTGTCCGGGTTCCAAGCGGCGTTGGTCAGCACCACCGCTATGTCGTTGCGCTTTGCCTCTTCGACGGCCTGGTTGATCTGCTCCGGGGTCGGCTTCAAGCCCGTCGCCAACGCCGTCGGCCGCGGGCCGCGCGCCTTGATCCGCTCCGCCAGCGCGGCGGTCGCCTTGTCCCCGGCGCCGGTCACGAACATCGTCGCCGGCGCTTTCAGCGGCAGCATCCCTTCGTTGCGCAGCACGGTCGTGGTGCGGTCGGTGATGGCCTGCGCCTCGAAGACATGCTTCCGCGTCCCGACGATCTCGTACACTTTGGACACATCGACGAACGGATTGTCCAGCACGCCGCGGGCGGACTTCAGCGCCAGGATGCGCTTCACGCTCTCATCGATGCGCTGCTCGGTGAGCTGACCGGTGCGAACTGCGTTGACCACGCCGTCGATGGCGATCTGCACGTTGAACGGCATCAGCATCACGTCGGCGCCGGCCTTGAGCGCCAGCACCGGGATCTCGGCGTCGGGGTGCTTCTCCCGCACGCCGTCCATCTTCAGCGAGTCGGTGACGATCACGCCCTGGTAGCCGAGCTCGTTGCGCAGCATCCCGGTGAGCACGTTCGGCGCGAGCGTCGACGGCTCACCGGAGTCGTCGAGCTTGGGCACCACGATGTGCGCGCTCATCACCATGTCGGTCCCGGCGCCGATCGCTTCCCGGAACGGTGGCGCGTCCAGCTGCTCCCACTGCTGCCGGTCGTGCTCGATCACCGGCAGCGAGGTGTGGCTGTCCTCGTTGGTGTCGCCGTGCCCGGGGAAGTGCTTGACCGCGGCCGACACCGTTTCGCCCGGCTTGGCCGAGTCCTCGTAGCCGCGGACCTGTGCGGCGGTGAGCTGGGCGGCGAGCGTCGGGTCGGAGGAGAACGACCGCACCCCGATCACCGGGTTCGCCGGGTTGACGTTGACGTCGGCGCTCGGCGCGAAGTTCTGGTTCAGCCCCATCGCCCGCAGTTCCTGCCCGGTGATCGCGGCCGAGCGGCCGGCGTCGTCGGGGTTGCGGCCGGCGCCGAGCGCCATGCTGCCCGGCAACTGGGTGGCGGGCTCCGGGATGCGGGTGATCTGCCCCTGCTCCTGGTCGGTGGAGATCAGCAGCGGCACCTTCGCGCCCGAGGTGACCGCGGCGTTCTGCAGGCCGTTGGACAGCTCGGCGATCTGCTTGGGGTCGTAGAGGCTGTCGGTCCAGGCGAAGTGGATGATGCCGCCGAGGTGGTACTTCTGCACCACCTGCGCCGGGGTGTCGACGCCGAACTCCTCCTGGTTCTTCGGGTGCGGAGTGTCCGCGGTGCGGCCGTAGGCGTAGGTGATGAACAGCTGCCCGGCCTTCTCCTCCAGCGTCAATTGCTTGAGCAGCTCGTCAGGTGACAGCCGTTGCGCCGGAGCGACAGCGCCGCCGGTCGCGGAAAGTGCTGTGGCGCCGATGGCGATGGCGCTCAGCGCGACAACGGCGCGGCGCGCTCGGGTCTTCACGTTGGCCTCCCTGCGGGCGGAGGATTTCGCCGGACGGAAAGTGTTCACCACGGAATCGGTCGATTTCGCAAGTTACCCACGTAACTCGCGCCGGTCAACGCTGTGCACCGGCGTGGGCACGGTCAGTCCCGCAAAGAGGTTTTGGCCTGGGCAATCCCGCCTGCGGTATCGGGCAGATCGGGTGGGAGAACACCGGCGCACACGGTGGAAAGCCGTGCGGGGGCACGACCCCCGGCATACGGCGGCGGCCCGTCGATTAGATCGACGGGCCGCCGCCTCTGCGCGAGGACTCGGGTTACCAAGCGTGCACTTGTATCGTAACTTCCGGGCTAGGCGTCCGGCGTCCCGGTACGCAACCCCGTGGAACGACCAGCCTTGTGTGCGGCAACGCGTGGGTGCTCCGGGCTCGCGCGCGGAGTCTGATCAGGGTGGATGCTACTTCTCCTCCGTAACATCCCTGGCCAACCAGCGTCCGCACTTCCATTTGTAGTCGGTGGCGTGCGTCACTGCAAGGGTTCGCGGGTGCGCCGTAGGTATTGGTTCCGCCGGTGATGATCATCGGGGGTTCCGCGATGTGGAGCCGAAAACGTGCGGCCGGGTGCGCCGTCAGCGGCGGCGGCGCCAGGCCCGCAAGCCCCACCACGCGGCTCCGGCCGCCGCCACCGCGCCCATGCCGACGCCGGCTGCGGTCACCGCGGCGCGGGACGGCGTGGGGATCCGGGCGCGCAGCGACACAGGGTGCTCGAAGGACAATGACGGCCAGCCGCGCTGGACGGCCTCCTTGCGCAGCCCGCGGTCGGGGTTGACGACGGTGGGGTGCCCGACGCTCTCCAGCAGCGGCAAGTCGGTGATCGAGTCCGAGTAGGCGTGGGATTCGGACAGGTCGTAGCCGTACTTCTCGGCGAGTTCCCTGGCGGTGATCGCCTTGTTCTCCGCGGAGCAGTAGAACTCGACCTCGCCGGTGTAGCGGCCGTCGACCACGACCATCCGGGTGCCGGACGAGTGCGTGGCGCCGAGCAGCTTGGCGATGGGGGCGACGACCTCCTCGCCCGAGGCCGACAGCACGACGATGTCGTGACCCTGCTCCTGGTGTTCGGCGATGAGCTGGGTGGCTTCCTTGTAGACCAGCGGGTCGACGATGTCGTGCAGGGTTTCGTCGACGATCGCGTTGACCTGCTCGACGTCCCAGCCGGTGCACAGCGAGGTGATGTGCGCGCGCATCCGGTCCATCTGGTCGGCGTCGGCGCCGGCCAGCATGAACACGAACTGGGCGTAGGCGCTCTTCAGCACGGCCCGCCGGTTGATCAGCCCTTCTTGGAAGAAGGGTCGGCTGAAGGCGAGCGTGCTCGACTTGGCGATGACGGTCTTGTCCAGGTCGAAGAACGCGGCCACCCGCCGTCCGGTGGGGGCCGATGGGTTCGCGGGCTCTGTCACGCCGCACAGCATACGAGCCGGGCGGAGCGGGCTGCGGGCGCGCATTGCCGGAGCTTTTCCCATTCCTGCTTTCGCCTTCGATCTCCGTTGTCGCGCTTTGCACGAGTGGTTTGGCAGTTTGTCCCCTTGCGGGAGTTGTTGCGCGGTCCCGGTGCCGGGATTTCCGGACTCATCGGCGGGCATCCCGCGGGCGCGCGCCGGTTGCGTCGGTGTGCGCCAAAAACTCACGCTGCGTATGGTGCTGCGTGTTGCTCTCGTCTAGTGGGAGCTAATTCTTGACTCGAATGCCGGTTACCGTCCGGTTCAGTTAACCCCGAGAGCAAGAACGTTCCCTCTAATGGACGGGGGACGTCGCGGGGGATCTACGGGCTAGAGTGAGGGTAGTCCGGTGCTACCCGGACAGGTTCAGCTCGACCCCCCGGAGCTGAACTGTTGACGACCCCCGCCCCTCCCCCCTTGGCGGGGGTCGTCCCCTTTCCGGCGGAGCCGGTGCGGGCGAATCCGGCCGGAGCGAATGTGAATTCTTTCCATTTTTTGTCAGGCGGGTATCGCACTTCCGGGGGGTGCGAGTTATCCACAGGTGCTGGACTTGTCCACAGATTTGGAAAAACCGGTTGGCAGTCGTCGAAGATCCGGCCACCTTGGTTATCGACCGCACCAATTCCGCGCTCATCCCACTCGCTCCATTCGATTGCCGGAGGCATCGCCATGACTACTGCACGTCCGCTGCTCGTCACGCGGGATTCCGCGCTGGCAGAAGAGGTTTCGCGACTGGCCGCTGCCACCGGCGGCGAGCTGGAGCACACCCCGGATCCGGCGGCCGCCGGCTGGGGGATCGCGCCCCTGGTGCTGCTCGACCCGGCCGCGATCGGTGCGGCCGACGGTCTGCCGCGAAGACGCGGTGTCGCCGTGCTGTGCCGGGACCCGACCTCTGATCTTTGGCGCGCCGCGTTCGAGATCGGTGCCGAGCACGTCCTGCAACTACCCGCCGACGAGGCGAACCTCATCGAGCTGCTGTCCGATGCGGGCGACGTGCCGACGCAGGGCGGTCGGGTGCTCGCGGTGTTGGGCGGTTGCGGCGGTGCCGGTGCCTCGGTGCTGGCCACAGCGGTGGCGGTGGTCGCGGCGCGCGGCGGCGAACGGTCGTTGCTGGTCGACTGCGATCCGCTCGGTGGCGGCGTGGACCTCGCCGTCGGAGCCGAAGGGACCGACGGCCTGCGCTGGTCGGGGTTGGCCGTCAACGCCGGTCGGCTCGCGGCGAGCGCGTTGCACGAGGCGTTGCCGAAGCGCCGCATCGGAGCCGGCGCGATCACAGTGCTGTCCTGTGACCGTGACGGGCCGTCGAGCGGGTTGACCCCGGAGGCGGTGCGAGCGGTGCTCGGCGCGGGCCGGCGGGCGGGCGACACCGTCGTCTGCGACCTGCCGCGCACCCTCCCGGCAGCGGCGGTGGCCGGGCTGCGCCAGGCAGACCTGGCGGTGGTCGTCGTCCCTGCCGAAGTGCGCGCCTGCGCGGCGGCGGCCCGTGCGGTGGCGAGCATCCGTGAACACGCGGCCGGCCCGGTCCGGCTGGTGGTGCGAGGTCCGGCACCGGGCGGACTGCGCACGGCCGACGTAGCGCGAGCGGTGGACGCGGAAGTCCTGTCGGTCATGCGGCCACAGCCGAGCCTGCCCGCCGTCCTGGACCGCGGCGGCTTAGCCGCGATCCGCCGGGGGCCGGTTGCGCGAGCCGCGCAGGAAGTCCTGGCCGCGCTCAGCGGCGCGGAAATGTCCACTGTGGCTTGTTGAGTTCTTGATCGAGGCCCGTGTGTCGGCGGGTCTTCGGAGGTGCCTGCAGCTTCGGTGCTGGCGCGGCGACGGTCTCGTCGCGACTGCACCGAGCTCGAGCGCGGGCTTGGAAGGTTCGCACCAGCCGGTCGGCCGGTGCGGGAAGCAGCTCTATTCGGTGCTCCACCAGAACGGAAGTGGGTCAGTCATGTCCATTAGTCGTGTCCTGGAAATCGATCAGATCGCCGGCGCGGCACCAGCGGAGTCCACTGTGGCCGATGCGATCGATGGCGAATTGCTGGAGCGGGTGCGCAACCGCCTGGTCGGCAGCGGTGCCACGCTGACCTCGGCAGCCGTCGCGTCTGCGGTGCGGGAGGAGTCCGGCGGGCTGGTCGCCGACGCCGACGTCCTAGCCGCGCTTCGCCTGGTGCAGCAGGAATTCCGCGGTGCCGGAGTGCTGGAGCCGCTGCTGCGCGATCCGGCGGTTTCCGACGTGCTCGTCACCGCGCCGGACAAGGTCTGGGTGGACCGGGGCGACGGGCTTGCGCGGGCGGCGGTGCGCTTCGCCGACGAGGATGCGGTGCGCCGTCTCGCACAGCGGCTCGCCGTTGCCAGCGGCCGTCGGCTGGACGACGCCCAGCCGTGGGTCGACGCCTGGTTGTCGCAGGAGAGCGCGTCCGGGCCGGTGCGGTTGCATGCCGTGCTGCCGCCGGTCGCGGGCGAGGGCACCTGCATCTCGCTGCGCGTGCTGCGCCCTGCCGCGCACGACCTCGATGCGCTGCGGAGCTCCGGAGCCTTCGATGGGCCGACCGCAGCGGTGCTGCGCGAGATCGTGGCCGCCAGGCTGGCGTTCCTGGTGGTAGGAGGTACCGCCAGCGGCAAGACGACGCTGCTGGCGGCGATGCTGGGGGAGGTCGCGGAGTCCGAGCGCATCGTGTGCGTCGAGGAGGCCGCCGAGCTCTACCCGCGGCATCCGCACGTGGTCCGGTTGCTCACCCGCCCGGCGAACGTCGAAGGCGCGGGGGAGATCCAGGTCCGGGACCTCGTCCGGCAGGCGCTGCGCATGCGGCCGGACCGGCTCATCGTCGGCGAGGTGCGCGGCGGCGAGGTCCGCCAGCTGCTCGCCGCGCTGAACACCGGGCACGACGGGGGCGGCGGCACGCTGCACGCCAACTCGCCGCAAGAGGTCCCGGCCCGGATGGAGGCACTTGCCGCCCTCGGCGGACTGCCGCGCGCCGCACTGCACAGCCAGCTGGCCGCGGCCGTGCAGGTGGTGCTGCACGTTCGGCGGAGCGCCCGGCGCGGCAGGCATCTTGCTGGTATCGGCGTGCTGCGCCGGGACCGCGACCTGGTCGAGGTGCTCCCGGCCTGGCAGGTCGAAAGCGGCTGGGGGCCGGGCAGGGATGCGCTGGCGGCGCTGCTGGAGGCGAGGGGAGGTGCCTTGCCGTGCTGATCCACGCGCTAATCGTGCTGGCCGCGGCCGTCCTGTGCTGGCCGGAGATCCTGGCGCGCGAACGGCTCCGCACCATGCCGGCCCACGTTCCTGGGCTCCCACTCCGTCGGGCGGCGCGGCTGCTCGCGATTCCGGCAGTCGCAGTGGCGGGCTGGAGTTTCGCTGGTCCCGTTGGATCGTGCGCGGGAACTGCCCTGTCGTTGCTCGGAGTGAAGTACTGGCGATCGCAGCGGGACTGGCGCCAGCGGCTGAAGCAGGCCGACGAGCTGACCGCCGGACTTCGGCTGTTGGTGGCGCAGCTGCGCGCGGGTGCCCACCCGGCCGCCGCGGCCGAGGGAGCGGCGGCGGAGTCGGGCCCGGCGGTTGGTCAGGTGTTCCAGGACATGGCCACCACGGTTCGGCTCGGCGGCGAAGTCGCGAAGGTTCTCGAAGCGCACGACGGGGCGGCCGAACTGCGTGAGCCACTGGGTCGGATGGCGAGGGCCTGGGCGCTCGCGGAGCGGCACGGCGTCGCATTGGCAGACTTGCTCGATGCGGTGCGCGGCGACGTCGAACGGCGCGCGGCGTTCCGCCGGGACGTCGAAGCGAAGATGGCTGGTCCGCGGTCGACCGCTGCTGTGCTCGCCGGGCTGCCGCTCTTCGGGCTGCTGTTCGGCGAGGCGGTCGGGGCAGGACCGATCACCGTGCTGACCGGCGGATTGCTCGGGCAACTGCTCCTGCTGGTCGGGGTGGCCTTGCTGTGCGCCGGGGTCGGCTGGACGTTGCGCCTGACCAGGGCGGTGGTGCAGCCGTGATCGAGCTGCTGCTCGCGGCGGTGGCACTGCTGGTCGTCCCGGCGAGTTCGGCGCGGGCGCGGCTGCGAGCGCTCGGCCCGCGATCGCCGGGGCGGAGCCGGACAACACCGTCCATTGTGGCCTGGATGCTCCCGCTGGCGGTCGGGGCCGGTGCGGTGCAGGTGGTGGGTCCGGTCGGCGGGATCTTGATCGGCGTGGCCGCCGCCTTCGCCGTGCGTCGGTGGTCCGCGGCTGCCGAGCGGCGACGCGACCGAACGGACCCGCTGGCGCTGGCGGCGGGCTGGGACCTGCTGGCCGCCGGCATGCGAGCAGGGCTGCCGGTGCCGGTGATCGTGCGGGCCGTGGCCGACGAGCTCACCGGCCCGGCCTGCCGAACGCTGCGCGAGGTCGCCGATCACCTCGCGCTGGGTTCGGACGCCGCAACCGGCTGGGAACCGGCCTTGCGGAACCCGGACACCGCGGAGCTCGCACGTGCGGCCCGGCGGACCGCCCGGACCGGCAGCGCGCTGGCGGACGTTGCTGGCGAGATCGCAAGCCACGCGCGAGCCACGGTCGCCGAGCAGGCCCAAGCACGCGCCCAGCGGGCAACGGTGTGGATCTCGGCACCGCTGGGCCTGTGCTTCCTGCCCGCGTTCCTGTGCCTCGGGGTGCTCCCCGTGGCGGTCGGCATGGTGCACCGCCTCGCGGCACCCTTGTGAATCCATTGTGGACAAATATTGGAAGGGGTCGATCGAAATGAGTACCCGAACGAACCGGTGGGCGGCAACGCGCCGGCTCCGCACGCTGCTGCACGGCGACGGAGGCATGAGCACTGCCGAATACGCGGTGGGGACTGTCGCCGCGGTGGCGTTCGCTTCGCTGCTCTACAGCGTCGTGACCGGTGATTCGGTCAAGGACGCACTGGCTGGGCTCATCGCCCGCGGGCTGGAAGGCGGCGGTGTCTGATGGCGGAGGTGGTTCCGGCGCCGGTCGTTGCGCCCGGCGCCGGAACGACCGGCCGCGATGCCGGGGCGGTGACGGTCGAGGCGGCGCTGGGCATCTGCTCGGTGATCGCGGTGTTCGCGTTGATCTTGACCGGAGCCGGCGCGCTGATCGGCCATCTCCGCTGCACCGACGCGGCGGTCGAGGCCGCGCGGCTGGTGGCGCGCGGCGACCGGCCCCGCGCGGACGAGGCGGTCGGCCGCATCGCCCCGGCCGGCGCGTCGCTGTCGGTGCTGGTCGAGGGCGACCAGGTCAGCATCGAGGTGAGCGCGCCGCTGCCCGGTGGGTTCCTGCCCGGCCAGTCGCTGCGCGCACGCGCGGTGGCGGTGCTGGAACCGGGGGTCGAAGGGCTGGTGGCGCGATGAATGGCGATCGGGGCACGGCAACCGTGCTTTCGGCAGTGCTCTCGATGGCCTTGCTCGCCCTGCTGTGGTTCGTCCTGCAGTTGGGCGCGGTAACCATCGCCCGTCACCGGGCCGAAGGAGCGGCGGACCTCGCGGCGCTGGCCGCGGCGGCGTACGCGCCGCACGGACAGCAGCTTGCATGCGAACGGGCGAACCAGGTCGCGAGTGGGATGCGGGTCGAGATAGCTGAATGCACGATGGACGGATGGGATGCCCTCGTGGCAGTGCGAACCGATCTTCCCGCGTTCGTTCCGGGCGGGCGGAAAGCCAGCGCACGGGCCCGTGCCGGGCCGACCGACGACTGATCGGCCCGGCTGCGATGAGCGGTCGGCGAACGGTCGAGCCGCTCCGAAATCACCATTGGGAGCGGTCATTCCGGTGTCGCTCACCAGGATGATCTATCGGTGCTCGTGTTCGGCTGGGAGCGTTCGTCGCGGCTGAGCTACCGGTCGTCGACTGGGGGGTGTACTCGGCGGGGTCCGATGACGTTGATTAGTTGTGTGAGCGCAAGACCCAAGGTTTACGACAACGAGGTCGAGAACCAGGCGGCTGCCGAAGGTGATTCCGGAGGCGACCCCGAGCCGCCGGTCCGGCGCCCACTGTGGAACGAGGAGGCGGAGCAAATGCAACGGTCGGCGGACAGGTGGCCCAACGCCTTCCGCGGCGTCCCGGCCCACCCGGCCGGGTTGACCAGCAACCGGATCGAACTTCGCGTGCAGGCGATCGGATTCGCCTCGCGCGGTTGGCCGGTGCTGCCCGGAACTTATCCCGAAGAAGATGTCTGGATCGGCCGGCGCGGACGGCAGGAGAACGGCCTGGTGCCGGTCTACCGCGACTGGCAGGACCGGCTCGGCACCAACCCCGACGAGGTCACGTCCTGGTGGGCGGAGCGGCCGTACGGCCTGCTGATCGCCACCGGCGCCACGGTGGACGCCATCGAGGTCGACGCGG
Organism: Saccharopolyspora hattusasensis; assembly: GCF_050972075.1. NCBI lineage: Bacteria > Bacillati > Actinomycetota > Actinomycetes > Pseudonocardiales > Pseudonocardiaceae > Saccharopolyspora > Saccharopolyspora hattusasensis. The sequence goes on from NZ_JBPCDC010000001.1 coordinate 4,569,506, forward strand.
ACCTCGGCCGCCGGGCCGCTTCGGTGCTGCGCGAACTCGGCTTCCCCGTGCCGATCGTCGCCACCCCGAACGGCCGCTGGTACTTCCTGATGTCCAGCGGCGGCGAGCTCTACCCCGAACTGGCCGAGCAAGATGAAATTTGCTTGCACGGCAACGGAAGTTGGGTGCCCATGCCCCCGACGGCCTACCCGGGCGGTGCGGTGCACTGGCGGGTCAAGCCCGAGGTGTGCGCCTGGCAGCTGCCCGGCTCCGACTTCGTGCAGGAGGCGTTCTGCACGAGTCTTGAACTCCTTGACAACAGCAATCCGGAGAACGTGGCGGAACTCCTCGCAGCGGGCAGGTGACCCCCTGCCGACCGCGCAGGCGCCGAACGGATCGGCATCCGCGCCCAGGGCCCCCAGTACGACCGGACACGCCTCTGAGCACGCACCAGCCCTTCGTGCTCAGCTCTCTTGTGGACGGTCGCCGTGGAGCCCAGCTGATCCAGCGGCGCTTCCCCCGAGCGCGGTCGAAACCGCGTCGAGAACAGCTACCGCCCCCGCCTTGTCCAGCGGTTCGTTGCCGTTCCCGCACTTCGGCGACTGGACGCAGGACGGGCACCCAGCCGGGCAGTCGCAGGAAGCGATCGCTTCCCGCGTCGCGGCCAGCCATGGGACCAATGCGGCATAACCGCGATCGGCGAATCCGGCCCCTCCCGGATGACCGTCGTGCACGAACACCGTTGCCTCCCCGGTGTCGGCATGCAAAGCGGTGGAAACCCCGCCGATGTCCCATCGATCGCAGGTCGCGAACAGCGGCAGCAGACCGATCGCCGCGTGCTCGGCGGCATGCAGCGCGCCGGGGACGAGCGCCGGATCCAGCCCGGCGCCCCCCGGCGTGCTGCCCACCAACAGCTCGTCGCCGACCGTGTACCAGACCGCCCGGGTCAGCAGGGTCTGCGCGGGGAGGTCCAGCGGAACCTGGTCCAGCACCTCGCCGGAGGGCCGTTTCCGCAGGTAGCCGACGACCTGCGAGGTGACCTCCACCTCGCCGAGGCAAACCGTGACGCCGCGTCCGGTGTCGTGTCGCTCGATCGTCCGCAGCACCGAGATGTCCACGACGTTGCGCGGTGAGGTCGTCCAATCCGGGCTCTCCTGGTGCACCAGGGCGATTCCGGTCTCCAGGTCCAGCTCGTCCACCACGAAGGACTCGCCGCGGTGCAGGTACATCGCGCCGGGGTGCACAGTCCCGCAGGCCGAGTCCGGATCCACGGTGCCGAGCATCCGCCCGGATTCGCCCTCCACGACGGCGATCGGGTGCCCACCGGCGCCCCGCAGTTCGACGTTCCGATGTGGACGCTCGCGGGAGGTCCAGAACCAGCCGTGCGGGCGCTTGCGCAGCACCCCGTCCGCGGTGAGCGCTTCCACGGCCCGGCGGGCGGGCTCGCCGCCGAAAACGTCGAAGGAGTCCTCGCCGAGCGGCAGCTCGGCGGCGGCGCAGGCCAGGTGCGGTTCGAGCACGTACGGGTTGGTCGGATCGAGCACCGTCGCCTCGACCGGCCGGTCGAGAACGGCGGGCGGGTGGTGCACCAGGTAGGTGTCCAGCGGATCGTCCCGCGCGACGAAGACCACCAGGGCGCCCTCGCCGTCCCGCCCGGCTCGTCCGGCCTGCTGCCAGAAGGACGCGAGGGTGCCGGGATATCCGGCGACCACGACGGCGTCGAGGCCGGAGATGTCGATGCCGAGCTCCAGCGCGTTGGTGGTGGCCACCGCGCGGAGCTCGCCCGACAGCAGGGAGCGCTCCAGCTCGCGGCGGTCCTCGGGCAGGTACCCGCCGCGGTAGGCGGCGACCTTCTGGGCCAACGATTCGTCCACATCGGACAGCGCACGCTGCGCGGACAGCGCAGCCAGCTCCACCCCGCGCCGGGACCGGATGAACGCCAACGTCCGGGCGTCCTCGATGACCAGCTCGGTCATGATGCGCGCAGCCTCGGTGCCGGCCGCCCGGCGCACCGGAGCGCCGTTCTCGCCGATGATCTCGCCGAGCAGCGGCGGTTCCCAGAACGCGATCGTCCGGGCCCCGCGCGGCGATCCGTCGTCGGTCACGGCGCGGCAGGAGACGCCGGTCAGGCGCGCGGCCAGCGATGCCGGGTCGGACACGGTCGCCGAGGCGAGCACGAAACCCGGATCCGCGCCGTAGTGCTGCGCGACGCGGCGCAGGCGGCGCAGCAGCAGCGCGACGTGCGAGCCGAACACTCCGCGGTAGGTGTGGCACTCGTCGACCACGATGTGGCTAAGGCGCCGGAAGAACCGCGCCCACCGGCCATGACCGGGCAGCACGCCGTAATGCAGCATGTCCGGGTTGGTGAAGATCCACCGACCGTGCGCGCGCACCCAGTCCCGCTCCACCTGCGGGGTGTCGCCGTCGTAGCTCGCCGCCCGGACCTCCCGCATGCCGAGCTCGTCGATCGTGCGCAGCTGGTCGGCGCCGAGCGCTTTGGTGGGGGCAAGGTAGAGCGCGGTCGCCCGGTCGTCGTTGAGCAGCTTGGACAGCACCGGCAGCTGGTAGACCAGCGACTTGCCGGACGCGGTGCCGGTCGCGACCACCACGTTCTCGCCCGCCCAGACGGCTTCGGCTCCTTCGGCCTGGTGCACCCACGGCTCCCGCGCACCGCGGTCACGGAGCGCGTCCACCAGCCGCGGCGGGGCCCACTTCGGCCAGTCGGCGGTCCGTGCCGGGCGGGCCGGCAGGTGCTCGACGTGACGCACCGGTGTTTCTTCGGCCGGTATGCCGACTACGGCGCGGTCGAGCAACCGCCGCCCCTTGTCCTCGTCCGCTGCGCGCACAGAAGCGAGCCTTGCACAGTGCCGATCGCGTCCTCTGCACGCGTTCCCGGTCCCCGCATCCGTGTCGGTATCGCTCGATCGGATGGTTCTTTCTGCAGTTTCGGGCCGCGACGCTGGCTGCGGCCGCGACACAGTGGACCGTCGGAGTCGTGTCCTCTACCTTATCTCACCCGATTGGGCCAAATCGAACTTTGCCCAATTGGGTGATCAAGTACCCATCTGAATCGATTATTTAGTAACGGAACCCCATGTCGGGACGAGTTGCGTATCACACCGTGAGGTAAGCCACTCGTGGCCTGAATAGACTCCCGAGCCACGACGTCGCCACGGACGGCCAGCGATAGATCACCGGCCGTACCGGGCGGGGCCGCCTACCGCGCATCGAATCCCGGTTGAGCTTTCCGGGTTCCGGTGCTGAACCGAGCACAACCCAGGAGGACGGATGTCCCTGCTCACCCCGGTCCAGCACGGCTGGGCCCAGGGCGCTGCACCACCGAGCTCGCATACCCGGATGGACCTCGCCCAGCAAGCCACCGGTATCGAACTCGGCGGCACCGACTACGTCGTCGTCGGCGTGGTCATGGTGATCGCCCTGGCCGCCCTGGCCTTCGGCTACGTCCTGATCAAGGAGGTGCTGTCCGCCGGCCAAGGAACGGCCAGGATGCAGGACATCGCCAAGGGCGTCCAGGAAGGCGCGTCGGCCTACCTGAACCGGCAGTTCCGCACACTGGCGATCTTCGCGGTGATCGTGTTCCTGGTGCTGTTCGCGCTGCCCGCGGAGAGCACCGGCGAGATGATCGGCCGATCGATCTTCTTCCTGTTCGGCGCCGCTTTCTCGGCCACCATCGGCTACCTCGGCATGTGGCTGTCCACCCGTGCGAACGTCCGCGTCGCGGCGGCAGCCCGCGAGGCGGGTGAGGGGCGCGAGAAGGCGATGCGGGTCGCGTTCCGCACCGGCGGCGTGGTCGGCATGATCACCGTCGGCCTCGGCCTGTTCGGCGCCGCGCTGGTGGTGCTGGTCTACGCCGGCGGCGCCCCGCGCGTGCTGGAGGGCTTCGGCTTCGGCGCCGCCCTGCTGGCGATGTTCATGCGAGTCGGCGGCGGCATCTTCACCAAGGCCGCCGACGTGGGTGCCGACCTGGTCGGCAAGGTCGAGCAGAACATCCCGGAGGACGACCCGCGCAACGCCGCCACGATCGCCGACAACGTCGGGGACAACGTCGGCGACTGCGCCGGTATGGCGGCCGACCTGTTCGAGTCCTACGCGGTCACCCTGGTCGCCTCGCTGATCCTGGGCACCGCCGCGTTCGGCCTGCACGGCCTGCTGTTCCCGCTGATCGTGCCCGCCCTGGGTGTGATCACGGCGGTGATCGGCGTCTACATCACCAAGGCCCGCGCCGGCGAGAGCGCGCTGACCGCGATCAACCGGTCCTTCTACATCTCGGCCGGCATCTCCGCGGTGCTCTGCGCGATCGCCGCGATGCTGTATCTGCCCAGTACGTTCGCCGAGCTCACCGGCGTCTCCGAGGGCATCCGGGCCACCAACGGCAGCCCGGCGCTGATCGCGCTGGTCGCGGTGATCATCGGCATCCTGCTCGCGGTGGTCATCCTCAAGCTCACCGGCTACTTCACCGCCACCGAGCACCGGCCGGTGCGCGACGTCGGCAAGTCGTCGCTGACCGGCGCGGCCACCGTGATCCTCTCCGGCCTCTCGGTGGGCTTCGAGTCCGCCGTGTACACCGCGCTGATCATCGGCGCGGCGGTGTTCGGCGCGTTCCTGCTGTCCGGGTCGCTGCCGGTGGCGCTGTTCGCCATCGCGCTGGCCGGCTGCGGTCTGTTGACCACCGTCGGCGTGATCGTCGCGATGGACACCTTCGGCCCGGTCAGCGACAACGCCCAGGGCATCGCCGAGATGTCCGGCGACGTCGAGGGCGAGGGCGCGAAGATCCTCACCGAGTTGGACGCCGTCGGCAACACCACCAAGGCGATCACCAAGGGCATCGCGATCGCGACGGCGGTGCTTGCCGCGACCGCGCTGTTCGGGTCCTACACGGACGCGATCGGCGTCGCGCTGGCCGATGTGGCCGGTCACCTCAGCGCCTCCGAGTTCTTCGTCTACGCGCCGAACGTGCTGGTGGGCGTGATCATCGGGGCGTCCGTGGTGTTCCTTTTCTCGGGCCTGGCGATCAACGCGGTGTCCCGCGCGGCCGGCGCCGTGGTCTACGAGGTGCGGCGGCAGTTCCGGGACAAGCCCGGGATCATGGACGGCTCGGAACGCCCCGAGTACGGCAAGGTCGTCGACATCTGCACCCGTGACTCGCTGCGCGAGCTGGCCACCCCTGGTCTGCTCGCTGTGCTGGCGCCGATCGCGGTCGGCTTCGGCCTGGGCGTCGGCCCGCTGGCGGGCTATCTCGCCGGTGCCATTGCCACCGGCACCCTGATGGCCATCTTCCTGGCCAACTCCGGTGGTGCCTGGGACAACGCGAAGAAGCTGGTCGAGGACGGCTACCACGGCGGCAAGGGCTCCGAGGCCCACTCCGCGACGGTCATCGGCGACACCGTCGGCGACCCGTTCAAGGACACCGCCGGTCCGGCGATCAACCCGCTGCTGAAGGTGATGAACCTGGTGTCGGTGCTGATCGCGCCGGCCGTGGTGACGTTCAGCGTGGGCGCGGGCGCGAACCAGGCGGTAGGGATCGGCATCGCGATCGTCGCGACCGCGGTGATCATCACCGCGGTCGTGGTCTCCAAGCGCCGCTCCACGGCGATCGCGGAGTCATCCCCGTCCGACGACAAGGCGGTCAACGGCGCGCCCTGACGTCGCGCCGATCGAGAAGGGCGCTGCCCCGCGGGGGCGGCGCCCTTTCCATGAGCTGGGGTTTCGGCGGGTAGCCGACCCCGGCTTCCGGCGTGCGGCGGCCGGTGGGGGAGAGTCGGGCGGCACGCCGAAGGCAACTCCGAACATTGCGAGGAGTGCGCATGAAGATCCGTTCGACGTCCATCGCGGTGCTGGCGGCCGTTCCGCTGGCGCTCGCCGGGTGCGCGGCAGGCCCCGCCCCGGCGCCGCCCCCGAAGGCCGCCGCCCCGAGCCCGGAGGGGGTTGCGTGGGTGGGCCGGATGTGCGGTCTGGTGGGCGGCTTCTCCGCTTCCCAGAAGCAGCTCCCGCCCGTGGACAAGACGAACACGGCCACGCTCAAGAAAACGGTGATCGAACGAATCGACTCGGCGGTGGGTTCCGCCGATGGCACCATCCAGGGCCTGAAGGGCCTGGGCCCGTCGCCGATCGCGGGCGCGGACCAGGTCAACGAGGGTTTCCAGCAGGGCTTCACGCAGGTCCGCGATCTCCTGCAGGGGGCGGGCGACAAGGCGAAGCAGATCGACCCGACCAACGAACAGCGGTTCCAGGAGGGCATGACCGGCCTGCAGCAGGAGCTGCAGAAGGGCCAGCAGCTGAACCTCCAGGACAAGCTGGAGCAGCTGGACCACAACGACGAGCTCAAGACCGCCGCCGAGCAGGCGCCGGATTGCAAGCAGTTCTTCGCCCAGCGCCAGCAGCAACCCCCAGGCTGAGACCGGCCGCTGGGCTGGTTGGGTGCAGCGAACGGCCTGTTCACCTCGACTCGTGAAGCGAACGGGCCGTTCGCTCCAACTCGCAACCCCGCTGCCGAGCCAGTTCGGCGGTGAACAAACCCGCTGACAGTTTCAATTCAAACTGCGGTAGAGCCTCACGCATACGGATGGATGTGCTGGCCAAAGTCGAACTACCGTTCTAGCATGCGGGCCGTGGACCAGCTGTCCTTCTACTCGGCCGAGGCGCGGCAGCCAGACGTCGCCGACCTCGCGGGCATGCTGTGCGGCCCCGGGCAGGCGGTCGGCTTCGGCCGCGGCACCGCGGCCCGGCTGTCCGTGGTGGTCGACGCCGAATGGCGCGCCCGCTCCCTGGTCGCGGCCTGCGCCGAACGCGGCGTGGAAGCCGAGCTCGGCCGCTCCGACGAGGGCCGACCGCTGATCCGCACCGCTTTCCGTTCGGACCTCACCGGCCTCGCCGCGCGCTGGCTGCGCGGCGCCGTGAAATCCGTCCCGCCGGACTTCGTCCCGGACGGCGCTGCCCTCCGGATCTGGGCGCTGACCGCCGGCTACGGCGAGCCCACCGGCTACCGCCTCGGGCTCGATCCGCACGCGCCCGACACGCACGCGCCGCTGGCCGCGGCGCTGCTCGGCTGCGGCCTCCCGGCCAAGCCGGTCGGCCCGCGTGCCGGTGGCCCTGCGCTGCGCGTCGCCGGTCGTCGCCGGTTGGCCCGCCTCGCCGAGCTCGTCGGCCCAACTCCCGATGGTGCGATCGAGCGAACGTGGCCCCTGGTGTCCTGACCGGGTTGACGCACATCACGCCAGGTCACGCAACGGAACACTGGAGTCACCCGATACGTTCGTACAAGAAGATGTTGACGAGTCTTAGCGTGTTATGTGCAACCCTGTGCCTTCCCTGCGCGCTGCGAACTAGCGCACAAGGGGCACACTGAGGAACTTGTCGGGTAGCACCGGGTGCAGCGGAAGTCTCCGGAAGAAGAGAGCAGGTAAGCGTGGCTGGGTCGACACGGACGAAGAAGGCCGGCGGGACCGGCCGGGCTTCGGGGTCCCCCAACGGGGCTGGCTCCGCGAGCCGGCGCTTGGTGATCGTCGAGTCGCCGGCGAAAGCCAAGAAGATCGCCTCCTACCTGGGCTCGAACTTCATCGTCGAGTCTTCTCGCGGGCACATCCGGGACCTGCCGAAGAACGCCAAGGACGTGCCCGAGAAGTACAAGGGGCAGGCGTGGGCCCGGCTGGGCGTCGACGTCGACAACGACTTCGAGCCGCTGTACCTGGTGAGCTCGGACAAGAAGTCGACGGTCACCGAGCTGAAGGACGCGCTCAAGCAGGTCGACGAGCTCTACCTCGCGACGGACGGTGACCGCGAGGGCGAGGCGATCGCCTGGCACCTGCTGGAGACGCTGAAGCCGAAGGTGCCGGTTCGCCGGATGGTGTTCCACGAGATCACCGAGTCGGCGATCCAGGCGGCCGCCGCCAACCCGCGCGACCTGGACCACGACCTGGTGGACGCGCAGGAGACCCGCCGCATCCTGGACCGGCTGTACGGCTACGAGGTCAGCCCGGTGCTGTGGAAGAAGGTCATGCCGAAGCTATCGGCGGGCCGCGTGCAGTCGGTGGCGACCCGGATCGTGGTCGAGCGGGAGCGCGAGCGGATCAGGTTCGTCCCGGCCGAGTACTGGGACATCTCCGCGACGATGGATGCCGGCCCGGACGCCTCGCCGCGGCGCTTCGGCGCACGCCTGGTGAACGTGGACGGCGCGAAGTTGGCCACCGGCCGCGACTTCGGCCCGGACGGGCGGCTCAAGAACCCCGACACGCGGGTGCTGACCAAGCAGGAGGCCCGCAGCCTCGCCGCCGCGCTCACCGATGCGCAGCTGCACGTGTCCAGCGTCGAGGAGAAGCCGTACACGCGGAAGCCGTACGCGCCGTTCATGACCTCCACGCTGCAGCAGGAAGCCAGCCGAAAGCTGCGTTTCTCGGCCGACCGGACGATGCGCACGGCGCAGCGGTTGTACGAGAACGGTTACATCACGTACATGCGGACCGACTCGACGACGCTGTCCGAGACGGCGATCACGGCGGCGCGCAACCAGGCCCGCGACCTGTACGGCGAGCAGTACCTGCCACCGCAGCCGCGCCAGTACAACCGCAAGGTCAAGAACGCCCAGGAGGCGCACGAGGCGATCCGCCCGGCGGGCGAGAGCTTCCGCACCCCGGGCGAGGTCGCGGCCGAGCTGCGTAACGACGTTGACGGCTACAAGCTCTACGAGCTGATCTGGCAGCGGACCATCGCCTCCCAGATGGCCGACGCGAAGGGCACCACGCTGTCGGTGCGCATCACCGGCACCGCCTCCAGCGGCGAGGAGTGCACCTTCGCCGCATCCGGCCGCACGATCACCTTCGCCGGATTCCTGAAGGCCTACGTCGAGGCGGTCGACTCGGAGGCCGGTGGGGTCGCCGACGACGCGGAGTCGCGGCTGCCACAGCTGGTGCAGGACCAGTCGGTCACCGCGCCGGAGCTGTCGCCGGACGGGCACACCACCAACCCGCCGCCGCGCTTCACCGAAGCCAGCCTGGTCAAGACGCTGGAAGAGCTGGGCATCGGCCGCCCGTCGACCTACGCGTCGATCATCAGCACCGTGCAGGAGCGCGGCTACGTGTGGAAGAAGGGCTCCGCCCTGGTCCCGTCGTGGATCGCCTTCGCCGTGGTCGGCCTGCTGGAGAAGCACTTCGGCCGGCTGGTGGACTACGACTTCACGGCCGCGCTGGAGGACGAACTGGACCGCATCGCCGAGGGGCGCCAGCAGCGCACCCGATGGCTGTCCGGGTTCTACTTCGGCGGCGACATCGGCCCGGAGGACTCGATCGGCCGGGCCGGCGGGCTGAAGAAGCTGGTCGGTTCCGGGGTCGAGGAGATCGACCCGCGTGAGATCAACTCCATCCCGATGTTCAACGACGACGAGGACCGCACCGTCTACGTGCGGGTCGGCCGCTACGGCCCTTACCTGGAGCGGATGCTGGGCGACGGCTCGTCGCAGCGCGCGAACCTGCCGGACGACCTGCCGCCGGACGAGCTCACCGTGGAGATCGCGGAGAAGCTGTTCGCGACCCCGATGGAGGGCCGCAGCCTCGGCACCGACCCGGAGTCGGGGAACGAGGTGGTCGCGAAGGAAGGCCGGTTCGGGCCGTACGTCACCGAGATCCTGCCCGAGGGCAGCAAGGGCAAGCCCCGCACTGGCAGCCTGTTCAAGCACATGTCGCTGGACACCGTGAGGCTCGACGACGCGCTGAAGCTGCTGTCGCTGCCGCGCGTGGTGGGCAAGGACCCGGAGTCCGGCAACGAGATCACGGCGCAGAACGGCCGCTACGGCCCGTACCTGAAGAAGGGCACGGACTCGCGCTCGCTGGAGACCGAGGACCAGATCTTCTCGATCACGCTGGAGGAGGCGCTCAAGATCTACGAGCAGCCGAAGCAGCGGGGTCGGCGGGCGGCCGCGGCGCCGCTGCGGGAGCTCGGCGAGGCGCCGGACACCGGCAAGCCGCTGGTGATCAAGGATGGCCGGTTCGGTCCGTACGTCACGGACGGCGAGACCAACGCGTCGCTGCGCAAGGGCGATGACGTCGAGTCATTGACCATGGACCGCGCGGTGGAACTGCTCGCGGAGCGGCGCGCCAAGGCCCCGGCGAAGAAGAAGGCGCCAGCCAAGAAGACCACCGCGACGAAGAGCACGGCGACGAAGAGCACGGCGACGAAGAGCACGGCGACGAAGAGCACGGCGACGAAGAGCACGGCGACGAAGAGTACGGCGACGAAGAGTACGGCGACGAAGAGCACGGCGACGAAGAGCACGGCGGCCAAGAAGCGGGCGAGTTCCTCTTCGAAGTCGGCGTGATCCCGCCATTCAGCTGATCCCGGGGCCGTGAGTCCTTTGGGTTGCCATCGGCATAGGCCGCCCAAAGACTCACGGCCCCGTTGGCGAACTGGCGGCGAGGCCGGTCGGTGCCGCCCCGTACAGTCTGGGTGTCCGCGAAGTACTGGAGGCGACGTGATGCAGACCGACGCTCCGGGGCAGCCGAAGACCGGCGTGTGGGCGGAGGTCGTCGGACAGCCCGACGCGGTGCAGACGTTGTTCGCCGCAGTGCGCGCCGCCCACCTCCAGGCGCGGGGTGAGCCGGTCCCGCCGGGATCGATGACGCACGCGTGGCTGTTCACCGGGCCGCCCGGATCGGGCCGCTCTACCGCCGCCCGGGCCTTCGCCGCGGCACTGCAGTGCTCGGACCACGAGCAGCCGGGCTGCGGGCACTGCTCGGCGTGCCGGACGGTGCTGCACGGCACCCACGCGGACGTTCGGCTGGTGGTGCCGGAAGGCCTGTCGATCTCGGTCGCGGAGATGCGGGCGCTCGTGCAGGCCGCGGCGCGGCGGCCGACCACCGGCCAGTGGCGCATCGTGCTGATCGAAGACTCCGACCGGCTCACGGAAGGCGCCGCGAACGCCCTGCTCAAGGCGGTGGAGGAGCCGCCGCCGAGGACCGTGTTCCTGCTGTGCGCGCCGTCTGACCACCCGGAGGACGTGTCCGTCACGATCCGCTCCCGCTGCCGCGTCGTGCAGTTGCGCACGCCGTTGTCCGGCGCGATCGCCGAGGTGCTGCACGAGCGCGATGGAGTGGACGCGGAGCTCGCGCAGTGGGCGGCTTCGGTGTGTGGCGGCCACATCGGCCGGGCGCGGCGGCTGGCGACCGACGAGGAGGTGCGGGAGCGGCGCGAGTCGGTGTTGCGCATTCCGCTGGGGCTGCGCCGGTTCTCGGACGTTTTCACGGCGGCCACCGGGCTGGTGAAGTTGGCCGAGACGGAAGCGGTCACCGCGAACGAGGACCGCAACGAGGCCGAGAAGGAAGAGCTGAAGACCGCGATGGGCGCGGGCGGCACGGGCAAGGGCACGGCGGCGGCCACCCGCGGCGCGAACGCGGCGCTGAAGGAACTGGAGAAGCGCCAGAAGTCGCGCGCCACGCGCTCCCAGCGGGACGCGCTGGACCTGGCGTTGGTCGACCTGGCGGCTTTCTACCGGGACGTGCTGGTAACCCGCGCGGGCTCGACCGCCCCGCTGAACCACCCGGACTTCGAACGTTCGGTGGCGAAGGCGGCGGCGGAGTGGACGTCGGAGTCGGCGCTGCGCCGCCTCGACGCGGTCCTGGAGTGCCGCGAAGCCCTGACGCAGAACGTGAAGCCCATCATCGCGGTGGAAGCAATGCTAGCCGTCCTCTACACCGGATGACTCCACAGTGGACACTGATGTGTTCAGGCCGGTGAGGGTCCTTGAGTCTTTTGGGCGCTGTAGAGCCTGTTCGGAAACTCGTTTCGCGTAGTGGTGCGCCGTCGCTGGCTGGTGTGGAGCGAACGGCCTGTCCGCTTCGATAGGTGAAGTGAACGGTCCGTTCGCTCCATCCGCTCCACGCCGGCCTTGCACTGCAGTGGTCGACGCGGATCTCCTGTGAAGTCCCGGCGAACAACCGGACGCTGGCGACCTGGAACGTCGAGGTCGACTGCACGGCTTTGCCGGTCCGCCCGGGAGCGGAAGCGAGCTGCACGTTGGAATGCGCGTGGACGGCGTCCGGCACATGCAGCAGCGAGCCCGACGGTGGGGCACGCGCTGAAGCGGCGGACTGCCCGCATCCGAGAACCTCCCGGTCACGTGTTAAGCATCACTGTTGATCCAACGAGTCGAAGGTGACGAGGTGGCGAAGGAAGTCGTCGCAGTGCGCCGGCCGAAGGTGGGGTCTTCCCGGAGTCAATCCCGGCCACCAGCGAAGACAAGCGCCGATCGGGCCAGCGCCAAGCAGTGGGGCCGTGAACGACGGCGAGGCCCGGCCCGCTACACTTGCTCATGCAACGCCGCCTTAGCTCAGTCGGCTAGAGCGACGCACTCGTAATGCGTAGGTCAAGGGTTCGATTCCCTTAGGCGGCTCGCTGGAAAGACCGCAGGATCACCCAGGTGACCTGCGGTTTTTCTTTTTGCCCGAGGTGAGGTGGCGTGACGCAGCTTCCCTGCGAACGGTCTCTGCGTGCCCGATGCGTGCCGATCGGTACCGGTGCGCGTCCGTGGAACCAGCCGGACTGCTGCCTCGGCCGCCTCGCGGGCAACCTGCGGAAGCACGCTCGATGCCGCCGAGCGGTGCGCTCCGGCCGCGGCGGGTCGGGCGGCATCAGGGTGAGGGCGCCGATCAAGATGAGGAAGGACAGCGCGACCGGCGCTCGGCCGGCAGCTCCGCGACGACATCGAGCCGCACCACCGCGCGATCGACGCGGTGCCCGGGCCGTCGTGAGCGCGCGGAGCATCAACGGCTTGCTGCACGTCGGGCGTCTCCTACGGCGGTGTATCGGTGAGCACCCAGAACTGGCTGCTCTGCTCACGGCCGTAGCCGGGCGCACCGCCCGCTTGACGGAGTTGGTTTCGCCGGCCAGGGCCCGTGAGTGGTTTAGGGCGTTCTAGCACCCGGAAGCGCTCACGGGCCCCCACCTGCGGGAACGCCGCCCTGGTTGCATGACAGCCGGTCATGCCATGCGCAAGTGTTGGCTGACGGATCGGGGTGGTTGATGGATAGTGAGGACTTGCTGGCGTTCCTCGGCGTCGTGGGCCATGCGCAGCGCCGGCGCGTCATCGCCGAGCTCGCCGACGGGCGGTTGTACGTCAGCGAGCTCCACCGCCACGCTCTACCTGGCCGCCGACGTGATCTTCTCGTCGCTGGCTACCGGCACGATCACCCGTCGTGCTGGTCGCGTGGCCAGATGGTGCTGGAAGACACCGCCGGGCAGACCGTCCGTCTCCCCGACTACCAGGGCAAGCCTTCGCGGCGATCCCCGGAGCCCTCACCCTGTCCCCGCGCGACTGGGAAGACTCGTGAGCGGCGCTGCCGGTAAGAACCGGAACGGCCACTCACGACGGTCAGCCGGAGACTGCTCGCAGACCGCCGGGGTGGCGCCCGTCGAGGCGGTCCAGCGCTGCCGCGGTCGAGTCGTCGGCGGGCAGGTAGATGATCAGGCGCTGGTCGTCGGTTCCCGACACCTCCAGGACCTCGAAACCCAGCCGCAGCTCGCCGACCTCGGGATGCACCCAGCGCTCCACTCCGGTGCGCTCCGGAACGACCTGCTGTGCCTCGAACCGGCTGGTGAACGGGGCTCCGGCGGCGGCGCTCAGCTCCTCGACGAGGCCCGCGGAATGCGGGTCGTCGCAGTGGAAACCGAGCTTGAGGAAGTTGACCTGGGCGTCGGCGATGCGTGCCCACTCGGGGTGCGCAGTGCGCGCGCGGTCGTCGGTGAACACGAAGCGCACCAGGTTGGGCCGCTCGGCGTCCAGGACCCCGACCGGGCCCGCCAGTCGCTGGTAGCCGTCCGTGCGGGCGAGGACGTCGCCGATCCGGTTGACCACCAGCGCCGGACTCGGTTCGAGCCGCTGGAGGATCGCCTGCACACCTTCGCGAACCGTCCGCACCGGCGGCTCGGCGACCCGCGGGCACAGCGCGCTCGGCTTGTTCGTGCCCAGGATCAGCCACAACTGCGCGCGCTCCTCGGAGGACAGCCGCAGAGCGTCGACGAGGGCACCCAGCACCTCGGAGGACGGGTGGCGGTCCCGGCCCTGCTCCAGCCGGGTGAGGTATTCGACGCTGATCCCGGCGAGCATCGCCAGCTCCGTGCGCCGCAGCCCGGGCGTGCGCCGTCGCGGTCCGGTGGGCAGCCCCACCTCGGCGGGCGTGATGGCTTCCCGACGGGCGCGCAGGAAGGCCCCGAATTCGTTGTCGCGCACGACAGGAACCTACCTGCTGGGGACGCGCTTGTGGGTGGCCCTGCGAGGGCCAGCCTCAGCGCGGTCTCCCTCCGGTGCGGCGAAACCGCGAGGTTGGTGCCATGACCACTGAAACGACCGCACTCCAGCTGACCGCCGGCCGCTGGGCCCTCGACCCGTTCCACTCCTCGGTCGGCTTCTCGATCCGGCACCTGGGAGTGTCGAAGGTGCGGGGCCGCTTCGCCGAGGTCGACGCCGAACTCGTGGTGGGCGAGACCCTCGACGACAGCACGATCACCGCCACCGTCGCCATCGCGTCCATCGACACCGGAAACGCCGACCGCGACGCGCACGTCCTCGCCCCGGACCTGCTCGACGCCGAGAAGCGCCCGACCATGACCTTCCGCTCGACCCGGCTGCGCGGCGAAGGCGAGGACTGGTCCCTCGAAGGCGAGCTGACCATCGGAGAGGTGACCAAGCCGATCACCTTCGAGGTCGAGTTCGGCGGGGTCGGGGACGTCTTCGACGGAAGCCGCCACGCCGGCTTCGAGGCGACGGGCGAGATCCGCCGAAGCGATTACGGCATCAACTTCGGCGCGGGTGAAGCCCTGCTCGGCAACGTGGTGAAGATCCAGCTCGACGTCCAGTTCGTCGAACCGAAGTGACGAGGTCGCGGGGCCGTGAGCCCTTTGGGTTGCTGTCTCAGCCTCTTGCTATAGCAGCCCGAAAGCGCTCACGGTCCCGTTGCCGCGTCAGACGTTCTTCAGGGCTTGGGCGAAGTCGGCGATCGGGCGCTCGATCCGGCGAGCGCGCCGCGCAGCCTTGCCGTCACCCTGAGAACCCTTCCGCCGGCTTGGAAGCACTCGATCGATGGCTGGTGAGGGCCATCCGTGACCTAGCAAGAGGGCACGGGTGCCCCTCGCTCTTGGTCTGATCGGGTGATTACCGGTCGAGTGGTGTGCGGATCAGGGAGGTGACATCGGCGGCTCGGCCGCGTCCGACACCCTCCGTGATGGCTGGAAAGGGCTTCGGGTTCGGCCCACGCGCGGTTCACTGGGAATCGTGACCACTGTGGACCGTGCGTGTCCGTGGCGGACCTCCCGACACCTGTGCGCGGGACGCGGCGAATTGTCGGCACATCATTCCATTGAGCCAATTCCGAAATGCATTCCCCGTGCGGTTCGGCTGCAATCTTGTCGAACCGCCCAGACGCCGGTTTCGGAATCCTCGGCGTCCGAACGCGGAATTCGGCCCGGCCGTCGCGCAAATAACCGCGGACGGCGGGAGGAATGGAAACGCGATGGCAATACGACATAATACGGTGATCGCCGGACTGGTCGGACTGGTCGTGGGCAGCGTGCTCGGTGCCGCTGGTGCCCTGGCCGCCCCGGCTGTGCAGGATGACCAGTCGAAACCCCCGGTGATCGGCCTGAGATTCGCCGCCGGCCTCGCCGCGAAGCTGCCCACGGAGCCCGATCCACCTGCTGCTCCAGTAGCTGACTGGGTGTCGCCGGCGGATGGCGAGATCAGCAGCGGCTTCGGTGAGCGCTGGGGCGAGATGCACAACGGTGTCGACATCGCCAACGACATCGGCACCCCGATCCGAGCGGCGTCGGAGGGCATCGTCATAGATTCCGGTCCGGCGAGCGGTTATGGCATGTGGATCAGAATTGCGCACCGCGAGGACGTCGTTTCGATTTACGGGCACATCGACGAGGACTTCGTCTCGGTCGGACAACAGGTTCGGGCCGGGCAGTTGATCGCGACGATGGGCGATCGCGGCGAATCAACCGGGCCACACTTGCACTTCCAGATCGAGGTGGCCGGGCGGCCGGTGGATCCAGAGAAGTTCTACCGCGACGCGAACGCCGAGTTGACGGATCGGTAAGCCTTTCGTGCGTTCTCGACGGCGTGTCGACGCCCGATTGGTGGACCCGGTTGACCCGTCCGCGGGCGGCGCTGCCAGAGTGGCAGACCCCGGTAACCGCCAAACGATGTCCGGCGTGCACCACTGGCTGTTATCACTGCCCGCTATCGAACTGTGAGCGGCGTGCGAACCCAGCAGCGATCACCCGGCGTATCCGGCGGTGGACCGATCGGCCGAGCAGATCATCACCCTCCCGGCCGATTGTCCTGGTGCTCCGGGAGCTACTTCGATCGCATTAACGCGCCTGGAAGGATTCGATGTGATGGAGCGAGTGGATGCGGCCGGGATCGTCGGCGGTGGAGTGCTTGCCGGGGATCGCCAGCCGCCGGACTGGGAACGCCGGATCGCCGAGCGGTCTGAGCAGCACTACCGCGCGCGGTTGGTGCAGCGGCTCCTGGTTGCCTGGGCGGTGCCGGGCAACCTGTTGCTGATCGGCTCCGCCGCGATGGCGTTGTCGTTATGGGTGTCCGCAATACCGGCGGGGGTGGTTTTCGCCCTGGCCGTGGCATCGATGGCCCTGTCGGCGAGGTTCGTCTACCAGCAGCACTTTAAGGTTCGCGCGGTGGGGTCAGAACTGCGCGCGCTCGAATGCGCATACCGCGAGAACATGCTGGATGAACTGGGGTCCGGGGATTTGCTGGGTGTGCACAAGCGCTACCGGGCGCAGCTGCCGGATCTCGTCGAGCGCTACCGGGGCGAGGCCCGGCGGGACCGCTCGAAGGACAACGTCCTGCAGGCGGTGGTCATCGGCGGCTCGATCATCGCCGCGACGGTGACGGCGGTATCGGTGTCCGTTGTGGACGTTCGGGGGGTCGCGGTGGCGTTGTGCCTGGTCGTCGCGGTGGCCGCGGCGTTCGCCGGGCACGCCAAATACCGGTACCGGGCGGTCGCGTGCCAGCAGGCCGCCGACGCGTTGGACCGCGAGTACGAGTCGGTGGAGCTGCGGGTCGGTCGGTACCGCCGGTTCGACAGTGAGCACGAGGCCTATGCGGAATTCGCCGACGCGGTCGAGTCGCTGCGAGCCGAACAGGTGCGCCGCTTGCCCTCAACCGCAGCGGACGGGATCGGTCAGTAATCACTCCCATGTCGCTCTTCACGAAAGCGTGGAGAAATAGGCGGATAACGATCACTGAATGTCTACATTTCCCACTTATGTGATCGCTGAATGGTGGTGAGTGATCCTTCCGTAATCTCCGGCGCGGCGCACAGGAATCGGCCTGTGCAGAGAGGAGCAATGCGATGAAGCGCACCCTTACCGCAGCGGCCGTTGTGTTGGTCGGCGGCGCTGGCGCGGTCGGCTTCGCCGCTACCGCGAACGCGGCCGAGACCCCGCAGCTGCCCGCTCAGCTGCCCACCGACAACAACCTCGCGCAGACCACGTACCACGTCGCGGGCACGCTGGCCTCCGCGCAGCAGACCGTGGGCGACGTCGTCCCGGTCGAGAAGCAGCTAACCGGGCGCAGCAACGCCGGTGGCCCGCTCGACGGCGTGCTTGGCGGCGTCGGCGTGCTCGGCGACAGCAACCCGGTCACGGGCCTGCTCGGCGGTGTGACCGGCAGCAAGAGCCTCGACACCGCCGCGCTGCCGGTGGGCGACGTCGTCCCCGCCTTGGCGGTCAGCCCGGTCGCCAGGCAGGGCGGCCCGGTCGACGAGCTGCCGGCTGGCCTGGGCTCGGTGCTGGACAGCACAAAGGCGGGCGTGCCGCAGGCCAAGCCCGCGCAGCTGCCGCCCACGCCGCAGGAGGTCAACCTGGTGGGCGAGACGGTGCACGGCGTGGTGGCCGGCTCCCCGGTCGGTTCGACGCTGCCGGCGGCGAGAAGCGGCAGCGCGCTCGGCGGCGTCGCTGGTCCGGCGAGCCCGCTGGACGGCGTGACCGATACCCTCCCGGTCGGCAAGGTCGCCCCGGACACGACACTGGACAAGGTCAACGACGTGGCCAGCCACGGCCCGCTCGGTGGCGCCAACCAGCTCGGCGGCTGAGCGGCCCGGCGGCCCTCCACGTCGAACAGAACGACGCCGGAAGCGACGGCCCGGCAACACGGTCGACCCGGCGCAGCTCACCCGCTGGAGCGGCGGGCTTCCTCCGCCGACGGCGCCCCCGAACGGACTCGATGGCCCCCGCCGGAACCGGCAGGGGCCATCACCGCGTAGGCTCCGGTTGCAGCTGATCAGCCGCCGTGAGTGCTTTTCGGTGCTGCAGTGATTGCTGCCACACTCGTTCTGCGTGGCGCTGCGGTTGGCGGCACCTCAAACGCCGCCTGGACTACGGGATCCCCGATTTGCGCATGACCAGATACGCGGCATCGGGGCTTCAAAGACAAGAGCCCGCCCTACCGCATCTTGGCCGGTCGCTTCCAAAGCGCCCGCTATGGCCCCAACAGCGCTCACGGGCGTTGACCAGCGGGAACGGGGCTGCAGGGAGAAAAGGAGCCGCTCGGGGGGATGGCTGGGTGACAATTTCGCGAGAAATTGACGTTCACCCAGGTGACGGTCAATTTCTCGCGAAATTGGCACCGCCTGCACGAACGCGCCGCGGCGATCACGAAGCGCGACGATGCCGCGTCACCCGGGGTGGTGGCGATTTCGCGCGAAATCGCCACCCGGCCCGCGTCCAGAAGTCGATTCCGCCGTTGCCGGTGGCGTGCCCGAGCCGGGCGATCGCCCGGCTCACCGGTCCAGTTCGACGGTGCCCGCGGAGCCGTGGACGGTTATCCGCTGGCCGTCGGTGATTCGGGTCGTGGCTTCCGGAACTCCCACCACGGCGGGGATTCCGTACTCCCGGGCCACCGTCGCTCCGTGCGAGTTCGGCCCGCCCATCTCCATCACCAGGCCGCCCGCGGTCAGGAACAGCGGCGTCCAGCCGGGATCCGTGGACGGCGTCACCAAGATCTCGCCTGGGGCGAGCCGCGCGCGGACCGGGTCGTGCACCACTCGCGCCGTCCCGGTCACGGTGCCCGCCGAAGCCGATGTCCCGATCAGCTGACCGTCGACCGCCGCCGTGGGCAGCGTCGCCTCGGGTTCGGTGCCGTCCGAGAGCAGCACGCGCGGCGGGTGCCGGCGCCGCAGTTCGCGTTCGTGGGTTTCTCGGCGCTGTGCCACCAGATTGCGGTGGTCGGCGCCTGAGACCGCCTCGGCGAGCTCGTCGTAGTCGAGGAAAAACACGTCCTCCGCGCGCTCCAGGCCACCGGTGCAGGCGAGTTCCCGGCCGACGGCCAGCAGGTGCTTACGGGCGTTCGCGATCGCGAGCACGATGCAGTACTTCGGCATTTCGCGGAGCCCGGCGAGCTGCCGCACCCTGTCCATCGTGAAGCCGACGACCCGAGCTCGCAGCGGGTTCTTGAGCCGGGACACGATCTCGGCGGCCATCCGCTCCGCGTCGGCCACCCCGCGCCGGTACTGCTCGTCTGCGTCGTGGCCGCTTTCGCCGGTCTGCACGTAGTTCGCGACGAGCCCGAGCACGTGCGCCGGGGCCTCGGACCAGCGCGGGATCCCGATGTCGATCTCCGCCACCGTCCGATGCCCGTAGCGCTCGAAGAACGCATCGAGTCCATTTTGGACTTCTACCGGCAGCTTCCGGGACTGGTAGCGCTCGGCGAGCTCGTCGATGGAGGATCCGGCGAACAGCCGGGCGGTTTCGGGGTCCCGGCGGGCGAGCTGCGCGATCCCCCAAAGCTCCAGGTCCATCTCGGTGGTGACGTTGTGCGGGATACCGCGCAGCACGATCTGCACTTCTTCGAAGCTGGCGGCCTTGCCCGCCAGCTTCGGGAGCAGTCGGCTGAGGACGAGGGCGGGCAGCATCCTCGGCGGGATCTGCGCGATTCGCGGGACCGCGATCTCCGCGACGCTCCGCCGCGCCGCGGCCAGCCGCTCCCGCGCGGACGACGGCTCGGGGCCGGCCAGCTCCGCCCGGATTTCCCGTGCCAAGCCGAAGATCCGCTCGCGAGCGCGCTTGGGGTCGCGCAGCGTGCGCACCGCCTCGATCGGCGCCTTGGTGCGCGCGAAGATCCCGGCGAGCCGGCGAAGCAGCGGCCACGGCACCTTCGGGCCCAGTGGCAGGCGCGGGTCGTCGAGCAGCGACTCGAAGACCTTTCCGGTGCGGGCTTCGGCCATCGCGAACACCTTGGGTGCCACGGCGCGGCCGATCTTGTTCCGGGTCATGCCGGTGATGTCGGCGAACAGCCAACCGTCGGCCTGCCGCCACAGCTTCGGTCGCGGTCCGTCGGTCGGGATGCCGAGGTTGCGCATGAGGTTGTTGAACATCAGCGCCAGCGTCGCGGCGCCCATCGGCGTGATCGGCCGGTAGACGCCCTGCGCGACGTTGATCGACAGATAGACGTGCAGGCCGTCGTGCGGTTCGGCGGGCAGCGGGAACAGCGTGGTGATCGGCCGCGACTGGGTCAGCCACGGGGTGCCGTCGCCGTCGATGGCCCACTCGATGTCCTGCGGCGCGCCGCAGTGCCGCGCCACTTCCGAACCCAGCGCGGCGAGCGCGCGGGCCTGATCGTCCGTTATCGAAGGCTGATCGCCCTGCTGCGCAACGGTTTCCGTGCCGCCGCCGGGTTTCGGGTGGACGCTGGTGGGCTTGTCCCCGAGCCGCCGCGCGGTGATCCGGCCGGACTCCACTGCGAAGTGGTCCGGGGTGACCGCGCCGGACACCACCGATTCGCCGAGTCCGGTGTTCGCGTCGATCACGGTCTCGGTTCGCCGCCCGGTGACCGGGTTCGCGGTGAACAGCACGCCGGCCGCCGTCGCGTCGACCATGCGCTGCACGACCACCGCCAGCCGCACCGCTCGGTGGTCGATGTCGTTGGCCGCCCGGTAGGCCACCGCCCGGTCCGTCCACAGTGAACTCCAGCAGCGGCGCACGGCGTCCAGTAGCGCAGCCTCGCCGATGACGTTCAGGTAGGTGTCTTGCTGGCCGGCGAAGCTGGCGTGCGGTAGGTCCTCGGCGGTCGCGGACGAACGCACCGCCACCGGGGCGTCCGGGCCGAGTTTGGCGTAGGCGGCGGTGATCGCGGCAGCCAGCTCGGCGGGGATTTCGGCGCCGGCGAGCCGGGAGCGGATCTCGGCTGCTGCCCCAGGCAACCGGTCGATCAGGTCGCCGGTGAGTTCGCGGCAGACCTCGTCGTAGGCGAGCGTGCTGATGCAGAAGCCGGGTGGCACCCGGAATCCCGCCGCCGACAGCTCACCCAGGTTGGCGGCCTTGCCGCCGGCCAGTTCGCCGTCGCTCGCGCGGATCTCGCCGAGGTCGAGCAAAACCTGGGTCTCCAACGTGCTCAAGGCCAACCTCCCCGCGCCGGTGCAAGCAAGGTAGCGCGGAATGGGCCAAAAAATCAACAGTCGTTGAATTTATGTTGGGCCATTGGGGTGGTCCCGGCGATCGCCGCATCACGTGCCGGGCGGAGCGCCATTCCTCTCCCGCGAGGAGGGAGCGGGATGCATTGGTGGATGGTGCCGTTGGCGACGTTGTCCGGCCTGGTCATGCTGGCCCCGGCGATCTGCAGGCACCTGCGCCGGCGGCGGGTGGTGGCGCGAGTGCGGGCCGAGCTGGCCTGGTTCTACCAACCGCGATCGCCGCGCGAGCGGTTCGCGCCGGGCAGCGGGAAACACGCCTCGACGACCCCGGTCGTCGTGCTGCGCCAGTCCGACGGCACTGTCTTGGCGATGCCCAGATCGTCGGGTGCGCGTCGGCGCTGACGTGGCCCAAGGCGCCGGAAACGAAGTTGCCTCGCATTTGGCCGCAGGTCATAGTTGTCCCGCCAACTAGTTGAGTGCTGCAAGCAAATTGCTGGGGATGTTCGTGCCGCAGCGCTCCCGCCGGACTCGCCCGCCGGCGCATCACGAGGAGCACCCCCTGAAGGGAAAACCATGTCGGAAACGGCTGTGCCACCTGCGCAGACCGCCGGATTCGCGCTGAGCCACCGGCAGATCCTGACCGTGCTCACCGGCCTGATGCTGGGCATGTTCCTGGGCGCGCTCGACCAGACGATCGTCGGCTCGGCGATCCGCGTCATCGCCGACCAGTTGCACGGGCAGACCGCGCAAGCCTGGGTCACCACCGCATACCTGATCACGGCGACCATCACCACGCCGCTGTACGGCAAGCTCTCCGACATCTACGGCCGCAGACCGCTGTACCTGACCGCGATCTCGCTGTTTCTGGTCGGTTCGCTGCTGTGCGGGCTGGCGAACTCGATCTACGAGCTCGCCGCGTTCCGCGCCATCCAGGGCCTCGGCGGCGGCGGCCTGATGTCGCTGGCGCTGACGATCATCGCCGACATGATCCCCGCCCGGCAGCGCAGCCGCTACCAGGGCTACTTCATGGCGGTCTTCGGCACCGCCAGCGTGATCGGGCCGGTGATCGGCGGCCTGTTCGCCGGCATGGACAGCTTCCTCGGCATCGACGGCTGGCGCTGGGTGTTCCTGGTGAACCTGCCGGTCGGGCTGGCGGCGCTGGCCGTCGTCGCGAAGGTGCTCAACGTAGCGACCGAACGCGTCCGGCACCGAATCGACTACCTGGGCGCGGCGGCGCTGGTCGTGCTGCTGGTGCCGCTGCTGACCGTCGCCGAGCAGGGCCGCCAGTGGGGTTGGCTGTCGTCCATCTCGTTGGCCATGTACGCCATCGGCGCGGTCGGGCTGCTGCTGTTCGTGTTCGTCGAGAGCCGGATGGGAGCCGAGGCGCTGCTGCCGCTGCGGATGTTCCGGTGGTCGTCGTTCCGGATGGGCAACCTGCTCAACTTCCTGGTCGGCATCGGCATGTTCGGCGGGCTGAGCTCGTTGCCGCTGTACCTGCAGATCGTCAAGGGCCTGAGCCCGACTGAGGCGGGGCTGATGCTGCTGCCGATGACGGCCGGGATCATGGTCGCGACCGGCGTCGTCGGCAAGCTGATCGCCAAGACCGGCCGGCTGAAGGTCTTCCCGATCGTCGGTGCCGCGTTCATGGCCACTTCGCTGTTCTTGTTCAGCCTGATCAGGGTGGACACCTCGCTGGTCCAGGTGGGGCTGACGGCGGTGGTGATGGGCTGCGGGCTGGGCATGCTGATGCAGACCCTGACGCTCGTGGTGCAGACCGGCGCCACCCCGCGCGACATGGGCGTGGCGACGGCGTCGGTGAACCTGTTCCGGCAGACCGGCGGCACAGTCGGCGCGGCAGCGTTCCTGTCGGTGCTCTTCAGCACGGTCGGCGGCCGGATCGCGGATGCTACGCGAGCGGCGTTCGCCACCCCGGAGTTCACCGCGGCGCTGCGCGACCCGGAGGTGCTGGCGAACCCGGTGAACCGGTCGTTCGTCGAAGCGCTGCAGCAAGGTGGCGGGGCCGGCCTCGACATCAATGACACGTCGTTCCTGTACGGCCTGGACCCGCGGCTGGCGCGGCCGATCCTGGAGGGCTTCGCCAGTTCGATGGACACGGTGTTCTTTGTCGGCGGCTGCGTGGTCCTGGTCGCCTTCGGCCTCACCTGGCTACTCCGCGACATCCGCCTGGACTGACTTGTCCACAGACTTGTCCACAGACTTGTCCAGTTATCCCCAGGCCTGTGGACAAGTTCACGAAGTGCCTGGTCAGGTCCTGTGAGTGGGGATGTCCAGAAGCGCTCACGGACCCGGTGCTACACAAGTGAAAAGGGCCCTCACCGCATCCAGCGCGGCGAGGGCCCTTTCTCGGGGCGGTGGTTCAGTGCCCCTGTTCCTTGGCCCGCTCGTACGAGCGCTTGATCTCCGCTTCGGCCTCGGTGCGGCCGACCCACGTCGCGCCCTCCACGCTCTTGCCCGGTTCCAGGTCCTTGTACACCTCGAAGAAGTGCTGGATCTCCAGCCTGTAGAACTCGGCGAGGTGGTGGATGTCGCGCAGGTGCTCCTGCCGCGGGTCGTCCGAGGGAACGCAGATGACCTTGTCGTCGCCGCCCTTCTCGTCGCGCATCCGGAACATGCCGATGGCACGCGACTTGATCAGGCAGCCGGGGAACGTCGGCTCCTGGACCAGGACCAGCGCGTCCAACGGGTCGCCGTCCTCGCCGAGGGTGTCCTCGATGAACCCGTAATCCGCCGGGTACTGGGTAGCGGTGAACAGCGTCCGGTCGAGACGGATTCGCCCCGTCTCGTGGTCCACCTCGTACTTGTTCCGGTTCCCCTTGGGGATCTCGATCGTGACGTCGAAGTCCACGCGGTTCCTCACTCGTCTTGCGTCGGATGCAGCCGCCCGCTCCCGCGTGCGACCACGTCTAGTGTGGACCACGGCAGCTCTCCGGCCCCCACCGCAGTGCGGGAGCTCGCAATCTGGCAGTCTGGCGAATCGTCGAGGAGGAGCACGTGCCCGAACCCCAGAACAGCGGGGGTGAGGTGTCCGAACCCGACGTCCATGCGTCAACATCGGATAGCGAGAGCCCGACCCGACCCGATGCGTCGTCCCCGGACGGCTCGCCGCCGGACCGGCCCGCCGGAGACCAAGCCGCGGAGACGTCGGAGGCCACCCCGCCCCGGACCGGAACCAGCCCGCCGACCGAGGCCGTGACCTCGTCGAACGCCGCGGAATCCGAGGCCGCGGAGGCGAGCGGCGCGCCCCGGGAGCCGGCGGCGCGGGCCGGTGCCGATGAGACCAAGGGCACAGCCGCCGCGGCCGAGCCGCCGGAGGCAGAGGCGGACTCGGCGGGTGAGACCGCGCGGTTGAAGACCGTTGCCGCCGAGGCCGGCGACGCCGTCGAGGACAAGGGGGCGGAGAAGGCCGACGCGGTCCAGGCGACCCAGCCGACTGCTGCCGGCGGTGTCGGCGCCGCGTCCGCGAAGAACGCTGTGGCCAGCACGTCGAAGCGCGTCGCGGGAAGCCTCGGCGAAGAACAGGCGAAGCCGACGTCCGCATCCGAGGCCGAGGCCGATGACCCGCCCGCCGATGACCGGTCCGGACAAGGGGCCGGCGCCGAGGACTCCGAAGAAGAGGTCGACGAAGCCGCCTCGAAGGCGGATTCTGGCGAGCAGACCGATGGCGAGGTCGACCCCGGCGACAAGTCCGAAGACAAGGCCGACAACGCCGGCAAGGAGGCCGACGGCGGCAAGGCCGGCGCAGTGGTCGACGGCGAGCCCGGCGAGAAGGCTGACGAGAACCTGGGCACTGCCGCCGATTCCGGAGTGGAGGCCAGCAGCGCGCACAGCGGCACGGTCGAGGCAGCCGGAGCTGCAGCTGCACCCGAACGCTCCGAGGACGGAGCGGCCGTCGAGTCCGACGCCGCTGACGGAGGTTCCGAAGCGACGGCGGTCCCCGGCGGGGACTCGGGAACGGAAACCGGGGCGGACGCCGGAACGGCGGCTGCGTCCGCAGAGACGACTACTGCCACCGAAAGTTCCGATGCGGCAGCGACTTCCGGCTCCGGCACCGAACGGGCCCCAAAAGAGGATTCCGGCGCCGAACCTGAAGCAGACACCGGCGCGGACGCCGAACCAGAATCGGATTCCGGCGCCGACGCGGAGTCCGCAACGGCAGTCGAGTCCACTGTTTCCGGCCCTAACGCAGGATCGGATTCCGGCGCGGATGCCGAATCTGGAACGGAAACCGACACGCACACCGGCTCCGACGCGGCTGCCGAAGCTGGAACCGCTGCCGAAACTGGAACCGCTGCTGGATCTGAGGCCGTAGCCGCCGCTGGGGCGACGCCCGAACAAGTTTCCGCTGATGAGGCCGACGGCACTAGTTCCGCGACAGACGCGGAAGACACCTCTGGAACTGGCGCGAAAGCAGCTGCCGGGCCTTCTGCCGGTGCTGGCGTCGAGCCAGCCGATGATGCCGAGGCCAGGACCGAAACGGCCGCTGACCCCGGACTGGCGGGCGCTGGGACCAAGCCGGGAGAAGCTCCGGATCCAGGAACGCGAACCGGCGACGGTCCTGATTCCACCGCGGAACCCGCTGAACCCGCTGAACCCGCTGAACCCGCTGTTGAGCCGAAGACCGCGGGTGCCGAGTCCGCAACGTCGGCCGAGCCTGCTGGGGCAGCCAATGCAGGGGCCGGGGACGAAACGAGCATCGCTGCAGAAGCCGGTACCGAGGCCAGTGCCGGGGCCGCGTCGAGCGAGGAACCCGCGGCTGGGACTTCGCCCGGGGCAGCAGCCGCAGCAGCCGCTGGTGCGGCGCCAGGGACGGCGCGCGGCGAAGAGGAGCCGGAGCGGGACGACTGGCCGACTGGTGACGTAGCGCCGGAGCAGGACGATCGGCCTGCCGCGGACGAGGAGCCGGAGGCGGATGACCGGCCGACCGGCGACCAGGAGCGCATCGTCGAGCCGCCGGTCACCGCCGTCGAGCTGACGCAGCAGTTCTCGCCGGTCACCGATGCGACCCCGCCGCCCAGCAACGTCGAGCAGACCCAGCGGATCAGGCGGATCGAGATCGCCGGGCCCGTCGAGCCGCCGCGCATCGACGAGACGCAGCAGATCCCATGGGTCGCCGCCCAGCCCATCGACTCGACGCAGCAGATCGCGAAGGTCCCGGCGGAGAGCGAGGCGGAGAAGACCACCCGGATCGACCTCAAGAGCCTCGAAGCGCTGCGCGCCGCGGACCCGGGGCCTGCGACGCAGCAGATCAAGCCCGTGCCGCCGGTCGCTCCCGCCGAGCAGACGCAGCAGTTCGCCCGGCCGGACTTCGACGGCCCGCCGCCGCGCCCCGCGTCCGCCGCGGATTTCGCGGGCCTGACGCCGCCCCGGGCGCAGCCGCAGCGCATCCCGCCGCAAGCCGCTTCGCCGGCGGATTTCGCCGGTCTCGCCGGGGCGAAGCCCGCTTCGCCAGCGGATTTCGCGGGCCTGACCGGATCGCGGGCGCAGCCGCAGCGCATCTCGCCGAGCGCCGCGCCCGTGCTGACATTGGGCGAAGAACCGCCGAAGGCAGAGCCGCCCCATCGCCGTCGCCGGGGGCTGATCGCGGTCGCCGTGATCGTCGTCGTGCTGCTCGGTGCTGGCATCGCGTTCGGCCCGACGCTGGTCGACGCCCTGATGAAAGCGCAGCTCGCCGATCCGCCCGCGCCGGTCCGGCTCAACCCGGCGATCAAGCCGCTCGACCAGAACGCGCCGCTGCCCACGAAGGCGGGCCTCGACGACGCTCTCGCCGGAGCGCTGGGCAACCCTGGTCTGGGCACCTTCGCCGGTGTGGTGCTGGACGCCCAGACCGGACGGGTGCTGCGGCAGCAGAACGCCGGTCAGGAGATGGTCCCGGCGTCCACCGGGAAGCTGCTGGCCATGAGCGCGGCACTGCTCGTCCTGGACCACGACCAGCGGCTCACCACCAAGGTGGTGCGCGGCAGCCAACCGGGCACCGTGGTGCTGGTCGGCGGTGGTGACCTGACGTTGTCTACGCTCCCCGCGAACAAGGAGTCGGTCTACCCGGGGGCCGCCCGGTTCGACGACCTGGTCGCCCAGGCCCGGGCCGCGGCCGGGGGCGACGTGACGTCTGTGCTGGTGGACACCAGCCGGTACACCGGACCAGGCCTCGCCCCGGGCTGGCTGCCGCAGGACGTGGCCGGCGGGATGATGGCGCCGATGGAGCCGGTGATGTTGGACGGGGGCCGGGATGACCCGACCAAGGACTACAGCCCCCGGACCTCGACCCCGGCGGTGGAGGCCGCGCAGCGGCTCGCGGCCGGGCTCGGCGCGACGCAGGTGTCGAAGGGCGTGGCGCCGCCGAACGCGCAGGTCCTCGCCCAGGTGCAGTCGCCGACCGTGCAGGAGATGGTCGACATCGCGATGCAGCACTCGGACAACTTGCTCGCCGAGGCGCTGGCGCGCGAGGTGGCCATCGCCACCGGCAACGACCCGTCATTCGCGGGCTCGGCCAAGGCAGTGCGCGACGTGCTGGCGCAGCACGGCTTCGATGTCACCGGCACGAGCATGGCCGACGGCAGCGGGTTGTCCCTGGACGACCGGACCACGCCCAAGCTGCTCTCCGCTCTGCTGGCCTCGGCGACCGCCCCGGCCAGCCCGGAGGGCGGGCTGGCACCGCAGTCGGCGAAGCTGCGCGGGCTGCTCACCGGGATGCCGATCGCCGGTGGCAGCGGCAGCCTGAGCGACCGCTACGGCGGGAGCCCCGGCGAGGGCTGGGTGCGGGCGAAGACCGGCACCCTGAACGGCGTCAACAGCCTGGCCGGCACGGTGGTGACGAAGGACGGCAGGCTGCTGGTGTTCGCGTTCATGTCCAACGGCACGAGCCCGGCGGTCGCCCGGCCCGCGCTGGACGGCGTGGCCGACGCCCTGCGAGGCTGCGGCTGCCGCTGACCGGGGCACGGCTGTTTCCGCAGGTCAGGCGCCGTGAGTGTTTTCGGGTGCTATAGCGCCCACAACCACTCACGGTCGTTGACCAGCGGAAACGGTGCGCGGCTGCGCAGGTGCGGCCTCGAAAGTGAGGTACCTGCGGGGCTGCAGGCGGGGTACGGTCGGTCGTGTGAACGCCCGACCTTCCACTCTGTCCCCGTCCCCAGACCGGGGCGCCACCGGCGAGCATCGGGCGCTGGACTGGAACATCGCCGTCGCCACCGCGGTCCGGCTGATGAAGCCGGGGCCGGATGTGCCCCGGTCGGAAGCCGAGCAGGCGGTGCGCTCGCTGCGGCGGTTCAGCGTCGAAGCCGAATCCCACGTCCGCGAGCTGACCGGCCTGGGCCAGCACCTGCCGATCGCCGAGGGGGACGTCGTCGACCGGCCCGCCTGGGTGCGCGGCGCGGCGGACGGCCTCGCCGAACTCACCGACGCCGCACTGTCCACAGCGGACTCACAGGTGCTGCGGGGAAACGACCTCTTCGGCGGCATCAGCGCGCGTGGCGCGGGGGTGCAGGCCGGGGTGGTGCTCGCCTACCTGGGCGGCAAGGTGCTCGGCCAGTTCGATCCGTACGGCGAATCCGGCGTCGCCGGGCAGCAAGGCCGGTTGCTGCTGGTGGCGCCGAACATCGTCGCGGCGCAGAAGTCCCTCGGAGTGCCCGGCGACGACTTCCGGATGTGGGTGTGCCTGCACGAGTCGACACACCGGCTGCAGTTCAACGCGGTGCCGTGGCTGCGCGAGCACTTCGCGGAGAGCCTGGGCACGCTGCTGGCGGAGATGGAGGGCACGACCGGTGAGCTGCTGACCCGGCTGCCCGCGGTGCTGCGGGAAGCCCGCTCGACCCGCTCCAGCAGCGACTCCAGCCCGGGCATGCTCGGGGTGATCGAGCTGCTGCAGACGCCGAGTCAGCGGGCCGCGCTGGACCGCATCATCGCCATCTCCACGCTGCTGGAAGGCCACGCCGACCACGTGATGGACGCGGTGGGTCCGCGGGTGGTGCCCAGCGTGGCCACCATCCGCCAGCGCTTCACGGAGCGCCGGAAGGGCGGCGGCCTCCTCGACCGAGTGCTGCGCAGCCTGCTCGGGGTGGACGCGAAGATCCGCCAGTACGCGCAGGGCGCGGCGTTCACCCGGCATGTCGTGGACGCCATCGGGATGGCCGGCTTCAACGCGATCTGGACGTCCCCGGACCACCTGCCGACCCGCGCCGAGATCGGCGACCCGGCAGCCTGGATCCGCCGGGTCCACGGCTGACCCGAGTCCACGGGGAGGACGCCCTCGATTTCAATGGAAATCGAGGGTCCAGGGTCCGATTTTCATTGAAATTGTGGAAGTTGTCCACAGACGTCGGCGTGTCGTGGTGCGACACGCCGACGATCCGCAGTTTCCATTGAAATTGCATGCGGGAGAATGGCGGCGTGCCGCCGCCCGATCCCGCCGTCAGCGCCGTTCGCGGCGCCCTCCGGCGCCTGCTCGGCTCCGCCGAGGCGGCGCCGTTCCGCGGCACTCCGCTGACGGTCGCGTGCTCCGGTGGCGCGGACTCGCTGGCGCTCGCCGCTGCCGCCTCGCACGTCGCTCGCCGCGAGGGCGTCGCGGTGCATGGGCTGGTCGTGGACCACGGGCTCCAGGTCGGCTCCGCCGACGTTGCCGCCCGCGCCGCCGAGCAGCTCCGCGGGCTGGGGTGCTCGGCCCGGGTGATCGAGGTCGAGGTCGGGCGCGGCGGTGGGCTGGAGGCTGCTGCCCGTCGCGCGCGCTACGCGGCGCTGCGCGCGCAGCGCCCGCCGGGTTCGTTGGTGCTGCTCGGACACACCCTCGATGACCAGGCCGAAACCGTGCTGCTCGGGCTCGGGCGGGGTTCCGGGGCTCGCTCGATCGCCGGGATGCGGCCGTTGGATCCGCCGTGGGCGCGCCCGTTCCTGGGCGTCCGCCGGGCCACGACCGAGGCCGCCTGCGCGGCGCTCGGCCTAAAGCCCTGGCTGGATCCGCACAACTCCGATGCGCGTTTCACGCGTGTGCGGTTGCGCACAGAAGTCCTTCCGCTGCTTGAAGATGCATTGCAGGGCGGGGTGCGGGAGGCGCTCGCGCGCACCGCTCGGCAGTTGCGCGAGGACGCCGACGCGCTGGACTCGCTGGCCGCCGAGGTGCGTGGTCGCGTCGAGGCCGGCGACGTGCTCGATGCCGTGGCATTGCAGGAAGTTCCGGGCGCGCTGCGGCGTCGGGTGCTGCGGGTGTGGTTGCTGGAGCGCGGGGTCCCGGAGATCACCGACGAACACCTGCGCGCGGCGGACGCGTTGGTGTCCGACTGGCGCGGTCAAGGCGGACCGGCCTTGCCAGGCGACTTTGTGCTGCGCCGGGCGCATGGCACGCTTTTGGTGGAAGCGGCGGGCCGCAAGCCGCCGAATGGTTGACGGGACGCCGAGGCTTTCGGTTCGGGCGGCTGGGTTGCCAGCGCCGGGAACCGGTGTCCCGTCGATTCGACAAGAGGGGAAGCCGGGCCGTGTACGACGGCGACATCGCTTCTGTGCTCATCACCGAGCAGCAGATCAACGACAAGGTCACCGAGCTGGCAAAGCAGGTAGACGAGGACTACCAGGACGCGGGTGGTGATCTGCTGCTGGTCGGCGTGCTCAAGGGCGCGGTCATGTTCATGACCGACTTCGCGCGGGCGCTGCCCCAGCCGGCCCAGCTGGAGTTCATGGCGGTCAGCTCCTACGGCTCGTCCACCTCTTCGTCCGGCGTGGTGCGCATCCTCAAGGACCTCGACCGGGACATCGCCAACCGGGACGTGCTGATCGTCGAGGACATCATCGACTCCGGGCTGACGCTGTCCTGGCTGTTGAAGAACCTGAGCTCGCGCAACCCCGCCTCGCTGGAGGTGTGCACCCTGCTGCGCAAGCCCGA
The DNA here is from genome assembly GCF_050972075.1 of Saccharopolyspora hattusasensis. Lineage (NCBI taxonomy): Bacteria > Bacillati > Actinomycetota > Actinomycetes > Pseudonocardiales > Pseudonocardiaceae > Saccharopolyspora > Saccharopolyspora hattusasensis. The sequence continues at coordinate 4,600,805 of NZ_JBPCDC010000001.1, forward strand.
CGCGGTGCAGGTGGATGTCCCGGTGAAGTACGTGGGCTTCGACATCCCGAACGAGTTCGTGGTCGGGTACGGGCTGGACTACGCCGAGCGCTATCGTGATCTGCCTTACATCGGCACGCTCGATCCGAAGGTCTACACGTCCGGCGTGTGAGCCGGGAGCGGCCGGGCAGGCGTGTCCGGTTCGGCCCTCCCGGCCCAATGCGCCCCGGTGGCCGAGTACGCTGGGCGTCCTGCGTCAGCTCGGCATGGTCGTGCCCTCGCATCGGCCGGTACGCTGGTCTGAAGGGGTTGACGGCAATGACGAAGTGTGTCTACCAACAGCCGTTGCCCGAAGTGACAGTCAGGGAGGGTCGAGGCCGCCCGACGGCCGCAAGTGAATGGACCGAAAGCGCCTGCTCCGCAACCCGCTGCTGTGGATCCTGACAGCGTTTCTGCTGATCTACGCGTTCAGCGTGCTCTTTGACGAGACTCGCTCCTACCGCGAGGTCTCCACCTCGCAGGCCCTGGAACAGATCGCCCAGGGCAAGGTCAAGGAAGCGACCATCGAGGACAAGGAGCAGCGGGTTCGGCTGACCCTCAACCCCGGCCAAGGCTTCCAAGGCAGCGAACAGCTGATCGCGCAGTACCCGGCCGGTGCCACCGACCAGGTGGTCGCCGAGATCCGCAATGCGCACGTGCCGACGTGGAACACCAAGGTCACCCAGGACTCGTTCTGGGTGCAGATGCTGTTCTACCTCGTCCCGATCGGCCTGCTCGTGCTGCTGCTGATGTGGATGATGAACAACGTCCAGGGCGGCGGCAACCGCGTCCTGAACTTCGGCAAGTCCAAGGCCAAGCAGCTCACCAAGGACATGCCCAAGACGATGTTCTCGGACGTCGCGGGTGCCGACGAGGCCGTCGAGGAACTGCACGAGATCAAGGATTTCCTGCAGAACCCCGGCCGCTACCAGGCCCTCGGTGCCAAGATCCCGAAGGGCGTCCTGCTCTATGGCCCGCCCGGCACCGGTAAGACGCTGCTCGCCCGAGCCGTCGCCGGTGAGGCCGGCGTGCCGTTCTATTCGATCTCCGGTTCCGACTTCGTCGAGATGTTCGTCGGTGTCGGTGCCTCCCGCGTCCGCGACCTGTTCGAACAGGCCAAGCAGAACGCGCCGTGCATCATCTTCGTCGACGAGATCGACGCGGTCGGCCGCCAGCGCGGTGCCGGCCTCGGCGGTGGGCACGACGAGCGGGAGCAGACCCTCAACCAGCTGCTCGTCGAGATGGACGGCTTCGACTCGCGCGGCGGCATCATCCTGATCGCCGCGACGAACCGGCCGGACATCCTGGACCCGGCGCTGCTGCGCCCGGGCCGCTTCGACCGGCAGATCCCGGTGTCCGCGCCGGACCTGCGCGGTCGCCGCGCGATCCTGAACGTGCACTCCAAGGGCAAGCCGTTGGCGCAGGACGCCGACCTGGACAGCCTGGCCAAGCGCACCGTCGGGTTCTCCGGTGCCGACCTGGAGAACGTGGTCAACGAGGCTGCCCTGCTCACCGCGCGGGAGAACGGCCAGTTGATCACGGCCGCCGCGCTGGAGGAAGCGGTCGACCGCGTGATCGGCGGCCCGCGCCGGAAGAGCAAGATCATTTCGGAGCGGGACAAGAAGATCACCGCCTACCACGAGGGTGGGCACGCCCTGGCCGCCTGGGCGATGCCCGACCTCGAGCCGGTGTACAAGCTGACGATCTTGCCGCGCGGTCGCACCGGCGGGCACGCCCTCGTCGTCCCCGAGGACGACAAGGACATGATGACCCGCTCGGAGATGATCGCCCGCCTGGTGTTCGCGCTCGGTGGCCGCTCCGCCGAGGAGCTGGTCTTCCACGAGCCGACCACGGGTGCGTCCAGCGACATCGAGCAGGCCACCAAGATCGCCCGCGCGATGGTCACCGAGTACGGCATGACCGCCCGGCTGGGCGCGGTCAAGTACGGCAAGGAAGAGGGCGACCCCTTCCTTGGCCGCACCGCCGGTCAGCAGCCGAACTACTCGCTGGAGGTCGCGCACGAGATCGACGAGGAGGTGCGCCGGCTGATCGAGGCCGCGCACACCGAGGCCTGGGAGGTGCTCAACACCTACCGCGACGTGCTCGACGACCTCGTGCTGGAGCTCATCGACAAGGAGACGCTGGTCCGCAAGGACCTGGAGCGCATCTTCTCCCGAGTGCAGAAGCGCCCCCGGATCACCGCGTTCAACGACTTCGCCGGTCGCACGCCGTCGGACAAGCCGCCGGTCAAGACCCCCGGCGAGCTGGCCAAGGAGCGCGGTGAGCCGTGGCCCCCGGTCAAGGAGGAGCCGACGCCGTCTCCGGCGGGTGCAGCGGGCAACCAGAACGGTGCTCCGCCGCACCACGAGCAGCCGACCCCGGCCGGTGCCGGTGCGGGTGCGCACCAGGGCACGGTGCAGTTCCAGAACCCGAGCCAGGAGCAGCAGTCGGGCCAGCACGGCCAGGCGCCGCAGGCGGTTCCGCCGAACTACGGCGCGCCGCCCGGGTGGACCCCGGCGACCAACCCGTCCGGTTCGAGCTACCCCGGTGGGGGCGGCGGCCAGTACAACTGGACTCCGTCCTGGGAGCGCGGGCAGCAGGCTCCGGCCGAGCACCCGGCACCGCAGCAGGGCGAGCCGAAGGCGGAGGAAGCCCCGCGGCCCAACCCCGAGACGAGCCAGGACTCGGCTCAGGACAACGGCAGCGGCAACTCCAGCCGCTGACCACTCCGGTGCACTCGGTGCCTCCGGGCGCCTCAGCCGGTGGAGGAAAGACAAATTGACCAGCACGGTCGACGAGCCGATCGGGGCGGGGGGCGACTCCCGTCCCGACGGCTCTTTCCACATTCCCCAGTTCGACCAGGCCCGCGCCGAGGCGGCCGTCCGGGAGCTGCTGCTCGCGGCCGGTGAGGACCCGGACCGGGAGGGCCTGCGGGACACCCCGGCCCGCGTCGCCCGCGCCTACCGCGAGCTGTTCGCGGGGCTGTACACGAACCCCGACGAGGTCCTGGACAAGACCTTCGACGAGGCACACGAGGAACTCGTCCTGGTTCGCGACATCCCGGTGTACTCCCAGTGCGTGCCGAGCAAGCAGACCGTCAACCTGGTTGATGGTGCGAAGCCCGCTCGGGATGTCCGGATCGGGGATCGTTTCTGGACCCTCGTCGACGGCAAGGTAGAGCAGACCGAGGTCGTCGAGGTCAGTTCGCACCAGAAGCGCGAACTCGTCGAGGTCGTCACAGAGCAGGGCCGATTCCAGGTCACTCCTGACCACCCGCTGGCAACGCCGCAGGGATGGCAGGAAGCCAAGGATGTGGCCGGTACTTACATCGAGTGGACGCCGCAGCAGAAGCTGTGTCGCCAGCGCTGGCAACCGAACATCGGTTACGAATTCGGTTACGCGCTGGGAGCCCTTTGCTCGGACGGCACGGTCGGCGACCGGTACGTGTCGTTGGTGGTGAACGATCGCGACTTCGCGAAGAAGTTCGCCTACGCGCTCGACCAGGCCTTCGGCGTCGATGCCGAGATCGAGGAAATCGAGCGGCCGTCCGGTCACCTGCAACGCCAGGTCGAAGGCTTCCGCGTGCGAGTCGTTTCTTCCTACCTGGCGGACCTGGTGCGCCAGTACGTCGGAGGGGACGCGCACCATCAGCGGCAGCGGTTCCCGCGAGTCGTGATGTCGAACGAGATCGCGTTCCGCGGTTTCCTGGATGCCTATGCCGACGGGGACGGGTTCCGGTCCAAGACCAGTCGAGGTCGGACGATCGCGAGCATGAACGCTGGCTTCCTGGAAGACGTTGCCCAGGTGATCGGCGCACGGTTCACGTCGAAGATTCCCGCGATCACCCGGCTGTGGATCGCCGATGACTGGTTCTTGCGACACGGCTTCAGCCAGGAATCGCATCGGACCGACCTGATCGAGTCGCAGTGGGTCAAGGTCGTGTCGGTCCGGCACCTGGAGGCAACCGGTGCGAAGCCGTACACGGTTTATAGTTATAAATGCGATCCGCATCCGACGTTTCTAATTAATGGACATTTGACTCATAATTGTGAGCATCATCTTTTGCCATTTCATGGAGTTGCTCACGTTGGATATATTCCTAATGAACTGGGCCGGGTGACCGGGCTGTCCAAGCTGGCCAGGCTCGTCGATCTCTACGCCAAGCGCCCGCAGGTTCAGGAGCGGTTGACCTCGCAGGTCGCCGATGCGTTGGTGCGCCGGTTGGAGCCTCGCGGGGTGATCGTGGTGATCGACGCCGAGCACCTGTGCATGGGCATGCGCGGGGTTCGCAAGGCCGGTTCGACGACCACGACCTCCGCGGTGCGCGGTCAGTTCCGCAGCTCGGCTTCCTCGCGCTCCGAGGCGTTGTCGCTGATCAGGGGTCGATGATGCATTCGCTGTTGCCGCACCCGCCGCGCTGCGCGGTGATGGGCGTGCTCAACGTGACCCCGGATTCGTTCTCCGACGGCGGGCGCTACCTGGACCGGGCCGCGGCCGTCGCGCACGGCATCGAGATGCGCCGGCTGGGCGCGGACATCATCGACGTGGGCGGTGAGTCGACCCGGCCCGGCTCGGAACGCGTCGACGCCGCCACCGAGATCGAGCGCGTGCTGCCGGTTGTGCGCGAGCTGGTCGCCGCCGGTGTTCCGGTGAGCGTGGACACCACCCGCGCCAAGGTCGCGGCGGTGACCGCAGAGGCCGGCGCGGTGATGATCAACGACATCTCGGGCGGCCTGGCCGACCCGGACATGGTGCACGTCGCGGCGGACACCGGGCTGCCGTGGGTGCTGATGCACTGGCGTGGCCACAGCAAGGACATGAACAGCCTCGCGGTGTACCAGGACGTCGTCGCGGAGGTGCGCGATGAGCTGCTGCAGCAGGTCGACACGGCGCTGACCGCCGGCGTGGCCGAGGACGCGATCGTGCTGGACCCGGGGCTCGGGTTCGCCAAGAGCGGGTCGCACGACTGGCAGCTGCTGCAGCGGCTCGACGTCTTCGTGGACCTGGGTTTCCCGGTGCTGGTCGGGGCCTCGCGCAAGCGGTTCCTCGGGCGGCTGCTGGCCGACGCCGACGGCAAGCCCCGACCGCCCGCCGGGCGGGAGACGGCGACGGCCGTGGTGTCGGCGCTGGCGGCGGATCGCGGGGCCTGGGGCGTGCGGGTGCATGACGTCCGGCAATCCTTGGACGCGGTCGCGGTGACCGCCGCGTGGCGCAATGGAGGAGAACTCGGTGGCTGACCGGATCACGTTGACCGGCCTGAAGGTGCGCGGCAACCACGGCGTCTTCGACCACGAGAAGCGCGACGGGCAGGAATTCTTCGTCGACATCACGGTTTGGATCGACCTCGGGGACGCCGCCACGAGCGACGACCTGGCGAAGACGCTGCACTACGGCGAGCTGGCCGAGCGGGCCGCGGCGATCGTCGCCGGGCCGCCGAAGGACCTGATCGAGGCGGTGGCCGGCGAGATCGCGGACGACATCATGTCCGACGAGCGGGTGCACGCCGCAGAGGTCACCATCCACAAGCCGAGCGCGCCGATCCCGCTGACCTTCGCGGACGTGGCGGTGACCATCCGCCGCTCCCGCCGCGGCGGTCGCGGCAACGTCGTCCCGGCGTGAGCCGTGCCGGCGTGAGCCGTGCCGTCGGGTTTCCGCAGGTCAGGTGCCGTGAGTACTTTTGGGTGCTATAGCGCCGAAAAGCACTCACGGGTCTTTTTCAGCAAAGGGTGCGCGATATCGGGAGGCTGCGATGAGCAGGGCGGTGCTTTCGCTCGGGTCGAACCTCGGGGACAGGCTGGCGTACCTCCGGCTCGCCGTCGAAGGCGTCTCGGACGTGCTGGTCGCGGCGTCCCCGGTGTACGAGACTGCGCCGTGGGGGGTCACCGACCAGCCGGACTTCCTCAACGCGGTGCTCATCGTGGAATCACCGGAGCTCGACGAGTGGGGCTGGTTGCGCCGGGGCCAGGCGCTGGAGCAGCAGGCGGAACGCCGCCGCGAACAGCGTTGGGGCCCTAGGACTTTGGACGTCGATGTGGTCACTGTGGACGGTGTCCGCAGCGAGGACCCCGAGCTGCTGCTGCCGCACCCCGGCACGCCGAGCCGCGCCACCGTGCTGATCCCGTGGCTGGCGATCGACCCGAACGCCGAACTGCCCGGCCACGGCCGCGTCGCGGACCTCCTGGAAGCCTTGCCCCGCAACGAGGTCGACGACGTCCACCTCCGCGCGGACCTGGCGCTTCGCTGATCGTCCACTGAGGAATTTCTGGTGGCGCGCGATTTGCGCGTCACCCGGGCAGGGCGTGATTTCGCGAGAAATTGCGCCCGGCCCGGGTGATGCGCCGCTTAATCGTTCGACACGCGGAGGGCGGCGGCCAGCCATCGGGCGGTGGCCGCCGTGACCGGGTGCTTCGGCCAGTTGTTGATGGTCGCCAGCAGTTCCCAGTAGCGCGACATCCGCTCGTCGGTGCGGTTCTCGTAGTCCTCCGCGAGCTCGCGGCGGGACTCCGCGGTGTCGGCCCGGCCCCACAGCACCATCATCCGCGTGGCCAGGGCCTGCGCCTCGGCGCCCTCCGGTGGCGTCCCCGACTCGACGAGCACCCGCGCCTCGTCGGTGACCGCCCACCATTTCTGCGCTTCTTCCTGGTCCGCCACCAGCGTTTCGCCGGCGTCGCGGCGGTCGGAGTGCTCCTGATACAGCGCCCGGACGGCGCACCGGAAGTCGGGTTCCCGCACCAGTTCGGCCAGCTCGATCCAGGCCTCCAGCTGCTCGGCCGTCGGGTCGGCGGGCAGGTTCGGTTTGGCCTGGCGCAGCCATTCCGTGAATCCCGGGGTGATGTTGAGGTCGTCCCCGCTGACCTCGTCCCAGAACTCATCGATCAGCCGGTTGCGCTCCTCGTCGGACATCTGCGCCAGCTTGTGCATGAGTCGTACCTCCTCGGTCGATCGGTCGAGCTTCACGACCGCCCGCAGCACCGCACGCCGGGTCTGCAGCACGCGGATCTGCTCCTCCAGCAGCTCCAGGTGCGTCTTGGCCAGCTTCGAGAGCGTGGTCTCGTTGGCGAGGAACCGTTGCACCTCGTCCAGCCCGGCGCCCAGCTCGCGCAGGGTGCGCACCAGTTCCAGCCGGCTGATGGCCGTCACGTCGTAGCGTCGGTAGCCGGCTGCGGTTCGGTCGGTGGGCGGCACCACGCCGCTGTCGGAGTAGAACCGGATCGTCTTAACGCTCAGCCCGGTTCGCCGGGCCAGCTCGCCGATCGTGTAGAGCACGGTGTCGTCCACGAGATTCACCTTCGACCCTCCAGTCGGTGGAGACTCAAGGGCATTTTCGCCCGCGGATGGTCCGGGTGGGGTGAGGTGCCATGCTGGGACCGTGGCACCACGACACGCAGAGCACCTGACCTTCACCAAGCCCCGGCAGCTCATCGTGGGCGGCTTGGCCGCGGCCGTCGTGGTCTACGTGCTCGCCAGGCTGGTGTACGGCGAGCTGCCGCCGCTGCCGCTGCTGGCCGGGGCGACGCTGCTGGTGATCGCGCTCATCGACCTGCTCCTGGCGTTGAACATGCGGCCGCGGGTCAAGCGCAAGCCGGGCACCGAACCGGTCGACGGGCTGACCGCCGCGCGCGCGGTCGCGTTGGCCAAGGCGTCGTCGCTGGCTGGCGCGATCATGGCCGGTGCGTGGGTGGGGCTGATCGCCTTCCTGCTGCCGCGGCTCGGCACCGTCGAGGCCGCCCGGGCGGACACCTTCGCCGCGATGATCGGGGCGATCAGCGCGGGCGCGTTGATCGCGGCCGGGCTCTGGCTGGAGAGCTGCCTGCGCAATCCGGACGAGCCGGAAGAGCCTTACGACGACGAGGAATGAGCCGAGTCGTTCGGCCGTTCGGTCGGCGGTGCGCTGCGCCACACCGACCAAAGTGGAGACCGGTCTCTTCCCTTGAGGTCTCGACTTGATAACCGCCCGGTACCGTGGTGGCTATGTCCGAACGCGGCAGCACCGAATCCGGATCCCGCAGGGCGCGATCGACAGCCTTGTGGGTGCTCGTGCTAGTGCTCGCCGCGGCCGCCACGGCGGTCCTCGTGCTCACCAACGACGCCCGCCTGCTGCGCCTCGGGCTCGTCGCCGCGCTGTGGTCGGCGCTGACCGGGGCCTTCGCGGTCGCCAAGTTGCGCAACCGCATGGTGGAGGGCGAGCAGCATGCGGCGGACAGCCAGCGCATCTACGAGCTCGAACTGGAGCGGGAGATCGCGGCCCGCAGGGAGTTCGAGCTGGAGGCCGAGGCCGAGGCGCGGCGCAAGGCCGCCGAGGAGTCCGAGAGCGAGATGCAGGCGCTGCAGGCGGAGCTGCGCCGACTGCGCGAGAGCCTGGAGAAGGTGCTCGGCGGCGACGTGCTGTTCGAGCGGGTCGCGCTGCGCGCCGAATCCACCCGGGTCCGCTCGCTGCCCGACCGCGGCAAGGTGGAGGGCCAGCTCGTGCCGCCGCCGGCGCGCGAACTTCCCGCCGCACCAACGCCTTCCAACGGTGCCCAGCCCAACACCGAGCTGATCACCAGGTTGTCCGGGGAGCAGCCGGAGCGCCGGCCCAAGCAGCGGCAGCGGCCCAAGCCGCAGCCGGCCCAAGTGCAGCCGGCCCAGGTGCACCCGGCCCGCCCCGCCGCGGCCAAGCGCCCGGACAAGCGGCCGGACAAGGCGCACTACGAGCGCGCGGAGGCGCCACGTCGCGCCGAGCCGTCGGCGCCGTCGAAGGCCAAGCCCGAACCGGTCGCCCCGCTGCCGGAGCCCGATCCGGCGGGCGCGCACGCCGAGGGGACCTCGGTGAACGACTTGCTAGCCGCGTACGGGGGTACCTCCGATGCGCAACGCCGACGCCGCCGACGCGCCTGAGAAGGTGACTATCCGGGCACCGGTCCGAGCCGTTATCTAGGGTTTTGTCCGTGTCGAGTCCTGATCTCCACAGACAGCCCGCCGATCTGTCCGGCGCGCGCAGGCTCCAGAGCCGCAAGCACCACGCCGTCGGATGGCCCGTCGCCGGCCTGATCGTGCTCGGAATCTGCGGGTTGGTGATGGTCGGCGTCACCACCTCGAAGGTCGGGGTGGCGCCGGCGCTGGTCGGGGCGGTGGCCGCCCTGCTGCCGGTGGGCGTGGTGTTCGCCGCGATCATCTGGATCGACCGCTGGGAGCCGGAACCGCCGATGCTGCTGCTCGGCGCGTTCCTGTGGGGCGCTGGCGGGGCGACCGCGTGTTCGCTGCTGCTCAACGACGCCATCACCGACCTCGGCAACGTCCTGTTCGGCCCGGACAACCGGTTTTTCCTCACGGCGGTGGCGGGCCCGCTGGTGGAGGAGGCGGCGAAGGCGCTGTTCGTCGTGGCGCTGTGGTTCCGCCGCCGGTCGGAGTTCAACGGGCTGGTCGACGGCATCGTCTACGCGTCGCTGACCGCGGCGGGCTTCGCCTTCACCGAAAACATCCTGTACTTCGGCAAGGCTTTCGCCGCCGGCGGGCTGGGCAGCGTAGGCGGCGGTGTCGTGGCGGTGTTCATCCTGCGCGGGGTGCTCGCGCCGTTCTCGCACCCGCTGTTCAGCTCGATGTTCGGCATCGGCGCCGGGTTGGCCTCGCGGACCGACAGCAAGCGGCTGCGGCTGCTGTACCTGCTGGTCGGGTTCGCCGGCGCGGTGCTGCTGCACGCGGTGTGGAACACGTCGACGCTGCTCGGCGGCACGGAGTTCCTGAACGTCTACTTCCTGATCATGGTGCCGATCTTCCTGGGCACCTTCTGGCTGGTGGTGTGGCAGCGCAAGCGGGAGCAGCGGATCGTCATCCAGCAGCTGCCGGTGCTGGAGCGGGCCGGGTTGATCGTGCGCAGCGAGATGGAGATGCTCGCGACGCTCGCGGGTCGGCGCGGCTGGCTGCGCAAGGTGCGGCGCAGCGCCGGGAACGAGGCGGCGAAGGCGGTGCGGGACTACCAGATCGCGGTCACCGAGCTGGCGTTCCTGCAGCACCGGGCCGCGCAGGGGCAGACCACCAGCGCGGCGCGCCGGGCTCGTCGCGAGAAGTTGATCGAGGACCTGAAGCAGGCGCGGCGGTCGGCGGCGGGCACCCACCAGGCGATCCAGACGGCCCGCATCAAGCTCACGGAGCTGACCAAGCACAACCTCCGGCGCCCGCCAGGCCCCAGGAACCCGAGGCCGCCGATCCAACGCTCCCGGGACTGACCGCGATTTCAATGGAAATCGGACCTTCGATTTCCATTGAAATCGCGGTCCTCCGGCGTGTCGGGCCACGACACGCCGGAGGATGTGGACAACTCCGTGCGATTTCAATGGAAATTGGATCTTCGATTTCAATGGAAATTGCGGACCCAGGGGTGTGTCAGGACCTGGATTGCGTGGTTCTCGCCACCTGGGGGGCACGGTGGCGGGATCGGCGGGCTAGTCTCGCGCTGCTGTCTGGTACCCGGTGGTTGGGACTGGAACGGTAGGGGAGGACGAGGTGGTAATGGCTGCTGGTCGCACGGGCCCTCGGCTGCGGGTCGGAGTCATCTCGGCCGGCCGGGTCGGTGCCGTCCTGGGCGCGGCGCTGCAACGCGCGGGTCACCAGGTCGTCGCGGTCTCCGCGGTCTCCGAGGCATCGCTGCGCCGGGCCGGGGAACTGCTCCCCGGGGTCGCCGTGCTGCCGCCCGACGAGGTGGCCCTGCAGGCCGACCTGGTGCTGCTGGCGGTGCCGGACGACGCGATCGCCGGGCTGGCCCGCGGTCTGGTCGCCACCGAATCCCTGCGCGCCGGGCAGATCCTCGCGCACACCTGCGGCGCGCACGGCGTGGACGTCCTCGCCCCGGCCGCCGACGTCGGCGTGCTGACCATGGCGCTGCACCCAGCCATGACCTTCACCGGCCGCGCGGAAGACGTCGAACGCCTCGCCAACGCCTGCATGGCCGTCACGGCGTCCGGTGTGGACGACGCGGGTTGGCACGTCGCGGAGGCGCTGGCGCTGGAGCTCGGGATGGAGCCGGTGCGGGTGCCGGCGGAGTCGCGCCGCCTCTACCACGCCGCGCTCACCCACGGCGCCAACCACCTGATCACCCTGGTCAACGAGTGCGCCGAACTGCTGCGCGGCGCGGGCATCGAAATCCCCGACCGGGTCATGGCACCGATCCTATCCGCCTCGCTGGACAATGCGCTGCGCCTCGGAGACCGCGCTATCACCGGTCCGGTGATGCGCGGCGACGCGGGCACGGTCCGCGCGCACCTGGCCGCGCTGAGCGGGGAGAACCCCGAAACCGTGGCCAGCTACCGCGAGCTGGCGAAGCGGACCGCGGAGCGAGCCGAGCAGGCCGGGATCCTGCGTGCGGACGGGGCCGCGGCGGTCCGCGAAGCGCTGGACGAGGAGCCGTCATGAGCAGCCCTGTGCAACCAAGGTCCTCCTCAACCGCACCCAAGGGGACCGTGACGCAAGCCAGCCACAAGAAACCACGAAACGCGAGGTTCGGGCTGGACGCAACCACCACTGCAAATCGCGGAGAGGCGGACCGGTCATGAGCGAAAGCCCGGGTTTCACGCGGGGCGAGCTGACCGTGCACCGCGAGCCCACCGAACTGGCCAGGGTCACCCGCGCCCTGCGGGCCACCGGCCGCCGGATCCACCTGGTGCCGACGATGGGCGCGCTGCACCGCGGCCACCTGGAGCTGATCCGCCGGGCCCGGGACATCAACGCCGTCACCGTCGTGTCGATCTTCGTGAACCCGCTGCAGTTCGGGCCGAACGAGGACTTCGACCGCTACCCGCGCACCTTCGAGGCCGATCTGGAAGCGTGCCGGGCAGCCGGGGTGGAGCTGGTCTTCGCGCCGTCGGTCGACACGATGTACGGCCCCGATCCGCAGATCACCGTCCACTCCGGACCGCTGGGCGTGCAGCTGGAGGGCGCCTCCAGGCAGGGGCACTTCGACGGGATGCTCACCGTGGTCCTGAAGCTGCTCAACATCGTGCGGCCGGACCTGGCGTTCTTCGGCGAGAAGGACTACCAGCAGCTCGTGCTGCTCCGCCGGATGGCGCGGGAGCTGAACCTGGACGCCCGGATCCAGGGCATCCCCACCGTGCGGGAAGCGGACGGCTTGGCGCTGTCCTCCCGCAACGCCTACCTCAACGCCGAGCAGCGCGAGGCGGCGCTGGTGCTCTCCGCGTCGCTGACGGCCGCGGCGCACGCCGCGGCGGCGGGAGCGGATGCGGCGCTCAAGGCCGCCGGTGCGGTGCTGGCCACGGAGCCGTCGGTGGATGTCGACTACCTGGAGCTGCGCGACACCGAGCTGGGCCCGGTCCCGGCAGAGGGTGAGGCGCGGCTGCTGGTGGCGGCCAAGGTCGGATCGACGAGGTTGATCGACAACGCGCTGGTGCTGCTGGGCAGCCCCGGCGTGTCCGAACAGAGGTGAAGCGGCGAACGCGCGGGTGCCCGTCGAGACGGATCGGGCGTCGCGCAAGATACGTCGGCAAACCGCGGTATCAGCAGTAGGAGGTCTGCGATGTTCCGCACCATGCTGAAGTCCAAGATCCACCGCGCCACGGTGACCCAGGCCGATCTGCACTACGTCGGTTCGGTGACCGTCGACGCCGACCTGATGGATGCCGCGGACCTGCTGGAAGGCGAGCAGGTCGCCATCGTCGACGTCACCAACGGCGCGCGGCTGGAGACCTACGTGATCACCGGCGAGCGTGGCTCGGGGGTGATCGGCATCAACGGCGCCGCCGCGCACCTGATCGAGCCCGGCGACATCGTGATCCTGCTGTCCTACGGCGTGATGGACGAGATGGAGGCGCGTTCGGTGCGGCCGAAGGTGATCTTCGTCGACGCGGACAACCGGATCCTGGAGCGGGGCGAGGACCCGGGCAGCGCCCCGGCGGGTTCGGGTCTTACCAGCGCGGCGGTGCTCGCCGACCCGACGGCCGAGACGGACGACGCCGCGAAGCTCGACGCCCTCCTGCAACAGCCGGAGCACTGAGCTTTGCGGGGCGGGTTCGTGGTCGGTTTGCGTGGCGATGCGGGTCGGGGAACCGTCCCGTGAGTGTTTTTGGGTGCTATGGCACCCAAAAACACTCACGGGCCCTCTCGACTACGGGATACCCGGTGTCCAATAACGCGGCTTCGGGGCTGCCCGCGTGATCGCTGACAACCGAAGGGACCAACGACGGTGCTGCTCGCCATCGACGTCGGAAACACCAACATCGTGCTCGGCCTCTACGCCGACCGGCCCGAGGTCGCGGACGCCGACGTCGCCACCACGCTGGTGCGGGACTGGCGGATGCGTACCGAGCCGCGGATGACCGCCGACGAGATGGCGCTGACGATGCGCGGGCTGCTCGGGGACTACGCGGACGAGATCACCGGCATCGCGGCGCTGTCCACAGTGCCCGCCCTGCTGCGCGAACTCCGCGTCATGCTGGGCCGCTACTGGGGTGACGTGCCGCGCGTGGTCGTCGAGCCGGGCGTGCGCACCGGGGTGCCGCTGCTGGTGGACAACCCGAAGGAGGTCGGCGCGGACCGGGTGATCAACACCCTGGCGGCGCACCACCTGCACGCCACCAACTGCGCGGTGGTCGACTTCGGCACTTCCACGAACATCGACGTCATCTCGGCCAAGGGCGAGTTCCTGGGTGGCGCGTTCGCCCCGGGCATCGAGATCTCGCTGGACGCGCTGGCCTCGCGGGCCGCGCAGCTGCGCAAGGTCGAGTTGGTCCGGCCGCGATCGGTGATCGGCAAGAACACCGTGGAGTGCCTGCAGTCCGGAATCCTGTTCGGCTTCGCGGGTCAGGTCGACGGCCTGGTGCGCCGCATCGTCGCGGAGCTGGAATCCACCCACGGCGGCCCCACCACTGTCATCGCCACCGGCGGCCTGGCCCCGCTGGTGGTGACCGAGTCGACGACGATCACCCACCACGTTCCGGACCTGACCCTCCTCGGCCTCCGCCTCGTCTTCGACCGGAACTTCCGCTGACACCGGAGGTCCCGGCTCGTCGGGATCCGCGAGGACTGGTCGTGCGCGAATCGGGGAGCCCAGAGCCGGGAAGGCGTCCGAGGTTCCAGCGCTCGCACCGCAGCGGGGCCGAGCGGAAACAGGTCAACTGCTGAAAGGGCTCCTGGTGGCGGGTGGTGGGAGGGCGAAACGTACCCTTGGAGGCCGTGACTGACCAGGACCTTCCCACCTCCCCGGCAACCAGCGCTGACGGCGTCGACGACCTGCCGGAACAGATGCGGATCCGGCGGGAGAAGCGGGAGCGCCTGCTCGCCGCCGGAGTCGACCCGTACCCGGTCAACCTGCCGATCACGCACAGCCTGTCCCAGGTGCGCGCCGCCCACCAGGACCTGGCGTCCGACACCGCCACCGGCGAGCAGGTCGGCGTCGCGGGCCGCGTGATGTTCTTGCGCAACACCGGAAAGCTCTGCTTCGCCACGCTGCGCGCCGGCGACGGCACCGAGCTGCAGGCGATGCTCAGCCTCAAACAGATCGGCGAGGATGCCCTGGCGTCCTGGAAGAGCGACGTGGACCTCGGCGACCACGTCTTCGTGCACGGCGAGGTGATCACCTCCCGGCGCGGCGAGCTGTCCGTGATGGCCGACGAGTGGCGGCTGGCGGCCAAGACGCTGCGCCCGCTGCCGGTGATGCACAAGGACCTCGGCGAGGAGACGCGGGTCCGGCAGCGCTACGTCGACCTGATCGTCCGCAAGCAGGCCGCCGACACGGTGCGCACTCGCGCCGCGATGCAGCGTTCGCTGCGCGATTCGTTCAATCGGCGCGGTTTCGTCGAGGTGGAAACCCCGATGTTGCAGACGTTGCAAGGCGGTGCCGCCGCGCGTCCGTTCACGACGCATTCCAACGCCTTCGACATGGACTTGTTCCTGCGGATCGCGCCGGAGTTGTATCTGAAGCGATGCGTCGTCGGCGGGATCGAGAAGGTTTTCGAGATCAACCGGAACTTTCGCAACGAGGGTAGTGATTCTTCCCACTCACCCGAGTTCGCGATGTTGGAGTTCTACCAGGCCTATGCGGATTACGACGACATGGCCGCGCTCACCAGGTCGCTGATCCAGGAAGCGGCCGAAGCGGTCGCGGGTTCGCAGGCGGTCACCTGGTTCGACGGGACCGAGTACGACTTGTCCGGCGAGTGGGCGTCGATCAGGATGTACGACTCCTTGTCGGAAGCGCTGGATTCGGAGATCACTCCGGAAACTTCGGTCGAGGCGTTGCGCAAGCACGCGGACTCCTACGGATTGCAGACCGATCCCGCGCACGGTCACGGAAAGCTCGTCGAGGAGCTGTGGGAACACCTGGTAGGGGATCATTTGACCGCGCCCACCTTCGTTCGCGACTTCCCGGTGGAGACCTCGCCGTTGACCCGGCAACACCGCAGCGAGCCGGGGTTGGCGGAGAAATGGGACCTGTATGTTCGCGGGTTCGAGCTGGCCACCGGATACTCCGAACTCGTCGACCCGGTCGTGGAACGCGCCCGGCTCGAGGAGCAGGCCGCTCTCGCGGCCGCGGGTGATGACGAGGCCATGCCGATCGACGAGGACTTTCTCCGCGCGCTGGAGTACGGAATGCCACCCAGCGGTGGGGTCGGAATGGGTATCGACCGGTTGTTGATGGCGTTGACCGGGCTGGGTATCCGGGAGACGATCCTCTTCCCGCTGGTCCGCCCGGAATGACCCGATCAGGGCGGACACCGGTGAATTTTCTGGCCCGGGTGAGTGCAATAAGGCAGTTACTGCGCTAACCTGAGCTCAGAATGTTCCGGTGACGGCTATTGACGTACTCGCAAGGGAGTTGCGCTCCTGGCGGATGGTCGCCGTCCCGCTATTGCACAATTTTGGCTCCGGGGAGGACTTCGAAGATGGCGCAGAAGGTCACTGTCACTCTTGTCGACGATCTGGACGGCGGGCAGGCCGACGAAACCGTTGAGTTCGGATTGGACGGCGTCGCCTACCAGATCGACCTTTCCGTCGACAATGCCGGCGAGTTGCGGGATGCCCTGGCGAACTACGTCACCAACGCGCGTCGGGCCGGCGGCCGCAAGAAGCCGGGGCCGCGCCCGAGTGCCGCGGCGCGTTCCGTCAGCGGTTCCACGAGTGCCGATCGCGAGCAGAACCAGGCCATTCGGGAATGGGCTCGCAAGCGCGGCCTGAAGGTGTCGGACCGGGGTCGTATCCCCGCCGACATCGTGGAGCAGTACCACCAGGCGAACTGAAGTAACCGCCGAGGGGCGTTTGCCGGGCTCACCAGCCGGTAAACGCCCCTCGTTGCGTTCGGATAACTCTATTCACCGCTTAGCGGGCGGAAAAGCGCGCGAGATCCTGTCCGATTGTCGCCGCCGTTGCCCTTTTTCCCGGATGCTCCCGGCGTCGGTCGGCGTCGGTCGGCGTCGGTCGGGCGCCGAGATGTGACATCGGACAATCCGCACCACCCTGTTGGTTCAGCCTTAGGTGGGCCTAACCTAAGTGCGGTCCGGACGAGTGGCAGAGGGAGTGGGACGTGAGTCGCAGCGTGGCCGTCGGCAGCCCTCGCGCATCCGGGCACGGTGCGGCACCCACGTCCGCCGACGGCACCCGCCTGCGACAACGCCGGCGCCGCCGGGTCATCGGCATCGCGGTCCTGCTGGTCGTGCTGGCGGTCGCCTGCGTGCTCAGCGTGGTGATCGGGGCCAAGACGATCCCGCTGCAGGAGGTGTGGGCCGGGCTGTTCGCGCCCACCGGTACCGAGAACGACCTGATCATCCGCGAGCTGCGGGTGCCGCGCACGATCGTCGGCGTCCTCGCGGGCGCGGCGCTGGGCCTGGCGGGCGCGCTGATGCAGGGCCACACCCGCAACCCGATCGCCGACCCCGGCATCCTCGGCATCACGCAGGGCGCGGCGCTGGCCGTCGTCCTCGCGGTCTACACCTTCGGCGTCACCACGCTGCTCGGCTTCATCTGGTTCGGCTTCGCCGGCGCGCTGCTGGGCGCGCTCGCGGTGTTCGCGATCGGCTCCCTCGGCCGCGGCGGCCCGACACCGGTGGCGCTGGCGCTGGCCGGCACCGCGATCAGCCACCTGCTGCAGGCCATCGCCTCGGCGCTGGTGATCTCCGACCAGCAGACCATGGACACCTACCGGTTCTGGAAGGTCGGATCCATCGCGATCACCGACACCACGGTGATCCCGCAGGTGCTGCCGTTCCTGGTGGTGGGCGTCGGGCTGGCGCTGGCCAACGCGTCCAGCCTCAACGCCCTGTCGCTGGGCGACGACGTGGCCCGCTCGCTCGGCCACCGCGTCGAGTGGGCGCGCCGGGCGGGCATCGCCGGGATCGCGATCCTGGTGGGCGGGGCGGTCGCGATCTGCGGGCCGATCGGGTTCGTCGGGCTGATCGTGCCGCACGTGGCCCGCTTCTTCACCGGTGCCGACTACCGCTGGCTGCTCCCATTCGCCGGGCTGCTGGGCGCGTCGCTGGTGCTGCTCGCCGACGTGCTCGGCCGGATCGTGGCGCGGCCGTCCGAGGTGCAGGTCGGGGTGATGCTGGCGATGGTCGGCGCGCCGTTCTTCATAGCGCTCGTGCGCCGCCGGAAGTTGGTGCGGTTGTGACCCGGGTTCTCGACAACGAGCAGTCAGGCATCGCCGGTCGCCGACCGGTCCGGCTCGGCCCGTTCTCCGGGGTGCTGCGCTGGCGGCCCCTGGTGGCGCTGCTGGGCGGCCTGGTCGTGCTGCTCGCGGCCTTCGTGCTCAACGTCGGCCTCGGCGAGTACCAGATCAGCCCGCCGGAGGTGCTCAACACGCTGGTCGGCGGCGGCGACCGGGCGCAGCAGATCATCATCTGGGAGCTGCGCTTGCCGAGGTCGCTGACCGGTCTGCTGGTCGGCGCCGCGCTCGGCCTCTCCGGGGCGATCATGCAGGCGCTCGCCCGCAACCCGCTGGCCAGCCCGGACATGCTCGGCATCACCTGGGGCGCGGGCACCGCCGCGACCCTGGTGATCGTGCTCGGCGGCACGGCGGGCAGCCTCGCGGGCGCGCTGGCGAACTACGGCCTGCCGCTGGTGGCGCTGGCGGGCGGGCTGATCACCGGCATCGCGGTTTACGCGCTGGCCTACCGCCGCGGCGTGGACTCCTTCCGGCTGGTGCTGGTCGGCGTCGGTGTCAGCGCGCTGGCGGGCAACGCGACCTACTGGCTGCTGACCGTCGGCGACGTCACCGACGCGAGCCGGGCCATGGTGTGGCTGACGGGCAGCCTCAACGCGCGCGGCTGGGAGCACGCGATCCCGGTGGCTATCGCCCTCGTCGTGCTGATCCCGCTGACGCTGATCGGCACGCACGTGCTCGGGGCGCTGCAGTTCGACGACGACACTGTGCGCGGGCTGGGCGTCCGGATGGACTTCTCGCGCGGCGCGCTGCTGCTGGCCTCGGTCGCGCTGGCGTCGATCGCCACCGCCGCGGCCGGGCCGATCCAGTTCGTCGCGCTGGCCACCCCGCAGATCGCGCTGCGCGTCGCGCGCACCTCGCGCCCGCCGCTGCTCACCTCGGCGGTGCTGGGCGCCGCGCTGGTCGTCGGCTCCGACGTGATCTCCCGGACCGCCTTCGGCGGCATGGAGCTTCCGGTCGGCATCATCACCGCCATCCTCGGCGCTCCGTACCTGATCTACCTGCTCGTCCGTCGGTATCGGGAGGTCCGCGCATGACCGCATCCGCCACGTCCAGCGAGAAGGCCGAGGACCAGCGCGCCGTGTCGACCAACGGGGAACGGCAGCGGCTGCACGGCAGCGACCTGCAGCTGGCCTACGGCGACCGCGTCATCGTCGACGGCCTGGACTTCGACGTCGTGGACGGCACCATCACCGCGGTGATCGGCCCGAACGGCTGTGGCAAGTCGACGCTGCTGCGCGCGCTGGGGCGCCTGCTGCACCCGAAGCGCGGCAGCGTGCTGCTGGACGGCAAGCAGATCCACAAGCTGTCCACCAAGGAGGTCGCCAAGGTGCTCGGGGTGCTGCCGCAGTCGCCGGTGGCGCCCGAGGGCCTGACCGTTGCCGACCTGGTCGCCCGCGGTCGGCACCCGCACCAGTCCTGGTACCGGCAGTGGTCCTCGGACGACGAGTCGGCGGTGGCCGAGGCGCTGGGCATGACCGGCATCGAGGACCTCGCCGACCGCACCCTGGACGAGCTTTCCGGCGGCCAGCGGCAGCGCGCCTGGCTGTCCATGGCGTTGGCGCAGGGCACCGACCTGCTGCTGCTCGACGAGCCGACCACCTACCTCGACCTGTCCCACCAGGTGGACGTGCTGGAGCTCGTCGGGCGGCTGCACGACGAGAGCGGCCGTACGGTCGTGATGGTGCTGCACGACCTGAACCTGGCCGCCCGCTACGCCGACCGGCTGGTGGCGATGAAGGGCGGCGCGATCGTCGCCGAGGGCGAGCCGGGTGACGTGCTCACCGAGGAGTTGTTGGCCAAGGTTTTCGAGCTGAACGCGCGGGTGATTGCTGATCCCGTGGCGGGTACCCCGATGGTGGTCCCGATCGGCGGCCGACGTGGTGCGTCCGCCGATCAGTCCGGCTAGTACCGGCTAGTACGGTCTGTTCGCGCTGAGCGGACAGGGCCATCCAATCGGTCGAAATCCGGAATCCCGCAGGCCAGCGGGTCGTTGGCCAGGGTGCCGGACAAGAATGTGGGCAGTAGGCCGTAGCGGGCACGGACCGCGACCGGGTGGGGCTACTACAGTGGTCCCCAAGAGTGCTGAACCCGTCGTGGGCATCGGCGATGCAGGAGCCGTGTCCCGGAACGAGACCGCCGGCGCAGCAGTCAGGGAGTGCGAATGTTCGAGAGGTTCACCGACCGCGCGAGGCGGGTGGTCGTCCTGGCCCAGGAAGAGGCCCGGATGCTCAACCACAACTACATCGGCACCGAGCACATTCTCCTGGGCTTGATCCACGAGGGTGAGGGTGTCGCCGCCAAGGCGTTGGAGTCGCTGGGTATCGCGCTTGAGGGCGTGCGCCAACAGGTCGAGGAGATCATCGGCCAGGGGCAGCAGGCCCCCAGCGGACACATCCCGTTCACCCCACGGGCCAAGAAGGTGCTGGAGCTGTCGCTGCGCGAGGCGCTGCAGCTCGGCCACAACTACATCGGCACGGAGCACATCCTGCTCGGGCTGATCCGCGAGGGCGAAGGCGTGGCCGCGCAGGTGCTCGTCAAGCTTGGTGCGGATTTGAACCGGGTGCGTCAGCAGGTGCTGCAGTTGCTGTCGGGTTACCAGGGCAAGGAGCCTGCTGAGGCCGGTGGCCGCGGTGAGGGCACGCCGTCGTCGTCGCTGGTGCTCGACCAGTTCGGGCGGAACCTGACGCAGAGCGCCCGCGAGGGCAAGCTGGACCCGGTGATCGGCCGGGAGAAGGAAATCGAGCGGATCATGCAGGTCCTCTCGCGGCGCACCAAGAACAACCCGGTGCTCATCGGGGAGGCCGGTGTCGGTAAGACGGCGGTCGTGGAGGGCTTGGCGCAGAAGGTCGTCAAGGGCGAGGTGCCCGAGACGCTGAAGGACAAGCAGCTCTACACCCTGGATCTGGGGTCGCTGGTCGCTGGTTCGCGTTACCGCGGTGATTTCGAAGAGCGCTTGAAGAAGGTGCTCAAGGAGATCAAGACCCGCGGCGACATCATCTTGTTCATCGACGAGATCCACACTCTGGTGGGTGCGGGTGCCGCCGAGGGCGCGATTGATGCGGCGAGCATCCTCAAGCCGATGCTGGCCCGTGGTGAGTTGCAGACCATTGGTGCCACCACGCTGGAGGAGTACCGCAAGTACGTGGAGAAGGACCCGGCGTTGGAGCGCCGGTTCCAGCCGATCCAGGTCGGTGAGCCGTCGTTGCAGCACACGGTGGAGATCCTCAAGGGTCTGCGGGACCGCTACGAGGCGCACCACCGGGTGTCGATCACGGATTCGGCGCTGGTGGCGGCGGCGAGTCTGGCCGACCGCTACATCAACGACCGGTTCCTGCCGGACAAGGCGATCGACTTGATCGACGAGGCCGGTGCCCGGATGCGGATCCGCCGGATGACCGCGCCGCCGGACCTGCGGGAGTTCGACGAGAAGATCGCTGATGTGCGTCGGGAGAAGGAGTCCGCGATCGACGCGCAGGACTTCGAGCGGGCCGCCCGCCTGCGGGACGAGGAGAAGCAGCTCCTCGGCCAGAAGGAGGAGCGGGAGAAGCAGTGGAAGGCCGGTGACCTGGACGTGGTCGCCGAGGTCGACGACGAGCAGATCGCCGAGGTGCTGGCGAACTGGACGGGTATCCCGGTGTTCAAGCTCACCGAGGAGGAGACGACCCGGCTGCTGCGCATGGAGGACGAGCTCCACAAGCGCATCATCGGCCAGGACGA
The DNA here is from genome assembly GCF_050972075.1 of Saccharopolyspora hattusasensis. NCBI lineage: Bacteria > Bacillati > Actinomycetota > Actinomycetes > Pseudonocardiales > Pseudonocardiaceae > Saccharopolyspora > Saccharopolyspora hattusasensis. Next base: position 4,622,184 of record NZ_JBPCDC010000001.1, read on the forward strand.
CGCGGTCAAGGCCGTGTCGCAGGCGATCCGCCGTACCCGTGCGGGCCTGAAGGACCCGAAGCGTCCGTCGGGGTCGTTCATCTTCGCCGGTCCCTCGGGTGTCGGGAAGACGGAGCTGTCCAAGGCGTTGGCCGAGTTCCTCTTCGGTGACGACGACGCGCTGGTGCAGATCGACATGGGCGAGTTCCACGACCGGTACACCGCGTCGCGGCTCTTCGGTGCCCCGCCCGGGTACGTCGGTTACGAGGAGGGTGGTCAGCTCACCGAGAAGGTGCGGCGCAAGCCGTTCTCGGTGGTGCTCTTCGACGAGATCGAGAAGGCCCACCAGGAGATCTACAACACGCTGTTGCAGGTGTTGGAGGACGGCCGGCTGACCGACGGTCAGGGCCGGACGGTGGACTTCAAGAACACGGTGCTGATCTTCACCTCGAACCTCGGTACGCAGGACATCTCCAAGGCTGTTGGTCTGGGCTTCTCCAGTGGTCAGGGCGCCGATTCCAACTACGAGCGGATGAAGAACAAGGTCAACGAGGAAATGAAGAAGCATTTCCGGCCGGAGTTCCTCAACCGCATCGATGATGTGATCGTGTTCCACCAGCTCACCGAGGCCCAGATCATCCAGATGGTTGATCTGCTCTCGGGCCGGGTGGAGAAGGCGCTCAAGGCCAAGGACATGGGCCTGGAGCTGACGGACAAGGCGAAGAAGTTGCTGGCCAAGCGCGGATTCGACCCGGTGCTGGGTGCGCGGCCGCTGCGCCGGACGATCCAGCGGGAGATCGAGGACAAGCTGTCCGAGAAGATCCTCTTCGGCGAGGTCCAGCCGGGCCAGATCGTGATCGTCGACGTCGAGGGCTGGGACGGCGAAGGAGCCGACGACAAGGCGCACTTCACCTTCCGCGGTGAGCAGAAGCCGTCGCTGGTCCCGGACGCCCCGCCGGTCGCGGTCTCGGCGAGCTCCGACGACAAGCAGGAGGGCACGGACACCGAGTCCGCCTGACGCACCACCAGAAGGCCCCGCTTCCCGCGCCCGGGAGGCGGGGCCTTCTGGGTCGGGTTCAAACCGATCGGGTGATCATTTCCCGGTTGGCCTCGGCGACGGCGTCGCGAAGCCTGGAGAAGCCGCGGCGGGTGCAGCTGAGCACGAGCTCGTCATTGCCTCGGAAGATCAGGTTCACCTCGTCGACGACCTCGTCGTACTCGTGCGTGACTTCCGCGGTCTCCGAGATCCCGACCAGCGTGGCGGTCTCGACCCCTTGCCCTCGGTACACAGTCGACTCCCCTCCGGGTACAAACCCCGAACTCGGTAAGGTTCACTTGACGGACTTTCTTAGGGGCCTAGGCCCCTTGAATGATTTAAAGGGACTAGGCTGCGTTGTGTAAGTCCCTGAACGGGTGGTTGGAGGCCGCAAGGTGAGCTACGGCCGACCGACGGTGGAGCGGCGACAGCTCGGGCTGATGCTGAAGAAGCTGCGGGAGCATAAGGGCGTCTCGCAGAACGACGCGGCCTGCGAGATAGGCAGGAAGCAGACCCGCATCAGCCGCGCCGAGCTCGGTGTCGGCTCCCTCGCGCCGGAAGAGCTGGCGAAGCTGCTCGACTTCTACGGCGTAGCCCAGGACGAACGAGCCACGGCGCTGGCCCTCGGAACCCAGGCCCGCAAGCGCCAACGCGGCCGGACGTACACCGACCAGCTACCGCGTTCCTTCGAGCGCCTGGCGGATCTCCAAGCCGATGCCAAGGCAATCGGGTTCTACGAGACCGGAATCGTGCCCGGCTTGGCGCAGTCGCCGGACTACGCGCGTGCGGTGATCTCAGCCTTTGACGGTGTGTGGTGGGAAACGTCGATGCAGGAAGTCGAGAGCCGCCTTGCCTTTCGTTTGGGGCAGCAGAGGCGCGTTCTGGAGGCAGATGAGCCGAAGGACATCTCCTTCGTGCTTACCGAAACCGCCCTTGACCAGGTTGTTGGCAGTGTTGCCGTGCTGCGTGGCCAGATCTTGCATCTGCTGCAACTGAGCGAACGTCCGAACGTGGTTGTTCGCGTTCTGCCGAGCAGCACGCCGCGCAACCCTCTCCTCGGCGGAGGGCTCATCACGCTCGATTTCGGGACTGCGGCGCCAAGAATCGTGTTTGTTCCAGTGCTCTACGGGCCATCGACATATCACGATCAAGAGTCAGATACTGCGCCAATGTTTCGAGCGTTCGAAGCAGCCGAGAAGCTTGTGCTACCTGCGGAGTCGTCGCGAACTCTGCTGATCGACAAACTGAAGGAGCTTGGCTCGTGAGCTACGACACCGGTTGGTTCAAGAGCAGCTGGAGTTCAGGCGGCAGTAACGCCTGCGTCGAGGTCCGATTAACGGACCGCACCGTCGCCGTGCGGGACTCGAAGGCACCTGAGGCTGGGCAGCTCGTCCTCGGTCATGCGGCATGGTGGGCGTTCTTGCGCCGCCTCCGCTGACCGGGGCTCTGGTCGTGATTTGCCTGCTGGTCCACTCTGAGGATCTTTCGCGATACGGTTGATGTGCTGGAACGCCCTCGCTAGGGTCTTGATCGCTGGACAGGCGAGGGGGATCACGTGGATGCGCCACAGAACTTAATGGCAGGCCTTGCGGGGGCCAGCGACGCCATGCAGGGCATCATCGACAGCTCGAAGAAGGGCGAGTTCCGGGTTCAGCCCGAGGCAGGCAACGAGCTGATCAGGACTTTCGAGGGCTTCCAAGACGAGCTGGATGGCATGGTCGGCGACATGGACTTCCTCAAGCGGCATACGCCGCTTGGGGACAGTCCGGCTGGTCAGGCGATCGCTGATTTCAACCAGCAGGTCGCGGCTGGTGCTGATGGTCGGTCGTATGAGGAGATGCTGCTCAGGTATCAGGAGCAGGTTCCACATGTTATCGAGGCGATCAAGAAGGGCATCCAGCTCTACCAGGAAGTCGACGAAGGTAATGCTGGCTTCGGCGGACAGGCTTAAGGAATGAGGGTCGTGCAGGTGCGTAGGTTGTTCCTGGGTGTAGGCGTCGCGGCCGTGGCCCTAGCGGTGTCGGCGTGTGGTGGTCCTGGGCGAACAGTGGAGCGATCCGAAACCGAAGGCGGCTCGACTGCGACTTCAGAAGCGCACCCGGGTGTTTTGGCCGGGGTTGATCCTTGCCGCCTACTGACGGAGAGCGAAGCACGCGAGCTTGGCTTGGATGCGCCTGGGGAGCGGCGCGATGTCTCCAAGACTTTGACCTGTCGATTCAAGCGAGCGGGCGAAATGCGGGGCCAGCTAGCAGTCGCGGTTACCCCGGACCGAGCCTTGGACCAGTTGAACTTCACCGGTGGTGATGTGCAGGAGACTGAGGTGTCCGGTCTGCGGGCGAAGATCGTTCGGGGCGCAACTGGTGACATCTGCACGGTGGCAATCGCTGTGTCGCCGACGGAATCATTGAGCACCGATGGGAACATCGGCGGGGATGTCGAAGCTGGGTGCAAGCTGGCGCAGCAGGCCGCACCTTTGGTGCTTGCGCATCTTCCGAAGTAGAAGCGGAGTTTCGATGTCTTCAGCGGGCGGTGGTCAGCATCCGGAGGTTCCGGACCCAGCAACGCGTGATTACAGCCTGCTGATGACTGAGGCGGAGCAGGCCCGGACACTGGGGGTGCTCACCGAGATCGAACACAAGCTGTGCCAGGCACTCCACGAAGCCCAGGCTGGGAACGCCTTTACCCGGTCGCTCCTCGATCAACAGGCGGCGGCGTGGCGTTCCTTCCTCACCTGCACCCGCGAGGCACTGCGCAATATCGTCACTGTGGAGGAGCGCATTGGGCATCTCGACTTCAAGTCCTGATCGCCGCTCAGCGGATGCGGATCACCACGAACGCCGCGACCGTCAGGATCGCCGTGATCAGGACCGCCCGAGAGAGCAACGCCTGCGTCGAGGTTCGATTAACCGACCAGGCTGTCGCCGTGCGGGATTCGAAGGCGCCTGGGGATGGGCAGATCGTGGTCAGCCACGCGGCTTGGCGCGGGTTCCTGAGCAAGGTGGAGCAGGGTTTCGGCTGGTAGGTGCCCGTGAGTGGTTTTAGGCGCTATAGCGCCTAAAACCACTCACGGGGCTTGAGCGGCGGAATGACATGCAACCTCCTCCGGCTTGCACCCACCAACGTCGACGAGGGTCCTGACCGGCCGCGCACAGCTCGCTGACAGGCTGGATGACGCGGACGACAAGGGGTGTCACATGGATCAGACGTTGTTGGCCGCGCCGGAGCAGGAGCACCGGCCGCGCCGAAAGCCCGGTGGGCGTGCGATCACGGTGCTGCTGCTGTTGGCCACGTTCGGCTTCCTGGGGTGGGCGGCGCTGCCGCTGGCCGGATTGGATGGCGACCGGTACACGGTCGCGCTGGTGGCGCTCACCCAGTACGCGTTGCTGACCGGCATCGTGCTGGCGTTGCTCGGCTTCATGCTGCGGCGCTGGTTGACCGCGCTCGTCGTCGGCCTGGTCACCGCGTCCCTGGCGCTTTCGGTCGTGCCCCGGGCGATTCCCAACACGACCCCGGCGCAGGGCGTGGCGCTGCGGGTGCTGTCGCTGAACACCTACTTCGGCGGCGCGGACGCCGCGCAGGTCGTCGGCCTGGTGCGGCAGAACCAGGTCGACGTGCTCAGCCTGCAGGAACTCACGCCCGAGATGGTGGCCGCGCTGGACGCCGCCGGGCTCGCCGAAGTGTTGCCGCACCGGGTGTACCAACCGGGGCCGAAGGCGGACGGCACCGGGATCGCCTCCCGCTATCCGGTGCAGGAACTGGCGCTGGTGCCGCAGACGACGCTGGCCCAGCCTTCGGCGCGGGTGCAGGTGCCGGGGGCGCGGGACTTCGAGATCGTGGCGGTGCACCCGCTGTACCCGATGGGCCGTGACACCGCCGAGCTCTGGGCCCGCGACCTGCGCGCGCTACCAGGCCCGGCCGCCGACGGCACGCCACGGATGCTGGCGGGCGACTTCAACGCGACCCTCGACCACACCCGCCTCAAGTACCTGCTCAACCAGGGCTACACCGACGCCGCCGAGGTCACCGGTGCCGGCCTGCACCCGACCTGGCCGGGTCCGGGCTCCTGGTTCCCGCCGCCGGTCACGATCGACCACGTGCTCACCACCAAGGGCATCGCCGCGCAGTCCTACCGGACCTTCGACGTGGCGGGCGCCGACCATCGCGCGATCCTCGCCACGCTCGTCCTGACGCGCTGACGCGCTGACGCAACCAGCAGGACCAGCGTTCGCTGGGTCAGGCGCCCGGGTGGGACTCCTGGACGACCTCGAACTCCAGGAGGCTGGAGCCGGTTGCCACCGGGTTCTTGGCCTCACCGGCGTGCGCCGCCTTGGCCGGGCCGCTGGCCCACGCCTGGAACGCCTCCTCGGACTCCCACTTCGTGTAGACGAAGTACCGGTTCTCGCCCTTGACCGGGCGCAGCAGCTCGAAGCCGAGGAAGCCGGGAGCGCTGTCCACGGAGCCGTGCCGCGAAGCGAACCGCTTCTCCAACTCCGGACCGGAGCCCTCGGGAACCTCGATAGCATTGATCTTCACAACAGCCATGTAGCCAGCCTACGAGCCTGAAGGGGTGGCCTGCGACCGCGTGGCAAGAGGTCACAGGCGAAAGCTACAACTCGATTTGCGGGTGCAGGCGGGCGATCGTCCAGGACCGCTGGCGTTGCACCGCCAGCGTCGTCAGGGCCAGGAAGACCACCAGGAATCCGGTCAGCACGGCGACGTCGCGCACCAGGTGCTCCGTCATGCCGCCGGAGATCGTCACCCGCAGCCCGTCCACCAGGTAGCTCATCGGCAGGAACGGGTGGATCGCCTGGAACGGCACCGGAGTCGTCTCCATCGGGTACAGGCCGCCGGAGGCGGTGAGCTGGATTATCAGCAGCACCAGCGACAACAGGCCGCCGACCGTGCCGAACGCCGTGCGCAGGAAGTGGTCGATCGCCACGAACGCGACCGCGGCGAGGGTCACCAGTCCGATCGTCCACCAAACGTGCACCGGGTCGAGCCCGAGCCCGAAGTCGACCACTGCGTACAGCACGAGCCCGCCGAGCACGCTCAGCACCGCCGCGGGCAGGAACCCGGCGAACGCGATCGTGAACGGCCCGACGCGGTCCGCGAGCGCGCGCAGGTTCACCGGCTTGAGTAGCAGGTACGCGAACAGGCCGAACACCCAGAGGGCGATCGCGAAGAAGAACGGCGCCAGCCCGCGCCCGTACACGTTGGCCGGGTTGATGTTCTCGGTGTGGATCTCGGTCGGCGACCCGAGGACGTCGGCGGCGTTGGCGACCTCGGTGGGGTTCGTCGGCGGGATCTTGCCCAGCGTGTCGTCGACCAGTCCCAGCAGGTTCTTCGCGCCGTCGTTGAGCTGCCCGGCGCCGGTCTCCAGCACCCCGCTGCTAGCGGCCAGCGTGTTGAGGCCGTTGGTGATGCCGTTGGAACCACCGGCGAGCTCCGCGGCGCCCGCGCGCAGCGTGTCCGCCGGGGCCGTGATCGCGCGGATCTGGTTCTGCAGCGGACCGACGTTGTTCTGCAGGGCCAGCGCTTGGCCGTTGGCGTCCTGCGCGGTCGTCAGGGCCTGCTGGGCGTCCTTTTCGGCGGCGGCCGCCGAGTCGGCGATCTTGCGGGCGTTGTCCAGCGCTCGCTGGTACGCGGAATCCTGCGCGATCTCGGAATGCTTCTGGCCGAGTTCCTCGATGGCCGTGCGGCCTTCTGCCGCGCGCTGGCTGAGGAAACCGGTGGTGGCCTTGATCGTGCTCAGGCTGTTGACCGCCACGTTGCTGGCGTTGACCAGGGCGTTGACCGCGCCCGGCAGCCGTTCGGCGGTGAAGTTGCTGATCGTGCGCAGCTGCTGATCCAGCTGCGCGGTCGCGTCGGAGATGCTCTGCACGCCGCGCGAAACCTCGCCGGTGCCGTCGCGAACCCCGTTGAGGCCCTTGGAAAGCGCCGCGGTGCCCTGCTTGCTCAGATCGGTGCCCTCGACGAGCTGCTTCGACGCTTCCGAAGCGAGCTGCAGCTTCCCGCGCGCCTGGTCGAGCTCGCCGTAGAGCGCGCGGGCGTAGGTGGCGTGCGCGGCGGCGTTGATCTGGTTCTGCAGCTCGGTCTGCACCGTGTCGGCCATAATCCCGGCGATGTAGCCGTTGGCGTCGTTCTTGACGAACTGCAACGAGGCGCGCTCCGGGCCGCGGTCAGCCGCGGTCGCCAGCTTCGTGCTGAAGTCCGACGGGACCTCGATCGTGAAGTAGTACCGGCCCTCCTGCAGCCCGTGCCGGGCCTCGGCGGAGTCCACGAAGTTCCAGTCGAAGATGTCGGTGGCCTTGAGCTGCTGGACGAACTGCTCGCCGGCGTTGATGTGCTCGCCGCGGCTGTCCACCGGCTGGTCCGAGTTGACCACCGCGACCGGTACCCGGTTCAACCGGCCGTAGGGGTCCCAGTTCGACCACAGGTACAGCGACCCGTACAGCAGCGGGACCAGGACCAGCACGAGCGGCACGAAACGGCGCAGCGGTCCGCGGAAGCGCCGCACCTCCAGCCAGGCGAGCTTGAACGCTTTCACCTGATCTCCAATCTGCGGATGCCCCGTCCTTCAGGCTGGGGAGGAGCAGATCTCGCGTGTCGGTCGCGTAGCGACCGCTGATAGTCTTGATTTCGGTAGGTGAGACCTACCACTCCCACGCAAGTGGGAACACCCGAGCAAGTACGTGGGTACCGCTGGTCGAGCGGGAACCCGGACCACCCCGGTCCGAACGCCTGAGTGAGATCGTGTGAGACCGAACCGCCACGGTGGGGACGCTGCGGTCGTTGAAGCAGGAAACTCAGTCCGCGAGGACTGAATCTCCTTCCTTCAGGGAGGAGAGAAGTCAACGGGTGACCTCTTCCTGCAGGTCGAGCACCTTCGTGGGGCGGTCGGGTTCGCGCGCGGGCAGCGGGATCACGTCGACGTCGCCGGACGGCGGATCGGTGGCGCTGGCCAGCACTGTCATCCCGGTGCGGGCCACCTCGCGCAGCCCCGCCCACACCTGCGCCCGCCCAGACATGGGGAGACCGGCGTCCACGTCGTCGACGAGGATCCCGGCGGGCTCGGCGGCGACCGTCAGGGCCACCGCGAGCAGCAGCCGCTCGGCGGGGTGCAGCTCGTTGATCAGCGCGGTGCGGTCCGGGGCGATCCGCACCTTGTCGAGCGCGGCATCGATGGAGCGCTCGGAGACGCCGCTGATCAGGCGGCGTTCCACGATCGCCTCGCGGACCCGGTGTTTGGCCTCCAACTCGTAGCCCGGGCGCAGCCGGGCCGGGCGGATCAGCTGCCGCACCGCCTTGGCCTGCGCGGGCAGCACGTGCCCGGAGACGTCCAGGTGCCCGGTGATCAGCGGGAGGCGGCCGGACAGGGCGAGCAGCAGCGAGGTGCGGCCCGTGCCGGAGGGCCCGGCCACCACGGCGAGTGCGCCGGGTTCGACGCGCAGGTCCAGGTCGGCGAAGATGATGCCCTCGGGGCCCCTGGCGGCGATTCCGCGGGCGAGGATGGCCACACCGTCGACGTCCATTCACCCTCCTGAGCGCATGACTGTGTCCAAAGTGGCGGCTCGCGCGGATCTCGGCAACTCATGTCCAAAGTGGAGCGAGGTCGACATTGCGCCTCGTGCCAGGTGGGTCGGTCTTGCCGGAAATCCGCACCTTCGGCGTGTCCGGTCCGCGGCAGCGGGCTACGCGGAACCTGCGATCAGCGGGTGATGATGGTTTCGGTGTCGCCCGTTCGCGTGTCGACGATGGCGATCTCGCTGATCCCGGCTCGTACCGGCTCCGGCGGTTGCAGGGCCCGGAAGCCCACCGCCAGCTGGTCGTCCGTGATGCCCTGGGCGAGCGTGCAGTGCGGGATCCAGGCACCGGGGAAGTAGTAGGCGGACGGGTGCTGCACGCGCCCGGCCAGTGCGTCGTGCACCGCCGAGTGAACCGCCAGCAGCTCGGTGTCCACGACCGCTCCCAGCAGCAGGACCCGGTCCTCGCCGGGGAACGTCCCCAGGGCGTGCAGCCAGAGGTCCGGAATGGACAGCAGCTCCAGCTCGGTGCGCAGCGCCTTGCGCGCGGCGGTGGGGATCCCGGCTGCCGCCGCGAAGGTCACGTGCGGACGGTGCTTGCCGCCGGATCGGGTGGCGATGCTCGGCACCCCGGCGTCGTCCAAGCGACGCCACAACGCCCGGATCCCGGATTCCGCTGCGTCGTCGAAGAACGACACCAACGCCTGCGCCATCAGTGCTCGCCGGGGAGCGCGAAGCGGCCGTCGTCGGTCTGCTCGACGAGCCCATCTACTAGCAGGGAGTCCAGACACCGGTCCCGCTGCCCGGCGTCCGACCACACCGCGTCCAGCTGCTCGCGCAGCACCGGGCCGGTCGAACCGCGCAGCACGTCCAGCAGCTTGCCGCGAACCTGGCGATCGGTGCCGGCGAACTTCTGCACCTTCTTCGGCGGCCCGGCGTAGGCAGGTCGGCCCGCGTGCTGCCACGCGCAGTCGTGCGCGATCGGGCAGGCCTCGCACCGCGGCGACCGGACGGTGCACACCACCTGGCCGAGCTCCATCAACGCCGCCGACAGCTTCGCGGCGCTGGCGTCGTCGGCCGGGAGCAGGACGTCGACGTCGTCGAGATCGCGCTTGGTCGACGGCGGACCGGCATCACCGGCGCCGTGCACGGCGCGCGCTACCACCCGCCGGACGTTCGTGTCGACCACCGGCGCCCGCTTGCCGTAGGCGAAGGCCGCCACGGCCCGGGCGGTGTAGGCGCCGATGCCCGGCAGCGCCAGCAGGGTGCCGACGTCGGACGGGACGACATCGCCGTGCTCGGCGGCGATGGTCGCGGCCGCCTCGTACAGCCGCAGCGCCCGGCGCGGGTAGCCGAGCTTCCCCCAGGCGCGCAGCACCTCGCCCTGCGACTCGGCGGCGAGGTCGGAGGGACGCGGCCAGCGGCGCATCCACTCCTCCCAGATCGGCTGGACCCGGTTGACCGGGGTCTGCTGCAGCATCGTCTCGCTGACCAGCACGCCCCAACCCGTCGTGCGGGGCGCGCGCCACGGCAGCGGTCGGGCGGTCGCGGCGAACCAGTCGATCAAGTCGACCGGGTCCAGGGGCGGGACGGTGGGATGCACGGCGGTGGTCTTCATGACACGACCGATCCTGCCAGGTCCCCGAACCCTCGCGGAACCGCGTCCGAGCCCGTCACCTGGCGCCGCCCCGCCCGCCGTACGGAGTTCCACTCGACTGGAACCGAACGGCCTTGGCTACCTGCAAAAATGCCCCTCGCGCGCTGCGGGGGGCGCGGTTTCGCGAGAAACCGCCGGGCACGCCGCGCCGCCGCGAAACGGCGTGCTCGGGTGCGAGGCCGGGATCGGTGGTCGGCGGGTCGCGGGATCGGGTGCCGTAGGCATGATCGAATGCGATACGCCCAATTGGGTGATCGCTGGTAACGCTGTTCGGAGTAGTCATCGAGTTACTGTCGTGCCGTGCTTGATCCGACCGGGCCGCTTCCGCCCGCGGTGTACTGGCGTCGCCGCGCGGTGGCGATTGGTGCGGCCGTGCTCGCAGCGGTCCTCATCGGCTGGGGTGCGATCGCCTTGATCGGCGGCGCCTCGGAGCCTCAGGCGGCCCAGGCACCGCCGCCGGGTCCGCCGGTCGCGGTGGCGGCCGACGCCCCGCCGCCGCCGTGCGCGGACCAGGCGATGCGCGTCGTCGCCGAGGTGGCCCGCCCGGAGTTCAAGGTGGGCGAGCGGATCGGCATGAGCATCGTGGTGACCAACGCGGGCGACCGGGCGTGCGTGCGGGACGTCAACCGGATGCTGCGCGAGCTGACCGTGTCGACCCCGGGCGGCAAGCACGTGTGGTCCAGCAACGACTGCTACTCGGAGTCGACCAACGAGCAGCCGCTGCTGCAGCCGGGGCAGTCGGTGCGCAACGACGTCCAGTGGTCCGGCCAGATGTCCACAGCGGGCTGCCGGGACCAGCCGGGGCGCGCACCGGCGGGCGACTACCAGGTGGTGGCCAGGGTCGCGGCGCTCAACAGCTCGCCCACCCCGTTCCGCCTGACCGTCGCCCCCTGACCGGCGGAAGCCCGGAGCCCGGGCGAAATCGGAGAGCCTGCAACGGCTTTAGGGGAACCGGTCCACTATGGATGATTCGGCGAGCCGGGAGAGGCCTTCCCGGACCAGGCTCGCCCGCGTGTCGCCGATCGACTCCACCGCGCGCAGCTCGTCCACCGTCGACGCGAGCAGCCGTTGCAGCGAGCCGAAGTGCTCCACCAGCTGCCGGCGGACGGTGGCGGGCAGCCGCGGCACCCTGGCGAGCAGCCGGTAGCCGCGCGGGGTCAGGTGCTGGTCCAGCGCCTCCGGCGTGTCCGGGTAGCCGAAGGCGCCGGCGATCGCGGTCAGGTCCAGCAGCTCCGTGCCGTCGAGCTTGCGCAGCGCCGTCTCGACCTGCTCCGAGGTCGGCATCGCGCCGCTGGTCGGCAGGTACTCCTGCACGATCAGCTCCCGGTCCAGGTCGATGCCGTCGCGGGCGTGGCCCCGGCGGTCGCGCGCCTCCCGCGAGGAGCCGACCAGCTCGTCCAGCTGCAGCTCGATTAGCCGGCCGTCCTTGCCCAGCTCGACGACGTCGCCCTCGATCTCGTCGGCGATCCGCCGCACCATCTCCATCCGTTGCACGACGGTCATCGCGTCGCGCAACGTCACGTAGTCCTCGATCTCCAGCGCCGACAGCGTCTGCGCGACCTCGGCCAGCCGCGCGGTGTAGCGCTCCAGGGTCGCCAGCGCCTGGTTCGCGCGGGACAGGATCTCCGGCGAGCCGATCAGCACGTGCCGGTGGCCCTGCGTGTAGACGCTGATGATGCTCATCGACTGGCTGACGGACACCACCGGGTAGCCGGTCTGGATCGCGGTGCGCTCCGCCGTGCGGTGCCGGGTGCCGGACTCCTCGGTGGGGGTGCTGGCATCGGGCACCAGGTGCACGTTCGCCCGCATGATCCGCTTGGCGTCCGTGGACAGCACCACCGCGCCGTCCATCTTGGACAGTTCGCGCAGCCGGGTAGCGCTGAACTCGATGTCCAGGTGGAACCCGCCGTCGCAGAGCGCCTCGACCGCCGGGTCGTAACCGAGCACGATCAGGCCGCCGGTGCGTCCGCGCAGGATGCGCTCCAGCCCGTCCCGCAGCGCGGTTCCGGGAGCCAGCCGGGCGAGCGTGCCGCGCAGCTGCTCGTGGCTCATTTGCACCTCACGATCGTGAGCGCTTCGCTGAGGTTCGATACCACCGTGGCGCGCACGCCTTTCGGCAGCGGGCCCGCGTCCGGCGGCACCAGCGCCCGGTCGAAGCCGAGTCTGGCTGCTTCCGCCAGCCGCCGCCCGACGCCGCTGACCCGCCGGATCTCCCCGGCCAGCCCCACCTCACCGACCGCGATCAGGTTCGACGGGAGCGCCTTGCCCTTCTTCGAAGAGGCGATGGCCAGCGCGATCGCGAGGTCCGCGGCGGGTTCGTGCACCTTCGTGCCGCCGACCGTCGCGGCGAACACGTCGCAGTCGCCGGTGTGCACCTGGCCGTGCTTGCCCAGCACCGCGAGCATCATCGACACCCGCGCCGAGTCGAGGCCGCTGACCGAGCGCCGCGGCATGGCCATCTGGGTCTTCATCACCAGCGACTGGACCTCCACCAGCAGCGGGCGCTTGCCCTCCACCATCACGGTCACCGCGGTGCCGTCGACCTGCGTCTCCTGGCGGTTGATGAACAGCCCGGAGGGGTCCGGGACCTCGGCGATGCCGTCGTCGCGCTGCTCGAAGCAGCCGACCTCGTCGGCGGGGCCGAACCGGTTCTTCACGCCGCGCAGCATCCGCAGCGCCGAGTGCCGGTCGCCCTCGAAGTGCAGCACGACGTCGACCAGGTGCTCCAGCACGCGCGGACCGGCCACCGTGCCGTCCTTCGTGACATGCCCCACCAGCACCACCGGCAGGCCGCGCTCCTTGGCGAGCGCCACCAGCGCGGTGGTCACCGCGCGGACCTGCGTGACGCCGCCGGGGCTGCCGTCGGCCTCGGGCGACTGCACGGTCTGCACCGAGTCGACGATCAGCAGGCCCGGTTTCACCGCGTCGACGTGCCCGAGCACGGCGGAGAGGTTGCTCTCGGCGCCGAGGAAGAGCTCCGGGTGCACCGAGCTGGTGCGCTCCGCGCGAAGGCGCACCTGACCTGCGGATTCCTCACCGGTGACGTAGAGCGACGGGCCGGGTGAGGCGCCTGCGGCCCACCGGTGCGCGACCTCCAGCAGCAGTGTGGACTTGCCCACACCTGGCTCGCCGGCCAGCAGCACGACCGCGCCCGGCACGATGCCGCCGCCCAGCACCCGGTCCAGCTCCGCGATGCCGGTGGACACGGCGCGGGCGGAGTCGAGGTCGACCTCGGCGATGGGGCGTGCCGGTGTGGCGGGTGCGCCCGCCGCGACCTTCGTCAGTACCGGGCGGGCGGCGGCCATCTCGTCGATGGTGCCCCACGCCTGGCAGCTCGGGCAGCGGCCGACCCACTTGGCGACCTCGTGGCCGCAGTCGGCGCAGCGGTATGCGGGGCGGGCGGCGCGGGCGTTCTTCGGGGGCACGCCGCGAGGCTATCCGCCCGCGACGACAGGCCCGATCACCGGCATCGCGGCAACCTCGCGGATTCCCCACCTTCGAGTGGATCAAGCGGCGGGCAGGTCCCGTGGCCGACGCAATTTCAATGGAAATCGGACATTCGATTTCCATTGAAATTGCGCCAACCCAGCCGGGCAGCCTGGGGGAGCCAGCGCCGGTATCAGTCGCGCGAGTCGCGGCGCGCAGGACATCTCGCGCAGGGCATCTGAAGTGCGAAATCGGGCCGCCCCTGAGCGGGGACGGCCCGATTCCGGTGAAGCCTGCGGTCAGTGACCGCCGCCCTGCTCGGCACCCGGCAGCGGGCTGCCGTGCTCGGGGCGCGGCGTGTGGTCTGGGCCCACCGGGACCTGCACGGTGACCGAGCCGGCCTTCTCGAAGACGAAGGTCACCGGGACCGTCACGCCCGGCGTGATGTCCTGCTTGAAGCCGTTCAGCGTGATTTGCACCTCGCGGTCCGCGGACGTCTCGCCCTGCTGGACCGCCGCGGACTGGCCGACGGAGTGCAGCGCGGTCCGGCTCGGCACGTCGGTGATCCCGCCGAGGGTGGCCGACGCGGCGTAGGGGCTGGTGACCTGGACCAGCTTGTCGTCCGGGCCCTCGTTGGTAATCACCAGCTGGACCGGGGCGGAGGAACCGGCCGGGTAGCGGGCGTCGGAGGTCGGGAAGGTGAACGTGGCGTTGCGGATCGCGATCTGCTTGAGATCGCCGCTGCCACCGTTGACGGCGGCGACCTGGGTGTCGGTCTCGGTCACCTGACCGGCACTGCACCCAGCGAGGGCGACGACGGCGCCGAGCCCGATAGCGGCCGGGATCAACCGCAGGCGGACGGCCTTGAGATGCTGAGGGCGGCTCACGGTTGCAGCGTCCTTCCTGATTGCCGGACAACCGGGGGAAGCTTAATCCCCGCCTGCACATGCCGTTCCAGGGGCTAGCCGAACTACCTATTTCGGGGTCACCGGGCGCCGCCGCGACAACCCCATCGGAGTGTCCATAGTGGACGGTTTCAGTGGGCCGAAAGGTGCGTCCTTGCACGTCCGGGGCATTGTTGTCAACCCCTGTTCACGGCCTGACCTGCGATTACGGATGGTGAGGTGGTCGAGGTCCAGTTGCCCCACGTGTTAAAGTGGGCGTAGCGAAAGGGGCAGAGGACACATGGTTTTCAAGGTCGGAGAGACCGTCGTCTACCCGCATCACGGTGCCGCGCTCATCGAAGCAATCGAGACTCGTGTGATCAAGGGCGAGGAGAAGCAGTACCTCGTCCTCAAGGTCGCGCAGGGCGACCTGACCGTGCGCGTTCCCGCGGACAACGCCGAGTTCGTCGGCGTCCGGGACGTTGTCGGCCAGGAGGGACTCGATCGGGTCTTCGACGTGCTGCGGGCCCCGCACACCGAAGAGCCCACGAACTGGTCTCGGCGGTACAAGGCCAACCTGGAGAAGCTCGCCTCCGGCGATGTGAACAAGGTGGCCGAAGTGGTGCGCGACCTCTGGCGACGCGAGAAGGATCGCGGACTGTCCGCAGGAGAGAAGCGGATGTTGGCGAAAGCGCGGCAGATCCTGGTCAGCGAGCTGGCATTGGCCGAGGGTACCGACGAAGGCAAAGCGGAAACCCTGCTGGACGAAGTCCTCGCCGCCGCAGTGTGATCATCGGGAACAGACGAGCGTGAGCGTAGTTGCGCTGGTCCCCGCGGCGGGTCGCGGGGTGCGCTTGGGTGCCGGGATGCCGAAGGCGCTGGTCCCGGTGAACGGTGAATCGTTGTTGTTGCGCGCGGTCCGCGGCTTGTTGGCCTCGGGCCGCGTGCACCACGTCGTGGTCGCGGCACCGGCCGATCAGGTCGAGGTCGTGGCCGCGGAGCTGGCCGCGCTGCCGTCCGCGCACGTGGTCCCGGGGGGAGCGGAGCGGACCGACTCCGTGCGGCGCGCGCTGGAGACGGTCGAGCGGGTGGCCCCGGACGCGCGGGTGGTGCTGGTGCACGACGCGGCGCGGGCCTTCACCCCAGCTTCGATGATCCGGGACGTCGTGGCCGCGGTCGAGCGGGGTGCTCCCGCGGTGATCCCGGTGCTGCCGGTCACAGACACGATCAAGCAGGTCGACGAGGCAGGTGACGTCGTTTCGACCGTGGACCGCTCACGGCTGCGGGCGGTGCAGACCCCGCAGGGCTTCGCCATCGACGTGCTGCGGGAGGCCTACGCCGCGGCCGGTGATGTGGCAACCGATGACGCCGGGCTCGTGGAGCGGGTCGGGGGCAAGGTGCACACCGTCGACGGGCACCCGCACGCCTTGAAGATCACCACCGCCTTCGATCTGGCCATCGCCGAGTCGGTGCTGGCCGTGGTCGGCGTGACTTCGGATGCGGGTGTTGCGAACGACACTGGAGAACTCGAGTGACCGAGCTGCTGCCCCGCGTCGGCCAAGGCGTCGACGTCCACCCAGTCGAAGCCGGGCGCGACTGCTGGATCGCGGGCTTGCTCTGGCCGGGCGTGGACGGCTGCGCCGGGCATTCTGACGGCGACGTCGCGGCGCACGCGCTGTGCGACGCGCTGCTGTCGGCGGCTGGGCTCGGCGATCTTGGCGCGGTGTTCGGCACCGATGACGACCGCTGGGCGGGCGCCCATGGGGTGGACTTCCTGGCCGAGGTGCGAGACCGGGTCGCTGCGGCGGGTTTTCGGATCGGCAACGCGACCGTGCAGGTGATCGGCAACGCGCCGCGCATCGGCAGGCGCCGCGAGGAAGCGCAGCAGGTGCTCTCGGCGGCGATCGGCGCGCCGGTCTCGGTTTCCGGCACGACCTCCGACGGCCTGGGCCTCACCGGTCGCGGCGAAGGCGTCGCCGCTGTCGCCACCGCCCTGGTCGTCCCGACTGCCTGAGTCCGTGAGTGCTTTTCGGCGCTACAGCACCGAAAAGCACTCACGGGCACCGATCAGCGGCTTCTGGAGTAACGGACATGTACCGGGGTGTAACGGGTAGGCGGAGTCGGGGAAAACTCAGGGCTCGCGGTCTGGAATGCCAGGGTCGGTGCGCGCCATGCTCGACACATGGAGATCGAGCGGAACCGGTGGGTGCGTCGGCTGCTCATAGTGCAGCCGGTGCTGGCGTGGCCGATGTCGTTCGTGTTGTGGTCCGAGGGCGACGGCCTCGGGCTGGCGGCGGCCGTGATCCTGTTGTGGGCAAGCGCGGCGATCTGCATCGCGGGCATCGTCGTCCCGATGCGAAACCACCAGACCCCGCGCTGCTGACCGCACCGCAGTTTCAATTGAAACTGCGGTGGGGACCTCGCGGTTCACAGTTTCAATTGAAACTGTGAACCAACGGGCCAGGGGCGGGGCGGCGTCGTGAGCTTGGACGCATGTCGGTGCCCGGCCCGGTTCAGTCCACTTACCGTGGATCCCGTGACTCTGCGCGCGGTGCTCTTCGACTTCTCCGGCACGCTCTTCCGGCTGGAGGAGGACGAGTCCTGGTTCTCCGACCTCGCCGACGCCGACGGCACCCCCTTCGACCTTGCGGCGCAGGCCGAGGTCATGCGCCGGATGACCGCGCCGGTCGGCCAGGTCGTGCAGCTCGGCCCCGAGTTCCAGGACGCCTGGGAGAACCGCGACCTGGACCCCGCCCTGCACCGCAAGGTCTACCTGGAGGTGCTGCGCAGCTCCGGCGTGCTGGACGGCCAGGCCGAGGGCCTCTACGAGCGGCTGATCGACACCGACTTCTGGACGCCGTACCCGGACGCCGCGGACGTGCTGCGCCGGGTGCACGAGGCGGGCATCAAGATTGGCGTGATCAGCAACATCGCGTTCGACATCCGCCCTGCCTTCGAGCGGATCGGTGTCACCCGGTACGTCGATGAATTCCTGCTCTCCTACCTCGAAGGCGTGATCAAGCCGGATTCGAAGATCTTCCTGCGGGCCTGCGAGCGGCTCGACATCGCGCCCGGCGAGGCGCTGATGGTCGGCGACAGCGAGGAGGCCGACGGCGGCGCGGCCGCGGTCGGATGCCAGGTCGCGATCGTCGACCCGGTGTCCACCACCGAGCGGCCGGACGGACTGCTGACCGCCGTCCGCGACGTGCTGCGCTGACGATCACTACCCCTTGACTCGCCAGGCCCTGTCGTGATTGGGGGTCGACCTGCCCCCGTACCATCAGGGGCGTGAGCCTGCACCTGCATGACACCGCGACCCGCACGACGCGCGAATTCCACCCGCGCTGCGACGGAGTGGCGTCGATCTACGTCTGTGGTGCCACCGTGCAGGGCATTCCTCACGTAGGACACGTCCGCAGCGGCCTGAACTTCGACGTGCTGCGCCGCTGGCTGCAGCACACCGGCCAAGACGTGCGCCTGGTCCGCAACGTCACCGACATCGACGACAAGATCCTCACCAAGGCGGCCCAGGCCGGTCGCCCGTGGTGGGAGTGGGCCGCGACGCACGAGCGCGCCTTCGAGCGGGCCTACGACCAGCTCGGCTGCCAGCCGCCGTCGGTGCTGCCGCGCGCGACCGGGCACGTCACGCAGATGGTCGACCTGATCCAGCGGCTGATCGACAAGGGACACGCGTACGCGGCGGGCGGCGACGTCTACTTCTCGGTGACCTCCTACGCCGACCACTACGGCAAGCTCTCCGGGCAGCGCCTCGAAGAGGTGCAGCAGGGCGAGACCCTGGCCAGCGGCAAGCGCGACCCACGCGACTTCACGCTGTGGAAAGGCGCCAAGCCGGGCGAGCCGAGCTGGCCGACGCCGTGGGGCCACGGCCGGCCGGGCTGGCACCTGGAGTGCTCGGCGATGGCCACCTTCTACCTCGGCAGCGAGTTCGACATCCACGGCGGCGGCCTGGACCTGGTGTTCCCGCACCACGAGAACGAGCTGGCGCAGTCGAACGCGGCCGGGGACGGCTTCGCGCAGTACTGGATGCACAACGCCTGGGTGACCATGAGCGGCGAGAAGATGTCGAAGTCGCTCGGCAACACCCTGTCCATCCCGGCCGTGCTGCAGCGCGCCCGCGCGGCCGAGCTGCGCTACTACCTGGTCACCCCGCACTACCGGTCCACGATCGAGTTCTCCGAGGCGGGGCTGGCCGAAGCGGTCGCCGCGTACCGCCGCATCGAGTCGTTCGTCCGCCGCGTCGGCCAGCGCGCCGGCAGCGTCGAACACGGCGCGCTGGCCGCGGAGTTCACCGCGGCGATGGACGACGACCTGGCGACGCCGCAGGCGATCGCGGCGGTGCACAACGCGATCCGGGAAGGCAATGCCGCCCTGGACCGCGGCGGCGACGAGGCGGCCCGGGACGCGGCAGCGTCGGTGCGGGCCATGACGGACGTGCTCGGGTTGGACCCGCTGTCCGAGCAGTGGGCCGACGACTCCGGCGCGGACGACGCCGCGCACCGCGCGTTGTCCGACCTGGTCGAGGCACTCCTGGAACAACGCCAGCAGGCCCGCAAGGAGCGCGATTTCGCCACCGCCGACCTGCTGCGCGATCGGTTGCAGGACAGCGGGATTGCCGTCGAGGACACCCCCGACGGTCCGATGTGGACATTGAAAGACGGGTAACACGTGGCCGGCAACGACAAACGCCGCGGCGGCATGCGCAAGAGCAACAAGAAGGGCATGGTCGTCGGATCCGGCGGGCAGCGCCGTCGGGGGCTGCGCGGCAAGGGCCCGACGCCGAAGGCGGAGGACCGGGTCAGCCACCCCGCGAAGAAGCGCGCCGATTCCCGGAGCAAGACGGAGCAGCAGCGCGCGAAGCGCCGGGCGCAGCAGGACGCGCAGCCGGAACTGGTGGCCGGGCGCAACCCGGTGGTGGAGTGCATCCGGGCCGGCGTGCCGGCGACCGGGCTGTACGTGGCGCAGGGCATCGACATCGACGACCGGGTCACCGAGGCGGTGCGGGAGGCGAAGTCGCGCGGGATCTCCGTGGTCGACGTGCCGCGCATTGAGCTCGACCGGATGACGAACAACGCGCTGCACCAAGGACTTGCGCTGCAGGTGCCGCAGTTCAGCTACGCGCACCCGGAGGACGTGCTGACGGCGGCCGGCGATTCCGGGATGCCGCCGCTGATCGTCGCGCTCGACGGCGTGACCGACCCGCGCAACCTCGGCGCGGTGATCCGGTCCGCGGCGGCGTTCGGCGCGCACGGCGTGATCGTGCCGCAGCGGCGCAGCGCCGGGATCACGGCGGTCGCCTGGCGCACCAGCGCGGGCACGGCCGCGAAGCTGCCGGTGGCCAAGGCGGTCAACCTCACCCGCACGTTGAAGGACCTGAAGGACGCCGGGCTGATGGTCATCGGTCTGGACGCCGACGCCGACATCACCTCGGACGAACTGGAGCTGGCCACGGAGCCGCTGGTGGTCGTCGTCGGCTCGGAGGGGCGCGGGTTGTCGCGGCTGGTCCGGGAGACCTGCGACCAGACGGTCTCGATCCCGATGGCAGGCGGCGTGGAGTCGCTAAATGCCTCGGTCGCCGCGGGCGTGGTCCTCGCCGAGGTCGCCAGCCGCCGCCGGCGGTCCTGATCACCAGGCCCCACCAAACCGCAATTTCCATTGAAATCGGACCTTCGATTTCAATGGAAATTGCGGTCGTTGTCCACATCCTCCGGAGTTGTCCACATCCTCCGGAGTTGTCCACATCCTCCGGCGTGTCGTGCCCCGACACGCCGGAGGACTGCAATTTCAATGGAAATCGGACCTTCGATTTCCATTGAAATTGCGGGTTACCGTTGGTTCTGGCTGAGGATCGTGTCGACCGTCAGGGCTGATGCAACGACCATGCTCAGCAGCGGATCCGCCAGCGGCCGATGGATCTGCAGGACGTAGTTGTCCGCCGTGGTGAACGCGGCCTTCGCCAGGCCCTGCCAGGTCTTCGTGATCCGCCCGATCTCCGCGTCGGCGTGGTCGAGCACCTTGATGTCCCAGGCGCGCAAGTTCTCGGCGTGCAGGCCGCCGATGCGCTGCCCGTTGACCTCGAAGTCGAATCGGGCCTTTCCCCAGACGTTCGTCAGCTTGATGTCCCCGACCGGCGACTGGTCCGGTCGCTGCACGTGGACCGTGCCCTTCCACATGGTCGCTGGGCGGGTCAGCACCAGGACTGGGCGGCCGGTGATGTCGCGGATCTCCAGCGTCACGGTCATCAGCGAGTCGAGCTTGGTGAGCATCCGCAGCGCCTTCTGCGCGCCGCTCTGGCCGACCTGCATGACCGAGCCGAGCTGGCGCCCATGCTGGTCGTAGACCACGTACTCGTTCGCCACCTCGATCAGCTTCGCCTTCTGGTTGATCACCAGAACCGGCTCGGTGAACAGCGTGCCACCGCCGCCTGCGACCGCGCCTCCGACGGCGGCCCGCTGCTGCACCTGGTGCTGGATGGACGCGGCGTCGCCGGTGCCGCCCATCGCGAGCTCGATGGCGGACGCGTCGTTCTGCTGCGCTGCCGAGTGCTGCTGGACGTATTGCTGCGGGTGCTGCTGAGCAGGCTGCTGGGCGGGCTGGACGTGCTGGGTCCACTGCCTGCCGTCCCACCAGCGCACATAACGCTGATCTGTCTGGTCCGGGTACCAACCGGGCGGCGGCGGAGCGTTCATGAACCCCAGGCTAGGTGATCGCGGGACCGGCTGTCCGGGATTCGTACCCGTCGCATTCCGGGCCGGTGACGTTCGGGGCTCGGCTAGAGTCCGACGAGCAAGAAAGCTGAACCCCGCTCAGAAGGGGAGGCGCGGGCCTCCCGCACCCCGAGGCCCCCGATGTCGTTCGCAAGTCCGCTGTTCCTCTGGTACTTCCTGCCGGCCGTGCTCGCGGCCGTGGTGATCGCACCCCGCAGCGGACGCAACGCCGTGATCGCAGTCGCCAGCCTGCTGTTCTACGCCAGCGGCGCGGGCGGGACGACGCTGCTGCTGCTGGCCTGCATCGTGGTGAACTACTTCGCCGGGCGGCACCTGGAACCCGACGAGTGGGGCGTCGAGCGGAACCGGCGGAAGTGGTTGCTGATCGGCGCCGTCGCGTTCAACCTGACGATCCTGGCGGTGTGGAAGTACGCCGGGTTCGCCACCGCGCAGCTGGCGGTGCTGAGCCAGTGGTTCGGCGGCGACTTCCCGGTGCTGCACCTGGCGCTGCCGATCGGGATCTCTTTCTACACGTTCCACCACATCTCCTACGTGGTGGACACCTACCGCGGGGAGCGCCCGGCGCTGCGCGACCCGGTCTCGTTCGTCACCTACATCGCGATGTTCCCGCAGCTGGTGGCCGGTCCGATCGTGCGCTACCGAGAGATCGCCGACCAGTTGCCGCAGTGGCGCACCCACCGGCTCGACGACATCGCGGCGGGCTTCCCCCGGTTCGCGTGGGGCCTGACGAAGAAGGTCGTCATCGCCGACACGCTGGCGCCGATGGTGGACGCCTGCTTCGCCACCCCGAACCAGGACATGACCTTCGCGATCGCCTGGCTCGGTGCGATCGGCTACGCGATGCAGCTGTACTTCGACTTTTCCGGCTACTCGGACATGGCGATCGGGCTGGGCCGGATGCTCGGGTTCCGGCTGCCGGAGAACTTCGCCCGGCCGTACTCGTCGGTGACAATCACGGAGTTCTGGCGGCGCTGGCACATGTCGCTGTCGCGCTGGTTCCGGGACTACGTCTACATCCCGCTGGGCGGCAACCGCCGGGGCACCGCGCGCACCTACCGGAACCTGGCGATCATCTTCGTACTGACCGGTTTCTGGCACGGCGCGGCGTGGACGTACCTGGTGTGGGGGCTTTTCCACGGCGCGCTGCTGGTGGTCGAGCGCGCCTTCGGCTGGTCGCACGCGCCGAGCGGCATCCGGGCCCGCCTCGGTCGCCGCGCGCTGACGCTGCTGCTGGTGGTGGTCGGCTGGGTGTTCTTCCGGTCGCCGGACCTGGGCAGCGCGTTCGTGATGCTGCGCCACATGCTGGTGCCGGATTTCGCGGGCCTGACGGACATCGTGTCGGCGTCGGTGACGAACCAGCGCCTCGTGTTCCTGCTGCTGGCGCTGGTGGTCGTGGCGCTCCCGGCGAACTCGGGCACCGGCCCGTTCCTGGAAGCGGTCCGGACCCCGCAGGCCTACGCCCTCCGGATCGGAGTCCTGACCCTCGGCCTCGGCTACGCGGGCCTCCTCGTCGCCACCGGCTCCTTCAGCCCTTTCCTGTACTACCAGTTCTGAGCAACGGGGTTCGTCACCAGCGGATCGCCGCCGGGCATGCCATCTACCAGCAAAGACGGTGCCGGTCGGTGACTGTTGTTGACGGCCTGTGAGGGGTGCCGTGTGCCCACATGTGCCCTAGCAATGTCCACAGTGGGCACGCAGCAAGGCTTGATCACCCCGGCTTGCGCTGTTGGCCGGCGGGGGCGCTGGCGGTAGGCACATGGCGGGGGCTGTCGGTTGGACAGCCCCCGCCATGATCAGTAGGTGTCCGCGCCGCTTGGGGAATGCTGTTCAGCGCGGGTCGAACTCTCCGGCCTTGACGTCAGACAGGAAGGCTGTCCAGGCCCCGAGGGGGAACGGCAGGATCGGACTTGCGTCACCCAGCTTGCTATCCCGGACGCCTGCCGCGTTCACCACTCGCGCGACCTCGACGCAAGCACCTCCAGTGTTCCCGCTGCGGCTGCTCTTGCGCCAGTGCGCTTGGCTGAAGTCTGGGGCGCGCATCGTAGCTCCCTCGTTGTGGTCACAGCTCCCCGGCGATCTTGCTGATGAGCTCAACCGACTCTGCCGGGCTCAGCGCCTGCTCTTCAAGAGCGCTGTAATGCAGGTTATATGAAGCAATTTCGTCGGGGTCCTCGATGTAGACGCAGCCCGTGAGGTACTCCGCGAAGGGAACATCCGGATCTTCCGGCTCTGGGAAGCTCAGGATGATGAAGGGAGCCTCCATCGAGGGGTAGGCGCCGGCGCTGAACGGGAGTGCCCGAACGGTCACGTGGTCGAGCTTCGTCATCTCGATCAGCAAGGTGAGTTGTTCACGCATGACTTCCGGACCGCCGACGAGGGTTCGAAGCGCAGCCTCGTGGATGATCGTGCTGAGCAGGAGAGGATCAGCTTCGTGAAGACGTGCCTGCCTCTGCATCCGTAGGTCCGCACGTTCGGCAACATCGTCGATGCCCGGCGATGCACGCATGATCTCTTTCGCATAACGCGACGTCTGAAGAAGCCCAGGGATCAACTGGTGCGTGAACTCGCGGACATGGCTGGCTACGCTGGCCTTCCAAGCGCGGCAGAAGGACTGGTGGCAGCGCTACGGCAAGGGAATTCTCAAGAAGGACTTCGACGAGTACGTTGGTTTGGAGTCCGAACTCTTGGAACGCCGTTCACCGTGCTTTACCTCGCTGACCCGGTGGCGACATATGCCTACCTCGAAGGGCTGACGGATGCCGACCACCGGGACCGCCCCAGTCATACCAGCGTGTACGTCCAGGCATTCGATAGGCTGAGGTTGCTGCTCTCGATGACAGAGAGTCGGCGCGAATACTCGAACAACGAGCCAGTGAGCTTTAGTGAGGGAGCAGTATCATGCGTGCCCCTGACCTGGGACCGGTGACCTGGCGCAAGTCAAGCCGCAGCAGCGGTAACGACAACTGCGTCGAAGTTGGCGAAGCGCCTGCGGTGCGGAGGGTTCGTGACTCCAAGCTCGGTGAGGCAAGTCCGATTCTGGCGTTCAGCCTCGACACCTGGGCTGCCTTCATCTCCGACGCGAAGTCAGGCCGTTTCGACAGCTGACCGAACGACAAAGGCGGCCGTGAGCCACACGCGGGCGAGCAGTCGCCGGTCCCGCGCTTCCCGCTCGTACTCACGAACCGTGCGGCGGGAGACCGAGCAACTCCATCACCACGTCAGCAACGGCGCCTCGGGCATGCCATAACGGCGGCGGTGAAGCGTGGAACTCCAGGTCTTCGACCCGAACCCACGCCGCCAAAGCGTCGAATACCGCCGTGCATGCCATCTACTAGCAAAACGGTGCCGGTCGGTGACTGTGTTGGACGGCCTGTGAGGGGTGCCGTGTGCCCCACATGTGCCCCAGTACTGTCCACAGTGGGCATTCTGCGCCCGAGAGCGGAGACGGATATGTGATCATTCGCGAGCAGGTGCAGGCCGCCCACGCTGCCGGATACACCGCGGATACGCCCTGCAACCACCGATGCCGAACCCTATGCGGGCGTGCCGCTGCGGCCGTGGGAACGGGCGCGCGTGCGAAATGACGAGCTTCGTCGATACGAGCGGGAAGCACGGGACCGGCGACTGCTCGCCCGTATCCGTTGACAGACGGCTTGGCGCAAAGGGTTACAGGCTGTCAACGGACGTTTGGTAGTCCGGATGGGTGGACAGTTGGCCCCCGGGGTGGTGGACATCGGTGTTCCGGGTTGATGGACAGCGGTTCTCCGGGGGGTGGTCAGTTCAACGGGATCACCCCCTTGCCGGCGAGTGCTTCGGCGAGTCGGTGGGAGTCGCCCTTGGTGGTGACGAGGTGTGCGTGGTGCAGTAGCCGGTCGACTGTCGCGGTGGCGAGGGTTTTGGGCAGGATCGAGTCGAAGCCGCTGGGGTGGATGTTGCTGGTGACTGCGATGGAGCGGCGTTCGTAGGCGGCGTCGGTGATCCGGTAGAACGCTTCGGCGGCGTCTTGCCCGGTGGGCAGCATGCCGATGTCGTCGATGACGATGAGGTCGCAGCCGCAGATCTTGCTGATGGCGCGCGCTATGGTGCCGTCGACTTTGGCTTTGCCGACCGCGGTGGTCAGGGTTTCCAGGGTGAACCACGCGACGCGCATGTCGTTTTCGATGGCCGCGTGTGCCAGGGCCTCGACGAAGTGGCTCTTGCCCGTGCCGGAAGGTCCCGCGACCGCAAGATTCTCTTGCCTGCCAACCCATTCCAGAGTGGACAGGGCGTTCTGGGTGGCCTCGGGAATCGAGGATTTCTCGGGCCGCCAGGAGGAGAACGTCTTGCCGGTGGGGAAGTTCGCGGTCTTGCGGCGTTGCCTGCGGGTGGCCGAGGCTCGCCCGGTGACTTCTTCGTCGAGCAGGACACGCAGGACTTCAGCGGGATCCCAGCGCTGGGCGCGGGCGGTGGCGAGCACGTCGGGTGCGGCTTTGCGCAGGTAGGGCAGCCGCATCCGGCGCAGGATACGATCCAGCTCGTCGGGGATGGCGGGTGCTTTGGGGCTGCTCATGCGCCGAACACCTCCCACCCCCGGGTGCCGGGCTGGACCGAGTGGTTCTCGTCGGCCCGGATGACCGTCTCGGCCGGTCCGCGGGCGGTGATGTGGTCACAGATCGAGGCGAGGTCGTCCTCGGCGAACCTGCCGGCGATCGCGGCCAGCCCCAGCGCCTCGTCGACGCGGTCGGTGCCGAGCAGGGCGGCGAGCTCGACCGCCCGGGCCATCTTGGCGCGGATGCGGGTCACGCCGGTCGCAGCCGCCTCGACCAGCCAGCGTCTGGCCCCTTCGCCCACAGCGAGGAACGCGACCTCTTCCGGGGTGCGGGCGCGCACCTTGGGCGTGCGGGGCAGGTTCCCGCCCGGATGGTGCGGGTAGTGGGCGTCGGCGATGCGCGGGTTGCCCGGGGTGGACAGCTCGTGCCGGGCGATCTCGGCCGGCCCGGCCGGGCTCCGGCCGGTGATGACCAGCTCGTCGCCGGTCACCCGGACCCATACCTTGCTGCCCTGATATCCGTCCGGGGTGGAGTAGCGCACCGACCCGAACCGGATCGTCTGATCGGTGTCCACCAGACGTTCCTCGCCCAGCGCGATCGCGTGTGGTTCGGCGGGTAGGACATGCAAATGCTGCCGTTCGGCCGCCAGCCGCTGCACCGGTGCCGTCCCGGTCTCCCGGTGCGGGCGGGCGTTGACGCGTTCACACCACTCAAAGCACGCATCCGCGAGTTCGGTGAACGAGGAGTAGTCCGGCAGCAGGTTCGCCGTCGTGGGCACCAGGTCCGCTTTAGCGATCTTCACCGTGTGTTCTGAGCCGCCTTTGGACTCCGGGTCGAACGGCTCGCATGTCTCGACCTTGCAGCCGTAGTGCCGGCCCGCGGCGACGATGTCGGGATGCCGCACCGGTACCCCGGCCACCCTGTCAATCGTCACCGTCCTCGGATTGTCGGTGAGCAGATAGGTTGGTGCGCCACCGATCCTGCGGAGCATCATGTCCACACAGGACACCAGGGTGCCCAGAGTCTGGTCCCACACCGGCAGCACCACCCGGTATCGTGACCACGACAGCCACGCGCAGAACAACTGAGTACGGCGGCCACCGACCCGCGGGCCTTCGCCCCAGTCGAACTGGCACCACATGCCCGGCTCGGGCACCCACGGCCGGTACTTGCGCCGGTGCCCGGCCCGAAACGCCGCTTTCGCCTCGGCCACCGCACGCCGCGTGGAGCGGTCGGTGCCGGTGAACCCCATCGCCACCAGACGCTGGTGCACCACATCCGCGCGCACCCTGCCCTGGGATGCCTCCACCAGCTCCTCGAGCTTGCCCACAAACGGGTCGATCGAGCGAGCCCGGCGAGTTCGCACCAGCGGATCCCGCCCGGCATCGCGGATCGCGACGTAACGCGTCACGGTCTTCTCATCCACCCCAGCCAACTGGGCAGCGGAGTGCGCGCAGCGGGTGAGGTCGAACGCTTCCAAAATCTCCATGATCTCCCTGTCAGACTTGGTCACGGGATCCCTCCAGGACGACGTCGGCATTGATCAGCAATCAGAGCCAACCCCGCCGGAGGGATCCCTCCCCGCATTACTGCTCAGGCGTGTCCCGGAGATCACACGTCCGCACACCCGGAAATCTCATGTCCGCCGATCCGGACCAAACTGTCCACCCACCCAGATTTTTCCGTGTCCGCTGACACAGGCGTTCGCCGCTAAGCGTCGTGGTGCACAGCAGGAGTGGCGGGGCACGTAATGGCAGTTGACCTGTGCAGGTTTCCCGTTTGGGACACCTGCACAGGTCACACAGGTCACCGAATACGCAAACCTGAGTGCAACAACGAAGCGGGGGCTGCTCGGTCGGCAGCCCCCGCTTTCGTCGCTCGGTCAGCGGTCGAAACGATCTGACTTCAGATTGGAGACGAAGGCAGCCCAGGTGCTGCGGTCGAACGATAGAACCGGGCTCGACTCGCCGAGCTTCGAGTCACGAACCCCACGAGCTTGGGGAGCCTCGCCAACCTCGACGCACTGCTGCGGGTTTCCGCTGCTGCGGGTCGACTTGCGCCAGTTGGTGAACGCTGCGGCGTTCATGCTGACCCTCCTTGGGGACGATTGATCACAGATAGTTGTCCGCTTCGCGGAGCAAGTACTCACGAGAGGCCACCGGATCGAGTGCTGCCCCTGTGAGCCGTGCCCACAAGTGACTGTACGTCTCAACGTCGTCCTGCTCGTCGAGGTATCGGCCATCGTGGAAGTCTTCGAGGTAGACGAACTCCAGCGGACCGGCCTTGCCCGGCGACGGGATGCGGAACGTCGTGAATGGGTAAGTGCAAGCAGGTGGATAGGTCCGGGCCTTGAATGGCAGGATCTGCAGCTGTACGTTCGCCAGCGTGGCCACCTCCGCGAGGAGGAGCAGCTGCTCCCGCATCACCTTGGCGTCGCCGACCTGCCGACGCGCGCACGACTCCGACATCACGAACCCGATCTCGGGCGCAGAAGAGCGATCGACGATCTTCTGCCGCTCGAGCCGCGCCCTGATGGCGTTGTCGATCGACTGATCGAACACCCGCGGACCGCCCTCGGTGAACATCGCCCGCATGTAGTCCTCGGTCTGGAGAAGCCCTGGCACGAGCTCGGCTTGGTAGCAGCGGATTGTGCTGGCGTCCTGCTCAAGGTCGACCGCCATCCGGAAATGCTTCGCGTAAACGGATCGGTAGCCGGACCAGCGCCCGCGTTGGTTGCAGTGCTTCGCGGTCTCCAGCGCCCACGCCTTCTCCTCGTCCGTCGCCCCGTACCTGTCGAGAAGGACCTGGATGTCGAGCGTGCGGACGCTGCTCTGGCCGCGTTCCAGCCGGCTGAGCTTGGTCTCCTTGTTGCCCAACACCTCGACGGCCTCGGCGAGAGTCAACTCGCGTTCCTCGCGGAGTCTCTTCAGCTCCTTCCCGAGTTGCAGCTGAAGCACTGTCGGTGTCGGCATGTCGATCAGCCTTCCATGTTCCTGGTCACACAGGTCTCGGGCGGATGTGACATGTCATTGAAGCAACGCTCTGTGACATGTCGATGATCCGTCCGGCTGAAAGTTGCCGGTGACATGTCATCGTAGGATCTCGTTCTGATAGAAACCTACCGTGACATGTCACCGACAACTTTCGGGGGTCGACGTGGTTGCGAAGGATCTGAGTCCCGAGCCCTGGTTGCGGCCTCACCTGGCGGCGCTTGAGGCGAGCGTGACGGCCGGCTTTCGGTTCGTGCATCTGCCGGGGTTCGACGACGTGCTCGCGGTTCAGGGCTGGCGAGTTGACCACGGTGCGATGGACATGTTCTTGGTGCGAGCGCCGTTGGACGCGTTGGCGTCGAGGGTTCGTGTCGAGGACCTGAACTTCGCCGGGGCGTCGCCGACGCTGTGGGAAAAGAGCGGCGCGGTCGCCGACGTGGTTATGGAGTTGCTCGGGCTTCCAACACACGGCTCACCCGGGGCACCGATGTTGGCGCAGTCGCGGTCGCTTCTGTGGGTGCCTGGCGATGCCCTGTCGTGACTGGCGCGGAGCCGAGCGAGGTGTGGCCCGGGCTGTTCACCGCCCTGTTGCACCGGGTTTCGCCGGTCAACGCCGGGCGGTTGTCGTTCGGGCCGAAGCGGGTTCGGCTCGGGCTTGCTGATTGCGGTGCTTTGTGTACGCCGCCGCATCCGTTTGTGGTTGGACGCCTGCCGAGGTGTCCGCATTGTTTCGGAAGGGATTGAACTGGGGTGTCTCATTTACTGCTGTTCCTCGCGGGCATGGTGCCCGCTCTCGCGTTGCTCGTGCTTGTTGCCTGGCGGATGTACGCCGCCGAGCCTGCGGGCCAGCACACGTGTGCCGGTGAGGGCGCGTTGACGGTCGCCCATCTCCTCAGCCGGGTCGAGCGCGAGCGCAGCGAAGTCGCGAGCACGGGGCGGCATGCGTTGCGTGAGGACGTTGCGGCCAGGATCGCGGCGATTGTGGGGGCGGTGTAGCTGTGTCGACTCGACTTCTTGGGGGCGCGGTTCCTCGTATGCGGCCGAGTTATCAGCGTCCTGAGGATTACGAACCGGCCGAGCGACTCGTGGAGGCGTACCGCTGTCCCCGCGGTGAGGCTTTCACGGTGACGTTCGCCGTCGATAGTGCGGTGCCGGAGACGTGGGAATGCCGGCAGCACGGGCTGTATGCGCTGCGTGTCGACCTGGCCGCCTCTGTTGCCGACATGCACGCCCGCGGCCGCTGGGGTGTTGGAAGGGCGCCGCAGGGGCAGCCGTGGAAAACGCACCTGGAGCAGGTGCTGGAGCGCCGCAGTCCCAGGGAGTTGCAGGAGCTCGTCGACGAGCGGCTCGGCGAGCTCGCAGCGGCACGGGATGGGGCATGACGAGCCCGCTGCACGGGCCACGACTGCCCACTTGGGCCGAACATGATTCGTTGCATCCGTCGAATCCGTTGTCGTCGAGCGGGAACCGTCGTTACGTCCTCGACGACTACGACGAAGATCACGGGTTTTGCTGGCGTTGCCGGATGCGAGTGCTCCGCCTTTCGACGCGCTACCGCGTTCATGTTTCTCAAGCGATCAGGAGGAAGTCTTGCTATGCGGAAGATCAAACCTGGCACCCGGCTCAAGCCTGCTGCGCGCGAAAGCTCGCGCGCGTCCTCAAAAGTAAGTACGAGAAAGGCGCGAGTATTCGGCAACTCTGCAAGGAGTCCGGGCGGTCTTACGGGATCGTGCACCGCATGCTCGCCGAGGCCGGTGTCCAGTTCCGGCCTCGCGGCGTAGCCGGCAAAGCCGCCGAAGAGGCCGCGCCGCAGTTTGACCAGCGCTCCGCGCCGATCCTGTCTCGCACTGCGCTATGAGTACGACCGGGCCGAAGCGGTTCCTGCCGATGGCGTGGCGTGTCGAACGGGTCTCGTCGACCGAGGTCTACACGTTCCGCTGGGGTAGGGGTGCTGGCTTTTTCACCGTGCATCGCGGCGATATCGGCAGCGCGCATGAGGACGATCACCTCATCGACACCATCCATATTGGACGCGGCTGGGTTGATGAGTCGGACGTCGCTGCGCAAGCGCGGTCGTGGTTGCGCTCGCGGATCGGTCCGCGCCGCCGTGGTGCCTGAGTTTCCAAGACTGCTCGATGTCGATGTCCCCGATCGTTGGCATCGAGCTCGGCCGGTCGGGGCGGGCTTCTCTCTCTCAGGGCGCCGACCGGCCACCCAATTCCGTCGATGCCCGAAAGGAGCCACCGCATGCCCGACCCGCGTGACGATCAGCCCGAGGTGACCGGGCCACCGATTCCGACGTCCGTTGAAGTCGACCCCGTAGCCACTGGAATCGGAAGCAAGGTCGAGCACAACCAGGACGAATCCGACAACGATGGCTGAGTAGTTCTTCGCTGTTCCAGTCCGAGGTCGGCGCGGTCGAGAAGATGGCGCGCCGGCCGTTGTCGTGTGTGCGCCGTTCGAGTGATGTGTCGCGATGACCACCGGCACAGAAGATCATCTCGGTATCGTGCCCAGCTGGGAAAAACCGCCGGACGAGGGGGAACGCTTGGCTTACGGAGACCGCTACGTGCTCCGGGATCACGACGACGTAGCGCCGTCGGTGATCGGTGCTGAATTTGTTGCACCGCTGGATGGTGACGAGGAGCTGCCGGCGACCGTGTACCTGCCGACCGAGCGGGTCAACAAGGGCGACAAAGATGTCACGCTGGAGCTTCGCGACACGGCGGACGGCGACCGGGCGCTTCTTGCGTTCACGTCAGTGAAGCGGCTCGTCGACGGATGTGGGGACGGTCAGCCGTGGGTCGCTGTGCAGGGCGAGCAGGTCGCGGACATCAAGAGCCGTAGCGGAGCCGACGTTGTCTTGTGGGATGCCGCATTGCCGCCCGAAGAACGTCGCACGAGATTTCAGCAGGGGGACTGAATGACAGACCTGAACGCGGACCCGGCGCTGCTGGAAGCGCTGGCAAGCCGACTCCGCAACGCGAGCGCGGACCTGGAAACCCAAGCAGCGCCCCCGCCGGATCCGCAGGCCGGAGTCGTCACCGGCGCCGTGCAGGGCGCGCTTGCGCTGTTGACTGACGCTTTGGGCAATCTCTCGATCGGCATGGGCGCGATCGGTGACGCGACGGCCGAAAGCCAAGCCCTATACGTCGAACACGACTACGAGCACGCTGTCGCTATCCAGGCAGCCGAGCTCGACGCCGAGCAACCGCGATAGACCTCACTGTGGGAAAGGTCACTGAACACATGTCGCTGGATACCGAAGTCAAGGGAGATCCAGACAGCCTGACTGCCGTCTGCGACTGGGCGAACAAGCAGTCTGAGGGTGCGGAGGAAGCGGCGCGGCAAATCCAGCTCACCAGCGCAGAGTCGGAGTCGGGTTGGCTCGGGGCCGCAGCGGACGGTTTCCGCGCCGTGTTGATTGCGGCAGGCATGATGGCCGACACCGAGGTCCGGGCGCTGCAAGACATCTGCTGCGCGCTGCAAACCCACGCCGACGACCTGAACACGGTCAAGGCGATGATGCAACGAGCACAAGATGTGGCCGCCCTCGGCGGCCTTCTGGTCCACGGCTTCAAGATCGAAGAGCCGGGGCCTGCGCCGGCTGATCCGACGCCATTGCCCACAGGGCGGCCGGCCAGCCCGGAGGAGACGCAGGAGCATGTGGCGGCGGTCGAAGCGCAAAGGGCGTTTGACCGGAAGGCGCAGGCGTACGCAGAGGCCAGCCAGATTGTGAAAGAGGCGCGGGATAAGGAATCGCAGTCCCAGCACGTACTTGTGCGGTTCCTGTCGGGTGTCCTCGACCCGGCGAAACTTTCGCTCACGCTCACCGACATCTCCGGGGGCTTCATCGGCGCAACCGCGGTTCGGAACAGCCAGTACAAACAGTTCGCCAACGACGCAATGACGAAGGCCGAGCGCGCCGCGAAACTGACAACAAGCCAGAACTTGAGCTTGGCCAACCGCGGCAAGGCCACGGCGATTCAGATCACGAACGACCTGAAGGCCAAGGACGCCCTCGATCAAGCTGTGGCTACACGCGCGGCGCGGGTGATCGACCGGTTTCCGCCCAGGGTGCAGGCCACACTCCGTGGGCTCGACGTGAAGCTCGTTCCCAAGGGGTTCACGCCTGCTAGTCCCTGGCTGCAAGGTGCGTCGAAGTTCGGAAAGATCATTCCTGGGCTGGGGCTTCTTGCCACAGCTGGCGGCGTCGGTTACGACATCAGCCAGGGCAAAGACCCGACCATCGCGGTTGCCAGCGGAACGGGCAGCTTGGTGTCCGGGGCGATCGTCGGCGCGGCGATCGGCGGCCCACCCGGAGCTATCGTGGGCGGCGTCGTCGGTATCGGTGTCGGTTTCGGGATCGACGAGTTCGGCGACAACATGATTAACATCGGCAAGCGTCTGGAAGACATCAACCCGAAGATGACCAGGTAAGGAACGTGACCACCTCACTCCCCCCGCGCCCCCACTCTCAAACCGGTGACCCTCGGCCGCCGACGGCGCCCCGGATCACCGTGTGGACGAAGCTGCCGCGCAGATCGTCGAAGCTGGCTCGGTGCCCGAAGGCGCCAGAAGGCAGGGGGCCGGTGCTGGAGTGGTACCAGTCGACGATCGACTCGGCGATCCTGTCCGGCCTGGTGGTATCGGCAATCATGTTCGGCCTGATGTGCCTCCGGGACTGGGGCTTCGACTGGATGAGCACATGGTGGCTGTGGATTTTCGTCGTAGCACCAGTGATTCTCTGGCCGCTGTGGATTCTCGCTGTCCACTCGTCCGGGATATCAGCCGGCGCGGACTGGCTCGCGGTCAAAAAGGGCTACATTGACACCTACGAGCTCACCGAGGTCAGAGTCGAAGGCTCCAGCGGAGGGCTTGCGTGGACGCTGGAAATCACGGACAAGAAGGGCGCCGAGCTGTCAATCGACGCAGCCGACATCGAGGCCAACCAAGCACTATGGGACCTCGTCTACAACGGCATCCTCTACTCCGTCCAACGCCGCAGCGCCAAGACCAACCCCCGGGCAATCGACAAGCTGAAACTCCGGTAAGCGATGTGGCGGATTACATAAACACACATTCGGATTCCAAATCGCTATGCGACACGTATATCGTGGCGTGATTCTTGCTTGTGGAGAGTGCATAGGTGGGCGTATCACTAAAAGCAGTCCAACGGATACGCTACCTGAGCTTGAGTGGCTTCGGGTGGATGTTGGCGGCTGTCGGCATAGGTGTTCCGGCCGTAGCTTTGCCAATTCTCGCATGGCTCAATGCGAAGAACGATGACGTCTTCAATAAGTTTGTCGGTTGGGCAAATATCTTAGCGTTTACGGCAGGCGCAATCGGGGTAATTCTGGTGCGCAATCGGGGTAATTCTGGTGATTGCCGATAGGATCGGAGCGTTGCGAACTCCGTCAGATGAGCGCTTGGTTCACGCAGCCAACTTATTGTCGGCAGAGAGCTTGCGTCAAGGAACGTTGCTGTTAGCGCAACTAACTAGGAACAGACTCTCTTGATGCAAGGCCGGCACAAGCACGTTTCTCCCCATCTCGAAAAACCATTAGCATAGAGGGCAAGAAACGAGCCGTTCGGCAGGCGGCGAGAGACCTTCGAGAAGTCGTCGATTTCTATTTGACTGAGACCCGCGGCCGCATGATGATACTAGGTGCTCCTGGATCAGGTAAAACAGTCCTGGCAGTGTGGCTCATGGTCGAGCTTGCAAAGAGAAGAAATAAGGATTTGCGACCGGCAGAAACACATCCGGTTCCTATGATTTTCGATCTACAGTCATGGGACCCGACCGGAACAACCATCACAGAGTGACTCGAGTCTGAGATTGTTAAACGATTTCGGGTCGGGGCAAAATTGGCTGCTGGCTTAGTGTGCGGCGGGTTGATTCTTCCTATTCTCGACGGCCTCGACGAGATGGATTCTTCAGACGGCAGAGTTCGCCTACTTCCTACACAGGCGGAACTGGCGCGTGTAAGTGCGAAACATGGAGTATCTAATTACCTCGATCGACGGAATCAACTGCGCAATGCGTCCATTCCGGGCTGGACGCCACGGGCATCTTTACTCACTCAGTGTGAAGCCCTGACGCCGCTAATTGATTTTGGCCAGAGTTGCTCGCTGAAATTCCCCACTCGGGGGCGGTGGTTAGCGTAGCGGTTGGTGGGTGCCGGTGGTGGTTTTGCGGAGCGTGTCGGCGCGGGCTTGGTGGTCGCGGAGGCGGTAGGAGTCGCCCTCGAGGGTGAGCACGACGGAGCGGTGCAGGAGCCGGTCGAGCAGGGCCGCGGCGACGGTGGTATCGCCGAGGACCTCGCCCCAGGATCCGACGCCGCGGTTGCTGGTCAGGATGATCGAGGTCTTCAGATAGCGTTGGGAGACAACCTGAAACAACGCGGAGGCGGCCTCGGCGGGCAGCGGGAGGTAGCCCAGCTCGTCGATCACGAGGAGGGCCGGGCCGTTGAAGAAGCGCATGGTGGTGGCCCAGCGGCCTTCGATCGCGGCGCGGTGGCAGCGGGCGGCCAGGTCGGCGGCGGTGGTGAAGTAGGTGCGGTAGCCGGCTTCGGCGGCTTTGCGTGCCAACCCGACGGCGAGGTGGGTTTTGCCGAGGCCGGGCTGGCCGATGAGCAGGACGTTGGTGGCCGACTCGATGTAGCGGCAGGTGGCCAGCTCGGCGATGAGCTTGGGATCGACGGTGGGGGCGGCGTCGTAGTCGAAGTCCTCCAGGGTGGCGGGGGTGGGCAGCGAGGCGAAGCGCAGCCTGCCGGCCAGGCGGCGGGCCTCGGTCGCGGACACCTCGATGGAGCAGAGCCGTTCGAGGGCGGCGGTCAGGGTGAGACCCTCGGCGGTCGCGGACTCGAGGACACCGGGCAGTGCCTCGGCGGCGGCGTGCAGCTTGAGCGTCGCGAGGTGACCGCGCAGCTGCTGGTAGAGGCTGGCCTGCGCCGGTGTGGACGGGGCAGCGTCGAGGGTCGTGTTCGAGGTTGTTTTTGTTGCTGTCACTGTGTTTTCCTCTCTCGTTGTTACTTCTCGTCGGCCGGGTCGGCCGGGGGCAGGGTGGTGCGGGCGGCGGCTGCGGCGGCGTAGCGGGCGAGATCGATCACGACCTCACCACTGGCGTCCACGCCGCTGGTCGGCGCTGTGTCGGTGCGCTGGGCGCGCAGGGCGTCGGCGGCTGCTCGTGCGTCCGGTCCGGGTGGGATGCGCTGCTTGCTGCGGTGCGGCCGCGCGGTGGTGGTGGCGGCCAGGGCGGCTTTCTCGAGCGCTAGGACGTGGCCGTGGTCGCGGACCATGACGCCGGCGCCCTCGGGTGCCAGGGTGTGGCGGGCGATCACCGTCCCGGACTCGGTGGCGACATCCACGTGGCCGGCGCCGAGCCGGTGGGAGACGGTGACGGTGGCGCCGGCGAGTTCGGGGGCGACGCTGTAGCGGTTGCCGCGGAAGGACACCAGCGCCTGCGCCGAGACGATCCTGGTGACCGTCAGGGTCGCCGGGAACGGGTCCGCGGGTGGGGTGCGCAGCGGCTCGGCCGCGGCGACGGTGGCCACGCTGGCTTTGCCATCCGCGGTGGCGCGCAGCCGGGTGTCACCGCGCGTGGAGCACCAGGCCTCGAGCCGCTGCTGGGCCTGCTCGGGCGTGACATCGTCAGGCAGGGTGCGCCAGAACCGTTGCGCCGCAACATGATTAGCTTTCTCCACGACTCCCTTGCGGTTACCTCGCCGCGGTGGGCATGCCCGCACCGCGACACCATAATGCTTGGCCACGGCCGAGAACGAGGCCTGCACCCGACCGGACTCGGGGTTGATGACGGTGGCCATCCGGTCGAACCGCCACGCCCGGGTCAACCCGCCCAACGCGCGGGTAACCCGGTCCAGCCCATCGATCAGGTGCGGCTGATCAGTACTCGGGCACAGGACACCGCGCCACCGGCTCGAGTGCGACAGTGCCCCCACCAGCAGATGCGCGCATCCACCCCACCCCCAGTGCTCGGGTGGGTCGGGCAGATCAAGCCAGTCCCACTGCGTCTCATCCCCCGGTGGGTGCTCGATCACCGCCACCGCCCGGCCCTTCGCCGGTCGGCACGGCTCACACGCCGGACGCAAACCCCGGTCGCGGATCTGGCGGGTCAGCGTCGGATACGAGTGCGCATAGCCCAGCTCGTGCAGCTCGTCGTAGAGGGTGGTGGCCCACAGATGCGGGTCCTCGGCCAGCCGCGCCGAACAGTAGGCCACGAACCGCTCGAACGGATCCGGCCTCGCGCGGGCACGCGCCCCCGCCTCGCGGACACCGGACAGATAAGCGCGGATGGTCTTGCGGTCCCGCCCCAGGTGACGGGCGATCGCCGAGATCGTCCAACCCCGGGCACGCAGGGCGTGCGCGTCGATGTCTTCCTCCCGTGTGAGCATGAGACGTGGGGCTCCTTCGAGCTGGTGTGTGGTCAGAGACCGCCAGACTCGAAGGAGCCCCGCCCGTCTCGGCGGAGCCACGCCGGGTGGGGAATTTCAATGAGCAGGTCTGGGGAGATTCACCTGAGCGCCGTCAGCCCGGGTCGAAGTGCCCGAGGTAGTCGGACAGCGCCTTGAACACACGCACCACGATCCACCGCATCGTCTGCGGAGCCGGTGGGGGACAGGCGTGCGTCGGCCGCTACTTGCCGGTGCGCTCGCGGTGTTTGCATCCGGGCCAACAGCAGGGCCGACGTTTGCCTTCCGCCAGCTCCTCCTGGGTCCGGCGAATACGGCCTGTACTACCAGTTCTGAACAACGGGGATCGTCACCAGCGGATCGCCGCCGGGCATGCCGTCTACCAGCAAAGACGGTGCCGGTCGGGGACTGTGTTGACGGCCTGTGTGGGGTGCCGTGTGCCCCACATGTGCCCCAGCAATGTCCACAGTGGGCACACGGCGAGATCGAGAGGAAGCGCGTGATCACTCGCGAGCAAGTGCAAGAGGCTCACGCGGCCGGGTACGCGGCCGGACGCGCCTTGCAGCCGGCGATGCCGAACCCGTCGGGGGTGCCGCTGCGGCCGTGGCAGCGGGCACGCATGGATGCTGACGAGGTTCGTGAGTACGAGAGCGGGACCGGCGACTGCTCGCCCGCGTGTGGCTCGCGGCCTGGCGCAATGGGCTCGACGCCCACGCCGCGGAACGTGGCCTGGCTCGTCATCGCGACCTCCAGGTCGACGACTCGGCTTGATCACTGACCCGACGGGGTGTGGTCGCTTGGCCGTAGGTACACAGCGGGGGCTGCCCGGTCGTCAGCCCCCGCCTTTGTCGTTCGGTCAGCGGTCGAAACGGCCTGACTTCGCGTCGGAGATGAAGGCAGCCCAGGTGTCGAGGCTGAACGCCAGGACTGGGCTTGCCTCACCGAGCTTGGAGTCACGAACCCCGCGAGCCGCAGGCGCCTCGCCAACTTCGACGCAGTTGTTGTTTCCGCTGCTGCGGCTCGACTTGCGCCAGGTCATCGGTCCCAGGTCGGGGGTGCGCATGGTTCTGCTCCCTCACTCAAGCTCACTGGCTCGTTGTTCGAGCATTCGCGCCGACTCTCTGTCGTCAAGAGCGGCGACCCTCAGCCTATCGAATGCCTGGACGTACACGTTTGTGTGATGAGGGCGATCCAGGTAGTCGGCGTCGGTCAGCCCTTCGAGGTAGGTATAGGTCGCCACCGGGTCAGCGAGGTGAAGCACGGTGAACGGCGTTCCAAGAGCAGCGTGCTCGCCCTTGCTGTACGGCAGGATCTGAACCGTGACGTGACGGAGTTCTGTGAGCTCCCGGATGTGCCGCAGCTGCTCGCGAAGTGCGTCTCGCCCGCCGACCTCGCAATACAGCACGCCTTCGCCAAAGACGACCGAGATCTCTCGACTGCTGTTCCGGACGATCGTTTCGCCGCGTCGGGCACGTTCGGCCGCTCGCTCGTAGATCTCGGGCAACGGTGTGACCAGCGAGGTAGAAAGGATGGCGCTGGCGTACGCCTCGGTCTGCATGATGCCCGGCGCGAGGTCTGCCGTGTACGCCTTCACCTCCGCTGCCGCAGCTTCGAGGGCGGCGTAGGTCTTCGCCCAGTCGGGCACGCGACTTGGTCGATCTCTCTTGCGAGCGTCCGACGCCAGCTGGCGCAGCTTGTTGGCCTCGTCTTCGTCCGTGATCCCGAAGTGGTCGATCAGGACGTCCATTTCGGCCGCGGCGACCGTGAGCTCACCCTTCTCGACACGTGTGAGCTTGCCGGGGTACCAGTCAAGCCGGTCGGCGATCGTCTTTGCCTTGACGTCGCATCGCTCGCGGAGTTCGCGCAGCAGTAGGCCCAGCTGGACACGTCGGACTGCTGGGTTGTTCTCCGGGGTAACCATCGCTCCCTCTCGTTATGTCGTCGGGTCGCATCCTGCCGTGCTCGCTCGTCGCCATCCTCCAAGATCCCTCTTCTGGGGTATTACAAACCTTCAATTGCAACTTGTAGTTTGAATCTTGTCGTATGGTGCTCCTGTGTCTGGTGGGACGACAAAGCCGAGAGCACCCACGGCCCGGGTATTGGCGGAGTCCGAGCGACGAGGGGATATGTGATGGTCGGGGAAGGGCAGATCGATGCGTGGCCGGAGCCGTGGTTGCGTCCGCACTTGGACGTCCTGCGGCAGAGCGTGCAGGTGGGTTTCCGGTTCCTCCACCTGCCGAGGTTCGACAACGTCCTCGCAGTGCAGGGGCTGCGGGTCAGCCACGGGGCGATGGACATGTTCAAGGCGAGTGCGGCCGATGACGCGATCGCGGCCCGGTTTCGGGTCGAGGATCTGGAACTCGGCTCTCCTCCTGCGGTCTGGCACAAGCACGGTCGAGTCGATGACGTGGTGACGGCGTTGTTGGAGCTTCCGCCGCATGGAGCACTGGGTGCGCCGAGGTTGGCGCGGTCGCCGGTTTCGGACCTCTGGGTACCTGGCAATGCCCTGTTGTGACCGAGCCGGGCGAGGTGTGGCCGGGGTTGTTCACTGTCCGGCTGCACCGGGTTTCGCCGGTCAACGCCGGGCGGTTGTCGTTCGGGCCGAAGCGGGTTCGGCTCGGGCTTGCTGATTGCGGTGCTGTGTGTACGCCGCCGCATCCGTTTGTGGTTGGACGCCTGCCGAGGTGTCCGCATTGTTTCGGAAGGGATTGAACTGGGGTGTCTCATTTACTGCTGTTCCTCGCGGGCATGGTGCCCGCTCTCGCGTTGCTCATGCTTGTTGCCTGGCGGATGTACGCCGCCGAGCCTGCGGGCCAGCACACGTGTGCCGGTGAGGGCGCGTTGACGGTCGCCCATCTCCTCAGCCGGGTCGAGCGCGAGCGCAGCGAAGTCGCGAGCACGGGGCGGCATGCGTTGCGTGAGGACGTTGCGGCCAGGATCGCGGCGATTGTGGGGGCGGTGTAGCTGTGTCGACTCGACTTCTTGGGCGTCCGGTTCCTCGTATGCGGCCGAGTTATCAGCGTCCTGAGGATTACGAACCGGCCGAGCGACTCGTGGAGGCGTACCGCTGTCCCCGCGGTGAGGCTTTCACGGTGACTTACGCCGTCGATAGTGCGGTGCCGGAGACCTGGGAATGCCGGCAGCACGGGCTGTATGCGCTGCGTGTCGACCTGGCCGCCACTGTTGCCGACATGCACGCCCGCAGCCGCTGGGGTGTTGGAAGGGCGCCGCAGGGGCAGCCGTGGAAAACGCACCTGGAGCAGGTGCTGGAGCGCCGCAGTCCCAGGGAGTTGCAGGAGCTCGTCGACGAGCGGCTCGGCGAGCTCGCAGCGGCACGGGATGGGGCATGACGAGCCCGCTGCACGGGCCACGACTGCCCACTTGGGCCGAACATGATTCGTTGCATCCGTCGAATCCGTTGTCGTCGAGCGGGAACCGTCGTTACGTCCTCGACGACTACGACGAAGATCACGGGTTTTGCTGGCGTTGCCGGATGCGAGTGCTCCGCCTTTCGACGCGCTACCGCGTTCATGTTTCTCAAGCGATCAGGAGGAAGCCTTGCTATGCGGAAGATCAAACCTGGCACCCGGCTCAAGCCTGCTGCGCGCGAAAGCTCGCGCGCGTCCTCAAAAGTAAGTACGAGAAAGGCGCGAGTATTCGGCAACTCTGCAAGGAGTCCGGGCGGTCTTACGGGATCGTGCACCGCATGCTCGCCGAGGCCGGTGTCCAGTTCCGGCCTCGCGGCGTAGCCGGCAAAGCCGCCGAAGAGGCCGCGCCGCAGTTTGACCAGCGCTCCGCGCCGATCCTGTCTCGCACTGCGCTATGAGTACGACCGGGCCGAAGCGGTTCCTGCCGATGGCGTGGCGTGTCGAACGGGTCTCGTCGACCGAGGTCTACACGTTCCGCTGGGGTAGGGGTGCTGGCTTTTTCACCGTGCATCGCGGCGATATCGGCAGCGCGCATGAGGACGATCACCTCATCGACACCATCCATATTGGACGCGGCTGGGTTGATGAGTCGGACGTCGCTGCGCAAGCGCGGTCGTGGTTGCGCTCGCGGATCGGTCCGCGCCGCCGTGGTGCCTGAGTTTCCAAGACTGCTCGATGTCGATGTCCCCGATCGTTGGCATCGAGCTCGGCCGGTCGGGGCGGGCTTCTCTCTCTCCCAGGGCGCCGACCGGCCACCCAATTCCGTCGATGCCCGAAAGGAGCCACCGCATGCCCGACCCGCGTGACGATCAGCCCGAGGTGACCGGGCCACCGATTCCGACGTCCGTTGAAGTCGACCCCGTAGCCACTGGAATCGGAAGCAAGGTCGAGCACAACCAGGACGCGTGGTCGTCGAGTCAGACCGGTCGTTACATCTTGGACGACTACGACGAGCAGTTCTTGTTCTGTCACCATGCGGCATGCGCGTTTGGCGCCCGGTCGATCAGCCCTCGTATATCAATCCCTTGTTGCAAAAGGAGTTTCGGCTATGCGGAAGATTCCGCGAGGTACCCGCATCATTGGGGCGCGGCGCGAGAAACTCGCCGGCAGTTTGCGAACCCGGTATGAGCGGGGCGCCAGCATCCGGCAACTCTCCGAGCAGTCGGGGCGGTCGTTTGGTGCGGTCCACCGGATGTTGCGCGAGGCCGGTGTGCAACTCCGGCCTCCCGGTGGGCAACGCATGCGCGAGAACTCCAGTCCGCCGATTCTTTCTTGCATCGAGCTATGACTGCGAAGAAACCCAAGCCGAAACGGCCCAAGCGGTTCTTGCCGATGGCCTGGCACGTCGAGCGCGTAACGCCCGCGCTGCGTAACCGAGTCGGCTCGCGCTGCCGGCGCGCGTGAACAATCCGAGACTCCGCTCGATGTGATTGCCCCGACCTCCCGGCATCGAGCGGACGGCCGGTCGGTGCGGGCCTCCCCCTCCCAGGGCACCGACCGGCCACCCATTCAAACTGTGTGCGAAAGGAGTCACCGCATGCACATTCCGCGTGACGATCAGCCCGAAGTGACCGGGCCGCCGATTCTGACACCCATTGAAACCGACCCCGTGGCGACTGGAGTCGGAAGCGAGGTGGACCAGAATGAATCCGACACCGATGGCTGAGTAGTTCTTCGCTGTTCCAGCTCGAGGTCGGCGCGGTAGAGGCGCTCTACGGCGTCGGCCTCGGGCTACGTGAGCTGATTGAGTGACGTTGCGGCTAAACAGATCTCAATACACGATTATCTCGGTAGCGTTTCCCGCCTGGGCAAACCACGGCAAGGGGGAACGTTGGTTTACGGAGATCGCGACGTGTTCCGCGAACATGACGATGTCGCGCCGTCGGTGATCGGCGCTGACTATGTCGCACCGCTGGAGGACGAAGAGGAACTTCCGACGACCGGGTACATCCCGTGCGAGCGCGTCAACAAAGGCGACTCCGATGTGATGTTGGAACTCCGGCACACGCCCGACGGTCAGCGGGCACTCCTGGTGTTCACGTCGCTGGAGCATCTTGTCGAGGGCTGCGGCGACGGCCAGACATGGGTAGCAGTGCAGCGTGAACAAATCGAGGACATCAAGAGCCGTAGCGACGCCGATGTCGTCGTATGGGATGCGGCTCTGCCGATCGAAGAACGCCGGACACGCTTTCAGCTGGGGGAATGATGTCTAACCTGCAAGCTGATCCTGCTCTGTTGGAGCCGCTGACCCGCCGGCGGCGTAACGCTAGTACCGACCTGGAGAGCGACGCCACTCCTCCACCGGACCCGCAGGCCGGTGTGATCACCGGGGCGGTGCAAGCGGCGCTCGCGCTGCTGACCGAAGCACTCGGAAACATCTCGGCCGGTCTCGTCGCGGTGGGTGATGCGACGGCTGAGAGCCGCGACGTGTACGCCGTGACCGACTACGAGCACGCGGTAGAGCTCCAGGCGGCCGAACTCAATGCTGAGCAACCACGCTAGGACGCACTGGTGGAGGTAATCGGGTCATGGCGCTGGATACCGAAGTCAAGGGAGACCCCAACAGCCTGACCGCCGTCTGCGCATGGGCGGACGCGCAATCCGAAGGCGTCGAAGAAGCCGCACGGCAGATCCAGCTCACCAGGGCCGAATCCGAAAGCGGCTGGCAAGGCGCGGCAGCCGACGGCTTCCGCGCAGTGTTGATCGCAGCCGCCAAGATGGCCGACACCGAAGTCCGCGCACTCAAGGACACCTGCCGCGAGCTGCAGACCCACGCGTGCAACCAAGATGGCCAAGATCATCCCAGGAATCGGCTTCGTCGCCACGGCAGTGGGCGTGGGCTACGACCTCAACCAAGGCAAAGACCCAACCATCGCCGTCGCCAGCGGCACGGGCAGCCTGCTCTCTGGTGCGGTCGTCGGCGCGGCGATCGGAGGTCCACCGGGCGCGATTATCGGCGGCGTCGCTGGCATCGGCGTCGGCTTCGCGATCGACGAATTCGGCGACGACATGATCAACATCGGGAAGAAGCTCGAAGAGATCAACCCGAAGATGACCCGGTAAGGACTGCTGTGACTGCCACACCGCCACGTCCGAACGCGAGGACCGGCGAACCACGGCCACCCCAAGCGCCAAGGTTAACCGTTTGGGGAGATCTACCGTCACGGTCACCGCGGTTCGCGCGTTTCCCGCCGGCGCCAGAAGGACGGGGGCCAGTGTTGGAGTGGTACCACCGCTCCAACGAAGGAGCCTTCCTGTCCGGCCTGATCGTTTCGGCGATCGTGTTCGTGATTTTGTGCGTCATGGACTGGGGCTTCGACTGGATCTGGACAGCAC
This sequence comes from Saccharopolyspora hattusasensis, assembly GCF_050972075.1. Lineage (NCBI taxonomy): Bacteria > Bacillati > Actinomycetota > Actinomycetes > Pseudonocardiales > Pseudonocardiaceae > Saccharopolyspora > Saccharopolyspora hattusasensis. Next base: position 4,666,150 of record NZ_JBPCDC010000001.1, read on the forward strand.
CCTGGCTGTGGATGATCGTCGTGGCAGTTGCCCCCCTCTGGGGCCTCTGGATCATCTCCCGCAACCGCTGGGGCATCTCAGCAGGAGCCGACTGGCTCGCGATCAAGAGCGGCTACGTCGACCTCTACGAACTCACCGAAGTCAGGGTCGAAGGCACAAGTGGTGGGCTGTCGTGGGATATCGAGCTGACTGACAAAAAAGCCACCGAGCTCTGGCTCGACGCCAAAGAACTCCAGGCAAACCAGGCGCTCTGGGACCTCGTCTACAACGGCATCCGCTACTCAGTCCAACACGGCAGCGCCAAGACAAACCCACGTGCGCTGGACAAACTCAAGCTGCGGTAACAAGCGGCGGACTCGCCGCCACGTCGCCGCTCGAGTACCTGGGGCACGAGCATCGGCGGCGTACACGCTGAAGACCTACATACACCTGATGCCGACGAGCGAAGATCGCACGCGGAAGGAGATCGACGAGGCTTTCCGCTCGATGGCCGCCAGCTCCTCCTGGGCCCGGCGAATACGGCGCTCTCGGGTTATCACCTGCTTGGCATCCTCGACCCAGCAGATGAACTCGTTGCGGGCCAGGGGCGTGATGTCCTTCCAGGCATCGAATGCCGTGGTGTTGGCTATCAGCGCCTTGCGCAGGTCTGCGGGCAACTCGTGGACCACCCCACCGGGCACTCGCTGGCCGTTCATAGACCCACGGTAGCGGACGAAGCGAGCCCAAGCCGAAGTGATCATCTTGCCGCTCCGGCTGGCACCGAACCCGTTTCGTCACGTACGGGGTTGCCTGCTCCTGGTTCCGTTCCAGTGATCAAAACAAGTTGTTGCGGCGGGATCGTGTTGCGCGCTTGTTCGAGGTGGAACTGTTCGTAGACGAACAGCCGGGTTACGGTGTCGGCGAGTTCGAGCAGGCGACGGTATAGCACAGCGGCATGCGCGGCATCGGAAGTCAGTTCTGCTTCTTCGGACCACTGGACGTGTAGTGACTTGATCGCGGAAAGCGTTGCCGCATAAGGATGTTCATGCATTGCCGTACGCCTTCCCCAGACCGCCGCTACGAGTTGTTGCAGGTCAGGAGTAACACGCTATTGAGGGACCCGCAAAAGGGTCATCTCGGCACCCGATCACATACCCGCCGGTCGGACGTCGTCGGTTGGCGCCCCGCGCCGCTGTGCGTGGGGGACTACGACGACTACGCGCGGACCTACCGCCGGACCCGCTCGCGCGCCGCTGTGCAGGAGATCCGCGAGTTCTGGGCCGGTCGCGCTGCGTGCCCGGTTAACGTGGGTTCCGTGTCGCGGCAGGAGCACTCCGATCTTCTTCCCCCGGTCCACGAGGCGTGGTTGCCGCGGGAGCATCCGCTGCACCGGCCCCGGCACGGCAGGCGCCAGCTGGCCGCGCTCCTTTGCGCCGTGCTGTTCTTCACCGCGCCGGTGGTGACCTGGGTCTTCGGGGCGCGCGCCGAGCAGCTGGAAAACCGCCCGCTGGCCGCTTTCCCCAGCATCACCGACGGTTGGGGGTTCTTCACCGGGCTGAACGCCTGGGCCACCGACAACCTGCCGTTCCGCAAGGACGCCGTGCAGTCGGTGGACGCGCTCAGCCGCGGCGTGTTCGGCGAGCCCGCCCGGTTGGCCGGCGGCTCGCACACCTCGCCGGTTGGCGCCGGGCAGGTGGACGAGAAGCCGCCGATCGACGAGAACGTGTTCCCCGACGTCATCGAGGGCAAGAACGGCTGGCTGTACCTCGGTCATGACGTGTCCTACCGGTGCGTGCCGAAGCGGACCACGGACCAGGTGATCGCCGGACTGCGCCGCTGGCGGTCCGTGGTGGAGGCGTCGGGCCGGAAGTTCCAACTGGTCATCGCCCCTGACAAGTCCACCGAGTACCCGGAGAACATGCCGGACGACTACGCCGGGAAGGACTGCTCGACGAAGGGCCGCGAGGAGTTCTGGCGTCGCGTGCCTGCCGCGACCGGCGCGGTCGACCTGCGTGCCCAGCTGCGCGAGGTCGCGGCGCGCAACCAGCGGCCGATCTACCACGACATCGACACGCACTGGACCCACGAGGGCGCCATCACCATGACGTACCAGCTCGCCGAGCGCCTGCAGCCGGGCGTGACAAGCAGCTGGAAGGTCCTGCCGTCCCGCCAGTACCCGCACAGCGCCGACATCCCGGACCTGCTCGGACAGGACCGGACCGTGCCGATCCAGGCGTACTCGCTGGCGCCCGACGGCGGAGCCGCGGACAACACGCAGTTCAAGCCCAGCGACTTCCGCCAGCCGCTGCACCTGGAGTCGCAGCCGAAGCCGGGCATGATCGCCCAGCCAGTGCGGATGGTCGGCGACTCGTTCACCCAGTTCGCCAGCCCGTACCTGGCGGCGACGTTCGCGAACATCACCATCACGCACCCGGACAACGTCGCGGTTGACCCGGTGGCGGCGGGCCAACTGCTCGCCGAAGGCGAGGTGGTCACGTTCGAACTGTCCGAACGTTTCGTCGCCGGCGGCCGCTACCCGATGCTCGACCCGGCGGTAGCCGAGCAGGTCGGCGCAGTCCTCGCCGCCCACCCCGTGCGCTGATCCCGCCCCCGGGATTTCGGCGAGCTTCCATCGAAATTCGCAATGCGGAACGTCCGGTCAGATTCAGCGCAACTCGGCAGTTTTTGTAGCCGGACACACGTACTTTTTTGCCGATCGCCGTGTCGTGCGAGACCGGTATCCGATAGTCTGACCGCGCATTGCGATTGCGGATCAACTGTCCGTAGCTGCACGTGCGCGATGCGCCCTGGCGGTGCGTCGGCTGGGATGGGGCGGGCCGAAGCTGGCACTTCAACCCGCCCCCGAAGGGATCAGCTGTGGTCGTCGAACCGAGTGACGAGCCACCACAACGAGACCCGCAGCATCAGCAGCAGGAGCGCCCGGGTCGTCCGACGCGGCCGGGCCGGGCGCTTTGCTGCGCCCCGCCGACGACGAGCCTGACGTGCCTTCCGGGCCTTCTTGCGGTTCACCTGCATGTTCCTTTCGTTGTTGGTCCCAACGTTCGGCGTACGCCGAACGCGGCCCGACTGGTGCCGGGCCTGACAACAACAGGACGAGTCCTGTTGAAGCGCTGCGACAGGACCCATGCCAGGTGGTACCGCAGGCCTCCCTTCTGAACCCCAGGTTGGAAAATTCCCGACGATGCCGGGAATTTTGATAACGGACACCATAGGCCACGGCGCGTAACCGTCGCCACCCCACCTATGGGTGTGTCGGATACTCTTTTCTGGCTGGAATATTCCGCAGATAATTACTTACCGTCGAGTAAACCCGCTGGGCTTCGATGGTTTCTCGGCTGGATTAGTCAAAATGGGGTAATCGAACGATTCCGAAACTGACTGATCACGCAGAGCTACGAAACTATTTGTGATCTGAGTCGCGGATTGCCAACCGAATCCATACGACGGCGCGAAGCGAACGGGCGAGGGGCATCCGCGACCAAAGTAACTTGGTCGCGGGTGCCCCTCGCCCCGGGTTCGTCAGCGCAGGATCGGTGTCGGGTTGCGGGATGCGATGAAGCCCGGGCGCGGGTGGCCCGCCGCGAACGGGTTCACCAGGGCGTTCTCCACGCTGTTGAACACCACGAAGATGTTCGAGCGCGGGAACGGCGTGATGTTGTTGCCCGATCCGTGCATGCAGTTCGAGTCGAACCACAGCGCCGACCCCGCTTGGCCGGTGAACTGCTCGATGCCGTGCTCGTAGGCGAGCTTGGTGATGTCGTCCTCCGTCGGCACCCCGACCCGCTGCTCCTTCAGCGACGACTTGTAGTTGTCGTCCGGCGTCTCGCCCACGCAGGACACGAAGGTCCGGTGCGAGCCGGGCATGATCATCAGGCCGCCGTTGAAGGGGTAGTTGTCGGTCAGCGCGATCGAGATGCTCACCGCGCGCATCGCCGGCATGCCGTCCTCGGCGTGCCAGGTCTCGAAATCGGAGTGCCAGTAGAAGCCGGTGCCCCGGTATCCGGGCATGTAGTTGATCCGGCTCTGGTGCACGTACACGTCAGATCCGAGGATCTGACGGGCCCGGTCCAGGACTCGCGGGTCCCGCACCAGCTCGGCGATCAGCTCGCTCATCCGGTGCACCTCGAAGATCGAGCGGACCTCGTCGGAGCTGCGCTCCACGATGGTGCGTTCGTCGGCCCGCACCTCCGGATCCCGGGTGAGCCGCTCCAGCTCCTGCCAGTAGGTCTGCACCTCGGCCGGGGATAACAAACCCTCTACGACGTGGAAGCCTTTGGCCTCGTGCCCCGCGAGCTCCTCCGCGGTGGCCGGGCCGGCCGTCACGCCGGGCCAGACTGTGGGATCGGAGCGCCGGATCATTGCCGGCTCGGCGTCCACCCGGGTCGGGTAGCGGTCCTGGGTGCTCAGATCAGCGACGGTCATGGTTTGCGCCTCCTTCGCGAATTCCCGCCGGAGCGGCTGGTGCCGGTGGCACCGCCGCCTTTTCTCGGTTCCTCGGTTAGAAGCGGCGCATTCTGGATGCGCCCGCAATTCCCCACGTCCGCGCGTGAGGAACACCCGTCAACGCGCGTGGCAGGCAACCGTTTCCGGTTACCCGCCACGCGCGGTCAACAAGCTCGGTCGCCCGGATCAGCCTGCGACCGGCGTCTCGTCGTCCTCGACGACCAGCGGGTACACGCCGTCCTCGTCGTGCACCTCGCGCCCGGTCACGGGCGGGTTGAACACGCACACCGTGCGCATGGTCGTGCGGGGCCGGACCTGGTGCTTGTCGTGGTTGTTCAGCAGGTACAGCGAACCCGGCTTGAGCTGGTGCACCTCGCCGGTCGCCTTGTCCTCGATCTCACCCTCGCCTTCGGTGATGAACACCGCCTCGACGTGGTTGGCGTACCAGAAGTCGTTCACCGTACCGGCGTAGAGGGTGGTTTCGTGCACCGAGAAGCCGACCTTCTCCTTGGCAAGCACGATGCGCTTGCTGCGCCAGTTCTCGGTCTTGATGTCGGCGTCGGTGTCCTCGATGTCCGAGAGGTGCCGGACGATCACATTTCCTCCAGTGGATCTTCGTTCTGCTCTGCCGCAGTGCAGCGATCGGCCTGTTCACGCCGTCTGGCGCGGTGAACGGTCCGATCGCTGCGATGCGGTTGCCGAGTCAGGCCAGGACAGCCTGCACCGATTCCCGGACGATCTGTAGCCCCTGCTCCAGTTCGTCATCCGACACGGTCAACGGCGGCATGATCTTCAGGACCTCGCTGCTGGGTCCCGAGGTCTCCAGCAGCAGCTTGCGGTCGAACGCAGCCTTGGAGACCTTGCCCGCGACGTTGGTGTCCTCGAAGCCGAGCCCGCGCGCCAGGCCGCGGCCCTTGGCCACCGCGCCGCCGTGCTTGGCGGCGATCTCTTCGAGCACCTCGCCGACCCGCTCGCCCTTGGCGAGGGTGGACTTCTCCAGCGCGTCGTCGGCCCAGTACTGCTTCAGAGCCTCCGTGGCGGTGATGAACGCCGGGTTGTTGCCGCGGAAGGTGCCGTTGTGCTCGCCCGGTTCCCAGACGTCGTGCTCCGGCTTGATCAGCGTCAGCGCCATCGGCAGCCCGTAGCCCCCGATGGACTTGGACAGGCAGACGATGTCGGGCTGGATGCCCGCTTCCTCGAAGCTGAAGAACGGGCCGGTGCGGCCGCAGCCCATCTGCACGTCGTCGACGATCATCAGCATGCCGTGCTTCTGGCACAGGTCGTAGAGCCCGCGCAGCCACTCCGGCCGCGACGAGTTGATGCCGCCCTCGCCCTGCAGCGTCTCGACGATCACCGCGGCGGGCTCGTTGAGGCCGCTGCCGCTGTCCTCCAGCATCTTCTCGAAGTAGAGGAAGTCGGGGACCTGGCCGTCGAAGTAGTCGTCGTAGGGCATCGGGGTGGCGTGCACCAGCGGGATGCCGGCGCCGCCGCGCTTCATCGAGTTGCCGGTGACCGACAGCGAGCCCAGCGTCATGCCGTGGAAGGCGTTGGTGAAGCTGATGATCGATTCCCGCCCGGTGATCTTGCGGACGAGCTTCAGCGCCGACTCCACCGAGTTGGTGCCCGTCGGGCCGGGGAACTGGACCTTGTAGTTGTACCCGCGCGGCTTGAGCACGTTGTCCCGGAAGGCTTCCAGGAACGCACGTTTGGCCACAGTGGACTGGTCGAGGCTGTGGGTCACCCCGTCGCGCTCGATGTACTCGATCAGCTTTCGTTTCAGCAACGGGTTGTTGTGCCCGTAGTTGAGCGCGCCGGCACCGGCGAAGAAGTCCAGGTAGGCGGTGCCGTCTTCGTCATAGAGGTAGCTGCCGCCGGCGCGGTCGAAGACCGTCGGCCAGGTTCGGCTGTAGCTGCGGACTTCCGATTCCAGGGTTGCGAAGATGTCGTTCACGATCCTCCGTTCGGCCGGGCAGCGCGCGCTTCGCGCGCCCCGGCACCCTCAAGAACAAGATTGCGTGCCGGTACGGACGGCGGCAGCGGTCAGGATCCGGCCGCGGCGGCCGGGACGGGCTCGAACGGCCCGATGCGGTACAGGTCCTCCCCCAGGTGCGCATCCGGGAACAGGTCGGCGGTGAACAGCTCGCTGCGCTCCAGGTTCGCCGCGCGCTTGCGCGCCAGCGCGGTGAACAGGCTGATCGACGCGGCGTTGTCCGCAGTGATCGTCGTCTCCAGGTAGCGAACCCCGCGCGGCAGCACGCGATCCACCAGGTGGCCCAAGAGCCGACCTGCCACGCCACCACCGCGCTGGGATGCATCGACGGCGATCTGCCACACGACGAGCGTGTCGGGGGCGTCGGGCCGGACATACCCGGTCACGAATCCCACGACCGCACCGTCGATGCGTGCCACCGCGGAGGTTTGCGCGAAGTCCCGGCACCACAACAAATATGCGTAGGACGAGTTCACATCCAGCACTGCCGAATCGCGAGTGATTCGGTAGAGCTCAGGGCCGTCCGAGACGACCGGAGTGTCGATCTCCAACCGTCCGGCTGAACCGCTTCTGCCATTCCCGTTGTCGATGTTATGGCTCGGTTTATCGCCGGTCATGCTTTGCCAACTTAACAGAACATCCGTAACGCGCCAGGCCGTCGGCGCGATAACTATCGATCTACCAGGCGAGACGCAATTTTATACGTGAGAAGCACTACAGAAGCGTTGCAATTTCCTTGAAGTTGATGCTAGGGAGCCTGTTGTCGATTATGAATTTGATCATTTGCCGGCTCCCTGACCAGCGGAAACGACGTATCTAAAGATACCCGAAGTGAACTTTACCCCTTTTTCGAAAATTCAAACTCCGATATTCAGGTGAACATGAGAAGAGGCGGCTTCCCCAGGCTTGCACGAGCCCGGGCAGACTGCCTCCCGTGAGCTGCTACACGCCCGCCATGGACTGGATCCAATCGCGGTACTCGGTGACGTTGGGGTAGGCGGCGGTGGACTGCCGGTCGCCGGTCGAGGCCGCGCCCACCTGCACGTTCCCTGCGAATATCGGGCCGCCAGAGTCGCCGCCGGCCGGGATGCCGTAGCCGCGGCCGGCGCACACCGCGGTACCGTCACGGTAGTCGCCGCGCGCGATGTCGGCCACGTTCACGTCGGCGACCTTCACGAGGGGTGTTCGTGGGGTCGTGAGTGGTGATGCCGGTTCTTACCGGTGTCATGTCTCGGTAGACGTGTCAATCCCCGGACACGCCTAGCCCACGCCTGGCCCACGGAAGAAGCAGAAGAGCCTGAATTCCCGTATTTCGCGGATCGGGAAATGAAGCGGAGATACGCTGCTGCTGCTGGTGCTGCGGCAGCGGTGCGCCGGGCGGGGTTCGCGGCGTCAGATATCGATCTGGTCGTGGTGGCGGTCCTCGATGGCGGGGCCGCCACCGCGTCGCATCCGGCACTGACCGCGCTGGGACGTGCGGTCGTTGGCCAGGACGACCGCGACCCACGGCAGGGCGCCGGTGACGGCCACGATGCCGAGCGCGAGCCACCAGATGTGCGCCAGCAGCCCGGCGGCGGTGAAGCCGACCAAGTGCACCACCATCAGAACGGCGTAGACCCGCTTGCGGTGCCGCTGCTCCTCGTCGAAGGACGGTGCCGCATCGGTGATCAGCACCGGCTCGTCGTGCTGCCGTCGCCGCATGGCCACCTCCGGAGTCGGCCACAACCCGCTACCTCCAGCGTGGCGCAATCCGCGGCTCGGGTCACCGGGGCCGGCGGCGCAATTCGAGGTATTCCCGGAGCACGAGGATGATGATCACCACATCCAGCGCCGCGAAGAACGGCAGCGCGATCGACCTCGTCTGCACCGCGCGCAGCACCTCGAAGATCACGAACAGGCCCAGGGCGGTCAGTGCCACCGGGTACAGCGGCATGATCTTGAGCAGCAGGCCGATCACCAGGCCGATCTTTATCACGCCGTGGGCGATCAGGTAGGCGATTACGAACGTGCTGCCGCCGCTGACGAAGTGCTGCGCAGCTTCCTCGAAGTGCCCGGCCAGGGATCCGGCCGGCGGGCCCAGCAGGTCCCGCGTGACGACGGCGTGCGCGAACCGGGTGACGATGTCGGGGGGCAAGAAGATCAGCAGCACCCCGCCGATCAGCTGCACCGCGCCGTCCAGTCCCTTGAGCAGCACGGCGACGCGGAACAGCTTGTCCGTCATCGTGGTTTCGGCGGCCATGAAGCCATGATGCGCGCTGAATCCCGGACCAGCGATCTTGCGCGTTGCCAGCCACCGGCGGCCCGCGTCCGGGCCGCCCGCTCCTCGACCGGCAGGTCCGCGAATCGGATCGTGTGGCTTCCCGGCCGGTGATCAAGAAGAGTTCGGTGAACGACAGGGCAAATTGGTAAATACCACTTTTCTTCAAATCTTGTTTCCGGTCGCGAAATTTGTCATAAAAGTTCTTGGTGGACGACGAGCGAGCCTCATCGGATCCGGGCCAATTCCGAAATTGGTCCCGTCGCGGAGGGAACCGGGAATGGTTGGTCGGAAGAAACGCCTGCTGAGAACCGGATTGGTGGCGTCGTTCGTCGCCGCTGTGTCGTTCTCCCAGGTCGCCGCGGGCTACGAGGCACCGCGGGCGGCGAACGCCTCGAACCCGGCCCCGGCGGCCGAAACCTGTCCGGTGAAATCGAAACCGGCGGGCAAGGTGCTCCACGGGTACTGGGAAAACTGGGACGGCGCGGTAAACGGGGTGCACCCGCCGTTCGGCTGGACCCCGATCACGGATCCGGCCATTCGCGAGCACGGCTACAACGTGATCAACGCGGCTTTCCCGGTAATCCGCTCGGACGGCACAGTCCTGTGGGAGGACGGGATGGACAGCACGGTGAAGGTGGCCACGCCGGCCGAGATGTGCCAGGCCAAGGCGGACGGGCTCACGATCCTGATGTCCATCGGCGGCGCGACGGCGGGGATCGACCTGTCTTCCAGCGCCGTTGCCGACCGGTTCGTCGAGACCGTGGTGCCGATCCTGCAGAAGTACAACTTCGACGGCATCGACATCGACATCGAGACCGGCCTCAGCGGCAGCGGCAACATCAACGAGCTCTCGCCGTCGCAGGGCAACCTGATCCGCATCATCGACGGCGTGCTCGCCAAGATGCCCCCGGAATTCGGGTTGACGATGGCGCCGGAAACCGCGTACGTCACCGGCGGCAGCGTGACCTACGGATCGATCTGGGGCGCATACCTGCCGATCGTGAAGAAGTACGCGGACAACGGCCGGCTCTGGTGGCTGAACATGCAGTACTACAACGGAAGCATGTACGGCTGTTCGGGTGATTCGTACCAGGCCGGCACGGTGCAGGGATTCATGGCGCAGACGGATTGCCTGGACAAGGGGCTGGTCGTCCAGGGCACCACGATCCGGGTCCCCTACGACAAGCAGGTTCCAGGGTTGCCGGCCCAGCCGGGCGCGGGTGGCGGTCACATGTCGCCCAACCTGGTCGCCCAGGCCTGGAACCACTACAACGGCAGCCTGAAGGGCCTGATGACCTGGTCGATCAACTGGGACGGCTCCAAGTCCTGGACCTTCGGCGACAACGCGAAGGCGCTCCAGGGCCGTTGACCGCCCGAACCGGACCGCCCCGCTCGGCCGCTGCCGGGCGGGGAGGTGTGCTGCATCGTCATTGCTGCAACAGCGGGGATGCTCGGAACCTGTGGATGGCTGGGAAGGGCGTATACCTTCCCAGATAACCCGGACCTGGCAATGGGATCGCCGAGCAGGTATCGGTACACCAGCGGCCGATCACGCGACACGGGGTTTCTGCCGACGAGATTGAGCAAGTGTTCAAGAACGGACCGATCATCAAGAAGAACAAGAAAGGGCGAGCCGCAGACTTTGTAGCGATCGGCACTACTAACGGCGGCAGGCGCGTGCGGGTCAACTTCCTGTACAGCCCTGACGCGAAGTCCGCTCGGCCGATTAGTGCATGGGAGCTGTGACGGATGGCGAACAACGAACCCGACTTCGAGAACATGACGGACGCGGAGATCGCCGATTGGCAGTACGCGCACAGGGACGAGTTGGACGAAGACCTGGAGAACGCTGAGGAAGTGGAGGTCGAGGTCGTCAAGCCTCTGAGCGTGACGACCTCGTTCCGCATGTCGACTGATGAGGCTTCCACGCTACGCGAGGCTGTGAGGAAGTCTGGTCTTACACAGTCCGAGTGGATTCGCCAGGTATGCCTATTGGCGGCTGGAGCTCAGTCGCCGGTAGGCACTACAAGTGAGCAAGGAGCGAACGTCCTAGTCGTACCTGTACCTCAGCGCGATCTTAAGGCGACGCCCCTCCTGCTGGGGCAAGAGCCGCTGAAGAAGAGTCAGTCAGCAGGATAAAGCGCGCCGAGAAACTAATGGACGACTTGCTAGAAGGGATCCGTTAGATGCCACTTGTATAGTGGGATGACTCAAGCCGGTGTCCTTTTCGATTCGCCAAAGTTTAAGGGCGCTAATGAAAGGCCCCTCCCGATCGGGAGGGGCCGTCCGGCGAGCTTGACCGTTTGCATGCTGCTCCGCGTGTCGGACCGGGCCGTCCAGGACCACATGGGGTGGTCGTCGATCCGGCTGAAGGAGCGGTATATGCACGTCACCGAAGAGCTGCGCCGCGACGTCGCCGACCAGTTGAACGGGTACTTCTGGAACCCCAACTGAGACCGAAAGTGAGACGGATCGCGCCTGGTCACCGGGTGGGCAGGCGCGTTTCCGCTGGTACCGTCGGAGCCGCTGAGGGGACTCGAACCCCTGACCGTCCGCTTACAAGGCGGGCGCTCTACCAACTGAGCTACAGCGGCATGCACTTCCGTCGTGCGGGGACATCGTAAGCGGCGATCCGCCCGGGGTGGAAAGCGGCCGCGTCGACGCTGCCGGACGATGGCCGCGACCGCGGCGACATCCGGCCGAAATCGGTGATGGACGCCACAGATTGTGGGTGCAACGGTCTGCTCATGACAGGCGATGCCCGAGGGGAAGATCTGGCAAAGCGAACCGCCCGCAAGGCGGTCCGGCAGGAAGGAAGACCAGCAGTGGGAATCACGCAGCGCGCCCGCGGTGTGCTGCGGCGGCGCGACCCGGAGCTCACCATCCCGCCGGGGTCTCGCAACGTCGTCTACGGGCCGGCACTGCCCAACGAATCCACCGTCCACCTCGTTCTGGACCTCGGGCTTCGCATCGGCGAGGTGCAGATGGCCAGCGGGGCAGGCGCCTCGGACGTGACCGCGACGATCATCGCCGTGGTCACCGCCTACGGTCTGCCGCACACCGAGGTCGACGTGGTCTACACGTCGATCACGGTGTCGAGCTACCGGGGCACCGACCTGCCGCCGATCACGTCGCTGCGGGTGGTCCGCAACCGCTCCCTCGACTACACGCGCCTCACGGACGTCGAAGCGCTACTGCGGCGGATCACCGCCAACGAGCTGACCGCCGCCGAGGCCTACGCCGAGCTGGACCGGATCACCACGGCGCCGCACCCTTTCCCGCGCTGGGTCGCAACGCTGTCCTGGGCGGGCATGGCCGCCTCGCTGGCCGTGCTGCTCGGCGGCGGCTCCACCCCGCTGCTGCCGCTGGCCGCCGCCGGTGCCACCGCGCTGGTGGACCGCGTCGGGCGGCTGCTGAACAAACGCTCGTTGCCGTTCTTCTTCCAACAAGCCGTCGGCGGGGCGCTCGCCACCGCCGTCGCGCTGGGCTGCTACGCCACCGGCCTGCTCGACAACGCGGCGCTGGCGATCGCCGCCAGCATCATCGTGTTGCTGTCCGGGATGACCGTGGTCGGCTCGATGCAGGACGCCATCACCGGCTACAACGTGACCGCGGCGGGCCGGATAGCCGAGCTGGCCCTGATGTCGGCCGGGTTGATCGCCGGGGTGGTGCTGTCGCTGTACATCGGAGTGCGGATCGGCGGGGACACTGTCGGCAGCCTCGACGCGCAAGCCCTGGGGCGTGCCGAAGTGCTGGCACCGGCCCTGCATCTGCCGGTGCAGATGCTCGCCGGTGCTTCCACGTCGGCCTGCTTCGCGCTCGCCAGCTACGCGCCGCCGCGGCCGCTGCTCGCGGCCGGAATCGGCGGTGCCGCGGCCGCCGCGGTGCACGCGCTGCTGACGCTGGCCGACGTGCATACCGTGCTGGCTGGCGCGGTGGCCACCACCGTGGTCGGTTTCATCGGCGGGATCATCGCACGGCGGCTGCGAATTCCCGTGCTGGTGATCGCCGTTTCCGGCGTTGCGCCGCTGCTGCCCGGGTTGGCGACCTACCGTGGGCTGTACGAGCTGTCCGTGCTGGGCAGCCCGACCGGCGTCGCCACGCTGATGCTCGCCGTCGCGACCGGCCTCGCGCTCGGCGCCGGGGTGGTGCTCGGTGAGTACCTCGCACAGCCGGTTCGTACCGGGCTCGGTAGGTTGGAGCGCCGTTTCTCCGGGCCGCGGATGTCCGGTCCGCTGCGTCCCGCGAAACGGCGGCTGGACTGATCGGCCGTGAGTCTTTTGCGTCGCCGCAGCAGCCCAAAAGACTCACAGGCCCGCACGTCCCGTTTGCACCACACGCAGCACGCAGCAACTGGCTGGATTAGCTAGCCTCGCGACAGGTGGCCGACACAGCGGGAGGATTACCGGTGAGCAAGGGCAGCACGCCCGTTCGAGCGGATTTCGTCGTGGTCGCGAATCGGCTGCCGGTGGATCTGGAACGCCTCGACGACGGCACGGAGCGCTGGAAGCACAGCCCCGGCGGGCTGGTCACCGCGCTGGAGCCGTTCCTGCGCGCCCGGCGCGGCGCGTGGGTCGGCTGGCCCGGGGTCGCCGACATCGAGGTCGAACCGTTCGCCGACGACGACCTGCAGCTGCACCCGGTGCGTCTGTCGGCGGCCGAATTCGCCGAGTACTACGAGGGATTCTCCAACGCCACGCTGTGGCCGCTGTACCACGACGTGGTCGTGCCACCGGCGTACAACCGCTCCTGGTGGAACGCCTACCGGCGGGTGAACCGGCGCTTCGCCGAGGCTGCCGCCGAGGTCAGCGCCGAGGGCGCGACGGTCTGGGTGCAGGACTACCAGCTGCAGCTCGTCCCGGCGATGCTCCGCGAACTCCGGCCCGACCTGCGGATCGGGTTCTTCCTGCACATCCCGTTCCCGCCGGTCGAGCTGTTCATGCAGTTGCCGTGGCGCACCGAGATCGTGCGCGGGCTGCTTGGCGCCGACCTGGTGGGCTTCCACCGGCCCGGCGGTGCGCAGAACTTCCTGTGGCTGGCCCGCCGGTTGGCCGGCTTCGAACCCAGCCGCGGCCAGGTCGGGATCCGGTCTCGCACCGGCGTGGTGCAGGTCGGCGACCGCACCGTGCGGGTCGGGGCGTTCCCGATCTCCATCGCCGCCACCGGACTCGACCGGCTGGCACGCACCAAGGAGATCCAGCAGCGCGTCAAGACGCTGCGCGCCGAGCTCGGCAACCCGAAGAAGATCATGCTCGGCGTCGACCGCCTCGACTACACCAAGGGCATCGACGTGCGGCTGCACGCGATGCACGAGCTGCTCGCCGAGGGCCACATCAAGGCCGAGGACGTGACGATGATCCAGATCGCCACGCCCAGCCGGGAACGCGTCGAGCACTACAAGCAAATGCGCGAGGACATCGAGCGCGAGGTCGGGCGGATCAACGGCGAGTTCGGCCGCGTCGGCCACCCCGCGGTTCACTACCTGCACACCTCGGTGGCCCGCAAGGACCTGGTGGCCTTCTACTGCGCCGCCGACGTCATGGTGGTGACGCCGGTGCGGGACGGCATGAACCTGGTGTGCAAGGAATACGTGGCCTGCCGGTACGACCTGGGCGGTGCACTGGTGTTGAGCGAGTTCGCCGGTGCTGCGGCAGAACTCACGAGTGCATTTCTGGTGAATCCGCATAACCTGGACGGTGTGAAGGATGCGCTGCTCGCGGCCCTCGACATCGACGAGGCCGAGGGACGCCGTAGGATGCGCGCACTCCGTAGGCAAGTGCTCACGCACGATGTCGACCGTTGGGCCCGGTCGTTCCTCGAAGCACTGGGCACACCGCTCGCGGAGTAGCTGCGGGTAAGCGGTCCACAACACGGACAGCACCGCGTCAGCGATACTTGTCGAACCCGGTCGACGTCGACGGTCATCTCCACGGCTCGAACCGGATCGATCCACCCCAGACTTGACCGCGCCCCCCTGAGGAGTATGGCGTTGACCGCCGAAGCCCTGCCTGCCGAGCTGCGCCGAGTGATCGTGCAGCTCGCGCGGACGCCTCGACTTCTGGTCGCATGCGACTACGACGGCACCCTAGCCCCCATCGTGGCGGACCCGACCCAGGCCAAACCGCTACCCGAATCGGTGCACGCCCTGCGGTCGCTGGCCGCGCTGCCGGCGACCACTACGGCGGTGATCTCCGGCCGCGCGCTGCGCGACCTGGCCACCCTGTCCCGCCTGCCCGCCGAGGTTTACCTGGTCGGCAGCCACGGTTCCGAGTTCGACATCGGGTTCGTGCACGGGCTCGAACCCGAGGCCACCCAGCTGCGCACCGAACTGCAGACCGCGCTGCAGGACATCGTGCGCGGCAAGCCCGGCGTCACGCTGGAGAACAAACCCGCCAGCGTCGCCGTGCACGTCCGGCGCGCCGAGCCCGCCTTGGCCGAGGAGGTGCTGGAGACCGTCCGAAACGGCCCGGCGTCCTGGGAAGGCGTGCAGGTCACCGAGGGCAAGGCGGTCGTCGAGCTCGCCGTGGTGCAGACCGACAAGGGCAACGCGCTGGACGCGCTGCGCCACCAGGTCGGTGCCACCGCGGCGGTCTTCCTCGGCGACGACGTCACCGACGAGAAGGCCTTCGCCCGGCTGCACGGCCCCGACCTGGGCATCAAGGTCGGTGACGGGGACACGCTGGCGCCGTACCGGATCGGCAGCACCACCGAGGTCGCCACCGTGCTGGCGTTCCTGATGGAGGAGCGGCGCACCTGGCTGTACGGCGAGCAGGCCCCGCCGATCGAGCGGCTGACGATGCTGTCCAACGAGCGCACCGTCGGCCTGCTCACCCCGGACGCGCGGCTGACCTGGATGTGCCACCCCGGCCCGGACTCGGCGGCGGTGTTCGCCGACCTGCTGGGCGGCCCCGGCGCGGGCCACTTCACGATCCGCCCGCAGGGCGGCAACGGTGCCCAGCGCAGCCCGCTGCCGCTTGGCCAGCGGTACGTGCCGAACACCATGATCGTGGAAACCCGCTGGTCGCGGCTACTCGTTACGGACTATCTCGCGCACGGCACCGACAGCCACCGCACCGACTTGGTCCGGGTGATCAGCGGCAGCACCCGCGCGGCCGTGGAGTTCGCGCCGCGCCCGGAGTTCGGGCAGGTGCCGGTGCGGCTGACCGCCGAGGCGGGCGGGCTGCGGGTGCTCGGCACCTCGGAGCCGATGGTCCTTTACTCGCCCGGCGTGCAGTGGGCGATCACCTCCGACGGCATGCACGAGTCCGCGCACGCGGTCGTCGACCCGACCGAGGACAGCCCGCTCGTGCTGGAGCTGCGCTGCGGCACCGACGACCTGTCGCCGACGCGCACCGAGGTGGACCGCCGGCTGGAGGCCGACCAGTACTGGTCGGAATGGATGAAGACCCTGTCGCTGCCCGAGGTGGAGCGCGACCTGGTCGCCCGCTCCGCGCTGACGCTGCGCGGGCTGTGCAACTCCGACACCGGCGGGATCATGGCCGCCGCCACCACCTCGCTGCCGGAGGAGATCGGCGGCGTCCGCAACTGGGACTACCGGTACTGCTGGCTGCGGGACGGCGCGATGACCGCGCAGGCGCTGGTCACGCTCGGCTCCACGGCCGAGGCCGAGGCGTTCCTGAACTGGCTGCACCGGGTGCTGGAGACGCTGCCCGGCCCGGAACGGCTGCACCCGCTGTACACGCTGCAGGGCACCGGGCTCGGGCCGGAAGCCGTCATCGACAGCCTGCCGGGCTACGCCGGTTCGCGGCCGGTCCGCGTCGGCAACCTCGCCGACCAGCAGGTGCAGCTCGACGTGTTCGGCCCCGTGGTGGAGCTGGTCGCGCACCTCGCGCAGGCCACCAGCCGGGTCCGGGACGTGGACTGGGAGCTGGTCATGGCGATGGCCGAGGCCGTTTCGCACCGCTGGGCCGAGCCCGACCACGGCATCTGGGAAGAGCGCGACGTGCCGCGCCACCACGTGTACTCCAAGGTCATGTGCTGGGTGACGCTGGACCGGGCGCTGAAGCTGGCCACCGCGTACGGCCGCGAGGCCGACCCGTCGTGGGAGCCGCTGCGCGACCAGATCGCCCAGGACGTGGTCAAGAACGGCTGGCACCCGGACGTGCAGGCGTTCACCACCGCCTACGAGGGATCGGACCTGGACGCGGCGTCCCTGCACGTCGGTCTGTCCGGGCTGATCGACCCGTCCGACGAGCGGTTCCAGGCGACCGTCACGGCGATCGAGGCGGAGCTGCGCAGCGGGTCCACCGTGTACCGCTACCGCCGCGACGACGGGCTGCCCGGCGACGAGGGCGGCTTCCACCTGTGCGCCGCCTGGCTGATCGAGGCGTACCTGCTGATCGGCCGGCGCACCGAGGCGGAGGAGCTGTTCCAGCAGATCGTCGACACGGCGGGCCCGACGGGGCTGCTGTCCGAGGAGTACGACCCGATCGCGGAGCGCTCCCTCGGCAATCACCCGCAGGCCTACTCCCACCTCGGCCTGATCCGCTGCGCCCAGCTGCTGTCGGCGTAGGGCGGTCGGCGGGGAGCGAACGGCCTGTTCGCCACCCCCTACGGCACGAGCGGTCCGTTCGCCCCAGCCCGCCAAGGCGCGAGGCGAGCGGACCGTTCGTGCTACGTATTGACGGACCGTTCACCTCGCACTTCCTGCGAGGTGAACGGGCCGTTCGCTCAGCCAGGTTTGGTGTGGTCGACGGGCCGTTCGCGTTGTTCAGTGCGGTGAATGGTCCGTTCGCTGCTTCCCGCGGCGTGAACGGACCGTTCGCTGCTTCCCGCGGCGTGAACGGACAGTGAGTGCCGTCTTGCGGGGCGATTAGGCCGTTCGCTTCCCCCGTTCTACTTGTCACGATTTGGGCGAATGGGTTCATACCGTCGGGAGAGGACTAATACCCTCTGTGCCGGACACTCGCGCGAGGGAAGGCGGACGGGTGAACGGACTGGTCGCAACGCTGATCGTCGTGGTCATCGTGTTGATCATCGTCGCGGTGGTCGCCGTGGTCATGGGCGTGCGCGCCAAGCGCGGCGCAGCGAAGCCGGAAAGCCGGCCCGCCGACCCGTTCCACACCGGTGATCAGGACTCGCTGCGCGGTGACCCGCGGGCGCTGAAGGCCGGCGACATCGTCGAGGTGCGCGGCCTCTCCTACACCGTCCGCGGCACCATCCGGCTCTCCGAAGGCGGCTGGAACTGGGCGGAACATCTGCTCGACGACGCCAAGGGCGGGCAGGTGTGGCTGGCCGTGGAAGAGGACCCGGACCTCGTCCTGTCGTTGTGGACGCCGGTCGCCGACGCCGGCGAGCCGGGCCCGAAGACGATCGACTTCGCCGGGCGCACCTACCACTCCGAGGAGTCCGGCAGCGCCGAGTTCCGCAGCGAGGCCACCACCGGTCTCGCCGAACAGGGCACCGTCCGCTACCACGACTACGAGGCCTCGGACGGTTCGATGCTGGGCTTCGAGTCCTACGGCGGCGCCGACTGGGAGGCCAGCGCCGGCGAGGCGCTCAGCCGCTACGACGTGCTCATCTACCCGACGGCGGACTGACCGGTGAAACCCAAATTCTGGTTCGTGCTGGCCGCCGCCGCGGCGGTGTTGGCTCTGATCATCGGGCTGGTGGCGATCTTCGCCACCGGCACCGGGCCACGCGGCTACGTCGCGAACAACTACACCCGCGCCGCCCACCTGGACCTCTCCGGTGACTCCGACAACCGGGCCTACACCAGCCCGAAGCCGCCGACCGCCGTGGCCGCCGAGATCACGTCGAAGTGGCGCCCGCAGTCGCAGTACACCGACTCGTCGGGCATCTACCTGCGGTATTCCAGCGATGCGGTGATCATCAGGCCGCACTCGCCCGGCTCGGTGATCCACGTGATGGACGCCGACCGCGCCTACCGTCGCTACCACAGCCATGTCGGCGGGGTCTGGGGCTGGAGCAGCCCGCACGGCGAGAGCTTCCGCGGCAGAGGTCCGGGGGCGGGCAAATGAGCACCACCATCAAGAAACCCGCCCGCCGCCGGGGACTCGTGCTGGCCGTGGTGGGCTTCTTCGTGGCCGTCGGCGTCGTGGGGTCGCTCATCGGCGTGCTCGGCCGCGATCCCGCGCAGACCACCTTCACCTCGGAGGAGTCCACCCGCTACTCCGAGGGCCAGCGGTACTCGGGGCCACCGATCCAGAGGTTCACCCCGGCCGAGGCACAGCAGCTCGCGCAGGGGCTCGCCGCGGCCGAGGCGGCGCACGGGGTGTGCTTCGGCTGGAAGCTCGTGGACGCGTCGACGAAGCAGTTCGACCAGGGCTCCAGCCGGGGACCGAACATCCCGGCCGAGACCTGTCCGCGCTGGGCCGAGGTCCGGGTTTTCGTCGCCGCCGGATCCACCGAAGACGATCCGGACGCGGCCGACGTCAAGGTGGCGGCGTCCGACGACCTCGCCTCGCTGCCGGGCATCGACGACTTCGTCAACCTCGGCGTCACCGCCGACTCGCTGGCCGAGGAGCCGGTCACCGTGGCCGGGCAGGCCACGCTCGGATTGCCGTTGCTGCTGGTGGAAACCGGCGCGCTGAAGGCCCCGCCGGTGGCGGACGACGCGTCGGGCAACGCCTCGGCTCCGCCGTTGCCGCGCGGCGACGGCTCTGGCTCGAACTGGGTGACCTGGGCGTGGCTCGGGGGCCTGGGCGTCGTCGTGGTTCTCGCCCTGCTCCTGGGCTTCCGGGCCCGCGCCAAGCAGAAGTCCACATCGGATACTCCGGATGCCCCGAACGCTCCGGCCGCGCCGCAGCCCAGGCCGACGCAGCAACAGGGGGCGCAGGGGCCGTCGCTGGTCGGACCGCTGCCTCCGCAGGGGCCGTCGGTCGGGCCGGGATCGCCGCCGGTCGGACCGCAGCAGCCGCAGGGGCCGTCGCCGGTCGGACCGCTGCCTCCGCAGGGGCCGTGGTCGGCAGGACCGCAGCAGCCGCCGCGACTGCTGCAAGGACCACCCGCCCCGCAAGGGCCGCCGACTCGGCCGGGCCCGCCCGGACCGGGGCCGCAGCCGGGCTGGCCGGCACCGCCCGGGCCGCCGGGTGGTTCGTGGCCGCCACCTCCACCGCAGGGGCCGCCGCCGGCGGGCACCCGACGCTAGATCGCACCGACCACGACACCAGAAAGGCCTCACCTTGCTCCAGAACCTGCTCACAGGCATGCTCGCCGCGGTCGCCTACGGGGTGATCGGCGTGGCGATGATGGCACTCGGTTACGTGCTCGTCGACCTGGCCACGCCGGGCAAGCTCCGCGACCTGATCTGGGTCAGCCGCAACCCGAATGCGGCTTTGCTGCTGGTCTCCGGACTGTTGGGGGTCGGCATCATCCTGACCACCGCGATCATGGGCAGCGCTAACGACCTGATCGCCGGGCTGATCGGCACCCTCGCCTACGGCATCCTCGGGCTAGTCCTGATGAGCCTGTCGTTCCTGCTGATCGACGCGGTCACCCCCGGCAAGCTGGGTGACGAACTAGCCTCCCCGGACATGCACCCGGCGACATGGGTGTCGGCGACCACGCACATCATGATCGCCGTGATCATCGCCGCCTCGATCTGGTGAGCAGCGCGTGTCGGTGAGCGCCGAGCCCGCTGCCGAACCGGCCGAGACCAGCACGCCGCGCGGTCGGATCGCCCGGACCGCGGTGCTGGTGGCGGTTTTCATCTGCGCCGCTTGTGGCCTGGTCTACGAGTTGGCGCTGGTCGCGCTCGGCAGCTACCTGATCGGCGACACCGTCGGGCAGGCCTCGATCGTGCTGTCGCTGATGGTGTTCGCGATGGGCGTCGGCGCGCTCGCCGCGAAACCCCTGCAGCGCTGGGCGGCTCCGGCGTTCGCGGGCATCGAGCTGCTGCTCGCGCTGCTCGGCGGGCTCAGCGTGCTCGGGCTGTACGCCGCGTTCGCGTGGCTGAGCCTCTACACGCCGGCGCTGATCGCGATGGCGCTGGTGCTCGGTGTGCTGATCGGTGCGGAGATCCCGCTGCTGATGGTGCTGTTGCAGCGGATTCGGCGGCAGGACGCGGGTTCCGCGGTCGCCGACCTGTTCGCGGCCGACTACGTCGGCGGACTCGTCGGCGGGTTGGCGTTCCCCTTCCTGCTGCTGCCGCTGTTCGGGCAGGTGCAGGGCGCGCTGCTGGTCGGCATGGTCAACGCCGCCGCCGGGCTCGGGCTGGTGCTGACCGTCTTCCGCCGGGAGCTGTCCAAGCGCGCCACCTTGCTGCTGACCGGTGCATCCGCGCTGGTCGGCGGCCTGCTCCTCGGGGCTTACGCGTTCGCCGACGATTTCGAGGTCACCGCGCGCCAGGCGCTGTACGCGGACCCGGTGGTGCATTCGGAACGCACCCAGTACCAGGACATCGTGCTGACCGAGTCGGTGTCGCTGGGCGGGAACCGCGACACCCGGCTGTACCTCAACGGGGACCTGCAGTTCAGCTCGATGGACGAGTACCGGTACCACGATGCGATGGTGCATCCGGCGATGGCCGGGCCCCACGAGCGGGTGCTCGTGCTGGGTGGTGGCGACGGCCTGGCGCTGCGGGAGCTGCTGCGGTACCCGGACGTCCGCGAGGTCACGCTGGTGGAACTGGACCCGGCGGTGCTGGAGCTGGCGCGCACCGACCCGCGAGTGTCCACTTTGAACAAGGACGCCTTCGCCGATCCGCGAGTGCGGGCGGTCGCAGCGGACGCCTTCAGCTGGCTGCGGGACAACCGCGACCGCTACGACGTGGTGCTCGTGGACATGCCCGACGCGGATTCGACGGCGACGGCGAAGCTGTACTCGACGGAGTTCTACGGGCTGGCCCGGCAGGCGATGTCGGACGATGCGCGGATGGTGGTGCAGTCGGGGTCGCCGTTCTTCGCGCCGAAGGCGTTCTGGTGCATCGAGTCGACGATGCGAGCGGCGGGCCTGAGCACGGTGCCGTACGAGATCACGGTCCCCAGCTTCGGGGAGTGGGGCTTCCACCTGGCCAGCGCGAAGCCCGACCCGACGCCCGTCGCGACGGGCGCCGCAACTTCAATGGAAATCGGCCCGTCGATTTCAATGGAAGTTGCGGAAACCCACCAGGCGGACGGAAACCCGCTCGCCTCACCAGGCGCGCCGCCACTCCGGCTGCCCGCGGATGTTCCGCCGCTGCGCTCGCTGGACGAGGCAACCCTGCAAGCGTCGGCGGCGTTCCCGCCGGACCGCACCCGAATCCCCGGCATGGAGCCGTCGACGCTGATGCACCCGACGATCCTCCAGTACGCCCAGGGCGAATGGGTGAACTACTGACCCGCTGACCTCCAAGAACTACCGGCCTGCTGACCCCTCCAGCCGTTGCCGGCAGAAGCTGCAGCTCGCCGCCCCCGCAGCACCGATCTATCGGCCCGGGGCGGTGTTTCCGCACGTTGTTGCCCATGAGTGCTTTGTGCTGCTGTAGCGGCTGCTTTGGATGTGGTGGCGCCGGGATGTGTGCTTGGGAGAGCTGGTGCTGTCGCGGCGAAGAAACGGCGTGACGGTCGCGTGGCTGGGGGGGTGGGGGGAGGGGGGCGATTTCGCGCGAAATCGTCACCTTGCCAGCGTGGCGAGCGGCGATTTCGCGCGAAATCGCCGCCACTGCCGTAGGGCCGCCAGTTTCACTGGCACGCGGAACGCGTTCTCGAACAGCCCTCTACGGCGCCGAAAAACCTCTACGCACTGAACAGCCTCTACGGCGCCGGAACGTGCTCACGGGGCCAGAGCTGCGGGAAGCCGTGGGTTTACGGGCCGAACCAGCGTTCTTCGGCGGAGCGGGGCGGCGCCGAGGTGGTTCCGGTGATCAGCTGGGTCTCCAGCTGGATGTGGCGGGGGCGGCCGGGCTCGCTGGTCTCCAGCAGCAGCCGCCCGGCCGCCCGGCCCTTCTCCAGCCACGGCTGGCGCACCGTCGTCAGGCCCGCCCGCTCCGCGTCCGGGATGCCGTCGAAGCCCGTGATGGTCAGGTCCTCCGGAACCCGCAGGCCGCGGTTGCGGGCCTCGCTGAGCGCACCAAGCGCCAGTATGTCGGAGGTGCAGACGATCGCGGTGATCTCCGGGTCGATCTCCAGCAGCTGCGCCGCCGCCGAGGCTCCGGACGCCGTGGTGTGGTCGAAGCGCTCCACCACCGGCACCTTCGTCCAGTCCACCCCGGCCTCGCTGAACACCTCGGCCAGCGCGGTCAACCGGGCCTTCTGCACGTGGAAGCTGGCGTTGGCCTGCCGCTGCACCGACGCGGGGCCGTCGTTGCGGCCCCGGGCCAGGCGCATGCAGAGCACGCCGATGCGGCGATGCCCGAGCTTGATCAGGTGGTCGGCGACGGTCTTGATGGCCTTCCCGTCGTCCGGGCCGACCCAGTCCAGGTTGTCCAGGCGCGGCTGGTCGCAGACCACCACCGGCACCGGCCGTTCGAGCACCGCTGCCAGGTGCGGGTCGTCCTCGGGGACCGAGTAGACGACGAACCCGTCCACCCCGGCGCGGTGCACCGAGGCGACGTCCTCGCGCTCCGGGCTCGCCGGGATCAGCAGCAGGCCCTGGCCGGCGTCTTCGCAGGCCAGCGCGAGTCCTTCGAGGAAGCCCACGGCGCCCGGGTCGCGGAAGGCGTACGAGAGGTTCTCGGTGAGCAGCAGGCCGACCGCGCCCGCCTTCCTGGTCCGCAACGACCTCGCCACCGGGTCCGGTCCCGGGTAACCCAGTCGGCGAGCGGTCTCCAGGACCCGCTTGCGCAGCTCCGGGGACAGCTGGTCCGGACGGTTGTACGCATTCGAAACCGTGGTCCGGGAGACCCCAAGTTCGGCAGCGAGCGAGGCGAGCGTCGCAGGCCTCCGGGCATTCGTTGACCGCGCCATGGAGGAACCGTAACGGTTCAGTACCCCTCGGTGAAGTGAGCATGATGCATATCCCACTCCCGTTCGAACGTGAACACGGAGCGACGTAGAGTGATCACTCTGCGAGTTGGTTCATTCGAGGGGCTGACCCCGAGCGTTTTTGCGGTTACTTTTTTCGTGACCAAATCCGTGAAAGGTGTCACAGATGGCAGAGGTTGCGTACGTCAACGCCTCGCGCGTTTACCAGGGGAGCCCGCCGGTCCGGGCCGTCGACAAGCTTGCCTTGGACATCGCCGACGGTGAGTTCCTGGTGCTGGTCGGCCCGTCCGGGTCCGGTAAGTCGACGGCGCTGCGGATGCTCGCGGGCCTGGAGGACGTCGACGAGGGCGGCATCACCATCGGTGGCAACGATGTCACCAACACCCCGCCGAAGTCGCGGGACATCGCCATGGTGTTCCAGTCCTATGCCCTCTACCCGCACATGACGGTCGCGGAGAACATGGGCTTCGCGCTCAAGCTGCGCAAGACGCCCAAGGACGTCATCAAGCAGAAGGTCACCGAGGCGGCGAAGATGCTCGACCTCGAGAAGTACCTGGACCGCAAGCCCAAGGCGCTCTCGGGCGGGCAGCGGCAGCGGGTGGCGATGGGCCGCGCGATCGTCCGTGAGCCCAGCGTGTTCCTGATGGACGAGCCGCTGTCCAACCTCGACGCAAAGCTGCGCGTGGAGACCCGCGCCAACATCGCCGCGCTGCAGAAGCGGCTGGGCACCACCACCATCTACGTCACCCACGACCAGGTCGAGGCGATGACCATGGGGCACCGCGTCGCGGTGCTCAAGGACGGGCTGCTGCAGCAGGTCGCCACCCCGCGCGAGCTGTACGAGAACCCGGCCAACGCGTTCGTCGCGAGCTTCATCGGGTCGCCGGCGATGAACCTGAAGACGGTGCCGCTGACCCGTGACGGAGCGGTTCTGGACGGGGCCACGATCCCGCTGCCGCGCGAGGCCGTAGCCGCCGCCGGGGACCTCAAGGAGGTCACCTTCGGCGTCCGCCCCGAAGCGCTGTCGCTGACCTCCAGCGACGACGCCGGGATGTCGATGACCGTGGAGCTGGTCGAGGAACTCGGCGCCGACGCGCTGATCCACGGCGCCATCGACGTCAACGGCTCGCAGGAGCGCTTCGTCGTCCGCGCCGACGGCCGGACCCCGCCCGCGCTCGGCCAGAAGGTGACCGTGGCGCTGCGCGACCACAGCGAGATCCACCTCTTCCACCCCGAGACCGGAGCCCGCCTGGCGGCTTAGTCGCGGGCGATCTGTTGATCGACGCCCCCGCTGGTCCTGGCGGGGGCGTCGTTGCGTGCGCAACAGAAATAACCCGGTCGGTGGAGTGTCGTGCGGAACCGTGCTTAGACTGTAGTTGACAACGGTTTCCGTTACCGTTCGCAGATAGCCGTCAGCCTGCTGCGCAAAGGGCCGACCTCCGAGGAGTGCATCCGATGACCATCCGCAGTCGCTCTGCCGCCGCCTTAGCCGGACTCGCAGCAACCGCCCTCGCCCTGACCGCATGCAGCACCGGCGAGCAGGCGGGCCCGGGCGCCGGCGACAAGATCAAGGTGGTTGCGTCCACCACCGTGTGGGCCAGCGTGGTGCAGGCGGTCGGCGGCGATGCAGTCGAGGTGGAGCCGGTCATCAGCGACCCCAACGCCGACCCGCACTCCTACGAGAGCACCCCGCAGGACGCCGCGAAGGTCACCGACGCGGACCTGGTGGTGTTCAACGGCGGCGGATACGACGAGTTCATGGAGCGGATCCTCGGCAACAGCGGCCAGGGCAAACCCACCGTCGAGGCCGTCAAGGACGAGCACGAGGGCGAACCCGCGAGCGGGCACGAGGAACACGGCGAACCCGCGAGCGGGCACGAGGGCGAACCCGCGGGTGGGCACGAGGAACACGGCGGGCACGAAGGCCACGACCACTCGGTGAACGAGCACGTCTGGTACGACCTGCACGTGGTGGAGCAGGTCGCTGCCCAGGTCAACGCCGAGCTGAGCAAGCTCAAGCCGGCCAAGGCCGAGCAGTTCGGCCAGGCCGCGGGCCGGTTCGCGGAGGAGATCGGCAAGCTGCAAGGCCGGGTCGGCGAGCTGGCAGACCAGAACAAGGGCAAGCAGGTGATCGTCACCGAGCCCGTCGCGCACTACCTGATCGAAGCTGCGAACCTGCAGGACATCACGCCGCCCGAGTTCGTCAACGCCATCGAGGCCGAGACCGACCCGTCCGCGGCCGCGGTGGCCGCGATCCAGAACGCGGTGAACGCCAAGCAGGCCGCGGCGGTCATCTATAACCCGCAGACCGAATCGCCCGTCACCCGCAACGTGCGCACCGCCGCAGAGCAGAATCAGATCCCGGTCGTCGAGATGACCGAGACGCTGCCGCAGGACAAGACCTACGTGCAGTGGATGGACGCCCAGATCACGGCGTTGCAGACCGCCCTGAACCAGAATCGCTGAGATATGACCGCCAGATCCGAGACCGAGCCCGTCCTCGCGCCCACCAGCACAGCCCCAGCCGTGCGGTTGCGCGGCGCGGAGCTCTCGTACGGCTCGCGTGTCCTGTGGTCCGGCCTGGACCTCGACGTCGCGCCGGGCGAGTTCCTCGCCGTGCTCGGGCCGAACGGTTCCGGCAAGACCAGCCTCCTCCGGGTGCTGCTGGGCTTGCAGCAGCTCTCCGCGGGCAGCGTCGAGATCGCGGGCGCGCCGGCACGTCGCGGCAGCAACCAGATTGGCTACATCCCGCAGCAGCGGGCGCTGGACGCCACCGTGATGGTGCGGGGCAACGACCTGGTCGGTCTCGGGTTGGACGGTCACCACTGGGGCACGGGTTTCCGCGGCCGCCGCGAGCGCAAGCGGCGGGTGGCCGCGGCGCTGCGCGCGGTCGAGGCGACCGAGTACGCCCGGATGCCGCTGGGCCTGCTCTCCGGCGGCGAGCAGCAGCGGCTCCGCGTGGCGCAGGCGCTGGTCAGCGACCCGTCGGTGCTGCTGTGCGACGAGCCGCTGCTGTCGCTGGACATCGCGCACCAGCGCAAGGTCAGCAGGCTGATCGCGAACCAGGCCCGGCAGACCGGCGCGGCGGTCCTGTTCGTCACGCACGAGATCAACCCGGTGCTGCCGCTGGTCGACCGGGTCCTCTACCTGGTGGACGGCCGGTTCCGGATCGGCCCGCCGGACGAGGTGATGAACTCCGCCACGTTGTCCGAGCTGTACCGCACCGACGTCGAGGTCGCCCGCGTCGGCGGGCGGCTGGTGGTCGCCGGCACCGATGACCACGACCACCACGTGCAAGAGGCGGAAAAGGCGTGAACGCATTCATCGACGCGCTGGGCAAGGTCCTGGACTTCTCCACCACGGTCGACCTGCTCGGCTACCCGTTCGTCCAGCAGGCGCTGCTGGCTGCGGCGGCGCTCGGCCTGGTGTCCGGTTGCCTGGCGCCGCTCGTCGTCGCGCGGAAGATGTCCTTCGCCGTGCACGGCACCGCCGAGCTCGCGTTCACCGGTGCCGCCGCGGCGCTGCTGATCGGCGTCGGTGTCGGCGTCGGGGCGCTGGCCGGAGCCGTGGTCGCCGCGCTGCTGCTCGGCTTGCTGGGCCAGCGCGGGACCGAACGCGACTCGGTGATCGGCGCGATCCTGTCCTTCGGGCTCGGCATCGGCGTGCTGCTGCTGTGGCTCAACCCGGAGCGGACCGCGAACAAGTTCAGCCTGCTGGTGGGGCAGATCGTCGGCGTCGATTCCGCGGACGTGTTGCTGCTGGCCTGCTGCGCGGCGCTCGTCCTGGTCGTCCTGGCCTTCGTGTACCGGCCGTTGCTGTTCGCCAGCGTCGACCCGGATGTCGCGGCAGCCCGCGGCGTTCCGGCGCGCGTGCTGACCCCGCTGTTCGCGGTGCTGGTCGGCGTGGCGACGGCGCTGGGCGTCTACACCGTCGGCGCACTGCTGGTGCTGGCCCTGATGGTGACGCCGGGGGCCGCGGCGGCGCGGGTTACCGCGAGCCCGCTCAAGGCGACCGTGCTGGCCGTGGTGTTCGCCGAGGTGGCGGTGCTCGGCGGCATTGTCCTGTCGCTGGCGCCCGGGGCCCCGGTGAGCGCCTTCGTCACGATCATCTCGTTCGTGATCTACCTGGTGTGCCGGGTGGTCGGCAACCGCCGCCTCCGCTGCCTGTCCCGAACCCCGGCCGCCGCCTGACGGCGGTTTCCAATTGAAACTGCGGTCACGTGGTGGGTGGTGGCAGTTCCCATTGGGACTGCGTTTTGGGCCGGTGCGCCGGGCACGGACCCGAATGGCGACGGGTCTGGTGTTGGCCGAAGCTGGCGCTCGTGCCTGGGAGCGGCCAGAAGAGGGTCCTGATCAACCTGGCGACGTCGCTGGTTGCGGTGGTGGCGTGCACCGTCGTCTACTACCTGCTGCCGATCGGCAGGTTCGGGCTCTTCGGCACCGTGAACGCGGTCGTGATCTTCGCCGTCGGGCTGCTGGCCATCTCCGCGCTGATCATGTTCCAGGTGCGCCGCTTCCGGATCGAGGGCGCGCGCCACGGCAGCTCTATGGCCGGGGTCGTGGCGGCGTTGTACCTGGCAGTGCTGTTCTTCGCGACCGTCTATTTCGGACTGGCCGCTCAAGATCCCGGCTCGATCGCAGCGCTGCGCACGAAAACCGACGCGCTCTACTTCTCGCTGTCGATCACCAGCACCGTCGGTTTCGGCGACGTGCACGCGGTATCCGAGTTCGCCCGCGCGGTCGCCGCAGTGCACATGACCTTCAACATCGGGTTCCTGGCCGCGGCGGTCGCTGTCGTCAGGGCCAAGGCGGGCCGCCCCAACGGCACCTGAACGGTGAGTTCCGCCTCGCGCCTATGCGGTGAACGGTCCGTTCGCCGCGAACCGGTCGGCGAGGACGGCCCGGGCCCGCCGGTCAGGCGAGGCCGAGGTAGCGGCGTTCGTTGAACTTCTCGCCCGTGCAGGAGGCTCCGAGGTCGTGGCCGATGCGCTCGATCACGTCCGCCAGTTCCAGCCGAGCCAACCACGAGCGGGGCAGGACCGCCGTGCCGTGGCGGGCGCCGAGGATGCTGCCGGTCACGGCCGCGGTGGAGTCGCTGTGCCCGGAGTGGTTGACCGCCAGCCGCAGGGCGTCGGTGAACTGGTCGGGCTTCGGCAGCGCGAGCGCGCAGTAGACGCCGATGGACAGCGCCTCCGGGCCGATCCAGCCCTGTCCTAGCCGCTCGATGTGCCCGACGCTCGCGCCGAGCCGCGCCAGCGTCGAAGCCTCCGCGAGGGCCGTGGCCGTCTCGGCGTCTTCGCGCAACACGCGGCCAGCCGCCTGGTCGACAGCTGCCGGCAGCTTCCGCTGCTGCACCGCGACGAGGTGCACGATCAGCGCCAGCGCTCCCGCCGAGGCCCAGCCGCCGACGCCGCCGTGGGTGAGCGCCGCGCATTGGCAGGCCAGCTGGTAGGCCATCTCGGCGGTCGGCGAGAAGCCGAGCGGCGCGCTGCGGTCCACGCCGCCGCAGCCCTTGGAGCTGTTCCGCGGCCGGTCCGGGGTGCCGAGTTCGGGTTCTTGCAGGGCGCGCAGGCTGGTCAGGCCGGGGGCCCGGCCGGCGTACAGCTCGGGCTCAGCCATCAGGCCGGTCGCACCGGGCTGCGGCTTGTTCTCCTGCTGGGTGGTCAACCACCGGCGGTAGGCGGCGGCGGTCGACTCGACCGGACGCCAGTTGCCGCCGTTGTTGCCTGTTGTCCAGGCGTGCAGGTAGCCCTCGCCGGTGAACAGCGACATCTGCGTGGCGTCGCCCAGCAGGGCCTGAGGTGGTGGTTCGGCGACGCCTGCTTGGCCGAATTCGGCGCGGATGTCGTCCAGCTGCGCGTACTCGACCGGGCTGCCGAGCGCATCGCCTAGCGCCCCGCCGAGCAGGCAGGCCACCGCGCGATCGACCACTGTGGACGGCGTGGGCACGGGGTGGGCTCTCCTTCCACAGTGTCCTCATACGAGTGATCGGCGTGTCCCGACTTTACTTGGCGTGTTGGCTCGTCGGCAGGCGTTCACCGCAAGAATGGGCGCGCGTGGGACGTCCCGGGAGGAATCGGGCATGGCTCCATTGGGGTGAACCGCGGGCCGGCGATCGGTCTCCGCTCGGCCGGTGATCGTTACGGTGTGTCCGGTTTTGGGGAGGTGAGCGCGCCGCCGTACGGGTTCTCCGGGGGTGTGGACTCGGTGTGCGCCTTGGTCGAGACTGACTGCCTGAAGGCTCAACCAAAACATGAGCGAAAGTCGGATTTGGGGATGATGGCGGGGCACGACAGCTCGACCGAGGTGCCGAGCGCGGGATTGGAGTTCCGCCTGCTCGGTCCTCTTGAGGTGCGCGCCGACGGCGTCGCGCAGCCGCTGGGCGGCGCCCCGGTTCGCGCCCTGCTGGCCTGCCTGCTGCTGGAGCCGAACCAGGTCGTGTCGATGGACCGGCTGATCGACACGCTGTGGGAGAACGAGCCGCCGGCCAGTGCCCGCACCATCATCCACGGCTACGTCTCCAGGCTGCGCAAGCTCTTCGGGGCCGCGGCAGAACAGGCCGAGATCGTCACCCGCCCGCCCGGCTACCTGCTGCGGGTCGACAGCGACCGGATCGATGCCCACCGCGCGAGAACCCTGATCAACCGCGCGCACGGCATGGAACCCGCGGCGCGGTCGCAGGTGCTGGCCGAAGCGCTGATGCTGTGGCGGGGCCCGGTGCTCTCGGACATCGCGAGCAGCAGGCTGTACCGGATGGTCGCGCCCAACCTGGACGAGCTGCGGCTGCTGGCGCTGGAGGAGCGGATCGCCGCCGACCTGGACCTCGGCCTCCACCACCAGTTGGTGCTGGAGCTGTCCACCCTGGTCGACCGCCAACCGCTGCGGGAACGGCTCACCGGCCAGCTGATGCTCGCCCACTACCGCGCGGGGCACCGCGCCGAGGCGCAGTCCCGCTACCACGACCTGCGCCGCCGGCTGTCCCACGAGCTCGGCCTCGATCCCGGGCCCGAGCTGCGCGAACTCTACGAGCGGCTGCTCCGCGACGACCCAGCACTGCGCCATCCGCAGCGCCGGCCGGAACCCGGGTTCGGCATCCGGCGCCCGATCCCGGCGGAGCTGCCCCCGGCCCCAGCCGGGTTCGTCGGCCGCCAGCGCGAACTCGCCGCGCTCGACACGATGCTGGCCGAGCGCGAACAAGGCTCCAGCCTGCTCGCCGTGGTGACCGGCACTGCCGGCGTCGGCAAGAGCGCCCTCGCGCTGACCTGGGCGCACCGCGTCGAGCACGAGTTCCCGGACGGTCAGCTCTACGCGTCGCTGCGCGGCTTCGACTCGGAACGCGAGCCCCTGACGCCCGGCGAAGTGCTGACCAGCATGCTGAAAGCGCTTGGTGTCGCGGCGAATGCGATCCCCGTCGAGCTGGACGACCGCACGGCGCTCTACCGGTCGTTTTTGGCGAAGCGCCGGGTTCTGGTGCTGCTCGACAACGCGCGCGACTCGGAGCAGGTGCGGCCGCTGCTGCCGGGCAGCGCCGAATCGCTGGTGCTGATCACCAGCAGACGGCGGCTGGACGGGCTGGTGGTGCGCAGCGGAGCTCGGGTGCTGCCGCTGGAAACGCTGCCGACCGAGACCGCGATCGAATTGCTCGACCGGGCGGGCGTGCCCGGCAAATCAGCCTCCGAACCGGCCGCCGCGGCCCAGCTGGCGGACTTGTGCGGCGGGCTGCCGCTGGCGTTACGCATCGCCGCCGCGCGGCTCGCGGCGAATCCGGCGCGCGGCGTGTCCGACCTGGTGCACGAGCTGACCGATGAGCGGAACCGGCTGCACGCGCTGGACATCGACGATGCTGATACGAGCGTCCGCCGCGCTTTCGACATCTCCTACCGGAGCCTGCACCCGGTGCACGCCGACACCTTCCGGCTGCTCGGGCTCGTGCCCGGCCATACCTTCACCGCGCACGCGGTCGCCGCCCTGTGCGACACCGATCCGCCCAGCGCGCAGCGGAGATTACGGGCCTTGGCGCTGGCACACCTGGTCACCGAGCCCGAGCCGGATCGGTTCGGCATGCACGACCTGCTGCGCGTCTACGCCCGAGACCTGCTCGCCGCGCCGAGCTCGATCGCCACCGAGGCGCTGCGCCGGTTGCTGAACCACTACCTCGTCACGGCCGACCACGCGCGCCGCTTCCTCCGCCCCGCCCGGGATGACCTGGACTTCTCCAGCGGCACCGAGGTGCCCAGGCCGCAGATCACCGACCGCGCCCAGGCGCTGGAGTGGTTCGACGCGGAATGGCCGAACCTGGTCGCCGCGATCCGGGCGGCCAACTCGGAAGGCATGCACGACCTCGCCTGGCCGCTGGTGCGCCTGCAGTTCAACTACCTGATGGTGCGCTGCCCCTGGGAAGACTGGATCCGGATCTACACCGACGGGCTCGACTCGGCCCGCGCGGTGGACGACCGGGCGGGCAAGGTGCTGATGTCGGCCGGGCTCGGGGTGGCGTGCTCGCGGTCGGGCCAGCTGGACGCGGCGCTGGCGCACTACGACGAGTCGTACCGGGTCGCGGTGCAGACCGGCGATTCCGCCCGGTTGGCGATGACCCAGGTCAACATGGGCAGCGTGCTGTTCCGCCTGAAGCGCTACGAAGAAGCGAAAGTGCACTGCCAGGACGCGCTCCGGGTCTACCGCTCGCTGGGCGACCGGTACTTCGTGGCCGGTGCGCTGAACAACCTGGCCATGGTGGAGCAGGTCAACGGCGAGCTGGAGGAGGCACTGGCGCACCTGCGCGAGGCAGAAGCGCTGTACCGGGACGCCGACGATCTGGAGACGTTGGCGATGGTGCTGAACAACTGCGGCGAAGTAAGCATCGAGCTGGGCCGGATCGCCGACGGCGAGCGCTTCCACCACGAGGCCCTGGACGTGGCGCTGAAGTGCGGCTCCGCGATGCGGCAGGCGTCGGCGTACCTGGGTCTCGGCGACGCCGCCCGGTCCCGCGGCGACCAGCAGGTGGCCCGGACCCGCTGGGACACCGCGCTGGCGATCTTCGAGGCGGAGGGCTCGCCGCGCGCGGCGGAGGTCCGCGCGCGGCTGGAAGATCTCTCCGTGGCCGCCTGCTGAGGGGCGTTTAGCCGACGTTTAGCGGGTGTGTAGCGCGCGCTGGGAACTTGATCTGCGTGCGGATCAAGCCGTGCATGGTTCGCACGAACGGGCGGCTCTGGGGGGAGTCCAAGGGGGGATTGTCGCCCGGCCGTCCCGGTCGGCACTCGTGGCCGGCCGGGGCGGCCGTAGGGGGGTTTGACATTCGGGATGGTTCTCCCGAATGGACGTTTGGGGGTGAGTGCGGGCTTTCGGCCGCGGGAGTGGGTGATCCCGGCCGAAAGTCCGCACTTCGTCTTGTTGCCGGTGTCCGTCTTGTTGCCGGTGTCCGCGGTCGGTTTTGCGTGGCGGGGCGAGTAGCGGAACCTCGGACGCCTTCTCGCTGCGGGATCCCCGACATCAGCTAATAACCACGTCGTGGCTGTCCTCGGCCGAGAGCCCTAGAGCCTAGACGAGTAAGTCTGAATACGATCAGTGATCGTAGGCGGTGAGCGAGCGAGTGACTGGCTGGCCGGTGCGGAAGTTGTGCCAGATCGCGGCGGCCAGGGACAGCACACGCTGGGCGACGCGCCCTGTTCGGGGGGGCACGTCTGCCGATGGCCACCTTCGCGTGGCGGAAGAACACCCGTGAGCGTTTTTGGGTGCCATAGCACCCAAAAACACGCACGGCACCTTCGCTGCGGATCATGGACGCCCTCGCCTCATGCCCGCAGGAATTTGGACTTACTCGACTAGGGCGGACACCGTCTGAGAACCCGCGGCGGTGCCGGTGCGGGGTGGACTAAGCGGCTTCGCCGCTTCACAGACAAAGATCAAACAGCCGGCCGTTCGGCAGCTGTACGCCCCACAAGCTCATGCGCCTGCAACAGGCGAAACGGCACCACCGTGACCTCAGGTCGAGGGGTGTCCCGCGGTGAGCTTCTCCAGTTGGGGGCGCTTCGCGGGGCGGCCGTCGCCGCTGGACACGCCCCGCAAGCGGCGGCCGATCCACGGTGCCAGGTACTCGCGGGCCCACCGGATGTCCTGGACGCGCTGGGCCCGCCACGGCGTGCCGGGGGTGACCGGCCAGGGCTCGCTCCAGTCGGCGGCGACCGGCACGCCCAGCGCCTCGCAGGCCCGCAGCGCGACCCGGCGGTGGCCCGCCGCGGACAGGTGCAGCCGGTCCTCGCTCCAGGCCCGGGCGTCCCGCAGCACCCGCATCGACCACTGGTCGAGCACGTAGCAGCCGTGCTTGTCGGCGATCGCCCGCAGGTGCGAGTTGTAGGTCCCGATCTTGCCCCGGACGTGGCGCAGCACCGGGATTTCGCGGGTGTCGAAGCCGGTGCCGATCAGCACGTCGGCGCCGGCGGCGCGCAGCTTGCCGACCCCGGCGTCGAAGAGCTCCGCGATCGCGTCGGGGTCGCTGCCTGGGCGGATGAGGTCGTTGCCGCCGGCGGTGAAGGCGACCAGCGCGGGCCGCAGCTCGATGGCCTGCGGCACCTGGTCGGCGACGATCTGGCGGATCAGCTTGCCGCGCACCGCCAGGTTGGCGTAGCGCAGCTCCGGGTTCTGGACGGTCAGGTGCTCGGCCAGCCGGTCGGCCCAGCCCCGGTAGCCCCCGGCGGGATCGGCGTCGCCGATCCCCTCGGTGAGGCTGTCTCCCAGCGCGACAAAGCTGTCCCAGCGTGCCGAGCCGACGCTGCGCTGCGATTCCATTGACGATGTCCTTCCTGGTCATTCATCCCGCACGCGCGGTGATCCGGGACCACATTGGCGCTCGAACAGCTACGTACGCCACCTTCGGTTCGCTCTAGTGATTAACGGCACGAAATGGTCCATGATCCTGTCTGATTTGCCCGGGTATGGCACGTCCGTTGCGTTTTCCGTTGCCGCATCGCACCTTTTCAGCATCGCGGCGGTAACTGGGTGGCTATTCCTCGAAACACCAGTACGGGTGAACGGCAGCTGCTACTGTCCTTCGGCGGTAACAGAAGCAACGAGGGGGCCCGCGATGTCGCGATCGATGCAGGTGGCAGGTCGGTGTGCGTTCGGGGAGACGCAGCGTCGTCTGCCCTTTCGCGTCATCGCGGTCGGTTGAGTTGGGGAACTGCCGCATGCTCCACCGCGTCGGTTCCAGTGCACCCGCCGCCCGGGTCCGCCCGGATGCCGCGCGCCGCTCCAGCCGTCCCGAATACCTGGGGGAACCGTGACGTCACCGCAGAATCCGGCGTCCGCGCCGGGGCCAGCGGGCTTCGACGCGCAGCAGCGGGCCAGTGGCCCGGTAGGACGACGCCGAGCGGACGCGCCGATGCGCGGCTCGCTCGGCGGTGAGGTGCCGCCCGCCGGACCGCCCGCGCCAGGCGGGCCACGACCCGCCCCGCGTCCGCAGCGCTTGGACTTGAGGGGTGAGTTCGCTGCGCTTGCAGCAGAACCGCACCCGTTCGCGCTCTGGGAGCGCACCGAACAGCTGACCGATCGCTTCGAGCACGAGCAGCGCAGGGACAGCCGACCGGCGCCAGCGCCCGACAGGTCCGAAGCGCCGAAGACACCGAGCGGCGGGATGGCGCTCTCCGGAGACCTCGGCGGGCTCGACGAACCCCCGGCGCGGCCGGAACCGGCGGCCGAACTGTCCGGTTCGCTCGAACCGGAACCGGTGCCGCAGCGCCTCACCGGATTCGTCGGCGGTCTCAGCGGCTCGCTCCCGCCCGCCCCGCCGCAGGATGGCCTGCCGCCGCAGCCGCCGCTCCAGGAGGGCCCGCCGCCGCAGGTGCAGGACGGCCCGCCGCCGCAGGCGCACGACGGTCTGCTGGGCGGTCCGCCGCCGCTCCAGGAGGGCCCGCCGCCGCAGGTGCAGGACGGCCCGCCGCCGCAGGCGCAGGACGGTCTGCTGGGTGCCCTCCCGCCGCAGGCCGGTCCGCTGCGCCGCGACGTCCTGCCGCCGGGGCCCGATGGCCCGCCGCAGCAGCGCGAAACCGGGCCATCGAGTGGTCCGCTGCCGCCGATCCGCGACGGCCTGTTGAGCGGTCCGCCGCCGCAGGTCGGTCCGCCGAGCGGTCCCTTGCCGCAAGCTGGCCCGCCGCGCCGCGGCGTTCCGCCGCCCGGGCCGAACGGACCGATGCGGCACGACGCCGGGCCGACGGGTGGTCTGTCGAGCGGCCCACCGCCTCAGGTAGGCCCGCAGCCGTCGGACGGCCTGCTGGTGCCCGAGCCGGACGAGCTGCTGCGGCCTGACGCCCCGATGCCGCAAGGCGGCCAGCCACCGCAGGCGCACGACGATCTGTTGGGTGGTCCGCCGCCGCAGGCAGGCGCGCCCCGGCAGGACGCTGCGCTGCCCGGGCCGGATGGTCCGCCGCGGCGTGACGCTGGGCCGACGGGTCCGTCGAGTGGTCCGCTGCCTCAGGTTGGTCCGCCGAGCGGCCAGTTGCCGCAGCTCGGCCGGCCGCAGCCAGGCGCGCCCCGGTACGACGCTGCGCTGCCCGGGCCGGATGGTCCGCCGCGGCGTGACGCTGGGCCGACGGGTCCGTCGAGTGGTCCGCTGCCTCAGGTCGGTCCGCCGAGCGGCCAGTTGCCGCAGCTCGGCCCGCCCCGGCACGAAGGGGCTCCGTCCGAGTCGCGTCGCGACGCTCCCGCGCCGCACGCCGGTCCGCCCTCCGGGCCTCGGCTCGCCGGGCCTCCGCCCGTCGACGGTCCGCCGACGGCGGAACCGCCGCGTTCCCCCGCTCCGCAAGGTCCGCCGTCGCCTCCGGTGGGGAACCCGGTGCATCCTCTGGGTGGCCCGCCGTCGCGGCCTCCGGCCGCTCCCGGGCCGGCGCCCGAGGGGCCGCCGAGCGGGCCCATGCCGCAGGCCGGGCGCCTGGTCGGTCCGCCGCCCGCGCGGCCGGACGGCCCACCGAGCGGTCCGATGCCGGTCAACGCCGGGCCACCGCCTGCTCCGCCGGCACCGCCGCGCAAGGAACCACTGCGTCCGCCGGAACAGCAGCCCCCGGCGGACCGGCCGGTGCCACGACCGGCGCGGGC
The DNA here is from genome assembly GCF_050972075.1 of Saccharopolyspora hattusasensis. Classification (NCBI taxonomy): domain Bacteria; kingdom Bacillati; phylum Actinomycetota; class Actinomycetes; order Pseudonocardiales; family Pseudonocardiaceae; genus Saccharopolyspora; species Saccharopolyspora hattusasensis. Next base: position 4,702,813 of record NZ_JBPCDC010000001.1, read on the forward strand.
GCCGAAGCTCGCGCAACGCGCCGACGGCGGGTTCGGGCCGATGGGGTCGTCGGGCACCTGGGGTGCGTCGGCGTCGGGTCGGTCCGGTTACGGCCGGAACATGACCTGGTCGGCCGACGACTTCAAGGAGGAACGGCGGGATGACGACCTGCGCGCCGGCTCCGGCTACAAGCCGGGGGAGAACGGTAGCGGGGCGGTGCCGCAGTTCCTGGTCGAGGCCGACGAACTCTTCGAAGAGGAAGACGGCGGCGGTCGGCTGGTGGCCCCGCCAGTGCTGGGCGAGGCCCCGTCGAGCTTCCGGGACTTCTGAGGACTGCTTCGAAGTGGCATGCGCAGCGGTGCGGGAACCTCGGGCGTCTTCTCCCGGTGCGACCCCGCGCCGGTGCAGGCCGCCAGCGGCTCCAGCCGTTTGCGGGACTGATCTCTGCGGGCACGGCCGGTGCCCCGGTTGGCGCGCTGACCGGGGGCACCGGCCGGCGCACCCCGACTCGAAATGAGCTGTGATGGTCGAGACGATCACCCTGTCGATCCCCGCCGTCGACCTGCTCGGTGAGCAGCTGAACCTCGCCGTGCGCCAGTACCCGTTCGATCTCCCGCGAATGGGCGAGGCGGAGGACCGCAACCGGCTGGCCGCCCAGGTGTGGCAGGAGCTGGAGTCGACCGGTCTGGCTCGCAACGGCCGACCGGAGCCCGAGGTCGAGGACGCGCTGTACCTGCTGTGCAGCTCCGAGGTGTCGATCGCCGCCGCCGGGCTGCTCGACGTGCGCGCCGGGCAGCGGCTCGCCGCGCGGGTGGTGGCGACGGGTGAGGTCGGCGTGGTCGGTGTGCTCGACGGCAGGGGGTTGCGGATGAGATTCCTCGCCCCGGACACCCTGCCGAGGGTGTGCGCCGACCTGCTGCCCGACGCGCCGCCCGGCGGTGGCGGTGAGGTGCGCGCGGTGGCCGACCGCAGCCACGGCCGCCCGACCGATGCCGACATCGACGGGCTGGCCGAGCTGCGCGCGATCACGTCGGGGCAGAAGTACCGGCTCGGGCACTTCGTGGTCGGCGGCGCCCGCCGGGGCGGGCCGCAAGGCCGGATCCCGAACCTGATCTGGTTCGACAACGACCGGGGCCGCTACGCCCTGCAGGGCGAGCGCGCCGACGGCCAGGACGTCGTCACCTGCCGCCCGGCGGACAAGCCCCGCATCGCCGGCCAGCTGGCGGCCCTCCTCGCCCGCGCCCGCCGTCCCTGACCGACCGGCTCGGGACGAGGCACCAGTTTTCCGCAATTTCAACCGGTTTTCCGCAATTTCAATGGAAATCAGAGGTCCGATTTCCATTGAAATTGCGGAAGTTATCCACAGCCGTCCGGAGTTATCCACAGCCTTTCCACGGCACCAAGATCGACACCCAGCAAGTCCGGCACGTCTCGGCGAGGCCGGCATGTCCCAGCAAGCCCGGCATGGCTCTGGCAAGGCCAGGCGCAGCTTGGCGAGGCCGGCATGTCCCAGCACGTTCCGGCGCATCGCGGGACAGCCCTGCCCGTACGTGCCTCGGGCTCCGAGGTCGCGGGTTGCCGCGGTCGGCGTGAGCCGCTCCGACGAGCGGGGGAATCCCGGAACTGGGCGAGGTGCCCGCCACGGGTGGGTGCGAGCGGGGCCCTGGTTCGGGCAGGCTGGGTTCCGTGACCCAGGACCGGCAGGTGGAGATCGCAGCGGACCGCGACGACCGCGACTCGTTCATCCGGCTGCTCGGTGGCCGCGGCAGCGCGGTCGACGCGAGCCTGCCGCCGATCGCGTTCGGCCTCGGGTGGTTCCTCGGTGGCGAGTCGATCGCCATCGGCGGCGGCGCGGCCGTGGTGGTGGGCGCGCTGATCGCGGGCTGGCGGCTGCAGCGGGGTGCCCGTCCGCTGGCGGTGCTGATCAGCCTGCTCGCGGTCCTGGTCGGCGCCCTGATCGCGCTATACACCGGCGACGCCGCGGACTTCTTCCTGCCCCGGCTGGCGTCCAACGTCCTCAGCGCGCTCGTCTGGATGATCAGCATCGTGATCCGCTGGCCGCTGCTCGGCGTGGTCGTCGGGGCGGCGCTCGGCCAGGCCCGGCGGTGGCGCCGCGATCCGGTGCTGCTGCGCGCCTACAGCCGGGCGAGCTGGGTCTGGGTCGGGCAGTACACGGTGCGGCTGGTCGTGTTCATCCCGCTGTGGCTGCTGGGCGCCACCGGTGCGCTGACCATCGCGCAGGTCGTGCTGACCTGGCCGCTGGTGGCGGTCTGCATGGCGGCGAGCTGGTGGGTGGTGCGGCGGTCGCTGCCGCCGGAGCACCCCGGGCTGCGGCATCCGCGGTCGTGACCGCGCGGCTCGAGGAGCAGAATGTTGTCATGTCTCTCGGCAGCGTGATCACCGCGATAGTCACCCCGTTCGATGACGAGATGCGCGTCGACGAATCCGCCTTCCTCGCCCTGTTCCGCCACCTGATCGACCACGGCTCCGACGGCATCGTGGTCTGCGGGACGACCGGCGAGGCGCCCACGCTCACCGACGCGGAACACCTGCGGCTCATCGAGCTGGCCTGCGCGGAACGTCCGGCGGGTGCCACGGTGATCGCCTCGACCGGGTCGAACAACACCGTGCACGCCTGCGAAATGACGGAGCGGGCGACCGAGCTCGGTGCCGACGCGGTGCTCTCGGTGACCCCGTACTACAACCGCCCGAACCGGCGCGGCCTGGTCCGGCACTTCACCGAGATCGCTCGGGCCACGGACAAGCCGGTGGTGCTCTACAACGTGCCGTCCCGGATCGGCCTGTCGCTCCCGCACGACCTGCTCGCCGAGCTCGCCCAGGTCGAGCACATCGACTACGTCAAGCAGGCGGACAACGCCGCGCTCGCCCAGATCGACGGCCTCGGCCTGTACGCGGGCAACGACGACGGCCTCGCGACGGCCCTCGACATCGGGGGACTCGGCGGCATCCTGGTGGCCAGCCACCTGGTGGGCCCGCAGATGCGGCGGATGGTCGACGAGCCGGAGCACCGCGCGGAGATCGACGCTGCGCTGAAGCCGCTGTACGCGGCGTTGTCGGTGACGACCAACCCGATCCCGGTCAAGGCGGCGCTGAACCTGACCGGCCACCGGGTTGGAGGCGTCCGCCTCCCGCTGGTCGAAGCGGACGAGTCGGAACTGGCCGTCATCCGCAAGGGCTTGCAGGAAGTCGGGTTGTGATGGCGCCGCGGGTCTTCTGAGCCGGAGCCGCCCAGAAGACCCGCGGGCCCGGCCGATCAGCGCAGCGCGGCGAGGAGATCGAGAAAGCCGCTCCAGCGATCAGCAGGATGCCGCCGGTTCTGGACGCCGCAGTACCAAACGCCCCTCGGCAGGCGCTTCCCCGGCCGTGGACGCTCAAGCGCGCAGAACGCCCGCCGTAGGGTGAACGCGCTCAGGTTCCTGCCCCATGCCGGAGGATTCCGTGCCCGTCGCTCGTCGCCACCGTCGCCGCACCGCTGGATCCGGAGTCAGCAGACAGATCAGGCAGGAACGGCGACCTGCCCGCAGCGCCCGCGGGAAGCCGCCTCCGGTGTCAGCCGAGCAGGCGTTTGTGGAGGGTTTCCGGGGCCGCGGTGAGGTCCAGAGCCGCCAGCCAGGCCGCGCCCGCTTCACCTGGGCCTGCGGTGCGCTGGTCCTGGAAGCCGCGCTTTGACAGCGTGCCGCGCAGGGCCTCGCGGACCGGGTTGCCCGGTGCCATCAGCCCGCCGGCCAGCACGATCGTCCTGGTTTCCCCGTGGGCGCGGGTGGCCGCAGCGGTGTCGGCCAGGGCGCGGGCGGCGCGCCGGACGATGTCGGCTGCCGTTTCGTCCGCGGCCGCCGTGACCAGGGGTGCGAGCTCCGCCAAGCGGATCGGCAGGGCCGCGTTCACCGTGCTGATCAGCTGCTTCCGCTGCGCCGCCGGTGCATCCGGTGCATACGGTGCATTTGGCAGGAGTCGATCGCGCACGGCTGCCGTGAGCCCGTGCAGCGGTTCGTCGCGGTCCAGCGCTCGCAGCGCTGCTCGCACCGCTTCGCGGCCCAGCCAGAACGCCGACCCCTCGTCGCCGAGCAGCCAGCCGTGGCCGCCGATGGTCGCGACCATCCGGTGCTGCTCGATCCGGGCCGCGATGGCCCCCGTTCCCGCGATCAGCACCGTTCCGCCGGGTTCCGGCGTGCCCGCCGCGAAGGCCACCTCACTGTCGCTGATCGCTCGCCTGGGGCAGTGCAGGCCGAGCCGGGACCACGTGTGGTCGAACAGCGCGCTGAATTCCGGATCGGCCATCTTGCTGACCCCGGCCATGCCGATCACGCAGTTGCGCACCGCCGCCGGGTCGATCTCGGCGAGCGCGGACCGCGCGGCGTCGGCGATCTGCCGCATCGCTTGGTCGGCGGGGTGTGAGTTCGGGTTGCCGCCGGCCGCTTCGCCGCGGCCCAGCACCCGCCCCGCCAGGTCGCTTACCAGGGCCCGGCTGCTGGTGCCGCCGATGTCCAAGCCGAGTACGAGGGCCGCTTCGTCGCCGTGCATGCACTCTTTCTACCCGCCGCGACCGGGCATGGTGGGCACGACCAAAACCGGTCACGACCGTTCCCGCAGACCCCTGGCGTCTGGAGTGGCGAGCGGCTATACATCGAGGCGTTGCTGATCAGTCGGGGAGCTGGAAATGGACGACCTTACCGGGTCATGCGCCGAACTGTCCTATTTGGATGGTCCGGGTGCGGTAGCTGCCGGAACCGCGGGCCGTTGCGGGGGAGCTCGATGACCGTCGACACCCACCACCACCTGTGGGACCTCGACGTCCGGGACCAGCCGTGGATCGTCGGGCCGGAGATGGAGTCGCTGCGCCGCGACTTCCGGCCGGCCGACCTGCAGGCGGCGTTGAAGGGCTCCACGGTGGACGCCATGGTTCTGGTGCAGACCGCCGCCGACCCGGACGAGACGCCCGAGATGCTGGTGCTGGCCGACAGCGTGGACCGCATCGCGGCGGTGGTCGGCTGGGTCGACCTGACCGCCCGGGACGCCCGCGAGCGGATTGGTCGCCTGCAGGCCCACCCGTCCGGCGGCTGGCTGAAGGGCATCCGGCACCAGGTCGAGAACGAGCCCGACCCGGACTGGTTGATCCGCCCGGACGTGCTCAACGGGCTGGCGGCGGTCGAGGACGCCGGGCTGGTGTACGAACTGCTGGTCCGCCCGCACCAGCTGCCGGCCGCGATCAAGGCGGTCGGCCAGTTCCCGCAGCAGACCTTCGTGCTGGACCACTGCGCGAAGCCGCCGGTGGCCACCGGTGAGCTGGAGCCGTGGGCGAGCCGGATCCGGGAGCTGGCCGCGTTCCCGAACGTGGTGTGCAAGCTGTCCGGTCTGGTCACACAGGACGACTGGGTCCGGCAACCTGATCCGGTGCGGCTGGCGCCCTACGCGGACGTGGTGCTGGAGGCGTTCGGGCCGGGGCGGCTGATGTTCGGCTCCGATTGGCCGGTGTGCCTGCTGGCCGCCGATTACGGGCAGGTCGTGGACTTGGCCCGGCAGCTGACCGCGGGCCTCGGCGACCGGCAGCGGTCGGCGGTGTTCGACGCCACGGCTCGCGAGGTGTACGACATTTAGGGAGTTTTGGCTCTACCGAACGCCGTGCCCCGAGGCTCGCGGCCTGCTCCGTTCGGCGTAGTCTGACGATGCCCGTCTCACCCCGCCCCCTCGGTGAGGCGGGCTTTTACTTGCCCCGCAGCGGAAAGGCCCGCCGGCCCGCCGCCGCGCTGAGCATCGCCGCCGCGCTGAGCATCGCCGCCGCGCTGAGCATCGCCGCCGCGCTGAGCATCGCCGGAGCCGAGCGAAAGGACTGTTCGTGCCGATAGGCGGGGTGAGTGGGCCGTTCGCTTCTCTTCCCGCAACCGTCAACGGGTGCGGGTGACCTTCTTCAGGCCTCGCGGCTTGTCGGGGTCGAAGCCGCGGGCCAGCGCCAGCCCGAGGGCCAGCTGCTGGACCGGCAGGACCTCCAGCACCGGTGCCAGCTCCTCGGCGCAGTCCGGCACCGGGATCCGGTGCGAGGCACGCACATCCGAGGCCGCCGAGCCGATGGCGCAGACGTCCGCGCCGCGCTCGTGGACCACGTCGAGCACCTCGCGCATCGCGTCGCCGCCGCGCCCCTTGCTGCACAACGCGAGCACCGCGGTGTCCTCGTCGATCGCCGCGACCGGGCCGTGCAGCAGGTCGGCGCCGCTGTAGGCGCGGGCCGAGAGGTAGCTGGTCTCGGCAAGCTTCAGCGCCGCTTCGGAGGCGGTGGCCAGCGAGAAGCCGCGGCCGGTGGTGACCATCCGCTCCGCGAAGCGGTATCGGCGCACCGCCTCGTCCACCACCTTCTGGCCGGCGTCAAGGGCGGTTGCGGCCAGCTCGGGGATCGGCTCCGCGTTCGCGCCGTTCCCGCCCCGCACCGCGTCGACGAGCAGGTACAGGGCAAGCAACGTCGCGCTGTACGTCTTGGTCGCGGCCACTGCCTGCTCGCGGCCCGCCCGGATGTCCACCGACAGCTCTGCGGCGGAGTTCAGCGGCGAGTCTGCGGTGTTGGTGACCGCGACCGTCAGTGCGCCGCGGTTGCGGCCGGACTCGGTGACCTCCAGCAGGTCGGGGGACCCGCCGCTCTGGCTGACCGACATCAGCAGCACGTCGGTCAGGTTCGGTTGTGCGCCGTAGAGCGTGGTCGTCGACGGCGATGTCAGCCCGACGGGCAGTTCGAGCAGGACTTCGATCAGGTACTTCGCGTAGAGCGCGGCGTGGTCGCTGGAGCCGCGCGCGGCCAGCAGCGCGAAGCGCGGTCGGCGCTCCGCGATCGTCGCGGCGACCTCGGCGATCGCCTCCCGGCCGGCCAGCAGGTCGGCAAAGATCGCGGGCTGCTGGGAGATCTCGTCGGTCATGTGCCGACCGGGGGTGACGGTCATCAGGCCCATCCCTTCCGTTGAGGTCTAGACCAATCCTACTTGGGGATGCCACGGATTGTCAGGCGTGAAGCGCCGCTAGCCACCGCTAACCCTTCAGCGCGCCCGCCGTGACGCCCGACACCATCTTGCGCTGCACCGCCAGGAAGAACACCAGGACCGGCAGCGTGAACAGGGTGGCCGAGGCCATCGTCGCGCCCCAGTCCGTGCCGAACGCGTTCTGGAAGGTCTTCAGGAACACCGGCAGCGTCTGGAGGTCCTCGGAGCGCATGAAGATCAGCGCGTACAGGAACTCGTTCCACGCCGTGATGAACGCGAACACCGAGGTGGCCACCAGGCCCGGCCCCAGCAGCGGCAGGGTGACCCGCCGGAACGCCCCGGCCCGGCCGCAGCCGTCCACCATCGCGGCCTCCTCCAGGTCCATCGGGATCCCGTCGATGAACCCGCGCAGCGACCAGATGGTGAACGGCAGCGTCGTGATCCAGTAGACGAGGATCAGCGAGGGCAGCTTATTCAGCAGCCCCAGATCCCGCATGAACAGGAACATCGGCACCATCAGCGCCTCGAACGGCATCATCTGCGCGATCAGCACGAGCATCAGGAAGCCCTTGCGCCCGCGGAACCGGAACCGGCTCATCGCCAGCGCCGCCAACGCGCCCGCGACCAGCGAGCACGCGACCGCGGTGAGTGTGACCAGCAGGCTGTTGCCCAGGTAGCGGAGGAAGCCCGAGCCCAGCAGCGCGGTCGCGTAGTTCTGCAGCGTGACCGAGGTCGGCACCAGGTCGTAGGACGCCGACAGCACCTCGCCGCGTGGCTTGAGCGAGCTGGCGAACATCCAGTACGTCGGGAACGCGAACACCAGCGCGATGGCCACGGCCAGCACCGACAACCCGATCCGGCGGGTCCTCACAGCTCCACCTCCTGAGAGCGCAGCAGCAGCCGCAGGTACTGGGCGCAGACGACGACGAGCACGAGCACCATCAGCACGCTGACCGCGGCGGCCACGCCGAAGTGCTTGCCCGCGATGCCTTCGAGGTACTGCATGACCGGCAGCGTGGTGCTCCCGCCGTCCGGGCCGCCCTCGCGCATCGCCCACACCTGCGAGAACACCTTGAAGTCCCACAGGATCGACAGGAACGTCACGATCATCAGCACCGGCTTGAGGTGCGGCCAGGTGATCGAGGTGAACGTCTGCCAGCCGCCCGCGCCGTCGATCCCGGCCGATTCGTAAAGGTCGTTGGGCACCCCGAGCAGCGCGGCGTACAGCGTCATCGCCACGAACGGCACGGCCTGCCAGACGATCAGGATGCCCACCACGGTCAGCGTGCTGGTGCCGCTGGCGAACCAGGAGTTCCCGGCGAACGAGTCGAAGCCGAGCAGCACCAGCGTCTTGTTCAAGATCCCGTACTGCTGGTCGAAGATCCACTGGAATACCGTGGTCGCGGCCAGCTGCGGCACCGCCCAGGCCAGCAGCAGGCTGACCTGCAGCACCACCCGCGGGACCGCCGGCACGTGCCTCATCAGCAACGCCAGCAGCAGGGCGCCGACCACCGTGGCCGCCACGATGCACGCGGTGAACACCACGGTCCGGATCGTGACGGTCCAGAACTCGGGGTTGGAGAGGGTCTTGGCGTAGTTGCCGAAGCCGGTCCAGGTGAACTCGCCGCGGGTGAGCTCGCCGAGGTCGAGCTTGCGGAAGCTGGTCACGACGACGTTCACCGCGGGCCAGCCGAGCAGGGTGATCAGGGCGAGCACCGCGGGAGCGAGCAGCAGGTACGGCATCGCTTCCCGGACTCGCGGGCGGCGCCGGGCACCGGGCACCACGGGCGAACCCGCAGTGCCCGGCGCCGGGCGGGTATGCGTGGCGGTCATGGTCAGTTGTTGCCCGCGAGCGCCTTGGTGATCTTGTCGTTCGCCTCCATCGTGGCGTCGACGACCGACTTCTGGCCGGTCAGCACCGCCGTCATCATGTCCTTCAGCGGGTTCTGCCCGGACTCGATGGCCGCCCACTGCGGGACCGCCGGCGGCACCTTGCCGTCTCTCGACGCAACGGCCATGGCCGCGCTGACCGGGCTCTTCTCCAGCGAGCTGGTGTCCTGCGAGGCGCCCGGCACGACGCCGCTGTCGGCGATCTCGGTCTGGTACTTCTGGCTGGTCAGCAGCCTCAGCCAGTCCTTGGCGGCCGCGGCGTCGGCACTGCCCGCCGGGATCGCCAGGGTGGAGCCGCCGAGGAACACCGGGGCGGTCTTGCCCGGGTGCTTCGACGGGATCGGGAAGGCGCCGGAGAGCTCGGCGATCCGCGGGTTCGTCTTCGCCGCGGTCTGCACCTCCCAGGGCAGCGCGATCATCATCGCGACCTTGCCCTTGGCGTACACCTCGGCCTGCTGCGGCTCGGCCTCGTCGGTGTCGGCCGGGGCGGACGTCGCCGAGGTCTTGACCAGCTGCTGGTAGAACTCGACGCCCTCGCGGGCCCCGGCGGTGTCCAGGGCGCCCTGGTAATTGGCGCTGTCGCGGACGGCGAGGTCGCCGCCGGAGTCCCAGATGAATGACAGCAGCGCGTACCAGGACTGGCCCGGCAGGTAGAGCGACTGGAAGTCGGGGTCCCCGCCGTGCTTCTGCTCCAGCTTGGTGATCGTGGCGAGCAGTTCGTCACGGTTGGTGGGCGGCTGGGTGATGCCGGCCTGCTGGAACAGCTCCTTGTTGTAGACGAAGACGCGGTTGGCGGCGTAGAACGGCACGGCGTACTGCCTGCCCTCCCACGCGCCGGACTCGGCCAGCGCCGGCACCCACTGCGGCTTGTTCATGCCCTCGGCATCGGCGGTGAGGTCCAGCAGCGTGCCCTCGGATGAGAACTGCGCCGTCTGGCTGTTCCCGAGCTCGATCACATCCGGCGGGTCGTTGCTGGTCAGCGCGGTGGTCAGGCGGTCCTGGATGCCGTTCCACTGCTGGATCTGGTAGTCGACCTTCAGGCCCTGGTGGGTCTGCTCGAACTCCTTGTTGAGCTCGTCGATCAGCACGTCGGGCGCCGAGCCGTCCATCAACCAGACGGTCAGCTTGTTGTCGTTCTCGCCAGCACCGCCGCCGCAGCCGGCGAGTGTCAACGACAGCGCGGCTGCCGCTGCGAGCGCTCTCCAGGTCTTCAACGTTCGCCCCTTCCTCCGCGCCAGTGCGGAGCCGCGGGTGCCGGGCACCCGCCCTCTTTGGTGTAGACCAATGTGATCAAGATTGTGGTCCGGGGCACACGATGTCAAGACTTTTCGGCGCTACTGTCATGCACGCATAAGGCTGGCCCCTAGCTTCGGGCGCTCGTGCATCGCGACGGCAACCCCGCCGTCCGCGACGCTCGCGCGGCCGGCTTTCGGGCATGCTGAGGTATTAGGACTCGGCAAGGCGGCTCGACGCCTCGGGGAGCGGAACGGCGGCAAAATTGCGGTAGGAGGAACGATGCTCGAAACGTCCGTGTCCGGCGGGGCAGACTCGCCTGGACGCGCACAACGCGAACCGAAGTACTGGGGACTCAAGCAACACCTGCTGGACATGCTCCGATCCTTGCCGCCCGGTGCGCCGATTCCTACCGAACGCTCGCTGGCCGCCGAGTTCGACGTCTCCCGCACGACGGTGCGCCAGGCGCTGGCCGAGCTGACCGTGGAAGGGCGGTTGCTGCGGGTGCAGGGCAAGGGCACCTTCGCGGCCAAGCCGAAGGTCGCCCAGCGGCTGCAGCTGAGCAGCTACACCGAGGACATGCGCGCCCAGGGGCGCCAGCCCGCCTCGCGCCTGCTGGAGGTCGCCGAGGAACCGGCCGCGGAGGAGTTGGCCGCGCTGCTCGGGACCAAGCCGAGTTCGACCGTGCTGCGGCTGCGCCGGCTGCGGTTGGCCGACGGCGAGCCGATGGCCATCGAGACCACCCACCTGCCGCTGACCCGGTTCCGTGGGCTGACCGGCCAGCTGGAATCCGGCGGCTCCCTCTACCAGGTGCTACGCGAGAACTTCGACGTCGAGCTCGGGCACGCCGAGGAGACGATAGAGACCGCACTCGCCAGCCCGGAGGAGGCCGAGCTGCTCGGCTCCGACGTCGGGCTGCCGATGCTGCTGCTGTCCCGGCACTCGTTCGACACCGAGGGGCGCCCGGTGGAATGGGTGCGGTCGATCTACCGCGGCGACCGCTACAAGTTCGTCGCGAGGCTCAACCCGCCCAACTGAGCTGGCGCCGGTTTTGCGCTAAAACGGTGTTTTCCGCTTGAAGGGCACCCCGGTCGGGGTGCCCTTCGTCGTTGCGGGCCGCGGCGTTACGCGTAAGAGGGGTCTGTTGGTGAATGGTCTGGGTGGGGTGACCGGCAAGCCGCTCTCCGGCGGCGACGGCGGAACGACGCTCGGCCAGGTGCTGCACCGCGATCCGCAGCCAACGCCCAGCACCCCGGCCAAGCCGGCCAAACCGCGGGAGGCCCCGAGCGAGCAGCCGCAGCCGTCGACGGAGGTGAAACCCACCCAGCAGCCGGCGGAGCAACCCACCACGGAGGCCCCGGCACCCACCCAGCAGCCGACGCAGGCTGCGGCCTCGACCGAGCAGCCGAGCCAGGCGCCGGCCTCGGGCGTCGTCGACCTGCGCGACCCCGCCGCTAGGACAGGGGAGCTGCAGCAGTCCACTTCTGGGCGTTAAAAACCCCAGTTCAGGCGCCCCCTGTGCAACTCGATCGAGTTGCACAGGGGGCGTTTTGGGTGAGATGGGGCGAAAGGGAAAATGTGGGACTGGTGAGCTCCTCTGATACTGGATCGGCGGCGGGGGTTCTGAGATCCAGCTCACGAAGAGGGAGACATCAGATGAAGCGCAGACTCGCGGCCCGGGTGGCCGGGACCGTGATGTTGGCGGCGGGGACGGTGGCCGCGCTGACCATGCCGGCCACCGCCACCGCCACCGCCACCACCACCGAAACCGCGCCGCCCGCGAGCGAAGCGGCGACCCTGCTCGACGCGATGCAGCGCGACCTGGGCCTCAACCGGGACGAGGCACGCCAGCGGCTCGACCAGGAAGCCGCCGCCAACCGCGCGGAGCAGCAGCTCCGCGGCTCGCTGGGCGGCACCTTCGGCGGGGCCTACTTCGACCCGGCGAGCGGCAAGCTCGTCGTCGGCGTCACCGACTCGGCCGCCTTCGACGCGGTGCGGGCCGCCGGTGCCGAGCCCACGCTGGTCGACTACTCCATCGAGGAGCTCAACGGGGTCATCGAGGGCCTCAACCTCCGCAGTACCGCAGCCCCCAAGCCGGTTTCCGGCTGGTACGCCGACAGCCGCGCGAACTCCGTCGTCGTCACCACCAGGCCGGGCAGCGCCGTCCAGGCCGCGCAGTTCGTGCAGTCCACCGGCGTTCTCGTTGACGCGGTGCGGGTCGTGGAGTCGACGGAGAACCCGCGCACCCTGGCCGACGTCATCGGTGGCAACGCCTACTACATCGGCAGCGCCCGCTGTTCGGTCGGGTTCTCGGTGCAGGGCGGCTTCGTGACCGCCGGGCACTGCGGCAACAAGGGCGACACCACGTCGCAGCCCACCGGCAAGTTCGAGGGCTCGTCGTTCCCGGACAACGACTACGGCTGGGTCCGGGTCGGATCCGGCGAGACCCCGCGGCCGCTGGTGAACCAGTACAACGGCAGCAACGTCAGCGTGGCCGGCTCCACCGAGTCCGCCGTGGGCGCGTCCATCTGCCGCTCCGGTTCCACCACGGGCTGGCACTGCGGTTCGGTGCAGGCCAAGAACCAGACCGTGCAGTACCCGCAGGGCACCGTGACCGGCCTGACTCGCACCGACGTCTGCGCCGAGCCAGGTGACTCCGGTGGTTCGTGGCAGTCCGGCAACCAGGCCCAGGGCGTGACCTCCGGCGGTTCGGGCAACTGCAGCTCCGGCGGCACGACCTACTTCCAGCCGGTGAACGAGATCCTCCAGGCCTACGGCCTGAGCTTGCTCACCCAGTAACTCGCCCGACCGGCCCCCGGCGATCGGCCGGGGGCCGCGTCATGTCCGGGGTACTCCCAGGTAGACGTCCGGTGCGGACTGCGTGATCGGCGGGTCTCAGCCCAGGCGGTCGCGGAGTTCGCGGGCCGCCGCCCTTGGGTCCTCGGCTCGGGTGATCGCGCGGACCACGACGATCCGCTCCGCCCCGGCCTTGAGGGCCTCGTCGAGGTTGTCCGGGCCGATGCCGCCGATCGCGAACCACGGCCGACCGTGCCCGCGGTGCTCCGCGGCGTGCTCCACCAGGCCGAGCCCGGCCGCCTGGCGCCCCGGCTTGGTCGGGGTCGTCCACACCGGACCGGTGCAGAAGTAGTCCACGCCGGGTTCGGTGGCCGCGGCATCGGCCTGCACCACGTCGTGCGTGGACCGGCCGATCGCGACGTGCTCGCCGACGATGCGCCGGGCGATCTCCACCGGCAGGTCGTCCTGCCCGAGGTGCAGGATGTCGGCCTCGGCGGCCATCGCCACGTCCGCGCGGTCGTTCACCGCGAGCAGCGCGCCGTGCCGCACGCAGGCCTCGGCCAGCACCTCCAGCGCCGCCAGCTCGTGGCGGGCCTCCAGCGGAGCGCCGTTCGGTTGCTTGTCCCGCAGCTGGATGATGTCGACCCCGCCGGCCAAGGCCGCGTCCGCGAACTCCGCGAGATCACCGCGCTCGGTGCGCGCGTCGGTGCACAGGTACAGCCGCGACTCGTCGAGGCGGGCGCGGATGCCGAAGCCGTCCAATCCAGGCATGTTCCACAGGGTAGCCCCCTGCGGCGCGGTCGCCGGACGCGCTTTCGGCGCTCACGCCCCGGGCATCGTGAAAATTGCTCGACCTCGCTCCTGACGTCGCAATCCTCGCCCGGTACGGTGGTCCTCGGTGAGCACGGGAGTCCGGGTACCGGGCTGAGAGGGGGCGTTGGCCCCGACCGTCGAACCTGATCCGGGTCATGCCGGCGCAGGGAGCGTGGAGTGTTTGAAAAACGGAAGAAGCACGTCGTCGTCGTAGGAGGCGGCGTGATCGGCATGTCCGTGGCCTGGCGCGCAGCCGCCGCGGGACACCGGGTGCAGCTCGTCGACGCCGAACCGGCGTCCGGGGCGTCCAACGTGGCCGGCGGGATGCTGGCGCCGATCGCCGAGGCGTGGCCCGGCGAAGAGGAACTGCTGGAACTGGGCGAGGCGTCGCTGCGGCTGTGGCCGGCGTTCGCCGGCGAACTCGGTCAAGCCTCCGGCCTGCCTTCCGGATTGCGCCGCGAGGGAACCCTGGTCGTCGGCGTGGACAGCGCCGACCGGGCCGAGCTGGACAGCCTCGTCGACTACCTCGCCCGGCTCGGCCGCACCGTCACCCGCCTGACCAGCCGGGAGGTGCGACGCCTGGAGCCGTCCCTGGGACCGGCGGTGCGCGGTGGGCTTGAGGTGCCGGGCGACCTCGCGGTCGACAACCGCCTCGCGCTGGCTGCGCTGCGCGCGGCCGCCGCTGCGGCGGGCGTCGATTTCGTCGCGGCGAACGCGAAGCGGGTCCAGCCCGGCGCGGTGGAGCTCGAAGATTCCACTGTGGACTGCGATGCCGTGGTGATCGCGGCGGGCGTCCACTCGGGCGCGCTGCACCCCGCGCTGAAGGACCGGATCCGGCCGGTGAAGGGTGAAATCCTCCGCCTGCGCGCGCGGACCACGGCGCTGCCGCCGCCCAGCCGCACGATCCGCGGCCCGGTGCGCGGCCGGCAGACCTACCTGGTGCCGCGCGACGACGGCGGGCTGGTGCTCGGCGCCACCCAGTACGAGGTCGGGTTCGACACCGAGGTCACCATGGGCGGGGTGCGAGACCTGATCGCCGACGCCGAGCGGCTGATGCCGGGCATCGCCGAGTACCAGCTCGTCGAGGCCGCGGCCGGGCTGCGCCCGAGCACCGACGACAACCTGCCGGTGCTCGGCTGGCTGGAACCCGGTGTGCTGGCGGCCACCGGGCATCACCGCGGCGGCTTCCTGCTCGCCCCGGTCACCGTCGAGGCGGTGCTCGCGCTGCTGCACGGCGAGGAGCCCGCCACCGAGATCAAGGCCGCCGATCCGAGCCGATGGGGAGGACAGCAGTGCACGTCGTGATCAATGGTGAGACCCGGCAGGTAGCCGCCGACGCAACGCTCGCGGCGGTGCTGCAGGAATTCGGTGTGCCCAACCGGGGCGTGGCCGTGGCGCTGGACGGTTCGGTGGTGCCGCGTGCCGTGTGGCCGGACACCACGCTGAGCCCCGATGCCACCATCGAGGTCCTCACCGCAGTGCAAGGAGGGTGACGTGGCTCCGCCCCACCCGGAGGAGGGGCGTCCAACCGGAAAAGCCGGAAAGGTTGCGGTCCAACCCGAACCGACCCCTTGCGAAGCAGAAGAAGCGCATCGAACCGGGCATCGGTTCCCGCGCCACCCGAACCCGTCGTTAGGAGAGTCATGGACGACCCGTTGGTGATCGCCGGCCGCGAGTTCGGTTCGCGGCTGATCACCGGGACCGGAGGGGCGACGAACCTCGCGGTCCTGGAGCGCGCGCTGATCGCGTCCGGAACCGAGCTGACGACCGTGGCGATGCGCCGCGCCGACGCCGGCGGCGGCACCGGGGTGCTCGACCTGCTGCGCAAGCTCGGCATCGAAGCATTGCCGAACACGGCGGGCTGCCGGACGGCGGCTGAGGCCGTGCTGACCGCGCAGCTGGCGCGGGAGGCGCTGGAGACGAACTGGGTCAAGCTGGAGGTCGTCGCCGACGAGGACACCCTGCTGCCCGACCCGGTGGAGCTGCTTGACGCCGCGGAACAGCTGGTCGACCAGGGCTTCGTGGTGCTCGCCTACACCAACGACGACCCGGTGCTGGCGCTGAAGCTGGAGGAGGCCGGCTGCGCGGCGGTTATGCCGCTCGGTTCGCCGATCGGCACCGGCCTTGGCATCCGGAACCCGCACAACATCGAGATGATCGTCTCCCGTGCGTCGGTGCCGATCGTGCTGGACGCGGGCATCGGCACGGCCTCGGACGCGGCGCTGGCGATGGAGCTCGGCTGCTCCGCGGTCCTCCTGGCCACGGCGGTGACCCGCGCCCAGGACCCGGAGCGCATGGCGGCGGCGATGCGAGCGGCGGTCGAGGGCGGCCGCCTGGCGTCCCTGGCGGGCCGAATCCCGAAGCGCTTCTGGGCCCAGGCGTCCAGTCCCGGCCGACCCCTGGAGTGAGCGGAGGGCGCTGGCCGGCCGGGACCGGCTCACCGGTTCCGGCCGGGGCCGGGCCGCCCGGGAAACCGAGCCGGGCCTGCCAGGCGAAAACCGCCTTCCCCGCCGCATAACCGAGGAAAAGCACCGCCACCGCGTACGCGGGCCGGCATCGCGGGCGATCAGATCCATCCATGCTGCGACGTAGGAACCGCAAGCCGGGAATCACTCCAGCCCGAGATGGAACGCCTCCCCCGCAGGCGAGACGTCGCGCGCGAGGTGCAGGCACCACGACACGCACGACCCGGGTTCGGTACCCGGGTCAGCGGATGTGGAGGCGTTCGGGGCGGACGAAGCTGATCGTGTAGCTCTTCCACGGGCTGTCGTAGCCGAAGGTCCGGTCGATCGCCTGGCGGGCGTGCAGGGCGTTCTCCACCAGCGAGCTCGCCAGCAGCTCCGTCGCCGGGGCGCTGCCCGCCGGCACGTCCGGGATCTTCGCCGTCGGCTTGCCGCCCAGCAGGTCGTCCACCGCGCGCAGCGCCGGAACCGCGACCGCCTGCTCGGCCTCCGGCCGGAACGCGAGCGTCGCGACGTCCTGCCGCAACGCGTCGAGCGCGATGGCCGCCGCACGCGTCGCGCGGTCGTCGTCGGTCTCCTCGCCGGTCCCGTCGAGCATTGCCGGCATGCCCAGCAGGTCCTGGGTGCGCCGCAGCGCCAGCACGTTCGCCGCCTGCAGCGCCACGGGCAGGTCGACGCCCTGCCCGGCCGCTCGCACGCTACGCAGCAGCTCGGACACCGCCCACACCGTGGACCGCACCGCGCCGCGCACGTCCGGCAGGATGCTGCTGGGCAGGACCAGGTAGCTGACGTAGCCGACGCTCAGCGCGATGGCCGCTCCGACCGCGGTGTTCGCCGCGAAGCTGATGCCCACGTTCACCAGCGGTCGGTCCAGCCGCATCGCCTGGTCGACGACGGTCACCACGATCAGACAGCCGAGCAGCGCCTGGTAGTCCGCGCGCAGCCGCGTCATGTTCAGCAGCATGCCGCCGATCACCAGCGGCACCAGCAGGAATGTCCCCGGCAGCAGGGTGATCAGCACGGCCAGCGCGGTCACGCCGAGCACCGCGCCACCGGTCCGCTCCAACGCGCCGGTCATGCTGTCCCGCGCCGCCGGCTGCAGCACCACGTACAGCGCGAGCAGCAGGCTGGACGCCGAGGGGTCGCGCAGCAACAGGACGATCACCATGCCGAAGGCGACCGCGAGGGTGCAGCGCAGCGCGTGCCGGAACAGCGAAGAGCGGAACGAGAGGTGCGCCCGGACCGCGCCCATGACCCGCTCCCGGCGCGCGCCGGGAGCCGGCGGCGGCAGCGGGGTCTCGACGCGGCGCATCACCGTGGCGCGGATCCGGTCCAGCCCCTGGTTGAGGCCCTGGACCGCGTCCGGCAGGTCCTGCCGTCCGCCGCGGGCCACCACGGCCTGCGCCGGGTCCCGGCGAGCCGCGGCCGGCAGTCCGGTGCAGGCGCGGGAGCGCACCGCACGGGCGAGTTCGGCGGCGACCTGGTCGGCCTCCGCGACGATCTGCTCCAGGCGGGCGGCTTCCGCCCGGTCGCTCTGCTGGGCCTGCGCGAGCAGGGTTTCGCGCGCCGCGCGGAAGCGAGCCGCGCCGGCCAGCACCTGGCCGAGCCAGGTGGCCGAACCGTCGGCGCGCCACGCGGCGGCGGCCGATTCGACCACGCCCGGCCCGGGTTCGAGCAGCGTCCGGGCGACCGCCACGCGAGTCGCCCGAGTCGGGTCGCCGAGGCCGATGATCACCCGCAGGACCAGCGCGAACAGCGCGCCAGCGGCGGTCGAGGCCAGCAGCACCAGCGCCGGCTGGTCGGAGCCGATCCCGGTGGTGGTGGACACCAGCGTCGCGGCGGCGAAGGTCTGCCCGCCGATGCGGTAGTGCTCGCCCAGCGCGGGCAGCATCCCGCTGCCGAAGACCACCAGCGCCACCGCGAGCCCGGCCAGCACCGGGATGTTCACCAGCAGCGGGCCGACGGTCATCACGAGCACCAGCGCCGGGGTGAACCAGACGAACCGGCGCAGGTCGGAGCGCAGCGACTGGCCGCCGGTCGCGACCAGCGCCAGCACCGCGGTTAACCCGGCGATCAGTGCCGGGGTCTGCAGGTCGAAGATCCATCCGATGGCGGTGCCGGCCACCACGGCGACGAGCACCAGCACGGCGTACTGGCGCTGCCGGGGGTCCGGTGCTCCTGCCTCGGTGGCCAGCAGTCCCCGCACTTGTGTCCACACCGATTTAGCCACGCTGTTGCAAACCCCTGTCGTCGTCGTGCGCCCAGGGCGCAGCAGACCGCAACCGCCGATGGCCCGCAGTCTCGGGAAATACGCGTTTCTCAACCACTGTGTCGATGGGGCACGCCATTCGGGTTACAGATCCGGGACAAAAATCACTCTATTAGGGGGACAGTTGGGGGTTTCAGATGGAGCGGGGGCTGACGCGCCAGAACGTCGACACCGGGCCCACCCCGGCCCCGAGCGGGTACGCGCGCGAGACGCTGCGGGTGACGAACCGCTTCCCGCTGCGCACCGCGTCCGGCATCGAGGCGCCCTTCGCCAAAGCGGCCGTGATCGCCGAGGCGAACACGTCACCCGCGCCGTGGGTGTGCACCGTCGCGTAGCGGGGGCCGGGCAGCGGGATCGCCTCGTTGCCGTCGAAGAGCACGTCGACGCACTCCGGGTCGTCGGCCAGGTGGCCGCTCTTGACCAGCACCCACTGCGGGCCGAAGTCGAAGATGGCCTTCGCGGCGTCCAGCAGGTCCGCGCGGGTGCGGGCGTCGATCCCGGTCAGCAGCCGGACCTCGTCGAGGTTCGGGGTGACCAGCGTGGCGCGCGGAAAAGCCTTGTACCGCAAGGCATCCAGCGCGTCCGGGCGCAGCAGCGGCTCGCCGCTGCGGGAGGCCGCGACCGGGTCCACGACGAACGGCGTCCGGCCTTCGCGGCCGATGCCGTGCTTGTCGCAGGCTTCCAGCACGGCCTCGATGGTGGCGGCCGAGGCGAGCACCCCGGTCTTTGCCGCGTCCACACCGATGTCCGAAGCGACCGCGTCGATCTGCGCGGCGACGGTCTCCGGCGGGATCTCCACCACGCCGGTGACGCCGACGGTGTTCTGCACGGTCACCGCGGTGACCGCGGTCATGCCGTGCACGCCACAGGCGAAGAAGGTGCGCAGGTCCGCGTGCATCCCGGCGCTGCCGCCGGAATCCGATCCGGCGATGGTCAACGCGGTCGGAGGGGCGGTGTCGTTCACGGGCCGAACTTCGTGCCCGGCCGAGATCTCGTGCATCCACCTCATGTTACGGCCCGGCTCCTACCGATCTTCCAGGGTGCGCGCCCCCCCGTGGACACGATTTCAATGGAAATCGGACCTTCGATTTCAATGGAACTTGCGGACCTCCGGCGTGTCGGCACCCGACACGCCGGAGGCTGTGGACAACCTCCGCAACTTCAATGGAAATCGCAGTCCCGTTCACGAAACGTGTCAAAACGTTCCGTGAGCAGATGACTTGCGCCACCTGCGTTGACCATCAGGAAGACTGGTGGTCTTCACGCTTCCTCGACCACTGCCAGCACGAACGCTGGTCTGACACGGTCTCCACGTGCGTTTGGCCTTGCGGCCGGTTCCCACGCAACTCGCGGTACCTGACGTGTTTCACCTGCCGCCGCAGGAAAACCGCTGACCGGGCTTGGCTTTCGCTCGGTCAGCAAGCAACACACTACACCACGCTCTGTCACACATTGACACGGAATCTGGAACTGTCAGTAACCCCCTACGGGGGGCGATGGGGGATCTAGTCGGGCTCTAGTCGGCGAGCGGGAGGTAGACCTTGCCGCCGGCGCCCGCGAACTCCTCGGACTTCTCCTGCATGCCCGCTTCGATCGCCTCGACGCTCGTCAGGCCTCGCTCCTCGGCGAACCTGCGGATGTCCTGGGTGATCTTCATCGAGCAGAACTTCGGCCCGCACATCGAGCAGAAGTGCGCCGTCTTGGCCGGTTCGGCGGGCAGCGTCTCGTCGTGGAACTCGCGCGCGGTGTCCGGGTCCAGCGACAGGTTGAACTGGTCCGTCCAGCGGAACTCGAACCGCGCCGTGGACAGCGCGTCGTCCCGCTCCTGCGCGCGCGGGTGGCCCTTGGCCAGGTCGGCGGCGTGCGCGGCGATCTTGTAGGTGATCACGCCGGTCTTCACGTCGTCCCGGTTGGGCAGCCCCAGGTGCTCCTTCGGGGTGACGTAGCAGAGCATCGCGGTGCCTGCCTGGGCGATCATCGCCGCGCCGATGCCGGACGTGATGTGGTCGTAGGCGGGGGCGATGTCCGTGGTCAGCGGCCCGAGCGTGTAGAACGGCGCCTCGCCGCACAGCTCCTCTTCCAGCCGCACGTTCTCGGCGATCTTGTGCATCGGGACGTGCCCCGGACCCTCGATCATCACCTGCACGTCGTGCTCCCGGGCGATGTGGGTGAGTTCGCCGAGGGTCTCCAGTTCGGCGAACTGCGCGCGGTCGTTGGCGTCCGCGATGGAGCCGGGCCGCAGGCCGTCGCCGAGGGAGAACGTGACGTCGTAGTCGCGCAGGATCTCGCAGAGCTCGCTGAAGTGCGTGTACAGGAAGCTCTCCCGGTGGTGCGCCAGGCACCACGCGGCCATAATCGAGCCGCCGCGGGACACGATGCCGGTGACCCGGTTCGCGGTCAGCGGTACATAGCGCAGCAGCACCCCGGCGTGCACGGTCATGTAGTCCACGCCCTGCTCGCACTGCTCGATGACGGTGTCGCGGTAGATTTCCCAGGTCAGCTCGGCCGGATCGCCGTTGACCTTCTCCAGCGCCTGGTAGATCGGCACGGTGCCGATCGGTACCGGCGAGTTGCGCAGGATCCGCTCGCGGGTCTCGTGGATCCGCTTCCCGGTGGACAGGTCCATGACGGTGTCGGCGCCCCACCTGGTGGCCCACACCATCTTTTCCACCTCCTCCTCGACGGAGGAGGTCACCGCGGAGTTGCCGATGTTGGCGTTGATCTTCACCAGGAACTTCTTGCCGATGATCATCGGCTCGCTCTCCGGGTGGCAGCGGTTGGCGGGGATCACCGCCCGGCCGCTTGCCACCTCGTCCCGGACAAGTTCCGCCGGGACGCCTTCGCGGGTCGCGATGTACTCCATCTCCCGCGTGATGACGCCCGCCCTGGCCCAGCCGAGCTGGGTCCGGTGTTCCCGGCCGTCGTTCCACCCCGCCCGCATCCGGTGAAGTCCACTGTGGACGTCAACGTTGGCGTTCTCGTCGGTGTACGGCCCGGAGGTGTCGTACACGTCGAGGTGTTCGCCGTTGGTCAACTCGATGCGGCGGAATGGCACTTGCAGGCCGGATTCGGAGTCCCGGAACACCTTCCGCGAGCCGCTGATCGGCCCGGTGGTGATCTTGGTCCCGTTCTCGGACGCGTTCGGACGCACGTCGGCCACTGCCATCCACTCCCTACGCCGGCATTACCCGGTCAGGTTCGTGCGGTCGGCGGCCCCGGAGTTCTCCAGCCGCCCTCTCAGCCCGCTGTTGGTACGAGCTCCCGCGGTTTTGGTTTGTCGCGGCCCGAGGCTAGCCGGACCCGCCGAACCTGCCAACCCCCGGTCGCTCCGATGACGGCAGCGCTGTTTGCGGTTAGGCTCATGACCAGGGCGATCACAGAGTTGTCAGGGGTGGTGAGTACGGTGTGTGATGAAATCGATACAGGAGGTGACCGCGCTATGACTGCTGCCCCGGTGCTCCCGCGTTCGACGTGGGACGAACTGGTTCAGGTCTGGCAGAACCTGGATCTGCCCAACAATGGCTGGCGCGCGGAGATCATCGAGGAGAGCATCGTTATGACCCCGCCGCCGGGATATGGCCACAATGTGATCGCTGACCGAGTGCATCGTGCTCTCGCTCGCGTGATTCCGGAGAACTGGGGAATCTTTCAAACTGCTGCTGTCGAGATCCCATTGCGGAGCAATCTCTTCATCCCGGACTTGGTCGTCATTCCGATGGATGCGTTGCCATCGGACGACGACCCCGTTCCGGTGCCCGCAGGGCGGGCGTTGCTCGCCGTCGAGATCACGTCGAAGTCAAATGCGAACAGGGACCGGAACGAGAAATTGTGGGGATATGCGCACGGTGGTGTGCCGCTGTTCCTGCTGATCGATCGTTTCGCGAAGGACGAACCTTCGGTGACGCTGTACTCCGGGCCCTCCGATGGGCGATACCGGTTTCAGCACAAGGTGCCATTCGGTGAACCGATCGCCTTGCCCGAGCCGTTCGACTTCACCTTGGAGACCAAAGAATTCTGATCAGTCGTCCTCGGCGAAGGGGTCGCCGTGTTCGGCCGGGTCCCAGGTCAGGCCGGGGATGCCCCAGCCGTTGCGCCGCACCATCTTCTTCGCCGCTCGGGCGTGGCGGCCGACCAGGCGTTCCAGGTAGAGGTGGCCGTCCAGGTGGTCGGTCTCGTGCTGCAGGCAGCGGGCGAAGAAACCCGTTCCCTCGACCTCGATCGGCTTTCCGTCCACATCGGACCCGGTGACCTTCGCCCAGCTCGCCCGGCCGGTCGGGTAGGACTCGCCGGGGACCGACAGGCAGCCCTCCAAGTCGTCGTCCGGGTCGGGCATGGTCTGCGGGATCTCGGCGGTCATCAGCTCGGGGTTGACCACCACGCCGCGGTGCTGGACGCCCGCGTCGTCGGGGCAGTCGTAAACGAACAACCGCAGGTCGATGCCGATCTGGTTGGCCGCCAGCCCGACCCCGTTGGCGGCGGCCATCGTCTCGAACATGTCGTCGACGAGGGTGCGCAGCGCGTCGTCGAACCGCTCCACCGGACGGGTGGGGTTGTGCAGCACCGGGTCGCCGACGACGCAGATCGGGTGAACAGCCATGAGCGGGACTTTAGCGCTTCCGGCGCCTGTTGCGCCGGGGTGCTCCCGCGCGTTGCTGGCAGTGTGATCCGCTCCCGCCGCGAATCCGAGCATGGTGTAATTGAGGGGGAATCACAGCCGTGTGATTCCTGCGAACGCGGGAAGTCCCGAATCGCGAGGCGAGGAGCCAGATGGACGCCGCCCAAATGCTGACTGCGCAGGAGATCGCCCGTCAGTGCGAACAGTTGGCGCGCCTGCAACAACGGCAGGGAACATCTGATCCGGCACCCGGTCGGCGGTTGCGACTTGCCGAGCCGATCACTCAGCCGATCGAGCGGATCGTGGAACCGCCGCCCCAGCCGGTGCCGCCCCAGCCGTCGGCGCCGGACGACGAACTCGACGATCGGGCGAGGGGCATCCTCGCCTTCGAGTCGCAGTGGTGGAAGCGCGAGGGCGTGAAGAAGGAGCGCGCGATCCGCGAGCTGTTCGACATGTCCGCGTCGCGGTACTACCAATTGCTGAACGTGTTGCTGGACAGTCCGGCCGCCGCGCAAGAAGACCTTATGCTGATCAAGAGGCTGCGCAAGGCAAGGGCGGGTAGGCAGCGCGCACGGGCCGCCCAACGACTGGGAATCGAGTTGCACTGATGACTTCAGGGGAACCGTCCACCGGACCCGCCAAGGCCAAGATCATCGGCTTCGGTCTGATCGGGGTCGGTGCGATCGCGGGCGTCGTCGGCATCGTCACGCTGGTTTCCGGCGGCGGCGCGTCGAATTCCGCCCAGCCGCTGCCCCCGGAACCGGGCAACAACCCGCCGGTCATGTCGCTGACCCAGAATCCGCCCGCCGAGTCCGCCGTGGTGCCGCCCGCCACGTCGCAGGTCGCGCTGTCACCGGCCACACAGGACAGCCCGCCGCCCGCGCCGCCGCAGGGCACGCAGAACCAGGACGTACCCGTCGGTTCCGGTAACACGACGACCAAGATCCTGGTGCGGGTCTACAACAACAGCACGATCAGCGGATTGGCGCACCGGGCCGCGGAGGACTTCCGGAGCTCGGGTTACGAGGTGCCGGAGGTCGGCAACTACTCGGCGGGGCTGATCCCCACCACGACGATCTACTTCCGGCCCGGCACCGTCGAGGAGCAGCAGGCACAGGAGATGGCGGTCCGCTTCGGAGCGCGCGCGGAGCCCCGCTTCGAAGGCATCCAGGACGCCACGCCGGGCTTGATCGCCATCATCACCAACGACTACAAGGGCCACGCCAACACCAAGTGACGGTCCCGTTCGTTCACCCGGGGTCGTGCCACATCCGTCCGGGTTAGGGGCGGTTGGCGTAAGCCTCCAGGGACGCGAGCTGGGCCGGGTCGAGCGAGGGGCGGACCGCCTTGCGGGCCGTGGCCAGGTGCTCTGCGGAAACCTCCGCTGCGGACAGGGATTCGCGCATCGCCGTCAGGGCCGCTTCGCGGATCAGGGCCGCGCAGTCGGCGGCGGAGTAGCCGTCGAGTTCCTCGGCGAGGGCGGCCAGGTCCACATCGGACGCCAGCGGAGTGTTCTTCGCCGCGGATCGCAAGATCGCCTCGCGGGCTGCTGCGTCCGGCGGCGGGACGTAGACGAGGCGCTCCAGCCGGCCGGGTCGCAGCAGGGCCGGGTCGACCAGCTCCGGGCGGTTCGTGGCGCCAAGGACGACCACGTCGCGCATCGGCTCCACGCCGTCGAGCTCGGTCAGCAGCGCGGCGACCACCCGGTCCGCCACCCCGGAGTCCGAGGACTGGCCGCGGCGGGGCGCCAGCGCGTCCACCTCGTCGAGGAACACCAGCGTCGGCGCGGCGTTCGCGGCCCGCAGGAACAGCTCGCGGACCGCTCGCTCGGACTCGCCGACCCACTTGTCCATCAGCTCCGCGCCCTTGACCGCGAGCACGTTCAGCCGCCCGCTGCCCGCCAGGGCCCGCACCAGGAACGTCTTGCCGCAGCCAGGCGGCCCGTACAGCAGCACGCCGCGCGGCGGCTCGACGCCGAGCCGGGTGAACGAGTCCGGGTACTGCAACGGCCAGAGCACCGTCTCGGTGAGGGACTGCTTCACCTCGGCCATGTCGCCGACGTCGTCCAGCGTCAGCCCGCCGGTCTGCAGATTGTCCGATGTGGACATCGAGATCGGCCGGACCGACGACAGCGCGTCCAGCAGGTCCTGCTGCCGGATGCGGGGATCCGCGGCGTCGTCCTGGTGCCGCAGCGCGGCGCCGACGGCGGCTTCCCGGCACAGCGCCACCAGGTCGGCGACGACGAATCCCGGGGCGCGCTCGGCGACCTCGGCGAGCCGCACGTCGTCGGCCAGCGGCGCGTTGCGGAGCAGCACCCGCAGCAGGTCCGCGCGGGTGGGGTCGGCGGGGAGGCTGAGGGTGAGCTCCCGGTCCACCAGGCCGGGTTCGCGCAGCCTGGGGTCGATCGCCTGCGGCTGCGAGCTGGTGACGATCACGGCGAGCCGGTCGGTGCCGATCGCGCCGCGGATCGCGTCGAGTGCCACGGTAGCTAGCGGCGGCGGCTCGGTGCCCGGCAGCAGGCTCTCGACGTCCGTCAGCAGCAGCACGCAGTCGCCCTCCGAGGTGGTGGCGCGGTTGATCGCGTCCTGCAGGCGTTGGGCGGCGGCGCGCGGTTCGAGCGCGGCGACACTGGGCGCGGCTAGTTCGACGAGGTCCGCGCCGATCGCGCTCGTCACGGCGCGGGCGAGGGTGGCCTTGCCCACCCCGGCTGGGCCGCTGAGCAGCACGCCGAGGTGCGGTTCGGCGCCGAGGCGGCGCAGCAGCTCGGGCTGTTCGAAGGCCAGTCGCAGCCATTCGGTGAGGCGCTTCGCCGTGTCGCGGGAGCCGACGAGGTCGGCGACCGGGACCACCGGCTCGGTCGGCTCGGTCGGCTCGACCGGTGCCGGTTCGGGCTGCGGTGCCGCTTGCGGGGCCGGGGTGGTCCCTGGCGTCGCGCCGTCCCGCCATTCGACCACTGTGGACGGTTGTACGGCCACCGCGCCGGGCGGTTCGGTGGCGGCGATGGTGATCAGCTCGTTGGTCCAGGTCATGCCGATGGCCGTGGAGAGCTTCCGGCGCACCTCGCCGGCGTTCGCGCTGGTCGCTGGCGCGACGTCCTGCGGCAGCAGCGACACCGCGTCGCCGGTGCCGAAGACCTTGCCGGTCAACGCCAACCGCAGGGTCTCGGGGGCGACGGTGGCGCGGGCCAGCCGCGAGCCCGCGATGCTCACTCGCTTCGCTGCCGCGACCTGCACGGGCGAGACGCCGACCTCGGAGCCTTCGGTGAGGCCGAGGTTCATCAACGCCACGTCGTCGAGCAGCAGGATCCCGGTCGGGCTGCCGACCTCGGCTGCAGCGGCCAGCGCGACGGTGACCCGAGCACCGGTCAGCTGGACGGCGTTCCACGGCCGCAACCCCAGGGCGTCGAGCACCTCGGGGTGCAGGCGCACGACCCCGCGCCGGGTGTCCTTGGCGGACGGGGAGAGACGGGCGGTCAACGTTATCGACGGCACGCCGCGAGCTTAACCGCGCCGCCGTCCCGGCACCGGTGCCTTCCGCCTTCGACGCGGAGTTCCGGGCGAGTTCGGGGCTGGCGGTGGGATCCGCAGTTTCAATTCAATTGAATTGAAACTGCGGACCACCGGTGTTTGTGGGGGTGCCGTGGGGATGTCTTGAGGGTGTCTGAGGGTGTGTCATGAGGGTGGGTCGTGAGCCCGACACACCGATGGCTGTGGACAACCCAGGATGGCTGTGGACAACTTCCGCAATTTCAATGGAAATCGGAGGTCCGATTTCCATTGAAATTGCGGGAACCCCGGTGCACCGGGGCTCCGTGCCCGCTAGCGCGGGGCGCCGTCGTTGCGGCTGCGCCGCAACTCCAGACGGCGCCAGCTCCGCCGCGGGCCGTCCGGGTGGCTGTGCCGCCGCGGCAGGCGCACCCGCCTCGCGGCTCCCGCTACGCGTCGCCGCAGCGGCGGCCGCAGGCCGAGCCTCCGCTGGGTGCGGCGCCGGATCGCGCGTCGCTCCCGCGGCGGCGCGCTCCAGGCCTCCGGGTGCTTGGCCAGCCAGTTGTGCCGGTAGACGGCGTAGGGCACGTGCAGCAGGTAGAGCACCATGGCGATGGCCAGCGAGATCAGCGGGAACATGATGATCGCCGCCGCCAGCAGCGCCACCAGCACCAGCAGCGGCGCGGCGGCCCGCGGCGGCACCTTGACGGTCTTCAGCGACAGCGTTGGAACGCGGCTGACCATCAGCGCCGCGATCAGCACCATCCAGACCATCACCACGTTCTGGTTCGCCCACCAACCCGGGTAGCCGAAGTGCGCGGTCAGGACGAGTGGCAGCAGCCCGAGCAGCCCGGCGGCCGGGGCGGGCACCCCGACGAAGAACTCTTTGGTGTAAGGGGGCTGGTCGGTGTCGTCGAGCAGGGTGTTGAACCGCGCCAGACGAAGCACCATGCACACCGCGAAGATCAGCGCGACGATCCAGCCGGCCCGGTTGTCCTGCAGCTGCCACGCGTACAGCGTCAACGCCGGGGCGACTCCGAACGACATCGCGTCGGACAGCGAGTCGAGTTCGGCGCCCATCTTGGAGGTGGCGTCGAGCAGCCGGGCGATCCGCCCGTCCAGGCCGTCGAGCACGGCCGCGACCGCGACGGCCGCGATCGCGGCGGTGAGCTGGCCGTTGAGCGCGAACTGGACCGCGGACAGCCCGGCGCACATCGCCAGCACGGTGATCGCGTTGGGCAGCAACCGGACGCCGGGCGCGGTGTGCATGCTCATGAGGCGCGCTTCCCCCGCGGTAGCTCGGCGAGGGCGGTTTCCCCGCCGATGGTGCGCTGCCCGGGCTCGACCAGGATCCGGCTGCCGGTGGGCACGTAGAGGTCCACCCGGGAGCCGAAGCGGATCAGGCCGTAGGTGCTGCCGGCCTGGAGCACGTCGCCTTCGGAGACGGAGCAAACGATGCGCCGGGCGACGAGGCCGGCGATCTGCACCACCGCGACCTGGGTGCCGTCGTCGGCGCGGATGACCATCGAGTTGCGCTCGTTGTCCTCGCTGGCCTTGTCCAGGTCGGCGGAGAGGAACTTGCCGGGCCGGTAGGCGATGGTCTCGATCTTGCCGCTCAGCGGGATCCGCTGGACGTGCACGTCGAAGATCGTGAGGAAGGCGCTGATGCGGGTCATCGGCTCGTCGCCGAGGCCGAGCTCAGTGGGGGGCACCGCGGGCTCGATGTGCGAGATCGTGCCGTCGGCGGGGGCGAGGGCGAGCCCCTCGCGGCTGGGCGTGGTGCGGGCTGGCTCGCGGAAGAACCACGCGCACCACGCGGTGACGATGCCGCCGAGCACGCCCGCCGGACGCCACCGGCGGCGCAGCAGGAGGGTCGCGATGGCGGCGCCGAGCACGAACGGGCGGCCTGCCGGGTGCATCGGCGGGATGGTGTCGCGGGCCAGCGCGGCGAGGTGCGCCAGCGGGTTCTTCTTCGGTTCTTTCGCGGTGCTCATCGAGGTGCTACGCCCCTGCGTCGGCGGTCATGGTGCGGCGGTTCGGCCGGGTGCCCCGAGCGAACGGGGGTGTCGACCGGTGCCGTCGTCGGTACAGCATCGCGGACGCCTCGGGTCAACCGACGCCAGGGGGCGTAGTTGATCAAGAACTGCCTTGCTGACCTGCGTTTATTCGATCCGGGGATGCTACCGTCAAGACCATTCCCATGTCACCCGCTCGGGTGAGTGGGGCGTTGACGGACCACGAACGTCGCGCAACCGGCGAGGAGGCCGTTCGACGTCTCCCCGTAGACGTCGAACGGCCTCCCCGGTGCGGGTCCGTGCACCCCCCGACGGCGCACGGTCCTCGGCGTGTCCGCCCCACCGGCAAGCAGCAGCGGGTTCATGCGGACGTCTTGAAGATGTATTTGATCGACGGTTCGTGACGCGGTTTCCAGTGTAATTGAGTTCACAAAAAGTCCGTAGCCGCTTTTGGAGGACCTGAGCGGGCCGTTACATGACGGGGAGTTACCGAGGTTCGGGCAGTTTTCACTCGTCCGCGTAGGCCGGTTCGTCGAGGTTCATCCGCGCCCCCATCAACTCGCCGAGGCCCCGGTACGGGTCGCCGTGCTCCACGCCGTCGGCGGTGCTGCGCAGCTCAAGCTCGGACATGCCGTCCTCGCCGTCGCGCACGCCGACGTCGTCCAGCTCGGACACCGCGTACTCGTCGAGGTACAGCTCCAACGACAGGGACCAGCCGCCGCGGTCCTGGTCCAGCCGGGCGCTGGCCACGTCCCGGCTGTCCACCCACTGCGCGCCGGGCTGCTCCCGGAGCTCGCCGACCGGCGTCGCGGCCAACTCGGCGAGCTGCTCCTGCTCGGCCTTGCGGAACCGGGCGAGGGTGCCCGCCAGCAGGCGCTTCGTGGTGCTGGCCGAACTGGGCACCAGCACCAG
The DNA here is from genome assembly GCF_050972075.1 of Saccharopolyspora hattusasensis. Lineage (NCBI taxonomy): Bacteria > Bacillati > Actinomycetota > Actinomycetes > Pseudonocardiales > Pseudonocardiaceae > Saccharopolyspora > Saccharopolyspora hattusasensis. The sequence goes on from NZ_JBPCDC010000001.1 coordinate 4,732,263, forward strand.
GCCCCGGTCGGTCACCAGCAGGTCGTAGTTGCCGTCGGCGCACTGCACCGGGCTGACGATCCCGGCCAGCGCTGGCTCGGGCTCGGCGGCGGGTCGGCGCGCGTGGGTCAGCGGCACCTTGAGGTCGACCAGCGCCCGGTGCAGCCCCGGGACCAGCCGGGGGTCGGAGACCGCCGGGCGGACCAGCCGATCGGGGTCCAGCGGCTGCCCGTTGGCCAGCCGCACCGTCGATGGGCCGCCCCAGTCCAGTTCGTGGTGCGCCCGCCGGGCGCAGATCAGCGCGTCCACAACGGCGCAGCCGAGCAGTTCGGTCAGCGTGTCGACCGCCGCCTCCTCAATGCGTTCCGGGCACAGGCCCGGGTTGAGCACCGGGTTGACCAGGTCGTGGCCCTGGCCGCGGTGTATGGCGGGCAGGATGCCGACGATCGTCGGCTCCACCGGCAGGCCGCTCTGCGCCGCAGCGGAGCTCAGCAGCGCGGCCCGCTCGGCGACGTGCGCGGCGCCGGCCAGCCGGGCCAGCTCCGGCCACGCGAGCCGCCGCTTGAGGCCGTCGATCATCAGGCGTTCTTCGAGCTCGGGCACGCTCTTGCGCGGGTTGCGCAGCATGGCGAACGCGGGCCGGTCGTCGAGCTCCTTGTTGCCCACCTTGATCCGCTTCATCGCCTCAATGCGCTTGCGTGCGGGCGGGCGCGTGCGGCTGCCGTCGGCCTCCCCGGCGATGGCCTGCTTGACGCGCTCGGCGAGCTGCGGCTTGCGCACCGGGTGCTCCATGAAAGACCGGAAGCCCAGCAGCACGTCCGGCGCGTGGCCGACCGACTTGGCCATGCTGAGGTAGTCGTCGGCGTACTCCTGCCAGCCGATCTCGATGGCGATCGCCTTGCGCAGCGCGGTGACGGCTGTGCGGGTACCGGCTTCCCGGACGGCGATGGCGTCGGCGGCCAGCTCCAGCTCGGGGCCGGTGGTGGCGGCGATCGCGGTGAACAGCCGGGCGTAGCCGGTGAACAGCCACTTGACGGGGCCGCCGGTGAGGTGCGCGACGGTGCGTTCGACGCTCGCCGACGCGCGGTAGGCCGTCACGGTCAGCCGGTTGCGGCCGGTCAACCGGCCGAGCTCGTGCGCCACCACGGCCCGCAGCTCGCTGGCGTTGAGCGCGGCCAGCAGCGGCAGCCCGAGCTCCAGGTACCGGGACCGGGTGCGCAGGCCGAGCAGCGCGGTGTCCTCGAGGATGGTCGCGTTCGGCTCGGAGGTGATGCGGATTTCGTCGGGCACCGGGGCGTCGGCGTCGGCGGCGATCGACTCCGCCATCCGCCATAGCTGCGGCTGCTCGGCCCGGGTCAGCTGGACGCCGCGCGGCCGCACCCGGTTGCGCAGCACGGCGCGCAGGCCGATCGCGCAGATCGCGCCGACCGCGACCGCCGCGAGCGCGGCCTTCGCCCCGCCGCCCTGGTCGTATCGGAAGGTGAGCGCCGCGATCGCGAGCAGTCCGAGGACCAGCGCGATCGGCGCGAAGAAGAAGCCAATGTGCAACGCCAGCGCCAGGGCGGCGCGCCAGGGGCCACGCACGGTGCAGAACTCCGGAGGGGTGGGTCGGGACGGTGGTGCAGTCTCGGGGAAGCACGGCGATCCGTCAACAAGGTGATCTCCGGGCTCGCCGCGTTCCCGTTCAATCCAGCAGCATCACGTCTACTGCGGACTCCGCGGCGAGTTCGGTCACGTCCTCGGGGATCTCCAGCAGGCAGTTCGCCTTGGCCAGGCCCGCCAGCAGGTGCGAGCCGGGCGCGCCCTGCAGCGTGACGGTGCCGGTGGCCGGGTCGAACCGGCCCCTGAGGTACTGCCGCTTGCCGGCCGGCGCGGACAGCGGCTCGACGAGCGTCGCCTGCCGCACCGGGCGGCGGGTGGCGTGGTGCCCGGCCGCGGCGCGCAGCGCGGGCCGCACGAAGACCTCGAACGAAACCATCGCGCTGACCGGGTTGCCCGGCAGCGTCACCACGGCCACGCCGTCGTGGTAGCGGCCGCAGCCCTGCGGCATCCCGGGCTGCATCGCGACCTTGGTGAACTCGACACCGGTGCCGGTGAGCGCGTCCTTGACGACCTCGTAGGCCCCGGCGCTGACGCCGCCGGAGGTGATCAGCAGATCAGTGGTGGCCAGGTGCGGGGCGAGCGCGGCGTGGAAGGCGTCGACGTCGTCCGGCACGAACCGCAGCAGCGTCGCCTCGCCGCCCGCTTCGCGCACCGCGGAGGCCAGCATCAAGCCGTTGGACTCGTAGATCTGGCCCGGCTGCAGCTCGGTCCCCGGGGCGACCAGCTCCGAACCGGTGGACAGCACCAGCACCCGGACCGGCCGGTGCACAGGCAGCTCGGAAATCCCGACGGCGGCCGCGACGCCCAGCTGCGCGGGTGTCAGCGTCGTGCCTGCCGTGAGCACCGTGGCGCCGGCCGAGACGTCCTCGCCCGCGCGCCGCACGTGTGCTCCCGGCTGCACCGAGACGAACGCCTGCATCTGCTCGATTCCGCCATCGGTGCGTTCCACCGGGATCACCGCGTCCGCGCCCGGCGGCATCTGGGCGCCGGTCATGATCCGGTGCGCGGTGCCGGGCTGCAGCGCCGGCGCGTCGACCCGGCCCGCCGGGATGTCCTCGTGGACCGGCAGCCGCACCGGTTGCTCCGGGGTCGCACCGGCCAGGTCGACGGAGCGGACGGCGTAGCCGTCCATCGCGGAGTTGTCGAACGGCGGCAGCGAGATCGGCGCGGCCAGGTCCGCGGCGAGGGCCAGGCCCAGGCAGTCCGCCAGCGGTTTCGCTGCCACCGGCGTCGGGGCGAGCAGGGCGGTGATCTTCGACTGATGGTCGGCGACCGCGGTCAGGGCGGGGGTTCCGGTTCCGTGCGACACGCCCAGATCATCGGTCATCGACACCCCTACTGTCCCTACCGGCGTGCGAATCGTCGCAATGATCGTGCGTGGCAGACTCTCGGGGAGAGCGTGGGTCGTTCTGCGTAGGTGGTCTCGCAGCGGAACTTCAGACGCCTTCTCGACTCCGGGATCCCCGACTCGTCTCCGGTGCGCCACGTCGGGGCTGCCCTCGCGAGAAGACATCTGGGTGCCCGCGGGTGGTCACCTCCCTCGCGTGGTGGAAAGCGGCCGGCATCGCTTGCCCGCTGGTGGGTGGCCAGCCCGAGCCGCGCGTCCGGCCCGTGCGATGCCAGAGATAGGAGGTTCCGGTGCAGGTTCGCACCCGACACACGCCGTCGTTCGGGGTGGCCCGGCTGATGCTCGCCCCGGGCGAGCCGGTGCGGGTCGAGTCCGGCGCGATGCTCGCCACCAGCTACGGCGTGACCGTCGAGGCGCGCGCCCAGGGCGGCTTCCTCAAGTCGCTGGCCCGCGCGGCGCTCGGCGGCGAGTCGTTCTTCGTGTCGACCTACACGGCCCCACAGCAGGGCGGCTGGGTGGACGTGGCGCCGAACCTGCCCGGCGACCTGAACGTGCTGGAGCTCGACGGCCGGGTCGGCTGGTGCGTGACCAAGGGCTGCTGGCTTGCCTCCGCGAGCACCGTGCAGCTGGAGACGCAGTGGGGCGGCTTCCAGAACCTCTTCGGTGGCGAGGGCGGCTTCATGACACACGTCGTCGGCCAGGGCGCGGTGGTGGTGTCCTGCTACGGCGCACTGGACGTGGTGACGCTGCAGCCAGGCGAATACGTCACGATCGACACCGGTCACGTGGTGGCCTACGCCGATACCGTGCAGAGCCGGTTACGGCAGATGAACCAGGGCGTGGTGCAGTCGCTCAAGAGCGGTGAAGGTCTGGTGTTCGATTTCGCGGGTCCCGGCCGGGTGTTGACCCAAACCCGCAATCCCCGAGGACTCGTCACCTGGTTGCAGGCGAATGGACTAGGCGCTCGTTCCTGAATTTCGCCGAGAGCGCAAATGGACTCGTTCGTTCGGACGAATTCGCGAGGTCGCTTCGACTTCGATAACTGAACGTGGCCGCCGATGACACCCGTTTGGCCCAGTGTTTAACGGAAAAGTCGCATTGTCGAACCCGCGACGAGGCCCCATTTCTCGGGTAGCGTGGCCGTTGCTCCAGCGACGCTTTCCGCGTCGTGCATCACATTTATGAGGAGGACGCCGTGGCGGTCGGCACGGTCAAATGGTTCAACTCGGAGAAGGGCTACGGATTCATCGCAACGGACGGTGGATCTGATGTGTTCGTCCATTACTCCGCGATCAACATGTCTGGTTTCCGAACCCTTTCCGAAGGGGATCGGGTGGAATTCGAAGTGAAAGCGGGACGTGACGGCCGCACCCAAGCAGACGGAGTCCGCAAGGTCTAGGAAGTTGGGCTCGGCCCGCGCGGCGTGCGAGCCGAGCCCGCACCGCGATCGGCTGCCGCCGCTTCGCGAAAGAACATCATGCGCACGGCCCGGTTCCTCTGGATGGGGGGCCGGGCCGCGGCGCGTTCGGCTGGTCCGGGATCGGACTAGTCATGGTGCGGGCGAACCCGAGACGGTGTTGCCGAACCGAAAGACGGGCGTGGTCTCGAAACGTTAGGCTGCTTCGCGTGTCGGAAGACCTCACCGGGCGGCGCCTCGGCCACTACAAGATCGACGGAGTGCTCGGCCGCGGCGGGATGAGCGTGATGTACCGCGCCACCGATACCCGTCTGGGCCGCAAGGTCGCGCTCAAGGTCATGGGCGAGCACATCACCGGTGACGCGGAGTTCCGCGAGCGGTTCGTCGACGAGGCGCGCAACACTTCCGCCATCGACCACGCGAACATCGTGCCGCTGTATGACTTCGGCGAGGTCAACGGCATGCTCTACATCGCGATGCGGCTGGTCGACGGGTCCGACCTTGCCAGCCTGATCAAGGACGGGCCGATCTCGCCCAAGCGCGCCTTGGAACTGCTCTCCCAAGTCGCCGAGGCGCTGGACATGCTGCACGAGCGCGGCCTGGTGCACCTCGACCTGAAGCCGGCCAACGTGCTGGTGACCTCGCGCGAATCCGTCCACGAGCATGTCTACCTGGCCGACTTCGGGCTCACCCGACGCGGCGCGACCGGGCACCGCACCGCCAGCGGCGACTTCCTGGGCTCGCCGACCTACGCGGCCCCCGAGCACCTGCGCGGCGAGCCGGTGGACGGCCGCACCGACCAGTACGCGCTGAGCTGCATGCTGTTCGCCTGCCTGACGGGACGGTCGCCGTTCCGGGGGCAGGTGCAGGAGGTCATCCAGGGGCACCTGGGCGCCGAGCCGCCGCCCGCGACCGCGCTGGTGGTGCTGCCCGGCAGCATCGACGAGGTGCTGCGCCGCGGCATGTCGAAGAGCCCCGACCAGCGCTTCGGCAACTGCAAGGAGCTGGTCGCGGCGGCCCGCGCCGCGCTCGGTCCGGCGTCCGGGGACACGCCGCCACCGTCCCGCCAGGCGGCTCCGGCGGCTCCGGCGGCCCCAGTGGCTCCGATGTCCGGCCCGCAGCCGGTCCAGTACGGCCCGTCCGCGCCGCCCGGCCCGCCTGCGCCGCCCGGCTACCCGCGGTATCAGCCGCCGCCGCGCCCGCTGCCGCCGCCGGGCAACGACCCGGTTCGGCTGCGCCCGCCGATCCCGGCCGGTTCGGCGGCGTTCGCGACCAAGTCGGGCGGTTCGGCGAAGTGGATCGTGCCGGTGCTCGCCGGTGTCGCGCTGGTGGTCATCGTGGTCATCTTCGTTGTGATGGCCAACTCCATCGGCGGTTCCGGCGGCAGTGGCACGGACTCGACGACGTCGGAAACCTCCTCTTACAACAACAACCACCTGCCGACTTCGGTGCCGACCCGCTGACGGTCGCGCTTGCACTCGACCGGTGAGAGTGCTAAACACGGTATTGGCACTCAGCAAGGTTGAGTGCCAGGCCGGGACGGTGAGGCCGTCTCCGGCGGTGCCACCCGACGGCGCCGCCGCACGGTCGTCCGTCGCGGGCACCGAGCCTGGCCGAGCACGAGTCCTGCCGTGGGGTGCGCAAACCCACCACCGCGGCGTCCAGACAGGTGGAGGACCACACCGCAATGGCCAAGATGATCGCGTTTGACGAGGACGCCCGCCGCGGTCTAGAGCGCGGCATGAACACCCTCGCTGACGCCGTCAAGGTGACGCTCGGGCCGAAGGGCCGCAACGTCGTGCTCGAGAAGAAGTGGGGCGCGCCGACCATCACCAACGACGGTGTCTCTATCGCCAAGGAGATCGAGCTCGAGGACCCGTGGGAGAAGATCGGGGCCGAGCTGGTCAAGGAGGTCGCGAAGAAGACCGACGACGTCGCGGGTGACGGCACCACCACCGCCACCGTGCTGGCCCAGGCGCTGGTGCGCGAGGGTCTGCGCAACGTCGCGGCCGGCGCCAACCCGATCGCCCTGAAGCGGGGCATCGAGAAGGCCACCGAGGCGATCGCCGAGCAGCTGCTCAAGAACGCCAAGGAGATCGAGACCAAGGATCAGATCGCCGCCACCGCCGCGATCTCGGCCGGCGACCGTCAGATCGGCGAGCTGATCGCCGAGGCGATGGACAAGGTCGGCAAGGAAGGCGTCATCACCGTCGAGGAGAGCAACACCTTCGGCCTGGAGCTGGAGCTCACCGAGGGCATGCGCTTCGACAAGGGCTACATCTCGCCCTATTTCGTCACCGACTCGGAGCGGATGGAGGCGGTCCTGGAGGACCCGTACATCCTGCTGCTGAGCTCCAAGGTCTCCAACGTCAAGGACATGCTCCCGCTGCTGGAGAAGGTCATGCAGGCGAACAAGCCGCTGCTGATCATCTCCGAGGATGTCGAGGGCGAGGCGCTGGCCACCCTGGTCGTCAACAAGATTCGCGGCACCTTCAAGTCGGTCGCGGTCAAGGCCCCCGGCTTCGGTGACCGCCGCAAGGCGATGCTGCAGGACATGGCGATCCTGACCGGTGGTCAGGTCATCAGCGAAGAGGTCGGCCTCAAGCTGGAGAACGCGGACCTGAACCTGCTGGGCCGTGCCCGCAAGATCGTCGTCACCAAGGACGAGACCACCATCGTCGAGGGTGCCGGCGACGACGAGCAGATCGCCGGTCGGGTCAACGAGATCCGCGCCGAGATCGAGCGCTCGGACTCCGACTACGACCGCGAGAAGCTGCAGGAGCGGCTGGCCAAGCTGGCCGGCGGCGTGGCCGTCATCAAGGCCGGTGCGGCGACCGAGGTCGAGCTCAAGGAGCGCAAGCACCGCATCGAGGACGCGGTCCGCAACGCCAAGGCTGCGGTCGAGGAGGGCATCGTTGCCGGTGGCGGCGTCGCGCTGCTGCAGGCCGCGCAGGCTGCCTTCGACGGCCTCAACCTGACCGGTGACGAGGCGACCGGCGCCAACAGCGTGAAGATCGCCGTCGAGGCTCCGCTGAAGCAGATCGCCATCAACGCCGGCCTCGAGGGCGGCGTCGTCGCGGAGAAGGTCAAGGGCCTCACCTCCGGTCACGGCCTCAACGCCGCGACCGGCGAGTACGAGGACCTGGTCCAGGCCGGCGTTCTCGACCCGGCCAAGGTCACCCGCTCGGCGCTGCAGAACGCCGCTTCCATCGCCGCGCTGTTCCTGACCACCGAAGCCGTGGTCGCGGAGAAGCCGGAGAAGGAGAAGGCCGGCGCTCCGGACCCGACCGGTGGCATGGGCGGCATGGACTTCTGATCCACGCTGCTGCCGCGTTTTCGAAGGGCCGTCCCCGCTCGGGGGCGGCCCTTCGGTCGTTCGTGGCTGTTTCCACGCTCGTCCTGCGAGGGGGAACCGCACACGCCGTCCGGTCTCCGTACCACGCAATTTCCATTGAAATCGGACCTTCGATTTCAATGGAAATTGCGGCCCCTCGCCGGGAGCATCCGGGAGCACTTGGGTCGCGATTCACGGACTCATTGGTCTTGACCAGACAAAACAAGTGTACGTCGACAGTCTTCCAGCGTCCGGTTACGGTGCCGGTGTGGGTGCTTTGCTGGAAGTGATCGTGCTCGACGCCGCCGAAGCTGAGGCCGCTCAGCAGGGTGGCGCCGACCGGCTGGAGCTGGTGCGGGAGCTGCCCGCCGACGGCCTCACACCGGATCCGGCCACCGTCCGCAGCGTGCTCGCGGCGACGGATCTGCCGGTTCGGGTCATGGTGCGCGATCAGCCCGACTTCGCCGCGGACGTCGACGCCTTGCGGCGGCGGGTCGGAGAGCTGCGCGCGGCCGGGGCGCAGGAGTTCGTGCTCGGGTTCCTCGACGACTACGACCAGGTCGACGTCGGCGCGACCCGCGATGTCGTCGCAGAGCTCGCAGGCTGCCCGTGGACCTTCCACCGCGCGGTCGACCACTCCGCCCAGTACCGGCTCGCCTGGGACCACGCGGTGTCGCTCGGCCCGGACACCGTGCTCACCGCCGGCTCCCCCGGCGGGGTCGACGAGGGCCTTGCCGACCTGCGCGAACTCGCCGCGCGGCAGGACATCGACGGCGTGACGCTGCTCGTCGGCGGCGGCCTGCGACAGGAGCACGTCGCCGACCTGCGGGCCGCCGGGGCGCGCGCCTTCCACATCGGCGCCGGTGCCCGCGCCGACGGGTCGGTGCGCGCCGATCGGGTGCGGAGCTGGCGGGACCTCACCGCCTGAGCGTCGCGGCCATCGCGATCAGCCAGATGAAACCGGGGAACCGGGTCAGCGGGATCAGGTAGGAGAAGGCCGGGACGATCAGCGTCAGCGTGGACAGCATGCCGACGGCGGCGACGGCCAGGCCGAGCCAGCCAACCCAGCGCGGCCCGCGCCGCATGACAAGCACCGGCACCGAGAGCCCGGCCGCCAGCAGGCCGAAGGATGCCGCGTAGGCCGGCCCGCCGAGGGCGAAGGACACCTGGTGGGCCAGGTGCATCGCGTCGGGACTGCTCAGCACGACCGGCCGGGAGACGACCCACTGGAACAGTCCGCTGAGGATCGTGAATCCGGCGCTGAGCACGCCGCCCACCAGCGCGATGTAGGTGCCGGGCACGGAAGCGCCGGTGGCGCGCAGGCGGTGCACCGCAGTCGCGGTGAACACCAGCAGCGGGAAGGCCGAGGCGAGCTGGAAGAACCCGGCGACCGCCGCCGCCCCGCCGTGCGCCGTCACGTAGCGCTCGACGATCTCTGGTGCTTCGAAGGGACTCGGGTAGGTCGCGCCGCCCGCCATGGCGGTCGAGATGACCAGTCCGGCCAGGAACAGCGCGACGAAGACGATGCCGACGATCAGCAGCGGCGGGCCGACCTGCCGGGATGGGGCCTGTTGGGTGGTTATGGTGATCTCCGCCTTCAGGTATCGTTCGTTTATTAAATCATTTATATCACGAATTATTTCGAGGTGTCTAGTTTCGGGTGCGTCGGCGGGCGTAATCGGCGTGTGATGTCCTGGGGGCCGGTGGGAGTCCAGGTTGAGGTAGGGGACATGCTCGGTCGAAAGGTCCGGTGGTCGGCGCTCGTCGTGGCGTTCACGAGCGTGGTGCTGGCGGGTTGCACGAACACCGCGCCGCAGGCGCCGCCGCCGACCGCGCCGCCGCCGCAGTCGCTACCCGCGACCGGCCTGCCGCAGGTCACGCCGCAGCCACAGGAGATGAAGCGGCTCGGCGACGACATCCCGGTGCTGGGCAGGGTCGAAGTGGTCGTCGATCCGCTCGTCGACCAGCCCACCCGCGACCTCGCGGTCCAGGTGCTGACGCTCGCCGGGGCGAGCGGGGTGACGGTGCGCGAGCCCGGCACGCCCGCCGACGACAGCGTCCTGAGCATCCGCATCGGCGACCGGAACTCGCCGTCGGTGGTGAAGGGCCTGCAAGAGCTGGGCTACGCCGCACCCGCGCCGCTGCCGCCCGAGGGCTACGTGCTGGCCGGGCGAGGCGGCAACCGCCCGATCCTGTTCATCGGCGCATCCGACGCGGCCGGCGCCTACTACGGCGTGCAGACGCTGCGCCAGATCGCCTCGCCGGGCCGGATCTCCGGGGTCGGCATCGTCGACCACCCGTCGATGCCGCTGCGCGGCGCCGTCGAAGGCTTCTACGGTCCACCTTGGACGCATGCCGAGCGCATGGACCAGTTGGCCTTCTACGGCGACGTCAAGATGAACACCTACATCTACGCGCCCAAGGACGACCCGTATCACCGGGAGAAATGGCGCGAGCCGTACCCGGCGGACGAGCTCGCCCAGGTGCAGGAGCTGATCCGGCAGGCCCAGGCGCACCACGTGAAGTTCACCTTCGCCCTCTCACCGGGCACCTCCATCTGCTACAGCGACGACGCGGACTTCCGCGCGCTGCTGGCGAAGCTGCAAGCGGTGTATGACGAGGGCGTCCGCGACTTCTCCGTGCCGCTGGACGACATCTCCTACACCCGCTGGAACTGCCCGGGCGACCAGGCGAAGTACGGCCAGCCGTCCGAGGGCGCGGCCGGGAAGGCGCAGGTGGAGCTGCTCAACCGGGTGCAGCGCGAGTTCGTCGACGCGCATCCCGGTGTGGCGCCGCTGCAGTTCGTGCCGACCGAGTACTCCGACGTGGAGGACTCGGCGTACAAGACCGCGATGCGCTCGGCGCTCGACCCGCGGGTGGTGGTGATGTGGACCGGCGACGGCGTGATCCCGCGCCAGATCACCGTTTCCGATGCGCAGCAGGCCGAGAAGGTCTGGGGGCGCAAGCTCTTCCTGTGGGACAACTACCCGGTCAACGACTTCGACGGCTCCGTCGGGCGGGTGCTGCTCGGCCCGTACGACAAGCGGGAGCGGGGGTTGAGCGGGCAGCTCGTCGGCGACGTGTCCAACCCGATGAACCTGGCGGCGGCGAGCAAGGTCGTGGAGCTCGGCGCGGCCGATTTCGCTTGGAACGACGCGGCCTTCGACCCGCAGCGGGCCTGGCGGGCGGCGGCCGGGTACCTGGCGGGGAAGCGGGTGGCCGGGCAGCCCGGGCTGGTCGCCGACCCGGCGACCGTCGATGCGCTGATGGTGTTTTTCGACCTGCAGCACATGGCGCCGCTGCCCAGCGGTCGGCCGTGGCTGCCGCAGGCGCCGGAGTTGGCGCGGCGGATCGAGGAGTTCCGCGTCGGCTGGGAGCGCGGCGATCGCGCGGGCGCGGTGCGGGAGCTGCGCGGCTACGCGCAGGCGATCGCGGACGCCCCGGAGCAGATCGGCAAGGGCGCGCCGGCGGACTTCGCCGGCGACGTGAAGCAATGGCTGACGGCTACCCAACTCTGGGGCGACGCGCTGGTTGCCACCGTGGACGGCCTCCAGGCGCGGGCAGACGGCGACGAGGGGCGCACCTTCGATCGCTTCGCCGCGGCTCGGCAGTTCGCGGATCGGGCCAAGCAGATCCGGACCCCGCCCGGCGAGGTCCGCCCCCAGGGGCAGGTCCTGGTCGGCGACGGCGTCCTGGACAAGTTCGTCGAACAGGCGCCCGGCATCCGGTGACGCCGCGGTAGGTCCCGTGCGCGCTTTTCGGTGCTATAGCGCCCAAAACCGCGCACGGCCAGATTCCGCCACTTGCGCCGCCCTGCAAAACGAGTCCTCGAACAAGTCAAGTAGCGGAGGGGCGGTGGATGTCAAGGAGGTTGGAGCTCTCCCGCTCCCAGCGGTCGTACAGCGCGTCTCGGCCGTAGCGGGCCACCAGCTGCGCCTCGTCCCGGGTGATCGGGACCAGCGTGATCAGCTGGAGGACCGGTTCGCCGGCATCGCTGAGCAGGACGTCGAACGAGTCGCCGAGGTAGGGGTGGGGTGCGGCGAGCGCGCCGCAGATCTCCGTGTCCGGCAACAGGATCCGGTCGTTCATGATGAGCGCGCCGTAGCCGACCCTGCTGTTGCTCTCCACCAGCAGCTCGGCGATCACGCCGGTCAGGTGCCGCGCGTAGAGCTCCTGGCCCGCCTGCAACGTGCACACGAGCTCCTGCGGCAACGGCGCGCCCGCGGTGCGGTCGCGCAGGCCGCTGGTCAGCACCGAGACGTGCGCGCCGTCCGGGTGGTCGCAGTAGACGAGGTAGTAACCCCGATCGCGGCCGTTGGCGTCCCGGCTGTCGGCACCGCGGACCCGGCCGATGTGCGTCTCAACGTGCGCGGGGAACCCGCTGAACCGGCTCATGCACCAACCTCCGAAATCCCCGTGATCTTACGGAAACGAGCAAGCGCACCCACCACGACCAGCGGGCCGGTGCGCGCACGGTTCCGGTGGTGTTCCGCTCGGCGCAGTCGAGGCAGTCCTCGAGCACCGCATCGTGCAGCGGTCGCCAGAGGATCGGCCAGGCGATTCGCGCGGGGCCTCGGGCGTGCATGGACAGCAGGTGGTGCAGCGAGGTGCCGTCGGATTCACGGTGCACGGTGAATTCGTGGATCCCGTCGAAGCCGCGCGGTGCGGTGAAGCGGAACCGGATCCAGCGGCCGGGCACGGTGATCGACCTGCCCTACGCCGTGGTCCGGCGGTACCTGGTGCGCGGCGAGCCGATCCCCGCCTTGGAGGTTGGCAGAGTGGGCGACGCGGTCCGGGACCTGCTTGCCGGATGATCGGATGATCGCCTTGGGGCCGGTTGTTCGCATACGCTCGGCGGCATGGCGGTGGATGACACGCTCGACATGAAATCCCCGGCCGAGGTCGCGACGGCGTTGGACGAGACCGGTTACCTGCCCGACGATGGCATTGCGACGGCGGCCTTCCTGGCGATGCGGATGCGCCGCCCGCTGCTGTGCGAGGGCGAACCCGGCACCGGCAAGACGGCGCTGGCGCTGGCGCTGGCCACGGCGCTCGGGGTGGACCTGATCCGGTTGCAGTGCCACGAGGGCATCGACGCCGCGCAAGCGCTATACGACTGGGACTTCCCGCGCCAACTGCTGCACCTGCGCACCCTGGAGGCGGCTTCCGGGGGCGAGATGGACGCCGACGCCGCCGAATCTTCGCTGTACACGCCGAGGTTCCTGCTGGCGCGGCCGCTGTTGCGCGCGTTGCAGGAGTCGCCCTGCGTGCTGCTGGTCGACGAGATCGACCGCGCCGACGACGAGTTCGAGGCGTTCCTGCTGGAGGTGCTGTCGGAATACGCGGTGACCATTCCGGAGTTCGGAGTGGTGCGGGCGCCGCAGCCACCGATCGTGATCCTGACGTCCAACCGGACCCGCGAAGTGCATGACGCGCTGAAGCGTCGCTGCCTCTACCACTGGCTGGAGCACCCGGACCTGGAGCGGGAGGTGGCGATCCTGCGACGCCGCCTGCCGGGTCTGGACGCCCGGCTGGCGGAGCAGGTGGCCGCGGCGGTGCAGCGGATGCGGCAGATGGAGCTGCTGAAGCCGCCCGGGGTGGCGGAGGCGCTGGACTGGGCGCAGGCGCTGCAAGCGCTGGACCAGAACGAACTGGACACCGAGATCGCCGCGACCACCCTGGGCGCGGTGCTGAAATACCGGGAAGACACCGAAAGGGTCCGCGCCGCGGGCATCGTGGCGCCCTGACCGTCCATCGAAGCGGAACGTTCAGGAGGGGGCTGATGGAGCACACCGCGACCGGTCTGGTCGGGTTCGCCCGCGCCCTGCGGCACTCCGGGATGGCCTGCGGCCCCACCCGCGTCCAGGCCTTCCTCGCCGCCACCGAGCACGTCGGCCTCGACGACCGCTCCGCGGTCTACTGGGCCGGCCGCATCACGCTGTGCTCCGAACCGGACGACGTTCCGCGCTACGACGCAGCCTTCGGCTGCTGGTTCGGCGGCGCTGCGCTGCCCGCCGAGTCGCCGGGCCGTCCGCTGCCGCGTCCGGCGCGGATCGCTGCGCTCTCCGCGGCTGCTGGCGGCGACCAGGACGGCGACGCGGACAAGCCGCTTGCCGCCGCCGCCAGCGAAGCCGAGGTGCTCCGCCGTCGCGACCTCGCGGAGCTCGGTGCGGCGGAGCGCGAGCACCTGCGGCGCATGCTCGCGGTGCTGCGCCCGGAGCCGCCGTCGCGCCCCGCGTTGCGGCATCGGCGCAGCAAGCGCGGCCCGCTCAGCCCGCGCGCGACGCTCCGCGAGCTGCTGCGTTCCGGTGGCGAGCCGTTGCGGTTGCAGCGCCAGAAGCGTTCTCGGCGACCGCGCCGGGTGGTGCTGCTGATCGACGTCTCGGGGTCGATGAGCCCGTATGCGGATGCGCTGATGCGGTTCGCGCACGTTGTGGTTCGGCGTTCGCCCGCCAGCACCGAGGTTTTCACGTTGGGCACCCGGATGACGCGGGTGAGCCGGCAGCTCCGGCAGCGCGATCCGGAGGCCGCGCTGCTGGCGGCTTCCCGTGCCGTGCCGGACTTCTCCGGTGGCACCAGGCTCGGCGAGACGCTCCGGGTGTTCCTGGACCGGTGGGGGCAGCGGGGCATCGCGCGCGGTTCGGTCGTCGTGCTGTTCTCCGATGGCTGGGAGCGCGGCGACTCGGCCGAGCTGGGCGACCAGATGCGGCGGTTGCGGCGGTTGGCTCGGGCAGTGATCTGGGCGAATCCGCACGCCGGGCACGACGGTTACCAGCCGGTGCAGTCCGGGATTGTCGCGGCCATGCCGCACGTTGACCGGATGGTGGCGGGACACAGCCTGCGTTCGCTGGAGGACGTGTGGTCGTGGGTGCGCCGGTTGTCCCAGCCGGGGATGGCACCGGAGGAGCGAAGTGTCGGACTTGGGCAGAACTGACCGGGTAGCCGGGGCACGCATTCCGGCACGGCGCGGTGAGGCGAACGGACCGTTCGCCTCAATAGGCGAGGTAAACAGGCCGTTCGCCCCACCCCCCAAGCCCGGCGACGCGCCGGAGTTGCGGTCCGGCGGAAATGGCGCTGCGCCGGGAGGCGTTGCGGAAGCGGAGGTGCGCTGTGCGTGACGTGCTGGACGAGTTGAGCAAGCGGTGGGAAGCGGGCGAGGCCGTCGGGCTGGGCACCGTGGTCGCGACGTTCCGGTCGGCGCCGCGGCCGCCCGGGGCGTCGATGCTGGTGACCAGCGGTGGCGAGGCCGTCGGCAGCGTCTCCGGCGGGTGCGTCGAGGGCGCGGTCTACGAGGAGGCCACCGGCGTGCTGGAAGGCGCCGATCCTGTCTTGCAGCGCTACGGAGTCAGCGACGACGACGCCTTCGCCGTCGGCCTGACCTGCGGCGGGATCCTCGACGTCTTCGTGGAGCGGGTGGACCGCGAGACCTTCCCGGAACTCGATTCCGTCGCGGCCTCGGTCCGGGCCGAGGAGCCGGTCGCGGTCACGACAGTCCTGGAGCACCCGGACGAGAGCAAGGTCGGGTCACACCTGCTGGTGTGGCGCGAGCGCACCAGCGGCAGCCTGGGATCGGCGCGGATAGACGACGCGGTCGTCGACGATGCGCGCGGCATGCTGGCCAGCGGCCGCAGCGGCGTCATCGAGTACGGCCCGGAAGGGCAGCGCCGCGGCGAAGGGCTGCGGGTGTTCGTGAACTCCTTCGAGCCGCCGCCGCGGATGCTGGTGTTCGGCGCGATCGACTTCGCCTCCGCGATGGCCCGGATGGGCGCTTTCCTCGGCTACCGGGTCACGGTCTGCGATGCGCGGCCGGTGTTCGCCACGCACAGCCGGTTCCCCGGCGTGGACGACGTGGTCGTCGACTGGCCGCACCGCTACCTGGCCGCCGAGGCGGAGGCCGGGCGCCTGGACGAGCGGACCGCAGTCATGGTGCTCACCCACGACCCGAAGTTCGACGTGCCGGTGCTGGAGGCCGCGCTGCGGCAGAACTTGGGCTACGTCGGGGCGATGGGTTCCCGCCGCACCCACGAGGACCGCCTGCGACGGCTGCGCGAGCAGGGCCTGACCGGGGACGAACTTGCCAAGTTGTCCTCGCCGATCGGCCTGGACCTGGGCGCGCGGACCCCGGAGGAGACCGCAGTGTCCATCGCGGCCGAGCTGATCGCGCTGCGCTGGGGCGGTCGCGGCGTGCGGCTCTCCGATGTCGAGGGGCCCATCCACCATCACTCGTGAGCATTCGTCTTCGACGTCACGACACGCCGACGGCTGTGGACAACCTCCTACGGCTGTGGACAACTTCCGCAAGTTCCATTGAAATCGGACCTTCGATTTCAATGGAACTTGCGGAGGACGGACCGGGCCGCCGGGCGAGGCAGTGGCTGCGGCACTCGCAGTGGCTCCGGCATTCGTAGTGGCTGCGGCATTCGTAGTGGCTCCGGCTCCCGCAGTGGCCGCGGTCGCGGCATGCGACTCTCCGAAGTCGACGGGCTTGTTCACCATCACTCGTGAGCGCGCTTGCTCGCGATCGGTCGGCGTAGCAGGCTCACGGGTGACGCCCGTCACCCAGGCGGAGCAGTCCGTTCCCGACCGTCCGCGCACCGCGGGCCAGTTCCTCCGAGGAGGCCGCCCAAATGCCGCGCATCACCGTCAACGTCGACGGCACCAAATACTCCGATGAGGTCGAGCCGCGCATGCTGCTCGTCCAATACCTCCGCGAACGCCTAGGCAAAGTCGGCACCGTCGTCGGTTGCGACACAAGCAACTGCGGCGCGTGCACCGTCCACCTGGACGGCCACAGCGTGAAATCGTGCTCGGTGCTTGCGGTGCAGGCCGACGGGCACGACGTCACCACCGTCGAGGGGCTCGCCCAAGACGGCCGGCTGCACCCCTTGCAGCAGGCGTTCCACGACAACCACGCCCTCCAGTGTGGGTTCTGCACGCCCGGGATGATCATGCAGGCCCTGGACCTGCTCGCCGAGGTGCACGAACCCGACGACCAGCAGATCCGGGAAGGCATGGAGGGAAACCTCTGTCGCTGCACCGGATACCAGAACATCGTCCGCGCGGTCCGCGACGCGTCGCAGCGCATGCAGCCGGGCGCCGGCCCCGCGGTGGAGCACGCCCCCGGAGAAGCACAGTCACAAGCTCCCGTCCCGCGAACGCCTGCTGACGAGCACGTCGAGACGAGGGTGACGGGAGGTCGGCAGTCATGACATCAGTCCTGGAACCCGAGCTCGGGCGCGCCCGCAAACGCAAGGAGGACGCGCGGCTGATCACCGGCCGCACCCGCTGGACCGACAACCTGACCCCGATGGGCACGTTGCACCTGGCGATCCTGCGTAGTCCGGTCGCGCACGCCCGGATCACGTCGATCAACACCGACGAGGCGCGGCGGATGCCCGGCGTTTCAGCGGTCTTCACCGGCCGCGACATCGCCGACGAGCAGGGCAGCCTACCGTGCGCGTGGCCGATCACCGAGGACATGAAGGCCCCGGCGGCGCCGCCGCTGGCCGTGGACGAGGTGTGCTTCGCCGGAGAAGCGGTGGCCGTGGTGGCGGCGCGCAGCGCGGCCGAGGCGCGCGACGCGCTAGACGCCATCGACGTCGACTACGAGGACCTGCCGGTCGTGCTCGACATGGCAGCGGCGCTGCAGCCGGATTCGCCGCTGGTGCACGACGACCTGGGCACCAACCGCAACGCGACCTGGACGTTCGACTCGGCCGAGGCGGGCACCGGCGGCGACGTCGAACAGGCGCTGAGCAGCGCGGAAGTCCGCGTCGACCGGACCTTCCGGCAGCAGCGGCTGATCCCGGCGTTCATGGAGCCGCGCTCCGTGGTCGTCGACCCGACCGGCGAGCAGATCACCATGTGGTCGGCCACCCAGGTGCCGCACATCCTGCGGCTGATGCTGTCCATGTCGCTCGGCGTGCCGGAGCAGAAGATCCGGGTCATCGCGCCGGACGTGGGCGGCGGGTTCGGCGGCAAGCTGCAGGTGACGCCGGAGGAGGTCATCGCCTTCGTGCTGGCCCGCAAGCTCGGCCGACCGGTGAAGTGGACCGAAACGCGCTCCGAGACGATGGTCTCCGGGCACCACGGTCGCGACCAGATCCAGAAGCTGTCGATGTCGGCGACCCGCGACGGCAAGATCACCGGGCTGAAGGTCGAGCTGCTCGCCGACATGGGCGCCTACCTGCGGCTGGTCACGCCGGGCGTCCCGATCCTGGGCGCGTTCATGTTCAACGCGATCTACAAGATCCCCGCTTACCACTTCAGCTGTACCAACGTGTTCACCAACAAGACCCCGACCGACGCCTACCGCGGCGCGGGCCGGCCGGAGGCCACGTTCGCCATCGAGCGGATGATGGACGAGCTCGCCGCCGAACTCGGTGTGGACCCGATGGAGCTGCGGCGCAAGAACTGGATCGCGCACGACGAGTTCCCGTACGACACGGTCGCCGGGCTGACCTACGACTCCGGAAACTACGAGGCCGCCACCGACAAGGCCGTGGAGTTGTTCGGTTACCAGGCGCTTCGCGAGGAGCAGGAGGAGCGGCGGCGCTCCGGCGATCCCGTGCAGCTGGGCATCGGCATCTCGACGTTCACCGAGATGTGCGGGCTGGCGCCGTCGCGGGTGCTGGGCTCGCTGTCCTACGGCGCGGGCGGTTGGGAGCACGCCTCGATCCGGGTGCTGCCGACCGGGAAGGTCGAAGTCGTCACGGGAACTTCGCCGCACGGGCAGGGGCACGTGACGGCGTGGAGCCAGATCGTGGCCGACCGGCTCGGCGTCCCGTTCGAGGACGTCGAGGTGCTGCACGGCGACACTCAGATCTCGCCGAAGGGAATGGACACCTACGGGTCGCGGTCGCTGGCCGTCGGCGGCATGGCGGTGGTCAGCGCCGCCGACAAGGTCGTCGAGAAGGCCAAGAAGATCGCGGCGCACCTGCTGGAATGCGCCGAGGACGACGTCGAGTTCGCCTCGGGGCGGTTCGGGGTCCGAGGCACCGACCGCGGCACCGCGCTCGCCGAGATCGCGCTCGCCACGTTCGCCGCGCACGACCTGCCGGAAGGGGTGGAGCCGAACCTGGACGCCGACGCGACGTTCGACCCGGAGAACTTCTCCTTCCCGCACGGCACCCACCTGTGCGCGACCGAAGTGGACACCGAGACCGGCGAGGTCAAGATCCGCAAGTACGTCTGCGTCGACGACATCGGCACCGTGATCAACCCGCTGATCGTGGAGGGCCAGGTGCACGGCGGGCTGGCGCAGGGCATCGCGCAGGCCCTGTTCGAGGAGGCCGTCTACGACGAGACCGGCACGCTGACGACCGGGACGTTGGCCGACTACCTGATCCCGTCGGCCGCCGACCTGCCGGAATTCATCACCGACCGCACCGAAACCCGCGCGACGTCGAACGTGCTGGGCGTCAAGGGAGTCGGTGAGGCGGGCACCATCGCCTCGACCCCGGCGGTGGTGAACGCGGTCGTCGACGCCCTGCGGCCGATGGGCGTTAACGACGTGCAAATGCCGTGCTCGCCGCAGCGGGTGTGGCGGGCCGTGACCGGTGCCCGCGAAAGCAGCGCCACCGCGCCGGAAGCCGGCGGCGGACTCGGCTCGATGGACGTCCAAGGAGGTAACCGGTGATTCCCGCCCAGTTCGACTACGTCTCGCCCTCCACAGTGGAGGAAGCGGTCGCCGCGCTCTCCGAGGCCGGGGAGGACGCCAAGGTGCTGGCCGGCGGGCAGAGCCTGCTGCCGGTGCTGCGGATGCGGCTGGCCGATCCGCAGCTGATCATCGACCTCGGCCGCATCCCCGCCCTGCGCGGCGTGCGCGAGGAAGGCGACGTGCTGGTCATCGGCGCGATGACAACGCACCACGACGTCATGCACGATCCGCTGGTGCAGCAGCACGCGCAGCTGCTCGCGCTGACCACCCGCACGGTCGCCGACCCGCAGGTGCGTCACCTCGGCACCTTCGGCGGCTCGCTGGCGCACGCCGACCCGGCGGGCGACCTGCCGGCCCCAGCGCTGGTGCTGGACGCCGAAATGGTGCTGGCCGGGCCGTCCGGGCGGCGCACCGTGCCCGCGGCGGACTTCTTCGTCGACTACTTCACCACCGCGCTGGAACCTGATGAGCTGCTGGTCGAGGTGCGGATGCCGAAGTGGACGGGGTGGAGCGCGCACTACGAGAAGTTCAACCGCGTCGCCCAGGCCTGGTCGATCGTCGGCGTGGCCGCTGTGGTGCGGGTGTCCGAGGGGACGATCGCCGAGGCCCGAATCGGCCTGACCAACATGGGCCCGACGCCGATCCGGGCCCGCGGCGTCGAGCAAGCCCTGGTCGGTCAGCCCGCCACGGCGGACGCGATCCGGGCGGCCGCCCGGCACGCCACCGAGGGCACCAGCCCGGCGTCCGACGCCAGCGCGGACGTCGACTACCGCGAGCACCTCGCCGAGGTCCTCACCGGCCGCGCCGTGCTCGCCGCGGCGGGCGGCTAGACCCGAGGCGAAGCCGCCCGTGAGTCTTTCGAGCCGCCCCGGCAACCCGAAAGACTCACGGGCGGTCGCGCAGGTCGTACGGATGCGTCAACCGCAATGATCCAAATGGGGTAGGCACCAGCCGCGCGGGCTGGGAAGCTGGTAGTGGATTGTGACGAGGTCGCGCGGGCCAGGGAGGCGGCCGGGTATGGACGGGGTATCCCGCAGCTGAGGCGGTGCCCAAGGTCCGGCGCGATCTTCGAGACAGCTTCTTCAGGAAGGACGGCTCTTTCGAGCCGAGCTCGGTCGAACCAGGAGGACCCTCCAGTGCAGATGCAGCACCAGTTCAGCGTTCCGGTGCCGGTCGACGTGGCGTGGAAGGCGCTGCTCGACCCGGAGCGTGTCGCCCCGTGCATGCCCGGCGCCACGCTCACCAAGGCCGAGGGCAACGACTTCGCCGGCTCGGTCAAGGTCAAGCTCGGCCCGGTCACCCTGCTCTACAAGGGCACCGGCACCTTCAAGGAGGTCGACGAGTCCGCCCGCCGGGTGGTCATCGATGCCAGCGGCAAGGACTCGCGCGGCAGCGGCACCGCCGCCGCGACGGTAGCCGCTGTGCTCCAGCCGGAAGGGAACACCACCGCGGTCACGGTGGACACCGACCTGAAGGTCACCGGCAAGCCGGCGCAGCTCGGCCGCGGCCTGATCTCCGAGGTCGGCGGCAAGATCCTGAATCAGTTCGCGGCGAACCTCGCGAAGCGCCTCACCGAGGAGGAACCGGCGGAGGCGCCGGCCAAGGAGGCTGCGGCCCCGGCATCCGGCGGCGCGGAGAAGGCCGCGGCGTCGGCGCCTGCCGAGGAGAAGGCCAAGCCGTCGGCGCCTGCAGGGGAGAAGGCCGCGGCGTCGGCGCCTGCGGAGGAGAAGGTCGCGGCGGGCAAGGCGAGCTGGCGGGTTACCCCGGCGGGCAGCCACGACACGTTCGCCAGCACCGCCAAGGAGGAGCCCACGCGCAAGGCGGACGCGGTGGTGACCGGCGCAGCGGCGCCGTCGGACGAGGCGATCGACCTCCTCGGCACGGCGGGAGCCCCGGTCCTCAAGCGCCTGGCCCCGGTCGCGGTGGCCGTCGTGGTCCTCGGCCTCGCGTTCCGCATCATCCGGCGCCGCCGGCGCCGCCGCGCCTGACCGCCCGGCCGTCACCCGGACCGATTCCTAACGGAGTCGTGAGTCCTTCAGACAGCCGTAACGGCCCGCAGGACTCACGACTCCGCGAGCAGGCCGTGCACCCGGCGGAGCCGGTCGAGCCAGTACCGCTGCACATCGGCAGGCGGCGTAGCGGCCGCGACCATAGCAGGATCCGGCACCGGCGGGCGGCGGAGCACCGGCAGGTGGCCGTCCACGGGCAGCAGCGAGTCGGCGACGACGTCGCCGTCGAGCAGCGCCACCGTGCCGAGGCCGCAGGCGAAGGGGAGCTCGGGCAGCGAGCCCGCCAGGGCGAGCTGCGCGGCGAGGCCGACGCTGCTCTCCACTGCGGAGGACACGACGCAGGGCAGGCCGCAGGCCTCGGCGACGCGCAGCGCGCGGCGGACGCCACCCAGCGGCGTGGCCTTGATGATCGCGACGTCGGCCGCTCCGGCGACCGCCACGCGCAGCGGGTCCTCGGCGCGGCGGATACTCTCGTCGGCCGCGATCCGGACGTCCACCCGGCGGCGGACCGCGGCGAGTTCGTCGATCGTCGGGCACGGTTGTTCCGCGTACTCCAGGCCTCCGGCCGCCTTGTCCAGCTCGCGGATGCGGGTGATCGCCGTTTCGACGTCCCAGGCGGCGTTGGCGTCGACCCGGATCGCGCCGCCCGGGCCAAGCGCGTCGCGGACCGCCGCTACGCGTTCGACGTCGTCACCGGGGGACTGGCCGGGCTCGGCGATCTTGACCTTCACCGTGCCGCAGCCGGACGCCGCGACGATCGCCGCGGCCTTCTCCGCCGGCACGGCGGGCACCGTGCAGTTGACCGGGATGCGGTCGCGCACCGGCTCCGGCCATTCCTCGGTGCACGCCTCCAGCGCCGCCCGCAGCCACGGCACCGACTGGGCGTCGTCGTAGTCCTCGAACGGGCAGAACTCGCCCCACCCGGCCGGTCCGCTCAGCAGGACTCCTCGCCGGACCGTGACGCCCCGGAACTTGTTGCGCATCGGCAGCGCGTACACCCGCACCGCGCCCAACTCCGCCAAGTCGATCATCGCAGGGGCCATGACCCGATCCTAATGAGCACGCAGCCGCCACGGCGCGTCAAGAGCACGCAACGACCGACGGCCGCTGACGCCGCGATTTCAATGGAAATCAGAGATCCGATTTCCATTGAAATCGAAGGAGTTGTCCACATCGGTCGGCGTGTCGGCCCACGACACGCCGGCGGAGTGCGATTTCCATTGAAATCGAAGGTCCGATTTCAATGGAAATTGCACTCCCACCTACACCACGCCGGGGCGGCCGAGGTCGAAGACGTCCACCTCGAACCGCGCCCACTGCTGGCGCAGCGCGGTGACGCCGTTGTCCAGGATGTAGTTCAGCTCGCCGAGGGTCACCGGCAGCAGCGTGAACACCTGGAGCTGCTCCACGCCGTCCGGATCGGTGAACCTGGTGAACTCCGGCGGGAACAGCGGGTGGCCGCTGGCGAGCACCCCGTGGAACTCGGTGCCCGGCAGCAGCGGCTGCTCGTTCGGCACGATCTGGTCCGGCACCAGGTGGGTTCGCTGCTGCACCAGCACTCCGGCGGTGAGGTCGACCAGGTGCCGGGCGGCTTCGGTCTGCTCCTTGTAGACCGTGCAGGCGAGCTCCTGGGCGGGTTCGGCGCCCAGCGGTTGGAAGCGCAGCCCGGTGCTGATCACCGTGGTCAGGTGGTACTGCTCCAGGTGGAAGAACACCAGCCCGTAGCCGCGGTTGGTGCCGTGCACGTTCGGGGGCTCGGCCCCGGTCGGCGCCCCCGCGTGGCGTTCGAGGCTTTCCGCGAGTCCGACGAATCGGTGCGCTCCGCCCAGTGCCGCACGTTCCTGCTCGGTGGCCATCCGATCTCCAGTGTCTTGCGGGACGCCCGCACCCCGTGTTCATTCCGGCGCCCAAACCCGAGGCCGCCCCCCGCCTGAGCCCGCGGGCGCCGCACCCGAGTCGGCGAGCCTGCGCAGCTCATCGGGTGTTGCGCGCGTTCATCGCAACGGTAGCCGCCGCAGGACCCAACTCGGACACTTTTGGATGACAGCTGACCGTCCCCAAAAGTCGTCACCCGATGTCCGGGATGGCGGGCCCGAGCAGGTCGTCGGCGTCGACGATCCGGTACGCGTAGCCCTGCTCGGCGAGGAACCGCTGCCGGTGCGCCGCGTAGTCGGTGTCCAGGGTGTCCCGCGAGACGACCGAGTAGAAGTGCGCCTGCTTGCGCTTGGCCTTCGGCCGCAGCAGCCGACCGAGCCGCTGCGCCTCCTCCTGCCGCGACCCGAACGTCCCGGACACCTGCACCGCGACCGATGCCTCCGGCAGGTCGATCGAGAAGTTCGCCACCTTCGACACCACGAGCCGCTTGATCTCGCCGCGCCGGAAGGCGTCGAACAGTGCCTCGCGCTCCTTGTTCTTCGTCGAACCCTCCACGATAGGCGCGTTCAGCGCCTCGCCCAGCTCGTGCAGCTGCTCCAGGTACGCGCCGATGACCAGGGCGGGCTCGCCCGGGTGCCGGTCCAGGATCGCCTTGACCACCGGGGCCTTGGTGCGCGCCGTGGAGCACATCTTGTAGCGCTCGTCGGCCTCGGCCGTGGCGTACTCCAGCCGCTCGTTGTCGGTCAGCGTCACCCGGACCTCGATGCACTCGGCGGGCGCGATCCAGCCCTGCGCCTCGATGTCCTTCCACGGCGCGTCGTAGCGCTTGGGCCCGATCAGCGAGAACACGTCGCCTTCCCGGCCGTCCTCGCGGACCAGGGTCGCGGTGAGCCCGAGGCGCCGCCGGGACTGCAGGTCGGCGGTCATCCGGAACACCGGCGCGGGCAGCAGGTGCACCTCGTCGTAGACCACCAGCCCCCAGTCGCGGGAGTCGAACAGCTCCAGGTGCTTGTACTCGCCCTTGGAACGGCGGGTGATCACCTGGTAGGTCGCGATGGTGACCGGCCGGATCTCCTTCTTCTCGCCGGAGTACTCGCCGATCTCGGTTTCGGTCAGCGACGTCCGCTCGATCAGTTCCCGCTTCCACTGCCGCCCGGCGACGGTGTTGGTGACCAGGATCAACGTGGTGGCCTGCGCCTCGGCCATCGCCGCCGCGCCGACCAGTGTCTTGCCCGCGCCGCAGGGCAGCACCACGACGCCCGAGCCGCCGGCCCAGAACGACTGCACGGCCTGCGCCTGGTAGTCGCGCAGCTGCCAGCCGTCCTGCTGCAGCATGATTGGGTGCGCCTCACCGTCGACGTAACCGGCGAGGTCCTCGGCGGGCCAGCCGACCTTCAGCAGTAGCTGCTTGAGCCGCCCGCGTTCGCTGGGGTGCACGACCACGGTGTCGTCGTCGATGCGGGCGCCCAGCATCGGGTTGATCTTCTTGTTCCGCAGGATCTCTTCCAGCACCGCGCGGTCCAGCGAGTTCAGCACTAGGCCATGCGCCGGGTCGTTGGCCAGCTGCAGGCGGCCGAAGCGGCCCATCGTCTCGACGATGTCCACCAGCAGCGGCTGCGGCACGGGGTAGCGCGAGTAGCGCACCAGCCCGTCCACCACCTGCTCCGCGTCGTGCCCGGCGGCGCGAGCGTTCCACAGCGCGAGCGGCGTGATGCGGTAGGTGTGCACGTGCTCCGGGGCGCGCTCCAGCTCCGCGAACGGTGCGATGGCGGTACGGGTCTCGTCGGCGAGGTCGTGGTCGACCTCGAGCAGCAGGGTCTTGTCAGACTGGACGATCAGGGGTCCGTCGGTCACGGGTGCGCAGCTCCCTCGGGTCGGACGGCTTCTTCGCAGGTGATCAGCGGTGCCGGGGACACCTGTCGGACTCCGCACCCAGTATTCCATCATCGCGGACCGCGCTCCCCGGCCCGGGTGCCGCCTACGGCAGGCGACGAGTCTCACCGCGTCGACATGATCGTGCTCTCAAGCTGTCATGTTGATCGGGTCCACTGACATCGCCCCGATTTTCGGAATCCGATGGTCTCCATACGTCAATACGTCATGTATCCAGATGATCGACGAAGATTCCGATGAGAATACGTCCGCCCAGTCCGCCCAGCCGCTGCTCAGGCAATGTGAAGTGCACGCGATTCCGTGCGGGGTGCTGTTTCGCATGCCACTCGCAGCGATAAGTCTCTCCGTCGTGCTCCACATCTCGCTGCCGCATTAGGGCGGGGTCAAATGGTCGTAGCGACACCAGGATAAGATCTTGGTAGCGTCGTGTGGACGATCAGGGGGCCGTCGATCGCGGGGCGCGCAGTTCCCTCGGGTCGGACGGTTTCTTCGCAGGTGATCAGCGATGCCGGGGGCATCTGTCGGACTCCGCACGCAGTATTCCACCGTCGCCGCTACCGCCCGTCCGGGCACTGGTGGCGGGGTGCTTCGCCGGTTGCGGTTGCGGGCTCAGCGGGCCGGCAGGACCAACCGCAGGGCGGTTCCCCCGGCATCCGGGCGCCGGGCCGAGACGGACCCGCCGTGCCGTGCCGCGATCTCGCTGACCAGCGCCAGCCCGAGGCCGTAGCGCCGGGTCCCGCGGTCGGTGCCGCCGGGGGCCGAGGAGAACCGCTTGAACAACGTCGGCAAGATCGCCGGGTCGATGCCGGGCCCGTCGTCGACCACCTCGACCATCGTCGAGCGCGTGTCGGTGCTGAGCTCCACCCGCACGTCCGCTCGCGCGTGCCGGACCGCGTTGTCCAGCAGCGCGTTCAGCGCGCGCAGCAGGCCCGCGTCGAAGCCGATGACCTCGATCGGGCCGGGCGCTTCGAGCCGCACCGAAACGCCCTGCCGCTCGGCTGCCGGGCGGGCGGCGGACACCGCCTGCTCGGCGAGCTCGGTGAGCGCCACCGGGCGCAGGGGCATCTCGCCGCGCGGGTCGGCCGTCAGCAGCAGGTCTTCGAGGATCGTCGCGAGCCGGTCGGCATCCGCGACCAGACCGTCCACATCGGACCGGATGCGGTCCGGGCCTGCATCTCGGCCGAGCCTGCGGCGGACCAACTGGGCCCGGGTGCTCAACAGTGTCAACGGGGTGCGCAACTCGTGGCTCGCATCGGCGACGAAACGCCGTTGCAGCGCTAGTGCTTCCGCCAGCGGTGCCACCGCGCGCCGCCCCAGCCACGCTCCGGCCAGGCCGGCGAGCACCAGGCCCGCGCCTCCGGCGATGACCAGCGCCTGGATGATGCGGATGCGTTCGGCGTGCGCGTCGCGCAAGCTCAGCACCGCTTGCACGACGTCCGCCCCGTGCGGCTGGGTGCGGACGTAGAACTCGCGCCCCTCCACCACGACGTCCGCCGACCGCCGGAAGGGGCTGAACCGCCGGTCCACCTCCCGCAGCCAGTCGAAGGCCCGCGACGCGGCGGCGAGCGCCGGTGGCGGGGCCGACCGCACGTCCATCGAAATCGGCAGGCCCATGAGGTGCTCCACGCGCCGGATGTGGGAACCCGTTCCGCTCGCCACGGCTACCCGCCCTGGGAGTCGATCGCGGCCTGCAGGGACTCGGCGTAGGCCTCGCTGGTGGGGGTGGCACCGGACACCGCCTCGAGCTTCGCGCTCTGCGCCTGCAGCGCCTCCTGCCGCAGCGCCGGAGCGGCGCCGCCGGCGATCCGCCTGCTGCGCCGGTCGGCGGGCTCGGTGATCAGCTGGACGTCGGTGATCTTGGTGCCCGTGAACACCACCCGCACCTGGTAGGGCCCGTACTCGGTCCGCACCAGCGAGCCGTCGACGGACTTGCCCGGTCCCGGGGGGAGCGGTCCCTGCCTGGGGTGGAGTCGAAGGTGCGGCGGGCTGCGGGGCGGGCGCCGCGCGCGTCGCCGCGCCGGTGTCCGGCTGGTAGCGCAACAGCGGGAGCGAACCCGCGATCGCGAGGGCCAGGATCACGACGAAACGTCGCATGTCATCACTCCTCAGGCCGCGAAGGCGAATCGTTCGGTGTGGCACTGGTCCCGGGGTACTTCGAGGTCGCGCAGGACGCCGAGGAGCGCGTCGGTCATGCCGGGCGGACCGCAGAGGAAGACGTCGCGGTGCCGGACACCGGGCACCAGGGCGGCGATGTGCTGCGGGCCCATGATCGGTCCATGGCGGCCGACCGCGGTCGCGGGACCGATCACGACGTGCAGCCGGGCCCCGACCCGCTGCGCCAGCCCCTGCAACTCCGAGACCAGCACCGCGTCCTGCCGGTCGCGGACGCGGTAGAGCACCACGACGTCGTTGCGGATTCGGGAGAATTCCTCCAGCAGCGCGCGGATCGGCGTCACCCCGACTCCGCCGCCGATCAGCAGGACACCGCGATGGGTGCACTGCTCGGCGGTGAACGCGCCGTAGGGGCCTTCGGCGAGGACCCGCGTTCCCACCCGCAGGTTGCGCAGCGCGGCGCTGCCGTCGCCGAGCGCTTTCACCGTGATGCGCAGCGTCTTCCCGTTCGGCATGGCCGACAGCGAGTACGGATGGGCTTGCGTCCAAAGGCCTTTGGCGACGAACCGCCACAGGAAGAACTGGCCGGCCCGCGCGGGCAGCCGGTCCAGCCGACGACCGCCGATGTGGACCGACACCACGTCCGGGCCTTCCGGGACCACCGCCACCACCCGGGTGTCGTGCCGCACCATCCGCCAGATCGGCAGCGAAGTCGTTGCCGATCGTCACCTGGTGGGAGGAAGCCGAGCACGACGGCCAGGTAGGCCCCGAGGTGCAGGAGGTGCCAGGTCTCGTACCGCATCCTCCGTCGAGCGGCCCGCGCGGAGGTGGCGCCGACCACGACGAGCAGTAGCGTGCCCGGCCGCGGCCAGCAGCACGTCCCGGGTTCCGAGCACCAAATACGAACTCCGGAAGCACCGGGCTGCCGTCCTGCTCGGCGTACCCGACCGTGATCAGTACGACGTGCGCGAGCACCAGCCAGAGGACCCAGCTGCCCGTCCACCGGTGCCAGCTCGTGAGCCGGTCCATGCCCAGCCGTCGTTCCAGCCAGGGCACCCGCGCGATGAGCACCAGCTGCAGCACCAGCACCAACGCACCGCCGAGGCCGGTCAACCGGCCCAGCGCCAGCACCAGGCCCTGCGGACCGGCCAGCACGCCGGCCTCGCCGCCGAGCACGAAGAGGTCGACCACCCACATCGCGTTGAGCGCCTGCAGGGCCAGGAGCCACCACTGCGCGTCGCCCGCCCGTGTCCCGCGCCGAATCGATCGCACGTCGCCGAGTCTCGGCCGCGTTTCTGGGAAGAACTTTGGAAAAGCACCGGGCAACCGGCGCGGGGACGCGGGAGTGCTGCGAACGGTGATCGCGTGCTTCCACTGCGTGTTCCACCATTGCCGCGATCACCCGATCGGGCACTGTTGGTGGGGGTAACTCGGCTAAATTGCTCGTTGCGAACAGAAAACCGGAGGAGCAGTGAGTTATCCACCGCAAGATCCGTACGGAGCGCAGTCCGGACCGTACGGTGGGCAGTCGGGCCAGTACCCCTCGGGGTCGTACCCGTCGGGCCAGTACCCGCCGCAGAACGGCTCGGACGACTTCTGGCGCCACGTCGCGGGAAACCAGCCCCCGATGCCGCCGAAGAAGAGCCGCACCGGGCTCGTCGTCGCCCTGGCCGGCGCCGGTGCGGTGGTGGTCATCGGCATCGTGGTGACGATCATCCTGGTGGTCGTGAACAGCAACGGCGGCAGCAACACCAGCCACAACGCCGGCAGCACGACCAGCAGCAGTCCGACCGGCATCGGCAGCACGAGCTCCAGCACGAGCTCCAGCACGAGCACCAGCTCCAGCAGCCAGTTCGCGGTCGGCAACTGCATCGACCTGCTCAGCGAGAAGGGCGGCGACATGAACGCCGCGACCTGCGGTTCCGCGGACTCGGACTACGAGATCGTCGACGTCCAGCGCGGCACCGACCACTCGGTGTGCGGGGACAACTACAGCAACGTCACCGGCAGCAAGACCTACTGCATCGTCTTGGACGTCAAGGCGGGCGACTGCCTCACGGGGTTCAACGACTCCGTCGATGTCCTGCCGCTGAAGATCGACTGCAGCACGGCAGACGACCAGGTGACCGAGGTAGCCAACAGCACCGACCCGAAGATCGCCTGTGCGCAGGGCGAGGGCTACTACGTCTTCGCGGACCGCACCGTCTGCTTCGGCGACGTCCAGGGCGCCTGAGCGGTCGTGAGTGCGCGACCGAGCCCGGCACGCCTGTACCCGAGCCCTGTCCCCGTGCCCGGTCGCACTCACGACCCCGGATTTCCGGTAAATCGGGCCTTTTCCGCTGACCGGTCGTGGCGGGCCCGTCGTCTCGACTAGGTTTGCCCGACCTAGATCGTTTCCGGAGTTCGGCGACTGCCTGCACGTCCCGGTGGCCGGTATCGAGACCAAGGTGCGCTGCGACGAACCGGGCGCGAAACGAGCCGGGTCACCGGGGTGACGTCGAACACCGGCGGCGCGGCGGTTTGCCCGCCCGGGACGAGCCGGACGGCGATCTACCCCGATCCGGCGCGAACGGTGTGCACCGTGCCGTCCGCTCAGTGACCAACGCGATCTGGTTCCGCTGCCCTCGATGTGATGTCGTGTCTGGGCAACCCCGCAGGTGAACGGGGGTGCTCGCACGATGAGGGAGGGCTTCGATGCGCAGCGAAGACCACACGATCCGTGACATCACCCGGGGTCTGATGCGAGAACTCGGGCTGACCACGGTGTTCGGCAACCCGGGTACGACCGAGGTGCCGTTCCTGACCGGGTGGCCGGACGATTTCCGCTACGTGCTCGGCCTGCAGGAGTCCGTGGTCGTCGCGATGGCCGACGGTTACGCGCAGTCCCGCCGGGAGCCGGTGCTGGTCAACCTGCACTCCGCCGGCGGCGTGGGGCACGCGCTCGGCGCGATCTTCACCGCGTACCGCAACCGAACGCCGATGATCGTGACGGCCGGGCAGCAGACCCGCACCCTGATGTTCGACGAGCCGTTCCTCGGTGCCACCGACGCCGCCGATTTCCCCAAGCCGTACGTGAAATGGAGCTACGAGCCGGCCCGCGCAGCGGACGTCCCCGCGGCCCTGGTGCGCGCCTACCAGCTGGCGACGACCCCGCCGTACGGCCCGGTTTTCGTGTCGATCCCGGCCGACGACTGGGACGAGCCCGGCGTGCCGGTGACGGCCCGGCCGCGCACCCCCGGTTCCGCCCCGGACCCGGCCGTCGTCGCCGACCTCGCCGAGGCGCTGCGGAGCTGCGAGCGCCCGGCGTTCGTCGTCGGCCCGGCGGTGGACGCCGACGGCGTGGTCGAGGACCTGGTCGACCTGGCGGAGAAGGCGCAGGCGGCTGTTTACGTGGCGCCGATGTCGCCGCGCTGCTCGTTCCCCGAGGACCACCCGCAGTTCGCCGGTTTCCTGCAGCCCGAGCAGCGGTTGCTGACCGCTGAGCTCGCCGGGCACGACCTCGTCGTGGTGTGGGGCGCGCCAGCGTTCACCTACCACGTGTACCGCGGCGAGAGCGAAGTCGAGCTGCCCGAGCTCTTCCTGGTGCACGACGATCCGCAGGTGCTCGGCCGGGCCCGGGAGGGGCGCGGCGTGCTGGGCACGCTGGCGCATTCTGTGCGGCAAGTCAACGAGAAGGTCGAGGCGCAGCAGCGAAGCGCGCCGGCGACCTACCGGCGGCCGCCGAAACCGGCCGCGTCCACGCCGATGACCGCCGCCTACGTCTTCGACACGATCGCCGGGGCGCTGCCCGCGGACGCGGCTGTGGTGGAGGAAACCCCCAGCCACCGCAACGACCTTCACGAGCACTTCCCGATCCGGTCCACCGATGGCGGGTTCTTCACCGGATTCTCCGGCGCGCTCGGTTACGGCATCGGCGCGGCCGTCGGGGTAGCGATGGCGGACCCGACGCGGCGCACGGTCGCGCTGATCGGCGACGGTTCCAGCATGTACGGGATCCAGTCGGTGTGGACCGCGGTCCGGGAGCAGGCTCCCGTCACGTTCGTGATCATGGACAACTCGCGGTACGC
Organism: Saccharopolyspora hattusasensis; assembly: GCF_050972075.1. NCBI lineage: Bacteria > Bacillati > Actinomycetota > Actinomycetes > Pseudonocardiales > Pseudonocardiaceae > Saccharopolyspora > Saccharopolyspora hattusasensis. Next base: position 4,763,558 of record NZ_JBPCDC010000001.1, read on the forward strand.
GGCGGTGGCGGTGCTGGGCGAGGCGGCGGGCGGCAGCAAGCTGCCCGGCGTGGATCTCGGCGGCATCGACTTCGCCACGCTGGCCACCGGCCTGGGCTGCCGGACCAAGCTGGTCCAGTCCCCGGCGGAGCTGGACGCGGCCCTCGTGGAGGAGTTCGCGGGCCAGGCCGGACCGACCCTCCTGCACGTCAGGGTCGACCCGGGCCAGCGCTACCTGTACTGACTTGGTGTTCCACCTGCCCAGGACCCTGAGTGCTTTTGGGGCGCTGTAGAGGCTGTTTGAGAACTCGTTGTGTTCTCTGCCGAGGAGTTCGACGTGATCCGCTCGCAGTTCGCGTGCGGGTTGCAGGCACCGATCGCGTTGCGCCCGCCGGACAAGCGACCGCCGACCGCCGAGGACCAGCGCCTGGTGTTCATGGGCGTCTCCGGCGGGCTCGGCGTCGGCCGCGCGGCGGCAATGCCGTTGGCGGGCTTGGGGATCGCGGCGCTGAACCCGGTGGTGCTGCCGGTGACCGGGCGCGTGGGGAGGGGGCGTTCGCGCCCGGTCACCGGGGGCGGGCCGGTGCGGCGGAGGTCGGGGATAACACCGCATCGGCCCCGCTGGGTGGGTTTTTCGAGGTGAGGGGCACCCTTGGGCGGTACAGCCGCTGAAGAGGCGGTACAGCCGCTCAAGGGTGCCCCTCACCTATCACCTAATGGTGTGGTTCAGGTGCGGAGGTGGTGGCGGCCGGTGGGCTCGTCGATGTCGCCGGGTGCGTCGGGGTCGGCGGTGGGGAATTCCGGTGGTATGTGGGGATGTTCTCGTTCCGCCCGGTGTTCTTCTGTCGCGGCGCGGGTTTCGGCTTCGATGTCGGCTATGAGGTGCCAGACGGTGTAGGCGCCTTCGGCGCCTCCGGCGTGTTGGCCTGTGGAGAAAGCGATGGTTCTCGCCGGTAGCTGGGTGGTGAGCATGGCGAGGATCAGCAGGTTGAACAGGACGAACGTGCTGAGCTGAATCCAGAACATGGTGAGGTTCCTTCCGAGGTGCGAGCGCGACGATTTCGCGCGAAATCGCCCGTCCCTGGGGTGTCACAGGCGGGTGGTGAGGGTGTGCCAGCAGCGCATGCAGGTGTCCTCCCGAATCCAGTCCACTTCGGACCGGTCGTGCAGCTCCGCCGCGCCCGCCTCCGAACCACAGAACGCCTTCACCCGTTCCTCGCGCGGAGCTTTCGTTGCTGCGATCGGAAAAGCGTGACGGCCGCCCGTGACCGGGCGCCAGACGTAGGTCAAGTAGTCAGACATCAGAGCCTCTCTTGATCGATATACTGCAAGTCTTGCAATATTTGGAAATGCTTGCAACCACACGATTGAGGGAGATCAAACGCGAGCTCGCTTGCACGTAATCTTGTGTCCATGCAGGACACACCTCGGGCCAGAGCGCTGGCGAAGGAGCTCCGTGCGGTACGCAACGCGGCTGGCGCGACGATGCGGCAGGCCGGTGATGTCTTGGGCTGGTCCGAGGCGAAGGTCAGTCGCTTTGAGACAGCACGGCGCGGCCTAACTTTGGAGAACGTGCGACTGTTCCTGGACGCACTGTCGGTCGCCGGGAAGACCCGTGATCGGCTGCTGAAGATGGCTCGCGAACTTGACCAGCCGGTTTGGTGGGAGTTCGGCGGCGGGGTCCCTGTCCAACTGACCGAGCTCGCGGACGCCGAGAGCCGGGCAGTTCACATCACTTCAGTTGCCGATGTGCGTATCCCCGGCCTCCTGCAAACGCGGGATCATTCTCGCGCTCTGCTGTCGGCGTTCGGTGTCGAGCCGAGTGATCGCATTGAGCAGCTGATCGCTATTCGACAAGTACGCCAAGGGATTCTCACGAAGCCGGACCCTGTTGAGTACGAAGCGATCCTCGACGAAGCCGTGCTTGGCCGAGCGGTGGGCAGTGGTCGGCTAATGGCAGAACAGCTCCACCAAATCGTCAAGATGGCAGCTCGCGACAACATCGCGATCCAGGTCATTCCGTTCTCCGCTGGAGAGCACACCGGGCTGGACGGCGGCTTCCACCTGCTGGAGTTCTTGAGTTCCAGTCCGGTCGTCCATCTGGAGCAACGTCGTAGCGGAGCGTTCCTAGATGACCCGGACGACGTAGCCCCATTCGTGCAAGCTCGGTCTACGTTGCGGCAGACAGCGCTGGAACCGGATGACTCCCTGGAGCTCATCTCGACCTACGCGAAGCGGCACGAACGCGAAGGGTGAGCCTTGATGAACGTGATCAACTGGCGGAAGTCCAGTTACAGCGGCAGCCAGTCAGAGTGCGTCGAGGTTGGCTGGAGGAAGTCGAGCCGAAGCGCCGGACAAGGAAACTGCGTTGAGGTCGGGGGCGGGCCGGGCATCGTCGGCGTTCGGGATACGAAGGACCGGGATGGTGCCATGCTGATGTTCCCCCGGCGGCAGTGGGTGGCGTTCGTCTCGGGGTTGCGGGATCGCCGCTGGTGAATTGGGCCGTTCGGGCGTTTCGTGGAGACGTTTCACGAATGTTGTCCGGGCTGGAACCTGGCTCTTGTACTCTCTGTGTTCGTGATCACACCACCGTGTGACCAGCGGTGATCACGAACGTGGAGGGGAGCTGCGTTGACCATGGAGATGGAAGGCTTAGCCGCAGGCGCGAGCGCGCTGGCCGGACGGGCGGAGGGGCTGCGCGCGGCGGTCGACAACGGCCAGCTCGTCATGGACCCAGAGGCGGCCGAACGCGTCGCGCGCGTCTACGCCGAGAAGGCTGACGATATACTGTTCGAAATCCAGGACGTTGAGCGGCTGATCGCACGCGACGCTTATGGCAACTGTTTCATCGGTCGCCAGATGGATAAGAAGATGGCGGACAAGATCGAACATCCGGAGTTCGGTGCTGTGCCGATTCTGCAGAAGATGGAACAGATCTTACGCAACATCGCCCAGGCCTACCGAGATTCAGCTCGGGACATGCAGAACACTGACGACGACCGGGCTCATGACTTGAGGAAGAACGTCTGATCTGATGGGAGCTATGAGGAAGACACGTTCAGTTGCTGCTGCCCTCGCTGGAGTCGGTTTGCTGCTAGCCGGCTGCGCAGGAGGCAGCGGTCAGCAGGAGCAACAGCCCCAGGCATCCAACGGGCCGTCACCATTGGCAAGCTTCGATCCGTGCACCGTGCTCACGCAAGAACAGATGCAGAAGTACGAGCTGAGGCTGAATCAGGTGCGGCCCGTCGACGAACTGGGTGATGTCGGGTGCAAGATCGGCGGCGAGGTGTTCTTCCTAGGTTTGTACAAGGCTGAGAGCGACGATCTCGCTTACTGGGAGAGTCAACGCAGCAACTTCGCAGAGTTCGAAAAGAACCGGGTGGGGCCGCGCGAAGGCATCCGTGGCATAGCGAACGGCACGCAAGGGCACGGACTCTGCCGCGAGATCATCGAGGTTGCTGGCGGATCCGTCTGGGTTCAGGTCGCTTACAAGTCCGACAAGCTCGAAGGCAGCGATCCCTGTGGGAAGGCGTTGGAGATCGCGCAGGCCATCGAACCAAAGCTGCCTAGGTAAGGCCTGTCGAGGGGGAACGACGTGGGCAACTGGTTTACCGATGGAGTTAGAGAGGCCGGGGGCTCCGCCTCCGACCTGTGGGCCGGTATGACCGGCGGTGAGACGCGGGCACAAGAGCAGCAGCGGATGCGCCAGCAGCTCGCCACCGCCGCCAGTCAGAAGCAGCACGCCGATCTGGCGCAGCAGCAACAGGGTCTCCAGATCGGCGGTACCGATCCGGCTTCGATCAACCAGCACGACAACTGGAACAACTGGGATCAGGCAAGGCTGGCCAATCAGCTGAAGCCTTCGCTGAATGTTCAGGATCTCAATGCCAAGGGGCAAGCTGTCGTTGCGCTCGGTTCCAGGATCGCCGAGATCTTTGCCGACCTGGACTCCAGGACCCGCCAGGCCGCTGGTGACGGGATGCGAGGGAAGGCTGCTGAGGCCGGGCTTGGTGCTGCCAAGCCGCTGCAGGATTGGGGGCAGCAGTTCGGCGACTCCGTGCGTGGGACCGGCCTGAAGATCCAGGAAGCCGGGGTCGCCGCCGGACAGACCAAGGCGCAGTTGCAGCCGCCCGAGGACTACAACGGCACCCGCACCGTGATAGCGACTGTGCTCAGCCCTGCCGGCGGGATCATGGACGCCGGCGCGCAGATGCGGGAGCGGGCCGAGGCGGACAAGCAGGCTCGGCAGATCGTGCAGAACGTCTACACGCCCGGTTACACCGCCGTGGACTCCAGCACCCCGACGTTCCCGCCGCCGGTCGACCCACTGAACCCACCACCACCGCCGCCCAACCAGGGCCGCGACACGCAGAGCATTTCCAGCAACACCCCGAGCAGCACCGGCCGAACCGGCACGAGAACCGGCAGCACGCCGAACATCCCGAGCGGACCTGATCCGTCCAGTGTGGACCCGCGTGGCATCGGTGACGGTTATCGCCCGCCCGCGCAAAGCGGCTCCCAGTGGACGAATCCGCCCACGCCGACGATGCCCGGCCCCGGCCTCGCATCCGCTCCGCCAGGTGCCCAACCGCCCGGCGGCGGCTTCATCGGCGCCATGCCGCCCGGCGGCGGCGCGGGCGGCGCTGGCCTGGGTGGTCGCGGTGCCGGTGGCATGGGTGCAGGCGGCCGCGGCGCAGGAGGTTTGGGCGCAGGAGGCTTGGGCGCTGGTGGTCGGGCTGGTGCCGGTGGTCCCGGCATGGGCGTGGGTGGCCGGGCCGGTGCCGGCGGACTCGGTGCCGCAGCGGGCGCCGGCTCGGGTGCCGCCGGTGCCGCCGGTGGTCGCGGTGCGGCCGGTGGCGGAGCGGGCGCGGGTGCCGGTCAGCGCGGCAAGGGCAGCGAGGACCAGGAGCATGAGCGGCCGAGCTGGCTGGAAGAACAAGACGACATCTGGCTCGACGACATGCCGAGGACGGCACCGCCCGTCTTCGGCGAATAACACCAACCGGGGGTAACGCGTGTCCGAGCGATGGCTGCTGCCACCGCTGTGGTTCGACTTGTGCTGGGAAATCGGGAGATTCGACGAATACCCGTTCCCCATCGCGGTGCGCTCGCACGGCGCGACGCTCGAGGAGCGCGCCGTGCTCCGCCAGCGGGCGCTGCCCGAGCTGCAGGCCGCCGGCCTGCTTGCCGGTGACGGCCTCGCCCCGCGCTTCGCTCAGTCGCTCGCCCAGCTCGCTAAGCCGGGCCTGTGGATCGAAGGGCTCTGGATACCCGACGACACAAACGAATCCCCGACCCGGCTGCTGGCAGTGGCCACCGAGGAAGGCGCGGTGCTGCTCGTCCAGGACCCGGGTGAATCCGAACAGCACGGGGGTGACCTGCGGATCTCCGTGCATCCGCGGACCTCGGTCGGCGCCGCGGCGGTCCAGGGCATGCCGCCGTCCCCACCCGGGAAACGCCCGCGCTTGGCGGTTCCGGTCGCCGATCTCACACCGCGCGACAACGCCGACGAAAGCTTCGAGAACGTCGACATGATGCAGTCCGCCGGTCCGAAGCGAGCCGCCCCGGCGGCCACGACGCTGCGCGCGATGACCGAGGAAAGCCACTTCCGCGACGGCCAGTTCACCGCGAACCTCCGCGACCGGCTGGGCCGCACGCACCGTTCCCAAGTGCTGAAGTGGTTCGACGCCTTCGAACCGGACGGCCGCTACGGCCTGACCCAACAACACCGCCCAGGCCTTGGCCCAGAACTCGTCCTCGCCCCACTAGGACCAGCAGAACTCGGCGCGGCCCTGGAAAACCGGATCGCCGAAATCCGCACCGCCAGCTGAACACCACTCGGGCTCGTGAGCGCTCAGAGGTGTTATAGCTTATGTTATAGCTTGATATAGCAACAAAAACCCTTCGTGGGCACTCCCTGAGGAACGACTGTCCACAACGGAGCAGTTTCTGCGGTGCGAGCTTTCCGGGCGCCGATTGCTGATCGGGTGAAGCGTGAAGGGCGCCCATGACCGGGTCAAAGGAGCCCTTCAATCGAAAGCGTCAGTTGTGGGCGTCGGCCTTCTCGGTCTCCGCCTTCTCGGCCTCCGCCCACTGCTTCGCAGTGGACTTCACCGAGTCGTCCACATCGGACTTCTCGGTCGGCTCCGCCGTCACGGCCACGGCCGCGTCGGCTGCCGCCACCGGGGCTTGGGCGCTGCGGACGTCGAGGAGGCGGGCCACCTCGCTGCGGAGATAGACGAAGGTCTCCGACTCGCGGGTGGTGATCTGGTCCCGCTCGTCGCCGAGCGGGATCTCCAGGTCCGCCACGATCGACGCCGGGGACTTCGACAGCACGAACACCCGGTCCGCCAGGTAGATGCTCTCGTCGATGTCGTGGGTGACCAGCAGGACCGTGCTGTCGAACTGCTTGCGGACCCGCAGCAGCAGGTCCTCCAGCTCGAAGCGGGTCTGGGCGTCGACCGAGGCGAACGGCTCGTCCATCAGCAGCAGCGACGGCCGGCAGGCCAGCGCGCGGGCGATCGACACCCGCTGCTGCATGCCGCCGGAGAGCTGCCACGGGTACTTCTTCGCGGCGGCGCCCAAGCCCACCCACTCCAGCACCTCATCGGCCCGGCTGCGCCGCTCGACCTTGCTCAAACCCCTGGAGCGCAACGGGAATTCGACGTTGGACCGCACCGAGAGCCAGGGGAACAGCGATCGGCTGTAGTCCTGGAACACCACGGCCAGGTCCGCCGGCACGCCGTTCACGGGGGTGCCGTCCAGCCGGACGTCGCCTGCGGTGGGCTTGATCAGCCCGGAGATGGAGCGCAGCATGGTCGACTTGCCGCAGCCGGACGGGCCGACGATGCAGGCCAGTTCACCGGTGCGCACCTGGAACGTCAGGTCGGTGATGGCCTGGTGACCTTCTCCGCCGCCGTAGCGGTGTCCGAGCCCGGAGACTTCGAGCATGGTCTTGGTTTCGGTCATTGGAATTCAGCCTCCGACTACTTGGTGCGCCTGCGGCGGTTGCCAGCTCAGCGCGCGGCGCTCCACCACGAGCAGCAGGGTGTTGAGGACGTATCCGAGGATGCCCAGCAGCACGATGCCCGCCCACATGGCGGGGAAGTCGAACTGCCGCTGGTCGAAGACCAGCCGGTAGCCGATGCCGTCGGTGGAGCCGACGAGTTCGGAGACGACCATCAGCACCAGCGCCAGCGACAGGCTCACCCGCAGTCCGGCGAAGATCTTCGGTGTCGCCGCGGGCAGCACCACCCCGAACACCCAGTGCGAGCGGGGGATGCGGAACGACCGGATGGTGTCCACCTTGACCTGGTCCACGGAGCGGACGCCGTCGACGGTGTTCAGCAGGATCGGCCAAATCACGCCGAAGACGATCACGGTGATCTGCATCTGCGCGCCGATGCCCAGCAGCACCAGGAAGACCGGCACCAGCACCGGCGGCGGGATGGCCCGCATGAACGCCATCAGCGGTCCAAAGTAGTCCAGCGCGGTGCGGGACCGGCCGAGGAGGGTGCCGAGCGCGACGCCGAGCACCACCGCGATGAGCCAGCCCACGGCGATCCGCCCGAGGCTGGCCAGCATGTCCGTGAAAGCCTCGTCGGTCAGGAACAGCGACGAAGCCGGTCCGCTGAACCACTTCTCCACCGCGGTGCCGACGATCTGCGTCGGGGGCGGGAAGAACGCGCTCTGCGCGACGCGGGTGAGCAGTTCCCACACCACGATCGCGATGATGAAGACCACCCAGCGCTGCAGGAATCCGCGCATCCTGATCATGCCGCCTCCCGATCGACCGCGCTCCACCGGAAGCCGTGCTTGTGCACCAGTTCCAGTGCCTCGTTGATGAGGTAGCCGACGATCCCGGCGACCAGCGTGCCCGCCAGCACCAGGTCCATCCGGCCCGCGCCGGTGCTCGCGCCGAGGACGAAGGTGCCGAGGCCGCTGGCGCCGCCGGCCAGGAACTCGGTACTGACCACCAGGATCAGGGCCACCGCAGCGGACATCCGGATGCCGGTGAGCACGAACGGCGCCGCGTTCGGCAGCGCCACGGTGAACATCACCCGACCGCGGCCCAACCCGAAGGAGCGCGCGGTATCCACCATGACCGGGTCGATCTCGTCCAGCGCGTAGATGGTGTTGAACAGGATCGGCCACACCGAGGCGTACACCGCGAGCGTGATCTTGGTTTCCGGACCCGCTCCGACCAGCACGATTGCCAGCGGGATCAGCGCCACGGAAGGGATCGGCCGGAGGAACTCGATGATCGCCCGGGTGGCCACCCGGACCCAGCGGACGCTGCCGAGCAGCAGCCCGGCGGGCACCGCGATGGCGATCGAGATGCTCAGCGCGATCGCCCACGCCAGCACGGTGGCGATCAGGTCGAGCAGGAAGGAGCGGTCGCCGAGCAGTTCGGCGAACTGGGCGAGCACTGTGGACGGTGGTGGGAAGTATTGCTGGGGGACGATTCCTGATCGGCTGAAGGCTTCCCACACGATGAGGAAGCCCAGCAGACCGACCAATCCCCGGAGTGTTCTGGTCATTTCTCCGAGTCAGCTCTGCGGCGGAGCAACGATCATGCTCGCCGCGTCGACGTCGTTGCGGATGTAGCCGAATTCCAGCATCAGACGCGGAATCCGCTGGAGGCGGGTTGCGTCGGCGCGGGAGTTCATCTTCAGCAGGGTGATGATCGCCGCGGTCTCCTTGTCGATCTTGGCGAATTGTGGCAGCAGCGGCTCGATCTTGCTGCGGTCCTGGGCCTCGGCCACCGCGCTGTCCATGGCCCGCTGGAAAGCTGCCACGGTCTTCGGGTTCTCGTCGGCGAACTTGGCGGTCGAGACGTAGCCGCCCAGCGGCAGGTCCTCCAGGGGACCGGTCGCGGTGTCCACCACCGGGATGGCGCCGGCGTCGCGGGCGGACAGCGTCAGGAATGGTTCGACGACGAACGCCGCGTCGGCCTGGTCAGTCTTCAGCGCGTTGGGCATGTTAGGGAAGCCGAGCGGCATCCACTGGACCTTGCTGTAGTCCACGCCGTTGGCCTTCATCGAGGCCTTCACCATCAGCTCGGAGATGGTCCCGGCGCCGCTGATCGCGATCTTCTTCCCCGCGAGGTCCTGCGGGCTGTGCACGCCGCCGGCCGGCGAAGCCATGACCATGCAGGTGTTCGGCGTGCTCGACGCGCAGTCCGCGACGATCTTGAGTTTGGTGCCACCCTTGGCCTGGGCGGCGAAGATGGGCACGTAGCTGCTGAAGGTGATGTCGTAGTCGCCGCCGATGGTGCTGGTCAGCGCGGTGCCGCCGTCTGGCGCGTTGATGATCTCGACGGTGAGGCCCTCGCGCTGGAAGTGGCCGTTGCGCACCGCCAGGTGCAGCGGTGCGAGTTCGCTGGTGGGCAGCCCGCCGATCCGCAGGTTCGCCTTCTCGACCTGGGCGTTGCCGCCCTGCTTGTCCTCCGAACCACCTAGGAGTCCGCAACCGCTGGTGCCCATCAGGGCGCCTGCCGTGACCATCCCGCCGGCCAGTTTCAACAGACCTCGGCGGGGAAGGGCGCGGGGACGGGGCCTCATGTGGATCCTCCTGGCATCGGGGTGCGTGCGGGTGCGCGTTTTCCGTTGTGCCGTGCGCCGGGAGCGGAGTGCAGGTCGTGCGATGGCGGCCGTCGCGGGTCGTGCCTGCGGGTGGACGGCGTCGTCGCGGTGTTGACCCGGGGACGAGCGGCGGACTAGCGGGGCGTGCAACGACGCCGGGCCGGTGGTGCGGGGACTCGGTGGCGCTGCGTCTTTCCTCCCGGTGCGGTGGCGGGGTTTGGTGCCCCCGAACTGTAGAAGCTCGGATCACACGCGACAACCAGGCGTAAATAGCTCGTTGCCACTCGTCCCGCGATGAGCCGCGTGATTCACGACACGCGGACCAATATCCGGACAGAATCGTGACGGAGAGTCGAATTCTGCTGGACAATTCGAGGGAACACCGAATGTCGTCTGCACCAATGTGCCGGTGCCATGCCCGAGCGGGACCGCGAGTCCTCCGGGTATGGCGCTCCCAGGGGATCACCGGAGTATGGCGACCCCAGGGGATCACGGCCTCGTGATCAGCGGAAACGTCAGGCCTGTGGCGGGGCCACGATCATGCTCGCGACGTCGATGTCGGTGTTGATGAACCCGAACTCCTTCATCAGGCGCGGCACCCGCTGCAACCGGGTGGCGTCGGCCCGGGAGTTGAACTTCAGCAGGGTGATGATCGCCGCGGTCTCCTTGTCGATCTTGGCGAACTCCGGCAGCAGCGGCTCGATCTTGCTGCGGTCCTGCGCCTCGGCGACGGCGCGGTCCATCACCCGTTGGAACGCCGCGATGGTCTTGGGGTGCTCCTCGCAGAACTTCGCGGTCGCCCCGTAGCCGGTCAGCGGCAGGTCCTCCAGCGGTCCGGTGGCGGTGTCGACGACCGGCACCGCGCCGCCGTCGCGGGCGGCCAGGGTGAGGAACGGCTCGGTGACGATCGCGGCGTCGACCCGGCGCTGCTGCAGCGCGGCGGGCATGGTGATGAACGGGGTCGGCGAGAGCTTCACCTTGGAGTAGTTCACGCCGTAGGCGTTCAGGGTGGCCTTGACCAGCAGTTCGGTGATGGTGTTGGGGCCGCTGATGGCGATCGTCTTGCCTTCGAGGTCCTGCGGGGTGCGCACCCCGGAGTTCGGCGAGGTCATGATCATCGTGGCGTTCGGCGCGGCCGCCGCGCAGTCCGCGACGATCTTCAGCAACGCCGCACCGCTGGCCTGGGCGGCGAAGAACGGCACGTAGCTGCTGTATGTGATGTCGTAGTCGCCGCCGATGGTGCTGTTCAGCGCGGCGCTGCCGTCCGGGGCGTTGACGATCTCGATGGTCAGGCCCTCCTGCTGGAAGTAGCCGTTGCGGACGGCCAGGTGCAGTGGGGCCAGGTCGTTGATCGGCAGTGCGCCGACGCGCAGGTTCGCTTTCTCCACCTGGCCGTTGCCGCCGCTTTCCGCCTGCGAGCCACCGAGGAGCCCGCAGCCGCTCGTGCCCAGCAGCGCACCGGCGGTGACGGCACCACCTGCGAGCTTGAACAGACTCCTGCGGGGCAGGGAGCGGTGGGTGAGGGCGGGGCTCATCTGTTCCTCCTTGCATTGGGTGCGACGTGGAACGGTGGGCTGCGGCGGAGGTGTCGGTGGCGCAGCCGTGCCGATGACGGCGCAGGTGTACCCCGCGAGCGGTACGGGAGATGCGCTGGTGCGCTGTGGACTGAGCCACGAGCAGGGAAGGGCCCTCGTCGGCCACACGCGCCGCGGCGTCTCGACCCTTGTGCGAAGTTCTGCGTCTTCCGTGGTGCGGCGGGGGTGCGGGTGCCCCTGAACTGTAGAACGTTGAACAAAACGCGACAACTAGCTGTAACTAGGTAGACGTCACACGGATGGCCCAGTGTTGTCCATGCCACCCTATGGGGTGGTGAACTCTAGCGTTGGGGGCCTGACTTGTGACGCCCGGTTAAGTATAGTCTCGCCCGTCGAGGTGACTTGGCCTCTGCTTCGGGGATGCACGTTGTGACCAGGGAGTGTGATGGCAAGCCCGGCTGACAGAGTCAGGGTCTGCGGGGGCACGGTGCGCGTCGTGGGACCGTCGACCCGCTCGTGGGTACCTGGCGCCGCGGCGTCGGATCGCGGGCACGTTCCTGACACGATGATCAGCACTGCCGCAGCCTGGAGAGGCAACTAGCCGTGGCGGTGTCGCACATGTCCGCCGCAGCGCAGGAAACAGGGATGCTCAACAACGACCCCGCTACCGGAACCGGCGCGGCCACCGAACCGGCTGCCGGTCGGTCCAAGACGTGGTGGCTGCGCAACTGGCGCCTCCGGTACAAGATGGCCGCCGTCCTGCTCGTCCCGACCCTGGCCGCGCTCGGTGTCGGCGGAATCCGGGTCTACGACGGCCTCGCCACCCAGTCGCGGCTGAACACCATCGTCGAGCAGGTCGAACTCGGCGAGCAGGCCGCGAACCTGACCCACGAGCTGCAGCGCGAACGCGACTTCGCGATCGTCTTCACCACCGCCAACGGCGGCAGCGCGGGCACCGACTACGTCGCGCAGAGCCAACGGGTCGACACGGCGGTGCAGCAGCTGCACGGCTTCGACCAGCAGGTCGCGACCTTCTCGCCGGAGGTCCGCGACGCCTACGAGCGCGCAGTCAACCGCCTCGGCAGCCTCGGCGCCCTGCGCGCCACCATCAACAACCGCTTCACCGGCCCGCAGACGCTGGTCGCCTACAACTCGGTGCTCGAAGAGCTGCTGCAGATCAACCGGATGGTCGCCACCTCCGCGGTCAACACGCAGGTCAGCCAGACCGCCCGGGCCGCCGAAGCGCTCGGCCGGGCCAAGGAACAGCTCGCCCAGCAGCGCTCGATCCTGCTCAGCGCCGGGATGCTCAACGGTTTCCTCACCGGGCAGGCCGACGCGGTCCGCGCCGCCAACGCGCGCTACGAGGCCGCTTTCGCGGAGTTCGAGACCGCCGCCACCCCGGAGCAGCGCGCCCTCTTCGCGTCGCGCGTCGCCGGTGCCGAGGTGGACGATTCGGAGCAAATCGAGCAGGCCGCGCTGATCGCGGCCGACCGCAAGGAAGCGGTGCGCATCAACCCCCTCGAGTGGGGAACCCAGTCGGGCAAACGCACCGACCTGGTCCGCTCGGTGGAGGAGTCGCTGCTCACCGGCTTCCACGACGACGCAGAGGCACTCGCCGACTCCGCCTGGTGGTCGCTGATCCGCGACTCCGCGCTGCTGTTGCTGTTGCTGGTGGTCGCCTTCGGCGTCGCGGCCTACATCGCGCGTTCGATGCTGCGCCCGCTGCGCATCCTCCGCTACGGGGCCCTGGAGATCGCGCAGAAGGGCCTCCCGGAAGCGATCAGCAAGGTCAACGAGAACCCGGGCAGCGCCAACCAGATCACGGTGCAGCCGGTGCCGGTGCACTCCGGCGAGGAGATCGGGCAGGTGGCCCGCACCTTCGACGCGGTGCACCAGCAGGCGCTGCGGCTGGCCGCCGAGCAGGCGCTGCTGCGCAACAACGTCAACGACCTGTTCGTCAACCTGGCGCGCCGCAGCCAGACCCTGGTGCAGCGGCAGCTGGCCCTCATTGACCGGCTGGAGCAGGACGAGCAGGACCCGGACCAGCTGAGCAGCCTGTTCGAGCTGGACCACCTGGCCACCCGCATGCGCCGGAACAACGAGAACCTGCTGATCCTCGGCGGCACCGACCTGCCCCGCCGGATGATGCGGCCGGTGCCGCTCAACGAGGTCCTCGGCGCGGCGGTGTCCGAAGTGGAGCAGTACGCGCGGATCGCCGTGGTCGACGCGCCTGACCTGGCCATCCAGGGCCGGGTCGTCAACGACTTCGTGCACCTGGTCGCCGAGCTGCTGGAGAACGCGACGGTCTTCTCCAATCCGGACACCGAGGTCACCGTCCGCACCGCCTACCGCAGGCAGGAACTCGTAATCGAGATCCGGGACCGCGGCGTGGGCATCGACGCCAGCGAGATCGACGAGATCAACGACCGGCTCACCCGGCCGCCGGAGATCGACGTCGCCGTGTCCCGCCGGATGGGCCTGTTCGTGGTCGGGCAGCTGGCCCGGCGCCACGACATCCGGGTCGAGCTGCACAACAACGACAACTTGGAAGGCGGCGTCACCGCGACGGTGCACCTGGCCGGCGAGTTCGTCGTCCAGCTGACGCCGGACGGCCCGCGGCCGATGCCCGACGTGCCGCGCGCCGCGCTCGCCGAGGAACGGCGCGAAGCGTTCAGCGAGACCGGCACGCACCTCGGCCTGGCCGCAGCGTTCGGCGGTCGTGCGGCCACGAGCCCCGACCGCGGCGTCGACCAGCCCACCGAGCACGCACCGCTGCCGTCACTGGCCGGCATCGAGCAGGCCACCGCGTTCACCCCGCAACTCCAGCAGGAAGAACCGGAAGTCGAGGACACCGAGCTGTCGACCCAGTACTCGGTGACCGTTTCCAACGGCGATTCGTTCGGCGCCACAGACGTTCCGGAGTGGGAGGATGTGTCGCAGGCGCCCGCGGACGACGAGGTCCGCGCCGACGAGTGGCCGAGCGAAGAGAGCGCCGGGAACCACTTCTCGGACGAGTTCGAAGGGCATTGCGGGGCACCGGGAGAGCTCGTCGGGTCGGCGGACCTCTTCCACAGCCCGTTCGAGGCAGCGAAGACCGCTTCGATGGAGTTCCCGTCCGGGCCGGACGGGGCCGGACACAACGGCTTTGGACTGAACGGATCCGGGTCGGGCGGTGGCCTTTTCGGCACCGCGGACTCCGAGGGCGCCGCGAACAACGGAACCCGGCAGGAGCCGGCGTCGGAAGCCTGGGCGCAAGGGGAAGGCCCGGTTGAGGGTACCGACGGCCGATCGCCGGCGTTCGCCGACGATGAGCCGGAGGGGGCCGCCTGGGACATGGACGATGCGCCGACCCAACGACTGCCGATCTACGAAGCCGTGCTTTCGCAGTGGTTCCGCGAGTCCGATGTGGACGATGCCCCGGCCGCGCCGGCCACCCCGGCCACCCCGGCGGCGGCCGAAGCGCCGATCGAGCCTAGGCGACTGACCGAACAACTGCGCATCCCGGAAGAGCCCGTCGTCGACGAGGTGCCGCGCACCATGACACCGGATCCCGGCTGGGGCACGGCCGACGACGGCTGGCGGGCCGCCGAGGCGCTGCTGCAGACCCAGCAGGTCCAGGAGACCACCGCGGCCGGTCTGCCCAAGCGCGTGCCCAAGACGAACCTGGTGCCCGGCTCGGCCGCTCCGCAGCCCCCCCGCCGCAAACCCGCCACCACCCGCTCGGCAGACGCCGTCCGCGGGCGGATGGCGAACTTCCAGCAGGGTGTCAAACGGGGTAGGCATTCCAAGGCCGAAGCGGTTTCCAGTGAACCACCCCGCTCGAATCCGAGCCGTCCCGAGGAGCAGGAGTGAACGGGTCCGTGCAGCAACCGACGAGCAGCAACAGCTTCAGCTGGCTGATCACCGACTTCGTGCGTCGCGTCCCCGGCGTGGCGCACTCGGTCGTGGTGTCCGCCGATGGCCTGCTGCTCGCCGGGTCCCAGGGTTTGCCGCGGGACCGCGCCGAGCAGCTGTCCGCGGTGGCCTCTGGGCTGGTCAGCCTCACCCAGGGCGCCGCGCGTTGTTTCGAAGCCGGTGAGGTCACGCAGACCGTCGTGGAGATGGAGCAGGGCTACCTGTTCCTGATGTCCATCAGCGACGGTTCCTGCTTGGCGGTGCTGGCCGCGCCGAACGCCGACATCGGTTTGGTCGCCTACGAGATGACCTTGCTGGTGGAGCGGGTCGGAAAGCAGCTCACCCCGGAACTGCGGGCGCAGCTGCAGGGCTTGGGGCGTCGGTGAGTTCGGCTGGGGAACGCTGAGGGGAGTTCGCCATGAACACCGGTTCCGAGCCCAGCTGGGACGGAGACCTCTTCCGCCTCTACAACAAGCGGCTGAGCGTCGAGTCCTGGCAGGACGACTTCGTCGACAACGACGGTTCGGCCGGCCACGGATCGGAGTCGATGGGCGGCTACGACCGGGCGCTGTTCGGCGGCCCGGGCGCGGACCTGTTCGGCTCCAGCTACGACTCGGTGCCCGAGGTTGCCGCCGGTCCCCGGCCGAACGACAGCGGCCCGCCGTCGGTGTCGATGCCGTCGATCTCGCAGTCGATGTCGCCGATTTCGCAGTCGATGCCATCGATCTCGCAGTCGATGCCGCCGATTTCCCAGTCAATGCCGTCGATTTCCGGATCGATGCCGGCGATCCCCAGCATCGACCAGCCGGAGTCCGACAGCCTCGACGGCGGTTCCCTGGTGCGGCCCTACGCCCGCACGCGCGGGCGCACCCGCACCGATTATGATCTTGCTATCGAAACGCTGGTGACCACCAGCGAACGCGGTCGCTCCCAGGCGACCCAGACCAGGGCCGAGCACCGCTCGATCTCCGAGCTGTGCCTGGAGGCTCGCTCGGTGGCCGAGGTGGCCGCGCACCTGCGCCTCCCGCTGGGAGTCGTCCGGGTGCTGATCGGCGACATGGCCGACACCGGTCTGGTTCTGATTCACGACAGTGGCATGGTCGTCGGTGGCCGGCCGTCCATGGAGTTCTTGGAAAGGGTGCTCAGTGGGCTTCGCAGGCTCTGATCCCCGATCGAATGCGGCCGGCCAGACGACCTCGACGAAGATCGTGGTGGCCGGTGGTTTCGGTGTCGGGAAGACGACTTTCGTCGGCTCGGTGTCCGAGATCGTGCCGTTGACCACCGAGGCGGTCATGACCGAGGCCAGCGTCGGGGTCGACGACCTCAGCGCGACGCCGGACAAGGTCACCACCACGGTCGCGATGGACTTCGGCCGGGTCTCGCTGGACTCCGACCTGATTCTGTACCTGTTCGGCACCCCGGGCCAGCACCGGTTCTGGTTCATGTGGGACGACCTGGTGCGCGGCGCGATCGGCGCGGTGGTGCTGGTCGACACCCGGCGGCTGGCGGACGCGTTCGCCTCGATCGACTTCTTCGACGACCGGGGCCTGCCGTACATCATCGCGGTGAACACCTTCGACGGCGTGCTGCACCACGACCAGGAGGACATCCGCGAGGCGCTGACCATCGCCGCCTCGGTCCCGATGATCACGGTGGACGCCCGGAACCGCGAGTCCACCAAGCAGGCCCTGATCGCCCTGGTCGAACACGCAATGCGCCAACGCATGGCCACGACGCGTTGAGGCCGGATTTCCAGGCCCCTTCGTAGCGGTGCAGGTGGCACCCTGCCCTGACCCGGTCAAAATGGTCCACAGTGGCCAGTCCCTGGATTTCGGCGCTAACGTGCTTTTCCCGGTGAAATTGCGAAAGCAAGGCTCCTGCTGCTGGATGCCAGTGAGCGTTTCTCGGGGATATGACGCTTGTTACGCTTGTTCGGGACCTCGCAGCCTGGAGCTCCCGCTGGCGGCCCAACGGGAGCGATCCAGCGCTGCCTCGAAAACTGCGTTGTGGAGCCGCAATCCTGCCGTGGAGCACGCCGTTCCATCGCATCGATGTAGTCGTAGAGGACCTTCCGGGAGCGGACGAGCGTGTTGATGTGTTCGTCTAACCCGCGCAGGCGTGCTCGCAGGGCGTCCAGGAGTTCCGGGCAGGGTTCGAAGTCGGGTGCGGATCCGGTGACGCGGGGCTGCAGGTATCCGATTTCCTGGGTCGACAGTCCGGCTTCGAGGCGCTTCCTGATCTGGATCATGGTCGGGACGGCATCGTCGCGGTACTCGCGGTAGCCGTTGGCGCCGCGGCTTGGCTCCAGCAGGCCGGCGCCGACACCAGCGTGACGGCGCTCTGGGGTGGAGGCGGGCCCCGGACCTGCGGAGCGTGAAGCTTACGGCCTGGTGCCGGGCGGTCAGTCCTCGACGAGTGCGACGGACATGATCCGGTGCAGCGGGAAGTTGCCCAGCTCCTCGCTGCTGGTGTCGAAGCCCTGCAGGATTCCGCCGCCGACGCTCACCGGACGCACCACGCGCTGGCTCCGCACTCCGTGCGTGTCGACGAACCCCAGCCACACGCTCCGGCGCTGCCGCGCCGCGTCGCGCAGCAGCTGCAGCGTCGCCTCGGCGCTCGGCCGCCCGCGCTCGGGGCTCACGGCGCTGCCGCGCCGCGCCGCCCCCGCCCGGTCGCCGGCTCGCAGCTGCGCTACGAGCTCGCCGAGCTGCTCCGGGCTCGGCGCGGCGATCGCCACCGGCTGCGCCGGGCGGCTCTTGCCGCGCACTCGCCGACCGCTCTCCCGGAGGTCGAGCACGTTGCCGTCGGGGCCTTCGGCCACCGGGGCGAATCCGGCGACGCGGAGGACGGCGACGACGTCGGCCAGTGGCAGGGGGCTGACCAGGACGGTTGGGGCGATGCGGCGGAGTTCGAGTTCTTCGCTCTCGGGTTTGGCCAGGATTTCGGCCAGCAGCAGCGGATCGTCGCAGCGCAGGAAGGCTGCGGCGGTGCCCGCGCGGAGCCGGCCGTGACGGCGGGCGACGTCGTCGATGAGGTAGGTCAGCGACTGCGGGATCGGGGTGCGGGAGCGGGTGCGGAACAGCGAGTGCAGGTCGTCGGCGGTGTGGCCGGCGTCGAGCGCGCGCCGGATGCTGCCTTCGCTGATCCGGTAAACCGTTGCGCTGCCCGCGGATTCGACGTCTGCGACGAGTTTCATCTCGATGGCGAGGTCGGGTTCGAGGCGGCCCGGCGCGACGACGGTGAGGTCGGCCTGCACCAGGACGTGGTCCAGTGGTTCGGGGAGCGCGTCGGCGAGTTGCCGGGCCGCCTCGGCGGCGCCGTCGACGAGCAGGACGCGTCCGGCGGTGGTCAGCGCGTGCAGCGCGACGACGCCGAGGGCGGTCGCCTCGGCGAGGGTCCAGCGCACCAGGTCGTCACGCAGCCGTCCGCCGCGGCGCGGGGCGCGCCAGCCGAGCACGGCGGCGACGTCGTCCGGCCGGGCGCCGTGTCCGCCCGGCAGTTCGTCGAGGTAGTCGAGGATGCGGCGGCGGTCCTTCGGCGCGAGCGGCCGGCGCAGGTCTTCGGACAGCGGGTTGAGCAGCCGGTCCTTCTCGTCGCGGGCGCCGATGAGGCCCGGCAGCCGGGGCAGGTCCAGCCAGGCCTGGGCCAGGATTGCCCAGCGTTGCCCGGGCGGGGAGGCCAGCCAGGTGTCGGACTGGATGGTGGGCACCCACTGGGGTTCCGAGCCCTCGCTGTTGGCGAGGAGGCTGGCCGCGACCGCGACCTCCACGAGCAGGCCCAGCTGGTTTTCGTCGATCTCGATGGCCTTGGCGGTGCGACGCAGGTCGCGCACGCCGACGCCGCCGGAGCGCAGCACGTCCGGTGGTTCCTCGCCCCAGGCGGCGAGGAGCTCTTCGACGTGCCGCAGCAGCTCCAGCGCCGCGCCACCACCGGTGTTGTCCACATTGGACTGGTCGGTGCCGGTCAGGTCCGGGATCGGCTCCTCGGGCTCCACCGGGCCCATCGGGTGGTCGCCGCGCACGGCCAACGCGAGCTGGCGCGGGAGCTCGACGGTCTCGGCATCGCGCCGCAGCAGCAGCCCCTTGGCGAGCAGCCGTTGCACCGGATTGGCCGCCTGCTCCAGCGGGACATGTCTGGCGGCGTCCTTGGTACGGCCGATCGGCGCGCCTTGGGCGAGCTTGCCGACCAGCCGCCGCTCCTCCTCGTCGAGGTCGGTCAGCGCGGCCTTCGCCGCCGCCTCGGTGAGGTGCTCGGCGGGGCGCCCGAGCCCGGCGGGGAAGGTCGGGAGCGCCTCCCGCGCCGCCGTGGACACCGATAGCTCGGCGTTCTCGCCCCAGGCCAGCGCGAGGTCACGCAGCTGCGTGACGGATCGGCGGACGCGTTCGACCGTGACGTCGCGGCCGAGCAGCCCGGCGACGGCGTCCAACGGCACCGGGACGACGTCGGCGTCGAGCAGCACCAGCGCCTCGAGCGTGGCGTGGGCGAAGGAATCGAGGTCCTCGCAGGCCCGTGCGACGGACGAGCGCACTCCGACGCGCGTCGCCAGCACCGAGTTGTCGGCCGGCGGTGGGGTGGCGAGATCGGGCCGCGCGCGCAGCAGGGCGACGAGCTGTTCGTCGCTGCGTGCCCGCAGCCAATCCGCCAGTGATGACATCCTCTCCACGATACTCAGCGGCTGCGCTGCGCCGACGTTCTCCGTCGCCGCCTGGTGAGAGATGCATCGCACCGGACCGAGGTCCGCGCGCCGGTCCTAGTGCCGCGGCTACGACCTTGATCGGCCTATTGATCATCACGCAGCCCACCCGCCATCCGGGCCGTGCGGGAGAAGTGCCGATTTCGCGCGAAATCGGCATTCCACGTGCGGGAGAGGTGTCGATTTCGCGCGAAATCGGCAGCACCCTCAACACCCGATCAACGTTGCTTGATGCGGCCTAGTTGCGCTGCGCACCCTTGGGTGAGGTCCGGGCCCGGATCCGGCAAACTGGAAGTGCACCGTAGCCGGAATGCACAGGAGGAACGACGTGGCCGGCAAGACCAAAAAGGACCGCATTGACCCGTCTTGGCCGAAGGTCTCGGACGGCGATCACCCGGTGAGCGAGTTCCTGGCCGACAAGCAGGGCGCGTTGTCGCCGTTCGGGGACACCGCCTTCCCGCTCGGGCAGGACGCCGTTTCCTACGTCCACCCGGTCACCCGAATCAACAAGTGACCCTCCTGTCAAGGGGAACCGGTCGGTAACAGGACCGGACGTCGCTCACAGTCGGGAAAGTTTTAGGCTTTTTCGTGCTGGGTGAAGTTCTGGTCGCTTAGCCGGCCCGAAGGGCTTGCATCCCGGATGGGCGATCTGCCTCCGGCGGCCCGCGGGCCGCCGGAGGACCGCACCCACCAAGTCCATAGCCGATCAGCTCGACAGGGGTGTGCCATGCCGGTTCCAGGTCCGGGTTATTCGATCACCGTTCGCGTCGAGGCCCCGCCGTCGACGACCGCTGCCGGTGACCTGACGAGCGCGGTCGGTCGCGCGGGCGGCGTCATCACGGCGTTCGACGTCGTCGAGTCGCACGCCGACCGCATCGTCGTCGACATCACCTGCAACGCGCTGTCGGCCGACCACGCCAACGACCTCGCCGAGGTTCTCGGCGCCCTGCCCGGCGTCCGGGTGCGCAAGATCTCCGACCGGACCTTCCTGGTACACCTCGGCGGCAAGATCGAGGTCAACTCGCGGGTCGCGCTCAACAACCGCGACGACCTCTCCCGCGCGTACACCCCCGGCGTGGCCCGGGTGTGCACCGCGATCGCGGACAACCCCGAGGACGCCCGCCGGCTGACCATCAAGCGCAACGCGGTCGCGGTGGTCACCGACGGTTCCGCCGTGCTCGGGCTGGGCAACATCGGCCCAGCGGCCGCGCTGCCGGTCATGGAGGGCAAGGCCGCGCTGTTCAAGAAGTTCGCCGGCGTCAACGCCTGGCCGGTCTGCCTGGACACCCAGGACACCGAGGAGATCATCCGCGCCGTCGAGCTGATGGCCCCGGTCTACGGCGGCATCAACCTGGAGGACATCGCCGCCCCGCGTTGCTTCGAGATCGAGGCCCGGCTGCGGGAGAAGCTGAACATCCCGGTCTTCCACGACGACCAGCACGGCACCGCGATCGTGGTGCTGGGCGCGCTGCGCAACGCGCTGCGCGTGGTGAACAAGGACATCACCGACTGCCGCATCGTGGTGTGCGGCGTCGGCGCCGCCGGTTCGGCCATCATCCGCCTGCTGCAGCACAAGAAACCGGCCGACATCATCGCCGTCGACATCGACGGCATCGTCCACGCCGGTCGCGGCGACAGCGACCCGAACCTGCGGTCCATCGCGGCGTCCACCAACAAGGACGGCCGCAGCGGCACGCTGTCCGACGCGGTGCGCGAGGCGGACGTGTTCATCGGCGTGTCCGCGCCGAACCTGCTCAGCGCGGACGACGTGGCGTCCATGAACTCCGACGCGATCGTGTTCGCGCTGGCCAACCCCGACCCGGAGATCGACCCGCTAGAGGCGCAGAAGCACGCCACCATCGTGGCGACCGGCCGCAGCGACTACCCGAACCAGATCAACAACGTGCTGGCCTTCCCGGGCGTGTTCCGCGGTCTGCTGGACGCGCACGCACACAAGATCACCGACGAGATGATGCTGGCGGCGTCGAACGCGATCGCCGACGTCGTGGACGGGGAGCGGATCAACGCGTCGTTCATCGTGCCGAGCGTGTTCGACACGGCGGTGGCCCCGGCGGTCGCGGAGGCGGTGAAGAAGGCCGCGATCGCGTCGAAGGAAGACAACCCGGCGCCGCAGGGCGGCTCTTCCCTGCCCTGGTCCATGGCCGAGGACATCGAGTACTGATCTAACGGGGCCGTGAGCTTGTTGGGCAGCCGTGACGACAAGACTCACGGCCCCGTGAACAGCTCGAAGGCGCAGTCCGGGAAGCCGTGCCGCGGTGATTTCCGCAACCCCCGGCAGGTCTAGGCTCGGGGCATGGCGCAGGACGAGCTCACGCATGTCGACGAGGCGGGCGCGGCTCGCATGGTCGACGTCTCCGGAAAGCAGCCCACCGCCCGCACCGCTGTCGCGAGCGGAGTGGTGCGCACGACTGCCGAGGTGATCGCCCTGCTGCGCCGCGACGGGCTGCCGAAGGGCGACGCGATCGCCACCGCCCGGATCGCCGGGATCATGGCCGCGAAGCGGACCCCGGACCTGATCCCGCTGTGCCACCCGATCGCGATCTCCGGCGCCAAGGTCGAACTCGTGCTCGGCGAGGCCGAGGTGCGGATCACCGCGACGGTGAAGACCACCGACCGCACCGGCGTCGAGATGGAGGCGCTGACCGCGGTCGCCGGGGCGGGGCTGACGCTGCACGACATGATCAAGGCCGTCGACCCGGCCGCCGTGCTCGACGCCGTCCAGGTGGAGCGCAAGGAGGGCGGCAAGACCGGCACCTGGAACCGCGACGCCTGATCCAGGGGGCCGCGATTTCCATTTGAGTGTGTTCCAGCCTCTTCTTGCGTTGCGGCGCGGGTAGCGGAACCTCAGCGGTTTTCTCGGCTTTGGGACCCCAGACTTGGGTATGACCAATAAGCGGCGTCCAGGCTGTCCTCGCGAGAAGACCGCTGAGAACCCGCGGCGGTGCCGGTTGCGAGGGTGGGCCTTGCGTCTCCGGCGCATGCTCGCGTCGTAAGACTCCAAGCGTCGCGGCGCCGGATCGGCCAGGATGAAAAAGACTCATGGAAGTCGAAGGTCTGATTTCCATTTTGAAATTGCGGGAACGGCACCGGTGCCGCGTGCCGCGGAGCGGGCGGGGTTGAGGCCGTATCGGTAGGTCACGGAGGATGGCCCCTGCGGCGGCCGATCGGGCGGGGCATGAAACACACAGGAGGTCTCCATGACGAGGACAGCGCGAGTGATCGCCGCGTCCAACCGCGCCGCGGCCGGCGTGTACCCCGACCGCACCGGTCCGGTGATCGTCGAATGGCTGCGCGGGCGCGGCTACGAGGCCCCCGCCCCCGTCGTGGTGCCCGACGGCGACCCGGTGGGGGAGGAACTGCGCCGCGCGGTCGCCGACGGCGCGGACGTCGTGATCACCACCGGCGGCACCGGCATCAGCCCGACCGACCGCACGCCCGAGGTCACGGCGGCGGTGCTCGACTACCCGATCCCGGGGCTGGCCGAGGCGATCCGCTCGGCAGGCCTGCCGGAGGTCCCGACGGCGGTGCTTTCCCGTGGGCTCGCCGGGGTCAGCGGCCGGACGTTGATCGTGAACCTGCCGGGCTCGCGCGGCGGCGTCAAGGACGGGCTCGGCGTGCTGGACGGAGTCCTGGAGCACGCCGTCGACCAGCTGCACGGCGGCGATCACGCGGTGCCGAACCGCGTGGTCGCGGAGGTCCTGCGGGCCGACGTGACCGAGCAGGTGATCGACGTCGAGGGCCTGGCCCGCTCGGTGGAGCACAGTGCGGCAGGCGCGGTGGTGACCTTCGGCGGGGTGGTCCGCGACCACGACGGCGGGCGCGGCGTACGCGAGCTCGAATACGTCGGGCATCCCAGCGCGTCCGACGTGATCGCCGAGGTGGCGCAGGACATCGCGGCGCGCTTCGAGGGGGTGCGCGCCATCGCGGTGTCGCACCGTATCGGCCTACTCAAGATCGGCGATGTGGCGCTCGGGTGCGCGGTGGCGGCGGAACACCGCAAGCAGGCGTTCAGCGCCTGTTCGGAGCTGGTCGACGAGGTGAAGCGGCGCCTGCCGATCTGGAAGCGCCAGGTCTTCGACGACAACACCGAAGAATGGGTCAACTGCCCTTGATCCTGCTCCAGGCATTCACTTCGATAGCCGACAGGCCCAGTGAGTGCAGCGCCGCTGCGCCGCGCTGATCGATCGCGGTCAGCGCGGCGGGAATCAGCGCGGCGGGAAGGCGAAACCAACGCGTCCATCAAGCGAGCCAGCGGACACGGCGCTGCGAGGCGCTCGAGCGCGGACTGCTCGGCGAGCTCGTGCGGTGCGCCAAGACCGATCAGGAATCAAGAAGCGCCGGTCACCGGGCCGCACCTACCGTTCCTGCCGTGACCTCCATCGACACGATCACCTTCGAGGTGGCCGGCCCTGCGGCCGCCGAATGCTCCCGCAGAACCACCTCAGTGGAAGCCCTGGCCTGATGTGCCACTACCGCCCGCCGGAAGTGGTCGCCGCGCTCGCCCGGGACAGCGCCGTGTGCCCAGCCGAAGCGCCCGCCGGTCGGCGACCTGACGTATGACGTTGACGACACCACCTTTCCACCTGCCGAAGAACACCTGGGCAGCACGGGAAGCCGGGCTGAGGTCCCGCACACCACGATCCTCGAGGGGAATCCGCTATGAGCCGCACCAAGACCACCGCCTACGAAGGATTCACGGCCGAGGAGCGGGCCGCGATGAAGGAGCACGCCCAAGAGGTGAAGAAGGAAGCGCGCCGCAGTTCGCGCGCGGACAAAGCGGCAGAGGCGGTGCGGGACGTGGTCGCGAAGATCGCCGAGATGCCCGACTCCGACCGGGTCATGGCCGAGCGCGTGCACGCCATCGTCACGGCCAACGCTCCGATGCTCGCGCCGAAGCTCTGGTACGGGATGCCCGCCTACGCGTTGGACGGCAAAGTCGTCTGCTTCTTTCAGGGCGCGGACAAGTTCAAGGCGCGTTACGCGACGCTCGGGTTCAACGACCAGGCGAAGCTGGACGACGGCGCGGTGTGGGCGACGAGCTTCGCCCTGATCGAGGTGACGCCCGAGGTGGAGGCGCGCATCGGCGCCCTCGTGCGGCAGGCGGTGAGCTGAGCCGAGCCCACTGAACGGTCCTAGGATTCCCGGGGAACAGGCGGGGTCTGATGTTCCGCCGTCCGCATCGCGGACGAGCGAGGAACCCCGGGAATGCCGGAACCCCCGCCGCCGGGGGTTTGCGGTGGGGGTTCCGAGAGGCGCGGAGCACGTGCCGTGTCGGGGGGTACGACACGTACTCCTCGCCGACCGGACTGGCCGGTCGACCAGATCATTTGATGTCGAGCCGCTGACCGGGGAAGATCAGGTCCGGGTCGCTGATGATGTTCGAGTTGCGCTGGGCGATTTCCTGGAAGGCGACGCCGAACTTCTCGCCGATCTCGCTCAGGGTGTCGCCGATCTGGACCGTGTAGTCCGCGCCGCTGGTCTTAACCGCCGGCTTGGGCGTGGTCGTCTGGGGCTTGACCTTGGTCTCGGTCTGCTTCGGCGCGGTGGTCTTGGCGGGCGTGGTGGTCTTGACGCTGACCTGGGTACCGCCGGTGGTCCAGTTGAGCTTGGCGGTGCAGCCGGGCCACGCGTTGGGGCCCTGCGCGGCGAGGACCTTCTCGGCGACGGCGATCTGCTGCTCGCGGGTCGCCTGGTGGGCGCTGCCGGCGTACTGGGTGCCGCCGAAGGCCGCCCAGGTCGACGAGCTGAACTGGAGCCCGCCGTAGTAGCCGTTGCCGGTGTTGATGCTCCAGTTGCCGCTGCTCTCGCACTGGGCAAGCTTGTCCCAGTTCGGGGCGTACGCCGCGTTGGCGGGGGCTGCGATCGCGATCGGGGTGGCGACCACAGCGCCGGCGACGGCGACGCGGGCGATGGTGCGGCTGGTATTGGAAGGCCTGCGGTGCTTGCCTTGGTAGCGAGCCATGTTCCTCTCTCCTGCCGCGCCTGCGAGGTGAGCTGTCGGGTTCGGGCTGAGAGGCAGCCCGGCCGGTTCGGGGGAACCGGCTTCACCCCTAGGGCTTCGGGGAGCCCGGGTGTTGGGTCCCCCGCCCCTGTCCGGTGTTCTTCGTTTCGGGGTCTGGAAGCCCGCCGGACAGGGCTCGGCGCTGCGGGCTTCCGCTCCTTGCTGATCGGTTCGGGGCCGACCGAGGAGCGACACTACGTAACCAATGCGGAGATCGGAAACCTGAGATCATGTGACGCTGATCACAGTAACAGCGGGGGTAGGTGCTTCGATCCGGGATATTTGTGCTGATCAGGACGTTGTTATCAAGTCGTTTCCGGGCCGATATCGATCACCGACAGTGAGTCATGGGTCACCTCGTTACTTCCTCCGAGCAACGCTCGACGCAGTGGTTCACAGCGCCGTCGACTCCTCTTCACTCTCGCCCGGGCGTGCCGGGACACCGCCGAGACGATCACGAAGAGGGTTCTCATCGGTGCGCAGAGTAGCGATCTATGTCGCTAGATCAGGGGTCGTTAAGGCTGCCGAAGGATGCGGCTCGCGAATCAAGATCGACATGGTCTGGAGCGATATCAAAATGTCACCCGAGTGAGCGTGTACGACACGCCGACGCATGTTGTATTCGCGTGCGCGCGCACGCCCGCGCGCGCAGTAACTTCAGCGTCGGTACGGAAGGGCCAAGAAGGTGCGGTTCAGCCGCCCGCGAACGGCGGGAGGACGTCCAGCGTCGCGTCGTCGGAGACCTCGACGGTGCGGTCCCTGACGGCGACGCCGTCGAGCAGGAAGCTGCACGCCGGCAGCACCTTCTCCAGCTTCTCGCCGTGCAGGTTCAGCGCGGCGGCGATGACGTCCGCAGCGGTCACCGCGGCACCGTCCGGCCGCGCGACGCGCACCGTCTCCTCCTGGACTCCGGCGGCCGCGCGGGCGCCCGCGAAATACCTCACCTGCACCGCGACGATCCTGGCCTGGTCCGGCAGCGCCGTCATCCGCTCAACCCCCGATAGCGCTCATCGGCCGGGCCGGCTGGGCGAACTCGCCCGAGTCCATGCCGTGCCCCGCGGCTTTCGCCCACATCGTCTCCTGCCACAACCGGATCAGTTCGGTGTCGTCCGCCCCGGCGCGCATCGGCCCGCGCAGGTCCGTCTCGGTCGTCGAGAACAGGCACGAGCGCAACTGGCCGTCGGCGGTCAGCCGGGTCCGGTCGCACGCCGAGCAGAACGGCCTGGTCACCGAGGCGATCACGCCGACCGTGGCTGGCCCGCCGTCGACCAGCCAGCGCTCAGCGGGGGCGGAACCCCGCTCGGCGACGTCCGGGGTGAGGTCGAACTCGGCGCTGAGCCGGTCCAGGATCTCCTCGGCGGTGATCATCTGCTCGCGGTCCCAGTCGTGCTGGGCGTCCAGCGGCATCTGCTCGATGAACCGCAGCTGGTAGCCGCGCTCGATGCAGAACCGCAGCAGGTCGCAGGTCTCGTGGTCGTTGATCCCGCGCATCAGCACCGCGTTGACCTTGACCGGTTCCAGCCGCATCGTCTTCGCCGCCGCGAGCCCGGCGAGCACGTCGTCGAGGCGGTCGCGGCGGGCGAGTCGCTTGAACACGTCGCGGTCGAGGGTGTCCAGCGAGACGTTGACCCGGTTCAGCCCGGCGCGCACCAGCGGTTCGGCGTAGCCGCCGAGGTTGATCCCGTTGGTGGTCAGCGATGTTGTCGGGTGGCCGGGCAGGGCAGCGGTCGCCGCGATGATGTCAACCAGGTCCTGCCTAAGCAGCGGTTCGCCACCGGTGAAGCGCACCGTATTGACGCCGAGTTCCTCGACGGCGATGCGGATCAGCCGGTTCATCTCGTCGGTGTCGAGCAACTCCGCGCGCTTCAACCACGGCAAGCCCTCGGCGGGCATGCAGTAGGTGCAGCGCAGGTTGCACTTGTCGATCAGGGAGACGCGCAAATCGGTGGCCACGCGACCGAACCGGTCCACCAGTTGGGGCGTGTCCGGACGTGCAGACGTATCGGTCGTGCGGCGCACGAGCGGGATTCCCAGGTCCACCGCGGTCACACCACGACCCTAGCGCGTAGCGGCGGGGTATTTCGATCGCGCGAGCGGTTTTGTGCGGACCCGCCTGGCAGTTCGACGGGGGCGCAGGAAGGCACAAACCCGTTGCGAGATCCTGATCGGCGGGCATATTCCCTGGTTTTTCCCGCATCTGCGGAAGTATTGTTCCGGCTGTGCCGCACTATCGGATTTCAGAGGCCGCCGGGCTGCTCGGCGTCAGCGACGACACGGTGCGCCGGTGGATCGAGGGCGGGCAGCTGCCCTCGGATCGGGACTCCGCCGGTCGGCGCACCGTCGACGGCGCCGCGCTCGCCGAGTTCGCCCGAGCCCAGGCGCGCTCGACGCCGGATCCCTCCGGCATCGGCCGGTCGGCGCGGAACCGGTTCGTCGGGCTGGTCACCGAGGTGGTCTCGGACCGGGTCATGTCACAGGTGGAGATCCAGTGCGGCCCGCACCGGATCGTCTCGCTGATGAGCACCGAGGCGGTGCACGAGCTCGGGTTGGTGCCCGGGGCGCTGGCGGTTGCCGTGGTCAAGTCGACCAACGTCGTGGTGGAAACACCGGGAGAGGGATGATGGCGAAGCTCAGGATGATCGTCGGTGCGCTGGTTGCGCTCGTGCTGCTGGCCGGGTGCGGGCAGGCCGGGCAGCAGTCCCAGCCGCAGCGCACGGTGACAGTGCTCGCGGCGGCGTCCCTCACCGAGTCCTTCGACGAGCTCGGCACGCGGTTCACGCGGCAGCATCCCGACGTGCGGGTGCAGTTCGACTACCAGGGTTCGTCGACGCTGGCCGAGCAGATCAAGCAGGGCCGCGCCGCGGACGTCTTCGCCTCGGCGGACACGAAGAACATGGACAAGGTGCGCGACCTGGTCGGCCAGCCGGAGACGTTCGCGACGAACCAGCTGACGATCGTGGTCCCGCCGGGCAACCCGGCCCACATCGCCTCGCTCGCCGATCTCGCCGCGCGCGGCCGGACCGTCGTGGTCTGCGCGCCGCAGGTGCCGTGCGGCTCGGCCACGCAGAAGGTGGCGCAGGCTTCCGGCGTGCAGCTGACGCCGGCCAGCGAGGAGAACGACGTGAAGTCGGTGCTGCAGAAGGTCGTTGCGGGGGAGGCGGATGCCGGGCTCGTGTACGTCACCGACGCGAAGGCGGCCGGGGCCCAGGTGCAGGCGGTTGACTTCCCGGAGACGCAGCAGGCGGTCAACACCTATCCGATCGCGACGATCGGGGCCGCGTCGGAGAAGCAGCTGGCCGCGGAGTTCATGGCGTTCGTGCGAGGTCCGGTCGGCCGCGAGGTCCTCGGTCAGCACGGTTTCGGCACCCCGTGACCAGGCGATCACCGCAATTTCAATGGAAATCGGATCTTCGATTTCCATTGAAATTGCGGACGACCCAGGTGCCGGTGGTGCTTTGGGTGCCCGCGGCGCTCGCGCTGGCGCTCGTGGTCCTGCCGGTCCTGGGGCTGCTGACCCGCGTCGACCCGGCACGCCTGCCGGCGCTGCTGCTCAGCCCCGCCGCGCTCGACGCCCTGTGGCTGTCGGTGATCACCGGGCTGATCTCCACCGGGCTGTCCCTCGTGCTGGGCGGACCGCTGGCGCTGGTGCTGGCGCGGTCCCGGATGCGCGGACTGCGCATGGTGCGGGCTTTCGTGCTGCTACCGCTGGTGCTTCCACCGGTCGTCGGCGGCCTCGCGCTGCTTTACCTGCTGGGGCGCACCGGCCCGCTCGGGCAGCTGCTCGACACCGTGGGCATTCGCCTGCCGTACACGACGGCGGCCGTGGTGCTGGCGCAGACGTTCGTCGCGATGCCTTTCCTCGTGATCGGCCTGGAAGGCGCGCTGCGGACCGCGGGCGGGCGCTATGAGCAGGTCGCCGCGACGCTCGGCGCCGGGCCCTGGTTGACGTTCCGGCGGGTCACCGTGCCGCTGCTGCTGCCCGCGCTCGGGTCGAGCTTGGTGCTGACCTTCGCGCGGGCGTTGGGGGAGTTCGGCGCGACGATCACCTTCGCAGGTAGTTTGCAGGGCACCACCCGGACCCTGCCGCTGGCCATCTACAACACGGCCCAGTCCGATGTGGACGCTGCGGTGGCGATGTCGTTGCTGCTGGTGGTGGTCGCGCTGCTGGTCATCCTGGTGGCCCGGCCCAAGGCGGTGGAAGGACGGCTGTGAGCGGATTGCGGGCCGACATCGAGTTCCGGCGCGCCGGTTTCACGCTGCGCGCGGAGTTCGAGGTGGCGCCGGGCGAGGTCCTCGCCGTGCTCGGGCCGAACGGGGCGGGCAAGTCCACGCTGCTGTCCGTGCTGGCAGGGCACCTGGTGCCGAATCGCGGGCGGGTCGAACTGGACGGCGCGTCGTGGCTGGACACCGAGCGCGGGATCAACGTGCCGACGCACCGCCGGGGCGTCGGGCTGCTCGCGCAGAACGCCCTGCTGTTCCCGAACCTGACGGCCCTGGAGAACGTCGCCTTCGGCCCGCGCGCGGCCGGCGTCCGCAAGGCGGAGGCCCGGGAACTCGCCGGTCGCTGGCTGTCCGAAGTGGACGTTTCGGGCCTGGCTGCGCGCAAGCCCGGGCAGCTGTCGGGCGGTCAGGCGCAGCGCGTGGCGCTGGCCCGGGCGCTGGCGGCCAACCCGCAGCTGCTGCTGCTCGACGAGCCGCTGGCGGCGCTCGACGTCGACGCGGCCCCAGCCATGCGCGGGCTGCTGCACCAAGTGCTGCGCCGGCAGGAGAAACCGACCGTGTTGGTCACCCACGACGTGCTGGACGCGGTCGTGCTGGCCGACCGGCTGCTTGTGCTGCTCGACGGCTGCATCGTCGAGCAGGGCCCGACCCGCGAGGTGCTGGCCCGGCCGAAGGAGGCCTTCACGGCGCGGGTGGCCGGGCTCAACCTGGTGCCCGGGGTGGCCGCGGCGGACGGCATCTCGTTCGGGGACGGCGCGATCAGCGGCCGGATCGTCGAGGAGCTGGAGCAGGGCGAATCCGCCGCTGCGGTGTTCTCGCCGTCGGCCGTCGCGGTGCACCGCGAGCGGCCCCACGGCAGCCCGCGCAACGCGATCCGGGTGCGGTTGGCGGCGCTCGAACCGCGCGGCGACGTCGTGCGGGTGCGCGGCGTGGCGCGGAACTGCTCGCTGGCCGCCGACGTGACCCCAGCGGCCGTCGCCGATCTGCGGCTCATTCCGGACGACGAGGTCTGGTTTGTGGTGAAGGCCGCCGAGGTAGCCATCCACCCCACCTCCGGTGGAACATCGGGGGCGTGACTGAGCCATCCCCCTGGACGTACCTGATGGACATGGACGGCGTGCTCGTGCACGAGGAGCACATGGTGCCGGGCGCGGACGCCTTCCTGGCGGCCCTGCACAACAACGACATCCCGTTCATGGTCTTCACCAACAACTCGATCTACACCCCGCGTGACCTGCGCGCCCGCCTGCAGCGCACCGGGCTCGACGTCCCCGAGGGTGCGATCTGGACCTCCGCGCTGGCGACCGCGCAGTTCCTGGAGAAGCAGCGGCCCGGCGGCTCGGCCTACGTGGTCGGCGAGTCGGGGCTGACCACGGCGCTGCACAACATCGGCTACGTGCTGACCGACCGCGATCCGGACTACGTCATCCTCGGCGAGACCCGCACCTACAGCTTCGAGGCGATCACCAAGGCGATCCGGCTGGTCGAGGCGGGTTCGCGGTTCATCGCCACCAACCCTGACGAGAAGGGGCCGAGCCGGGAGGGCACGCTGCCCGCCACCGGCGCCGTCGCCGCGCTGATCGAGCGGGTGACCGGCCGCGCGCCCTACTACGTGGGCAAGCCGAACCCGCTGATGATGCGGTCCGCGCTGCGCCACCTGGGCGTGCATTCGGAGAACACCCTGATGATCGGGGACCGGATGGACACCGACGTCCGCTCC
The DNA here is from genome assembly GCF_050972075.1 of Saccharopolyspora hattusasensis. Classification (NCBI taxonomy): domain Bacteria; kingdom Bacillati; phylum Actinomycetota; class Actinomycetes; order Pseudonocardiales; family Pseudonocardiaceae; genus Saccharopolyspora; species Saccharopolyspora hattusasensis. The sequence goes on from NZ_JBPCDC010000001.1 coordinate 4,795,206, forward strand.
GGGCTGGAGTCGGGTCTGCAGACGATCCTGGTGTTGTCCGGGATCTCCACCGAGAACACCGCGGAGCTGTTTCCGTACCGGCCGACGAAGGTGGTCAACTCGATTGCCGACCTCACCGGCCACGTCCTCGACCCGTTCAAGGCCTGAGGCGGCGGGCACCCGTGGCCGGGCGGGCGCGGGTGCCCGGTGCTTTCAGGATGGTGAAGCGGGTTTCGGCAGGTCGATCGCGCTGGTGACCTGGTTCGGGTCCTCGGCCAGGCGTTCGGCGGCGTCGCGCACGGGCTCCGCGCGGCGGCTCGGTGAGCCGGGCCAGCGGCGCTGCGATTCGATGGTCGGTGGTACGCCGGTGCTCCGGAGGTCACCGGACGCGCATGAACGCGTACGGATCGTCGGCGTCGACGATCCGCTTGCCCAGCGGCATCAGCGAGACGGGTACGAGCTTGAAGTTCGCGATGCCCAGCGGGATGCCGATGATCGTGACGCAGAGGGCGAGGCCGGTGAAGATGTGCCCGAGCGCCAGCCACCAGCCGGCCAGCACCAGCCAGATGATGTTGCCGATGGCGGCGAACGTGCCCGAGGCCGGCTCGTCCACCAGCCGCCGGCCGAACGGCCACAGCGCGAAGTTGGCCATCCGGAAGGACGCGATGGCGAACGGGATGCCGATGATCGTGATCGCCAGCAGGACTCCGGCGAACGCGTAACCCACCGCCATCCAGAACCCGCACAGCACCAACCAGATGATGTTCAGCAACAACCGCATGCCTATACGGTGCCAGCCCGGCGCCCGCCCCGCCGACCCCGCTACCCGCACCGCCACGCAGGACGAGTTTGGAAACAGCTCCGATAGGCAACCCAAAATGCTCATGGGTCCTGACCAGGTGGAACGGTGTGGTTCAGGCTTCATGCGAGGAGTTCGCCGCGGAGGACCGTGACGGCCCGGCCGCGGAGGCCGACGCGGTGCCCGCGCAGGGCCATCTGGACGATGCCGCCGCGCCGGATGTCCTGATCTGCCACACCCTCGCCTGGCCGTCTGGATCCGCACGCGGTTCCCGCTAGCCGACGAGGCCGCCACCGCGAGCTCCTACCGGCACGCCGTGACCCAGGCGGCCGTCGGCATCGCCGCCGAGATCGAGGCCGAAGCCGCTCGGGCCGACCCGCCTCAACTCCCTCGGGCGCTGACCCGCCTCAACTCCTGAGCAGCTGCCGGGAAGTTGCAGGTTAAGGGTGCCTTGCACCGGCGAACCGGCCGCGCGGATTGGGGTTCACGCGACACTCGGCCGCTTGGCGCATAAGCGAGAAGTTGCGCTGCAGTCCGGGATCAGCCCTTGGCGTCGAGCTTGGCGAGTTCGGCGGCGTCTTCGGCGCCGAACTGGTCCTCCAGCTGCTCCGGGGAGGCGTCGACATCGATCTGGGCCAGCGGCACGCCGCGGGCGCTGGAGATCGCGCCGAGGCGGCGGGTCGCGCGGTCCGAGGCGTAGGCCGTGAGTTCATCCATGTCCAGCTCGAAGGGCAGCACCTCGGGCGCGTCCTCCGGCTTCCACTGGACCTGGGCGATGGCGTGCGGCAGCAGCCGGGCCATCTGGTCCTGCACGACGTCCCAGTTGCGCTCGTCGGCGGCGACGTGGCGGCGGCAGGTGAACGTGCCCCACGCCATGTGGCGGCGCTCGTCGTCGCCGATGCGCCGGATGACCTCCTGCATGCCGGGCAGGATGCCGCGGCTGACGCAGATCTTGTGCCAGGCGTAGTAGCCGGTCAGGGCGAGCGTGCCCTCCACGATGTGGTTGTAGGTGACCGACGCGCGCACCTGGTTCTCCGGGCTGGGGTCGTCGTGCAGCGCGTGCAGCGACTCGGGCAGCGCACGGTAGAAGATCTCGCGGTAGCCGGGGTTCTCCTCGACGAGCCCGTGCAGGTCTTCGGTGAGTCCGATGGCGTCCAGCCACAGCCGGAACACCTGGGTGTGCTTGGCCTCTTCGAACACGAACTGCGTCAGGTACATCTCGTCGCTGAACCGGCCCTCGGCGGCCATCGCGGCCACGAACGGCTGGAGGTCCTGGGTCACGGCCTCTTCGCCGGCGATGAACTGGGCGCAGAGGCTGGCCACGCTGCGTTGCTCGGCCTCGTTGAGCCGCTGCCAGTCCTCGGTGTCCTTGCTGAAGCCGATGTCGGCGGGATTCCAGAAGTTGGCGTTGCCCTTGTTGAAGAGGCGCAGCGGCAGCGAGTCCCAGTTCAGGCCGCTGGCCCGCAGAGAGTGGAAGCCTGCGCGATGGGCGGGGTGCGCGGTGGTGCTCGTCATTTGAAGGACTCCAGCTCGCCGAAATGTGAGAAATATTACGACATGGTTTTCGGTACTGCACTGCTCTGAATCAAGGGTTTGGGGGTCGGGCGGCGAGTCCGCTCGCACGTAGGGTGAGGCGCGTGGCAGAACAGCGCAGCGCCCTGACCGTCGGTTTCGACCTGGACATGACCCTGATCGACCCGCGCCCCGGCATGGTGCGCGCCATCGAAGCACTGAACGCGGAGTTCGCGTTGTCGCTGGACGGCGAGGCCTTCGCCGCGCACCTGGGGCCGCCGCTGGCCGACACGATGCGCGGATACGGCTTCGACGAGCCGATGGTCGAGCGGCTGGTGAACCACTTCCGCGAGATCTACCCGTCAGTGGTGGTCGGGGCGACCGAGCCGATGCCGGGCGCCGCGCCGGCGCTGGACGCGGTCCGCGAAGCCGGCGGGCGCACGCTGGTGATCACCGGGAAGTTCGAGCCGAACGCGGCCCTACACCTCAAGGCGTTCGGCTGGGACGTCGACCTGCTCGCCGGCGACGTCTTCGCCGCGGCGAAGGGCGAGGTACTCCGCGAGGAGGGCGCGAAGATCTACGTCGGCGACCACCTCGGCGACATCGTCGGCGCGAAGACCGCGGGAGCGGTCGCCGTCGGCGTGGCCACCGGCCCCTACGGCGTCGACGACCTGGTGGAAGCCGGTGCCGACGTCGCGCTGCGCGACCTCACGGAGTTCCCGGAGTGGCTCGCGCAGCACGCCTGATCGTGCTGGGGAGCCTGGCGGAGTAGGGCGGCGATTTCGCGCGAAATCGCCGCTCCCCACGCGTGCCAGGTGGCGATTTCGCGCGAAATCGCCGACGCGGAACCCCTGTGTCGGGCGTGGTCCCGCTTGGCGGATTCAGCGCCTGCGGTTGCGGAAGATGGTTGCGACCACGCCGAAGATCAAGCCCGCCGGGCACAGCAGGCTGGCGAGGTTCAGCCAGATCGGCAGGTTCTGGTAGCCGGCGGCGGCCAGCCCGAAGATCATGACGATCGCCAGCAGGCCCAGCCCGAACAGGGCCATCGATACCGGGAGCACTGCGGACCTGGACGTTGCACTAGCCATGCTGAGCAGGGTATTCACGGACTGAGCCCGGTGCCGCAGCGGGCCTTGGTCAATAAGGCCGGGTGTTGTCGGATGGTTACGCGGTACGCTAGTCGTGACGCGTCCCGGCGCGCCCAACTGCGTGGCGTATTCGGGGCGCTTTCGTCGTGCCGGGGTCGTTCGGCCCCACTCGGCGGAGAAGACAAGGACGACCGAGGACCCGGAGACCGGGCCAGCGCATTCGACAGGGAACGGTGAGGACAGTGCCTACCGGCAGGGTCAAGTGGTTCGACGCGGAAAAAGGCTTCGGCTTCCTGACCCAGGACGGTGGGGAGGACGTTTATGTGCGATCCTCCGCGCTGCCGTCCGGCGTGGACGCACTCAAAAACGGCCAGCGCGTCGACTTCGACATGGCGCAGGGGCGCCGCGGTCCGCAGGCGCTCAAGGTTAAGCTGCTGGACCCGCTGCCGTCGGTGGCGGAGGCGCACCGCCGCTCCGCCGACGAACTGCACGGCATGGTCGAGGACATGATCAAGCTCCTGGAGCTGAAGATCCAGCCCGACCTGCGCCGCGGTCGCTACCCGGACCGCAAAATGGCCAAGCGCATCGGCGAGGTCGTGCGCGCGGTCGCCCGCGAGCTCGATCCGGGTAACTGACGAACGTCGCGGAGGCCGGGCGCATCGTGGTGCGCCCGGCTTCTTTATGCCCCGCGGCAGGGGCGGTGTGGTCGGTCGGCAGATCCGGCGAGGGCGCCCGGATTCCCAGATTCACCTTCGTGACAGCCAAGACCATCGCGCTCGCGGTGGCGCTCGGGATCTCGCTCGGCCCGGCCAATGCGCACGATGCGCCCGAGCCGACCGCGCCCGCCATCGACGAGTACCTGACCAACGCGCTGGAATCCACCGGCGTACCCGGATTCTCGGTCGTGGTCACCAAGGGCGACGGGGTCGTGCACGCCGGACGACGGGGTCGTGCACGCCGCCGGCTACGGCCACGACTCGGAGGGTGCGGGTCGAGCGAACTCCGGATGCGCTCAACGTCATCGTGCGGAACCCGGCCGCCGATGCCCGGCCGGGCTACCCGGCGCAACGCCGCCCGCGACCGGGCGGCGACCCTGAACCTGCGGGAACGCGAGGTGCCGGCGCTGGTCGGCGCGGGACTGTCCAATCAGGACGTCGCGCAGCGGCTGTTCCTGGCCGAAGGCAGCGTCAAGGCGCACGTCCGGACGATCGTGCAGCGCCTGTCCGCGAAAAACCGCGTCCAGGCCGCGATCACCGCCTACGAGGCCGGGCTGGTCGGCGGCTGAAGCCGGCCGTCACTCGTGGACGTTCAGGATCCAGGTGCCGCCGATGCCGAAGTCGACACCGCCGTCCGTGCCCTGGGTCAGCACCGCCGAGAACTGCTGGACCTCCACGTGCTCCAACCGGGTGCCGTCCGGCGGCACCTGCAGCGTGTAGGCGTGGCGCTCGTTGGGGCGGAAGACGGCGCTGCGGCCGTCCAGCTCCTGGCCGTTCGTGCCGCGGTAGATGAACACCACCTGCCACGGCGTGGCGGCGACCTCGCCGGGCACCGAGATCTGCAGCGGATCGTTGTCCGGCACGCGCAGGTCGCCGACGGTGTTCTCCGACGGCGTCTTGCAGTTCTGCCCCGTCGCGTCGCAGAGCTGGGCGGGGTTGACGGCCGCCGAGTTCCCGTGCGAGTAGAAGGTAACCTGCGGTTCGCTGGGTGCGGCACAACCGGCGGCGAGCGCGATGCCCGCCGCCGCCAGCAGCGGCTTCAGTCCACGATGCACGGTTCGAGCCTACGACTTGGCCCCTGGTCGTTCGGTGGCCGGTGCGGCCCGGCGCCGGATGCGGGGCAGCAGCGTGCCGCCGCGCCCGGCGACGATCGTCTGCGCCAGCATCGGCGCCAGCACGGCGGAGACGACGACGAACCCGATCGAGTAGACCGGTGGCAGCAGGACGCCCAGCGCGCCGCCGAAGACCCAGCTGAGCTGCAAGATCGTCTCAGACCGGCCGAACGCCGAGGCCCGCGAGGCCTCTGGCATGTCGTGCTGAATCACCGCGTCGAGGCAGACCTTGGCCAGCGCGCTTGCTGTCGCACCCACCAGGCCGACCACTACGGCGAGCGGCAGCCCGGCCAGCACCGCCGCGCACACGGCGACGGCCAGCGCGCTGCCCAGGCAGGCGATGATCACCCGGTCCGGCTTGCCGAAGTGCATCTTCGAACCCAGCCCGTTGCCGAGGAAGCTGCCGACCCCGGCCGCGCCGCCGACCAGGCCCAGCAGCACCAGCTGCATGAACGGCTCGTGCTGGGTGCTCTGCTTGATCACGAACGCGGCGAACAGCGTCAGGAACCCGGTCAGCACCCGGATGCCGCCGTTGCCCCACAGCGCCACGACCACGTGCCCGCTCACCGGGACCTTCTTGGTCTGCTCCGGGTGCGCGCCGATCGACGTCGGGACCTCGTCCTCGGTGCTCTCCACCCAGCCGGGAATCCGCAGGCACAGCCACACGCCGCCGACGGCCATCGCGGCCATGAACCACAGCGCGCCCTCGGAACCCAGCAACCAGGCGAAGCCGGAGGCGATCGCGCCGAAGATCCCGCCCGCGGCCATGCCGAACGCGGTCAGCCGGGAGTTGGCCTTGGTCAGCGTGATCTGCGACGGCAGCACCCGCGGCGTCATCGCCGCCTTGAGCACGCCAAAGGACTTCGACAGCACCATGCAGCCCAGCGCCGCCGGGTACAGCAACCAGCTGTTGAAGTTCAGCGCCATCACAGCCGCGAGCAGCACCCGGGCCGCGAACGACGCGGCGAGCGCGATGCGGCGGCCCTGCTGCAGCCGGTCCAGCGCCGGGCCGATCACCGGGGCGATCACCGCGAACGGAGCGACCGTGATCAGCAGGTAGAGCGCGACCTTGTCCTTGCTCTCGCCGGTGGCGGCGGAGAAGAAAAGCGTGTTGGCCAGCGCGACCGCCATCGCGGCGTCCACCGCGTAGTTGCCCATCACGGCGTAGGTGAACTTCGCGAGCCGGGACCGGTCGGCGCCGTCGGCGTGTGCGAGCGAGAAGAACATCCGCATCGCGCGTTGCGTCAGGTCCCGGCTGCGCCAAGCGGCAACACGGGTGACGGTCAGCTTCTGGGGCGGCGCGGTGCCGCGGGGTTTCTCCGGTTCAGGCTGTTCGGGGTCTTCCGCGCGGCCGGAGTGGTCTCCGGGCAGCGGCGGCAACCGCCGAGCACTGCTGCGCGGACGCTCGTAATCCGGATCCTCTTCGCACGGATACCGCCGATCGGACCGCTCGTCCCCCCGCGAACCCGCGCCGGAACCCCGCCGCTCGCCCCGGTCGGGCTCGCCCCTGCTCGACGCCTCGAACCGGTGCTCGGCGCACTGCGCCGAGCCGTGCTCGGCCTCCCGGCCGCCTTCGGCATACCAACCGCGCTTGCGGCGCTGCCCGGCGCCCCAGCCCGATCGGCCGCGCGAGGCGTCCGACCGCTGGTCATGGCGTCGCAAACCCATACCGTTCATCCTGCCTCACCCGCCTCCGGCCGATCGGGTCTCCGCCGGATTTCGGCGGTCCCACGGTTAAAGAGGAAGGAACCCGCCCGCCAGATACACCCGGACACCATCGAGCGACATCAACGCCCGCAAAATCACCCCCGACCAGGTGGTTCAAAGCAGCTCCGGAGCCCCGTGAGTATGGGCGGGACCCAGGTTCCTTCGCGGCAACCAAACCAACCCGAAACGATGCATCTTTACCCAGCACCGCGAATAGTTGCGCCCCCAAAAAAGCGCACGGGCACCTGAGCAGGCAGAACCTCAGGCCGGGGTCAGACGCCAGTAGCCGTAGGGGTTACTGACAGTTCCGGATCCTGTGTCAATGTGTGACAGAGCGTGGTGTAGTGTGTTGCTTGCTGACCGAGCGAAAGCCAAGCCCGGTCAGCGGTTTTCCTGCGGCGGCAGGTGAAACACGTCAGGTACCGCGAGTTGCGTGGGAACCGGCCGCAAGGCCAAACGCACGTGGAGACCGTGTCAGACCAGCGTTCGTGCTGGCAGTGGTCGAGGAAGCGTGAAGGCCACCAGTCTTCCTGATGGTCAACGCAGGTGGCGCAAGTCATCTGCTCACGGAACGTTTTCACACGTTTCGTGAACGGTTGAAGAAGATGTCCTCGTCGTCGTAGCGGTCGCACGCGCGCTGGTGTAGCAGCCAGCGCGGCGCGTCCTCGGCGAGCCGGAACGCCTCGCCGTCCTGGATCGCCGCCGCCCGCGTCTCGGTCAGCAGGTACCCCGCGAGGCCGTCGATCAGCTCCACCCACTCGCCGAGCCGGCTCTCGTCGAGCAGCCCCTCGGTCTCCAACTCCACGTCGGGGACCCCGAGCAGGTGCATGCCGCAGCTGTGCAGCACCTCGCCGCTGTGGATTGGCCGCTTCACCCAGGCCCGGCGGAGCGCGTCGGGCTGGGCGGCAGTTTCGGCCAGCGCCAGCCACGTCTCCCGACCGTGCGCGAGACCGCCGCTCTCGCTCTTGATGGCGGTAGCGCCCCAGCGCTCGAACAGCTCCGCCACCACCGCCAGCATCCGCTCGGAGATGTAGGGGGCGTGCTCCTGCCCGCCCTTCGCGAGCACGTAGGCGACCGAATCGTGCTCGGCGACCGCGTCCCAGTCGGCGTCGGTGAAGGTCAACCCCGCCAGGCAGGCCTCGAACGCGTCGGGCATCCGCCGGTCGTGCTCCTGCATCGAGAACTCCCGGTCCAGCGAGAACTGCGGTCCGCCCACGGCGCCGACGACTCGCTCGATCGCGTCAAAGTCCATGCCGGTACCGAGCACGCAGAGCACGTGCAGCGGCTCCACCAAGTCCTCTTGATCAGCCATGCGCCGACCGTACTAATGATCACGTTGGTACGAAGCGAACTCGGAAAATCGACGGCCAGTACTTCCCGGTCAGCAGGAACTCGTCGGTGCCGGGCACGGCGGCGATGCCGTTGAGCACGTCGGTGCCCGCCCGCTGCCGGGGGCTCAGCAGCCCGGACGCGTCCACCACGGCGGTCACCTGCCCGTTCAACGGGTCGATGCGCAGGATCTCGTCGCTGCCCCACACGTTCGCCCAGACCTGCCCGCCGGCGCACTCCAGCTCGTTCAGCTCGTCGGTCGCGGACCCTCCGAGCCGCACGCCGACCCCGCCGATCGGCGCGAAGGTCACCGGGTCCCGGAAGGTCAACCGGTCGCTGCCGTCGCTCATCACCAGCCGCGCCCCGTCGAAGCACAGGCCCCAGCCCTCACCGGAGTACTCCACGCGGCGCAGCTCCGCCAGCGACTCCCGATCCCGCTCCAGCGCAACCCCTTCCTGCCAGGTGAGCTGCCAGATACGGTCACCGGTGACGGTGATGCCCTCACCGAAGAGGTCGGCCGGGAGCCGGGTCTCGCGGCGCACCTCGCCGGTGGCGAGGTCGGTGGCGCGCAGCAGCGACTCGCCGTGCAGGCCAGTCCCTTCGTAGAGGGTGCCGGCGACGAGTTCGAGGCCCTGAGTGAATGAGGAGCGGTCGTGCGGGAGCACGGAGATCACCTCCGCTCGAAGGTGTGGCAGGCTTCCCGAGTGCCCAACGCCCTGATCGGTTTGCTCGCGGTTGTCCTGGCCGTCGTGCTGCGCTGGTACCTGCGGTGCGCACGCCAGCAATCCCAGCCCGATGGTGAGCACCCAGCCGCACAGCACACGACGAGTCAGGAGGAGTCGCACCCCGAAAGCCTGACACGGCCGACGGCGGCGACGACCACGTACGGCACAATCGAGTATGTGACGCCTATGCCTGCTCCGATGACCAGCCCAGGCGCGAGTGCCCCGTTCGAGGACGCCGGGCCGCCTGCGTCCGTGCCGCCGAACCCGGAGCTCGCCGCCGCGGAGGACGTCGCCCGAGCTGCGGCGGAGGACGAGGCGCGGCCTGGGGACGACCCGATCGGTTCGCCGGTGCTGACCATGGACACCGAGGTCTCCGCCCCGGTCGGGGCGCACGTCGGTGTCGAGCCGGAGGGCCCGCACGCGGTCACGCACTACTTCGAGTCGTACTACCCGGGCTACGTCGGGTGGCGCTGGGCGGTCACGGTCGCCAGCGTCGGACCAGGCGAACCGGTGACGGTCAGCGAAGTCGTGCTGCTGCCGGGTCCGGACGCGTTGACCGCGCCCGACTGGGTGCCGTGGAACCAGCGGGTGCGCCCGGGTGACCTCGGCGCGGGTGACCTGCTGCCGACCACCGCGGACGACCCGCGGCTGGCGCCCGGCTACCTGGCCAGCGACGACCCGGCGGTGGAGGAGGTCGTCCACGAGGTGGGCCTCGGCCGCAAGCGGGTGCTAAGCCTGGAGGGGCGGCTCGATGCCGCCGACCGCTGGCACAACGGCGACTTCGGGCCACGCTCCGAGATCGCCCGGTCCGCCCCGGGGGCCTGCGGTACCTGCGGTTTCTTCCTGAAGCTGGCGGGTTCGATGGGCGGTGCGTTCGGCGTCTGCGCCAACGAGCTCGCGCCCGCGGACGGCCGCGTGGTCAGCGTCGAGTTCGGTTGCGGCGCGCATTCCGACGTCGAGGTGGACACCTCCTCGACGGTTCCGGTGGCCGAGGTCGTCTACGACGACGCCACCCTGGACTTCGAGCCGCGCGGGTGAACGGAGCGGACCCGTTCGGCGCGGCCGAGCTCCGGCAGGCCGTGCTGCAGTCCTGGGAGGCTTCGCCGACCAGGTTCCGCGAGGACGCCAACGCCGAGGAAGACCTCCGGCTCGGCGGTTACCGCGACCGGCTGCTGGTCGAGTTGGCCCAGAACGCGGCGGACGCGGCGGGCACCGGCGGTGTGCTGCGGGTCGAGTTCGTCGGCCGCGAGCTGCGGGTGGCCAATACGGGTGCGCCGCTGACCGTGGACGGCGTGGCGGGTCTGGCTTCGCTGCGCGCGTCGGCCAAGCGCGAGGGCGTGTCGGTCGGCCGGTTCGGCGTCGGGTTCGCCGCGGTGCTGGCGGTGTCCGACGAGCCGCGGATCGTGTCGACGTCCGGTGGTGTGGCGTTTTCCGCGGAGCGGACCAGGGAAGCGGTGGCGGAGTTGTCGGGCCGGGCCGAGGAGTTGGCGGCGCGCGAGGGCGTGATGCCGATCCTGCGGCTGCCGTGGGCGGTCGCCGACGAGCCGCCGACGGGTTTCGACACCGAGGTGCGGCTGCCGCTGCGTCCCGAGGTGGACGCGGAGGCGCTGCTGGCGGCGTTGACCGACCAGGCCCCTGATCTGCTGATCTCGTTGCCCGGGTTGACCGAGATCCGGATCGGCGAGAAGACCTGGCGGCGCGACGACGAGGCCGATGACCGGTTCGTGGTGCGCGGCCCGGTGCGCAGCGATCGGTGGCTCGTGCACCGCGCGGCGGGCACGTTGAGCGAGGTGGCGCTGGCCGGTCTGGGCGTCGAGGCCCGGCATGCCACGCAGTGGCACGTGACCTGGGCGGTTCCGCTGGACGAGTACGGCATGCCGATCCCGCTGGCCGAGGACGTGCTGCACGCCCCGACCCCGACGGAAGAGCGGCTGTCGCTGCCCGCGCGGCTGCTGGCGAGCGTGCCGGTGGAGCCGGACCGGCGCCGGGTTGCGGCGTCGGCCGCCACGGACTCGGTGCTGACGTTCGCCGCCGAGTGCTATCCCACGCTGGTCGGCAAGATTGCCGCGGAGCACCGCACGGCGCTGGTGCCGCTGCCCGGCTTCCCGCTGTCCGATGTGGACGACAAGCTGCGGCAGGGCGTGAACGACCGGCTGCGCGTCGCGGCGTGGCTGCCTGCCGCCAACGGGAAACTGTTGGCGCCGCTGGAATCCCGGGTCCTCGAATACGTCTCGCCGGAGCTCGTGGAGCTGCTGAAGGACGTGGTTCCCGGCCTGCTCACGGCGGATCTGGCCGATGCCCACCACCGCAGGTCGCTGCATGTGCTGGAGGTCCGGCGGCTCGCCGCGGCGGAGATCGTCGAAGCGGTCACGGGTCTGCAGCGCCCGCCGCACTGGTGGTACCGCCTCTACGACGCGCTGACCCCGATCGAAGGCACGGATCCTGTGGCGCGCGAGGAGTTCTCCGCGCTGCCGGTGCCGCTGGCGGACGGTCGCACGGTCACCGGTGTGCGGGATGTCCTGCTGAGTCACCGGGATGCGGACCCGGACCCGGCGGCGCTCCTGTCCACACTGGACATCTCGGGTCTGCGCATCGCGCACCCCGAAGCGACGCACCCGCTGCTGGAGAAGCTCGGCGCGCACCCGGCCGGCCCGGCGGAGCTGCTCGACGCCCCGTCGCTGGAGGAGGCGGTGCGCAGCAGCGTCTCCGACGCCCGGTCCGGGGCGGACGTGCAGCCCTTGGCGGAGGCGGTGTTGCGGCTGGTCGCGAGCGCGCAGCCGCGCGACTGGCTGGGCGCGTTGGCGCTGCCCGACGCGGACGGTGACTTCCGCCGGGCGGACGAACTCCTGCTGCCCGATGCGGCGCTGCTGGACGTCCTCGACCCCGAGTACATCGGCGAGGACGCGCCGCTGGCGGTGCTGGGCGAGGACTTCGCGGCCGACCGGCCGGCGGACCTGCTGCGGTCCATCGGCGTGCTGGACGGCTTCGCGGTGCACGTCGAGGAAGACCCGGTCGAAGCCGACGACGACTTCCCCGACTCGCACCACTGGTGGGCGGAGCAGGAAGCCGCGCAGCCCGAGAACTGGCCGCCCGCCAGGTTCATGGGCATCCGCGACCTCGACCTGGTCGCCGACGACGCCTGGCCGGCGGCGATCCGGCTGCTGGTGCGGAACCCGGACACGCTGCGGGCCCTGCGCGAACCGAACAGCTACTCGGCCTGGTGGATCGCGCGCTACGCGCTGATCGAAGGACACCCGCCCAAGCACTGGCGCCTTGCCAGGGCCGAAGAACTCGCGGGCCTGTACGACGCGGTGCCCGATGTCGGGCTCGACGACGAGCACCTGCGGATCGCGGGTGTGCGCGGCGAACTCGTCATCGAGGACGCCGACGATGCCGAAGACCTGCTGGAACGGCTCGGTGACCCGGACCGCGCGGTGCGCGCCGGAACGGCGTTGCGCGCGCACCAAGCGCTGGCGGACGCGGTTGCGGGTGGCGTCGTGGATCCGGGCGAGTTCGACCCGCCGGAGATGGTGCGTTCGGTGTCGGGTGCGGTGGTCAGCACGGGGCGAGCGGTGGTGCTCGACGAGCCGTGGATGCTCGGCGTGCTGGAAGCGCCGCTGGTGATCGCGGGCGGCAGCCCGGACCAGTTCGACGCGGAGGCGCTGGCGGAACTCCTGGACCTGCCGCTGGCGTCCGAGGAGAACACGATGCAGGTGGTGGGTCTGGGCCGCCTCCAGCGCTGGCCGGAGGTGGCGCGAGTCCCGGCGGCCTGCGAACTCCTCGGAATCACGGTGCCAACGGGCGAGGTGACCCTCCACGACGTGCTGAAGGTCCGGTCCTCGGCCGGAGAGCAGCGCGTCCACTGGTGGGTCGAGGGCACGGGAAAGGTCCACGCGGAGCGAACCCCGGACGGCCTGGCCCGAGCCCTGGCCTGGGCATCGGGAGCCTGGCACGAGAGGTTCGCCCTGACGGCCCTGCTAGCCGACCCGGAAGCAGCAACCCTCCTACGCTGAGCGGCTCAACACAACCGCTCAGCCTTCACAGCGGCTAAGAACCGACCCCAGGTCGGCTGCCCAAACACCAAGGTTCCGCCATCCCGATCCTTGGTGTCCCGAACCCCGACCAGGTCAGGACTGATCCCGACCTCGACGCAGTTGCTTTCCTCGCCGCTGTAGCTGGACTTCCGCCAACCAACCTCAACGCAGTTGCTTTCCACTCCGCTGTAGCTGGACTTTCGCCACTCAAAGATCATCTCGAATCGTGTCCTTCCAGCGCGTTCGCGCAAGCCAAGATGAGGTCTGCAGAATCTGCCGGGCTCAAAGCCGCTTTCTCAACAGTAGATGCGGCTTCGAGGTAGAGGAAGGTGTCTGCGGGGTCATCGATGAAGACTCCAGCGCGGCGATGCTCCAGGTGAACTATCGGTCGCTGCCGTTGGAACTCCAGGATCAGGTTGCTGCCGTTCATCCCGTGATGCTCACCTGCGGAGTAGGGGACGACCTGGACGGTGATGTGTGTCCGCTCACTCATGCGCGCAACGTGGCGAAGCTGTACTGCCATCACAGCACCTCCGCCTACCGGGCGGTGAAGTATCGACTCATCGATGAGGGCGTGCAGCGCGACCGGCTTCGACCGGGTCAGGATGCTTTGCCTGCCGAGGCGCAGTGAAACTCGTGACTCCACTTCGCTCTCGGACAGTCCGCCGTTGCGGATGACTCCTCGCGCGTAGTCGGCCGTTTGCAGCAGCCCGGGGACGAACCCGAGTGCAACGTCCGTGATCTTGGTGGCGGCGCGTTCGAACTCGAGCAGTGAAGCTAGCTGAGACGGCAGCCCGCTGTAGCCGATCTCCCACCAGTTCGGCTGGTGCGCATCATGAGCCAGCTCCAGCAGGCGCTTTCGTTCATCACCTTTGATGCCAAGGGTTCCCAGGATGATGGCTATCTCAGTGTCGGTCGGAATCTTGTCGCCCGATTCGATCCGTCCGAACGTTGCCCTTGACCAGCCGCAGAGTTCGGCCAATTCCTCAAGTCGCAGGCCAGCGTTCTTGCGCAGATTGCGTACTTCGGCGCCGAGTCCGCGAGAACGTGCAGTTGTCATATGACCACACTATTTCAGGCGCTGAGACAGCGCCATTACACAATTCGGTGAACAAGATTGCATGGAATGTTTTGGGACGGTCTCATTGACGCAGAAACCCGGAAGGAACCCCATGGCTGACTACTTGACCTACGTCTGGCGCCCCGTCACGGGCGGCCGTCACGCGTTTCCCATCGCAGCAACGAAAGCTCCGCGCGATGAGCAGGTGAAGGCGTACTGCGGAGCAGAAGCGAATGCAGCGGAGCTGCACGACAGGTCCGAAGTGGACTGGATCCGCGAGGACACCTGCATGCGCTGCTGGCACACCCTCACCACCCGCCTGTGACCACCCCACGGGGCGGGCGATTTCGCGCGAAATCGCCGCTCCCCACGCCTGGCAAGTGCCGATTTCGCGCGAAATCGACCCGCTCGCACCTCGGAAGGAACACTGCCATGTTCTGGATCCAGCTCAGCACGTTCGTCCTGTTCAACCTGCTGATCCTCGCCATGCTCACCACCCAGCTACCCGCAAGAGCCATCGCGTTCTCCACGGGCCAGCACGCCGGAGGCGGCAAAGGCGCTTACACAGTCTGGCACCTCATAGCCGACATCGAATCCGAAACCCGCACCACCGAAGAACCCAACGCCAGGCGCGAACATCCCCACATACCGCCGGGATTCCCCACCACGGACCCCGACGACTCCGGCGAGCCCACCGGGCGGCACCACCTGCGTGCCTGAACAGCTCGTGAGTGTTCCTTCCGGTTCTTACCGGAACAGACACTCACGAGGCCTGACCTCCCCAGCCGGGCCGGTGCGGTACCTCCCCGACCTCGGCCGCACCGGCCCACCCCCGGTGACCGGGCGCGAATGTCCCCTCCCCCACGCGCCCGGTCACCGGACACTTCAGGAAGAACGCGATGACACCTTCAGACCCGAATCCGTGAATAGTGGGTTGGGTTGATCATGTTGTATTTGGTGTTGATCTCCGCTGCGGTGTTTTTGGGTTGTGGGCATGGTGGTGGCCCGGTTGTCGCGCCGGGTTCGCGTTGTCCGGGTCCTTGGTCGGGGCCGGTGGGCCGGGTGGTCAGGGGATCGCGGGGAGTGTTCTCAGTGTGGTGAGGATCCCGGCGAGCAGGTGATGTCCGGGTGGGAGACGCAGGATGGCTTGTCCCGCATGGGAAATCAGGCGCGCGGGGACGCAGATGAGCCGGTGCCGTAGGGTTGCGATCATGGCTTTGCCGCCACGGATCCCGTGTCCTGTCACGGTTTCGCCATCGGGCTTGCCGGTGAGTTCGTGTAGCCAGGCGGCAATGTTCACCGCCAGCAGCGCGCCGTGCATCCAGGCGGTGTTGACTTCCTTGTAGCCGCTGGGCAGATGTCGTAGCGCGGCGCCATGTTTGCTGTCGCGAAACAGGTTTTCGATCGTGGTGCGGTGGCGGTACCAGTACTCGACCGCGACCGCCTTGGCTGGGGTGGACACGTCAATGTTGGTGCAGATGAACGAGTAGGCGTAGATCCAGTCAGCACTTCCGAGTTCATCCAGCGGCAGGGTGCGCTGGTTGGGGTGCAGGGTGCGGCGCCGCCGGGAACGGGGATCGGCCGAGACCTGGGAGATGTCCAGTTTCACACGGCGGATGAGGATCTCGGTGCCGGTGGGCCACCAGTTCGGCCTGTAGGAGGCGACCGCGACCTGCGCGCCGGTCATGTCCCGGGCGTCGGTCCAGTCGTCCTCCGAGAGCCCGTCCAGTAGCCGCCACAGAGGTGCGATGCGTTTCGCGCCGATCGCGAACTCCGCACCCTCGGCCAGCGCCGCCCGCGCGAGGGCACCGTCGAAATAACCGGTGTCGGCCCGTAGCCGTATCCGGGCGCCCCGCACCGCACGCGGCAGGCCTTTCAGCGCCCGCCGTAACATCGCCGGTGCGCTCGCACGAGCGTCGTCGTTGCCGGAGAACAACTCCGCGGCCAGCACTGCTTCGGTCTCCGCCCAACACGCCACATGCGGACGCCCCACACGCCGGCCCTCATGGTTATAGGCCACGCCGCGTTTCTTACGCCCGTAGACTTCGACATCGGAGGTGTCCAGGTCGATCGTCACGGAGGCGGCCAGCCGCGCCCGCCGCGCCGCGGGCGAGAGCTCATACGCGCGTTCGGTGACCGCGGCGATCCCGGCCTCCACCGCCGTCCATTGTGGATCAGTGAACCGCCGTGCCAGACCGGCTGCGGTCGTTGAGGGCAATCCCGGCACCGGCGAGATCTTCTGGCCGGCGGCATCCTCACGTACCCGGTCCAGACCGACCAGGAAATCCTGCCCGGCCAGCTGCGCGCACGCCAGCCCCACCATCAGCTCACCCGGCCCGAAGCCTCGGTCCCGTTCCTTAATCGGCCCGACCGCCTCATCCAGCTCCGCGATCACACCCAGCCGGTCCACCAGCTCGGTCACCGCCGCCATCCCCGACACCTGGGTCAACGACAAATCCGGCACACCGACCCGCACCTTCGCTAGCGTGCGCCGACCATCAACTACACTGCCCACCAGATGGGTGTCCTCTCCGACCAGATGAAATTGACTTCACAATCAACATCATCCCAGGTCAGAGCGACACCCATCACCATATCCCGCCCCAAATCACACCCATACTCGCGGATTCGGGTCAGAAGACGAGGCGAACGCCAGGACCGGACGCTGGGTCGCTTTCGGCTACCAGAACCACGTGTTTCCGGACGATGACTCGCGGCGTGATGGGCCAGCGCTGATCGCGGTGTGCGGCGTCATGACGGCTCCCGAGGACATCGGCGGCAGGGATCAGCGCCCCACCTGCTCCGTTTGCGCTGCAGAGGTCCGAAGTGGACGAATTGAGGTCCGTCCGGTGACCTTCGACTGATAGGCCGTTTTCGTGCATCGAGGCCCTGCATAATGCCATCTGGCCTGATCACAGGCCGTCTGGGGGAGTGCTCCGAGTTCCGCGAGAGCACGTTCATGCCGACAGGAGCATGCTCAAGTGATTTACCAAGGCTGGCCAGGAAACCAGGACGGGCAACCTTGCCCACAGCCGCTGCACGCAACGCAATATCCACTCGGACCTCAGCAAACGCCACCCCGGAAGTCGCGCGTTTGGATTGCGGTGGTCGCCTCCGTGCTGGTATCTGTGTTCGTAGTCGGCGTATCGGTGCTTGCGTTGCTGATCGACATAAGAAGCGGACCGAGCCTCGATCGAGACCAGGCAGCTGCGCCGCCACCAATTCCCACGGCGACGACGAACGTATGCGCTTCGGTAGACCGGATGGCCTCCAGTTGCTCCGAATGGGCACGCCCTGAACCTCGATCGTTCAAGGAGGTTCTGCAGCTGGATGGTCTCCCGCAGCAGCCGCCCGAGTCGAAATGGTCGCCGCTCTACTTGTGCTCCTACCCGCCGGACGAGCTGATGGCGCAGTTCATGAGCGCGGATTTCCGGAAGATATTGCTGAACGGGTTCATCTGCTCGTACGAAACGCCGAGTCCGGACATGCAGATCACGTTCGACGTCTACGTCGGGTCGGGGAGCTTCGACAGCTGGACCGACATCAGCCCAGAAGCAGAGGTCACAGACTTCAACGGTCGTCGTCTGATCGTCGACCACCACGTTGAGGGGGAGTACGACGCCTTCCGCAGCTGGATCATGGAGATCCCCGACGCACCGAACAAGGTACTCGTGCTGGACTACAAGCAAATGCCCGGAATCGCCCACACCGGGCTCATTCCAGGTGATCAAGCTAAAGCAGACCGGGCGATAGCTGCGCTGGGCGAGATCTACCGCAAAGCCTCCGAATAGCGGAACTGGCCGCGCGCCGGAATCGGTGCGCGGCCAGTTTGCGTCGGTCGACTTCAGCGGGTGTTGGTCACTCGCCGAAGACCGGCGGGGCGACCTTGGGGAGGCCCAGGTCTTCCCAAGCCTCGTCCGTGTCGACCCAGTACTTGTCCTCGTGCTCCATGTCTTCCTCGCCCTCCTTGCCCCGGCCGCGGCCAGCAGCACCTGCGCCCATGCCGCCCGCGCCACCGCGACCGGCCGCGCCAGCACCACCGGCACCGCCAGCACCAGAGCCAGAGCCGAGACCCCCGAGGCCAGCACGCCCACCAGCGCCCAGACCCGCACCACGGCCGCCAGCGCCACCGGCACCGAGCCCACGACCAGCCCCAGCGCCAGCGCCGGAGCCACCGCTGAGGCCGGGTCCACCGGGCACCATCCCGAAGCCGGGACCGCCAGTGTTCGGACCCGAACCGAGGCCGAGGCCGGTGTTCACGGGCAAGCCCGGACCATTGGGAACAGGCGGAGAAGACCACTGCGAATTGCTCTGCGACGGAGTCGTGCTGTAGTCACCGGTGCCGCTGCCGCTGTGACCGCTGCCACCGGTGCCGCTGACCCAGCTGCCACCACCTCCGCCGCCGCCCGGAGTGCCGCCGCCACCGGGGATGCCGGAACCGTTCGGCATCCTGCCGACCGTCGGGTTCGTACCAGTGCTATCCCCGCCCTGGTCGTACGCCATCTCCGGGGCCTTCGGATAGAACGCGAGGTTCTGCGAGACGTTCTGTGTGCTGTTGCTGTAGTTGTCGTAGTGTTGCTTGGCTTCCTGAGCCTTCTCAGTAGCTTCGCGCTCCTGCTTCTGCAGGTCCGTCTCGCCACCAACCAGCCAAGCGCCGCCCTTCTCAAGCAGGTTGTCGGTCGCATCGACCTTCACCGGCTCGGGCATGCTGTTCTTGACGGTGCCGAAGTTGTGGACCTGCTGCTCAGCCGAGTCGCCAACTGACGTCGAAACTTCCTTGGCGTCGCGGATGTAACTCGTCATCGGGCCGAGCTTGTTGCCATGCTCTTCGGCTGCCTGGCCGGCCCAGGCAAGGCCCGCCTTGGTGTTGGCAGTGTCGAGGTCACTGGCAACCTGATCAAACAGGTCGGCGATCTCGCCCTTCCAGTCGCGGACGGACTTAGACAGATCATTGGTGCCCTTGCCCTCATGGAGCTGCCGGTACTTCTCCGGGTGGTTGAAGCCCACCTTCTGCATGATCTCGTCCGTGTTACCACGGTCCGATTCACGTGTGAGCAGATAGCCACCCACGATGATCGGTAAAACCACGGTCACACCCCCTTGTCAGTAATCGTCGTCGTGGTGCGCGGACGCGATCAAGCGTCCGGGATGTTCTTCAGGACTTCGCTGGTGATCTTCTCGGCGTAGCCGCAGGGGTCCTTCATCTCGGGAGTGTCGCCGCCCCGGAGGCTGAAGTTGATCTCGATGGACTGGTCGTCGGCGATCGCAAGCTCGACGCGGCACAGAGTGCTCTGCTCATCAACGCGCGCGCCCTGGTAGCCGTCGACCTGAGTCGGCTTGAAGTTGTCGCTCGAATTGGCGCCTTCCATGATCTTCGCCAAGCCGCCGTACTTGGTGTTGATCGCGATGTTGATCGCGAAGGCATCATTGCGGATGAAGCACTGAGTCTCCCCGTACTCAGACATGCTTTGCTCCGTCTTACCCTCGCCCGCGGCACCCAACTTGGACAGCTGGTCCTTGGTGATCAACTGGCATGCGTCGGTAGTCGCCTTGAGGTTCTTCGGGTTCTCCACCTTTGGCACCGCGGACGTCGGAGCCGCTGGCGGCTCAGACGCGGCCGATGTGGGATCTCTATCCGACCCACCGGGGGAACACGCCGATACCCCCAGAACGGCGAGAAGTGACAAGGCGGTCAATGCTGCGCGGCGTTGCACGTGAGATCGTCCTTAAACCTGGCGAATACGGGAGTCTTCGTCAACGTTCTGGTAGTCGCGCGATGCGGCTTCGAGCTGCTCGATCTGCACCTGTAGGCGCTTCTTGGCGTCGTCGACGGCCCACGAAAGGCAACCTTCGTTGCGGCCTGCCATATCACCCAGTGCGCCGGCTAGTCGCTTGCTCACTTCATCGTCGCCGGGAGGTGCGATGTTCTCCAGCTGCTGCGCTTTGAACAGGATTTTGTCGAGGTTGTCCTGCGCGTCTTTGTACGACGCGATCAGACCCGGAATCTGCTCGATGTCGACCTGGAACGACGCTGCCTTCGCAGTGCCGCCTGAGTTGATCGCGGTGTGAATCGTCGCTGACCGCACAGCCTTCTGCCCCGCCGTGACGACGGCGTTGCCGACCCCGTCGAAGAATGACACCTCTCACTACCCCCTTTGTCCCCTGACACAGGTACACGTCGCGCTTAGCTTGCCAGGTCTCTGCTCATCCGTGCACCGATGTGACGATCCTCAGCCGAGATCGGTTCCCAACTCGTTGCCGAATTGGTCCGTTTGGCGGAGTGACCTTGGTCGCTACCAGGCCGCCGCCGCCCTGCAGGTAGCCAACACGGTGCGCCGCTGACCGTGGACGGCGTGGCGGGTCTCGCTTCGCTGCGCGCGTCGGCCAAGCCCACCTTCTGCATGATCTCGTCCGTGTTACCACGGTCCGATTCACGTGTGAGCAGATAGCCACCGACGATGATCGGTAAAACCATGGTCACACCCCCTTGTCAGTAATCGTCGTCGTGGTGCGCGGACGCGATCAAGCGTCCGGGATGTTCTTCAGGACTTCGCTGGTGATCTTCTCGGCGTAGCCGCAGGGGTCCTTCATCTCGGGAGTGTCGCCGCCCCGGAGGCTGAAGTTGATCTCGATGGACTGGTCGTCGGCGATCGCAAGCTCGACGCGGCACAGAGTGCTCTGCTCATCGACACGCGCGCCCTGGTAACCATCGACCTGTGTTGGTTCGAAGTTGTCCCTGGAGCCCGAGTTTTCCGTGATCTTTGCCAAGCCGCCGTGCTTGGTGTTGATCGCAACGTTGGTTCGGAAGTTGTCGTTGCGCCAAGAGCACTGAGTTTCGCCGTACTCCGAAATGCTGCCTTTGGGTTCACCGCCGCCCCCGAGCTGCGACAACTGGTCAGGTGTCAGCAGACTGCATGCGTCGGAAACAGCCTTGAGGCTTTTCGGGTTCTCAACCTTTGGCACCGCCGACGTGGTTGCCGTTGGCGGCTTGGTCTGAGGTGAGGACGGCTGGGATCCTGTCCCTCCGGGCGAACAAGCCGAAACGCCCAAGATCGTGAACAGGGACAGGGCCGTCAGAGTGGCGCGGCGTTGCACGTTGAGATCTTCCTTAAACCTGGCGAATACGGGAGTCTTCGTCAAATGTTCTGGTATTAGCGCGACGCGGCTTCGAGCTGCTCGATCTGCACCCAGGAAAGGCAACCTTCGTTGTGGCCTGCCATATCGCCCAATGCCGACGCTAGACGCTCGCTCACCTCGTCGTCGCCCGGAGGTGCGATCGTCGTCAGCTGCTGAGCTCGGCTGGCGGCTGCTCCACCCAGCACGAGGGCTTCTACGCAAATACGGCCCCGGACCCGGCAACCGGCCTCCACACCCCTAACTTGACATCCCATCTGGGAGCTTGATAGCCACTCGTAGTGATCGTGACCTTGGTCGCTACCAGGCCGCCGCCGCCTCGCGCTGGGTCTTCGTCGTCAGCTCGCCGAGCACGCGCGTGAACGTGCTCATGTCCGCCCCCGCGAACATCCGCTGCGTTCCGCTGTTGTAGACCGCCGTGCGGCCTTGCTGCAGGTCGATGATGCGGAGCGTCTGGTCCCCGCGGTACTCCTTGCGGCGGTCGCCCCAGATCGTGACGCCGATCTCACCGAGGCCGAGGCGCGGTCCGTCCAGCAGCTGCGTCATCTTGCGGAAGCTCGCCACGTTCACGCCGCGGGCGCGCAGGCTTTGCTCGATCGCCTGCGGGTCCTCGTCGCCGCGGCGGCGCACCTCGTTCATCGCCGCGCGCATCTCCGCCAGGTCGACGCTCAGCGGCGGGCGGATCCGCGCCGGCGGGTGTGCCGGCAGCGCCGACACCAGGGCTGGGATCAGGTCGTTGGGGTGCACCGGCTCCAGGATGATCCGGTCGCCGTCGACGACCGTGCGTACCGCCGTCTTATTCGCCTTGGACACCGCCGCCCGCAGCTCGCTTTCCTTCTTGGACGAGAACCGCAGGTCGTACTCGACCGTCGTGTGCGCGTAGATGCCCAGCAGTTCCATGACCCGGTCGTTCACCCCGCCCGGGTTGATCAGGCCTCGGTCGCGGACCCGCTGCTCGGCTGCGTCGAACTCGCGCGGTATGTCTTTGACGGTCGTCCCGTAGTTGCTGTACGACGCGATCATCGGGATTCGGGTGAGTCCGGCGCGTTCGGCCAGGATCGCGAATTCGAGTCGGTCGACGTCGAGCTTGGGCACTGGTACTGCGCTCCCGCGTTAGGTCAGAGTTGCGCGTCGGATCTGGTGACGACTGTGCAGACTAACCGGTTGCGGGGCAGTTCGGAGCAGGAATCGTGCAGGCTCAGCCGTCGAGTCCGGACAGGCCCTTCCAGGCTCCGCGGGAGCCGCGGCGCGCCGCCGAGCGCTGCCAGCGGAACACCCCGTAGCCGATGATGCCGAGCGCGCCGCCGGCCAGGCAGGTCCAGAACTGGATTTCCCAGGAGCCGCCGGTCCAGTCGCGGATGCCGAACACGATCGCCCCGGCGAACCACAGCGCAGTACCGAACAGCACCACCGGGGTCGGGTCCGCCAGCCTCCGCGGCAGCGGCGGGACCGGTCGGTGGCCGGGCGCCGAGGGGGTGGGTTCGCTGTCTTTTGCCACGTCAGGCAGGCTACCCCCGGTAATGAACGCGCGCGCAGGTGCGGTGATCGGGAAGTACTGATGGTGGATCGAGACGTTTCCGAGAGGTCGCTGCTGGACAGGTATTTCGAGATCGCCGACCGTGGGTCCAGCGTCGGGCGGGAAGTTCGCGGCGGCGTGGTCACCTTCGTCACGGTCGCTTACATCATCGTGCTCAACCCGCTGATCCTCGGCAGCTACTCCGCCGAGGACGCCGGCGCCAAGCGCGACGTGCTCGGCAACATCTTGCCGGTGTCGCAGGTCGCCGCGACCACGGCGCTGGTCGCGGGTGTGATGACGATCCTGTTCGGACTCGTCGCCAACTACCCGTTCGCAATCGCCGCCGGGCTCGGCATCAACACGCTGCTGGCGGTGACCATCGCGCCGCAGGTGACGTGGCCGGAGGCCATGGGCCTGGTGGTGGTGGACGGCATCATCATCCTGATCCTGGTCGCCACCGGCTTCCGGACCGCGGTGTTAAACGCGGTGCCACCCGAGCTCAAGGCCGCGATCGCGGTCGGCGTCGGCGTGTTCATTACGTTCGTCGGCCTGGTCGACTCCGGGTTCGTGCGGCGGCTGCCGGACGCGGCCAACACGACGGTGCCGGTCGGGCTGGGCATCGACGGTTCGATCGCCTCGTGGCCGACCGCGGTGTTCGTCTTCGGCCTGGTGCTGACCTCGGTGCTGGTGGCGCGCAAGGTGCGGGGCTCGATCCTGATCAGCGTGGCCGCCACCACGGTGCTGGCGATCATCGTCGAGTCGGTCTTCCACGCGGGCCCGTCGAAGGGCACCAACCCCTACGGCTGGAACCTCGGCTATCCGGCGATCCCGGGGCAGGTCGTCGGGCTGCCGGACCTGTCGCTGGTCGGCGACATCTCCTTCGGCGCGTGGACCCGGCTGCCCGCGCTGGCCGCCGCGATGCTGGTGTTCACGCTGGTGCTGGCGAACTTCTTCGACGCCATGGGCACCGTGACCGGCCTCGGCAAGGAAGGCGGGCTCGCCGACAAGGACGGCAACCTGCCGGGCATCGGCAAGGCGCTGGCCGTTGAGGGCGTCGGCGCGGTCGCGGGTGGCTTGGGCTCGGCGAGTTCCAACACCGTGTTCGTGGAGTCCGCGTCCGGCATCGCGGAGGGGGCGCGGACCGGGCTGGCGAACGTGATCACCGGTCTGCTGTTCCTGGCGGCGATGTTCTTCACCCCGCTTTACCAGGTCATTCCGGTGGAGGCGGCGGCTCCGGCGCTGGTGGTGGTCGGGGCGATGATGCTGACCCAGATCCGGCAGATCGACCTGTCGGACTTCAGCATCGCGATGCCCGCGTTCCTGACGATCGTGGTGATGCCGTTCACCTACTCGATCGCCAACGGCATCGGCGCGGGCTTCATCAGCTACGTGTTGCTGCAGGTGTTCACCGGCCGCGTCCGCACCGTGCACCCGCTGATGTGGGTCGTCTCGGCGGCGTTCGTGCTCTACTTCTGCTCCGGTCCGGTCAGCGCGCTCTTCGGCATCTGAGCGACTGCTCGGCTCGGCGTTCGCCCTCGTGCGCCCTTTGTGGCGCTATGGCACCACAACGTGCGCACGGGTCCTGACCAGGCGGAACCCGCACCCGCTGGGTTTCGGCGGCGCTCGGATGGGCCGATCGGAGTAGTGCGTCGATTGGGTTGCGATCCAGGTCTGGGGTCGCGGCATGGCTATTGTGGGCGGCCACTGATCTGCGTGATCAGTTTGTCCGATTCCCCGAAATAGTTTGGTAGACTAACGACGTGTCCGATATCGCGGAGCGAGAGCGCACCCTGGTGAGTCGACTGCGGCTCGCGGTCGTTCGCCTGAATCGGCGGCTGCGCGCGCAGAGCGCCGACTTGAAGATCACGCTGTCCCAGCTGTCGGCGCTGTCCTGCCTGCACAAGACCGGCGCGATGACGCCGGGCGAGCTGGCAGCTAGGGAAGGTGTCCAGCCGCCGTCGATGACCAGGGTGATCGCCGCCCTGGAAGACGCCGGGCTGGTCGCCCGTCGAGCCCACCCGACCGACGGTCGGCAGGCCATCGTGGAGCTGACCGAGGCCGGTCGGGCCCGCATAGACGAAGAGGTCTCGATCCGGGAGCGCTGGCTGGACCAGCAGCTCGTGGACCTGTCCGAGGAGGAACGCCGGGTGCTGTCCCAGGCGGTCGAGATCATCGACCGACTGGCCAGCCGATGACAGCACGTCAGTGAGAGGCGGTAAGCACGAGCGTGGTTGACCGATCCGCATCGCGCGCGGGAGCAGGCCCGAGCGAGGATCCGGGCAACCTCACATCGTCGTCCACATCGGACGAACCGACCGCCTCCACCGACTCCGGCGGCGGCATGTTCCGCTCGCTGCGGGAGCGCAACTACCGCTACTACGCCTCCGGTCAGGTCGTGTCGCTGACCGGCACGTGGATGCAGCGCGCGGCGCAGGCCTGGCTTGTGCTGGAGCTCTCCGGCGGCAGCCCCGCCGCGCTCGGCGTGGCGGTCGCCCTGCAGTTCATCCCGACGTTGCTGCTGACGCTGTGGGCCGGAGTCGTCGCGGATCGCTTTGACAAGCGGCGCATGCTCATCGGCACCCAGAGTGCGCTCGGCGCGTGCGGGCTGGCGCTGGGGCTGCTCAACGTCACCGGCCTAGTGCAGCTCTGGCACGTCTTCGTGCTGTGCTTCGTGCTCGGGTGCTTCGCGGCGGTGGACGCGCCCGTGCGGCAGTCGTTCGTCGTCGAGATGGTCGGGCAAGCGCAGCTCACCAACGCCGTCGCGCTGAACTCGATGACCTTCAACCTGGCCCGCATCGTCGGCCCGGCCATCGCCGGGGTGCTGATCACCGCGATCGGCACCGGCTGGGTGTTCCTGGCCAACGGGTTGAGCTCGGTCGCCGTGGTCGCCGGGCTGGCGCTAATGGATCAGGCGGCGCTGCACCGGGTCAAGCCGCCGCCGAAGCAACGCGGCCAACTGCGCGCCGGGCTGCGCTACGTGCGCGGGCGTCCGGATCTGATCGTGGTGATGGTGCTGGTGTTCTGCCTCGGCACCTTCGGCATGAACTTCGAGAGCACGTTCGCGGTGATCACGCGCAACACCTTCGAGCGAGACGCCGACGGTTACGGCCTGCTGATCACCATGCTCGCGATCGGGACGTTGACCGGGGCGGCGCTGGCGGCACGCCGAAGTGGGCGCGGAGTGCCGCGGCTGCGGCTGATGCTGCTGGGCGCCGCGGTTTTCGGCGTGCTGGAGGCGGCGGCGTCGCTGATGCCGACCTACGAGCTGTTCGCGGCGGCGCTGATCCCGGTCGGGGTCGCCGTCATGACGTTCACCACCAGCGCGAACTCGACCGTCCAGCTGGCCGTGGAGCCGACCATGCGCGGCCGGGTCATGGGCCTGTACATGCTGCTGTTCCTGGGTGGAAAACCGCTGGGCGGGCTGGCTTCCGGGTGGATCGCCGAGGTGCTCGGGCCGCGCTGGCCGATCCTGCTGGGCGGGCTGGCGTCGTTGGCCGCCGCGCTCGGCGGGGTCGCGGTGCTGGCATGGCGTCAGCGCGGTGCTGGTTCGGTGGGCGGAGGAGTTGCCCGATCGCGGAGGTTAGGCTAACCTAAATCTCGACCGCTTCGTGGTGGGAGCGGTAGTCAGTTCGGGAACGGATCGGGCCCCGGCCTCCTTCGGGAGACCGGGGCCCGATCGTTTGCGGGGCCGGAAAGGACTTCGGGGCCCTCCCGGAGGAAGGCCCCGAAGCGTCGGCAGTGGGCTTGTCGGAGCACTCACCGCCGAGTCCTGGGCTCGTGAACGCTTGGGCTGCTAGCCCAAAACACTCACGACTTCCGACCGGCGAGAACCGTCGGCGCGGTGGTTCTGCCCGTCAGGCGTTGGGGAGGCGGAGACCGTTGTAGCCGGCGCGGGCGTCGGCGAAGCGCGCGGCGACCTCGTCCCAGTCGACCACGTTCCACAGGTGCTTGACGTAGTCGGCCTTCACGTTGCGGTACTGCAGGTAGTACGCGTGCTCCCAGATGTCGAAAACCAGCAGCGGAGTCGTGGCGATCGACAGGTTCGAGTGGTGGTCCCGCAACTGCTGCGTGATCAACCGCCGGCCCACCGGGTCCCAGGCCAGCACGCCCCAGCCGTTGCCCTGGATCATGGTCGACACCGCCTCCATCTGACCCGAATCCGCGAGTATGGGTGTGATTTGGGGCGGGATATGGTGATGGGTGTCGCTCTGACCTGGGATGATGTTGATTGTGAAGTCAATTTCATCTGGTCGGAGAGGACACCCATCTGGTGGGCAGTGTAGTTGATGGTCGGCGCACGCTAGCGAAGGTGCGGGTCGGTGTGCCGGATTTGTCGTTGACCCAGGTGTCGGGGATGGCGGCGGTGACCGAGCTGGTGGACCGGCTGGGTGTGATCGCGGAGCTGGATGAGGCGGTCGGGCCGATTAAGGAACGGGACCGAGGCTTCGGGCCGGGTGAGCTGATGGTGGGGCTGGCGTGCGCGCAGCTGGCCGGGCAGGATTTCCTGGTCGGTCTGGACCGGGTACGTGAGGATGCCGCCGGCCAGAAGATCTCGCCGGTGCCGGGATTGCCCTCAACGACCGCAGCCGGTCTGGCACGGCGGTTCACTGATCCACAATGGACGGCGGTGGAGGCCGGGATCGCCGCGGTCACCGAACGCGCGTATGAGCTCTCGCCCGCGGCGCGGCGGGCGCGGCTGGCCGCCTCCGTGACGATCGACCTGGACACCTCCGATGTCGAAGTCTACGGGCGTAAGAAACGCGGCGTGGCCTATAACCATGAGGGCCGGCGTGTGGGGCGTCCGCATGTGGCGTGTTGGGCGGAGACCGAAGCAGTGCTGGCCGCGGAGTTGTTCTCCGGCAACGACGACGCTCGTGCGAGCGCACCGGCGATGTTACGGCGGGCGCTGAAAGGCCTGCCGCGTGCGGTGCGGGGCGCCCGGATACGGCTACGGGCCGGCACCGGTTATTTCGACGGTGCCCTCGCGCGGGCGGCGCTGGCCGAGGGTGCGGAGTTCGCGATCGGCGCGAAACGCATCGCACCTCTGTGGCGGCTACTGGACGGGCTCTCGGAGGACGACTGGACCGACGCCCGGGACATGACCGGCGCGCAGGTCGCGGTCGCCTCCTACAGGCCGAACTGGTGGCCCACCGGCACCGAGATCCTCATCCGCCGTGTGAAACTGGACATCTCCCAGGTCTCGGCCGATCCCCGTTCCCGGCGGCGCCGCACCCTGCACCCCAACCAGCGCACCCTGCCGCTGGATGAACTCGGAAGTGCTGACTGGATCTACGCCTACTCGTTCATCTGCACCAACATTGACGTGTCCACCCCAGCCAAGGCGGTCGCGGTCGAGTACTGGTACCGCCACCGCACCACGATCGAAAACCTGTTTCGCGACAGCAAACATGGCGCCGCGCTACGACATCTGCCCAGCGGCTACAAGGAAGTCAACACCGCCTGGATGCACGGCGCGCTGCTGGCGGTGAACATTGCCGCCTGGCTACACGAACTCACCGGCAAGCCCGATGGCGAAACCGTGACAGGACACGGGATCCGTGGCGGCAAAGCCATGATCGCAACCCTACGGCACCGGCTCATCTGCGTCCCCGCGCGCCTGATTTCCCATGCGGGACAAGCCATCCTGCGTCTCCCACCCGGACATCACCTGCTCGCCGGGATCCTCACCACACTGAGAACACTCCCCGCGATCCCCTGACCACCCGGCCCACCGGCCCCGACCAAGGACCCGGACAACGCGAACCCGGCGCGACAACCGGGCCACCACCATGCCCACAACCCAAAAACACCGCAGCGGAGATCAACACCAAATACAACATGATCAACCCAACCCACTATTCACGGATTCGGGTCTGAGCGCGGAACTTGTCGAAGGAACCGAAGTCCTCGTCGATGGCCGCCGCCAGCTCGCCGGTCGGCTTGTCCCCGCCGCCCGGCGAGAGGATCTTCCACCACGCCAGGTGCAGCGAGTGCCCCGCCAGGTTGAACGCCAGCGTGGTCTCCAACCCCACGATGGAGGAGAAATCGCCCTTCTCCCGCGCCTCGGCGATCTTCTCCACCGTGTCGTTGGCGACCTTGACGTACGCCGCGTGGTGCTTGCTGTGGTGCAACTCGTTGATCTCACCGGCGATCGCCGGCTCCAACGCCGCGTAGTCGTAGTCCAACTCCGGCAACACGTACTGCGCCATTGACCATCTCCCTTCGCTGTCGACAGTCTCTAGCTACTGCCACACTATGGCAACTAGTCCGCATGGAGGTGTTGATCTCACCTGTCGGACGAGTTGCGCCAATAGCCCCGGTGATCTGCGATAACCCTGCGGCGTGGGGGAATTTGCCCGGTTGGCCCGGTTCGAGGGGTCGGGCAGCATCCTCGGCAGACCCTGCGAGCGGGAGAAGCCGGCCGAAGTCCGGCGCTGACCCGCAACGGTAGGCCGAGCACCGCACGGCGAGCCCGATCGCCCGTTCGCGAGGGATGACTCCAACGACCGCCGTGGCCTGCGGTCGGGGTTTGGGACTCGCAGCCTCTTGTGCGGTCCCGGCCTTCCCGCATTCCCGCAGGCCGGCTAGACCCTGGAACGCACGATGCGCCGCTTGCTCGTCGCGCAGATCGGGCGCGTCACGGGGAGCGGCGATTTCGCGCGAAATCGCCGCCCGGCACGCGTGGGCAATGGCGATTTCGCGCGAAATCGCCACCCGCGACGGCCCGACCGGCTCCTGCTCGCCCTCGTCCTCGTCACGCTCTCCATCACTGGCTGCACCACCGCCGAACCGCAGAGTGACGGGTTGCGAATCGCGAACTGCGGTCGCACCGAGACGTCCCGGAGCCGCCGAAGCGCGTGGTGAGCCCCAACCAGCACGCCACCGAGATCCTCTTGACGCTGGGCTTGGGCGATCGGCTGGTCGGCACCGCCTACCCGGACGGCCACGCGCCGCCACCGTCGGTGGCCGCCGCCTACGCCCAGGCGCCGCTGCTCGCCGACCAGTACCCGTCCTACGAGCGCATCCTCGAAGCCGAGCCCGACCTGGTCGTCGGCGGCTACGTCAGCGCCTTCGACGACACGACCGGCGGGGGCCGGAAAACGCTGGAGGCCAGCGGGATTCGAACGCTGCTGCTCTCGGAGTCCTGCGCCGCGGGCCCGTCCGGGATGGACACGCTGCTGACCGACATCGCGATGTTCGGCGAGGTGCTGGGCCTGCCGGAGAACGCTCGGCGGTCGCGGCCGACATCGAAGGCCGGGTACGCGCGGTCAAGCAGCGACTGGAGGGCACGGCGCCGGTGGATCTCATCAGCCACAACTACCACCCGGTCCTCGAGGTCGACGGACCCCTCTGGCGGCCCTGATCCCGCAATTTCAATGGAAATCGGAGCTCCGATTTCCATTGAAATTGCGGGGTACAGGTGGGAGCTGCGATCTGGACGTTGGGGGGATCGCCCGATTCCGGGGAAATCACCCCACCGGCCAGGCGTGGACCGGGTCTCCGTTGTCGGCGAGGTCGATGTAGCGGCGCAGCATGCCGGCCAGGGCGCCGTGCCGGTCCGCGCCGCGGTCTTCCAGCAGCGCAACGGTTTCCCGCTGCCAGGTCGAACCGTTGCGCTTCGCCAGGCAGCGCTTCTCGATCACGCCCAGGTAGCGCTCGCACGCGGCGTCCGACACCCCGCACGCCCGCAGGCCGTCGTGCGCCATCGGCAGCAGACGTCGCAACACGAGCTCATCCGGCTTTATCCAGCCGATGCTCGGCCAGTAGAGGTGCGCGTCGAAGCCATGCCGCGCCCCGGCGTAGAAATTCTCCTCCGCCGCCGCGAACGACATCTGCGTCCACAATGGACGATCTTGTTCGGTGAGCGCCCGCTGGGCGCCGTAGAAGAACGCGGCGTTGGCGACGATGTCCACCACCGACGGCCCCGACGGCAGCACGCGGTTCTCCACCCGCAGGTGCGGAACCCCACCCACCAGGTCGTAAACCGGCCGGTTCCAGCGCCAGATGGTGCCGTTGTGCAACCGCAGCTCGGCCAGCGTCGGCGCCCGGCCGGCTTCCAGCGCGGCCACCGGGTCCTCTTCCTCCGGCTCCGGCAGCAACGCCGGGAAGTAGCGGACGTTCTCCTCGAACAGGTCGAAGATCGACGTGATCCAACGCTCCCCGAACCACACCCGCGGCCGCACGCCCTGGTTCTTCAACTCCACCGGACGCGTGTCGGTGGCCTGCAGGAACAGCGGGATCCGCGTCTCGTGCCACAACGCCTTGCCCAGCAGGAACGGGGAATTCGCGCCGATGGCCACCTGCACCCCGGCCAGGCACTGCGCGGCGTTCCAGTGCGCCGCGAAGTCCTCCGGCGCCACCTGCAGGTGCAGCTGGACGGAGGTGCACGCCGACTCCGGCAGGATCGAGTCCGCGTAGGAGCGCAGCTTCTCGGACTGCGCCTCGTCGAGCGGCACGCCCTCCATGTCCAGCAGCATTTCTTCGCCGCGTGCTAGGAAGATCTGCTCATTGAGCAGCGAGTACCGCGGGTTGCGCGACAGCCAGTTCGGGTCGAAGTGCGCGCTGCGCAGCGTCGGCAGCGTGCCGATCATGACGATCTTCGCCCCGGCGTCGTGCGCCCCGCTGTCCGCGCGCAGCAGCGCGGCGCGCATCCGGGCCTCCAGCTTCAGGGCGCTGTCCCCGGCCAGCACCTGGGGCTCGACGTTGAGCTCGATGTTCTGCTGGCCGAGCTCGGTGGTGAACACCGGCTCGCTGATCTTTTCCAGCACCACCGCGTTGGACATGGACGGCTCCATCTGGTCGTCCACCAGGCACAGCTCCATCTCCAGCCCCATCTGCTGGTGAGGGAAGGAGAAATTGCCTTCGGCGAGCATCCGGGCCAGGGCGTCCAGGCCGCGCTGCATCTTGCTCCGATACCGCTGCCGGTCCACTGGCTTGAAGGGTTGATCGTCCACGTGCCTTCCCATGCCGTCTCCCCGCTTGATCGGCAGCACGTCAGCGCGCAGCGCTGGGGAAACCACCGTGACACATCGGTACCCGGGGGACCAGCGGCCAAAACGGTGTCACCGGAAGGTCCGCAGAATGATCAACGGGAGGCGTCCGCAAGCCGCTCCAGCTCGGCGGAAGTGAGCGTGAGTTGGGCCGCCGGGAGCAGATCCGCTAGCTGTTCGGGGTTGCGGGCGCTGGCGATCGGCGCAGTAACACTGCGTTGTCCCAACAGCCACGCCAGTGCGACCGAAGGGATAGGCACGTTACGGAGTGTCGCGATTTCGTCCAATCCAGCGAGTACTTTCACGCCGCGCTCGTCCAAGTAGGTGCGGGCACCCTCGGCCCGCGGGCTCTCCGAGCTGTCGCCGCCCGGCCGGTACTTGCCCGTCAGGAATCCCTTGGCCAGCGCGTAGTACGGCAGCACCGCCAGATTCTCGCGAACGCAGAGTTCGGCGAGTTCGCCCTCGAAGTGGCCGCGCTCCACCAGGTTGTAGTGCGGCTGTAAGGCGTCGAAGCGGGCAAGGCCCTCGCGGCGCGAGATCTCCAGCGCCTCGGCCAGACGTGGTGCGGTGTAGTTCGACGCCGCGATGTAGCGGACCTTGCCGTCCCGCACCAGTTCGTCGAACGCGCCCAGCGTCTCGGCCAGCGGCGTGGCCTGGTCGTCGCTGTGCGCGTAGTACAGGTCGATGTGATCGACTCCCAGGCGTCGCAACGAATCTTCGGCCGCGGCCTTGATGTTCGCCGCCGACAGGCCGGGGCGGTCCTGCCACCTGCCGACCTTGGTGGCGATCACGATGTCGTCGCGGTTGCCCCGGGCGCGCAGCCACTCGCCGATCAGCGTTTCCGACTCGCCGCCCGAATTGCCCGGAGCGAAAGAGGAATAGCTGTCGGCGGTGTCTATGAAGTTGCCGCCCGCGGCGGAGTAGCGGTCCAGGACGTCGAAGGTCTCGTCGCGGTCGGCCGTCCAGCCGAACACGTTGCCACCGAGGCAAATGGGGAAGACGTCGAGTTCAGTGTTGCCGAGTCGAGCCATGTCGCGAACCTACTCCTCCTGTGGTCGGCCGATCCGGTGGCGGACGGCACAGTCGTCGATCTTCGCACGTTTTGCCCGGAATCCCAGGCGAATCCGGGTCAGGTCAACGGACACACCGGCATCTCCGACACCGCCGATCCCACTGACCGAGAACGACAACGCGGTTCACCCGCAACGCGCCAGCCGGGGCGGCCAGCCCGATTGGCGGCGGGTGCGAGAATGCGCGCGTGGCGCACATTGTGGAGGTCAGCGATGCCGACGACCCGAGGGTCGATGACTTCCGCGATCTGTCCCGCGCGGACCGCCGCCCGGATCGCCCGGGCGGGCGCGGGCTGGTGATCGCCGAAGGCGTCGTGGTGGTCGAGCGACTGCTCGCCTCGCCGTACCCGGTGCGGGCGCTGTTCGGGGTGCGCCGCCGGATCGAGGAACTGGCCGAGGCCACCGCCGCCCTCGACGTGCCCGCCTACGTCACCGATGCCGACGTGATGGCGAGCGTGGTCGGCTTCCACCTGAATCGCGGCGTGCTGGCGGTCGCCGACCGAGCCCCGGTCATCGAGCCGGCGGAGCTCATCGGCCGGTCCCGCCGCCTGGCGGTGCTGGAAGGCATCGGCGACCACGAGAACCTCGGCGCGCTGTTCCGCAACGCCGCCGCGCTCGGCATCGACGGCGTGCTGCTCGGCGCGGGATGTTCGGACCCGCTGTACCGGCGCAGCGTCCGGGTGTCGATGGGGCACGTGCTCCGGGTCCCGTTTGCCCACCTCACCTCCTGGCCAGAAGACCTCAAGCTGTTGCACGACAACGGCTTCCGGATCGCCGCGCTCACCCCCCGAGCGGATTCGAAATCCCTTCGCGACGCGGAGCTGGGCCGGGGTTCAGTGGCGGTGCTGCTTGGCTCGGAAGGCCCGGGGCTCACCGACGAGGCCATCGAGGCCGCGGACGTCGCGGTCCGGATCCCGATGGTCAGCGGGGTGGATTCGCTCAACGTCGCCACCGCCGCGGCGATCACCTTCCACGCGATGAGCGGAGCGTGATGGACGCCCGGGAATCCGGCTGGGAGCTGCACGCACGATCCGGTCGCGCGGTGCTGGTGCGCGGCGTCGGTCGCGAGGTCGACCCGGCCCGGCTGAGGCTGCCGGGTGCGCTTGTCGCTGCGTTGCACGAGTGGGCGCACGTGGTGGAGGCCGTGCAGGCTGAGGAAACCGCGGACAACGACGCGGAGCTGGTGTCGCAGCGCGGTCGCCAGTTGGCGATGCGGCTCGCGGCGGAGACCGGCGGGCAGATCGGCTACGTCGACCCGCTCAGCGGCGAACTGGACCGCATCGGCCGGCCGCGCTCGGCGCACGCGATACCTGGACGCCGTGGCGGAACGCTCGCCCCGGTGCCGCCAACGCCGTGGGGTCCGGGCCTGGTGGTCAGCGCGATCATCGGGGCGATCGTGGCGGTGACCCTGGTGGTGGTGACGCAGGGGCTGGCGGACGTGAGCGGAATCCTCGCGGCGGTGGTCAACCTCGCGGTCGCGGCCGGGTTCACGCCGTCGATCTGGCTGGGCCGGTACGTTCCGGTCTGGCGCTGGGTGGCCTACGGAACGGCGGCGGGCATAGTCGCCGCCTGGATAGCGCTGACCCTCAGCCTCCTCGGCTGACACCGGATCGCGGCCGACCACGCAATTTCAATGCGCGTTTTTCAATCTCTTCTTGCGTTCTGGTGCAGGTAGCGGAACCTCAGCGGTCTTCTCGGCTGTGGGATCCCGGGACTTGTGTATGACCGACCAATACGCGGCGCCGGGCTGTCCTCGCGAGAAGACTGCTGAGAACCCGCGGCGGTGCAGGCTGCGAAGGTGGGCCAAGGCGGCTACGCCGCTTGCGGCAGCCCCGGACCGTGGGACTTCAGGCGTCGCGGCTGCGGATCGACCAGGATGACAAAGGCTCAGATGAAAAAGGCTCAATGGAAATCCGAACTCTGATTTCCATTGAATCGGGGGAGTTGTCCACATCTGTCGGCGTGTTTTGGTCCGACACGCCGACAGAGTGCAATTTCCATCGAAATCCAAGTGACCGTGGACATGCCAACGGGCCGGGTGAGCTTGGTGCTCGCCCCGGCCCCGTTGGGTTTCTGTCGTCAGCGGTGGGACCGGACGCCGAGCAGGACGTCCTCCCACGACGGCACGATCGGATGACTCTTGCGCCCGCGCCGCGGCTCCGCCTTGCGCTGCGCGTCGTCCTCCGCCGCCTCGGCGGTCGCGCCTTCGGCGCTTTCCTCCGCCACCGGCTCTTCCGCCGGCTCCGTCGGCGGGCCGGTGTCCAGATCGAGGCTCGGAGCCTCCGGCCGCGCCGCGGCCACCGGCTCCTCCATCCGCTCCTGCACCGGCTGTGCCTGCTGGTCCAGCTGCAGCGCTTCGCGCGCCAGCTCGGTGACCGGCCGGACAGTCCGCAGTGGGCGGTTCGGGGATGGGTCGAGCAGGTCGGCGGCGTGGTCGTCGAGCGCGGCGACGGTGCCGCCGTGCGCGCCCGGGTGGAAGACCCAGTGCGCGCGGTTTTCCGAGCGCCCGGCCTGCCAGGTCAGCTGCACGACCCACTTGCCGTCTTCGCCGCGCCAGGAGCCCCAGTTGGCTTCGGAGTACTCGTGGCCGCGCATGCCGAAGGTGTGCGCGACGACCTCGCCGAGCGTCTGGACGTCCGGGCCGTCTTCGCGGACCGGGTGCGCGCGCTGCGCCATCTCGGCGATCTGGGCGCGTTCGAGCAGCACGGGGTAGGCGTAGCGCTCGACCCGGTGTTCCGGGATGCCGGACGCCTCCGCGATCTGCGCCACGGACGCGCCGGAGCGGATGCGGGACTGGATCTCCCGGGGCCGCATCTGGGCTTCCATCTCGATCTGGACCTGGCCGAGCCTGGTGAGGTCGCCGCGGGCTGCGGCACGCAGTCGTTCGTCGGCGGGCACGGTGAAGCGCTCGCCGTTCTCCGGGTCCTCGCAGATGACGGATTCACCGTCCTCGTCGAGCCCGACCACTCGCAGCGCTCGCATACGCCAGCCTCCCGCCGACCTACATGTCACCAAGCTGTGACAGTAACCCGGCGCGCCGCCTTGACGCGGGAGGCACGCCGGGCACGTCGTATCCGCATTGGTCGCTCTCTCCGGCCTCGATCTTGCCGGAAAGGTGGTGCTTGAGCGAACGGGTAAAATCACTCATTTTCGGTGAATGTCACCAATAGTGGCCAACTGTTCACTTAGTGGAGTGGCGTTCGGGCCAAAAGCCGCCGGGATCGGCCTCGATCCCGGCGGCTATGCGTGTCAGGAGAGCTGCGAAACCACCCAATCGATGGACTTCGTCAGTGCGGTGACGTCGTCCGGGGCGATCGCCGGAAACATGCCGA
This sequence comes from Saccharopolyspora hattusasensis, assembly GCF_050972075.1. Classification (NCBI taxonomy): domain Bacteria; kingdom Bacillati; phylum Actinomycetota; class Actinomycetes; order Pseudonocardiales; family Pseudonocardiaceae; genus Saccharopolyspora; species Saccharopolyspora hattusasensis. The sequence goes on from NZ_JBPCDC010000001.1 coordinate 4,831,309, forward strand.
CCCGCAGCTGGTTGCGGCCCAGCTTGCGGTACGGCTCGGTGTCCACGATCCCGTTGGCGCGCAACGCCTTCGCGACCGCCGCGGCGTCGACGGAGTCGGCGAAGTCGACCGTGCCGACCACCTGGGAGCGCTTCGCCGGGTCGGCGACGAACGGGGTGGCGAACTCCGACGCCTCGGCCCAGGAGTACAGCCGCTGCGACGACTCGCGGGTGCGCTGGACGCACCAGTCCAGCCCGCCCTGGCCGTTCATCCACTCGATCTGGTCGGCGAGCAGGAACAGGGTGGCGACCGCCGGGGTGTTGTAGGTCTGGTCCTTGCGGGAGTTGTCCAGCGCGGTGGGCAGCGACAAGAACTCCGGCATCCAGCGGTCGGACGCGCCGATCTCGCCGATCCGCTCGATCGCGGCCGGGCTCATCGCGGCCAGCCACAGCCCGCCGTCGGCGGCGAAGCACTTCTGCGGCGCGAAGTAGTAGACGTCGACGTCGGCCGCGTCGAAGGGCAGCCCGCCCGCGCCCGAGGTGGCGTCGATCGCGATCAGCGCGTTCTCCGAGCCCTCCGGGCGGCTCGGCGCGAGCATCACGCCGGTGGAAGTTTCGTTGTGCGCCCAGCCGATCAGGTCGACGGACGGGTCCGACACCGGCTCCGGCGCGTCGCCCGGCTCGGCGGCGACCACCACCGGGTCGGCCAGGAACGGCGCGGTCTTGGCGGCCTTGGCGAACTTCGAGGAGAACTCGCCGTAGGTGAGGTGCAGCGACCGCTCGCGGACCAGGCCGAACGTCGCGGCGTCCCAGAACGCCGTGGTGCCGCCGACACCCAGCACGACCTCGTAGCCGTCGGGCAGCGAGAACAGCTCCTGCAGTCCTTCCCGGACCCGCCCGACCAGGGACTTCACCGGCTTCTGCCGGTGCGAGGTGCCCATCAGCGCGGCGCCCGCGTCGGCCAGGTGGGCGAGCTGCTCGTCGCGCACCTTGGACGGACCGCAGCCGAACCGGCCGTCGGCGGGCTTGAGTTCCTCGGGCAGCTTCAGGGTCGTCGGATCGATGGTCTCGGCCTGCGTCATGCCGGCGCCTCCGGGCGTTGTTGTGGTGACTGTGCAGGTGGCGGGGCGTGCCTCCCGCGCGCCAGTGGCCTGATGACCGGCGCCTTTGCCGGCTCGGCTCAAGTGTTGCAGCAGGGTTTCCGAGGGGTGACCCCGGTGCTGCGAACAGCCGCACCGCAACTTACTGCGGACCATCGCAGTTGGCCAACATCCCGCCGGGCAACATCACCTGATCTTGGTCGGCCCTGCGGCGGCGGTCGGCCCCGCGGCGCGTGGCTCAGGCGAAGCCGGGGGCTCCGCAGCACTTCTTGTACTTGCGGTCGGAGCCGCACCAGCAGGCGTCGTTGCGGCCCGGCGGCCAGGCGCTCGCGAGCCCGCGGCGGGCGGTTTCGGCGGCGAACTCCTCGCGGGCGGACCGCTCGCCAGGGGCTATTCCGCAGGACGCGGCGAAGTCCACCAGCGCCCCGATCGAGCCGATGACCACGGCAGGTGCCGGGTGCTGCCGCAGGGCCCGCTGGACCTCCCGGCGGTGCTCCAGGTGTGTGGTGCCCGGGTACCAGGTCGGGCGTCCTCGTTGGAGCTCGGCGAATTCCTCCGGCGGCCAGTAGAGGACCGCGAGCCGTTCGGTCTCGTCGTGCCGCCGGATCTCGCGGATCTGCTCGCCGATCTGGCGGCCGTGGTCGGTCAGGCGGTCGAGGAGGTCGTCGAACCCGTCCTTCGGCAGGCCCAGCTCGCGGCGCAGGAGGCTGCGCTGGCGCAGCAGCTCGGAACCGGCATCGCCCTTCTCCAGTTCGACGTCCAGGCTTGGGATGAACCGGTTGACGCCGACGTTGAGCCAGCGCAGAGCCTCCTGGGGTGCGTCGACGAGCTGGTAAGCGATCGACGCCGTCGCGTAGGCCCACTCGCAGTTCGAGCCCTCGCGGAGCAGCTGCGCGAAGCGTTCCTCGGCCTCCGCGCGCCGCCCGTGGGTCAGCAGGAACTTCGCGTACGCGGCGGCGCCGTTGAGCACGTTGTTGTCGTCGTCGACCTCGGCCGCGGCGCGTAGGGCCCGTTCTTCGCGCTCGTGCTCGCCCGCGAAATGCCAGTAATCCGCCGCTTCGACGAGGTCGTTGCACTGCTCGCCGCTGGTCTCCGCGTCGGCCTCCAGCGCTTCGGCGTACTCGACGTGCAACCGCCGCTGCGCATCGGTGGATGTGACCGTCACCACTCCACGCTACCGCTGCTGGGAGGTGCTTCGGGGGAGCGGTTCGGGGCGAACGGTCCGTCCGCGTCGGTAGACGGCGCGAACGGATGTCCGTTCGCTTCACCTCCGCCATCGGAGACGGAGCACGCCGCGATCACACCGGGGCGATCAGCTGGTTGATGGAGTCCCATCCCGGGACGTCCTGCGGGGAGCGCGGGTTCGGGCCGACGTACTGCGCCGACGGGCGCACCAGGCGGCCGGTGCGCTGCTGCTCCAGGATGTGCGCCGACCAGCCCGCGAGCCGGGCGCAGGTGAACATCGCCGGCATCATCGCCGTCGGGACCTGGGCGAAGTCGAGCACCACCGCGGCCCAGAACTCCACGTTGGTCTCGATCTGCCGGTCCGGTCGGCGCTCCCGCAGGACCGCCAGCGCGGCCTGCTCCAGCTCCCGGGCCACCTCGAAGCGCGGCGCGCGGAGCTGGTCGCAGGTGTTGCGCAGCACCCTGGCCCGCGGGTCCTCGGCGCGGTAGACGCGGTGGCCGAAGCCCATCAGCCGCCCGCCGCGGTCCAGGATCGACGTCACCACTGCGCGCGCGTCGCCGGTGCGCTCGGCTTCCTCGATCATCGGCAGCACCCGGGCCGGGGCGCCGCCGTGCAGCGGGCCGGACATCGCGCCGACCGCCCCGGACAGGCAGGCGGCGACGTCGGCGCCGGTTGAGGCGATGACCCGGGCGGTGAACGTGGAGGCGTTCAGCCCGTGCTCGGCCGCCGATACCCAGTACGCGTCGAGCGACTGCACGTGTTCGGGGTCCGGTTCGCCGCGCCACCGGATCAGGAACTGCTCGGTGGCCGTCGCGGCTTCTGCGATCCGGGCGTGCGGAACCGGCGGCTGGTCGCCGCGCGCGGACTGCGCCACGAACGACAACCCGAGCGCACTGGAACGCGCCAGCTGCGCGCGGGCCTGTTGCTCGTCGATGTCCAGCAGCGGCGGAAAACCAGCGGTCGGCGCGATCATCGCCAGTGCGGCTTGGACGTCTGCCCGCACGTCGCCGGTGCGGACCGGCAGGACTGCGTCGTCGGCAACCGGCAGGCCGTCGCCGAAGCGACCGTCCACCAGCAGCGCCCAGACGTCGCCGAAGGACACCGTGCCCACCAGGTCCTCGATGTCCACGCCGCGGTAGCGCAGCGCTCCGCCGTCGCGGTCGGGTTCGGCGATCTCGGTCTGGAAGGCGACCACGCCCTCCAGGCCAGGGCGGAATTCGGACTGGCCCGCGTTGCTCATGGCTGCCTCGTCTCCTGGGTGTTCGGTGCCGCGCGTGCGCGGCTCGGGGGACGTGGCGGGGCGTCGTGAACACAGTGCCCCCGCCCGCGAGGTGAAAGCAATCGGATTCACCTGGTGAAAACTCCGGAATGAGATAGATCACACGATCCGGAAATAATTTAGTTAGCGGCGCAAAATTTTGGAAAATAGGTTGTCCCGGTTCAATTGTCTGTCCGCTGGTAAAGCTGCAGTACAGCGCCGGGTGTTGCCGGTCCGCGTGGGTTCAATAGATACCCTCCTCAAGGGCGCGACAAGTTGCTCGTCTACGTTGCGGCCCGCCTAGCGTGCGAGTGGCTGGACCGCGGACTGAAGCCGGACTACCCCGAGGCGGTGGCCGTGATCGCCGACCACGTCGCGGAGGGTGCTCGGGACGGCCGGACCGCCGTGGAGCTGATGCAGAGCGGCCGCCAGGTGCTGCGCGCCGACCAGGTGCTCGACGGAGTGCCCGAGGTGATCCACGACGTGCAGGTCGAGGCGACCTTCCCGGGCGGCACGAAACTGGTCACGGTGCACGACCCGGTCACCTGATGCGGCGGCCCGGCCGGTCACTGATCTCGAATCGACACGCGCGAGGAGTTGCCCACCGCGCTGGCCGAGAACGCCGTGGCCGCCGAGCGCCGGCTCGCAGCGGCGATCGGTCACCATGCGAAGGATCTAGAGGTTCATAGCTGATGAATGCCACGGAGCGGGCAACGGCACCCGCGGCACACGGCGCGTAGACCTTGCTGCGCGCCGGGCGTCCGAACGGGTGTGGGAACGATCACTGCATCGGTTGCGGAATCGATCGTGTAGCACCACTGATTCGGCGTCCGTTCGGATCCCGTTTACCGTCGTAGGCGTGGTTGGCGCCACCAATCGTGTCGCGTCGGCCGTCCAACCCGTACCGTCCGGCGAACAGCCGGAGAAGTCGAGTCGTGCCGCTGCCGGGCGAGTCAGGGAGGAAAAAGCATGTCGGAGGCAAACGTCGCGTTGCCGTCCATGCGGGTGTCCTACGAGGCCGGGGCACTGGATGAGTCGTCGCTCGCCGCCACCTGGCATGAGCAGCTCCAGCTATGGTTCGACGAAGCGGTGCAGGCAGACCTCGTCGAGCCGAACGCGATGGTGCTGGCCACGGCCAACCCCGACGGCATCCCGTCCTCGCGCACCGTGCTCTGCAAGGGCTTCGACCAGCGCGGCGTGGTGTTCTTCACCAACTACACCTCGGAGAAGAGCCACGACCTCAAGGCCACCCAGGTGGCCGCCGCGACCTTCCCGTGGCTGGGCCTGCAGCGCCAGGTAAACGTGCGCGGCACGGTGGAGAAGGTGTCGTCCGCCGAGACCGCCGAGTACTGGGCGGAGCGGCCGCGCGGCTCCCAGTTGGGTGCCTGGGCGTCGCCGCAGTCACAGGTGGTCGCCGGCCGCGATGCGCTGCAGTCGTCGCTGAGCGGCATCCAGCGACGCTTCGCCGACGCCGAGAAGGTGCCGGTGCCGCCGCACTGGGGCGGCTGGCGGATCCGCCCGGATTACGTGGAGTTCTGGCAGGGTCGCGCGGACCGCCTGCACGACCGCCTGCGCTTCCGTCGCTCCAACGACCTCTGGACTGTCGAACGCCTTGCCCCCTGAGCTGGGCCCCTGAGCTGGACCCCCTGAGCTGGGTCACCCGGGCGGTGCGCAATTCTCGCGAGGAAATGCGCACCACCCGGGTCTAAACGACAGCGGCGCGAAGCGTCACCTCGGGGGGTGGCCGCCGGGCGAGGGGCTGGCGTGATTTTTCGGGAAATCGCGCCCTGCATCGGCCAGGCCGCGTTTTCGCAGGTGGTCGAGGCCGTGTTGGTCCCGGCCAGTTTTGGGCGGGTTTTGTCCGGTTTGGCGGAAACCTGTTAGACATCGGTCACACGGGCCCGGAAATGGCATGCCGTTAGCCGGTCTAATCACTAGGGTTTTGCAGCTGTGCAACCCAGCAGCGGAGCCCCGACCAAGTCCCGTCGATCCATCAGGTCCCTGCTGAGCAAGGTCTTCCTCGACGCCAGGCCGCTGCGGTACCCGGCGTACCGCCGCCTGTGGGTGTCCAACATCGTCACCGCCGTCGGAGCGCAGTTCTCTGCGGTCGCGGTGCCCAAGCAGCTCTACGACATCACCGGCTCCTCCGCCTACGTCGGCCTAGCCGGGATCTTCGGCTTGGTGCCGCTGCTGGTGTTCGGCCTGTGGGGCGGCGCGATCGCGGACACCGTCGACCGCCGCAAGCTGCTGCTGATCACCAACGGCGGCCTGGCAGGCAGCGCCGTGCTGCTGTGGTTGGTGGCCGCGGCGGACGTCCGGTCGGTCTGGCTCGTGCTGGTGCTCTTCGCCGCGCAGCAGACGTTCTTCGCCGTGAACATGCCGACTCGCGGCGCCGCGATCGCCCGGCTGATCCCGGTGCACCTGCTGCCGTCGGCGCAGGCGCTCGGCGCCACTGTTTTCCAGTTCGGTTCGATCATCGGGCCGCTGCTGGCCGGCATGTTGTTGCCGATGCTCGGGCTTTCGGTGCTGTACCTGGTCGACGCGGTGGCGTTGTGCGCGGCGCTGTGGGTGGTGTTCCGGTTGCCGCCGCTGCCGCCGCAGGAAGGCGCCCCGAAGCGCGCCGGGCTGCGCGCGGTGCTGGACGGATTCCGCTACCTGGCAATGCATTCCGTGCTGCTGGCGTCGTTCCTGATGGACATCATCGCGATGGTGTTCGGCATGCCGCGCGCGCTGTTCCCGGAGATGGCGGAGCGCACCTTCGGCGATCCGCCGGGCGGCGGCGCGGCGCTGGGCTGGCTGTTCGCGGCGATCCCGCTGGGCGCGTTCGCGTTCGGGGTGTTCTCCGGCTGGCTGCACCGGATGACGCGGCACGGCGTCGGCGTCACCGCCAGCGTCGTCGCGTGGGGCATCGCGGTGATCGGATTCGGCTGGGCCGACTCGCTGTGGCTGGCGGTGCTGTTCCTGGCCCTGGGCGGCGGGGCGGACCTGGTGAGCATGGTCTACCGGAGTTCGATCATGCAGGCGGCGGCCACGGACGAGATGCGCGGCCGCATCCAAGGCGTGTTCACGGTCGTCGTCGCCGGTGGGCCGCGGCTGGCCGACACGGTGCACGGCTTGGCGGGCGCGGCGGTCGGCACCTCGACCGCCATCATCGCGGGCGGGGCCCTGGTCGTCGTCGGCGCGGTGGTCGCGGCCGTCCTGCTGCCCGCGTTCTGGCGCTACCGAGCCCCGGCCGCCGAGTAGGCATGACGGTGCCGGAATGGGTATCTTGCCCCGTTTGATCCGGCCGCAGCAGTGCGGTTCGACCAGGGGTGGGCAGACAACCGGACGAACCGCCCTGCACACTTCTCTGCTATGGCCAACGAACAGACCGTGAACGACGCTGCGCCCGGCGGTGCGCAGGAGCCTGGCCTCAAGAAGGTGATGGGCCCGAAACTGTTGCTCTTCTTCGTGGTCGGAGACATCCTCGGCACCACGATCTACTCCCTGACCGGCAAGGTCGCCGGTCTGGTCGGCGGGGCGCTGTGGATCCCGTTCCTGGTCTCGTTCGTGGTCGCCTTCCTGACCGCGTTCAGCTACCTGGAACTGGTCGGCAAGTACCCGAAGGCGGGCGGCGCGCCGCTCTACGTCCACAAGGCGTTCGGCATCCACTTCCTGACGTTCCTCATCGCGTTCGCGGTGATGTGCTCGGGCATCACGTCCGCCTCGTCGGCCGCACAAGCGTTCAGCGGTGACTACCTGGACGCGATCTTCGGCGAGGGCGTGCCGTCCTTGCTGGTGGCGTTGGGCTTCGTGCTGCTGCTGGCGGCGGTCAACTTCCGCGGCGTCGGCGAGTCTGTGAAGATGAACGTGGTGCTGACCTGCATCGAGCTCACCGGCCTGCTGATCGTGATCGGGTGCGGCCTGTGGGCGATCTTCGTCGGCAACAGCAACCCGGACCTGGTTCCGGACCCGAGCCGGTTGGGCCAGCTCAACACCCAGACCACGCCGCTGCTGGCGATCACGTCGGCTACCGCGCTGGCGTTCTTCGCGATGGTTGGCTTCGAGGACTCGGTGAACATGGCCGAGGAGACCCGCAACCCCGCCAAGAACTTCCCGCGCGCCCTGCTGCTCGGTCTGACCATCACGGCGTCGATCTACCTGGTGATCGCGCTGATCACCTCCACGCTGGTGCCCACCGACGAGTTGGCCGGGTCGAGCGGGCCGTTGCTGCTCGTGGTGCAGGCCGCGGCGCCGTGGTTCCCGCCGGTCGTCTTCTCCATCATCGCGCTGTTCGCGGTGACGAACAGCGCGCTGATCAACATGCTGATGGCCAGCCGCCTGGTCTACGGCATGGCGAACGAGGGCATCGTCCCGGCAGTGTTCGGGAAGGTGCACCGGGCCCGGCGGACCCCGTGGGTGTCGATCCTGTTCACCAGCATCATCGCGTTGATCCTGGTGAGCCTCCTGGACATCGGTTCGCTGGGCAGCACCACGTCACTGCTGTTGCTGGCGGTGTTCACGGTGGTCAACGTGGCGGTTCTGGTGCTGCGCAAGGACAAGGTGGAGCACCAGCACTTCAAGGCGCCCACCTGGGTCCCGGTGCTGGGCGCGATCCTCTGCGCTTTCTTCGCCAGTCCGCTGTCGGGCCGTCCGGCGACCGAGTACTACATCGCAGGGGCGCTGCTGGGGATCGGCGTGATCTTCTGGCTGATCAACTACTTCATCAAGGGCCAGACGAAGTTCGATGCCGAGGCGTTGAACAAGTGAGTCCCGATCGGGTCACCGTTCGCGGTGACCCGATCGCCGCACCGGCCGTACAGTTGGCAGGTGCATGATCCTGTTCCCGCCACCGGACGGCAGTTCGAGATCGCGTCCGGAGCCTCGCGCGCCGTGATCACAGAAGTCGGTGCGGCGCTTCGGGTCTTCGAGGTCGACGGCGTGCCGTACGCGGAGACCTATGACGCGGACCGGCTGCCGCCAGCCGGTGCTGGCGGAGTTATGGTGCCGTGGCCGAACCGGGTCGCCGACGGGCGCTGGCGGTTCGACGGCGAGCCGCAGCAGTTGGCGCTGACCGAGCCCGCGCGGCACAACGCGATCCACGGCCTGTTGCGGCACACCGCGTGGACCCTCGTCGAGCATGCCGAGTCGACGGTGGTCCTGCACGCGATGGTGCCCGCGCAGCCGGGTTGGCCGGTGCCGCTGCTGACGTCCATCGGGTACGCCCTGGACGCGGACGGCCTGACGGTGACGCACACCGTGGAGAACCTGGGGTCGCGGGCGGTTCCGTTCGGGGTCGGCGTGCATCCCTACCCGCGCGCCGGCAACGCCGAAACCGACGACTGCACGCTCCGGCTGGCGGCGTCGACGGTGCTGCCGGTGGACGCGCAGCGGCTGCTCCCGGCGCGACCGCCGCGTGCCCTGCAGGGCGACGAGATGGACTTCCGCACCGGGCGCAGGCTGGCTGGTGTGCTGCTCGACACGGCTTTCGGCGGCGCGACCCCGGCGCCGGGCGACGAGTTCGTGCGGCACACGCTCACCGATCCGAGCGGGCACGGCGTCCAACTCTGGGCCGACCCGGTGTTCAAGTGGGTGCAGGTCTACACGGCGGACGACTTCCCGGGCCGGGGCAGGGCGATCGCGATCGAGCCGATGACCTGCCCGCCGAACGCGTTCAACTCCGGCGAAGACCTCTTGGTCCTGCAACCCGGCGAGAACTGGATCGGCCACTGGGGCCTCAACCCGTTCTGACACCAACCCCTTTCCGCAACCTGACACCAACCCCTTCCGCAACGCGGAATCCCGGTTCCCCTGTCCGCAATTTCAATGGAAATCGGACCTTCAATTTCAATGGAAATTGCGGACCTCCGGTGTGTCGGGTGCCCGACACACCGGAGGTTGTGGATAACTTCCGCAATTTCCATTGAAATTGCGGACGAGAGGTCAGGGCTTCGCGAGGTGGCGGGCGATCAGCATGCGTTGGATCTGGTTGGTGCCTTCGAAGATCTGCAGGACTTTCGCTTCGCGCATGTAGCGCTCCGCCGGGAAATCCCGGGTGTAGCCCGCGCCGCCGAGCACCTGGACCGCGTCGGTGGTCACCTTCATCGCCGCGTCCGTCGCGACGAGCTTCGCCACCGACGCCTGCTGCCCGAACGGCAGCCCGGCGTCCCGGCGCCGCGCGCCGTCGAGGTACGTCGCTCGCGCCGAGTGCACGGCCGCGGCCATGTCCGCGAGCAGGAACTCCAACCCCTGGAATTCGATGATCGGCCGCCCGAACTGCTGCCGCTTCTTGGCGTAGTCAACCGCGAGGTCCAGCGCCGCCTGCGCCAACCCGACCGCGCACGCTGCAATGCCGAGCCGACCGGAGTCCAGCGCCGACAGCGCGATCTTCAGCCCCTGACCTTCGGATCCGACGAGCCGCTCGGCGGGCACCCGCGCGTCCTCGAAGTAGAGCGGCGTGGTCGGCGAGCCGGTGAGCCCCATCTTGTGCTCGGGCGGGCCCGCGGAAAGCCCCGGCGTGGCGGCGTCGACGAGCAGGCAGCTGATGCCGAGCGGCCCGTCGTCCGAGGTCCGGGCCATGAGCGTGTAGAAGTCCGCGATCCCGCCGTGGGTGATCCAGGCCTTGGCCCCGTTGACGGCGTACGAGTCGTCCTGGCGCACGGCCCGGGTGTTCAGCGCCGCCGCGTCGGAGCCGGCGTGCGGCTCGGACAGCGCGTACGCGCCGAGCAGTTCGCCGCCGATCATCCCCGGCAGCCACCGGGACCGCTGCTCCGCGCTGCCGAAGTTCGCCAGCGGGTAGCAGCTCATGGTGTGCACCGAGAGCCCGACGCCGACGGTCATCCAGGCGCTGCTGAGCTCCTCGAGGACCTGCAGGTACACCTCGTACGGCTGGGCGCCGCCGCCGTGCTCCTCGTAGTACGGCAGGCCGAGGAAGCCGGCCTCGCCGAGCAGGCGGAAGGCGTCGCGCGGGAACTTCTCCGCGGCTTCGTTGCCGGCGGCCCGCGGGGCGAGCTCGGCGCAGGCGATTTCGCGGGTCAGCGCTAGCAGGTCGGTGGCTTCGGAATTGGGAAGCAGGCGTTCGACGGGCATGGCGGTTCGCGCTCCTGAGGCCATTGTGACAGCTGTCGGTAGTACTGTTCCCAGTACTTTTGCCAGTACTGTAGGGCGTTCATGAGTACTGTGAAAGTTCGGAGCGGAAACTTCGAGCTACTGTTCGCGAGAGCTGTGGCAGGCTTCCACCGATGACCACCTCCGAAGGCCGTCGTCGGCCGGTGAACGCGCGGCGGGCCGAGCTGCTGGATCGGCTGCGCGACCTTTTCCTCGCGGAGGGGTTCGCGCACTTCACGCTGGACGACCTCGCCGGCCGGCTGCACTGCTCCAAGTCGACGCTGTACACCCTGGCCGGCAGCAAGGAGCAGCTCGCGGTCCGCGTCGTCGCGCACTATTTCAAGGGCGCCACGCGGCAGGTCGAGCAGCGGGTCGCGGCCAGCGACGACGTGCGGGATGAGGTGCGGCTGTACCTGGAGGCGGCGGCCGAGGCACTGCGGCCAGCGTCCCGCGAGTTCATCGACGACATGGCCGCCAACATCGCGACCCGCGCGACCTACGAGGCCAACGCGCACGCGGCCGCCGACCGGATCCGCGGCTTCATCCGTGAGGGTGTGCGCCAGGGCGTGTTCCGGGAGGTACACGCCGGGTTCGTCGGCGAGATGGTCGGCCGCACCATCGTCGGCATCCAGCGCGGGGAGATCGGCGAGCGCACCGGCCTGTCGGACGCGGCGGCCTTCGCCGCGCTGTCGCAGTTCCTGCTCGGCGGGCTGACCGCCGGCCCGGAGGTCTAGTACACAGTGGAGGAAATGTGATCGTCATCGGCGGCGAGGCGCTCGTCGACCTCGTCCCGGATCCGTCCACCGCGGACGGCGAGCTCGGACCGCTGCACCCCCGGCTCGGCGGTGGCCCGTACAACGTCGCGATCGCGTTGGGGCGGCTGGGGATTCCGGCCGGGTTCTTCGCCCGGCTGTCCACCGACCAGTTCGGGGACAAGCTGTTCGAGCGGCTGTGTCTATCCAATGTGGACGTCGAGCTGGTGGAGCGCGGCCCGGAGCCGACGACGCTGGCCGTGGTCGGGCTGGCCGAGAACGGTTCGGCCCGCTACAGCTTCCACACCGAAGGCACCGCCGCGCGCTTCGTCGCCGCCCGGCCGCTGCCGGAGCGGACCACCACGGTCTGCCTGGGCACTCTCGGCATGGTGCTCGAACCCGGCGCCTCGGTGTACGAGGAGGTGCTGTTCCGGGAGGCCGCGCGCGGCCGGTTCATCGCGTTGGACCCGAACATCCGCGCCGACCTGATTGCCGACCCCGATGCCTACCGCGCGCGGTTCGCCTCCTGGCTCCCGTCGGTGGGGCTGCTGAAGGTCTCGGACGACGACGCCGGATGGCTGGCGGGCCGCCAGGACGTGCTCGCGGCGGCCCGCGAATGGCGGCAGCAGGGTCCGGCCGCAGTGGTGCTGACCAGGGGAGCCGACGGGCTGACGGCGGTGACCGGCGACGGTGAGGTGACGGTGCCGAGCGTGCGCGCCGAGGTGGTCGACACCATCGGCGCGGGCGACACCGTGCAGGCCGCCCTGCTGGCCTGGCTGCACCGCAACGACGCCCTGTCGGCGGACGCCGTACGGGCGCTCGACCGGGCGCAGTGGGAACGGGCGCTGCGGTTCGCCGCGGCAGCGGCTGCGGTCACCGTGTCCCGGCCTGGTGCGGAACCGCCGTGGGCCGCCGAGCTGTCCTGATTGACCGAAACCGGCTACGACGTGCGCGAAGCCACCTTGTGAGGTAAACCGCGCGAGACCGAACGGTCCAAATATGGTTAGCCCGATCGGACGGGCTTGTTGGTCACGATGAACGGGCCGCTCGGCTCCAGAGGGTCGAAAATCATCCGCCGCGATCGGCCCGATGTGATGTGATCGTGGTCCCACCTGCAAAAAGCCGAAACGCGATAGCTGCGCAGGGGCCCCACTGCGGTCTAGCGTGACTACTGACAGGACCCCAACGGGGTGGTGCTGCGGCGGTTCGGACACCCCGACCGGCGCGCAGGCGACGACGCAGCCCTGCCGCTTGGCCGGGCAGCGCTGGTCGTCTTGATAGCGCACCCCGACGAGCGCGAGAGGTTCCCGAATGCCCGACGACGTGACCGCCAAACGTACCGTCGCGCTGCGCTATGACGCCGGCGAGCACGAAATGCAGGTGAAGCAGCCCACCGAGGGCTCCCCCGGGGTGGACCTCGGCAAGTTGCTGGCTCAGACCGGTTTGGTGACGTTGGATCCGGGCTTCGTCAATACGGCGGCCTGCCTCTCCGGCATCACCTACATCGACGGTGACGCCGGCATCCTGCGCTACCGCGGCTACCCGATCGAGGAGCTCGCGGCAAAGTCGAACTTCATCGAGGTCAGCTACCTGCTGATCTACGGTGAGCTGCCGACCCAGCAGCAGTACGACGAGTTCGCCGAGCGGATCCGGCGACACACCCTGCTGCACGAAGACCTCAAGCAGTTCTTCGACGGCTTCCCGCGGGACGCGCACCCGATGCCGGTGCTGTCCTCCGCGGTCTCCGCGCTGTCCACCTTCTACCAGGACAGCCTCAACCCGTTCGACAAGAACCAGGTGGAGCTGTCCACCGTCCGCCTGCTGGCCAAGCTGCCCACCATCGCGGCCTACGCCTACAAGAAGTCGGTCGGCCAGCCATTCCTTTACCCGGACAACTCGCTGGGCCTGGTGGAGAACTTCCTCCGGATGACCTTCGGTTTCCCCGCCGAGCCCTACGAGGTCGACCCGGTGCTGGCCCGCGCCCTCGACCTGCTGTTCATCCTGCACGCCGACCACGAGCAGAACTGCTCCACGTCGACGGTCCGGATGGTCGGCTCCGCCGAGACGAACCTGTTCGCCAGCATCTCGGCCGGCATCAACGCCCTGTTCGGCCCGCTGCACGGCGGCGCGAACAGCGCGGTACTCGAGATGCTGGAGGGCATCCAGTCCAACGGTGGCGACGTCGACTCGTTCGTCAACCGGGTGAAGAACAAGGAGCCCGGCGTCCGGCTGATGGGCTTCGGCCACCGGGTCTACAAGAACTACGACCCGCGCGCGGCGATCATCAAGAAGACCGCCGACGAGGTGCTCGGCAAGCTCGGGGCCAACGACCCGCTGCTGGACATCGCCCTGAAACTCGAGGAGAAGGCGCTCGCCGACGACTACTTCATCGAGCGCAAGCTGTACCCGAACGTCGACTTCTACACCGGCCTGATCTACAAGGCGATGGGTTTCCCGACGAAGTACTTCACCGTGCTGTTCGCGCTCGGCCGGCTGCCCGGCTGGATCGCGCACTGGCGCGAGATGCTGGAGGACCCGGCCCGCAAGATCAGCCGCCCGCGGCAGGTGTACACCGGTTCGCCGGAACGCGCCTACCAGCCGATCAACCAGCGCTGAATCGAAACCTGAATCCAGTCGGTAGCCGACGCGACCGACCCACCAGCGGCCCCGGACACCGGCCTCTCGGCCGGTCCCCGGGGCCGATCCGTGTCTGAACAACGGCTCGACCTGCCGGGTCCCAGTGCAATTTCAATGGAAATCAGAGGTTCGATTTCAATGGAAATTGCGGTTCAGGACGCGTGGAGGGCGTCGCGGACCTTCACTCGGGAGCCGGTGCGCAGCACCGCGTTGGAGTAGATCCGGCCGCCGAGGCGAGCAGGACGGCGATGGCCGCGATGCTCAGGACGGTGGCCACCGCGATCTCCCAGGGGGCGGCGACGCCGAGCGCGATGCGCATCGGCATCAGCGTCGGCGAGAAGCCCGGGACCAGGGAGAGCACCGCCGTGAACGTGCTGTCCGGCGAGCTCGGCAGCATCGAGACGCCGATGACGAACGGCACGACCAGCACCATGATCACCGGGCTGATCACGTTCTGCAGCTCCTCGTGGCGCGACACCAGCGAGGAGGCCGCGGCGAGGACCGTCGCATAGGTGAAGAACCCGAGCACGAACCAGACCAGCGCCCAGGCGAGGGTGCTCGCCAGCGCCGCGGACGGCAGCGTCAACATGCCGCCGACGCCGGCCGCCAGCAGCCCGGCACCGGCGATGATCAGCAGTTGCAGCAGGTTCGTCAGGCCGATGCCGACGACCTTCCCGGCGAGCAGCTCGGTCGGCTTGATCGTGGACAGCAGCAGCTCGACGACCCGGCTAGCCCGCGCGCACGGTGAAGGTCATCTCCCGCAGCGCGGTGACGTTCCCGTAGCGCTTGGAGATCCGGTCGATCTCCAATTCGCGATCAGGCATCCCGTCTCCCTCGGTTGGTCTCGAAAGACGATTGTGCCTGATCACGGCCGAATCCGTGGGATATTTGCGTTTACCGGAGGCGACGCGGCGGTCCGGGTAGCGGAACCTCAGACGCCGCCTGGTCTGCGGGATCCCCGACGCCAATTCACCACGCTGGGGACTGCCTCGCCAGACAACGTCTGAGAACCCGCGGCGGTGCAAGCTGCGTGCATGGGCCAAGCGGCTGGCGCCGCTTCAAAGACAGAAGCCCGCCCTGCCACACCCCGGACGACCACTTCCAACAGCCTCTATAGCCCAAAAGACTCACGGCCTGCGTTCGCTCAGTCGGAAACTCCGGGCAGTGCGCGTTCGACGAGTTCTTCGACCACGGGGAGGGCCGATGCGCGTTCCGCGGGGTTCAGGCCGATCCGGCTGCGCCGGTCGAGGACATCCGCCGCGTCGAGGGCTCCTTCGTGGCGGACCGCCCACAGCACCTCGGCGGCCGTGAGCCGCAGGCCCGGCGAGACCGGTTCCGCGAGGCCCGGGTCGAACTCGGCCAGCGCCGCGACGCGCGCGGCCTCGGTGCCGTACTTCGCGACCAGCGGTGCGGCCGCTTCGACGTTCGTCAGGTGGCGGCGCGGCGCGGCGCCGACCAGTGCCACAACCGCGGTGCGCGACGGCCCGGCGGACAGCCCGCTGGCGCGGACCGCCGCGTCGACGGCGTCGGCGCCCATCTTCCGGTAGGTGGTGAGCTTCCCGCCCACCACGGTCACCACGCCCTCCGGCGAGGTCAGCACCGCATGCTTGCGCGACAGGTCGGCCGCCTCCTTGCGGCCCCGCTGCTCCAGCAGCGGACGCAGCCCCGCGAACGAACCGAGCACGTGCTCGCGCTCCAACGGCTGCCCCAGCGCATCGCGCACCGCCGCGAGCAGAAAGTCCACATCGGACTCTGGTACCTCGGGCACGGACGGGATCGGCCCTGGCACCGGCTCGTCGGTCAGCCCGAGCAGGGCGCGGCCGTCGGGCTGCGGCAGCAACAGAACGAACCGGCCCGACTCGCCCGGCATCGGGACGACCAGCGAGGTCCCGGCGATCCCGGCGGCATCCGCGTCGACCAGCAGGTGCGACCCGCGCGACGGCCGCAGCTGGACGTCCGGCGAGAGCTCCCCGGCCCACACCCCGGCCGCGTTGACCACCGAGCGGGCCCTGATCCGCAGCGACTCGCCAGTGCGCTGGTCCACCACGTCGGCCCCGCCGCCGTCGATCCGGCGCGCGCGAACGTGGGTGAGGATTCGCGCGCCGAAACCGGCCGCGGTGCGCGCCAGCGCGACGACCAGGCGCGCGTCGTCGACGAGCTGGCCGTCGAAGCCGAGCAGGCCACCGCGCAGGTCGGCGGCGCGCACGCCCGGCACGAGGGCGAGCGCCTCCGCGGCGGGAATCCGCCGGGGAGGCGGGAGCACGCTCGACGGGGTGCGAGCCGTGCGGCGCAGCGCGTCGCCGGCATGGAGCCAGGCGGCGAGTACCAGCTCGGAGCGGCGCGACACGCTGCCGTGCAGCGGGATGAGCTGCGGCAGCGTGCGCACCAGGTGTGGAGCGGTGCGCGTCATCAGCACGTTGCGCTCGACGGCGCTTTCGCGGGCCGTGGCGACGTCGCCGTGGGCGAGGTGGCAGAGGCCGCCGTGCACGAGCTTGCTGGACCAGCGCGACGTTCCCCAGGCGAGGTCCTCGGCTTCCACGAGCGCGACGGAGAGCCCGCGGGCGGCCGCGTCCAGGGCGGCCCCGGCGCCGGTGACGCCGCCGCCGACCACCAGCACGTCCACCTGGTCGTCGGCCACTGCGGACAGGCCGGCGGTGCGGCGCGCGGCGTTCAGCGAGGTGGCGCGCAGCGAACCGGCTGGCAGCGGGGTGGTGATCATCGGACCTCCGGGCGGCTCGGTGGGGTACCGGGGACCCAGTTTCAACTGAAACTGCGCACGGTCAACGGTTTCCCGCAGTTTCAATTGAAACGGTCGAAAACCGGTTCGGTCGGGGATCGGCGGGCGGCGGGCCCAGGGCGCCGTCGAGGAGGTACGTGAGCTCGTCGGTCAGGGCCGTCGGGTCGATGCCGCTGGTGGCAGGGCCGGCGGAGACTACGAACGACTGCACCAGCAACAGCAGGGCACGGGCCTGCACGGCCGGGTCGGCGCGTCGGATCGACCCGTCCTCGTGACCCCGCACGAGGTATTCGCGGATGAATCCCTCGGCGGCGAGCTGCGTGCTGCCGAGCCGTTCGACCAGATAGGGCAGCAGGAGCTCGGCATCGGTCTCCAGGACCCGCCGCAGCAGCGGCGCCGATTGCAGCAGGCGAACGCCGTGGACCGTCGCGGCGACCAGGCGCTGCCGGCCGCTTCCGGTCGCGTCCCCGGTGCTGGCCAGCTGCAGGATTTCGCCGAACTCCATCGTCATCAGCGCGGTGACGAGGCTGTTTACGTCGGGGAAGCGCCGGTACAGCGTCATCCGGCTGACCCCGGCGCGGCGCGCGATCTCGGTCAGGGTGGTGCGCCGGACGCCGTTGGCGAGCACGCATTCCCGGGCGGCCCGCAGCAGTTCGGCGTCGCCGACCCGGTTCGCCGCCGGGCGGGTCGGTCGGTCCGCTGCCGGGGTCGGCCCCGCCGCGGTGCTGTGACATTGCGACGTGCTGTGACATTGCGACGTCATGTGTAACACTGTACTGGTGACCGGCCTGATCGAACACACCCTCCGCGGCAGCTGGACCCCATCAGGTGCGTCGGCCGCACCGCGGTCGGTACGTTCGCTGCGCTAGTTGCGGCAGCGAACCGGCCTGGCCGAGATGACGACGCCCGCCTGACAGCCACCAGGCCCTGGTCGCCGCCATCGAGCCGCGCGGGCTCGCCTACCTGCACACCGGCCTGCGGCCCCGGTGAGCGGGCACGCTGATCGCGAACTTCAACGCCGGGATCCGACGGCGCAGCGCTGTAGCGGCTGTTTCCAGGTTCGTTTGCGCATTGGTGCGTCCTCGCTGGCTGGGTGTGGGGTGAACGGACCGTCCGTCCCGGTAGGTGAAGTGAACGTCCGTTCGCTCCATCCGCGCCACGTGTGGCGGCGACCCGCTGGCGGTGTTCGACGCGCTCGCGGAAACGGTTCGCGGCACCGGATTTCCGCGCCTGCGCCTCGATCAACACGATGGCCGAGATGGCCGACCCGGACAGCGCGGCGCACCGTGTTGCGGCCGAGCACAAGGAAGACGTCACCGACTACCTGGACGGCCTGCTGCGGGAGGCGGGCCGCCGTCGCCACCGGGAGCCGGCCGAGCAGTTCCTGCTGCTGGTCGACGGCAGCCAACGTCACCGCGCTGCGCGAACGACTCGAAACCTAAGCGCCCAAGGAAATGCTGTCGAGCAATCAGCTAGCGGGGAAACTCAGGCTAAGCGGCGTAGGCGTGAAGGGCGCCTTCTGCCGGTCGACTTGGCAGCGAGGTGCCCTGCACTCACTCCGCTCGGTCCGCACAGGAGAAGCTGCATCAGGACTCCTTCTTGCGGCGGGGGCGGAGGCTCGCGGCGAAGCGTGGCTTTTCGAGGGCGCTGTGGAGCGCCATGTAGGCCGCCTGGACTTCGCGGCGGGAATCGTCCGGAGTGGACGCCCGCGCCGCGGGGTCGGGGTCAGGCATGCTCTTGACCTGCATCCACCGCTCGTCCCACAGCGCCTCCATCGCGGCGTTCCATCGCTTGCGCACGTCTTCGACGACCTGCTCGCGCTGCTCGTCAGCCGCCTCCCGGCGCTGCCGCCCCGCGGCGACCGCCTCGCCGAGCTCGCCGGCACGCTCCCGCTCGTGCCGGCGCAGCTGCTGCGCGGCGGTGGTGGCCAGGGCGGTGATCTCTTTGTACCGGTCCGCCGCCGGAACCTGCTCAGTCACCAGCTTCCTCCCGGATCTCGCACGGCTCGTCCGCCGCCCGCTGCGCGGGCACCGTCAGCGCTGGTTTGGCCTGGTCGCCGAGGTCGAAGGGCAGGACCACCTCGGGCCGGGAGTGCACCGCGCGGTCGAAGAACAGGCCGCGCCGCGCCCGCGGCGACCAGTTGACCATCTGCCCGGCCGCGAACGCGGCCAGCTCCTGGCCGTGCACGTCGAAGGCGACCCACGCGCCGATGTCGTCGACCGGCCCCATGCCGAGGGTGTTCTTCACCCTCTGCGCGCTGCGCCACCAGCCGATCACGTGCACCCGCAGTTCCGGGCCCTGCTTGAGGATTTTCCGCAGGTGGTCCAGCCCGCTGACCCTGGTGGTCGGGTCCTTGCGCTCCAGCGTGGTGTGCGCCGCGTCGGCGGCGTAGAGCACCAGGCAGTGCGGCACGTCGGCGCCGGAGCGGTGGTCGATCGTCTCGGCCGCGGCCGCCAGTGCGGCCTCGATGCCGTCCAAACCGACCAGTTCCACGTCGTGGCCGTCGTTGCGAAGGGTTTTGGCGACGCCGCAGGCATCGTCTTCCACGTCGTCCAGCAGGGCGGCGATGGTGAACTTGATGGTGCCCGGATCGTATTGCCGGGCAAGGGAAAGCGTCGCCGTGCCGAGCACGCTGATCGCGTCCGCGAGCACCGAGCCGATCACCGCGACGTTGCGCCCCGGCGATCGCGCGAGCCGCACCGCGGCGGCCGTGCCGTTGACGTCGATAATCTGCCCGAGCAGCACCTTCGGCACAGCCACCGGTGCGCTCAGCTTCGCGTAATCATCCAGTGTGGACAGTTCCGGCAGGTTCGAGCCGTCGAACAACCTCGGCTGCCGGGCGTCGTCGTCGAGCTTCTTGCAGAGCGCCAGCTGCAGCGCGTCGAAGGTGTTCTTCGCGGTCGCGTCCGGGATGCGCGCGATCTTGTTGCCGTACTTGACGCCCGACTCGTGGTTGACGACCGCGTGCCACCGGGGCAGCTCAATCGCCGCGTTGTTCTGGTCGGCCAGCACCCGCCGGGCCTTGGGCAGCGCGATCCGCAGGATGAACTGCTCGAAGATCGCCGGCTTGCCCCAGAACGCCTCGATCCCGGACACGTCCTGGCTGGCCAGCACCAGGTGGATGCCCTGTGAACGGCCGCGCCGCGCGACGTCCTCCAGCAGCGAGGCGGCCTGCGCGGTCACCGGGTCGCGCTCGGCGAATAGGTACTGGAACTCGTCGATCACGGCGACTATCCGCGGCCACCGGCCGGTCGGGTCCTCGGCGCGCAGCTCCTCCAGTTTGGTGACCTCATGCTGCTTGGCGGACTCCGCGCGCCGTCGCATCTCGTCGGCCAGGAAGCGCAGCAGCGCCAGCCCGAACTCGCGGTCGGTGTTGACGTTCACCCCGACCAGCTTGGCGTGCGGCAGCCAGCTCGGATCCCGGCGGCCGGGGGTGAACTGGGCGAACGACACGCCCTCCTTGAAGTCCAGCAGGTACAGCTCCAGCTCGTCCGGCGAATAGCGGGCGGTGAGCCCGCCGAGCATGCCGTAGAGGAAGTTCGTCTTGCCCGAACCGCTGGGGCCACCGATCAGGGTGTGCGGGCTGCCGTCACCGAGGGTGATCCACACCGGTTCGCCCTCGTCGAAGCCGACCGGCGCGTGCAGCCCGGCCGTCGAACGCTGCGTCCAGAGCTGCTCGGGCACCAGGTCGTCGAAGGTCCGCACCCGGGCCCGCCGGGCGAGGAACGCCTCCGCGATCATCGAGCACGCCTTGGTGGCCTCGTTGCGCGACGGGGACTCGTCCAGCTGCACAACGGCTTCCGGGCCGGTCATGCTGGTGCGAGCCCGGTTGCTGCGGAGCA
Organism: Saccharopolyspora hattusasensis; assembly: GCF_050972075.1. Lineage (NCBI taxonomy): Bacteria > Bacillati > Actinomycetota > Actinomycetes > Pseudonocardiales > Pseudonocardiaceae > Saccharopolyspora > Saccharopolyspora hattusasensis. The sequence goes on from NZ_JBPCDC010000001.1 coordinate 4,851,885, forward strand.
GCGTGATGGATTCGATCGCGCTGTTCACGGTCAGCGAGAGGTCCACGACGATCAACTGGATGCCGCAGGCCAGGCCGTTGCGGGCGATCCGCTGCAACTGTTGCTGCTGCTCCTCGCGCAGCGGCTCGCCGTTGCCGAAGAGCACCGCGATGCGCCACGGCTCCGAGCGGTGCCCGGTGTCCGCGGCCAGCGAGCGCAGCGAGGTGTGGCCGCCGACCAGCGAATCGGTGTGGATTCGCCGGATGTGGTCGGAGAGCGCTTCGAGCATCTCGTCCAGCCGGGTCGGATCGTGCGCGGTGAGCAGGCCCGCGCGGGCCAGCGGGTACAGCCCCGGCAGGGTCCCGGCCAGCTGCGCGACGTCCCAGACGTGGATGCGCACCTGGCCGGGCTGGAAATGGCTGAGCAGCCGCAGCAGCAGGTTCTGCACCAGCGCTTCGGCGGAGTCGGGGTTGTAGTCGGTGATGATCCGCAGGTGCGACTCGTCCAGCAGCGGGATGGCGGCCGGGAACGGTTGCGGGGCGGGTGAATCCGGGACGGTCGCGGTGCCGATCCGCCACAGCTCGGGCGGCGGCGCGGCCGCGTCCCGGGTGCCGATCTCGCCGAGCCACTCCCGCCACGGGAGCCCGGCGGACCCGGGAGCGGCCTCCGCCGCGAGCCTGCCGAGCTGCTCCGGCCCCCGCTCGGTCCACTCCGCGTAGATCTCCGCGCGCATCCGCTGCGCTTCCCGCATCGCGGCCTGGAACACCGGGTCCGCGGAATCGGAGATCTCCGCCGGTTGGCGTTCCGCAGCGGCCACCCCGACCTGCGCGATGCGCAGCGCGTACTCCTGCTGCGCGCATTCGGCGAGGACGCGGTCGTGTTCCTTCTCGGCAGCGCCGAGCGCCGAGGCGATGCTGGTGCGCAGGCGTTCGAAGGCTGCTTCGATCCGACTCCGCCGCTCGTTGCGTTTACCCACACCCCACCTCGGAACCCGTGTTACAGACTGTGATCAAAATACCACTCGACGAGGAACCGGGCAGGCCCCTGGGGTGCCCATGTACAAGGCCGAATGCGGCGCAGTTGAGCGCCGAACACGGAAAGCCGCCGCGTACTACAGGCGGGTGGCGAAGTCGCGGACCGTATCGAGGATGCGCTCGATTGCCGCCTGCGTTCCCTCGATCTGGTCATCTGCGCGGGGAAGGCCCGGAGGGATCGCGGATGCGGGGTGCTCCGGGTCGAGTTTCGCCAGCGCCTGCTGTGCCTGGGCCAGCGCGGTGCGGCAGGTGGCGAGGTGGGCACCCGCGTCCTCCAGGCGTTCCTCCGCGGTGCGCAGGGTCTGGATCAGTTCGTCGAGAGTCGACACGGGGCCACCGAGCCTGTCTTCGAGTCGGGTCGATCTTCTGTCGTTGCGGCAGTATGGCGATTTCGCGCGAAATCGCCATAAGGCACGCGTGGGGGGCGGCGATTTCGCGCGAAATCGCCGCCTCGCAGAACGGCCGGGAGCCTACAGGCGGCCCGCGTAGCCCTCGGTGGAGTTGATCGTGGCGCTGAGCGTGCCCTGCACTCCGTTGATCGTCTGCATCACCTCGGCGAGCATGCCGTGCGCGTGCTGCATCTCCTCCTGGGTGCTGCCCTGGGTCGCGGACACCAGTGCGGCTTGCGCCTCTTCCAGTGCGAGGTTGCCCTGTTGCAGGGCGGCGATGGCCTCCTGCATCTTCTGGTTTGCCAAGGCAATGCCCGCGCGAACTTCTTCGACGCCCGCCATCTGGACTCAGGACCTCCGTGGTGCCCAACGCTGTACCGGTCCACAAGTTAGCGTTCGGCGTCGCCGACGGCGCAAGCAGGTGGGTGCAGGTGATCACGGGGTGATCGCGGTGCGTGACGACCAGCGGAATTGATCACCGACCGGTATGCCCCCGGGTGGGTGGGCGCCGTGCCGGGTGTCGAGGGAGTCGGTCGCGGCCGGCGGCCACTGTGGATTTCTATTTGTCCGTTTCCGGATCGATCGCCGAGATCTCGATCGACGCCACCCCCGACGGCGGCGTCGGGGCGGCCGTCCACCGGGCGGTGGCGTGGTGCTCGTCGACGCGCAGCCGGGACCAGCCGGTACCGCCGAGCGTCGACATCGCGCCGAGCACGATCTCCGGCAGGTCGCCGAGCGCCGGCCCGAGGTCCATCGCGACCCGCACCAGCGGCGGATCGACCGCGTACTCGGTGATCGTGGCCGTCCGGGACAGGCGGCTGGCCACCGCCCGGGCGGGCCATTCCGCGCCCGCTCGCCGCTCCGTGACCACTTCCACCAGCAGGCGCAGCCGCGGCCTCAAGTTCCCGTGCTCGTCCACGTCGCCGATGCCCTGCGGGACCTGGGCGGGCGGCTCGTCCGGATCTGCGAGATCAGACCTGCCGAACAGGATCGACCCGCCGGACCACGCCTCGACCAGCATTCGCTCCCCGCCGCCGACCAGGTCGCCCACCAGGTCCGGGTGGTCCACCACGGCCCAGGCCGTCGGCGGTTCGCAGGACACCCGGTGCCGGGCGTAGTCGGGACCGAGCGCGCGGAGGAAGTTGCGCACCGCGCGGGACAGCCCGGCCACGTACTGCCCGGTTTCCGCGCTGCCCCTGCTGATCGTGACCGACCAGCAGCCGGGCTCCTCGTCGGAACAGTCCCCGGAGGCCACGATCCGGCCGCCGATTCGTTGCACCAGGTCGCGGCACGCGGCGCGTGCAGACGCCTCGTCGTCGGCCGCGACGACGACGGTGATCAGCAGTTCGAGCTCGGTGTTCTCAGCCATCGCGAGACGCATTCTCCCGCACGGGCCCGGAACGTCGAACGGATGATCGGGTGAAGTCGCGCGAACCGGCGCGGTGCTCAGGCTTCGCCCTCGTCAGGCCCGGTCGGCTCGCCCTGGCCGAGGCCGTAGTAGTGGTAGAGGTCGCGGCCCTCCTGGTCAGAGAGGTGGCCGTGCTCGGCCTCGACGCGCGGGGCGTTCTTCACCCGGTCCCTGGAGACGCCCAGCTCCAGGCGGTTCTCCTCGGTGGTCGCGCCGTTGAGCGGCACGAAGGTCTCCTTGACGCCGAAGATGCCGATCCGGACGGTGACCCACTCCGGCTGGTGCGTGACGTCGTCGACGTAGACGTTGCCGACCCGGCCGACCCGGTCGCCGTTACTGTCGAACACCGGAGTGCCGATCAGGTCCTGTGCGCGCTCGACGTTCATGGCCACCTCGCTTGCTCCGCCCCGCCTGGAGGCCGACCCCCGTCGGCCTCCTCAAGCTGCATGCGGTGGACCTGAGCTGCAACCGCGCAAGCGACACGCCTCACCTAAACAGGTAATGATCGTGATTTCCGCCCGCTATTAACAATGTTCGGTGTTCGGCAGGTGCTGCCCCAACCGCCACGCAAGACGAGCCGGGAAGCGGGGCCCTACGAGTTCAGCTCGCGGCCGATGAAGGTGAGGATGTCGTTCATCACCTCGGCCTTGTTGGTCTCGTTGAGCAGCTCGTGGCGGCCGCCCGGGTAGATGTGCTCGTGGAACTCGCTGCCGCGGATGCGGTCGATGCCGGTGCGGGTGTCGGCCTCCGGCACCAGCTCGTCGTCCTCGCCGTGCACCCACAAGGTCGGCTTGTCCAGCATCGGCCCGTCGTTGATGGCCAGCAGGCAGTCGTCGATCGCCTGCAGAGTGGCGCGCTTGAACGGGCCATGCCAGACCAGCGGGTCGGTGACGTAGGCCGCACCGACATCGGGGTCGCGGGACAGCGTCGCCGGGTCGATCGGGATGTCCGGGATCACGTCGTACTCCAGGAGGTCCAGCACGTGCCAGGTGCCCAGCACCGGAGCGGACAGCACGACCGCCGCCAGGTGCTCCTGGTGTTCCTGGGCGTAGCGGGCGGCGAGCATCCCGCCTATCGAGTGTCCGATGAGGACGACGGGCAGTTCCGGGTGTTCGGCGGTGACCTCCCGGCGCAGGGTTTCCAGATCGGCCACGATCGTCTCGGCGTCCTCGAAGTAGACCCGATCGCCGGGCGAGCGGCCGTGCCCCACGTGGTCCGGGGCGTAGGCCAGCGCGCGGGCGCCCACCAGCTGCTCGGCCACCCACTGGTACCGGCCGGAGTGCTCGCCGTAGCCGTGCGCGATCAGCGCGATCCAGCCCGGGTTGGTCCCCGACCACTCCCGCACTGCCAGCTCGCCGTGCCGTCCGCTGACCACTCGATCCGTTGGCTCGATCATGCCGCCACCCCAGCACACCTCATACGGCCGGGCCAGCCCCCCTGGGTTTTCGCCGTTCGGTCTTCCGCCGCGCCGGTGTCGTCGCAGCTCAGCAGTGGAGCGACCGGGGCGGAGGCCGGTTCTGCGGGAAACCGGCCTGACCGGCGTCACTGGTGGTACGCGCTGTTGTTGATGGCGCCGAAGCCGCACACCGGGCCCAAGTTCCAGGTGACGGCGAGGGCATCGGTCTCGTCCGGCGGGATGACCTGCGCGCTGACCGGAGTCGGCTGGCACGGGCCGTCCGTCGGCTCGCCCTCGTGCGGGACCGCCGTCCAGTGCAGCGTGGCGCTGGCCGACCGGCCTGGCGCGAGCGTGATCAGGTTCGGGCCGGGGTTCGGCGTCCGCTCCATGGTGGTCGGCAGCGGCTTGCCGGACCCGTCGACCAGCTGCATGCCGCCGTAGCCGTAGAGGATGCAGGTCTCCTTGCTGGTGTTCTGCAGCACCAGCTGCGCGTAGCGCTGGCCCGCCCCGGCCTCTGAGTTCTGCAGCGAACCCGCGAGCATCGAGGTGTGGCAGCGCTCCACCTTGCTCGGTTGGTGACGCGCCTCGGCCGTCGTGGGCGTCGCCCGGCTGCCGGTGCTGCCGGCGTTGCCGGCGTTCGTGTTGGTGTTGCCGTCGGTCCCGGGTTGGGGCGCCAGCTGTTCTGCCGGACTGGCGGCCGGTGGTGCCGGTCGGACGTTGTGCGCCGGTGCCGTGATGGCTTGGCCGTTCTGGGCGCCGCAGCCCGCCATCAGCCCGGCGATCAGCAGTGCTCCGGACGCCTGGAGCGCCCGCGGGACGAAACTCCGGAATCGGTGCGGGATCACGATGACCACCTCCCGTCCCCGTCCTCGCGGCGGGGCCGTCGGTAATTGCTCTACTGCTCTGAAGACGTCCGGCTGTCGGTGTGGTTGCCTCCGCCACCGATTTTCCCGCCGTCCGCGACCGTTCGATCCGCCTGCTCCACGTGCCGCAATCGGCGCCCGCGAGCAGTGGATCGAGTGACGGTCCACTGCACCGAAAAGGTCGTATTGCGGCCGAGAACAAACCCGACCTGGGTAATTTCCCGCACCGCGATTTCGCAGCATCTCGCGCGGGTATCGACCAATCGGGTGGTGATCTTGACCTGAACGGCGGGACTGCCCGAATGCTGGACTTCGATAGTTTGGCACCGGCAGGAGGCCGTAGTCAGGGGGTTGATCATGGCCGAGCGAATTCGCGGTATTGACGTCTCGCGATATCAGGGGGAACCCGACTGGGGAGCGGTTCGGGGAGCTGGATACGCGTTCACCTACATTAAAGCGACCGAAGGCGTCGGATACGTGAGTCCGACGCTGGACTCCCAGCTGGCCGGTGCGCGTGGTGCCGGGCTGGTCACCGGGCTGTACCACTTCGCCCGCCCGGACACGAATTCCCCGCAGCAGGACGCGGCCGATTTCGCCGCTGCGCTCGGGCGGTTGAACTCCAGCGCGGCGGGCAACCTGCCGCCGTGCCTGGACATCGAAACGGATGCGCCGAACCTGGGCGGCTGGGTCAAGGGGTTCATCGACGCGATCCGCGGGCACACGGGCCGGCACGAGGTCGTGGTCTACGCCTCGACGTCCTGGTTCCAGGGCAAGCTCGCGCCGGAGACCTGGGTCGACCCCGGGGTGTTCCTGTGGGTCGCGCACTACGGCCGCCCGCCGGGCGAACCCGGTTACCTCACGGACCGGGTGGCGATGCACCAGCACGCCTCGGACGGGCAGGTTCCGGGGGTCGGCGGCAACACCGACCTGAACGTGTCGATGGTTCCGTTGGAGGTGCTCACCGGGGCCGGTGGGCCGCCTCCGCCGCCACCGCAGGAGACCTACGTCGTGCAGCCCGGCGACACGCTCCTCGAGATCGGGCAGCGAGTGGGCGTCGATTGGCGGGAGATCGGCCGGGTCAACGGCATCACCGACCCGGACCTGATCTACGTTGGCCAAGTGCTGAAGATCCCGCGCTGACCTAGCCGTCGTTCGTCGCAGAATCCCGTTCGTTCCGGGAGCGAACGGGATTCCGGCTGCTCCGGCCTGTCGTGCACGGACCGGGCGCACCGCCAAAAATTACCGCCGAGTATGTCGTTGCCCGCTCGCGATCAGTACCGACTACCGTTTTTCGGGTGAACATCGCGAAGTGCGGAGGTGAACGCGATGGCGAGTACAGCGGAGCTGCTCCGTTGCCACTGGACGCGTGGTGAACCGGGTCGCGAGGCTCCCCGGGAACTCGTGGTCGCGCTCTACCGCTCGTGGGTGGCCGCGATGGTGCTCAAGATCGCGGGTGCCACCTGGGACATCTGCTGGCACTTTCGGTGGCTGCGCGACGATTTCGCGCCACCGCACCTGATCAACACGGTCGGCACCGTGATCGTGATCGGCCTGGTGGTCTTCCACACCTACACCGGGATCGGCGTCGACCGCGCCACGCTTCGCTGGATGCAGTGGGGGCTCGGCATCTTCCTGGTCGCCGCGCCGCTGGACGTGATCAACCACCGGATCAACGGGCTGGACATCACCGCGTGGAGCCCTTCGCACGCGTTGCTCTACCTCGGCACCGGGCTGCTGAGCGTCGGCCTGCTCCGCGGGTGGGCCCGCTACGGCGGCGGTGGCCGCTATTTCTACCCGATCACCTGCTTCCTGTGGTTCACGGTGCTCGACAACTTCCTGTTCCTCAACCAGCACCAGGAGTACGGCGTGCTCGGGTTGGCAGCCTGGGAGCGCGGTACTCCGTACGCCGAGGACACCCTGCTGCAGTTCGCCGCCGACGACCTCGGGCGGCCCCTGGACTGGATCGCGGTCAAGTCGTTCACGCTGCCGGTGCCGGACTGGGTGTACCCGACGTGGGCGACGGTCACCGGGCTCGGCACGCTGGTGCTCGCCCGGCGGCTGGCCGGGCGCCAGTGGACGGCGACCACCATCGCCGCGGGTTACCTGATTTTCCGTTGCGTGGCTTGGGCATTGCTCGGGGCGGCGGGCTTCCCGATCTCGGCCGTGCCGTTCTTCCTGCTCGCCGGGGCCGTGGCGATCGACCTCTCGTTCCGGCTGGCGCCGGCGATCCGGCCGTTCGCCGGCGCGGCGGTCGTGACGGCGGTGACGTATCTGGCGTTGTGGATGCAGCAGACCTACCTCGCTTCGCCGCCGGTCGACTACTGGTCGGCGCTGTACGCGGTGGTCTTGTTCGCCGCGGTGTGGTGGCTCGTCTCGTACCTGCTCGACACCGAGAGCGGTCGCCGGAGCTGGCGGCGGGTGGTGTCGCGCGGTCAGACGATGACCGGGGCGCGGGAGAGCACGACCCCCAGGCCGTAGGCGATGCCCATCACGCCGACCTCGGCAGCGGCCCAGCCGATCAGCGCGGTGCGCTGGTGGCGCGCGATGCGGGGCAGCAGGCGGAAGCGCATCTGCGACGCCACCGCACCGAGCACCACCAGGCACCCGGCCTTGGCCAGGATGATCTGGCCGTAGCCGGTGTTGATCAGGCCGGGCAGGCCGACGGCCGGCGTGATGATCAGCTCCATCAGGCCGTTGAACAGCCCGGAGATCCCGACGACGAAGATCGCGATGGTGGCGAGCTTCGAGAAGCGCGGCAGGGCCTCGGCGAGCAGCCCGCGGCGCGGCGCCACGAACAGCGCGACGGCGGCCAGGCCGCCCGTCCACATCGCTGCGCCGATCACGTGCAACTCCATCGAGATCATGCTGAAGTCGTGGTACTGCCAGTCCGTTGCGTGACCGGTCAGCGGCATCGGGAGCAGGCCGAGCAGCGCGATGATGGTGCGCAGTTCCGCCGGGACCTTCTCGCCGACCCGGACCGCGACCAGGCCCAGCGCCGCGCACAGCAGCCCGGCGCCGGCGCTGGCGAGCAGGCCGGGACCTGCCGGGACGTTCGCCACGTAGTCGATCAGTAGCCCGGTTGTGAGGGGGCGGTCCGGGCTGAGTTCTGCGGTCTGCAGCACCAGTGACAGCAGGGCGCTGAGCATCCAGACCAGCGCGGTGACCACCGTGAACTGCCTGGCAAGCGCCATGACCGGCTCGGTGTGCTTGGGGCGGTCGAAGCCCAGCAGCTTCGGCAGCAGGCTCAGGCCGACGGTCGCCAGCGCCGCGACGTCGAGCAGGGCTCGCACGGCCGGCAACCCGAAGCGCACGAGCGGCGGCAGGTCGGGGAGGCCCGGGATGGTGCCGACGGCCGTGTAGGCGGTCGCGGCCAGCGCGGTCAGCAGCGCACCGCCCAGGAGTGCCGCCACCACGGCGGCCTTGGCGCCGACCACATTGCGCTCGTCCGTGTCGGCGGGGTGCGCCGGCTTCGCGGACCGGCCGTGCTGGGAGACGTCGGAGTCGGCAGCCACAAGTGCATCGTCTCACCCGGATGAGCAACCATTGCCGTTCGGTCCGGAGGAAGCGCCGGATTTCATCACTGGTCGTGACCGAATTGTTTCGGTGCGCGAACAGTTTCGCGGGCGTGATGTTGTCGTGGTGTCGCATTCGTCACCGTTTCCGCACCGAATAGTTGATCTTCGCCCAATGCGATTTCCCTGCTGGCGGGGTGTCTTCACCCGGATATCGACAATCCGCGGGTTTGTCCACCGGGCAGTGCCGTTCCGGTCCGGCTTGGGTGGGAAGTGTTGCTGACAAAGTCCTCAGCAACGTTGTTCTACAGTCGTGCATGTGTATCCGGCGGACAGTGCAGAGGCGCATGCGGGGGGTGCATCCGGCGCGCCTCGGTCGTGCGCGGGTGCAACGATTCCGAAAGTTGCTGGGTTCTTTCCGCACGTTTCGTCGAACAGTCGACTTTCGTTCACCGGATCGGTTCGCACATATTCGTCTGGCGTTTCACGGGCCGCCGCAATTACGTGCTTTGCTGTAATGCCCGGTGGGCGGACCGAGGTCGGCATGCGGGTTTCCCGGAGGCTTGACCGGGGCGGTGCCGAACCGCGTTTCCGCAGGCCAGGAAGGGTTTCGGGGTCGATCCAGGGGCGTCGTGACCCAGCGGTCCGGCGGGCGCCCCAGGGTGCGAACCTGGCACGTCTCAGGGAAATTGGGGGTCCGGCCCCGGATGTGAGTCGGACTCGCGAGACGCGAGATTGAGCGGTGTGGACGAACAGCGAAGGCAGGAATCGGCGGATTCGGAACCTGGCACTGGTAGTAGGCCGACGCGGCGGACGCCGCGGGGCTCGACAGCGGGACGTGGCATGGATCGCGCACTAGGGTGTTCGGTAGTCGAACGTTCCCGCAGCCTGCTGAAGAGGACTGACCCGGTCGTGCACCACCATCCGACCACACCCACGGGGAGTGGTCCGCGATGACTGCAATCGCGGTGCTGCTCGCCGCGCTGGGGGCCTGCGGGTACGCCGTGGGAGCACGACTGCAGCACGCCGCGGTGCACGACACGATGGACGGCGGCGGGCTCGGCCTCCGCAGCCAGGCCCAGCTCCTCCGCAACCCTCGCTGGTTGGGGGGCTTGGCGGCGCTCGGCAGCGGCACGGTGCTGCACGCCTGCGCGCTCGGCCTGGCACCGCTGAGCGTGGTGCAGCCGGTCGGCGTGCTGGCGCTGCCGATCACCGTGCTGCTGAACCTCCGGCAGCAGGGCATCCACGCGCGCGACCTCAAACCCAGCGTCGTGCTCTCGGTGGTCGCGGCCACCGGCGGCGTCGGCGCCTTCGTGTTCCTCGCTGCTGGCAGCGCCACCGCCACTCCGATCGCGGGCGGCGAGCAGCTGCTGGCCACCCAGCTGGTGGCCGGCGCGATCCTGATGCTCGGCGTACTGGCCGTGCTGACCCGGTCGAAGGCGCGTTGCGTGCTCTTCGCAGCTGGCTGCGCGGTGGCGTACGGGTACGTCTCGGTGCTGATGCGGGCGGTGGCGCAGCAGCTCGGCACGACCGAACTGCTGGACATCAACCCGCTGCCGCTGCTGGGCATCGTCGTCGCGATGGTGGTGGGCGGTTGGCTGCTGCAACACGGGTACGCCAGCGGCCCGCCGGACCTCGTGGTGGCCTGCCTGACCGTGATCGACCCACTGGTGGCCGTGGGCCTGGGCATCGGATTGCTCGGCGAAGCCGACCACGTCAGCACGTGGACGGCCGTCGGCGAAGCCCTTTGCGCCGTGGTGGCCTGCGCCGGCGTCTTCGCGCTGGCCCGCTACCACCCCGACACCCAGAGACAACGGGCTCCCGCCACCGCTGCGGCCACCGTGTCCTCCGCTGTTGGTCTGCCTTCCGCGACCACCGTGCATTCGACCACCGTGCATTCGACCACCGTGCATTCGACCGCTGTGCCCCCGACGACCTCCACGACCACCGCGACCTCCACGACCACTGCGACCTCCACGACCACTGCGACCGGCAGCAGTGATCTTGCCGGACCGAGTTCGACAGATCGTCCTGACGGGAGTTCCACTTGACTTCGCAACCGTTCAGTAGGCGCCCGCTGCGGATCGTGGTCGGCGCGACCACGTATCCCCCCGACGTGAACGGGGCGGCGAACTTCGGCCACCGCCTGGCGACCGGGCTGTCCGGTCGCGGCCACGATGTGCACGTCGTCTGCCACTCGACGGACCGGGAGTCGCGCACCGACGTCGAGGACGGCGTGACGGTGCACCGCGTCGCCTCATACGGCTCGCCGTTCCACCCGTCGATCCGGGGGCTTCTGCCGTGGCAGGCCGCCCAGGCCGACCGGCTGATCGCCGAGATCCAGCCCGACGTCGTCCACGTGCAGTCGCACTTCTTCATCTGCCGCGGCCTGATCAACTCGGCGCGCCGCCGGGACATCGGGCTGGTGGCCACCAACCACTTCATGCCGGAGAACATCTTCGGCTACTTCAAGGTCCCGCAGTTCCTCCAGCACGCGGCGGGCCGCCTGCTGTGGCACAACCTGGTCAAGCACTACCGCAAGGCGCAGCTGGTGACCGCTCCGACGCCGCGAGCCGTCCAGCTGTTGCAGGAGAACGGGTTCGCCGAGCTGGCGCTGCCCGTCTCCTGCGGCATCGACGTCGAGCGGTACCGGCGTCGGGCCCGGAGCTACCGCAAGCAGCACCCGGATCCGGGCACCCGCATCGTGCTGTTCGTCGGACGGCTCGACGAGGAGAAGCACATCGACGACCTGCTTCGGGCCATGGCGCTGTTGCGCACCAAGACGCCGACGCGGCTGGAGATCGTCGGCAACGGCAGCCGCCGCGCCGCCTTCGAGCAGCTCGCGGTGGAACTCGGCATCGCCGACCGGGTGCACTTCCACGGGTTCCTCAGCGACAGCGAGCTGCTCGACGCCTACGCCCGCGCCGACCTGTTCTGCATGCCCAGCATCGCCGAGCTGCAGAGCCTGGCGACCATGGAAGCCATGTCGGCGGGCACCCCGGTGGTGCTGGCCAACGCCATGGCCCTGCCGCACCTCGTGCAACCGGGCCAGAACGGCTGGCTGTACCCGCCGCGGGACGTGCACGCCCTGGCCAGCGCGATCGACGACGTGATCAGCGACCGCGTGACGATCGACCGGATGGGCGCGGCCAGCGAGCGGCTCGTGTCCCGGCACGACATCGACGAGATCCTGGGCCGGTTCGAAGCGATCTACCGCCACGCGATCGACCCGGACGGCGCCGTCGAGCTCGACGAGATCCGCACCGAGCTGGCGAGCTGATCCGGCATGACCACCCCGGAACTCCACCCCGCGGAGCGGGTGGAGCACATCGGCGGCGCCGAGCTGCACTACTGGGTCTACCGCGAGCACCTCGCCGAGACCAGCGACCTGGTCACCGCGGCGGGCCCCGCAGTCACCCAGGTCGGTTCGGTCGTCCCGATCGACCCGGTCGAACCTGCCGACACGGTGCTGATGGTGCACGGCCTGCGCGGTACCCACCACGGTCTGGAGCTCGTCGCGGCTGGCCTGCCGGACCAGCGCGTCGTGATCCCGGACCTGCCCGGGTTCGGGGACTCCGGGCCGATGAGCGGGCGGCGGCACGACGTCGCCGGCTACGCGCAGGTCATCACCGAGCTCATCGAGCGGCTCGGCGGCCGGACCCGGCCGATCGCGCTGCTCGGGCACTCCTTCGGCTCGATCGTGGCCGCCCAGGTCGCCGCCACGTCGCCCGAACTCGTGCGACGCCTGGTGCTGATCAACCCGATCGCGACTCCGGCGCTGCGCGGACCGCGCGTGGTGCTGTCCGGGCTCACGTCCGCCTACTACACGCTGGGCAAGCGGTTGCCGTTGCGGGCCGGGCATTCGCTGCTGAGCAACAGGTGGGTGGTCCTGGCGGCGAGCCGGGCGATGACGCGGACGAAAGACAAGCAGCTTCGCGGGTTCATCGACGCCAACCACCTGCGGTACTTCAGCCGCTTCCACAGCCCCGCCCTGCTCAGCGAGACCTTCGAGGCTTCGGTGACGCACACCGTGGCCGACCACGCCGACGCGCTCCGGATGCCGACCCTGCTGATCGCGGGGGAGTCGGACGAGATCGCGCCCCTGGAGGGCCAGCGCGCGCTGGCGGGTCGGCTCGCCGACGCCGAACTCGTGGTGATCCCGAACGTCGGCCACCTGGTGCACTACGAGACGCCGGGGCCGGCGGCCGAAGCGATCCGACACTTCCTCGGAGCGCCATGAACGGCCCGCGGCCGCAAGGGAGCGGTACCGCCGACCCGAGTCCGAGTGCGGCCGGGTCAAGGACGATGAACGTCGTCGTCGATGCGCGCTGGACGCGGACCGATCAGCACGATGGGATCAGCCGCTACGGCGCGAGCTTGATCGAGGCATTGCACCACCTCCATCCGGTGACGATGTTGATCCATGACGAGCGGCAGCTGCGGCTGCTGCCGTCCGGTGTTCCGCACGTGAAGGTCAACAGCCCGTTCTCGCCGCAGGAGCTGTGGCTGTCGCGCACCCTGAACCGGCTCGGTGCGGACGTCGTGTTCAGCCCGCTGCAGGTGATCGGCGGGTTCCGGCGCGACTACCGGCTCGTCCTCACGCTGCACGACCTGATCTACTACCGGCATCCGCAGCCGCCGGGGTTCCTCCCGCGGCCGGTGCGCGCCGCATGGCGGCTCTACCACAAGGCGTTCTGGCCGCAGCGGGTGATGCTCAACCGGGCTGACGCGGTGGTCACGGTCAGCGAGACGACCAGGAAGCTGATCGCGGAGCACCGGCTCACCCGGCGCCCGGTGACGGTCGTCCACAATGCACCGTCCCCGCCGCCGGAGGACGACGTGCTCGAGGGGGGCGAAACTGGTGCGGCTCAAGAACAACCGGGTGGGCCGCGGGAGCTCGTGTACATGGGTTCGTTCATGCCGTACAAGAACGTGGAAGCGTTGATCGCGGGCATGGCTCTCCTTCCTGGGTATCGCCTGCACCTGGTGAGTCGAGTCGCGCCTGCGCGCGAAGCGGAATTGCGCGGACAGCTACCTCCTGATGTCGATGTCGTTTTCTGGCGGGGAATCAGTGAATGCGATTACCAGGCGCTGCTGGGGAGGGCGAGCGCGCTGGTCACCGCTTCTCGGGACGAGGGTTTCGGGCTGCCGATCATCGAGGCGATGAACGCGGGGACGCCGGTGGTCTGCAGCGATCTGGAGATCTTCCACGAGGTGACCGGGGGACACGCGAGGTTCTTCGATCCGGGGTCGTCGAATGACTTCGCCACCGCGGTGCGCGCCGTGGAGGATTCCCGTACGCGTGCGGAGCTGGTCGCCGCGGCTCGTGGTCAGGCGGCGAAGTTCACCTGGGCCAACTCCGCCGAGCGCCTGCTTGAGCTGATGCGGGATCTGGTCCGCTGAGTTGTTGTCCTGGCGGTTGCGTCCGACGTGCCTGGCTTTGCCCGGGGGTTCTCAGAGCCTGTTGGTGAATGGTCTGGGTGGGTGGTCGCTTAGCGGAACCTGAGAGTTCCCTGGACTGCGGGTGCCCCTCCTGATGTATGTCTAATACGCGGCGGAGGGGCCGTCCTCGCCAGGAAACCTCTCAGAACCCGCCGATGGTCGTCTTGGCAAGGTGAATGCAAGCGGCTACGCCGCTTCCAAGGCGCGGACGGCATTCGCCGACAGGCTCTCAGGTGTCGTCCCGGTAGGCCGGACACCTGAGTCGGGGATTCCGGGCGAGCCCGGGGGCTGGGATTCCCCGGAGGCGCGCGCAATCGGTTCAGGACGGTTTCTCGGCGGTCAGTGCGACCAGATCTTGATCGCCCGGGCGACGTATGTCGCCCGCGGTGTTTGGGAACCCGTTGGATACGTGGCGAATTCCGCACCGCTGTCGCAGTAGGGGTCCTGGTAGACCGTCACCGGATGACCGGTGTTGTTCACGAAGGACCGCACCTCCACGTCTTGCCGGAGCTGGACGCACTGCTCCAACGTGGTCGTCTGGAGGCCGACCTCGTGCACCTGACCGGCGTACTCCTCCTCCGGGTAGCTGCAGAAAGTTCCTGCTGCGCAAGGCTTTTCCGGCGGTGCGGCGTACGCGCCTCCGGAACCGACGGAGATCGCGGCGAGGGCGAACAGCGCGGGGACGAATATGCGCCAGACGCCGGTCCGCCCGGTCCGACGCCAGGAGGACGACCGGGTGCCGACGCGCAACGGCGCGGCGGAAGCGAACTTGGACATGCGAAAACCCCTTCGTGAGCGGATAATGAGTGGCTAGCGGCCGGAATCGGCGCACTGGAAACAGGATTCCCGAATCCCGGATCGGAATGCCAGCGAATTTGCTGGATACACCCCGACCGGGTGGATTTCCGTGTGTGGGGAAATGTTGCGGCGCCGCAGCGGAACGGCCCGGTGAGCTGTCGAAGCGCCTGCGGCTGCGGTATACAGACATCCGGTTACCACTCGGTAGAGCGGAGGTCGGCAATGACGTTGGACGCTGATGTCATCGTGGTTGGCGCCGGCCTGGCCGGCCTGGTCGCCACCGCGGAACTGGCCGACGCGGGCCGCCGGGTGGTGCTGGTGGACCAGGAACCCGAGGCCGCCCTGGGCGGCCAGGCGCACTGGTCGTTCGGCGGTCTCTTCCTGGTCGATTCCCCGGAACAGCGCTGGTTGGGCGTCCGGGACTCCCGCGAACTGGCGCTCCAGGACTGGCTCGGCTCCGCCGGTTTCGACCGGCCCGAGGACCACTGGCCCCGGCAGTGGGCGGAGGCCTACGTGGACTTCGCCGCCGGGGAGAAGCGGGCTTGGCTGACCGCGCAGGGCGTGCGGTTCTTCCCGCTGGTGCAGTGGGCCGAGCGCGGCGGCTACCTGGCCACCGGGCACGGCAATTCCGTGCCGAGGTTCCACATCACCTGGGGCACCGGCCCCGGGGTGCTCGCGCCATTCATTCGCAGGGTGCGGCAGGCGGCCGAACGAGGCCTGGTGTCGTTCCGGTTCCGGCACCGCGTCAGCGAGCTGATCACCAGCGGCGGCGCGGTGACGGGGGTGCGCGGCGAGGTGCTCGCGCCGAGCTCGGCGGAACGCGGACAGCCGAGTTCTCGCGACGTGGCAGGGGATTTCGAGCTGCACGCGCAGGCCGTCGTCGTCGCATCGGGCGGCATCGGCGGGAACCTCGACCTGGTGCGGCGGAATTGGCCCGAGCGCTACGGCCAACCGCCGAAAGAGATGGTCGCCGGGGTGCCCGACCACGTGGACGGGCGAATGCTCGAAGTGGTGTCCCGCAGCGGCGGGCACATCATCAACCCGGACCGGATGTGGCACTACACCGAGGGAATCCGCAACTACGCGCCGATCTGGAGCAAGCACGGCATCCGGATCCTGCCCGGCCCGTCGTCGCTGTGGCTGGACGCGGAAGGGCGGCGGCTGCCCGCGCCGCTGTTCCCGGGCTTCGACACCCTCGGCACGATGGAGCACATCGCGAAGACCGGACACGAGTACACGTGGTTCGTGCTCGACCGGCGCATCATCAGCCGCGAGTTCGCGCTGTCCGGCTCCGAGCAGAACCCGGACTTGACCGAGCGCAGCCTCCGCAAGCTGCTGCAGCGAGGCGGCGGTGGCACCCCGGGCCCGGTCGCTGAATTCGTCCGCCGTGGCCCCGACTTCGTCGTCCGGCGCACCGTTGCGGAGCTGGCGCGCGGGATGAACGACCTGGTCGGAGACCAGCTGATCGACGCTGCCGCGCTGGAGCGTGAGATCGTCGCCCGCGACCGCCAGGTGGAGTCGGGGCTGGGCAAGGACGAGCAGGTCATCGCCATCCGCGCGGCCCGCCGCTACGTGGTCGACCGGATGATCCGGGTCGCCGAGCCGCACCGGCTGCTGGACCCGGCCGCCGGGCCGCTGATCGCGGTGCGGCTGTCCATCCTGACCCGCAAGACGCTGGGCGGGCTGGAAACCGACCTGTCCGGACGGGTCCTGCAGGATTCGGGCGAGCCGCTGCCCGGCCTCTACGCGGCCGGCGAGGTCGCAGGATTCGGCGGTGGTGGCGTGCACGGGTACCGGTCCTTGGAGGGAACCTTTCTCGGCGGCTGTCTGTTCTCCGGTCGGCAGGCCGGGCGAGCCGCCGCCGCCGCGCTGGAATAGCCCTTGTGACCTGCGGAATCCGCCGGATGTGCGGACAATCGGATCATGCGGGATCCGGCCGGGTCGAGCTCGTGGGTGCTGCGGATCGGGCACGAGGAGCTGCTGATCCGGAAGCGGTACGAGTTCATCAGCATCGTCAATGACTTCCTGATCGCGATCTGGTTCATCGCCGGCAGCCTGCTGTTCTTCCACGGGGACACGGCTACCGCGGGCACCTGGCCGTACCTGCTGGGCAGCTGCGAGCTCGCGGTCCGGCCGATGATCAGGCTCGCCCGGCACGTGCGCCTGCGACGGTTGCGGCCGGTCGGCCTCCGGGGATCGGTCCAGGATTTCTGACCCGGCGTCCGAATGCGATTCCATCAGAGGTAGCAACCGCTGACGAATCCGCTGACGCGGGTGCGGCGATTCGTGATGTCGAACCATTCCGAATTCGCCGATCCGTCCGGGCAGCGGACGGATTCCCCGCCGACCGCCTCGCGGATGGTGGCGTTGTCCCCGGGATTTCCCGCGCCGCGCGCGGCAGCGGCGGTATTGGGTGCCGAGCGGATCCGGACGCCGGGCCCACGGAAGTCGCCGGCCCGGCCGTGCGAGGCCTTTTCGGCCAGTTCGACCAGGCCGTTCTTGATTTCGGCCGCGATGGTGGCGGCCTGGACGCCCAGCCCGGACACGGGCAGGACGGCGGCGGTGACCGCAGCGAGCAGTGCATTTCGAACCGTTCGCATGGAATACCCCCCCGATACGCCCGCCAGGTCGCTCCCCATTGCCCCCTGCTATTGCTGAAGCGTCCTTTTCGCGGGCAACTCCAGTTTATGGAGAATTGCGGTCGACCGGCAGTATCCGATTGGGTAGAGCGCAATTGTGAGCGGGTCGGTGACTCGCGGCGATCGGGGTGAACGGCGAACCCCACCTGTGGGTTAGCGGTGCAGCGCCACCGATGCGGTGCGTGCCGACGAGAACGTCTCAACATTCGTCTGCGAAGTGCCGCAGCCGCTTCCAACCGCCGCCCCGGCCGCGGTCGCGAAGCTCAGCTTGACCGGCCGAAGCTGCCGCAAGCGCCGCAGGCGCTCAGCCCACGCACGCAGCTTGCGCCGCCGCGGGTTCTCAGGCGTTGTCTGGCGGGGACAGCCCCGAATCCGCGTATTGGCCGCAAGTCGGGGATCCCGGAGTCCAGACGGCGTCTGAGGGGCCGCCTACGTGCACCGCCACGCAGAGAACGAGCCTGGAACCAAACGTCAGCCGGCGCGGGAGCCGATGCCGGTCAGGGAGCGGACCTCCATCTCGGCCTGGCGCACCTCGTCGACCGAGTCGCGGCCCACGAAGGTTCCGATGATTCCGCAGATGAACGATACCGGGATGGACACGATGCCAGGGTTCTTCAACGGGAAGAAGGCGAAGTCCATGCTCGGGAGGATCGAGTCCGGCGAGCCGGAAACCACCGGGGAGAAGATCACCAGCAGCAGGCAGGAGCCGAGCCCGCTGTAGATGCTCCACAGCGTGCCCGTGGTGTTGAACCGCTTCCAGAACAGCGAGTACAGCAGCGTGGACAGGTTCGCCGAGGCGGCGAACGCGAACGCCAGGCCGACTAGGAACGCGATGTTCTGCCCGATGACGAGGATGCCGCCGAGGATCGAGGCGATGCCGATCACCAGCGCGGTCAACCGGGCTACCCTCACCACGGAGTCCGAGTCGATGTCGCCGCGGCGGATCACGTTGGCGTAGACGTCGTGCGCGAACGACGCCGATGCGGTCAGCGTCAACCCGGCCACCACCGCCAGGATCGTGGCGAAGGCGACCGCCGCGATGATGCCCAGCAATACCGTGCCGCCGATACGGTAGGCCAGCAGCGGGGCCGCGGAGTTCTCCGCACCCGGTGCGCTCAGGATCGCGTCGGTGCCCACCAGCGCGGCGGCGCCGTAGCCGACGACCAGGGTGCAGATGTAGAACACCGCCACCACCCAGGTCGCCCAGACCACCGAGCGGCGGGCCTCGCGGGCGTTGGGCACGGTGTAGAACCGCATCAGCACGTGCGGCAGGCCGCCGATGCCGAGCACAAGGGCCAGCGACAGCGACACGAAGTCCAGCTTGGTCAGCTCGGACTTCCCGTACTGCACGCCGGGGGCGAAGATGTCGCGGCCGTGCGGGTTGTTGTCGGCGGCGTGCTGCAGCAGGTTCGTGAAGCTGTAGCCGAACTTGCCGAGCAGGAAGATTGTGATCATCGCGACGGACAGCAGCAGCAAGGCGGCCTTGATGATCTGTACCCAGGTGGTGCCCTTCATGCCGCCCACCAGCACGTAGGTGATCATGATCGCGCCGACCGCGGCGATCACCAACGCTTGGCCGAACGTGCCGTGCACGTTGAGCAGCAGTGCGACCAGACCGCCCGCGCCGGCGATCTGGGCGATCATGTAGATGATCGTGATGGCCAGCGTCGAGGCGGCCGCCGCGGCCCGCACCGGGCGCTGGCGCATCCGGAAGCTGAGCACGTCGCCCATGGTGAAGCGGCCGGTGTTGCGGGTGCGCTCGGCGAGCAGTAGCAGGTTGATCAGCCAGGCGACCAGGAAGCCGATGGAGTACAGGAAGCCGTCGTAGCCGTAGGTCGCGATCGCCCCGGCGATGCCCAGGAACGACGCGGCGGACAGGTAATCGCCGGAGAGCGCGATGCCGTTCTGCGCACCCGTGAACGAACTACCCGCGACGAAGTAGTCGCTGGAGGTGCCACGGTTGCTCACCCGGTACACGATGAAAAGCGTGATCAGTACGAACACGGCGAAGACGCTGGTGTTGATGATCGCGCTGTCGGCCGGGATCAGCTGCGGCTCATTCACTGGTCGTACTCTCCCGCGTCATCTCGGATCCGGTCGACATCGGGGTCGATGCGGCGGCGGGCGAAGCGGACGTAAAGCCCGGTCAGGCCCACCGTGGTGATGAACTGGCCGATGCCCATGACCAGTCCGACGTTGATCTCGCCGACCAGCGGTCGGGCCATGAATTCCCGGGCGTAGGCGGCGATCGCCACGTACCCGAGGTACCAGATCAGGAAAAACGCCGTAGCCGGAAAAACGAACCACTTCAGCCGGCGGCGCAGGGCGCGGAATTCCGCGCTCTCCTGTATAGCGATGAAATCGGGGGGTTCGTTAGTCGCGCGAACGGAGCTCTTGCCGATTCCGCCGAAGGCTGCCCCCGGATTTCCGGGCTGGTCGCGCTGACTGCCGCGCAGCGCGGATTGCGTTGCGTTGCTCATGCATCCTTCCTGGAACTTCGCGGTTGGCCCGCTGGGCCGAGTCCTGGCAGCGGCGGGGAATTCTAACCACTCGGCGCAGATGATCAACAGTGTGGTGATCGCCACCTGGTATCGGATTCCGAGAGTACTGGTCGGCGGTCCGCGGGCTGCGGAGAGGCGACGCTCCTTGGTTGCGGTCCGGTATTGCCAGGTCAGCGGTCCGGCCTCGCGGCAGCGATCTTCCTGACCAGGCCTTATGGGGGGATCGGGTCCGAGATTGAATACCCGCTTTAGGCTGAACGAGTGAAAAAGCGCAGCGGGCGAAGTGGGGTTGACCACTCGGCGTGACATCGCCTGTTTGTCCTAGCGAAATGCGAAAAAAGCCCCCGGTACTATCACGGGTTACGGGGCTTATAGTGCTGAGGCACTGAAAGACAGTCGCGCGATCCGAAAGGTCACGGTTCGGTACCAGTGTTCGTAATGCGCCAACCGGGGGCGCGCGTGGTTACGCAGAGTGCATCCGAATCTGCATTGGTACGATGCAGTATCGTAAGGCGTTTCCGGTTGCCGGGTGCTGCTCGACCACGGCTGGATTTCACCCTAGACAGCCCAGACGACGATTGCGGGACCGCACGCATGCGCCGTTCTCCAACGCATTGTTCGCCCGAGGTCCAGACCGCGACTGACCTGCACGAGGGCCCTGGCTCGCAGCCGGGAGCGCGGTCGTGACGGCGGGCCGGTTAGGGCGCACCCGCGACGCCGTGGTGCAGTGGCGCAACTGGTCGCTGCCGACGAAGTTGGCCGCGGTCGTGCTGGTACCGGTCATCTTCGCGATCACGCTCGGTATCGGACAGATCCGGTGGCAGGTCGACAAGGCGGCCGAGTACGACCTCGTCGAGCAGGTGCTGAACACGGTCGGTCGGGTCGACCAGCTGGTCGTCAGCATCCAGCAAGAACGAACCCGCGCGGTGGAGTTCCTGGTCGGCGACGGCGAGTTCGGCCCGATCGAGGAGCAGGCGGCCGTGGTGGACCGGGCCGCCGCCGACGTCGGGCAGCACCTCTCCTCGTCCGACGTCGCCACGGGAGTCGTCGCCGACCGCTACGGCGAACTCCGGCCGCTGCTGGACGGGCTCGGTCAGCTCCGCCAGCAGGTCCGCGACCACCGGATCGGCGAGGCCAAGGCGATCGACGAGTACACCCGCGTAATCGCCTCGGTGCTGGCTCTTGACCGCGCGCTGAGCAGCAGCCTCGCCGACCGCAGCCTGTCCAGCACGGCGACCGCGCTGCAGGACATGATGGGCCTGACCGAGGAAGTGCGGTTGCAGCAGGCCTGGGTGCTGACCGGGCTGTCCGAGGGCGAGCTCAAGCCGGCCGCGCTGGAGAGCCTGAACGGCTCGCGCGCCCGGTTGCAGAGCAAGATCACCGATGCTCGTGCCACCGTTGTCGCGAACTGGCAGCAGCGGCTGGACCAGACATTCGCGGCTTCGGCGATCGCGGACCGGAACAGTATGCTCCGCGCGATCATGACCGAGAGCACCGACAACGTCTACTCCGGTGGGTTCTCGGTGAAGCGCGACGCGTGGAACTCCGGCACCGAAGCCTCGGTCGCGCTGATCGACCAGGGGCGCGGCGATCTGGCGGCCGACGTCCGCGCCACCGCTTCGCGGCTGGAGGACGAGGCCAGCAGCGCCGCCGGCTGGGATTCGGTGCTGCTGCTGTCCGCGCTGATCGCAGCCGCCGCGATCATCATGGTGATCGCGCGACAGCTGCTCGGTTCGCTGCGCGTCCTGCGCAGCAGCGCGCTGGACGCCGCGGAGTACGAGCTGCCGGCGGCGGTGGCCAGCATCCGGGAGGGCAATGTCGCGGACGCGGTCGTCGAGCCGTTCCCCGTCGACACCACCGACGAGGTCGGGCAGCTGGCCCGCGCCTTCGACGAGGTGAACCAGCAGGCGCTGCGGCTCGCGGTGGAGCAGGCGGACCTGCGCCGCGGCTACGGCGAGGTGTTCGTCAGCATCTCCCGGCGCAGCCAGAGCCTCCTGGAACGCCAGCTGCGGCTGTTCGAGCAGCTGGAGCAGGACGAGGAGGACCCGGACCAGCTCGCGCGGTTGTTCCAGCTGGACCACCTGGCCACCCGGATGCGGCGCAACAACGAGAACCTGATGGTCCTCTCCGGCAGCGACCTGGCGCGCCGCTTCACCCAACCGACCGACCTGGCGGACGTGCTGCGCGCCGCGGTTTCCGAGATCGAGCAGTACCCGCGGGTCGTGGTGCAGCCGCCGCCGTCGGTCAAGCTGCGCGGGCACACCGCCAGCGACCTGGTGCGGCTGGTCGCCGAGCTGTTGGACAACGCGGCCAACTTCTCCGCCCCGGACACGACCGTCACGGTGTCCAGCTACCAGGCCGGTGACGGCACGGTGGTGCTAGACGTGCTGGACCAGGGCATCGGCATGGGCCACCAGGAACTTGCCCGGGCCAACGAACGGCTGGCCCACGTGGACGAGGACGACCTGGCCACCTCGCGCCGGATGGGGCTGTTCGTCGCCGGGCGCCTGGCGGTTCGCCACGGTGTCGGCGTCGAGCTGCACGGCGGGCCGGACGTCGAGGGCATCCGGGCGACGGTGATGATCCCGGCCGAGCACGTGGTCCCGGTCGAGTCCGGGCCTGCCCTGGCGCCCTCGCCGGAGGCGCCTGGCCAGCGCAACGGGCACGCGCACACCGACCTGCCGACCTCCGGCGTGCTGCCGCGCCGCGGCGAGCGGCCCGCGGTCGCGCAGGACAGTTCGCCCTGGCAGGAGCCCGCTTCGGCGAGCCTCTCCGAGTCCAGCGTCCCCGATCGCGAGGACTGGCCGACGGCGCACCTGTTCGACGCGCCGATCGACATCCCGCAGCAGCCGCGCGCGGTGCCGTCGGACCTGGGTGTGGACTGGCCGGAGGCCGAGCCGCCTGCGGACCGGCCGTCAGCGGAGTCGCCGGTCTTCACCGAGGCCTCCACCCGGTGGTTCCAGCCGGCCAGCGAGAACCTGTACCTGACGTCGCGGAACGAATCCGGCGAGGTCAGCTGGCCCGGCGCGGAGAACGAACCGGCCGCGGGCGTGGGTTTCCCGCAGAACTCGGACTTCCTGGCGGGCGACCGGGAGGCGGAGGAGCCGTCGTTCACCTCGTCCGGGCTGCCGCGCCGCGTGCCGCGCGGCCAGCAGACGGCGGAACCGGCACCGGTACCGACGGCGGATCCGGCACCGGTACCGGCGGCGGAATCGGCACCGGCGGCGGAACCGGCTGCCGACATGCCCGCCCGCATTCCGGAGGACATCAGCCGGAAGCTTGCCCACAACGGCGTTCACTTCGGGCACCCGGCGGAGACCTCCGGGGCGGGCTCGTGGATGCAGGAGCCCACCGGGCAGGATTCGTGGGCGTCGGAACCGGAGGGATCGGACGACTGGGGCTCGGCGCCCGTCGAGCCCCAGCAGTGGGTCCCGGACACTTCCGGAGACACTTGGAGCTTCGCCGCCGATAGCGCGCGCGAAGCGGCGGAGGCCGCAGTGAACCCGCAGCCGACTTCGTTCACCCAGGCGGGCCTGCCGCGCCGGACCCCGAAGGAGCATCTGGTTCCTGGCAGCGTGGCGGATTCCGGGCCCCAGGAAGCCGCGGCGTTCCAGCGCGACGCGGATCAACTCCGCGGGCGGCTGGCCGACTTCCAGAGCGGTGTCAGTCGTGGGCGGCATCGAGCAACCGATGAGGGCTGACATGAAGTCCGCAGCGCTAAGGCGTGATCACCTCGGCGACGAACAGGAGGTTGCATGACTGCTCAGGAAATGATTTCCCACAGGTTCGGCTGGCTGATCACCGACTTCACCGAGCGCGTGGCCGGTGTGGCGCACGCGATCGTGGTGTCCGCCGACGGCCTAGTGCTGACCGCCTCGGCGACGCTGCCCAGGGACCGGGCCGATCAGCTGGCCGCGGTCGCCTCCGGGCTGCTGAGCCTCACCCAGGGCTCGGCGAAGTGCTTCGAGGCAGGGCGGGTGGTGCAGACCATTGTTGAGATGCAGCGCGGCACGCTGCTGCAGATGGGCATCAGCGACGGCTCCTGCCTGACCGTGCTCGCCGCCCCGCAGTGCGACATGGGGCTGGTCGCCTACGAGATGACCATGCTCGTGGAGCGCGTCGGCCAGATGCTCACGCCGGAGATCCGGTCGCAGCTGCAGGGAGCGCCGAACGCGTTCACCGGCCAACTGGTGTGAGGATGCGATGAGTAGACGCTCGGAATATCCACGGCGGGGCCGAAGACGGGGCAATTCGGGGGACGACAGCTTCGCCCATGTCGTCAACGGGTTCACCTTCGGCAGCGGTCGCAAGCGCAAGCGCGGGCGGGACGAGCCGCAGGAGCAGTACGCCGAGCATTACGAGGACCAGTACGAGGACCAGTACGACGACCAGTACGACGATTACGACGATGACGACGATCGGAATGAGGGGGTCTACCCGGACGATCCGGTCGAGCCGGAGGCACCGGCCGCGTCCAGCATCCGGTCCTACACCTGGACCGGCGGGCGTACCAGATCGAACCTCCAGCTGGAGCTGGAAACCCTGGTCTCCACCGGCGAGATGTACCAGCCGGGCGTGGCGGTTCGGCTGGAGCACCAGTCGATCGCCGAGTTGTGCCAACACCCCAGATCGGTGGCCGAAGTCGGGGCGCTGTTGTCGGTGCCGATCGGGGTGGCCCGAGTGCTGCTGGCCGACATGTCCGATCTGGGGTTGATCACCGTGCACCAGACGGTGAGCGAAAGCGGTAGCGCACCACACATGGTGTTGATGGAAAGGGTTTTGAGTGGACTCCGTCGGCTATAGCGCGCCCCACCTCGGCTCCGCGCCGCCGCAGGCTGCCAATCGGGGCGGCACCGCGTCGACCTCGGCGAAGATCGTGGTCGCGGGCGGATTCGGCGTCGGCAAGACGACCTTCGTTGGCTCGGTGTCGGAGATCGTGCCGTTGACCACCGAGGCGGTGATGACGGAGGCCAGCCGGGGCGTCGACGATCTCGGCGCAACGCCGAACAAGACCACCACCACGGTCGCGATGGACTTCGGCCGGATCTCGCTGGCCTCCAACCTGATCCTGTACCTGTTCGGCACCCCGGGCCAGCAGCGGTTCTGGTTCATGTGGGACGACCTGGTGCGCGGTGCCATCGGCGCGGTCGTGCTGGTGGACACCCGGCGGCTGGCCGACTCGTTCTCGGCGATCGATTTCTTCGAGGACCGCGGGCTGCCGTACCTGGTCGGGGTGAACTGCTTCGACGGACAGATGGTGCACTCGATCGAACAGGTCCGCGAGGCGATGGCGATCGGCCCCAACGTGCCGATCGGGCCATGCGACGCCCGGGACCGGGAGTCCACCAAGCGCACCCTGATCGCGCTGGTCGAGCACGCGATGCGGCACTGGACGACCCGCCAGCCCGGCTGATCCCGGAAGAGTAGATCGTACGGGCCGTGCGTCTTCTGGGCTGCTAGGACTGCCCAGAAGGCGCACGGCCCTTCTCATGCCTTGCGGGCGACTCCGCCGACGAGGTTGTACTCGGCGTCGGACGGCTCGGTGAAGCGAGGGCCGTCGGGCCACCAGTCGAACAGGTAGGTCAGGCCGGGTTCGACCATCTCGAGGCCGCAGAACAGCGCCTGGATCTCCTCCCGGGTGCGGTAGTAGCAGCTGCCCATCATCGAGTTGAACCGAACTTGGGACTCGTCCGCGAGCTTGGCCCGCGAGCTGCCGTCGGCCGGGTTGTGCAGGTGCGAGATCGCGAGGTACGAGCCGGGGGCCATGGCCGAGGTGTAGGCGGACATGATCGCCTTCGGGTCCTCGTCGTTGGTGACGTGGTGCAGGGTGTTGCACTGGATCAACGCCACCGGGCGGCTCAGGTCCAGGTACTTGGTCACCTTCGGGTTCGCCAGGATCTCCGCGGGGTAGCGCAAGTCCCCGACCACGAAGTGGGTGTACTCGTTCTCCTCCAGCAGCGCGCGGCCGTGCGCTGCGACCGACGGGTCGTTGTCGACGTAGACCACCGTGGCCTCGGCGTTGAGCCGCTGCACCGCCTGGTGGGTGTTCTCCGCGGTCGGCAGCCCCGAACCCAGGTCGAGGAACTGGTCGATGCCAGCCTGGCCGGCCAGGAACCGGACCACGCGGATCAGCCACGCCCGGCACTGCCTGCCGACCTGCACTGCCTCCGGGGCGATCTTCAGGATCTGCTGCAGGACCTCGCGGTCCACCTCGAAGTTGTCCTTGCCGCCGACGAACGCGTCGTAGACCCGCGCGATGCTGGGCTTCGTGGGGTCGATCTGCGGCCTGTCAGCACTTGCCATGAGAAGGGTCCGCTCGGTCCGGGGTAGAAACGATCACGAGCAGGGTAATTCCGGCAAGGGCGACGGGTAAACACCTGTCACACGGCGACCGAGGTAATCCGCACGTCGTGGTCGGGGCGTCCGGCTCGGCGAACTGCAGCAACCGGCGGCCCTCCAGCCACGGCGTCGGCCTCCTCTTCGGACAGCTTCCGGTACGGCTCGATCAGCAGCGTCGCGGTGTGCTTCCGGCGGGACGACCGCCAGGTGCCGTGCCGGAAGCCGTCGACGAGGATCGTGCCGGGGAGCACGGCGTTCTTCATGCTGAACAGGCGTTTGCGGCCGTTCTCGTCGCGGAGAGTCCGCTGCCGCTCCGGGGTCGCGCGGTTGAGCTCGTGCAGGCCGAGCACGGTCATCGTTCTCCCTTCGCCGGGCGAACCCTACTCGGCTGGGCGGGCCGTCGGGTTCTTTTGGCGCGAAAGGACCGTTCGCCTCGATAGGCGGCGCGAACAGGCCGTTGGCTTCACCTCGCGCCAGCGCGAACCGGGCCGACGGGCCGGTGGCAGACTTGCGGCGATGAGCGGAGCGGTATTGGTCCTCGGGGGCCGCAGTGAGATCGGCGTCGAGGTGGCGGTGCGCCTCGTCAAGCGCGGACACGGCACCGTGGTGCTGGCGGCGCGGCGGTCGGCGAACCTGGACGCCGAGGAGGCCGTGCTCCGCGAGGCCGGGGCCACCGACGTGGTGCGGGTGGAGTTCGACGCTGCGGACGTCCGCAGCCACGCCGAACTGCTCCGCGGCATCGTCGACCGGCACGGCCCGATCGACGTCGCGGTGACCGCGTTCGGCGTGCTCGGCGACCAGGAGCGGGCCGAACGGGATGCGGCGCACGCGATCGACATCGTGCACGTCGACTACGTCGCGCACATCAGTGTGCTGACGCACCTGGCGAACCTGCTGCGCGAGCAGGGCAGCGGCAAGATCGTCGTGTTCTCCTCGGTCGCGGGGGTGCGGGTGCGGCGGGCGAACTACGTCTACGGGTCGGCGAAGGCCGGGCTCGACGGATTCGCCAACGGTCTTTCCGACGCGCTGGTCGGCAGCCGCGTGGAGTTGCTGATCGTGCGGCCCGGGTTCGTCATCGGGCGGATGACCGAGGGCATGAGCCCCGCGCCGTGGTCGAGCACCCCGGATCAGGTCGCGGATGCGACGGTCAACGCGCTGCGGCGGGGACGTCGCGTGGTGTGGGTGCCGCCGATCCTGCGCTGGGTGTTCGCGGCGATGCGCCTGGTCCCGCAGCCGATCTGGCGCCGCCTGCCCCGCTGAAGTTCCCGCTGGTCACGTGCCGTGGAGATTTCAACGCGTGGTCCCGCGAGACGAGTGCGCGTCGCGGTTCCCCCGTGGTGTGAGCGTGGGCCGCGAGCTCCGTCGCGGTCCAGGCCCGGCCGTCGAGCATCGCCAGGCAGAACGCGGCACGGGTCGGGTCGGCGAGCAGCCCGGCCAGCTGGGCGACATCGCGTGCCATCGTCGTGCCGCCATTCTGCGACGGCGACGTTTCGGCGGGCACCGAACCGTCCCGGCCTTACGGTGCGAACATGTTGCGAGAATTCCACGCGCTGCACCACGCGGATACGCCGTTGCTGCTGCCGAACGCCTGGGACTTCGCGTCCGCCGCGGCGCTGGTCGAGGCTGGTTTCGAGGCGATCGGCACGACGAGCCTCGGTGTCGCGGCGTCCCACGGGCTGCCGGACGCCGCGGGGTGCACCCGGACGCAGACGATCGAACTGGCCCGACGGTTGGCGGACCTGCCGTGCCCGATCACCGTCGACGTCGAATCGGGTTTCGGCGGCGGTGCCGGCGAGGTCGCGGAGCTGGCGGCGGAACTGGCCGGGTTCGGCATCGCCGGGATTAACCTCGAAGACGAGCTCGGCGATCCCGCACGCCACCAAGAGCTGATCAGCGCGGTGAAGGAGCGTGTGCCGGAACTCTTCCTCAACGCGCGTACGGACACCTATTGGCTAGGCGCCAAGTCGCTCGCCGACACGATCGACCGCGCCGAGCGCTACGCCGCTGCCGGCGCGGACGGCATCTTCGTACCCGGCATGGCCACCGACGGCGACATTCGCGCGCTGCGGGACGCGATCGACGTGCCGATCAACATCCTCTATCAGCCAGGCCAACGCATCGAGCACCTGGCAGAGCTCGGCGTTCGGTGCATCAGCATGGGCTCGCCGCTCTACCGCGCCGCGCTGCACACCGCTGTCGCCACGGCGCGCAACATCCGCGCGGGTGCGGCCGTGGCGGTCGGCATCCCCGATTATTCGACTGTGCAGGACTACGCGATCGGTGGCGGCCGTCGGCGAGGTTCCGGCGGCTTCCAGTGACCTCCGTCCGGTCCGGTCCAGCGTTCGACCCCGGCTCCGAGGTAGGTGCGGAACCACTCCGCGGCGAGTTCTTCGACCCGCTCCAGCGCGCCGGGCTCTTCGAAGAGGTGACCGGCGTGCGGCACGATCTCGATCTTGACATCGGTCAGCGGCAGCGACGTGAGTAATTCCGCCGCCTGCCGGTTGAGGTTGAGCACCTCGCGGTCGTCGCCGCCGACGATCAGCAGCGTCGGGGCCTGCACCGAGGCCAGCCCCTCGCCGCCGAGGTCCGGGCGTCCGCCGCGCGACACCACGGCGGCGACGCGGTCGGGGCGCCGGGCAGCGGCCTTCAGCGCGGCGGCCGCGCCGGTGCTGGCGCCGAACAGTCCGACCGGCATCTTCCTGGTGGCCGACCACTCGGCGAGCTGGTCGATGGCGGGCACCAGCCGCTCGGCGAGCAGATCGATGTCGAAGCGCAGTTCGTGGGTCCGCTGGTCGAACTTCGCCTCTTCCGGGGTGAGCAGGTCCAGCAGCAGGGTGCCGAACCCGCGATCCTGCAACGACTCCGCAACCGCGCGGTTGCGGGGGCTGTGCCGGGAACTCCCGGAACCGTGTGCGAACAAGACCACCGCCCGGGCTGGCGGTGGCACGACGAGATCCCCTTCCAGGTTTCCCTTGGGGGTCTTGACGATCACCGGCTCGGTTGCGACTTGAACCATGTGAGCCTCCTCCAGTTCCGCAAGCTCCGGCTACCCCGCTGCGCGGGCGGCGACACGCCTGCACGGTCGCCCACTGTCCCCTCTCCGAACAGGCCCGCGAGAGGATCGATCCCTGTCGGTGCCGGGCACTGCGTCCGGCCGGTGCACAGCGAACTCGACCGGTCGGCGGAGATCGACACGCTCACCGGCCAACTGGTGGACCAGTACGTTTTTGCGGACATCGCGGAGACTGTTTTGGTGGTGTGAACCACCGCTGACCAACGGATCGGCGCTGGTGGGCTGGCGGCCGTCGCGCACCGGATGTTGCGGTTCTTGGCGGAGGAGTTGGGGTTCCGGTCGTTGTCGTTGGAGGGCGACGACGCAGCGAGCGCCGAGCTCGACGCCTACCTGCGGACGGGGCGGGGCGATCCGCGAGAGCCGGACGCCTACGTGCTCGATCTGCGCGCCGACGTCCCGGAGGACGTGCGGGCCTGGCTCGACGCCCCGACGCGGACGAGGCTGATCGGCCCGTACTACGACCCGGACGACGATGCCACCTACAACCTCTCCGGCGGTTCCCTGGCGGAATGGCTGGTCCTCGTGGTCCACGTCCGCGGGGTCAGCGCCGCCCGCCTCCTCCGCTGACCCCGTTGCTCCGCCCGGCGCAGGGCTTCGGTGCGCGGCGTTGGTTTGCGACGATGCTGCTGACGATGCATCGCGTCCGGGTGGTTGAAACCGGAGGCGCCAGGCTTGGAACGGGTGGGGTGTGACCAGGTACCGACAGCAACTCTCGCATTGGGGCTCGTTCACCGCGGCGACCACGCCGGACGGCCTCGACGTGGTCGCCGACCCGGGCGATCCGGACCCGGCACCGTTGCTGCGCAACGTGCCCGCCGCGCTCGACGAGCGGGTACGAGTGCTCGCGCCGCACGTGCGGAAGGGCTGGCTGGAGGGCCGGGGCGAGCGCGGCCGGGACGAGTACGTACCGGTCAGCTGGGCGAAGGCGGTCGAACTGGCGGCAGGCGAGCTGGACCGGGTCCGCCGTACCTACGGAAACGAGGCGATCTACGGCGGCTCCTACGGGTGGGGCAGCGCGGGCCGGTTTCACCACGCGCAGAGCCAGGTCCACCGCTTCCTGAACGTCATCGGCGGCTACACCCGTTCGGTGAACTCCTACAGCCTCGGCGCCTCCACGCCGCTGCTGCGGCACGTCGTCGGTAGCGACGACCCGATCAGCCGCCCGACGGCGTGGCCGGTGCTGGCCGAGCACACCGAGCACTTCGTCTGCTTCGGCGGCATCCCGGCGAAGAACTCGCAGGTCAACTCGGGTGGCATCAGCAAGCACGCGGTGGCCGGGCACCTGCGCCGGGCGCGGGAGCGCGGTGCCCGGTTCACGTTGATCAGCCCGCTGCGTAACGACCTCGCCCCGGAGCTCGGAGCCAGGTGGCTCGCGCCGGTGCCGGGCACCGACACCGCGCTGATGCTGGCGCTGAGCCACGTGCTGGTCGAACGCGGTTGGTACGCCGAGGAATTCCTGCGCACGCGCTGCGCAGGGTTCGACGAGTTCTGGAAGTACCTGTCGGGCAAGGCGGACGGCGTCCCAAAGAGTCCACAGTGGGCGGAGGAGATCTGCGGCATCGACTCGGCCACCATCGTCGAGCTAGCCGAGTCCATGGCGACGCGGCGCACGATGGTGACGCTGAGCTGGTCGCTGCAGCGGGCCCGCTACGGCGAGCAGGCGCTTTGGGCGGGCATCGCGCTGGCCTGCGTGCTCGGGCAGGTCGGCTTGCCCGGCGGCGGATTCGGCCACGGCTACGGCTCGATGGCAGGGATCGGGACACACCCGCTTCCGTACCGGCTGCCGACGTTGCCGCAGGGCGAGAACCCGGTGCGCGAGTACATCCCGGTCGCGCGAGTCGCGGACATGCTGCTCAACCCTGGCCAGGAGTACGAGTACGACGGCGAGCGGCGCCGGTACCCGGACATCCGGCTGGTGTACTGGGCGGGCGGGAACCCGTTCCACCACCACCAGGACCTGGCGCGGCTGACCGAGGCGTTCCGCCGACCGGAGACGGTAATCGTGCACGACCCGTTCTGGACGGCGACGGTCCGGCACGCCGACATCGTGTTCCCGGCCACGACCACGCTGGAGCGCAACGACCTGGGCTGCGCCCGGGAGGACCGGGCGCTGATCGCCATGCGGCAGGTGGTTCCCCCGCTCGGGGAGTCCCGGTCGGACTTCGAGATCTTCGCCGCGCTGGCCGAAGAACTGGGGCTGGGCGAGGTGTTCACCGAGGGCCGCGACGAGTGGGCCTGGCTGGAGCACCTGTACGAGCAGTGGCGGCAGAGGTTCGACCCCGGCCTGGACTTCCAGCAATTCTGGGAGGCTGGCCGGATCGAGTTGCCTGGCGGGCCGGACGACCAGGTCCTCTACGACCGGTTCCGCGCGGCCCCGGAGGCGCACCCGCTGCCGACGCCGAGCGGACGGATCGAGCTGTTCTCGCAGCGGATCGACTCCTTCGGCTACGCCGACTGCCCCGGGCACCCGACCTGGTTGGCCGCGGAGGAGCTGGAGGTCCCGCCGGGCACCGGCGAGTTCCCGCTGTTCCTGGTCGCGAACAACCCGGGGACCCGCTTGCACAGCCAACTCGACCACGGCGCGACCAGCGCAGAATCCAAGCTCCACGACCGAGAACCGCTGCGCATCCATCCCGCCGATGCGGACGGCCGAGGACTGTCTACAGGGGACATCGTCCGGATCAGCAGCGCCACGGGCAGTGCCCTCGCGGCGGTCGTGATCAGCGACGATGTCCGCCCGGGCGTGGTCCAGCTCGCGACCGGTGCCTGGTTCGACCCGAGCGCCCCCGAGGTCGCGACCTGCATCCACGGCAACCCGAACGCCGTGACCCGGGACATCGGAACATCCCGCCTGGCCCAGGGCTGCACGGGGCAGCTGACCAGGGTAGAAGTCCGGCCCCACCAGGCCCCACTGCCACCGCTGCGAACCCGAACCCCGCCGATCGCTTCAGGCTGAACGTCCCCGCACCCCAGTTTTCCGCAATTTCAATGGAAATCGGGCCTTCGATTTCCATTGAAATCGGACCGTGGACCGTCGATTTCAATGGAAATTGCGGTGGTTGTCCACAGCCTCCGGCGTGTCGTGCCCCCGACACGCCGGAGCTGTGCGATTTCCATTGAAATTGCGGGGTTTCAGGCGGCCGCGTTGCCGAGGGTCATCAGCAGCCGGTTGTTCCAGGCGAACATCGCCGAGACCGCGACCAGGTCGCGGACGTCGTCGACGTTGAGCCCGGCGGAGTGCAGCCGCCGGATGTCGGCGGCCGCCAGCGCCGCCGGGGTTCGGGCCAGGGCGCTCGCGGCGTCGACGACGGCGCGCTGCCGCGGATCCGCCACGGCGGCCGGACCGGCCGTCGCCAACGCGACCGCGGTGATCTGGTCACCGGACAACTGGGCCTGACGGCGGCCGTGCACCGCGGCGCAGTATTCGCAACCGTTGATCAGCGATGTGGCGAGCGCGGCGAGCTCGCGG
The DNA here is from genome assembly GCF_050972075.1 of Saccharopolyspora hattusasensis. Taxonomy (NCBI): domain Bacteria; kingdom Bacillati; phylum Actinomycetota; class Actinomycetes; order Pseudonocardiales; family Pseudonocardiaceae; genus Saccharopolyspora; species Saccharopolyspora hattusasensis. The sequence continues at coordinate 4,884,727 of NZ_JBPCDC010000001.1, forward strand.
TCTGCACGGTCCAACGCGCTCGTCCCGGTGGTTATCGCGTTGTGGAGCGCGGTCCGCTCGGCCAGCACCTGCGGATCGTGTAGCAGGGTCAGGTGGAACGGGGTCGGCTCGGCCTCGGACTCCGGCGGCTCGGCCACCGGATCGACCCACGGAACCCAGCGCAGCACCTGGAACGCCTCGGCCGGAGTCGGCAGCTCACAACCGTCGGCGGTGGCCCCGGCCTCGATGGCGTTCACCGGCCCGGCCGGAACCGGCCCGTCCCCGGCCTGCTCGACCAGTGACAACCCGAGCAGTAACCGGACCCGGTAGCTCACGTACGCAACGACCTGCGAGGCGGCGACGACCTGGGCGGGGCTGAATCCCTGCGCCCGCAACTCGGCGATCTCGTCGAATCCCGCATCGGCCGGATCGAGCGCAACTTGCTCGCAGTGCGCGAGCAGCGCCTGCAACGAATCCGGAAGCCCGGACCAGCGCTCGACGTCCCGGACCGCGTCGGCAGCGCCGTCACCGGCCAGCGAATCGAGCTGGTCGGCCAACTCATCGGCGTATTCCCAGCGCTCGTTCACCAACGCGACGCGCAACGCGATCCGAGTGCGGTCGGCGTAGCTGAGCACGGACTCGTCCGACGGGCGCAGCACGGCGGCATCAACGCTCGCGGTGAGCTCGCGCACGTCCGGCCGGAGCGCGGCCAATGCCTCCTCGGTTCGGCTGACGCGCTCGCTGACGACAGTCGTCATAAGCATCCAATCCAGCTAGAACGGCTTCTCCCGCAATAGTTTTCCACTGCGCGCACCCGGCCATGATCGTGCCCACCTCGCTGGGGGCCGCGGCCGTCGGAGCAGCCACGACTGCCTTGGTGCCATGATTGCGTCGGCACGTGGGAGCACCAAGGGAGAAGCATGGACGGCGAGGCGGTGCCCGCACGGCTGCGTCGGCTCTGGCGCGTTCCGGTCACCTCGCGGCTGGGGCGACCTGCGGAGCTCGACGTGGACCAGGTGGTGCATGCCGCCGTCGACTTGGCGGACCAGCACGGGCTACTCGGGGTCACGCTGCCGAAGACCGCCAAGGAACTCGGCTTCACCACAATGTCCCTCTACCGCTACGTCGGCTCGAAGGATGAGTTATTCGTCCTCATGCAGGACTTCGCGATCGGCGCGCCACCGGAGATCGCGGCGGACGACTGGTGCGACGGCCTGCGGGAGTGGGCCAAGGCCGAACGCCGCATCACCCACCGGCACCCGTGGATGGCCCAGTTGCCCGTTTCGGAGCCGCCGACCGGGCCGAACCAGATCGCGTGGCTGGAAGCCGCCCTGCGCGTCCTGCGCCCCACCAAGCTCGACTGGCCGCAGAAGATCGGCGTGATCATGCTGCTCAGCGGCTACGTCCGGCATTCGACGGTGCTGTCGGAAGAGCTCGAGACCGGTCGCGGCGACATCGACGAACCCGAGGCCACCCGCCGCTACGGCGCGAGCCTGACGAAGCTGATCGACCCGCACACGTTCCCGGAAGTCGCCGAAATGCTGGCCGCCGGTCTCTTCGAGGCATCCCCGGGGCCGGGCGAGGACCCGGCGGAAGACCGGGACTTCACCTTCGGCCTGGACCGGATCCTCGACGGAGTAGCCGCCCTGACCTAGGGGTCCGCATCAGGGCAGGTTGAGCCGCCAGGAGACCCCGAAGCGGTCGTTCAGCCAGCCGAAATTGTGGTCTGCCGTGCAGGTACGCCGCGCCCGCTACGGTGGCCCATTCCGCGACGGCTCGGGCCTCGGCCGAGGTGCCATCCGTCAGGTTGACCACGGTGCGGCCGGCGAGCGCGTCGCCCGCCGATTCCAGGAGTTCGCGCGCTGCTGTCGCCCTTCACACCGACGACCACGAGCGGCCGGCCGCGACGCGTCAGGCCCAGAGACTTGATCAAGTTGTGGATCTCGGCCCGGTAGAGCTTGGCCGGTTCCCTGGTCAGGGGGCCCAGGCGCCGTAGATCTCCAGCGACCCCACCCCGTGCCTGCGACCCCAGGCGTGCAGTGAGAGCGCGACGGCGGCCGGCGGCAGTTCGGGGAACGACTCGCGGACCTCGTCGGCCAGGCGCGGTCCGAAGTCCGGCCAATCGTGGCCGCCGTCAGCCTGGCGGTTGCCAGGCGGCGGCCACCAAGCTGGTGAGGCCCGCGCAAGCCCGGTGCTCGGCCTCGGCGGCGGGCCCGCCGGGCGGTGCCTGATAGCCGGGGACCGGGTCGCCGTAGATCCGCAACCCCACAATCCGGCGCACCACGTGCACGGGCGTGCGCGTCGGGTTGTGATGCGGAGGTGAGCTGCGATTGGCCATCCCTGCCGCACCCTCGGCCGGTAGCGTGCAGCCCATTTCCCGGCGGTCTTGGGCGAGACCATGAACGCCCCGGCCGCCGAGGCGACGGTCCAGCCTGCTCGACGATCAGACACCCAACCGCAGACGTGCACGCGAAGTCAGCGCAGCGTTAGCGTGGGCACGAACGCCTCCCGGTCGTGAACGTGGTTACCGGACATCTCAACTCCACAACCGGAGGCCTTCCGTTCACGAAACGTGTCAAAACGTTCCGTGAGCAGATGACTTGCGCCACCTGCGTTGACCATCAGGAAGACTGGTGGCCTTCACGCTTCCTCGACCACTGCCCGCACGAACGCTGGTCTGACACGGTCTCCACGTGCGTTTGGCCTTGCGGCCGGTTCCCACGCAACTCGCGGTACCTGACGTGTTTCACCTGCCGCCGCAGGAAAACCGCTGACCGGGCTTGGCTTTCGCTCGGTCAGCAAGCAACACACTACACCACGCTCTGTCACACATTGCACAGGATCCGGAACTGTCAGTAACCCCATGCCGTCATTCACGACCGTGTGTCGCGCGATGTCATTCACGACCGTGTGTCACGCGATCAAACCCAGGACGACCTCCCCGACCGGGATCGGCGACTCATGAATGCCAATCCACCACGCCGGGGACTGGCCTCGCCAAGAACCCCGACGGGGTGGCATGGCCTGAGAACCCGCAGCGACGCCAGCCGCTTAGCTGTGGTGTCCGCCAGGCCGTCCGAGGTTCCGCTACCCGCACCGCCACGCAAAATGAGTTCGGAAACAGGCTCTGCAGCGTCTTAAATCAGTCACGGGTGATCAAGTGCGGAACCGGCCGTCGGGCCCTGCACCCTCCTCCCGGGTTGGGGCCGTACGCTTCGGGTATGGAGCGCGACCCGGTCAACAGCCTGCTGCCCGAACTGGCGGCGTGGGCTGAGAAGCAGGAACAACCGGTGCACGGGAACAGCCACGACGCCGAGATCTTGCTCCGGCTGCTGTTCGAGCACGTGGGGCTGGCCGATCTCGCGGAGCTGCGACCAGCGGATCTCGACGAACTGCTGCTGGAGTTGTTCCCCGTCAAGGTGGCCGTTGAACCGGACGAGGACCTCGCCGAGGTGATCGCGACGCTCCGCGAGCTGCTGAGCTTCGCTGGGGACACGGGCCGGATCTCGACGGAGCAGCTCGACGGTCTGCGGCAGAAGGTCGACGAGATCGAGCCGCGGTTCGCCGAGGCCGTGATGGACCCGGCGAACTGGGGAGGCGCCCGCGCCCTCGAACAAGCCCTCATGGCCGAGGGCGTCGACCTGACCGACGAGGCCGCGGTGGCTCGCTGGGTCGACGAGACCGCCGAGTCCCTCGCCGAGTCCCTCGGCGAGGCGCAGCCCTACGACCTCCGGGAGGAGCTCGGGCTGCCCGACCGGTTGCCGCCGCTGCGGTTGCCGTCGGACGAAGAACTCGCCGCCGCAGCGCGGCAAAGCCCGTTGCTCGACCGCGCCCGGCGGCTGGCGTTGCGCACGGTCGCCTGCCCGGTCAACGCCGGTGAGCTGGGTGCCGGCGACGCCGTCGACGTCGCCGGGGAACTCGGCTTCCCGGTTCCGGACGCGGTGGAAGGAATGGCGGACATCCCGGAGCTGGCGAAGCTGTGGGAATGGGCGGCCGAGCTGGAATTCATCGGCCCCGGAACGGAAGTGGTCGAGTTCGGTCCGACCATTGAAGACTGGCCGGACGGCGACGACGAAGCGGTGCTGGACGTCTGGGCGGACGCACTGGGCCTGCTGCTGGAGGCGATCTTCCAGGACGAATGCTCCGAGCTCGATCTCGACGACGTCGCCTTCTATGCGATGGTGTCGTTGTTCCTGGTCCGCAGCGAGGGCGTGCCCGTGGCGGAGTTGCGGGACATGATCCGCGAGATCGCCGTGGACGAAACCACTTCGGATGGCGCGTGGAATTCCTGGGTCCAGCGGTGCGGCGATCCGGCGGAGCGGCTGCTCGCGACCCTGGTCGACCTGGGAGCCGCGCAGGTCGACCAGGGCGTCGCGCGCCTCACCCCGCTCGGCCAGTACACCTTCGGGGGCGCGTTGACCGACGGCGGCGTCGAGGTTCCGCTGCTGCCGCCGGTCGAGGAGATGAGCGCCTTCGACCTGGTGGACTTCGCCAAGGGCGCGACCGACGAAGAACTGGCCGCCGAGACCGAGGCCTGGTTTACGGTCCGCGGAGCCGCCGCCGCCACCGACGACCTGCTGACCGCCGCGGCCGAGGCCGAAGCGGAAGACCGGATGATCGCGGTCGCCATCGCCGCGCCGCTCGCCGAAAACGCGACGCAGCGATGGCAGCAGGCGCTGGACGAACCGATGCTGCGGCCTTACGCGAAAGTGACGCTCCGCCAACTGGATCCGTCCGAGGAGCTCGAATCGACGGTGACCGACGCGGCACGGTTGCTCACCGACATGCTCGCGGCCGCGCTCGACTCGGTTGACCCCGAGGAGCTGCCCGAATTGCTCGCGGAAACGGTGCCCGCGGGGCAGGAGCCGACGATCTTCGAGGAAATGTGGCGCCTGGACCACCCGGCGGTCCGCGACGTCCTGATGCTGATCGGCGAACAGCACCCGGACAAGAAGATCGCCAAGGCCGCCCGCAAGACGTCCTTCAAAATCACCCCAGCCGAGTGATTTCCTCGAGGTGAGGGGCACCCTTGAGCGGTTGTGCCGTCGGTTGTGCCGCCCAAGGGTGCGTGCCCCTCACCTGTCACCTGTCATCGGTCCGGGTGGTCAGGCGGCGTCGAGGAGGATCTTGCGGAAGTCGTCCGGGGCGTCGGCCACGATGTTGTGCCCGATCGGCAGCGACCGGACGTGCCACGCCGAGTCCTCCCGCGTCAAAACCCGTGAGTGTTTTTGGTTGCCATAGGGCCCAAAAACACTCACGGGTCTGCCGGTCGGCGCGTCCCGCGGGCCCAGTCCCGGCAACGTCACCGGGAGCGCCGCGTGTCCCTCTTCGCGCAGCTCGGCCGCCAGCGGCTCGTACCACCATCCGCCGTGGCAGGCACCGGGAACCAGCACGTAGGTCGCCATGTCCGTCTCCTTCGAGGTCGTCGTGACACCAACCGTAGGAGCCGTTTAGGACAGTTCCCGTCCACAAGCGGATTCCGTTGTCGGGGATCCGGTGGGTCCGGGTGCGAGCGAGGTGGAGCGCACGGCCTGCTCGCCTCGATAGACGGCGCAAACGGGCCGTTTGCTCCACGAGGCGGGTTCGCCGACCCAGGCTCGTGAGTGCTCAAGCCGGTTCTTGCCGGAACGAGCACTCACGACGACGTGCCGAACCACCCCGGTACGTCGAGGCGGAACGTCTCTGCCGGCGCCATGGTGCGCAGGTTCGCCTCCAGTTCGCACCTCCGCTTCGCACCGAGGACCTTCGCCCACTGCGACCTGAGCTCCTCGAAGATGGCGGCCGAGCGGGCGAGCACGTCGACGCCCCGGTCGGTAAGCCGGATCAGCTTCCGCCGTGCATCGACGGCGTCGTCGACCCGCTCGACATACCGAGGCTCGCCAGGCGGTCCACGGTCTGGCCCGTGGCCCCGTTTGGAGATCCCGAGCCGACGTCCCAGCTCACTGGCCGTCGCGTCGCGCCGTCGCGTCCGGTCGCCTGCATGGCGAATCCGTGCGCCGGGCGCACGTCGGGGTGTCCTTGCACAGCCAGCTCGGCGTGCAGCCGGTCGATCAGGTCAGTTCTGCTGCCGACGGGCCCGCTTCACCTCGCGGTCGATGGCCCAGGCGTCGGCGACCGGCCCGATGTGGCCGAGCTTGTCGGGATTGATCACCGTGCGGATGTTCTGAATCTGCCCGTCGAGCACATCGAGGACCATGGTGTGGAGCACCTTGCCGTCCCGGTCGCGGAAGATCGCGCCGGGCTGGCCGTTGACCTCGTGCGGCTCGAACGACACATCGATCCGGCTCATCAAGGGGAAGATCGTGCCCAGCACCCGGGCCACGTTCTGCGCGCCCACGATGGCCCTGGCCAGCTGCGGGCTCTTGCCGCCGCCGTCCCCGACCAGCTGCACATCGGCTGCCAGCAGATCCTGCAGCCCGCCCACATCGCCGTCCTTCAGCGCGTCGAAGAATCGCGTCGCCAGCTCCTGCCGCACCTGCCGGTCCGCTTCGAACCGCGGCCGCCCGGCCTCCATGTGCCGCCGCGCCCGCACCAGCAGCTGCCGGCACGCCGCCTCCGACCGCCCCACCGCCGCGGCGACCTCGTCGAACCCGAAGGCGAACACCTCCCGCAGCACGAAGACCGCCCGCTCCAGCGGACTGAGCCGCTCAAGCAGCAGCAGTGCCGCCATCGACACCGAGTCGGCCAGCTCCACCGACCGGCCCGGATCCTGGTACGGATCGCTGAGCAGCGGCTCGGGGAACCACGGGCCCACGTACTCCTCGCGCCGCACCCGCGCGGAGCGCAGCACATCGATCGAGATCCGCGTGACCGCGGCCGACAGAAAAGCCTTGGTCGACGTGGGCCGGGTCGACGAGCCGTCAAAGCGCAGCCACGTCTCCTGCACCGCATCCTCGGCCTCACCGACGCTGCCCAGAATCCGATAGGCGATCGAGAACAGCAGCGGCCGCAGCTCCTCGAACTCCTCGACCTTGCTCACGCCGACTCCACTCTCTTCGAAGCGATCTCCTCCGGCCATGCTCGCGTGATCACCCGGACCGCCGCCAGGCCAGCGCACCACCCGAGTCCGGGGCCCGCAGCCGGGCCCCGAACCAGCTGATGCCGTTCAGTGGAACTGCCCGGGCTCGTAGTCGCCGGCGGGCTGCTGGGCGATGATGTTCAGCCGGTTCACCGAGTTCATGAAGGACACCAGGATCACCAGGGCGGTGAGCTGCCCCTCGTCGTAGTGCTTGGCGGCGCGGGCCCACACCTCGTCGCTGACCCCGCTGGCCGCGTCCGCGACCCGGGTCCCTTCCTCCGCCAGCTCCAGCGCGGCGCGCTCGGCCTCGGTGAAGACCGTGGCCTCCCGCCACGCCGCGACCAGGTTCAGCCGCACCGAGATCTCGCCGGCAGCGGCGGCCTCCTTGGTGTGCATGTCGATGCAGACGGCGCAGCCGTTGATCTGACTCACGCGAAGCGCTACCAGCTCTTGTGTTGCGGCCGGCAGCGGCGAGTCCTTGAGCGCCTTGCCCATCGACATGAAGTACTTGAGGACTTTGCCAGCGGTCGGGTCGGCGAAGTAGTCCAGTCGCGCGTCCATGGTGTGCTCCTCTGCGGTCGTCAGTGGCTACACACCTTGAGACGGGGTAGTCCGATGCGCTGTGACACGGACGAATGTGATCTACGTCTCTCGACGACTGTCTCTGAAATCGTTTTGCGCAGCGGTGCCCTGCGCGCGGAAATCCTCGGACAGCGAATGCGGCAGCTGCGCGATCGGCGGCCGCGGGTCTGGGTGAGCAGCCCTTCCTCGCTGAGAATGGCCAGTGCCTTCCGCAACGTCCCGCGGCTGACCCCGGGCGGCTTCGCGAGCGCGGGCTACGGCGGCAGCTTGTAGTGCTCCGGCCACTGTCCACTGAGGACGTCATCGCGGAACGCCGCCGCGATCCGCACGTGCAGCGGCGCGGGTGCATCGCGCGAGATGCGCGAAGCGTCGTCGGCCGGCACAGGGCAGATTTACAGTACATCCGGCTTCGCCGAGTGAACGAAGATGTGAACAATGGCCGCACTGGAGACGTCATGCTTGAGCGCATCCCACTGGTGATCGACACCGACACGGCGCAGGACGACTGCATCGCCCTGCTCGCGGGCCTGCTCGACCGCCGAGCCGACCTGCGCGCCGTGACGATGGTCGCCGGCAACGTCGACTTCGGCCACCAGGTCCACAACGCGTACCTGACCTGCAACGTCGCGGAAAAGCTCGGCGACGTCCCGATCTTCCTGGGGTGCCGCCGCCCGATGGTCCGGACGTGGGAGAGCGCGGAGAACGTGCACGGTGACGGCGCGGGCGGCCTGACGATGGACCTGACGGGCTGCGTGCCGGAACCCGAGCACGCGGTGGACGCGCTGATCCGGCTGGCCGCGGAGAACCCTGGCGAGTTGTCGATCGCCGCGATCGGCCCGCTGACTAACATCGCGACCGCGGTGGTGAAGGACCCGGACTTCGTCGGGAACGTCAAAACCCTTTACGTGATGGGCGGTTCCAACAACGCCCGCGGCAACATCACCGCAGCCGCCGAGTTCAATTTCTATGCAGACCCCGAGGCGGCGAAGACGGTATTCGCGGCGGGCTTCGAGATCGTGGTGGTCCCGTGGGCGCCGCTGACCCTGGACCAGGCGGTGTTCGCGCAGCCCGCGCTCGACGAGATCGCGGCGCTTGGCACGCCGCTGTCGGACTTCTTCACCCGCGTCTGCGCGGCGACGCTGGAATTCGACCGCAGCGTCGGCATCGACGGCACCACCCACCCCGACTCGCTGACGGCGGCGGTGCTGCTGCACCCCGAGCTGATCCGCCGTAGCGCGCGCTACCACGTGGACGTCGAGACGGCCGGCGAGCTGACCCGCGGTTACGCGGCGATGTCCTGGGGAGTCCACGGCCTGGAAGCCAACGCGACGGTCATCGAGGAGATCGACGCCGAAGCGTTCTTCGACTACATCAAGGGCCTACTGGCCACGAAGACCACCCCAGCCCGCAGGTTCGCCTGACTGCCCGGGTTTCAGGAGCGGGAGCGCCGAGAGCACTGCAACTGCCCCTGGCCCGGTCGCGTATCGTGGCCCACCCACCACTGGTGCTCACGGCCCTGTTAGTCGCGGTGGCTAGCTTCCAGACGAACGCGACCATGCTGTCGCCATCATCGACACCACGAGTTCGACGTTGCACACGGACGTTGGCACGATCGGCCTGAGCGCAACGGCGTTTCTGTTCGTCGCGGGCCTGACGGGCGTGATCCTGCCGCGCTACAGCGACATCATCCGCCGCCGCGCGCTGTTCGGTTCGATCGCGGTGATGGCTCTGGGCAGACTGATCGCTACCTCGCGCCGAATGTCGAGGTGCTGATGGTCGGCTGGGCGCTGCAAGGTACTTGCAGCGCAACGATTTCCTCGGCATCACGCTGCGCGACATCCTGCCGACCAAGCAGTTCGGCCGCTACCTGGGAATCCTGACGGCGGTGAACAGCGGTGTTGCGGGCGTGGACACGCTGCTGGGCGGAGTCATCACGGACACGATCGACGTCCGCGGCATCTTCGGCTTCACCTTCGTCCTAAAAGTGATCGCGGTGGCGGTGATCGCGGCCTGGGTCCCGGACTCGGCGCGCACGGACACCCGGATGGACTGGAAGGGCGCGGCGCTGATTTGCCTAGCCCTGCTGGTCCTGAACGCCTGGCTGACGGCCCGACCGCGGGCTGGTTCGCCCGTGGCCGCTGGCGTGCCTGACGGTGGGCGTGGTGCTGCTGGTGGTGTTCTGGCTGGTGGAGAAGGGGCAGAACGACCCGCGCCTGCCGCTGCCGGCGCTGCGCAGCCGAGGAGTGCGGGGCCTGCTGCTGACGACGTTCTGCACGATGGCGTCGATCTGGGCGGTCCTGACGTTCGTGCACCCAACGCTGGCGCAGAACGCGACGGCGGGCTTCGGCACGAGCAGAGAAAGTCTGACCCGAATCCGCGAGTATGGGTGTGATTTGGGGCGGGATATGGTGATGGGTGTCGCTCTGACCTGGGATGATGTTGATTGTGAAGTCAATTTCATCTGGTCGGAGAGGACACCCATCTGGTGGGCAGTGTAGTTGATGGCCGGCGCACGCTAGCGAAGGTGCGGGTCGGTGTGCCGGATTTGTCGTTGACCCAGGTGTCGGGGATGGCGGCGGTGACCGAGCTGGTGGACCGGCTGGGTGTGATCGCGGAGCTGGATGAGGCGGTCGGGCCGATTAAGGAACGGGACCGAGGCTTCGGGCCGGGTGAGCTGATGGTGGGGCTGGCGTGCGCGCAGCTGGCCGGGCAGGATTTCCTGGTCGGTCTGGACCGGGTACGTGAGGATGCCGCCGGCCAGAAGATCTCGCCGGTGCCGGGATTGCCCTCAACGACCGCAGCCGGTCTGGCACGGCGGTTCACTGATCCACAATGGACGGCGGTGGAGGCCGGGATCGCCGCGGTCACCGAACGCGCGTATGAGCTCTCGCCCGCGGCGCGGCGGGCGCGGCTGGCCGCCTCCGTGACGATCGACCTGGACACCTCCGATGTCGAAGTCTACGGGCGTAAGAAACGCGGCGTGGCCTATAACCATGAGGGCCGGCGTGTGGGGCGTCCGCATGTGGCGTGTTGGGCGGAGACCGAAGCAGTGCTGGCCGCGGAGTTGTTCTCCGGCAACGACGACGCTCGTGCGAGCGCACCGGCGATGTTACGGCGGGCGCTGAAAGGCCTGCCGCGTGCGGTGCGGGGCGCCCGGATACGGCTACGGGCCGACACCGGTTATTTCGACGGTGCCCTCGCGCGGGCGGCGCTGGCCGAGGGTGCGGAGTTCGCGATCGGCGCGAAACGCATCGCACCTCTGTGGCGGCTACTGGACGGGCTCTCGGAGGACGACTGGACCGACGCCCGGGACATGACCGGCGCGCAGGTCGCGGTCGCCTCCTACAGGCCGAACTGGTGGCCCACCGGCACCGAGATCCTCATCCGCCGTGTGAAACTGGACATCTCCCAGGTCTCGGCCGATCCCCGTTCCCGGCGGCGCCGCACCCTGCACCCCAACCAGCGCACCCTGCCGCTGGATGAACTCGGAAGTGCTGACTGGATCTACGCCTACTCGTTCATCTGCACCAACATTGACGTGTCCACCCCAGCCAAGGCGGTCGCGGTCGAGTACTGGTACCGCCACCGCACCACGATCGAAAACCTGTTTCGCGACAGCAAACATGGCGCCGCGCTACGACATCTGCCCAGCGGCTACAAGGAAGTCAACACCGCCTGGATGCACGGCGCGCTGCTGGCGGTGAACATTGCCGCCTGGCTACACGAACTCACCGGCAAGCCCGATGGCGAAACCGTGACAGGACACGGGATCCGTGGCGGCAAAGCCATGATCGCAACCCTACGGCACCGGCTCATCTGCGTCCCCGCGCGCCTGATTTCCCATGCGGGACAAGCCATCCTGCGTCTCCCACCCGGACATCACCTGCTCGCCGGGATCCTCACCACACTGAGAACACTCCCCGCGATCCCCTGACCACCCGGCCCACCGGCCCCGACCAAGGACCCGGACAACGCGAACCCGGCGCGACAACCGGGCCACCACCATGCCCACAACCCAAAAACACCGCAGCGGAGATCAACACCAAATACAACATGATCAACCCAACCCACTATTCACGGATTCGGGTTCTGAGCAGGGTCACTTCACCGGCTGCGGAGTACTCGAACGTGCTTGTCCGCTCCTGCGTGTGATCATCGATGTGGCCGTAGGTCAATTCTGGCGCCTACTTCGTCTGATCGGGTTATAGTCACATGGGTGATCAAGTGACTAAGAGTGATGACGGTCTGGTCGAGTGGGATCTCAAGGTCGATGATGAGTTGCGACGTACCGAGGTCCACGACAGGTTTGGCGGTTCTCGTCAGGGCGGCATTGCGTCGGCGCCAAAAGCGGGCAGCGTGCTTCTGTTCAGCTCTCCGCAGGGGGCGCAGTACGGCTACAAATACGACGGTTGGCGTGAAGACGGTTCCTACCACTACACCGGTGAAGGCCAAGCGGGCGATCAGCGTTTGGTGCGTGGAAACAAGGCGGTGCTAGCGCCAGGACTTGCTTTGCGGCTCTTCGAAGCAGCGGAGCGGAGGAGCTATGTCAAGTACATCGGCGAGTTCACATTGGACCGCGAAGAACCGTACTACCGTGCCGACGCACCCGACGAGGAAGGCGTACTCCGCAGCGCCATCGTGTTCCGGCTCTGGCGTGCCGACTCAGTTCCTCCTGTTCCTGCGGCGAGCGAGCCAACGGAGCCTCAGGTGCAGTCGATCCCTGTCGAGTCAAATGAAGCGGCAGAGTATTCCGCGACTTCCAAGGACAGTTCGATAGTCGCGAAACGTCGAGAAGCGGCGCTGGTGAATCGGTACACCGAGTGGCTTCATAAGCAGGGCAGAGCGGCGACGCGCCGATCGATCCGCTTGCCAGGGCAGGCTGGTCAACTTTTCACGGACTTGTTCGATGAAGGGCTCCGCGAGCTGATTGAAGCCAAAGGAGCAACCTCAAGAAGCGATGTGCGGCTCGCCCTCGGCCAGGTCCTCGATTACGGGCGCTACGTCAAGCACGACCAACTCGCCATTTTGGTGCCAGTTCGCCCGGCGGCTGACCTAGTCGACCTACTCACTTCGTATGGCGTGAGTTGTATCTACGAGGCGAAGCCAGGGCATTTCGCTCGCGTCCAGGCGACCTGAAGGTGTCATCGCGTTCTTCCTGAAGCGCAGGGTGGTCGGTGACCGGGCGCGTGGGGAGGGGGCATTCGCGCCCGGTCACCGGGGTGGGCCGGTGCGGCCGAGATCGGGGAGGTACCGCACCGGCCCGGCTGGGGAGGTCAAGTCTCGTGAGTGGTCGTGCCGGTAAGAACCAGAGGGAACACTCACGAGCGTTCAGGCGCGCAGGTGGTGCCGCCCGGTGGGTTCGTCGGGGTCTGTGGTGGGGAATCCTGCTGGTATGTGGGGATGTTCGTGCCTGGTGTCGGGTTCTTCGGCGGTGCGGGATTCGGCTTCGATGTCGGCTATGAGGTGCCAGACCGTGTAGGCGCCTTCGCCGCCTCCGGCGTGCTGGCCTGTTGAGAACGCGATGGCTCTTGCGGGTAGCTGGGTGGTGAGCATGGCGAGGATCAGCAGGTTGAACAGGACGAAGGTGCTGAGCTGGATCCAGAACATGGTGGGGTTCCTTCCGAGGCGGGACGGGTCGATTTCGCGCGAAATCGGCACTTGCCAGGCGTGGGGTGCGGCGATTTCGCGCGAAATCGCCCGTCCCTGGGTGTCACAGGCGGGTGGTGAGGGTGTGCCAGCAGCGCATGCAGGTGTCTTCGCGGATCCAGTCCACTTCGGGCCGGTCGTGCAGCTCCGCTGCGTTCGCTTCTGCTCCGCAGAACGCATTCACCTGCTCCTCGCGCGGAGCTTTTGTTGCTGCGATGGGGAAAGCGTGGCGGCCTCCGGTCACGGGGCGCCAGACGTAGGTCAAGTAGTCAGCCATCAGGGGCTCCCATCAGAGTCGATTACTCTATGAACTTTGATCAGCACTGAGAGTGTCAGATTTGGTGCCGATCATCAACTTGTCTGATCAGAAAATTTTCCATTCCGACCAGATCGGGTGATCGGATACGGTGTGCGCATGCCCAAGCGCGCACAGCCAACAGTCCGCAAGCGCCGCCTTGCGGCCACGTTGCGCAGCCTCCGCGACCAAGCAGGAGTGAGCCCAGAGCAGGTCATGGAGGAGCTGGACTGGTCCCGTTCGAAGGTCTCCAAGGTCGAGACCGCAAACATGGGGGTCTCCGTACCGGATGTGCGGGTGCTTTGCGAGCTCTACGGAGCTGACCACAAGATCACCGAATGGCTGGTGAAGACCGCCCGCGACGCAAAGCGCCGTGGGTGGTGGGCCTCGTACAACGATGCGATGCCGTCAATCTTCGAGGACTACGTTGAACTGGAGTCTGAAGCGACCTGCGCGCACTACTTTGAGATCGACTTGATCCCAGGCTTGCTCCAGACCGCAGACTATGCGGTTGCGCTGATGGAAACGACCTCTCCGGAAGCAGTAAAGGAGACCACCAGGGCGCGGGCCGAACTACGCATGCGGCGACAAGAGCGCTTGCTGTCTGGCGAAATGTCCTTGTGGGCGATCATCGATGAGTCCGCGCTACTGCGTGGCACGGGCACCGCTGAGACCCGCAGCGGCCAGATTCGGCGCCTTCTGGACGCGATGGACCTGCAGAACGTGGTCCTGCAGATCTTGCCCCTCCGGGCCGGGTCGCATCCGGCGAGCGGATCGCCCTTCGGTCAACTCCACTTTCCCGAGCCGATACCGAGTGTCGTCTTCGTCGACAACGTGGCGGGAAGCCTGTACATCGAGGAACCCGACGAAGTTGCTCGGTTCAGCACCGCCTTTGATCACCTTCGAGCGACGGCTGTAGATGCGAGAGAATCACGAAAGCTGCTCACAGCAGCTTTGAAGGCGGTCGATGCAGAGAGGTGACCCATGGACGTCATCACGAACTGGCGCACGTCTAGCCGTAGCAACGGACATGGCGGGATGTGCGTCGAGGTTGGCAGTGGCACCGACGTGGTTGGGGTGCGGGATACGAAGAATCGGGACGGCGGGACATTAGTCTTCCCGTCGCAAGCCTGGGGATCCTTCTTAGCCGCCGTCAAGGCTGAGCGGTTCGGCTGAACCACGCAGCGCAGCGGGTAGCTGTTTCAAGGCTCCGGCGTGGCGCTTGCGCGAGAGGCGACGACAGTGCTCCCGGCAGTTTCGCCGGGGGCACTGTCGTTGATGTCGCTGCCGTCGGCCGGCCCCTGAAAAAACTGAACAGGGCCGACGCGGTGCTTGGCCGCCTGCGCCGAAGACCTGCGTCGACCAAGATCTCGTTGCGTCAACGGCTGCGTGCTCATGCAAGAACCCACTGGCCCCGGGTGGCCGACCTGCGGTTTCGCTACCGCGGCCAGTTCGCCTACGTCGAGGGCGAACTGACAGACGGCGAGGTCTGGCCGCTGATACGCCTGAGGTACACAGGCTCGGCCGGCCAATGGGGCTTCGCGCTGTACCTGGCCAGTTCCGGGAAGTACGAAGACCAGATCCTGCCCAGCGGCCTCCCCGTAGGCAGCCCGGAAGAAGCCCTCGATTGCGCAGCCAGTCTCTACCTCACAACACCCGACATCTGACCCGCACAAGACCCACAGGCAGTCAACCCCCGAAAAACTTCCGGCGGCGACCACTTAGGTGTGTCCGGTTGGGTCGGTGACCGGGCGCGTGGGGCGAGGGGGCATTCGCGCCCGGTCACCGGGGTGGGCCGGTGCGGCCGAGGTCGGGGAGGTACCGCACCGGCCTGGCTGGGGAGGCCAGGTCTCGTGAGTGTTTGTTCCGGTAAGAGCCGGAAGGATCACTCACGAGCGTTCAGGCGCGCAGGTGGTGGCGCCCGGTGGGTTCGTCGGGGTCTGTGGTAGGGAATCCCGGTGGTATGTGGGGATGTTCGTGCCTGGTGTCGGGTTCGTCGGTGGTGCGGGATTTGGCTTCGATGTCGGCTATGAGGTGCCAGACCGTGTAGGCGCCTTCGCCGCCTCCGGCGTGCTGGCCTGTGGAGAACGCGATGGTTCTTGCGGGTAGCTGGGTGGTGAGCATGGCGAGGATCAGCAGGTTGAACAGGACGAAGGTGCTGAGCTGGATCCAGAACATCGGTGGGGTTCCTTCCGAGGCGGGACGGGTCGATTTCGCGCGAAATCGGCGTTTGCCAGGCGTGGGGAGCGGCGATTTCGCGCGAAATCGCCCGTCCCTGGGTGTCACAGGCGGGTGGTGAGGGTGTGCCAGCAGCGCATGCAGGTGTCCTCGCGGATCCAGTCCACTTCTGACCGGTCGTGCAGTTCCGCTGCGTTCGCTTCTGCTCCGCAGAACGCATTCACCTGCTCCTTGCGCGGAGCTTTCGTTGCTGCGATGGGAAACGCGTGGCGGCCTCCCGTGACGGGGCGCCAGACGTAGGTCAAGTAGTCGGTCATCGATGCCTCCTTGGTCTCGGAATCTATCGGCAGTTTCTGAAACTGATCTAGTCCCGTTTTGGGTGAACCAGATCCCCGAGCGGACGATCTAGTACGGCAGCCGCACTTTCCGGTTGGGCTATGTTCGCTGGTCACGACGTAGTCGGGCGCGGTGATGGAACCAGCGGGCGCGAGCTTGGTGTCGGCGTCGCCACCAGACCCAGTGCAGGTGGTGGGTTTCGGGGTGGAGCCGACGGGTGACCAGTGTGAATAGTCGTTTGATCTCGGCGACAGTGAGTGCGATCAGGCCGGGATCCTCGGGTGGCTGCTGATCGGGCGTGGTGGGCAAGATTGGTGCTGGAGCTCGGGTTCTGGCTTGGGCTGCGGTGATGGCGCAGACGGCGAGCGCGGCCAGAGTGAGTACGATGTGCCGCAGCAGTGCGGTGTAGAGGCGGACCTGGGAGTGATCAAGTCCGAAGTGGTCTTTTCCGAACTCGAACCCTTCTTCGACTGGCCAGCGCAAGCATGCGACCCGCACGAGGGTCATCAGCGTGATCGGCCGTCCAGCGGGAACGTGACAGTAGTGGTAGGCCAACTCGCCGGTCTGCAAGTGTTTGCGTATCAACAGAAAGTGGCGTGGGCTCGCGGTCGCGATCCAGGCCCAGGCGTACATGCGTTCGCCTTTCGACCCGGTCACCGAGCAGACCTGCCAGGCCCGCTCGTGCTCGCGGCTGGCCAGGTGCGTGGCCACGGTAGCGTCCGCGCGTATCCGCTCACCCGTTGGCAACTCGATGGTGAAGGCGCACCCGACGCGCATCACGTACCCGATCTCGTTGTCCTCCAAGAAAGTCCGTAGCGGGCCCGATCGGCCATAGACCTCGTCGCCCGCCACCCACGGTGGTATCGTCTCATCCGAGATCATGTCAAAAAGAATGTCTTGCGCCAGTTGCGGTTTCGTTCGGAACTCGGTCTTGTCGGGAACACCGAGCGCGACACGGCGATCAGGATCGTCGAGCTGTTCGGCCGGCACATAGATACGGGCACCGACCAGCGCGTGCCCGCCGGGGGTGGCGTACGAGCAATAGACTGTGTTCACCCCATTCGCGACCCGGCCCGCGCAGCCCATGTACTGCCGTTTGGCGCCCGCAGTGCATTCCCCCTGTTTCTCCTGACCGGACTCGTCCAGCGCCACCACCCGCAACGGCTGGTCTCCTAACTGGTCGACCACGAACCGTCGCACCACCCCCTGAACCTGATCGTGGTCCCACACCGCGTGATTGAGCAGCCGCTGCATCCGATCCGGAGTCCGGTCTCCCGCGTGCTCGGCGATGGTCCACCCGTTCTTGCGCGGCAGATCACTCATCAACCCGGACATGTACTTCCTGGCCTGCCCAAACGGCTTCGCCCGCGCGAAACACGGCCTCAACCGTCCGTGCAGCACCTCCAGGTTCGCCACCGCACGCGCACCCTCTACCATGACAGCCGCAGCCGCCTCACGATCTTCTTGCGTCACAACATGATCATCGCGAGGCGGCTGCCCGCCTGATTAACCGGGCCCCCTCAACGCCCCTGACCAGCCAAGATCACGAAAGTGCGGCTGCCGTACTAGGCTGCTCAACATGAATGGCAGTGCTCGTGCGCGGGGTTTGGGAGCTGAACTGCGGCAGTTCCGGAGCCAGAGCGGCTACAAGCAGGAAGACGTTGCGAAGCGACTCGGCTTGTCGAAAGCGACGATGAGTCGGATCGAGAACGGCACGAAGGCGGTCACCGAAGCCGACGTGTCCGCGATCCTCGCCATACTCGGCGTGACAGGCGAGGACCGTAACCGCCTACTGAAGCTCGCTCGCGAACAGGATCAGCCCGGCTGGTGGGAGACCGGCGTTCCAGGCTTGCCGAAGCAGCTCACCGGTTTGCTGGAGTTCGAGCGAGATGCGAGCCAGATCAGCTGCCTCGGCATGGTTCTGGTTCCAGGACTGTTGCAAACGAGTGACTACGCGCGGGCCGTTATGCATGGCAGCGACGTTGACGCCGCTGATATCGAAGCGCGCGTTGCGATTCGCCTCGGACGACAGGAGAGTCTCACCAAGCCCACTCCTGCAGGGTTCCGTGCGTTCATTGACGCAAGTGTGCTTCGGCGGGTTGTCGGAGGGACGCGCGTGATGGCGGAACAGTTGCGCCACATCTTGAAGATGGCCCGGCGTCGAAACGTGACTGTCCAGGTCATCCCGGAGGAAGTCGCAACGCATCCTGGCCTCGAAGGATCCTTCGTCCTGCTCGACTTCCCGAAAGCTCGCTCGATCGTCCACTTGGAGCAGCGCAGGCTGGGCGCGTTCCTGGACGAGCCCGCTGACGTTGCCGATTACGCGAAAGTGCTGGATACACTCGAACGGGTGACGCTGAGTCCTGCGGATTCGGCGAAGCTGATCGCAACGCGGGCTGACGAGCTAGAGGGGTGAAAGTCGTGGCATTCCAGACCTGGCGGAAGTCCAGCCATAGTGCGAGCCAGTCTGACTGTGTCGAGGTCGGCACCGGGACCGACGGGATCGGGGTGCGGGACACCAAGGACCGGGCTGGGGGGACGTTGGTCTTCCAGTCGCAGGCCTGGGGATCCTTCTTGGTCGCCGTCAAGGCGGAGCGCTTCGGCTGAACTGCAGAGCGCGGCATGGTTGTTGCTTCCCGAGGCTTCGACGTGCCCCGGCGGTTTCACCGGGGCACCGTCGTTGTCGCTCGTGGCAAGTCGGTCGACCGGTCTCTGAAGACCGCGGACCGCGCGGACGTCATGCTTGGCTGCCTGTGCGGAAGGCTTGGCCAGGTGACTCGGTTGGGCTGGCGGCGCGTAGCCTGCACGGGCGACGAACGATCAACCTTCCAGCGCGGGGCACCGGTGAGCGAGTACCAGTACTACGAGTTCTTGGCTATTGATCAGCCGCTTGATGAACAGCAGCAGCTCGAACTTCGGGATCTTTCGAGTCGGGCTGACATTTCTGCGACCAGGTTCGTCAACGAGTACCACTGGAGCGACTTCCGGGGCCGTCCGCGCGTATTGATGGAGCGTTACTTCGACGCTTTCCTCTACTTCGCGAACTGGGGAGACCGGCAGCTGATGCTTCGGTTGCCCGCGGGGCTGCTTGATCTCGAGACGGCGCAGCGTTACTGTGTCGATGACGATCTGACCAGTGCTTGGCAGCATGGTGACCACGTCATTCTCAGTTTCACGTACCGCGACGAAAGCGGCGAGTGGGAATACACCAGCGATCCGAAGTTGGGTGTACTGCTTCCGATCCGCGAGGAGGTGGCCGGTGGCGACTACCGTGCTCTTTATCTCGCTTGGCTGGCGACGATCGGTTTTTACCTTGAGTGGGAGGACATCGATGCCGAAGAGGTCGAACCTCCCGTTCCCGCTGGGCTTTCGAAGCTGACCGGCCCCCAACGCGCACTGGTTGAGTTCCTCCGGATCGATGAAGACCTGCTGGCCGTTGCGGCACAAGCCAGCGCGCCGCTCGGCGCCAGGCCGTCGGATGATGGGCTCGCCAAGTTCGTGGAAAGCTTGCCGCAGAAAGAAAAAGACGCGCTCCTCGTCCGCGCCGCGACTGGCGATGGTAGTGGCATTGCGGATATCCGGCGACGCTATCGAAGTCTGCACGCGACTGCGCCTTTGACGGGCTCCCGCACGGTTGGTGAGTTGTTGGATGCAGCGTCAGGGCGGGAAGCGGTGAGGCAGCAGGAGGAGACTCGCCGCGCCGAAGAGTTGCGCGCCCGCCGTGATCGCGAGGCCGCTGCCGCTCGCGAGAAGCGGCTTGATGCGCTCGCCGCTGACGAGGAAGCCGCTTGGCAGCGGGTGGACGAACTGATCGCCACCAAGAACCAGCGCGAATACGACGCGGCCGTCGGTCTCCTTATCGATCTCAAGGCTCTCAGTGCACGGAGTGGTGACGAGCCGAAGTTCGCCAAACGCTACGAACAACTTCGAAATGATCATCGCCGCAAGCCGAGCCTGATGCAACGTTTCGACGTCGCAGGGCTTTGAGATTTCTGCAAGCCTTTGGCGGAGCCCGGAAAGCCGTCAACCGCACCACGGGAAACCGTCGTGGCAGTCCACGCCGAAGACCTTCCCGTGGCTCGTTGATCATTGGACGCGGCGGGGGCTGGGAAGCTGCGGCTGGTGTAGCCGGGGCGTCCAGCCCGTCCGTCACGGGAAGGACCATATCCGCCACTGGTAGTAATGCTCTCCGTTGCTGTTGTGGAGCGCGGCATCGTTTACCGAACATGATTTGCGCTGACTTGCCGGGGGTCGGTCTTTGCGTGGTTGGAATACGGGCGCGGTTGGCGACATCGCCGAGGTGCCCGACGGGTGCCTTGGCAACTGGCCAGAGCTCGAACTACCGGGTATCGGGTATAAGGTCCTGTCTCGTGGAAAAGACCGAGCTTCTCGAACAAGTGCGCCGGCTACGTAGTGAAGGCAAGTCGCCGAAGGAAATCGCCCGTGCTCTTGATGTACGTCCGTCCGCGGTGGCTCCTCTGGTGCGGGCCGTCGCGGCGCAAGATCGCGCCACGGCCGAGTTGCCGGAACTCGTTGGCTGCTGGATCAACGTGGGTTGGAGCCAGGGGCTTTCCGTTGTCGGCCGACCCGACTGGATTGAACCAGCACAGGACGGCGCCGGTGGGCTGGTGAGCGTGCTGATTGCGCGCAGGCACCGCTGGGACAAGGTGTCGGTGTGCGGATACCTGGTGGACGTCTATTGCCTGGGAGTCAAGAACGCGCTCGGGCCGGACATCACCGACGACGTCGCCCTGCGGCGGTTCGTGCCGGAGTACTTCAGGACCTTCCGGAACGGTTGGAAGGAGGCTCCGATCGAACTCGCACAGGAGATCGTGTTCGGCGCCGTCGAGTACGCGCGCGGACTCGGTTTCGAACCCCACGCCGATTTCCTGAAAGCCGCCGACCACCTCGGTACCTGGGAAGGCCCGTCCGGCATCACCTTTGGCAACCAGGGCAAGCCGTGCTACATCTCGGGCCCGTATGACAACCCTCGCCGGGTGATTGACACTCTGCACCGCACGGTGGGCCCGCCACCCAACTTCGATCACATAGTGATGATGTGACCACCGTTCGTGACCACCGTTCGTGACTCCTGCTTGTAACCCCCGTTTGTGATCACCGTTCGTGACCCCTGTTCGTGACCCCTGTTCGTGACCCAGGCGCAGGACGATCCAGCACTCTACCAACGCTTGCGGTTGCTGGCGGCCACCACGTCGGACCAGCCAGATTTTTCGGCACTGCGTGATCAGATCGATCTGCTGCAGACAGATTGGCTCGATTACGATCAAGCGGTCGCCTATGCCGACCGCGCCTACGGCACGCTGGACGCGCTTCGCCGCCTGTTGCCCGATCACGCGACCGACGTGCAGTCCTTGCTGCGTGAGGTGATGACTCACGTCGGCGCCGCCGCCGATTGCGGCGAGGGTGAGGTGGAGGAGGTCGCTGATGCGGCTTGGCAGCTCTATCTGGATGCCTGCCAGGTCAATCCGCCCGACCCGGAGGAGCTAGGGCGCTGGCTGGCATCCTTCCGGCTCAACGGTACGGATTGGCCCAGCATCGAACTGTGTGAAGTCATCGAACTGCTCGGTCCGGAGGGGCTCGCGGCTTATCGGCTCGGCCTGGATCAGGCCGGAAGCCGATGCCCGGTGTGGCGGCTACGCTGGCTGCGCGAGGAGCTCGTCCGGGAAACCGAGGACACCGACACGCTGATCAAGACCTTTGCCGAGGACCTCTCCAATCCTTACTCCTACGTGCGAATCGCCGATGTGCTGCGCGATGCCGGTCGCGTTGATGATGCGATCGACTGGTTGCAGCGCGGTCTTCGGGACATGGGTCGGCAGGATCCGCGGCTTGTGGACCTGCTTGTCGACCTCTACCAGGCGGAAGGCCGTGGGCCTGATGCGGTGGAGCTCCTGGAAGCCGGATTCGCCGATGCTCCCGACGAGGGCACCTACCGGCGATTGCGCGTGGCCGCCGAGCGGACCGGACAATGGTCGCAGCTGCGCGAGCGGGCGCACCAGGTGCTGCGCAAGCGAGTCGAGGCCGGGAAACCCTTCGTGGCCGCAACACTGGCGCGGATTCTGTTGGCGGAAGACGACATCGATGCGTCCTGGCAGGTGGTGCAGCAGTATGACTGCGACGCGTCGACCCGAATGGCCGTCGCGGAGCGCCGGGCGGAGACCCACCCGGCCGATGCCATCGCCATCTACCGGCCGCAGGTCGACACGGCCATCGCGGAAACCAGCCGCCAGGGCTACCTCCGCGCAGCTCAGTTGTTGACGGCGTTGCGGGGCCTGCACTCCCGTGTTGGAGAAAGGGAGGCTTTCGCGGCAGACGTTAGGCAGCTGAAGGAAACCCACCGGCGCAAGCGGAACTTCCTGTCGATCCTCGCCGAACACGGCTTGTGACGGAGCCGCGGCCATCGGCAGGCAGTTCGCAGCGGCCATCGGCAGGCAGTTCGTAGCGGCCATCCGTAGGCAGTTCGTAGCGGCGGTTTCTGCTGCTCAGGGGGCCGTGAGTGGTTTGGGGTGCTATAGCCCCCAGAAGTGCTCACGAGGGGTTTGTCGGCCCTGCGCACGTTGATGTCGTTTTTTCGCTAGCTTGCGGCCCGGCTCCCGGTGATGCTGGTGGGTATGCACGAGGATGTGGCTCGGTGTGTGCGGGCCGTTCAGTCCAAGGACGCTCGGTTTGACGGGTGGTTCTACACCGCCGTCGTCAGCACTGGGATCTACTGCCGGCCCAGCTGCCCCGTTGTTCCTCCCAAGGTGGAGAACATGCGGTTCTACCCGAGCGCCGCCGCTGCTCAGCAGGCCGGGTTTCGGGCTTGCAAGCGGTGCCGACCCGACGCCAGCCCCGGGTCTCCGCAGTGGAACGAGCGCGCCGACCTCGTTGGGCGGGCCATGCGGCTGATCGCCGACGGGGGCGTCGATCGGGACGGCGTTCCCGGGCTCGCCTCTCGGTTGGGGTACAGCGTGCGGCAGATCCAGCGGCAGTTGCTGGCCGAACTTGGGGCCGGGCCGCTTGCCCTGGCCAGGGCGCAGCGCGCGCAGACCGCGAGACTGCTGATCGAGACCACGACCGTGCCCATGAGCGATGCCGCTTTCGCCGCTGGGTTTGCCAGCGTGCGGACGTTCAACGACACCGTGCGCGAGATCTTCGGGCTTGCGCCCACCGAGTTGCGAGCGCGGGCTTCCCGGCAGCAGTCGGTCGCAGGGGGATCACTCGCGTTGCGGTTGCCTTTCCGGGCTCCGTTATGTCCGGACAACCTTTTCGGGCACCTCGCCGCGACCGCAGTGCCCGGGGTTGAGGAATGGCTTGACGGGGCCTATCGGCGGACCTTGCGCCTGCCGCACGGGCACGGCGTCGTCGCGCTCCGGCCGCAGCCCGAGTACATCGACTGCCGGTTGACCTTGGCCGATCTTCGGGACCTGTCGGCCGCGATCACCCGCTGCCGTTGGCTTCTCGACCTCGACGCCGATCCGGTCGCCGTCGACGACCTGTTGCGCACCGACCCGGTGCTCACGCCGTTGGTCGACAAGGAGCCGGGGCGTCGGGTGCCCCGCACCGTCGACGCTGCGGAGTTCGCGGTGCGCGCCGTGCTCGGGCAGCAGGTTTCGACTGCTGCGGCACGCACGCATGCCGCTCGGTTGGTGACGGCTCACGGCGAGCCGGTCGACGATCCCGCCGGTGGGTTGACCCACTTGTTCCCGGATGCGAGTGCCTTGGCGTCGCTGGATCCGGACACGCTCGCCTTCCCGAAGGCTCGCCGCAAGACCATCACCACGTTGGTCGAGGCCTTGGCGGGTGGTGGTATCGATCTGAGCGTCGGCAGCGACTGGCATCGGGCTCGTGCCCAGCTCGCTAAGCTGCCAGGATTCGGCCCGTGGACCGTCGAGACGATCGCCATGCGCGCCCTGGGCGATCCCGATGCGTTCGTGCCCACCGACCTGGGAATCCGGTACGCCGCAAGTAGCCTGGGGCTGCCCTCGACGCCTGCGGCACTGACCGGTCATGCCGCTGCATGGCGTCCCTGGCGAGCGTACGCCGTGCAGTACCTGTGGGCGACCGGCGACCACGCGATCAACCGGCTACCGGCCTGAGGAGAGGTTTCCAGTGCACCCGGTGAACACCGTCATCGACAGCCCCGTCGGCCCGCTGACGCTCGTCGCCGTCGACGGCGCCCTGACCGGTCTCTACATGGAGCGTCAGCGACACCGCCCGCCGGAGGAGAACTTCGGCGAGCCGGACACCGCGCCCTTCGGGCCGGTGATCGATCAGTTGGAGGAGTACTTCTCGGGGCAGCGCAACGAGTTCGACCTGCCCATGACGCTGGTCGGCACCCCGTTCCAGCGCATGGTCTGGTCGGGGTTGTGCGAAATCCCCTACGGCGAAACGATTTCCTACGGCGAGCTGGCCGAGCGGATCGGAAAGCCCAGTGCCTCGCGGGCCGTCGGGCTCGCCAATGGCAAGAACCCGATCGGCATCATCGTGCCCTGCCACCGCGTCGTCGGATCTACCGGCAACCTCACCGGTTACGGCGGCGGGCTGGACCGGAAGCAGCACCTGCTCGACTTCGAGCGGCGTAACACCGCTGGCATGCAGGCGGCGCTCGACTTCTAGCGCCTGTTCTGGGGCGGTGCCGGACACGATTTCGCTGGCAGTGGGCCGGGAGTCTTTTGAACCAGCGCAAACCAGCGCAGCCCAGAAGACCTCACGGCCCCCGGGCTTCAGGGCGTCCAGGCCAGGTTGCGGCCGGTGCCCCCGAGGATACTGTCCAATGCCAATGCCAATGCCAATGCCAATGCCGAGGCCGAGGCCAATGCCGAGGTCGAGGTCGGCCGGTCCCCTTCGATTTCCATTGAAATTGCGTGAGTTGTCCACAGACTCCGGCGTGTCGTGGTCCGACACGCCGGAGGAACGCAATTTCCATTGAAATTGCGGGTGGGTCATCGGGACAGGCGGACGGTGGAGAAGCTGAGCACGAGCAGTGGCCGGTCCGTGCCCTCCCGGGCGATCGGGAGCCCGTCACCGCCGCGTGTGATCAGCTAGGTGTAATCGGGGTT
This sequence comes from Saccharopolyspora hattusasensis, assembly GCF_050972075.1. NCBI lineage: Bacteria > Bacillati > Actinomycetota > Actinomycetes > Pseudonocardiales > Pseudonocardiaceae > Saccharopolyspora > Saccharopolyspora hattusasensis. Next base: position 4,909,823 of record NZ_JBPCDC010000001.1, read on the forward strand.
AGTCGCGGCCGGTGGGCCGTTCTCCTGCCATCAAAACCTCGACCCGCGCCGGTACCCGGCACCGCGGTGATGCTGAGCCCGAGCATGAGATTGGTCAGATCCTCTAGTGGGAGGCAGAGTTCATCGGCGACGTCTGCAAGGCTGATCCGCTGTCCGCGAAGCGCACGCAAGACCTTCGTCAACAGTTGAGAATTTTCCCGGGGAATCCCGCCGGGTTCGGCCCCGCGGAACCCCTGCTGGCTGAGTTCCACGCATGCGGACCGATAGTGATCACCCGTGAGAAGCCCGAGGTCACGAAGCCGGTGCGTTAGCGCCATGGCTGACACTCGCCAAATGGCCCTGCCGTCGATGATCTGACTTGTCAGCGGTTCTCTTGGCATATGAGTGAGCACGCTCGTGCGCGGCATGAGGAAAGCGCTCGCAAAGGCGTTGGCTTCATCTTCCGCTTCCTGCGACGGTAGCTCCGCAGCCCCTGAGTGGAGCACCAGGTGCCCGAGTTCGTGTGCGACATCGAACCGGCCGCGTTCCCCCGAAGTGAGGGTGTTGAGGAAGATGAACGGCCGCCCTCCATGCCAAAGTGAAAAAGCGCCGACCTCGGCATCTTCCGGTGACACGGCGAACAGTCGAACCCCGCGTGACTCCAGGAGGTGCACCATGTTCGTCGTCGGTTTGAGCTCGATGCCCCATGACGCCTGCACCATCTCCGCTGCGATCTCCGGGTCCACCCGATCGATGATCGGCACCGCGGCTTCCGGCAGGTCGAAACGGCTTTCAAGCCAACGGTTGAACTCCACTGCGAAAACGGCCGAGCTCGTCGCGGCATCGCGTTTGATCGCTGCGGTCTTCTTGCGCGCCCTGAAGGAAGGCGCACCCGATGCGATCTCATCGGGTTCAGGTGCTGCGAAGAAGTTCAGCGGGAACCTGAGTTGCTCGGCGAGGGAACCCAGTGCCGCGCGGTCGGGTTCCAGCCGGCCGCGTTCGTAGTCGCCGATGCGCCTTGCGGTAACTCCTGCCCGTCTGGCCAGTTCAGCCTGAGTCAGCCCACGACGTCGGCGGGCAAGTGCGAGGCGGCCTGGCGAGAACATGACTCCGCCATTGTCCACCCGTCTCGGTCAGCCCAACGCAGCACCGGACTGAAGAGCTCGAACGTAGACATCGATCTGGTCCGGGTCCTCGGGTCCTCCGGGCATCACGATGGGGGCGAACCGCAGCGGTGGGAAGACCAGTCGTTGTCTCCAGGACGTGATGTGCCTGTCGGGAGAGATCGGGTCTGCCAATGAGACCTCTCTGCGCACCATGAACTCGTCGCCGACATCGAGGGGATAGGTCACGAGGAACCACACGTCCATCGCAGCGAGGTCTTCGATGTCAAGATGCCCGCGGTTGCTCGACCGCGTCAGGTCGAGATCGAGTGTCGGCTGCCCGGTACCTTGCGCCGTAGCCTCAGCAACCACCGCGCCCTTCGGGTACTTGCTCCGGGGGCCCGTCTTCGAGCGGGCGTCGCCCGTGTTCTGGTCACCCAACAAGACACCCAATGCCCTGCTCTTGTGGGCTTCGTACACCAACGGCACGTTCCGTGGATCCGCGTATCGCCAGCCGGCCTCAGCCACTACGCGGCGACGGAGCTCCCCTACTCGTGCGATCCAGTCCTTGAGGCCGGGGGCGGATCGGGGCTCGAAGTCGTTGTTGGAACGCCTAGCGTTCACTCCGGCCCGGATGGCCTCATCAACCTGAGCGATATTGAGCCCAAGCTCTTGAAGGCGGCGTTGCGCAGCGGTACCGGTCCAGACGATCGTGCCTGACATCAAGCCCTCCCCAGCGCCGATGATCCGTTTCTAACGAAAGTGGATCTCCCTGGGGAACCGCCAATCGGGGCGGTGTCGCCTTACGCGGTCAACGCCCCGCCGTCGGCGACCGCGCGGCCGTTGTGGATCACCGTCCGGTCACGGCCGCGGTCCATCACGGCGGCGGCAACGGTTTCGCCGTCGACCAGCAGCAGGTCGGCCTGGTCACCGACGGCGAACCCGGGGCGGTCGGCTACCGACGCCAGCCGCGGCAGCGAGCGGTCGAGGATCGACGCACCGCCGCGGGAGGCCACCGCGTAGCAGTGCTCGATGAGCTCGTCGGCGCGGAACTGGTTGGTGAACGAGAGCTGCCACGTGCGGTCGAGCATGTCGGCGTTGCCGTACGGCGACCAGTAGTCGCGCGCTGGCCGTCCTCGCCCAGCCCGACCCGGACCCCGGCGGCGGTGAGCTCGGTGAGCGGCAGCGAGTGGTGCCGCGCGGGCGCGACGGTGGCCATCGAGATGTCCAGCTCGGCGAACTCCGCGATCAGCCGCCGGGTGGTGGCTTCCGAGACGCTGCCGAGGCTGTAGGCGTGGGAGATGGTGACCTGCCCCGCCATGCCGAGCGCGCGGGTGCGCTCCAGGATCAGGTCGACCGAGAACACCCCGAGCTCGCCGGGCTCGTGCAGGTGGACGTCGATCCGCGCCTGGTGCTTCTCCGCCAGTCCGAACAGGACGTCCAGGTGCCGCACCGGGTCGCGGTCGAGGGTGCAGGGGTCGATGCCGCCGACCACGGCAGCCCCCGAGACCAGCGCCTCGTCGATCAGCGGCGGGACGCCGTCCTCCCGCAGCAGCCCTGCCTGCGGGAACGCGATGATCTCGACGTCGCAGCGGTCGCGGTGCGCCTCCTTCGCGGCCAGCACCCCTTCGAAGCGCTCCAGCCCGCAGTCCGCGTCGATCTGGGCGTAGCTGCGCACCCGGGTCGTGCCCTGCTCGATCATGCGGCGGAGCGTGTAGGTGGCCCTTTCGGCGACGCTCCACTCGGCGTCGCGCCAGTTCCCGCGGTCGTTCACGACCAGCGGCCAGATCCCCGGGCTGCCGGTGTGCGGCCGGAACGGCAGGCCCAGCCGGGTCGAGTCGAGGTGGCAGTGGACGTCGGAGAACGAGGGCAGGGCGAGCCGCCCGCGGCCGTCGACCGAGTCGGCGCTCGTGGCCTGCGTCAAGTGCGGGGTGACGGCGCTGATCCGGCCGTCCTGGATCTCGATGTCCGAGGCCTGGCCGCCCCACGGGCGGACGTTGGTGATCAGCATTGGCTCTCCGTTCGTCACGTCGTTGGTAGCACGTCGGCGAGGCTGGCCAGCGAGGGTGCTCGGCCAAGCTCGATGCGAGAACGCGAGTGTTGATCTTCGCCGTGGAACGGGTGCATACCGGACGCGAGTTCCTGCCGCACGGCTACAACATTCGGAGCAGTTCCGGCCGATCAGCGTGCGGGTTTTCCGACGACGGGCTCCGGACTGCTTTCGATCCACCGTCGCATGCCGCTCAGCGTGCTCTGCGCGTCGAAGACGTCCGCGGTCCAGGTGGTGGATCGGACCGTGCCCCGCTCGCGGCAGCGGCGCATGATCTCGACGTGCGCGGGCAGGCCGACGAACCGCTGCAGGTCGTGCTCGCCGGTCCAAACCGAGAGCGCGCCGCTCTTGCCCTCCAGCGGCGAGACCCAGAGCCACGAGCCGACCGCGCCGGGCATCGCTTACCAACCTCGGCGCAGGCGGATCCCGGCGCGCGCCACGCCGACCAGATCGCGGCGGCGGTGCAGGGTGAGTTCGGTGCCGCTCACCAGCACCGGCCCGGCCGGATTCAGGGCGGGCCCGGGCTCGAAGCGGGTGAACAGCGGGGAGTGGAGTCGGTCCATGCCCCGATCTTGCGGCCCGATTGGTTTGCTACGAGATCCAATCTAGTCATGGACAAGCAGACCAATTCAACGCATTCGGAGTTCCCGGCGGACGTGTTGGTGCCGCTGGATCGATCCGCTCCGCGTCGGCTTCGGGAGCAGGTCGAGCACGGGTTGCGCGCGGCGGTCCAGGACGGGCGCCTGGCGGCCGGCACGCTGCTGCCGCCGTCCCGCGCGTTGGCCGGCGATCTCGGGGTCTCCCGCAGCGTGATCGTCGAGGCGTACCGGAACCTGATCGCCGATGGCTACCTGGTGGCGCGCCGCGGATCGGGCACGCGGGTCCGCGACGTCGCGCCTGCCGACAGCATCGAACCGCTTTCGGCACCGACGGCGGCGGCTCGGTTCGTCGGCGGACTGCCCGACACCGGGACCTTCCCCAGGCGGGAGTGGTACCGGCACTACCGGGCCGCACTCGCCGGCACACCGGATTGCAGGCTCACCTACCCGGGTCCGCAAGGCGCGCCCGAGCTCCGGGCCGCGCTGGCCGGTTATCTCGGTCGCGTGCGAGGAGTCCGCACGGCACCCGAGACGATGGTCATCACGACCGGATTCACACAGGCGCTCGTGCTCCTCTGCCGCGTCCTGCGCGCCCGCGGGGCCGAGCGGATCGCGGTCGAGGACCCGTGCTTCGCCTTCCACCGCAGGACAGTCGAAAGGACGGGCATCCACGTGGTCCCCGTGCCCGTCGACGACGACGGCATCGACGTGGCCCGGCTGCGCGTGCAGCAGGTCGCTGCGGTGCTCGTCGCACCGGCGCACTCCTACCCGACAGGTGCGGTCCTGAGCCCGCAGCGGCGCGGGGAACTGGTGCGGTGGGCCCAGCGCCACGACGTTCTGGTCATCGAGGACGACTACGACGCGGAGTTCCGCTACGACCGCGCTCCGGCAGGCGCGGTCCAGGGGCTCGACCCCGAGCACGTCGTTTACGCAGGTGGGGCAAGCAAGACGTTGAGTCCCGCGCTGCGGCTCGGTTGGGTCGCCGCGCCCAAGTCCCTGGTGGGTGATCTCGTCCAGGAGAAGTTCTTCGACGACATGGGGTCGGGGCTGCTGGAGCAGCTCGCGCTCGCGCGGTTGGTCGAGGACGGCGGATTCACCCGGCACCTGCGGCGGGTCCGCCCGATCTACCGCGGCCGGCGGGATGCGGCGCTCAAGGCTCTTGCAGCGCACTTTCCCGAAGTCACCCCGACCGGTGCGGCGGCGGGTCTGCACGTCTACGTCCGGCTGCCACCAGGCACGGACGAGAACGGGCTGCTCGACGACGCGCGCGCACGAGGTGCGCTGGTGGAGGGCGCCGCGCAGCACTGGGCCGACCCCGAGCGCGCCGCACCCGCGTTCGTGCTCGGCTACGGGCGGTTCGCCGAGCACGCCCTCCCCGGTCTCATCGCCGCAATCGCAGCGCCCCACCGCTCGCGGAACTCGAGGCAGCGGCCGTGACCGTACCTTGGCGGCGTCGCGGACTGCGGACGAGAACTGCGGATGGTTACCTTCGAGCGAGGCGGCTGCGCGCGCTCACACCCCCGGCGCGCGACAGCGGCCCGGCCGACTCGCATTGGTGGCTGGTGGGAATCGGCGCGCGGCAGGTGCCGCAACCGTTTCGGTAGTTGTCAAGTCAAATGAGACAGTTGGTGCCTACTGTGTGGGTTGCGGCTGGTCGGCGGGCTGGTTGATCCAGACAACCTCGGGAAGTTTCGGTGCCCGAGGACGACGAGCGAACCGGTGTGGGTAGGTGGCGTGGGCACGGTCCAGGGTGGCCTGCCGCTGGGTCTGGATCTGCTCGGCGGTGCCGAAATGCACCGATGCCGGGGTGTGCCAGCCGATCCCGGAATGCCGATGCTCGTGGTTGTAGGACAGGAAGAAGCCATCGCAGAACCTGCGCGCGTCTTCCAGTGACCCGAACCGTTCCGGGAAGTCCGGCACATACTTCATCGTCTTGAACTGAGCCTCCGAATAGGGGGGTTGTCGTTCGATGTGCGGGGACGGGAATGTGACCGCAGTACGCCCAGGTCGACCAACAGCTCGGATACCGGCTTGGACACCATCGCCCCGCCCCGATCGGCGTGGATCGTGTGCGGCTCACACCCATTCCGGCGCACGGCATCGGCGAGGAGATCCTTCGCTACCACGGCGTCCTCCGCAGCGGCGACCAACCACCCAGTGACATAGCGGGAAAAAATGTCGATGACGACATAGCATTTGTACCAGACGCCTTTGATGGGTCCTTTCAGTGCGGTGATGTCCCACGACCACACCTCGCTGGGACCGTGCGCAGCCAGCTCGGGGCGGACGCGGGGTGGATGGGTGGCTTGGCGGCGCCGCTCGGATACCTGGCCGGCGGCGCGGGCGATGCGGTACATCGTGGACATCGAGCACCAGTACCGGCCTTCGTCCAGTTCCCGGGCCCAGACCTGCGGGATCGCCAGGTCGAGGTAGGTGGGGCTGTTCAGCAGGTCCAGCACCGCTGCCCGCTCGGCTACGCTCAGCGCCGACGGGGGCGGTGTGCGCGGCAACCACGGACCGTGCAGCGGGCCTTTCGGTGAGGTGTGCCGATAGTGGGTCGCCCGAGAAATCCCGGTCAGCGTACAGGATTTCTGCACGGACACCTCCGCTGCGCGTAGGCCGGTGAATGCGGTGGTCATGATGTCGTCGGCGGCTCGTCGTTCTCCGCGCTCCCGGAGAGTTCGTCCAAGAGCGCGCGCGCTTTTCCCATGATGTCCAGCGCCATCCGGGTCTTCGCGAGGTCGGATTTCAATTTCTCGTTCTGGCGGCGGAGTTTCTCTAATTCGAGCTGTTCGGCGGACTTCTTCGGTCGCTTCGCTGAAGTCGTTGCCTCTGCTGGTCGGTTAGTCAGGACTCCGGCGTCACGTGCCCGTGTCCATTCGATGACGTGGGAGGAGTACAGGCCCTCGCGACGCAGGATGGCGCCTTTCTCGCCGTTGGGTGCGTTCTCGTACTCGGCGACGATGGCGAGCTTGTAGTCGGGGCTGAACACTCGCCGGGTCGGCCGGGGTGCGGGGTCGGCCGCCGGGGAGCTGGGCTGGTCATCAGACGGGGTGGACACGTACACAAGGATCTCCGATCCCGCCCTCGGTCGCGGACCCCGGGTACTCACTCGGGGTGTCTCACCTCAGCCTGACAAAGAGGGTTTCCCCGCGCGCCGGGTACCGCGACAGATGATTACCGACAGGGGGAGGATCACTACGATGCTGTTCATGCGGCCCTCGTGTAATGGCACGGGATACACAGAGGTACGTAGCCAATCGCGGCGCAAGGGCGAAGGCGAAGAAGCCGAACAGGTCGACTGCGATGACAACTGCAACACGTGCGACGGTTCCGGCCAGCTGGAGACTCCGCCCGCGGTGTAGGAGGTAGCGATGAACGACACCGGCGAGACGAGGTCGCGCTGCCGCGGCTGTGGCGGCGGCCGGTACGTGACGCTGCCGCGCGCGATCATGTCAATCACCACGGGTGAGGTGGGCACGGTGATGGCGCAGTCGAGATGTCGGCACTGCCGCGAAACACCGGGCCGCCAACGCGGCTTCGGGCCGCCCGCATGATGAGGTAGGGGCATGGTGGGCAACAACGACGACGACGACGACGAGCAGATGCGCGCTGGCGGTCCGAACGCACTGTGCTTCACCTGCGGTGGGATGCGGAAGATCAGCGAACCGCGGATCTACGTCGTGCAGGCCACCGAGGACATGCAGACCGGCATGACGATGGCCGAATGGCGCACCTGCCCGCAATGCGACGGTAAGGGCTACCTGCCGGGTCTTGTCCCGCCTGTGTAATCCCCCCGGAAACGACGAACGCGCCCCCGCACTCGACGAAGGGTGCGGGAGCGTGCTTCGTTCTCCGCTCGGTGGTGTGGGTCAGTTGGTTTCGGTGAAGGTGATGCAGGAGTTGGGGACGTAGCCGGGGATAAAGTGGGGGCTGATCTTGAACTAGATCAGCCCCCACGGCTTTTACCAGCGGTTTTGCGCCCCGGCAGGATTCGAACCTGCGACACCCGCTTTAGGAGAGCCTTCCGGCCGCCACGCCTAGTTCACGATCTTGTCTGGACTCGGCGGGCGGCTCGCTGTGCGACCACCGCCCCGATCCCGATGGCCACCGTAACTGGCCACTCCAGCACATCAAACACGGCCAGCAAGCCGAGGCCGCTGTAGTAGGCCAGTCTCGGAGGTGAGGGCAGACAAGTTCGCGCAGTGTTGACCGCGAAAGCGAGCTCGTCGCGGCTAGGAATGTGGACGGCGGGCATGGGGCTCCTCCCTCGAAAGCATTCCGGAGCTTTTGGGCCGAACTAAGCGCGCTCGGAGGTCCTTGGGTGCGCCCCGCAAGGGAGGGCCTCTGCCCTCACGCCGTCGACCCGGCGAAGCCCGATCAGGTCGTGTCAAGGGGCAACCGCTGCTGGTCACGGTACGCCTTGTGCGCAAGTGTTACCCCCTTGACACGGCCTGATAGCCCTTGTGGCGGTAGTTGGTCGGGTGGGGCAGCGCAGCCACGACCGAACCGCAGCGTTCGAGCGCGACCCCTCACCCCGTTGGCCTGCCCGTCCGGCGAGGACATCTCTGTGCTCTTCAGAGCGCCCCTTCTGGCGTTGCGGGGCCGCCTGCCTTCCCGTCTGGCCGGGACGCGGGCGCTCTCGCCCGGCCAACCAGGGTGCTGCCGTCGCGGTAGCGGACGATTGGAGAGCGGGTCATGCGTCGGAATCCCTTCGGTTGCTCGACTGAAGCGCTAATGCGGGAATTCTAAGAAAACGAGAGGAAGATCACGACGATGATTTGCGTTGCGCTTTTCGAGTGATTGAAGCGGATTTTGCGGGTGCACGGTGCTCATCTGGTTAGCGTGGACCCCATGACATCACTACAACTTGCTGGCGCTGTTTCCTGCGTAGTCGCTGGTTTCCTGCTGGGGTCGGTTCCGGCTTCGGCTACCTCCGCTACTCGTGACGCTGCGGTGCAGAACGCGGCCGACGTCGATATAAAGGCTGTGCGCGCCTGGGCGTGTTTTGATGGATCTGCCCTCCCGAGTTCCATCGTCGCCGAGTACGGGTCCCCTTCGGGGCAATCCCTTAAGATGCGGTGCGGTGACCCCACTAAGGGTGTGGTCCATGTGGACCTTGACCACGAAATTACAGAACAGACCGCCGATGCTTTCCAGAACTGCCTGTCGGACACTATGCAATTTGGCGGGTACAACCGTCCCGGCACTAACCCTAGTCTTTCAGTCTGGCGCTGGCAGTTCGGTCCTGGCCGGGGCGACGCCGCAGAGTTCGTGTATGAAAGCGCTAACGGCGAAGGGATCACCTTATACACCACTGGCGTGGCGCCGGGGAACGAGTGGCAACGTTGCGCTGGCGCTCGATGAGCGAGATCGTTACAGCCCATGAGTGAAGATCAGCAGCGCGCGGTGTCGGAGACGTTCGAGGTTCGCCTGTCAGGCGAGCACGGCGGCGTCATGCTTGCAGAGACGGATGCTGGTGAGTTCACCTTCAGTACGTCAGCTACGCGGAGTTCTCTGAACAACCTAGCGGAGGTGGTGCTTGCACTCGCGCACGGGGCTGATGTCGGCTGCGTGTTGTGGGCCACTGAAGGTCCAAGCGATAGAAGTGTGTTTCTGGACTTCGCGCTGGATTGGCAGGGAACGCTCGCGGTAGCCGTGCATCGCCTTGCCAGCTGGGAATGGCTCCAGCCAACGACCATGTGGACACCGCGTCGAGCGGACTGTGTCGTCGAGGCAAGAGTTCCGTTCTCTCAATTCGTCGTCAACGTTACGCGAGAGCTTCAGCTCCTCCGAAAGGAAGAAACCGACGCTGCCGGGTATATGGCCAATTGGGGTCATTACTTCCCGGTGTCGTTGTTTGAGCAGCTCGAACGAGTTAGTGCGAGACATGGCTACATGGCGAGCGCTGACCCACGTCAATTCAGGGGGAATGAAAATTGAGAAGAACACTGGTAGGTGCGACCGCGGTTGCGATGATGTTGCTGGGGGTTCCTGAAGCAGCGACCGCAGAAGGCGACGACGTTGACGTCGCTTCGCCACCCGCTCCTAGCTGTGTTACGTGGCGCGTGGTCAAAGAGGTTCCGCCTCTCTACACGACCTTCCGCATCCAGAACGACTGTGTGGTGCCGTACACCGTGCGCCTAGACATTGCCTATGCGCCGGACACGGCGTGTGTGCGCGTGGATCCCTTCAGGTTCGTTGATCAGGATAATGACTGGCACTACGGCGAGTCGTCGATTCGAGGCGTAGTTTTCTGTGAATGATCGCTGGTCTGATGAGTGATCGCGGGTGTGGTGGTGTCCCGCCAGACGGGACGCCATCACACCCGTTTAGCTTGGTGCTTCTGGAAACTGACCATCAGTGCTATGCCGTCCTCTGCAACGCAAGTGCAGCTCCGAGACGCAGTAGGTCGAAGCCGCAGAGTGTGGCCCGGCAGTCGCCGCAGCAGACCGCGACCGGTGTCGGTGTCGCCGAGCGGCCACAGCGGGCCGCCGCAGTCCGGGCACGGGGCGACGGGCCGCGGGGGCGTGTCTCCGGCGAGCTGTCGGGCTTGGGCGTGCAGCTCGCGCAGATCCTCGGCGAGATCGTCGGCCCACCGCTGCGTGGTGCACCAGTGGATGTATCCGCGAAGCCACCCTGTGCTGCTGGTGATCGTCATATTGTGGTCTACGTCAAGCCGCAGCAGCACGGAATGCACCCACCCGCATAGGCGACGCGTGGTGCCGATGATGGATCGGGTGGCGCCGTCGGTGTCGTCGGGCCCGATCACGTGCGCTACCGAGCGGTGATCGAGTGCGGCGATCACGTCGAGGTTCGCGGGTGGCCTGCTGCCGTAGCCGGGGGGCCGCCGGCCACCATCGCCACCGCGGCCGGGTGCCGCGGTGAGGGTGGCGGCGTAGTCGTCGATCTCGCGCAGCCAGCGACGCATCCGCTCGGAGCAGGGCTTGCAGGTGTAGCGGCCGAGCTCGGGGCACGCTGGCAGCGGTCGACGATGCGGGGCGCGGCGTGGTCGATGTTCATGCGGTCACCTCCGGGGCAAGGGATTCGACGATGTGCATAAGGCCGAGCGCGTCGCCGAGCTGGATTTCGGGCATGTCGTGCCAACCGCCAGGGTTCGGGCGGAAGGTCCGGCCGCGAGCGAAGCGCGGACGCGCGAACTGCATGCCCCAGCGGGCTAAGTCCATCACTACCTGCCTGCCCCAGTACTTCGTGGAGAGGTAGATGTTCCGGACGTTGGTGTTGCCAAACCAGCCCCACGGGCCGGGCGTGGCCGCGTTGACGCGGGCCTTGATCTCGTCGAGTCGGTCGCTCATGCCGACACCGCCTCGGCGTCGGCGGCCAGCAGCGGAGCGCAGCCGGAGACGGTTACTGCGGACGACGAGTACTTCATGGAGCGCGCCGAGGTGGCGCGGTTTCGCGAAGTCGCGGCAGAGGACAGTGGACTGCTCGATTCGAACCTGCGACACCCGCTTTAGGAGATCTTGTTTCCGGTCCTTTCCGGACGGTCGCGGATTTCCCCTGTGATCTCAACGGATTCCGATTGCAAACGCTGGTTGCTCGGCGTTGGTTGCGGACGTTTCCGGTTGATTCCTGGGGGTAAAGTGGGGGCTCGCATCAGGGGCCCAAGGTAGGCCTCTTGTGACTGCCTCCTGTGCGTCGGCCACCGAACCACCTTTGGTCCTGCCTAGTTTTCGAGATTAAGAGTCGATCGAATGCGGAAGCGAGTAGGCTAGATCCCGTGATCCCCGACTTGAACGAGGCCAGAAGTATTAAGTGCAACGCCCCTCTCGTCGAAGACTCCTATTCTCGGGCTATTATAAGAAAAAACCTAAAGTCGCTGACCTATCGAGGTCTCATCTTGGCTCTTGATTACGGTTTGCCAGAAGATGAGATGATTAAAGCAAGAAAACAGACTAGATTTATGGGGCGAATAAATGTCGTAACAGGGCTACTGTTGGCCGCCCTATTCTGGTTCTCTTGGGGGACAGTAGAAACGTTAATTGTCGAAGTTCAAAAGGGTTCATCGGCAGGCCTGGGCCGTATCATCGAAATGGTCGATCTACTGGTAATTTTTGCTATTCTGGTTGGTGTGATTATCCGGTTGTGGCGAAATTATGCCGCCCGGTATTACGCGATGGTGGTTGTGCTAGAAACTCTTGACCATCTTGCCTGGCAGCGTAACCATTACAGGTACTTGCTGGCACGGCCGTCCTGGGTTCGTACCCGACACCATCGCGCGTCTGCTCAACGGTACCTGCAACGTGAGGCGTACAAGGTAAGGCGATTACTCGGCAAGCTAAACGGTGACAAAATTGATTGCCGATCCAATGCGGGCACAATTTTGGGGCGATGGATGTGCTGGGCTGCGGAGGATTTAGACGACTTCTGTCGTGCCGATTATCTTGTATATGCCTGCCTGGACACCGTCCGATATCTACTCAATCCAGAACCTCCAAGGAGGCTTTCACTTCAATACCCTCCACGGCAGGCTGAACTAAATATCCCCGCCTTGCATAAGAGGATTTCTGACGTAAATACGCTTGCAACTAACCCCGTCGTTTTTGCGGGCATGTTGACGCTACTTGGGGCGATTGTTGCGCTTGTTAACAAGGCAATCTAGTTTGTTAGGTCGGGTCCGTTAACCCGATGTTTCGCCGGTTCCCCTCAACCTGGACCACAAGCGGGCGACCCTGTCCACGACGCTTCGGTCTCGTGCTCACGGGAGTGGTAAGGCGACCAGCTCGGCGACGTGCCCAGCACCGGTTCTTCGGTGGCTCGCCCAGGTGACCTAGTGGAGTCAGGACGTCCGCGGTTTAATCTCGATCTCGGCGGCTTCTGCGGGGCCGCCTGCCTTCCGCTCGCGTCATGACGAGGCTGCCGACCTTTCCGCTCGCGCCCGGTCGCCGCCGATGGCCGGCCGGGACCGGTGAGCGCAGCGAGCCGCACGCCCGGCCGGCCATCGGCGGCTTGACCGGGCTCGCATACAGGAAGGTCGGCAGCCTCGTCATGGCTCGCATACAGCAGGCAGGCGGCCCCGCAGGGGCCGCCCTTGATGAAGTAGAGAAAGTTTAAACACACGTGGGCTGGGGCCTGGTGCGCCTTGGCCGGTAGCCTCAGGGCATGAGCATCACGCGGGACGAGCTTCACCGCCTGCTCGATCAGATAGAGCCTGATGAGCTGGAGCAGGTTGGCGACTATGTTCGTCACCTGGTCGAGCGGCGTAAGGATCTGACCGAGCAGCGTCGGCACCTCCGGTCCCAGGGTGCGTTCCCTGCTGAGCCTGAGTTGTCGATGGAGTTGAAGGACTACCGGCGCGTGTCTGAGTCTGGTGAAGGGCAGCAGCCGCGCCGGGTGTTCCGGTTCGCTGGGCTCGGGGAAGGTCCGTCAGACCTGGGCGCTCGGGCTAAGGAGATCGCCCGTGAGGAACTGGGCCGGGGCAGGCACGCCCAGTGATCGTTGTCGACACCGGTCCGCTCGTGTCGGTCGCTAACCGGGTAGATGCTGATCACGCTCGTTGCCTTCGGCTGCTGTCGGAGATTCCTGATCGCCTGTTGCTCCCTGAGCCGTTGCTCGGAGAGATCGGCTACCTACTGGGAACACGCTGCGGTGCACGTGTCGAGGCCGAGTTCATCCGCGAAGTAGCCCAAGGTGGCTTCGATGTGGTCTCGCTCGCTGCTGCCGACTGGGAGCGGGTGGCCGACCTCGTCGAGAAGTACGCAGACCTGCCGCTGGGGCTGGCGGACGCGTCAGTCATCGCTGTGGCGGAACGGTTCGAGATCCACCAGGTGGCTACGCTCGATCGCCGACACTTCTCCGTAGTCCGCCCGAAGCACATCCCGGCTTTCACCCTGCTGCCGTAGTTACTCGCGTTCCTGGTCGTCGAGCTCGCCCAGGTCTTCGCCATGTGAATTCTGCTCACGAAGCTTCTTGATCTGTCCGCGAACATCGTCAAGGTCCCACCTGTAGTGGCCACCGAGCGTGGTCTCGGTCGGCGTCAGCTGGCGGCGGGATGTGGAGCCTGCCGTTGGAAACCTGCGGGGAGTGAGATCAAGGTTTCCTTGGCTACGCGGGTGCTCCGGTCGGTCCATGACACCGCAGGGCCTGGAAGCGCGATCCACGCCAAGGTCGTTTTGAGCGGGGTCATGGGCGTCTTTGTCCGGCACGATGCGATCGAGACCAACCCGATCGCTGAGGTGGTCCTTCCGAGATCCAGCAAGAAGACAAAGAAGCCACGAATGAAGCTCGAATCAAGCGAGCTGCCCAAGCTTCGGGCGAAGCTGCGCCGACAAGAAGGCAGTCCGACGTGACCTGCCGGATGTGGTCGACGGCCTCGCTGCGCTCGGGTGCCGGATCGGCGAGCTACTGGCACTCGACTGGGGCAAGATCGACTTTGCTGCGGGGACCATCGCGATCGAGGGCACCGTGATCCGCGTGAAGGATGTCGGTTTGATCGTCCAGCCGCACACCAAGTCTGAGGCGGGAATGCGGACGGTTATGCCGCCTGGGTGGTACGTGGAGACGCTCAAGCGGCGTCACGCCGAGTCCGAGTCCAAATGGGTGTATCCCACGTCAACGGGGACGCTACGGGATCCGGACGACACCCGCGCCTTCCTCCGCGAAGCTGTAGAGGGTACGGCCTGGGAGGGGCTGCACCCACACGCCTTCCGGCACCTGGTCGCTACGGAGCTAGACGGGCAGGGGCTGACCGCGCGTGAGATCGCCGATTACCTCGGTCACGAGCAGGTCAGCATGACCCAGGACGTGTACATGAACCGGGGGATCGTCAGTAGCTCGGCAGCCGAAGCGCTGGCAAACATGCAGCTAGAGGGCTGAGGCGAAGATGGGGATAAAGTGGGGGTTGATCTTGAACTAGATCAGCCCCCACCGCTTTTACCAGCGGTTTTGCGCCCCCGGCAGGATTCGAACCTGCGACACCCGCTTTAGGAGAGCGGTGCTCTATCCCCTGAGCTACGAGGGCTTGGTCTTCGACCCGTCTCGCAGCCTACCTGCACCGCCGTTCGCTGCCGACACCCGGTTGGCGTCCCTCATGTCCCACCGGTCGCAGGCTTCCGTCGCGTATCGTCAGGTGATCGTTACCGTTCGGCGCCACTGGGGTGGGTATGGGCAACGAGAACAGCGGTTCGGTGCGCAACCTCGTGCAGATCGGGGCCGTTCACGGCGGCGTGCACTTCCGCGAGGAGCAGGTGCCGCCGGGGCAGTTGTCTGCGGAGCCGGTCAACTTCGTCGATCGGGAGCCGGAGTGCGAAGCACTCGACGCGCTGTTGGCCGAGCGGCGCGGTGCTCGGGCCGCGTGCGTGGTGATCAGTGGGATCAACGGGGTCGGCAAGAGCGCGCTGTGCACTTACTGGTCGCACCGGATGATCGGGGCGTTCGAGGACGGGCAGGTGGTGTTCGACTTCGACCTCGGGCGGCGGAGTCTCGACGAGGCCGCCGAGCACTGCTTGCGTTCGCTGGGCGTTGACGGTGACCGGATCCCGCTGGCGACGGACGACAAGATCGTCCTGCTACGCAGCAGGACCAAGGGCCGGAAGCTTCTGTTCTTCTTCGACGACGTGGCCGACCTGGGGGAGATCGAGAAGTTGCTGCCCGCCTCGGCGGACAGCCTCGTGCTGTGCACGGCCCGAGAAGATGCCGCCGACCTGGTTCCGGACGGGGTTCGCCCGATTCGGCTGACCGCGCTCGATCCGCCGCATGCCCTTGACTACCTGCGGCGGAACGGGCTGCGGGCGCGGGTCGATGCCGAGCCCGCCGCTGCGGCGGAGCTCGTGGATCAGTGCGGCGGGTTGCCGATCGCGTTGCGCGTCGTCGCCGGTCTTTTGCAGCGGCGGGCGTCTTGGAACATCGCGCGGGCGGTTCGGGAGCTCTCGGGCCGGCGGCGGAGGCACTTCCACAAGGTCTTCTCGGCCCTGGACCTCGCGGTCGGGGAGCTCCAGGCGACCGAGAAGGAACTGTACGCGTGGCTGGGTGTGTTCCCGGGCCCCGTGTTCTCGACCCGGGCGGTGGCGGCGTTAGCCGATCTCGCCGAGATCGACGCCGAATCCCGTCTCGCTGAGCTGCACAGGACGTGTCTGGTGGAAGAGAACGATCAAGAGCAGTACCTGCTCCACGACCTCGTGGACGAGCACGCCTCCTCCGAAGCCGTCCGGGCGCTCGGCGCCGCGAAGCGCGACGACGCGCTGCGGCGCCTCGTCGGTTGGTATCGGTTGCAGGGCGCCTTCGCCGACCGGATGGTGATGGAGCCGAGCCGTCTCCGCGTCGTGGACGACGACGTCGCCGGGGAAAATCCCTTCGCCACTCGGGAAGAAGCGCTGGAGTGGCTGGAGCGGGAGCGGGTCAACCTGCTCGGCATAGTTCGCTTGGCAGAAGAAAGTGGTTTGCGCGTCGACGTGATCGCGCTCTGCGACGGTCCATTGTGGGCGCTGCACAACCAGCATAAGCACTATTCCGACACGTTGGGGGCTTTGGAACTGGCCATCAGGTGCGCACGGGAGATCGAGGATCCCGTCGCGGAGTCCCGGATGCGGAGCCTTCGCGGGCAGCTGCTGATGGAGTGCGACGAGCTCGCCGAAGCGCAGGAGGAATGCGCGCAGGCCGTCGCCGTGGCGGAGCGAGCCGGGCATCGGCGGATCCTGGCTTCCGCACTGGAATTCCAGGGCAAGGTGATGCACGCGCTCGGCGAATTCGACGGAGCCATCGGGAATTTCGAGCGGTCGCGGCGGCTCAACGAGGAGTTGGGGCGCCGTCGCGGCATGGCGCTGCAGGAATACCTGATGGGGGAGTCGTTTTCCGGGCTCGGACGCCACGATGAGGCCCTGGAGGTGTTGCGGGCCGCCCTGGAGCGGATCGCGGAATTCCCCGAGGACAAGCGGACTCCTGGAAAGATCAGGGTCGCCGCGGCTCGGGCGCACCAGTCGCTCGGCCAGCACGAGCAGGCCATCGCGCTGCTCCAGGATGCCATTGCCACGACTCGGGAGCGGCAGGCATCCTTCGACCTCGCCGAGCCGTTGGAACTGCTCGCCGACTCGCTGGCCGCGACCGGGCAGCCGGGCTCGCGGGACTGCCTGGAGGAGGCGCTGGCGATCTACGAGCAGGCGCAGAGCCCGAAGGCGGAGCGGGTGCAGCGCAAGCTCGATCGTGAGTGATCGTTCCGGTTCTTACCGGAACGGTCACTCACGAGTGGAACAGGTCCACCGGCTCCGGACGGGCAGGCCACGGCGGCTCCGGGAGTTCCAGCCGCCGGTAGATCAGCTCGCGAAGGCGCTGGTAGGGGCCGTCGTGGAAGGCCAGATCGGCGAGCTGCCGATGATCCGGGATCGGCCGCGCCGCATCGATCTGCGCCCGCACGTCCCCGGCCGGGTCCAGGTGTTCCGCCCGCCCTCTCAGCAGCGCCATCGGGGAGCCGGGCACCACCTCGCCGGTGCCGAAAGCCGCCATGAGCAGCGGTTTTCCCAGCGCGGCAGCGTAGAACGCCAGCGACCCGTGATCGGAGACGACCACGTCCGCGGCGACCAGCGCGGCCTGCCACTTGCGTAGCTTTGGAACCAGGACGAGCCCGTTGCGCAGGGCCGTCCGCAGCCAGGTTTCGAGCTGCAGGCCGCCATACCTGCTCCAGACGTTCGGGTGCAGCACCAGCGCTACCTGGTAGTCGGCGGGTAGCGCGGCGACCAATTGTTGCGCCAGCCCGCCTTGTTGGCGGAACAGCGAATGCGGGCCCCAGGTCGAGGCCAGGACCACCAGTTTTCGCGGGCCGGTGCCGAGGGCCGCGCGGTACTGCCCGCGCATCGGCAGGCTGACCTGCAGGCGCGCGAAGCAGGGGTCGCCGATCACCTCGGCGCGGGGGACCGCTTCGGGGCAGCTGCGCCGCAGCTCGGCCAGTTGGTTCGGGTGCGAGAGGCCGACGACCGCCGGGACCACCCGGCCCTCGTGCATCAGCTGGGCGGTGGACAGGCCCGAAATTTCCTGTGCCACACCGGTTTCCGTGGCGCGGAGCTTGTGGTGTCCGGCGCCGTGCGGCAGCGTCAGCACCGGGACCTCCAGCTCGTGCAGCGGGCCGTTGCCGCTCGGCGAGATCGCGAAGTCGAAGTCCTTGCCGATGGCCTGCTCCCAGTCCACGACCTGCGCCTGCGAGCGGTGCAGCTCGTCGGCGAGGTTCACGGCGAACTCCGATCCCGCGGCCACCGCGAAGCGGGTCTCCACCCGCATGTCGTCCGCGAGCACCGGGAGCACGTCCAGCAGGCGGTCCAGCGTGGCCAGAGTTCTCACGAGGCAGAGGATCCGGCGCTGCACCGGCGCGGAGTCCCAGCGCCCAGCCCGGTCCCGCCCAGCGGACATCGCCGCCACCAGCGGGCTTCCGGGCTTCCGGGCTTCCGGGCTTCCGGGCTTCCGGGCTTCCGGGCTTCCGGGCTTCCGGGCTTCCGGGCTTCCGGGCTTCCGGGCTTCCGGGCTTCCGGGCTTCCGGCGTCAATCATCGATTCTACCTTGCTGCGCAAGGGAAATCCGCCGCCATCGGGGCGCAGCGTGGTGGGCACGGCGACCGATCCTAACCGGAGCCGGATCCGCCTCAACCCGCGGTCGACCGGTCCGCGGTCGACCGGTCCGCGGCCGACCGGTCGCCGTCGATCTCCCAGCGGTTGCGCCCGCCCCGCTTCGCCCGGTACAGCGCGATGTCGGCGGCGGCGAACAGGTGCTCTAGGAGGCCGCTGAATAATCGGCGTGTCTCCCAGGAATCTGGGCTTGAGCTGGGAGAATCGGTTTATGCAGGGTGTGGAACGTGCCGACCGGGAACTGCTGGACGCTCACGCGCTGGTCGGTCATCTGGTGCCGGCGGGCAGTGTGTTCGCGTTCCTGGCCGAGCATCGTCAGGATGTGTTCCCCGATGGGGAGTTCGAGGACCTGTTCCCCTCGGGGAGGGGACGTCCGTCGATCCCGGCGTCGGTGATGGCCTCGGTCCTGGTGTTGCAGACGCTGCATGACTACTCGGATCGGGAGACCGCCGACGCCGCGCGGTGTGATCTGCGGTGGAAGGTCGCGACCGGAATGTCGTTGGACCACAAGGGATTTGATGCCTCGACCCTGGTGTACTGGCGCAAACGGCTGGCGGCGTCGGATCGGCCCCACCGGATCAATGACGCGGTCAAGGACGTCATCGAGCAGACCGGGATCCTGCGCGGCCGGCGTAAACGGGCGGTGGATTCCACGATCCTGGCTGATGCGGTGGCCACTCAGGACACCGTCACCCAGCTGATTGCGGCGATCCGGCGGGTGGCCCGGCAGGTTCCTGGCGCAGCCGAGCGGATCGCACAGGTGTGCACCGGCCATGACTACAGCCAGCCGGGCAAACCGAGGATTGACTGGGATGACCCGCAGGCCAAGGACGCACTGGTGTCGGCCTTGGTCAACGACGCAGGCGCGCTGGTGGCGGTGTTGACGGAGGCCGAGTTGGAGGGCGATGCGGAGGTCGCGGTGGCGTTGCTGGCGCTGGTCGCCGGTCAGGATGTCGAACCGGCGGAAGGATCGGATGGCACTGATGGGCGGTGGCGGATTGCGCGGCGGGTCGCCCCGGATCGAGTGATATCCACTGTGGACCCGGATGCGCGGCATACCCGCAAGTCGCCGGAGAACCGCCGCGACGGGTATCGGGCGCACGTGGCGGCCGAGCCCGAGACCGGGATCATCACCGACGAGAAGCTGACCAAGGCCGCTGGGACCAAGAACTCCGATCCGGCGGTGGCCGAGGAGTTCCTCGACGCCGAGGACGATCCCTGCGAGTGGTACGGAGATTCCGCCTACGGCACAGGGGATCTGCGTGGCGCGATCGACGACACCGACGCCGACGAGGCTGTGATCAAGCCGAAACCGGTGCAAGCGCCGGTGGAGGGCGGGTTCACCGTCGACGACTTCACCGTCGACGAGCACGCGGGCACGGTGAGCTGCCCGGCCGGTAACACCCGCCCGATCAGTCAGAAAAACCGGGTGGCGACCTTCGGCGCGCTGTGCCGCGACTGCCCGCTGCGTGCGCGCTGCACCAAGTCCAAGACCGGCCGTAAAATCGTTCTGCACCAACGAGATGATCTGCTGCGCCAAGCCCGCCGTGACTGGGCAGACAAGCCCGAACTGCGAGAGAAGTACCGGAAGTTCCGGCCCAACGTGGAACGGGTCATCTCCCAGATCGCCAGCATCGGCGGCCGTCGTCTCAAACTCCGTTATCGCGGCGCCACCAAGAACCATGCCTGGCTCACTCGTCGCACCGCCGGGCTCAACCTGCGCAATCTCGTGGGCCGCGGGCTATCTCGCACGGCAGGAGTCTGGGTTCTGGCGGGCTCGGCCGCCTGACCAGCGGCCGACCGGCCGGACCGGGCCCTCACCGGCCCGTCTATGTGCTCTCTCGCCCGCCCCGACCGCACTGCCACGCGCGGATAGGGGCTTTCTGCGGGACTGCTCGTCAATTTTCTCGCCTCCGTCCCTGCGGCGACTGTCCCCAGAACCGCCTAATTCAGCGGCCTCCTAGGTTCGCCGGGCCAGCCGCGACCCCGATGCTCACCGTCTTCGGCCTCGTCGTCCGCCCGAGCACCAGCTGCCAGTCGTGCCGGTGCACCGCGGCGCGGATCCGTTCGGCGACGATCGGCCCGGCGTCGCGGGTTTCCTCGGAGGCGTCGACGAGCAGCACCACGAACTCGTCGCCGGCCCACCGGCAGAGCAGGTCGTCGGCGCAGCATTCGCGGCGCAGCAGCTGCGCGACTTCCTGGAGCACGACGTCGCCCGCGGTGTGGCCCGCGAGGTCGTTGACGTCCTTGAACCAGTCCACGTCCAGCAGCAACAGCCACGGCACCCGCCCGGACGCGGCGGTGCTCTCGAGCAGTATGGGCGCGCGCCGCTCCAGACCGAGTCGGTTGGTCAGACCGGTCAGCGGGTCGCGTAGCGCGGCTTCCTGCGCGGCCACCGCCATGCGCTGCGCCTGCACCGCCACGCGGCGCTGCTCCAAGGCCTGCCCCAAGCCCTCCTGCAGCACGTCCACGGCCGTGCTGCAGGAGGCGACCGTTCGCCGCAGCGCGGCGGATTCACCGACGGGGTCGGACAGCTCCTCTTTGATCGCCGCCAGGTCGAGGGAGAACTGCATCATCAGCATGGTGTCGCGGATCGTTTCGGCGCCGTCCAGGGCGCGGCTGGCGAACGTCCGGGCCTCCCCCAGGCGGCCCTGGTCGCGGCGCACCACCGCCAGCACCCAGTTCGCCACCGACGTCGTGAACCAGTCGTCGGCGGCCCGCCCCAGCGCCAGCGACTCCAGGGCGGCCTGTTCCGCGGCTGCCGTGTCGCCGACACCGGCCAGCGCCCGCGCGAAACCTGCCAGCGCCGAGCGCTTCACCTGACCCGGCTTGGACAGCGCCTGCGACTCGTCGAAGAGGTCGCGGGCCAACGTGAACTGCGTCGCCCCCGATTCGTCCGGGCGGGTGATGGCGCGGAACACCCGCGCGTTGCCCTCCCTGTTCAGGCAGTGCGCCAGCGCCGCCTGGTCGCCGGAGTCGCGGGCGATCTGCACCGAGAGCGCCATCAGGTTCAGCGCCGGGCCGCGGTGGCCGATCGTCTCCAACAGGTAGCCGAGCATGCTGATGGTGTGGGCGGCCGCCGCGCCCTCGGGGCGGTCCACGTCCAGGTCGGTCCAGCCCTCGGCGATCAGCTCCAGGGCGAGCGGGATGCGCTCCAAGCGCCACGCCACCGAGGCCCGGTGCACCAGCACGGTGGGCCGGTTCCACTGCTCGTCGACGTGGTTCGCCCCGGCCGCGAGCAGCTCGTCGAACGCCGCGTTGGCCTCGGCGAAACGGCCGGAGTCCAGCAACAACCGCACGTGGCGGTCTTGGGCCGGCAGGTGGCCGACCATCAGCGGATCATCCTGCTGCACCGCGTCCTCGCTGGAGCACACCTAGTAATGGAACCGCGTGCCGGAGCGGTTTTCGTGACCTACAGGCTACCGGTTGCGACCGTGGCCGTACTTGTCGTAGTGGACAACCTGCTCCAGCGGCAACCGCTGCCGCCAGCCGTGACGTTCCAGGTCAGGTGTGTCCGCCAGGGCCCGCACCGGTCCAACGCACAACCATGCCACCGGACGCACCCCCTGCGGAATGCCCAGCAGGCGGCGGAGGAACTCCTCGCGGTAGAAGCTGACCCAACCGACGCCCAGGCCTTCGGCGGTAGCGGCCAGCCACAGGTTCTGGATGGCCAGGCACACCGAGTACAAGCCGGCATCGGCGATCGCGTGGCGGCCGAGCACCTGGGGTGCGCCGCGGTTCGGGTCGTAGGTGACGGCGATGCCCAGCGAGGACTCCACGATGCCCTCGACCTTGATCTTGGCGAAGGTCTCGGCGCGTTCCCCGTCGAGCTGGGCGGCGAACACGCTGCGTTCGGCCAGCACGTGCTCGCGGAAGGAGCGGCGGATGACGTCGTCGCGGACCAGGACGAAGTCCCACGGTTGGGACAGGCCGACGCTGGGCGCGCTGTGCGCGGCGGTCAGCACGCGGCGCAGCACGGGGTCGGGGAGTTCGCCGCCAGTGAACTCCCGGCGCACGTCGCGGCGGCGGTTGATCACGTCGTAGAGGTCGGCGGCGGGGGCGGTTTCGGTCAGCTTCGGGGCTCGGCGGGCAATCGTCATCGCCGCCCATCCTGCCGCGCCGCTGGGGCAAGGGGGTAAGGGGCACCCGTGCCTGGCCGCCCGCAACACCTGCTACCGGACGGGGCGGGGGGACGAGTTATGCCCGGTCAGGACCCGTGAGTGCTTTGGGGCGCCATAGCACCCCAAAGCACTCACGGCCCTTCACCTGGGCGAACGCCTCATTTGCGGCCGTTCGACGGGTAGGGGAGGAGCGCCATCTCGCGGGCGTTCTTGATCGCCTTCGCCACCTCGCGCTGCTCCTGCGCGGTAAGGCCGGTGACGCGGTGGGAGCGGATCTTGCCCCGGTCGGAGATGAACTTGCGCAGCAGCGAGGTGTCCTTCCAGTCCACCTGGACGACGCCTTCGCGCTGGAGGAGGTTGGGCTTGCGGCGGCCGCTGTGCCGGTCGTTGTTGCGCACGGCTCACCAACTCGACTTCGTCACGCCGGGCAGCTCGCCGGAGTGCGCGAGCTCGCGCAGCCGCACCCGGGAGACGCCGAACTTGCGGAAGTAGCCGCGCGGCCTCCCGTCGACGGCGTCGCGGTTGCGCAGCCGCACCCGGCTCGCGTTGCGCGGCTGGCGCTGCAGTTCGCGCTGTGCGGCATCGCGTTCCTCCGGGCTGCTCCCGGGGGCGACGATGATCTTCTTCAGCTCGGCCCGCCGCTCGGCGTAGCGGGCGACGATCTCGCGGCGCTGCTCGTTGCGCGCGATCTTGGACTTCTTGGCCACTTGGCCGTTCCTTTCAACTCTCGGGGCTCGCGAATGCTCACTGGTCAAGAGCCGGGAATCACCGTCTAGCGTTCTTCGCGGAATTCGACGTGCTTGCGGGCGACCGGGTCGTACTTGCGGAGGACCAGCCGGTCCGGGTCGTTCCGGCGGTTCTTGGTGGTCACGTAGGTGAAGCCGGTGCCGGCCGTGGACCGCAGCTTGATCACCGGGCGGACGTCGGTGCTCTTGGCCATCAGATGCGCTCCCCTCGCGCTCGCATTTCGGCCACCACGGCCTCGATGCCCCGCTTCTCGATCGTCTTCATGCCCTTCGTCGACACGCGCAGCCGGACCCAGCGGTTCTCGGACGGCAGCCAGTAGCGCCGCCGTTGCACGTTGGGCAGCCAGCGGCGGCGAGTGCGGTGGTTGGAGTGGGAGACCTGGTTGCCGTAGCCGGGTTTCTTCCCGGTCACCTGGCAGCGGATGGACATGACCTGCCTCTCGATAATGACATTCGTTTTCATTTCGTCGCTGTCGAGGGTAGCGTGTGTCCGCATCAGATGAAAACCGTTGTCGATTGAGGTGGGGATGGGAACCGAGTCGTCCGCGAACCGGCGGATTCCGCTGATCATGGTGGCCGGGATCCGCGCGGGGCAGGTCGCGGCGGCAGCCGAAACGGCCCGGCGGGAAGAACCGGCGGGCACCGCGCTCGTGCACCACGACCTGCGCCAAGTCGCCCAGGGCGTCGTTCGGCGCTTGGTCCGTCACGGCGACAGCGAGAGCACCGAGATCCTGGAGCTCGCGCACGGCTGCGTGTCCTGCACGCTGCGCCTGGACATGCTGCCGCTGCTGCGGAGGCTGTCCGCCGCGCCCGATGTGACGCGGATCGTCGTGCAGCTCGATCCGGCGCTGGAGCCGGAAACCATCTGTTGGGCGCTGCAGCACGTCCTGGTGGACGACCGCCCCCTCGCCGGCGACGTCGACGTCCAGGCCGTGGTCACCACCGTCGACCTGGCGACCTGGTTCGCCGATGCGACCGGCGAGGAGGAGCTCGTCGAGCGAGGGCTCGGCGGCAGCGCGGACGACGAGCGCACCGTCGCCCAGGTCGCGGTGGGGCAGGTCGAATTCGCCGATGCGATCGTGCTCGCCGGACGTGCCGACGACCGGTGGAACCAGGTGCGCACCGAGGCCGTGATCGCCCGGCTCACGCCCAACGCGCCCGGCATGCACCTCGACGACCTGGACGTTTCCGCGCTGCTGGCCAAGGTGCCCGCCGACGCGCGCCGCGGCGAAGTCGACGGGCCGCAGGGGCAATTGCTGCGCGGGCAGCCGTCGCTGGAAACCGATGCCGGGGTGTCGGTGGTGCTCTTCGAGGAGCGCCGGCCGTTCCACCCGGAGCGGCTGCACCAGGCGATCGACGTGCTGCTGGACGGCGTGGTGCGCACCCGCGGCCGCGTCTGGGTCGCCAGCCAGCCGGGCGTCGCGCTGTGGCTGGAGTCCGCGGGCGGTGGACTCGGCGTCGCGCACGCCGGGCCGTGGCTGGCCGCGCTGGAGCCGGACCAGTGGGCCGACGTTTCGCCGGAACGGCAGGTGAGGGCCTCGCTGACCTGGGACGACTACTACGGCGACCGGATGCAGGAGCTGGTCGTGATCGTCCACGAGGCCAACCCGCAGGACATCGCCCACGCCCTGCGCCACGCCCTGCTCACCGACGACGAGCTCGCCGAGGGCGAGCGCGCGTGGGCGAGCTACGAGGACCCGTTCGGCGAGTGGCACACCGACCCGTGCGGCGACGACCCGGCGGAGACCACCGCGGACGCCACCGGCGAGACCGGCACCCGGTAGCGCGTCGCCGGGCGGCGATTTCGCGCGAAATCGGCACTTTCCACGCGTGCCGGGCGGCGATTTCGCGCGAAATCGCCGCGATCCGCGGTGCCGGCCGCCAGCGGCTCCGCGCCGAAAACCTACGAGGAGAAGTCATGAAGCCAGGAATCCATCCCGAGTACCGGCCCGTCGTGTTCCAGGACCGCACGACCGGGGACCGGTTCCTGACCCGTTCCACCGCCACGTCCGACACGCGGACGGAGTGGGAGGACGGCAACACCTACCCGCTGATCGTGATCGACGTGACCGCCTACTCGCACCCGTTCTGGACCGGCAACCAGCGGGTCCTGGACACCCAGGGCCGGGTCGAGAAGTTCCGCCGCCGCTACGGCGACCGGATCCGCTGACAGCGGCGACGCGACCCGGATCTGCTCGCGAGGTTTAGAGCGAACGGCCTGTTTGCCTCGTCAGAGGAGGCGAACAGGCCGATCGCTGACCCCATCAACGCAACGACGAGAGGACCGCCATGGCCGTTCCGAAGCGGAAGATGTCCCGCAGCAACACCCGCCACCGCCGATCGCAGTGGAAGGCGACGGCACCCGATCTGGTGCCGATCGTTGTCGACGGGCAGCGCAAGCTGGTGCCGCGCGCGCTCATCAGGCACTTCCAGCAGCGGTGACCGATCCGGCGCGCGCGGTCACCCCGGGTGACGGCGCGCGCCGGGATCACGCCGAAGTGGAGACGGATGTCACGAGGTGCCGCGACGCACGGCGGGTTCTCAGCTGCTTCTCAGGGCTAGGGGTAAGACTGTTCCCATGCGCATCCTCGTCGTCGACGACGATCGTGCCGTGCGGGAATCGCTGCGAAGGTCGTTGCAGTTCAACGGGTACCAGGTCGAGCTCGCTGCGGACGGTCAACAGGCACTGGACTTCCTGGCCGGCAACCGTCCGGACGCCATGGTGCTCGACGTGATGATGCCCCGCCTGGACGGCTTGGAGGTCGCGCGGCGGCTCCGCAGCACCGGGGACGACCTGCCGATCCTGGTGCTCACCGCGCGCGACGCCGTGTCCGACCGGGTCGCCGGGCTCGACGCGGGCGCCGACGACTACCTGCCAAAGCCGTTCGCGCTCGAAGAGCTCCTCGCCCGGCTGCGCGCGCTGCTGCGCCGCGCCACCCCGCCGGAGGCCGGGCAGGACGCGCAGCCGGCCGCGCTGCACTTCGCCGACCTGGAGCTGGACCCGGGCACCCGCGATGTCCGCCGCGGGGAGCGCCCGATCAGCCTGACCCGCACCGAGTTCGCCCTACTGGAACTGCTGATGGCGCACCCCAAGCAGGTGCTGACCCGCAGCCGCCTGCTGGAGGACGTGTGGGGCTACGACTTCCCGACCTCGGGCAACGCCCTGGAGGTCTACATCGGATACCTGCGCCGCAAGACCGAGGCCGAGGGTGAGCCGCGGTTGATCCACACGGTCCGCGGCGTCGGTTACGTGCTCCGCGAGACGCCGCCGTGACAGTCCCCGCACCACCTCCGCCCGACCTCGACCCGCAAGAGCGCCCGAAAGGCCGGTTCCAGCGCGTCTCGCTGCGCAACCGGGTCACCTGGCTGGCCGCGATCTGCGTGGCCGGCGCGGTAGCGCTGGTATCGGTCGCGGCCTTCGTCACCGTGCGCGACAGCCTCTACCAGCAGTTGGACGACAACCTCACCGAGCGCGCGGTGGAAGCGGCCGATGGCCCGCTGGTGCGTACCTCGGACCTGCAGCAGGTGCCGGTGGCGTTTTTCGTTGCGCAGAACTTCAAGATCAGCGTGCTGTCCGCGGACGGCGTCGTGGTCGGCCCGAACGACCGGCCGCCGATCAGCCTCGACGAGCTGGCGGTCGCCAAGGGCCAGACCGGCGAGTCGCTGCGCACCGATCAGCGCACCAACAGCCGCGTGGTGGCGGTCCCGACCGGGCAGAACGCCGCGCTGGTGATGTCCACGTCGCTGCAACCCACGCAGCGGACGCTCGCGCAGCTGAGCGTGGTGCTGGTGGTGATGGGCGGTGCCGGGATCTTGCTCGCGGCGGCCGCCGGGACCGCGGTGGCCCGCGCCGGGCTGCGGCCGGTGCAGCGGCTGACCGCGGCCACCGAGCGCGTCGCGCTCACCGGTGACCTGCGCCCGATCCCGGTCGGCGGCGACGACGAGCTGGCGCGGCTGACCACGAGTTTCAACAAGATGCTCGGCGCCCTAGCCGAGTCGCAGGAACGGCAGCGGCGTTTGGTTGCCGACGCCGGTCACGAGCTGCGCACCCCGCTGACCTCGCTGCGCACCAACCTGGAGCTGCTGATGGCCTCGGCCCGGCCGGACGCGCCGAAGCTGTCCGAGCAAGACCGGGCGGAGATGTTCACCGACGTCCAGGCGCAGGTGATGGAGCTGTCCGCCCTGGTGGGCGACCTCGTCGAGCTGGCCAGGGAGGACACCCCGCAGGCCGTGCATGAGCCGGTGGACCTGGTCGAAGTCGTGGAGCGCGCGTTGAGCCGCGCGAGGCGCCGGGCGCCGCGCATCGAGTTCGACGTCCGCCTGGAGCCGTGGGTGATGATGGGCGACGCGACCGCGCTGGAGCGGGCGGTGCTGAACCTGCTGGACAACGCCGCGAAGTGGAGCCCGGACGGCGGCCGGGTGCGGGTGGACCTGCATCCGGCCGCGAACGGCGCGACCACCGAGCTGGAGGTCGCCGACAGCGGGCCCGGCATCGCCGCGGCGGACCGGCCGTACGTGTTCGAGCGCTTCTACCGGTCTTCCGACGCGCGGACCCTGCCGGGCTCCGGGCTCGGCCTGTCGATCGTCAAGCAGGTCGCGGAGCGCCACGGCGGGACGGTCTGGGCCGGTGAGGCGCCCGAGGGCGGGGCGCTCCTGCGCATGGCGCTGCCGGGCAGCCCGCCGTACATCGAACATCAATGAACACTCTACTTCGTCCGCTGTGTCGAATTGCTGCGCCATTCGCCATTCGCCGGTTCGGGTAATGTTGGTTCTTGTTTGCTTGGGCTGTGTGGGTAGGCTCGTGAGTGTTGGTGCCGGTAAGAACCGGAACGAACACTCACGAGCCCTACGCGGCCCCGACGGGCTGAGGGGACGGGTGGAGTGCTCGCGCGGCAACGCCAGGAAGTGATCCTCGACGAGGTGCGGCGCACCGGGGCGGTGCAGGTCGGCGACCTGGTGCAGCGGCTGGGCGTGTCGGACATGACGATCCGCCGTGACCTCGACGCGCTGTCCCGCCGTGGCCTGGTGGAAAAGGTCTACGGCGGCGCAACCTCGATGATCGGCCGCAGCACCGACGAGCCGGGCTTCGAGGCCAAGTCGGTGCGGCAGCTCGACGAGAAGGAGGCGATCGCGCGGTTGGCCGCCGAACAGGTCCGGCCGGGCACCGCGATCGGCCTGTCCGCGGGAACGACCACCTGGACGCTCGCGCGGCACCTCGACGAGGTCGCCGACCTGACGGTGGTGACCAACTCCGTGCGGGTCGCCGACGCCCTGCAGCAGCGCGGCCGCACCGACCGCACCGTGGTGCTCACCGGCGGCGTCCGCACCCCGTCGGATGCGCTCGTCGGGCCCGTCGCGGTGCAGGCGCTGCGCTCCCTGCACCTGGACCTGGTGTTCCTCGGGGTGCATGGGATGGCGCCGCGGGCCGGTTTCACCACCCCGAACCTGAACGAGAGCGAAACGAACCGGGCGCTGGCCGAGGCGGCGGGCCGGTTGGTCGTGGTCGCCGACAGCTCCAAGTGGTCGACGGTCGGGATCTCCACGATCGTCGACTTCGACGAGGTCGATCTGCTGATCAGCGACCAGGGCCTGCCGGGCGACGCGCGCCAGTTGCTGGCCGAGCACGTCGAGCTGCTGCTGGCCGATCAGCAGGGCGTGGAGGAGGAGCGGTGAAGCGGACGGCGCGATGCCTGGCCGACGGCCGGGAGATCATCTACTTCGACGCCGACCCGGCGCGGACCCGGGATGCTGACGACACCAGGGACCTGCCGCCGCAGGCCCCGGCTTCGGAGATGCGACGGGACCCGCTGACCGGCGAGTGGGTCGCGATCGCCGCGCACCGGCAGGCGCGGACCTACAAGCCGCCAGCCAAGCTGTGCCCGCTGTGCCCCAGCGCCCCCGGGCGGCCCACCGAGATCCCGGAGCCGGACTACGACGTCGTCGTGTTCGAGAACCAGTTCCCGTCGTTCGCCCAGGGCATTCCCGGCGCCGAGTCCACTGTGGAGGGAATGCCGATGGTGCCGGTCGCGCCCGCGAGCGGCCGCTGCGAGGTGGTGTGCTTCACCTCCGACCACAACTCGTCGTTCGGTGAGCTCAGCCCACCGCAGGCGCGGACTGTGGTGGACGTCTGGGCCGACCGGACCGCCGGCCTGGCCGAGACGCCCGGCGTCGAGCAGGTGTTCTGCTTCGAGAACCGCGGTGAGGAGATCGGCGTCACCCTGCACCACCCGCACGGCCAGATCTACGGATATCCGTTCGTGACGCCCAAGACGGAGAAGATGCTGCAGGTCGCCGAGAAGTACCTCGCGCAGCACGGTCGGCACCTGCAGGGCGACGTGCTCGCCGCCGAGCGCGCGGCGGGGGAGCGGGTGATCGTCGACTCCGAGCACTGGACCGCCTTCGTGCCCGCGGCCGCGCGGTGGCCGGTCGGGGTGCACCTCGTGCCGCACCGCCAGGTGCCGGACATCGTGGCGCTCACCGACGCCGAACGCGACGACTTCGCGGTGACGTACCTGGACGTCCTGCGCCGCCTCGACGGGCTCTACGACCGCCCGCTGCCCTACATCGCGGCCTGGCACCAGGCGCCGGTGCGCACCGGCCGGGAGCTTTCCTGGCTGCACCTGGAGGTTTTCTCGGTGCTGCGCTCGGCGGACAAGCTGAAGTACCTCGCGGGCTCGGAGTCTGGCATGGCGGTGTGGATCAACGACGTCACCCCGGAGCAGATCGCCGCCCGGCTGCGGTAATCCGCCCCCCGACGTCCGAAGCGCCGTGCCGGGGGGGGCCGTGAGTACTTTCGGGGGCTCCAACGCCCAAAAGCGCTCACGGGGCGCGTCGGAGATCACAGTCCGCGCCAACGGTTATCAGGCAGACCCTCAGCCTGGTCTCAGACACTTCTCAGCCATCTGGAGCAAGGTGGAGCCATGACCGAACACACCCCGGGCAACTCCGGCAATCAGCCGGAAGAACCGAAGCCGCAGGCGAATGGGCCCGCCGCGGGCACCGGCGACACGCCACCAGCCGGGGTGCCGCTGCAGCCCCAGCAGCAACAGCCCCAGCAGCCCCAAGCTCCGGCTCAGCCGCAGGCGCAGCACCAGGCCCAGTCCCAGCAACCCCAGCAGGCGCAGCCCCAAGCTGAGCACGCTCAACAGCAGCACGCTCAACAGCAGCCCCAAGCCGAGCAAGCCCAGCACCAGCAACTCCAAGCCGAGCACGCTCAACAGCAGCACGCGCAACAGCAGACCCAAGCCGAGCATGCCCATCACCAGCAAACTCAGCCCCAGCAGCAACATTCCCATCACCAGGCTGGGGCGGCGCAGCCGCCGCACTCGACGCAGCAGTTCCCGCATTCGCAGCCGTGGCCTTCGGGGGGCTACGGCGCGCCGGTCCAGCCGCCCCAGCAGCGGAACCGACACGGCGGGCTGATCGCAGGTGCGGCGGCGCTAGCGCTGGTCGCGGGCCTGGTCGGCGGCGGTGTCGGCGGGTACGTCGGGTATCAGCTCGGCGGTGACAAGGGCGCCGTGACCTCGCTGGAGCAACCGCGGCCGGCGCGCAGTGCGAGCACCGCGCCGCAGGGCTCGGTGCAGCAGGTCGCCGAGAAGGTGCTGCCCAGCGTCGTCCAGCTGCAGCTGGTGACCGCGCGCGGCGCCGGCGAGGGCTCCGGGATCGTGCTCAGCAGCGACGGCTACATCCTCACCAACAACCACGTCGTCGACGGCGGCGGGCAGCGCGGCCAGCTCACCGCGCTGTTCCACGACAACCGCTCGGCTTCGGTGCGGGTCGTCGGCACCGACCCGTCGTCCGACCTCGCGGTGGTGAAGGCCGACATCACCGGCCTCACCCCGGTCGGGCTCGGCCGCAGCGACGACCTGCCGGTCGGTGCGCCGGTGGTGGCCATCGGTTCGCCGTTCGGCCTCTCCGGAACCGTGACCAGCGGCATCATCAGCGCCAAGGACCGCCCGGTGCGCGCCGGTGGGGAGTCCGGCAGCGAGGACACCGTGCTCAACGCGCTGCAGACCGACGCCGCGATCAACCCCGGCAACTCCGGCGGCCCGCTGGTCGACATGGACGGCAACGTGGTGGGCATCAACTCCGCGATCTACAGCCCGGGTTCGGGCCAGCAGCAGGCCGGTTCGGTCGGGCTCGGCTTCGCGATCCCGATCGACCAGGCCAGGCGCATCGCCACCGAGCTGAAGGACACCGGCTCGGCCACCCAGACGACCCTGGGCGTCCGGATCAGCAACGCGCAGCAACCCGGCGCGCAGGTCCGCGACGTCACCGCGGGCGGACCCGCCCAGCAGGCCGGGGTCCAGTCCGGCGACGTCATCACCAAGATCGACGACCGGGCGATCGTGGACTCCGACTCCCTGGTGGCCGCGGTCCGCTCGCACAGCCCCGGGGACCGGGTGCGGATCTCCATCACCGGCACGGGCGGCGATCGGACCGTGGACGCCACCCTGACCGGCCAGAAGGGGTGATCAGAACGCACGGCTGGTTCGCCGGCCGTGTGCCGCGTCGACCGCGCCGGGCTGGCCTGCCCCCTCCGAGCCGCCCGGCGCGGTCGACGGCTCGGCATCGCACAACGGTCAAAAATCAACTCGGGGACATCGCAGGACTTGGAGGAACATGTCCGACGAAACAGGCACCGTGGTTCCGCGCAGGCCGGTGAGGATGGTCGATCTCACCAACTCGTTAGATCTGACCGAGGAGACCCTTGGCACTACGGTTACCGGCATGGAACGCAGCGCGCAGCGGCTGGGGCGGGCCCTCGTGGTCGTGGTGGACGATCGGGTCGCCCAGGGCGAGCAGGAAGACAACATCGGTCCGTTGGTGACCGAGTTGCTGGAGGAAGCCGGTTTCATCGTTGACGGTACCGTCGCGGTGGCCGGGGAGACCGTCGACATCCGCAACGCGCTGAACACCGCAGTGATCGGCGGGGTCGACGTGGTGATCACCGTCGGCGGCACCGGTGTGTCGCCCCGGGATGTCACGCCGGATGCGACGGCGGGGGTCCTGGACCGCCCGGTCCCGGGCATCGCGGAAGCCCTGCGGGCCTCCGGGCTGGCGGCGGGCGCGGTCGAGGCCGGGGTGTCGCGAGGCCTGGTCGGGGTCTCCGGCAGCACGCTGGTGGTGAACCTGGCGGGTTCCCGGGCCTCGGTCCGGGACGGCATGGCGACCCTGACTCCCCTGGTGACCCACGTGATCGAACAGCTCTCGGGCCTGGAAACAACCTGACCTGAAGACGAAGCGGTGGCGGCTCCGAGCGGAGCCGCCACCGCCTGTTCTCTTCGGGTTCCGGTTGGCGTCAGGGGGTTTTCGGGCCAGGTTCGGTCGGGCCGCCCTTTTCCCCCGGTCCCTTGTCGCCGGGGCCGTGGCCGTCCCGCTTGAGGATGCCCTCGACCTTGTGGCTGACGTTCTCGATCTTGTCGTGGTACTTGCCGCCGGTGGCCTTGTCCAGGCTCGACTTGGCGGCGTCGAGTCCCTTCGCCGCGCTGGGGCCTGCCTTCTCGGCGAGTTCTTCGGCCTTGTCCTTGGCCTGGTTCGCCAGTTCCTTGGCCTTGTCCAGGAAACTCATCTCTTGCCTCCCGTGGCTTCGACACCCGGTGAGCCACGCCCGGCGCCGCTCCCGCGGCATTGACCTGCAACAACATTCACTGTAGCCGACATCACAGCGATGGCCGCGCGGCGCTCCTAACCGCTCATCGCGATGGGGCACGATGGAGGTGTGACCGCGAACGACCCAGGCAGAACCACCGACCCCGCAGAACGGGAGCGGCGGCGTAGGCTCGCCGAGATCTTCGGCGACGTCCTGCCCGAGACCACCTCCGACGACCGCCCGGACCGGACTACCGCGGGTGACGGCGAACGCTGGTACCGGGAGAACCGCCCACCGCACCACGACGCCCGCTGACGCTCGGCGGCCTCAGCAGGCGGCGATGTTCAATTCTGCTGGCCGTCGCGCGCGCTCACGTTCCCGGCTTCGACGGCGAGGCCCTTGACCTGTGGGAGGCCCTGCTCCCGGCGCAGCAGGTCGCGGATTTCCAGTAGCAGCTCGACGTCGGTCGGCTCGGCCTGACCTTCTTCCTTGCCCTTCTTGCGGCGTTCCGAGATCTTCTTCATCGGTAGCACGAACAGGAAGTAGACGACCGCCGCCGTGATGAAGAACGTGATCACCGCGTTGATCACCGCGGCTAAGTCGATGATCGAGGCTCCGTTGCCGTCGCGCAGCTGGATGCTCAGGCCGGTGACGTTGCCGCCCCCGGTGGCGGCGATGATCGGCTTGATGATGCTGGTGGTGAACGACGTGACCAGCCCGGTGAACGCGCTGCCGACGACCACGGCGACTGCGAGGTCGATGACGTTCCCGCGCATCAGGAAGTCCTTGAAGCCCTTGAGCAC
Source organism: Saccharopolyspora hattusasensis (assembly GCF_050972075.1). NCBI lineage: Bacteria > Bacillati > Actinomycetota > Actinomycetes > Pseudonocardiales > Pseudonocardiaceae > Saccharopolyspora > Saccharopolyspora hattusasensis. The sequence goes on from NZ_JBPCDC010000001.1 coordinate 4,943,383, forward strand.
GCTGGGAGCTCCTCTCCAAATCATGGGTGGTCCGGACGAGCCCGGATCGATCGGATGGGTGCGACGCGCGAATGCCAGATGGATGACGCGCCGAATCGACAGAGGGCGGCGCGCGGCGCGCACTCAGCGGAGCGTAACGGTGACCGGCTGAAGCAGGGACGCCGCGGCAACCGCCGCAGCGGTGTCCTCGGGTAGTCCCACGAAGATGAGTCTGCCCTTGTCGTTGCGGTCCTTCGGGGCTTGCACGGCGACCACTCGGACGTTTTCGGCGAGCACCGAAGCGTGACCCGATCGAGTGGTAGTTGTGACGATGTCCACTCGCCTGCCGGGCACCAGGAAGTCGGCCACTTCCGGGTCGGCGAGGCGGACCGGCGCGGACGCGGTCCCGGCGTCCCCGGATGCCACCAGCGGACCGTCGAACCGGACGTCGGTCAGCGGCTCCCCGCTGCGCGCGGCGGTGCCGAGCACCCGCCCCTCGGCGGCCGCAACGTCCCGCAACGCGCCGTCCGGCACCAGGTCCGCGGGCAGCTCGCGGCGCGCCACGTCGGCCTTCGACAGGACCCGCCCGGGCGGCAGATCGCGCGCAGCGACGAGCACCCCGACGCGTGAGTCCGGCGGCCCGTGGCCTGGCTGCACTGCGAGCCCGGCGGCGAGCAGTAGCAGCGCCACGGCGGTCAGCCTGCGCAGGGCGTGCAGGCGAAAACCCCGTCGGGCGGGGAAAAGCGCGCTGATCCGGTGCAGCGCTGTCGAGTTGAGGCGGTCCTCCGAAGCCATGGTCCACTCCCCGGTAGCGGTCGTTGATGACCTCCGAAGTTAGGGAGTTGTGCGCCGGGGCGGGAGGGGGTAGCGGAAATCTGTGGACAGACCGGTCCCTTGTGGATAACTCGGCTCACCCGGACGAATTTCCCTCGGATGGGGAGGATCACTGGGCGTGCACACGAAAATCGCCGACCGCGTCAGCTGCGGTCGGCGAACCGGGGCGGAGATCAGGAAGCGGCGGCCGTGGTGGTCGAGGAGCTGCTGCTCGAAGAGGACGAGCTCGACTCGGACGACGAGCTACTGCTGTTCGACGAGGACGAGCTACTGCTGTTCGACGAGGAGGAGCCGCTGCTGGTCGAGCTGGCCGACGAGTTCGCGGACCGGTTGTCGGTGCGGTAGAAGCCCGAGCCCTTGAACACGATGCCCACGGCGTTGAACAGCTTGCGGAGCCGGCCGGTGCACTTCGGGCACTCGGTGAGGGAGTCCTCACTGAACGACTGCACCGTCTCGAACTGGTGATCACATTCGGTGCAGGCGTACTGGTATGTGGGCACGGCCGTGAACCTCCGACATCTCGTCTTGGCACTCGAACTGCAGGAGTGCTAAATACGATAATGCGTCACGTAGGGTGTCCGGTGCAAACACTCCTATGTCACACCGGTAGGCCAACCACCCCACGACCGGGTGTCAGTACCCCGGTCATCCGCACATCGTGCGGCTCCCCGGGTAGCTCGGCGACAAATTCGCCGTCCCGGACGACGCCGATCCGCGGCGCGTTCGGCGCGGCCATCGGCAGCGACCGGTCGTAGTAACCGGCACCGCGCCCCAACCGAACCCCCCGGTGGTCCACGGCCAGCGCGGGCACCAGCAGCGCGTCGGCCCGCCCGATCGCTGCGGTCCCCAGCCGGTCGCCGACCGGTTCGAGCAGGCCGAACCCGGCGGGGCGCAGCGAGTCCGGGCCGGTGAACTCCGCCCATTCCAGGGGGCCGCCGCGGACCACGACCGGCAGCAGAACCCGCAGCCCGGCGTCGAGCAACGCGTCGAGCAAACCCGGCGACCCCGGCTCGCCGCCCACCGGGACGTACGCCGCCACCGTCCGCACCGGTCGGCCGTCCAGCCACCTCAGCAACGCCTCCTGCAGGGCCCTGGCCTCGGCAGACCGCGTGTCGTCGGCGACGCCCCCGCGCTGTTTCAGCAGCACGCGGCGCCACTCGGACTTGGTCGTAAAAGATTCGTCCAGTGAGCTCACAGGTCCACTCTAGGGATGCCCGATAGGCTCCCTGGCCATGAGCAGCCCGACGAGCACGCCCACAGCGTTCCGGACCGCCATCGTGCCCGCCGCAGGCCTGGGAACCCGATTCCTGCCGACCACGAAGGCGGTGCCGAAGGAGTTGCTCCCGGTCGTCGACACCCCCGGGATCGAACTGGTGGCCACCGAGGCCGCCGAAGCGGGCGCGCAGCGCCTGATCATCGTGACCTCGCCGGACAAGCGGGCGATCATCGAGTACTTCCGGCCGCAACCCGGGCTGGAGCAGACGCTCAAGGACCGCGGCAAGGACGCACTGCTCGAAAAGGTCCGCCGTGGGCCCGCCCTGATCGCCGCGGAGACCGCGCTGCAGGAGCGTGCCCTCGGACTGGGGCACGCCGTGGGCTGCGCCGAACCGAACCTGACCGACGCCGACGACGCGGTCGCCGTGCTGCTGCCCGACGACCTGGTGCTGCCGCACGGCGTGCTCACGCGGATGGCCGAGGTGCGCGCCCGCTACGGCGGCAGCGTGCTGTGCGCGTTCGACGTGCCGCGCGAGCAGATCTCCGCCTACGGTGTCTTCGACGTCACCGACACCGATGACGACGATGTCAAGCAGGTCCGCGGCATGGTCGAGAAGCCCGCGCCGGACGAGGCCCCGTCCACCCTGGCCGCCGTCGGTCGCTACCTGCTGGATCGCGCCGTCTTCGGCGCGCTCAAGCGCATCGAGCCCGGTGCCGGAGGTGAACTCCAGCTCACCGATGCCGTAGCGTTGTTGATCTCCGAAGGACACCCGGTGCACGTAGTGGTCCATCGAGGTGGGCGACACGACCTCGGAAATCCTGGCGGTTTCCTCAAAGCTGCGGTGGACTTCGCGCTGGAGGATCCCGAATACGGGCCGGAACTGCGAAACTGGCTCGTCGAACGGATCAGCAGGAGCTAACGCCGCGCCGGCCACGGCTCGGGCACGCGGGAAGAGGTCGACAGCCATGAGATCAGTGGAGGAGCAGCTCGCGCGCGTACTCACAGCCGCCGTCCGGCCCGCGCCCGTGCGGGTGGCGATCTCCGAGGCTCAGGGCCTGCTGTGCGCCGAAGAGGTCGTCGCCGAACAGGCGCTGCCCGGATTCGACCAGGCCGCGGTGGACGGTTACGCGGTGCGCAGCGTCGACGTGCAGACGGCCGTCGACGAGTCGACGGTGCTGCCGGTCGTCGGGGAGATCCCGGCCGGATCGCGGCAGCCGCGCCGGTTGCAGCCGGGGCAGGCGGTGCGGGTGGTCACTGGTGCGCCGCTGCCGACGCTGGCCGACGCGGTTGTGCCGCTGGCCTACACCGATGAGCACCCCGCCAAGGTCACGGTCCGGCAGCCGGTGCCGTCGGCGGCGTTCGTCCGCCGCACCGGCGAGGACGTGCAGACCGGCGACGTGGCGGTGCGCCGCGGCGCACCCATCGGTGCGGCGCAGGTCGGACTGCTGGCGGCGGTGGGCCGGAACAAGGTCCTGGTGCATCCGCGGCCGCGGGTGTCGGTGATCTCGGTGGGCGACGAACTCGTGGACGTCGACCGCACGCCCGGCCAGGGTCAGGTCTACGACGTCAACTCCTACGCGCTGGCCGCCGCAGCGCGGGACGCCGGGGCTGAGGTCACCCGCGTCGGCATCGTCAACAGCGACCCGCGCCGGCTGCGCGAGGTCGTCGAGGGACGGCTGCTGCTGTCCGAGGTCGTGGTGATCGCCGGCGGTGCCGGCGGCGCGGCGGGCAACGAGGTCCGGGCGGCCCTCGCCGACCTTGGGGAGCTCGACTTGACCCGGGTGGCCATGCAGCCCGGCTCGGTGCAGGGCTTCGGACGGCTCGGCCCGGACGAGATCCCCACTTTCGTGCTGCCCAGCAACCCGGTGAGCGCGCTGGTCGTCTTCGAGGTGCTGGTGCGGCCGTTGGTCCGCGCCGCGCTCGGCAAGCTCAACCCGCACCGGCGCACCGTGTCGGCCGAACTGCTCACCCCGGTCGCCTCCGCCAAGGGGCGTCGCGGCTTCCTCCGTGGCCAGCTGCTGCGCGACCCGAAGAACGGCTCCTACCTGGTGCAACCGCTGGGCACCTCGGGATCGCACCTGCTGGCGTCGTTGGCCGAGGCCAACTGCCTGGTGGTGGTCGACGAGGACACCACCGACGTCGCGGCCGGGGAGGACGTGCAGGTCCGGTTCCTCTCGCAGCGCGCGTGAGCCACCGATGCAGCCCGCCGACGCCGATGGGTTCCCGATCGGCCGCCACCCCGGCTGGCCGGCGCGCCTCGGCCCGCTGATCACGGCGCGCGGCTCCGTCGCGCTGCGCCCGCCGCGGCTGCGCGACGGCTCGGCCTGGAGCCGGACGAGGCTGCAAGATCGCACCTACCTGCAGAAGTGGGAACCCACCGCGGTCGGAGGCTGGCAGGAGGGCAACGCGCTGATGGCCTGGCCCGCGCAGTGGAGCGCGCTGCGCGGCATGGCCCGACGCGGCCAGGCGCTGCCGTTCACCATCACCATCGGCGGCGAGTTCGCCGGGCAGCTGACCGTCGGCAACATCGTGCGCGGCGCGCTGCGCTCCGGGTGGATCGGCTACTGGGTGGCCGCGCGCCTGGCCGGCGGCGGGGTCGCCACGGCGGCCGTCGCGATGGCGGTGGACCACTGCTTCGGCCCCGTCGGGCTGCACCGGCTGGAGGCCACCGTGCGGCCCGAAAACCAGCCGAGCGTGCGGGTGCTGGAGAAGTCCGGCTTCCGCCGCGAAGGGCTGTTCCACCGCTACCTGGACGTGGCCGGCGCCTGGCGGGACCACTACGTGTACGCCCTGACCGTCGAGGAGGTCCCGGACGGCGCGGTGAGCAGGCTGATCAGCACCGGCGGCGCGAGCCGGCCATGACGCCGAGATATTGATCACGCACCGTCACCGCTGACCGGGCGGGATCGGCAGAAAAATGCACCGAACGGCGGCAGATCTCTCGCCATTCGGCGGTACGGGGACCGACACGGCGATGTCGATGTTGCCGCCGACTGCTCTGAACGTGCGGTTCTCTTGTTTCCGGGGACCAATGTGACTCGGCGTGTTTCCGAGACATAAGTGGCTGACGTGGTTAGCGTGGCGATCGCAGACTTGTGTGCTGCTGGTGGCCAGGGGGAGGTGGCGAGGCATGCCCAGTTCATTGATCTTCGCTGCGCTGGCAGCGGCGTGGCTGGTGGTACTGGTTCCAATGTTCGCCCGCCGCCGCCAGGAAGTTTCCAAGACCACCGACTCCGCGTTGGCCGCACGAGTCGTGCGGCGAGGCAGCGGACGGCGCCCGGCGACCCCCGGAGCCGCGACAACCGACGAGGTGGAGGAGGCGCTCGGGATGCCTGACACCGACCTTGACGACGCCATCGAAGAGTACGAGGCCGACGGCTCGTGGCGACGGGTGCACAGCGATGACGTACGCGCCGGCCGCCGCTACCGGCCCGGCCGCGGCGGATTCGACCCGGAAGCCGCGGCGCTGGCCGCCCGCGCAAAGTACGCCCGACGGCAGCGCATCGTGCTCGTCATGCTGCTCGTGGCGGTGACCACGGCGCTGCTGGGTGCCCTGGTATGGCCGGTCATGTGGTGGCTGCACGGCGCCACCGACCTGGTCGTCGTGGGCTACCTCGCATACCTGCGCCGCCAGGTCCGCATCGAAGAGGACATCCGCAGCCGTCGGCTGGCCCGGATGTCCGGCGAGCGCGACGAGATCGACGGCTACGACGACGACGTCGACATCGACGAGCCGGGCGACGAGCATGACGAGGACCGTGACCGCGAAACCGGGCGGCCCGACGACCGCCGGCCGGCCGCGCGCGCCGTCCGCGTGGAGATCGACGACGAGGACCCCATGTTCGATGAGCTGGACGAACGCACCTGGGAGCCTTACCGGCGAGCCTCCGGCGAATAGCCCAGGGCCCCTAAGAGGGGGTGCTGCGAAAGCTGATTTCGGGCCTTGCTAAGCTTTCGTCAGCACTCAACAAGGGGCTGTAGCGCAGTTGGTAGCGCGTCTCGTTCGCATCGAGAAGGTCAGGGGTTCGATTCCCCTCAGCTCCACGCGAAGATTGGGAGAGCCCCGTCGACGGAATGCGTCGACGGGGCTCTTCGCGTTATGACATTGGGGGGCCGAGCCCCCCATGCCCCCCACGGTGCGGTGGATTCGTTTCGTCGGCTCCTTGCGTTGGGGAGTGTTCCCGGTCTGTTCACGGACCAGCAAGCCGGTCGCAAAATCGCGCCCATCACGTACCGTGATCGACGGAATGCGTCGACGGGGCTCTTCGCGTTATGACATTGGGGGGCCGAGCCCCCCATGCCCCCCACGGTGCGGTGGATTCGTTTCGTCGGCTTCTTGCGTTGGGGAGTGTTCCCGGTCTGTTCACGGACCAGCGAGCCGGTCGCAAAATCGCGCCCATCACGTACCGTGATCGACGGAATGCGTCGGCGGGGCTCTTCGCGTTATGACGTTGGGGGGCCGAGCCCCCCGTGCCCCCACGGTGCGGTGGATTCGTTTCGTCGGCTTCTTGCGTTGGGGAGTGTTCCCGGTCTGTTCACGGACCAGCGAGCCGGTCGCAAAATCGCGCCCATCACGTACCGTGATCGACGGAATGCGTCGGCGGGGCTCTTCGCGTTATGACGTTGGGGGGCCGAGCCCCCCGTGCCCCCACGGTGCGGTGGATTCGTTTCGTCGGCTTCTTGCGTTGGGGAGTGTTCCCGGTCTGTTCACGGACCAGCGAGCCGGTCGCAAAATCGCGCCCATCACGTACCGTGATCGACGGAATGCGTCGGCGGGGCTCTTCGCGTTATGACGTTGGGGGGCCGAGCCCCCCGTGCCCCCACGGTGCGGTGGATTCGTTTCGTCGGCTTCTTGCGTTGGGGAGTGTTCCCGGTCTGTTCACGGATCAGCGAGCCGGTCGCAAAATCGCGCCCATCACGTACCGTGATCGACGGAATGCGTCGGCGGGGCTCTTCGCGTTATGACGTTGGGGGGCCGAGCCCCCCGTGCCCCCACGGTGCGGTGGATTCGTTTCGTCGGCTCCTTGCGTTGGGGAGTGTTCCCGGTCTGTTCACGGATCAGCGAGCCGGTCGCAAAATCGCGCCCATCACGTACCGTGATCGACGGAATGCGTCGGCGGGGCTCTTCGCGTTATGACGTTGGGGGGCCGAGCCCCCCGTGCCCCCACGGTGCGGTGGATTCGTTTCGTCGGCTCCTTGCGTTGGGGAGTGTTCCCGGTCTGTTCACGGATCAGCAAGCCGGTCGCAAAATCGCGCCCATCACGTACCGTGATCTATCGATGACGGCTGAGGCGGCCACTGGCGGAGGAACGGCGATCGAAACTGATTTGGTACTTCGGTTCAGCCGTTTTCGCCGAAAACGCGACAGGCTCCAGCACTTCGGTGGTAATCGAGTAAGTTCCCTCAGCTCCACCTTACTTAGAGGTACTACTAAGACACGCGCCTGATTGAAGGCCGTGGAGTAGGCGGTCGGTGTGGTTGAGGTACCCGATCTTGGCTCGGCCGAGAATCCCGCCAGCGCGGGCTTTCTGTCCCACCTTGTTGTGCGTGACGCAGCGCTTGCGTAACTCGGCTATGACGATGACATAGTCGACATCGCCCTCCACGCTAGGTCAGGATGATGTGGGCATGACGTAGCCAAGCTTCCGCACGGCCACGCGGAACTTCGACTCCCTGTCGAGCGGAACGGCGAGATGGCGATCACCGACGAGCCGGCAGAGGGAGCGCGTTGCCCGGTCGCGGGCGATGAGCGTCGCCAACGCCGAGTCGGCGCACTCGATCATGCGAACGTGCCCGAGGTCGGTCAACTGTCCGGCACGACGGCTGATGTCGTCGACGAGGGTATCCAGCGTGCCGGGTACCTCATTCTCGGCACGGCCGGCCAGGAAGCCGGTGAACTCGGCTAGTTCACGTCCGGTGTCGAGGGCGGTCAGCAGGCTCGTGGACGAGATCGTCCACACCCGATCCGCGGTCTGCTCGGCATACGCCGACAGCAACAGCTCGTCACCCGGCGGCAGCGAGCCGGTGACCACGACGTCAAGGTTCGGTAGGACCTTCAGGCCGCGTTCCTGACCGGTGGCGGCCGGCGGCTGGTAGCTATCCGCGAGGCCCAGGGCGAAGCAGCCCAAGGCGTTGAGCCGGATCGCCTGTAGGCCGTCGTAACGGCTCAGGGCGTCCAACTCGTCCGCGCCCCAGTTGTCCCGGAAGTCGTCCCGCTCGCCGTCGGGATGCACGTACTCGAGATCGATCAGGCCCAGCGTGCCCGCGTACTCGAACAGTACGGCCAGCGTGTAGCGGCCTTCCAGGATCTCCCATCGGTGGAAGCCGTCGTAGCCGAGGCTGCCGTACTGCGGATCGACGAGGTACAGCTTCCACAACGCCATGTCACTGCGGGCGACGGCGGGATTCAGGCGTGCCCGCCGCATCGAGGCGAACAGGCCGTCCACACCGATCCACTCGTCCACCGGGCAGCCGGCCAGCGCCCTGGCGACGACCTGCCGGCGAGGCTTGGCGGCACTGATCACGTTCTTGATCCGCTGGCCCTTGATCTCGTCGATCCGGCTGAACTCGTCGATCACCGCGTGCGTCAACCACCGCTGCCACAACGCCCGAATGACCTCAGCCGCGGGAGCGGCCAACGCGGCACGGCCTTTCGTGGTCAACCGCAGCCGCCCACCGTCGATCCTGGCCAACCCGCCCGCCTGCAGCAACAAGGGCCACGCGAACGCCGCGATCGGCTCGTCCGGATAGAAATCGCCGCTCGCCAGGCGCGAACGCACCGTACGGATGGTCGCCGCCGACGGCCGGCCGGTCTTCTCGCTGCACCGCACCTCGCCGGCCGTGCACAACTCCAGTACCGCCCGCAGGTTCAGTTGGGCCTCCTGCTCGGTCGGCCGCACCTGATGTTCAAGGACGTCGTTCACCGTGCGGAGGTTACTCGCGCTACAGGTCGTTGAGGGCCCGCCGGTACGCCTCGGCATCAAACTGCTCATGTTTGGCCAGGACGGGGTACATGTGCTCGGTGAGGACCGCGGCGAGCCTGTGCAGGATGTCGTGCCGGTTCATGCCCTGGTCGCGGAGCCGCCGGGCGGCCTGCCACACCTCGGGTGGGTCGTCGTCCCACAACTGGTTGGCGATCACCTCGTGCATCGTCAGGTGAAGCCGGGGGGAGTGCGCGTCGAGTTCGCCCTCGAAGACCGGATCGGCCAACGACTCGTGGTATTCGGGATGTTCACCCTCGATGAGCATCGCTCGCTCATCCGGGTCGGCGGGGTTGAGCCGGTCGAACCGCTCGCCGTCGATGACGGTGCTCTGGTGAGCCACGGTGAACATCCGCCGGTCCAGGATGCTCTCGACCTCGGCCTTGTCCGCCGACGGCGGAACGTCGTCCAGATATGCCGCCGGCTCGACATCGCCTTCTACCGGCGGTCCTGGCGGCGAGGCAGACCCAGGAGACCGGGAGGCACGCCTACTTAGACCGGACTTCTTGGGCTTGCGCCTGCGCCCCTTGCTTACTGGGCTCACGAAATCCAGGTTCTCATGTCGTGCCGGCGCGGGCTCTTCGGGTAGCCGGCTTCGCTTGCAGTGTGCTCGATGTCGGGCACGAGCCATTTTCCGTCCAACAGGAATCGTCCGCGGCGCTGTGGGGGCGGCTCAGCCGGTTGGCCGGTGCCCCGGTGGTCGATCCGGCGGCGTCGGCACTGGTGGACCTGGCTGTCGCGGTGCTGCGCCGCGCAGGTTTCGACACGTTGTCGTCGTTGCCGCTGCTGGACTTCCAGCCGTTCGCGTACTAGCCGCCTTCGTCGACCGCGCCGTCCGCTACTGGTCCCGTGCCGCGCAGGCCCCCGGAGGTCGTCGAGGCGCTCCCCGCCGAGCAGGCCGCCATCCGCAAGGCCACCCCCCTCCTGCAAGAATGCCTGCACCTCAGCGACACCACCAACTGGTAAAGAGGACGCAGAGTGACAATCCCAGTCCGCGTGACCCCGAACTGGAGCCCGGCCGGCCGGGACCACACGTACCACTACTCGACCATGATTCTGTCCGTCTTCTGGCCATCGGCCGAGCACGCGAAGCTGGTCGCCCGGTGGCCACACCTAGTCGCCGAGGTGGGCGCGACCTGGGACGAGCACCGGCAGTTGGTCGAGCGGCACTGTGCACTCATCACGCGAGCCGACCACGGCGTCAACCAGACGCCCGGCAACGTCGCCGATTTCGAGGCCTTCCTGCGAGACAACGGAGTCCGCAAGCCGTCGGCGGAAGACCTGCTCGCCTACCCGGACCTGCGGACCGGACCCGCCATGATCCCCTGGCCACCGGCACGAGGCGCGACCTGCTGGTGTGGCTCGGGGCGCAAGTACAAGCAATGCTGCCGACCACACGGCCTGGGCTCCCTCGACTGAAGGTCCAGGGGTCGATGAATTCCCAGAATCAGGCGAAACTCCGGCGCGGGATCGCCGCGGCCGGCACTGCCGCCGTCGCCAGGAACGGCTACGTCACCGCGATCGACGCGTTGCTCGCCACCGGCTGGCTTCGGCCCGAGAGAGTTGAGGACTGGCGGCGTTGCCGCGTGCCATACCTGGAGCGGGTAATGGTCGCCAGCCTGCCCAAGATCAGTACTGCGATGCGGATCTTCCGAAGCTGGGCCGAGAGCGAAGGCATGCGCCCCAGCGAGACGGTATACGTCAGTTGGACCAGGGATCGCCGCCGACTGCGGTTCTCCAAATCGGGAGACCCGGGCATCGAGCGCGCCTACCGCACTCACTGGTTACCACCCAGGGCTAACGGGCACAGCGGCGAAGACTGAGCCGGCTGCACATCGGCAACGTCCGGCGAGCATATGAGGGGACACATGACGAAAACGGCACGGGAACGACTTGCACAACTGTTCGACGACGTCGAGCCGACCGGGTCGTTCAGCGCTCAACTGCTGGCACCGGCGCACATGCTCGAGCTTGAGGTGTCCGGCGTCGGGCCGGTACGCCTGCCGGTCCGCGCACCCCTGGCGAAGAAACTGATCACGGTGGCGCGGCCGGCGATGTTCGGCCGGGGCGAGGAGACGCTGACCGACACCGGGGTCCGCGACACGTGGGAGCTGACCCCGGATCAGATCACGCTCGGCGGTCCCGACTGGACGGCGCTGCTGGACGGCGCGCTGGAGCACTTCCGTGACGAGCTCGGGCTCCCGCGGACGGCACGGCTGCGGGCCGAGCCGCACGCGATGCTGGTCTACGGCAAGGGACAGTTCTTCCTGCCTCACCAGGACTCGGAGAAGCACGACGAGATGGTGGGCACCCTTGTGGTGTCACTGCCGTCGGCGCACACCGGCGGGGAACTGGTCATCGACCACGCCGGGGAGAGCAGGACCTACCGCGCGTCGAAGGAGGAGCTGACCCTCGTCGCGTTCTACTCGAACTGCCGTCATGAGGTCACGCCGGTCAGGTCCGGATACCGGGTGACGCTCACGTTCAACCTGCTTGCCGGTGCCGAGACCGCGGCCCCGGAGGCAGGCCCGGTCACCGAGCTGGCGCACTGCCTGACCGAGCATTTCGCCACGCCGGCCACCCCGCAGTACGGCGGACGCGACCTTGACCCACCGAACCGGCTGGTCTTCCTGCTGGACCACGAATACACCCAGCGGGGCCTGACCTGGCGCCGGCTCAAGGGCGACGACGCGGAACGTGCCGCGCTGATGCGCGCAGCCGCGGAGCGGGCTGGATGCGAAGCAGTGCTGGCGCTCGCCGAGGTGAAGGAGACCTGGGACGTCCAGCCGTCCGACGGCTACGGGTGGGACGAGGACTATGACGAGGACCCCGGCGACGATCAGCTCACCGACCTGATCAACGACGAGATCACCCTCGGCTGGTGGACCCGCCCGGACGGCACCGGCGGCGAGCCGATCTCACTTTACGTCTCCGACTATGAGGTGTGCACCACCACCCCAAATGCGGCTATGGAGCCCTACCAGTCCGAGTACGAGGGCTACATGGGTAACTACGGCAACACGCTGGACCGGTGGTACCGGCGGGCCGCGGTCGTCGTGTGGCCCCGGGACCGGGCTTTCGCGGCGCGTGCCGAGGCCGGATCGCAGTGGGCGCTGCACGAGCTTCGCGATCGCATCCAGGCCGGCGACCTGGCGTGGGCACGGGCCGCGGCGGAGTCGCTCGCGCCGTTCTGGAATAGGACCGCGTCGCGCGCGGGACTGCTCGGCGCCGCGCTGGACGTGGCAGCGGGCCTGGGTGTTGCCGGGACGTCGGCGATGCTGCTGGAGCCGTTCCGTGTGGAGACGCTCGCACGGGAGCACGCGGGCGGGCTGGCGACAGCGGCCGGGCGGTACGGCCAGGAGTGGACGCGGGACGTCATCAACGGGTGGTTCGAACGGTGGCACCGCTACGGAACCGACCGGCACGAGTGGGTCGAGGGGCTCGCAGGTCTGTGCGAGGCGCTACGTGTTGCCGGAAGACCGGAGGTGGCGCGGCTGCTGGCCGCCCGAACGTGGCAATGGCTGGACGACGAGTTGCGGACCTGGACCACGACCGCGCGCACCGATGACCGCCGGCCGTGTCTGGAGATGCTCAGTTCACCGCTGACACAGCTGATCGAGGCGGCCGACGACACGTTGCGCGAGGAGATCACCACGGCGCTGCGCGGATACGAGGACACGGTGCTGGAATGTCTGATGCCGGCATTGCGCTCGGCGGCCTCGCGGCGGGCGGCGGGGTTCGACAAAATCGCGCGGGACTGCGCGCAGCGGCTCGGCACGATCGTCGCGCACCCGCCGCGGGAAGACGACGACTGGTCAATCGCGTGGACCGGGTGCAGGTGTGACCTGTGTGACACGTTGAGAACGTTTCTCGGGTCCCGGTCGCGGCGGATCTTCGAGTGGCCGCTGGTGAAGAACGGACGCCAGCACGTGCACACCCAGATCGACTCGGCCGGGCTCCCGGTGCGGCACCAGACCCGACGAAAGGGCCGGCCATACACGCTCGTGCTGACGAAAACCGACGAGCTGTTCACGCGCGCCAAGACCGCGCGGCACACCGCCGAGTCCGATCTGAAGTGGTTGACCTCGACGCTGGATGACGTATCAGCGCGAACATAAGGCACGTCCTGCGGTGCGTACCGTCGCCTGGGCTGGCCTGTACCCAGGTTTCCGTTCACGAAACGTGTGAAAGCGTGTCGTGAGTCGGCACCTTGCGGTGTCGACGTTGGCCCGCGCTGTTCGGTGCGGGTCTTCCCGTGGCGATATCCGCTGCCCGCGTGGTGCGGGTCTTGTGTGGGTTTCCATCGGGCTCGTTTTCCGTCGCCCCGCAACTCGGGGAGGACGTCGTGGCGTCAACCAGGTTGGCGAGGTTGTGGGCCGCGTTGAGGTCGCGATCCATGCTCATCCCGCAGGACGGGCAGGTGAAGATACGGTCGGACAGGTGCAGCTTGGTTCTCACCGCACCACAGTCCGAGCACGTTTTAGAGCTGGGATACCACCGGTACGCGATGTGCACGCGCAGCCCGGCCCAGGAGGCTTTGTACTCGACCTGGCGTCGGAGTTCGGCCATGCCGACACCCGCGACCTGCCGCGTCAGGCGGCGGTTGCGGGTCATGCCCGCAACGTTGAGGTCTTCCAGCACGATCGCACCGAAGGTCCGCACCAGCCAGGTGGTGAGCTTATGCAGCCCATCGCGGCGCGCATTGGCGACTGTGGTGTGCAGCGTGGCGATGCGGGCTTGGGTTTTGCGCCACCGGTTCGACGGCTTCTGTCCGCTACGGTGGTCTGGGCCAGTGCGCCGGGAGGCTTGCCGCTGCAACCTCCGCAACTCACGCAGGGCGACTTCGAGGTGTTTCGGGTTGTCGATCACTTCACCGGTCGAGAGCACGGCCAGGGACTTGATCCCGAGATCCACACCCACCGTCACACCGGGCTGGGCGGGGGCGGGATCGTTGCGGGTGATCTCCACCGAGAAGACCCTGCTGGCTAATTCGGCGAGGGGCTGGGTTTGGTGTCGCCGTGATCCGTTGAGCTGGTGCATGATCTTTCAGCGGTCGACTTTCCTGGTTCCCGGCCGTGGGATGGAGTGTGTGGTGTCTATGCAGCCCCGGCCGTGGCCGCGGATTCCGGAAGCGACCGTGCGTGCCGCGCGGGCGGCGGCGGGCACGAGCGAGTACCCGTTGGCGATGCGGGTCCGTGACGAGCTGGGTGAGCTGTTCAGCGATGCGGAATTCACCGAGGCGTTCGGGGTGCGGGGGAAGCCTGGGTGGTCGCCGGGACGGTTGGCGCTGGTCACGGTGTTACAGATGGCGGAGAATCTGACCGATCGGGGTGCAGTCCACCGGGTCCGGTTCGGCATGGACTGGAAATACGCGCTCGGGATGGAGCTGGACGATCCAGGGTTTGATGCGTCGGTCTTGTCGGAGTTCCGCACCAGGCTGGTCGCCCACGGGCTGGAGGAACGGGCGCTGGATCTGCTGCTGAAAGTGTTGCAGGACAAGGGATTAGTGGCCGCCGGCGGGAAGCAGCGCACCGATTCGACGCACGTGGTGGCGGCGGTGCGGGATCTCAACCGGCTGGAGCTGGCGGGTGAGTCGGTGCGGGCCGCGCTGGAGGCTCTCGCGGCCGCGGTACCGGACTGGCTGGCCGGGGCGATCGATGTGCCGGCGTGGGGACATCGGTATGCCGCGCGGGTGGATTCCTGGCGGCTGCCCACCTCGCAGGCCAAACGCCGGGATCTGGCGGTGACTTACGGTACCGACGGGTATGCGCTGCTGGGTGCGGTGTATTCCCCGAACGCTCCTGGCTGGTTGCGTGAGTTGCCTGCCGTGGAGGTGCTGCGGGTGGTGCTGCTGCAGAACTACACCCGCACGATCACCGGCAACGGACGGGAGGTGATCACACGGCGGGAGGCGGACACGGACGGTCTCCCGCCAGGGAGATGGCGCCTGACCTCGCCGTATGACACCGATGCCCGCTGGGGCGGCAAACGTGACACCTTCTGGAACGGCTACAAGGTGCACTTCAGCGAGACCTGCCGGCGCCCCGGCACCCAGCCGGAGCCGGCCGATGCCGCCGTGCCACGGCCCAACCTGATCACGAACGTGGCGACCACGGACGCGAGTGTCCCGGACGTGGCCATGACCGAACCGATCCACCAGGCGCTGGATCGTCGTGGCCTGCTGCCCGGCGAGCACTACCTGGACTCCGGCTACCCCTCGGCCGAGCTGATCGTCAGTTCCGTGACCGATTTCGGTGTCACGTTGATCACTCCCGTGCTGGCCGACCACTCACCGCAGGCCCGGGCCGGCGCCGGGTTCGACCGCACCCGCTTCACCATCGATTTCGATCGCGAGCAGGCCACCTGCCCGCAGGGCCAGACCAGCTCCACCTGGAACCCGGCCACCCAGCGCGGCACCGACACGATCGTGATCACTTTCGCGACCGCGACCTGCGGGCCCTGTCCGGTTCGCGAGCAGTGCACCACCTCCCGGACCCGGCGCCGGCAGATCACCGTGCATCCGCGGGCCGTCCACGAGGCTCAACGCGCTGCCCGTGCCGACCAGGAAACCAAGGACTGGCAAGCTGAATACGCGCTGCGGGCCGGGGTCGAGGGCACCATCCGCCAAGGCATCGCGGTCACCGACCTGCGCCACGCCCGTTACCGCGGACTGGCCAAAACCCACCTGCAACACGTGTTCTCCGCGGTCGCACTCAACCTGATCCGCCTGGATGCCTGGTGGAACGGCCACCCACTCGACCGAACCCGCACCAGCCATCTCACCCGCCTCGAACACGCCCTCGCAGCATGATCAGGAATTAACCAGCAGGATCCGAGAACGACACAAAACACCGTCCGGCCCGATACGACACCGTCGCCGAGCGGATCCGCGCGGCACCCGTGTCGACGCGCCGCGCGA
Organism: Saccharopolyspora hattusasensis; assembly: GCF_050972075.1. Lineage (NCBI taxonomy): Bacteria > Bacillati > Actinomycetota > Actinomycetes > Pseudonocardiales > Pseudonocardiaceae > Saccharopolyspora > Saccharopolyspora hattusasensis. Next base: position 4,959,311 of record NZ_JBPCDC010000001.1, read on the forward strand.
GTTTCCGGGTGGACTCGTGGGTGCGCACCACCCCGATGCGGGGCAGCTTCACATGGCGCCGGTCGTGGTCAGCGAGACCGAAGCTGCCGGTGGTGAACCGGCACGACAACCCGCTGCGCGAAGTGCGCGGTCGGCGAGATCGAGCATCGCCGCCCTCGCCTGGTGCGCCGGGATCGCGCTCGTCGGGTATCTGCAGGGCGTCCGCCACGTTCAAGAAGCGAGCGTGACCGCGACCAACTCACGCCAGCTCGCCTGCGCCCCCTCGCGCGTCGCCTCGGTGAACCGCGAGTCGCCGAGGCGACGTCGCGTGGCCTGCTGCAGGTCTTGTATCACCGCACGGACGTTTGCCCGCTCGGCGTCGTCGCCCAGCATCGCTATGGCGACATCGAGTTGTCGGTGTGCCTGCTCGGTGTTGCCGCTCCAGCGCGCGAGCTCCGCCTTCGCCAGCGCCAGCTCGGCCAGCGCCTTCGGCCAGGCGACTCGTTCCGCGGACCGCTGCGCCGCGGCCATGGCGGCCGCGCTCGCCTCCTCATCGCCCAACAACCAATACGACTGGGCCTGCCGCGACCGCATCGGCACGACATCGTCGGTGACACTAACCTCGGTGACGACCGCGATCGCCTGTTCGTAGCGCTCGCACGCACTGCCGAACTCGCCGCGCATCGCGATTCGGTTCGCCAGCTCGGTAAGGGCGAACGAAATCCCCGACCGTTCCCCGAGCGCGCGAAACTCGGTGAGCACCGTCTCGAAATATGCGTCCGCACCCTGGCCGTCGTGGCCAGGGCGACGGCTCCCGATTCGCCTGACGCATCCACCCGCTGCGGTTCTCGCGGCATCCCCCTGCCCGCAGGAGAAGAAAATCTTTTGTTTCTACGCGGTTTTGACGGAAAGATGTTGCTTATTCGCGGATTCCTGATGTAATTCTTATTGACAAGTGATGCGCGACACCGCACCACGCGGCGCCGGGAGGCCGAACATGACCGCTCAGCACGAGACCGTTCGCGAAGTGGTACCGACCGACGTTCCAAGCCCGCGCGAGGCGGCTACCGACGCCGTCGCGGCGCTGAAAGCCCACGTCACCGGTGATCTGCTGGACATCGTCGTGGACCTTGACGCCGGCGACGGATGCCGGCTCCGCGACGCCCGGGACGGCACCGAGTACCTGGACATGACGATGTTCTTCAGCTCGGCGCCGCTCGGGCACGGCCACCCCGGCCTGCGCACCGCCGAGTTCGAGGCGGCGCTGGTGCGCGCCGGGCGGGTCAAGCCGTCCAACCCGGACTTCGCGACCACCGAGCAGGCCCACTTCGCCGAGACCTTCCGGCGCGTGGTCGGCGTGCCCGAGCTGCCGCTGCTGTTCTTCATCGACGGCGGCACCCTCGCGGTGGAGAACGCGTTGAAGGTCGCGTTCGACTGGAAGACCAAGGTCAACGCGCGCAACGGGATCGCCGTGCGCGGCAGCCGCGTGCTGCACCTGGAGCGGGCCTTCCACGGCCGCAGCGGCTACACGCTCTCGCTGACCAACACCGATCCGGCGAAGATCCGCGACTACCCGATGTTCGACTGGCCGCGCATCCCCAGCCCCGCGATCGAACCGGGCGAGCGGTGGGACAGCGCCAAGCTGCTGCCGGAGGAGACCGTCGCGCTCGACGCCGCCCGCGCGGCGATGCGCCGGTACGGCGCGGAGATCGCCTGTTTCGTGTACGAGCCGATCCAGGGCGAGGGCGGCGACCGGCACCTGAGGCCGCAGTTCCTGCAGGCCGTGCAGGGGCTCTGCCGGGACAACGACGTGCTCACCGTCGCCGACGAGGTGCAGACCGGCGCGCTGACCGGCCGGGCCTGGGCGCACCAGGCGCTCGGGCTGGAACCGGACCTGGTGGCGTTCGGCAAGCGGCTGCAGGTGTGCGGTGTGATGGGCGGTCGCCGCGTACTGGAGGTCGCCGACAACGCCTTCCGCGAGGCCAGCCGGATCAGCTCCACCTGGGGTGGTTCGCTGGTCGACATGGTGCGCGCGACCAGGATCCTGGAGGTCGTCGAGTGCGAGGGCCTGTTCGAGCACAGCCGGCAGATGGGCGAACTGCTGCTGGGTGAGCTCCGCGACCTGACGGCGGAATTTCCGTCGGTAATCCGCGACCCGCGAGGCCGCGGCCTGATGTGCGCGATCACCTTCAACGACCCAGCCAAGCGCGACCAGGCGCTGGCCGTCGCCCGCGACAGCTACCGCACGCTGTTCCTGCCCTCGGGACCGGACTCGCTGCGCTGCCGCCCGCCGCTTTCGGCCCGACCGGAGGAGATCGTCGACGCGGTGGCGGCGCTCCGCAAGACCCTGGCCGACCTGGGCTGAGGGAAGGACTCGTGAGTGGTGTTGCCGGTTCTTACCGGAACAGTTTCCGCAGTAAAAGGCCCGTGAGCGGTTTTGGGTGCCATAGCCCCCAAAACCGCTCACAGCCTTGTTCTTCCTCAACGCCAGGAGGGGAGCCAGAGTTCTGCTTGCCAGTGCTCTTGGGTGATCGGCTCCCCGTTGAGGATCGGCCACAGCCACACGAAGTTCGCCACCACGAGCCCCACGTACAGCGCCACCGCGAGCAGCCCCGTCTGCCGCCGCTCGAAGTGGTCCCGCGCCGTGCCGAGGACCTCTCCCAGCACCAGCACGATCCCCAGCACCAGGAACGGCGCCAGCGGCGTCGCATAGAAGTAGTACATCTGCCGGTCCAGGTTGGTGAACCACGGCAGGTAGCCCGCGCCGTAGCCGACCAGGACCGCCGCGTAGCGCCAGTCCATCCTGCTGGTCGCCCGCCACACGGCCCAGCCCGCGACGGGCAGCGCCAGCCACCACATCGCCGGGGTGCCGATCAGCATCGTCGCCTCGACGCAGCTCGCCCGGCCGCAGCCAGTCACCACGGACTCGTAGTAGTAGAGCATCGGGCGCATGCCCATCGGCCACGCCCACGGCTTCGACTCCCACGGGTGCGGGTTCTTCGGCGTGACCAGGTGGGTGTGGAAGTCCAGCACGTTGAGCTGGTAGTACAGCAGCGAGCGCAGCGGGTCGGGCAGGAACCCGAAGCCCACGTCCTCGGAGACCAGCGTCGCGTGCCGATCCGTCGCCGTCTCGCTGGCGAACCAGCCCGCCCACGTCGCGAAGTAGACCAGCAGCGGGATCGACACCAGGGACCACAACGCCGGCGCGGTGTCGCGCACCAGCGCGGCCCGCCACGGGTACCGGACCCCCGCCGCGCGTCGCGCCAGCGCATCCCAGATCACGCTGAGCAGGCCGAACGCCATGATGTAGTAGATGCCGTTCCACTTCACGCCGCAGGCCAGCCCGAGCATCAGCCCGGCGCCGAAGCGCCACCAGCGGAACCCCAGCCGCGGACCCCACTTGCTCGCGTCCAACCGGCCGTCGACGCAGACCTGCCACATCCGGCTGCGCACCTGGTCACGGTCGACCAGCAGGCAGCCGAACGCGGCGAGCAGGAACATCGCCTGGAAGATGTCGAGCATCCCGACCCGGGACTGCACGTGGCTGAGCCCGTCGCAGATCAGCAGCACGCCGGCGATCGCGCCCAGCAGCGTGGACCTGGTCATCCGGCGGGCGATCCGGACGATGAGCAACACCATCAGCGTGCCGGACAGCGCGGCCATGATCCGCCAGCCCCACGGGTTGTAGCCCAACAGCCACTCGCCGGCCGCGATCAGCTGCTTGCCCACTGGCGGGTGTGCGACCAGTTCGTACCCGGGGTTGTCCTCGTAGCCGCCGTTGCGCAGCATCTGCCACGCCTGCGGCACGTAGTGCTTCTCGTCGAAGACCGGGGTGCCCTCGTTGGTGGCATGCCCGAGATCCCAAAGCCGCACGAGACCTGAGACGATCGTGATCGCGATCGTGACCAGCCAGCCGCGCAGCCGGTCGGTGGGCATCGTCACGTCGAGCAGCGGACGCGGATCGCTCTCGCCCGGTTGCCGGGCCGGAGGCCTGCGGCCGACGTTGACGAGTTCGTCGGCGCTGCGGCCACCGGGATTGGGGACGAGGACGCTCACAGCCCCCGATCGTAGGAGACCAGCCGCGAAGCGGGTGGCCCGCCGCCCCGGGTGGCCCACACCTCGACGGCCTACGGAAATACGCTGTGCGGTTATGGACACCGGCACGCTCCTGCTCGCCGCCACCCCGCTCGGCGACGCCCGCGACGCCTCGGCGCGCCTCGTCGACGCGCTCGGCTCGGCAGACGTCATCGCCGCCGAAGACACCAGGCGGGTGCGCGCACTCGCCAGCGCGCTGGGCGTCACCCCCGGCGGCAAGGTGGTCAGCTACTACGAGGCGGTCGAATCGTCGCGGACGCCGATGCTGCTGGACGCGCTGCGCGAGGGCCGCACCGTCCTGCTGGTCACCGACGCCGGGATGCCGAGCGTGTCCGACCCCGGATACCGGCTCGTGTCGGCCTGCGCCGCCGAACAACTCCCGGTGACCTGCCTGCCCGGGCCGTCCGCGGTGACCACCGCGCTCGCGGTGTCCGGGCTGCCCTCGGACCGGTTCTGCTTCGAAGGCTTCCCGCCCCGCAAGCAGGGGGAGCGGCGCCGCTGGTTCGGCCGTCTGGTCGCCGAGGAACGCACCTGCGTGCTCTTCGAAGCACCGCACCGGCTCGCCGACACCCTGGCTGACGCCGTCTCGGTGCTCGGCGGTGAACGGCGGGCGGCGGTATGCCGCGAGCTGACCAAGACCTACGAGGAGATCCGCCGCGGCAGCCTCGCGGAGCTCGCCGCCTGGGCCGCCGAAGGCGTGCGCGGCGAGATCACCGTGGTGCTCGGCGGAGCCGAGCCGGCGGCAGCCGCCGATCCGGCGGAGCTGGTGCCGCAGGTCGAGGAGCGCGCCGCCGAAGGCGTGCGGTTGAAGGACGCGGTAGCGGAGGTCGCGGAGCTCGCGGGCGTGCGGAAGAAGGAGTTGTACGACGCGGTGCTCGCCGCCCGGAGGTAGCGGTCCGCGCGGGTTCTGGGGCAAGATCGCGAGACGCGTGGTTGCCGTGCTGGGCCTGCATTGGCAGGTCAACATGATCGAGCCCGAGGGCTTCAGCGATAGCAGCCCAGAAGACTCACCAGCGGGGATCTATTCGAGCAGCGACAGCACGGGGGCGGCCTTGGTGAGCACTTCCTGCCACTCCCGGTCCGGGTCGGAATCCGCGGTGATCCCGCCGCCGACACCCAGGTGCAGCACGCCGTCGGCGTACTCCAAGGTGCGGATGGCCACGTTGAGCTCCATGCCCGCGACGGGCGAGACCATGCCGACCGCGCCGCAGTACGCGTCGCGCGGCTGCGACTCCAGCTCCGCGATCAGCTCCAGCGCCCGCACCTTCGGCGCACCGGTCACCGAGGCGGGTGGGAACGTCGCCGACAACAGCGCCGAGTGCGGCAGGCCGGCGGGGATCTCCGCCCGCACGTCCGACACCAGGTGCCACACGCCGGGGTGCGGCTGCACGTCCAGCAGCCGGGGCACCGTCACCCGGCCGACCTCGGCGACCCGCCCGAGATCGTTGCGCGCCATGTCCACGATCATCACGTTCTCCGCGATGTCCTTGGTGGACGACCGCAGCAGCTCGGCATTGCCGTCCTCGTGCGGCCCCCGGCGCGGCAACGTGCCCTTGATCGGGCTAGAGCGCACCACCGGACCGTGCCGGGCCAGGAACAACTCCGGCGACAACGACGCGATCGCGCCCCACGATCCGGCGACGTAAGCGGCCCGCGCGGGCCGCAACCGCGCACTACCGGCGGCGAAAACCTCCAGCGGATCGCCCCGGAACGGCACCTCGAACCGGCTGCAGATGTTGGCCTGGAAGATCTCGCCTGCGGCGATCTCCTCCACGCAGCCGCGCACGGCTTTGCCGTGCTGGTCGGCGTCCGGTCTGCCGACCGGACCCGCCTCCCAGGTCGCCGGCGGCGGATCGCCTGCGGCGACCACCTCGGCGAGTTCCGCGACCAGGTCCGGTTCTGCGGCGCGAAGCGCCTCGAACCACCACTGCCCGTCGGAGTCGAGGCGGAGCACGTGATCGGCCCAGCCCCACGCGGCCGGCGGCAGGCGTCGGGGGCGGGTGTGCTGCCCGGGGTCGGTGAGGCCGTAGCCGAGGTAGCCGATCCACCCGCCGCCGACCGCCCCCGGCTCCGCCTGGCCAGGGCCGTTTGGCGGGCCCGAGCTGCTCGCGTCGCCGGAGGGGCCTGGCAGGTCCGGGGTGGTGAAGGCCAGCTCTGGCGGGGTCGCGGCGATCTGCACGGATGGGGCGAGGACGGCGGAGCCGCCGAACCAGTCGCCGGTCAGCGCCGCCGGCGGCGGTAGCCCGCGGCGACGCGCGCGAGCCGCGAGGCGGCGCAGCACCTGGGCCGCGCTCGCGTCGCCGTCAATCGGTCGGGTGAAGACCGGCACGCCGACAGTATGACCACGCCCAACCCAACGCCTGCTCCGGACCGGCATCCGCGTTGCCGGGGACACGGCCCATCACGCGCGCCCCCGCCCTGGGTAGCTGTTCCTCCTGATCAGAGCCGTCCGCCCAAAGCTGCCGCCGGGCGCCGTTCTGTACGGTGGCGGCATGGTGCGCGTGCTCTCTGCGACCAGGCTCACGAGGATCACCGGCGAGGACTCCTGCAACCGCACGGCCAGCCGGTTCGGCATCCGCGCGACCGACCTCGGGATCATGTGGGACGACCGCCGGGGCGGCGTGCTGGCGGCGTTCGGCGACACCTACGGCGATGGTTGGGGCGGGCACGGCGCGGGCCCCGGGCATGCCGACTGGCGGTACAACGTGATCGCCCGGTCCACCAACACCGATCTCGACGCCGGCCTGAAGTTCGACTCGGTACTGCAGCGCGAGGACGGCATGGCAGGGCAGGTGCTGCCCGGCGACCGGACCGGGGTGCCCGAACACACCGTGATTCCCACCTCCGGTATCGCGGTGGGTGGCCGGAACTACCTGCACTACATGTCGGTCCGGCACTGGGGGACGCCGGGCGTGTGGCACACCAACTACGGCGCGCTCGCGCACTCCGACGACGGCGGAACCACCTGGACGAAGTCCGAGACGGCGGTGTGGCCGAACCGGCGGCAGTCTTGGCTGAGCCGGTTCCGGCGGCGCGACCAGGGCGGGCACCCGTTCCAGATGATCGGTTTCGCGGGCGTCCTGGACCGCCGCGTGTACCTGCTCGGCACCCCGAGCGGCCGGTTCGGAGCGGGGCACCTCGCCCGCGTCGGCGCCGATGACCTGCTCGAGCCGGCGGCCTACCAGTACTGGACCGGGGCGGGCTGGGGCGCCGACCCGTTCGCCGCCGAACCGGTGCTGCCGGGCCCGGTCGCCGAGCTCTCGGTGCAGTACAACCGGCACTTCGGCCTGTGGTTCGCCGTGCACCTCGACGAGCACCGGGCGGCGATCGTGCTGCGCACCGCGCCGGTTCTCACCGGGCCGTGGACCGACGGCGAGGTCGTCGTGTCCGGCGCCGACTACCCGGCGCTCTACGGGGGCTTCCAGCATCCGTGGGCCACGGACCGGCCGGCGATCTACTTCACCCTGACCCAGTGGGGTCCGTATAACGTTGACTTTTTTCGTGGTGATTTGGCGTGATACGTCCGTGAGCGTTTTTGGGTGCCGCAGCGCCCAAAAACACTCACAGATCATTCTGGGCGCGCCACACGACGCTCCACTAACCAGAACCCGTTCGAGATCAGGTCCTCCGGAACCGTAGGCTAACCACTATGAGTGCCTCTGTGTTGACCGCTGTGGCCTGGCCCTATGCGAACGGCCCGCGGCACATCGGCCACGTTTCCGGTTTCGGTGTGCCCTCGGACGTCTTCTCGCGCTACCAGCGAATGGCGGGCAACCGGGTGCTCATGGTGTCCGGTACCGACGAGCATGGCACCCCGATCTCGGTCCAGGCCGAGAAGGAGGGCCTGACCACCCGCCAGCTCGCCGACAAGTACAACCGGGTGATCGCCGAGGACCTGCAAGGCCTCGGCTTGTCCTACGACCTGTTCACCCGCACCACCACCGGCAACCACTACCAGGTCGTCCAGCAGATCTTCCTGGCGCTGCACCGCAACGGCTACATCGTGCCGAAGACCACCACCGGCGCGATCAGCCCGTCCACCGGCCGCACGCTGCCCGACCGCTACATCGAGGGCACCTGCCCGATCTGCGGTTACGACGGCGCGCGCGGCGACCAGTGCGACAACTGCGGCAACCAGCTCGACCCGGCCGACCTGATCAACCCGGTGTCCCGGATCAACGGCGAGAAGCCGGAGTTCGTCGAGACCGAGCACCTGTTCCTGGACCTGCCGGCGTTCACCGAGTCGCTGGGCAAGTGGCTGTCCACCCGCACCGGCTGGCGGCCCAACGTCCTGAAGTTCGCCCAGAACCTGGTCGAGGACATGCGGCCACGGGCGATCAGCCGGGACCTCGACTGGGGTGTGCCGATCCCGCTGGACGGCTGGCGCGACCAGCCGATGAAGCGGTTCTACGTCTGGTTCGACGCGGTGATCGGCTACCTGTCGGCCAGCGTCGAGTGGGCCCGCCGGACCGGTGACCCGGACGCCTGGAAGCAGTGGTGGACCGACCCGGCCGCCCAGGGCTACTACTTCATGGGCAAGGACAACATCACCTTCCACGCCCAGATCTGGCCGACCCTGCTGATGGGCCACAACGGCCAGGGCGACCGCGGTGGCGAGGTCGGCCCGTACGGCGAGCTGAACCTGCCGGACGAGATCGTCTCCAGCGAGTTCCTCACCATGAGCGGGTCGAAGTTCTCCACTTCCCGCGGCACCGTGATCTACGTGCGGGACTTCCTGCGCGACTTCGGCCCGGACACCCTGCGGTACTTCATCTCGGTCGCCGGGCCGGAGAACCAGGACACCGACTTCACGTGGGACGAGTTCGTCCGGCGCACCAACTTCGAGCTGGCCAACGAGTGGGGCAACCTGGTCAACCGGTCCATCTCGATGGCCGCGAAGAACAACGGTGCGGTGCCCGCGCCGGCCGCGCCGCAGGCCGCCGACGAGGAGCTGAAGGCGTTGTCCCGCAACGCTTTCGACACCGTCGGCGGGCACCTGCAGCGGTCCCGGTTCAAGGCCGCCGCGCAGGAAGCCATGCGGGTCGTGTCGGCGGCGAACAAGTACCTGTCCGACCAGGAGCCGTGGAAGCTCAAGGAGGACCCGGACCGCCGGGACGCCGTGCTGCACACGGCGCTGCAGGTAGTTTCCGACGCGAACACGCTGCTCACACCCTTCCTGCCGCACTCGGCGCAGAAGGTGCACGAGCTGCTCGGCGGCTCCGGGGTCTGGTCGGCGCAGCCGGAGATCCGCGAGGTCACCGACCTGGACGACGCGAGCATCGAGTACCCGGTGCTGATGGGCGACTACGCCACCGAGCAGGCGTCGTGGCGGTCCACCGAGATCGAGGCCGGGCGGCCGCTGCAGAAGCCGACGCCGCTGTTCGCCAAGCTGGACCCGAAGCTCGGCGAGACCGGCCCCGAGTGGGCCCCGATCGAAAGCTGACCGACCGAGGTGGGTTGCAATTTCAATGGAAATCGAAGCCCCGATTTCCATTGAAATCGAAGCCCTGATTTCAATGGAAATTGCGCATGCACGTGGGAGGTGCGATGAGCAAGCGTGACAAGAAGCGGGAGTTGCCGCCGGTGCCGGAGGCGCTGCCCGCCTCGGCGGTCGACGCGCACACCCACCTCGACGCGTGCGGTGCGAAGACGCCCGACGAGGTGCGCGCGATCGTCGATCGCGCGCAGGCCGCCGGGGTCGGCCGGGTGGTGACCGTCGCCGACGACATCACCTCCGCGCAGTGGGCCGTCGAGGCGTCCACTTGGGACGACCGGGTGTTCGCCGCGGTGGCGCTGCACCCCACCCGGACCAAGGACTTCGACGACGCCGATCGTGAGGTCCTGGAGCAGCTTGTCGAGCACCCGAGGGTCGTAGCGGTCGGTGAGACCGGGCTCGACTACTACTGGGACTACTCGCCGCCGGAGCCGCAGCAGGAGGCCTTCCGCTGGCACATCGACCTGGCCAAGCGCGCCGGCAAGCCGCTGATGATCCACGACCGCGAGGCGCACCAGGACATTCTGCGGATCCTGGCCGCGGAGGGCGCCCCGGAAACGGTGGTCTTCCACTGCTTCTCCGGGGACGCGGAGTTCGCCCGGGCCTGCGTGGACGCCGGCTACGTGCTGTCCTTCGCCGGGACGGCGACCTTCCGCAACGCCAAGGCGCTCCGGGAGGCCGCGCAGCTGGTGCCGCTGGAGCAGTTCGTGGTGGAGACCGACGCGCCGTTCCTGACCCCGCACCCGTTCCGCGGGCGCCCGAACGAGCCGTACTGCGTCAATTACGTCCTCCGGGATCTCGCCGAACTCCGTGGCATGACGCTCGAAGAACTGGTCGTAGCGACAACGGCCACTGCCGAGCGAGTCTTCCGACTCGATCAGGCGTAATCCCGCCCCGCCGGTTCTCACTCGCTGTCTTTTGATATCGGGTGCTGAGCCGCGCCCGCTTGCGGTCCGCGACGCCGTCCCTACCGTCCACTTTGGAAGCCGGGATGGGGACAACCCCGAAACTTCGCCCGCTGGACGGAGGTCCTCCTGCCCGGAGGCACGGCAGTCAGGATTGCGATGAAGTTCGGTTTGTTCGCGAAGGCGACGGTAGTGGCGAGCGTCGTGGTCTGCGGTGGCGCGCCGATGGTGGTGGCGTCTCCAGGTGTGCCGCCAGCCGCACGAGCGGGCGTTTGGGACCGGCTGGCGAGGTGCGAGTCGGGCGGGAACTGGGCCGCCAACACCGGCAACGGCTACTTCGGCGGCCTGCAGTTCAACCGCCGAACGTGGGCGGCCCACGGCGGCGAGAAGTACAACCGGTACCCGCACCGGGCCTCGCGGGAGCAGCAGATCGTCGTCGCGGAAGCGCTGCGCAGCACCCGCGGCGGATTCGGCGCCTGGCCCGCGTGCGCGCGGAAGTTGGGCTTGCCGAGGTGAGGTGATCAACTCGACCCGGGGGCCCGACCCCACGGGCGAGGGGAGGGTGGGACCGGCCCGGGCGCGTTGCGTGCTCGGGCCGGACTCATGTTCCGGCCCGAGCCGATCATGGAAACCGCTGGTGTCGGGGACGTGTGATATGTCACCAGGGCGCGCGGTGGCTCAGTAAACGGACCGTCGGCGGTACCCCCGAATGGGTCAAAGTGGGGCGATTTCGCTTACTGATCGTGCTCGGTTGCGCGGCAAGGCGTCGTAACGCAGATCACATGCGTGATCGGGGTTCTTGGCTCCCGCCATTGATCACGCTAGAGTCTCGGCCTCGTAACCGATGACAACCAGTCATGGGGAACACCCGTTAGTCTCGCCGGTGTACGTCGGGGAAGCGGGCCACGGGCAGCGGTGCTCGCGGTCGGCGAGGGCGGCGCTTGGCTACGGGAGTCGGATACAGACACGAAGCACGAAGGTTGTGTGCCCGCAAGGACCGAGGGAGTTGAGCGACGACATGGGTCTCGCCCGACGCCGCCCCCGTTCCGCACCGTGCGAGCGCGACTTCCGCCTTCGGGAGGTAACGACCCTGTGAACGGACGCGGCGAGCCCAGCTATCCCGGCCATGCCCATCGGTCGGACGACGGCTACTGGGCCGAATCCTTCGAACCTGCGACGGACTGGTTCACCCCGGTTCAGGCCGACCAGCACACCGCTGTCGGACTCCTGGACCGCCCGGAGCCGCAGCGCTACCCGGCCGAGGACCACCCGAGCTTCCCGCCGGGCGCGCTCGAGATCACGCCGGCGGACATCTACGAGGTGCTCGGCCCGGACGCCGAGGACATGCTCGCGACCGCCGAGATCGACGTCGACGAGGTCATCCGGCTGATCAGCGCCGAGACCATCGTCTTGCCGCCGCTGGTCATCCCGGACGCGCTGCCGGAGGGCGAGGAGAGCGACGCCCCGCCGCAGGAAGTCGTCGAAGCGATCACCACCTGGAAGCGGCGCTTCCTCAAGGGCACGGTGGCCGGCGTGCTGCTCACCCTCACCGGCACCGGCGGCGCGGCTGCCGCGATGGACAAGTCGGTGACCGTCGAGATCGACGGGCACGAGCGCACCATCAGCACCTACGAGGGCACCGTCGGTGAAGTCCTGGAGGACGAGGGCATCACCGTCGGCCAGCACGACGCGCTCAGCCCCTCCCCGCAGGCCAAGGTCAGCCACGGCGACACCATCACCCTCGACCGCGGACGGCTGCTGAAGCTGACCGTCGATGGCGAGCAGCGCGAGGAATGGGTCCGCTCGGTCACGGTGGACCAGGCGCTGCACCAGCTAGGCGTTCAGGCCGATGGCGCGTGGGTCTCCGCCGACCGCACCATGGCCGTGCCCGAGCAGGGTATGGACCTGGTCGTCAAGACCAGCAAGAACATCACCATCATCGACGGGGCGAACGAGCCGCGGCAGCTGACCACCACTGCCGTCGACATCGACGAGCTGGTCCGGGAGCAGCAGCTCGAACTCGGCCCCGAGGACGCGATCACCCCCGGCGGCGACCAGCGGCTCGTCAGCGGTGCCGAGGTGCGCATCGACCGCACGGGCAGCACGGTGATCAACATGACCGTGCCGGTCCCGCCCCCGGTGCAGGAGGTCGTCGACAACACGATGTTCAAGGGCGAGGAGCGGGTCGAGTTCCCCGGCACGCCCGGCGAGAAGATCGTGTTCACCCGGGTCACCACCCGCAACGGCGAGGAGACCGGGCGGGAAGCCGTCGGCGAGAAGATCACCAAGGAAGCCCAGCCCAAGGTCGTGCGGGTCGGCGGCAAGCAGCCCCCGACCTACGGGGTCTGGGACAAGCTGGCGCAGTGCGAGGCCACCGGGAACTGGGCGGCCAACACCGGCAACGGCTACTACGGCGGCCTGCAGTTCAACAAGTCGACCTGGGACGCCTACGGCGGCGACCAGTACGCGCCGTACCCGCACCAGGCCAGCCGCGAGCAGCAGATCGCGGTGGCGGAGAAGGTCCGCGCGGCCCGGGGCGGCGGCTACGGCGCCTGGCCGGGTTGCTCCTCGAAGCTCGGCCTGTGAGCTGACCTAGCCGGGATTTCCAGGCCCATTTCGTCAGGTGAGGGGCACCCGTGGACGCCACGGGTGCCCCTCCCTCGTCACCTGGTCGGGGTGGTGAGTTGGGGCGCGGGTAGTTTTTCGGTGTGGACGACCAGCAGGCGACGCTGCTCGGCCCGGCCGACGTGCGCCGGCTGGCCGGGGAACTCGACATCCGACCGACGAAGAAGCTCGGCCAGAACTTCGTGCACGACCCGAACACCGTGCGCCGGATCGTGGCCGGCGCGTCGGTCTCCGCCGACGACGTCGTGCTGGAGGTCGGCCCCGGCCTGGGCTCGCTGACGCTCGCGCTGCTGCCCGCTGCGGGCGCCGTGACGGCGGTCGAGATCGATCCGGTGCTCGCGGCGCGGCTGCCGCGCACCGCCGCCGAGTTCGCCCCGGCGCTGGCCGATCGCCTCACCGTGATCGAGGGCGACGCACTGCGGGTCCGCGCCGACGACTTCCCGGCGCCGCCGACCGCGCTCGTCGCGAACCTGCCGTACAACGTCGCCGTGCCGGTGGTGCTGCACCTGCTGGCCGAGTTGCCGAGCCTGGCGCACGGCCTGGTCATGGTGCAGTCCGAGGTCGCCGACCGGATGGCCGCCAAGCCGGGCAGCCGCGTCTACGGCGTGCCGAGCGCCAAGGCCGCGTGGTTCGCCGACGTGCGCCGCGCGGGTCCGGTGCCGCGCAAGGTCTTCTGGCCGGTGCCCAATGTGGACTCCGGCTTGGTGTCGTTCCGGCGCATCGAGCCGCCGTCGACCGAGCCGCGCCAGGACGTCTTCCGCGTGGTGGACGCGGCGTTCGCCCAGCGGCGCAAGACGTTGCGCGCCGCGCTGTCCGGCTGGGCCGGGTCCGCGGCCCGGGCGGAGGAGGTTCTCCGCGCCGCTGGGGTGGATCCGGCCGTCCGCGGCGAGCAGTTGGAGATCGGCGATTTCGCGCGCATCGCAGCGGCCGCGGCTACCGAGAGCGGTCGCTGAACCACCCGTCCGGACGCTTGCCATCCCGAGATCGGCCCGCTACGCGGAGTCACCGATAACACCTGGTGTGCCGGGAAAATTCCCTCTCGTCCGGGTGTGTGATTTGGCAAACGATTTCGGAAAGTGACGACTATCAACTTGCGCTGGAATCCGCCAGTGGGGTCTACTATTCGGGAAATCCATCCCGAGCGGCCGAGAGACCTGGCTCCGCGAAGCCGCAGCAACCACCCGGTGGGCAGGTGCTAACGCCAGGACCGATGGAGTTGTTGTGGAATCCAAAGCGCTGCCGGCCAGCCCGCTTGCGGGTCAGACCCGGACCCAGCCGGTCCGACCCCGGCGAAACCACATCCGGAGGCTGCTGACGCAGCGTCGCGTCATCGACCACGGGCGCCGCACCACCACCGCCTGTCGTCGCGAGATGTGACCCAGCCCTTCCTCCCTTTCCGAAGTTCCTTGGCCTGTCGCCCTTTCGCGTGCGCGGCCGTCGCGAGCTGATGTGGAGCCGATCGTGATCACAGTCGAGAACCTGACCAAGTCTTTCCAGTACAACAACGGAACCGTCCGCGCCCTCGACGGCGTGACGATGGAGGTTTCGGCCGGCGCGGTGTGCGGTGTGGTCGGTCCGAGCGGGGCCGGCAAGTCCACCCTGGCCCGGTGCATCGCGCTGCTGGAGAAGCCGGACAGCGGCGCCATCCGCGTCGACGGCACCGACCTGGTTTCCCTCGGCGGCAAGTCCCTTCGCGCCGCGCGCCGGCAGATCGGCGTTGTGCCGCAAGGAGATTCGCTGCTGCGGCAGCGCACTGCCGCGGGCAACGTCGCGTTGCCGCTGGAAGCGGCCGGTATCAGCGGCCCGCAGCGGCGCACCCGCGTCGGCGAGCTGCTGGATCTCGTGGGCCTGACCGACAAGGCCTCGGTCTACCCCGACCAGCTCTCCGGCGGGCAGCGCCAGCGGATCGCGGTGGCGCGTGCGCTGGCCGCCAAGCCTTCGGTGCTGCTGGCCGACGAGCCGACCTCGGCGCTCGACCCGGGCACCACCGACTCGGTGCTCACCGTGCTGGACCGCGCCCGCGCTGAACTGGGTGTCACCGTGCTGGTGGTCACCCACGACATGGCCGTGGTGCGCAAGATCGCCGACGACGTCGCGGTGCTGGAGAACGGCCGGGTCGTCGAGCACGGCAAGGTCATCGACCTGGTCGCCGAGCCCGGCAGCCGGGTGGGCGCCACGCTGCTGCCGGACACCGACCAGGCCGAGTCGTTCCGGCCGGCCGGCGGCCGTCGGCACGACGTCGTCGCCGAGGTTGTGCTGGTCGGCTTCGCCGCGGTCGGCGCGCTGCTGCCGGAGGCCGCCAGCCAGTTCGGGGTCGACCTCGCGATCCTGGGCGGCGGGCTGACCCGGCTGGGGGACACGCCGGTAGCGAAGTTCAAGGTCGGCCTGAGCGGCGAGCGCGCCGAGGCGGCCCTGAAGTGGATGGTCGAGCGGGACGCGCATGTGCGACGTGCCCCGGTTTGCGTTGACGGAGCTGCTGCGTGAGTGATGTGACCCCCTGGTCGGAGGTCCTTGGAATACTTGGTGAAGCGACGATCGACACGCTCTACATGGTGTTGGTGTCGACCCTGCTGGCGGTGCTGGGAGGCCTGCCGCTCGGTGTGCTGCTGCATCTGACCTCGCCGGTCGGCCTGAGCCCGAAACCCGCGCTGTACCGGGTGCTCGGCGCGGTCGTCGACGTGGTGCGGTCCGTTCCGTTCGTCGTGCTGCTGGTGGTCCTGGCGTCGTTCACCCGGCTGCTAATCGGCACGTCGATCGGCAGCACCGCGGTGATCGTGCCGCTGACCATCGGCGCCGTCCCGTTCTTCGCGCGGTTGACGCAGAACGCGTTGCGGGAGGTCAGCTTCACCGTGGTCGAGGCCGCGATCACGACTGGATCGAGCCGGCTGCGGATCGTGTGGACGGTGCTGCTCGGCGAGGCGCGGGCCGCGCTGGTCGGCGCGGTCGGCGTCACCGCCGTGGCGCTGATCGGCTACGCCGCGATGGCCGGCGCGATCGGCGGCGGCGGGCTGGGCACGACCGCGATCCAGGACGGCTACCAGGGCTACGACGACCGGATCCTGTGGGGATCCGTGGTCGTGCTCGGCGTGCTGGCCTTCGCGATGCAGCTGATCACCGACCGCACCGCGAAGCTGGTCGACCGGCGGCGAACCGCGACCAGCTGACACCCCTGAAACCACCCCTTGCCCGGGGACCTTTCCACTCTGTCCAGAAAGGACAAACCCTGATGCGTTTGCGTTTTGCTGCCCTGGTGGCCGCGGCCGGCCTGGCGCTGGCCGCGTGCGGGAGCGGCGGCAGTTCGGCTGCCGAGGACCCGAACGCCCCGCTGCGGATCGCGGTCAGCCCGACCCCGCACGGCGAGATCCTGCAGTACGTCAAGGACAACTTGGCGCAGCAGGCCGGGATCGGCATCGAGATCACGAAGTTCGACGACTACAACCGGCCGAACGAAGCCGTCGCGCATGGTGAGCTGGACGCGAACTACTTCCAGCACCAGCCGTACCTGGAGGAGTACACCAAGCAGCGCGGTGGCTCCTTCGTCTGGATTCAGGCGGTGCACCTGGAGCCGCTGGCGGTGTATTCCAAGCAGTTCAAGTCGCTGCAGGAGATCCCGAACGGCGCGACGGTCACGCTGTCCAACGACCCGGCCAACCAGTTCCGCGGGCTGAAGCTGCTGGAACAGGGCGGCCTGCTCAAGCTCAAGCCGGAAGCGGCGGTGGGCACCCGGCTGGAGTCGGCGATCGCCGAGAACCCCAAGAACATCCAGCTCAAGGACCTGTCGCCGGACCAGCTGCCGCGCTCGGTCGATGACGCCGCCGCCGCAGTTGTCAACGGCAACTACGCGATCAAGGCGAACCTGCAGAACCCGATCGCTGTGGAGAGCCCGGAGAACAACCCGTACGCCAACGGCCTGGTGACGACCCCGGCGCTGGCCAAGGACCCGCGGATCCTGAAGCTCGCCGAGCTGCTGCGTTCCCAGCAGGTCAAGGACTTCATCAACCAGAAGTACGGCGGCGTCGCCGTCATCCCGGCGTCCTGACCGGAGTTTCCCCGAAGCGAGGGGCACCCATGACCCAGTTCTGGGGCACGGGTGCCCCTCACCGTTTTGTGCTTTGTTCTTTGAAGCGGCGCCAGCCGCTTAGCTCACCCTCGCAGCTTGCACCGCCGCGGGTTCTCAGACGTCGTCTGGCGAGGACAGCCCCGAAGCCGCGTATTGGACATACGTAAATCGGGGATCCCGGAGTCCAGACGGCGTCTGAGGTTCCGCTACCCGCACCGCCACGCAAGAGGAGTTCGGAGACCTTGGGGTCTGTGCGCAGGGAAGCAAGCGGTGGGCTTTCGCGGACACGTACGCTCTAAGAGTGCTCTCCGTGGTTCCTACCCCCATCACCGTTCGCGTCCCGGCCAAGGTGAACCTGCACCTGTCGGTCGGTGACCCGCGCCCGGACGGCTACCACGAGCTGGTCACCGTCTTCCAGGCGCTGTCGATGACCGACGAGGTCACCGTGCTGGTCGCCGGGGAACCGGGCATCGACGTGCACGGCGAGGGCGCGGATTCGGTGCCCACCGGGCCCAGCAACCTCGCGTGGAAGGCCGTGCAGCTGCTCGCCGAGCACAGCGGGCGGGATCCGGAGGAACCCGGGGTGCGGCTGTCGATCAGCAAGGGCATCCCGGTCGCCGGCGGGATGGCCGGGGGCAGCGCCGACGCGGCGGCGACGCTGCTGGCGCTGAATCACCTGTGGCGGCTGGAGCTGGGCCGCGACGAGCTCAGCGAGATCGCCGCGAAGCTGGGTAGCGACGTGCCGTTCTCGCTGCAGGGCGGCACGGCGCTGGGCACCGGCCGCGGCGAGCGGCTCGTGCCGGTGCTGGCCCGGCACACCTTCCACTGGGTGATCGCGTTGGATCGCCGTGGCTTGGGCACGCCCGGCGTCTACACCGAGCTCGACCGGCTGCGGGCGGAATCGAGGCCGAACCGGGTCGGGGAGGTCGAGCCGCTGCTGGAGGCGCTGTCGTCCGGCGACCCGCGGCAGCTCGCCCTGCTGCTGGGCAACGATCTGCAGGCAGCGGCTGTCTCGCTGCGGCCCGGGCTGCGGCGCACGCTGCGCGCGGGCGTGCAGGCGGGAGCGCTCGCGGGGATCGTGTCCGGCTCGGGCCCGACCTGTGCCTTCCTCTGCACCGACGCGGACGCGGCGGTCCACGTGGCGGCCGAGCTCTCCGGCGCGGGGGTGTGCCGCACGGTCCGCGTCGCGCACGGCCCGGTCCCGGGCGCGCGGATCGTTTCCGAGGAACCCGCGCACCGCCCGACCCCGCCTCAGGTCCACGCCTGAAGTCCAGTTTCAATTGAAGCTGGACGCTGAAACTGGACGCCTAGGACATCCGGTGACGCAGTTTCAAATTGAAACTGCGCCGGGACGACCCCAGCCCGTGATCACGCAACGCAGTTGATGGAGTAGACGAGCACCCGATGGTGAACCTGGTCAATCTGGAGTCGGTCAGCAAGAGCTACGGCGTGCGCCCGCTGCTGGACGGAGTTTCGCTGGGCCTCTCGGCGGGCGAGCGCATCGGGGTCGTCGGGCTCAACGGCGGCGGCAAGACGACGCTGCTGGAGGTCCTCTCCGGCATCGCCGAACCCGACAGCGGCCGGGTCAGCCAATCCCGCGACCTGCGGATGGCGGTGGTCACGCAGCGCACCGAGCTGCCCGCGGACTCGACCGTGCGCAACGCGGTGCTCGACCCGCACGGCTTCAGCGCCGAACACGAATGGGCGGCCGACCCGCGCGTGCGGTCGGTGCTCACCGGCCTTGGCATGACCCGCCTCGGCCTGGACACCCCGGTCACCGACTTCTCCGGCGGCGAGCGCCGCCGCGTCGCGCTGGCCGCCGCGCTGGTGCGCGACCTTGACCTGCTGGTGCTCGACGAGCCGACCAACCACCTGGACATCGAAGGCGTGCATTGGCTGGCCGACCACCTGCTGGAGCGCAAGTGTGCGCTGGTGATCGTCACCCACGACCGCTGGTTCCTGGACACCGTCTGCAACCGCACCTGGGAGGTCGTCCAGGGCCGTGTCGAGCAGTACGAGGGTGGATACGCCGACTGGATCTTCGCCCGCGCCGAACGCGCCCGCATCGCCCAGCAGGCCGAGGAGAAGCGACAGAACCTCGCCCGCAAGGAACTCGCGTGGCTGCAGCGCGGTGCGAAGGCCCGCACCTCGAAGCCCCGGTACCGGATGGAGGCCGCCGAGGCGCTGATCGCCGACGTGCCGGACCCCCGCGACACCGTCGAGCTGGTCGCGTTCGCCAAGCGGCGCCTCGGCAAGACGGTGCTGGAGCTGGAGGATGTCGACCTCCGGATCGCGGACCGCGCGCTGCTGGACGCCGTCACCTGGCGCATCGGCCCCGGCGACCGGATCGGCCTGGTCGGCGTCAACGGCTCCGGCAAGACCACGCTGCTCAAGCTGCTCGCCGGGGAACGCGAACCCGACGCGGGCAAGCGCGTCGAGGGCAAGACGGTGCGGCTGGCGCACCTGACCCAGGAACTGCACGACCTGCCCGGGCAATGGCGGGTGCTGGAAGCGATCGAGGACGTCGCCGAGCGGGTCACCCTCGGCAAGTACGAGTTGTCCGCGTCGCAGCTCGGCGAGCGCTTCGGGTTCGGCAAGGGGCGGCAGTGGACGCCCGTCGAGGAGCTCTCCGGCGGCGAGCGCCGCCGCCTGCAGCTGGCGAGGCTGCTGATGGCCGAGCCGAACGTGCTGATCCTCGACGAACCCACCAACGACCTCGACATCGACACGCTCCAGCAGCTCGAAGACCTGCTGGACAGCTGGCCGGGCACGCTGGTGGTCGTCTCCCACGACCGCTACCTGGTGGAGCGGGTGTGCGACAGCGTGCGCGCGCTGTTCGGCGACGGTCGGCTCACCCACCTGCCGGGCGGTATCGACGAGTACCTGGAGCGGCGGCAGTCGCTGCTGGGCGCCGCCGAAGACAGCGTCGGCAAGCAGGCGACCGATGCGGCGAAGCCGCGAGGGCTCTCCGGCGCGGAGGAGCACGCGGCGCGCAAGGAGCTCGCGCGCTGCGAGCGCCAGCTCGACAAGCTCTCGGAGCGCGAGGCGGGCCTGCACGAGAAGCTCGCGGAGGCCGCGACGGAGCCGGAGCGGCTGGCTGAGCTGAACGTGGCGCTGCGGGCGCTGCACCAGGAGAAGGACGACATCGAGACCCGCTGGATGGAACTCGCCGACCAGCTCGGCTGACCGGAAGTCGTCAGACCGGCACCCACCCGAGTGGCGGACGCTGTGCGGCCGATCACGGTGCTCGTAAGCTGCGTCACATGAGTCGGTTCGTGGAGACACTGGTGGCGTCCGCCCGGGAGAACTCTGGTGCGCAGGCGCGGGGGCTCACGACGGGCGAGCCCGAACAACCGTGGTTCCGGACGTGGGCTGAGGTGCACGCCGATGCGCTGCGGATGGCCGGGGCGCTGGGCGACGACCTCGGGCCCGGGCGGGTCGTCGCGATCCTCGCCGCAGATCCGGGGCTGATCGCGCCCGCCGTGCAGGCCGTGTGGCTCGGCGGCGGCAGCGTGACCATGCTGCACCAGCCCACGCCGCGCACGGACCTCGCGCACTGGGCCGAGGACACCGTTCGGGTGCTCAAGATGATCGGTGCGCGGCTGGTGCTGCTGGGCGCTCCTTTCGAGCAGTTGGCCGGGGTGCTCGAGGAGAGCGCGATCGTCTACCGGGACCTGGGCGGCCTCACCGGCGGCGAACCGCTCGCCGAGCCGGTCGCGGTCGACGAGGACGCGACGGCCCTGCTGCAGCTGACCAGCGGCTCCACCGCCGAGCCCAAGGCGGTGCGGATCACGCACGGCAACCTCTACGCGAACCTGCGGGCGATGGTCGCCGCCGTCGGTCTCACTCCCGAGCGCGACGTCGCGGTGTCCTGGCTGCCGCTGTTCCACGACATGGGGATGGTCGGTTGCCTGACGGTCCCGATGGCCATCGGGATGTCCGCGGTCAAGGTCACCCCGGCGGACTTCCTGGCCCGGCCGCTGCTGTGGCCCGAGCTGATCAGCCGGTACCGCGCGACCGTGACCGCCGCGCCGAACTTCGCCTACGCCATCGTGGCCCGCCGGATGGCTCGCGCCGACGACGGCGACTTCGACCTGTCGAGCCTGCGGTTCACGCTCAACGGCGCCGAACCCATCGATCCGTCGGCGGCGCAGTCGTTCACCGACGAGGGCGCCCGGTTCGGACTCCGCCCGAACTGCATGGTGTGTGCCTTCGGGATGGCCGAGGCCACGCTCGCGGTGTCCTTTGCCCCGCTGGGCCGGGGTTTGGAGGTCGACGTCATCGATGCGGACGCGCTGGAGCAGCAGCACCGGGCGGAGCCTGTATCGCCGGATGCCAAGCGGGCGCGGCGGTTCGCGCTGCTGGGCCACCCGCTGCCGGGGCTGGAGGTCGACGTCGTCGACGACGCCGGGCAGCAGCTGGGGGAGCGGCAGGTGGGGCGGCTGCGGATCCGGGGCGCGGCGGTGACGCCCGGCTACCTCACGGTTGACGGGCCGCTGTCCACACAGGACGAAAACGGCTGGCTGGACACCGGGGACGAGGGGTACCTGGTCGACGGGCAGGTGGTGATCTGCGGGCGCCGCAAGGACGTGATCATCATGGGCGGCCGCAACATCTACCCGGTGGACATCGAGCGGGCCGCCTGCCAGGTCGAGGGGGTGCGTGCGGGCAACGCCGCCGCGGTCCGGCAGGACGCCGGGAGCCGCCGCGAACGCTTCGCGGTGGTGCTGGAGTCGCGCTTGGCGGGCGACGAGAACGCGGAGAAGGCGCTGCGCAAGGAGGTCGCGGCCCGCATCGTCGACGCCGTGGGCGTCCGCCCGTCGGCGGTCGTGGTGCTGGCTCCGGGTTCGCTGCCGAAAACCCCGTCCGGGAAGCTCAAGCGAGCCGCGACCACGTCCCTGGTCCCCAGCAAGTGACCAATGTGGACGGACGGAACCCGTTCGTGCGACGGGTGAAGGGCACCTTTGAGAGAATCTGAGCCCTGACCAGTGGGTTTAAAGTTTGTGAATCTTGTCCGGTCGCGTGGAGGCCGTGTCAGGCTGCGAGCTGATCGTTGGCGGTGAATTGTGCGCAGAAGTCGTCGATCGCGGCACGTGCCCGGTTGGGCGAGAAGGGCAGCATATGGGTGTGCACGCGGAGCGTGAAGCCCGGATCTTTATGGCCGAGATAGTCGGCTCGCTCGATGATGCCCCGGCGGGAGCGCCGGGGCATCGGATCTGATCACGCGTCGAATCGTCCGCGCTTCACGTTCATCATGAATTCCGCGAATTTATCCGGATCAAACCGCAAGTGCGCCCCGCCGGGTTCCTTGCTATCCCGAATAGCGCGTACGTTCTCTACATTCGTCGCCACTTCGACGCACTCCTGAGAACCGCTGCGCGAAGACTTGCGCCACTTAAACATCTAGTTCCTCCACGCGTCTTTCGATTATGGATCGGGTTTCGCCTTCGTCAGCGGCCACAGCATCCAGCTTGATCGCGGCTTCTTCGAACGCCTCAACGTCCTGTACTTCGTGAAAGAACGCGCCTGATCCGCGACGCTCTTCCAGGTAGCAAACCGGCGTTGTAGATGAGAATTCGAACAGCGTAAAGCTCCCGTCGAGAAGGGTGTGCGCTCCGCGGCTGAATGGAACCGCTCTGATCGTAATGTTCGGCTCCTTGCTGCGATCCAGAAGTGTGAGAAGCTGCGTGCGGATCACATCCCGACCGCCGACCATGTGATGCAACACAGCTTCATCCAGATACGCTACAAAATCCTTGCGCGGCTCCTGGCTCAGGATAATCTGGCGGCCTATCCGCAACGAGACTCTATGCGGGCGATCTTCGCTCGGTACTTCCAGTGCATCAACAAGGGCACGCGCGTACTCGACGGTTTGCAGCAACCCGGGAACCAGTGCGACAGCTGCCATCGTGATTCTGGTAGCTCGGGCTTCCAAGGTTTGAAACGCGGCAAGCTGCGCGGGAATCTCGAATACTGATGCAGTCCACCACGTCGATGAAGTGAGATTGCGGGCCATCATGAGCAATCGCTCATGGTCAGAACCACGGACACCGTAAACACTCAGCAGCGCCGACACGTCGTCTACACCGATCGAGCGATCTCCGGTCTCGCTCCGGCTGAGCCATGATTCCGACTTGTCAAGTTCCGCAGCAGCGGCCTTGAGGCTCAAGCCGGCTTCTTCACGCAGTTTCCGCAGCTCAGCGCCAAGCCCGAAAGTTCGGATTGGTCCGCTCGGCCTCTTCATCGACTTCCCTTCTTGACCACGTGCCAAGGCTACCGCCCCATCCCGTTTCGTTGGAATATTCACCGCCTTGCGCAAGTTGCAGCAAGGCTGTCAAGCTGCCGCAAGGATACGAGTTCTACCCCCAGAGATGGAGCGTCATGGCCGGCCGCAACACAGAACTAGCGCCACCGACGCAACATCCGATGTCTTCCGTCCGACGCGACACGTCGACAGGCGACCGCGTGGCGCGCGGCGGAACGGTGGGGCCGGTTCGTTCCCCGGCCACGAAGACCGGCCCCACCCCTAGGCGTGCTGATGAGAGTTTCGAATGACGGGAGTTCTTATGCCCGAGACACAGGCACAGCAGCGCTACTTCTGGCTGCCAGTACCGGACGAGTCCAGCGACTACGGCCTTGTACGGCATGCCTTCGCCGGTACCCGTCTACACGCGGGCCCAGCCGATGACTCGTTCTGCGGCAACACCTTCGCCTTGGCCAACCCATCCGAAATGGACTGGATTCACGCCAAACGTGCCAGGAATGCAACGCGCTGCTCAAGGAAATGAAGGGGTGGCCGACATGACCTTTCCCCTGAGATGGCCGGACGGCACACCCGTCGGCCCCGGACCCGACAACGCGCCGACTCCTGAAGAGCACATCCGGCTGTCCAACGAGTCGATCATCTGGACACGGATCAACCCACAGCTCAAAGACCGGATCCTCCAGCGACTCCGCGCGCTATAGACCCGGCTCAATGCCGCCAACCTCCCCCTCAGCAACGGCGGCATCGAGTCGCGCGGCCGGGCGGAGTGGACGCCCCCCGACACACACCGTCCGGCCGCTTCCCAACCCCAACAAACACAACCTGAACAGATCGATCAAGACACGTCGCCATGTTTGGCCGACCCCGCTGCAATCAAGGGCCGAATGGCCACACGCGACACGCTAGAGATGAACCTGCCCGGCATACCTGCCGACCCCACCGACTACCCAGCGACACCACCACCAGCCTGGCGTCCACCATGGACAATCCGCCCTATTTAAGACAAACAAACCTCACGGAAAAGACAACCAGCGCCGATCCCGCCCCCCACACGTGTCATTTGCCACGAGGAAGGGACCGGGGTATTGCCGCGGGGATGGGACCACGTGGTCGGCTCAGTGAGCATCGTGGTCTCCCGTCGTGGTGGTGTCAATGGACGCGTCGGAGGGCGCGTGTCCGGGTTTCTGTCGTTGCCGGTAGGACTCGCCCTCGATGACGAGTTCGTGAGTGGTGGAGGTGAGCCGGTCGACGGCGGATTGGGCGAGGAGGGGGTCGCTCATCATGGCCAGCCACTCGGCAGGCTCGCGGTTGGAGGTCAGCACGGTGGACGCGGTGTGGTGACGGGCCACGACGAGCTCGTAGAAGTCGGCGGTCTCGGTGGCGTGCAGGGGCTGGAGTGCGAAGTCGTCGATGAGCAGGAGCCGGACCTGGGTCAGCCGGCGCATCTCGGCCTCGACGCTGTTGTCGAGGCGGGCGGCTTTGAGTCGTTTGAACAGCGCGTCGGCGCGGAGCATGAGCACGCTGTGGCGGCGGCGGACGGCGATGTGCCCGAGCGCGGTGGCCAGGTGGGTCTTGCCGACCCCGACCGCTCCGAGCAGGCAGGCTCCGTGGGGCCCGTCGAGGAATCGCAGGCTGGTGAGTTCGTTCCAGAGGGTGCGGTCGTAGCGCACCGCGGCGGACTCGTCCCAGGTTTCGATGCGCATGCCGGGGTCGAGGCCGGCTTTGCGGGCCCGTAGCTGCGCGGACTGGGTGTCGCGGCGGGTGGCCTCGTCGGCCAGCACGAGCTCGAGGAACGCCGCGTGCGAGAGGTGCTGCTGTTTGGCCAACGTGAGCCGTTCGGGCAGCGTGTGGAGCATCTTGCCGAGCTTGAGCGCCCGCAGCACCTGCTTGAGCTCGGGTGAGACTGGGTCGATCATCGTTGTGGCGCTCATCGGGTCGTCGCCTCCCCTCCGCCGTCGATCACTTTCATCCAGTACGGCTTGACCCGCCGGAACTCGCGCGGATCGCGGGCGAAGCGGGCTGGGGTGGCCGCTCGTGCGGCCGCCGGCGCCGGGGTGGGGGTGTTCTCGGTCGCGTGCTCCAGCATCGAGGCGATCTTGGTGACGGAGATGACGTCGATGTCCAGGGCTTTCCCGCACGCGGTGTCGGCTGGTCCGGAGCCATAGCGTTTGGCCAGCCCGAGCAGCCGGTAGACCTGCCGCATCCGGGTCCAGGGCAGCTTGTCGTCGAGCAGTCGTTCCGCGTAGATGCCGACGTTCTCGCCGTGCGCGGCGGCGGCGCGGGTCAGCCGCTGCAGGTCACGCAGCGCGTAGGCGGTCTTCTCGGCGGGCAGGTCTTCGGGGTCGGTGCAGCGGCCACCGGGGCGCTGCCGGGGATGGGTCTTGATCAGCTGGCCGCGGTGGAACAGCTTGACCAGTTCCGCGTCCGCGCGGGCTTGGACCTGCTGGCCGATGTAGGCCTTCGGGGCCGAGTACAGCGCCTTGCCAACCTGAACGTGGTAGTCGCGGTGCACTTTGACCTCGACATAGATCGGCACCTCATACGGCGTCTCGGGGGCGGGCAGCAGCGCGGTGGCCTCGTGCTCGGCGAACACCTCCGCCGGGCGGGCGTGGATCGTGCCATGGATCCGCAGCCCGGCCTTGTCCCGGCACCAGGTCTCGGCGCGGGCCTGGGCGTCGGCCAGGTCCACAAAGGTCTCGCCAGCGAAGAAGTTGCCGCGTACGTACTGCACAGTCCTCTCGACCCGAGGTTTGTCCTGGGGTGAGCGGACCCTGGCCGCGTCCGTGACGAAGCCCCTGGCCTGCGCGTACTCCAGCCAGCCCACGGTGAACTGCGGATTGACCGCGTCCGCCTTGGCCACCATCGCCGACGCGTTATCCGGGATCAGCACCCGGAACACTCCATCGAAGTGCCGCCACGCCGCCTCGCACCCGGCCACGACGGCCTCCAGCGTCTGCGCAAAGGTCAGCCACACGAACATGTGCCGCGAGAACACCGCCGTGAAGATCAACGCGTGCACCACGCGGCGCCGCCCCGCCGACGGGTCATACAGCAGCCCCATCTTGGCGAAGTCGATCTGGCACTCCACGCCCGGCGTGCCATCGGCCACCCGCACCGTGTCTCCAGCGCCACGGTCCCGGTAGCCGGTGCGCTCCACGCAGAAACGGTGCAGCGTCCGATGCGGCACCACCACCCCCTGGCGGGCCAGCAACTCCCCGATCTTGACCACCGTCAGGTCCTTGCCGACCCACTCCACGATCTGCTCACGCTCGGTCTCCAGGCTCTCCCACGCCGAGCCACGACCAGCCGGGCGATCCGGGCGCACCCCGGCCACCACCTGCCCGATCAGCTCGTCGGTCAGCTGATCCTCGCCGCCGTCACGATCCAGCCCCGCCGCCACCGCCGCATCGGTGTAGCGGCGGACCGTCTTACGGTCCACCCCGGCCTGCTCAGCCACCCTCCGCAGACCCTTACCCGCCATCCAGGCCCGCAACATCTCCCGAACTTCGATCACAGCAACCTCCCGGTACGCCATCCCACAGGACCTCCAAGTCGATCAACTTGGATCGATCCCATGTGGACAATCGAGAACCGTCCCGGCACGACACGCCAGGTGGTCCCATTAGTGGCAACCAAGTGGTCCCATGACCATGGCAAAACACCCGCTTCAGTGGTCCCTAGTTCGTGGCAGCTGACACCACACGGCATCGCCACCACGACCGAAGCCCCACCGCAAGGACGCCTCCAACCACGCGACGGGGCTTCACCCATTACCACCGCAACAAACAACGGAGCCAGCCAACTCAAGAAGCCAGCAGGGAAAGCAGGTTGCTGCCGAACTTCTCTCTCTGCAAAAGATCAAGGGGCGCCGCCAAGGTGGCGCCCGCCGGGGACCCGCGCGGGCTGCGCCTGCGGCCTGGCGGCCAACCCCGCCCGCGCATCCCGGCGACCACCTTGGACGGGCACACAGGACGGGCTCTAATGCACGTTCGCGTAGGCCAGGTTCAGAATCACCACCGCAGCGCCAGCGGCCAATGCAACATTGAGTCGAAAAAAGCACGGTGTGCTTCACTGCCCTTCTTGGCGTTAGAGAGAATCAACGCCAGCACCCCAGGGGTGTCGACGGCGGGTGAAAACTGAACCTCGGCGTGGCTATTTGGCCCACATTCTGCGACTGAGCGACCAGCTGACCGCCAGGCCACACCAGGCCGTCCAAGGGTCGGAAATTCTCCAAACACGTCGAACCGGCGTGTCCCGCGAGATCGGAACGCTTGACGGTCTCGCGGGACACGCCGCACGGAACGGGCGTGGCGTCGGTGATCCACAGGTCGTCGAACCAGGATGGACAGCACGCAGCCAGTGTGATAATCGCTTTGCATAGCAATGGTTCCGCGTTCCTCAAACGCTTGTTGTATCCGGACTGCTGTGGCAGATACTTCCATATCGGATGGTTGGGTGTGCGTGGTGCAGGACCAAGGCCCGTGAGCGTTTTTCGGTGCTATGGCGCCCAAAATCACTCACGGCCAGGTGGCGACCTTCGCCCCGGCGGCACGCGGGGTTGGTAGCGGAAAGTCGCGGCCGCCAACATCCTGGCCCTACTGAACCGGTTGGAGCTGCCGCAGGTCGTCCTGGTCGGATGCTCGATGGGCGGCTCCGTCGCGATGGCGGTGCCGCGGGCCGCGCCGCAACGGGTCGCGGGTCTGTTTCTCGTCGACACCAAGGCTGTCGCCGACAACGACGAGCAGCGTGCCAACCGCCTCACGGTCGCGGATCGAGCGGAAACGCGAGGGCACCGGCGGCCGGCTCGCGGAGAGCACCCTGCCGAATCTGCTGGGAAGCACGACGCACGAACGACGGCCAGAGGTCGTTGCCACACGTCCGAGTCCCTGTGCAGGCAGGAACAACGTGGTCGTCGACGAGCACGTAGAGTGCAGTCAGGAGGGTGTTTAGTTCTTTATTCACACATTGATCTTGAACACCCTTCTCCGCTACCCACTTACCGACCCCTCCCTTCACGTGATCTTCACGGAATCAATCATTTAGGATACCGTGGCGCGCCAGCACCTCTGCGCGGGACGAAGGTGCCCTTCATGCGGAAAGATCCACCCATTGAAGCGGGGCGCAGTGATCTGGGGAGCAGGCAGGGGGCAACGCGGAGAAGGCGCTGCGCAAGGAGGTCGCGGCCCGCATCGTCGACGCCGTGGGCGTCCGCCCGTCGGCGGTCGTGGTGCTGGCTCCGGGTTCGCTGCCGAAAACCCCGTCCGGGAAGCTCAAGCGAGCCGCGACCACGTCCCTGGTCCCCAGCAAGTGACCAATGTGGACAAGCGGAACCCGTTCGTGCGACGGGTGAAGGGCACCGTCTGGGAGCGTATGCGCTCTGACCACCGCGATCCATTGCCGAAGGGGCAGCGCCGAGGCGATTGCCGAGACATGGGCGGGTTCCCATGCCACCGTCTTGCTCGGGGTGGGTTGCGGACGCCGGCGGGCACAACCCCGGCGGGAAGGGACAAGGAACTCGCGTCCCCACCGGAGGCGCATCAGCGAGGCGCCCCGTCTCTCCGAGAAGGCGGGGCGCCTCGTTCTACTCGCGTTCGGCGCCATCCGGCCATACAACAGTGATGGGCATCCCGCGCTCACGCGCTGTCTGTACGACGTCGCCGGTTCCGCCGCGCCCGTCCGCTGGTTGGCCGTCCCATACCGCGAACATCGCGTCGACAGAGCCGAGGATGTGTTCACTGGCGCCCATGTAGGCGTCGCGATTCGATTCGGCGAACGGCATCGTGTGAACCTTTGCCGCCTTGCTGATCAGCTCGTCGAACTCGGCGGCATTTTCCGGCTTCACCTTCCGCTCGCGGTAGTCGGTGGCTGGCAGTACGGCCTCCAGCGACCCACCGAGGCTCAGCACCGCGTGAGCGAAGAGCTGATCGGCGCCCTGAGCAAGGCAACTCACGCCGACGAGTTCCTGCTCCCGGTAGGCGGAGAGCTCGGATTCCAGTGCCTTGAGTACGAGCGGGACGCTCGCGGCGCTGAGGTTTGAGCGTCCGGTGATTCCGATGCGCGGCAATTTCAGCCCTTCCGTCCCGTGTTGCTCAGACTGAGATCAGATCACGAATGGCGTCGCGTGTGCTGCGCACTGTGGGTGACGTGGCGAACGACTTCGATTCGCGGTGGAAGTTGCGCAGCTTCTCGCCGACCCGTCCCGACGCCCAGTGGCCAGCGATCGGCAAAGCAGAGTCGATCAGTTCGCATGCCCTGTCCGGCTCGGAAGTGATGAGGTGAGTGCGGGCGAGACCGATGAGGTCGAACGCGCGGTTTCGGACCCGTGACGGGTCGCGGAGGGCCAGGGCACGGCCGATGTAATCCTGCGCGTGCCGAGCTTCCTTCGGCTCCTGCCGGGCGGTGGCGAGGTCGCGCCACCGTGCCCCAATGACTCCGAACAGCTCGGCCTCCTCCAGCCCGCGCACCCGCGTTTCGGTTTCGTCTCCGCCACCTTCGGCGAAATGGTCCTCGGCGATACCGACCGCCCTGCGGAACGGCTGCACTGACCCAGTTTGCGCGTAGGACCATGCCTCGCGGGTGGCCAGCAATGCGCGCAGCGTCGGCCCCGCCGACTTCCGCCCCTCCTTTTGGTTGTTTACTGTGGACGGATGGTGAGGTTTGGATGCCTTGCCAGGGCAGCGGTACGGGGGTTGTCGCGCCTTGGCCGGGCGCGGCCCGGTGCCTCGAAGGAGATCGGCGGCGACTGCACCGGACCGGACTTGTGAGCGACTTTGCGCCGCAATTGCCGTGATCAGGCAGTTGTTTCGGGGAGTGGTTCCGGTGCGGGTGCCGGTTGGGGGGCTATGACGACGAAACCCGCACCGGGGCTTACGGAGAGTGGGCGTGTGCGGCGGCGCAGAGGCGGCAACCCACTGGGTATATGCGCGCATGGCTGGGGGCGTCGCTGCCGAGAATCCGCTTGCCGCAACGGGTCACGCCGTCGCGGGTTGGGTGACGTTCATGAGTGACCCGGTGGTGGTCGGTCCACACGTCGGCGTGCTCGATGTCGTCGCCGTTGCCGGTGTTCTTGGGGAACCAATCGACCCGGGAGGACGCAAGTTCGTGGAGCACGGCTACGTGTGGGGTGCGAACCGGAAGGCCGGCCATCGTGATGGCGGTCATCGGGCGTCCGCCTTTCTTCGCAGTCGCGTGAGTTTCGTTGGGCAGAAGGAGCACGGCTTTGGCGCGGGACGCCGCGGGTCTTGTGGGAACAAGCTGGTGAGGGGAACACCGCACAGGGAGCGGGTCGCTCCGCTCTGGATGGTGTGGGCGATGTTGTTCAGGCTGATCAGCGTCCGGAAGGACAGGGAGCTCACTGCGGGCCCACCACCCCGGTGGTGGGTTGTTGCGGGGCCTGGTCGGTGGCCATCCATGCGGGGCCGTGGGCGTCGTTCTCGTGCTGCGCGACGATGGCCTGGTCTTCGTTAGTGAACAGGCATTTCGCGGCGTCGCAGGTGTACTGGACGGCGGAGCCATAGGCGTAAACGCGGTGCGGCATGAACCCTTCCCCAGATCGCGATGGACAGACGGGGCCTGGGTATGTCCTTACTGTGTGGTCCAGACCCCGCCAGCCGCCAGCACCCCGATGAATCCAGCCGCGGGAGAGGACCGGCCGGACCGCCAAGGGCTTTTCGCGGCTACCTCAGAGTCGTCACGCTGTCACTTAATGTGAAGAGTTTCGGCTATGCGGATGCCTATGCGCATAACCGAGGTGGCCGTGTCCAGGCGTTTATCGTGACTTCTGTGCGGTTACTAGAGCGGCTCGGAATTCCGTGGTCCACTCCGCGCACTGCTGGTCAGCGGGGAGCGAATCGAGAGCGGAGCTGATGTGGTCGGCCGCGACATCGTGTTGCTTGAGCGCAAGGTGGGTCAGCCCGAGGTTCAGCTTGTGAAACGTCGGCGACAACCAGTAGGCGGTGCGGGGTGCAGGTTCGTCGCCTGACGTGTCCAACAGCGTTTCGGCAGTCTCCAAGAGGCGTAGCGCGCCGTCACGGTCTCCCATTTCCCCGGCACCATGCGCGGCTTGGGCGGCGGCACCGATGCGCTGATGCACTGATGCGCCCGGGGTGTGGTGTTCG
Source organism: Saccharopolyspora hattusasensis (assembly GCF_050972075.1). Lineage (NCBI taxonomy): Bacteria > Bacillati > Actinomycetota > Actinomycetes > Pseudonocardiales > Pseudonocardiaceae > Saccharopolyspora > Saccharopolyspora hattusasensis. The sequence goes on from NZ_JBPCDC010000001.1 coordinate 4,990,851, forward strand.
GCGAGGAACCAACGGACTACGCCGTGCCATCGCTTCTGTTGGCGGGCTAGATACCCCTTGAAGTTGACGGCCTGGGCTGCCAACACTCCGTTGTCGATCTCGTCGGCGGCGCGCTCGGCTTCGGTGAGCAGCTGCCAGGCTGTCGCGTCGTTGCGGATCTCGGCGTGCAGCCACCCTGCGAACTGCACGTATTCCGCAGCTACCGCTGCCAATGCGGCGCGGTATGGCCCGGAGGCGTGACGCACAAGTGTGGTCACCGTGTCTAGCTGGGCCGTCGTGGCAGGGATCAACAACCTCGGCGGCAAGGCGTCGTCCAGCCGCCGCTGTGCCGCCAGCACGTCGGCCAAAGCGGTTACGCTGCGTTCATCAACGCGGTGAGGGTGCTCGATCGTGCGAGCCAACCGGTCACGATCGTCCGAGTTCAGCACGTCCGGTGCAGAGTTTCCCGTGGCGAGGAGGCGCAGCTGCCCTGAAGCGTTCAGCAGCTCGTCCAAGCGCGCCGCGGTGGACGAGTTCGGGGTTTGTTTGCCCTTCTCGTAGCGGCACAAGCTCGATTGGGAGATGTACGCCTGCTTGGCCAGTTGGGGCTGCGACAGGCCAGCAGCTTCGCGCAAAGACCGCAGCATACGGCCAAATTCGGACATGTGATCGCCTTCCCCGCCGCGATGGTTCCCGCCGACGCTCCCAGAGCGTTCCTGAGGAGCTTCATTTCTGGTGAGAAGCATGATCGAGGGTAGCGAGACGGGGGCGGACGGTGAACCATACTTCGGGGAGATGCCGATAAACGCATCCATGACAACCCGTGCCGCTCAGGCAGCATCCTGCGTCCCCAACCCACACCGAGCAAAACGGTGGCCTGGGACGCCGGGCGGATTTCGGCAATCGCCTCGGCGCTGCCTGTCCGGCAACGCATCGCGGTACCGCTGGGCTCGGGTGTGGGCCTGCGGCAAGGCGAGATCTTCGGGTCCTCCCCCAAGGTCATCGAATGGACCCCGGACGGTGCCCTCGTGCACGTACAGCGCCGTTTTCGCGTGAAATCGCCGTTCCGGGTGTTAGTGGAACTGGTTCTGGGCGGCTTCGAGGCCCTTGGTGACAACAGTTTCCACCGCGTCCGCGCAGACGTCGATGAAGTAGGCGAGCTCCTTGCGCTCTGTCCCGGAGAAGTCCTTCAGGACGTAGTCGGCAGGGTCCATCCGGCCGGGCGGGCGACCGATGCCGAAGCGGACCCGCACGTAGTCGCGGGTGCCCAGGGACTTGCTGATCGAGCGCAGCCCGTTGTGGCCGTTCTCGCCGCCACCGCGCTTGAGCCGGATGGTGCCGAACGGCAGATCGAGCTCGTCGTGGATCACGATCAGGGATTCCGGCGGCGCCTTGTAGAACTTCACCGCGCCGGCCACCGGGCCGCCGGAGAGGTTCATGAACGAGCGCGGCTTGACCAGCACGGCGCGCGCGCCGGCCAGCCGTCCTTCGACGACCTCGGCACCGGCCTTGTGCGCCTTGAACTTCCCGCCGATCCGGTCGGCGAGCTCGTCGGCGACAAGGAAACCGATGTTGTGCCGGTTTCCGGCGTAGCGCGGACCGGGGTTGCCGAGCCCGACGATCAGCGCGACCGAGTCCGGAGTGCTCACGGGAAGAAGTCTCCTGCTCTAGATGGCACGCGGCGCGCTGTCCCGCTCAGGTCGGGGGACAGCGCGCGGTGCGCCCGACGTCGGGGGCTCAGGCCCCCTCGGCCTCGCCCTCGGCGGCCTCGGCGGGGGCCTCTTCGGCCATCGCTGCGGCGGCTTCGGTGACGTTGACGACCAGGGCCTCGGGGTCTGCCTGCAGGGTCACGCCCGCGGGCAGCTGGATGTCGGAGGCGTGGAACTGGGTGCCGATCTCGGCACCGGCGATCGACAGCTCAAGCTGCTCGGGGATGTGCAGCGCCTCGGCCTCGATCTCGACCACGGTGATCTCCTGGCTGACCAGGCCGCCGGGGCCTGCCTCGCCGGAGAGCACGACCGGAACCGCGACGGTGACCTTCTCGCCGCGCTTGACCAGCAGCAGGTCGACGTGCTCGATGTAGTTCTTGATCGGGTGCGTGGTGATGGTCTTGGTGAGCGCGAGCTCGCTGTCGCCACCGGACACATCAAGCGTCAGCACCGCGTTGTGCCCGTTCTCGCGGATCGCGCGGGCGAATTCCACGGAGGGCAGGGACAGGTGCTTCGGGTCGGAGCCATGACCGTAGAGCACCGCGGGGATCTTGCCGGCGCGGCGGGTGCGGCGGGCCGCCCCCTTGCCGAACTCGGTGCGCTGCTCGACGGCGATACGTACCTCGGACACGGTGGTGCACTCCTCATGACGTCGGGCGGAACGTGAATTGGTCGCTGGCCTGCGGCGGTGGGGCGCGCTACTGGCGTGATTACGACGCGGTGCCGAACGGGCACCCGGGGTGTGAGCGACATCAGTGCGCCAACCGAATGGTCGGCGACCACCGTGCCACCGCGCCGATCACGCCGGGCGAACGTCCCGACCTCGCCGAGGCAACCTGAATAGTCTAAACGGTGCTTGCACAGTCGTTTTCGCATGGGTGACCCCACCCGGTTCAGGTCGCTCCCGGGGTTCGGTGCGGGCGTCCGAGCTCGATGGTTACCGCCAGGAACTCAGCGCACGTTGAAGTCACCAGTAACTAATGGTTAGCGTCGGTGACCAGCACAGAAGGAGGATGCGATGAGACTGGTCCTGTTCGGCGCCACCGGCTTCGCCGGCGGCAAGATCCTGCGGGAAGCGCGGCAGCGCGGGCACGAGGTGGTCGGCGTGGCGCGGCACGTCGAGTCGTTGGCCGAGCCGAAGGAGGCGGGCTCGCTGCACGACGAGAAGTTCGTGCTCGACGCGACTGCGGGCGCGGACGCGCTGATCGTGGCGATCCCGGGGCGGCCGATGCCCGACGGCACGACGCTGTTCGACGCGGTGCCAACGCTGTTCGCCGCGGCTGCGCGTCGCGGCCTGCGGATCGGCGTGGTCGGCGGTGCCGGCAGCCTTAGGGCCGTCGATGGCGGCCCGCGGTTGATCGACACCCCGGAATTCCCGGACGAGTTCAAGCCGGAGGCGGGCGCGCACACGGAGGTGCTCGCGGCGCTCCAGGAGGCGCCCGCCGGGGTGGACTGGTTCTACGTCAGTCCTGCGGCGAACTTCGGTGCCCACGCTCCGGGCGAGCGGACCGGGTCCTACCGGCTCGGCGGCGACGTGCTGGTGACCGATGCGGACGGCGACTCCTCGATCAGCGGCGACGACTACGCGATCGCGTTCATCGACGAGCTGGAGCGGCCCACGCACCGGCGGCAGCGCTTCACGGTCGGCTACTGAGCAGCCTCGGGATCGGTGATTCCAGTCACAGAAAGCCGGTACTGAAATACTTGAAGGCTCAATAATGTTGAGATTGGGGGCTCGCGCCGTCCGGTGCGAGCCCCCAATCCCACCCGACGGCTCCAGGAGTTAGTTCATGACCGCGATCGACCAGACCGAGCAGTTGGTGCTCGGCGCGGACGCCCAGGACCTGCTGTTCCGCGACGCCCGCACAGCCAACAGCTTCAGCGACGAGCCCGTCACCGACGAGCAGGTCCAGGCAATCTACGACCTGGTCAAGTGGGCCCCGACGTCGATGAACCAGCAGCCGCTGCGGATCGTGTTGGTGCGCTCCGAGGAGAGCCGGCAGCGGCTGCTGCCGCACCTGATGGAGGGCAACCGGGCCAAGACCGAGAAGGCCCCGCTGGTGGCGATCCTGGCCGCCGACACCGACTTCCACGAGAAACTGCCGCAGGTGTTCCCGCACGCGGAAGGCGTGAAGGACATGTTCGCGGCCAACGACGAGCTTCGCCTGAACCACGCGAACCTCAACGCGAGCCTGCAGATCGCGTACTTCATCCTCGGCGTGCGCGCCGCGGGGCTGGCTGCGGGCCCGATGACCGGGTTCGACGCGGCCGGGATCAACGCGGAGTTCTTCCCGGAGGGCAAGCGGCAGTCGCTGGTGGTCGTGAACATCGGCAAGCCGGGCGAGAACCCCTGGTTCGACCGCCTGCCCCGCCTCGACTACGACGAGGTCGTCACCACCATCTGATCCCACGCAATTTCCATCTGATCCCCACGCAATTTCCATTGAAATTGAAGGTCCAATTTCAATGGAAATTGCGGATCGTCGGCGTGTCGGACCCCGACACGCCGAACGGTCGTGGGAAACCCACGCAATTTCCATTGAAATCGAAGGTCCAATTTCAATGGAAATTGCGGGGCCTGGAGGCAGCGAGCGGCCCCGGTCCGAAGTGGACCGGGGCCGCTCGTGGTTAGTGGCCGCTCGTGGTTAGTGGCCGTTCGTGGTTAGTGGCCGTTCGACCTCGCTCGGTCAGGCGCGGCCGTCGAAGAGGCTGGTGACGGAGCCGTCCTCGAAGACCTGGTGGATGGCCTCCGCGACCAGCGGGGCGATCGACAGGACCGTGAGGTTCGGGAACCGGCGCTCCTCCGGGATCGGCAGCGTGTTGGTCAGCACGACCTCCTTCGCGCCGCAGGACGACAGCCGCTCCACCGCCGGGCCGGACAGCACGGCATGGGTGGCGGCGATGATGACGTCCTTCGCGCCGGCCGCCAGCAGCTGCTCGGTGGCCTTGGTGATGGTGCCACCGGTGTCGATCATGTCGTCGACCAGCACGCACAGCCGGCCCTCGACGTCACCGACGACGCGGTTGGCGACCACCTGGTTGGGCTTGCTGGGATCGCGGGTCTTGTGGATGAACGCCAGCGGCGTGCCGCCGAGGTCATCGGCCCACTTCTCCGCCACCCGGACCCGGCCGGAGTCGGGGGAAACCACGGTGATCTGGTCGCCCGCGTAGGTGTCGCGGATGTAGCTGGCCAGCAGCTTCTGGGCCATCAGGTGGTCCACCGGGCCGTCGAAGAAGCCCTGGATCTGGTCGGTGTGCAGGTCCACCGCCATGATCCGGTCCGCGCCGGCGGTCTTGAACAGGTCGGCCATCAGCCGCGCCGAGATCGGCTCGCGACCCTTGTGCTTCTTGTCCTGGCGCGCGTAGCCGTAGAACGGCATGACCACGGTGATGCGCTTGGCGCTGGCCCGCTTGAGCGCGTCCACCATGATCAGCTGTTCCATGATGGCGTCGTTGAGCGGGTTGCAGTGCGACTGGATGACGAAGGCGTCGCAGCCGCGCACCGACTCGTCGTAGCGCACGAAGATCTCGCCGTTGGCGAACTTGTAGGCACTCTGGGGCGTGACCGTTACGTCAAGCTGCTTGGCCACCTCCTCGGCCAGTTCCGGGTGACTGCTACCGGAGAAGAGCTTGAGGCTCTTCTTCGGGGTCGCAGACATGGCACTCACGGTCATCGTCCCTCCCCGTAAGACGTCCATCATCGGGCGTCGTTCGTCGGATTGGTGGTTGGTTCTGCTTTCGACAAAGCCTGTTGCGAGGCCTGGTCTGCGGCGGTGCCGGGGCGGCGTCTGGCGACCCAGCCTTCGACGTTGCGTTGCTTCCCGCGGGCGACCGCCATCGCCCCTGGCGGGACATCTTGGGTGATCACGGAGCCGGCGGCGGTGTAGGCGCCGTCGCCGATCTCGACCGGGGCGACGAACATGTTGTCCGCGCCGGTCCGGGCGTGTGATCCGATCACGGTGTGGTGCTTGGCCACCCCGTCGTAGTTGACGAAGACCGTGGCGGCGCCGATGTTGCTTTGCTCGCCGATCGTCGCGTCGCCCACGTAGCTCAGGTGCGGCACCTTGGTGCCGTCGCCGATCGCGGCGTTCTTGGTCTCGACGAAGGTGCCGATCTTGCCGTTCGTGCCGAGCCGGGTGCCGGGGCGCAGGAAGGCGAACGGCCCGACCTTGGCGTCCGGTCCGATCTCGGCGCCATCGCCCTGGGTGCGCACCACGGAGGCGCCGGGGTGGATCACGCAGCCGGTGAGCGTGGTGTCGGGGCCGACGGTCGCGCCCTCGCCGACGGTGGTGCCGCCGCGCAGCTGCACTCCCGGCTCCAGCAGGACGTCGCGCTCCAGCACCACGTCGCAGTCCAGCCACACCGAGTTCGGGTCGATGATCGTGACGCCCGCGCGCATCCAGCGCAGCAGCAGCCTGCGGTTGAGCTCGGCGCCGAGGCGGGCCAGCTGCACCCGGTCGTTGATGCCTTCCACCAGCCACGGATCGGCGCAGACCAGGGCGCCGACCGGGCGGCCGTCGTCGCGCGCGATCGACAGGACGTCGGTCAAGTAGAGCTCGCCCTGGGCGTTGTCGGTGGACAGCCGCTTGAGCGCGTCGGTGAGCACTTCCGCGTCGAAGGCGTAGACCCCGGAGTTGATCTCGGTGATCTCCGCCTGCTCGGGAGTGGCGTCCTTCTGCTCGACGATGCCGGTCACCCGGCCGTCGGCGCCGCGCAGCATCCGGCCGTAGCCGGTCGGCTCGTCGACCACCGCGGTCAGCACGGTGACGGCGTTGCCGGAGTCGCGGTGCTCGGCGAGCAGGGCCCGCAGGGTGTCGCTGTCGAGCAGCGGCACGTCGCCGTAGCTGACCAGCACCGTGCCGGTGAGGCCGTCGGCCAGGTCGGAGAGTCCGCACGAGACCGCGTGCCCGGTGCCGAGCTGCTCTTCCTGCACCGCGGTGCCGATCGGGCGGTCGAGGGCGCCGGCCAGGCCTTTCAGGTGCTCGGCGACGGCGTCGCGGCCGTGCCCCAGCACGACCACCAGCGCATCGGGGTCGACACCGGCCGCAGCGCGCACGGCGTGTTCGACCAGGGGCCTGCCCGCGAGCCGGTGCAGCACCTTCGGCGTCGCCGATCGCATCCTGGTGCCCTCGCCAGCGGCGAGCACGATCGTGCTGACGATTTCCGGAGACGCATCGCTGCGGGAGGAGGGCTGGGCGGTGTCGCCCTGGAGCATCAGCGCTCTCCCTTGATCTCTAGAAGCGGCTCGGCGGCGTCGATCAGCCGTCGGGCCGACAATGCCTGTTGCGTCCAAGCGGGTGAAGGGTAACCGGCCCGCCGCCCCCTCGGCTCCGGTGCCCCTGCGCGCCTGTCCGGCGGGTGTGATGGTACCGCTGACCGGCGGTATTCCGTGTGCGGAGTCAGCCCTCTAGCTGCGGCTTTGTGATCTTCCCTGCACTTGCGGAGCCCCCGCGGCGCTGCCCGTTGTGGCCGATCACACGCCTGATGAACCAGGGAATCTGACATGGGCGAGGGGCCCTCCGGTCGACTACGCCGGTTGAAGGGGCCCTCACTCACCATTCGAACGAGTCAGACGGCGTCTGGGGGGATCCACACCGAGTGATCTTCGGCCGGTGTGTCCGGTGGGTCGTTGGTCACGCCGGAGAACGCCCAGACGCGGTTGCCGCCGTCGCGCTTCGCCTGGTACATCGCGGCATCCGCGCGCGCCAGCACCTGCGCGGCCGATTCCTGCGGGCGCATCGCGACGACGCCGATCGACAGGGTCACGCCGCGCGAGCGCTCGCCGGGCAGCCGGTCGACCGCCTCGGCGGTGCGCTGCAGCGCAGCCTCCGCGGCGCCGAGGGCCGCGCCAGGCAGCAGCACGACGAACTCGTCACCGCCGTAGCGGGCCACGAAGTCATCGGTGCGCAGGGTGTCGCGCAGGGTCATCGCGACGGTGCGCAGCACGTCGTCGCCCTCCGCGTGCGAACAGCGGTCGTTGACGCCCTTGAACCCGTCGAGGTCGACCAGCGCCACCGCCAGCGGCTGCGCATCGGGCGCGTTGAGCAGCGTCTCCAGCCGGTCGTCCAGTGCGCGGCGGTTCGACAGGCCGGTGAGCGGGTCCTGCAGGGCCTGCCGGGTGATCGCGTCGTGCCTGTGGATCAGCCGGGAGTTCTCCAACCTGGTGACCAAAGTGGACAGTCGGGCCTGGCGCATCGTCCACAGCTCGGTTTCCAGCTCCAGCGCGTAGTCCCGCAGCGCGTCGTGGGTGCCTCCGGTGCCGACTTCGATCAGCTGCGCGTACTCGCGGGCCAGCGAGATGCGCAGTGTCGGCTCCGACGTGTCGCTGGCCGTGTCCTCACGGGTGTCTGACAGCACACGCACCGCTTCTTCGCCGAGGTCCGCGCGGGTCAGGCACCGGGACAGCGCGATCGCGACGATGATCTTCTCCCGCGGGTGGATCGCCCGGTCCAGGGCGCGCAGCACCTCGAGCCGCTTGATGTGCTCCACGTGCGGCTGCGCCAGCGCGTGGGCGGCGCCGAGCACCGGCACCTGCTCGGCGGCGGGGCGGTCGGACACCCGGGGGAACAGCGACTCGCGCCACGGGCCCTCCACCGCGACCGCGATCGCCGACGCGGTGGTGAATCGAGCGGTCGCCTCCGCATGCTGGCCGATGCGCTCCAGCCGCAGCCCCCAGCCCAGCAGCATCCGGCACCGGTTGATCATGTGCACCGCGATCTCGTGCGGGCCGCCGCTCTCCCGGATCCGCTGGTGGGCGCGGGTCATCACCTCGTCGGCCGTCTCGTAGACGCCGAGCTGGGTGAGGACCAGGCCGATGTCGATCAGCGAGGTGGCCAGCAGTCGCTCCCACGACCGGCGGCCCAGCGTGCGGTCCGGGACCAGTTCGTCGTCGAGCATCGCCAGGCCGTGCGCGACCTCGGTGAGTGCGTTGTCCTCGCTGCCGCCGAGCAGCGCGCGCCGGCTGCGCAGCGCGTGCGCATCGGCCAGCAGGACATCCAGTCCGTGTCGCCGGGTGTGCGTTAGGAGCTCGTCGAGCAGTGGGTCGGCGCTGTCGACGAGGCCGGGCGTCACCAGCCGCATCGAGGCACAGTGCCGCAGGAGTTGGCCGACGATGCGCGGTTCGCCGCGTCGCTGGGCCTCGGCGAGCAGGTTGTCGGCTTCGCGGATGGTGCCGCGCTGACTGGCAGTGTCGCTGTGCTGGCCGACTGCGTTGAGTTCGCGTGCGCGTCCCACCAGCCACGCGTCGGACACCTCGCTCAGCGTGGCCACCGGGTCATCGCGCACGGCGGTCGTGTCGTCGCGCAGCGGCGCACACCCCCTGTTCACCATTCCACCCCGGCAGCCCGCGCGGCGCGCTGCGCGGTGTTGCCGGCCGCGCGCCGCATCGGACCTGGGGGGACCGCTCGCTCCGCCGCCAGGATTCGAACCTGGACCATCGGAACCAAAATCCGAGGTGCTGCCTTTACACCACGGCGGATCGGGTGCTGTTGTCCCGCGGTGCCGGCATGTGACTCCTGGCACCGCTGCCCGAGCTTACCGGCCCGGGCTGACAGGCGGTTGTACCCCGCCGACATCGTGGCATGCCCCGGCTGCCGGGTCGGCGTCGGGCTGGTCGGCTCGCGGGTTTCGTCGAGGGCAGGCACGTGTATGTGACGCACCGAGCTGTCGCCGGGTTGCGTTCAAGATCACCGCTGTTCGGGTGAACAAGGCGATTCGGACACGCCCGGGCGGGTGCGACACGCCGCAATTTTGGCGCCGGGGGGTGACGATTCGGCATCAAAGAACTTACGCTTGCGTAGGTTACGGTCCCGTAGGGTGGAGGTGTTGCGGGGCCGTGATGCCCGGCGCTGACCGCAGTTTTCCCACCTCCCCAACGCCATTCGAGGTATTGAGTATGACCGCAGCAACCGAGCGCGTTGCCCCTACAGAGGCCCGCGCGGAGTCCGGGCCGAAGCCGCTGACCGCGGGCACCCGACCCTGGGTGGCGCAGCTGGCGGTGTACGTGTTCGTCCTGGTGCCGTTCCTTGCTCTTGTGCTGGCGGTGCCGGCGGCCTGGGGCTGGGGCCTCGGCTGGGTCGACATCGGCTTGGCGCTGGTCTTCTACGTCGCGTCGGGACTCGGTGTGACGGTCGGTTTCCACCGGTACTTCACGCACGGGTCGTTCAAGGCCAAGCACGGCGTCAAGATCGCGTTGGCGATCTTCGGCATGATTGCCGTGCAGGGCCCGGCGATCACCTGGGTTGCTGACCACCGCCGGCACCACGCCTTCTCCGACCGCGAGGGCGACCCACACTCGCCGTGGCGCTTCGGCAGCTCGCCCGCCGCGCTGGCGAAGGGCTTCTGGCATGCGCACATGGGTTGGCTGTTCGAGCGCGACCTGACCAACGAGGACCGCTTCGCGCCGGACCTGCTCAAGGACGAAGCGCTAGTGAAGGTCAACCGGCTGTTCCCGCTGTGGACGGCCCTCAGCCTCGTGCTTCCCGGTGTGCTGGGCGGGCTGTTCACCTGGTCGCTGTGGGGCGCGTTCACCGCGTTCTTCTGGGCCGGGCTGGTCCGGGTGTCCTTCCTGCACCACGTGACCTGGTCGGTGAACTCGATCTGCCACATGATCGGCGAGCGGCCGTTCAAGAGCCGGGACAAGGCGGCGAACTTCTGGCCGCTGGCGATCCTGTCCTTCGGCGAGTCGTGGCACAACCTGCACCACGCCGACCCGACCTGCGCCCGGCACGGCGTGCTGCGCGGCCAGATCGACATCTCGGCGCGGGTGATCTGGATCTTCGAGAAGCTCGGCTGGGCCTGGAACGTCCGCTGGTCCAACGAGAAGCGGCTGGCCCGCATCTCGGTCACCGAGTACAAGGGCTGACCGCCCGGCTTCAGCAGTGCCCGCGCGGCGGTGGTCGCGCGGGCACTTTTCATCGGGCCAGCACATCGGTGCCGGCCCCGCACCTTAGGGTTGTGTGAGTGGTATCACGGCGACGCGGGCGGACTGCGCCCGAACCGGAGGCGCGACCGAAGGGACGCACCGCACGGGTCAGGATGACGGGCAAGGAACGCCGGCAGCAGCTGCTGGACGTGGCCCGGGCCTTGTTCGCGGAGAAGGGCTTCGACGGCACGTCGATCGAGGAGATCGCGCACCGCGCCGGGGTGTCCAAGCCGGTCGTCTACGAGCACTTCGGCGGGAAGGAAGGCGTCTATGCGGTGGTGGTCGACCGCGAGATGCGCAACCTGCTGGACCTGGTCGTCTCCGCCCTGTCCGCGGGACATCCCCGGGAGCTGCTGGAGCAAGCGGCGCGGGCGCTGCTTGACTACATCGACAACAACACCGACGGTTTCCGGGTGCTGGTGCGGGATTCGCCGGTGGCCAGCAACAGCGGCACGTTTCCCAGCCTGCTCAACGACATCGCGAGCCAGGTCGAGCACATCCTCGGCCTGCAGTTCAGCGCGCGGGGCTACGACTCGAAGCTCGCCCCGCTGTACAGCCAGGCGCTGGTGGGCATGGTGGCGCTGACCGGCCAGTGGTGGCTGGAGGCGCGCAAGCCGAAGAAGGAAGAGGTCGCCGCGCACCTGGTGAACCTCGCCTGGAACGGCCTGTCCCACCTGGAGCACAAACCCCGCCTCTCGACGAAGTAACGCACCACCGACCCCACGCAGACGCCCCGGTGCGCCTGTTCTCCCGCAAGTTCCATTGAAATCGAAGGTCCGATTTCCATTGAAATTGCGGAAGTTGTCCACAGGCGTCGGCGTGTCGGGGGCTGACGCGCCGGAGGGCCGCAAGTTCCATTGAAATCGAAGGTCCGATTTCAATGGAACTTGCGGTTCAGGACGCCGGGAACTTGCGGTTCAGGATGCCGTGATGCGGAGGACCTTGTCGTCGGTGCCGTTGGACGTGGTGATGTAGAGGGCACCGTCGGGGCCTTGGCGGGCGGCTCTGAGCCGGCCGTGGGTGTCGTCGAGTTCGGGCGGGATCTCGACCTGGTGGACCGAGCCGTCCGGCTGGACCCCGAACAGCAGCAGCTTGCTGCCCTTCAGCGCCGTGACCGCCAGCATCCCGTCGAAGCGCTTCCACTGCGGACCGGTCAGGAACGTCGCGGCACAAACGGCTTCCGTTCGGTCTCCCGACGACCAGACCGCTTCGACGGCGTCCGGGAACCGGCGCAGATCGGTCATCGGCACCGACTCGTCGTAAGAGGATTCGGTGCCGCCGCGCGACGGGTCCCAGCCGTAGTTCCCGCCCGGCCGCAGCAGGTTGATCTCGTCGTCGACGTCCGGCCCGTGCTCCGCGACGAACACCTGACCACCGGGCCGCGGCGCGACGCCCTGCGGGTTGCGGTGCCCGTAGGTGTAGAGCAACCGCTCGCTCGGGTTCGGCGAGGCGATGAACGGGTTGTCCGGCAGGGGAGCGCCGGTGTCGATGTTCACCCGCAGCACCTTGCCGCCGAGCGAGCCGCGGTCCTGCGCGATCGCGGGCCGCGCCGTGTCCCCGGTGCTCACCAGCAGCGCTCCGTCTTCGGCCAGCGCCAGCCGGCAGCCGGAGTGCCGTCCGCTGCGGTTCACCGGGAGCCCGATGAGCAGATTCCCGACCCGATCCGCGCGCGAGCCGTCCTCGGACAGCCGCCAGGTGATCAGCCGGACGTCCACGGGCGTGCCGTTCTCCTGGTTCGTCTGGCAGGTGATGAACCGCCGGTTGGCGGCGAACGACGGGTGCACTAGCAGGCCCATCAGCCCGCCCTCACCTTCCGCGAGCACGTCGCCGAAGTCCGCCTGCACCGGCCGCACCAGCGCGCCCGGTCGATGATCGGCGAGCAGCGCGAGCCTGCCGGGGCGCTGGCTGACCAGCGTGGTGCCGTCCGGCAGGAACCCGATGTCCCAGGGGTGTTCCAGCCCGGCCGCGACGATCTCGACGCGCAGCGCCGACGGTGCCGGGGCCGCCGTGCTCGCCGGTGCGGGCCGATCGGTGCTGTCCGCGCTGGTGCACCCGATCAAGCCGCTGATCAGCGGCAGCAGCAGGGCGAACGCGGCGGACCGGCGCGGCAGCATGCGCACAGTGTGACATCCGCCATGTGGTGCGTTCGGGCCATCGCGTTCGTGTCGCACCCGGGTCGTAGTCTGGAACCCGATGCCCCTCCCGGTGTTGGCGTTGGTCCCGGGCAGGGGTGTGCCCGCATTCGCCATGTCTTGCTGCGAGGTAGCTCCATGAGCCAGGCCGGTCCCCTGCGCGGACTGCTCGAAATCGTGCTGCGCGATCCAGCCATCCGGCGGGTCGTGGCGGCGGCCGGGCGGCCGCGCCTGGTGCTGGAAGGCCCCCCGGCGGCCCGGTCGCTGACCGCGGGGTCGCTGGCCGCCGAGGGCGGCGCCGGGCGGCCGGTGCTGCTGGTAACCGCCACCGGCCGGGAAGCGGAAGAAGCCGCGGCGGCGCTGTCGGACCTGCTGGGTCCGGCCCGAATCGAGGTGTTCCCGTCCTGGGAAACCCTGCCGCACGAACGGCTTTCGCCCCGCGCCGACACCGTCGGCCGGCGGCTGTCGGTGCTGCGCCGCCTCGCGCACCCCGGGGAGCACGCGCACGGCGCCATCCAGGTGCTGGTGACGACGGTGCGCAGCCTGATCCAGCCGATCGCGCCGGAGTTGGGCGAGCTGGCCCCGGTGCGGCTCGCGGTCGGCACCGAGCACGACTTCCAGGAACTGGTCGAGCGGCTCGCGGAGTTGGCCTACGACCGCGTCGACATGGTCGAGAAGCGCGGCGAGTTCGCGGTGCGCGGCGGCATCGTCGACGTGTTCCCGCCGACCGAGGAACACCCGCTGCGGGTCGAGTTCTGGGGCGACGAGGTCACCGAGATCCGCCCGTTCGCCGTCGCCGACCAGCGCTCGCTACCGGACGCGCCGAGCACCGAGCTGTTCGCCCCGGCCTGCCGGGAGCTGCTGATCACCGAGCAGGTCGCCGAGCGCGCCGCGAAGCTCGCCGAGCAGCACCAGACCGACACCCACCTCGCCGAGATGCTGGAGAAGATCGCCTCGGGCGCGCCGGTCGAAGGCATGGAGGCGCTGATCCCAGCGCTGTGCGAAGGAGAGATGCGGCTGCTGACCGATCTGGTCCCGGCGGGCACGCACGTGCTGCTCGCCGACCCGGAGAAGATCCACGCGCGGGCCGCCGACCTGGTGCGCACCGGCCAGGAGTTCCTGGAGGCCTCCTGGATGGTCGCCGCCGACGGCGGCAAAGCACCCATCGATCTGGGCGCGTCGGCCTACCGCAGGCTGGCCGAGGTCGCCGAGCACACCGTCTCGATCGGCCTGCCGTGGTGGCCGCTGACCCAGCTGACCAGCGAGGAAGGCGAGGACGACGAGGTCATCCGGCTCGTTCTCAAGCCGGTTGACGCCTACCACGGCGAAATCGAGCGCGCCTTCGCCGACCTGCGCGCGCACACCGCCGCAGGCGGCGCGGCGGTGCTGGTGGTGGCCGGTGCGGGCACCGCGCAGCGCGCCGTGCAGCAGCTGCGCGAAGCGGAGCTGCCCGCGCGGTTGGCGGAGGACGGGCTGGCGGCGGAGCCGGAATCCGGCGTGGTGACGGTGGTCCGCGGCGGTCTGGAGGACGGCTTCGCCGCGCCCGAGGTCGCACTGGTGGTGCTCACCGAGGCCGACCTGACCGGCGGCCGGGGCGGAACGTCCACGAAGGACATGCGCCGGATGCCGTCGCGGCGGCGCAACGCGGTCGACCCGCTGGCGCTCAAGACCGGCGACTTCGTGGTGCACGAGCAGCACGGCATCGGCAAGTACGTCGAGATGGTGCAGCGCACTGTCGGCGGCGCGACCCGCGAGTACCTGGTGCTGGAGTACGCGGCGAGCAAGCGCGGCCAGCCCGGCGACCGGCTGTTCGTGCCGACCGACCAGCTCGACGAGGTCACCCGCTATGTCGGCGGCGAGGTGCCGACGCTGAACAAGCTCGGCGGCTCGGACTGGAAGAACACCAAGGCCAAGGCCCGCAAGGCGGTCAAGGAAATCGCCGCCGAGCTGGTGCAGCTGTACGCGGCCCGGCAGTCCTCGCCGGGGCACGCCTTCGGCGCGGACACCCCGTGGCAGCGGGAGCTGGAGGACGCCTTCCCCTACACCGAGACCGGCGACCAGATGGCCGCCATCGACGAGGTGAAGGCCGACATGCAGCGCCCGGTGCCGATGGACCGGGTGATCTGCGGCGACGTCGGCTACGGCAAGACCGAGATCGCGGTGCGCGCGGCGTTCAAGGCGGTGCAGGACGGCAAGCAGGTCGCCGTGCTGGTGCCGACCACGCTGCTCGCCCAGCAGCACCTGAACACCTTCACCGACCGGATGCGGTCGTTCCCGGTGACCGTGAAGGGGCTGTCCCGGTTCACCGACCAGATGGAGTCCGAGGAAACAATCCAGGGCCTGGCCGACGGCTCGGTCGACATCGTGATCGGCACGCACCGGCTGCTGCAGACCGGGATCCGGTACAAGGACCTGGGCCTGGTGATCGTCGACGAGGAGCAGCGCTTCGGCGTCGAGCACAAGGAACACATCAAGGCCCTGCGCACGCACGTGGACGTGCTGACGATGTCCGCGACGCCGATCCCGCGGACGCTGGAGATGAGCATGGCCGGCATCCGGGAGATGTCGACGATCCTCACCCCGCCGGAGGAGCGACACCCGATCCTGACCTACGTCGGCGCGTACGACCAGAAGCAGGTCGCCGCCGCGATCCGGCGCGAGCTGCTGCGCGACGGCCAGGTGTTCTTCGTGCACAACCGGGTGCACGACATCGAGAAGGTCGCGCGCCAGCTGCGGGAACTGGTGCCGGAGGCGCGGATCGTCACCGCGCACGGGCAGATGAACGAGGACCGGCTGGAGAAGATCATCCAGGGGTTCTGGGAGCGCGAGCACGACGTGCTGGTGTGCACCACGATCGTCGAGACCGGGTTGGACATCTCCAACGCCAACACGCTGATCGTGGATCGCTCCGACCTGCTCGGCCTCGCCCAGCTGCACCAGCTGCGCGGCCGCGTCGGGCGGGCCCGCGAGCGCGGCTACGCCTACTTCCTCTACCCGCCGGAGAAGCCGCTGACCGACATGGCACACGACCGGCTGGCGACGATCGCGCAGAACTCCGAGCTCGGCGCGGGCATGGCGGTCGCGATGAAGGACCTGGAGATCCGCGGCGCGGGCAACATCCTCGGCGCCGAGCAGTCCGGGCACATCGCGGGCGTCGGCTTCGACTTGTATGTGCGGTTGGTCGGCGAGGCGGTCGATGCGTTCCGTCGGCACGCGGGCGCGGAGCCGGGGGAGACCGAGGAGGAGCTCACCGAGGTCCGGGTCGACCTGCCAATCGACGCGCACATCCCGCACGACTACGTGCCGGGGGAGCGGCTGCGGCTGGAGGCATACCGCAAGCTCGCGGCGGCCGTCGACGTCGAGGCGCTGGACGCGGTGCGCGCCGAGCTCGTCGACCGCTACGGGCCGTTGCCGGAGCCGGTGGAGCGGCTGCTGAAGGTGGCGCGGTTCCGGCAGGTCTGCCGGGAGCACGGGGTAAGGGAGGCGACGTTGCAGGGCGCGTCGCTGCGGGTGGCGCCGCTGGAGCTACCGGACTCGAAGCAGGTCCGGCTCAAGCGCCTGTATCCGAAGGCGTTGTACAAGCCCGCGGTCCGCACGGTGTCGGTGCCGCGCCCGACGGAAGGCGCGGCAGGAGGCCGGATGGGCGCGCCGCCGCTGCGCGACGAGGCGCTGCTGGACTGGTGCGCCAAGTTCCTGGAGGACCTCACCACCGCTCCCGCCCCGGTCGGCTGAACCCGCCTCGCCACCCGCCTCGCCGCTGTCGCCTGGGGCCGTGAGCGCTTTTGGGTGTCATAGCACCTGAAAGTGCTCACGGGGCCTGACCAGCCGGGACGTCGTGCTTCTGAGTTGCCGAGATACCGACCCGGCGTGACCGTTAACCCGGCTTCGCAGTGCGTGACTAGCTAGGAGGCGGGGGACCATGTCCAGTAAGGCCTCGGGACCGGAGAAGACGGGCATACCGCAGTCACCCGCCGCGTTCGCCGCCGAGCACTCGGCCCGGACCGACTTCGTGATCTTCGGGGTCACCGCCGCGATCACGATCTTCTTCGTCTGCTGGGGCGTGTTTTCCACCGATTCGCTGGCGCGGGTCTCGTCCGCCGCGCTGTCCTGGCTGGTGACCAACATCGGCTGGGGCTTCGTGCTCGCCGCGACCGGGTTCGTGGTGTTCGCGCTGTGGCTGGCGATCAGCCGCTACGGCGCGATCCCGCTCGGGCAGGACGGCGAGCAGCCGGAATTCCGCACCGTGTCGTGGATCGCGATGATGTTCAGCGCCGGCATGGGCATCGGCCTGATGTTCTTCGGCGTCGCAGAACCGCTGGCCCACTTCGCCGAACCGCCGCCCGGCACCGTGGAACCGCTGAGCGAGGCGGCGGTGGAGACCGCGATGGCGACGTCGCTGTTCCACTGGACGCTGCACCCGTGGTCGATCTACGCCGTCATCGGGTTGTCCATCGCCTACTGCAGCTTCCGGCGCGGTCGCAAGCAGCTGATCAGCGCGGTGTTCACGCCGCTGATCGGCAAGCGCGGCGCGGAGGGCCCGATCGGCAAGCTGATCGACATCCTCGCGCTGTTCGCGACGCTGTTCGGCTCGGCGGCCTCGCTGGGGCTGGGGACGCTGCAGATCCAGAGCGGCATGCAGTCGGCCGGCTGGATCAACGGCGTCGGAAACACGGTGCTGGTGCTGATCATCTTGGTGCTGACGATCTGCTTCATCTTCTCGGCGGTGTCAGGCGTGGCCAAGGGCATCCAGTGGCTGTCCAACATCAACATGGTGCTGGCCGCGCTGCTGGCGATCTTCGTGTTCGTGGTCGGCCCGACGGTGTTCGTCCTCAACCTGCTGCCCACCTCGATCGGCGCCTACCTGAGGGACTTCGGCGAGATGGCCTCCCGGTCCGGTGCCACCGGCGGTGCGGCGATGAACGACTGGTTGTCCAGCTGGACGATCTTCTACTGGGCGTGGTGGATCTCGTGGACGCCGTTCGTCGGCATGTTCATCGCGCGGATCAGCCGCGGCCGCACGATCCGGCAGTTCGTCGCCGGGGTGATCCTGGTGCCCAGCGCGGTGAGCCTGCTGTGGTTCGCGATCTTCGGCGGCAGCTCGATCCGGGTGCAGCAGAGCGGCGTCGACGTGTTCCGCAGCGGCGGCGAGGAGGCGCAGACCTTCCGGGTGCTGGAGACGCTGCCGCTGTCGGTGATCACCACGGTGCTGGTGATGGTCCTGGTCGCGATCTTCTTCGTCTCCGGCGCGGACGCGGCGTCGGTGGTGATGGGCACGCTGTCGCAGCGTGGTTCGATCGAGCCGAAGCGGTGGATGGTGGTGTTCTGGGGCGCGGCGACGGGTGCGGTGGCCGCGATCATGCTCATCATCGGCGGGGAGAACGCGCTCAGCGGCATCCAGAACCTGACCTTCCTGGCGTCGGCGCCGTTCGCGGTGGTGATGGTGCTGCTCTGCGTGGCGCTGATGAAGGACCTGCGCGAGGACCCGCTGATGCAGCGCGGCGAGAAGGGCGCGCAGGTGCTGGAACGGGCGGTAATCGCCGGTACCGAACGCCACGGCGGGGAATTCCAACTGGAAGTCGGCCCGACCAAAGGGGATTTGAAGCCGGACTGATCTATCCATTGTGGATTCATGACTGCCGCTCTAGATCCTCCACAGTGGATTAATCGTTGGTGATCTCCGGGTTGGCCGATCGGGTGTGAGCTGTTTCGGAAGATCAGTTTGATGCTGTTTGGAACCTCGTGCGGCGCAGTGCGTCTTTAGGGGTAAAGGCTCCCCTGGCGAGAGGTTTTACCGATGTCCATGCGCACCAAGCTGATTTTGGCGACCAGCTCGATCGCGCTGTCCGCGCTGGCGCTGACCGGATGCGCCACGGGCGCCCCGACGCCGGCTCCCGCCCCCTCGGCCGGTGGCGCCGTGCAGTCCGGGGCCGCGTCGAACCTGACCTCCTCCGCCGCCGAGCCGGAAATCCGTGCCGGCGTGCACGGCAGCGAGGAGCGGGTCGTGTTCGACTTCAGCAAGCTGCCGAACGCGAGCGGGCTGAAGGTGATGAAGCACGAGCTGAACGAGACGGCGCCGGTCTGGGGCGGCTCCGGCGAGCCGGTCGAAGGCATGACCGGCAAGGCGTTCCTGCACGTCTACGTGGAGATTGCCGACCAGGACCGCAGCACCGCCGGACCCGAGCAGTTCGGCCAGGAGCTGGCGCAGAGCGCGGTCGTCAACGACAACTCGCACGGCACCGGCGAGCTGACCATCGGGCTGTCCGAGGGCGTCGACTACGAGGTGCTGGTCGAAGGCGAGAAGGTGATTGTCAACATGGCTCAGGGTTCGTTGGGCCGTTGAGCCGAACCGGTGTCGCGGCCGTCGACTTCGGACGACTCCGATGCTTCACCGGAACGTGTCTTCGTGAGAGGGTGCCCGCTGTGAGGTTCCGCATGCCGCGCCACGGGCGCCTTCTCGCATCGATCGCCGCAGCCGGGCTGCTGCTCGCCGGTTGCGGTTCCGGCCCCAGCCAGGTCGGCGCAGCCGCGATCGTCGGCGACAACCGCATCCCGGTCTCCGATGTCCAGTCCTGGTTCGGTGAGGTGCTCGCGAAGGAACCGGGCCTCAGGGAGAAGTGGCAGCAGCAGGGGCAACTCGACGACCTCGGTAGGAAACTGGCCTCGCAGCTGGTCCTGCAGGAGCTGGTCGCGCAGGCGGCCCGCGACGAGGGGCTGACCGTCACCGACCAGCAGGTCGCCGACCTGATCAACCAGGTAGGCGGGCCGCAGACGGCGACCGAGGGTGGGATCAACACCCCGGAGGGCCTCCGCGACGTGGTCAGAACCTACCTGCTGGAAACGGAACTCGGGCGCAAGTACGTCGACCGGCTGGCGATCACCTTCGACTACAGCCGGGCGAGCACGCGCGGCGAGGCGGAGGAGAAGGCCAAGCGCATGGCGCAGGGCCCGGCGGAGGCCGCCGCGCTCGTCCAGGAGGACGCCAAGGCCGGCGTTCTGGCGGTGCTCGACCAGAAGCTGCGCCCCAGCGACGATCCGAAGCTTGCGCCGTTGTTCGGCGCGCAGCCCGGCACGGTGCTGGCGTTCGAGCCGGAAACGAACTCCGGCCAGTGGTTGATCGCGCGGATCAAGGAGCGCCGCACCGATGCGCCCCCGACGGCATCCTCGGGTGGGATGGGCGACCAGATGCTGCAAAGCCTCGGCATCGGCCTGCTTGGCATCACGGCGGACCGCGTCGGGGTGCGGCTCAGCCCCCGCTACGGCGTCTGGGACCGCGTGAACCTGGTGGCGGTACCGAGCGAGGGCGAAACCGCCGGCTTCCGCTTGTCGGGCCCTGCCCCTGCCCCTGCCCCTGCCCCAGCGGCGGCGGCCGGCTGACCGGAGCTGACAGTTTCAATGAAACTGCGGACACCTGTGGTTCCGCTGCGGTTTCCATTATTGAAACTGCTGTCGACGTGACCAACGACTCCGCGCCCGGGGCCACGGCGGGTGTTGCGGGTTGGGACAATCGCAGCATGAGCGAGGTCCGGGTGCAGGAAGGTTCCGCGGTCGTCGTGGTCGACGACCGGCTTGGCGACGTTCTACCGGCAGCGGCGCTACCGCTGCTGCGCAGCGCTGCCGCCGTCTACGCCGAACCCGGCCTCGCGCCCGCTACGCGCGCGGCGCTCGATGCCCCCGCGCCGCCTGCGGCCGCAGATCTGCTGGCGCAGGCGGCTCGGGAGCCTGTCGTGCTGATCGTCGGCGCACTCGGCTGCGCCGACGCCGACGCGCTCCGCGCCGCGGGTGCGCGGCTGATCGCCGCCCCGGCGCCGGCCGGGATCGAACTGCTGGACGCGGTGACGGTGATGGACCGGCTTCGTTCGCCCGGCGGCTGCCCGTGGGACGCCGAGCAGGACCACGACACGCTGCGCAAGTACCTCGTCGAGGAGACCTACGAGCTGCTCGACGCGATCGAGCACCGCGACCGGGAGGCGCTGCGCGAGGAGCTGGGGGACGTGCTGCTGCAGGTCCTGTTCCACGCGCGGGTCGCGACGGAGGATCCGGCCGATCCGTTCGACATCGACGCGGTCGCCGCGGGCCTTGTCAGCAAGCTCGTGTCGCGGCACCCGCACGTCTTCGCCGACGGACCGGCGCTGCTGGACGCCGAGTCGCAGCACGCCCGTTGGGAGGAGCTGAAGCAGCAGGAGAAGCAGCGCGAGTCCATTGTGGATGGTGTCGCGCTGGGGCAGCCGGCGGTGGCCCTGGCCGCCAAGCTGGTGCAGCGCGCGAACCGCGCCGGGATTCCTGCGGACGCGATGCCGCGCGGCGAAACCCCTGGTGAGGTGCTGTTCGACAGCGCCGCGCAGGCGAAGCTGGCCGGTCACGACCCGGAGGACCAGCTGCGCGCGGTCGCGCTGGCATTCGCCGAGCGCATCCGTTCGGCCGAGCGGCGGGCCCGCGAGTCCGGCCGGGAGCCGACGGAGCTCTCGGCGGCCGACTGGCGGGAGCTGGTGTCCGATTTGCCGGACCCGGCGGGTGCGCATTCGGAGTAGTGGCGCACACTGGCCGCGGGCATCGGCTGACGAAACACGTCTCGCGGCGATATTTCTCCACGGGGGCACGCTCTGCTGAAATCGGCGCCCCTGTGCATCTGGGGTGTAGTAGGGAGGATGCTCTTGCCGCGTCGGTTATGGCTGCTGTTGGCTCCGGTGCTCACGTTGCTGGCGTCTTGCGCACCGCCGGTCTCGTCGTCGCGAGGAAGCACCGAGTTCACGCCGCCGTCAGCGGTCGCGCCGCCCGATCCCGGCGTCGCCCCGCCGATGGTGGAGCTGCTCGCGCCGGGCGGTCCGCCGATACCGCCGAGCGCCCGGCCGCAGCGGCAGCTCGCCGGCTGGGCCGAGTCGATGGCCGACGAGCTCAACATCCCGCGCGCCGCGCTCCAGGCCTACGGCTACGCGCAGCAGGCCATCGAGGCGAAGTCGCCGACCTGCGGGCTCAGCTGGTCGCTGCTCGCGGGGATCGGTGCCGTGGAATCCAGCCACGGCCGGTTCGGCGGGGCGCGGCTGGACGAGACCGGGCGGCCGAGCAAGCCGATCATCGGGCTACCGCTGGACGGCAGCTCCGGCGTCAAGCGCATTCCGGACACCGACGACGGCGAGTTCGACGGCGACACGGTGTGGGACCGCGCGGTGGGGCCGCTGCAGTTCATCCCGAGCACCTGGCGCGCCTGGGCGATCGACGCCGACGGCGACGGGGTCCGGGATCCGCAGGACATCGACGATGCCGCCCTGGCTGCGGGCAACTACCTGTGCAGCGTGGGCGGTGACCTTAACGATCCGGAGCGGTTCTGGGCGGCGCTGCTGACCTACAACAAGAGCCGCAGCTACGGCCAGGAAGTCCTGGACTACGCCGACTACTACGGCAAGGCCAGCCGCGCCCTCGGGGTCGAAGGCTGACGCCGTCCGCAATTTCAATGGAAATCAGAGGTCCGATTTCCATTGAAATTGCGGGAATTGTCCACAGCCTCCGGCGTGTCGTGGTCCGACACGCCGGAGAACCGCAACTTCCATTGAAATTGCGGCCGGTACCCGGTGTCGGGGACCTTGCCTGCGGGGACCTTGCCTGCGGGGACCTTGCCTGCGGGGACCTTGCCTGCGGGGACCTTGCCTGCGGGGACCTTGCCTGCGGGGACCTTGCCTGCGGGGACCTTGCCTGCGGGGACCTTGCCTGCGGGGACCTTGCCTGCGGGGACCTTGCCTGCGGGGACCTTCGCACTGGTGGAGTGATCGGGGGCGGTTGCTCTCGACTCGACTGATCGGCCGCTGGGGGCCGGATCTACTAGCGAGTAGCCTGAGTGGCGTGATCAAGACCACGTCGCCGCTGTCGGCCGCCTTCGGGCGGCTCGTGGTTGCCGTTGCGCTGCTGGCCGCGATGGTCGTCGGGGTCGGGCTGGTCAGTGTGTTCGGCAAGCCCCCGACCGCGCCGGTGGCCGAACCGCCGCGGGCGAACGCTGATTTCGCATCGAAATCGCGCGCCGGAGGGCGACGGCGCGCGGTTCCAGCCCCCAGGGCAGCGCCGGGTCAGATGTCGCGGGTGGCGATGTGGGCGTTGATCTCGCCCAGCGCTTCTTGGTACGCGGGCACCGGGTGCATCGTCGCGGCCAGCCTGATCTGGGCGCGCGCCTCGTTCAAGCGGCCCAGGCGCTGCAGGGTGCGGCCCAGTACCAGGCGCGCGTAGTGGTCCGACGGGTCGAACTCCAGCACGCGCAGGAACGCCCGCTCGGCGCGGCGCAGCTGGGCCGAGAAGAAGTAAGCCCGCCCAAGCAGCAGTTGCACGCTCGGCTTGTCGGCGGCGATGTCGAGGACCGGTTCTAAGACGCGGATGGCTTCCAGGGGGCGGCGCTGCGCGAGCAGTTCCTCTGCCCGGCGGAACGCTTCGACGGTGCCTTCGGTCGTCATGGCGTGGACAACGTTACGTGCCGATCGGCTGTTCCGAGACGTCCGTCCGGATGGTCTTCCAGCTGGTGTCCGTGATTCGAACACCGGCCGGACGGGGGCTTGCCGATCGGGGTCGAAAACCCCGGGCCCGTCGGCAGCGCACGAGCCTGCGGCGGCGGCCTCACCGGCCCCGTTAGGCTCGTAGTCGGTCGTCGGGCGTTCGGCCGGTTCGCCGCGCGCGGGAACGCCGGGACGGCCCGCTTCGTCCATAGTTCAAAGGCTGGTTAGGAGCACACGTGGCGATCATCGAGCAGGTCGGAGCTCGCGAGATCCTCGACTCGCGCGGGAACCCCACCGTCGAGGTCGAAGTGGCATTGGAGGACGGCACGCTCAGCCGCGCTGCGGTCCCCTCAGGTGCCTCGACCGGCGAGCACGAGGCCGTCGAGCTGCGCGACGGTGACGCCGCCCGCTACGGCGGCAAGGGTGTCGAGAACGCGGTCGCGGCGGTATTGGACGAGATCGGCCCGGAGCTGACCGGGTTGGACGCCACCGAGCAGCGCGTCGTCGACCAGAAGCTGGTCGACCTGGACGGCACGCCGGACAAGTCCCGGCTGGGCGCCAACGCCATCCTCGGCGTCTCGCTGGCGGTCGCCAAGGCCGCCGCGGAGACCTCCGGGCTGGAGCTGTTCCGCTACGTCGGCGGACCGAACGCGCACGTGCTGCCGGTGCCGATGATGAACATCCTCAACGGCGGCGCGCACGCCGACACCGGCGTCGACATCCAGGAGTTCATGATCGCGCCAATCGGCGCGGACACCTTCTCCGAGGCGCTGCGCTGGGGCACCGAGACCTACCACGCGCTGAAGTCGGTGCTCAAGGCCAAGGGCCTGGCCACCGGCCTGGGCGACGAGGGCGGGTTCGCCCCGGACCTGCCGAACAACCGCGAGGCCCTGGACCTGATCGCCTCGGCGGTGGAGAAGGCCGGTTACAAGCTGGGCCGCGACATCGTGCTGGCGCTGGACGTCGCCGCGACCGAGTTCTTCTCCGAGGGCGCCTACAACTTCGAGGGCTCCAAGCGCACCGCCGAGCAGATGGCGGCGTACTACCAGGAACTCCTCGGCGCCTATCCGCTGGTGTCCATCGAGGACCCGCTGGCCGAGGACGACTGGGACGGCTGGACCAGCCTGACCGAGCAGGTCGGCGACCAGGTGCAGCTGGTCGGCGACGACCTGTTCGTCACCAACCCGGAGCGGCTTGAGGACGGCATCAGCCGGGGCGCGGCCAACGCGCTGCTGGTCAAGGTCAACCAGATCGGCACGCTGTCGGAGACCCTGGACGCGGTCAGCCTGGCCACCTCGTGCGGCTACAAGAGCATGATGAGCCACCGCTCCGGCGAGACCGAGGACACCACGATCGCCGACCTGGCGGTGGCCACCGGCTGCGGCCAGATCAAGACCGGTGCCCCGGCCCGCAGCGAGCGCGTCGCCAAGTACAACCAGCTGCTGCGCATCGAGGAGGCCCTCGGTGACGCCGCCCGCTACGCGGGCGAGCTGGCCTTCCCGCGGTTCACGCCGGAGAGCTGAGCCATGCCGGTCGGGCGCGCATCGGATCCACAGCGGCGCAACCGCCGGGGCGAGTCCCCGGCGGAGCGCCGTGGTGAGCGCGTCCGCCGGGACGGGACCAGGACCTCGGGCCGGCGACCGGGTCGGCAGGCGTCGACCCGGTCCCGCCTGCGGTCCAGCACGGGGGGAGCGTTCAAGCTCTCCTCGACCAGGCGGGCCGCGGGCCTGGCAATGCTGGTCTGCGTGATGGCGCTGAGCGTGTCGGTGCCGTTGCGCACCTACCTGAGCCAACGCGCCGAGCTGGCCCAGCAGGAACAGCAGCAAGCGGAGCTGACCCAGCAGGTCAGGGAGCTGGAACAGCGCAAGGCGGAGCTCTCCGATCCGGCGCAGGTGGAAGCGGAAGCGCGGGCCCGGCTGGGCTACGTGCGCCCGGGCGAGACGCCCTACATCGTGGAGGTGCCGACCGAACCGGCCGCGCCGCCGCCCCCGGTCGCCCCCGCCGAAGACGGCGCGCCGTGGTACGAAGACCTCTGGAATTCGGTGATGGGAAAGGGATCTTGACGGTGAACTTGGGCGTGCCGACGGTCAGCGATGCGGATCGGGAATGCATCGGCCGGCAGCTCGGTCGGCCGCCGCGCGGTCTGCACGCGATCGCGGCGCGGGATGCGGCCGGAGAACCCACGGTGGTCCAGACCTGGCCGCGGCTGGAGGACGGCACGCCCTTCCCGACGCTGTACTACTTGACCGCCCCGCAGCTGGTGGCGCACGCCTCCACCTTCGAGGCGGAGGGCCTGATGCGGGAGATGGCCGAGCGGCTGACCACCGACCCGGACCTTGCGGAGCGCTACCGCCACGCGCACGAGTCGTACCTCGCGGAACGCGACGCGCTCGAATCGCTGGGCACCCAGGTCAGCGCCGGCGGCATGCCGGACCGGGTCAAGTGCCTCCACGTGCACATCGCCCATGCCCTGGCCAAGGGGCCGGGAGTCAACCCGTTCGGGGACGAGGCGATCGACCTGATCGCCGAACGCTGGCCCGAGCACCGTTACCTGCTCAACCGCTGACCCGCCCGGGAGGGGCCGCAATTTCAATGTAAGTCGGACCTCTGATTTCCATTGAAATTGCGGAAGTTGTCCACAGCCATCGGCGTGTCGGAGTGCGACACGCCGATGATCTGCATTTTCCATTGAAATTGGACCTTCGATTTCAATGGAAATTGCATCGGCGGGTCCAGTGCGCGCAACAGGTCCAGCGCGGTGACGTTGCCCGAGCCTTCTCGGATCGAGCTCAGCGGCGCTTCCCGGTACACCGGTCATTCCGGATTCGTCGACGTATCCGTTGCCACCCAGGCATTCCGAATAGCTGGGATTCCGGTGATTGCGCCGCCTGTTCGGAGTAACCGGACCGGCGAGCCCATTCGATCACAAGTCGGACGGGTGACGTGCCCGCTCGCCATCCGGCGTTCCTCGAACCGGTGGTGTATCCAAGGAGCCATCTCGGTTTTTCCGGTGATGTTCGTCTGGGGATGGAAGCTAGTGACGGCTCGCAACAAGCGCCGCGGCAAGCACGAGTGGAAATCGGCTCCGCGGCTCGGCGCGGTGGCTCGGCGGAAGGCGCGCAAGTGGGTCGCCGTGACCGCGATGGCTCCGGTGCTGCTGCTGCCGACGACGCTGACGGCGTCGAGTTCGTTCCTGACCGATCCTCGGCAGCTGGTCGGCGAGGAGCCCGATCCGCGCGAACTTGGCGTGAGCGGGAACCTCCCGCAGGTACCGCTGCTCAGCCCCGAGGTGCTGGCGCGGGCGGCCGACCCGCAGCAACTCGCCACCGGCGCGGGGCCGCAGGTGGAACTGCCGACCGGGTCGCTGGGCATCCCGGGAGAGGTGCTGGACGCCTACGTCCGGGCCGCGAACCAGACGGATCGCGGTGGGCAGGACTGCGGTTTGCACTGGTCGGTGCTGGCCTCGATCGGCCGGATCGAGTCCGGCCACGCTCGCTCCGGCAACGTCGACGTGCTCGGCACGACGGTGCGGGCGATCCTCGGCCCTCGGCTGTCCGGCGACCCGGGCATCGCGGCGATCCCGGACACCGACGCGGGCCGCTACGACGGTGACCCGGTGTGGGACAGGGCGGTCGGGCCCATGCAGTTCATCCCGTCGACCTGGCAGAAGTACGCCGTCGACGGCAACGACGACGGGGTCGCGAGCCCGCACAACATCTACGACGCCAGCCTCGCGGCTGCGCGGTATCTGTGCAGCGGCGGCGACTTGCGCAGTCCGCAGAACCTCGCGGCGGCGGTGTTCCGCTACAACCACTCCGACAGCTACGTGCGGACGGTGCTGATCTGGGCGGCCGCATATGCGAACGGCGTCACGCCGATGCCTTCCGAGCTGGCTCCGGAGGTCGGCGACGTGCTCGAAGGCGAGCGCCTGCCGGACGGCCCGCAGGTGCTGGCAATGGTTCCGCCCGCGCCTCCAGCGCCGACCGGAGCGCCTGCGCCGCAGCCCACCCCGGCCACGCCCGCACCGACCGGCCCGCCGCCCGATGCGACGCCCCGCCCGGCGGAGCCGCCGACGATCGGGGTCCCGCCGCTGGAGATCCCGGAACCGTCCTCGCCGGAACTCACCCCACCGAACCCGACACCGCCGACCGTGCCCCAACCGGGTCTGCCGCCGGGTTCGGTTCAGCCTGCGCCGCCGTCGAGTTCGGGCCAACCGGGCCTGCCACCAAGCTTGGGCCAGCCTGCGCCACCGCAGAGCTCAAGCCAACCAGGTCCACCGCCGATTTCGGATCAGCCT
This sequence comes from Saccharopolyspora hattusasensis, assembly GCF_050972075.1. NCBI lineage: Bacteria > Bacillati > Actinomycetota > Actinomycetes > Pseudonocardiales > Pseudonocardiaceae > Saccharopolyspora > Saccharopolyspora hattusasensis. Next base: position 5,018,363 of record NZ_JBPCDC010000001.1, read on the forward strand.
GCGCCACCGCAGAACTCGGCCCAGTCCGGCCTGCCGCCGGGTTCTGCCCAGCCCGGCCTGCCGCCGGGTTCGGCGCAGCCTGCACCGCCGCCCAGCTCAGGCCAACCGGATCTATCGCCGGGCTCGACGCAGCCCGGTCCGCCAGCCGGTTCGGCACCGCCAGGGCCGCCGCCGGGTTCAGGCCAGCCGAGCTCGCCGGTTGCTGCGCCTGCGCCGCCCGATGTGGCTCCGCCTGGGGCTTCGGTTCCGCCGCCGTCCACGCCCGCGCCGCCGGTGGAGGCGAGGCCGCCGTCCTCGACGCCGGACGAGGCGCCGACGTCCTGCGCCCCGGGAGTGCTCAGCAGCGGGGAGTTCGCCACCTCAGAGCAGTCGCCGGGCACGGTCCTGGAACCGGGGGCGAGCGATCCGCACGCCGCGGCGCCGGGCCAGACCGTCTACGTCGAATCGGGAACGCCAGGCCTGCTCGCGCCCTGCGTCGTTCCGGAGGGATTTTCGCCGATCCGGTGAGTCACGCCGACCGTGAGCCATTCGGGTGGTCATAGCAACCCGAAAGGCTCACGGTCGGCGTTCTGCTGAAGCCGATCATCTGCTACCGCCGCCGGCTGGCGCTGCGCGTCTCGGGTTTCCGGGTCTGCTGGGCGGCTCGTGCCTGGCCGGTAGCGTGAACGGTGGGGCGCGGTGGGCGCTACCCGACGAACGAGGAGGACGCAGATGTCACGGGTCGCGGCGATCGACTGCGGGACGAATTCGATCCGCCTGCTGGTGGCCGACGTGACCGCGCACGACGACGGTCGGCGCGATCTGCGCGACGTCTACCGCGGCATGCGGATCGTCCGGCTCGGGCAGGGCGTGGACGCCACCGGCCGGCTCGCCGACGAGGCCCTGGAGCGCACCCAGGCGGCGCTGGCGGAGTACGCCGCGATCGCCGTTCGCAAGGGGGTCGAGCGCGTCCGCATGGTGGCGACCTCGGCCACCCGGGACGCGTCCAACCGCGAGGATTTCTTCGCCATGGTGCGGGAAACGTTGGGGGTCGATGCCGAGGTGATCACCGGCGACGAGGAGGCGCGGCTGTCGTTCACCGGCGCCGTCGGCGACCTCGACCCGGAGGACGGGCCGTTCGTCGTCACCGACATCGGCGGCGGCTCCACCGAGCTAGTCGTGGGCACCTGGGACGGTGTGCGCGCCGACATCACCGCCGCGTACTCCGCCGACGTCGGTTGCGTGCGGCTGACCGAGCGCTGCCTGCACAGCGACCCGCCCACCGACGAGGAGGTCCGGGAGGCCGAGAAGGTGGCCCGGCAGATCCTCGACGACGCGTTCGCGGCGGTGGACTGTTCGGGCGCGCGCACCTGGGTCGGGGTGGCCGGCACGGTGACCACCTTGTCCGCAATCGCACAGCGACTGCCCGAATACGATCCAGCGGCAATTCATCTTTCCCATATTTCCCAGATTCGAGTCGAACAGATCAGCGACGATCTTTTTCGTATGACGCATAACGAACGCGCCGCGATCGGCCCCATGCACCCAGGTCGAGTGGACGTGATCGGCGGCGGTGCGCTGGTCGTGAAGGTGTTGGCAGACGAATTGGCGGAGCGCGCTGGCATTTCCGTCATGACTGTCAGTGAGCACGACATCCTGGACGGGATAGCACTGTCTATCAGCTAGTTCTCAGGATGTGGACGCTATATTCCGCCTTTTGGGTGACAAATTGACTGGAATGATTCAGAAGGTGACGGCTTTGTGACAGGGCATTGCTGTGAAAAGGTTCTCACTTATGTTTACGCTCATCTGACGCGGCGGTGAATGATCCGCCGCGCGTGGTGACCCCGGAAATGAACACTTGGGGCACGCGTGGAAGCGGGAGGACCTACATGCGAAAGGGACGCTTGGCCGCAATGGTCGCCGCCCCGCTGGCGGTGGCGATGATCGCCACCGGCTGCGGTGGAGGCGGCAGCGGCTCCGGAGACGACGGCATCGTCACCCTCGACTGGGGCGAGCCGGAGAACCCTCTGGTCCCGGCGAACACCACCGAGGAAAACGGCGGCTTCGTCATCAACGCCCTGTTCACCGGCCTGGTCGACTACCGGGCCAGTGATCTGAAGGTGGAGAACGCGGTCGCGGACTCGATCGAGTCCACCGACCACCAGAACTACACGATCAAGCTGAAGCCGGGCTGGACGTTCCACGACGGGACCCCGGTCAAGGCCAAGAACTTCGTGGATGCCTGGAACTACAACGCATACGGTCCGAACGGTCTTCAGGGCGCCAGCTTCTTCGAGCAGATCGACGGCTACGACCAGCTGCAGTCCGAGGACCCGGACGGCAAGGACGGGCCGCAGCAGGCCCCGCCGCCGGCGGCCAAGGAGCTGGCCGGCCTCAAGGTCGTCGACGACAACACCTTCACCGTCAGGCTGAAGGCGCCGTTCACGATCTTCCCTGTCGTGCTGGGCTACTCCGCCTACATGCCGCTGCCGGACTCGTTCTTCAAGGACCCGAAGGCCTTCGAGGAACACCCGATCGGCAACGGGCCGTTCAAGTTCGAGTCCCGCGTTCCGAACCAGGAGCTGAACGTCACCGCGTACGAGAACTACGCGGGCGCCAACAAGCCGGCCATCAAGGGCGCCAAGTTCAAGGTCTACGAGCAGCTCGACAGCGCCTACCAGGACCTGACCGCGGGCAACCTGGACTTCCTGCGGGCGATCCCGGTCTCCGCGCTGATCGGTGACAAGTGGAAGCAGGACCTCGGCGAGCACGCCCACCAGAAGCCGGGTCTGCTGAGCCAGACGCTGGGCTTCCCGCTCTACGACCCGAAGTTCAAGAACCCCTTGCTGCGCAAGGCGATCTCGATGTCCATCGACCGCAAGACGATCACCCAGCAGGTGTTCGCCGGTGGTCGTGACCCGGCGGACGGCTTCGCCACCGCGGCGGTCGACGGCTATCGCCCGAACCAGTGCGGTGAGGCTTGCGAGTTCAACCCGGAGAAGGCCAAGCAGTACCTGCAGCAGGCGGGTGGCTTCCAGGGCGTGCTGACCGTCGAGACCAACGGCGACGGCGGCCACAACGAGTGGGTGCAGGCGGTGGCCGCGAGCATCAAGCAGAACCTCGGCATCGAGACGCAGTTCGTCCCGACCCCGACGTTCGGCGAGTTCCGGCAGAAGGCCAACGGATACAAGTTCAGCGGCCTGTTCCGGACCGGTTGGAAGGCCGACTACCCGAACATCGAGACCTTCCTGACCCAGCTGTACCGCACGAACGCGTCGTCGAACGACTACAAGTACAGCAACCCGGCGTTCGACGCGGCCCTCGACAAGGCGAACGCGGCTCCCACCATCGAGGCGGCCACCGCTGCCTACGCCGATGCGGAGAAGCTGCTCGCCGACGACCTGCCGCTGATCCCGCTGTGGACGCAGCCGGTGCAGTACGGCTTCTCGGAGCGGATCGCTGAAGGTGAGGTCAAGGCTTACCGTGAACTTGACCTGACCACGGTGCGCCTGAAGCAGTAAGAACCGAGCCGGCGCCCGGCCCGCCGTGATCCGGCGGGCCGGGCCCTGCATTGGCTGTGATTAGGAGGCCCGAATGGGTCGCTACTTGTTGCGGCGGCTGCTGCAACTGATCCCGGTCTTCATCGGGACGACTCTGATCATCTACTTGCTCGTCTGGGCGATCCCGGGTGACCCGTTCGCGGGAAAGTGCGGCGACCGCGGCTGTCCGCCCGCCTACATCGCCGAGATGCACGAGAAGTACAACCTTGACGATCCGTTGATCGTTCAATACTTCAAGTACCTCGGGAAGCTCCTAACGGGTGATTTCGGGGAGACCTACGCGGGCATCCAGATCAGCACGCTGATCCAGAACGCCTACCCGACCACCATCAAGCTCGCCGTCGTCGCGCTGGTCATCGAGGGCATTATCGGCCTGGCGGCCGGCATCCTGACCGGCCTGCGCGGCCGCGGATTCCTGGACAACCTGGTCCTGGTGTCCACCCTGTTCCTGATCTCGCTGCCGGTGTTCGTCACCGGTTTCGTGCTGCAGATCACCCTGGGCAGCGAACTCGGCATCATCAAGCCAACGGTCAGCGCGAACCCGTCGATCGGGGAACTGATCGTGCCCGGCTTCGTGCTCGGCTCGCTGTCCATGGCCTACGTGGCGCGGCTGACCAGGACCGCCATGATGGAGAACCGCCACGCGGACTTCGTCCGGACCGCGGTCGCCAAGGGGCTGGAACCCAAGCGTGTGGTCGGCGTGCACCTGCTGCGGAACTCGTTGATTCCGGTGATCACCTTCCTGGGCACCGACCTCGGCACGCTGATGGGTGGCGCGATCGTGACCGAGGGCGTGTTCAACATCCACGGCATCGGCGGCCTGGTCTTCAAGTCGATCCTGACCAAGGAAGGCGCCACGGTGACCGGGATCGTCACCCTGCTGGTGCTGGTTTACCTGCTGATGAACCTGCTCGTGGACATCCTCTACGCGGTTCTCGACCCGAGGATCCGATATGACTGACAAAAGTGTTTCCAGCCTGGTCACCGGCCCGGCCGTGGGACCGGAGGAGCCGGCCCCCCCGGCCACCGGGGGCAAGTCCCAGAAGCCCCGCGGCCTCTGGGGCGACGCGTGGCTGGACCTGCGGCGCCGTCCGCTGTTCATCGCGGCGTCGCTGATCATCCTGGCGCTGCTGTTCATCACGGCGTTCCCGGGCGTGTTCACTTCGGTAGACCCGTCGTGGACGAATCTCTCCAAGTCCAGGCAGCCGCCTTCCGCCGAGGCCTGGTTCGGCTACGACAACCTCGGACGGGACATCTTCGCCCGCGCGATCTACGGCACCCGCGCATCAATCGCGGTGGGCGTGCTGGCGACGCTGCTGACCGTGCTGTTCGGCGGTGCCGTCGGCATCATCGCCGGCTTCTTCGGCGGTTGGGTGGACAACCTGCTGTCCCGGTTCTCCGAGATCTTCCTGGGCCTGCCGTTCGTGCTGGGTGCGATCGTCATCCTTACCACCTTCAACGCCGAGCTGGCCATTCCCAGCGCGACGCGGATCGTCGCCCAGGTCGTGCTGACGATCGCGGTGCTGTCCTGGCCGATCTCGATGCGCATCATGCGCTCGGCGGCGATCTCGGCGAAGCAGCAGGACTACGTGAAGGCGGCGCGGGCGCTCGGCGCCAGCGCGCCGCGGATCATCCTGCGGCACATGCTGCCGAACTGCCTCGCGCCGGTGCTGGTGTACTCCACGATCGCGCTGGGCGGCTTCATCGGTGCCGAGGCGACGCTGTCGTTCCTGGGCATCGGGTTGCGCGACCCGGTCGTGTCGTGGGGCGTGATGATCGCCGAGTCACGCTTCTACATCCAGGCGGCGCCGCACCTGCTGTTCTTCCCGGCCGGGTTCCTGGTGATCACGGTGCTGGCGTTCGTGATGCTCGGTGACGCCGTGCGCGACGCGCTCGACCCGAAGCAGAGGTAGGAGAAACCGATTTGTCTACTGTGGACAATAAGGCTCCGGCGGAGCGGCTGCTGGAGGTCGACGACCTGCACGTGGAGTTCCGCACCCGGGACGGCGTGGCCAAGGTCCTCAACGGGGTGAGCTACCACGTCGACGCCGGCGAAACCCTCGCCGTGCTCGGCGAATCCGGTTCCGGCAAGAGCGTCACCGCGCAGACCATCATGGGCATCCTCGACATCCCGCCCGGTGCGATCACCGGCGGGGTGATCCGGTACCGGGGCGAGGACCTGCTCACGGCGTCGGACAGCCGTCGCCGGGAGTTGCGCGGCGACTCGATGGCGATGATCTTCCAGGACGCGCTGTCCGCGCTGAACCCGGTCTACACCGTTGGGTTCCAGATCGCCGAGCAGCTGCGAATGCGCCGCGGCATGTCCCGCAAGGCCGCCATGGCCAGGACCGTCGAGCTGCTGGACCAGGTGAAGATCCCGAACGCCAAGCAGCGCGTGAAGGAGTACCCGCACCAGTTCTCCGGCGGCATGCGGCAGCGCGCGATGATCGCGATGTCACTGGCGCTGGACCCGGAACTGCTCATCGCCGACGAGCCCACCACCGCACTGGATGTCACGGTGCAGGCCCAGATCATGGACCTGCTCGACGAGCTGCGCCGGGAACTCGGCATGGGGCTCATCCTGATCACCCACGACCTGGGCGTGGTCGCCGAGGTCGCGGACCGGATCGTGGTGATGTACGCGGGGCGGATCGTGGAGTCTGCGGACGCCTACTCGCTTTACAAGCAGCCGGGCCACCCGTATACCGAGGGCCTGATGCGGTCGATACCGCGCCTGGACCTCAAGGGGCAAGAGCTGGAGACCATCAAGGGCCTGCCGCCGAACCTGCTCGCGGTGCCGCCGGGTTGCCCGTTCCACCCGCGCTGCCCCCGCGCCCAGGAACGCTGCCGCCAGGAGGTGCCGACCTACCACCAGTTGGGTCTGGGGCGGGCCAGCGCCTGCCACTTCGCGGAGGAGTTGATGACCCGTGGCTGAGCCGATCCTCCAGGTGCGGGACCTGGTCAAGCACTTCCCGGTCACCCAGGGCGTGCTGTTCAAGCGCACCATCGGCCACGTGCGGGCCGTTGATGGCGTGTCGTTCGACCTCAACCGGGGCGAAACGCTCGGCGTGGTGGGCGAGTCCGGCTGCGGCAAGTCGACCCTGGCGCAGGTGCTGATGCGGCTGGAGAAGCCGACCAGCGGCACCGCCTTGTTCGAGGGCCGCGACATGTTCAAGATGCGCGGCGCCGAGCTGCGCAAGCTGCGCCGCGACCTGCAGATCGTGCTGCAGGACCCGTACACCTCGCTGAACCCGCGGCGCACCGCGGGCGACATCATCGGGGAGCCCTTCGAGATCCATCCCGAGGTGGCGCCGAAGGGTGAGCGGCGGCGGAAGGTGCAGGAACTGCTGGAGGTGGTGGGGCTCAACCCGGAGCACATCCAGCGCTACCCGCACCAGTTCTCCGGCGGTCAGCGGCAGCGCATCGGCATCGCGCGGGCGCTGGCGCTGCGGCCGAAGGTGATCATCTGCGACGAGCCGGTGTCCGCGCTGGACGTCTCCATCCAGGCGCAGGTGATGAACCTGCTCGGCGACCTGCAGCACGAGTTCGGGTTGTCGTACGTGTTCATCGCCCACGACCTCGGGGTGGTCCGCCACCTGTCGGACCGGGTGGCGGTGATGTACCTGGGCAAGATCGTGGAGATCGGGTCCGACGAGCAGATTTACGAGCACCCGCAGCACCCGTACACGCAGGCGCTGCTGTCGTCGGTGCCGGTGCCGGACCCGACGCTGCGCGGCAAGCGCGAGATCATCCGGCTGACGGGCGACGTGCCGAGCCCGGCGAACCCGCCGTCGGGCTGCCGCTTCCGCACCCGCTGCTGGAAGGCGCAGGACATCTGCGCGCAGAAGGTCCCGGAGCTGGAAGTCCGCCTAGGCGACCATCCCTCGGCATGCCACTTCGCCGAGGAACGCCCCCGCGTAATCTCCTGACGGGCGATTTTTTCGAGGTGAGGGGCACCCTTGGGCCGACATAGCCACCCAAGGGTGCCCCTCACCTCTTACCCGATCCGGTGGTTCAGGCGTCGAGCGAGCCGTCCTTGACGGCACGCAGGAACGCCTGCCACCGGGCAGGAGTGACGGCTAAGTGCCCGCCGTCGCGATCCTTCGTGTCCCGAATCCCGACGGCGTCGAAGCTGATACCGACCTCGACGCAGTTGTCGTTGTGCGGGCTGTAACTGGACTTCCGCCATCCGACCTCGACGCAGTTGTTGTTGTGTGGGCTATAACTGGACTTCCGCCATCCGACCTCAACGCAGGTGCCTTGCCCCTGCGAGTACGAGGACTTCCGCCAGAGAATCGCTTCATCGCGCTGCATCCGTAGTCTCCAAACGTCATCGCGCGAACTCGTCCGCGACGCGCAGGATGAACTTCTCGGACTCGACCGGGTCCAGCGCAGCCGCCACGAGCTGTTGCCACAGCAGAGTGTATGCGTCCACATCGTCGTGTCTGTCCAGGTAGCGGCCGTCGGTGAAGTCCTCGACGTAGACGAACTCAAGCGGACCGGCGTTGCCGGGCGACGGTACGCGGAAGAGCTTGAAGTCGTGCGTCGCACGCGGTGCTGTCGCTGCGTCGAAAGGAAGAACCTGAATTTGGACGTTTCGAAGTCGCGCGATCTCGGCCGTGTGGCGGAGCTGATTTTCCATCAGCTCCCGATCACCTACGAGGCGGCGAAGTGACGACTCAGAAAGGACGAAGCTGACCTGCGGCGCGTTCGGCTTGGCCAGGACGGCTTGCCTCTCCAGCCGGGCTTCCACTGCATCCTCTGTGGACTGATCGCTGGGTTGCACCTGAGACGTGGTGAACAGCGCGCGGATGTACTGCTCCGTTTGAAGCAAGCCTGGCACGATCTCGGTCTGGTATTGGAAGATCGCAGCGGCGTCGGCTTCGAGATCCACTGCCATGCGGAAGTACTTGGAGTACACGGACCGATAGCCGGACCATCGACCACGATCCTGGCTCCCGCGTGCCAGATCGAGCAGCTCGTCCAGGTCGATGGCGTTCGGTGCGTGCTGCTCGTACGCGTTCGCGAGCTTCTTCAACACATGCTGCGGCAGCGCGGTTTGGCCGCGTTCGATCCTGCTCATCGTGCTGTTGGTCTTCCCGATGAGCTTGCCCGCGGCATCGAGGTCGAGACCGGTCTGCTCCCGCGCGTGGCGCAAGAGATGACCTACGAGCAGTCGCCGGACAGTCGGTGTTGGCATGCCGTAGAGCATCGCATTTGATCTGTGTCCCGCAGCGTAACCCGTTCGCATGGTTCTTGATCGTTTAGCTTGCGCCCCATGAGACTCATCAATCACAGTAAAGTGGGATTGCAACAAGTCGGGAGATGCGATGTCTGAATTCGCCTTGGTGGACTGGTTTTGGCGGCCGGTGGGGGTTGGGCGGCACGCCTTCGGCGTGGCCGCGAAGCGGGCCGAGCCGCATGCGCGCGTGACGTCGTTCTGCGGGGTTGAGGTGGAGGCGTGGCAGGTGCAGCGGTTGCCTCCCGAGGCGGAGTGGTTCGACGACGACACCTGCATGGACTGCTGGCGCCGCATCAGCTCGCGGTGGGCCACGGGGTCGTGAGTGCGAGATCCGGTTCTTACCGGTTTTCGCACTCACGACCCCTGACCGGCGCGAACTCAACCCATGGCAATGAGGAGAAATCATGTTCTGGCTTCAGGTGAGCACTCTTGTCCTGGTCAACGTGCTGATAACGAGCATGCTGCTCATCCGGGCTCCGCGTGCGCAGCACGGCGGTGCCGGTGAGGGTGCTTTGAATGTGTGGCAGCTGATCGAGGACATCGAGGCGGAGCGACAACGGGAAGCCGTGGCTACCGGCCGACACCACCTCGATACCGAGACCCTTGCACGCTTGCGCATCTGACCGCGAGACCTGGTCCGGCGCATCCCCTCCCTCGCCGGACCTCATGGTGGCCGGGCGCTCCGCCCCCGATCCAGCGCCCGGCCACCCCCCGGCGGACCGCTGCGCCCGGCTCCGCTCGTGAGTGCTTTGGGCTGCTACAGCAACCCAAAGTGCTCACGGCACCCGGGGGTCATCGGGCCGGGCGGAGGCCTGCGTAGAGGACCGCTAGTTCGTTCGCCGGGCGTTGCTCGGCTACGGCGCGGCGGTACATGTTCAGGGCTCCCACGATCAGCGATCGCACCTCGGCCGTCGTCACGTCGGCGCGGACCGCTCCCGCCTGTTGCGCGCGTTCCAGCAGCGTGCCGATGGCGTTATTGAAGTCGTTTTCCGGGCAGGCCGTTCTCGGTTGCTGGCCCGTCGATTCCAGGGCGTCGCAGATGTCCTTGTTAAGTGCGGCGTGCTCGATCACCCGCTGGAAGTAGTCGAAGAACGCCCGCCCGGGATCGTCGGCCGTCGCGTGGTCGCGGGCCTCCTCGACCATTCGCTGGATCCGCTCCACCACGACCGCCTCGAAGAGCGCTTCCTTGGTGGGGAAGTGGCGGTAGACGGTGCCGGGGCCGACGCCGGCCCGGCGGGCGATGTCGTCCAGGGGGACGGCCAGGCCTTCGGCGGCGAACAGCTCCTGGGCCGCGGCCAGGACCCGTTCCCGGTTGCGCTGGGCGTCCGCGCGCAGTCGCTTCCCCGAAGCGTTCGTGGTCGTCACGAGTCGAGCCTACCGCTGCGGTGGACAAGCGGGGCGAGCGTTCCGTATATTTTCCGAAACGAAAGCGGGGCGCACGTTCCGTATATTTTGCGAAAGCGGGGCGCCCGTTCCGGTTGTGCCCGTTGATGCGGAGGCAGAAGTGTCCACAGCAGACAAGGTCGTACTGGTCGTCGGAGCCACCGGGCAGCAGGGCGGCTCCACCGCCGCACAGCTGCTCAAGCGGGGCTGGCGGGTTCGGGCATTCACCCGCAGCGCGTCCAGCGCCGCCGCGCGGCGGCTCGCCGACGCCGGTGCGGAACTGGTCGAGGGAGACATGGGCGACGGGGCGGCGCTGGAGGACGCGATGCGGGGCGTGTATGGCGCTTTCAGCGTCCAGCCGACCTTCATCACGCCCGAGCTGACGCCCGACCTGACGAACGAGAAGGAGATCGGGTGGGGCAAGAACGTCGCAGACGCGGCGAAGGCCGCCGGGGTGCGTCACCTCGTCTACGCCTCGGCGACCAACGCGGAGCAGCGGATCGGGTCCCCGCCCCTGGACAACAAGTGGGCGATCGAGGAGCACATCCGCGGGCTGGGCGTACCTGCCACGATGCTGCGACCGGTGTCGTTCATGGAGAACTACCTCGCGATGATGCCGGGGCAGGCCGCCACGGACGGCGAGCTGGTGAGCGCGGTCAGAGCCGACGTGTCGCAGCCGCTGATCGCGTTGGAGGACATCGGCACGTTCGCCGCGCTGGCCTTCGAGAACCCCGACGAGTACGTCGGTCGGGCGGTGGAGATCGCCGGGGATTCGTTGACGCCGCCGGAGATCGCCGCCGCGCTGTCCCGGGCGACCGGCCGGGAACTCCGCCACGTCGAACTGCCGCTGGAGCCCCTGCGCGAGCAGAATCCCGTCCTCTACCGCGCCTACTCCGCGATCAACGAACTGGACCTGTCGGTGGACATCCCGGCCCTGCGCCGAGTCCACCCGGGACTGATGACCTTCGAAACCTGGCTCGCCAAACAGTTCTGAACTGATCTTCCGAGGCGAAGGGCGCCCTCGGGCGGCTTGGAGGTGCGCGGACCGGGCGCGCCCAGGAGGGGCGATTTCGCGCGAAATCGCCCCTCGGCACGCGTGGAAAGTGACGATTTCGCGCGAAATCGCCGCGACGCCCTCTGGAGGTGACGCGCCCGATCTGCCGACCAGTTGCTCGCTCAGCGGTGCCCGTCACACGTGCTCACATGGTGAGGATGCGGTCGCTGAAGTTCTCCGCGTACTCGACGACGAGCCCCGGCGGCAGCGCGGCGGCGAGGCGCTTGGCCAGGGTGAGCCCGGTGCGCCGGAAGTTCAGCGCGGCCTCCTCGGAAGGGAACGCCGAGTCGGGCGGGTAGTTCTGGTCGAGGATGCCCTGGTAGTCGTGGTCCCAACGGGCGATGTCCAGCAGCAGGTCGGCCGGGAGGTCGAGCACGTCCCGGATCTCGTCCGGCAGGTAGTTCGCGGCAACCGCTTCCCCGGGGCCGATGCCGGGCCCGTAGCGGACCCAGAACGGCCCGGCCCCCCATTCGGCGCCGAGCCGGACGCTGGTCGGACGGCTTCCCGCCGGAGGCCACTGCGAACCGTCCACGCGGGCCAGCGGCTCGGGATGTGCGGAGATCACATAACCGCTGGCGGCGATGCTGAGCGCGACGGGAATCCGCTTGCCGCCGAATTCGACGACGTAGGTCGGACGGTTGTGGCCGACGACCCGGGTCGCCTCGGTTCCGCTGGTCGCGACGTGCATCACCAGCTTGTTGATCAGGTCTCCGCTGACGCCGCACCGCGCGAAGTCCGCGCCGTGGCGGTTCCTGATCAAATCCGCGCCTGATTCAGTCATCTTCCCGTTCTCTGTCCGTCGCGCCGGCCTGGATGATTTCCTTGTAATAGCTTACCCGGACGGTCGGCCCGAGTTCGGTGGCCAGTTTTTCCGCCAGTCGCCTGCCGCGCTCTTCCCAGCGAACTTCCGCTTCTTCGCTAGGGAATTCCGCTGAAGCGGGGTCGGCCGGATCCCAGATCTGCTGGAATTCGTCATCCCACTCGTTCAGTTCGGCGACCAGTTCCACGGAAACGCCGAACTTCTCCGCCAGGTCTTCGGGTTCGGCGTTGTCCTCGAAGCGATCCGCGCTGGTGGTGACCCAGAGCGGCCCCGTTCGCCATTCCGCCGAGATACGCACCGAGAGCAGGGTTTCCGCTTGGTCCATCGCTAATATCCCCGGTGTTTCGGATCGGTCTCTGATTTGGGATCTTTCTGGGCGCCCTTGAACGGATCATCGGCGCCTCTCATGTTGGCACCGACGATGAATCCATTGCTGCCGACGCTCACCGCGACGTACTGCTTCTGGCCGTTGTGCTCGACCTCGTAAATCGGGCGGCCGGGTTCCTTTCCCTGGGTATACCCGGTGTACTCGCCTTCCGTGGCCGCTTTGTGAACGAAATCCGGCACTTCTTCCTTCGGGATCCCGGCTTGCTCGAACTGGCTCCCGTGCTCTTCGTAGATGTGCTCCAGTCCGGCCCCGCGCTTGCCGCCCTTGCCCTCTTCGAGGAAGACGATCTTCCCGTTGGGGTCCTTGCCGATCTCCACGACCCGGTCCGCGCTGATCTTGATCCCCTGCGCCTGGGCCTCCTCGATGAGGGCCTGCTTCTGCTGGGCCTTGGGATCGGTCTTCGTGGGATCGGAGGGATCCGTCGGGTTGGTGGATTGGTCGCCCTGATCGGCCCGGCCCTTGTCGGCGTATTCCTTGGTGGCCCTGATGGCGCTCTTGGCGCCCTTGCCGGCGTCGACGTTGCCGACCTTCGTCGGCTGGTTCTTCTTGCCGCTGTGGGTTCCGCCGGGGCCGTCCGGGGTCTTGGTGCTGTGCAGCCCGAACCAAACGGCGAGGGCGAGGAACGTGAGGAATCGCATCGCGCCCGCCTAATCGTTGAGGAGCTTGTTGAGGTTGGTCAGGCTGGTGATCAGAGCCGTGGTGTAGGTGAAGATGCGCGCGGCCCACTTGACCACCGCGGCGGCGATCTGCGCGGCGACCACCGGGATGGTGACCACGAAGATCGCCTCGACCGCCCACACGATCACCCTGGCCACCAGGTCTGCGATCAGGTCGCGAACGATTTCGCGGGTCTGCTCCACCAAACCGCCCGCGCCCTGGGTGGCTTCCGCCATCGCCGCGGAGATCGCGGCCAGCCCCCCGACGGCCTCCACGTTGTTGCCCATCAGGCGGCGGTAGGCGTCCGCGGCCCCGCCGTGCCAGCCGGACACGTCCGCCTCGACGCTCGCGCGCAGGTCCTCGGCCATGGAGCCGAGTTCCTGGGCCATGTTGTTCCACGTCGAGGCGTGCGACATGACCACGTCCGGCTTGCCGGTCAGCTCGTCCAGCATCTCGCGCAGCGGCTCGAAGTACTCCATGGCCCAGCCCAGGCCGTTGGACAGCAGTGCGCTGAACGGGTCCATCGCGCTCGCCGCGACCTCGATCGCCAGGCCCGTGCCGGCCAGCAGGTCGTCGACCCAGCCCTCGCTCTTGATCGCATCGACCAGGCCCTCGATGCTTTCGGCCAGCCCGGCGCCGGTCCACGCCTCGCGGGACGACTCGACGGGGGCGACCAGTGACTTGTCGGTCATGGCATGCCCTCGCCTGCGGAGCGGATCAGCTCGGCGTGGTCGCTGTCGAGGGATTCGTAGTAGTTGGCGGTGTCGCGCAGCGCCGCCGCGGCGAGCTCGAGGTTTTCCGCCACGTACGCGATCAGCTCGTCCTGGTCGGCGTGCCGTTCCTCCAGCAAGCCCGAAATCCACCCGCACAGCGGCCCGTACGCCTGGTCGTCCTGCGTGATGTGCGAGCTGGCGGATTTCACCGCGCCGAACCGCGCCTGGACCTCCGACACCTTGCTCGCGTGGGCGCGCAACTGCTCGGCGTCGACGCTGAATCCGTCGCCCATGTCACCACCGCCGCTCGTCGAGGTAGGAGTGCGTCTCGTAGTCCTGGTCGTCAACGCCGGGAGCGGCGGCGCTTTCCGGAGCCGGACCGCTCCGCAGGTGCTGCCCGACGCTGTCCGCGATCGCCCGCGCCGCCGGGGATTGGGTGCCCACCGTGTCCGCGATGATCTCCTGCGAGCGGTCGGCGAGCTTGTTCTTGGCCTCGCCGAGAGTCGCCATGATCGTGCGAGCGACAGCCTCCGGGCTCGTCCGCTGTATACGCTCGGTCAGCCGCAGGTCCACCAACGCGCCGGTCGAGTCGATCGTGACCTCGGTCAGCCCGTTCGGATCGCTCGCGGTGACCCGCACTTCCTGCAGCCGCTCGCTCATCGCTTGGGTGTCGGCGGCCAGCTTGTCGATCCGGTCCTTCCAAGCGGCCAAACGCTCGTGAGCGCTGTCCGGATCGAGGATGTTCCCCTCCATCAGTATTCGGCGAGGGGACCCGCTGCTTTAGCTGCGGGGTGAATCGCCGCTACGTTTCGCAGGTTTCGGGTCCTATTCGCCAGCCTCCTCTCGTTATACGTGTGTCGTTTGTATACTTTTGGTGTGTCTGTGGCCAGGAAGGTTCGGCGGTTTTCCGGTGGTGTGTACGACCTTGGGCTGCACGTGGTGTGGTGCCCGAAGTACCGCCGTCCGGTCCTTGGTGGTCGGGTCGCGGCACGACTGGAAGAACTGATCCGCGTGAAGGCTGAGGAACGGGGGTGGGAGATCGTGGCACTGGAAGTGATGCCGGACCACGTGCACCTGTTCGTCAGGCACGACCCGAAGTCGTCGGCGTCGTATGTAGCGAACCAGTTCAAAGGCTTCACATCCCGTGTGCTGCGGGAAGAGTTCCCGCATTTGCGGTCGCGTCTGCCCACGTTGTGGTCGTCGTCGTATTTCGCGGCGTCGGTGGGTGCGGTGAGCGCCGATACGGTACGTCGGTACATCGACACCCAGTGGGAGCGCATGTGAGACGCGCCTACAAGTTCTTGCTCCGGCCGACCAGCAAGCAACAACAAGCGTTGCGGGAAATGCTGGCCGATCATCGTGCGCTCTACAACGCCGCGTTGCAGGAACGCCGAGACGCCTACCGACATACCTCGCAGACCCGAATCCGCTACGGCGACCAGTCCAGCCAACTCAAAGCGATCCGCGCGTTCGACCCCGAACGTCAGGGGCGCTGGTCGTTCTCGTCGCAGCAGGCCACCCTGCGGCGCCCGGATAAAGCGTTCGCCGCGTTCTTCCGTCGCGTCAAAGCAGGCCAAGAACCCGGGTATCCCCGGTTCAAAGGTGCTGGCCGATTCGACAGTGTTGAGTTCCCCAAGGACGGTGACGGGTGCCGGTGGAACTCCACGCCGCATGACACCCAAACCCGTGTCCGCCTGCAAGGAATCGGGCATATCCGGGTACACCAGCACCGCCCAGTTCAGGGCCGCGTGAAAACGATCAGCGTCAAACGTGTGGGCGACCGGTGGTTCGTCGTGCTGTCCTGCGACGACGTACCAGCGCAACCGCTGCCCGCCACCGGCCGCATGGTTGGCATCGACATGGGGGTGGCGCACTTCGCCACCACCAGCGACGGGGAACACTTCCCGAACCCTCGTTACGCACGCGAAGCTGCTGATGAACTTGCCGAAGCGCAACGCGAACTGGACCACTTCCCCAAACGTGTTCGTGCCGCGAACCGTAGCAAGAAGCACCGTGCAGCCGCCCACAAGGTCGCTCGGCTGCACGGAAAGACCCGGCGTCAGCGGTTGGATCACCACCACAAGACAGCGCTCGTGCTGGTGCGTGCGCACGACGTGATAGCGGTGGAAGACCTCAACATCGCGGGCATGACCCGCGCACCCAAACCTCAACCCGACCCCGACCAGCCGGGCGCGTTCCTGCCGAATGGCTCTGCTGCCAAAGCCGGGTTGAACAAAAGCATCTTCGATACGGGTTGGGGGCAGTTCCTTCGTATCCTGGCGAACAAGGCTGAAAGCGCTGGTCGCCGCGTGATCGGAGTGGACGCCCGCAACACCTCCCGCACCTGCCCCGAATGCGGGCACGTCGCCAAGGAGAACCGCGTCAGCCAAGCCGACTTCGGGTGCTAACGCTGTGGTCACACAGCGAACGCGGACGTCGTCGGCTCGGTCAACATCCTTTCCAGGGCCGGGCCGGTCCTCTCCGATACTGCATAGCCAGCACCGGGGGAAACCCGCCACTTCAGTGGTAGGTGGAGTCACGTCCCTCCGATTCGCGTAACGGTACAGTGCCGAGATCGAATCTTAAGCAGCGCAGCGCCCATCTACTAGAGGAGAAACCGAAGAATCGGGCAAACCAACGATGTCGGCGCAAACGCGCTCGGTCGCGATGGCGTTACTGGGCGCTACGGTGCTCTTCGCGAGCCCGGCCGACCCGTCCTCGAACGGCACTTCTTTATCCATTTTGGACAGACGGCTGGATCGGCTGCCCCACGGCGGCGGCGGTTCTTTCAAGACGAAGGGCACCTTTGCCGGGCAAGTCGGCAAAAGGCGCCCTTCGGGCCTCGTCGGATCGGTCAGGCGGAGCGTTCGCCGCTGCCGATGCGGGGGAACGGGTGGATGGAGAACACCACCTCGACCGGGACCTCGAAGTGCTCCGCTATGCGCAGCGCCAGGTGCAGGCTTGGGCTGTACTCGCCGCGCTCCAGGTAGCCGATCGTCTGGTAGTGCACGCCGAGCGCCTCGGAGAGCTGCCGGCGGGAGATCCCGCGTTCGGCCCGCAGCATCGCGATGCGGTTGTAGATCGTCTCGCTCATGGTCCCCTCCGCCGGCGTCACCGCACGCGCTGCATGGCCTTCTCGCGCCGCGCGGCCACGCTCGACCCCGACTCGCGCCGCGCCATCCGGCGCAGCACCACCGGGGCCACCACCAGGCCGACTACGGCCCACAGTCCGAGCACCCCGACAGTCTCCAGGTGCCGCCAGGACTCGCCGATCTCGGCCGCCGCCATCCCGTCCGGCAGCAGCGCCGACCGCATGCCGAGCCCGAGCCAGTACATCGGGAAGACCTGCGCGATCCACTGCAACCACTCCGGGTACCCGGTGATCGGGTAGAAGATCCCGGAGATCGCGATCAGCCCCATCATCGGCAGCATGATCAGGCCCAGACTCCGCGGGTTGGCGAACAGCGAGCCGATGATCGCGCCGATCGGCATCGTCGCGACGAGCCCCAGCACCAGCACCCAAACCAGCGTCAGCCAGGTGTCAACACCGGTGGCCAGGCCGTCGAACAGCACCAGGCCGGGCACCAGCAGGATCACCAGGCTGACCAGCGACATGCACCCGATCAGCGTGATCTTGCCGATCAGGTAGCCGAACATCCCGTCCGGGGTGGCCTTGGCGCGCAGCAGGGTGCCGTCCTCGCGCTCGACCGTCAGCTGTTGCGCGATGGTGATCAGCCCGGAGAACCCGATGCCCATGCCGAGCGCGCCGGGCAGCGTCATCGCGCCCAGCGAGAAACCGGCCACTGTGGACCCGCGCTGGAACGACATCACGACCAGCAGGATCACGGTGGGGAACAGGTAGCCCCACAGGTCCTGCGGGGTGGTCAGGGTCTGGCGGAACTCGATCCAACCGCGCTGCAGGCCGGCGCGTGCGGCGTTGGCCTTCACCGGTTGACCTCCTCGGCGTTGAAGGGCAGCGCGGCGTCGTCGCCGTGCCCGGATTCGTGCGCGCGCACCATCGCCATGTAGGTGTCCTCCAGGGTGGCCCGGCGCACCTCCAGTTCGGTGATTTCGTCGCCGTGCTGCGCGAACAGGTCCCGGACGAACTGGGTGGCGTCGGCGGCCGCGTGCACGTAGCGCTGGCCGTCGCGGGTCCACTTGACCTCCGACTCGGCGGCCACCTGCCGGGACAGCTCGTCGGCGGAGCCGTCGGCGACGATCCGGCCGCCGGCCAGGATCAGGATGCGGTCGGCCAGCTTCTCCGCCTCGTCCAGGTCGTGCGTGGTCAGCAGGATGCCGGTGTTGTCGTCGGCGAGCCGGTGCACGAGGTCGTGAAACTCCCGGCGGGCCTGCGGGTCGAAGCCGACCGTGGGCTCGTCCAGGAACAGCAGTTCCGGGCGGCCGACGATGCCGATCGCGACGTCGAGCCGGCGGCGCTGACCGCCGGAGAGCTGCCCGGCCCGCTTGTTCGCGTGCTCGGTCAGGCCGACCGCCGCGATGAGTTCGTCGACGTCCCAGGGCCGGGTGATCTGCGCCGTGGAGTACGGCGAGTAGTAGGTCCCCAGGTGTGTCAGGAGCTCCCGGATGCGCCACTTGCTGTGGTCGCGCCATGACTGCAGCACGACGCCGAGCCGGGCCCGCCAGTTTTCGTCGCCGCGCGCCGGGTCGGTGCCGAGGACTTGGACATCACCGCCGGAGCGCATCCGGAAGCCTTCCAGGACCTCGATCGTCGTGGTCTTGCCCGCCCCGTTCGGCCCCAGCAGCGCCACCACCTCGCCCCGGCGCGTGGTGAAGTCGACGCCCTTGAGGACGTCGGTCGTGCCGTACCGCATCCGCAGGTCGCGGACGTCGAGCGCGGCGTCATCGTCGGGTAACCGCACCGGCGGCAGTGGTGCCGCCGATTCGTTCGCGACTGTCATAACCCCGTTGCCTTCCATAGCAAGGATAGGTCTACATGTAGCAGACATGCTACATGTAGAACAATCAAATGCATCGGACGGAGCGGAGGTTGTGCCCGGGTTTCGGACAATTGGGATGAATCTGAACGGGTGGTTGGGCGGGCTGGATTCGCCGCCGCCGCGGTCGGTGAATCCACGCGGTGTCGCCTCGGATGGAATTGTTTTCGTATTTTTCGGGTGATGTTCCGGGTTGGTCTCCAGATTTGTTTTTGACGCGCGAATTCAATTGATCTTGTGTAATTGATCGAATCTGGCTCGCCGCGCGTCGCGAAAAAGTGTGGAGTGTGCCTCGAAAAGCCTCTTGGATCGTGTTGAGCTGGGAAAATGTCGATCCTCGCGTCGTTCACCGATCCGTGGTTGCAATTTTCGAATGCGGTGTCACCGCATGAGGTGAGCCCTGTTGTTCCGAGTTGCCGACCTTTGTTCCGATGGCGATACGGTATTCCGTGCGAGGCTGACGGAGAAGTGTTGGAACCGGTTCGCCTCGTCCGAATTGGTCGGCGCGGAACTCGGCGCCGCAAGTCCCGGTTCTCTTGGAAGGAAGTGCTTTGATGCGTACTGCGAAGCGCGTGCTGACGGTTGCCGCTGTGAGCCTCCCGATGCTGCTCGGAGCGACGGCCGTGGCGATGGCCGACGGCCACCACGATGGCTCCCCGACGCAGGTGCAGAACCAGGACGAAGTCCAGGTGAGCAAGCCGACGAACACGAACGTTTCGCCCTCGACCGTGGTCCAGATCGGCGGTCACAAGCAGGTCGCGAACACCGGCTCGACTCAGACCAACAACGCCGACCAGGACCAGGACGGCGACTGGGACGGCAACGCCCAGGCGCAGCTGGTCAAGGACGACGGGTCCCCGACGCAGGTGCAGAACCAGAACGAGATCCAGGTGAGCAAGCCGACGAACACGAACGTTTCGCCCTCGACGGTCGTCCAGATCGGCGGCAAGGAGCAGATCGCCAACACCGGCTCGAACCAGACCAACAACGCCAACCAGACCCAGGCCGGGGACTGGGAGGACAACGCCCAGGCCCAGGTGGTCGGCAAGCACTGATTTCCGCGTCAGCTGGCCCCGCTCCCGTTCGCCAGGAGCGGGGCCTGCTGGTGGTTCCAGCCCACTGCGGCGTCGCGGGTTCAGGGCGAGACGGCCCTGCGGGCGGCCGCGATCAGCGTCTCGGCGGTGGCCCGGTCCAGCGGCTCGCCGGTGACCAGCCAGTGGTAGGCCAGCGGCCCGAATCGCAGGTCCCGGATGGTTTCCGCGGTGATTACTCGGTTCGCGAGTAAGTTCTGGCGATCCGGGATCTGACCAGCTGACCAGCTGATCAGATGTGCGCGAGGGCCGCTGTTCGGGAAATCCGCTACACGCGTTGTGCCACGAACTCCGCCAGGTCGGCGGACTGCTGGATCCGGGACTCCTCGTGGACGTACATCATGTGGCCCGCGGGGTAGTAGCGGACGTCGACGTTCTCCCGCAGCCGCTCCGGAATCGGCAGCTGCGCCAGCACGTGCTCGGCCGCGAAGTACGGGGTCGCGCCGTCGGTGTAGCCGCAGCCGACGTGGATCCGCAGGTGCTGGTTGGCCTGGAACGCCGCACCGAGCTTGTCCACGACGGACACGCTCGCGCCCTCGAACTCCTTGTAGGACCAGGGCTGCACCCGGCTGGACAGCGTCTCGTACGGCAGATCGCTGGCGTAGTCGAGGTCTTCGCGCAGGTAGTGGTTGATCGCCGCCGCGTAGGCGCCGCGGATGCCGGAGATGCTCGGGTCGTCGCTGAAGTGCTCCCCGGCGGCATCCGGCTCCCAGCCGGTGAACCGGCCGTCCATCCGGCCGACCGTCGCCCGCTGGTCGCGCAGCAGTTCGGTGAAAAACCGGATGTGCTCGATGCGCAGGTTGGCGCGGTCGACATATTCCTCGGACAGCCCGGACAACGCGGCGACCCGCCGAACGATGTCCTCGCGCTCGGACGAGCTCAACCGCGCGCCGCGAGCGAGCGCCCACGGGTAGTCCTCGGCGGCGAACTTCTCCGCCTCGTCCAGGACCTCGCGCAGCGGCCGGTCGCCGTGCTTGCCGTGGTAGTGCGCGATCGCCGCGTACGTCGGCAGGAACAGCGAGTACGGCAGGTCGTTACCTTCGGTGAACCGGATCGTGCCCATGTCCAGCACCGAGGAGATCAGCAGCAGGCCGTTCGGGTAGAGCCCGTGCCGCGACTGCAGGTGCTCGGCGAGCGCGGCGGCGCGCAGCGTGCCGTAGGACTCGCCGGCGAGGTACTTCGGCGACATCCAGCGGCCGTTGCGGGTGGTCCACAGCCGGATGACCTCGGCGATCGACTCGATGTCCCGCTGGTAGCCGTGGAAATCGCCCGGCGTGCCGCCCTCGACCGCTCGCGAGTACCCGGTGGACACCGGGTCGATGAACACCAGATCGCTGTGCCGCAGCAGGGTTTCCGGGTTGTCGACCAGTCCGTACGGCGGCGGCGCGAGATCTCCGGCGTCGCCGGAGACGACCCGGCGCGGGCCGAGCAGCCCGAGGTGCAGCCACACGCTGGAGGAGCCCGGGCCGCCGTTGAACGCGAACGTCACCGGTCTGGTGCCGGGTTCGGCGTCGGCCACGTAGGAGGTCAGGAACACCTCGGCCTTGGGCTTGTAGCCCTCGAACTTGCCGTCGGTGTGGACCTCTTCGCGCAACACGATCCGGCCGGTCGTCGCGGTGTAGGCCAGTTCCGCGCCGTCCGCGGTGATCGTGTGGTGGGTGCTGACCAGATCATCGACCGGTTCGGCCGGGGTGGTCGATTCCTTGACCTCGTCGGATTTCTCCTCGCTGGCTGCCATGCCGCCCACATTACGTGCCGTCGAACGGGTTTTCTGCCATTTTTGGGAGGTGCCCGACACGCCCTCCAGGCTGATCGCCGACCCGGTCGGCGACCCCGCCGCCGCAGCCCCGAACGCGAACCGGATCGCCGAACTCGACGAGCTGGTCACCCACTGCACCGCCTGCCCGCGGCTGGTCGAGTGGCGGGAAGAGGTGGCGCGGGTCAAGCGCGCGGCGTTCCGCGACGAGGAGTACTGGGGCCGGCCGGTGCCCGGCTTCGGCCCGCCCGACGCGGAGATCGCGATCGTCGGACTTGCCCCGGCGGCGCACGGCGGGAACCGGACGGGCCGGATCTTCACCGGCGACCGCTCCGGCGATGTGCTGTTCCAGGCGCTCTACGACGTCGGCCTGGCTTCGCAGCCGGCGGCCCGGCACATCGACGACGGTTTGACGTTGCGCCACACCAGGATCACGGCGCCGGTGCACTGCGCCCCGCCGGCCAACAAACCGACGCCGACCGAACGCGACACCTGCCGCCCGTGGCTGGTCCGCGAACTCGGCCTGCTGCGCCCGACGCTGCACGCGGTCGTGGTGCTGGGTGCGTTCGGCTGGCAAGCCCTGCTCCCGGTCCTGGCGGACGCGGCCTGGGAAGTCCCTACACCCCGACCGAAGTTCGGCCACAACGCCCACGTAGAGCTCCCGCCGGCGGACGGCGGGAACCCCCTCCACCTCCTCGGCTGCTACCACGTCAGCCAGCAGAACACCTTCACGGGAAAGCTGACCCCGGAGATGCTGCGGGAGGTGTTGGAACAGGCGAAGGAGCTGGCAGGACTTCGGTGAGGTCCGGCACCGCCAATAGCGTAACGGTTGCCGTTATTAACGTGCTACGTTAAGCTGATGCTGTGATCTTTCGCTGACAAGGAGGCCGAGCGTGTATGGCAACGACGCCGTTCGCGGGTGCTCGGCCCGGATGTCCAACGAGCGGCTCTGCGCAAGCTCGCCATCCTTGATGCGGCGGAGACCGTGGAGGACTTGCGTGTTCCTCCTGGCAACCGGCTGGAGAATCTGAATGGAGATCGAGCCGGGCAGTACAGCATTCGGATCAATCAGCAGTGGGCATCTGCTTCGAGTGGACGTCGGCTGGTCCCGAGGACGTTGAGATCGTGGACTACCACTGAAGGGAACGAGGATGTCTGACGAGTTCGTCATGTCGCCGGTTCACCCGGGGGAGGTCCTGGTTGAGGAGTACCTGGAGCCGCTAGGGGTAACCCAGCATCGGCTCGCCGTCGCGATCGGCGTCCCGCCTCGTCGCATCAACGAGATCGTGCATGGCAAGCGGGGAATCTCGGCTAACACCGCACTGCGGCTGGCGCGCTTTTTCGGGACGTCCGAGCGGTTTTGGCTCAACCTCCAGTCGCGTTACGACCTGGAGCGGGAGAAGGATGCGCTCGCAGACACGCTGGCTCGCATTCAGCCGCTTTCAGCCTGATGTGGCGCCAAGTCCCACGGCGTGACACATGATCACTGCCTCTGAAGTCCTTCCTAAGAACACCTTCACCGGAAAGCTGACCACCTTCACCGGCAAGCTGACCCCGACGATGCCGCGCCGCGTTCTGAAGCGCATGAAGGAGCTGGCGCGGGATCTGATAGCTGACCGATCTGGCTTCGGCGTGGAACGCTGTGCGACCTAACGGGCCTGCCAGGGATTCACGAGCTCGACTCCCGTTTCCTCGAAATCCTTGATGTTGCGGGTAGCCAGCGTTGCCCGACGTGCACGGCAGATCGCGGCGATCTGAGCGTCCGCGGCACTGATGGGGCGGCCGAGCTTGTCGCGTTCGCTGACCACGACGGCGTAATGGGTGGCGGCTAGTGCGTCGAATGGTTCGACCCGCCCGTGGAAGTCGTCGTTGAGCAGTGCATGAACCGCCGCCGTCAGCGCCGTCTTCCGGTGACCATCAGGAAGTCGGGATACCCCGTACAGCAGTTCGGCGGCCGTGATCGCTGTTGTCGCTACCTCGGTCGCGGGGAGCGAATCAAGCCACGCGAGCACGTCAGCTTCGGGCGTGTGGCGGATGAGTTCCGAAAGGACGTTGGTGTCGAGAACGATCACGAGTCGAAGTCCGCTGCACGAGGAGGTTCGGCACGAGTGGGGAGTTCGAGTTCGGGCTCGCCGAGTCCCGAGAACCTGGCGTGAATGCGACTGCCCAGGCCGCGGGCGGGCGGGGGTGGGGCTACCGAGGCTTGCAGGATTGCCCGGACCTCGGCTTCCATCGAGCGTCCGTGTTGTGCCGCCTGGACTCGGAGGCGCGCGTGGGTCTCGTCATCCAGACCACGGATCGTCAAAGTCGACATGACCCACACCTCCAAATGCTGTCGATGACAGCAATGCTAGCACGGCTAGCGCCTTGCTTTGCCGGGCAATGCTGGGCCGCGCTACGTGACGAATGGCGCCGTTCAGGCCCGGGCGGCTGAGGAACTGCGTTCGACCTCGCAGGCCGAAAGCTGCCCGGACCGGAGGGCTGCGCGAAGTCCGCGGACCTCGTCGTGCAGGAGTGCGGTGAACCGTGGCCGAATGCGGTGGTGAGCGAGCCACCCAGCGGACAGCCGCGTTATCGACTCCTGACCGGGCGCTTGCTCGATGGTCAGGTCGTCCAGCGCGACAACGGCGTTGATCTTCCGGAAGAAATCGCGCGGGCGTGGGCATTCAGGTTCAAGATTCGGTAGGGTGGCGGAAACCAGCCTCCATGACACCTCGGTGATGGCACTCTGACGTCATCCGCCGCCGCCCATTCCGGGCGCGTACGCAGCGCGTTTGTCCGTGCACAGCGCGTTGATCGTGATCGATGCCATCCGCGACTGGCGTCACATTAAGGGGGGTCGGCGCAGCGCGAATGCGGGCAGTGGTGCGACCATGAGCGCATGGCTGGTAAATCCGATCCCACGCGGATTCTCATCCTCGGCGGCGGTTACGTCGGCATGTACACGGCACTTCAGCTGCAGAAGAAGCTGGGTCGCCGCGAGGCCTCCGTGACGGTCGTCGATCCTCAGCCGCACATGACCTACCAGCCCTTCCTTCCGGAAGCGGCCGCGGGTTCGGTCGAACCCCGCCACGTGGTAGCGCCACTGCGACGAGTGTTGAAGCGGTGCAACGTGATCACCGCCGCTGTCACCGAGATCAAGCACGACGAGAAGGTCGTCACGGTCGAGAACCCGCAGACGGGTGCGGAGACCATCGCCTACGACGTGCTGGTCGTGGCCCTCGGCTCGGTCTCCCGGTTGCTGCCGATCCCCGGCCTCGCCGAGGAGGGCATCTCCCTCAAGACCGTTGGTGAGGCCACCTACCTGCGCAACCACGTGCTGGGCAAGATGGACGCCGCGGCCAACACCGGCGACCCCGAACTGCGCAACCGGCTGCTGACCTTCACCTTCGTCGGCGGCGGCTTCGCGGGCGTCGAGGCGCTGGCGGAGTTGGAGGACATGGCCCGCTACGCCACGCGCTACTACGACAACGTCAAGCCCGACGACATGTCCTGGGCGCTGGTCGAGGCCGCTGGCCGGGTGATGCCCGAGGTCAGCGAGAAGATGGGCGTCTACGTCGTCAAGGCCCTCGAAGAGCGCGGCATCAAGGTCTACCTGAACACCTTCCTGAAGTCCGTCGAGGGCGGCCACGCCGTGCTCTCGGACGGCACCGAGTTCGACACCGACACGCTGGTGTGGAACGCGGGCGTGAAGGCCAACCCGGTGCTGAAGAACAGCGATCTGCCGCTGGACGAGCGCGGCCGGGTCAAGGCAACCGCGCACCTGCAGGTCGAGGGTCTGCCCGGCGTGTGGGCGGCCGGTGACTGCGCCGCGGTCCCGGACCTGTCCAAGACCGAGGAGAACCCCGGCGCCACCTGCGCGCCGTCGGCGCAGCACGCGGTGCGGCAGGCCAACCAGCTGGCCAGGAACCTGCTGGCCTCGCTGCGCGGTAAGTCGACCAAGGAGTACTGCCACGCCTACGCTGGCTCGGTCGCCGGCATGGGGCTGTACAAGGGCGTCGCCGACGTCTACGGCTTCAAGGCCAAGGGCTTTATCGCTTGGTTCATGCACCGCTCCTACCACGTGAGCCGGATGCCCACGTTCAACCGCAAGCTGCGGATCATCATCGACTGGACGCTGGCGTTCCTGTTCAAGCGCGAGGTGGTGTCCATGGGTCAGATCCAGAACCCGAGGGCAGCCTTCGAGCGCGCCGCCGCGAGCTGACCGGCCGAGCGCCGGGCACTCGCAGCAACCAGGCCGCGTGCCGCACTAGGCACGCGGCCTTTTCGTCCCCAATGCATGCTCCGTGCGGGCTACATGGGGGCCGACTATCCTTGACAATCCGTAGTGGGAAATCGAAGACTGTGGCAAGGTCTTCACCTGAAAGGATGGTCAACGGGGGAAGGGGTGAATCCCTTGACGCTGAAAGAGCTAGCCGCCCTGCTGCGCAGCGGTGAGGTCGAAGAAGGACCGCTCGCTGACTTCGCGGTGGACTACCAGGAAGCATCTCGGGTCTTCCGGAAGAAGGACGACTGAGCATGGATGTGGCCGAGGGGCTGCCCTCAGGTCTCGGAAACCCATCCGGGGCGACCGACCAGCCGTCCCTTCGCCCAACCCCGATGTTGTTGCAGGGCCAGGACTACTTCTTCCGATCGCCCGACACCCCGCTGGACTTCCAGGAGCGGATGTTCCGGGCCGACCTGGTCGCCGACGAGCCGGGCGACCCGGTGCCGTGCGTGCTGGTGCTGGCCCGCGCCGCCGACATGGAGATGAACGAGCTGTCGCTGGCGTTGGCGGACCACGACATCCGCATCTTGCGCATCGACGCCGACCGCTGCCTCGACCTGCCCCTCACCATCTACACCGACACGCCGCTGATCGAGTTCCAGCGCTGGCTGCTGCGCCCGGTCCTGGTGTGGCGGCGGCACTTCGACATCACCGCCATCCCGGTCGATCCGGCCACGGTGCACGGCGCGTACGTCCGCGAGCAATGGCAAGCGGTGGCGAACTGGCTGGCCTGCCGCGACGACTGGGAGCAGGTGAACTCGGTGCGCTCCACCGAGCACCTCGACCGGCTGACGCAGCTGCAAGGCGCGTCGGCGGCCGGCCTGCGGGTGCCGCGGACCGCGGTGACCACCATGCCCGGGCGCAGCCGCCCGGGCGGCGGCCGGTGCATCGTCAAGACGGCCGGCCACCACCTGCTCGAACCCAAACCGGGTGCGCTGCGCGGCCTCTTCCCGCAGCCGTTGGACATCCGGCGCACGGGCGAAGCGCGCGAACCGGCACCGGTGCTCGTCCAGCAGTACCTGGACGCGGACCGGGAGCTGCGCGTGTTCGTCATCGGCGACCAGGCGATCGGCTTCCGGGTGCGGAAGCTCGACCCGGCGCAGCTGTGGGTCGACCCGGATTCGGTCGCGGTGGAGCGCGTCGAGGTGCCCGAGGACCTGCTCCAGCGACTGCTGGCGCTGTGTCGCCAGTGGCGGCTGGACGTCGCGGCCTTCGACTTACTCGGGGTCGGCGACGAGTGGGTGTTCCTCGAGGTGAACGTCAACTGCGACTGGCGCTGGTTCGAACACCGGGCCGACTGCGCGGACGTCTCGACCGCCGTACACGACTGGGTGCGAGGTCGCTTCGCGGACCTGTCGGCCGCGATGAGCGGGCGGGGGAGCTGGTGAAGGAGCCAACAGGACAACACGTTCGGCGGTTCCTGGGAACCGAGCGAGCCGCGGCTGCGTCGTAACTAGTGCGGCGCGCGTGCGCGCGGCCGAAGGCCCCCGTAGCCCAATTGGCAGAGGCAGACGACTTAAAATCGTCCAAGTGTCGGTTCGAACCCGACCGGGGGCACGTACAGCATCTACACAAGCCGCGCCTGCCGTCTGAACAGGCGTTTTTTGTGTAGTGATCATGGTTTCGTTGATCCTTTCTGCCGCGTGGGCGATCTGGGCTATGTCGTCGGCGCTGGGCCTGCCTGGTTCGGCTTCATCTGCGGCGTCGAGCTCGGCCACGGTGGTGAGTGTGGCTTTCTTCTGGGCTTCGAGTTCGTTGTAGCTGCCGCGTAGTCCTTTGGTGAAGGGGTCGTCGAGGTCTCCGTCTTGGGCTTGCCGCAGGATCGAGTTCTGGCGGCGGGCAATGTCGGCGAGTACCCGTTGGAGACGTTCGCGTTCGGCTTGGCGTTCGCGGGTGGCGCGGTCGTCAATGCCGTCGCGGTCGGCTGCCAGGATCTCCCGCCGGTGCGGGCCGAACTGTCCACCCACCCAGATTTTTCCGTGTCCGCTGACACACCGCATCAAGTACGGCGTCTTCGCGAAGGTAGACGGTCCTGGGGTGGCCCTCGTACTTGTCGGGTCTGCCGCGGTTGTTGTCCCGCGGCCAACAGAGGTAGTAGGGCCTGTTGTGCCGCTCTCCGCCGAACATCCGCCGCCCGCAGCCGCAGAACACCATGCCCGGAACAGGTACGTCCGCCGAGCCTCCGGGTGCGCGTTGCGGTCGTTACCCGCGCGGGAGCCGCGCTTGGCCTGGGTGCGGGCGGTCATCTCGTCGAACATCCACTTCGGGATCAAACGGCTCATGCGTGGGCTTGGGCGACCACACCCACTTGACGGGGTCGTTGACCTTGCCCCGCTTGGACCGCGACGCGCGCCGGTTGAACACCTGAAACCCGGTGTATTTCGGGTTTCGCAGGATCTCGTAGATGCTCGTCTTGCCCCACGCTCCACGTGCCCGTTGCTTGCCGGGCGGCACTGGCGGCGGGTAGCGCTGCGGGTCGGCGTTGAGACGTTCGGCGATGGTGTCGTAGCCGAGTTGTTCGTGGTAGCGCCACTGCGCGATCTGCGCCACCGTCTCGGCGCACAGCCCGTCGGGTTCGAGTCGGGTCTTGGTCTGGCCTTTGTCGGCCTTGGTGGGATTGGGGTGGCGGTTAGGTCTTGGCCTTGTACCCGTACGGAGGTTTGCCGATGTTCCAGCCTTCACGCACGTGGGTGCACAACCCGCCCCAGGACTGTTCGAGGGTGTTGATCACCTCATATTCGGCGATGGACTGGTTGATTCGCCGCTGCAGCACGCGCTGGGCACGGCTACCGCTGAGGGTGATCGGCTCGTTGGAGGCGAACAGGGGCACGTCCGCCTTCTCCAGCTCGCGCTCGACGGACAGTCCCTCAAAGGCGCGGCGGGCGACGCGGGAGATGCTTTCGCAGATCACCACATCGAACCGGCGGCCTGGATGCTGTGCCTCGTCGAGCAGGTCGGCGATCCCGCCGTCGCGGGCGATGGGGATGTCGAACCGCTCGTAGTTCTCGCCGTGGCCACGCTGATCGAGCTCCATCCGACCGGACTCGACGTCGTAGAAATGCGAGACGATGACCCAGGATTCCGGGATTGGGGTCTTGCAGTTGCCCAGCTGCCGCACTAGCGACTGGCGTGGGTCCTGCTGATCCTCGGTCGACGTGCGGCCGAGGAAGGCCACCCGCACTTCGTCGCGCAGCAGGGTCGCCGTGGACATACCCAGTGGCGATACCGCATAGTCGGACAAGCCCGACGGGCCCGAGGCCCGCACGGGCATCGTGGCCGAGACCTCGGCGGTGCGCCGCAGGACCCCAGGGGTCGGGGGATTCACCGCGGATTCGTCATCGGTGGTCACGACGTCTCACCTCCTCATACTCAGATGTTCCGCATTGTGCGTTCTGCGCCCATTCCAAGAGGTCTCGAATCACAGCGGACAGTTTCCCGCGGATTCGCTTGGAATCGGCATTCTCAACCCAGATGACACGACCGGTGAAATCCCGTCCTCCGCGTCGTTTCTGCTGGCTATGATACCTCCAGTCGATGTTGCCGGTCGACGTTTGATCGGCCCTTGTGTCGCTGTTTTCGGGTGATTTTCTGGGTCGTGGAACGGCGACCGGACTGGGTGCGCCGGCAGGCGCCCTCGGCGTGGGATCCGGGGCATCGTTGTGGCTGGTGGTGGCAGGTTCGGGCTCATGGGCGGGCTGTCTGCTCACACATTTCTAAAGCGCAGGTATTGACGCTCAGTACGGAAAGGGCCCAGCAGAGACGCTCGATTGTTATATTCTTCTTGGGTGTTTATCGGGAGGCCTCGCGCGGACCCTGGTTATCGATACCAGTCTGGCTCCTGTCGGTTTCGCCGATCACGGGTATGTCCTGCGGGAATGGCGGGTGTAAGGGGCCGTTGGTGCCCCGTGCTAGAGGACGGGGCACCAACGGTGTGCTGGACGGCGGGGTCAACGACCCCCTGCACGGGGCAAGCAATCCGATCATGCCGCTGTGTCTTCCTCGGGATCATCTGCGTCACGATCCTTGCCGTGTTGCTGGGTTCGGGCCCAGCACAGCAGATCCCCGATGACGTCGGCGAGTTCGGCACGTAGCTGCTCGCCGTCCGGGCCGCCGACGCGGGTGATGTGGCCGGTGAAGTGGCGGTCGTGGCCGCGCGTGCGTTTCTGATCATGCCGCCAAACCGGCTGGTCACCTCTGGTTTGTGGCAGGTTCTCGATGTGGTCGTCGGGGGCTGTGCGGGGTAGCGGGATGATCGACGCGGCGGCATCGTCCCCGCTCGGCGACTGATCGTCGGACTCGTCCGGGGTGCTGTGGTCGGGATACATGGCGATGTCTCCTGCCGCAACGCCCACACGCGGGTGGGAGGGTCGCGGGTGCTGGTCGTGGTCACGGGGCAACCGTCGACGCAGCGGACACGCACCAGCCGGGGCACCCGCATCCCTTGCCTCGTGGGCTGATCTGGTTGCGGGCACGCGCCATGACGCGCGCTGTGGGGGCTGGCAGTGTCGGCGTACTACGGCCGGTGGGCTTCGACTCCCCGACTGCACTCGGGCACCCGTCGGGGCCAGCGATCACCGGCCGACTGGACTCCTTTTCCTCCTGCCGAGACGTGCTCCGAGAACAGCGAGACATATGCCGAGACCGCAGTCCCGGTCGGTCTCGCTGGTCCCACTCGCGGTCTCGGCATGGTCTCGCCGGGGAGACCACACAGGACGATCGACGCAGGAGTCCAGATTCAACACAGGGATTCAAGCGATCCGCTGCTCGTACTCGTCGTTGAGGTCGTCGTCGTAGAGCATCACCTCGTCATCCAGGTTGTCACCTCCTCGCGCCTCGGGCTTCGGGTGGTGGGTGGATACGGTGACGGGTGGGCGGTTTTCGGCCAGTCCCACGAGTTCCCGGTCCATGGGGTCAAAGGCGGCCTCGCTGTAGGGCTGGCCCAGCCACGGTGCGTGCGGCTCGATGTACGGTCCCCGCTGCGGCAACTCCGCCAACCTATAGCGCCGCGCCACTGCGTCATCGGAACCTGGTCCCCACAACGCCCATACCGGCCCGGCTGGGCCGTCGGGGTGCGCCTGGTCGCGTGGGGTGGTGGCGATCACCAGCGGCGGTCGTGCGGTGCCGACCGTGCGCCGGAGTGCTTGCCGCAGCGCCCGTTCCCGTTTCGCTGAGTGAACCGAGAACAGCAGGATGCCGAAGGAGTCGGTCGGGAAGGTGCTGTAGTCGGCGATCTTGCGTGTGACCTTCGACAGGGCCTCGGTGCCCGTGTCGTATTCGAGGAAGAACCGTACCCACTGGCCGTTCTCGGCCCAGCAGCCGTATCCGTCCGGATACAGCTTCACCGTGCTGTTCCAGAAGAACCCGGTGCACCGCTGCTCCGACCACCACTGCCTCAACCCACACGCGTCCGCGTCGCTGCCTGTGGCCTCGCGCGCGTCGTTGCGGATACGGCGGGCATAACCCGCCAGTTCGCAGAAGAATCCGTTGACGCCGAGGTGGTGGTCGAGTTTGGGCCACCACGCCAGCCGTTCCAGCATTCGCTGATGCGCGGGTCGCGTCGGTGGTTTCCCGGCGCGCTGTGCCGCGATGGCGCGTGCGCCAAGGTAACCCAGTGCGAATCGCGTCTGACTGATGCCGCCGTCGCGGTAGGACTCGCGGAAGCTGAACAGCACGCCCAGCCTTCGCAACTGCGCCAGCCGATCCTGCGTGCGACGCACGGACGCGAACTCCGCCGCAGCGATCTGCTGGGTCGTCAGCACTTTGTGCTCACCCAGCAGACCCAGGATGCGACGAAGGTGCATGTTGCGTAGGACCAAGGTCCCGATACCTGCTCGATGGGCCCTGTGCAATGCGTCTCGCAGCAACGCAAAGACCTTGCCGTACTCGGGTGCGCCGGGTGCGAGGTAGTAGGTGTCTTGTGGATGGGGTTCAAGAGTGACCTTTGACCACGCCGAGTCCCAGCAGGCCTACTGGATAACCAGGGCCATACCGCCGCGTTGGCGCGGAAAATGATCAGCGACAGGTAACCCTTTCGAAGCTAGCGGCAGACCGGAATCCGGTTTCGTTCCGACGACTATAAAGTATCGTGCCCCAACGGCGGCTCCATAGTCGTGTGATAATTTGAACCAGCTTATTCCAAGGGCATTGTCCAGTACTTCGGGTGCGTCGTCGCCTTGCAAGAATTCTGGCGCCAGTAGCATTTGCCCGTGGGACATTTCCTCGCGGAGGAGTGATGCCAGGCCGCACCGCGTGACGTCAATCCGCCAAGTGTCACGCCGAGCGACTGCGGCGGAGAAATACCGACCGCTGTCCAGAGCTGCATGATGCATGGCCTGGAGGATCGCGGATGGCGTGCTCGACAAGGCGCCTGCTGTCGGTACCGCGAGGAGCACATTCTGCAAGAGGCTTGTCAACTGTTCGTCAGGCAACTCTTCTGCCATGTCGAGGTGCAGCGATACGACTGCGGCGAAGAGCGAGTCGCTACTGCTCTCCGTCCGGTATCCGGTCAGCACAGAACTCGATTCGGGTGAGCCGAGCGACAACGCATAAGGAATAGGAATCATCTTTTCGCCGAACTATTTAAGGGATCAGGTTGAGAATAATCTGACTACCACGCATGATCAGGATTTGCCCATTCGGAAATAGATAAGTTAATGTGCCTTTGTTCTGCAATACGTATGCACCGGCACTTGTGGCTGTTGCGACTCCAGCTGATAAACCGAGGCCTTCTGTCGCGGTGGCAACAATGGCGAGTGCGTCCATTGCACTCTTAGGGGCGCCCCCGGCGAATCCTGATTGAATTGCGTGCAGGACTCCTGCTAATTTTGGGCTCACTGCGCCAGTAGCGATCGCGGCCTCTGCCGTGACAGTGCCCGCCGTGGCGGCCGAGCTGACAAGAGCTACGTCTGCCCCGACGGCGGCCGCCGCGGTCCCCGCGAGTTCTCCAGCAACCGGCATACCGGCAGCGGTACCAGCCGCAACTTCTGCAACCGCCGCACGAGCAGCAGTACCAGCCGCAACTTCTGCAACCGCCGCACGAGCAGCAGTACCAGCCGCAACTTCTCCAGCGCCGACAGCCGCGGTCCCCGCACCCGCAGCCCCTGTAGCCCCCCCAATGAGACCGGTACCCCAGGCGAGCGCTAGACCAACGCCTACCAGCGCGAGGACGGCGACAACTGCGATCGCGGTGTTTCGCATCGTATGGTCGACAGTCGCCGGCGTGTGATCGACAGTTGGCGGCCCCAACGGCGGCGGTGGCGGCGGGGCAGGGCCGGGAACAGGAGCCGGGACGGGTACTACCGGACCAACGTCTTGTTGACCGGGGTTTTCGCCCTGCTGACCGGGGCTTACGCCTTGCTGACCGGGGCTTACGCCTTGCTGACCGGGGCTTACGCCTTGCTGACCTGGGTCTTGGCCTTGCTGACCTGGGTCTTGGCCTTGCTGACCTGGGTCTTGGCCTTGCTGACCTGGGTCTTGGCCTTGCTGACCTGGGTCTTGGCCTTGCTGACCTGGGTCTTGGCCTTGCTGACCTGGGTCTTGGCCTTGCTGACCTGGGTCTTGGCCTTGCTGACCTGGGTCTTGGCCTTGCTGACCTGGGTCTTGGCCTTGCTGACCTGGGTCTTGGCCTTGCTGACCTGGGTCTTGGCCTTGCTGACCTGGGTCTTCGCCCTGCTGACCCGGGTCCGCAGGCGACGGATTATCGTCGTCTGGCGGAGGGGTGTTCGAGTGCAGTGGATCAATCGCAATGATACTAATAGCCTGTCCCTGCACAGGCTGAGCCTCTGCCCGAAATGGCGTCAGGATTCCCCAGATAGTTAGCGCAAGGAGTGCCACAGGCAGAAATACGAGCCATTTTCTCATTCTGCCTTTCCGGAGCTTAGAAGATCCGGCTGGTGTCTGATATCGCCAAGATCTCAACATCATTCTAATCCACCTCAGGCAGCCTTAGCATCGCTTGCTCGCTAGTTGGCGTTCGCCCAGAATCATTATGCTCACTGGCCGCGCTGCCTAGCTGGCCTTAGGTTGTACGAATTGCATACATCTCAGACAGAAGTCTGTCTATTGCAAAAACTCCGCTACACTCGCCCCTTCCTCTCGACCAGCCTTTCATTCAAGCAACATCGCGTGATCAAGACCAGAGGAGAAAGACCTAATCAAATCTGCCAAAGTCAATGCAGGCGATCTATCCGGCCGCGATCACCCCACGCTGCTTTCCTGCGCCGACAACCTCGCGCGGGCAGGCCCCCGCAGTCCCGGCCTTGATCACTGCGGCACCGCAGCCAAACCCGGCCTGCCGGGCACGTCCTCAGCCGCCCAGCAATGACCCGAGTCCGGTCACTGACCAGCCATGCACAAGTGTGCCGCGTGCCGCGCACGTCGATGGGGTCGATGTCGTCGAGGTCGACGAAGCCGGCGATCTCCAATGACCGGCTTCGGCCGGGGGCGATGTCCTCCAGCTCCTTGGGTTCGACGACCACCCAGCCGTGCTCAGTGGGATAGCCCTTGACGATCTCGGCCGTGGGGACCTCGTCGCCGGTGCGTTCGTTGACGCGCTTGTGGCGGACGCGGGCGGCCGTTCCTCGCTGGATCTGGTGGAAACGGATCGTGTGGTCCTCGGTCGCGCTGAACAGCTGCACCGGTATGGCGACGAGCCCGAAATGACAGCACGCCGCCCCAGACGGCCGCCATCGCCACCACCTCCTTCGCCTCTGGTCTTCGGGGTCTAGTCCAGCTTCGGCGGAGCGACCGATGCCAGAGGCGGAGGTCATTGTTGGGTCTGGTTGAGGGTGCGGGTCAGTTCGCGGTTGGTGGCGCGGGCGGCATCGAGTTCGTCAGTGCGGTCCTGGAGCTGCTGCTGGAGGTCCGTGATCTGCTGTTCGAGGTGTGTGATCCGGCGTTGGAGTGTGTCGACGTCGGTCGGCGAGCCTAGGCCGGTTTCGCGCCAGGTGGCTTCGCCGAGGGTTTCGGAGAGGCGCTTCTCCAACTGCGCGATGTGCTGGGTTTGCCGGCGGTTGCGTTCCATCGCGTTGGCCAGTTCGGTCATGAGCGATTGGCGGCTGGCGGTGACACCAGCGGTTGTGTCGGCGGTGCGATCGGCTTGTGCCTGGAGTTGGGCGTGGAGGTCCGGGTGCCGGTAGATGAAGCTGCGATGGACCCGGGCGACGCGGGCGACTGCCGAAACGCTGAGGTCTTCACCGGACGTGGCGAGCTGGTTGATTGGCTTTGATGACGCGCTGGCGACGGTGCGTGCTGTCCTGCTTGCGGGCTTGGGTCAGTGGTGTGGTGGTCACTAGTCATGCCACCGCGAAGTACGACCGGGTCGAGGCCGCGTTGCCGGAACTGGCTGGTGAGGCGTTCGACGTGGCTGGTCCATTGGGTGAGGACCAGGCAGCGCCGTCCTCGGTTCAGGGCTGCGGTCACATCGTCTGCCACCTGGGTGGTGCGGGCGTCGTGGGCGACGAGGTCGCGGTAGATGGCAGCCATCCCGCCGGGCTTGGTGGGGTCGGCGTCGCCGGCATAGTCATAGGTGGTGTCGTGCACGTGCAGCACGGGCGTTGGTCGCTGCCCAGCTTGCTCGAGCGGGAGCTGAGGCGTCTCGTCGGTCTTCGGTTGGGTGGTGTGGGTGATGGTGTGGCGGACCGGGCCGAGTTGCAGTGCGATCAGGTCGTCGAGCTTGTCACGGCGGTACGGGGTGGCGGTGAGGCCCAGCCAGCGTCGTGCCGGGATCTGTCTTACGGCGTGTTCGAACGCCGCCGCAGGGATGTGATGGCACTCGTCCACCACCACGAGGCCGTACCTACCGACGAGTTCCTCGATGTTGTCCTTGCGCGCCAGCGTTTGCAGCATCGCGATGTCGACGGTGCCGTAGGTCTTGCGGCGGCCACCGCCGAGCTGGCCGGCCTTGACACCGAGAAGGTTGCCGACTCGGGTGCGCCACTGGTCGGCAAGGGCCTTGCGGTCGACGAGTACGAGCGTCGACGTCGCGTGGGCGGCGATCAGCGCGCAAGCGATGACGGTCTTGCCCGCACCGGGTGGTGCGACCAGGACGCCCAGGTCGTGTTCACGTAGCGCTTTCACCGCGTGTTGCTGTGGCCGGGTTAGTGCGGCGGTGAAGGTGAACTCCCGCGGCTCGCCGGTTGCTCGCTCGTCGGTGACATCGAGGCGGCTTCCCGATTGGTCGACCAGCGCGGCCACGGTGTCGGTCAGACCGCGGGGCAGAATGAGCCCACCGTCGAGCGTTTCGTCATAGCTGCGTAGAAATCGCGGCGTGTCCCAGGTGGACATTCGTAGCCGCTGGCGTTCGTAGAACTGCGGGTTGGGCATCGACGCGGCGTGCTTCAGTGTCGCGTGCAGCGCGGGCGACAGCTCGCCGGCCTCCACTCGGACTCCGGCAGACAGCCGCGCGTGCACGATCGGTGGCGGTGTGACCCGTATCCGGGTCGACACCGGTGCGCTGACCCGATCGATGCTCGCGCCGACCGTGACCTGCCCGGCCTTACGTGCGACCCGGTTGATCTCCGCCGGGCTCATCCGGCCGAGCGAAGAGAGGAATGCCCACTGGTCGTCGTGCGGTTCCATCGTGGCCAGGTCAAGGAACACTGTGGCTCCGCGTGCGCGAGCCTTGCCGTGCAAAGGCGCGGCTATCAGATTGTCCACGCCGCCAGTCGGTAGCACATCCTGGGATGGGAACAGCCGGTCGTAGCTGGTCAGGTCCATTTGACCGCGCACCGCCATCGCCTCCCGCAGCAGTGCGGTGCCGAGCTTGCGGGCAGACTCGGCCGGCACGGGTGTGGCGAAGAACACCCACGTGTGCGCTCCGAGCCCGGATCGGGACACTTCCAACGCTGCGGGCACCGACCAGGTTCGGGCGGCCTTCAAGTACGCCAGTGCGTCGAGCATCGCCGTCGGCCCGTCGAAGTCGGCCGCCAGCCACCAGCACAGATCGTCGTCCAGCAGCGGATACAGCCCGACATGTGTGTCCCCGGTCAGGTGGGCACGCAGCACCTCTTTCGTGAGTGGCAAATAGGCCCGGTCTTCGTGCCGCACGCCCTTGCGCCACCCACCACGCACCGCCGGAAGCCAACCGGCCTTTCCAATGCGCGAGTTCTCCCACCGCGTGGCATAGACATCAGTCCGGGCCGCGAACAAGGCGGCGAAGAACTCCACCTTCACTTCGGGCGCCGACTGCCGGTCGACCGGGCCCGGACGTCCCTCGAAGTAACCCGTTTGCGCCGGACCGGGTGGCGCCGCTTGCTTTGGCGTCAACTCCAGCAGACGCAACAAGCGCGCGTTCTCCTCCCGCAGTTGCGCGGTCAATGCGCGTAGGCGCGCCAACTCCTCCGCCGACTGGAGATCGTCGTCCACACGACCCACCGTAGAGCCGTTGCCCCCGTCCAGCCCACAGACCGATAGGGTGCCGCGATGGCCACGCAGACAACGTCTTCCGTCGACAGCGATATCTCGATCGACGATCTGATTGACCGGGCTGGGGATCTCAAGGGCGAGCTCGTGGCGTTCGCCCAAGGCCCTCGCTTCGCGCGGCGTTTGGACGCGGTACTGTCTGAGACGGCCGATCGATACGGCTATCTCGACGAGAGCACGGCCGTCCTCGCCATCGACTACTTCGCGTTGCAGCACCGCCTGTCCGGCGGTCGCACCGTGCTCGAACGGTTCGTCGCGCAGCGGCGGCCGCCGCTGGCGGAGGCCGAGCGGGAGATGC
This sequence comes from Saccharopolyspora hattusasensis, assembly GCF_050972075.1. Classification (NCBI taxonomy): domain Bacteria; kingdom Bacillati; phylum Actinomycetota; class Actinomycetes; order Pseudonocardiales; family Pseudonocardiaceae; genus Saccharopolyspora; species Saccharopolyspora hattusasensis. The sequence continues at coordinate 5,055,950 of NZ_JBPCDC010000001.1, forward strand.
TGCTCGGGTGGCATGACGTCGTCGAGGGCTGTTTCGAGGTTCGCCGGTTCGACGGGGACGCCGTTCTGCTGCACAACCTCGTCGACGATGTGGTTTACCGCGTCTACTCGAACATGGGACGAAAGGTGCTCGCCAAGCTCCGCGCAGGCATGTTCCTCGTCGGACGGATCGTGCCGCTGCACCCCGCGACCGATGCCTGGCTGGTGACCGGGCACTTCTCCGCCTTCCCGAAGTCGGCGCGACGGGAGATCGCCCAGGCTGCTGCCGAACAGCTCACCTCAAATCCGGAACTGCTCCGCCGCAACCCGGCCATGCTCCGCAAAGCCTGGGAGATCCAGGCCGAACACCGCGCGGACTTCATCGACCAGGTCGGCGCCGACATGATCGTGCTGCCGCCGGACGATGCTCAGGAGACGTTGCGTGAGCACTACCGCCGCCAACGGCAGCGGGCGATGGCCAACCTGGACGCCAGAACAGCCAAGCGAGTGGCGAAAACCGGTCCAGCACCCGAGCAGCTGGTACAACTGCCCGAGGACATGCTCGACGCTGACAGCATCGCGCTGATCTACGACGAGGTCGAAGGACTCAACCACTACCGCGACTTCGGCCGACTGGTCGCGCTGTTCGCCGACCCCGGGCTGGCCAGCGATCGCACCTACCTCGCCCAGCTACGCGAGTACCTCAACGACGAGTCGGTCGCCCCGTTGGCGATCCGCCGGCTAGTACAGTGCCACCCCGACGGGGCTGACCCGGTATTCCGTGCCCTGCTGCGCAAACCCGGCTTCACCTGGGCGCGTGACGGGGAGAAACTGCTCCGCCGCCGCAAGAAAGCCTACTTCGACCGCGAACCGACCCCCAGCATCTCCACAGTCGGCGAACGACTCGCCGAACTTCTCCGCGCCACCCGATAGCGATGGTTCAGGACAACCAACGTGCCAGGCCGTCCCAGGCGGTCGGCGGCGTTACGGCGGACGGTGACCGGCCCAGGTAGGTGACGTACGCGGCGTGCAGCCACGCCTCGATGGTCCCTGGCCGGAACTCCAGGTCTGCGAAGGAAACCAGGCTCTTCGCGTGCTTTCCCTTGCAACGAGCGCGAAGTTCGAGCGTGACGTCGTCCTCGACGAGTCCGGTCACAACGACGGGGTTGCCCAGCAACGTGGCGGGGACCGGGAAGTCGATCTCCTCGTCCAGCACGGTCTGGAAAGCGGTCATCTGTTCGGCTTCGCCGTAGGCGTCGGTGAGTATGACCTCGATGTCGTCACGCAGTCGCGCTTCGGCCTCCTGCCCACCACTGCCCAGCCGGGCGAGGCGTGTGTTGATACCGGTTTTGTCGAAGGTGATCCACGCGGGCTCGTCGTCGCAGTCCTCGACAGGTGCGTCGCCACGGCCGTCCACACAGATCGGATGAGTGGCGGGGTGTGTCTGCTCGAGGACCTTCTCCAGGGTGATCTCGTGCCGCCAGTCGTCACCGAAGTCATAGGTGTAGGTGATGGGTTTGCGGGCACGGGCGAACGCGGCGGCCAGGATGATCTCGTTTTCGTCATACTCGGTGTCGAAGCACGGGTCGCCGTACCGGCGCCGTCCGACGGTGAACGCGTGGAGATGGTCGTCGTCCCAGGCGAACGCGACCTGGATGACCTCGTGCAACTCGCCCAACGCGGCGGATGCCTGCATGTGGACACGGCGCCAGCACGCTGGCCGCACGTGCTGCAGAGTGATCTTGAGCTGGTACGTCCCGTCTTCTTCCGCGTCGTCGGACGAGCCGAGCAACGACACGCCTCGGGTGCCGATCGTGGACAGGGCCCAGCGGCCAAGTGGAGTGATCCGCCGCTCCGGCGTGCCGGTGACGGCGCCGAAAGAAGCCAGCAACTCCAACGTCACCTCCGCCGGATCGTTCACGCCGAACCCTCGATCGAAGGCCCGGTACAACTCGTACCCCGCATTGAAGACGACGTGACTGATCGCGCTCGCCAGCTCGGTGTGGGTCGGCGCCGGTTCGCTTGCCAACACGGTAAGGGCGAGCCGGCCGATCTCCAGCGCTTCCGATTCCTCGTCACTGTCGAACAGGCTGGTCAGGGCCGCCGCGAAACCCCGGGACCAGAGGTCGAGCACCTCATCGGGGTCGGCGGCCTGCCAGCCCGCCAGGTCCGCCGACACGGCGCGACCGCCATCGATGGACAGCAGCCCCGCACCGAGTGCCGCCGTCCACGGCCAGTGCAGCGCGGGCACATCCGCCGCGCTTCGTACCCGCTCCGGCAACGCAATGCCCAGCGCACGACCCGCCACCGGCACGTCCGCCCGCCGCAGCACACGTTTGGCCGTCACCGCCCGGCCCGTGCCAACCCAATCCGCCAGGACAACCGCGTCCCGCAGCACAGCACATTCACGCGCCGAGCTAGCAAGATCATCAACAAGATCGTTACCGCCCACCGAACAAAGGGTAGAGCCATCCCACGTCCAAAGACCAAGCGGCCAGACGCGCTGTGCCTACGCCAGGCCGGAGTCATATGGCCCTGCTCGCTTGCGACTGCCGTTGCGCGGGTTCGACCGGTGCTTCACGGACATCGCGGTCATCAAGCACCATCTCCCCGGGCACGGCGACGACGTACCACCTCCACCGTGGCCGAAACCAGCAGCTCACGGAGGGAACGGGCCCGTGTAGATGCTGTACGAATCGCACCGGGGGCACGTCCGTTTTCGGGGCTTGCGGGATGGTGGCGGTGAGAGGTGAGGGGCACCCTTGGGTGGCTGAACCGATGGCTGAACCGCTCAAGGGTGCCCCTCACCTCGAAAGCAAGGGAGTCGGAGATGGGTCGACCGCCCCTGGAGATCGGCCGGTTCTCTGACCGGCTTGGGCGCAAGCGGCTCTACCTCGGCGGGGTCGCCGTCACCGGCGCTTTCGCCTTTCCGTTCTTCTTGCTGCTGGACACCCGGAGCACCGTGCTGATCTGGGCCGCCATGATCGTCTGGCTATCCATCGGCAGCACGGCCGGGCGCTCAGAACGGGAACGCCCGACCGGCGCGGTGATCAGCGGCTGCCCTGCCGAGCCCGTAGGTAGTCCGTCACGAGCCCTTCGAGCTCCGGCCGCTGCCCCTCCCAGCCCGCCGCGAGCGAGCCGGGGGTGCGCACAAGCGAGCGCTGCTGCCGGCCCGTTCGTCTCGTGTGGATCACCGTTCCGGTGATCGAGGATCCGTCGTCGGCCGGGCCGATGACGTCGAGGTGGTCGTCGAGGATCTCCTCGATATCACCGTTGAGCAGCACCTGCCCGGCGTGCAGCAGCATGAGGTGATCGCACACGTCTCGCAGTTCGCCGAGCGAGTGCGAGGACAGCACCACCGTCATCCCGCGCTCGGCGACATCGGTCATCACCAGCCGGAGAAAGTCCTCCCGGGCGAGCGGATCTAGATCCGACATCGGCTCGTCGAGCAGCAGCAGCTTCGGCAGCCGGCCGAGGCTGAGCGCGAGCGCGAGTTGGGTGCGCATGCCCTGCGACAACGAACTGACGCGGCTGCTGCGATCCATCTCCGGGTGCGCGGCCAGGGCCTCCTCCACCCGCTCCGGCGACCACCGCTGGTTCACGGCGCCGACCGTCCGGATCATCTCCGCGATGGTGAAGTCCTTGTACAGCGGGCGATGCTGCGGCAGGTACGCCGCGTCCGGGTGCAGGCGGCCGCGCACCTCGTCACCGAACACCCGCACCTGCCCGGCCGACGGCCGGATCAGTCCGGCCGCCAGCCCGAGAAAGGTGCTCTTGCCCCCGCTGTTCGCGCCGACCAGCCCGATCACCTTTCCCTCGGGCAGTTCGACGGTGCAGTCCCGGAGCGCCTGCTTCCGGCCGTAGCTCTTGGACAACCCGGTGGTGCGCAACACGCTCATGATGCGTTCGGCCCCTCAACGTGGAAGTGCTCGTCTCGGACGGCAACATAGACCGCGTCGATGGCCTCAACGGCGAGACCACCGCTCTTCGCGCGGCTCATCCAGTCCTCCAGATCGCGTCGCAACGGCGCTTCGACGGCGGTCAGCTCGCTCGCCAGCGAACGCGTCACGAATGTTCCCACCCCGCGCCTGGCCTCGACCAGTCCGTCGCGTTCGAGTTCGCGGTACGCCTTGAGCACCGTGTTCGGATTGACCGCCGTCGCCTCCACCACCTCACGCGCCGTGGGCAGCCGATCACCGGGCCCCAGCAGGCCCAACCGCATGGCCTGTTTGACCTGCTGGATGATCTGGACGTACGTGGAGACCCCGGAACGACGGTCGATCCGGAACTCGATCATACGGCCCAGCATAATCCTCCCCGCTCATCCGAGCGCGGAACCCGGCGCCGCCGGATCAGTGCTGCCGTTGCAGCGTCCACGCGGTTCCCACCAGCAGCAAGACCGCGGCGAGGCCGAACACGGCGAACTCGGCCAGCTGCAGCCCCGGTGCCGTGGACTCGTGGATCACGTCGGCGAACTGACCGGTCACACCGCCCGGGTAACAGACGTTCGACCCGCAGGGCACCTGGTTCACCGCGCTGTAGGGCACCTCCTGCCCGGCCGACCCGAGGTAGCCGCTGTTCACCACCATGATCCCGTTCACGTCGGGATTAGCGCTGCCCGACAGGTCGGACGTGGTGAAGCGCTGCACCGGCAAGAAGTTCAGGTGGACGCTGCTCACCGCGACGCGCAACGCGACCAGCGTGCCGAGCGTGGTGCACGCGGCCATCACCGAACGCCGCATGACCGCGCCCAGCAACGCACCCACCGCGAAGCTGAACAGCAGGTGCGCGACCGGCATCGGCCCGGTGGTGCCGAAGGGCAGCCAGTAGAACGGGCTGCTCCGCAACGGGCCCAGCATCCCGGCGGCCGCCACCCACCGGTCGACCAGTAACTGGAGCACCACCAGCACGACGGCAGACGGCAGCAGCAAGATCGCCACCTTGGTGATCATCCAGCGGAGCCGGCTGACGGACTGGGTGAAGGCGAGCACGTGCGTGCCGTGCTCGATCTCCCGGGCGAACAGCGGCGCGGCGCAGAACACACCCAGCAGCATCGGGAACGCGAAGACCACCCCCTGTCCGACCTTGAGCAGATCGAACCATTCCTCCTGGAACTCCACCCGCGCTTGAGCGCAGTCGGCGGTCCTCTCGCGGACCGACATGCACGCCTGCAGGCCGTACTCCTTGATGTCACCGGTCATGCTGGCATGCAGCATCAGCACGGTCGCACTACCGAGCAGCAGCAGGGCTGCCAGGGTTTATCAGCTGTGCGCGATGTTGCCGCCAGGCCACCCAGATCACGCCGCCACCTCCGCGTTGTCCTCGTTGTTGCGCATGTAGGCCAGCGCGATGTCGTTGAGCCGGGGCGCGTGCTCGCGCCACCCAGATGCTGTCACCGGCCCGCTCCGCCTGGTGATCAGGACCTGCTCCTGCCCGGAGTGCACGCTGTCGACGACGTCGCCCGGCGCAACGGGCAGCTGTCCGGCTCCCCGCAGAACGCGGTGCCCCGCCACGAGATCGGCGACCGGCCCGTCCAACCGCACCCGGCCGTTGCCCAGCAGCACCAGGTGGTCGCAGACCGCTTCGAGTTCTTCCAGCACGTGCGAGGACAGCAGGATCCCGATGCCGTGCTGCCGGGATTCCTCCTGCAGCGTGCGCAGAGTCGCCTGCCGGGCCAGCGGGTCCAGCTCGGCCAGGGGTTCATCGAGCATCAGCAGACCGGGGCGCTTGCCCAGCGCCAGCACCAGCGCCACCCTGGTGCGCTGCCCGCCGGAGAGCTTGCCAACCTTGGCGTCGAACGGCACCTCCGCCGAGCGGACGAGCTGCTCCGCGTACGCCTGGTCCCAGCGGGTGTTCATCCGCGCGGCGAAGCGCAGCGTCTCCGACACGGTCAGGCCGGGGTAGAGCGGCTTCTGCTGGGTCACGTAGGCCACTTCCTCAGGCGCACCGGTTCCGCTGGGCCGCCGCCCGAACACCTCGATGTCGCCCTCGGTCGGCTTGAGCAGACCGGCGGTCAGACCCATCAGAGTGCTCTTGCCCGCCCCGTTGTGGCCGACCAGCGCGACCACCCGGTTCGGGGGCAATGACAGCGAACAACCGCGCAGCGCCCACCTGCGGCGGTATCTCTTGGTCAGCTGGTGCGTCCGAACCGCGGGCACCTCTCCTGCGCTCATGATCGTCCTCCTTGACCAAAAGACCATTTCACCAGTTATCTAGTGGAAGAGTACATCAGGCGGAGCGTGTTGTTCGCCGAACCGCCGAATCCCCGACCGGTCCCCGCGGATCGGAAGCGGCAATCCCCTTCGCCACCAGCGGGATCGACGTCCGTGGAGGAGAACCCTCCGCCGCGCGCACCGGCGGACACGGCAGCCGGACGGCCCAGAATCGTCGTGTGGCCGGGACGTCTCCCCCCGCGTCCCGGCCCGGTCGAAGGGCGTTGCTGCATCAGGTGGGGTAGGTGAAGCAGACCCGGGAGGAGCCCTCGTCGGCCAGCATGGACCAGTAGGTGTTGGGGTCGGAGGAACTCTGCGAACATGACGTGCTCGGATTTTCTTCGACGCTGGAGACGACGAGGATGGTGTTGTAAGAGCTGGGGATGCTGGTCGCGTAACAGTCCACCGCGGTGTTCGTCCCTATGGACATGCGGTCACTGTCGTCTTTCTCGGCGAGGATGCAGTACCGCGGCACCCATACACGGTCGAGGCAGAGCGTCGCAGTTTCTCCTGAGCTGCCGGTGTAGCTCCACGGAACGTAATCGCTGGAGGCGCTGTAGCACTGATCCCTGCTGAGGGTGGTACTGATGACCTTGAATACCCCGGCGTAATCGGAGTTGCAGGGAACAGTGTCGGGCGGCACCGACCGGTTCCACCTGTTGCCGTTTCCCGTCTGGTAAATGGGCAGGCAACTTCCCTTCGGGACCGCCTGGAAGGCTTCCTCCGTGGGGTCGGCTGTCCTCGTGGGCTCTTCTGGGTTGCTGGTTTCGTCCTCGTCGGTATCCGTGGTTTTGTCGCGCGTGTAGGTGCTTTTCGTTGTGATGTAGGTGGTGTCGGTGGTTTCGGTGCTCGACTCGGCTGACGATCCGGTGGACGACTCTTGCTGGCCGACGCCGATGATGAGCGCGAGGAGTACGCCGATGGCCAGGACCGCTCCGACCACGGCCGCCATCCGGTACGGGCTCGGATCGTCCGGGGCCGGGCTCGGCTGCGGCGGCGTGACCTGCGTGGCCGGTGCCGCGGGAGGTTCGAGCAGCGCCAGTGCCTCGGGCGCGGTCGGCCGCTGGGCGGGATCCGTGGCGCGCAACCGTGCGATCAGTGGCCCGAGCTCACCGGCGTCCCCCGCCGCGAAGCCGGGAGATGACGGTGGGGCGCCCTTGAGCGCGAAATGCAGCGTCGTGCCGAGCGAGAAAAGGTCACCGGGAGCCAGCGCCTGCTGCTCGTGGTTCCGCTCCGGTGCGCGGTAGGACTGCTCGTCGGCGGGTGCGCCGAAACCGGTGAGCAGGGCCTCGCCGTCGCCTGCCAGCCGCACGGTTGCGGGCGAGAGGGCGCCGTGCGTGATCCCTGCCCCATGCGCGGCGGCCAGCGCCTTGAGGAGATCAGTGGCCACCGGCCTGACGGTCTCGGTGGCCAGCGGCCCGTAGGCCGATACGTCTTCGGCGAGCGTGCGGCCCTCGACCAGCCGGGTCGCGGACCACAGGACGTCGTCGGCGGCGACCACGTCATCGACGAACACGAGGTTCGGGCAGGCACGCAGCGCGGCGGTCTGGCGCTGCTCGCGTTCGGTGCGCTCCCGATCGAACCGCGTGGCGTACTCGGCCGCTTCCTGCGCCGAGGGCAACCGGGTCCACTCGAGGGACACGTCCGTGCCGCTGTCCTCGTCGCGCGCCCGCCAGCGGTGCCCGGAGCCGAGCACAAGCCGGTAGCGTCCGCCGATGAGCTCGCCTGACTCCGCCTGGTGCGCCATGTTCTTCCGGCCTCTTCCCGATCAGGACAACAGCGAGCCCACGGCGTCCTGCGCGTTCTGCACCGCGGTGGCAAGATCGCCCACCTGTGTCACGGTGGACGAGATATTCCTCAGCAACCCCAGAATCCTCGACTTGTCGGGGCTGTCGTTGTTGATCTCCTCCTCGAGTTGCTCGGCGTCGGCCACCACGTCGTCGCTGTCGATCTCGCCGCCGTTGCGCGCCGTCCGCAGTGCCGCGAGCAGTTCACGGACCTGTTCCTGAAGGTCCCGCAGTTCTTGCGAGCCGCCCGCGGAGACGGCCTGCGCCCCGATCCCGACGGCCACCGCGTCCGCATTGAAGCTGCCCGAACCGCTGATGTTGATTCCGTAGTTGTCCTTCATAGGTCATCCCTGCCTGTTATTGGTCGGCGTCGCCGTCCGGGCGGCGCGGGTGACCGTCCTGGCGATCGCGTTGGTGCCTGCGGCGACGCTCATCGCGTCCAGCTTTCCGTGTCCTGTCACGTAAATGCCGTTATTCAGAATCGTGGTCTGCCGCTCGCTGAGATCGCTGGTGTCGACATTGTGGTCGGCCAGGAACTCCTCCAGCGCGTCCATGACCCGGCGCTCGGCGAGCTTGGCGTACATCTCCTTATCGAGCTGCTGGAAGTACCGGTGGTAGCGGTTATCGGCGGCCTCCTCGCGCAGACTCATCGTGGCCCCGTAGTTGAAGGTCCGGTCCTGCGTGATCTCACGAGCCTCGCGCCGCGACTTCAAAACCCGCGTCAGTGGCGAGACGAGACCCGCCCAAACACGTTGCCCACCCCCGAAGACAGCGGGAACGAGCCTGATCAGGCTCATCGCAGCGAGCCGGCCCAACTGCCTGAAGGTCGGGCTGCTCAGCAGCCGGTCCACCTCCTGGTAGCGCCGTTTCACCGGCGGCAGCAGCGAGTAGTTCGCCTCGACGAACAGCAGATCCTTCTGCGGCGACAGCGCGAACCGCAGGAACATCGTCACCACGAGCTCGCCGCTCCAGCCGGTCACGCGCACGGTCAGATAGGGACGCGCCCTGCTCTTAGGATCGTCGTGCAGTCGTCCGAGCACGGCCTCGTCGACGCGCGATGCCGGGGCGGCCAGTTCGTTGGGCAGGATCGCCTGTTGCACCGAGGGCTCGAATCCGTGCAGTAGGTCGAGGCCGCTGACGAACACCCGGTCCTCGACCAGGACGCCGGGCAAACCGATCCCGCGGACCGAGTCCGCGACGAAGTCGCGTAACTCCTGCACGGTGAACTCGACGATGTCCTTGCCTTCCTCCGCCTTGGCCACGTTCAGGGTGAACGACCAGTTGCCGAAGGTGATTCCGTAGCCGGCGAACGGCGCGTAGTCGGCGAAGACCGTGAGATTTCCCCGGTCTCTGGCCGCGATGTCGGCCAGCCGCGCCGCGGTGCGTCCGCGGGTCGGTGCGGGGGCGTTCGCCGGGTCGAAAGCGTTGCGCCGCAGCTGTGCCGAGAGAATTCCATAGTGGGTCGACAGGGTTTCGATGAACATGACCGCCCACCCGGCGAAGAGCACCAGCAGGGCCCACCCCGGCTGCGGGCTCGCCAGAACCCCGAGGCCGATCAGCCCGAGGAGCACGATCAGCACATCGCGGGTCAGTTGTCTTCGCCGTGCGGCCAGCCCGTATTTGAGCACCGTGACGAGGTCGACTCCCGGGGAGGACGCGACCGCCCGGTAGTCCTCATCGAGGATGTTCTGGAGGGCCTTGTCGTTGAGCCCCGGATCCAGCTGCAGCGCGGCACAGAGGTAGCGCGTCGCGTCGCGGGCGAAGCCCGTCCCGGGTGCGACGCGCGGCGCTGTTCCCGGTCCGGTGGCGGTCGGCGTCGGCTGCGTGATGGTCGTCTGGGCGCCGCCGGAGAGGTCGATGACCCGCTTGCGGCCGCAGTGCGCGCACAGCACGAAGTTGGCCTCGTTGTCGAAGCCGCAGTGATGGCAATTCATCTGGTCACCTCCGGACCGTTCGGTGATGTTCGCGGGCCGACGGGAGTCTCCGGCGGGTGCTGCCGCACCTCGTGACCGGGCACGGGCGGTCGCTCTTCGGTCCCGGGCACCCGCGCGGCGATCGACGCGACGGCGGCGGCCACGACACAGAGCGATGCCGCGCCGAGCAATACGGCGGAACGGTCCCAGCGCTTTGACGTCATCGGCATCAGTCCATGTACTCGACGGGGATAGTCCGGTATCCCTCGGCCACGGTCGGGATCTGCATCTCCTCGCTGCGAGAGGAGGCCACGAGCGAGTTCAGCAGGCTGTTGATCGCCTGGCTGAGGGCTTCGTCATTCCTCGTCCCCGGCTCGGCGTAGAAGGCCGCCTTGGTGGCGACCTTGCTCAGCACCTCGCTCTGCACCGAGCCGAATCCGTAGGTGATCACATGCGGATGCCGGTTCCAGGCCGGGTCCACGAGCCTGCGGAAGGCGGCTTCCCATCCCGGTTCGGTGGGCTGCCCGTCGGTGAGGAAGAACATCGCAGGCCGCAGCACCGCCTTGCCCTGTGCGTTGAGCGCGGGGACGTCCACGTCGATCCGCTGACGTACGAGGTCGAACGCCGCGCGGTAGTCGGTCTGGCCGTTGCACACCACGTCGGGCATGACCGGGATCTTCTCCATGTCCGTCATCTCGATCACGACCTGCGCCGATGAGGAGAACGCGATGATCGACATCAGGGCGAACTCGGACACTCTGGGGCTTCCGGCCAGCTTCCGGTGCAGCTGCGCGAGCGTCTGGTTCAGCGTCTCCTGGTACGGGGTCATCGAGTAGGAGGCGTCGATCACGACGTAGGTCGGCAGGCACTTCTGCTTCATCGTGTAGGGGGATTGGCCATCGGCCACGGGCGTCTCCTTCTAGAGCCTGTTGGTGAATGGTCTGGGTGGGTGGTCGCTTAGCGGAACCTGAGAGGTTTCCTGGACTGCGGGTGCCCCTCCTGATGTATGTCCAATACGCGGCGGAGGGGCCGTCCTCGCCAGAAAACCTCTCAGAACCCGCCGATGGTCGTCTTGGCAAGGTGAATGCAAGCGGCTCCGCCGCTTCCAAGGCGCGGACGGCATTCGCCGACAGGCTCTTACACATTGTTCGCGATAAGCACGATCGTGATCAACAGCACCACTATGACGAAGAAGGCCACGATGAACACGGTTTCCCGCTGGGGTCCGCCCGGTTCGCCCGGTCCGCCGTTGCCTGCGCTCGATGTCGTGGCGGGCGTGTTCCAGTTGACGTTCTTTCCCGGGGTGCCGCCCACGACGGTGGTCGAGGGCACCGACGCCGGTCGGGCCGGGATCGGGCTTCTCGCCGGAGGCGATCCGAAGCGGGCGTACAGGCCGCCCGCGAGGACGGTGCCGAGTTCGGCCATCGAGGGACGCCGCTCGCGGTCCTCGCTGAGCAGGATGTCGAGCAGAACCTCCCGCAGCCCGCGGTTGCCCAGCCCGTCCGACTCGGCCAGGTCGTTGAGGGCGACGGCCAGATCCCGTTGCCCGGTAAGACAACGGGTGACGAGCAGGGCGACACGGAACCGGTCGGTGCAGGCGTCGGCCTTGTTCGGCCGCTGGGTGAGCGGGTCGTCCCAGTTGGGCTGGACGATGTTCGGGACAGGGCCGGGACCGCACCCGTCGATGTCGATCACGAACACCGATGCGTCGTCATGGCACCAGAAGGCGTTGGAGTAGGACCAGTCGGAGTAGACGAGCTTGTGGCGCTCCAGTAACTCCGCCACGAGCACCAGGTTCCGGCAGATCCGCAGCCGGTCAGATCTGCTTGGCACCCGGAGCTTTTGCCGCGCGAACGAGTCGGTTGTCCTCGCGAGCGTGTCGATTTCGCGGAACCCCTCCGCGCTGTCCTGGCGGAATCTGTCCGGGGCGGCCGGGATCACGCACCCGTGCACCGGATTGTCCCCCTTGGTGATGCGGGCCACCGGCCAGGATGTGCTGGTGCCCAGCGTTGTGGAGTCATCGGCGGCGATGCCGCCAGGCAGCGCGATCAGCTCGTCCAGCCGGGTCGCCTCGCTGTGGTCGCCGGGTGTTCTGTAAAGCTTGGCGAGCCAACTGGGTTGGTCTTCGATGGGGTGGATGCCCGTGCTCTGGCCCGCTCCGGCGCTGATCGTTTTCTTCAACGGCTCCAGGTCGTCCAGTGTGACCACAGCGGGCAGAGGCCAGGTGCCCGTCATCTCGGCCATCTCGCCTCCCGGGAGTCCGCGCCCACCCAGATGGCCACCGCGGTGCGGTCGTCGATGAACCTTTCCGCGTCGTAGCTGACGTCGTTGACGAACGAGGTGGACGGCGGCGGATTGGCCCATTTCCTTGCGAAGTACCCGTTCGCTTCGCCGAGCGTGGCCAGCGCGTCGCCGACGCCGTCGGTCATCAGGCCCACCATGGTGCCGTTCTGCAGCCGGATGCTCCTGCTGGTGACCGCCAGCGGGCTGTCCGGGAGCACGTGGGCCACCGCGTTCGACTCCATCCCCTCCTTGGTGCGTTTGTCGTCGCCTGCCACGAAGGTCCACGTGCCGTCCCGCAACGTCCACACCGATGCGTCCCCGACCCACGCGACCCACATCTCCCGCTCGCCGGGAGCCGGGCAAGCCGGGATCACGGCGGTGACCAGGGCGGCGCAGATGTCGGAGTCGCGCAGGTTCCGGGACGTGGCGGTGTCCGCCATCTGCGCGGCTACCCCGCTGAAAATCTCTGTCGCGGCGAGGTTTTTAAGGTCCGGCGCGGCGTTCAGCCGATCCCGCAGCACGTTGGTGGCCGCGCTGACCGCTACGGTCGCACCAAGCTCCGCGAACCTGCTGCTGGACACGCCGTCCGCGACCGCGACGATGAGGTACCGCCCGTTGTCGTCCCGGCCGAGCCGGTAGGCGTCCTGGCGGGGCACGACGGGCTCTTCACAGCGATGCCCCGGACCGACGACGGACGCCGCGCGCACCGCGAGGTCGCCGAGTTGGGCCTCGTCCGCGGCGATCCCGGGATAGACCGTGTGGGCGGACAACAACCACGGCAGCGCCTGTGCCTTCGAACCTCTGCCGAACCTCGGCGGGACCGGGACGCCGTCGACCCGCACCGGTGGCCGCTCGCGCACCGGGGCTGCCGGTCGCGGAGGAATCCGCTCGCCCACCACGATTTCCGGGGATTTTGGGACTTCTCCCCGTCCGCCCCACAGAACCAGGCCGCCCATGATCGCACCCGGCAGCGCCAGCGCGTCGACCACGAGCCGGTAAAGCCACTGTGCCGGCGCGAAATACAGTTCCAGAAGCGCCGCGACGATCACCAGTACCGCCAACCATGTACGAGGTGTTCTGATGACTTGGCCCATTCTTGTCCTATAGCCATTCCGCACTGTGAAACCCAGGAGATACGGGTCACGGTAGTGGACGACCATGATCGCTGGGCGCTCTTTCTTGATGTTCGTCCAGCCGGCCCAATCGGGATGGCGCCTCTCTGGTGAACATGCGCGCAAGGTCGTCGATTCCGTTGCCGCCGTGGTTCGGGTGTGCTGGGGCTGTCGCCAGGCCCGGTCATCGTCGTTATTACCGGACGAAGTGCAGTGTGCCGTGGTAGTCGAGGACTCCGACCAGCACGAACGCTCCGATTCCACAGCCGCCTGACCAGGAATGTCGTTGGGTCTGGATCCACGGACCAGCTTCACCTGATGTCGAGCCCGACAGCCCTGCGCCTGCATAAAACGTGGCACGGGCACAAAAGAAGACCTGACGGTTGGACCATTCGGGTGAGATCGTCCGCTTATAGCGGGGTTGACGTTCGACTCGCCCACGGTGGGCTGGATACCCTTGGCCAGCGAAGATCAGGAATAACGGGGTTTGGGGAGAAGTGCGTGTCTGGGGTGCTGGAGTTCGACGCCAGCCTGTTCGGGCCACTCTGGTACGGCGCAGGACTCGCACACCAGGAGAACCAGGGCGTGTGCAAGGTTGATCTGAGGGCTGCGGCGGGTTTCTGAGCGGGCTGGACATGCGGCACGAGGGCGCGGCCTTGATGGGAGATCATCGGGTTCAGTCGTGACGTTCTTCAGCGATAAATTTGAGTGGGTGGTGGTGAATGCTGCTGCTTGAAGGAGCCGTGTGTTCGTGGTGAGAGGCGTGTTGTGGCTCAGGTGCCGGGCGGGTGAGGCCGCCCGGCTACCGGGCTTTGGTGCGTCACCGCGCCGGCAGGTCACCAGGCTGGCCCCCAGCGGGGCGGGAGGGCTGGTTCCCGCATACTTCGTTGCTGCCTTGGGTTGTGGTGGCGTTGGGGCGAGGTGGGTGTGATGTTTTCGTCGATCATGGTGCCGGAGGGGGTGCGGCGGCTTTTTCAGGTGTTGACCGGTGAGGATATGACGGATGCGGATGAGGGTGCGTTGTTCGCGGTGGCGGACGCGTTGGAGGCGGGTGCGGCGGAGCTGGGCGAGGTGCGGGCGTTGGTGGCGGAGCTGGTGGGAAAGGTGCGGACGGAGTTTTCGGGGAGGGCCGCGGACCGGTTCGCGGACGGGTTGGGGGTTTTTGATGGGTTGTTGTCCTCGGGGCAGGGGTCGTTACTGGATTTAGCGGTATTCGTGCGGGCTACGTCGCAGCAGGTGCGGTATGTGAAGTTGATGACGATTTATAGCCTGGAATTGCTGTGGTTAGAGATGGCGTGGGCGATGCAGTTTGCGGGGGCGACCGGTGGTGCGTCGCTGTTGTGGCTGGCGGCGCGGATGGCGGCGATGCGGCTGTGGTTGACGCGGTGGTGGGGGCAGTTGTTCATGCGGTTGGCGATGATGGCGGCTGGTGGTGTGGCGTTCAACGTGGTGCCGGATCTGCAGGCCCAGGTGCAGATGCTGGGTGAGAAATCGGCTCAGAAGTGGGATAGGACGCTGACCGAGCAGGCGGCGGGGATGGGGGCGTTCTCGGCGTTGGTGGCGCTGCCGTTTTCGGCGGTGGGCGGTCTGGTCAGCAACACGTTGACGAAGGTCCTGGTGAAGGGCCTGGGCGATGACGTGGATGCGGCGATTCTGGAGGCGGCGGTGAAGAAAGCGGTGGCCGAGCACGCGGAGTTGTATCCGGTGTCGGCGATGGCGAAGTTCGCGGACGCGGTGGGCAAGAGTGTGGATAACTATGCGGGGATGCAGGTGGGGACGATGTGGTTGGTGAAGATGGGCAGCGGGTTCGGGGACGCGGTGGCGGGCTCGTTGTCGGAGTTTTTCGGGGAAGTGTTGTATCAGTTGTTGCAGGGTGGGCCGTTGACGTGGAACCCGTATTCGTTGTCGGCGGGTGGGTTCGAGACGGTGTTCAGCGGTGTGGGCACTCTGGCGGGTTTGGCGTTGCGGGGCAAGCTGCACCCGGAAGGCCCGAGCCCGTACCTCGAGGGCACCGGCCGCGGGGATGGCCGCAGCGACGATGGTGGCGGGTCCGGTGGGAAGAAGACCCCGCTGCCGGGGACAGGGTCCGGGTCACAGACAGGGAACATCCCTGGCTCTCTGGGGAAGGACAGCGTGTTCATCCCCTCCTATGCTTCGAGCTCGTCCGATGTGGACACTGTTTTCCCCGTCGGTCCGGTCGGGCCGGTGGATTCGGCTGCGGTGCCGGTGCCCTCCGGCAAGGACAGTAACGACGTTAAGGACGGCACGGACGGTACGAGGGGTGCCGATGGCGGTGTGCCGGGCGGGGACGCGACCGGTGATGTTCCGGTCCTGCCGGGTTCCGGACAGCACCGGCCGGGCACGCCGCCACCCGCATATCCTTATGAGGTAACGGTTTTTGATTCGGACCGGCCGGGCACACCACCGCCGCCGTACAGTACGGTTGCCGGTGGCGATCAGGCCGTGCCCGGGGTGCATGGCGTGGCCGGGAAGTCTGGTGTGGACGTTACCGGAATGACCACAGTATCTAGTGTGGACGTTTCAGGTGTGGCCGGAGTATTCAATGTGGATGATTCTGGTGTGTTAGGGGGCGGGTCGCTGGATGCGCTGGGATCGCAGACGCCGGATTCGGCGGAGGAGAGGTCATCGGCGGGTATCCCGCATGGTTCTGGTGCGTCCTCGGATGCCGTGTTCCCGGAGACTGTCAGACCAGTGCCTGGGGTGGTGGCGGATCCGGACGGTGGTGCTGTGTTCTCGGGGCGAGAGTCTTTGCCGGGTGCCGTGACCGGCGCGGGTGGGCCTTTTGGTGTGGATGTGGTTGCGGGGCTTGGGGATTCGCATCGCCAGGGTGGGGCTGGGGTATCGGAGGGTTCAGCGGTGTTGCCCGTGGAAGGGTCGCACGCGGTGTCGTCTTGGCGGCAGGACGGTGTGGCGGCGGGGCTTGCGGGCCTGTCGGCGGACACGGTGCGGGTGTCGGTGCCGGCGGAGGTGGTTACTGGTGGCGGGTTGGCGGAGTTCGTGCAGGGCCGTGTTGCGGGTTCTGGTGGCGGTCCTGTGGTGCTGGTCTCGCAGGATGGTGCGAGTGCGGGTGTGGTGGTCTCGCCGAGGCAGGGTTCGGCTCTGGCGCGGGGTCTGGGGCGGGTTGTTGTCGCGTTGACGCCGGGGCGGAGTGGGCGCGGGCCGCGGTGGACGGTGTTCGCCACGGATGGTTCTCGTCCCAAGCCGCTGGCCGGGCCCGGTGGCCCGGTGCTGGCCGGGAGACGCCGCGGTATGGCCGGTCTGGCGGGGGTCTCGGTTGCGGTTCCGGTCTCCGGTCAGCAGACGGTGGCCCCGGAAGAGACACCGGTTGCCCAGACGGCATCTGCCGAGGCGGCGTCGGTGGTCGGGGACTCACGGCCCGCGGCCACTACACACGATGATCAGGTGGGCACAGGGCTTCCCGGCGCCCGGCCAGCGTCTGGGTATCGGTTCCTGTCGGGGGTGAATCAGGCTAATTATCGTTGCGGTGATGAGCGTTTCCGGGTGAATTGCCTGGAGGCGTTTGTGGCGTTTCATAATTCTTTGAAGTTCGGTCGGCAGTTCGTGGCGGGTCCGGCTGGTGGTGATCGGGATCCGGCTCGGTTGGAGGTGGCGTTCGGGGCGAGGGCCCGGCCGGTGGCTGGTGTGACGGGGGCTGAGGGGTATGTGCGGAGCGCGCCGATGGGGGTGGCTGTACCGGTGATTTACCAGCGACAGGATGGTAGCGCGCATTTGATCGCTGGGGTGCGTGCAGAAGACGGCGATGGGCACGGGCGGGTGGTTCTGCTGAATCCGCAGAACGGAGAGGCAGCCGCGGCCGCTGAGCTCCTGGCTGCGACCGGGATGTGGGTGATCGCGGTGTCGGGGGTGGAAGTAGAGGGGGAGGTGGTGTTGCCGCCCAGTGGTTCCCTGTGGCGCGGCCAGGACGGGGGGTCCGGGTTGCCCGCCGTGGTGACGGGTCCGGAACGTCGGGGTGGTGCGTCCGGGCCGGTGGCGGGCAAAGCCGGCACGAAGGGCACGAAGAGGACGTGGGGGGAGGCTGACCAGGATTCGCGGGGGAAGGCCGGCGAGAGTTCTTCTGCTGGGGCGTCGAAGCGGCGGAAGGTGCAAGAACTCGCTGCTGGGAGTGGTTCCGGGAATCACGGCGGCCAGGGCGACGGGCCCGCGCCGACGGATCAGGCAGCACAGCAGGACTCGAGTGCGCAGCAGAAACGGGAAAACAGGGATAGGCAGGCGGCGAATCGCGTTGCGAAAAAGGTCGAAGCCGACCGGGTTGAGGAGTTGAATGGGAAGGGGAAGGGGCAGCTGAACGAGAAGGGGGCGGAGCGGTTGGCGACGCTCGAGTCGATGGTGAAGCAGCGAAAAGAGCGAGAGCAGAAATACAACGCGAACTTTTATAAGGCGAGAAAGGAAGAAGCCGCCCGGGTTGCGGAGTTGAAGGAAGCGGAGAAGCAGAGGAAGCTGACTTCGAAGGAGAAGGATGACCTGCCGACGCTCCAGCGGAAGGTGGAGCAGCAAAAAAAGCGAGTTCGGGAAAAGAGCGCGAACTATCGCAAGGGCGGAAAGCACGCCGCCGCCAGGGCGGCGAAGTTAGAAGAGTTGGAGATGCTGACTCAGGAGCAGCGGGACGAGCTCGATTTGATAAGGGAAATACAAGTGGGCGTAAAGGAGGTAAATCGTCTGCATATGCGAGTATCAAGAGGGAGAAAAGCGGCTGAGGATATCGAGGCGTTGGAGGTGGCGAAGAAAAGGCTGAATGAAAATAAGGCAACGTGGAACTCGATGCAGGCTCGGGGGGAGGCTGAGCCAGGAGGGATTGCGGGCGTGGGCGCAAGTGGCCATCAGAACGAGCGGGATGCAATGGTGCCGGGCGGGGTGCCGGAGCAGGCTGGGGCTGGGGCTGAAGGGGACGGCCGGGACGCGTGGTCGGCTGCCGTCGATTTGAATGCATGCTTTACCCAGGCGATGGCGGATGAAGAAGGGGTGCAGGTGCCGCAGGGTGTCGCGGATGCTGGGGTGATGCTGGACGCGGATGCTTATGAGGAGTTGGTCGAGACCGAGTTGACCGCGTTCCTGCGACAGGATTCCCGGGACGATGCTGCGGGTACCGACGGAGCCGGCTCGGTTGCCAGGGGCGATGATCTGGGTTTTGGTGAGCCGGTTGTGGGCGAGGATGTGCTGGCGGGGCGTGTGGAGGGTGGGGGGTTAGTGGCCGGCGCTGGGGTGTTTGCGGAGTTCGAGGAGCAGAAGCAGCTCACTCCGGCGGAGAAGAATCGGCTGGCGGAGCTCGAGCAGAAGGTGGCGAAGTGGAAGGAGCAACGGAGGAAAGCTAAGGAGAACTCGCTCCAGGCGAAGAAGGCAGGTAGAGAATACAGCATCGCCCGGCTTGCGGAGTTGAAGGAGTTGATGGAGAAGGGGAAGCTGTCTGAGAAGCAGTGGGCCGAGCTCGAATTGCGCGAGGAAATAAAAAAGACAGAAACGAAGGGAAATCGGCTGAAAGACCGAGTGGCGACCCTGAAGAAAGATGATAAGGAAATCACGGCGTTGAAGGCGTTGGAGGTGTCGTCGCGGAGTCCCAAGGATGCGGCCAGGCTGCGTATGTTGCTGGACAGGGCGGTTAGGTGGGCAGGTTCTGAGGAGCAGTTGACGGAGACGAGGCGATGGCTGAAAGAAAAAAGGAAGGAGCTGAAGTCGATGCAGGCTCGGGGGGAGGGCGAGCCTGGGGGGTTGCGGGTGTGGGGGCAAGTGGCCCGCAGGGCGCGCAGGATGCAATGGTGTCCAGCGGCGCATTGGAGCAGACTGGGGCTGAACGGGACGATCTGGATGCGTGGCTTGCTCAGGCGGTGACGGATAAAGATGGAGTGCAAGTGCCGACGGGTGCCGCGGATGTCGAGGTGATGTGGGGCGATGTTGCTTATGACGAGCTTGTCGCGACAAGGTCGCACGAGTTTCTGAGCCAGGATGCCGGGGACGATGCTGCGGATGCCGTCGGTGTTGGGTCGGTTCGCGGGGACGATGATTTCGACCAGTTCCTTGATGAGTACGGGGGGGATCCGACCGAAAACAATGAATGGGAGTTGGATGGGAGCTTTGATTTCGATGAGTGGTTTGCGTGGGCGGATGCGGATTTGGATGTGTCGCGGGGTGAGGGTTCGGCGGGGCTGAGGGGGGATGAATGGGACAAGTGGTCGGATGGGGGCGTTGATCTCATTGGGTCCTATGATGACGTGGGGGATCCAGGTGGGGATGGGCAGGAGTCTTCCCGGGCTTTGGAGGGCCCGGGCACGGAGGGCAGTAGCGGGCCGAGTGGGCCCACCAGCGGTGGGACGTAAACATTCAGGGGCGGGTTTGAGGTGCGGTTTCTGGTCGTGAAGGCATGCCGAACTGCCCGCCGTGCCGCGGGGATGCCGGAGGGGTGCGGGTCAGGCTGGGGCGGGGGTCTGGCGGCATCCACGGGTGACCGAGGATCGCTTCGCAGGCTGCGGCGCAGCGGGTGGCAGAGTTGTTGTCGCCGGAGGCGATCGATGCGGACCTGGAGTCGGCGGGCGTGGCGGTTTCGGTCCCGGCGGTTCGTCGGCGCTCGGTAGCACTGGCGGTACCGGGTCCGGCGGTGCGCGCGGCGGATCGGGCGCAGTGGGCGCGGCCGGAGCCGGCCAGCGCGGCCAGAGTGACGAAGAGCAGGAACGCGAGCGCAAATACATCCGCAACACCGACGAGCACTTCGGGTTCAGCGGTGAGATCGACCCGAACACCGGCCATGCCGTCGCACCGCCGGTGATTGGCGATGCGGACGCAGATTCCGATGAGACGCCTAACGAGGACGACATCGCGTAGGCGCTCGTAGCGAGCTCGCAGGAACTGGAGGTTGTCGTGTCAGAACTTCCCGACATCGGGGCGATGTTGGCGGAGCTGGACGAGAAGATGAACACTGTGCAGGCGCTGCGGGATGAGGCCGTAGCAAGCACCTACACGGGCTCGTCGGCGGACCAGGCCGTGGTCGCACGGGTCGACGGGCTTGGGGCGATTCAGGATTTGTCGATACCTGACGCGGAGCTTCGCTCCAATCACCCTTCGGCTTTGGGAGGAAATATCCTGGAGGCGATCAATTCTGCACGCGCGCAGGCGGTCGATGACTCCAACGCGAAGATGATCGAGGCCCTTCCGGGCTTTGGGAGCTGAGAGACCGTGCCAAAGTACGCATCAGAACGCATTGCTGAAGAGCTGGTCCGCGCGCCGGACCGCTACAACCAGGCGGTGCAGCAGTCGCAGGAGCTGGGCGAGAAGCAAGTAGTGGTCGACCTCGAAGACAAACTCGGTCAGCTCGTGCTGCCTCGGCGCTGCCGTGGGATCCGGCCGGTGAGACGCCGGGCTGGTGGGGTCGGATGCTGGCGGCGCATTTTCCCGGTGCGGAGGTTGTGACGTGCGCTACGTGGGCGGATGCGGCCGGGACCGTTGTGGACGGGGGTGTGGGGCTCGGGCCGTGGTGTGGTTGCGCCGTCAGCTTGGCGGGCGTGAGCTGGCTGGTGACCTGCTGTATGCGGATTATGTGGATGACGCTGTGGTTTTTCTCGACGGTCTACGTGGGACTGTCGCTGAGCAGAATGACGCCGAGGTGGCTGAGCTTGTGGTGGCGCGTTCCGCCGTCGGCAAGGTGATTCCGTCGGTGGGCTGCTGCCGTCGGAGGTCGCGGCGGAGGAATTCGCTGGGGCTGTTGAAAAGGCGGAGGGCGTGGTTGGTGTACCGCTGTGACGGCGAGGTGGGCTTGTCGAGTTCCGTGTCATGCGCTTTGGCTCGTTAGTACGAATACGTGTTGTAGTTCCCCCGTTCGCTCGTGAGCGTGTCCGCTGGCAAGTGATATTTTCATGGATTTGAGTGGAGTGGTGCATGTTCCTGCTGGAAGGAGCCATGTTCTCGTTGTGAGGGGCGTGTTGTGGTTCGGGTGCCGGGCGGCTGAGGCCGCCCGGCTACTGGGTTTTGGTGCGTCACCGCGCCGGCAGGTCACCAGGCTGGCCCCCAGCGGGGCGGGAGGGCTGGTTCCCGCATACTTCGTTGCTGCCTTGGGTTGTGGTGGCGTTGGGGCGAGGTGGGTGTGATGTTTTCGTCGATCATGGTGCCGGAGGGGGTGCGGCGGCTTTTTCAGGTGTTGACCGGTGAGGATATGACGGATGCGGATGAGGGTGCGTTGTTCGCGGTGGCGGACGCGTTGGAGGCGGGTGCGGCGGAGCTGGGTGAGGTGCGGGCGTTGGTGGCGGAGCTGGTGGGAAAGGTGCGGACGGGGTTTTCGGGGAGGGCGGCGGACCGGTTCGCGGACGGGTTGGGGGTTTTTGATGGGTTGTTGTCCTCGGGGCAGGGGTCGTTACTGGATTTAGCGGTATTCGTGCGGGCTACGTCGCAGCAGGTGCGGTATGTGAAGTTGATGACGATTTATAGCCTGGAATTGCTGTGGTTAGAGATGGCGTGGGCGATGCAGTTTGCGGGGGCGACCGGTGGTGCGTCGCTGTTGTGGCTGGCGGCGCGGATGGCGGCGATGCGGCTGTGGTTGACGCGGTGGTGGGGGCAGTTGTTCATGCGGTTGGCGATGATGGCGGCTGGTGGTGTGGCGTTCAACGTGGTGCCGGATCTGCAGGCCCAGGTGCAGATGCTGGGTGAGAAATCGGCTCAGAAGTGGGATAGGACGCTGACCGAGCAGGCGGCGGGGATGGGGGCGTTCTCGGCGTTGGTGGCGCTGCCGATGTCGGCGGTGGGCGGTCTGGTCAGCAACACGTTGACGAAGGTCCTGGTGAAGGGCCTGGGCGATGACGTGGATGCGGCGATCCTGGAGGCGGCGGTGAAGAAAGCGGTGGCCGAGCACGCGGAGTTGTATCCGGTGTCGGCGATGGCGAAGTTCGCGGACGCGGTGGGCAAGAGTCTGGATGACTTTGCGGGGATGTCGGTGGGGGCGATGTGGCTGGCGCGGTTCGGCAGCGGGCTCGGGGAGGCGGTGGAGAACGCGTTGTCGGAGTTTTTCGGGGAGGCGGGATATTTGGCGGCCACGGGCCAGGAGGTGACCTGGAACCCGTTTAGTTTGACGGCGGGTTTGTTCGAGACGGTGTTCAGTGGTCTGGGCACTCTGGCGGGTTTGGCGTTGCGGGGCAAGCTGCACCCGGTAGGCTCGAGCCCGTACCTCGAGGGCACCGGCCGGGGCGGGGGCGGCAGCGACGATGGTGGCGGGTCCGGTGGGGAGAAGACCCCGCTGCCGGGGGCAGGGTCCGGGTCGCAGACAGGGAACATCCCTGGCTCCCCAGACAAAGACAGCACGTTCATCCCATCCGATGCCTCGCAATCGGATGCCTCGGATGCCTCGCGATCGGATGGTTCGCGGTCGGATCGCTGGACTGGCTCGGATTCCGGGGCCGGCTCGGGTTCCTCGAGTGTGTCTGATGTGGACACTGTGTTCTCGGATACCGGGTCGGTGAATTCGGCTGCGGTGTCGGTGTCTTCTGGTGATGACCTGGTGGTGCCCGGTTCCGCTGTGGTGTCTGCCGTTGTTGTGGGCGGCACAGACGGTAAGGACGGCACGGACGGTAAGCGGGGTGCCGATGGCGGTGTGCCGGGCGGGACCCCGGCTCGTGACGTTCCGGTGGTGCCCGGTGCCGGCCAGCACCGGCCGGGCACACCACCACCGGCATATCCCGGTGGGGGACCTGGTGTTGGTCCGGACCGGCCGGGCACACCGCCACCGGCATATCCCGGTGGGGGACCTGGTGTTGGTCCGGACCGGCCGGGCACACCGCCACCGGCATATTCCGGTGGGGGACCTGGTGTTGGTCCGGACCGGCCGGGCACACCGCCACCGCCGTACAGCCCGGATCCCGGTGACGATCAGGCCGTGCCCGGGAAGCGGCCGCTGGAGGTGTCTGCCTCGAAGACACCAGACTCCCCGACGGTGACCCCACATGCTTCCGATGTGCCCGCGGACACCCCGCGCCCGGAGACCGGCAGGCCTGGGTCTGTCGTGGGCCCCGACGATCGTGTGCCTGCGGGGCATCCGGCATCGGAGACTGCCGGGTCCGGGTCTGTCGTGGATTCCGATGGTCGTGTGGCCGGGGGGCATCCGGGGTCGCCGGGTGGGGTGACCGGCCGCGATGGGGATCCCGGTACGGACTCGGTCGCGGGGCGTGGGGATTCGCACCGCCAAGATGAGGCGGTGGTGTCGCCGGATTCGGTGACGCTGCCGGGGGGCGGGTCGCAGGCGGCGCCGTCTCTGCATCGGGATCCGGCGGCGGTGTCGCCGGCGGTGTTGCCGGCGGACACGGTGCGGGTGCCGGTGACCGCGGATGTGGCTGCTGGTGGCGGGTTGGCAAAGTTCGTGCAGGGTGCCGCGGATTCCATGGGCGGGCCTGTGCTGCTGGTGTCCCCCAGCGATCCGACTGCGGGTGTGGTGGTGACGCGGGGTCAGGGGTCGGCACTGGCGCAGGATCTGGGCCGCCACGTTGTCGCGATGACGACGCCGGAACAGGCCGGGCGCGAGCCGCGATGGACGGTGTTCCCCGCGAATGGTTCTCGTCCCAAGCCGCTGGCCGGGCCTGGTGCCGCGGTGCTGGCCGGCGGGCGCGGGGCCGTGGCCGGTCTGGCGGACGCCTCGGCAACGGTCCCGGCCGCCGCCGGTGGCAAGACGGTGACCCGGGGTGAGGCATCGGCTGCCCAGAGGGCATCTGCCCAGGCGAGGTCGGTGGCCGGGGACCCACGGTCCGCGGCCACCACACACGATGACCAGGCGGGCACGCGGCTTTCCGGCCCTCGGTCGGCGCAGTGGCCGGAACAGGACCTGCGCCGGGTTGATGCAACCGCTGTGGAGGAGGAGTCCGGGGATTCTGGCGCGGTGCCGTGGTCGGCTGATCCCGTGGCGGTGGCTCAGGCGGCCGGCATGTCCAGCGGTGCTGATTCTGCTGGTGTTGTGGAACGCGGCCTGGAATCGATGGCGGGGCAGCTCCAGCGGTCGAGTCCAAAGGGTGATGCTGCCCGGTCCCGTGATGCTGGTCCGGGCGGGGCGGTAGTGCAGCCCAGGCGCGGTGTTTCCCGCGTGTCGGAACAGCCCGGGCGGGCGTCCCGGGAAGGAGAGGCGACCGGTGAGGGGGCGCGACGCACTTCCGCCGATCCCGCTGCTGGTGTACGACGTCGCCGGGCCTGGCCTGGTGGTGTGAGGGCGAACCAGGCCAGGCCCGGTGGCAACGAACCCGGTGGTGCGGGCCCGAAACGAGCGCCGGAGGATGCGCTAGGGCCGGATGCGGTGAGGCGGGATTCTGGGGTGTGGGCGGTTTCAGCTCCGGTAGCGGAGGGTGGGCCGGTGGGGTCTGGATATCTGTTCCTGCGGGGGGTGAATCAGGCCAATTATTTCTTCGGGGAGAAGCGTTTCCGGGTGAATTGCCTGGAAGCGTTTGTGGCGTTCCATAATTCTCTGAAGTTCGGTCGGCAGTTCGTGGCGGGGCCGGCTGGGGGTGACCGGGATCCGGCTCGGTTGGAGGCGGCGTTCGGGGCGAGGGCCCGGCCGATGGCTGGTGTGGCTGGGGTTGAGCGGTATGTGCAGGGTGTGTCGGTGGGCGTGGCTGTGCCAGTGATTTACCGGCGACAGGATGGTAGCGCTCATGTGATCGCTGCGGTGCATGCCGAAGACCGCGATGGGCAAGGGCGGGTGGCTCTGCTGAATCCGCAGAAGGGGGAGGCAGCCGAGGCCGCTGAGGTCCTGGCTGCGACCGGGATGTGGGTGATCGTGGTGTCGGGGGTGGAAGTAGAAGAGGAGGTGGTGTTGCCGCCCAGTGGTTCCCGGTGGCGAGGCCAGGACGGGGGGTCCGGGCTGCCCGCCGTGGTGACGGGTCCGAAGCGTCGGGGTGGTGCGTCCGGGCCGGTGGCGGGCAAAGCCGGCACGAAGAGCACGAAGGGCACGAAGAGGACGCGGGGGAAGGCTGACCAGGGTTCGCGGGAGCAGGCCGGCGGGGGTTCCCGGGCACCCAAGCGGCCGAAGGTGCAAGAACCCGTTGTTGAGGATGGTTCCGGGAATCACGGCGGCGAGGGCGACGGGCCCGCGCCGACCAATCCGGCAGCACAGCAGGACCCGAGTGCGGAGCAGGAGCGGAAACAGAAAAACAAAGTATACGACGCGACGCGGCGCAAGAAGGAAAAGGCCGAAGCCGCTCTGGTTAAGAAGTTGGAGGCGAAGCCGCGGGAGGCGTTGACGCAGAAGGAACGGGAGGATCTGGCCCGGTTTGGGCCGAAGGTGGCGAAGCGGAGACGGAAAAATACGGAAAGCATTGCGAACTCGCGCAGGGATAAAAAGAACCGGATTGCGGAGTTGCAGGAGTTGGAGAGGCTGAACAAGCTGAATGTGGCGCAGGCGGAGGAGTTGGCGGAGCGGCTGACGAAGGAGGAGGAAAAGAGGAAAACTGTCGCGAACGCTCGCCGGTCGAGAAAGAACAAAGTCGCCGCCGCGATTGCGTGGTTGGAGGAGCAGGGGCAGCTGACTCCGAGGCAGCGGGCCGAGCTCGATTTGCGCAAGAAAATACAAAAGGACGAAAAGGAGAAAAAAAGTCGGCTGGCGCCCCGAGTGTCGAGGCTGAAAAAAGATATCGAGGCGTTGCAGGCGCTGCGGGAGCCGACCGAGGCTCAGCGGAACAGGCTGGCGGACAAGAAGGCTAAGCGGGCTGTTTCTGTGAAGGATTTGGAAGCGGTGAGGAAGAGGCTGAAGGAAGATAAGGCGGCGCTGGAGAGGATGCTGGCTGAGGGGGTGGATGAGGCTGGGGGGAGGGTGGGTGCGGGGGCAAGTGGGCAGCAGGATGAGTGGGATGCGCTGGTGCCCAGCGGGGTATGGGAGCGGGCTGGGGCTGATCGGGGCGACCATTTTGGTCAGGACGCGGGGTCGGAGGGAAGCGATCTCGTTGCGTGGCTTGATCTGGCGGATGAGGAGTGGGCTGGGTCGGGGGATGCGGGTTCGGCGGAGCGGGGTGGTGCTGTATGGGGTGCGGGGTTGGATAGCGGCGTTGATTCTGGTGGGTGGTGGGTTGGGGAGGTGATGGGGAATCCAGCCGGGCAGGAGCGGGCTGCGGCATCGTTGTCCGGCCGGGACGAGGACCAGCAGACGGGGTCGGGGGCGGAGTGGGAGTCGGATGCGGCTGTGCGGGTGGAGCAGGCGGAGACGTGGGAGGGGTTGGTTGAGGAGGAGCAGGGGGATGCGACCCGCGATGAGGAGCCGGATGTGCGGGTCGCGCGGCTGCGGGAGTCGCTGAAGCAGGCTGAGTCTGGCCTGGCTTCGTTCGAGGCGTTGCCGGGCTGGGACGGGAGTCAGCGGGCGGAGTCGGCGGTGTTGCCGGGGTTCGATGGGGGTTGGCGGGAGTACTGGGAAAAGGCGCAGCGGCGTATCGAGGAGTTGCGGGCGGAGTTGGCCGAGATGGTGAACGACGAGGGTGAACCGGCCGGGCAACATCTGGGTGAGACGGGAGAGCAGCGGGTTGCGGCGTCCGTGCCGGCTGAGATTGCGGCGTTGGCCGGGCTGACGGATCGGATGGAGCGGCATTTGCAGGCGATGCCGCCGGAGTACAACCCGGGCGGTGTGCGTGAGCGGGTCGAATGGGCGAAGCAGTGGGTGAGCCAGGGGCAGTGGACTCCAGGTCAGTTGCAGACGGTTCGGTCGGGGTCGGCTGCGGTGCGGGCGGCGGAGAGGAAGTTGCGAGGCGAGGCTGGCCGGGCGAAGGAGGCGCAGGCGATAGGCGGGGGCGAGCGGGGGGGCGGGTATCGGTTCCTGGTGGGGGTGAACCGGGCCAACTATCTCTCCGGTGAGGCGGGTTTCCGGGTGAATTGCCTGGAGGCGTTTGTGGCGTTCCATAATTCTCTGAGGTTCGGTCGGCAGTTCGTGGCGGGGCCGGCTGGGGGTGACCGGGATCCGGCTCGGTTGGAGGCGGCGTTGGGGGCGAGGGCCTGGTGGGTGGCTGGTGTTGCTGGGGTTGAGTGGTATGTGCGGGGTGGGCTGGTGGGGGTGGCTGTACCGGTGGGTGTGGCTGTGCCGGTGATTTACCTGCGAGCGGACGGTAGTGCGCATGTGATCGCTGCGGTGAATACCGAAGACCGCGATGGGCAAGGGCGGGTCGTGCTGGTGGATCCGCAGACGGGCGAGGTCGCTGACAAAGATGATGTTTCCGCGGCGTTCGGGGTGTGGGTGGTTCCGGTGTCGGAGGTGGCATCGGATCGGGAGGTGGTGCTGCCCAGTGGTTTCGGGCTGCGGCGCCTGGGCTGGGGGGCTGGGCTGCCCGCCGAGGTGGCAGGTCCTCCCCAGCGTCAGCGTCCCGGTGGGCCGGTGGCCGGCACGACGAGGAAACGGGAGGAGGCCGGCGGGAGTACCCGGGCACCCAAGCGGCCGAAGGTGCCAGAACCCGCTGTGGAGGCTGGTTCCGGGAATCACGGCGGCGAGGGCGACGGGCCCGCGCCGACCAATCCGGCAGCACAGCAGGACCCGAGTACGGAGCAGGAGCGGAAACAGAAACGCAAGGTATACGACGCGACGTACCAGAAGAAGAAGAAGGCCGAAGCCGCTCTGGTTAAGAAGTTGGAGGGGAAGCCGCGGGCGGCGTTGACGCAGAAGGAAAGGGAGGACCTGGCCCGGTTCGGACCAAAGGTGACGGACCAGAAACGGAAAAACACGGAAAGGGTTGCGAACTGGCGCCGGAATAAAAAAGACGAATCTGTCGCCGCGATTGCGTGGTTGGAGGAGCAGGAGCAGCTGACTCCGAGGCAGCGGGCCGAGCTCGATTTGCGCAAGAGAATACAAAAGGGCCAAGAGGGGGGCAATCGGCTGTCGACCCGAGTGTCGAAGCTGAAAAAAGAGATCGAGCCGTTGCAGGCGCTGCCGGAGCCGACCGAGGCTCAGCGGAACAGGCTGGCGGACCAGAGGGCTAAGCGGGCTGTTTCTGTGAAGGATTTGGAAGCGGTGAGGAAGAGGCTGGAGGAAGATAAGGCGGCGCTGGAGAGGATGCTGGCTGAGGGGGTGGATGAGGCTGGGGGGAGGGTGGGTGCGGGGGCAAGTGGGCAGCAGGATGAGTGGGATGCGCTGGTGCCCAGCGGGGTATGGGAGCGGGCTGGGGCTGATCGGGGCGACCATTTTGGTCAGGACGCGGGGTCGGAGGGAAGCGACGATCTCGCTGCGAGTCCGACGCAGCGGGCCGAGCTCGATTTGCGCAAGAGAATACAAAAGGGCGAAAAGGAGCAAAAACGGCTGTCGACCCGAGTGTCGTGGCTGAAAAAAGATATCGAGGCGTTGCAGGCGCTGCGGGAGCCGACCGAGGCTGAGCGGAACAGACTGGCGGACAAGAAGGCTAAGCGGGCTGATTCTGTGAAGGATTTGGAAGCGGTGAGGGAAAGGCTGAAGAAAGACAAGACGGCGCTGGAGATGGAAAGGGCTGCGAACTCGCGCCGGAATAAAAAGGACCGGATTGCGGGGTTGGAGGAACAGGGGCAGATGACTCCGAGGCAGCGGGCCGAGCTCGATTTGCGCAAGAAAATACAAAAGGGCCAAGAGGGGGACAATCGGCTGGCGACCCGAGTGTCGAGGCTGAAAAAAGATATCGAGGAGCTGCAGGCGCTGCGGGAGCCGACCGAGGCTCAGCGGAACAGGCTGGCGGACAAGAAGGCTAAGCGGGCTGATTCTGTGAAGGATTTGGAAGCGGTGAGGAAGAGGCTGAAGGAAGATAAGGCGGCGCTGGAGAGGATGCTGGCTGAGGGGGTGGATGAGGCTGGGGGGAGGGTGGGTGCGGGGGCAAGTGGGCAGCAGGATGAGTGGGATGCGCTGGTGCCCAGCGGGGTATGGGAGCGGGCTGGGGCTGATCGGGGCGACCATTTTGGTCAGGACGCGGGGTCGGAGGGAAGCGATCTCGTTGCGTGGCTTGATCTGGCGGATGAGGAGTGGGCTGGGTCGGGGGATGCGGGTTCGGCGGAGCGGGGTGGTGCTGTATGGGGTGCGGGGTTGGATAGCGGCGTTGATTCTGGTGGGTGGTGGGTTGGGGAGGTGATGGGGAATCCAGCCGGGCCGGAGCGGGCTGCGGCGTCGTTGTCCGGCCGGGTCGAGGACCAGCAGACGGCGTCGGGGGCGGAGTGGGAGTCGGATGCGGCTGTGCGGGACGAACATTTTGATCAGGACGCGGAGTGGGAGGGAATCGAAGATTTCGTTGCGTGGCTTGCTCGGGCGGATGAGGAGTGGGCTGGGTCGGGGGATGCGGGTTCGGCGGAGCAGGGTGGCGCTGTATGGGATGGGTTGGATAGCGGCGTTGCTTCTGGTGCGTGGGTTGGGGAGGTGATGGGGAATCCAGCCGGGCCGGAGCGGGCTGCGGCATCGTTGTCCGGCCGGGACGAGGACCAGCAGACGGGGGCGGAGTGGGAGTCGGATGCGGTTGTGCGGGTGGAGCAGGCGGAGACGTGGGAGGGGTTGGTTGAGGAGGAGTAGGGGGATGCGACCGGCGATGAGGAGCCGGACGTGCGGGTTGCGTGGCTGCGGGAGTCGCTGAAGCAGGCCGAGTCTGACCTGGCTTCGTTCGAGGAGTTGCTGGGCTGGGGGCTGGGCTGCCCGCCGAGGTGGCAGGTCCTCCCCAGCGTCAGCGTCCCGGTGGGCCGGTGGTCGGCACGACGAGGACGCGGGAGGAGGCCGGCGAGGGTTCCCGGGCACCCAAGCGGCCGAAGGTGCAAGGACCCGCTGTTGAGGCTGGTTCCGGGAATCACGGCGGCAAGGGCGACGGGCCCGCGCCGACCAATCCGGCAGCACAGCAGGACCCGAGTGCGGAGAAGAAACCGGAAAACAGGGATAGCCAGGCGGCGAATCGCGAGGCGAGAAAGGTCGAAGCCGCCCGAGTTGAGGAGTTGAAGGGGAAGGGGGAGGGGCAGCTGAACGAGAAGGAGAAGGATGAGCTGGCGACGCTCCAGCGGAAGGTGGAGCAGCGAAAGAAGAAAAAGCAGAAAAATAACGCGAATTATCGCAAGCTGGGAAAGGACGTCGCCGCGAGGTAAACATTCAGCGGGTTCGTGAGGGTTGAGCGGCTGGTCTCCGTGCTGAAGGTGATCTTGGGTGGCTACGGTTGCGGGTATGGCTATCGAAGATGCTTGGGCTGTGGTCGACGCGCTCGCTGATCCGGAGACGTAAACATTCAGGGGCGGGTTTGAGGTGCGGTTTCTGGTCGTGAGGGCATGCCGAACTGCCCGCCGTGCCGCGGGGTTGCCGGAGGGGTGCGGGGTCAGGCTTGGGGCGGGGTCTGGCGGCATCTACGGGTGACCGAGGATCGCTTCGCAGGCTGCGGCGCAGCGGGTGGCAGAGTTGTTGTCGCCGGAGGCGATCGATTCTCTGGTGGCTGACGCTACCAAGTCGGAAATCAACCTAACTCTAACAATTCAATCTCGGCACCAATGAACTGGCGCGGTCAAACGGTCGTAGCGACACCAACAAGACTCTTACCGTCATGATGTGGCACCTACTCATTCAAGTGGGTGTCACCAGGTTGACGAACCCGCCTACCCCGACCGGCTACTCGGAAAGGTAGTTGCAGTCGTAATGAGACTGGCGGAGGCTTTCCGTGGAAGCTCGTTCGCGCAACTTTCGACGTCTTCACATGGACGTTGGGGCACGAGGATTGCCGCCACTGGATGTGGTCATCGACGGATGCGTCCGCATCACCACGGATGGAGAGGTTCAACAAATGACAGAAGCGCCTCAGGATGCAGTACCATTCGGCAACGAAGCGGAGCTCAGGCGACGTAATCGGGCCACCGTCGAAGAATATCTGCGGGTCACCGAAGGTGAGTCCCGCTTGCAACGTCATCATTTGTTCACCGATGACGGCACCGAGCGCGGTGGCCTATGGACGACGGACACCGGCGAGCCGGTATTCGCGACCGGGAAGGACAACCTGTATTCCATGGCCGCCTGGTCGTTGGAGTGCTTCCCGGACTGGAAGTGGATCAATGTGGAGATCTACGAGACGCAGGATCCGAACCGATTCTGGGTCGAATGCGACGGTGAGGGGAAAATTCTCTTCCCCGATTACTCGCCAGGGCATTACAAGAACCATTTCATCCATTCATTCCTGCTGGAAAACGGCAAGATCAAAGAGGTCCGCGAATTCATGAACCCGTGCCAGCAGATGCGCGCGCTGGGGATCGAGGTACCGGTGATCAAACGAGGTGGTATACCCGCATGAGACGTCCACATCGCGGTTACAACACGAGGGTGCCGTGTGCGACCACTACCGCCGCACCGACCACCTCCACCTGATCGATCCGCTCGCCCGCGCCCTCGACCGTCGCGTACATGGTCGAGGGCCGGCCGATTTCGACACCCTGGCGAATCGTGATCTGGCTGCCGAAAGCGATCCGGCCATACCGGGCGAGGTGGACCGCCAGCGGACCTGCGGCCGAGCCGGTGGCCGGGTCTTCGGCGACCCCGTACGCGGGTGAGAACATCCGCAACCGCCAATTGGTGCCCGCGCCGGCGAAGCAGAGCGCGGCCATGTCGGGGAACTTGGCGAGCACCCGGAGGTCCGGGTGGATCGCCTCCAGCGCCGCCACGCTGCCGAGCCCGACGTAGACGTGCCGAGGCCCGTTCCGGTAGGCATCGACCGGTAGCTCGGAAGCCGCGACGTGAAGACCTTCCAGCAGTTCGTCGGCATGCTCGTACGGTTGCCAGCTCGGGATCGGCTGCAGCATCCTGGCGGCGACGATCTTCCCGTTCGCGCGCTCGAACGAAAAGCTGATCACCCCGACTTCGGTCTCCAGCCGGATCGTGTCCTGGTTCAGCTCCGCACCAAGCACGATGGCAGTCCCAAGCGTGGGGTGCCCGGCGAAGGGCAGCTCGTTCACCGGTGTGAAGATCCGGACCCGCGCGTCGGCAACCTCACGGGCGGGAAGCACGAACGTGGTTTCCGACAGATTCATCTCCCTGGCGATGCGTTGCATCTGCTCTGCGGACAGGCTGGCGGCGTCGATGAAAACAGCCAGCGGATTGCCCTCCAGCGGAGTTGCGGTAAAGACGTCGGTGATTACGTAAGCGTGGTTCGGCACCGTTCTCCTCGTCGTGCGTTGTCCGGAAGTTGCGCATCAATGCCTCAGTCGCCCGCGGCGGCTTCGCCAGCCAGCGCGCCGAAAACGAGTGCTTGCCCGAGAGTGCCACCGGTACCCGGGTAAGCGAACCCGAACGGACTGGCCGCTACATTGCCCGCAGCGTAGAGCCCGCGAATCACACCGCCTTCGACGTGCAGTACCCGCCCGTGCGGGTCGGTGCGGGGACCGCCTTTCGTCCCGCCAAGCCCGGCATGTACCGGCAGGGCGTAGAAAGGCGGTTCGGTGAGCGGCCGCAGGGTGGGATGCGTCGCCTGTGGATCTCCCATCGCCCGGTCGTACGCGTTGGTGCCGCGCCCGAACTCCGGGTCGAGTCCGTCCTTGGCCGCCGCATTGAACCGTTCGACGGTCTGGATCAGCGTTTCGGCGTGGACGTCGATGAGATCGGCGAGTTCGGCGAGAGTGCCTCCGCACGGAAGCCAGTCCGGGGCATAAGCATCTCGCCGGACCGGGCCGACGGTGTAGTCGCGCCGGTGAATCCCGTCGAAGATCAGCCATGACGGGGCCCGCTCGAAGCAGAATTCCGTTGGCTCGAACGCGTGCAGCGCCCGGCCGACGTCGTTGTAGTTCTGGGCTTCGTTGATGAACCTGCGGCCACGCCGATCTACCATGAGCGTGCCAGGGCGCGCACGTTCGGCGAACAGCATCCGGTCCAGCGGTTCCCCGTCGATCTCCGCGTCGGGGTCAGGCGTCGTTGGACACCACCATGCCTCGGACATGTTGCCGAGCGCGGCCCCCGTGGACATCGCCATTCGCAGGCCGTCACCACGCGCACCGGGTGCGCCCACACAGCGAAGCACCGGCATCCGCAAGAACGCGTTGACGAGTGCGGTGTCCCGCTCGAAACCACCGCTTGCCAGCAACACCCGACCACGCAGCTGCTGACCACGGGTGTCGACACCGGTCACCGTGCCATCGTCGTTGACGAGTCTGGTAGCCCTCGCAGCAGTCCGAAAGCTGACACCCGCCGTGCGGGCCGCGATCAGCAGTGCGGCCACGAGTGCCTGCCCTCCGGTGACCGTACCGGTTCGCCGTCGTTGGTTGACCACATCCACCGAAACCTGACCAGTGGCCAATTCGGCGAGCATCGCAGGCAGGCGCCACGGCAGCGGCGGCCGCAGTTGGTCGGTGAGGCTGGGCTCGATCTGCAGCGCGCACGGTTCGAGGGAGCGACCGCCTTCCATGCCGCCAGGCAGCTCGGAATGGCAATCCGGATACGGCAGCGGGCTCCATTGCAGCGGGGACGTGCCTTCCAACCACCGCAGTATTCGTGGTCCCGCGTCGAGGAACCGGTTGACGAGGAGGGGGTCGACGTCGCCGACCGCGAGTGAGCGCAGATACCTGTGCGCCTTCTCCGCGCAGTCGCGGCCTCGCCCTGCTGCTTCTACATGGTTGTTCGGTACCCACACCGCACCGCTGGAGAGCGCCGTCGTCCCGCCCAAGGTCGACGTCGCCTCCAGGACGGTGACGTCGGCACCGGCCGCCCGTGCGGCGAGGGCCGCGGACAGGCCGGCCGCGCCGGAACCGATCACGATGACGCCAGGACGCACGACCGACCTCCGAGACGTGACTCCAACTGCATGCTGCGCGTCCTCTCAGCCCGTGCTTGTCCGCACGCCGGTCCGCGCAGGACCAGAAACGCCCGACGAGCCACGTTGTGCGGGCAAAGACTCGGTAATCGGCACCAGGGAGCCGAGAAGATCGCCGAGAATACTCATTCCGTCGATGGTCAACACCGATTCCGGGTGGAACTGAATCGACCGGAAACCCGGCCCGGACAACGCATACACCCGCCCTGAATCGGGCTCCCGGCTGATGACGACCGGCCCCGGAAGATCCCGGTGATACAGGCGGTCGCTGCTGGACCTGGCAACGAATGTGTTGTAGAAAGCGACAGTTCTTCGTTCCCCGAGAAGGTCGATGTCGATCTGCTCACCCTGGTTCGGAACTACCTCGGGGACCACTTCCAAGCCCAGCAGTCCGCAGAGGACCTGGTGCCCTAGGCACACCGCGAGAAATCGACGTCGATCGTGAAGGAGCCGCCGGGCGATCCTGCGCAACGTGGCGATCTTCGGGTCATCGAGCACCCGGGGATCGCCTGGCCCGGGGCCGAGCACGATGAACTCGTCGTCGTCCATCTCGAAAGACTCGTCATAGCCGCGGATGGAGACGGTCAGCCCCAGAGCGGTCAGCTGGTGACCCAGCATAGCGGTGAATGTGTCCTCGCCATCGATCACGAGCACTCGACGGCCGACCAGTTCCGGCACCGTGGGCACGTGACCGCGATCCGCTCTCAACCAGAACCGCGCCAAGCTCTTGTTGCGTCCGTCCAGCGCTTCTCGAACCAACGGATTTGCATCAAGGGACAATCCGCGTTCCCGCTGATGCGGCGCGTCGACTCCGCCTTCGAACGCCGCGAGCATTCCGGCCAACTTCGACCGGGTCTCAGCGACTTCGGAACCCGGGTCGGAGTGCCGGACGAGCGTCGCGCCGACGCCAGCCCGCAGCCGACCATCGCGTTCGATCTCCGCGGTGCGAATCAGGATCGCCGAGTCCAGTGTCTGGTAGCCCGCTGCATCGTGACCGATCAGTGCGATTGCCCCGCTGTAGTAACCGCGTCCCGACGGCTCGTACCGCTTGATCACCCGGCAGGCACTTTCCAGCGGACTTCCGGTGACCGTCGGCGCGAACAACGTTTCCCGAAGAATGTCCCGAACATCTAGCTTCGTCTGGCCCTCGATCAGGTATTCGGTGTGCGCCAGACGGGCCATCTGCCGCAACCGCGGGCCGACCACGGTGCCGCCCCGGTCGCAAATCCTGGCCATCATCTTAAGTTCTTCATCGAGAACCATGTGCAGTTCGTCTTCTTCCTTGCGATCCGCCAGGAAACGCAGCACGTCCTGCGTCGACGGTCCCTCCGGCGGATACCGGTAGGTGCCGCTGATCGGATTCATCACCACCGTGCCCCGATCCAGGCTGACGTGCTTTTCGGGGCTAGCTCCGACGAACGTGCGGGAACCCGTGTGGACCACGAAAGTCCAGTACGTACCCTGCTCCGCAACGAGCAACCGCCTGAACAGACTCAACGCGTGGCGTGGCGAGAAGTCGGCGAGAGTGGCCGTGAACGACCGCCTAATGACGAAGTTCGAGCCAGCGCCGCTGCCGATCTCGTCGCGCAGGACGCTCCGGACGACCTCTGCGTAAGTCTCGTCGTCGGTGTCGAAGCGGGCGTCCTTCAACTCCACCGGCTCGTCAGGTAGTGCGCCCAACGCTTCGGTGACGTTGACCGTTCCTTGCGACCGGACCATCATCTGCAGCATGGGCGCGCCATCATCGACGCATTCGAAGCCGCGTTCGGTTAGCTGTCTGTACGGAACGAGCACGAGCAATTCCTGGCGCGCTGGCCCGGTGGAAGATGGTGGGATCCCCAAGTCTTCGATCGAACAGACCTCGGTGACCTCGCCAAGCAGAATCTCGAGCCTATTCCCCATTTCCGGCCGCTGCAGCACGGCGAAGGGGGGCGGGTTCGAAACGAGCAGTTCTTTCAACCCGGCGACTACGCGTTTGGCCATGAAAACTCCTTGACTACGGTCCCACGCGAAACGGCGCGCGGCAAGTACTCGCACCGTGCACCCAGGCATCTAGAACAGCCAGCGACTGCTTACCGCATCCAACTCTTCCGTTGACAGCATGCAAGATTTCGGCACCCTGACTCTACATTGCTCGGCGACCGGAACCAGTGCCGAAAAAACAACTACTCGTTTTAGCGGTGTTGCGAGGATCGCAGCTGTCGCGACCAGTCGGACACCAAGACGCGACTACCCGTTCGAGTAGCGCAACCGGAACGGGCACTGCGCGCACCCGTAGATGAACTATGTTCGCAGCGAGGTTTCACATTGAGAACCGCTGTCCGGGCAAATCGAAAAAACGGCGCCGAACATCCTCGGCACGTGCACGACGGGGCCGGGAAACCCGCCGTTGAGGGAGGCTTCCGTGACCATACCGCCGATCGGCGCGTACCCCATGCCAACAGCTGATGATGTGCCGCGCAGCAGGGTCGACTGGACCGTTAGCCAGTATCGCGCAGCGTTGCTGATCCACGACATGCAGAACTATTTCTTGGCAAAGTTCCCCGGCGATTCTCCAGCCTTGGACTTGGTGCGAAACATCGCGCGCCTGCGCGAATGTTGTGCGGACCTGGGCATTCCCGTAGCATATACGGCGCAGCCCGGCGGGATGAACAGCAAGCAGCGCGGCCTGCTCAAAGACTTCTGGGGGCCGGGAATGACGGCGAATCCGGCCGACCGTGAAATCGTGGCCGAACTGGCGCCAGCCGAGCACGAGCGCGTATTCACGAAGTGGCGGTACAGCGCATTTCACGATTCCGGGTTACTGGATTACCTTCGTGACTGCGGGCGCGACCAGCTCATCGTCTGCGGCGTGTACGCTCACGTCGGTTGCCTAATCACAAGCTGCGACGCGTTCTCTCACGACATCCAACCGTTTCTGGTCTGCGATGCGGTAGCCGACTTCTCCCTGGAGGACCATCGAATGGCGGTGTCGTACGCCGCACAACGTTGTGCGGCTGTTCCGACGACAGATCAGGTACTTGCTGCGCTCACCTCAACTGCTTCCGTGCCGACCGGATGACCGGATTTCGCGTCGCACCGCGTATCGCTCCCGGCTCGCGAGTTTCACACGGGAATTGATTCCGAGTTTTCGGAAAATCCGCCTCAGGTGGTAGTTTACGGTGTGCGGGGAGAGGAAAATGCGGTGTGCAATCTGACGATTGGTCAATCCTTGGCCGACCAGCTCGGCAATGGCACGTTCGGTTTTCGTCAGGTCCGGCGGAATTGATTCTGCGTCGCCGTGCGGCCTATCAGTATTCTTAGCGTTGGTCGAGTCGTTTCGTCCGCTTTCGGCAACGTTTCTGGAGTCGCGCCGGTCGCTGGACAGAACGCCACCGCCCAACAAGGCTCGTAGATCTTCTATCGCGGTTTCCCTGGCCCAAGCGTCTCCATATTCGGAGATGACTTGCAGCAGTCCATCCAGATTCGGTTCGAAAAGGCTGCGAGCATGCAGCGCGCCAGTGGCAACCGCAGGCGTACCGATGTTCGCGTTGGCTACGGCGTGCGCAGCTTCGATCGCCTTGATCGCAATCTTCTCGTCGCCCACGTCCATCGCGACACGTACGAACCACGCGGCAGCACCCGGTTCCTCCACGAACAGGGCGGGTCTGTGCAGCAGGTTGGTATGCAGCAGCGCTTCGATGCTCGACGGATCTTCCTTCGAGGTGTGCACCAGCAGCTGAATCCACCCGTCGCGCGCCGACCGCGCGGCGGAACCCTGTTCGTATGTCGAGGTTTCCCGGCAGCGTCGCAGATAGGAACGAGCCAACGCCACGTCGCCGGAACGGAATGCGATCAGCGCAAGAACAGACTCCGCTGAAGGAACCACTCGCAACGTCCCCAATTCGAGTGCGCTGGACAAACATGCCTCGGCAGTCAACCGTGCCGCCGTCTGCCGTCCCGCCCGCAGCAGCAAGCGCGCACGGATCAGGTCAGCTTGTGCTGCGTGCATGGTCAACCCGAACTGGTCGATTTCCGCGCGGGCCTGGCGCAGCATCTCCTCGGCGTCGTCGAACTCGCCCAACTCGCCCAACATCTCGGCCATCATCAGCGGCGGATACCAGCGCCAATCCGCAGATTTCACGGACGCCGCGCAGGTCGCTGCCCGCCTCCCCCAACACAGCGCCCCAGCGACATTGCCGGCCGACCACTCGAGATGTGCCAATCCGGTCAAGGCGATCGCAGTCCGTGCCTGGCCGTGGCATGTCCCGTCCGGCTCCTGCAACACTTTCGAGGCGTGGTCACTGGCGAAGTCCCCTTGCAGCACCAACGCCAGCATTCGACCTGCTGCGGTGTCGTCGAACGTAGTGGTCGACAGGTCGGGGACAGCAAGCACCTGGTCGGCGATGGCGATCGCTTCGGCGGTGTGCCCGCTGGCGATCAGCGGAGCGATCAGGGTGCATCGAAGCTCTGCCGCTAACTCCTCCGGCACACCGTCATTCAGGGTCGCCTCGGCCAACATGACCGCAGATTCGATCCAGCCTTTGGAGAGCAGTGCACGCACCGCTGCCACGGCTGAGGTGGGCCGATCCGTGTAATGCGACCGCACGGCCGCGTGCGTTGCTGGTTCATGTGATCCCAGCGAAAGCGGGGCCTCGTCAACCGTGTGCGAACTGGTTGTCGTCAGAAGCGGGTCGGATTCGACGGAGTCCGTCAAGCTCCGTCGCTCATCGGACCAGGCCAATCCGTGCACGGCACACGCTCCTCATGTTCTGTTAGTGCTGCAGCCCAGCACCGCCGCTGATCCAGACCGGTCGCGGGTTCCGGGCAGCATCAGCGAGTCGGCATCGGAGACTGTCGATCAACCACCCGAGAGCCATGCGGCCGCTCTCCCTACGCTTGCTGGTGTCCTGGTGATGTTTCTGTGGGTTCACTGTCGCATCAGGGCTCTGTGTACGACCGCCATTGGTGCTCGATCGGACATTAAGAAATGACCGTTCGTCCCTGTCGGAGGCTGCACCGGCACGGTAAGGGCGCCCGGGGCGTTCAGGCAGGCCGCCGCAGCCGGGATTCAGCGCGCCGAAGATCCCAAAAGCCGCGTCCCAGCCGGACGGCATGCATACCGGCGATCCGCGCCAACGGGGCCTCGACGTAGGAGACTGGGCCCGCGAGACGAGGGCGCGGTTTCCGGTGGGAGAATCATCGGGTTGTCCAAGCCGTGACGGTCTATCCAGCAGCCGCGCTCTCGTGTTCTTGGCTTCCCTGATTCCGGTTGTGCTTGACCGGCCCACCCTCACAGTCGAGTCCTTGCGAGGTCGTGTGGACGGGCTCTGGAGGCGGTGGGCGGGGAATCCTGTATGGGTTGCCGTTGCTGCCGGCCCTGCCGGCCATGGCGGTGCTGGCGGTGACCGCCGGTGCGAAGACGTTCATCGAGTCCGCCTCGGTGGAGAGAACCCGTAAGTTCCATTGAAATCGAACCTTCGATTTCAATGGAACTTGCGGACCGTCGGCGTGTCGCACCCCGACACGCCGATGCCTGTGGACAACCTCCGCAATTTCAATGGAAATCGTGGGCGGGTACGGACGTGCCAGGGCCCGCAGCCTGGAAGGTCCTTGTTCTGGACGGACACCTGCGAACCGATCTGCTCGGGGCCCGGCAGGGCATCCGGATGGCGCTGGCGCCGCCCGAACGGCAAAGCCGCCGGTATCGAAACGGTCCACCACCTGGCCAACCTGCCACCCACCACCCTGCCCGAAACGACCTAAACCGGACAGGTCAACCTTGCACACGCCATGATCGAGGGGCGTCCTTTATGCCACGACCACGAAGAGTGTTCATTGGACTACCCGATTGATCCGGAATCATCGATCTGTGGTACATAATGCGCACGTGCAGTTACTGTGAGTGGGAGGTTTGGTAGATGGTGCGGTTCCTGCCGGGAGCCACGATCGACCCCGTGGTGGAAGATTTGCCGCACCTGGATTGCGGTATGGAGTGGTGGTACTTCCACACCCACCTCACGACCGAGCATGGTGACGACGTCGGCCTGTTCCTTGTGTTCACCCGCCAACTTGCGACGCGTGCTGAGGGGGAGCCGCTGCGCGCGCATTTCGCCATGATCGGACGCACCGATCACACGGCCGGAAGGCACACGAGTGCGGTGTGGGTTGATCGAGGCTGGATCGACACCGTGCGCACCACGATCACGAACGACGGTGTCATGGATCCCGGTGTGCGGCAGGCGCTTGTCGAACTCTTCGACGACGGCACCCCGGTCGCTCCCGACCTGCTCATGGGCGGCGAGGTGATGATCGCCGAGCAGGAGCTCGACTTGCGTTACGGCGATGTCGCGGCATTGCGCAAGCTGGCGGACGGCTCGTATCACGTCACGTTTGACGACGAAACGCAGTCGTGCGATCTGGTCTTCACGCCTGTGAAGCCGCCCATCATCCAGCACGATGATGCGTTTCAGGTCAGGTTCCAGGGCCCGGAGTCGCAGGCGTTCTCCTACTTCGCCCCACGCATGGCGGTGCAAGGCCGCATCGGGAACGCCACAGTGTCCGGCAGCGGCTGGTACGAGCACACCTTCGGCGCGGAGTACCTGCGGCCGGACGGGGACCAGCGTTACCCCGACGGCACTTGGAACTGGACGGGGATCCAGCTGGACAACGGCTGGGAGATCAGCGCGGGGACGATCGACCACATCGACGTCAACTCCCGCCAAAGCGTGTTCGCCCAGCGGTTCGCCACCGCGTACTCGCCGGACTGCGAGCGGGTGTCCTGCGATGCCGAGCTGGTCGGTGACCGGCCGTGGACATCACTGTCCTCGTTGAACACCTACCCCACGCGATGGACCTTGTCCGCGCCCGCGCTGGAACTGGACGTCGTCGTCGAAGCCGAGCTCCCGCAGCAGGAAATCCTCACGATGGTCACCCACGGCTCCTACCTGGAGGCTTGCGCGAACGTGCGCGGCACCATGCGGGGCGAACCGGTGTCAGGCCGCGCGTTCATCGAAGTGATGCCTGCCAACAGGGTCGCGCGGATCGAGGAGTTTCTCGGGCGTCTTCGGGACGTCACGCACGACGAGGTGCGCAAGCTGTACCCGGATTCCCCGAGCGAAGCGCTCACCATGGCACTCGCCGCGCGGGAGGCGTCCGGCGCACCCCACGCGGTCGTGTACGACGCCATGGTCCGGCCCCTGCGCTACGTCTCGGACACATCCGGCCGGGGATGGCGGTCGTTCGTCACCTGCGCCGCGCTCGAACTGTTCGGTGTGCGGGCCGAGCAGTACCGGCAGCTGCTCGCCGTGACCGAGCTGATCCACTCGGGATACCTCATGGTCGATGACGTGGAAGACGACTCGCCGATGCGGCGGGGCGAGCCGACTGCGCATTTGGTGTTCGGCGCGCCGACGGCCATCAACGCGGGTACCGCTTCCTACTTCGTGCTTGACCGCGTCCTGGCCGAGATCCTGCCGGACGAGCGGCGCCGCTTACGCGCTTACGAGAGCTACCTACGGGCAATGCGGGGTGCGCACGTGGGGCAGGGCATCGACATCACTGGACACCACGACGCCATGAACCTCGCGGTCGCCTCCGGTGATCCGACCGCGTTGCTAGCTGGTCTGCGCTGGGCGCAGCGGCTCAAGACCGGTGCCTACTCCCGTACGCTGGCCGAGATCGGCGCACTGACCGCCGGGGCGAGCGACGAGCAAATTACCGCCATGGGCAACTACTTCGAGGCTGTCGGGCTGGCGTACCAGATCACCGACGACGTGATGGACCTCGACGGTGTCACCAACCGCCTGCCGTCTGGCGAGGTCCGCGCTACGAAGCACATCGGCGAGGACTTGCGCGCGGGCAAGGTGACGATGCCGCTGGCGCAGGCGGTGGGACGGTTGCCGCACGACCGGATGGCCGCGATCTGGACGGCCGTGCGTGACGGCAAAGCCGACGACGCGAACGTGCGAGAGGTCGCTGCCGCACTGGTGGAGTGCGGCGCGGTGCAGGCCTGCTACGACGACGCCAAGGCGCAGGTCGACGCGGCGTGGGCCCCGCTGGACCCGTTGCTGCCCAAGAGTTTCGCCAAGGCCATGGTGCGCGCCCTCGGCTTCTACGCCTCGCTCCGCGAACACGAGCCTGCAGCGGGCGACCACGAGCCTGCAGCGGGCGAACGCGGAACCGCAGCGGGCCACCACGAGGCCGCAGCGGGCGAATACGTCAACAGTGGACAGTGAACGATGGTCCTTCGCGTGAACGAGCTGTACCACCGCTACGGCAAGCGTCAGGTCTTGCGTGGCGTCACCTTCGAGGTTTTGCCCGGCAGCCTCGTCGGGGTTGTCGGCGAGAACGGAGCGGGCAAGACGACGTTGCTGCGCATCCTGTGCGGCGAGCTGACTCCCACCAACGGAACGGCATCGGTGAGCGGACGGCTCGGCTACTGTCCTCAACATGTGGTGCTGAACGACGTTTTCACCGTCGCCCAGCACCTCGCCTTCTTCCAGGTGGCGTACGGACTTCCCGACCTCAGCTACGCCCACGAGTTGATTGACGTACTGCAGTTCGCGGACTTTCTCGATGAGCGCGTCGGTGTGCTCAGCGGCGGCACGCGGCAGAAGCTGAACCTGACCATCGCGCTCATGCATGACCCGGACGTGCTACTGCTGGACGAGCCCTACCAGGGCTTCGACTGGGAGACCTACCTGCGGTTCTGGGAACTTGCCCAGCGGTTGCGCGACCGCGGCCGTTCGGTGCTGGTGATTTCCCACCTCGCCTACGACGCCGACCGCCTCGACACGCTACACCGCCTTGCGGCCGGCGTCCTGTGCGAAGGCACTACTTCCCACGGAGGCCGGTAATGTGGTGGACGCGCTTCGGTACTGCCACCCGGATGGCGTTGCTCGAACACCTTCGCAATCGCCTCGCCATGTGGCTGGTGGCGCTCTATGTGCCGATCTGGCTGACCCTGGCCTACACGATAGTCGGGAACATGCCCGTCCGTTTCTACCTGCGCGCCACGGACCAAACCGTGCTTGCGCAAGGCAACGAGCTGACCCAGATCTCGGGCGCGCTCAACGCCGTCACCCAGATCGTCGGCTTCATGATGTTCACCGTCACGTTCAAATCGAGCACGTTCGACCGGCGGCTTGCGATGGCGGGATACCCGCGTGGCTACCTGCTCGCCGCCAAGGTGGTCGCCCTCGTGCTGGTCTCGGCCGTGCTCTCCTGCTACGCCACCGCGATCACGTGGTGCTTCTGGCATCCCCAGCAGCCGTTGCTGCTCGCGGTGAGTGTGTTCACCGACGCGCTGACCTACGGCGCGCTCGGCGTGATGCTGGGCGCGTTGCTGCGTGGCGAACTCGAGGGCATGTTCCTCATCGTCATGATCAGCATCATTGACATCTCACTGCAGAACCCGATCCCTAACCCCGCCGCG
The DNA here is from genome assembly GCF_050972075.1 of Saccharopolyspora hattusasensis. Taxonomy (NCBI): domain Bacteria; kingdom Bacillati; phylum Actinomycetota; class Actinomycetes; order Pseudonocardiales; family Pseudonocardiaceae; genus Saccharopolyspora; species Saccharopolyspora hattusasensis. The sequence continues at coordinate 5,099,376 of NZ_JBPCDC010000001.1, forward strand.
GACAGCGATTTCCTCCGCGTCTTGCCGTCCTACGGAGCGATGCAAGCCGCGACCACCGCTGGATTTTCCACCGTTACCCCAGTCGCCCACCTGTTGCTGCAGCTGTCCTGGTGCGCCCTGCTCACCTGCATGGGACTGCTGGCGTTCCTCCGACGCACCCGCGACCAGAACCGTGCTGGCCGCGTGTCCACGACAGCAGGGATTCCCGCTACATAGCCGAGATTTCCGGCGTCTCGAGCATCCCGGTTTCCGGCCACCAACCGCCCCCCGAAGCCGACGCTGCCACTACGGACACGATCCGGGAGATCCCCGCCTGCACTGCTGGCAGGCTCGGACACGGCCTGATCACCGCGACTGCGGTGCTGCCACGGTGCTGGCGTCAGTTTCCACCATGGCGCGCCAGACCACGGCGAGCTGTTCCATCGATTCGATCGAGTCCGCAAGATCTGCCACCAAAGCTCCTCAAATTCGTCCAAGTGCCGGTTCGAACCCGACCGGGGGCACGTACCGCATCCACACAAGCCGCGCCTGCCGTCTGAGCAGGCGTTTTGAGTGTAGTGATCATGGTTTCGTTGATCCATTCTGCCGCGTGTGCGATCTGGGGTTTGCAGCACGATCGGTGTGCCGTTGTCCGTGGTGCCGCCGATCATGTCGGCAAGTTCGCCCAGCCGCGCACGACGGGAGCGTTGCGGATCTGGGGTGACCACGGACCACACCTCGCCCGCCGGTGCCCGACCTGACCCAAACGCTGCGGCTGGCAGGTGTCAGGTGAGGACGGCGGGAGCACCGGTCTGGGAGGGTTTTGAGGCCACGGTGCTCCGCCGAGCTTTACAACCGGTGAAGCCCGGTGAGCACGTCGACGAGCAACTTCCGCGTCACCGTCGTGCGGCCGAATGCCACGTGCTCAGCGGCAGCGTGTGCGGCGTCAAGCGCTTTCTGCTCGGGGAGCGTCGGTGCGTCAGCCGCAGTGATCGGTGTGTGGGTGACCTGCTGAGTGGTAAGGAGGTCGCCGGACCACGTCGCGCTGTACCCGCACGCGATGATGCCTGTGCGTCGGGGTTTTCCCGTGGCCGTGCCTAGCTAGGAGCCCAGCTCCGTAGAGCGTGACCGGTGCTGGGGTGTCCTACGCCGCGCGGCCCCGGAGCCCGGCAACGAATGCCGCCCATCGCGCCCGAGAAAACGCGAGCACTGCACCGCTCCGGCGATCCTTCGAGTCCCTGACGCCGACGAACTCCGCCGCCCTCGCCACCTCGACGCAGTTCGAGGTGGATCCCGACCTGCTTGACTTCCGCCACTCCGCCCGGGACCAGTCCAGCATTGTCGCTACCTCAGCTCACGCACGATGTCCGCTATCAGATGCTGAGATTCTCTCGCATTGAGGGCCACCAAGTCGATACGTTCCAGCGCTTCCCGGTACGGCCCGGTCATCGGCGTTTCGTCCAGGAAGACAGCGGTCCTGGCCAGCTCGACGTGCACGACAGGTCGAGCCGACGGGAACTCCACCAGTTGGAACCCGCCCACCATGCCTGGATGCGCGCAGGCCCGAGTCGGCACAACCCGTACCGAGACCGACTTCAGCTTGGCAACGTCTCCGAGGTGACAAAGCTGCTCGTGCATCACCTCGGCACCACCGACATGTGCTCGAAGTGCAGCCTCGCCGATCAAGCCGACGTACTCGACCCCCGCACGGCGTAGCACTTGCTGTCGCCGAAGACGCGCCGTCAAGCGGAGTTCAATCTGGTCGGGCTCGATCCCATCGGCGAGCATGAAGGACCGCGAGTACTCCAGGGTTTGCAAGAGACCAGGAACCAGCATCGGCTCCCAGCTGACCAGGCGAGACGCTTCAGATTCGTAGCTTGCAAGTGTCGCCGATTCAGATGGCAGCCCAGGAAGACCGACTGCCCACCAACCTGGCTCGTCGAGGCTTCGGCTCATCCCGATAAGTCGATCACGCTCGGTTCCTGTCACTCCGTACAACGCAAGCAGCGCCGACACTTCTTCCGGAACGATGTTGCGGAGTCCGTTCTCCAATCGCGACAGCGTCGACTTCGACCAATCGAGCTTCGCGGCGACGGCTGTAACTGTGAGTCCTGCGGCTTCTCGCATCGCCGCAAGCTCGGCTCCAAGACCCCGAGCCCGAACGCCAGGCTTCTTGCGCGGCACCAGCATTTCCTCCCTTGGAGTGGCAGTTCGTAGCTTGATCAGGTTGCAGCTTCGCGATCTTGTTGCAGCAACGATCGTTGCACGATGAAATCAGCATGACACACAGAGTTACAAGTTCAGCAACGGAGGCCGCTCTTGCCTACATCCGACTACTTGACCTACGTCTGGCGCCCCGTCACGGGAGGCCGCCACGCGTTTCCCGTCGCAGCAACGAAAGCTCCGCACGAGGAGCAGGTGAAGGCGTTCTGCGGAGCAGAAGCGCACGCGCCGGAGCTGCACGACCGGTCCGAAGTGGACTGGATCCGCGAAGACACCTGCATGCGCTGCTGGCACACCCTCACCACCCGCCTGTGACACCCAGGGACGGGCGATTTCGCGCGAAATCGCCGCTCCCCACGCCTGGCAAGTGCCGATTTCGCGCGAAATCGACCCGTCCCGCCTCGGAAGGAACCCCACCGATGTTCTGGATCCAGCTCAGCACGTTCGTCCTGTTCAACCTGCTGATCCTCGCCATGCTCGCCACCCAGCTACCCGCAAGAGCCATCGCGTTCTCAACAGGCCAGCACGCCGGAGGCGGCGAAGGCGCCTACACGGTCTGGCACCTCATAGCCGACATCGAAGCCGAATCCCGCACCACCGACGAACCCGACACCAGGCACGAACATCCCCATATACCACCGGGATTCCCCACCACAGACCCTGACGACCTCGACGAGCCGACCGGGCGGCACCACCTCCGCGCCTGAGCCCCAGACCGGGGCGGTGCGGTGACCTTCCCCCGACCTCGCACCGCGCCGGCCCACCCCCGGTAGCCGGGCGCGAATGCCCCCTCCCCACGGCCACCGGCCAAACCTAGATGTACCGCCTCGGAAGGTTGTAAACACTTACGACACCTAGCTAGTCGCTCTCCTCGCTCGCGATCTCGACGCACTCCGAACACATCGGCCATCCGTCCGGCGGGCGCTCGCGCGGCCCCCACCCGATCGCGCCGCAGAGCCCCGGTACGACCGTCCCTTTGCCGAACGGCTTCGTCGGTTCATTGGGCTTCGCCCAATGAACGACCTCTTCGCGCCATGACGGCGCGTAGAGCAGCAAAGTGCTCGACGACTTGACGACGCTGGCCATAGGCTCGGGTGAGAGCTCCGTCCGCTGCGGCGCGCGTTCGAACTCGTTCCGACTCACCGGAGGCGCATCGCTGCCGAGCACAGCGAGGATGAAGCAGTCCACGCACGGCGTACCCGTGAACGCGGGGACAGGCTCGACTTCGTCCGGCTTCACCTCGTCGCCGCACGGCGCTCGCCAGATGGCCGCAGCGCCGTTGTCTGCGGGAACCCGGTACGCGTGAACCTCTCGCGGGCGATCCTGCGGTGCATGTTCCGGCCGCAGGCGTGCCAGGATCACCAGCCGGGAACGGTGTCCCTTCACGCGGCACGCCCCGGAAAGTGACGGCGCAGCTGTTCCTCCCGACGCCGGGCCGCAGCTTTGAGCGCTTGCTTCTCCCGGTGCCCTGGCAGCCACCACAAGATGAACAGCGGAACGAAGATCACCGACCAGGCCAGCGACCCGAGCAACATCGCCAATGCGTCATGCATGGCACCAACATCGGCCGGATCGGCGGGTACAACGGGTACGACCTGGAGCACGACGGCAAGGGGTACGAGTTGTACCCCTTTGCGCGAACGGGCTACACGGTCAAGCCAAGCTGGCGGGCCAGACCCCGCACCTCCGACTGCACCATGCGTCCGCCGGAGGTCACCAGATCCCCGGCAATGCCCCGCGACAACGGGTGGCACCGCATGGATTCCTCGGAGATCTTCGTCGCCCGCTGCAGCACGTGCAGCGTCGCCGTGTAGTCCTTGCGCTGGTGATACGCCCGCGCCGTCTCCAGCCACAACCGAGCCCGACGGTCCACGGAGGGCACCGAATCGGGGTCAATCTGCTCAGCGGTGTCAATGGCCCGCCCGGACTTCCGCAGGTCGACCTGGACGGATACCGCGGTGAGGTCCGCATTGGCACGACCGAACAGCGTCCACGGGTGCGCGTATCCACCGGGCAATCGCGCGGCCATGTCGTCCGCCCGGTCCAGGTTCCACAGCGCGTCACCCTCGCGCCCCATCCGGGCAGCCGTGATCGCCGCATGCAGCCGGCATGAACCCCACAACGCCCGGACGCTGTCACTGCCGTTGTCCAAGTACGGCTCCAGCAGTCCCGCAGCGTCGGTGACCAAGCGGTAGGCATCATCTTCCCGGCCGGTCGCTCGCCACACATTGCCGACCACCCACGCCGCACCAGCCAGCGCGGCAGGGTCATCGGCTTGTTCAGCCGAGGCCATGCAGCGATCGGCCGACAACCACAGCAACGCCGAATCCGACACCCACGCGAGCGCCTGCTCCGCCAGAGCATAGGCAGCCGACAGCGCGGCGTGTGCTTGTCGACGCTCATCTCCTTCGAGAACGCGAGTTGCCCGCCGAACGTCCCGGATGATCTGCGGCAGGATCCTGCCAACGGACTTGCGCGGAGTCGGCGACGAGTGCCAGAGCGCCCACGCATCGGCGGTGCGCCGGTGCAAGTCAGCAGGGTCCGGACGTGGCTCCGGCGAGACGCTGAGCATCGTCTCTTCGATCGCCTCGCGCATGGCCGGAACCACTTCGTGCGAACCCCTACCGACCATCGTCGTCGGCGGCTTCTCACCGGTCAGTTCGCTCAAGTCCTGCACACCGAGCGCGTCGGCAAGCTGCACGAGCTTCTCCCAGCGCGGCGGATGAAGCCTGCCCTTCTCAACCGCCTTGAGCCACTCGGCCGACCGGCCAACGAGGCCGGCCACAACCGGCCGCGACTTGCCGCGTCGCTCCCGGATGATCTGAATGCGTTCGCCGATCGTCCTGCCTGCAAGCTCATCCGTCACAACGGATCACCTCTTCGCGGAAGGGGCCTCCTCGCGAAACCCCCGGCCCGTCGACCAGGGGCATACCTCCGCGAAGAGGTACCGCCGAGCGTAGCGACCTCTCGATCAGGTGACGAGGCACCGAGCGCCACTGCGCCGGGCGACCGCTGCGTTGCCGCGAGCGCGAAGCTCGAACGTGGCGTCGTCCTCGACGAGTCCGGTCACAACGACCGGGTTGCCGAGCAACGTCGCGGGAACCGGGAAGTCGATCTCCTCGGCCAGCACGGTCTGGAACGCGGCAATTTGTTCGGCTTCGCCGTAGGCGTCGGTGAGTATGACTTCGATGTCGTCACGAAGTCGTGCTTCGGCCTCCTGCTCCGCTGCCTAGCTGGGCGAGGCGGGTGTTGATTCCGGCCTTGTCAAAGGCGATCCACGCGAGCTCATCATCGCCGCAGTCCTCAACCGGTGCGTCACCACGGCCGTCCATGCAGATCGGAAGGGTGGCGGCTGGTGTCGGCTCGACGACCTTCTCCAGGGTGATCTCGTGCCGCCAGTCGTCACCGAAGTCATAGGTGTAGGTGATGGGCTTGCGGGCGCGGGCGAACGCGGCGGCCAGGGTGATCCCATGTTCGTCGTACTCGAAGTCGAAGTACGGGTCGCCGTACTGGCGCCGTCCGACGGTGAACCCGTGGAGATGGTCGCCGTCCCAGGCGAAGGCAATCTGAATGACCTCGTGCAAATCGCCCAACGTGGCGGATGCCGGCATGAGCACACGGCGCCAGCACGCCGGCCGCACATGCTGCAGAACGATCTTGAGCTGGTACGTCCCGTCTTCTTCCGCGTCGTCGGACGAGCCGAGCAACGACACGCCTCGGGTGCCGATCACCGACAGGGCCCAGCGGCCAAGAGGAGTGATCCGCCGCACCGGCGCGTCGGTGATGGCGCCGAAGGCGGCCAGCAACTCCAACGTCACCTCCGCCGGATCGCGCACGCCGAACCCCCGAGTGAAGGTCTGGTACAACTCGTACCCCGCATGGATGATGGCGTGACTGATCGCTCTCGGCAGTTCGGCGCGGGTCGGCACCGGTTTGCCAGCCAACACGGTCAGGGCGAGCCTGCCGATCTCCAGTTCTTCCGATGCCTCCTCACCGTCGAACAGGCCGGTCAGGGCGGCCGCGAAACCTCGGGCCCAGAGCTCGAGCAGCTCGTCGGGGCTGGCGGACTGCCAGCCCGCCAGGGCCGGCGCCGCCACGGCTCGACCGCCCTCGATGGAAATCAGTCCCGCGCCGAGCGCCACCGTCCACCGCCAGTGCAGCGCGGGCACGTCCGCCGCGCTGCGCACAGACTCCGGCAACTCGATGCCCAGCGCACGGCCTGCCGTCGGCACGTCCGCCCGCCGCAGCACATGGTTGGCCGTCACCGCCCGGCCCGTGCCAACCCAACCCGCCAGGACAACCGCGTCCCGAAACGCATCACACTCGCGCACCGAACGAGCAAGATCATCAACTAGATCGTCACTGCCCACCGGGCGAGGATAGAGCGTCCCGGCGGCCACCGACCAAGCGGCCAGACGCACTGTGTGTGACAGCACTGTGCCCACGCCAGTTCGGCGCATATGGCCTTGCCGGCGACTTCCGCTGCGCGGAATCGGCGAGTGCTGCACGGGATCGCGGCCATCAGATGTAGCGAGTGCTTGAACTCGACACGTCCTGCATGGATGTGCACGGCCGCAAGCAGTCCGGTGGGCAGTGTTTTCAGCACTCCGGAAATGGCGCTTTTCGGCAGCTTGCGAAGGCAGCCCAGCGGCTTGCGCACGGACTCGCGCTGGGTGCAGGCGAACGCGTTGCTTATCGCAGGGCGATGAATCGTCGTAGCTTTCCGGTCGATTCGTGGCGGGGGAGCCGGTCGACCTTCTGGAGTCGGACCTCCGGGTTCGGCAGGCCGTGGCGGCTCAGCGCGGCCGCGACCGATGCGGTCAGCTTGGCCGCGTCGGGCGAGCCGACGGCGAGGATCTCGGCTCCGGCCGGAGTCTGGCGGACCTGGTATTCGGCGATGTGCGGATCCGTGCCGAGGACGTGGCGGAAGACGCTCGCCGGCACCATGCACGCCGGGTAGTGGAAGTCATCGTCGTGCCGTCCGGCGATATCTGCCAGCCGCGCGAACGAACTTCCGCATTCGCACCTGCCGGGCAGGGGCGTGATCTCGTCCCCGAGGTCGTAGCGGATGAACGGGAACGTCCGATTGGCGAGTCCGGTGGCGAGCGTTCGCGCGGCGGGCTCGTCCGGGGCGACCGGCATTCCGTCCTCGTCGACCCGTTCCAGCACGACCTCGTCCTCGCACACGTGCAGTCCCTCAGCGCGTCCGCACCCGACCGCCTGCACACCGATCTCGGTCGAGCCCCAGAGGTTGTGGACCGGCACGTTCCAGGCGTCGCGGATCGCCCGTCGATCCTCGTCGAAGAGGGGCTCGGAGTTGGTGCTCACCCGCACGGGGCGGATCTCCAGCGCTCCTGCCAAGGCGGCGCGGGCAAGCCGCCCGATCACCGTCGCGTACCCGACGAGGTGGGTGGGGCGGGCAGCCGCCACCGCTGCGAGGACCTCGTCGAACGGCTCGCTGGCCGGGATCACGACCGTCTCCATGCCCGCTGCGCTCGGTACGTCGAACAGCGGCGTGCTGGCGTGCGGTGGCACCCCTGCCTCCAGCACCGCGAGCCGGGCTGGGCGCCGCGGCCCACGTCGCTCCTCTCGCGCCTGCATCCGCCAGGCGAGACAAGCCAGCGTTACGAACAGTTCCCAATCCCACGCGTACACGCCTCGTACGCCGGTCGACCCGCCGGAACTGAAGATCTGCTGACCGCCCGGTGCGTACGAGAACCACGGTTGTCCGGCGAGGATGCGCTCGGCTGCTGCCCGGTCGAGGTCGGGAACCGTCAGGATGGCGTCCCACTCCTCCTGCGCCTCCCGCTTGGTCATCACCGGAAGCCTCGCCAGGTCTGCCACCATGACCGAGGAAAGATCGAGGCCACGCATCCGGGCCGCGTGAAAGGGCGAACGCTCGCGCGCATATGCGAGCAGAGCACGCAGCCGCTGGTCGCGGTAGCGGTCAATCCGTTCCCGGGGCCAATCCAGGCGTGCGACGTGGTCCTCTAGCGCCGCGTGCACCGCACTGAGATGGCCGGCGCGCAGGCGCCCGTACGTCGCCTTCGCGACGCTCGTTCGGTCAGTGCCGGCCGACTCGGACATCCGCATCCTCCGGGCCCGGGGAGGCCGCGCGCCAGCCTCCTCGTGTTCCTGCCTCCGAGTCTTCCACGACCACGCAGACCGGCCACCCGCGCCGATGCGCTCGATTTCGGCCGAGAGTTCGCGGTCAGTCGCCTTCTCCGGCGGCGGTCGCGCCGGGGGTGCCCGGCATTACGACGAGGCTGACGACGTGGCAAATGACACGGGTGCGGTCGGCGTCTCGCGCGTGGCTGGTCCGCGCGATGATCGACACTTGGATTTACTTAGGTGGGACGGCACCACCGTTGCCAGGCCGCTGAGCTCCTACGGAGTTGGGGTCAACTTGTCTGGCTTGCCGTCACAAGCGTTCCGGGGCGCTGCTGCTTTTCAACCATGTCTTTGGCCGCGCCGGGACGTGGCTTCCGGCGCGGTTGGTAACGGGTGTGTCCGGCTTGCCGAACTAATGTTCAGTCATGTCGACGTGCTGCCATCTGGGGGAGTACGTTGCCTATTCCGATTGCGAGCGCAATGAGCCATTCGGTCTTCCACTCGTCCAGCGGTGAGAACGAGCGGTTGCGGGTCGAGCTGTTGCACCCTCCCGCGATGTACTACGCGTTGGTGCACAACAGGGTTCCGGTGGTGCACCATCTCCGGGTCGAGAACCGCGGCGACGTCACGATCGAACAGGTCGAAGTCATGCTGGAGCTCACCGGGCCGGACGGACCGCTCGCCGAGCCGTGGACCCGAGCTGCGGTGACCGTGCCCGCTGATGGCGTGGTGAGCTGGGACGACTTCCGCGAGTTCGCCCCGGACGCATCGGCGTTGAAGAGCGCCGACGAAGCGTTTCCAGTCACCTATCGCGTCGCCGTGCGAATCGGGGATGGGGCTGACCTCGAACTGTCGGTTCCGTCAAGGGTGCTCGCCCACAACGAGTGGCTGAGCGCTCCGGCGCTCTACGAGTCGATTTCCGCTTTCGTGCAGCCCAACACCGCCGCGGTGCAGCAGGTGCTGCGGGCAGCTGGAGCGCTGCTCCAGCGAGAGACCGGTTCCGGCTCGCTGCAGGGCTACCAGGCCGGTCCGAAGCGGGCGGTGCAGATCGGTGCCGCCATCTACGAGGCGCTGCGCGAGCACGCGATCACCTACGTCGGGATGCCGGCATCCTTCGAAGACACCGGGCAGAAGGTCCGCACCACTGCGGAGGTGCTGCGCGACCGCGTGGGCAACTGCATCGACCTGTCGGTCACCTACGCGGCCTGTCTGGAAGCAGCTGGGCTGCACCCGTTGATCTGGATCGTGCGGGGGCATGCGTTCGCCGGGTTCTTCCTCAACGAGGAACGGCTACCGGAGAGCGTATCCCTGGAACCGGCTCAGATGATCAACGTGGTCGAATCCGCGAAGGCGGTCGCCGTCGAGCTCACCGGGATCGGCCCCGGTGCGGACTCCGTTGACTTCGCCGAGGCAGTTCGGCTGGGCCGCGCCCACCTGCGTGGTCCGCGCGACCTCCACGGCATGGTCGACGTTCATCTCGCGCACCGCTGTGACATCCGGCCGATGCCTTCGGCGGATCCCGTGGCCCCGGGGGTCGCCCAGGAGGCGCCGGCAGCAGCGGGGCAGAGCCGTCTCGCCCTTCCGGACGAGCTGATCGCCAGTGGTGCGCTAAATGATGAGGAAAACCTCGAACAGCAGGCCACCACCAGCGATGCCCCACCGCGGATCGGAGCTTGGCGGCGTGCATTGCTCGATCTGAGCCTGCGCAACCCTCTGCTAAAGCTCCCCAAGCGCGGCAAAGGATTGGACCTGCACGTACCTGCCGGGTCGCTCAAAGACCTTGATGATTTGGTGCACACGGGAAAGCCACTCGACATCGTGGCGCAAGACATCCTCGGCGGTGTACAGGAGCTGCAGGGTGTGCGGCGCGCGCAGGAGCTCCCGGACGAGATCGTGGCAAACGAACTCGTCGCCGATTGCCGCGTCTACGCCTCGGTGACCCAGGCACGCTACGTCGACCGCATGCGGGAGTTGCAGCGCGCGGCGCGGACCGTGGAGCAGGAAACCGGCAGCAACTACCTGTACCTCACCCTCGGTTCGATGGTGCACCCAACTCCGAGCGGTGAGGCGCACGCACCGCTGTTCGTGCTACCGGTGCGCATCGAGGGCGGCACCGGACGCCGGCCCTACACGCTGGTCGTCGACGGTGACGAAATCGCAGCGCCTAACCACTGCCTGGTGCAGTGGCTGCGGCAGAAGCACGGTGTCGAGATTCCCGTGCTGCAAAACCCGATCCTCGACGAAGCCAGCATCGACATCGGCGCATCGCTGCGCGCGATACGGCAGGGCCTCGTCGACAACAATCTCAACTTCCGGATTGACGAGACGGCGAGCCTGCGGCTGCTGGAGTTCTCCACGTTCCAGATGTGGCGTGATCTGACGCAGCACTGGGAGACTTTCATGCGGAACCCGGTGGTGCGGCACCTGGTGGAGAGCCCCGGTCGGCCGATGGGTGCTGCCACGCCAGCCGTGGTGGACATCGACGAGACCGAGCTCTTCCTGCCGATCGCTGCGGACGGCTCGCAACTGCGGGCTGTCGCACTCGCCGAGCAAGGCCACTCCTTCGTGCTGGAAGGACCGCCCGGCACCGGGAAGTCCCAGACGATCACTAACCTGATCGCCCATGCCATGGCCGCTGGCAAGACAGTGCTGTTCGTCGCCGAGAAACAAGCCGCGCTGGACGTGGTAAAGCGGCGGCTCGCCGCACTCCGACTCGACACCTTCTGCCTGGACGTGCACGGCCGCAAACAGTCCCAGCGCAGCATCCACCAGCAGCTCAAGGCCGCGAAAGAGCGGCAGGTACCCGCAGATCCCCACGAGTGGAGCGCGCTGACCGCCAAGTTCCGGTCCAAGGCCACCGCGTTGCAGCAGTACCCCGAGCAGCTGCACGACACCAACGGCGCTGGATTCTCGGTCTGGTCCGGTTATCAGGCGAAGTTGGCGCACGGCGATGGCCCCGCGGCGTACGTTCCGCCGAGCTACTTCTCGCTTCCCGAGCAGCAGCGCCGGGCTGTTGAGGCCGCCGCGCGCGACTTGCCCGGTGCAACGCGCTCCGCGCGGCTGAGGCCGCAGCACCCGTGGGCGATCAGCGGGCGTCGCGACGTGGCGGGATCGGACGCTCAGGCTGTCCTTGCCGCCGCACGGGAGCTTGAGGACGTGCGGCAGTGTTTCGCACGGCTACCGGAGACGTTGCGGCACCAGATCAGTGCGCTGCCGAATCCGCTGCAGCTAGGGCAGGTTATCGAGGCAGCCCGGCTCGCCAGGGCAGGAAGGCTCCCGGACGCCGGCCGGACCGCGGCGGCCGCGCAACCCGGATGGGACGGCGTCGTGCAGGGTGCGGTGCGGGCGATCAGCCTGTTCCAGCAGCAGCACCGGGAAGCACTCGCGACGTTCCGGCCGGAGTTTTTCGTGCATCCCGCCTTCGACGGCCTCCAAGCCCAGGCCGCGGAAGCTGATCGCGGGCTTTTCGGCAAGAAGAAGCGCCGCGTGGCCTTGGTCGATGCCCTGCGGGGACACCTGGCTCCGCACGCGGAGCTCGACGAAGCGACCGTTCTCGCGAAACTTCAAGTCGCGGCTCAAGCGAGGCAGGCCGCAGCTGAAGTCGCACACAACACCCGTGCGGTAACTGGGCTGTTGTTGCCGCCGTCGTGGTTGCCGACCCGCCCTGACGCAGCGGCAGCGGTGCAGTCTGAACACCGCACACTGCAGGTGTCGCGAGAGGCCCGTCACCGACTTCCAGGCGTGTGGGAGGCACTGAGTAGGCTCGGCGCGCACGTCCCGGCCGAGGAGTTGGCGCGATTCATCGGCGCTTGGCAGCGCTGGATGCAGCTGCTCAACACCACCGACGAGGAATTCTCCCGCTGGGCGACGGATTCCGGCTGGGCGGCTTCCTGGGAGCGTGACGGCCACGGCTGGGTTTCCGAACTTGGCGGCGGCCTGGTCGCGATTCAGCGGTGGGGCGTTGTACTCGCGCACACCGATGTGCTCAAGGACGCCGGGCTGTCCGAATTCCGCGCTCGGATCCTAGCCGGCGAAGTCCCGTCCGCGGAGATCGAGATGGCAGTCCTCCGCGGCATCGCTGCGTCCGCAGTTGCCGAACGTCTGCACGCCAGCGAGCTGGAGTACTTCGACGCGGAGACCCACCAGCAGCAGGTAGCCGACTACCTCGAACTCGGCGACGAGATCCGCGATCGCCTTCCCCAGCAGATCGCTGCCAGGCTCGTCAACGCATCGCAGCGGGATCTTGCGTTCCGGGATCGCGTTGGAGAGCTGCTGCGGCGCTTGGCCGCCCGCAATGATCGGCTTTCTTTCCGGGAAGCCGTCGTCCAGTACTTCGATGTCATCAGCCGGTTGACCCCGTGCCTGCTGATGAGCCCGGCGTCGGTGGCAGCTTTCCTGGAGCCAGGGGACATCGACTTCGACATAGTCGTGTTCGACGAGGCTTCGCAGATCCGCGTTGCGCAGGCCATCGGTGCGATGGGGCGCGGGAAGTCGGTCGTCGTGGTCGGTGACTCCAAGCAGATGCCGCCCACCAGCGTCATGCAGGCCAGCAATGCCGAGGAGTCGGCAGATCCCACAGTGCCAGAGGACCTCGACAGCATCCTCTCCGAGTGCATCGAGTCCGGGCTGCCCCGGGAGTTGCTGACCTGGCATTACCGCAGCACCGACGAGTCGCTCATCGCCTTCTCCAACCGGCATTATTACGACGGCAAACTTGCCAGCCTGCCCGCGTCGGGCGGGGACGAGTCCGTGGGGATCGTCTGGCGGCGGGTGGACGGGTACTTCGAGTCGGGCGGTAGCCGGACCAACGTCGTCGAGGCCAGGGCGATCGTTGCGGAGATCTCGCGGATTCTCGCCGACCCGCGCACCGCCGACCGGTCGATCGGGGTCGTCACGTTCAACATCCAGCAGCGGGACCTGGTCCTGAACCTGCTGGAGGGCAGCGATGACGTGCGAATCCAGCAGGCGCTATCCCGCGGCGGCAACGAGGAGCTGTTCGTCAAGAACCTGGAGAACGTGCAGGGTGACGAACGGGACGTGATTCTGTTCTCGCTGGCGTTCTCCCCCGACCCCAAGACCGGTCGAGTCCGGTTGCAGCTCGGTCCGCTGATCAACACCGGCGGCGAGCGGCGCCTCAACGTCGCGGTGACCAGGGCACGCACGCAGGTGATCGTGTTCAGCTCGTTCGACCCGGAGCACATTGACCTCACGGCCACCAAGGCCGCAGGTATCCACCACCTGCGCGCCTACCTGGAGGTAGCAGCCCGGGGCTTGCACACTTCGGGCGATCTCACCGGCCGCTCGGGTCGCGCGAACCTCGACCGGATCACCGAGGAGATCGCCGCCGCCATCCGGGCCCGCGGTCACGAGGTGGAAGCACATTACGGGTTGTCGCACTTCACGGTGGACATCGCGGTGCGCTCGCCTGGCCAGCGGAGCTGGCAGGTGGCGGTCCTGCTCGACAACCCGGAGTGGGCCGCACGCCCGGCGTTGGCCGACCGCGACGCAGCACCGCGACTGCTCACTGACGTGATGAACTGGTCCGAAGTGGTGCGGGTCTGGTTGCCGCAGTGGATGACCGATCGGGACGGCGTTCTCGACCAGATCGATCAGGCCGTGGCCGCCTCGTCGGTGCCGCCTGAGCCAGCGCCGGTGGAGGACTCCCCGGTGCTGGACGTGCAATGGCCCACTCAGACCGAGGAACCAGTTATAGAGCCGACTGTTGAGGCTGTACCGATCATAGAGGTCGAAGCGGATCGACCGGTACTGCGCGACGCTGTGACGATTCCCGGCGCCACCGAACCCAGTCCCGGCACGGCGGTCGAGGAATTCGTTCCATTCGAACCGACTTCGGTCGGTACCCGCGAGCAGCTTGACGATTTGGCGCACGACAAATCCGTGCAACTGCTGGTGCAGGAATGCATGGACAAGGTGATCGCCTGCGAGGGACCGATCGAGATCGACCGACTGATGAGGCTGGTCGGCAAGTGCTTTGAACTGCAGAGACTACGTGCTGACCGCAGTCATTTGATGCAGCGGTTTCTATCGGATCGGTACCGCGTCACTGGTCGTTTCAACATCAGGTTCGTCTGGCCCGACCACTGCGATTCGGCAACCTGGCGCGGCTTCCGGCGCAACTCCAAGCAGAACGGCCGGAAGTTCAACGAAATCGCACCAGAGGAGATCGTCAACGCGATGCGCCACGCTCTCGACACCGGATCTGCCAACGACACCAAGCAGCTCTATCGGACGGCGCGAGAACTGCTGGGCTACGGCAAGACCACTGAGGCGATGGAGCACGTCCTGGGGGAGGCGCTGGCTTGGGGAGTCACCGAAGGACGCCTGCCGAAGCCTCCCGCGTGAACTTCTCCTGGCCAGCAGTTTCCGCTCTGGCCGGGAAACGACCAGCGTCCTGGGAGCAACCTTGCGCCAGATTGCCGAGCCAGTTCAAGTTTTGCCTGTTCAGCGTGGCTGTGGTGCGTGTCATCGGGCGCGCAGGCGCGAGGGGGTTTCGCCCCGGGGCGAAACCCCGGGACAATGCGCGGCCATGGCCTATGAGCGTGTAGACCCCCGAGCCGGTGACCCGGGTCGGTCGGGCCCCGGACAAGCAGGGCCCGACCGACCGGGACCGCCACCCGGCCCACCGCCGGGCGGCCCACCGCCGGGCGGCCCACCGCCGGGCGGCCCGCCGCCGGGACCGCCCCCACCGGGAGGACCGCAGATTCCACCAGGGCCGCCACCGCAGGGCGGCCTGCCGCCGGGACAACCCGGTCCTCCTCACCAGGGACCGGGCCAGCCGATGCCACCCGGCCCTCGACCGGGAGGACAGCAGGGCCCGCCGATGGGCGGCCAGCCGGGCACGCCGCCGCCGGGCTGCCCCGGACCGCCGCCGCCGGGCCAGCCGGGCACGCCGCCGCCCGGTCCGCATGGTGGTCAGCAAGGTCCGTCGCCGGGACAGCTGGGCGTACCCCCGGGCCCGCCGCAAGGCGGTCCGCCAGGTTCCCCGCAGCCCGGTCCGCCTGGCCAGCAAGGGCTGGGGCAGCAGGGAAGGCAGCAACCCGGGCAACCGGGGCCGCCGATGCCTGGCGGCCCGCAGGGCTTCCAGCAAGGTGGCGCACCGGCCGGGACCACGCCGATGGGCCAGTCGACGCCGGTCGGACAGCACCCGGTTCAGCAGCCTCCCGCCAACCAGTACCCGGCGACGCGCGTCCAGCAGCGCCCGGACGTGGAGCAGCCCGAGCCCTTCCGCGGCCAGGACGCGGACCGCTACCGGGATCCCGAGCCCTATGACGACCGGTACCGGGACGATCCGTATGACGACGGCTACCGGGAGCGGGATCGCTACCGCGACCGGGACCCGTACCCGGACCGGCACCGGGATCGCGACTACGACGACCGCCGGTATGCGGAGCGGGACTATGACGACCGCCGGAGCCGGGGAGATCGGTTCCGGGGCCCCAGCGCCGACACGATCGGTCGCCTCATCCAGGTGCTGACGGCGCTGATCTCACTGGTCTTCGTGCTGCACATCGTATTCGTGGTGACCGGGGCCAACCAGGCAAACGACTTCGTCGCATTCACCTACGGGACCGCGAAGTTCTTCGTGCTCGGGCTCGGCGACGTGTTCACCCCGGGCGACGCCACGATAGGCGTGATCCTGAACTACGGCCTCGCGGCGCTGATCTACCTGTTCGCGGGCCGGATCATCGCCCGCGCCTTGAAGCGGTAAAGGCGGTGAAGGGCACCTTCGGGCAACACGGCCGGGTGGCAGCTGGACGAGGTGAACGAGCGGTTGGCGGAGCATCCGCTGCAACCGCCGGCCGAGGTCGGTCCGGGCCCGTCGGTCGGCGGCATGGTCGCCACCAACACGATGCCGGACGACCGGAGCAGGGGGCTGTCGGCGGCGCTGAAGCGGCGGTTCGACCGGGACGGCAGCCTCGGTTGGTCGCTGGCCACGCCGGACCGGGTGAGCAGGTGAAATGGGGGTCGAGCCCGGCGCGCGGGCGGCTTGAGCCGCGCCACATTTCCAGGGGCGACGGCCGGGCGATGGCTAGGCATGGCACCCTGGGTATGGCTGTTCCTGCATTTCGCGACGGGTACGGCTGCGCATGTACGCCCCGGTTGCGCCGGATAGCCGGGCCATAACCAGGAGTGGCTTGAGTGGAAAGTTTCTTCTCCTTCATCCTCTACCCGGTGTCGGCGATCTTGTGGTTCTGGCACAAGGTCTTCGGTGCCGTGTTCGGGCCGGACAACGGCTTCGCCTGGGCGCTTTCGGTGTTCTTCCTGGTGTTCTCGCTGCGCGTGGTGCTGCTGAAGCCGGCGATCAGCCAGCTGCGCGCGGGGCGCAAGATGGCGAAGTTCGCGCCGCAGATCCAGAAGCTGCGCGAGAAGTACAAGGGCGATCGCCAGCGCATGGCGCAGGAGATGCAGAAGTTGCAGTCCGAGCACGGGGTGAACCCGCTCGGCGGCTGCCTTCCCGCGCTGCTGCAGATCCCGGTGTTCCTGAGCCTGTTCCACGTCCTGCAGAACTTCACGCCGACCGCGCAGAGCAACTTTGTCTTCGACCGGGCGGGCGTCGAGTCGTTCGTCAACGCCAACATCTTCGGGGCCAAGCTCTCGAACTGGATCACCCAGCCTGCGGACCAGCTCGCGCTGTTCGGCACCGACCGGACGTCCATGATGATCGTCGGCATCCCACTGATGCTCATCGCCTCGGTGGCCACCTTCTTCACCATGCGGCTCTCGGTCAAGAAGCAGACCGACGCCGCGATGGCCAACCCGCAGTCGGCCATGATGGCCAAGTTCATGATGTACATCGCGCCGGTCGGCGCGATCATCTCCGGCTGGTTCCTGCCGATCGCGGTGCTGCTGTACTGGCTGGCCAACAACGTCTGGACGCTGGGCCAGCAACACTTCCTCACCAAGAAGATCGACCGCGAGCAGGAGCGGGAGAAGGCAAAGGAGATCGAGGCCAAGAAGTCCGCGCCGCGGCCGAAGCCGGGCCAGAAGCCGGTGCGCCCGGAGGCCAAGGCGGCCGACGGGGAGTCGGAGGCGGAACCGGCCGCCGCGACAGCGGGCGGCCAGCAGACGACCAAGAGCAGCAGCAACGGCCAGCGGCCGGGCGGCAAGAAGAACCAGCCGAAGAACCGGCCGGGCAAGCAGGCGGCGTCGAAGAAGGGCAAGAAGCGCCGCTGAGTCCGCAATTTCAATGGAAATCGAAGGTCTGATTTCCATTGAAATTGCGTCAACGGAACTCGGGTTCCGTGATTCGGAAGAAGTGGCGGAGGGTCGGCGGGAGGGAAACTCCCACCGGCCCTTTCGCGTGTTCGGCTGCGGCTTACGGCGGGGTGGCGACGACGTGCGGTTTCTCGTCGTAGCCGAGGTCGCCGCCCATGTGGGGACCGCCGCAGGTCACCTGCACCAGCCGGTGCGCACCGCCCTGGCCGAACGGCTCGCGGGCCCGGGCCGGCAGATCTCACGAGGCCATTAGATGGACCTTCTCGGTTACGGTTACGCAACGCCGAAGATCGCGCACGCATCGTTCGCTTCGACCACCCGTTGAGCCTGCCGGTGAGCGGTTGGCAAGGCCAGGAGATCGTGACTGTTCGCGAAATCGATATCGAGTAGTGCTCCACCGCGGTGGGAGCCGGCGAGATAGAACGGTAAAGTCAGCTTTACCGAAACGGGAACCGGTCAACGCCCCCGATCGTTGTTCCGAGTGACGGCGCAAGCACGCCCCAGGAGGATGAGTTGCGCACAACGAGCAACCCAGCGTTCCGCAACCTGCCGACGACCGGCGGTTACGCGAACTTCAACTACGGTCAGGGGCAAACCGCGCCCTTCGGCCAGGCGCCGGTCGCGCCGCCGCAGACCGCGCGTCCGATGACGATCGACGACGTGGTCACCAAGACCGCGATCACTCTCGGCCTGGCGGTGATCACTGGCACGCTGACCTACCTGGTCGGGCCGCCGGCCGTCGCGCTGGCGCTGCCGGCTGCGATCGTCGGCTTGGTGATCGCGCTGGTCATCATCTTCAAGAAGAAGGTGAGCCCGGCGCTGGTCATCGCCTACTCGGCCGTCGAGGGCGTGTTCCTCGGCGGGATCAGCTACGTGTTCGGCGCATTGTTCTCGCCGGGGATCATCATCCAGGCCATCGCGGGCACCATCGGTGTCTTCGCGGCCATGCTGGTGGTCTACAAGACGGGTGCGATCCGCGTCACCCCGAAGCTGACCAAGTGGATCATCGGTGCGGTGGCCGGTGCCGCGGTGCTGATGCTGGTCAACCTGATCGCCAGCTTCTTCACCCCCGGCGGCCTCGGGCTGCGCGACGGCGGCGGGCTCGCCATCGCGTTCAGCCTGCTGTGCATCGGGATCGCGGCGTTCAGCTTCCTGCTCGACTTCGACGCCGCGGACAAGGCGATCAAGGGCGGCGTGGACGCCAAGTTCGCCTGGTACATCGCCTTCGGCCTGATGACCACCCTGGTCTGGCTCTACCTGGAGATCCTCCGCCTGCTCTCCTACTTCCAGAGCAGCGACTGATCCCAGGCTCCTGACCTGAGAACGGGGCACCATCGTCCACGGCGGACGGTGGTGCCCCGTTTCGTGCCTGGCTTCCTGGTCTTCGTGGTGCAGATTGGCGGTGACCCAGCAGGCGGACCGGATGGCGTCCGGCACGCGGCGAAGCCGCTTCCGGCCGTAAACCGCCACCGCGACGAGTCGCCAGAGACGTGCCCAAGCCGTCGCAAGCGGCTCAGCTGCTTAGCCGCCCAAAGAACGAGTCTGGAACTGAAACGAGATCAGCTGAGGCGTTCCAGGACCATTGCCATGCCTTGCCCTCCGCCGACGCACATGGTCTCCAGGCCGAACTGCTTGTCGTGCCACTGGAGCGAGTTGATCAGCGTCGTCGTGATCCGGGCGCCGGTCATGCCGAACGGGTGCCCCACCGCGATCGCGCCGCCGTTGACGTTCAGCTTCTCCAGCGGGATGCCCAGGTCCTGGTAGGACGGGATCACCTGGGCGGCGAACGCCTCGTTGATCTCCACCAGGTCGATGTCGTCGATGCCCAGCCCGGCCCGCTTCAGGGCCTGCTTGGACGCCTCCACCGGGCCGAGGCCCATGATCTCCGGCGACAGGCCGGAAACGCCGGTCGACACGACCCGCGCCAGCGGGGTCAGGCCGAGCTGGTTGGCCTTGGTGTCGCTCATGATCACCAGGGCGGCGGCGCCGTCGTTGAGCGGGCAGCAGTTGCCCGCGGTGATCCGGCCGTCGGGGCGGAACACCGGCTTGAGCCCGGAGACGCCCTCCTTGGTCACGCCCGCGCGCGGCCCGTCGTCGGCGTCGACGACCTTGCCGCCGGGGATGGTGACCGGGGTGATCTCGCGGCTCCAGAAGCCGTTGGCGATCGCCTTCTCGGCCAGGTTCTGCGAGCGGACGCCGAAGTCGTCCATCTCGTCGCGGCTGATGCCCTTGAGCCGGGCGAGGTTCTCGGCAGTCTGCCCCATCGGGATGTAGACGTCAGGGATCTCGTCGAAGGTGCGCGGGTCGGTCCAGGAGTCCGCGCCCTGCTCGGCGGTCTGCTGGGTGCGCGCCTGCGCGTCGGCGAACAGCGGGTTCTTCGTGTCCTCGAGCGAGTCGGAGCTGCCCTTGGCGAACCGGGACACCATCTCGACCCCGGCGCTGATGAACACGTCGCCCTCGCCGGCCTTGATCGCGTGCAGGGCCATCCGCGTGGTCTGCAGGCTCGACGAGCAGTAGCGGGTGACGGTGGTGCCGGGCAGCTGGTCGTAGCCGAGCAGCACGGCGACCACGCGTGCCATGTTGTAGCCCTGCTCGCCGCCGGGCAGCCCGCAGCCCAGCATCAGGTCGTCGATGTCGGCCGGGTCCAGCTCGGGCACCTTGTCCAGCGCGGCGCGGATGATCTGCGCGGTGAGGTCGTCGGGCCGGAGGTCCTTCAGCGACCCCTTGCCGGCTCGGCCGATGGGGGATCGCGCGGTGGCGACGATGACTGCTTCAGGCATGGGAACTCCTTTGTCCGCGGTCGCGGGCGGGCGGGACGCCGCGCTCGCGACCGCTCAGGGCGACATGACCTACCGATCGGTCACTTTAAGACCGGTGCCCCCATCCTGGCGGTGCGGGCGGTCACCGGACAAGAGGCAAACCGACCGGTCAGTACGTTGCTTCGGGTGAGGTCAGGAGTCCGCGCGGCGGTGCAGCCGCTGGTTGAGCCGGGCCACGATCCGGCTTGTCGGACGGCGTGCCTCGGCCGCCTTCGACCTGGTCGGGGCGGGTGGCAGCGGGCCGCCCTCCCACTCGCCGAGGGCCGCGCACATCGCCGGGAGCAGGATCGTCGTCGCCGCCTCGTAGCCCGCCGCCGACGGGTGGAACCGGTCCGGGCTGAAGAACTCGCCCGGCCGTGCCAGGAACTCCGGCGACAGCAGGTCCGCCAGCGGCACCGCGCGCCCGCCGGACGCCTCCACCACGCGCCGCTGCGCGCGACCGAGCGCGAGGCTCCAGTGCCGCGCGACGGAGCGCAGCGGCTGCGGGATCGGCCGGATGGCGCCCAGATCCGGGCAGGTGCCGACGACCACCGCGACACCCGCGTCGACCAGCCGCCGCACCGCGTCGCCGAGCAGTTCCGCGCAGGCCGACACCGGCAGCCGCGAGGTAACGTCGTTGGCCCCGATGATGATCATCACCAGCTCCGGCGGGCGGATCAGCGCGGCGTCCACCTGCGCTGCCAGTTCCTGCGAGGTGGTGCCGACGATCGCGCGCGTGGTCAGCGCGACCGGCCTGCCGAGCTCCTCGGCGAGGCCACGGGCCAGGCGCACCCCGGGCAAGTCGGCCGGGAAGTCGACGCCGAGCCCGGCCGCGGCGGAGTCGCCCAGCACGGCGAGCTCCAGCGGTTCGACGTCGTCGGACAGCTCTCGGCGCGGCACCGGACCGACGCCGCTGGGCAGGTGAATGCCGTCGGCGCGCACGGGATCGTTGCCCGGTGGGCCGATCACCCGCCGTGCGTACCGGGACTGCCCGTTGAGCAGCCCGTACGCCGCGCCGGAAAGTCCGCCGGCGGTGCCCGCCGCCAGCAGTGCGAGCCGGAACGCCTTCGCCGCGATCATTCGGCCCTCCCTCACCAGTCCTGCGGCCGGGTCGGCGGCCGCACCACGGGGACGGGAAATATTCACTCACCCTGGGTCCGTGCGGGCGTTCACTCCCGTCACTAGGCAAGACGCGGCGCGGACCGAAATCGTTCCCTTGACCATATGTCGCGTTCCAGGTCCCTTGAGTTAGCCGGTGACCAGCCGATTAGGCTCGACGTCACACACCCGGCGAGCAGCAGTTACGAAGGATCGAGGACCGGACGTGGACTACGTCGAGCACGTCACCGAACTGGTGGGCAACACACCGCTGGTGCGGCTTAACGCGGTGGCCACCGGGCAAACCCCGGTGCTTGCCAAGGTTGAGTACCTGAACCCCGGCGGCAGCGTGAAGGACCGCATCGCGCTGCGCATGATCGAGGCCGCGGAGGCGTCCGGCGAACTGCGCCCGGGCGGCACCATCGTGGAGCCGACCTCCGGCAACACCGGGGTGGGGCTGGCGATGGTCGCCCAGCGCAAGGGCTATCGCTGCGTGTTCGTCTGCCCGGACAAGGTCAGCGAGGACAAGCGCAACGTCCTCAAGGCCTACGGCGCGGAGGTCGTGGTGTGCCCGACGGCCGTGCCGCCGGAGCATCCGGACTCCTACTACAACGTCTCCGACCGCCTGGTCCAGGAGATCGAGGGCGCCTGGAAACCGAACCAGTACGCGAACCCGGCCAACCCGGAATCGCACGTGCACTCCACCGGCCCGGAGATCTGGGAACAGACCGGCGGCAAGGTGACGCACTTCGTGGCCGGCATCGGCACCGGTGGCACCATCTCCGGCACCGGCGACTACCTCAAGAAGGTCTCCGACGGCCGGGTGCAGGTCATCGGCGCCGACCCGGAGGGCTCGGTCTACTCCGGCGGCAACGGGCGGCCCTACCTGGTGGAAGGCGTTGGCGAGGACTTCTGGCCGACCACCTACGACCGGGACATCTGCGACGAGATCGTGGCGGTCTCCGACGCCGACTCCTTCGAGATGACCCGCCGCCTGGCCCGCGAGGAGGCGCTGCTGGTCGGCGGCTCCTGCGGGATGGCGGTCGCGGCGGCCCTGAAGATCGCCGAGAAGACCGGCCCGGACGACGTGATCGTCGTGCTGCTGCCCGACGGCGGCCGCGGCTACCTGACGAAGGTCTTCAACGACTCGTGGATGGCCTCCTACGGCTTCTTGTCCCCGGACCACGGCGGCGGGTCGGTCGGCGACGTGCTGCGCCGCAAGGACGGCACCATCCCAGACCTGGTGCACGTTCACCCGAACGAGACCGTCGCCGAGGCGGTCGCGATCCTGCGCGAGTTCGGCGTCTCGCAGATGCCGGTGGTCAGCGCGGAGCCGCCGATCATGGCCGCCGAGGTAGTCGGCGCGGTCAACGAGCGGGACCTGCTCGACGCGCTGTTCGCCGGCCGCGCGAACCTCGCGGACCGGGTCGAGCTGCACATGTCGCCGCCGCTGCCGACCATCGGCGCGGGCGAGGAGATCAGCGCCGCGATGGCCGCGCTGGCCGGGGCCGATGGGGCCATGGTGCTGATCGACGGGAAGCCCGCGGGCGTGGTGACCCGACAGGATGTGCTCGGTTTCATCGCTGGCCGATGACGACTTGTTGCGGAACGGCACTACGCTGCTGGTCGATCAGCTAGCGTGTGTGATCGCATGCCCAGGATTTTTGCTTTAAGCCTCGAGGAGTAGGACACCCGATGAGCTCTCCGCAGCCGCCGGACGGCGGTCAGCAGGGTTCGGACCCCATTTCGAACCGGATGGACCCGCAGGACCCCAACCAGGCTGGCAGCGACGCGACCCAGGTCGTCCGACCTGTGCAAGCGCAGGGCCAGCAGCCGCCGTCCGACTCGACGCAGGTTGTGCCGCCGTCGATGCAGCCGCCGCAGCCCATGTACCAGCAGCCAGGCCTGGCCGGTCAGGGCGGCGGTGCGGAGGCGACCGCGATGGTGCCGCCGTCGATGCAGCCCCCGCAGCCCATGTACCAGCAGCCGGGCACCCAGAGCCAGCCCGGCGGTTTCCCGGCGCAGCCGCAGCAGTCGGGCCCGCCGAGCGGCGGCTTCCCGGCCCCGCAGGCACAGGCCGGCTTCGGCGCCCCGGCGCCCCAGGCCGCCTACGGCCAGCCCGCCCCGTCGGGCCAGGGAAGTCTTGGCACGCTGCCGGTGGCGCAGTGGGTCACCATCGGTCTCGCTGCGCTTTCCGTGATCTTCGGTCTTATCGGCGGCATTGCCGCACTGGCGTTCATTCCGGTATACGGGATCATCATTATCCTGTTGGTTCTGGTCATGGGTGGCCTGTGGATCACGGGTTCCTTGTTCGGCGGCAAGGGCAAGCAGTGGGGACGGATCCTGGTCACGGTGATGTCCGGCCTTGCAGTCGTCGGAGCCATCGTCAACATCGTGCAGGGGGCCGTCCTCTCCGGGATCATCACACTGTTGATCGGTGCCGCGATTCTGGTGTTGTGGTGGCTGCCGTCCACCACGCAAGGGATGAAGGTGAAGGCCGGTGCGCCAGCGCCGGCCGCGGGTGGTTACGGCCAGCCGCCGCAGGGCGGCTTCGGCCAGCCAGCCCAGCCGCAGCAGTTCGGTCAGGCGCAGCAGTTCGGTCAGGCGCAGCAGTTCGGTCAGGCGCAGCAGTTCGGTCAGCCGCAGCAGTTCGGTCAGCAGGCGCCGCCGCAGCAGTTCGGCCAGCCGGGCCAGCAGCCCGGTGGTTTCCCGCCTGCCGGCGGGCAACAGCCGCCGCAGCCCCCGCAGTGGTAAATTGCTGATGATGAGTCAAAGAGCGTGGCCCCGGACTTGAAGTCCGGGGTCACGCCAGGGCAAAGGCAAGATCACTGTGTGTTGCGCCCCGCAACTTGGAGTGACAGGACGGGGAGTGTTCGTGTGCGGTCCCTGCTGATCCATTCGGTTGTCCGGCGGATGTCGTTGTGTCCAGTTATGCGAAGCATCGATATTGCGGTATTCCGTAATGTTGCCAGTATATGGGCGCCGGTGCCGGTATAGATTTGTTGTGCGTCTTCGTGGTATGTTGTGTCACGGATATGATGGCTTTTGTTTTCTATTCCCCAGTGGTCGCGGACTTGGTCGTGCAGGTCTTCGGCGGTGACTGTGGTGGTGTTCTGGCTGGTGATGATCCAGGCGTGCTCTTTGCTGACGAGTTCTCCGGAGAGGGTTGTTTCTTCTCGTTTGACGCAGGCTACGGAGCGCGCGTGTGGGAAATCGATTCCGTCGGCGTCGGTAATCCAGGTAGTCCAGCGGCGTATCCGGCCGTGGGTGTCATCGACGACGACATGATGCGGGGTTTTCCGCAAGAACGGAAGAGTGCGGTCGTATATCTTTTTCTTAAGCGCCGCTTGATTTCCCTTTACTGTCATAACGTAGTCGAATCCGCGTTCGCCGGCGATGTATTCGGCGGTCTCTCGCTGGGTGTGCACGGCGTCCATGGTGACCACCACACGGCCGTCCACACCGCGGGAGACACCGTCGAGCAGGGTCTTGACCTGGGTGATCTCGTTGGTGCCCGAGGGAACGGCCACTTGGGCGACGGTGACACCATCGCAGTGGATCATCGCGGAGAACAGCGTGAACGACTCGTGATCCCCGATCCACGAACCGCGCAGCACTTTGCCGTCGATAGCCAGTCGCAACGTGCCGCCCGGGATAGGCCGGGCATGACGCAGCAGCCACGGCCCGATCAGTCCTTCCAGCTTCGCTACATCGACATTTTCCAGTGCGCGCCGGATCGTGGACGTATCCGGGACACGGAAAAACCCGCGGAACCAGCACCATCGTCCACCTATTTTCCGCAGTAACGACGCCGGCAGATCGGCGACCTGGTCGGCGATCTGCCGGAAATTCGACGCGCCCGCCAGCACCGCGATCAACGACGCCGCGAGAAGGAACGCCAAACTGTACACACGGCCCTTCCGCTTACGGCGATCCGGCACCTTGCCGAGCAACTTCATCAGTTCCGCCAGATCGGCATCATCACCGTCGGCGCTACCCGGAAACGACGCCCATGACGAGCTATGAGAAAATGACAACGGATGGCCTTCTTCTGGAGTTTGGTTTTCGCAATTTCCATGATCCCAGAAGGAGGCCATCCTCCATCTCCCGGCCCAGCACGCCAACCCGGCCGGCTACCCTACGAGCCGAGTTGATCACTCCGCGCGATCTTGCCTTAGCCCTGGGGGTCACGCTTCTTCAATTACTTGGCCCCCGTAGTTGCGGTAGCCAAAGTCGTGCTGCGCACATGCGGTGTGTAGAAACGTATGTTCCAGCTCTCGCTCCCGGGGGGATGGGAGCGGAGCATCCATCCGTCGACCAGTCGAACGGAGGATTCCCAGGTTCGCGCATGAATTGGCCGGCGTCGAGCCGCATGATGCGGTTGGCCTGGCCTCATTGATTACCGCGGCGGGTGACGAGGTTGGTGCGGTTGAGTCCGATAGTCCGCTGCGGCATTTGCCAAGCGTGATCAGTGCATGCTTGCAAGCGTTCCGAGCGTTGCGAGTGAAAAACGCTTCAGGGCAGAAGTTATCGCTTTCTTCTGTTTCATCTCAGATTGACTCCCCACCCCACACTTACGTCTGATTGCGGCGCTGACGCTAATGGGGGGACGGTCCAAAATGGTGTCTTTTTGCGACAATTGCGGAAATTTGCTCCTGAGGAACCAGTTCCATCCGGTCGTGCAGATGAACGAATGTAAATTGCTCTATTTGGCGGCACGGAAGCTGGCTGTTGATGCGGCGGCGCTAATCCTGTTGTTGAGGCGCGCTCGCCCAAGCAGGCCGTTGCGGCCGGGCGTTCCTCTGCCCGGTGCGCCGCTGCGACGGCCGGGTCGTACGCTGCTCCACATGAGTGACGGCTTCGCCACCCGCGCCATTCACGCGGGCCAGGAGGCAGACCCGACGACCGGTTCGGTGATCGTGCCGATCCACGCCACGTCGACCTACGCCCAGGACGGGGTGGGCGGCATGCGCGGCGGCTACGAGTACTCCCGCACCGGCAACCCCACCCGCACCGCGCTGGAGGAATGCCTGGCCGCGCTGGAAGGCGGCCGGCACGGGCGCGCGTTCGCCTCGGGCATGGCGGCAACCGACGCGGTGCTGCGCGCCACCCTGCGGCCCGGGGACCACCTGGTCATCCCGGACGACGCCTACGGCGGCACGTTCCGGCTGGTGGACAAGGTGCTCACCGACTGGGGCATCGAGTACACCCCCGCCCCGGTGTCCGATGTGGACGCAGTTCGGGCGGCAATCCGCCCGAACACCAAGGTGATCTGGGTCGAGACGCCCACCAACCCGCTGCTCAACGTCGGCGACATCGCCGCCCTGGCGCAGGCCTCCCGCGATGCGGGCACGAAGCTGGTCGTGGACAACACCTTCGCCTCGCCGTACCTGCAACAGCCGCTGGAGCTCGGCGCGAACGTCGTGGTGCACTCGACCACCAAGTACCTGGGCGGGCATTCCGACGTGGTGGGTGGCGCGGTGGTCACCTCCGACGACGAGCTCGCCGAGCAGGTCGCGTTCTTGCAGAACGGGGCGGGCGCGGTGCCTGGGCCGTTCGACGCGTTCCTGACGCTGCGTGGCATCAAGACCCTCGCCGTGCGGATGGAGCGGCACAGCGCCAACGCCGAGCGCATCGTCACCGCGCTGGTCGGCCACCCGAAGGTCGCGAAGGTGCTCTACCCGGGACTGCCGGAGCACCCCGGCCACGAGGTCGCGGCGAAGCAGATGCGCCATTTCGGCGGGATGGTCTCGTTCCTCCACGCAGACGGCGAGGAAGCGGCGCTGGAGGCCTGCTCGCGCACCCGGCTGTTCACGCTGGCCGAATCGCTGGGCGGGGTGGAGTCGCTGATCGAGCACCCGGGTCGTATGACGCACGCCAGCACCGCGGGCTCGATGCTGCAGGTCCCGTCCGACCTGGTGCGGCTGTCGGTCGGCATCGAAGAAGCCGACGACCTGGTCGAGGACCTCCTCAACGCCCTCGGCTGACCCCTTTCACCCAGGTGATGGTCAATTTCGCGAGAAATTGACCATCACCCGGGTGAACGTCAATTTCTCGCGAAATTGCGCCCCCGCTTCTGGGATGGCGGCTCGGGATCAGCGTTCGAGGGACGGGTCGCTGCTGCCTAGCGGGCGGGTGTCGGTCGGGTAGCGGGGATTGACCGGGAGGTCGTCGGGCTTCAGGCAGCCGCCGATCAGCTCCACCACGCCGTCTTGCGAACGGTAGGAGCCCGGCTCGTCGCATCCGGATTGCAGCACCGCGAACACCGCTACGCCGGACAGGGCCGCCGCCGTGGCAAGGCCGGTGACCAGCGGGAACGCGCTGTTCATAGGGGTCAGCCGCGTCATGCTTCCTCCTATGTTCGACCCCGGCACCAACGTCGGACGAGCGGCATGCGCGACACCGGGGCCGGTGTTCACGGGTGCTCGATGACTGCGCAATGCCCCCTCCGCGACAGCTTGCCCCGCCACAGCCCTCGTCGGCTGCCAAGCCCTCCTCACAGCCCTCGTCGGCTGCCAAGCCTTCCTCGCGGTGCGGTCCGGGCGACCGGCCGCTCGTTCGAGGGTACCGAAAGTGCCGCAGGTGGCCCGCGTTGCGCGGTGGCACGATTGGCCCATGCCGCTGGTCGATCTGGACCGAATCCGGGCCGCCGACGAGCAGCTCGCCGGGATCGTGCGGCGCACCCCCGTCGAGCATTCCCGGGTGCTCGGCGAGTACTGCGGCGGCGAAGTCTTCTTCAAGTGCGAGAACCTCCAGCGCACCGGCTCGTTCAAGCTCCGCGGCGCTTACGCGCGGCTGCTCGCGCTGGACGAGGCACACCGTGCCGCCGGGGTGGTCGCCGCAAGCGCCGGGAACCACGCGCAGGGTGTGGCGCTGGCCGCGTCGCTGCTCGGCATCCACGCCACGGTGTTCATGCCGGAGCTGGTGCCGCTGCCGAAGCTGGCGGCCACCAAGTCCTACGGCGCCGACGTCAGGTTGCGCGGCGTTGCGCTGGGGGAAACGCTCGCGGCGGCGCGGGAGTACGCGCGACAGACCGGGGCGGAGTTCATCCACCCTTACGACCATCCCGACATCGTCGCAGGTCAGGGCACTGTCGGGCTGGAGATCCTGGCCCAGCTCCCCGAAGTCCGCAGCATCGTGGTGCCCACCGGCGGCGGTGGGTTGGTCGCGGGTATCGCTGCGGCGGTCAAGGCCGAACACCCGCACGTCAAGGTGCTCGCGGTGCAGGCCGAGCAGGCCGCGGCGTGGCCGGTTTCGCTGGCCGCGGGCAAGCCGGTGCGGCTGGCCGAAACCCAGACGATGGCCGACGGGATCGCTGTCGGCGAGCCGGGTCCGGTCCCGTTCGCGCACGTGGCGGAGCTGGTCGACGGCGTGCTGACGGTCAGCGAGGAGGCCCTGTCGCGGGCCCTGCTGCTGTGCCTGGAGCGGGCGAAGCTCGTGGTCGAACCGGCCGGGGGAGCCGCCGTCGCGGCGCTGCTGGAACACCCCGAGCAGGTCACATCGCCGACCGTTGCGGTGCTCTCCGGCGGCAACATCGACCCGTTGCTGCTGCTCCAGCTGATCCGGCACGGCATGAGCTCGGCAGGCCGCTACCTCTCGCTGCGGGTGCGGCTGCCGGACCGGCCCGGCTCGCTGGCGGGCCTGCTGGCGAAGCTGGGCGAGCTCTCCGCGAACGTCCTCGATATCGAGCACTCCCGGATCTCCGGCGCGCTCGCGCTTGGCGAGGTCGACGTCGAGATCTCGTTGGAAACCCGCGGCCCCGAGCATCGCCAGGACGTCGTCGACGAACTAGAAGCCGCGGGCTTCACCCTCGTGTCCGAAGGCTGATCCCATCGGACCGTGAATGTTCAAAGATTTCCGCGGCGCTCCTGCTCGCGTTCGATCGCCTCGAAAAGGGCCTTGAAGTTGCCCTTGCCGAAGCCCAGCGAACCGTGCCGCTCGATCAGCTCGTAGAACACGGTCGGCCGGTCGCCGATCGGCTTGGTGAAGATCTGCAGCAGGTAGCCGTCCTCGTCGCGGTCGACCAGGATGCCGTGCTCCTTCAGCGTCTCGATCGGCACCCGCACCTCGCCGATCCGGGCCCGCAGCGCCGGGTCGTCGTAATAGGCGTCCGGCGTGTTCAGGAACTCCACGCCGGCGGCCCGCATCGCGGTGACGGTCTTGATGATGTCGCCGGTGGCCAGCGCGATGTGCTGGCAGCCCGAGCCCCGGTAGAACTCCAGGTACTCGTCGATCTGCGACTTCCGCTTGCCGACGGCCGGCTCGTTGAGCGGGAACTTGACCCGGTGGTTGCCGTTGGCCACCACCTTGCTCATCAGCGCCGAGTAGTCGGTAGCGATGTCGTCGCCGACGAACTCGGCCATGTTCACGAAGCCCATGACGCGGTTGTAGAACTCGACCCAGCGGTCCATCTGACCGAGCTCGACGTTGCCCACGCAGTGGTCCACGGCCTGGAACAGCCGCTTGGGGGCGTCGGCCGGCTTGACGTAACTGCCCTGCTGTGCGACGTATCCGGGCAGGTAGGGACCGGTGTAGCGGCTACGGTCCAGCAGCGTGTGCCGGGTCTCGCCGTAGGTGGCGATCGCCGCCGTCCGGATCGTGCCGTGCTCGTCGGAGACGTCGTGCGGTTCTTCGAGCACCGTGGCGCCCTGCGCGCGGGCGTGCTCGACGCACTTGTCGACGTCGAGCACCTCGAGGGCGAGGTCGACGACGCCGTCGCCGTGCCGGCGGTGGTGGTCGGCGAGCGGGCTGTCCGGGTCTACCGCGCCCTTCAGCACGAACCGGCCCGACCCGGACTTCAGCACGAAGGCCTTGTGGTCCCGGTTGCCGTGCTCGGGACCGGAGCACGCGATCAGCTCCATGCCGAACGCGACCTGGTAGAACAGCGCGCTCTGGGTGGCGTTGCCGACGACGAACACCACTGCATCGAGTGCTTTGACCGGGAACGGGTCCTTCGAGTCGTCGTGTTCGACTAGGCCGACGAGGCGCTGCAGCTGGTCGAACGTGACGTCGTCGAGCTGCCCGGTCTGGCTGCCGTGGTTGACGGTGCCGGTCACGATGTCCTCCCCGTGTTTCGCCGAAGCGGTGACGGCGCCAGCGTGCGCCTGACAGGTCATCCTGAGCAACAGCCGTTGATTTCGCTGCACAAACTGACAAGTATTTGATCCGAATCGCTGGCTGTATTGGTCAACCTGAACAAGGATGTGAAATGGCTCCCAATGTTGAGGGGCTCGACGCGTTGGACGCCCGGTTGCTGCTGTTGCTCTCCGACGAGCCCCGGCTCGGGGTGCTGGAGTGCTCGCGTCGGCTCGGCGTCGCGCGCGGCACCGTGCAGGCGCGGATGGATCGGCTGGTGCAGCGCGGCGTCCTGCTGGGCTTCCCGCCGGAGCTGGACCTGGCGGCGATGGGTTACGGCCTGACCGCCTTCGCGGTGCTGGAGATCGCGCAGGGGCACCGGCGCCTGGTGGCGGAGCAGCTGGCGGCGATCGACGAGGTGTGCGAGGTGCACGCGACGACCGGGCAGGGGGACCTGTTCGTGCGGATGGTCGCCCGCTCCAACGCCGACCTGCAACGGGTCATCGATGAGATCGTCGGGGTGTCCGGGGTTCGGCGCACCTCGACGTCGATCGCCCTGTCCACGCCGGTGGCTCCGAGGGTGCGCCCGCTGCTCGAACGCCTAGCGGCCGATGGCGCGCGCCCGGAGCCCTGATCTGGCGCAAAGAACAGCGGGCGTCCCCCTCTGCCGGGGACGCCCGCGGGAAGAATCAGGTCGGCTCAGCCGGAGAAGGGCTCGGCCTTGACCAGGGTGACGGTCATCGTGCCGCCGTTGGGCAGCTCGTACTCCCGGATCTCGCCTTCCTTGGCGTCCAGCAGCGCCTTGCCCAGCGGGGAGCTCGGCGAGTAGACCTCCAGGTCGCCATGCGCGCCTTCTTCGCGGGTGGCCAGCAGGAACTTCTCGGTCTCGTCCTCGCCGTCGTAGCGGACTGTCAGCACCGAGCCCGGGCGGGCGACGCCCGACTCCGTGGGCACGTCGCCGACCTTGGCGGTGCGCAGCAGCTCCTGCAGCTGGCGGATGCGGGCCTCGATCTGGCCC
Organism: Saccharopolyspora hattusasensis; assembly: GCF_050972075.1. Lineage (NCBI taxonomy): Bacteria > Bacillati > Actinomycetota > Actinomycetes > Pseudonocardiales > Pseudonocardiaceae > Saccharopolyspora > Saccharopolyspora hattusasensis. The sequence continues at coordinate 5,130,915 of NZ_JBPCDC010000001.1, forward strand.
TGCTCCTCGCGTGCGGCGTGGTAGCCGCCGTTCTCCCGCAGGTCGCCTTCCTCGCGAGCCTCGTTGATCTTCGCGGCGATCGCCGGGCGGTTGGCCACGAGCTCGTCCAGCTCTCCCTTGAGCCGGTCGTAAGCATCCTGGGTCAGCCAGGTCACCTGGGTCTCGCTCACGGTCACCACTCCTCGTCGACTGCGGCCCGCGTTTCCCCACGGGCGAATTGCATTTCCGCGCTTTATTCCTTGGCGATAGCCAAGTAACGGAAAAACACGGCCCGCGCGGGACCGTGCCGAAGTCGACAATAGCACGAAGCACCACGACCCGGGGCGGGATTTTCCCAGCACCCGGCGCGGTACGCCGGTGTTCACCCAGTCGGCCGTAGGTGGGTGGACAAATATTCAGGAACGTTGTAAGTGCAGCCGTACACCTCCCCGATGGTCGCCCGGGCGGAGGTCCGCAAGACAGTCTCCTGCCTGGTGATGCCGTCCGCAGGTTGGATCAGGACCTCTTTGCGACCGACTTCCGCACCGGACTCGGCGCGGGCGCGCACCACGCAGTCAGCGGGCCGCTGGGGCTCGTCGCGCTGGACTTCGAGGACGATCTGCACCGAGTGGTCGTCGAGGATCTCGAACGCGACCTGCTTGCCCTCGATCGGCGCGCTGCCGAGGTTGCGGTAGCCCACGATCGCCACGCCCACCAGGGCGACCAGCACGACCGCTATCAGCGCCCAGCGGAGGCCCGGGCGCGTCCGCGAGCGGGCACGCGAACCGTACCGGTCCTGCGGGATCTGCTGGTTCGTCACCGGGCTGGGAGGCCTTTCGACTACGGGCTTCGCCACCGCCCGCGGACGGGTCATGCGGGGGCTGGCGCCGGGAACGTCGGACCCACCGGGAACAATGGGACCCGACATCCACGTTAAGTATCCCTGGGGTGTCCCGCTGCCTGTCAGGCGGGGCCGCGTTCACGAGAGATGCTGCAAAGCGGGAGGACTACCGGGCGATGGCGGACAAGCTGCGGCTGATGACGGTGCACGCGCACCCGGACGACGAGTCCAGCAAGGGAGCCGCGACGACCGCGCGCTACGTGGCCGAAGGTCACGAGGTGATGGTGGTCACCTGCACGGGCGGTGAGGCGGGCAGCATCCTCAACCCGGCCATGGACCGGCCCGAGGTCGTCGAGAACCTGACGGAGGTCCGCCGCGCGGAGATGGCCGCAGCGGCCGAGATCCTCGGGGTGCAGCACCGGTGGCTGGGCTTCGTCGACTCCGGGTTGCCGGAGGGCGACCCGCTGCCGCCATTGCCGGAGGGCGTCTTCGCCACCGTGCCGATGGAGGTCTCGACCCGCGAGCTGGTGAAGGCGATGCGGGAATTCCGCCCGCACGTGGTTATCACCTACGACGAGAACGGCGGCTACCCGCACCCGGACCACATCCGGTGCCACGAGATCTCGGTGGCGGCCTTCGACGCGGCCGGCGACCCGGACCTGCACCAGGACGCGGGCGAGCCGTGGCAGCCGCTGAAGCTGTACTACTCGCACGGCTTCTCCCGCAAGCGCATGCAGCTGTTCCACGAGGCGCTGCTGGCCAACGGCCTGGAGTCGCCGTACGGCGAGTGGCTGGAGAAGTGGGACTCCACCCGACCGGACCCGGACGAGCGGGTCACCACGCGAGTCGAGTGCGGGGAGTACTTCGAGCAGCGCGACGACGCGCTGCGAGCCCACGCGACCCAGATCGACCCGGACAGCCGCTGGTTCGCGGTCCCGCTCGACATCCAGCGCGAGCTGTGGCCGACTGAGGACTACGAGCTGGTGCGCTCGCTGGTCGACACCACGTTGCCGGAGGACGACCTGTTCTCCGGCGTGCAGGAGAAGGTGTGCGCATGACTGCCTGGGAGACTGTCGCCCACGTGCTGGCGCAGGCCCCCGCTCCGCCGAACGACCCGGGTGGCCAGGGCGAGGACTTCGGCAAGTCCTCCCCGGTCGGCCTGGTGCTGCTGATCGTCTTCGCCATCGCGGTGGTGCTCCTGGTCCGCTCGATGACCAAGCACCTGAAGAAGCTCCCGGTGGTCTTCGACGAGCAGAAGGCCGCGGCAGCGGCCCCGGCGAGGGTGAAGCAAGCGGAGGCGAAGCACGGCGAAGAGCCGGAAGCGGAGCAGGGCGAGGCGAAGCCGGACAAGGAAGAAGCCCCTTAGCGGGGGCGAAGCCGAATCGGGGTCATCCGGAGTGCCGGATGACCCCGACTGCTTTCCGGGTCAGGCACGATCAGGTGGTGATCGACTCGATCGCGGCGGAAGACGGGACGGAGTGGGTGGCGATTTCGCGCGAAATCGCCACCCACGACGCCCGACGGGACGGCCCCACACGTCGGTGAGTTCGGTGACCAGTCCTCGTAGCCACGTGCTGAACTCCTGCTCGCGACGAAGAAGTGGCTCGACAAAGCCCAGAACCTCCCGGGTGCCATGACGCCCAAGAGCGCTCACGGGCCCTGACCGGCTCAGGCGGTTTCGCCGTGCACCTGGGCGAACGCCCCGTGGTGGAGTTCGCGGATGCGGGCGCCCGCCTCGGAATCGACGACTTCGAGCTCCGCCGCTCCCGGCAGCGCCCATTCCGGCGGCCCCGCCGTTCCCGCCAGCGCCCACGCCGCCTGCCGGGCGGCTCCCCGGGCGACGTACTCCGCGGGCGCGGGCACCGTCACCGGCACGCCGAAGATCAGCGGCGCCGCGACCTGTACTGCCCGCGATTGGGCTGCGCCGCCGATGAGCAGCACCCGGGCCACCTCGACGCCGTCCGCGCGCAGCGCATCGACACCGGCGGCGAGTCCGCACAGCATCCCCTCGACGGCGGCCCGCGCAAGGTTCTCGGGTGTCATGTTGTCGCGCCGGAGGCCCAGGAGGGTGCCGCTGGCGTCCGGCAGGATCGGGGTCCGCTCGCCGTCGAGGTACGGCAGCAGCGCGAGCCCGCCGGCACCGGGCTCGGCCCCGCAGGCCAGCCGGTCGAACTCGGCCATCTCGACGCCGATCATCGCCGCCGTCGCGGTGAGCACCCGGGCCGCGTTGAGCGTGCACACCAGCGGCAGGAATCTGCCCGTCGCATCGGCGAATCCGGCGATCTGGCCGGTCGGGTCCGCGCTCGGCTTGTCGACCGAGGCGAACACGGTGCCGCTGGTGCCGAGCGACACCACGACGTCGCCGGGCCGGACGTCCAAGCCCAGCGCGGCGCCCATGTTGTCGCCCGTGCCGGCCGAAACCAGCATGCCGTCCCGGGTGCGCCCGGCTGGTTCGGCCGGGGCGAGCACCCGGGGTGTGCGGGGCGTCCGGCCGCCGAAGGCGGTGGCCAGCACGTCCTGCCGGTACCGGCCTTCTCGCGGTGACCAGTAGCCCGTGCCGGACGCGTCACCGCGGTCCGTGACGAATTCGCCGGTCAGCCGCCAGATCAACCAGTCGTGCGGCAGCAGCACGTCAGTCACCCGGTCGGCCAGGTGCGGCTCGTGCTCGGCCAGCCACCTCAGCTTGCTGGCGGTGAGGCTGGCGACAGGCAGGGTGCCGATCGCCTCGGCGCACGCCTGCGGCCCGCCGAGCTCCCGGGTCAGGTCGATCGCGGCCTGCGCGGAGCGGTTGTCGTTCCACAACAGGGCGGGGCGGACCGGCGTGCCCTGCTCGTCCAGCGCCACCATGCCGTGCTGCTGGGCGGCGACGCCGATGGCGGCGACGCCGTCGAGGAGGCCTTCGGTGGCGTTGGTCAGCGCCTGCCACCAGCTCTCCGGGTCGGCGACCGTGCCGTCCGGGTGCGGTGCGCGGCCCTCCCGCAGCACGGTTCCGGTCGTGGCGTCGCAGATCACGACCTTGGTGGACTGGGTGGAGGAGTCGATTCCGGCGACCAGGGTCATCGCGCCGCCCCTACGTTGTCCACAATGGAAACCTCTTCCCTCGTCGTTGCTCCCGGCGTTTCTTGGTGACGATTAGTCCTGGCCGAGATGAGGTTATTTGTGTAACACGTTGTCGTGAGAAAGACCCGGCCCGGTCGTGCGGAACATCCGCCAGAGACTCGCTACGGCCCCTAACGCGCGGCTCCGGGGTCAAGGGCGGGCCGCAGGCCCGTCGCATAGCGATCGTGAGTCGAGCGCGTTGCTGAACTGAGCGACCTCGCAACGCGGGTCAAGTGAGTAAGCATCTTCTCGGTCGTGGGTGTTGTCACGGCTGCCGATGACGGGTGCGGGAACCCCGGACTACTGTCGGAGACATGGCGAACCGGCTTGCGAACGCGACCAGCCCCTACCTGCTCCAGCACGCCGACAACCCGGTCGACTGGTGGCCCTGGTCGCCCGAGGCGTTCACCGAGGCGCGGCGGCGGGACGTGCCGGTGCTGCTGTCCGTCGGCTACGCGGCCTGCCACTGGTGCCACGTGATGGCGCACGAATCGTTCGAGGACGCGGAAATCGCGCGGGTGATGAACGAGAACTTCGTGAACGTCAAGGTGGACCGCGAGGAGCGGCCGGACATCGACTCCGTCTACATGGAGGCCACCCAGGCGATGACCGGGCAGGGCGGCTGGCCGATGACCTGCTTCCTCACCCCGGACGGCGAACCCTTCCACTGCGGCACCTACTACCCGGCGCAGCCGATGTCCGGCATGCCGTCGTTCGGTCAACTGCTGCACGCCGTGGCGCAGGCGTGGAGCGGTCGCGGCGAGGAGGTCCGGAAGGCCGCCACGCGGGTGGTGGCGCAGCTGGCCGCGCAGCGCGCCCCGCTCCCGGAGTCCATTTTGGACGAAGATGTGCTGGCCGGTGCGGTTTCCCGGCTGCACGCGGAATTCGACGCGGTCCATGGCGGATTCGGCGGTGCGCCGAAGTTCCCGCCGTCGATGGTGCTGGAGTTCCTGCTGCGCCACCACGAGCGGGTCGGCATTCCGGAGGACGGTCACTCCGCGCTGGAACTCGCCGAAGCCACCTGCTCGGCGATGGCCCGCGGCGGCATCTACGACCAGCTGGCGGGTGGCTTCGCGCGCTACAGCGTCGACTCCGCGTGGGTGGTGCCCCACTTCGAGAAGATGTTGTACGACAACGCCTTGCTGCTCCGGACGTACGTGCACCTCGCCCGGCTCGGCGACTCGCTCGGCGAGCGGGTGGCCCGCGAGACGGCCGAGTTCCTGGTGCACGACCTGCGGACGCCGGAAGGCGGCTTCGCGGCTTCGCTGGACGCCGACACCGAAGGGGTCGAAGGGCTGACCTACGTGTGGACGCCGGACCAGCTGCGGGAGGTTCTCGGCCCGGTCGACGGGGAATGGGCGGCGCAGCTGTTCGAGGTCACCGAGGCGGGCACCTTCGAGAACGGCGCGTCGACGCTGCAGCTCAAGCACGATCCCGACGACCCGGCCCGCTGGCGGCGGGTGCGCGACAGCCTTCGCGAAGCCCGCGACCAGCGCCCGCAGCCGGGCAAGGACGACAAGGTCGTCACCGCCTGGAACGGCATGGCGATCACCGCGCTGGCCGAGGCGGCCGAGGTGCTCGACGAACCGCGCTGGATCGACGCGGCGGCGAAGGCGGCGGAGCTGTTGCTGGAGCGGCACCTGATCGACGACCGGTTGCGGCGCACATCCCGAGACGGCGTGGTCGGAACGGCCGCCGGAGTGCTCGACGACTACGGCTGCTTCGCCGACGGACTACTGGCGCTGCACCAGGCGACCGGCGAGCCGCGCTGGCTCGAAGCGGCGTGCTCGCTGCTGGACACGGCCCTGGAGCAGTTCGCCGACGCCGACCACCCGGGCATGTTTCACGACACCGCGGCCGACGCCGAATCCCTCGTCCGCCGCCCCTCCGATCCCACCGACAACGCCAGCCCCGCCGGGGCCTCGGCTATCGCCTCGGCCCTGCTCACCGCTGCCGCGCTCGCCGGCCCGGACGCCACCGCGCGCTACCGCGCCGCGGCGGAGCGGGCGCTCGCCCGTGCCGGGCTCCTCGCGCAGCGCGCTCCCCGCTTCGCGGGTCACTGGCTCAGCGTCGCCGAGGCTCGCGCCCACGGCCCGCTCCAGGTCGCGGTGGTCGGCGAAGCCGACGACGCCGACCGGGCGGCGCTGCTCGCCGCGGCGCGGCGGAGCGCCCCGGGCGGAGCCGTGGCGCTGGCCGGGGAGCCGGAGGCGAGCCGGGTGCCGCTGCTGGCGGGGCGGCCGCTGGTCGGCGGAGCCGCCGCGGCGTACGTGTGCCGTGGCTACGTTTGCGACCGCCCGGTCATCACGGCCGAAGACCTCATCGATTCCCTGACCCGCTGAGGGCGCCGTGAGTCTTTTGCGTGGCTCTAGCTGCCCAAGGACTCACGGCCCCGCGCCGGCCGGTTTCGCTGCGGGCCGAACGGCAACCCTCCCACCTGCGTTGTAACTGTGTAATTATGTAATCGGGAGGTGGGAGTCATGTATTCGAGGTTTGGTCGAACGGCTCGCGGTCGAGGCCGCGGAGGTCCGCCGTATGCGGGTGGCGGGCGGCGCAGCGAGCCGCCGACGGCCGAGGACGCCAAGGCGTGGTTCACCGGGCGGCTGCCCGAGGGGTGGTTCAGCGGTGGCCCGGCCGTCACCGTGGACCGCGAGGAGATCCTGGTGGTCGGCGAACTGCCGCCGGTGGGCGGCGAATTCGCCGACGACGCCGAGCGCGCCGCCGCGGAGAACGGCCGGATCGCGCGCTTCCGCGAGGAGACCCGCGACGAGCGGATCGAGATCGCCCGTCAAGCGGAGCACCGCTACGGCCGCAAGGTCGCCTGGGGTGCCCGGCTCGGCGACACCGAGGAGTTGTTCACCACGCTATCCGTGCCGGTGATGACCCGGCTCCACCAGCCCGAGCGCATGGTGCTGGACACGCTCGTGGACGCGGGGGTGGCCCGGTCCCGCTCCGAGGCGTTGGCCTGGGCGGTGCGGCTGGTCGGCCAGCACACCGAGGACTGGCTGGGCGAACTCCGCGAAGCCCTGTCCCAGGTCGACGAACTGCGCAACCGCGGCCCGGAGCCGGTTCGTGAGTGCGAAAACCGGCTCTGACCCGGTTTCGCACTCACGACTTCCAGCCACCCGCACCGCCACGCAAAACGACGCCAGCAACATTCCTATGCGTAAAGCGCGAGCCCCTATGCGTAGAGCGCGAGCCAGATCGCGATGTGGTGGCAGATCGCGGCCAGCGACACCGCCGCGTGGAAGAACTCGTGATAGCCGAAGGTCTTCGGCCACGGGTCCGGCCACCGGGTCGCGTAGAAGATCGCGCCCGCCGTGTACATCAGCCCGCCGGCGATCAGCAACACCAGCACCGCGATCCCGGCGTTGTGCAGCAGGTCGGGGAACACGAACACCGCGACCCACCCCAGCGCGATGTAGACCGGAACGCCCACCCAGCGCGGTGCGTTGGGCCAGGCGAGCTTCAGGATCACGCCGCCCAGCGCGCCACCCCAGACGACGGCGAGCACCACCGCACCCGTCGTGGGCTGCATGGCCACCATCGCGAACGGCGTGTAGGTGCCCGCGATGAACAGGAAGATCATCGAGTGGTCGAGCCGCCGCATCCAGGTGCGCGCCCCGATCGTCTTCCAGGTCTTGCGGTGGTAGAGAGCGCTGACGCCGAACAGGCCCAGCACGGTCGCGACGTAGATGGAGGTGCCCACGGCGGCGGCGGCCGACACGGTCGAGGCTGCGAGGGCGATCAACGTGGCACCGGCGGCAACTGACACCACCAGCGACCAGAAGTGGATCCAGCCGCGCATCCGCGGTTTCACGAATGCGGTCGAGCGGCGAGCGGAGAGGGCGCTAGTCACACATCGAGGTTACGGGATCGTAGGTTCGCGGCCAGGGGTCGCACGGGCGACGTGGTCAACAGCACCGGCGCTCCGCCGTGCGTGCAAGTCGGCCACCTGGGGTTCCGCAGCCGAGCGGGCCGCGGTGCGTTCCCGGCGTGATCCGCGCGGCACTTCGGACTGCGGCACTTCGGACTGAGGTGGGGCCCGCGCGGCTTCGGGATCCGCGTAGGCTCATCGGGCGTGGCGCTCAAGGTTCGGTTGAAAGAACTCATCTACGACCTGTACGAGCGGCGGCTACGCCGGAAGCTCGACGGGTTGCAACATCCCAGGCACGTCGGCGTCATCCTGGACGGCAACCGTAGGTGGGCCAAGGAGGCCGGCCTGGACGCCGCCCACGGCCACCGTGCCGGCGCCCGCAAGATCGCCGAACTGCTCGGATGGTGCGAAGAGGCCGAGGTCGAGGTCGTCACGCTGTGGCTGCTGTCCACCGACAACCTCAACCGCACCCCCGACGAGCTGAACGCTCTGATGGAGATCATCGCCGGGGTGGTGGACCGGCTCACCGACCCGGCCACGCCGTGGCGGGTGCGGATCGTCGGCGCCCTCGACGTGCTGCCCACCGAGACCGCCGCGCGGCTGTCCGCCGCCGCACTGCGGACCAAGGGCCGCACGGGCATGCAGGTCAACGTCGCGGTCGGCTACGGAGGGCGCCGGGAGATCGCCGACGCGGTGCGCAAGCTGCTGCAGAAGCACGCCGAAGCCGGCACCACGATCGAGGAGCTGGCGGAGGTCCTCACCGTCGACCACATCGCCGAGCACCTCTACACCTCCGGACAACCCGACCCCGACCTGCTGATCCGCACCTCGGGGGAGCAGCGCCTGTCCGGGTTCATGCTGTGGCAGTCGGCGCACTCCGAGTTCTGGTTCACCGAGGCGTACTGGCCCGCCTTCCGCCGGGTCGACTTCCTCCGCGCGCTCCGCGACTACGCGGTCCGGCACCGCCGCTTCGGCGGCTGACCCCGACAAGCGGAAAGGCCAGGTCTGAGAGACCTGGCCTTTCCCGTGCGCTGCTCTCGGTCAGCTGACCTTGGGGTGGTCGACGATCGGGGCATTGATGCAGTTGCTGAGCTGCGGCGACGCGATCGGCACGACCGCGCCGGCCACGGCGATGTTGTTGCCGCAGGCCTGGACCGGCAGGACGCTGACGTTGTTGTCGTTCGCGATGTTGATGCCGGCGCTGTCGGCGCTGTCGGCGTTGGCGACGGGGGCCAGGGCCAGCAGCCCGGCGGCGGCACCGGCGACGATCGCTGCCTTCTTGAGCACTTGGTTCACTCTCCTCTGTTAACCGCGCTATTCGGAGTTCACACCCCGGCGGACTTCGGTAAATCCGTGAGGTGGCCATGGAGTCTGGCTTGTTCCGGCTGAAAAGCTACCTGCGACGTGCCGGATGCCCAAACTCGCTAACACTATTGTGTGAACGCGAATCTCGTATTCGCACGTGGCGACGTGCAATTGCGCGGCGAGAACCTTCCGGCCCGGCGATTGCGCGCAAAAAGGAGCGTCGGGGGGTGGCCCCGACGCTCCTTTCGGCGTCTGATTCCGCGTACCGGATGCAGCTGTTTCGGCTCGGTCAGCTGACCTTGGGGTGGTCGACGATCGGGGCGTTGACGCAGTTGCTGAGCTGCGGCGACGCGATCGGCACGACCGCGCCGGCCACGGCGATGTTGTTGCCGCAGGCCTGGACCGGCAGGACGCTGACGTTGTTGTCGTTCGCGATGTTGATGCCGGCGCTGTCGGCGCTGTCGGCGTTGGCGACGGGGGCCAGGGCCAGCAGCCCGGCGGCGGCACCGGCGACGATCGCAGCCTTCTTAAGCACTTTGTTGCTCCTTGTTGGATGGGATGAAGAGTGCGCTCCTTCCCCGGCCGCGCACCCCATAAGTTCAGCCGGGAGGGGGCGCACTCGGCGTGAAAGATATCCAGGCAAACCGAAGAAAAAACACCTCGTTAACACCATCGTGTGATCACTTGTGTCATGTCGCACAGTTTTCGTTGCGACGGCCAATTGTGTATGGTTTCGGTTGCCTGGGGAAACGAGCCCAGTGGTCCGTGCGCGCAAGTGCCCGGCGTAGTGTCCCGATATGGACTCCGAAGCGCTCGTGACCGAATACGTGCTCCTCGGGCTCAGATTCGATCGGCTCGTCCCGGGATTCGTGGATTCCTTCACCGGGGACCCGGCGCTGCGCCGGCGGGTGCAGGACGAGTCGCGTCCCGACCCGGCGCGGCTGACCGCCGACGCGCAGCGGCTGCGCGCCGCGCTGCCGGAGTCCGGACTGGCCGAGCCGCGCCGCCGGTTCCTCGCCGCGCAGCTGACGGCGCTGGAGTGCTCCGGGCGCGGGCTGGCCGGCGAGCAGCTGCCGTTTCTGGCCGAGGTCGAGGCCTATTTCCAGGTCACGCCGGTGCTCGGTGCTCAGGACGAGTACCGCGAGGCGCACCGCGAGCTGGCCGAGGTGCTGCCGGGCCGGGGCCCGCTGCCCGCGCGCCTGAACGCCGTCCGAAGCTGGGATGCGGTGCCGGCCACGCGGCTCAAGGTCTGCGTCCAAGCGCTTTCCAGCGCGCTGCGCGACCGCGTTCGGCGCGAGTTCGGCCTGCCGGCCCAGGAGGTCGTCGAGTACCAGATCGTCACCGACAAGCCGTGGAGCGGCTTCAACCACTACCTCGGCGAGTACCGGTCGCGGGTGGCCGTGAACGCCGACGTCGGGCACCGGGCCGCGAACCTGCCGCAGCTCGTGGCGCACGAGTCCTACCCGGGTCACCACACGGAGCACTGCCGCAAGGAGGCCGGGCTGGCGATCCGGGACGCACAGGACGAGCACACGATCTTCCTGGTCAACACGCCGCAGTGCCTGATGGCCGAGGGCCTGGCCGACCTCGGGCTGCAGGCCGCGGTGGGGCCGGACTGGGGGCCGTGGGCGGCGGAGATCTTCGCGGACCTGGGCATCTGGATGGATGGCGAGCTGGCGGAGCGGATGGAGATCGCGATGAGCCGCCTGCTGACGGTCCGCCAGGACGCCCTGCTGATGCTGCACGACGGCGGCGCGGACGACGCCGAGGTGGCTGCCTACCTGCAACGCTGGTTGCTGATGCCGGACCAGCGGGCCCGGCACCTGGTGCGGTTCATGCGGGATCCGCTGTGGCGCGCCTACACCACCACTTACGTCGAGGGCTACCGGCTGCTGCGCCGGTGGCTGGAGAACCGGCCGGCGGGCACTTCGAGCACCGATCGTTTTCGCCGGCTGCTTGACGAACCGCTGGTTCCGGAGTCCGTCCGGGCGGAGCTGGCGGCCAGAGCCTGATCCATTCACCCGACGAAGATCACCCATCCGGCGGAGTGTTGATCACGTGGAGTGCCTTAATGGGAGGTGCTCCGCGGCGGCCGCCGAAGGTGGTCTGACCTGCCGCCGAACGGTGTTCCGCGCCCGTTCGACGCGGTCGGCAAGTCCGTGACCTGCGCGAATCCGAGACACATGAAGAGAAGTCGACGATTCGGCGAATCACCTGTGTGGCTGCCTGCCGAGACGCAGTCTCGCAGGTAGCGTGCGCTGTTGACGGGCCGTTCCAATCGCAAGTCCGTACGTGGCCCGTCCGGGAGGCCCTGATCGTGGCTGTTGGCTGGAGCGGACGGTTACCACGTCCACCTTGGTCGCGAAGGGCCGGTGCCTGGCCCCGCGGCCACGGCGGACGATCCGGTCCGGCCGCGGCGCGACGGGGCCAGGCCCGGCCCGCCGACGAGCGGGTGTGCATGCCACGCCCGCGAGGGAGTAGCCGTGACCGCACGACGTTCCCAGCCTCCAGCGGAGATCCCAGCCCGTAGCGGCGAGTCCGCGAGCACCGCGCAAGCCGGCGGCAGCGAGATCCGGACCTACGTCCTGGACACCTCGGTGCTGCTGTCCGATCCGTGGGCGATGTCCCGCTTCGCCGAGCACAACGTCGTGCTCCCGGTGGTGGTCATCAGCGAGCTGGAGGGCAAACGCCACCACCCCGAACTCGGCTGGTTCGCCAGAGAAGCCCTCCGCGCCCTCGACGACCTGCGGATCCAGCACGGGCAGCTGGACAAACCGGTTCCCGTCGGCGAGGACGGGGGCAGCCTGCACGTCGAGCTCAACCACTCTGACCCGCGGGTGCTGCCGCCGGGGTTCCGCACGGACTCCAACGACGCCCGCATCCTGGCCTGCTCGTTGAACCTGGCCGCCGAAGGGCACCGGGTCACGCTGGTCACCAAGGACATGCCGCTGCGGGTCAAGGCCGCAGCCGTGGCCCTGGACGCCGAGGAGTACCGCGCGCAGGACGTGGTGCCGTCGGGGTGGACCGGAATGGCCGACGTCGAGGTGCCGCCGAATTCGGTGGACGTCCTGTTCAAGGACGGGATCGCCGACCTCGACGAGGCCCGGGACCTGCCGCCGAACACCGGGGTGCGGCTGCTGTCCGGCTCGCAGAGCGCGCTAGGCCGGGTGACCGCGGACAAGCAGGTCAGGTTGGTGCGCGGCGACCGGGAGGCGTTCGGCCTGCACGGCCGCTCCGCCGAGCAGCGGATCGCGTTGGAGCTGTTGCTCGACCCCGGCATCGGGATCGTTTCGCTGGGCGGTCGGGCCGGTACGGGCAAGTCCGCGCTCGCGCTGTGCGCGGGCCTGGAGTCGGTGCTGGAGCGGCAACAGCACCGCAAGGTCGTGGTGTTCCGGCCGGTGTACGCCGTCGGCGGTCAGGAACTCGGCTACCTGCCGGGGACCGAGAACGAGAAGATGGCGCCGTGGGCGCAGGCGGTGTTCGACACCCTCGGCGCGCTGGCCAGCGAGAACGTGCTGGACGAGGTGATGGACCGCGGGATGCTGGAGGTCCTGCCGCTGACCCACATCCGGGGCCGGTCGCTGCACGACTCGTTCGTGATCGTCGACGAGGCGCAGTCGCTGGAGCGCAACGTGCTGCTCACGGTGCTGTCGAGGCTGGGCGCGAACTCCAGGGTGGTGCTCACCCACGACGTCGCCCAGCGCGACAACCTCCGGGTGGGCCGCCACGACGGGGTGGCGGCGGTGATCGAGAAGCTCAAGGGCCACCCGCTGTTCGCCCACGTCACCCTCACCCGCTCGGAACGCTCGCCGATCGCGGCCCTCGTGACCGAACTCCTGGAAGGCGATTTCACCCCGTAGAAGATGAGGTGCGGGGCACCCGTGACCAAGCGACTCGGGCACGGGTGCCCCGCACGCCTCACCACAGCGGGCTCGGGGTCACCAGCCGGTGGGCAGTGGGCGGCCCTCGGCGAAGCCTGCCGCGGACTGGATGCCGACCACGGCGCGCTCGTAGAACTCCTCCAGGCTGCGGGCGCCGGCGTAGGTGCAGGACGAGCGCAGACCGGACGTGATCTGGTCCAGAAGGTCCTCGACGCTCGGCCGCTGCGGGTCCAGACGCATCCGGGAGCTGGAGATCCCCTCCTCGAACAGCGCCTTGCGGGCCTGGTCGAATGCACTGTCGGTGCGGGTCCGGGCGGACACGGCGCGCTTGGACGCCATGCCGAAGGACTCCTTGTAGGCCCGGCCGTGCTCGTCGCGCTGCAGGTCACCGGGCGACTCGTAGGTGCCCGCGAACCACGAGCCGACCATCACCGACGCCGCACCGGCGGCCAGCGCCAGCGCCACGTCGCGCGGGTGCCGGACACCGCCGTCGGCCCAGACGTGCTTGCCGAGCTTGCGCGCCTCCGAGGCGCATTCGGCGACCGCGGAGAACTGCGGCCGGCCGACACCGGTCATCATCCGCGTCGTGCACATCGCGCCCGGCCCGACGCCGACCTTGACCACGTCGGCGCCCGCCTCGATGAGATCCCGCACGCCCTCGGCGGTCACCACGTTCCCGGCCACCACCGGAACGCTCGGGCTCGCCGACCGGACCGCGCCCAGCGCGGCGATCATCTTCTCCTGGTGGCCGTGCGCGGTGTCCACGACCAGCGCGTCGGCCCCGGCCTCCAGCAGCGCGGATGCCTTGGCCGCGACATCGCCGTTGACCCCGACAGCCGCGGCCACCCGCAGCCGGCCGGAGTCGTCCAGCGCCGGGGTGTAGATCTCGGCGCGCAGCGCGCCGCGGCTGGTCATGATCCCGGCCAGGCGGCCGTCGGCGTCGATGGCGATCGCCACGTTGCGGGCGTGCTGGTCCAGCTGCTCGAACACCTCGCGGGGCTTGGTCTCCAGCGGCAGCACGACCGGGTGCCGGTCGGCGACCTCCCCGACGCGCGCGAACCGGTCGACCCCGGTGCAAGCCGCCTCGTCGACGACGCCGAGCGGCCGGTTGTCGTCGTCGACGACGACAACGGCGCCGTGGGCGCGCTTGGGCAGGAGGTTGAGGGCGTCGGCGACGGCGTCATCGGCGTGCAACACCAGCGGGGTGTCCCACACGGGGTGCCGCGCCTTGACCCAGGAGGTGATCTCGGCGACCGCGCTGGGATCGACGTCTTGCGGCAGCACGACCAGGCCACCGCGCCTGGCGACGGTCTCGGCCATCCGGCGGCCGGCCACGGCGGTCATGTTGGCGACCACGATCGGCAGGGTCGCCCCGGTGCCGTCGCTGGTGGCCAGGTCCACGTCGAAGCGGGACTCGACGCCGGAGCGCCGAGGCACCAGGAAGACGTCGTCGTAGGTCAGATCGGTGGAGGGCTGCTGCCCGTTCAAGAACTGCACGTCTCACCACCATACGGGGTCGAACGCCCCCAGGCGTCTCCTCGGACCCGCCAGGGTACCGGCCTCTGAGTTTCTGGACCGTGATTCAAGATCACCAGATCGGTTGTAGGTTTGGAGTTGATGTCAGCGGCCGCCCCGTTGTTATGCTGCCAGCAGCCATGCTCTGTTGGGGTGTGGAAGTAAGCCGGGACCCCCCGCCGGAGGCGGGACCCCGGCCTCTGCGTTTTCCGGGGCATTCCAAGCGAATGCGATTCGTGATGAGACGTTTCTGCCGGCATGCGTCAACCATGTCAGTGTCGAGCTTGTTATTTCGTTCCTGGCGCGTTTCGAATGCCACGATGTCCGCGCCGAGCATTTCAATTTATGGGAGTAGCCTTTCGAGACACTTCCGGCGCCCGCGTTCCGCGAAGAGCGGCCTCGAAGCGCCGACGACAGCCACGCTGCGCACGGTTTGAGCGCTTACGGCTTTAACGATTTCTGCCCGTCGATTGCGGAGGTTCCTTGCTCCAGTGAAGCTTTCCGCCGCCTTGCTGAAGGCCATTCAGCACACAACGGATGTCCTCGGCGTCGGTGAGGTCGACGATGCTGGCGGTGAGGATGTAGACGCCGATGGTCAGGTCGTACGACTCATCGACGTAGGCGTGGACGAACACGTGGCGTAGTGAAGCGGGAACTGCAGTTCGAGATCAAATCGATACACCCGGTGGTGATCGCCGACTCGGCGCTGCTAGATTCCGCTCGGCTGCGTACCGAGGTACGTGGAAGTACGCCGGGTGTGCCCGCTGTATTGTGGGACCCCGGCCTCTGCGTTTTTACGCTTCTTCTTCCGTCAGGGGTTCGGAGGAGCTGTAGGCCTGGTAATTGCGGAAGAATCGGCTGTAGAGTTCCGTGCCGTCGTCGAAGGTGGCATCTTCGAGGGGTTTCACCTCGATGATCTGCTTCAGCTTCCAGGTGATCAGTTCGTGGTTCTCGTTCTGGTAGCTGGTTTCCTGCTGCTTGCCGTGCTCGGCAGCCTTTTCCTTCGCCTCTTCTTCGGATTCCGCCTTGAGCAGCACGAAGGATTCTTCGTAGAGCGGCTTGTGGTCGGCCGCGTCCGAAGTGGCCTCCAGGACCAGGACCGCGACGTAGTAGTCCAGCTCGATCGCTCTCTTGTCCGCCTGGTACTCGCGCGGGTCGATGGTGCCCGGTCCGATGTTGATCGAGCCGATCGCGTCGAAGTCGTTGCCGCTCATGGCGTCAGGATCTCACCCGCCCGGCAGCATGGCGCGAACCGCCTCGATGCTGTCGGCCGACGCGGCGTCCTTGTCGGGCCGGTAGCGCAGGACGCGGGCGAAGCGCAGCGCGACGCCGCCGGGGTAGCGGGTGCTGGTCTGCACGCCGTCCAGTTCGATCTCCACGACGAGTTCGGGCACGACGTGGACGGTCCAGTCGTCGCGGTGGGTCTGGCGGCGCTGGAACTCCGCGGTCTGCCAGGCCAGCAGCTCGTCGGTGAGGCCCTTGAACGTCTTGCCGACCATGATCGGCGGGCCGCCGTCGGGGTCTCGCGCGCCCAGGTGGAGGTTCGACAGATACCCGCGACGGCGGCCGTGGCCCCACTCGGCGGCGAGCACGACCAGGTCGAGGGTGTGCTCGGGCTTGACCTTCCGCCAGGACCGGCCGCGCCGCCCCGCCGCATACACCGAGTCCAGCGCCTTGACC
This sequence comes from Saccharopolyspora hattusasensis, assembly GCF_050972075.1. Lineage (NCBI taxonomy): Bacteria > Bacillati > Actinomycetota > Actinomycetes > Pseudonocardiales > Pseudonocardiaceae > Saccharopolyspora > Saccharopolyspora hattusasensis. The sequence goes on from NZ_JBPCDC010000001.1 coordinate 5,147,089, forward strand.
ATGACGCCTTCGTGCCCGGCGTCCAGCGCTTCGTCGAACAGTTCCGCCGCGCGTTCTGCCGACGGCGACAGGACCGCCGGAATCCGGTGCTGCGGTGCGACTTTTTCAAGCGCGTCGAGGCGGTGCTGCAGCGGCCGGTCTAGTAGGTCTTCGCCGTCGACGTGCAGGCAGTCGAAGAAGTACGGGTGCAGCAGGAGATCGCGCGAGTCCTGGGCGCCGAACCGGCCCATGGTCTCCTGGAACGGCCGCGGGCGCCCGGTGTCGTCGAGCGCGAGCGTCTCGCCGTCCAGCACCACCGCCCGGCAGTTCAGGCCTCGCACCAGCTCGACGAGTTCCGGCACGTTGCGGGTGATCTCGCGGAGCGTGCGGGTGTAGATGCGCACCTCTTCGCCGTCGCGGTGCACCTGGATGCGCGCACCGTCCAATTTGTACTCGACGCTGACTTCGCCGAGTTCGTCGAGCGCCGTGCCCAGGGATTCGGCGGGCGAAGCCAGCATCGGACGGACGGGCCGCCCCACCTCCAGGCGGAATTCGGCGAGCGCCGGTTCACCGCCGCGCAGCGCGGCCTCGGCGGTCGCGGGCAGCCGGCCGGAGAGCATGAAAGCCCGCCGCACGGCCTCGGTCGGGACCTTGCCCGCCGCCGCGATGGACTCGACCATGACGCCTTCCAGCGCGCCCTGCCGGAGTTCGCCGCCGAAGAGCCGCACCAGGAACTCCTGCTCGCCGCCGGTCGCCTTGCCGAGCAGGCCGGTCAACGCCTCGGCCCGGCGCTGTCCCGAACCGGCGCCCCTGATCAGCCGCACGGCGTCGATCGCCGAGTCGACATCGATGATCGTCAGCGCGGGCTCGGGTGCGGGTACGACGTCCAGCGCGGCCAGCGTCGACCAGCCCACCCCGGCCCGGCCGCCCGGCAGCTCACCGGCCAGCAGCGCCGTCGCGGGGCGGACCTCCTCGGCGTCGAGCCGCGCGAGCAGCCCGGCGATCGCCGCGGTCTTCGCCTTGCGGGAACGCGTCGCCGAGACCTCTCGCGAGGTCGCCACCAAATCCGCGAGCAGCACCATGCGCTCATGGTGCGCCAAGTGCCCGACATTGGAGTATCGGCGCGCGTCAGCTTGGTGGTGGGCCGGGCGGGGAGGGGCGGCCCGGCCCACCGTGGTGGTCTGGCACCTCGCGTGTCGGGGATGGGTGCCAGACCTGGTTCAGGGGTGTGGGCACAGGTGATGTCGACCGGCGGGCATGTCCTCGAGTCGGCGTTGGGCCTCGACCTGGTCGATCAGCTGCCAAACGTTCAACGCGCATCGCCCGCGTCGCCGTGCTGCCCGCGCGGGTGCGGGGCGAACAGCGCGCCGAGGATCATCACGATGATCAACGCCCACGTGGTCACCTGAAGCTAGAACACGGGTGTCTCCGGTCGTGAGTGCGTAACCGTGCTGGAGCGCCGGTACGCACTCACGACCAAAGTCGTTGCACCTGCCAAGCCTCAACGTCCACTCCGCAGAACGATGTCACTGAGGCGTGCGGTTCAGCGCGCTTTGAAGCGACGTCGAACGCATGCCATCCATTGCTGCACCGAGTCTTGGCGCAGTACGAGCACCGAGGAGGTTAGGACGTGCGCGAGCTGTCCCGTGCCCAATGGCGAAAGTCCAGCCGCTCGGCCAGCGGCGGTGAGTGCGTCGAGGTCGCTCTGAACGTCCCCGGCGTGACGGCAATCCGCGATTCGAAGGACCCGGACGCCGCACACCGACGACCGGGCGTTCGTTGTCGACCCGGCCGCATGGTCGAGTTTCTTAGCCGCGATCAAGGCCGACCGGCTCGAACCACACTGTCCGGTCATGAGCGGAGGGCACCTTCGGCGTCCAAAGGTGCCCTCCACCGGTTACTTGCCCTTGGCCATGCGGAGCACGTCGAGTGCTTCATCCAGCTGCTCAAGGGTGAGCTTGCCCGAGTCGACGTGGCCGCGTTCCAGGACCACCTCGCGGATCGTCTTGCGCTCCTTGAGGGCCTGCTTGGCGACGGCGGCCGCCTCCTCGTAGCCGATGTAGCGGTTCAGCGGCGTGACGATCGACGGCGAACCCTCGGCGTAGGTGCGGGCCTGCTCGACGTTGACCTGCACGTCGGCGAACACCTTGTCGGCCAGCAGCCGCGACACCGCGGCCAGCAGCCGCGCGGATTCCAGCACGTTGCGCGCGATCACCGGCAGCATCACGTTGAGCTGGAAGTTGCCCTGCGAACCGGCGAACGCCACCGCCGCGTCGTTGCCGATCACCTGCGCCACCACCTGCAGGGTGGCCTCGGGGATGACCGGGTTGACCTTGCCCGGCATGATCGACGAGCCCGGCTGCAGGTCCGGCAGCGACAGCTCGGCCAGCCCGGTGCGCGGGCCGGAGCCCAGCCAGCGCAGGTCGTTGGCGATCTTGGTCAGGCTCACCGCGACGGTGCGCAGGTCGCCGGAGATCTCCACCACCGAGTCCTGCGCGGCCTGCGCCTCGAAGTGGTCGCGGGCTTCGGTCAGCGGCAGGCCGGTGACCTCCGCCAGTTCCGCGGCGACCGACGCGCCGAAGCCGGTGGGCGCGTTGAGGCCCGATCCGACCGCGGTGCCGCCGATCGGCAGTTCGCCGAGCCGCGGCAGGCCGCCCCGCAGCCGCTCGACCCCGTAGCGCACCTGCGAGGCCCACGCGCCGGCCTCCTGGGCCAGCGTGATCGGCACCGCGTCCATCAGGTGCGTGCGGCCGGACTTGACCACCTCGGTCCACTGCGCGGCGCGGCCCTCGATGGTCGTGGCGAGATGCTCCAGCGCCGGGATGACGTCGGTGAGCACCGCCTCGGTGGCCGCGACGTGGATGGTCGTCGGGAAGGTGTCGTTGGACGACTGCGAGGCGTTGACGTGGTCGTTGGGGTGCACGTCGCGGCCGAGGCGCCGGGATGCCAGGGTCGCGATGACCTCGTTGGCGTTCATGTTCGACGACGTGCCGGAGCCGGTCTGGAACACGTCGATCGGGAAGTGCTCGTCGTGGGCGCCCTCGGCGACCTCGTCGGCCGCCGCGGCGATCGCGTCGGTCACGTCGGCGTCCAGCACCCCGAGCCGGCCGTTGACCCGAGCCGCCGCCGCCTTCAGCAGACCTAGCGCGCGGATCTGCGCGCGTTCCAAGCCCCGGCCGGAGATCGGGAAGTTCTCCACGGCCCGCTGGGTCTGCGCCCGGTACAGGGCGTCGGCGGGCACCCGCACCTCGCCCATCGTGTCGTGTTCGATCCGGTATTCAGCCATGTCGAAAGTGTCCCGCCGAAAGGTGCTCGCGGTCTGTGGCCCGTCCCACTCGGCGGTGGATCTGTGGCCCGGCGCACGCGAGAAGTCCGCACTGGACCGATGAAGATGCCCGATCTCGCACCCCCGGCGATCATCGGCGGGTGAAGCGCCCCCCACGCGGAAATGATCAGCCGATGTTGGCGTTGATCCAGTCCTTGTAGGCCGTTGCGTCGGTGTAGATCGACGGAGCCGTGCCGCAGACCGGGATCAGGCTGCCGAGGCGGCTGGTGACGCCGGTCAGCTTCCAGTCGCCCGGCCGGCCCTCCAGCTGCGGGCCGCCTGAGTCGCCGAAGCACGCGTTGGCCAGCAGCTCGTTGCTACCGGTGCAGATCTCGGTCGCGCCGTCGATCAGGCCCAGCGAGCACTGGCCGCCGGGGACCACCTTGGTCTCCAGCTCCTGCAGCTGCGCGGGCGGTTCACCGCAGCCGCGGACCGGGCAGGTCAGGCCCCAGCCGATGATCCGCGACGGGGTGCCGGCCTCCCCGGAGACGTCGGCGATCTCGACGGGCGTCTGCGACACCGCGTGGTCCAGCTTCAGCAGCGCGATGTCGCCGTTGCGGTTCTTGGCGGCGTAGTCCGGGTGCACCACGATCTCGGACACGCCGGCCTCGGTGCCGCCGGTGGTGTGGTCCGGGCTGCCGATCCGCAGGCCGAGGTCGGTCGGCGCGGCGTCCTGGACGCAGTGCGCGGCGGTGAGCACCCACTGCTGGTCGATCAGGGAAGCCCCGCAGCTGTGGTTCCCGGAACGCTGCAGCGATGCCATCCAGTCGTACTGCTCGGTGGCGTCGTGCCCGCCGACGATCAGCGCGCCCGGGTTGTCGACCGCGTTCGCGGTCGCGGGCAGCGTCCCCATGCTCAGCGCTGCGGCCGCGACGGCCCCGACCAGCATGGCTGTCCTCTTCACGAAATCCTCCCCGACGTGATCCCCTTTCCGGTGAACGTAAGCGGGCGGTGCTTGGACGGGTACCGCCAACTGCGGCGGCGAATTCAGCGTTCTGGCGCAGCGCGCGCCGATGATGCGGACATCGCGGACCTGTCCCGCTAGCCTGGGTGTGTCCACACGGTCGACGACGAGGTGGTGGGCATGACCGCGGTGTCGCATGAGGTCGATCTGCTGATCGTGGGCGCGGGTCCGACCGGTTTGTTCGCCGCCTACTACGCGGGATTCCGCGGGATGTCCGTGGCGGTGGTCGACGCGCTGCCCGAGCCCGGCGGCCAGGTGACCGCGATGTACCCGGAGAAGATGATCTTCGACGTGGCCGGGTTCCCCGAGGTCCGCGGCCGCGATCTGGTTGCCGCGCTGGTGAAACAGGCCGGTCAGTACGATCCCGCCTACCTGCTCGGCAGGCCCGCCACCGAACTGTCCGATGTGGATGGCGGGCTGCTTGTCGACGTCGGCGGCGGCGCGGTCCTGGCCGGCGCGGTGCTGGTCACCGCCGGGATCGGCGAGTTCACCCCGCGGCCGCTGCCCGCCGGTGGCGACTGGGTCGGCCGCGGCGTCGTGCACTTCATCCCGGAACTGGCCGTGCACAGTGGACACGACGTGGTGGTCGTCGGCGGCGGCGACTCCGCGTTCGACTGGGCGCTGGCGCTGCATCCGGTGGCCCGCAGCGTGACCCTGGTGCACCGCCGCACCCGGTTCCGCGCGCACCCGGGACTGGTCAGCAAGGTCGAAGACCTGGGCGTTCCGCTGATCACCCCGGCCGAGGTCGTGGAGATCCGCGGCGACGAGACCGGGGTACGTGAGGTGGAGATCGAGCTCGGCGGCGAGCAGCGTCGGGTGCTGCCGGCGCAGACGGTGGTGGCCGCGCTCGGGTTCACCGCCGATCTGGGGCCGATCGAGAAGTGGGGCCTGGACCTGGAGAAGCGCGCGATCCTGGTGGACAGCACGATGCGGACCAGTCGGCCGCGGGTGTACGCGGCGGGGGACGTCGCGGCATATCCGGGCAAGGTCAAGCTGATCGCCACCGGGTTCGGCGAGGCGGCGACGGCGGTCAACAACATCGCCGTGGCGCTCAACCCGGACGCACACCTGTTCCCCGGCCACTCCTCGAACATGAGCTGACGAATCAGCCGGCCCGGCGCGGTTTCGGGAAATCGCGCCGGGCCCGGCTGATCCTGGTCGCCGGGTCGGGTGGTTTGGTCGGCGGAACCGCCCTGGAACCGCCCGGAACCGGCTTCCGCGAAGCCTCCTCGGTGACTGCCAGTGCTGCCGGAGGACGCCCACCGGTCACCCGGCAGGGGTTCAGCCGCCGGTGTTCTGGTTGCCCCAGTCCGCGTAGATCGACGGGCCGGGGACGCAGGTCTGGCCCAGCCGGTGATCCGGTCGCGGTGCCCGCCGCGCCCGAGTCGGCGGCGATCTTGATCGGGGGTTCCTCCGCACGCAGTGCGCGGCGGTGACCCGCTACGAATCAGCAGGTCACCGCCCGGAAACGGCATCGAACGGGTCAATGGGCCCGTATTTCGCAATATCCCGGTCGAACCGCTCCGGTCAGGGCAGCAGGCCGTGCGGCGCGGTGTCGTTCTCGCCGAAGTCCACATCGGCGTATTCGCGCAGCTTCGACAGCTTGTGCTGGGCCTCGATCACCCGGACAGTGCCGGACTTTGAGCGCATCACGATCGACTGCGTGGTGCACCGGTTTGCGCGGTAGTGCACGCCCTTGAGCAGCGCGCCGTCGGTGATCCCGGTGGCGCAGAAGAACATGTTGTCGCCGCGCACCAGGTCCGAAGTGGTCAGCACCTGGTTGGCGTCGTGCCCGGCGTCGCGCAGCTTCGCCCGCTCGGCGTCGTCGCGCGGCCACAGCCGCGCCTGGATCTCGCCGCCGAGGCACTTCAACGCGCACGCGGCGATGATGCCCTCCGGGGTGCCGCCGATGCCCAGCAGCATGTCGACGCCGCTGTCTGGCCGCGCCGCCGCGATCGCCCCGGCGACGTCGCCGTCGGAGATGAACTGGATGCGCGCGCCCGCCGCGCGGACGTCCTTGACGATCTGCTCGTGCCGCGGGCGGTCCAGGATGCACACCGTGACGTCGGAGACGTCGATGTGCTTGGCCTTGGCGACCCGGCGGACGTTCTCCGCGATCGGGGCGCCGAGGTCCACGACCCCGGCGGCCTCCGGGCCGACGGCCATCTTCTCCATGTAGAACACCGCGGACGGGTCGAACATGGTGCCGCGCTCGGACACCGCCAGCACCGCCAGCGCGTTCGGCATGCCCTTGCTGAGCAGCGTGGTCCCGTCGATCGGGTCGACCGCGACGTCGCACTCCGGGCCTTCGCCGTTGCCGACTTGCTCCCCGTTGTAGAGCATCGGGGCTTCGTCCTTCTCGCCCTCGCCGATGACCACGACGCCCCGCATCGACACGGTCCCGATGAGCTTGCGCATTGCGTCCACTGCGGCTCCGTCGCCGGCGTTCTTGTCGCCGCGGCCGACCCAGCGGCCGGCGGCCATCGCGGCGGCCTCGGTCACGCGGACCAGTTCCATCGCCAGGTTGCGGTCCGGTGCTTCGCGGTGTCGTTCGGTGCTCATCGCGCCTCCCGGTGGTGAGCGTTCTTCAGGTTGCACTGCCCGAGACCGGCGGGAGCCAGGCCCGCGCTCAGGCTCGTTGCCCCCGATCTTCGCAGATCGGCGAGTCTGCCGGAGCTCTCCCGTGGGGTTACTGACAGTTCCGGAGCCTGTGTCAATGTGTGACAGAGCGTGGTGTAGTGTGTTGCTTGCTGACCGAGCGAAAGCCAAGCCCGGTCAGCGGTTTTCCTGCGGCGGCAGGGTGAAACACGTCAGGTACCGCGAGTTGCGTGGGAACCGCCGCAAGGCCAAACGCACGTGGAGACCGTGTCAGACCAGCGTTCGTGCTGGCAGTGGTCGAGGAAGCGTGAAGGCCACCAGTCTTCCTGATGGTCAACGCAGGTGGCGCAAGTCATCTGCTCACGGAACGTTTTGACACGTTTCGTGAACGGCAGCCCACTCCTGCTCTCACCGCCCGGCGGGCCCCTGGCCTGGCGGTGAGAGCATGGGCGCCGTGGCCGAACCCCGCAACCAGCAGCCCCCGGCGTCCCGTCCGCCCCGGACCGTGTCGGCGATGGTGTTCGCCCTCCTGCCGATGGTCCTGGTGGCATTCGGGATCGCCGGGATGGCGGGGCAGTGCTCGTTCAACCCCGGTGGTCCGTCGATCCAGGGCGGCCCGGTGCCGACCGTCGACGTTCCGGCCGAGCTGAAGCGGGCGGCCGCGAGGGTGGACTTCCCGGTCACCGAGCCGAGCCTGCCGGCGAACTGGCGGGCCAACGCGGCGAACGTGACCACGCTCGCCTCCCACGCGCAGGTCGTGCGCGTGGGGTGGTTGACCGGCGGGGGACGGTACCTGCGGTTGGCGCAGTCGACGGCAGCCGAGGACGAGCTGGTCGAGAGCGAGACGCGGCAGACGCCGCACGCCCGGGGCACCGTCGACGCCGCGGGGCGGCAGTGGGTGGTCTACGACAGCCTGCGCGGCGAGCAGGCCTGGGTGGCGGAACGCGACGGAGCCCGGCTGCTGATCACCGGCAACTCCGATGAGGCCGAATTCCGAATCCTCGCCGAAGCCGCCATCGCCGCCCCACCCGGCACCTGACCGGTCGCCGTTCCAAATTGAAACTGTTCCCCCGTGGTCCATCCAGGGTCTGAAGTTTCAATTGACACTGTGCACCGGGAGGGCGCGGGGTGCAGTCGGCGGGTCAGTCCTGCTCGACGGCGGCGAGTGCGCGCTCGACGCGCTCGCGGGCGCCCGCGAGGTGCCGCTCGCAGACCGCCGCCAGGGCCTCGCCGCGCTCCCACAGCGCCAGCGAGTCCTCCAGGGAAAGCCCGCCTGCCTCCAACTGCTTGACCACCTCGGCCAGCTGGTCGCGGGCCTGCTCGTAGCCGAGCTCGGCGACCTCGGGGTGCTCTGCCACCGGGTCGAAGTGCTCGTCCTGCTGCTCGTTCGCGGTCACGGGGTCGGACTCTCCACGTTGCTCTGCACGGACACCACCGCAGTGGCGATCGCCTGGTCGTAGCCGACGAACGCCTCGGCGAACTCGGCACCGTCGCCTTCGCGCACCGCGTCGTTGATGCGCAACTGCGCCTCCGCGACCCTACGTCGATGCGGGGACGCCGCCCAACACCCGGCCCCCACATATCCGGAAGTGGCCTCGACGAGCGCGCGCAGCCGGGACGGCAGGTCCCTGCGCTCGGCGGATTGGCATCCGCCCAGCAGCGCGGCCCAGCATCCGGCCGCAGCGGAATCGGCCGCCTCGGCGCAGCGGCGCACATCCCCGACCCGTTCCCGCAGCAGTGCTGAACCGGTGGCCGCCGACTGCGCGACGCCAACGGTCAAGGGGAGGAACGATGGTTCCTGCTTCGGGTGCACGTTCTTGTCCTGTTCAACCTGCTCGGTCCGGTACGACTGCCTGGATCGCACCGTCAACGACCCGGACCCGCAAACGAGTTCCCGGCGGCGCCTCGTCGACCGACCGGAGGACGCCATCCACGCCGTCCTCGACTCGCTGCACGATTGCGTATCCACGAGCCAGGGTGGCCGCTGGCCCCAAGGTCGTCAAGCGAGATCGAGTGGCGGTCAATGCGTGTCCTTCGGTGTTCAACGCGGCGGTCACCGCACGGCGGGCGCGGTCCCGCAGTTGCCCGACCTGCTCGGCGCGCCGTTCCAGCGGCCCGAACGGGTCGGCCAGCACCGGTCGGCTGCGCAGCGCGTCGAGCAGCCGGCGCTCGCGGTCGACCCAGCCGTGCAGCGCGCGGCGGGCGCGGTCGCGCAGCTGGTGGATCCGCTGCGTCTCCTCCGCCACGTCGGGAACCACCCGCTTGCCGGCACCTGTCGGGGTCGAGCAGCGCACGTCGGCGACGTGGTCGACCAGCGGTGAGTCCGGCTCGTGCCCGATGGCGCTGACCACCGGTGTCCGGCAGGCGGAGACCGCGCGGCACAACGCCTCGTCGGAGAACGGCAGCAGGTCCTCGACGCTGCCGCCACCGCGCGCCAGCACGATCACGTCGACCTCGGGCATCCGGTCCAGTTCCTGCAGGGCCGTCAGGATCTGCGGCACCGCGGTCGAACCCTGCACGGCGACGTTGCGGACCTCGAACTGCACCGCGGGCCAGCGCAGCTGCGCGTTGGTCAGCACGTCGTGCTCGGCGGCCGAGGCGCGGCCGGTGATCAGTCCGACCCGGTTCGGCAGGAACGGCAGCGGCCGCTTGCGCGCCGGGTCGAACAGGCCCTCGGCCTTCAGCAGCTGGCGGAGCCGTTCGATGCGCGCCAGCAGCTCGCCGATGCCTACCGCGCGGATCTCGTCGACCCGCAGGCTCAGCGTGCCCCGGCCGACGAAGAACGTCGGCTTGCCGTGCACCACGACCCGGCTGCCGTCGGTCAGCGGCGGCTCCATCTTGCGCAGCATCGCGGCGGCGCAGGTGAGCGTCAGTGATACGTCGGCGGACGGGTCGCGCAGCGTCAGGAACGCGGTGGCCGCGCCGGGGCGCAGGGAGATCTGGGTGATCTGCCCTTCCACCCAGATCGTGCCCAGCCGGTTGATCCAGTCGGCGATCTTGCGTGCGACGGTCCGTACCGGCCAGGGCTCGTCGGGGCTGGTCGGAGAACTCAGCGGTCACTCCTCGGTGCTTCACGGCCCCGGTCCGGTCCGCAGTCTCAATTGAAACTGCTCACCGAGGATCTCGGGACGGCAGTCTCAATTGAAACTGCGGATGTCGTCTGGGGTCACTGGTGCCGCAGGCGGTCCAGGCGGTTCTGCAGCATCCGGAGGAACTCCGGGCGCCGACCGTGCTGCTGCTCGTGGGCGAGCAGTTCGGCCAGTTCGGCCTCGGTGAACGAGCGGAGCCTGCCCCGCAGCTGCGGCAGCGTCAGATGATCGTAGTCCGACAGCACCGTCAGGTCCTCGGACAGCACCTCGGGCTCGGTCGGCTCGTCCTCGTCAAAGGTCGCCCAGGCGGGCTGCTCCTCCGGGGTGCGCAGCCCGGCGAGGGCCTCGTCGCCCTTGATCGCCAACTCGGTGATCTGCTGCTGGATCCGCATCGACGCCTGCAACGCCTGGCTGGCGACGGTGACCGGCAGGCCTAGCAGTGTGGCCGGGAGCTGGCGCGCCTGCTCGATGGCGGTGGCCGCGAGTCCGGCGGCGACCCGCACCGGCAGGGGAAACGATGACATGGCCCCAGCCTGCCGCACTCTGGCCGTCGAAGCCATCGCCCCGCCACACGACTGTGATCCGAAGCAGCCGGAATCCGGACGGAGTCTGTAAGAGCCTGTCGGCGAATGCCGTCCGCGCCTTTGGAAGCGGCGTAGCCGCTTGCATTCACCTTGCCATGACGACCATCGGCGGGTTCTGAGAGGTTTTCTGGCGAGGACGGCCCCTCCGCCGCGTATTGGACATACATCAGGAGGGGCACCCGCAGTCCAGGGAACCGCTCAGGTTCCGCTAAGCGACCACCCACCCAGACCATTCACCAACAGGCTGTAACTCGCGCAGGTCCGCCAGTCGCACCGCTGCGCGAGGTGGAGTCCGACGACAGGTTCTGAGCGCGCGTTGCCGGGTCCGTACCCTTGGTGGCATGACGACCTCGCCCCAGGCCACTGACCTCGTTGACCAGGACGCCGGGCCGACCAAGCGGGTCCTGCTGGCCAAGCCGCGTGGGTACTGCGCAGGTGTCGACCGCGCGGTCATCACCGTCGAGAAGGCCCTGGAGACCTACGGTCCGCCGATCTACGTGCGCAAGGAGATCGTGCACAACCGGCACGTGGTGGACACGTTGTCCGAGCGCGGCGTGATCTTCGTGGACGAGACCGACGAGGTGCCGGAGGGCGCGCTCGTGGTGTTCTCCGCGCACGGCGTGTCCCCGGCGGTGCACGAGGAGGCGGCGCAGCGGAACCTGCGCACCATCGACGCGACCTGCCCGCTGGTCACCAAGGTGCACAAGGAGGTCAACCGGTTCGCCCGCGAGGACTACGACATCCTGCTGATCGGCCACGAGGGCCACGAGGAGGTCGAGGGCACGGCCGGGGAGGCCCCGGACCGGGTGCAGCTGGTCGACAAGGCGGAGGACGTCGGGAAGGTCGAGGTCCGCGACCCGAGCAAGGTCGTGTGGCTGTCGCAGACCACGCTCAGCGTGGACGAGACGATGGAGCGGGTGGACCAGCTCAAGGAGCGCTTCCCGGATCTGCAGGCCCCGCCGAGCGACGACATCTGCTACGCGACCTCCAACCGGCAGTACGCGGTGAAGGCGATGGCACCGGAATGCGATCTGGTGATCGTCGTCGGCTCGCAGAACTCCTCGAACTCCAAGCGGCTGGTCGAGGTCGCGCTGCAGGCGGGCGCGTCCGACGCGCACCTCGTGGACTACGCGAACCAGATCGATGAGGCCTGGCTGGACGGCGTCACGACGGTGGGCGTGACCAGCGGCGCGTCGGTGCCGGACGTGCTGGTGCTGCAGGTGCTGGACCACCTCGCCGAGCACGGCTGGAACCAGGTGGACGAGGTCACCACGGCCAACGAGAAGATCTCTTTCGCGCTGCCGCGAGAGCTCCGCAAGGACCTCGACGACAACCCGGACAAGCCCAAGGGCGTCCGCTGAGCGACTAACGGAAAAGCCGTGAGTGCTTCTGGGTGCGATAACGCCTGAAAACGCTCACGGCCGTCCCGTCGTGCCCGGCTGCGCCTACCCGAACCGCTCGTCCCGTCGCGGCCGCCGGGGTCGCCGGGGCGGCTCTCCCTGCGGCGGCTCCGCCGCTCGCGGCCGCCCGGGCGCCTGCCGCGGGGCTGAGCCCCGCCGCGGCGGCACCGCGCGGCCGTCTCGCTCCGGCCACGGCTCGGCTGCTCCGCGCGCCCTGCCGGGCGCGTCGCCCCTTGCCTTGTTGGGCGTGTCGCCGCTGCGCGCCCTCCCGGGAGCTTGGGGAGCTTGGGCTCGCTGCGGGCGTCCTGCGGGTTCGACGCAGGGTTTCCTACCGCGCTCCCGGTCCCGCTCCTCCGGTCGCCGCTTCTTGGCGGCGTCCTCCGCCGGCGTCTTGCGGGGCGGGGTGGGGCGGCGGCGCTTCTTGGCGGCCTCGTCGCTGTCGGAGATCTCGGGGCGGGACCGGGCCTTCTGGATAACGAACATGCGGACCAGGCCGATGCCCAGGGCGACGATGGTTGCACCCGCCATGATCGGGAAGCTGCTGATCAGCGGTCGGGCGATGGCGAGCGCCTTGGCGGTGATCCCACCACCGGCGGCCACCCCGCTGCCGGTGATCAGCACCAGCAGCGGCATGACGATCGTGAGCACGAGCGGCGGTTGGACCATCGGCCCGAACACGCTCCGACGTTTGACCAGCAGCACGGCCAGCACGCACCCGACGAAGAAGCAGGCCTTGAACAGGATGTCGGGCTGCGTCCAGATCAGGATGTCGATGACTGTTCCGATCGCGGTCGGGACGGCAGCCAGCAGCACGGCTCCCCAGAGCGGCATGCCGTTGCCTCCGAAGGCGGAGCGTGTCGACCACTGGGAGGCGCCGTTGCTGGGGGGTGGGGCGCTCTGGCTATCGCGGATCGCGGTCACGAGTCCCAACGGTAACGGTCCAGTACCCCGGGCCGAGAGCCTCTTCCGGAACTTGCCGGTTACTGCACGTTGGGTTACCGCTGCGGCCGGAAGGCGTGATCGCAGTGTGACGTTCCTGCAGCCGAATGGATGCCCTGTCACTTGGCCAGGGGTGTGAACCTTGACACAAGTAGCGTGACCATTTTAGCGTCCGGGCAATCGTTTTCTCACGATTCTCGAAGCGGCGTGACGGGGGTCCTATGAGCACGGCGCCACCGCTGGTCGAGATGACCGGCGTCACGAAGCGTTACGGGGGTGTGCTGGCGTGCGACGGCGTGGATCTGACGATCCGCGCCGGTGAGGTGCACGCGTTGCTGGGGGAGAACGGCGCGGGCAAGAGCACGCTGATGAAGGTGCTCTCCGGGGACGTCGTCGATCACTCCGGGTCGGTCTCGATCGAGGGTCGTCCGGTGCAGTTCGGCAAGCCGGCCGACGCGCAGCACGCCGGGATCGCGATGATCCACCAGGAGCTGGACCTCGTGCCCGGGCTGAGCGTCGCCGAGAACCTCTACCTGGGTCGCGAGCTGCGCAACCGGTTCGGCGTGGTGGACCGCCGGAAGATGGCCTCGTGCACCCGGGAACTGCTGCGGCGCACCGGAATCGACCTGGATCCGCTGCGGCCGGTCGGCGAGCTGCGCATCGGCGAGCAGCAGCTGGTGACCATCGCCCGCGCCCTGTCGCTGGACGCGAAGGTGCTGATCATGGACGAGCCGACGTCGGCGCTGTCCAGCACCGAGGTGGAGCGGTTGTTCGCGGTGATCACCGAGTTGCGCCGTGGCGGCACCGGGATCGTCTACATCTCGCACCGGATGGACGAGATCGGCCAGGTCGCCGACCGCGCCACCGTGCTGCGCAATGGCCGCAAGGCTGCCGAGTTCGACGCCCGGAAGCTGACCGCGGAGCAGGCCGCGGAGGCGATGGTGGGCCGGTCGGTGCAGACGATGTTCCGGGCCGAGCGAGGTGCCGTCGGCGACGAGCTGCTGACCGTGTCCGGATTCGCTGTCCGCCCGCGCCGGCCGCGGGTGGGGCGCCGGGAACCCGATGGGATCGATCTGACCGTGCGCAGCGGGGAGATCGTCGGGCTGTGCGGGTTGCTCGGCTCAGGTCGCACCGAACTGCTGGAATCGCTGTTCGGGGCGGGATCTTCCGGCACGTGGGAGGGGGAGGTGTCGCTGGGCGGGCATCCGGTGCGGCCGAGGGGTCCGCACCGGGCGCTGCGAGCGGGCATCGCCTTCGTGCCGGAGGACCGCAGGAGTTCGGGGCTGGTGCTCGACCATTCGGTGCTGGCCAACACGGTCCTCTCGGTGCTGGACCGGCTCGGCGTGGCCGGGCTGGTGCGCCGCCGCGCCGAGGTGTCCGCCACCGAGCGCAGCGTGCAGCAGCTCAAGGTCAAGCTCGGCCGGATCCTCGACCCGGTGGGCACCCTCTCCGGCGGCAACCAGCAGAAGGTCGTCTTCGGCCGGATGTTGTTGACGGAGCCGCGTTTGCTGCTGCTGGACGATCCAACCCGAGGCGTGGACATCGGCGCGAAGTCCGAGATCTACCAGCTGCTCGGCGAGATCGCCGGGCGCGGCATCGGGGTGCTGCTGGCGTCATCGGAACTGCCCGAGCTGGTCGGCGTGTGCCACCGCGTGGTGGTGCTGCGCGCCGGGCGCAGCGTGGCCGAGTTCGACACCACCGAGGTCGGTGAAGCGGACTTGCTGGCGGCAGCCATGGGCGAGAGCGTGGCGGCCGGCGGGTCCGGGCCAGTGGTCGGTACCGGGCGGCAGAGCACTGGGGGAGGTGCGCGGTGAGCAACCAGACGGAGCAACGGCCTGCGGAATCCGGTGGGGGAGTGGCGGCTCCGGCGAAGCGGGCGAACGTCGTCGGGACGCTGTTCCGGTTCCAGAGCTTCTTCGGGCTGGTCACGGTGTTCCTGGCGGCGGTGATCTTCTCGCCCCGCAACGACGGCCAGATCCTGTTCCTCACCAGCGACAACCTGTTCAACATCGTGCGCGCGGTGTCGGAGATCGGGATCATCGCGGTCGGTCTGACCTTCGTGATCCTGATCGGCGGCATCGACCTGTCGGTCGGCTCGGTGCTCGGGTTGGCCGCGGTGGGGTCGGCCGTGCTGATGGTCGAGGACGGCTTCGGCGTGTGGACCACGGTCGCGCTGGTGCTGCTCGCGGGCATCGCCTTCGGCCTGCTGCAGGGCACCGCCGTCGCGCTGCTCGGCGTGCAGGCCTTCATCGTCACCT
Organism: Saccharopolyspora hattusasensis; assembly: GCF_050972075.1. Taxonomy (NCBI): domain Bacteria; kingdom Bacillati; phylum Actinomycetota; class Actinomycetes; order Pseudonocardiales; family Pseudonocardiaceae; genus Saccharopolyspora; species Saccharopolyspora hattusasensis. The sequence goes on from NZ_JBPCDC010000001.1 coordinate 5,162,225, forward strand.
TGGCGGGGTTGCAGATCGCGCGCGGCCTGGCGCGCATGTGGTCCGGCGGCGAGACGGTGCAGATCTCCTACGGCGACGGGCCCGGCCAGGCGCCGATGCTGTTCTCCCTGCTCGGGGAGCGGACTTTCGGTGGTGTGGTGCCGATTCCGGCGCTGATCTTCGCCGTGGTCGCGATCGTCGCGATCCTGTTCCTGCGCGGCAGCGCCTATTCCCGGCATCTCTACGCCATCGGAGGCAACGAGAAGGCCGCGCGGCTGTCCGGCGTGCCGGTGAACCGGGTCAAGATCATCGCCTTCGGCATCGCCGGGTGCTGCGCCGCGCTGGCGGGCATCGTGCACGCCGGTCAGCTGAACGCGGGGAGCCCGAACGACGGAATCGCCTACGAGCTCGACGGAATCGCCGCCGTGGTGGTCGGCGGCACCAGCCTGGCCGGGGGCCGGGGCTCGGTGATCGGCACCATCGCCGGCGCCCTGCTGCTCGGCATCCTCAACAACATCCTCAGCCTGAACAGCGTCAACACCGACCTGCAACTCCTGATCAAGGGCCTGGTCATCGTCGCCGCGGCGGCGTTGCAGCGCCTGCGTCCCACGTCCTGAAACCTTCAGTCAGGAGGAAGCACGATGCGCAAGACGACGAAGTCCTTGATCGCGGTCACGTGCGCCACGGCCGCCTTCGCAGCCGCCGGTTGCGGTACGACCAGCGAGAACACCGGGCAGGTGCAGAACCAGGACCCGACCAAGAACTGCAAGGGCCCGAACGAGAAGTACACCATCGGCATGAGCCAGGCCAACCTCGCCGAGCCGTACCGGGTCCGGATGGACGACGACATCCGCAAGGCCGCGGCGAAGGTGCCGCAGTTCGACGTCCAGTTCTCCGACGCGGCCAAGGACAATTCCAAGCAGATCAGCGACGTGGAGAACTTCCTGACCAAGCAGGTCGACCTGCTGATGATCTCGCCGAACGAGGCGGCGCCGCTGACCGACGTGGTGAAGAAGGCTTACAACAAGGGAATCCCGGTCGTGGTGCTGGACCGGAAGGTCGACGGGGAGGCCTTCACCACCTACGTCGGCGCGGACAACGTGCAGATCGGTCGGCAGGCCGGCGAGTACTTCAAGAACGCGCTGCTGCCGGATGGCGGAAAGATCGTGCAGATCAAGGGCCTGTCCGGCTCGACCCCGGCCGCGGAGCGGGAACAGGGCTTCAAGGAAGGCATCCAGGGCTCAAAGATCGAGATCGCGGCCACCGCCGACGGCGAGTGGGAGCGGTCGGTCGGCCAGCAGAAGATGGACGCGCTGCTCAAGGCGAACCCCGACATCAAGGCGGTCTACGCGCAGAACGACCCGATGGCCGAGGGCGCTTACCTGGCCGCCCAGGCGGCGGGCCGCAACGACCTGAAGTTCGTCGGCATCGACGGGCTGCCCATCCCGTCCGGCGGCATCAAGGCGGTCGAAGACGGCCGGTTGCAGGCCACCAACCTCTACCCGACCGGCGGTGCGGAAGCGGTCGAGGCGGCCAAGAGGCTGCTGATCGACTGCCAGCCGGTGCCCAAGACACAGACCCTGGAGACCGCGCTGGTCACCAAGGACAACGCCGCGGAGGTCTACGCCCGGTTGAACCAGGGCTGAACCGAATTCGCCGGCACTTAGCGAGTGGTCGTGGTCGCTTCGAGCGGCCACGACCACTCGTTGTCCCATGCATGCAAATAATGATGAGTTTTCGCATCTATTGTGGATAGTTGCGTTCCCGGACCATTTCTGTTGCTGTCGCCTCGTTTGGCGCGAAAAAACCCAATACACCTGGATGGTGGTTGTCGGAGCCCGCTGGCCCGGCAACCATCTTATTGAGTGAATTCACGTCGCGGATTCTTAGACACCACTCCTATGGGTTGGCTTCCCGGGGAGCTCTTTCTTACGCTCCGCTCGTTGCGCGAGTGATCTTTCACCCGGAGCCGGACGAAACCATCCAATCGCGCATCACCATCGGATACAGCGCCACCACAGTCCACAACGGACAGTGGTGTGCGGAGAGGGGCGAGCACGATGAGAGACCGCTCTGCAACGCCGCCGGGAAATGGTCGTCGGCGCGCCCGCCGGCTCGGTGCCTACCTCGGAATCGCATCGCTGGCGGCCGCCGCCGTCGTCGCGGACGCCGGTTTCGGCTCCGGTCGCGCGAACGCGCAGCCGCCGACGGCATCCAGGGGACCGGTCGGTTGGGACACCTACCGCAACCTCGGCGCGATGGCGCAACTACGCGGGGCCGAGCAGTCGTTCCAGTTCTCCAGCTACGACCGGACCGGCGGGAACAACGACGGGTTCCATGGCACCTACTCGTGCATCCGGATCAGCGACCGCGGTTGCGTGATCGCCGAACACGACGGTGCCGGTGAGATCTCGTCCATCTGGTCCACCCGCGAACCCTGGGGCGATGTGACCGCGACGGGCAACATAGTGGTCGAACTCGACGGCCGGGTGGTGCTGGACGCGCTGCTGATCGACGTGGTCAGCGGGCGGATCGGCGCACCGTTCTCATGGCCGCTGGTGGCCAACGCCGACGACGCGTCCGGCGGGGTTTCCATCAAGGTGCCGATGCCGTACCGCAAGGGGATGCGGGTGACGGTGCAGCACAACCCGTACTTCTACCACGTCGACTACCGCGTCTTCCCCAACGCGGACGGCGTGCAGACCTTCAAGCGCAACGACCCCGCCACCGACGTGCTCGACCGGCTGCACCGCTTCGGCGTCGCCGACCCGAAGCCCGCCGCCGCCGGTGCCACCCCGACCCGCCGCGAGTTCGACCTCGCACCCGGCGCCTCGACCACGATCGCCGAACTCGCCGGGCCGCAGCAGATCTCCCAGCTCCGGGTGCGGCTGCCCCAGGTGGCGGCCAGCCCGCAGGTGGTCGACGACGGCTACGCGTACGGGCAGGCCGGCGGCAGCCGGTTCACCATGCGGGTCGACCCGAACAACCAGGGCATCCGGCTGATCCGGCGGCACGACGCGCAGATCGCCGACCAGGTCGCCGACGTCTTCGTGGACGGCCGGCCGGTCGGCCAGTGGCGCAGCGGACCGGCCCGCCCCGGCCAGTGGGGCGTGGAGATCATCGAGGTGCCTGCCGCGGTGACCGCCGGGAAGTCGCAGGTGGAGATCGCCAACCGCTTCGTGTCGTCCTCCCTGGACGTCAACGAGTTCCGCTACGACGTGCACAGCCGGGTGGGCGGCGAGTGGGTGCGCACCGACGTGCTCGACCTCGGTCCGGCGCACCCCGGCGAACAGCGCGCGCACGGCTACCGCATCGACAACCAGGTCTTCGCCCGGTCCAAGCTCACCGGCCGCTACCCCAGCGACCCCGGCCGGGTCGCGGCCTCCGACAAGCTGCTGGCCACCGCCCGGATCCGCATCAGCTTCGACGGACAGACCACTGTGGACGCCCCGATCGGCGAGTTCTTCGGCACCGGCCTCGGCGAGTACGACGTGCGCACCCTGATGAGCTCGGTCGACCCCGGGCTCGACGGCTGGTACACGTCCTGGTGGCCGATGCCGTTCGCGAAGAACGCCCTGGTCGAGGTGGTCAACAGCGGCGGTGTGCCGATCACCGGCGCGATCGCCGAGGTGACCAGCGCGCCGGCGCAGGTGGACGGCAACACCGGGTACTTCCACGCCACCCACCGCCAGGCGCAAACCGTGCCGGGCCAGGACTGGACGTTCCTGGACGCCCAGGGCGCGGGCACCTTCTACGGCGTCACGCACACCATGCGCGGCCTGATCCCACCGGGCGCGGCGCCGCGCAACAACCAGCCGCACTCCCTCCAGAGCCTTGCGGTCAACCAGCGCAACTACCTGGAGGGCGACGAGCGGTTCTACGTCGACGGTTCCGCGGAACCGGCGTGGCACGGGACCGGCACCGAGGACTTCTACGAGTCAGGGTGGTACTTCCGGGACGGCACCACGTTCTCGATGCCGCAGAACGGCAACCCGTCGCACGAGATCGGCAACGACGGCTGCCAGTACGACTGCACCGGTGCGTACCGGATCATGGTCAACGACGCGGTGCCGTTCCGCACCGGCCTGCGCGCGGGGATCGAACACGGGCCGGTCAACGACGAGCCGGGCATCTACAGTTCGACGACGTACTGGTACGGCGGCCGCGTCCAGGGACGTCAGCTGCCCACCGCCCCGCCGCTGCCGACGCAGCCACCGGAAACCGGACCCAGCGCCCCGCCGTCGGCGCCGGAAACCCGACCCAGCGCCCCGCCGACCTCGACCGCCCCGTCGGAGTCCGGCACGTCGGAGACGGGCACCCCGGACACCACCGGGCAGGACGACGGCGAGCAGCCGTCGGACATCCAGCAGGTGGTAGACGGCGTCATCCGGCAGCACCAGCGCAACGACTGATCCCGACCACGTGAGCGAACGGACCATTCGCCCCTCCGTCTGGTCGAGGCGAACGGCCTGTTCGTGCCGTCTAGTGAGAAAGGTGAACGGGCCGTTCGCTTCGCGCTGTCAGGGGCGGGTGCTGCTGCCTCGGATGACGAGGTGGGCCGACAGCGTGGTGGTGGTCGTATCGGTGTGTTCCCCGCTGATCCGGTCCAGCAGCAGTTGGGCGGCCACCGCGCCCATGTCGTAGGCGGGCTGGGCGACGACCGTCAGCGGCGGGTCGAGCAGCCTCGCCCAGGGCGCGTCGTCGAAGGCCACCACGCCGATGTCCCGGCCGGGCCGCAGGCCCAGCTCGGCGCACGTCTCCAGCACGCCGACCGCCATCATGCTGTTGGCGACCAGGACCGCGTCCGGCGGGTCGTCCTGGGTCAGCAGCGGTCGCGCGGCCTGCTTCGCCCCGGCGGCCTTGAACTCCGAGCGCCGCGCCAGCCCCGCCGGCGCCGGGAGCTTCGCCGCGCGCAGGCCGTCGCGGTATCCGGCGAGGCGGTCGTCCGCGGTCAGCACGCCGCTGGGGCCGGTGAGGCAGCCGATCCGCTGGTAGCCCTGCGCGGCCAGGTGCAGCGTCGCTTCCTTGGCGGCGAGCCTGCTGTCGACCAGCACCGTGTCGCCGGGGGAGTTCGGCAGCGGACGGTCCACCGCCACCACCGGCGTGCTGTTGCGGCTGAGCAGTTCGGCGCTGTCTCCGCGGCCGGTCGGCGACAGCAGCACCCCGGCCACCCGTTCCTGCAGGGCGACGTCGATGTACTCGCGCTCCTTGTCCGGCTCGTCGTCGGAGTTGCACAGAACCACCGAGTAGCCCGCGGCGTGCGCCACGTCCTCAACGCCGCGGGCGATCGCGGTGAAGAACGGGTTCTCCACGTCGGAGATGATCAAGGCCAGCACCGCGGTCTTCTGTTTGCGCAGGTTGCGGGCCGGGCCGTTGGGCCGGTACCCGAGCGCGGCCGCGGCGGCGAGCACCCGCGTGGCCAGCGCCGGATCGACGGTGCTCTTGCCGTTGAGCGCACGCGAAACCGTCGCAGTGGACACCCCGGCGCGGGTCGCCACATCGCTGATCGTCGCCACGGTTTCCTCCTCGTGCCCTCTACCCGAGTGATGGCGGTCCACCTGCCTTGACAGTCCGCGTCCCGCCAGAATAGCGTCCGGGTAAACGATTGCTCACCGGTCTCATCGGCAACTGGGTGACGAGCTTTCCCGGTCAGGCGATCCGCAGGGAGTTCACCGGTGGCGCACCGGACGGCGCCACCGACGCGCCCCCACCACCGGTTCCGCAGCAGTCAACACCGCCTGTCAGTGAACTTGGGAGGAACCGTGGCTCGCATCGGTGTCGTCAGCATTTCCGACGGTCGTGACCACGTCCACGCCCGGAACGCGGACTTCATCCAGTCCAAACAGGACTCGCTGGTCCGGTCGCTGCGCGCGGCCGGGCACGACGTGGTGGTCGGTGACGACCTGGTCGCCACCAACGTGCTCGCCACCTCGGTCTCCCGAAAGGTGGCCTCGGCGGACGTGGACGTCACCGTCTTCTACTACTCGGTGTGGGCGTTCCCGCACTTCACCATGCTCGCCGCCGACGCCACCCGCAGCCCGCTGGTGCTGGTGGCCAGCACCGACCCGACCGAACCGGGGCTCGTCGGCATGCTCGCCGCAGGCGGTGCGCTGGACCAGATCGGCCGCCGCCACACGCGGGCCTGGGGTGCCCCGGACGACGCCGAACTGGTCGGGAAGATCGGCGTGCACGCCAAGGCCGCCGCTGCGGTGCAGTCGCTGCACGGTTCGACGTTCGGCCGGTTCGGCGGGCGGCCGATGGGCATGAATACCGCAGTCGCTAACACCGACCAGTGGATGCGCAAGTTCGGCATCGACGTTGAGGAGATCGACCAGTACGAGCTGGTCCTGCGCGCCGAGAAGGCGGACGCCGCCGAGGCCAAGAAAGCGCGCGAGTGGATCGAGCAGCACGCCGCCGGGGTGCACTACGACGGCAAGAAGCTGACGCCGGAGCTGCTGGAGCGGCAGATCCGGTCCTACCTGGCGATCCGGGACATCATCGCGGAACGCAACCTGGACTTCTCCGGCATCAAGGCGCAGCCGGAGCTGACCGAGAACTTCGCGACGATGGACGTCACCGAGGCGTTCCTGAACGACCCGTACGACTGGAACGGGCCGAAGGAAACGCACGTCTGCGCCACCGAGGCGGACATGGACGGCGCGCTGACCATGCAGCTGTTCAAGGCGGTGGCCGGCACCCCGGTGCTGTTCGCCGACGTGCGGCACTACCACGGTGACCGGGACATCTGGGACCTGTGCAACTCCGGCCAGCACGCCACCTGGTACGCCGCCCGCAGCGACGACCCGGCGGAGAACCTGGCGAAGGTCAACTTCTACCCGGAGGTGTTCTTCTTCCCGGCCGGGGGCGCGTCGGTGCAGCACATCGCGGCGCCGGGGAAGATGACGCTGGGCCGGTTGACCCGCGAGGACGGCGAGTACCGGCTGCAGCTGATGCTCGGCGAGTTCGAGAGCTACGATGACGCGACCAACCAGAAGCTGATTGACCAGTCCACGCCGGAGTGGCCGCACGCCTTCGCACGACTGGACGCGCCGGGAGAGCTGTTCCTGTCGAAGTTCGGCGCCAACCACATCCACGCGGTCCCGGGAGACCACCGCGCCGCCCTACGCGCCGTGGCGGACCAGCTGAACGTCCGCCTCGACGAGTGGACCAGGGGCTGACAGCATCCCGGTCCGGTCCAGTGCGATTTCAATGGAAGTTGCGGATCTCCGGCGTGTCTGACCACGACACGCCGGAGGCTGTGGACAACTTCCGCAATTTCAATGGAAATCGGACCTTCGATTTCCATTGAAATCGCATACCCGACCGCGTCGGGACACCTCGGGCGTGGTGCGGTCGGTGATCGCTGGTGTTCCGGGTTTCGAGTTGGTGAGGAGGATCGCGCAGGTGGCCGAGAAGGTGTTGCTCGGGATCGACATCGGCACGGCGAGTTCGAAGGGGGTACTGGTCAGCACCGACGGGCGGATCCTCGCCCGCGCCAGCCGGCCGCACGAGACCTCCTACCCGCATCCTGGCTGGGTGGAGCACGACGCGGAATCGGTGTGGTGGGCGGACTTCCTGGAACTGGCCCGGGAGTTGGTGCCCGCCGCCGAGGGCCGGGAGATCGCCGGGCTCGGTGTCAGCGGCATCGGCCCCGTGCTGCTGCCCGCCGACGGCGATGGCAAACCGCTCCGGCCGGCCATCCTCTACGGCGTGGACACCCGCGCGACCGAGGAGATCGCGGAGCTCACCGGGGAGTTCGGGGCGGACGAGATCCTGCGCCGGGGCGGCTCGGCGCTGTCCAGCCAGGCCGTCGGGCCGAAGATCCGCTGGCTGGCCAAGCACGAGCCGGAGGTCTACCAGCGCACCGAGATGCTGCTGATGTGCAGCTCCTACCTGGTGCACCGGCTGACCGGCCGATACGTGCTCGACCACCACTCGGCCAGCCAATGCGATCCGCTCTACGACCTGCAGGCCCGCGACTGGTCGGCGGACTGGGCGCAGCGGGTCGCGCCGGGGCTGCCGCTGCCGGAGCTGGCCTGGCCGACCGAGGTCGTCGGGCGGGTCACCGCGCAGGCGGCGGCCGAAACCGGGCTGCCGGAAGGTCTTCCCGTCACCGCGGGCACCGTGGACGCGTGGGCCGAGGCCACCAGCGTCGGGGTGCGGGAGCCGGGCGACGTGATGTTGATGTACGGCACCACGATGTTCTTCGTCCAGGTGCTGACGGACGTGCGACCGCACCCGGCGCTCTGGGGCACCTGCGGGGCGTTCCCGGACACGTACACGCTGGCCGCCGGGATGGCGACGTCGGGCGCGGTCACCCAGTGGCTGCGGGGCCTCGTCGACGGAGATTTCGCCCAGCTCGTCGAGGAGGCGAGCAAGGTGCCGGCGGGCAGCCGCGGGTTGTTGCTGCTGCCGTACTTCGCGGGCGAGCGGACGCCGATCTTCGACCCGGACGCGCGCGGCGTCCTCGCCGGGCTCACCACCAGCCACGGCCGGGCCGAGCTGTACCGGGCCGCGCTGGAGGGCATCGGTTTCGGGGTCCGCCACAACCTCGCGGCGATGGCCGAAGCGGGCGGCACGGCCCGGCGGCTGGTCGCCGTCGGCGGCGGCACCCAGGGCGGGCTGTGGACCCAGATCGTTTCCGACATCACCGGTCAGGAGCAGCAGATCCCGGCCGAGACGGTCGGTGCGGCGTACGGCAACGCGCTGCTCGCGGGCCTCGGCACCGGCACGGCCGTCGCCCCGGAGGCCTGGAACCCGGTGACGCGGACCGTCCGGCCGGACCCCGAGCACACGGAGCGTTACGACGAGTTCTTCCGGCATTACCGGGACCTCTACGACTCCACGGTGCGGATCGCGCACTTCCTGGCAGGTGAGCAGCGCGCCGCGGACCGCCACTGATCACTGAATGCAGTGCCACCGACTTGTTAAGCTCAGGCATTCGGGTGAGCCGTAACGAGATCGGGGAGGCGCGGGGCCGATGGCGGTGACTCGGCGTGTCTTAGCGGCCTGTCTCGCCCTCGCGGCGGTGGTCGCGGCCGGGTGCTCGCGCGAATCGGATGCCGACGAAGCGCGACCGTCCGATGTCGCCACCCGCGATCTCGGCGCGGCCAGCGTGCAGCGTGACCTGGTCTACGCGGAGCACGATACCGGCGCGCTGAAGCTCGACCTGTACCTCCCCGAGCAGCGCGAGACGCCGACCCCGCTGATCGTGTACGTGCACGGCGGCGGCTGGGACGCCGGGGTTCGCACGCTGGACGCCGACTCCGGCGCGCCGGAGTCGTTGACCGCCCAGCGCCTCTTGGAACGCGGCTACGCAGTGGCCACAGTGGACTACCGGCTGACCGGTGTGGCGCAGTACCCGGCGCAGGTGGTCGACGTCGCCGACGCCGTGCGCTGGCTGCAGCAGCGCGCCGGGCGGTGGCGGTTGGACGCCGACCGGATCGGGCTGTGGGGCGCCTCGGCGGGCGGTCACCTGGTGTCGCAGCTGGGCGCGGTGGCCGGAGATCCGGAGAAGCCGGGCGGCGGGCTGACCGGGATCCGGGCGGTGGTGGATTGGTTCGGGCCGGTTGACATGAGCGCCGAGGCGCAGGTGGCGCACCCGCAGATGCAGGAGTACGCGAGCAAGGTCGTCCGGCAACTGCTCGGGTGCATGCCGGTGGAGTGCCCGGGGAAGGCCGAGTCGGCGAGTCCGATCAAGAACATCTCCGGTGACGAGCCGCCGTTCCTCATCCAGCAGGGCACGGCGGACTCGCTGGTCCCGATCGACCAGAGCCTCGACCTTGCCCGGGACCTGCGCAGGCTGGGGGTGCCGGCGGAACTGCACCCCTACGAAGGGCTGGACCACGGCTTCGGCAAGGGCCCGCACAACGCCCTGATAGTCGACACCGTCGCGGCCTTCGTCGAGACCCACGTCTGAACCACCAGCGGCGGTCCGTCACGCCCCGTTGGGAGTGTGTTCGGGGACGCCGTTGACCAGCCCTTCTTCGTCGTGCCGGATGGCGCCGACGTCGCCCGAGCCCGCGGCCTCGGCCAGCGGCTGCACCGTGCTCCGGAAGGACTCCAGCGCGTCGAGTTCGCGGCGGCGGGCCGAGACGAAGCGCTGTAGGTGCGTGCTGGAGAGGTTCACCGCTTCCACCGCGTTGGACGCGGCACGCTGGGCGCGGACCGCCTGGGAGCGCACCTGCTCGATGTCCTCGGCGATCGTGCGTTCCGTCGCGGCGAACATCGATGCCGACGCGAGAACCGCGAATCCCGTTGGCCCGCAGAGGAAAACCCGCTTGCCGAGTAGCCAGGTGAGCAGCTGCGGGTCGGTGTCCAGGGCGGCGATCACGGCGGCGTCGGACGGCACGAACATGATCGAGCCGTAGATCGCGTCGGCCCACTTCTGGTAGCCCTTGCCCGCGAGCTCGGTGGCGCGGGAGCGGATGTTTCGGACGTGCACCCGCAGCGCATCGGTGCGTTCTTCCGCGTCGTCTGTCTCCATCGCCTCGGCCCACACGGCGAGGCTCGCCTTGGCGTCCACCGGGACCTGCCGCCCGCCGCCGACGGCCAGCACCATGTCCGGGCGTGCGGAGCCGCCGCCGGCGAGGTCGGTCTGCAGCGTGAAGTGGATGCCTTCGCGCAGCCCCAACGATCGCGCGGTCTCCACGAGGACCTGCTCGCCGAGCTCGCCGCGACCGGTGATGGAGGCGAACGCCACTTCGTAGCGCCGCAGAGCCGCCTGCTGCTCAGCGGTGCGGGAGCGTTCGGTCTCGACCATGCGCAGCGCTTCGTCGGTGCGACGTGCGCTGTCCGCGTACAGCCGCCAGATCAGCATCAGCGCAGCCGCGAACAGCAGCGTCAGCACGAGGACGATGGTGATCAGGACGCCGGTACCCAACACGAGCTCCGTCCGGTAGTGGCCGTGGCAGCTCAAATGATGGCCGACGCACCCGACAACATCACGCACAGCCACGCCGCGAACACGACACCGGATGCCGGATCCGTCCGATCCGTCAGGTTGGACCGCAATTTCCATTGAAATTGGACATTCGATTTCAATTGGAAATTGCGGCTAGTTCGGGTGTTTCAGCTGGTCGGGGGTGTGGGTGTGGGTGTGGGTCCGTTGGGTTGTTGCGGCAGTCCAACGCGGTCGCGGGTGACGACCTGCGGAAACGGGCTCCTGGTGGGCGACACGCCGAAGTGGTGCGGGGGGTCCGTGATGTCCGGCGGGGGCGCCGATAGTTTTGGGCCCATGCGAGTGCTGCACACCTCCGACTGGCACGTGGGGCGGACGTTCCACGGCCGGGACCTGCTTGGAGATCAGGAAGCCGTCCTGGGTGGGCTGGCCGACCTGGTCATCGAGGAGCAGATCGACGTCGTGGTGATCGCCGGTGATCTCTACGATCGCGCGGTGCCCTCGGGAGAGGCGGTGCAGACCTGCGTGCGGGTGCTCGGCCGGATCCGCGAGGCGGGCGCCCAGCTGGTGGTCACCTCGGGCAACCACGACTCCGCCGCCCGCGTCGGTGCTTTCGCCGAGTTCGCCGCGGCCGGGGGACTGCACCTGCGCACCCAGATCGCGCGGCTGCATGAGCCGGTGGTGATCGACGACCGGCACGGCCCGGTCGCCTTCTACGGCATCCCGTACCTCGAACCGGACCCGGCTCGGCACACCCTGCAGGCCAGCGCCGACGTGCCCGGGGCCAGCGCCGGGATCGAATCGCGCGGCCACACGGCGGTGCTCACCGAGGCGATGAACCGGGTGCGCGCCGAACTGGCCGAACGTCCACTAGGGACTCGTTCGGTGGTGCTGGCGCACGCCTTCGTCACCGGTGGTGACAGCAGCGATTCGGAGCGAACCATCGCGGTCGGCGGCGTCGAGCAGGTGCCGGGCTCGGTGTTCGACGGCGTCGACTACGTCGCGTTGGGCCACCTGCACGGCCCGCAGCGGCTTGCCGAGCACCTGCGCTATTCCGGCAGCCCGCTGGCGTATTCGTTCTCCGAAGCGGCGCACCGCAAGTCGGTGTGGCTGGTCGAACTGGACGCCGACGGCCTGGCCGGTGTCGAACGGCGCGAGCTGCCGGTGCCCCGGCGGCTCGCGACGGTCCAGGGGCTGCTGGAGGACCTGCTCAACGAGCCGGAGCACGCCGAGCTGGAGGAGTGCTACGTCTCGGCGACCCTCACCGATGAGGTGCGCCCGCTGGAGGCGATGCGGCGGCTGCAGCAGCGCTTCCCGTACGCCGTGCACCTGGAGTGGAAGCCTGCGATCGGTCGCGCGACGGCGCCGCTGCGCTACGCCGAGATCGTGCGCGGTCGCGACGACCACGACCTGGCCGGCCGGTTCGTCGCCGACTGCCGGGGCGCTGAACCCAACGAATCCGAACGCGCGCTGCTCGACGAGGCGCTGCGCGCCGTAGCCTCGGCGGAGGGTGCGAAATGAGGCTGCACAGCCTGGAAATCACCGCGTTCGGCCCGTACCGCGACCACCAGCGGGTGGACTTCGACCGGCTCGGCGCCGACGGCCTCTTCCTCCTGCACGGCGACACAGGCGCGGGCAAGACGACGCTGCTGGACGCGGTCGCCTTCGCCCTCTACGGCACGGTCCCCGGCGCTCGCGGTGAGGTCAAGCGGCTGCGCTGCGACACGGCCGAGCCCGACACCGTCACCAAGGTCGTGCTGGAGCTGACGGTGCAGGGGCAGCGGCTCCGGCTGGAGCGCAGCCCCGAGTATCAGCGGCCGAAGAAGCGCGGCGACGGCTACACCACGCAGCCGGCGAAGGCCTCGCTGACCTGGGTCGATGGCGCGCCCACCGAGCAGCCGCCGGAAGGCCTGACGCGCATCGACGAGGTCGGCCGCACGGTGCAACGCCTGCTGGGCATGACGGTCGACCAGTTCTTCCAGGTCGTGATGCTGCCGCAGGGCGAGTTCGCCAAGTTCCTGCGTTCGGACACCGCGGAACGCGAGAAGCTGCTGGAGAAGCTGTTCGGCACTCAGCGGTTCGGCGAGGTCGAGCGCTGGTTCGTCGACCGCCGCCGCGAGCGCGCCCGGGACGTCGAGGAGCAGACCCAGCAGGTCCGCGAGCTGCTCGCGCGCGTTTCGCAGGTCTCGGGCACGGAGCCGGAGGCCGGCGCGGACGAGCAGAACTGGTTGGAGGACATCGAAAAGCGGTCCGTCCGCGAGATGGAGACCGCGCAGGCGGAGCACGCCCGCCTGCGGCGCGAGCGGGAGGACGCCGAGACGAAGCTGACCGAGCGCCGCGAGCTGGCCCAGAAGGTCCGCCGCGTCCGGCAGGCCAACGCGACCCTCGCCGAGATCGGCGAACAGCAGGACCAGCACGACACCTGGCGGGCGGAAAGGGAAGCCGCGCAACGCGCGGTTCCGGTGCTCGCTGCCAGCAGTGCCGCGTTGCGGGCGGAGCAAGAACGCGACAAAGCACGAGCCGAGGTCGTCGCCGCGGCAGCTAGCTGCGAGTTGGACGCCGAAACGCCGCTGACCGGACTTCGTTCGCTCGCAGGTGCCAAGCGGGAGGAAGCAGGCGGTCTCGCGCACCTGATTCCCGAGGCGCAGCAACAGGAAACCGACCGGAAGAAGCTGACGTCACTCGCCGGGCGGATTTCCGCGGACGAGGGCCTGGAAACGGAGCTCGTCGGGCAACAGGCCACGTTGCCCGACCGCATCGGCACCGCGCGGCAGCAGGTCGACGAGGCGAAACACGCCGAGCCGCGGTTGGAAATCGTGCAAGCACGCGGCACCGAGGTGGCGGCGCTGCTGCGGACCGCACGGGAACTCCCCGATGCCCAGAAGGAACTCGCGGCTGCCACAGCCCGAGCGCAACAGGCGATCGACGCCCACCAGCAAGCCCGCGACCTGCTGCAAGACCTCCGCGCCCGCAGGCTCGCCGGGATGGCCGCCGAACTCGCGGCCCGGCTCTCGCCCGGCCAGCCGTGCCCGGTCTGCGGCTCGCCGGAACACCCCGAGCCCGGCAAACCGATCGACGACCCGGTGCGCGCCGAGGACGAGGACAAGGCCCAAACCGCCGAGCAGCGCGCGGCAACCCGTCGCGAAAAGGCCGCCGCGGAAGCACAACGAGCCCAGCAGCACGTCGAGAACCTGGCGGAACGACTGGGCGAACACACCGAGACGGACCTCGCCGCCGATCTCGCCGAACTCAGGGCCGAACGCGACGCGCTGCAGAACACCGCAGCACAGCTGCCGCAACGCACCAAGCAGCTCGCCGAGCTCGAGGAATCCACCGAGCGCCTGGGCGAGCAGCTGTCCGAGGTTCGCACCCGAATCGCGGCGACCCGCAGCGAACACGCCACCCTCGTGACCACAGTGGACGAACGCGAGGCGAGGCTCCGCGACGGACGCGCCGACTTCCCGAGCATCGCCGATCGCCGGAAGCACCTGCTCGACATCGCAACTCGCCTCGAACAACTCGCCGCCGCCCGGACAACCCGGGACGACGCCGAAAAGCGCCTCGCCGAACACGAAACCGCCCTGGCCGAAGCCGCCACCACGGCAGGCTTCGACGACGTGGCCGCTTCGCTCGCCGCCGAGCGAAGCGAGGAACGGCTCACGCAGCTCACCGAGGCGCTCGCCGAGGTCGAAGAACGCACTGCGGGCGCGCGCGCAGCGCTGGCCAGCGCGGAGCTGTCCGGCGTCGACGCCGACGCCGAGGTCGGCCTCGAAAGGGCCACCGAGGAGGCAGTCGTCGCGCGCGAAGCGGCGGAGCGCACAGCTGCGCTGGCGCATCGCGCCGAGCAGCGGCAGCGCGACATCGCGCAGCTCGCGGAGCGGCTGCGCGCAGCGTGGGCGAAGCTCGGGCCAGCGTTGGCGGAGCACGCCGAACTGGAGGCGTTGGCGGACGTGGTCAACGGGCGCGGGCAGAACGCGCGAAAGATGTCGTTGCGCGCGTACGTGTTGGCCGCCCGGTTGGAGGAGGTCGCGATCGCGGCCACTCGGCGACTGCAGCGGATGAGCGGCGGGCGGTACTCGTTCGTGCATTCCGACGCGGCCGGGGCGCGGGGCACGCGCGGTGGCCTCGGGTTGGACGTGCTCGACGACTACTCCGGCAAGGTTCGCCCCGCCAAGACGCTCTCCGGCGGCGAGTCGTTCCTCGCTTCGCTTTCGCTGGCTCTCGGACTGGCCGATGTCGTGGCCGCCGAGACCGGCGGCGCGCTGCTGGACACGCTGTTCATCGACGAGGGCTTCGGCACGCTCGACGCCGACACCCTCGACCTCGTGATGGACACCCTCGACGACCTGCGCGCTGGCGGCCGGGTCGTCGGCCTCGTCTCCCACGTCGAGGAGATGCGCCAACGGATCTCGGTCCGCCTCCGAGTCCGCAAGTCCCGCGACGGTTCCACCCTCGAAATCCGAACCTGACGATCCACAGTGGACGATTTCTTTCGAGGCGTCCCGGGCTGGCGATTTCGCGCGAAATCGCCAACCCGCACGCGGGGGGAGCGGCGATTTCGCGCGAAATCGCCGTGTTCCCGCTCCCGGCGGGTCGCTTCAGCGCGTTGCGTGGAGACCGTTGTGATGCGGCAGGTTCACGAGGCGAGTCGCAGTTGCGGCGTGCCGCTGGCGGCAGCTCCCCACAGGAGCACCCCGGCGTAGGAGCGCCACGGGCTCCAGCGCCGCGCGTGCGCCTGGATCTTGGCCGGGTCTTCGGACAGCCCGAGCATCCCGGCGCCGCGCCGCAACGCGAGATCACCGGTCAGCAGCACGTCCGGCGCACCCAGCACCCGCATGGCGACGTAACTCGACGTCCACGGGCCGATGCCGCTGATGCTCTCCAAATCCTGCCGCAGTTCGGCTTCGTCTCTCCCGGTGTGCAGTGCCAGGCGTTCGCCGGCGACGGCCTCCGCAACCGCGCGCACGGTTTCCACCCGCCGGCGCGGCCCCGGCAGGGCCTCCAGCACCCGCTCCGCAAGCATTTCCGGGGTCGGGAAGAGCGTGGTCACCGCACCATCTGGGTGGGCCAGCGGTTCGCCCAGCGCGGTCACGAGCCGTTCGGTCGTCTTGCGGGCTGCCGCCACCGAGATCTGCTGGCCGATCACGGCGCGGATCAGGATCTCCGCGCCATCGACGCTGCCCGGCACCCGCACCCCGGGCGTTTGCGCGACCGCCGACCGCAGCGCCGGGTCCGCGCCGAGCGCCTCGCTGATCGCGACCGGATCGGCATCGAGGTCGAGCAGGCGGCGCAGCCGCGATACCGCGCTACCGAGATCGCGCAGGTCGGTGAGCCGCAGCGTGCAGGCGATGTACTTCTCGTGCGGGCGGAGCGTGGCGATCCCGGTGCCGTACGGCAGGCGCAGGGCGCGCGTGTAGTGGTCAGGTCCGGCGTCTTCGAGCCCGGCCAGCGCCCGCTCGCCGAGGAACCGCAGTACGCCGGCCACATCGCAGGGAGCACGGAACGGTAGGCGGAGCTGGACGGCCCCGGCGCTGCCGCCGGGAACCTTGGCGCTGCGATGCGCGCGGCTGCGCATCGCCGTCGGGGTCACCCCGAAGACCTCGCGCAGCGTGTCGTTGAACTGGCGCAGGCTGGAGAACCCGGCCGCGAACGCGACGTCGCCGAACGGGATCGCGGTCGTTTCGATCAGGGTCCGCGCCGAGTGCGCCCGGTGCGCCCGCGCCAGCCCGAGCGGCCCGGCACCGAGTTCCGCGGTGAGCACCCTGGTCAGGTGGCGTTCCGAGTAGCCGAGCTGGTCGGCCAGCCCGCGCACCCCGCAGCGGTCCACGACCCCGTCGGCGATCAGCCGCATAGCGCGACCGGCGAGATCGGCGCGCAGGTCCCACTCCGGCGACCCCGGAACGGCGTCCGGCAGGCATCGGCGGCACGCGCGGAACCCGGCGGCCTGCGCCGCTGCGGCGGTCGGGAAGAACAGGCTGTTGTCCGGCTTGGGCGTGCGCGCCGGGCACGACGGGCGGCAGTAGATACCAGTGGTGCGCACGGCGTGGATGAAGCATCCGTCGAAACGCGCGTCGCGCGAGGCGACGGCCCGGAGCGCTTGCTCGGTTCCCACCAACATGCCCCCGATGGTGCCAGCACCCGGAGGCACCCACTAGCGGGAATCGGACACGATGACGAAACCCGATTCGTAGGCGAACACGACGGCCTGCGTGCGGTCCCGGGCCTGGAGCTTGGCCAGCACGTTACCGACGTGGGTCTTGACGGTCTGCACGCCGATGAACGGCTCGGCGGCGATCTCGCTGTTGGACATCCCGCGTTCCACCAGGCGGAGGACGTCGGCTTCCCGCTCGGTGAGTTCGACCTGCGGGCGGCTCGCGTGGTGCGGCGCGGCCAACCGGCGGATCGCGGCCGGGAACAGCAGCGATTCGCCGCGCGCCGCAATCCTGCTGGCCTGGGCGAGTTCCTCCGGTCGGCAGCGCTTCAGCAGGAAGCCGGTGGCGCCGGCGCGCAGCGCGCCGTAGACGTGGTCATCGTGTTCGAAGGTGGTGATCACGACGATGCGTGGCGGCCGGGGCACCGAATCCAGGATCGCGGTGGTCGCCTGGATGCCGTCCACGCCGGGCATCCGGACGTCCATCAGCACGACGTCCGGCCGCAGCCGCCGCACCGGCGCCGTCGGCGGCCTCCCCGACGACGGTTAGGTCGGGTTCGGCATCGATGAGGGCGCGCAGCCCGGACCGGATCAGCGGCTCGTCATCGACGACCAGCACGCTCATGGCTTCGCTCACCCCGCCGAGCCTTTTGCGCCCACGCTAGGCGAGGCGCGAGGGTCGACGTTTCCGCTGGTCAGCTGCTGTAACAATGATCCCAAAGAAGGGGAAAAATAACCGAAACGATGACCATCCCCAAGGAGAAGAGTTCCTCGACCAATTCGGAGAAGGCCCCGAAGTTCTCGATGAACCTTGGATTCAACGTATTCGGATCGCCACAGAAACGGTTCGATCGAACTGAGCTAAGACGCTATACAGCGGTCAGTCCAGTTTGTCTGGCGTCAAGAAGACGAAGTCCTCTGGCACTTCGTACGCGAATGCGCAACAACTCTTAGAATTAGGGCGGAAAACCAAGAAACGCACTTCATCGCAGGGTTCGAATCCGAAGAGCTATCCGGAGAAGTGGTTGTGATGGTTTTCGGCGGTGATGGCCCGTTCCGTATTGAGGGTCCCGGGCATACCAGTCTCGGCGGTGACAGCCGGAGACGACCTCGACCTGTCCCACTACCACGACGAACTGGCCCAGGCGGGCGTGCACCCGCCGGTGACCTGGCTGCCGGCTCCTGGCTGCTGGAGGTCGACTCCCGCGCGGAGGCCGCCGAGTGGGGTCGGGCGGGGGCCCGCGCTGACGTGGAGATAAGAGAGGTCACCGGGTCGCGATGAGTTTCGGCAAGCCCGGCAGTCTGTACTGCCATGGGCAAACTGACATACGGCATGAACATCTCGGTGGACGGCTACACGGTCGACGGGAAGGGCGAGCTCCCGTGGGCTGGCCCGGACGACGAGGTGCACCAGTTCTGGAACAACCGGGTCCGCGACACCGCGGTGTCGCTGTACGGGCGCAACTTGTACGAGCTGATGTCGGCGTACTGGCCAACGGCAGACCAGGCCCCCGACATCTCTCCGGTGGCAGCGGAGTTCGCCCGATTGTGGCGGGCGATGCCGAAAGTAGTCTTCTCGAAGACCCTCGAGTCGGTCGACTGGAATTCACGCCTGGAACGAGGTGACGTGGTCGAGGTCGCGAGGAAGCTCAAGGCCGAGACCGACGGCATGATGGAGGTTGCCGGTGCCACGCTGGCCGCGCCGCTGGTCAGGGCCGGCCTGGTGGACGAGTTCCTGGTGGTGGTCACTACAGTCGCGGTCGGCGGCGGCACACCGTTCTTCCCGGCGCTGGAGAAATGGGTCAAGCTCGAACTGGTGGAGAACCGCACCTTTCCCTCGGGCCAGGTCCTCCTCCGCTACGTGCCCGTGGACTAGCTAACCGCCCCGAGAGATCACAGCAGTGCGGCGGAAGCCCAGCGACCTCCACAAGGGTTATCAGACAGCGTCAAGGCAGAATTCCATCAACCCTCACCTAAGGCCGTAGGGTGCCTTTTGACACTGTCTGACTAGGCTATGCCAGGTCGGCGGGAATAGGACACAAGCCCTTCCCTTGTAGGTGGAGACATCCACCCGCCAACGACACAGCGCAAAACCGAGGGTAACGATAGGGACACAAATAGCGGTTCGCCATGGCAACCCAAAAGACTCACGACCCCGTGCCCGTCCCTACCAGGGGAGATGCACCTGCAGCTGCCAGTTGTCGCCCTTCGCGGCGCCCTCGGCGTGGCCGCCCAGAGCTTGTGCGCGGCGCTTGATGCCGTCCAGGCCCAACCCTCGGCGGGGAGTCGACGAGCCCAGGGGATTTGTCATGTCCAGGTCCAACGCGCGCGGGCTGATGGCGATCCGCACCGCGACCCTCACCCGGCCCGCATGGCGCAGGGTGTTGGTCAGGCCCTCGCGCACCACGCGGTATCCCTCGCGGCTCACCTGGGGCGGGACCGAACCCGTTGCCCTGGAGGTCGAGCCGCACCTCGAGTCCGCCCAGTTCGGTGGAGCGGATCAGGTCGTCGAGATCGGCCAGTACGATTCGTCCAAAGTGGAGGACCGCAGAGCGCCCAGTGTGTTGTCCAGGTCGGCCAGGGCGGCCCGGGTCGAATCCGCGATCGCGGCGAGCGCCTCCCGCGCGAATGCGGCGTCGCTGTCCAGCACTCGGTTCGCTGCACAGTGCAGCGACATTCAGCACATGACCGACCGAGTCATGCAGTTCGGAGGCGATCCGGTTCCACTCGGACAGCTCCTCGACCTGCCGCCGCAACTGCTCGTGCTCGGACGGTCCCAGCAGCGGGCGAGCCGCGCCAAACAACCGCGACCAGGTGGAAACCCGCGACGATCAAGCCCAGGCCGACCAGCGGCGCCCACCACTGCCCGATGCCGAAAGCCCGGTACGGCCAAATTCCGGCCAGCTCGGGCGGCAACGCCAGCAGCGGATCGGCGAACAGCAGCAGGATGAATGGCGGCACGATCAGCGTCAGCAGGCCGATGCCGGAGCCGAGCGCGAGGTGCGCGACGAGCCAGCAGACGGTCCGCCACCGATCCGGCCAGGTATCGGCGTCGCCGGATTCCGGCAGTCCGAGCAGGGATTTCGCCGCAGCGCCCGACAGCGACCGGGTCGCCGGCAGCAACCCAGCGGCCACCACGGTGAGCACGACGAACGCCCTTGAACGAGGCCGACCGCGACAGGCGGCAGGCCGAGCCCGAATCCAAGGCCCAGCAACGGCCCAAGCACACCAGCCCGGCTACCGCGAGGTACGGCACCGCCAGCACGGCCCCGAGGATCAGGTGCACCCACTGCCGGTAAGTGGCGCGCGCAGTGAACGGTCTGATCAGGCGGGACGGCATGGCCACATCATCCCTGCGGGACCGGCACGCGATCGCAGGTTCCGCACGGCTTGCGGCGCGTCGCCCGCTGGTACAGGTAGACCGACGGCCCGAACACCAGCGCCCAGCACATCCAGCTCAGGTAGAACAGCGCCCCGGGCCAATAGTGCATCCCGACGATCGTGCTCAACGGTGTGCCGGACACCAGGTCGGAGACCACCGTGGTGGCGCCGGCCGGGCCCATGGTGAACAGCAGCGCGGTGCCGAACCAGCCGCCGAAGAGCAGCAGCCCGCGTGGCGTCGGACGGCCCGCCAGACCGGGAACCCAGCGCGGCCAGATCCGCCCCCACCGGTGGACGAGGGCCAGCGACAGATCTCGCTGCCCGCGGACCTCCCGCTGCGGCGGGGACCGCCTCCCTCCCGCGGGGGAATTCGATCGAGGTGAGTGCATTTTGCGCGTTTCATCCCTATCGTCGCGGCATGACCCGATCGAAGATCAGTACTAGGCGCGGCTTCCGGATCCTCGGCGCCGCGTCCGGCGCGGCGTTCGCCCTGGTGGTCGCGGCGGGGTGCAACGACCCGGCACCCGCTCCGGAGCAGCAGCAGGACCAGCAGCAGGAGCAGGAGCAGCAGGACGGTGACCTGGAGGGCGGTGACCTGGAGGGCGGTGACCAGGACGGCGGTGACCAGGACGGCGGTGACCAGGACGGCGGTGACTTGGACGGCGGCTGACCAGGACGGCGGCTGACCTCGCGGGGCGCGGGTGCGCATCCGGGCCGGGTTCGGCTGTGCATCCGCGCACCCCCCGCGCGACCGGCCCCGATGCCTTGGTGAGCGAGCACCTAGACTTCGGGGTGTGAGTCTCACCCTCGGAATCGTCGGGCTGCCCAACGTCGGCAAGTCCACCCTGTTCAACGCGCTGACCAGCAACGACGCTCTCGCGGCGAACTATCCGTTCGCCACCATCGAGCCGAACGTGGGCGTGGTGCCGCTGCCGGACGAGCGGCTGGACAAGCTCGCCGAGGTCTTCAACTCGGCGAAGACGATGCCCGCCACGGTGTCGTTCGTCGACATCGCGGGCCTGGTCAAGGGCGCCTCCGAGGGGCAG
Organism: Saccharopolyspora hattusasensis; assembly: GCF_050972075.1. Classification (NCBI taxonomy): domain Bacteria; kingdom Bacillati; phylum Actinomycetota; class Actinomycetes; order Pseudonocardiales; family Pseudonocardiaceae; genus Saccharopolyspora; species Saccharopolyspora hattusasensis. Next base: position 5,183,682 of record NZ_JBPCDC010000001.1, read on the forward strand.
GGACTGGGCAACAAGTTCCTCGCCAACATCCGCGAGGCGGACGCGATCTGCCAGGTCATCCGGGTCTTCGACGACCCCGACGTGGTGCACGTCGACGGCCGGGTGGACCCCTCCAGCGACATCGAGACGATCAACACCGAGCTGATCCTGGCCGACCTGCAGACGCTGGAGAAGGCGCTGCCGCGGCTGGAGAAGGAAGCGCGCACCCACAAGGACAAGCGCCCGGCGCTGGAGATCGCGCAGCAGGCCAAGGAGATCCTCGACTCCGGCAAGACCCTGTTCGCGGCAGGCCTCGGCAAGGACACCCCGGACCTGCGCGAACTCAACCTGCTCACCACCAAGCCGTTCCTCTACGTGTTCAACGCCGACGAGGGCGTGCTGGCCGACGAGGCGAAGCAGAAGGAGCTGCGCGACCTGGTCGCGCCCGGCGACGCGGTGTTCCTGGACGCCAAGGTCGAGGCGGAGCTCAAGGAGCTGGACGAGGAGTCCCAGCGCGAGCTGCTGGAGTCGATCGGCCAGGCGGAGCCGGGCCTGAACGCGCTGGCCCGAGCGGGCTTCCACACGCTGGGCCTGCAGACCTACTTGACGGCCGGGCCGAAGGAGGCGCGGGCCTGGACGATCCGCCAGGGCTGGACGGCGCCGCAGGCAGCCGGGGTGATCCACACCGACTTCGAGCGGGGCTTCATCAAGGCGGAAATCGTCTCCTTCGAAGACCTGATCGCGGCCGGCTCGATGGCGGAGGCCAAGGCGGCGGGCAAGGTCCGGATGGAAGGCAAGGACTACATCATGGCCGACGGCGACGTCGTGGAGTTCCGCTTCAACGTCTGATCAGCGGCGTTTCCGCTGGTAATTGACTCACTGTAGGTCGGCGATCGTCAGTCGTTCGTCAGCCGGTCGTCTGTTCGTCATCGGCGGCGGGCGAAAGCCCCACGAAGCCACGAAGGGCCGGGCTTGGGTCTCCTGCTTAGGAGTCCCAAGTCCGGCCCTTCTGTGTTTGCCAGCGATCAGGCCGGTACAAGTTGGGCGGCAGGCGGATCATCATCCTCGCCGTCCTCCGAGGCGCTCGGCAGCTTGCCGAGAACATCACCGATCAGACCAGACGCAGCACTGCGCGTTCGATCAGCCGCGCTCGGCCAAAGGTGGGCGTAGGTGTTCAGCGTGATCGTCGCGCTTGAATGCCCGAGCGCCCGCTGTACGGTCACCACGTCGCACCCTGCCGCAATCAGGCCAGAGGCGTAGAAGTGGCGTAGATCGTGAAGTCGGATGCTCTCGCACGAGGCAGCCGTACGAGCTTTGCGCCACCAGTAGCCGACTGTGTTTTGGTGGGGTGGGAGTTCTTGCTCGCCCTCGAACAACCAGCGACCTCGGTCCTTTCCGGGTCGATGCTTCTCCAGGTAATCGCGAAGCATCTCGACGAGGACATCAGCGAGGTAGACGGTTCGCTCAGACCCGTATTTCGGAGCTCTGATCTCCACTTGCTTGCCGTTGGCGCGCTGGACCTGTCGAGTAACCCGCAGAATCCGAGCCTCCAAATCGATGTCTCCAGCCTGGAGTGCCGCAGCCTCACCCAGCCGGAGCCCGGCGAACGCACACAAGGCGATGAAGATTTTGAAGTGCTCCTCTGAACAGTCGAGGAGCTTTCGAACTTCCTCCGATGTCGGGAGATTCAAGGATGAGCCTTTACGCGCACGCGGTAGACGAACGCCTTCGCTCGGATCCGCCGGGATGATGCGATCTCGGACCGCAGCGCGAAGGACTGCCCTGACGTTGTTGAAGCGCGTTCGGATGGTGCCGGGTGCGAGTCCCTTTTCTCGGCCGTACCCGCGTAGCTCGGTCTCCATGTGCTTCACCCACTGCTCGACATGCGACCGGAGAAGGCGGCTAAGTGGGACATCCCCGAAGGTCACAGAGCCAGCAGCTAGGCGCATTGCCCGTTCGGTACCAGGTACCCAAACCTGCCGAGCCGACCACTGACCGAAGTACTCGGCGAACGTGACCTTTCCCGCCTTCGGATCAACAAACTGGCCGGTCGTAAGGGCTGCTGTCTGCTCGTCCAGCCACTTCTGCGCATCGATCTTTCGGCGGGTGGTCTTCGTGATCTGTTTCCCGCCCGGCACCGGTCGAAACTGGGCCTGCCACCGGCCGTTTGGCATCTTGCGAATACTCGCCATTGATCACGCCTCCAGCCCGACAACCCAGGCTTCAACGTCATCCGGCCGGTACCTCAAATGCCTTCCGATCTTCCGAGCGCAAGGACCGTAACCCTTGTGCCTCCACTGATAGACGGTGGCAACCGGAACCTTCAGGTAGCTAGCGAGATCTTCCGGGCCCCAGAGGTTGCGGATCATGGTCAGTCTTTCCTTTCGGTGGCGTAGCGGAGTTTGCGTGCTTGGCGGGTGCTTTCGGCGATGGCGGCGGCGAGTTCGCGTTCCTCGTCGGTGCGGTGGCCGACGCTGGTCATGTCCCAGTGGTTGACCACGGCGACGGTGTCGGCTTCGACGCCGAGTTCGGCGAGGTTCTGCTCAAAGCGCCAGATCTGCCGGTCTTCGCGGAGTTGCTTGAACGTGGTCGAGTACGCCCGCGACTTGGACAGGAAGTGCCCACGGAAGGCGAGCATGTGCGTCCAGCGCCGGAGGTTGAGTTCGTCGAGCGGCCCGGGGATCCAGCCGCCGTTGTCGCAGGTGGCGCAGTGGTCGATCGCAGCGCAGGGGCAGCCGCCGGCTTGGTGCTCGCCGTCGGGGTGGCAGTCGGGGCAGACGATGGGTGCGCCGAGGTCCCAGGCGGTGCGCATGATCTGTTTGTGGTGCTCGGTGGTGCGCAGGAGCTCGATCACGGTGCGGGAGCGGATCGGCCGGTCCGCGGCTTCGGACTTGCCGGTTCCCTTGGTGGCGTACTTGGCCACGTAGGAGGAGATCCGGTCATCGCTGATCGTGCCGTGCTCGTCCTCGAACCGGTGCGCCTCAGCGGGGCGGATTGGCCGGATGTCGACCTGTTCACCCCACACGAACGTCAGCGCCTGGCCGTTGAACTTCGGTGAGGTGACGGTGGTGTCGGCGTGAGCGGCCCGCACCGCGTCGGCCAGCAACTCGACCGTGCCCCATGCTGGGGTGGCGTCGATCGCGCCGTCGGGGCCGTCGAGGCGGATCACGGCGTGGAAGTGGATGATGCCGCGCCGCTGGAACTCGGCGACCTTGGCGTACGAGAGCCGGGCGTGGTCCTTGAAGTCGCGGACGGTGATCCCGGCAGCGCGGGCGAGGTGCCGCCGCAGCTTGACCGTGAAGCGGTTCCAGAGCTTGCCGCTGTGGGCCTGCCACAGGACGTGTCCGGTGTAGTCGTAGCCGTCGGGGTCGATCGCTTGGCCGATCAGCGGGTCGTGTTCGTGGTGGTAGCGCCCGCAGCGGCAGGGCAGAGCCTTGCCGTTGTCGGTACGTCGGTTGTGCACCGGACCGAACGACGGGGCAGTGAGGGTCACGAACAGGCGGGGCTTGTCGGACACGGTGACCGGGACGCCTTTGGAGCCACCGGAGAGGCCCGCGCGCATGAGCTGGAAGGCGTCGGCGGCGTAGCGGTCCGAGCAGGCCGGGCAGACCGACTCGCGGCGGTTGCCGCAGGGGGACAGGATGTGCCCGCTGGTCTCGGCCGGGCGCCCGTCGGGGCGGGTGAGCACGGCTCCGGTGGTTTTGTCGGTGATCTGCCAGCTGCCGGAGAGCCGGACCGGGTGCAGGCAGCCGTAGACGTCTTCGACCTTCTTGCGCCAGTCGCGGTAATCGGGGGCTTGGATGCGCTGTTTGATGCGGTCGACGTCCGGGAGCGTGGGCAACACCATGTGGTGACCTTTCGAGGGATAGAGCCCGGCGGGCATCACCACCAGGTCCATCCCCGCGGTGCTGCCCGCCGAGCATGGTTGTGCTGGATCTGTTTTCAGTTGTCCCGCAACGGGTTTCAGTTGAAGGCGTGACCGTTGTGGGTGGCGAACTCGGCCGCGACCTGTTCGGCAATGTCCGCCGACAGCTTGGCTACCCGCTGGATGTCGGCGGCGGTGAACTCCCGACCCTCAGCCAGAGCCCGGGAACGGGCGTCCTTGAGCGTGTGGAGGATCGGAGCCGGGAGCCGTGGAGCCCGCCGGATCGCAGGCATCACCGGAGGAGCCGGTACAGGTTCGGGAACCGGTGCCGGGGCTGGTTCGGGAACCGGTGCCGAGGTCGGAGCCGGGGCCGGTTCAGTGGCCGGCCGCGCCGGTTCAGATCCGGGTTCGGGTTCCTCGGTGTCGTCGGCCTGGTCGGCGGTCTCGTAGATCAGGAGCATGATCTCCCGTCGTTTCGCCTGGATGACCGGGATGACCTCCGCGATGCCGTAGACGATGACCGGGATGATCGCGTGTACCGCCGCCGAGCCCAGGTTGAACTCCTGCCAGAGGCCCCGCAACAGCGGCGTGATCTGCGGGATGACGTTCATGGCCAGCGTGGAGGCCAGCAGGACCTTCTTCAGCCGGTACCACCACTCGTGATCCGGGTCGAGACCGTAGGAGAGGATCACGGCCTCGAAGTTGAGGATCACGATCAGCAGCCCGGCGAACATCGGCTCGACCGTCCACGCGGCCCACCACAGCGGATCCGTGCGGGTCGCATCGCCCGCAAGGAACTTCTGCACACCGGCCGTGGTGAACACCAGGCCCAGCGACAGGAAGAACCACAGCCCGATCAGGGTGCGGCGGGTCTGCCGTTCCATTTCCACGGCCTGCAGGTCCGGATCCCGCACCAGGCCCCGCAGTTGGCGAGCCTCGAAAATCCGGGCACCGAGCTTGCGTACCCGCCGGGTCTTCCCGGTCTTGGCGGGGGCGTTGTCGTCGTGTTTACGGCGCAGCAGGCCCACGTTGCGTTTCCTTCCTACTCGCTGTGGGGTTTGAACGGGCTCACCGCAGCCACAGGGAAGCTGCCTCCTCAACGGCGTCGGCCAGGTGCATCAGCGCGTCGTGCTTCGCTTCCACCAGCCGCCACTGCGGGTCATCACGGAGCACGAAGCCCAGATCGACCTCAGGCTCTCCGCCCAAGCCCAGCCGTTCCCTCTCCTGCCTGTCCCGCGTCAGGTACCACTTCATGCCCGGAACGCTGGCCTTCTCAATGGCCTCTCGTGCCTGCTCGATCGCTGCCTTCACGGCGGTAACCCGCTGTTCCTGCTTCATCCTCGAAGCCCTCCTTATCACTGTCTGTCGGTCTGCTGATCTCTCCGGCCTCACTCGCTGTGGGGCTTGAACAGCCAGACCAGGCCCCGGATGAGCAGGACCAGGCCCGCGCCGATCCCGATCGCCCACGCCGGGGTGACCAGCAGCCACACCAGCGCCAGCACGCCGAGCACGACCGCGAGCAGCAGTAGCCCGGTCAGGATGCTGCGGCCGGTGAGGTGAATGTTGATGTTCTGCACTTCGAAACTCCTTACTGGGAAACGGAAACCGTGTTCTTGGTGTGGTGGGTGCGGGTGGCGTGTTTGTCGCCGTACATGCGGTCATCGGCGATAGCCAGGAGCGTGGAGAGGTTCGGCATGGTGGTCGGTGCGGTAACCACGCCCAGTGCCATCGAGACTTCGATCGGCTGGCCGTCGACTTCGGTCAACCGGGACACTGCGGTCTGTACACAGCGGACGGCGCGGTCGGCCTCGGGGTGGCCGGCCACATCCGGCAGCAGGAGCGCGAACTCGTCGCCGTGCAACCGGAACGGGATCATGTTCACTTCAGGAGCCCAGTGCCGCAGTACCGCCGCGACTTCGAGCAGCACCCGATGCCCAAAGCGGTGTCCGTGGGTATCATTGAGCACTTTGAACCCGTTGAGGTCACCGAGCGCCACCCCGAGCAGGCCGGGCGACCGTCGAGCCCGTTCGAACGCGGCCACCAGCGCTGCCCGGTTGCCTAAGCCCGTCAGCGAGTCGCTCCGCAGCCGATGCCCGAGCCGAGAGCAGCGCCGCCCGAGCCGGTATGAACGCAGCCCGTACAGGGTGAGGTTCCCCCCGAGTGGTGGACAGGGGGTTTACGGGGATTCAGGCAGCTGCTCGGAGTGAGCTCTCGTAGTCCTCGGGACTGAGCATCCCGATTGCGGAGTGCCTCCGGCCAGCATTGTAGAAGCGAACCCAATTGTCAACTGCGACAACGAGTTCCGTCTGTGTGGCGTAGGTATGCCGGTAGTAGTGCTCGTGTTTGAACGTGGACCAGAACGATTCCGCAGGGCTGTTGTCCCAGCAGACCCCAGTCGCGCCCATCGACCGGCGCAGCCCGTGCCGGAAACACGCTTTCACCGTTAGATGACCGGTGTACTCACCGCCACGATCGGAATGCAGGATCGTGCCACGGCACCGGCCGCCCCGGGTAGCGACGGCGGCGTCGATGGCCTCGGTGACCATCTCCGAGCCGATGTGCTCGGAGATGCTGTAGCCGAGCACCTTCCGGGAATGCCCGTCCCGGACCGCGCACAGATACATCTCACTCTCACCGCAGGACAGGTAGGTGATATCGGTCAGCCACACCGCGTCCACGCGGCCCTGGTCGAACTCCCGATCGACGAGGTCCGGCGGGAACGACGCCTTCGGGTCGGCCACGGTGGTTTTCACCTTGAACGTGCGCGGGCTGATGCCCTCGATCCCGATGCCGGCCATGATCTTGGCGACGGTCTTCTCGCTGACCACCTCGCCCCGCGCACGCAGTTCGGCGGTGATGCGGGGTGACCCATAGGTGCCGCCGGATTCTTTGTGTACTCCGGTGATTTTCACCTCGAGGTCAGCCCGGCGCTGCTTGCGTGGTGTCAACCTCCGCGCCGCCGCGCGTTTGACATACGCGTAGTAGCCCGACGCGGACACGTCCAGAAGTCGCGCCATACGACGCACCGAGAACGGCCTGGCGGCGTCTTTACTGCCGTCGGTGTCGGTGTCGGTGTCGGTGTCGGTGCGGGTCTCGGCGAGCGTGTCGGGGCCGGCGTACTTCACCATCAGATCGAACCGTTCGGTTTCTTCTGCATCGCGGCAAAGTACGCCGAGGCTTTTACCAGGAACGCGTTGTCCTTCTCCAGCTCGGCGACCTGTCTACGCAACCGTAGCAACTCGGCGCGTTCCGCAGCCTCCAAAGGCTTTTCCCCGTGAGCCTCGGCCGCGGCGATCCTGCGCCGCTCATCCTTGACCCAGTTACTCAGCAACCCGTCGTTGAGACCCAACTCACGAGCCACTTCAGCGATCGTGCGGCCGGAATCGATCACACGATGCGCAGCCTCGACCTTGTACTCGGCCGTGAACGACCGACGCTTACGAGGAGGCATGAGGACATCCTTCCAGCAGGAACCAATCCTGCCAACGTGGTGTCCACTACCCCGGGGGAACCTCAGGCGGTCGTGGCGGTGGTGAAGCAAAGCATCGCTTCTGCGAACATGGGTAACGCCTCCATTGCGAGGTAGGGCCCGCCCGGGTTGCTCTTGCCCGAGGCCCGGGCGGACCGCATGAAACAGGGGAATGATCAGGCGATCTCTTCGTCGCCCTCGTCGTCTTCGAAGTAGTCGTGCTCTTCGATCTCGTCGTCGACTTCGAGCTTTTCGAAGTCGGTGCTGTAAATGTCCTCTTCGGCCTGCCCGGCGTGTTCGCCGTCGGTGGCCTCGCGCCGGATCGGGGTGACCGTCGCGCCCCGGTCGGTGCAGAACCGCACGAGCTCGGTGATGTCGTCGTCGGTGGTGTAGGCGGCACGAACCCGCAGGGGTTCCCGGCGGCCCTCCGTCTTCACGTAGGCGACACCCGCGAGGTACTCGGGGATCTTGTCGGCGAACGCGCCCGCATCGCGCATGCCCTCACCCAGGCACATGTCCACATACGATGCGGAATCCAGCCGCAGCGCGATCTTCGTCGGGAACAGACCACGCATCGGGATGACGTCCTTGGTCGGTTCCTGCGACGCGGCAACCGTCCGGCCACCCACCGCCCGGTACTGCGTGAGCGCCTTGCTCAGATCCAGCTCGAACGGTGCCCGGATCGCCTTGTCCGCGTAGGCGGTCATCGCGGCCAGCTCATCGCAGATCAGCAACTCCAGCGGCGTCTCCAGCGACGGCGTGAACGTCCGGACCCCTTGGCGGCCGAGCTCCAGCTTCCGGGCGTCGAGCATGCTGGTGTACTTCGTGATCAGCTTCTGCCCGGCCTGGTCGCTTTCGGCGAACTCGTAATACATCTCCTCGCCGATGCCGAACTCCATACCGCCCTTGGGGTCGATCACCCACAGCCGCACGTAACCCGCCCGGATCAACGGGGCCAGAGCGCGTAGAAGCGCCCACATGAACGAGCCCTTCCCCGCCCCGGTCGCTCCGCCCAGGAGGATGTGCAGGTCCCGGCCGAGCAGGTCGAGGGTGAAGTCCCGGCCGTATTCGTCCCTGCCGATCGGCAGCCGCCGCAGGTCCACCGCCTCAACCGACTCCGCCAGGCCCGGCAGGGGCACGAACATGTCATCGAAGGGTTCACGCCGCTGGAAGTCCAACGCGATCTTGCCCGGCTTGAGCTGCCGTACGTTGGCCGCCCGCGTCTTGAACGAGTTCGCTAGCCGATTGATCACTTTCTCGAAGTCCTCCGGTTCTTGGCCCTTGGCCATGCGGACGTGCACGGTGTCCCATGACCACGTGCTTTTCACCCGCGTCACGCGCGGTGTGAGGGTGTTTCCCTTGTGATCGATGGTGGTCAGGTTGCAGGCGGTCATGATCCGAAGCCATTGCCGCCGGTAGGACCACCACCGTCTCCACCACGCCCGCAGCAGGCGACCAGCGAACCTATCGAAGGTCGGCCGGTCCAGCAGCCGCCAGGAAGCGCCGGCCACCACGGCAATCCCGGCCGCCATGAGCACGGTTTGGTACCCCACCCACAGCACCGCTGCGTCCAGGACCACCACCGAGCCCACCGAACGCGGATGCCGCGCGACGAACCGTGCCGCCGCCCGAACCGGGGTCCTTTCCGTGCCCACTCGCGTGTCCCGCATTGCCGCCTTACCTTTCTACGAGCAGAAGAAAAAGGGGGGCGCTGATTCTCCGTAGAGATCAACGCCCCCTGTGCCGAGTCCAGCTGGTATCAGTTCCGGCGCTGGGTCATCTCCAGCTTGGCGACCAAGTCGCCGACCGAGTTCCGCATCTTGTTCAGCGAGGTCCCCATACCCTTCGGGACCCCGAACTTCTTCAAGTGGTTCACCAGCGCCAGCATCGTCGAATCGATACGCCGGACCGTCGCGTGTACCTCGTCACCACGTGCCATTACTTCTGGTATCCCTTCGCCACATTCGGACCGCCCTTCGCGGCGATCGCGTCCCGAACCCCGAACACGGACGACTGCGCCGCGCCCGCCAAATCCCCAACTTCTTCGAAGTCCTTCTTGACCATGATGTCGTCTTCCAGGAACTCCACCCGCGACAGCTCCCGGAACAACGCGTCCAGCAACTCGCCGATCTTTTTCAGCCGGGCGACAGCGGGCGTGTTCTTCCGCATCCCGACCGGCAAATTCGCATTCACGAACCAATTCCCCTTTTCTCAGTAGTCGTGTCCGTGCCCGATTTGGGCTACGAGAAGTTCAGGTCCCCGTGGATGTCGCCTTGGACCGCCACGTGCGTCTCCACCTGCCCAAAGTTCAGGTTGACCACGCCTGGCGTCTCGCGCTGAGCCCTGGTCGAACCGGGCTGCGACCAGCGAGCCCTGCGCTTCCGAGACCGGGCGCCGAACTCCGCAGCACCCGTGTTCGCGTTGATCCTCACTTGCTCTCACCTTCTCCGATGCATCCCGAACCGTGAAAACCGTTCATCAGTTCACCCCCTTACTAGTACGGCAGCCGCACTTTCCGGTTGGGCTATGTTCGCTGGTCACGACGTAGTCGGGCGCGGTGATGGAACCAGCGGGCGCGAGCTTGGTGTCGGCGTCGCCACCAGACCCAGTGCAGGTGGTGGGTTTCGGGGTGGAGCCGACGGGTGACCAGTGTGAATAGTCGTTTGATCTCGGCGACAGTGAGTGCGATCAGGCCGGGATCCTCGGGTGGCTGCTGATCGGGCGTGGTGGGCAAGATTGGTGCTGGAGCTCGGGTTCTGGCTTGGGCTGCGGTGATGGCGCAGACGGCGAGCGCGGCCAGAGTGAGTACGATGTGCCGCAGCAGTGCGGTGTAGAGGCGGACCTGGGAGTGATCAAGTCCGAAGTGGTCTTTTCCGAACTCGAACCCTTCTTCGACTGGCCAGCGCAAGCATGCGACCCGCACGAGGGTCATCAGCGTGATCGGCCGTCCAGCGGGAACGTGACAGTAGTGGTAGGCCAACTCGCCGGTCTGCAAGTGTTTGCGTATCAACAGAAAGTGGCGTGGGCTCGCGGTCGCGATCCAGGCCCAGGCGTACATGCGTTCGCCTTTCGACCCGGTCACCGAGCAGACCTGCCAGGCCCGCTCGTGCTCGCGGCTGGCCAGGTGCGTGGCCACGGTAGCGTCCGCGCGTATCCGCTCACCCGTTGGCAACTCGATGGTGAAGGCGCACCCGACGCGCATCACGTACCCGATCTCGTTGTCCTCCAAGAAAGTCCGTAGCGGGCCCGATCGGCCATAGACCTCGTCGCCCGCCACCCACGGTGGTATCGTCTCATCCGAGATCATGTCAAAAAGAATGTCTTGCGCCAGTTGCGGTTTCGTTCGGAACTCGGTCTTGTCGGGAACACCGAGCGCGACACGGCGATCAGGATCGTCGAGCTGTTCGGCCGGCACATAGATACGGGCACCGACCAGCGCGTGCCCGCCGGGGGTGGCGTACGAGCAATAGACTGTGTTCACCCCATTCGCGACCCGGCCCGCGCAGCCCATGTACTGCCGTTTGGCGCCCGCAGTGCATTCCCCCTGTTTCTCCTGACCGGACTCGTCCAGCGCCACCACCCGCAACGGCTGGTCTCCTAACTGGTCGACCACGAACCGTCGCACCACCCCCTGAACCTGATCGTGGTCCCACACCGCGTGATTGAGCAGCCGCTGCATCCGATCCGGAGTCCGGTCTCCCGCGTGCTCGGCGATGGTCCACCCGTTCTTGCGCGGCAGATCACTCATCAACCCGGACATGTACTTCCTGGCCTGCCCAAACGGCTTCGCCCGCGCGAAACACGGCCTCAACCGTCCGTGCAGCACCTCCAGGTTCGCCACCGCACGCGCACCCTCTACCATGACAGCCGCAGCCGCCTCACGATCTTCTTGCGTCACAACATGATCATCGCGAGGCGGCTGCCCGCCTGATTAACCGGGCCCCCTCAACGCCCCTGACCAGCCAAGATCACGAAAGTGCGGCTGCCGTACTAGGACAGCTTCACCTTCACGAAGCGCTTGCAGAACGCGTCCTGCGAGTGCGGGTAAAGCCACTTGTCGCAGTCGCAAGCCGGGCAGTACTTCAGCGACATCTAACTCTTCCTTTCCCCAGCCGGTACCGGCTGATAATCAGGGCACTTCTCCGAATCGCCCCAAGAACTCCGGTGCGGAACCTCCGAACCGCAGAACCGGCACGGCAGCAGCGTCGAGACGTTGCTTAATCCGCACCAGCCGATCTCCCGGACCTTGTCTTCGTCCTCGAACACGTACACCACCAACGCCTGACGGCCACATGTACACAGCTCGCCAGGAATCGCCGGACGTTCACTCATCATCGCCACCTGCTTTCTCTGGACTGGAGACCATGAAGACCCCCGGAATGAGCAGGAATGCCCCACCGTCCCGATTCCGGGGGTCAACATGACTTCCCCGGCGCATAAATTCACGCCGAAAGAAGGCATAGCTCGGCGCACGACGACTACCACCGGGGCGCATAGCAGGGCAAAGGCAAGATCACTGTGTGTTGCGCCCCGCAACTTGGAGTGACAGGACGGGGAGTGTTCGTGTGCGGTCCCTGCTGATCCATTCGGTTGTCCGGCGGATGTCGTTGTGTCCAGTTATGCGAAGCATCGATATTGCGGTATTCCGTAATGTTGCCAGTATATGGGCGCCGGTGCCGGTATAGATTTGTTGTGCGTCTTCGTGGTATGTTGTGTCACGGATATGATGGCTTTTGTTTTCTATTCCCCAGTGGTCGCGGACTTGGTCGTGCAGGTCTTCGGCGGTGACTGTGGTGGTGTTCTGGCTGGTGATGATCCAGGCGTGCTCTTTGCTGACGAGTTCTCCGGAGAGGGTTGTTTCTTCTCGTTTGACGCAGGCTACGGAGCGCGCGTGTGGGAAATCGATTCCGTCGGCGTCGGTAATCCAGGTAGTCCAGCGGCGTATCCGGCCGTGGGTGTCATCGACGACGACATGATGCGGGGTTTTCCGCAAGAACGGAAGAGTGCGGTCGTATATCTTTTTCTTAAGCGCCGCTTGATTTCCCTTTACTGTCATAACGTAGTCGAATCCGCGTTCGCCGGCGATGTATTCGGCGGTCTCTCGCTGGGTGTGCACGGCGTCCATGGTGACCACCACACGGCCGTCCACACCGCGGGAGACACCGTCGAGCAGGGTCTTGACCTGGGTGATCTCGTTGGTGCCCGAGGGAACGGCCACTTGGGCGACGGTGACACCATCGCAGTGGATCATCGCGGAGAACAGCGTGAACGACTCGTGATCCCCGATCCACGAACCGCGCAGCACTTTGCCGTCGATAGCCAGTCGCAACGTGCCGCCCGGGATAGGCCGGGCATGACGCAGCAGCCACGGCCCGATCAGTCCTTCCAGCTTCGCTACATCGACATTTTCCAGTGCGCGCCGGATCGTGGACGTATCCGGGACACGGAAAAACCCGCGGAACCAGCACCATCGTCCACCTATTTTCCGCAGTAACGACGCCGGCAGATCGGCGACCTGGTCGGCGATCTGCCGGAAATTCGACGCGCCCGCCAGCACCGCGATCAACGACGCCGCGAGAAGGAACGCCAAACTGTACACACGGCCCTTCCGCTTACGGCGATCCGGCACCTTGCCGAGCAACTTCATCAGTTCCGCCAGATCGGCATCATCACCGTCGGCGCTACCCGGAAACGACGCCCATGACGAGCTATGAGAAAATGACAACGGATGGCCTTCTTCTGGAGTTTGGTTTTCGCAATTTCCATGATCCCAGAAGGAGGCCATCCTCCATCTCCCGGCCCAGCACGCCAACCCGGCCGGCTACCCTACGAGCCGAGTTGATCACTCCGCGCGATCTTGCCTTAGCCCTGGGGCGCATAGCCCTCATAGCAGCTTTCGCCGTTCGGACCCGTCTTGTGAACCCACTCGTTGCGCACGTTCCGGAAAATCGTGGAATCGCAGATGCAACGCGCCACAGTCGCTTTCTCCTCCGGGTTCTCCAATCCCCCGTTGTAGTAGGTGACCGGCTGAGCGAACGTCGACGGCTGCAAAGATCCCAATTTGCCGTACTGCATTACTGACACCGCCTTGTTGTTGCAGGAATCCATGAAGACCCCCGATATGTTGCTCGGGGGTCAACATGACTTCCCCGGCGCATCAATTCACGCCGAAAGAAGGCATAGCTCGGCCCACTATGTAATTCTCAAAGAACAAGCCAGAATTGGCAGAGAAAGAATCTGAAAGCGCGGGGACTCAGCCCGCGTTCGGGGCCATCACGCCGAGGGCCTTCAGCGTGACACCCTGGGTTCCGTTGTCCAGAAGGAACTGGGAGAGGCGCGGGTGGTGCAGCGCGACCAGATCACCCTCCTCGATCCCGGACGGCGGCTCCGTCTCCAAGGTCACCTTCATCTCGAAGCCCTTCGGAGCCCGCTTGCCCTCTTCGGTCGGGATCGCCTTCATGAAGATCGACATCTCGTAAAGCGGCGCACCGTCCTGGTTGGTGGCCATCTCCTGCTTGCCCGTGTCGCGGTTCTTGTACATCTTCACCACCGGCTCCTCGACCACGCGCACCTTGTAACCCTCAAGCACGACCGGAATGTTCTTCAGCATCTTGGTTCTCCACTGGGTTAGTTTCTCAGTTTCCTAGCCAACTAGGACCGACGAGATCAATCTAGCGAGTGATCGTCGAGGAGTCAAGGGTTTGTACTAGGAAACTATGAACTGCTGTGATCTAATGGGGGCATGACCACAGCTACCAGCGGTTTTGTTCCGATCAGGGACCAGATCGCGAACAAGCTTCGCGCGGCGATCCAGACGGGCGAGCTCCAGCCCGGCGACAGCTTGCCGACCCTGAGCGAGATCTCCAAGGAGTGGGGGGTTGCGAAGGCGACAGCAGACGCCGCCCTCGGCCTCCTCCGAGAGGAAGGTCTTATCGCCCCAGGCGGGCGCGGTAAACCTGCGCAGGTTCGGAAGCCTCCGACGCGTATCAAGTTGCCGGCCGAGATGGGCCAGGCCATGAAGAACCTCGTTCGCGAGCCCGAAGATGTGCGGGCGGCAAGCGGCGCTCTCGAGATGACGACCGGCGACAGTGTCCAAGATGTGGAATTCTCGGCCAAGTACACCGAGGTTGAGGCAACCGAGGAACTCGCGCAGGAGTTCGGCATCGAAGCCGGGGTGCCATTGATCAAGCGCGAGTATTCGATGGTCGATAAGCGCAACGGCACCTACACGTCATGGTCTGTCAGCTACATTCCGCGCGCACTAATCGAGTCCAACCCGGCCCTTCTCGACGAGAACAACGAACCCTGGCCCGGAGGACACCAACACCAGCTCTACACCGTCGGTATCGAGCTTGACCGCTTCGAGACAACTCTTTGGTCCGTCACCCCGACAACCATCGAGCGCCAGCAGTGGGGACTGAACGAGGGTGTTCCGCTGCTTCGCGGACGCTCGAAGTCCATCGACATCGAGGGGCGAGTGGTCGAGCTTTCCGAAGCCGTCTACCCCGCTGATCGGACCGAGGTGTGTTACGTCGAGCGCCTGGACAGGTGGTGACGCATGCACAAGATCTCGATCGTGACGGCTGTCGTCCGCGGCAAGCATCAACACCTGCTTGACACCTACGAATCCCTTTCCTCGCAGGAGCTTCCGGACGGATGGGACTGGCAGTGGATTGTTCAGGAGGACGGGCAAACCGGTCTCCTTGACGATCTCCTACCGAAAGACCCGCGTATCTCGCCCGGTGCCAGTCAGCACGGCCGCGCCTCGATGGCACGCACGATCGGTCTTAATCGCGCCGAGGGCGAGCTCATGCGCACGCTCGACGCAGACGACATCCTTCCGGCAGGCGCCCTCGCCCAGGACGTCAAGGCCCTGACGGGTTCGCCGGAATTCGCCTGGTGTGTGTCCTCGACACTCGATCTCATGCCGGACGGTTCGCTACTGCCAGGTCCATGCGACCCGGAGCCGGGACCGCTGTCCCCCGGCGTCCTGTACGAGGGCCAGGCGGCCGGTGAGCTTCAGGTTGTCGGCACGACGATGTGCACCTATACGGCGCTTGTGCGTGCTCTTGGCGGGTGGCCGGCACTGTTCGCCGATGAAGATGTGGCGCTGATGCTCGCAGTTGAAGCCGTGGCACCAGGTGTGATGTTGCCCGATCCCGGTCTGTACTACCGCAAGTGGCCAGGAGCGACTACGGCTCAAACGGCTGACTACCGACCCGACGAAGGTCATCTTCGAAACACGGCGATCCTCTCGCGAGCCGACGCCCTGCGGGAGCTTGGATGGCGCTGGACGGCGAGCAGTACCGAGATGAACTAGCTCAAACTCAAAGACGACGTAGGACGACGGCGCTGCTTGGCTACAACCAGGCAGCGCCGATCTTTATGGGTCAGGTTCCTGACTCTGGCGTTGCCGCATGCCACGGCAAGGGTGCGCCGGACTCGTCAACGCTACGCGCGGCCTCCTTCATCGCAGCCTCGTACACATGCCGTCGGCCACCGAGCATGATCTGACGAACGTGCTCCTCGTTGTTGCGGAAGGGTTCGTAGTAGCCCTCGTCAAATTCCTCGATTGCTTGGAACGTCCAGCGGCCGGGAAGGACGTTACGGCCCACAAGGTTGCGTTCGACGGCGTCAGCGAGCTCGGTGTGTCCGGTGCTGCGTAGCGCCCGCACGGCCACGTTGAGCTTATCGTTGGCTGAGCCGATCAGCTGGTGCCACTCGTAGAGGTGGCCACGTGCCCGCTCGACCGTCTCCAGCGCTTCAGTCACCTTGCTAGCAGCATCGACCGAGGCCACATCGACGCCTTCAGGCCACCAGTGACGCTCCGCAGGACGGTCCCACGCCGAGTGGTGACTAGTCCGTTGGTCGAGATCATCTGTGTCTGCCATCAACCGGCATTCTGCACCGGACGGCGCCGGGTCTGCTCGCTCAAACTCCAGAGGATCGGTTCGGGTTGATTGAAGCCAGGCAGCGCCGGTTTTCTATCGGCGGTTCCGGTCCTTGCGGCACCAGTCCTCGAAGTCCTCGATGGACTCGAAACCGCCGCCTGGAACGAACTCTGCCTTGAACGGTCGAGCGTCGAGAGTCTCACCAGCCAGCCGCCGGGTATAAGCCACGGAGTCGAAGACCTGAACTAGCTGACCCCGTGGCCAGAGGTACGTCCACCCGCCGACAGCGAACCGCCACGCCTCGCTATCCGTCACGCTCAATCCGCCACATCGATGATCAGTGGTTCATCCGCATCGGCGCGGAGCTCTGAAGCGAGGGCGGTCAGCCGGTCGGCAAGCTCGTGACGCTGTTCTCGCGTATACCGGCCTCCGCCCAGCTCGAAAGCCGCTTCGTCAAGTTCCCACTGAGTCGAACGCGCCAGCACTGCAAGCCGCATATCGGATGCCATGCTCACCTCCAACAAGGCAAAGTAGGCAATCAGGGTATTACCTGCATATTGAGGCAAGCAAGGCAGCGGTAACCGTTCGAGGCATTGACGATGACCCCGTGACCGATGACGGCTCGCCGCTGATCTCGAGTACCGAGCTGGCCAAGAAGCTGGGCCTGGCGCGGCGGACGATCTCGCACTACGCCAAGGAAGGCTTGATTACGCCCGCCCTGGTGACGCCCGGCGGTCAATACCGGTGGCGTTACGACGACGTCCTTGCCGAGATGCGTGCCCTCGCCGAGAAGCGCCGCCACGAGCGCGACTAGCGGCCAGTCCAGGCTCTAGCCCACGTGTGTCTAAACTTTCTCTACTTCATCAAGGGCGGCCCCTGCGGGGCCGCCTGCCTGCTGTATGCGAGCCATGACGAGGCCGCCGACCTTCCTGTATGCGAGCCCGGTCAAGCCGCCGATGGCCGGCCGGGCGTGCGGTTCGCTGCGCTCACCGGTCCCGGCCGGCCATCGGCGGCGACCGGGCGCGAGCGGAAAGGTCGGCGGCCTCGTCATGGCGCGAGCGGAAGGCAGGCGGCCCCGCAGAGGCCGCCGAGATGGAGATCTGAACCTCGGACGTCCCGACTCCACTGGTCGGCTGGGCGAGCCTTCGAGGAACGGTGCTGGGCACGTTGCAAGGGCGGTCAGCTTGGCCACTCCAGTACGATGCAGAGGTCGCCAGTTGGGTCCGGGTTGCCTGTCTGTGGTCGCCTTGCTGCAAGACCAAGTACGGGGCCGATCATTCGTCAGTTGTTCGTCAGGGCAGCGAAAACGGGCGCAAAACAACGAGAAGTTAAGAACAACGTCTTAGCAGTTCAGAAACGGTTTCCGCTTGATCCGCGCTGGTCAGGAAGTCGCTGGTAATCGTTCCGCTTCAACGTCTGACCTCTGGGGGCGAGAAATGAGCCTGGACCACGCCCCCTTCGCGTGCCTGGTGACGAAGTCCGTTGAGGTTTGTTCGGCGGCTGGACCAGACGTGGATGTTTGGTTGCGATCGCCTCTGGTCAGCGGCGGCGTCTCGGCGTGAGCCGGCGCAGGTCGAGGTCGATTTCGTAGGGGACGGGGCGTTGCAAGGTGCCGCGGAAAATGCCCGCTGGTGCGTACACGCCCGTCGGTTCGTCCAGCTCGTAGACGTGCACCACTGCGACCGCGTCTTCGTCCTCGATGTACCAGTAGTGCCGGATGCCTGCACCGGCGTACTTGCGCAGCTTGACCGTGCGGTCGCGATGCGCGGACTCGGGTGAGACGACCTCGACGACGAGGAGTACGTCCTCCGGTTCATACCAGGTTCGGTCCGGGTCGAAGGGTGCGGTGGTGACCAGCAGGTCCGGCTCAGGACGGTTGCGGGCGTCGAGCCGGATGGTCATTTCCCGCTCGACCTCGATGCCGTCGGGGGCCTGACGTGCGAGCTCCACCGTGAGACCGGTGACGAGACGGCCGTGCCAGGACCGCTGCGGGGTCATCATGAAGACGAGGGCTCCGTCGATCAACTCAGTGTGCCGAGGCGCCTCGGGGAGGCGGTCCAGATCCTCCGCGAACCAGCCTTCAGCGCGCGGGGGGCGCATCCAGTCGGGCAGCGTGGTCATGGGACAACGGTAGCGATTCGTCGTGAACGAGGCCACGAGCGCCTCGTTCGGGTGCCGGGCCGCACGGGATAACCGTGCGTCAGATCTCGGTGGTGGCGAGGTAGTCGGTAGGGCGTTCCTTGCCACCAGGTCTGGGCAGGGTTCGAGCTCGCCGAGAAGCACACGGTGGTCGCGCCGGACTACCCCGGCGCGGGTAAGACGCCGAATGCCGAGCAGCCGCTCGAACTGGACCGGCTCGTCGACGACGTCGTCGCCAGGGCGGTCGGTTTCGGGGTGGAAACCTTTCGCGGTGCTGGGCCATTCGGTGGGCACGACGGTCGCCGTCCGGGCTGCCGCGCGGTATCCGGAGCGCGTCACCTCGCTGATGATCACTACCGGGTTCGCCCGCGCATTCTGGCACTTCCGGCTCACCCTGGACCTCTGGCAGCACCTGCTCGACGGCCCGGACCGGGAGGCGCTCGCGCGGTTCGTGCTGCTGAACTGCTTCGGGCCGGTTGCGCTGAACTCCATCGCCGGTTCACTGCTAGCGTGTCGAAGATGACCGCATCCGCAGCCCCGGTGCTGGTGATCGGCGCGGGCGTGCAAGGCCTCACCACCGGGGTCGTCCTCGCCGAAGCAGGCCAACGCGTGCGCATCCGGACCGCCGATCGGCCGCAGGACACGACTTCCGCGGTCGCGGGCGCGATGTGGGGTCCGGCGATGCTGCGACCCGCCGAACGAGTGTTGTACTGGGTGACCCGCTCGCACGCCGAGTTCACCGCGCTGGCCCGCGACGAGAACTCAGGGGTGCACCTCGCCGCCGGGCGGATGGCGGCCCGGTTCGACCTCGGCGATGCGGTCCCGTCCGAGGCCAAGCTGATCCCCGACCTGCGTCCCTGCACGCCGGAGGAACTGCCGGAAGGGTTCGTCAGCGGCTACCACGCGACCGTGCCGCTGATCGACATGCCGCGCTACCTCGACTACCTGGTCGCCAGGTTCCAGGCCGCTGGCGGCGAACTGCAGCTCAGCCCGGTGCCGTCGCTGGCCGACGCGGTCGCCGAATCCCCGACGGTGGTCAACTGCACCGGCGTCGGAGCGCGTGAGCTGGTCGGCGACCCTGGCGTCCACCCGGTGCGCGGCCAGCACGTCGTGGTGCGCAACCCGGGGATCGACGAGTACTTCATCGAGCTGTCCGACTCCGGCGAGTTCGCCGCGTACATGCCGCACGGCGACCGGGTGGTGCTCGGCGGCGTGGCGGTCGAGCACGACTGGAACATGGTGCCGCGCCGCGAGGTCAGCGAAGGCATCCGGCGTCGCTGCGTCGAGGTGGAACCGCGGCTGGCCGACGCCGAAGTGCTCGCGGAACTGGTCGGGCTGAGGCCCGGCCGGGAGGCCGTGCGGGTGGAGGTCGAGGAGTACGAAGGCGGGCGCATTATCCACAACTACGGCCACGGTGGCTGCGGCGTGGCGCTGTCCTGGGGATGCGCCTTCGAAGCCGTGGACCTCGTCGAAGGGATCGCCTAATGGGGTGTCTGAACCCTGGGTTTCGGCTGGTCAGCCCCGTGAGCGATTCCGGGTGCTATGGCACCCAAAAACACTCACGGGCAATGACCTGCGGAGACATTCATCCAGGTGGGGGCAGTCGGCCGGTCACTGTTGGAATTGCTCTACGACGCTGTCGATCTCTTGCGCTAGCGAGGTGTCGTTGGCCGTGATGCCGCCCTTGGAATGGGTGGTGCAGTAGAACGTCACGGTGCGCCAGCGGATGTCGATGTCCGGGTGGTGGTTCTCGTTCTCGGCGATCTCGGCGATCCGGGTCACCGCCTGGATGGCTTGCGGGAAGCCGCCGAATTCGACCGTGCGGGTCAGATTGACGCCGTCCTGGCGCCACTCCGGCAGGTGCTGGAGCGCGTCGGAGACCTGGGTGTCGGTGAGCAGTTCGGTCATACCAACATGGTGGAGGTTCGGCCCGCCGATCTCCACCCGGCGAGCACCCCGATCACGAGAGGCGGCTGGGGCGTTCCAGGTAGGTGTGGTCGGGGTTGACGAAGCCGTACGCGCGGTAGAGGTCGTGCGCGTCGTCGGTGTGCAGCATCCAGCGAAGTCCCGGCCGGGGCCGTCGTCGATCATGCCCTGGACCAGCGCCTTGCCGATGCCGTGGCCGCGCGCCTCCGGGGCGACGAACACGTCGGCCAGGTACGCCGTGCCTACCCCGTCGGAGAACGCCCGGGCGAAGCCGATCAGCCGACCGTCCGGCTTCCGGTAGGCGCCGACCACCCGCCAAGCGAGGTCGATCTGCCGTTCGAAGTCCTCCCGCTTGCGCCACTGACCCCAATACGCCTGCGTGGAAAGGAATTCCCACACCACGTCGCGATCGGTCCGAGCCCGCGAGTCGTCCACTTCGAAGTCCATGCACCGAGCCTAACGGCCCACGCGACCGGATTTCGCCGGCGAAACCGCGCAGCAGGAACGGGGTACGCAGAGCTGAGGTTCCGCTACCCGCACCGGCACGCAAAACGCTCCTGGGAGCAAGATCTACGAGCAGGTGTGGAGGGCCGTGAGGAGGCGGTGGGAGCGGTTGTCGAAGCCTTCGGTTCGTATCAGGCACGGGCTGAAGGCAAACGCAACGCCCAGGCGGGGCCAGCAGCCGAACAGCGAACCACCCGCTCGGCTGTGGCCGAAACCGGTGGCCTCCGGGCCGTACGTCTCGATCGAATCCTGTAGCTCGTAGCCCAGGCCGAAGGCCAGCGGCCGGCCCGTGCCGGGGTCGGTGCCCCGGCTCTCCTCCCGGCGAATCCGGTCGATCATCCGGCCGCTGACGAGCTTCCCCGTCACCAGCGCCGAATACACCGCCGCCATGCCGAGAGAGGACGCCATCGCGCCGCCGCCAAGGGTGCCGCTGGTCCACCACGCCGGGGTGCTCCACGGCGCATCCTCGCCCAGCAGCGTGGGCGGGTTGCCGTAGACCTTGTCTCGGTAGGCCAGGGCTTCCGGAGTGTTCAACCGGTTCGCCACCTGGTAGTCGGCCGCGCGCCAGCGCCGCCCTGTGCGGGGCCATTCGGACTCCGGGAGTCCCAGCCAGAAGTCGGCCGGAACCCATTCGGTGATCTCGGCGCGCAGGTACTCGCCCACCTCCCGCCCGTCGACCCGGCGGATCAGCTCCGCCGCCAGCCAGCCGAAGGTCAACGCGTGGTACGCGGTGGTCATCCCGACCGGCCACAGTGGAGGCTGCGCGGCCAGCTGCCCGGCCATCGCCCGGTTGTCCATCGATTCCTCGCGGGTGACCGGTTTCGCCGGATACGGCAACCCGGCCGAATGCGAGAGCAGCTGGCGGACCAGGACGCCCTGCTTGCCCGCCGCGCCGAACTCCGGCCAGTACCGCACCACCGGCGCTTCCGGGTCGATCGCACCGCTGTCGACCAGCAAGGCGACTCCCGTGGCGACGATGCCCTTGGTGCCGGAGAAGATCGGCATCAGCGTGTCGGTCGTCATCGGTTCGGCACCCTCGGGGTCGCGGTGGCCCGCCTGCAGGTCGACGACCAGCTCACCATCGCGGAAGACGGTGCACGCCGCTCCTGCCGCACCGCGACGACCTCGGCGAACTCCTCGGCGACCCGCTCAAAACCCGCTGCGACCGACCTCAGTCCTTCCGCTCCAGGTGGAAGTTGGGCGCACCGTTGCGCAACGACCGGGTGTATTCGTACTGCGGCGCGGCGAACAGCTCCTCGGCCGGCGCCTGCTCGACGATCCGCCCGCCCTGAAGGATCGCGACCCGCTGCGCGATGTTGCGCACCAGCGCGATGTTGTGCGTGACGAACTCCAGCGCCAGCCCCATCTTCTCCCGCAGGTCCTGGAGCAGGTCGACGATCGCCGACTGCACCGAGGCGTCCAGCGCGGAGGTGATCTCGTCGCAGATCAGCACCTCGGGCCGGGTGACCAGGGCACGCGCGATCGCCACGCGCTGTCGCTCGCCGCCGCTGAGCTGGTCCGGGTAGCGCTCGGCGATGTCCGGCCGGAGCGCGGCGAGCCGCAGCGCTTCGGCCACCCGCTCCGACGTGCTCTTGCGGCCGGAATCCCCGCCGAGCGCCGAGATCGGCTGGGCCACCAGGTCGCGAACCCGGCGGCGCGGGTTCAGCGACTCCAACTTCTGTCCACTGTGGAGGAATCGGGTGAGCACGTCGCGGCGCACCCGGAGTTGTACACCGGATCCGCGGGCGAGTAGATGTCGTTGCTGGCGGTGCCGTGCCCGCCGAGCACCTGCTTGATCATCTGCTCCCGGTCCACGACGAGCCGGAACGCCTGCCGCACCCGGACGTCGTCGAACGGCGGCCGGTCCACCCGCATGGTGAACGGCACCCACGAACCGGTCTGCGACTCCAGCAGCCGTCGATCTGGTAGTCGGAGTTGAACCTGAGCAGCGTGTCGTAGAGCTGGAAGTTGCCGGCCTGGTCCGGGTGGGTCACGGCGGCGTGGGCGTCCAGGGTGTCCTTGCTGGACCCGCCGACTATGCCGACCCGCGGCCGGCCGCCGTACTGCGGTGGCCCGGACGGGATCGGCGCCTGCGCACCGCGCCGCCCGCGCATCCGCTGATCACGGCACCCGCGCCCACCGCGCCGGCGCCCACCGCGACGTACCGGAGGACGGCGCGACGACTGGGGCCGGCGTTCGACGGCCTCTGCTCGGCATCCGGCGGAACCTCCTGTGTCTTGCGGGGTGCCGCACCCGTCGCTTCGGACGAGCGCCGGTGACGTGGTCTTTCAAGCGGTGCCGGAACGTCTCGACAGCACCCCGCTGCCGTTGCGTTTTCGACCTGCGACTGATTGATCAGTCAATCGATCGCATCGACTTTCGCGGACGCGATGGAGGCTGTCAAGCCACCATGTGCAGGGTCGATATGTCAAGCCACGCCTTGGAGTAACGGCTCAACCACTGTCTTCTCTTGCTACTTTCGCAACACTTGATCGCCTCTTCGAACCGTGCTTGGCCATGCGTTTCGGTAGCTGGTTCGTCCGGCGTTAACCGCCCGATCCGATGGCGAGGCGCATCACAGCGAGCGGATTGCAGGTGTCACCGCATGGCGCTGATCCACTTCGGACGGTGACCGCAGGGAACGGGTTTTCCGCGCATTTCGACCAGGTCGATGCCGGGCACCGGCCTCGATGTCCGGCGTCGAAGCGGCGCAGCCACTGGTCGTGTGCCCCACCGGTACCGCGGCGCGTGCGAACCCGGAGCGGTTGCCAAGGCTGAGATCAGCCTGAGAATGGGGCTCGGAGCTGAGATCATGCTGAGATTTCCCTGCCGCCGGGGTTGCCGGATCGGCATGCTTGGGCCATGGTTCCGCGGGTGTTGGTGGTGGACGACGAGCCGGGAGTTCGCGCAGCGTTGCGCCGCGGGTTGTCCGCCGAGAGCATGGACGTGACCGTCGCGGCCGACGGCACCGATGCCCTGCGCCTGGCCTTGACCGGCGCCTTCGACGTCGTCGTGCTGGACGTCATGCTGCCCGGCCTGTCCGGCTACCGGGTGCTGGAGCGGATGCGTGCCGGCGACGTGAACACCCCGGTGTTGTTGATCTCGGCGAAGAACGGCGAGGTCGATCAGGCCGACGGGTTGGATCTCGGCGCGGACGGTTATCTGGTCAAACCCTTCTCCTTCCTGGTGCTGGTCGCGCAGGTGCGCGCGTTGCTGCGGCGCCGCGACACCGCCGGGCGGCAGGCGAGCCTGCGGGTCGGCGAGCTGGAGATCGACCGGGCCACCCGCGAGGTGCGCTGGGCTGGCGAGGTGATCGCGCTCTCGCCGCGCGAGTACGGGCTTCTGGTCGCGCTGGCCAGCCACCCGGAGGCGGTGGTGCCCAAGGACGACCTGCTGCGCATGGTGTGGGGCGAGGAGCAGTTCGTCACCCGCAACGTGGTCGAGGTCTACGTCGGTTACCTGCGCCGCAAGCTTGCCGCGGCCGGCGCCGGGGAACTGGTGCAGACCGTGCGCGGCCAGGGCTACCGGGTCTGCGTCGAAACGGCATGATCGCGAGCCTGCGCCGGTGGTGGCACCGACGCACCATTCAGTTCCGGACCAGCATCGTGGCCGCCGCCGTCGCGCTGATCGGACTCGGCGTGATCGCGCACGTGAGCACCGGGGTCGTCAGCTGGCTGCTGATCGACTCGGTCGACGCCGACCTGCAGCGCACCGCCACCATGACCGCGAGCCGTCTCGTCGGCGGGACCGCGCCCTCCGCCGTGGCCACGCCCGAGATCCGGGTGCTGGACACCTCTGGCGCGCCTCTGGACGGGCTGCCCGAGGCGAGCCTGCACCACTGGCAGATCGACGAGCTTCGCTCCGGCGACGGCGTGATCGACTTCGAGCCGCCCGCCGAAGTGCACCGGTGGCGCGGCGTCGTCGTGCCCGACCCGACCGGCCGACCGCTGCTCGTCGCCACCGGCGCAAGGCTGGTCGGGTTCACCGACACCGCAGGCAAGACCGGCCGCTTGCTCAGCTTCGGGTCGATCCTCGCCGCCGCGCTGGTGGGGCTGGCCACCTGGCTGGTGGTGCGCCGTTCGCTGCGACCGGTGGAACGGATGCGGGTGGCCGCCGCCGGGCTCCCCGAAGGTCAGCGGCTGCCGGTGCCCGAGGCCGCCGACGAGATCCGCGCGCTCGCCGAAGAGCTCAACATCATGCTCGCCCGGCGCGACGCCGACACCGAGCGGTTACGGCGGTTCACCGGCGATGCCGCGCACGAACTGCGCAACCCCGTCGCGTCCATCCGCGCCCAGGCCGAGGTCGCCGTGATGCATCCGGACCCGGAGCTCGCCCACGAGACCCTGCAGGACATCGCGCATGAAGCGCAGCGCCTGTCGGCCCTGGTGGAGAGCCTGCTCGCGTTGGCGCGGGCCGAGCGCGACACGGCCGCCCCCGGGCAGCCGGTCGACCTCGTGACGGCGGTGCGGGCCGCCGCCGATCGGCTCGAACCGTCGGGCGCGCCCGGGACCGGCCCGCGGATCGAGGTGGAGGTCCCGGCCAGGCCGGTGCTGGTGCTGGCCGACCCGGCGGAGGTGTCGACGGTGCTCGACAACCTCGTCGGCAACGCGTTGCGCTACACCCGGACGCTGGTGCGGGTCTCCGTTTTCGCTGATGGCATGGGCTCCTCCGGAGTGTATTGGGTGCGGTTGGTGGTCGACGACGACGGGCCCGGGATTCCGATGGCGCACCGCGAGCGGGTCTTCGACCGGTTCCACCGGGTGGAACCGGACCGGGCGCGCAGCACCGGCGGTGCCGGGCTCGGGCTCGCCCTCGCGGCCGAGGCGGTGCGCCGTCGAGGAGGCGCGGTCCGGGCCTCGACATCGCCGGACGGTGGCGCCCGCGTCGAGGCGCGCTGGCCCCGGCATGCGGCAGGCAGCTGAGTGCCCGCGTCCTGTGGCGGTGCCGGTTGCGGGAACGGCTGCCGCTCGCCTGGCGGCGAGGCGCGGTCGAGCGCGTGGCGCGCCCAAGCAGCGTGGCCTCCGAGCAGGCGGTGGCGGGTGACCCTGTCGGGTGGGGCAAAATGTCTGCACGTGTCGGTTTTGCGGAGCACCGGACTGATCGAGGCACCCCCGGCCACGGTGGGGGCCGCGCTGCGGCACACCCGCACCGCCGAGGTCGGACTCGCCGCCCTCGGCGTCAACGGCCGCGCCGCGACCCGTCCGGCCGCGCTGCTCGTCCCCGGTGACGAGATCGTCTTCCACACCAGAATCGCCCGCCTCCCTGCGGATCTGACCACTCGGGTCGTGCGCGCCGATGCCGACGCGATGAGTTCCGTGCTGATCTCCGGCCCGCTGCCGGAGTTGCGCCACGAGTCGGTGCTCGCCGAGGCCGGACCCCGGACACTGCTCACCGACTCGTTGCACTGGACGACGCCGTTCGGCCCGCTGGGCCGGCTCGCCGACATCACCGTCGTCCGCCGGTTCGTGCTGGACGTGCTCGCCGCGCGCATCGCCGCCGTGCGCGAGCTCGCCGAATCCTGGGCGTCCCGGCCGATCGTCGTCGGCACCGCAATCGTCCACAAGGGACAATTGCTGGCGCAGCAACGCCGCTACCCGGCGCCGGACGCGGGTCGCTGGGAACTGCCCGGCGGCCGGGTCGAGCCGGACGAGGACGAACCCGCCGCCGTCATCCGGGAATGTCAGGAGGAACTCGCCGTCGAGGTCCGCCCGACCGGCCGCGTCGGCACCGACGTCCCGCTCAGCAACGGAATGCTCCTGCGCATCCACGCGGCCGAACTCGCGGACCCCACGGCCATACCGAAAGCGGTGGAGCATAACGAAGTCCGCTGGGTGTCGGCGGACGAACTGGCCGAACTCGACTGGCTCGACGCCGATCGGGTCCTGGTCCACTCCCTCCGCGACCTACTGGCCGAGGCCTAGAGCTCCAGCAGCTCGGCTGGGTCGAATGACAGCGGGAACGGCAGTTCGGTCTCGAAGGTCTGGCCGTCCAACGCTTTGGCATGATCGCGGTAGGTGCCATCTTCCAAGCGCAGGAGCTCCACCGAAACGCGCTCGCGTTCCCTGGCGATGTCAACCCGCATGAAATACGGAATCCCGGCTTTGGCGTATTCAGCGGGTTTGTCCACGAAGTCGTTCCGGCGACTCGACTTCGACACGCACTCGCCGATGAGCAGGACGGCTTCGGCTGAGATCCAGACACGTCCGCGCGCTGGCTCGCGGAGCACCGCGAAGTCGGGTTGCGCCCATCGCATCGACGAGATCTTTGGCATCTCGACGTTCAGCGTGGTGTAGGCATTGCCGCCGAGATGACGTGCAGGCGCGCGCATCCGGAGGTAGAGCTCGTCCGCTGCGTAGACATTCGCCGAACCTTCGTAGGGGCTCACTATCAGCTTCCCGTCCAGGCACTCGTACTTGGCCGGGGGCATCCCCGGGATCGGTAGGTACCTTTCGGCAAGCTCGGGCGTCCACAGCCCGTCCAGGTCAACGAGCGGATCGAACGGGGCGTGTGGGTCGAACGATGGTGCAGCCACGGCGGCACTCCTCTCGACCAAGAACGCGGTGTTGCCTTTCTTCACGGTACCCATGAGCCCAGGCTGCCGATACTGATCAGGTGTTCGCCAGGTGATCCACTCGAACTAGTGAACGAATGCGCAGGTGGTGCTGGGCGGGGGTGCCCGTGGCCCGATAGCCGGGTCGCGGGCGCCCCCGCTGGAGCGGATCAGCGGAGGCCGGTGACGCGGAGGGCGGCTTGCAGGCGGGGCTGCGCCCGCTCGCTCGCTCGCTTCGCCCCGTGTGCCCGGATGCGGTCCAGTTCCATCGGAGCGTCCAGCAGCTCCCGGGCGCGTTCGCGCACCGGTCGCAGCTCCTCGATCACCGCCTCGGCCACCGCCTCCTTGAGCTCCGCGTAGGTGCTCGCAGATTCCGTTGCGGCGTAAGGGCTCGTGTCGTTGCAGGCGGCGAGGATCTCCAGGAGGTTCGCCACGCCCGGCCGGCCGTCCGGGTCGTACCGCACCTCGTCGAGGCCGTCGGTGACCGCGCGGCGGAACTTGCGCCGGATAGCGTCCGGCTCGTCGAGTACGAAGACCACGCCGGGGCTCTGCTGGTTGGACTTCTCCATCTTGCGCGTCGGGTCGGCGAGATCCCGGATTCGCGCCGCGGTCTTGGGCACCACGGCCTCCGGGACGGCGAAGACGTCGCCGTAATTGGCGTTGAACCGGCGGGCCAGCGTGCGGGCCAGCTCCACGTGCTGGTCCTGGTCGCTGCCGACCGGCACCTGGGTGGCACCCTGCAGCAGGATGTCGGCGGCCATCAGCACCGGATACGTCAGCAGGCCGACCCGGACCGACTCCTGCCCGGCGCCCCGCTCCTTGAACTGGACCATCCGGGCGGCCTCGCCGTAGGAGCAGGTGCATTCCAGGATCCAGTTCAGCGTCCCCAGCTCGCCGACCAGATCCGACTGCACGAACAGCGAATCGGGGTCGATGCCCGCCGCGAGCAGCACCGCGAACTGCTCCCGGGTCAGCGAGCGCAGCCGCTGCGGACGGTGCGGCATAGTCATGGCGTGCAGGTCGGAGACGAAGAACAGGTCTGCGGGTTCGCGCTCGGTGGCCCACCGCCGCACGGCGCCGAGGTAGTTGCCCAGCTGGACGTGGCCGGACGGGGTGATGCCGGACAGGCGGGTCATTGGTCTCTCCCGGGTCTTGGGCCGCTGCCCGCCAGGATCGACCTCATGCCGCTCGGCCGCCCGGCGGAGCGGCCGATGATCTGCGTGTCAGTGCACGACGTCGCTGGGCCGCCCTCGGACGGCCCACCACATGTTCGACATTGCGCGCACGCCGCAATGTTACCGCTTGGTGATCGGCAGCGGTCAAGGAGAAGGGCTACCGTGAAAGAATGTTTGTAGTGCTGCTGCAATACACCGCGCCAGAATCGGATATCGACGGTCAACTGGTAGATCACTACGAATGGGTTACCCAGCATTACGACGCCGGCGACTTCATCGCCGCCGGCCACCGCCATCCGCGCAGCGGCGGGGTGATCATCGCCCGGGCGATGTCCCGCGGCCGGCTCGACGCGATCCTCGCGACCGACCCGTTCGCGCTGCACAAACTCGCACGCTACGAGGTCATCGAGTTCACCGCGTTGCGGACGATCCCCGAGCTGGCAAAGTACGCCGACCCGCTGTCCCCGGCCGCCCGCAAGTAGTCCCAGAGCTATCCGCGAACCACGGCAGGTGCCGCGGTCAGATCATTTCGTACCCTTTTTCTTTGCCTCTTTCTTGACCTTCTTTTGCGCTTTCTTGACCTCTTCCGCCTTGGCCTCGCGCAGCAAGTCGCGCAGTACCACGACCGGGCAGCTCTTGCAGGGTGGTCGAGATCGACAACATTTTTTCTTGACCTTGATGGTGCCTTTGCCCACGGTTTGTTCTTTCGATGCCGAGACGGGGTTGGGCACAGGCTAGGCGAACCTAACCTCGGTTGGCGACTTGATGTTGGGAGCCGGGCGTCGGGTGTTGCGCTGGGCACGCGACGGCCGGTCCCGCATCAGGTTGCATTACCCTGGGAGAGCCGCGCGTCGACGTGCGTGCGCCTCCGCTCGGCGGGGGTGGCGCCCATCAGCTCCGCAGCAGCGGCGCAGTGGAGCCGCGGCTCGGTGCCTTGCGGATCATCCCGCACCCGGACGAAGTCGACCAACCCCGCCGCCCACCCGCGCCGATCCAGGAGTACCCGCGTGTCCGCCACCAGCGTCGCCGCCCTCATTCGCAGTGATCTGCGCAACGTCGCCATCGTTGCCCACGTCGATCACGGCAAGACCACCCTGGTGGATGCCATGTTGCGGCAGTCCGGGGCCTTCTCCGAACGCGCGGAGCTCGTCGACCGCGTGATGGACTCCAACGACCTGGAGCGGGAGAAGGGCATCACGATCCTCGCCAAGAACACCGCGGTCCGGCGGGAGACCGACGCCGGCCCGGTGACCATCAACGTGGTGGACACCCCCGGCCACGCCGACTTCGGCGGTGAGGTCGAGCGCGCCCTGTCGATGGTGGACGGCGTGCTGCTGCTGGTGGATGCCAGCGAAGGCCCGCTGCCGCAGACCCGGTTCGTGCTGCGCAAGACGCTGGCCGCCGGACTGCCGGTGATCCTCGTGGTGAACAAGGTCGACCGCCCGGACGCCCGCTGCGCCGAGGTCGTCGAGGAGACCCACGACCTGCTGCTGGAGCTGGCCAGCGAGCTCGACGGCGAGGTCGAGCTCGACATGGAGGCGATCCTGGACCTGCCGGTCGTCTACGCCTCCGCCCGCGCCGGCCGGGCCTCGCTGGCCCAGCCGGTGGACGGCGAGCTGCCCGCCGAGGAGGACCTCACCGCGCTGTTCGACGTGCTGCTCAAGCACGTGCCCGCGCCGACCGCGGACACCGAGGCGCCGCTGCGCGCGCTGGTGACGAACCTCGACGCGTCCTCCTTCCTCGGCCGCATCGCGCTGTGCCGGATCCACTCCGGCACCTTGCGCAAGGGCCAGACGGTGGGCTGGTGCCGCGCCGACGGCACCGTCGAGAAGGTCCGGCTCACCGAGCTGCTGATCACCGAGAACCTCGACCGGGTG
This sequence comes from Saccharopolyspora hattusasensis, assembly GCF_050972075.1. Lineage (NCBI taxonomy): Bacteria > Bacillati > Actinomycetota > Actinomycetes > Pseudonocardiales > Pseudonocardiaceae > Saccharopolyspora > Saccharopolyspora hattusasensis. Next base: position 5,214,057 of record NZ_JBPCDC010000001.1, read on the forward strand.
CCGTGCAACGAGGCGTCCGCAGGCGACCTGGTGGCCATCGCTGGTATCCCGGACATCACCATCGGCGACACCCTCGCCGACCCCGACGCCCCCGAGCCGCTGCCCCGGATCACCGTCGACGACCCGGCGATCTCGATGACCATCGGCGTTAACACCTCTCCGCTGACCGGCCGCAACGGCGGCACCAAGGTCACCGCGCGGCTGGTGAAGAACCGGTTGGACGCCGAGCTGATCGGCAACGTCAGCATGAAGGTGCTGCCCACCGAGCGGCCGGACGCCTGGGAGGTGCAGGGCCGCGGCGAGCTGGCGCTGGCCATCCTGGTGGAGACCATGCGCCGGGAGGGCTTCGAGCTCACCGTCGGCAAGCCGCAGGTGGTCACCCGTACCATCGACGGCCAGCTGTGCGAGCCGTTCGAGCGGCTGACCATCGACGCCCCCGAGGAGCACCTCGGCGCGGTCACCCAGCTGCTGGCCGGGCGCAAGGGCCGGATGGAGACCATGGACGGGCACGGCACCGGCCGCATCAAGCTGGAGTACGTGGTGCCCGCCCGCGGCCTGATCGGCTTCCGCACCGAGTTCCTCACCGAGACCCGCGGCACCGGCATTGCCAACCACGTCTTCGAGGGCTACTTCCCGTGGGTGGGCGAGCTGCGCACCCGGCACACCGGTTCGCTGGTGGCTGACCGGGCCGGCTCGGCGACCACCTACGCGCTTCTGCAGTTGGCCGACCGCGGCAGCTTCTTCGTGGAGCCTGGCAACGAGGTCTACGAGGGCATGGTGGTCGGGGAGAACCCGCGCGCCGAGGACCTCGACGTCAACATCACCAAGGAGAAGAAGCTCACCAACATGCGGTCCTCCACCGCGGACGAGCTGGAGCGGCTGGCCAAGCCGCGGACGCTCGCGCTGGAGGAGGCGCTGGAATTCTGCTCCGGTGACGAGTGCGTCGAGGTCGGCCCGGCGGCGATCCGGGTGCGCAAATTGGTCCTGGACGGCACGACCCGCGCCCGCGAGCGTTCCCGCGCCAAGGCCCGCGACAACAACGCCAACTGAGGTGTGCTCGGTGGCGATTTCGCGCGAAATCGCCACCGAGCACGCGCTGGGAGCGCCGGTTTCGCGCGAAATCGCCGTTCCTTGCCTGCTGAGCTCCTACGTCGTCGAGGCCGCCGGGATTTCGCCGATCCGCACGCGGCGTGGGCGGGCGGCGAGGACACTGGGCTGCGACCCCCGGTGTCGATCATTTCGTCGGCGGCAGGAACCATGGAGGGCTCTCGCGCGTCTTCCGCACGTGCGAGCCGCCCCGGGTGGGCCGGGGTGTTCGGGGGGAGCAGACGTGAGGGGAGGTCCGGCGTGTCCTTGGGTCGACGCCGCCCACTGGCCGCTGTCTGCCTGGTGGTGACAACCGTCAGCGTGGTGGCTGCCTGCACGAATGCCCCCCCGCCTCCGCTGGTGTCACCGCAACCCCCGACGCAGTCGCCGACGACCAGCGCTCCGCCGACGCAGCCGATGCCGGTGGAGGTCGTCGTCGGTGTCGACGAGCTCGAAGGTGGGTTCAACCCGCACACGCTCGCCGACCTGTCGTCGACGAGTTCGGCGCTGGCCAGCCTGATGCTGCCGTCGGTGTTCCGCCCGGCGCCGGACGGCAACCTGCAGCTGGACGGCACGCTGATGGAATCGGCCGAGGTGGTGGCGGACGCGGAGAAGTTCACCGTGCGCTACCGGATCCGGCGCGAGGCCAACTGGTCCGACGGCGCACCGATCGCCGCCGAGGACTTCGTCTACCTGTGGGAACAGCTGCGCTCCCAGCCCGGAGTGGCCGACCCGGCCGGTTACCAGTTGATCGACGACGTGGCGTCGCGGCAGGGCGGCAAGACCGTCGACGTCACCTTCGCCAAGCCGTTCCCTGGCTGGCAGACGCTCTTCAACAACCTGCTGCCCGCGCACTTGCTGCGGGACGCGCCGCGCGGTTGGGCGACGGTGCTCGACGACGGCTACCCGGCTTCCGGTGGGCCGTTCGCGATCCGGCAGATCGACCTCGACCGCGGCGAGATCATCCTGGAGCGCAACGACCGGTACTGGGGCCCGCCCGCGCCGTCGGACCGGATCGTGCTGCGCGCGACCGACAGGGCCCGCCAGGTCGAGGCACTGCGCAGCGGCGACAGCCACCTGGCGGTGTTCGGCGCGGACCGGGGCACCATGCAGGCGCTGCAGGACCTCGGCGATGCGGTGCAACTGATCACCGTGCCCCGCCCGGCCACCATGGAGGTGCTGCTGCGGCACGACAGCCGGGCGCTGGCGGACGTCAAGGTGCGCCGAGCGGTCCTCGCCGCGCTCGACCGGCCCGCGTTGATCGAGGCCGGCACCGGTGGCGGGCCTGCGGAGCAGCTCCAGGCACACGCCCAGGTGCTCGCGCCGTCCGAGCGCGGCTACACGCCGACCGAACCGGGGCTGCCGAACCGGCCGGACCCCGCGCAGGTCGAGCGGCTGCTCAACGAGGCCGGGTACCACCGCAGCGGTGGAGCCTGGTTGCGGGACGGGCGGCCGTTGAACCTGGTCATCGCGGCGCCGTTCGAGCACGAGTCGTACATCAGGATCGCCGAGGCGGCCGCGCGGCAGCTTCGGGACCAGGGGATCCAGGCGACCGTGGTGACGCCGACCGGTGATCAGCTGTTCGGCGAGATGCTGTCGGCCAATCCGCAGTCCGGCGAGTCCGGTGGGTCGGGCTCGGTGGACATGGCCATCGCGCCGCGTCCGGCGGGGGGCGACCCGGCGGCGATGTTGGCGTCTTCGTACGGCTGCCCGGGCGTGGCAAAGGACAGCGAGAAGCCGTTCCCGTACAACGACGCCGGATTCTGCGACCAGCTGCTGCAGCCGACGATCGACGCGGCGTTGACCGGTCAGGTGCCGTTCTCCGGGGCGTCGGCGGCCGTCGAGCCCGTGCTGTGGCGCGACGCGGTGGCGCTGCCGCTGTACCAGCAGGCCCAGGTGATGGTGCTGCGCCGGGAAGTCACCGGCGTCGAGGCGGGCAACGGTTTGGCCGGGCCGTTCTCCACCGCTGCCCGATGGGTCGGGACGCACGCCGACAGCGACGGTTACTAAGCCCGCACGGAGCAGGCGGCGGGGCGGCGATTTCGCGCGAAATCGCCACCTGGCACGCGTGAGGAGCGGCGATTTCGCGCGAAATCGCCACCTCTCCCCGTCTCGCCAGGGGTGCCTTTCAGCGCCCGTGACGGGCTCGCGCGGCTACTCAGCGGACTCGTGCCTCTGAACCGCGGAGACGCCGATGCCTTTCGGCTTGTGGGGCGTATCGGTTCCGCCACGGGGTGACGTGACCCGGTGGGCTGTTCGCGGCGTATCGATACGGACATTCGGGGGAATGCGGCTACCGTGCGCTGTGTGGTGTGCGCCGCAGATTAATCTGGTCCGGTGACGCTGACGGCCCCACCGAGGTTGCTGCTGGTACACGCGCACCCAGACGACGAAACCCTCTGGACCGGCGGGACGATCGCCCGCTACGCCGCCCGCGGCGTGCAGGTGGTGGTGGTGACCTGCACTCTCGGCGAGGAAGGCGAGGTCATCCCCGAGAGCCTGCGGGGCTTGGCCTCGGACCAGGCCGACCAGCTCGGCGGTTACCGGGTCGGCGAGCTGCGCTCGGCCTGTGCCGCGCTGCGCGTGGCCGACCACCGGTTCCTCGGCGGCGTGGGGCGCTGGCGCGACTCCGGGATGCGCTGGGAGCAGCCGGGCCAGGCGGCCGCGCTGCCGAACGCGCATCCGCGGGCCTTTGCCACCGGTGACCTGCAGGAGCAGACCGGTGCGCTGGAAGCCGTGCTGCGCGAGGTGAAACCGCAGGTGGTCGTCAGCTACGCGGCCGACGGCGGCTACGGCCACCCGGACCACATCCGGGCCCACGAGGTGACGGTCATGGCGGCTGCGAAGGTCTCCGACGTGCAGCGGGTGTTCTACGCGGTTCCGTCCCGCGACGTGGTAGCGAAGGGGCTCGCCGCGTTGGCGCAGGCCGAGGACCTGCCGTTCGAGCTGCCCCAGCCGCACGAGCTGGCCAGTGTTGACGACGAGTCCATCACCACGGTCGTCGACGTGTCCGAGCACCTGCCGGCCAAGATCAGCGCCCTGCGCGCGCACGGCACCCAGGTCAAGGTGTGGCTGGACCAGTGGCACAACGGCGAAGGCGTCGCGGCCTACGCGTTGTCCAACGGCGTCGCGCAGCCGATCGTGACGACCGAGCACTACGTGTTGGCGACGGGTGATCCGCAGGGCTGCCAGACGGATGTGTTCGGCGGGCTCGGGGTGAGTGGAACCGAGCCGGTGGGCGACCGTTGACCGCAGGTGACCGCGTGCTGCTCGGCTTCCTGCTGCTCGATGCCGTCCTGCTGGCCCTGATCGAGCTGCTGTTCCTCCCGTCGTACATCGGCTCCGTGCAGTTCCCGATCACGGCCGCGCTGGCGGTGGTGACCACGCCGTTGCTGGTGGCCGAGGCCGCGAGGCTCTTGCCGAGGCGCCGGGTGGCCGGTGCGCCGCTGCTGGTGTGGTTCGCGACGGTGTTCGTGTTCGGAGTCTTAGGGCCGGGCGGCGACATCGTGCTGCTCAACGATTGGCGTGCCTTGCTGCTGATCGGCGGTGGCGCATTGCCGAGCGCGCTGATGCTCGGAATCGTGATGGAGAAGAACCCCGGGACGTGAGGTCTGGGAGCGGCGATGACCGAGGTGTTGACCGACGAGCGGATCGCGGCCGTGCTGGGGCCGTTCGTGCGAGCGACCGCGCCGGTGCTTGATGCCTTGCGCGAGCCGGATCCGCTGCGGCTGCGCGGCCGGACCGAAGATCGGCCGAGCTGGCGGCGGGGCACGCGGAGCACGACGAATGGGTCTCGGAACTCACCGAGGACGTCGAGGCTTCGCGCCGCGGGCACGGCCGGGCGACGCCGAAGGCGGTCGCGCGCACGGTGTGGCGAATGGCACGTGCGCTGTGGGAGATCGATTCGGAACTCGACAAGCGACCGCAGGGCCGCTTCTCCCACGAGTTGCTCGGCAGTGTCCCGGTTGTCGGCGTCGTGGGTGGCTACCTGCGCGAAAGATCAGCTCTGCGCAAGGTCGGGCGGCTCGGGGCGCAATGGTTACGGGCGCAATGGTTTACGCCGTTAACCCGGGGTCGTAGAGTCGGTCCGGCTCCCGCGCTGTGGGACCAGTTACGTGTCCAGGATGGGTACGAGAGATACTGTCAGCAGTCGCCTCAGGAGGTTCCTGAGCGCGAGCAGTACAACGCTTCGAGCAGGAGAGCAACCGTGACCTACGTGATCGCCGAGCCCTGCGTCGACGTGCTCGACAAGGCATGCATCGAGGAATGCCCTGTCGATTGCATCTACGAGGGCGGGCGGATGCTCTACATCCACCCCGATGAGTGCGTCGACTGCGGTGCCTGCGAACCGGTCTGCCCGGTGGAGGCCATCTACTACGAGGACGACGTGCCGGAGGAGTGGGCCACCTACACCAAGGCGAACGTGGACTTCTTCGACGAGCTGGGCTCGCCGGGCGGTGCCGCGAAGGTGGGCAAGGTCGACAAGGACGTCGAGCCCATCAAGAGCCTGCCCCCGCAGGGCGAATGAGCCCCGAAACCGGTCCGGGCGCCCCGGCGCCCGGACCCCGGGGCCCGCGGCTGCCGGACTTCCCGTGGGACTCGCTGGCGGCCCAGACCGCCACGGCCCGGTCGCACCCGGACGGCATCGTCAACCTCTCGGTCGGCACGCCGGTCGACCCGGTGCCGGAGAACCTGCAGCGGGCATTGTCGGCGGTGGCCGACCAGCCGGGCTACCCGGCCACGCACGGCACCCCAGAGCTCCGCGAGGCCGCCGTCGCCGCGCTGCACCGGCGCCACGGCGTATCCGGCCTGGTGCCGGACGCGGTGATGCCGACCATCGGCTCGAAGGAGCTGGTGGCCTGGCTGCCTACGCTGCTCGGCGTCCGGCCCGGTGACATCGTCGCGATCCCGGACCTGGCCTACCCGACCTACGAGGTGGGCGCGAAGATCGTCGGTGCCGAGGTGGTCCGGCTCGCGCCCGGTGAGCTGCCCCCGGCCGGAACCGCTTTGCTGTGGCTGAATTCCCCGGCCAACCCGACCGGGCGGGTGCTGGGCGCGCAGCAGCTCGCCGACTCGGTGCGGGCGGCGCGGGAGCTCGGCGCGGTGGTGGCCTCCGACGAGTGCTACCTCGCGCTCGGGTGGGAAGCCGAACCGGTGTCGGTGCTGCACCCCTCGGTCAGCTCCGACTTCCGCGGCGTGCTCGCCGTGCATTCGCTGTCGAAGTCCTCCAACCTGGCGGGGTATCGCGCCGGGTTCATCGCTGGCGATCCGGATCTGGTGGCGCGCGTGCTGGAGCTGCGCAAGCACGCGGGCATGATCGTCCCGCGCCCGGTGCAGGAGGCGATCACTGCGGCGCTGAGCGACGACGCGCATGTGAGCGAGCAGCGCGAGCTCTACGCGGCGCGGCGAGCGGTGCTGCGGCCCGCGCTGGAGGCGGCGGGGTTCCGCATCGAGCACTCGCAGGCGGGCCTGTACCTGTGGGCGACTCGCGGGGACGATGCTTGGCAGACGGTGGATTGGTTGGCGCAGCGGGGAATTCTCGTCGCGCCGGGCACCTTCTACGGTCCGGCGGGCGACCGCCACGTCCGCATCGCCCTGACGGCGACGGATGAGGGCATCGCCGCAGTCGCCAAGCGCCTGGGCGAATGACCTGAGTCGCGCAGGACCGTGAGTGCTTTTGGGTGCTGTAGCGCCCAAAAGCACTCACGGGTGCCTGTCAGATCGCCGCGGCTGCAGTGTCCAGGGCTTCCCAAGCCGACTTCCACTGGGTTCGGCGGGCTGCTTTGCGCGTCTGTTCGCGCTCGACCAGGCGCCCCGCCACGAAGGCGACCGCGGCGTCGACGTCCTCGCCCAGGTCGCTGAGCAGCCCGCGGACGCGTTCCTCCGCGACGCAGGCGTCCTGGTGTTCCCCGAGCACGTCCTGGAACTGCCGCGCCGCCTTGATCAGCTGCTGCATTGGTTTCCCGAACGCCGGCTGCGCCAGCTCCGCGGTGTAGCGCACCCGCTTGCCCCGGATGCGCAGCGCGTGCAGCTCGTCGTCGGCGGGCACTTCCGGTAGCTGTGCAACGGATTTCCGGAGTTTGCGGAACTGGCCGACCACCAGCCTGCGCAACTCGCGCTCTGCGTCCACATCGGACTCCGGAGTCGGCAGTCCGGAGCGGAGCGCGTCGGCGACCGAACGGAGCAAGGCCAGGTACCGGTCGCTGTCCAGCGCGCTGAGCATCGCGACCCGTGCGAGGCCGTGCTCGGCCTCCAGCCCGGAAATCAGCCGGTCCGCCGCGGCGCGCTCGTCGGCCGGGAGGTCGGCGCTCTCTTCGCGGAGCCGCTCCAGCAGAACGTCGAGATCGCGGACCGGGCCCAGCGTCTTGCCCAGCCAGCCCAGCTCCGCGCGCAGCGGCTCCGACCAGTTCTGATCAAGGAACGGTCGGCCGGACAGTAGCATCGCGCGCATCCGGCGCACCGATACCCGCATCTGGTGCAGTTCCTCGGGATCCTCGCCTCGCCTGGCGCCCGGATCGTGCGCGATCAGGGCGCGCAGGCGGGCGTCCAACCCCGCCCGGATGTGCTCGGCGAGGGGTGCCCGCCGATCGGCCGCCAAGGGTTCGGCGGGCAGTTCGACGACGCTCGTCAGGTCTCGTTGCTGCCAGGTGGTGGCCATTGCCAATGATAAAACCGACTGCCCCGCGCGATGCCTCGTCCATCCAGTGAAAACCGCCCGGATTATGGGCGAAGGGCCTCTTCGGCCGGCTATAACCCAAGGTCGGTCGAAGTGGCCCTTCGCGATGTCGGAAGCCCGTTCGGATCAGTCGTTGGCGTGGAGCGCCGCGTTCAGCTCCACCTTGCCGCCGGTGCGGGCGGTGACCTCGATCGTTCCGGTGGTGGAGTTGCGGCGGTACAGCAGGCCGTCTGAGCCGGACAGCTCCAGGGCCTTGGTGATGGTGCCGTCCGGCAGCGTCACCTTCGTGCCTGCCGTGATGTACAGGCCCGCTTCCACGACGCAGTCGTCGCCCAGCGAGATGCCCACGCCGCCGTTGGCGCCGATCAGGCAGCGCTCGCCGATGGAGATGACCTCCTTGCCGCCGCCGGAGAGGGTGCCCATGATCGAGCCGCCGCCCCCCACGTCGGAGCCGTCGCCGACGACGACCCCGGCCGAGATCCGGCCCTCCACCATCGACGCGCCCAGCGTGCCGGCGTTGAAGTTAACGAAGCCCTCGTGCATCACGGTGGTGCCGCTGGCGAGGTGCGCACCCAGCCGGACCCGGTCTGCGTCGCCGATGCGGACCCCGGACGGCACGACGTAGTCGACCATGCGCGGGAACTTGTCGACGCTGTAGACGGTGACCGCGCCGCGCGCCCGCAGCCGCAGCCGGGTCGCCTCGAAGCCCTCCACCGGGCACGGGCCGTGGTTGGTCCACACAACGTTGGCAAGCAGGCCGAACATCCCGTCGAGGTTCTGCCCGTGCGGGCGGACCAGGCGGTGCGACAGCAGGTGCAGGCGCAGGTAGATGTCGTGCGCGTCGACCGGCTCGTCGGAAAGCCGACCGATCTCGGTGCGCACCGCGACGACCTCGACCCCGCGGGCCTCGTCCCGCCCGATCAGGGCCGCCCCGGCCTCGCCGAGGGACTCGGCCGCCTGCTCGGCGGTCAGCCGCGTGGTTCCGGACTGCCCCGGCTCGCCGAGCTTGACGGTGGGGAACCAGGTGTCCAGCACCGTGCCGTCGTCGGTCACGGTGGCCAGGCCCACGCCGTGGGCACCCGTGGTCTGCGGGTCGGGAGACTGTGCACTCATACCGGAAACGGTAATCGGCGCAGGTGGCGGCGGCCCGCAGGGGTGGGCCCCACCGGGCGGGCCGAAGGCTTTCAGCCCTTCGCGGCGGTGAGCAGGTGACAGCCGGTGGTGATCATCAGCACCGTGTTTGCGGCGGTGCCGAACTGGTAGACCGCGCCGAACTGATCGTTGCCGATGATCTCGTGGTCGCCGCTGCGGTTGACGATGATCTCGGGCTCGCCGAAGCCGTACTCGATGGTGATCTCCTGGACGATCTCCACGGCCAGTGGCCAATCCGCGTCCGGCAGGTTGCCGGGCGCCCGCCACGACTCCAGCACCCGGCTCTCCGCGTCGAAGACGTCCGGGAACTCGGTGCAGACGGCCCGGCTGACCGGGTCCGACACCGCCCACGACAGCGGCCCGACCTCGGTGTTGAGGCGGTCCAGCAGTCGCTGCTGCATCTGTTCGTAGCGCTCGCTGATCTCCTCGATGCTGGGGCGCTGGCGGAGCAGGCTGCGCGGGTCTTTCACGATTCCCCCGTCGGGTCCGGTGCTGGCGGCGGTCGCCTCAGGAGATGATGCCGGAGATCATGTCGCCGATGTCGCGGCCATTGTCCTTGACCGCCCGATCCGGCACTCCGGCCACCACTGCGCTCACGTTGTACTGGCCGCAGCAACCCGAAGGACTCACGGCCGGCGGCCGCTACCAGCGTCAGCCCTTGGCGGACTGGAGCAGGTGACAGCCGGTGCGGAGGCTCAAGATCGTGTTCACCTTGGTGCCGAACTGCAGCTTCGCGCCGAAGTCGTCCCGCATCTCGACCTTGTGGTCGCCAGGCCGGTTCACCACGATCTCCAGCTCCTTGAAGCCGTACTCCTTGGTGACGTCGATGGCGATCTGCTGAGCCCGGTCCCACTGGCCGTCCGGGATGTTGCCCTCGTAGACCCAGGTGTCCAGGCTGTGCTCTTCGGCGCCGTCGACGTGCGAGAGCTCTTCGCCCTGGCAGGCAGCCTGACCGGGGTCGCCCTTGTTGATCCACGGCGCCGCGAGGCCGGGATCGGCGGACAGCCGATCCCGCAGCTTCTGCTGCATCTCCTCGTAGCGCGCGGTGATCTCTTCCATGGATGGTCGCTGCCGCAACATGCTGAGAGCGTCTGACACGTTTCCCCCGTCGGACGGTTCGGGCCCGCTCGCGCACCCGGTGGCGAGCAGACCGCAGAGGACGAACAGGATGAGTTTTCTCATGAGAAGAAGTCCTTGATGCCGGATAACGTCTTCTCGCCCAGGTCCTTGGCGCCGGATACCGTCTTCTCGCCGAAGTCGTAGACCGCGGAGCCTGCTTCCTGGGCCTGGTGCGGTACGTAGGAGATCACATCGCCGACGCCGTCGGTCTTGCCCTCCACGGTGTTGTCCGGCAAGCCCGCGACCACTGAAGCCATGTTGTGCTGGCTGGTGGTGTCGGGATCCAGGTAATCGCTGTGGCCCTCGACGCCCTTGCCCTCGGCCGATTTCTCGGTGGACAGGTCCATGAACCCATCCATGTGGGACGGGTCGCCGCCGAACCGGGCGAAGTCCGCGACCGGGTCGTCCTTGGCTTCCAGCCGGTAGGCGTGCCCGTCCGGGACGTGCAGGTCCTCGATGTCGTTGGTGCCGACGCCGGGGGAGCCGAAGATGATCGCGTCATCGACGCCGTGGCCGCCGCCCTGCAGGGCGTAGCCGGTGGTGGTGGAGCCGTAGGAGTGCCCGATCGCGGTCAGGTGCGGGTCGGTGTCGCGGGACTCGTTGATGCCTTTGTAGAAGTTGTTCAGCTTCTCCCCGCCTTCCTGCGCGGAGTTGGAGCTGACCACCGAATCGCCGAAAACGTCCGTGTCCTCGGACTTCTGCGGGGCCTCGTAGCCCAGCCAGGCCACCGCGGCGACGCTGTCGTCCTTGCCGTTCCGGTTGAGTTCGGCCTTCGATTCCTTGACCAGTTCCTGCATCTTCGAGTCGTAGTCGCCGAGGCTGCCCTGGACCGTCGTCGTGTAGCCGGGGGTGAACACCGAGACGTGGTCGGCGGTGTCCACATCGCCCACCGCCACGGCTGCCTTCATCCGCTCGCCGCTGCTGTCGAGCACCAGCAACTGGCGCGGCGGGTTCTCCTTGGCGATGGTCTTCTCGACCTCGTCGAGGGACTTGAGCTTGTCGTTGACCTGCTGGAGCTTTTCCTTCTCGTCCTCGGAAACGCCGCCCTGCTCCAGCCGCGCCTTCTCCGCCTGCAGGTCGCCGCGCATGTCGTCGATCCGGCCGCGGTTGGCCTCGTCGCGGACCTCCGCGGGGAGGCCGTCGCGGTTGCCCAGCCATTCGGGCGGGTTCTCGCGCAGCGCCGCGCGCTGCTCGTCGGACAGCGACTTCCACCACTCCGCCGCGGCTTTCGGCGAGTCGCCCGCCGGTTTCCCGGCGGACTCCGCGAGGGCCTTGATGTCGTCGGTGTTCGCGGCGTCGGCCAGGGAATTGCCCTTGCCGGGTGTGATCTCGTCCTTCTCCGCCGAGGTCAGCGCCTTGGCGAGTTCGGCGTCGGTGCGTTCGGCCTCGTCGAGGATCTTCTCGATCGTCTCGACCAGCTTGTCGCGGACCTGGATCCGCTGCTGCTTGACCTGCTCCAGCTGGTCTTCCGGCACGTCCTGCGGCGGCTTGACGTCCTTGACGCCGCCCTCTTCGGTGATCTCGAAGCCGTTGGCCTGTGCCTCGTGGTCGGCCTGCTGGATCTGCTGCTTGATCCTGGCGACGTCGTCGGCCGCCGCGGCGACCGCGACCCGCATGGTGGCGACCTCGGCCACCAGCGAGCGCATGTCCGACGTCAGCTTCTCGTGCTGCTTGGCCGAGCCATCGGCGGCTTTTCCGGTCCAGCCCTCGGGGTTCTTGGCGCCGTCCAGCTCGTCCTGCAGGTTGATCAGGTCGTCGCGGCGCTTGCCGAGGTCGTTGTGGACGGCGTCGAGGCCCTCCGGTTTCCAGCGACGCACATCGGCGAAGGACACCATCTCGCTGCCTACCTTCCGGCCGGTGCTTCGAGGCGGCCAATGCCGACCGCGCTGGACTCGTCGGATTTCTGGTACTCGTCGGCGGTCGCGTTCAGCGAATCGCCGTGCTGGATGGCGGCCTCGCTCCAGGACTTGATCGCCTTCTCCCAGCTCTGCGCGACCTGTTTCGCCGCGCCCTCGGACTTGCCGCCGGGCATCGCCTCGGCGATGTCCTCGGTCGGGGGTCCGAGCTTGACCTGCCCGGCCTGCTCGCCGACCGATTTCGCGCTCGCCCCAGCCTTCCTGAGCGCGTCGGGATTTGCGGTGTAATCCATGCCCACCTCCAGCGGCGGCTGCCTAGCGTGATGATCACGCGTTGGACGGTGGTTGCGCGGATCCGGTTCCCATCCGTTCCCGACTCCTGGCGAACTCCGTTTCTGCTGGTCAGGTCCCGTGAGTGCTTTCCGGTGCGATAGCGCCCAAAAGCGCTCACGGGCCGCTACCAGCGCAAACGGAGCCCTCCCGGGTAGCCTCCGGGGCGTGACTGCGTTGTTCGATATCACCGCTGACCCCGTCGAGCTCACCGCCGCGCTGGTGGACATCCCCAGCGTTTCCGGCAAGGAGAAAGCCATCGCCGATGCGGTGGAGCAGGCGTTGCGCGCCCAAGCGCCGCACCTCGAAGTGGTGCGCAACGGCGACGCGGTGCTGGCGCGGACGAACCTCGGCCGGGACTCGCGGGTGGTGCTGGCCGGACACCTGGACACCGTGCCGATCAACGACAACCTCCCGCTGCGGCGCACCGGGTCGGGCGCCGACGAGGTACTGCACGGCTGCGGCACGGTCGACATGAAGGGCGGCGACGCGGTCATGCTGCACCTTGCCGCGACCCTTACCGAACCGCGCCACGACCTGACTTTCGTGTTCTACGACTGCGAGGAAGTGGAAGCCGAGCGCAACGGCCTGAACCGCATCGAGCGGGAGCTGCCGGACTGGCTGGCCGGCGACCTCGCGGTGGTGTGCGAGCCGTCGAACGCCGCGATCGAGGCGGGCTGTCAGGGCACCATGCGTGTGGAGGTCCGTACCACGGGCACCCGCGCACACACGGCTCGCGCGTGGATGGGGGTCAACGCGATCCACGCGGCGCACCCGGTGCTGCAGCGGCTGGTCGACTACACGCCGCGCAACCCGATGATCGACGGCCTGCAATTCCGGGAGGGCCTGCAGGCGGTGCGGATCGACGGCGGTGTCGCGGGGAACGTGGTGCCGGACGAGTGCGTGGTGTCGGTCAACCACCGGTTCGCCCCGGACAAGTCGCCGGCCGAAGCCGAAGCGCACCTGCGCGAGGTATTCGACGACTTCGAGGTCGCGGTGGTCGACGGGGCCCCGGGCGCGCTGCCCGGCCTGACCGCCCCGGCGGCGGCGCAGCTCGTCGAGGCCTCCGGCGCGCAGCCGGTCGCGAAGCTCGGCTGGACCGACGTGGCCCGCTTCGCGGCCCGCGGCCTCCCGGCGGTGAACTTCGGCCCGGGCTCGCCGACCCTGGCCCATACCAAGCAGGAGCACGTGGCGACGGCGGAGATCCGCCACTGCGCCGAGGTCCTCCACCGCTTCCTCTCGTGATGCTGAGGGGCGCCCGTGATTAATTCACGGGTGCCCCCACTCCGCCCAACGCGCGGGATCAGGCGATGCCGAGCATCGACTCCTCGCCGCTCCCCGAGCTCCCCGAGCTCCCCGAGCTCTCTGCCGGCTTCGCCGTGCTCGCGCTCCGGCCGTCGGTTTCTTCGCGTTGCTGCGGCAGATCCGCTGCCTCCGGCCCCGCCGCGGGCAGCTCCGCCACCTCCCGGTCCGCGTCGGTGAGCTCCACCGGCTGCTCTGCGGGCTCCTCGCTCGCGGCTGCGCCGCCGCTCATCGCGGCGCCGGCGTGCTTCGCGGTGTCGACGAACTGCAGGAGCTCGACCGGGAAGGGCAGCACCAGCGTGGAGTTCTTCTCCGCGGCCACTTCGACGACCGTTTCCAGCAGGCGCAGTTGGAGCGCGGCCGGGGTGTCGGCCATGACGTGCGCCGCGTCGGCGAGCCTGCGGGAGGCCTGGAACTCGCCGTCCGCCGAGATGACTCGCGAACGCCTTTCGCGTTCTGCTTCGGCCTGGCGGGCGATCGAGCGCTTCATGGACTCCGGCAGCGAGACGTCCTTGATCTCCACCCGGTCGATGTGCACGCCCCAGCCCAGCGCCGGGTTGTCGATCATCAGCTCCAGACCCTGGTTGAGCCGTTCGCGGTTGGACAGCAGGTCGTCCAAGTCGCTCTTGCCGATGATCGAGCGCAGCGAAGTCTGCGCGACCTGTCCGACGGCGAACAGGTAGTCCTCGACGTTGACTATCGCGCGCGCCGGGTCCTCGACCTTGAAGTACACGACCGCGTCCACCCGGACGGTCACGTTGTCGCGGGTGATGCCCTCCTGGGCCGGCACCGGCATGGTGACGATCTGCAGGTTGACCTTCCGCATCCGGTCCATCACCGGGACGATCGTCGTCAGCCCTGGTCCGCGGGTGAGCTCCTGCAGGCGACCGAAGCGGAACACCACGCCGCGCTCGTACTGCTTGATGACCTTGACGCTGGCGGCTACGTAGATAACACCCAGGGCGATGATGAGGATCAGCAGTTCGATGAGCATGGCTGGCTCCCGGGCTCGATTCCGGTCGTGCCCGGCGACCCGCTCCGGCGCCTGCGTAGATCGAGGCGGATCTGCGTGGTGTGCGCGGCCGGCGTCGCCGGCGCCACTAGATCTTTTCTTCGTATCGTACGCCGCTGCACGCTCGTGTGAATCCCTCGTGAACAGGCATTTCTCGGGGCAGGCAGGCGTCGGCCGCCGATCGCCCGTGCGTACTCTCGACCGCATGACAATCGAAGGCGTGTGGGGAGAGCCGAACGGCTCGGAACGCCCCCAGGAGAAGCAACGCGGACCCGTGGTGCTGCGCCGGGCGAGGTTGAGCGAGCCCACCACCACCGACCAGCGGCTGCTGGACTCGCGCGGCCCGTCGGACTGGGTGCACACCGATCCGTGGCGGGTGATGCGTATCCAGTCCGAGTTCGTGGAGGGCTTCGGCGCGCTCGCCGAGGTGCCGCGCGCGGTGACCGTGTTCGGTTCTGCGCGGACCCCCCGGGAACACCCGGAGTACGCCGTCGGCGTCGAGCTCGGCGCTGCGCTGGCCAGGACCGGTTGCGCGGTGATCACCGGCGGCGGACCGGGGGCGATGGAGGCCGTCAACCGCGGCGCGTCGGAGGCCGGCGGGCTGTCCATCGGGCTCGGCATCGAGCTGCCGTTCGAGCAGGGGCTCAACCCGTGGGTGGACCTCGGCGTCAACTTCCGCTACTTCTTCGTCCGCAAGACGATGTTCATCAAGTACGCGCAAGCCTTCGTCTGCCTGCCCGGCGGCTTCGGCACCATGGACGAGCTGTTCGAGTCGCTGACCCTGGTGCAGACGAAGAAGGTCACGAAGTTCCCGGTGGTGCTGTTCGGCAAGTCCTACTGGCAGGGCTTGTACGACTGGATCCGGGACAGCATGCACGGCGCGGGTAAGATCGGCGACAAGGACCTCGCGCTGCTGCACCTCACCGACGACATCGACGACGCGGTCGGCATCGTGCAGGAGGCGTACGAGGCGTGGGAGGCCACTCATTGAGCAGCGCTGAACCCGGACTGGGGGAAATCGCCGGGGAGGCCACTGTGGACGTTGCGGTCTGCGTCTACTGCGCGTCGCGCCCGGTGCCGCAGCACCACCTGGACCTGGCCGCCGAGGTGGGCACCAAGATCGCCAAGCGCGGCTGGACGCTGGTCTCCGGGGGCGGCCGGGTGTCGATGATGGGCGAGGTCGCCCGGGCGACGCGGGCCGGAGGCGGCCGGACCGTCGGCGTCATCCCGCGCGCCTTGGTGGACCGCGAGGTCGCCGACACCGATGCCGACGAGCTGCTGGTCGTGGACACGATGCGGGAGCGCAAGGGCCTGATGGACGCGCACTCGACGGCATTCCTCGCGCTGCCCGGCGGCATCGGCACCTGCGAGGAGCTCTTCGAGATCTGGACAGCCCGCTACATCGGCATGCACGCCAAGCCGGTCGTGCTGCTGGACCCCGACGGGCACTACCGCGGGCTGATGGACTGGCTGCACGACCTGGTGGACACCGGTTTCGCGACCCAGCACTCGCTGGACGTGCTCACGGTGGCCACCAACGTCGACGAAGCCTTGGACGCCTGCGCCCCATGACCCTCCCGGACCAAAGCCAGGGGCGGCGCGGCGCACGGAACTGCCCGTGGGCGTCAGGCAAGCGGCGTTAGCCGCTTTTTCTTTCGCCATGTAAGCAACTTGCGCCGCCGCGGCTTCTCAGCGGTGCCTTGCGGGGACACCCGCACCCCGAGCTTCTCGCGAGGACAGCCCCGATGCCGCGTATCGGTCATGCACGAGTCGGGTCGAGGCGGCCGCTGGTGTTCCGCTGCCTGCATCGCTGCGCAAGCCGATCCACATACCGCTCGGTCCTGGCCACGTGCCAGGATCTGCAGTTGTGCAGCCACTCCGGTTCCGCGACAAGGACATGCCCCAGGACCGACCGCTGGTGATGGCGATCGTCAACCGCACCCGCGACTCGTTCTTCGACCGGGGTCGCACCTTCGAGACCGACGCGGCCACCGCCGCCGTGGACCGGGCCGTCGCCGACGGCGCGGACATCGTCGACATCGGCGGGGTCCGCGCCGGGGCCCAGGGCGAGGTGGTGGACGCCGGCGAGGAGGTCCGGCGGGTGGTGCCGTTCGTCGCCGCGGTCCGGGAACGCCACCCGAACCTGGTGATCAGCGTCGACACCTGGCGCCACGACGTGGCCCGCCAGGTGTGCGAGGCGGGGGCGGATCTGCTCAACGACACCTGGGCGGGCGCCGACCCGAAGCTCGCCGAGGTGGCCGCCGAGTTCGGCGTCGGCGTCGTGTGCTCGCACACCGGCGGCCTGCCGCCGCGCACCGATCCGTACCGGCCCCGCTTCGCCGACGTGGTCGCCGAGGTGACCGCCGAACTCGTCGAGCGGGCCGAACGGATGGTGCGCCTTGGAGTGCCCGCGCACGGCGTGCTGATCGACCCGACCCACGACTTCGGCAAGAACACCTGGCACGGCCTGGCGCTGCTGCGGCGGGTCGGCGAGCTGGTGGCGACCGGTTGGCCGGTGCTGATGGCGTTGTCGAACAAGGACTTCATCGGCGAGACCCTGGGCGCGGAGGTCACGGAGCGGCTGGAGGGCACGCTGGCGGCCACCGCGATCGCGACCTGGGGCGGCGCCCGGGTCTTCCGCGCGCACCACGTGGTGGAAACCCGCCGGACGGTGGAGATGGTCGCGGCCATAGCTGGCACCCATCCGCCGGAACGGGTCCTGCGAGCCCTGGCCTGAGCCCTCGCGCAGTTTCGATTGAAACTTTTCACCACCGGGTGCTGACCGCGGTTTCAGCTGACCGCAGTTTCAATTGAAACTGTCAGAGGTGCCCGATGGACTGCTTCACGAGCTGGGTGAGGATCGCTACCGGCACGTCTGGTCGCACCTCGCTGAGCACCGGTGCCAGGCGCAGCCACCGGGACTCGACCCGCGGCGCGCTCGGGGGCGTTCGGGCCAGCTCCTCGACGAGCTCCTCCAGGCGCCACTGCGCCTCGTCGCGCTCCAAGGTCGCCTCCGGGTGCTGCTCGATCACGTCGATGAGCACCACGAGGTAGGAGCGCAGCTGGTCGAGAGCCTCCTGCCGCGGAGTGAAGGTCGTCGCGGCGTCGAGTCGCGAGGAACCGGTGGTCGCGGCCTGGGAACTGTCCTTGGGCACGGCAGACGACTCCTGATCACTGGCCCGGCACATCCGACTCCGCAGTGTGACGGATCTCGGCGGTGTCAACGGGTTTTCGGCTTTGCGCCACCCGAACGGTGCACTCTCCGGTGGTGTGATGGACATCATCGGGGGTCCGGATCGCGAAAGGACTTAGGTCCTCTTGTGCAATCCCGGTGACAGTGGTCGCAAATGACCGTAGAGTCGCTACTTGTGAAGGCTGATGCGCTCCGCGGCCACCTGGACGCCCTGCTGCTGGCCACGCTCGACGGCAGGGCCCTGCATGGTTACGCGATCATCGAGGCGCTGCAGGAACGCAGTGGCGGCGCCCTTGATCTCCCCACCGGGACCGTGTATCCGGCGCTGCGCAGATTGGAGCGCGCCGGGTACGTGCAGAGCACGTGGAGCACCGTCGGCGGCCGGCAGCGCCGCACCTACCGCTTGACCCAGACGGGTGTGCAGACGCTGCACGCCGAGCGCCGCGCGTGGCGCGAGTTCACGTCCGCCATCGAGGGCGTGCTCGAAGCGGCGCCCGCCAAGACGTGACCGTGGCCGCGGCGGTTCGCCGTTCGTGCCACGATTGACGACCGTGGCTAGTGCGCTCATCTACCTGTTCGTGGTGCTCGCGGTCGCTGCGGTGATCTACCTGC
Source organism: Saccharopolyspora hattusasensis (assembly GCF_050972075.1). Taxonomy (NCBI): domain Bacteria; kingdom Bacillati; phylum Actinomycetota; class Actinomycetes; order Pseudonocardiales; family Pseudonocardiaceae; genus Saccharopolyspora; species Saccharopolyspora hattusasensis. Next base: position 5,232,395 of record NZ_JBPCDC010000001.1, read on the forward strand.
TGGCCTCGCTGGTCTTCGGACGCGGCGAGCAGCTCGCACCGCTGCCGCCGGGCTCGACCCCGACCCGCCTGCCCCCGGCCGACGTCGAGGGCTCCGACGTGCGCGCGCTGCGCTTCCAGCAAGTCCTCCGCGGCTACAAGGCGTCGGAGGTGGACTGGGCGTTGGAGCGCCTCGCCGGGGAGCTCGACGAACTGCACGGCCGGATCGCGGTGCTGGAGCGGCAGCTCGACGCGGCCGGCGAGCAGCTGCGGGAAGCCCGCGCCGGGCGTCCCGGCGAGCCGGAGGACTGACCGGTGCGCCCGGTCGAGCTGCGGTTGAGCGTGCCGGTCGAGGCGCCGCCCGAGGTTGTGTGGGCTGCGGCGACGGACTGGGCGCGGCAGGGCGAGTGGATGCTGGGCACCGAGGTGCACGCGCTCGGCGGCCCCGACGGGCCGGGGGCGCAGCTGGTGGCGGTGACCGGGTACCGCGGGGCCGGCGTCGTGGACCGGATGGAGATCGTTGAATGGCGGCCGCCGGAGAGCTGCCGGGTGCGTCACCACGGGCAGCTGATCGTCGGGGATGGCGGGTTCGACGTGGTCCGCTGCGGGAACGAGGCATCGGAGTTCCTGTGGTGGGAACGGCTGACCTTGCCGCTCGGGGGCGCGCTGGTCTGGCCGGTGGTGCGACCGCTCTTCGTCTGGGGCATGCGCCGTTCGCTGAGCGCCTTCGCGGCGTTCTGCCGCGACTACGCGGGAGGTGGGGAGCGTGGCTGAGTCCGGTGCGGTCGTCGGCGCGGACGGCCGGGCGCGTTGCCCGTGGGGCGCGGGGCCCGCGGACTACACCGAGTACCACGACCGCGAGTGGGGAGTCCCGCTGCGGGGCGTTCCGGAGCTGTTCGAGCGGATCACCCTGGAGGCGTTCCAGTCCGGGCTTTCCTGGCTGACGATCCTGCGCAAGCGGGCGGCGTTCCGGCTGGCGTTCGCCGGGTTCGACCCGGAGCGGGTGGCGGCCTTCGGCGAAGCCGACCGGCAGCGGTTGCTGGCCGACGCGGGCATCGTCCGGAACCAGGCGAAGATCGACGCGGCGATCCGCAACGCCGGCGCGGTGCTCCGCCTGGACCGTTCGCTGGACGAGCTGCTCTGGTCGTTCGCCCCCGAACGCCGCGAGCGGCGCCCGGCCACGGCCGGCGACATCCCGGGAACCACCCCGGAGTCGACGGCGATGGCGAAGGAGCTCAAGCGCCGCGGCTTCGCCTTCGTAGGCCCCACCACGTGCTATGCGCTGATGCAGGCCACGGGCATGGTCGACGACCACTTGGCCGACTGCTGGCGCGCGAACTGCAATTAGTGTCCGTGGTCTTTTTGCGTGGCGCTGCGGGTGGCGGAACCTCAGGGGCCTTCTCGCTGTGGGATCCCCGACATCATGATGCCCATTCACCACGCCGGGGCTGTCCTCGCGAGATAGCTCGGGGTGTGGGCGTCCCCGCATAGCACTGTTGTGAACCCGCGGCGGTGCCGGTTGCTTGAGTGGGCTAAGCGGCGGCGCCGCTTCAAAGATGAAGACAAAGCACCTTCGCCAACAGTCACTTAACCCACCCAACGTACTCACGGGCCCTGGCCTGCGGAAATGGCTGGATCAGCGGCCAGTGAAGTGCGGGGTGCGCTTCTCGACGAAGGCCGCGACCGCCTCCCGGTGGTCGGCCGTCGCCCCGGCCTCCGCCTGCGCGCCGGCCTCCACCGCCAGCGCCTCGGCCAGGCCTTCGGCCGCCGCCGCCAGCATCGCCTCCTTGATGCGGGCGTAGGCGCTGGTCGGCCCGGCTGCCATCCGGGTGGCCAGCTCGGTGGCCGCCGCAACGGTTTCGCCGGCGTCGACGACCCGGTTCACCATGCCGATTCGCAGCGCGTCCTCGGCGGCCACCGGCTCGGCCAGGAGCAGCATCTCCATCGCCCGGCCGTAGCCGATCAACCGCGGCAGCGTCCAGGACGCGCCTGAGTCGGTGGACAGCCCGACGTTGGTGAAGGCCATCAGGAACTTCGCGTTCGTCGCGGCCACCCGCAGGTCGCACGCGTAGGCCAGCGATGCGCCCGCCCCGGCAGCCGTGCCGTTGACCGCGGCGATCACCGGCTTCGGCATGCTCGTCACGGCCCGGATGATCGGGTTGTAGTGCTCCTCGACCGTGTTCAGCGGCGCCGGGTCGCCGGAGTTCAGCAGCGCGACGTGCTCCTTGAGGTCCTGCCCCGCGCAGAACGCCTTCCCCGCACCGGTGATCACCACCGCCCGCACCGAGTCGTCGGCGGCCGCCTCCCGCAGCGCGGCGATCAGCGCCTGCTTGAGGGCGACGTCGAGCGAGTTGAACGACTCCGGCCGGTTCAGCGTGAGCAGGCGCACACCATTGGTGTCCTGGGTCAGCAGTACGTCGGTCACTTTGCACTCCTTGTCTTGGGGTCCGTTGTGGCGGGCCGCCGGACCGCTACTCGATGTTTCCAAAGTGGACGCCGCGGATCTCGCGAAGTCCCGAGTAGACAGTGTTCTGGCTGGTCGTCCGGGTTGTGGTCGAGCGCCACCGGGACCGGTCGGCGACCACGGAGGGCCCGCCGATCCTGGCCCGCCGCGGGGCCGCTGCCGGGTCGTCGGCGGTCGCGCCGGAACGCACCGAAACAGCCCGTACGGGCGGTGAGTCTGCCAGCCCTCGCGGGCATTCGACCAGCGCACGGGCGACACGAGTTGATCGGCTCGGTTTCGTCCATGCCTCGGGATAGGGGAGAATGGGGAGGACCCGAGCTGGTTGTGGCGATCAGCGGGGGATGAGTTCACGGAGGGAGCACGCTATGGCGGCCATGAAGCCCCGGACCGGTGACGGTCCCCTCGAGGTGACTAAGGAGGGACGCGGCATCGTGATGCGCGTCCCGCTTGAGGGTGGTGGGCGGCTCGTCGTCGAGATGTCGGTCGAGGAGGCCAAGAACCTGGGCGACGCCCTGGAGTCGGCCACCGGCTGAGGCCGCCGGCTGGCGATCGGGGAAGCGCCGCGAGCCGGTGCACCCAGCGCCCGAGGCGACAACGCAATCAAGTCGACGGCGAGTGGCGAGCGTTCTTCGCCGCGGTCGGGCCCCGGTGCCGTGGTGGCGCCGGGGCCGTCGTCGGCAATAGGTAAGTCCTTGGGCCGCCCCGTGATCACCCGGCATGCCGCCCCTGCGGCCCGGACCGGGTGCGCATCGTGCCCGGGCCTGCGAGAACGGTAGCTTCGGAGCTGTCGTTGAACCCGTTCTGCGGGCCGCCCGAGCCGCCCCGCCGTTTTAAAGACAGACAGTCGAGTGCGCGCGGCGAGCCGTGCAGGAAGGTCTTCTCGTGTCCGGTGCTTCAGTATTCCGTTCCGCCCAGCCGGCCCGCGACGCGGACCCGGCACTGCCCGTGATCCCGACGTCACTGGTCGAAGTGGACGTCGTGCAGCGGTGGCAGGACGGCGTGCCCGGCGCGGTTCCCGTCTTCGACGGCGAGGCGGGGCCGGACCTGGCCGCCGCGGCCGAACCGTTCGATGTGGACATCGCGGTGCTGCAGGCCGTCAATGCGACGGCCGCCGCCGGTGACGTCCGCGCGCTTCCGCTGCCGACGGGCGGCGTCGGCTGGGTCGTGGGCGTCGGCTCCGGGGAGCCCGTGAAGTGGCGCAGCGCCGGGGCGGCGCTGGCGCGCGCGTTGCGCGAGAGGCTGGGCGAGGCAGCGGAGTCCGAGGACGAGATCGGCGACTTCGGGGACGCCTCCGACGCGGACTACCTCCAGATCCGGCTGCCCGACAACGTCGACGGCGACGTGGTGTCGGCGCTGACGCTGGGGCTGGCGCTGGGCGGATACCGGTTCCGGGTAACCGCCAAACCGACGCCGCCGCGCCTGCGGAAGATCTTGCTCGTGGCGCCAGAGAATGCCGACCAGGCTGCGCTGGGCGAGCAGGTCCGGCGGACCCGCGAGCTGGCGGCGGCCACCGCGCTGGCCCGCGACCTCGCCAACGCGCCCTCCAACATCAAGGACCCGGCCTGGTTCACCGGAGTCGCCGCCGAACTGGTCGCCGACGTCGAGAACCTGACCGCCGCGGTGCACGACGAGAAGTGGCTCGCCGACAACGGTTTCGGCGGGATCCTCGCGGTCGGCGGCGGCTCGTCGCGGCCACCCAGGCTGCTGGAGCTGACCTACCGGCCCCAGGACGCCCGAGGCCCGCACCTGGTGCTGGTGGGCAAGGGCATCACCTTCGACACCGGCGGCATCTCGATCAAGCCCGCCGAGGGCATGCACCTGATGCGCACCGACATGTCCGGCGGGGCCGCGGTGATCAGCGCGCTGCTGACCATCGCGCGGCTGGGGTTGCCGGTCCGGGTGACCGGCCTGGTGCCATCGGCGGAGAACCACGTGTCCGGCAGCGCCTACCGGCCCGGCGACGTCGTCCGGCACTACGGCGGCACCACCACGGAGGTCAGCAACACCGATGCCGAAGGCCGGATGGTGCTCGCCGACGCGATGGCCTACGCCGTGGACCGGCTCGAACCCGACCTGTTGGTGGATGTCGCGACGCTGACCGGGGCGATGAAGGTCGCCCTGGGGCTGCGCACCGGGGGGCTGTTCGCCACGGACGACGAGCTGGCCGACCGTATCCGCGAGGCCGGGGAGCGGGTCGGGGAAGCCTGGTGGCGGATGCCGCTGCTGGAGGACCACGCCGAGGACGTGAAGGGCCAGCTGGCCGATGTGAAGCAGACCCCGCCTGGGCCCGGCGGAATCACCGCTGCGCTGTTCCTGCGCGAGTTCACCGGTGGTCTGCGGTGGGCGCACCTGGACATCGCGGGCCCGGCCCGGGCCGACAAGGACTACGCCGAGGTGGTGTCGGGCGGGACCGGTTTCGCGGCCCGCAGCCTCGTCGAGCTGGCCGCGAACCTCTCGGAGTGACTCCGGCGAGTTGAGGCGCAATTTCAATGGAAATTGCGGGAACGTCGGCGTGTCGAGCCGCGACACGCCGACGGCTGTGGACGACTTCTTCAATTTCAATGGAAATCGGATCTTCGATTTCCATTGAAATTGCGTCGGGCCAGGGTGAAGTCGCGGAACGTGCGGACCGCTGGGGGCAGGGTTCGGCCGGCCGGCCAGGCGAGCCCGATCGTGCGGTGCGCTGGCGGTTCCAGCGGCACCTCGACGGTGCCCGGTGCCGGGCCGTTGTCGCCCGGCGGCAGCAGCGCCACGCCGAGCCCGGCGGCGACCAAGCCCCGCACCGTGTCGACCTCTTCGCTCTCGAAGGCCAGCCGCGGCTCGAAGCCGGCGCGCTCGGCCAGGCCCGCGAAGATCTGCCGCAAGCCGTAGCCCGGGCGGGTCGCGACGAAGTCTTCCCCGGCGAGTTCGGCCAGCCGCAGCTTGCTCCGCCGGGCCAGCCGGTGCCGCGTGAACAGCACCGAGACCAGCGGTTCCTCCCACAGCGGTGCGGTTTCCCAGCGCGGATCGCGATCCGGTAGCGGAGAGATGAGGCAGAGGTCGACCTCGCCCGCCCAGGCCCGCGCGAGCATGGCGTCCCGCGGCCCCTGCACGAGCCCGAACCGCACATGCGGGTGCTCGTCGCGGAAGCCGCGCAGCAGCGGCGGCACCAGGGTGCTGCCCATCGTGTGCTGGAACCCGAAGGTGACGTGCCCGCGATCGGGGTCGACCTCTTCGATCACGGCGCGGCAGCCCGCCTCCAGCCCGCGCATCGCGTCTTCGGCGGCCTCCGCGAGTAGCGCGCCGGCGCGGGTCAGGTGGATGCCGCGACCCTGCCGCACGATCACCGGGGTGCCGAGTCGCTCTCCCAGCTTCGCCAGCATGCGGCTGACCGTCGGCTGCGGGACGCCCAGGGACTCGGCCGCTCGTGTGAGATGGCCCTCGGTGGCGACCGCCCGCAGCAGGGCGAGCGCCGGGGCGAGATGGGCCGCGAGCTCCGGCGCGTCGTCCGGCACGGCTGATTGATTCATCATCGCATCAATGATGCTGCAAAGCTGAATTGGACGCATTAATTAGGCCTGCTTACGTTCGAGCTCGTGAACCCCGTCGATCCGGCCCGAATCCGCAAGATCCGCATCGCCCTGCTGCTCGGCGCACTGGCGATGTTCGCCCTGCTCTACGCGCCGCAACCGGTGCTGCCGCAGCTGGCCGACGTCTTCGCGCTGGACCCGGGCACGGCGGCCCTGCTGGTTTCGGCGAGCACGCTCGGGCTGGCGGTCGCGGCGATCCCGCTCGGCACGCTGTCGGAAGCGGTCGGCCGCCGCCGCACCATGATCGTGGCGCTGCTGATCGCCGAAGTCCTGGGCCTGCTGCTGCCATGGGTGCCGTTCTTCCCCGTGTTGGTGGCCGTCCGGCTGGTCCAGGGAGCGGCGATCGCGGGCCTGGCCGCGGTAGCGGTCGCCTACCTGGCCGACGAGACCGGCGGTCAGCACCTGGGCACGACGATGGGCCTCTACGTCGCTGGCACCACCGTCGGCGGCATGTCCGGTCGGCTGTTGGGCGGAGTGGTCGGCGACTTCGCCGGCTGGCACGGCGGGATGTTCGCGGTGGCGCTCCTCGCCGGGGTGTGCACGGTGCTGTTCGTGGTGCTGCTCCCCGCCGAACGCAACCACCACCGGCAGCCGTTGCGCTGGCGACCGCTGCTCGGCGGCTTGCGCGCCGCGCTCAGCGACCCGGTGCTCTACGTGCCGTACCTGGTCGCTGCGCTCGGCATGGGCGCCTTCGTCACCGTCTACAACGTGCTCGGCTTCCGCCTCACCGCTCCGCCGCTGCTAGTGCCTCCGGCGCTCGCTGCGCACGCGTTCCTCTCCTATGCGGCCGGAACGGTCACCTCGACGATCGCCGGTCGCGCCGCGGATCGCTGGGGACGCACGCAGGCGCTGTTCACCAGCTTGGCGGTGACTGCGGTGGGATTGCTGCTGATGCTCGCCGGCAACCTGCTCGTGATCGTGGTGGGCCTCGTCGTGTTCACCGGCGGGTTCTTCGCCGCGCACTCGGTGGCCAGCGGCTGGGTCGGGGCGCGGGCATCGGCGTCGGCCCGGGGCCAGGCGTCCGCGCTGTACCAGTTCGCCTACTACGGCGGCAGCAGCGTGGGAGGCGTGGTGGGCGGCGCCGCCTACGGCGCGTGGGGCTGGTCTGGCATGACGGTCTTGCTGTGCTGCTGGCTGGCGGTGGCCGCGCTCGCCGTCGGCCTCGCGGTTCCCGCGCGCGGGCGCGTCGCCGTCGCGCAGGCTTCGTGACGCCACGACCGGCGAAACGCGAAGGGCTGCCCGGTCAGGTCGCGTCGGAGTCGTACGGGGGGCGCTCGCCTGGGGCGAGCGGGCGCTGCTCGGGCTTCGGCGGGTCCGCCGGCTTCGGCTGGTAGCCGTTGCCGTTCGTGCTGCCGTTGGTGTTGGTGATGCCGTCGAGCGGGTTCTCCCCGTCGAAGAGGTGCTTGGTCACCGCCGTGCGCGGGTTGAAGTTGCGGATGCCGCGCAGGTCCTCCAGCGGCTTGCGCAGCTCGTCGAACTCCGGGCCGAGCTCGGACTTGATCTGCTCGCGTGCGCCGGTCGCGTACTCCTTGACCTGGCGAACCGTCTTGCCCAGCCACGCCGCGCCCTGCGGCAGGCGCTCCGGGCCGAGGATGAACAGCCCGACCACGACGAGAACCAGGAGTTCGGGCCAGCCGATGCTATCGAACACCTCTCGACTACCTCCGGGGCTTCGCGGCTCGCGGACCAGCATCGCATGAGCTGGCAACGCCCCCAGAGTACCGACCGGGTGATAGCCGCAGGAGGGGGAAGTAACCCAGCACGTGGCCTTCACGAACTGTTAGCTGCGCGTTCGGCGGGAAACCAGCGTCGGAGGCCGGCACCTCGGAGGTCGTCCAGCCTGCGGTATTCGCCTCGAGGGTGGCCCCCGTCCGGGACCCGCGGCGGTGGCAGGGGCGCGGGTGTGGCGATTTCGCGCGAAATCGCCGTTTTCCACGCCTGGCGGGTGGCGATTTCGCGCGAAATCGCCACCTGGCGCCCAACTTGCGCGCGGGTCCCGTGCGCCGGGCGCCCATCCGGGAACCGGGCGACCCGTGTGCTCACTTCAGGGTCACGGCCAGGACCAGTTCGCGGCCCTGCCGGACCACGGTCACCGGCACGCGCTCGCCGACCGGGTGCCGGTCGACGGCAACGATCAGGTCGTCGGCGCTGGCTACCTTGCGCTCGCCGATCTTGATGATCACGTCGCCTTCGGCGATCCCGGCCGCCGCCGCGGCGCTGCCGTCCTGCACGTTCTGCACCTGGGCGCCGTCGGCCAGCCCGTCGCTGACCGACTTGGCGTTGACGCCGAGGTTGGCGTGCTGCACGTTGCCGGTGCGGATCAGCTCCTGGGCGATGCGCCGGACGTCGTCGATCGGGATCGCGAAGCCCAGCCCGATCGAACCGCCCGCACCGCCGGCACCGAGGGTGCGGATCGCGCTGTTGATGCCGACCACCGCGCCGTTGCCGTCGACCAGGGCACCGCCGGAGTTGCCGGGGTTGATCGCGGCATCGGTCTGGATCGCGTCGATGACCGCGTTGGTGTCGGTGCCCTCACCGGCCAGCCGCATCGGGCGGTGCACCGAGCTGACGATGCCGGTGGTCACGGTGCCTGCCAGGCCCAGCGGCGAGCCGATGGCGATTACCTCGTCGCCGACCGCCAGCCCGTCGGAGCTGCCGAGCTGGGCGACCGTCGGGTTGGACACCTCTACCTTGATCACCGCCAGGTCGGTCTTCACGTCCCGTCCGACGATCCGCGCCGGGGCCCGGGTGCCGTCGTGGAAGACCGTGGAGACCTGCGCGTTCGGGGTGTCGGCGGCCATCGAGATGACGTGGTTGTTGGTGACCACGTAGCCGTTGCCGTCGATGACCACCCCGGATCCGCTGCCGCCCTGCGCGCCGACGCGTACCTCGATCGACACGACGGCCGGGACGACGCGTTGCGCGACCGCGGCGACGGTGCCCTTCGGCCGGTCCTTGCCCTGCTCCACCTCGGCGAGGGTGACGTCGGGGTTGGTGAGCGGGTTGCCCTCCTCGGCGGTGATCCGGCCGAGGAGCCCGCCGGCCACGCCGACGAGCAGGGCGACCGCAGCGAGGATCGCAAGCGCGCGCGGGTGAACCCGGCGGCCGAACAGGATCTCGCGGGCGCTCAGCAGCGGACCGGTTTCGGTGCGGTCAGGCTTCTCCTCGGGTTCTTCGACAAGGGCGGGCGGGCCGATCATCGCGGCCGCGGCCGGGTCACGCCACGGATCGCGCTCGCCGGAGTTCCACAGCGCCGGCTCGTCGGCCGGCTCGGGTGTCATCGGCTCCTCGCCCGGCGCCCGCTGGAGGCGTTCGCCGCTGCGTGGCGGGCGGCTGAACGCCTGGGCCAGGGCTTCCGGCGGGTGCGGGGTCTGCTCGATGCCGCGCACCGGCAGGTCGCGCCGGTTCGAGTCGAAGCTGCCGGTCACGCCCTTCGGACGGCCGAACACCGAGCTCTGCGACGGGTCGACCGGGGGTCGGCGCAGCGGGCGCGGGGCGAGGCGGGGTGGGGAGGCGTGCTGCGCTGGATGCGGTGGTTCGGCCGGCCTGCCGTGCACGGCGGTGCTGTCCGGGTCGGCTTGCGCGCCGTGAGCGGCGTGGGGTGGTTCGGCCTGCCCGTTCTGCGCGGCTGGGGGCGGGGTGACCGGTCCGGCGGGCACTCCCTGGGTGGGGTTCGCCGCGCCCTGCCACGGATGCACGGGTTGGGCGGGTCGCCCGTTGGGCTCCTGCTGGTCTGCGTGGGGTCGATCCCGACGTCCCTGGTCGGCGTCGGGGCCCTGCGCGGGCCTTCCTGGCTGGTCGCTCATCGCTCCCCGGGCATGCGGTCGGGACTCGTCCGTTCGAGTGGATCACACGGGCGGTGTGCCCATGCCACCGGCATGTGGGCCCACTGCCGGCACGCCCATTTTGCCGGGCGACCGGTGAAGTTCCTGTGGGAGCGGACGAAGTCTCGCGGTCCTAGCCGGGAGGAACGCTCAGTTTCCCGGTGGGGCGGAAGCCGAGGTCGTCGGTGCGGGGGGCGCGGACGAGGGCGGCTGGCCCGCGGCGACGTGCGGAGATGTCGGATGGCCGACGCTCGGCTCGGCGGGCAGCGATTCGCGCGACGAAGCCGGTACGACGGCATTCGTGAACGCCTCGCCGGGCAGCGGATCCGGTGCGCTCGGGACCGGCCGCCCCTCTTCGTCGGTCGGCAGGTTCATGAAGGCGAGGGCGCCCAGCACCAGGCCGGAGAACACCACGCCGGCGCCTTGCCGGGTGCGGCGGCCGACCCGCCGCGACGGGGCGGCGTCGGCGTCACGTGCAAAAGGGGACACGCTGCCAAAGGGCTGCTGGGTGCCGCCCAACGGCCTGCTGGACCCGAGCGTGGCCCCGTCGCCGAACCGCTTCGCCCGGTCCGGGCGGGCCACGGCGACCAGTTGGCCGTCGGCGGTCAGCGCCAAGCCGTCCGGCTGGCTCGGCAGGTCCGCGTGCGCGGGAATGGCCTGCAAGGCCTGCAGGAGCCTCGGTGAGATCGACGGCGTCTGGGCCGCCTGGACCGCGGCGCGGGCCTGCCGCTGGGCGGCGGCGTCCGCGGTGCACGCGGGGCAGTGGGCCAAATGGGCTACGGCGCGATCCTGGGCGCTCGGGCGGAGCTCCCCATCTACCAATGCGACGATCGCGTCCAGCGCGAGGTGCTGCTCCGGCAGCCCCCACCCACGCAAAACCGTCATTCGTCAAACCTCCCGGGGATGCTCGCGGCGAGCTTCCAAGGTGGCCTTCAACATCTGGCGCCCGCGGTGGATCCTGCTTCGCACAGTACCCAGCTTCACGCCCAAGGTGGCGCCGATCTCCTCGTAGGAGAGCCCCTCGACGTCGCAGAGCACGACCGCCGCCCGGAACTCCGGCGGCAGCTCGTCCAGCGCCGCCTGCAGGTCGGGATCGAGGTGGGTGTCGTTGAAGACCTGCTCCGGACTCGGGCCACCGCCGGGCAGCCGGTCGGTGTCCTCGGGCAGGCCCTCCATGCGCAGGCGGGACCTGCGGCGGGCCATGTCCAGGAACAGGTTCGTGGTGATCCGGTGCAGCCACCCCTCGAACGTTCCCGGCTTGTACGACGCGAGCGACCGGAACACCCGGATGAAGGTCTCCTGGGTCAGGTCTTCGGCGTCGTGCTGGTTGCCGGTCAGGCGGTACGCCAGCCGGTAGACCCGGTCGGCGTGCTGCCGGACCACCTCGTCCCACGTCGGCGGGGCCCAGGCGACCTCTTCCGCGGCGGGCGAGACGGTGCTGTGTTGGACACTGGGGGCCACACTCATCGGCTGTGTTGCCATCGGGCGAAAAGCCACCTCCTGTGCGCTTTCATCTCCAAGAACGGACATGTCGCCTCCGTTGTTCCCGGCGTTGTCGTCTAGGAGACGCCGATGGGGTCGGTTATGACGTGCTTACTCTCGTATGCCCTGGTGAGGTAGCGATTAAAGGCGCCTGAGAACTGGCTGAGAACCTGATGTGATCCGGGTCTCATCTCGGCCCGCCGGAAACGGCCCACTAACGAATTCGGGCGCGCGGAACACCGACGTGGGCAACGCCGATAACCTTTCGCGTTGTGATACCCGAGACGCCGGTGGGTGCCGGGCCCGTGGGCCGCGAGCAGGCGCGATACCGCTTGTCCGGCGCGCCGACCGGCGGTCCGACGGACACCTCGGTCGGGGCGTCGCCGCTGCACGTGCTGCGGTTCCTGGCGGCGGCGTTGCGGGCCAAGGCCGTGGTGGAGGTCGGCACCGGGTCGGGCGAGAGCGCGTTGTGGCTGCTCCAGGGCATGCTCCCGGACGGCGTGCTGACCTCGATCGACGCCGACGGGGCGGCCCAGCGAGCGGCCCGCGCCACGCTACGGGAGGCGGGCGTGCCGACGGGCCGGACCCGGCTGATCGCCGGCCGGGCGGTCGATCTGATGCCGCGGCTGACCGAAGGCGGCTACGACCTGGTGTCGGTGGGCATCGCGACCACGGACTACCCGAGGTACCTGGAGCTCGGCGTCCGGCTGCTGCGCCCGGGCGGGGTGATCGTGTTCGCGGGTGTTCAGCTGGCGAGCCCGGACACCCGGAGCGCCCTGGCCCTGGCCCTGCGGGACCTGGTCCGGGCCATCCAGGAGGACGAAAACCTGGTGCCCGTCACCCTCCCGACCGGCCCGGGTCTCCTCGCAGTCGCGAAGCACACGTGATTTTTTCGAGGTGAGGGGCACCCTTGAGATTGAGCGGCGGTGCCAACGGCTGTGCCAACAAAATGGTGCCCCTCACCTCTCACCCGGAAGCGTGGTGATCAGGCGGGGGAGACGCTGAGGAGCTTGCCCGCGAGGCCGCGCGCTCGGGTAGACAGGCGCTTTGCGATGTCGTTGAGGACCACCGCCGCCGGCGAGTCCGGGGCCTCCAGTACCAGCGGGGTGCCGTTGTCGCCAGCTTCGCGCAGCCGCAGGTCCAGCGGCACCTGGCCGAGCAGCGGCACGTCCGAGCCCATCGAGCGGCTCAGCGACTCCGCCACCCGCTGGCCGCCGCCCGAGCCGAAGACCTCCATCCGCTGGCCGTCCGGCAACTCCATCCAGGACATGTTCTCCACCACGCCGGCCAGCCGCTGCCTGGTCTGCATGGCGATTGCCCCAGCCCGCTCCGCGACCTCGGCCGCCGCCTGTTGCGGGGTCGTGACCACCAGGATCTCCGCGTTCGGGATGAGCTGGGCGGTGGACAGCGCCACGTCGCCGGTGCCGGGCGGCAGGTCGAGCAGCAGGACGTCGAGGTCGCCCCAGAAGACGTCGGACAGGAACTGCTGCAGCGCCCGGTGCAGCATCGGCCCGCGCCAGACCACCGGCGTGTTGCCGGGGGTGAACATGCCGATGGAGATGACCTTCACCCCGTGCGCCTGCGGCGGCATGATCATCTTCTCCACCTGGGTGGGCTTGCCGCCCGCACCCAGCATCCGCGGCACCGAGTGGCCATAGATGTCGGCGTCGACCACGCCGACCGACAGGCCGCGCTTGGCCATCGCGGCCGCGAGGTTGACCGTCACGCTGGACTTGCCGACCCCACCCTTGCCCGAGGCCACGCAGTACACCCGGGTCATCGAGCCGGGCTCGGCGAACGGGATGCGCGGTTCCTCGGCGCTGCCGCGCAGCATCTTGCGCAGCTCGGTGCGCTGCTCGTCGCTCATCACGTCGAGCTCGACCTGGACCGAGCTGACGCCCTCGACGGTGGACACGGCGCTGGTGACCCGCTGCGTGATCGTCTCCCGCATCGGGCAGCCCTGGACCGTCAGGTACACCTCGACCGTCACGGCGCCGGCGGTGCCGATGGACACGCTCTTGACCATGCCCAGGTCGGTGATCGGCCGGCGGATCTCCGGGTCCTCGACCTGGCTGAGGGCCTTCCGGACGGCGTCCTCGGTGGGCGCGGACTGCGTACTGGTCACGGTTACCTCGGTAAGCTGGAGTAGCGGACGTGGTCGGTGGTCGCTTCGGACGACGCCGTGCGCCGACCTCGAAGGTTCTCACACCGCGCGGTGGGCACTCCCAATGCTACGGACCGGTAGCCCGCCGGGAACAGGGTTGCCCGCGCTGGTCGGCGGGACTCGCCGAGCAGAACGCGATTCTTGTTCGGGGGCGCTGCGCAGTCGAGTGAACGCGTTCCGTAATATCAATCTTCGTGGCCGAGACGGCTCTTGATCGATTACCGACTCGAAGTGAATTGCTGGCGTACCGCAGTTTCCTCCGCGCGCACGCCAGGGTTACGCGCTGCCTGGAAGGCGACCTGATCGCCGAGCAACGGCTCACGCTCGCCGCCTACGACGTCCTCGAGGCGCTGGCAGAAGCCCCCGAACAGCGGCTGAGGATGACCGAACTCGCGGACGTCGTGCTGCTGTCCCGTTCCGGGGTGACCCGGTTGGTCGACCGCCTCGAACGGCTCGGGCTGGTGCGCCGGGTCCGGGTGGATTCGGACGGGCGCGGTGTGCAGGCCGTGATCACCGAACGTGGCGAAGCGCGGTTGCAGCTCGCGGCGTCGACACACCGCACCGGGGTGGCGCGGTACTTCCTGTCCGCGACCGCGGGCGAGCTGGAGGCGCTGATGCGCACCTGCGAGCGGCTGGCCGACGGGGGTGTGCCGTCGCCGCCGGGGCAGCGTGCGCAAGCATGAGGTCGTGCACGATGCGAACTCCACCGCTCCCGAACAGCTGATCCGGGCAGTCGGCCTGGTCCGGTTTGTGGACCGGCGATTGCTGCTGGTCCGCGCCGGCTACCAGGCCGCGTTCTACCTGCCCGGCGGCAAGATCGACCCCGGCGAGACCGAGGTGCAGGCCCTGCACCGGGAAGTGCGGGAGGAGCTCGGCGTCGGGCTGGTGGGGGCGGACTTCTTCGGCCGCTACGTCACCGACGCCGTCGGTCAGGGAGACGGCGTGCAGGTCGAGCTCAGCTGCTACACGGGCGAACTCGACGGGGCCCCCGAGCCGGCCGCCGAGATCGCCGAACTCGCCTGGTGCACCCGCGAGGAGTACGTGGCCCACGAGGTCACGGCCCCGGCGATCATCGCCCTCTTCGCCGACGTCGACGGCGGTTCCAATCGAGAACAGCGCGCTGGTTCCCATTAAGCGTTTTCCAACCTCTTCTTGCGTTGCGGTGCGGGGAAACCTCAGCGGCCTTCTCGACTCCGGGTTACCAACCGACGGTGCACGCTGCGACGGTGGGCCGAGGCGGCTATGCCGCTTGCGGCAGCCTGCTGGGACTTCCAGCGTCGCGGCTGCGATCGGCCAGGACGAAAAACGCTCAATCGAAATTGCACTGGGTTCGAAATTGCACTGGGTTCAGAATCGCGCTGGGTTCAGAATCGCGCTGGGTTCGAAATCGCACTGGGTTCAGATGTCGTCGGCGTCTCGGAAGCTGGTGCGGATTCGCCGTTTCTCCACTTCGCTCCGCAGGCCGGGGACTTCCTCGCGCAGCCGATCCAACTCGGTGCGCAGGTAGTCGCGGGTGGTGACCTCGCCGATCGCCAGCCGCAGCGCGGCGAGTTCGCGGGCGAGGTAGTCCGTGTCCGCCTTGGTCTGCGCCGCCCGCGCTCGGTCCTCTTCCAGCGATACCCGGTCCCGGTCGTCCTGCCGGTTCTGCGCGAGCAGGATCAGCGGGGCGGCGTAGGAGGCCTGGGTGGAGAAGGCAAGGTTGAGCAAGATGAACGGGTAGGGGTCCCACTGCAGGCTGACCGCGAACAGGTTGACCGCGATCCAGACGACCACGAACACCGTCATCCAGAACAGGAACTTGCCGGTGCCGAGGAACCTGGCGATCCGCTCCGAGATCTGCCCGAACAGCTCCGGGTCGAACGAGACGGTGAACCGGTGCGGCGGGCGGGGTTGGTCGAGTCGGCGGTGGGTCAGCAGTTCGGGCATCAGAGAGCCTCCTGGTCCGTCGGGCCGGTCTCCGGTTCGGGAAGTCCGCTCTCCCGCCAGTTCTCCGGCAGCAGGTGGTCGAGCACGTCGTCGACGGTGACCGCGCCGATGAGGTGCTCCTCGTCGTCGAGCACCGGCCCGCACACCAGGTTGTAGGCGGCGAAGTAGCGGGTGACGTCGGCCAGCGACGCCCCGGCCGGGAGGCTCGCGAGATCGGTGTCCAGCGCGCCGGCGACCAAAGTGGACGGTGGTTCGCGGAGCAGCCGCTGGATGTGTACGCAACCCAGGTAGCGGCCGGTCGGGGTGGCCGACGGCGGGCGGCAGACGAACACCAGGCTGGCCAGCGCCACCGGCAGGTCCGGGTTGCGCACCATCGCCAGCGCCTCGGCGATGGTCGCGTCCGGTCCGACCACGATCGGTTCCGGTGTCATCAGGCCGCCTGCGGTGTCGAAGGAGTACGCCATCAGCCGCTTGACCGGTGCCGATTCCTCCGGCGCCATCAGCCCGAGCAGCCGTTCCTTGTCCACTTCGGACAGCTCGGCGAGCAGGTCGGCCGCGTCGTCGGGGTTCATCGCCTCCAGCACGTCCGCCGCTCGCTCGTCGTCCAAGTACGCCAGCAGGTCCTTCTGGTCCTCGTCGGGCAGTTCCTCGACGACGTCGGCGAGCCGCTCGTCGTCCAGCGCCTCCGCGACTTCGTAGCGGCGCTTGGTCGGCAGCTCGTGCAGGGTGCTCGCGACGTCGACCGCGCGCATCGTGTCGAACATGGCGAGCAGCTGCTGCACGCCCTGCGGCTGACCGGTCAGCTCCGCGACCGCCAGCCCGGTGACCTGGTCCCAGTCCAGCACCTGGGTCGGGCCGCGGCGGCCGAGCCGTCCGGTGCGCTCCCGAACCGCGAGCTTGGCCAGCTGCCAGTCGCGGGTGCGGATCTGCTCCATTGCGACGTCGACCAGGACCGCGGGCGCCCCGGTGGAGTCGATGACGACCCGGGCGTCGAGCAGTTGGCCGAGCACCAGCAGTTCGTTGGGGCGCTGGTGGAAATGGCGGAGGTTCACCGTGCCGGTCGCCAGCGTCACGGCGCTGGATTCGATTC
The DNA here is from genome assembly GCF_050972075.1 of Saccharopolyspora hattusasensis. Taxonomy (NCBI): domain Bacteria; kingdom Bacillati; phylum Actinomycetota; class Actinomycetes; order Pseudonocardiales; family Pseudonocardiaceae; genus Saccharopolyspora; species Saccharopolyspora hattusasensis. Next base: position 5,248,892 of record NZ_JBPCDC010000001.1, read on the forward strand.
GGGTGACCCGCAGCATCGGCACGAAGATCCGGCGCCGGGTTGGCAGCTCGACGACCAGGCCGAGGACGCGCGGCGGCTGCCGCCGGACGCTGAGCCCGGCGACGACGTCGCGCACCCGACCGATCGATTCGCCGTCCGGCCCGAACACCGACAGGCCGGCCATCCGGGCCGCGAAAACCCTGGTCGCGGCTGCCACGGGGATCAGGCTATGCACTCTCCGTGCCATCCGCTGCCCGGGCGGAACGGCGCGGCGCCGCCGCTCGGGAACGGGACTGTGCCGCCGGGCACTTGTCCGGCCCAAGCGGCGGCGTGCGTGGTACACACGCAGCGACTCGCGATGCCAGAGGAGGACAACGTGGACGGTCGACGTGCCCGGCGGAGCTGCCTGGCGGTGCCGGGTTCCAGCGCGAAGATGATCGACAAGGCGCGCGGGCTGGCCGTCGACCAGTTCTTCCTGGACCTGGAGGACGCGGTGGCGCCGCTGGCGAAGGCCGAGGCTCGCGACCGGATCGTCGGCGCCCTCAACGAGGGCGGCTGGGGCGAGAAGATCCGCTCGGTTCGGGTCAACGCGCTGGACACCGAGTGGACCTACCGGGACGTGGTGACCGTCGTGGAGGGCGCGGGCGCCGAGCTCGACACGGTCATCCTGCCGAAGGTGAGCACCCCCGAGCACGTGCGCTGGCTGGACCTGACGCTGACCCAGATCGAGCGGGCCATCGGGCTGGAGGCCGGCCGGATCGGCATCGAGCCGCAGATCGAGGACGCCCGCGGCCTGGTCGAGGCGGACGCCATCGCCGCCGCTTCGCCGCGGGTGGCGGCGCTGGTCTACGGGCCCGCCGACTTCATGGCCTCGATCAACATGCGGTCGCTGGTCGTCGGGCACCAGCCGCCGGGCTACGACGTTGGCGACGCCTACCACTACATCCTGATGCGCATCCTGACCGCGGCCCGCGCGGCCGGGGTGCAGGCGATCGACGGGCCGTACCTGCAGATCAAGGACGTCGAGGGACTGCGCCGGGTGGGTGGCCGGTCGGCGGCGCTGGGCTTCGACGGCAAGTGGGTGCTGCACCCGGCGCAGGTGGACGCGGTCAACGAGCTCTTCTCGCCGCGCCAGGAGGATTACGACCACGCGGAGAACATCCTGGACGCCTACGAGTGGCACACCTCGGCGGCCGGTGGCAAGCGGGGTGCGGCGATGCTCGGCGACGAGATGATCGACGAGGCGTCCCGCAAGATGGCGCTGGTGATCGCGGGCAAGGGCCGCGCGGCGGGCATGACCAGAACGGACCGCTGGACCCCACCGGAATCCTGAGCCGGTTTCCAGGCTCGTTCTGCGCGGCGGTTCTGGTGGCTTCCCCCAACGGGAGCGGCCTGGTTCCGCCTCGCCAACCGGTGTGGGGCGAACGGCCTGTTCGTGTCGGTAGGCGGCGCGAATGGTCCGTTCGCTCTACACCTGCAGCACCCTCCCAACCAGCTTCTACTCCGCCCGCAAACACTCACGGCCTTGTGCCTGCGGAAACAGAGTTCCCGGTGCGGCCGTTCGCGTGTTGGCGTTGCACCGTCGGGGTTCGCTTCGGTGGCGGAAGGGTTGAGTTCACCCTGTTGCGGCTCGGTACCGCCGATCCGCGCGGTAGGTTTCGGATGATCCTCAGACGTCGATCGAGAGGGCGGGCTCCGAGGTGGCCACCGCGGCAGGAGCGGAGAACGAGCAGGAACTGCGCTTGGCGCTGGCGATGCGCGGCGGCGCGAGCATGGCAGTGTGGATCGGCGGCGCGGTCGCCGAGATCAACCGGGTCCGCGAGGCGGTGGCGGACTCCCGGGCGCCGGCGGACGGCGATTCGACTGGTACCCATCCGTGGGCGGCGCTGGCGAAGCTGTCCGGCTACGACTCCGTCGCGGTCGATGTGCTGGCCGGGGCCTCGGCCGGTGGCCTCAACGCGACGCTGCTGTCGGCGACGCTGGTCTACGGCATGCCCTTCGACCGGATGCGCGAGGTGTGGGTGCGGCTGGGTGACGTGGAGGCCATGTCCCGGCCGGTCCCGAAGTTCTGGCAGCGCCGCCCGCCGTCGCTGCTGGAGGGCGATCGCTACTTCCGCGCCGAGCTCGCCGACGTCATCACCGACAACGTGCCGGTGGCGGCGGAGCGCCCCGGCAACCAAGCCGACCTGCTGCTGACCGCCACGCTGCTGGACCCGATTCTGGAGCAGCGCTTCGACGGCCGCTCCGGGCCGATGCTGCAGGAGCGGCGCACGGCGTCGTTCCGGTTCCACCATCGGGGGAAAGCCGGTGATCCGCTGTCGGATTTCGGCGCGGGCGACGACTTCGCGGCCACGGTGCTGCGGCTCGCCCACGCCGCCCGCTCGACGTCGTCGTTCCCGTTCGCCTTCGAGCCCGCGCAGGTGCGCTCGTCGCTCGGCGAGCCGCCGGACGGTGAGCCGAACATGGTCGGGCTGTTCTCCGAAACCGTCGCCGATCCGAAGCTCCCGCCGTTCCGGGTCATCGACGGCGGCGTGCTGGACAACATCCCGGTGACGGCGGCGATCGATGCGATCACGGCCGCGCCCGCGGACCGGCCGACGCACCGGTGGCTGCTCTACCTGAACCCGGACCCCGTCGCCTCGCACGGCCAACGCCGCGAGCCCGGGCTGGCCGTGCCGGTGACCGCGACGGCTCTGAAGGCCCGGCTGTCCCAGGAATCGTTGCTCGCCGACCTCGACGCGCTGGACGAGCACAACCGCGTAGTCGAGCGAACAGCTTTGCGGCGCAAGGCGTTGTTCGCCCCGTTGCGCGCCGCGCCGGACGACGAGCGGGCGTCGGTGCTGGCGCAGCACGTCGACGCGGTTGCGCCGGACAACGCGGTGGTGCGCGCGGAACTGGACGCCCAGGCGGTGTACCGGCTGCTCACCGAGCCCGCGGGCACCGAGGACGGCAAGCTGCTCCCGCCGGTGGTCGGCGATCCCCTCGCGGAGTGGTCGGCGCAGGCGAGGACGCAGCTCGCGCGACGCCTTTCGGCGGGGCTCGGCAGCGGTGCCACCGCGCGCGTCTTCGACGACGCGCGCGGCCTGCTCACCGCGGTCCAGGAATGCCTCGGCTGGGCGTGGGACATCGAACGCTGGGCGCCGGAAAGCCGCGAGATCGGGCGCTGCAAGTCCGTGCTGTACCGGCTGCGGAGCTTCGGCGAGGTGCTGGAGGCGCACGCCGACCGGTACTGGATCAACGGCGCGAAGCTGGAACCACTCGTCGAGACCGCCGAACTCGACGAGTGGGTGCAGCGCGTGCTGCTCCGCCGGGCCAGGCTGCAGCACCGGTTGCCGTCCCCGATCCAGCCGCTGCTGGGCGCGCTCCTGCGCGCCGTCGAGGAAGGCGAGGACTTCCAGCGGGAACTCGCCGAGTTCGCGGGCGAGCTGATGTCCATCGTCGAATCTTCGGGCGCGGACGCGGTGCCGGATGACGCCGGGGTGGACGCGGTCGCCCAGGCTCGAGCGGTGCTGCACCGGGTCGCGGACCGGCTGGCCGCCGCGGCACCGCCGCGCGAGCACGTCCACGAACCCCAGCAGATCGGCTACTCGCTGCTGGAGCGCAGCGACCGGCGACCGGCAACGTTGCGGCAGCTGGTGGTCCTCACCGCTCCGCTAGACGTCGGTCGGGTCCCGGGAACGCGGATCAACCTGCTGCGCGTGGTCAGCGACGAGCAGAGCCCGCTGCCGTTCACCGCGCTCCGGCGCGACGAAGCTGCGCCGCTGCGGATCGCGGACAAGATCCGCGGCCTGGACGTGGGCAACTTCGGCGCGTTCCTGTCCGCGAAGTGGCGGGCGAACGACTGGATGTGGGGGCGGATGGACTCCGCCGCCGCGCTGGTCCGGTTGCTCGCCGACCCGACGCGGTTGGCGCAGCGCCACGGCGGCTCGGAGGAGCTCGGCGACGCGCTGCAGGCGATCGTCTCCCGCCCGACGGTGGCGGAACTCGGGGAGCTTGGCGAGGAGCAGGCCAAGCACTGGCGTGGGTTCCTGGCCGAGGTGTGGGCGAGGCACGCGGAGGAGGTGCGCGCCGAACTCGACGCGCTGTTCGCCAACCCGGACGACGAGCACGGGCTGACCGAGACCCGGCGGCTGCTCACCGAGCGTCTGCAGTGGACGATCGCCGCAGCGGAAGTCCCTTTCGTGGCAAGTGTTTCGCCCGGGGCCGACCCGGACGGCGGTCGTAAGCCGCCGTTGCCCGCGCCTGCGCAGCTGTCCAGCCAGGTGGAGCGCTACGACGTCGGCCGCCAGCGGTTCGCCGACCTCGGCGAGCCGCGGGCGCTGTCGATGGCGACGCGCTTCGGACTGCTCGCCTACCGCGCCGCCCGCCCCTCCGGGCGCGGCGTGCTGCCGTGGTTCGGGCGTCGGGCGATGACGCTGATCAAGCCGCTGCTGATGGCGATCTTGTACGCCTTCGCCGCCCCGCGCCGCGCGGCGCTGCTGGGCTTCCTGGCGGCGAGCGCCGTGACGTTCACCGGCATCGGGCTGGGGTCGCTGCCCGGGACGCAGATCCTTTCCGCCGAGCAGCACGAGTCGGCGTTCCAGAGCTCGTTCGTCGTATCAGCCGGTCCGTTCGCGCCAGGTGCGGCGGATGCGCCGATGCTCGCCCCGGCCGTCGCCTGTCCGGAATACGGCACCGGCTCGGATGTCGCGTGCGCGGACAGCTTCGGTTGGTTCGGCGGAGTGCCCGGGAACTGGCTGGTCGTGGCCGACTTCTCCGGTACATCCTTCGGCGCCGGCGCACTGCTGGCGATGCTGTTCACCGTGGTCTTCGCTGTGTGGTCGGGGTGGCGCCTGGCGCACCGCTTCGGCCGCGGCTTGGCGCGCTGGCTGCCCTCGGCGTTCATCGCGGCGGCGTTGCTGGTGGCCGAGTTCTGGCTGTTCACCACCGGATTCCGGCTCGGCCCCCTCGGGCTGGCGCTGGTCGCAGCGCTGCTGACCTGGCCCGCAGCGGTGGCCTACCGCAGCGCCGCGCGCGTCGGTGCATCGGTGCTGACGCTGCTGGTGTTCGTCGGCGTCCTGTGGCTGTGCGAGCCGAACGCCTTCAGTGGCGGGGGCTGGATCGTCCTGGCGACGGGCTTCACTGCCTACGCCCACATGGTCCTGGTCGGCACCGTCGACGTCCTCGCGCCGCGGCCCAGGCGACGTGCCGATTTCGCGCCGAAGGCGCCGCCACGGACGATTACGCCCAAAGCGGAGCTTTCCGATCTCGCCTGAGTGCCTGTTTCCGGGCTCCGTTGCCGCAGGACGCGCCGCGGCGAAGGTCGCCACCTGGCCGTGAGTGATTTTGGGTGCCATAGCACCGGAAAACGCTCACGGGCGTTGGGCTGGGCGGATCCGCGAGGCCTGCAAGTTGTGCAGGAGACGGTCACCGGCGTGTCCACGATGGATCGCGGTTCGGCGGCGATGCGGGACGCCGTCGCCCCCTCCGCTGCGCGGCGCTGACGTTCGCAGTCGTCCGCCGGGAAGCGGCCGAGTGACCTCCCGGACTTCGGATGCGCGCGATCGCGCGGACGGACATGATCTCCGGGCGAACCCACGGGGTAGCCTGATGGGGTAGGGGACAATATGCCGGAATCGGGCTCGCCCGCCTCCCCACGGTCCCCGCCATGACAGCAATCAACGGAGGTGTCAGCGGTGTCCAATCCGTTCACCGGCTCCGGCCGGCAGGCGCCGGGTACACCCAACCTGCCCACCCCGCCGAGCGGCTGGCCGATCGGCTCCTACGGCACCTACGAAGAGGCGCAGCGCGCGGTCGACCACCTGGCGGACAGTGACTTCCCGGTCCAGGAGGTGACCATCGTCGGCGTCGACCTGATGCTCGTCGAACGGGTGACCGGACGGCTCACCTGGAGCAGGGTGCTAGGTGGCGGCGCGGCGTCCGGGGCCTGGTTCGGCCTGTTCGTGGGCCTGATCCTGGGGCTGTTCACTCCGCAGGGCAACTGGTTCGGCCCGGTGCTGGTGGGCCTGGGCGCTGGCATCGTGTTCGGCCTGGTCTTCGCGGCGGTCGGCTACGCCTCCACCCGCGGTCGCCGGGACTTCTCCTCGGCCAGCCAGCTGGTCGCGGGCCGCTACGACGTGCTGGCCCAACCCCGCCACGCCGAACAGGGCAGGGACCTGCTCGCCAAACTGGCCATGCGCCCGCCGCCTGCGCAGTGAGCCGACGACCGAGATGCGGACCCGGGAACCAGCAGGAGCCCGGGTCCGCTTCGCGTTTCCCGGAATTCGCGCTGCCGGGGTCCGCGCGTCGGAAAGGCGCGTCGACCAGTCGGAAGGACGCGTCGACCAGTCGGAAGGACGCGTCGACCAGGCGATATGCGGCGATCGGCGCAGCGCGGTGGGGCTTTCGGCGGAGCTCGCGGACGTCCGGTTTGACCCACATTCACGTGTTTGCAACAAGGGGCGCACCGGCCTTGCCTTGACTGATCAAGAGGCCTAGCTTTCCACCACCGGCTCACCGCCGGTGGTGGCAGGCGACGAAGCGTGGGCACCCCAATGCTTGGTCGTGGCTGTGACCAGCAATTGGGAGGACCGACCGTGAGAGTTCGCCGCACTCGTAGCGCGGCAGTGCTGGGCGCGTCGCTGATGTGCGCGTCCGTGCTGACCGCCTGCGCACCGGCCTCCGGCGCGAACACCGTGAACCTCTACAGCGCGCCCGAGGAGAATCTGCAGCAGAACGTGGACCGCTGCAACGCCCAGGTAGGTGGGCGGTACCAGATCGTCTACCACAAGCTGCCCCGCGACGCCGACGGCCAGCGGGAGCAGATGGTGCGCAGACTGGCCGCCGGGGACACCGGCATGGACATCCTCTACCTGGACGTCACCTGGACGGGCGAGTTCGCAGAGGCGAACTGGATCCGGGAGTGGACGGGGGAGAACAAGGCCGAGGCGGAGCGGGGCACCCTGCAGGGACCGCTCGAAACGGCCACCTGGCAGGGCAAGCTCTACGCCGCGCCGAAGAACACCAACGTGCAGCTGCTGTGGTACCGCAAGGACCTGGTGCCCGAGCCGCCGAAGACCTGGGCCGAGATGATCTCGACCGCCCAGCGGCTCAAGCAGGAAGGCAAGCCGCACTGGATCTCGTTCACCGGCGCGCAGTACGAGGGCCTGTACGTGCACTTCAACACGCTCGTGCAGTCGGCGGGCGGGCAGCTAATCTCCGGTGACGGCAAGCGCGCGGTGGTCGACGCCAGCGCGGTGCGGGCGCTGCAGGCGTTGCGTGACCTCGGCACGGCGGGCGTCACCAGCGCGTCGATGAACAACGCCAAGGAGGACGACGCCCGGCAGGAGTTCGAGACCGGGCAGTCCGCGTTCGAGCTGAACTGGCCGTTCGTCTACCCGTCGATGCAGGAGAAGAAGCCCGACCTCGCCCGCAACGTCGGCTGGGCGCGGCTGCCCGGCCTGCTGACGGGGGTGCCGAGCAAGTCCACCATCGGCGGCGCCAACTACGCGATCAGCAGTTATTCGACCAAGCCGGACCTGGCCTTCGACGCGGCCAAATGCCTGCGCAGCCCGGAGAACCAGAAGTTCTCCGCCATCAAGGACGGCGTGCCGCCCACGATCGAGTCCGTCTACTCGGATCCCGAGGTCGCCGCCGAGTACCCGATGCGGGACACCATCCTGGAAGCGCTCAAGGACCCGGGCGTGCGATCGGTGACGCCGGCCGCGCAGAACGTCTCCACGGTGCTGTCCAACATGTTGTCCCCGATCGCGGAGATCGACCCGCAGCGAACTGCGGATTGGATGCGCACCGAGGTGCAGAACGCCTTGGACTCCAAGGGAGTGATGCCGTGATGGTGCAGACGAGCCAAGCGGAACCGGTAGCGGTGTCCGACGGCAAGGGGGCGATCAGCGAGGGCAAGAAGGCCGAACGCAAGCTCGGCTGGCTGCTGTGCGCCCCGGCCGCGCTGGTGATGATCGCCGTCACCGGCTGGCCGATCCTCTACGCGCTGTGGCTGTCGTTCCAGCGTTTCGACCTGAAGTACCCGGACCAGCGCGAGTTCGTCGGGCTGGACAACTACCTCACCGTCCTGGGCAACGGCTACTGGTGGAGCGCGTTCTGGGTGACGGTGCTGGTCACCGTGGTCTCCGTGGCGATCGAGTTCGCACTCGGCATGGGGCTGGCGCTGATCATGCACCGGGCGCTGGTCGGCCGCGGCCTCGTGCGCACCGTCAGCCTGATCCCGTACGGCATCGTCACCGTCGTCGCGGCTTTCAGCTGGCGCTACGCCTGGACGCCGGACACCGGCTACCTGGCCAACGTGATCACCCCGGACGGCGCGCCGCTGACCGAGCACGCCAGCGCGCTGGCCATCGTGATCGTGGCCGAGATCTGGAAGACGACGCCGTTCATGGCGCTGCTGCTGATGGCGGGCCTGGCGCTGGTGCCCGACGACCTGCTCAAGGCGGCGGCGATGGACGGCGCCGGACCGTGGCAGCGCTTCGTGAAGGTGATGCTGCCGATGATGAAGCCGGCCATCCTCGTCGCGCTGCTGTTCCGCACCCTCGACGCGTTCCGCGTCTTCGACAACATCGTGGTGCTCACCTCCGGCGCGCAGGACACCTCGTCGGTGTCCGTGCTCGCCTACAACAACCTGATCAAGGGACTGAACCTCGGCATCGGCTCGACCATGTCGGTGCTGATCTTCATCGCGGTCGCGCTCATCGCGTGGATTTTCGTCAAGCTCTTCGGCGCGGCCGCACCCGGTAGCGATGACAAGGGGAGGCGCTGATGGCCGGCGTCGGCGGGGCGGAGACCCCCGCGCGGAAGACCAAGTGGGCGCTGCTCAACATCATCGTGATGGTGTACGCGCTGGTGCCCGTGCTGTGGATCCTGTCGCTGTCGTTCAAGAGCCCGGCGACGCTCTCGGACGGCAACCTGATCCCGCGCGAATGGACTCTGGAGAACTACGCGGCGATCTTCCGCACCACCGAGTTCACCCGCGCGCTGCTGAACTCGATCGGCATCGCGCTGATCGCCACCGCGATCGCCGTGGTGCTGGGCACCATGGCCGCCTACGCGATCGCCCGGTTGGACTTCCCCGGCAAGCGGCTGCTGGTCGGCGCATCGCTGCTGATCGCCATGTTCCCGCAGGTGTCGCTGGTGTCCCCGCTGTTCGAGATCGAGCGGACGCTGGGCCTGTTCGACACCTGGCCCGGGCTGATCCTGCCGTACATCACCTTCTCGCTGCCGCTGGCGATCTACACGCTGTCGGCGTTCTTCCGGGAGATCCCGTGGGAACTGGAGAAGGCGGCCAAGATGGACGGCGCCACGCCCGGGCAGGCCTTCGCGAAGGTGATCGCGCCGCTGGCCGCGCCGGGCGTGTTCACCACCGCCATCCTGGTGTTCATCTTCTGCTGGAACGACTTCCTGTTCGCGATCTCGCTGACCTCGACGGAGAACTCCCGCACCGTGCCGGTGGCGCTGCAGTTCTTCACCGGCGACTCCCAGTTCGAGGACCCGACGGGATCGATCTCCGCGGCCGCGGTGGTGATTACCATTCCGATCATCCTGTTCGTGCTGTTCTTCCAGCGACGCATCGTGTCCGGACTGACCTCCGGCGCAGTGAAGGGGTAACCGAAGTGGCCGAGATCGTGCTGGACAAGGTGACCAAGCGATACCCGGACGGGGCGCTGGCGGTCAACGAGGTGAACCTGGAGATCGCGGACGGCGAGTTCGTGATCCTGGTCGGCCCTTCCGGCTGCGGGAAGTCCACCACGCTGAACATGATCGCGGGGCTGGAGGACATCAGCGGCGGCGAGCTGCGCATCGGCGGGGAGCGGATGAACGAGCGCGCGCCCAAGGACCGCGACATCGCGATGGTGTTCCAGTCCTACGCGCTGTACCCGCATATGACGGTGTTCGAGAACATAGCTTTCCCGCTGCGGCTGGCCAAGGTCGATCCTACGACGGTGAAGTCGAAGGTCGAGGAGGCGGCGAAGATCCTCGACCTCTCGCAGCACCTGGACCGCAAGCCCGCCAACCTCTCCGGCGGGCAGCGGCAGCGGGTGGCGATGGGGCGGGCGATCGTCCGCAGTCCCAAGGCGTTCCTGATGGACGAGCCGCTGTCCAATTTGGACGCAAAACTGCGGGTGCAGATGCGGACCTCGGTGTCGAAGCTGCAGAATCGGCTGGGTACCACGACGGTCTACGTCACGCACGACCAGACCGAGGCGATGACCCTCGGCGACCGCGTGGTGGTCCTGCGCGGTGGGGTGGTGCAGCAGGTCGGCGCCCCGCAGCACCTCTACGAGCACCCGGCGAACCTGTTCGTCGCGGGCTTCATCGGTTCGCCGGCGATGAACTTCGTCCCGGTCGAGGTCGCCGACGGCGCCCTGCGCAGCGCGCTGGGCGACGTGCCGCTGGGCGACCGGATCCGCACCGCGCTGGAGTCGGCGGATGCACCGCGCGAACTGGTGCTCGGCATCCGCCCGGAGCACTTCGAGGACGCGGCGCTGCTCGACGACACCGCCCGCGCGGCGGGCGCGACGTTCACCGGCGAGGTGGACGTGGTGGAGGAGATGGGCTCGGACAAGTACGTGTACTTCACCCTCCACGGTGGACGGGCGAGCACGGCGGAACTAGACGAGCTCGCGGCCGACAGCGGCAGCGCGGAGGTCCCGACCGACGAGGGCCAGGTCGTCACCCGCCTCTCGGTCGAATCGGCGGCCCGCGAGAACCAGTCCCTCACGGTCTGGTTCGACCCGGACAAGATCCACCTCTTCGACCCCACCACCGGCCGAACCCTCACCTGACCGACCTGGGCAGCGATCCAGGTATCCAGCTCCTCACCCGACAACCCCGCGATCCGATACTGATCGATCGAGGTGAAGGGCACCTCGGCTCGGCCCAGTCGGTTCTTCAGTCGGTCGGAGGTGCCCTTCACCCGAAACCCGAAGGGGATCAGGGGCGGCCGAGCTCCTGGGTCCAGTAGTGGCGGTAGTGGCTGTGCGGGGTGGCCGCGTGCCCGACGCCGAGGTCCGTGAAGGCGCAGTCGAGGATGTTGTCCCGGTGCGGCTCCGCTGCCATCCACTGGCGAAACGTTTCGTCGGCGGTTTTGCCGCCCGCAGCGATGTTCTCACCGACGTAGTCGCTCGGGAATCCCGCAGACCGGGCGCGCTCCGCGGGGGTGCGACCATCGCTTCCGCTGTGCTCGAAGAAGTCCTGGTGCGCCATGTCCGCGCTGTGCCCGGCGGCCGCCTCGCTCAGGTCACCGTTGAGGCGCAACGCCGGGCATCCCAGGCGGGCGCGTTCGGCATTGGTCAGTTCGAGTATCCGCTGCTCCGGCGAAGGCTTCTGGGCCGCCAGGAGCGGCGACCCAGCGCAGAGCAGAGCCAGCGGGACGGCCATACCGCACAACATCATCCGTTCGGCAAGCGACATCTATGATCACTTCCCAGCATCGCGACGATTGGCTGGGGAGTTTGTAACGGCGTCGCGTCGGCGACACACGGCGGCGTCGCCGGAACCGGTTACCGGCCAGGCGTACCGGATTCAGCCGAAGTGGACGGTTCGGAAACGGCGGCGTTCCGAGTCAGATCTGGTTCGCGATGAGCACGAACAGGGTGACGATCCACCCCATGATCAGCGCGACGAGCAGGGTGTGCTTGTTGGCGGCCAAGCGAGTCATGGCGGTGCCTCCCAACGTGAAAGAAACGAAGATCTAAGAGAGATTCGCTTTCACGACGTGGCCCGCGGTGCTTCCCGGCAGGCGTCAGCGCGCGACGGCGCGCGGCGCGGCGGGAACCGCGTCCCACATCGCGCCGGGTTTTCGCTGCACCCACGCAGTGTGCCGGAACAACTGCTCGGCGATCTCCCGGCGCGTCACGGGACTTTGCCGCGGGAAGGCCGGACCGGTGAGGAGCCGATGCCGGATCCGCCCCTGGTGCTGCGGAAGACGGTGCATGACAACCTCCTCACACGCTCGCGCCGCCCGAAGGGAAAGGGCGGTGGTCGATGACAAGTGGAATGGCGCCCGGCTGACGGCCGGGTGCGAAGCAACCCCGGACGGCATATCGCCGACTGCGCGGGAATCGTTACAGCGCGCGATCACAGCCATTTGTTCCGCCGGAAGATCTTGAACAGGACGATGCAGGCACCGAGCATCACCATGAGGGCCAGGGGATACCCGAAGGTCCAATCCAACTCGGGCATGTGCTTGAAGTTCATGCCGTAGATCCCGGCGATCATGGTCGGCGTCGAGACGATCGCGACCCACGCCGAGATCTTGCGCATGTCGGTGTTCTGCTGGAGCGTGATCTTGGCCAGCGTGGCGTCCACCAGCGTGGTCAGCAGCTCGTCGAAGGAGCCGACCATTTCGGCGACCTTTGCCAGGTGGTCCTCGACGTTGCGGAAGTAGGACCGAACCTCGTCGGCCACCATCGGCGTGTAGCCCTCCGCGAGCCGCTGCATCGGCTTGTGCAGCGGCAGCACCGCCCGCCGCAGCTCCATGACCTCGCGCTTCATCAGGTAGATCTGCTCGGCGTCGATCTTGGTGCGCGGCTCGAAGACCTCGGCCTCGATCTCGTCGATGTCGTCCTGGATGGCCTCGGTGACCTCCAGGTAGGTGTCCACCACGTGGTCGGCGACGCCGTGCAGCACCGCCGACGGTCCCAGCGCGAGCTGCTCCGGGTCGGTCTCCAGCTGGCTGCGCACATCTCCCAGTCCCGCGTGCTTCCCGTGCCGCACCGTGATGACGAAGTCGCGCCCGAGGAACACCATCAGCTCTCCGGTGTCGACGATCTCGCTGGTCGCCGACCGCGTCTCGGTATCGGTGTAGCGGACCGTCTTCAGCACCATGAACAGCGTGTTGTCGTAGCGCTCTAGCTTCGGGCGCTGGTGCGCGTGCACGGCGTCCTCGACGGCCAGCTCGTGCAGGCCGAAGGTGTCGGCGATGCCGTTGATCTGCTTCTCGGTGGGTTCGTGCAGCCCGATCCAGACGAAGCCGGAGCCGCGCCGCCGCACCTCTTCGATGGCGTCGACGTGGTTCCACGAGCCTTCGACGCGGTGCCCGTCGACGTAGATGGCGCAGTCGACTACGTACGCGGAAACCGGTGCCGGGGTGTGGCTGGCCGGTCGCGGCCCGCGACCGTTCCGGTTGCGCAGGCCGAGCGAGGGCAGGTTGGGCACGGCGACCTCCAAGGTCCTGGGCGCAGCACCCCGGGGGTGGAAGATCCGGGTGAACGCCGCGCGGATGGCGTGCTGAGCGGACTTTGCTCGCTGCTCGCGCATCCCGGCCGGGCCTGGCGGACGGTGCCTAGCGGCTGGCCCTTCCGGCGGGGATGCGGTTGGTACTGCACGGAAGCGCGCTATCGGCACTGCTGTCCACGATCCCTCACCTCCCGAAGGTCATCCACCGATGTGGTGGTCCTTGAGTCAGCCAACCCGAAACGATACTCCGTCCGAGTGGATCGTTGGCAACGGCTCGCATTCGACGTCACAACCCGACGGAACATGCTGCATGAATTGGGCGAATTGGGCGAATTGGCCGAATCGAGTCGGGATTCGCGTTCGGCTCGGACCGGGCATCCGAACGGGGCCCGGTCAAGCCGTCGACCGGGTCTTGACAGATTGTCCCGAGCGCTTTTTTCGCCGTCACTCGTTGCGGGGTAAACTACCCCAGGAGCGCAAGGTCTCCGCCAAGCCTTCGGTCAGCGCGCCATTTCGCTCAAGTGTGGCGAAAGTCGCATGATCGGCCCAGATTGCGTCCGTAGCGTCGTCACCAGCGGAAAGATTCTGTTCAGTACTCCGACAGGAGTAATCCAGGATCTCGTAGGTGCCGAGCGGTGCGGGGCGGAAGAGGCGGCCGACGAGGGCGCCGACGGTGACGGAGAGTCCCGTTTCTTCGCGCACTTCGCGTTGTACCGCCGAATGGTCGGTCTCGCCGGGCTCGACCCGGCCACCCGGTAGGGACCACTTCCCCTTTCCGGGTTCATGTGCGCGTTTGACCAGTAGCAACCGGCCACTGGGGTCGTGAATTATCGCGCCGACGCAGCGGATCACGGGATTCTCCGATACGATCACCGACACGGAGGGTAGTTGATCCGGGGCTGCCCGGAAACGACTGACCCAAGTGCGGTACAAAGCTGCCGTAAAGCGGCGGAGTGCGGTACAACGGATCAGCAGGCGCCTGCGCTACTCAAGGGCATTTGGACGGGGTGCGTCACAGTGAACATGAAGAAAATCCTCACGTGGGCCGGGGTTGCGTTCCTCCTGTTCTTCCTGTTTTCCGCGCCAGTGGAAGCCAGCGGTGTCATCAACGGCATCCTGGAGAGTCTGCGCGGAGCAGCCGAGGCCGTCATCACCTTCATGCAGAACCTCTTCCAGTAAAGCGCGAGCCGCGGGAGGCGGGTGCCTTGTTTGCTCCGAGGGATCCCGATGAGTACTTGCTGGACACCGAACGCCGGGTGATCCGCGTTCGGCGGCACTGGGCGACCCTGGTGTGGGACCTCTTCGAGGCGACCGGCTTGCTCGTGGGTCTGGTGATGGTGTCCTACCTGGTGCCCGAGGGCGCCGGTGGGCTGGTCCAGAACATCCTCTGGTACGCGGGGCTGATCATCCTGATCCGCTTCGCCTACCAGGTCCTGGACTGGTACGTGGAACGCGTCGTCGTGACCGACAAGCGGTTCCTGATCACCTCCGGCATCTTCACCACCAACGTGGCGATGATGCCGATCACCAAGGTCACGGACCTGACGTTCGCCCGCACGATGATGGGCCGCATCTTCGGGTACGGCACCCTCGTGGTCGAGTCGGCTGGACAGATCCAGGCGCTCAACCGCATCGAGTACGTGCCGAACCCGACCGAGGTCGAGGACGCGATCTCGGCGCTCGTCTTCGGGGACAAGAAGGGGCAGCAGCAGGACCGCTTCTCGATGCTCAAGGCGCGGCGCGCCGCGGTGGGCAAGAGGAAGGCCGCCAAGCTCTGATCGGACTGGTCGGCCCGGGTGTGCAGGCGTACCCGGGCAGACCGGTCGGGTGTTGCTTCGGCCCGGTTCCGGACCATCGGTCACACTGGTGGGTGTGCGAATCGACCTGCACACGCATTCCAACGAGTCCGACGGGACCGACACACCGGCCGAACTGGTGGCGACCGCGGTCGCGGCCGGCCTGGACGCGATAGCGATCACGGATCACGACACCACCGCTGGATGGGCGGCGGCCGAGCGGGCCGTGCACGATCTCGCGGAGCCTGGTCGGTTCCGGCTGGTGCCGGGCGCGGAGCTGTCCTGCGCGTGCCCGGACGGCAACGGCCGGAACATCACCGTGCACCTGCTGGCGTACCTCTTCGACCCCAACTCCGCCGCCCTCGCGCAGGAGCAGTCACGGCTGCGCGCGGAGCGGCGGGAGCGGCTCTACGAGATGGCGCGACACATGGCCGCGGACGGGTTCCCGGTCGACCCGGACCAGATCATGGTGGGACTGCCGCCGGATTCGCCCGGCGGTCGTCCGCACCTGGCCCGCGCGCTCGTCAACGCCGGCACGGTGGTCAGCGTCGACGAGGCGTTCGCCAGGTACCTCGGTGGCAGCGGTCGCTACTACCTGCCGCGCACCGACACTCCCGTCCGCCGTGCGATCGACATGATCACCGAGGCCGGTGGTGCGACCGTGCTGGCGCACCCCTTCGCGACCGCGCGCGGCCCGGTGGTCACCGCCGACGTCGTCGCCGAGCTCACCGGGCACGGGCTGGCCGGGATCGAGATCGACCATCCCGACCACGACCCGGCGACACGGGTGCGGTTGCGCGGGCTGGCCGCGGAACTGGACCTGATCCCCACCGGCAGCAGCGACTACCACGGCACCAACAAGACGATCCGGATCGGCCAGGAAACCACCCCTCCCGATTCGCTGGATCGCCTGATGGCGCGGTGCAGCGGCAGCAAGGTCATCGGCTGACGGGGCGGATCATCTTGGCAACGGGAAAACTGCGTACTGTAGGGGCGTGCAGGGGCAGCTCGGTCTAGAAGGTATTCCCAGCAAGCTGGTGAGGGTCACTCCGGCCAGACTCGCGACCTGGGCGCAGTGCCCCCGGAAGTACCGCATGACGTACCTGGACCGGCCGGCACCGACGCGCGGTGGTGCCTGGGCGAACGCCACCTTGGGCGCCGTGGTGCACAACGCGCTGCGCGCGTACTTCGAGTTGCGAGCCGGTCAGCGCACCTCGGAACGCGCTGCCGCGTTGGTGCGGGAGTGCTGGAAGGCAGACGGTTTCGCGAGTCCGGAGCAGGCCGGTGACTACCGGCGCCGGGCGCAGGAGTGGGTGGGCTCTTACGTCGAGCAGTTGGCGCCCGACGTCGTGCCGCTCGCCGTCGAGCGGTGGGTGTCGGCGCCGATGGGATCGATCATCGCCGAAGGGCGGGTGGACCGGATCGACGAACGGCACGGCGAACTCATCGTCGTCGACTACAAGACCGGGCGGCACGGACTGCGCGTGGACGATGCGCGGCAGTCCCTGGCGCTCGGGCTGTACGCGTTGGCAGTGCGCAAGCACCTGCGTCGGCCGTGTCGTCGGGTCGAGCTGCACCACCTGCCGACCGGGACGGTCGCGGGCTGGGACCACACCGCGGAATCGCTTGCGGAGCTGCAGGATCGCGCCGAGCAGCTCGCCGGGGACCTCCAGGCCGCGACGGACGCGTTCGACCTCGGGGCCGATCCGCAGGCGACGTTCCCGACGAGGACCGGGCGGCACTGCTCGTGGTGCGACTTCCGGGCTCACTGCGAAGAAGGCCGGCAGGCCGCGCCGAGCCTGCCGCCTTGGGCCTTGCTGGGAGAGTGACGACATGCGACCGGAGGACAGGCCGATGCGCACGCCCGCTTCGCAACGAGCGCGGCCACCCCGCACGCGGCGGCTGCCGGCAGCGGGTGATCTTCCGCGGCAGCGGAGCCGCCGTCACGTGCTGAGCCGGCCGAAGCCGGCCAGCCAGGCCGGATCCGCTTTCCGGGGCCTCACCGGCGCTTTGGCGGTCGGCTTGCTGCTGCTCGCGCTCGGACTGGTGGCCGTGCAGTTCTGGGCGACGGGCCAGGGGCAGCAAGGCCCCGGGCTGGCGGCGGTGATCGCTCAGCTGGTGGCGTCGCTGGTGGCCCTGGCACTGCAGTCGGTCGCGGACCGCCGCCGCGACGCGCGGGGAGGCCTGGCGGCCTTGGGTGCGTTCGTGGTCGTGATCGGCTCATTGTGGTTCTGGTGGTGGGCCTGATCCACGAGTTCTCGGCTGGAACCGGGAATTCGCGTCGAGACCTGCTGGTTCCGGGGTTTCAGCGGAGGGCGACCAGGGTGTCGCCGCGTTGCTCCAGGAGCATCGGGCCGACCGTCGCGAGCTGGATCGGGCCGGTGTAGCCGCCGCGGTCCACCGGGATCACCCGCTCGGGGCTCCCGGTGACGGCATCCAGGACCGCGAGGCCGCCCGGCACCGGCACCAGCAGCTTCCCGCCGAAACCGACGCCCGGGCCGAGCGTGTCCGCTGCGGTCCACAGTGGAGTGAGAGTGCCCGGGTCCAGCGCGATCGTGTCGACGCCGGTGTGCCAGTAGGTGTGGCGGCCCTTCGCGGTCGACTCGACCTGCACGTTCGCCCGGAGGTCGGGGGTGCCGACGCGCACCGGGAAGGTGGTCACCACCGAGCCGTTGTTGTTGTAGACCACGACCTGTGAGCGGTCTCGGAGAACCACGGCGACGTGCTTGTCGTTGACCGCGACGATCCCGGCGGACGTGCTGCCGAGGATCACGCTGAAGACCTCCTCGGGCTTCTCGTCGTCCTCGGGGCGGGTCTTCAGTACGGTGATCCGGCCCTGCTCGCCAGGGCAGGACTCGACGGCCCCGATCCGCTCGTCGCCGACCCCGATCGAGGAGTAGGTGCATTCCGGGCGGGTCAGGTTGTTGCCCGGGTTCTTCACCGCGGGCGGCATGCCGAACTGCTGGGTGCGCACCAGGTCCGAGCGCCAGGACTCGAAGGAGCGCCCTCCGGTGGCCGTCACGTAGGTGCCGTCGGCGAGCAGCTGTGTGCCGAACTCGGCGTCCGAATTGCGCTGCGGCCCGCGGACTCCGGTCGGCCCGCGCAGCGAGGTGACCTCGCTGCAGTTCTCCGTCTTGCGGAAGACCGCGATCGCGCGACCCCACTCCGCGCCGACCGTGCACAGCGGAATGTCGCGGGCGTAGCGCCAGGCGACCTGGCCGGTCAGCGGGTCGTGGCCGAGCACCTCGTTGCCGGATCCGGTGACCACGGCGGGCCCGGCGACCACCGGGATCGGGGTGGCGGGGCTGGTAGCGCGCCAAGCCTCGGTCAGCGTCGGCGGAACCCCGGTGGCCGCGGGAGGTTCCGGGATCGGCTGGGCAGCCGTTTCGGAAACGGTCGCGCGCGCATCGCTGTTGAACCAGAGCACGGCACTTCCGGCGAGCACGGCCACGGCGATCAACGCCACCACGGCGAGGTCGGTTCTCGTGCGCCGCTCCGGCCGGACCAAAAGTACTCCTCGATCGCCTGGCTGTTACTGCGCCGAGCCTAGAGGCTGTTCCCAAGCTCGTCGTGCGTGGCGGTGCGGGTGGCGGAACCTCAGACGTCGCTGGTTCTGCGCCGCTTCGAGGGCTTCCGCTCAAAGCTCGACCCGCGAGCCGTCGGAGCGCTTCGCGCCTCATCCGGCTCACGGGTCTCGACTCGCGCTACGCGGCGCCGCCCTCGGCGTTGCCACTGCGCGCGGCGTTGCCGGCTTCGCCGGTCGTCTCGCCCGGGCGGCGCCTGCGGCGCCTGCGGCGGGGGCGTTCGCCGGCGTCGGCTTCGCCTCCTGGGGCGGGCGCTTCCGCCGGCTGCGGGTCGGCACCGCTGCGGGTGCGGCGTCGCTGCCGCCGCCGGGCGGGCCGGGTTTCGGCGTCGCTGTCCTGGCGGGCACCCGTTTCGGCGTCGCCGGTGCGCTGGTCCGCTCCGCCGCGGGTGCGGCGCCGGGTGCGGCGGGGCCGCTTGGCTTCGCCCTGCGTTTCGGGTTCGGCGTCCAGGCCCGCGCGGGTGCGCTTGGCCAGCGGCAGTCGGCCGGTGACGTCCGCCGGGATGTCGAGGTCGCTGAACAGGTGCGGCGAGGTCGAGTAGGTCTCGACGGGCTCGGGCTTGTCGAGGCCGAGCGTGTCGCTGATCAGCTTCCAGCGGGGCTCGTCGTCCCAGTCGACCAGCGTGATCGCGACGCCTTCGCGCCCGGCGCGGCCGGTGCGGCCGATGCGGTGCACGTAGGTCTTCTCGTCGTCCGGGCACTGCAGGTTGATCACGTGGGTCACGCCGGCGACGTCGATGCCGCGGGCCGCGACGTCGGTGGCCACCAGGATGTCGACCTTGCCGGAGCGGAACGCGCGCAGTGCCTTCTCGCGCGCGGCCTGCCCGAGGTCGCCGTGCACCGCGCCGGCCGCGAAGCCGCGCTCGGTGAGTTCGTCGGCGAGCTTCTGGGCGGTCCGCTTGGTCCGGCTGAAGATCATCGCCAGGCCGCGATCGGTGGCCTGCAGGGCCTTCGCGATCAGCTCGGTCTTGTCCATGGCGTGCGCCCGGTAGATGAACTGCCGGGTGCGCTCGTGCACCGCGCTCTCGTCGGCCTGCTCGGCCCGGATGTGCGTGGGCTGCGTCATGAACGTGCGGGCCAGGGTCAGGATCGGGCCCGGCATGGTGGCCGAGAACAGCATCGTCTGCCGCTGATCGGGGACCATGCGCAGGATGCGCTCGATGTCCGGCAGGAACCCGAGGTCGAGCATCTCGTCGGCCTCGTCGAGCACCAGTCCGCGGACCTTGCCGAGCACCAGGTGGCGCTGTTCGGCCAGGTCGAGCAGGCGGCCCGGGGTGCCGACGACCACGTCGACGCCCTTGCGCAGCGCGGAGGTCTGCTCCTCGTAGGGGCGGCCGCCGTAGACGGCGACGGTGCGCACGCCCAGGTGCTTGCCAGCGTCGGTGAGGTCGCGGGTGACCTGCAGGCAAAGCTCGCGGGTCGGCACCACGATGAGCGCCTGCGGGGTGCCGTCGCCGGGCAGCTGCAGGCGGTGCAGCAGCGGGACGCCGAAGCCCAGGGTCTTGCCGGTGCCCGTGCGGGCCTGGCCGATCAGGTCTTCGCCCTGCATCGCCAGCGGCAGGGTCAGCTCCTGGATGGCGAAGGTTCGCTCGATGCCGGCTTCGCGCAGCGCGCGGACGATGTCCGGGTGCACGTCCAGCTCGGCGAAGGTCGGGGCGTCAGGGTCGCCGACGGTGCCGGCCTTCAGGGGTGCGGCATCCCCGGCTTCGGGGGCACCGGACTCGCGGTGCTCGAGGTCTGTGATGTCGGGGCTGCCGCCCCCGCTGTGATCTTCGAGGCCGTCGGGGGCCTGGCTGTTGGTGAACGTCAGAATGATCGCCTCTCTCGGTACCTGCGCGCACGCGTCCCGGTCCGGGCCGATCCGTGGCGACGTCCTCCCGGCACGGCGGCTCGCTGGTCGCGGCCGCTCTTCGTGCTCGTGGTCACCGACGTGATGGTGCGCGCCCCTGTTCGCTCAGCGGTTGATCCGCTGTTGGTTCGTTTCTCTCGGCGTCGCATGCGCGCCAAAGCCGACGAGCGGATCGCTCGGGCCGCGTTCGCGCCGGCAGTGGTCCGGGGGCCGTCCCGCTCGGGCGAGAGTCGCCCAGATCGTGACGTTCGGGGAGCCAGCCCCACGGTGTACGACCAGATCGTCGACCGCGCCGCCGGACGCCGAAGCTCCTCCGAGACTTGAGGATACCTGTTCGCGAGCCGTTCTCGCCGTGGTGCGTATTACTCGGGCGTGCCGCCGGTTAGGCTCGCAGCCATGAATGAGGCTGACCAGCGCGCCACGTTGCACGGTGAAAGTGACGAGCGTTACGAGGAAGGCGTCGTGGATCTGCTCGCGGCGCTGGCCTACGGAGAGCTGTCGGCCTTCGACCGCCTTGCCGAGGACGCACGCACCGCGCCCACGCTGACCGGCCGCGCGGCGCTGGCCAGCATGGCCGCCGCGGAGATCGGCCACTACCGGCTGCTCGAAGAGCACCTGGCCGGGCGCGGCGTCGCGATCGACGAGGTGATGCAGCCGTTCGCGGCGCCGTTCGAGGCGTTCAACGAGTCGACCGCGCCGCATTCGTGGTTGGAATCACTGGTCAAGGCCTACGTCGGGGACGGCTTGGCGGCCGATTTCTACCGGGAGGTCGCGGAGTGGCTGGACCCGACCTCGCGGGGGCTGGTGCTGACGGTGCTCGCCGACACCGGTCACTCGGCGTTCGCCGAGCGCGAGGTTCAGGCGGCCTGCGAGGAGGACCGCAAGCTGCGGGACAAGCTGACCCTGTGGGGGCGGCGGCTGCTGGGCGAGGCCATGACACAGGCGCAGCGGGTGGTCGCGGAGCGCGACGCGCTGGCTGAGCTGATCATCAAGGGATCCGGGGACCTCACGGGCATAGCGGCGATGTTCCGGCGGTTGCAGAACAACCACACCAAGCGGATGGCTCGGCTCGGCCTGGGCTGACGAACCCCGCTTCCAGGCTCGCCTTGCGTGGCGTGCGGGTGACGGAACCCCGGACGCCGTCTGTTCTCCGGGATCCCCGGGATCAGTACGCGGCTTCGGGGCTGTCCTCGCCAGACGCCGCCAGCGGAATATCTGCTCGCCGGGCTTCGTTGCCCGATCGCGATGGGACCTGGGATAGCCTTGCCGCATCCCATTGGATACGAGTGCTCAACGGAGGTTCGGCGTGGAGGTCAAGATCGGCGTCGTGGACAGCCCGCGCGAGCTGACGGTCGCCAGCGGACAGTCCCAGGAAGAGGTCGAGTCGCTGGTCGCCGACGCGCTGAAGAACGCTGACGGCGTGCTGGCGCTGACCGATGAGAAGGGGCGTCGCATCATCGTCCCGTCTACCAAGGTCGCCTACGTCGAGATCGGCCCGGCGGCGCTGCCGCGCGTCGGCTTCGGCGTCAGCTGACCTGGTTCTTTCCGCGTGCGGGCTCCTCGGTCGAGGGTGCCCGCACGCTTCACCTGACCGGCGGTGGAGGGCATCTTCGGGCGGCGTAGTCGCTCAAAGATGCCCTTCGCCGTTCAGTCCAGTTCGGTCGGGATCCGGCCGCGCGACGGTTACCAGACGGCATCGCCGAACTCGTCAACCCGCACGCTCCGCTGACCCGCGTGTCGGGCCACGACACGCCGGTGGCTGTGGACAACTTCTTCGATTTCAATGGAAATCGAACCTCTGATTTCCATTGAAATTGCGGCCCGCCGGGGTCAGGGGTTCTGCAGGGGGAAGCCCGCCAGGCCCTTCCAGGCGAGGGTGGACATCAGGTTCACCGCTTCGTCGCGGGAGATCGTCTCCCTCGCGTCCAGCCAGTAGCGCGCGGTCACCTGGCTGAGGCCGACCAGGCCCACCGCCAGCAGCCGCGCGCGCTCCGCGTCCAGCCCCGCGTCCGCCGTGACCGCCTCGGTGATCGCGTTAATGCACCCGGACAGGGCGCCCTCCACGGCCTTCTCCACGGCCGGTTCGCCGCGCAGGTCCGATTCGAAGACCAGCCGGAACGCCTGCCCCTCGCCGGCCACGAACTCGTACAGCGCACCGATCGCGGCCCGCACCCGCAGCTTGTTGTCCGGGGTGGACTCGATGGCCTCGCGGACCCGGCGCACCAGCTCGTTGCCG
This sequence comes from Saccharopolyspora hattusasensis, assembly GCF_050972075.1. Lineage (NCBI taxonomy): Bacteria > Bacillati > Actinomycetota > Actinomycetes > Pseudonocardiales > Pseudonocardiaceae > Saccharopolyspora > Saccharopolyspora hattusasensis. The sequence continues at coordinate 5,271,523 of NZ_JBPCDC010000001.1, forward strand.
TGCGTCTCCAATAGCGCGAGATAGAGCTCCAGCTTGCCCGGGAAGTGCTGGTAGAGGACCGGCTTGCTGACCCCCGCGCGCTCCGCGATATCGTCCATCGCCGCCGCGTGGTAGCCGTTGTGCACGAAAACGTACTGAGCCGCTTCGAGCAGCTGTGCCCGGCGTGCGTCACGGGGCAACCGGACGCCTCGGCTCGGCTGCGCGGTCTCGGTCATCCTCGCCTCCACCCGATTCCTTCCACTCGCTAGGCGGCCTTCCGGCCACCCAGTGGGGCCTGACTCTACTCGCCGGTAGAGGTAGGTAGCGCAATCCGGGCTCGGGCGGACCGCCATGCTGTAGGTGTGACCACGACAACACCGGCCGCCTGGCCGCACCGGCGAGCCCTTTCGGACCGGTACGACCTGACGAGGGTGCCGCTGGTGGCGGACGGCATCCCGCCGAACGACCTAACGGCGATGCCGCCACCCGGTCGGCACGTTGAACTGTGCACTCGCTGGGGGCCGATGCGCGTGCACCTGCGCGAGACGCCGGGGCCGTCGCCGACGGCCGCGACCGCCGTGCACCTGCACGGGCTGGCCGGGTCGTCGACGAACTGGACCGATCTGGCCGGTCTGCTCGCCGGGCACCTGCGCAGCATCGCCCTGGACCTGCCGGGCTTCGGGCGTTCCGAGCCGCCGCCCGGGTTCGGCTTCACCCGGCAGGCCAACGCCGATGTGGTGATCTCCGTCCTGGAACAGCTCGACGCCGCGCCGGTGCACCTGTCCGGGAACTCCTTCGGCGCCGCGGTGGCCATCGAGGTGGCGGCGCTGCGCCCGGACTTGATCGCGTCGCTGACGCTGATCTCGCCTGCCATGCCGGACCTACGGCTGAACCCGCGGCGGCTTTCCGATCCGCGGATCGCGGTGGCCATGGTGCCGGTCCTCGGGGCCCGCACGCGGCGGGGGCTGGCGGCGGTGCCGCCGGCCGCCCGGGCCGAGCAGCTGCTCCGGTTGTGCTTCGCCGAGCCGGACGCGGTGCCGTCGCACCGGCTCGCCGCGGCGGTCGCGGAGTTCGAGGAACGCAGCCGGCTGCCATGGTCCGGTCCGGCGCTGGGGCGGACCACGACGGAGTTGGTGCGTTCCTGGCTCGTCCCGCCCGCGCGCTCGCTGTGGCGCCGGCTTCCGGAGATCGCCGCGCCGTCCCTGGTCGTGTGGGGCAGCGAAGACCGGGTGGTGACGGTCCGCAAGGCGCCGCGCACCGCGATGCTGCTGCCGCGCGGCCGACTGCTCGTGCTGCCCCGAACGGGGCACGTTGCCCAGATGGAAAGGCCACGGGTGGTCGCCCGGGCGCTGCTCGGACTGGTCCAGGCCGACACCTGGTAGTGACTGGTTTGCGTCACTTCGTGTGGTCCTCGGTGCTTCGGTCACCCGGAGTGGCCAGTGGTGGCCTAGGGTGCCGTGGGTCCTATGGCACGCTTAGGGCGTGAACCGCCCGCCGCTGCGATCTCCTGCGTCTGCGTCTGCGTCTGCGTCTGACCGCCGACCGGCGGGGCGGACGAGTGCCCGCGCAGGCTCCGGAGATCGCCGCCGAGGCGAGCCGCTGGCCGCGTCGTGGCACCCGGTTTCCGAGTCGCCGGAGCCCGAGCACGTCGGCGATGCCGCGGAATCCCGCGAGGAGGTCGAGGCCTGGCCGCGTCGGCGCCGGGGGGCGCACTACCGCTACGGCTGGCGGATCTATGCGGTGCCTCTGCTGATCGTGGTCAGCGCACTCGCCGTCTTCCAGACCCTTCGCCCCTCCGAGCGCAGCTCGGCCAGCGGACTCCTCGACCCGATCGCCTCGGACGCCCCGGAGGAGCCGATCGTCACCGAGGCGCCGCCCGGGCAGACCTTCGGGCCCGCGCTCTTCTCCGCCGACCTGCCGCCCGGTGGGCAGATCCCGGAGACCGGCGCGCGCACCTACCAGGTGCTGCCCGGCACCTCCCCGGTGATCGGCTCCGGACAGCTGTACCGGTACACCGTCGAGGTCGAGGTCGGGATCGAGGCCCAGATCGGAAACCCGAACACCGAGTTCGGCAACCTCGTGCAGGCCACGCTGTCCGATCCGCGCAGCTGGACGAACCCGCAGGCCGGCGGGATCTCGCTGCAGCGGGTGGACGCCAGCGGCCCGCGCCCGGACTTCCGGGTCATCCTGGTCAGCCAGCAGACCGCCCGCGAAGCCTGCGACTACCGCAACGGCGTGCCCTACGACAGCTCGTGCCGCAAGGGCGACATGGTCTACCTGAACGGGGCCCGCTGGGTTCGCGGCGCGGTGTCGTTCCAAGGTGACATCGGCAACTACCAGCGCTACGCGATCAACCACGAGGTCGGGCACGTCTTCGGCAACAAGCACGTCGGCTGCCCCTCGCAGGGCGGGCTGGCGCCGGTGATGATGCAGCAGTCCTTCAGCGTGTCGAACAACGAGCTGCACGAGCTGAACAAGATCGCCGACCAGGGGACCGAGATCCCGGCCGATGGCTTCGTCTGCAAGTACAACGCCTGGCCGTTCCCCACGGCCGGGGCCGGCGGCTCGTGATTTCGAGGCGCCTCTCCGTCCCGGATCGTGGGAGTAGTTTGGGTTGCGGAAGCCCATCGGGGAGTCTTGCGTTGCAGATTCCGTGAGGTCCCGTTCGGGTGTCCTCCGGGGACGCTTGAGGTGCCGCTGCCACGCTCCGAGCGCAGCCGGCACCGACCATTGAGGAGGAGCTGGGCATGTCCGGCGCATCGTCGCTGCCGCCGCTGGTCGAACCGGCGTCGGAGCTGACCAAGGAAGAGGTCGCGCGCTACAGCCGCCACCTGATCATCCCGGATGTCGGGATGGAGGGGCAGAAGCGGCTGAAGAACGCCAAGGTGCTGGTGGTCGGCGCGGGCGGGCTCGGCAGCCCGGCGCTGCTGTACCTGGCCGCGGCCGGGGTGGGCACGCTCGGCATCGTGGAGTTCGACGAGGTCGACGAGTCCAACCTGCACCGCCAGGTCATCCACGGCCAGTCCGACCTTGGGCGGCCCAAGGCGGAATCGGCCCGCGACTCCATCGCCGAGGTCAACCCGTTCGTCAAGGTCAACCTGCACCAGACGCACCTGACCTCGGAGAACGCGCTCGACATCTTCCGCGACTACGACCTGATCCTGGACGGCACGGACAACTTCGCCACCCGGTACCTGGTGAACGACGCCGCGGTGCTGCTCGGCAAGCCGTACGTGTGGGGCTCGATCTTCCGCTTCGAGGGCCAGGCCAGCGTCTTCTGGGAGCAGCACGGACCGAACTACCGCGACCTGTACCCGGAGCCGCCGCCGCCCGGCATGGTGCCATCCTGCGCCGAGGGCGGCGTCCTGGGCGTGCTGTGCGCGTCGATCGGTTCGATCATGGTCAACGAGGCCATCAAGCTGATCACCGGCATCGGGGAGACCCTGCTCGGCCGCCTGATGATCTACGACGCGCTGGAGATGACCTACCGCACGGTCAAGATCCGCAAGGACCCGAACCCGACGCCGATCACCGAGCTGATCGACTACGAGGCGTTCTGCGGCGTGGTCTCCGACGAAGCCCAGCAGGCGGCGGTGAACAGCACGATCACCCCGCGCGAGCTGAAGGAGATGTTCGACCGGGGCGAGAAGTTCGAGCTCATCGACGTCCGGGAGCCGCACGAGTACGAGATCGTCAAGATCGAGGGCTCCAAGCTGATCCCGAAGGACCGCATCCTCTCCGGCGAGGCGCTGGCCGAGTTGCCGCAGGACCGCAAGATCGTCCTGCACTGCAAGTCCGGTGGCCGTTCCGCGGAGGCGCTGGCGGCGCTGCACCGGGCGGGCTTCGCCGACGCGGTGCACGTCGGCGGCGGCGTCCTGGGCTGGGCCAACCAGGTCGACCCGAGCCTGCCGACGTACTGATCTCCGGTCGTTGACCGGGTTTTCGCGGGCCGGCGGGCGGTGTTTCCGCCCACCGGCCCGTGGCATGCCGGCATGTCGTGTTCGCGGCGCACGGAGTGGCCTGCTGCGGAAGTCGCGATCATCGAGGTAGCGTTTCGCTCGTGAGTCATACGCCGGAGCCGCCACCGCCGCACGTGCGCGCGGCATTCGGCGCGCGCGTCGAAGAACCCGAGCCGCTGGATGGTGCGGTCGCCTGGCGGTGCGGCGAGATCGTGCTCAAGTCCGCCGCCAATACGGCCGAGGCCGCATGGGTGGCGCAGACGCTGGACCTGCTGGAGCCCGACGAGGTGCGGGTGTCCCGCCCGGTGCGGTCCACCGACGGGCGCTGGGTGGTGTCCGGCTGGTCGGCCAGCCGGAACCTCGCAGGGCAGGCGGAGCCCCGGCACGACGACGTGGTGGCTATGTCGCTGCGGCTGCACTCGGCGAGCCGGTTCCTGGCCCGGCCGCGGTTCCTGCAGGCGCGGCAGGACATCTACGCCTTGGCCGACCGGATGGCCTGGGGCGAAGAGGAATACGCGCTGCCGCAGGAGAAGGGCGGCCGGCTCTACGACGTGCTCGCCGGGTCTCGGCGGGAGGTCCAGCTACGGCCGCAGGTGGTGCATGGGGACCTGTTCGGCAACGTGCTGTTCACAGAGGACGCGCCGCCCGGCATCATCGACTTCAACCCGTACTGGCGGTCCGCCGAGTGGGCCGCGGCGGTGGTGGTGATCGACGCCTTGGCGTGGGGTGGTGCCGACCCGGCCATAGTGGAGCGCTGGTCGCACCTCTCCGATTGGCCGCAGGCGCTGCTGCGCGCCCTGCTGTTCCGGCTCGCGGTGCACGCCCTGCACCCGCGCTCGTCCTCGCAGACCCTCACCGGGCTCGAGCGTGCTTCCCAGATGGTTCTCGAAGTTCTCTGACCCCCGGCTCTTCTCGCGCTGTGTGAGTATTAGGGCGTGCAGGGAGTGTTGAGCGGCTTCACCGTCGGCGTGACGGCGGAGCGCAAGGCCGCTGAGATCGGAGCGTTGTTCACCCGGCGCGGTGCCTGCGTGCTCTTCGGGGCGGCGATGCACACGGTGCCGTTGCCTGAGGACGGCGAGTTGGCCGCGGCGACCGAGGAAGTCCTGGCCGCGCCGGTCGATCACGTCGTCGCGGTCACCGGGGTCGGGTTCCGGGGCTGGATCGAGGCGGCGCAGGCCAACGGCGTCGGTGACCGGTTGTTGGCTCAGCTGCGCTCGGCCGAGATCCTGGCGCGTGGTGCGAAGGCGCGGGGCGCGGTTCGCGGCGCAGGTTTGGTGGAGTCGTGGACCTCGCCGTCGGAGGGGTCGGCCGAGGTCTTGGAGCACTTGCTGGCACGCGATCTCAGCGGGAAGCGGGTTGTGCTCCAGGTGCACGGCGATCCGATGTTGCGGTTCCGCGATGCCTTGCGGGCGGCCGGCGCCGAGGTGGTGCCGGTGACCGTCTACCGGTGGACGGATCCGGTGGATCTGCCCGCGCTGGACCGGTTGATCGACGCGGTGGTGCGGGGCGAGGTGGATGCGCTGCCGTTCACCAGCGCTCCGGCCGCGACGAACCTGCTGGCACGTGCGGATCGCACCGGGCGGGGCGAGCCGTTCCGAGATGCGTTGCGCAACAAGGTGTTCATCGCCTGCGTCGGACCGGTCACGGCGGCGCCGATCGACGCCGCGGGCCTGCCGTACACGATGCCGGACCGCGCCCGCACTGCGTCCCTGGTGCGGCTAGTGGCCGACGAATTGCCGAAGCACAAGGGGAAGTAGTTCGTCCAATAAGGACAGTTCTGTGCTTGTCGTTCGGGGTCAGGCGCCCCAGCGGTAGTGGCGCATGTCGATGCGGGCTCCGTCGGCGAGAACGCCTTCGGCTCGCAGGAGTTCCAGCTGGCGGCGGCGCAGGTGGTCGGCGACCGTGCCGTTGGAGCGCAGGACGCGGTGCCATGGCAGATCGCCGCCGTCCTCGGCGAGGATGCGGCCCACCAGTCGCGCCGACCGCAGGCCCGAGAGCTCGGCCACGTCGCCGTAGGACAGCACCGATCCGGGCGGGATCGACGCCACCACGGCCCGCACCTGCTCCACCGTCTCCTCGTCCACGAGCCCGAAGGTACTCCAGCGGCGGGGGTGCGGGACAAGCCGCACTTGCCCTGCGAAGACGGCGTTTGTGCAGGTGGGTGCCCGTGAGCACTTTGCGGTGCTATAGCACCCAGAAACACTCACGGGCCCTGACCTGGCCCTGACCTGGCCCTGACCTGGCCCTGACCAGGCCCTGACCAGTGGGAACGTCGGTCCTCAAAGGCGATCAGCCCTGGAAGCCCGCCACGATCTTGGTGAACTCCCACGGCTGCTGGTCGACGCCGCTGCAGGAGTCCGCGCCGCCCCCGTCGCACGGGCGGTCCCGGTTGAGCGACCAGAAGGTGAAGCGGCCGAGGCCCTTCTCCTTGGCGTAGTCGGCCATCTTCTGGAACGCGGCGTGGTCGATGGTCTCGCCGGCGTCGGTCTTGCCGTTCATCGACGAGATGCCCGCGTGCGAGTAGGCCTCCGCGTCGCGGTAGCCGAAGGTGCTCTTGAGCACCGCCTTCAGGCCTTCGGTGGCGTTGATCGTGTCGGCCGCCATGTCCGAACCGCCGAAGTTGAACGGCATCTGCGTCCACACGTCGACGTTCGAGCCGATCTCGTTGGCCCTGCTGATCATCCGCTTGCCCACGTCGTTCGGGCCGGTGTTCAGCGTCGGGAAGGTGACCACGGTCTGCAGGCCCGGGTTGGCCTCCTTGGCGATCTTCAGCGCCTCCAGCACCCGGTCCTGCACGGCCGGCGTCTCGAACTCGCTGGCCTCGATGTCGATGTCGATGGCCTTGAGCCCGTGGGCGTCGATGACCTTCTGGTAGGCGCCGGCCAGCGACTGCGGGTCCTGGCAGAACTCGCCAAGCTTGTTGCCGGCCCACCCGCCGATGGACGGGATGACGTCGCCGCCGCCGGCGCGGATCTCGTCGATGACAGCCTTGTCGGCGTCCAGCGGACGGGTGCCGTCCCAGGCCGGGTTGCAGCCGCCGTCGGAGAGGATGAAGGCCAGGGTGAAGTCCTTGATGCCGGTGGCGCTCATCACCTCGCCGGGCTTGGGCGGGTTGCCCCAGCCGTTGTAGAGGTACGGGGACGCGGCGACCGGTGACGCCGTAGTGTTCGAGGCCGGGGCCGGGGTCTCCGCGCTGAGTGCGGGCACCGCGCCGATGGTCAACGCACCGGCGACCGCGGCGCAGCCGAGCAGGCTTTTGCGGACCTTGCTCACAGTTCCTCCATTCGGGGGTTCGATCGCGCCCGAGGCACGATTCCGCTGGTCACAGCCGGAGAAACGATGTGACGATCATCACATTGCCAGAGGGGAAAATTGGTTTGTACCACCAAAAGGTTCAGTTAATTTCCCGTTGAGCGGGAGCTATCCGCGAGCCCTGCGCGACCTTGTCGTCGGCGCGTGATTCCATCGATGCGTGCCATCCCCAACCACGCCCGTCCTCGTTCGCCGAGCTGAAACCACTCGTCGGCGGACGAACTGGGACGCAGCCGGGCAGCGGGCGTTGGCGCATCGCTACGGCCTCCTCCGGCTCCTCGGTGGACCAGGCACCGGCAAGAGCACGCTGATCGCGCAGCTGGCCGCCGACCGCATCCGCAACCACGAGGTGTCGCCGGAGAACGTCCTGGTCCTGACCGGGAGCCGGCGCGCTGCTGCCTGGATGCGCACCGAGATCACCAGGTTGCTCACCGGTTCTTCGGAAGAACTGCGCACCGCGCCCGAACCGCTGGTCCGGACCGTCCACTCGTACGCCTTTGCGGTGTTGCGGTTGCAGGCGGTGCGTGACCAGCTACCGCCCCCGCAGCTGCTCAACGGCCCGGACCAGGACGCGCTCGTGCGAGACCTGCTGGCCGGAGATGTCGAGACCGGTGCGAAGGACTGGCCGGAGACGCTGCGACCGGCGTTGACCGTGCCCGGCTTCGCCGAGGAACTGCGGGATCTGCTGCTGCGCGCTGCGGAGCGCGGCGTCGGGCCCGAGCAGCTGGTCAACCTCGGCCGCCGGCACAACCGTCCGGAATGGATCGCCGCCGGTCGGTTCGCGCGGCAGTATGAGCAGGTCACGCTGCTGCGCGGGGCGGGCGGCGCGCAAGCCCCCGCACTGGACGCCGCGGAGCTGGTCGGCTCGGCGCTGCTGGCGTTCGACACCGATCCCAGGCTGCTGGCGGCCGAGCAGGACCGGGTGCGCTACGTGCTCGTCGACGATGCGCAGCACCTGGACCCCCAGCAGTACTGGCTGATCCGGCGGCTCGGGGACACGGCCACCGAGTTCGTGCTCGCCGGCGACCCCGACCAGGCCGTGTACTCCTTCCGCGGCGCCGACCCGCGCTGCCTGCTGGACGCCGACCCGGACGGCACGAACACCGAGGTCCTTACCGTCGACCACCGCATGTCCAAGGCGGTCCGGGAGGCGGTGCAGCGGCTGGCCTCGCGGTTGCCGGGGGCGGGCCCCCAGCGCGAGCTGGTCGAGCCCGAGAACGAGCGAGGTGGTTCGATCCAGGTGCGCCTGCTGGCCACCGAGGCGCAGGAGGCCGCGTGGGTGGCGGATCAGCTCCGCCGAGCCCACCTGCTCGACGAGATCGCCTGGTCCGACATGGCCGTCGTGGTCCGGTCGACCGGCCTGTCGCTTCCGGTGCTTCGCCGCGCGTTGCTGGCCGCCGGTGTGCCCATCGCGCTGCCGGTCGACGACCTTCCGCTAGCGCAGCGCAATGCCGTCCGGCCGCTGCTGACGCTGCTGCGCTGCGCTGCGCGCCCGCAGGCGCTCGACGCGGACGCTGCCGCTGAGCTGCTCGCCTCGTCGCTCGGCGGCGCAGATCCGCTCGCGCTGCGGCGGCTTCGCCGGGGACTGCGCCGCCTGGAGCTCGCCGCAGGCGGGAGCCGGGCCAGCGGCGAGCTGCTGGTGGAGGTGCTGCAGGACGGCGACCGCCTTGCTGCTCTGGAAGATTCCGCCGCCGAGCCTGCTCGCCGCCTCGCGGCGCTGCTGCGCAACGCGGCCGACTCCGTCGCCGCCGGGCACACCGTGGAAGAAACGCTGTGGCGGGCGTGGAAGGCCAGCGGTCTGGAGAAGCGCTGGGTAGCGCAGTCGGAGCGGCACGGCGCGGTCGGGGTGCAGGCCGACCGCGATCTCGACGCCGTGGTGTCGCTGTTCGACGCGGCCGCCCAGTACGTCGACAGGTTGCCGGGTGCGGACGTCGCCAGTTTCGCGGATTACCTGACCAGCCAGCAGATCGCGGGTAGCTCGCTGGCGCCCACCGCCCCCCGGGACAACTCCGTGTCGGTGCTGACGGCGCATGCCGCGAGCGGCCGGGAGTGGGAGGTCGTGGCGATTCCCGGTGTGCAGGAAGGCATTTGGCCCGACCTGCGACTGCGCGGATCGCTGCTCGGCGTGGAGCGGCTGGTCGACGTGCTGTCCGGGGTGGACGCCGAGCGGGTGTCGGCCACCGCGCCGCTGCTGGCCGAGGAGCGGCGGCTGCTGCTCGTCGCGGCGAGCCGGGCGCGGCGGAACCTGCTGGTCAGCGCGGTGCGTGGGGAGGACGAGCAGCCCTCGCGGTTCCTGGACGAGCTGGAGGGCGTGGTCAGCGACCCCGACGCGGTGGAGCGGCCGATCGCGCGCCCGGAACGCGGCCTGGCGCTCGGGGATCTGGTCGGCGAGCTGCGGCGGGTGGTGTGCGATGCGGAGGCGGAGCCGCAGCGGCGGCAGCGGGCGGCGGCGCAGCTCGCGCGGCTGGCCAACGCCGGGGTTCCGGGCGCCAGCCCGGAGGCCTGGTACGGGTTGCCGGAGAGTTCCAGTTCGACGCCGCTGGTAACCGGTGATGATCCGGTCAAGGTGTCGCCGTCTACTGTGGACATCTTGGCGAAGTGCCCGCTGCGCTGGATGGTCGAGCGGCACGGCGGCCAGGACACGGCCGAACTAGCCTCCGTCACCGGCACCCTCGTGCACGCGCTCGTGCAGGCCGCCGCCGACGGCGCGGACACCGACCAGCTGCACAAGGCCCTGGACGAGGCCTGGAAATCCGTTGACGCCGGTGCGCCGTGGTTCTCCCGCAAGGAGCGCAAGCGCGTGGAGGGCATGCTCGACGCGTTCCTGACCTGGCTGGTCCAGTCCCGGGCCGAACTCACGCAGGTCGGCGTGGAGAAGGACCTGGACGTCACGGTTCCGGGCCGGGCGGGCGGTCCGTGGCTGCGACTGCGCGGACGCGTGGACCGGCTGGAGGCCGATGCCGACGGCCGCCCGGTGGTGGTCGACGTCAAGACCGGGAAGACACCGGTCAGCAAAGGCGATGCGGAGGAGCACCCGCAGCTGGCGGTGTACCAGCTGGCTGCCGCGCTGGGCGCGTTCGGCGCGGGCGAGGAACCCGGCGGGGCGCGGCTGCTGTACGTCGCGAAGTCGGACCGCAAGGGAGCGGCCACCGAACGCGTCCAGCAGGCGCTGGACGCCGAGCGGATCGAGGTGTGGCTTGACGTGGTGCACACCGCCGCCGCTTCGAGCCTCGGACCTGCCTATGTGGCCAGCGAGAACTCGGACTGTGATCGTTGTCCGGCCCGCACCTGCTGCCCGGTCCACCCGGCCGGAAGACAGGTCGCGCAGTGACTGGAGCGGAAATCAGTCCACATCGGATCGCGCAGGCGCTCGGGCTGCACCCGCCGACCCCCGAGCAGGCCGCCGTGATCGCCGCGCCCGCCGAACCGGCGCTGGTCGTGGCGGGTGCGGGCGCTGGGAAGACGGAGACGATGGCCGCCCGCGTGGTCTGGCTGGTCGCCAACCAGCTGGTGACGCCGGAGCGCATCCTCGGCCTGACGTTCACCCGCAAGGCCGCGCGGCAGCTCGCCGACCGGGTACGCGCCCGGCTGCGCCGGCTCGCCGGGTCCGGGCTGCTCGACGAGGTCGATCCCAGCGGGCAGCTGCGCTCCGCGGTGCTCACCGAGGAGCCCACGGTGCTGACCTACCACGCCTACGCGGGGCGGCTCGTCGGCGAGCACGGGCTGCGGGTACCGGTCGAGCCGGGCGCGCGACTGCTGAGCGAGACGGCGTCCTGGCAGCTCGCGCACAACGTGGTCGCGACCTGGACCCAGGACATCGACACCGACAAAGTTCCGTCCACTGTGACCGGTTACCTGCTGTCGCTGGCCGGCGAGCTCGCCGAACACCTGGTGAGCCCGGAAGACCTGCGCGCGCACGCCGAAAAGCTCTGCCACGCGGTCGAGAACGCGCCGCGGGCCAAGGGGCAGCGCGCGAACCTTCCGCAGGACCTGGTGAAAGTCGTTGCCGCGCAACGCCTGCGGGTCGCGCTGATGCCGCTGGTCGAGGAGTACGCGCAGCGCAAGCGGCGCGAAGGCGCGATGGACTTCGCCGACCAGATGTCGCTGGCCGCGCTGCTGGCCGCCGAACACCCGGAAGTCGTCGACGGCGAACGTGCCCGGTACGGCGCGGTGCTGCTGGACGAGTACCAGGACACCGGCCACGCGCAACGGGTTCTGCTGCGCTCGCTGTTCGGGCGCGAGCGTCCGCTGCCGGTCACCGCGGTCGGCGACCCGGCGCAGGCCATCTACGGCTGGCGCGGCGCGAGCGCGGCGAACCTCCCGCGCTTCACCACCGACTTCCCGCGCATCGAGGAAGGCCGAAAGGCTCCGGCGCACCGGTACGGGCTGTTGACGAGCTTCCGCAACCCGGCGGAAGTCCTGCACGCCGCCAACGCGGTTTCGGGGCCGCTGCGCGAAACCGGCCTGGAAGTCGACGAGCTGCGCGCCAGGGACGGCGCCGAGGCCGGCGATATCCGGCTGGCGCTGAGCGAACACGTGCGGGCCGAACGCGACTGGGTCGCCGACCAGGTCACCGCGCAGTGGCAGGCGACGCTGGACGAGACGGGACGGCCGCCGACCGCGGCGGTGCTGGTGCGCCGCCGCGCCGACATGACCGACATCGCGGCGGCGCTGCGGGAACGCGGTCTGCCGGTCGAGGTCGTCGGGCTCGGCGGGCTGCTCGACGAGCCCGAGGTGCGCGACCTGGTCAGCGCACTGCGGATGCTGGTGGACCCGCTCGGCGGGACGGCAGCGATGCGGCTGCTCACCGGCTCGCGCTGGCGCCTCGGGGCGGCCGACATCGCGGCGCTGTGGGATCGCGCGCGGGAACTCGGCGCGCAAGCCTTCGGGACACCGGAGACCGCCGATCCCACTGCTGTGGTCACCGCGGCGCTGCCGGGCGAGAACGCGGAGCAGGCCGGGCTGGTGGACGCGCTTGACGATCCCGGCGATGCGCAGCGCTATTCCGGCGACGGCTACCGGCGCATCCGACGCCTGGGACGCGAGCTCGCCACCTTGCGGCGCCGCCTCGACCAGCCGCTACCGGAGCTCGTCGCGGACGTCGAGCGGACGTTGCTGCTGGACATCGAGAGCATGGCGCGGCCGGTCGGCGCGGGGCGGATCCACCTCGACGCGTTCGCCGACGCGGTCACCGCCTTCGCCACCGCGAGCCCGTCGGCCACGCTGCCCGCGCTGCTGGACTACCTGGAAGCGGCCGAACGCGCCGAAGACGGCCTGGAACCAGGCGAGGTCGAGGTCGCCGAGGACCGCGTTCAAGTGCTCACCGTGCACGCGGCCAAGGGCCTGGAGTGGCAGGTCGTCGCCGTGCCGCACCTCGTCAACGACGTCTTCCCCGGCAAGCGGAAGTCCTCGTCGTGGCTGCGCTCGGTCACCGAACTGCCCGCCGAACTGCGCGGCGACGCCGAAGACCTGCCCCGGCTCGACGTCGACCGGCTGTCCGGGCTTGACCGCAAGGAACTCACCGAGGCGCTCGGGATCCACGACGAGGAGTTCGAGGAGCGCCGGCTCGCCGAGGAGCGGCGGCTGCTCTACGTCGCGGTGACGCGCTCGGAGCGGACGTTGCTGCTGTCCGGGCACTGGTGGGGCGAGAACGGCGACCGGCCCAAGGGGCCGTCGGGCTTCCTGCGGCAGCTGGCCGAGGTGCTCCGCGGGTCCGGGACCGGGGCCATCGACCTGTGGACGCCGGAACCCGACGAAGACGCGACGAACCCGCTCGCCGACGCCATGCGGTGCGCGGAGTGGCCGGTGGACCCGCTGGGTCCGCGCCGCGCGGCGGTGGCCGAAGGCGCGGGGCTCGTGCGGGCCGCGATGTCCACTGTGGATGATGCGGAGCCGGAGGACGACGAGGACGGGTGGTCGCGGGACGTCGACGTGCTGCTGGCCGAGCGCGCGGCGGCGGCGCAGCGGCGCGAGCAGGTGCGGCTGCCGGACCACCTGTCGGTGAGCCAACTCGTCGAACTCGCCGGTGATTCCGGCAGCCTCGCCCGGCGGCTGCGCCGACCGCTGCCGTTCCCGCCGAACCCGATGACCCGCCGCGGCACCGCGTTCCACGCCTGGCTGGAGCACCGGTTCACCTCGACCGCGCTGCTGGACTTCGACGAACTGCCCGGCGCAGCCGACGAATCCGCGCCGGTGCACGAGGACCTGGCCGAGCTGCAGCGGGCGTTCCTCGCCGGATCCTGGGCCGACCGCACGCCGCACCGCGTCGAGGTGCCGTTCGAGACACAGGTCGAGGGTGTGGTGCTGCGCGGCCGGATGGACGCGGTGTTCGCCGACGCCGACGGAGGCTGGACGGTCCTCGACTGGAAGACCGGCGCGGTGCCGGGAGGCGACCAGGTCCCTGCGCTGTCGGTGCAGCTCGCCGCGTACCGGCTGGCCTGGGCGGAACTGTCCGGAACGCCGCTGTCGAAGGTCCGCGCGGCGTTCCACTACGTCCGCCACGACTACACGCTCCGCCCGGCCGACCTCCTCGACGCCGACGGCCTCCGGAACCTCATCACCTCGGTCCCCGCCGCGCGGTAACGGTTTGGCCTGGTCAGGACCCGTGAGTACTTTTCGGTGCTATGGCACCCAAAAACACTCACGGACCTTGACCAGCGGAATTGGCGGCGTCGTCGGGATCACCTGCCGCACCGGCATGACTACACGTTCGGGTGGCGGGGCTTGAGATCGCGGTTCGCGGCGGCCGACTATGCCCGCGATGAACATGGACTGGAAGCTAAAGACGCCACCGGAATCCGAAGTGAACGTCGACACCGACGTCCTGGCGATGCGCGCCCCGCTGGTGCGGGTGCACCGCGACGACGAAGGCACCTGGTCCTTCGACGGGCCCGGCCGGAACCCGAGACCGTCGAAGAGGACGGCGCTCAGCGCCGTCGTCGGGGCCTGGCCGCACGTCGCCGCGCTGTCCGATCTGGACACCGGCGGTGCCGCGGTGTGGTCGTGGAAGCAGCACGGCTGGGCAAGCGAGGTTCAGTGCCGGTGCGGCAGCTGCGAACAGCCGGTCGCCGCCGACATCGACCGCAACAGCTGGCCGACCGAACTGCAGCCGCAAAGCATCCTCAGCGTCGAGCAGGCCGCGCTGTCCGGCCAGGCCCCGCTGACCGACATCATCTCCACGCCGGGCGGCATCGCGCTGCTCGGCCCCGGTGGTCACCGGCGCACCGCCGACCTGATGACCCCGGTCGCGCTGGCGAACGTGATCCGCCGCTGGCCGCACACGATGCAGGCCCTGCGCGCGCTCAAGGAGAGCCGCGGCATGCGCTGGAACCCGGAGAACCTCAACTGGCAAGAGTACGTCCTCGCCTGAGGGACTGTTTCCAGGCCCGTCTTGCGTGGCGGTGCGGGTAGTGGAACCTCAAAGGCCGCCTCGACTCCGGGATCCCCGACTCATGTATGTCCAATACGCCACGCCGGGGACTGGCCTCGCCGAGAGCCCTTCGGGCGGGCACGGCATCCGAGAACCCGCAGCGGTGCAGGTTGAGCGGGTGGGCCAAGCGGCTTCGCCGCTTGCGGCGACTTGCGACGTACGACGTTGCGTGTCGCGGTGGCTGTTTCGTGTATGGAGAAAGAGAAAGTGGCCGACGCCGCTTGCCTGACGTTCCGAGCTGCGGGGCGTCAGGCGTTCTCCGTGAGTTGGCGGAGTTCGAGGATCCGCGAGTACAGGACTTCGAGCAACCAGCGGCCGAACATGGACGACCCGAACTCCGCGGTCCGGTCCTCCGGCGCGACCACCAGCTCGGCCGGCCCCTCGAAGCCGGCGTTGACCACACCGACGCCGTAGTAGTCCAGCTCCAGCATCCGCAACGGCTTGTACGCGGTGTCCGGGGGCAGCACGACGGCGCAGGGGGCCAGCGTCAGCAGCGTCCCGCACGCGTGCAAGGCGTGGCGGGCGCGCGACACCGGCACCAGGATCCCGAGCAGGTCGACCGCGGCCACCGGCACGTGATCATGCATGCAGGGCTCGGACCAGGAGCGGAACCAGGTCGGGTTGAGCTCCGGCCCCCAGCCGTGGTGGCTGCGCCACTCGTGGACGTCGCGCCGGATCCGGGCCACGGCGGCGAAGCGCGCACCGAGGACCTCGACGTCCGGGATCAACTGACCGTCCCACCCCAGGGCACGAGCCGCGTGCTGAAGTTGCTGCACCGCTGCATGGTATGCCGCCGCGCCGCGATGTCCAGACAAGGTCGTCCGGCCTGCAGGAGATGTCGTCGTCGAAACCACAGGTGCCGCATCGCATCGGACGCCCGGGCAACGGTTACTGTTCTCCGCCGTGAGTGGAATGAACTTGCGCGGGTCGTCCTGCGCGGCGGCGTGGCCGGCGGGGGCATGATGCGGCGCAGTCCGAAGCAGTTGGCACACCCCTTCATCCGCGGGCGCTCCGACGAGGAGGAGCTGACCAAGCGGCCCGACCACGCGCTCGTGGGCGTGATCCGGATGCCGGGCAGCACGATCAGCCCGGTCCGGTCCATCATCCGCCGGATCATCGGCGCGATGCTCGCGCTGGCCGCCACGGTGTTCATCGTGTTCATCGGCAGGCACGGCTACCGGGACTCCGCGGGCGGCGAACTGGACCTGCTGGACGCGGTCTACTACGCCACGGTTTCGCTGTCCACCACGGGCTACGGCGACATCACCCCGGTCACCCCGCAGGCGCGACTGGTGAACGTGCTGGTCATCACCCCGCTGCGGGTGCTGTTCCTGATCGTGCTGGTCGGTACCACACTGGAAGTGCTCACCGAGCGCTCCCGGCAGGCGTTCAAGATCCAACTCTGGAGGTCCAAGGTGCGCGACCACGTGGTCGTCATCGGATACGGAACCAAGGGCCGTTCGGCCGTCACCGCGTTGCTCGGCGACGGTGCCGAGTCCGGTCGCATCGTGGTCGTCGACACCGACCAGCGCGCGCTCGAAACAGCCTCCGCGCAAGGCCTGGTCACCGTCAACGGTTCCGGCACCCGCTCGGACGTGCTGCGGGTGGCGGGCGTGCCGCGCGCGCGGGCGATCGTGGTGGCACCTGCCCGCGACGACACGGCCGTGCTGGTCACCCTGACCGCGCGGGAGCTCGCCCCGAAGGCGCAGATCGTCGCGGCGGTGCGGGAAGCCGAGAACGTCCACCTGCTGCGCCAGTCCGGCGCGGATTCGGTGGTGGTGTCCAGTGAGACGGCGGGCCGCCTGCTGGGCATGGCGACCTCGACGCCGTCCGTGGTGGAGATGTTCGAGGACCTGCTGACCCCGGACGCCGGTCTGGCGATCGCCGAGCGGGAGGTCGAGCCCCAGGAGATCGGCGGCTCGCCGCGGCACCTCTCGGACATCGTGCTCGGCGTGGTGCGCGACGGTCAGCTGTACCGGGTGGACGCGCCGGAGGCCGACGCGATCGAGGAAGGCGACCGCCTGCTCTACGTCAAGAAGGTCACGCCCGCGGACGCCTGAGGCCGGCAAACCGCCTGTGAACGCAAGGAAGCCGTATCACCGACGGTGTTTCGGATGCTGCGGGGAGTGACCCTGCTGCCGCCGGCCGGCTTCTGCCAATATCGGTGTCGTGGGAAGGCAACGAGGTTCGGCGTCGGTGGCGCCGATCCTGCTTGTCCTGGGATTGCTGGGCATCGCGGTGGCTGCCGTGACGTTGTGGCCACTGGTGACTGCGGCCGGCGAGGACCGGACTGCGATGCGCGCGGCCACGGCGACCGTCGTCGAGTCCCGGCCGTGCGGCGCGGACTCGGCGCGGGATCTCGTCGAGGTCCGGGTCGACGGCGTGACGCGGCAAGCACCGTTCGACGGCTGCGGCCACGCCCGCGGCCAACAGCTGCCGGTGCTGGTGCCTGCCGACCCGGTCCAGGACTTCGTGGTCCGCCCCGCGGGATCCGACTCCGACCTGAAAGCCCAGACGCAGCGCGCCAATTGGGTCCTGCTGACCCTCGCCGCCGTCGCCGGCGGGGGCTACGGCCTGATGCTCCGCCGTCGCTGAGCGGAAACGTCAGTCGACATCGGATGATGCCGCCAGCCAGGTGTTGCACTCCGTGATCCGGTTCTTGCGGAACCCCTGCTCGACCCAGGCCGCGTTGGTCGCCATGCTGCCGTGATCGGGCACGTCGCTGTGCTCGTCGCCGCGGCCGGACGAGTCCTCCAGCGCGGGGAAGATGTAGTCGTTGCTGACGCCGCCGTTCTGCAGCGCGGCCAGCGTCATCCCTTCGAAACAGGTCGCCTGCAGCTCCGAACGGCGGGTCAGCTCCAACCCCGCCGCGGTGGAGCTGCCGCCCGCGTCGTAAGAGGCGTCGCCGTAGGCGCTGTTGATCCCGGTCATGCCCTGCAGCGCGTGGCCGAACTCGTGCGCGAACTGGCCGAGGTACGCCCCGGCTTTGGTGCGCTTCTCCATCTGGGCGTAGTAGCGCGCGGTCATGTAGATCGTGTGGTTGCCCGGGCAGTACATCGCGGTCTGGTTCCAGCGCCGCGTTCCGCAGGGGGTTTCGATGTTCTCTCCGGTGGTGATCACGGTTGGCGTGCGGGCAGGCAGGTTCGCCTTCTCCAGGGCTGGGGTCCACGCCTCCATCAGGCAGGGCAGCGCGGCCTGGTAGAAGCGGTCCTGCGAAGCGACATCGGTGTTGAAGCGGGGCAGGTTGCACGGGGTGTTCATCGCGCCGTTGCCCGGGATGTTGACCGGGTTGTCGCCCAGCTCTGCCACCGGTTTGGCACCGTCGTCGTAGCTGCTGGTCTCCGTGGTCGTCGCGTCCTCGCTGCTGGTGCTCTTGCTGCTGGAGGTCTCGCTGGAACCAGTCGTGGTGGTCCGGCTGCTCGTGGAGCTGTAGTCCGAAGCGCGGTTCGAGGTGATCGAGGCGGCCATCGCGCCGATGGTGCCGATGCCGAACAACCCCACGCCGACCAGCACCAGCGCGACGACGACACCGGTGTTGCTCTTGCGCTTCGGTGGGCCCAGGTGCGGCATCGGTGGCGGCATCGGCCGTTGCGGTCTGGGCAGCGGCATGGTCCGCCCGACCATCGACGGCGGTAGCGGGCGCGCGACCGGGGGCGGCGCGACCTGGCGCGTCGGCGGCCGGGAAACCGGACCGAGCGGCGGCATCTGCTGCTGTCGCGGCGGTTGCGGGTGGGGCGGCGGTAACGGACCGCGTTGCGGCGGCGGAGGCGGCTGCTGCGCGTGCGGTCGGAGGGGCGGGGGCGGCTGCGGGCCGCGTTGCGGCTGTGGGTTCGGCGGCTGGGGGCCACGTGGCGGCTGGGGGCTCGGCGGCTGCAGTCGAGAGGTCGGGGGCGGCTGCGGGCCGCGAGGTTGCTGGGGGTTCGGCGGTTGTTGCGGGCCGCGAGGTTGCTGCGGCGGCCAGGGCTGGCCGGGGGGCTGCTGCGGGCCGCGCGGTGGCCTGGGCGGCTGCGTCATGCGGTCTTCCTCGCGGAGTGTCGAGTGTGGACGATCGGTCCAGGTTCAGCGGGCCGCCACGAAGCAGTCATTTCCCCCCGGCTTCCTCACATCAATCCCACCGTTGCGGACCAGAGCTTAGCGATGGGCCGCTATCGTTCGTGCCGTGTTGACCAAATGGGGACTGGCCGTCGCACTGGCCGGAATGCTGTTGGGCGCGCCCGGCACAGCCGCGGCGCAGGAGCAGCCGGTCGATGCGCTGCCCGGCGCGGTTTCCAGCAGCGTGCACCTGAAGCTGGAGCGCGACGGCCAGGTATCGGTCACCGAGCAGATCAACGTTCCCCCAGGTCAACACGTGGAACGCACGATGCCGCTGCGGCAGTCCGCAGGGCCCGGCGCGGACCGCGTGTTCACCGTCTCCGATGCGGTGGTGGACGGCGGCGGCGCGGTTCAGGTGGACTCCGACAACGTGCACCTGACGCTGCAGCCGGGGGTCTCGACGCTGAAGTACTCGGTCCGCGGCGCCGTGGCCGACGCCGGTGATCTGCAAGCCGTCCGCTGGCAGGTGTCCGGCGGCTGGAACGTGCCGGTGGACCGCGTCGAGGTGTCGCTGCTGTCGCCGAAGGTGCCGCAGGAGATCATGTGCCTGGCCGGCCCGCTGGGCAGCGCGGACCGCTGCGCCCAGTTCGAGATCACCCACACCCAGTCGATGCACGCGCTGACGTACGGGCTGAAGCCTGGCGACCGGATGGACATCGCCTTCAAGGTCCCGGCCGGCACCGTGCCGGCGAACGCGGTGACCGAGGAGTACTTCAGCCTGGCGCGGGCGTTCTCGCTGACGCCGGCGACGGCCGCGGGCCTGGCCGGGATCGGCCTGCTGCTGATCGGCGGCCTCGGGCTCGTCTGGTACGCCCGCGGCCGCGACGTGCAAGCGTTCGCCGAGGACGCGGGCCAGGTCGAGTTGCTGGTGACCGACTCACGGGGCGCGATCACGTTTGCCTCCCCGGACGGCGTGCTGCCCGGCCAGATTGGCACGGTCATCGACGAGCGGGTCGACCCGGTCGACATCACCGCGACGATCATCGACCTGGCGGTCCGCAACTACCTGTGGATCGAGGAACTTCCCGAGCAGGACTGGCGAATCGTGCCGCTCAACCCGGCGGACGAGTCGCTGCGGCCGTTCGAGCGAGCGGTCTACGACCTGCTCGTCGGCGAAGCCGCGGAGGTGCAGCTGTCCCAACTCCGCGACCTGGACGCCAACCCGGTCCGAACGGCGCTGTACGCGGAGGTCGTCGACAAGCAGTGGTTCGCGCGGCGGCCGGACGCCGACCGGAACCGGTTCTGGTGGACGGGGCTCGGCGTGATCATCGGCGGCGCGGCGCTGACGGCGGTACTGGCGCTGACGAGCTCCCTCGCGCTGCTCGGGATCGGGGTGGTGATCGGCGGCATCGCGATGATGTCCAGCGCACGCCTGATGCCCGCCCGAACGCGCCGCGGCAGCGCGCTCGTGGTGCAGGTGCGCGGCTTGCGCGGCTACCTGCACGACGTCTCGGCGAGCTCCCTGCCGGTGCCGGACCGCGAGACGGTGTTCTCCCGTTCATTGCCTTACGCGGTGGTGCTGGGCGAAACGGACTGCTGGCTGGAGGAATTCGCGGAACTGGACCCGGGAGCCGACGAAACGCCGGGCCTGTACTGGTACGGAAGCCCGGCCGAAACCCCGAACCTGCAGAACTTCCGGCGGAGTTTCCCGGCGCTGGTCGGAAAGCTGAACGAGACCGTCAAGCGCTGACCCACTCGCGCAACCGATGCCGCCGACGTATTCGGCACACCGCGCTCGCTCGACGGCGGCCATGACCTGCGCGACGGTGAGACTTCCCCGACCGCTCCCGGCATGCTGCCCGGAGCAGTCGCGCACCAGCCCGACGACGAAAACGCCCTCCAGAACGGCATTCCACCCGCAGCGCAGACTGATCAAGTCGATCGCGAAGGGTTTGCGCAATGACTGACCTGGTGTGGCGAAAGAGCAGCCGGAGCGGCGCGTCGGTGAACTGCGTCGAAGTGGCACTGCTGCCAGGAACGGTGGCCGTCCGAGACTCGAAGAACCTGGCAGGAGGGCACTTCGAGGTGCAAGAACCCCGCTGGCGGGAGTTCTTAGGCAACCTCAAAGAGGGCCGCTTCGACCTGCGGTAAGGCCGCGAAACGGGTCCAAGACGACCTGACATGATCGCAACGTCGCACGAGTGGAAGCCGACGACCTGAAATGAGGTAGTCCTTGAACGAGCATGTCCGGCCCTTTGCTGTCGCAGCCGCAGTCGTTGCGCTTGTCGGGCTGTCCGCGTGTGGAAGTGGTGGCAGCGGTAGCGGCGCCACCGCGCAGGCGCCGACCACGCTGGCGGGCGGCCCTGAGCTGGAGAAGTTCGATCCCTGTGCCTTCTTCCAGTCTGCGGAGTTGACTTCTTGGGGTCTGCCTGCACAGGGCGAAGAGTTCGCGCCGGTGAGTTTTGAGCCGGGTTGCCGCTGGCAGGGGCAGCAGATGTCGCTCACCTTCCAGAAGAACGTGGACGAGACCGTCGCTTCCTACGAAAAGGGCGGCAACTGGGAGCGGTACGACAAGAAGACGATCAGCGGGCGTTCCGCTGCGGTCGCGAACGTTCCTGGCGGCGGAAGCACGGGTGGTTGCAACGTGCTGGTCGATGCTGGCGGGGGAGTCACGATCTACGGGGTCTCCGGGCGCCTCGCCGACTCGGTCGATGCGTGCGGGGAAGCGGAGAAGATCGTCAGCCAATCGGCTTCGCGGCTGCCGGAATGACCGGGCCGAGCAGTCGTATAGCTGTCCCAGGCTCGGCTTGAACACCTCGCGCGATCGCTGTCTGCCATCGCTCGGTATCGGATCGTGACAACGTTGTGACCTGAGGTTCCCCCGGGGTAGTGGACACCACGTTGGCAGGATTGGTTCCTGCTGGAAGGATGTCCTCATGCCACCTCGTAAGCGTCGGTCGTTCACGGCCGAGTACAAGGTCGAGGCTGCGCATCGTGTGATCGATTCCGGCCGCACGATCGCTGAAGTGGCTCGTGAGTTGGGTCTCAACGACGGGTTGCTGAGTAACTGGGTCAAGGATGAGCGGCGCAGGATCGCCGCGGCCGAGGCTCACGGCGAAAAGCCTTTGGAGGCTGCGGAACGCGCCGAGTTGCTACGGTTGCGTAGACAGGTCGCCGAGCTGGAGAAGGACAACGCGTTCCTGGTAAAAGCCTCGGCGTACTTTGCCGCGATGCAGAAGAAACCGAACGGTTCGATCTGATGGTGAAGTACGCCGGCCCCGACACGCTCGCCGAGACCGGCACCGACACCGACGGCAGTGAAGACGCCGCCGGGCCGTTCTCGGTGCGTCGTATGGCGCGACTTCTGGACGTGTCCGCGTCGGGCTACTACGCGTATGTCAAACGCGCGGCGGCGCGGAGGTTGACACCACGCAAGCAGCGCCGGGCTGACCTCGAAGTGAAAATCACCGAAGTACACAAAGAATCCGGCGGCACCTATGGGTCACCCCGCATCACCGCCGAACTGCGTGCGCGGGGCGAGGTGGTCAGCGAGAAGACCGTCGCCAAGATCATGGCCGGCATCGGGATCGAGGGCATCAGCCCGCGCACGTTCAAGGTGAAAACCACCGTGGCCGACCCGAAGGCGTCGTTCCCGCCGGACCTCGTCGATCGGGAATTCGACCAGGGCCGCGTGGACGCGGTGTGGCTGACCGATATCACCTACCTGTCCTGCGGTGAGAGTGAGATGTATCTGTGCGCGGTCCGGGACGGGCATTCCCGGAAGGTGCTCGGCTACACCATCTCCGAGCACATCGGCTCGGAGATGGTCACCGAGGCCATCGACGCCGCCGTCGCTACCCGGGGCGGCCGGTGCCGTGGCACGATCCTGCATTCCGATCGTGGCGGTGAGTACACCGGTCATCTAACGGTGAAAGCGTGTTTCCGGCACGGGCTGCGCCGGTCGATGGGCGCGACTGGGGTCTGCTGGGACAACAGCCCTGCGGAATCGTTCTGGTCCACGTTCAAACACGAGCACTACTACCGGCATACCTACGCCACACAGACGGAACTCGTTGTCGCAGTTGACAATTGGGTTCGCTTCTACAATGCTGTCCGGAGGCACTCCGCGATCGGGATGCTCAGTCCCGAGGACTACGAGAGCTCACTCCGAGCAGCTGCCTGAATCCCCGTAAACCCCCTGTCCACCACTCGGGGGGAACCTCAACCTGCGGTTGAACGGGTGATGCCGGAAGTCTTCGGGTTTGTCGGGAACCGTTACGAGGGCCCCTGCGTCAGGTTAAAGTGTTCATCGTTTCCGGGGGAGATCGCAGAGTCCAGAGGGGTCTGGGATGACAAGCGCAGACGCAGGCGGGTTCGCCGCAGCCAAGGAAGGGCTGAAGGCGATCAGCGGCCGCACGCAGTGGATCAACCAGCAGGTCGGCTCAGGCAAGCTGTCGCTTGATCCCGACGCGGCCGACAAGGCCGCCAAGCGCTGCGAAGAGGAGATCGACGCGCTTGGCGTGCTCCTCCAGAACGCGGCTGCTCTGAGCACAGTCAAGGGACTGGGGAACTACCCCGACGGCCAGCAATTGGCGCAGCGTTTCCAGGAGAAGGCGACAGACGGTCAAGCCGGCGCTCTTCAGCTGATTCGTGACATGCAGGAAGAACTGAAGAAGCAGGCGGACGCGTTCCGGGGCGCAGCCAAGGACTACCGTGCCACCGACGAGCAGAACGCCGACGACCTGAGGCGAGGTATTCAGTGAGTACGTTTTCCCGATCCCTGATCGCAGCGGCCGCTGGTCTGGCCCTGTTCGGGCTTGCTGCATGCGCAGGTGGCGGTAAGAGTCCTGGGGGTCGTGAGGAGACGTCGTCCGCACCGACCTCGACATCGTCGGGGGCGGGGCTGGCTGGCTTCGATCCGTGCACGTTCTTCAAGCCCGACGAGCTGAGCTCGTTCGGTCTTTCGACGAAGGCCGAGGAGTTCACCCAAGTTAGTTTCCAGCCGGGCTGCTCGTGGAAGGGCGAGAAGTTCACTCTCGGCCTCCAGAAGAACGCGGACGAGACCGTGCAGAGCCTCGGCCAGGGTGGCGGCTTCGACAAGTACGCGGCCACAACGGTTGCCGGTCGCGAGGGCGCGGAGCTGCTTGTTGCTGGGGCGACAGGGCAGGGTGTCTGTAACTACGTTGTTTCCGCAGGCGGCGGAGTCGCTATCTACCAGCTCACCGGCGCGATGCGCGACTCGGTGGCCGATCCGTGCGGCGAACTGAAGAAGATCGTCGATCAAACGGCTTCTCGGTTGCCGAAGTGATTAGACAGGGGGAGTGATGGGACTTCTCAGTACCCTCGACAACGCGGGTTCCCGGGTCTTCGGCTGGGAGAGCGCTGCTGAAGAGGA
This sequence comes from Saccharopolyspora hattusasensis, assembly GCF_050972075.1. NCBI lineage: Bacteria > Bacillati > Actinomycetota > Actinomycetes > Pseudonocardiales > Pseudonocardiaceae > Saccharopolyspora > Saccharopolyspora hattusasensis. The sequence continues at coordinate 5,295,629 of NZ_JBPCDC010000001.1, forward strand.
GCGGAAGGAGCACGGCGAAGAGGCCAGCCGCGTCGCCCAGCAGCAGCAGAACCAGCTGGCGCAGCAGAACTCCGGCCTCAACGTCACGAGTTACGACTCGCCGGCTATCACGCAGTGCCTCAACTGGTCTGGCTTCAGCCACGCGCAGATCTACCAGACCAACCAGGAGTCGATCGACCAGGGCAAGGTCGGTGAGGTCGCCGAGGCGTGGAAGAAGCTGGCCACGGGACTGCGCGAGCGCGGGAACAACTACGCCACGGACCTCGCCAAGATCGTCGATGGGGGCTGGGAAGGCGAGGCCGCGAGCAACGCTCGTGAGGTCGGCAAGCCCGCTTCCGACTGGATGAAGGCCAGCGCCGATGCCTTCGAGATGACCGGGAACAACCTGCACGCCGCGGGTGAGGCCGCCGGTCAGGCCAGCAAGATGGTCGAGAAGCCCCAGGGCTTCAGCTGGGGTGAGGCCGCTTCCGCTTCGATTCCGTTCGGTATCGTCGGCGGTGGCATCAACGCGCTCAGCCAGATGGAGGAGCAGGAGCAGGCGGAGAAGGCCGCGCAGGAGACGATGGCGCGCGTCTACAGCCCCACGCTCACCCAGGTCGACGCGAAGATGCCGCAGTACAAGGGGCCGGACGGCAACATCAAGGAGCCGCCGCCGGTGCCGCCGCCGCCCCCCACGGAATGGGGCGGTGGTGGTCCCGGCGATCCCGGTGGTGGAACCGGCGGCGGGATGCCGGGCGGCGGGACCGGGAAGCTTCCCGGAGGTGGCATCGGTACCGGTGTTCCCGTCGGTGGTATTCCCGGCAGTGGCATTCCCGACCGCGGGCTCCCCGTCGGTGCATACGACCCCAACAATCTCGGTAGCCGTATCCCCGGTGGCGGCTACACCACGCCTTCCGGAACCGGTAGCCAGTGGGCCGATCAGCCCGGGCTCCCCGGCGGTGGCGGAACCGGGCTCCCCGGCGGTGGCGCCGGTGGTGGTCTCCCCGGCGGCGGCGCCGGTGGCGCCGGGATGGTCGGTGGCATGGCCGGCGGGATGGGCGCCGGAGCTGGTGGCATGGCCGCCGGTGGCCGGGCCGGTATCCGTGGACTCGGGGCCGGCGCGGGTGCGGCCGGCGGTGCAGGTGCTCGAGGTGCCGGTGCCGGACGAGGCGCGATGGGCGGCATGGGTGGTGCCGGTCAGCGCGGCAAGGGCGGCGAGGACGAGGAGCACGAGCGCCCGTCCTGGCTCGAGGAGCAGGACGACATCTGGATGAACGACATGCCGAAGACCGCCCCGCCGGTGCTCGGCGAATGATCCGGTGCTGACCGGTGGCGTCGGCTTCGGCACCACCGGTCGGTCACGCTTGCAGCGGGCGAACTCACAAGGGGAGAAACAACAGTGGGCGTGTTGGGGCGGTGGCAGCTTCAGCCGGTGCACTTGGACATCGTGCTCAAGTACCTGAAGATCGACGGTTTGACCTTGCCGTTGAGCAGCCGTTCTTTTGGGTACACCGCCGATCAGTTCAGCCAGATCGCGATCGGTGAGCTGGACCGGATGGACGCCGCCGGAGCCGTGATCAATGACGAGGTCGCGCCGCCGCTGGTCACCGCGCTCAAGACGCTGGCCAACCCGTACCTGTGGGTCGACTCGCTGTGGTTCCCGCAGGTCGGGTCCGATCACTGCTGGCGGGCGCTCGCGGTGTTCACCGAAGGCAACCGGGTCGTGCTCGGCGTGCAGACACCGAGCGAGGATCCGCAGCGCGGCGGCATGCTGACCGTCGAGGTCCACGAGAACGCCCCGCTGCCGCAGGTCCTGCTGGCCACGTTGCCACCCACCAAGCCGGGCGGCCAGGGGCCGGTGCGCGTCCCGCAGAGTTCGCTGGTGCGGCAGCCGCAGCTGGACGACTACGACCAGATGAGCGTGATGCAGTCGGCCACCCCGAGCCGCGGCAGCAGCGGCGACCTGCAGGTCGCGCTCTACGAAGCGATCGGGAAGGCGCCGCACGCGCGCATCGGCCAGATGTCGGCGAGCACCCGCGACCAGTACGGCCGCCGGAAGCGTTCCCAGGTGGTGTCCTGGTTCGACAACGAGCCGGACGGCCGCTACCTGAACCGGGTCGAGCGCGGCAGCTCCGGCGAGCAGGTCTTCGCGATCCTGCCGGCCGACGCGCGCACGATCGGCGCCGAGATCGAATCCCTCATCGCCCAGGTCCGCTGACCGCGCCCGAACGCTCTACCGCCGCTGGATGCTGCGCGGAGGAAATTCGCCACCTACGCCGGGTCATCACGAAACGACGAAGAGTGGCGAAGGGGGCACGCACGGCTTGACAGTCCGCACGTAGGCTGCATGGCATGGTCGAACCCCAGCTGCATCGCGTTACCTTGCCCAATGGGCTGCGCGTGGTGTTGGCACCGGACTCGGCAGCGGGCCGAGCATCGTCAGGGCAGGCCCCTGTGGTCGGTGTCAGCGTGCACTACGACGTGGGCTTTCGCTCGGAACCGGAGGGGCGCACCGGTTTCGCGCACCTCTTCGAGCATTTGATGTTCCAAGGCAGCGAGAGCCTGGAGAAACTCGCGCACTTCCGGCACGTGCAGGGCTCCGGTGGCACGTTCAACGGTTCGACGCACCAGGACTACACCGACTACTACCAGGTGCTGCCGTCGGCGGCGCTGGAGCGGGCGTTGTTCCTCGAAGCGGACCGGATGCGGGCGCCGAAGATCACCGAGGAGAACCTGCGCAACCAGGTGGACGTGGTGAAGGAGGAGATCCGCCTCAACGTCCTCAACCGCCCCTACGGCGGGTTCCCGTGGATCCTGCTGCCGCCGGTGCTCTACTCGACCTTCGCCAACGCGCACAACGGCTACGGCGACTTCACCGACCTGGAACAGGCGACCGTCGACGACTGTGCCGCGTTCTTCGACACCTTCTACGCGCCGGGCAACGCGGTGCTGACCATCGTCGGTGACATCGACGTCGAGCAGACCATCGACCTGGTCAACAAGCACTTCGGCGACGTGCCGGCGCGCGACCTCCCGCCGCGGCCGTCCTTCGCAGAGCCGTTCCCCGCCGGCGAGCTGCGCGGCAAGCACGCCGACCCGCACGCGCCACTGCCAGCCGTCGCGCTGGGGCACCGCCTGCCCGACCCGGTCTCCGAACTCGATGCCTACCTGGCGAACGTGGTTCTCGCGGCGATCTTGTCCGACGGCGATGCCTCCCGCCTGCAGCAGCGCCTGGTCTACCAGGACACTCTCGTGGTGGACGTGCACGCCGGCTGCGGCCTGATGGGAGCCCCGCTGGACGCCCGCGACCCGGATACGTTCACCGTCACCGCCATCCACACCCCGGAGGTCGAGCTCGACCGGGTGGTCGGCGCGATCGACGAGGAGCTGGAGAAGCTGGCCACCGATGGCCCGAGCGCGGACGAGTTGGCCCGCGTCACGGCACGCTGGGCCGCCAGCCTGTACCGGGAGCACGACCGGGTGGTCACGCGGACCCTCGACCTGGGCAGCGCCGAGCTGCTGCACGGTCGCGCCGAGCTGATCTCCGAGCTGCCGAAGCTGATCGGCAAGGTCAGCGCGGAGGCTGTCGCGTCGGCGGCGAAGGCGCTGCGGCCCGATGCGCGCGCGGTGCTGGAGATCGAACCCGCAGGCGACGAGAACGCGACAGGAGGTGCGGCATGACCCGCGCAACGCACCGGAGTGCCGAGGAGATCGGCCGCACCGAGCTCGGCCCGCGGCCGCTGCCGCCGCTCGGCGAGCCCCGCATCGGCCGCGCACCGGCCGCCGTGGACACCGTGCTGGACAACGGGCTGCGGGTGATCGCCGTCCGGCACGGCGTGGTCCCGATGGTCGAGCTGCGGCTGCGGATTCCGTTCGCCGGTGCGGAACAGAAGCACCCGGCCCGCGCCGAGCTGCTGGCCGAGGCGCTGTTGACCGGCACCGAGCGCCGCAACCGCGTGCAGGTGGACACGGATCTGGCAGCGGTGGGCGGCGACCTGCACGCGACCGTCGATCCGGAGCGGCTCAGCATCACCGGCGACGCGCTGGCCACCGGCTTGGACACCCTGCTCGACGTGCTCGCGGATGCGCTGACCGGCGCGGTGTACCGCGATGCGGAGGTCGAGGGGGAGCGCGCCCGGCTGGTCGAGCGGATCACCGTCGCGCGCTCGCAGCCGCGGGTGATCGCGCGGGAGGAGCTGCAGCGGCACCGCTACGGCGACCACCCGTTCGTCCGCGAGGTGCCGCAGGCCGAGGACGTCGCCGAGGTCAGCGTCGAGGAGGTCCGCACGCTGCACCGCGAAGCAGTGCTGCCACGGGGCTCGGTGCTGGCGCTGGTCGGCGACATCGACCCGGACCAGGCGGTGGCTGCCGTCGAGCGCAACCTGGCGGGCTGGCAGTCCGAGGACACCGCGCGCGAACTCCCGTCGCTGCCGGCGGTTCGCGGCGGCGACGTCCGGCTGGTGCACCGGGCCGGCGCGGTGCAGTCGCAGCTGCGGTTCTCAGCCCAGGCGTTGCCGCGCACCGACCCGCAGTACCCGGCTCTGCAGATCGCGAACCTGGTCTTCGGCGGCTACTTCTCCTCACGGCTGGTGGAGAACATCCGCGAGGACAAGGGCTACACCTACGGCGCGCACTCGTCGTTCGAGTTCACCCGGGGCAACGGCACGGTCCTCGTCGACGCCGACACCGCCAGTGAGGTAACCGCGGCCGCGTTGCTGGAGACCCGGTACGAGCTGGCCAGGCTGGCGCTGGTGCCACCGACCGAATCGGAGGTCGAGTCGGCCCGGCAGTACGCCATCGGGAGCCTGCTCACCTCGACCGCTTCGCAGTCCGGGATGGCGTCCACGCTCGTCGCGCTGGCCGCGGCGGGCCTGGGGCAGGACTGGCTGCTCGCGCACCCCGAGCGGTTGCGGGCGATCACGGTCGAGCAGGTGGGCGAGGCGGCGCGGCGCTTCACCCCGACCGCGTTCACCGGCGTTGTCGTCGGCGACGCGGATAAGCTCGCCGACCAGCTTCGACTGCTCGGGGGTGTGGTGTTGCCATGACGTGGTTGGACGGTGAGGCGGGCAAATGATTTCCGACGTGGTCGCCGGGGCGGGTTTCCAGCTGGACTCCGCGCCCCTGCTGTCCAGGTCCACTGTGGATCGCCGGGAGACGCTGCGGGAGACCCCGGACGGCGGGGCGGAGCTGTGGTCGACCGGTCGGGTCGTGCTGGTGGACGCCAAGGGACGCACCCGGATCGGCCCGGATTCGCGGCTGGTGGTGCACCCCGCGAGCGACTTCGGCGAACGTCCGGCCCCGAATGCGGTGCTGCTCGGCGCTGAGGGTGAGATCAGCTACTGGGCGCTGCGCAGCGAGCACGACGGTTCCCAGGACGACTGGCGGGACCTGCGCGCCGGCGGTGGTCTGCTCAACGACACCGACGCCGGGTTGTTCACCACCGCGGTCGGCCTCCTCGGCTGGCACGACAGCGCCCGCTACTGCGCGGTGTGCGGGGCGGCGACCACGCGGGTCCGCGCCGGTTGGGCGCGGCGTTGCACGGGTTGCGACCGCGAGGAGTACCCGCGCACCGATCCGGCCGTGATCTGCCTGGTGCACGACGGTGCGGACCATGTGCTGCTGGCCCGCCAGCCGATCTGGCCGCCGGAGCGGTACTCGGTGCTGGCCGGGTTCGTCGAGGCCGGCGAGTCGCTGGAAGCCTGCGTCTCGCGCGAAATCGCAGAGGAGGTGGGTGTCGCGGTCTCGGACGTCCGCTACCTCGGCAGCCAGCCGTGGCCGTTCCCGCGGTCGCTGATGCTGGGCTTCGCCGCGATCGCGGACCGGTCCGCGCCGCTTACGCCGGCCGACGGCGAGATCGAGGACGCCCGCTGGGTACACCGCGACACGGTTCGGGCGGCCCTGGAGTCGGCGGGCGCAGCGGTCGACGGCCTGCGGCTCCCGCCCGGGGTGTCCATCGCCTACCGCATGATCAAGGGCTGGGCCACCTGGAACGACTGACGCGGAAGGGCTGGTCGGGGCGCCTCCCCGGCCAGCCCTCCGACGGCATCCGGGCACGGCGGTGAGGATTTCTATGCCGCGGTTTCGGGCACCCGCAGCCCGATCATCGCTCGAATGTCGTGATCACCCGGGGGGTGTCAATTTCGCGAGAAATTGACCGCCACCCGGGTGAACGAGTGCGAATCACTCGTTGGAGGCCTCCGACACGCGGCACAGGGTGCTGGGGTGTGCCCCCGGTCGGGGGAGGCGGTCTGCGAAGATGCCGGGCATGACCGAGCAGCCGCGACTTCTGGAAGGGTTGGATCCGGAGCAGCGGCAGGCGGTCATCGCACCACGCGGCCCCGTGTGCGTGCTGGCGGGTGCGGGCACCGGCAAGACCCGCACGATCACCCATCGCATCGCCTTCCTCGTGCAGCGCGGGCTCGTCGCCCCGAACCAGGTGCTGGCGGTGACCTTCACGGCCCGGGCGGCGGGGGAGATGCGCACCCGGTTGCGCGCGCTCGGCGCGGCGGGGGTGCAGGCGCAGACCTTCCACGCGGCGGCCTTCCGGCAGCTGCGCTACTTCTGGCCGCGGGTGCACGAGACCCAGATGTGGCAGCTGACGGACAACAAGTTCCGGCTGGTCATGCAGGCCGCGAACAAGCTCGGCCTGTCCACCGAGCGGGAGGACGTCCGCGACCTGGCCGGCGAGATCGAATGGGCCAAGTCGTCGCTGGTCGGCCCCGAGCAGTACCCGGCCGCCGCGGCCGCCGCCGGGCGGGACGTGCCGGTGCTGCCGGAGCAGCTCAGCAAGGCGTTCGCGGCCTACGAGCAGCTGAAGAACCGGGCGCAGGTGCTGGACTTCGACGACCTGCTGCTGCACATCGTGGCGATCCTGGAGGACCAGCCGGAGATCACCGAGGAGTTCCGCAGCCGGTACCGGTCGTTCGTCGTGGACGAGTACCAGGACGTCAACCCGCTGCAGCAGCGGGTGCTCGACTCCTGGGTGGGCAACCGCGACGACCTCACGGTGGTGGGCGACGCGAACCAGACGATCTACTCGTTCGCGGGTGCCTCGCCGAAGTGGTTGATCGGCTTCCCGCGCAAGTACCCGGAAGCGACCGTGGTGCGCCTGGAGCGGGACTACCGGTCCACACCGCAGGTGGTGGGCCTGGCCAACCAGGTCATCGGTGCCGCGCGGGAGCGGCCGGCCGGCACGCGGCTGAAGCTGGTCGGGCAGCGCCCGGACGGGCCGCGCCCGGATTTCGCCGAGTACGACGACGAGACCGACGAGGCCGAGGCGATCGCCCGCAAGATCGCGCAGCTGGCCAAGCGGGGTGTTGCGTTGTCGGAGATCGCGGTGCTGTTCCGGGTCAACGCGCAGTCGGAGGTCTACGAGAAGGCGCTCTCCGACGCCGAGATCCCCTACCAGGTGCGTGGTGGTGAGCGGTTCTTCGCGCGCCCCGAGGTGCGGCAGGCCATGGTCACGCTGCGCGCCGCAGTCGCGCACGGCGCCGAAGCGGAGGACCTGCCCGCGACGGTCCGCTCGGTGCTGCGCGAGGTCGGGCTGACCGACGAGCCGCCTGCCGGTGGTGCCGCGCGCGAGCGGTGGGAGTTGTTGATCGCGCTTGTGGAGCTCGCGGAGGAGCTCGCCACGACGGTGCCCGACGCGGGCCTGTCCCGCTACGTCGCGGAGCTGGACGCGCGAGCCGAGTCCCAGCACCCGCCGACCGTCGAAGGCGTCACCCTCGCCTCGCTGCACGCCGCCAAGGGCCTCGAGTGGGACGCGGTTTTCCTGGTGGGGCTGGTCGAAGGCACGTTGCCCATCCAGCACGCCGACACCGACGCCGGCGTCGAGGAGGAACGCCGCCTGCTCTACGTCGGGGTCACCCGCGCCCGCGAGCACCTCTACCTGTCGTGGGCGCTGGCGCGCGCGGGTGGGCGCCGTTACCGGCGACGCAGCCGCTTCCTGTACAGCCTGGTGCCGGACGAGCACCCGGCGGCGCTGCCCAACAAGGTCAAGCAGCGCGAGCTGCTGTCGCGACCGGCGAAGTCCGCGAAGCCGCGTTGCCGCATTTGCAACGCCACGCTGGCGGGCACGATGGACATCAAGCTCGGCCGCTGCGCCGACTGTCCGTCCGATGTGGACGAAGACCTGCTGTCGCAGCTGAAGGCGTGGCGCAGCGAACGCGCCCGGCAGCTGAAGGTCCCCGCTTACGTGGTGTTCACCGACGCGACGCTGACCGCGATCGCGGAGCAGCGGCCGTTGGACGAGACCGCACTGGTGGGTATCTCCGGGATCGGGGCGTCGAAGTTGCAGAAGTTCGGCTCCGACGTGCTCGCGCTGATCCAGGGTGAGCGCCGCGACACGCCCTGAAATGCCTGGTGACGCAGGTTTTTCAGACGATCGAGCGGTTTCTTCGAAAAATACGTTGCGACCGGCACGGGTGTGCCAATAACCTGCAAGAGCGCGAGCCGTGGTTGGAAGAAACCCCGGCCTGAAGACCGAAGGGAGGTGGCCTTGGTGTCCACGATTCTGATGTCGAGCACCCCGAGCCGCCTCATGGTCGGGGCAATCGCGCTGTTCCGCGTCACTTTCGCGCCGTTCCCAGCTGTTGCCGAACACGATGCCGGCTATGGCCGAAAGCTCAACCCGCGTTGGTTCCGCGCGCTGCCGCTGACCGTGGTCGACCCACGGCGGTCCGCTTTTTGGCGATTCCTTGATCCACTGATCTAGGAATCTCCCCAGGCTTCTCGAAGGCCGCGGACCCCGCATCGGGTCCGCGGCCTTCTTGTTGTTCCTGGTTTTCCGCCATCCACAACCACAAACTGCTGCCGACCGACTACAGGAGGAAGTTTCATGTTGACCGCGAGTGTGCCGATAGCAAGCGCGGGCGAGGGCTTGCTGCCGGACGGGGACACCGTGGCCGGCCTCTTCGACAGCCCCGCGACGGCGCTGGACAGCCACCTGCCCTGCCGTCAGGACCCGGACCTGTGGTTCGCCGAGAACCCGCGGGAGCTGGACCAGGCCAAGTCGCTGTGCGCCGACTGCCCGATCAAGACCGAATGCCTGGCCGGTGCGCTGTCGCGCGGCGAGCCGTGGGGGGTCTGGGGCGGCGAGATCTTCGAGCGGGGCGCGGTGGTCGCCCGCAAGCGCCCCCGCGGCCGCCCACGCAAGCACCCGCTGCCGACCGAGGCACCGGCCGCCGCCGCGGCCGAGCGACGGCGTCAGGAGCAGGCGGCATGACCTACGACCGAATTCCCGAACCCATCACCGACACCCGGATGAAGGACGAGGTACGAATGTTGATGCCCGAGGACTTGTCCCGGATACGAAGTAACGAGCTGATGGAGGAAGCGCACCGACAACGGCTGGCGCGGCAGATATCCGCCGGCCGCTGGTGGCGTTGGCTCGCCGATTACGCCGGTCGGCGCGCGGAACGCGCAGCCCGATGTTCTTGAGCCCGCCGAAGCCGGGATCGGCTCGGCGGGCGAAGGTAGTCGCGCGACGCTGAAAAATCCCGCACCGAAACGGATTTCCAGTCGCCGTCTCATTCGGACGGTTCCCGGCCGGCACACCGGTCGGGAACCCCACGGTCGTGGCGGCGGCTGGGAGTCCGCTCCGCCGAACGAACCTCGCTGCGTGCTCGACGGTTCGCGCACCTTGAAAACTCCAAGCACCTGCCGGGGCATTGACCGTATCGTGATGCCCCGTGGCCGGACATTCGCATGACAACATCGACTGGGACGAGCACCTGCAGCGACTCCGCGACGGCGACGAGCTGAACGCGCCGGAGATCGCCGGACTCGTCGCCCAGTTGCTGCGCCCGACCGATCGCACCTTGATCGAGGTCGGTGCCGGGGCGGGCGGCGTTCGCGGCGGCGCTGGCGGACTCGGGCGGCGAGCTGACCGTCGTGGACACGGCACCGCAGCTGCTCGCGGCGGCCGGTGACCGCGTCAAGCGGGTTTCCGACCGGGTGGCGGTCCATGCCGTCCAGGCGGACGCCGGCGAGGACTCGCTGGTCGAAGCCCTCGAACGGGCCGGTGCTCCGGTCCAAGCCGACCTGGTCTTCGCGGCTTTCGTCGTGCACCACCTGCCCGACCAGCTGGCCGGGCTGCGCCGCCTGGCGAAGCTGGTGCGCCCGGGCGGGCGGCTGGCGGTCGTCGAGTTCGGGCTCGAAACGAGGGTGCTGCCGCCGGACGTCGGCCTCGGCGAGCCGGGTCTGGAGGCCCGGTTGATCGCCGGTCGCGAGGACTGGTTCCGGCAGATGCGGGCGGAGATGACCGGCTCGGTCCGGCTGCCGATCGGGTGGGGGAAGGCCCTGTCCGAGGTCGGCCTGGCCGAGGTGCGGTCGTGGAGCTACCTCGTGGACCGTCCGGCTCCGGTCTCCGGAGCCGCCCGCCAGGCTGTGCTGCGCCGGTTGCAGTTCCTCCGCCGGGACGCCGAGAACCGCGTCGGAGCGGCGGATCTGGCTGCGCTCGACCAGCTGCTCGACGAGTCGGGCGAGCACTACGCCGGGAACCGCGACGACGTGTACTACCTCACGGCCAACACGGTCCACCTCGGCACCCGACCTTAGATTTAGCGCCTGTTGGTGAATGGTCTGGGTGGGTGGTCGCTTAGCGGAACCTGAGCGGTTCCCTGGACTGCGGGTGCCCCTCCTGATGTATGTCCGTCCAATACGCGGCGGAGGGGCCGTCCTCGCCAGGAAACCGCTCAGAACCCGCCGATGGTCGTCTCGGCAAGGTGAATGCAAGCGGCTACGCCGCTTCCAAGGCGCGGACGGCATTCGCCGACAGGCGCTTAGGACTGAGGCCGACCAGTGGCCGCAATTTCACTTCGGAAGATTCACCGCCGGGGTCGGTCGCTGAAGCCCGGCTGCCAACGGGCGATGATGTCGCGGGCCCCGACCTCCGCGTCGAGCTGGCAGAGGATTCCGGTCGCGCCGAGCGTGACCCGGTGGATCAGCAGGTAATCCGGCGGCAGGTTCAGCGAGCGCCCGGTCCGGAAGTCCGGGCTGCGCAGGTCGCCGACCCGCTCCGCCTGGCGCTGTAACCAGCGCCGGGTGAAGTGGAACGTCGGCGTCCGGGCCGGGTCCACGAACGGCGCCAGGTAGGCCAGCACGTCCTCGGCCTGGATTTCCCGGTCGCCCTGCACGAACCGCTCCGCTCGCAGCAGGTCCAGCAGCTCCGCGGGCCTGTCCTCCAGCGCGAGCCGGATCATGCGGCCGAACGTCGCGGGCAGGCCGTCGGGCAGCCGGGAGACCGCGCCGAAGTCGATCACGCCGAGCTTGCCGTCCGGCAGCAGCATGAAGTTGCCGGGATGTGGGTCGGCGTGCAGCAGGCCCACCCGGGCTGGCGCGGAGTAGTGGAACTCGGCGAGCAGCCGACCCGCCGCATCGCGTTCCGCGCGATCGCCGTCGGCGATGATCCGCGCGTACGGCTTGCCCGTCACCCACTCCGTGACGACCACCTTCGGGGCGCTGGCGACCACGGCCGGCACCCGGACGTCGTCATCGCCGTGGAACACCCTGGCGAACGCCCGCTGGTTGTCGGCCTCGGTGCGGTAGTCGAGTTCCTCGACCATGCGGTCCTGCAGCTCCGCCAGCAGCGGCTTGACCTCGGCGCCTGGTGCCAAGGACTGGAAGAGCCGGGAGAAGCGCATCAGCTGGCGCAGATCGGAGCGCAACGCCTCGTCCGCGCCGGGGTACTGCACCTTGACGGCGACCTCGCGTCCGTCATGCCAGGTCGCGCGGTGCACCTGCCCGATGCTCGCGGCCGCTGCCGGGGTGTCGTCGAACTCGGCGAAGCGCTTCCGCCACGCGCGCCCGAGCTGCTCGTCAAGCACCCGGTGCACGCTGCTGGCGGGCATCGGCGGGGCCGCCGACTGCAGCTTGGTCAGCGCCTCGCGGTACGGGCCGGCCATCTCGTCCGGCACGGCCGCCTCGAACACGCTCAGGGCCTGGCCGAACTTCATCGCGCCACCCTTGAGCTGGCCCAGGACCGCGAACAACTGCTCCGCGGTCTTCGCCGACAAGTCGGCGCTGATCTCCGCGGGGTTCTGCCCGGTAAGCCGTTTCCCCCAACCAGCGGCCAGGCGGCCTGCGACACCGAGCGGCAGACTGGCGAGTTTCGCGGTGCGGTGTGCTGCCCGGCGGGGGATGTCGGCCACGAATTCTCCTTTGGTGCGCGCAGGAAAACCCTCTCGATGTCCGAAGACTCATTCGAAATCGAGAAGCCCAGTCACATGCTAGAGGTTTCCTGCGGCGCCTTGGACCGTGATCGACGCGTTGGACGCCATGTTGCGCCACCGGGCGCAGTCGTCGTTCCACCGAACAAGAGGGAGCGAGCCAGCACTTCGAGCCTTGGAACCGCCGATCCGCACTGAACACACGTGTATCCCTTCAACGTCCCGGCGCGTGGCCGGTGCGTGTCGAACGCTGGGGCGAAGCGCGTCGGCGGTACGGGCGGGTGGGCGGCCTCGCGGCGGCCCACCCGTGCCCGGTCACGCCTTACCGAGGATGCGGGTCATCTTGGTGCCGCAGACCGGGCAGGTGCCCTTGGCCATCCGGCGACCGTTGGTCTCCGAGACCTCACCGGAAAAGTCGCGCTTCTCCCGGCACTTCACGCAGTAGCCGTTGTACGTCTCGGCCACGGCTCCCCTCCTTCTCTCGTGACCCAGCGTCGTCGCTGGGTCGTCTGCGGCCCTCCTCCGGGCGGCTGGGGGAACGGTACATGTGGATCATTCGACATGCATGCATTAAGAGCATCGCATGTTCGACTTAACGGAGTAATCCCTCGGGGCGTTTACGATGCGTAGATGCTGAGGATCGGCTCACAGGGGGAACCGTTTGTCGGGGCCACTCGCTAAGGTCCACTCCCGTGGCTGAACCCCAGGTCGAGGTGCGCCGCAGCAAGCGCCGCCGGCAGACGGTGAGCGCGTATCGCGACGGCGACAAGATCGTGGTGCTGCTTCCGGCGCGGATGAGCCGAGCGGAGGAAAAGCGCTGGGTGGCGGACATGCTCAGCCGCCTGCAGCGCAGTGAGACGCGTCGGCGCTCGCCCGCGCGGGAATCCGACGAGGCGCTGTTCGAGCGGTGCGGCGAGCTGTCCGCGAAGTACCTCGACGGCCGGGCGCAACCGCAGGGTGTCCGGTGGGTGCCACCGATGCGCACGAGGTGGGCTTCCTGCACGCCCAGCGATGCCACCATTCGGGTGAGTCAGCGCCTCCGAGATGTACCTGGATGGGTGCTCGATTACGTGCTCGTGCACGAGCTGGCGCACCTGCTAGTGCCTGGCCACGGCGCCGACTTCTGGAAGTGGGTGCGCCGGTACCCGAAGACCGAACGGGCCATCGGCTACCTCGAAGGCCTCTCGGCGGCCGCCCAGCTCGGCATCGGCCTGGACAACGACGCGGACGACGACGCGGACGACGACGCCGAAGCGCCGGTGGGCTGCTGAGAGCCCGCGCAGCTTCGGCACGTCACGCGGCTTCACCGCGGGTGGGGTCAGCCGTGAGGCGCCGCCTGAGGTTCTGCCACCCTGCACCGCTAGCCGAGCCGAAGCCGAGCCGAAGCCGAGCCGATCTGTGCAGGACAGGGGCACCTCCGGACTTCCGGAGGTGCCCATCCGCTCGCAGGGTGCCGGGGCTCAGCTCCCGTCGCGCTTCGACGAGTCGTCGCCCCCGTCGTCGGACTTCGCCGCCTCGTCCGCCTCGGCGCGGCGGATCGCGGCGATCGGGTCGTCCAGGTCTGCCGAACCCGCGCCCCAGCGGTCGGCGAAGTCCAGCGGCTCGTCCAGGTCCGAGCTGTCCGGCAGCAGGTCGGGGTGGTCCCAGACCCGGTCCCGGCTGTCGATGCCGTGCCGCTCCGTCATCAGCCGCCACAGGTTCGCGGCGTCCCGCATCCGGCGGGGCCGCAGTTCCAGGCCGATGAGCGTGGCGAAGGTCTGCTCCGCCGGTCCGCCGCTGGCCCGCCGCCGCCGGACGGTCTCGCCCAGCGCGCCGGCGCCCGGCAGCCGCTCGCCGACGGCGTCCGCGACGACCACGTCGACCCAGCCCTCGACCAGCGCCAGCAACGTCTCCAGCCGGTTCAACGCGGCCTGCTGCTCGGGGGTGGTCTTCGGCTCGAGGACACCGGAGCCCATCAGCTCCTCCATCGAGCTCGGGTTGGCCGGATCGATCTTCCCGGCCAGGTCCTCCAGCGCCGAGGTGTCGATGTGGATGCCGCGGGAGTACTCCTCCACGGTCGCCAGCAGCCGCTGGCCGAGCCACGGGACGTGGCTGAACAGGCGGTGGTGCGCGGCCTCGCGGGCGGCGAGGAACACGGTCGCCTCGCTGATCGGCCGGTCCAGGCCCTCGATGAAGCGCCCGATGTTGGCGGGCAGCAGGGCGGCGGTACCGGCGGGGCCCAGCGGCAGGCCGACGTCGGTGGACGTCAGCACCTCGCCGCCGAGTTGGGCCAAGCCGTTGCCCAGCTGCGAGCCGAAGGTCATTCCGCCCATCTGCCCGAGCATCGACAGCAGCGGGCCGGCGGCCTGCTTCGCCTCCTCGGGCAGCGCCTCCAGCCAGGCGCTGGACATCCGCTGCGCGACCGGGTCGCACAGCCGCTGCCAGGTGGGCAGGGTCTTCTCCACCCAGTCCACCGACGACCAGGTCTGCACCGAGCGGACTCCGGCGGGCAGCGAGGTGGTGGCGTCCAGCCACAGCTCGGCTAGCCGGACCGCGTCCTCGCTCGCCTTCACCTGGTCCTGGCTGGGGCGCTCGGTGCGCTGGTTGTTGTGCAGTTGCTGCACCGCGAGTTGCTTGGCGAGCTCGTAGTTCACCGGGCCGGAGCCACCGCTGCCGGAGTGGCTGAGCGCCTGGCCGAGTTGGGTCAGCATCTGGCCGAGCTGGCCGATGTCGAAGTTCGGCATGCCGCCCGGTCCGGGCATGCCGCCGAAACCGAAACCGGGGAGGTCTCCGGGGTTTCCGGCGCCGCCCTCAGAGCGGCCTTGCGACGAGTCGCCCTTGTCAGGATCGTCGGGGTCCTGCGAGCTGAACCCGAACGGCAAGTTGGTCATAGTTCCACCGTACGCGGCAAGCGCCGCCTCACAGAAGGTGTCCGAAGCTCGCTCGCCGCGAACACCTAAAAGGTTCACGGGTGGCATGCTGGCGCGATGCGGCGTGCGGGGGCGGAAGAACAACCTGCCGGCTCTGACCACCGGAGGCCGTGGCCGGTCTTCGCTGGTCAGGGCCTCCGGGCCGTGCGGTCTGAACACGCCGTGGAGGCGAAACGTACGCTGTCACCTCGTGAACCGCCGCACGTGGACGCTGCTGACAAGCGTCGTACTGGTAGTCGTCTTCGGTTTGCTCGGCGCGTTCGTCCGGGTGCCCTACGTGGCGCTCGGTCCGGGGCCGACCTACGACACCCTCGGGCTCGACGGGAACGTTCCGGTCATCAGCATCGACGGTCAGCAGACCTTCCCGACCGGCGGCCACCTGAACATGACGACGGTGTCGGTGACCGATCAGCTGTCGTTGTTCGGCGCGCTGGGGCTGTGGGTGAGCGGCCGGTACGCGCTGGCGCCGCGCGAGCTGTACTTCCCGCCGGACAAGAGCGAGCAGCAGATCGAGCAGGAGAACACCAAGGCGTTCAACGACTCGCAGACCACGGCCGAGACCGCAGCCCTGCGCTACCTCGGTTATCCGACGAAGGTGCTGGCCGGCGAGATCGTCAAGGGCAGCCCGGCGGACGGCGTGCTGGAACCCGGCGATCACCTGTTGTCGGCCAACGGCAAGCCGGTGACCGACCCGGCGGCGCTGCGGGCGGCGCTCGTCGGCACCAAGCCCGGTGACCGGGCGGAGATCCGGTTCCGGCACGCGGACCAGCCCGAACAGCTCGCGGAGGTGCAGCTGGGCGCGAACCCGGGCGGCGACCCGCAGGGCTTCCTGGGGGTCGCCGCGATCGAGCGGCCGGATGTCAACTTCGACATCAAGATCAGCCTGGCCGACGTGGGCGGCCCGTCGGCGGGGCTGATGTTCAGCCTGGCGATCATCGACAAGCTGACCCCGGGCGAGCTCAACGGCGGCAAGTTCGTCGCGGGCACCGGGGAGATCAGCCCGACCGGTCAGGTCGGGGCGATCGGCGGCATCCCGTTCAAGATGGTCAAGGCACGCGAAGCGGGCGCGACGACCTTCCTGGTGCCGGCGGACAACTGCGCCGAGGCCAAGTCACAGGCCCCGGAGGGGCTGCAGCTCGCCAAGGTCGCCACCCTCGACGACGCGACCAAGGCCCTCGAAGAAGTGCGCAACGGGCAGGTCCCGGCCAGCTGCTGACCGGTTTCAACGGGGATCAGCGCGCTGGCCCCCGTTGGAGCCGGAAGGGTCACTCCGCGAATGTGGCGTGGAGGGCTGTGAGCAGGTTCGGGGCGAGCGACGGGTCCTGGATGACCTCGCCGCCGGATTCCGCGCCGGGCGCGCGCAGGCGCATCACGCACGCTTCGCCGCCGTCCCGCAGCACTGCCGCGACCAGTCGCGCCTCGCGGCGCTCCGGGTGCTCCGCGGCGATCTGCCGAGCCTCCTCGGAGTCGCCCGGCAGCTCCGCTTCCGCTTCCGGCGGGAGCACCACGATCTCCTGCACGAGCGCGCAGCCGGACACCTGCTCCGGCCACTCGATGCGGCCCAGCGCCTCGGCGAGGTCTTCGGCGGGCAGCGCCTCCTGCGCGATCGGGGTCAGCGGCGCGTTCGGGTCGAGCTGGTCGGCCAGCCCTGGTTCGGCGGCCAGCAGGCGGCCGGTGGACACGAGGGCGAACACCTGGGCGGGCTGGTCCCAGCCCGCGGCGTCGACGAACTCCTCGATCTCGCGGGCGGCCGACGTCAGCGCCGCGGCCAGGTCTTCGGGGGTCTCCGGTGGCATGCCGACATGGTCGCACCGCCGGGGTCGGCGCCTCCCGTCGGCCGAACCGATGACCTGCGAAAGATGTCCGCTTAATCCAGTTCGCGAAGCCGCTTCCAGGAACTTCTCGGCGGGGACGTAGAGTTGAACATCACGAGGGCGGCCGTCCGCCGGTATCGCCCAAGGCCTGCTGATCGTCACCAGGAGCGTGCGTTGTGGCCATGCGGCCCCCGGTAGGAATGCCGAAACTATCCCGGCGTAGCCGGATCCTGCTGATACTGGGCGGCATCGTGCTGGTCGCCCTGATCGCCGGATCGCGATTGCTGGGCACCTACGTGGACTGGCTGTGGTTCGGTGAGGTCGGCTACCGACAGGTCTTCACCACCCAACTGGCGTCCCGGGCCGGACTGGGGGTGGCCGCGGCCGTCTTCCTCGGCGGCGTGCTGGCCCTGAACCTCTGGCTGGCCTTCCGCAACCGGCCGGTGTTCGTGCCGGTCAGCGGGCCGGACGATCCGCTGGCCCGGTACCGCACCGTCGCCACCGAGCGCTCCCGCCTCTTCGGGCTCGGGGTGCCGATCGTGGTGGGCGTAATCGGCGGACTCGCCGCGCAGGCCGACTGGCAGACCTTGCAGCTGTTCCTCAACAGCGTGCCGTTCGGGCAGGTCGATCCCGAGTTCGGCAAGGACATCAGCTTCTACGCCTTCGAGCTGCCGTTCTGGCGGTTCCTGCTGTCGTGGGGATTCATCGCGGTCACCGTGTCCTTCATCGGCGCGCTGATCACGCACTACATCTTCGGCGGCATTCGGCTGGCGGGCCGCTCCGGGCAGCTGTCCATGCCCGCGCGCGTCCAGCTGGCCGTGCTGGCGGGCCTGTTCGTGCTGTTCAAGGCGGTCGACTACTTCCTGGACCGCTACGACCTGCTGCTGTCCTCGCGCAACCCGCTGTTCACCGGTGCCAGCTACACCGACCTGAACGCGGTGATGCCCGCGAAGCTGATCCTGATGTGCATCGCGGTGTTCTGCGCCATCGCGTTCTTCGCCGTGATCTTCCTGAAGAACCTGCAGATCCCGGCGCTGGCAACGGTGCTGCTGGTTCTCTCCAGCGTGGTGGTCGGCGCGGTCTGGCCAGCGCTGATGGAGCAGTTCTCGGTGCGCCCCAACGCGAACCAGCGGGAGGCGCAGTCGATCGAGCGCAACCTGGCCGCGACGAAGGCGGCGTTCAACATCGGCGAGCCCAACGTCGAGTTCGTCGACTACCCGGGCCGGACCCAGCTGCAGCCCAGCGATGTGGCCGCGGACAAGGGCACGATCCCGAACATCCGGTTGCTTGACCCGAACGTGCTGGCCCCGACGTTCACCCAGCTGACCCAGCAGTACAACTTCTACGGGTTCACCGACAAGCTGGACGTCGACCGGTACCGGGACACCAACGGCAACCTGCGGGATTATCTCGTCGCGCTGCGCGAGATCAACACCGACGGCCTGGCAGTGAACCAGCAGAACTGGATCAACCGGCACACCGTCTACACGCACGGCAACGGCTTCGTCGCCGCGCCAGCCGACCGGGTCGACTCGACGTTCAAGGAGGGGGCCACCCAGGGTGGCTACCCGGTCTTCCAGATCAGCGACGTGGCCAACAACGGCCAGGGCGCGATCCCGGTCAAGCAGCCGCGGGTGTACTACGGCGAGCTGGTGGGGCGCAACGACTACGCGATCGTCGGCGGCAGCCCCGGTGAGGCGCCGCGCGAGTACGACACCGACCAGCAGCAGTACACCTACACGGGCGCGGGCGGTGTCCCCGTCGGCAGCCTGTTCCAGCGCATGGTGTTCGCCGCCAACTACGGCGAGCGGAACTTCCTGTTCAGCGGTGCGATCGGGGACAACTCCAAGATCATCTACGAGCGGAACCCGCGGGACCGGGTGCAGAAGGTCGCGCCGTGGCTCAAGCTCGACGGCGACCCGTACCCGGCCGTGGTCGACGGCAAGGTCAAGTGGATCGTCGACGGCTACACGACGCTGAACAACTACCCGTACTCGGAGCTGACCGAGCTCGGTGCGGCCACCAACGACACCCTCACCGGTGTCGAGCGGCAGCCCAACCAGCAGATCAACTACATCCGCAACTCGGTGAAGGCGACCGTCGATGCCTACGACGGCACCGTCGACCTCTACTCGGTCGACGACAGGGACCCGGTCCTCAAGGCCTGGGAAGGCGTCTTCCCGGGTGTGGTCAAGCCGCAGAGCGCGATCAGCCCCGAGCTGCGCGACCACTTCCGGTACCCGGAGGACATCTTCAAGGTGCAGCGCACGCTGCTCACCCAGTACCACGTCGACAACCCGGGCGACTTCTTCTCCAGCCAGACCTTCTGGCAGGTGCCGTCCGACCCGACCGGCCGCGGTAACGCCGCCACGACCGCGGGGCAGCAGCCCCCGTACTACGTGCTCGCCCAGGTCCAGGGCCAGGACAGGCCCGAGTTCCAGCTGACCAGCGCGCTCACCGCGCTGCGCCGCGAAAACCTGGCGGCCTGGGTCTCGGCGTCCTCCGAGCCCAGCAGCTACGGCAAGCTCACGGTGCTGCGGCTGCCGACCAACAACTCGACACCGGGCCCGAACCAGGTCCAGAACCAGATGGAGTCGACGCCCGCGGTCACCGAGAACCGGACGCTGTTCAACAACCCGAACGTGACCGCGATCTTCGGCAACCTGCTGACCCTCCCGGTCGCGGGCGGTCTGCTCTACGTCGAACCGATCTATATCCAGCGCAACGAGCAGAACTCCTATCCTCAGCTGGCGCGGGTGCTGGTGTCCTTCGGCGGCAAGGTCGGGTTCTCCGAGACCCTGGCCGGAGCGCTGGAGCAGGTGTTCGGTTCCGGGGCGGGGCAGGCCACCAACCCGGGCCAGAACGGCCAGCAGCCGCCGCCGGCGCAGAACCAGCAGCCGCTGGCGCCCGGCAGCACCCCCCAGCTGTCCCAGGCGGTGACGGACATCCGGGCGGCCCTGGAGCACGTCCGGGCGGCCCAGCAGTCCGGCAACTTCGCCGACCTCGGCGCGGCTTACCAGCAGCTCGACGACGCGGTCAAGCGGTTCGAGCAGGCGCAGGGCAGCGGCGGCTGATCGACGCCGACGACCGGGGCGGGGATCGTGCAAGGCGGTCCCCGCCTCGTCGCTTTTCCGGGGGACCGATCGAGTGCGAATGTCGTGCGTCACTTCTGTGGCCAGGCGATTTGCAATACGCTTCATCGCCCCGTAAAGTTGGGTACACAACGACGCGGGGTGGAGCAGCTCGGTAGCTCGCTGGGCTCATAACCCAGAGGTCGCAGGTTCGAATCCTGTCCCCGCTACCATTCCGGTGTTCAAGCCCCCGACTTTGTCGGGGGCTTTTCCCGTTGTCCTTATTTCTTTACGGGGGCCGAGCCCCGTAGGCCCCCACGGTGCGATGGTCGCTCTTCGTTGGCTTCCCGCTTTTTTGGGGGGCGTTCCCGGCCTGGGTTCTGGACCAGCCTTTTCGTTCGGTGTGTTCGGGCTGGGGTGGCGGCTTGCGGTGGACTTTGCGTTGGGTGGTTTTCGGCGCTTGGGCCTGTTGGGTGGTCGTTGTCGGCTTGGTTTTTGGGTTTTTGCTGGTGGGGTGAGGTTTCGAGGTTTGGGGGACCCCCTTGTTCCGGGGGTTTTGGGGGTGTGTAGAGTACTCCGTACAAGAGAAAAACGCAGACGGCGCGGGGTGGAGCAGCTCGGTAGCTCGCTGGGCTCATAACCCAGAGGTCGCAGGTTCGAATCCTGTCCCCGCTACTAATGGTGAAGCCCCCGACTTAGGTCGGGGGCTTCACCGATTCTTGGGTCTTCCGGTTATTTGAGGCCTTCGGCCCATTGGCGGGCGCAGGTCGGGGAGCAGACCCTCCCTTCTCCCCGCACCACTCCTGCCGGGCGCATCGCTCGTCCGCACACCATGCAGGCGTCTGTTTCGCCTTCTCTCTGCACGGGTACCAGTGACCTGGCTCGTTTGGCTTGTTCGGTGACCTTGTTGGTCATCTTCGTCTTGCTCTCGTTGACCTTGGTGCGCAACCAACTGCGATGCACGCCCAGCACCTCCTGAATCGGCCGCTCATCGGCCGCCAACTTGTCGGCCAAATGCAGATTGCTAGTTACTTGCCGTAGTTGTGCTGCTCCGCAACGTGATAGCACCTCATTGCGCCGCGAAGACCCCCCATCCAGGCGAACCGTGCGAATCCTCGTCGCAATACGTGCAGACATGCGACCGCAAACGTGTGCGCCCCGTGTCCGGTGCCGCCGCCCCGCCAGTCGTCTGGAGCGCGCGCCAATGGCGCAATCGTTCGTCCACTTGGACCAGTCCATTGCAACCACTGTGGACAGAACCGGGGACCACTGTGGACAGCGACGCGGAGGCATGGCACCGTGGAAGTTGTGACCGAGCTGAATGCGACATCCGCTGCCCTGTTGGGACTACTGCACGAAGGTCCGAAGACCGGTGGCCAGCTGGTTGCTGCCGCCACCGAGCGCTTCGGAGGGTTCTTCAGCGTGACCCGCAGCCAGGTATACCGCGAGCTGCCCGCGCTGACCGACGCCGGCCTGCTGCGCCTCGGCAAGCAGGGGCCGCGCTCCAGCCAGCAGTACGCGATCACGGCCGCCGGCAAGCGCGCCTTCAAGTCGTGGCTGAACACCGAACCGGGGCCGGACAACGTCCGCAGCCCGCTGATCCTCCGGCTCGTCTACTCGGGTTCCCTGACGCCGAAGCAGCGCTCCGGGCTGGTCGAGTCGGCCCGAGCCCAGTACGCGGTGAAGATGGACGAGGCGAAGAACGCGGCCAAGGCCGTGACCGACCCGTACGAGAAGGCGGCCGCGGACTTCACCGTGTCCTACAACCGGGCGATCATCAAGCTGCTGGACTCGATTCCGGACTGAGTTCCCGGGCCGAACCGTCGTGAGTGGCGGGAGTCACCTCGATGGCCAGAACCACTCACGGCCGGAAACGGGCCGTCCTCGTGGGCGGCCCGTGCTCGGTGAAGTACGCTGAGCACTGTGAATCCCGACGTCGCTGCCTCGCTCAAAGAACTGTCCAACACCCTCGAAGGCATCGAGAGCGTGATGGATCTGGCCGCGCTGCGCGCGAAGATCGGTGAGCTCGAGGCCGAGGCCGCCAAGCCGGATCTGTGGGACGACGTCGAGCACGCGCAGCGGGTCAGCAGCCAGCTCGTGCACCGCCAGGCCGAACTGCGCAAGATCACCGAGCTGCGGCAGCGCCTCGAAGACCTCGAAGTGCTCTACGAGCTCAGCGAAGACGAAGGCGATTCGGCCGGGCTGTCCGAGGCCGACGAGGAGCGGGACCGCCTCAAGAAGGACCTCGAAGCCCTCGAGGTGCGCACGCTGCTCTCCGGCGAGTACGACCAGCGCGAGGCGATGGTGACCATCCGCGCCGAGGCCGGCGGCGTCGACGCGGCCGACTTCGCCGAGATGCTGATGCGGATGTACTTGCGCTGGGCCGAACGGCACTCCTACCCGGCGGAGGTCTACGACACCTCCTACGCCGAAGAAGCCGGCCTGAAGTCGGCCACGTTCCGGGTCAACGCCCCCTACGCCTACGGCACTCTCTCGGTCGAGCAGGGCACCCACCGGCTGGTGCGGATCTCGCCGTTCGACAACCAGGGCCGGCGGCAGACCTCCTTCGCCGGCGTCGAGGTGCTGCCGGCCGTGGAGGAGACCGACCACGTCGACATCCCGGAGAAGGACATCCGGGTCGACGTCTTCCGCTCCTCGGGCCCCGGCGGGCAGAGCGTGAACACCACCGACTCCGCCGTGCGCATCACGCACATCCCGACCGGCATCGTGGTGTCCTGCCAGAACGAGAAGTCGCAGCTGCAGAACAAGGCCGCCGCGATGCGCGTCCTGCAGTCCAAGCTGCTGGCCCGCAAGAAGGAGGAGGAGCGCGCCGAGCTGGACGCCCTCAAGGACAGCGGGTCGAGCTGGGGCAACCAGATGCGCTCCTACGTACTGCACCCGTACCAGATGGTCAAGGACCTGCGCACCGAGCACGAGGTCGGCAACCCCGACGCGGTGCTAGACGGCGACATCGACGGATTCCTGGAGGCCGGCATCCGCTGGCGCCGCCAGCAACAGAGCGTGGCCTGACCAGTACCGCGCGCAGGGCCCTACCGGCGACGAACCCGCAGGTGATCGCCGGTACAGCCGCCGGTCTGGGTGAGTGATGTCCCCCTAACGGTCGCAGGTAAACTCACGCCCCGTGATCCGCCTTGAGCACGTGTCCAAGACGTACAAGACGTCGACCAGGCCCGCTCTCGACGATGTCTCGGTGGGCATCGAAAAGGGCGAGTTCGTGTTCCTCATCGGGCCCTCCGGGTCCGGCAAGTCGACGTTCATGCGGCTGCTGCTGCGCGAGGACGTGCCCACCCGCGGACGGGTCTTCGTCGCCGACTGGAACGTCGCAAAACTGCCGCGGCGCCGCGTCCCCCGGCTGCGCCAGCGCATCGGCTGCGTGTTCCAGGACTTCCGGCTGCTGAACAACAAGACGGTCGCGGAGAACGTCGCGTTCGCGCTGGAAGTGATCGGCAAGCCCCGCAACGACATCCGCCGCGTGGTGCCCCAGGTGCTGCAGCTGGTCGGCCTGGAGGGCAAGGCCGACCGGATGCCCCACGAGCTCTCCGGTGGTGAGCAGCAGCGCGTCGCGATCGCGCGGGCCTTCGTCAACCGGCCGCTGGTGCTGCTCTGCGACGAGCCGACCGGAAACCTCGACCCCGACACCAGCCAGGACATCATGTTGTTGCTGGAACGGATCAACCGCACCGGCACCACGGTGGTCATGGCCACGCACGACCACTCCATCGTCGACTCGATGCGGCGCCGCGTCGTCGAGCTCAGCCTCGGCCGGGTCGTCCGCGACGATGCCCGCGGCGTCTACGGCGTCGGCCGCTAGGGAGTGTTTCGAAATTGGTTTGCGTAGCGGTGCTGGTGGCGGAACCTCAGATGCCACCTCACTTTGGGATCCCCGGCATCATGAATGCCATTCACCACGTCGGGGCTGTCCTCGCGAGGAGACGTCTGAGAACCCGCGGCGGTGCGAGTTGATTCCCACACCGCAAGCGGCTACCGCCGCTTATCAGACACGACCTAGCCCCGACGGCACCCGATCCGCACCTGAGGACAAAACCCCCGACCGGCAGGAAAGCTGACACAAGATGCGCGCGAGCTTCGTATTCAGCGAGGTCGTCAACGGCCTTCGGCGCAACGTGACGATGACCATCGCGATGATCCTGACGACCGCCATCTCGGTCGGTCTGCTCGGCGGCGGTCTCCTCGTGGTCCGGATGATCGACAAGATGCAGGAGACCTACCAGGACCGCGTCGAGGTCGTGGTGTTCATGACCGACGACGTCAGCGCCAACGACAACGACTGCACCCAGCAGCCCTGCGCGAACATCATGGCCGACCTCAAGCGCGTGCCCGGCGTGGAGTCGGTGGCCTTCGAGAACCGGCAGAAGGCGTTCGAGAACTTCAACAAGGTCTTCGAGTCGCAGCCTGAGCTGCGCGACGTCGCCCGTGCCGAGGCGATGCCGGCCTCGCTGCGTGTCAAACTGTCCGACCAGGAGCGCTTCCCGGCGCTGCAGCAGCAGTTCAGCGGGCGTCCCGGTGTGGACAGCGTCGTCAACCAGGCTGATTATCTCAACCGGCTGTTCGACGGGCTCAATGTCGTCCGCAATGGCGCGTTCTTCATCGCGCTGGTCCAGGCGCTCGCCGCGCTGCTGCTGATTTCCAACACGATCCAGCTTTCGGCGTTCACCCGGCGCACTGAGACCGGCATCATGCGCTTGGTGGGTGCCACTCGCTGGTACACGCAGTTGCCGTTCTTGCTGGAGGCGGTGGTCTCCGGTCTGATCGGTGCGTTCCTGGGGATCATCGGCCTCGTCATCATCAAGGTGGCATTCCTCGACCGGGCCCTGTCACCGGTGTTCGGCACCGGCATCATCCCCCGCGTGGAATGGGGCGACATCGCCCTGGTCTCGCCGATCCTGCTGCTCGTCGCGGCGGCCGTCTCGGCAGTCACCGGCTACGTCACGCTCCGCCTCTACGTCCGGCTGTAGAGGCTGTTTCCAGGCTCGTCCTGCGTTGCGGTGCGGTTAGCGAGCGGGACCTCAGACGCCGCCTGGTCTCCGGGATCCCCGGCTGCAGCGGGATTACCGGTACCGCGGTTCGCGTTGCGAACGGCGGTACCGAAAGTCACGTGACACGAAAGCTAGAGTTGTTCGTATGGTGAAGGAACGCGGCCGCAAGGTCATCGCGCAGAACCGCAAGGCGCGGCACGACTGGGCGGTGCTGGACACCTACGAGACCGGCATCGTGCTGACCGGCACCGAGGTCAAGAGCCTGCGGCAGGGCAAGGCGCAGCTGGTCGACGGATTCGCCACCGTCGACGACGGCGAGGTCTGGCTGCGCAACGTGCACATCCCCGAGTACACCGAGGGGACGTGGACCAACCACGAGCCGCGCCGGTCCCGCAAACTGCTGCTGCATAAGCACGAGATCCTCCGGCTGATCGGCAAGATCAAGGAGAGCGGGCTGAGCCTGATCCCGATGTCGCTGTACTTCAGCGACGGCAAGGCGAAGGTCGAACTCGCCCTCGCGCGAGGTAAGAAGGCCCACGACAAGCGGCAGGACCTGGCCAAGCGAGACGCGGACAGGGAGATGCAGAAGGCCATCGGGCGCGCGCGCAAGGGCATGCGGTAGTGCCGCCGCGCAACGATGCGGAGGTGCCGGCCTGGGCGGCCGAGTTGGGGCTGCGCGGGCTGGTCGACATCCACACGCACTTCCTGCCGGAGCGGGTGCTGCGCAAGGTCTGGGCCTACTTTGACGAGGGGACCACGCATTACGGCTTCGAGTGGCCGATCCACTACCGGCACACCGAGGAAGCCCGGATCCAGGCGCTCCGCGATCTCGGGGTGACGACTTTCGCGCCGCTGGTCTACGCGCACCGGCCGGGCATGGCGGCCTGGCTGACCGACTGGGCGCTCGACTTCGCCGACCGCACCCCCGACGCGGTGCCGACGGCGACGATCTTCCCGGAACCCTCGGTCGCGGACTACCTGGCCAAAGCGGTCGATGCCGGTGCGCGGTGCGTGAAGGCGCACGTCCAGGTCGGTGCTTTCGACCCGCGCGACGCATTGCTCGATCCCGCGTGGGGGTTGCTGGCTGAGGCGGGTGTGCCGGTCGTGGTGCATTGCGGCGACGGTCCGCGGAAGGGCGAGCACACCGGGCTCGACGTGTTCGAGGGCGTGCTCCGGCGCCACCCGCGACTGGTCGCGGTGCTGGCGCACGCGGGAATGCCCGACTACGCGGCGGCGCTGGACCTCGTGGACCGCTATCCTGGCGTGCACCTCGACACCACGATGGTTGGCGTCGCCTTCACCGAGCGAATCGCTCCGCTGCCCGCGGACTGGTCGGCCAGGCTGGCCGTGCACGCTGACCGGATGGTGCTGGGCACCGACTTCCCGAATATCCCCTATCCGTACGCCGAGCAGCTCGCGGCTATCGCGAGCTGGGCCGAAGCCGACGACCGGCTCGGCGCGGACTTCCTGCGCGCCGTGCTGCATGGCACGCCGTCCAAGCTGCTCGGGCTAGGAATTTGATCGTTTGAGGTATATGGGAATGATCGCCGGGAAGCGAAGCGTTATGCTGGTGTACACCGGTTCGAAAGCCGAGCCGGCGCAAGGGGGGTGAACGGTTTCGACTCCGTACGTTGATCCAAGGGAAGCGTGCCGGTGCAGGCGGGAGACCACCGTGAGCGTCGCCGCAATTGAATAAGCGCCGACAAGAGTCAGCGCGAGTTCGCCCTCGCCGCCTGAGCGAGGAGCGACTCTGTCGGACCGGGACTGCCTCCGACCCGGGATCCGGCATCAGCTAGGAGGCTCTTACCGCCAGGTCCGGTCGCGGGACCTGGCGGGACATCTAACAGCGACTGGGCTTGTCACACCGGCTAGTTCGCGAGACCGGTGAAGCCGAGCAGAGACACAGCGGACTGCGCACGGAGAAGTCTTGGTGAGGCGACGGAGGACCCGGGTTCGATTCCCGGCACCTCCACTTCGAGAGCTAGGAGAGCCCTGTCTGCGGAAAGCGCAGACAGGGCTCTCTTCGTTGTGTTGGCCGGGGGGCCGAGCCCCCCGAGACCCCCCACGGTGCGGTGGTGGGGTTGCGTCGGCTTCTTGCGTTGGGAGCGTTCCCGGTCTGCTCTCGGACCAGCCTTCCGTTTGATTCCCGGCACCTCTGCGTGAGTGAGGTGCCTTGCTTGCGTGGGGCGCTTGGCTTTTTCTCTTCCGGATCATTTTGGGGGCGAGTCCCCGTCCCCCACGGTGCGGTGGTGGGGTTGCGTCGGCTTCTTGCGTTGGGAGCGTTCCCGGTCTGCTCTCGGACCAGCCTTCCGTTTGATTCCCGGCACCTCTGCGTGAGTGAGGTGCCTTGCTTGCGTGGGGCGCTTGGCTTTTTCTCTTCCGGATCATTTTGGGGCCGAGCCCCCCGAGACCCCCCACGGTGCGGTGGTGGGGTTGCGTCGGCTTCTTGCGTTGGGGGCCGTTCCGGGCCTGGGTGGCGACCAGCCCTCGTGCGGGTGCCAGGTTCGGGGCGCGGTTGCTTTGCTGCTGGGGGCCCTACTCCTTTGTGTCTTGCTTGGTTTTAGTTGCTGCTTGGAGCATTCCTACCTGCTCTTCGACGGGCCGGTGACCGTGAACGAGCTGGCGACCAGACTGGAGGTGGCGCCGACGACGGTGAGCCTGATGGTCGGCGAGCTGAGCCGCAAAGGAGTCCTGGAGCGGCGGGAGGACGACGCGGACCGGTGTCGGCGGATCGTCAGCATCACCGACGAGATGCCTCGATCGACGGCTGGCTGGGCCGCGGCGCCGAGGCGTGGCGCAGCGCGCGAACACGGCGTCGCGGACGAGTCCTGAGGGGCCTGGGGGCCTGAGGGCCTGAGGGCCTGAGGGCCTGAGGGTCGCGTTTCAGGGCCCGTGAGCGTTTTTGGTTGCTATAGCGCCTAAAAGTACTCACGGGCGCCACTTGGCCGAGCCTTCGGCAACGGGGTGACGCTGCCGGTCGGCCCGAAGTCTTTGGGTTGCCATAGGTGCCCAAAGGGGCTCGCGGGCCCGTCAGGTCAGGAGGGCTGCCCAGGGGTCTACCGGGACGACTCGGGTGCTTCGGCCCTGGTCGTCGAGGATGCGTCCGTGGACCTTCGTCGTCCGTAGGACCAATTTGCGGTCCACCACCTTGGCGTCGGGGTGTTCGTGGGCGATTCGGATCAGCAGTTCGTCCAGGTGGTTCAGGGAGCGCAGGCCCACGATCAGGCCCAGGTTCGTCGGGCTCGTCACCGCCGCGCAGTGCCGGGTTTCCGGCCAGCTACCCAGGGATTTGCCGATGCGTTGCACCTCGGTGTCGGGAACCGTCAGCCACAGCAGCGCCATCGTGTGCCAGCCCGCCAGCGGGCGGGCCACGTCGCAGCGGAATGTTATGTCGCCGTGCCGGCGGAGCCGGTCGAGGCGGCGCTTCACAGCCTGTGGCGAGGCGTTCAGCTCGCTTGCCAGGCTTGCGTAGCTGCGGCGGCCGTCGTGGCCGAGCGCCAGGAACAGGGCGCGGTCGGCGGTGCCGAACGGCCGGATCTCCCGCGGCGGCGGACCCACGGACTCCCGGACCTGCTCGGCCTGGCTGCGGTTCATCACGCCAAGCCGCCAGATGATGCCGCCGAAGGTGCTTCCGAAGACGTGGCTGCGGACCTTGGTGACCTCCTTCGGCAGCGGCAGGGTCCGCAGCAGCACGTTGGAGATCGCACCCAGCGTCGGCGCCATGACGAGCGCGAACACCTGGTACTCGCCGGTGGTCACGCCGACGGTGATCATGTGCGGCAACTCCGCGAGCCGCTCGGCGACCTGCACCGCACTACCCGGTGCGCAGGCGAACTCGACGGTCGCGCCCTTCGAGGAGCTGTTGCCCATCGCCACGGTGATCCAAGCGGCACCGGCGTCAGTCAGCCGCTGCCAGCGGCGGGCCAGCGTGATGGGCGCCAGTTCCAGCACCTCGGCAAGCGCGGTCCAGCTCGCTCGCGGGTTGATCTGCAGGGCGTCTACCAGCGCGAGATCCACTTCGTCCAGCACCCGGCACCCTCCTCGCACATGACGGCCGTGTGCCGACTGCGTCGTTTTCCAACATTCAAACCGGGACAGGCACGGATATCCATCGTTATGTGATTCTTGTGATGAGGTTTCTCCGACGCTGCTTCGCATGGTTGGCGTCAAGCAGCAATTCGAACTGGTCCTGGCGGGCGCGCGGGTGATCGACCCGGAAACCGGGCTGGACGGGGTGCGCGATGTCGGCATCGGCGACGGCCGGATCGCGGCCGTCGCGGCGGATCGCCTGGCCGGCGACGTGATCGTCGACCTCTCGAACCTCGCACCGGGCTTCATCGACGTGCACAGCCACGCGCAGACGGTCACCGGGCTGCGGCCACGGCGCTGATCAGCGCCGTGGCGCTCGCGGTCGCGGCCTTCACGGCCAGCAGCTTCGCGGTTTCGCTGATCGCCATCGTCGTCGCGACGGCGTGCATGTGGCGTCGTTCACGGTGTTCTGGGCGATGCCGTCGACGTACCTGAAGGGCACGGCCGCGGCCGGTGGGATCGCGCTGATCAACAGCATCGGCCTGCTCGGCGGTTTCCTCAGCCCGACGCCGATCGGTTTCGTCAAGGACGCCACCGGAAGCACGGTGGTGGGCCTGCTCTCGATGGTCGCCCTGCTGCTGATCGGCAGCCTCGCGATCTACGCCAACCGGCTCCCGACAAGACGAGGCCGGACCTGCCGGTGCCTGGAGATCAGGCGGGCGGTCAGTACGAGGAGTTGGCACAGCGGTGACGGGAAGCCTAGGACCAGCCCGGTGGCGATGTCGATCAGCGGCGCCGCCACCGCCGCCGCGAAGACCCGGTTCGAGGCGGTCGGCAGCTTCGCCTTCGGGGCCCAGGAGGTGCGGCGCCAGGGCTTGGCGATGGACAACCACGCCTGGAAGGCGATTGCCGAGACCATCAGCGCGGTGCCGACGAGCAGCGCCGGCGGCGGGGTGGCCAGGCCTGCCCGGGCGGCTTCGGCCGAGCCTTCCAACGCGTCGGAGAGGATGAAGATCCCGGCGTAGAGCTGGACGACGGTGATCGCGAACTTCACCAGGACCCACCAGTTCCGGAAGAAGCCCCAGGCCGTGGACGCCGCGAGCATGAAGCCGGTGAACGCCGCGGCGTTCGCGAACGGGGCGAGCAGGTGCGTGTCCACCACGTGCGCCATCGAGGTCGCGCCGATCCGGACCGCGAGGTCGTCACTGGTGAAACTCGTTGCCAGCAGGGTGAAAAGCGCCAGCGCCTGCGCCATCCAGCCCACCGAGGTGATCACGTGCAGCCAAACGACGGCCTGCCGCCAACGCTGCGAGGTTCCTTTCGACACGGACACCAGGGTTGCGGGTCGCCTAGGCCGCGGACATCCGGTGGCACCCCGGGAATCACCCTGATCCGGCCCCTTAGCCGGGTGGATTTGGTCCAGGCGCCCGGGGTCAGTGCTTGGGCGGCAGCCGCACCGCGGCGAGGAAACCGACGGCGGCCACCACCGCCACCGCGATCGCGTATGCGTTGGCCGTCATGCCCAGACCCACCTGCGTCACGGCGACTCCCGCCGTCACCGTGGGAAGGCTGAAGGCCGAGTAGTTGACCGTGTAGACCGTCGCGAACAGGGCTGCGCGCCGGTTCGGTTCGGCGAGCCGGGACACGCTGCCGAAGGCGCCCAGGAACGCGCCGCCGAAGCCGAACCCGGTGATCATCGTGCTGGCGAAGAACAACGGCGCCGAAGTCGCGGCCAGCGCGGCGAGGGTGCCGAGCAGCCCGACCAGCAGGAGCGGCGAGCCCGCGATGATCGCGGCGCGCGGGTTCCGCCGGCGGAACACCAGCGAGCCGATCGTGCTCGTCCCCATCAGGCAGCAGACCACGAACCCGCCCACCAGGTGGTTTTTGATGCCGAGCAGTTCGATGGCCAGCGACGGGCCGAGCGACATGTAGAAGCCGGTCATGGACCAGGTGGTGATTAGAATCGGCACCACGGCGAGGAATCGGCCGCGGGCGTTGCCCGGGACGCCGAACTCCGGCCGCAGCGAGGCCAGGGCGCCGGGCCGCCGCGGCGACGTCTCGGGCATCAGCGCGACGCCGACGGCCGCCGCCGCGCACGCCGCGAGGAGCAGCACGTAGACCAGGATGGTCGGGGCGGGCGCGTACTCGACGAGCAGGCCCGAGCCGATCGCGCCGGCCCCGAGGCCGATGCCCGGGGTGGCGGTGTTGATCAGCGCGGCCAGTTGCGGGCGGAGGTCCACCAGGCAGGCACTGGTCGCGCCCGTCGCCAAACCCGTTGCGATTCCTTGCAAGATGCGTGCGGCCAGCAGCCAGCCGCTGCCGTCGGCGGCGATGAACGCGACCATGGCGACGGCCTGGATGGCGAGCGCGGCGAGCAGCGCCGGGCGGCGACCGATGTGGTCGGAGAGAGCGCCGACGGTGACGAGCGCGGCGAGCAGCGCGATCGCGTAGACCGCGAAGACCACCGTCAGCGTGATCGCGGAGAAGCGCCATTCGGCCTGGTAGACGGAGTAGAGAGGGGACGGGGCCGCGGCAGCGCACATGAACGTCAGCAGTGTGGCGGCGAGGGTCCAGAACGCGGCGGCGCGCGATAAGCGCCCGGGCTGGTCGGGCGCGCTGATCTGGGGAGCATGCGGGACAGCGGTCAAGGCTTCTCCTAAGTGGTCGCGCACGTCGCCGGGAACAGGGTGAGCGCCAGTCAGGACACCCAACCTGCGCGGGTTCTGGGATCGACTCGTTGGGAGACGCCTTGCGGCGAAGGAGAATTCCCGTTCTGGCGCCGATCCCACATGCTGGTCGGGACCCGCACCCTCTACGACGAGACGACCGCGTGGTCGCACCGGACCGAGAAGGCTGCTGCTTGACATTCAAGCTCCTGGTTTGTCTTTGAGCATTTTCGTCCTGGTCGATCTGCCGCCGCGACACCTGAAGTCCCGCGATACAGGGGCTGCCGTAAGCGGCGTAGCTGCCTTGGCCCACCCTCGCAACCGGCACCGCACCGCAACGCAACGCAACGCAAGAAGAGGTTGGAAACGCTCAAAGAAATCGTCCAGGCCAGGCGTTCAGAAGGTGCCGCCGCCGGCGTGGATCATCTGGCCGGTGACCCACCGGCTGTCTTCGGAGGCCAGGAACGCCGCGATGTCGGCGATGTCGGCGGGCTCGGCGATGCGGCCCAGCGGGGTCTGCGCGGCCATCTGCTCGAGGACCGATTCGGGCTGCAGTTCGGCCAGGGCATCGGTGCGGGTTGCGCCGGGTCGCACGCTGTTCACGGTGATCCGGCGCGGTCCGAGTTCCTTCGCCAGCACTCGCACCAGCTGGTCGCCGGCGGCCTTGGCCGCGCCGTAGAGGCCGGTGCCGGGCCGGTTCGCCGCCGTGACACCGCTGGAGATGACCACGATCCGGCCGCCGTCGCGCAGCCGGTTCGCCGCCTCCCGCAGGGCCGTGAAGGTGGCGCGGGCGTTGGTGTCGAACAGCACGTCGAAGTCCTCGTCGGAGGCCTCGGCGACGGGCGAGAAGCGGGCGGTGCCGACGTTGTTCACCAGCACGTCGAGGCCGCCGAAATGCCGTTGTGCAGCGTCGAACAGGTCGCGCAGCTGCGCGGGGTCGGTGACGTCGGCCTGCACCGTTGTCGCTCGCCCGCCACTGGCCTCGATCTTGGCGACGACCTCGTCAGCGGCGGCCCGGTCGGCTCGGTAGTTGACGACCACGCTCATTCCGTCGGCGCCGAGCCGCTCGGCGATGGCCCGGCCGATGCCGCGCGAGCTTCCCGTCACTAGGGCAACCTTGCTCAAGTCCGCCTCCACTGGTCGATGTCGTCATCAGTCGAAATACTCGACTAAATTTGTCGCGGATGTCAACCGTCGAGGT
The DNA here is from genome assembly GCF_050972075.1 of Saccharopolyspora hattusasensis. Lineage (NCBI taxonomy): Bacteria > Bacillati > Actinomycetota > Actinomycetes > Pseudonocardiales > Pseudonocardiaceae > Saccharopolyspora > Saccharopolyspora hattusasensis. Next base: position 5,328,483 of record NZ_JBPCDC010000001.1, read on the forward strand.
AGCCTGCGGCGATGGACCTGGACTTTTCGCGCTCCCTGATGGCGTTGCACCGCGAACTACGCGGGCTCTACGCGGCCATCGCCCGCCACTTCGGGCTGACGGCGCAACAGGTCGAGCTGCTGTGCCTGCTCAAGGACCGCGCCCCGTCCTCCGGCGAGCTCGCGGCGTTGCTGGGCTGCGACAAGACCAACATCACCGGCATGGTCGACCGCCTGGAACGACGCGGCCTGCTGGCCCGCGTGACGGATCGCAACGACCGCCGGATCAGCCGGCTCAGCCTGACCGACGAGGGCATGGCCCTGGGGGGCAAGCTTCGCGAAGCCTTCAACGCGCAGGTCGCCGAGCGCTGGGGCTCCCTGCCCCCGGAGGACGCTGCGGCTCTCGTGCGCCTGGCGCAACAAAACTCGTGAGTGCTGAGTCCGGTAAGAACCGGATCCAGCACTCACGAAGTGACGACGGCGCCCATCCAGAGGAAGTCGCGGGCTCGGGTTACCGCGACCAGGCGTTGCCGGTGCAGCGCTTCGCGTTCTTCCCGGTGGCCGCCGGACAACAGCGGTTCGTCGGGCAGGAACACGCTGCGGAACTCGGTGCCCTTGGCGCGGTGTACGGTCCCGACGTGGATCGGCTCGAAATCTCGCCCATCCCAGCGGTCTAGCGGCCGAACCGCGAAACCCGCTGCGCGAAGCACCTTCTCCCAGTGCTCGGCCGCGCCGTTGGTGCGGGTGAGCACCGCCGCCGCATTGCCGTCGTCGAGCCGCCGCAGCGCGAATACCAGCGCCTCGTCCTGGTCGTCGCCCTGCCACTCGACGACCCGCCCGCCGCGCAGCACCGGCAGCGCCGAGCGCAGCGGGACCGCCCGACCACCGTCGAGGTCGTCGAACCGGTTGATCGCGTCGAGCTCCCCGGCCTGCTCGACGATCGCGGTCCGGTTCCGGTAGTTGCGCCGCAGGATCTCCCCGCGCCCCTGCAACGAGATCCCCGCTTCGGACAGCCGCCAGCCACCGGCGTACACCTGCTGCTGGCCGTCGCCGACGAGCAGCAGCTGGTTCGGCCCGTCGCCGCTGATCGCGTGCACCAGCCGCAGCCCGATCAGCGTAAGGTCCTGGACCTCGTCGACGACCACCGCGGTGTACTGCCGGGGCAGCGGATGGCGTTCGAGCTCCGCCAGCGCCCGCATCAGCACGTCGTTGTGGTCAAACACGCCCCGCTCGGACAGCGCGCGCTCGTACTCGCAGTAGAACTGCCAGACGTGGGCCCGGAACTCGGCCGGCAGGTTCACGCCGCGACCCTTGCGCGGAACCGCCCGGTAGATCTCCAGCGAACGGATCCCGCGCCCCTTGATCACCCGGTCGATCTCGTCCTTCCAATAGCCGCGCGCACCGCGGAATTTCCGCAGCGGCGCGGTCAGCTCGCTGCGCTGCCACACCGCGTCGAAGGCCTGCTCCACCTGCTGCTCGTCGACCTCGGCGGCCCGCCCGCGCCCGGCCAGGAAGTCCCACGCCCAGGAGTGCAGGTGGGTGAACTCGATGCGCGCCGCGAGCTGCGGCGCCAGCGACCGGAACTGCGCCTCGGCGATCAACGGCAGATTGCGCAGGTGCGTGGTGAACAGCAGCTTCCCGGTGGACCGGCGCGCCAGGTGGGCCAACCGGTGCAGGGCCAGCACGGACTTGCCGGTGCCCGCCGGGCCGGTGATCCGCGCCGGCCCGGAGTAGTGCCGCCGGACCGCGGCGAGCTGGGCGTCGTCCAGGAAGATCCGCCAGTCCCGGAACGGCCGGTCCAAGGCGTGCTCGACCTGCTCGCGGCGCAGGTCGTGGACGCCGAACAGCCCGGCCGGGCGGCCCCGCTGGGCGGGGGCGCGCTGCTGCGGGATCCGCTGCGGATTCCACATGATCGGCTTCAGGTCGAAGGTGACGGTGTCCAGGTGGCGGGCGACGGCCAGCGCCTTTTCGCCCGTCAGCACCTGGTCGCCGCGCCGCAGGAGCCGGTCCAGTTCGACCTCGGTGACGGTGAGGTGCTCGCCGGTGTGCCCGCGCCGAACCTTGAAGTCGGCGGGATGCACGACCACGGTCCGGGCCACCGATTCGGTCAACTTGCCCGATCCGATCGACGCGCCGGCCAACAGCTCCGCGGTCCACCTAAACGCCGCCCGCGCGGCCTCCCACTCGGGTTCGCTTTCGCGCAGCAGGACCACCAGTACCCCGAGCGGCCCGACGAGCACTGCGTCGGGGCGGTTGCCCGGGGCGTGCGGCGCGAATTGGTTGAGCAGCGTGTACCAGCCGCTGTCGCGCTCTGCCACGAATCGCTGCAGCACGCGGTTCTGCCACGTCGGCAGCAGCCGGTCGCGCAGCTCCTCCTCGGCTTCGCGGCGCAGTCTTTCCTGGCGGCGGTGGAAGATCCCGGTCACGGCGCCTCCGTATCTCGTGGGGCGCCCACATCCGGTCGGCGCACCTGAGCGAGGGGGTCGAAATCGCGGCTCATGACGCCTTCGGGATCCGGTGGGAAACCCGCTCAAGTCGGCGGCCGCAGCCGCCGCGTGGTTGACCACGGTTCGAGCACGCTCGGCATCGACATTAATGCGTTGCGTGTCGTTTTCGGGCGGCCTCGGATCGGATCACCTGGATGTCGCGGGCGTCAGGTGAGTTCCTCACGGACAAGCACATCCAATGTGGACAGTGGCAGTGCGCCGTGCCCCAGGATCGCGTCGTGGAACCGGCGGATGTCGAAGGCGGCGCCGAGCCGGTCGCGGGCCGTGCGCCGGATCCGCTCGATCTCCAAGCGCCCCACCAGGTACGACAACGCCTGGCCGGGAATGCTGATGTAGCGGTCGATCTCGGACGCGGCCTCCAGCCGGGACAGCGTGGTGTGCGTGAGCAGGTAGTCCAGCGCCTGCTGCCGGCCCCAACCGGACTCGTGCAGTCCGGTGTCGACGACCAGCCGCGCGGCCCGCAGCAGGTCCTGCACCACCATGCCCAGCCGCGCCAGGTCGTCGGAGTACAGCCCCATCTCGTCGGCCAGCCGCTCGGTGTAGAGGCCCCAGCCCTCGGTGTAGGCGGTGATGCTGATCAGCCTGCGCAGCAGCGGCAGGTCGGTGCGGTCCTGGGCCAGGCTGAACTGCAGGTGGTGACCGGGCACGACCTCGTGGAAGGCGATCACCTCGGAGGCGAACCGAGGCCGCTGCTCGGCCTGCTCGGTGTTGGCGAAGTACACGCCGGGCCGCGAACCATCCAGCGCCGGCGCCAGGTAGACGCCGATCGGTGTGCTGGCCGACGCGGTGCCGGGCACCGGGCGCACCTCGCACGGCCGGCTCGGCAGCCGCCCGAACCACCGCGGCGCCACGGCTTCGGCCCTGGTGATCGCGCTGCGCGCGGCGGTCAGCAGCTCTTCGCCGTCCCGCCAGTACAACGCCGGGTCCGCGCGCAGCCTGCGCAGCACCGCATCGGGATCGGATTCGCCCCAGATCTTCGCGCCGAGTTCGCCGATCTCGCCGCGCAGCGAAGAGAGGTGGGTCCGCCCGATCTCGTGCAGCTCTTCCGGGGTGTGCTCCGTAGTGGTCTGGCTGCGCACCAGTCGCCGGTAGATCTCGCGGCCGCCGTTGATCCAGCACAGCCCGGGCTGCTCGGCGGGGCGCGAGTGCTGGGCGATCTCGGCGGCGAGCACGTTCCGGTACCCCCGCAGCGCCGGATGCACCACGTCGACCAGCAGCCGCTTTCGCTCCTCCTCGAGCGCCGCGCCGGGTAGTTCCGGGGTGAGCAGCGGGTCGGCGTCCGGTGCGGCGAGGTAGCTGTCGAGGTGCTCGATCGCGTTGTCGACGAGCGGTTGAACCGGGACCCGTCCGGCGGCGACTCCTTCGCGGTGCCGCTGCGCGGCCGCAGTGGTGAACTCGGGGATCTGCCGCAGCCGCAGCAAGAAGTCCTCGGCCTGCTGCGCGTCGGCGACGGGCACCTGGCCCAGCTGGAAGAGCACGCCCGCGACCGGCGCGAACAGGTTCCCGATCACGGTGTACTCGGGGAAGCGGGCGTCGAACTGGTCGACCAGCGCCTGCGCCTGCTGCACGACCACCGCGATGGTCAGCCGCTGCTCCAGATCGGCGTGCGCGGTGTCCACCGCCATCGCCCGGACCCGGATGTTCTCCGCGCGTTCCCGCAGCGCGAGCTCGGTCCCAGCGGATATGTCCGCTAGCCGGTCGTCGCGGTCCCGGATGCCGTAGAGCGTCGCGCCGACCGGGTCTGCGTCGAGCAGGACGGCCAGCAGTTCCTCGGCGAGTTGTGCGGGCGTGCTCACAGCGTTCCATCCTGCCTCAACGGTCCGGCTGACCGCTGGGTTGCACGGGGCGGGGACAATGAACGAGTGGATCCGCTGCACGACCCCGACGACGAAGCCTTGCTGCACCCCAGGCAGGCCCGCGACCTCGCAGGGCTGGTCGAGACCGCGCGACTGGCATCGGCCGTCGTGCGCTACGGGCTACGCACCCGGGTCGGCGCGGCGACGGTGGTGCTCAACCAGGACAACCCCTTGCCCGCCGCGAACCACGCGTGCGCCCTGTGGGGAACCCTCGCGGGGATCGCCGGAACCCTGCTGGAACTGGAGCAGGTCTTCGCCGAGGCTGGCCGCGCCGAGGCCGTCGTTTACGCCTCGCCGACCACGGTCGCGGAGATCGAGGGCATCGCCGACGACGCCGGTTGGCGCGCGGTGGAAGAACTCGTGGCGCTGCTGCACCGGTTCCGCCAGGACACCAGGGGCGGGGCGCGTCCAGCCGTGGACCGCGATCTGCCCCAGATCGTGGACCTGATCGCCGACGACGCCGGGCTCTCCGACCCGGACGAGCGGCTGCTGCTGCGCAACTTCGGACACCGGATCGACGACCCGCGCTGCGTGCTGCGCGTCGTCGACGACCCCGGCGCCGATCGCATCGCCGGATTCGCCCAGGGCTTCATCGAGCGCGGCATCGGCCTGGTCGAGCAGGTGGTCGTGCGGCCCGGCCGGCGGCGCCGCGGCGTCGGGCGGGAACTGGTCGCGGACGTCGTTGACGAACTGCACGGGCGCGGAGCGCTGCTGATCGCGGCGCACACCGAAGAGGGCGGGACGGCGGAGCGGTTCGCGGAGGCCTGCGGCTTCGAGGTGGTCTACGCGGTGACCGCCTATGCGCGCCGGATCGACGATCTGCTGTGACGAAGACCGCTTGGGCCTTGTTCTCAACCCAGTTTGTGTGGCGGTGCTGGTGCCGGAACTTCGGGGGCCGTCTCGCTGTGGGATCCCCGACATCATGAATGCCAACCACGTCGGGGCTGTCCTCGCGAGATAGCGGGGTGCCGCAGACCTCGGGGTGCGGGGTGTCCCCGCAGGTCCTCGGGGTGCGGGTGTCCCCGCAGGACACTGTTGAGCATCCGCGCCGGTGCCGTTGCGAGCGTGGGCAGAGCGGCTGCGCCGCTTCAGAAACAGAACGTCAGCCGGAATAGCGGCGAGAAGAGGGCGGTTAACACTCGCGAAACAGTCGCTGCGGCGCGGTTGCTCGATTGACCGCGCCGCAGCCGCAGGTTTTGCTTAGTTTGCCTAACTACATTGGGGGGGCGGTGTCGAGCAGTTCGGCAACGGCGGACGAGACCACCGAACCCGTCGAGAACGCCGGCGATTCCGGCATCGGTTCCCTTCCCCGCGAGATCTGGGTCCTCGTCGTCGGCAGCTTCATCGTCGCCGTCGGAATGGGCATCGTGGCGCCCGCGCTGCCGACGTTCGCCACCAGCTTCGACGTCGGTGTAACCGGGGCCTCACTCGTGATCAGCGCGTTCGCCCTGATGCGGCTGGCATTCGCGCCGGTCAGCGGTCGCCTGGTGTCGTTCTTCGGCGAGCGCTCCATCTACGTGTGGGGCATCAGCATCGTCGGTATCAGCACCGCCGCCTGCGCGTTCGCGGGTTCCTACTGGCAGCTGCTGATCTTCCGCGCCCTCGGCGGCACGGGATCGACGATGTTCACGGTGTCGGCCGTGGCGCTGCTGGTCCGCCTCGCCCCGCCGCACCTGCGCGGTCGCGCGTCCGGCGTGTGGGCAACGAGTTTCCTGCTGGGCAACGTCTCCGGGCCGATCATCGGCGGCATCATGGTCGGCTACTCGTTGCGCCTGCCGTTCGTCACCTACGGGATCGCGTTGTTCGTCGCGGCCTTCATCGGTTGGCTGATGCTGCGGAAGTCCACGCTGGCCGCGCCGCGGACCGACACCGGCGTGCCGACGATGACGGTCGGCCAAGCGCTGCGCCACCGCGCCTACCGGGCGGCGATGCTGTCGAACTTCAGCAACGGCTGGGCCGTTTTCGGCGTCCGCATCGCGCTGGTCCCGCTGTTCGTGGTCGAAGTCCTGCGCTCCACCCAGTCAATGGCCGGCATCGCGTTGTCAGTGTTTGCGCTGGGCAACGCCGCGGTGTTGCTACTGTCGGGCCGGATCGCGGACAAGCGCGGCCGCAAGCCGCTGGCGCTCATCGGGCTCGCGGTCTCCGGTCTGGCCACCGCGTTGCTCGGCGTCACCGACTCCGTCCCGTGGTTCCTCGCCGCGTCGCTGGTCGCGGGCATGGGCGCCGGAATTCTCAGCCCCGCCCAGAGCGCCGCGGTCGCCGACATCATCGGCGCGAAGGGCAAGGGCGGTCCGGTGCTGGCCGCGTTCCAGATGTCCGCCGACTTCGGCGCGATCCTCGGCCCGCTGATCGCCGGTGTGCTCGCCGACACGATGTCCTACGGCGCGGCGTTCGCCGTCACCGGCTTCACCGCGGTGCTCGGCCTGCTGGCCTGGATCGGCGCCCCGGAGACCCGCCCGGCCACCCCGCCCCGCGCCGAACCCACCACCGGGGCGGCTTGAGCCCCGAGATCCTTCCCAGGTGAACGCGCGCCGTCCCGGTCCGGATCAGGCGAACTCGATCGAGTCGCCGAACGGCCGGCCGCCCCACAGGCTGGACGCACGAGGGGCAGGTGTCTGGTCGCGGATCGTCGGGTATCCCGGCACTGACGTCGTGACCCCGCGGCGTCGTGATCTGCCTGCCTGCCGATGCGGGAGGACGACATGAGCACGACCACCGGAATTCCCGGCAACGAGCTGGCCGAGGAACTTCTGCTGCGGGAGCTGCGCCACCTGCACCAGACCCGCAACGAGACCTTCCTGCACGGCTCGCCGGATGCGCTGCGGGAGCACACGGCGCGCACGTTCGAGCTCGAACAGGAGTACCTGCGGCGCCACCCGGAACGTGCGGTGGATCCCCGCCGCACCCGCTCCGGTGCGAGAGGAGAGCCGCAACATGCCTGAGCCTCGCGTCGTGATCATCGGCGGCGGACACGTCGGCCTGACCCTCGCGCTGCGCCTGCAGCGGAAGATGAAGCCCGGCGAAGCCAAGGTCACGGTGATCGACACCCAACCGCACATGACCTACCAGCCGTTCCTGCCGGAGGCCGCGGCCGGCTCGCTCGAACCGCGGCACGTGGTAGTGCCGCTGCGGGAGGCACTGCGCCACTGCGAGGTACTGACCGCGCAGGTCTCCGGCATCGACCACGCCCAGCAGCGGCTGACCGCGACCCTCGGGGACGGCAAGGTCGAGCACTTCGGCTACGACATGCTGGTGGTCGTTCCCGGCTCGATCTCGCGGGCGCTGCCCATCCCGGGCCTGGCCGAACAGGGCGTCGGGTTCAAGACCATCGGCGAGGCGATCTACCTGCGCAACCACGTTCTGTCCAGATTGGACATAGCCGCCAGCACCACCGACGAACGGCTCCGCCGCAGGCTGCTGACGTTCGTGTTCGTCGGCGGCGGCTACGCGGGCATCGAGGCGATGGCCGAGCTGGAGAGCATGGCGCGCTACGCGATCCGCAGCTACCCGCAGGTCTCGGCCCAGGAAATGCGCTGGGTGCTGGTCGAGGCGATGGGCCGGATCATGCCCGAGGTCAGCCCGCCGATGAGCGAGTACACCAAGGGGCGGCTGGAGGAACGCGGCATCGAGGTGAAGCTGAACACTACCGCGAAGTCCTTTGTGGATGGTCATGTGGTGCTCTCCGACGGCGACGAGTTCAACGCCGACACCGTGGTGTGGACGGCCGGGGTAAAGCCACACCCGATGCTGGAGGACAGCGACCTGCCGAGGGACGGCAAGGGCCGCGTCGAATGCACGGCGAGGCTCCAGGTCCGCGGCACCCACAACGTGTTCTCGGCCGGTGACTGCGCTGCGGTCCCGGACCTGACCAGCAGCGACCCGGACGCCCTGTGCAGCCCGTCGGCGCAGCACGCGATCCGGCAGGCCAAGGTGCTGGCCGACAACATCCTCGCGATGCTGCGCGGCGAACAACTTCTGAACTACAAGCACAAGTACGCGGGGTCGGTGGCGGGGCTCGGCCTGTTCCAGGGTGCCGCCGAGGTCTACGGGGTCAAGCTCAAGGGCTTCCCGGCGTGGCTGCTGCACCGCGGCTACCACCTGATGAGGATGCCGACTGCATCCCAAAAGGGCCGAATCCTCGGCGACTGGCTGATGGAACTGCCGTTTCCCCGCCAGGTCGTCGCGCTCGGCGAACTGCACGACCCCCGAGCCGAGTTCGTCAAGGCCGCCAACACCCGCGGCCTGCCCAGACCGAACGGCCGCGCCGCCGGTTGAGCCATGTCCGGCGCCGAGGAGTTCGTCCCACCGCAGGCCCGGTTGCCGGGCCTGCGCAAGGCGGTGCAGGACTGCCGGGGCTGCGGGCTATACCGCGACGCCACCCAGGCGGTCTTCGGCGCGGGCCCGGAGTCCGCGCGGGTCGTGATGATCGGCGAACAGCCGGGCGACCAGGAGGACCAGAAGGGCGAGCCCTTCGTCGGACCGGCCGGCCGGATGCTGGACCGCGCGTTGGCGGAGGCCGGCATCCGGCGAAGCGAGGTGTACCTCACCAACACCACCAAGCACTTCAAGTTCGAGCGCGTGAGCGGGAAGCGGCGCATCCACCAGAAACCGTCCCGCACCGAGGTGAACGCGTGCCGCCCCTGGCTGGACGCCGAACTGCGCGTGGTCAAGCCGCACCTGGTGATCTGCCTCGGCGCGACCGCGGCCCAGGCGATGCTGGGCACGTCGTTCCGGATCACCAAGGAACGCGGCACCGTGCTGGACCTGCCGGATCACGAAGCCCAGGTGGTGGCGACGATCCACCCGTCGGCGATCCTTCGCTTCGATGACCGGGAGGCGGTGTATCAGGGGTTCGTCGCGGACCTGCAGGTGGCGGCGCAAGCCTTGCGGTCACTCCAGGCCGGGTAGCGGCACGACGCCGTCGTGCTCCCAGCGCACCAACCGCCGGGCCTTGCCCGATTCGGCGCGTGGGATGTGGTCAGGCGGTAGGACCCGGACGATGCACGTGATGCCGAGCCGCGCCTGCAGCGCGCCCGTGAGCTGGTCCGCCAGGAGTTCGGTGTCGTCGTGCGGGTCCTGCGGCTCGACGGCAATCCGCAGCTCCGGCCGCGACCGGTCGCGGAGGTCCTCGACGATCAGGTAGTGCGGTGCCACCCGCCGATCGGCCAGCAGCACGGCTTCGATCTCCGACGGGAACACGTTGACGCCGCGAACGACCAGCATGTCGTCGGTGCGGCCCAGCACCCGGCTCATCCGGCGCAGCGTCCGCGCCGAGCCCGGCACGGGCCCGGCCAGCGCGGCCACGTCGCCGGTCCGGTAGCGCAGCAGCGGAGCGCCGGTCTTCGTCAACGTCGTGAACACCAACTCGCCGACCTCGCCGTCCGGGAGCGGCTCGCCGTCCGCATCGACCACCTCGGGGTAGAAGTGGTCCTCGGCGATGTTCAGCAGTCCCTCGGAGTCCAACGACTCGCACGCCACACCCGGGCCGATCACCTCGGTGAGCCCATAGATGTTGAGCGCCCGCAACCCCAGCAGCCCCTCGATGCTCAACCGCATCTCTTCGGTCCAAGGCTCGGCCCCGAACAACCCCACCCGGAGCGACAACTGCTCGGCGGTGATCCCGGTCGACGCGAACGCCTCGCCGAGGTAGATCGCGTACGACGGTGTGCAGCACAACGCATCGGGGCGCAGATCGAGCAACAACCGAAGCTGCCGGTCGGTGGCGCCGCTGGACACCGGCAGCACGGTCGCGCCGATCCGCGTCGCCCCGTGGTGCACGCCGAGCCCACCGGTGAACAGGCCGTACCCGTAGGCGCAGTGCACGAAGCTGCGCCGCGTCACGCCTGCCCCGCCCAATGCCCGCGCCATCACCTCCGCCCACACGGCGACGTCACGCGCGGTGTACGGCACCAGCGTCGCCCGCCCCCACGTGCCGGACGTGCCGTGCACGCAGACAACGTCCTCGTCGGCGGCGGTGCGCAGCCCAAACGGGTAGTGATCCCAGAAGTCCTGCTTGGAGACGAACGGCAACCGGTGCAAATCGGCGAGTCGCACGTCGGAGCCCGCCGAGACGCCGCAGTCCCGAAGCCGCCCGGCCTGCACGCCGCCGGCGGCCAGCAGCCGGTCGACCAACCTGCGCAACCAATGTTCCTGCAGTTCACGGCGTCTCTCGGGATCAGCCCCCTCGGCCTCGGGAGCCACCAGCGAAGGACGCACGCGCTGTGCTGTCGCCACGACCCCGGGTGTAGCACCTCGACAGGAGCCCTGGGTAGATCCAAGAGGGGGACCCCCCCTGAAAACCCCTCCGGATGCCTGTTGTACTGTATTCACACAACGAGATGAGCGGTTCGGGAAAGAACACCGAACGAACCGAACACTTCGGGAAAACAGAACAAGGGGCTGTGGCGCAGCTGGTAGCGCACTTGACTGGCAGTCAAGGGGTCACGGGTTCGAATCCCGTCAGCTCCACCATGGAAACACCAGGTCAGACGGTGTTTCTCTCTCTTTTTGTGCTCGGGTTGAGGCTTCACCAGGTGTTGCACTGAGTTCGGCGACACCTTGACTGGAGCATGATCGACATGGGGAGTAAGCGCACAAACGCGCCCAAGCGTTTAACTCAACCGGATCTACCGCGCCCGGCCAAGCAACCGGGGGCGGATTTGCCGAACTTGTGGCTGTCCAGTCGGGGGCCGAAGCCTCTGCGTGCGAACGGCGTCAAGATCATGCTCCGGCGACGGGGTGAAGACACGGGAATTGAACGGGTGCACGCCCACCGGTTCCGGCACACTCTCGCTCACGAATGGAAGGTGCAGGGCGGCAACGATTCCGCACTGATGGAAGTCATGGGGTGGACTTCCGCCGAAATGGTGCGTCACTACGGCAGGGCTGCCGCGCAAACGCTCGCCCAGCACGCGCACCGCGAAATGGCGCTCGGCGACCGCCTGTAGCTCGATCGGGTAACACGGGTGCGCTGTGTTTGGTGCATGAGCGAGGCACTGACACCGGCACAGCGCACCCTTCGCGCGAAGATCGCCGCACACCGATCCTGGGCAAACACCGAAGACCGAGCGGCACGAACCGCGGCAGCCCGTAGAACGGCTCACGACCGGTTCGAGCACGAAGTCGACCCCGACGGCGTTCTGCCACCCGAGGAGCGCGCCCGACGAGCGGAGTCGGCTCGCAAGGCGCATTTCTCAGCGATGGCGCTCAAGAGCGCCAAGGCACGCCGGCGAGGTCCAAGCTCGGCGCGAAAACTCGGTCGCGATACCTCGAAATGACGAGCGCCCCGTCCGGCACCTGCCGGACGGGGCGCTCGGCTCATTCGTCAGCCGTCGAGCTCGCCCGTCTTCACTGCCGTCAGGAAGGCTGACCAGGTCGACCGGGCGAACACGAACGCGGCGCCCTGGGGGTCTTTGCTGTCGCGTACGGCGGTGGCGTTGGCGAGGTCGGCGACCTCGACGCAGTTGTTGTTGCCGGTGGTGCGACTGGACTTGCGCCAGGTAACCGGCCCAAGCTCTGGGGCTCGCATGTAGCCCTCCTAGGTGAGTTCCTCGATCCGCCGTTCGAGCAACGTCGCCGACTCTCTGTCGCCGAGTGCTGTCACTCGCAGCTTATCGAACACCTCGGCATACACGGCCGTGTGACTGGGCCGGTCGAGGTAATCGGCGTCCGTGAGTCCTTCGAGGTAGGCGAACGTTGCCACCGGGTCGGCGAGATGGATCAACGTGAACGACGTTCCGAGCGCGATGTGCTCGCCGGTCTTGAACGGGAGCACTTGGATCGTGACGTGGCGAAGCTGGCCGATCTCGACGAGGTGCTGGAGCTGGGCGCGCAGCACGTGCTGACCGCCAACTTCCCGGTATAGCGCGGCCTCGCCAAGCACCACCCATAGCGAGGGCGGGTTGTCCGCATGGAGTCGCTTGCCGCGTTGCACGCGCTCCGCCACCCGCGCCTCGATCTCGTCGGCTGTATTGGCAACCGACAACGAGAGGACTGCACGGGCGTAGTCCTCGGTTTGCAACGTGCCAGGAATGAGCTCGCTGTCGTAGACCTTGACCTCGGCCGCGGCGGTCTCCAGCGCGACGTAGGTCTGTCCCCAGTCGGGTACGCGCGAGGGCCTGTCGCGCTTGCGTGCTTCGGTCCCGAGCCGGCGGACCTTTTCCGCTTCTCCGCCCTCGACGCCGTAGAGCTCGATGAGACGGTCGATCTCCGCCAGGCTGATCGTCACGTCGCCCTTTTCAAGCTTGGTTACCTTCGCGACGTACCAGCCCAGTTTGGGTACGACGTCTTTCGGCTTGAGCTCGGCGCGCTCGCGCAGCAGCCGAAGGATGATCCCGAGCTGCACCCGCCTGACGGCAGGGTTCAGAGCTTCTGAGTTGACCATGCTCGACATCCTCCACCGAACCGGCGCCGCGAACCAACTACCCCGATCGGTCTATTTCGAACCAGGAATTCCTGACTGTATCTTCCGTCATGGTCTATGTTGATCGCCAAGCGTTGGGCGAGAGGCTACCGAAGCCCTATCGGGAGGAGATGACGGTCATGCAGGCGAGGCAGCTGGGGCTCCGAACGACGGGTTCGAATGGTCGAGAGGGTGCTGGCAACATGATGCGTCCGAGTCGGGAACTCCTGGAAAGCAATCTCGACTCGGCTCATCGAGCGGCGATCGAGGCTGTCGAGGCGAGTGTCCGGGCAGGCTTCCACTTCCGGCACCTGCCCACGCTGGACAACTTGCTCGCTGTGCAAGGGATTCGGGTGTCAGCCGGTGCGATGGATATGTACATGGCTGAGGCGCCAGGCAAGGCCATTGGGGCGCGGTTTCGGATCGAGGACCTCGAACTTGATCGAACTCCTCCCGCCCTGTGGCATCGGCATGGACCAGTGCCCGACGTCGTGTTCGGCCTGCTTGAACCCCCGCCTCATGGCTCGCCGGGTGCTCCGATGTTGGCGCGCTCGCGCCCGAGTGATCTGTGGGTGCCGGGCGATGTCTTGGCATGACTGGGTTTTCGGGCGAGTGGTGGCCGGGACTGTTCAGCGCCCGGCTTCACCGGGTTGTGCTTGGCGACACGCGGCGGCTCCCGTTCGGACAGGTGTGGCTGGGGCTCGCTGTGTGCGGAGCGGTGTGTACGCCGCCGCATCCGTCTGTGGTTGGGCGCCTGCCGAGGTGTCCTCGATGTTTCGGAAGGGAATGAACTGGGGTGTTTTCTTTACTGCTGTTCCTCGCGGGCTTGCTGGTCGGTCTGGTGTTACCCGGGCTGCTCACGTTCAAGATGCATGTCGCCGAGCCGACCGGCCAGCACACGGGCTCGGGCGAAGGCTCGCTGACGGTGGCGCACTTGCGGAAGCAGGTCGAGCGCGGGCACAAGCGCGACCGCGGTGCGGCTGAAAGTACGGGTCGGCATGCGTTGCCCGAGGACGTTGCGGCCAGGGTCGCGGCGATCGTTGGGATGTAGGCATGGAGGCTCGAATTTTCGGGCGCGCGCTTCCCCGGATGCGGCCGAACTACCAGAGTCCCGAGGACTACGAGCCCGCCGCGAAGGTCATCGAGGCGTACGTCTGCCCCCGGGGCGAGGCGTTCACGGTGACGTTCGCCGCCGACGGCGCGGTACCCGAGACGTGGGAATGCCGGCAGCACGCGCTATGGGCGGTGCGCTCGAACCTGGCAGGAACGGATGCCGCGCCGACCGGTCTCGATTGCCCGGGTGTCGGGCGAGCGCCGCAGGGAGCCCAGTCGAGAACCCACTTCGAGCGCGTGTTGGAGCGTCGCAGTCTCGCCGAGTTGCAGCAGCTTCTAGACGAGCGGCTCGACGCGCTCGCTGCGGCACGGTGCCAGCCGTGACCGGCAGCGTGTTCACGCTTTGTTCTGCCGCAAGGAGGTCTTGTAGTGCGGAAGATCCCGCCAGGTACCCGGCTCACGGGACCTGAGCGCGAGAAGCTCGCGGTCGATCTGAAGCGCGAGTACGACGCGGGCGCGAGTATTCGGCAACTGGTCGAAGCGTCCGGGCGGCCATACGGCGCTGTGCATTTCCTGTTGGCTGAGGTGGGGGTCGAGTTTCGGCCCTGCGGGGCGCCAAAGGTCGTCGAGACGATCGCGTCACCGACTGAGACAGAGCCCGTTCCGATCCTGTCGCGGATCGCGCTGTGAAGAAGACGGGGCCGAAGCGGTTTCTCCCGATGGCCTGGCATGTCGAGCAGGTCTCGCCGACCGAGGTCTACACGTTCCGATGGGGCCGCGGTTCGGGAGTCTTCACAGTGCACCGCGGAGACATCGGCAGCTCGCACGACGACAACCACCTCATCGCCACTGTCCGCATTGGACGCGACTGGATCGACGAGTGGGATATCGCCACACAAGCGCGGCAGTGGCGGCGCAGCCGCGCCGGGCCGCGCCGCCGTGGTACCTGAGTTTTTCAAGACCGCTCGATGTCGATGTCCCCGATCGTCGGCATCGAGCCCCCGGCCGGTCGGTGCGGGCTTCTCCCTCCCAGGGCACCGACCGGCTCCCATTCAACTGTGTGCGAAAGGAGTCACCGCATGCCCGACTCGTGTAACGATCAGCCCAAGGTGACTGGTCCGCCGATACCGACGTCCGTTGAAGTCGACCCCGTAGCTACTGGAGTCGGAGGGGAAGTCGACCATGACGAGACCGATGACGAAGGCTGAGTAGTTCTTCGCTGTTCCAGTCCTAGGCCGGCTCGGTAGAGATGATCTACGGCGTCGGCCGTTGTCGTGTCTGCGCCGTTCGAGTGATGTGTCGGCATCGCCACCGACACAGAAGATCACGTCGGTATCGTGCCCAGCTGGGAAAATCACCGAAGTAGGGGGAACGCTTGGCTTACGGAGACCGCGACGTGCTCCGCGATCACGGTGACGTGGCGCCGTCGGTGATCGGCGCTGGTTACGTCACGCCGGCTGACGAGGAAGAAGACCTTCCAGAGACGGCATACATCCCGTGCCAGCGGGTCACGAAGGGCGCCACCGACGTGATTGTTGAAATGCGCGACACGACCGACGGGCAGCGCGCGTTGCTGGCTTTCACGTCATTGCAGGAGCTGGTGGACAGCTGTGGTGATGGCCAGCCATGGGTGGCGGTGCCGGGGCGAGCAGATCGTTGATATCAAAGGCCGCAGTGGCGCCGACGTGGTGTTGTGGGATGCGGCTTTGCCCGTCGAGCAGCGTCATACGCGGTTTCAGCAGGGGGACTAGATGGCGGACTTGAACGCCGATCCGGAATTGCTCGGCGCGCTCGCGGCCCGGCTCCGCAACGCCCATGCCGACCTGGAGGCACAGGCTACGCCACCGCCGGAGCCACAGGCCGGCGCCATCACGGGAGCCGTACAAGGGGCCCTCGCTCTCCTGACGAACGCGCTCGGCAACGTGTCCAGCGGGTTGGCCGCAGTGGGTGACGCAACGGCGGAAAGCCGCGCTGTCTATGTCGATCACGATTACGAGCAGGCTGCGGCGATCCAGGCCGCCGAGCTCGCGGCCGAGCAACCACGCTGAACATCACCAAGGGGGATAACGATGTCGCTGGATACCGAAGTCAAGGGCGACCCCGACAGCTTGACCGCTGTCTGCGAGTGGGCGTACCGGCAGTCCGACGGTGTCGAAGAAGCGGCACGGCAGATCCAGCTCACCAGTGCCGAGTCCGAGGACGGGTGGAAAGGTGCTGCGGCTGACGGCTTCCGCGCCGTGCTGATCGCCGCGGGCAAGATGGCCGACACTGAAGTCCGGGCGCTGCAAGATACCTGCCGCGAGTTGCAGACCCACGCCGATGATCTGCGCACCGTCAAAGCGATGATGCAGCGGGCCCGCGACGTAGCCGCTCTGGGTGGGCTTTTCGTTAACGGATTCAAGATTGAGGAGCCCGGACCGGCTCCACCTGCCCCGAAACCGTTGGGGCCGGGAGGAGGGCGAACTCCGGAGTCTCGACGGGAGCATGCGGCGGCGGTCGAAGCACAAGCGGCGTTCGACCGTAAGGCGATGGCCTACGCGCAGGCCGTCCAGATCGTGAAAGAGGCGCGGGACAAGGAATCGCAGTCGCAGCACATCCTGGTGCGGTTCCTGTCCGGTGTGCTGGACCCGGTGAAACTGTCGCTGACCCTCACCGATATATCTGGCGGATTCATCGGCGCGACAGCGGTGCGTACGAGCAAGGCCCACCAGTTCGCCGATGAGGCGATCAGCAAGGCCGAACGTGCAGCGAAGCTCACCACGAGCCAGAACCTGAGCCTTGCGTTCCGCACCAGGGCTGCTGCCATTCAGATCACCAACGAACTGGCCGCCAAGGAGGCGGTGGACCAGGCAGCGGCGTCGCGAGCGGCACGGGTGATCGAGCGGTTCCCACCGCGGGTGCAGCGAGAACTTCAGCGCCTTGACAGCAAACTCGTCCCCAAGAGCGTCAAGCCTGCCAGCCCGTACCTCAAAGGCCCGGCGGGAATCGGGAAGATCGTCCCGGGCTTGGGGCTCATCGCTACCGGCGTTGGAGTCGGTTACGACATCATCCAGGGCAAGGATCCGACCATCGCGGTCGCCAGCGGCACAGGCAGCCTGCTCGCTGGTGCGGTCGTCGGAGCAGCGATCGGTGGCCCACCCGGAGCCATCGCGGGCGGCGTCGTCGGCGTCGGCGTCGGTTTCGCGATCGACGAGTTCGGCGACGACATGATCAACATCGGGAAGAAACTTGAAGACATCAACCCGAAGATGACCCGATAAGGACTGCTGTGACCGTCACCCCCCCACGTCCGAACCCGAAAACCGGCGAACCTCGGCCGCCCCAAGCACCCCGGTCCACTTCGTTCGGAGAACTTCCCCGCAGGTCGGAAAAACTTGCGCGGTATCCGCAAGCTCCGGAGGGGCGCGGGCCAGTGCTTGAGTGGTACCACGGCACGATCGATTCGGTCTGGATGTCCAGCCTCTTCGCGTCCGCCTTGTGCTTCGTGATCGTCACCCTCAAAGACTGGGGATTCGGGTGGATGGACACCTGGCAGCTATGGGCGCTCGTCATAGCTCCGGCCCCGATCTGGGCGGCATGGCAGATCTTCATCGTCGACCGCTGGGGAATCTCCGCCGGCGCGGACTGGCTTGCCGTCAAGAACGGCCATATTGACCTCTATGAGATCACCGAAGTCAAGGTCGTAGGCACCAGCGGCGGGCTGGCATGGGACGTCGAGTTCACCGACAAAAAAGGCACCGAACTCTCGCTCAACATCCGGGAACTCCAAGCCAACCAAGCACTCTGGGACCTCGTCTACAACGGAATCCTCTACTCCGTCCAACGCGGCAGCGCCAAGGCTAACTCCAGGGCTGTGGACAAATTGGGCTTGCGTGCGAATTAATCGCTAGTCTGCCCGAGGTGTGGCTTTGGATATGAATTTTATTTGTACCTTAATATACCCAAGTGTTGTGAGGGTGATTCCATGATAAAAATCCTCCCCGGAGCTGGTCGATGCATTGAATTCTCTGATCGAACCCGGTACCCGCGGAGATCCGGAATCGCCGTTGCGCTGGACGACGAAGTCGACCCGCAACCTTGCCAGGGAATTGACTGGGCAATCACCGGAAACCGAGATCATTAGCCGGATAAGCGCTGGACAACGCGGTGGCCGAGTCGTTCAACTCCACCCTGGAGTTCGAACTGCTCGGCACACGTCGTTTCACCACCCGCGGGCAGGCTCGGTCGTCGGTGGCCGCGTGGATCGACGAGTACAACACCGTCCGCCGCCACTCCACCAACGGCATGCTCAGCCCCATCGCCTACGAACACGCACGAGCCACTGAGGCGAACGCACCGCAGGCACCGCCGGATCGGAGAACGGCGGCATGAAATACCAATGGAGGCGGCTTCGCCGCCACGGTGACGCACCAGCCCGCGCCGCGCAAGGCTACGGGGCCGCTCCTCCGGCCTCAAGGGTCGCTTCGCGATCGCTACGCGACGGGCCTACGGCCCGCCCTAGACCCCGGAGCCTCTACGGCCCCTAACGCGCAGCGGCACGGGCAGGACCCACGGCCCCGCCCGCCCCAGCAGCGCGGCGCTGACCACAACCAACAACATCCCCACAAATCAACCCTCTACGGTTTCAGGGGATTGCTGCGCCACGAGGCGCCTTGGATATATGCCCTGCTCAGCAGGGAGAGATTGGAGGTGGATTTCTGGGTCTGATGGCTGACCGGAGCCCGAAAGAGCGCAAGGGAAAATAGCATGCCAGAAAACCAGCGGTCGTGCCCAGGCGTGTGGGGCGGCGCGCTGGGGGACCCGGCGTGATATGGCGAAAGCTGGATTGCCTGAAGCCCAATCTCCAGTTGGTGCAACTGAACGCCCGCCGGAAGAAAACGCCTGAAACCGGTGTCGTCTCATGCGGCAGGGTGTCAATCCACCTGCTGCAACCTTCTGAGGCGAAGCGATGTCCAATGAGGACATTCAAGGAGATGAGTGGGTCGCCTACGTCACGCTAGAACCGTATTCAAGGACGAACGTGGGATCGCCTACGGGGCGCGAGCCCTACGGCGACAGAGTGCCCGTAGTAGTCGCAGGAGTGACGACCTGCCAAGGAGGACGGGAAGGCCGTCCGCAGGGCGAAGGGGCACAGGTGATCGGACACCATCGAGACCGGGAAGGATGCGAAATGCAGAGTGCTGAAACGGTGCTGGGTGTCCTCCGTGAACGCGGCAGGAAAGGTCTGCCGTGCAACGAGTTGTATCGACAACTGTTCAACAAGGATCTGTATCTGCTGGCCTACGGACGCATCTACGCCAACCAAGGTGCGATGACGCCCGGGGTCGGCCAGGAAACCGCGGACGGCATGTCGCTGGAGAAAATCAACGCCATCATCGAAGCAACGCGTCACGAACGCTACCGATTCTCTCCCGCACGGCGGACCTACATCCCGAAAAAGAACGGGAAGCTACGTCCGCTTGGGCTGCCCACCTGGTCGGACAAACTTGTTGGCGAAGTGGTGCGCCTGCTTCTGGAGGCCTACTACGAGCCACAGTTCTCCGACCGATCGCACGGGTACCGTCCCGGCCGGGGCTGCCACACCGCGTTGCGGCAGATCACCAACACCTGGACCGGCACGGTCTGGTTCATCGAGGGAGACATCTTCGACTGCTACGGAAGTCTTGATCACCAAATAATGATCAAGATCCTGGCGGAAAAGATCCATGATGGACGGTTCCTGCGGCTGATACGCAACATGTTACGGGCCGGATACCTGGAGGACTGGGTATACAACACCACCCTCAGCGGTGCGCCACAGGGTGGGACCGCCTCGCCCATCCTCTCGAATATTTACCTGGACAAGTTGGACAAGTTTGTCGAGACCGTTCTTATCCCGCAACACACCCAAGGGCAGCGCAGGGCTCGCAATCCTGCCTACCAGAAAATCAAGGACGGTCTGAAGGAAGCGCGACGACGCGGCGATCGGGCCAAGGCCCGAACACTGCGTGGCCAGCTTCGCCGCCTACCGGCCGGGGATCCCCATGATTCTGGCTATCGGCGGCTGCGCTATTCGCGCTACGCGGATGATCACCTGTTGGGTTTCACCGGACCCAAGGTCGAAGCCGAGAGAATCAAAGATCAGCTGGAGACGTTCCTGCGTGACGAACTCAATCTGGAACTATCCGCCGACAAGACACTGATCACGCACGCCCGGACCCGGGCAGCGCGATACCTCGGCTATGAGATCATCACCCAACATAACGACACCCGCATCACCGGTGGTCGTCGAACGGCCAACGGACAGATCGCGCTGCGGGTGCCACTCGATGTGATCACGGCCAAGAGCGCCCCCTACCTGCGACACGGCACACCGTGGCACCGCAGTCCCATGCAGAATCTCGACGACTACGACATCGTCAAGACCTACGGGAACGAATACCGGGGCATCGTCCAGTACTACCTGCTCGCCATCGACGTCTGGCGGCTCTCCCGGCTCCGCTGGGTCGCCGAGACGTCGATGCTCAAGACGCTGGCGGCAAAGCACAACTCCACGGTGAGCAAGATGGCGGCCCGTCACAAGGCCAAGATCTCCACACCGCGAGGGCTGCGCACCTGCTTTGAAGCCCGCGTCGAACGCGACGGCAAGCAGCCACTGGTCGCACGGTTCGGCGGGATACCCCTTGCACGGAACAGGGACGCAAAGCTACACGACCGCGTCCCCATGCCGGTTCCTCATCCCCGTAAGGAGCTGGTCTCCCGGCTCCTGAAGCGGCGGTGTGAGTTGTGTGGCGATGCGGCCAAGGTGCTCGTGCACCAAGTCCGCAAACTCACACAACTCGGGGAACCCGGCCCAGATCAGCCCGTCTGGGCGGCACTCATGACCAGGATGCGCCGCAAGACCCTCGTGGTCTGCCATCCCTGCCACCAGGCCATCCATCACGGGCACCCCGCCGCGAACGCGGCATAGATCGCTGGAGAGCCACGTACTGGGAAACTAGTCCGCGTGGTTCGGAGGGAGGCCGCGCCGGAAAAGGACCTGCTCAGCAGGAACCTCGCCGCGCGGCCCACCCTGTCCAGTGGAGTCTCATAGGGTCTGCCACGGGTGCTGTCGACCGCGTAGCGCAAGGGCCGTCGTTTACTCCAACTCCATCGTGCGCTCGAGGTCCAGGGCCAGGCGTAGCGCCAGACTGGCGGGGTCGAGGTGGCGGCCGAGGATCGTCTCCGCGCGCTGAACGCGTTGGGTCACGGTGTTGGGATGGATGCCGAGGCGCTGACCGCACCGGGTCGGGCTCGCGTGTGCGTCCATGTAGTGCCGCAGCGTCTTGATCAGACGTTCGCCGTCTTCGTGGCTGCGCAGTGCCCCGAGGTGGTCATCGACGAACCGCGCGGCCATCTCCTGGTCCTGCGTGGCGAGCACGGTGACCGCGACGTCGGGGAACCGGGTCGGTGCGGGAGTGTGGAGCGCTGTCAGGTCGACGCACGACAGGGCTTCCCGGTGGGTGTGGTGGAACCCGCGGATTCCGCGGCGCGGGGTTCCGAGAGTCAGCCGGATGGTCCTGGGCAGCGAAACCGCGGCCAGGTCGTCGAAGGTCGAGTTCTTGCACGGGGTGAACCAGCCGTGGATGACCGAGGAATCGGTGGTCACGGAGACGTGTTGCCGAGCGAACCCGAGGAGCTCCCGTCGTGCGAGTTCGGATACCTCCTCGTGTTTCATGGGGTCGACGCTCCAGGCCACGTACCCGATGTGCACCTCATCGATGTGATAACCGAAGAGCTCTCTCAGCTCGCGCACGCCCCCGTTGCCCGACAGCACGGCGCGGACGATCTCGTTGCGCCGCGAATTCGTGGCCCGCATGAGGCTGTCGCGAGCCCGGTTGTAGGTGGTGATCGTCTCGCCGGTCATGGACTGCATGTACTCGAACATGCGGATGGAACCCGACTCGAGCGCCTCGGCGCGACGCGCAACGGTCCACGACTGCTGTTTGCGAAGATGGCTGGTGAATTCGTTCCAAATGGCGGCGTGGCCCAGCTCGTAGGAACGAAGGACGGCCGACAGGGGAATGTTCGAGCGAGCCATCAGGTACGCGAAATCCTGCGCCGGTTTCGGAAGATGCGGGTCCGGGTTCGAACCCATGAGGGTGGCGCGCATGCCCGGCAGGTGCGAGACGATGGCCGCGCGCAACGCCTCCAGCGTGTCCGGATCGGCCGCTCCGAGCTCGGGAATCTCGGCGTGGAGCTGATCGGCGAGCCCGGAGAATTTCAGGCGTCCGTGCTGGTCGAGCCAGTTCACGAACGGCTCCAACGGTAGCGGGTTGCCGCCCACCTTCGCATCCAGCATTTCGACACTATGGAGGACACCGGGAGAGCCGTCCACCCCGGTCGGTAAGTATTCAGGTTGGTAGTTGATCTCGGCCTGTGTCGGTGCGTGACGTCGGGGCGGGTTTCTGTGATGATCTTGGCTTTTGTCCGGGTTGGAGGAGCTATCACGCGAGGAGCTGATCGCGCTTGTCGTGCAGCTGCGTGAGGCGAACGCCGCGTTGGAGGAGCGGGTGCAACGGCTGGAGCGGCAGACTTCCCGGAACAGTGGCAACTCCTCCATGCCGCCCTCGACGGATGACTTGCCGGGCCGGGCCAAGCCCGCGCCGAAGCGTGCGAAGAACCCGGGACGTAAACGTGGCAAGCAGAAGGGTTCCAAGGGTAATGCGCTGGGTTGGGTGGCGGTGCCGGAGTAAGTGGCGGTGCCGGAGTAAACGGTGCCGCACCGCCCGCACGGCGATTGCGGGTGCGGGGCGGACCTGGCCGCCGCCCGTGATGTCGGCATCGAGCGCTCCCACCAGGTGCACGACCTGCCCGAGGTGCACATCACCGTGTGGCAGCACGACGTGTACCGAGTGCGCTGCGGCTGCGGCGCCGAACATGTCGGTCAGCTGCCGGACGAGGTGTCGACCGCACCCTCCAGCTACGGGCCGAACCTGAAGTCGCTGGCGGTGTATCTGCTGGTCTACCAGCACGTTCCGGTGCAGCGGTGCGTGCAGTTGATCGTCGACCTGACCGGCGGGACCGGGCCCTCGGACGGGTTCGTGCACGGCATGCTGGCCCGGTGCGCGAGCGCGGTCGCCGAGGTCGTCGCCGTGATCAAATCGCTGATCACGCTGGCGCATGTGGTCGGCTTCGATGAGACCACGGTGCGCTGCGGCGCGGCGGGTGAGAAGAAGTACGTGCTGTCGGCCTCCACCGAGAACGCCACCGCCTACCACCTGGGCGGCCGCGATCTGGAGTCGTTCGCCGAGTTCGGCATCCTGCCCGCCTTCGCCGGGGTGGCCGTACACGACCGCTACTGCAACTACTTCCACACTCGCTGGGACAAGCTCACCGGGCATCAGGCCTGCGCAGCACACCTGCTCAGGGATTTCGCCGACGCCGCCGAGACCTACCCGGATGCGCACTGGCCCACCCAGGCGCAGCGCGCGCTGCGCGGCCTGATCATCGCATGGCACGCCGCCCGCGACACCGGCCTGCCCGAGATCGCCACAGAGGTCCGCGACGAGCACGCCAGCGAATTCCGCAGTGCCGTTCTGGTCGGCCTGTCGCAGGTGCCACGGGTGCCCGGGCCGCGGCACTCCACCGCGCAACGCCCCGGACGCGAGCTGCTGGAGTTCTGCCGCAGCCGCCAGGCCGACGTTCTGCGCTTCACCACCGACACCCGGATTTGGCCCACGAACAACATCAGCGAGAGAGACCTGCGGCCCACCAAGACGCAACAGAAAATCTCCGGCCGCCTGACCAGCGAAACCGTAACCCAAGACCGGCTCGACATCCGCAGCTACATCGACACTGCCCGCAAGCACGGCATCAACGTCATGACCGCCATACGCCGGGCCCTCACCGGCAACCCCTGGCGACCACCGAGCCAGGCACCTGCCTGAGCCGCCGCACACTTCACTCATGGTCCACAGCGGACCCATCATGCCCACAATCAGCTACGTGAATGTTTACCCAGGTCGTTCCGTATGTGATCCCGCCACACAACGGTGTATCAGCAATGGGCATTGGCACTGCTTGAGTCTGTCGCAACGATGGCACGAGTTTCGCTCGAACCCAAAGGAGAGTCCGATGTCGAAATCTTCTGGCGGTCTGCTTTCAGGCCTCGAAGTCGCGGTCACCGTGGACGACCAATTCCAGTGGACCGGGATCCCGTTTCCCGAAGGGCATGGTCCGCACACCGTGTCGAAGAAGATGATGAAGGCTTTTGAAGCCTATGGGGTTCCCGGCGTTTACGCCTTCAACAGCACTGCGCCGACGGAGGAAGATCCGCGCGTGCTCGACATCCTCGATGACTGGTGCGCCGCCGGGCACTACGTCGGCAACCACACGCACCAGCACATCAGCCTCAACTGGCTGGACGTCGACACCTACCTCCGCGACATCGAGACCAGCGAGCGGCTGTTGAGCAGGTGGATAGAGGCATCGCCGTCGCGCTACTTCCGCTACGCCTTCGCCATGGAGGGCGACAGCGCGACCAAGACGAGCCAGGTCCAGACGCACCTGAGCCAAAACGGGTTCCTGTCCTCCCCGGTCACGCTCTGGTTCTACGACGCCCAGTTCATGGTCGCCTATGACCGCGCCCTGCGGCTCACGGACCGGGCGGCGCAGCGCTGGATCGAGGACACCTTGGTCGACACCGCGATCGAGCAGATCGAAAACCAAGCAGCCGCGGCTACTGCCGCGCTCGGCCGCTCACCGGCGCACATCATGCTGATCCACGGCACGACGGTCGCCGGTGCGACCATCGAGCGGATCCTCGGTCGGCTCACCGAGGAAGGCGTCGTGTTCGTCACCTCGGAACGGGCGATGGCCGACCCTGCCAACGTGATCGGTTCGCCGGTGACCACCCGCCAGTTCCGCAACTCGACGCAGAAGTGGGCCGAGCACGCGGGCGTGTCCATCCCGGATGTTCCGCCGGCGGTGCTCGCCGAGGTGGAGAAGGCGGCTCCCATCGAGGGCATGAGTTACGACGAGGTTCTTGGCCGGGCGATCCAGGAGTGGACGCGCCGGGTGTCCTTCACTCCGGTTCCGGCCGACTTCCACTGAGAAGGGACCTGGCATGAGCGAACCGCGAATCCACTCAGGCGGAACTTCTCAGTCGCTGGAGACGCTGCGCACCCGTGCTGCGCGGCTGGCATCGGCCCTCAACGCCGACGGGATCGGTCCGGGCGACTGCGTCGCCGTTGTCATGCGCAATGACATCGCGTTCGTGGAGGTGACGCTCGCGGTCGGGCTCGTCGGGGCTGCCCCGGTTCCGATCAACTGGCACTGGACGGGGGACGACCTCGCACACGCGCTGGCCGACAGCCGCTCCCGGCTCGCGGTGGTCCACACCGACCTGCTGCCGGCCGTGGAGTCCAGCGCACCCGGGCTGCCGATCATCGAGGCGGAGATACCGCCCGGGGTGCGGTGCGCCTACGGGCTGGCCGAACAGCCGTCCACCGGAAGGTGGCCGACGCTGTCGCAGCGCATCGACGACCACGAACCCCGCACCGAACCCTCACCTGCCGCCCCGATGAGCGTTATCTACACGTCCGGCACCACCGGGCGGGCCAAGGGAGTGCTCCGCGACCCGGTCGCGGTGGCCGACCGCCCGACGTTGCTGGCCAACATCGCGAAGCTGTGGCACCTGGCTCCAGCCGAGACGACCCTCATCCCGGCGCCGCTCTACCACTCCGCTCCGAACGTGCACGCCACCTTCGCCGTCGCGCTGGGCATGAACTTGCACATCATGCCTCGCTTCGACGCCGAGGAGTTCCTGCGGCTGGTGCAGGAGCACCGCGTCAACAGCGTGCAGATGGTTCCTACGATGTTCAACCGGCTGCTGCAGCTGCCCGAGCAGGTGCGGCGTTCCTACGACCTCTCCTCGCTGAAGGCCATCGTGCACGCGGCCGCGCCGTGCCCGCGGCACGTCAAGGAAGCCATGATCGGCTGGTTGGGTCCGATCGTGCACGAGTACTACGGCGGCGCCGAGGTGGGTGCCTTCACCGCCTGCGACACGGCGGAGGCCCTGAGCCGTCCGGGCACCGTCGGGCGCCCGATCCTTGATGCCGATGTGCGCATCCTCGGCGAGGACGGAACTGACAAGCCGGTGGGCGAGGACGGCATCGTCTACGGGCGCTGCTTCACCGGCTGGCCGGACTTCACCTACATCGATGACGAGCCCAAACGCCGTCGGATGGAAAGGGACGGATACCTCACCCTCGGCGACATCGGCCACCTCGACAACGAGGGCTATCTCTACCTCAGCGACCGGCTCAACGACATGGTCATCTCGGGCGGGGTGAACATTTACCCCGCCGAGGTCGAGGCGTGCCTGCTCGACCTTGAGGGGGTCGCCGATGTGGCCGTGTTCGGCATCCCCGACCCCGACCTGGGAGAGGTGCTCGCCGCCCACATCCAGCCGATCCCCGGCGCGATCCTCCACCCGGCCGAGATCCGGACCCACGTCGGCTCCCGCCTGGCGCGCTACAAGGTGCCGCGGGAAGTGGTGCTCGCCGACGAGCTGCCGCGCGAGGACACCGGAAAACTGTTCAAGCGCCGTCTCAAGCAGCAGTACCTCGAGGCGGCGGGGCACAACGGGGACGAGGGGGTTGCATGAGTTCGTCCGTCCTTCTCGAGAGCCCGGAGACCGGTATCGCGCGGGTGGTGCTGAACCGGCCCGAGCGTCGCAACGCGCAGAACCCCCAGATGCTCTACGACCTCGACGAGGCGCTGGCGATCGCGGTCCGGGACCGCACAGTCCGGGTGATCATCCTGGCTGGTGCGGGCCCCGACTTCTCCGCCGGACATGATCTCGACGAACGCGACTCGAGGATTCCCGGGCCGTCCGTGGCCACCCTCGAGGGCGCTTTCGACGCCGACGGGGTCGAGGGCAGGCACGCGTTCGAATGCGAGGCCTATCTGGGAATGTGCCGCCGGTGGCGCGATCTGCCCAAACCCACGATCGCCCAGGCCCACGGGCGGTGCATCGCCGGAGCGCTGATGCTGTTGTGGCCGATGGACCTGATCGTGGCCGGCGAATCGGCGACCTTCTCCGATCCGGTAGCGGCATTCGGGCTCAACGGTGCGGAGTACTTCACCCACGTGTGGGAGGTGGGCGCGCGCAAGGCCAAGGAAATGCTGTTCACCGGCGCTCCTGTGACTGCTGCGGACGCACATCGGCTGGGCATGGTCAACCACGTGGTCCCCGACGACGACCTCGCGGACTTCACCCTCGACCTCGCACGGCGGATCGCACGCATGCCCGAGTACGCGCTGCGGCTGGCGAAGTCCAGCGTCAACAACAGCCTCGCCGCCCAAGGCCAGGACGTGGCGCTGGAGTCGGCGTTCGCCCTGCACATCGCCGGGCACGCCAACAACCTCTCCCGCCACGGCGACATCATCGACCCCGGTGGTGTCGACACGATCCGGGAGCTGTCCCGCCAGTCGCCGGAGCGTGCGCCGTGACGAATCCATCCCGAACCAGCCCGCGGGAGGCAGCGTTGACCAGCGACATCCGTCCAACCATCGAAGGTTGGCTCGCCGAGTACGACGCACGGGACGCCGACGTCGCGTGGCTGCTGTGCGACCGGCACGACCCGAATGCGGTCGCCTTCACCTTCGTCGACGCCGACCTGCGGACGTACGACCTGACCTTCGGTGAGCTCGCCGAGCGTTCCCGCCGACTCGCCACCGTGCTCGCCGACCACGAATTGCGGCGCGGCAGCAGAGTGCCGGTGCTCATGGGAAAACGACCGGAACTCATCGTCACGCTCGTGGCGATCTGGCGCCTCGGTGCGGTCCACGTGCCGCTGTTCACCGCGTTCGCCACCGGAGCCGTCCAGCTGCGCGTCGAGGCGGCCGGCGCCGAGCTCGTGATCACCGACCCCGCGCAGCGTGCCAAGGTCGACCCGATTCCCGGGATCACGGCACTCGACGTCGTCCAGTTGGAGCGGGCCGCTGCCGACCGTGAACCCCACACCGGGCGGGAGACGGTTGGCGGCGACGGCACATTCCTGCAGCTCTACACCAGCGGCACGACGGGGCGGCCGAAGGGCGTTGCGGTGCCGGTACGGGCGATAGCCGGGTTCCGGTCGTACATGCACTTCGCCATGGACGTCACGGCGGACGACGTGCACTGGAACGCGGCCGACCCCGGGTGGGCCTACGGCCTCTACTACGGCATCGTCACACCACTGGCCGCGGCCCGGCGCAACCTGCTGGTGGACGCCGGATTCACCCCCGAGCTCACCACGGAGGTCCTGCGACGGCAGGCGGTGACCAACTTCGCCGGTGCACCCACCATGTACCGGGCCATCGGCCGCAGCGGCCTCGTCGAGGGCGTGCGGCTGCGGCGTGCGTGTTCGGCGGGAGAGCCACTGACACCTGACATCGTGCGGTGGGCGCGCGAGACCCTCGACGTCGAGATCCGCGACCACTACGGGCAGACCGAACTGGGCATGGTCATCGGCAACTGCGCGCACGAGAACGTGGCACGTCCGCTCAAGGACGCGTCGATGGGACAGCAGCTGCCGGGCATCGTCGCCGACGTCGTCGACGGACGGATCGCGGTGTCGACCAAGAGTCCGCTGTTCTGGTTCACCGGGTACCGGGGAGAGCCCGAGCGCACCGACGAGCGCTTCACCGGGGACGGCGCCTGGTACCTCACCGGCGACACCGGACGTGTCGATGAGGACGGCTACTTCTTCTTCACCGCACGGGACGACGACGTCATCCTGGCCGCCGGATACCGGATTGGACCGTTCGACGTGGAGAGCGTGCTGATCACCCACCCCGCTGTCGCCGACGTCGCCGTGGTGGGGCAGAAGGACCCGGACGGTGTGCGCGGCGAAATCGTGGTGGCCTATGCCGTTCTCCTCGAAGGTGCCGAGCCCGGAGACGACCTCGTTCGGGAGCTTCAGGCGCACGTGCGCGAGCGTTACTCGGCCCATGCCTACCCCCGACTGATCCGGTTCGTGGACGCGCTCCCCAAGACACCCAGCGGGAAGGTGCAGCGGTTCAAACTGCGCGAGCTTCACGCTGACTGACGAACGCACTCGCCAGCTTCCGAAACCCACGCGATTCCAGGAGAAACATGCGCATTGATCCGACAACGGCGGCTGTAGTGACTGGAGGTGCTTCTGGTCTCGGCGAAGCGACCGTGCGGCGCCTGTACCGCGAAGGCGCTTCGGTCGTCATCGCCGACCTGCCCTGCTCCTCAGGTCAGTCGCTAGCTGACGCCCTCGGAGAACGCGCGGTTTTCGTGCCCGCCGATGTTCGAGAAGAAGCGGGAGTGTCACGTGCACTCGATGCCGCTGAGGAATTCGGCGGGCTGCGAGTAGTCATCACGTGCGCCGGGATCGCGACACCGGGGCGGATCCTGGGAAGCGGCGGCCCGCTCTCGCTCGACGAGTTCAAACAGGTGCTGGACATCAACCTCGTCGGCACGGTCAACATGCTCAGACTCGCCGCCGCGCGGATGTCCGCGAACGAACCGGTCGACGGCGACCGAGGCGCCGTGATCATGACCTCCTCGATCTCCGCCTACGACGGCCAGATCGGCCAAGCCGCTTATGCCGCCAGCAAAGGCGGTATCGCCGCGCTGACGCTCAGCGCCGCGCGTGACCTGGCCGAACACGGGATCCGCGTGAACACCATCGCCCCGGGCATCTTCGCCACACCCCTCATGCTCGGCCTTCCCGACAAAGGACGGAAAACCCTCGAACAGCGCGTACCCCATCCGCCCCGGCTCGGCACACCGGAAGAGTTCGCCTCGCTCGCCGCACACATCATCGACAACCAGATGATCAACGGCGAGGTAATCCGCCTCGACGGCGCCCTACGAATGCCACCGAAGTGACGGCGTGCAGGTTTCGGTGCACCGGTGCGATCCGCATCGCCGATCACCGCGCGGCGTGCAGTCGTTGCCGGAGAGGGGCCCACTGCCCCCGCAGCAACGCGAGTCTGCTCGTGCGGAGATCGCTCTCGGGTAGTTGGGTGTGCAGGCGCAGTTCGCGGGGAGAGCACCATGGCCTGGTTGATCACGAACGGCACCTGAATCCCCGCATCGCATACGAGGGTGTCGATTCGGTCCTGGGCGCCGGGAGTGGTGGCGAGGAGGGTGTGCAGGATCGCAAGGTCGAAGCCGGGCAGGAACAGGCCGGTGAATTCGAAGTCCAGCAGCGCACACTGTCCGGCTTCGGTGACAAGGAGGTTGGACGGCAGCGGGTCGCCGTGGCCGGCCTGCTGTGGTGGCGGTACCTGGTTCAGCAACGCGTGCGGCGCGGCACGGTCTTCGGTGTCGAAGAACCCCATGCGGTGGGTAACGCTCGATACGGTCGGGATAGCTGAATACCGGCGCCAGTACACCTACGGGAGGATTCCACCGTGCGAAGGCGGTGACCGTGTCCAGCACCGCGGCCAGTGTCGTTTCCTTCAAAGGGTGTTCGGGGTAGCGGTCGGTGCCGACCACCGGGCCGGGCAGGTGCTCGACGACCAGTACCGCGGTCCTGTCTGTGTGCACCAGACTCGGTACTCGCACCGGCGGTGGGTGGGTGGTGAAGGCCTGGTAGTGCCGGATCTCGTGGTCGAACTTCGCACGCCAGAACTCCTCGCCGGTGCGCAATACTTTGATCACCACGAGTCGCTGGTCACGGTGTCCGAGGGCGAGCAGCGATTTCTCGCCGCGCGCAAAACTGTCTCGATCTCGGTGCCGCCGAGATCGAGATCGTCCAGGTCAGGCGGCATGCTGGTCATCAGCGGCGCGTCCTTTCACGGCGTGGGTGATCTTCTCGAGCAGAGCGGTTTCGGCGCCGGGGGTTTACCAAGTGGACACGTGCACCAGGATCTCCGATCCCGCCCTCGGTCAGGAACCCCGCACTCACACGAGGTGTCTCACATCAGTCTGGCAAAGAGGGTTTGGCCTAGCGGTCGGCTAGGCGAGTAACAGGTTCTCCACTGCGCCGATGCGGAGGTCTAACCGGGTCGAGTTCACTCCCCGCGCGGCCTTGCGGGCGCGGTCGATCGTCGTCCGTGCGGCGTCGAACACCCCGGCGCGGGCGTACGACTCAGCCAGCCACGTCTGGTAGAGGGCGACCTCTCGGGCGTGCTCGGGGGTGTATGCCGCGATGGCACCGGACAGCAGCGGCTCGGCGGTGAGCGGGTCGCCCAATTCGATCAGGCAGCGCCCGGCCATCACGTCGATTTCCTTGCGGTCCAGCCAGTAGACCCACTCCGGTTCCTCGACCCCGGCGGACCGCTGTTCGTAGGAGTCGTCCACCGCGTCCAGCGCCCGCTGGGTGCCGTCGCGGTCCCGGGCGCGTGCGCTGGCCCAGGCCACCCTTTCCAGCAGTAGCGCCCGGACAACCGGGGTGGTGCGGCCCTCGGTCCCCTTGACGGCCGAGCGGGCCAGTAGCGCCGCGTCGGCCGGATCGCCCACGTTGGCAATCTGGTAGCTCAGGCTGGACAGCAGTTGCCCGGCTAGCGCGGGGTCGCCCGCGTCGCGGGCGGCGGACACCCCGGAGAGGTAGACGCGCTGAGCCTCGGTGTAGTGCCCGGCGTCGCTGGCGACCCATCCGGCGAGCTGGGCGAGTTCGCCCAGCACGGTCAGCAGGCGGCGGCCGGTTCGCTCGGTGTAGCTGGCCTCGCTGAGGACGTTCTGAGCGCTGGTGAGTTCGTTGCGTACCAAGGGAAAAAGGTCCCGGCCGCCGATCACGTCGTCAAGGTGCCGAAGTTCGATCACGCGGTCTTCCAACTTGGCCGCCAGCGTCGCCCCGACGCGCCGCCCGGCTGCTGAGTGGACCTCGGCCGGGGTGTCGGCCCCCAGCCACTCGTGAGCGATCCGGAGCGGATCATCCGGCGGGCCGTACAGGGTGTCCAGGGAGACGTTCAGCGCGCGGGCGTACGCGGTGACGTGCTCCGGCTTGATCGCCCGTTTCCCGGTCTCCAGCAGGCCGAGAAGCGGCTTGCTGTAGTGCGTGCGGGCAGCCATCGCGGACAGGCTCACTCCGGCGGCCTCGCGGGCCGCCCGCAGGTTCGCGCCGAGGTCAGACACCGATCACCATCTGTAGACGCCAGTAGTCGCCAAACCC
This sequence comes from Saccharopolyspora hattusasensis, assembly GCF_050972075.1. Taxonomy (NCBI): domain Bacteria; kingdom Bacillati; phylum Actinomycetota; class Actinomycetes; order Pseudonocardiales; family Pseudonocardiaceae; genus Saccharopolyspora; species Saccharopolyspora hattusasensis. The sequence continues at coordinate 5,360,376 of NZ_JBPCDC010000001.1, forward strand.
ATTCACATAACCCCACTGTGATGACGAGGCTACAGGGTGGGGCCGCCGCCGGTGATCGACTTTCCCCCGAAGTCTCCCCGCCCGGCCGGGTCGGCCCGACCACGACGGGAAGGGGTGCCGGATGTCGTTCATGGCAGCGCTGGCGCTCATGGCGTGCTGTGTCGTCGGCTCGGCGGTGGTAAGCGGGCTGGCCTTCGCGGTGAGCGAGCAGGCGGAGCGGCGGAGGCGTCGGCAGGCCGCCGAGTAGGCGGAGGAGATCGACGCCGAGGACTGGCGGGAGGCGGCGGAGCGTGAGTTGTTCCGAGGTTGACGAGTTGCTGGCCGAGCTTCGCCGCCGGGGGTGGATGTTGTACGTGTTCGGCCCGAAGGACGCGCCGGAGGTGGTGGCGCACGTGTTCCAGTGGGATACCTGCGCGGATGTAGTGATCCTGCGCGGTGAGGAGGACGCGACGGCCTACCGGGTGCCGACTTTCCCGAGTACGGATGTGTTCGCCCCGGAGTTGGTCTCGTGGCACTACCACGCCTCGGCGGCGTGGACGTTGCGGGCGGTGCTCACGATCGACCCTCCGGGGCATCCGGACGCCCCGATGGGGGTACTTCGGCCGGTGCCCGGGTGCGGGGTGCCGATGGAGATACGGCGGCCGGTCAGTATCCGGCCGACTGCGCTGGCCGGGGCCGTTGGTCCGGGCGAGCGAGCAAGGTTCCGCGCAACCGGCGCGGGTTCCTAGGGTGAGTGGAATCGAAGGAGGTCACGACAGTGGGCAAGGACAAGAACGACGGCGGCACCACGGACGGCGGCAGGCACGACGTGGGTCGGGACGGGCAGACCGGTAAGACGTCCGACGACATCGACCCCAAGGAGTACGAGCAGGGGTCCAAGTGACCGAGGTGGCCGCCCCGGACGGGGTGCGCGGCCTGGTGGCCGAGCTGGACTCGGCGGGCACCTTGCCCGCCGAGTTCCGCCCGGCTTTCCTTGCTGCGGCCCGGGAATGGTTCGTTCCGGGGCGGTTCTGGTATCAGCCCGGCGACGACGGGGCCGAGGACGTGGCGGTGGACCGGGCCAGCGACCCGGACCGCTGGCTGTCGGCGGTGTACTCGGACCGGGCGTTGGTGACGCAGTTCGATGACGGGGCGACCGAGTGGCCGGAGGTCGGTCACCGTCCGACCAGTTCGGCGTCCATGCCCTCGGTGGTCGCGGGGATGCTGCGGGCGCTGGAGCCTCAGCCGGGTAACGCGGTGCTGGAGATCGGCACCGGGACCGGGTGGAACGCGGCGCTGCTGGCGGAGATTGTCGGCGGGTCCGGGCACGTGACCACGGTCGAGATTGACCCGGAGGTGGCCGGGCAGGCGCGGGCGAACCTGCGCGCGGCCGGGTATGAGCGGGTGGAGACGATCGAGGGCGACGCGGCGGCCGGGCTCGCGGGTGATCGCCGGTTTGATCGGATCATCGCGACCGCTGGTGTCCATCTTGGACAGTTGCCGTACTCGTGGGTCGAGCGCACAGCCCCGGGCGGGGTGATCGTCGCCCCGATGCGGGCGGACATGGCGACCGGGCCACTGGTGCGGTTCGTCGTCCGCGAGGACGGCACCGCGACCGGGAACGCGGTGGAGTGGCTGAAAGTGTCCTTTATGGACATGCGCTCGCATCGCGTCCAGCGGACCGATTTCGGGACTATGCGGTGGGATGACGACTCGGCCGACCAGTCATGGACCGACTTGGCCCCGTGGGTGCCGCTGCTGGCCGATGATCACCGCTGGCCGATCGCGGTCGCCCTGCCCGGGTGCCGGTACGACGTGTGGGAACGCACCGAAGACCGGCCCGGGGTGGCGTGGCTGTCCGATCCGTCGTCCGGATCGTGGGCCAGCGTCGCCCCGGAGGGCGAGGGCCGGTACGTGGTCCGGCAGTTCGGGCCGCGCCGGTTGTGGGATGCCGCCGAGGCGGCCTACCGGTGGTGGCAAGGACGCGGCGAACCGCCCTTGTCGGCGTGGGAGTGGACCATCACCCCGGACAGGCAGAGCGTCACTCTGCCGCCCGATTCAGGCCGCTGAGAACGGCTATGCGCGCCCCGGTTCCGCTCAGGCGGGACCGGGGCGCGTCGCGTTGTCGGCGGTGCCGTGTTGCCAGCACAGGGCCGCGTGCAGTCGCTGTATCGCGTGTTCGTCGTCGGCCTCGGTTGGGTCGTCGCCCACGGGTAGCCACTCCTCGGCGTGGCCGTGCACGGCGCGGGTGATCGGCATCCCGAGGTAGGTCACGGATTCGCCGCCGAGGACGGCGGTGCGGGTGCTCATGGTGAGTTCCACGTTCCGGCCGTAGGTCGGACCGGTGGCGGGGGAACAGTGAAGCCCTTCGGACATGGGCTTACCTGGTCTTTCTCGATTACTGCGGGGTAGTCCACAGAAGATCGGGCGACCGGCGCGGCCCGTTACACGTCCTCGGTGGGCTGTGTTGAAACGAATTCAACGGCCGGTCCGTCGGCCGGTCGTCCAGCAGGTCCCGCAGCTTGCCGTCCAGCCGGGAGACCTCGGCGGCCCACCATGCGGCCTCACGGTCGGCGTGCCCCGGCGGGGCGGCGGCCAGCGGGCCGAGCCCGGCGGCGGCCTGCCGCCAGCGGGTGTGTTCGGCCTCGGCGTGCTCGGCGGCGGTCGCGGTGCGCCGGATCTCGTACTCGGTCGCACGGCGGCACCCGACCGAGCAGTACGCGGCCGGGCGGCCGGTCCCGGCGGGCTCGCCGAGCGGCTGCCCGCAGCGGCGACAGTGGATGATCATCGTGGTTTCTCCGCGTGGTGACCTGCGGTTTCCTGTCGGCGCGCATGCGAGCCTGACCGACGATTCGGCCGGCCGCGGGGAGGGAGGGTTAACCCCCTGGTCCCGTCACAGGGTCGGCAGCGCCGCGCCGGTTGCGGACTGCCCGGGTGGCGTGGTGGTGCCGGGCTGCACGCTGGCCCCGGCGGGTGAACCGAGCACGGGTACTGCGCTGTCGGTGCTGGCCTTGACCTTCCACACCCGGCCCCACATGGCGGGGCTGAGGGTGATCACGTCCGGGGTGCCGTCGGCGGCGAGGATCGCGTTCACCGCGTCGGAGATCACGTCCAGGTTGGACAGGGCGGTCATGGCCCAGGTCTGAATCCCGGGGGTGGTGAGCACGCCGACTGACGGGATACCGGTGCCCGGGTCGGTGAGATACGCGGTGTCCAGGGTGCGCCGGAGACTGCGGGCCAGGGATTCGCCGGTCATCTCGGCGGCGGCCGGGTCGGAGTCGGTGGCCAGTTCCCGGGACAGCACGGTGAGCCCGGCGACCTTGGCCGGGGTGAGCACCAGCTCATCCACGGTCGGGTCACCTCGGGTCATCTCTTCGCCCTCGGCGGTCCAGACGGAGGGAACGTCCTCGGACAGCCGGGGCACCGACACCCGGGATCGGCCGGTCTTGATCACGGTGGCGGTGCGCAGCGCGAGGGAGGTTCGCTCCAGCGGGAGCAGGACCAGCGCGGCCCGGTCGGGCGGGGTGAGCGCGGGGCCGGTCGGCGGTGTGGTGGTGAGAAGCGGGTTCGTGTTCGGCGCGGTCAGCGCGTGATCAGCTCCAGGCTGCCGAAAGGTGGCGTGTGGACGATCGACGCGCCTCTAGCGCTGGTCGAGTGCTCGCCTGGAGCTAACGGGCTCGAACGGACCGGCCCTACCGGGAACCGCTCGGCTGCCCGCGAGGCTAGGTGATCACCGTTCCCGCAGCAACCCCGACCACGTGGCCGTGTGCTCCTCGGCCACCCCGCCCCGGTACCCCTGCGAGGGGTCCGGTTTCGGGCCGCGCCGCCAGTGCGGGTGTGCCTCGGCGAGTTCATCGGCGGCGGCCCGTACCCGGTCCGGGTCCACGGTGCCGTCCTCGGCCAGCACGTCGGACAGCTCCAGCCCGTCCCGCCAGAGGTCGGCCCCGTCGTGCAACCGTCCCCCGGCGAGCCGTTCGGCCTCGGCCTGCCGCATGGCGGTCACCTGATCGGCGAGCCGGTCTCGCTCGGCCTGCGCCTCGCGCAGTTCCCGCCGATACCGGGCGGCCTGCCGGTTGGCTCGCTCGCCGCCCTGCTCCGGTTCGCCGGTCTCCTCCCGCCCCGGTCTCCTGCGGGCCGTCTGCGGCGATCTCAGGGCCGCTGTCCGGGCTCGGCGCGGTGGCGCTCGTTGTCCTCGGCGGCCGGGTCGGTGGTCGGCTCGGTCATGCGGTCGGTCCCTCCTGCTCGGTCAAGGTGCGGATGTGGTGATCAAGCACGTACTCGGCGGCGGTCGCCGGGTCGGCGTCGGCGGCCCCGGCATAGGACACCCGCGCTGAGGACCACCAGTAATCGGCCATCGCGGCCACCAGCGGCAACGGGTCGGCCCGGTTGGCGGCCACGATCGCGGCCAGCCCGTCCGGGTCGTGCCGGATCGCGGCCCGGAACGCGGCCAGCGCGTCCAGCCGGGCGGCCCGCTGCGCCTCGGCGGACAACGGTTCTCGTTGTGTGGTCACGTTTTAGTAGGGCTTTGTTAGATCGTCGTGGTGGTTTCTGGTGGCAGGTGGGGCATCGGCCTGTCCAGGTGGCCAGCAGTACCTGGAGTCCATGGAGGATCTTGTAGAGGGTCAGGCCGCCCCAGGTGCTTTTGGGCTTGTCAACCTGAGTTCGGTGAGGAAGAGGTGCGCGGCGGAGACGAGGGTGACGTGGCGGTGCCAGCCGGTGAAGGAGCGTCCTTCGAAATGGGTGAGTCCCAGGCCGATTTTCAGTTCGCGGTAGTCGTGTTCGATGCGCCAGCGGATCTTGGCCAACCGCACCAGCGTGCGGATCGGGGTGTCGGCGGGCAGGTTGGAGATCCAGTAGTCGGTGGGCGCGGGCTGATGCGGCGGCCATTCGGCCACCAGCCAGCATTCCGGCAGGTTGCCGCCTGCGTCTTTGGGGATATCGCGGTTGGCGGGCCGGATGCGCAGCGCCAGGAAACGGGAGCGCATCTTCGCCGTGGGATTACCACCGGTCTTCTTGCTGCCCTCACGCCAGGTCACCCGCCGCAGACTGCCGCGCCCCGCGGCCAGTGCCAGCCCCCGCAGCGTCGACGGCGGGTCCGGGTAGCGAGGCACGGGCCGGCGGCCACGCCCGCTATACGCGGCGGTCACCGGCACGGCATCCGCAGGGTGGGCGGTGGTCGAGGCTTTCGCGGCCATCACATACGACAGGCCCCGATCGGCAAGCTCACCCCGGAAGGTCGCGTTGTCCCCGTAACCCGCGTCGCCGACCAGCACCGGCGGAGTGTGTCCCCACGCGGCGAGTTCGTCGATCATGTCCAGTGCCTGACGCCATTTCGGGAGATGCCCCTCCTCCGCCGGGATCGCGCACCGCGCCCGCCGGACGGCGATGCGTTCGGCCTCGGCGCCGGTCGCGCAGTCGTCATCCCAGGACTCCGGCAGAAACAGCCGCCAGTTCAACGCCGACGAGCAGACGTCGGTGACCGCGTGCAAGCTCACCGCGATCTGGCAGTTGGTGACCTTGCCCGCTGTGCCGGTGTACTGCCGCGCCACCCCCGGCGAGGCATCCCCGTCTTTTTCATGGCCGGTGTCATCCAGCACCCACGCATCCGGTGCCACCACATCGACCGCACGCTTGGCCAACCGTCGCCGCACCGCAGCGTAATCCCACGTCGAGGACGTGATGAACTGCTGCAACCGCTGATGATCAACATTAAGACGCTCGGCCATCGGCTGCATCGACTTCCGCCGCCCGTCCAGCATCAACCCCCGCAGATACAGCCCACCGTTGAGCCGCTGCTCACGACGCGCAAACGACGTGAACAACTCCCCAGCGAAGTCCTCCAAGCGGTCCCGGACCTGATCAAGCTCTCCAGCCAGCACACCAAGATCATCGCACACCCTGATCAACAACTAACAAAGCCCTATTAGGTCGGTGACCGGATTCGCGGAGGGGGGTTGCGTGGTTCGGTCAGCAGTGCGGCGACCCGGGCGCGTTGCTCCGGGCTCAGCGGAGGGAACCGGGCCAGCGTCCGGCGTAGGTGCGCCTCGGCGACGGGCAGGGCGGCGGGGTGCTCACGCGGCGTCGGGTGACACCCCCGGCTTGCCGTTCACCAGGTCATCCAGCGTCACCCCGTACAGCGCGGCGAGCGCCTGGAGCCGGTCCAGCGGCGGGGTCCACATGCCCCGCTCGTAGCCCCGGACAGCCTGCCAGGATCGTCCAATGTGGATGGCCACCTGTTCCCGGGACAGTCCGGCGGCCTCGCGCGCCGAGCGCAACCCCTCAGCAAGCGGTGACATCCGTTCCACCTTCCAAAGAAAGAGCGCGGGCGGGTTGAGTGATGTCAAGTTAGCAAATGTCGAACGGCCATTACAGGCTTATCAACAATCAAATACGAAGAAAGCCCGGCAGTGAATTAATGTCACTGCCGGGCTATTCTCCTCGCAATTATGCGGCCGGGACACTTTCCGGTGTCGGGTCGGCGCTGGTCGCCGGGGTCTTGGGTGTCAGCGTGATCCGGCCGTAGTCGAGTTCCACTCCGCGCGGCAGGCGGCCGGGCTTGGCCCTGCCGACGGTGATGGTCATCACCGCGTCCATGATCGCCCGCTGCCGTGCGATGCTCTGCGCCCGGAACGCCTCGCTCGGCCGGGCCGCGTTCGCTACCCCATCCAGCACCGAGCCCGCGCCGGTCGCGTCGAGTTCGGCAGTGGCGGCCTCCAGCTTGTCCGCCACCCGTGCCCGCTGCCGCAACCATTCGGCCTTGGTGATCTCGCCGTCCCCGTACAGGTCGCCCAGCTGCTCCAGCCGGAGCTGATACGTGGCCACCTTGGCCCGCAGAGCGGTCACGGTCTGCCGGTCGGAGTCGGGCAGCAGCCCCGGCCCTCGGCGTCCAGCAGGCGGCACACGGCCTCGGTCACGTAGGCGTCCATCGGTTCGCCGTTGATGTTGACGTGCCGAGTGGAGCGGCACCGGTACATCCGGCGGGCCGACCCGTCCCGGTTCGTCACGCTCGCCGAGCGCAGGTCCCACCCGCACACCCCGCACCGGTAGAGCCCCGACCCGACCCACTTCAATGAGCGCACCCCGGAATAGGTGGTGCGCTTCGGGTCGGACAGCAGCTCCCGCACCCGGTACAGCTCCTCCTCGGTGATGATCGTGGGCCAGTCGCTCGTACCGACGATCTCGCCCTTGTGCTCCACCAGACCGGCGTTCAGCGCCCGGCACAGCGTCCGCTTGACGTTCTGCTGCGTCCACTTCCCGCCGCGCACCGTGGGCAAGCTGCCCTCCCACAACTTCGTCACCGCGTAGCAGGACTCGCCCGCCAGCACCCGGGCCACCCCGTCCCGTACCGCGTCGGCCTCGGCGGGCTCCAGCTCCACCCCGGTCACCTTGTGCGGCGGTTCCGGGACATCGAACAGGAACCGGAACCCGAACGGGCGCGGCGAACCGAGCCACTTCCCGGCGGCGGCGTGCGCCTTCTCGTCCCGGATGCGCTCGGACATGTGCTCGACCTCTTGCCGCGCAACGGCTCCAGCGATCCGGGCTTGCATCCGGCCATTAGCGGTCGACAGGTCCAGCGTCCCGGCCCGCACGCACTGCGTCGGCACGTCCCGGTCCTGGCAGACCGTGATGTACTCCTCCAGCTCGGTCGGCGACCGGTGCAACCGGTCCGTGTGCCAGGCCAGCACCGCGTCCGCCCTGCCCGCCCGCAGGAACGCCAGCATCCGCGAGTAGTCCTTGCGCGGCTTGCCCGAGTACGCGGACATGTCGTTGTCCACGAACACCGCGACCACCAGCCACCCCAACCGCTCGGCCAGAGCCCGGCAATCCTTCTCCTGCCGCTCCACCCCGAGCCCCGCGCCAACCTTGTCCTTGGAAATCCGGACATAGATCACCGCACGCAACCGCCGGTCACCCTCGGAACCGGCCACCACATCGGCCGTTTTCGGCCTCGCACTCCTGCTCACATTTGGAGTGTCAAAGGCGAACCATTGCCGAGGGCAACGAGTTCTGCATCTGACGTTCACGTTACGGAGTCGACGGGGATCGAGAAGTGATCTAGCATGCGAGTGTGTTGACTCGGGCGCCTTCCAACAGCGTTGCTGGGTGGCTGGTGCCTGCACTTCCTCTCTACGGTCAGGATCACGAACGCGGCGATCTCGCCTGGTAACGGGCTGGATTCCCCTCGCTGTCCACATTCCGCCTCACCGCACGCCAGGCACGCTGGCATATGCGGTGGGAGCTGACCGTTGGAGGAATCAGACATGACCGCGACCTCGGCGTCTTCGCTCGAGGACTTCATCGCCGCCTTGCCCAAGGTCGAGCTGCATGTGCATCTGGAGGGATCCCTGCAGCCGGAAACGCTGCTGACCTTGGCCGATTCGCACCAGCTCAGCGATCTGCAACGCTCGCTGGAGGAGATCCGTTCCTGGTACGAGTTCCGCGACTTTCCCCATTTCCTCGAGGTCTACCGGCACGCGGTTCAGGTGCTGCGCGATGCCGAGGACTTCGCGCTGCTGGCCGCAGAGACCATCCGTAGTCTCGCGCGGCAGAACGTGCACTACGCCGAGGTCAACTTCAGCCTCTGCGACCACCTCGAACGCGGCATCCCAGCCGAGGTCGTCTTCGCCGGACTCGAACAGGGCCGCACACAGGTCGAAGCCGAACACGACATCACCATCCGGTGGGTACCGGACTTTCCTGGTGACTTCGGTGTCGCAGCTGGAGAGCGCACCTTGGACGCAGTCCTGACACACGGCCCGGCCAGCGTGCTGGGCTTCAGCATCGGCGGGCTGGAAGTCGACCGCGAACCATTCGCCGACCTGTTCACCCGCGCCCGCGCTGCCGGGCTGCGTAGCCTGCCGCACGCCGGGGAAACCGAAGGCCCAGACCGCGTGTGGTCGGCGATCCACGCTCTCGGTGCGGACCGTATCGGCCACGGCATTGGCAGCATGCGCGATCCCGCTCTGGTCGACTACCTGCGGGAGCAGCAGCTGCCATTGGACGTCTCGCCGACGTCGAACCTGTGCACCCGCTCTGTGGCCTCGTTGGAGGAACATCCGTTGCCGCGGATGCTCGAGAAGGGACTGCTGGTCACCCTCAACTCTGACGACCCACCGATGTTTGGCACCGACCTCACCGGCGAGTACCGCACCGCAAGCCGGATGGGGCTCGGTCCCGCAGCTTTGGCCCAGCTCGCCCGCAACGGCGTGCAGGCCAGCTTCCTGGAACCGGCACGCAAAACCGCCCTGGTTGCCGAAATCGACGCCACCGCGGCGCAGCACGATGCAGCTTCATGACCAACCAGCAAGGACATGCGGTGGCCGCGCAACTACTGAGAAGCGTCCGTATCAGGCGATCACGCATCGGGAGACTTCATGATCTCGTCTATAAGTGGCCGTCACGATCACGCTGTGGCTGGTCAGAAAGTTCTCGTAACCGGCAGTGCCGGGCATCTCGGCGAGGCGATGGCCCGGGTTTTGCGCGAGCGGGGACGCGAGGTTGTGGGAGTTGATGCCCACGATTCATCTTTCACAACCGTGGTCGGGTCGATCACCGACCGCGAGGTGGTCCGCGAGTGCCTGCACGGTGTCGGCGTCGTCCTACACGCCGCGACGCTGCACAAACCCCATGTCGGCTCGCACGAGCGGCAGGCGTTTGTCGACACGAATATCGCCGGCACGCTGGTACTGCTCGAGGAGGCTGTCACAGCCGGTGTCGAGAGCTTCGTGTTCACCAGCACCACCAGCGCCTTTGGACATTCGCTGACCCCCGCTCCGGGGGCACCGGCCGCCTGGATCACCGAGGACGTCAAACCGATTCCGAAGAACATCTACGGCGTAACCAAGGTTGCGGCCGAAAACCTCTGCGAACTCATCCACCGCGAGCACGGCTTACCCGTGGCCGTGCTGCGCACCTCGCGGTTCTTCCCTGGGCTCGACGACCGCGACGACGTCCGCTCCCGCTACACCGACGCCAATGTCAAAGCAAACGAGTATCTCTACCGCCGTGTCGACCTCCAGGACGTCGTCAATGCCCACCTGTTGGCGGCCGAACGAGCACCGCAACTCGGCTTCGGGCGCTACATCATCAGCGCCACCACCCCGTTCAGCCCGGACGATCTCGCCGAGCTGGGGCAGGATGCCACCGCAGTGGTACGCCGCCTCTTCCCGGACATTGACCGGGAGTACACCCAGCGAGGCTGGATGCTGTTTCCCCAGCTCGACCGCGTCTACGTCAACGAACGCGCACGCGTCGAACTTGGCTGGACACCCCATTACGACTTCCGCCATGTCCTCGACCTCATCGCCGCCGACGAAGATCCGCGCAGCCCACTCGCCCGCGCGGTGGGAGCCAAGGGCTACCACTCCGTCCCCGCAGGGGGCTACACATCGAGCGCCGCTCATCACCGGCGCTGAACACACCCGCTCGGAGCCGCCTCGCCACGGCGAATTCACGACGGTGAAATACGTGACGGTGCCAGTACACCGGCCAGCCAGGGCCGGTGAGGATCGCAACCCTTGCGCAGCAAGGGCTTTCGTGTTCCAGTCCAGTGGCACCGGCCTACAAGGGCCGGTGAGGATCGCAACTCGCGCACTGAAGATCGAACTGGTCTATCGGAACTCCTGGCGCACCCGAGACGAGGCCGAGAACGCGACCTTCAGCTACATCGATGGCTGGTACAACACCCCGCGCATCCAAAAGGACCGGCCGCAGTCTCCCGATGACCCGGTAGAGCATCGTACACTGGTGACGTGCATCAGCCTGTTCGCTGATCTGGACACCGCCCGGGTGCTGTTTGCCACCGAAGGCCGCGACGCCGCCACGGTCCAGCGGTTCGCCGCGGATCTGGCCGCCCACGGTGGCGACCCCCAGAAGGTGCACACCACCAGCTCGGACATGAGTGCGGCGTTCATCGCCGGCATCTGCGAACATTTACCCCACGCGCGGCTGACCTTCGACCGGTATCACCTGGCGGCCAAGCTGTCCGAGGCCGTTGACGCGGTACGGCGGACCGAGATCGCCACCCGTCCCGAGCTCAAGCACACCCGCTGGCTGTGGCTGAAGAACTGGTCCAACCTCTCGGTCACGCAGCGCCGCGAGCTGCAACAGCTGATGCGGCCGTCGGCGCGACTGGCCACCGCGCGCGCTCTGCGCTGGCGGGAAGACTTCCAAGCCTTCTACAACCAGGACCCCAGCTACGCCGCCGAGTACCTGCACGGCTGGTGCGCCGGTGCCAAACGCTCCCGCCTGCAACCCATCAAGGACTTCGTCGACCTCGTCCGGCGACACTGGGACGGGATCATCGCCTGGCATGCCTCCCGCGCCTCCAACGGACTACTCGAAGGCACCAACTCGCTCATCCAAGGCGCCAAGGCCCGCGCCCGCGGATACCGCAACAAGAACAAGATGATCAGCATCGCCTACCTCATCGCCGGCAAACTCCCACTACCCACAGTCACCAACCCCGCGGCCACATGACTGGTAACCACGGTCGGTAACCACGGCATCACGCAAAGCTACCTACCCACGCAAAACAGCGAAGAGCCTACGCCGGGCCCTCACCGGCAATCCCTGGCGACAACCGAGCCAGGCACCTGCCTGAGCCGCCGCACACTTCACTCATGGTCCACAGCGGACCCATCATGCCCACAATCAGCTACGTGAATGTTTACCGGTGAACCTGCTCCCATGGGCGATGATCATGATCTGATGGATCCAGTCTCACATCATGGAGCATCAGGAATCACGGCAGTCGAATCGAAAAACCGTCAATACCTTTGTTTCATCAATGGAGGACTGTGGTTTTGATCGCTACGACTGCGAGTGGTAGCACTACGCGCTGAATGACGAACCTTATCCAGACACGTATTTTGACTTTCCCATCACATATAGTTGAGCCGGTAAAAGACAGGAAAGGTAATGTCGCGTCAGAAATCCGTTTTGACCGGCTTCTCCGGTGTCGACACAGTCGTCGCCGGGGACATGCTGACCTCCTTCGCCCTATCACGATCGCGACGACCGCGACGGGGGTCGGCGTGACGGCACCGCGCGTCGTTGTCGCCGGCGGCCATTCGGCCGGGCACATCGAGCCCATGATGAACTTCGCCGACGCGCTCCGTCGGCGGGAGCCCACGGCCGAGATCACCGCCCGCGGCACCGTCCGCGGCCTCGACACCACGCTGATCCCGGCCCGCGGCTACCCGCTCGAACTCATCCCCCCGGTGCCGCTGCCGCGCCAACTGAACCGGGTCCTGCTGCAAACGCCGGGCAGGCTGCGCGACTCGGTGCTGGTGGCCGGGGCGGTGCTCGACCGCGTGCGGGCCGAGGTCGTTGGTGGGCTTCGGCGGCTACGTGGCCGCGTCGGCCTACCTCGCAGCCCGCAGGCAGGGCCTGCCGATCGTCGTCCACGAGGCGAACGGCCGGCCTGGGGTGGCCAACCGGCTGGCGGCCCGGATGACGACCCACGTGTTCACCGCCGCGCCGAGTGTCCGGCTGCCTCACGCCACCGCCATCGGGATCCCGCTGCGGCCGGCGATCACCGGCCTCGACCGACCCGCGCTGCGCGACGCCGCCCGGCAGCGGTTCGGTCTGCGACCCGACGGGCCGGTACTGATGGTCACCGGCGGTTCGCAAGGCGCCCGGGCGATCAACGACGCGGTGTCCGGCGCGGCCGCGACGTTACGGGCGACCGGCGTGCAGGTGCTGCACATCACCGGACTGCGGAACGTGGTCGAGGTGCCGGACGGCGACCCCGCCGACCCCCCTTACGTCGTCATCCCCTACGTCGACGAGATGCAGTACGCCTACGCCGCAGCCGACTTCGTGATCTGCCGCTCGGGAGCGATGACCTGCGCCGAACTTGCCGCTGTCGGCCTGCCGGCCGCGTACGTCCCGCTGCCGCTGCGCGGCGGTGAGCAGCGGCTGAACGCCGAGCCGGTGGTCGCGGCCGGCGGGGCACTGCTCGTCGACAACGCCGACCTCGACCCGGCCTGGATCGAGACCACTCTGATCCCGGTGCTTACCGATCCCGAGCGGATCGCGGCGATGTCGGCCCACGCGTCAGCGGCCAGCGCACCTGACGCGGACGTCGTCCTGGCCCGGCACGTGCTCACCGCGATCCCTCCCAGGTATGCCGACCCCACGCACGATCCAAGGATGCAGCATTGACCGGCGCCGTCCGCATGGACATCGGCAAGGGGAGTATGCGAACAAGCGCGGTTCAGCGTTTGACTCAACCGGATCTACCTCGACCTCCCGACGGGACGTGGTCGACTTTCCTCGGGTGGATGATCGAGACATGGTCGGCAGGCTCGGCGGTGAATTCAAGTGCTTGCAGCAGCGCCAAGATTGCCGCACACCGATCCTGGGCACACGGAAGCTCGGGCGGCGCGAACGGCGGCAGCCCGTCGAGCGGCTCACGACCGGTTCGAGCGAAGTCGACCCCGACGGGGTCCTGCCGCCCGGGAAGCGCGCCCGACGGGCGGAGTCGGCTCGCAGAGCGCTCTTCTCGGCCATGGCGCTCAAAGAGTGCCAAGGCCCGCTGGCGAGGGTCCGCAGTCGGCGACCAAGCTCGGCGAGAAGACTCGGAGCGATACCTCGGAATGACGAGTGCCCCGCCCACCTTCCGGACGGGGCCCTTTGGTGCCGTTCGTCAGCCGTCGAGCTCGCCGGCCTTAACCGCTGTCAGGAAGGCCGACCATTTCGGTGGTCGAAGGCCAAGACCGGGCTGGTCTCGCCACACGGCGCGGTGTCGAGCAGGTGCGCGAGCAGATCCGCAAGTTGCGATCCGAATCATCCGAGTAGCCTCACCAAACTGCGAGTCTCACTCGGGCGTTGCCTCGTGCCCAGGGAGAGGAGCACCGCGCTCGTCGACGCTACGTTCGCGTTCCTTCATCTCCGCCTCGAAGACGTGCCGTCGTCCCTGCATGAGCAACTCCCGAGCCTGCCGCTCATGCTTACGGAACGTGGACCAGTACCCATCATCGAATTCCTCGATGATCTGGAAGGTCCACCGGCCCGGAATGACGTTCCGGCCGACAAGTTGCCGCTCGATCACCCTCGCGAGTTCGTCGTGACCGGCCCGTTTCAGGCCTTCCACGGCTGCGCAAAGGGCCGCTGCGCCAGAACCGATCAGCTGGTGAAACTCGTACAGGTGACCGCGCGCCCGTTCGACGGTCTCCAACGCCTCGCTCAGTTTCCCGAGCGCAGCAACCGTCAGATCGTCGGCACCTTCTGGTCGACGGTGCTCCGGGGCTGGCCGATCAGGGGCACCAGCTTTTCGGCCTCCGTTCACCCCGAACTGGTCCAGGTTGTCGGCGTCCATACGGCCATTCTGGCCCCGAATGAGACCCGCCACCTCCTCGTGCGGCTGCCGAGCATCTCGCCGCAGCCCTACACCCACCTGGCTTTTCGTGGCGCTCAGTTCGCTGCGGACCAAGACCGCGCCGGATCCGCGAACTCCACCGAACCGACATCGCCAACCGCTGACCACCTCGTTGGCAGCGGGCCGTGTATCCGATGACGCGCCGCAGATCGAGTAGGCGGGCCACGAACACCCGCTGGATCTTTCCATCTCGGCGCGCAAGGCTGGCGATGATCTTTTCGACAAAATTCCCGAAGACGCGGCCAGTGACGACAAGCGCTGGGCCGCTCGGGTCCTTGGAGTCGCGAATAGCCGTCGCCTCGGAGACGAAGGCGACCTCTACGCAGACGCCGCCGCTTCCGTTGCTGCGGCTGCTCTTGCGCCACACGGCGTGGGAAAGGTCCGGGGTGAGCATTGCGATCCCCTTGATCAGTTGTCCATGCTGGCAGCAATTTCATCCATCAGTGTGACGGACTCGGCTGGCGCGAGTGCTGCTGTCTGCGGTGCGGCGAAGTTCAAGCTGTACGCGGCGACATCCGGCGGTTCTTCCAGGTAGGCGCCGTGCGTGAGGTTGTCGAGGTAGACGACATCGCCGAAGTGATCCTCTGCGAACGACAGCATGGTGAACGAGCAGCCCATCGCGGGGTAGGCCCCAGTCCCCATCGAGAGCACTTGGATCGTGACGTTGGGGCGTTCGGTCCACTCGGCGAGACGGCTGATCTGTGCGCGCATGACCTGTGCGCCGCCGATGCGCTGCCGCAGGGCGGGCTCCCAGATGACGGCTTCGACGCGTAGCGGTGCCTCGGTGAGGAGCCGGGACTGACGAACGGAACGAACCTCGGCGCGACGTCTCGCTACTTCCTCCGGGACCGAGGGCTTGCCGGCGCGAGCCAGGGCTACCGCGTAGTTCTCGGTCTGGAGCACGCCAGGTACGAGGTCGGACATGAACGTCCGTTCGCGCCACCGCTTCGGATTCGAGCTCCATGAAGTCTTGGGCGGCCTCGAAGAGGACGTCCTTGTCGTACTCCTGCCACCAGCCCGGGTCGCAGCACCGGTATTCCCGCTTCGCCGCAGGAGGTTTTGGTGTGCTGCGGTGGCGCTAAGGGCGGCATGATGGCGATGCTCGCGGCGGTGATGTGCCGCCACGAGAACGAGAAGGTGCACCGGATGTCCGGGCGGGTGCTCGCTCCGGCCGGCTACTACCTATGCACCGCTGGTGAACAACGTTGCGAGAGGACCCGTGAGCGTTTTTGGGTGCCATAGCGCCCAGAAACGCTCACGGCACCCGCGCAACAGCCCCGGCGCGACACTGCACCGGCGCCGACCGAAACAGCGGCGCCTCGCGCTACCTACGAGCCGCATCGCTTTCGCTCACACCAACAACAAGGCCCTGCGGTCGGCGCTGGCGCACTACCGCACGATGCTGTCCTACGGACGGGTGCCACAAGGCGACGAACTGACCGCCGCGGCCGCGATCTGCCTCACTCCGCAGCACTGGATTGACCGGTGGGACCGCACCTACGCGCAGCGGGTCGACCGGCTATGTACCCGCGTGCAGCCATCAACGGAAACCTCGGCATGAAAACACGCGGGTGGTCCCCGTTTTCGACGGATCGCCGGCCGCACCGATGCTGACGAGATAGTGCTGGTAGATCTCCCGGATGCGGGTGAAGAGCTGCCATGCCAGGTCGCGCCAGTTCCGCGTCGTTGGTCTCCTCGGCGAGCGGATATAGCACCACCCGCCTCATCTAGGCATTCCACGGCCTGTTGTAACGCCGCAGGCGGCAGCGTTGCTAATCAGGTGGCGACCGTTGAGGCGATCGCTGCGGCTATCGCCAGCAGCAGGGCCGTCATTACGAGTGTGGTCGCTGCTCGCAGGATCCTGAACTTCTTCGCTCCGAGGCGGGCTACTACGAGCAGCTGTTCGCGACGCCAGCGCAGCGGATCATTCGCCGCGCTTGCGAGGTGTTGCGCCAGTTCGGCGTCGGTCATCGATTCGATGGCTACGAAGCCGCTTCCCCGTAGGCGGGGTCGCACGTTCCACAGGAGCAGTAGCAGGGCGACCGCTAGCAGTGTCAGCGCGGACCAGAACAGGAGGATGGCAGCCAACGACGTCGCGGCTCGGGGGAGCACCGCAACGCCAATGGTGAGGATTGGGCTGAAAACCGCAAGCAGGATGCCTGTCTTGGTCTCAGTTCGTCCAAGTGCTGCGTCTCCTCGGCTCAGCTCTTCCTTGAGCAGGTCCTGGAGCTTCTCCGAATTGGATTCGCTGTCAGTGGCCATCTCGTCGCTGCTAGTTTCCGTCATGGGCGCATCATGCTCCAGAGCACCGCTTTTTCGGGGTGGATGAACGAGAACTGCCGGCAGCCAAGACGGCTACGCCGACTTCTACGTCGGCAAGCTGGGCTTCGAGGTGGTCTCCGACGTCGACATGGGCTTCATGCGCTGGCTCACGATTGCGCTGCCGTCGGATCCGGAACGGCAGCTGCTGCTGGAGGTGCCGGGACCGCCGTCGCTGAGCGAAGCGGTCGCCGCGCAGGTCCGCGACCTGGTGACCAAGAGCGCGATGGGCGTCGCGGCGATCCTCGCCACCGACGACTGCCAGCAGACCTACGAGGCCCTCAGCGCGAAGGACGTCGAGTTCACCGAGGTGCCCACCCGGCAGCCCTACGGCATCGACTGCGCCCTGCGCGACCCGTTCGGCAACCACATCAGGATCACCCAGCTCGCGGCGCAGCCCGCCGAGATCACCGACGCCGACATTGCCCGCTGGCGGCCCGAGGCCGAATAGCCGGGGTGTGCGGGACGCGTCCAGTCCCGTCGTGCTCAGGCCAGGAGTGGAAGAGCCCCGTCGGCGGAATTCGTCGGCGGGCTCTTCGCGTGGTGCGGCTCGGTCAGGCGATGCGGGCGCTCGTGTTCACCTGTTGGTGTTCGCTTTATTTGACTCATTCCAGAAACGCTGGTAGTCATGGAGCCATGCCGTCCATCGATGCCGCCGCCCTTCTGAGAGGGGCGGCGCTGCGGGTGACCCGTCCGCGGGCTGCCGTGCTCACGATGGTCTCGGACAATCCCCACGCGGACACCGACACCATTGCGACGGCGGTCCGCCGCGAGCTGGGTTCGGTGTCGACCCAGGCGGTCTATGACGTCCTGCGCGCGCTCACGGAGGCGGGCTTGGTCCGCCGCATCGAACCGGCTGGTTCCCCCGCCCGGTTCGAGACGCGCGTGAGCGACAACCACCATCATCTGGTGTGCCGCGACTGCGGTGCCATCGCCGACGTCAACTGTGCGGTGGGAGAGGCTCCATGCCTCCACGCCGAGGGCCCGCACGGATTCGTGCTCGACGAGGCCGAGGTGACTTTCTGGGGCCTCTGCCCGGATTGCCTCTCCCGTGCCGAGTGAGCACGCATGAAAACATTCCACCGAGGAGCGAGTTTTGCCCGAGAACAACCAGAAACCGTTGACCACGGTGGCCGGTGCGCCGGTCCCTGACAACCAGAACTCCCTGACCGCCGGCGCTCGCGGTCCGATGCTGCTGCAGGACGTTTGGTTCCTGGAGAAGCTGGCGCATTTCGACCGCGAGGTCATCCCGGAGCGCCGGATGCACGCGAAGGGTTCGGGCGCGTTCGGCACCTTCACGGTCACCAACGACATCACCCACTACACCAGCGCGAAGATCTTCTCCAAGGTCGGCAAGAAGACCGACCTTTTCGTCCGGTTTTCGACCGTCGCCGGTGAGCGTGGCGCGGCCGACGCCGAGCGCGACATCCGCGGCTTTGCGTTGAAGTTCTACACCGACGAAGGCAACTGGGACATCGTTGGCAACAACACCCCGGTGTTCTTCTTCCGCGACCCGCTGAAGTTCCCGGACCTCAACCACGCGGTGAAGCGCGACCCGCGCACCAACCTGCGCAACCCCGAGAACAACTGGGACTTCTGGACCAACCTGCCCGAGGCGCTGCACCAGGTCACGATCGTGATGTCCGACCGCGGCATCCCGGCGTCCTACCGCCACATGCACGGCTTCGGCTCGCACACCTACAGCTTCATCAACGCCGAGGGCCAGCGGTTCTGGGTCAAGTTCCACCACCGCACCCAGCAGGGCATCAAGAACCTGACCGATGCCGAGGCCGAGGCCCTGGTCGGCAAGGACCGCGAGTCGCACCAGCGCGACCTCTTCGAGGCGATCGAGAACGGCGACTTCCCGAAGTGGAAGCTGTACGTCCAGATCATGCCGGAGGCCGACGCCGACACCTACAAGTACCACCCGTTCGACCTCACCAAGGTGTGGTCGAAAAAGGACTACCCGCTGATCGAGGTCGGCGAGTGGGAACTGAACCGCAACCCCGACAACTACTTCGCCGACGTGGAGCAGGCCGCCTTCACCCCGGCCAACGTGGTGCCGGGCATCAGCTTCTCGCCCGACAAGATGCTGCAGGGTCGGCTGTTCTCCTACGGTGACGCCCAGCGGTACCGCCTGGGTGTGAACCACCACCAGATCCCGGTCAACAAGCCGAAGAATCCGGTGAACTCGTACCACCGCGACGGTGCCATGCGCGTCGACGGCAACCAGGGAGCCACCCCGGGCATCGAGCCGAACTCGTACGGCCGCTGGGAGGAGCAGCCCGCCTACCGCGACCCGGCCCAGGGCGTGGGTGCCGTCGCCGACCGGTTCAACTACCGCGAGGACGACGACAACTACTTCGAGCAGCCCGGGATCCTGTTCCGGAACATGTCGCCGGAGCAGCAGCAGGTCCTCTTCGAGAACACCGCGCGCGCGATCGACGGTGCCTCCCAGGCGACCATCGAGCGGCACCTCGCCAACTGCACCAAGGCCGACCCCGCCTACGGCGAGGGTGTCCGCAAGGCGATCCAGGCGCTGGCCGCGAGCAAGGGCTGAGACCCGCTGGGGCACGGACTTCGCTGTTCGCAGGCGCGGCGGTCACGGGAATGCCCGTGGCCGCCGCGCCGTCCCGGCAAGACGATTCGCAAGATTCGATCAGGAAGAACTGCTGATGAGCCCCGGTGGACTGACTCCGGTGCAGACCGAGCGCGTCGTGGCGCTTGCCATGGACCTGGCCCGGGAAGGTGAAACCGTGCAGTTGGCGGAGTTCGTCGATCACGGACTCCCGGTCGACGTGGCCGACCAGGGCGGGAACACCCTGCTCATGCTCGCGGCCTACCACGGGCACGCCGAGACGGTGCGCGCGCTGCTCGACCGCGGCGCGAATCCCGACCTGCGCAACGAACGAGACCAGGCGCCCATCGCCGGTGCGTTGTTCAAGGGCGCGGACGAGGTCGTGGCAGCGCTCCGCAAGGCGGGAGCCGACCTCGACGCGGGCACGCCCACCGCGCGGGCCGCCGCAACCATGTTCGGCCGAGAGCACCTCCTGGCCGACTGAGGCATTAACCCCGGCGCGGCGGCCTCTGGTGCTTGCGTTCCCAGAGCATCTTTTGGCTGACGAGTGAGGATTTTCGCTACCAGACAAGGCGTGGCGCGATAGTCCATATTGGATGATCACGGGCGCAGATGGGGAAAGCCCCGCCGCCGGGAAGCCGCTGGTTTGGGTCTTCCGCAGCAGACCGGCCGGCTCGCCCCCCTTCGGGGAGGCTGCTCGCCTGAACAACGCCTTCGGTTGCTTCCTTTCGGAAAACGGCCTGGCGCGACGAGTCCGCGTGGCAGGATCGCGTTTCGAATGACTGGGAGTTATGGAGGAATCGTGGCGACTTGGGAAGATCTCATCGCTTTTGTCCGGAACGAATACCGGCTCGTCACCGGCGAGGTGGAAGATGGCGAGCCCGAATACCAGATCATCGAGGACAGCGGGGACGAGGTCCGGATCCTCGTCGAATACGACGACGACCGCAGCCAGATCGTCATCGTCTGCCGCGAGCTGCTCGACGGCCGCGAGGACTGGGTGCAGGTCGTTTCGGTGATCGGCCGGGCCGAGAGGGTTGACCTGCGGAAACTGCTGGAGGAGCTCGGGCAGACTTCCGTGGTGTGCGGCGCGGTGATCATCGGCGAGCACGTCGTTCTCCGGCATTCACTGCCGTTGCTCAACCTCGACATCAACGAGTTCACCGATCCGCTGAACTTCGTCGCCGAAACAGCGGACCATCTGGAGGAAGTCTTCTTTCGCAACGACGATTACTGACCCGTTTCGTGCTGTTCGCGCGCTTTGGGGTTTGCCTGACCAGCAGTCCCGAGCAGGTGGTTGCACGCGTTGACTAAAAACTTGCATGCGCGTCATATCTGCGCAAGCTGCTATAAACGGGGCAATACACGTCACGGGAGGTGTGTGGTGGGGGTCGTCGACGACGCCGTCGAGATTCGGGCCCACGGCCGGCGCACGCTCGCGGCACTGCACGGCACGCTCGAAACCGCGCTGGAGACGGCGCTGCAGGCCGAGCACGGGCTGTCGGTCGTCGAATACACCGCGCTCGACGCGCTGGGCAGGCAGGACGGCCGGCACATGCGGATGCAGCAACTCGCCCGCGCCACGGAGCTCAGCGGCAGCGCGACGACCCGGCTGGTCAACCGCTTGGAAGACCGCCAGCTGCTGACCCGCGTCCCTTGCAAGAACGACCGCCGCGGCATCTACACGGAGCTGACCGGGTCCGGCCGCGCCCTGCTGGAGAAGGCCCGGCCAGCCTACGACGAAGCGCTGGAGAAGGCGCTGGCCGAAGCCGAGCAGGTCCCGGAACTGACGCCGCTGGTGGCGGCGTTGCACAACCTCCCGCAGCGTCCCGGTGGCTGACCGATCGTGCAGGTGAACCACGCGACGATCGCCACGCCGGGGCGGGTGAACGAGGATTACCTGGCGACCGGACCGGATTGGGCGCTCGTCCTCGACGGCGCGACCCAACCGTCCGGTGTGGACAGTGGTTGCGCGCACGACGTGCCCTGGTTGGTGCGTCGCCTCGGCGGTGAACTGGCGCTCCGGCTCGCGGTGTCGGGCGGAACCGCTGCGGACGTCCTCGCCGACGCGATCCAGGCGACCTGCGCGGCGCATGCGGACACCTGCGACCTGCAGAACCCTTCGAGCCCCTCGGCGACCGCGGCGCTGCTGCGGCTGCGCGGCGACGACCTGGAGTACCTGGTTCTCGCCGACAGCCCGATCGTGCTCGACGTGGCGGGCGAGACCCGGCCGATCGTCGATGACCGGCTCGAACACCTGCCCAGCTACACGGTCGAAGCGGTCCGCGACCAGCGGAACCGGCCGGGCGGCTTCTGGGTCGCCAGCACGAAGCCCGAAGCGGCGCACGAGGCGGTGCACGGCGTGGTCCCGGCGGCGGATGTCGGCCGGGCGGTGCTGCTCACCGACGGCGCGTCCCGCTACGTGGAGCGGTTCGGCCTGGGCGACTGGTCCGATCTGCTGGATCTCGTCGAGCACACGGGCCCTGCCGAACTGCTGCGCCGCGTGCGAGCCGCGGAAGCCGCCGAAACCCCGGACGAACGCCGCCGCCACCGGGGAAAACCCCAGGACGACGCCACAGCGGTGTTCTTGCGGTTCAGCGCATAACTACGCCCGCCAACAGGGCGGTGATCAAGGCGATCCCAAACAGCCAGATAGCGGTGTCACGTTCCGGAACTTGCGTTGTGCGATGCGACTGGTGGCCCAAATCTGCTCAGCCAGGGATTCTTCCAGCCTTGCTGCGTCGCCAAGTGTCGTTCGGTAAGTCGGCACAAAGTCCGCGGCTTTCGAGTACTGCCTGGCGACGTTGTCGAAGAAGAGGACGGAACGCGATGCTTCAGTGCGAAGCCGGGTACGAAGACCCTTAGCGCGAACAAGATGCTAGCGCTGCCTGATCCGGTGCTGATGAGCAGCAGCCCGACGTGCAGCCCGACGTGCAGCAGCCAGTCAGCGAGCCAGAGTTGCTGTGTGGGCAGCGCGCGAAGCAAAATTCCGCCGAGTACACCGCCTGCGTCGAGCATCGTCGCAGCCTTGGTGTCCGCGACCTTGATCAAGTCGTTGCTGGCTGGAGTGCCTTCCACGCATCTTCGGTGGCGGTCAGGGCACCTAGTCTGCGGTGCTTTACCCGCAACGCCAACGCCATTCGAGTGAGACGAGGGTGACGATCCGTGCTGTGCCTGCTCTGTTTGAGCGGAAATTTGCCGAACTGCTCGCGGTTCGGCCTGCTGAACCGGTACGGACATTGTGTGCACTACCGAGCACGCAACTCGCCACGAGGCTTTCGTGGTTTGCTGGGCGAACAGCGTTGGGCTGTGCTGGCGGGAAGCGGACGGGAGATGGCGGCCAAGCGTGACAGCCGGCGGACCGCAACCGTTCAGGCGTTGGACCACTGCACTACCCGGTTCTTGCCGCAGGCGGATTTCGACCGGTTCCGCCTGGAACAGGAGGTGCATGCAGAGTTTGCCGATTACCTCGTGGCGAAGTTGTCGGAGACCGTTCCGTACCAGATCCAACGTCGCCGTCCACCAGGCCCGCTGGACGACGGAGCATTTGTGCAGCTCGTTGCGGAGTTGGCGGTTCTTGCGGTCCTGCGGTAACTCGGCCAGCGCCTCGCCGGAGAGGATGTGGTCCTTCGGGATCAGATTGGCGCCCTCGAGCTTGACGATCTCGTACTCGTGCGGCTCCCGGACGCCGATGAGCTCGAACTTCTCGCCCCGGTCGAACATGATCAGGCACCAGGTCAACAAGGGCAGGGAAGAAGGCGATGGGCGCTGATCGGGTTGAGCTCGTCGGGATGCGCTTCGAGGTGCTGTTGTGGCGAATGAAGGCGCGCTGGTCGTGGTCCTGCCGCCCGATCCGGACCACCTATTGTGGCCGGAGTTCAGCCGGCCGCACGTGCCGATGACGCGTCCATCCGGGAAGGCAGTGCTGTCCAAGTGTCTCAAGGTGGAGCACGTCGAATTCGCCGAGCAGGACCTGGACCGGGCAAGTTTGAAGGCGCACCTGGCAGATGCGAGCTCGCGCTCCGCAGCGTTGATCACAAACAGCGGGGTCCGGCGCCAACTGGCAGCGGGTTGGCGAGTGGTGGTCATGCGCGTTGACGGGTGGTTGGAGAAGTTCAAGGAGTGGCTCGTGGCCAGCAACTCCGGCGCATCTGGCCGGCATCTACTGAACGTGCTGGTCGAGTCAACTCACGGGGAACTGGCGAAGTTCGGGATGCTTCACGTGGCGAGCCGAGACTGGGCTGCCGCCGGCGCCGACTCCGAGGAATGTGCCGCGCGGCAACGGATCTGCCGAGAACTCGCTCGCAAGATCGACGCCGCACAGGGGTTGCGGCTTACCGACCTCAAGGGGACAGGAATATGTTGAGCAGTGAACAGAAAACCAGGCTTCGTGCGCTCTCAGTGGTCGTAGCCGCGATCTGGGTGGCGCTTGGTCTCCTCTACCAGTGGCCGCTGTGGTTGTGGATCGGGCTGGCGATCGTATCGCTGTTGGCTCCGTCGTTGATCGCCTACGGGATCGTGGAGTGGAACCTGCGCAAGCGGAGCGTAGGAGCCCGCGAGTTCTCGGGCGAAGAGGAGGCGGAGGAACCGGCACCGATGCCGGAACCTCCCAGCCTGCAGCGGTACGAGGTGCGGGATGTGCTGTTGCGCAGTGCTCACCAGGACTATCGGTTTGCCTTTGCTTGCACGGTGTTCTGGCGTCTACTGCCCCACGCGCCAGGACTTCCGCATCCGAACCCCGGTGCGCTGGCAGCCGACCTGATCGTGGCCGAAGCGGCGAACCTGGCGGCCTCGATTCCACCTGACGAAGACAGCCGCGCTCGTTACCGGATGATGAACGTACTCGGATCGGCGAGGGTGGATTCGACGGGCCGCGTCGAGGTCTGGGCGGACGGTATCGCGCTGTCGCTGTCGGACGAGGACGCCAAACGGCTCACGCGCCTTGCGGAGGTACGTAAAGACGAGGAAGTCTGGGAGCATGAGCGCAGCTACGAGCGAAACGTGCGCACGTACCTTGCTGAGGATGTGCTGACCAGCCCTGGTAGTGCGGTGGTGTGGTGGTTAGCTGGACCACGCACTGACGAGAAGCAGCGAGTGGACGACGCCGTGGAGAAGTTCTCCAATCTGCAGAAGCTCACCTCCGCTGCGGCCATGACCGAGTTGCCCACCAACACGGCAGAGCTTTTCGGCTTCGGTGCCTCGCTGAGTGCGGGCTTGAGTGCGGTCGACGACCGCCCTTTCTCACCCGCTGGCCTGCAACAGCTGCCTTTCGTGCTGGCAGCGCAACCGGAAGATAGCGGCGGTGGCCTGCCCGACAACTCGCGAAGGTGCCTTGACGATCACGCGGTTGGGCTTGTCGAAGAGCTGCCTGACGGTCCGGAGCGGGCGATGTTCGCCCGCCGCCTGGCTGACCTGCTCGAAGCTCAGGGGCATCCCGAGGCGGCGGAAAAGGTGCGACACCGCTTTGATGCACCGCCGGTCTCGGACACGGAGCAGAACGCTGATCATCACAGCGAGGAGAGCAGTGCTTTCGGCCCGGCTGCGATGCCCGGTTTCTTGGGTAGGGACGCCACCAAGCAGCCGGATGAGCCGCTTGAAGCGGCCAATTCGCAGGATTCGGACGGTGTCGTGATTAGCGAGGAGGAGCGCGAACCGCTCCGGCAGTCAATCGGGAGCTCGGATACTTCGCCGTCGACTGGCGGTTCACAGGAGCACGAAGTCACCCGCACGGACGCGGAACGGCCGCTCTAGGGCAGGGCCTATGCATGGCGATGGGACGCTTCGGGCCGGTCGGGTCTGGAGCTCCCGAACGGTATCCGATTAAGAGCAGCGTTCGGCGAGGGACATCGCGTCGTTGGGGGCGTGCGCCTTCACGTCGTTGTCGAAGTACGCGTAGACGTCGCGGCCCTTGGTCGTGGGAGCCGGGTCGGCGACCGTGTACTTCGTCTTGGGGCACTTGCCCCCGTGCCAGGCGCGGATCAGCTTCGCCCAGCGGTCGAGGTCCTTCGCCGTGTAGCCGCTGGCGTAGAGCTCCTCCGCGCCGTGGAAGCGGAGGTACACGAAATCGCTCGTCACATCCTCCAGGTGCGGCCATTCGCCCGCCGCATCCGCCACCACCAGGCCGACGTCGTGGCTGCGGAGTAGCTCGACGGCATCGGTGCAGGCGAAGCCGGGGTGGCGGACCTCCAGCGCGTGGCGCAGCGGGCGATCCGTGTCGGTCTCGGTGAGCGAGCGGCCCGCGAGCCGGTCGTCGTGCCGAGCGGCCAGCGCAGCGGCCGCGGCGGTGCTGCGGGGCAGGAGGCGGAAGAACGCCGTCAGGCGTTCGACGTCGAAGCCCAGCGACGGCGGGAGCTGCCAGAGCAGCGGCCCGAGCTTCGAGCCGAGGGCGAGAACGCCGGAGGCGAAGAAGTTCGCCAGCGGCGTTTCGACGTCGTGAAGCCTCTTCATGTGGGTGATGTAGCGGCTGCCCTTCACCGCGAACAGGAAGTCGTCCGGCGTCTGCTCCACCCAACGGCGGTACGTGTCCGGGCGCTGCAGGGAGTAGAACGACGCGTTGACCTCGGCGGAGCCGAGCCGGCATGACAGGTACTCCAGCTCCGCGCCGCGGCGCAGATCGCGCGGGTAGAACGGACCGTGCCAGGGCCCGTATACCCAGCCGGACGTGCCAATCCTGATCTTGCGCGACGCGGAGCGAGCTCGCATGACGTCATCGACGGTACCCGCCCCGGCACCAGAAGCGAACGGCCTCAGCCCAGAGCTACCGGGAGGGTGCGCAGGCCGCGGTTGCGGAAGGAGTTCCGCCATTGGAGCTCCTCCTCGGACACGGTCAACGTGAGGTTCGGGAACCGGCTCAGCAGGGCACCGAAGCCGATCTCCCCCTCCATCCGCGCCAGCGACGCACCCAGGCAGTAGTGCGGGCCGTGGCCGAACGCCAGGTGTGGGTTGTCCTCGCGGCCTAGGTCGAGGTGGTCCGGCTCCGCGTAGCGGTCCGGGTCGTGGTGCGCCGACACCAGCGAGAGCAGCACCGTCTCCCCGGCCGGGATGGTCACGCCGCCGATTTCGACGTCGGCCACTGGGAACCGGCGGATCGCCAGCTGCGGTGGTGGGTCGAACCGCAGCAGTTCGTCCACAGTCGTCGGTGAAATCCCCCGGCGTGCCCGGGCGAGGGCCGAGGGACGGGTCAGCAGCGCCGCGAGCCCGTTGCCCAGCAGGTTCACGGTGTTCTCGTACCCGGCGAATAGCATCAGGAACGCTGCCGAGGTCAGCTCGTCCTCGCTGAGCCGGTCTTCCTCGTCGCGAAGCTCGATCAGCGTGCTGAGGAAATCGACGCCGGGGTTCGCGCGTTTCGCCGCGATCAGGTCGAGCAGGTAGCGGCACAGCGCGCGCAGCGCGTCGCGCGCTTGGCCGGGCGTTTCGGGCGCGAGCATGGCGTCCGTCCAGGACCGGAAGTCCGGCCGGTCGGCCGCATCCACGCCGAGCAGTTCGCAGATCACCGTGATCGGCAGCGGCGCGCAATAGGTCGGTAGCAGGTCCGCCTCGTCCTGCCCGTTCAGGGCGTCCAGCAGCTCGTCGGCGATCTGCTGGACCCGGGGCCGCAGCGGCTCGATCCGGCGCGGGGCGAACGCCTTGCCGATGATGCGGCGCAGCCTCGCGTGCTCCGGCGCATCCATGTTGAGCAGGTTCGCGTCCAGCGCGGGCGGCAGCGAGAAGCCTCGGTAGCCGCCGCCGGAGTTCTTCTTGTCCAGCGACAGCCGCGGATCGGCCAGCGCCGCGCGCACGTCCGCGTAGCGGGTGACTAGCCAGATCGAGGTGCCGTCCGGAGCCGTGGCGCGGTGCACGGGGCCCTGCGAGCGGAGCCGGGCGTAGGTGGCTCGGGGTTCGGTGACGAATGCGGAGTTGATCTCGATCACGGTGTCGAACCTACGCGAGTTGTCAGGGCATTTGCGGCGCGACGTTCGCGAGCGTTCGGCCCGCGTAATTCGGTGCAGGTCCGGGAACCAGTCGTGAAGGACCGCTTCCTGCTTCTCCCCGCAATTTCCATTGAAATCGAAGGTTCGATTTCAATGGAAGTTGCGGAACGGTTCCGCGGTGACCTTGGTGGCCGACCTGGTGACCCTTGTGGCCGACCCGGTGACCCTTGTGGCGACCCGGTGGCCGACCCGGTGGCCGACCCGGTGGCTGACCCGGTGGACGGGCACGGCGAACGCGGCCGCGGGCGTGCCGCTTTCGGCCTTCGCCGGGGCGATCGCGGTCGACGGGGTGCCGACCGGGGCGCTGACCGCTGGCTGGGCACCGGCCGGTGCTGGCACGCGGTCAGCGGTCGGGGAGCGGTCGGGGAGCGGAGTTCCGCACTGGAAGTCACCCCGGACTTCCGCCGCCGCTGGTCCGGAGTCGTAGCGGCAACCCCGGAACTGGCCGAAGAACTCGCCACCACCATCCGCGGCTGAGCCCCACCTGCAGCGCGGAGTGATCAGGGGCGCGCAACCAGCACGAACGGCCTGGGCTCGGCGGCGATGATCGCGAGGGCGGGCATCGCCGCCGTCTGCCTGCAGGCCCATTGCCCGGCGGAACGCCTCAGTGGCGGAGGCGGCTGATCATGTTGTCGTCCGGGTCGAACTCGGGGGATTTGACCCAGACCAGGAACTTCTGCTCGCGGGCGATGACCCGATCCGCCGCGGCCGGGAGGTCCGCCGCGATTTCACGAGGGATGAGCAGGACGCCGTGCTTGTCGGCGTGCAGGAGGTCGCCGGGTGAGACCTGCAGGCCGCCGACGGACACCGGGATGCCGACCTCCTCGGTGCGCACGTAACCGTGCGAGACGCCGACCGAACCGGCGAAGAAGCGGAAGCCGACGGCGTGCGCCTCGTCGAGGTCGCGGACGCAGCCGTTGGTCACCACGCCCTCGCAGCCCAACGCGTCGAAGGTGGTCGCCATGACCTCGCCCCAGAACGCGCCGTGCCCCGGCGGGTCGTCGAGGTCCTGGAGCACCACCACGCGCGGCCCGGGGATCTGGCGCACGTGGTTCCACACCAGGTCCGGGCCGTGGCCGGGCTCGTTACCCCGGGCGCGGATGGTGCCGGTGGCGGCGTAGCCGACCATCACCGGCAGGTCGGGGAAGATGCAGCGGACCTCGTGGCCGGCGTAGCCGGTGTCGCGCGGGCGGATGTCGAAGGTTTCGATCGCGTTGGCCATCGTCGGGGTGTCGTAGCGTCGCAACGCCGCTAGGACGTTCGGCTCCAGTGCCTCCACAGTGGACTCCTCACTCATCAGAGAAACCTGGACTGAACCGCTACGCGCCGCGTGCCGCGGCGGCTTCCAGCGCCCGGCGCACCAGCACCTTCGCCAGGTGCCTCCGGTAGTCGGCGCTGGCGCTGGCCTGGTCCGGCGGCGACGTGTCCTCCGCCGCCCGCTCCGCGGCTTCGGCGGCGCTCGCCCCGCTCGCCAGCGCCTCCTCCACCCCGCGCGCCCGCATCGGCGTCGGGCCCATGTTCACCAGCGCGACGCGCTGACCGGCGACGGCTACGCCGACCACCGCCCAGTCGATGGCGCGCTTGGTGAACTTCTGGAAGTCCCAGCCCTGCGACGGGTTCTTCGCGACCCGGATCTCCAGCAGCAGCTCGTCTTCGCCGAGCGCGGTTTCGAAGAAGTCGGTGAAGAACTCCGTCGCCGGGATCTCGCGGGTGCCCGACGGGCCCTGCGCGACCAGCACCGCGTCCAGCGCGAGCGCCACCGCGGGCAGGTCGGAGGCCGGGTCGCCGTGCACCAGCGAGCCGCCGATGGTGCCGCGGTGGCGGACCTGCGGGTCGCCGATGGTGCCTGCGGCGTGCGCCAGCAGCGGGACCTCGCGCGTCAGCAGCTCGGAGTGCTCCAGGTCGTGGTGCCGGGTCAGCGCCCCGATCCGGATCTCCGAGCCCTCCTCGCGGATGTAGGACAGGTCGCGCAGCCCGCCGAGGTCGATCAGCACCTCCGGCACAGACAGCCGCAGCTTCATCAGCGGCAGCAGCGAATGCCCTCCGGCGAGCAGCTTCGCGTCGTCGCCGTGCTCGGCGAGCAGGCTCAGCGCCTCCTCGACGGTGTTGGCCTTCTTGTAGGTGAACGCGGCAGGGATCATTCCGCGGCCCCCGACTTCTCCTTGGCCGCGGTCAGCACGGCTTCGACGATGTTGTGGTAGCCGGTGCACCGGCAGAGGTTGCCCTCCAGCCCGGCGCGTACCTCGGCCTCGGTCAGGTTCGGGTTCTCTTCGACGAGGGACACCGAAGCCATCACCATGCCCGGCGTGCAGAACCCGCACTGCAGCCCGTGCTTCTGCTGGAAGGCGCGCTGCATCGGGTGCAGCTCCTCGCCGTCGGCCAGGCCCTCGATGGTGGTGACCTCGTGGCCGTCGGCCTGGGCCGCCAGCACGGTGCACGACTTCACCGACTCGCCGTCCAGCAGCACCGTGCACGCCCCGCACGACGTGGTGTCGCAGCCGATGTTGGTGCCGGTCAGGCCGCAGTCGTCCCGCAGGTACTGGACGAGCAGCGTGCGGTCCTCGACCTCGTGGCTGCGCTGCTCGCCGTTGACGTTGATCGAAACTTGCACGAAAAGAACTCCTAGCACTTGTCAGGTCAGCGGTGATCCACTCACCTGAACCAACTCTGCGGGCTTCCTATGCCGCGTTGTCGTCCTGTCCTTGAAGCGGCCTGCTGTCCTTGAAGCGGCCTGCCTGTCCTTGAAGCGGCGTAGCCGCTTGGCCCATGCACGCAGGGTGACCACGGCGTCTGAGGTTCCGCTACCGGACCACCTACGGCAATTGAGTTCATGAATGGGCTTGGATCGCTTTCCACACCCGTTCTGGCGTGGTGGGCATGTCGATGTGCCTGACCCCGAGGTGGGACACGGCGTCGACCACGGCGTTGTGCACCGCCGGGGTGGCGCCGATGGTGCCGGCCTCGCCGATCCCCTTGACGCCCAGCGGGTTGAGCGTGGTCGGTGTTTCCATCGTGAGCAGCTCGAAGCTGGGCAGTTCGGCCGCCGTGATGAAGGCGTAGTCCGCGAGGTTGGCGTTCTGCGGGTTTCCGTCGGCGTCGTAGGAGACCTCCTCCAGCAGGGCTTGGGCGGCGCCCTGCGCGATGCCCCCGTGCCGTTGCCCCTCGGTGAGGACCGGGTTGATGATCACTCCGGCGTCGTCGACGGTCACGTGCCGAAGATAGTTCACCTTGCCGGTTTCGGTATCCACTTCGACCACCGCGAGGTGCGAGCCGAACGGGAACGTCGGCCGGTCCTCGGTGAAGTGCACGTCGGCGGCCAGCCCGTCCTCGGCGCGCTGGGCCAGCTCCGCCCAGGACAGCGAGACGTTCGGCGTGCCGCGCACCTGCCACGAGCCGTCGGTGAGTTCGAGATCGGCCTCGTCGATCTCGATCAGCTCCGCGGCCAGCTTGCGGGCCTTCTCCTTGACGTCCACCGCGGCCCGGTGCACCGCCGACCCGCCCAGCTGCAGCGAGCGGGAGCCCATGGTGCCCACCCCCTTGGGGATCAGGTCGGTGTCGCCGTGCACGACCTCGATCTTGTCGAGGTCGATGCCCAGCTGGTCGGACACCAGCATCGCGTAGGAGGTCCAGTGGCCCTGCCCGTGCGGGGAGCTGCCGGTGAGCACCAGGACGCTGCCGTCCGGGCGGATCTCGACGCGCCCGGTCTCGCCCTCGGTGTTGTTCGGCGCGGTGATCTCCACGTAGCTGGCCAGCCCGATGCCCAGCTGGTGCGTGGCGCCTTCGGCGCGGCGCTTGGCCTGCTCCTCGCGCAGCGCCCGGTAGTCGGCGGCTTCCAGCACCGCGTCCAGGCCCTTGAGGTACTCGCCGGTGTCGTAGGTCATGCCGCCCGGCGTCTTGTACGGGAACTGCTCGGGGCGCACCAGGTTGCGGCGGCGCACCTCGGCCGGGTCGACGCCGGTCTCGGCGGCGAACAGGTCGATCGCGCGCTCCACAGCCGCGGTCGCTTCGGGCCGCCCCGCGCCCCGGTAGGCGCCGATCGGGGTGGTGTTGGTGACCACCGCGCGGGCGATCGACTCCGCCTTCGGGATGTCGTAGACGCCGCTGGCCATAAACCGGGTGAGCAGCGGCAGGAACGCACCCATTCGCGGGTAGGCCCCGACGTCCTGGACGATCTCCAGCCGGTAGGCGAGCACGGTGCCGTCGCGGCGCCCGCCGATGGTCACCACCTGCCGCTGCGCGCGGCCGTGCGTCATCGCGACCAGGTTCTCGCTGCGGCTCTCCACCCACTTCACCGGGCGGCCGGCCCGCTTGGCCAGGAAAGCCAGCAGCGCGGCCTCCTGCTCGACGCCGATCTTGGCGCCGAAGCCGCCGCCGACGTCGGGAGTGATCACCCTGACCTGCTCCTGCGGCAGCCCCAGGTTCGCCATCAGCTCGTCCCGGCAGCTCTGCGCGTTCTGGTTGGACAACCACAGCGTGACCTTGTCGCCCTCCCACGCGCAGGCGGCGGTGCGCACCTCCAGCGGCGCGGCGGCGACGCGCTGGTTCTCGATCTGCCTGGTGACCACGACCTCGCAGCCCTCGAACAACGAGTCGTCCAGTTCGCCGCTGGTGCCGGTGACGTTGGTGCCCGCTTCCGGGAACAGCAGGACCTCGTCGCGCAGCGCGTCGCCGACGTCGACCACCGGCTCCAGCGGTTCGTAGTCGAGTGAGACGAGTTCGGCGGCGTCCTCGCCCAGTGCCCGGGTCTCGGTGAGCACCACGGCCACCGGTTCACCGACGTAGCGGACCGTTCCGCTGGCCAGGTGCGGACGCGCCATCGCCGCAGGTGGGGGCCCGCTGATGCCGGCGTTCGGCGGGAAGGGCGGGAGGTCGACGTCGGCGGCGGTGAATACGCCGACCACGCCGGGCAGCTCGCGGGCCGCCGAGGTGTCGATCTCGGTGATCTTGGCGTGCGCCAGCGGGCTGCGCACGTAGGTGACGTGCAGGGCTCCGTCCAGCGCTGGGTCTCGCAGGTCGTCCACGTAGGTGCCGCCGGCGGTGAGGAGGCGCGGGTCCTCACGGCGTTCGACCCGGGTGCCGAGAATGCTCAATGATGCCTCGCAGTCAACACGATCAGAATCGGGAACCGACCGGTGAGTCTGGTGCGATGCCATGTCGGGCCACAAGACCCACTGGCGTTTGGTGGTGGTCGTCCTCGCGGCCTTCCGCCGCGCGACAGGTTAGGCGTAGTTGTTCGCGCCCCCAGCCTCCTCTGCTTGCCCTGTCAGCTGGCGCACTCCGGCGGAGGCCGCCCCGCGGAGCAGGACCGCGTCGGAGGCTGGCGTCGTCATGCCGAAGCCCAGGTCTTGCCAGCGTTGCACGGTTTGGACGCTGTCACAATGGATGCCCGCCACCGCCCCGTTCCGCTCGCAACTGTCCAAAATGGAGCGGACGAGCCGCTCGTGCTCGGTCCCGCGGACCGCCAGCGTCGGACACGAGCTGCTTGCCGAGCCCGGTGCTGCCGAGGCTTACGCGGCTGCTCGCATCGCCTTCGAACTCGGCAGGTCCACGAGGGAGATGCGGAAGGCGCGGAACTGGACGCAGGCGCAGCACGCCGCCGCCGCTGGGATGACGCAGCCGGAGGTCGCTCGGTTCGAGGCGGGAGGCACCGTCCCGACGATCGCCGTTCTGGAGCGGCTCGCGCGTGCTCTCGGGGCCGAGCTCGTGGGGCGCTTCGCGGAACCGCGCAGCAGCGACTGACCCCGGTGGGGGAATTCGTTCAAGATCTACAGTGTGGCACTTGTCACATTCCTTCGTTAGGGGCAGAGTCGGTGCGGTAATCCCACCACTAGGCGGAAGAGGTGTTCGCCAATGGCCTCGACGACGACCGAACTGGCCGAACTCCAGCGGGTCCTGGCGCAGCTCCGCAGCAGCGTCGGCGCGCTGCGATCCCGCTACGGCGACGCCCCGGCCGTGCGCCGGATCCACAACGACGTGGAGCGGCTGGACATCGACGTCGCAGAACTCTCCGGCACCCTCCCCATCCAGCGGCGCAGCACCGAGTCGACCGAGGACGTGGTGATAGTGCCCGACACCCCCTACGACCCGTCGCTGTGGCGCGACGCCGACGACGAGGGGTTGGGCGGGCGGGCCCCGCAGTAGGGCCGCCGTCAGGTACCGCTCGCCGCCAGCCGGCAGCCGCCCGCCTGTCCGCCGTGGACGGGTCCGGATGCGGGGGATGCGTTCCCCCGCATTTCGCTTGATCGGGGTAAGCCCCCCGGCTGTTGCGCCGGTTGGGGGACTACCTGCACCGGGACCGTTGATCCACAATGAGCGGCCTCAGGTGAGCACTGCCGGACGACCAAGACAACGAGGTCTGCGAAATGTCCGCACCACCAACCGCCACCGGCCGGGCACGGATCTCCGTGCGAACCCTGCGAACCGACCGGTGGTGGCTGCCGCCGCTGGTCACTTTCCTCGGGTTGTTGGCCTTCGTGGTCTACGGCCTGATCCGCACCTTCATGAACCAGTGGTACTGGGTTCCCGAGTACCACTACCTGGCGCCGTTCTACTCGCCGTGCCTGTCCACCGCCTGCGTGCCGGGCTCCAGCCATTGGGGGCAACCGGCACCGGATCTGGGGCCGTTCGTGCCGCCGCCGATCTTCGTGCTGCCGTTCGTCCTCGGCTTCCGGCTGACCTGCTACTACTACCGAAAGGCCTACTACCGGTCGTTCTGGGCGTCGCCGCCGGCCTGCGCGGTCACCGAACCGCACCGCCGCTACACCGGCGAGACCCGGTTCCCGCTGATCATGCAGAACGTGCACCGCTACTTCTTCTACGCGGCGCTGATCGTGGCAGCGGTGCTGACCTACGACACGGTGATCGCCTTCCGGGGCGCCGACGGCGGCTTCGGCATCGGGCTGGGCACCCTGCTGATGGTGGTCAACGTCGTGCTGCTGTGGTCGTACACGCTGTCCTGCCACTCCTGCCGGCACCTGATCGGCGGCAGGCTCAGCCACTTCTCGAAGCACCCGGTGCGCTACTGGTTCTGGACCAAGGTGACCTGGCTTAACGGCAAGCACATGCTGCTGGCCTGGTCGTCGCTGGTGTCGGTGGCGCTGGTGGACCTCTACGTGCTGCTGGTGGCCAGCGGCGCGTTCCCGGATCCGAGACTGTTCAACTAGAAGGACGTTGATGGTGGAGATCGAACGGCACGAGTACGACGTCGTCGTGATCGGCGCCGGTGGTGCGGGCCTGCGCGCGGCGATCGAGACGCGGTCCCAGGGCTTGCGCACGGCAGTGGTGTGCAAGTCGTTGTTCGGCAAGGCCCACACGGTGATGGCCGAGGGCGGCATCGCCGCGTCGATGGGCAACGTCAACTCCCGCGACAACTGGCAGGTGCACTTCCGCGACACCATGCGCGGCGGGAAGTTCCTGAACAACTGGCGGATGGCGGAGCTGCACGCGAAGGAGGCGCCGCAGCGGGTGTGGGAGCTGGAGACCTACGGCGCGCTGTTCGACCGAACCCCGGACGGCCGGATCAGCCAGCGCAACTTCGGCGGTCACGAGTACCCGCGGCTGGCGCACGTCGGCGACCGCACCGGGCTGGAGCTGATCCGCACGTTGCAGCAGAAGATCGTGTCGCTGCAGCAGGAAGACCACGCCGAGCACGGCGACTACGAGGCCCGGATCAAGGTCTTCCAGGAGTGCACGGTCACCGAGTTGCTCAAGGATGACGGCCGGATCGCCGGGGCGTTCGGGTACTGGCGGGAGTCCGGGCGGTTCGTGTTGTTCCAGGCGCCGGTGGTCATCCTCGCCACCGGCGGGATCGGCAAGTCGTTCAAGGTGACCTCGAACTCGTGGGAGTACACCGGCGACGGGCACGCGCTGGCGCTGCGAGCCGGGGCGTCGCTGATCAACATGGAGTTCGTGCAGTTCCACCCGACCGGCATGGTGTGGCCGCCGAGCGTGAAGGGCATCCTGGTCACCGAGTCGGTGCGCGGCGACGGCGGCGTGCTGCGCAACTCCGAGGGCCGCCGGTTCATGTTCGACTACATCCCCGAGGTCTTCAAGGACAACTACGCGGACAACGAGGACGAAGCCGACCGCTGGTACGACGACCCGGACAACAACCGCCGCCCGCCGGAGCTGCTGCCGCGCGACGAGGTGGCGCGCGCGATCAACAACGAGGTGAAGGAAGGCCGGGGTTCGCAGCACGGCGGGGTGTTCCTCGACGTGGCGACCCGGTTGCCCGCGGAGCAGATCACCAAGCGGCTGCCTTCGATGTACCACCAGTTCAAGGAACTGGCTGACGTCGACATCACCGCGGAGTCCATGGAGGTCGGCCCGACCTGCCACTACGTGATGGGCGGCGTTGAGGTGGACCCGGACACCGCGGCGTCGCGGGTGCCTGGGCTGTTCGCGGCCGGCGAGGTGGCCGGCGGGATGCACGGGTCCAACCGGCTGGGCGGCAACTCGCTGTCCGACCTGCTGGTCTTCGGCCGCCGCGCGGGCGCCGGTGCCGCCGAGTACGTCGCGGGGCTCGGGGCGCGGCCGGACATCGGTCAGTCCGATGTGGACGCTGCGGCCCGTCGCGCGCAGGACCCGTTCGAGTCCGCTGCCGCGCCGAACGCGGAGAACCCCTACGCGCTGCACGCCGAGCTGCAGCAGGTGATGAACGACCTGGTCGGCATCATCCGCAAGGGCGAGGAGATGCGGCAGGCGCTGGAGAGGCTGCGGGACCTCAAGGCCCGCGCCGAACACCTCGCGGTGGAGGGCAACCGGCAGTTCAACCCGGGCTGGCACCTGGCCCTGGACCTGCGCAACATGCTGCTGGTCAGCGAATGCGTGGCGCGGGCGGCGCTGCTGCGCACCGAGAGCCGTGGCGGCCACACCCGCGACGACCATCCGGTGATGGAGTCGAAGTGGCGGCGCAAGCTGCTCGTGTGCGGCATCGGCGACGAGCAGGTCGAGGTCGTCGAGCAGTCGCAGGATCCGATGCGCGGGGACCTGCTGGAGCTGTTCAAGGTCGAGGAACTGCGCAAGTACTACACCGAGGAAGAACTGGCGGACGTCGAGGTGAAGGGGCTCTGATGGGATACCAGGCGCACTTCCGGGTGTGGCGCGGTTCGGACGACGGCGAGCTCCGCGACTACACCGTGGAGGTCAACGAGGGCGAGGTGGTGCTCGACATCATCCACCGGTTGCAGGCCACCCAGTGCCCGGACATGGCGGTGCGGTGGAACTGCAAGGCGGGCAAGTGCGGCTCGTGCTCGGCGGAGATCAACGGCCGCCCCCGGCTGATGTGCATGACCCGGATGTCGACGTTCGAGCCGGCCGAGACGATCACGGTCACGCCGATGCGGACGTTCCCGCTGGTCAAGGACCTCGTCACGGACGTCTCATATAACTACGTGAAGGCCCGCGAGGTGCCGTCGTTCAAGCCTCCGGAGGGGCTGGAGCCGGGCGAGTACCGGATGCAGCAGGTGGACGTGCAGCGGTCGCAGGAGTTTCGCAAGTGCATCGAGTGCTTCCTGTGCCAGAACACCTGCCACGTCATTCGCGACCACGACGACAACAAGCAGGCGTTCTCCGGGCCCCGCTTCCTGATGCGGGTGGCGGAGCTCGAAATGCACCCGCTGGACGCGGCGGAGAACCGCCCGGAGGAAGCACGCGGCGAACACGGCCTGGGCCTGTGCAACATCACCAAGTGCTGCACGGATGTCTGCCCGGAGAACATCCAGATCACCGACAACGCGCTGATCCCGCTGAAGGAGCGGGTGGCGGACCGCCGCTACGACCCGATCCTCCGCCTCTTCCGCCGCAAGAAGGACTGAGCGCGACGACGTCAACCCGAGAGTCCCGCCCACCCGGCTCCGCCAGGTGAGCGGGACTCTCGTCCTGTTCACGTGTCGTCATGCGCCGCGCGGAGGGCGTTAAGGGCTGCGGTGCTCTTGGCGACCAGGTTCTCCAGGCCGGTTTCGGTCGTTGTCAGGTAGAAGCCGTCCAGATTGCCACCCAATAGGAACTCCACTTCGTCGTCGTAGATCGTGTAGTTGATCGAGCAGCGGTCTATCCACGCGCACGCCTTCACGTCGACATCGCCCATGCCCCGACTCCTTCCAAACTGAACGTGCTGGCTGACCGGACGATCCGCGGTGCGCTCTAAGCTGGTCCCGATGTCTTCCGCGCCGCGGTGTTCGGACTCGGGGCACATGTACCCCTCGCAAGATCGAGAATACTGGGGTACATGTACCCCAGTCATTGCCCTGATCGGGGAATGCTGATCGGGTGCGACTGAGACCAGTACGGAGGTTTTCCCGGTGGGCGAGGCAGTTCCGACGTTGCCGAGGTTGTTCCTCGGTGAGGCGTTGCGGCAGTTGCGCGAGGATTCCGGTCGGTCGCTCGATGCTGCGGCGGCGCACATCGGGAAGAACCGGCAACGCCTGATCCGGCTGTTGGACGGCAAAGCCACGCTGACGCGGGACGAACTGGAAAGGCTGATCACCTTTCTCGGCGCGGGCAAGCAGCTCCGTCGTGAGCTGGCCGCGCTCGGCGAGGAAGCACGCAAGAAGCCGAACGACGAGCCGTACACCGACCTCGGCCCGGGTGCCTACCGGCGAGTCGCGTACCTGGAGGCGATGGCTACGACTATCCACTCCTACGAGAAGGGAATCTTCCCTGCGCTGGTCCAATCCCCGGCGTACGTGGAGGCGCTTATGGGCGTGGGGCACGGTATCTGGTGGGACGAGATCGACGATCAGGAACGACTGGATCGCATCTCGATTCGGCTGGAACGGCAGAGATTGGTACTCGAAGCGGCGAAACCCAAGCAAGTTCATCTTCTGTTCACAGATGATGCCTTCGACGCGGTGGTCGGCGATTCAGACGTGATGTACGAGCAGTCCAGCCACCTGCTGGATCTCATCAAGGGCAAACGCGATCTGACCGTGCAGGTCGTGCCGACGGAAACGCGCGGCAATCCGGCTCAGCAAGGTGGGCTGACGCTTTTCGACTTCGGAGGGCTGCTACGACCTGTTGGATCAGTGCCTGTTGTCTACGGTCCGGCGACCTACTTCGACAAGGAAGCCGACACGGGGCGTCTGGCGCGGGCCTTCAACAAGATCCAGGAGCTTGCTCTGTCCCCGTCGAAAACTGTTGACTTCCTTGAGCAGAAACTGCGGAAGGGAATCTGAGCATGGTGGACACCGGATGGTTCAAGAGTAGTTACAGCTCGAACGACAGTGACAACTGTGTTGAGGTTCGGATCGTCGCTGGTGACGAGTGGTTAAAGAGCAGCTACAGCGGTAGCGGCAATGATCACTGCGTCGAGGTGCGGCTCGGGCGTGGTGCCGTGGGCGTTCGGGACTCGAAGGACCGGGGCGGGCCCGCGTTGTGGGTCGGGGCGTCCGGCTGGGGTTCGTTCGTCGGGCGCATCAAGGCCGGGGGCTTCGACGCCGCGTAGTGCGAGGTCGTGAGTGCGCAGCAGGGCTCTAGCCCGATTACGCACTCACGACCCCCGTGGTGGGTCAGATGCCGAACGGGGCCGGGTACTCGACCTTGCCGCTGGGGATTTCGGCTTCCGGGTCGAGGGGGAAAGCCATCACGGCCTCGTCCGGGACCTCGATCGTCAAGCCGATCCCGAACTCCGACGCCCTCTTGAACCCGAAGCGCGGGTAGTACTCGGGATGCCCGAGCACCACGACCAGTTTCTCGCCCATCGCGCGCGCCGCTGCCAGCCCGGCCCGGATCGCCGCCGAACCGGCTCCGGTGCGCTGGTAACGCCGCAGCACCGCGCACGGCCCGAGGGTCAGCGCCGGGAAGCCGTCGACGTGGTTGCGCGTGAGCAGCGAGTGGCCGACGACCTCACCGTTCGCGTCCTCGGCCACAATGGACAGTCCGTCGATCCACGCCGGATCCTCGCGCAGTGCCTCGATCAAGTCCGCCTCCAGGGCGGTCGGGAAGGCGTCGAGGTTGACTGCGCGGATCGCTGGGATGTCGGCGTTGGTCTCCGGGCGGGTGGTCCACATCTCGGTGCTCTCCTCGTTCTCGGGCGCAGGACATAGCCGGCGTAGCGGTAGTCGCGGCCGTGCGCTCGGCGAACTCGATCTCGGCTCGAGCCCCGACCGCAGTAACGGTGAAGGGCACCTTCTGCCGAGTTGGCAGAAGGTGCCCTTCACCTGTTGAAACCGTGTCAGTTCAGAGCGAGTTGAGCTTGGTCGTCGTCTGCTGCTCGTCGGCCACGAGTTCCTCGGCCAGCTTGCGCATCACCTGCGCCGAGCCTTCCTCTTGCTCGGTGCGGGCCAGCTTCCCGGCGCCCTGCTGCAGCGACAGCATCGCCTGCTTCCACTGCTGGTCGAACTGCGCGCCCGAGGCCTTCGAAAGCTGCTGCAGCTGCTGGTCGGTCTGCAGGCCCGCGTCGGCGGAGTTCTCGGCCTCGTCCTCCGGGGCGCTGCCCGACTGCT
This sequence comes from Saccharopolyspora hattusasensis, assembly GCF_050972075.1. Lineage (NCBI taxonomy): Bacteria > Bacillati > Actinomycetota > Actinomycetes > Pseudonocardiales > Pseudonocardiaceae > Saccharopolyspora > Saccharopolyspora hattusasensis. Next base: position 5,400,048 of record NZ_JBPCDC010000001.1, read on the forward strand.
GGCCGGCGGCGGAGTTCAGGAACCCGCTCAGCTGCTCGACCTGCGGCTGCACCGACTGCTTGAGCTCCGCGGCGAGCGACTTGACCTCGGCGCTCTGCGCGTTGGTGGCGGCCAGGTCGGCCAGCTTCGACACCTGCTGCCGGTTGGCCAGCAGTTGCTGCGCGAACTCGCGGTCCGTCGCGGTGTGCTCGCCGGTCGACCCGGTGCCGTGCTCGGCGTGCTGCTGCGCTGTCGCGGGCGGCGGCGTGCCGGGGGCCGGGGGCTGGTCGCTGGGTGCCTCGCTCGGCGTGCAGCCCGCGAGTGCGAGACCGCCGGCCAGCACGGCGCCGATGATCGTGCTCCTCCGCACGTGCTTCCCCTCCAGGATCTGGTGGACGTCGTCCCAGGGCGGCCCGTTGATCGGTAGCGGCTGATCACAGGTGGGCTGCCGGACCTCTTGCCCGTAGGCTAACCGGCGCCCCGCGGGCGCGTGCGGGCGACGTCGCCGCGTGCGCGCGCTGTCGGGTGGATCTCACTGTGGGTGACGGTGCCCGTCCCAATGAATAGGGTGGCTACGGCCCGGCCGAAGTACGGCCGGAGTCCCGGACTAGTATCCGCAGTCGGCAGGCATCGCGACTGGCTTGTGCTGCAGGGGTCCTGCAGGGTGTCGCGTGCTGTCAGTCAACCGGCCCAACCGGGTCGGGGCGGACCCAGTCGGGTTCGATGAGGCTTCAAAAGGGAGTGCAGGAGGCACCGTGACGGCCGTCGCGCCACAGCCGATCGCCACGCGCCCCTATCCGGTGCGCAAAACGGTCAAGGGGTCATTCCTGGCGCGGATGTTCCGCACCACGGACCACAAGCAAATCGGCATCCTCTACCTGGTCACGTCGATGGCGTTCTTCCTGGTCGGCGGCCTGATGGCGATGCTGATCCGCGGGGAGCTGGCCGTTCCAGGGCTGCAGTTCCTGTCGCAGGAGCAGTACAACCAGCTGTTCACCATGCACGGCACGGTCATGCTGCTGCTGTACGCGACGCCGATCCTGTTCGGCTTCGCGAACTACATCCTGCCGCTGCAGATCGGTTCCCCGGACGTCGCGTTCCCGCGGTTGAACGCCCTGGGTTACTGGCTGTACCTGTTCGGCGGCCTGATGGTCGTCAGCGGCTTCCTGCTGCCGGGTGGCGCCGCCGACTTCGGCTGGTTCGCCTACACCCCGCTGTCGGACGCCCTGCACTCGCCGGGCCACGGCGCGGACATGTGGATCGCCGGTCTGGCGGTCTCCGGTCTGGGCACCATCCTCGGTGCGGTCAACATGCTGACCACCGTGGTCTGCCTGCGCGCCCCGGGCATGACGATGTTCCGGTTGCCGATCTTCACCTGGAACATCATGGTCACGAGCCTGCTGATCCTGATGGCGTTCCCGATCCTGACCGCCGCGCTGCTGGGCCTGATGGCCGACCGCCACCTCGGTGCGCACGTGTTCGACCCGGCCAACGGCGGCGTGATCCTCTGGCAGCACCTGTTCTGGTTCTTCGGCCACCCCGAGGTCTACATCGTCGCGCTGCCGTTCTTCGGCATCGTGTCGGAGATCTTCCCGGTCTTCAGCCGCAAGCCGCTGTTCGGCTACACGGGTCTGGTCCTCGCGACGCTGGGCATCGCGGCCCTGTCGGTCGTGGTGTGGGCGCACCACATGTACGCCACCGGCGCCGTGCTGCTGCCGTTCTTCGCGTTCACCACGTTCCTGATCGCGATCCCGACCGGTGTGAAGTTCTTCAACTGGATCGGCACCATGTGGAAGGGGCAGCTGACCTTCGAGACGCCGATGATCTTCAGCGTCGGCTTCCTGGTCACCTTCCTCTTCGGCGGTCTCACCGGTGTCCTGCTGGCCATGCCGCCGGTCGACTTCCACGTCTCGGACACCTACTTCGTGGTGGCGCACTTCCACTACGTGCTCTACGGCACGATCGTGTTCGCGACCTTTGCCGGCATCTACTTCTGGTTCCCGAAGATGACCGGGCGGATGCTCGACGAGCGGCTGGGCAAGCTGCATTTCTGGCTGACCTTCATCGGCTTCCACGGCACATTCCTGGTGCAGCACTGGCTGGGCAACGAAGGCATGCCGCGCCGGTACGCCGACTACCTGGAGTCCGACGGGTTCACCGCGCTGAACACGGTCTCCACGATCGGCGCGTTCATCCTGGGCGCCTCGATGCTGCCGTTCCTCTACAACATCTTCAAGAGCTACCGCTACGGCGAGGTCGTCACGGTCGACGACCCGTGGGGCTACGGCAACTCCCTGGAGTGGGCGACCTCCTGCCCGCCGCCGCGGCACAATTTCACCGAGCTGCCCCGGATCCGTTCCGAGCGGCCGGCCTTCGAGCTGCACTACCCGCACATCTCCGAGCGGATGCGGCTGGAGGGACACCTCAGCCTCACCGGCAAGACCCTCGCGCACAAGCACGAGGCGAACCCGGCGGTCGGTGTCTCGGAGGGCTCCGAGAAGTGATTTGGGCGCTAGCCCCGCACGGCAGAACTGTGCCAGGGTGGAGTTAGCTCGACGATGAGCCCCGGCGGGCTGTGTCCCGCCGGGGCTCAACGTTTGTCTGGGGTCTAGAGAGGAATACCGCTGTCGTGAACGCGACTACCGTGTTGATCACCGTGACCGGGAAGGACAAGCCGGGGGTCACCTCCGTGCTGTTCGCCGCGCTGACCCGGCACGGGGTGGACATCGTCGACGTGGAACAGGTGGTGATCCGCGGTCGGCTGGTGCTCGGCGTGCTGGTGTCCACCGAACGCGACCCGGAGCAGCTGCAGGAGGCCGTCGAGCAGGCGATGGCCACCGTCGGCATGACCGTCGACGTGGCGATCGGCACCGAGGACGGCGGCGCGGCCAAGCTCGGCTCGACGCACGTCGTCGTGGTGCTCGGGCAGCCGGTCACCGCCCGCAGCTTCAGCGAGGTCGCCCGCGGCCTGGCCGAGATCGGCGTGAACATCGACTCCATCCGCCGCGTCGCCGACTACCCGGTGACCGGGCTGGAACTGCAGGTCAGCGTCCCGGACGACGGGGAGGGCTCGGACGATGCGCTGACCTCGGCGATGGCCGACCTGGCCGCGCGCATCGGCGTGGACCTGGCCGTCGAGCGCACCGGGCTGGCCCGCCGCGCCAAGCGGCTGGTGGTCTTCGATGTGGACTCCACGCTCATCCAGGGCGAGGTCATCGAGATGCTGGCCGCGCGGGCCGGCTGCGAACAGGAGGTCCGCGAGGTCACCGAGCGGGCCATGCGCGGCGAGCTGGACTTCGCCGAGTCGCTGCGGCAGCGGGTCGCCGTGCTGGAGGGCCTGCCCGCCTCGGTGCTCGACGACGTCGCCTCGGAGCTCGAACTCACCCCCGGCGCCCGGACCACCATCCGCACGCTGCGCCGCCTGGGCTTCCACACGGGCGTCGTCTCCGGCGGGTTCACCCAGATCATCGACCAGCTGGTGGACGAGCTCGGGCTGGACTTCAGCGCCGCGAACGAGCTGGAGATCGTGGACGGCAAGCTGACCGGCCGGGTCGTCGGGGAGATCGTGGACCGCCCCGGCAAGGCCAAGGCGCTGCGGCGGTTCGCCGAGCTGTTCGGGGTGCCGGCGGCGCAGTGCGTCGCGGTCGGCGACGGGGCCAACGACATCGACATGCTCACGGCCGCCGGGCTCGGGGTGGCGTTCAACGCCAAGCCCGCGCTGCGGGAGGTCGCCGACACCGCGCTGTCGTACCCGTTCCTGGACACCGTGCTGTTCGTGCTCGGCGTGACGCGTGCCGAGATCGAGACGGCGGACGCCGAGGACGGTGTGCTGCGGCGGGTGCCGCTGGACGTGTGACGTCCGCGGTGGGGCGGAATATCGGTGGGGGAATATCGGTGGGGCGGAATAGCGGTGGCCAGGGATCGGATAATCGTGGTGTGCCTGATTCCGCTGCCCTCTCCATCCTCGACCCGCTGATCGCCCGGTACGCCTCGTGGCTGGCGCTGCCGGGGGAGGCCACTGCGGACACCTCGGACGAGGACCCGGCGAACGTGGTCCTGATGCCGATGGTGCTGAGGATCGAGCGCCGCGAGCCGCCGGATCGCACGGCGCTGCTGGAGGCGGCCGCGGCGGCGGCGATTGCGGTGTGCCTCGACGAGCGCTGCAAGCCGGGCGGTGAGTGGCACCAGGCGATGCACACCTGGATCTCCGGGCGCATCCGCAAGGTGGCGCGGCGGGCGCGCGGCGCGCACTGGGAAGCGGTCCAGTCGTTGCCCGGGTGCACCGTTCGGGTGGGCAACGACGAGGTGCGGGCGTTCCTGCCGATGCGCGTGGCGGACATGCCCAAGGAGCTCAGCCGGTTGCAGATCTCCGGCAGCGAGTTGGCCGCCGACGAGCCGGGCGCGCCGGTACCGGATGCCCCGACGCTGTGGCTGAACCCTGATGTGCCGATGAGCGCCGGGAAGTCTGCGGCGCAGGTCGGGCACGCGACGATGATCCTGGCGGCGCAGCTGCACGGGGCGGGCCTGGACGCCGAGCTGGAGGGTTGGGCGGCCGACGGGTTCCGCTGCTCGGTGCGGCAGGCTGACGCGGCGACCTGGGCGCGGCTGCACCCGCGCGACGACCCGGAAACGGCTTGGCGGCAGGCACGGGTGGCGATGGTCCGCGACGCCGGTTTCACCGAGGTCGACCCGGGCACCGTCACGGTCCTGGCGCAGTGGCCCTGACCCTGACCCTGACCCTGACCCTGACTGTGGCCCTGACCGTGGCCCTGGCCCTGGCCCTGGCCCTGACCGTGGCCCTGACCGTGGCCGCAGGCAGCTAGCTGGCCGGGAATTACTTCGGGTCGCTGTAGCGGCTGTTTCCGACCTCGCCGTGCGCGGCGGAACCTCAGCCGCCGTCTGGTCTCCGGGCCGACTCATGGACCAATACGCTGCCTCGGGGCTGTCGTAGCCAGAAGACGTCTGAGAACCCGCGGCGGTGCGAGCAGCGGGAGCTGGGAGGCGGGCCGAGAACGGGCCCAGACATAGGCCGGGCCCGAGAATGTTTTGCAATCTTTCGATTGCTAGGTCTCTGGCGGCCTGATTGGTCGTCAAGGCCACTGCATCCTCGGGCCGGTCGCCGGGTTTCCCCGGTAACCATCAATTTGGCCACTGCGGCGGGATCGATACCAGGGCCTAAAGTCCCGGTTTCGCCGCGTCCCGCAGGCGGCCGCTGGGCAGGATCCAGCAGGGCAGCACAGGAGCTGTGAGCGTTTCTGGGTGCCATAGCGCCCAAAAGTACTCACGGGTGCTGTGTCGTCACGGGTAGCCGAACGAAGTCAGTCGTCGCCGACGCCGCGGGCCGCGAGGGCTTCGCCGAGTTCGTCGGAGTGGCGCAGGGTGCGGACCAGGAACGGCACCGCGAAGGCCGGGAAGGAGCGCTCCGCGTTTCGGGCTCGTTGCGCGTCGCGCACCTGCGTCGCGATCGTCGAGAGCGCCGCCACCGCTTGGAGCGTCAGGCCCACCAGCAGACCGATCCGTTCCGGCCGGACGCCGAAGCGCCGCAGCGGGCCCAGCCCGCGCTCCACGGCCGTGACCAGGTCGTCGACCCTGGTGGTCAGGGTGAAGAGGTTCGCGGCGGCGAGCGCGCCGAGCAGCCGCAGGCACACCACCGCGGCGCTGTCGAGGCCGAGCATCCACCACTGCAGGAGGAAAACCACCAGCAGCAGCAGGATAAGCACCCGCATCGCTTGCCAGCAGCGGCGCGGCGAAATCCGGCCGACCAGGTAGGCGACCGCGACGCCGAGCACACATCCGGCCAGCGCGAGCGGCGAGTGCAGCACGAACGTCACCACGGCGAAAGCCAGCAGCGCCAAGAACTTCCAGCCCGCCCCGAGCCGGTGCACGGGGCTGCTGCCGGGTTCGTACAGGCCAAGCGGGCTCACCTGATCTCCAATCTGCGGATGCCCCGTCCTTCAGGGTGGGGAGGAGCAGATCTCGCGTGTCGGTCGCGTAGCGACCGCTGATAGTCTTGATTTCGGTAGGTGAGACCTACCACTCCCACGCAAGTGGGAGCACCCGAGCAGGTACGTGGGTACCGCTGGTCGAGTGGGAACCCGGACCACCCCGGTCCGAACGCCTGAGTGAGATCGTGTGAGACCGAACCGCCACGGTGGGGACGCTGCGGTCGTTGAAGCAGGAAACTCAGTCCGCGAGGACTGAATCTCCTTCCTTCAGGGAGGAGAGAAGTCAATTGATCAGCTCCCGGTAGTACGGAATGGCCGCGGCCGGTTCGTCGTCGGCGACGACCTTGCCCGCGTCGAGCACCACCACCCGGTCGAAGTCGTCCAGCAGGTCCAGGTCGTGGGTGACCAGCACGACCTGCTGCCGCAGCCCGCCGAGGACGTCGACGAAGTGCCGCTTGTTGCGCAGGTCGAGCAGCGTCGTCGGCTCGTCGCAGACCAGCACGTCCGGCGCCAGCACCAGCATCGAGCACAGCGCCAGCAGCTGCTTCTGTCCGCCCGAAAGCTGGTGCGCCGGGTGGTCGGCGTAGCCCTCCAGCCCGTGCTGCGCCAGCACCTCCGCGGCCCGGCGCTGCCGCTCCGTCTTGGAAAGACCCTGCCTGCGCAGCGAAAACGCGACGTCTTCGCCCGCGGTGGGCATCACGATCTGGCTGTCCGGGTTGGTGAAGATGAACCCCACGCGTCGTCGCACCGCCCGGCCGTCGCGCACCGGATCCACCCCGTCGACCAGCACCCGGCCGCGGCTGGGATGCACCAGACCGTTGATCATCCGTGCCAGGGTGGATTTGCCCGAGCCATTCGCCCCGACGAACGCGACGCGCCGCTCGACCAGCCGCAGGTCCACCCCGTCCAGCACGGTGCGTTCGTCGTAGCTGTGCCCGACTTCCTGGAACTCGATCAACCTACTCGCTCCCACATCGTGGCCACGCCCAGCCCGCCGCCCGAGGACAGCGCCGCCAGGCCGATGCGCGGCCCGTCCGCCCGCACCATCCGGCTGAACAACCGCACCACCAGCACCGCGCCGGAGGCGCCCCAGGGGTGGCCGAGCGCAATGGCGCCGCCGTCGGGGCTGACCAGCTGCTCGTCGATGCCCGCGGCGTCCAGGCAGGCAAGGGCCTGCCCGGCGAAGGCCTCGTTGAACTCGACGACTCCCGGGGTGTGCCGCTTGAGCAGCTCCTGCATGGCGGGCACCGCGCCCAGGCCGAGTCGGTTCGGATCGACTCCCGACGTGCGCCAGTCCAGCAGCCGCAGCCCCGGAACGCCGAGTCGGCGGCGCTGCTCCTCGGTGGTAATCAGCACGGCGGCCGCCGCGTCGTTGATCCCGCACGAGTTCGCTGCGGTCGCGGTCCCGCCCGGGGTGAACGCGGGCCGGAAACGGGCCAGGCGTTCGGCCGTGAAACCCTCGCGCGGCCGCTCATCCGCTGCGGCGCTCCCGATCTGCACCAGCTCAGCGTCGAAGCGCCCCGCCCGTTGCGCGGCGATGGCGCGGTCGTGGCTGCGGGCGGCGAAAATGTCTTGGCGTTGCCGCGAAATCCCGGCTTCGGACGCCACGAGGTCCGCCGCCGAGCCCATGTCCGGGTCGCCGATCTCGGCCGGTGCGAACGGCGCACGGCTGTAGAAGCGGGGCGGTTCGGTCGCCGAGCGCGGTCGCCATGCCCGCCACGGCGCGGTCGACGGGCTCTCGACACCGCCGGCGATGAACCAGTCCCCGGCTCCGCCGCGGATCACCGCCGCAGCGGTGGTGATCGCGGTCAGCCCGCTCGCGCACTGCCGATCGATCGTCATGCCCGGTGTGACCTCGCCCAACCCGGCGCGCAACGCCGCCACCCGAGCAGGATTCCCACCAGGGCCGAGGACGTTGCCGAGCAGCACATCGTCCACTGTGTCCACACCGGCATCGTCGAGAACAGCGCGCAACACGGGCGCCGCGAGCCGGTCGACGGGCACGTGGCGCAGCAGCCCACCAGCCTCGCCGATCGGAGTGCGACGCGCCGCGATCACGACAGGAGTCCGGTTCACAACGCCTCCGTGCGAAGGGTTCCGGCGCGCAGGCGCTCCGCGATCATGGCGCGCGCCGGTTTGCCGGACGCCGTTCGGGGCAGGGCGCGCACTGCCAGCCAGCGCCGGGGGCGCTTCGCCGGGTCCAGCGCTCCTCGGACCCTCGCCCGCAGCTCGCGCAGGGACGGCGGGGCGACCGGGTCGATCTCGACGACCGCCGTGACGAGCTCGCCGAACCTCGGATGCGGGGTTGCGCAAACCAGCACGTCAAACACGCCTTCGGCACCGCGCAGCACCGACTCGACCTCCTCCGCGCCGACGATCCGGGCACCGGTGTTGATCGCCGACCCGGCGCGACCGAGAACGTCCAGCGAACCGTCGGAGTGCAGTGCCGCGCGGTCGCCGACCGTCGACCAGCCGTCCTCCGTCGCCGCTGGCACGATCTCGCCGCCGCGGAGGTAGCCGTCGAAGACCAGCTCGGAGCGCACCCACAGTTCCCCCACGCCGTCAACGGGATCGCGCACTTCTACGTCGACCACAGGCCGTAGCGGACCACCCCGCCGAACCGCGATCAGCGAGTGCTCCGCCGACCCGTAGTACTCGACGAGCTCGCACCCGGGAAGCACCTTGTCGAGCCGTTCCTCCAACGCTTCGTCGACCTTCGCCCCACCGCAAACCACTGTTCGCAAACCACATTCGGCCCGCAAGACCGGATCGTGTTCCAAAGTGGACAGGAGCGCCGACAGCATCGCCGGCACGAGGTGGACGGCGGTGGCCCGCCGCGAAGCGTCGGCGGCGTCGGCCACAGACCACTTGTCCAACAGCTCCACCTCGGCACCCGAATGCAGCGCGTGCAGCGCGCCGAAGAGGAACAACGACGAACCCAGCGGCCCGGGCACCAACATGCGATCCCGAGCGGCCAACGGCAGGTCGAGCGCGGCGAAGCTGCGAAGCCACGACCGTCGCGACCGGATCAGCACCTTCGGAGGGCCGCTGCTCCCGGAGGTGGTGGGCAGGTAGAAGTGCGTGAGCTCGCTGCCGACGGGCATTGAGCACGTGGCGCGAACGGTCCGTTCACTGTGGTGAGGGACCTGATCGCGTTGTTCCGTTGTGCGGAGATCGGGGGTGGGGTGAACGGCCTGTTCGTCTCGATAGGTGGCGCGAATGGTCCGTTCGCCCTCGTCGGCGGTGTGTCCGGGCCACTCGTCCAGGCTCAGCACCAGGTCTGGGCGGGCGTCGGCGAGGACCGCCGCGCGGTCACCGTCGGTCCAGGCGGGTTCGAGGAGCAGGGTCGCACAGCCCGCGAGATCCGCACCCAGGAAGTGGATCAAGCGCGTCAGCGCGTTGCCGCCCTCGAAGGCGACCCGGGAGCCGGGCGGTAGGAGCTGCGCAGCGCGGGTGGCCCGCGCGAGCAGCTCCTGGGGATCCACCGCGGTTCCGGCGTGCAAGACGCGCGAAGCGGGGGAGCGGCCGAGGATCGGTAGCACGCTCAGCCCTCGGCGGTGGCGCGGCGCGCCGAGCCGGTCAGGGCTGCCGGGACGGCGCGGTGCACCGCGACAGCGACGAGCGAGACGGCGACAAGCTTCACGGCGTCGCCGGGGAGGAACACCAGCGACTGCACCGCGGCAGCGCGCAGGTCACCGATGACCAGGCCCCAGTACGGGATGCCGAGCAGGTAGTCCACGGCGACACCGGCGACGTTGGCCGCGAGCAGCACGAACAGTCCGGGCTTGGGCAGGCTGCGCTGCACGATCAGGCCGACGACGACAGCCGCCGCCACCCAGCCCACCACGAATCCACCGCTGGGCCCGATGAACGGCGCAATGCCGCCGCGGCCACCGGACAGCAGGGGGAGGCCGATCGCGACCAGGGCGAGGAACAGGAGCGTGGCCGCACCGCCTCGGCGGGCACCCAGGATGCTGCCGGCCAGCAGCGGTCCGGCGTTCTGCAGCACAACCGGTACCGCCGCGCCGCCGAGGTAGAGGCCGGGGAAGATCCCGAGTACGGCGATGAATGCGGCGAAGACCACAGTCCTGGCCAGGTTCGCGGCCGGCGCAGCTTGGCGTGGTGCGGACACAGCGTCTCCCTAGCGGTAGATCGACAACTTGGTCGGTCGGTGGCATTGCCGGACCGGCGACCCGTGCCGCGCCCGACGAGACCGCTTCCGGCCTGTCGGAAAGCCTCCGCGACCAGCGGTTCTCGTCGAATCGGGCGCCATCGGCGCGACCCGATCGGCGCGGCGAGCTCAACCTACCCGCCAACCCCGCCGAAACATAAAGCCCAGCGCCAAGTTGTCGATCACCTACAAACCAGCCACCTCGATCCCGGCTGCCCAGGGCGGCCCGGCGTTTCGCCGGGGTGGGAGTCCGTGAGTGCGGTTCGTGCTGCGGATGCCGTTCCCGGGAACCCGTCCTGCCTGGCGGTCCAGCCGGGCGCCCTTGCGGGAGTGGTCTGGTTCTGCCTCGCCAACCGGTGTGCAGCGAACGGCCTGTTCGCCTCGATAGACGGCACGAAAGGGTCCGTTCGCTCCACACCAGCACCTCCCCAACGTCTCCCGGTACTGGACGTTGCCCGCCGGGTAGCCCTCCCGGCGATCTCCCAGGCCGTTTCGGCCGGGATGGCGCCCACTAGGTGCCAGTGCAGCCTCCGCCTTCGGCAGGCGGCGCAAGAAGTCCTCGAACGAGATCACGACGCTCCAAATCTCGGTTCCGTGCCGTCCCCGACCAGAGATTCCCGCAATTTCAATGGAAATCGGACCTCCGATTTCCATGGAAATTGCGGCGCCGCTAGACCGCCGCTAGACCTCCGCGGCGGCGGAGGACAGCCGCCGTAAGGCCCCGCGGACGACCTCCGGGTCGTGGGTGGTCCAGAACGGCGGCAGCGAGGCGCGCAGGAAACCGCCGTAGCGGGCGGTGGCCAGCCTGGGGTCCAGCACCGCGATCACGCCGCGATCGTTCGGCGCGCGCAGTAGCCGGCCGGCGCCCTGCGCCAGCAGCAGGGCGGCGTGCGTGCCCGCAACCGTGATGAACCCGTTCCCGCCGCGTTCGGACACCGCTTTCTGCCGGGCCGAGGCGAGCGGATCGTCAGGGCGCGGGAACGGGATCCGGTCCATCACGACCAGCTGCAGCGAGTCGCCGGGCACGTCCACGCCCTGCCACAGCGACAGGGTGCCGAACAGCGAGGTCTCCGGGTCTTCGGCGAACCTGCGGACCAAGAGCGCGGTCGAATCGTCCCCCTGGCACAGCACCGGCGTGCTGAGCCGCTCGCGCAGCTCTTCCGACGCCTGCTTGGCCGCGCGCATCGACGAGAACAGCCCGAGCGTGCGCCCGCCGGCTGCCTGCACCAGCTCGGTCAGCTCGTCCAGGTACTGCGATGGCAGCCCGTCGCGGCCCGGCGGCGGCAGGTGCTTGGCGATGTAGAGGATGCCGCTGCGCTGGTGTTCGAACGGAGAACCCACGTCCAGCCCGGTCCACTTGGGATCGCTGGTGTCGGAGGGCACCTCCTTCGCGGTGGCCATCCCGGAGACTGGCTGGGACTGCTGCTGTGGCGGCAGGCCCCACTGCCGGGCCAGCGTGTCGAACGAGCCGCCGAGCGCGAGCGTCGCCGATGTCAGGACCGTGGTGCGCTGCCCGAAGAGCCGTTCTCGCAGTAGCGCGCCGACCCCCAGCGGCGCGACCCGCACGCTCGGTGGGCGGTTCGGCTCCGCCGACACCCACACGACGTCGAACTGCTTCTCGTCGTCGAAGGCCTCCAGCAGCCGGACCGCGGTGTCGTGGACCTCTTCGGTGACCGCGTGCGCGAGCTTGCGCGCCGTGCTGCCCTCGGCGTCTTCCTTTCGTTCCGGGCCGAGGGCGTTGATGCAGGCCCACGCGGCGTCGCGGGTCACCGTCAGGGCGCCGCCCAGGTCCTGCGGGAGTTCTTCCAGCCGACCGGGATTCGCCGACTGCAGCACCAGATCGAGCCCCTCGGCGGCCTCGTTGAGCCGGTCGGCGACCTCTTCGTCGGTGGCCCGCCCGCAGCGCCGCGCGGCGATCCGCACCGCGCCGGCCGTCAGCTCGCTGGTGGCCGCCGAGGTAACCCGGTCCACCAGGTCGTGCGCCTCGTCGACCAGGACGACGTCGTGCTCGGGAAGCACCGGCCGGTCGTCCAAGGCGTCGATGGCCAGCAGCGCGTGGTTCGTCACGACGATGTCCGCGCGCCCGGCCTTGGCCCTGGCACGTTCGGCGAAGCAGTCGATGCCCACTGGGCAGCGGTGCACGCCGAGGCATTCCTTGGCGGTGACCGACATCTGCCGCCACGCCTGGTCGGTGACGCCGGGCACGAGCTCGTCGCGGTCGCCGGTCTCGGTTTCGGTGGCCCACTCCCGGATCCGCTTGACCTGCCGCTCCAGCGCGGACGCGGCGAAGGCGTCGAACAGCGCGCCGTCGTCGGGCTCTTCGGGAGCGTTGCCGTGCACGCGGTTCAGGCACAGGTAGTTGCGGCGGCCCTTGAGGATCGCGAACGTCGGCGGCCGGCCGATCGCGTCGGCGAGCGCGGCGGACAGCCGGGGGAGATCCCGGTCGACGAGCTGGCGCTGCAGGGCGATGGTTGCGGTCGAGACGACCACGGAGGCGCCTTCGGCGACGGCGTGCCGGATCGCCGGTACCAGGTACGCCAGCGATTTCCCGGTGCCGGTGCCGGCCTGCACGGCCAGGTGCTCGCCGGAGCCGATGGAGTGCTCGACGGCTTGGGCCATCCGGGCCTGGCCCTCGCGAGGCACGCCGCCGACCGCCCCGATCGCGATCTCCATCAGGGTCGCGAGGTCTGGGATGTCCTGTTTGGGCTTGGCGGTCAGCGGGAGTTCCGGCGCGTCCCGCTTGCCCACCTTGGCGAGGTCGGCGGCGATCTCCGGTGGCAGCTCGTCGTCTTCGTCGGGCTCGAACGCAACCGGGTCGGACCATCGCGGGATAGAGGTGGGCACGAGAAGAAACTACCGCGCACCCCTGTCCACGAGCCCCGATGCCCCGGCGAACCGCGCGCTGCTGCATGCGCTGTTAGAACCGGGCGCGGCGGGGCAGTCGTGATCTGGGAAAAACTGCAGCATCGTGGTGAGGCAATTCCGCGGAGTTCGTAGCGTCGCGCGAGTTTTTCGAAGACCCTCGGGATTTCGCCGCAGGCCCTGCACCACCCGACCCGCCTCGTCCTCGAGCACCTCGACGGCCGGTGAACTCCGCAGCTCCCCCCGCACGCCGAGGTAGCGCGTGCTCGGCCAGGCCATGCCCTCGTTCGGTCTCCCCGATGGCGCCGCCTGGTCCCTGGCCAGCGGAAACGCGGCTACCGGACCACCGGTTCGCCGATGAGGTTCACGCCCTCGGAGTCCAGCTCCGACAGCGCCGCGTCAACCGTTTCGCGGGACACACCTGCCGTCAGCTCCAGCAGCACCGTGGTCTCCAGGCCGGATCGGACCGCGTCGAGCGCCGTGGCGCGGACGCAGTGGTCGGTGGCGATGCCCACGACGTCGACCCGGCGGACGCCGTGGTCGGCGAGCCAGTCGCGCAGCGGCCGGTCCCGGAAGTCGATGCCCTCGAAACCGGAGTAGCCGTCGCTGTACTGGCCCTTCGAGAACACCGCCTCCACCGGGCCCACGTCCAGCTCGGGGTGGAACGCCGCGCCGGGGGTGCCCGCCACGCAGTGCCGCGGCCAGGAGCGGACGAAGTCCGGCTCGTCGCTGAAGTGGGCACCGGGATCGATGTGGTAGTCGCGGGTTGCCACCACATGGTCGTGGTCGAACCCCGCGAGGTACCGCGAGATCTCCGTCGCCACGCCCGCGCCGCCGGCCACCGCGAGCGATCCGCCCTCGCAGAAGTCATTCTGCACGTCCACGATGATCAAAGCCTTGGTCATCACGACCTCCTCGCCGCCGTTACCGCAATTCTGAAGCGCCCGGGAATAGATCCGTGAGTGGTTTTGGGCGCCATGGCAACCAAAATCACTCACGGGCACTGGTCCGCACCGGGCCCCGCGGGAAGCGCCGGGCTCAGGCCTCGTGGAAGACCGTCGGAATGGCCGGTTCGCCGTGCGAGAGCTTGAGCCCCTCCCACGGCAGGGTCACCAGCGCGTGCCGCAGCCGCTGCCGGTCGTCCTCCAGCGTCGGCACGTCGTCGACCCGCTTCCCGTCACGGATCAGCGGGATCTGCAGGAAGCGGTCGTGTGGCCCGAGCACCGGCTCGGCGGCGCCCGGTGCGATCTGGAAGATGACCTCCTCCACCGCGGTACCGGTTTCCTTGTGCCGCCGCACCGCCGCCTTGCGGCCGCCGCGCGACGTCTTGTGCGAGCTCCGCTTCGCGACCGGGCGGCCCTCGACCTCCACCAGCTTGTAGACCATCTCGGCGGTCGGCGCGCCGGAGCCGGTGACCAGCGCGGTGCCCACCCCGTAGCCGTCGACCGGTTCGGCGCGCAGCGAGGCGATGGCGTACTCGTCGAGGTCGCCGGAGACGACGATCCGGGTACCCGTCGCGCCGAGCCGGTCGAGCTGGTCGCGGGCCTGCCGGGCGAGCACGCCGACGTCGCCGGAGTCGATCCGGACCGCGCCAAGGCCGGTCCCGGCGACCTCCACCGCCAGCTCGATGCCGCGGGTGATGTCGTAGGTGTCGACCAGCAGCGTCGTGTCGGTGCCGAGCGAGGCGATCTGGGATTCGAAGGCGGCCCGCTCGGAGTCGTGCAGCAGGGTGAACGCGTGCGCCACGGTGCCCGCGGTCGGGATGCCGAAGCGGCGGCCCGCCTCCAGGTTCGAGGTGGCGGTGAAACCGGCGAGGTAGGCGATCCGCGCCGCCGCCACGGCCGACTCCTCGTGGGTGCGCCGCGAGCCCATCTCGATCATCCGGCGACCGTTGGCCGCCGACACCATCCGCGCCGCCGCGGCCGCGATCGCGCTGTCGTGGTTGAGGATCGACAGAATCAGCGTCTCCAGCACCACGGCCTCGGCGAACGTGCCGCGCACGGTCAGCAGCGGCGAGCCGGGAAAGAACAGCTCGCCCTCGGGGTAGCCGTCGACCTGCCCCTGGAACTGGTAGCCGCGCAGCCACTCCAGGGTCGCGTCGTCCACGACGCGGGTGGCGGCAAGCTGTTCGAGTTCCGGCTCGCCGAAGCGGAAGTTCTCGATCGCGTCCAGCATCCGGCCGGTGCCGCCGGTGACCCCGTAGCGCCGGCCGTCCGGCAGGCGCCGGGTGAACACCTCGAAGGTGCACGGGCGGAGCGCGGTGCCGTCCCGCAGCGCACTGGCGAGCATCGTCAGCTCGTACTGGTCCGTCAGCAGCGCGGTGCTGCCCGTCGGAGAGCTCATGCCGCTGAGACTAAATAGTGCCGGCCGGGGTGCGCTTGGGTGGTCACCTGGAGGAACACCGGATTCGGGGTTCCCGCAGTCGCGCGTGGTCGAATGCCGCTCGCCGGACGCACGGGTGCCGGGTGGCGGAAGTGGCGCAAACCCAGTGCGTGTGTCGGGTTTGCCCGTGCGGTCGACACTGCTGTGACGGCAGCGTGCGACGATGGAGGCATGACCTCGCCCGCTGAAATCGAGCGCGCGCAACTCGAACCGGACGCATTCGGTACCGAGGACAAGCCGTGGGTGACCGTGGTGTGGAACGACCCGGTCAACCTGATGTCCTACGTGACCTATGTGCTCCAGAAGATCTTCGGCTACACCCGGGATCACGCGACGAAGTTGATGCTGGACGTGCACCACAAGGGCAAGGCGGTGGTGTCCTCGGGCTCCAAGGAGAAGGTCGAGGGCGACGTGGCGAAGCTGCACGCCGCCGGCCTGTGGGCGACGATGCAGAAGGATTCCTGAGTGGAAGGCTGGACCCGCAAGAACGGTCACGTGCAGGCCGAGCTGTCGCAGCAGGAAGCCGCGGTCATCCGGGGTCTGGTGGGGCAGATCAAGGACATGCTCGCCGCCCGGTCCGACGAGGCGCCGAAGGACGAGCTGACAGAGCTGACCGGCATCCGCACCGGGCCGACGACGCCGCCCGAGGACCGCGTGCTGGCGCGGCTCCTACCGGACTTCTACCGGCGCGACCCGATCACCGGCGAGACCGACGAGGAAGAGTCGGACGCGGCCGGGGCGATGCGGTCGCTGCACGAGCCGGGGCTGCTGGAGGCCAAGACCGGGGTGGCCGCGCTGGTGCTGGAGACCTGCCCACCTCAGGGCGGCCGGATCAAGCTGACTGGCGAGCAGGCCGATGGCTGGCTGGCGGCGCTCAACGACGTCCGGCTGGCGCTGGGCACGGCGCTGGACGTGGCGGAGGACATGCCGGACGAGCCGCCCGACGACGACATGCGCCGCGAGCACTTGGGCGTGTACCAGTGGCTCACCTGGGTCCAAGACAGCCTCGTCGGCGCTTTGGTGGCCTGAAAAGGTAATCCAGACTTATTGATAGGGAACTCAAGGGTGTGATCTTCGTTGGTCTGGCGGGATCGCTGGTGCGCGGGATGCGCGGAGGTTATCGCCTGAGGCGCAGCAGGATCTGCGGCGCAGAGTGGTCGCGGCGGTGCATGGTGGGATGAGGCAGGTCGAGGTGGCGCGGGTGTTCGCGGTAGCGCCGCAGTCGGTGTCCGGATGGGTGCAGGTGTGGCGGAAACAGGGTTCGAAGGGTCAAACACGACCAGCTCGCCAATTGTGGTGCCGATTCGCCGGGCGGCCGACCTGGTCGGCCTACTTACTTCGTGCGGCGTGAGTTGTCTCTACGAGGCGAAGCCGGGGCATTTCGAGCGCGTTCGGGTGGCCTGAAGGTGTTATGTCGTTCTTCCTGAAGCGCAGGGTGGTCGGTGGCCGGGCGCGTGGGGCATTCGCGCCCGGTCACCGGGGGAAGGTCTGGTGCGGCGGAGGCCGGGGGAGGCGCCGCACCGGCCCGGCTGGGGAGGTCAGGTCTCGTGAGTGATCCTTCCGGTAAGAACCGGAAGGATCACTCACAAGCGTTCAGGCACACCGGTGGTGCCGCCGGGTGGGTTCTCTGGGGCGCCGGGCTCGTCTGGGTCGGCTGTGGAGATCCCGGTGGTCTGGGGGGTGTCCTTGTTCCGCCCGGTGTCTTCGTTGCGGGTTTCGGCTTCGATGTCGGCTATGAGGTGCCAGACCGTGTAGGCGGCTTCGCCGCCGCCTCCGGCGTGCTGGCCGGATCGAGAACGCGAGGGCTGTTGCGGGTAGCTGGGTGGTGAGTATGGCGAGGATCAGCAGGGTGAAGAGGACGAACGTGCTGAGCTGGGCCCAGGACATCGGTGGTTCTCCTTCGGTGGGGCGAAGGGTGGGGTCAATTTCGCGAGAAATTGACGTTCACCCGGGTGACGGTCAATTTCTCGCGAAATTGCCACCACCTGCACGAACGCACTGCGGCGATCACGAAGCGCGACGATGGCCCGTCACCCGGGGTGGGCGCAATTTCTCGCGAAATTGCGCCGTCCTCGGGTGACCACAGGCGGGTGGTGAGGGTGTGTCGGCAGCGCATGCGGGTGCGGATCCAGTCCCATTTCGGCTCCGCCGCGTTCGGCTGGGGCGGTGGCCGAGTTGATCCGGGTGCGCCACGGCGTCGTGTTGAGTTTGCGCACCGTCGGCGACTATCTGCGCTGTTGGGGTTTGTCGCCGCAGAGACCGATCCGCAGGCCTACGAGCGGGACCCCGAGGCCGTGCGCCGATGGGGGGAGGACTATCCGGCCATCGTCGCTCGCGTTTGCCGCGAGGGCGCGGTGATCTTGTGGCTGACCAGACCGGGATCCGCTCGGATGCCGCAGTGGGCCGAACCTGGGCACCGGCCGGCCGGACACCCGTGGTGGGCAAGACCGGGGAAACGGTTCAGCGTGATCACTTGGACCGTCAGGTCCAGGTGATCGTCGACGGTCATCCTGTCCACCGCCGTAAGACCGTCCGCAAGTGTCTGGACCGATCACGCTGCGGCGATCGAGATGCACTTCCTGCCCGGATACAGCCCGGAGCTCAACGCGGACGAGATCCGGGGTGCCGACCTCAAGCGGACCATGTCCACCGGCACAGCACCGAAAACCCGCGACGAGTCGAAACAAGCGGTCCGCTCCTTCCTCCACCGGCTCCAGAAGTCGCCTGGCCGAGTTCGCTTCTACTTCGGCAAATCCGAAGTCCGCTACGCCGCCTGACATCACACAATTGCCCTACGAACCAATAGAGCCTGTTGGTGGATGGTCTGGGTGGGTGGTCGCTTAGCGGAACCTGAGCGGTTCCCTGGACTGCGGGTGCCCCTCCTGACGTATGCCCAGTACGCGGCGGAGGGGCCGTCCTCGCCAGAAAACCTCTCAGAACCCGCCGGTGGTCGTCTTGGCAAGGTGAATGCAAGCGGCTGCGCCGCTTCCAAAGGCGCGGACGGCATTCGCCGACAGGCTCTCAAATTGCGGGCGGAGCGAACGGACTGTTCACGCCGATAGAGACGGCACGAACGGTCCGTTCGCTCCTTCCGCTCGACGTGGGCGCTACCCGCGCCGCCACGCAAAACGAGTTTGGAACACCTGCATTCAGCCGTGGAGGTCGCGGTAGGCGCGTTCGGCGCCGGGGTGCAGCGGTACCGCGCCGGTACCGATCAGGTTGCGGACGTCCAGGAACTGGGTGCCCACCGTTTCCTGCGGGACCAGGAACGGCGCGCGGAGCACCAGGATCCGGACCACCGCTTCGGCCAGGTCCACGGGAAGTTCCGGGGTGCAAGCCAGGATGTTGGGCACCCCGACCGTGGGGACTCCGGCGGTGTGCCGGTAAGCGCGGGGCGGCACCACGACCGGCTCGCACATCGGACCGCAGCCGGCCGCCGTCGTCTCCAGCGGCAGCAGGCGGATACCGACCCGGTCGTCGAGCGTCTTGAGCACCGGCGTCGGCAGGCCGCCGGACCACAGCAGCGCGTCGATCCGCCTGCGCTCCAACGCCGCGATCGCGTCTTCGAGCGGCAGCGCTTCGCTGTGCACCCCGCGGTGCTTCGTGAGCAGGTGGGCCCCGAGCATCGCGGTACCGGACTTCGGGGCACCGATCGAAACCCTGCGTCCGGCCAGCTCATCGATGCTGTGCACGGGGCTGTCGGCCAGCACGACCAGTTGCGTGTAGTTCTCGTAAACCCGACCCAAGGCGCGCAGCGGAATCCGCGGGCCGAGGTCGCCGTTCTGCGCCGCCGCGGCGGTGTGGGAGAGCACCATGCCGAGATCGGCCTGCCCGTCGCGCAACAATTCGACGTTCGCGACGCTGCCCTGGCTGCTCGACACCGTCAGCCGCAGGCCCGGCACGGTTGCCGGCACCTCGGCGGCCAGCTGCCTGGCGAAAGCGGTGTAGAACCCGCCGGGCTCGCCGGCGGCGATGCGGAGCGTTCGCTCGGGCGTCTGCCCGGTGCAGGCGCTGAGCAGCCCGGTGCCGGCGAGCGCGAGCAGGGTTCGGCGGCGCATCACGCGTCCTCCCGAGACGGCAGTTCCAGTCGAACCGACAGGCCGTGCGGCTGGGCGGGTTCGATGCGCAGCGAGCCACCGCGAGCCGTCACCAGGCGGTCGGCGATCGCCAGCCCGAGCCCGGAACCGCGACTGCCGCGATGCCGCCCGGCGCGCCAGAAGCGCCGCGCGGCGAGGGATATCTCCTTGCCGGACAGCCCCGGGCCGGTGTCGCTGACGGTGAGCGCGCAGCTGCCGGGGCCGGCCTCGCAGGTCACCGACACGGTCGCCCCCTGTCCGGCGTACTTGATGGCGTTGTCCAGCAGGATGTCGAGGACTTGGGCGAGGTCGTCCGCCGGGAGGTCCGCCTCGGCTGGGTCCAGCCGGGCCTCTGCTAACCGGATCCCGGCCGCCTCGGCGGCGGATCGCCACGCCTCGATCCGGTCGGCCACCACGATGTCCGCCTCGCAGGGTTCCACTGCGGACTCCGCGGGTTCGCGGTCGGCGGTGGCCAGGTCCAGCAGCCGGTCCAGCAGCGACTCCAAGCGGTCCACCTCGTCCAGCGTCGACCGGTAGGTCTGGGTACCTTCCGGCATGATCCGCCGTTCCAGCGCGTCGACCCGCAGGCGCAGCGCGGCCATCGGGTTGCGCAGCTGGTGCGACGCGTCCGCGACGAGCCGCCGCTGCTGCTCCTCGGCGTCCGCGACCGCCTCCGACATCCGGTTGAACGACACCGCCAGTCCCCGCAGCTCCGGCGGGCCGGCGTCCTCCGGCACCCGCGAGCGGCGCGAACCGGCGCCCACCGCCCGCACCCCGGCCCGCAGCTCCGCCAGCGGCCGCAGGATCCACCGGCCCAGCACCAGCGCCAGCACCCCGCACACCGCCAGCGCGCTCAGCGCGCCCGCCGCGATCAGCGCCCACCGCCCGGCGATGTCCTGCGTCGCGTGCTGCACCGAGGCGCGCAGGACGATCGCACCGGTCACTCGCATGCCGTCGCCGACCGGCCGGTACCGCACCAGCTCCCCCCCGGACCACGGCCGGAGCCACGGCACCGGCCCCGCCAGCTCGTTACGCAGCGCCTTGTCGATCGAATCGGCCACCTCGGCGGCGCGCATCCCGCCGGTTTCCACCACCGGCGCGCGGTTCGCGTCGACCACCACGAGAGGCTCGCCGTAGAGCTCGGTGTAGCGGCCGGCCTCGGCGATCAGCTGGGTGGTGTCGCCGGCGCTGAAGGCGTGGTCGGCGAGCGCGGCGAACCGGTCCAGGTCGGCGGTGCGGGCCAGCACCAGCTGCTGCGTCCGCTCCGCGGCGGTGGCGCGCAGCAGCGGAGCGGCGAACCCGGCGACCGCGAGGACCGAGAAGGTAAGCAGCACCAACAACAGTCGCTTGCGCATCAGCCCCCACGCCGTCCAGGAGATTCCACTTGGTCAACCGTACTTTCCGTGCCGACTGGACCGAGCGGCGGTTTCCGCAGGTCCGGGCCGTGAGTCTGTTGGGTCGCCATCGCTGCCCAAAAGTCTCACGGCCCTTGTGAGCAGCGGTTTCAGTCCCCGAAGCGGTAGCCGAATCCGCGGATCGTCACCAGCAGTTCGGGGCGGGCGAGTTTGGCGCGCAGCTGCGCGATGTGCACGTCCAGGGATCGGGAGACCGCCAGGTAGGCGTCGCCCCAGACCTCGTCCATCAGGCGTTGCCTGCTGACCGCGCTGCCCGCCTCGCCCGCCAGCACCGCGAGCACGTCGAACTCCTTCGGCGTCAGCTCCACATCGCGGCCGTCGACCCGCACCCGGCGGGTCCGCAGTTCGACGTAAACGTCGCCGACCTGGACCTCGTCGGCGGCCGCGCCCGGCAGGCGAGCGCGCCGGGCCACCGCCTCGATCCGGGCCAGCAGCTCCGCCATCCGCACCGGCTTGACCAGGTAGTCGTCCGCGCCGGAGCGCAGGCCGCGGACGATCATGCGCTCCTCGCCGCGGGCGGTCAGCACCACCACCGGGATCGGCCCGATCCGGCGGAGCTTCCGCAGCACGTCGAGGCCGTCGGCGTCCGGCAGGCCCAGGTCGAGCAGCACCAGGTCGTGCTCCCGGTGGCGGGTCAGCGCGTCGGCGCCGCGGGACACCCGGGTGGGCCGGTGGCCGTGCGCGGCGAGGACTTCGACGAGCGCGTTCGCCACGCCGTCGTCGTCCTCGACGAGAAGCACGCGCACCGGCCACCTCCGAAACCCCGCTCAGAGTACGGCCATGCGCCGGGTCACCGGTCGAGGTGGGAGTCCTTCGAGGTCTCGCGCATCCGCAGGTACACCAGGAGCGAGATCAGCACGCAGCCCGAGACGTACCAGAAGTACGCCTGCTCGACGCCAGACTGCTTCAGCCACAGCGCGAGGGGCTCCGACCAGCCGCCGAAGATCGCCACCGTCAGCGCGTACGGCAGGCCGACGCCGAGCGCGCGGATGTTGGCCGGGAACAGTTCTGCCTTCACGATCGCGTTGATCGAGGTGTAGCCGGTGACGATCACCAGACCGGCCAACATCAGCCCGAACGCAGCCACCGGGTTCTTGGTCGAGCCGAGCAGCGTCATGATCGGCACGGTCAGCACGGTGCCACCGACCCCGAAGGCCAGCAGCAGCGAGCGGCGGCCGATGCGGTCCGACAGCGCGCCCGCCAGCGGCTGCAGGCACAGGAACACCAGCAGCGCCAGGAAGTTGATCCAGGCGACGGTGCCCTTCTCGATGCCCGAGGTGGCCACCATGTACTTCTGCAGGTACGTCGTGTAGGTGTAGAACGCCACGGTGCCGCCGAGGGTCAGCCCGACGACGAGCAGGCACTCCTTGGGGTACTGCAGCAGCGCCTTCAAGGTGCCGCGCGACTCGGTGCCACCCGCGGCGGCCTTGTAGCTATCGGTTTCGTCCATGCCCCGGCGCAGCCACATCACGATCACCGCTCCGATCGCGCCGATCACGAACGGGATCCGCCAGCCCCACGACTCCATCTGGTCATTGCTGAGCACCTGGAGCAGCACGATCTGCACGCCCAGCGCGGTGAGCTGTCCGGCGACGAGCGTCACGTACTGGAAGCTGGAGTAGAAGCCGCGCTTGCCCGCGGAGGCGACCTCGGACAGGTACGTCGCCGACGTCGCGTACTCGCCGCCGACGGAGAGTCCCTGCACCAACCGGGCGAGCACCAGCAGCAGCGGGGCGGCGAGGCCGATGGTGTTGTAGCCCGGGGTCAGCGCGATCAGCAGCGAGCCGCAGGCCATCAGCGTCACCGAGAAGGTCAGCGCGGCACGGCGGCCGAAGCGGTCCGCGTAGCGGCCGAGCAGCCAGCCGCCGAGGGGGCGCATCAGGAACCCGACGGCGAACACGGCCGCGGTGTTGAGCAGTTGGGCGGTCAGGTCGCCCTTCGGGAAGAACGCCGCCGCGAAGTACACGCTGAACGCGGTGTAGGCGTACCAGTCGTACCACTCGATCAAGTTGCCGATCGAGCCGCGAATGACGTTGGCGACCACCCTGCGCTCGCCGCCGGAGCGAGCCGCATCGTCGCGGCTGTGCACCTCAGTTGACATCCATCCTCCTCATAGTGAACGGACTCACAGTGCGGACGCGGCGGGGCGACAACAAGAACGGCGGCGCTTCCTTTACGTCTGGTTAACGTGATGCCAGCGTGAATGACGACGATGTGCGGTTGGTACGTGCCTCGTGAGTACTTTTGGGCTGTCACGGTTGCCCGAAACACCCACGACCCTGGAAGGGGGGAGCCTGCCGGATGACCCGGTCGGGAGCGCTCGATGCGATCGTCGACGTCGACGGTGTGCGGGTCGGGCACGAGCAGCGGCTCGACGAGCACTGGGCGACCGGCACCAGCGTGGTCCTGGTGCCGGACGGGGCGACGGCGGCGGTGGACGTCCGCGGCGGCGGCCCGGGAACCAGGGAAACGGACGTGCTCGAACCGAGCCACCTGGTGCAGAAGGTGCACGGCATCGTCCTCAGCGGCGGCAGCGCCTACGGCCTCGCGGCGGCCGACGGGGTGATGCGCTGGCTCGGCGATCGGGGGCACGGCGTGCGGGTCGGTCCCGACCCGAAGCACGTGGTCCCGGTGGTGCCGGGCGCGGTGATCTTCGACGTCCCGATGGGCGACTGGGGCAACCGGCCCGACGCCGGCTTCGGCCACCGGGCCTGCGAGAACGCGAGCCGCACCGAGACCCGGAAGGGCAACGTCGGCGCGGGCACCGGCGCCGTGGTCGGGACCGTCAAGGGCGGCATCGGCACGGCCAGCGCCGTGCTGGACGACGGCACCACAGTCGGCGCCCTGGTGGCGGTCAACGCCGCGGGGTCGGCGATCGACCCGGACACCGGGCTGCCGTGGATCCCGACGCCCGGGCTCCGCGCGCCCGACCCCGCCGAGGTCGAGGCGGGTCGGCGGCTGTTCGGCAAGCGCCCGGGCCGGCACGGCCCGATCGACCGGCCGCTCAACACCACGATCGGCGTGGTCGCCACCGACCTGGAGCTGTCCAAGGCCGAATGCCGGCGGCTCGCGGTCGCCGCGCAGGACGGGCTGGCCCGCGCGGTCCGGCCCGCGCACCTGCTGGTCGACGGCGACACGATGTTCGCGCTGGCCACCGGCACCGGGGCCGCCCTGCCCGCGCCGGGGGAGCAGGACTGGGCGGCGCGGCTGGACGCGGTGTGCGCGCTCGCCGCGGATGTCGTGGCGTGGGCGATCGTGCGCGGCGTGCTGGCCGCGGAACCGGTCGGTGAGGTGACTTCCTACACGCGGCTCTACCCCTCGGCGCGGGAATGAATCATCGTGTACCTGCGTTTCGGCCGACGAAGCCGCACCGGTGCAAGAATTTTCCACATCGTGGGAGACCGGTGCCTCACCTACTAGGATGGTTGCTGTGCTGGTGATCCGACGCGACCTGGTCGATGCGATGGTCGCGCATGCCCGACGGGACCACCCGGACGAGGCGTGCGGCGTGATTGCCGGCCCGGAAGGGTCGGACCGCCCGACGCGCCTGATCGAGATGATCAACGCCGAGCGCTCGCCCACCTTCTACCGGTTCGACTCCGGTGAACAGCTGAAGGTGTGGCGCGAGATGGACGCAGGCGGCGAGGAACCGGTGGTCATCTACCACTCGCACACCTCGACCGAGGCCTACCCATCGCGCACCGACGTCTCCTACGCCTCGGAGCCCAACGCGCACTACGTGCTCGTGTCTACCCGGGACCCGAAGACCCATGAGCTGCGTTCCTACCGGATCCTCGACGGTCAGGTGACCGAAGAGCCGGTGGAGGTCGTGGAGTCGTACATGTTCGCCCACACCGGTGCCGACGAGGTTCCAGACCTCGACTGAGCCGCGGCTCGCCCACCCGTGTTCGCGTCCCGTTCCCAACGAAAGTCCTTCGTGGACAGGAGGTTCCCCATGGCAATCAACGTTTCAATCCCGACCATCCTGCGCACCCACACCGGTGGCCAGAAGTCCGTCGAGGCCTCGGGCAACACGGTTGCCGAGGTGATCAACGACCTCGACACCAACTTCAACGGCCTGAAGGACCGCCTGGTCAAGGAAGGCAATCTGCACCGCTTCGTCAACGTCTACGTCAACGACGAGGACGTCCGCTTCGCCGGCGGTCTGGAAGCCAAGGTCGCCGACGGCGACAGCGTCACGATCCTGCCCGCCGTCGCCGGCGGCATGCGCTAAGCGCCCTCCGCGGACCCGCTCCGCGAAGCGGTGCCGGTGGCGGAACCTCAGACGCCTTCTCGATTCCGGGCCCCGGTGCATGCCGGATACGTGGTGCTGGGTCTGTCCTCGCGAGAGGACGTCTGAGAATCCGCGGCGGTGCCGATCGCGAGGTTGGCCAAGCGTCGCTTGGAAAACTGCGCCGCTTGGAAACAGCCGCTTGAAAAACAGAAGACATCCTCTGCAGGTAGAGGGCAAGGAGGAGGCGCACCGTGGCTCGTTACGACTCGTTGCTGGACGCGCTCGGTGACACCCCGCTGGTGGGGTTGCCGCACCTGTCGCCGGCACCGGACGTCCGGCTGTGGGCAAAGCTGGAGGACCGCAACCCGACCGGTTCGATCAAGGACCGGGCGGCGCTGGCCATGATCGAGGCGGCCGAGAAGGAAGGCCGGCTCACCCACGGCTGCACGATCCTGGAGCCGACCTCCGGCAACACCGGGATCTCGCTGGCCATGGCCGCCAAGCTCAAGGGCTACGGCCTGGTCTGCGTGATGCCGGAGAACACCTCGGAGGAGCGCCGGCAGCTGCTGCAGGCCTACGGGGCGCGGATCATCTCCTCGCCCGCGGCTGGTGGGTCGAACCAGGCGGTCGCGGTGGCCAAGGAACTGGCCCAGCAGAACCCGGACTGGGTGATGCTCTACCAGTACGGCAACCCGGCTAACGCCGACGCGCACTTCCGCACGACCGGCCCGGAGATCTTGCGGGACCTGCCGACCGTCACGCACTTCGTGGCCGGGCTGGGCACCACCGGCACCCTGGTCGGGGTGGGCCGCTACCTGCGCCAGCAGAAGCCGGGTGTGCAGGTGGTGGCGGCCGAACCGCGCTACGGCGAGCTGGTCTACGGCCTGCGCAACCTCGACGAGGGGTTCGTGCCGGAGCTGTACGACCCGGACGTGCTGACCCGCCGGTTCTCCGTCGGCTCCTACGACGCGTTGCGCCGGACCCGCCAGCTGCTGGAGAGCGAAGGCATCTTCGCAGGCATCTCCACCGGCGGCGTGCTGCACGCGGCGCTGACCATCGCGGAGAAAGCGGCGGCGGACGGTGAGTCGGCCGACATCGCGTTCATCGTGGCGGACGCGGGCTGGAAGTACCTGTCGACGGGTGCCTACAGCGGCACCATCGACGAGGCGGCCCAACGCCTCGAAGGCCAACTCTGGGCGTGACCCGCCTCCGGCGACACCGAGCGCTGACGCCTGAAGGGCACCTCCCGGTCCGCAATTTCAATGGAAATCAGACCTCTGATTTCCATTGAAATTGCGGTGAACGAGGTCGGCGGGGGCTTCAGCCGGTGAAGGAGTAGGGGCGGTTTCCGGTGCCGATGTTGGGGAGGACCAGCAGGGCTCCGTCCGCTTCGGTCGGGTCCAGTAGGCCGTCGCGGGCCGTGGTGACGTACAGGTCCGTCAGGTCCGGGCCGCCGAAGCAGCAGTCCGTCGGGCATCGGGCCGGCAGCGGGATCGTCTGCTCCAGCTCGCCTTCCGCGGTGTAGCAGCGGATTTCGCCCCGGTCGCGCACCGCGAACCAGACCCGGCCCGCGTCGTCGATGCACAGCCCGCCCGGTTCGCCATCGACGTCGACGAGCGCCCGGCGGTTGCCGGCCGCACCGGCGACGAGGTCGAAGTCCAGCACGTCGATGCGCCGCGCCGCGCCGTCCGACAGGTACATCCGGGTGTCGTCCGGGCTCCAACCGATGCCGTATCCGGCGACCAGGCCCGGCACCGCGATGTTCGCCGCGCCGTCCGCGGTCACGCGGGCCAGCCAGCCGCCTTCGCCCACCGTCGTCGCCCACAACCGGCCCTTGCGGTCGATCATGGTCGCTCCGGCCCGGATGTCGTCGCGGGCCCAGTAGACCAGCCACGTGCGGTGCGCACCGCCGGCGTCGAACAGGGCGATGCCTTCGGCCAGGTGCAGCAGCAGCCCGCCGCGGCTGCGCGGTTTCGCAGCGCCGACCTGCTGCGGCAGCCCCATCACGTGATCGGTGTGCCCGGGGACGTAGCGGTGCGCGGTGTGGGCGGGCGCATCGGTCCAGAGCAGCGTGTCGGTGCCGACGTCCCAGGTTGGTGCCTGTCCGGACCGAGCCTCCGCCGGTACCGCGATGTCGACCTGCACGGGTCACCTTTCCGGGTAAGAAGCACAACGATCGGGAACCTTACCGGGGAAGCCGATGTTGATCATGGTTCGCCCCGAATGAAGTGCTGACGGAGGCGAAACTCAGGGTCATCCCGGAGACCAGCGGGGTCTCCGCCGCGTAGCCTCATTGGTGTGAACCGACTGCCTGAACGCCGCCGGGCGCGAGTGATGCCCCAGAATCCGCTGCGCGCCGCGGTGGGCATGCTGGTCGCCGTCGCGGTGCTCTACGGCATCGAGCTCTTCGACGTCGCCGACCCCGCGGCGGATCTCGAGGCCAACGGCATCGCGCCGCGCGACGTCAGTGGCCTGGACGGCATCCTGTGGGCGCCGCTGCTGCACGCCGGCTGGGGGCACCTGTGGGCCAACACGCTGCCGCTGGTGGTGCTCGGCTGGTTGGTACTGGCCGGTGGGCTGCGGCAGTTCGTCGCGGTGACCGCGACGGTCTGGATCGTCGGCGGCGTCGGCACCTGGCTGATCGGGGCGCCCGGCGTGCACGTAGGCGCGTCCGGGGTGATCTTCGGCTGGATGGTGTTCCTGCTGCTGCGCGGCTTCTTCCAGCGCAGCTTCGCGCAGATCCTGGTCGCTGTCGTGCTGTTCTTCTACTGGGGCGGCATGTTGTGGGGAGTGCTGCCCGGCCAGGTCGGGATCTCCTGGGAGGGGCACCTGTTCGGCGCGCTGGGCGGGGTGCTCGCGGCCTGGCTGGTGGCGCGCAGCACGCGCGGGCAGGCCGCAGGATCTGAGACTGGCAAACTGGCCGGGTGACTGACGCACCGATCGGGATCTTCGACTCCGGCGTCGGCGGGCTGACCGTGACCCGCGCGATCATGGACCAACTGCCTGCCGAAAGGCTGCACTATGTCGGCGACACGGCCAACGCGCCGTACGGTCCGATGCCGCTGGCGGAGATCCGCGCCCGAACCCTCGCGATCACCGACTCGCTGGTGGACGAGGGCGTGAAGATGCTGGTGCTCGCCTGCAACTCCGCGTCGGCGGCGTGCCTGCGCGACGCCCGGGAGCGCTACCGGATCCCGGTGGTCGAAGTGGTCCTGCCGGCGGCGCGGCGAGCGGTGGCGACCACCCGCAACGGGCGGATCGGCGTGATCGGCACCAAGGCCACCATCACGTCCCGCGCCTACGACGACGCTTTCAACGTCGCCCCGGGCATCACGGTCACCACGGTGGCATGCCCGCGCTTCGTGGACTTCGTCGAGCGCGGCATCACCAGCGGCCGCCAGATCCTGGGCCTGGCGCAGAGCTACCTGGACCCGCTGCAGCAGGCCGACGTCGACACCCTGGTGCTCGGCTGCACGCACTACCCGATGCTCACCGGGGTGCTGCAGCTCGCGATGGGTGATCAGGTGACGCTTGTCTCCAGCGCGGAGGAGACGGCCAAGGACGTGCTGCGGGTGCTCACCGAGAACGACCTGCTCGCAGCCCCGGAAGCGGTGCCCGAGCACGAGTTCCGCGCCACCGGCGCACCGGACCGGTTTGCCCGGATGGCGGCCCGGTTCCTCGGCCCGGCACTTGTGGCCGATGCCGTTCGGCCGCTGACCGTGTCAAGCTCGATCGCATGAAGCTGACGATCCTCGGTTGTTCCGGCAGCTTTCCCGGCCCTGATTCGCCGTCGTCCGGGTACCTGCTGGAGTCCGGCGGCACGCGAATCGCGCTCGACCTCGGCAACGGCACGCTCGGCGCGATGCAGCGGTTCATCGACCCGTTCCAGCTCGACGCGGTGTTTCTCAGCCACCTGCACCCCGATCACTGCGCGGATTTCGGTGCGCTGGCGGTGCTGCGCCGCTACCACCCGAAGCCCCCGTACGACGCGACCGAGCGCCCGTTGCCGGTGATCGCTCCCGAGAACGCGCCGGAGCGGCTCGCCGCCCTCTACGCGCCGAACGCCGCCGAGCTCGCCCAGACCGATCTGTCGGATGTGTTCGAGTTCGTCCCGATTTCCGCGGAGCCGGTGCGCATCGGGCCGTTCGAGGTGCAGGCGGTGCCGATGGCGCACCTGTGCCCGGCGTGGGGTTTTCGCGTGGCGGCCGAGGGCAAGGTGCTGGCCTACACCGGCGATACCGGGCCGTGCCAGCAGCTGATCGAACTCGCCGCGGACGCCGACGCGCTGCTGTCGGAGGCGTCCTGGGCGGACTTCCCGGACGCGCCGGACGGCGTGCACCTGTCCGGGCGCCAAGCGGCGGAGGTGGCGAAGACGGCCCGGGCCCGTCGCCTGCTGCTCACGCACATCGTGCCGTGGGCGGATCGCGACGCGATCCTCGCCGAGGCGAAGGCCGCCTTCGACGGCCCCGCCGAGCTCGTCGTCGCCGACCGAATGTACGACATCTGACGGATATTCGGCTGCGTCGCGACGCCTCCGCTGCGACAGTCGGCCGTCGTGGACGATCACCTCGTGCTCCGGCGTGCCGGTGACGCCGATGCGCTCGACATGGCCGACGTGTGGCTGCGTTCCGTCGCCGCAGCGCTGCCGACCGTGCGCCGCGCGCACGGCGATGACGTGGTGCGGAGCTGGTTCTCGCGCGTCGTCGTGCCGCAACGCGAATGCTGGGTGGCCGTCGACGCGGGCTCGGTTGTTGGGCTCCTGGTGCTCGACGGCGCGGAGCTGGACCAGCTCTACCTCGAACCGTTGTGGCGCGGCCGTGGCCTGGGTGGCAGGTTCGTGGACCTGGCCAAGCGGCGCCGACCCGGCGGACTGGACCTGTGGACGTTCCAGGTCAACGCCCCGGCGCAGCGGTTCTACGAGCGGCATGGCTTCGTCGAGGTCGAACGGACCGAGGGGCGGCGAAACGAGGAACGAGAACCGGACATCCGGTACGCCTGGCGACCGTAGAGCTGGCGCGCGGAATGGCGCCCCCACCTGGGAGCGGCGATTTCGCGCGAAATCGCCACTCGCCACGCGTGCCAGGCGGCGATTTCGCGCGAAATCGCCATCCCGCGCGCGGCGTTCCGCGCGCGGCGTCTCACGTTCGGCGTCTCGCGCGCCGTCTTACGCGCCGTCTTACGCGCGCCATCCCACGCGCCATCCCACGCGCCATCCCACGCGCCATCCCACGCGCGGCGTTCCGCGTGCGGCGTTCCGCGTGCGGCGTCCTGCGCGCGGCGTCTCGCGCCGACGCGGCGTGCCCGGTTCGTCCGGCCGGGTGCCAGGGGTGGTCGGCGGGGCGGGGACAGGGCGGGCTTAGGGTTGGGGCGTGGCACGAGCTGACGGGCGGAGCGACGACGCGCTCCGAGAGGTGCGGATCACCCGCGGATACCAGGACTGGCCGGCCGGGTCGGTGCTGGTGGAATTCGGCAAGACCCGGGTGTTGTGCGCGGCCAGCGTCCAGGATGGCGTGCCGCGCTGGCGGACCGGTTCCGGGCTGGGTTGGGTGACCGCCGAGTACGCGATGCTGCCGTCCTCGACGAACACCCGCAGCGCCCGCGAGTCGGTGAAGGGCCGCATCGGCGGTCGCACCCACGAGATCAGCCGGCTGATCGGCCGCTCGCTGCGGGCCTGCATCGACATGGCGGCGCTGGGCGAGAACACCATCACGCTGGACTGCGACGTGATCCAGGCCGACGGCGGCACCCGCACCGCCGCGATCACCGGCGCCTACGTGGCGCTGGCGGACGCGGTGACGTGGCTGGGCGCGGCCGGTCGGCTGTCCGACCCGAAGCCGCTGTCCTGCTCGGTCGCCGCGGTCAGCGTCGGCGTGGTGGATGGCCGGGTGCGGCTGGACCTGCCCTACGAGGAAGACTCCCGCGCCGAGGTCGACATGAACGTGGTGGCCACCGACCACGGCACCCTGGTGGAGGTGCAGGGCACCGGCGAGGGCGCCACCTACACGCGGTCCACGATGGACAAGATGATCGACTTCGCGCTGGACGGCTGCGCCAAGCTCGCCCAGCTGCAGGCCGCGGCGCTTGCCGAGCCCTACCCGGGCGAGCTGCCGGGGAGCGCCGCATGACCCGCGTCCTGCTGGCCACCCGCAACCAGAAGAAGCTGGTGGAACTGCGCCGAATCCTGGAAGCCGAGGGCGTGACGGGCGTGGAGGTCGTCGGCCTAGCCGACGTCCCGGACTTCCCGGAAGCCCCGGAAACGGGAGCGACGTTCGAGGAGAACGCGGTGGCGAAGGCCGCCGACGCGGCGAAGGCCACCGGCCTGCCCGCGGTCGCCGACGACTCGGGCATCGCGGTCGACGCGCTGGGCGGCATGCCGGGCGTCCTGTCGGCCCGCTGGTCCGGCAAGCACGGCGATGACCAGGCGAACCTGGACCTCCTGCTGGGCCAGCTCGCGGACGTCCCCGACGAGCGCCGCGGCGCGGCATTCGTCTCGGCGTCGGCGCTGGTGCTGCCGGACGGTATGGAAACCGTGGTGCGTGGCGAATGGCGAGGAACGGTGATCCGGGAGGAGCGCGGAGCCAACGGCTTCGGCTACGACCCGGTCTTCGTCCCGGAAGGCGAAACCCGAACCAGCGCAGAGCTCTCCCCGGAGGAGAAGGACGCCGACTCCCACCGGGGCCGAGCGCTCCGGCTGCTTCTCCCAGCGCTGCGCAAACTGGCGGCCTAGTCGGCCTGCGCCTCAGCGCCTGTTGGTGAATGGTCTGGGTGGGTGGTCGCTTAGCGGAACCTGAGCGGTTCCCTGGACTGCGGGTGCCCCTCCTGATGTATGTCCAATACGCGGCGGAGGGGCCGTCCTCGCCAGGAAACCGCTCAGAACCCGCCGATGGTCGTCTTGGCAAGGTGGCTGCAAGCGGCTGCGCCGCTTCCAAGGCGCGGACGGCATTCGCCGACAGGCTCTCAGACCCGGTGGACGGTGCCGGGCCTCAGCAGCGGGATGCCCTTGACCCGGTCCTTCGCGCCCACGACCACCCGGATGTCGCGTCCAGCCAGCGGTGACAGGTCGAGGCCGGGGCGGGCGCCGCGGAGGTTCACGGTGCGCAGGCGCGGCATCCGCCGCAAGGCGTCCAAGCTGGTCAACGACGGGCAGTCGATGATCTCCAGGCGTCGGAGGTCCGGCAGCGCGCCCAGCGCCGCGAGGTCGGTGAGCCAGCATCTGTTGAACAGGACCCGCCGCAGCTCGGGAAACGACTCGTAGGTGCGGTCGAAGACGTCGGCGGTCGCGCAGTCGTGGATGTGCAGTTCTCGCAGCCGGGGCAGCGCGCTCAGGTCCGCCAGGAAGCCGATCTTGCGCGGGTTCTGCAGGCTGAGCACCTCCAGGTCGGCGCTGCTGGTGATGGGCGCGTAGTCGCTTATCTCCTGTAGTTCGAAAAGCCACAGCTCCCGCAGCCGCGGCAGGTTGTCCAGGAAGTCCAGCCGGTCCGGGCCGGGGCGCTGCGCGAAGAAGAGGTGCCGGAGCCCGGGTAGTTCGCGGAGGACGTCGTGGTCGCGCCAGCTCGTCGAGTTGCTCAGCAGCAGGTAGGTCAGCTCAGGGTGGTCGCGTAGCGGGCGCAGCGATGCGGGGGCGCGGCTGTATGCGTTGATCGCGGAGATCCGGATGTCGCGCGGGAGGAAGTCCAGGTCGCTGATCTCCTCCCGGATCCGCAGCGAAACCCGTTGCAAGGCCGTGACTTTCGGCAGGTGCGGCAGTTGATCCAGGTTGCGCACCGTGAGGTGGCCGTCGTTGAGCGGGGCATGCGCGAGCACCCGCTCGGCGAACACCTGCGGCTCGAACAGCTCCCAAGCCGCCGCGAGCTCGTCCTGCACCTCGCCGCGCGGGTCCACCGCGTACTCGGCGAGCCGCTCCACCGCTGCCGGGCCGTTGATCAGCGCAGCCGTGCGCACGCACGCCACCGCCTGCGCCGCGGACAGCTCGCCGGTCCGTTCGGGCAGGTAGCACAGCAGGGCCTCGCCCACGGTCGCCAGTGACTGGCTCTCCCGGGTGTTGCGCGGCGGAACCAGGCTGCCGATCGCCGCCTCCAGCCGCTCCACCACGGACAACGGAAGGTCGTCGAGGGATTCCTGGCAGGTGGCGACCAGCAGCAGCAGGCGGCGGCGCTGCTTCACGTTCGACTGCTCGGCGCGGTCGAGCAGGCCGGTCAGGAGGTCCGCGCGGCGCGGCCGGGTCAGTAAACCCGCCGCCATGATCACGGTCTCCCGCCACTGGTCGGAGTGTGCGTTGTCCACCAGCAGCGGGACGTGCTCCTCCGCGGCTATCTCGCGCGCCGCGAGGAACTCCTGGAACGTCCGGTGCACGAAGTCGATGCGACCCTCGGCGGGTTCGCGGACGACCCCGCTGCGTTCCACCAGGTAGGCCAGGCAGTCCTCGGCCCGGCAGGTCACCCCGGGCATGGTCGGCAGCTTCCGCTCGATGCGGCGCAAGGCGTTGTCGCGGTCGATCTCCGCGCGGCCGTTGAGATTCAGCCAGAACGCCAGGTCCTGCAGCACCACCAGCTTCTGCGCGTAGGTCAGGTCGATCTCGTGCCGGATGCCGCGCAGCGATTCCCGCCGGATCAGCAGCATCTCTAGCGCCGCCTCGTAGAGGTTCTTGCGATCGCGAGGCAGGTCGCCGCCGCGATCGAGGTTCAACGCGCACAACATCGCGCACAGCAGCGGGCTACGTGCCAGGTTGCGCAGGTGCGGACGGGCATCGAGCTTCGCGATCAGGCTGCGGTGGTGGGCCCGGACCTCGGCCCGGTCGAAGGGCAGGGCGTCGACCTCGGAGTCGATCAGGGCCTGGTGCCAGCGCCGCAGGAACTCGTGGACGTCCGAAGCGGTCATGTGCTCCAGATCGACTGCGGTGAAAGCTTCGGCGCGCAGCCACGCGGTGCTGGCCGCGGCAGGTCGTGCGGTCACCACGACGGCAGTGTCGGGGTAGCTCTGCAGCACGTTGCCGAGCCAGTCGCGGACCCGGCCGCGTTCGTCCTCCACGAGCTCGTCCACGCCGTCGGCCAGCAGCAGCACCTCACCAGCGATCAGCCGGCGGTGCATCCAGTCGGCCGGAACCGGACCGACCAGCGGGCTCAGCGGCTCGGACAGGAACTCCTCCGGGCGCGGCAGCGGGCGGTCGGCGTAGCCGCGGAGCTTGATCAGCACCGGCACGCGGCCGTTCCACTTCTGCAGCGCACCGGTGAAGCCGTTGCGCGCCGACTGCACGGCGATCCAGCGCAGCAGGGTGCTCTTGCCCGAACCGGCCTCGCCGCGCACCAGCGTGCGTTCGGCCCTGCTCAGCGCGGATTCGACCCGCATCGACTCGTTGCGGTGCTTGTGCTGCGCGGACCACGGGTCGTTGCGGTGGCGCCCCTCGTCGACGCTGAGGCTGAGGTAGGCCACGGAAAGCCGGGTCTTGGGGCGGAAGTTCCGGATGCTGACGCCGATCAGCTCCAAGTCGTCGTTGTGCTTGGCGACGAGGTCGAGGTAGCGGGCGCGGAACTGCTCGTCGTGGTCGGCCCCGGCGGGCGCGTCCAGGCTGGTGACCGGTAATCGCTCCAGGACCCGGTCGATGCCGGACAGGACGTCGGATGCGCGTCGCAGGGTCTCCTCGGCCAGGCGGGAGTCGTATTCGGGCAGCTCGCGGACCAGGTGCACCAGCTGCACGCAGCTCTGGTCCAGGGCACGGTCGAACAGCGCCCGCGCGCCCGCGCCGAGCCCGGCGCGGGCGGGTGCGTCGAGCACCTGATCGCGGACCTGCTTGGCGAGCGAGATCGGATGCAGGTCCGCGCCGAAGAGCACGGCGTCGGACAGGTCTGACTCCGCGAGGGCGTCCACGACCGCGTCGAGGGCGGCGAGGCGTTCGCCGTCCGCCAGGTTGGCGAATTCCCGCGTGCACAGCTCTTCCAGCTGTTCCCCGGCGAGCTCACCGACCTCCTCCAGCTTGCGGCGCAGTGCGCGGCGGTCCCGCTCGCGCAGCCCGCCGAAGCGCTGCGCGATCAGATCGGTGAGCTCCGCGCCTCGACGGTTCTCGGTCTTCCTCCTGGTCAGCCAGGCCGTGGCGACGTGCTTGACGACGGTCCCGCCGACCCGCAGGAACGCTGTTTCGAGTCCGGACACGCCAACCCCCTCAGGCAGACTCCGCTGTCGATCTTCTCGGGATCGCTTGCTCCGGACAAATACGCTGGTCGGTCCTCAGGTCTCCGCGTGACTGGCTGCCCTGGAAGCCGCTGGAGAAGGGGCTGGGAGCCGGACTTCCGCGCGCGGGGCGGGTGGTATGGCTCGGCTAGTCGTTGCGGTGGGCGCGGGGCGTGACGAAAGGTCGTGATCGGAAAACTCTCGGTAATTCAATACGGGGCAATTCCATTCAATTCGGATTTATTGCCCCCATGCGATATCCCGCCGCTCTTGTCTTGTCGCACCCCGTAATCCGTTCGTGGCAGGTGAAACTACGCTTGTAGGTGGGGTGAGCAAATGAGACAAGGCAATATGCGGCAATTCGTCCGCTTTCGGGTGTGTGTTGCAGGTGTTGTTCTCGGGACGTTGATCGGGGTTGCCGCGTGCTCTCCGGCCGGAGGCGGCGGGCAGGGCGCCGAGGCGCCTCCCAAGCCCGCGCCGGTCGTCGACATCACGGCCGCCGGGGGCGACCAGGTGAACCCGACCACGCCGATCGACGTGTCGGTCCACAACGGCAAGCTCACGGCCGTCACCGTGACCAATCCCGACGGCAAGCAGGTCGCCGGGCAGATGGCGGACGGTCAGGCGAGCTGGCGCACCACCGAGGTGCTCGCCTACGCCAAGGTCTACGACGTGACCGCGACGGTCGTCGACGGCGACGGGAAGAGCAGCACGCAGCACAAGGCGATCCACACGCTCGCCCCCGCGGCGCAGGCGTACCCGAGCGTCGTCCCGGCGCCGTCGACCCACGACGTGGGTGTCGGTCAACCCATCGTCGTCCGGTTCGACCACTCCATCAAGGATCGCGCCGCCGCGGAGAAGGCGCTGCAGATCAGCAGCACCCCCAACCAGCCCGGGGGCTGGTACTGGCTTTCCGACAAGGAAGTGCACTACCGGCCGCAGAACTACTGGCAGCCGGGCACGAAGGTCTCGCTGAAGATCAACCTCTACGGCGTCGACCTGGGCGGCGGGGTGTACGGGCAGACCGACCGCAGCATCGACTTCGCGGTGCACGACTCCTGGATCGCGAAGGCGGACGGCAACACCGAGCAGATGCAGATCTTCCACAACGGTCAGCTCGTCAACACGATGCCCATCAGCATGGGCAAGGACGTCACCCCGACGCACCTCGGTGCGCACGTGATCTCGGACAAGCAGCAGAAGTACACGATGGACTCTTGCTCCTACGGGGTGTGCCCGCCCGATCCGAACGCGTACCGGTCCGACGAGTTCTTCGCCGAACGCATCTCCAACGACGGCGAGTTCGTCCACGAGAACCCGGCCAGCGTTGCCCAGCAGGGCAGTTCCAACGTCTCGCACGGTTGCATCAACCTTGACCAGGCCAACGCGCAGTGGTTCTTCGACCACTTCGGGCTCGGCGACGTCGTCGAGGTCACCAACTCCGGTGGTCCGGCATTGCCGGTGTGGGACACCTACGGCGACTGGTCGCTGTCCTGGGACAAGTGGAAGGCCGGTAGCGCCCTCCACTAGCGAATCGCGGAGCCCGCAGGTGGTCGGCATGCGAGGTTCGATAACGGCGCTATGAACCGATAACGGCGTTACCGAACGGGGCAAGGGTCCTCGGATCTGGTCGCCGCACCAGCGCGGTGTGATGCCGCTCGCCCCGGAGTAAACCTGAGTATTTCCAGAAGCTAACTTCAGAGGCCGTGTTCACAGATTGGTTCGAACTGGCGCTGCTCGTCGTCGTCGGCTTCCTGTCCGGCGCGATCAACGCCGTGGCCGGGGGCGGCTCGCTGCTGGTCTTCCCGGCCCTGCTGGCGACCGGAATGTCGCCGCTGGTGGCCAACGTGACCAACTCGGTGGCGCAGGGCCCCGGATTCGTCGGGGCCGCGATCAGCCAGCGCAAGGACCTCTCCGGAACGCCGCGGCGGGTGTGGCTGACCACGGTGGCCGCGGCCGTCGGATCGGCGCTGGGCTGCGTGCTGCTGATGGTCCTGCCGGGCAAGGTCTTCGACGCCGTCGTGCCCGTGCTGGTGGGGCTGTCCGCCGTGCTGATGGCGTTCCAGAACACCATCCGCAAGTGGCTGGGGACGCCCGGCGAGGACGCTCCGGACCGCACCGTGCTGCTGACCGTCGGGATCTTCGTCGCCTCGATCTACGGCGGCTACTTCGGCGGCGCGCGCAGCGTCATCCTGATCGCGATCCTGGTGCTCGCCACCACCGACAGCATGCGCCGGTTGAACGCGCTGAAGAGCTGGCTGGGCATGATCGGCAGCGCGGTCACGCTGATCGTCTATGCGCTGATCGCGCCGGTCGACTGGATCGCCGTGCTGATGCTGGTGCCGACCACGGTGCTGGGTGGTTTCGTCGGCGGCAAGCTCGCCCAGAAGCTGCCGTCGAACCTGCTGCGCTACCTGGTCGTCGTGATCGCCGCCGGGGTGGCGATCTACATGGCGCTTGACTAGCGCAGCGGAGGTCCGGTTGGGAGGGGCACCGGCCGAGTCGGTGCCCGTTCGGTCAGACTCCGAGATCCTTGCGGAGCCGGTCCACATGGCCGGTGGCCTTGACGTTGTACAGCGCCTTGGCGATCTTGCCCTCCGGGTCCACCACGAAGGTCGACCGGATCACGCCCCGCACGGTCTTGCCGTAGTTCTGCTTCTCGCCGAACGCGCCCCACGCGGTCATGACGGACCTGTCCTCGTCGGCCAGCAGCGGGAACGTCAGGCCCTCGGTGTCGCGGAAACTCGCCAGCTTGGCCGGCTTGTCCGGGGAGATGCCGAGGACGTCGAAGCCCGCGTCGCCCAGCACCGCCAGGCTGTCGCGGAAGTCGCAGGCCTGTTTGGTGCAGCCGGGCGTGCTCGCCGCCGGGTAGAAGTAGACCACCACGGACCGGCCCCGGTAGTCGCTCAGCGACACGGTGTT
The DNA here is from genome assembly GCF_050972075.1 of Saccharopolyspora hattusasensis. Taxonomy (NCBI): domain Bacteria; kingdom Bacillati; phylum Actinomycetota; class Actinomycetes; order Pseudonocardiales; family Pseudonocardiaceae; genus Saccharopolyspora; species Saccharopolyspora hattusasensis. The sequence goes on from NZ_JBPCDC010000001.1 coordinate 5,438,198, forward strand.
GCCGTCGGCGTCCTGCAGGGAGAACTCGGGTGCCTTGTCGCCTGTCGAGAGTCGGTTCTGTTCGCTCATGCTCCCGACGCTAGCCGATGCTCCCGACCCGTTCGTGGGCGGTAAAGCGACGATCACTCCGACCGGAGCTCCCCGCTGGCGGGGATAAGCTGGGAGACCTGGGTGATCCGCGGTTGGGCGGGGGCTCGGTCCGCTGTCGCGATGAATCCGCCGACGAGCAGTCCGGCGACCGCCGAGGCGGTCACTGCCAGCGCGCAGGTGGTGTATAGGCGGATGGACACCGCGATTCCCTTCGGGTGGCTGGGATTCCGGCGATCGAAGCCGGCGTGGACCTGATCGACTTTTTCGCCCGGTTCGTTACCGGCGTCCCTCGAAAGGGTGATCACGGGTTTCGAGTTGCGGGCCGTGAGCACCCCGCGTAGACGGGAGTGGCCGTGCCCCCCACCGACTGCCGGAGGATCACCATGCCCACCGTCGCCGACCAGTTCATCGAAGTGCTCGTCCAAGCCGGGGTCCGGCGGATCTACGGCATCGTCGGGGACAGCCTCAACCCGGTGGTCGATGCGGTCCGCCGCACCGAGGGCATCGAGTGGGTCCACGTGCGCCACGAGGAGGCAGCCGCCTTCGCCGCCGGGGCGGAAGCGCAGCTGACCGGGCGGCTCGCGGTGTGCGCGGGCAGTTGCGGACCGGGCAACCTGCACCTGATCAACGGCTTGTTCGACGCGCACCGCAGCGGGGCTCCGGTGCTGGCGCTCGCGTCGCACATCCCGTCCGAGCAGATCGGGACCGGGTTCTTCCAGGAAACCCACCCCGAGGAACTGTTCGCCGAGTGCAGCCACTTCTGCGAGCTGCTGTCGCAGCCCGAGCAGATGCCGCGCCTGCTGCGCACCGCGATCCAGACCGCTGCCGGTCGGCGCGGCGTTTCAGTGCTGGTGCTGCCCGGTGACGTCGCGCAGAAGTCCGCGGTCCGTCCCACCGGCCACGGGATCGTCGAGTGCGAACCACCGGTGGTGGTGCCGTCCGAGGACCAGGTGGCCGCATTCGCCGGCAAGCTGAACGGGGCGGAGCGGCCGATGTTCTTCTGCGGCGCGGGAACCCGCGGCGCGCACCGGGAAGTCATGGAACTCGCCGGGCGGTTGAACGCTCCGGTCGGGCATGCGCTGCGCGGCAAGGAGTGGATCCAGTACGACAACCCCTTCGACGTCGGGATGAGCGGCCTGCTCGGCTACGGCGCCTGCTACGACGCGATGCACCGCGCGGACCTGGTCGTGCTGCTGGGCACCGACTTCCCCTACGACAACTTCCTGCCGCAGGCCAACACCGTGCAGGTCGACATCGAGCCCGCCCACCTCGGGCGGCGCACGGTGCTGGACCTGGCCGTGCACGGTGATGTCGGGGAGACCATCCGCGCCGTCCTGCCGCGCGTTCCGCAGAAGTCGGACCGGTCCTTCCTGGACCGGATGCTGCGCGAGCACGCCGGCCAGTTGGAGCGCGTCGTGGACGCCTACACGCGCAACGTCGAGACGCAGGTGCCGATCCATCCGGAGTACGTCGCGGACGTGCTCGACGACCTCGCCGCGGACGACGCGGTGTTCACAGTGGACACCGGGATGTGCAACGTGTGGGCGGCCCGCTACATCACGCCGAACGGGCGGCGGCGGGTGCTCGGCTCCTTCGTGCACGGTTCGATGGCCAACGCGTTGCCGCAGGCGATCGGGGCGCAGATCGCCGAGCCGGGGCGTCAGGTGATCTCGATGTCCGGGGACGGCGGGCTGTCGATGCTGCTCGGCGACCTGCTGACCCTGCGCACCCATCGGCTGCCGGTGAAGGTCGTGGTGTTCAACAACTCATCGCTGGGCATGGTGAAGCTGGAGATGCTGGTCGACGGGCTGCCCGACTTCGGCACCGACCACGACCACGTCGACTTCGCCGCGCTCGCGGCCGCCGCCGGGATGCACTCGGTGCGGGTGGAGAAGCCCGGCGAGGTGCGCGATGCCCTGGCCGACGCGTTGCGCAGCCCGGGACCGGCGCTTGTGGACGTGGTGACCGACCCCAATGCGCTGTCGATCCCGCCGCGGATCACCGGTGACCAGGTGAAGGGCTTCGCGCTCGCGGTCAGCCGCACGGTCCTCTCCGGCGGCGTGGGCAAGATGGTGCAGCTCGCGCGCAGCAACCTGCGCAACGTGCCGCGGCCGTAGGCCGGCGTTCGCGGCCGGGGCGGCGCCTCAACCTGGGGCGCCGGCTGGTCGCAGCCCATTAACCGGCGGCGTCGCGCGTCGGTTTCGCTTGCCCGCCAACACAACGCGGGCACCGTCCAATGCGGCGCGGAACGAGCCTGCGGCGACCCGTTCCGCCGGTGAACCGCGTTCTGCGGAGTGCATTCAGCCATTCGCCCTATTCACCGGAATAGTCGGGTGGTCGATTTCTGTACGGGTGATGGGGTGGTGACGCAACGTGGAGAGCCGTGGAGGATGTAGATCATGACAGTCAGTCCCACGGTGCGTCGTCGTCGCCTTGCCGCCGAGTTGCGCCGCCTGCGGGCGCAGGCCGAGGTCACCCAGCAGCAGGCCGCCACCCACCTCGGCTGCACGCAAGCGAAAATCGGACGGTTCGAAACCGCGAAGCGGTCCCCATCGGTCGGCGACGTATCCGCTTTGCTGGATTTCTACGGGGTGGACGGTGCCGAGCGGGACCAGCTGATCAACCTGGTGCGGGACGCCCGGAAGCGTGGCTGGTGGCATTCCTACAGCGACGTCCTGCCGGAGTGGTACGAAACCTACGTCGGGTTGGAAGCCGAAGCGTCTTCAATTCATACGTACGAGTCCGAGGCCATCCCGGGATTGCTCCAAACACGTGAATATGCGCATGCGTTGACCAAAGCGACGCTCATTCGAGCGGACGATTCCGAAATAACCCGGAGGGTCGATCTGCGGATTCAGCGTCAGCAGCGGGTCGTCGGCCCGAACCCGCTAGTAGAGTTGTGGGCGGTCGTGGGGGAATCGGCCTTGCGGCGCTGCGTCGGGGGCAACGGGGTGCTGCGCCGGCAGCTGGAGCACGTGCTCAAGCTGGTGGAAATGCCGCACGTAACGCTGCAGGTGATGCCGCTGGACGCGGGTGCCCATCCGGCCCAGGCCGGCCCGTTCGTTATCCTCCGCTACTCGAATCACATCGATCCCGATGTGGTTTATCTGGAAACCCATGTGGGCGGGCTTTACCTCGAAAGGGAGATCGAGCTGTCTAACTACGTCATCATGATGGACCATTTACGGGCGCATGCGGTAGATCCGGAAGGTTCCGTTCAACTCATCCAACAACGCATAGGAGAGCTGTAGATGGCAAACATCACCGACTGGCGCACCAGCACCCGGACCCAGGGCCAGGGCCAGTGCGTCGAAGTCGGCTTCGGGGCTGACTGCGTCGGGGTTCGCGACACCAAGAACCGAGCCGCCGGTCAGATAACCGTTGCAGTGCCACGCTGGCACGAGTTCGTCCGCGGCCTAAAGCACGGCAGCTTCGGCTCCTGACGGGTAGTGGCTCCGCTCACCACCGGAGCGGAGCCACCAACAACCGGAACCGCTCGACGGGTCAGCCCCGCTGGAGGAACGGCGCCAGCAGCCCCGGCACCGCTTCCTCCGCCATCGCCAGGCCAGCTCCGGTGCCGACGTCGTGCACCTCGTAGATGCTGTTCCCGGCGGCCGTCGTCGCCCCGATGCTCATCAGGTTCGAGCGCCGTTGGAAAACGGTCCGGGTGATGCGCCAGCCGATGATCCCGTCGCGCTGCAGGGCGACCGTGCGGCGAATTCCGGTGCCGGACCGTGCGATCAGGTAGCGATCGTCGACCCGGTGACCGAGGCTCCGGTAGGCGTCCACCGCGAAACCGAGCGCCACCGCTACCGCGACCACCCCCACTGCCGCGGGCACGGCTGCCGGCACCCAGCCGATCATCGCGGCCACCGCGGCCGCCGCGATGAACGGCACCGCCGCCACGAGAGCCCAGGTGATGCGCCGCCGCAGCGCGGCCCGCGGATGCCGCCGCAATTCGCCTTCGGTGGGCGTCCTTCCCTCCCGCAGGACCTCGGCAGCCACCCGTTGCGCTTCCGCGCGGGGAGCCGGCGGCAGCAGCGTCTTGTTGTCCGGCTGGTGCTCTTCCTGCTTCTGGTTCAGCCCGGTGGCCACGGCGTGCAGCCGCGCCCCGCGGGCCCAGCGCAGCAGCAGCGGTTCCGCGAGCTCGACGCCGCGCAGGCGGCGTTCCTCCAGCGAGACCGACCGGGTGGTGAGCAGGCCGCGTTTCACCCGCAGCGTGTCGCCCCGCTCCCGGGTCAGCCGGAAGCCCCACCACATCTCCACCGACAACGCGATGGCGCCTAACACGCCCACCACCAGGGCGATGACCAGTCCGGCCGCGATCACCAGCCACAGCGACGACACCAGCACGGCGTGTGCGACGGAGTCGAAGAACCCGAAGGCCTTCAGCAGTTCGCTGAACGATCCGACGGCCGAGCCGATCGCGCCCCAGACGATCAGCACGAACGAGAAGGTCAGCGCGGAGTAGCGGAACCATGCGGGGTTGAGGCGGGCGAGCACGGCCTCGCCCGGTTCGGCGCTCGCCGCAGCGGTGCCCGCCGCGATGTTCGGCACGGTGACCGGATCGCCGTGCGGCGCGGTGTCCGAAGTGGACGATCCGCCGAACAGCAGTTCCTGGCGCAGGGATTCGGCGTGGTGGCGGGAGATCGCGTCGAGCTTGAGATCGTTGCCCTCGCTCGCCTGGCCGCCGGTGCCGATCTTGACGGTGGTGACCCGGAACAGCCGGTGGCCCGGATCCGCCGTGAGGTCCACGCTGCGGATCCGCTCGCGCGGGATCCAGCGGTGGTTGCGGGTCAGCACCCCGTGGCGCAGCTCGAAGCGCTCCTCGGTGATCCGGTACCAGGTGAGCCACCACTCGGCCGCGGCGTACCCGGCGATCAGCACCGCGATGCCGACCCAGATCAGCGCGGTGATCAGCAAGGTTGCCGGCTTGGCGTTGGACAGGAGCATGACCGCCGCGGTCGGCACCAGCGGCGCCAGCACCAGGGTGGCGGCCGCCGCGATGGTCTTCGGGTCCAGGCGCCGCCACTGCCCGTCGATGACGCTGCTCATGTGGCATCCCCCGGGGTGACCTGCGTGGTGGCCGTCAACTGCTCGACGAGCGCCGCCGCGACCTCCCGGTCCAGGCCGTCGATCGTCAGCGGGCCGGCGGCGGACGCGGTGGTGACCGTGACGCTGGACAGGTTGAACAGCTGCTGGATCGGGCCCCGCACGGTGTCCACCGTCTGGATCCGCGACATCGGCGCGATGCGCCATTCCTGGCGCAGCCAGCCCGCTGCGGTGTAGACGGCGTCCTCGGTGGTTTCCCAGCGGTGCACGCGGTACCGCCACTGCGGCATCACCAGCGTGTAGGGCACCCCCAGCGCGGCGACCACGACCAGCGCGAGCACCAGCCAGAACCGCGCGGGTGGGATGAACACCGCCGTGATCGCCAGCGCGACCAGCGGCGGGACGACGAGGACCAGGGCTTGCACCGTCCACCAGCCGATGGCGCGGCGCTCGACCCGGTTGCGCGGCGGCCGAAGCCGCAGCCCGGGGGAGTTCGGATTCGTCGGGGTGGCCACTGTCGGCCCCTCTCTGTTTCGCATCGGTCAAGAACCTGTCTCCGACCGTGTTCTGGGTGGCGGTGCGGGTAGCGGACCTCGGACGCCGGCTGATCTCCGTCCTACGCAAGTTCCATTGAAATCGGACCTTCGATTTCAATGGAACTTGCGGCCCCCTTCCCACACACGCACACGCACACGCACACGCACACGCACACGCACACGCACACGCACACGCACTGACGCCATTGTCGCAGCGGGCGGCCCCGGGAATCGCCAGCCGCGGCTCAAAGGGACTTGAGCTGTGGCCAGATCTCCGCCCAGGTTCCCCGTTTTCCGGTGCAGAGCCAGATCGGGACCTCGCCGTTGCCCACCTGCCGCACCTCGGCGAACTGCTGCCGCAGCGCCGTCGAGTCGCCGACGACGAGCACGGACTCGATCCGCTCGGTCGGCGGCGGGAAGTAGCCGTAACCGCGGTGCGGGCTGAAGACCTCCGGCAATTCGTGTTGCGCCCCACCGGCTTCGAGCATCGCGGCGATGACGTAGCTGTCGCCCACGACCGCGGTGTGCGAGCGCTGTTCCGGCGGCAGCGCAGCGTAGGCGGCAGAGGCATCGCGGGCCAGCGAATCGGCCGTCGGAACCCCGAACATCGACGTCATCATCACGGACACCGACAGCATGTATCCCGCCGCCGCGGCCGAAAGCGCGTACACCGGCCAAGCCGTCCAGCCGAACCGGGTTCGCCGGGACTCCCGGCGCCGCTGGAACCCCACGGCCCCGGCGGCGATCGACACGCCGTAGAGGCCGATCAGGTAGTACGGCCGCGCGGCGGTCGCGACGAAGAAGACGTACAGCAGCAAGGTCGTGATGGCGAGGAACCGGTACGAGCGCAGCTCGGGGTTGCGCAGGAGCCGCCACAGCCCGAACAGGAACAGCGCGGCGCCTGCGACGCCGGCGTAGAGCACCATGGTCACGGCGGTTCCGCTGCGGCCCCCGGACAGCATCGGCGACTCTTCCGCGACGACCGCGCCCATCTGCAGCTGCGGCCAACCGTGCAGCGCCTGCCAGAGCACCGTCGGCACGGCGATCACCGCCGCGATGCCGACGCCGCCCCAGAACTTCGGCCGGCGCAGGACGTCCCGCGGGCCGACCAGGAGAACGCTGCTCAGCAGCGCCACGCACAGGATCGCGACCTGGAACTTCAACTGCATGTTGATGCCGAGCAGCACGCCGAAAAGCAGCAGCAGCCGATCATCGGGTTGGCCCAGATCGCGCAGCCGAACCCAGCGCACCAGCGTCCACGTGAGCAGCAGCCACAGCAGCGGTTCGAACGTGTAGGGCGTGATCCAGTGCCCGACCAGCGCGGTCCACAGGCCGGTGGCGCCGGCCCCGGCGGCCAGCGTCTGGGCCCGCCGGTCGCCGCCGAACTCGCGGGCGAGCAGCGCGGTCAGCACGACCAGCGCGGCGGTCGCGAGCACTGCGGGCAACCGGAGCACGAGCATCGACCCCGGTGCGATCCAGTCCATCGCCGCGGCGATCAGCGGTGCCAGCGGCGGCTGGTCGACGTAGCCCCAGTCCAGGTGGTGCTTCCCGGCCGCGAGCATGTACGCCTCGTCGATCCAGAAGCCGCCGAACGGGCTGAACGCCAGCTGGGCGGCCGCGACGAGGCCGGCGATGGTGAACACCGGCCACTTCGCGAGCGGCGGCAGTCCGGGTTCGGCAGGCGGTGCTGGCTGCGGGCTTAGCAGCTCGGCGCGCATCGTTCCCCCAGGTCTCGGTTGGATTGTGCACCCATTGAACCCGGGTTGATCATCTCGGCGACACCGCGCTTGGTAGCGGTTCCACGGGCCGAAAGCTGTGCCGCCCGGCGGCAGGCGCAACTTTCGTATCTGCCTCGTGGCCGCGAGTGGGTACTTCGCCGATTCCCAAGACGCGGTTAACTACGGTGGTCCACGTGAAGCGCCCGTTGTGGCGGCTGCTGTGGAACTCCAAGCGGGAAGCCGCGTTCGACGTCGGCCTCGTGATCGGATTGCACCTGCTCGGCCGCGTCCTCGAAGCCCTCTTCCCCTCGGAAACCCCGCCCGAGGCGTACGACTGGGTCGGCGGGCTTTGGCCGAACGACCTGCTGATGACAGGGTTATTGCTGTCGTTGCTGGTCAGGCGGCGCTTCCCGGTGTCGGTCATGGCATTCAACACGGCGCTGTCGATCGCGCAGGTGCTGCTGATCGAGGCCGGGCCGGGGCCGCTGCTCGCGATCAACCAGAACAGCGATCCGCGGATCCCGGGCCTCACGCCGTGGGTCATCTACGCCGTCGCGGCCTACGCGCGGGGCCGCGTCAGGCAGTTCTTCGCCTGGGACATGGTGGCCATCACCACCGTGCTCGCGGTCCGCCCCTGGGAGCAGTTGAACGGCGACGTCATCGTCGTGGGGGTCGTCTGGACGATCCTCCCGGCGGTCCTGGGCCTCTACATCGGCGCGCGGCGCCGCCTGGTGCTGGCGTTGCGGGAACGCGTCGAGCGGGTCGAGTACGAGCAGGAACTGCTCACCGAGCAGGCCCGGGCCGACGAGCGGACCCGGCTGGCGACCGAGATGCACGACGTCGTCACGCACCGGGTCAGCCTCATGGTGCTGCAGGCGGGCGCGCTGGGGATCGCGGCGAATGACCCGGAGACCAGGCGGGCGGCGGAGGAGCTGCGCACCAGCGGCTGCGCGGCGTTGGAAGAGCTGCGGGACCTCGTCGGCGTGCTGCGGCGCGGCGTGGCGGACGAGGACGGCCTGCCGGACGTGACCCCGCCGACCGAGGTGCCCGACCTGACGGAGCTGATCGGGCAGTCCGAGGCCGTCGGCGTGCCGGTGGAGTTCACTGTGGACGGTGCTGCGGCGATGGTCTCGGCGGCGGTCGGGCGGACCGCCTACCGCGTCGTGCAGGAGGCGCTGACGAACGTCCACAAGCACGCGTTCGGGGCCCGGGTGAGCGTGCACGTGATCTACAGCGACGACCGGTTGCGGTTGGTCATCCGCAACACCGAGCCGCCGGGCCGCGCCGCCGCGGACCTGGCGGGCAGCGGATCGGGGTCCGGGCTGCTGGGGCTGCAACAGCGGGTGGAACTGGTCGGCGGTACGTTCCACGCCGGGTGTGGTGCCGACGGCGGCTTCGAGCTGGACGTGGTGCTTCCTGCGTACGTGCCCACTGGGGAGGCGGTCGGCGATGAGTGATCCGATCCGGGTCGTCGTGGTGGACGACGAGCCGATGGTCTGCGCGCACCTGCGCACCATCCTCGGCTCCGCGGACGACATCGAGGTGGTCGATGACGCGCAGGACGGCGCGGCGGCCGTCGAATGCGTGGTGCGGCACCGGCCGAACGTGGTGCTGATGGACCTGCGGATGCCCGGCGTGGACGGACTGACCGGCATCGAACGCATCTGCAAGCTGCCGGACCCGCCGGTCGTGGTCGCGCTGACGACCTTCGACGCCGACAAGTACGTGCTGCGCGCGCTGCGGGCCGGGGCGGCCGGGTTCCTGGTCAAGTCGACGCCGCCGGAGGACCTGATCGGGCTGGTGCGGGTCGCCGCCGACGGGCACACGGTGCTCTCCCAGGAGGCGAAGAAGCGGCTGCTCGCGGCGTCCGCCGACGAACAGAACACCCGGCAGCGGGCCGTGGAACTGGTGCGGGACCTCACCAATCGCGAGATCGAGGTGCTCACCTGCCTGGGGCAGGGCCTGTCCAACGCGCAGATCGCCGAACGCCTCTACCTGTCGGAGGCGACGGTGAAGAGCTACGTGTCGCGGATGCTGGTGAAGCTGTCCTGCGCGAACCGGCTCCAGGCCGGGCTGCTCGCCTACGACGCGGGCCTGGTGCCGAGGTAGTCCGCCCGGTCCCAGCAGCGGTTACGCCGAGAGGTTCAACGTTCAACCGAGCGGGCTGCGCCGATTGGCTCTGGAAAATTCCGCCGAAGATTGTGTAAACCATGACGTAGCACGTTCCGGTCAAGGCGGTCGGGGCCTTGGAGCGTGCTTGCCATCGGTTCGGGGATCGATGGCGAACACCGGTCGGAGGGGTCCGGCCGAGGTTGAGGTGTCCCCGGTGCAAATCGGGGTGCACCGGGGACATCTTCGTTGGTTGGTGTTCCAGCCTTGGCTTGGTGGGCTAAAGCGCCTTCGGCGCCTCAAAGACGAAGAACAAGATGCAGCGGTGCAAGCTGGTGCTGTTTTCTTGCTTGTGGCAAAGAGAAAGCGGTTGGGCTGCTCGTGCTTGCTTGGTTTGCGTGGGGTGCGTTGAGTATTCGCCGGTCTTTGGACTCTTGGCCGTGCGGGATCTGCTCGTGGGCAACGGGAATCGGTCGTCGCTGGCCTTCGAGTTGTGGAAAGTTGTTGTGCGGACTGGTTAAAACGGCAAAATCGGAGGCTATCCCGGTGGGTGCGGGCGCCGTTATCGTTTCGATCAGGTTCGTCGCTGTGCGTAACGGACCCGAGGGAAAGGCAGGCCGCCGGGCCTGATGCGCAGCGACCCTTGGGACAAGGAGAAGCAACGATGGTCGATGCCCCACGTCACCTGGCCCGGCTCGCCGGAGTCACCGCGATCGCCGTCGCCGCGCTTACCACTGCATCCGTCGCGCAAGCGCAGCCGTCGGACGTCATCCCGTACATCGTCGGCGGCGAAGACGCCAACATCGCCGACCACCCGTTCACCGTCGCGCTGGTGACCCCGAGCGGTCAGCAGTTCTGCGGTGGCTCGCTGGTGGCCCCGAACAAGGTGCTCACCGCCGCGCACTGCACCGTCGGCTCGCAGCCGGCCGACATCAACGTGGTCAGCGGCCGCACCGTGATCAGCTCGGACGAGGGCACCGTTTCGAAGGTGACCGACGTCTGGGTGCACCCCGGATTCCAGGGCGCCTCGCGGGGCTTCGACGTCTCGGTGCTCACCCTCGAAGCGCCGGTGCAGGAGGCCCCGATCGAGCTCGCCAAGGCCGATGACCCGGGCTACGCGCCGGACATCCCGGCGACCATCCTGGGCTGGGGCAACACCTCCGAGGGCGGCCAGCAGGCCGACAACCTGCAGAAGGCCACCGCGCCGGTGACCTCCGACGACACCTGCAAGGGCGCGTACGGCGCGTACAAACCGGACGCCATGGTGTGCGCCGGGGTGCCGGAAGGCGGCGTGGACACCTGCCAGGGCGACTCGGGCGGCCCGATGGTCGTGGAGAACAAGCTGATCGGCGTCACCTCGTGGGGCGAGGGCTGCGCCCGCCCGGGCAAGCCGGGTGTGTACGCCCGCGTCGGCACGTACCACGACGACATCCAGGCGCAGATCGGTTCCTGACCGACCAGAGAGTGCTTCAAAAGTGGTTTGCGTGGCGGTGCGGGTAGCGGAACCCCCGCGGCGGTGCGAGCTGAGTCCCACACCGCAAGCAGCTACCGCCGCTTATTAAACAGACCCGAGCACCGGCTGAAGGCCGTGGGTGGTTCGCCGCCCACGGCCTTCACTGCGCTTTGCGCAACCACACCGCCAGGTCGAGCTCGGGTTCGGCGTGCTCGACGAATTCCTCGGGGGCGCTGGCGGTTTCGGCGACGTCGACGGCCAGGACAGCGGCGGCGATCTCGTCGGCGTGCGCCAGCAGCGCCTCGCGGAGTTCGCCGGTCGCCCGCCAGCGCAGCGCGATCCGGTCCGCGATGTCGAGCCCGTCCTGCTTTCGGCAGTCCTGCACGAAGCGGATCGCCTCGCGGGCCAGCCCCGCGCGCTTGAGTTCCGGGGTGATCGAGGTGTCCAGCGCGATGATCATCCCGCGCTGCGACTCCACCACCCAGCCGGTGCGCGGGACCTCGCTGATGATCACGTCATCGCTGGTGAGCGGCTCGGTCTTGCCGTCGACTTCGATCGCGGCGTGCCCCGTCGAGCGCAGTTCCCGGGCCAGCGCGGCCGGATCCGCCGCGTTGACCGCCGCCGCGGCCTGCTGGGTGCGGTTGCCGAATCGCTTGCCCAAGGCCCGGAAGTCCGGCTTCACCGACACGTCCAGCACTTCGCCCGCTGCGTCGAGCGGCTCGATGCGCCGCACGTTCAGCTCCTCGGCGAGGTCGGCGAGCAGCTCCGGCGGCAACGCGGCGCTGACCAGCGCGCGGCTCAGCGGCTGGCGCACCTTGATGCCGCTGCTCTTGCGCGCCGCGCGGCCGGCTTCGGCGAGCTGGCGCTCGGTGTCCACTTGGGACAGCAGGACGCCGTCGACCAGCGCCAGATCCGGGAGCGGCCAGGCCGCCAGGTGCACCGACTCCGGCGCCTCGGGTGCCCCGGGGCGGACGACGTCCTGCCACACCCGCTCGGTGATGAAGGGCACGAACGGCGCGAGCAGCCTCGTGAGCACGTCCAGGCAGTCGTACAGCGTGCTCAGGGCGTTGACGTCGCCGTCCCAGAACCGCTGCCGCGAGCGGCGGACGTACCAGTTCGACAGGTCGTCGACGAACTCCGCCAGCGCCCGACCGGCGCCTGCGGTGTCGTAGGCCTCCAACCGCACGTCGACCTGCCCGGCGAGCCGGTTGAGCTTGGCGAGCACCCAGCGGTCGAGGATCGGGCGCTCGGCGGGCGGATCGGCATCCGCCGGGATCCAGTCGGCGAGCGAGGCGTAGCGGGTGAAGAACGACGCGGTGTTCCAGTATGTCATGAGCACCTTGCGGACGATCTCCTGCAGCGGCCCGTGCCCCACCCGCCGTGCCGACCAGGGCGAACCGGTGCAGAGCATGAACCACCGCAGGGCATCGGCGCCGTGGGCCTCCATCAGTGGCAGCGGCTCCAGCACGTTGCCGAGGTGCTTGCTCATCTTCCGGCCGTCCTCGGCCATGATGTGCCCCAGGCACACGACGTTCTCGTACGCCGAGCGGTCGAACAGCAGCGTCCCGACCGCCATCAGCGTGTAAAACCAGCCGCGGGTCTGGTCGATCGCCTCGCAGATGTACTGCGCCGGGTAGCTCGTCGCCAGCTCCGCGGCGCTGCCCGGGGCGTGCGGGTAGCCGAGCTGGGCGAAAGACATCGACCCCGAGTCGAACCACGCGTCGATGACCTCCGGCACCCGAGCGGCCGAACGCCCGCAGGACGGGCAGGGGAACTCGATCTCGTCGAGGTAGGGCCGGTGCGGGTCCAGCTCGGTGAAGTCCTGGCCGGTCAGCTCGCCGAGCTCGGCGCGGGAACCGACCGCGGTGACGTGGTTCTCCGGGCACCGCCACAGCGGCAGCGGCGTGCCCCAGTAGCGGCTGCGCGACAGCGCCCAGTCGACGTTGTTGTCCAGCCAGTTGCCGTAGCGGCCGTGCTTGACGTTCTCCGGGAACCAGTTCGTGCGCTCGTTCTCGCGTTGCAGCGCCTCCCGGATAGCCGTGGTCCGGATGTACCAGGACAGCTGCGCGTAATACATCAGCGGCGTGTGGCAACGCCAGCAGTGCGGGTATGGGTGCTCGAAAGTGCTGTAGCGCAGCAGCAAATCGCGGTGCTGGAGGTCTTCGACGAGGACCGCGTCGGCGTCCTTGAAGAACATGCCACCGACCAGCGGGACGTCCTCGGAGAACCGGCCGTTGCTGCCGATCGGGTTCACCACCGGGAGGTCGTTCTCGCGGCAGACGGCGAGGTCGTCGGCCCCGAAGGCCGGCGCCTGGTGCACCAGGCCGGTACCGTCCTCTGTGGACACGTACTCGGCGAGCACGACCCGGTGCGCGTCCGGGATTTCGATCAGGTCGAACGGCCGCCGGTACCGCAACCCGGCCAGCTCGGTGCCCGGTAGCGTCGCGAGCACCTCGCCGTCCTCGCCCAGCACCGCCTCGACCAGCGGTTCGGCCACCACGAAGGTGCCGCGCACGGTGCGCACCACCTGGTAGTCGACCGCCGGGTGGACCGCGACCGCGGTGTTGGACACCAGCGTCCACGGCGTGGTCGTCCAGATCAGCAGCTCGACGTTGTGGTGCCCGGCGATCGGACCGTCGACCGGGAACCGCACGTAAACCGACGGGTCGTGCACGTTCTCGTAGCCCTGCGCGACCTCGTGGTCGGACAGCGTCGTCTCGTCCCGCGGGCAGTACGGGGCCACCCGGTAGTCCTCGACCAGCAGGCCGGCGGTGAAGATCTGCTTCAGCGCCCACCACACGCTGTCCACGTAGCCCGGCGACATCGTCCAGTACGCCTCGGACAGGTCGATCCAGTAACCCATCCGCCTCGTCACGGCCTCGAACTCGCCGACGTAGCGCTGCACCGACTCCCGGCAGCGGGCGTTGAACTCGGCGACGCCGATGCGCTCGATGTCCGGCTTGCCGCTGATGCCGAGTTCCTTCTCCACGGCAAGTTCTACCGGCAGCCCGTGGCAGTCCCAGCCCGCGCGGCGCGGGACGGAGAAGCCCTTCATCGTCTTGAACCGCGGGAAGACGTCCTTGAACGCCCGCGCCTCGACGTGGTGCGTGCCGGGGGGCCCGTTCGCCGTCGGCGGGCCCTCGTAGAACACCCAGCGCGGACCGCCCGCCGACTGGGCGAGGCTGCGCTCGAACACCTCGCGGGCGCGCCACCACTCGATGATCTGCCGCTCCATCGCGGGCAGTTCGATCGTGGGTGCGACTGGCCGAAACGGCGTACCCGGCTGGTGCATCCCTATATGCTCACATCTTCGGGGCGTTCGGACCCAAGGAGTTTTCCCGCGACGCTGCGTCCGGGCCCGGCCGCGGTGGAGGTGCGAATGGCGTTGCCGGTGGTGTCCGAGGAAGTCCGGCGCGCCGTCGCGCAGCGGCGCCCGGTCGTGGCGCTGGAGTCGACGATCATCACCCACGGGCTGCCGCGCCCGGACAACGGCGAGGTCGCCCGGGCCGCCGAGCAGCAGGTCCGGGCCGCCGGCGCGGTGCCCGCGACGATCGGCGTCATCGACGGGGTCGCGACGGTCGGCCTGACCGGCGCGCAGCTCGACCGGCTGGCCGGCGACCGTGCCGCGGTGAAGGCGAGCGTCCGGGACCTGCCGATCGCCGCCGCCAAGGGGCGCAACGCCGGGACCACCGTCGCGGCGACGTCGTTCCTGGCGCACCGCGCCGGGATCCGGGTCTTCGCCACCGGAGGGCTCGGCGGGGTGCACCACGGCGCGGCGACCAGCTTCGACGAATCCGCCGACCTGGTGACCCTGGCCGCGACGCCGCTGGTGGTCGTCAGCGCCGGGGCGAAATCCATCTTGGATGTCGCCGCGACGCTGGAGCGGTTGGAGACGCTGAACATCCCGGTGCTCGGCTACCGGACGCTGCGCTTCCCGGGTTTCTACGTCGCCGATTCTGGCCACGTGATCGAGCATTCCGCCGGCGCACCGGCCGAGGTCGCGGCGGTGGTGACGGCCCGCGACGAGCTGGGCCTGCGTTCGGCGGTGCTGGTGGCCAATCCGGTGCCGGCGGACGAGCAGCTGGACCCGGCGCTGCACGACCGGGCGCTGGCCGAGGCCTGGGAGCAGGCCCGGGAGCAGGGCGTCAGCGGCCACGACATCACGCCGTTCCTGCTCGACCGGATGCGCACCGCAACGGGCGGCCGGAGCCTGGCGGTCAACATCGCGGTGTACCGCAACAACATCGCCCTGGCCACCGAAATAGCCACCGCCCTGGCGGGGTAAAGCCCCGGGCGGATCGGCTCGCGCGGCGATCGCAGCGTGCCGACTCCCGTGAGCGATATTGGGTGCCGTAGGCCCCAGAAGCACTCACGGGCTTGTTGGAGCAGCGCCGCCTGCGTCTCCTGGACGAGCTGCGCGGGCCCGGCTCGCCCGCTGTACTGTTCAGTAGGTCGTGCGGGGGATTGCGGCGGCAACGGAGCAGGAGGAACTTCGGCGTGAAGGCGGAACCGGCCACCGCTGAGCAGGCGGGCAGCGGCCAGAACGTGGTCAAATCCGCCGACCGCGCGCTGGTCATCCTCGAGCTGCTCTCCCGCGGCCGGCACCGGCTCAGCGACATCGCCGAAACCCTCCGGCTGCCGCTGTCCAGCGTGCACGGCCTGCTCGGCACCCTGGTGCACCGCGGCTTCGCCGAGTTCGACCAGACCACCCGCACCTACGGGCTGGGGCTGAAGGCCTGGACCGTCGGACAGGGCTACACCGGGCACCGCGACATCGTCGGCCTGGCGCTGCCGCTGATGGAGCGGCTCGCGCAGGAGACCGGTGAGACCGTGCAGCTGTCCCGGCTGGACGGCATCGAGAACGTCTACATCGCCATCGCTGAATCGCCGCAGCCGATGAAGCTGGTGTCCGCGGTCGGCATGCGGCTGCCCGCGCACGCCGTCGGGCTGGGCAAGGCGCTGCTGGCCGGGCTGTCCGACGACGAACTGGAGCGCCGCTACCGCGACGTGGAGCTGGCGCCCTTCACCGAGCACACCGTGACCGATCCGACCGAGCTGCACGCCGAGATCGAGCAGGCCCGGGTGCGCGGTTTCGCCGTCGACGACGAGGAGTACATCGTCGGCTGCCGCTGCGTCGCGATGCCGATCCGCGACCATTCGGGCGAGGTCGTGGCGGCCATGTCGGTCTCCGCGCCGACGCCGCGCTGCGGGCCGGACTGGGCCGATGAGACCCGCACGCCACTGTCCAATGTGGTCGCCTCCGTCGAGCACCAGCTCCGCCGCTGATCAGGCTTCGTGAGTGCCAAAGCCGGTAAGAACCGGTTTTGGCACTCACGAACCGAACTGGATGGAGCGCTTGGCCAGGCCCCACCAGAAGCCGTCGATGGCGATCTTCTGCTGGTCGAGGTCCTTGCCCGCCGCGCCCAGCGCCACGAACAGCGGCGCGAAGTGCTCGGTGCGGGGGTGCGCCAGGCGGCCCGCCGGGGCCTTGTGCTGGAAGTCGAGCAGCGCGTCCACGTCGCGCGCTTCGAGGGCCCGCGCGCCCCAGTCGTCGAACTCCGTCGACCAGCTCGGCGTGGTCTCGGCGCGCAGTGCCGCGAGGTTGTGCGTGAAGAAGCCGCTGCCCACGATGAGCACGCCTTCGTCGCGCAGCGGTTCCAGCGCCCGCCCGATGCGCATCAGCCGCTCCGGCTCCAGCGTCGGCATGGAGATCTGCAGCACCGGCACGTCGGCGTCCGGGTACATCTCCTTCAACGGCACGTACGCGCCGTGGTCGAGGCCGCGTTCCGGGAAGTCCTGCACCGGCGTGTCCGGGCTGCGCACCAGCGAGCGCACCCGGGCGGCGAGTTCCGGCGCGCCGGGCGCGGCGTACTGGACCGAGTAGTAGTGCTCGGGGAAACCCCAGAAGTCGTACACCAGCGGCACGGTCGTGGTGGCTCCGATCGCCAGCGGCGCCTCCTCCCAATGCGCCGAGACGATCAGGACGGCCTTCGGCTTTGGCAGGTCGCGGGACCAGGCCGCAAGCTGGTCGGGCCACTGCGGGTCGTCGGCCAGCGGCGGCGCGCCGTGGCTGAGGTAGAGAGCGGGCATCCGGTCCGCCGCCGGTGCGGTCATGGCGATCCTCCTAGTTCGAATTTGAACCACACCCCAAGTTACGCTGTCGTTCGAATCTGAACAAGCTAGGGTGGTGGCATGACGGAACCGCGCTGGCTGGACGCCGACGAGATGGCCGCCTGGAACGCCTTCGTGGAGGCGAGCAACCTGATCGCCCGGCGGGTCGAGCAGCAGCTGCGCGAGCAGGCGGGGCTGTCCCACCCGCAGTACGAGATCCTGGTCCGGCTTGCCGCCGAGCCCGACGGCGAGATGCGCATGACCGAGCTCGCCCAGCGGGTGGTGACCTCGAAGAGCGGCCTGACCTACCAGGTCACCCAGCTGGAGAAGGCCGGGCTGGTGCGCCGCCGGACCTGCGACACCGACGACCGGGGCGTCGTCGCCGGGCTCACCGGAGCGGGCCGGGAGAAGCTGCGCGCGACCGCGCCCGGGCACGTGGAACTGGTCCGCGCGAACCTAATCGACGTGCTCGACCGCGACCAGTTGCGCGCCATCGCGGAAGGGCTCGGCGCGGTGACCCGCGCGCTCCGAGCTTGACGGCTGGCCGCACCTGTGAGGTCCGGCCCGTGGCTGGTCCCGGCCGACGAGATCGCCGACCGCAGGCGCTGCAGCTGCGCTCGTTCGTCAACGGCGAGGCGCGGCAGGACTCCAACACCGCGGACATGATCTTCGGCGTCGCGGAGATCGTCCGGCACCTGTCGCAGTACCTGACGCTGGAGCCGGGCGACCTGGTCAACACCGGGACGCCGGAGGGCGTGGCGATGTCCGGGCGGTTCCCGTACCCGGCGGCCGGCGACGTGATGGAGCTGGAGATCGACGGCCTCGGCCGCCAACGCCAACAACTCAAGTCCGCCTGAGAAACGCCTGTTCCCAGGCTCGTTCGCAGCAGAGAAGACGGAGGCCCGGCACCGACCCCCCTCGGTGCCGGGCCTCCGTCGTTGTGGAATTCCGCTGCGCCGACCCCCAGTACGGCGCTGCCGATTCCAGATCAGGCGGCCAGCTTGCGCGGGCCCACGCGCTGCGGGAACAGACGTCGTCCGACGCCGCGCCCGGGCAGGACGCAGCGGTGGTGGTGCGCATGATGCTTCGCGAATCCTCTCCAGGCGGGCTGCGGTGCCCACGCCACCGCAGCCCGCGTCCGTGCGAATTGCCCCGAGTTCACCGGGCGGTCGACGATGGACCGCTACTGGGGCGAGGCAGATCATTACACCGCGCCGCACGGGTTTCCAGCACTTTCCGGAAAAATTCCGCAGATCATTAGTTCTGACACGCAGATCAGTTCGGCGCACTACACTCCGGCGAGAAAGGGAAGAGAGAAGGAAGCAGCCGTGCCGTTAGCCGGAACCGCAAGCTTGCCCGCGACCGACCTGCGCAGCCGCCTGCTGCAATCACCGGCTGCGCTGCTGGATACCACAATGGACCAATTGCGGACGTTGGTCCTGGTGCACGAGGTGGGAACCGCGCTGGCCGCGGCGCGATCGCTCGGGCGGGAGCAGTCCAGCGTGCAGAAGCAGTTGGACACGCTGAACCGGAATTTCAAACAGCTGTGCGGAGAACCACTCGTCGTAAAGCAGGGGCGCGGAAAGAAGGTGTTGTTCACAGCCACCGGTGAAGCCTTCGTGGAGATCGCGCGGGACACCTTGGCGGACTGGTTGGACGGCGTTCGCGAATCGAGACGACTTCGCGGTGAAACGGTTACGGTCGGCACCACTCGCTTCACTCTCGGTTTCCTCGCCAATGCGGGAGAACACGTGGCCGAGGAATTCCAGGAACGCGGAATCGATTTGCGCGTCACGCACTTGCGGACCCGCGAGTTGCTGGACGCATTGCGCACGAAGCAAGCGGATCTGGTCTGCGGTAGCGTGCTGATCGCGGAGGACGACTCGGTGCTGGCCGAATTCGACGTGATGGAGTGGCGGCGCAGCGGTCTGAGCCTGGTCACGAACTTATCCGGCGAACAGTTGCCGAACCGCGTGATGCGCGCGAGTGAACTGCACGCGGTGCCGCTGGTGGTGCCGGCGAGCGGACTGATCTCCGGATTCCTGCACGGCTGGTTCGGCACCGACTTCCGCGACAAGCTCGACATCGCCGCCGAGATCGACGACGTCCGCTACGGGTTCGACCTGCTGCGTTCGGAGCTGCTGCACGGCTGCATGATCGTCACGCAGGGGGTGGGCGAGGCGGCCGGCGACGGTCGGCTGCCGGAGGGCCAGGGCCTGCGCACCATCGAGCTGGTGAACGACGTCGGGCCGAAGATGCAGGTGCTGGTGGGTGCGTTCACGCGCCGAGGGGAGCGGCAGGGCTACTACTCCGAGCACCCCCTGAATCTACTGTGGACGGCGCTGGAGCTGGAGAACGCCAAGTGGAAGAGCGGCGAGGTGTCCCCCGCCAAAGCGTCCTGACGGTCCGCAATTTCAATGGAAATCGGACCTCTGATTTCCATTGAAATTGCGGAAGTTATCCACAGTTTGGGGCGTTATCCACAAGTTGGGAAAATTGCCCACAGTTGTCGGGGCCCGGGGCGAGCGTGGTGCGTAAGCCGGAGACGGCGGTTTCTTCGAGAACCATCCGGGCGCGTGGTTTGGCGGTTTCCCTCGCGGGAGTCCTAATTGGACGTGAACGCCCAAGCATGCACGGCAACTGCCGTGGTCGGCCTACTTCGTGACCAGGCCGATGTCGAGGTTCGGGACCTGGTTGATCCTGCAGTCGGTCAGCGCGACGACGGCGGTTGCCGTGCCGTCGGCCGGGTCGGCGTCGGAGTCGGTCTCCGGCGCGCCGACGTGCTGCGGCGAGAACCCCATGCCCTCGGGCGGGACGAAACGCAGGACGTAGGTGCTGGTTCCCTGGTTGGGCATCGCGTAGTGCCCGGTGCCGTCGGTACCGCTGCCCCACCTGCCGATCCAGAACTGGATGTCGGGCAGCAGCGGCTCGTCCGCCTGGCGTTGCCCGTCGGCGTTCACGTCGTGCCAGGTGACGCCGGTGATGTCGCTGCCCAGCTTGCCGAAGTCGGCGCGGCTGGTGCCGCCGGGGCGCACATCGAGGACCACCTCGCTGGGAGTGGTCGGCTGATAGCCGATCGGGTTGATGCCGACCCGGTACCGGCCGGGTGGCACATCGGGAATTTCGTACGTGGCATCGGGATTCGTCCCAACCGTCGCCACCCAGCTGCCGTCCAGGTGGTACAGCCCGACCGCGCTGCCGCCGCCCGGCTCGCCGGGCTGCCAAGCGCCGTCGACGTTGCGGTCGAAGAAGTGCATCCCGCGCACGGTCCCGGTCGCCGGTTGGGCCACCGCCGGCACCGTCGTCCCCAGCAGCGCCACCGCGCCCGCCGCCACGAAAACCGCGGTTCTCCCGGTCATCACGCCTCCGATCGCAGCCGAAACCCGTTCTGCGGCGTAGACGCGCGGTCCTAGGCTTTGGTTGCCCGGTGGAGGCGGATTCGGGTTCCCGTGCTCCCGGTGGGCCCTCCGCTCATCCCGGCTACCGCTGGTTCAGCGGCGAACCAAGCAGGTGACGTGGTGAGGAGGGAGGCGGGACGCGCGGAGACTAGTTTCAGGTCCAGCGCGGGCACGCCTTCGAACAGCCGCTCTCCGGCACCGAGTGTGACCGGGGCGATGTGGGTGCGCAATTCGTCGATGAGTCCGCCGCGGAGGTACTGGTTGATCGTGGCCGCGCCGGGGATGGCGACGTCGCGGTCCCGGACACCCAGGCGTGCGGCCGCTCGACCGGGCCGGTGCCGAAGGGCTTCTCGGGGGCCTGACCGGGGCCTCGAAGCCGTCACCCGGGACCAGGTCGGCGGGTCTTCCACCGTGATGCGGACGGGCCCCGACTGCCGTTCGGGGCCAGGAGAGCGTGGTGGGGCCGGAGAGACTCGAACTCTCACTGGCTAGGACCTAAACCTAGTGCCTCTGCCAATTGGGCTACGGCCCCGCTCGACACAGCCTAGCGCGTGCGGTGATCTTGGCGGGAGGGGAGTTCCCGGACGGGGGCTCGGGGCGCGACACGCGAACCGCTGGTGCGTGGCGGGCTCGGCAGTGCTCTACGGTGTCAGCAGCCAGGTGAACGCGAGGAGGACACGTGGCCCGTGATCCAGACACCATCGAGCGTGACATCGAGCAGGCGCGTGAAGCGCTGGCCACCACGCTGGACCAACTGAGCGTCAAGGCGGACCCGAAGCGTTTCGTCGAGTACGGCAAGTCCAGCCTGCAGCAGAAGCTCAACGACCCGAGGGTGCGCTACGTGCTGATCGGTGTCGGCGCTCTCATCACCGTTGCGGTGGTGCGCAAGCTCTTCCGGTGAATGCCCGTGGGTCTTTTGGGCCGCAGCGGCAGCCGCAGCCCAAAAGGCTCACGGCTCATGCCGCACCGCGTCGCCGAGGCGGATTTCGCCGGGCTTGGTGACGCGCATGATCACACCGAACTTGTTGTCGTGGCGCCCGATCAGGTGGGTTTGCAGGTCCCGCCAGCGCTCGCGGCCGTCGGCGTCCCAGCTGGGCACCGCGCAGCGGATGCACGGCCCGGCGTTGTCCCCGGTCACCGCCAGCTCCACTTCGCCCGCCGTTAGCGTCGTGCCGGGTTCCCAGCCCTCTTCGGCGAAGGCCGGCAGGTCGGCGGTCACGTGCAGGTTCGTGCGGAAGCGGCGCAGGTCGACGTCGGCGCCCAGTTCGTCGGACAGACCGGCGCGGGAGGCTTCGAAGGTGACGAGCACGGTGGGCCCGCGGTCCTGCTGCCCGTCGGCAGCGTGCAGGCTGAGCGGGATGTCCAGCGAGCCGGCGAGGACGTCGGTGAGCTCGGGGTCCGTCCAGGACCAGTCCACACCGTCCGGGCCGCGAAGCGTCGGCGGTTCGGTCGGGTCGGCGACGTCGCCGTAGCTCGCCGCCCAGCCGAGCATCGTCGGGTTCTGCCGGACGGTCAGCACGTTGCCGGTTCGGGTGGCGCGCTCGTCGAGCAGCGCGTACGCGCGGTCACCGGCCATTCCGCGGTCGTCGAAGCGGGCCGCGTCGACGCGCTCACCGCGCAGCGACTTCACCGGCCAGCGGCTTAGGTCCGTCACCGATCCGTGCGCCACGCCGACCTCCATCCACCACGTGGCACCACCTTAGCTCCTGGTTTTCCAGGCCGGACTACGCCGACGGTGTGGCGGTGTGCAGCAGTGGCAGCAGGCCTTCGCGGAGGAGCTGGTCGACGAAACCGGTGTCGAGCGGCTCGTCCGTGAGCATCAGGCGGTAGATCAGGCCGGCGCCGGCGAGTTCGACGACCGTGTCGATCGGCGCGTCGGCGCGGATCTCGCCGCGCCGCACGCCGCGTTCGATGATGCGGCGCAGCATGTCCCGCTGCGGCCGCAGGAAGGATTCGCGGAAGGCCGCGGCCAGTTCGGGTTCGTGCGGGAGTTCGCCGACCAGCGCCTGGGCCGCCTTGCCGACCGGGCCGGTGAGGAACGAGGCGAAGCCGCGGAGGAACTCGCCGAGGTCGGCCTCGATGCTGCCCTGGTCGGGTTCCGGGACGCTGCGCTGCACCAGCTGGGTGCAGGTGTCGATGACCAGGTCGAGCTTGGAGTCCCAGCGGCGGTAAATGGTGGCCTTGCCGGCCCGCGCGTGGGCGGCGACGGCGTCCATGGTCAACGCCCGGTAGCCGACCTGGGCGAGCACCTCCATCGCGGCTTGGCGCAGCGCGGCGTCGCGGGTGGCATCCCGCGGGCGACCCCGGCCGGTGGCCGGTTGGTTCGATTCGACGCTGGCCAACGCTGCTTCCTCCTCGCGTGCACTGTTCGCCGCTTTCACGGCCGACATCCTAAGGTGCTGGCCGGATTCGTCCACTGTGCACGCATTCGGGGAGTTGCGCGCGGTGTCGACCGGTGTCGGCGCTGCGCGGCCGTTCCGGGCCGGTCACGCGTGGCCGTCGCTCTACGGGTTGCTCTGGCGGAGGTCTTCGGGACGGTCGATGTCGAACCCTTCCGACACGTCGTCGCACGCCACCAGCGTGACTTTGCGGCCCTTGAGGTAGCCGCGGGCACCGGCGTCCCCGGTGGCCGCCGCGCGGGCTCCGGCCCAGTGGTCGCGCCCCAGCAGCACGGGGTGGCTGCGGACGCCGTCGTGAGCGGCGGCGGCGAGGGCGCTTGGTCTCGCGAGCGCCGCGACGCGCCGCACGGCTTCCGGGCCGATGCCGGGCATGTCCACCGGCAGCACGAGGGCGGCGTCGGCATCGGTCGGCGCGAGCGCGTCGAGCGCGGTGCGCAGCGACGAGCCCATGCCGGTGGCCCAGTCCGGGTTGAACACGACCGTCGCGCCGGTCAGCTCAGCGCGTTCGCGGACCTCGTCCGCGGCGGCGCCGACGACCACCACGATCGGCGCGCAGCCGCCTGCGGCGAGCACCTGCGCGGCCCGGTCGACCAGCAACGTCCCGCGGTACTCCACCAGCGCCTTCGGCATCCCGAACCGACGACCGGCACCGGCGGCCAACACGACTCCCGCAACTACCACCACCGCAAAATACCCACTCCGAACAAGTGGTAGCGACGCGATGCTGGTAGCCGACGGGATGCTACGCGGGCATGAGATGTCGGCGATTCGGTCGCACGTCGGACTGACAGTGCAGCTGCGCCGAGAGCACGTTTGGACTTGAGCGCGGCACCACTTCGGCCGTATCAAGCGGCCGCCTGGACTGGGCCGACGGCAATTGGTGCGATCTTGCGATCTTGGGTGTGACCTTGGCTGAATCGGTTGCGGCGCTGTGCTGGGTATGTGAGATTCGGCGGCCGGTCGGTTGGACGATGAACTGGGGGAGTAGCAGGTGGATCAGATCGCGGTCGACTTCCGCGCTCTGGAGGCTGGTGAACAGGCGCTGCGGCGGGCGGTCGATGAGATCGATATCCAGCTGACCGAGCTGGAAGCCGTGGTGAGCCGGTTACTGGGTTCCTGGTCCGGAGAGGCTGCCGAGGCGTATCAGGCCGCGCAAGAGGAGTGGGATCAAGCCGTGGCCGGGATGCGCGAGAACGTCCGCGAGATGCACCAGCTACTGGTGACCGCGCACGGCAACCAGGCCTCGGCGGTGCGCTCGACGCCCGGATCTGGAAGGCCTGATGCTGGTGTCGTCTCCCATTCCCCCGCCGCCGTTGGCGCCCGCACCCGAGCCCGGGCCTGCAACGCCGGTCGATGTGCGCCCGGAGGACTACCACCGGGTCGCTCAGGAATTCGTCGATGGGCAGAACGGCGTCATGAGTGTCTACGAGACGCTCACCGGGAGTCTCCGCGGGCTTAGCGGCGCTGCGGGTAACGACGATCCCGCCGAGAAGTTCGCTGAGTCGTACATGCCGGCGGTCCGCAATATTGCCGGTGGGCTTGTGCGCCTGCATGAGCTCTTGGGCGGCATCTCCCGCGGGCTGGTTGAGTCCGCCGAGGCCCACCGCTTGGCCGATGCGAACGCCGCCGGTACTGATCCTGGCGCGGGGTTACCCCCGTTATGGGCGGACAAGTGTCCGGCGCATCGCCGCCGTCGCCGCCGAGTTCGTCCTCGCCATCAGCGGCGCGGTCGCGATAGCCGCGGCGGTCGAGGCGACCGCTGCGCTGGCCATGGCCATCAACAACACCCCCGACCCCAATGTCGCCCAGACCACGGCATCGGAGGTGACGAGTCCAACTAGGCCGGCAGCAGACGTCCCGGGATCGACGGCACCAGGCGAAGTCCCCACGCCCCGTGGCCGTCCCGGCTCGGTGGAGGACCTCACTCCAGAGCAGGCGGCCAACTACAAGCGGTACGTCAAGAAACTGCCCGCCAAGAGCGAACCTGTGCAGATCGAAATCCTGGAAGACGGAGGGGCACGCATGAGCGCGAAGGTGCCTTCGAACAACATCCCCGGCTCCTACGCCGACTATGTCAAGATCATCGACCGTAACGGCAACACCGTCCAGTACGTGAAGAACACATATGCTCCAGACGGCTCAATCGTCCACAGCAAGGTGAAGTGATGGACCTCGAAACCCGCCGACAGGCCGTCAGCGACCTGGTGCTCCTACGCAAGACCGTGCCCGACGCGATCACTGAGATGCGCAAGTACCCCTGGGACTGCGACGAGGAACTCATCACACTGGGCCCCACCGAGCTCCGCACTGCGATCGAGAAGTTCCTGGCCGGAGCACTATCCGCACAGGAGCTTGAGGACTGGGCTAACGCAGTCGAGGGGCGCGATGATATTGACTTCGCTCCGGAGAAGATGACCGATCTCGTGGCCGAGATTGCCAACCCGATGCTCTTCGAGCCCATCACGCCCGAATCAATGAAGAAACTGGCCGACAGGCTCAGCTCGCTTGGGCCAGACGACTGACGTCCGCAGACGTCCAAGCTGCTCCATCAACCAGCGTCGGCGGATCATCGTGGCGGTACTAGATGCCACCGTTCTCCCCAGGAGAACGTCTATCCGAAACACTTGTGCCGCACCAGGAAACTCGATCCCGTTGGCGGGAGCGGCCCAGATCGCGCGCCGGACGATCTTGCCGTTGCTGCGGTCGGTCTCAACGTGGTGCTCGCTGCCCGGCTTGGCGGGTGGCAAAACGGTGGTGATTGCCGCGAGCAGCGCGGGCTGGTTGCCTTTCACGGTGAGGGCGTAGGCACCACCTCGCTCACAGACGATGTGGGCCGCGACGCGGACACGCCGGACGACTGGCGCGGTATGGTCGGCGCACTCCGGGCCGAGAATGCATCGACCTATGCCTGCCCGGGCAGGCACGGCGAAGCGTGGCGGCATTGGGAGTCGGCTTACGGCATCGCTCGGAAGCTCGGCCCCGGATATCGGCACGTACAAACGAGTTTCGGTCTGCCGGTGATGAAAGCGAACGCGGTCACGCTAGGCGTGGACCTGCGGCGCGGCGGAGAAGCGATGCAGGGGGCGGACTTCGATCCGGCGGATATTGCGTCGGTGCCGCGCCGGGCGCGACACATGATCGAGGTCGCCCGCGTGCACGCCTTGCAGGGTGATCAGGCGGCGGTATTTGCGATGCTCGACCAAGCGGAGCGGACCGCGCCGGAAACGGCCCGGTTCAACGGCTGGGCACGTGAGCTGACGCATTCGCTTCTCGACCGTCCGCCGGGTGGCGAGTCATCGGCAGGGCGGTCGCTGGCGGACCGGATCGGGGTCCGCTGGTGGAATCGCGGAACCGTCGGTGCGGCCCGTCCGCAGGCAACGGGCGACCCGGTCGTCGCGGCCGATGCCCCTTCTCGGGGTGGTCGTGGTGCTGGGGGAATTCGAGTCCCGGACCAGGGCGTCCAGGACCGTGAGCGCTTGGAGCTGCTGAAGGCGCCCGCAAGACCCGCTGGGGTTAGTAGTCCACGCGGTCGGTCTTGCCGCGCCAGGCGTCGAAAGCCGCGTTGCGGTTGGCCATCTCCACCTGGTGGACGGGGGTCGGGCACTTCGTCTCCGGGTCCTTGAACGCGTCGTAGAAGGCGCGGTCGTCGAAGCCGGCGTCGGCGGCGTCGTCCCGGTCGGCGGCGAACAGCACCCGGTCGACCCGCGCCCACAGCGCCGAGGCCAGGCACATCGGGCACGGCTCGCACGAGGTCACCAGCACGCAGCCGTCCAGCTTGAAGGTGCCCAACGCCCGGCAGGCGTTGCGGATCGCGGTGACTTCGGCGTGCGCGGTCGGGTCGAGGTCGACGGTCACCTTGTTGGTGCCCGTCGCGATGATCTCGCCGTCCCGGACGATCAACGCGCCGAAGGGGCCGCCGCCACTGTCCACATTGGTCGTGGCGAGTTCGATGGCCTTGGCCATCCAGTCCTGCTCGGCGCCCGTCGCGACGTCCACGGACATTGCTTCCTCCTAGGGTCTGCTCAGCAAGCGGCGGTAGCTGCTTGCTGTGTGGGACTCGGCTCGCACCGCCGCGGGGTCTCAGCAGTGCTATGCGGGGACGCCCCGCACCCCGAGCTATCTCGCGAGCTACGTGGTGAACTGGCATTCATGATGTCGGGGATCCCACGGCGAGAAGGCGCCTAAGGTTCCTACCCGCACCGTCACGCAAACCACTTTCGAACCCCTCCTATGGGTTTCCGGCAATTGTTGGGGATGCTGGGGCGGCGGCCCGGCACCGCCGACCAGCGGGTCTGGTCACACGATGTGCTCGGGAGCCACCGGCGTGTGCGGGAGTTCCTTGCCGGTGGCGGCGCGGATGGCGGCCACTACGGCCGGGGTGGTGGAGATCGTCGGCGGCTCGCCGACCCCGCGCTGCCCGTAGACCGCGTTGGGGTCGGCGCGTTCGATGATGTCGATTTCCATCGGCGGCGTGTCGAGGATCGTGGGGATCAGGTAGTCGGTGAAGGAGGGGTTGCAGATGTGCCCGTCCACGACCTTGATCTCCTCCATCACGGCGAGCCCCATGCCCTGCGTGGTGCCGCCCTGGATCTGCCCGATCACCGCGTCCGGGTTGATCGCCTTGCCGACGTCCTGGGAGCAGGCCAGCTGCACGACCTTGACCAGGCCGAGGTCCAGGTCGACATCGACCACCGCGCGGTGCGCGGAGAACGCGTGCTGCACGTGAACCCGTTCGCTGCGGCCGTTCTCGTCCATCGGGAAGGTCTCCCGGTGGTGGTATTCGCGGGTTTCCTCGATGACGTCGTCGCCGAGCACCTCCACGAGGCCGGCCAGCACGCCGTGGGCCTCCGACACGACCTTGCCGCCATGCAGGGACAGCAGCGCCGGTTCGACGGCGTAGCGCTCGGCGACCCGCGCGAACAGGGCCTCCCGCACCGCGTCGCAGGCCGCCTTGACGGCACTGCCGGTGACCAGCGTCTGCCGCGAGGCTGAGCTGGAGCCGGCCGGGCCGACGCTGGTGTCGTTCGGGTGGATGGTCACCCGCTCGACGCCGAGTTCGGAGCGCGCGATCTGCTGCTGCACCGTCACCAGGCCCTGCCCGACCTCGGCCGCGGCGGTGTGCACCATGGCCGCCGGCTCCCCGCCGATGACCTGCAACCGCACCCGCGCGGTCGAGAAGTCGTCGGCGCCTTCGGCGTAGCAGATGTTCTTGATCGTCACGCCGTAGCCGACGCCGCGCGCCACGCCTTCGCCGTGGGTGGTGTTGGACGCCCCGCCGGGCATATCCCGGATGTCCACCGGACCGGTGCGCTCGCCGGGCATCGGCAGGGCCCGCACGCGCTCCAGCAGTTCGGCCACCGGAGCCGGGAAGTCCAGCACCTGGCCGGTCGGGATCGAGTCGCCCTGCTCGATCGCGTTGGCGATGCGCAGGTCGACCGGGTCCACGTTCAGCGCGGCGGCGAGCTTGTCCATCTGGGACTCGTACGCGAAAGTCGGCTGCACGGCACCGAGTCCGCGCATCGCGCCGCACGGCGGGTTGTTCGTGTAGAGGCCCCAACCCTCGATGTCGACGTTCGGCACCTTGTACGGCCCGGCGCCGAGCGTGGTGCCGTTGCCGACCACGACCGGCGTCTTCGACGCGTACGCGCCGCCGTCGAAGTACTGCCGCGCCTTCACGTACACGAGCTTGCCGTCGCGCGTCGCGCCGTGCTCGTAGTACATCTTGGCCGGGTGCCGGTGCACGTGGCCGTAGAACGACTCCTCCCGGTTGTAGACCATCTTGACCGGTTTGCCCAAGCGCAGCGCCAGCATGCAAACGTGCACCTGGATGGACAGGTCTTCCCGGCCGCCGAACGCGCCGCCGACGCCGGACATGGTCATCCGCACCTTCTCCGGCGGCAGCCCGAGCGCCCGCGCGGTCTGCCGGAGGTCGGAGTGCAGGTCCTGGGTCGCCAGGTACAGGTCGACGCCGCCGTCCTCGGCGGGGATCGCCAGCCCCGACTCGGGACCCAGGAACGCCTGGTCCTGCATCCCGACGGTGTACACCCCGGAGACCACGACCTCGGCCGTCGCGTCCGGGTCGCCCTTGACGATCTTCTGGTGCCGCACGACGTTGCCGTCCGGGTGCAGCTTCGGCAGCGTCTCGTCGTGCGCGACCCGCTCGGCGTCGAGCACCGGCTCCAGCACCTCGTAGTCGACGACGATCTTCTCCAGCGCTCGCCGAGCCGCCTCCGGGTGGTCGGCCGCGACCAGCGCGACGGCCTCGCCCTTGTAGCGCACCACATCGGCGGCCAGCACCGGCTGGTCGGCGTACTTCAGGCCGAAGCAGTTGTCGCCGGGCACGTCATCGGCGGTGAGCACGGTCTGCACCCCGGCCATCGCCATTGCCGGCCCGATGTCGATCGAGCGGATCCGGGCGTACGGGTGCGGGCTGCGCAGCGTCGCGCCCCACAGCATGTCCTCGGCCCACAGGTCCGAGGAGTAGGCGAACTCGCCGCGCACCTTGATCGCGCCGTCCGGGCGCAGCGGGGATTCGCCGATGCCGCCGCCGATGGCGTCGTTGAGCTCCTGCGGACTGCGAGCAGGTGCGTGGCCGCTCATGCGTGCGCCTTCCCCTGTGTTGCCTTCCCGTGGGCCGCCTTCCCCTGTGTTCTTTTCCTCTGGGCGGCGAGCCGAACGGCATCCATGATCTTCTCGTAACCGGTGCAGCGGCACAGGTTCCCGGCCAGCGACTCGCGGATCTCCGCGTCGGACGGATTCGGCTTGCGCTCCAACAGGTCGTGCGTCTGCACGACCAGGCCCGGCGTGCAGAAGCCGCACTGCACGGCACCGGCCTCGACGAACGCCTCCTGCACCTCGTCGAGCTTCGCGCCGTCGGCGAGGCCCTCCACGGTGCGCACCTCGCGGCCCTCGGCCTGCCCCGCGGCCACCAGGCACGAGCAGGCCGGCACGCCGTCGAGGTAGACCGTGCAGGAACCGCATTCGCCCTGCTCGCAAGCGTTCTTCGAACCCGCGAGGCCCAGCCGCTCGCGCAGCACGTAGAGCAGGCTCTCGCCCTCCCACACGTCGTCGGCCTCGTGCGGTTGTCCGTTGACGGTGAACTTCAGGCGCATTCCTGCCTCCCGGAACAGTGGTCGTGCCAGACCCAGGACAGGGTCCGGCGAGCCATCACGGCCAGCGCGTGGCGGCGGTAGCCGGCGGTGCCGCGCACGTCGTCGATCGGCGACGCGGCCTGCGCGACCAGTTCGCCGAAGCGGCGGGCCACCGAGTCCTCCAACGGCCGCCGTTGCTCCCAGTCGAGCTCGGCGCTCAGGAACTCCTCTGCGGCCCGCGCGCTCAGCGGCGTCGGCGCGGCCGAGCCGATCCCGGTGCCGACCTGCCTGCGGTCGGGGTGCAGCGAGATCGCGAAGGTGCACACCGCGATGACCATCGCGTTGCGGGTGCCGACCTTGGAGAACTGCTGCGGGCCGGTCGCCGGGGCGATGTGCACGGCGGCGATCAGCTCGTCCTCGGCCAGCGCGTTGCGCTTTACGCCGGTGAAGAACTCGGTCGCCGGGATCAGCCGCTTGCCGCGCACCGACTCGACCTCGATCAGCGCGTCGGAGGCCAGCAGCGGCGGGTGACCGTCGCCGGCGGGGGAGGCGGAGCCGAGGTTGCCGCCGAGCGTGCCGAAGTTGCGGATCTGCGGCGAGCCGACGGTGCGGCTGGCGATCGCCAGGCCCGGCACCCGGTCGCCGAGCTCGTTGATCAGCCGGGTGTAGGGCAGGCCCGCGCCGATGCGCAGCGTCCCGTCCGCCTCCGACCAGCCGGTCAGCCCGGGGACACCGGTGAGGTCGAGCAGCGTGCTGGGGCGGCGGTGGCCGAAGTTGATCTCGACCATCACGTCGGTGCCGCCGGCGATCGGCGTCGCATCCGGATGCGCGACTTTGGCTTCGAGAGCCTCCCGCCACGAGGCGGGGCGGAGGAATTCCACGGTTGCACTCCTTGTCACGGCCGCCTGAATTGATGTGAGTCAGTACACAACCGGGGCTGTCCGGCCGCTAGCGGTGGAAGGCCCGAAAAAGCCTTCCGGTAGCCGGACCGGAGTTGTATGTTTCCCCAAATTCGGGGCTGCCCGCTCGCCGACGGGGCTGGGCCAGCGGCGGCTGGCGGTCGGCGTCAGCGACATCAGCCCGGCGACGGCGCTGCGCGGAGCGCTCGAGGAGGCGGGCTACGCGCGTCGGCTCGCGCAGCAGCGCCGGGGCGCGCCGAGGTCGTGGTGGCGGCGGAGCTCGCCTCGCACGAGGTGCTGCTGGCGTCGGCGCCCGACGAGCTGCGCCGCTCCTACCGGCAGCGGCTGCTCGCGGACCTGATCGAGTACGACTCGGCGCACGACTCGGGCCTGCTGCGAACCCTGCGGGTATTTCTCGACTGCTCCGGCTCGTGGTCGCGCTGCGCCAAGCGGCTCCACGTGCACGTGAACACGCTGCGCTACCGGATCCAGCGGATCGAGGAGATCACCGGGCGAGACCTCGCCGAGTTTCCGTCCCGAGTGGACTTCTACCTCGCCCTCGAACTGAACCGCGAACCCGCCGGCTAGCGGATCGATCCGCTCTGAACGGACGCTCCTCCAGGTGAGTGCTCTGTGCCGCTATGGCACCCGACGCACTCATGGTCCAGACCAGGGGAAACTTGTGCCCGCGGAGCTCCCGCTCCCAGGTGGCTCGCCGATCACGGGAAGTCGGAATCCGGCCACGCAACGCGACGACCTCGGCGAGGTCCCGTGGGGGTGCTCACACTGGGGCCCGCTGTCCGGGGGAAGAGGTGGGCGCAGTTCGAAATCCGCAAGTGAGCGCGGTACTGTGCTTGGTCGCAGTTGCGCTTTAAGAGCGCATGCCCCTGGCGGGACGAACCCGGGGAAAACCCAACCCCACCAGCCGAGACGGAGGTACCGGGATTGACCGATCTGTCCGCCGCCACCGGTGTGACGGACCGCCCGAGCGGCACCGCGCAGCAGACCGAATCCGCCGCGCCGGACCCGATTCTGCAGTTCCTCGACCGGCAGCAACCCGAAACCCCGTGCCTGGTCATGGATCTGGCCCAGGTTCGCGACCGCTACCGGCAGTTGCGAACTGCCCTGCCGGACGCCCGGATCTGCTACGCGGTCAAGGCCAATCCCACCCCCGAAGTGGTCGGTGAACTGGTCGCCCTGGGGGCGTCCTTCGACGTCGCCAGCCCCGGCGAGATCGACCTGTGCCTGGCCAAGGGCGCGGCGCCGGAATCGATCTCCTACGGCAACACCATCAAGAAGCGCCGCGACATCGCCCGCGCCTACGAGCAGGGCGTCCGCCTGTTCGTCACCGACAGCGCCGCGGACCTGACCAACATCGCCGAGGTCGCGCCGGGCTCCCAGGTGTTCTGCCGGGTCCTGGTGGACAACAAGGGATCCCGCACCCCGTTCGGCCGCAAGTTCGGCTGCCCGCCGGAGACCGCCGCGCAACTGCTGCGGCGCGCGCATGAACTCGGCCTGAACGCCTACGGCGTGTCGTTCCACATTGGATCGCAGCAGCTGGAACCCGTCGCGTGGGAGCACGGGATCAGCGCCGCCCGGCGAGTTTTCGAGGACTGCGCCGCGCACGGCGTGCGGCTGCGGATGGTGAACCTCGGTGGCGGATTGCCCGCCGGCTACACCGAAGCCGCCCCCCCGCTGGCCGACTACGTGCGCCGCATCGAGGAATCGCTGGACCGCAACTTCGGCGCCCAGCGGCCGGAACTGCTCATCGAGCCGGGGCGCTTCATCGTCGGTGACGCGGGCGTGCTGCGCAGCGAGGTCGTGCTCGTCTCGGACTCCAGCGACGGCGAACGCAGCTGGGTCTACCTGGACATCGGCCGCTACAACGGGCTCGCCGAAACCGAAGGCGAAGCCATCACCTACCGGTTGCGCACCTCGCGCGACGGCGACCCGCTCGGCCCGGTCGTGCTGGCCGGGCCGACCTGCGACGGCGACGACGTGCTCTACCAGCGCACCCGGTACGAGCTGCCGCGAACGCTGCGCGGCGGCGACTGGGTCGACCTGCTCAGCGCCGGCGCGTACACCGCCAGCTATTCATCCGTGGGCTTCAACGGATTCACCCCGCTGCCCACGTACTGCGTCGACGGCGACGAACAGCCGTGATCGCCTCGGCGACTTCGAGGAGCCGACACCGAAGCAGTGCCGACTTGGTACTGGAATTCTGCGAAATGATGGGAGGTCGATAGATGTCCGTTGACACCGGAACGCCGCCGGTCGGGTTGTTCACCGGCCAGCATGTCCTCGCCGAGCTGGAGGGCGTTGATCCGGAACTGCTCGACGACGAGCAGTTCCTGCGTGACACCCTGCACAACGCGCTGAGCCAGTCGCACGCAACCGTGTGTCAGATGATCGCCAAGCGGTTCGAGCCGCAAGGTGTCACCGTGTTGGCGTTGCTGTCGGAGTCCCACGCTTCGCTGCACACGTATCCGGAGGACGGCTCGATCTTCATCGACGTCTTCACCTGCGGGCACACCGCCCAACCGGAGCGCGCGGTACAACTGCTCGCCGAGGCGCTGAAGCCGTCCTCGCAGAACGTCCAGACCATTCAACGCGGCCACGACTACGCAAACCTCGCCTCGTGAATTCG
Organism: Saccharopolyspora hattusasensis; assembly: GCF_050972075.1. NCBI lineage: Bacteria > Bacillati > Actinomycetota > Actinomycetes > Pseudonocardiales > Pseudonocardiaceae > Saccharopolyspora > Saccharopolyspora hattusasensis. The sequence continues at coordinate 5,471,701 of NZ_JBPCDC010000001.1, forward strand.
CCTTACCTGGCAACGTGAATCAAGGAGGAGCATCGTTGATCGAACTCGACGGGCACCGGTGGATCAAGGAACCGATGGGCGCGGACCTGCAGCGCCTGTGGCGGGTCGACGAGGTGCTGTGGGAGGGCGACACCGCCTACCAGCACGTGGTCATCGGCCGCACCGGGCATGGCGTCTCGCTGTTCTGCGACGACGACCGGCAGAGCACCGAGTTCTCCCAGCTGGTCTACCACGAGGCGATGATGGTGCCGGCGTTCCTGCTCGCCGCGCGGGTCGAGCGGGTGCTGATCATCGGTTCCAGCGAGGGCGTCGCCAGCCAGATGGCGGTCGCGGCCGGGGCCAGCCGGGTCGACCACGTGGACATCGACGAGCAGTGCGTGCGCGTCTGCGCCGAGCACCTGCCGTACGGCTACAGCACCGAGGAGCTCGCCCGCGTCGAGCGGGGTGACGGTCCGATCAAGCTGCACTACGCCGACGGGTGGGGCTTCCTCGACCAGGCGCCGCCGGAGGGCTACGACATCGTGGTCGTCGACCTGCCCGACGAGCGGGCCGACGACGCCGACGGCCAGCACAACCGGCTGTACGGCCTGGAGTTCATCCAGCGCTGCCAGGCGGTGCTAGCGGCCGGTGGCGTGGTCGCGTTCCAAGCGGGTTGCCCGACGGTGTGGCGCAACGAGACGCTGATCCGCTCCTACAACCGGTTCCGGTCGGTGTTCGACACGGTCGCCTACTTCGGCTCGGACGAGCACGAGTGGGCGTTCCTGTTCGGCCGGGTCGAGCAGATCGACGACCCGACCAACGTGATGCTCGAGGCGTTCTCGAAGTCGGCCTACCGGCCGGAGACGATCGACGAGGCCAGCATCATCGGCTGCACGGTCCCCCCGTACTCCGTCCGAAACCAGCCCTGAACCTTCCGCAACGCGGAACCCCGGTTCCAGAGTGAGCGATTTCAATGGAAATTGGAGCTCCGATTTCAATGGAAATCGGAGCGCTGATTTCCATTGAGCCCTTTTCTCCCTGGTCGATCCGCAGCCGCAGCGCTAGAAGCCCCGTGGTGCGGGGCTGCCGCAAGCGGCGTAGCCGCCTTGGCCCACCCTCGCGGCTTGCGCCGCCGCTGAGGTTCCGCCATCCGCACCGCAACGCAAGAAGCGGCCGGAAAACGCTCAGAACCTGTCGGCGAATGCTGTCCGCGCCTTTGGAAGCGGCGTAGCCGATTCAGCTTGCCAAGACGACCGTTGGCGGGTTCTGGGAGGTTTTCTGGCGAGGGCGGCCCCTCCGCCGCGTATTGGACATACATCAGGAGGGGCACCCGCAGTCCAGGGAACCTCTCTCAGGTTCCGCTAAGCGACCACCCACCCGGACATTCACCAACAGCCATCGAGGTCTTCACCAGACGCCCGGGTCGGGCGGAAAATCGGGGCTGGTCGCTCGCCGACGTCGTCGGCCTGACCGCACACCCCGACCCCGTCACCAGGCACAACCCGGCTCCGCTGCGCTACGCCGGGTGCTGTCGCCTGCCTGGTCACCACCCGATTTTCGAGTCAGGCTCTCAGCGAAATCGCGCCGCCTAGAGGGAGCCGAGGTAGGGGTGGCGGGCCGGGTCGCCGTCGCGGGGGACGAACCACTGGTCGAAGGCCAGGCCCCGGGCGCGCAGCTCGTCCTCGACCTTGGTGATCTGCTCCACCACCTCCGGCTCGGCGTCGGCGGTCAGCGGCAGGTCCACCTCGTACAGCTCCTCGTGCTCGGTGTCGCCGAAGGCCCGCCCGGCGAACCCGGCGAACACCGACTCGCTCTCCTCCCAGCTCATCAGCTCAGCGGCCTCCAGCACCACGCGCGCCTCGTTGATGATCAGCCGCAACGCCAGCGCCTCGGCCACCGTGCGCGGCGGCGTCCAGGACGACTCGGTAAGCCGTACCGCGACGGCCGCCGACGACAGCATGAAGCCGCGGGCGAAGAACGCGTCGTAGCGATAGTCGTAGCAGGGCGGGAGCTCCTCCAACACCAGCAGCCCGACCGCGTCGGCCACCGTCGCGTTGTTCACCGCCAGAGCCAGCTCGTCGTAGAAGATCTCGTCGGTGACCACCCGCACCGCATGGATGAGCGCCCCAGCAGGCAGGACGTGCGCATCCGGCTCGACGCCGAACGCGCTCGCCTCGAACCCTCGCAGCTGCGGAGCCAGCTCGGTGAGCCGGGCGCGCCAGTGCTTGGCGTCCATCGCGGGCTCAGCGGAGGTCTCCAACGCCTCCTCGACCGCGGCCTCCAGCTCCTCGTTGACGTCGTCAACCGCGGCCAGCCGCTGGTTGAACTCGTCCTCGGTGATCTGCACCTCCGAGTGCGACACCGACCAGCCGCCGAGCACCTCGCTCTCTCGGATCAGCTCGTCGAGCACCGATGCGGCGGCGTCCTCGGCCGCCAGCAGCGACGGCGCGTCGAGCGCGAGAACCACGTTCGCGCCGCTCGGGTGCACCGTGATGCGGTAGTCCAGGACGTCTATGTCGGCGTCCCCAGGGCCCGAGACCCCCTCGACCAGCGCGAGGTGGCGGTCGAGCACGGCCGCGATCCCCTCCTGCTGCAGCGCGTCGAGCCCAACGACCTCGGCCGGCGGCTCGAGCTCGGCTGTCACCGCGTAATCCACCGCGTCTCGCCTTCTCCTCGACGGTTGGTCGGCATGGTACGTCGTCGAACTGGCCAAGACCCGTCAAGCGTTCAGGGCCCCCGCATCGGCCATGATGAACCACGTGAAAACGACTGTGGCCGTATTCGGCAGCTGCAACATGGACTTGGTGGCCTACGTCGGGACGGCGCCGAAGCGGGGCGAGACGGTGCTCGGGCGGGAGTTTCACACGGTGCCCGGCGGCAAGGGCGCCAACCAGGCGATCGCCGCCGCCAAGGCGGGCGCGGCGGTTCGCATGATCGGCGCGGTGGGCGAGGACGACTTCGGCACCCAGATCCGCGAGACCCTGCGTAGGTCCACTGTGGATGTGATGGGCCTGCGGACGGTGCCGGGGCGCAGCGGCACCGCGCACATCGTGGTGGACGACGAAGGCGACAACTCCATCGTCGCGGTGCCGGGTGCGAACGAGACGGTCGATGGACTCGTCGACGGCGACGAAGAACTGATCGCCGGATCGCGGAGTTTGCTGCTGCAGCTGGAAATTCCGCTCGCCGGTGTGGCCGCGGCCGCGGCGGCGGGACGGCGCAACGGGGTGCGCGTGGTGCTAACCCCGGCCCCGGCGGTGCCACTGCCCGCCGACATCCTTTCGAAGGTGGATCTGCTGGTGCCGAACGAACACGAGGCGGCGATCCTGGCGGGCGACGACGACCCGCACCGCGCGCTGGCCGCGCTGCTCCAACTGGTCCCCGAGGTGGTGATCACCCTCGGGGACCGCGGCTCGTTGTACGGCAACCGCGACGGCGTTCGCGTGGAGGTGCCCGGCTTCCCGGTGGACGCCGTGGACACGACGGCCGCGGGCGACACCTTCCTCGGCGTGCTGAGCACGGCGATGGGCGAAGACGCCGGGGTGCCCGAGGCGCTGCGGCTGGCCTCCGCTGGAGCGGCCGTGTCGGTGCAGCGCAGCGGGGCCAGCAGCTCGATGCCGACTCGTCAGGAAATCACGGATTTCTTGGCGACGAGATAAGGGATTCACCCCGGCCAATTACTGCTGGTCCACAACCGCACTACGAGGAGTCATTGCGCGAGTTTCACGGGCGGCCGGATTTGCCTCGAGCTTCGAACCGGCCGCCCGTGTCCGGTGCTCACTGAGCGTTGTCGTAAGCCTCTACGACCTCGGCCGGAATGCGACCCCGGTCGGAAACCTGCATCCCCTGATTCCGGGCCCATTCCCGAATGGCCTGGTTGCGTTCGCGGTCGGCCGCGGTCGGCGTCGCCGAGGGCTTGTCGGCCTTGGCGACGGCGCGCTTGCGGCCACCGGTCTTGCGCGCGCTGGCCACGAAAGACGCCAGTGAGTCGCGGAGTTTGGCGGCATTATCGGAGGACAGGTCAATTGAGTAGCTCACCCCGTCCAAGGCGAACTCCACGGTGCTGTCGGCTGGTGTGCCGTCGACGTCGTCGACGAGCTGAACGGTGACTTTCTGCGCCACGGTAACCCTCGATTCCGGCTCGATTCCCCGTCTTCTCCGCACCGTCGGTGCAGAGAAGAGCGAGCGAACAATAAACGATCGCTCCAAGAATGATCCAGCCGCCACCGGAATTTTCTGTGATGTGCGCTGGATTACTTTCCCGGATTGCCCCGCAGCGGTTACTGTCCGTTGGTGGCCACTGATCGTCGCCGTGCGCGGGCGGTACGTGACCGCCCGGCGGTTATCGGCTGGGCATCGAGCTGTTCTATGGTTGAGTACGAGACAACGGCGCTGCCGCGTGCTACAACGTGGTCAAGGCTCGCAGTAGTCTTACCTGCAAGTGTCGCGGATCGAGGCGGGGCACGTTCCCGAGACAGGTGATCATGGCCGAGCGGATTCAGGTCGAACTCGTCGATGACGTCGACGGGTCCCCTGCCAACCACACCGTCACCTTCGCGCTGGATGGTGTGACGTATGAAATCGACCTGAACGACGAGCACGCCCAAAG
>NZ_JBPCDC010000001.1:5481288-6211288 GCF_050972075.1 Saccharopolyspora hattusasensis
GTGAGAATGCAGGCATGAGTAGCGAGTGCAGAGTGAGAATCTCTGCCGCCGGATGACCAAGGGTTCCTGGGGAAGGTTCGTCCGCCCAGGGTGAGTCGGGGCCTAAGGCGAGGCCGACAGGCGTAGTCGATGGATAACGGGTTGATATTCCCGTACCCGTGTTGATGCGTCCATAGCGAAACCTTTGATACTAACCATCTTGGTGTGTGTTGATCCTTTGGGTGATATGCGTGCTGGCATGGGACCTGATGGGGCGGTAGTTAAGTGATGGGGTGACGCAGGAGGGTAGCTCTGCCAGTGAGTGGTTGTACTGGTGTAAGCCTGTAGCCCGGTGTGTAGGTAAATCCGCATGCCTTGTGGGTGAGGGGTGATGCGTAGCCGTTGTGGCGATGTGAGTGATCCCATGCTGTCGAGAAAAGCCTCTAGCGAGTGTCTTCACGGCCCGTACCCGAAACCGACACAGGTGGTCAGGTAGAGAATACCGAGGCGGTCGGGTGAACTGTGGTTAAGGAATTCGGCAAATTGCCCCCGTAACTTTGGGAGAAGGGGGGCCACTGCTGGTGAACCGACGTGCTTGGGGAGCTGGTGGTGGTCGCAGAGGCCAGGGAGAAGCGACTGTTTACTAAAAACACAGGTCCATGCGAAGCCGTAAGGCGATGTATATGGACTGACGCCTGCCCGGTGCTGGAACGTTAAGAGGACCCGTGAACCCTTTGGGGTGTAGCGGAGAATTTAAGCGCCAGTAAACGGCGGTGGTAACTATAACCATCCTAAGGTAGCGAAATTCCTTGTCGGGTAAGTTCCGACCTGCACGAATGGCGTAACGACTTCTCCGCTGTCTCGACCACAGGCCCGGTGAAATTGCAGTACGAGTAAAGATGCTCGTTTCGCGCGGCAGGACGGAAAGACCCCGGGACCTTTACTATAGCTTGGTATTGGTGTTTGGTTCGGCTTGTGTAGGATAGGTGGGAGACTGTGAAGCATTCACGCTAGTGGGTGTGGAGTCGTTGGTGAAATACCACTCTGGTCGTTCCGGGCATCTAACTCGGGTCCGTGATCCGGATCGGGGACAGTGCCTGGTGGGTAGTTTAACTGGGGCGGTTGCCTCCTAAAGGGTAACGGAGGCGCCCAAAGGTTCCCTCAGCCTGGTTGGCAATCAGGTGTTGAGTGTAAGTGTATAAGGGAGCTTGACTGTGAGACTGACGGGTCGAGCAGGTGCGAAAGCAGGGACTAGTGATCCGGCACTGGCTGGTGGAAGCGGTGTCGCTCAACGGATAAAAGGTACCCCGGGGATAACAGGCTGATCTTGCCCAAGAGTCCATATCGACGGCATGGTTTGGCACCTCGATGTCGGCTCGTCGCATCCTGGGGCTGGAGTTGGTCCCAAGGGTTGGGCTGTTCGCCCATTAAAGCGGCACGCGAGCTGGGTTTAGAACGTCGTGAGACAGTTCGGTCCCTATCCGCCGCGCGCGTAGGAGACTTGCGGAAGGCTGTCCCTAGTACGAGAGGACCGGGACGGACGAACCTCTGGTGTGCCAGTCGTTCTGCCAAGGGCGTGGCTGGTTGGCTATGTTCGGGAGGGATAACCGCTGAAAGCATCTAAGCGGGAAGCCTGTTCCTAGATGAGGTCTCCCACCCGTTGTGGGTTAAGGCCCCCAAGAGATGATTGGGTTGACAGGCCAGATATGGAAGCACGGTAACGTGTGGAGTTGACTGGTGCTGATAGGCCGAGGACTTGCTCACAAAGATTGCTACGCACCCACTATACGGTTCTGGGGCAACAACCAGAACCTTTGATAATTGAACATGTGTCATTCGTGTTCTGACGCCTGGTTTCCCGTCGTTTACGGCGGGGTGAGGGTTGTCGGTGGCGATGGCGGGGAGGGTCCGCCCGGTCCCATTCCGAACCCGGTAGCTAAGCTCCCCAGCGCTGATGGTACTGCACTCGACAGGGTGTGGGAGAGTAAGACACCGCCGACACACTATTCGAAAGGGGCCCCTTCTTCCGGAACGGAAGAAGGGGCCCCTTCTCATTTCCAAGGCGGTTAGGAGCAGCGCTGGTGGTGTGACGCGAACTACAGTCGGAGCGTGGACGATGCCAAGCTCAGCAACGACCAGCGCACGCTGAAGCCTCGCAGCAGCGAGGTCACCGAAGGTATGGAACGGGCCGCGGCGCGCGGCATGCTGCGCGCCGTCGGCATGCAGGACGCCGACTTCGCGAAGCCGCAGATCGGGGTCGCGTCATCCTGGAACGAGATCACCCCGTGCAACCTCTCGCTGCAGCGCCTGGCCCAGGCAGCGAAAGAAGGCGTGCACGCGGCCGGCGGCTATCCGATGGAGTTCGGCACCATCTCGGTCTCCGACGGCATCTCGATGGGGCACGTCGGCATGCACTACTCCCTGGTGTCGCGGGAGATCATCGCCGATTCCGTCGAGACCGTGATGGAGGCCGAACGGCTGGACGGCTCGGTGCTGCTCGCCGGCTGCGACAAGAGCCTGCCGGGCATGTTGATGGCCGCGGCCCGACTCGACCTGGCCTCGGTGTTCGTCTACGCGGGTTCGATCCTGCCTGGGCGCGTCGACGACCGCGAGGTCACCATCATCGATGCTTTCGAAGCGGTCGGTGCGTGCGCGCGCGGCCTGATCACGCGCGAGGAGGTCGACCGCATCGAGCGCGCGATCTGTCCTGGTGAGGGCGCTTGCGGCGGGATGTACACCGCTAACACCATGGCCTGCGCGGCCGAAGCGCTCGGCATGTCCGTCCCGGGTTCGGCCAGTCCGCCATCGGTGGATCGGCGTCGCGACGCGAGCGCCCGCGAAGCCGGCCGCGTGGTGGTCGGCATGTTGGCCCGGCAGCTGACCGCGCGGCAGATCCTCACCAAGGAGGCGTTCGAGAACGCGATCGCCGTGACGATGGCCTTCGGCGGGTCGACCAATGCCGTGCTGCACCTGCTCGCCATCGCGCGGGAAGCCGAGGTCGATCTGCGGCTGGACGACTTCAACCGGATCGGCGACCGGGTGCCACACCTGGCGGACGTCAAGCCGTTCGGCCGGTACGTGATGCCTGCGGTGGACCGGATCGGTGGAGTGCCGGTGGTCATGAAGGCCCTGCTGGACGCGGGCCTGTTGCACGGCGACTGCATGACGGTGACCGGTCGCACCGTTGCGGAGAACCTCGCCGAGCTCGACCCTCCGGAGCTGGACGGCGAGGTGCTGCACCAGCTGTCGAACCCGATCCACCCCACCGGCGGTCTCACCATCCTGCGCGGATCGTTGGCGCCCGACGGCGCGGTGGTCAAGAGCGCGGGCTTCGATTCGACGAGTTTCGAAGGTACGGCAAGAGTTTTCGACGGCGAGCAGGGTGCCATGGACGCCGTGGAGGACGGCTCGCTGAAGCCCGGTGACGTCGTCATCATCCGCTACGAGGGGCCGCGCGGCGGGCCGGGGATGCGGGAGATGCTCGCCGTGACCGGCGCGATCAAGGGCGCCGGCCTCGGCAAGGACGTCCTGCTGGTCACCGATGGCCGATTCTCCGGCGGCACCACCGGGCTGTGCATCGGGCACGTCGCGCCGGAAGCGACCGATGGCGGGCCTATCGCGTTGGTGCAGGACGGCGACCCGATCCGCCTCGACCTCACCAACCGCACCCTGGACCTGCTCGTCGACGGCGATGAACTCGTGCGGCGCCGCGAGCACTGGTCCCCACCGGCGCCGCGTCTCCGCAAAGGCGTGCTCGGCAAGTATGCGAAGCTGGTCGGTTCCGCGTCGGAAGGAGCGGTTTGCTCGTGATCAGGACCGCAGGCCCTGCTGCGGTTGCGGCTGTGCCTGGGCCTGGGCCTGGGCTTGGGCCTGGAGCTGTTCCGCCTCATCCTTGCTGATCGGAGACCTCGTGCCGCGCCATGTGCAGGTCAGCGCGTACCGGGTGCTGGCCGGGAATAGCGGGACGAAGAACAGCGTGAACTTCGGGACACCCTTGTTGAGGGTCGTCGCGTACGTCCCGCGGCAGCCCGGGCAGACGAGCAGCAGGCCGGCCAGCCGTTGGGCGGTGCTCCGGAATCCTCAGATGATCACATTTCCCTCCCCTCAGCCGGTGTGATCGGCACCCGACGTTAGGCCACGTGCCGGCGGGGCGGGGGCCTGAATGCGGCGGGTTGCTACATCGTCGACGGGTGGGAGTGATCACAATTGGTCGGTCGGGGAGTCAGTCCCACTGGAGGGAGCCGCCGGACTGGTATTCGATGACCCGGGTTTCGAAGAAGTTCTTCTCCTTCTTCAGGTCCATGGCCTCCGACATCCACGGGAAGGGGTTGTCGGCTTCCGGGAAGACCGGTTCCAGGCCGAGCTGGGCGCAGCGCCGGTTGGTGATGAAGTGCATGTACTGGGCGCAGAGGCCGGCGTTGATGCCGAGGATGCCGCGGGGCATCGTGTCGCGACCGTAGGCGATTTCCAGCTCACAGGCTTCGGTGAGCATCTGCCGGATCTCGGCCTGGAATTCCTCGGTCCACAGGTGCGGGTTTTCCAGCTTGATCTGGTTGATGCAGTCGATGCCGAAGTTCAGGTGGATCGATTCGTCACGCAGGATGTACTGGTACTGCTCGGCGATGCCGACCATCTTGTTCCGCCGGCCCAGCGCGAGGATCTGCGCGAACCCGGTGTAGAACCACATGCCTTCGAAGATCACGTAGAAGGCGACGAGGTCGCGGAGGAAGGCCTGGTCGGCCTCGGTGCTGCCGGTGGTGAAGTCCGGGTCTTCCAGGCTGCGCGTGTACTGCAGCGCCCAGGCGTCCTTGTCGGCGATCGACGGAATCTCCCGGTACATGTTGAACAGCTCGCCCTCGTCGAGGCCGAGGCTTTCACAGATGTACTGGAAGGTGTGGGTGTGCACGGCCTCCTCGAAGGCCTGCCGCAGCAGATACTGGCGGCATTCGGGGTTGGTGATGTGCCGGTAGACGGCGAGGACGATGTTGTTGGCCACCAGGGATTCGGCGGTGGCGAAGAAGCCGAGGTTGCGTTTGAGCAGCAGGCGTTCGTCGTCGCTGAGGCCGTCGGTGGACTTCCACAGCGCGATGTCGGCCTGCATCGAGATCTCGGTGGGCATCCAGTGGTTGTTGCAGCCCGCGAGGTACTTCTCCCAGGCCCACCCGTACTTGAGGGGGAGCAGCTGGTTGACGTCGGCACGGGCGTTGATCATCGCCTTGTCTCCGACGTCGACGCGCCCACCGGCGCGGTCGATCTCGCCGAGCCCGGCGGCCGAGGATGGGGACTGCAGGGACGTCATGCTGTGTTGCTCCAAGGGAAATCGCGCAGGTCGAGTCCGCGCGTCGAACAGGACTTGACTGGGACCCGGGTGGGGTGTTACTGGCAGGCTTCGCAGTCGGGGTCTTCGACCGAGCAAGCAGCGCCGGTCGCGGTCGGCGCCGTCGGGACGGCGTTGAGCTTGCCGTCGGTGCCGCGCAGGGTGCTCTTCTCCACGTGGGTCGCGCTCGTGGAGCGCAGGTAGTACGTGGTCTTGAGGCCCTTTCGCCAGGCGAGGCGGTAGAGCTCGTCGAGCGTTCGGCCGCTGGGCCGGGAGACGTAGAGGTTCAGCGACTGCGCCTGGTCGATCCATTTCTGCCGGCGTGCCGCCGCCTCCACCAGCCAGCGCGGCTCGATCTCGAACGCGGTGGCGTAGAGCTCCTTGAACTGCTGTGGGACCCGCTCGATCGGCAGCAGGCTGCCGTCGTGGAACTTGAGGTCGGCGATCATCGCCTCGTCCCACAGCCCGGCCTGCTTCAGGTCGGCGACCAAGTGCGGGTTGACCACGGTGAAGTCGCCGGACATGTTCGCCTTGACGTACAGGTTGCGGTAGACCGGCTCGATCGACTGGTTCACGCCGCAGATGTTGGAGATCGTGGCGGTCGGGGCGATGGCCATCACGTTGGAGTTGCGCATCCCGACGGTGCGCACCTGCTCACGCAGCGCCTCCCAGTCCAGGGTGGACGAGCGGTCCAGGTCGACGTCGCCGCCGCGGGCGTCGGCGAGCAGGTCGAGCGAGTCGATGGGCAGGACTCCCTGGTTCCACAGCGATCCGTCGAAGGACTCGTACCGACCCCGCTCGGCCGCGAGCTCGCTGGACGCGGCGATCGCATGGTAGCTGATCTGCTCCATGCTGCGGTCGGCGAACTCGACGGCGGCCTCCGACGAAACCGGGATGCGCTGCGCGAACAGCGCGTCCGCGAAGCCCATGAGGCCCAGCCCGATCGGCCGGTGCCGCAGGTTGGACCGGCGTGCCTCGGGGATCGTGTAGAAGTTGATGTCGATGACGTTGTCCAGCATTCGCACGGCGGTGCTCGTGGTGCGCTCCAGCTTCGCGGCGTCGATGCCGTCGGCGTCGACGTGCCGGGCCAGGTTGATCGACCCGAGGTTGCACACCGCCACCTCGTCGGTGCTGGTGTTCAGGGTGATCTCGGTGCACAGGTTGGAGGAGTGCACGACCCCGCTGTGCTGCTGCGGCGACCGCAGGTTGCACGGGTCCTTGAAGGTGATCCAGGGGTGGCCGGTCTCGAAGAGCATCGTCAGCATCCGCCGCCACAGCTCCACCGCGCGCACTCGGCGGAACACGCGGATCTCGCCGCGGTCGGCGGCCTGCTCGTAGGCGCGGTAGCGCTCGGCGAACGCCTTGCCGTAGAGGTCGTGCAGGTCAGGCGTCTCATCCGGGGAGAACAGCGTCCACTGCTCATCGGCCTCGACGCGGCGCAGGAACTCGTCGGGCACCCAGTTCGCGGTGTTCATGTCGTGGGTGCGGCGGCGGTCGTCGCCGGTGTTCTTGCGCAGGTCGAGGAACTCCTCGACGTCGATGTGCCAGGTCTCCAGGTATGCGCACACCGCGCCCTTGCGCCGGCCGCCCTGGTTGACCGCCACGGCGGTGTCGTTGGCGATCTTCAGGAATGGCACCACGCCCTGGGACTTGCCGTTGGTGCCGTTGATGTGGGCGCCGATGCCGCGCACCGGCGTCCAGTCGTTGCCCAGTCCGCCCGCGTACTTCGACAGCCGCGCGTTGTTGCTGATGGAGTGGAAGATCCCGGACAGGTCGTCGTCCACAGTGGTCAGGAAGCAGGAGGACAGCTGCGGCCGGGTGGTGCCGGCGTTGAACAGGGTCGGGGTCGAGCACATGAAGTCGAACGTCGACAGCAGGTGGTAGAACTCGATCGCCCGCGCCTCGCGGTCGTCCTCGCGCAGCGCCAGGCCCATCGCGACCCGCATGAAGAACGCCTGCGGCAGCTCGAAGCGGGTGCCGTCTTCGTGCAGGAAGTAGCGGTCGTAGAGAGTCTGCAGGCCGAGAAAGCCGAAGGTCAGGTCGCGTTCCGGCACCAGGGCGCGGCCCAGCCGGTCGAGGTCGAAGGAGCCCAGCTCCGGGTCGAGCCGCTCCAGTTCGACACCGCGGCGCACGTAGTCGGCGAAGTACGCCGGGTAGTGGTCGCGCATTTGCTCCTGGTCGGCCTCCTGTGGCTCGCCCAGGAAGCTCAGCGCCTCGCGGCGCATCCGGTCCAGCAAGAGGCGGGCCGTGACCTGCGAATAGTTCGGCTCGGTCTCGATGAGCGTGCGTGCCGCCATGACCTGGGCCAGCGAGAGCTCGTCGTCGCTGATACCGGCGTAGCCGGTGCGCCGCACCTCTTCGAGCACGGCATCGGCCGACACGCCGGGCAGTCCGGCGCAGGCGTGGTGGACCACAGTGGACACGCGGGTCCAGTCGTTGAGTGTCGCCGTCACGGGCTCTCTCCCTCGCGAGCTCGGCGGACCACGACGGCGCGCGCGGAGACAGGCGGCAGGAGCCGCAGGTCGTCCGCGCGGACCCGCCCTCGAAGTCCCGGACAGCACGCTTCGCAGCGTGCACCGGCGGCAGGTCTTCGGACTCACGGGCGGCCTACTGGTCGTGGCTTCCCAGGCTGCTCGCCCAGTGCTCTACCCGCTGCCGTCAGGCAGCCGGGTCACGACGTTCGTTCCCGTTCACCGCTGCGGGGCAGTCCCGGATTCGCACCGGGTTCCCTCTTGCCTCACCGGACGCCTCCGGTGAACCACCAGCGAGCGACACACTACATGTTGGGTTCGGGGAGTGATCGGATGGGCAGATAACGGAGTGTCGTGGTCCTGGTCGACAGTGCGGGCGAGGTGGTCGAGACTTGGCGGCCGGAGGCCGGCGAAAGGGGTAGCGGTGGACGAGGCGAAACTCCTGTCGTTGGTTTCGGAGTTGACAGCGGCAGAGAAGGCGCGGTTGCTGACCGGTGCCGACCTCTGGACCCTGCACCCGATGCCGAAGATCGGGCTGCGGTCGTTGGTGCTCTCCGACGGGCCGAACGGGGTGCGCGGCACGGCATGGGACGAGCGCGACACGTCGTTGCTGTTCCCGGTGGCGTCCGCGCTGGCGGCGACCTGGGATCGGGCGGCGGCGCGCACCGCGGGTGAGGTGTTCGGCGACGAGGCGCGCCGCAGGGGTGTGCACGTGGTGCTGGCGCCGACGGTCAACGTGCACCGAAGTCCTTTCGGGGGCAGGCATTTCGAGAACTTCTCGGAGGATCCGCTGCTGATCGCCGAGATCGGTGCCGAGGTCGTCGCGGGCATCCAGTCGCGCGGGGTGGCCGCGACTCCGAAGCACTACGTCGCCAACGACAGCGAAACCGAGCGGCTCAGCTACGACGCGGTGGTCGACGAGCAGGCGCTGCGCGAGATCTACCTCAAGCCGTTCGAGCGGATCGTGGCGAAGGCTTCGCCGTGGGCGATGATGGCCGCCTACAACTCGGTGAACGGGAGCACGATGACCGAGAATTCCGCTCTGGTGAACGATGTCCTCAAGGGCGAGTGGGCGTGGGACGGGATGCTCATGTCGGACTGGTTCGCCACCCGCTCGCTGGAGGCGGCGGCGCTCGGCGGCCTCGACCTGGCCATGCCCGGCCCGAAAAGCCCGTGGAGCGACGGGAAACTCGCAGCGGCCGTGGCGCGGCGCAAGGTCCCGGAGGAAGTTCTCGACGACAAGGTCCTGCGGGTGCTGCGGTTGGCCGATCGGGTAGGTGCTTTCGAAGATTCCGAACCCGGCGGCGGGCCTTCGGGGGAGGCCAGGCCGGTCATCCGGCGGCTCGCGACGCAGGGATTCGTGTTGTTGCGCAACGAGATAGTGGATGATGCGCCGCTGCTGCCGATCGGCCCTAAGGTCGCCAAGGTCGCGATGATCGGCGAGAACGCCACCATTCCGGTGGTGCAGGGAGGCGGGTCGTCGCACGTTAGCCCGCCGCACGTGGTGACTCCGCTGGATGGATTGCGTGCGGCGCTGCCCGACGCGGATGTGGTTTACCAGCGCGGTGTGCGGCATCGGCGGTTGCTGGACGTGATCCCGCGCGAGGAGGTTGCTGACCCGGCCGGCGAGGGCACCGGTATCCGGGTCGAATACCTCGGTGACAAGGGAGAAGTCCTCGACAGCGAGCTGCGCGGAACCGAGCGGCTGATGTGGCTCGGCGGCCTGCCGTCCGGGGCGAAGTCGTTGCGGTTGCAGGGGAAGCTCCAACTCGATCTCGGCGAGCACGTGTTCGGGGTGAACGGCACCGGGCGCTTCCGCGTCGAGCTCTCCGGCCGGGAGGTGCTGGCTGCGGACGTGGTGCGCACCAACGGGATCGACGACCCGCTGGGCGGCATGCTGGAACCGCCCGAGCAGCGGTTCAACGTCGTGCTCGTCGAGTCGGACTTGGACGCCGACGGCCGGGCAGCCATGACCGTCGAGTTCACCCCGCAGCGCATCGACGCGCTGGTGGCGGTCGGGATCGGGCACCGAGCGCAGGAGTGGGACGACGCGAGCGCACTCGCCGCCGCGCTGGCGATCGCCCGCGACTCCGACGTCGCGGTCGTCGTGGTCGGCACCAACGACGAGGTCGAGACCGAGGGCCGCGACCGCGTCTCGCTGGACCTGCCGGGCGCCCAGAACGAGCTGGTACGCAAGGTTGCCGCGGTGAACCCGAACACGGTCGTGGTGGTCAACGCCGGGTCGCCGGTGCTGATGCCCTGGGCGTCCGACGTCCGCGCGGTGCTGTGGACGTGGTTCGGCAGCGCGAGGTCGTGCAGGTGTACGCGGCGGAGCCGTTGCGGCTGGCGGGGTTCGCCGTCGCCGAGGCCGAGGCGGGAGCCGAGGTGTCGGTGGTGGTGGACGTCGAGCCGGGCGGTGAGTTTGCGGTGGGGCGCAGCGCCGGGGACCTGCGGATTCGCGCAGCGAAGAGCCCGTGAGTCCGGCGGACTCACGGGCTCTTCGCTCGGTCACTGCTGCGGGAAGGCCTTCTGCAGGTCGTCCAGGACCAGGTTGGCGGCGATCGGGCCGAGGCCGAGGAACCAGGTGTCGTCGTGCACCTCGACGGCCTTGCCGTTCTTCACGACGCCGAGCGTCGTCCACTGCACGGAGTTGACCACGTCGGCCAGCTGCTGCTTGGCGCTTTCGCCGTAGGCGGCGTAGAACAGCTGGTCGCCGTCGGCCTGGGAGATCTGCTCGCGGCTGATCTTGGTGAAGGTCTGGTCGGTCTGCTGGTTGTCGGGGCGGCCGAAGCCCGCGTCGGCCAGGATCGTGCCGATGAACGAGCCCTTGCCGTACAGGCGGATGTCGCCGGGGATGAACCGCAGCATGCTGATCTTGCGGGCGGCGGGGTCGCCGGCCTGCTTGCCGATGTCGGCGGCGCGTTGCTGGTAGGCGTCGAGGATCTGCTGCGCCTCGGCCTTCTTGCCCAGCGCCTCGGCGTCGAGCAGGAAGTTCTGCTTCCAGGTCTTGCCGACCTGCTCGGCGAACACCGTCGGCGCGATCTTGCTCAGCGCGTCGTAGTTCTGGTCGTCGCGCACCTTGCTGGAGAGGATCAGGTCGGGCTTGAGCGCGGCGATCTTCTCCAGGTTCGGCGAGCCGATGGTGCCGACGATCTCGATGTTGCCGGCCTTCTCGGCCAGGTACGGCTGCAGGCCCTTGTTGGCGTCCGGCAGCACGGTGCCGACGGGCTTGATTCCCAGCGCCAGCACCGCGTCGAGCTCCCCGGTGTCGAGCACGACGACGCGCTGCGGGTTGCCGGCGATCTTGGTCTGCCCCTTGGCGTGCGTGACGATTCGCTCGTCGCCCTGGGGCGCGGCGGGCTGCTCGGGAGTCGACGAGCCGCACGCGGCGACGGCGCCGAGCGCGAGCATTGCGGTAACGGCCGCGAGCAGTCGACGGGGACGGAACATGGTGCTCCCTGCTATTTTGGTTGGCTCAAAAGTTTGGTAAGCCTAACCTGGCCGGGGGATGGAAACCAGCTTTGAGAGGGTTGTCACGGGTGAGCGGCCGCGAAGGTGATCATGACGTGGTAAAGGGGCGGGCATGGAGTCGTTGATCCCGCGGGAGCGCGCCGAGATAGCGCCGGGTGCGGTGCACCTGCCCGACTGGCTCGACCTCGGCCAGCAGCGCGAACTGGTCGTCGCGTGCCGGGAGTGGGCGCGCTCCCCGGCGGGCATGCGCTCCGCGCGGTTGCCGAGCGGGGGAGTGATGTCGGTGCGCACCGTGTGCCTCGGCTGGCACTGGTACCCCTACCGGTACTCGCGAACTGTCGACGACGGAGACGGCTCGCCGGTGACGCCGTTCCCGGACTGGCTCGGTGACTTGGGGCGCAGGGCGCTCGCCGACGCCTACGGCCGCGCCGCCGACGACTACCGCCCGGACGTCGCGCTGGTCAACTTCTACGACGACACGGCGCGGATGGGAATGCACCAGGATCGCGACGAGCAGAGCCGGGAGCCGGTGGTGTCGCTGAGCCTTGGCGACACGTGCGTCTTCAGGTTCGGCAACACGGAGAACCGGAACCGGCCGTGGACGGACGTGGAACTGTGCTCGGGAGACCTGTTCGTCTTCGGCGGCGAATCCCGCCTGGCGTACCACGGAGTCCCGAAGACGCACCCGGGAACGGGACCGAACATAGGCATGACGGCAGGCCGCCTGAACATGACCCTCCGAGTGTCCGGAATGGACTGAAGGTCAACGTCCGTGAGTACTTTGCGGTGCTATAGCACCCCAAACCGCTCACGGCCACTGACCAGCCGCGACCCCTCGTCAGAGCGTGGTCAGGAACATGTAGCCCATACTCAGGGAGAGGACCAGTTCGGTGGTGGCCGTCAGCCTGGGGTGGTCTCGGGGCGGGCGGATCAGGTCGGTTCCGGCGAAGCCGGCGCTGAGCAGGCAGTAGGTCATCAGTACCCAGGCCAGCAGCGGAAAAGTGAAGCCCGCAGGCTGTGCGCCGACGACGGCCAGCGCGCTGCCGTGCGAGTGGCCGGACGAATGTGCGGTGGACAACGACAACAGGCCTGAACTGGGCCCGTGCGGCCGAGCGGCGGCGAACATGTACGCCATGGCCAACCCGCTGACCAAGTGGTGCAGGTAGGTCAGGGCCGCACGCCGACGCAGCGCCAGCACGCCCATCCAAACGGCGTTCGCGACGAACAGCGCAGCCCACGCGCCGGGCGGAAGCACCTGGGGCAGGAACATCGCGGACATCCCGATGCCCATCAAGACATGAGCAACGTCCACGCTCCCGCAGCCACCCCAAGCCTCCGGAAGCCGCCAACGGCGGACCACCAGCCGAACCAAGCACACCAAGGTCACCGCGATGACCGCCCCGCCCAACACCTGGTCGACCACCAACAACCCCCGGCGTCCGATCGGCAACCCGAGGTACCCGATTGTTCGCGCCCCACCACCCGAGGTCTAGGTCCAGTCGGTGCTTTCAAACACCAACCCGAAGCAACGAAGACCACGACCAACCCATGCGTCGGCGAAGCCGCACCAAATGCGCACGCCCACAAAAATAGTGACGCCACTCACCCAAGCAACAAGAAAGCCACCTGCTCCAAAATGATGCTTTCAAGGCACAGCGGCTACCTAGGCCCGGAAGCGTTCCCACGGGATGCGAAACCCCGAAACCAAGCCACCGCACCGTGGGGGTTTGGGGGGTTCGACCCCCAATACAAAGACGAGATATGAGAAAGCGAAACGCCCTGCGTAAGCAGGGCGTTTCGCATATCGAGTGCGCCAACAGGGACTCGAACCCCGAACCCGCTGATTAAGGGCTCTTCGCATCTGGCGGGATCTTGTAATCATGTGACTACGCATGGTGCAGCAGAGGTGTTGACGGTGTGTAGCCATTCGGGGCGGGTGGACCGGGACGCGGTGTAGCGGGAGCGGCGTTGTTGATGGGTGACGTTGGTGAACCCGAACGCACCCCGGTAGACGAGCTTGACCAGACGGTTGACGCCCTCGGCGGCGGCGTTGCTGTGGCCGGTGAGCACGCCCCGGGCGATCTCGGTACGCCAGGTGGAGATGGTCTGGGCCAGGGTCACGATCTCCGGGACGCTGGCGCCGATCGTGCCGCAGAAGGTGAAGAACGCGTGGAATGCCCGGCGTAGCCGGTGGCCGGTGGTTGCCACGCCGGTCTGGTTGGGCGAGAGGCCGATCACCGCGCGCAGCAGTTCCTTGGCCCGCCACGCCGCACCGATCTGCCGGCCGTACCCGCCCAGATCGGCCAGGACACACAACAGCTTGTTCCGTGCCCGCTCGGAGAGCTTCTCCTTGGTGCAGATCGGTGCCGACAGCACCGGGATCCGCGTCGGCCACCCTCGGGTCACCGCCGCCGGCGGTCTCCCCGTCCTGACGATCGGGCCCGGCGTCGCAGGCCACACCGGCCCCACGGTCGGTGGTCGTGGTGGTGTCGGTGACCACGATCCCCGCCTGGGCGGCCACCCCGACGAACGCGTCATGCACGGTGTGCCAGGCCATCCCGACCCCGGCGGCGACCCGGGACACCGGCACCAGCCAGTCCCCGACCAGATGCCCCGTCACCGTCCTGGCGTGCGACGAGATCCCGGCTCGCCGATCGGCCAGCGGCCCCGTCTCGACGAAGCTCGCGTTACCGCACTCGGCGTTCCCACACCAGAATCGAGACTTGTGCCAGCTCACCCGCATCGCGACCATCGTCACGTGCTTGACGGTATGCACTGTGGACTCTCTGACCCGCTCCGCGGCGTGCCCACAGCCCGGACAGCACGCCGCCCGCGGGGCCGCGGTCGTCACATGCACCGTCCAGGAACCATCCGCCTCCCGTTCGATCACATCGATCTCGACCCCGTCCAGTCCCAGCAACTGCGCCGGCACCGTAGTCTGTGACACGCGCCCACCCGCCTCTACCGATGATCCTTGCTCTTGGTCGACAAAGATCATCACAGGTTCGGTGGGCGCACCTCGTCCCCGCCCTACACAAGCCGCGGGCGCGGCTACAGAACGCAACAATCAGCTATCACCACAAGTGATCACTCGGATACAGGATCCGCTCCACTGCGAAGAGCCTGATTAAGAGGGATTTGGAAGATCGTTCACAGCAGGGTCTAACCGTGCAAGTGCCCTGGTCAGTGCCATTGCTGGAACAGTGGGGGATGGTTGGCACGGGAGCGGACTGAGCCGAAAACTGAGCCGACAACGAGGGCGGCGGAGGGACGCTGAGCGTGCTGGTCGGCCTTCCCGGTTGCACCCTGCCTCGTTCAGGGCTCAACGGAGATCTCAGTGCCTCTTGAGAGCCCCTCTGAGGCCGGGAGATCACGTGGTAGTTCCGAGTCGGTTCACTGGCGGCTCGACGGCCTACGGGCCGCTGAGCCGCACCTCGGGAGCCCTCTAGGTCTAGAGCCCGGCCTCTCTAGACCTAGAGGGGTCGCTAGACACCCATCCGGGCCGTGAGCAGCGGTCTAGAGCCTAGAGGCGGTCCCGGCCGCCAGCCATCCCCCAATGTTCCAGCCTCGTCGCGCTGGTCGATCGAGGCGAGGATGCAGCAGAATGGAGACCATGAGCGAGCAGCCAGTGAGCGTATCCGCCGATGGCCTGGCGTCGTGGAACGAAGCGGTGCAGCGGGCCGAGCGTGGCGAAAGCGTGCCCGTGATCGCCCACGGTGAGCACGTTGCCGACGTCGTGCCCTCCGGTGAGATCGATCGTTTGCGTGAGACGATCGAAGTGCTTTCCGACTCAGACGTCGTGCGCGACCTGCGCGAAGGTCTCGCCGACATGGCCGCCGGCCGAACCATCTCCGCGGACCAGATGGCCGCCGACCTCGCAGCCCGTGCGGCCAACGAATGACCCACCAGCCCAGCTACGCCGTCACCTACACCGCTTCCGCACGCCGTCAGATGAACCGGCTACCTCTGGCGGCCGCAATGGCAATGCATGACCACCTGACCGGCCCCGTTGCCGACAATCCGCACCGCCTTGGAAAGCGGCTAGACGAGCCGCTAGGGAACCTGCACAGCACTCGGCGCGGCGAGTATCGAGCCCTCTACTCGATCGATGACAACGAAGTGACCGTCACAGTTGTGACCGTCGCTCATCGCCGCGACGCATACCGTTCGCGCTAAAAGTGGCATCACTTGACGCCTGAACATAGGAGACTTAGCTACATGGCTAACCAAGAGGGAGAATGGATCGTTCATAATGAACGGCCGATCTATGAAAGCGAATGGGTCCGGGTTGGGCTGGCTGACATTTCGCAGCCGTCAGGAGACCGGTTCGAGCATCACACTGTGTGGTTTCCTCCGCCTGCTATGACGGTTCTCATCGACGACGCGGGCGAGAATGTTCTCATGGCCTGGCGGCACCGGTTCGCGCCCGACCTGTGGAACTGGGAACTTCCGGGCGGAATCATCGACCCCGGAGAAACCCCGTACGATACGGCGCTGCGCGAGCTGATCGAAGAAACCGGCTACAGGCCGCGAGGGCTAGAGTCACTCGTCACGTTCGAGCCTGCTGTTGGAATGCTTAGGAATCCTCACCATGTCTTTCTCGGTCGGGGCGCTGAATTGGTCGGCGATGCAACCGAAGTGAACGAAGGGCGCTTCGAATGGGTTCCGTTGTCCAAGATTCCGAACCTGATCCGCGAAGGAAAGATTAAGAATTCGGGCACCCTCGTTGGACTGCTGCATTACCTAGCGCTTGGTGGTGAGAACTAGCCAGCCAGGAGTTTGGAGATACGCGCGCGTTGGCGTGCCGAACCTGTCCGCCCGGCCAGATCGGCCGCTCGTTGTGCGTGCCGCTTCGAGCCCTCGATGTCGCCGCGGCTTCGCAGAGCGAGGGCGAGGTCTACCCGAAGGCCTGTCTCCGCGCGTTTCGATGTGAGGACCTGGCTACCTTCCAGTGCGGTAGTCAGGTCGTCGACTGCTTCATCGGCACCGAGCCGGGCGAGGCAGTGCCCGCGCCACCGAGAAAGGTGTGTTCCGTTCAGCATCAGGTAGGGAAGTTCAGGGTCGGTGTCGCCTTCCGGGAGCACCTCGACCGCCTGGTCAAGCATCTTTAGCGCCTGGTAGTGCTCGCCCGCAGCTGCGAGGAACTCCGCCTCAGCTGCGGCGAGCCAGGCGCGGAGACGTGGCGGAACGCGCCGAGCTGTGTCGGGCGTGTGCGCGAACTGGACCAGCTCCACCGCATCGCTGGCGCGGCCGGCATCGAGCAGCGCGTAAGCCTGCTGTGCCGTGACGTGCGCCAACACGGCGGGACTTTCGCCTTGTGCCGCAGCGGATTTCGCGATGTCGTGAAGGTTCCATGCTTTCGTGACGTCACCAGCGTCGAGCGCTTGCCAACCGGCCAAGGCGGCGCCCTCTGCCAGGGCCACAGCTGCTAACGCGGAGTGCTGGCCGGGCAGCGACGTTCGCAGAAGGTTTTGCATGTGCTCAACGTGGGCGACGGTTTGCGGAATGATCGCCGCGCCAACCTTCCGGTCCATGTGTCGATAGTGGTCGGTCTGCACCTCCAGCATCTCGACGATTTCCAGATCCAGCCGGGTGATTTCGAGCAGAGACGGGATCTCCAGCGACGGAGGCGGAGTCACCTCGACGAACGCGAGCGCCACCGGCGGGAGCTCGAACACTTCGCACAGCTCGTCGCGCCAGTCAACGGGGTCTACCCGCCCCTGCTCCCACTCTGTGTACATGCGCTTCAGGCTGGCGTCTTTTGGCGGCATCTTGCCTCGCCGTCGCCGCGCCTCTCGGAGCTTCGCGCGGGTTTCGCCCTGCGTCATGCCGGTTGCGAGACGCGCCCGCTTCAGAGGTGTCATGTCGGCGTCTTCCACGTGCACGCTTCCCCTCAGCTATTCCCGCTGGTCATCCGCTGGTGATCCGAACGACTCACCTCCGACTCACCAGGGACTCATCTCCCTATCTTTGCAAAGAAACCGGATTCTTGAGCCATGCCAGGGAAAACAGCCAACAAAGTAGACGGAGGAACTGGCTATGGCGAAGAACTCGTTGCCGATGTTGCCGAAGACGGGCGGGGGCGCGTTGTCGAAGGTGGTCTGGTCGTTGGTCGGCGTGGCGTTGTTCGTGCTGGTCGTCAAGTACCCCAACGACGCCGCAGTGTTCGCGAAGGGCGCGTTCGGCTTGCTTGGCGGCGTCGTCGAGGGGCTTGTGGCCTTCTTCCGGCAGATCGGGCGGTAGCTCGTTACCTGTCGGCAAGCTTCCGCTCGACCACTTCGAGCCTGTTCCGCAGTTCGGCAAGTTCACGACGCATTGCTTCGAGGTCGCTGGCGTCCACTTCGATACGGCTCTTGTCCCGTCGGGTACGGACGTACGAGCCCTTGCCTTGTCGCGACACGATCAGTCCGGCATCGCGAAGCACCGCCAGGGCGCTCTTGGCAGTACCAAGCGAAACGCCGTACTCGCTGGTCAACGCCGACAGCGCCGGGAGCTGCTGCCCCGGCCCTAGCTCGCCCGAGTCGATCGCCGCTTGCAGCTGGTCGGCAATCTGCCGATACGGCGGGCGCGGGTCATCAGGATCGAGTTTTCGCATGTCGGAGAGGGTACACGTGGCCAACTTTGGCGACCAGGATGTAACTATGTTGACATGGTTGGCCAGGATAGCTACTGTCTCTGGTGTTGCAGGAATCGCACAGAACGCAAAAGCCCCGACTGGTGTTGCAGCACCAGCCGGGGCGGACATCGAAACGTTGGGAGCATCGATGCAGTTCGAGGGTAGCCGGATGTACCGGGTGAAGGCAGTGGCCGGGGCGCTGGATGTCTCGGTGAACACGATCTACCGGGCGATCGAGTCCGGTGAGCTGGCCGCGCTGAAGTTGGGCACGGGCAAGGGCACGTTGCGGATTTCCGGTGAGGCGCTGAACGCCTACGTGGAGAAGTGCTCGCAGGCCGCCTACGAGGCGTTCGTGACCGGGAACGAGTCGGCCATCGAGGCCGCCGACAACACGCAGGGTGCGCAGGTTGGGGAGGTGGCCTGAGATGACGAAGCAGGCTTTCGGCATGGTCAACGGGCAGGTCACCGAGTTCACCGCCGCTCACCGGGCGTTCAACGACACCCCGGCCGCTATGCAGCTCACGCTGACGGTACCGATGTCGTATGAGGACATCGCGGCGGCGTACTACCTGTTCATCAACGGTGGCGGGCTGCTGTCGGACCTCGACGACGCGGACTGGGCCCGGCAGGTGCTGTTCGACACGCTGTTCAACGACTCGGCCGCCGCCATCGAGGAAACGCGGCTGGAGATGGCCGAGCTCGAGCCCGGCACCGAGGAACACGAGTTGGCGCAGGCCATCCGGGCGAGGGTCGCGGAGATCTTCGCCCCGGTGTCGGCCCCGGCCCAGCGGAAGCGGTCGCGGGCGAAGGTGAGCCGGTGATGGCCAAGTTGACGAAGCTGAGGCAGGTCCGGCAGGCGCTGGGGTGGACTCAGGGCGAGCTGGCCAGCCACGTGATCGAGGCAGCGGAAGCGCGGGGCATCCGGTTGGGCGCTTTGGGCACGCTCAAGGGCCTGATCTGCGGGTGGGAACAGGGCAAGCTCACGGTCTCGCAGACCTACCGGGAGCTGCTGGCCACGGTCTACGGCACCACTCCGGAAGCGCTGGGCCTGACCGAGGTGTGGTCGCGGAACTTCCCGATCGTGACGTGGGAGGAGATCCGGCGCGGCGTGCACCCGAACAGGGGGCCCAGTCCCCGTGACCCGGTCATCGGCGGCCAGCTCGACGTGAGCTTCGACCCGGACGGGGTGGCGTGATGACCACGTTGGGCCTGCACGGGGTGACGACGCTGCTGTACGCCGCGCCGGTCTCGACCGAGCTCCTGTCCCGGCTGCCGTTGGACAACCTGGCCGCCTACGTCGCCACGATGGCCGCCGACCTGGCGGCCGGGGACCGGGAACGGCTGGAGCACGGCTTGGCGGCGGCGGTCGAGCGCGGCGGGCCGTGGTTCGAGCGGGACCGCTACGAGCTGGCCCGGGCCCTCGCAAGGGCCGTCCAGGTCGAGCCCGACGCGTCCAGATCGAGCTGAGCCCGACCCCCCGATCCCCGGGTCTCCCGGCCGGTGGCGCCAGTCCCGCCGCCCCGTGTCGTACGGGGTTTGAACACCGCCACCGGCCGGGGTTCCCCAACCGATCAGCGGACCCGGGGTCCGGAACCGCCGGGAACAGCACAAACCAGCTCCCAACCCCGGGGGGGGAGCCAGCCCGGAACCAGGTTCCCGGCCGCCGGGAACAGCACAAACCAGCTCCCAACCTTCCCCCGAGTTGGGAGCAGTCCAGGAACCAGGTTCCCGGCGGCCGGGAAGAGGGTTCTCACCGGTTCTCACCTGCATGGGAAGAACCCCGAGAAGCGGCACCGGAGAAGCACCGAGAACCCGCCGAGAACCCCTCTCCCGACCGGGCGACCGAGCCGAGCCGACCGGGCGACCGGGCGACCGAGCCGAGCCGACCGGGCGACCGGGCGACCGAGCCGAGCCGACCGGGCGACCGGGCGACCGAGCCGAGCCGACCAGGCGACCGAGCCGACCAGGCGACCTGACCCGGTGACCTGCATGAGTTGAGGGGAGTCGACCCCCGGTGACCCGCATGAGTTGAGGGGAGTCGACTTCTCCGGTCGAGGGGGTTTCGACCGGCCGCGAACAGCACGAACACCCACCGAACGACATCGGAGCCGAAAGCCCATGAGTAAGCCCGAAACACCGCCCGTCGAACCGGGCGAAGCGCGGCGACGGCTGCACCTGGTCCCCGACTCCACCCCGCAGCCGACGAGGGAAGCCGCGGGGCCGGTGCCGGCGGTCCCGGCGCTGGCGTTGGACCCGGAGACCGAGCGGCGGGCGCTGGAGGAGATCGCCCGCGCTCGCTCGGAGCTGCCCGACCGTGACGAGGCGATGTTCGGCACCTACCTCGGGTCGCTGGTGCGCCGCCTGGAGCCGACCAGCGAAGCCGACCCGGCGAACATCCTCGCGTCGCTGATGGCCGCGACCGGGGTCTATCTCGGCGACGGGCCGCACATGCGGGCCGGGGACGACCGGCACCCGCTGTTGGTGTGGCCGATGGTCATCGGCCGGACCGGCGTGGGCCGCAAGGGTGCGGGCTGGTCGGCCGCGAAACGCCTGCTGCTGGCCACCGACCCGGACTTCGCGGACCGCAACATCCACTCCGGTTTGACCTCCGGTGAGGGGCTGACGCAGGCGTTCAACGAGGACGAGGCGGGCGCGACCGGCCCCGACGAGGGAGAGGAGGGCAAGGGCAAGAAGCGGGCGTCCCTGCTGCCGCCTGGTGACCGGCGGTTGCTGGCGTTCGAGACCGAGTGGGCCACCGTCATGGCCCGGATGAAGCGGGAGGGCAACACGCTCTCGGCGACGCTGCGCGCGGCGTGGGAAGGCGGGAACCTCTCCACCCTCGGCGTGAACGCGCGGATCGTGCGGGACACCCACGTCGGGATCCTGGCCCACATCACCCCGAAGGAGTTCCAGGCCAAGCTCTCGGCCTCTGACATGGCCGGGGGCACCTACAACCGGTTCCTGCCCGTGCTGGTCGCCCAGACCCAGTTCCTGCCCAACAGCACCGGCGCGGACCCGGCCTTGCTCGATCGCCTGGCCGTGGACCTCCGTGCCCGCCTGGCCGCCGGTGCCCACCTCGGGCAACTCGGCCTCACCCGCGATGCCGCCGCGCTGTGGCAGCGGCTCTACGTCGAGTTCGGCGGCTACAGCGCAGACGACGGCCCGATCGAACAGTTCCTGTCCCGTGCCGCGCCGAACTGCCTGCGGGTGGCCGGGCTGCATGCCGCGCTCGACGGCGTGGAGCTGATCACCGTTGAGCACCTGGCCGCAGCTGCGGCGTTCGTCCGCTACGCCGTGGACTCCGCCCGCGCCGTGTTCACCACCTCGAACCCCAAGCTGTCCAAACTCGCCCGGTTCATCGCCGACGCCGGACCGGCCGGGCGCGCCCGCACCGAGATCAGCCAACAGCACTTCCAGGGCAACGAGAAGGCCGCCGACATCACCGCGTGGCTTGACCAGCTCGCCGCCGACGACGTGATCACCAAGACGTTCCAGCGGCCCGAGGGGAGGAAGGGAGGCCGCGCCACCGAGATCTACGTAGCGAACGAACACTACGAACTTACGAACAATGCCCCTGACCAGGGAAAACGCTGAGAGCAAAGTTCGTACGTACGAACTTTGCTCCCGACGAAACCGCAGGTCAGAGCCAAAGTTCGTAACTTCGTCAACTTCGTACACACCGGGAGGTTCCCTATGTCTGCATATGACGCAAGCCGATTACTCGCGCTTCTCGACATCCGCAACGGGGATCTCGTCGCCGGGCCCGATCAGGCGCGGATTCCTGAATGCGACCGCCGCGCGCATGAGGCAGTCCGGTTCCTCGCTCTCGCGATTGACGATCAACGGCCATCCCATGCCGCCGTCGGCGACCAGCCAGGCGTGTACGTCCTCGACAACGCGAACTGGAGGCACGTAGTCGTCATCAACGCCGACGACACGCCAACCGGGTTGGCTTGGCACGACCGAGAACGCCCGGGCGCACTCAGTCAGGAACTGAAAGCCGGAAAGGTGGTGTGCGGGAACCAGTGCGCCACGTTGGGGATCAACTACCAGCGCGTGGCCGTCGTCGTCGAAACGCTCAACCGCACGTTCAACGAAGCCCGAATCGGCCTTGTAGAGGGCAGCCCAACCTGTCGGGGAGATCTCGACCATGCACCCAGTCTGCCGCATCGAGATCAACTCAGTGAACGAACACTACGAACTTACGAACAATGCTCCTGACCAGGGCAAACGCTGAGAGCAAAGTTCGTACGTACGAACTTTGCTCCCGACGAAACCGCAGGTCAGAGCCAAAGTTCGTAACTTCGTCAACTTCGTACGGACCGGGAGCACCCATGAACCGCAGCCAGCACACCAACTCGTCGATCCGGCAGGGAATCGGACAGGGAACAGGGCAGGGAGTCCCCGGGGAGGGAGGGAATTCTCCCTCTCCGCCTCCCTCGCCGATTCCCTCGGCCCGACCTGCGGAAACGACCCGAGAGGGAACGAGGGAGGCGAGGGAACACGCCCCGGGAAACCCCCGGAAAACGCGGTTTCCGGCTCCCCCTGGTCGTTCCCTCCCTATGTCCCGGCAGCCACAGGAGGAGCCGCGCGTGCTGCTCACCGTCGAGGCCGCCGCCCGTCGGTTGTCGGTGAGCCGGACGACGATGTTCCGGCTTATCAAGTCCGGCGACGTGGCCTCGGTGCGCATCGGCCACGCCCGCCGTGTCCCGGCCGAAGCCATCACCGCCTACGTCAAGCGCCTGGCCGCCGAACAGCACGCCGCGTGAGACCCGTTCGGCGGCCGGAAACCGGAAGTGAGTGGGCAAGTGAGTACGGCCGGGACAGGTGAATAGTCACTTGCCCATTCACTTCCGGCATTCACTGGGCGTGACCTGCGACAACGATCCGGAAGTGAGTCAAGTGAGCGCAGTGAACCGGCCTCGCCAACCCCGCTCCACGCGGTTGCTGCGGCGACCGGACGCCGTCCACTCACTTGCCAGGCGCGCAATGTTGCTGTCCCTGTCCCTGACCACGACGAGTGAAACGAGTGAAGCCGGAATGAAACCCGGAGCAGCCGGAAACCGGGCACACAACCCGCCCGCCTGGACCGCTCCAACCCGGTTCACTCGGTTCACTTTCCGCAGCTCACCCCTGGAGTGGACCGGCGAATGAAGAACTTCACTCGCGCTCGCCGGTTTCACTCCGACACCCCTTGAAGGGAGACCGACCATGAACCCGCTCTTGGAGATCCTCGGCCGCGTGCTGGCCGCGCTCGCTGTGATCGCTCTGCTCATCGTCGCTGCGGCGGCCGTGATGATGTGGCGGGCCGTGCTGCCCGCGCTGCTGATCGGCGCGCTGGCCGTGGCCTCCGGCATGGCGCGCACCCTCGCACTCGCCGGGTTCGGCGCACTCGCCGGACTGCGGGCCGCGATGCTCGCCCTAGACCGAGCCGGTGCAGCTGTGCCAGCACCGCGACTGCGCCGACGAGACCCCCGCCGAACACGGCGAACCAGGCCCCTGATGGCCGGCACCACCGGATGAGTCCGGCAATGAGGTCGCCGTCAGCGAATGAGATCGCTCATTCGGCCACCTCATCCACTCTGCCAGCGGAAATGAGCGGAATGAGGCGAATGAGCACCGCTGTGAACCGCCTTGAAAGCCCCGGAATCCGGGGGTGTCGAGACGAGCGGCGAAGCTCATTCGGCACCGCTAGACCTAGCGGCCAGGCTGCTAGACCTAGCGGGGCCGCGAGCGACCCGAACCGCCGCCGACCAGGCACCTAGCGCCTAGCGGTCGGCCACCCGGAACGCTGACTCCGCGTCACCACGGCACTCGGCCGCCCCCGGCCTGGCCCGCTAGCCGCCAGGTGAGGCGAGTTAGACAACCCAGGTCCCCGCAACCCCCCCAGTTGGGAGCCTTTTTGAAGCTCCCAACCCGGCGGCTAACCCGCCTAACTCGCCTAACTTTTCTAACTCTCCGCAGGCCAGACCCCACGCGGGCCGGTCTAACCCCGAGGTTAGAAATCTAACCCGCCCGACCAGATCTAACTCCCGATCTAACCCGCATCTAACCCAACACGCCCACGGGCGCGGCGACCCCGCACGCCCAAAACGGCACGCACAGTAACCACGAAGGGAACCATCGAATGCCACGCAAGCGCCGCCCGGAAGGCACCCGGGCACCCAACGGAACCGGCAGCATCTACAAGGGCAAGGACGGCTACTGGCACGGCCGCGTCACCATGGGGACTCGTGACGACGGCCGACCCGACCGCCGGCACGTCCAGGGCAAGACCGAAGCCGACGTGACGCGGAAAGTGCGTGAGCTTGAACGGCAGCGCGACAGCGGGAACGTCTCGAAGGCGGGCAACCGCTGGCGACTTGGCAAGTGGCTTGAGCACTGGCACGAGCACATTGCGGTTTCGCCCAACGTGCGGCCGAAAACGTGGTCGTACTACCACACCGCAGTAGTGCACTACCTGATCCCGGGCCTTGGTGCCCACTGGATGGAGCGGCTCCAGCCGGATCACGTGGAGAGGCTCTACAGCAAGCTCCGCAGTGAGGGGAAGAAGTCCAGCACAATCCAGCAGGTGCACCGCACTTTGCGCACCGCGCTGAACGAGGCGTGCCGCCGGGGTTACATCGCAAAGAGTCCGATGGACGTGGTGAAGGCCCCGCCCAGCGAGGAACGCGAGATTGAACCGCTTACGGTGAAGGAGACGCAGCGAATCTTCGAAGAGGCCGGAAAGAGGCGGAACGGGGTTCGCTTCATCGTCGCGTTGGCTCTCGGGATTCGGCAGGGTGAAGCGCTAGCAATGCGTTGGCGTTACGTCGATTTCGACGCTGGCACCGTCCGAATCCGGAAGGCGTTGCAGCGGCGAACGTGGCAGCACGGTTGCCGCGGGGCCTGCGGAAGGAAGCGCGGCGCGGAATGCCCGAAGCGGCACGGCGGGGGACTGGTCGAAGTGGACACCAAGTCCACCTCGGGTAAGCGAAAGATCGGCTTGCCGGAACCGCTCGTGCGGGCGCTGAAGGTCCACAAGATGGCTCAGGACCGCGAACGTGCGGAGGCTGGCACGGAATGGGCCGGAGAAGACTGGGTTTTCGCGCAGCCCAATGGCCGGCCGATCGATCCTCGGCGCGACTACGACGAGTGGCTTGATCTGCTCGACTCGGCAGGAGTCCGCGAGGCCCGGCTTCACGACGCCCGCCACACGATGGCGACCATGCTCCTGGTCCTTCGCATCCCGTCCAAGACCGTGATGACCGTGATGGGCTGGTCGCAAGAGTCGATGCTCAAGCGCTACCAGCACGTCCCGCAGGAGGTTCTGGACGAAGTGGCGGCCGATGTCGGCAAGCTGCTTTGGACAAACAACTGAAACGGGAATTGAGACGACGAAAGCCCGCCGAGCTCGGCGGGCTTTCGTTTTTGCTGGTAAACCGTTGTGCGCCAACAGGGACTCGAACCCCGAACCCGCTGATTAAGAGTCAGCTGCTCTGCCAGTTGAGCTATTGGCGCTGGCCGTCCGTCAGGTTTTGATCGGCTCGGTTCCTTTTCGGTTCCGCCCCGGTCTCCCTGGCGACGTGGAAAACATTAGCACGGCCCTGAGGGGGGCCGAAGAGGGGGTCGGTTTTGGGGCGGGCGAGGTTGTCGGGGGTGGGGACGCAACCCCGGGGTGGGGTGTTGCGTCTCATGGAGGGTGATCTCTCAGGGGGGATCACCCTATGTGTGCAACCTGGTCCCTTCACTCACTGTCGGGGCATTGCTGCACACTGTTCTCAGGCGTAGCGGCGCATCGGAGCGGACGGACAGTTGCCCATGAGGGAGTGGAGTAATTCGGTCGGGGTGCCCGTACGGGTGTCACGACTGCTGACAATATTGATCTTCGGTTTGGCGGCGTTGCTCGTCGCTGGCTGCAGCGGGTCCGGTTCCACGGCGTCCGGCGAGGTGGCGTCCGCGCCGACGTTGGAGCTGGCACCGCAGAACGGGGCCAAGGACATTTCGCCGACCGGCCCGATCAAGGCGAAGGCGATCAACGGCAAGATCGTCGAGGCGGTGCTGACCAACGCGGAAGGCACCGCGATGGCCGGCGCCATCGCGCCGGACGGGGCCAGCTGGGCCACCACCGAGAAGCTCGGTTACGGCACGACCTACACGCTGTCCGTGACCGCGCAGGGGGCGAACGGGCCGGCGATCACCCAGCAGTCCACTTTCAGCACCATTTCACCCGGCAATCAGACCTTCGTGTCGATGAACCCGCTGGACGGGCAGACCGTCGGCGTCGGTCAGCCGCTGGCGTTCTACTTCAGCGCGAAGGTCCCGGCGCCGGACAAGGCGAAGGCCGAGGAAGCGATCAAGATCCGCACCGAGCCGGCGGTGGAGGGCGCTTTCTACTGGTTCAACAGCCGCGAGGTGCACTGGCGGCCGAAGGAGTACTGGAAGCCGGGCACCAAGGTGTCGATCGACGTCGACGTGTACGGAAGGGACCTCGGCAACGGCGCCTGGGGCGAGGAGGACCGCAAGGCGACCATCACCATCGGCGACGCGGTCGTGCTGAAGGCCGATGGCGCCACCCACAAGATGACCATCGAGAAGAACGGCAAGCTGCTGCGGACCATGCCGGTGTCGCTGGGCAAACCGTCGTTCCCGTCCAACAACGGCGTGCACGTGGTCACCGAGCACCACGCTACGAAGATGATGGACTCCTCCACCTACGGCCTGCCTGTCGAGGCGGGCGGCTACCGCACCGAGGTTCAGTGGGCGGTCCGGATCTCCAACGGCGGTGAGTTCCTGCACGCCGCGCCGTGGTCGGTGGGCGATCAGGGGCGGCGCAACGTCAGCCACGGCTGCATCAACATGAGCATGGCCGACGCCAAGTGGGTCTTCGACCTGCTGAAGAAGGGCGATGTCGTGCAGATCACCAACTCAGGCGGGCCGAACCTGCGCGCCTGGGACGGTTTCGGAGACTGGCAGGTCCCGTGGGCCCAGTGGGTGCAGGGCAACAAGTGAGTTGAAGCCGCGGGTGGTCGTTCCGGCCGGAACGACCACCCGCGGCCACCAGGACAATGAAGAAAGGCCCCGTTCCAACTGGAACGGGGCCTTTCTTCATCGGGTGAGTGACGGGAATCGAACCCGCGACACCTGGGACCACAACCCAGTGCTCTACCGACTGAGCTACACCCACCGTGGCCGCTCGGACTAACCCTCTCGGGCACCCTTGCCGGAGCAACGCTCATATCGTAGCGTGCGCCGTCACCCGCTTTTCCACCGGCTCCGGTTTATCCGGAGCGCGCTGGTCAGCGGCCGGATTCCGGGTTCTGGCCGGACTCCTCGCGGGCCTTCTCGGTGCCGCCGGCGCCATCGCCGTCGAGCAGTTCGGCCGCCACCGCCTGGGCCTGCTCGCTGGTCGGCCCCGGCTGCGGGACGAACGCGGTCCGCCGGTAGTAGGCGAGCTCGCGGATGGACTCCCGGATGTCGGCGAGCGCGCGGTGGGCGAGGCCCTTCTCCGGCTGCGCGTAGTAGATGCGCGGGTACCAGCGGCGGCACAGCTCCTTGATGGACGACACGTCGACCATCCGGTAGTGCAGGTGGGCGTCCAGCCGCGGCATGTCGCGGGAGATGAAGCCACGGTCGGTGGCGATCGAGTTGCCGGCCAGCGGCGCGGACCGGCCGTCGGGCACGTACTGGCGGATGTAGTCCAGCACGCGCTGTTCGGCCTCTTCGAGCGTCACCGTGGAGCGGCGCACCTCTTCGGTAAGCCCGGAGCGGTCGTGCATCTCGCGGACCACGTCGGGCATTCCGGCGAGCTTCTCCTCGTCGGCGTGGATGACGATGTCCACGCCTTCGCCGAGGATGTTGAGGTCGGCATCGGTGACCAGGGCGGCGATCTCGATCAGCGCGTCCTTGCCGAGATCGAGACCGGTCATTTCGCAGTCGATCCACACTAGACGGTCGTTCACCCGAGGCAGCCTAACTCGACACGAGGGGTGATCGTGCGGCCCTGCCGGTCAGGCGTCCAAGCGGGCGAGCAGTTCGCGAGGCACGACCTTGCCGGTGGCGTTGCGCGGCAGCTCGTCGAGGAACACCACATCGCGGGGCATGGCGAATTTCGGCAACCGGCCGCGGACCCGCTCACGCAGCTGCTCGGCGTCCAGGCGGCCGTCGGCTCGGAGCACCACGAACGCCGCTAGCCGCTGCCCGAACTCGGCGTCGTCGACTCCGATGACGGCGGCCTCGGACACCTCCGGCAGGCCGGCGATGACGTCCTCGGTCTCCTTGGGGTAGACGTTCTCGCCGCCAGCGATGATCATGTCGTCTTCGCGGCCGACGACGAACAACCGCGCGGCGGCGTCGAACCGCCCGAGGTCTCCGGTCGACATCAGGCCGTCGTGGGTCTCCCGGCTGCTGCCGTTGGTGTAGCCCTCGAAGAGCATGTCGTTGCCGGCGAAGATCCGCCCGGTCGCACCGCGGCGCACCGGGGTTCCGTCATCGCCGAGAATGCGCACCGTCGTCCCGCGCGGCGGTCGGCCCGCCGTGCCCGGGGCGGCGCGCAGGTCGTGCGGTGTCGCGATGCTGACCCAGGACACCTCGGTGGAGCCGTAGAAGTTGTAGAGCACCGGCCCGAAGGCGCGCTGGAACCTGGAGGCCAGGTCGGCGGGCAGCGCAGAGCCGCTGCTCGCCACGACGCGCAACGTGCTGTGGTCGTACTCGTCGCGGACCCGTTCGGGGAGCTCGAGGATGCGCTGGAGCATCACCGGCACCACGAACATCGATGTGCACCGGTTGCGCTGCACCGCGCCGAGCGACTGCTCGGGGTCGAACCGGCGTCGCAGCACCAGCGTCGCGCCGAGCACGGAGCCGAGCTGAAACGCGGCGAGGCCCCAGGTGTGGAACAGCGGTGCGCTGACCAAGATCCGGTCCCCGTTGCGCAGCGGTACGCGGGACAGGATCGACGCCGCGGGCGCGAGCCCCGGCGGATCGGGGCGGCAGGCGCCTTTCGGGGTTCCGGTGGTGCCGGAGGTGAGCACGATCATCCGGGAGTGCCGCTTCGGCCGGGCCAGGTGCTTGGCCGAGGACGTGGCGATCAGGTGCTCCAGCGTGTCGTGCCGGGTGGTGCCTTCGGTCCACGCCAGCACGGCTTCGACGTCTTCGGGCAGGTCCGGCAGGTGGGCGCGGTATTCGGCGTCCAGGACCAGCAGGCCGACCCGCTGCTCGGCGATCACGTTGGCGAGCAGCGGGGTGCTCAGGCCCGTGTTGAGCAGAACCACGTCTATGCCGAGCTTGGCGGCGGCGACGATCGTCTCGATCGGCCCGTGGTGGTTGTGGCACAGCACGCCGATCCGGGTGCCTCGGGGAACCCGGTTGCGCAGGCCGTTGGCGAGCCGGGTGGTGCGCTGCGAGAGCTCGGCGTAGCTGAGCGCGCCACGCTCGTCGATCACGGCCGGGCGGTCGGCGTGGCGCACCGCGCCGACGGCGAAGCCCAGCGGCGGGGTGATGCCCCAGCGGCGCCAGGCGAGGACGATGCGCAGCAGCTTGTCCGGCCGAAGCGGGCTGATCACGCCCTGCTTGGTCAGGACGCACACCGTGTGCAAGCCCGACGTCCCGCGCCGGAGCAGCGCGACTGATCGTTGCCAGAACGTGCTCACGCAGTCACCTCTCGGTTGCCAGGCTACCGGGAGTGGATAATGCCGCGAGCGGACTTGCGGGGGAAGACTGCGATCGTGAGCGCGGCGGCCGACAGACCGCCAGCCACCGCGCTCACGAGGGGATTCATTCCATTGCGGCGGCCACCACGATCGCGTCGCGCAGGGCAGCGCGCAGTCTGCCGACCTCCAGCGGGGAAAGCACCGCGGTCTCGCCCGCTGGAGCGATCACCACCACGTTCCCCTGGTTGATCAACACCGACATGTCACGACGTCTGCCGGCGACATCGCGGCAGCTCACGTGCCACTGCCTGGCGGGCTCCACGTTCCCAGCCTCCCTGTTGCAGTCCGCGCGCTCTGCCTCCCGCGCGCGGTTGTTGATCGAGGGACGCAGCTGGATGCGCACCGTGACGGCGGTTCTGCGCATATGTCACCCGGAAAACTTCCGGGCCACCCCTGGTAAGGGGAGCCGATACGCAGAGTGTCCGCAATTTCAATTGAAACTGCGGACACGGGCGGGGTCGGCCGGTCTTCAGACCGGGCGGACCACCAGGCCGTTCGGTTCGGCGGTGAAGGTGACCGCGGCTTCCTCGAAGTCGGCGATCGGCAGCTCATCGCGCACCAGCCGGTGCGGCGCGTCGAAGGCCTCGACCCGGATCTCGCGGGTGGTCAGCGTCCGCTCCGGGAAGTCCGCGCCGCCGACCTGGACCTGCAGCTCGCCGCCCTGCACCGTCATGGTCAGCCAACCGCCGGGCACCGGCAGCTGCTCACCGTCGGAGGTCAGGACCAGCCGGCTCGCACCGGGGTTCTCGGCGCGCACGGCGACATGCGAGATCGCGACGTCGCGCTGGCCGGAGTCGCCGGCCAGCGCGATCACGTCCCGCTTGACCTCCTCGGCGGGGCCGTCCCCGGGCTTCGGCGCGAGCACCGGGGCGCGCAGTTCGGCGGCCACCCGGTAGGGCTGCCACGATCCGGCGCCGATCAGGTTGACCACCGCGGTGATCTCGACGTCGGCCAGCAGCCGGTCGCTGCCGGGAGCCGGAGTCACTTCGACCGCGGCGACGTCGCGCCGGTTCAGCAACTCGCGCAGCGCCTTCGCGCGCTGCCTGCTGTTGCGGTCGAATCCGCGGGTGATCGCCACCGTCCCCGAACCGGCGGCCGCCACGGCGGCTTCGGTCAGGTCCGCCAGCGGGGCCCAGATCCGGGCGGGATCCTCCGGCCGGGGCTGCCGGCGGGAACGGGCGAAACTCGGGGCATCGGTCGTGGTTTCCATCATCAACCACTTTAGTCCGCGGCGAAGGGTTGCCTGGCCTGTCGGTGGTGACCTTCACGGTGTGAATTAGATCGCTGTGCCGGGCGCCGGGCGAGCGGCCGTGCGCCTGATCGACTGAGGGCGCCGAGGGCGTGGTCGCGCGGCGGTCCCGGTTGTTAGGTTGGTGGCAGTGACGCGGGGTGCCTGGGCTGCCGGGCTGAGAACAGACCCGTTGAACCTGACCTAGCTCGTACTAGCGGAGGGACGTCATGGTTCCCAATGTGCTGACCATCGCAGGCACCGACCCCAGCGGCGGCGCCGGTGTGCAAGCCGATCTGAAGACCTTCTCCGCGCACGGCGCCTACGGCATGTCCGTGATCACCGCGCTGGTCGCGCAGACCACCACCGGTGTTTCCGAGGTCCACGAGGTGCCGCCGGAGTTCATCACCGCGCAGCTGGTCACGCTGCTCGACGACGTGCGGGTGGACGCGGTCAAGATCGGCATGCTGGCCAACGCCGAGGTGATCCGCGCGGTGATCGGGGTCCTCGACCGCTACTCGCCGCCGCACGTCGTGCTGGACCCGGTGATGGTCGCCAAGAGCGGTGACCGGCTGCTCGCGCCGGAGGCGGTCAGCGTGCTGCGCGACGAGCTGCTGCCGCGCGTGGACCTGATCACCCCGAACCTGCCCGAGGCCGCCGATCTGCTGGGCGAGCCGGAGATCGCCGACCCCAACGACATGCCCGCGCAGGCCGAGCGGCTGGCCGGGCTGGGCGCGAAGCAGGTGCTGCTAAAGGGCGGTCACCTCGACGGCCGGTCCAGCGTGGACCTGCTCTACGGCGAAGGGATCGCCGAGTTCCTGTCGAGCGAGCGCGTCGTGACCACCAACGACCACGGCACCGGCTGCACGCTGTCGGCCGCGATCGCGGCGCTGCGTCCGCAGCGCGCAGACTGGCTCGACGCGGTGCGCGAGGCCAAGGAGTACCTGACGGAGGCGCTGCGCGCTTCCGACCGGCTCGACGTGGGCCACGGCCACGGCCCGGTGCACCACTTCCACCACTGGTGGTGATCGACGTTCCCCCGGTGTCGTGAGCGCTTTTGGTTGCCATAGCGCCGAAAAGTGCTCACGGGGCCCCGCACCACAGGTCGAGACAGCTACGAGAGGTTCTGATGAGCAAGCTGCCCGCTCCGCCCGCCGACGGTTTCTGCGCCGAGGCTTGGGCGCACACCGCCGATCTGCAGCAGGCGATCGTCGAGCACCCGTTCAACGCCGCGCTCACCGACGGCACCCTGGACCGCGACCGGTTCGCGTTCTACATCGTGCAGGACGCGCGCTACCTGGTCGGTTTCGCGCAGGCGCTGGCGGCCGCCGCGACGCGGGCCGACAACGCCGAGGACGCGGCGTTCCTGGCCGGTGCGTCCCAGGGCGCACTGGTCGAGGAGCGCCGACTGCACGCCGGTTACGTCGCGGAGTTCGGCCTTACCGACGCCGAGATCGCCGGGGTCGAGACGTCCCCGTCCTGCCTGGCCTACACCTCGTACCTGCGGGCGACCGCGCTGACCGAGCCGTATCCGGTGCTGCTGGCGGCGATCCTGCCGTGCTTCTGGGTGTACCAGCACGTGGGCACCACGATCCTGGAAGCCACCGGTGGTGCCGAAGATCATCCGTACCGGGCGTGGATCCAGACCTATGCCGACGACGAGTTCGCCGAGGCGGTGCTGACCGCGCGCGACCTCACCGACCGGGTCGCCAAGGGAGCCGACGCCGAGACCCGGCAGCGGATGCTCGACGCGTTCACCCGAGCGACTGAGTACGAGTGGCTGTTCTGGAACAGCGCTTGGATCAAGGAGGAGTGGCAGACTTCGCGATTCCTGAACTAATCGCGAAACCCCTTGCAAGGTGGGCAGGAACGCACTTCGGCCCAGTGTGATCCGGTGCACGAACGGGGCCGTAACGAATCGCGAGCCGAAGCGATTCTCCCAGCGAGACGCCCGTCCGGGCGGGGACTTGGATGTGGGTTCTTCCCACCGTAGACGGAGTTTCGACGACCGTGGGCAATTCTATTCTGATTGTTCTGATGGGCATGCTGGTGCCCGTGTTAGCGGCTGCGCCGTTCTACCTCGCCGACCGCCGTCGGGAGCAGCAGGATGCCGTCGAGGGCGATGAATAGGTCAGCCCCCGTAGATCTTCTTCGCGAGTTCTTCCTTGCCCCGCTTGAGTTCCTGCAACGCGTTGGCGGCGAATCCACGGCTGGTCGGCATGGCCGGGATCCGCAGGCCTTCGCTGAGCGTCCAGCCGGAGCCGCAGTCGATCAGCGACCGGTGCTTGTTGGTGTAGTAGCCGGAGTTGATCGACACCGCGACCCCGTGCGCTCCGGCCGCGGCCGCCATCAGGTGCAGGTGGAACCGGCTGGACAGCCAGCGCTGCCCGGCCGCCGCGGGCAGCCCGTCGGCCATGATCTCGGAGAACGGGTAGAAGCGGGCGCCCGGTAGGTCATGTTCCACCAGCGCGAAGACCTCGCGGTCCACGCGCGGGATGCCTTCGACGAAGCCGACCTGCTCGGGGCGCACGCCCCATTCGCCCAGCGTGTCCAACAGGAATCCGGCGAGCGCGGGCACCGAATCGTCGAGCAGGTCCGACTGCAGGCACACCATGACCTCGCGCAGGTCGTCGTCCCGGTACAGCTCGGGTTCGACCCCGAAGAACATGTCATCGCCGGTGTGTGAGGTGGCGCTGGACAGCGCCGCCGACGGCTCGTCGCGCACGTCGACGACCTCGAACTGCGCGGCGAGGTTGCGCAGCAGCGGTTCCGCTTCGTCGGCGACCGGCGACAGCCCTTGGCCGGTCATCACCGCCCGGCCGCCGGAACGGCGCGTCGCCGCGACCGCGGCCGCGAGCAGGCCGATGTGCCGCGGCCAGATGCCGTTGACGAATCCGCCG
This sequence comes from Saccharopolyspora hattusasensis, assembly GCF_050972075.1. Taxonomy (NCBI): domain Bacteria; kingdom Bacillati; phylum Actinomycetota; class Actinomycetes; order Pseudonocardiales; family Pseudonocardiaceae; genus Saccharopolyspora; species Saccharopolyspora hattusasensis. The sequence continues at coordinate 5,514,958 of NZ_JBPCDC010000001.1, forward strand.
CCGACGATGTGCACCAGGTCGGCGCGTGCCGCCAGCTCGATGCCGGCCACCCATCGCGGCGCCAGCCCCGGGTTGTTGAACGCGTGCTGCACGAACGACGCGACCTCCCACGGCCCGTCCGACGGGGCCTCCCAGCACAGCCGCCATAAGGTGTCGGTGAACCGGACCCGCGGATGCAGGTGGCCGAGCAGGACGTCGCTCGGTCCCGGGTTGGGGCAGTCCACCCAGATCTCGCTGTCCGGCGCGACGCGTGCCAGGTGCTTCAACCAGGCGGCGGCGATCAGTTCGTCCCCGTAGTTCGGGTGCCCGGTGGTGGCGACGAGGTAGATGGTGGGGGGCTTCGTCAACGGTGGGGCTCCAGCCTTCGGGGTGCCGAGTCCCCTTCGAACGTAGCAACGACGAAGTCCCGACCGCCGTGCTTGGTGACGTCTCGCACCCCACCGCCACCGCTCGTACCAATTAGCAATTAGGGTGGGCTAACTTTTATTGGAGACGTGTTGACGATCCGATCCCAGGCGAGGGTGGGCACCGGCAAGCCGGCCCGCTACGCCAAGCAGCTGTCCTCGCACCTGGGGCGCCGGTGCGTGGTGTCCGAAGAACCCGATGGCATCCGGATCACCCTGCCCGCCGGCAGCGGCGTGGGCAGCTGCCTGCTGGTCAACGAATCGGATGTGCTCGCCCTGGGCGCCGAGGCGAAGAACGCCGAGGTGCTCGACCGCGTGCAGGACGTGCTCGGCCGCCACCTCGAGCGCTTCGGTCAGCGCGACGAGCTCAAGGTCAACTGGACGAACGACTGAGTATTAACAGTCGCGATGATCATGCAGAGGTCGGCGAGCGGCATCAGCCGCTTCCTGCCACCTGCGCAGCTCGCGCCGCCGCAGGTTCTCGTGCGTCGGCATGCATGAGTCGGGGATCCTGGAACGAGAAGGCAGCTGAGGTTCCACTACACGGCTCGCACAACGACCCGGAATTCGCTATTCCTTGCTGATCTCGTCGCGGATGCGGGCCAGACGCTGGCGGGAGCGGTTGAACTTGGCCTCGAAGTGCTTCTCGAACAGGTCCGTGGGCAGCTGCGGGACCTCCGCCGGCTCCGCCGGACGCTGCCGCGGTGCGACCGGCGCCAGCCGGGATGCCTCCGGCTCGGCCTCGGACCTGGTTTCTGCGTCGGACCCGGTTTCGGGTTCGGGTTCGGTCGCCGGTGGCTGGTTGTCGGTGCTCGGCCGCCGGGGGATGACCGTCGGCGTCGCCGGCTTGACCGGGGCGGCCGGGGCGCGCAGCGCGTGCCTGCCCTTCGGGGCGGTCGCTGGTTCGGCGATGCCGCTCTCGGCGAGGCGTCGGTTCGCGCGGTTGAGCAGCGGCCAGAAGATCAGCGTGGCCAATGCGAAACCGGTGACGAACATCAGCACGAGCAGATCCACGAGTAGCTCCGATCAGTTCTGTCTGGCGGGGCCTGTCTGCGGGGCGGCGCCGTTGGTGTGCGGCCGCTCGATGGGAATGGTGTAGGTCTGCGCGTCGTCGCGCTGTTCGGGCAGCCGCACCGGCTGCTGTTCGACCTGCTTGATCCGCTCCACCTGCTCGACATGCCGGTCCCGCGTGATCTGGTCGATGTCGTCGGCGATGTCCGGAACCGGGTCGCGCAGTTCCGCGACGGACTGGTCCAGCAGGTGCTGGGCCTTGTCCATTGCGGACAGGACCGAACTGCGCAGCTCCTCCAGCCGGAGCTGCTTGGTGCGGATCTCTTCCAGGGCTTCCAGCCGCTGCTGCTCCGTCTCGGCGTCCCACTGGCCACACTGCCGCCGGGTCTGGTCGATCAGCTGGTCGGCTTCGTCCTGGGCGGCCGACATGGTCCGCTTGTACTCGTTGCGGATGTTCTGCCGCAGCCGCTGTTCCCGGGAGCGCAGGTCGCTGACCTTCTGGTCGTGCTCGCGGTGCAGCCGCGCGCGTCGCTCCTCGACGTCGGTGACCAGCTCGCCGCACTCGTTGCGCAGCTCGGTGGCGGCTCGCTGGGCCTCGTTGAGCAGCTCGCGCGCCTCGGTTTCCGCCGTGCCCCGGATGATCTCGGCCTGCCTCCTCGCCTGGTCGCGCAGGGTCTGCACCTCTTCTTCGGCGATCGAGAGCATGTTCTGTACCCGCTGGGAGGCGGCGGGCAGCCCGGTGGTGGAGGACTCGATCTGCTTGAGCCGCTGCTCGGCGGCGTCGAGGTTGCGGCGGGTGTCGTCGCAGAGCTTGCGGAGGTCGGAGTTGAGCTGCGCGGCCTCGTTGCGGTCGATGGTGACCAGGCGCAGCTGGTCCTCCAGCAGTTCCAGGTGTTCGATGACCTGGTGGCGGTTGAAGCCGCGCACCTGGATGTCGAATCCCGGCCGGAGCGGCACGATGGAGTCGGCGTCTTCCATTGGTGAACTCCTCTCCGGACGGTCTGGGCCGATTCGATAGGTCGGAGAGTAGGGGCGATGGTGCGGGTTCGCCCAGCGGAAAACAACGATCATCACCGGATCAGGTGCTGATGACCAGGCGATCAAACAGTCGCCTTGCGCTCAGCGATCGTGACACGGGTTCGTCCACTGTGCTCGTTTCGTTCGCCGGGTGACACCCGGCCCGATCGGGGCGGGTACGGCAATGGTGTGAAGCACTGTCACGAGATCGAGTGGTTAGGTTAGGCTCCGCTCACGGATGGGTTCGCGGGTGTCAAGGGGGCGCGTCGTGACGGCTGGAGTCGACCTTGCCGGACGGTCGCACCAGCGGACATCGGTGTTGCTGCGACGGTGGCTGGCCAAAGCGCACACCCATGGTGTCGTTTGGCCGCTCCGCGTCGGGTGAGTAGTCCCACGTCGGTCGATGCGGTCAGCAGCTGTACTCCGGATCGGATCATAAGTAAGGTAAGCCTTACTTGTCTTGTAGATCGTGGGGAGAACGATGCCGGGTCGTGCTGACGAGCAGTTGCCAGCTGCTGGGCTCGGACCGGCCGCTGTCCCGGTGATCAACATCAGGTCCTTCGCCGCTGGAGTTCCTGCGGCTGCTCGCCCGCGAGCGCGTGACCGTGCTCAACCAGACGCCTTCGGCGTTCTACCAGCTCAGCCAGGCCGATCGGGAGGCGCCGGGCACCGAGCTGGCGCTGCGGTACGTCATCTTCGGCGGCGGCGCGCTGGAACTGTCCAGGTTGGACGACTGGTACGACCGGCACCCCGAGACGCCGAAGTTGATCAACATGTACGGGATCGCCGAGGCCACCGTGCATGTGTCCTATGTGGAGCTCGACCGCGAGGCGGTCGCCCGCCGCGACGGCAGCCTGATCGGCCCCGGCATTCCCGACCTGCGGGTGTACCTGCTCGACGGACTGCTGCAGCCGGTGCCGCCGGGCGTGGTCGGGGAGCTGTACGTGGCAGGCGAAGGCCTGGCCCGGGGCTACCTGGGGAAGCGCGGGCTGACCGCGCAGCGGTTCGTCGCGGACCTGCACGGCGCGCCGGGGACCCGAATGTACCGCTCCGGCGACCTGGGCCGGTGGCGGGCGGACGGCGGCATCGAGTTCGTCGGCCGCGCCGACCAGCAGGTCAAGGTGCGCGGGTCCCGCATCGAGCTCGGCGAGATCGAGACGAACCTGGCGGCGCATCCGCAGGTGCGGCAGGCCGCCGTCGTGGTGCGCGAGGACCAGCCCGGCGACAAGCGACTGGTCGGTTACCCCGTCGGTGCGGCAGAGCCGAGCGAACTGCGTGCGCACCTGGCGGACCGGCTGCCGTCCTACGGTTCGCGCGACGCTCTGGACATCGACGCCGCGCGGCCGATCTACGGCATCCAGTCGCGCGGGCTCGCGGAGCCGAAGCCCGTCACGGGGAGCCTGCACGAGATGGCCGCCGAATACCTGGAGCACATCCGGCAGGTGCAGCCGTACGGGCCGTACTACTTCCTCGGCTGGTCCTTCGGCGGCGTCGTCGCCCACGAGATGAGCACCCAGCTGCAGGCGCAGGGCGAGGAAGTGCGGTTCCTGTGCATGCTCGACTCCTACCCGAAGGACGTGTGGGACGTGTTGCCGGCCAAGGAGGAGGCACTGAAGGCGCTGCTCTACATGGCCGGCTACGACCTCGCGGAGCTCGGGGAGAGGTCGCTGAACAGGGCGGACGTGATGGAGATCCTGTCTGCCGAGGGCACCGCGCTAGCGAACCTCGAAGAGCACAGCATCACGGCGATCATCGACAACTTCGCCAACTGCGCGGTGCTGGAGAACGAGGCGGTCCACGACAAGTTCCAGGGCGACGTGCTGTTCTTCACCGCCACGGTCAACCCGGCCAAGCCCTCGCTGACCGCGCAGATGTGGCAGCCGTACGTCGACGGCACGGTGCACAACCACGACATCGCCTGCGAGCACAAGGACATGACGCGATGCGGCCCGCTCGCCGAGATCGCCGCGATCGTCGACCCGGCCTAGACCGAGGCCGCCCGGTGACCGGGGTGCCAATTTCGCGAGAAATTGACCGTCACCCGGGTGAACGTCAATTTCTCGCGAAATTGCGCCCCCTCCAGGTTGGGGGACACGCAAGCGGCCGTGTGCGTCTGCTAGGTGCGGCGATGTTCATGAACGGCATGGAGGCCACGATCGTCAACGTGGCGCTGCCGGCCATCGGCGCCGAGTCCGCCATGCCGCCAAGCGCCACCTCGGCGGTCGACGTCGGTACAAATGAGAAACTGAAACCGCGGGTCTTGTAATCGCGGGCACAGCGGGAATGATGTCCGGCCGGGTGCGGTTGTAGGCACCGATGGAAACTGATGCGTCCCCGGAGCACACCGAGTCGGGCAGCGCGACCGCAGAGCAGGACGACCCGATCAAGGGCCTGGCCCGTGGCGGCTCGCCCGTGGCGTTGTCGGTGCTCGACCTGTCCACCGTCGGCGTCGAGCACAGCCCTTCGGACGCCCTGCGCACCACCACCGAGCTCGCCCGCAGCGTCGAGCGGTGGGGGTTCCACCGGCTGTGGGTCGCCGAGCACCACGGCATGCCCGGCATCGCCAGCTCCGCGCCCGCCGTGGTGATCGCGCACCTCGCCGCGCACACCACCACCCTGCGCCTGGGCTCCGGCGGCGTGATGCTGCCGAACCACGCGCCGCTGGTCGTCGCCGAGCAGTTCGGCACCCTGCAGGCGCTGCACCCCGGCCGCATCGACCTCGGCGTCGGCCGCGCACCCGGCACCGACCAGGCCACCGCCCGGGCCCTGCGGCGCACCACCGGGCTGCTGTCCGCCGACGACTTCCCGCAGCAGCTCGGCGAACTGATCGCCTTCCTCGACGACGACTTCCCGGTCGACCACCCGTACGCCGCGATCCAGTCGGTGCCGCACGGCCCCATGCCGCCGGTGTGGCTGCTCGGTTCCAGCGGCTTCAGCGCGCAACTGGCCGGCGCCCTCGGCCTGCCATTCGCTTTCGCGCACCACTTCAGCGCGCAGAACACGCTGCCCGCGCTGCAGCTCTACCGGCAGTCCTTCCAGCCCTCGGAAGTGCTGGCCGAGCCGTACGCGCTGATCGGTGTGCAGGCCGTCGCGGCCGACACCGACGAGGAAGCGCTGGACATCATCCGGCCCGTCGCGCTGAGCATGCTGCGGCTGCGGCGGGGTATGCCCGGCAAGCAGCCGACCCGCCGGGAGGCCCGCGAGTACCCGTACACCGAGCTGGAGCAGAGCTTCATAGACAGCTGGCTGGCAGACGCCGTCTACGGCGCTCCGGAGTCCGTCCGGGCCGGGCTCGACGAGCTGCGCGAACGCACCGGAGTCGACGAGCTGATGCTCACCGCGAACGTGCCGGACCGGGACAGCAAGCTGCACTCGTTCGAACTGATCGCCAAGGCGTACCGGATGATCTAGCCGGATCTAGCCGCTCGCCAGTTGTTCTTGAACTGGCGAAGCCGCCTGGCCCGCGCATGCGAGGTGACCACCCGCGGGTTTTCGGGGGTAGTCTCGGGAAGACAGCCCTCAGCGTGGCGTTTGGGCATGCATGAGTCGGGGATTGCCGGACCGAGGTGGCGTCTGAGGTTCCGCTGCGGGACCACCTACGCAAATTGGTCACTAGAACAAGTTCTCAAGGTGTGCGCCGCCACTCTTGGCCAAGGTCCGGCGCAGGCGCTCGGACCCGTGGCGTACGGTCTATTGACACCGGTCTTTCTAGGCACGAGGCGGGATTGAGGGATTGGCGTGAAGCCTGGTGTGCTGGCCTTCTACCGGATCATGGCGTACGTCACCGCGGTGCTGTTGATCCTCCTGTGCGCCGCGATGGTGCTCAAGTACGGCCACTACCTCGGTTTGTGGTCGGAGGGTTCCTCGACCCAGCAACTCGGTGAGACGTGGACCTTCCGGATCGGCGTGGCGCACGGCTGGTTGTACATGGTGTACCTGCTCGTCGCAGTGGTCGCCACCACCCAGCTCCGCGCACCGATCGGCCGGATGCTGCTGGTGCTGCTGGCCGGCACGATCCCGTTCGGCGCGTTCGTCGCCGAGCGCAAGGTGACGCACTGGCACGAGCTGCGATTGGCGGGCAAGCCGATCACCGCCCCGCGCAGCGTCGCGAAGTCGGAGGAATCGCACGTCTAATGACAGCAGCTCCGGAATCCGCCACTTCGCAGCCCGCGCCGGCCGCCGGTCGTCGTCGCGGCGTGGTGGCCGCCTACCTGGCCTTGACCAAGCCGCGCGTCATCGAGCTGCTGCTTGTCACCACGATTCCCGCGATGTTCCTCGCGCAGCGCGGTGTCCCATCGTTGTGGCTGGTCATCGTGACGCTGGTCGGCGGTGCCATGTCCGCCGGTAGCGCCAACGCCCTCAACTGCGTCGCGGACTCCGACATCGACGCGGTGATGAACCGGACCAAGAAGCGCCCGCTGGTGCGCTACGAGGTGCCGCGCCGCAACGCGCTGGTCTTCGGCATCGTGCTCGGCGTGGTGTCGTTCGCCGTGCTGTGGCTGGGCGCGAACCTGCTGGCTGCGATCCTCGCCACGGCCGCGCTGCTGTTCTACGTCTTCGTCTACACGCTGGTGCTCAAGCGCCGGACCTCGCAGAACATCGTGTGGGGCGGCGCGGCCGGCTGCATGCCCGTGGTGGTCGGGTGGGCCGCCGTCACCGGCAAGGTGGAGTGGCCCGCGCTGGTGATGTTCGGCGTGGTGTTCCTGTGGACGCCGCCGCACTTCTGGTCGCTGGCCATGAAGTACAAGGACGACTACGCGCGTGCCGGGGTGCCGATGCTGCCGGTGGTCGCCACCGCGCGGCAGGTGTCGGCGCGGATCCTGGCCTACAGCTGGGCCACCGTGGGCTGCACGTTGCTGCTGGTGCCGGTGACGAGCTGGGTGTACGTGGCGTTCGCGGTGCTCGGCGGGGCGGCGTTCCTGATCGTCGCGCAGCGGCTGCACGCGGCGGTGCGCAATGGCCAAGCGTTCAACCCGATGAAGCTGTTCCACCTGTCGAACTCGTACCTGGCGCTGCTGTTCGTGGCCATCGCGGTGGACGCCGCCGTCGGTCTGCCCGTGCTGGGCTGAAACGGCACCCATCGCCGTCGACTACAGGCGGAGGTGGAGTCGGAGGGCGCTCTCGAGCTTGGCGAGGGTGTTCTGCGGCAGGGTTCCGATGCGGTTGCCGATGCGGTTGACCGCGACCGCCCGGACCTGCTCGGCCTGGGCTTTCGAGTCGTTGGGCAGGCCGCATTCGGCGGCCCGCAGGAGCACCTGGAACGGGTGCACGCGGTCGATGTTGGAGGTCACCGGCACGACGGTGATCACTCCTCGCCCGGCGCGCTGGGCGCCGCGGTTCGCGGCGTCGTTGCTGATGACGACCGCGGGGCGGGTCTTGTTGGCTTCCGAGCCGCGGATGGGTTCGAAGTCGACCCAGTAGAGGTCACCGCGGCGCATCGGCGATTCCGTCGGCGGCAGTCGCGTCCCACAGTTGCGCGTCGGCGCTGCCGTCCCACTCCTCCCAGGCGCTGGCGTAGGCGTCTTCCAGGCCGGCGTTGCGCAGCAGGTTGATCGCCTGATGGATCACTGCCGACCGCGATGGCGCGCCGATCTGCTGGGCGTACGCGTCGACGAAGGTGACGTCTTCGTCGGTCAGGCTCACACTCACCTTCATACCGCGATGCTACCCGCGCTACCACCCACGGTCATACCGCTGTTTGCCTGGTAGATGCCCGTGAGCGTTTTGCGGCGCCATGGCACCCGAAACCACTCACGGGGACTTGACCAGCGGAAACGTTCAGCGCATGATCGGGAAGATGCCTGGTGCGCCGCGCCCGGTGGCCGCGTCGACGAAGGCGACCGGATTCGCGGTGTCGGTGAGCAGGTGCACCGTCTCGCGCAGCGGTTCGCCCACCATCGGCCCGGGCACCGGGAGGTCCAGCGCGGTGGCCATGTCGAAGTAGTGCACCACCGCCTCCATCACGAAGATCCGCAGCGCCTCGCCCGCCGGCACCACGGCAACGCCGCCGTAGTCGACGCGGCGGTTCAGATCGGCGCCCCGCAACGCGGCGACGACCTTCGGGGCCACCTCGGTGAACTGGGCGACCAGCTCGCCGGTCGAGGTCGCTGCGGCCTGCTCGGTCGCCTGGTCGCGGAGGAGGTCGGCCGTCTGCTCGGCGACGCCGCCGGACTGCTGCATGAACGCGAGCAGTTCGGCGGCGTCGTTATGGGTCATCTGTCCCTCGGCTTCCGGCGCGTCCAAGGCTGCGCCGGTCGCGGCCGGGAATCCGCTGTGGTGGGCGTAGACGTCCTTGATCGTCCAGCCAGGCAGCCGGGTCGGCCGCTGCCACCGGGTCTCGTCGAGGCTGCTGCCCAGCTCGGCCCACGCCCGCCATGCTTGATCCAGGGCGTCGAGGATCATACTTCTCCGATCAGTTCGAAGGTCACGCACGCCCGGCCGCCGAAGCGGTCGGCGTGCTCGTGGACGGCTGCTTCGAGGAAACCACGGGCGTGCTCCTCGGCGGGTTCGTCGCTCAACGCCTCCAGGTAGGTCCGGTGCGCCGCCAGCGAGGCCACCGCCCGGTCCAGGGTGGCGGTGATGTCCTCGGCGTGCGTCGGGTGGGGCGAGGCGGCGATACCGATCCAGCGCACGCCCCGCCACGGCTCGTAGCCCTGCTCGACCAGTTCCGGGAAGATCCAGCGGTTCCCCGCATCGGCAACCGCGTCCAGCACCGCCCGGCCGACCGCGCGGTGGTCGGCGCTGTTCCAGTTGCCCGGCCCCCAGTCGTCGTGGTGGTTGAGCGTGATCACCAGTTCCGGCCGGTGCTTGCGGATGGCGCGAGCCAGGTCCTGCCGCAGCGGCAGGCCGTGCTCGATCACGCCGTCGCGGTGATCGAGGAACTCCACCGACCGCACGCCGACCTCGGCCGCGCTGGCGATTTGCTCGGCTTCGCGCAGCAGCGCGGCGTCCTCCGGTGTGACCCCGTCGATGCCCGCCTCGCCGCGAGTCACCAGCAGGTAGGCGACCTCCCGGCCGCGCGCGGTCCAGGCCGCCACCGCGCCCGAGCAGCCGTACTCGAGGTCGTCGGGGTGGGCGACGATGGCCAGCGCGCGGTGCCAGTCCTGCGGCATGGGCTTGAGGTCGTCGGCCATCGAGTCATCCTCCCAAAGTCTCGTTGCTAATAGTTAATTCTGGGGTTGCGCGGAACAACTTGTCACGCAATTTCCCGTCCTCCACAGGAATCAACGCTTTGGTAAAGTCCCTTTTCCGCCCCGCGGCCAACCGCAACCGCTATACCCGAACGCATACGGGCGTGAGCAAGCGCTGGAGGCGCTTGCTCACCTGCGCAGCTCGCGCCGCGGGTTCTCGGACGTCGTCCGGGGTTCTGCTACCCGCACGGCCTCGCGAACCAGCTCCTCCCTCAACAACTTTCTTCTATTCCGGGAAATTCGCGTTGTGGCACATCTACGCCAGGCAACTGCGTCGGGTTGGTCGGGGCCAATACGTTCGGGGGGAACGTGATCCGGTTCGCGAGGAGGCCAGCAGATGAAACTGCCTCGGACGTCAAGACCCGTTGTCGGTCTGCTCATCGCATTTCTCGTCGCGTTGGGCATCCCGGCCGCAGCCGCGGCGGCGGTCCCGGAGAACGTCCCGGTCGTCACCTACGACGCCGGCCAGGCGGCCGAATTCCGCGACGCGGTGGATGCCGGTGCGAACGTCTGGCACGAGAACGTGCGGAACCTCCGGCTGGAGCCCGCCACCGGCGGCGCGGCCGACGTCGTGGTGCTCGCCGACGACGGCTGGCCGCGCGCCGAGGTGATCGGGCTCGGGCAGGGCCGGGTCTGCATGGGTCGCCAGGCGGTGAACGAGGGCCACGGCGCCATCCGCATCGCGGCGCACGAGCTCGGCCACATCCTCGGCCTGCCGGACAACCGCACCAGGGAGTGCGAGGACCTGATGTCGGGCGTGAGCGCCGGGCCGGACTGCGACAACGCGAAGCCGAATCCGGACGGGATCGCCGAGGTGGAGCGCAACTTCGCCGGCGGCGTGCGGATCGCCCCGCAGGTGTTCCCCGAGGACGTGCTCGCCGCGCGGTGAGCACGCGGGCGGCGGCGGTCTTCGCCCCGATGCGCCGCCACCCGGTAGAACTTGCTGTTTCCGCTGTTCAGGGCCCGTGAGTGCTTTTGGGTGCGATAACCCCCAAAAGCACTCACGGGCCCTAGCTCACCGGTTCGGAGTAAACGGTGCCGGGAACCGCTTTCGCTGCGCCGCCGTCAAACTCCGTGAACCCCGCTTGAACGGGGTTTGGCGGTACTAGGCTTGGTGATCATCAACGGGTCACTCCGCGACAGCGGAGAGCAGCGAGGCGGGCGAGGTCATGCGCGACGAGCCAGGGCACGACGAGCGGCAGCCGGAAACCGGCGAGCCGGTTGGCGCCGCGCGGGAACCGGCGGTGCCGGCGGGCGAACCGGCAGTCGAATCGGCGGGCGAATCGGCGGGCGAATCGACAGGGAAACCGGCTGGATCGGCCCGATCGGAGAATGACCCGGTTGAGCTTGCGAAAGGGTCGGCCGAGGCGGCGAGAAAACTGGTCGGGCCGCCGGAAAACCCGGCTGAGCCCGGGGACGACCACGCTGATTCGGCGGTCGAACCGGAAACCGGCGAGCAGCCCGAGGAAACCGGCGAGCAGCCCGAGGAAACCGGCGAGCAGCCCGAGGAAACCGGCGAGCAGCCCGAGGAAACCGGCGAGCCGTTACCCGACGCACCGCCGGACCCGGTCGCGCAGCTGGCCGAGGCGGTCGCGGCGCTCACCGAGCAGGTCCGCGAACACCACGAGCGCGCCGCCGCCCGCGAAGGCGTCATCGACAAGCTGCACGCCGAGGTGGAGCGGCTGCGCGCCGGGGAGCAGAACCTCGTGCTGCGCCCGATCACCAAGGATCTGCAGAACCTCCGCAAGGACCTGCTGCACCAAGCCCGCCTGCTGCCCGCCGAAATCGGCCGCCAGCAGGTCGTTAACCTGCTCGAATCCTTCGCGCTGAGCGCGGAGCAGGCGTTGGAGCGCTGCGGCAGCGCCCCGATCCGGCCGGAGATCGGCGCCGAATTCGCGCCGCGCGAGCACCGCGCCATCAAGGTCCTCCCGGCCGACGACCCCGCCCAGCACGAGCGGATCGCCGTCGTCGTCTCCGACGGCTACCTGGACACCACTACCGATCGCGTGACCGTCCCCGCGCGGGTGCACGTGTACCGCTGGAGCGCCGAAACCGTGGCCACCGACAACGACCCGCGAGCAGAGGGGATGAGCGCAGATGTCTGACGGCGACCTGAGGGTGTTCGGCATCGACCTGGGCACCACCTATTCGGCCATCTCGTACGTCGACGAGACCGGCCGACCTGCGGTTTGCCGCAACACTGACAGCAACGAGACCACGCCCTCGGTGGTGTTCTTCGAGAACGAGTCCAACGTGGTCGTCGGGTCGGTGGCGAAGAACTCCGCGATCATCGACCCGGACCGGGTGGTGTCGCTGATCAAGCGGCAGATGGGCAGCGACGCCGAGTTCCAGTTCGACGGCACCACCTACACCCCGGAGTCGATCTCGGCGCTGATCCTCAAGCAGCTCGCCCAGGACGCCGCCGCGCACACAGGTGGCGAGGCGACGCGCGCTGTGATCACCGTGCCCGCCTACTTCGGCATGCTGGAGCGCAGCGCGACCAAGAACGCCGGTCAGATCGCCGGGCTGGACGTGATCGGCATCGTGCCGGAGCCGGTGGCGGCGGCGCTGCACTACGAGGCGACCACCGACGCCGAGGACAAGACGATCCTGGTCTACGACCTCGGCGGCGGCACCTTCGACACCACGGTGATCCGGGTGTCCTCCGACGAGATCGTGGTGATCTGTACCGACGGCGACGACAATCTCGGCGGCGCGGACTGGGACACGCGGCTGCGCAACCACCTGCTGGCGAAGTTCCTGGAGCAGGCACCGGAAGGCACCGAGGCCGACGACGACGAAGAGTTCATGCAGTCGCTGGCCACCACCGCCGAGGAGACCAAGAAGCAGCTGTCCAAGGCGGAATCCCGCGCGGTGGCGCTGCGCGGCGCCGGGGTCAGCGCCCGCGTCGAGGTGACCCGCGCTCAGTTCGAGACCGAAACCCAGGACCTGCTGGACAAGACCGTCGACATCCTCAAGCGCACCCTGGCGACCCTGCAGGACAAGCAGCCCGGCGCGCAGATCGACGACGTGCTGCTGGTCGGCGGGTCCACCAAGATGCCCGCGGTCGCCGAGCGGCTGCGCGCCGACTTCGGCTGGGACCCGAAGCTGCACGACCCGGACCTGGCGGTGGCCAAGGGCGCCGCGCTGTACGCGCTGGGCCGCGTGGTGCACCGCGAGATGACCGAGGCCGCCGAGCAGGGCACCACCGGTGTCGCGGAAGCGGTGCAGACCGTGGCGCAGCAGACCGGGATCTCGGTCAAGGCGCTGGAGAACCTCGCCGCCAAACAGACCCGCAACGTGCTGCCCAAGGCCTTCGGCGTGAAGCTGGTCGACACCAGCGACCGGGACTGGCAGCAGAAGCCGACGAAGCACTTCGTCAAGCACCTCGTGCACGCCAACGACTCGCTGCCCACCGACGAGCGCGTGCTGGAGGCGGTCACCGTCGAAGACGGCCAGACCAGCGTGATGATCGAGCTGTTCGAGCAGTCCGGGGTGGTCGCCGGGCCGGACCTGGACGAGAACAAGCCGATCAACGAGGGCAAGGGGCTCATCGACGGGTTGCCGCAGCTGCCCGCCGGATCGCCGGTGAACATCCGCATGACGGTCGACGACGAGGGCTTGCTGGAGCTGACCGCCGCCGAACCGTCCACCGGCAAGTCGCTGGACATCAAGGTCCGGGTGAGCGTGCGCAGCGACGAGGAGGTCGCCGAGGCCAAGAAGGTGGTCGCCGGGATCACGGTCTCCGGCTGAGAACCCGCCGCGAGGTTGTCCGGGGTGCGGGGTGTCCCCGCAGGACACAGTTGAGAACCTGCGGCGGCGGCTGCGCCGTGTCCGAGATGAAGATCGAACAGAGGTCAAAGACAGGATCCGATGCAACCCTTCGATCCCAAGGCCTATGAGCGCGAAGTGGTGCGGCCGCTGCGGGGACGCAGCGGCCGATTACCCGACGACCTGCTGACCAGGTACGCGGTCGAGCCGGGCTGCTCCGACGCGGAGCTGGCGCAGCGGCTCACCCAGGTCCGTTCGCACTGGAACAAGAGCGCCCAGTCCACCGCGAAGTCCAGCTTCACCACCAGCGTCTACAAGGCGTTCCTGCGCGAGGACGAGGAGCTGCGGCGCGCGCACGGCGATGCGATGTCCGGCATGTCCTGGTGGCGCAACCGGAACATCGACCGGGCCGGCGCCAGCAAGGAGCAGATCGACGAACTCGTCGGGATGCTGAAGGCGAGTTTCGGCGAACTCGGCCTGATCACGCCCGGGCAGCTGGCGGCGATGCGCGAGACGTTCGGCCAGCTGGCGCCCGCCGAGGTCGACCAGGCCCTGGACAAGGCCGGCGTGCAGACCGCGACACCGCGGGAACTGCCGAAGATCAGCGGCCTGTCCGAGACCCTGTTCCGGCGGCTGAAAGCCCTGCTGGGCGACGCTGAAGTCACCGGAATTCCCGAACTCCTGCACGGCAAGCTCGAGAACTACCGGCTCCTGGTGGACTTCGACAGCACCCCGTCCTTCCCGACCGGACTCACCGCGAAAGCCATCCAGCAGGCCATCGACCGGGAGAACCGGCGCTCCGGAAACCAGGCCGCCCGCGAGGCGCTCGGCATCCTCAACACGGCGGTCGGCAAGGACGACGCGGACCTCCGGCTGCTGGCGCTCTACCACCTCCTCGACGACGTGCGCCGGCTCCGCGAGAACGGCGCACCCGCCAGCGCGTTGCTGAAGGTGCTCGGCCGAAGCGGGCTGGACGCGGGCGAGGTTCGGCAGGTCGTGGTGAGCGTCCTCAGCGAAACCGGCACCACCGCGCCACCGGTCACCGGCCTGCAGAAGGTCACCGATCTGCTGGCCGACGGCCAGCTCATCGCCGCCCAGCAGACCCTGGCAGCGATCACCGACACCGACGAGGCGACCGCCGCGAAAGCGGCCGTCGACCGGCACGCGGAGCAAGTACGGCAGCTGCGCGAAGCCGCGCACCGTGCGCTGCGCGGCGGAGCCGAAGGCGAAGCCAGGCGGCAGCTCGGCGAAGCCGCGCGACTCGCCGCCGACGACGACGCGATAGCGGCGGAGCTGCGGCGGATCCCGCTGAGCCCGGTCGACGCCGTGACTGCGCAGCTGGAAGGCGTCGGGGTGCGGGTGTCGTGGCGGGCAAAGCCCGACCACGACGGCGGCACCCGGTACCGGGTGGTGCGCCGAGCCGGGCGGATGCCCGGCGACGCCGACGACGGCGACGTAGTCGCCGAAGGCGGGGCGACGGCGGTGGTGGACGCGGCCGTGGCGGCCGGCGGGCGCGTCGGGTACGCGGTTTTCGCCGCCGGGGACGGAGGCGTCTGGTCCCGGCCGGCCGGGGCGACCATCGACGTGCTGCCGCCCGTGCACAAGGTGCGGTTGGCCGTTCGCGGCGGGGCGGTCGAGGGGAGTTGGGTCGTTCACCGGGACGCCGTCGGCGTGGACGTGCGCCGGCGTCGCGACGGGGAATCCGCGGACGTTCCGGTGCCGACCAGCGGTAGCACGGCCTTTCGTGATTCCACAGTGGACACCGATGGTGACTGCACCTACCTGCTGACCGCTCGGTACCGCCGACCGGACGGCACCGAGGTCTCGGCCGAGGCCGTGCCGGTGCGGCACACCGCGCGGGTCGCGGCGACGTTGCCGCCGGTCACCTCGTTGGACGCGCGGCGCTTCGGCGGCGAGCTGGTGCTGTCGTGGGTGTGGCCGGAAGACGTTCGGATGGCCGAAGTGACCTGGACGAACGCGTTGGCCGGCACCGGAGGCGGGCAGCTGCGGTTGACCCGGCAGCAGTACCAGGCCGACGGCGGTTGCCGAATCGGCGCCGGGCCCGGCACCGTGCGCGCGCAGGTGTCGGCGATCGCGACCGCCGACAACGGCGAAAGCCGGTCGCTGCCCGCCGCGCTGGAGGTGCCCGGGGCGCCGCCGCAGGTCAGCTACCGGGTGGAACGGCAGAACCGGTTGTTCGGCACGAGCACCGCGCGAATCGTGCTGACCGCCGACCAGCCGGTGCCGGACTGCACGGTGCTGGTGGTCGTCGCGCCCGGCCGCGTCATGCCGCTCAAACCCGACGACGGCCACGTCCTGCACCGCGGTGTCCACGATCTCCGCGAACCGCTGGAGCTGACCGTCGAACTGCCGCGCCGGAAACCGTTCTGGCTGCGGTGCTTCGTGCACGCCGCCGGTATCGAGCTGATCGATCCGCCGATCTCCCAGCTGAAGGTGTCCTGATGCACATCCTCGATGCGGCACAACCGACCCCGAAGTCCGTCGCCGTCTCCACGTGGAGAGGTCCGCAATTTCAATGGAAATTGCGGAAGTTCTCCACAACCTCCGGCGTGTCGACGGACCGACACTCCGGAGGTCCGCAATTTCAATGGAAATCGGACCTCCGATTTCCATTGAAATTGCGGTGGAACGGGGTGGTCGGTCGGTTTGCCGCGTGGAACGAGTCCGGGGAAGGCTCCTGATGGCCAAACTCGCCTGTCCCTACTGCTACCACCGGTTTCCCGCGAGCAACCTGTGGTTCCAGTGCACCGGTCGGCCCGCACCCGGCAAGGAGAAGTGCCGGAAGGTCGTCGACCCCGAACGGCAGCGGCTCACCGGCTACGCCCCCGCTTCCTGGCCGGCCTTCGCCGCGGCGAAGGCCCTGCTCGGGCGCACGCCGCGCCGCGCGCCGTGCCCGGACTGCGGCACGGTCAGCGGCATCCGAGCCTGCCCGGTGTGCCACACGCCGCTGCCCGCCAACTTCGCCGACAGCCGCAGCCCCCTGATCGGGGTGGTGGGCGGCAAGAACGCCGGCAAGACCGTCTACACCACGGTGCTGGTGCACGAATTGCGGCACAACATCCGGCGCCGCTTCGACGCCGACATCTCCTTCGCCGGGGAGCAGGCCGGGGTCGGCACCGCCCAGTGGCTGGAACGCTACGAACAGGCGCTGTTCGGCGACCGGGCGCTGTTCGAGTCCACCGCCAGCTCCGCCGACGGCATCCGCATCCCGCTGGTCATGCAGTGGCGGCAGCCGCGCGTGCAGTTCGGCCGCCAGGTGCACAACACCACGACGCTGTCGTTCTACGACGCCGCCGGCGAGGACATGACGACCCAGGAGTTCGTCAACAGCCAGGCCTACCTGACCGCGGCGGACGGGCTGATCGTGCTCCTCGACCCGTTCCAGCTGCCTGGTGCGCAGGACCGCATCGCGGTGCCGGACGTCGGCCGCCGCGACGCCGAGCCGCCGATCAACGTGCTCAACCGGGTCACCGAGATGCTGCGCTCCAGCGTCGGGCTCAGCGACCGCAAGAAGATCGGCACCCCGATCGCCGTGGTGTTCTCCAAGATCGACGCGTTCTTCGGGATGCTCGGCGACAACCACCCGCTGCTGCGCCCGCCGGCCACTGGGCCCGAATACGACGAGGCAGGCGGTCAGGACGCCGACGAGCACCTGCGAGCGCTGCTGGCCGAGCTCGGCGCCGACGACCTCGACGGGCATCTGCGGGCGCATTACCAGGCATTCCGCTATTTCGCGGTTTCCTCGCTGGGCGCGGAGCCGGACTATGGCCGCAAGCAGATTGACCCGGCCGGGGTGCGGCCGTTCCGCGTGGACGAACCACTGCTGTGGCTGCTCAGCCACTTCGGGATCATCGAACGGAGCCGACGATGAGCGGGCGCGAGTTCCAGTCGCTGTACTACACCGACTGCCGACCGGGCCAGGGACTGCGCGGCGGCGCGGGATTCCAGTTCCAGGCCGTCACCCCGGGCACCACCTACGAGATGATGACCGCGGTGCAGCGCTCGGCGCTCTACGAGGCCCCGGTCGGCTGGATGCGCGAGAAACGCGAGGTCTCCGACTACCCGCCTTCGCTGGTCCACGTGCACGGCGCCGTTTACGCGACCGCCCGCGGGATCTACCTGGGCGCGGAGACCGGCGGCGTGCGGGAGGGCAACCAGTTCACCCATGCGCTGGCCACCGCCGACCCGCAGTTGTACGGGCCGATCCGGCCCGCGCAGCTGTGGGGCGCGCGGTGGTGGGTCGAGGAACCTGCGGAGACAACCGAGTGCGAGGCGGTGCCCGCCGAACCCGAGGCCGGCCCGCTCGGCGTAGAGGCGCTGCGGGACTGGGTGCTGGGCCGGCAGGACGGCGAATCCTGGTTGCTCGCCGTGCATTCCGCGATGGACCGGGTGCACGACGAGGGCGCGCCACGGCTGGTGTTCGTCAGCGAGGACGCGGAGACCGCGGTGCGCTGGATCGCGGCCGGAACGCTCCTGCTGCCGCAGGAACGGGCGCTGCGGGTGGGCTTCCGGGTGTTCGCGACCAATCCGCAGTACAGCGGCCACGAGGTGCTGGCGGTGCACCCGGACTGGGCCGGTTCGCTGGCCGACCCGGACCGCAACTCCGACTACGCGGTGTTCAACCTGGTCAGCGGCGAGCACCGGAAGGCCGAGCCGACCGCCGCCGCCCGGCATTGGGTGCCGCGCTTCCTCGGCGCCGACCCCTACGATGTGGTCGACGCCATCGAGCTGTCGCACCAGTTCGCACGAGGCCGGGGCGGGAAGCCGCCGATCGCGGCGGATCGGCTGGCCGCCGGGGTGCTGATGCTCGACGAGACCGTTTCCGGGCAGGATTCCGCGCTGGCGCTGGCCGAGTGGCTGGTCGCCCTGCCGTCGGTGTCCGCGACGGACGTCGTAGAGCCGGTGCTGGATGCCGTGCTGGCCGCCTCACCCGGTCTGCCGGTACTGGCGAAACTGGCGGAGACCAACACGGCGCAGGCCGGTCGGGTGCGGACCGCGTTGCTGCGCGCGGAGATAGACGAGATCGTGCGCGGGACCCCGGCCGACGCCCGGCTGCCGCTCGCGCCGCGGCCGTGGAGCCCGGACGAGGCGGAGGAGACCTGCGCCCTGGTCGAGGCAGCCGCCGGCGCTGTCGCCCCGGAACGGATGGACCTGCTGCTGCGGACCGCGACCAGGTTCGACGTGCGGCCCCGGGTCGGGAGGTTCGGCGAGGCCGCCGGGCGGTTCGTCGAGTGGTGGGCCGAGCACCCGTACGCCGGTTTCGACCCGGCGCGCTGGACGTGCGGCCCGGAGATGACCGACTTGCTGCGCGACGCGCTGACCCGCCGCCTGACCGGCCCGGACTCGGCCGCGGTCGTCGAGGCGATCAATGACCGCTGGTGGCGGCTGCTCGCCCCGACCCTCAGCGACCCCTTCATTCCGCTGGACGCGGCGATCGGCGCAGCGGCGGTGGCCGCGGGCGGTCCGGCCCGCCAGGAGACCATCGAACGCTTCCGCGAGCAGCTGCGCGCACCGGACCGGCCGGGTACCGGCGAAGCGGTGTGGGAGGCGTTGTTCCGGAATTCGGCGCCCACCATGGCCGAGGTGAAGGACTTCCTCACCGTCCTTCCTTCTACGGCTGTTTCGGATTCCTTGGCGCAGAAGGCATTCGCGGCACTCGACAAGTCCAAAGTGTCCGGTCGCTACCTGGACGTCCTGCGGATGCTGGGGCACCACATCGGCGACCGGGAGAACCTGCGCAAGCTGTGGGAGGAGGACAGCCGGCTGCGGTCCTGGCTGAGCACCGTCACCCGCAAGGGTGCCGCAACCGATGCCGCGGCACTGAAAGACGTCTCCGAAGAGGTCTTCACCGCCCGCGCGGAACAGATCATCGCGGCGCTGATCGGCGCCTCGCCGCAAGCCACGCTGGACGCCACCGAGCAGGGCGGCGAACAGCTGCAGAAGATACTGGTCCACGCGCTGCCCGCGGTGTGGAACGACGAGCAGGCCGAGCCGTCGCGGCGGGACCAGGCGGTCGTGCTGGCGTTCCTGACCGCCTGGCACGACACCACCTCCGAAGAGGTGCGGAAAGCGTTCGACAAGGCCCTGGAACGCTGGGCCGGCAAACACAAGCAGTCCGACTACCGGCGGATCAGCAAGCTACTGCGCGGCGTGGCGGCCGAGGACGCCGCCGCCTGGCACGAGTGGTTGCAGGAGTACTCGCAGCAGAAGCCCAAACCGACCCGCACCCGTGAGCTCGCTCGGCGGCTGTTCCGCAGACGGGAGAAGTGATGCCGTACATCATCGGCGGCATCCTGCTGCTGTGCTTGGGGCTCTGGATCGCCTCGGTCGTGATCACCATCGTCGCCTGGCTGTTCCCGGTCTTCATGCTGATCGGCAGCTCCTGGGCGTTCGTCGCGACCTGCCAGGTGCTGCTGGGGCGTGGTTCCCGGGTTCCGGTGCTGGTCACGCCCAACGACGTGGTCAACGGCACCGCCGGGCTGCGCGAGCCGAGGGGGCCGTTTCCGCGCGACTGGGCCTGGCCGAGCTACCTCGCCGCCCAGTGGCGCCGCGACCTGATCGCCGCCTGGCACAACGGTTCCGGCTCCATCGTGCGCGGCTGGCGGTGGGGCTTCAACTACGGCAACGGCAGCAAGCTCAAGTGGGTGAGCATCGGCCTGACCATCCTGGTCTGGTCCGGTGTCACGCTGGGTGCGGTGCTGGGCGCGGTCGAGGTGGTGGTCATCTGCGCGATCGCGCTGGGCCTCGGTTGGCTCGGGTGGGCCGCGGTGGTCGGCGCCCTGCGCGGCTACGACCACGTCGTGCGGCGGATGCGGAAGGCCAGCGGGAGCTGCCCGGTGTGCTACCACGTGATGGCAGTCCCCGCCTACCGGTGCAGCGCGTGCCAGGTGGTGCACCACGACATCCGGCCCGGCGTGCTGGGCGCGGCGTCGCGCACCTGCGGGTGCGGCGCGAAGCTCCCGACGACAGTGCTGCGGGCGTCCCGGCAGCTGGAGGCGCTTTGCCAGCGGTGCGACCGGCCGCTGCGCGGCGGCTCGGGCGCGGTCACCGACATCCGGGTGCCGGTCTTCGGCCCGGTGTCGGCGGGCAAGACCCGGCTCGTGCACGCGGGTCTGGTCACGCTCCGGGACGTGGCCGCCGCCGAAGGCGTGGTGCTGGACTTCGTCGACGACACCAGCAGGCAGGCCTTCCAGCACGGCGAGCAGCTGATCGCCAGCGGCGGCGACACCGCGAAGACCCCGGCCGGGCAGCTGCCCCCGGCGATCACGGTCCGGTTCACCCGCGGCGGTTCGGGGCGGTCCCGGGGCCAGGCGCTGGTGCACCTCTTCGACGCGGCCGGCGAGTTCTACCTCGACCGGGACGACAACAGCGAGCTGGAATTCCTGGACCACGCCGGGGGACTGGTTTTCGTGGTCGATCCGTTCGCCATCGGCTGGGTGCGCGACCAGCTCGGCGGCGCGCTGGAATCCCGCCTCGTCGAGGCGCACCCGGCCAACGGTGACCCCGAGCAGGTCTACCACGTGACGGCCCGGCGGCTGCGCGACTACGGGGTCGAGACCGAACGGCGCGCCCTGGCGATCGCCGTGGTCAAGGCGGACCTGCTGACCGACCTGCCGTGGGCCGCCGACCTGTGCGCGGGTGCGGTGCGAGGTTGGCTGAACACCGCGGGCCTGGACAACCTCGTGCTGGCCGCGGAACGGGACTTCGCCGAGGTCCGCTACTTCGTGGTCTCGTCGGTCACCGGAACCAAGCCCGGCCACCGGCTCACCCCGGCCGCGCCGTTCCGCTGGCTGCTGGGGCGCGGCGGTTTCGCCCTCGGTCGCGACGAGAAACCGACCACGGAGGCGGTATGAGCATTCGTCCCCCGGCGAACTACCGGGTGTCCCGCTGGTTGCTGGTCGTGGTCTTGGCGATCGCGATGCTGGCCAGCATCCTGTTTTCGGCGACCAGCTGCGCCGACGTCGTGACCTCGGTGCTGAACAATGGCTGACGAGCTGGTGCTCGGCATCGACCTCGGCACCACCTACTCCGCGGTGGCGTGCATCGTGGACGGTGATGTCGAGGTGGTCCGCAATCGGTTGGGCGAGCTCACCACGCCCTCGGTGGTGCACTTCGCGTCCGCCGGCACGGCCGTGGTCGGCGCGGCGGCGCGGGACAGCCTGGACCCGGAGAACACCGTCGAGCTGATCAAACGCCGGATGGGCACCGTATTCGAGCTGATGTCCCACGGCGCGAGGCACACGCCGGAATCGGTGTCGGCGCTGATCCTGCGCAGCCTCGTTGACGACGCCATCGCCCGCTTCGGTCCACATGAGACGGTCCGGGCGGTGATCACCGTCCCGGCGTACTTCGGGATCCGGGAACGCGAGGCCACGCTGCAAGCGGCCCGGCTGGCCGGGATCGACGTGCTGGAGGTGCTGAGCGAGCCCGCCGCGGCGGCGCTGCACTACGCCACCCAGGCTGAGTCGGGCGCCGCGCTCGTCTACGACCTCGGCGGCGGCACCTTCGACACGACCGTGCTGCGAGTGGCCGCCGGCGAGGTGCACGTGGTGGCCACCGACGGCGACAGCAGGCTGGGCGGTACCGACTGGAACGAGCGCATCGCCGAGCACCTGGCGGACGCGTTCGCCCGCGAGTTCCCGGACGCGGACCCGGATGACGAGGACTTCCAGCAGCAGCTCCGGGACGCCACCGAGCAGGTCAAACGTCAGCTGAGCACGGTCACCGGGCGCAGGGTGGGGCTGCGCTGCGGAGCTGATGCGGCGAGCTTCGACATCGACCGGAAGACGCTGGAAGACCTCGGAGCCGACCTGGTGGACCGCACCCTGCGGATCGTGGACCGGGCGCTGGCCGCTGCCGCGGAGAAGGGAGTGTCCCGGATCGACGAGGTGCTGCTGGTCGGCGGAGCCACCAAGATGCCGGCGATTCGGACGGCGCTGCAAGCACATCTCGGCCGCGCCCCGAAGATCGTCGACCCGGACCTGGCGGTCGTCTCCGGCGCAGCCGTTCGCGCGCGTCGGCTCGCCTCGTCGCAGGCCGGTGCCCGGACC
The DNA here is from genome assembly GCF_050972075.1 of Saccharopolyspora hattusasensis. NCBI lineage: Bacteria > Bacillati > Actinomycetota > Actinomycetes > Pseudonocardiales > Pseudonocardiaceae > Saccharopolyspora > Saccharopolyspora hattusasensis. The sequence continues at coordinate 5,537,422 of NZ_JBPCDC010000001.1, forward strand.
ACGGCCGCAGTGGTGCCGCGCAGCTTCGGCGTGCTGATCGAGGACAGCCACGACGAGAAGCTGCGGAGCTTCACCGAACACCTCGTGCACCGCAACGAACCGCTGCCCGCCGTCGCGACGGCCCGGTTCGCCACCATCGTGGACCGGCAGCGATCGGTGCGGATCCAGGTGTTCGAGCAGTCCGGCGACGTGCCGTCGCCGGAGGTCGAGCACAACCGGCGGGTGCTGGACGGCGAGTTCGCCGGATTGCCGCAGCTCCCCGCGGGTTCGGTGATCGAGGTGACGCTGCGTGTCAGCGCGGACGGCCTGCTCGCGGTGACCGCGCGGGAACCGCTCGGCGGCGCGGCGCTGGACCTGGAGGCCTATGTGGACGGTGTCGTCGACGGCGCGGAGACCGAGCAGCTCGTCAAGACCATCGCCGGTCTGTCGGTGCGGTGCTGAAGGGGAAGCGATGAGTTCGTGGATTCGCCGGAACTTCGGCGGGATCGGCCTGACGCAGTCCCCACCGGGCCCACACCTGCCGAAGCTGCAGGAACGGTACGGCGGGCACGTGCTGCTGTGCATCGACGTGAGCGGCTCGATGAGCGGCGGCCTGCTGTCCCAGGCCATCGCCGGCGGTGAGCAGTTCCTCGCCGAGGCCGAAGGCGCGCATTACGAGAGCGGGCTGGTGCTCTGGTCCGATGGGGTGCAGGAGTACGTGCCGCCGGAGGCCCAGCTGGACGAGGTGATCTCCGTGCTGCAAAAGGCAAAAGCGGCCGGCGGCACCGTGCTGTCACACGCGCTGCAGCTCGGCATCGACGTGCTGACGGAATACCCGGGCGACCGCGTGCTGTGCATCTTCAGCGACGGGGCGCTGGCGGACCACGAGAAGGCCAGTGCGCTGGCGCAGAAGGCCTGCTCGATGGGTATCCGCATTATCGTTCGCGGCCTCGGGCGAAAGGCGGCCTCGGCGCTCGCCGATCTCGCCTGCCCCGGCGTGCGGGACGACGACCAGCAGATCGACGATGCGGCCGGTGTCGCGTCCGGCATCGCCTCGATGGCGACCGGCCTGTCGGTGCGCGGCGGCTGACCGGGCTGCGCTCGTGAGTGCTGGTTCCGGTTCTTACCGGAACTGTCACTCACGAGCGATATTCGTGCACGGCGATCACTGCAGTAGGGTGCTGCCGACCGCGACGCGAGGAGGTGAGCCCGATGACCACACCGGTTCCACCCGGGCGTTCCTGGCTGCGGCGGCTGTCTGACCGTCATCCAGGAGGGCCGTTCCACGAACGTGCACTGGATGAAGGAAGAATGATTCAGCCTTTTCGCATTTCCGTTTCCGGCGAAGTCCTCGACGACCTGCGCGCACGCTTGGCGCGAACCCGTAGTGCGGGTAGGCGTTGAGCGCGTCGCCGAGGTCGCCGGGTGCAGGTCGCCAGGTGGCAGGTCGGGTGGCAGGTCGCCGGGTGGCAGGTGCATTTCGTGCATCTGCGGGGCAGGCGCGCAAGGTGCGCCCGAGCCGATGCCGCTGGTCCTGACGCACGGCTGGCCGCGCAGCTTCGTGGCGATGCAGCGCGTCGCTGGGCCGCTGACCGATACCGCCGCGCACGGTGGCGGTCCCGTACTGGGCCACCGGCACCATCGGCTCGTCGTTCCGGCAACGACTACCACCGCAACGACCCGGTACCGGCGACCGCGGTGCCCGGGGCGATCACGTCGAGCCACGAACCCGCGTTCGCGGACTTCCCGAAGAGCCTCTCCGAGCGCGTTTACCGAGACCCGCGCCACTGGAGCACGCCGCGACGCGGCGGGCACTTCATGGCGCGCGAGGAGCCGGCGCAGGTGGCCGGCGAGTTGCGGCCCTTCTTCCGTCCACTGAGGACTGAAGGTTGATCTGACGGATCTCTGCGGACAGCGGTCGCGGAGGCCCGCCACTACCGTTTCGAATGCTGGAACAAGTGCATTCGACTGAATATTTGGTTTCCCGTTATTTGGGAGCGCGGAGCTGCGAACAACGTGACCCGTTACACCAATGGTGTATGACTGGTCACGTTGTGATAACGGCAGATTGGATCGGGGGGATACTCGTATTGGCGGTTGCCGCGCACAACCATCGACGCAAAACCACACGACGGTCGTTACGCGGCTCATGGTGCACCGAGGGTCTTGGAGGTTGGCGATGGTCGCGGCGCTGAAAGCGCACGCAGCATGGTTGGTGAACGCGCTGGGGGTGAACCGGAATCCGCTGCGCAGGCCCATCGATCGACTGGCGGCCGGCTTCACGGTACTGCTACTCATGATTGCGCTGATCGCGATCCCCGCATCGGGTCTGTTTGGTGCGTCACTGCACGCCGACCTGACGCAGCGGGCGGCGGAGTCGGCGGCCACCACCCAGCCGGTGACCGCAACGCTGACCACCCGTCCCACGCTCAGCGTGCCGGTCTCCGAGGCCTACAGCCAGGATGCCCTCAGCTCCACGGCGGTCGTCGAATGGCGCACCGGGCTGCAGCCGCACTCCACGACCCTCCAAGTACCGGCCGACAGCTCGCCGGGCGACACGTTGACGGTGTGGATCGACCAGGCGGGCAACCGCGTGCCGCCGCCGGCGAGCGCTGGCTCGATCACGATCTCGGCGATCTTCGCCGCGATACTCGTGCTGTTGGTGATCGAGCTGGCCTGCATCGCCCTGATCGCCGGAACCCAGAATTTCGCCCGCCGCATGTCCATGCGGGCGTGGGAACGCGAATGGGCGTTCCTCCAGCATGGCGGCACCTGGTCCCAACGGTAAATTTCCCGTTCTGGATACTGTTTCCAGCCTCGTCTTGCGTTGCAACCGAACAGGGGCGCCGTCAAGAAGGGCAAGTCCCCACCGGCATGACGGAATCCTCCTGACGTTCCGCCAGGCAGGACGAGTTTGGATGGTTCGGTTGAAGCGAACGTTCGTGCCGCCTACCGAGGTGAACAGGCCGTTCGCTTCACCCCGATTGGCGAGGCGGAACCAGGTCGCTCCCGCCGGGGCAGCCGGCGGAGCCCCCACCCAGAACGAGTTCCCAACCAGCCTCTGTCGCGACCCGAAAACGCTCACGGCCCCGGACCAGCGGGAACGTCAGTTCGGTCGGGGGGCTACCGCTGCGCGGTAGGGGGCGAGCATCTTGCCCAGCCAGGCCTCGCCGATCGGGGTGTCCAGGTCGATCTGCAGCTCCGGTTCGTCGCCGTCCAGGCCGTCCAAGCCGCAGCGGTCGCCGAACAGCACCAGCGCCGGGTTCCCAGTGTCCCTTTTGGACGGCCAGATCAAGCCGTCCGCCCATTCCGCCTGCGATCGGATCCAGGCCGCCCACGCCTGGGTCCGCGCGTAGGCGTCCTCGCCCTCGGCGTCGACCAGCCACGAATCCTGTGCAACTGCGGCAAGATCCGGTGCCGTCAGCAGGCTGACCAGGTTCAGCTCCCGGGCGGTGCGCACCGCGCTGAGCCGCCGCTCGGCGATCTGAGCCCGGCGGACCAGCCGCTGCCCGTTGCCACCGAACCCGAGGTTGCGCAACAGCACCTCCGCCAACGCCGTCGTCACGTGCAAGCCCGCGTAGTAGGTGGGAAACGGGTCGGCCGCGGTTCCGTCGAACCGGCCGCCCGACGACCCGTTGCCCGCTTGCGCGGGCTTGAACTCGGCCGCGTGCCGCGTGCGGAAATGCAGCCGGAACAGCGTGGTGTCGGCGGGCAGCACGTACTTGTTCGGGGCGGCTTCGAACTCCGGTGGTGGTGTGGCCTCCGGCATGCTCACACCTCCGCCGAGTCTTCGCGGGCGGCGTCGATCAGCACCCGGTCGGCGACATGCCCGATCAGCTCGGCGGGCACCCCGCCGAGCCAGTCGTTCGGCCCGAGCCACCAGTCCGCCGCGCCCCACGGGTCCTCCGCGGCGTGCAGGTAGCGGTTCACGGTCCGCACCAGCTCGCGGGGGACACCGGCGGCGTCGAACTGGAACGCGGGCCACCGGCTCGGGCCGTCTTCCGAAGGCAGCCGGATCAGGTCGAGATCGGCCGGATCCGCCCCGGCGGCCTCGACCTGCTGCTCGTCCAACGAATCCGCCGCGCGCAGCCGGTCCAGGTCGGGGTGCGGCGCGGAGCTCGTCAGCTGGACGCGCAGGTCCGCGCTCAGCCGCTGCCAGTCCACCGTCGGCCGCCGGAACCGCGACTGGGGCTCGGCCAGCGCCTGCCGGACCGGGTGGGTCATCGGCAGCGCATCACCCAGCAGCGAGGCGATGTCCTCGGCGATCAGCGCCGAGGTCTCCGAATCCGCCGCGTCCTGCAACTCGGCGACCAGCGCGACCAGCCGGGTGAACGTCTCGGGATCGAGCCGGTCGGCCACGTCGTCCCACTCGGTCGCCAGCACGTCCAGCATCCGCTGTTGACTCAACCGCCGACCTCCTTTCCGGTGGTGCCCACGGTTCCCGTTCGTCCGCGCGACCCGACGAGATCCACGAACCCGACACCTGCCCAGTCAACACCAAGGTCCATCGAACCGGGGCGAGAAAGCCGGGATTGCGGAACTCCGCTGCCGCACCCTAGACGAGTAAGTCCAAATTCCTGCGGGCATGAGGCGAGGGCGTCCATGATCCGCAGCGAAGGTGCCGTGCGTGTTTTTGGGTGCTATGGCACCCAAAAACGCTCACGGGTGTTCTTCCGCCACGCGAAGGTGGCCATCGGCAGACGTCCCCCCCGAACAGGGCGCGTCGCCCAGCGTGTGCTGGCCCTGGCCGCCGCGATCTGGCACAACTTCCGCACTGGCCAGCCAGTCACTCGCTCGCTCACCGCCTACGATCACTGATCGTATTCAGACTTACTCGTCTAGCCGTTGGCCGGGCAGAACAGGGGTTTCCGGGCCTCTCCCGCGCCGTTGAGCCGCGCCATGAGCTTCCGGGCGTTCGCCCCGGCCATCGCGCTGACCCCGACGCCCGTGCAGGCCAGCTGCGTGACAGCGAGCCCGGACAAAGTGCTTGGCGGCACCGGCAACTGCACGGTCAGGATCCCGTTCTCCGGGGCTCTGGCCGACACCTGCTCGGGCGGCAGGAACGGCAGCTCCGTGCGGAGTCCGGCGGAACCTTCAGCGGCGGTGGGCCCGGCGGCGGCGAGCAGGCGGAGCGCGTCGGGCACGGTGCCGAGCCGGCCGGTCTCCCGGGTCGACGGCCTGGCCGTCGCATTCGTTCTCAGCAGGACTTCGAGCGAAACCGACTCCAGCACTGTGGTCTTCGACCTCGTCGAGCAGGAGGCGCTGCACACCGACCAGGCGGACCGGCAGTTCCGGTCGGCGTCCCTGGTCAGACTGCTCATCGGGCTCGACCTGGTCGAGCGCCGGGTAGTCAGTCCGAAGCGGCCGAGCCCGAGGATGGCCCGGATGCTCTCGCACAGCGACGACGAGATCGCCGGCGAACTGCGGTCTTCCGGAGGCGGGCAGCAGATCGTCACCCGCGTCGCGGCCAAGATCGGCCTGTCCAACACCGAACCGCTCGCCACGCCTGGCCGCTGGGGCCACATGTTGATCACCGCGAACGACCTGGTCAAGGTGCACCAGCATGTTCTGGCGCGGCCGGCCGGGAAACGCGCGTTGCTGCTCGATCCGCTGCGGGATGTCGCGCGCACCGCGGCCGAGGCACCGACCAGTACTTCGGCATCCCCAGCGGGCTGCCCGCCGGTGAGCAGTGGGCGGTCAGACAAGCCTGGGCCGCCGGGCGCGGCGGCGTCGACGCGCACACCAGCGGCCTCGTCGGCAGCGGGGACCGCTACCTGGTTCTGGTGCCCGCGGTCACCCGGAGGGTTATTCGCTGCCGAAGGCGGAACCGCGTCACCGCCGTGGTGGCGGAGCCGGCCGCGCTGCTGGACTGAGCCGCTAGGTGTCCGAGGTTGGAGGTTGGTGCTCCTGAACGTTCTTCCTCGGATCGGTACTCGCGGGCGTAGCGGGTTTCTTCGGCGAGGATTCGCTGGTAGCGCTTGACTTTCCCGGTTGCGGCTCGGTGTAGCGCAGCGGTGCGGCGTGGCGTCAGAACGAGTCCCCGACCGCCGTTGCCAGGCGCGCGGCGTCCTCGTCGTCGTGGTTGCCGACGGTGAGCGTGAGCTTCTTAGCGCCGCGGTAGGCGGCCCTTCCTGAGACCGGGGTGTCGATCATGCCGATGATCGGGCTGACCGCAGCATCCGGGCGTTGGCCCAGCAGCGTCCCGAGAACTGCGGCAGCGGCTTTCATGACCTTCCCGGCTTCGCCGGCGAAGCTGGAACGGACGAGCCGAGCCGGGCCCCAGGTCACGTAAGCGAGGTCCGGATTCTCATTGGTGGCAAGGATGCCGAGCAACTCGTTGGCTCGACGCTGCTGCGCGTTGGACCTCGCGAAGGTGAACCCCTCGCGCATCTCGAGATCGTCGAAGTCGATCGCATCATCTCGCGCACCTGGAACGGCCATGTTCACGATGACCGGCCGCTCGGCCGCATGGAGGAGCGCGGCGAGTCCCGTGACGAACAGGTACTTGGAGATGAAGAACAGCACCCAGGACGCCTCACGCCCCTCGACCGTGGCGTGTCGACGTTGCCGGATGAATGAGGCCGCAAGAACCAGTGCGTCGATTCGCGCGTGGTTCGCCTGCAAGTGTTCGATCACGCGGCGGCTGTCAGCGACCAATGACAGATCAGCCGCGACGAAATCCGCCCGTGACGCCGCTTGAGGTTCCTCAGCTGACTGGTGGTTGCCCGCCACGGTCGTGAGCAGCGCGTCGAACTTGGCACGGCTTCGCCCGATCACCACGACGCGGTCACCCGTTCTCAGGAAGTGACGCGCCAGCGCTGCTCCCATGCCGTCGGTGCCTCCGGTGATCACGATCGTCCGCATGCCCTTTCCTCCTTGTTCCGGAACTCGCGTTCCGGATCAAGCTAGCATCAACGGAACAGATGTTCCGAATCGCTATAGTGAGGGGATGGCCGAGGATCGGAAGCAGCGACGAGACGCCGTCGCCAACAGGGAGCGGATCTTGGTGGCCGCGGGAAAGGTCTTCCGGGACAACGGCATGGCCGTGGACATGCGCGCCATCGCCGCAGCGGCCGGTGTCGGCATCGGCACCCTCTACCGGCACTTCCCCACACGCGAGCACCTCGTGCAGGCCGTGACAGGGACCGACCTCGCCGACCTCGCCGAGGCAGCCCTTCCCGAAGGAGTACCCGCGATTGCCGGACTCCGCGAGTTCTTCACCTCGACGATGGCTCAACTCACCGGCAACAAGGCGATGGTCGATCTGCTCGCCGTCGGATCACCGTCGAACGAAGATCTCGAACGATGCCTCTCGCACCTCACCAAGATTGGCCAGCAGGCTGTCGATCGCGCCCGGACCGATCACACCCTCGGCACCGATGTGACCGCGCACGACATCGCCTACCAGCTCCTCGGACTCATCCGCATCGCGCAGCTGATCCCCGACCCCGAACCAAGCGTGATCGGACACCAGGTAGATCTCGCGCTACGCAGCCTCGCCGCAGAGTAGGGGTCTCGAAACCAGGCCGGCGACTGCCCTGCCCTGACCTGCCGTCAATGTCCTGCCCCGCTAACCGCTTACCTGGTGCCCGGCGATGTCGGTGCGGGCCTTGGCCACCGCTTTCTGGTCCATGCCGCCGATCTTGAGCTCGAAGCGCACATCGTTGCCGCCCTCCAGCTCCTTGGCGTGCACCGTCAGTTCACCGGTTTCGGACATGTTGAAGGTGATCTCGATGCGGCAACCGGCCGGGCGCGCCGGGATGCCGGTGAGCATGCCGGTCCCGACCTTGGTGTTGTCGGCCGGTTCGTCCGACGCGAGCGGACCGGCCTGCTCCCACACCTCGATCTCGACCATCCGCTGGTTGTCGACGGCCGTCTGGAACGGATACGGACCAGTGTCGGCGGGCAGCTCGGTGTTGGCGTGCAGCAGGTGCGCCACCATCTGCCGCGCCCGCATCGGATCGGTGAGCGCCAGCGGATCACGCGGGTCCACCGCCTTGACCCCGAACGCCCGCGGCACCACGGTGGCGACCCGCTTCTTGGCCATCGCGTCGACGTCGGCCGCGCTGATCCCCAACCGCCGTTCGGCCGGCGCGCCCTGAACCTTCTTGGCCTGCCTGATCAGCGCGAACAGGGCCGCGCCCTTGGCGACCGCGAGGTCCGGTTCGGAAAGCCGGGCGTCGAGCCCGAAGCGCTGCTTGAGCCCGCCCGCCACGGCGGGCATCCGGGTCATCCCGCCCGCCAGAAGCACCTCGTCGAACCGCTCGACGCCCTTGCGCCGGGCGGTTTCGATGATCCGCTCGGTGATCAACATCGTCCGTTCGAGCAGGTCGGCGGTGAGGTCCTCCAGCTGCTGCCGGGTGACCGGCACGGTGACCGCGGCGCCCCCGGCCCGCAACGCGACGTTGCGGGACATGGTGGCGCTCAACGCCTTCTTGACGTCCTCGGCGCGGTCGGTGAACTCCTGCATGGCCTGCTCGTCGGCGCTGGGATCCAGGTTCGGGTGCGCGTCCCGGAACGCGGCCAGCAGGTGGTCGACGATCCGCTGGTCCCAGTCCGCGCCGCCGAGCTCGCCGTCCCCGTCGGTGCACACCACCTGGATGTCGTGCCCGGACACCCGGATCACGGTGGTGTCGAAGGTGCCGCCGCCCAGGTCGTAGACCAGCACGTGCCGGGCCTGCGGCGAGTCGTCCAGCGCATGGTGGTGCAGCGCCGCGGCGACCGGCTCGTCCAGCACGTCGAGCACGTTCAGCCCGGCGATCGCCCCGGCCTTGCGGGTGGCGTCGCGTTCGGCGATGCCGAAATAGGCGGGCACCGTGATCACCACGTCCCGCACGGTGTGCCCGGTGTTCTCCTCCGCAGCACGGGCGAGTTCGCGCAGGATCAGCGCGGAGATCTTCTCCGGGGTGTAGCGGTTGCCGTGGAAGGTGAACTCGGTGTTCCTGCGCCCCATGTCGCGCTTGACCAGCTGCGCCACCAGGTGCGGCGCGAGCAGCGCGGAGTTCTTCGCCGCCGTGCCCACCAGCGCCACGCCAGGCCGCTCGAAGTACACCACCGAGGGCGTGGTGTCCTCGCCGACCGCGCTCTTGGCGATCACCGGGCGTGCCGCCTCGTCGATGTGCGCGATGCAGGAATGCGTGGTGCCGAGGTCGATGCCGAACGTGGCAGGCGCCATGGAGCTCCCTTCGTCGTGCCGGTGCTAGCGGCCTTGGTAGGTGAATCCTGCCCAGTGGGCGAGCCCGGTGGGGTCGATGTCGGCGAAAAACGCCGCCAGTTCTTCGGGAATACCGGAAAGCGGGCGGCGGCGCGGGTCGAGCATCCACTGCTGCGCGGCCCGCAGCGCGCTCGCCGGGTCGGCATAGCCGGAGTTGAGGTAGTGGTGGAACACGATCATGAACATGGCCGTGGGAATGTCCTCGACTTCCCAGCGGGTGCCGACAACCCCGGCGGCACCCGCGGCGAGGAACGCGGTGGACAGCGTCAGCACCTCGTCGTGCTCCCGGTCGGTGAGGTCGCTGGCGCAGGCCGCGAGCACGACCAGCGCCCCGGCGGCGTCGCGCGGCCGGTCCCGCGCCTGGCGCAGGATGTCCTGCACCGGCAGCACTTCTTCGGAGCCGAGCAGCAGGGCCGATTCGGTCGGCAGCTCCGCCGGGGTGGCGTGGCAGGCCAGGTGCAGCAGCGAGGCGGTGGGCAGCTGGGCGAGCACCTCGGCCGGTTTCGGTGGTTTGCGGTTCCGGTTGCGCCGCCTCGGATCGGACGGTTTCCCCAGGTAGGCGCCGTGCGCGTAGTGCGTGTCGTGGATATGGCCGAGTTCGTGCCGGCTGAAGTGCAGCTCCGGCATCCGCACCAGCAAGGGGTCGCTGGCCCAGGAACGGGTTTCGCGCCGGCCGGCCTCGACGAACTGCCGTGCCGACGCCGCGTAGCAGATGATCGCGTCCTGGCAGGCGTAGCGGACTTTGCCGCCGGGCACTCGCCGCCGTGCGGCGTGCCACGGCACCGTGCCCAGCTTTCCCACGGGTACCAGCACCATTCGCAGCGGGCGCTCGCGCGACCCGGCGGCGACCCGGTCCAGCACCGGGTTCAACGCCGCGGTCCAAGCCCAGTCGCAGACGCTCTCCAACGCCGCCCGCCACTGGTCCTCGACCTCGCGGGAGCGTTCGCGCTGCATCCGGTCGAACCGGGCGACCGGGCCGTCCTCGGTGAGCTTCGCCGATTCCACCCGCTCGACCCGCCCGTCGGCGGTGACCAGCACCGCGACGCCGGGCAGCAGGTAGACCAGAGCCCGGGTGCGCGCGGCGCGCAGCCCGGCGGCGATCTCCGCCACCGGCGGCGGGGCCAGCAGCTGGGCTTCGACGTTCGTTCCTTCGAAGGCACGGAGGACCCGGGAACGAAGGTCGCTGGGCAGCGCGGCATCGGCCACGCTCGCGGTGCCGGAAGCGCCGTTGTCCCAAGGTTGTTGTCGCCCCACCTCGGATTCCCACCGGTCGGCGAGGTCCGCGTGCCCGTTCTCCCGCAGCAGGGCCGGCATGTTCGCGTCGACCGTCGCAGCGTGCAGCACCATGCCGCGCCCCAACTCCAACGCCTGCACCGCAGCCTCCGGTTCTCCGGCGGCGAGACACCAACGGCTCACGTCGGCTGCTTCGCCGGCCGCGGTGCTCGCCGTCTCCAACGCCCGGCGCGCGCTGGACTGCAGCAGCACGCTGCGGGCCCGCTCGCGCAACGCATCCAGCCCGGTGGTCACGGATCGCTGCGGATCACGACGCACGCTGTCGCCCCGGGTGAAGTAGCAGTCCGCCAGCGAGTGCAGCAGGTTCGCGGTGTCGAACGCGCCGGGCTCCAGCTCGAACTCGCGAAGCACCTGCTCGAACCGGTCGATGGCGTTGCTGAGATCACGTGGTGCGCGGGTGAATTCGAAGCGGGTCCGCAACGCGGTCGCCAACATGTAAAGCGCCTGCCAGCGGTTCTGCGGGTACACGTCGGGTTTGGCGCAGATCTCCACCATCATGCCGATGCCCCGGTTGAGCATCCCGAGATCCCGGGTCGCGATCGCCTGGCCGACGCAAGCCACCGCGGCACCGAGCGCCTCGTTCGGCTGGTCGAAGTGGTGATCAGGCACCTGGTCGAGCGCGTCGAGGATGGCGTCCGTCGCGCTGCGCACCTCGTCCTTGTCGATGCCGTCCAGGCGGAACTCGCCGCCGCTGATCATGCTCCGAAGCAGCCGGATCGAACCCAGCGCACTCGCGAACCGCGGCCGCAGCACGCTGTCCGGCGGAAGTTCCGACAGCAGTTGCCCGAGTTCCGCGCTTGCCTGGTCCAACGCGTCGGGATCGGTGCGGCTCGGGGAAATCCGGCTCACCGCGGAGGTGAACCGCGCGAGCACGTCGTCCCCGCCGACGCTTTCCGCGTAGTAGCGCGCGGCGTCGAGGTCCTCCCGAGCGCCAAGGGCCATGAACCGCTGGGTGAGCAGGGTGCTCAGCCACGGCATCATCAACGGCCGCAGCTGGTGGTCCGCGGGCAGCAGCTCGTCGGCGCGCTGCATGTTCTCCACCGCGGTGTCGAGCAGTTCATCGGTGCGATCGGTGATGGCTTGGAGGCCGTCGGCGGAGCCCAGCAGAAAGTGGTTGACGCCGGTGTTGACCGGATCGGCCAAGCCGCGGCGGATTGCCCGCTCGCACATTTCCCGAACCCTGGCCAGTGATTTCGGCGACTGCGCACGGTCGACCACGACCGAGCCCAGCAGCGCCATCGTCAGCTGGGTGAGCACCGAGGCACGATCCGGATCGTCGTCCGCGAAATACTCCAACGCGTGTTCCAGCCGCTGGATGATGGCGGCGTGCGCGGGCAGGTCGAAATCGGAGGGCTCCTTGCCGGGCGTGACCAAGGAAGTGCGCAAACCGGTGAGCAGCAACGGGCGCATGGGGTGGTCGGCCGGTAAGGCCGCGGCGGCCGCGGCGATCTGGGCAGTCGCGGCGTCGGTGTCCTCGGAGCTGCCCGTGACCTCTGCGAGCTTGGCGGCCAGACCTGCTTGCAGTCCGGCGAGTTCTTGCTTGCCCGGCTCGCCCTCGGGCCAGCTGCGCGCCGCGTCGTCGAGCTCGCCGATCGCCGTCTCCCAGTCCTCGCGGGACGAGTTGTCCAGGTTGCCCGCGGCTTGGACGAGGACCTTCCAGGTGGTCACGGAGCTCTCGGCGGCGGCGTCCGGGGAAAGCGCGTCCAGGTGGCGGCGAACCTCGGGGAGCTCATCGGTGGGGAGTGACATCCGGTCGCCGATGTTCGCGTCGAGGCGGCCGTGGCGCATCTTGGCGGGCACGTCCCTGGCCACGATGAGGAAGGCCAGGCCGATGTGGCAGGCATCCGACATGCTGGTGTCGAGCGGGTGTTCCAGCGCGTCGGTGAGATCTTCGGTCGCGCTCCGGTGATCGGTTTCGTCGCCGCCCATCGACAGGAACCGGACGGTGTGGATCAGCCCACGCGTGAGGCGGAGCTGGTTCCGCAGCGGCGAATCCGGCAGCAGGGCGCACGCCGTGTTCAGGTCGGCCAGTGCCGCGTCGGACTCCTCCAGGGCACCCAGGTTGACGACCATCTGGCCGGTGATCAGACCGATCCGGCCCACGATCTCGGCCGCGTCGTCGGACAGCAGCGGCCGCAGCTGCCGCAGATAGCCGACGGCGGTGCGGAATTCCTCCTTGTCCCCGCGCTCGGCGAGCAAAGCGTGCGCGAGGCCGAGCTGGTAGAGCGGAGCGGCGCGGGCGGGAGAGTCCTCGGCGAGGTGGTGCAGCAGGTTCTCGGCGACCTCAATGACTTCGTCGATGTCCGCGCCGGTGGTCTGGGCGCGGTGCAGCAGCAGGTCGGCCAGCTCCACCAGGATCTGGTAGGCGGTTTCGTCGTCGAGTTCCCCGGCGAGCTGGGCATACCGCTGCGCGATGGCCTCGTCGAGCTCCGCCGGATCGGCAGTCATCGAGCACCTCCCGAGATGATCAAGAACCCCGCTCCAGCTTAAAGTCAGCACAGCTGGACCCCCACCGGTCCAAGCGCCGATTTCGCGCGAAATCGCCGCCCCGGGACTGCGGCGCGCCAGGGTAGGACGTTTCGGGCCGGTGCGGTTTCCGCAGCCGGCCGAACGGCGGCGGGCGAACAGGTGAATTCCGTTCTGCCGCAGCGGTTGTCCGCGTAACCTCCCGATGTTCGCCGTTCCCGACCCGAAGGAGACACCGGTGGGCAGACGAAACCTGTTGGCCGCGGCGTTGTCGGCGGCCGTGGTGACGGCGACGCTGGCAGCGCTGCCCGCCGCGGCGGCCCCGGCGGAAGCGCCCAACCTCAACGATTTCGTGCTCAACAACACCCGCGGTGACCTGCAGTCGAGGGTCGACAAGCTGGACGCTCAACTGCCGAAGCTCGGCGTGCAGAACATCCTGGACCAGGCCAACCGCCAGGGCAGCACCGGAAGTGCCTGCACCTCGCCCGCGCTGGACACGATGCAGGAACCGACGCTGCGGAAGTTCTGCTTCAACGCCGGGGACACCGACACGACCGTGTGGATGCCGCAGGGCATCACCACCGTCGCCGACGCGCAGGACGACCAGCAGTGGGGAACGAAGCAGGCGCTGCTGGTCAGCTGGTACAACAAGGACACCAGCCCGGTCAAGGGTGTGCGGGTCTCCTTCCTTGACCCGGCGACCAGCAAGTACCAGCACGTGCTGCTGGTCTACCCGTACATCAACAGCAACGGGAACCCGTCCTACGAGGCGGTGACCACGCCGCAGGCGGGCAACGGCGGAAGCGTCCACTCCGGCGGGATCGTCTGGTACGGCAACTACCTCTACCTCGTCGACACCGCCCGCGGCATCCGGGTTTTCGACATGCGCTACATCTTCGACCTGAAGTCGGCGAGCAACGGCGACACCGCCGACCAGAACCAGGTCGGCCGCCAGAACAACGTCTACTACGGCTTCGGCTACCGGTACGTGATGCCGCAGGTCGCGGGCTGGTCGAACCCGGAGGGCGTGATCGACCTGCCGGGCGAGTACAAGTGCACGGCCGCGGGCAGGCAGCGCTACTCGTACGTGTCGCTGGACCGCAGCACGACGCCGGACACCCTGCTTACCGGCGAATACTGCGCGGACCAGGGCGATCCGAACCTCAACGGCCGAGTGGCGCGCTGGGACCTGGACGCAGCGACGGGCCTGCCGAAGCCGGACGGTGACGGTGTCTGGCGCGCGAAGTCGGCGTACCGGCTGGCGAAGCCCCGCGTTCAGGGCGCGACGGCCACGGACGGCCGCTGGTACCTCAGCAGCACCGGCGGAGGAACGACCGGTCCGGGCCACTTCCAGGCTGCGTTGCCGGACAAGGCGACCGGGCCGGGAGTGCTCACAGTGGACGGTCCGGAGCGCGACGTGGCGATCGGCGTGGAGGACCTGTCGTACTGGCCGGGCAAGAACGAGGTCTGGACGGTCACGGAGCACCCGGGCAAACGCGTGCTCTACAGCGTGCCCCGCGCAACGGTGAGATCCGGTCCGGGAACCTCCCGGGCCGGAACCGCCGTCACTCGGCCGATAGCACGAGAAGTCCGAGACCGATGAGCGCGACGAGAATGGTCAGCAGCATTTGGCCCGTGATGCCGAGGAGGAGCGCGAGGGCCAAAGCGCGCACGGCGAACTGTCGCTGCAGCCGGGAAACATCGGACGGTGTGCCGGACGATGGTGTGACCATCTCTCTCCTCCGAGCGGGCCGGGAGTGCTTCTCGGTATGTCGTCAATTTGGGACCAGGCAGCGAAAATCGGCGCGGTGCCAGGGGGAACAGGTGGTGCCGTCGGGCTTCGGCTCGTGCTCACCGATCGGACCGGCATTACGCGCGGGACGGCCGGCGCTCACCCCCTCGCAGGCCATCACCCGCCTCGCGCCTGCCGCATCCGTGCGCGGCGGGGTAGCTCGCGCTCCGAATTTTCAGCCGCGCAAGAAATACATGACAGTCATGGTCACAGCGATGGCCAGGATGCTGCCCCGCAGCAGCGAGGCGGGGAGACGGCGGGCGAGGTGGGCGCCGGCCCAGCCGCCGGCCACCGCGCCGACCAGCATGGCTGCGAGGACGAGCGGAGCGCTCAGTACGTCCGAAGCGAAGAGGAACAGCACGGCCGCGCTGAGAAAGACGGCCGCGAGCTGCACGACCCGCATCGGGTTGCTGGCCGCGGCGTCGAGTCCGAGCCCGATGCTCCACAGCGCCATCATCGTGATACCTACGGCACCGCCGAAGTATCCGCCGTATATGGCGAGGAAGAACTGACCGATCAAGACGGCTCGGGGACTCATGCTGACCGAGCGGCCCAGTGCGTTGCGTAAAGCCTGGGAGAGGCGGCGCCCGAAAGCGAGGATCAGCGTGGCGGCGGCGAGCAGCCAGGGCGCCGCGGCGTCGAACGACGATGCCGGCAGTGCCACCAGCAGGCCGGCACCGATCCCGCCGCCGACCATGCTGATCGCCGTCAGCGCCTTCGTGGACGTCTCCCCGACCGGGGTGAGCTCGCGTCGGTAGACCCACGCGCTGGCCACGGCCCCGGGCACGAGGGCGACCCGCGATAACGCGTTCGCGGTCACCGGCGGCAGGCCGAACGCGACGAGAGCGGGCAGCGCGACGAACGTCCCCCCACCACCGATGGCGTTCAGCGCCCCGGCAGCGATACCGGTCAGCAAAACGAGCAATGTCTCGATCACAGCCCGAGCATCGTCCCGTGACCAGCGGGTCCACAATGCGTAATCGACGTACCCAGCCTAAGGCTGGGCCTTAGGCTGAGGCGATGCGCTACGACCTGGACGACCTGCGGCTCTTTCTCCACGTCGTGACCGAGGGCTCGATCACGGCGGGTGCTCGCCGGATGCACCTGAGCCTGCCTTCGGCCAGCACCAGGGTGCGCTCGCTGGAAGCCCAGGCCGGCGTGGCACTGCTGATCCGCGGCCGGCGGGGCGTGCGGCCGACACCAGCCGGGACGACCCTGGCCCGCCACGCACGGGACGTGCTCGTCCAGACTGCGCGGCTCGAAAGCGCCGTCGCGAGCTATACCCGGCCCGCCACCGCTCCGCTGACCCTGCTGGGCGGAGGCTCCGCGATGCACCGGCTCGTGCCGAGGGCCCTGGTCTCGTTCCTCCGAGCACATCCGGACGTCGACGTCACGGTGTCCGAGAGCCGCACCCCCGAGACCGTGCGGATGCTCGCCGACGGCGAGGCGGACCTCGGGGTGGTCCTCGACGACGAGACCCGCGACTGCGGCCTGCACATGGAGCCCCTCGGCGACGACTCCCTCGTCGTGATCGGCCAGGCCGGAGGAATCCTCGCCGGGCGGACCGCGCTGACCTACAGTGAGGTCGCCGAGCACCCTCTCGTCGGGCTCAACGCCGATTCCTCGCTGCGCCGTTGGATCGAGAAGCACCTCGTGTCACACGCTCCGGTGGTGCGCTACCGCACAACCGTCGCCAATCTCAACGTCCTTGTCGCCCTCGCCGCCGCCGGAGTCGGACTCGCCGTCGTACCGCGTCCCGTCCTCGACCCCCACCAGCCACTCGAGGTGTGTGAACTGCAAGACCCCTGGGCTCGCCGCCACCATTTGCTGGCCTGGGGCGTCAAGGACCACGCCGCCTCAACGGCGGTCGCCGCACTCGCTGAACACCTGCGCCACGCCGCCCTTTTCGATCCTGTCTCCCGCGGCATGTACGCAGACCCCATCGACCGGCGTCCCCGCCACGACGGCTGACCGGCCGCCGCCCAGATCGATACCTCCAAACCGAGCATGGCGCGGGTGTACGACGCTTTCATTGCCGGCAAGGACAATTTCGAGGCGGAGCGTGAGGTGCTGCGCGAGGTCCGGCCCCGGACGCGGTGCAGGTCGGGCGGCAGTGCCGGGACTGGCTGATCCGCGTGGTCCGCAACCTCGCGGGGCAGGCCGGCATCGACCAATTTCTCGACCTGGGCTCGGGCCTGCCGAGCGCGGAGAACACCCACCAGAGGGCGCAGCGCATCAACCCCGAGGCGAGGGTGGTCTACTTCGACATCGACGCGTCGGTCGTCGCGAACGGCCGAGCGCTGCTGGTCGACAACGAGTCCACGCTCTTCGAGCTCGGGGACATGCGGAAGCCGGCGGAGGTCCACTTTCTCGGCGGGGTGGCCCGCAAGCGCCGACCGCGCTTTCGTCGAGCGGCTGGTGTTTCTTTCGTGCGGGGCCGGGAGCTGCCACGTTGCTCCCGGCCCCGCTCCGGATCGCAGGTGCGGTCGGGTCCGCGATCCGGATGTCGCCGCGCGCCGCAGGGGAGGGGGCTGCGTCGCGTCGGAGCGACGTCTTCAGCCCGCTGTCCTGGGACTGTCCGTGATCGACAAGTCGCTGGGCAGCAGAATGCAGCAGAACTCGCCGAACTGGACCGGTATCAGCGGCAACCGGCCGATGGTCGATGTGTCGTGCGGTGGTACGCGGCCCTGGCGTTCCTCGCCGTCGATGCGGGCTTGCACGACGGTGCCAGGCTGAATTCGGCTTCGTGCAGGGAGGTTGGGAGAGGGGTGGCCGCCAGATGGGGTCGGGGGAATTGCGGCCGATACCTCTCCCGCCCGAGGCTGGGGCACGGCCGGGGAGAGGTGGCCGCAGGTCCTCGGGAGACCGGTGCAGCGGAGGTCTTCCTCGAAAAGTCCTTTCTGCTGAAGGAAGTTGTAGGAGCGGTGTCTGGCGGGCGTGACGGGTCGGGGGCAGCCACGCCCACCAGGCACCGCAGCACCGACGGAGATAACGGCTCGCCTGGGGGTGCTCGCCGGTGCCGGCGAGACTCCAAAACGCAACTTGCAAGAGGACGTGGACCTGTACAACCGCCTGTGGTCGCGCTTGATCGGCGCGGCGCTCGATCCGGCGGCATCCAGGGATAAGGTGCTGGAAGTAGCCGAAAGCTACTGAGTCCAGCACAACCCTGCAGCGCAAGGATCGTCGCCATGGAGTTCACAGACTGGCGCAAGTCCGCACGCAGTGAGCAGAACGCGAACTGCGTCGAGATCGGCTTCGCACCGTGCCGCATCGGCATCCGGGACACGAAGCTCGGCGAGGGCAGTCCGATCCTGGACATCGACAGAGCGGCGTTCGCCGCATTCGTGCGTCTAGTCCAGGACGGCGCGTTCGACAGCTGATCAAAGTGACGGAAGAGCGGAGCGGGCCACCAGCCACAGGTGGCCCGCCCCGCTCTTTGCATGGCCAGCAGTGCGCTGGCCGCAAGAGGGGACTGGCTCTGTTAGCCGGTGACAGCAAGGCGGCAACACCAACGACGTCCTGTTGCGGTACCGGCATCAATGGGGGCCGGCGTTGTTCGCCGGTGACAGGGCTTCGTGAATTCCGGGCGCCTGACCTGCGGTTTCAAAGTACATCGCGAGCGGTTGTTGTTGAAGATTGCTTGCTGGGGTTTCTTTGATCTTAATCCGTTGTGATTGGTCCTCCTGCCTGCGGTTTTGTGCTGCGAGCGGTCGTGCCTGGGGGTGTTGGTGCTCGACCGCTCGCAGCGGGCGGGGTTTGGCCGTGCGGGATTGCCCGCCGGGGTTCGGCGGTTCAGGCGCAGGCTTCGGTTGCATCCGGTGGGCGTGGTCTCGGGATTGTCCGGCGGAGGATGTTGTTTTGTTCGATGCCCGTTGGGCGGCCGCCCGGTCTTGGTGTTCGGACAGCATCCACTGTGGATGGTGCGGTGAAGGTCGGGCGGCCGTTTACCATCGTGATCTTCCAGTTCCTGTTGTGGACGGCTCGGTGGTGGTGGCCGCAGAGCATCACCAGGTTTTCCAGGTCGGTGCTGCCTCCGTCAATCCACGATTCGATGTGGTGGGCCTCCGGGGTTCCTGGCGGGCGATCGCACGACGGGAACGCGCACGTGCCGTCGCGGTGCAGCAATGCCGCGCGAAGGTGGGGCGGGGCGGTGCGTTCGGTACGACCGATGCTCAAGGGAACGTCTTCGCCGCCGAGGACGATCGGCAAGATTTCTGCGTCGCAAGCCAGGCGGCGGACGTTCTCGGCCGTGATCGGCTGGTTTGTCGCGGTGAGCGTGCCCGGCAGGCCACCAGATTCGGCGGAAGCCAGATCGCGCTTGAGGTCTTCGAAGTCGATCGCGACCGTGATGTGCGGGCGTTGGCCACCGGAGCGGGGCACGCGGTCGGACGCAATCGCGAGGTCCAGCACCGCTTCCAGCGCATCCGCATTGCGTTGGCCAGCCGTGCGCGGATCGTGCTCGCCGTCTTCCGACGGACGCGGGGCCGCCAGCGGTTCGATGACGGCCCGGAACTTCGCGCCGGTCTCACGGTCGAGGCGCGCGTTGATGACCGTCATCCCGTCCGCCGCCGTCCCGTAGTTCAGTTCGCGGATCTTGCGCTGGGTTTCCTCCTGCTGGAAAGCGCCGTCCTGATCGAAGTAGTACCGAGTCCGCTCGGCCAGCCGGGCCAGGTGGTGCGGCGAGAACCTGATGGCGTAACCGGCGAGCATCGTTTCTGCCTGTTCCAGCTGGTCGATGCTGCTGATCGGGGCCAGGCGGCGGACGCCGTCCACGATCACGCGCGCATGCTGCAACGTGATCGCCCCCGAAGCAATCGCCTCGGCAGTGGCCGGAAGCTCCGCGGGTATCGGCGTTCCTTGCGGCGTGGTCCGCTCGGTTGCCATGCGGGCCACCAGAGCACGACTCTTCGCCTCACCCGGCGCGATGTTGAGCATCTCCTGCAACCACACCTCGGACCTGCGAGCGCTGTGCTCGGCATGGAGCCCGCGACGCTCGGCCTCGGCGATAGCCTTCAGCTGGATGGCCATCGCCGCGCGCATGGTGGCCTCGGCCTGACGGATCGCCTCGCAAAGCTCGGAATCGGAGCGCGCGGCCATAGTCGACTGTGGACTCTGCATCTCCACAACCGACCCCGAAACCAACGCCAAGCTATCCATGCCACCAACTATCCCGATCTCGAACACCTGTTTCATCACTCGATCAGGTACGAGATCAAGGAATCCGGCGGCACACCCTCGATCCGAGCTGACGTATCAAGGGGGACCGGCCTCGGGGGCCGGTGACAGGGCTCGGCGACAGGTTCACGTCGAGATCCTCACGGACACGTCGCGGTACGCCTCAAGAGGGACTGGCGCTGAACGCCGGTGACAGTTGGTCGCCGCCGAGGTGTTGCTCTGCCGGTCGACCGACGCCTCAAGGGGGGCCGGCGTTGGGGCCGGTGACAGTATCCAAAAACGCCCCCCATGGAAACTGCATGAATGGGGCCCGGCCTCAAGGGGGACCGGCGTTGGGGGCCGGTGACAGAGAGATCGCCGAGCTCAGGTTTGCCCAATGTCACTTTTGGCGCTCACGGCGCGATAGGGTATCCGGGCTGAGAGTAACGCCGGTCCACGCTTGCAGTGGCGTGGGACGGCACGCTGCGGTTATGAAGCTCATCGGTTTCCTCCTGACTGATTGTGAAAAATACGTCGTGAGTGTTGTTCGCGTCGACAAGGTGAGTCATTCGTACGGGTCTCACGCGGCTTTGCATCAGGTATGCCTGCGTCTTCCTGTTGGCGCGACGGCATTACTCGGGCCCAACGGCGCCGGCAAAAGCACATTGCTGGGGCTGCTGTCTTCAGCGCTGCGCCTTCAACGAGGCTCGATCGATGTTGATGGGCTGACCCCAGGACGAGATTCGAGGCGCTACCGAGAAGCGATGGGTTTTCTTCCGCAGCAGTTTTCAGTACCTCATCATTTGACGTGCGCGGAGTTTCTCGAACTGTCCGCGTGGTGGCGAAAAGTCGCCGAGCGGAACCGCAAGGACGTGGTTCGGCACGCGTTGCGCGCGGTAGAGCTGGAAAAGCGCGCCGCTACCAAGATCGGTAAGTTGTCCGGTGGGATGGTGCGCCGTTTGGGGATCGCCCAGGCGCTGGTGAACTCACCTAAGGTTCTGTTGCTCGATGAACCGACAGTTGGGTTGGACCCACGCCAACGTGCTGGTCTGCGGGACGTGATCGTTGACCTGGCGCGGAGTCAGACGATTCTGGTCAGCACGCACCTCACCGAAGACGTGGCCGCGGTGGCCGATCGCGTCGCTGTGCTGGACCAAGGCCGCGTGGTGTTCGACGGGGATCTTGCAGAGATGGCGGGAAAGCCCGCACCCACCGCGTCAGACCTGGATCGAGCCTATGACGATTTGGTCGGGGACGGTGAAGCGGTGTGAGTCTCGCGGGGATCGTCGTGCGACGCAGCACTGCCCTACCGGCCGCTCCGCTGATCGTCGCTTTCGGCTGGTTCGCTGGAAAACAGCTCGAAGAGCTGTGGGCGGTCGACTGGGCATTGGGCTCGGGACAGGTCAACAGATCGTTGTTGTGGCCGGTCGCGCTGGTAGCAGCCGTCGCGGCCTGGGACACCTCTCGAATGCGTCGTCTGGACGCCGACATGCTGGAGCGCACGTATCCGCGGTCCGGGATCGCGTACTTCGTGTTGAGCGGTGTGCCGGCGTTGGTCGTCGGGATGTTGTCTTCGGTGGCGGTGTTGCTCGCCGTGGCGACGTCGATGCGCGGCGGTGGGCAACCATTGTGGCTGTACCTGCTGGTCGCCGAGCTGATGTTCGTCGCGGCCGTGGCGATCGGTGTTGCCGGCGGCTACGTTCTGCCCCGGTATCTTGCCGCACCGGCGGTGGGTATCGGGCTCTGGCTTCTCCTGGCCTATGGCTCGATCAGCGACAACACCGTCATTCGCCGGCTGGTAGTGAGCGACATCGAGTGCTGTGATGTCTCGCAGGACACGGTGGTGACCACGCTTGCTGGACAAGGCTTATGGCTAGTTGGTGTTGCGGTCATCTGTGCCGCGATCGTGAGCTGGCGTCGTCCGAGGGAAGCGTGGCGGTTCATCGGACTGGCCGCTGTGGTGATCTTTTCTGGGCTCGGACTGCTTGACCGTAGCAACTTCCAGTTGCTGACCATGCGGCAACCAAGCGACGCGGTGTGCCAGGACGACGCTGGCGTGCGGGTGTGTATGTGGCCTGAGCACCGTGACCAGCTTCCTCGGTGGTCGGCCCTCGCACAGCAGTACCGTGCGATGTTCGCTGATCTCGGTCCACAACCGGTGTCGTTCGCTGAAATTGGCACGGACTGGTCCGCGGCCGCAATGCCGATTGGTGTGATCCGCCCTGGCCAGTCTGACCAGGATCTGCTTCAGTCTCTTGGCCTTTCAACGCTGCAGTACCCGCCGGAGTGCGCACGTGTGGAATCCGGCCAATCAGCTGTGATGAGCTACGGCCCCTATCCCGGCATGGAAGGCCGTGACCTGGTGGCGGCATGGATGAATCACCGGATCCGTCCGGAACTGCCTCCCAGCTTGCTCGGAGCGCCTGAGCGCGCAAGCGAGGTCGAACGACTGTTGGCAGCACCCGAACCGGTCCAACTCGACTGGGCGCGGCAGGCAATTCGCGCCAACAGCGACTGTGTTACTCCCGCACCGGAGCTGCCGTGAGCATCCTTGGCCTGATGCTGCGAGCCACGCACTGGCCCCTGTTCGCCGTGGGATGCCTGTGTTTGGCGTTGGTGAACGCGGTTCTTGGCGCGGAACAGTTGCCGGTGCCGGTACCCAACGTCGGACCGATCGAGATCCCGTTGGGATTGTTCAGTCCCTTGGTGATGGCCTGTCTGATCGGGATCCACCTGAAGCCGCCGACCCAGTTGTGGGACACCAGTCCACGCAGACACTGGCTGATACGGGCAGGACAGGCATTCGCCGCGTTCCTCCCCGCGCTGCTGGCATGCACGCCGCTGCTGCTGCACAGCGAACAGCTTTGGACAGCCGCGGTGCGCAACACTGTGGGGCTCGGCGGGATGATCCTGCTGGCCACCGGCGTCATTGGCGCGACAAGAAGCTGGATGCTGCCCTTTCCGTACGTGCTTGCCGCATTACTGCTGGGCTCGAACGGAAACACATTCGTCGGAGGCCGACCAACCCACGGCTGGTGGGCCTTCGTAGTCCACGACGCCAACGACATCCGAGGTGTCCTACTTGCGGGCGCGCTGCTCTCGATCGGACTCACCGTTTTCCTGCGTTCGGGACCACGCAAGGAAAAACACAGCTGACGTCAGGAGCCGCGACCTATGAACAGGCCGCAAAGGGACAGTCACGGGAGGTTTGCGGAAACCAACGTGGCGGTCTCGGCGTTGTCACGAACCGCGACACACCAAAGCGCCGGGTCGCCACCATGACCGACTGGTGCAGGATTCTGTCGACGGCAGGCGGTGGCGACGGTTTGAGCCTGATCGAGATGAAGCCGCTGGTGGTGGATGTTGCTGGTAGCGGAAGACCTGCCGCCTGACGGCCTCAGCTTCACGACTCCAGCCAGAGGACACCGAACCGGAGTTCCGGCCGTCCGCTGCCGAATGGGGTGCCTCAGCCGCCACCGATGCTGCGGGTCGTCGTGCGGCACAACGGGGACCGGCGTTGAACGCCGGTGACAGCTGCCCAGGTTTTCTACCGCGACCCCGTGACCGGCCAAGGCCTCAAGGGGGACCGGCGCTGAACGCCGGTGACAGACCGCTACACCAAGAACGGCGCGGAGGTCTTCGATCTGCCTCAAGGGGGACCGGCGTTGAACGCCGGTGACAGCAGATGCAGCCACGACATCGATCCCGGCGACCGCTACATCGCCTCAAGGGGGACCGGCGTTGAACGCCGGTGACAGGCTGTCATGCAACCGGATGCCGTCAACGAAAACGTGCCTCAAGGGGGACCGGCGTTGAACGCCGGTGACAGGCTGGGCGAGGACGAGTTGCTGGCCCAGGGCTGGGAGGTCCAGCCTCAAGGGGGACCGGCGTTGAACGCCGGTGACAGGGAAATCCACGGCCCGGCCCTGCTCCACGGTCCACAGGCCTCAAGGGGGACCGGCGTTGAACGCCGGTGACAGGAGTACCCAGCGGCTGGTTCAGTCAGCAACAAAACCGACAGCCTCAAGGGGGACCGGCGTTGAACGCCGGTGACAGGCTTGGTGTTTTTTTGGGGGTTTGACCTGGGGTTTCAAAGATCGACGCGAGCGGTTCTCGTTGGAGATCGCTTGCTTGGCTCTCTTCGATCTTACACCCCTGCTATTTGCCCTGTGACCTGCGGTTTTGGGTTGCGAGCGGTTCGTGCCTGGAGGTGTTCGCATTGGACCGCTCGCATCTGGATGACCATCGCTGCGCGTTTCCTGCGGTGCTGGGTGGTGCTGGGTGGTGCTGGTGTGGCGACGGTGGCTCACCGGAGGGTTGAGGCGTGGCCGACGAAGGCGGCCGTGGTGGGGCGTAGCGGGGTCAGTTGGATGAAGTCCTCCCGGTTCAGGATCTCCTTGTCTCCCTTGAACTGGTGGACCTGGCCCTCGTCCGGGTGCCAGTGCCGCAGCCTGGTGCTCGGCGGTTTCGGCACCTTGTCGTGCTCGGTCCACAAGTCGCCGACCGCTGCTTCGCCGCTGGTCAACAGCGCTGCCCACCAGTTGGTGCCGTCGATGCGCACGCGTAGCCAGCGTTGCGTGGTCCATGCCCACAGGTGCGTTGCGACCGGCGGCCGGTCGGGTAGCCGTTCGAGGTGGAAGCCGTTCACGTCGGCCCAGCCCGCATCCCAGCCGACCGCAACCGAATGGAGCCTTGGCCAGTCTCCGGCCGTTCGGCGGCCCGTGCCGTGCAGGTGCCAGATCATGCCGCGTCCTTCCGGAGCGTCGAGGCCAGCGAGGCCAGGTCGGGGGCCTGCCAACCAGGGTCGGCGATGCGGACCGTTCCGTAGCCGCGCGTGGTGCTCTGGCCGATACCGATCAGCCCTTCGTCCAGGTCGGCGACAACAGCCATGAGCAGCTGCACATCGCCATCCTCCAGCTTCCCGATCCGCTCGACGCGCAGCCGGAACTGCCCGGCCACCACGAGTTTGTCCTTGTACAGCGCGCCGTCCTTGTAGCCGCCGGAGAACCGGTCGATCGCCACGTGCGGAAGCTCCTGCTCCACCGGGTTCTCGATGACGGCCGTGTGCACGACGATCGCCCCGCGCCACGCGGGCTTGTGGCCACCCGACCCGAAGATCCGGCACGGGCGGCACCCGTCGGAGCTCTGGCCGTCGCAGGCCGGAACGCCGATCACGCGGCAGATGTACTCCGCGCGGGACCGCAGAACCCCCTTGAGCGTCGAGCCGGGAATCGCTGGCGCACCGTCCAGGCGGAAGACCTCCCGCGCTGCCTCCTCGGGTTTGTTGTCGTCGCCGACACCGCAGTGCAGTCCGTCAACAATGGTCATCTGTACGTTCAAAAGCTCGGCTTCAGGGGTAGTCCCCGACGGACTGGTCGGGGCGGGGTACGAGTCCAGGCCCGTGCGGCGGACCCAGTCGAGCAGGCCTTCCGGTGTGGTCAGGTCGTAGTCGGCGGCGCCCCAGCCGATGAGTCGGCACTTCCCCGCCCCGGTGGTGACACCTCGCCCCAGCCTCGGATGCCAGGATTTCAGCTTGGCCAGGAACCTCTCGCGCCGCTGATCCGGGTCGTTCCAGCGCAGCATGATGTCGAACTCGGTCCCGCGCGGCAGCTGCTCCACCCTGTGCAAGGCGTTGTTCCTGGCCGCGCCGCGAGACCGGTCGATCGCAGTGCGGGCGTGGTGTCTGGTCTCCTCCAGCTCGGGATCGTCGACCGCCCGACGGTAGCGGGTGCCAAGGACCTGGATCGCGGACGGCGTCAGAGCAAAATCCTCGGAATCCGTGCCCTTCCGCTCCTCCGGCTGGCTCCCGAACAGATCGTCCAGCTCCTGGCCGCAGTGTTCGCGCAGGCTCCCCGCGACGGTCGTGCCGGGCAGGTGGATTCCGCCTGCCGGGTCGCGGCGCAGCTGCAGGTCGCTGCCCCGTTCAGTCGGCACCTCGGTGCCGATCACACCGCCCTCCGTCTCCAGACGAATCCGGGCCGTCAGCAGAAGTACCTTCACTTTCCGCTCTCCAACCTCGCCACCAGGCGGCCATAAAGCACCGGATCTGTGACGTCCAGCAGCTTCCGCAGAGCGCTGGCGTACTGGGCGTCGCGTGCCAGCTGATCCTGGAACGGTGCGTCGTTCTCGATCCCGCTACGCAGCTCCCTGGTGTGTTCGCGCAGCTGGGGCAGGGTCTTTTCGACAGCAGCCATGTCGATCCGCAGCCTCGCGAGCACGCCTCCCCACTCGTAGAAGGAAAGCGGCGGAGCCGGTCGGCACAGCGCGCCGAAACCTTCCCGCCGCCGCAGCCCCACCCCGCGAACCATGAGCGCACGCCGGGCAGCTTCGCTGGGCCGTTCGGCGCAGCGGATGCGGTAGGTCGAGCCTGCCTGAACGGCGCGCTCGGTTGGCTTCGGCAGGCCGCTGGCCAGGTGCCAGCCGCCGACCTCGGTCCAGCGCTGCCACGGCTTCACCCCCGGCGAGGTCTCCACGCCCAGAACCTCCGACAGCTCGCCGAGGTCCGGCTCGGCGGCGGGCAAGCCCAGCGCATCGACGAAGATCCCCGGCGAGGCGAGCCGCAGGATCACGTCCTTGCCGATCAGTTCCACCGGCTCCGGTTCGGCCTCGAAGTCGATGGTGACCTCGGCATTGCCCTGAACAGTGCGTTTTCCGCCCAGGGAGAGCGTTCGCACCGGTTCACCATCGATTTGCAGCGAGCGCAATGCCGGCCCGGACAGCCAGCCCTCGAACACGTTGCCCGCGGCAATGCTGCTCTGGTTGAACAGATTTCCGCTGCGTGCGATGCCTTCCGCGTCGAGCGCGTTGCGGGTGCGCGGCGTCCGCCGAATCTTGCCGACCGGGCCGCCCTTGCTGAATTCGAGCTTCTGCTTGCAGTACTGGCACACGTCCACTTCCTCGTGGATCGCGTCCCACCAGAGGACCCGGCATCTGTCGTCCGCCCGGTACTTGTGCACCTTGACGCTGAGCGGCACCGGCAGGCTCGCCGTAGCGTGCAACGGGCCGAAAACGCCGTCGCCTTCGAAGATTTCGAGAAAATCGTCGTCGGGATCGCCGTGCGCGAGCAGCCACTGCGCGGCTAACGCGCCCCGCACGGCGGTGCCGGTGATGTGGTCGTAGGACTCCTGGCGGAAGTCGTTGCGCAGGTGGCGGACCACCGCGACGGGCTCGGTGAGGGTGACGGTCAGCTTCGCGGAATCGGTCATGGCTGCTTCAACTGGAGGAATCGGCGGACGGCGGCTTCGTCGGGTTCGTGACTCGTGCAGGCGATGCCGACCCAGCCCAGGCCGCGCCGCCGCAGCGCCCCCAGCGACCGGGTCGCTTGCGCGGCGACGACCAGCACGTCCTGGTGCGTGGCCAGATCTTCGATGCGGGCGGTCTGCGTCACCGCGAAGGTCGCGCTCTCCGCGCCGGTCTGCTCGGCGATGGAGAGCATGTCCTCGGCGGCGGTGCGGGGCTTGCGGTCGATGCGCACACGCGCGCTGGGCATCGCCGGATACCAGGCGGGCCGATCGCCCGGGGCGGTCGGCCGGGGAACAGGTGAACTCCAGTGCCACGGGCACGGCTTCCGGCTGGAGCCGAAGACCTCGGCCAACACCGGATTCTCCTGGCCGAGCAGGAGTTCGGCGGTGGCGCGCACCACGCCCTTGAGACTGGAGCCCGGCAGCGCGTCCCGCTGGCTGATGGTGTTGTGCACACCGGGCCCGCCCTGCCCGAGGGCGACCCGGAACGGGCCGTGGAAGGTGATCTCGAAATCGAACCGGGTTATCGCCGCCACCAGCGCACCATCCCCAGCGCGTCCGCCAACAGAATCGGGTCCTCCCGGAAGGTCGCGACCTTGCCCGCCAAGCCGAGCCGCCGGAGGTGCTGCTCCACCGGCTTCGTACCGAGCTCGTGGGAGCGCAGCAGCTCGGCGAGCCGCTGCCGCGCTGCGTTGGGGAGCGCGGCGAGCTCGGCGAGCTTGGGCGTTTCGGTCTCCAGCTTGGCGTGCCGGAACGGCGTCCGGTCGATCGGTTCCTCGCCGTCGCGCGTCGCGTCCTGCCAGGCGATGGCGGCTTCGGCACCGTGGTACTCCGTTTTCGCGCTGCGCAGCAGAGTCGAGACGAGATCGTGCATCACGTGCAGCGGCTTGATGTAGTGGTGGAACACGATCCCGGCCGACAGCGATGGCGGCGTGACGCCGGTTCCTTCCGTCGCATGCCTGATCACCCGCGAGAATTCCGATTGCAGCGTCCGGACGAACGCCCAGGCCTGGTCCGCCGGGACGCTGACCAGCACGTCATCGCCGCCGACCAGGTGCGGGATCATGGGCGGCGCCGTGTCGCCGTCCCAAATCTCCCCGACGGCTGCGACCAGGGCTTGCCAGGTGGACTCGTCGATTACCTTCGTGACCCTCTCCAACAGCTCACGGGCCCGCTTTTCGCGCCGCATCCTGTGGAGGTCGCCGATGAACTTCCCGATCGCGTTGCCGTCAGCGTAGATCAACGCCACGTGCGTGCCGTCGCCGCTCAGCTTGGCGAGATCCTTCATCATGTTCGGGACCCGCGTGGCCGTGTCGAGCCTGCTTAGCAGTTCTTTCTCCTGGCGCGGAGCCGGCTTGCCTTCCTCGGCGTCGATCGCCTTGGCCTTGCGCAGGGCGCATTCCCCGCACAGCCGGCTGTTCTCCTCGTCGGCGTCGTTCGGGGTCGCGGGCCAGCTGTAGCACCATTCGCACGGCTTGCCCGGCGGCCAGTCGCTCACCGCCGGCGACCAGGTGTTCTCCCATTTCGCGCGGTTCAGCCTGGCTGCGGCGTAGTTCTCGCCGATGTACTGGCCCGCGCGGAGGGTGGCAGTCGGCAGTTTTCCGCGAAGGTGGCCGACCACGATCTGTTCGACCTGTCGTCCGACGTCATCGTCGTCGACCAGCAGCTTCAGCGCGACGACTCCGTCGATGTCGCCGGCCTCGTCATTGCGCACGACCTTGTCCCGCATGCCGTCGATCACCCCATCGACGACATCTGGGGCGGTTGCCTCGGAGATCATGGCCGATCCGCCGCGTCGGCCACGCAGCTTCGTCGTTCGGGTGAGCCACGACTGGATGTACACGACGCCGATGTCGAGGTAGACGGTCACGAACGGCCCTTCTGCTGCGGAATCTCCTCGATGACGAGCGGCAACTCGTAGCCGCGTTCGGCGCTGGGATCCACCTGCGGTAGCGAGCTGAGGGGGTACTCGCCGTACCCCGAGGTTTGCTTCCAGAACGCGAAGCCGGCGTCGAACTTTTCTGAGCCGCGCTGTGCCCACGGCGCGCCCGGCGGGTACCAGACCTTCGCCGGGTCGACGGCGTCTGGGCGCAGCACTTCGACGACCTGTGGCCAGAGGATCTTTCGATGCGATTCGGGCTGTGCGTTGCGGAATTCAGCAAGCAACTGTTCCGCGTCGACCGGTGGCTTCGCCGAGGCGCTGCAGTAGCGGGAGCCGTTCGTCCACATCTCACCCTCGACCAGTGTGATCCGGCAGCTGCCGAAGCCGAGCGGGCGTCCGCCGCCGATGTGCTGCAACAAGCCTTCCGACTGAATCGCTCGGCCTGGAAGTAGGGCCGCGAGCAGGCCGCCGAGCTGGGCGCGGTCGATGTCGGTGAAGGTGATCGTGGCGGTGAGCCTCGTCCCGACTGGAAAGGCCACCGCCTTCGAGACCATCTTGTTTTCCTCTTGGTCCGGGCGGGCTACTTGATGCGGGCGGGCTTTTTCACGGCCGTTGAACCGCGTCGTGTGCCAGTAGTACTTCCGCCCGCGCAGCTCGCGGGGCTTCTCCTGGTCCGCCTCGGAACCCCACTCGCGAAGCGGCTGGTCCTGCCCGCTGGTGGTCTTACCCTCGAACCCGTCGTTGTGGAGGTAGAACTGCCCGGCTCCTGGGCGCGGCACGCCCAGCGGCGGCAGGGTGAACGGCTCGGGCTTCACCACCGCGTCGGCCAGCGCATCGCCGAACCGCACGTGACCTCGGTAGGAGCGCTGCATCGCCAGGTCGGCCGTTACCGGATCGTCCGGCTTTCCGGACAGGTCCGCCGAGCCGAACAGGCGGCAGCTGGGGCACAACTCGCGATCAGAGGTGCACGGGCCGAATTCCCGGACGCGCTCCCCGGCGGGATGTTCGCCGGGGTGCCGCCAGGCCATCGCCAGGCCCAGGTCCGTGATGCCGCGATTGGGGCCCCACTTGACCCAGACCGGCTGGTGCTTTCGCAGCTTTGCGCTCGCGATGTCGCGGTTGCCGACGTTGAAGACCTTTTCGGTGCCGTTCTTGCTCTTTCGCCGCACGGTCACCGGCTTGATGGGCTTACCTCCTTGTGCTTTCTTCTCGGCGGGGCGCTGGTCATCGGCGTCCTGGACCAGCTTCCGGAAGCGGTCCCATATCTCCTGCGGTACCTCGGCCGTTTTGCCGCTGAGCTTGCGGAGGTGCCCGTGGTAAGGGCCGTCGTCGTCGCGCGTGTCGCTTAGGAACAGCACCCACTCGCCGTTCGGATCGCGCCGGAATTCGCCGTCTTTCCTGGTGAACCTGGTGCCGGACAGGAGCGGGTGGTGTGCGTTGATCCCGTGCAGCTCCGCCGCGGTGAGCCGATCCTTGCTCGGATCGCCCGGTTGGCAGAGCTCCACCTCCGGTGGTCGATCGTCCTGCGGCGCGGCGGTCACGACCGCCATCAACCGGCCCTTGCTCCACTCGACGGGATCCCGGTAGCTCGGCAGGAACTCGTCGTCGAAGACGCGGATGCAGCTGCCGGTCATCGTCTCGTGCAGCGACCTGATCGCGCCCTTCCACGACGAGCCCGGGATGAACGCGGTGCCGTCTGGGCGCGTCGGCAGTTCGGGGCTGTCGTCGCTGCCGAAACCGCGGATGAGCAGCGGTGTCAGAGCCTCGATCGAGACGGCGAGCTTTCCGGTCAGCAGCGCCGGATTGCCCCGGTGCCCGTGGGGTGCGCCGCGCTGCGGCGCTTCCGGCGGGAGGGGAACGAACGCGTACGGGTTGACGAAAAATTCGCCCAAAACTCTGCCTCCTGGGTGACCCTGCCCTTGAGGTGGAGAAAACCGAGCGTAGTCACTCGGTGACACGGTAGGTTACATGCGTCCCCCGAACGACGTGGAGTGGCATGGGAATCCTCTCGAATCTGCAGCGTGGCAATGCCTCGAAGGGTGTGCGGGCCTTCTCCATCGGTAGTCATGTTCGGGGCGGTGGCCACCGCGATGCTGTCGCTGGTCCTCGAAGACCTGCTGCCGAAGGGCGACCCGCAAGCACTGCTCGACCTCAAGAGGTTGGGCATCTTGCTCGCCGTGCTGCTCTTTGCAGGAGGCGCAGTGTGGCTGCGCTACGGCGTGCGCCAAACCTCGGGCACGCTGTTCAGCGTGCAGGTGCTCGACGAGGGGATGCGCGACCGCACACAGGAACAGGGCCGGAATTCCCGTGCGGTTGCGGCGAAGAAGCACATGTCGATCAGAGTGCTGCATCGCTGGCTCGATTTCGAAACGTGCACGGCCAACGATGTCATCGACCTGGAAGCGGACTGCCGCGAAGCGGGCGCTCAGCTGCAGTTGCTGGTCAACACCACTCCCGACGACGGCAAGCATTCCGTTGTGCCGGTCATGCTGTGGCCGATCGCGATGGCAGTCGGTGGTTATCTCCCGGCGCGCACCCACGACTTCAGGATGGTGGAGCTGCCGACCCAGCCCGGGGAAAAGGAGCAGCAATTCGAGCTGCCACTGCTGCTGGAGAAGGATCTGCCGAAGCTGGCCGCACACGAGGAGCTTGTCGAGGACTCGACGGGGGAGCGCATCGGCGTGCACATCGGTCTTGCCAAGTTCTCCGACCAGTTCTACAGGCACCGCTTCCGGCACTTCCGGGCGGCCGGGGTCCGGACCTGCTACACGATCAGCGAATTGGACGACATCCTGATCAGCGAGAACTATCGACCGGTCTTCACCGGCGAGGAGCTGAAGCAGCTCAGCCGGCTCGTCACGGCGGAGTTGTTCCGCATCAAGGAAAAGCATCCCGACGACGAACTCGTGGTGTTCGCCAACATGCCGAAAACCGTTGCCTTCGCCGCTGGTTGGCAACTCATGCAGTACCGCCGCTCCTTCTACCGGAACACTTATCTGATGCACTACGACTCGGGGACCGAGACCTATATACCGATGCGGGTCCGATCGTCGCAGCCGATGACCGGGTTCACCGTGCGGCAGATCCGGGGCGGTGCGGCTTGATGCTCACGTATGCCTTTCCGCAGCACATCCGGGTTCGTGGGCGGATGGCCGGTGCCGTTGCCGGGTGCTTGCGGAAGACTGTCATGAGCCGGGTGCCCGATCCCATTCCGCCAGAGATCAACGGTCACGGCGCGGACGACCAGCCACACTTCGCCTACCTGCCACTGCTCGATTCTGGGCATCCCGACGCGGACGGGGATGTGATCGGTGTCGGGGTGCTGGTTCCCGACGGGCGGACGGACCTCGTCGCAGCCGTTGACGTCGCGCTGGCGGAGAGCTTCGAGCTCCGCTTGCCGGGCGCGCACTTGCGCCTTCGTCGACGCACTACCTCGGGGACTCCGCTGGAGCCGGAATGGTGGTTCCGGCGGTCGCGTCGGTGGGCCACGGTGACGCCGATGGTGCTCGACCGGTTCTCCGGAAGGGAAAACGAGGAAGCCGAAGTCGGCCGCGCTTGCCGGCGTGTAGGGCTACCCGAACCGACGGTCTTGACCACCGGGCGCGACCCGCTTGTGCGTGGCGGCGCGTTCCTCGGCCGTGGCGATCTTGCCCGCCAGGAGAAAGCACCGCGTCCCTTCATGCATGTTCTACTGGAATTTCCGGCCCCGGTGTCGGGCCCGGTTCTGCTAGGTGCCCAGAGGTATCTCGGCATGGGGCTCTGCGTGCCGCTTCCGGCCCGTGAGCGGTTTTCGGCGCTGTAGCACCCAAAACCACTCACGGCGACGTCGATGTAGCTGGTGGTGTCGCAGCACCAGTCGACGAAGGAATACGCGTCGCTACCAGAGCCAGGAGGCGGCGCCGAGCACGACGGCCACGGCGAGCAGCACCAGGCCGGTGACCAGGACCATTCGGCGCGGCGATGCCGACGATGGGGGCTCCCCGCGCATCATCTGCTCGCCCGACCAGCCTGCGGGCGGGAGGTATTTCGAGGGCGGCACCCAGTCCGTGCGTTCCGGGACCTCCAGCCGGGCCTGATCGGACTCGGCGAGAGCGGTTGGCACCGGTGGAAGCGAGGCGGCCCGCGTCGCGCGGCGTTGTAGCCGGAGGCCGTACACCGTCAGGGCCAGCCCGACGAGCCCGATCAGGGCCGACAGCACCGAGCCCAGCTTGTCCGCGATCTCCAGCACCCGAACAGATTGCCAGAACACCCCCGGAAAAGCGCTAGGCCAGCCGGATTCCCGGCCATTCCCCGGCTGCGGCCATCTGCCGCGTCACCACCGAGATGCCCTCCCGCACGGCCGCCACGGCGTCCCGGGCCGGGTAGTACTCGACGGCGTTGCAGACCGCGACGCTCCGCGAGATGACCGGGTTGCGGATCCGCCGCACCCCGAGCTCCCGGTGGTTCGCCTGGTCCGCGACGCTCGACAGCGGCAGGATCGTGCACGCCTCGCCGCCGGCCGCGATGCGGATCATGGCGCCCAGCGAGTCCACGTCCGCGACGATGGACGGCACCAGGCCCTGCGCGGTGAAGGCCCGGTCGATCAGCTCCCGCAGGTTGCTGCGGCCGCCGGGCACCACCAGCGGCGTGTTCTGCAGGTCTACCAACCCGATCTCGTCCTCGTCGGCAGCGGGCGGTTTCGGCTGCCCGATGAGGAAAAGGTCCTCCGAGTACAGCAGGGTCTCGGCGGGGCGGACGGTGTCGTCGTCGCGGTACAGCACGGCTAGGTCGAGGCGGCCGAGGGCCAGCAGCTCCTGGATGTAGCCGCTCATCGACTCGAACAGCTGGAGGTGGATGCCGGGGTGGTGGGCCTTCGTCCACGAGAACAGTGCCGGGGCCAGGCGCACCGAGACGGTCGTCGGCAGCCCGACGGCGACCGGTCCGTGGATGCGGTCGCCGCTGAGCACATCGCCCGCGATGCGGTCGAACTGCCGCACCAGCTGCTGCGCGTCGCGGTAGAGGGCGCGGCCCGCCGCGGTGGGCGTCACGCCGCGCGGCCCGCGTTCGAGCAGCCGGACCCCGAGCCCGGATTCCAGGTAGGCGATCCGCTGGCTCAGGGCCGGCTGCGACACGTAGAGCTGGGCGGCGGCGCGGGTCAGGCTGCCGGAGTCGACGACGGTGATGAAGTCGCGCAGGTGGGCGATGTCCACGTTGACCCCCGTTCAAGCGCCTCGTCCACGAACCTCGAGCCGGATTCGATCACGCATCGTCCGGAGCGTTCGGCGACGCCGATTTCGCGCGAAATCGTCGTTTGGTGGGCGTGGGAGACGCCGATTTCGCGCGAAATCGCCAAACCACCGCGCCGCTCGACGCGACCCTATTCCGCCGCCCGCAGCAACCGCCGTGCGCGTTCGACCACGGGCCGGTCAATCATCGCACCGTCCAGCGACACCGCAGCTCCGAGCGCCTGCTCGTCCGCTTCGACCACGCGCCGCGCCCACGCGACCTCCTCGGGGCTCGGTCGCATGGCGTCGCGGACGACCGGCAGCTGCGCGGGGTGGATGCACAGCTTCCCGCCGAAACCCCACTCCTTGGCGCGACGCGAATCCCGTTCGACGGCTTCGGTGTCGTTGATCGACGGCGTGACACCATCGAGCGGCGCGGGCAGCCCGCACGCCGCGGACCACCGGACCAGGTCGCTGCGCGACGTGTCCAACGCCGCGTCGGCCGTGACACCGAGGTCCAGCGCGAGGTCGATGCTGCCGAACACCAGCCTGACGAGCCCCGGGGCAGCGCAGATCTCGCCGAGGTTGATGAATCCGCGCGCCGTTTCGACGAGGCCGAGCACCGGGCGTCCGGTGGCTTCGGCGGTTACCGCGACGTCCTGCGCGCTTTCGGTCTTCGGCAGGACGACTGCGGCAGGGCCGAGTTCCCGGCAGAGCGCCACGTCGTCGTCGAACTCCGGGCTGCTGCGCCCGTTGATGCGCACCGCCACGCTGGAGCCGATCGGCCACGCGGAGCGCAGGTTCTTCCGTGCCGCGGCCTTGGCATCCGCCGGGACGGCATCCTCCAGGTCGACGATGACGACATCGGCGCCCGCCCCGGCGGCCTTGGCGAACCGCTCAGGACGTGAGCCCGGCACGAACAGCCAGGTGACCGCGTTCTGCATCACACCACTCCGTCACGAATCAAATCGTCCACATCAGACTCCCCGCGGCCGAGCTCCGCCAGGATCTTCCTGGTGTGCTCGCCGACGTCCGGGACCGGATCCATCCGCGGCTCGGGGTTGACCGGCCCGGGAGGTGCCAAGGCGGGCACCGGGCCGCGCGGCGTCTGCACCTCGTGCCACCGCCCGCGCGCCGCCAGCTGCGGGTGTTCCCACACGTCGGCGAGGGTGTTGACGCGGGCGCAGGCGACCGGCACGGAGGTCAGCAGCGCGGTCGCTTCGCCGCCGGTCAGGTCAGCGAAGCGCGCGGCGATGATCCGGCCCAACTCCTCGCGGTTGGCGTTGCGGTTGGCGTTGCCCGCATAGTCGGGGTGCTCGGCGAGCTCCGGCCGCCCGAGGAACCGGTCGCAGAACGCCCGCCATTCCCGCTCGTTCTGGATGCTCATCATGATGACCTTGCCGTCGCCCGCGGTGAACGGGCCGTACGGGTAGATCGTCGCGTGCGCCGCACCTGCGCGCGGCGGCGGCTCGGCGCCGTCGTAGGTGTAGTAGAGCGGGAACCCCATCCACTCCACAGTGGATTCCAGCATCGAGACGTCGATGTGCGCGCCCTTGCCGGTGTTCGCCCGTTCCAGCAGCGCCGCGAGGATCGAGCTGTAGGCGTACATCCCGGCGGAGATGTCCGATACCGAGATGCCGACCTTGGCCATGTCGTCGCCGGAGCCGGTGACCGACAGCAGCCCGGCTTCGCTCTGCACCATCAGGTCGTAGGCCTTCATCGACTTGTACGGGCCGCCCCGGCCGTAGCCGGAGATGTCGCACACGATCAGCCCGGGGTTGCCGGCCTGCAGCTCCTCGGCACCGAGCCCCATGCGGGCCGCGGCTCCCGGCGCGAGGTTCTGGATGAACACGTCCGCCGTGCCGAGCAGCTGGCGTAGCACGGCCATGCCGCGCGGGTCCTTGATGTCGAGCGTCAGCGATTCCTTGCTGCGGTTGACCCACACGAAGTGCGAGCTCAACCCGTTGACGCGGGAGTCGTACTGGCGCGCGAAGTCGCCCGCGCCCGGCCGTTCCACCTTGATTACCCGCGCGCCGAGATCGGCGAGCTGCCGGGTGGCATAAGGCGCGGCGATGGCCTGTTCGAGGGCCACCACGGTCACGCCGCGGAGCGGTCGCACTTGTTTTCCACCTCTCAGTACAGGTTGGCGTGGGCGATGAGCGCGACGGTCACCGTGATCGCGCCGCCGATGCGCGTCGCGATCTGCGCGAACGACATCAGCGCCATGCGCCGGGTGGCGCTGAGGATCGCGACGTCGCCGGTGCCACCCATGCCGGTGTGCGTGCCGACGACGATCGCGGTGTCGACGGGGTACATGCCCATCCAGCGACCCACCACGATCGCGGTGGCCATCATGGTGACAACGGTGGCGACGATGGTGATCACGGTGCCGACTGTGAATGCCTTGAGCAGCTCGTTCCACGGCGTGGACGACACCCCGATGGCGAACAGCAGCGGGTAGGTCACGGCCGTCGACATGAAGTCGTAGACCAGGCCCGAGTGGTGCTCCAGGCTGCGCGGCAGCCAGCGGCTCAGCTTCAGCAGGATCGCGGCCACCAGCATCACGATCGGCGCCGGCCAGCCGAACAGCGCGTGCGTGGCCTCGCCCAGCAGGTACAGCGCGACGGCCATGAACCCGGCGGCGGCCAGCTGGCGGATGTCGAAGGCGACGTGCCCGCGATCGGCGAGGCCGAGCTCGTCGTCCTCGGCGGGCTGGATCTTGCCGAAGCCGGTGGTCTGCGGGAAGCGCTGCCCGATCATGGACAGCACGCTGGAGAACACGATCGCGCAGACGTTGGCCAGCAGCACCACCGGAAGCACCTGCGCCAGCAGTGTTTCCGCCTGGCCGGCGCCGGACTGCGCGTAGCCGAGGGTCAGCGGGATGGCGCCCTCGCCGAGGCCGCCGCCCATCACCCGGCACGACGATGAAGAGCACGGTCCGGTGCAGGTCGCCGGTGATCGCCCAGCCGACCAGCGAGCCGACGACCAGCGCTGCCGCCGAACCCGCGGCCAGCGGCACGAAGATCTTGAGGAAGCCCCTGATCAGCACCGTGCGGTTCATGCTCAGGATGGAGCCGACGATGATCCCGGCGATGAACACGTACAGGAAGTTCGTGGACTTGTAGAACGTCGAGATGTGCTTGGCCAAGTCGGCGGGGATCCACTGCGCGGCGACCAGGAACGCGGGCAGGAAGGTCACCAGGATGACCGGCCCGCCGATCGAGCGGAAGCCCGGGATGCGCCGCCCGACCTCGTAGCAGGTGTAGCTGCAGACGCCGAGCAGCGCGGCCATCGTCGGGATGTCGGCCGCCAAGTCGTCCTGCCAGGCGAGCACCGCGAGCACGACGACCAGCAGCGCGTAGAACGGCAGCGGGATGACACCGATCCGAACCGACCAGAAGGACCGGGGTTGCTCGGTGGGAGCCACTTGCTCCAGCCGATACCGCGTCCGGGGGTGATGCCATCTCGCTACCTCCTCGTAGGGATAGCAGGCATCAAACCCCCCACCTCCAGGCCGCGAGTAGGGGCCGATTCCCTAGGTGGGCATAAGCCGCGCTTATGGCTCGGCTGCCGAAACGCGCCTGCGCCGGCGCGCGCAGGAGGCTGGCGACCAGGCTGCGGCCGTAATGGGCGTCCGCACCCACTTCCCGCCGCCCCCACAGCGGGCTCCGTCGAAGCCCGCTGGCGTCAGCGGGTCTGTGGCGGGTCCGGAGCGAGGGTGCCGTCCGGGGCGATGTGCTCGAAGATCTGCTCGACCAGCGCCACCACGTGCGGGTCGTCGACGGAGTAGAGGTGGCGGCGGCCGTCGCGGCGGGCGGTGATGACACCCGCCAACCGGAGCTTGCTCAGGTGCTGGCTGACCGTCGCGATGCTGATGCCGACCCGCTTGGCCAGCGTGCCCACGTCGTAGGAACCGTGTGTGATCAACCACACGAGGTGTAGTCGTGGTGGGCTGGCGAGCAGCGCGAACGTCGCCGCGGCAGCGGTCAGCTGGGCCCCGGTCGGTTCGGCGTCCCGCCTGGACAGGTCGGATTCTGCGGCGTGCGGCGTGCGATTTTTCGGCATGGCGAGCTCGATTGTTCCTGATCGCGCAACCCCCGGGTGGGAAGCCGCGCAAATGCTTCGTTGGTTGCGCAAACTACGAAATGAATGCCAGGGTGATCTCGTTCCGAAGGGGAGTAGTCCGCAAGCCCACCGTTCGACACGCTGAGATCCTTCTCCGGCGGTGGCGCCCGCGACGCGGGTGGACGAGACCTTCGGCCAGCTGATCTGCGCCTGGCCGAGACCCCTGGACGTCCCGGCCGAGGCAGGCCACGGCCCGGGAAGGTGTTCGATGTCCCCCAAGCTGCTGCGACCGCTCGCGCTCTGCGGAGTGCTGGCGGTTCCCGCGTTGGTCCTCCGGTTCTCCGGGCTCGCGCCGAGCCCGGTGCTGGGATTGCTGTTGTCCGGGATGGCCGTGGTGGCCTCGTCGTTCGTGCTGGCCTGGGCCGCGGAAGCGGCGCAGGTCGACATCTCCGGCGGGCTGTCGATCGCGATCCTCGCGGTGATCGCCGTGCTGCCCGAGTACGCGGTCGACCTCTACTTCGCCTACACCGCGGGCAGCAATCCCGAGTACGTCGCCTACGCCGCGGCGAACATGACCGGCTCCAACAGGCTCCTGCTCGGCCTGGGCTGGTCGCTGGTGGTGGTCGTCGCGCTCGCGCTGGTCAAGCGGCGCACCGGGAAGTCGGTGCGTGAGTTGACCCTGGAGTCCGGCAACCGGGTGGAGCTTGGGTTCCTCGCGATCGCCTCGATGATCGCGTTCCTGGTGCCCGCGACCGGTCAGATCTCGCTGCTGCTCGGGTTCGCGCTGCTCGGGTTCTTCGTGTTTTACCTGTGGAAGGTCTCGCGCGCCGAGGCGGAAGAACCCGACCTGGTCGGCACCGCCGCCACCATCGGCGGGCTGCCCAAGCACGTCCGCCGACCGCTGGTGATCGCACTGTTCGTCTTCGCCGCGGCGGTAATCGTCGTCTGCGCCGAACCCTTCGCCCACTCGCTGATCGAAACGGGCACCCAGCTGGGCATCGACCAGTTCCTGCTCGTGCAGTGGCTCGCGCCGCTGGCCTCGGAAGCGCCCGAGTTCATCGTCGCGATCCTGTTCGCCGTCCGGGGCAAGGGCGCCAACGCGATCGGCACGCTGATCTCCGCCAAGGTCAACCAGTGGACGCTGCTGGTGGGCAGCCTGCCGGTGGCCTACCTGCTCGGCGGTGGTGGGACGGCGCTGCAGCTCGACGCCCGCCAGGTGGAGGAGTTCCTGCTCACCGCGACCCAAACGGTGCTCGGGGTGGCCGCTCTGCTGGCGCTGCGCTTCCCGCGCTGGACGGCGTGGACGCTGCTCGGGCTGTTCGCGGCGCAGTTCGCGCTGCCCGGCCAGACCGCCCGCTACGTCCTGTGCGGCAGCTACGCCGTGATCGCGATCGCTGCGCTCATCCGCAACCGCCACCACATCCTGCCTACCCTCGCCGCGCCCTTCCGGCGCCAAGGTGAAGACAGCACGGCAGCGCCCGAACCTGCAAGCGCCGTCCGCTGATCGAACGGCTGTCCATCAGCGGGCGCACCCCCAGTTTCGCGCCCGCTGGTGAGCAGCCTTCACGTGCTGCGCAGGGCGACGCAGCACTCCCCGGGCCGCGGGTCCAGGGCGGCCTCCACGGACCATGCCTGCAGCCCGGCCAGGAAGCCCTGGAGGAAGACGTGGTTGAGCCCGCAAACCAGCTCCGGCGACCTGGCGGTCAACGGGTGGAACGGGCAGTTGCGCAGCCGGACGCAGGTCGGGGTCTCCCGGTCGGGTTCGAAGCCGTAGCGGGTGAGAACCTCTTCGGTCCTGGTCAGCGCGCGTTCGGCGCCGAGGCGGCCGGGGCGGCTGCGGAGGCGTTCTTCGGCGCCGAGGCGGTGTCCACGTTCGCGCGCGGTGCGCATCGCCGACTCGATCGCGGTCTCGCGCTCGCCCTCGGTGAGCACCGCATCGAGCAGGATGTCGGCCAGCAGGTCGGGGCGCCTCGGCGGGATGCTCACCCTGATGTGGGCGTCGGTGGGTTCGTAGACCTTCGGCGTGCGGCCGACCTTGCGGATGCCGCCCACCGGTTCGAACCGCGCGCACAGCAACCCGGCGTCGACGAGCTTGTCCAGGTGGAAGGCGGCGAGCTTGCGGGAAATGCCGACCGCGGCGGCCGCCTCGTCCCGGCCGACGGGCCGACGGGCGCGGCGGATGAACTCGAACATCCCACGCCGCAGGTCGTCCGCCAGTACTGCGACCGCCGCCATCGAGCCCGCGGCCGATTCGTCGCTGGACACCATGCCTCCACGGTAACGCCTCTCGCGCCCAATGTGGTGTCCGAAATTGGCATGGGGAGGTCACATACTGCTGCATTGACCCGTTGGCGTGAAAAATACTAGCGTTCATTGGTGAAACTAGTCCGGGTGGCCGAGCCAGGTGGCCTGGCGCAACCGACCCAGAGGATCGCCTGATGTCCGCACCTGCCCTGCACGTCGCCCACCAGCCCGACGGCGAGATCGACCTCGCGGCCGCCGAGAAAGCGGCCGGTGATCTGCTGCGGGCGTTGGGGATATCCACCGATTCCGAGAGCCTGAGCGGCACGCCGGGGCGGATGGCCCGCGCCTACGCGGAGCTGTTCACGCCGCGGCCGTTCGACCTGACGACCTTCCCGAACGAGGAGCAGTACGACGAGCTGGTGCTCGCCCGGGCTATCCCGGTCCGCTCGGTCTGCGAACACCACCTGCTGCCGTTCGTCGGCACCGCGCACGTCGGCTACCTGCCCGGCGACCGGATCCTCGGGCTGTCGAAGCTGGCCCGGGTCGTCGAGCACTTCGCCTGCCGTCCGCAGGTTCAGGAGCGGCTGACCAAGCAGGTCGCCGACTGGCTGTGCGAGCAGCTGAAGCCCAAGGGTGTCGGCGTCGTGATCGAGGCGGAGCACACCTGCATGACCCTGCGAGGCGTGCAGGCCACCGGCTCCAACACCGTAACCTCGACGCTGCTGGGCACCTTGCGACAGGACGCGCGGTCGAGGCAGGAGTTCTTCGCCCTCACCGGCGTCAACGCGTGATTCAGCCTTGACTCAGCCCGCCTGGGTGGGCGCGGGGGCCTGCCGGGCTTGGCGGAGCAGCGCGTCGAGCGCGAACGGTCCGGCCCCCAGGATCGCGAACAGCAGGAAGAACCAGCTGTACAGCGCGGCCGGAACCCCGCCGTTCAGGATCGGGAGCAGTCCCCGGGGCTGGTGCACGGTGAAGTACGCGAAGGCCATCGCGCCGGAGCACACTAGCGCGGCCGGCCTGGTGAAAAGTCCGAGGAGGACCAAAGCCCCGCCGACGACCTGGATCAGCCCCGCCCACCAGCTCGGCCACATGAACAGCGGAACGGGGTACGGGGCGCCCAGAACGCCGAACAAGCCGGCCACGCCGTGCTGGATGAACAGGAACGACACGACGATGCGCGTCACGGACAGCGCGATCCCGCCAAGTCGATCAGGAAATTCGTGAGTCACACGCCCGCCCCCCAAAACCGGTCGGGTTCTTCGCGACACCACTAGGTGTTTCCAGCTCGGAGCGTTCTCAATCTGGCGGGCGATGCGGAGGACCACCGTTGGGCGAGGCCGTCGCCGGGCAACTCATGACACGAACCCGTCTCGGCGATCATCCTGGTGGCGAT
Organism: Saccharopolyspora hattusasensis; assembly: GCF_050972075.1. Lineage (NCBI taxonomy): Bacteria > Bacillati > Actinomycetota > Actinomycetes > Pseudonocardiales > Pseudonocardiaceae > Saccharopolyspora > Saccharopolyspora hattusasensis. The sequence continues at coordinate 5,579,349 of NZ_JBPCDC010000001.1, forward strand.
AGTGATGATCATCTCGCTGCCCGGCATGGGCCCCGATGTGGATGAAGATCGGGCAAGAAGCGTGCGGCCTGCTCCTCCTCGGAGCCGTCGTCCTCGCCATCGGCAAGCAAATGCGATCCCTGTTCACCACGAAGTAGGAACACCAGCTACGCCACCGTTACGCCGTAAAGCAGCGCGGAAGCCGTGACGAGAGCTCCACGTGACACGTGGCGGCCGACGGCGCGTAGTCGAGTTCAGGTCTGCTCACGCCCAGACGCCGAGGGCTTCGAGTGCTGCCGCGACCTCCTGTCGCACGTCCGGATCGAGACCGCGCGGCGGCCGGGCAGGTTGGGCGGTCGATGAGTACCAGGTGTTCGGCTGCGGACATAACGCGCAGGCTCCTGTGGCGGCGGAACAACTCCCACAACGGTTGCATGCGGTCCGACAGGGCCGCGGCCTGGTTGGGATCGCCGTTGGCTGCGGCGCGGGTGATGGCCAGGCAGAGTTCGGGCAGCAGTCCGCCGATGACGCTGAACCAAAGGTCGGCGCCTCCGTTGAGACCGGCTGCGGCGAACTGGTCGCCACTGACCCCGAGCGCTACGCCGCCGGGGAGACTGCCGCGGAGACCGGCGATCCGTTCGGGCGCCTGTTCGGCGGGGATGCGAAGGCGACGGCAGAGATTCACCGCGTTTCTGCCTGCGATTAGCAAGGATGCCCAGAAGAAGATCAACAGAGACATCCGCCGATGCGGCTACACCTGCGGATCGCCCATTCCTTCGGAGCGACGCCGTGCAGCACTTCATCACCACACCTGGAAGAAGGCCCTCGACGCCTTCGAGATCACCTTCGACGGACGCCTGTCCGCCAGACGCAGATCGAACGGAAATCAACAGTAACACCGAAAACTTGACAGCCCCTGCCACCAGCAGAGGTGTATCCGTTGGGAGTGATATCTTTGTAGATTCGAGTGGCGTGGGTGCATGCTGCTGCTTGAAGGAGCCGTGCTCTCATTGTGAGGCGTGTTGTGGTTCGGATAGCCGGTCGGCTGAGGCCGCCCGGCTACCGGGTTTTTGGTGCGTCACCGCGCTCGCGGGTCACAGGACCGGCGCTCAGCGGGGCGGAAGGGCTGCTTGCCGCATACCTCGTTGCTGCCTTGGGTTGTGGTGGCGTTGGGGCGGGGTGGGTGTGATGTTTTCGTCGGTCATGGTGCCGGAGGGGGTGAGGCGGCTTTTTCAGGTGTTGACCGGTGAGGATATGACGGATGCGGATGAGGGTGCGTTGTTCGCGGTGGCGGACGCGTTGGAGGCGGGTGCGGCGGAGTTGGGTGAGGTGCGGGCGTTGGTGGCGGAGCTGGTGGGAAAGGTGCGGACGGGGTTTTCGGGGAGGGCCGCGGACCGGTTCGCGGACGGGTTGGGGGTTTTTGATGGGTTGTTGTCCTCGGGGCAGGGGTCGTTACTGGATTTAGCGGTATTCGTGCGGGCTACGTCGCAGCAGGTGCGGTATGTGAAGTTGATGACGATTTATAGCCTGGAATTGCTGTGGTTAGAGATGGCGTGGGCGATGCAGTTTGCGGGGGCGACCGGTGGTGCGTCGCTGTTGTGGCTGGCGGCGCGGATGGCGGCGATGCGGCTGTGGTTGACGCGGTGGTGGGGGCAGTTGTTCATGCGGTTGGCGATGATGGCGGCTGGTGGTGTGGCGTTCAACGTGGTGCCGGATCTGCAGGCCCAGGTGCAGATGCTGGGTGAGAAATCGGCTCAGAAGTGGGATGGGACGCTGACCGAGCAGGCGGCGGGGATGGGGGCGTTCTCGGCGTTGGTGGCGCTGCCGTTGTCGGCGGTGGGCGGTCTGGTCAGCAACACGTTGACGAAGGTCCTGGTGAAGGGCCTGGGCGATGACGTGGATGCGGCGATTCTGGAGGCGGCGGTGAAGAAAGCGGTGGCCGAGCACGCGGAGTTGTATCCGGTGTCGGCGATGGCGAAGTTCGCGGACGCGGTGGGCAAGAGTGTGGATAACTATGCGGGGATGCAGGTGGGGACGATGTGGTTGGTGAAGATGGGCAGCGGGTTCGGGGACGCGGTGGCGGGTTCGTTGTCGGAGTTTTTCGGGGAAGTGTTGTATCAGTTGTTGCAGGGTGGGCCGTTGACGTGGAACCCGTATTCGTTGTCGGCGGGTGGGTTCGAGACGGTGTTCAGCGGTGTGGGCAATCTGGCGGGTTTGGCGTTGCGGGGCAAGCTGCACCCGGTAGGCCCGAGCCCGTACCTCGAGGGCACCGGCGGGGGCGGGGGCGGCGGCAGCGGCGATGGTGGCGGGTCCGGTGGGGAGAAGACCCCGCTGCCCGGGGCAGGGTCCGGGTCGCAGACAGGGGACATCCCTGGCTCCCCAGACAAGGACGACAGCACGTTCATCCCATCCGATGCCTCCGATTCCTCGCGATCGGATGCCTCCGATGCCTCGGATGGCTCGCAATCGGATGCCTCGCGATCGGATCGCTGGGCCGACTCGGATTCCGAGGCCGGCTCGGATTCCCCGAGTGTGTCTGATGTGGACACTGTGTTCTCGGATACCGGGTCGGTGAATTCGGCTGCGGTGTCGGTGCCTTCTGATGATGACCTGGTGGTGCCCGGTTCCGCTGTGGTGTCTGCCGCTGTTGTGGGCGGCACAGACGGTAAGGACGGCACGGACGGTAAGCGGGGTGCCGATGGCGGTGTGCCGGGCGGGACCCCGGCTCGTGACGTTCCGGTGGTGCCCGGTGCCGGCCAGCACCGGCCGGGCACACCACCACCGGCATATCCCGGTGGGGGACCTGGTGTTGGTCCGGACCGGCCGGGCACACCGCCACCGGCATATTCCGGTGGGGTACCTGGTGTTGGTCCGGACCGGCCGGGCACACCGCCACCGCCGTACAGCCCGGATCCCGGTGACGATCAGGCCGTACCCGGGAAGCGGCCGCTGGAGGTGTCTGCCTCGAAGACACCAGACTCCCCGACGGTGACCCCACAAGCTTCCGATGTGCCCGCGGATCCCCTGCGCCCGGAGACAGTCAGGCCCGGGTCTGCTGACGATCGTGTGCCTGCGGGGCATCCGGCATCGGAGACTGCCGGGTCCGGGTCTGTCGTGGATTCCGATGGTCGTGTGGCCGGGGGGCATCCGGGGTCGCCGGGTGGGGTGACCGGCCGCGATGGGGATCCCGGTACGGACTCGGTCGCGGGGCGTGGGGATTCGCACCGCCAAGATGAGGCGGTGGTGTCGCCGGATTCGGTGACGCTGCCGGGGGGCGGGTCGCAGGCGGCGCCGTCTCTGCATCGGGATCCGGCGGCGGTGTCGCCGGCGGTGTTGCCGGCGGACACGGTGCGGGTGCCGGTGACCGCGGATGTGGCTGCTGGTGGCGGGTTGGCAAAGTTCGTGCAGGGTGCCGCGGATTCCATGGGCGGGCCTGTGCTGCTGGTGTCCCCCAGCGATCCGACTGCGGGTGTGGTGGTGACGCGGGGTCAGGGGTCGGCACTGGCGCAGGATTTGGGCCGCCACGTTGTCGCGATGACGACGCCGGAACAGGCCGGGCGCGAGCCGCGATGGACGGTGTTCCCCGCGAATGGTTCTCGTCCCAAGCCGCTGGCCGGGCCTGGTGCCGCGGTGCTGGCCGGCGGGCGGAGTGGGGGCGTGGCCGGTCTGGCGGACGCCTCGGCAACGTTCCCGGCCGCCGCCGGTGGCAAGACGGTGACCCGGGGTGAGGCATCGGCTACCGGGACGGCGTCTGCCCAGGCGAGGTCGGTGGCCGGGTACCCACGGTCCGCGGCTACCACACACGATGGCCAGGCGGGCACGCGGCTTTCCGGCCCTCGGTCGGCGCAGTGGCCGGAACAGGACCTGCGCCGGGTTGATGCAACCGCTGTGGAGGAGGAGTCCGGGGATTCTGGCGCGGTGCCGTGGTCGGCTGATCCCGTGGCGGTGGCTCAGGCGGCCGGCATGTCCAGCGGTGCTGATTCTGCTGGTGTTGTGGAACGCGGCCTGGAATCGATGGCGGGGCAGCTCCAGCGGTCGAGTCCAAAGGGTGATGCTGCCCGGTCCCGTGATGCTGGTCCGGGCGGGGCGGTAGTGCAGCCCAGGCGCGGTGTTTCCCGCGTGTCGGAACAGCCCGGGCGGGCGTCCCGGGAAGGAGAGGCGACCGGTGAGGGGGCGCGACGCACTTCCGCCGATCCCGCTGCTGGTGTACGACGTCGCCGGGCCTGGCCTGGTGGTGTGAGGGCGAACCAGGCCAGGCCCGGTGGCAACGAACCCGGTGGTGCGGGCCCGAAACGAGCGCCGGAGGATGCGCTAGGGCCGGATGCGGTGAGGCGGGATTCTGGGGTGTGGGCGGTTTCAGCTCCGGTAGCGGAGGGTGGGCCGGTGGGGTCTGGATATCTGTTCCTGCGGGGGGTGAATCAGGCCAATTATTTCTTCGGGGAGAAGCGTTTCCGGGTGAATTGCCTGGAAGCGTTTGTGGCGTTCCATAATTCTCTGAAGTTCGGCCGGCAGTTCGTGGCGGGGCCGGCTGGGGGTGACCGGGATCCGGCTCGGTTGGAGGCGGCGTTCGGGGCGAGGGCCCGGCCGATGGCTGGTGTGGCTGGGGTTGAGCGGTATGTGCAGGGTGTGTCGGTGGGCGTGGCTGTGCCGGTGATTTACCGGCGACAGGATGGTAGCGCTCATGTGATCGCTGCGGTGCATGCCGAAGACCGCGATGGGCAAGGGCGGGTGGCTCTGCTGAATCCGCAGAAGGGGGAGGCAGCCGAGGCCGCTGAGGTCCTGGCTGCGACCGGGATGTGGGTGATCGCGGTGTCGGGGGTGGAAGTAGAAGAGGAGGTGGTGTTGCCGCCCAGTGGTTCCCGGTGGCGAGGCCAGGACGGGGGGGCCGGGCTGCCCGCCGTGGTGACGGGTCCGAAGCGTCGGGGTGGTGCGTCCGGGCCGGTGGCGGGCAAAGCCGGCACGAAGAGCACGAAGGGCACGAAGAGGACGCGGGGGAAGGCTGACCAGGGTTCGCGGGAGGAGGCCGGCGGGGGTTCCCGGGCACCCAAGCGGCGGAAGGTCCAAGGACCCGTTGTTGAGGCTGGTTCCGGGAATCACGGCGGCGAGGGCGACGGGCCCGCGCCGACCAATCCGGCAGCACAGCAGGACCCGAGTGCGGAGCAGGAGCGGAAACAGAAAAAAAAGGTATACGACGCGACGTGGCGCCAGAAGAAGAAGGCCGAAGCCGCCCTGGTTAAGAAGTTGCAGCGGAAGCCGCGGGAGGAGTTGACGCAGAAGGAAAGCGAGGATCTGGCCCGGTTTGGGCCGGAGGTGGCGGAGCGGAGACGGAAAAACACGGAAAGCGTTGCGAACCGGCGCCGGAATAAAAAAGACGAATCCGTCGCCGCGATTGCGTGGTTGGAGAAGCAGGAGCGGCTGACTCCGAGGCAGCGGGCCGAGCTCGATTTGCGCAAGAAAATACAAAAGGACGAAGAGGAGGGAAAGCGGCTGGCGCCCCGAGTGTCGAAGCTGAAAAAAGAGATCGAGGCGTTGCAGGCGCTGCCGGAGCCGACCGAGGCTGAGCGGGACAGGCTGGCGGACCAGAGGGCTAAGCGGGCTGATTCTGTGAACGTTTTGGAGGCGGTGAGGGAAAGGCTGGAGAAAGATAACGCGGCGCTGGAGAGGATGCTGGCTGAGGGGGAGGAGGAGGCTGGGGGGAGGGTGGGTGCGGGGGCAAGTGGGCAGCAGTATGAGCGGGATGCAATGGTGCCCAGCGAGGTATCGGAGCAGGCTGGGGCTGATCCGGACGAACACCTTGATCAGGACGCGGGGTCGGAGGGAAGCGACGATCTCGCTGCGAGTCCGAAGCGGGCCGAGCTCGATTTGCGCAAGAAAATACAAGAGGGCCAAGAGGAGGGAAATCGGCTGGCGCCCCGAGTGTCGCGGCTGAAAAAAGAGATCGAGGCGTTGCAGGCGCTGGGGGAGCCGACCGAGGCTCAGCGGAACAGACTGGCGGACAAGAAGGCTGAGTTAACTGGTCTTGCGTCGGAGTTGGAAACGGTGAGGGAAAGGCTGAAGAAAGACAAGGCGGCGCTGGAGATGGAAAGGGCTGCGAACTCGCGCCGGAATAAAAAGGACCGGATTGCGGGGTTGGAGGAGCAGGAGCAGCTGACTCCGACGCAGCGGGCCGAGCTCTATTTGCGCAAGACAATACAAGAGGGCCAAGAGGAGGGAAATCGGCTGGCGCCCCGAGTGTCGCGGCTGAAAAAAGAGATCGAGGCGTTGCAGGCGCTGCCGGAGCCGACCGGGGCTCAGCGGGACAGGCTGGCGGACCAGAGGGCTAAGTGGGCTGATTCTGTGAAGGATTTGGAAGCGGTGAGGGCAGGGCTGAAGAAAGACAATGCAGCGCTGGAGAAGATGCTGGCTGAGGGGGAGGGTGAGGCTGGGGGGAGGGTGGGTGCGGGGGCAAGTGGGCAGCGGGATGAGTGGGATGCGATGGTGCCCAGCGGGGTATTGGAGCGGGCTGGGGCTGATCGGGGCGAACATTTTGATCGGGACGCGTGGTCGGGGGGAAGCGAAGATCTCGTTGCGTGGCTTGCTCGGGCGGATGAGGAGGGGGCTGGGTTGGGGGATGCGGGTTCGGCGGAGCAGAGTGGCGTTGTATGGGGTGCGGGGTTGGATAGCGGCGTTGAGTCTGGTGCGTGGGTTGAGGAGGTGATGGGGAATCCGGCCGGGCAGGAGCGGGCTGCGGCATCGTTGTCCGGCCGGGTCGAGGACCAGCAGACGGCGTGGGGGGCGGAGTGGGAGTCGGATGCGGTTGTGCGGGCTGTGCAGGCGGAGACGTGGGAGGGGTTGGTTGAGGAGGAGCGGGGGGATGCGACCGGCGATGAGGAGCCGGACGTGCGGGTTGCGTGGCTGCGGGAGTCGCTGAAGCAGGCTGAGTCTGGCCTGGCTTCGTTGGAGGCGTTGGCGGGCTGGGACGGGATTCAGCGGGCGGAGTTGGCGGTGTTGCCGGGGTTGGATGGGGGTTTGCGGGAGTACTGGGAAAAGGCGCAGCGGCGTATCGAGGAGTTGCGGGCGGAGTTGGCCGTGATGGTGAACGGCGAGGGTGAACCGGTCGGGCAACACCTGGGTGAGACGGGAGAGGAGCGGGCTGCGGCGTCCGTGCCGGCTGAGATTGCGGCGTTGGCCGGGCTGACGGATCGGATGGAGCAGCATTTGCAGGCGATGCCGCTGGAGTACAACCCGGGCGGTGTGCGTGAGCGGGTCGAAGGGGCGAAGCAGTGGGTGAGCCAGGGGCAGTGGACTGCAGGTCAGTTGCAGACGGTTCGGTCGGGGTTGGCTGCGGTGCAGGCGGCGGAGAGGAAGTTACGACACGTCGCTGGCCGGGCGAAGGATGCGCAGGCGATAGGCGGGGGCGAGCAGGGGGGCGGGTATCGGCTCCTGGTGGGGGTGAACCGGGCCAACTATCTCTCCGGGGAGAAGCGTTTCCGGGCGAATTGCCTGGAGGCGTTTGTGGCGTTCCATAATTCTCTGAAGTTCGGCCGGCAGTTCGTGGCGGGGCCGGCTGGGGGTGACCGGGATCCGGCTCGGTTGGAGGCGGCGTTGGGGGCGAGGGCCTGGTGGGTGGCTGGTGTTGCCGGGGTTGAGTGGTATGTGCGGGGTGGGCTGGTGGGGGTGGCTGTGCCGGTGGGTGTGGCTGTGCCGGTGATTTACCTGCGGGCGGACGGTAGTGCGCATGTGATCGCTGCGGTGAATACCGGCGACGTAGATGGGCAAGGGCGGGTCGTGCTGGTGGATCCGCAGAAGGGGGAGGTCGCTGACAAAGATGATGTTTCCGCGGCGTTCGGGGTGTGGGTGGTTCCGGTGTCGGAGGTGGCACCGGATCGGGAGGTGGTGTTGCCCAGTGGTTCCGGGCTGCGGCGCCTGGGCTGGGGGGCTGGGCTGCCCGCCGAGGTGGCAGGTCCTCCCCAGCGTCAGCGTCCCGGTGGGCCGGTGGCCGGCACGACGAGGAAACGGGAGCAGGCCGGCGAGGGTTCCCGGGCACCCAAGCGGCGGAAGGTGCAAGGACCCGTTGTTGAGGCTGGTTCCGGGAATCACGGCGGTGAGGGCGACGGGCCCGCGCCGACCAATCCGGCAGCACAGCAGGACCCGAGTGCGGAGCAGGAGCGGAAACAGAAACGCAAGGTATACGCCGCGACGCGGCGCCGGAAGGAGCGGGCCGAAGCCGCTCTGGTTAAGAAGTTGGAGGCGAAGCCGCCGGAGACGTTGACGCAGAAGGAACGGGAGGATCTGGCCCGGTTTGGGCCGGAGGTGGCGGAGCGGAGACGGAAAAACGCGGAAAAGGTTGCGAACTGGCTCCGGAATAAAAAAGACGAATCCGTCGCCGCGATTGCGTGGTTGGAGGAGCAGGGGCAGCTGACTCCGACGCAGCGGGCCGAGCTCGATTTGCGCAAGAAAATACAAAAGGGCCAAGAGGAGGAACAACGGCTGGCAGCCCGAGTGTCGTGGCTGAAAAAAGAGATCGAAGTGTTGCAGGAGTTGCAGGCGCTGCGGAAGCTGACCGGGGCTGAGCGGGACAGACTGGCGGACCAGAAGGCTAAGCGGGCTGTTTCTGTGAAGGATTTGGAAGCGGTGAGGGAAAGGTTGAAGGAAGATAAGGCGGCGCTGGGGAGGATGCTGGCTGAGGGGGTGGGTGAGGCTGGGGGGAGGGTGGGTGAGGCTGGGGGGAGGGTGGGTGCGGGGGCAAGTGGGCAGCAGGATGAGTGGGATGCGATGGTGCCCAGCGGGGTATTGGAGCGGGTTGGGGCTGATCGGGACGAACATTTTGGTCAGGACGTGGGGTCGGAGGGAAGCGACGATCTCGCTGCGAGTCCGACGCAGCGGGCCGAGCTCGATTTGCGCAGGAAAATACAAGAGGGCCAAGAGGAGGAAAATCGGCTGGCGGGCCGAGTGTCGTGGCTGAAAAAAGATATCGAGGCGTTGCAGGCGCTGCGGGAGCCGACCGGGGCTGAGCGGAACGGACTGGCGGACAAGAAGGCTCAGCGGGCTGATTCTGTGAAGATTTTGGAAGCGGTGAGGGCAGGGCTGAAGAAAGACAAGGCGGCGCTGGAGATGGAAAGGGCTGCGAACTCGCGCCGGAATAAAAAGGACCGGATTGCGGGGTTGGAGGAGCAGGGGCAGCTGACTCCGACGCAGCGGGCTGAGCTCGATTTGCGCAAGAAAATACAAAAGGGCCAAGAGCAAAAAAATCGGCTGGCGCCCCGAGTGTCGAGGCTGAAAAAAGAGATCGAAGTGTTGCAGGAGCTGCAGAAGCTGCGGGAGCCGACCGAGGCTGAGCGGAACGGACTGGCGGACAAGAAGGCTCAGCGGGCTGATTCTGTGAAGATTTTGGAAGCGGTGAGGGCAGGGCTGAAGAAAGACAAGGCGGCGCTGGAGATGGAAAGGGTTGCGAACTGGCGCCGGAATAAAAAGGACCGGATTGCGGGTTCGGCGGAGCAGGGGCAGCTGACTCCGACGCAGCGGGCCGACAATTTGCGCAAGAAAATACAAAAGGACGAAAAGGAGCAAAGAAGTCGGCTGGCGCCCCGAGTGTCGAGGCTGAAAAAAGAGATCGAAGTGTTGCAGGAACTGCAGAAGCTGCGGGAACTGACCGAGGCTGAGCGGAACAGGCTGGCGGACAAGAGGGCTAAGTGGGCTGATTCTGTGAAGGATTTGGAAGCGGTGAGGGCAGGGCTGAAGAAAGACAAGGCAGCGCTGGAGAAGATGGTGGCTGAGGGGGAGGGTGAGGCTGGGGGGAGGGTGGGTGCGGGGGCAAGTGGGCAGCGGGATGAGTGGGATGCGATGGTGCCCAGCGGGGTATTGGAGCGGGCTGGGGCTGATCGGGGCGAACATTTTGATCGGGACGCGTGGTCGGGGGGAAGCGAAGATCTCGTTGCGTGGCTTGCTCGGGCGGATGAGGAGGGGGCTGGGTTGGGGGATGCGGGTTCGGCGGAGCAGAGTGGCGTTGTATGGGGTGCGGGGTTGGATAGCGGCGTTGAGTCTGGTGCGTGGGTTGAGGAGGTGATGGGGAATCCGGCCGGGCAGGAGCGGGCTGCGGCATCGTTGTCCGGCCGGGTCGAGGACCAGCAGACGGCGTGGGGGGCGGAGTGGGAGTCGGATGCGGTTGTGCGGGCTGTGCAGGCGGAGACGTGGGAGGGGTTGGTTGAGGAGGAGCGGGGGGATGCGACCGGCGATGAGGAGCCGGACGTGCGGGTTGCGTGGCTGCGGGAGTCGCTGAAGCAGGCTGAGTCTGGCCTGGCTTCGTTGGAGGCGTTGGCGGGCTGGGACGGGATTCAGCGGGCGGAGTTGGCGGTGTTGCCGGGGTTGGATGGGGGTTTGCGGGAGTACTGGGAAAAGGCGCAGCGGCGTATCGAGGAGTTGCGGGCGGAGTTGGCCGTGATGGTGAACGGCGAGGGTGAACCGGTCGGGCAACACCTGGGTGAGACGGGAGAGGAGCGGGCTGCGGCGTCCGTGCCGGCTGAGATTGCGGCGTTGGCCGGGCTGACGGATCGGATGGAGCAGCATTTGCAGGCGATGCCGCTGGAGTACAACCCGGGCGGTGTGCGTGAGCGGGTCGAAGGGGCGAAGCAGTGGGTGAGCCAGGGGCAGTGGACTGCAGGTCAGTTGCAGACGGTTCGGTCGGGGTTGGCTGCGGTGCAGGCGGCGGAGAGGAAGTTACGACACGTCGCTGGCCGGGCGAAGGATGCGCAGGCGATAGGCGGGGGCGAGCAGGGGGGCGGGTATCGGCTCCTGGTGGGGGTGAACCGGGCCAACTATCTCTCCGGGGAGAAGCGTTTCCGGGCGAATTGCCTGGAGGCGTTTGTGGCGTTCCATAATTCTCTGAAGTTCGGCCGGCAGTTCGTGGCGGGGCCGGCTGGGGGTGACCGGGATCCGGCTCGGTTGGAGGCGGCGTTGGGGGCGAGGGCCTGGTGGGTGGCTGGTGTTGCCGGGGTTGAGTGGTATGTGCGGGGTGGGCTGGTGGGGGTGGCTGTGCCGGTGGGTGTGGCTGTGCCGGTGATTTACCTGCGGGCGGACGGTAGTGCGCATGTGATCGCTGCGGTGAATACCGGCGACGTAGATGGGCAAGGGCGGGTCGTGCTGGTGGATCCGCAGAAGGGGGAGGTCGCTGACAAAGATGATGTTTCCGCGGCGTTCGGGGTGTGGGTGGTTCCGGTGTCGGAGGTGGCACCGGATCGGGAGGTGGTGTTGCCCAGTGGTTCCGGGCTGCGGCGCCTGGGCTGGGGGGCTGGGCTGCCCGCCGAGGTGGCAGGTCCTCCCCAGCGTCAGCGTCCCGGTGGGCCGGTGGCCGGCACGACGAGGAAACGGGAGCAGGCCGGCGAGGGTTCCCGGGCACCCAAGCGGCGGAAGGTGCAAGGACCCGTTGTTGAGGCTGGTTCCGGGAATCACGGCGGTGAGGGCGACGGGCCCGCGCCGACCAATCCGGCAGCACAGCAGGACCCGAGTGCGGAGCAGGAGCGGAAACAGAAACGCAAGGTATACGCCGCGACGCGGCTCCAGAAGGAAAAGGCCGAAGCCGCTCTGGTTAAGAAGTTGGAGGCGAAGCCGCCGGAGACGTTGACGCAGAAGGAACGGGAGGATCTGGCCCGGTTTGGGCCGGAGGTGCAGGAACGGAAACAGAAAAACAAGGTACGCGCCGCGACGCGGAACCAGAAGGTAAAGGGGCTCTTCGCAGTGGAGCGGATCCTGTATCCGAGTGATCACTTGTGGTGATAGCTGATTGTTGCGTTCTGTAGCCGCGCCCGCGGCTTGTGTAGGGCGGGGACGAGGTGCGCCCACCGAACCTGTGATGATCTTTGTCGACCAAGAGCAAGGATCATCGGTAGAGGCGGGTGGGCGCGTGTCACAGACTACGGTGCCGGCGCAGTTGCTGGGACTGGACGGGGTCGAGATCGATGTGATCGAGCGGGAGGCGGATGGTTCCTGGACGGTGCATGTGACGACCGCGGCCCCGCGGGCGGCGTGCTGTCCGGGCTGTGGGCACGCCGCGGAGCGGGTCAGAGAGTCCACGGTGCATACCGTCAAGCACGTGACGATGGTCGCGATGCGGGTGAGCTGGCACAAGTCTCGATTCTGGTGTGGGAACGCCGAGTGCGGTAACGCGAGCTTCGTCGAGACGGGGCCGCTGGCCGATCGGCGAGCCGGGATCTCGTCGCACGCCAGGACGGTGACGGGGCATCTGGTCGGGGACTGGCTGGTGCCGGTGTCCCGGGTGGCCGCCGGGGTCGGGATGGCCTGGCACACCGTGCATGACGCGTTCGTCGGGGTGGCCGCCCAGGCGGGGATCGTGGTCACCGACACCACCACGACCACCGACCGTGGGGCCGGTGTGGCCTGCGACGCCGGGCCCGATCGTCAGGACGGGGAGACCGCCGGCGGCGGTGACCCGAGGGTGGCCGACGCGGATCCCGGTGCTGTCGGCACCGATCTGGCCGCCCGCCCCCAGAGGTCGGTGGGCGGCGGGGTGTTGCCGCCGGTGGCGGTGCTGGGCATCGACGATCATCGCCGTGGCAAGCCCCTGTATCACCGTGACCGGTCCACCGGGGAGTGGGTGGCCGATGCCGACCGCTGGCAGACGGTGTTCGTGGACTCCGCCGGGGGACACGGGCTGCTGGGGCAGGTCGAAGGTCGGGCCGGGGTGGACGCCGCGGCGTGGCTGGCCGCCCAGGATCCGGCCTGGCGGGCGGGTATCACCCACGTCACCATCGATATGTCCACTGTGTACAAGTCGGTGGTCACCACCAGCGGGCTGCTACCACACGCGGCCTTGATCGTGGATGCCTTCCACGCGGTGCAGCTGGCCAACACGATGGTCGGTGACGTGCGGCGCCGGGTCACCTTCGAGCACTACGGGCGTCGTGGCCGCGCCACCGATCCCGAATACACGATCAAGAACCAGTTGGTGCGCGGCAAGGAGAAGCTCTCCGAGCGGGCACGGAACAAGCTGTTGTGTGTCCTGGCCGATCTGGGCGGGTACGGCCGGCAGATCGGTGCGGCGTGGCGGGCCAAGGAACTGCTCCGCGCGGTGATCGGCCTCTCGCCCAACCAGACCGGCGTGGCAACCACCGGCCACCGGCTACGCCGGGCATTCCACGCGTTTTTCACCTTCTGCGGCACGATCGGCGCCAGCGTCCCGGAGATCGTGACCCTAGCCCAGACCATCTCCACCTGGCGTACCGAGATCGCCCGGGGCGTGCTCACCGGCCACAGCAACGCCGCCGCCGAGGGCGTCAACCGTCTGGTCAAGCTCGTCTACCGGGGTGCGTTCGGGTTCACCAACGTCACCCATCAACAACGCCGCTCCCGCTACACCGCGTCCCGGTCCACCCGCCCCGAATGGCTACACACCGTCAACACCTCTGCTGCACCATGCGTAGTCACATGATTACAAGATCCCGCCAGATGCGAAGAGCCGGTAAAGGACCAAGCCGATCTGGTTAAGAAGTTGGAGGCGAAGCCTCCGGAGACGTTGACGCGGAAAGAACGGGAGGTTCTGGAGCGGTTTGGGCCGGAGGTGGCGGAGCGGAGACGGAGAAAAGCGGAAAGGGTTGCGGACTGGCGCCGGAATAATAAGGACCGGATTGCGGAGTTGCAGGAGTTGGAGAGGCTGAACAATCTGAATGTGGCGCAGGCGGAGGAGTTGGCGGAGCGGCTGATGAAGGAGCAGAAGGAAAGGAAAGCTGCCGCGAACGCTTACCAGTCGAGAAAGAACAAAACCGTCGCCACGATTGCGTGGTTGGAGGCGCAGGAGCAGCTGACTCCGACGCAGCGGGCCGAGCTCTATTTGCGCAAGACAATACAAGAGGGCCAAGAGGAGGGAAATCGGCTGGCGCCCCGAGTGTCGCGGCTGAAAAAAGAGATCGAGGCGTTGCAGGCGCTGCCGGAGCCGACCGGGGCTCAGCGGGACAGGCTGGCGGACCAGAGGGCTAAGTGGGCTGATTCTGTGAAGGATTTGGAAGCGGTGAGGGCAGGGCTGAAGAAAGACAATGCAGCGCTGGAGAAGATGCTGGCTGAGGGGGAGGGTGAGGCTGGGGGGAGGGTGGGTGCGGGGGCAAGTGGGCAGCGGGATGAGTGGGATGCGATGGTGCCCAGCGGGGTATTGGAGCGGGCTGGGGCTGATCGGGGCGAACATTTTGATCGGGACGCGTGGTCGGGGGGAAGCGAAGATCTCGTTGCGTGGCTTGCTCGGGCGGATGAGGAGGGGGCTGGGTTGGGGGATGCGGGTTCGGCGGAGCAGAGTGGCGTTGTATGGGGTGCGGGGTTGGATAGCGGCGTTGAGTCTGGTGCGTGGGTTGAGGAGGTGATGGGGAATCCGGCCGGGCAGGAGCGGGCTGCGGCATCGTTGTCCGGCCGGGTCGAGGACCAGCAGACGGCGTGGGGGGCGGAGTGGGAGTCGGATGCGGTTGTGCGGGCTGTGCAGGCGGAGACGTGGGAGGGGTTGGTTGAGGAGGAGCGGGGGGATGCGACCGGCGATGAGGAGCCGGACGTGCGGGTTGCGTGGCTGCGGGAGTCGCTGAAGCAGGCTGAGTCTGGCCTGGCTTCGTTGGAGGCGTTGGCGGGCTGGGACGGGATTCAGCGGGCGGAGTTGGCGGTGTTGCCGGGGTTGGATGGGGGTTTGCGGGAGTACTGGGAAAAGGCGCAGCGGCGTATCGAGGAGTTGCGGGCGGAGTTGGCCGTGATGGTGAACGGCGAGGGTGAACCGGTCGGGCAACACCTGGGTGAGACGGGAGAGGAGCGGGCTGCGGCGTCCGTGCCGGCTGAGATTGCGGCGTTGGCCGGGCTGACGGATCGGATGGAGCAGCATTTGCAGGCGATGCCGCTGGAGTACAACCCGGGCGGTGTGCGTGAGCGGGTCGAAGGGGCGAAGCAGTGGGTGAGCCAGGGGCAGTGGACTGCAGGTCAGTTGCAGACGGTTCGGTCGGGGTTGGCTGCGGTGCAGGCGGCGGAGAGGAAGTTACGACACGTCGCTGGCCGGGCGAAGGATGCGCAGGCGATAGGCGGGGGCGAGCAGGGGGGCGGGTATCGGCTCCTGGTGGGGGTGAACCGGGCCAACTATCTCTCCGGGGAGAAGCGTTTCCGGGCGAATTGCCTGGAGGCGTTTGTGGCGTTCCATAATTCTCTGAAGTTCGGCCGGCAGTTCGTGGCGGGGCCGGCTGGGGGTGACCGGGATCCGGCTCGGTTGGAGGCGGCGTTGGGGGCGAGGGCCTGGTGGGTGGCTGGTGTTGCCGGGGTTGAGTGGTATGTGCGGGGTGGGCTGGTGGGGGTGGCTGTGCCGGTGGGTGTGGCTGTGCCGGTGATTTACCTGCGGGCGGACGGTAGTGCGCATGTGATCGCTGCGGTGAATACCGGCGACGTAGATGGGCAAGGGCGGGTCGTGCTGGTGGATCCGCAGAAGGGGGAGGTCGCTGACAAAGATGATGTTTCCGCGGCGTTCGGGGTGTGGGTGGTTCCGGTGTCGGAGGTGGCACCGGATCGGGAGGTGGTGTTGCCCAGTGGTTCCGGGCTGCGGCGCCTGGGCTGGGGGGCTGGGCTGCCCGCCGAGGTGGCAGGTCCTCCCCAGCGTCAGCGTCCCGGTGGGCCGGTGGCCGGCACGACGAGGAAACGGGAGCAGGCCGGCGAGGGTTCCCGGGCACCCAAGCGGCGGAAGGTGCAAGGACCCGTTGTTGAGGCTGGTTCCGGGAATCACGGCGGTGAGGGCGACGGGCCCGCGCCGACCAATCCGGCAGCACAGCAGGACCCGAGTGCGGAGCAGGAGCGGAAACAGAAACGCAAGGTATACGCCGCGACGCGGCGCCGGAAGGAGCGGGCCGAAGCCGCTCTGGTTAAGAAGTTGGAGGCGAAGCCGCCGGAGACGTTGACGCAGAAGGAACGGGAGGATCTGGCCCGGTTTGGGCCGGAGGTGGCGGAGCGGAGACGGAAAAACGCGGAAAAGGTTGCGAACCGGCGCCGGAATAAAAAGGACCGGATTGTGGGGTTGGAGGAGCAGGGGTGGCTGACTCCGAGGCAGCGGGCTGAGCTCGATTTGCGCAAGACAATACAAAAGGACGAAAAGGAGCAAAATCGGCTGGCGGAGCGAGTGTCGAGGCTGAAAAAAGATATCGAGGCGTTGGAGGCGCTGGGGGAGCCGACCGAGGCTGTGCGGGACAGGCTGGCGGACCAGAGGGCTAAGCGGGTTGATTCTGTGAAGGTTTTGGAAGCGGTGAGGGCAAGGCTGAAGGAAGATAAGGCGGCGCTGGGGATGATGCTGGCTGAGGGGGTGGGGGAGGCTGGGGGGAGGGTGGGTGCGGGGGCAAGTGGGCAGCAGGATCAGCGGGATGCGATGGTGCCCAGCGGGGTATCGGAGCGGGCTGGGGCTGATCGGGACGAACATTTTGATCAGGACGCGGGGTCGGAGGGAAGCGACGATCTCGCTGCGAGTCTGACGCAGCGGGCTGAGCTCGATTTGCGCAAGAGAATACAAAAGGGCGAAAAGGAGAAAAATCGGCTGTCGACCCGAGTGTCGTGGCTGAAAAAAGATATCGAGGCGTTGGAGGCGCTGGGGGAGCCGACCGAGGCTGTGCGGGACAGGCTGGCGGACAAGAGGGCTAAGCGGGCTGATTCTGTGAAGGTTTTGGAAGCGGTGAGGGCAAGGCTGAAGGAAGATAAGGCGGCGCTGGAGATGGAAAGGGTTGCGAACTGGCGCCGGAAAAAGGACAAGATTGTGGGGTTGGAGGAGCAGGGGTGGCTGACTCCGAGGCAGCGGGCTGAGCTCGATTTGCGCAAGAAAATACAAAAGGACGAAAAGGAGCAAAATCGGCTGGCGGAGCGAGTGTCGAGGCTGAAAAAAGATATCGAGGCATTGGAGGCGCTGGGGGAGCCGACCGAGGCTGTGCGGGACAGGCTGGCGGACAAGAGGGCTAAGCGGGCTGCTTCTGTGAAGGTTTTGGAAGCGGTGAGGGCAAGGCTGAAGGAAGATAAGGCGGCGCTGGGGATGATGCTGGCTGAGGGGGTGGGGGAGGCTGGGGGGAGGGTGGGTGCGGGGGCAAGTGGGCAGCAGGATCAGCGGGATGCGATGGTGCCCAGCGGGGTATCGGAGCGGGCTGGGTCTGATCGGGACGAACATTTTGATCAGGACGCGGGGTCGGAGGGAAGCGAAGATCTCGCTGCGTGGCTTGATTGGGCGAATGATGAGTGGGCTGGGTCGGGGGATGCGGGTGGCGCGGAGCAGAGTGGCGTTGTATGGGATGGGTTGGATAGCGGCGTTGTTTCTGGTGCGTCGGTTGAGGAGGTGATGGGGAATCCGGCCGGGCAGGAGCGGGTTGCGGCATCGTTGCCGGGCCGGGTCGAGGACCAGCAGACGGAGTGGGGGGCGGAGTGGGAGTTGGATGCGGATGTGCGGGCGGAGCGGGCGGAGACGCGGGAGGGGTTGGTTGAGGAGGAGCAGGCGGATGCGGCTCGCGATGAGGAGCCGGACGTGCGGGTTGCGTTGCTGCGGGAGTCGCTGAAGCAGGCCGAGTCTGAGCTGGCTTCGGTGGAGGCGTTGCCGGGCGGGGACGGGATTGAGCGGGCGGAGTTGGCGGTGTTGCCGGGGTTCGATGGGGGTTTGCGGGAGTACTGGGAAAAGGCGCAGTGGCGTATCGAGGAGTTGCGGGCGGAGTTGGCCGTGATGGTGAACGACGAGGGTGAACCGGCCGGGCAACACCTGGGTGAGACGGGAGAGGAGCGGGCTGCGGCATCCGTGCCGGCCGAGGTTGCGGCGTTGGCCGAGCTGACGGATCGGATGGAGCAGCATTTGCAGGCGATGCCGCCGGAGTACAACCCGGGCGGTGTGCGTGAGCAGGTCGCATTGGCGAAGCAGTGGGTGAGCCGGGGGCAGTGGACTCCAGATCAGTTGCAGACGGTTCGGTCGGGGTTGGCTGCGGTGCGGGCGGCGGAGAGGAAGTTGCGACACGATGCTGGCCGGGCGAAGGAGGCGCAGGCGATAGGCGGGGGCGAGCAGGGTCCCGGCAAACTCGGGTTTTAGCATGTCAGGAGCAGTTCGATGGGCCGGTTGAAATCGCGGGCGTGATGTCGGCGAGTGGCGGCGATGTTGGTGTGGCCGGCGAGTCGGAGCAGGCTGATGGCGGTGTTGCGGACCGCTGCCGTGTTCGGCGATGGCCTTGTGGGCTATTGCCTTGCGTATCCCGCGATACCAGGTCTCCCACTGGGTGGGGGGTCACCTTCGGTGCCTGCATCCGCTCGAACGGGCTGGATGGAATCTCTTCCTCGACGTCACGCAGCCACCGGAACAGCTGCTGCAACGACCTGTACTGCCTCAATGCCACGTAGCTTAAGTTGATCATGCTGCGCGGGGTTGGAGTTTGTAGAGGTGGATGGTGGCCGGTGCGGGGTGGCGGGTGCTTGCGGGCTCGTCGGGTTTTTTGATGCGGTAGTTGTTGTGGCGAGCGCGTTTGACCGCGCGGGGGCAGGTGCGGTGCCGTCGGACGGGGTTGGGCTTGCGGGCGATTTCGGCCAGGATCTCGGGTAGGGCGGTGTTCCAGTCCTCAGGGGGGAAAAGCCGCCGTACCGGTGGCGGTACGGCGGACGAGGCGCAGTGTGCGGGTGAAACTGATCCGGTCTGGGTCGATGTCGGCGGCCTCGGCGGCGCGGGCGATGAGCACGGACAGGGCGTAGTGCACGGTCAGCCAGGCCCAGATTTCCTGGCGGACCAGTTCCGGTAGTCGCGAGCGCAGGATGCGTCCGGGTCCGCGGAGGTGGGTCTTGAGCTGGTCGTTGGCGGTTTCCTCTTATCGGGTAAGGCCAGCGGGTTGCCCCGCTGGCCTCCCCTCAGCACTGCCCGTGCGGCTTTCACCGCGAGTCAGCGCAAGCAAGCCGCGAGGGCGGTGTGGGAGTGCAGGCTGTGCGGCTGCGCTGGCGAGCGAGGAGTTCGCGCTGGCAGGCCGCGTGGACGAGGCGGGTGTGGTCACCGTCTGGTGAGCTGGGCCGTCCGTGATGGGTGAGGTAGTTGGCGTTGATCGCCCGTCGGACGACGTGCTGCCACCACCGTTCCCATTCGTGGGGGGACTGCGGTTGGTCGGCGGTCAGGATCGGTCCCCGGCAGATCGGGCAGCGGCCGTCCTGCTTGGTGAGCAGGCGCAGCGTGTAGCTGTCCAGCGGGGGTTTGACGCGCCGTCGCCGGTTGGCCCAGTACTCGGCCAGGGCAGGGTCATCTGGGGATGCCGCGCCCTTGACCATGGTGTGCCGGACGATGCCGGTCCAGGAGGGTTTCGCCAGGTAGGTGCCGCTGGCGGCGTCACCGAACACCCAGCGATCGTTTCTGAACTTGTTGTATTTGCCGAAGTAGCGGGCCACGATCCATTTCTTCGGCTTGTTGGCGTGGCTGAAGGTTGCCCACTTGTAGCAGAGCACCCACAGATAGTTGTCCAGACTGGAAAATGTGCTGGACGAGACCACGCCCCGGTAGTAGGCCGTCCAACCCCGGGTGATGGGGTTGATCCTGGCGATGACCGCAGCCGCGTTCGCCCCGCGCAGGGCGCGGAACTCGGTGCGGAGCCGTTCCCGGATTCGCTGGACAGCCGCTTTCGATGGTTTGATCAGCAGCTTGCCGTGATACCGCCTGATGTTGAAGCCCAGAAAGTCGTACCCATCATCATCGATGTTTACGATCTTGGTCTTTTCCTCATTGAAGCTGAGACCCCTGGGTGCCAACCATTCAGCGATTCTGGCCTTGATTTCCTGTGCCTGCCGCTGGCTGTGGCAGAGTGCGACCAGGTCGTCGGCGTACCGAATTACCATCGGTGAGCCCGGTTTGATTTTCCTCGCCTCGCTGGTGCCGGCGGGGTAGTATTGGACTCCGGCTGCTGTTTCCAGCCCATGCAGAGCGACATTCAGTAGGAGTGGGCTGATCACGCCACCCTGGGGTGTGCCCTCATCGGTTGGCGTGAACCCTTTTCCTTCCTCTATCACACCGGCTTTCAGCCATTCCCGGATCAGGTCCCTGGCCGGGAAAGACCCGAGTGCTTCCAGTAGCCGGTTGTGGTCGATCTTGTCGAATGCCGCTGCCAGGTCCGCGTCCAGAGCCCAGACCCGCTTGGTCTTGGCGGAACAGCAGGTCTGGAAGATCGCCCCGATCGCGTCATGGCAGCTTCGCCCCGGTCGAAACCCGTAAGACTTGGGTTCGAACTGGGCTTCCCACTCAGCTTCGAGTGCATTACGGACCCTGCCTTGATGGCAGCGGTCCGCGATGACCGGAATTCCGAGCGGCCTCAGCTTTGCACGGTTTCCCGCCTTGGGTATATAAACCCTCTTCACCGGCCGGGGACGCCAGGTTGCGGCTTCGCGATGCACCCGCACCGCCAGCTCCATCCTGGCCTGAGGAGTCAAGGCGACCTCCGCATCGACCCCGGCGGTTTTGCGTCCCGCGTTCAACTGCGTCGCTTGCCGCACGCTGACCAGCGTGTTGCTCCAGCTCCGCAGCATGAGTTTCTGCAGGTTCCTGACCGTGGCCAGGGAACCCTCCCGCGCCGCCTTGAAGATCCGCTGCCGTAGCCGCCGTACGTTTTCCTCGTGCAGGCGCCAGTCAATGGCGGCCCAGTCGAGGGTCACGTCCTTGGGTCCGTTCACCATCGGTGTCTAACTTGTCCTTCGGTTCCAGGGTTTCGGCTGCTTGTCTTCAAAGGCTCACCTGCCCACGTCAGCGCCTCTTTCAAGGCCCGGGCACCAGGCCCGGTATCCGGCCAGTTATCCAGTGGCGGCGGCCGGGAGGTGCCGTCGTGTTGCCGCTGGTTTCCTGTTGACTTTCGTCCACCGCCACCAGGGTTTCTCCCGATGACGATGACGCCGTTATCGGCATGACCGGCTTTTGCTTCTTGGGCATCTTGTTCCCGGCAGAGGATTCCGCCTTCCTCGCGGTTGGCCTACCTGCCCGCCCCCAGGCGATCAGGACTCTGCCGGGGTTTCCATGTTCCGCACGTGTGAGATGCGGCCGGGGTGGGTGCCTCCTATACTCCGGGGCGGTGGTGTCCTCCCGATCAGCGCTGGGTCTCCGATCGGCACCTGCCGTTTCTCAACGGCCAGCCCTGTCATCCGCCTGACACATTCCACCGGCGGAAGCCACTATTACGAAGCATGCGGAGATTCACCTACATTCACCCGTCCGGCCTTCTCCTCGCCCGCTGCCGCTGGGTGGAACAGCAGCAGCTTCGGCTTTTACCCTGGGCTTCACACCCCGCGGTTACCCACGACGCATGCCAAGGCGGAGACGATCCCGCGGACACTGGACCGGATCACGTCTTCACTAGGGGAACCTCCAAACAACGTGACCACTCACATCGTGCGACCTCACGTCGCACCCCAGCGGTCGTGGTAAGCGGCGGCCAGTTCATCAGCCCGTGCCTGGGCGGGATCGAGGATTGTGGACAGCAGCACGATCAACTCGCCGGTGCCGTTACCGTCCCGGTCGGGCACGTCATATTCGACCACCCTGACCAGGTGGGCCTCGTCAGGGTCCAGCTCGGTCCCGGCACAGGCAGCGGCGATGATGCGCTCCCGGTGGGCGCCCCGGATTGCCGGGTTGATCACGACCGAGACGTAGGTCCCGTCGGACAAGACCGCCACGACAGGCAGCCGCAGTTGGGTCGGAGCCCGCCACAACAACGCCGCCCCGGTGCGCACCGCGGCGGCCCAGGCGTCGAAGGAGTAGAAATTGCGGTCCGCGGTGAGCAACTCGTCCGGGTGCAGCCGCGGGTAGAGCCGGGCGGCCAGCGTCGCCTCCCCCTGCGACCACGCCCCGACCTCCGCGGCCACAAACGCGTGCGTACCACACTCGGCCAGGGCCACCACCCGCGCTTTCGGGAACGCCGACCGGTTCTTGCCGGACCCGGCGTAGCTGAAGGCCTCCGCGTTGTCCCTGCTGTCCGGCAGATCCACATCGAACCCATCGATCGCCAGCAACCGCCAGTGCCGCAGCCACGCTCCCCGAGTGTCCACTGTGGCCACCGGCTGCGCCACGCCCTCGAAAACATCGGCCAGCACCGCCGAACCCAACCGCTTACGCGCCTGGGTGATCCCACTGGATGTCGGCGCCTGCCACGACGCGTCCCAGCAGCCGAACCGCGACAACGACCCGGTCACCTTCATGGCGACCTCCTCATAGTCATCGTCGGGAAACAAGCACAATCCCATCGTCAGATACGCCACCACATGCGGCGGCAACGTCCCACCCGAACGCTTCGCACCGACACCACGCGCAGCCACCGCCAGGTCAATCACATCCCGCGGCACCGCCGAAACCAGCACACCCAACGACACCTGATCCGGCGCCACCGTCACACCTGAGGTCACGGATCATGATCAGACCACACCACCACCCACGATCACGCCGCCACACCGCGATACCCACAGAAACCCAGCTCAACACCATGATCAACTTAAGCTACGCGGCATTGTGTACTGCCTGGCCACCGTCGCGGGCGACAGCAGCTTGCCGGTGCGCTGGTTCGGCCGCTCCTGAAGGTGGACGATGTAGTGCCCGACGTGCTCGCGGGTGATCGCGCTGGCCGAGGTCGGCATACCTCGGTCGACGAGAAACTTCACGAACTCCTCGCCGACGTTGAGGTAGGACACGATCATGCTCGGCGCGGTATTCGTGGCGCGCAGGTGGCGCCGCCAGTCGGTCAGCAGCTCGCCGAGGTCGTCGAGCGCGGCGGTCTGCGGAGCGCGGGCGCGCGCTGAGTAGTCGGCATAACCCGAGAGTCCGGTCGCCGAGTCCTTTGCTCGCCATACGCTGTGCGGGACTCAGTCCCTACGTCTTGCCTGGTGGCGCCCCCAGCAGGACTCGAACCTGCGACCTAAGGATTATGAGAGCTCGTTTGTCGTCCTCTGTGGTCCGTTGCTGAAACCTGTTGTATTCTCGGCTAATTCCGAAAGCAAACGATGGACGATCGGCCTTGCTTGTGATCGTTTGCTGTTAATTCATGGGGGTAAAGTGGGGGCACTTTTCCTGCTTCCGCCCGGCACGGAGCCTGCCTTCAGGATGGCGGGAAGGAGTCAAGGGGCGAAGCTCCGTAGGACGAGTTGATCAGTCATTTGCCCCAGTTGACGGGACGGCCGAGGAATGCGGCAAGTCTGTCTATAACTGGAGCGTCCTCCGATACGGCCTGTGCATGCTCGAATCGGCCGGTTCGTGCTGGTGTGGTGAACTCGCGGCGGACGAATGCCAAAGCCTGTTCCACCAGGTCCTCGGGGAGGCTAGCGGGCGGTTCGGTTGCCTGGGCAAGATCCCAGCCGTGGGTGAGAAGATCAGCCAGACGCACGTGCAGGAGTGCTGCGCCGGTGGCTTCACCGAAAGGCCCCTGGTAGGTGTGTTCGAGAACGCCGGGTCGATCGAATGCAGCCTGCACCGCTGCACCGGATCTGACGTAGGCGTTTACTGGTGCACCGTTGAGGTGGTCAGTGCCAGGTTCGGGCGGTGGCTGACGCTTCAGGGAACTGGCTACAGCTAGGTTCACGTCCACCAGGTGGTTCACTAAGTCCTTCACGGTCCAGTCGGTGCACGGAGTCGGGTCCGACCACTGTGCTTCACGGATGCTGGAAACCAGGTGGCCGACGGCATTCAACGCTCGGTTGAGCTGTTCCACGGACGGAGTCAGCGGCGTCATCAAGGTTCTCCATGTCGTGCTTCCGGGCTAGATAAGGCAGTTGATCTTAGCTTCGATTGCTCAAGCGAGGCGATGATCGTCAAGCTCTACCGGACCACAAGCGGGCAACCCCGTTCGGCACGCGATGGCTCGGCACCTCGCCGGAGTGGTAAGGCGACCAGCTCGGCGACGTGCCCAGCACCGTTCTTAGATGGCTCGCCCAGGTGACCAGTGGAGTCGGGACTCCCGGCGATTCAAAATCTCCATCTCGGCGGCTTCTGCGGGGCCGTCTGCCTTCCGCTCGCGCCAGGCCGGGACCGCCGGCCTTTCCGCTCGCGCCCGGTCGCCGTCGTTGGCCGGCCGGGACCGGTGAGCGCAGCGAGCCGCACGCCCGGCCGGCCAACGACGGCCTGACCGGGCTTGCATACAGGAAGGTCGGCGGTCCCGGCCTGGCTCGCATACAGCAGGCAGGCGGCCCCGCAGGGCCGCCCTTGATGAAGTAGAGAAAGTTTAAACACACGTGGGCTGGGGCCTGACCTGGTGATGGCGGCTCAAACGTGTGGATCATCGGGCACCCCGAATGAGGGGCGAGTGATCAGCCGTAGAAGCCCATTGGGCTAGTCGCGCTCCCGGCGGTGCTTCTCGGCGAGCTTGCGTAGCTCTTCCCGGACCGTTTCAAGGTCGAACCTGTACTTGCCGCCAGGTGTCACGAGCGCGATCGAGATCAGGCCTTCATCGGCGTAGCGGCTGATCGACCGGCGCGAGATTCCAAGCTCTTTCGCCAGTTCGCCGGATGAGAGCAGCCGCATTACCCGAACGTATGGCCGCCGACTGGCCCGCGCTGCCTGTCTGGCCTGTCCGGCCTCACTGGCCTACCATCTGGCCTGACTGGCCTCAATGACCGATTCGCGGAGGTGGTTATGGACCGGAGCGCGTGGGTCGTGGGCATCTGCGGCCACATCTATGTCTGGCCACGTGGTGAGTGTGTGCAGGTTTTTGGTCAGGTGGAGTACGTCCGGCGACTCTCCGGCGAGACCCGCGATGCCCACCCGTTCAAGGTCGTCGTAGTGCCCTGGTTTCAGTCGGTTGATGAGTTTCGGGCTTGGTGTCGAAACGACAGAACGAGGCCGAGTGAAGACAGTCGGCCATACCTGAGAAGTTTGCCGCGCCGGTCCCGGGAGATTGAACGAGCCGACCCGACAACAGCGGCGCAGAATGCTGGTTGATGGCAGACACAGATGATCTCGACCAACGGACTAGTCACCACTCGGCGTGGGACCGTCCTGCGGAGCGTCACTGGTGGCCTGAAGGCGTCGATGTGGCCTCGGTCGATGCTGCTAGCAAGGTGACTGAAGCGCTGGAGACGGTCGAGCGGGCACGTGGCCACCTCTACGAGTGGCACCAGCTGATCGGCTCAGCCAACGATAAGCTCAACGTGGCCGTGCGGGCGCTACGCAGCACCGGACACACCGAGCTCGCTGACGCCGTCGAACGCAACCTTGTGGGCCGTAACGTCCTTCCCGGCCGTTGGACGTTCCAAGCAATCGAGGAATTTGACGAGGGCTACTACGAACCCTTCCGCAACAACGAGGAGCACGTTCGTCAGATCATGCTCGGCGGTCGACGGCATGTGTACGAGGCTGCGATGAAGGAGGCCGCGCGTAGCGTTGACGAGTCCGGCGCACCCTTGCCGTGGCATGCGGCAACGCCAGAGTCAGGAACCTGACCCATAAAGATCGGCGCTGCCTGGTTGTAGCCAAGCAGCGCCGTTGTCCTACGTCGTCTTTGAGTTTGAGCTAGTTCATCTCGGTACTGCTCGCCGTCCAGCGCCATCCAAGCTCCCGCAGGGCGTCGGCTCGCGAGAGGATCGCCGTGTTTCGAAGATGGCCTTCGTCGGGTCGGTAGTCAGCCGTTTGAGCCGTAGTCGCTCCTGGCCACTTGCGGTAGTACAGCCCGGGATCGGGCAACATCACACCTGGTGCCACGGCTTCAACTGCGAGCATCAGCGCCACATCTTCATCGGCGAACAGTGCCGGCCACCCGCCAAGAGCACGCACAAGCGCCGTATAGGTGCACATCGTCGTGCCGACAACCTGAAGCTCACCGGCCGCCTGGCCCTCGTACAGGACGCCGGGGGACAGCGGTCCCGGCTCCGGGTCGCATGGACCAGGCAGTAGCGAACCGTCCGGCATGAGATCGAGTGTCGAGGACACACACCAGGCGAATTCCGGCGAACCCGTCAGGGCCTTGACGTCCTGGGCGAGGGCGCCTGCCGGAAGGATGTCGTCGGCGTCAAGCGTGCGCATGAGCTCGCCCTCGGCGCGATTAAGACCGATCGTGCGTGCCATCGAGGCGCGGCCGTGCTGACTGGCACCGGGCGAGATACGCGGGTCTTTCGGTAGGAGATCGTCAAGGAGACCGGTTTGCCCGTCCTCCTGAACAATCCACTGCCAGTCCCATCCGTCCGGAAGCTCCTGCGAGGAAAGGGATTCGTAGGTGTCAAGCAGGTGTTGATGCTTGCCGCGGACGACAGCCGTCACGATCGACATCTTGTGCATGCGTCACCACCTATCCAGGCGCTCGACGTAACACACCTCGGTCCGATCAGCGGGGTAGACGGCTTCGGAAAGCTCGACCACTCGCCCCTCGATGTCGATGGACTTCGAGCGTCCGCGAAGCAGCGGAACACCCTCGTTCAGTCCCCACTGCTGGCGCTCGATGGTTGTCGGGGTGACGGACCAAAGAGTCGTCTCGAAGCGGTCCAGCTCGATACCGACGGTGTAGAGCTGGTGTTGGTGTCCTCCGGGCCAGGGTTCGTTGTTCTCGTCGAGAAGGGCCGGGTTGGACTCGATTAGTGCGCGCGGAATGTAGCTGACAGACCATGACGTGTAGGTGCCGCTGCGCTTATCGACCATCGAATACTCGCGCTTGATCAATGACACCCCGGCTTCGATGCCGAACTCCTGCGCGAGTTCCTCGGTTGTCTCAACCTCGGTGTAGTTGGCCGAGAATTCGACGTCTTGGACACTGTCGCCGGTCGTCATCTCAAGAGCGCCGCTTGCCGCCCGCATATCTTCAGGCTCGCGAACGAGGTTCTTCATGGCCTGGCCCATCTCGGCCGGCAACTTGATCGGCTGCGGACCGACTCGCTGACGGGCTTGGGCAACCGGGCAGCGCTGGTGGCCGCGTTCGAACGGGCTCGACGGTCGCCCGGCCTGCTCGGGGTGGCGCTCGGTGACCTCAATGGGTTCAAAGTGCTCAATGACACCCACGGACACCGCTTTGGGGATCGGGTGCTGCTCGAAGTCGCGGCGGTACTGCGGCACTGAGCTCCTGAAGTGAACATGATCCCGTTCCGGCTGCACGGCGACGAGTTCGCGCTCCTGCTGCCGGATGTGGCCGGCCACCCCGAGGCAGACCGCGCCGTCCGCTGTGTACAGACCGCAGTGTCCCGGTTGACCGAAGTCGACGGCCAGCCGATCGAAGTCTCGATGGCACTGGGCGTGGTTACCGCACCGACCACCATGCCGAACCTCTCCACGCTCCTGGCGATCGCCGATGACCGCATGTACGGCGACAAGCACGCCACCCGCACCCACCACACCAAGAACACGGTTTCCGTTTCCCTGTAAGGAGTTTCGAAGTGCAGAGCATCAATATTCACCTCACCGGCCGCAGCGTCCTGACCGGTCTGATGCTGCTCGCGGTCGTGCTCGGCGTGCTGGCGCTGGTGTGGCTGCTGGTCACCCCGGCCTGGGCGATCGGGATCGGCGCGGGCCTGGTCCTGCTCATCCGGGGCCTGGTCTGGCTGTTCAAGCCCCACAGCGAGTAGGAAGGAAACGCAACGTGGGCCTGCTGCGCCGTAAACACGACGACAACGCCCCCGCCAAGACCGGGAAGACCCGGCGGGTACGCAAGCTAGGAGACCGGATCTCCGAGGCTCGGCAACTGCGGGGCCTGGTGCGGGACCCGGACCTGCAAGCCGTGGAGATGGAGCGGCGGGGACAGCGGACCCTGAAGGGCCTGTGGTTCTTCCTCGCGCTGGGCCTGGTGTTCACTACCGCCGGTGTTCAGCGCTTCCTCGCAGGCGGGACGACCATGGTCGATCCGTTGTGGTGGGCCGCGTGGACGGTGGAACCGATGTTCGCCGGGCTGCTGATCGTGATCCTCAACTTCGAGGCCGTGATCCTGTCCTACAACGTCAAACCCGATCACGAGTGGTGGGTCCGGCTGAAGAAGGTGCTGCTGACCTCCACGCTCGCGATGAACGTCATCCCGCAAGTAGTCCCGCTCGTACGGGGCAACTGGGCCGAGTTCAATCCCGGGTCGGCAGCCGTGCACGCGATCATCCCGGTCATCGTCTACGGCATCGCCGAAGTCATCCCGGTCATCCAGGCCAAGCAGCGGAAGGTCCTGCTCCTGATCTACGAGGCCACGGAACAAGCCGAGGACACCGAGGACGCCGACGAGCAGGAAGCGCCGGACACCGAGCCGGCCCCGGCCCCGGTACCGGCTCCCGAACCAAGCCCGGCACCCGTAAGCGGACCAGCCCCGGCACCTGTTTCCGAACCTGCTCCGGTACCGGTGATGCCTGCGATCCGGCGGGCTCCACGGCTCCCGGCTCCGATCCTCCACACGCTCAAGGACGCCCGTTCCCGGGCTCTGGCTGAGGGTCGGGAGTTCACCGCCGCCGACATCCAGCGGGTAGCCAAGCTGTCGGCGGACATTGCCGAACAGGTCGCGGCCGAGTTCGCCACCCACAACGGTCACGCCTTCAACTGAAACCCGTTGCGGGACAACTGAAAACAGATCCAGCACAACCATGCTCGGCGGGCAGCACCGCGGGGATGGACCTGGTGGTGATGCCCGCCGGGCTCTATCCCTCGAAAGGTCACCACATGGTGTTGCCCACGCTCCCGGACGTCGACCGCATCAAACAGCGCATCCAAGCCCCCGATTACCGCGACTGGCGCAAGAAGGTCGAAGACGTCTACGGCTGCCTGCACCCGGTCCGGCTCTCCGGCAGCTGGCAGATCACCGACAAAACCACCGGAGCCGTGCTCACCCGCCCCGACGGGCGCCCGGCCGAGACCAGCGGGCACATCCTGTCCCCCTGCGGCAACCGCCGCGAGTCGGTCTGCCCGGCCTGCTCGGACCGCTACGCCGCCGACGCCTTCCAGCTCATGCGCGCGGGCCTCTCCGGTGGCTCCAAAGGCGTCCCGGTCACCGTGTCCGACAAGCCCCGCCTGTTCGTGACCCTGACCGCCCCGTCGTTCGGTCCGGTGCACAACCGACGTACCGACAACGGCAAGGCTCTGCCCTGCCGCTGCGGGCGCTACCACCACGAACACGACCCGCTGATCGGCCAAGCGATCGACCCCGACGGCTACGACTACACCGGACACGTCCTGTGGCAGGCACACAGCGGCAAGCTCTGGAACCGCTTCACTCAGAAGCTGCGGCGGTACCTCGCCCGCGCGGCCGGGCTCACCGTCCGCGACTTCAAGGACCACGCCCGGCTCTCGTACGCCAAGGTCGCCGAGTTCCAGCGGCGCGGCATCATCCACTTCCACGCCGTGATCCGCCTCGATGGCCCCGACGGCGCGATCGACGCCACCCCAGCATGGGGCACGGTCGAGTTGCTGGCCGACGCTGTGCGGGCCGCTCACGCCGACACCACCGTCACCTCACCGAAGTTCAACGGCCAGGCGCTGACGTTCGTGTGGGGTGAACAGGTCGACATCCGGCCAATCCGCCCCGCTGAGGCGCGCCGGTTCGAGGACGAGAACGGCACGATCAGCGATGACCGGATCGCCTCCTACGTGGCCAAGTACGCCACCAAGGGCACCGGCAAGTCCGAAGCCGCGGACCGGCCGATCCGCTCCCGCACCGTGATCGAGCTCCTGCGCACCACCGAGCACCACAAACAGATCATGCGCACCGCCTGGGACCTCGGCGCACCCATCGTCTGCCCCGACTGCCACCCCGACGGCGAGCACCAAGCCGGCGGCTGCCCCTGCGCTGCGATCGACCACTGCGCCACCTGCGACAACGGCGGCTGGATCCCCGGGCCGCTCGACGAACTCAACCTCCGGCGCTGGACGCACATGCTCGCCTTCCGTGGGCACTTCCTGTCCAAATCGCGGGCGTACTCGACCACGTTCAAGCAGCTCCGCGAAGACCGGCAGATCTGGCGCTTTGAGCAGAACCTCGCCGAACTCGGCGTCGACGCCGACACCGTGACCGTGGTCAACCACTGGGACATGACCAGCGTCGGCCACCGCACCGACGAAGAACGCGAACTCGCCGCCGCCATCGCCGAACGCACCCGCCAAGCACGCAAAAACCGCTACGCCACCGAAAGGAAAGACTGACCATGATCCGCAACCTCTGGGGAATCGAAGACGTCTCCAGCTACCTCGGCGTTCCCGTCGGCACCCTCTACCAGTGGCGCTCTCGGGGCTATGGTCCGGTCGGCCGCAAGATCGGCAAGTACGTCCGGTTCAAGCCCGACGACGTCGAGTCCTGGTTCGAATCCCAGGCTGAGGGGGTGGCCTGATGGGAAGACCGCCGTTGGCGCTGGGGACGTACGGCGAGATCCGGTGCTACCAGCTCGGACCGAAGAAGTGGCGGGCTAGGACCAAGTACCGCGACTACGACGGCAAGGTCCACGACGTCGAGCGGGTCGGACAGAGCAAGGTAGCGGCCAAGGAGAACCTTCGCGCGGCTCTACGCGATCGCTCTCGTGCAGCCGTGGGTGAGGAAGTCGCTTCAACCACAAAGCTCGACATCGTTGCCGAATTGTGGCTTCGAGAGTTGGACGAGTCGGACAAGGCGCTGCGAACCAAGCGAACGTATCGGGAAAGTTGGACACGTGATGTTCAGCCAGCCGTCGGGGGCCTGCGTGGTTCGGAGATCACGGTTTCCCTGGCGACCCGGGTTCTGCGGACCGTGCACGACACCGCCGGACCCGGAAGCGCGAAACACGCCAAGGTCGTCCTCGGCGGCATCATGGGCATCCTCGTCCGACATGACGCGATCGAGACCAATCCGATCCGAGAGGTGGTCCTCCCGAAATCCGGTAGCAAGAAGGTCAAGAAGGAACGGATGACCCTGGAACCGGAGGAGCTGCCGAAGCTACGGAAAGCGATCAGCTTGGACAAGAAAGCCGTCAAGCGCGACCTTCCGGACTTGGTCGATAGCCTGGCTGCCCTTGGGTGCCGGATCGGAGAGCTCCTGGCTCTCGACTGGACCAAGATCGACTTCGAGGCCGGGACGATCGCAATCGAAGGCACGGTCATCCGGGAGAAGGGCGTCGGCCTGTTCGTGCAGCCGCACACCAAGTCATCGGCCGGGATGCGGACGGTTGAGCCGCCGCCGTGGCTCATCGAGATCTTGAAGCGCCGGTGCGCGGAGGCGGAATGTGAATGGATCTACCCATCCAAGGCGGGAACCCTTCGTGATCCCGACAACACCCGAGCGGATCTACGGGAGGCCGTGGAGGAAACCCCTTGGGAAGGTCTTCATCCGCACGCCTTCCGGCACCTGGTCGCCACGATGCTCGATGCGGCGGGACTCTCCGCGCGGGAGATCGCTGACTACCTCGGACACGAGAAGGTCAGCATGACCCAAGACGTGTACATGAATCGCAAATCGAAGGGGAGCTCGGCGGCCAAGGCGCTGGGAAACATGCAGCTCTGAGCCTGATGGCATTGGTGGGGTTAAAGTGGGGGTTGATCTTGAACGAGATCAACCCCCACTTCGTTTACCAGGCGTTTTGCGCCCCCAGCAGGACTCGAACCTGCGACCTAAGGATTAGAAGTCCTTTGCTCTATCCAGCTGAGCTATGGGGGCCGATCGGAGCGCGGCTCGCCTTAGCCGCAGCAAGCAGGGTAGCCGCCGCCGCCCGCAGGGGTGGGACTGACGCCGCTTCGTTGCCAAGCCGGTACCGAACGGCAAGCTGATCGACAACCAGACGCCGCCCCCGATCAGGTCGGTGGCAGCTTGTGCAAGGCGGCGGCCGTTAGCTTGCCCAGCTGCTCAGCGGTGTCGGCCGCGGCCGCCCCGTGCATCGAGAGCATGGTCAGCAGCGTCCGGTCGGACCGGATCGCGGTGGCCGCGGTGCAGGTCTGGTGGCTGTCCACCAGTTCGCAGTACAACCAGGCCGAATGCCCCTCGATGTCGAGCTGCACGCCGCGCGGTTGGCGGCCGGACGCGACCTCGTAGGGCTCGTAGAAGCCGGCCGCGGCGGTATTCTCCGGGCCGCTGGCCAACGCCTGGGAGCAGGTCCCGGCGATCGGGTTGTCCGGGTGTGGCGGCCCGGCCGGACCGCCGACGACCGCGAGGTCCGCGGGTGTCAGCAGGGTGCACGGATCGATCCCGTCGAAGTTGCGCGGGATCGCGATGCGCGCCTGTGCGGCGACGGTCGATCTCGGCTGGGCGGGCTCTGCCGGGTGGTTCTCGTGGAACCCCGCCGCAGGGATCGGCTCGCCCGGGATCTTCGAGGCGCAGCCGGTCACCGTGCACAGCAGCAACATCGGCAACATGAATGCACAGCGACGGACAGTGGTCACTCCGCAACCGTAGCGGCCCGCACGTGCGGCAAGCCACGCTCCCGGCCGCCATCCTGCAAGGTGGCCGCCCAGGATCGGCCGTTACGCTCGGTATGTGCCATCCGAGACCCCCGCGCCAGCACCGGAACGGCGCACGTCGAGCACGGTCGGCGTGCTGGTCATCACCGCCGGGGTGCTGGCGGCGCTGATTGCCGCCGCCCTGACCGCGCTTTCCGCCGGCGCCTCCTACGCGCTGCTCGGCCTGCCGGATCCCGGGCCGATCACGCAGTACGGCCTGCCGGTGGTCCGGGTGGTGGCCGAATCCGGTGCGGTGGTGTGCATCGGCTCGCTGCTGCTGGCCGCGTTCGGGATTCCGGCGAAGCGTTCGGGTCCGCTGGCCGCCGACGGTTACGCCGCCGTGCGGACCGCCAGCTGGGCGGCCGCGGTGTGGTGCGTGGGTGCGGCGCTGATGGTGCCGTTCATCGTCGCGGACGCCGCTGGGCGCCCGGTGGGGGACGTGCTCAGCGTCGACGTGCTCTTCGGCCTGGTCGACGCGTTGGAAGAAGCCAAGGCGTGGGCGCTGACCGCGCTGATCGCGTTCGTGGTCGCCCTGGTCTGCCGGGTGGTGCTGTCCTGGGGCTGGACCGTCGTGGCCTTCGTCCTGGGGCTGGCCGGGTTGTTCCCGGTGATCGCCACCGGCCACTCCGCCAGCGGCGGCGCGCACGACATCGCGACCAACAGCCTGCTCGTCCACCTGTTCGGCGCGGTCCTGTGGGTGGGTGGCCTGGTGGCGCTGCTGGCGCACGCCGCCCGCCGGGGTGCGCACCTCCCCCTGGTGGCCCGGCGCTTCTCGCAGATCGCCCTGGTGTGCTGGATCGCGATGGCGCTTTCCGGCATGATCAACTCGCTGGTCCGGGTGTCGCCGGCGGACCTGTTCACCTCCACCTACGGCTTCCTGCTGGTGCTCAAGGTCGTCGGCCTGGTGGCGCTCGGCGTGTTCGGGTACTTCCAGCGCAGCGGCGTCGTCCGGCGGTTGGACGACGGGCCCGGTGCGGCCGCGCTGCTGCGGTTGGGCGCGGCGGAGGTGCTGATCATGTTCGCCACGATCGGCGTCGCCGTCGCCCTCGGACGCACCCCTCCGCCGGAGGGGAGCAAGGCGGTGCCGGGCCGGACGGAGCTGCTGATCGGCTACCCACTGGACGCCCCGCCGACGCTGTTCCGGCTGCTGTTCGACATGCGGTTCGACCTGATCTACGGCACGTCCGCGATCGCGCTGGCCGGGCTGTACCTGTGGGGCGTTTACCGGCTGCGCAAGCGCGGTGACGCCTGGCCGGTCGGGCGGACCATCGCCTGGTTGTGCGGGTGCGCGACGATCTTCATGGCCACCTCGTCGGGCATCAGCAAGTACGCGCCCGCCATGTTCAGTGTGCACATGGGCCAGCACATGCTGATGTCCATGCTGGCACCGGTCTTCCTGGTGCTGGCCGGTCCGACTTCGCTGGCGCTGCGCGTGTTCAAGCCCGCCGGGAAGACGCAGCCGCCGGGACCGCGCGAATGGCTGCTGGCGTTCGTGCACTCGCCATTGGCGCGCGTGCTGACCAATCCGTTCGTGGCGTTGGCGCTGTTCGTCGGCTCCTTCTACGCGCTGTACTTCTCCGGTCTGTTCGACGTGGCGCTGACCCAGCACTGGGCGCACCTGGCGATGAACGCGCACTTCCTGCTGGTCGGCTACATCTTCTACTGGCCGGTGATCGGCATCGACCCGGCGCCGCGCCCGCTGCCGTCGCTGGGCAAGGTCGGCCTGGTTTTCGCCTCCATGCCGTTCCACGCGTTCTTCGGAATCGTGCTGATGATGTCGCAGACGGTGATCGGGGCGTCCTTCTACCGCGGCCTCGACCTGCCCTGGATGACCGACCTGCTTGCCGACCAGCGGCTCGGCGGCGGCCTGGCGTGGGCGTCGGGCGAGGTGCCGCTGGTCGTGGTGATGCTGGCGCTCCTGATCCAGTGGTCCAGGGCGGATTCCCGGGCGGCCCGGAGGATCGACCGGAAGGCCGATGCGGACGGCGGCGCGGACCTGGCCGCGTACAACGAAATGCTGAGGCAACTGGCCGAGAAGGACACCCCCCGTCGCAAGTGACCTGGCCGATCGGCCGGAATGTGCACGAAACGTGGTAAATCTGTCGCGCTGCGTGACATCGCTCGGGCAATCTCTTGGTCAGGGGCCGGAGTCCGGCCCCGCGGGACCGAGAGGAGCGGCAGATGTTCGAGACGCAGGTGACGGTGGTGGGCTACGTCCTCACCGACCCCGTCGTGCGGGAGACGCAGAACGGCCACCGGGTGGTCAACTTCCGGGTGGTGGCCGCCTCCCGCCGGCTTGACCGGGACACCGGGGAATGGGTGGATGGCGACCGGTTCTACGCCACGGTGAACTGCTGGAAGCGGCTGGCCGACGGGGTCGCCAGCGCGTTGGGCAAAGGCGATCCGGTGGTGGCGACCGGGCGGCTGCGCACCCGCGATTACGAGTCGGGCGGGCAGTGGCGCACCGTCGTCGAGTTGGAGGCCAACGCGATCGGGCTGGACCTGGCGCGGGGCGCGCCACCGGAGGTGCCTGGCATGTCAAGACCACGTCCGGGAAGCGAGCGCGGGTTGGTTTCCGTGCCTGGCGGTTGACCGCGATCTTCGCCGCCGGGCCAGCGACAACTTCGATCCGGAGGAGGTGATAGGTGCCGGTACGAGGCGTATTGACGCCGACGGCGAGGGGCTGGGGGACCGCGTGCGCGGTCCGACACGGGGCGCAACTACGATTCATGTCATGGCCGAGTTCATTTACACCATGAAAAACGTGCGCAAGACGCATGGTGACAAGGTCATCCTCGACAACGCGACCATCCAGTTCTACCCCGGCGCCAAGATCGGCGTCGTCGGTCCGAACGGGGCTGGCAAGTCGACCGTGCTGCGCATCATGGCGGGACTCGACCAGCCGAACAACGGTGAAGCGTTCCTCACGCCGGGTTACACCGTCGGCATCCAGCAGCAGGAGCCTCCGCTCAACGAGGAGAAGACGGTCCTCGGCAATGTCGAGGAGGGCGTCGGGGAGATCAAGCAGAAGCTCAACCGCTTCAACGAGATCGCCGAACTGCTCGCGACCGACTACTCCGACGAGCTCATGGAGGAGATGGGCAAGCTCCAGGAGGACCTGGATCACGCCGACGCGTGGGAACTGGACTCCCAGCTGGAGCAGGCGATGGACGCCCTGCGGTGTCCGCCGCCGGACGCGGAGGTCAAGAACCTCTCCGGTGGCGAGCGCCGCCGGGTCGCCCTCTGCAAGCTGCTGCTGAGCAAGCCCGACCTGTTGCTGCTCGACGAGCCGACCAACCACCTCGACGCCGAGAGCGTGCTCTGGCTGGAACAGCACCTCGCCACCTACCCGGGCGCCGTGCTCGCCGTTACCCACGACCGGTACTTCCTGGACAACGTCGCTGGCTGGATCCTGGAGCTGGACCGCGGCCGCACCTTCCCCTACGAGGGCAACTACTCGACCTATCTGGAGAAGAAGGCTGAGCGGCTGGCCGTGCAGGGCAAGCGCGACGCGAAACTGCAGAAGCGCCTCAAGGACGAGCTGGAGTGGGTTCGCTCCAACGCCAAGGCCCGCCAGACCAAGTCGCGTTCCCGTCTGTCGCGCTATGAGGAGATGGCCGCTGAGGCGGAGAAGACCCGCAAGCTCGACTTCGAGGAGATCCAGATCCCGCCGGGCCCCCGCCTGGGCAACGTCGTGGTCGACGTCGAGAACCTGAAGAAGGGCTTCGACGACAACCTCCTCATTGACGGGCTGTCGTTCACGCTGCCGCGCAACGGCATCGTGGGCGTCATCGGGCCGAACGGCGTCGGCAAGACGACGCTGTTCAAGACCATCGTGGGCCTGGAGCAGCCGGATTCCGGCACGGTCAAGGTCGGCGACACCGTCAAGCTGTCCTATGTGGACCAGAACCGCGCGAACATCGACCCGAACAAGAACGTTTGGCAGGTCGTGTCCGACGGGCTGGACTACATCCAGGTCGGCCAGGTCGAGATGCCTTCGCGCGCCTACGTCAGCGCCTTCGGGTTCAAGGGCCCGGACCAGCAGAAGCCGGCCGGGGTGCTCTCCGGTGGTGAGCGCAACCGCCTGAACTTGGCGTTGACGCTCAAGGAGGGCGGCAACCTGATCCTGCTGGACGAGCCGACGAACGACCTCGACGTGGAGACGCTGAGCTCGCTGGAAAACGCGCTCGAACAGTTCCCCGGCTGCGCCGTGGTGATTTCCCACGACCGGTGGTTCCTGGACCGCGTCGCCACCCATATCCTCGCGTGGGAAGGCGACGACGAGGACCCGGCGAAGTGGTTCTGGTTCGAGGGCAACTTCGGTGGCTATGAGGAGAACAAGCTCGAGAGACTGGGTCCGGACGCGGCCCGCCCGCACCGCGTGACGCACCGAAAACTGACCCGGGGCTGAACGGAGGCGCCTTGGCGAGCGTGCCCGCTTCACCGAACACAAGCTCGGCACAGGGACTGCTCGGACCCGCACGGCAGATGCGGTGGCGAGTCCCCGAGTTGGCATTGGTGCTCAGTGATCGCGCGGTTGCGCTCGCCAGGCATGCGGGTGATCGGGCGATTCGGCTGCGCGCCGAGGCCCTCGCGTTGTTCGCCTCGAACCGGCTGGGCCGCGGGGTCGCGGCCAGCAGTCGGGCGCTCGCGGCGGTCCGCGACGCGGTGGCGGCGGGCGACGCCGAGGTCGAGGCGGAGCTACGGGTCGAGCTGGCGTGGTGCGCCAGCAGCGCGGGCAGCGGCGAGGTCGCCGTTCGCGTGCTGAACCCGGTGCTGGAGCAGGACCGGATCGCGCCCGAGGTGCGGGCGCATGCCCTGCTCGCGTTGGCGGCGTCGCTGCCCGCGCACGGGCAGGACGGGGACCGCTCCGAGGCGCTCGACGAGGCCGAGTGGCTGTACGAGGCATGCGGGCTCAGCCGGGACACCGCCCGGCTGCTCAACGCGTGGGTCTGCGCTGCGCGTGCGGGGCATCGCCGCAGGCTGGGCGAGTTCGACGAAGCCATCGCGGTGGCCGACGCCGGACTGGCGCTGCTCGGGCAGCTCGGCGACCCGGCTGCGGACAGCGGGGAGATGCGCGCTCGGCTGGTGCTGGAGCGGGTGCTGTCGCTGCTGGAACTGGGGCGCCGCCCGGAGGCCGTCCAAGCGACGGAATCCGTGCTGGCGCAGCCGGTTCGCGCCGCGGCGGCCGGGCCGGTCGGCTGGTTGGGGCTCGCGATGGCCACCCGCGTGCACCTGCCGGACGGCAACCACGGTGCGGCGGTGCGGACGCTGAACGACACCGCGGCGATCTCCGAGCGGCACAAGCTGGACGGACTGCTCGCCGAAACCCTGAACACCCTGTCCCACGTGCACGAACGCGGCGCGGAGTTCCCCGAAGCGCTTCGCGCGCTCCGGGGCGCGTATTCCGCCGACCGGCGCTGGCGCGCGACCGTGCACACCGCACGAGTCCGGTTGCTCGCGGAGTACCCGGTGCACTCGGGCGGTGTCGAGGTGCCTCGGCAATCGAGCGCATCACCCGAGCCGGGACCGGCCGGGCCGGAGGCGGTCCCCGGGCTGGTCGGGACCCGGGCGGCCGAACCCGAGCAGCCGGAGCCCGCAGCGCCGCAACCTCGGCGACCCGAAAAGGGCCTTCTCGAGCAGGGCCTTCGCGAGCAGGGCTTTCCCGAGCCTTCCGAGCCGGAGCAGGCGACGTCCAGGCACGGGGCGGGGTACGAGGAAAGGCATGACGCGGCACGCCGGTTGATGGAGACGCTCACCAATCGGGCCGCTGAGCTGCGCGAAGGCGGACACCGACGGCAGGAGCCGCCCGAACCCCGGACCGCCGAGGAGCCGGAAGCCACCGAAGAGGCGGCGTCGCAGACGGTCGTGTTCGACTCGTGGGCGTTGGAGTCCCAGGCGGCGGGGATCGGGCAGCAGGACTGGCAGGCGGCCGCCGAACCCGCGGACGCCCAAAACGCCCGGACGATCCAGGTGCCCGAGGTCGAGGCGGTCGCCTTCGCGGAGCCGGCCGACCAAGGTTTTCCGAGCCACGAACCGGTTTCAGAGGAGCACGCCGAACCGGTCGCGACGTCGGCGCAGGCGAGCTGGTGGCCGTCGGAGAATCCGGAACAGCCGCAGAACGCCGAGCGCACTGTCCCCGAAGTGCCGGTGGCGCGCGAACCCCAGCCCGCCGAGTCGCAGCAGCGGCTGTCAGTGGAGTTCCGGCCCGCCGAGTCTCCGTCGGTCGAGCCGCTGCCAAGCACGGCAGTGCTCGCCGCAGCGGCGGACGACATCTACCGGCCGGCGCCCGCCGATGACGATCATGGTGCGATGGACGCCACGGCGATCCTGCCGGTGATCGGCGGCCCGGCCGGCTCGGCCGAACCGGTCGATCTGCCGGGAACCGGATCGGCGGCGCGCAACCGACCGGAGGAATCGTCGCCGGAAGGCCTGCACCCCCGGGAATCGCGGTACGGGCTTTCGCAGTACGGCCGAGACCTGCCGGGCAACGACCTCCCCGCCATCGAACAGCCGCGTAACTACCAGGTCCACGACGCACCGCAGGACGAACCGGCGCACGGCAGCCGCGAAACCGAACCGGCAGCCGAGACACCAACGGGTGGGACTCCGGCGGCGGAGGTGACCCCGGCGAGCGGGACTTCGGTGTCGGAGGCTCCGCCGGGCGGGACGCAGCGGCGCCAGGTCGGACGCCGGTCGCGCGGCAAATCGCTGGCCGAGATCCGCGCCAGCCTCCAACTGTCCGCGGAGCCGCGCAGCAGCCGTCGCCGCGCACGGCACGCCGATCCGGCCGAACCGGCGGAGTCATCCGACACACGAGAAACGTCCGACCCTGCGGTCGCACCACCAACTCCAGCCGCAGAAGTACTGGGCCGGCACCGCCAGGACTGGGCGACCGAACCGAACCTCTTGGTGGTCGAGCGGCATCGAACGGAGGAACTTGTCGGCGACGGGGACGCTGCCGAGCCGCCAGCTGCTGGGCCGTCAGCTGCCGAGCCGCCAGCTGCTGGGCCGTCAGCTGCTGGGCCGTCAGCTGTCGAGCCGTCGATCGTAGTGCCGCTTGCTGCGGAGTTAGCCACCGCAGAACAGCCGGGGGAAGAGGCACCGGCCGCCGAGCCCGCAGCCGAGTCGGCGGGAGAGGATGCGGGTCCGCCGGGGAAGATCGGGCTCGCCGAGCTGCTGACCGAGGCGCTGATGGCCTACGAGAGCGGTCGGCGCGCGCAGCCGGAAGCCGAGGAAACCGCACCGTCCGGTCGGCACAGCGAAGCGCGTGTGTCCGGAATCACTGGTCGTCCCCAGGTTTCCCACGCGACACATTTGTCCACATCGGACGATCGAGGTTCGGGCTTGGCCGCCCGGCACCGCCGCCCCGCGATCGACTCCACGGCGGTGGATCCGCTGTTCTGAAGGCTTTTTCCGAAGGCTCGCGGCCGGCTTGTCCAATGAGCACTTCGCGATCTCCGGCTGTGCGGTACGAATAGGACAGCGCGCTGTCGGCGATCCCACATTCCTTCCGGAGCGGTTCGTGACAAGGGTTCGTCGCGAACAGGATTCAAGATCGTTGTTCTGAAACGTCAAAGACATCGATCATTGTGCCGCTTTTCACGTGTTCGACTCCGTTGCCGCCCACCGCCTGCTCCCGGAACTGGCAGTCTTAAGGTGGAACCTGTTGGCACAATGAGGTGCCGTCAAGCGTGGAGCTGCCTGAAGATGACCTCGAACCCCGGACAGTTGAAGACCGGAGAACGCCCGCGAGCCGATGGGGATGACGCGGCCGGCGAGCGCTCCGAGAACCCCGAACTGGCCAAGCGCCGCCTCCTGGACAGAGCGGTCGAGTTCGCCCCGGAACTCGCCGAGCTGTTGCACGCCTACTACCGGCACGTGCCCGCCGAGGAGCTCGTCGACGACGAACCCACCGACCTCGTCGGAGCCCTGCGGTCGCACTACCGGCTCGCCTCGACGCGCGTCGCCGGACGCCCGCTGGTGCAGATCTCCAATCCGGAGCGGACCGATGACGGCTGGCAGAGCCAGGCGACGGTGGTGCAGATCGTCACCGACGACATGCCCTTCCTGGTGGATTCGGTGATCGCCGAGCTTGGTCGCGATGGCGCCGAGGTGCAGCGCATCATCCACCCCATCTTCGTGGTCCGCCGCGACGTGGCCGGCGAGTTGCAGGAAGTGCTGCCCGGTGCGGACCCGGCGGAACCGCCGGCCGAGGCGATCGCCGAGAGCTGGATGTTCGTCGAGGTCGACCGGGTCGTCGACGAAGAGCGGCTGAGCGTCCTTCAACACGGCCTGACCGACGTGCTCAACGACGTGCGCGAGGTCGTCGAGGACACCGAGCGGATGCACGCTACCGCCAAGGCGTTGGCCGACGAGCTGGAGCGGACCCCGCCGCGTCTGCCGGGAGAGGACGTCCACGACGGGGTCGAGCTGCTGCGCTGGCTGGCCGAAGGCCACTTCACGTTCCTCGGCTACCGGCACTACGAGCTGGTCGACGGTTCCGGACCCGCGCTGCAGGCCGTGCTGGCCTCCGGGCTGGGCGTGCTGCGCAGCGACAGCGTCGCGGCGCGCAGCCTGACCGCCGGGCCGGACGGCCGCGCCAATGCGCTGTCCAAGGACCTGCTGGTGCTCACGCAGGCCAGCGCACCGTCCACAGTGCACCGTCCGGTGCATCCGTTCTATGTCGGTGTCAAGACTTTCGACGAGTCCGGGCAGGTCAACGGGGAACACCGGTTCCTCGGGCTGTTCAACACCGCCGCTCTGCACGAAGACGTGCTCGACATCCCGTTCATCCAACGCCGGGTGCGGGAGATCATCCACCGCGCCGGGTTCCCGATGGAGTCCTACTCGGGCCAGCGGATGCTGGAGGAGATCCAGAACTACCCGCGCACCGAACTGTTCTCCACCGACCCGGACACGCTGCAGGAAATCATCACCGGCGTGCTGGCGCTGGCCGAGCGGCGCAAGCTCAAGCCGTTCCTGCGCCGCGACCCGTACGGCCGCTTCTACTCCTGCCTGGTGTACCTGCCGCGGGACCGCTACACGACCAGTTCGCGGCTGGCGATGCAGGAGGTGCTGCTGGAGGAGCTCCACGGCACCGGCCTGGAGTACAGCACGCGGGTCGGCGAATCCACCCTGGCGCGGGTGCACTTCGTGGTGCACACCGACCCGGAGAACCAGGTCGAGCCGGACCTGGCGCGCATCCAGCGGCGGCTCGACGAGGCCATCCACACCTGGGACGACCAGATGATCGAGGAGGTCGACGCCGAGCAGTCCGGCGCCGGCCGCGACGGACACGCGACGCGCAGCCTGTCGGAAGCGATCAGCCAGATCGGTCAGAGCTGCGCGTCGAGCTTCCCGGAGTCCTACAAGGAGGACTTCACGGCAGCCGAGGGCCTGGCGGACCTGCGGCGGCTGGAGTCGCTATCGGATCCCCGCGACCTGAAGATGTCGTTCTACGCGCCGCGCGACGCCAGCGCGGGCCAGCGCCGCTTCAAGCTCTACGTCGGCGGCCGGGTCACGCTGTCCCGGGTGCTGCCGGTGCTGCAGAGCATGGGCGTCGAGGTCGTTGACGAGCGTCCCTACGAGGTGATCGTCGGCGACACCGACCAGCAGTACTGGATCTACGACTTCGGGCTGCGGCTGGACCCGAGCTTGCTGGACAGCGCGACCAGCGGGGGCCTGCTGGACACCCTGCGGCAGCGCTTCGAGGACGCCTTCCGGGCCGCCTGGCTCGGTGACGCCGAGGTCGACCGGTTCAACGCGCTCGTGTTGCGCGCCGGGCTGAACTGGCGGCAGGCCTCGGTGCTGCGCGCCTACGCCAAATACCTGCGGCAGGTCGGCATCGCCTACAGCCAGGACTACATCGAGGATGCGATCCTGGCGCACCGCACCACCACCACGACGCTGGTCAGGCTGTTCGAGACGCGCTTCGACCCGGCGCTGGGCGCGGACGACAGGGCGTCCCGCGAGGCGGACCTGACCGAAGATGTCACCAAGCTGATCGACGAGGTCACCAGCCTCGACGCGGACCGGATCCTGCGCAGCTACCTGAGCCTGATCCGCGCCACGCTGCGGACCAACTACTTCGCCGGGGACGAGCAGCGCGAGCGCTCCTA
Organism: Saccharopolyspora hattusasensis; assembly: GCF_050972075.1. Classification (NCBI taxonomy): domain Bacteria; kingdom Bacillati; phylum Actinomycetota; class Actinomycetes; order Pseudonocardiales; family Pseudonocardiaceae; genus Saccharopolyspora; species Saccharopolyspora hattusasensis. The sequence continues at coordinate 5,621,733 of NZ_JBPCDC010000001.1, forward strand.
CCTGGCGTTGAAGCTGGAGCCCAGGGAGATCCCGGGGCTGCCGGAGCCGCGCCCGCAGTTCGAGATCTTCGTGTACTCGCCGTGGGTGGAGGGCGTGCACCTGAGGTTCGGTTCGGTGGCCCGCGGCGGTCTGCGCTGGTCGGACCGGCGAGAGGACTTCCGCACCGAGATCCTGGGCCTGGTCAAGGCGCAGGCGGTGAAGAACGCGGTGATCGTGCCGGTCGGCGCGAAGGGCGGCTTCGTGGTGAAGCGGCCGCCGACGCCCACCGGCGACCCGGCGGTGGACCGCAAGGCCACCCTCGACGAGGGCATCGCCTGCTACCGGATGTTCATCTCCGGGCTGCTGGACCTGACCGACAACCTGGTCGGCGGCGAGGTGGCCCCGCCGCGGGACGTGGTGCGCCACGACGGCGACGACACCTACCTGGTGGTGGCGGCCGATAAGGGCACCGCAAAGTTCTCCGACATCGCCAACGACGTGGCCAAGTCTTACGGGTTCTGGCTGGGCGACGCGTTCGCCTCCGGTGGCTCGGTGGGTTACGACCACAAGGCGATGGGCATCACCGCGAAGGGCGCGTGGGAGAGCGTCAAGCGGCACTTCCGCGAGCTCGACGTGGACACCCAGTCCGAGGACTTCACCGTGGTCGGCATCGGCGACATGGCCGGGGACGTCTTCGGCAACGGGATGCTGCTGTCCGAGCACATCAAGCTCGTGGCCGCGTTCAACCACATGCACGTGTTCATCGACCCAGCCCCGGACCCGGCGGTGTCCTTCGCCGAGCGCCGCAGGCTGTTCGAGCTGCCGCGGTCGACCTGGGACGACTACGACCGCACCAAGATCAGCGCCGGTGGTGGCGTGTGGTCGCGGTCGCTGAAGTCGATCCCGCTTAACCCGCAGATCCGGCAGGCGCTGGGCATCGACGAGTCGGTGCGCCAGCTGGCCCCGGCCGAGCTGATCAAGAGGATCCTGCTGGCCCCGACCGATCTGCTGTGGAACGGCGGCATCGGCACCTACGTCAAGGCTGCGACCGAAACACACGCCGAGGTCGGCGACAAGGCCAACGACCCGGTCCGGGTCAACGGAGCCGACCTGCGGGTGAAGGTCGTCGGCGAGGGCGGCAACCTCGGGCTGACGCAGCTCGGGCGCATCGAGTTCGCCCGCGCCGGCGGCAAGGTCAACACCGATGCGCTGGACAACTCCGCCGGTGTGGACTGCTCCGACCACGAGGTCAACATCAAGATCCTGCTCGACCACCTGGTGGCCGACGGGAAGTTGACCGGTGAGCAGCGCAACGAGCTGCTCGCGGACATGACGGACGAGGTCGGCGAGCTGGTGCTGGCCGACAACCACTCGCAGAACGCGGTGCTGGGCATCTCGCGGGCGCACGCCGCCCCGATGGTGTCGGTGCACGCCCGCCAGGTGACCGCCCTGGAAAAGACCACGGGGCTGGACCGCAAGCTGGAGGCGTTGCCGACGTCGAAGGAGTTCCGCGACCGAGAGAAGGCCGGGGAGGGGCTGAGCTCGCCGGAGCTGGCGACGCTGATGGCGCACGTCAAGCTGTCGCTGAAGCGCGATGTGCTGGCCAGCGGCCTGCCGGACGCCGAGGCGTTCAGCGGTCGGCTCCCGGAGTACTTCCCGAAGCCCCTGCGGGAGCAATACGGCGACGCGATCGCGGCGCACCCGCTGCGCCGGGAGATCATCACGATGCTGCTGGTGAACGAGATGGTCGACGGCGCGGGCATCTCCTACGCCTACCGCCTGTCGGAGGAGATCAGCGCTTCGACGACCGACGCGGTGCGGGCGTTCGCGGTGGTCACCAACGTCTTCGGGCTGCGCGAGCTGTGGGCGCAGATCGACGCGCTGGGTGGTTCGATGCCGAGTTCGGTGGCCGACGAGCTGGTGCTGGAAAGCCGCCGACTGCTGGACCGGGCGGCGCGCTGGATGCTGACGAACCGGCCGCAGCCGCTGGCGATCGGTGCCGAGATCAGCCGGTTCCAGCCGGTGGTGGCGGAGCTGTCCGACTCCGTCCGCGGCCTGCTTCGCGGCCGGGCGGCCGAAGGCGCCACCGAGATGATCGACCACTGCGTGGCGGCTGGCGTCCCAGAGGACCTGGCGGAACGCGTAGGCGTGCTGCTGGATTCGTTCGCGCTGCTGGACATCCGGGAGATCGCCGAGCTCGCGGAACGCGACGCGGGGGTCGCGGCGGAGCGCAGCCCGCGGGAAAGCGCGGACCTGTACTACTCGCTCGCGGAGCACCTCGACGTCGAGCGGATGCTGCTGGCGGTCAACGAGCTGGAGCGCGGGAACCGGTGGCACTCGCTGGCCCGGTTGGCGTTGCGGGATGATTTCTACGCGTCGCTGCGTGCGATCACCATCGACGTCCTGCGGACCAGCGATCCGGAGGACAATCCGGAGGAGAAGATCGCTCGTTGGGAGTCGACCAACGAGTCGCGACTGGCGCGGGCCAACTCGTCGCTGGAGCAGATCAAGAACTCCGGTCGGCTGGATCTGGCCACGTTGTCGGTGGCGGCCCGCCAGCTGCGCAGCATGGTCCGGTGAACGTCGGGTGGCTTGCGGTCGTGCCGGCCGCAAGCCACCCGAACGGCAGAAAGGAAGCTCGCCTGTGGGCGCGTTCGTAGCCGAGGTGGCCCTGCGTTGGTCCGACATGGACGCGTTCGGGCACGTCAACCATGCAAGGACGATCACGCTGCTGGAGGAGGCGCGGGCCGAGCTGCTGTTCACCGAGGCGGAACGGCAGGGCCTGCTCGGGATGGCGGAGGGCATGGTGGTCGCCCGGGTCGTGATCGACTACCACAGTCCGGTGCTGTACCGGGCGAGGTCGTTGCAGGTGCGGATGTCGGTGCGGGAGCTGAAAGCCGCGTCATTCATCGTCGACTACACGGCCTACGCGCAGGAGGCGGTGGCCACCGCGGAAACCCTGATGGTGCCCTACGACCTGCGGGCGGGACGGCCGCGGCGGCTGACCTCGGAGGAGCGGGACTTCCTCGCGGAGTGGCAGCTCGAACCGGCGAAATCGGAGTTGAGCCGTGCCTGAGCTGCGGATGCCCGACCCGGTCGAGCGCGAGGACCTCGGAGCGTTCGTGGCCCGCGCGGTGCGGCTGGACGGCCAGGCGCTGGTGCGCTTGCGCAACAGGCCTGGCGCAGGCCGCGTCGACGTGTGGGCGGCGACGCCGTTCGACGCGCTGTCTACCAGGTCGGTCGAGGGCGAGGTCGAGCCGTCGGACGTGACGGTGTCCGGCAACGGACTGCTGGCCGCGTTGACGGTAGCGGGCGCCCCGGTGATGGATCCCGGACCGCCGCGGGACCTGATGTGGCGCTCCGAACTGCCGCCATTCGAGGGCTGGCACCGGGTGGACGATCTGCCTGCGAAGCTCGTCGGGGAGGTCGCGGAGCGCGGCATCGACGTGGCCAAGGACAACGTCGGTCCAAAGGGGACACCGCCGGCGTCCTTGCTGGACCAGGAGGTCTTCACGGTCAGCGGTTCGGGTTTCGAGGTGAAGGTTCCGCTGCGCTGTCTGTTCGTGTTGTCCGGCATGGGTTTCTTGGTGCCCAAGCCGGCGGAGTCGGAGATCGTCCGGGTGAGCGCCACGGACGCCTGGCTGCGCCTCGATTCCCGCTACGGCGCGGTGGTCCGCCGCCGCCACGCCCTGCTCCCGCTACTGATCTGATCGTCGCGGAGCGTTCCCGCTAGTCGGGATCTCCAGGGACAAAGTCGAGGTGTGCGATCCGTTCCTCGACGGTGACAACGTTGGCTATGACGTCGCATGCCTGCCTGGTGAGCTCGGTTAGTCCGGCAAGATGTTGTTCCGCAATATCCCGGCCAATCGGGGTTTCGGCCAGCGCCTGCAGCGTAACCTCGCGTAACTCGAACTCGGTCGTAGTGAAGAACTCCAGCAATTCGCGCTGTTGTGCTTCCGTGATCAGCAGGCTGTGATCACGGTCCGCGTCGTCGGGAACTTCTGGGTGCCGGTTGGTCATCGCAGCGAACTCCTCGTTCTGCCTGAGTTCATTACCGTACCGCCGGCCCGATTGAGCCGTTTGCAACTTGGCCACAAACGCAATGGCGCAGTTCGGCTGATGTGATCTTTCTTCGGATTTGCCTGTGGGCGGGTGTCCGGACTCGCTAGGGTCGTCCCAGGGGGCTGGAACGGGAGGGGCATGATGGCGGAGAGCTTCTTATCGGGTGACCTGGCGGCGGGCTTCGCCGGTGCTGGAGCCCAGCTGGGTGCGATCAGGCAACAGAACGACCACCTGACACAACAGGTGTCCGAAGGCAAGCTGCGGATGAATCCCGACAGCGCCAACAAGGCGGCCGCAGTTTACGAACGCGAAGCCGAAGAGGTTGACAGGCTCGCGAAGAAGGCATTCCAGCTTGAGCGGGTCGAGGGATTGGGGAATACCGCTCGGCGCAGGAGCTTGCGATCAAGTTCGGCCAGAAGGCGACCAACGGGGTCAACGGTGCTGCGGAACTGTTGGGGCAGCTTCGTGATGAGCTGCTTCGGAAGGCGGACCTCTTTCGTGAGGCGGCCAGGGACTACGTTGCTAGCGACGAGCAGATCGCCCAGGACTTGCGGAGGGGTAATCAGGAATGAACGCACTGTCTCGTACCGTGGCCGTCGGGTGTGCCGGGGCAGCCGTCCTCGCGATAACGGGCTGTGGTGGGCCGACTACGAAGCAGGACCCCGCCGTGCAGCCGCAAGGTCTCGCCGCGGTTGACCCGTGCACGTTGCTGACCCCGGACGAGCTGAAGTCCTTCGGCTTCAATGGTCCCGGCGAGCCCGAAACCACCATTTCCTCAGAACCAGGCTGTTCGTTCAGCGGAAGGCCGCTGACCGTGACGTTCTACAAGAACCAGGAGAAGACGGTCGAGGCCTACAGCCACCAGAAGAATTGGTCGAAGTTCGACCGGCTGCAGATCGATGGGCGTGCGGCGGCGAGTGCCACCAGCGAGAGTGGCAAGGCTGCGCGGATCTGCTCCGCGATGTTCGACGCGGGTGGCGGCGTGATCCTCGTCGACGTCAGCGAGTTCCTGGACCAGGGGCTGGACGAGTGTGCTGAGGCGGTGAAGGTGGCGCAGGTGATCGCACCGCGCATGCCCCGGTGAGCCTGCGGATCAGACGATAGGTGGTGGGGGCCGGGCAGGGGGAGGGGACTGCCCGGCCCACCTGGGCGGTCTGGCGCCCACGAGGTCGGGGTCGGGCACCAGACCTGGTCAGGGGTGCGGTCCGTTCACGATTCGGCCGCAAACGCGGTGGCGTGGTTCGTCATGTGATCTTTCTTCGGATTTGCCTGTGGGCGGGTGGCCTGGCTCGTTAGGGTCGGTTCCAGGAGCTGAAGTGGGAGGGGTGCACAATGGCGGAGAACTTCTTATCGGGAGATCTGTCGGGGGCGTTCGCCGGTGCTGGAGCCCAGCTGGGTGCGATCAGGCAGCAGAATGACCAGCTGGCACAGCAGGTCTCCGAAGGCAAGCTGCGGATGAACCCCGACAGCGCCAACAAGGCCGCTGCAGTCTACGAAAAGGAAGGCGACAAGGTCGACAAGCTCGCGCGTAAGGCATACCTGCTTGAGCGTGTCGAGGGTTTAGGGGAGTACCGCTCGGCACAGGAGCTTGCGACGAAGTTCGGCCAGAAGGCGACCAACGGGGTCAACGGCGCCGCTGAACTGCTGGGGCAGCTTCGTGACGAGCTGTTCCGGAAGGCGAACCTCTTTCGTGAGGCGGCCAGGGACTACGTTGCTACCGACGAGCAGATCGCCCAGGACTTGCAGAGGGGTAATCAGGAATGAATGCACCGTCTCGAACCGTGGCTGCTGTGTGTGCCGGGGTAGCCGCGTTGATGATTGCGGGCTGCGGTGGGCCGGCTGCGAAGCGGGAGCCTGCTGACACGCAGCCGCAAGGTCTGGCTTCGGTTGATCCGTGCACGCTGCTGACTCCCGATGAGCTGAAGTCCTTCGGCTTCAAAGGCCCCGGCGAGCCCGAAACCACTATTTCCTCGGAACCCGGCTGCTCCTTCAGCGGAAGACCGCTCGGAGCGACGTTCTACAAGAACCAGGAGAAGACGGTCGAGGCCTACAGCCACCAGAAGAATTGGTCGAAGTTCGACCGGCTGCAGATCGATGGGCGTGCGGCGGCGAGTGCCACCAGCGAGAGCGGGAAGGCTGCGCGGATCTGCTCGGCGATGTTCGACGCGGGTGGCGGAGTCATCGTCATCGACGTCAGCGAGGTCATGGACCAGGGTCTGGACGAGTGTGCTGAGGCGCTGAAGGTGGCGCAGGTGATCGCACCGCGCATGCCCCGGTGAGCCTGCGGATCAGACGATAGGTGGTGGGGGCCGGGCAGGGGGAGGGGACTGCCCGGCCCACCTGGGCGGTCTGGCGCCCACGAGGTCGGGGTCGGGCACCAGACCTGGTCAGGGGTGCGGTCGAAGGTGGCTGCAATGCCAGCGGCGCCTCAGCGCCTCATCAGGTGCCCTTCACCGTTCGCCGTTCTGGGTGGCCGGGCGCGGAAAGGGGGCGGCGCGCCCGGCCACCGGGTGGACCGGTGCGGGGTCGGGAAGTCCGCACCGGTCCGGCTTCGGGGTCATTGGCGTCAGGTCGGCTCGCGCAGACGATGTCGTCCAGTGCCGGATTCCTCTTGCGCTGCTTGGCGTTCCGCCTCGATCTGGGCGATCAGATGCCAGACCGTGTAATCGCCTTCGCCACCGCCGCTGTGCCGCGCTTGCGGTAAGCGCGAGAACACCATGCCGAAGATGATGACGTTAATCAGCACGAGCGTCGCGACCTGGAGCCAGAACATCGTGGTTTCCTTCGCTGTCGAATCCGGTTGTGGTTGAGCGCTACTGGCGGGATGCGAGGACCTGCCAGCACGCAATGCAGGTGCTCTCGCGTATCCAGGCGATCTCCGGCGCGATGCGCTGCAGTTCGTCGGTGCTGACCTCAACGCCGCACAACGCCTTGACGACCAGCCCCCGGCTCGGCGCTCCGCGCGGCTGAATCGAAGGCGTGCCGACCACCGCTGACCGGCTGCCACAGACCGATTTTCGCGCCACCAGACAACATCCCAACTCCTTCCATCGATCAACTGACCTTGATCAGAGTGCCCGGCTGCAACGGTAAAAATGCAATGGTCACTTTGCTAAAAGGGAGAATGCAACCGATTCGAGTGACGATCTGCAGAAAGCCTTTCGTGTTGGCGCCGTTAGCGGCAAGGTGTCTGGTGTCGACGCGATGGAGGTGGGTAATGGTTGTCCACGGTGGACCAACGGTTCGGCGTCGCCGACTTGCGGCGGAGCTGCGGAGGCTTCGAGAATCCGCCGACGTCAGTTGGGAGCAGGCGATCTCCGAACTCGATTTCTCACGGTCCAAGCTGAGTCGGATCGAGACGGCGCGTTCGGGTGTGACCGTCAACGACACGCGAGCCATGTGCGGCCTTTACGGTGTGGTCGGGTCCGAGTTGGAGAACTTGCTTGAGCTGGCCAAGCAAGCCAAGAAGAAGGCTGGTGGCATCCCTACTCCAGAGTGATGTCGGACTGGTTTGAGGTCTACATCGGACTCGAATCGGAGGCCGCTGCTGTCCGCAACTTCGAGATCGACCTGATCCCCGGACTGCTCCAGACAGAGGAGTACGCCCGCGCGATCATCGGGTCCTGGGCTCCGGACGAACCGGATCACGACAATGAGCAGCGCACACAACTCAGGAAGGCCAGACAGGCGCGCCTGACCGAAGGTGCTGAGCCGCTGAAGTTCTGGGCAATCATCTCGGAAGCAGCGATCCGCCAGCAGGTCGGCGGCGCGGACGTCATGCGAGAACAGCTGAAGCATTTGCTTTCAAGATCCAAGCTTCCGAACGTGACCGTTCAAGTTCTGCCGTTCCAGGCCGGGGCACATGCGTCTCTGGGCACTGGATTCTCGATCCTGTCGTTCCCGGACCCGGTCGATCCAGACGTCGTCTACCTGGAGTATCTCACCGGCAGCCTCTATTTGGAGGAAGCGGAGGAAATCGAGCGGTATACGCTGAACTTCGACCACCTGAGAGCAACGGCGTTGGATCCGCGAGACTCGGCGAAGCTGCTCGGCAAGGTGGCCCGGGAAACATAGCCGCACTCAGGGAGATCAATGTGCTACCCGCGCAGACCCGATGGCGTAAGAGCAGCTACAGCAACGGCGGCGGCAACTGCGTCGAGGTGGCTGCCGGAGGCGAGTGCACCGGGGTGCGGGACACGAAGGACCGGGCCGGTGGTGTCCTGATCGTGCCAGCCAGGCAGTGGGGGACTTTCATCGCCGCCGCGAAGTCCGGTCGGTACCACCGCTGATCTGTGCAGTCCTTCGCCAGGTGGGCGTGCTGCCGCGCTGGCCGTCGCCGGAGCTGGACCCGATCTTTCGAGGTGAACGGCACCTTCACCAGTCCATCCCGCAATTTCAATGGAAATTGGACCTCGGACCTCTGATTTCAATGGAAATTGCGCACCGGATGCCCTCAGGACGTGCCGCGATCCGGGGTGTAGGTCGGCGCGGTCGTGGTCGGGTTGTGAGCGGTCGTCGTGGGATCAGCAGTGGGTTCCGTCGCCGTCGTGGTCGGCGTGGGTTCCGTCGCTTGCGTCGGTTCGTGAGTCGGCGTGGTCTGCGTCGGTTGATGGGCTGGCGTAGTGCGCGTTTGCTGGTCGGTCGTCATGGTCAGTGTCGGTTCGTGAGTTGGCGTGGTCTGCGTCGACGGGTCGGCAGCCGTGGTCTTTTGTGGTTGGTGGGTCGGCGTGGTTTCCGGGTGAGTGGGCCGCACCGCGGTCGGACCGTTGGAGATCTCCCGTGGCGGGGCTGGTGGCGGTTCGACCGGCTTCGCCGAAGCAGTACCGCCCTGCTGTCCGCCGGTTTCCGGGGCCCAGATGGGCGCCGCGCCAGACCCGGTCGAGTCCTGCCGCCTGGTGCTGACGTCCGGCGAACCCGACGTCCCGTCCGAAGAAGCCCCCGTCTCCGGCGGGGCCGGGGCGACAGTCGCGCTTGGCGGCGGCGTTGGGGTGGCGGCCGTGCTTGGCGGTGGGGCTGGGGTGACAGTCGAGCTTGGCGGCGGGGCTGACGAGCAGATCGCCCAGGACTTGCAGAGGGGTAATCAGGAATGAATGCACCGTCTCGAACCGTGGCTGCTGTGTGTGCCGGGGTAGCCGCGTTGATGATCGCGGGCTGCGGTGGGCCGGCTGCGAAGCGGGAGCCTGCTGACACGCAGCCGCAAGGTCTGGCTTCGGTTGATCCGTGCACGCTGCTGACTCCCGATGAGCTGAAGTCCTTCGGCTTCAAAGGCCCCGGCGAGCCCGAAACCACTATTTCCTCGGAACCCGGCTGCTCCTTCAGCGGAAGACCGCTCGGAGCGACGTTCTACAAGAACCAGGAGAAGACGGTCGAGGCTTACAGTCACAAGGAGAACTGGTCGAAGTTCGACCGGTTGCAGATTGATGGTCGGGCGGCGGCAAGTGCCACCAGCGAGAGCGGGCAGGCTGCGCGGATCTGCTCGGCGATGTTCGACGCGGGTGGCGGAGTCATCGTCATCGACGTCAGCGAGGTCATGGACCAGGGGCTGGACGAGTGTGCCGAGGCGGTGAAGGTGGCGCAGGTGATCGCACCGCGCATGCCCCGGTGAGCCTGCGGATCAGACGATAGGTGGTGGGCCAGCGTATGCACGCGCTGTCACGTCGGCCACGCCTCGGGTACGGCAAGATCATGTCGACCGGTTCGTTGCCTTCCGGCAGGTCAGGGCGGCTGTGCTGACAGATTCGGAGCCGCTGGAGCTTGCTGTTGTCGTCGGAGAAACAGCGCTTCGCCTTGATGTCGGTGACCCTGCCATCCTGCAAGATCAGTACCGGCACCTGATTCGTTTGGCGGCGTTGCCGAATGTCGAACTGCAGGTCTTGTGCCCTGAAGACGGCATCCACAGTGGATTTACCGGTGCCTTCGCGATCCTTGGCTTCGACCATGCGCACTCGGTCGGGTATGTCGAACTCCAAGACGACGCCGTCTACATTCACGTCAAGAGCGGATACGCGGATATAGCATGGCAGCGGAGAACCTGCGGGACGTCGCGCTGTCGCGTCCTGAATCGGTGAGGTTCATCGAGTCGCTGGTGCACGACTGATCGGGAGAGGGAAAGCCATGTCAGTGGATGACTTAGCTGAGGCGCGTTGGATCACGAGTAGCTACAGCGGCGGTAATGGCAACTGCGTTGAGGTGGCCGCGGGGGCTGACTGGACCGGGGTGCGGGACACGAAGGATCGGGCTGGCGGCGCCCTGGTCGTGTCGGCACGTCAGTGGCGGGGCTTCATCGCTGCTGTGAAGTCCGCCTACTACGAGCTCTGAAGCGCTGGTCTGATGTGCGAAGGATGCCTTGACCGATATGTCGGTCAAGGCGCCCCTCACTCGCCACCCTTCCCCGGTGATGCTTGCGCGAGGGTGCGGCGCGTCCGACTAGCCTGGGTTTCCCCATTAGCTGATTGCTCGACAGCATTTCCCTTGGGGCGCTTAGGTTTCGACCCGGCGCACTGTATTACCCAGTACGGCAGCGGCCAGTCCCGACGGCCCATGGCGTAACATCGAGTTTCTGCGGCCTCACGTCGGTGACCTGCGAGCCCGCCGCAGCGGTGATCGAGCGAGTTGGGTAATACGCCGGGGATCATGAAACGTTCCCTCTGATCAGCCGAAACCCCTGATGTTGATCATGTTAGCTCGTGCGGCGCTGTTCCGCAGTCTGGTGCACGGCAAGCAGATGCTCATCCTGCTCGACAATGCCCGCAGAGCCGACCAGGTCCGGCCGCTGCTGCCTGGCAGCTCAAGCTGCTTGGCGCTGGTTACCAGCCGGAACCGGTTGCACGAGTTGGTCGTTCGAGAAGGCGCGAGTCGTATTTCACTGTACGTCCTAACAATGGACGAAGCAGAGCTGCTGCTGGCTTGCTACCTCGGCGATCAGCGGGTGGCAGCAGAGCACGAGGCGATGCGGGAGCTCATCCGGCACTGCGTCGGCGTTCCTCTTGCGCTCGGCATCGTTGCGGCCCGAGCAGGCGAGAATCCGAGCTTTCCACTGATCGAACTGGTCTCGCAGTTGCAGGACGAGCGGGAGCGACTCGATGCCTTGGATGCGGGCGGGGTAACAGGCGTGCGCTCGGTTTCTCCTGGTCCTACCGCTTACTTTCAACCGAGGCGGCCCGTCTTTTCCGTCTGCTCGGCCTGCCGACCGGACCGAGGCGACGACGGATCCGAGCGAGAAGCCATGCGTCAGCCGGAACTGACGACCGGCTCCTACCCTTCGCTCATCGCTGCTCGTCGAGGTTGAGGAGTATTTCGGCGGTCTGGCGCATTTCGACCTTGCGGATCTTCCCAGTCACCGTCATTGGGAACTCGGCCACGATGTGGACGTAGCGGGGGATCTTGTAGTGTGCGAGCTTGCCGGTGCAGAACTCCCGCAGGGCCTCCGCGGTCAGGGCTTCGGCGCCCTCGCGCATGCGGATCCAGGCCATCAGCTCCTCGCCGTAGCGCTGGTCGGGGACCCCGATGACCTGGGCGTCGAGGATGTCCGGGTGGGTGTAGAGGAATTCCTCGATCTCGCGGGGGTAGATGTTCTCGCCACCTCGGATCACCATGTCCTTGATCCGGCCCGTGATGCTGACGTAGCCGTCCGCGTCCATCACCGCAAGGTCGCCGGTGTGCATCCAGCGGGCCGCGTCGATGGCCTCCGCGGTCTTGTCGTCTTGCTGCCAGTAGCCGAGCATCACCGAGTACCCGCGGGTGCAGAACTCGCCCGGCATGCCGCGCGGCACGGTCAGTCCGGTGGCCGGGTCGGTGATCTTGACCTCCAGGTGCGGCCCGACCCTGCCGACCGTCGAAACCCGGCGCTCCAGGGAGTCGTCGGCGCGGGTCTGCATCGACACCGGCGATGTTTCGGTCATGCCGTAGCAGATCGATACCTCCGCCATGCCCATCCGGTCGATGACCTGCTTCATCACCTCCACCGGGCAGGGCGAGCCGGCCATGATCCCGGTGCGCAGCGATGATAGGTCGAAGGAGTCGAAGTCCGGGTGGTCGAGCTCGGCGATGAACATCGTCGGTACCCCGTACAGCGACGTGCACCGCTCCACCGCGACCGCCGCCAGTGACGCGGCGGGGTCGAAGCCCGCGGCGGGGATGATCATGGCGGCGGCGTGGCTGGTGGCGGCGAGGTTGCCCATGACCATGCCGAAGCAGTGGTAGAAGGGCACCGGGATGCAGATCCGGTCGTCCTCGGTGTAGCCGCAGAGCTCACCGACGAAGAAACCGTTGTTGAGGATGTTGTGGTGCGACAGCGTCGCGCCCTTGGGGAATCCGGTGGTGCCGGAGGTGTACTGGATGTTGATCGGCTCGTCGGTGGACAGCCTGATCCCGCCCAGCCGGACCGGATCTGCCGGGCTGGCCGTGAGAGCAGTCCATTCCGGGGTGTCGAGGAAGACCACCTGCTCCAGGCCGGGGCACTTCGGGCGGACCTCCGCCACCATCGCGGCGTAGTCGGAGGATTTGAACGACTGGGCGGAGACCAGCAACCGGACCCCGGCCTGGTTCAGCACGTACTCCAGCTCGTGCACCCGGTACGCCGGGTTGATGTTGACCAGGATCGCGCCGATCTTCGCCGTGGCGTACTGGATCAGCGCCCACTCCGCCCGGTTCGGCGACCAGATCCCTACCCGGTCGCCCTTGCCGATCCCGGCATCCAGCAGTCCCACGGCCAGCGAGTCCACCGCCGCGCCGAACTCCCGGTACGTCCACCGCCGCCCCGAGGCGCATTCCACCAGCGCGTCCCGGTCCCCGAACTTCGCCACCGATCGATCGAGGTTGGCGCCGATCGTTTCCCCCAACAACGGCACCTCGGAAACACCCGAGTCGTAGGACAGCTGCTCGGTCGCCACCTTTGCCTCCCGAAAAGCGATGCTCAGCAGTAGTCGCAGACAGTAGAGTCCTTCGGCGCATCCGTCACGCCCGGATGGGGGTAGTGTCCCGGCGTGTTTGGTCGGGAGCTGCTGGTCCGGTCTCCCGGGCATGCGCATCTGACTGCTGAGAGGAAGCGCTGAATCGTTCCTAGGTGAGTGGCCGTTGGTCGTGTCATCCGGAGCTGTACTGATTCGGTGATCTCCCGCCACGACCCTCTGCTCGTGTCCGGGTCGCACCTGGCCGACGCCGCTGGCCGACGCCGCAACCGATGCTGGTGGGCGCGTCTGCCGATGGCCACCTTCGCGTGGCGGAAGAACACCCGTGAGCGTTTGTGGGTGCCATAGCACCCAAAAACACTCACGGCGTCCTGCTTACCGAAACGCTCGTCGCGATCCGCATAACCGCGAACACGCCCCCGCCGCTTCCTGTCAATGGCGCGGCCAGGCGTTGTCCGATAGCGCGGATTGCCCTGGTGAGACTGGTTTTCTGGAGCGCCCAGGCACCGCAGGGACAACCGGTACTGGTCCTCGGATGCCCGGGTGATCGCACCAGTCCACCGTGACGAACACCCCGCGGTGAGATTCCTCCTGCGTCGTGCCCGTTCGATGCGCTTCGCCGCCACATCGCCGAAGCCGATGTTGTGCGACAAGAATTGGATTGGTAAGGGCGACTGCGTCGAGGTGGCTGTCGGGAGTGAGCGCACCGGGGTGCGGGACACGAAGGACCGGGCCGGTGGTGTCCTGATCGTGCCAGTCAGGCGGTAGAGGACTTTCATCGCCGCCGCGAAATCCGGTCCACGCCATCTGCGGTCAGCTGTGCAGTCCTTCGCCAGGTCCATCCCGCAATTTCAATGGAAATTGGCCCTCTGATTTCAATGGAAATTGCGGCACCGGATGCCTTCAGGACGTGCCGCGATCCGGTGTGTAGGCCGGCGCGGTCGTACTGGGGTTGTGAGTCGTCGTGGGGTCAGTGGTGGGTTTCGTCGCCGTCGTCGTCGGCGTGGGTTCCGGCGTTTGTGGTGGTTGGTGAGTCGGCGTGGTCTGCGTCGACGGGTCGGTAGTCGTCGTCTGTGTCGGCTGTTGGGTCTGCGTCGGCTGGTTGGCAGCCTTGGTCTGTGTCGGTTGATGGGCCGGTGTAGTGCGCGTCGGCTGGTCGGTCGTCGTGGTTCGCGTCTGTTGATGGGTCGGCGTGGTCTGCGTCGACGGGTCGGTAGTCGTGGTCTGTGGTGGTTGGTGGGTCGGCGTGGTTTGCGGGTGAGTGGGCGGCACCGCGGTCGGGCCGTTGGAGATCTCCCGTGGCGGGGCAGGTGGCGGCTCGGCCGGCTTCGCCGGAGCACCGTGCTGCCCGGCCGGTTCCGGGGCCTGGATGGGCGCCGCTCCAGACTCGGTCGAGTCCTGCCGCCTGGTGCCGACGTCCGGCGAAGCCGCCGTCCTGGCCGAAGCCCCCGTCTCCGGCGGGGCTGGGGTGGCGGCCGTGCTTGGTGGCGGGGCTGGGGTGGCGGCCGTGCTTGGTGGCGGGGCTGGGGTGGCGGCCGCGTTTGGTGGCGGGGCTGGGGTGACAGTCGCGCTCAGCAGCGGGGCTGAGATGGCGGCCGCGCTTGGCGGCGGAGGGGGTGGTTGGGGCGGCCCCGGAGTCCGCGCCACGAGCGGCAGCCCGGGGGCCACCACGTCGTGGGGTGGATTGGTGTTGAGCAGGGGCGCCTCGCCATCCGGCGCGGGCACCGTGTTCTCGGCGAACGGCGGGAGCCGGCTGAAGATGCCCGGTGGGATCAGGCCGAAGAAGGGATCCGCGAGCGGCGCCGTCAAGGTGTAGGCGGCCGCGGCGATGCTGGCACCGAGCGCCGCCGTCGCCAGCGAGAGGCGGAACTGCTTCCGCAGCGGCAGGGCTGTCGGCTCCTGGGGCGGGATGGGCGAGCCCAGCGGCTCGCTCACCAGCCACCGCCGCACCGCCGCGCCGTCCCGCGCGAACCCGGCCCAAGCCCGGCCGAGCCAACTTGTCGCGTTGCGCAGGTGGTCCTGCAGCGCGGCCACCGGGAGCGGACTCGCCGAGAGGGGACTCCCCAGCCCGGACGGGCCCGGTTCTGCGTCGCGGAGCAGGTCGGCGAGGCCGGCGAGGCGTTCCCGGAGGATCGCCGGGTCGGTCGGGGCCGGCACCGCTCAGCCCTCGACTTCCCGGAACCGCAGGCTCGACAGCGCGACGCCGTCGTAGCGCCACCACCGCTCGGTCGAGAGGTCCAGGATCCAGGCGTCGTGCTCGCGCACGATCAGCCCGACGCCGAGAGCGCGGCGGCGGAAGGTCGCGTCGTCGATGCTGCCCGCCTCCAACTCGTCGAGCAGCGACCGGTAGCTGGCCATGGCCTTGCCGAGGGCGGGTGGGATTCCGACTGCGTCCGGTGGGTCGTCGGGCCGGTGCCGGAAACTCATCAAGATCACCTCCGGATGGGCGACGCCATCCCCAACGCAACGACTTCCGGCGCGTGGTTGTTAAGAGGCGAAAGTCCCACCGGTTCTGAAGCCCCGGCGTTCTACCTGCTCAGCGCTGGCAGGCCGAACGCTCGGTCACCCACCGGACGGTCTCGCTGATGGCCGCCTCCAGCGGCCCGCGGCGGAAGAACCGCTTCCAGATCAGCGGGAACACGATCGAGAAGATCAGGAAAAGCTCGGGCATGTAGGTGTTGACGAACGCCACCACGCCCTCGGGGTGGTGGCCGTCGCGCGGGAACGCCGGCATGTCCGGGACGTCCGTCGGCAGCGCCGGGCCCATGCTGGCCAGCTGGGCCAGGGTGTCCGGCACGCCGCTCAGCGGCCAGCCGCCGACGACGATCTGCCAGGCCAGCGTCAGCGCGTGGATCGCGTACAGCGTCAGCGCCATCGAGCCGGCCGTGGCCAGTGGCTTCAGCGACCGCCCGGTCCGGTCGGCCAGTTCCAGGCAGATCGCGAGGATCACCAACGCGATGCCCCCGGAGTCGAGCAGTTCGAACGTGCTGCCGCTGTGCGCGGAGGCGGTCAGTAGCCACTCCGGGTGGTCGATCGGGACGGTGCCCTCGCTCGGCCCCGGCGGCAGTGCCGTGCTGGTGGCCTCCACCAGCCAGCTCGACAGCTCGTATCCCGCGTACGACACGGCCAGCCCGGTCGCGCCGAGCCAGATCCGCACCTTGGTCGACCGCAGGTCCAACCGCCCGACGGCCATCCCGGCCAGCACCAGCGGCAGGTACGACGCCGCCGGGTAGAAGCCGAGCAGCAGCAGGTCGAACAGCCCCTCGTCGGCGATCAGATGCCCCGGATCGATCAGGTCGATCGAGTCGACGACCGCGCGCAGCGGCGTGTCCCCGGCGATCCAGGTCCGCAGCACGAACGACAGCTGGGGACCCACCGCGGCCGCGACGACCGCGGCGATCAGCAGCCCGCGCGCCCGCAACCGGATGAACGGCACTGCCAGCAAGAAGTAGAGCCCGTAGAACGGGATGATCACGGTGAGCAGGAAGCCCGTCGCGCTGGTCGCCCGCGCCAGCGCGAGGCCGGCCACCAGCAGCAGCACCGCGCGCACCGCGACCCGGACGCGGGCGTCGCGGAGCGCGCTATCGGTCGGCGGCTCGCTGCGCCCTGTCATCATCGCCAGCGAGACCCCGGCCAGCAGGGTGAACAGCGCGGTGGACCGGCCGCTGGAGAACTGCGCGATCCAAACCTCAACGTCGCCCTGCGCGAACGGCACGCCGAAGTGGATACAGAACATGCCGAACACCGCGACGAACCGGGCGATGTCGACTCCGACCAACCGGCGGGTGCGTTCCGTCGTCCGAGGAAGGCTCAGCTCGGGCGCACGGGCAGACATAGCATCCAGCGGGTCGTCAGGCGGCGGTCCTACCAAAATTTACCGGCACCCGCTCCGGCCCACTCGCGCCCGGTCGCCTAGGCGAGGTCAGGCTCACACCAACCAAGCGGCGGTGCCCGGCGGCAACTCCCCGGATTCCAGCGGTCGCGAGGTCAGCAGCACCTCGCCGGGAGGCAGCGGCACGGGGGCCGGTGAGGTGTTCAACGCGCAGATCAGGGTCGTGCCGGTGCGCCGGAACGCTAAGCACCCGTCCGGCGCCCCGAACCACTCGACGTCGTCGCCAGTGAACGCCGGATGCGTGCTCCGGGTCTCCAGCGCATGCCGGTACAGCGACAGCGTGGACGTCTCGTCCTCCAGCTGAGCCTCGGCGGTGAACGTGACCCAGTCCGCCGGGATCGACGACCAGTCGGCCTCGGCGGTGGAGAAGCCGAACGGCGGCCGGTCGCCCTCCCACGGCATCCGGACGCGCTGGGTCCCGGGCAGGCCGAGCTCCTCGCCGTGCCGCAGGCAGACCGCGCCGGGCAGCGCCAGCTGCACCAGGGCCATCGCGCGGACCGGGGTCAGCGCGGCGTCGTCCCGGCTCTGCTCGGTGTCGCGGCTGGCCATCGCCCACGCCTGGCGCGCCCTGGGGGAGGCGAACACCTCCGTGATCGCCTTGCGGACCCGTTCGGCGTCGAAACCGGCGACGGCCAGGTCGAGGTTGAACGACAGGTGCCAATCGCCCGGTCCGCTGCCGATCACCACGCGATCCGGGTAGTCGGCAAGCGCTGCGCCGATGGCACCGGTCGGGTCGGGACGCGGCGCCAGGTGGAACCCATCGGCGCCGTGCTCCAGCCAGGGCAGCAGCACCGGTCCGGGGTCGCTGCGCGCGGGATCCACATCGAGCGAGACCATCACTCGCATGCCGGCTTCGTGCGCCTCGCCGAGCAATTCGGCGAACGGCGCTGCCGACGGATCCAGCCCGGCTACCCCCGCCAGCACGACCGCGTCGACGCCGAGCAGCTCCAGGTAGCCGAGCCGACCGGTCAGCCCGGCGAGGTCACCGACCCCGTCACCGTCGCCGTCGGCGAACGAGCCGACGTCGACCTGGTAGCACACCGCGTCCCACCACCACGGCAGTTCGCCGTGGCGTGTCCGCGCGTCCGCCCGTCGCATCACCAGGTCCTTCGTCTCAGTGGCTGTCTTCGAATTCTGCCGGTCTTGTCCCTGAAGCGGTGCAGCCGTCGTGCACGAGTCGCCAGCGAGGCGATGACGGTAACTCCCGCAGGGGTCGCGCCCGGCGCCGCCGCGCTCGTCAGAACCAGGAGTTGATCATGCTGTTGGCGGCCATCTCCATGTACTGCCACAGCTGGTCGCGGTGCTCCGGTTTGAGGTCGACCTCGTCGATCGCGATCCGCATGCAGCGCAGCCATGCGTCCCGCTCCGCCGGGCCGATTTTGAACGGGGCATGCCGCATCCGCAGCCGGGGGTGGCCGCGCCGGTCGGAGTACGTGTGCGGGCCGCCCCAGTACTGGATCAGGAACAGCCGCAGCCGCTCCTCGGCGGGCCCGAGGTCCTCCTCCGGGTAGAGCGGCCGCAGCAGCTCGTCCTCGGCCACCTCCTCGTAAAAGCGCGCCACGATCCGGTGGAAGGTCGCCTCGCCGCCGACCTGCTGGTAGAAGGTCTCCACGGAAGTCACGGCTCCATCCTCTCAGGGGCGCGGTGGAATTTGGACGGCATGGCCGACGAACGCCTCACAGCTGCGCTCACGCCGACCGCGAGCCCCCGGGCAGCGATGGCGACCCGAAGGACTCACGACCGGCGTGACCAGCGGCTATGCAACCGGGCCGGAATGCAGCGGCCGACCGTACGGGTACGGCGGCTCGATGTCCTCCTCGTCGTAGGCGCGCTTGATCTCCGCGCGTAACCGCCGCTGCACCGCCCACTGCCGGCCGGGGCGGACCTTGGTGGTCATGCGCAGGGTGATGGTGTCCGCGGTGATCTGGTCCACGCCCAGCATTTCCGGCGGGTTAAGCACGTCCTTGGTCAGCGGCTCGCGCGAGGCGGCCGCGGTGGCGACCTTGGCGGCCACCTCGATGGCCTTCTGCACGTCACTGGTGTGCGAGATCGGGAAGTCCACCACGGCCACGGCGAAGCCTTGGCTGGAGTTGCCGACCCGCAGGATCTCGCCGTTGCGGACGTACCAGACGGTGCCGTTGATGTCGCGCAGCGTGGTGACCCGCAGGCCGACGGACTCGACGGTGCCGCTGGCCTCGCCGAGGTCGACCACGTCACCGACGCCGTACTGGTCCTCGACCAGCATGAACATGCCGGACAGGAAGTCCCGGACGAGGTTCTGGGCGCCGAAGGCGACCGCGACACCCAGCACACCGGCAGAGGCCAGTACCGGGGCGATCTGGATGCTCAGCACCTGCAGCACGTAGATCGCGCCAAGGCCGAAGATCACGAACGAGGCCATCGACTTGAGCACCGAGCCGATCGTGCGCGCGCGCTGGACGCGCCGCTCCGACAGCAACTCGGCCGTCATCGTGTCCGCCCGGCGTTCCCTCAGCGAAGTCAGCAGTTTCGGGGGTTTGCCGTTGCCGCGGGTGAGGCGGTTGATCGTGCGGTGCACCAGCCATCGCACGATGAATGCGACGACCAGGATGAGCAGGATGTTCACCGGCTTGGCGATGAGGAGGTCGGCGTAGGACGCCAGCCACTGGTTGCCGGTCCAATCGGAGATGGTCCGGCACCAGACCGAGTCCACGGCACAGTTCGGTTGGGTTAAAAGCGGCAGATCCATGGGTCGGGGTTCTCCATGCTGTCGTCCAGGGCCCGCGGTGGTGACCGGCACGGCGGCGCCGGATGCGTTGGGGCATATCACCGGGTCGGCAACCGGCCAACCGAGCATCGTGCGCGCCCCGCCGCGCACGAGTCTCGAACAGCTGACCGCCGGGACCGAGTTCGGGCTCAGTCCAGGGCGAGTCCGGTGGCCTCCGAGAGGAAGGCGAGCTGGTCGGTCGCCAGACCCACCGTACGGGACACCGAACGCGCGGCATGCCCGACCTCGGTCTCCCGGCGCAGCAGAACCGGACGTTTCGCCGGGTCGGAGCTGGTGGCGTGCTGCAACGCCGCGCACATCTTGCGGGCGTGGTTCGGGTCGACCCGGGAGTCCGATTCGAAGACGGTGAACAGCACCGACGGGTAGTCCGTCTGGTCGGTCACGTTGTGGTACGGCGAATAGGACAGCAGCCAGCCCAGCTCCTCCGCATCGTCGGCGGTGCCGTACTCGTCGTTCCACGTGCGGCCGAGCAGGAACTGCTCGTAGCGGACCATGTCCAGCAGCGGCGCCGAGCACACCACCGCCCGGTAGAGGTCCGGGCGCTGCGTCAGCGCCGCCCCGACCAGCAGGCCGCCGTTCGAGCCACCGGAGATCGCCAGCTGCTCGGCGGTCGTCCAGCCCTCGTCGATCAGGTGCTGCGCCGCAGCGTGGAAGTCGTCGAAGGTGTGCTGCTTCTGCTCGCGCATGCCCGCGACGTGCCACTCCTCGCCTTCCTCGCCGCCACCGCGCAGCGAGGGCAACGCCCAGACGCCGCCGGCGGCGACCCACGCCAGCGCGGACGGCGTGTAGCCGGGCTCGCGGGACAGGGAGAAACCGCCGTAGCCGGTCATGAACACCGGCCGGGGGCGGTCGGGTTCGGCCGCCGGGCTCAGCAGGAACATCCGCACCGGGGTGCCGTCCAGCGAGCGGTAGGTGACCTGCTGGGTGTGCACCGTGGGCAGCTCGACGGTGCCCGGCGCCTGCTGGTCCAGCGCGGTCTGCCCGGTGCGGCGGGAGTAGGCGTGCACGCACGACGGGGTGGCGAAGTCGGTCCAGCCGATCCACAGCCGGTCGCGGTCGCCTTCGGTGGCCTCGTCCACGGTGGTCAGCGCGGTGACCTGTCCGGTGCTCGGCAGCGGGACCTCCGCGGTCCGCCGGCCGGTAGCCGGATCGTGCAGCGTCACCTCGGACACCGCGTGCCGGGTCCGCAGCACCACCAGCTGCGGGTCGCCGTCACCGGTGTCGAACCAGCGCACGGCCTCCAGCACCGAGTCGGGTTCCTCGGCGATCAGCTCGGTCCAGTTCGCCGGCTCCGGGTTGGTCGGGTCCGCCACGCACAGCCGCCAGCGCGGGGCGTCCAGCGTCGTCATCACGTACAGCCGGCCATCGCGCTCCACCCAGGCGCCGACCCGGTAACCGTCGGAGGTGTCCACGACCTGCCGGAGGTCCGGCACGTCGCCGCCCTCGGAGAGGTCGGCGATCCACACCGAATCCCGCCGCGCGGTGCCCGGGCTGCCCTCGACGACCAGCCAACGGCCGTCCCGCGACACCCGGGTTCCGTAGTAGTAGGTGTGGTCCAGGCCCTCGCCGTGCACCAGCAGGTCCTGGTCGGGGTCGGCACCCACCCGGTGCCGCCACACCCGGCGGTGAAACTGCTCCTCGCCGTCGGGCACCAGCTCCGGTGCCAGCCGCCGGATGTAGAAGTACTCCTCGCCGCCGGGCAGCCACGAGATCGTCGAATAGCGGCACCGGTCGATCGGACCCTCGACGAGGTCGCCGGTGGCGACGTCCAGCACGTGCAGCAGCGACTCCTCGTCGCCGCCGACGGAGATCTGGTAGGCCAGCCGGTCGCCCTCCAGGCTCGGCGTCCAGCTGTCCAACGTGGTCAGCCCGGACGGGTCCAGTTCGGTGACGTCCAGCAGCACCCGCTCGGCGCCGTCGGGCTCGCGCACGTAAAGCACGGGGAACTCCTGCCCGGGCTCCCGGCGGGTGAAGAACGCCCGCCCCACGCGCCAGGCTGGGGCCGAGACGGAACCGGCGGCCAGCAGCGATCGCATCCGCTCCGCGACCGCTTCGCGGCCGGGCAACGCGTCCAGCCAGGTGCGGGCGAGCTCGTCCTGCGCCGTCGACCACGCCTCGGTGCGCGGCTCGGCTGGGTCCTCCAGCCACCGGTACGGATCGGCCACCTGGTGGCCGTGCAGGTCTTCGGCGATGTCGTCGCGGTCGGCGCGGGGGTAGGTCAGATGCGCTGCTTGCACGTCGTTCACGGCAGCGACGATACGTGCATCCCGTGGTCGACCCTTGATCTCGGCGTGGTCATTTCGCCGGAACCGACCCGATTCACCCGGAATGATCATTGTTGTTCCGCGGTCCATGATCGGGAATGATTTGGTGTGGGTTCGACGGTGACCAGGCGTGGCGTGTCGAATCACACGTGCGTTCGGGCAGGGTTGTGTGTTCGACTAGGCCCGACACCGGTGGAGGTGGTCGCGTGCCCGACCGACAACCGATCCGACAACCGGCGCTGAAGGCCACCGGCCTCGCGTCGCGGGCCCCGCTGTGCCCGCCTAGCCGCGCTGGCACTTCGCCGCCTCAGTCGGACCGGCCTCCCGGTCACGCACCGTCCTGGCGAAAACGCCGGGTGCTCCTGCTCAACACCACGTTCGAGCCGTTGACCGCGCTCCCGCTGCGCCGAGCGATCGTGCTGCTCGTCTGCGGCAAGGCCGAGGTCGTGCACGGCGATTCGGCCGGCGTGGTGCTGCATTCCGCGACTGACAGCGTCGAAGTCCCGTCGGTGATCAGGTTGAGCAACTTCGTGCGAGTGCCGTACCGCGGCCGAGTGCCGTTGACCCGAGCCGCGTTGATGCTGCGGGACAACTACCGGTGCGTGTACTGCGGTGCTCGCGCTGAAACGATAGATCATGTCGTGCCGCGAAGCCGCGGCGGGCCGCACACTTGGGAGAACTGCGTCGCCTGCTGCACGAAGTGCAACCACCGCAAGGCGGACAAGACGCTCAGCGAGCTGGGCTGGCGCCTCCCGGTGGCACCGCACGCGCCGCGCGGGCGGCACTGGCGGTTGCTGGCTGGGCTTTCTGAAACGGACCCGCTGTGGCTGCCATACCTCGGTGAGCCCGCGGCCTGAAGTGCTGGTTCGGGCGACCGGAGAACCGCCGCGCGCCGGGTTGGCGTGGGTCCAATGCCACGTGGGCTGATCAGCTGATCCGGACGCCGTGCTGTCCGCTGATGCGGACGCCGTGCTGTCCGCTGATGCGCACGCCGTGCTGACGCACGCTGATCCGCACACCGCTGGAAATCCGTACGCCCTGACGCCCGCTGATCCGCACACCCTGACGCCCGCTGGTGCGGACGCCGTGCTGTCCGCTGATCCGCACGCCGTGCTCGCCGCTGATCCGCACGCCTTGCCGACCGCTGATCCGGACGCCGTGCTGTCCGCTGATGCGCACACCGTGCTGTCCGCTGATGCGCACACCGTGGTTGCGGCCGCTGATCCGGACGCCGTGTTCAAGCAGTGGCCGGTTAATCGCCGGAAGAGTGAGGGCGCTGCTCTGAGTGGCGGTTTCGATGATCGACATTGTGTGCCTCCCGCATTCAAAGGACGCTTTGAACGCATATGATCAAATATGCAAGACCCATACAGGTGAAAAACTAGGAGCAGGAGCCCTCAGGAACAAGCCGCCAAGTTGCCGCGCATTGCAACCGTCTGGTTGGGCCCCATTCGGGGGCAGCGATTACTCTGAACGAGTTAGCTTAAGTGATGTAGAACACTCTTGACTAGTAACCGTAAGTAGTTTCCGGACTCCTATATTCAGGTTCCGACCAGCGGGAATCGCGTTGCGCGCGACTTGCTCGTCGTCGAATCACTCGAACGTGTTGCGACGGTGGCTCGGCGTTAACTACGGCTTCGATCACGCGCCGCACAGGTCGAGCGCACGACGCAGGGCGCGTCGGATACCGTATTCGCGTGACTGTCCTGGAGACTGTTCTCTTCCTGGCGGTGATCCCCGCGGCCATCTACGGCTTGATCGTGCTCATCGCGATGTGGCCCCGGCTCACCCGTCCGCGTTACCGAGCGGGGCAGGAGTGGGATTTCGCGCCGGTGTTCTGGGTGTCCAACCCGGCGGGCGTGAACACCGCTTCACCGGTGGCAGACGTGGATTCGGAGGCTGTGCGGGACGATGCGCGGCCCAGCACTGCTCGGGGAGGCGCACGTGGCAACTGGTGAGATCGCGGGGCGGCCCGCCGCGGACGCCGGCGAGCTCGGCATCGGCGAAGCGATGATGGCCACCGGTCGGCTGTCTGTCGCCCGCCACGTCGAACCCGACCGGCCGCGGCTGCCGTTCGGCCCCGGCCAGCTCGCGCGACTGGACGAGGCGTTGGCGCTGTCCAGCCGCAGCACCGGGCTGGAGTTCGCGATCTACCTCGGCGATCTCGGCGAGGACACCCGCAAGCAGGCCGAGGAGCTGCACGCGAACCTCGGGCCGATCGCCTCCGACGGCGTGCTGATCGCGGTTTCGCCAGGCCAGCAGAAGTTCGAGATCGTCACCGGCGAAGAAGCGCACCGGCGCATCCCGGACCGCAGCTGCCAGCTCGCCGCGATGAGCATGGTCGCGTCCTTCAAGGAGGGCGAGCTGATCGACGGCCTTATCGGGGCCCTGCGGATGCTCGCCGACACGGCCGGCACCAGCTACCAGCAGTCCCGCTCCCGCCACTGATCTGACCGTCGGCTCGTCTTGCGAGGCGGTGCGGGTGGCGGAACCTCAGAGCCTGCCTGGTGAATGGTCTGGGTGGGTGGTCGCTTAGCGGAACCTGAGAGAGGTTCCCTGGACTGCGGGTGCCCCTCCTGATGTATGACCAAATACGCGGCGGAGGGGCCGTCCTCGCCAGAAAACCTCTCGGAACCCGCCGATGGTCGTCTTGGCAAGGTGAACGCAAGCGGCTACGCCGCTTCCAAAGGCGCGGACGGCATTCGCCGACAGGCTCTCAGAGTTCTCCAGCAACGGCCCAAGATCAGAGCAGGTCGAAGCTCTGGAGGTTCTGGAACATCTCGTAGGCCGACGACGTCGTGCCGACCGCGCCCAGCTGTCGCGCTTGTTCGCCGTACTGCTGCTGGGCCTGCTGGCTGCTGTAGATGATCACCGGGGTGTCCACGCCCAGATCGCGCAGTTCGCGCAGCAGCCCGAGCCCGGCGTCGGGGCGCCACCGGCCGTTCTCCTTGCGGCCCATGTCCTCCACGATCAGCCGGTACTGGCGTTGGGACAGCTCCGCCAGCGCCGCATCGTTGCTCGTCGTCATCGTCACCCGCACGCCGTTGTCCCGGAGTTGCTCCGCCAGGATTGCGTGCGCCTCCGGCTTCTCCGCGACCCACAGCACCGCGAGCGGCTCCGGCCCGGCCGGCGAGTGCACCGGCGGCAGTTCGACCTCTGCCTCGTGCCTCCCGTCGCCGTTGCCGACGATCTCGGGTGCCTCGGGTAGCGCCGGAACGGGCACCAACGCCTCCGCCGGGGTGCCGGCTCGGTCACGTTCCTCCAGCTGCTTGCTGAGCAGGCTCAGCTGCCGCTGCAGGTCCTGGATCATGTCGTTCTGCTGATCGTTGAGCTGGTGCATGGTGAGCCGCTGGCCGCCGATCTCGAACTCCAGCTCTCGCTTCTCGGCGGTGCGCAACACCCGCCAGATGGCGCGGCGGAACACGAAGATCGCCATCAGCGCGATCAACGGCCACAGCAGCTCGGAGATGGCGGAGATCAGTTCGGGCATCGACGCTCCCACCCCTCGCATCGGGCAGATCAACGGAATCTTACTCGCCGTATCCGCCACGACACGATTCGTGTTCACCTGCCCGGGAAACGCGGTGGAGGACAGTTTCGAGCAAGTTGAGTTGCTCGAAACTGCCCTCCACCTCTCGCCCGCACGGGCGTCAGGAGCGGTCGAACTCCCGGGCCGCGAGGGCGCGCACGATGCCCGCGCGCCCCTCCGACACCAAGCGGCGCAGCGCCGACGGGTGCTCGTCGGCCAGCCACGCGTCCGATTCCGCCACCGTGTCGTCGGTGACCGCCCACGACGGGAACAGCCCGATCACGGTCGGCTGGGCCCGCTCGCTGGAACGGCGCTGCCAGACCTCGTCGATCTCCTCGAAGTAGCGGCGCACGTACGGCGTGAGCAGTTCGCGCTGGACCGGGTGCTGGAAGCCCGCGATGATCGAGTCGCTGACCGCGTTCGGCAGCTGGTCGTCGTGCACCGCCCGCTGCCAGGCCTTCTCCTTGGACTCCGGAGTCGGGATCAGCGCCCGCGCCCGCTCCGCGCGCCGCCGACCGGTTGCGGTCTGGTCCTTCTCCAGCTCGGCGTCGATCTCGGACTCGTCGGCCGCGCCGTGCGCGACCAGCGCCTGCAGCAGCTGCCAGCGCAGGTCGGTGTCGACGGTCAGCCCGGCCAGCGGCGCCGACCCGTCCAGCCAGCCGCGCAACTCGGCGACCTGCTCGGCGGAGAACACCGATCCGGCCAGCGAATTGACGAACGCGAGCTGGTGGTCCGAACCGGGCTCGGCGGCGCGAGCGAGCTCGAAGAGCCGACCGGTGAACCGCCGCCAGCCCTCCGCCTGCCACGACGGGTCCACATAGGACGCAAGCGCGGTCTGGGTCTGCAGCAGCACCCGCTGCACCACGCCGATCTCGCTCTCGGCACCGATGCCGCCCTCCGCCGACGCACCCAGCACCAGCGTCACGAAGTCGCGCGCCTTGAGCTCGGCCTCGCGGGTCATCTCCCACGCGGTGGACCAGCACAGCGCCCGCGGCAACGACTCGTCGATGTCGCCGATCCGGTCGATCAGCGCGGCCAGCGACTCGGGGTCGAAGCGCAGCGAACAATAGGTCAGGTCGTCGTCGTTGACCAGCACGAGCTTGCCCCGATGCACGCCGACCAGGTCGGGCACCTCGGTGCGCTCGCCGGTGACGTCGAGCTCGACGCGGTGCTTGCGCACCAGCTTGCCGCCCTCGTCGTCGTAGATGCCGATCGCCAGCCGGTGCGTGCGCAGCTCGCCCGCGCCCGGCCGGGCGCCGTTCTGCACCACCTCGAACGAGGTGAACCGGCCCTCGTCGTCGGTGGCGAACCGCGGCCGCAGCATGTTCAGGCCCGTGGTCTCCAGCCACTGCGCGCTCCACCACGACAGGTCGCGACCGGAGGCCTCCTCCAGCGCCTGCAGCAGGTCGTTGAGGGTGGCGTTGCCCCAGGCGTGCCGGTTGAAGTAGATCCGCAGCCCGGCCAGGAAGTTGTCCAGGCCCACGTAGGCGACCAGCTGCTTGAGGACCGAGGCGCCCTTGGCGTAGGTGATGCCGTCGAAGTTGACTTCGACGGCCTGCAGGTCCTGGATGTCGGCGGCCACCGGGTGGGTGGACGGCAGCTGGTCCTGCCGGTACGCCCAGGACTTCTCCACGCTGGCGAACGTCGTCCACGCGTGGCCGTACTGGGTGGCGCCGACCTGCGCGAGCACGCTGGCCCAGGTCGCGAACGACTCGTTGAGCCACAGGTCGTCCCACCAGCGCATGGTCACCAGGTCGCCGAACCACATGTGCGCCATCTCGTGCAGGACCGTCTCGCAGCGCCGCTCGTAGAGGTAGCCGGTGACCTTTGACCGGAAGACGTAGTCCTCCAGGAACGTGACGCAACCGGCGTTCTCCATCGCGCCCGCGTTGAACTCCGGCACGAAGCACTGGTCGTACTTGCCGAACGGGTAGGGCACCCCGAACGCCTTGTGGTAGAAACCGAAACCCTGCTTGGTCTCGGTGAATAGCCGCTCCGCGTCGAGGTGCTCGGCAAGTGAAGCGCGGCAGTAGATGCCCAGCGGGATCTCGTCCTGGCCGTCCTCGCCGGGGAAGACGTCGCGCCACTCGGCGTACGGCCCGGCCACCAGCGCTACCAGGTAGGTGGACATCGGCTTGGTGGTGGCGAATTCGTGCCGCTTGCCGTTCGCCGAGTCGGTGACCTCGGCGGTGGCGTTGGAGATGACCTTCCACGACTCCGGGGCGTCCACCGTGATCTGGTAGGTGGCCTTCAGGTCGGGCTGGTCGAAGCAGGTGAACATCCGCTTCGCGTCGGCGGTCTCGAACTGGCTGTAGAGGTACACGCCGCCGTCGACCGGGTCGACGAAGCGGTGCAGGCCCTCGCCGGTGTTGGTGTAGGCGCAGTCGGCGCGCACCACGAGCTCGTTGTCGGCGGCCAGATTCGGCAGCCGGATGCCGGTGGACTCGTCGTAGTCGGCGACGTCGAGCTCGACTCCGTTGAGCACGGCGCTGTGCACCCGGTCGGCGACCAGGTCGATCCAGCTGTCGGCGCCTGCCTCGTTGCTGCGGAACCGCACCGTGGTGGTGGAACCGAACGTCTCCACGTCCGGGCCACCCGCGCCGGCACTGAGATCCAGTTCGATCACGTACGACTGGACCTCCAGCAGGGCCGCGCGCTGCTCGGCCTGTTCGCGGGTGAGGTTCGGCGGGGCCACGGATCACCTCGTTACTCGTCGGGGACTCGTCAGGCCAGGGGCGCCTGGCGCACCTGGCGCAGGCATCAAATCACGTCCGCGTGCGGGCGTGCTGCCGGGCGGGTCCGCCTTCGTCGTCGGCGTGTCGGGTCGGGTGGGAAGACATTCGGTTCTACCGGGGTTGGTACCCATGACGACGCGTTCCGGAACGCGTCCGCGACCGGACTTCTCGAACACCGGGGAGCCGGGCGATCCACGCCCGTCCCGGAGAACACTGGAGGCTTGATGAGCGCCGCAGCCCGACCCAAGGTCGACTTCTACTTCGACCCGGCGTGCCCGTTCGCGTGGGTTTCCTCGCGCTGGATCCTGGAGGTCGCGAAGGTCCGCGACATCGACCTGAACTTCCGCGTGATGAGCTTGTCGGTGCTCAACCAGGGCCGCGACCTGCCCGCCGAATACCAGGAGCTGCTGGAGAAGGCGTGGGGTCCGGTGCGGGTGGCCATCGCCGCTGCCAAGCACCACGGCAACGACGTGCTGTCGCCGCTCTACACCGCGATGGGCACCCGCCTGCACGACCAAGGCAACAAGGACTTCGAGCAGGTGATCAGCGAGTCGCTGGCCGAGG
The DNA here is from genome assembly GCF_050972075.1 of Saccharopolyspora hattusasensis. Lineage (NCBI taxonomy): Bacteria > Bacillati > Actinomycetota > Actinomycetes > Pseudonocardiales > Pseudonocardiaceae > Saccharopolyspora > Saccharopolyspora hattusasensis. Next base: position 5,650,435 of record NZ_JBPCDC010000001.1, read on the forward strand.
TGGGCCTGCCCGCGTCGCTGGCCGAGGCGGCCGGCAGCACCGAGTACGACGAGGAGCTGCGGGCCAGCCACCACGCGGGCATGGACCCGGTCGGCGACGAGGTGGGCACGCCGACCATCCACGTCGACGGGGTGGCGTTCTTCGGCCCGGTGATCACCCGCATCCCGCGCGGGGAGGAGGCGGCGAAGCTGTTCGACGGCGCCCTCGCGCTGGCCAGCTACCCGTACTTCTTCGAGCTCAAGCGCACCCGCACCGAGTCGCCGCGGTTCGACTGACGTTTCCGGCTGGGAAGGTGTCGGGCCGGCACCTTCCCAGCGCGCTCGGCGAGGCGATCGGCGGGCGTTCCCGCAGAAATGGGAAAGACCGTTGTCGTTCGGTAACACGAGCACACCGGTGCCACAGCGGCGGAGCGGGCACCGCGACGAGATCGCTGCGACGGTGACCCGCCGAGACGGGCTCACCGATCAAGTTCGCTACTCATGTGCACCCGAGCGTGCCGGTGGCGACCTCGGCCGGGATCGCCGGGTGCTTCGCCTGGACCGAGGAGGCCGGCACTCGCGAATTCGGCCGCTCGGGGATCGAGGAGTTCCTGGAGACCAGGTCCCTCCAGCGCTGGCCTCGGGGTCGTGGGTCCTATGGGCAGCTGCAGCAGTCCAAAGGACTCACGGTCCCGTGCGCGGACTGGCATACGATCGAGGCGTGATCCGCGCCCGTGACCTGCACCCGTGGCCCTCGACGGAAGTCGAAGCCGTTGCGATCCAAGAACGGCTGCGCCCGCTGATCCGGTTCGACGGCGAGCCGGCCGAGGTGCGCACAGCGGCGGGCCTGGACGTGGCGTACCGCGACTCGGATCAACTGGTCGCTGCGGTGACGGTCGTCGATGTCGCGACATTGTCCGTCGTGGACAGCGCTGTCGTGCGCGGATCGACTGATTTTCCTTACATCCCTGGACTCTTCGCGTTCCGCGAGGCTCCGTCGCTGCTCGAAGCGCTTTCCCAGCTGTCGGTGGTGCCGGACGTCCTGGTCTGCGACGGCCAAGGCCGGGCCCACCCTCGCCGCTTCGGCCTGGCCTGCCACCTGGGTGTGCTGACGGAGATCCCGAGCATCGGTGTCGGCAAGACCGCGATGGGCCGCTACGAGCCGCCAGGTGAGAAGCGGGGGGAGTGGTCGCCGCTGCGGATGGACGACGAAGTCGTCGGCCGGGCGCTGCGCACGCAGCGCGGGGTGAAGCCGGTGTTCGTCTCGGTGGGCCACCGCTACACCCTCGACGCGGCCTGCGACCTCACCCTCCGCCTAGCCCCGAAGTACCGCCTCCCGGAGACGACCCGCGCAGCGGACCACCTGGGCCGAACCCGGGACTGACTGAGCGGGAGGGCACCCGACGACCCTTCCAGCGAGCTCAAGAGACTTCTTGCCGAATCATGTTCCCAGCATCATCAAAAATCGCCGCCTGGTAATTCGGCCGCCGTCGGAGAAATCCAGTTACGCCTTGCCCGCGCCTTCGAAACGCCGCCGATGGCACCGCCGATGGAGCCGGAGATCGCGGCGTCCTTGAACTTCCCGCCGCCGAAGGTCGCCGGGGCGGCGGCGATCATAGCGGCGATCTTGCCGCCCGTGCGTATGGACGGGCTAGTGCTCCGCTGCCCTGGCGATCAGGTGCTGCTGGCTTCTGCCAGACGCCGGCGGAACCAGTCCGGTGTGTGTTCATCATCGCGCGGGAACAGGTCCTGCTCCTTGATGAAGCTCCCCGGCTCGGCGCCCCACGGCGGTTCGTTGTCGTGGTTGTAGAAGATCTCGTACTCGCCTGGTTGGCGCATCCGGAAGAAGGCGGAGAACCAGGTACCGAGCCCTTCCCGGTACATGCCGACACGCAGCCGCCAGAAGATCGTGTCTGTTTCGGTCGGCAGCTCCCAGGCGATCTGCTCGCCAGCAGCGTTCTTGCACCCAACCCCAAGCTCTACGTGTCGGCCGATGCACTTGTACTCGATGGAGATTCGCTGCCATGCCTCCGGGGCGGTCTCGCGAACCAAGGTGGCCAGCGAGTCCACCAGCTCTTTCTGTTCTTCCGGCCCCAAACCGCCGGGCTGTGTCATCAATACTCCTGTCACATTGAACTCGGCGAGTGCATCAGCCTACCGGTGCCGCAAACGGCGATCTTCAGCCTGTACTTGGATCGGACGCCCCGTAACGGTACCGCTCCGCAAACGTGGCTGCATCTGTCAAGCGTTCGTTCAGCCAACTGGGAATATACTTGGGAGAGCGTGGAAAAGCCTGCTGATCCAGTGCAAAAACCGTCGGCGCTACCGGGGGTGACCACTGCGGATCATCCGTGTAGTTGAACTGGAAGTTCGGCTCGGAGTTCCGTTGAACGGTCGCCTGCACGGAAAGCCAGGTTCCGAAATCAGGCTGATACATATCAGCGCGGAGCTTACGCAATAGGAGGGGCAGGGCCCGGGGTGGGGCGAGCAGTAGCTGAGCACCGCCTGCCCTGGACCCACTGAGCTCCACCTGGCAGATGGTGCTGCTGCCACGAAACGTCATGCGCAGCTCCGCCCAATCGGACGGTGCATCCGAGATAAGTGAGTCGGCGATTGCCTTGGTGAGTTCGCCGGTAGCAGTCGCTGGTTTCGAAGGGTCGTTCGACATCAGTTGTAGTCCTCCCATTCGCGGTAATTGAAGTCCGGCCGGTTGGGGAACCACGCCTCCATGACTTTCGAGACACCGTTCTCGGTCTCAATCCAGCGGTACCGTACCTCGGTCGGGATGCCGTCCGGGTCTCGAACAGCCTCCACCTCGATTCGATCGACACTGCAGCCCGGTCGCTGCGCATGATCGGACAGGTGTTGTTCGAGGTTGCGCCAGGACGCTTCGTTGCTCATACCCTCCATGTTGTGCCCGCTGTTGGACGTCGCCATCTGCGGGAACATGTTGATGTACTCGCCTGGGGCGCCCGCCTCGTGGGCCGCAGCATGACCACCTGCCCAGTGGCGGTTCGGGTAGACCGCGCGCCCCTCGTCGCCAGCCTTGTTCTGCGAGTATTCGTCGCGGTAGTAGCGGTCGCTCTCCAGCGAGTCGGAAGCACCCTTGTAATGCGGGGTACCAGACATGCGTTCGGTCTGTCCATGCTCGTTGGTATTGAAGGTCCAGTTGTCGTCGACCCGGTATTGGGCGTTGCCCGCCGGTTGACGAAGCTCGATGTTCGGCCGGACATAACCGTCGGCCGTGGTATCGACCTCGGCCCATTTGATCCTGCCGGAGTCGTCGGTGAAGAAGGCGCCTCGCCCTTCGATCTCGTAACGCGTCCAAGGCTCGAGCTGTCCCTTTTCCGACAGCGAGCTCAGCGACGTTCTGGGACCGAGTGCGTCCAGTGGCTTCGGATTCGACGAATCCGGGATCTGAACGGGGCTTCCCGGATCGTTTTCGCCTGGCCCTCGCTCGAACCTGGCGTCGTCCGGTCGGTTCCAATCGGTAATTGGGTCGGGGAACGCGTCCTGTTGGGCCGCATCACCGTAGTGTGATGGAAGGTCGTCATGGACGATCGTTTCTACGACGCGACGTTCCGGCGGTTCGTCGAACTCGTCGTTCCCCCGGGCTTCGGCGTCGGTGGGGCGGTCGCCGGGGTCTTCGCCGTCGTTAGATGGGTGGAAGGCGTCGTCGCTGGCGGGCGACTTCGAGCCGTCGGGGCTGTGGGTTTCCCAGCCTCCGTCCGGGGGCCAGGTGGGGCCGCTGTCCGGGGCCGTGCTGCTTGCAAAGACGTTACCGTTGCCGTCGGACCAGGCTTTGCCGTTCGGCGCCGTCACATCCACGCCGAGCTTCTTGGCCAGGTCGCTGGCGAAGTCGCCCGAGTCGCAGCTGAGCAGGCGGATGGGGCTTTCGCCGTCCCAGCCGGAGCGGCGCAGCACGTCAGCGAGCTCGTCCGGAGAGTAGTTCCGGCCGCCGATCTGGAGGCCGTCCGGGCCGTGGTGGGCGTCGACCGTGAAGTGCTTGCCGTCGTTGGGGACCCTGTTGGCCAAGTCCTGCATGTTCGGGTCGGTGTGGCCCGACGCGCCAGCGTCGGTCTGGTGCAGGTTGTTGACGCCGTCGTCGATCTTCTGGTCGTACTCCGGCGTGCCCGGCTCCGGCTTGTCGGCGTCCGCGTCCGGGTCGTTCGGCTTGTCGCCGTCCGTCGGGTTGTCCGGGCCATCCGGTTTGGACTGCGACTCGGTCTCGTTCTTCGGCTTGTCGGGTGCGTCGTTGGCATCCGACTGCTTCGTCGTGTCCGGTGCCTTGTCGGTGTCGGGCGACCTGGTCGTGTCCGGGGACTTCGTTGCGTCCGGAGACTTCGTCGACCCCGGTTCGTTGGTGTCCGGCCGCTGGCCCGGGCCCTTCGTGCCCGTTGGGCGTTGGGTGCTTGGCGTGTCCGTGCTGGTGCCTGGGGTGTCGGTGCGCGGTTGGGTGCCGCCCGGGCCTCGGCCGTCGGGGCCTGGGCGCGACGGACCGTCGGGGCTGCGGCCCGGTGTGTTCGGAACGCTGCCGTCGGGATGCCGAGGCCGGGGCATGTCGCCGGGTCCGCCAGGGCGCGGCGTGTCTGGTTCGCCCTGGGGCCGTGTCGAACCGCCGGGTCCGCCAGGGCGCGGCGGGCCATCTGGGCCGCCGTGGGGTCGCGTCGGGCTGTCGGGGCCGCCCGGACCGCTGGGGCGGGATGGCGCGTCTGGTCTCCCTCGCGGAGCAGCGCTCGGGCGCGTGCTGCTGCCCTCCGGGCCGCGGGGCCGTGGTGGTCCGTCCGGGGTCGACGGCGGGCGTCCGGCGGCGCCGGGACTGCCCGGTGTGCCGGTCCAGCCGCCGCCAGGGCCGCTGCCGGGACGGCTTCCGCCGCTGCTCGGGCTCGCGCCGCCCGGGCTGTGCCCGCCAGGGCTGCCCATCGGGCCACCCATAGGGCCGCCGGCCGGAGCACTGCCCGGCTGGTCTGCACGGGGTGCGCTGGGAGACGGGGCGGTAGGTGATGGCGCCGTCGGAGCGTCCACATTGGACGAGGTGGTGCTTGATGGGGTGTTCGGGTGCGATGTGGACGGCGAATGCCCGCTGCTCGGCGCCGACGGGCCGCCGCCGAGCGACGGGCCACCGCCTGGGGCGTCACCACCGGCCGGGCTTCCGCCGGGCGAACCGCCAGGGCTGTGCGAGCTGGGGCTGCTCGGCGAATTGCCGGCGTCCGGGCTGTGACCGCCGCCGTTGCTCGGGGCGTTGCCGGGACTGCTCGGGGCGTCCGGGGTGCTTGGCGAACTGCCGTTGCCGGGGCTGCTTGGACTGCTTGAGGTGCTCGCGTCTGGACTGCTGGGCGAACTGCTCGGGGCGTCCGGGCTGCCACCGCTCGGTGCTCCGCTGGCGTTCGGGCTGCTGGACAGGTCGCCGGAGAACGTCGTGGGACGGTTGGTGTCGGGCGAGTTCGGGGAGCTCGGCGGGGCCGAAGGCGCATCGGTTCGGGTGCCCTTGTCGGGCGTCGAGCTGCTGTTCGGGGAGTCGGAGCCGTTGCCGGAGCTGCTCGGGGAGGAGTCTGCGCTACCACTGTCCGAAGTGGACCTCGGGGATCCGCTGTCGGCGCCGGAGCTCGACGACCCGTTGCCAGAGTTCGACCCGTTGCCAGAGTTCGGCGAACCCGAACCGGAATCCGTGCCACTGCCGGGCGAGCCCGTTCCGCCGTCCGAACCGGAACCGGATTCGTTGCCGCTGCCGGAGTTGGAACCGGAATCGTTGCCGCTGCCGTTGCTGGAATCAGATCCGCTGCCGGAGTTGTTGCCGTTGCCGGAGTTGTTTCCGGAGCCCGAATCCGACCCGCTACCAGAGTCGTTGCCGGAGCCGTTGCTGCCGTTGTCCCCGGACCCGTTGCCGTCGGTTCCGCCGCCCAGGCCGCCGACCTTGGCGTTGTGCTTGCCCACGACGTTCGTGCCGAAGACGTCGTCGAACTTCTTCCACACGCCCTCGGCGATCTTGTCCGGCGCGCTGCCGAGCTTCTTGATGACCTTGCCGAGGACCTCGACCATCTTGCTGATCTTCGGTGCCACGTTGCTGATCGTCTTGATCAGCTTCTTGACGACGTCGCCGATCTTCGAGGTGACCTTGGCGATCTTCGCGGTCACCTGCGCGACGATGACCGGGGTGCCCAGCCCGAGGGTGCACACCGCTTCCAGCGCGTACGTGATGATCGCCGCGATGCACTCGGCCACCAGATCGCGCACGAACTCGCGCACGAACGAGACGACCTCGCCCATGATCGTCACGACGGAGCTCAGCGTGCCCGCCAGTTCGCCGGCGCCCGCAACGGCCTCGGCCTTCTCCGTGGCATGCTTGCGATACGCGTCGCCCGCCGCGCCGGTCCACTCCGCCGTATCGGCCTTGACCGCGTTGTTGTACTGCTCGACGGCCGCCTTGACCGCCTCGGACACCTTCCCCCACGTCTGCCCGTACGCCTTGACCCCGTCCGGGTCGCCTGCGAACCAGTCCAGCGCCTCCTTGAGGGGTTGGACGTGCTCGATCAGCCACGACAGGCCGTAGGAGAGCAGGGTTCCGATCGGGTCCACGGCCAGGCTGACGACTTCCATCGCCATGCCGCCGTAGGCCAAGCCGGCTTCCACCCAGCTGGAGCCGTCTTCCAGGCTCTTGATGTCGTGGGCGGATTCCAGGATCCCGATGCCCTTGACGCCGTCGGGAGTCTCGTTCGGGTCCTTCTGCAGGGTGTCTTCGGTGACGACCAGGTTGTTTTCGGCCATCACTGCACCTTGTTGATCAGCGCGCTGTTGTCGTCGTCCATGGACTGGTAGTCCTCGGCCGCGCCGCGGACGTTCTCGGCGATCTCCTCCATCGCCGAGATCGCCTTCTGCAGCGCCTCGACGCCGTTGCGCTCAACGGGCTGCAGCATCATGGCGAACGGCTGGCAGAGGATGCCGTACGCCTCGTTGTCCATCGTCACCTGCTGCGACGCGTCCAATGCGGTGTTCAGCTGATCCACCACCCCGTCCACTCTGGACGAATGGGCGCGCAAGTTCTCGGTGACGACGTTCATCTCGTCTGCCATCGTTTGCTCCCTCGGTGATCAGCGCAGGAAAGAGCGGTCGCTGAAGTCGTCGTCGTCGAAGTCGTCCGGGCGGCGGCGAACAGGCCGCGGTGGTGGTGGCGGCGGTGGCGCGGCCGGTCGCTGCGGGGGCTGCTGCTGCCGCGATTCCTCGTAGTCGTCCTCGACGCCGAACTGCATCTCCGGCACGCCGGACCCGCGTTGCTGCGCCTCTTCCTCAGCTGCCGGGGGTTCGGGGAAGTTCTTGCGGGCCTCGCCGAGCACGTGCTGCGCGGCGGAGTCATCCAGCCCGACGGTGCTGGCCACCGCCTGCTGCATCAGTTCGGGAATCTTCGCCTGTGCCGCCTGGACGGCGCGCATGATCTCGGTGCCCAGCTTCGCCATCGGGCGGTTGTTGGCGTTCTCGGAGAGCTGGATGTTCTGCAGGATGCCGTTCGACCCGACGGTCACCTGGATCGAGCCGTCGCGGGACGTTTCAGTGGCCGAGATCTGCTCGATCTCCTGCTGCATCCGACCGAACTTCTCGGCCTTCTCGGCAGCACGTTCCTGCCATTGCTGAACCATCCTCTCGGCCGCGCCGATATCCCTGCCGAAATCCTCGGGCACACGTCCTCCCCCCGGGCGAAACCCCTGTTCGGGAAAGGATGACGCGCCGCGATTGGAATCGGTGCCCCTCAGTCGCACAAAACGGCTCAACGGCCCATTTCGTTGCGACGGACGGACTAATTGGAATTGCTGGGTTCAGGTGATCCGGGCTGATCCTGTTCGTGTCGATCATCAGCGCTCGACGGAGAGCTGCCGTTCGCCGTACCGCCCGTCCGACTTCCAGTGACCTCACCGGGCAACCAGGACCTCGTTCCGCAGCACGGGCGCCTGTCGGCTGCTGTTCACCTCGGCGGCCAGCGCGACATCGTGCGCGAACCCCAGCTCCGCGAGCTCCCGACCCGATTCGCAGTCGGCGAGCAGAGAGCCGATCTCGCCGGTCACGGCCCGGAACGCGGCCGCGGCCAGCTCTGCCTCGGGAGAACGGCGGCCGGGCAGGGCGGAGATGATCGCGCCCGCACCGAGCTGATCCTCGATCGCGGGCCGCAGCTGGTCGTCCCGGCGTTCCCCTGCGGCGATGACGCCGATCGGCCCACCTTCCTGCGCTGCTGCGTGCGCCACCGCCTCCGCGTTGCGCAGACAGCCCACGAACACGGTGGCCCCGGTGGCTGACGCCTCAGCGCAGAGCGTCGCGCCATTCGGTGACGGCAATCCCAGCAGCACGTTCGGGTTGAGAGTGCGCAGCGACGACGGGCTCAGGGACCACTCGTCCAGGCTGCGGGGCTGCGCGAGCACCGCACCTGCGGGTATCGAGGCGTCCTGCCAGCGCAGCGGGAGCACCCGGGCCCCGGTGGTCGTGGCGACGTCCACGGCCGTCGAGAACGACAGCACGTCGACCACCACCAGCACCGGGCAGTCCGCCAGGGCTCGCAGGCCGGGCAGCGCCCAGTCGAGGTGCACGTCGGGGTTCGCGCTGGTCACAGCGGGTAGCGTAACCGGGGTGAGCGGGGGTGGGGGCCCATTTGGCAGACTGCCCGCGTGCGCGTCTACATCGGCTCCGACCATGCCGGCTACGAACTGAAGAACCACCTCGTCAAGTGGCTGACCGACAAGGGTCACGACGTGACCGACATCGGTCCTGCGGAATACGACGCCCAGGACGACTACCCGCCGTTCTGCGTCGAGACCGCCCGCCGCGTCGTCGCCGACGAGGGCAGCCTCGGGCTGGTCCTCGGCGGGTCCGGCAACGGCGAGCAGATCGCCGCGAACAAGGTCCCCGGCGCCCGCGCCGCGCTGGCCTGGAGCGTTGAAACCGCGAAGCTCGCCCGGCAGCACAACAACGCGCTGCTGGCCGGCATCGGTGCGCGGATGCACACCGTCGAGGAGGCCGAGCAGATCGTCGAGGCGTTCCTGACCACCGACTTCGAGGGTGGTCGGCACCAGCGCCGGATCGACCTGCTCACCGACTACGAGAAGTCCGGCCAGCCCCCGGCCCTGCCCGGCAGCTGATCGATGGCACCGGCACGCCGTACCGCGGCGCTGCTGACACCTCTGGTGGCGGCAGCGGGCACCGCTGCTGGCGTGCTGGTGCTTTTCTTTGGGCAGCGCGCGCTCGCGCCCGTCCTCGCCGGTGGCCCAGGTGCGGCCTGCACCGAACCCGACTGCGTGCTCGGGGTGGGCCTGTGGCTGATCGTGGGCGGCGTCATCGCGCTGTGCGCCTCGCTGCTGGCCGGGACGGTGTTCCGGCATCCCGATCGACCGGTTCGGCGCGGTCTGCTGATCGCACTGTGGTGCGTGACGGCGTACCTCGTGGAGTCGGTCGTGCTGTGGATCCTCGCTTGACATGGACGGACTGTTGACATGCCTGAAGGCCACACCCTGCACCGGCTCGCCGGGTTGCACGGCGAGCTGTTCGCCGGCACGGAGGTCCGGGTGGGCAGCCCGCAGGGGAGGTTCGCCACCAGCGCTTCGCTGCTGAACGGCTCGGTGTTGCAGCGGGCTGAAGCGCACGGCAAGCACCTCTTCCATTTCTACGGCCCGGATCGGGTCGTCCACGTGCACCTGGGGTTGTACGGCACGTTCACGGAATCCGAGCTCCCGCTGGCCGAACCGCGCGGCCAGGTGCGGATGCGCATCATCGGCCGTACACATTGGACGGACCTGCGCGGTCCCACCGCGTGCGAGCTGCTGACCGGCGAGGAGGTCGCCGCGCTGCGCGGGCGGCTGGGCCCCGATCCGCTGCGCCGGGACGCCGACCCCGAGCAGGCCTGGCAGCGGATCTCGCGGTCCCGCACGAGCATCGCCGCGCTGCTGATGGACCAGAAGGTGCTGGCGGGTGTCGGCAACGTCTACCGCGCCGAAGTGCTGTTCCGGCACGGCATCCCGCCCTACACTCCGGGCCGGTCGCTGGACCGGGCGCAGTGGGAGACGATCTGGGCGGACCTGGTCGAGCTGATGGCCGACGGGGTGCGCGCGGGTCGCATCGACACGGTGCGGCCGGAGCACCTGCCGGAGGTCACCGGTCGGGCGCCGCGTCAAGACCGGCACGGCGGAGAGGTCTACGTCTACCGGCGGGCGGGAATGCCTTGCCTGATCTGCGGAACCCCGGTGGCCACGGCAGCCCTCGCCGCCCGGAACCTCTACTGGTGCCCCGCCTGCCAAACAGACTGACGAACGTCCCCACCTCCCCAGGAGGTGTGCGATTTCAATGGAAATCGAAGGTTCGATTTCAATGGAAATTGCGGTTCTCCGGCGTGTCGGGTCACGACACGCCGGAGGGTGTGGATAACTCGCACGATTTCAATGGAAATCGAAGGTCTCCTACGAGGTGGTCCGCCGCGTCGAACAGGTCGAACTCGTCGACATGACCGCCGAAGTCCTGCGCCGCCGCATGGTCCACGGCAACGTCTACCCGCCCGAGAAGATCGACGCGGCGCTGAGCAATTACTTCCGCGTCGGCAACCTCACCTGCACCGCAGCGAGTTGACAAAATTAGCAACGCGGTGGCATATGGCGTACAGTCGAACGTTCTGTTAAATGGGGGTTTCCAGTCAAGTGCGAGTTCGGCTCGAGAGTCGAACTTCCGGCAACGAATGTTGCCGATTCTTGGCACGAGATTGCCGCGCCGGCCCTGGACCCCGGTTCGGGTTCACTTTGCGTAATTACTGTTCGGATAAATTGAGTGAGGGCATGCTCGCATCCGCCAATCCAAGCAGAAAGCCGACGTCACCAAAAGGGCGAAGTTTTAATTCTTGGTTGAAAAACGCAGATCTGAAGATGATTGCCGACCAGGTCGGCACGCCGGTGTTCATTTACAGCGAGGCACAGCTGCGGCGCAACCTCGGCCGCGTGCGCTCGGCGGCGCAAGCCGCGGGCCTTGGCGAACGCGTCGAGCTCTACGTGCCATTCTTCCCCAACTCCAATCCCCACGTGCTGCGCCCGCTGCGGGAACTGGGCGTCGGGCTGCTGCTTCAGCTGCCCGGAGAATACGAGATCCTGCGTCAGTTCGGCTTCGACCGCTTCATCGTCTCGCCGGGCCACATCGCCGACGAGGAGATCACCTTCTGGTCCCGCGCCGGCCACCCGACTTTTCTTTCCAGTGTCGGCGAGGTTCGAGTACGCATTGCGCAGCAAGGCGCCTACGATCAGTGTCCGCGTCGACAGCCTCGACTCCGGCAAGCCCGGCGTCAAAATCGGCGAGCTCGAACGGCTGACGCGGTTGCTGCGGGAATACGATCGCGAGCTGGAATGCTTCGAGGTCTACTGCGGCAGCGGGAACTCGCGCGACGAGATGATCGGCATCATCGAGACGATGTTCCGGATCTTCAACGACCACTTTCCGTCCGCGCGGTCGGTGAATTTCGCCGGTGGTCACGGTTTCGCGTACGAAGAATGGGACGAATCGGCGAAACATTTCGACTGGCACGAATATTTCCAGGAGCTTGCGGAGACCGCGCGGCGAATGGATATACCGCCGCACGTGCGTTTCCTGTTCGAACTGGCCCGTGACGTGCTGGCCGACACCGCGGTGCTGCTGCTCGGTGTGAAGCGCGAAGTGATCAGCAACCCCGTATCGAGCCTGGTACCTACCGACGGTTCCCGGATGCTCATGCCTTCGGCGCAGCTGCGCGACCGTCGGCACAACATCGTGTTCTTCGACGCCGACATGGCCGAGCTGACCGGCGAGAGCTCGACCAGTGCCGCGCTCCGCGGCCGGACCATTCTCCGCAACGACTACATACTGCCCGGCGAATACCCCGTTCCCGCAGGTGTGGATGCGCGCAGCTACGTGGCGATCTTCGACGTTGGCGCCTACTGCGCGACTCAGCACATGGAGTTCCTCAACGTCCCGCCGCCGGCCGAAGTGCTGGTCGACGTCGACGGCGCCGCCCACCTGATCACTTCCCGCGGCGACGACCTCGATAAGTGGCGAAACCTGCTTTTCGGCCGTAAGAAGCTCAGCTGAGCCCACTGGTCAACGGTCCGGCCCCGCCGACGACGTGTGGGCCGGCCGGGGTACGTCCAAGAAAGATGGCATGTGATGAGGACCCCCTCAGCTCAGGCGCAAGATGAGTGCGTCACAAGTTGTTTCGGGAGCGTGAGGAGGTCCCGATGACTATCGTAGGCGGTTTTGGCGTGCACCGTCAGCAGATCACGTTCGATCATGTGGATACCGGCACCGGTGAGGTGTGCCGGGGGCAGATTCGTCCGGCGACGCGGGGGATGTTGCGGGGCTGGCTGGCACAACGGTGTCCGGCCGGTGGTGCGGTGGATGCGGCGATCGCGGTGGAGGGCTGCACCGGGTGGCGGTTCGTGGCCGAGGAGTTGACCGCGACCGGTGTCGAGGTGCATCTGGCCGAACCCGCGGACACTGCGAACGCCCGGGGCCGGAAGAAGCGGGCCAAGACCGACCGGTCCGATGCGAGGTTGCTGCGGGATCTTCTGCTGGAACACCGGTTACCGGAGTCGTGGATACCCCCGGCACAGGTGCTGGAAGTCCGCACCGTGGGACGCTTGTACTGCGCGCTGATGGACCAGCGGCGGTCCTGGCAGCAGCGCATCCACGCTCAGCTGTTCCACCAAGGCTGCCCGCCGGTGCGGGCGCTGCTCACCGAGGCCGGCCGGGCGAGCCTGGCCACCGCCCAGCTATCGCCGGCAGGCCGGCAGTCAGTAGACGTGGCCCTGCCGGCCATCGATGCGCTCACGGAGCTGATCACCCCGATCCGTGCGCAACTGGTGACCTTCGCCCGCCGTCAGCCCGGCTGCCGGGCGTTGCAGGCGCACTACGGGATCGGCTGGTTATGCGCGGCGGTCATCTGGGCCGAGCTCGGCGATTGCCGCCGGTTCCACAATTCCGATCAGGTGGTGCGCTACTCGGGGCTGGATGTCACCGTCTATTCCTCCGACGGTAAACGCTCCCCGGGACACCTGGCCCGCCAGGGCCCACCCGAGCTGCGGTGGGCGGTCTTCGAGGCAGCCACCTCTGCCGCCCGCCGAAGCTCCCCGGATTACGCCTACTACTGCTACTGCGCCGCTGCTACCACACCCTGCGTGACCTCGGCGACACCGCCTGGGTTCGGCGTCGACTGGCCGGAGGCGGCTGCCTGATGACCACGTGCACGCCATGCCCAACTATTCAGCCGATGCCCGCGGCCGGCTCCCGCCAGCCCCCTGCCGCCACCGAATCGCCGGTGGACGTCCCGGAAAGATTGAGCGGCCGCACCCCATCACCGGAAACACCCCATCCACCATCATGTCGCCGGACCGGTACACACCCGAGTCCGTGGTCCCAGATAAGGCAGGGCGCCGGGCGTGCACACCGTTTAGTCAAGCACCGCAACCATTCCCACGCCTCGAGGCAGCCATGACCTAACCCAGGCTCCAGCTTTCCCGGTCTCGCCGCCCATCGCCAGCATGCGGGGGCCCCCGCCGGCGTCAAGGTCGTTCGTCCTCGCTACCGCTGCGGGCGCTCCACCTTGACCCCGCCGCGGACCACCACGCCCAAACAGCGACGACGAGCCCTCAAAAACGACGAAATCAATCATCGAACGCTCCCTTTACGGGGCCCACATCACAGATAAGGGGACACGCATGTCCCGCCACCCGTCGGATGGCCTGGCGCGGGTCACCGAGGCCATCGCGAACGCCTGCGCCCGGTCCGGCCGCGATCCCGGCTCCGTCGAACTGGTCGCGGCGTCCAAGACCGTCCCGGTCGAGGTCCTTACCGAGGCCATCATGGCCGGCCACCGAGTCTTCGGTGAGAATCGGGTGCAGGAGGCCAACGGCAAGTGGCCTGAGCTGCGCGCCGCGCACCCGGACGTCGAGTTGCACCTGATCGGCCCGCTGCAGAGCAACAAGGCGGGCCAGGCCGTGGAGCTGTTCGACGTCATCCACTCCGTCGACCGCGTCAGCCTGTGCGCCGCGCTCGCCCGCCAATGCGAACTGAAAAGCCGGTGGCCGGAGCTGTTCGTCCAGGTCAACACCGGTATGGAGGCGCAGAAGGCCGGTGTCGCTCCGGAGGACGCCGACGCCTTCGTCAAGTCATGCCGGCAGGACTTCGGGCTCAATGTGACGGGTCTGATGTGCATCCCGCCGCCTGACCGGCCGCCGGCGCCGCACTTCGAGCTGCTGGCCGGCCTCGCCGAACGCAGCGGGCTGTCTTCGATGTCGATGGGCATGAGCGGGGATTACGAGCTCGCCGTCGAATACGGCGCGACGCACGTGCGGGTGGGAAGCGCGATCTTCGGCGCCCGCCCGCCGATGGGACCGGCATGACAGCGCGACTTCCCGTCACCCGGCCTGCCCGCTACGACGTTCTGTTCGAGCCGGTGCGCATCGGCCCGGTCACCGCGAAGAACCGCTTCTACCAGGTCCCGCACTTCAACGGCATGGGTCGCTCTTTCCCCAGCGCAATGGCCGCCATGCGCGGGGTGAAGGCCGAGGGCGGCTGGGGAGTGGTCAGCACCGAGCAGTGCGACGTGCACTACTCCGGAAACCATCTGCGGGAGCTGCGGCTTTGGGACGCCCGCGACGTGCCCTACCTGGCCAGGGCGACGGACGAGATCCACCGGCATGGCGCGCTCGCGGCGGTCGAGCTGGTGCACAACGGCCATCACGTGCCCAACTTGGAGTCCCGCGCGACCCCGATCGCCCCCAGTGTCACGGCCACCAGAGGGATTTTCCCCGTCACAGCGAGGGAAATGGACTCCGCGGACATCCGCGCGTTCCGCCGCTGGCATCGCGCGGCTGCGGTCAACGCGAAGCGGGCCGGTTTCGACATCATTTACGTCTACGCCGGTCATGACATGACGCTGCCGGTGCATTTCCTTTCCCGGCTGCACAATCAGCGCACCGACGAATACGGCGGCAGTCTGCGGAACCGGGCCCGGCTGCTGCGCGAGCTCGTCGAGGACGCCAAGGAAGCCGTCGGCGACACCTGCGCGGTAGCGATCCGCTTCGGTGTCGATGCGCTCGCCGGCCCTGACGGCCCTTCGGCGGAGGAGGCGCGAGAGGTCGTCGAGATGCTCGCCGAACTGCCGGATCTCTGGGACGTCAATCTCGGTGACTTCTCCCGCGACGGCGCTACCTCCCGGTTCAGCGACGAGGGGCACCAGGCCGAGTACGTCAAGTTCGTCAAGACCGTCACCAGTAAACCCGTCGTCGGGGTCGGCCGGTTCACCTCGCCTGACCTGATGGTGGCGATGGTGACCGGCGGGACGCTCGACTTCATCGGGGCCGCCCGTCCGTCCATCGCCGACCCGTTCCTGCCGGCCAAGATCGAGCAGGGCCGTTTCGGCGATATCCGGGAGTGCATCGGCTGCAATATCTGCGTCGCCGGTGACAAAGCGAACGTACCAATGCACTGCACTCAGAACCCCACCATGGGCGAGGAGTGGCGGCGCGGCTGGCACCCGGAGTACATCCCGCCCCGTGACACCGACGACTCGGTGCTGATCGTAGGTGGCGGGCCGGCCGGACTGGAGGCCGCGCGGGCGCTGGGACAGCGTGGTTACCAGGTTATTCTCGCCGAACGTGACCGCGAGCTGGGCGGCCGGATCAACCGCGAGTCCCGGCTGCCCGGGCTGGCTCCCTGGGCGCGGGTGCGGGACTGGCGGCTCGGCCAACTGAGCGGCATGCGCAACGTGCAGCTGCTGCCGGGCAACGAGCTCACCGCGGCGGAGGTGCTGGCGGGGGAGTGCTCGCTGGTCGCGGTGGCCACGGGAGCGACCTGGCGGGCCGACGGGGTCGGGCGTTATCACCGCCGGGAGGTGCCCGGCCTGGCCGGCGTCCCGGTCTTCACGCCGGACGACATCATGACCGGACGCTTACCCGAAGGCAGGGTCGTGCTTTTCGATGACGATCACTACTACATGGGCGGGGTGCTCGCCGAACTGCTGGCGCGCAGCCGCCGGGTCACGTTCGTGACTCCAGAGCCGCTGGTGTCGGCGTACACCCAGTACACGGCGGAACAGAAACGAATCCAGCGCCGGGTCATGGAACTGTGCGCCGATGTGCATACTTCCACTGCGTTGTCTCATGTTGACGCCGGAAGTGCGGTGCTGTCGTGCGTTTTCACCGGTCGTGAGCGTGTGGTCGAGGCCGATGCGATCGTTACGGTGACCGGGTCGGTCCCGCGTGATGCGCTTTACCGCGAACTGCCGGGCGAGTCCCTGGCAGCGGCGGGGATCCGGCGCGTCGTGCGGCTCGGTGACTGCCTCGGGCCGGGTATCATCGCCGCCGCGGTGTACAGCGGGCACTTGTTCGCCCGCACGCTCGACACGGGCCTGAGTGACGAGCCGCCGTTTCGCCGGGAGAACACCGAACTCGACTGGGACCAGCGTTTCCCCACCGAAAGCTCGAATGACCCGGCTGGAGACCGGAATGGCTGATTTCAGGGAATACGTCGGCCGGGTGGCGACCGGTTCGGACCTGGATTTCGATGCGGCGTCCAGGGCGTTCGCCCACCTGACCTCGGGTACGGCCACGCAATCGCAGATGGGCGCCTTTCTGATGGCGCTGCGAATGCGCGGGGAGACCGTCGCCGAGCTGACCGCAGCGGCAAATACGTTGCGCCGCAAGATGATCCGCGTCGACGCGCCCGCCTCGGCCGTCGACGTGGTGGGAACCGGCGGCGACGAATCGGGCTCTTACAACGTGTCGACCTGCGCGGCGTTCATCGTGGCGGGAGCGGGCCTTCCGGTGGCCAAGCACGGCAACCGGGCGCTTTCGTCGCGAAGCGGCGCATCCGACGTGCTCACGGCGCTCGGCGTCCGGATCGACCTGGGGGCGGCGGCGATCGGTCGTTGTATCGCCGAGGCCGGCATCGGGTTCATGTTCGCCCCGAATCATCACCCTACGCTCAGACACGTCGCCGCCACCCGCGTCGAACTCGGCACCCGGACGATCTTCAATCTGCTCGGTCCGCTGCTGAATCCGGCGGGCGTGCGCAGGCACCTGGTCGGTGTCTACTCCCGGGAATGGGTCGAGCCCTTGGCAACCGTGCTCGGCGAACTCGGCTCGGAGCGAGCGTTGGTGGTCCACGGCAGTGATGGACTCGACGAGATCACCACATCCGGGCCGACGACCGTCGCGGAGCTCCGAGCCGGCCGGGTCCGCGTCTACGAACTCAGCCCCGGCGACGCCGGGCTGCCTACGGTACGCGCCAACCAGCTGAAGGGCGGCGACCCCGCGGCCAACGCCGAAGCGTTGCGTGCCGTACTGGAAGGAGCCACTGGACCCTACCGCGATATCGCGGTCTTCAACGCCGCCGCCGCGCTGGTCATCAGCGACCGGGCGCAAAACCTGGTCGAAGGCATGGAAATCGCGGCGAAATCGTTGGATTCCGGAGAAGCACTCGCCCGCCTCGAACGACTCATTCACGTGTCCAACCACGCCTGATTAGGACCCGAGATGGCCAACTTCCTCACCAGAATCGAGCAATACAAGCGAGCAGAGATCGCAGCGGCGAAACAGCGGACGCCGCTGGCCGAACTCGAGCGACGAGCAGCCGATGCCGAGGCGCCGAGGGGGTTTCTTGCCGCGATCGAAAAGCGGCTCACCGCTGGCGGATACGCGCTGATCACCGAGCTTAAGAAGGCGAGCCCGTCAAAGGGGCTCATCCGCACCGACTTCGACCCGCCGGCGCTGGCCCGCGATTACGAGCGAGGTGGCGCGACGTGTCTGTCGGTGCTCACCGACGTCAAGTCGTTTCAGGGCGGCCCCGAACATCTCACCGCAGCTCGCGCGGCCACCTCACTTCCCGTACTGCGTAAGGACTTCATGTACGACGTATACCAGGTGTTCCAGGCCCGGGCGTGGGGCGCCGACTGCATCTTGATCACCCTCGCCACGGTGTCGGACACGGAGGCGCAAGAGCTGGAGGAAGCGGCATTTTCGCTCGGCATGGACGCCCTGGTGGAGGTTCACAACGAGGCCGAACTGGCCCGTGCGGTCGGGATGCGTTCACGGCTGGCCGGCATCAACAACAAGGACCTCCGGACGTTCGAAACCTCGCTGAGCACAACGGAAACGCTCGCTCCAGGTTTCCCGCCGGACCGCGTCGTGGTGGGCGAAAGCGGACTGAGTACCCGGGCGGACCTCGACCGGCTCGCAAAAGCCGGCGTACGCACCTTCCTCATCGGCGAAAGCCTGATGCGGGCCCCCGACGTGGAACGCGCGACAGCGGAACTGGTGCGCTGATTCAGGCTGCCGTCTCGCGGGCCGCGGCGACGAATTCCCGCATGCGGCCGTGGTCCTTCACGCCGCGGCGGGATTCGATGCCGCTGGAAACATCCACACCCCACGGACGCGCCTCGGCGATCGCCCGCGCGACGTTGTCCGGCGTCAGGCCGCCTGCCAGCAGCCAATGCCCCTGCGGACGGGCGCCGGCCAGCCCGGCGAGATCCCAGCGGCGGCCCGAGCCCGCCACCGGCGAGTCCAGCAGCAGGACTTCCTCCCCGAAGGCCCCGACCCGTACCTCGGTCTCCGGGGTGAGTGTGGTGGCGCGCCAGAGCCGGTGTGGGGCCAGCGAGTCGAACGCGGCCGGTGGGTACTCGCCGTGCAGCTGAATCACGCCGACGCCGGATGCCTCGGCCAGCGGTGCGACTTGCTCGATCTGCACCTTGCCGAACACTCCTACGGCGAGCACGGAATCGGGTAGTCCCGCCACCAACGCCCGCGCCGTCTCGGCGTCGATCCGGCGAGGGCTGGGGCCGAAGACGAAGCCGACCGCGTCACAGCCGGCGTCGACCGCAGCGGCCACGTCGGCGCTGGTGCGAAGCCCGCACAGCTTCACGAACATGATCATCACCATACCTGGGGCCACCCGCAGTGTCCCGTCCGGTTACGCAACGGGCGACACACTGAGCGAGCCTGATACTACCTTGGGTAACGTTACAGGTGGGAAGCCTGAGCCTCTGTTTGCCGAGAGGGAGAGCAGTGTCCGTCGAGTTTCTGCTGACCATGCTCATCGTCGTGATCACGCCGGGAACGGGGGTTCTCTACACGATGGCCGCCGCACTCTCCCGGGGGATGGCCGCCGGCGTGGTCGCCGCCGTCGGCTGCACGCTGGGCATCGTCCCGCACATGATCGCGGCGATCTCCGGTCTAGCCGCCCTGCTCAGTGCCAGCTCGGTGGCGTTCGAGGTGCTGCGGTATCTCGGCGTCGCCTACCTGCTCTACATGGCGTGGGGGGTGCTACGGGAAAAGGGCGGACTCAAGATCGAAGATGACGTGGAGCCCCAGTCGCCGCTCCGGGTGATCGTGCACGGCATCCTGATCAACATTCTCAACCCGAAGCTGACGCTGTTCTTCTTCGCGTTCCTGCCGCAGTTCGTCGACACCAACGCGCCCAACGCACTGCTCTACATGGTGGAGCTGAGCGCGGTCTTCATGCTGGCGACGTTCGTGGTGTTCGTGCTCTACGGGAAGTTCGCGGCGATCATCCGCTGGCGGGTGATCAGCAAGCCGCAGATCCTGGCGTGGCTGCGCCGGGTCTTCGGCATCGCGTTCATAGCGCTCGCCGCCCGCCTCGTCTTCGACAACTGACTCCGACCGACGCTGCCAACCCGATCTGCTGAGGAATCATGTATTTCGAGCATTCCACCGACATCTGGAACGACTTTCCCGAACTCGTCGCCGGGGTGCTGGTCGCCGACGGCGTGAACGCCGAGAACTCGACGGTGGCGCGCATCGACCGGTTCACCGGCATCGCCACCGAGCGGCTGGCCACCGCCGCCGAGAGCGAGTTCCCGGAGATTCAGGCGTGGCGGCGCACATTCTCCCGGATGGGGCTCAAGCCGACCCAGTACCGGTGTGCGTCGGAGGCGATGCTGCGCCGGTTCCGCAAGGACAAGTCCCTGCCGCAGCTGCACCCGCTCGTCGATGTGTGCAACGCGATGTCGATCGCCTTCGCGATTCCGATCGCTGTCTTCGACATCGCCGAGGTGGCCGGACACTTGGAGGTCCGCCGGGCCTCGGGCGAAGAGACATATCTGACCTTCGGCGGGGAGACGGAGAACCCGGAGCCGGGTGAGGTGATCTTCGCGGATGAGCAGCACCGGGCACACGCCCGGCGATGGACCAACCGGCAGAGCCGCTACTCCGCAGTGCAACCGTCCACCGGCAAGGTATTGATCGTCGTGGAGGCACTGCACGACTCGGCAGGCGAGGACGTCACCCGCCTACTCGCGACGGTAGCGGAAGAACTGGAAGCAGTCTGGGGCGTGCGGGCCAAGTCAGCGACCCTCGGGCCGCAGTCCCGCCGCTTCGAATTCTGACTTCCGCAGGTGTTTGGGTCATGGCGAGCCGACGCGTGCTGGCGGATGAGCCCTGCCGATGGAGACACCGTGGCCCGGCGGCCAAACCTGCAGGCCCATGAAGCCACGATCACCCGACCTCCGACGGGAAAGGTAGATCGAGGCGTACGCCATCGATGCCGAAGTCGGTCTCGATGTGCATAGCTGGTCTAGTTTCCATTGAAATTGCGGGTTGTCGCCAGCGACATCGGAACCGTCAGAGGTCGAAACCGCCCATGTCGATTCCGCCCTGGTCGAAACCGCCTTGGTCGAATCCGTCGTCGCCGCCCGCGTTCGCGGCGTCGATGCCTGGGTCGCCGCTGGCGCCCAGGCCGTCCTGGAAGCCGTCCGCGTAGGCCGCCTCTGCCGGGATCCCGGCCATGCCGCCGAACAGGGCGCTCATCAGCACGAACGAGCCCACGCCCCAGGCACCCGCGACGAGCGCCGGCTTCCACCACGGCTCGCTGTACCAGCCCTGCGGCACCGGCCGCCCGGCGACCGTGCCGCCCGGGTAGTAGTGCGGGGTCTGCTCGGTCGGGTTCGGCGACGCCACCTGCGGGTGGCCTTCGACCTCGACCTCGCGGTACTCGGTCACCTTGCCCGCGCCGCGCTGGCCGGAGAGGTCGGGGAGCTCGGGGCCCGGATCCAGGTCCATCGCGATCCGCGCGGCCCGCACGTAGTACAGGCCTTCCAGCGCGGACTCCGTGGTCAGGCGGGCCTGCGCGGCGGTGCGCGCCTGGTCGAGCTGAGAGACCGCCGCGCCATGCCGTTCAGCCGCATCGGCGAGCGACTGCTTGGCCGCTTCGTTGGTGCCGACCAGGTTGAGCACCTGACCGCCCAACCGCTCCACCCAGCGTCGCGCTTCCGCCTTGGCGTCTTCGAGCTGGTTGCGTTGGTGCGCCACGGCCTTCTGCCGGGACCACCAGACCGCGGCGACGATCACCACGAGGGCGATCACGATGATGACGATTGCGGTCACCCATGCCTCCTGACCCGGCGGAACACCCGTTGGTTCCGACGGTACGCCGCTCAGCAGGGGCGCTGGTCGATCAGAAACCCTCCGGGCAGTGCGGGGCGTCGTCGGTGGCGAACGCGCGAGAGGCTTCGAACAGCGCACCCGGCGCGAGCTCGGCTACCCGCCCGGACCTGGCCAGCCCGGACAGCGTGTTGCCGCCCAGGTACGCCGCGGCCAGGTCGCTGACGTCCAATGCCATCTGGCCCGGGTCGTCGGTGCGGGCGACGCTCGCGACCCCGTCGGCACCCGTGGTCAGCCGCCACCGGCCCGCGTTCCACGGGCAGAACGAGTCGGTAACGTCGAACACGACGTCCACCGCGGCGCTGTACCGGCGTGCTTCCAGCGCGTGGCCGAGATCGACCAGTCGGACCCACAGCCCGTCGATGATCTGCCGCTCCGCGAGGCGCGAGTTGGCGAGCATGCCCACCACTGGTTCGTCGACCGCGGCCTTGCCCCAGTGCACCTCGCCGACCAGGTCGAAGTCGAGCAGGTACCGCCAGAGCGCGGCGTAGGCCTGCGGGGTCGACGCGACGAGCTCCAGCACCCGCAGGTGGTAGGCGGGGCCCTGGTTCGTCCAATTGGGCTTGGGCCGGTAGATGACGTAGCCGTCGGGGTGCAGCGCGAACCGGGTCTTGCCCAGGTCGCCGCGCTCGCTGCGGTCGTCGATCATCCGGACCTCCCAGGAGCCGTCGGCCCTGGACAGCCAGCCGGTCCGGGTCGCGGCCACCGCCGGGTATCGTTGGTGCACGAATTCCAGCGCGGTTTCCCGGTCGACCTCGCTGACCCGCCTCCCATCGACGTCCACAGTGGACAAGAAAGCCGCGCCGCGGGGCAGGGTCAGGTGGCTCTCGTAGCTGGCCAGGCCGAAGCCGAACCGGCCGTAGATGGACGCTTCCGAGGCGTACAGCGCGGCGAGCCCGGAGCCGTTGCCGCGCAGGCCGTCGAGCTGGGCGCGCATCAGCGAGGTCAGCGCGCCGCGTCGCCGGTGTCCGGGCTTGACCCCGACCGCCGTGATGGCGGCGACCGGGTGCTGAACCGGGCCCGGCAGTGTAATGCCCGTTTCGAACCGCCCGGCGACGCCGATCGCCTCGTCGCCGTCGAACGTTCCGTGGGCCAGCGCCGGGTCGAAGAGCTCGCGGTAGCGCTCGATCGCGGAGTCGCGGCTGTCGTCGAGGAAAGCAGCGGTGAAGACGTCGAAGAACAACTCGCGGTCGTCGGCCGAAAGACTTCTCGTGGTGAGGTCCGCCATATGACGTTCATACCGCCCGCGAGAACGGCGTGCGACTCATTTTCAGGCGGTCCTCGGGACTCGGCGAAACCGTGCTTTCAGACGCCGAGCGGGACCTCGGCGACGGTCTCCCACTCGGAGCACGAGTGGTCCCGGTTGAGCTTGACCAGGGACAGCGCGGACACCTTGGCCGTGGTCGGGTCGACCACCGTGGCACCGAGGGTGGCGACGGCGAAGATCGCCGGGCCTTCGGTGGTGGAGTGAGCGAGGCTCACGTGCTTGTCGAGGTCTTCGGGTTCCGCCGGGAGGGTCGCTCCACCGAGTGCCTCGGCGGTCACTTCGCGCACCGCGGCGCGGAGTTCGAGCACCGTCGACTGGGGTTCGGCGGGCAGCGACAGCGACTCCGGCAGCACCACTGCGTGGTGGAACGCCAGGGTCAGGGGCAGCGCGGACGCCAGCCGGGTACGGGCGGCCGCCACCAGCGGTTCGATGCGCGACTCGTCGATCTCGTCGGTGAAACCGATTTCCTGCACCAGGATGTGCATCCATTCCAGCGGAACGAGGTCGAAGCCGGGCAAATCGCGCAGCGCGTACTGGTAGCCGTTCACCAGCTTGCGCAGCCCGGGCTGATCGGCCAGCGGCAGCAGCCACGCGTAGCCGGTGCGCCCGGCGTGCCAGCCCGAGCGCCAGCGGGCGTGATTGCGGACCTGGTCGGCGTGCGGCATGTCGGTCACCCCTCACATACTGCCCGGGCCGCTCCGGGAGTGGGGCGAGCTTGAGCTATCTCACGGTTTTCGAGGGCTCGCGTTCACTCGGCTGTGCCTTCGCGTCCGGGGTGTCCAGGCTGGCCGCCGCGTCGGAGTCGCGCACCCGCAGCCCCAGCAGCAGGCCGAGCCCGGCGAAGACCACCGAGACCAGGAACGCGCCGTGGTAGGCGCCCAGCTGCGCCTCGGCGACCTGGCCGGCCGCAGCGGGATCCACTGTGGACATGCCGTGCTCGGTGAGCACCACCAGCACGGTCGCGACGATCGCGGTGCCCAGCGCGGTGGCGACCTGCCTGCTGACGTTGAACATCGAGCTGGCCTGCCCCATGGCGGCACCGGAGATCCGGGCGAATGTCGCGGTCTGCACCGGAGTCATCAGCAGCCCCATCGCCACGCCCTGCACCGCGAGCAACGCGACCAGGAGCCACAACGAGGTGTCGGTGCCCTGCAGTTGCAACCCGAGGCCGATCGCGACCTGCACCGCGAACCCGGCCAGGATCAGCCGCTTCGGCCCGACCCGGCCGTAGATCCGGCTGATTACCTGGGTGGTCAGCAACATGCTGATGGCCTGCGGCATCAGCACGAGGCCGGCGTGCATGGGCGATACCCCACGCAGGTTCTGCAGGTACAGCGGGATTAGGAAGAGCACCCCGAACATCGCCCCGGTCTGGCACAGCAGCAGCACGTTGCCGGTGCCGAACAACCGGTCGGTCAGCAGCCGCAGGTCGAGCATCGGATGCGTGACGGTCAACTCCCGCCAGACCAATCCGCCGATGAGCAGCACCGCGGCCACGAGGCTCGACCAGACCTGGGGCTGGCCCCAGCCGAGCTGCGCACCCTGCTCGAGCCCGTAGAGCAGCGTCGCCAAACCGGCTCCGGCGAGCACGAAACCGGGAAAGTCGAAGCGCCCCGGATCGCGCCGCGGTTCCTCCCGGAGGAACACCACGGCGAAGAACAGCGCCAAGGCCCCGACGGGGACGTTGATGAAGAAGATCCACCGCCAGTTGGCGTATTGGACGAGCAATCCGCCGAGCACCGGCCCGAGCATGGGCGCAACGGTGATCGGGATGGAAAGCACGGCCCCGGCTTTGGCGCGCTCGTTGGGCGGGAAGGCTCGGAACAGCATCGCCTGGCCAACGGGCACGAGCATCCCGCCGCCAACGCCCTGCAGCACCCGGGCGCCGACGAGCTGCCACATCTCGGTGGAAACCCCGCAGAGCACGGACGCGAGGGTGAAGATGACGACGGCGGACTGGAAGGTCCGCTTGCTGCCGAACCGATCGGCGATCCAGCCGGACGATGGGATGAACACGGCGAGGCTGATCATGTACCCGGTGAGCACCCACTGGAGTGCGGCGGCGTCGACCCGGAACTCCCGCCCCAAGGTGGCCAGCGCGACGTTCAGGATGGTGACGTCGAGGATCTGCATGATCAGCGCCAGTACAAAGGTGATGCCGACCAACCACTTGTACTCAAGCCGCCGCACAAAACCCCCAAGAGATCAAGAAGAGCCGAGAAGGGCCCGAGCCACCATCAGCCCGACCACAAGCCTCGCCCAACCCGCTGACAAAACCCAAAGCCTTTTTATTCCCCAGAACCCCAACCCAAAACGCAACAGCCGCGAAGCGGCACGAACCGCCCAAACGGCAAGCCGCACCCGAGAGGCGCGACACAACGGACACTGTGAGCAAGGTCGCTGCCCCAGCACGCCGCTCTGCAGGACGACACTGGATGCGCACGAACACACCGCGCACCAACGGGGAAGGACCAAGCGGCGATTTCGCGCGAAATCGCCACCCAGCACGCATGGGGAGCGGCGATTTCGCGCGAAATCGCCACCACGGCGCGGCTGGTCGGAAGCCTAGGTCGGGTACGTGAGAAAGCCGAGAAGCAGTCGAAAAGCGCCCCCCGGGCCGTGGGTGTGTGGGGGCTCGGTCTCCGTGGCGTGGCGAAGTGTGGAGGTCTGGGGCCGCGCGAGATCGCTGCTATGGCACGGCTGGTCGGAAGCCTAGGTCGGGAACGTGAGGAAGCTGAGGGGCAGTCGAAAAGCGCCCCCCGCGCCGTGGGGGGTGTGGGGGGCTCGGCCCCCCACAGCGAAGGCGAAGAGTAAGGGTCTAGGTGGGCCGAAGGCCCACTAGACACAAAGTACCCAACTCGGAGCGGGCGACGGGAATCGAACCCGCGTAGCCAGTTTGGAAGACTGGGGCTCTACCATTGAGCTACGCCCGCGTGCTGGTTCCGCCTGGCCCTCGCGGGTTTAGGCGACCTTGCGTGTCATAGCTTAGCGGGTCGCGATAAGCTCTCCGCAACGCACCCGGAGTTCCCGGGTGCTCCGCACGTCGGACGGGGTGTGGCGCAGTTTGGTAGCGCACTCGCTTTGGGTGCGAGGGGTCGTGGGTTCAAATCCCGCCACCCCGACGTCGCGGCCGGCCGCTCGCCATCGGTGAGTGGCCGGTTTTCTTTTTGCCGGTCGGCGTGTTCGGCGTGGTGATGTGCGTCGCAGCAGCCGGCCGCGGATGGTAACGGTCTGTGGGGGGCGGCCGATCTTCCTTTCGTGCGCGATTGGAGTCTGTCCGGTTTCCGGATCCAGCTGCCGACCTTGGTGGTGTGCGCGGTGTTGGGCGCTGCGGTGGCTTTCCTGGTCGTCGTTTCGCTATGCGTGCCGGGTCCGCCGGTTTCGCCTGCGTCGGCGCCGCCGGAGGGCATCGTGACCGCGGTGACGCCTACTCAGTTGGGTTCGGCGGTTGGGGCGCTGGTCGGCGGTTGATGGTTTCGACGGCGCAGGCGGTGGGGCGGATCGCCTTCTTGCCGCAACTGTTGGGCCGGGGCGGGTCGAGTTCGCGTTCCCGGACCACGACCTGCCAGCTCCGGCCGTCCTTGTGGTTGATCAGCACCTGGTGGGCTTCTTCGCCGGTGACGCGTAGGGCGTCGGCGAGGTATTCGCCGAGGCGCTCCCGGAGGGCGAGTTCGGCGGCTTGTCCGGCGCGGCTCCACGTGGATCGGCCTCGGCAGTGGTCGAGGACGACCTTCCCGGCCGCAGCTGAGGACAGCACCGCGTCGGCGGTTTGCGCGTTCAGCCGCCCGTAGGTGTACCCGCTGGGCAGCACGACCGCGGCGGGCGCGAAGCGGTGCCCGCCGGTGTGCGAGGACTCCCAGACCGTGCCGTCGTGCCGCCCGGCGAGTTCCGTGATCAGTTCGCGGCCTAGGAGGGCGCAGCACCGGTCGCGGCGGCCGTTGGTGCAAACCAGCAGCAGCGGCTCGGTGGCGGGCTGCCCCCAGCCGTCGTGGTGGCCGGCCGTGATCCGGGCGAAGTCGAGTTCGAGGAGTTCGGCGGGGTCCGTGGTGGTCGCCGTCCGCAGCCAGCCAGTGCCGGGGGCGGTGTGCGCGAGGAACACCCGCTGCGGCTGGTCGCCGGCGGTGTCCGCGTGCCGCCCGGGGTGCCGGATGAGCTGGATCCGCACTCGGTGCTGGTCGGCCCGCGCGGACAGCGCCCGCCCGAGCTCGGGGTCCAGGTGGCTCTGGGTCAGCGCGTTGTGGCCCCAGGGGCCGCGCTGTTCCAGGCACAGCCAGCTGGCGGCCACCGCTGCGGTGCCGGGCATCGGCTCGGCGAGCGCTTCGGACAGTGCGGCGCAGGTAGCGGCGTCGGCTGCGGTGTGGTGCACGTTTCCACTCAAACACGGATGACGGTTCGGCGGAGCATCCGGGCTTAGGTGAGGCTTGCCAACGCCGGTAGTTGCAACCCCGGGCCGGGTGTCCCGGCGGGAAGCAATAGACTCGGAGGTCAGCCCGGCATCGTTGGACGTGGTGGTATGCCGCGCCCGTTGGCAGCGCCGGGAATCAAGCACGTTCGCACTAGGAGACCACGTGAAGAGCACCGTCGAGCACCTGAGCCCGACGCGCGTCCGGATCAATGTCGAGGTGCCGTTCGACGAGCTCAAGCCGAACTTCGACCGCGCGTACAAGGCACTCGCCCAGCAGGTCCGTATCCCCGGCTTCCGGCCGGGCAAGGTCCCGGCGCGGGTGCTGGAGAGTCGCATCGGTCGGGGCCCCGTGCTCGACGAGGTCGTCAACGAAGCGGTCCCGGCCAAGTACCTGGAGGCGGTCAACAGCAGCGAGGTGCGCACCCTCGGTACCCCGGACATCGAGGTGACCAAGATCGAGGACGGCGCGGAGATTGCGTTCACCGCCGAGGTCGACGTCCGCCCCGAGATCACCGTGCCCGCCTTCGGCGAGCTGTCGGTCAGCGTGGACGACGTCGAGGTCACCGAGGACGAGGTGACCGAGCAGCTCGACTCGCTGCGCGCCCGCTTCGGCACCCTCGCCGGTGTGGAGCGCCCCGCGCAGGAGGGCGATTTCGTCAGCATCGACCTGTCGGCCACCGTCGACGGCGAGGACGTCGAGGACGCCAATACCAGCGGCCTGTCCTACGAGATCGGCTCCGGCCAGCTCATCGAGGGCATCGACGACGCGCTGATCGGCGCGAGCGAGGGCGACACCAAGACGTTCACCACCAAGCTGGTGGGCGGTGAGTACGCCGGCAAGGACGCCGAGGTTTCGGTCACGCTCAACTCCGTCAAGGAGCGCCAGCTGCCCGAGGCCGATGACGAGTTCGCCCTGCTGGCCAGCGAGTTCGACACCGTCGAGGAGCTCGTCGCCGACCTGCGGGAGCGGCTGGGCCGGGTCAAGAAGATGCAGCAGGGCATGGAGGCGCGGGACAACGTCCTGGACGCGCTGCTGGAGACCGTCGAGGTGCCGCTGCCGGAGAAGATCGTCGAGTCGGAGATCGAGGCGCGCCAGCACGACGCGTTGCACCCGTTCGACCAGGACGAGGCGCGCTTCGAAGAGTGGCTTGAGCAGCAGGAGAAGACCCGCGAGGAGTTCGACGCCGAGACTCGCGCCGAGGCGGAGAAGGCGGTCAAGACTCAGCTGGTGCTGGACACCATCGCCGACTCCGAGGACGTGTCCGTCTCCGACGACGAGCTCACCCAGCGGATCATCTACCAAGCCCAGCGCTTCGGCATGAGCCCGGACCAGTTCGTCCAGCAGGCCCAGCAGTCGGGCCAGCTCGGCGCGATGTACGCCGACGTGCGCCGCAGCAAGGCGCTGTTCTCGGTCGTGCGCCAGGCCACCGTCACCGACGGGGCCGGCAACGAGCTGGACCTCGACGAGCTGTTCGGCCCGCAGGAGTCCGAGCAGGCCGAGGCCGCGAAGGCGGCGGAGTGACCCGCCTCTCGACTGGACAATTGAATAGCATGCTCTAAGCGAACGTGGGCGGTACTGGGAAGCTGGTGCCGTCCACGTTCGTTAGGGTCAGTTGTAGCGGATCACCCGAGAGGGAAGCAGGACATCGCCGGGGCGCGGTCCACTGTGGAAGTGGGCGGAGTGGCCGAAGTGGCCCCGGTGGACAACGGCCCATTGTGGGAGAAGGCAGGGAGACGTGACGCAGCACCTGACTGTTCCGGCGTCCGACACGCAGTCGCCGTCCATGCGGACGGGGACGAACGGGCTCTCGCTCAACGACTCGGTTTACGAGCGGCTGCTGCGGGAGCGCATCATCGTCCTCGGCTCCCAGGTCGAGGACTCGATCTCGAACCAGATTTGCTCGCAGCTTCTGCTGCTGGCGGCGGAGGACCCGGACCGCGACATTTCGCTCTACATCAACTCGCCGGGTGGCTCGGTGACGGCGGGCATGGCGATCTACGACACCATGCAGCTGATCAAGCCGGACGTGGCCACCGTGGCAATGGGCATGGCCGCCTCGATGGGACAGTTCCTGCTGTCCGCGGGCGCCCAGGGCAAGCGGTTCGCGCTGCCGCACGCGCGGATCATGATGCACCAGCCGTCGGCCGGTCTCGGCGGTACGGCTTCGGACATCGAGATCCAGGCCAAGATGTTCTCCAGGCACAAGAAGGAGATGGCCGAGCTGATCGCGGCGCAGACCGGTCAGACGGTGGAGAAGATCACTCAGGACTCGGACCGCGACCGGTGGTTCACCGCGGAGGAGGCCCGCGAGTACGGGTTCGTGGACCACGTGGCGAGTGCCGCGAACCTTCCGAGCAGCTGATCATCCCGCCCGGACCTAGCAACGAGGAGTCACCTGTCGTGAACCCTTATCAGTCACTGCAGTCCCGGTACGTGCTGCCTTCGTTCGTCGAGCGCACCGCGTACGGGGTCAAGGAGTCGAACCCGTACAACAAGCTGTTCGAGGAACGGATCATCTTCCTCGGCGTCCAGGTCGACGACGCGTCGGCCAACGACGTGATGGCGCAGCTGCTGTTCCTGGAGTCCGACGACCCGGACCGCGAGATCCAGATGTACATCAACTCGCCCGGTGGTTCGTTCACCGCGCTGATGGCCATCTATGACACCATCCAGTACGTCCGGCCGGACGTGCGCACCATCTGCCTCGGGCAGGCGGCCTCGGCCGCGGCGGTGCTGCTGGCCGCCGGCACCAAGGGCAAGCGGATGGCGCTGCCGAACTCGCGGATCCTGATCCACCAGCCGTCGGTCGAGGGCATCTACGGCCAGGTTTCCGACCTGGAGATCCAGGCCGCCGAGGTGCAGCGGATGCGCGAACTGCTGGAGACCACGTTGGCGAAGCACACCAACCGGTCTCAGGAGCAGGTCCGCGACGACATCGACCGGGACAAGATCCTCACGGCCGAGCAGGCCGCCGAGTACGGCATCATCGACGAGGTCCTGCCTTACCGGAAGCTGTCGGCGCAGAAGTCCTGATTCAGAAGAATGCACGGCTCGTCCTGAGCAGCGGTGCGAGTAACGGAACCTCAGAGGCTTTCTCGACCCCGGGATCCCCGACTCGTGTATGACCCAACACGCCACGTCGGGGCTGTCCTCGCGAGAAGGCCTCTGAGAACCCGCGGCGGTGCCGGTTGCGAGGGTGGGCCAAGCGGCTGCGCCGCTTGCGGCGGCTTCCGCGCACGCCGCGTCAAGCGTCGCGATGCGGGTTGCGGGATGAAGCAACCGCCCGATACCGCAGTGCGCGGTCGCGCACCTGGTAGAAGTGGGCGGACGGCCGGATAGTGGCGGACTCGCCACGCCCGTCCGTTGTCCACGACACGCCGAACGCGGTGCTGGTCACACCACGCTCGGCCATGGCGGACACTGTGAGTCTCCCCGAACACGGGGAACGACAGGTACCGTCGGAGGCACATACGGTCAGGCGCGCTACTGGACGGCGCGCCGGAGGGGACGGGGTCAGCGGTCATGGCACGTATCGGTGACGGCGGCGACCTGCTGAAGTGCTCCTTCTGCGGGAAGAGCCAGAAGCAGGTGAAGAAACTCATCGCCGGCCCCGGCGTGTACATCTGCGATGAGTGCATCGATCTCTGCAACGAGATCATCGAGGAGGAACTGGCCGAGGCGGGCGAGGTCAAGCTCGACGAGCTGCCGAAGCCGGCCGAGATCCACGAGTTCCTCGACCAGTACGTCATCGGGCAGGACCCGGCGAAGCGGAACCTGGCTGTTGCGGTCTACAACCACTACAAGCGCATCCAGGCCGGTGAGCGCCGGGAGAGCCGCGGTGAAGAGGCCGTCGAACTGGCCAAGTCGAACATCCTTATGCTCGGGCCCACCGGCTGCGGCAAGACCTACCTGGCCCAGACGCTGGCCAAGATGCTCAACGTTCCGTTCGCGATCGCCGACGCCACCGCGCTCACTGAGGCCGGTTACGTGGGCGAGGACGTGGAGAACATCCTGCTCAAGCTGATCCAGGCGGCCGACTACGACGTGAAGCGGGCCGAGACCGGGATCATCTACATCGACGAGGTCGACAAGATCGCGCGCAAGAGCGAGAACCCGTCGATCACCCGCGACGTCTCCGGCGAGGGCGTGCAGCAGGCCCTGCTGAAGATCCTGGAAGGCACCACCGCGAGCGTGCCGCCGCAGGGCGGTCGCAAGCACCCGCATCAGGAGTTCATCCAGATCGACACCACGAACGTGCTGTTCATCGTGGCGGGCGCGTTCGCCGGGCTGGAGAAGATCGTCGAGGACAGGGTCGGCAAGCACAGCGTCGGGTTCGGCGCGGAGCTGCGGTCGAAGAACCAGATCGACACCACCGACCATTTCGCCGACGTGATGCCCGAGGACCTGATCAAGTTCGGCTTGATTCCCGAGTTCATCGGCCGGCTGCCCACGGTCGCCAGCGTCACCAACCTGGACAAGCCGTCGCTGGTGCAGATCCTCACCGAGCCGCGCAACGCGCTGGTGAAGCAGTACAAGCGGTTGTTCGAGATGGACAACGTGGAGCTGGAGTTCACCAAGACCGCGCTGGAGGCCATCGCCGACCAGGCGATCCTGCGGGGCACGGGTGCCCGCGGGCTGCGCGCGATCCTGGAAGAGGTCCTGCTGCCGGTGATGTACGACATCCCGAGCCGTTCAGACGTGGCCAAGGTCGTGATCACCGAGCAGACGGTGCGCGAGAACGTCAACCCGACGATCGTCGCCCGCCAGGCCACTCGTCGCGAGCGCCGCGAGAAGTCCGCCTGAGGCCAGCTGGGTCGGTGTCGCAGTCGCTCGTGCGGTGATGTCCCCTGCGCGGGCCTGCGCGTCGCGAGCGCGTTCAGCGGTTGACGAGTCGTTGCGAATGGTTCCGAGGGCGGTGCCCTTCGGGCTGCTCCTCGGGTGGGTGCCGCCCTTGGTCTTAATCATTACCGGATCGGTGGATACCGGTCGCGGCCTGCGGATCCATCAGGGTTAGATGATCATTGGGTGCGACCAGACCAACGTTTCTCCGGGAGCGGTGCCATGAGCGAGATGCATGTCCTGCTGGTTCACGGAATGACCGGTTCCGGTCCTTGGCATTGGCAGCAGTGGCTCGCCGGGCAGCTCCGTGAGCAGGGCGTCCAGGTGGACCTGCCGGCCCTGCCCGACCCCGACCGGCCGATGCTCGAAAACTGGCTGCCGGTGCTTCGGGAGCGGCTGGAGGCCGTGCCGCCGGAAGCCGAACTGGTCGTCGCGGCCCATTCCTGCGGGGTGGCACTGTGGCTGCACCACGCGGCGACGATCGCCGGGCGGTCCCGGCGCGCGGACCGGGTCCTGCTCGTGTCCCCGCCGGCCCGGGACTGGCAGCACCCGGGCGCCCAGGGCATCACGCCCTACCCGGCGGACGCCTCGGCGCTGCGCCGGGCCGCCGGGATCACCCGCCTCGTGGTGGGCACCGGCGACCCCTACCTGTCGATGTACCAGGCGCACGCGTTGGCCGAGGACCTGCAGGTCGAGGTGGACGTGATCCTCGATGGCGGGCATCTCAACACCGACGGCGGCTACGGTCCGTGGCCGGCGGTGCTGCGGTGGTCCCTGTACGGCACGGTCCCGCTCAACGACCGCTTCGACACGGACACCTACGCCGCGGGCCCGTCCCAGGAACGCCTACGCCTGGTCTGAGAGCCTGACTGGTGAACGGAATGGTCTGGGTGGGTGGTCGCTTAGCGGAACCTTAGGTTCCCTGGACTGCGGGTGCCCCTCCTGATGTATGACCAAATACGCGGCGGAGGGGCCGTCCTCGCCAGAAAACCTCTCAGAACCCGCCGATGGTCGTCTTGGCAAGGTGAATGCAAGCGGCTACGCCGCTTCCAAAGGCGCGGACGGCATTCGCCGACAGGCTCTGAGCTGAGCCCTTCACCTGTCGCTTGAGCGGGCGAGCTGGGTGCCGACGAAGTCGACGAGCTCCGGCAGCGCCTTGCGGTAGTAGCGGCTGTTGTGGCCACCCGGGGTGGTCGAGGCGTAGTCGGGCTGAGCGGCGCGGATGAAGCGGCGGGTGCCGTCGATGAAGCGGTCCTCGGTGCCGCACCACACGCCCAGCGGGACGTCGCCGAGCGCGCCGATGTGGCGGAGCGGGTCCATCTCCGCCCACTCCGCCTCGTTTGCGAAGGCCCGCCGCTTGCTCATCTCCTGCCAGCTGGTGATCAGCGCCGGGGAGACCACGGCGGCGGCCGACAGGGGGTTGCCCTGCTCGCGGCGGCGGCGGGCGTAGAGCAGCGCGCCGAACCCGCCCATCGAGATGCCGGCGGCCGCGAACGGTCGGCCGCCTTCGCCGCCGAGGCCACGTTCGGCCAGCCAGCGTGGCACTTCGTCGAGCAACATCGACATCGGGTCATCGCCGGGCCACCGGTGCCAGTAGCTGTTCCCGCCGCCGTCCACGGCGAGGAACGCGAACGACGGGATGCGGCCGACCGCGACCGAGTCGGACAGCCAGTTCGGCAGCCCGCCCGCCGACTTGCGCGCGTCGCCGAACCGGCCGTGCAGCATCAGGCAGGCCGGAAGTCCTTCGCGCGCAACGCCTTTCGGGTACATCGTGACGAGGTGGACGGGGCAGTTGCGGGCCTGCGAGTACACCTGCTCCACGGACAAGTCCGACGCGTCGGCCAGTGGCACCGCCGGGCGCGAGTCGAGGTCGGCGGTCAGGCCGACGCCCAGCGCGGCGAGCCCGGCGACACCGGAGGCAAGGACGCTGCGCCGACTCAGCATGCGGCCGCGCGATTCACCGTCGCCCATGCGCCCTCCCGTTTGACCGTTCCGCTCTATCGTGCCAACGGCATGTGCCGCCACCAACCGGATGGGGCGCAATCAGGCGATGTCCTTCGTCACGATGCGTTCAGCTCCGGTGTAGACGTTCATGGACTGGCCGCGGAGGAACCCGATCAACGTCATGCCCTGCTCCGCCGCGAGGTCCGCGGCCAGCGACGATGGCGCGGACACCGCGGCGAGCGCGGGCACCCCGGCCATCGCGGCCTTCTGCACGAGTTCGAACGAAGCCCGGCCGGACACCAGCAACACGCATCCGGTCAACGGCACCCGGTCCGCCAGCAGGGCCCAACCCAGGACCTTGTCGACCGCGTTGTGCCTGCCGACGTCCTCGCGCACCACGAGCACCTCGCCGCCGGAATCGAACAGGCCTGCCGCGTGCAGCCCGCCGGTGGTGTCGAAGACGCGCTGGGCGGCCCGCAACCGGCCGGGGAGCTCGATGAGGGTGGCGGGTTCCAGCGTCAGCGGGTCGTCGGCGGGGGAGTGGCGGGTGCTCAGCCGGACCGAGTCCAGCGCGGCCTTGCCGCACACCCCGCAGGACGAGGTGGTGTAGAAGTTGCGCGTCACCGAGGCGTCCGGCGGCTGCACGCCGGGCGCGAGCAGGATGTCGAGCACGTTGTAGGTGTTGCGGCCGTCCGGGCCGGGGCTGTCGCAGTAGCGGGCCGTGGACAGCTGGTCCTTGTCGTGGATGACGCCCTCGGTCAGCAGGAACCCGTGCGCGAGCTCGATGTCGTGGCCGGGCGTGCGCATGGTGACCGAGAGCGGGGTGCCGTTGACCCGGATCTCCAGCGGCTCCTCGGCGGCCAGGGTGTCCGGCCTGGTCCGGGCGCCGTCGGCGGCGATCTTCAGCACCGGTCGTCGTATGGTTACGCGTCCCATCGGGCCCTCCCTGCCAGGCTGCGTCGGCGAAACGCGCTTCATTCGGGTTTGTACACAGTATGCTCAGCCGCGCTGTGATCAACACCGCGCCGGGGAGGTCCCATGGTCGCAGACCTGCTCGCTCCCACTCGAATCGTCGCACCCACTGGCTGGAACCGGTGGCTGGTTCCGCCCGCCGGCCTCGCGGTGCACCTGTCCATCGGGCAGGTCTACGCCTGGAGCGTCTTCAAGCCGCCGCTGGAAGGGGCCCTCGGCCTGTCCGGAACGCTTAGCGCGCTCCCGTTCCAGCTGGGCATCGTGATGCTCGGGCTGTCCGCCGCGCTGGGTGGGACGCTGGTGGAGCGCCGTGGCCCGAGGTGGGCCATGGCGGTGTCCACCACCTGCTTCTCGCTGGGATTCCTGCTGTCCTCGCTCGGGGTTTCGCTCGGCCAGTACTGGCTGGTGGTGCTCGGGTATGGATTCGTCGGCGGGATCGGGCTCGGCATCGGCTACATCTCGCCGGTGTCGACGCTGATCAAGTGGTTCCCGGACCGGCCGGGCATGGCGACCGGCATAGCCATCATGGGCTTCGGCGGGGGCGCGTTGATCGCCTCGCCGTGGTCGGCCCAGATGCTGGAGGCCTTTGGCACCGGTCGGTCCGGGATCGCGCTGACCTTCCTGGTGCACGGGCTGGTCTACGGGGTGTTCATGTCGCTGGGCGTGGCGCTGGTGCGGGTGCCGCCGCCGGACTGGCGCCCCGCGGCGGCGCCGAAGCAGGTGGCCCGCCCGCTGATCACTACGGCGAACGTGGCGGCCCGCAACGCGGTCCGCACGCCGCAGTTCTGGCTGCTGTGGGTTGTCCTGTGCTGCAACGTCACGGCCGGGATCGGCATCCTGGAGAAGGCTTCGCCGATGATCGTCAGCTTCTTCGCGGAGAGCTCGACACCGGTTGCGACCGGCGCCGCGGCCGGGTTCGTCGCACTGCTTTCGCTGACCAACATGGCCGGGCGCTTCATCTGGTCGTCCACATCGGACATTCTCGGGCGCAAGAACATCTACCGGCTCTACCTCGGCGGCGGGGTGCTGCTGTACCTGGGCATCATGCTGTTCGGGGCGACCGGGGTCCCGGTCTTCGTGCTGTTCGCGATGCTGATCCTTTCGTTCTACGGCGGCGGTTTCGCGACGATCCCCGCCTACCTGAAGGACCTGTTCGGCAGCTACGAGGTGGGCGCGATCCACGGTCGGCTGCTCACCGCGTGGTCGGTGGCCGGCGTGTTGGGGCCGCTGATCGTCAACGCGATCGCCGATGTCCGCAAGGCGGCCGGTGCCACCGGGCCGGACCTGTACACGACGTCGCTGTACATCATGATCGGCCTGCTCGTCGTCGGGTTCGTGGCCAACGAACTCGTGCGGCCGGTCAACCCCAGGTTCCACGAACCGGCCACGGGAGGTGCGCGATGAACCGCCGGGGACTGCTCCTCTTCGCGTGGGCGTGGGTCGGCGTGCCCTTCGCCTACGGCGTGTACGAACTCGTCCAGAAGGTCACCCAGCTCTTCACCGGCTGACCCTCGGCGCAAATCCGAAGCGCGGTTCTCCTCTTTGGACTCGCGCTGGTCGCGCGTGCAGCAGGAGGTCCAGTCCACTGCGGGACTGGACCTCCGGGCCGGATCGCTACGAGGCGATGTATCCCCAGCTCGGGCACGAGAACTCGTCGCCGTGATGAATCGACGTGACGTTGTTCTGCAACCCGTACGCGTCGAGGTCGTCGATCCGGCTGCCCGGTAGAACGGTGACGCATCGCCCGTAGCGCCAGTGTTCGTACAGCGTGATCTGCTGGTCCGTCCTGTTGATCACAGACTCTGCCTCGTCGCTGCTACCTGGACTTCGCCCGAGATCGGGCTGGGAATTCCTGGACCGCCACATCCAGTTCTCCTGGCCCTGGTTGTAGAAGGGGGCGTTGTACCAGCAGAACTCACCCACGGGACACCGCTCGATGCCGCTTCCGCGTTCCTCGACGAATGTTGGAACCGTTCTTGCTTCTGGACCGTCTGCCCCGGGGACGGCGACCGCGGCGTGCCCGGCGGCAGCGGGAAGAAGAGCGATGGCGGCAGCGAAGCCACCAGCGACGAGCGAACGCAGACGCATGGGAATCTTTCCCTTTCGGCTGGAAGATCGACATGTAGGACGTTTCAGGATGTTTCCGCCGCTGCCAGCGGAAGTCCACCAATGAGTCCCCGTTACAGCCTGTCGGGTTACTGGACGACACCCGGTCGAACCAGCAGTACCTCAAGGCACTAAATCGCCACCGAATTACGCAGGTTTCGAACTGGTCCAGGAGGTTGTTCGGCTCTTCACGGCCCCGCGCCTGCGGGGGTGGTTGGTGGCGCTAACGTCGGTCGCGCACCCCGCACAGTGAGGAATGTGATGGCCACCAGCACCCCGCTCGATCGGCAGAACCTGGGCTTCGTGGAAGCGCCGGAGCCGATCACCGAACCGGTCACCAAGTTCGGCGGCCAGCCGGTTTGGCTGGCCGAACCGACCTGGCCGCTATCAGCGAGCACCGGCCGGCCGATGCGGTTCATCGGCCAGATCCGCCTGCCGGGCGAGGCGGTCCGGCTCGGCTACCTGTTCATGACCGAGGACGATCCCGGCGAATTCGTCGACGGCACCTACGACCCGGCCGGCGGCGAGAACGCCTTCTTCGCCCAGCCCGGCGAACCGGCGGACTTCTATCAGGTGGCCAGCATCCGCCGCGGCCCGACGTTCGGCCCCGACCACCGAGCGGAACTCACCCCGCACGACCCCGACGCCGCCACCGACGACGAAAACGACCTGCTGCGCAGCCGCCTCTGGGGCGAACCGGGCTGGCTGCAGGGCGAGGAGTGGCCGGACGAACCCGGCACCTGGCGCTTCGTGGCGCAGTTGGACAGCGCGGACGAACCGTTCGACATGAACCTGGGCGACGCGGGTGTCGCCTACGCCTTCCTCGACGAGAAAACCGGCCAAGGCCGCTTCCTCTGGCAATGCTGCTAGGTGGTTGCCGGGAGTCCAGTTGATCACTCGTGCAGCCCTTGGTTGATCATTGCTCTTGAGAGAGAAACAAGATCGATCCAAGGGCTGCGGTGGCTCGTGTGCATGATCCCGGACGCGGGTTGCATTCGGGGTGGGGTTCGGGAATTACGACATAACACCGGGAATTACGACATAACACACTGTCCCGTGGCGGGGATTGGTCGTGCTGCAACCGATCGCTGTTGGCGACAGCGGTCGGCACCAGCGACAGGTCAGGTCCGTTCCAGGCGGATGATGACGGCCTTGGAGACCGGGGTGTTGGACTTCTCCGCCACCGAGTTCAGCGGGACCAGGGGGTTGGCCTCCGGGTAGTAGGCCGCCGCGCAACCCTTGGCCGTCGGGTAAGCGACGATCCGGAAGCGGTCCGCGCGGCGCTCTTCGAGCGAGCCGTCCGCCGCCGTCCACTCCGAGATCAGGTTCACCAGATCTCCCGCCGCGAAACCGAGTTCCGCGATGTCCTCGGGGTTGACCAGTACCACGCGGCGGCCGTCCTCGACGCCGCGGTACCGGTCCGACAGGCCGTAGATAGTGGTGTTGTACTGGTCGTGGCTGCGCAGCGTCTGCAGCAGCAGGCGCCCGGCAGGCACCCGGATCGGCTCCGGGACGTTCACCGTGAAGTTCGCCTTGCCCGTCGCAGTCGGGAAGGTGCGGCTGTCGCGCGGCGGGTGCGGCAGCACGAAACCGTCCGGTTCGCGGACCCGGCGGTTGTAGTCCGCGCAGCCGGGCACCACCTGCGCGATGTGGTCGCGGATCACGTCGTAGTCGCGCTCGAAGGACTCCCAGCGCACAGGATGGTCCGGGCCGAGCAGCTCGCGGGCCAGCCGGCAGATGATCGCGACCTCCGAGAGCAGGTGCTCGGACGCCGGGGCGAGCCGCCCACGCGAGGCGTGCACCACCGACATCGAGTCCTCGACCGTCACGAACTGCTCCCCGCCGCCCTGCACGTCGCGTTCCGTGCGGCCGAGCGCGGGCAGGATCAGCGCGGTCCGGCCCGGGGTCGCGTGCGAGCGGTTGAGCTTCGTGGACACCTGGACCGTCAGCTCGCAGCCGCGCAGCGCCTGCGCGGTGGCGTCGGTGTCCGGCGTCGCGGACACGAAGTTTCCGCCCATCCCCAGGAACGCCTTGACCCGGCCGGACTGCATGGCCCGGATGGTGTCCACTGTGTCCAGACCGTGGTGGCGCGGCACCGGCACCCCGAACTCGCGCTCCAGGGCGTCCAGGAACTTCTCCGGCATCTTCTCCCAGATGCCCATCGTCCGGTCGCCTTGCACGTTCGAGTGGCCGCGGACCGGGCAGACTCCGGCGCCGGGCTTGCCGATCATTCCGCGCAGCAGCAGTAGGTTGACCACCTCGCGGATGGTTGCGACGCCCTGCTTGTGCTGGGTCAGCCCCATCGCCCAGCACGCCACCGTGCGCTGCGAAGAGATCAGCATCTCCGCGATCCGCTCGATCTGCTCGCGGGCCAGCCCGGTGGCCTCGGTGGTGGCCGCCCAGTCGACGTCGGTGGCCTGGGCGGCGAACTCGGCAAAGCCGTGCGTGTGGGTGTCGATGAAGTCCTGGTCCACCGCCCCCGCCTTGATCACCAGCGCGTTGAGGGCCTTGAACAGCGCCAGGTCGCCGCCGATGCGGATCTGTGCGAACTCGTCGGCCAGTTGGGTGCCGTCGCCGACCACGCCGCGCACGTTCTGCGGGTTCTTGAACCGCATCAGGCCGGTCTCCGGCAGCGGGTTGACCGCGATGATCCGCCCGCCGCGCCGCTTGACCTTCTCCAGCGACGACAGCATCCGCGGGTGGTTGGTGCCCGGGTTCTGGCCCACCACCAGCACCAGGTCCGCGTGCTCCACATCGGACAGCGACACCGAGCCCTTGCCGATGCCGATGGTCTCGGTCAACGCCGACCCCGACGACTCGTGGCACATGTTCGAGCAGTCCGGCAGGTTGTTCGTGCCGAAGCTGCGCACCAGCAGCTGGTAGAGGAATGCCGCCTCGTTGCTGGTGCGGCCCGAGGTGTAGAACGCGGCATCGTCGGGCGAAGCCAGCCCGCGCAGGTTCGCCGCGATCACCTCGAACGCCTCGCCCCAGCCGATCGGGCGGTAGTGGCTGTCGCCGTCGCGCAGGATCATCGGCTCCGTCAGGCGACCCTGCTGGCCCAGCCAGTAGTCGGTCTTGCCGACCAGCTCGGCGACCGGGTGGCGGGCGAAGAACTCCGGCCCGACCCGCCGCGTCGTCGCCTCCTCGGCCACGGCCTTCGCGCCGTTCTCGCAGAATTCCGCGATCTTGCGCTTGTCACCCTCGGCCTCGCGCGGGTCCGGCCACGCGCAGCCCGGGCAGTCGAAGCCCGCGCGCTGGTTCAGCAGCGGCAACGTCCGGGCGGTCCGGGCCAGGCCCATCTGCTCCCAACTGCGCTGCAGCGAGACCAGCACGCCCTTCACGCCCGCCGCGGCGTGGCCGGGCTGACCGACTCGGAGGGCGTTCTCGTCGATGTCCTGTTCTGGGGCTCCACGCGACATGGCAATAGCGTGCGACACCATTCACAGACCGGCATCGCCGAGGTGTCGGGAGTCACAACGGATGCTGGTCGCGGCGCAGCCTAATGCCCGGAAAACGCGCTGAACAGACACTCGTAGAATTCGGTGCGTGACACAGACCCATGCCGCCCAGCCCCGTGAACTTCCGTCGACCTGGAATCCGGCCGACGTAGAGGCCGAGCTGTACGAGCGCTGGGTAGCTGCCGGGTATTTCGTCGCCGACGCCAACAGCGACAAGCCGCCGTTCTCGATCGTCATCCCGCCGCCGAACGTCACCGGCAGCCTGCACATCGGGCACGCCTTCGAGCACACCCTGATGGACATCCTCACCCGGCGCCGCCGGATGCAGGGCTACGAAGCGCTGTGGCTGCCCGGCATGGACCACGCGAGCATCGCGGTGCAGGCGCTGGTGGAGCGCCAGCTCCGCGAGGAGGGCATCGACCACCGCGACCTGGGCCGCGAAGCGTTCCTGGAGCGCGTGTGGCAGTGGAAGGAGAAGCACGGCGGGGCGATCCTGTCCCAGATGCGCCGCCTCGGGGACAGCGTGGACTGGACCCGCGAGCGCTTCACCATGGACGCCGGGCTGTCCCGCGCGGTGCAGACGATCTTCAAGAAGCTCTTCGACGACGGCCTGATCTACCGGGCGGAGCGCCTGGTCAACTGGTCACCGGAGATGCGCTCGGCGATCAGCGACATCGAGGTGGAGCACAAGGAGGTCGAGGGAGAGCTCGTCTCCATGCGGTACGGCGACGGCGATGACTCGATCGTGGTCGCCACCACCCGGATCGAGACGATGCTCGGCGACACCGCCGTCGCGGTGCACCCCGACGACGAGCGCTACAAGCACCTCGTCGGCACCGAGATCGAGCTCCCGCTGACCGGTCGCAAGATCCCGATCGTCGCCGACGAGCACGTCGACCCGGAGTTCGGCACCGGTGCCGTCAAGGTCACCCCGGCGCACGACCCGAACGACTTCGAGATCGGCAAGCGGCACGACCTGCCGATGCTGACGATCATGGACGAGCAGGGCCGGATCGCCCACACCAGCACGCAGTTCGACGGCATGGACCGCTTCGAGGCCCGCGTCGCCGTCCGCGAGGCGCTGCGCGAGCAGGGCCGCATCCTCGCGGAGAAGCGCCCGTACCTGCACAGTGTCGGGCACAGCTCGCGGTCGAAGGAGCCGATCGAGCCGCGGCTGTCGCTGCAGTGGTTCGTCAAGGTCGGCCCGCTGGCCAAGGCCGCCGGCGACGCGGTGCGCGATGGCCGGGTCGCGGTGCACCCGCCGGAGATGACCAAGCGTTACTTCGACTGGGTCGACAACCTGCACGACTGGGCCATCTCGCGGCAGCTCTGGTGGGGCCACCGCATCCCGATCTGGTACGGGCCGAACGGCGAGGTCGTCTGCGTCGGACCGGACGAGGAGCCGCCGACCGGCGAGGGCTGGCACCAGGACGAGGACGTGCTGGACACCTGGTTCTCATCGGGCCTGTGGCCGTTCTCCACGATGGGGTGGCCAGCGGACACCACGGACCTGCGGAGGTTCTACCCGACCAGCGTCCTGGTCACGGGCTACGACATCTTGTTCTTCTGGGTCGCCCGGATGATGATGTTCGGCCTCTACGCGATGGACGGCGTGGAGCCCTTCAAGGTCATCGCGCTGCACGGCATGGTCCGCGACGCGCACGGCAAGAAGATGTCGAAGTCTGCGGGCAACACCGTCGACCCGCTGGTGTGGATGGACACCTACGGCACCGACGCGCTGCGGTTCACCCTGGCGCGCGGCGCGAACCCCGGCACCGACTCGCCGATCAGCGAGGAGTGGGTGGCGGCATCCCGCAGCTTCTGCACGAAGCTGTTCAATGCCACCAAGTTCGCGATGATGAACGGC
This sequence comes from Saccharopolyspora hattusasensis, assembly GCF_050972075.1. NCBI lineage: Bacteria > Bacillati > Actinomycetota > Actinomycetes > Pseudonocardiales > Pseudonocardiaceae > Saccharopolyspora > Saccharopolyspora hattusasensis. Next base: position 5,692,712 of record NZ_JBPCDC010000001.1, read on the forward strand.
GCGCGGGTGCCGGAGCGGCTGGCCGACCGCGGCGAACTCACCGACGCGGACCGGTGGATCCTGGACCGGACCGACCAGTTGGTGTCCGATGTGGACGAGCTGCTGGAGGACTTCCAGTTCGCCAAGGCCACCGAGGCGCTCTACCACTTCACCTGGGATGAGTTCTGCGACTGGTACCTGGAGCTGTCCAAGGTCCAGCTAAACGCTTCTGGAGCTGGCATGGGCGATAATTCTTCGCCTGCCCATGACCAGCGACCGGGTGCGGGTGTCCCGCAGGACGCTGCCGAGCGGGCGGAGCGCACCCGCGAGGTGCTCGGGTACGTGCTCGACGTGCTGCTGCGACTGCTGCACCCGACCATCCCGTTCATCACCGAGACGCTGTGGACCGCGTTGACCGGCCGCGAGTCCGTGGTGATCGCGGAGTGGCCGGAGGTGTCCGGGGCGGCTGCCGACGAGGCGGCCGCGGTGCGGATCGCCGCGGCGCAGAAGCTGATCACCGAGATCCGGCGGTTCCGGTCCGACCAGGGGCTAAAGCCGGGTCAACGGGTGGCGGCCAAGCTTGGCGGCGTCGTGGAGCAGGGCCTGGCCGACCACGTGCCCGCGGTCCGGGCGCTGGCCCGGGTCACCGAGCCGGCCGACGGGTTCACCTCGTCGGCGTCCATCGAGGTCGGGTTGACCGGCGGCAACGTGTCGGTGGAGCTGGACCTCTCCGGTGCCGTCGACGTGGTCGCCGAGCGCAAGCGGCTGGCCAGGGACCTGGCCGCGGCGGAGAAGGAACTCACGGGCACCGACAAGAAGCTGAACAACCTGGCATTCCTGGACAAGGCCCCGGCCGACGTGGTGGACAAGATCAAGGCCCGTCGCGAAACGGCGCAGGCCGACATCGCCCGCATCAACGCGCGCCTGGCCGCGCTGCCGGAGGCCTGATCGGTTACGAGAGTGGTGGGTGGCGATTTCGCGCGAAATCGCCACCCACCACGCATGGGGTGCGGCGATTTCGCGCGAAATCGCCGCGCTCCTTTCCGGGCGCGTCGCCAGGTTGGTGCGTCCACGCTCAACGGTTGCATTAGTTAGCCATGCCTAACCTGAGTGAGGCTCGCGATAGGGCACGCGCCCTCGGAACGGGGCCGCCGCTCGCCGATCTCGCCCGCCGGGCCGCTCGACCACCGCCGCCGAACGGGTCTTCGACGGCCCGCTCGACGTCGAGACGTAGACTGACCTCGACATTCGTCGTGCCCAGCCGAGAAATCGCAGGGGAGTGAGCATTTGTCCGGCACCGATCCCGCCGCGCTGCAGGAGCTACGCGTGGTGGAGGCCGAGCTCAACGAACGCTGGCCGGAAACCAAGATCGAACCGTCGCTCGACCGGATCAGGGCGCTCACCGAGCTGCTCGCCGACCCGCAGCACAGCTATCCGGTCGTGCACATCGCCGGCACCAACGGCAAGTCGTCGACCTCGCGCATCACGGACGCGTTGCTAAGCGGCCTCGGGCTGCGCACCGGCCGCTACACCAGCCCGCATCTGCAGCTGGCCACCGAGCGCATAAGCATCGACGGCGCGCCGATCAGCCCCGAGGGCTACGTCGAGGCGTACCGGGACGTCGCCCCGTATGTGTCCATCGTGGACTCGCGCAGCGACGTCCGGATGAGCAAGTTCGAGGTGCTCACCGGCATGGCGTTCGCGGCCTTCGCCGATGCCCCGGTGGAAGCCGCGGTGATCGAGGTCGGGCTGGGCGGAAGCTGGGACGCGACCAACGTCGCCGACGCGAAGATCGCGGTCGTCTGCCCGGTCGCGCTTGACCACGCCGAGTACCTCGGCACCGACCTCGCCGGGATTGCCGAGGAGAAGGCCGGGATCATCAAGCCCGGTTCGATCGCCGTCGTGGCGGCGCAGCCCGCCGAGGCGCAGAAGGCGATCATGGAGCGGGTCGCCGAGGTGGACGCGACCGTGGCCCGTGAAGGCCAGGAGTTCGGGGTGCTGTCCCGGACCGTCGCGGTGGGCGGCCAACTGCTCCGGCTGCAAGGCCTGGGCGGCGTGTACGACGAGATCTTCCTGCCGCTGCACGGCGAACACCAGGCGCGCAACGCCGCGCTCGCGCTAGCGGCCGTCGAGGCGTTCTTCGGTGCCGGTGCGGACCGGCAGCTCGACGTCGAGCGGGTCCGCGAAGCCTTCGCCAGCGTCGTCACCCCGGGACGCCTGGAGCGGGTCCGCGCGGCACCGACCGTGCTCGTCGACGCGGCCCACAACCCGCACGGTGCTCGCGCCCTCGCCGACGCACTGAGCTCGGAGTTCTCCTTCCGCCGACTGGTCGCCGTGGTCGGCGTGCTCGGCGACAAGGACGCGCGCGGCATCCTCGCCGAACTGGAACCGGTGGTCGAGGAGATCGTGTTGACCAAGAACTCCTCGCCCCGCGCGATGGATCCCGACGAACTCGCGGGCGTGGCCAAGGACGTCTTCGGACCAGACCGGATCGTGGTGGAACCCCGGCTGGACAACGCGGTCGAGACCGCGATCCAGCTGGCCGAGGAGACCGAGGAACCGGGCGAGTCGGTCTCCGGCGGCGGCGTTGTGATCACCGGGTCCGTGGTGACCGCGGGCGAGGCGCGCGCCCTGTTCGGCAAGGAGCCGGCGTGAGCCATCCGCAAGACACGGGAGCCGTCGTGACCGATCAGTCGAAACCCGAACCGGAAAAGGGCCTGCCCGAGGCACCGGCCGGCGTGCGCGACCCGTGGAAGGGCCTGCGCGGGATCATGGCGGGCACGCTGGTGCTGGAGTTCATCACCTTCATGCTCGCGCTGCCGGTGGTCGGGAAGCTCGGCGGTGGCGTCTCCAGCATCGGCTTCGTCATCGTCACGGTGCTTTCGGTGCTGATGCTGGCGGCCGCGTTCGTGCAGCGCCGCCCCTGGGGACTCGGCGTCGCGCTCGCGCTGCAGGGCGCGATGATCCTGTGCGCCTTCGTGCACCCGGCGGTCGGGATCATGGGTGCGGTCTTCGCGGCGGTGTGGGGCTACATCCTGTACCTGCGCCGCGACGTCGCCCGCCGCATGCGGGAGGGGCAGCTCTACGACCAGCTCGGCCACCCGCCGGGCTACCCGCCGGAACAGGCCGACTGAACGTTGCGCGTCCCGTGAGTACTTTTCGGTGTCACAGCGCCGAAAAGTACTCACGGGCAGCTAGCGGCGGAGCGCTTCGACGAGTGCCGAAGCGGCCGGGTGCCAGGGCCTGGCCAGCGGCCCGGTGAGGACGAGACTGCGGGTTACGCGTTGGCGCAAAGGGACCAGCACGAGCCTGGCGTCGAGCATCGGCTCGGCCAGGCCCGGGACCACCGAGATCCCCACACCGGCGCGGACCATGGCGAACAACGTGCCGAGCTCGCGGATGCGGTGGGCGGGTTCGAGCCGGGCCCCGGCCTGGCGGTAGGCGTCGCGGACGTGCCGCTCGCAGCCGCCGCAGGACAGCAGAAACGGGGCGTCGTCGAGGTCGCGGAGGTCGATCTCGCGCTGGTCGGCCAGCGGGTGGTCGTGCGGTAGCAGCGCGTGGAAGCGGTCCTCGCCGATCGGCACCCCGTCGCCCGGCGGCGGATCCACGAGCACCGCGAGCTCGACGGTCGCCGAGGCCAGCCAGTCGGCGACCTCGTCGTCCTCGCCTTCGAAGACGCGGATCTTCAGCTGCGGGAACTCGTCCCGCCAGCGCGCCAGCAACTCGGGCAGCAGCCCCTGGCAGACGGTCGGCGGCGCGGCCAGCCGGAGCGGGCCGGTCGGACGCCCGTCCCGATGCTCCGCGAGCACGCGGATGGCGTCGGTCGCGGCGACGGCGGTCCGGGCGTGTTCGAGGATGGTTCCGCCGAACGCCGTCGGCCGGGGTTTTCCCTGGCGCACCAGTACTCGGCAGCCCAGCGACTTCTCGAGCGCTGCCACGGCGTGGGACACCGCGGACTGGCTGATCCGCAGCGCGTCGGCCGCCGCGCTGAACCCGCCCTCGTCCGCCACCGCGAGGAACGCGCGGAGCTGCGCGATGTTGATCGACATGAGAAATCCTCATCGATGGCTCAGATCTGCTTGTTTGACTCATGATGCCCGGTCTTGTGCGATGGCGGAAAGCCGCCGGAGAACGGCGGCGGCGACAGACAAGGTGGTGGCATGGCCGAGCGACTGGTTGAGTCCGCGGAGCGCGGGACCGAACGGTGGTTACCGGGCTTCGTCCTGCTGTCCGCGATCTGGGGATCCAGCTTCGTGCTGATCAAGGTCGCCGTCGACGCCGGTGTCGCACCGGTCTGGGTGGCGCTGGCGCGCTGCCTCTTCGGCGCCGTGGCGCTGTGGCTGGTATGCGCCGCGCAGCGGGTTCCGGTGCCGCGCGATCCCCGGACCTGGGGGCACGCCGCAGTGGTGGCGTTGTTGCTCAACGCCGTGCCGTTCACGCTCTTCGCCTACGGCGAGACGCACGTCAGCTCGGTGCTGGCCGGGGTCTGGAACGCGACGACGCCGTTGACCACGCTCGTCTTCGTCCTACTCCTCGTCCCGCAGGAGAAGCCGACCGCGCGCCGGATGGTGGGCCTGCTGATCGGCTTCGGCGGGGCGCTGGTAGTCCTCGGAGTATGGCGCGGTGTCGGCGGCGCGGTGCTGGTCGGGAGCCTCGCCTGCCTGACCGCGACCACCTGCTACGGCGCCGGATTCGCCTACACCAGGCGGTTTTTCTCCGGCCGCGCCGAGTCGGCGACCGCGCTGACGGCCGTGCAACTCACCTGCGCCACGACCCAACTCGCGCTGGCGGCCGCGGTCGTCGGGGCGGTGCCCGCGTGGCCTGGCGCGACGGCGTTCGGATCCCTGGTGCTGCTGGGCGCGGTGGGCACCGGCCTCGCGTTTCTGCTGAACATGCGGGTGATCCGCGCGGCCGGGTCGACCATCGCATCGACTGTCACGTACGTGACACCGTTGTGGTCGACGGCGCTGGGCGCGCTCCTGCTCGCCGAACCGGTCGGCTGGAACACCCTGCTCGGAGGGGCCCTGGTGATCGCCGGAGTCCTCTTCGCCAGGACCTCCCGCTGACGCCGAACCTGGGCGGATGAGCGCTAGCCAATATCGATGACGGCTCGGCCGACGGTTTCGCCTCGCTTGAGTGCGTCGTAGGCCTCTTGGACCTGCTCGAATGGGTAGTGGCGGCTGATCGCGTCCTGGGGGCGGAGCAGGCCGCGGGCCACCAGGTCGAGCAGGACCGGCATGTCGCGCCGCGGCTTCGCGCCGTAGGAGCCTTTGATCTGCAGCTTCCGTCGGGCGATCGTGGCCAGGTCGAATTCCCCGGTGGTGCCCCTGGCGGCGATGCCGACGACCACGACCTGCCCGCCCTCGACGACCGAGTCCCGGGCGATGTTGAAGGTCGGCACCGCGCCCAGCGCCTCGAATGCGATGTCCACGCCGCGCCCGCCGGTCAGCTCGCGAATCGCCGCTGGAGCGTCGACTTCTGCGGAGTTGACCGCGTGCGTCGCGCCGAGCTTCCGCGCCTCAGCCAGCTTCTCCTCGCTGATGTCCACCGCGATGATCACCGATGCGCCGAACACCGCCGCCAGCTGGATCAGCGCCGAACCGACGCCGCCCGCCGCGACTACCGCCACGGTGTCGCCCACGTGCACGTTCGCCGCGTGGCGCAGCGCGCCGTAGGCGGTCATCGTCGAGCAGCCCACCGAAGCGACGTCGCTGAGCTCCACGCCGTCCGGCACGCGGTAGACCGAGGTCGCGGGCGCGACGCAGCGTTCCGCCAGGCCGCCCATTGAGTACATCCAGACCGGCTCGCCGTCCGGCCGGAACAGCCGGGTCTCGTCGTCGTAGAGCCGCCCCTTTCCGCGGTTGAACTCGAAGAACCGCTGGCAGATCTCCTCGTTGCCCCGCGCGCACTGCTCGCACTGGCCGCACGGCATGATGAAGCTGGTCACCACCCGGTCGTCAACCTCGAACCCGCTGACGTCCGGCCCGACCTCGGTGATCACGCCGGCAACCTCGTGCCCGAGCACGGTCGGCGTCGGGAACGGCAGTTCGCCCTTGAGCACGTGCAGGTCCGTGTGGCAAGCGCCGCAGGATCGCACGTCGATGGCGACCTCGCCGGCCTTCGGTCGGGGATCGGCGAGTTCCTCGATCCGCATCGGCTGGTTCGCGGCGGTGTGCACGGCGGCGCGCATCCGGACCCCCTTGTCAGACCGGCCAGTCGGTTTGCCCGTGAAGCTATCGCGCCGACCGGCCGGACACCAGGTGTGAGCGCGAAGGTGCCGTCGGTGAACCGGCGGCCGATCGGCACGAACACTTCACTTTTGCGTCGACCAGCGGTGATCCGGAAGCTTCCTGCCCTGGATAGAACCAGCGGCATGAGTCCCGAAAACTCCCAGCTCAACCGGCGCGCGCTGCTCCGCGGCGTCGCTGCCACCGGAATCGCTGCCACCGGCATGTTCCTCTCCGGCGCCCCCGCGTTCGCGCGCGGCGGTCGCCCGGTGCTGACCCACGGCGTCCAGCTCGGCGACCCGCGCCCAGACGGGGCGGTGGTGTGGACTCGCGCCGACCGGCCGTCGCGGATGTTCGTGGAGATCTCCCGGCACGCCGATTTCCGCGGCGCGCGGCGGATCCCCGGTCCGGTCCTGACCCCCGAGACGGACGGCACCGGCGAGCTGCAGGTGACCGGATTGCCGCCGGGGGAGCAGGCCTACTACCGCGTAATCGCCGAGGACCTCGACGGGCGCGTCGAGAGCGAGGCCCTGACCGGCACCTTCCGCACCACCCCGCGCAACCGCCGGGACTTGCGCTTCCTGTGGTCCGGCGACGTCGTGGGGCAGGGCTGGGGCATCAACCCGGACCTCGGCGGTATGACGATCTACAACGCGATGGCCGCTCGAAACCCGGACTTCTTCCTGCACAGCGGCGACACGGTGTACTCCGACGGGCCGTTGAAGGAGTCCGTCACGCTGCCCGACGGCCGGGTGTGGCGCAACGTCGTGACCCCGGAGAAGTCCAAGGTCGCCGAGACGCTGGCCGAATACCGCGGGCAGTTCGCCTACAACCTGCTGGACGAGAACGTGCGCCGCTTCGCCTCGCAGGTCCCGCAGCTGGTGCAGTGGGACGACCACGAGGTCACCAACAACTGGTACCCGGGCGAGATCCTGGACCTCGCCCAATACACCGAGAAGCGGGTCGACGTGCTCGCCGAGCGCGCCTTCCAGGCCTTCCACGAGTGGCAGCCGGTCCGGCGCCAGGACGCGGTGGACGGCCGCGTGTACCGGAAGGTCTCGCACGGCCCGCTGCTGGACGTCTTCGTGCTCGACATGCGCAGCTACCGCGACCCGAACTCGGCGGGCACCACGCCGGAGCGGATCCTCGGCGACCGCCAGGCGCGTTGGCTCGTCGACGAGCTCAGCCGGTCGCAGGCGACCTGGAAGGTGATCGCCTCGGACATGCCAATCGGCATCGTCGTGCCCGACGGCGACAAGATCGAGGCCGTCGCGAACGGGCTGCCGGGGGCGCCCAACGGGCGCGAGGCCGAGCTGGCGTGGGTGCTGCAGGAGATCAGCCGCCGATCGGTGCGCAACACCGTCTGGCTGACGGCCGACGTGCACTACACGGCCGCGAACCATTACTCGCCGGAGCGCGCGGCCTTCGCCGGGTTCGACCCGTTCTGGGAGTTCGTCTCCGGCCCGCTGCACGCTGGCGCGTTCGGGCCGAACAAGCTCGACCCGACCTTCGGACCGGACCAGGTGTTCGTCAACGCCCCGACCCGCCAGGGTGCCTCGCCGTGGGAGGGCTTCCAGCACTTCGGCGAGGTCAACATCGACGGCCGCACCGAGCAGCTGACCGTGGACCTCCGCGACCAGTCCGGCCGCTCGCTGTGGGCCAAGACGCTGGACCCGACTCGCTGACCAGCCACGATCGAGTTATTCCGTGGAAGTGGAAGTAGGAAAGGTCGTATTCTTACTTCCATGAAGATGACGGAGAAGGGGCAGGTGACCATCCCGGTCGACCTGCGCCGCGAACTAGGACTGCGCCCCGGGGATCAGATCGAGATCAGATTGGAGGGAAACGCGCTGATCCTCACCCGCGGGCATTCGGTGCCCAGCCGGGGACAGCGGATCGTGGAGCATCTCCGCGGACGTGTCAGCGGGGAGGGGCTTTCCACCGACGAGATCATGGCGTTGACCCGTGGCGAGTGAGCACGCCCGCGCACCGGCCACGTTGGTCGACTCCAACATCCTGCTCGACATGGTCATCGAGGAGGCTGAATGGGTCGACTGGTCATCGGACGCGTTGGAGAAGGCGGCGGAAGAGGGCCCCTTGGTGATCAACCCGTTGATCTTCGCCGAGGTGTCGGTCCGCTTCCCGACGATCGAGGAAGTCGAGGAAGCGTTCCCGAACGACTTCTTCATCCGCGCGCCTCTGCCGTGGTCGGCGGCGTTCCTCGCGGGGAAGTGCTTCCTGGACTACCGGAAACGAGGCGGGGAGAAGTGGTCACCCCTGCCCGATTTCTACATCGGTGCGCACGCGGCGGTCAGCCGACTCCGCCTGCTGACCCGCGATGCGCGCCGGTACCGCACCTACTTCCCGACGGTCGACGTGATCGCGCCAGACTGAGGCAGGGCCGCCGTCCGGGGTGTCACCTGCATCGATACCCTGGCGGGCAAATCGGGCGCGGCGCGTGTTCGCGCCCTGCGCCACCGGAGATGAAGGAGAGTCAATCGTGAGCGAGCGCACCCTGGTCCTGGTCAAGCCCGACGGTGTCGGGCGTGGCCTGGTCGGCGAGGTGATCAGCCGCATCGAGCGCAAGGGCCTGAAGCTGGTCGCGCTGGAGCTGAAGAACGTCGACCGCCAGCTCGCCGAGCAGCACTACGCCGAGCACGACGGGAAACTCTACTTCTGACTTAGGTTCTTCTGCATAACCGGGGCTCTCGGTCACAAACGAGGGCCTTTTTTCGTCTCATGGATTAGGTTGTGCAGTATGGGGAGATTGGCTAGGGCTCGCATGTTGCGAGCGGCTAGTGACGGGACTCCACTTCGCGCCTTGGTGTATGCGCGAGCGTCAGTTGACAAAGAGAAGTCGGTCGACGCACAGATCGAAGAATGCGTTGAGTTCTGTGAGGATGAGGGATTCGAAGTCGTCGCAGTGCTGCCCGAGAATCAGCGTAGCGCATCACGGTATGCGACCAAGGACCGTCCTCGCTTCGTAGAAGCGATGGAAATGATGCGGTCGGGGACTGTCGATGTGCTGGTCACTTGGGAGAACAGTCGGGCGCAGCGTGACCTGAAGATGTACGTGGCCCTTCGTGACATCTGCGAAGAGTTCGATGTCTTGTGGGCATACGGCGGCGAGGTCTACGACATGAACGACCCCGCCGACCGGAAGGCCACGGCTCAAGATGCCGTGAACTCCGAGTCTGAGTCCGACAACATCTCGATCCGCGTCACCAGGGGCGTTCGTAAGCGAGCCAGCTCTGGCCTGTGGCATGGGCCGCTGCAGTACGGCTACAAGCGCGAGTACGACCCGGACACCGGCAAGGTCGTAGGCCAGGTGCTCGACCCTGAGACGGCTCCGATCGTTCGGGAACTCGTCGAGCGGTTGCTCGCCGGTCACTCGGTGACTGCGATCTGGAAGGATCTCAACGCGCGAGGCATTCCTTGCTCGCGTAGCGGTGAGTGGTGCGCAAGCAAGATTCGAGCCGTCGTCCTCAGCCCTGTGATCGCTGGGTTTCGCCAGTACAAGGGCAGGTTGATCAAGGCTCAATGGCCCGAGATCGTCACCGAGGCCGAAAGAGAGACCCTCGTGGCACTCCTCACCGACCCGGCAAGGCGGACGAACAAGGACGGCACCCGGGTGAAGCATCTGCTTTCAGGAATCGCGTTGTGCGGGGTGTGCGGTTCTCCGGTTGGGCGCGGGAGGGCTGCGACCTACCCGTCCTACATCTGCCGCGCCAACCGATGCGTTGTCCGGAATCAGGCGCGAGCGGATGAGTACGTCGAGGAAGCTTTGCTGACTGCGCTCGAAAGTCCGGATGCGGCCGACATCTTCCGTATCGAGCCTGGCGACGAGGTTGCGAGAGCTTTGGAAAAGGCCAAGGAGTTGCGTGCTCGCCTGAAGACCTTCTACCGCAGAGCTGCCATGGGGGAGATCAGCGATGGTGGGATCGCTGAGATCGAAGCGCAGCTTCTTCCAGAGATCGAAAAGGCAGAGAAGCATGCGAAGCAGGCGTCGTTGCCTCCGGTCCTCGCTGGCGTTGTCGGTTCCAACGCCAGGGCAGCTTGGAAGGCCCTCGATATCGTGCAGCGCCGGGCGGTCATTCGCGCTGTCATGCAGCCTCGGATCTTGAGAGTTGGGAAGGGTGCAAGGGGCCCCGGTCGGATCGGCATCGATCCCGGGTTCTTCGAATTCGACAACGGGCCGATTGCTGAGCTAGCCGCATAGACCAAAAAGCCCCAGGGGCTCCCACTACGGAGAGCCCGTGGGGCGCAGGCGTGCTTATGCAGGTGGTTCCGCTCGCACGAGCTTGAGCAGACTCGGCCGGAAGATGTCGCGCAGGCGGTGTTTCTGCTCTTCGGTGAAGCGTGCCGCTTGACCTGCGGCACGGGCGGCGCTCCTTTCCTCGTAGGACAGAGCGCTTCCACCTTCGAATCCGGTCGACGACATCTTGGTCGAACTGCTCACTTGTTGGTCTCCGCAGGCCTGCCAACTCCATTCGCCACGGGCGGTTCAGCAGGGGCGAGAGGCCGCCCCTGATCGTCGTAGGGGTCAGCGGTGGGAGTCACCTTCGGTTCGGTCGCGATGGCGAAGCCGAAGGCACCCGCGGCCGCGACTACAGCGCTGATGACGCCCGTGATGGCGTCACCCTGAAGTCCGGTGATGAGTCCGGATCCGACGAGTCCGCTGATGACCGCGGTGAGGCCGCCGACGATGCTCGCGGCGGAGCGGACCGGGCGGGGGCGGCGATGCTGTGGCATGGACAGTTCCTCCTGATCAAGTTGGGCTTGGTCGAATGCGGCGAGACGCACGAGGGTGCGGGCGAGGATGCTGGTGAGCCAGCCGAAGGCGACGGCGGCAAGGAACAGCGGAAGTTGCTGCTGGCCGGCCGCCGTCGCGGGGTTGCTCACGGGATGCGAAGGCGCTGGCCGGGGTAGATCCGGTTCGGGTCGGCCAGGTTGTTGTGGTAGGCCAGGGCCTGCCAGGTGGTGCCGTAGCGCTGGGCGATCCCGGACAGGGTGTCTCCGGCCTTGACGATGTAGATCTCCTCGTCGGGGTCGCGGCCGTCCGGGAATCTCAGTCGCTGGCCGGGGTAGATGCGGTCGGGGTCGGCGAGGTTGTTGACGCGGGCGATGTCGTGCCAGTCCACGCAGTACCGCTCCGCGATCTCGGAGAGAGTGTCTCCGGGCTGGACGGTGTAGACCGGCCCCTGCTGTTCTGGGATGCCGACTTCGGGCGGGCAGGGTGGGTTGCTTCCGGTCAGTGGTGCCAGGTCGACCAGGGCGTGATTGAGGTCGACGTCGCCTGTGATGCCGGGGACGCGTCCGGTGGCGGAGTACTGGTGGGCGATGACGTGGGTGGTGGTGTAGCTGGGCTGGCCCGGCGGTCGTCCGTAGTGAGCTACCCAGAGGTAGGTGTCATCGTCGAGCCAGTAGCCGGGATCGAGGCGCTCGGAGAACCACGCGGACGAGGCGTAGATGGTGATCTCGCGCCGCCCGGTGGTCTTACGGAGCTCGGTGATGAAGCTGGCGACCCAGCCGGGCAGGTCGCCGGTTCCGGCGCGCTCGATGTCCAGGCACGGCGGGAGCCAGCCGTGCCCGGCGGCGTCGTTGCGGGCGAGCTCGGCGGCGAAGTGCTGGGCTTCGGCGGCTGGGCTGTTGGTGTCAGGACGGGCGAAGTGGTACGCGCCGACCAGTAGTCCGGCGGCGCTGGCCCCGGCTAGGTTGGCGTCGCCCCTGGGGTCGACGTAGCCGACGCCTTCGGTGAGCTTGGTGTAGGCCCATGTGTGTCCGGAGTCGCGGACGGAGTTCCAGTTGATGACGCCCTGGTGGTTGGAGACGTCGATTCCCGAGGTCACGCGAAGTGTCCCTTTCCGGTTGTGGATAACTTGTGGACAAAGCACGTAGCCCCAGCACATGAGGGTGCGCTGGGGCTACTCGATCGAGTGTTTGTGCTGTTCAGCGGTGGACAGACATCCCTACGCTGGGCGACGCAACGCCGTGCTGTTGTGGAGGCGTCCCATCTTCGGAGAGGGAAGATGGGACGCCCTTTTCGTTCGTCAGCTCTGGGTGCCGATGGCGGCGGAGATCGTGGCGCGCACCGCGCCCGTGCCGATAGTGCGGCGGGCCTGCAGGGTGATTTCCGAGAGGTCGCCGAATCGGCCGGGCATGCGCAGTCGCAGGACCCGGATGTCCTGGCTGAAATCGACCGGAACCGGTTCGCCGAAGGGGATTTTGGTCTCGGGGTTGACGAAGCGAAGTTCGCCCCGAGTGTCGGGCCGATCGCTGGTGAACCGCACGTGCAGCTCAAGCACCGGATGCTGGCGGATGAACCGCGCGATCTCCAACGGTTCGAACTCGCCTGCCGTGGTGGCGGGCCAGTCGCCATACCCGGCTTTGGCGATCGTGACGGGGATGTAGGGGCGAGCGAGACCTTCGCCAGTGGGCACGTCGTCGCCGACGATGCGGTTTCCGGCGTGGTCGTAGACGGAGACGGATTGCCGGTAGTCGTCTGCGCCGGGGTTGTCGTCTATGACGGCGATGCGCCAGGCCCCGCGGTCGTCGGCGAGGAACGTGGCGGGTTGTGGGCTGCCGTCGGGGCGTTGCCATTGGCCATCGAGACCGCCGACGAAGAACACGGTCTGGCCGTCGCGGTCGGCGAGCTGGATGCCGCCGAGGTCGCGGACGGTGATGCCGCCTTCGGAGATCACAGCGTTGGTCAGGGTGCCGCGTGCGAGCTCGTCGACGCGGGCTTCCAGGCGTTTGATCCGGTCTAGGAAGGTGTCCGGACCAGGGGTGACAGGCAACAGGATCCTCCGAGCGATTACGTGGGAATGGGGGCGAGGGTGAGTTCGAGGGTGTCCTCGGATCCGCCGCCCTGCCGGGAGATGCCGGTGATCCGCCGGACTCGTGGCCCTGCCGGGGTAAGCCTGCTCGGGCGCGGCAGGAGGACCACGAGGTCGCCGGGTCGGTAGGTGCCGGGCGTGGGTGGGTGATCGCCGCGCACGACGGCGGTGTCCTTGTGGACTCCGGCGCGGTAGGCGGTCAACGAGGCGCGGGCGTGGTTGCTGAGCACGGCGGGGTCCTTGACGCTGGCGAAGTCCGAGACGACCGTGTCCAGCGGCGGCCACCCGGCGTCCAGAAGGTGGTCGTCTTGGGCGTGGCCGATCAGCCGGCCGCGCTCGGTGCCATCGCCGGGCACGAACACCGACGAGGCTTGGTTTTGCCCGTCGTCGTCCCAGTTCCACGACACCAGACCCGCGCCGTGGTCGAAGTGCCACCGGGCACCTGCCTGCGTCAGGTATGGGTCGCCGACGCGCATCACCCACTCCACGCCGAGCCCGTCGGCGCGGAATCGTGGGGTGAACTGGACTTCCGGTCCGTTCTCCTCTTTGGACAGTTGTTGTAGCCGTTGTCCTGCCATGGCCAGTTCGTGGCCGAAGTAGCGGCGCTCCTCGCCGCCCGTCGGGTCCATGTCGGGGAGCACGATGGGAAGTTCGCCGTGGGGGCGGTTCAGGGCGGTGCGGACGATCTCCACGGCGATGGAGCGCAGGGATCGGCCGGTCAGGATGACATCGGCGCGTGGATCGGTGAACTCCCACGGACCGAACCGCGCCAGCACACGGTGCTCGAACACCGCGGCCAGGCCGGACGCGCCAACCTCGAGGCTGCCGTTGGCGTTCGGCTTGCGCGTCACGATCGGCCCAGCCCACACCACGTGCCCACCACGCACGATCGCCAGAAAGTGCCGCCACTTCTCTGTAACCGCCGCCAGGTCCAGCACTTCGGGAACCGCGTCGATCGGGATCGTGGCTCGCCCGGATCCCGCGCCGTCGAGAGTGTCTTCGAAGGTGTACTCACCCGGGAGTTCGGCAACGACGCGCCCGGAGCGAAGATGGCCTACAAGAACGCGGTACGGCATCATCTGGCTCCTTGCGTCGAGAAAATGGTCCGCGCCTTCCACGCCCGCTCTGGCATCATCGCCAACATGTCCAGCGTTAAGCTTGCGCGACGTATTGAGCTCATTAGAGGGTCCTGGGTCGTGTACCAGGGATCCGGCAAGTTTCTGATGTGAGGCTTTGACCTGGGTTTTCGTGGTCGCTCGCGCCTGGGGGACCCGGTGGGTGGCGCGTGGGGTCCGTGGCGGTGTGATGGAAGTTCTCATGCTCACCGTCACGCCCGGAACGGAGTCCCACGCGCCGATGGCATCTTCGCCTACGTCTGCTGTCCGTCGCCAGTGCCTGATGGATCTGCTGGGGTTGATCAAGGACCCGCGCCGGCGGCGGGGTCGGCAGTATCGGCTGGTCGGCCTGCTGGCCGTGTCGGTGGCCGCGGCCATTGCCGGCGCGTCGTCGTTCACGGCGATCGCGCAGTGGGCCCGCAACGCAGGTGAGGAGGTCCTGGCCGCTCTCGGCGCGGATCGTGGGCCGGCGGAGGAATCCACGTTCCGGCGGGTCCTGTCCAAAGTAGACCCGGACCGGCTGGACACGCTGCTGGGACTGTGGTTATGGACCCGTACCACACGGGTGGCCGACCGGCTGGTCATCGCGATCGACGGCAAAACCGTGCGGGGCGCGAAAGCCGCGGGCGGGAAAGCCCCGCACCTGGTCGCCGCCCTGGTACACGGTCTCGGGACGGTGATCGGGCAGACCGCCGTGGACGACAAATCCAATGAGATCCCGACCGTGCGTGACCTGCTACGCCGCATGGTCACGACGGGCATCGAGCTGGCCGGCGCGGTGATCACCCTCGACGCGATGCACACCCAGACCGAGACCGCCGGGCTGATCCGCGCGATGGGCGCGGACTACGTGATGTGCGTCAAAGGCAACATGCCCAGCCTGCACCGCAGACTGAAAAAGACCATCCCGTGGAGCAAAATCCCGGCGTCGGTCACCGACGACGCCTCGCACGGCCGAAAGACCAAACGCAGCCTGAAAATCGTCCAGGCACCCGAATGGATCGACTTCCCCGACACCGCGCAGATCGCGCAGATCCGCCGGACCCGAACGGTGAAGAACACCAAAACCGGGAAAACGAAGACAACGTGGGAAGTGGTCTACCTGATCACCTCCGCGTCACCGAAGGCCGCGCCACCACAGGTACTGGCGACCTGGATCCGCGAACACTGGCACGTGGAAAACCGCCTGCACTGGGTGCGTGACGTCACCTACGGCGAGGACAAGTCCCTGATCAGAACCGCAAACGCACCACGCGTCATGGCCACCATCCGCTCAACCGCGATCAGCCTCCTACGCCTCGACGGCGCCACCAACATCAAAAAAGCCAACCGCGACCACGCCAGATTCCCCGAACGCACCCTCGCCCTCATCGAAACCGCATGATGAACCATGCCCATCCACACGAAAACACAGGTCAGACACAGGATTCAACGAACTTGCCGGATCCCTGGGTCGTGTACTTACGGCCCGGTGCCAAGGCAGGCGAGGAGACAATCGCTGAGGTGCTTCCGCTGGTCTTCCGGCTTGAACATGCTGGCTATACCGCCGCCCGACCCCCGTGGCCGGAGGACGCCACGGAAGGGCTGAGGCTCACCCGGCGGATGCGTTCAGCGATCAGGAAGATCGAGCGCATCAGCGAGACTGGATCGACCATCGCGTTGGTAGCCGCGCCTCCACCGGAGCTCTGATCGCCTTTTCCTGACTCATAACACAGATAGCTACTGCCGAGTATTTCAATGCGTGTCCGCTCGTTAGGACGAGTGCGAATAACGCTGCCATCCGTGCTCTTGGGTCCAATGAAGAGCCGTATCCCAGTATCCGATAGCTCCGACCCACACCCGTGTGAGTCCGTACTTTTCGACGTCCGGACCACGGTCGGGCTGCCTGTCTTCTTGAATTAGGCGGTGTGTGTGCCGTTCGGTGGAGGCTGCCCAGAAGAAGATCTCCCGTTCAGATTTGCCAGGTACGTGCAGCTTTTCCCATGAATCTTGCTTCTTCGCCAGAGTGTGCTCGATGGCGTCAACGACAAGATTGACGTCCGGAGGAACTGTTCCGCCATGCATGGCGGAAAGCTCGATATGCGGTTTTCCATGCTTCGCGTCAAGCTGTGGCGCCTGCCGAGCGGAAGTGACGCCATACCCGAGCAGGGTACGCACCGGGCAGGACGCATCGCAGAACAGGTGCTTCGAAAGACTGTCCCATTTGGGCATCTCTGCTTGGCCCTGGGCTTCAAGAGCGGCTAATGCTGCCTCGATTCTCGGGACGAGCTCCCGGAAGTCGACAATCAGGACCTTGTTGCCGTCCTGGGGAAGGCGCATCATCACGACCCAGGACGTGTGCAGGTTGCGGGCGCGAATGCTGTGATTCTTCGCAGCGCGAACCAGCGCGCGCCGGGTGTCCTCGTCGACGATCGTGGTCACCTCCAGCGCCCCGGTTGTGCCAATGTCGAAGTCGTACATGCTCGGCTGTTTGCCCGTGTCCCACTGGGTTACTTCGCGCCCGAGCGCCTTGGCGACGATTTCTTGTGCCATACGTTCTTCGTAGGACATTTTGGTAGGCATAGCCGTGATTCTGCCCCACCAGGAGGGCAGCGTTTACCTACATTGCCGTGCTTACACCGGGAGTCGTAGGACGGTGAGGTTGGCGTTGCGGTCGGTGTTGGACCAGACTGCGGGTTCGCCGGAAGGGAACAGCCGCGTTCCAACCGCGTAGACCTTGTGAGGACCGATGAGTTCTGCCGTGGTGCGCATGGGGGTCAGGACGTGCTGGCTGGCACTGGCCGGTCCGACGCCGACCGCGACGGGTGGCGCGGTCACGGAGTCGAGGCAGACGAAGAGGTCCGCGCGGCATTGGTGGGCGGTCATTTCGGCTGATGCCTGCACAACGAGTCGGTAAGGCCCCCCTGGATCGGGGATCTGGATGGCGGCGATCGGAGCCAGGCCGCTTTGATCTTGTCGTCTGGTGATCGCCGTGGTCTCGAAGACTTCGGTGGTGCGGGGTGTGTGCCAGGCTTGGCCGTTCCAGGTTTCGAGCCTTCCGTCCCGATACCGACTCTGTCCGCTGTGCACACCTGGTTCGGTGGGATCGTCTCCCGGCAACAGGACCCGGATGCCGTTGCGGGTGGCGGTGGAGCGTCGCAGGTCTCGGACCGTGTCGTCGCGGATGGCCCGGTCGCCGGGGCCGACCACGACGGCAGCGAGCACGATCGCCCCGACCGGTACGGCCTGCGGGGTGGGGTCGGTGTTGGGGGTGCCGGTGAGGGGCTCGATGACGAAGCCGGTGGTGGGGTCGCCCAGGCGTTTGTCGTAGGCGCGGGCGATGACGAGGTCGATGCGGGGGTTGACGGGGTCGGCGTCGTCGAGGGTGATCGTGCCGGGCTCGTCTAGCGTGCCGAGATACGGTCCCTGACCCGGGCGGTGGAGGACGCATTGCCCTGCGAAGATCCGCAGGTCCATGCTGGGATCGGGTGCGTCGGCGGTGACTTTGAGGTCGAGGGTTTGGCCGTCGACGGTGGTGGAGGGCAGCACGCCGTCGGCCCCGGCGAGCGCGGGCCCTGCGGCGGGGGTGAGGGTTGCGCCGAGGGCGTAGCGGGCTTCGCGTTCGCCGATGCGCTTTTGGGTGGCCCAGGGGTCGAGGCCGGGCAGGACAACAGGCACGAGCGTTCTCCCTTGGGGCTAGTTCCAGGCTGAGCGCCAGCAGACCGTGAGCCGAGCGCGGGTGTTCGGGGCGGCGTGGTGGGCCAGGGCGTAGTCGATACCGTCGCGCCGGGGTGGGATGGCGAGGGCGTCCCAGTCGGTGACGGCCAGGCGGTAGCGGCGGTTAGCCCTACCGGTGAGGACGATGCGGTCGGCCAGGTCGACGAGGACCTGTTCGTCGGCGGAGATGGAGTCCAGGTAGATCACGTGCGCGCCGGTGTCGCGGCGGGTGATCGTGATCGGTGCGACGAGTGGGCCGGTGAGCACGAACCGCGGCTCGGCAGTGGTGGTGCCGTGGTTGGCCACGTGCGCGAGCCCGGTGGAGTGTGCGGGCCCGAAGTCGAGGCCTCCGTGGAAGTCGAGTCCTCCGGTGAAATCCAGGCCTCGGCCCGAGCTCGGCAGCCCAGTGCTGACGCGGCGTTCCGGTCCGTATTTGCGGGGGTCGGGTGCGGTGAGGGTGATCGTGAAATCGAGGGCGGTGCCGCCGGGCCGGATGGTGATCTCGGTTGCGCCCGCGCGCTGCACCTGCGTCGTGAGGGTGCCGGTTTCCTCGGTGCACATCAGCTCGTACAGCCTGCCGGGCTCGGCGGCGAGGGTGGCGAGGCGGTGTTCGGTGTGGCGGCGGGCTTGCCAGGTCGGGGTGAGGACAACGCCGTGGAGTTCGATCTCGCGGGCTTGGGGCCAGACGAGACCCGGGTAGCCGCCGGGGCCGGTGGCCCGGCTAGGCGCGGAGGTGCGGGTTTCGGGTGCGCCGGACCAGCCTTTCTCCTCGGTGATGAGGTATTGGCAGCCGTGGTCGTCGGGGTCAGTGTTGAACGTCAGTCCATCGAGGACCCACCGCACCGGCAAACCCATGGTGTTGCTCCGTTCTGTGGGACTAGAGGCGGGCGTCGTAGGCCAGGCGGCGAGAGACCATCGCGGCGATGGCGGCTTCGGACTGCCCCGGTTGGGGGTGAACGTTCACCGTGATCGACCGTCCCGCCGCCGGTATGGGGGTGGTGGGTAGGCGGGGTGCGGGTGGCAGGCCGGGTAGCGGAAGCGCGGCGGCGCCTGCGACGCCTGCGGCCATGCCGTTGACGGCCTGCACGGGTAGCGGGGCGGTGCGTTGGACGCCTTGGGCGAGTCCGGCGGTGAGGTTCGCGCCGATCTCGGCGAACACCCGCGACGGGGACCGGATCCCGAAGATGCCCTGGACCTGCCCGATGAGGCCGCGTCCGAGTCCGAGGACGAAATCGCGGAACCCGGCCCAGGCTTGTTCGAAGCCCCGGCGCAGTCCGTTGACCAGGTCGCGGCCGGGTTGCAGGAGCAGGTCGCCGAGTCCGGCCAGGGTTTCGCGGACGCGGGGCGGGAGGGTGCGGAACCAGCCGACGAACTCGACGATCTTGGCTGCGGCGACGACGGGTAGCTGCGTCAGGGGATTGTGCAACAGCCAGTCGATGGCTTGTGAGACCGCCCGCACCGGCCCGATGGCGAAGGTGAACGCGTCGGCGAGGAATCGCAGGACCCCGACGACAGCGGGAATCACGGCGATGAGCACCCGGAGGATGAAGGTCACGAACGGTAGCGCGACCGCGTTGACCTCAAGCCAGGCCTGAGCGATCCGAGTGAGTTCGGGGATCAGGGGCACGAGCGCGGCGAGGAGTTGGCCGAGCGCTGCGATCACGGGCTGAAGCAGTGGCGCGGCGGTGATCAGGGCTTGGGCGAGGCCGGTCAACAGTGCGCCGATGGCCTGCCCCAGAGGGCCGAGCAGCGGGGCGAGCGCCGTGGCGACGGCCCCGATCGCCTGCCCGATCACCGGCAGGGCTGGGGCGATCGCGGCGAGCCCATCCCGCAGGCCACCCAGGAAGGTTTGCAGACCGTCGCTGTTGACCAGCGCAGCGCCCAGATCAGCGATCGCGGGGGCGATGACGGTGCCGATGATGCTCGCGACCTGCGTGAGCACCGGCACCAGAGCGGTGCCCAGGCGCATCGCGGAATCGAAGAACGCCCCAAGCGCTTGCTGACCCGCCGTGGAGTTGACGAACTCCGCGAGCCGACCGGTGATTTCGTCGATGACGCCCAACAACCCGCTGCCCACGTTCTGCCCAGCGGTGACCACGCCACTCACCAGGCGGGCGATGTTGCCCAGCACCCCGGCGAGCTGGCCGAGTGCGGCCAGGCCCGAGCTGATCCAGTTCTCCAGCTGGCCGGACTCGCGGGCAGCGGCCACCATCCGCCCGAGCTCGGTGGCCGCTGTAGCGGCTCCGGCGGCGAAGGCCGGCAACACCGAGGCCCCGACGGCCACCAGGTCGCGCACGACCCCGGCCAACGGTGCTGCCGCCGGAGCGATCGTCTGCACCGCGCGGGCGACGTTGAGCAGAATGTCGCCGACATCCGCTTGCGTCGCGGCGGAGGCCAGGAAATCAGCCAAACCTCGGGCAGCGGTGTTGAATCCGTCCGCCACGAGACTCAAACCGGTGGTCAGTATCGGGAGGTAGCGGGCACCGAGGTCACGGACGCGTTCGGCCAGCCCGGCGAAGAGGCTTTCCTGAACCGACAGGCGCAACCGGGAGAACCCGCCGCCGAGCGCGGCGATCTCGGTGACCGCCGCGCGGGCGGCGGGGGCGAGCGTGCCCAATGCCTTGGCCAGCGCAGCGGCGTCGCCTTCCCGCAGCGCGGCCAGCGCATCGCCGATCCCGGACAGTCCCAGCCGCAGCGTTCCAGCCGCGACCCCGGCGGCAGCCAGGATCGAGGGCAGCATTCCGGCGGAGCCGCCCGCTGTGGCCAGGGCGGAGGCGAGCCCGGCGAGAAGACCGACCCCGGCCTGGGCACCGATCGAGGCGAGTCCTGCCGACGACAACCCGGCGAGCGCCCGGGTGATCTGACCCGGCAGGCGTGTGACGGAGTGCTTGTCGAGCCGGACCTTGATCTGCGCCGGTGGTGCGGTTTGCTCGGCGCGCTGCACCTCGCCGCGCAACTCCCGGCCCAAACCCTCCAGCGAGGGCATGACCTTCAGGTAGGCGTGCCCGACGGTGGCCACGAGGCACCACCCCGAAACCACCAGGCTGTGGTCGCTAGCTGCGCATCCAGTGGGCGATCGACCGCAAGGACGCTGTTTCCGCCCGCAGTGGCGGCTGCCGTGCTGCCGGTTGGTCTGGGATCAGGACGGGAGGGGTGGTGTGTTCGTTCTTCACGGTTGCGCCGAGGGCGGTCACCACGTCCCGCCACAGCGCGGTGATCCGCCGCTCCACTGCCAGCAACAGAACTTCGCTGCGGGTCCACGCCGCCTCGGGGTTCCCGACTCGATACAACCGCGCTTCCGGCGGCAGGCCCGCGACGAGGACACATACCCGGCGCAGCGACATCTGGCCCCGGTACAGGTCGAGGACATCGGCCCGGTAGTAGGCCAGCAGGTCTGCTTCGATCGCCGCAGCGGTGGTCTCATCTGCCAGCAGGCGGGCGACGGTCAGCGGTTTCCCACCCCCACCTCGGCCATCACCTGTGCCGCGAACTCCTCGGCATCCCCAGCGGTGCGGGCGATGCCGCGCCACAGGATGTACTGGGCTTCGCCGAGGATGTGACGCAGGGCGGTCAGATGTCTGCCGTCCTCTTCGGCTTCCATTGCTTCCAACGGGAACGCCTCAGCCCGAGGCAGGGTGAATTCAGTGCCACGCCAGGAGATCCGCACCCCCTCACGGTCGGGGGCGGTTGTTCCGATGGCTTCGGCGCGCTGTGCAGCGGACATCGAGGCGACTCCTTCGGGTTTGGTGGCGAGCGGGTTTTAGGGGCGGGCGACGGCCGGCGCCATGCCCGGAGGCATCGCGTCGGGGGTTTCGCCGTATTCGGGGGAGAAGGCGGGGTCATCGGTGAGCCAGGCGACCAGCGTGTTGGAGCCGTTCTGGTCGGCCAGCGCGGCGAAGGTGATGCCCCACTTCGCCTCCTGGGTCCGGGAGAGTTGGGCCTCTTCGTTCTCGCTGACGTCGGTGCGGGCGATGTAGAGGCGGTGGTGGTAGACCTCGATCGCCGAGATTCGGTCGCTCCAGTCCACGCACAGCGCTCGGACATCGCCGGAGGGGATCGCGGAGATCTCTCCTCGCCACTGCCCGTTGGCGTGTGGGCGGAAGGTCATGCCGCCGAAGTACGTCGAGAGCACCGCGGCCTTGGTTTCCTGAAAGTTGCTGGTGACCCGAAGTTCGTGGGATTGCAGGATGTAGCGGGCGGGGGCCAACTGCTGCCAGTGCTTCGTGGGTTCTTTGTCCACCTCCCGCTCGATCGTCACCCCGTCCTCGTCGGACAGGCCGAGACCCACCCACGGGCGTGGCAGCGGGCTGGTGGCATCCGGAGGCTCCGGCGTGCCCGGCGGCGCGATCGACACCTCACCCACCCCAGGCACCCGGACCAGACCAGAGTTCAACGCCATCTGAGGTTCTCCAGAAATTGCGAAAGCCCCGCCACAACACGGCAACGGGGCACGGGAAAGGAATCAGAGTTCGGGGCGCGGGCGGGTGAACACCGCCGCCGACGCCGTCGCCACCGGCCCGCCGGTGTAGGGGTCGGGGCCGACTTCGGCACCGGCGATCGGCTCGGCCGCGATCACACCACCGGCATCCCGCTGCGCGACGAGAGCGGCGAGCGCCAGAGAACACACCCGTTTCGCGGAATGCTGCGTCTCGTGCCATGCCGATATCCGGATCGTCGACCGCAGCGGCGCGGGCCACGACCACGTGGAGCCGTCCTCCCGCACCAGAACCCACGGCAGCGACGGTGGACCTGGGCCGTGGCCTAATTCGGTGGAGATCCGCAGGCCCACCACCAGCCGCTCATCCAACGACGGCAGCACGTCCCGGAGGAGCCGCACCACCAGCTCGGCTGCGTCCGGCGGGACGAGGACTGTCACGTTTTCAGCCCTTCCGGCTCGTATCCGGCGGCGTGCGCGGCGTTCTTCAGCAACCCGTGATGGGCTTCCATCCCGACACCAGCCGGATGCCGGATGGCGACCGTCACCCCGGCCCGGTCCGTGCCCGGATCGTCGAACACGTCGATCGGCAGTGGCTCACCGCTGGTGACCGTGTGCTCCTTTGCTCGTGCGGCAGCACCGATCTCCTCGGCCGCCGCGCGAACGACCGCCGCCACCGGCTGGCTTCGCAGGACCTCGACCACACCAGGGCTATACAGCCGAACTCGCGCCATGATTCCTCCCCTCGACGACTCGTAGGAAGGCCTCGACATGCCGACGTCCTCGGCGTGGTTCCCATACCTGAGGTTCGCCCTCGATGTCGAAGACCCGGCCCCGCCACTCCACCCGCGCCTGTGGCGGGATGTCGGCGAAGGTGAACAGCCGCCACCGCGACACCACCGCCTTACGTCCCGGCTCGGCGGCGTCATGGCTTGGCATCGGCTGCATCAACGCCAGCACGGCCCGACGGCTGCCCCTCCGGTAGTCCAGCTGGGACACCGGGTTGCTGTAGGCATCGGCGACCTCCGCAGGAATGATCAAGGTGATCGTGTGCGGGAGCTGCATGGATAGCCCTCCCCTCGCTACTTTTTGGTGCTCGCTATCGTGTCTGAAAGAGAAGTCGACGACTGGGGAATCGCTTCGCCATGACGCAGCAGTCCAGTAGGCCGAACGGCCGACAAGACACCGTCACGAAGACGGAAACGACCAACGTCACCAACCCGCGGAACTTTTGGAAGACGAACGGCCTCGGGATTGTGATCACTGCACTCGGAGGCGTGATCGCGTCGATCGTCACGGGCACGGCAACCTACTTGGCGGCCCAGAAGGACAAAAACCCGCTGCCGACTTTCGCAGAAAAGACCGTGACCGTTACGGCTGAGGCGCCCCTAGGCGTGACTCCCGAAACTTCAGTTGCTGGATCTACACAGCAAGTATTGTCTGATTCTGAGGTTCGCTGGAACGGACGGTTCGCCTTCACGATCTATCCTGACTTCGAATCGATCCCGCCAAAAAACAACGGGGATACGAAGAATTATCTATACGCAAGCTCAAGTGAGATCCACTTGGGTGGTAGTGGTGGGGGTAGCCTGTGGACGGGTCCGACTCCGCCGACGAAGAAACAGTGCTCGGATCTGATTGATACTCAAGCTCAAGCTGGTGCTTCTACTGCAGCGGGAACGCAAATCTGCTATCGCACCGGTACGGGCCGGTTGATCTTCTTCACTGTCGTTAGTGTCGATAGGCAAACTGGTGCAATTGACCGAGTTCAGACCGACCTTGTGATCTGGAAATAGCGGTTGCTTTGCGCGTTATACGAAGTTTGAGTTCCTGTGCCATTGCTCGCCGCCGTAAAGCACTGCTTCGTGCTTCCCTCGCCGGTAGTCCAGCTGGGGCACCGGGTTGCCGTAGGCGTCGGCGACCTCGGCGGGCGTGATGAGGGTGATGGTGTGCGGCAGCTGCATCTAGTCGCCCCCTCATGCCTACTGCGGTCTGCCCGTGTAGTGGCCGAAGCGTGGGTGGTCTGCTTACGTTGCGTCGAAAATTCCTGGTCCGGGGCCGAGAATGGTGTCGGGGTCGAACTGGGCTTTGCGTCGTTGCGCGATGGGCCACCGGTCCCCGTAGTGCCGGGCCCAGTCCGCCCGCGTCATGGGTGTGGCACCGATCGGGTAGAGGGTGCCTCCGACGGAACGGGCCTGCTCGTACAGCCGCTTGTTGCGGGCGAGCATGTCTGCGGCAAAGTCCCGGTCGGCCACGGCCAGGGTGGAGTCGTTCAACAGGTCGAAGAGGTACACCAGATCGCCGTCGGTATGGGAGGGCAACCGCAGGTTCGGGCGCCGCATGGTGTCGCGGTGGTGCACGAACAACAGCACGTACCCGGTCGGCGACCAGTCGCGCACGCTCAAAGCCTTCACCGCGTTGGTGACGAAGGGTTCCACTGTGGAGTCTGGCAGGAAAGCGTCGAACCACGGTTTCGTGGTGTGTTCCCACCCCAGAGCCTCCGTGACACGCATGACGCCGTCGAAAAACAGGGCATGCGCCAGGTAGGACCAGTTCAACGGCACCGGCAGCACACCATGCAGGCCACGCAGCAGGTGCCCGGAATCCGGCGGTGACTCCGGCTCGGAGTACACGGCGATGTTCAGCGTCGGCACCAGTCCGGTACTTCCCGGCTGCCACATGCCGAAGACCTCGTCGACCTCGCCACGGCGGGCCAACGTCCGAAGGTCGGCGAAGAAGCTTGGGTGGTCCAGGTACGGAATGATCCACGACCGCACCCGGCGCGGGCGCGGCATGAGGTCCAGCTTGACGCGGGTGACGATTCCGCACTGGCCCAGCCCGGCGAGCACCGCGTCGAACAGCTCGGCGTTGTGCGTCGCCGAGCAGGTGACGATCTCGCCTGCCCCGGTGACCACCTCCAGCCACCGGACGTGGTCGACCTGCGCGCCGTGCCGGTAATTCGGCGAGATGCCGCCGGTTTGCAGCGTGCCGCCGATCGTGGGCCCCAGATGCCCGGTCAGACCGGACGTGGCCCGCAGGCCCTTCGCATCGGCGGCCTTGACCAAGTCGCGCCAGATCACCCCGGCATCAACATCGGCGCCACCGCGACCGGTGTGCAGGGAATGGATCGTGTTCAGCGACCGCATGTCGATCAGTAGCCCGTCCGCCACGAGGGACTGGCCGAACATCCAATGCCCCGATCCGTGCGCGGCGACCTTGATGTGTCGTGCGCGGCAGTACCGGATCATGGCGGCGACATCGCGCGCCGATCCCGGCCACAGCACCGCAGACGGGCGACGGCGCACGATGTTGCCCCAGTCCCGCGAGGCCCGATCCAGTGCAGCGGGCTCCACAGTGAGAACCCCGTCCAGCTCGGGGATCGCCTCCCATGACGGATTCGCTCCGGCCATGCCAGCGGTAATCCAGCCGAGGGCGGAGCTGAAGCCCACCACGGTCGCCGCACCTGCAGCGGCACCGAGAAGGTGTCGACGGCTCAAGGGTTTCTGGTCCAACCTGGATTCCTCACATCACAACAAGCCGCCGGAAGCCCAGCGGCGAAAAAACGGAAAGTGGTCCCACGAAACAAGAGTCCGTGGTTGTCGGACAGAAAACGCCTCGTCAACCAGGGGTGGGGGCGGTCCAGATGCCGAACGCGGCGGAGCGTGGTTCGGCAGGCCGCAGGAGGTCGATTTCGTCGTCGGTCAAATAGAGCCCGCCGCCGTCGTGGGCAGCGGTGCGCGACCACGACCCGGCGGTCTCGGTGGTGAGGCCGTCAGCGGGAGTTTCCAGCGCGCGCAGCACAGCGGTGGCGATCACGCCGACCGCCGTGGCGGGTGGCGGATGGCCGAGCGCGGGAACACGGGCGTGGGCCATGGCGGTGGCGTCGTGGATGAGCACGGCCGCCCGCGCCCGCTCGGCCTCATCGAGAACACGGGTTGCGCGGGCCTGGACGTCGTCCACGGTGGCCAGTGGCGGCCATGCGGGCATCGGGTTACCCCCGCGCCACCCGCGTGGGCTTGGCCGCCTCTGCCTTGGGCGCGGCGGGCCCGGCGGTGAGTCCGGTGATCGTGCCGTGGGCGCGTTCGTTGCCCCATTTCAGGCCGATTTCGCCGTAGAGCTGGTAGTCGTCGCGGGATCCGGTTTTGGCCAGGGGTTCGACGAACAGGAAGCCACGGTCGGGGATACGCAGAAACACCGGGGTGCATTGCTCCAGAGACACCAGGGCGAGAGTGTCGCGGGGCATGTGCCGGTCAAGCATGATGCCCAGCTGCCCGAAGTCGGTTTCGATGGTCTGCACCGCCACGCCGCCGACGGTGCGGGAGAGCTCGCGGTAGTGCTTGCGGGTGATGAACAGCTCGGTGAGCTGGCGCTTCTGCCAGGCGTTGACCAGCAGGGTCGCGGTGTCGCTGACCTGGATGCCGCCGTTCTCCCACACGCTCTGACACAGATCCAGCACCATGGTTTCGCTCAGCGGCGTCGCCTCGGGGTGCCGGATGGTGTTGGTTTCGATGGCGTCGAGGAGTCCGCGGGTACGCCGTGGTTCGGTGTTGTCCACCGGTTCGTGCAGGCGTCCGGTGAGGAAGCTGACCTCGATGTCGCGGGCGATCTGCTCCAGCTGGCGCTGAATCTGGAACTGCACCTCGTTGGTCACGGGGTTGGCGCCGGCCAGTCCTGCGGCGTCGCGGTTGGGGGATCCAGTGCTGGCGTATTGGCCGATGGCGGCTTGCTTGGTGTAGGAGACGTCGATGGCTTCCTGGTGGATTTCCACAATATTGCGGACGTTCCACCGCACCCGGTGTTCCGGATCCGGCGGGGCGGCGCCCTCCAGGCGCTGCCGGTGGGCATCCGGCGAGCGAAGGTCGTAGGCCTGCCACTGGAAGGTCGTCGACGTGGTGTCTTCACCTCCGGTGAGGCCGTCGATGGCGGACAGGAACGGAGTGTCGGTGGGCGTGACCGCGAACAGCTCACCCACGAAATTGGGTGTGTTGTAGGTGTTGGCCATCCCGATGATGCCGGGCACGATGCGCTACCTCCAGGATCAGGCGGGGCGGTTGAGGTCGATGGCTTGCTGGGTTTTCAGCGCGAGGGATTCACGCCAATTGCCCGACTGCTGCGCTTCGGCGATCCGGGAGTCCACACCGGGTGAGCCGTCGGGCCGGGCTCCCTGCCCGGCATCCGGCGCGGGCCTGCGCCGCTCGTCTCGGGCGAGGTAGGGGCGTTCGGCCAACACCGTGTCGAGGTCGGTGCGGATGGCGGTGGTGTCGATGTCGCCGTTGTCGGTGAGGTAGCGGGCGGTGTCGTCGAGGAACCGGGGCGCATCGGCCGGGTGCGCCCACCCCGAGGCGGCGGCACGGATCTCGGCTTCCACTGCTCGTCGGATCGCCGCGTCTCGGGAGGCGGCGAGTTCCTGGGCTTGCCGTTGCAGCTTCTCGGTCTCCGAGCGACCGGCCTCTTCCAGTTCGTCGAGCTTGCGGGCTTTGTCGCGGTTCTCCTTCGCCCGTGCCTCCCACCGCCGGAGTTGTGCCTCGGTCTTTTCGTAGAGGGCTTTGTAGTCTGGCTGCGCCTCGGCGGCTGTGTCGTCGGGTTCGGTGGTCTGCGGCTCGATGTAGTCGGGGGTGTCGAGATCGGTTTCGGACAACGGGTCTCCTTGTCAGATGAGGTAGCCGAAGCGGCGGAGAGAGGTGGTGAGTTCGTCGTGGTCGCGGGCAGAGCGCAGCAGCTCACTCGGCATCGGCCGAGGCCCGGAGCTACGGCTTCCGGCGAGGCCTCGGCGGGTGGTGCCTTCGCGGGTGAACTGGTGACCACCTGCGGCGTACATGCCTCGGCGGGCGTTGACGACCTGGCCGAGGTCCGCCCCGGCGCGCACGGCGGCGGCCCCGGCCTTACCCAGCGCCTTGTCCTGCTGCGCGGGGCTCATGGCCTCGAGCAACGCACGCGGGTTGTTGCCGAGGTCGCGCCCGGTCCATTGGGCGTGGGTGACCGGCCGCATCTGGCAGTCACAGCGCGGATGCCGCAGAAACCCGGCGGAGTACCGATACAACCGCCCGGCAAGGATCAGGCACCGCCCGCAAGCGGGCAGGACCACGATGCGTTCGTACCCGGCGATGCCGGGTTCGGCGGCCATCGCGACCTGCCCGGCGACCCGTCCCGCGTCGGCCACTTCCGTGGTCACGTACAGCAGTAGCCGATCAAGCCCGGCCGCCTGTGCCTGCGACGGTGGGGCTCCGAGGCGTAGTTGCCGCAGCGTCCACAGCACCGCCAGACGCAGCAGGCTCAGCAGTGGCCGGCCGTCGGCCGCCAGCCCGGCGAACGCCGACGCCACCAGCTCGCCGACCGGGGCCGGTGGCGTTCCGGCTTCGGCCGTGGCGGCCGTGACATAGGGCTGGGCTAGCGCAGCCGCATCGGTCTGCGCCTGGGTGAGCGTGGCGGCGGCCCGCTGCCCGAGGCCTGCGTCCCAGGAGTCGGCGAGGTTTGCCGGGTCGAGTTGCCGCCAGGTGTGTTGCGCGGCATCGGCGGCCCGCCGGACAAGGGCCTGTTGTTCCCGGTAGTAGCGGGTGGCGAGATCGACCACGCCCCACCACCCTCGTCGTCGGTGCCGGGTTTGGGGCCGTACTGGGCGGCGGGGTCGGAGATCACGCGGGTGAGAGCTTCGCGGTCCTCGGCCTCCATGTCCCGGATCTGCCCATCGGTGTAACCCAACGCGCGGCGCGCGGCCCGGCGAGGCAACAACTGGTCGGCCTGGAACAGCTTCACCGTGGCATCCGCCTGCGCGGCGATCGTCGGGGTGGCGGCGTCAGTCCACATCGTCTCGATCCGCCGCGCCTGCTCCGGGATCTCATCATCTCGCACGAGGTAGACCAGGCGAAGGACCTGTTCCCACGCGGATTCGAACCCGCGTTGCCGCCGCTCGGCACGCTTGACCAACCGCGCCTCAGACGACCTAATGGCTTCGGCCGAGGCAGGGTTTTCCGTGGAATAGCCCAGGAAATGCGGCGGCAAACCAGAGATCGAGGCGACGAGCCGGGCCAGTGAGTTGAGAGTGTCGTGGAAGTTCGCCAGATTGGCCTCGGGGAACTGCCCGACCGCCACTCCGTCGTCACGTGGGGACTTCGGTGTGGCCCAGATCAGCCCGGCCACCGCTTCCCACGGGGTCAGTGGGCGGCCGTCTGCGTCGGTGAAGTCCTCTTGATCGAAGCCGAGCGCGTACCGGCGGGGCATGGCGTGGAACTCCGCCGAGACCATCATGTCCGTGGCGATCTTGCACGCTGCATCCGACAACGGAATGACATCGGTCAGCTCGGACTCACCCAGCGGGCGCATGGTGCGCGGCCGGTTGACTACCGGCACCACCGGCACCGCTCCCAACCCATGCTCATCCACCTCGCTCACTCGCCAGCCAGCGGCGGCGTCGCGGGTGAAGGACACCGTCTCCTGGGGCAGATACAGCGTGGCGAACCATTCCCGGTCCCCGGCTGGGTTGGTGTCCGACCAGCGTTTCAACGCCGCCCGCACCCGCCGGGTCCGCGGATCGAGCTCGACGTGCATCTGCAGCGGCGACTCGACGGTGACCAGCGGGGTGTCAGGGTCGTCTTCGTTGCTGCCGACCAGGACGTATGAACGGCGCATCACCATCGCATCGGTGTGCGCCTGCTGATACCCGGCGTCCAGGTCGTTGTACTGCCAGATCCGCCACAACTCCTCATCACGCCGGGATTGCCCACCGAGCCGGAAGCCAACGATGTCCAGACGCTCCTCCAGCGAGTCGACGACGAGGCGGGGCCAGTTCACCACCAGCTGCCGCACCCGTTCACCAAGACGGGGCAGCAGTTCGGGGTGCATGTAGGACAACCGCTGGCGGCCTTCGTAATAGGCGTCCAGGCTCTGAAGCTTGTCCAGCTCGCTGTCGTGTGCGCGAGCAAGCCGATTGAGCCAGTGCTCTCGGAGTGGTTCGGGCACGACCATCACCCGCCTAGAGCAATTGCAGTCGACTTGTCCAGAAAATCGATGAACCTTGGCTACATTGCCGTAGGCATGCTGTGTGGACTGTCCTCAATTCAAGGACGACGATGTGAGGGTGACAAGGTGAGCAATCGGCGGTCGTACTCTTCCGGAACCGAGAAGGCCCTGTTCCTACTGAGCAGGGGATACTGCTACGCGCCAACCTGTCAAGAACCAGTCTTACGGCGGATTGACGGCAAGGACATAGTTCATGTTGAAATCGCGCATATCTGCGCCCGCGAAAAGGGCGGAGCACGTTTCGCGGAAAGTATTCCTGAGGGCGACCGGAACAACTTCGAAAACCTGATCCTGCTGTGCACCGCGCATCACAAGCTCGTCGACGGCCTGTCAACCAGAGATGAGTACCCGGTAGAAATTCTGCGGCAATGGAAAGCGAATCGTGAGGGCGACCAGGCTGCCGAGCTCGAAGGACTGCGGGGACTCACCGAGGAACGTCTGCAAGAGTTGATGTCTGGTGCGATCGATCAAACGAGGACCAACCTGGAGAGTGCGATCGCGAAACTTGATGCGAATAGCAGGGAAGCTGCGGACATGCTGCGGTCAATGCTTGCGGAGACCTTCGATCGGCCGTACCTCGATCTCGACGCTGTAGCTTCACTCGAACACTCGGCCCGAATAATTCAGAACCTCCCTGACTGGGCACACATGTTGGAGCACGCGGCCCGGCCCGTGGAGGGTTTGGCGGACAACGCCACGATGCTTGAGCACGCTGCCCGACCGCTGGCTGGTTTGGCGGATACCGCCTCGATACTCGAAGACGCCACTCGACCGCTGGCTGGTCTGGCGGACAATGCCACGATGTTAGAGCAGGCATCCCGCCCCTTAACTAACCTCGCGGACAACGCAATGAGCCTTAAAGAAGCCGCCAAGCGCGTCGAATCAGCGATTCCCGGAGAAGCTCTCGAAAGAGTAGCAAGTCTAGGGAATTCCTTTCGGAAGATGTCGAATGGATCTTCTTCGTTTTCTGGCTTGGAAAAGACCGTCGACCGGATGGAACGGCTTGCCGCAGATATGGCAAAGGCTCCACCGGTGCTGCAGATCGATGACCAACAGCGGTGGCTTTACTTCAAATGGGGTCTGGGAATCGGCGTTGGCGTGTCGATCGTCCTCTTCGTACTGTGGTTTACATCAACCCAGCCCGCCTGAGGCCAACCGCATTTGGACACATGCACCGGCAACGACTGTGCTTCATCAATCGACCTACTATGTTCGACGAACATGCTGTCCCAAGCTCGCTGGTTGGCATGCTTGGCGGTTTCGTCCGCCCCCGCTGCTCCTGCAACGAACGCGAACACCGGCTCGGTCAGCACGGACCGAGCCGCTGCTTCTTCCTCGGCAGCAGTCCGGGGTACGGTAAGGCCGTCGCGGGGGCTCCTTACCCCATGACGACCATGCGGGATGGTTTGATCTTCTGTCCGCGCAAGCGCCAGCCGGTGATGGCCATGGCGGCGGTGGGCACGGCGTCGATGCGGGTGGCGGTCTTGCCGCGTTCGGGTTTGTCGGGGCGCAGCTGGTCGGGGTCGCCGGGTGGGCTGCGGACTTCGACGTTGTTGAAGCACCATTCGGCGACCGGGTTTGCGTGATGCGACCAGCTGCGAGATTTGGTCAGGGTCATCAGCTCGGTCATCCCGAGCGTCATGCCCTTGAACGTCTGGGCGACGGGAAACATCCGCACCCGCGTGCGCTTTTCCAACTGCTGCCGGACGGGTTCACCGGACCATTCGTCGTAGGAGATATCAACGACGGTGAACGCCGCACAGTCGGCGACGATGTCGGCATAGATGGTCTCGTAGTCGATGACCTCGCCCGGCGTGACCGTGATCCAACCCTGCTCGGCCCAGCGGGAGACGCGCCGGTCGGTGTGTTGATCGAGAAAGGCGACGGCGGCTTCCGGCAGCCAGAACCGCCACAACGCCGACACCGCACCGTCTAGGCCGTTCGGGACGATCAGGCACCACGCCGTGAGGTCCATCTTCGCCGCAAGATCCAGCCCGGCAAACGCCGGGCGGCCGGCCAGCCGCCGCCGCAGCGTCTCGGGTGACTCAAAAGAAGCGCCGGTGCAGGCGGTGTAGAGGTGCATCGGCATCCACCGGGTGGCCTGCGAAACCCACTGATTCAAACGGTATTGCCGGAAGGCGTTCTCCCGAGCCGGATCATTGCGCGCTTCGCGGGCCTCCTCCCGCAGCGAGCTGATCGACAGGAAATCACCGAGCGCGGGATTGGCGAAGAACCAGTTGCTCTCATCCCACGGATCCGCATCCGGCGGGGTGTTCCGCAGGTAGACGAACCGGTGCGTGGCGCGCTCGGGCTCTCCGGCGATCCGGGAGCATTCGTCATGCTCGGACTTCGCGAACGACGTGGGGTCGTTGCCCGCGGTAGTCGCGGCGACCATGAGCGGCTGCATCCGGGTACCCATGCCGGTGCGCATCGCCGACCACAGCTCCCCGTTGGGCTGGGTCAGCACCTCATCGAAGATCACGCCAGAGGGGTTGTGGCCAAGGTTGCCCTTGGCGTCGGCGGCGACCACTTCGTAGAACGACGCGGTTTTCTCGTCCACGATGCGCTTGATGTGGTCCTTCACGACCAGGCGTCTGGACAGCACCGGGGAAAGCTTGACCATCCGCGCGGCGACGTCGAAGACCTTCGAGGCCTGCGGCCGGTCCAGGGCGCAGCCGTAGATCTCCGCGCCCTCCACACCATCGGCGACCAGCAGGTAGAGCGCGATGAACGCCAGCAGCTCGGACTTGCCGTTCTTGCGCGCCAGTTCGATCCACCCGATGCGGAAGCGGCGGACGTAGGCGCCCCATTCCTCGCTGTAGGCGACCTCGCCGAACAGCGGGCGCACGATGTCGTCGCGCTGCCAGTCCGAAAGAACGAATGCGGTGCGCGCCCACCGATCCTTGGTATGCACGCAAAGCTCTTCGCAGAACGCCACCGCATGATCAGCGCGCGGAACGCAGAAGTGGTCACCGACCTCGGTGCAGGTGTTGTCGTCGAAGGTCCACCCGCAGACCGCGACCTTGGTCGGTTCGTCAGGACAGGAGCCGTTCCGCGCCGGGGCCCGGTTTGGCATCGGCCACCTCGGTCTTCAACGCCTGCCGATCCGACGGAGTCAACCCGAACCGCGCTGCGTAGGTCAGAAACGCCCGCTCGGCCTCGCTCTGCACCTGCAACGCAGGATTGCGCACCAAGCCGGTCGAGCCCTGCACCAGCAGCGCGGAGCCGTTCACCAGGGCGGTGGCGGCCTTGTACCTGGCCAGCGACTCGCACAACACCGTGAAGGCGTCGGCGTCCCACGGCGTCAGCACATTCCGCGCAATCAGCCCCGGCGCGAGGCGTTCCCAGATCTTCTTCGCCTCATCCGACAACCACTCCGGACACGCCACCTCCTGCTCCGGCGGCACCGGCTCATCGTTGTTGATCCGATCCTTGCGGTCCCCGTGCAAGATCCGCAGCTGCGTCGGCTTCGGCGCAGGACCACGCTTACCCACAGCCGATCACCTCGCCTGAACATTCCAGCCCGCAATCGCATGCCGGGGACTAGAGTGTGATGTTCGCCGAGTTGCTGGGCCGTCTGGGGGTAAAGATTTCGGTCTTGCCTCTGCCGCGGTTAGCAGCGCGTCTAGGGTGTGCGTCGCACTGGAGTCGAACCGTAGGAGCGGAGCCGGATGGCAGACGGATTTCGCGTTGACCTCCCTGCCTTGACGAAGGCTTCGGAGGGCGTGAACGACACCATCACCGCGATGGCGAAGAAGCGAGTACATGACATCGACTGCCCCGCCGATGGTTTCGGTCATGATCGGCTGGCCTCCACCGTGGCCGAGTTCTGCGAGCGCTGGGACCTCGGAGTGACGAACTTGACCGAGGACGGGCAGGAGATCGCCGGTCGGTTGGCTCACTGCGTTCAGGTCTACCGCCAGACTGACGAGGCGGTCCGCTCCCATTTCGAAGGCATCGTGCAGCGCACCGCTGGCGACGATCCGGCGGCGCAGTGATGGCAGCTGAACTCGGGACCACCACTGACCCTAGGGCGCTCGTTCCCGGCTATGCGGACGCGGTTCGCGCGACGGCCTCTGCGATGAAGGCGTATGGAGAGAACCTGCACGAAGCAGGTGCGGGTTTGCAGCGTATCGAGACCTCCGAAGGATGGGAGGGCGAGGCGGCCGAGCAGTTCCGCTCCGCCTTCGACGGTGAACCAACGAAGTGGCTGGACGCCGGAGATTGCTTCCACGACGCGGCCGGTGCGCTGGAGCGTTACTGCGAAACCTTGACCTGGGCGCAAGAACAAGCCAGGGAAGCGATCGTGCTGTGGGATTCGGGCGAGGCTGCAACCAGCTACGCCAGGAAGCAACACGACCGTGCGGTCGAGCAAGCGCAGCAACAAGCGCCCCAAGGCGCAGGACCGGTCACTATTCCGTTCAACGATCCTGGCGAAGCGAAGCGACAACAGGCCCGCGAACTCCTTGATCGTGCTCGCACCCAGCTTGCGACAGCAGGCGAGCAGACCGCTGACGTCGTCGGTCAGGCACGGGACAAGGCTCCGGAACGAAGCTGGCTGGAACAGGCCGGTGACGCTATGGGACAAGCGGCGGGCACGGCGCTTAACGCCCTCGCCTCGTTCGGCAACGCCGCGCTCAACCATCCGGAAATGGTGCTTGGTGTCGTAGGCGGCGCCGCGCTCACCGCAGTCAGCGCGGTTGGGGAAACCGCCGGCGTGGTGTTGGATGCCACAGGCGTTGGGGCGATCGGCGGAGTCCCGTTGAACGTCGTCTCGACGGCAGGCGTCGTCACTGGTATCGGCATCGCGGGCACCGCAGCCATGGCGTTGGGTGCTGAGGCCGCGGGGGACGACGCTGTCGAGGTCGTTGATACCGACGAAGTAGCGGAGGCCGACGAGTCGACGCAGGACAAGGATTCGCTGTCGCCATCGGATCGGCGTTCCGTCGAGTCCTATGAGAAGCGGATCAAGGAACACGAGGAGAAGTTGGAGGCGTACAAGCGCGATCCCGAAGCTTACGATAATAAGGGCTTTCTCAAGAACGCCCCGAATGACGAGGTTCGACAGAAGATCTTCGACACTCGTGTCGGCCATCTGGAGAAAGAAATCCAGACCTTCCGGGACAACATCGACAAGGTTTACAAGGGTAAGCAATGAGTGAAAATGACTCAGTTGTGTCTGTCGAGGTTCTGCGCCAGGTATTCAACGCGGCGCTGGACAGCCTGCAAGATCGGGTAGGCGACACCGTCGAGCTCGACAAGGATTTCTTCTGGTCGATCCCGCAGGAAGCGAAGTACGACAACTACACACCGCCGGAGGCGGACCAGTTGACCCTCGGTCAACTTTCGGAGACGTGGAACAACCTGGTTCGCCTCGCGGAGCCTGGTGAAACAGTGCCGACTTACGCATTGGTGTGGATCGGTGACGTCCTCAAAGCATTGGGGTACCAGGTTCCTTAACTGCTGCCTGCGCGAGGTGCCCCGTAGATAGTGCGGGGCACCTTCGCTGTTCCTACGTCCCGGAGCTGCGGCCTCGGCCGGGGCTGGCGGCGCGGCGGGAGAACGCGCGGCGGATTCCGGCGGCGGCGCGGGCGATGCGGTTGCGCATCAGGTCTCACCTCCTTCTTCGTTGGTGGGCATGGGGATGCCGAGGGTCCGCGCGACGGCGTAGCCGTCTAGGTACTTGTCGCCGATCGCCATCAGCCGCGCAGCCTTCAGGAAGGCGTCTTTGTCTTCGCGGGTGCGGAAGCAGACTGCGAACCAGTACTCCGAGTCCGTGGCGAGTCGGAAGCGTTCGTCTTCGCGTTTGGTGCGTTCACGGAAGCCCTTGGCGAGGGCGTCGAGTTCGGCGGCGGAGTCGGCTTCGATGTCCCCGGTGTAGTTGACGCCTTCGAGTGGGTCGGGTTCGGGTTCAGCATTGAGCTGCGCCAGCAGCTCGTCGTGGCTCGGGCCGCTGGGTGCGGCGCTGACCTGCAGCTGCGCTAGCAGGTCGTCGTTAGGGTTGGAGTCCACGTCGGAAGATCTCCAGGTCTGCGAGTGGGAACCAGTCGAGAATGCGTTGGTAGTCGTCGGGCGCGTTCTCCTTGATGGGTGCGAGGAACCGGTAGTCCATGCCGTCGAACGACCTGGCGAACCACTCGTATTCCGGTGGTAGCGGGCAGTTGTGGCGTTTGAGTGCGGCACGCACGTCGGCGATGCGCCAGTCCCACACGGCGCTGACCTTGCGCAGATGCTCGCGTTGGGGTCCGTGGGTGACCATGGCCATCCGCCGGTTCGGCGAGTCCGCGGCTCGTACCCCGTCGGCGTTCCATGCGTCCGGGAGGTCGAAGTCGTCGCGCAGCATCCCGGCGATTTCTTCGTAGGTGGGTTCGGGGAACTGCGCTGCTTCGATGATCGCGAGGCGTTCGGGTGGCTGGAACAGGAAGCTGTTGAGCCATCGGTAGAGCGAGGGGTGGGGCAGGTTGATGATCTGGGTGTCGAAGAAGTCCTCGTAGAAGGCGAGGCTGTCTTCGACGAACTTCAGGCCCGGCACGAGGTAGAGGTGGTAGGGGATGACCTCGCAGCCGGCCTCGCGTAGGGCTAGCCAGGCGGCCAGGGAGTCTTTGCCGCGTGAGAACCCGAGCAGGACGGGGGTGCCCTCGTTGGCGAGCTGGGCTCGGATGTCGGCGGAGGGGGTGATGCCGTCGATGGTGATCACACGATTCTCCCGGTTGCGCGAACTGGGTTCGCGTGATCGAAGTTGGTTAGCATGGTGGGATGCCCGATCCGATCACCGCACGTCAGCAGCGGGTAGCCGAGCTGCGCG
This sequence comes from Saccharopolyspora hattusasensis, assembly GCF_050972075.1. Taxonomy (NCBI): domain Bacteria; kingdom Bacillati; phylum Actinomycetota; class Actinomycetes; order Pseudonocardiales; family Pseudonocardiaceae; genus Saccharopolyspora; species Saccharopolyspora hattusasensis. The sequence goes on from NZ_JBPCDC010000001.1 coordinate 5,729,821, forward strand.
CCCAGCTCGGGCAGGCCGCCGAGCAAAAGGACGCCTGGGAAGCGGAGCGGAATCGCCTGATCATGGAGCTGGCCGCCCTGGGTAACAGCAACCGGGGCATCGCGCCGCACGCGCGGCTCAGTGATGTCGGGGTCGGCAAGCTGATCCAGCGGGAGCGCGCGTCGGCCAGCGAGTGATCCGGGAGCCCGGAAACCTGGCGGCACATTTTCAGGCCTCGGCGGCTTGTGCCCTACTGGGCCCTTGAGGGGGCCCTCCCCTGGGTAACGGCGGCTCATGGGGTGTTCCAGCCCCCTTTGGTCAGCCGGTGGTGTGCGGTTGCCCTGGCATGGCAAGCGGCACAGAGACCACGGCCATGGGCAGGATCATCAGGATCAAGGGCCTTGATGACCAGCTCGCGGCGGATCAGCGGCCAGTGATCGGCTACTGTGGACGGTTTGGGACAGGGCTTGCCCTGGTGTGTAGGACAGTCCAAATCGCATCGGCAGTAGCGATCTCGGGCCAGTACGGCAGGCCGGAAACGGGACCGGTGCCCAGCGGTGTAGCCCCGTTGGGCCGAAGTTCCCCCGGCCTGGCGGGCACGGCTACGGCAGCCAGCACAGCGGCCACCAGCGGCAGTGAGCTCGGAGCAGCCAGGCCGGGTGCACGGCCTACGGGCACGGGCAGGCACGGGGGCTCCATGTGGATAGGCCACTGCCCCGGTACAAAGGCTGTACCGGGGCAGTGTGCGGGGGTGGTCGGTTACCTCTGCCATGCCTCGGGCAGGAAGCCACCTCGGCTCAGCCACTTGTCCAAGTTCTCGAAGTGGCCCACCAGCTCATCAGCAAGCTCAAGGTGGCCAGCTGGGTCGGTGGTCTCCTGGCGGTACTCCCGGACCACGGTTCGGAGCTGCTCAAGGGTCTTGTTCGGGTCCATCAGGCCACCACCATCAGCCCAAAGGCCTTTTCCTTGACGGCCTTGGCCTGCCCCAACAGTGCCCGCTCGGCCCGGACAGCACCGGCATTCTCGGTGTCCTTGACCGGTGCAAAGTGGTCAACATACTCGGTGATGGCCTGGTATCCGGCCCACCGGGTACCACGGATGTTCTCTTGGGTCTCGGCGGTCCGGAACAGTCCCAGCAGATCTTCCATCCTCTTGTCGTCGGTTTCCTTGACCAGGGAGTTGGCATCCTCATCCGGCTTGGGCCAAATCTGCCGGATCAACTTCTCAAAGGTCTTTCCGGGTAAGGTCTTGTTGATCATCTTCTCGGCTTCGGCCTGGAACTCGGCCACATAGGACCAGGTGAGCTGCAGAGCTTCCCTGGCTTCCTGGATTCTGCGGTGAGCTCCCGGGGTGTGGCGGATGGTGAAGCTAGATCGGAAGTCTCGGAGTGCGGCGGCTTGTGTGTTGGCGCAGACTACCCGGACCGGGGTGGTGATCAACCGGAGTGCCCGGCGGCCATCATGAGAGTTCATGCCAGCCAGGTACAGCTCCATCTCGTCGACGCCACCCACGGTCAGCCCCTCGGGCAGCTTGGTAGTGACGAACACGTCCCGGCCACCCCGGAGGCTCCCGGCAGTCTCCACGAAGCCACCGGACTGATCAGTGATGGCCTTGATCATCTCGGCCAATTGGTCATTCTGGATCGGGGTGTAGTCCAGACCTGCAACCCCCAACACCTCGGGGCTGCGGGTTTCCGGGTTGTCTCGGATCACAGCTTTGTGATCTGGGACCTCAGTCGGCACGGCGGTGTCATCCTGATCCACCTTGCGTGAGTCATCCAGCCCATCGTGGTCACCGGTCGCGCACAGTTCGTCGTGCTGGTCTCCCAGCAGGTGGCCGCACTCCACACACTGCAGACCGGGCACCAAAGCCATCAGCGGCTCGGTGCGGACATTCCACTCGGCCAGATTGGCCTTGACCATGGCCTCATCCACGGACATCGGTTCCGGGGTGATCTCCCCTAACCGGTGCCAGGCATGTATCCGGGCGGAGGCAAATGCGGCGGACCCATCTGAGAACTGTTCAATCTCATGTGCCATGAAAGTAGTGCCCCTATTGTCAATGCACAGCGGAATTGCTGTGCGGTTTGTGTGTCGGCACTACACACATTAGTCACAGGAGATTCGGAGTCAAGCGGTTTGGAGAAATTTCCCAGACGGATTTCTTGGCATTTGATCGCCGGTGTTATTGGCCAGCGAAATGGCGGTCCGTGCAATTCTAGGGAATGCGCGGAACAGGGATGATTTGTTTTTGCGTTCGAGTCGGTGTCTGGGCGTGCGGTGCGCAGTGATGGACGCTGGGTCGAGCAGGAACGGGCCGGGCACGGGAGAACGGTGCTGGGCGGCACCGCGCCCACGCCGGGTGAGTCTGGCCAGTCGCACGTCGGCTCGGGCGGCCTGGATGCGGGGCAGCTCCCGCAGGCTGGCCAGGACGTAGCCGGGCAGGCTGACCTGGGTGTCTTCGCCGTGCTCGCGGTACCAGGTGGCGGGATCGGCCGTGATGGTCACGGTGAGAGAGATCGTGAGCATGTCGCGCACTGCTGCGCTCCTTCCTAGGCGAGAAAGCTGAGGACGAGGTGCCGGGGCTGACGCGTGGTCGGCCCCGGCGGTAGGGCTATTTCGCCCGGTTGGGGCACGGCAGTTCGGTGACCAGCACTTCGTTCAGGTGCGGCGGGGGCTCGGTTGGCGGGGTCAAAACGACCGCGCAGGTGTCGAACCGCCGGTCCGCCGGTTCGACCGGATTCCGCCAGCCGAGCTGATCCAGGAGGTTGTGGACCTCCACCACTGTGGGGAGGTAGTCCTCTTCGGTGGAATTTTCGCCTACGGCCCCGTGGATGGTGACTTCCATGCAGCCCTCCTTGTGGAAGGCAATACCGCAGCTCAGGGTTGGCATCAGGGTGAAGACCCCGACGAGGTACGTCGCCAGCTGCGGGTTATCCATGTGGGCAGTCTTGGAGTAAAGGTGTCCGTACTGCCGGGCCGACTCGCTGCCGGATGTGCTCGGATTGCTCATGTCGATCGCTCCCGCTCCCGGCTGATCAGGAGTTCTGCTTTGGGCAGGGCATCAGCGGAATTCCGCTTCCGAAGACGGGGCCATCCACGCCCGCGTCTTCGGTGATCAACCAGAAGCTGCAGACGTCGAAGCGCTTGTCCTTCGGGTCACGGGGGTTGATCCAGCCGAACTGGTAGAGGTAGTCGCAGACGAGGCCGGACACCGCGTCCAATTCCTCATCGGAGGCGTCCCTGGTGACAGCGTTCGCGATCCAGATTTCGAAGCATCCGCCCGTGTGGAGGGCGACGCCGACGTGCCAGTCGGCGGCTGCGGTCAGGTCCCGCAGAATCGTTTCCGCCAGCTGGCGCTTGCTCATGTGCGCGGTCGCGGTGAACTTGCTTCCGTAGAACCGGAACTCAGGTGCATTGACAATCCTGAGATTTGAAAAATGGTCAGACATGAATGATTGCCTCATTTTGTTGGCACAGAAATTCTGTGCGGCTTCTGTGTTCGGCAATCTCCACATTAGCCATAGAGAAACGGGTGTCAATGCAAGATTTGAGTAGTGAACCTCTCTTTTGGTTTTGCGTGAAGCGTGTAATTCGGAACAATGGAAAGCGGTGGCGAGGAATAAGTGTGGCCCCTCGGTACACCGAGGGGCCACTGCCCATCTTTTTCCTGGGTTTGCCGACACAGAAACCAGACAGGGCATGAGCATCATGCCGGAGGCCGGGGCGCTGTGTCGAGCCTGGCGAGAGGCCGGGGCCTGCATCATGAGTGCGACGCAGGCCCCGGCGGGCTCAGGTGCGGGTGACGCGCACCCACAGCGGGCGGAATCGTTCCTGGTTGGAAACCGGAAGGATCTTGGTGTACCAGTCGTGGAGCTTGTGGGCTCCGGCGTCGGTCATATGGACCTTCAGCCGGGGATCGGGCGGAGTGATGATGAACCCGCGCTTCGCCGCTTCGTCGATGGCGTTGGGGTCGGCGAGGGTGGGAACCGCCCAGGTCCAGTGCATGTCCAGGGCCAGCACGTGCAGGACGCGCAGGATGTCCAGGTCCTCGGAGAGCTCATCGCGAAGCTCGCTCTCTGCATCAGCCCACGCCTGGTGACCGATCCCAGACGCAGCGTCTTCGCCGTTGTAGGGGCTGCCGCCCATCGTGAGAAGTCCCTTCGTGGCAGGAAACCGGGTCCGCATGGGGTGGTCACCAGGCGATGACGTGGCGGAGCAGGACCTGGAATCGGTCCTGGCGGATGACCTGGTCCAGGGCGTTTCTCCAGTTGGTGAGCGCCTGGTGGCCCTTCTCGTTGAGGAACAGCACCGTGGGCAGGAAAACGGGACGGTCGACTAAGCCCTGTTCGAGGGCTTTCTCGCGGGCCTCGGCGGTGGTGATCTCCTCCAGGTTGGGGGCCCAGCCGACTTGCCGGAGCGCGTAGAGGACTCGCATCACGTCGGCATTCTCGGACAGCTCTTGGTAGAGCGCGTCCACGCCGGTGGTCTCCGCTGAGCTAAGCTGTTTTTTGTCGGATGGTGACGTCATTCTTTGTCTCTTTCTGGATGGCGGCACCACTGGCCACGCCCCGGGGCTGTTGCAGCAGTCGCCGGGGTCCTTTCTGGTCGTGGTGCCTGTGGATTCCGGTCTTCCAGCAGGCAGAGTTTTTCTGTACGGCTGAAATTGCTGCCAGATTAGGGATTGTCGGAATGAACGGCAAGCATTGTAAATGCCGGAAACATCACCAGTGTCGACCGTGAATTCGTGTTGTTGAGAATGCCGGTTGACGGGAAGCGTGCTGGGGTTTGGCTTCCCGTCAACCGGGGCCGGACCGCGCGCCAGCGCTAGCCGCGACTGGAGGTCCGAGATTGAGGTCTGGGCAGACTTCTACCCAGCGAGGGCAGTATGCGTGTCGATGATCGTCATTGTCAAACGCCGACGCTGAGGGTGTCGTGTTGTTGTTGCTGCAGCAGCAACGCGGCGAGCTGTTGCCACTGGTCCAGCGGCCAGGTGGCCTCGCAGGCGCCGCAGGTGGCTTCGGCTCGCTGCACGTCGATGGTCAAGGCCGTGCGGCGAAGCGGGGCTTCGTCGTTGCTGTCTGACCACACGCTGACGGTCGTTTCCCAGCAGGAGGGACAGGCGTGACCGCGCAGTGGGTACCGCCGGGGCGGGTCCAGCAACGTGCGGATGGCGTGCACCCAGTACCCGGCGCGGTCGGTGGCGTAGGTGAGGTAGTCGGGTGCCTCGTGCTGCCAGCGTTCGGCGTGGGCGGCCCAGGCCCGCACCTGATCTACCGGTGCGGGTGGGACGTGCTCCCCGAGAACCGCGAGGGCTTGCCGCATTTCCACGCCGATGTCGGCGGCGAGGGCGAGCGCGTCCATCGCGGCCGGCGGTCTTGAACCGGTGGCGGTTTTGCCGGTGTGTTCGCTGCCCGGCTGCACCGCGTCGGCGAGCTGGTCGAGCAAACTTGGCACAATCGCCTGGTCCTGAGCGAGGACAGGTCGGGTGAGCTGGTCGATGGCGGCGTCGAAGGCGATCCGCTGCCGCAGGGCCTGGTCCGCGTCGGTGAGCTGGCGGGACATGACAAGGGCCTCCTGACAGTCGAGGGCGTGCCGGTGGGTGCTCACGCCGGGACCTCGTGATTGCTGGACTTCGTGGCACGGTGGGCTGCTTCGATGCGCGAAGGGTGCGCGTGGATGCGCAGGTCGCGGTGTTCTTCTCGACCCGCCGGGGTGCGGCCTTTCCGGCGGCAGCGCACGTTCGGCGCGGCACCGCATGCGGGGCAGGCCACGTTGAGCGCGGTGTTGCGGTCTTCGCTGCGATGCCAGTTCATCTGCTGGTAGACCAGCTCGATCCCGCGCTTGCCTGCAGCGGTGTGGCGGGCACATTCGGCGGCCCGCTGCTGCTCCGTGGGCCTGGCTCCTGGTCGATTCGCCTTGGCTTGCCGCGCTTTTCGGATGCTGTCGAGGATCATTGGCGGCGTGATGCGCTGCGTGGAGTTCTTCGACAGCGCCAAGATCGCGGCCTCGACCTCGACTTTGTCGCAGCCCGCCAGGGCTTCCTGCCACGCCATTACGTCGGCAAGGCCGATGGTGCGCTGGTCGTAGGCCGAGGCCAGCGCCAGCAGGCGGGCGATATCGCCACGTGGGATCAGCTCGTTGGCGGGCACGGTCACGAAGCCACCCCCGCCAGCAGCTCACGCAGCGGTGCGGCGATCGACGACGGTTGGCGGCCGTCCTCGACGTCCAGTTGCTCGGCGAGGCGCAGACCTGCCAGGACACGGGCGTCGGTGGTCGCCAGGCCGCCGCGGCTGGCGGTGGCCTGCTGGATCGCTGGAGTGCGCATGGCTTCGCCGACCAGCTCGGCGAGCAGACCGGGGCCGACGCGTTTGCCCGACCACAACCGCAGCCCTGCGGCGACCTGCTCGCCGGGAATGCCTTCGGCTAGCAGCCGTGCGGCTTCACCGGCCAGACGGTCGGCGACCTTGCGGGGCTGTGGGGGCACGTGTTCGGCGACCAGGCCGAGCGCTACCCGCGCTTCCGCCGGTCGCGGAGCCGGCGCCGGGGCCGGGGAGTTGGTGGGGAATTCGACGACGATCGGTGGGGTGGCGGCGCTGTGCTCGCGCGGTACGTCACAGGAACCCGCCCTATCAACGTAAGTATCTATATCGGGACGGGTCGGGTCGGGAGAAGCGTGATTCACGCTGTGAGTCACACGCTCGTCACGCGTGACAGAATCCCCTGACCTCGTCTTTTGATCACGAACCGCGCGCGTTTTGGCCTGCCGTTGCGCGGTAGCATGGCGCTTGCGTTGCACCTCGGCGCGAGTCGGTTGGTAGTCATTCCAGTCGTGAAAGATCCATCCGGCCTCGCCGTCGTGTTCGGCCGGAACCCACAATCCGACCTCGACGAGCTTGGTGGCCTGCCGGGCGGTGCCGTAGCGCAGCGCGACATCGCGCGGCACAAACCCGTCGGAGAGATTCGACGCGCACCACGAACCGGCCAGCGCCCACAGCCCCATCGCCGCCGTCCCGGCGCGACGGGCCTTCTTGTGGTCATGCAACGAGTCATCGATCTTGAACCACGCCATGCGTGCGGAACTCCCTTGTATCAAGAAGAAACGCGGTGGGACGGCAGACCCAGCCGCGAACGAATGCGCCCAGCGGTGTAGGTGGTCATGCGGCAGCGCTCGGCAATCTGCACATCGGTGCAGCCCCTGGCGTGCAGCCAGGCAACGACCAGCTCACGAGCGGACGTGGACAACTCCTCGGCGACCAGCTCGCCGGAAAGGCAACGCCGCGCTTGCTCAGCGTCGGCGTGCACGGCCGCGCAGATCATGCGGCATCAGTGGCGCATAGCGAGTCCAGCAGGCCGAGGTCGACCGCGTAGACCGGCTGCGGCTTGCCTCGGTTGCCCGAGCGGGTATCGGTGCATCGGCTGTAGCGACCGGTCGGCCGCAGCATTCCAATAGCGACCAGGCGCTGCACGGTCGCGCCGATCGTCGGCGGCCGGATCCACGACGGCAGCAGCGGACGCCACCCGTTGGCCGTGGTCTGCCACTGCGAATCCCCAGCGGCGTCCCGTAAAACCGCCGACACCACAGCCTCGACGTGATCGTGATTGCGCGGATCACCAGCGATCAGTGCGCACACCGCCGCCACCATGTCGTTCGGCACAGGGCTAGCTGCCGTAAGTCGCGCCATCGCCATACGGGCGCCACGTTCGAGATCTTCCGGTGTCCACAAGGCGCTCTGGCCCGGTATCGGATCCCACGTGAGCCCGGAGGCAGACGCCCGTGGGCGGCGGGTTCGCCGCGTAGCGATGACGGCGCTCATGACAGCAGTCGGAACGACCGGACTTCGGTGATCTCCTCGCACTCCGGGATCACCTCGGGGTGCAGCGCCTTCACCAGCCTTTGGCTCAACGCCACCCGAAGCGTACGCTTCCACGACACCACCGGGCGACCGGCCACGGTGCCGATCTCAGCGTCCCCCAGCGCGTTCTTGATCTTGTCTTGGAGGTCGGATCGCATCCGGCTCAGGTTCTCGATCTTCGACTGCACCTGGCGCAGCAAGCTCACGTACTCGGCCAGCGCGTCCACCGCGACCGACTCACCGTCGGGCTCGGCAGGGGTGGCAGCGACATTCGGTGAAATGGGCATGACAAGGCCGCCTCCTCGACGGCCAGAAGCAACTCGGGGCGGATGACCAGCAGAGAATGCGCGCCCGAACACCCACACCGAGAGGGATGTCAGGCGCATCGGTAACAGCGCTAACCACACGGCCAGCAGCGCTTCAGGCGTGCCGACATAGGCGCGACGACCACGTAAACCGCGCACGGATCCCCCTTCCGACGCACTTCCCCAGCCCGTGGGAAACCCACGAGAAAACGCCATAGGCGGTGAGAACCCGACGTAACGCCGGGTAGTCACAGCCTTGATCAGCCAAGGGTGCGTGTCAAGTAGATACCGCAAAGTCCTATTGTGTGTTCCATATGTGACACGGTCGGCATGCTGGCTCCCAACGAAAGTTGATCGCGCCTACGGCAAGTGGCGGATCTCTTCGTGTCTCAATGAAACCGCAGGTGGGTCGGCCATAAGATCAAGCAAGTACTTGACCAAGGTGTGCCTAACATCGGGCGCTGAACACAACCAGAGTTGTGACTGAGATCACATTCCAGAACAAGGGGGGCGCGGCAAGGTGGCCGAGCAAGAGCAAGAGGACTCTCGCATCGTGGCACTGGTGCGACGCCACGCAGGCGACCGCAGCGTCCGGGAGATTGAACGCGCCAACGGCCTACGGGAGGGTTCGCTCCAGCACTTCCTCAAGCCTTCGCAGCGCGGCAAATGGCCTCACCTGTCTGTCGTCGAACGCTTCGCCAAGGCGCTCGGACTGTCGGTAACCGAAGTTAGTCGAGCCTTCGCGGCAGACTCGGGCATCGACCTCGAGCCAGATGGCCTCAACCAGGACGAGCTCGACCTCGTCGCGAGCTACCGCGCACTGTCTGAGCCCGCCAAGTCGGTCATGCGCGACTGTCTCGCGCTGTTGGCCAAGCAGGCTGCGGACCACGAGGCGCAGAGTGAGTGACGGGAATGTGATCTCACATGCTGAGATCAACTTACCTGTGTTTAGGCCGAAAGGGTGACGCCTCGTTCCCGTCTGCCCTAAATGAGTGAACTGGTATATGTCGAGGGCTTAGCGTGCCAGCCGGTAGTGCGATCACTACGGCGTCGGGGGACGCCGAGCGTCGCGATCGACGGGGACTGTCCGGCGCTGCGCGCTACTGGGTGTGCGAGGAGGAGCGCAGTGGCCGAGTATCCGCTCATGGTGGTCGCCAAAGACATGGACTACAAATGGGAAATCAGGACCAATCCCGACGCTAGCTGGACGATCGCCATCCGAGAAGGCACCCCCGCCACGAACTTCGCTGCGATCATGATCAGCGACATGGAGGTTCAACGGCGCCACCTGTGGGTGAGAAGGCTCCGATTCGGAGCGCGGGTGCGGCTCGCCTGGCACGTTCTCACTGGATCAGAGTGCCTTGCAGCCTGGCCGCGAGAACAAGAACCGCCCGACAGAACAGTGCCCGCGTGGCAGGCCTCGTCTACAGGACCTTCCGGCTACTGCAGTCGGCGTAATCGGAGAATCGGATCGGCTGTATCGGCAGGTGAAACCGAGGGTAGCTAAGGTCTGCAACCTTATGAAGTCACTCGTATGGCAGCTCTCGTCTCATCAGGCGAGCATCGTAATTTCGGCCTGCAGGCCGGTAGCCTCTTGGCGGAACGCCGGGAAGGAGGCGATTCGATGGACGAGAACAATGCCTTGGGGCGACGGCTCAGGGAAGTCCGCGCTTGGCGGCAGCTCTCGCTCCGGGCCACTGCGGAGCTCGCAGGGCTGTCACATGGGTACCTCGGGCAGATCGAACGAGGTGAGAAGCCGGTCACCAGCCGTGCAACGCTTGAAGCGTTGGCAAACGCCTTGAGAGTGAACCCGACCGAGCTGACGGGTTCGCCGTATGCGCCGACCGATCCGATCGGAAGCGATGCGCACGCTACTTTGCGTGAGGTCGAAGCGGCATTGTCTACTCTGGACTTGGGTCTCGACCCTGGCGTTCAGGCGAGGCCGTTTCAGGAACTCGCCTCCGAGGTCAATCACCTAAACGCAGTCCTGCGTGTCGCAGCCGACTATGCAGAGCAAGGGAAGATCGTTCCTGGCCTGCTCACCCAGCTCCACGCGGCGTATGTGCAACAGCCGGAGAACAGAAAAGGCGTGCTCGTAGCCTTGATCCACGTCTTTCATTCGGCAGCGGTCTTGACCAAGAATCAAGGCGTTCGCGGGTGGCCTGTTATGGCGGCCCGCCTCGCTGAGCAGTGCGCACAAGAGCTCGAAGAACCTGAATGGCTGGGGTTCGCTGCGTGGCTGCGCGGACATTCCTCAGGTAGTCAAGGACGAGAACAGCAGCGTCTCCTTTCTCTTCGCGCGCTAGATCAGCTCGGAGGGGCGATCGACAACCCGAACGCAGCGCAGGTCGCGGGGATGCTTCACCTCAACGTCGCTCTGGCGGCCGCGGCACGTCGTGATGCTGAGTCCACCTGGTCACATCTCAGGGAGGCTGAGCAGTTGGCCTTGCGTCTTCCTCGCGAGCGAGAGAACTTCGGGTTCCTTTGGTTCGGGCAGGACAACGTTGGAATCTGGCGAGTTTCCCTTGCCACCGAGCTGGGCGAAGGTGGCAAGGTGGCGGAGCTAGCCAAGGGCGTCCGTCCGTCATCTATCCCAGCAAAGGCCAGGCAAGGCATGTTCTACGCCGACCTTGGTCGTGCGCTTGTTGCGGAACGCAAAACGCGTGACGAAGGGCTTCGTGCACTCCTAACGGCGGAGACTATTGCTCCGCAAAGAGTGCGTTCTGTTGACCGGATTACTGGGCGACACGCCGTCTAGATGGGGCTGCTTGTCACTGGGTAGTCGGTAGATCTGGTCCACCTTGATCGGAGAGGTGGACGAGGGTGTTTGACGAGGTTGAACGTAATGTCGGCTCGATCCGGCTTCCGCGGTGGGGACGAGTTGTGTCGGCTGCGGGGTCGGTGCCGTGGCTGGTGGTCGATCCCGATGGTGTGCCGGTGGAACCGGTGCGTCGGTTCCTGGTTGAGTTCGTGGCCCGGGACAACCGGCCGGGCTCGGTGCGCAGTTATGCCTATGATCTTCTGCGGTGGTGGCGGTGGCTGCGGGCCGTTGGGGTGGACTGGGACAAGGCCACCCCGGCTGAGGTTCGGGATCTGGTGCTGTGGCTCAAGCAGGCTGCCAAGCCCGGACAGAGGCCGCGGACGAAATCGGCAGGCACTGCGGGCTGTGTCAACCCGATCACTGGCAAGCGCCATCAGGGAGACCAGTACGAGCCGCGAACAATCCGGCACTCGAACGCGGTGCTGCGGAGCTTCTACCAGTTCTGGATCGAGGACATAGGTGCGGGCCCGCTGATCAACCCGGTGCCGCAGGAGCGGGTCAAGGGGCGTCGGCCCAACTCCCATCACAACCCTCTGGAGCCGTTCCGGGCTGAGGGCCGTCTGCGCTACAACCCCAGGGTTCCCAAACGGAAACCTCGGGCGATGCCCGACGAACGGTGGAACGAGCTGTTCTCGGCTATGCGCTCCAATCGGGACCGGGCGATCCTTGCGGTGGCGGTCAGCAACGGCGCCCGAGCGTCGGAACTGCTCGGCGTTCGAGGCGTCGATTTGGACTGGGGAGATCAACTGGTCCGCGTGATCCGTAAGGGCACCCGCACAGAGCAGTGGCTGCCCGCCAGTTCAGAGGCGTTTGTGTGGATTCGCCTGTATTTGGCCGATATCGGCGACCTGCTGGATCGAGACGAGCCGCTTTGGCTGACCCTCCGCCGCCGTGACCGGGGCACCGGACTGCGGCGTCAGCCGATGAACTACGAGGCTCTGCGTGCGGTTTTCCGTCGCGTTAACGCCGTCTTGGGAACGAACTGGTCCATGCACGATCTCAGGCACACTGCGGCGATCCGGATGAGCCGGGTGAACCTCCGCAGCCGCCAAGGCCGACGCATCACCAACGACCACTTCCATCTGCTCGATCAGCGGCGAACCGGCTCCGCCGACCATCTGCCAATCGAGGATGTCCTGCGGTTGCTGCGCCAGCTACCGGACTGGCCAGGCCGCGCCGAGCACCAGAACCGGATCACCAAGGGTGCCCGTGTGATCTTGAACTGGCTGCTTGAACACCCCGGTTCAGGCTGGCAGGACAGATGGGTATCGGCCGGGGCCGACGGCGGCCCGGATTGGCTTGACGGGCTCGCGCCGGAGGACACACGTCAGCCTCACACCAAGCGGTATCAACACCTTGTCGGGCTGGCTGCCTTGGTGCTGTGTCGAGTGATCGTGCCTAACTACGACTTTCTTACCCGCTACCGGTCCAACAACCTGTTCGACCGGACACGGATGGTCATCTCGCCGAAGTCGTTCGCCCGCGTCGAGCGCGCCGCGATCGAACGGGGACTCAGCGCCCGCGAGCGCGGTGAGGCGTTGAGCGTGTGCAGCAAGATCGTGCTGCGCACCGGCAAGGACCTCGACCAGGTGACCGCGGAGGACGTGCTGGAGTTGCACGCCTGGAGCCATCGCCACTGCGGCAGAGCGGTCCGGGGGCTGCACCTGGCTTGGGATCTGCTCAGCGTGCTCGGAATCACCCCGGAAGGCGTCACTCTGCGGGCGGCCCTGAAACGAGGGCAACTTCGCACCGGGGAGTTGGTCGACGACTTCGATATCCAGTGCCGGCCTGTCCGCGATGTCCTCGTCCGCTATCTCGACGAGCGTCGGCCGGCGATGGACTACGGCTCGTTCCGCAGCCTGGCCAGCCACCTGGCCGGGCGTTTCTGGGCCAACATCGAGCAGCACCATCCGGGTATCGACACCCTGCACCTGCCAGACGAGGCGGCCCAGGCATGGAAAGAACGGGCGCGATTGTTCGTCACCAAGGACGGACAAACCAGGGAGAGCAAGGACTTCCACCGCCTCTTCATGCGAGTGAGGGCCTTCTATCTCGACATCCAGGAATGGGCGCTGGAGGACCCCAGCTGGGCGCCATGGGCGGTTCCCAGCCCAGTGCGCAAGATCGATACCCAGGGATATATCAAGTCCCGCAAGAGGATTATCTCCGAGATGCACCAGCGCGTCCGAGAGCGACTTCCTCATCTTCCGCTGTTGGCCGACGTCGCCGAACGCCTCCGGGCCGAGACAGCGGCGTTGCTGGAAGCCGCCGGCGAGCACGATCCGGGTGAAGTGTTCGACCACGCAGGCACTCGCTACCGCCGGACAGCCCCCAAAGCGCTGACCAGGACAGCCCGCCAACAGGCGAACCTTCCTATCGAAGCGCAGAACCTGGCCACCGATGAGACGACCAACCTGACCCGCCGCGAAGACGAGGCGTTCTGGGCCTGGGCGGTCGTCGAAACGCTCCGCCATACCGGCATCCGCCTCGAGGAACTACTGGAGATCACCCATCTAGCGTTGGTGTCCTACCAGCTGCCGGATACCGGTGAAATCGTTCCCCTGCTGCAAATCGTGCCGTCCAAAGGAAATGAGGAACGGCTGCTGCTAGTCAGTCCCGAGTTGGCCAGTGTCCTGGCCACCGTCATCACCCGGCTGCGCAAGGACAATGATGGAGCGGTCCCGCTCGTCGCCCGCTACGACCCGTATGAGCGAGTCACTGGCCCGCCCCTGCCGCACCTCTTCCAGCGAGCGTTGGGCTCCCGCCACATGACTATCAGCGTCACCACGGTCTACAAGCTCATCAACACAGTGCTGGCCGCTACCGGTCTGCGGGATGCAACAGGCCAGCCGCTGATCTACACGCCGCACGACTTCCGCAGGATGTTCACCACGGACGCGGTGACCGGCGGGCTTCCGGTTCACATCGCAGCAAGGTTGCTTGGTCACAAGACCGTGGCCACAACGGAAACCTACCTGGCTGTTTTCCAAGAGGACTTGGTGCGCTCTTACCGCGCCTTCCTCAACAAGCGGCGAGCCATGCGGCCGCAGGCCGAGTACCGCGAACCGACCGCAGAAGAGTGGCGCGAGTTCCAGCAGCACTTCCAGCTTCGCAAGGTGGCGTTGGGAGACTGCGGCCGTCCATATGGGACGCCGTGTCAGCACGAGCACGCGTGTTTGCGGTGCGCCATGCTTCGGATTTCTCCCAAAGAACGGCCCCGCCTGGTCGAAATCATCGGCAATCTCAAAGATCGCATCCAAGAAGCGAAGCTGAACGGGTGGCTCGGCGAGGTCCAAGGACTCGAAGTCAGCCTGAACGAGGCCACAAAGAAGCTCGTCCGCCTGGATCGCATGCGTGATCGACAGCCCACCGGCCCAGTCAACCTCGGCATCCCCATCATCCGCGACCCACAATGACCGACCTCGCCAACACGGCCCCAACATCACACTGGTGCCGCGATGTCGATACCCACAAGGTGCTGAACCCTGCCCGTCGATCATTAGTCCGGAAAAGAAACAATGTGTTTGTGCGCGAAGCTGTGGCTGACCTGCTTAGACAAGCGCGGCGCGATGCGGGAGGGCGTGAATTGCGAGGTCTCGCGCATCGCCTGGGGGTTGCACCAATCGGGTGAGATTGCCGAGCGTGTACTTCTAGTACACAAATCGTCCGGCTAAGCCGCCAAAGTACGGCGCATGCACGGACAGGAACTGCAGCCGGGGTACATCAGCAAGCAGCGGGCTAACTGTTCTGTTTCTGGGTGCTTCGGCTCTTTTCGTGTCCGGCGGGACGACCTCGCGCGCAGCAATTGCGGCCACTCCAGGACGCTGTCGCGCATGGCGAGGTCGTCTGGGGCCGAGTGCGACTGCATTCCTCCTCGGGCGCACTCGCCCCTCAGCTGCCGAGGGATCGTCAGTCCCCTCAACAGCCGCCGTTGTGACGGTCCCTCGGTATCCCAGTGCTGGGTCTACGGAAACCCCCGGCCCGTAGGCCCAGCACTGCCACTTACATCGCTTGATTTGGGTTGTGCCGAAGCCCTTCTCGGCACCGAAGGAGCCCCTACATGTCCTCGTTCGACTGGAAGAAAGTGCCGTGCCGCGACATCTCGCACAGAGCTCGGGATCTTCGGATCGCGCGCACTGAACGCGGGGCGAAGCTGCTCGCTCCGCCCTCGGAGGTTGTGCACCTCGACCTGCAGGCCATCGAGAGCTTGAGGCGGATGTTGCTGGAGTTGGCCGATGAGCTGATGAGAGAGAAGAGCGCCACTGGGATGCCTCTGCCGAGGGGAAGCATTGAGGCATGAGGTACCGCTTCCACGTGAGGGCCCAAACCCTCGTGCCGTGCGAGCCACTGGCGACGTTGACGGCATCGTATGGCCCACAGGTGATCGGGAAGTGGATACGCTGCTGCGTGAGCGTCAACGGTTGATGTACCGGATGCTGTGCCGCCTCCACGGTCTTCCGGTGGATCTCTCGTGATTTTGCACTGCGTGCCCACAGGATGCGGACCAGCTGAAACGCTTGGAGACTGCTCACGGCATGATGGCGTCGCAATCACGACGAAAGGAATGTCATGTCTGACGTGCAACGCTCGCTCGTTCTGCTCAAGCCGGACGCAGTGGCCCGCGGGCTCGCCGGCCGAATCTTGGGGCGCTTCGAGGATGCGCTGCTCAAGATCGTTGGCGTGAAGATGGTGCAGCTGGACGCTGAGTTTACGCGCAAGCACTACTTCGATCTGGAGGAGCGTCGCGGCGCGGAGGCATACGACAGCACCGCTGAGTTCATGCAGTCCGGGCCGGTCATCGCCGTCGTGCTCGAAGGTGTGGACGCTGTGACGAAGGTGCGCAGCATCGTCGGCACCACGTTCCCCGAGGAGGCAGCTCCCGGCACGATTCGTGGCGACTTCGCGCACCAGACGAAGGCGTCCTCGAACGCCACCGGCAAGGCGATCATGAACCTGATCCACGCCTCCGGGAACGCCGAGGAAGCCAAGTACGAGGTCGAGCTTTGGTTCAGCCCGGCCGAGTTGTTCAACTACAAGAGCGCGGCGGATGCCTTCGCGTTCTGACACTCCGATGTGAAACGAAGGGCCAATGACAGCTGTCGACGTCAGAGCATCGCTGAGCAGTCTTGAGGCGATGTTCCATCAGGAAGTCCAGCTCGACCGCCGAGCTGCAGCGGAGACCGCCTTCGCCTTGTCGGTTCGATACCGCCGCGAGGACATCGACGGTGTCCGCCAGTTTGGTACCGCAGGCGAGTGGGCGCGCACCGCCGCCCACCTTCTCGACCAGCTTCCGGCAGACACGCCAGAACAGGTCGCGAGCACACGGCGAGCCGTGGGTGGTGTTGAGATTCCTGAGCTGCTGCATTCTGGCGTCGTGTGGCACCGGCTGGCCGACGTGCTCATCTTCTGCGAGGTGGAGGATGAGCATTGAGGTCGAGTGCCGTGCCCGGTTCGACCGGGCACGGCACGAATCCCTGATGGCTTTCTTGCTGGCCAACGCCCAGGACCTCGGCGAGAACAATAAGCACATTCATTTTTTCGTCCTTCCGGATGCGCTGTTGAAAGTCGTCCACAATCTCTCTAGTGGCACGGCGAAGGTTTCGTTCAAACCTAACAAGATTGGGCAAGGGGCGTTCTTTCCCGAGTACGAATACGCGGTCGATCCCGCCGAGCTCGAAACGGTCGTGAAGACATTCAACCTGCTCGGGTTTGCTGACGCTCGTCACGACGCGCACAATGAACGACACGATTTCCGCTACAAGGGCGTCGAGATCGCCGTGAAGTACAGCGAGGCATGGGGGCACCACGCTGAGTTCGAAGTGGTCCTTCCTGATAGTGCTGACCGCGATGCCCATCACGCCGCGCTTGAGCGCATCAACACCCTTGCCAGCGAGCTCGGGGTTCGGGTTATGACCGAAGAAGAGCTCGCCGCGTTTACGGCGGAGTTCGAGCAGAAGCAAGCCCAAAATAACTGAAACCTTCCAGGAAAGGCCCGTTTCATGGATAGGGGCGAATCGCACGCCCCGGTCGATGACTCGGAAAGTCTTGTGTCGCTTGCTGCGCGCAAGGCGCTTCCTGAGCATCAATACATCGACTGGGCTACTGTTGCATGGATTCAAGGGAACCGAAGCGAGATCCCGCGTGCCGAGCGCCAGGTAATGCCATCATTGTCCGACTCTGTTCGGCGCATCTTGCTCTCGGCCCCGATACCACTGGATTGGCACGCCGAGCCCTTGTTAGCGGACACGATCCACGGGACGCGGCACCTCCTCCGTACCGCAGTGTTCGCTGCGATCCTCGCGGACGAGAACGGGCTCGAAGAGGAGCTCATTGAGGCGCTCGTTGTAGCAGGGGCGTTGCATGACTGCCGCCGCTTGCATGACAAAGACGATTTCGGGCACGGTAGCCGAGGCGCGGACTGGTTCATCAGTCACGTGGACGAGATCGCAGAGTACTTCGATCTTCGCTGCAGTCCCCGGCATCTTGCCAAGGCGGCGATTGCCATAGCGCTGCACGAGGTTCCGTATGCAGCCTTCACCGAAGAGCACCACTTCGCATGGCGGAGTGCTGGGCCGCTTGTGGATCTGCTGAAGACGGCAGACGCGTTGGATCGTTACCGCCTGCCGAAGCTCAAGTGGTGGCCGCGAGAGGATCTGCTCGCGCATCGGGCGCCGCCGTGGCTGCACCGCCTGGCGTTCTTCCTGGTCATTGACTCCGAATCACGGTTTCTTCGAGGCGTTACTGGAGCCGAAGCAGTCCGCGCCTCGCTCACTGTGAGGGGGCTGCTGTGATCGACCAATGGGAGGCGTACCGCATGTGGGCGGAGGCTCACGTCTTTTTCCATAACCCGTACACGGCTGCTGCGGTTACCACCAGCGAGTTCAGTGAGTCCACCGATACCTGGCGTCGCCGCCTGGTCCACGAGACCCCAAATGGTGCGCTGCTGGTGCGCAACACCATGTTCGATGCCCTGTCAGGGCACAAGAAGCTCTACCTCCTCCACGTCACCCATGCACTGGAGAAGATCACCGAGCACGGCGTGATCTACCCAAGCGGTGGCTGCCTGGTCGGCAGCGTCTACTGCACGCCGCTCACGCAGACGGGGCAAGGCTTCCGGATGCACAACCTCGGCAAGTATGTGTTGACGAAGGAGGCCCCCGCCTTCGCCAAAAAGCTCGGTGCGGAGGCTGGCGTGCCGGAGCCTCTGATCATCGAGCTGACGATCCCTTCAGATGGATACAGGGGACTCGCGGGGATCGACTACCTGCGCCTGGGCCTGCTCCACCTGCGGATCTTCGAGCACCTCGAATACCTCCTATCGAGGACCGAGCGCCATCAGCTCCGAGAGCTCGTAACCGGGCGCATCAAGAACAGTACCGGGTTCTTGGGCTTGTGCTGCGGGCTGCTCCATGGTACCGCCGACGTGGGAGCCGAAGACTTTCTACGAGCCCTCGACCAGATCATTCCGACGCTGCCCATACTTGGCTACCTCTACTTCGAGGCGCTCGCCGAGTACGTCATGCTGCACTCCACTTCCAACGCGACGGCCGAGCTGCGTGAGATCGGCGAGCTCAACAACTGGCTGTACAAAGAACTCTTGTTCAGTGTATTTCCACGCATGGGTGGCAAATTCGACCTCAGCAAGTTTCGCCCGCAGCCGCACCAGTTGGGCAAAGTGCTTCGGCGCGTTGATCGAACGCTGGACGTCGCCCATGCCATGCGCTACCTGCGAGACCGGATCAGCTACCTGGTCAATGCTCGTCTTCTCAGTGCGGTCGTCCATCCCGAAGACTGGCACTGCGTTCGCTGGGAGTTCGATGACTTGCGCAAGTTCGCATCGCCCTTGATCGGGCACCTCATCCATCGTGAGCTGCGCTCGTTCGGTCGGTACCCAGACTTCTATTTCTACTACGATCAGCACAAGGCCCTACAGGTGTGGAACTACTGGAACCACATGGACATTGTCGCGCCGTTCAATGGAACCATTCCGAAAGGGGAGGTCGGGGTCAATCCGGCGTACCCCGACCTGAAGTACTCGATCCACCGAGCGGAACTCGGCGAAGATGGCCTGCTTCACCGGTCCGGCAAGCTTCACTCAACGATCGCTCCCCGTCTTGTCGACATCAAGTACAGCTTGATGCGCACTCGTTCCTGGAGTGGAAGAAGTTCGGCTAGGTCAATTACCGCAACGCGAGGATGAGTTATGGCTGAGGCGAAAATTGAGGAGGTGGAGCGCGTCCTTAAGGGCCTGCTCCACGAATGGAACGTGACGCACGGGCTTGCGCGATCGGTCCGCTCCGCCCTAAAAGAAATCGAGCTCTTCCGCAATCACGCGGAAAGCCGCGCTGCAAACTTCGACGGGGTTCCGGTGCAGACAAGGGTCCAGATCGGCGGGGGAGCGCACCGGCTGCCTGGGTTCTTCAACATCGACATCGTGCCGCCTACCGATCTCATATGGGACGTCCGGGAAGGCATCCCACTGCCTAGCGGAACGACTGAGTTCGTCTTCTCCGAGCACTTCCTGGAGCACATCGACTACCCGACGTCGGTCAAGAACTACGTCGCTGAAGTGCACCGGATCCTCGTCGAGGGTGGTCAGGTGGTAACTGGCGTCCCCGACGGAGACGTGGTGCTCCGTGGTTACTACGAACGGGACTTGGGCTTGCTGAGCGAGATGCGGGAGCGGTGGTTTGGCAGGCGCGACAACTTCCACTGCGACACCTACATTGACCTCGTCAACTACGTCTTCCGCGATCAAGACGACTCGGCGAAGTACACCCCTCACCTGTGGGCCTACGACTTCGACAAGCTCGTCAGTTTGTTCGAAGAGGCAGGCTTCCGCCACGTGGAGCGGTGGCCCTTCGACCCTTCCATCGCGAACCCAGACCGCGAGTGGGCTAGCCTCTACGTCCGGGCAATCAAGTGACGTTGAGGGCGGTAAGGGTGTGCTGACCTGCGCGGATGCAAGCTGGGACTAACAGTGCCCAAGTGGGAACTTGACTAAACCGTTCTTCGGCAGCCTGATCGAGTTCATCACGTCCGGTCCGGTCGTGGCCGCGTGCGTCGAGGGCCCGCGCGCGATCTCGGCGTTCCGGCAGCTGGCTGGCGGCACCGACCCGGTCGACAAGGCCGCGCCGGGCAGCATCCGCGGCGACTTCGGCCTGGAAGTCCAGTACAACCTCGTGCACGGCTCCGACTCCGCCGAGTCCGCCGAGCGCGAGCTCAAGCTGTGGTTCCCCGAGATCTGAGGCCGCTGGCCGGGCGCGGTCTGGGTCGCGCAGCCTGCGACGACTGCGACGAAATCGGGTTCACCCGGTACGTCTGAACGCCGATGCTGCGCGATTTCAATTGGAAATCGAAGGTCGAAGGTCCAATTTCCAAATTGAAATCGCCCCCGGTCCTCCTGCCCGGGGCGGACCTCTACCCTGGTCGCGTGCGTGTTGAGTCCGTTTTCGACAGGTTGGAACCGCTGCTACCGCGGGTCTCCAAACCCGTGCAATACGTGGGTGGGGAGCTCAACGCGACGGCGAAGGCGTGGGACGACGTCGCCGTCCGGTGGTGCCTCATGTACCCAGACGCGTACGAGGTCGGCCTGCCCAACCAGGGCGTGCAGATCCTCTACGAGATCCTCAACGAGCAGCCGGATGTCCTTGCCGAACGCACGTACGCGGTGTGGCCGGACCTCGAAGAGCTGATGCGGGAGCACGACATCCCGCAGTTCACCGTGGACAGCCACCGCCCGGTCGGTGCGTTCGACGTGCTGGGTCTCAGCTTCGCCACCGAACTCGGTTACACCAACCTGCTCAGCGCGCTTGACCTCGCGGGCATCCCGCTGCACGCGGTGGACCGCACCGACGACGACCCGATCGTGCTGGCCGGCGGGCACGCGGCGTTCAACCCGGAGCCGATCGCCGACTTCCTGGACGCCGCGGTGCTCGGCGACGGCGAGGAAGCCGTTCTGGAGATCACCGAGGCCATCCGCCGCTGGAAGGCCGAAGGACAGCCGGGCGGCCGGGACGAGCTGCTGCTCCGGCTCGCGGAGTCCGGCGGCGTGTACGTGCCGAAGTTCTACGACGTCAGCTACCGCCCCGACGGGGCGATCGACGAAGTCGTGCCCAACCGTGACCGGGTGCCGTACCGGGTCTTCAAGCGCACCACCATGGAGCTCGACGACTGGCCGTACCCGAAGAAACCGCTGGTCCCGCTGGCCGAGAGCGTGCACGAGCGGATGAGCGTGGAGATCTTCCGGGGCTGCACCCGAGGCTGCCGGTTTTGCCAGGCCGGGATGATCACCCGGCCGGTACGGGAGCGGTCCATCGAGGGCATCGGCGAGATGGTGCAGCGCGGGCTGGCTGCCACCGGCTTCGAAGAGGTCGGCCTGCTGTCGCTGAGCTCGGCCGACCACTCCGAAATCGCCGAGATCACCAAGGGGCTGGCGGACCGCTACGAGGGCACCAACACCGGGCTGTCGCTGCCGTCGACCCGGGTGGATGCCTTCAACATCGACCTGGCCAACGAGCTTTCCCGAAACGGCCGCCGCTCTGGCCTGACCTTCGCGCCCGAGGGCGGCAGCGAGCGGATCCGCCGGGTGATCAACAAGATGGTGTCGGAGGAGGACCTGATCCGCACCGTCTCCGCCGCGTTCGCCAACGGCTGGCGACAGGTCAAGCTGTACTTCATGTGCGGCCTGCCGACCGAGACCGACGAGGACGTGCTGCAGATCGCCGAGATGGCCAAGGAGGTCATCCGGGCCGGTCGCGAGGTTTCGGGCCGCAAGGACATCCGCTGCACGATCTCGATCGGCGGGTTCGTGCCCAAGCCGCACACCCCGTTCCAGTGGGCCGGGCAGACCGACCCGGACACCATCGACAACCGGCTGCGCAAGCTGCGCCAAGCGATCAACGCCGACCGCAGCCTGGGCCGGAACATCGGCATGCGCTACCACGACGGCAAACCGTCCCTGGTCGAAGGCCTGCTCTCGCGCGGCGACCGCCGCCTCGGCCGGGTCATCGAGCGGGTGTGGCGCGAAGGCGGCCGGTTCGATGGCTGGAACGAGCACTTCTCCTTCGAGCGCTGGATGTCCTGCGCCGCCGCCGAGCTCGAGCAGTTGGGCGTGGACGTGGACTGGTACACCACTCGGGAGCGCGGCGAGCACGAGGTGCTGCCGTGGGACCACCTCGACTCCGGGCTGGACAAGGAGTGGTTGTGGGCCGACTGGCAGGACGCGCTGGACGCCCGCGAGCAGGACGACTGCCGGTGGACGCCGTGCTTCGACTGCGGCGTGTGCCCGACAATGGGCACCGACATCGAGGTCGGCCCGACCGGGCGAAAACTGCTGCCGATCTCCCCGGTCGGCCAGGGCTCCCCGGTGCGCAACCCGGCGTTCAACGGCGGCTGACCACTCGGACCAGATCCCGGTTTCCG
Source organism: Saccharopolyspora hattusasensis (assembly GCF_050972075.1). Lineage (NCBI taxonomy): Bacteria > Bacillati > Actinomycetota > Actinomycetes > Pseudonocardiales > Pseudonocardiaceae > Saccharopolyspora > Saccharopolyspora hattusasensis. The sequence continues at coordinate 5,752,205 of NZ_JBPCDC010000001.1, forward strand.
CTGGTCAGGTATTGCGGAACGGCTGCGTCTCGGCGGAACCGAGGATGTGTGCAGGAGCAACCAGGGCCCGTGCGCCGAGCTGTCGGTGCAGGGTGGTCGCCGGGGTACGGTCCTTCGAAACATGACCCGCAGGTGTTGTCACACTGCGGTTGAGCACGCAAGCATCGACATCGGAGCGGTCGACGGCGACCGCCGATGACGATCATGGTCGGGGAGGGCATCCTGAGTCGGCGAGATCACCCCAATCCCTCGGCGCCACCGGTGCAGAAACTGCGGCTGCGCTACGCCAAACGGGGGCGGCTGCGGTTCACCTCGCACCGGGACGTCGCGCGCGCCTTCGAACGCGCGCTGCGGAGGGCCGGGGTACCCATGGCGTATTCCCAGGGCTTCAGCCCGCACCCGAAGGTGTCCTGGGCGGGCGCGGTGCCCACCGGCGTGTCCAGCGTGGCCGAGTACGCCGAGGTCCAACTCGTCGAACGGCTCGACCCGGAGGTGCTGCGCGACGAGCTCAACGCCGCGCTGCCCGACGGGATCGACGTGCTGGACGCGGCGGACGCCGAGCCCGGTGCGCTCGCCGACCGGCTGCAGGTCAGCCGGTGGCGGATCGATCTTCCCGGCACGGACGTCGCCGAGCTGCGCGACGCCGTAACGGCGCTGATGGCGGCCGATACCGCGCTGGTGGAGCGGATGACCAAGGACGGCCGCCGCACCATCGACGCGCGGGCGGCGCTGGTCAGCGCGGAGGTCCAGGGCGCTCCCCGGATCGTCGCGCAGGGTGATCAAGTTTCCGCGTCGACCGCCCAGGTGGACGATTGGCCGGAGGCGTCAGAACCGTATGGGATACTTGTAACGGTCGTGCGGCAGACAACACCGGTCGTACGACCCGACGACGTACTGAGCGCCCTGCGTGTCGTCGCTGATCTGGCACCGTCGGCCGCCGCGAGCGCGACCCGGCTGGAGCAGGGTCGGCTCGACGACGGGGGACGGATTGTCGACCCGTTGGCCCGGGCCTCAGGCGGCGACCGGATTCCGGCGGGAGGCCCCGCGGCGGGGTGACGGGCGGCGCGGACGTCGTCGACCCGCCGTGTGACTTCCCGGCCTGAAGGCCCGGGGCGGAGGGACCACGAAGAATTGCCGTCGCCTGCGGGCGGCGGAGACCGAAGATCGCAAATGCCTCTGTGCGGCCGCGTCCACCCGGACGCGCCCGGGGGCGGAGGAGCTGGATGTTGAACATGAATACGCCCGCTGGAAGCACCAGCGGGCAATCGCCCACACCTACCCGAGAAGGGCAGGGCACGATCGAGCTGCCCGCCAAGCTCCGGGTCCACGCACTGGCCAAGCTGCTGGGCGCCAGCAGCCGGGAGATCATCACGACGCTGGAATCGATCGGTGAATCGGTCCGCAGCGCGCAGTCGAACATCACCCGCGACGTCGCCCTGCAGGTGGTGCAGGCCCTGCACCCCGAGCTGGTGGCGGAGTCGGGCAACCCGGCCGAAGCCGAGGCGCCGGACGAGGCCGAAACCAAGAGCGAACAGCAGTCCGCGGTCGAGCCCGTGGTGCCTGCTGCTGACTTCACGCCCGCCGCAGTCGAGCCGGGCGCCAGCGCGTCCGCGCCCGGGCTGACGCCGCTCTTCGCCGCGCCAGAGGCGATGTTCCTGGCACCGCAGCAGCAGGAGGCGCGGCCCGTGCCGAAGGCCGAGCCGGTGCCGCCCGAGGCGCAGCCGGAGCCCGAGGCCGTCGAGGCCGAAGAACCCGGGGTGGACGCCGAGGCCGAGGACGAACCCGCTGGTCGCCGCCGTCGTAGGCGGGGCCGCCGGGGCCGTGGTCGGGGTCGCGGCGCCGAGTCCGAGTCGGGTGGCGAGGAAGAGTCGGAGATCACCGAGGAGACCAGCGCCGAAGCCGCCGAACCGGCCGCCGAGGAAGCCACCGAGGGACAGTCGGCCGAGGCCGAAGGCGCGGGCGAGTCCAACCGGCGCCGTCGGCGTCGCCGCCGTCGCAAGGGCTCTGCGGACGACGAGAGCGGCGCCCGCGAGGACGACCCGCCGAACACCGTCGTGCACGTGCGCGAGCCGGTGGCCGCGGAAACCCGCCAGGACAGCAGCGACGACGAGGTCCGCGCGGTCAAGGGCTCGACCCGGCTGGAAGCCAAGCGGCAGCGCCGCCGGGACGGCCGCGAGGCCGGTCGCCGCCGGGCACCGGTGCTCTCCGAGGCCGAGTTCCTGGCCCGCCGCGAGTCGGTGGACCGCAAGATGGTTGTCCGGCAGAACGGCGACCAGACCCAGATCGCGGTGCTCGAGGACAACGTCCTCGTCGAGAACTTCGTGACCTCGTCGGGCTCTGGCTCGCTGGTCGGCAACGTCTACCTCGGCCGAGTGCAGAACGTGCTGCCGAGCATGGAGGCGGCGTTCGTCGACATCGGCCGGGGCCGTAACGCGGTGCTCTACGCCGGCGAGGTCGACTGGGACGCCGCAGGGCTGGCCGGCAAGGCCCGCCGCATCGAGCAGGCCCTGCAGACCGGCGACAGCGTGCTGGTGCAGGTCACCAAGGACCCGGTCGGCCACAAGGGCGCGCGCCTGACCACCCAGATCAGCCTGCCCGGCCGATTCCTGGTGTACGTGCCGGGCGGCGGTGCCACCGGCATCAGCCGCAAGCTGCCGGACACCGAGCGCAAGCGGCTCAAGGAGATCCTCAAGCGGATCGTGCCGGACAACGCCGGGGTGATCATCCGCACCGCGTCCGAGGGCACCAGCGAAGAGGCGCTGGACCGCGACGTGCGGCGCCTGCAGGCGCAGTGGGAGGTCATCAAGGAGAAGGCCGAGACACCTGGCGCGCAGGCCCCGCAGCTGCTCTACGAGGAGCCGGACCTGCTGATCAAGGTCGTCCGCGACCTGTTCACCGAGGACTTCTCGGCCATGACGGTCCAGGGCAACGACGCCTGGGACACCATCGAGTCCTACGTCAAGCACGTCGCACCCGACCTGGCGCAGCGGCTGTACAAGCACGTCGGCAAGAACGACGTGTTCACCGAGCAGCGGATCAACGAGCAGATCGCCAAGGCCCTGGACCGCAAGGTCTGGCTGCCCTCCGGCGGCTACCTGGTGATCGACCGCACCGAAGCCATGACGGTGATCGACGTCAACACCGGCAAGTTCACCGGCTCCGGGGGCAACCTGGAGGAGACGGTCACCCGCAACAACCTGGAGGCGGCCGAGGAGATCGTCCGCCAGCTTCGGCTGCGCGACATCGGTGGCATCATCGTCATCGACTTCATCGACATGGTGCTGGAGTCCAACCGCGACCTGGTGCTGCGCCGCCTCACCGAGTGCCTGGGCCGGGACCGCACCCGCCACCAGGTCGCCGAGGTGACCTCGCTCGGTCTGGTGCAGATGACCCGCAAGCGCGTCGGCACCGGGCTGCTGGAGGCCTACAGCAGCACCTGCGAGCATTGCCGCGGTCGTGGCCTGCTGGTTTCGACGGAGCCGGTCACGTACCCGAACGGCCAGGCCGCCAACAACGGTGCTCGCCGCAACCGGCACCGCGGCAAGCAGTACGACGAGCAGCCCGCTCCGGAGCCGCGCAGCGAGGCCAAGACGGAGGCCGTCAAGGCCGAAGAGCCGAAGGCCGAGGCTGCCAAGGTCGAGCAGCCCAAGCCGGAGCCCGTCAAGCCGCCGGAGCCGGTGAAGCCAGCGGAGCCTGCGGCCGTCGAGTCCGAGCCGGAGATGGCGAAGCCGGAGGCGCCGGTTGAGCCGAAGGCGGCCGTCGAGTCGAAGGCGGTGGAGCCCGCGGCGGAGCCACTGAAGGCCGAGCCGGTGGCGGCGGCCCGTGCAGAGGCCAACGGCCGACCGCGGCGGAAGGCGAGGCGGGCCGCTGGGAGCGCCGGTGCTCCGGTGACTCCGCTGGTGGTCAGCAAGTCGGCGGAGCCGCAGCAGTCCGCCGACAACGGAATGCCGAGCGTCGCCCCGGCCGCGCCGGTGCGGCGGGTTCGCCGGGCCGCGTCGCGTCCGGCCGGTCCGCCGGTGGAGGACCCCACCGGGGCTGCGACCGAGGGCTGAGCAGATTCGACGGAATGGCCGATTCGTTCAAGAACGGATCGGCCTTTCTTCTTATCGTCGGCACATGATTCGATGCACCGCCGAGCGCGTGACCGCCGTCGAGCAGTTCGTCTGGCTGACCGCGCGAGTGCTGGAACAACGCCGTTTCGAGTTCTTGTTCGCCAAAGGCGGCGCGGACGGGGTGCTGGCAGCGCTCGATGCGTACCGCTGCGCCGACGGCGGCTACGGCTACGCCCTGGAACCCGACGCGCGTGGCCCGTTCAGCCAGCCGCTGCAGACCTACACGGCGCTGATGATCCTCGACGAGGTCGGGGCGTGTGACGGGGCTGCGGTTGCGCGGGCCTGTGACTATCTGATGTCGATCACGCGTCCGGATGGCGGTGTGCCCGCCGGTGACACGCGGCTGCGGGACTACCCGCACGCGCCGTGGATGCCGGTGGTCGAGGAACCCGACGGGAACCTGCTCACCACCGGACTGCTCGCCGGTGTGCTGCACAAGAACCGGATCGAGCACCCGTGGCTGGCCGGGGCCACCGAGTTCTGCTGGCAGCGGATCGATGGGCTGACCGAGAGTCACCCGTACGAGGTGCAGGCGGCGATGGCGTTCCTCGACCACGTTCCCGATCGGCATCGGGCGCGTGCGACGGCCAAGCGACTGGGCGAGTTCGTGCGGGAACAGGGGTTGGTACTGATTGATCCGCAGCACCCCGAACGAGCCCAGGTGCCTCCCGGCTACGCCCCTGGCGAGCTGCACTGCGTCTGGGATTACGCGCCGGAACCGGCGAGCCTGGCGCGTTCGTGGTTCTCCGACGAAGAGATGACACAGGGCCTCGACCACCTCGCGGGCCTGCAGGAGGACGACGGCGGCTGGCCGATCCGCTGGCGCGCGTGGGCCCCCGGTACCCGACTGGAGTGGCGCCCCCGGGTGGCGATCGAAGCCCTGCGCACCCTCCGCGCCTACGACCAAGTCTGAACCGGGGCCGTGAGCAGCCCAGCCTTTGCTCACCTGTGCTAGGTTTTGCTCATGCGAGCAAATTACAGCTCAGGTGAGCAAGGCGGGTCGTTCACCGAGCGGGGCCGGCGGGCGCAGATCGTCGAGGCCGCCATCGAGGCGATCGTCGAGCTCGGCTACTCGCGCGCGTCGTTCGGGCAGATCGCCAAGCGGGCCGGGCTGAGCAGCACGGGCATGATCTCCTACCATTTCAAGAACAAGGCCGAGCTGATGCAGCAGGTCCTCACCGATGTCTACGCGGCGGCCGAGAAGCTGGTGGGAGCACGCATCGACGCGGCCGGCACGGCGCGCGACCAGCTCCGGGCGTTCATCGAGTCCAGTGTGGACTTCTATCGAACGAACCACCGGCAGCTCCGGGCGCTCACCGAGATCTTCTTGAACGAACGCGGCGACGACGCGGCGTTGCCGCACCGACGGGAACTCGAAGGTCTGCGAGAACTGCTCCGCGCCGGTCAGCGGTCGGGGGAGTTCCGGGACTTCGACCCGCACGTCATGGCGGTGACATTGCGCCACGCGCTGGACGGCGTCGCGCTTCGCCTTGGGGTAGAGCCCGATGCCGACGCCGACCTCTACGCCCGCGAGCTCGCGACCACGTTCGATCTGGCCACCCGAGCGGGTTGAGCCGACTGGGGTGCGGGGCGTCCCGCAACGACACGGAGGTGTCATGAACAACATCGTGGAACTGGATACGGGCCGCGTGCGCGGGCTGACCTACGAGAAGCACCGGCTGTTCCAGGGTATTCCGTACGCCGCGCCACCGGTCGGCGAGCGGCGGTGGTGCTCGCCGCAACCCGTCGATCCGTGGCCGCAGGTGCGCGACGCGACCGAGCCGGGCAGCCCCTGCCCGCAACTCCCGCAGGACTTCGCCGACATCGCCAGCCTGGACGAGGACTGCCTGTTCCTCAACGTCACGGCCCCCCGGACCGGCGGCTCCAAGCCGGTCATGGTGTGGCTGCACGGTGGCGGCGGGGCCAACGGCGAGGGCGCGATCTTCGATGCGCATCGGCTGGCCGTCGCAGAGGACGTCGTGGTGGTGACGCCGAATTCGCGGCTGGGCATCTTCGGCAACTTCGGCTACCCGATCCTGGCCGGCGGGGGCGGGTTCGGGATTGAAGACCAGCAGGCGGTGCTGCGCTGGGTGCAGCGAAACATCGACGCGTTCGGCGGAGACCCGGGCAACGTGACGCTGTTCGGCGAGTCCTACGGCGGGCTCAACGTCAGCGCGCACCTGGTCGCGCCGGGCTCGGCTGGGCTGTTCCACCGGGCAATCGTGCAGAGCGGGTTCGCGCTGCTGCGTTCCCCGGCCGGTGCCTGGGCGCCCGGATCACCCGAGATGCCGACCATGTGGCTGTCCACAGTGGAACTCGAAGAGTTGGCGGAGCACCTGGTCGGCCAGCTCGGCTGGGTGCAGCCAGGGAAGGGGGCGGCGATCGAGCAGTTGCGCCGCGTCCCGGTCGAACAGCTGATCAACGTGTCATCGGTATTCAGCCGGCCAGCTTTCGGCGGCGCGGTGCTGCCGGAGTCACCTGCACAGGCGTTGCCAGGTGGACGGTTCCACCGGGTCCCGGTGCTGACCGGTGGAACCCGGGACGAGGCCAGGCTGTTCACGGCGCTGTTCTGGGACGCCGCAGGTCAACCGATCACGCCCGACGGCTATGACAAGCTGCTCGCAGACGGCTTCGACGCCGCAGCCGACGAGGTGGCCGAGCGGTACCCCGTTGACGCGCATGCGAGTCCGAGCCTGGCCTGGGCGGATGTGATCGGTGACGCGGCTTGGGCACGCTCGGTGTGGAACTTCGCGAACGCGCTGAGCGCGGAAACCGCCACGTACGTCTACGAATTCGCCGACCGGAAGGCGCCGCCGGTCGTGCCGTTCCCGCCGGGATTCCCGCCCGGTGCCCACCACTCCGCCGAGGTTGCCTACCAGTTCGACCTCGGCGACCCGGCGCCGCTGACCGAAGCGCAGCGCCGGCTGGCGGCGACGATGAACCACTATTGGGCGAACTTCGCGCGCAGCGGTGACCCCAACGGGCCGGATCTGCCTAGCTGGCAGACCTTCTCGGCGGCCGATCCGCACGTGCAGTCGCTGCACGCGGAACAAATCACCGGAACGGACTTCGCAGCCGAACACCGCCTGGATTTCTGGAGCGCTCTCGCCTGATCGCCAGGTGCCGTGAATGGTTTCGCGTCGCTATGGCGGCTGTTTGGGATGTGGTGGTGTGGAGTTGTTGCGGGGCCGCTGGTGCCGTTGAAGCGCCGAGGCTCTTGGCGCGCCCTCGCGGGGCCGGGGCGCGCCGGGCTATCCGGGGCAATGCCGGTGATGGGTGCGGCGAACGGACCGTTTGTGCCGTCTATCGGGGTGGAGGTTCCGTTCGCTTCACGCCGACGACGCCAGACGCATCACCGCCGCACAATGAGTTCCCGACGAGCCTCAATGGCGCCCAAAGCACTCACGAGCCGGCGGCAGCGGGCTGAAGTACTGGCGCGGGGTCACCCCGGCGAGGCGGCGGAACTCGCGCGTGAAGTGCGCTTGGTCGGCGTAGCCGCTGGCGTGGGCGAGCCCCGCGAGGCCGCCCGAGCCGACGCCTAGCCGCGTCGCCCGCTGGAAGCGGAGCACTCCGGCGAGGGTCTGCGGGCCGTATCCGACGGCAGCCGCGACACGCCGTCGGAGTTGGCGCACGGACAGCCCGACGCTGTCCGCGAGCGCCGGAATAGTGGGTGGGGCCGGGGCATCGAGGGCAGCCACCACAGGCGTCAGCGCCGGATCGGGCCGGTACTCCGACAACCGCGAGCACGCGAACTCCTCCAGGATCCGCCCAGCCTGATCCGGCGCATCGCCGAGCCGGCCCACGACGTCCCGCATCGAGGCGCCCCAGATGTCGACGCTGTCGACCTGCAGGTCGCGCAGTTCGGTGGGGGGGATGTCGCCCAGCAGCAGGCGGGCAGCACCGGGCTTGGCGCGGATCCCGGTGATGCGGCTGCCCGGCGGCAGCGCCGAGAGCCTGGCGGTGGTGTCCGGTCCGACCACGTCGAGCCGGTCGCCCATCCAGATCAGATCCACGCAGCCGTCCGGGACCACGCGCTGCAGGTAGCCGAGCGCCCCAGCCCCGTGCGTCCACACGCAGGCGATCGCCGTGCTCAGCGCTCCGACCGGCGGCCGCTCGCGATACCGACTCACGGTCCCATGATGCCCACCCGCCCCGACACCGGAACCAGCGACGGGTGCGAGCAACCACGCCGCCGCAGGCACCCAACACCGCAACCCGCTCACCTGGTCAGGCATGAGTCCGACCCGCTCAGTCGGGTCGGAGGTGCCCCTCGCTCGGATCGAAAACGCCCGCCCCGGGTGTCGGAAAGCGACACCCCGGGTCAGTCCTGCTTGTCGTCGAAGGTGGGGATGTCGGTGCGGTCGTCCGAGCTGGGCATGTCACCCGGCAGCTCCACGGACTGCGTCAGCGGCCCCGGCGACCAGGTGCCCCAGTGGGTTTCGGAGTGCACCTCCATCGCCGCCTGCGCGGACAGCGCATCCGCGTCGTACGGGTGCACCACGAACAGCGAACCCCAGTCCTGCTGCGGATCGTTGCGCAGGTAGGTCGGCAGCTCACGGACGCTCGACGCCACGGTCAACCAGCCGAACGGCCCGCCGGCATCCGGCGACGACCAGCCCTCACCGACGTCCCGGACCTCCTCGCCTGCCGACACCCGGAACTGCGGCATCTCCGCGATCCCGTTATACAGCCCGGAAATGCGCAGGCAGGGATGCACCAGCGCGGCGGGCCACTCGACGAACGTCGCGCCGTCGCCGATGACCTCGGTCATGTTCGTCAGCTTGGGCACCCGCGGCGCGGTCACCGCGAGCCAGCCCTCCCGGCCCAGCGCCTGGTCGACCGCGATCAGCCGCATCTTCGTCGCACCCTCGGCTTCGGCGCCGAGCATGTAGCGGTGGTCCCGCCACCCGGGCGGCGGCCCCTGCTCCACCGTGTAGCGGCCGGTGACCTGGAAGCCCCGGTCGGTGTCCTTGCCGAATTCGAGGACGACGAAGTTCGCCCCGCTCTCCGCGCCCGCCAGGCTCACCGCAACTGGCACCTCGCCGTTGCGGGCCGATTCCGGCAGGTCGTACCAGGGGGTGCGCAACTCGCCGGTGTTCGTGCCGGCCTCGTCGAAGCTGCCCCACGCCGGGGCGTTGTCGCCGCCGAACTGGTGCGGCGGCTTCCAGTTCGGCGAATCCGGGTCGGCACCGTCGCTCGGGGGCACGCCCGGCCGGGCGAAGCCGACCTGCTTGGGCTGGAGGTACTGCTCGGCGGTCTCCCGATCCGCCAAGCGGCGCGGCGGCACCGGCACGTCGGAGTTCTTGGTCGGCGCGGCCACGGCGGGCTGCTCGGGCGACACCGTCAGGACGCCGGCCTGCGGATCGGTCTCCACCCCGATGTAGTCCGACAACCCGCAGCTGGTCCCGGTGAGCTGCTTGATGTTGTCCGTGGACAGGCTGTAGCTGTCGCCGCGCTCCTGGATGGCCTTGCCGAACGCCGAGACCTCGCCGAACACCATCAGCGCGCATAGCACCGACAGCGGCGCGGTCCCGAGCCGCAGCGCCCGGCTGCGCTTCTCCGGGCTGTCCCAGCGCTCGTCGACGATCTTCGGGTTGTTCTCGTCGATGCGCAGGTGCTCGATCAGCGCGATGACGCCCGCGATCCCGGCGAATACCAGGAACAGCGTGCTGAACTGGTGCCCGCTGATCGACGGCGGTTTGTCGAACCACGGGATGCCCCAGCCCGAGACATACCACCAGGCGTTCGGGCCGGTGGAGGCGAACGCCAGGATCACCATCAGCCCGGCGACGAAGGCCGCCCGGTTGCGCCGGGAGCGCAGCACGGTGGTGCTGGTCGCCAGCGCGGTCAGCGCGGCCAGCGCGCCGCCGAACGCGGCGAAAATGCCGAAGTGGTGGGTGTGCTTGGTGGGGGTCAGTGCCAGCACGGCGAAGCCCAGCGCGGTGATCGCGAGCAGCCGTCGGCTCGGGCCAAGCGCGGCACCGCGGATGCGGCCACGCCGCAGCAGCACAACGGCGCAGGTCGCCAGGCACAGGATCACCAGCAGCACCGGGAACCGGCGGGTTAGCGAACCGTCCGGGCTCTGGCTGAACAGCAGGCTGTAGCGGTTGAGCTCCTCGTACCAGCGGCCGTTCGGACCGAAGGTGGTCTTGAGCTCCATCGCGTCCATGACCGACTGCCACGTCTGGTCGTAGAACACCAGCGTCAGGATCACGAACCCGGAAGCGGAGACCGGTGCCAGCACCGGCACCCAGCCGAACTCCTGCGCCCGCTTGCGCACCAACCGGAACAGCGGCTTCACCGCGGCGATGTAGGGCAGCACCGCGACGAGGCCGTGCGGGTTGACGCCCACCGACAACGCGGCGCCGACCAAGCCCAGCGCGGCGGGCATCAGACGCCCGGTCGCGACGGCCCGCTCCACGGCGCACAGCGCCAGCAGCGAGAAGAGCACCACGACCGGCTCGGCGCGGAGACCGTTGTTGTACGGCAGCCAGAACGCCAGGAAAACCGCGGCGGCGGCCCAGCCGGCGGCGTTGCTGCGCCGCACCTGCTGGCCGAGCCGCGGCAGCACCTCACGGCTGATCAACAGCCAGCTGATGACAGCCATCAGCAGCGCGGGCAACCGCACCCATGGCGTCGCTGTCGAGACCTTTACCCACTGCGCGTAGAACTCGTAGAACCAGCCGAACGGCGACTCCGGGTTGGCGAACCAGCGGTAGTAGTTGCTGACGTACCCGGCGCTCTGCTCCGACCGCACCATGCTCAGCACATAGCCGTCGTCGGAGGTCATCGCGCCGATCAGCCACCACACGACCAGTGCCGCGTACACCACCGCATCGCGGAAGGTCGGCTTCCACCAGCCGCGCGGGGCCAGCCGCGGCGGACGCCGTCCGGCGCGCACGTCCAGCCGCCGTAGGCAGATCACCGAGCCGATGAACGCCGCGATGGCCAGGGCGATCACCAGGAGCTTGAGCGGCGTTGCGTAGCTGCTGAACCGGTTGTCGACGCGGGCCTCGAAGGACAGGCCGCGCACGTCGTCGACGGTGTTGTCCAGCGACGAGTAGATGCCGGTCAGCTGTGGGCGCTGGTCGCCGAGGACGCGCGCCCACACCTGCTTGCCGATCCCGGCGGTGGTGCCGGAGGCGTCGGCGCGCACGCTGATGGTGCAGTCACCGGTCGGCAGCGGCACGGTGCTCACCTGCTGGCCCTTGGAGTAAAGCGCGGCCTGGCCGTTGTCGACCTGCAACGTCAGCCCGGTCAGCTTGCCGTAATCCGATGACGGCGGGTTGGTGCTCAACAGGATTGCGGGCCCCGTGGTGCGCGCGTCCAGGCCGTGCGCGGCCGTGCACGGCACCGCCGCGTCCAGCCACAGCGGTGAATAGGCGACCAACGGCGCGGACACCGATTTGGTGCCTTCCGCGGTTGGCCACCGTAATGTGACTACATCGTGGTTGACAGGTAGGAAAGGCACGAGCAACGCCAGCACCGTGCCGACGAGCCCGAGCAGCGAGGCGTACAGCCGAAGTTTCTTCGCCGACTCAGGGTGCACGGGGAGACCATACGGCCGGTGATCGACCGTAGTTGTGCGCACCCCTCGCCTGTTCGCCGGGCCTTTTCTGCATGCCCGTAGAGCTGCGTGTTTCCGCTGGTCAGAGTCCGTGAGTACTTCCGGGTGCCCCAGCACCGAGAAGTACTCACGGTGATTTACCGGACTGAGCCGGGCTCGCGTTCGTCGTCTGGTCGGCCACCAGCACGTCCACGTCCCGGTCCCGCCCGGTCCGGTGCAGCACCAGCTCGGCAAGCAGACCGACAGAGATCATCTGCGCCGCGAAGATCTCCAGCAGGATCCCCAGCGTCAGCAGCGGGCGGGTGCCGATCGACTGGTCCGTGAACAGCCACACCCCACTCAGGTAGAGCAGGATCAGCGTGCCGATCGTCCCGGCCAGCAACCCGAGCCCGCCGAACAGGTGCGCCGGGCGCCGCCCGTAGCGGGTGAGCGCGATGACCGTTAGCAAGTCCAGGGCGCCGCGCACGTACCGCTCCAGCCCGTAGTTGGACTTGCCGTGCACCCGCGGCCGGTGATGCACGGCCAGCTCGCGGACCCGGTAGCCGAGCTGGTGCGCCAGCGCGGGGATGTAGCGGTGCAGCTCCCCGTACAGCGGCACGCGCCGGTAGACCTCGGTCCGCGCCGCCTTGAGCCCGCAGTTGTGGTCCGCCAGCTTCAGGCCGGTGATCAGCCCGGTGACGGAGTTGAACACCTTCGACGGCAGCCGCTTGCCCAGCGGGTCCTGCCGTTGCGCCTTGTGCCCGCTGACGAGGTCGGCCCCGTTGTCGAGCTCCGCGAGCAGCCGCGGGATCTCGGCGGGGTCGTCCTGTAGGTCGGCGTCCAGCGTGACCAACAACTCCCCGCGGACCTCGGCGACCCCGGCGGCCAGCGCGGCGGCCTTGCCGAAGTTGCGCCGCAGCCGGATGCCGCGCAACCGGGGGTCCTGCCGGGCCTGCTCCGCGATCACCTGCCAGCTGTCGTCGGTGCTGCCGTCGTCGACGACCAGCAGCTCCCACGACCGGTGCTGCTGCTGCATCGCATCGCGGATCTCGGCGAACAGCCGGGGCAGGTTCTCGCGTTCGTTCTTGGCCGGGGCGAGCAGCGAGACCTCGACTTCCGGTGCGGCATCTGTCATGGCTTGACCTGCGGACTTTCCGTAAGGGGCCGGATCCACCAGCCGTCGGGGAAGTGGAAGGCGACGCGCAGCAGCCCGGGCTGCGCGGGGGCGACCGCCTCGAAGCCCAAACCGATCTCGATACCGGGCGTCCGGGCTTCCGCGTCCGAGCGCGGGATGTCGACCACCCCGCCGCCGACGACGGTGCCGGTCTCGTCGAGCACGGCGATGCATTCGGCGCGTTCGATCCCGGAAATGGCCCAGCCCTTGAGCATCCGGGCGCCGCCCTGCACCTGGTCGGTCTCCACGTTGAGCACCACGTCGCGACCGTCCGGCCGCGGCTCGCGCAGCGCGCCGACGCTGGGGGTCCGCCAGTCCACGGTGCTGACCCGGTCACCGATCTCCAGGCCGTCGGGGCAGCCCAGCGTGAACTCGCCGGAGAACGGATAGTGCCCGAGCGCCTGCAGCCGCGGCAGCAGCCGGTCCGGTTCGGGGAACCGGTCCTCGAACGCGTCGGGGTGACCGATGCGCGCGGCGATGGCCAGCAGGTTCTGATTGGGCGCATCGGATCGCACACTCTGCGCCATCGGGGCGCCCAGGGCGACGGTGGCCAGCACCGTGCCCGCGACGGCGACGGTGCGGATCTTCGGCCAACGCGGCCAGGCGACCACGATCACCAGCACCGCGATCCACAGTGCGGCGGTCATGCTGTTGTACCGGCTCTGCAACCCGGCTGCCTCGCCGAACGCGGCGCGCGAACCGGAGATCATCACCGCGCACCCCATCGCGTAGATCGCCAGGCCCCACCAAGGAGCGGCACTGCGACGTTCTTCTGCGGTCTGCCGGACGTGCAGCGCGAGCACCGCGAGACCCGCCACGCCAGCAATCAGCGCGATCGCCGGTTCGGTCCCGGTCCACACCATGCCGAGCATGCTCAGCCCGGCGAGCAGCGCCTGCGCCGGATCGTCGGTCGGCGACCTGCCGCCCCCGCCCTGCGGACCGCGCAGCACCAGCCAAGACGCCACTACGAGCACCCCGACCACCATCGGAGCCGCGATCGAGCGGCGACGGTCGCCGCGCAGCCAGGCCACCAGGGCCAGCGCCGGCCACACCGCGAAGGACGTGCCGTAGCTGATCGACGCCAGCAACCCGAACACGATCGCCAGCACCCGGCGCTCCCGCTGCATCGCCAGCAGCGCCGCGAGCACCAGCATCAGCGCGAGGATCCACGACGCCCCGCTCATCGAGCGCACGTAGTTGTGGATGCCGTGCGGGTTGAAAACCAGCGTCGAGGTGGCCGCCACCAGCCCGGCCCGCTGCCACGGGTTCAGCGCCTTCGGCAGCATCGCCCATCCGAGCAGCACGGACACGACACCGAACGCGATGATCAGCAGCCCCAGCGGCTGGTTGAGCCCGTGCCCGTACCGGGCGCTGAGCCAGAACAGCAGGCTGGGCAACACGAACGGGTGCTCGTTGCGGAATCCGAACAGCGCCTCCGGGCGCAGCGACCCGTCGTCGTTGGTGATGTCGAGTAGGACCCACCAGTAGTCGTAGAAGTGCATCTGCGGGTAGCGCAGCACTTCCCGAAGCATCATCAGCGGCGGCACGAGCGCCGACAGGCCGAGGAGCAAAGGGCCGAACCGCTGCACGAGGCCTGGAACGGGGGCTTCGGGGGTGACGCGCTCGACCCGGCCCGTCTCGGATGCGATGTCTGTCACGCTTTGTGTCCCCAGATCCGAATCAATAAGCGACTCACGTTAGCAAGCGCAGGTCAGGGCCCGGCACCTTCCAACGTCGGGCGACTGGATTTGACCACGCGGATCCGGTGGTCGTAGGCTGTCGCGGCTCGTCCGTCACCGGCCCCCGCGGCCGGTCCCTCCCGCAGTTCGGCCCCGGTCGATCGGGGTTGGGAACGCGGTCTGTATGATGGATGAGAACTTCTCGCCGCCGGACGGGCGGAGAGAAAAAACGCCTGTTTCGAATGCGATCGCCCGTGCGGCTCGGCTGCCGAGACAGGAACCCACCGAGGCGCTGCACCGGCGGCGTGGTAGGAATCCTCGCCCCGCGCGGTCGAGGGGGACGTCCGCCGCAGACCTGGTGAAGTAGCGAAACCGAGCAGCAGGAGACTTCCGACTCATGTACGCGATCGTCAAGACCGGCGGCAAGCAGTACAAGGTGGCTGTCGGGGACGTCGTCGAGGTCGAGAAGCTCGAGGGCGAGCTGGGCTCCGAGGTCAGTTTCCCGGCGCTTCTGGTCGTCGATGGCTCTGAGGTCACGACCGACGCCGACGCGCTGGCCAAGGTGTCGGTGACCGGCAAGCTGGTCGAGCAGACCAAGGGCCCCAAGATCCGCATCCACAAGTTCAAGAACAAGACCGGCTACCACAAGCGCCAGGGTCACCGGCAGAAGCTGACCCGCGTTGAGGTCACCGGCATCACGAAGTGAGGACCTGAGTAGTCATGGCACACAAGAAGGGCGCATCCAGCTCTCGGAACGGCCGCGACTCGAACCCCAAGTACCTCGGGGTGAAGCGCTACGGCGGCCAGGTCGTCAAGGCCGGCGAGATTCTGATCCGGCAGCGGGGCACCAAGTTCCACCCCGGCCTGAACGTCGGGCGGGGTAACGACGACACCCTGTTCGCGCTGTCCGCTGGCACCGTCCAGTTCGGACGTTACCGCGGCCGCAAGGCCGTCAGCGTGCTGCCGGCCGAGGCCTGACCCGGCTCTCGGCTGCGAAGTACTTCCCGACGAGGGGCGGGTCCGGCTAGTCCGGCCCGCCCCTCGTCGTTTGCGTTGTGCGGGTGGTCACGCCCCACGGCAACATCGCGCCCCGCGCGGCACCATCGAGGTAGGTGACGCTGCGTGCGCCCCTGGTTCGCACGCGCGGGGCACTTAAGACAGTTTTCGCCGGGCCGGGCTCGGCCGGAGTTTTCCTGGAGGCATTCGTGTCGCGGTTCGTTGACCGCGTGACCATCCACGTCGCGGCAGGCGACGGCGGGCATGGCTGCGCCTCGGTGCACCGGGAGAAGTTCAAGCCGCTGGGCGGTCCAGATGGCGGCAACGGCGGCAAGGGCGGCGACGTCCAGCTCGTCGTGGACCCCAACGTGCACACCCTGCTGGACTTCCACTACCGCCCGAACGCCCGTGCGGCCAACGGCAAGCCGGGCCAGGGCAGCATGCGCAACGGCGCGCAGGGCGGAGACCTGGTCCTTCCGGTCCCGGACGGCACAGTGGTGCTGACCGCGGACGGTGAGGTGCTGGCCGACCTGGTCGGCGCTGGCACCACGTTCGTCGCCGTCGCCGGTGGTCGCGGTGGGCTGGGCAACGCGGCGCTGGCGTCCAAGGCCCGCAAGGCGCCGGGCTTCGCGCTCCTCGGCGAGCCGGGGGAGCAGTCCGAGCTGGTGCTGGAGCTGAAGTCGGTCGCCGACGTCGGCCTCGTCGGATTCCCGTCGGCGGGCAAGTCGTCGCTGATCTCGGTGCTGTCCGCGGCGCGGCCGAAGATCGCCGACTACCCGTTCACCACGCTGGTACCCAACCTCGGCGTGGTCACCGCGGGCGAGACGGTGTTCACCGTGGCGGACGTGCCCGGCCTGATCCCGGGTGCCAGCGAAGGCCGCGGGCTGGGCCTGGACTTCCTGCGCCACATCGAGCGCTGCGCGGTCCTGGTGCACGTCGTGGACTGCGCCACGCTCGAACCCGGTCGCGACCCGCTGTCCGATGTGGACGCCCTGGAGACCGAGCTGGCGCAGTACACCCCGGCGTTGAAGGCCGAGCAGGGCGGCCAGGACCTGGCGTCTCGCCCGCGCATGGTCGTGCTCAATAAGATGGACGTGCCGGAAGCCAAGGAGCTGGCCGAACTGGTCAAGGCGGACCTCGTCACGCGCGGCTGGCCGGTGTTCGAGGTGTCCACCGCCTCCCGCGAAGGGCTGCGCGAGCTCAGCTTCGCGATGGCCACCGAGGTCGAGCGTTACCGCGCGGAGCTGCCGCCGCCGGAGCCGGCGCGCGTGGTGGTCCGGCCAGCGGCCGTGGACAGCAGCAACTTCACTGTCGAGCCTGACCCCGAGTTCGAGGACGCGTTCGTGGTGCGCGGCGAGAAGCCGGAGCGCTGGGTGCGGCAGACCGACTTCGGCAACAACGAGGCGATCGGCTTCCTCGCCGACCGGCTGGCGAAGCTCGGTGTGGAGGAAGCCCTGGCCAAGCGCGGTGCGAAGCCCGGCAGCCAGGTGACCATCGGCAACATGACCTTCGACTGGGAGCCGTCCACGCCGGCCGGGGTCGCGGGCGTGCTCGGCCGCCGCGGCACCGACCTGCGCATCGACCACGACGACCGGATCTCGGCCGCGGACCGCAAGGCGGCGAAGAAAGCCCGCCGCAGCTCGCTGGACGAGTTCGGCCGGTTCGTCGAGGAGGAGGAAGGCCGGTGAGCGATCAGCTCTCGGCGACCAGGAAGGCAGTCGCGGCGGCGCAGCGCGTTGTGGTGAAGGTCGGGTCGTCGTCGCTGACCACCACGAAGGGCGGCCTGGACGCGGCGCGGTTGGGGGCGCTGGTCGATACCGTGGCCCGGCGAGTCGCCGCTGGTGGCCAGGTTGTGCTGGTGTCTTCCGGGGCGATCGCGGCGGGCATCGCGCCGCTAGGGTTGCGCCGCAGGCCGAAGGATCTCGCGACCCAGCAGGCCGCGGCGAGCGTTGGTCAGCAGGCCCTGGCGCACGCGTACGCGGAGTCCTTCACGCGTTACGACCTGACGGTCGGGCAGGTGCTGCTCACCGCGGACGATGTGGTGCGCCGCGGCCACTACCGCAATGCGCAGCGCACCCTGAACCGGCTGCTCGGACTCGGCGCGGTGCCGGTGGTCAACGAGAACGACACGGTCGCCACGCACGAGATCCGCTTCGGCGACAACGACCGGCTGGCGGCGTTGGTGTCCCACCTGGTGGGGGCGGACGCGCTGGTCCTGCTGTCCGATGTGGACGCTCTGTACGACGGGGACCCGCGCCGCGGCGACGCTTCGGCGATCCGCGAGGTCAACGGCGACGCGGACATGGAAGGCGTGCGGGCGGGCCGAAACGGCGCGTCCGGCTTGGGCACCGGCGGCATGGCGTCGAAGGTGGAGGCGGCGAGGGTCGCCTGCTCCTCGGGGATTCCCGTGCTGCTGACCTCGGCAGCGCTGGCCGACCGCGCGCTCGGTCCGGCCGACGTCGGCACGGCGTTCGCGGCGACCGGCAGCAGGCTGTCGGCCCGCCGCTTCTGGCTGGCGCACGCCGCCGGAGCCAACGGCCGCCTGTGGTTGGACGACGGTGCGGTGGCGGCCGTGGTCAAGCGCCGCCGTTCCCTGCTAGCGGCGGGCGTCACGGCGGTGGAGGGTGCCTTCGACGGCGGCGACGTGGTCGAGCTGGTCAACCCGGCGGGCAAGGTGGTGGCGCGCGGAGTCGTCGCCTACGA
Organism: Saccharopolyspora hattusasensis; assembly: GCF_050972075.1. Classification (NCBI taxonomy): domain Bacteria; kingdom Bacillati; phylum Actinomycetota; class Actinomycetes; order Pseudonocardiales; family Pseudonocardiaceae; genus Saccharopolyspora; species Saccharopolyspora hattusasensis. Next base: position 5,770,415 of record NZ_JBPCDC010000001.1, read on the forward strand.
CGCGACGGAACTCCCGGACCTGATCGGCCGCTCGACTCACGAGCTTCCGGCGGAACAACGCCGAGAGGTGGTCCACGCCGACGACCTCGTCCCGCTGCGCTGAGCAGCCCGCAACGGGTTTTCGAGGCGAAGGGCACTTTTGGGCGACCATGCAGCTGTGCACCGTTCAGCTGTGCACCTTGCAGCCAAAGTTGCCCTCCACTCACAGGCCGTCGGGGTCAGCGGAGTTCGGTGCCTTTGGTTTCGGGGAGGGTGCGGATCACGAAGAACGCGACCGCCGCGCCGATGGCGATGTACCAGAAGAACATCGTTGACAGCTCGTAGCGGGCGAGCGCCTGGATCACCAGCGGCGCCGTGCCGCCGAAGATCGCGACGGTGAGGTTGTACCAGGCGCCGATGCCCAGGCCGCGCAGTTCGGTGGGGAACAGCTCGGACATGATCGCCGGCGCGATCGAGGTCATCGCCGTGTACAAGGCGACTCCGACGCAGAACACCACCAGCAGCCCGCCCAGTCCGGTGCCGACCAATGTGGACAGTGGAACGATCAGGACCGCGGTCGCCGCCGACCAGACCAGCAGCTGCGGCCTCCGGCCGATTCGGTCCGACAGCGCGCCCATCGGGTACTGCAGCACGATGAACAACGCGGTGGCGATCGACAGCGCTAGGAACACGTCGGTGGCGTCGGCGTGGCGGTTCTTCACTGCGAACGGGGTCAGCGCGCTGAAGAACGTGTAGTAGCACAACGTGGACAGCATGCTGAAACCGACGAGTTGGCCGACCGCCTTGGGGTGGTGCTTCAGCGTCATCCACAGTGGATTCTTCAGCGCCTTGGCCTTGGCGCGGTTGTCCTCGAACTGCTCGGTCTCCTCGAGGGTGCGGCGCAGCCAGATGCCGAGCACCCCGAGCGCACCGCCGATCAGGAACGGGATCCGCCAGCCGTAGTCGGTGAGCTGGTCCTCGGAAAGCAGCCCGGTCAGCGCGTAGCCGAGCAGCGAGGCGACCAGCAGCGCGGAACCGGTCGAGATGTAGAAGAAGGCCGAGTAGCGGCCTCGTTTGGCCGGTGGCGCGATCTCCGCCAGGTAGGCCGACGCGTTGGAAACCTCGCCGCCCAGCGAGAGTCCCTGCCCGACCCGCGCCAGGATCAGCAGGATCGACGCAGCCCAGCCGATCGTCTGGAAGGTCGGCAGCAATCCGATGATCAGCGAGCCGCCTGCCATCAGCGAGATGGTCAGCAGCATCGCCGTCTTGCGGCCCCGGAGGTCGGCGAACCGGCCGAGCAGCCAGCCGCCAAGCGGGCGGAAGAAGAACGCCAGCGCGAACGTGGCGAGTGTGTTGATCAGCGCGAGTTCGCCGGGGAAGAACGAAGCGGCGAAGTAGACGCTGAAGGCGGTATAGATGGTCCAGTCGTACCACTCGACCGCGTTGCCGATGCTGGCGGCGACCAATGTGCGAAGGGGTAGTCGGGATTCCTCTGCCGTCGTCGCTTGCGTCATCGCATCCTTCCAGTGTCGTGGCAGGACGCCCGTGCGCGCCGGAGGTGTGCTGTTGTCCTCCGGGCTTCGTACGGGTGACGACACAGTACGGTCTGCGTTGCCCGTGCGGAAGGTCCGAATTCACCTAGTGGGAGGACGTGGACTACAGGGAGCGATGGGGGCACCGGCCAACTCGTGCGCGGTCTTGTTGCACTCGGGGCAGGTCGTCCACAGCCACGCGATGTCGGAGTTGTCCACGGTGATCTGCTTGCCGCACAACGTCTCGACCTGCGAGTTGACCGGAAATCCGCCGCGGGGCCGAGGTTTCAGCGTGGCATGTCGCTGTCCGTTGCCCGGTTGCCAGCGAAACGGGTGTGGCATGCATGATCACCGTCTGTTCCAACTCGACTTGAGGCGTCCGCCGCGTGTAGCGTCCGGCAGCCGGTTCCGGGACGACGCCGACGGGAGCACGGTATCGGACACCGGGGTGCGGTGCTCCTGGGGTGGTCGTCGTCGCGCGTACCATTTTGGTGGTACTGAAACGGATGGCCAATTACCTGAACAGGTAGTTGTTACCATGACCCGAATTCTGTTTCGCAATGTTTCATGACCCGTACCACTGGTGGCACGCCGAAGGCCCGCGCGCTCGGGGCTGAGCTGCGCGAAGCCAGGGAAGAGGTCGGCAAGAGGCTGCGCGCACTGGCACAGGAGCCCGACACCGATCAAGTCAGGCTGATGCGGTACGAAACGGGGAAGTCTGTCCCGCCGCTGGAAGTGGTGGCCGCCTTCATGACCGCTCTGGGCGTTTCGGCTACCCAACGTGATCGACTCGTCGAGATGGCCCGCGGCTGACGGTGATCATCAGCGAGCATGCGCTCCGGGAGCGGATCGGCGGGCGCGCGGTCATGGCCGGACAGCTCCGTAAGGTGACGGAACTGGCAGACCACACCCAACTCCGGCTCGCCCGTAGCCACCCCGAAAATCACCGCCATCCCTGGAAAAACCAAGCCCCGAACCCCAGCGGCCAAGCCCAGCACGCATCCGCCGAAGGCAACGAATTCTGCGTGCGATGGGACGGTAGCCGACGATGTGGACCGAATGAGACAGTCCAGGCGGCTGTGTCCACTGTGGTTAGTCCTTGGTGATTCGCCGCGTCCGCGCAGCAGGCTTACTCAGCGCCAGGGGCGACCGCAGTGGTGATCGGGGTCAGCATCCGGTGGGGGTTCTCAAGGGCGCGGGCGACTCGATCGCTGCGGTGCATCGCGTTGGTGCCGGGACCAGGGCGGACGACGAGGTCGTCGGGGCCGGGATCTGCCCACACGCACGGCATCGCCCGAAGTCGTCGATGTCGGTGTCGCATGCCGTGTGGCTGAAGATCCGGGAAGGGTGTGGTCCGCTCGTGTACCGCTCGCCCCATTTGGACAGGGCGAAGATCGTGGGCCACAGCGCCCGCCCACCCTCGGTGAGCAGGTACTCCGGGTTCCCGCCCGAGTCCTCCCGGGTCAGCACGCCGGCCGCGATCAGGGTCTCGAGCCGGTCACGGGTCCTGAGCTGTGGCTTGGTTTCGAGGCCGGTCACGAAGTGGTGGCGAGGGTGAACGGCAGGACTGCCGGGGCGCCCGCTTGGCGGAGCAGGCGGCTGGCGACCGTGATGGTCCAGCCGGTGTCGGAGTAGTCGTCCATCAGCATCACCGGTCCGTCCAGCGTGGACAGCTTGGCGGCGAGGTCCTCGGGCACCTTGAACTGCTGCCAAAGCGACGCCACCCGCTGGGCACTGTTCGTGGCACGCCGGGGCGTCGTGTTCGGGTTCGTCAGCACCTCGCCGAGCAGCGGCAACCGCCCGATCGTGGCGATCCGCTCAGCGAGGCTGCGCACCAGCCGCGGACGCGTCCGCGAACCGAGCGCGACCACGCCCACCGGCCGTCGCGCCCAGTCCCACGCGGCCAGCACCTTGATTCCGGCCTGGAACAGGTCGTCCGGCAGTTCCTGGTCGGGCGCGCCGGTGGCGAGCAGTTCCCGCAGCCGGTTGCCCCAGCCGATGTCGGTGAGCCGCCCGATCGCCCGGCCCGTGGTGGCCTGCTGGCCGGCGGGCAGCTTGCCGGAGACCGGGATGCCGAGCGCATCCATGCCACTCGGCCACATCTTGCGGGGCGAAACCTCCACGCCGGGTCGCCGCAGTCGCTCCTCCGCCTGCTGCACGGCCTGGTCGTCGACGTCGCCGGAATAGCCGGAGCCGGTGCAGTTGTCGCAGCGTCCGCAGGGCTCGGCCGCCGGATCGTCGAGTTGCCGCCGCAGGAATTCCATGCGGCAAGACGACGTCCCGAGGTAGTCGAGCATCGCCTGCTGCTCGGACCTCCGCTCCGCGGCGATGCGCTCGTAGCGCTTGGCGTCGTAGTGCCACGGCGCGCCGGTGGCCTCCCAGCCGCCCTTCACCCGGCGGACGGCCCCGTCGACGTCCAGCACCTTCAGCACCATCTCCAACCGGGTGCGCCCGAGCTCGACGTACGGTTCGAGCGCGGCCGTCGACATGCGTTCCTGCTGCGCCAACGCATCGAGAACCGCGCGCACCGTCGGTTCCGGTGGGAAGGCCAGCGACGCGAAGTAGCTCCAGATGTCGCGGTCCTCCGGGCCGGGCAGCAGCAGCACCTCGGCCCGCTGCACACCACGCCCGGCGCGCCCGATCTGCTGGTAGTAGGCGATCGGCGAGGACGGCGCGCCGAGGTGAACGACGAATCCGAGGTCGGGCTTGTCGAAACCCATGCCCAGCGCTGAGGTGGCCACCAGCGACTTGACCCTGTTCGCCAGCAGGTCGGCCTCGGCCTGCTGCCGCTCGGCGGGATCGGTGCGGCCCGAATAGGACGCCACCTCGTAGCCCTGCTCGCGCAGGTAGGCCGCGATCTCGTCGGTCGCCGCCACCGTGAGCGTGTAGATGATCCCCGAGCCGGGCAGTTCCTTCAGGTGGCTCGCCAGCCAGCCCAGCCGGGCCTGCGCCGTAGGCAACCGGACCACGCCCAGTCGCAGGCTCTCCCGGTCCAGGCTGCCGCGCAGGACCAGCGTTTCCTGCGGATCGGTGAACTCGCCGCCCACCCCGAGCTGGTCGGCGACGTCCTGCACGACGCGGTCGTTCGCGGTGGCCGTGGTCGCGAGCACCGGGACGCCCTCGGGCAGCTCGGTGAGCAGCGTCCGCAGCCGACGGTAGTCCGGGCGGAAGTCGTGGCCCCAGTCGGAGATGCAGTGCGCCTCATCGACCACGAGCAGGCCCGCGGCTTGGGTGAGCTCCGGCAGGATCGTGTCCCGGAAGTCGGGGTTGTTCAGCCGTTCCGGGCTGACCAGCAGCACGTCGACCTCGCCGGCGGCGACCTCCTCCTCGATGTCGGCCCACTCGTCTGGGTTCGCGGAGTTGATCGTCGCGGCGCGCACGCCGGCCGCCGCGGCCGCATCGACCTGGTTGCGCATCAGCGCGAGCAGCGGCGAAACGATCACGGTCGGGCCTTCGCCGAGTTCGCGCAGCAGCGCGGTGGCGATGAAGTAGACGGCGGACTTGCCCCAGCCGGTGCGCTGCACCACGAGCGCTCGACGACGCTCCAGCACCAGTGCGCGGATCGCGCTCCACTGGTCCTCGCGCAGCGCGGCGTCGGGGCCGGCCAGCGCGCGGAGTCGGTCGTCGGCGAGTTCGCGCAGCGCGTTTTCGTCCACGACCCGATTCCTACCGGATGCCCGCGACGTGCCACGTCCGGGGTGACCGGGCGTGAAATCCGATGTCGGGGCGCGGGCCGAACGGACTAGTCTGGGCAGGTGACCACCACCGAGTCCACGATGACAGACCAGGTGTCCGGAGACGAGCTGCGGGAGCAGGTCCGCGACGCGGCACGGCGGGCCAAGCGGGCGGCGGCGGAGCTGGCGCAGGCCACCCGTGGCGACAAGGACGCGTTGCTGCACGCGATGGCCCACGCGCTGGTGCAGCGCGCGCCGGAGATCCTCGCCGCCAACGACCGGGATGTTGCCGCGGGCCGCGAGTCGGGGATGCCGGAAAGCCTGATCGACCGGCTGAGCCTGAGCACCGAGCGCATCGCCGCGATGGCCGACGGGCTGCGCACGGTCGCCGGTCTGCCGGACCCGGTCGGTGAGGTGGTGCGCGGCGGCGTGCTGCCCAACGGGTTGCAGTTGCAGCAGGTCCGGGTACCGCTCGGCGTGGTCGGGATCGTCTACGAGGGGCGCCCCAACGTCACGGTGGATGCGGCGGGGCTGACGCTGAAGGCCGGCAACGCTGTGCTGCTGCGGGGTTCGTCCTCGGCGGAGCACTCCAACACCGCGCTTGTGGCGATCCTCGCCGACGTGGTCCGCGAGCAGGGCCTGCCGGCCGACGCCGTGCAGCTCCTGCCGTGCCACGACCGGGCGTCCGTGCAGCACTTGATCACCGCGCGCGGGTTGGTCGACGTGGTGATCCCGCGCGGCGGCGCGGGGCTGATCTCGGCAGTCGTGGAGAACGCCACGGTGCCGGCCATCGAGACCGGCGTCGGCAACTGCCACGTGTACGTCGACGCGAGCGCTGACGTCGACACCGCGCTGCGCATCCTGCTCAACTCCAAGGCCCGGCGCCCCAGCGTGTGCAATGCGGCGGAAACGGTGTTGGTGCACAAGGACATCGCGGCGGAGTTCCTGCCCCGTGCGCTCGCCGAGCTGCACGGCGTGGGCGTGACCGTGCACGGCGATGAGCGAGTCGTCGAGGTCGGGGGCTCCAACGTGGTTCCCGCGACCGATGAGGACTGGGACACCGAGTTCTTGTCGCTGGACATCGCGGCAGCGGTAGTGGATTCGCTGCCCGGCGCGGTCGAGCACATCCGATCCCACGGCTCCGGGCACACCGAAGCCATCGTGACCAGCGACGTCCGCGCAGCCCGGCAGTTCACGGTGCAGGTGGACGCGGCTGCGGTGATGGTCAACGCCTCCACCGCGTTCACCGACGGCGCCGAGTTCGGGATGGGCGCGGAGATCGGCATCTCCACCCAGAAGCTGCACGCCCGCGGCCCGATGGGGCTGCCAGAGCTGACCTCAACGAAGTGGCTGGCCTTCGGCGACGGGCACGTGCGGCCGGGCTCCGCCCCGCCGAACACCGGTTCCTGCCCGGGGAGCTGACTTGCCCCAGGCGCCGCGCCGCAAGAGTGACTCGGCCGCCACAAGGTAGCGCTGTTGCAGGCCGCGTCGGCGTTGTTCCGACGGCACCGGCCGCGAACGGGTCGGGAAACGGTGGGGCCGATGCACCGGTGCACCACCTGCGGACATTCCGGGCACGCGGACGTGAGCGCGGCCCGCAACATTCTCGCCGCTGGACGGAAAGAAGCTGACGTGCTTCAAGCGGTGACAGCCTGTGGAGACCTCCAGCCGTTGGGCGGGTCCGCGAAGCAGGAACCAGGAACCTCAGTGATGGGGACCGCCAACTAACGTTGCTGGTTGGAATCCGGCGGCTTTAGTTATCAGCCGTCCGGAGGACGTCAACTCGCGCATAACTGGAAGAGGTGGCGAATGAGCTGGTCGATCGAGATCGACGCGGACACCTGCATCGGTTCCGGCATGTGCGCCGGTGTAGCGCCGGACCACTTCGAGCTGGTGGACGGCTACTCCTGCGCCAAGAACGCGACGGTGGAGCCGGCCGACGAGGTGGTCGACGCGGCGGAGTCGTGCCCAGTGGAGGCGATCCTGGTCAAGGACGCCGAAACCGGCGCGGCGATCGCCCCAGCAGAGTGACGCAGCCCACTTTCGAAGTCGCGTCATGGTTTCCCGGGTGCGCGAGTCACACCGGTGCGCGCCTGAGAAATGGCAGCGCCCGCGACCTGAGGTAGGCCCCCAGCCGCCGAGGGTTGCGCAGGGCCGTGGGGCCCGGCTCAGGGGGGAGCGTGGGTCGGGCTCCACGGTCGGCGCGGCTTGGGGCCCAGCTCATAGTGGCCTGGGGCCCAGCTCATAGGGGAGTGTGGGCTGGGGGCCACGGCCGCCGTGACGCGCGACGCACGCCCCGCCGATCGACGCGGGCCGTCGGCTTTCTAGGCTTGTCAGCTATGTCTCGTCGCAGGATCGGGGTCATGGGTGGCACCTTCGATCCCATTCATCACGGGCACCTGGTGGCAGCCAGCGAGGTGCAGGCCCAGTTCGGCCTGGAACAGGTCGTCTTCGTGCCCACCGGCCAGCCGTGGCAGAAGAGTCACGAGGTGGTCAGCCCCGCCGAGGACCGCTACCTGATGACGGTGATCGCCACCGCGTCCAACCCGCGGTTCTTGGTCAGCCGTGTCGATATCGACCGCAGCGGTCCGACCTACACCGCCGACACCCTCACCGACCTGCACCAGCAGTACCCGGACGCGGAGCTCTACTTCATCACCGGGGCCGACGCGCTGGAGCAGATCCTGTCCTGGCACCGGGTCGACGAGCTGTTCGACCTGGCGCACTTTATCGGCGTGACGCGGCCCGGCTACTCGCTCAACGGGGCCCACCTGCCCGCCGGGGCGGTGTCGCTGGTGGAGATCCCGGCGATGGCGATTTCCTCCACCGGCTGCCGGGACAGGGTCCGGGCGGGCCTGCCGGTCTGGTACCTGGTCCCGGACGGAATCGTGCAGTACATCACGAAGCGAGGCCTCTACCGGGAGGAATCCGGCGCGGAGTGGGGCCCGTCCGGTTCCTGACGCGCCCCGCACCTCGTCGCGGTCGGAAGCAGATCGTTAGGCCGCCGGTGACCGTGGGCGTGGTCAAGACGGCGTCGAACGCCGCCGGGATGGCCGGTGCTCCTCTTACCGTTCACGAAACGTGTCAAAACGTTCCGTGAGCAGATGACTTGCGCCACCTGCGTTGACCATCAGGAAGACTGGTGGCCTTCACGCTTCCTCGACCACTGCCAGCACGAACGCTGGTCTGACACGGTCTCCACGTGCGTTTGGCCTTGCGGCCGGTTCCCACGCAACTCGCGGTACCTGACGTGTTTCACCTGCCGCCGCAGGAAAAACCGCTGACCGGGCTTGGCTTTCGCTCGGTCAGCAAGCAACACACTACACCACGCTCTGTCACACATTGACACAGGATCCGGAACTGTCAGTAACCCTGTCGCGCGACCTGCGTGTTCCACCGCTGGGTGAAGGACCGTGGTGGGGGCAAGGCCAGGGGCGATTCGGTCTCCGCGCGGCGCCCATGCGGGAACACCACTGGCGAACCCGAGGACACCTGGGGCGGCTGCGGCTCCAGGGACGTGGAGGCGGGTTCGGCCTGGTGCGAGGCGGGCTGGCTATCCTCTATCCGGCGTGGGGCACACCGGACCCACCCGAGAGGAGTGACGTGGCAGCCACCGAGAACGCCCGCCGGCTGGCTCTGATCGCGGCGCAGGCCGCGGCGGACAAGAAGGCCACCGATGTGGTCCTGCTGGATGTCTCCGAGCAGCTGGTCATCACAGACTGCTTCCTGATCGCTTCGGCGCCCAACGAACGGCAGGTCGAGGCGATCGTCGATGCGGTCGAGGAGAAGCTGCGCGCCGCCGGGACCAAGCCGGTGCGCCGGGAGGGTGCGCGTGAGGGCCGGTGGGTCCTGCTCGACTTCGTCGACGTGGTGGTGCACGTCCAGCACTCCGAGGAGCGCGCGTTCTACCAGCTGGAACGGCTGTGGAAGGACTGCCCGCGAATCGAGTTCGAGGACCAGAACGCGCCCGCCGAGGCCGACTCGCCGGACGCCGAATCGTGAGCCTGGACCGGTTAGTCCTCTGGCGGCACGGCGAGACCGACTACAACGCCGCCGGCCGTCTCCAAGGACACCTCGACAGCGCGCTCACCGAGACCGGCCAGGAGCAGGCGCGGCGCACGGCGCCGGCGATCGCCCGGTTCGTCCCGGACACTGCCATCAGCTCCGACCTGAACCGTGCGCGCACCACCGCAGCGGCGTTCGCCGAGGTCAGCGGGGCTTCGGTGCGGTTGGACAAGCGGTTGCGCGAGACGCACCTGGGGGAGTGGCAGGGGCTCAGCGGCGCGGAGGTCGAGCACGGCTGGCCTGGAGCGATGGGCACGTGGCGGGCGGATCCGACGTGGGCGCCACCGGGCGGCGAGGCCCGCGTCGAGGTCGCCGAGCGCGCGCTGGAGGTCGTCGAGGAGCTCGAATCCCAGCACCACGCTACCGCGTTGCTGTGCGCGCACGGGGGGTTGATCACCGCGCTGACGGCGAAGCTGGTCGGTCTGCCGCTGGACCTGTGGCCGGGGCTGGGCGGCATCAGCAACTGCCACTGGGTTGTGCTGAAGCGGCGGAGCAACGGCGATCACCGCTGGCGGTTGATGGCTTATAACGCCGGGGTACCGGTCGAGGGCTGATCGCATTCCGACCGCGACATCGTAGGGTTGCGGCGTGCCAATTGCAGTCGTCACCGACTCGACGGCGTACCTGCCGGCGGGATACGCCGAGCGGTACGCGGTGCGGACCGTTCCGTTGCACGTCAGCGTTGATGGCGCCGCCGCGGTCGACGAACCCGTTTTCGGTCCTGGTGATCTCGCGCGTGCCTTCGACCGCAAGCACCGGGTCACCACCGCGGGCGCGACGCCGCAGGAATTAGCGCAGGCGTATCAGGACGCGCTGGACTGCGGCGCGGACGGCGTGGTCGCGGTCCACCTGTCCCGGCAGCTGTCAGGCACCTGGGATGCGGCGCGGCTGGCCGCGCGCGAGGTGGATCCGGAGCGGGTCCGGGTCGTGGATTCCCGATCTGCGGCCATGGGGCTGGGTTTTTCGGTGCTCGCGGCGGCCGAGGCGGCGAAGTCGGGAGCAGGGTTGGCCGAGGTGGAGCGCGCCGCGGTTTCGACGGCCGAGCGCACGACGACTTTGTTCTCCGTGCAGACCTTGGAATACCTGCGGCGTGGTGGCCGGATCGGAACCGCCGCCGCGGTCTTGGGGACGGCGTTGGCGATAAAGCCGCTGCTGCACGTTCATGACGGGCGCATCGACGCGTTGGAGAAGGTGCGCACGACCACTCGGGCCATGGCTCGGTTGTTGGACATTTCGTTGGGGGCAGCGGGTTCCGGCGCCGCCGCGATCGCGGTGCACCACCTGGCCGCGCCGGAGCGAGCCGAGCGGCTCGCCGGACGGATCCGGGCCGAACTCGGGGAGTCCGCCGACTGCGTCGTTTCGGAGGTCGGCGCGGTCATCGGTGCGCACATCGGGCCCGGAGCGGTGGGTGTCGTGGTGCTCCCGAACGGGTGGCGTTCAGGAGCTTGAAAACCTTTCGGTGGGCGGATTCCACACCTTCGAGCTGAATCTGGGGGCGATTTCCTCCACTGTGCTCTGAGCGACGAAAAATAAAGCTGCGCAACGTGTTTCGTCTCCCCTACCGTCGATCTCATGTTTGTGACGCGGAGTTTTCATTCCAGTACAGGCGAATCCGAGGAGCTCGACCCGAGGAGCAGGCTGCAAACCCTGCGGCGACATGCGTCCTTCGACGAGCCGGCGGAGCGCGCCGGCCCGAACTACTCGGTGACGCCGCCGGATACCGGATCCGGTTCGCCTTGGCGGCGACTGGCGGAGAGATGGCTTCCCGAATCCCTGCTGAAGTCCAGAGCGGACCCCGGTCGGATCGGTGTGCTCGCGCTCGCCCTGGTGGCGTTGGTGGTCCTGGTGGGTGTGGTGGTCGGGGCGTGGGCGAACCAGCCGGCCGCCGAACCCGTGCCGCCGCCCATCTTGCCGCCACCGCCACCGGTCACGACCGCGGCGCCACCAGAACTCGTCGTCAGCGTCGTCGGCCGGGTGACTCGCCCGGGGCTGGTCACCGTGTCGCCGGGCGCTCGGGTGGCCGACGCCGTCGCGGCGGCCGGTGGCCCGCTACCCGGCACCGATCTAACAGGTCTCAACCTGGCCCGCCGGGTGGTCGACGGCGAACAGCTCTACGTCGCCGTGCCGCCGCCACCGCAGGCGTCGTCCGGCCAGCCCGGAGGCGACGGCAAGGTCGACCTGAACACCGCAACGGAGGATCAACTCGATGAACTACCCGGCATCGGCGAGGTCACCGCCAAGCGGATCGTGCAGTGGCGGGCGGAACACGGCCGGTTCGACTCGGTGGAGCAGCTGCGTGAAGTCGGCGGCATCGGCGAATCCCGGTTCGCCCGGCTGCGGGAAGTGGTGCGGGTGTGATCGCAAGACTCGACCTGCGCCTGGTGCCGACCGCACTCGCGGTCTGGGCCGTGACGTTGACCGGATTGCTGGTGGGCTGGTTTCCGGCCGCGGTCTTGGCGTTGCTCTGCTCGTTGGCCGCGCCACTGGTGTGGAGGGCGGCGCCGACCAGGCCGGCTGCCAGGGGCACCCTCGCGGTCCTGCTGCTGGCGGGCGTTGCCGCGACCGGAATTGCGGTGCGCGCCTACGGCGTCGAGCACCACCCGGTGCGACTGGCAACCGAGCACGGCGAGCGGGCAACACTGCGGGTCGTGTTGACCAGCGCGCCAAGGCCGTTGCGCGGCGCGGCGTTCGGCGCCCGACGAGCGGCGGACAGGTCGTTGGTTCGCGCGGAGCTGCAGTCCGGTGAGCTCGCCGGGCGTCGAGTGCGGGCGGGCGGAGCGATGGTGCTGCTGGTGCCGACTGCAGGATGGCGGGATCTCATTGCCGGGCAACAGGTGACCGCGACGGGAAAGCTCTCCCCGCCGCGTGCGGGCGAGCTCACGGTCGCCGCGCTCCAGGTGTTCGGCCAACCGGCCGATGTCGGGGCGGCTCCGGGCTGGCAGCGCGTCGCGGAAGACCTGCGGGAGGGCCTGCGGCGGGTGTCGGCCGACGTGCTCAGCCCGGCCGCGGCGGGACTGCTGCCGGGGTTGGTGGTCGGCGACACCGGGAGACTGCCACCGGAGGTGGAGCAGAACTTCGAGACGGCCGGTCTGTCTCACCTGACGGCGGTTTCGGGGGCCAATCTCGCGATCGTGTGCGGCGCGGTGCTCGTGCTACTGCACCTGGTCGGCGCGGGGCCGGTCATGTCGGCCGGCGGCGCGGGCGCGGCGCTCGTCGGTTTCGTCGTCCTGGCGGGGCAGGAACCGAGCGTGCTGCGCGCGGCGGTGATGGGTGCGATCACGCTGCTGGCGTTGGTGCTTGGCAGGCAGCGGTCGGCGTTGCCGGTGCTGTCCGCGAGCGTGATCGGTTTGCTGCTGATCCTGCCCGACCTGGCGATGAGCGCGGGATTCGCGCTGTCGGTGGCGGCCACCGCCGGACTGGTGGTGTTGGCACCGGTGTGGTCGTCGGCATTGCGGAGGAGAGGAGTGCCCATTGGATTAGCGGAAGCGATCGCCGTTCCGCTGGCGGCGCACGTCGTCACGGCTCCGCTGATCGCGGCCATTTCCGGCGAGGTCAGCCTGGTGGCGGTACCGGCGAACATGCTGGCCGGGCCTGTTGTCGCGCCGGCGACGGTGTTCGGCGTGCTGGCCACCGTGGCCGCGCCGGTTTCGACCTGGCTGGCCGGTGTGCTCGGCTGGCTGGCGGCGCCGGAGCTGGAGTGGATCATCCTGGTCGCGGACCGGGCGGCGGCGGTTCCCGGCGCGGCGTTCGACTGGCCATCCGGCACCGTCGGCGGGTTGTTGCTGGCGGCGCTCGTGGTGGTCGGGCTGGTCGCTCTGCGCGGCAAGCGGATTCGCTGGGCGGTTGCGGTCATGGTGCTGCTCGCGGCGCTGGTGCTGGTGCTGGTGCCAGTGCGCACGATGTTGCCGGGCTGGCCGGTGCCGGGTTGGAGCATGGTGGCCTGCGACGTCGGTCAGGGCGACGGGCTGGTGCTGGCCACCGGTGGCCCGGACGAGGCCGTGGTGGTCGACACCGGACCGGATCCGCAGCGGGCCGCGGAATGCCTGCAGCGGCTGGGCATTCGCCGGGTAGCGCTGGCGGTGCTCACCCACCTGCATGCCGACCACGTCAGCGGACTCGCCGCGCTGATGGGCAAGGTCCCCGTTGGCGCGGTCGCAATCGGCCCGCTGCGAGAACCGGCGTGGGCGATGGACGACGTGACCAGAGATGCCCGCGCACACCGGGTTCCTGTCGTGCCGCTGCTGTCCGGGCAGCGGGTGGTCTGGCCGGGACTGGTCCTCGACGTGCTCGGCCCAGATCCGGTGCTGGCCCGCGCGCAGACGGCCGACGACGCCAACGACGCGTCGATCGTGCTGCTCGCGACCACACCGGCCGGGCGGGTCTTGCTCACCGGTGACGTCGAACTGCCCGGTCAGGGGCGGCTCATGTCGTCCGGTGCGGATCTGCGAGCCGAGGTGCTCAAGGTGCCGCACCACGGATCCCGTTACACCACACCGCTTTTCCTGCGATCAGTGCGTCCGCGACTAGCTGTGATCAGTGTGGGAGACGGTAACACCTACGGTCACCCGAGCCCGTTCGTCGTCGACGACCTGACTCGTGCGGGCACGAAAGTGCTGCGCACCGACCAGGAAGGAGACATCGCCATCCTGCCCGGCCCGCAGGGGCCCCGCTATGTCGCCAGGGGAGGCCCATTGCGCGCGGGCGAGTCGTAGGACGGCAGCGGCGTGCCGGGCGCCTTCGAGGAAGTCCTTTGTAGACGAAGGCGCGGCGTCACCGTCGTGCGGTGACGCCGCGCGTCTCGAGTCGGGTGGGGTTCAGAGCCCCAGCGCCTCAACCGGATGCCCTCGCGGACCTCGTCGTCGCTGACGTCGTCGATGGCGCCGCCGGACTTGCGCACGATGTCCAGCCCCACCTGAGAATCCTCGGGCGGGGGCTTTTCGTGTTTCTGGTGTTAGCAGGCGAAGTCGAACTCGCCCTTTTTCGCGCCGTCGAGGAAGGCCGCGAACTTGACCCGCGTAGTCGACAGGATCACGCCTTTGTTGTCGCTCTCCAACAGGTGAACGTTGTCACCATCGGCTGCGACGTGCAGGCACTGGCTACCCTCGAGGTGGCTCTTGCTGGCCTTGACGAACTCCAGCGCTGCGCCGTTGACCATGAGCTTCATCATTTCCGTGCTCCATCTCTGGATCACGGGCCGCAGCGAGGACGCTAGCGGATCGATCCTTGGAGATCGATAGGCTAATCGGGTCGTCGCAGCTGGATCTTGCTGCTGGAGATCGGGTTCGAATCACCTGTGATCGCGTCGAAGATCTTGCCGTACTTCGTCTGCTCCCATTTAACATCGCCGACGATGCTCAGCTTGTCGCGATGTACGACGTGGAACTTCCCGTCGTCGATCATGCGCGCCATGTAGTCGTAGACCCATCCTGGTGCGTTGGTCTGGTCCCAAAACGCTCCGCAGGCGAAGCAGTCGAGCCGGAAGACGGCTTGCTCGATCAGGGCCGGGAAGTGCGCAGCTTGCAGACTGACGCTCTCGTAAGGATGCAAACACCGATGCGGGGGTGCCCAAATCTGGCTCGGATACTCCGGATCGCGGCCGGCCGGTATGCCAAGGTCGTCAAAATCCATGACTAGTCCTCTCAGCGGCAGCGCCGTGTTGTCAGTGATCACGGGCCGCGCCCAGCAGCGTAGCGCGCTGTAGTGATCGTGTGACAGTGGGCACACTCCGACTTAATCCGCATCCCAGGCGTACCGAAGCTCGTAGCTTTCCGCGGGCATCACCATGTCGTTGACCTCGACGAGACGCCCGTTGCTGTACGTAAGCCGCTGGACCGTCAGGACTGGCCCGCGGCCAAGGCCGAGCGCCTGCTTCTCGTTCGCATCCGGCATCTTCGCGCCGACGATCTCTTCATGGTTCGTCACCGGGAACCCGAGATCTTCCAGCCGGGCAAACACACCACCGGGGCCGGTGTCCTCCTCTTCAACCGCGGTTCCGCGGGTGATCTCACGCGGGTACCGGGAGATCGCGAGCATTACGGGTTGTCCGTCCGCGGTCATGACTCGGTCTCGGACGTAGACCTCCGCAGTCTCGTCCATCCCGAAGAGCTCCGCGAAGTCCTGTGCCGGCTCGAACCACATGCGGACCGACGTCGCCGGGGTGAAGCCCTGGACCTGCGCCTCTGCCAGGAACGCCCCTTCGTTGCACTCCCGCCTCGCCCGGGACAAGCGCTCTCGCGAGTCGAGCCTCTTCACTACCCGAGGGGATGCCACGAACACCCCGACCCCGTGTCGCATTCGCACCAGCCCGGCATCCCGGAGCTCCGCGAGCGCTTGACGGACCGTCGTGCGCGAGGCGTCGAACCGCTGGATTAGCTCGGGTTCCGCGGGCAGCTTGTCTCCGACCGCCCAGGCACCCGAAGCGATCTCGCCTCGAAGAATCTCGGCGATCTCCTTGTAGCGGGCTGCCGCATTCATTCGGGACCTCTCACACGTCTGGGTCGTCTTCCCTGGCTCTCCATGAAATCACTTGTTGGCCTCTTGCCGAAACTCGATCGACATGCTTATCGTATCACTCGTCTCATACGAGTATGACGACTGGAACGAGCGGAGCTTCCAATGGATGGCTTCTCCTTGGTTCACAACACACCTACGCCCCCGCCCGAAGATCCCGAGGTTGCCTACTGGATTTGCCCGCCAGCGGAAGACTTCCGGCACGCCACGTCGCAGCGACCAGGCGCGCTTCAGCACGGCTGCACGATCACGGCGCTGGGCGGATGCGACCTGAAGATCCCGTGGTCGACCCCGTATGGGTCGACACCGCGGAGCGCGCACGTCATAGATGAGTGCCCACGCTGCGCAAAGGTCGTCCTGGATCAGGGCCTCGTGTCCCGTACTTGGGACTTCTAAGACCGCCCGGCCGGTGGTACCGAGACCGCAACGGAGCGGATCACGGGCCGCGCCTACCGGACCGGGCAGCCGTCCCCGCGTCTCGCGTCTACTCGGGCGCGGGGACGGTCCAATCTTCGCCCGAGCTTTCGTCGCTGACCAAGTTCGCCATCAGGAATGAGGCAACTCGATGATCATTTGGGGATGTGCGATCGGTCTCGCTGCTGTGGCGAGCATCGCGCTGTGGGCGACGTTCTACTACGCCCCGGCGCGCCACGCCGGTGGTGGGGAGGGCGCGTTGACGGTCGCCTACCTGCTCGCGCGGGTGGAGGCCGAGGCGCGCGGACATGGCCGGCATCGGCTGCGCGAGGTCACGATCCGCGGGGACCTGGCCGAGGACCTCGCCGCAGTCGAAACCCGGCTGCTGCCGCTCGTCGAGTCAGGTTTGCCGGTCGATGACCGGGAAGCGATGGCGCGACACCCCGGAATGCTGCGGCGACTTCTGTTCGCGTTGCAGACCCTGTAGCCCGGTGGGAGCACCGCAGCTGATCCCACGGCCGGTGCTCCCACCGCAACCAACGTACTTGCGCCGTCGTCGGCCAGGTACACGGATGGTCAGGCGACGGAAGCCCCCCGACGTCGTCTGACCATCCACTCCAGTTCCCCGGCGCGGAACGGCCGACCGACCCGACATGGCGGCCGTGGTGGGGTCGACGAGCGGCAGTGCGCCGCAACCGGCCCCACCGCGCCGGGGGACCTGCCACGCTATCCGGCGCGGCGAACTTCAAGAGGGGACGGCGTGTCGGCGGTCGGTGATCTCGATCAGGTATTGGTGCAGGTGGTTGATCGGATCACGGTCGTCCTCGGCTTTCTCACCGCCGCACAGGATGCCTGCGATGAAGCCGGTGAAGTCCTGGGGTTCGCACTGGAAGGCAACCGCCGACCCGGCGGCACTGTAAGTCCTCGCGGCGGTGGAGCCGACCAGCGACGAGTTGATCCACGCCTACCAGCCGGCACACCGCGTAATCGAGCTGATCACCACCTACCGCCGAGGTCTCGAGGTCCAGCAAGCCGTCGACGCTACACCGCCCAGCGCTGCGCACCCCTCGACTGCGGGCCGTATCCCCACTGACGCAGCTCACGACGGACGATGGGTCGAGCAGATACGGAAGCGTTTGCCTGAATTCACCGGCGGGCAGACCACCGGAGTGGTGTACGACCGCGATGGAACCGAGTTCCGCACCACCAGCGGCCGGGAGTCGGACATTTCCGAACGAGTGCGCTTAACGCTGCACAACTCGGAGGTGTTCGTGCCAATCGACAGCCGCGGCGCGCCAGCGGTGTTCACTCACGTCGAAGCCAAGTACGCGCAGCGAATGCGGGACATCGGGCAGACCTACGGCATTGTCGTACTCAATCGGGCGATATGTGACATGGAACGTGGATGCGGTGCCGCAGTTCGCGCGATCCTGCCCCGCGGGTCGGTCCTGGTGGTTTGGGAGCCGGGTGCAACGAAGCCCATCGAGCTGCATGGAGAGGCGAGACCATGACGATCGAGCAGACGCAGACCGTGGTCACGGCGGTTTTTCACCACATCTTTCGATATGCCCGCACTGCCGACGAGATCACAGAGCTGATGCGCGTGATCGTGGAGCAGCCACCGGAGCCGGTCTGCGAGGTGTACGTGTGGGACCGGCCGTGCCGGTCGTTCCGCGAAGAGGACGGCCCCGCGTTCCCCGGCGCCGGCCGACTGCGCGTCACCAGCAACCCGGCTTCGGGCTGGGCAGCGCTCAACTACATGCACCCAGGAGCTCCGGACGGCGCTTTGGTCGACTCGCTCAACCCGGACGTCACCGAGGACACCCCGGCGCTACTGTTCGACCCCGAGGGCGACCTGTGGTTCCCGGCCTCGGCGTCACTCCCACTGGGGAGGGTGCGCGAGGCCATCGCCGAATACTGCCGTACCGGGGCGCGGCCGATGTGCGTGCAGTGGCAGCCCGGCGAGTGGTACTGACCCGAAAACGCCGAACGCGCCCCGTACCCGTGAAGGGATGCGGGGCGCCACGAATGTGAACAGGTCCACCAACCACAAGAGTCCCAATGTGCGAGAGATTCAACGTCGAATGCCCCGAGTGCGGGGGCGAGTTCCCTGCTACGCGCGACGACAACGGCCGTACTGAGTTCGTCTTGCACCGGATGGCCTCGGCGCAACCGAGTGCCCAAATGAGGGCTTGACCCCGGCCGTCAGGACAGCGCCGGTGGCGTAGGTACTGACGAGGCCCCACGTCCTTGTTGACGTGAGGCTTTCTGCGTTTAGCAAAGGTTTGTTCATACACCTGACGGCGGTTTCGGGCGAAGTCGATTCGGGAGTGGGTCCTATGTCGATTCTGTGTGCCACAGTCGGTAAATCCGCAGTTCAAAGGTAAGAAGATTGACCCATCTGTGGGCCAACTTTCGTGCTCTTCTTGGCCCTTTTTGACCCATCCTGGGCTTGAACTTTTGTGCCCGCGCGAGGGTGATGGCTATCCCAGTGGCCCCATCAAGGTGCACAACATCGGGTGCGCCGACCCCGTCGAGCCTCGGCCCCACTGTCTACGTGCTCGGCGCGTCCGACGCGAAGGACTTCTTCAAGCAGCCGTTTGCCCGCATGCCTCGACCTCCGCGGCCTGGCAAGAGACGTGCTTCTTGCTTGATCGCGTGGTGTCAGGGTCTGGTCGATGCTGGGGGCATGTCCGTTGCGGAACTGCGTACTCAGTTGACGAACCTGGCCGCCCAACTCCCCGTATCCTCGCTCTCCACGGCCTGCCGCGGCGCCGAGGACGCCCGGGCGAGTCTGACCTCCGCCTGGAGGGGAAGCGATCACCCTTCGGCGCAGGCAGCGGTGCCCGCGGCATCTGCGGCTTCGGACCGTCTCGCTGGCATCATCGAGGCCCTGGAGCAAGCGGTCGAGGACATCGCCGCCTACAACGAACGCCTGTGAGCGATGTCGGCGCTCACCGAGACCATCAGCAAGCTCCACAGCGCCCTCAGTGTCCTCCCCGACGGGGCAGTTCAGGAGGCGCACCAGCGGCTGGCCGACGATCTTCTTCCGCGACTGGCGGCCTTGGCCGCCGGCACCCATCAAGCCAGCCGCCTTGCCGCAGCACACGTCCGGCTGGCCGCGCTGCCCGTCGAGCTGGACCAGGTTCGGGACCTCCTGCAGACCGTGCGGAGCCACACCGAGGAATGGATCAACCAGCACGGCGGCACCGCAGCGGTCTCCGCAGCATCGTCCCGGCCTGCGGCGGCCCTCGGCACCTCGGAGCGAACGACCGCGGGGTGGGTTGCTGCCTATCGCGCCCGGCTGGAGCATCCCTGGCCGTACGGCAAGCCTCTCCAGGGGTGGCGGCTGGCGGGTGGCGACGGTTCGAGCGATCGGGAGCTGGCCAGTGGGACCAAACTGGCCTCCGGCCAGACCGACCCGTCCTACACCGCCGCGGTCCAGCGTGCCCGTGAACTCGGGTTGGCTCGCGGCGGCTTCGTGCCTGACATCGCCCGGCACATCGAGATCAAAGAAGCCTCCACGATGACCGCGGGCGAGACCCGGACCATCGTGATCGGGAAGGACCCGTGCGGTATCGACCCGGTGACCAATGTCAGTTGCCACCGGTTCCTGCGCTACTTCCTCCCGCCCGGTGCCACACTCATCGTCTACGGTCCCCGCGGGGAGCCGTACCGGTATGAAGGGAAGCGCACGTCGTGACGATCCAAGCCCAGTACTGGGCCTACGAACCCGACCAGCCGCCCGCCGAGCACGTCGCCGAGCTGGCCACACCCGAGCAGGTGCGCGAGTTCGTGACGCTGCTGTCCAGCGACCAGGTCAGCGACGCCCTGCTCACCCATACCCAGCGCCCCCGGATGGAGACGCTGATCCCGGACGAGGACGACCCCGATGCGTTCCTGACCGTGCCGGACCACTCCGTGATCGCCGGCGTCCACGGTGACCGCGGCGCGCTGTCCTACCAGGGCAACGACGGCCACGGCACTGAGCCGGTACACCTCTACAGCCACGGAGACGGTCCCGAGCGGCCCGTGTTGTACGAAACCGACGAATTCCCCCCGCACTGCGAAGTCACCATCGACGCGATCGCGGAGGCGTTGATCGCGTTCCTGCGGACCGCCAAGCGTCCGGCCACGCTGACCTGGCAACCCGCACACGACTGCGCCCGCCAGTGATCCCGTCGGCGGCATGCCGCCGGCATCGATCGAACGGATGTGCGAGCGTCTGGGTGCGGGTGAACTTCGAGTCGGACGGGGAGGTCGTGGTGGCAGTCAAGCTCGTCCACACGACGCGGTCACAAGAGGTGCGGTTCGGTGATCGGGCAACGGCCCAGCACTACGCCGCCCAGTAAGGCGGACTTGACGCATGGCGGGTCCTGCCGGGTCGGCGAGTCATGTTCCATGGCCCTGGCGAGCAGGAACTCGTCCAGCTCCTTCAACTCCAGATCATCCGCCGGCCGCCACCCGAGGTACTGGGTGACCAACCGGAGATGGCCGGTGCGTGTTGGGGCGCGACGCCCGTAGGAGCGGATGGCCTCGGGCTTGACCTGGAGCTGCTCGGCCAGCCGCGCTACCGCCGCCGGTGGTGTGGCGACGTCGTCGGGCACGAAACCCAGCCAGGGCAACGTACACAGCGCGACTGAGAGTCCAAAGCGGTCTGTGGGGCCACGTCCGCGACCGGGTGCGACGAACGCGTTGTCGGCTGGAGTCAGGGTGAAGAACCGGAACAGCTCCTCACGTCCGATCCCGGGAAATCGGCGCAGGGCCTCAAGTTCCTGGTCGGTGAAGACCTGAGCGACCAACCCGCATCCCTCGCCACAGTCCGAAGATCCGCAGTTCAGAAGCTTAGTCGATCATATCCGTTCAAAATTTCCCGGATACTGCGGCGACCCCCAGATTCGGTGCTGGCCCGCGCGCAGAGGGCCGACGACGCCAACGACGCGTCGACCGTGCTGCTCGCGACCACACCGGCCGGGCGGGTCTTGCTCACCGGTGACGTCGAACTGCCCGGCCAGGGGCGGCTCATGTCGTCCGGTGCGGATCTGCGAGCCGACGTGCTCAAGGTGCCGCACCACGGATCCCGTTACACCACACCGCTTTTCCTGCGATCGGTGCGTCCACGACTAGCTGTGATCAGTGTGGGAGACGGCAACACCTACGGTCACCCGAGTCCGTTCGTCGTCGACGACCTGACCCGCGCGGGCACGAAAGTGCTGCGCACCGATCAGGAAGGAGATATCGCCATCCTGCCCGGCCCGCAGGGTCCCCGCTATGTCGCCAGGGGAGGCCCATTGCGCGCGGGCGAGTCGGGTGGGGTTCAGAGCCCCAGCGCCTGGTTGACCGCGTCGGTGCTCGGGGCGACGGTGGCCTTCGGGCCGATCTGGTCCTGCACCGCGTCCAGGGTCTTCAGCCCGTCACCGGTGATCAGCAGCACGGTCTCGGCGTCCGGGTCGATCTTGCCCGCCTCGATGAGCTTCTTCGCCGTGGCCACGGTGACCCCGCCGGCCGTCTCGGCGAAGATTCCCTCGGTGCGTGCCAGCAACCGGATGCCCTCGCGGACCTCGTCGTCGCTGACGTCATCGATGGCGCCGCCGGTCTTGCGCACGATGTCCAGCACGTACGGGCCGTCGGCGGGGGCGCCGATGGCCAGCGAACGGACGATGGTGTCCGGCCGTACTGGCTGGACCACGTCGTGGTCGTTCTTGTACGCCGTCGACACCGGGGAGCAGCCGGTTGCCTGCGCACCGAAGATCCGCACCGGGCTCGGCTCCACCAGGCCGACCTGGCCGAGCTCGTTGAACCCCTTGTAGACCTTGGTCAGCTGCGAGCCGGAGGCGATCGGCACAACGATCTGCTCGGGGATGCGCCAGCCGAGCTGCTCGGCGACCTCGAAGGCCAGCGTCTTCGACCCCTCGGAGTAGTAGGGGCGCACGTTGACGTTGACGAACGCCCAGTCCTCGTGCTCCGCGGCGAGCTCGGTGGCCAGCCGGTTGACGTCGTCGTAGTTGCCGTCGACGGCCAGCAGCGACCCGTCGTAGACCGCGCTCATCAGGATCTTGGCGCGCTCCAGGGTCTTGGGCACCAGCACCACCGAGTCCCAGCCGGCGCGGGCCGCCGCGGCGGCCACCGCGTTGGCGAGGTTGCCAGTGGAGGGGCAGGCCAACACCTTGAAGCCGAACTCACGGGCGGCGGCCAGCGCCACCGCGACGACGCGGTCCTTGAAGGAGTGGGTGGGGTTGCCGGTGTCGTCCTTGATCCAGATCCGCTTGACGCCCAACGCCTTCGCGAGCTTGTCGGCCCGGACCAGCCGGGTACAGCCCGGCTCGGTGTTCGGGTGCTCTTCGACGTTGGTGGGAACCGGGAGGAGCTGCTTGTAGCGCCAGATGGAGCGCGGGCCGGATTCGATGTCCTCGCGGCGGATCTTGCCGAAGTCGTAGGCGACCTCTAGCGGGGAGAAGTCCTCCAGCGAGACGAACTCCGGGGCCAACGGCTGCCGGTGGCCCTCTTCCTTGGATACCAGTTCGACGGCATTGCCCAGGTCGAAGGTCTTCTTCGGGGTCGTCTGGGCATGGGCGGCAGCAGTCATCGCGAGGTCCTCTCCTCATCTGTCCCGCGGACGGGTCGGAATTGGCACCGCTTTCGTCAGAGACCTCGCGGGTGAAAGCGCGATTCGCTGACGAACGGTTGCCGGGGCTTCATCGGGCCGTTCCCTCTGCCCCTCTGGATGAGCTATTCGGTTGTGCCAGCAACGCTAGTGGACCGCGCCGGGGTCTGGCCAGCACGATCCAGATGGCGGGAACGTCACGGGTGCGTGCGACGATGCGTGCATGAGCGCACCGGCCGTGGTCCCCGATCCGCTGCAGTTGGTTCTCGGCGACGAAGAACTGCTGGTGGAACGCGCGCTTTGGGCTGCTGTCGGAGCCGCCCGCGCGGCCGATCCGGCAGCCGAACTGCGCCGCGTGAAGGTGAGCGAACTCACTCCTCCGGAGCTGACCGAACTGCTCAGCCCATCGCTGTTCGCGGAGGGCCGGGTGCTGGCGGTGGAGTCCGCCCAGGACGCGGGCAAGGAGATCGCCGAGGCGCTGCTGATGCACGCCAAGCAGCCGGCGGACGGGGTCATGCTCGTCGTCGTGCACAGCGGCGGCGGCCGCTCCAAGCACGCCAAGGAACTACCCAATGCGCTGCGCAAACTAGGCGCGCGGGTCACCGAGTGCAACAAGATCACCAAGCCCGCCGAGCGGGAGGCGTTCGTCCGCGACGAGGTGCGCCGGGCCGGCGGCAAGACCGATGCCGCCGGGGTGGCTTCGCTGATCGAAACGGTCGGTTCCGACCTGCGGGAGCTGTCGGCCGCGGCGACGCAGCTGGTCGCCGACACCGGCGGCAAGGTCGACGAGACGGCCGTGCGCCGCTACCACCGCGGGCGAGCCGAGGTGACCGGGTTCGCGGTAGCGGAGAAGGCGGTGACGGGTGACCGGGCGGCCGCCCTGGAGGCCTTGCGGTGGGCTGTGCAGCTCGGCGTCCCGCACGTGCTGATCGCCGACGCACTCGCGGACTCGGTCCGCACCATCGGCCGCGTCGCCGCCGCAGGCGGTCGCAACGATCCGTTCCGGCTGGCAGGGGAGCTGGGCATGCCCGCGTGGAAGGTGAAGAAGGCGCTGGCGCAGTCCCGGGGCTGGAACGCTTCGAGCCTCGCGCAGGCGCTCCAGGCGGTCGCGGAGGTCAACGCCGGGGTCAAGGGCATGGCCGCCGACGCCACCTACGCCTTGGAACGCACCGTCCTGCGCCTCGTGGAGCTCCGCAACCAGCGTTCGTGATCGCACCAGTTTCCACCGAAATCGCGAAAGGCCCCTTCTCCGCGCGAAAGGCCCCTTCTCCGCGCGAAAGGCCCCTTACCCGGGTTTTGCCCGCGGGGAAGGGGCCTTTCGTAGTTCAGGCCTCAGCTCAGAGCTGGTTGGCGCGCTGCGCCAGCGCGGACTTCTTGTTCGCGGCCTGGTTCTTGTGGATGACGCCCTTGCTGGCGGCCTTGTCCAGCGCGCGGCTGGCGGCCTGCTGCAGCTCGATGGCCTTGTCCTTCTCGCCGGCGTCAGCGGCCTCGCGGAACTTGCGGATGGCGGTCTTGACCGCGGACTTCACGGCCTTGTTGCGCTGCCGGTTCTGCTCGTTGGTCTTGATCCGCTTCATCTGGGACTTGATGTTGGCCACTGTGGCGCCTCTTCCTCGTCTGTCGAACCGGTCGTGCCGCGCTTTTGTCGGCGCTGCGCTCAGGCAGGTTTCCTCCACGGCGGAATGCCGCACGGCACGGTCGTCCATCTTAACAGCGCCCACCTGCGCAGATTTCGGGCGGGCGGTGCCGGGCGAGGGCTATCACATCGGCTCGGATCCGGCGTTTCCGAACCATAGGGTCAAGCCTCGTGCTCGATGCGTTGAACTGGCCCGGATTCGCCGATCTGTCCCTCGCCGGACTGCTGTTCCTCTGTGGCGGCGCGTTCCTGGCCGGGGCGGTCGACGCGATCGTCGGTGGCGGTGGCCTGATCCAGCTGCCCGCGATGCTGCTGCTCCTGCCCGGCGGCGAGGTGATCTATTCGCTGGCGACCACCAAGGTCGCGTCGATCGCCGGTACGGCCGCCGCGGCCCGGACCTACGCGAAGCGGACGCCGATCGACTGGCGGGCGGCGCTGTCGATGGCGCTCGTTGCCCTGTTCGGGGCCCTCGGCGGCGCGGCGCTGGCCGATGCCCTGCCGTCGCACGTGCTCAACGTGGTCGTGCTGGTCGCATTGGCGCTCGTCGGCGTCTACACATGGCGCAAGCCCGAGCTCGGCTCGGCGGACGTCCCGCGGTTCGAGCGACGCATCCAGTTGCTGGTGATGGTCGTCGGTGGCGCCGTGATCGGCTTCTGGGACGGCATCGCCGGCCCGGGCACCGGTTCGTTCCTGGTGTTCCTGCTTGTCGGCCTGGTCGGCTTCGCGTTCATCACGGCGTCGGCGACAGCGAAGGTCGTCAACGTGGCCACGAACATCGGCGCGCTGGCGTTCTTCATCCCGGCGGGCAAGGTCCTGTGGGGATTGGCGCTGGTGATGGCCGCGAGCAACATGGCGGGCAGCGTCCTCGGCGCGATGATCGCCGCGAAACGCGGCTCCGGCTTCGTGCGTCAGGTCTTCCTGACCGTGGTGGTGGGCCTCGTCATCAGCCTCGGCTGGAAGCTCGCGGCCGGCGCGTAGCGCGGGGCTGGCTTGCATAATGGCCTGGCGCCTCCTGGGAGAACCGCAACCGGCCCGCCGCATGATGGGCGCGGTCGTCGCCCTCGCCGGAGGGGTCTTCTTCGGCATCGCCTGAGTCAGAGCCGCTCGGCGAGGACAGCGCGCGCGCCGCGTTCCGCGAGTTGCCGGTACGTCGTCGTCACCGAGTCGCGGAAAGCCGGGTGCCAAGCGAGTTCCGGCGCGAAGATCCGCTCGACGCCGAGCAGACGGCTCGCCTCGTCGGCTGGGTTCCGCCGAGCGCGTCGCGCAGCACGCCCGCCAGCGGGTCGTCGAGCGTTTCGGTGGTCGCGATGTGCCGCATCCAGGCCGCGACCCCGAGCGCCACCCAACTCGGGTCGCCGCCGGAGGCGAGCTGTTCCGATGCCGTGTCCAGCAGGCGGGGCCCGAGTTTCTGCGAGCCGTCCTGGGCGACCTGGGCGGTGGTGTGCCGCAGAGCGGGGTTCGCGAACCGCGCCAGCACGGACTCGCCGTAATCGCGCACGTCGACGCCGGAGGGTGCAGCGAGCACCGGCGCGACCTCCGAGCCGATCAGCCCGCGGCAGGCGCCGGCGAGCAGCGGTTCGGCCACGGCTTCCGCGATCGTCGCGTGCCTGCACGCCAAACCCAGGTAGGCCAGCATGGAATGGCTCGCATTGAGCACCCGCAGCTTGAGTGCTTCCCACGGCTCCACGTCGGCGACCAGCACCGCTCCGGCGAGCTCCCACGGCGGGCGGGCGGCGGCGAAGTCGTCCTCGATCACCCACTGCCGGAACGGCTCGGCGACCACCGCCGCCTCGTCCCGCAACCCGGTCCGCGTCCGCACCTCCGCGAGGTCGTCGGCGGTGGTGGCGGGCACGATCCGGTCGACCATCGTGGCGGGGAACCGCACGTGCTCGGACACCCACGCCGCCAGCTCGGCGAGCCCTGCTGCGTCGATGAACTGCTGCGCCAGCCGCCGCAGGGTTCGGCCGTTGGCGGGCAGGTTGTCGCAACTGACCACGGTGACCGGTCCGGCACCGGTTCCGGCGCGGCGCTGCAGCCCGCGCACCAGCTGACCCACGACCGTCCTAGGTGGACGATCCGTGAGGTCGGCCAGCACTTCGGGGGCGGCCAGGTCGAGGTCACCGGTCGCCGGATCGTGCCGGTACCCCTTCTCCGTCACGGTGAGCGTGATGACGCGGATGTCCTCGCGCGCCAGCAGTTCGACCACCGCCGCCGGATCCGCGCTGCCGTCGACGACCTCGCACAGCGCGGAAACCACCCTCGGCTCTGCTGCGTCCGGCCCGCGCTCCAGCACTGTGTAGCGGCAATCCTGCGGCGCCAACAGTGCGGCCGCCCTGCCGCTGCGCTGCGTGACCCCGCAGATGCCCCAGCGCCGATCGCCCGCGGCGAGCATCGCGTCCTCGGTGAAGACCGCCTGGTGCGCCTTGTGGAATGCGCCGAGCCCGAGGTGCGCGATCCCCACCGACTCCGGTGTCGCGGAGGGGGCGGTGCGGGCCGATAGCCGTTCGCCGCTCACCAGTCGTGCACCGAACCGTCGCGGCGCCGGTTCACGGGCAGGTAGCGCGGCTCGTACGGGAACGCCTCCGCCGCCTGCTCGTCGACGTCCACCCCGAGTCCCGGGGTGTCGCCGGGGTGCAGGTGCCCGTTGCTGAAGGTGTAGCTGGTGCGGAACACCTCCGAGGCCGGTTCGGCGTGCCCCATGTACTCCTGGATACCGAAGTTCGGCACCGAGAGGTCGACGTGTAGCGCCGCCGACAACGACACGGGGGAGAGGTCCCCGGCGCCGTGCGAGCCGGTCCGCACGCCGTATAGGTCGGCGAGCGCGAAGATCCGCCGCAGGTGGGTGATGCCACCGGCGTGCGAAACCGACGTGCGGATGTAATCGATCAGCCGCTCGGTGATGAGCTGCTGGCAATCCCAGATCGAGTTGAACACCTCGCCGACCGCGATCGGGGTGGTGGTGTGTTCGCGGATCAGCCGGAACGCGCTCTGGTCCTCGGCGGGCGTCGGGTCCTCGATCCAGAACATCCGGTGCTCTTCCAGATCGCGGCCCAGGCGGCCCGCTTCGATCGGCGTGAGCCGGTGGTGCACGTCGTGCAGCAGGTGGAAGCCGAACCCGAAGCGCTCCCGCACCGCGCCAAGCACCGTCGGCGCGAACCGCAGATATGGCTCGGTGTCCCAGCGGCTTTCGGCCGGCATCGCCGACGATGCCGGCTCGTACACCTGCTGGCCCCGGTCGGGGATGCCGTAGGTCTTGTCGACGCCGGGCACCGCCGCCTGGGCGCGGACCGCGCGGTAGCCCTGGTCCAGATGCGCGGCGACGTCGTCGAGCAGTTCGGGGACGTCTTCGCCGCTGGCGTGCGCGTAGACCAGCACACCGTCGCGCGCCGCGCCGCCGAGCAGCTGGTAGACCGGTAGCCCGGCGATCTTGCCCTTGATGTCCCACAGCGCGATGTCCACCGCGGCGATGGCGGTCATTGTCACCGGACCGCGCCGCCAGTACGCGCCCTTGTACAGGTACTGCCAGACGTCTTCGATGCGGTGCGCGTCGCGGCCGATCAGCAGCGGGCACACGTGGTCGCGCAGGTAGGACGCCACGGCGAGCTCGCGACCGTTGAGGGTGGCATCACCCCAGCCCACGACCCCGTCTTCCGTGGTGATCTTGAGCGTGACGTAGTTGCGGCCGGGCGCGGTGACGATGACCTTCGCCTCGACGATCTTCGGCATGGTGCTTTTCTCCGGTTCAGTGGTTGTCGTAGCGAGGCCAGTCGGCGTATTCCTGCCCGCCGCGGCGGCTCGGTGCGGTCTCGGGGAGCCAGCGCAAACCGGCGATGCTGACGACGATGAGCGCCGTGACGTAGACGGCGACCCAGGTGAAGCTGCCGCCGCCGAGCACCAGCAGGGCCGAGGCGACCACGGTGAACGGCCCGCTGGCGAGCATCGCGCCGAACTGCCACACCACCGAAACCCCGGTGTAGCGGGCGCTCGACGGGAACAGCTCGGGGAAGTACGACGCCTGCGGGGCGTAGGTGCCGGCGTGCCCGAAGGCGAGCCCGGCGACCAGCAGCAGCGTGATCACGAGGGTGTTCCCGTTTTCCACGGCGAGGAAGGCCGGCACCACGAGCACCAGGTTGAGCACCGCGGCACCCAGGTAGGTGGTGCGCCGGCCGATGCGGTCGGTGAGCCTGCCCCAGAACGGCAGCAGGGCCAGCTCGACGATGATCGCGATGATCACCGCGTCCAGCACGATGCCGCTGTCGACGTCGTGCGCCTTGGCGTAGGAGACCAGGAACACCGTGTAGAAGGGGAAGACCGCGGCCTCCACGAACTTGGCGAGCATGCCGCCGAAGACCTCCCGGCGGTGCTCCTTGAACAGCACCTTCACCGGCGCCTGCCGCGGTTCCTGCTGTTCCTTGACAGCGCGGAACGTCGCCGATTCGGGCACCCGCAGCCGGATGTACAGGCCGATCACGACGACCACGGCGCTGAGCAGGAACGGGATGCGCCAACCCCAGGAAACGAAGGCCGCTTCGGGGAGCTGCGCTTCGAGGACGGCGAACAGCACGGTTGGGATGAGGTACGCGGCAGGCGACCCCATCTGCACGAAGCTGGCGTAGAACCCGCGTTTGTTCGGTGGGGCGGCTTCCGCGGTCAGCAGCAGGGCGCCGCCCTGCTCGCCGCCGACACCGAAGCCCTGGATCAGCCGGACCACGACGAGGATGACCGCCGCCCACAGCCCGATCTGCTCGTAGGTGGGCATCAGCCCGACCACGAAGGTGCCGAGGCCGGTCAGCAGCAGCGTGTAGACCAGCGTCTGCTGCCTGCCGATCCGGTCGCCGATGTGTCCCCAGACGAGCCCGCCGAGCGGCCGGGCGAAGAACCCGACGGCGTAGGTCGAGAAGGCGGCCAGGGCGCCGACCAGCGGGTCGACCGCTGGGAAGAAGACCTTGTTGAACACCAGGGCGGAGGCGGTGCCGTAGATGAAGAAGTCGTAGTACTCCGCGATGGTGCCGATCACCGATGCGGTGACCGTGCGGCGGAGCTGTCCCGGGCTACCTGCCCGGGATTCGAGGTCAGTCGGCATTGACTCTCCTCCAGAGTGGGATACCAGCGGTACCATACAAGCACTGGAATGCCATCCGTCAAGGGCGATCGATAAGGTGGGCCAATGGCAACGACGGCAGGCGACAAGCCCTCGGCGCGGGTGCTGGTGCACCGGGAACTCCGACAGCGCATCGTCACCCTGCAACTGCCGCCCGGGCAGCCGCTGTCGGAGAACGAGCTGGCGGCCGAGTTGGCCGTAAGCCGCACCCCGGTGCGGGAGAGCCTGCTGCTGCTCGCCGAGGAGGACCTGGTGCGGGTCTTCCCCAAGCTGGGCTCGTTCGTCGCGCGCGTCGACCCGCAGCGGATCGCCGATGCGCAGTTCGTCCGCGAAGCGGTCGAGGTCTCGTCGCTGACCGATGCGGTGGTGCGCCGCACCGACGAGGACGTTGCCGACCTGCGCCGAATCCTCGCGGAGCAGCGCGAGTCCGCCGAGGATGTCGAGCGGTTCTTCGAACTCGACGAGAAGTTCCACCAGCGCTTGCTGGCCGCCGGTGGGCACGCGAACGCCTGGCGGACCGTGGTGTCGGCCAAGGCGCACCTCGACCGCGCCCGCCGCCTCGGCCTGCGCACGGTCAGCCCGGTGTCGGCGCTGATCGATCAGCACGAGGAGATCGTCGACGCCCTCGCCGCGGGCGATCTGGAGGCCAGCGTGACGGCCCTGCGCGCGCACCTGCGAGCGGTCTTCGAAGACGTGGAGCGGATCCGGGCGACGGCGCCCGACCTGTTCGTAGACAGCGCCGACGAACGCCCGGTCCGACGGAGCGTCACCTTCCTCCAGTAGCGCCGACCGTTCGGCGGTCGGTGGTCCCCGCGGGTAGAAACGGGGCATGGAGGTCTTGAACAGCCGGTTGATCCTTCGTCCCCAGGACTGGGACCGCTCGTTGCGGTTCTACCGGGACGTGCTCGGACTGGCCATCGCACGCGAATTCCCCGGCGGCACGGTCTTCTTCCTGGGGCAGGGATTCCTGGAGATCTCGGGCCGGGGTGGCCCGGGACCGAGCCCGGACCAGGTGCTCTGGCTCCAGGTACGCGAAGTCCGAGCCGAGTTCGAGCGGCTGCGGGACCACGGCGTGACGGTCCTCGCCGAGCCCGAGCGCCAGCCCTGGGGGCTGGATGAGGCATGGGTGGCCGACCCGGACGGCATGCGAATCGTCCTGGTCGAGATCCCGGCCGACCACCCGATCCGCACCGACGTCCGCCCACCCCAGGCATGACGCCACCCCGCGCTCGAGGGTAAGCGAGAGCCGGATATCACCCACGAGCCAGGAGTCGCCGCGACCTGAGCCCAGCGACGAATTCGCCGAAGGCCGCAGCCGAGACGACGAGTACCGGTCCGGTTGGGCCCTTGGAGTCTCGAATCGCCGCCCCCTTCGGGTCTAGCGCCACTTCGACGCAGTTGGTGTTACCGCGACGACTGCTCTTGCGCCAATCCGGGGCGCTTGGCGACTTGGGGCGCGCCAATCCGAGGCGCTTGGCGACCTGGGACACGCCGAGCCCGGTGGCAGCGCGAGACCTGCGCAGCTCGGCGCCGAGTTGTCGGGCGCGCAAGGTGGGCGTGGACCTCTGCATGGCTGAATGCCGGCGCGATCCTGTCGACGTCGGAAGCGAACATTCCGATGTAGCGGGTGGTTTCACTCCAACGAACAGGACTTGCCGTGCCGGCAACCGAAATGGTCCCGGGCGGCTCTGATGAGGTCGACGTCCGGACTACGGCCGGGTGGCTCGGGTTTGGGCTTGGGTGGTGCCTCGGGCCGGTGGCTGCCAGGCCCAGGTCTGCGCGTCGGCGAAGCCGGCGGCTTGGACGTCGGCGTGGAGCCCGGCGCGGCCGCCGGGCAGCCAGCGCTCGTGGGTCGACAGCAGCAGGACGCCGCCGGGGCTTAGCACGCGGTGCAGTTCGGCCAGCGCGGTGGCGCGGTCCGGCCACAGCTGGACGTTGTTCACGCTGAGCACCACGTCGAACGCCGCGTCCGGTTGGCCGGTCTCCTCAGCAGTCCCGTCCTGGACGGTCACATTGCTCATTGCCGCGCATCGCCGGGAGGCGGCCTGCCGCATCCGCGGCGACGGTTCGATCGCGACGACGCGCGCCGCCTGCTCGCCGGCCGCCAGCAATCCCACGACGGGACCGGGCCCGATCACCAGCACCGCTTCGCCGCCGGACAGCCGGGCCAGCCGCACCACCTGCTGCTCCACCGCCGCGTTGCCGCGCGCCATCAGCGCACCGCCCACGGTGCCCAGCAGTCCGCTCGGGTGACCGAAAGCACGATCCAGGGCGAAGGCGACGAAACCGCTCATACGACCAGCTCAGCAGCCCGAAGCCGGTGGTCGCATCCGGGATGTCCCGGAGTTGGGCGCCGGGTACCGGGCGTGTCATGGGACGATGGGGTGAACCCCCGCACCAGTCGACATCCGCGAGGAACACTGAGTGAGCAGTTTCGCCGACACCACGTTCACGCCCCCGGAGCGAATCCGGAATTTCTGCATCATCGCGCACATCGACCACGGCAAGTCGACGCTGGCCGACCGCATGCTGCAGCTGACCGGTGTGCTGGAGGAACGCGCGTACCGGGCCCAGTACCTCGACCGGATGGACATCGAGCGGGAGCGCGGCATCACGATCAAGGCGCAGAACGTGCGCCTGCCGTGGACCTCCGACGGCGTCGACCACGTGCTGCAC
The DNA here is from genome assembly GCF_050972075.1 of Saccharopolyspora hattusasensis. Taxonomy (NCBI): domain Bacteria; kingdom Bacillati; phylum Actinomycetota; class Actinomycetes; order Pseudonocardiales; family Pseudonocardiaceae; genus Saccharopolyspora; species Saccharopolyspora hattusasensis. The sequence continues at coordinate 5,802,606 of NZ_JBPCDC010000001.1, forward strand.
ATGATCGACACCCCCGGTCACGTCGACTTCACCTACGAGGTCAGCCGGTCGCTGGCGGCCTGCGAGGGCGCGGTGCTGCTGGTCGACGCCGCGCAGGGCATCGAGGCGCAGACGCTGGCGAACCTGTACCTCGCGATGGAGCACGACCTGCAAATCATCCCCGTGCTCAACAAGATCGACCTGCCGGCCGCTGAGCCGGACAAGTACGCCGCCGAGCTGGCGCACATCATCGGCTGCGAGCCGGAGGACGTGCTGCGGGTGTCGGCGAAGACCGGTGAGGGCGTCGCAGCCGTGCTGGACGAGGTGGTCCGGCAGATCCCGGCGCCGCAGGGCGCCGTCGACGTGCCACCGCGCGCGATGATCTTCGACTCGGTCTACGACACCTACCGCGGTGTGGTCACCTACATCCGGGTCGTCGACGGCAGGATCACGCCGCGGCAGCGGATCCGGATGATGTCCACCGGCGCGACCCACGAGCTGCTGGAAGTCGGCATCATCTCGCCGGAACCCAAGCCTTCGGCGGGGCTCGGCGTCGGCGAGGTCGGCTACCTGATCACCGGGGTGAAGGACGTCCGCCAGTCCAAGGTCGGCGACACGATCACCGCCGAGCGCAAGGGCGCCGAGGAGCCGCTCAGCGGCTACCGCGAGCCGAAGCCGATGGTGTACTCCGGGCTCTACCCGATGGACGGCACGGATTACCCGCTGCTGCGCGAGGCGCTGGACAAGCTGCAGCTCAACGACGCGGCGCTGACCTACGAGCCGGAGACTTCCGGGGCGCTGGGCTTCGGTTTCCGCTGCGGTTTCCTCGGGCTGCTGCACCTGGAGATCACCCGTGACCGGCTGGAGCGCGAGTTCAACCTGAACTTGATCTCCACCGCGCCGAACGTGGTCTACGAGGTGCAGATGGAGGACGGTTCGGGGTTGGTGGTGACCAACCCGTCCGACTGGCCCGAGGGCAAGATCAAGGACGTACTCGAACCGGTCGCGAGATGCACGATCATCGCGCCGTCGGAGTTCGTGGGCACGATCATGGAGCTGTGCCAGAGCCGGCGCGGGCAGTTGTCGGGCATGGACTACCTTTCGGAGAGCCGGGTCGAGCTGCGCTACACGCTGCCGCTGGCGGAGATAGTCTTCGACTTCTTCGACCAGCTGAAGTCCCGGACCCGCGGTTACGCCTCGATGGACTACGAGGAGTCCGGCATGCAGGCGTCGAACCTGGTGAAGGTCGACATCCTGCTGCAGGGCGAGCCGGTGGACGCGTTCAGCGCGATCGTGCACCGCGACGCCGCCTACGCCTACGGCACGAAGATGGCTTCGAAGCTGCGCGAGCTGATCCCGCGGCAGCAGTTCGAGGTGCCGATCCAGGCGGCGATCGGGTCGCGGATCATCGCCCGCGAGACGATTCGCGCGATCCGCAAGGACGTGCTCGCCAAGTGCTACGGCGGTGACATCAGCCGGAAGCGGAAGCTGCTGGAGAAGCAGAAGGAAGGCAAGAAGCGGATGAAGACCATCGGCCGCGTCGAGGTCCCGCAGGAAGCCTTCGTCGCCGCGCTGTCTACCGATGAAGCCAAGGACGACAAGGCCAAGGGCAAGAAGTAGCGCCCCGCCCCTGAGCCTCGGTGAACGCCGTGCCCGCACCCGGCCGGGATGGCGCGCGGCCCAGTCGTGTCCAATTAGGACCACCGCGTCCAGGCGAAGTGCGTCGAACCAGGCGTCGAGGTAGCGGGCGTGATCGTAAGGTGTAGTCGATGTTCGGCTTGCCGGAGTCGCCCATGCCGATCAGGTCCGGTGCCAGGCGTCGGCCGGGATCGCCCACCGCAGGCAGGACTCGTCGCCACAGGTACGACGACGTGGGGTTGCCTTGCAGGAAGACGATCGGCACGCCGGCGCCGATTTCCCGGTAGAACATGGTCGAGTCGAGAACGTGTGCGACAGGCATGGTTTTCTCCGTGCAGGTTCGGATCGTGTTGCTGGCGGTCACTCGAAGGCCGCGATGTTGCGCGCGACCCATTCGGCGAAGGTGCGGGCCGGACGGCCGAGGAGCCGTTCGACGTCAGGGCTGACCCGCTGCAGGGCACCTGGCGAACCCAAGATGTCGAGGGTGCGGTCGACGATCGGTTCGGGCATGAAGCGCGTCAGCTGCGTTTTGGCTTCCGCCCGGCTCTGCTCGACGAAGCGCACCGGCTCACCCAGCGCCTCGCCGATCGCCGCGACCTGCTGCCGGGTAGTCATCGGTGCCGGCCGGGTCAGCTCGTAGATGCGGCCGGCGTGGCGGGTGTCGCGCAGCGCGACGGCGGCGGCCTCGGCGATGTCGACCGGATCGATGGCGGACAGGCCGACGTCGCCGAACGGTGCGGCGACAGTCCGTTGTGCGCGAACCATTTCGGCCCACTGCAACGCGTTGGAAGCGAAGTTCTCTGGCCGCAGCATGGCCCATTCCAGGCCCGAGCGCGTCACCGCGTCCTCGAATTCCGGCGAGTGGTGCCGCGTGCCGAAGCCCTGTGAGGACAGCAGGACGACCCGCCGAACACCGCCGGCCCGCGCGACTTCCAGGACTGCGTCGAGGTCGCCACCGGCCGCCGCGAAATCGCCGGAGGTCAGCAGGAAAATGGCGTCGGCGCCAATCAACGGCCGACTTGAGGTTTGCCGGCTCTGCCATGTCGACCTGCTGGTGGCGCACGCCTGCCGGCACGTCCTGGGCAGAGATCCGCCGGCTGGCGGTGCGTTCGACATCGGTGCCGTTCGCCAAGGTGTCGGCGATGCTGTGGTCGGTGAGCACGTGCGTGGTGATGTCTCTGTCGCACAACACGTCTACGACGTTGGCGAAGCGCTGCCACGTGTCCGGGCTGTAGTCGGCAAGCTTCGGCACGCCGCTGATCACCCACGTCGAACTGCTCGGCGACCGCGAGGTAGCCCGGCGTTGATGTCGCTGTGGCGCAGAGTTCGGTGAAGTCGAACCACGCCAACCGATCGCGCACTGCCAGCGTTCGGAGGTCGCGGCCGTTGATGCGCAGCTTGGTCTGTCGCGACGTCTCGGGTAGCCGGCCGTGCGGTGTCCACATCGGGCGGTTGGGTGTGCGCGGTGCAGGACCAAGGCCCGTGAGCGGTTTTCGGTGCTATGGCGCCCAAAATCACTCACGGCCAGGTGGCGGCCTTCGCCGCGGCGGCGCGTGGGGTCAGTAGCGGAAAGTCAGGCCGCGAGCGTCCGCGACGGCGGCCCGGCCTGTGTACCAGCGGGGGCTCGGCGAGAGCGCGCTGGACGGTTCACCGGCGCGGAGCCTGGCGGAGCCGGGCAGAGCCGGGGCAGAGCCGGGGCAGAACCGCCGCACGGCCGAGCACCCGAGCCTCGACCTCGCGGCCGCCGACATCCTGGCACTGCTGGACCGGTCAGAGCTGCCGCAGGTCGTCCTGGGCGGATGCTCGATGGGCGGCTCCGTCGCGATGGCGGTGCCGCGGGCCGCGCCGCAACGGGGTCGCGGGTCTGCTTCTCGTCGACACCAAGGCTGTCGCTGACAACGACGAGCAGCGTGCCAACCGCCTCAAGGTCGCGGATCGATCGGAACGCGAGGGCACCGCGCGCTGGCTCGCGGAGAGCACCCTCCCGAACCTGCTGGGAAGCACGACGCACGAGTGGGTGTTAGTGATCGAAGGCAATGAATGATCGTTTGCTGGTCGCGCCGGTTGTCCAGTTGTGCCAGATGGCGGCGGTCATGGCCAGTAGGCGTTGGGCGATGGGGGTGAACACGCCTGCTGGGGACATCCCGCAGGGCACAGCAGTGGCGTCGGTGATCCACAGGTCGTCGAACCAGGATGGGCAGCACGCAGCCACGGTCCAGACTGCCTACGCGGCAACGGTTCCGCTGCCCGTAAACGCTTGTTGTAGCCGGAATATTTCGGCAGATACGGGGACATAGCGCGCCACTGCGGATCACTATGGATGTGCCGGATCCAGCGACGCTCCCCGTGGTAGCGCAGCAGGACCTGGGTCACGGCCAGCGTAATGAGCTCACTGTCGGTGAGTAGCGGTTGACGACCTCGCCCTGTGCGGGCGGGAACAACGTGGTCGTCGACGAGCACGTAGAGTGCAGTCAGGAAGGTGTTTAGTTCTTTATTCACACATTGATCTTGGACACCCTCGTCTGCGGGTTGCGTGCGATGTCCGGTGGGCGGCGATTTCGCGCGAAATCGCCGCCCACCAGCGGATGTCCCTCGGCACTCAGCCCTGGTGTGCTTCGACGAACGCGTACACGTCGGCCTCGTCCACGCCGGGGAAGGTGTCCGACGGCAGTGCGGCGAGCACGTGCGAGTGGGCTCGGGCCGACGGCCACACCATGCCTTCCCAGCGGCTCGCGAGATCCGCGGGCGGGCGCTGGCAGCATTCGCCGTTCGGGCACTTCGACTTGGAGTGGTTGTTGGTGTCCCGGCCCCGGAACCACCGCGACTCCGTGTAGGGCACGCCTAGGGTGATCGCGAAATCCCGCCCGCGGCTGGGGTCGACGTGCGCGACGCACCAGTGCGTGGCACCGGGCTTGTCGGTGTACTGGTAGTAGGTCGAGTAGCGGTCCGGGGATGCGAACACCTGGCGTCCCGCCCAGTACCGGCACATCCGCTGCCCCTCGATGGCGCCTGTCGGGTCGGTGGGGAAGACCAGCCCGTCGTTCTCGTACGCCTTGTAGATGATGCCGGTCTCGTCGTTGCGCACGAAGTGGCAGACGAGGTCCAGGTACTGGGTGGCGAGGTTGGTGAACCGGTGCGCGGCCATCTCGTAGGACACGGAGAACACATCGCGCAGGTCCTCGACGGCGAGGTCGCGCTCGGCCTTCGCGTCCTGCAGGAACGGCACGGCCGTCTGCTCGGGCACCAGGACCGCGGCGGCGAAGTAGTTCGCCTCGACGCGCTGCCGGAGGAAGTCGGCGAAGTCGCGGGGCTGGCGGTGGCCGAGGCTGAGGTGGCCGAGGGTCTGCAGCAGGATGGTCCGCGGGCTGTGCATGCCCAGCGATTCGCGACGCAGGAAGATCCGCCGGTTCTTCAGGTCGGTCACCGAGCGCACCGAGCGGGGCAGGTCGGTGACGAACCGCAGCCCGTAGCCGAGGTGCGTGGCGATGGACTGGATCAGGCCCTCGGACAGCGGGCCGCCGTGGTAGCCGACCTTGTCGAGGATGCCGGCAGCAGCCTTCTCGATCTCGGGGAAGTAGTTGCCGTGCTCGCGCATCATGCCGCGCAGTTCGGCGTTGGCTTTGCGGGCCTCTTCAGGGGTGGCGACCTGCTTGGTCTCGCGGCGCTTGAGTTCTTCGTAGAGCGCGAGGACGTGTTCGAGGGCTTCGGTGGGGACGCGTTTGCCGGCCTTCAGCGGCGGCACGCCCAGCCGTTGGTAGATCGGGTCGAGCTGCGCCTTCTCCACGGCGATCTCCAGCTCGGCGCGCCGGTTCGGCGGCTTCTTGGACAGCAGCTCGTCGACGGAGCTGCCCAGCGCATCCGCTAGTGCGCGCAGCAACGACAGCTTCGGCTCGCGGTGGCCGTTCTCCAGCAGCGACAGCTGCGACGGCGCGCGCCCGACCCGTTCGCCCAGTTCCACGAGGGTGAGCCCGGCTGCCCGGCGCAAGTGCCGCAGCCGCTGACCGAAGACCAAAAGGTCGTGTGCTGTTGAAAAACTACGGTCTTCTTCCGTAGCAAACTCCGTCATGGCGTTGATGCTAGCAGAAAAAACGCGAAAATTACCTCGAAATACTGGTCGTGTTTCGCTGGATGGGGGTCAAGACTGGGATCAACAGGCCGCAGGGCGATCTCGGAAGGGGAACATCATGAGCATCCGCGAGCAGGCGAAGCAGGCCGTCGAGGAGCTGCAGCGTGACTGGGACACCAACCCGCGTTGGCAGGGCATCGAGCGAACGCACTCGGCCGAGACCGTCATCCGCCTCCGCGGTTCCGTGCGCGAAGAGCACACCCTCGCCCGGCAGGGCAGCGAGCGGCTGTGGAAGCTGCTGCACGAGACCGACTACGTCAACTCGCTCGGCGCCCTGACCGGCAACCAGGCGGTCCAGCAGGCCCGCGCCGGTCTGCAGGCCATCTACCTGTCCGGCTGGCAGGTCGCCGCGGACGCCAATCTGGCCGGCGAGACCTACCCGGACCAGAGCCTGTACCCGGCCAACTCGGTCCCGGCGGTCGTGCGGCGGATCAACAACGCCCTCAAGCGCGCCGACCAGATCAACTGGTCCGAGGCGCTGGACCCGCAGGGCGCCGGCGGCGAGAGCGAGGACATCCATTGGCTGGCGCCGATCGTCGCCGACGCCGAGGCCGGTTTCGGTGGCGTGCTCAACGCCTACGAGCTCATGAAGGGCATGATCGCCGCTGGCGCCGCAGGCGTGCACTGGGAGGACCAACTGGCCTCCGAGAAGAAATGCGGCCACCTCGGCGGCAAGGTGCTCATCCCCACCGGCCAGCACGTCAAGACGCTCAACGCCGCGCGCTTGGCCGCGGACGTCGCCGGCGTCCCGAGCCTGGTCATCGCCCGCACCGACGCGCAGGCCGCGACGTTGCTGACCAGCGACATCGACGAGCGCGACCACCAGTACGTCACCGGTGAGCGCACCCCGGAGGGCTTCTACAAGGTGCGCAACGGCATCGAGCCGTGCATCACCCGCGCCCTGGCCTACGCGCCGCACTCGGACCTGATCTGGATGGAGACCTCGACCCCGGACCTGGAGGTCGCACGCCGGTTCGCCGAGGCCGTCAAGGACAAGTTCCCGGAGCAGATGCTGGCCTACAACTGCTCGCCGTCGTTCAACTGGAAGAAGAACCTCGACGACAGCACCATCGCCAAGTTCCAGCGCGAACTCGGCCACATGGGCTACAAGTTCCAGTTCATCACGCTGGCCGGTTTCCACGCGCTGAACTACAGCATGTTCGACCTGGCCAAGGGCTACGCGGCGGACGGCATGACGTCCTACGTGGACCTCCAGGAGCGCGAGTTCGCGGCGGAGGACCGCGGCTACACCGCGACCCGCCACCAGCGCGAAGCGGGCACCGGCTACTTCGACCTGATCAGCACCGCGGTGAGCCCGGACTCCTCGACCACCGCGCTGGCCGGTTCGACCGAGGCGGCCCAGTTCCACTGATCTCGCAGACCAACTGAATCCGTGGTCGGCGCGTGGGTAGCGCGCCGACCACGCCCCAGACGCACCAGCGGCCCTGTGGCGGGGTGTCAGAAAATCGCGATGGTGCGAGTGGGCGGGAACCCAGGCGTCGGGTTCCCGCCCACTTTTTCGTTCCCCTTTCCGGTGATCATTGGCGGCGACTGTATCTGTTCGGGCCCTTCGCTCCTCTTTATTTGCGGGACTCCGAAAACCTCGGGGCCCGCAAGCGAGTGGAGGGAGCAAGTGATGTCGATCGATCTTGGCGGGCGCCGGTTCACGGTCCAGGACCTGGAGGCGTTTCCGGAGGACGGCCGACGGTACGAACTCGTCGACGGCGAGCTGCTGGTGGGCCCGGCACCGGGCTGGCCGCACCAGGAGGCGCTCGGTGCCTTGTTCGTCCGCCTGCACCGGGCGAGCCCGCCCGATTACCGGGTGCTGTCCGCGCCGTTCGCGGTGCGCCAGGACCTGTGGACCGAGTTGCGGCCTGACATCCTGGTCGCGCGCTACGAAGACCTGACGCTGAAGAACTTGCGGACCGCACCGGTGCTCGCGGTGGAGGTGGCGTCGCCGAGCAGCCGGTTGAACGACATCAGCCTGCGGAAGGCTGCCCACGCCAGGCTGGGCACCCAGCACTTCTGGCTGGTCGACCCGGATCTGGAGGTGCCGTCGGTGACGGCTTGGGAACTGGTCGGCGGCAGCGAGTACCAGCGGGTGGCGCGGGTCGTCGGGGACGAGCTTTTCGAGCCGCAGCGACCATTCCCGCTCCGCTTCGCCCCGGTAGACCTGGTCGCGGGGTTGCGGCTCTGACTCGGGTCGTCAGCGGTCGACCGGCCGCCACATGCCGTGGACGGTGAGACCACCGGTGATCGGGTACTCGTGGATCACGCGGAATCCGAGCCGCTCGAAACGCGCGACCCCGAAGTGCGTCGTGGCTTCCAGGTAGATCGGGGTGTCGTGGGCGTCGGCGCGCGCCAACCCGGATTCCAGCAGGGCGGGGCCGAGCCCGCGGCCGCGGGCCTGCGGAGCCGTGCCGATCGCGGCCAGGTGCCAGTGCGGTTCGTCCGGCCGGTGGCTGTCGGTGGCGTTGAACGCCTCGATCGCCCGCGCGGTTTCGGGAAGCCGCCAGCGGAAAACCGACAGCAGCGCCGGGAGGTGCGCGAGGCGTCGACCGAGCGGTGCCGTTCGGCTGCCCGGCCGGTCCCAAACCGCGACTGCCGCCGGGTGTCCGTTCAGTGCGGCGATCTCGGTGCCGTGGTCGAGGTGGTCTTGCTTGAGCAGAAGGGAGAACAGCGCACGGAGCTTGGTTTCTCGCTGCGCCTGGTTCGGCAGCAGCCCGGCCATCCGGGGCTCGTCGCGGTATGCCGTGCCGAGCAGCTCGGTGAGTTTTGCGGTGTCTTCGCCGCTGGCGGCGCGGAGCACGAGGTCATCGCGCGTGGTGGTTCGCATGGGGGTGCCTTTCCGATCAGCTCCTCAATTCCAGTTATGCCCGGGTGAAAGGAGGAATGCCGTTGAAAGAGTGCCGGATCACGCACAAGTCAACTTCTCGGCCCTGAAGGGCCGAGCTTGCGGCTAGCTGAGGCTGCCGCATCTTGATCGGCTATGCGCCGACCGGGACGCGTGACTCACGCCCCGCGTTCCACACAGCATTGCCCCGCTCGGCGATGTTGCGGGAAGCGTTCCGGTCGGCGTGCTGAGCGTGGCCGCACGATCGGCAAGTGAAAGACTCCTGCGAAACACGGTTCTTCTGGTCCGTGTACCCGCACTCGGCGCACATCTGTGATGTGTACGCGGGATCGACGTAGACCACCGGCACCCCAGCTATGTTGGCCTTGTAGACGATGAACTGCCCAAGCTGGTCGAACGACCACCTGGCCGGGGTTGTGGCGTGCGCGATGCTCTGATGCGCTCCCGGTGGGGCTGGGGCTACCGTCGAAACATGATCGCAGAGCGACGAATTCCGCTGATCGCGGCGCCGATGGCGGGCGGCGTCTCCACACCGGAGCTGACCGCGGCGGTGAGCGCTGCGGGGGCCTTCGGTTTCCTGGCCGCCGGCTACCTGACGGCGGATGCACTGGCCAACCAGATCGCGGGGGTGCGGGCGATCACGTCGGAGCCTTTCGGCGTGAACCTCTTCGTCCCGGGTAAGCGGCGGGACCACGACCTCTCCGACTACCGGACGCGGGTCGAGGCGGCGGCCGCGCGGCACGGGGCCGAGGCGGGCTCGCCGAGCTGGGACGACGACAACTACCCGGCCAAGGTGGAGTTGGTGATCGCCGAGCGGATCCCGGTCGTGTCGTTCACCTTCGGGTTTCCGGACAGGTCCATTGTGGATCGACTGCGCGAGGTGGGGTCGCAGGTCGTCGCCACGGTCACGACTCCGCAGGAGGCGCGTGCTGCCGCGGATGCGGGGGCGGACCTGCTGTGCGTGCAGGGCATGGAGGCTGGTGGGCACCGTGCGGTGTTCAACGACGACCCGGCGCTGCCGGGCGGCGGGTCACTGTTCGGCCTGCTGGCGGCGATCCGCGTGGTCCAGGCGGAGGTCGACCTGCCGATCATTGCGGCGGGCGGTCTGGTGCACGGTGCTGATGTCGCGGCGGTGCTGTCCGCGGGTGCGGTGGCGGCCCAGTTGGGCACTGCGTTCCTGGTGTGCGACGAGGCGGGCACGCAGCCGACCCAGCGTGCAGAAATCGCCGCGGGGCAGCGGGAAACCGAGCTGACGCGCGCGTTCAGCGGACGCCCGGCGCGGGGGCTGGTGAACCGGTTCCTGGCCGACAACGGTGACGCCCCGGCGGCGTACCCGCAGCTGAACAACCTGACCAAGCCGATGCGCGGTGCCGCGGGCAAGGCCGGCGACCCAGAACTGATGTCGCTGTGGGCGGGCCAAACTTATGCCCAGGCGCGCCCGCTGCCGGCAGCGGAACTGGTGCGTCGCCTGACCGAAGAAGCACGCCAAGCACTGCAGCAGGCCAGCATCCGGCTGTAGCAAACGACCGAGATCGCGTCCCCGGACAACCGGACGCGATCAACCGAACACTGCCGCGCGGCAGCAATGGGGAGGGCGGGGGAGGGCCCCGAGGAAACCCGCGCGGCAGCGGGCGAAAGGCGGTGGCGCTGCTCGGCGTTTGGCTCGCTGGGCGGTTGCGACCGCACGCGTCAGGCATGCGTGGGCGGGGTCGGGGAGCCGCTGCTGTCGAGGGTGCCACGGGTGGAAACTCGATCACAAGTAAGCGTGGGCGGGTTACCGCTGGGCGCCTCGTGCTGGACTTGACGCGCTTGCTCCCCACGAATAAATCCGGGGGCCTCCGCACTACATTCCTTCGGTGAACCTGGCGGTGGTGCGGACCGGGGATTGGACCGGTCGGGTCGGGCGCGGCGGCATCGACAAGGCGCCCGGCGGAGCAGCCGGCGCGATTCGGGCAGGTCGGGGGTGCGTGGCGACACCGTGTGCGACCCGAAGCACCACGGGGCCTGGTAGCAGGCTGCTTACGCGTTCGACCGCGAGGAGCTCGCGTACTGGTCGAAGGAACTGGGCCGCGAGCTGGTTCCCGGCAATGCCGGCGAGACCTCACCCTGGCTGGTTGCGACAGCAGTTCCGCGGTGATCGGCGAGCGGTGGCGGGCCGGGGGGGTGCTGCGGGTGACGGGTCCGCGCAGGCCGTGCCGGGTGTTCGCCGGGTTCTGGGATGTCCAGGGGCTGGTCAAGCGGTTCACCGAGCACGGGCGGACCGGCGGGTACCTGGCGGTGGAGGAGCCGGGTGAGATCGCGGTGGGTGACGCGGTCGAGGTGATCTCCCGGCCCGGGCACGGGTGCAGGTGGCCGAGGTGTTCGCCCTCCAGATGCACGGCCGGGCCGACCTGGCCGAGCACGTCGCCGGTGGGTTGGACGACCTGCCGGAGAAATGGCGGAAGTCCGTCGCCGCCAGCCTGCAGCGCTGTTGAGGCTGCTCTTCGCCTTTGAAGCGCCGAAGGGCCCGCCGCGGACGTCGTCTGGCGAGGGCGGCTGGACATGCACAAGTCGAGGGAGCACAGGCGGTGTCCGAGGCCCGCTCCCCGCGCCTTCGCGTAACGAAGCCGGCGCTACCGTTCGGGGCGGCATTCGATGATGGCGTAGCCGTTGTCCATCGGGGTGAAGTCCTCGACGGTCAGCCCGGCCGCCGCGGCTACCTGCTGGGTGCGGTCGAGATCGCGCATCCGGCCGCCGGCGTAGATCATCATCCGCAGGTCCATCTCGGTGAACAGCGCCATCCGGTCCTTGTCGGGCAGCAGTTCGATAATCAGCAGCCGCCCGTCCGGTTCCACCGCCTGCCTGCAGTGTTCGAGGATCCGGATGGCGTCCTCGTCGTCCCAGTCGCCGAGGACGTCGCAGATCACCGCGGCGTCGGCCTGGATGGGCAGCGGGTCGAAGAAGCTCGCGGTGACCACCTCGCCGCGTTCCGCGACCCCCTGTTCCTGCAGGTAGTCGGCGGCGTTGCGGGCTGGGCCGATCAGGTCGACGAGGATGCCTCTCGACTGCGGGCTCGTCCGGAGGATCTCGGCGAGCAGCACGCCCTTGCCGCCGCCGACATCGGCGATCCGCGCGTATGCGCTCCAGTCGTGCGCGGTGGCGATCAGCGGAGCGATCCCGTACGTCTTGGTCTCCATCAGCGAGTCGAACGAGTCCGACAGTTGCGGGTTGTGCGCGAGGTCTTCCCAGAAGGACCGGCCGAACGCGGCCGGGTAGGCGGGGTGGTGGCCCCGGACCTGTTCGATGAGCTCGACGAAGGCGAGGTCGGCGCGGCCGACTGCGCCGTCGAGGTCCATCCAGGGTTGTGGGCCGTCAGCCAGGTCGCTGCGCAGCGCGTCCGAGGCATCGTTGGGGCCGAAGACGTCCGGCTCGGGTTCGGTGAACATGCCGTGGTGCACCAGGAATCGCAGCACGCGCCCGAGCGGGTCTGCCTCTGCCTTGCAGAGGTGCGCGATCTCGGCGAGCGGGAGCGGCCCGTCCTTGACCACATCGGGCACCCGGAGGGTGGCCGCGGTTCGAACTGCGAACGGCGTGGCCAGGTCCGCCATTGCCCAGATGCCGGGTGACTCGGGAGGCATGCGTTGCAGGGTAAGCCCGTGACGCCTGCTCAGCGCGCCGCGATCCGGACCGGGCTCGGACGCGGTTCCGGCCGGTTCCGGCTGTGCCTTGTGGACGCTCGCCGCCGCCACGCGGTGGAAGGGAGCTCGTCTGCCGCGAAACCGTTGGTCTTGAAGGGAAAGCCCGCGATCCGCGATGTGCGGCCGATATGAGTCCTTCGGGCCGCCGTGGCGGCCTGAAGGACTCGCAGATTCGCTAGAGCCCGAAGACGCCTTCGCTTCGCGCTCGGCGCTCTGGGGTTGCCTTGCCGCACGTCCCAGGTCCAGAACTCGACGATGTTGTGGTCCGGGTCGGGCACGTACGCCGAGCGGGCATTGCCCGGGCTGAACTCCAGTTGGCAACCTGCACGCCGTGCGCGCGAACCCGTTCGACGGCCGCGTCGTATTCGCTGTCGCTCACTGGCAGCGCGTAGTGGACGTGCACGCCGTCCCGGGCGCGGGCGATGCCCAGCGCCGGCTTCTACCGGCCGATCCTGGTGCCACCGGTTGCGCCAGCGCTCGCCTTCCCGGCGTGCGATGGCCAGGAAGCCGAGCACTTCGGTGTAGAAGCGCTCCGGGGGCGGCCAGGTCCGCCACCTCCAGGACCAGCTCGTTCACACCGGACGGCATTGTCACCCTCCTATATAGTTAAACTCCTATCCTCTATATAGGAGAATGATCGGGTGGGCAACGATGATCTCGCGCAATCCGCCAGCCTGTTCCGGGCGATGGGGCATCCCATCCGGCTCGGCGTCCTCGACCGGCTCTGCGGGGAGGGCGAGATCTGCGCCTGCGACTTCACCGAGTACTTCGGCGTGAGCCAGCCGACCATCTCCGGGCACCTGCGGACGTTGCGTGAGGCCGGGCTGGTGCGAACCCGGCGGGACGGCACCCAGATCTGCTACTCGCTCGAACCCGGAGCGCTGGAAGTGGTCCGGCGGATGTCCATCCACCTCGCTGGTCCCGGTCTGGTAGGGGTGTGCGAGTAGTAGCCAGGGTGGGCCGGTACGGTGGCGAAAAGCCCGGGAGGACGGTCCGCATGCACCTGGCCGAAGTGGCCGATCTGGCCCGCCGAGACGCTGCCGACGGCGTGCAGCAGCAGATCGTCGCGGCCGTCATCGACGCCGGCGGGCAGGTCCTGCTGGTGCGGCGCCGCGCGGCGGATTCCCGTGGCGGCGAATGGGAATTCCCCGGCGGCAAGGTCGATCCGGGCGAAGACCTGAACACCGCGCTGCACCGCGAGGTGGTCGAGGAAACCAACCTCCGGATCGCCGAGATCACCGGATACCTCGGCGCGTTCGACTACACCACGCGGAGCGGCACGTACAACCGACAGCACACCTGGTCGGTCACCGTCGCTACGACCGAAAATGTGCGGCTGACCGAGCACGACGCCTACGCCTGGGTCTCGACGGTCGACGAGATCCCGCTCGGCTCCGACCTCCGGAAAATTCTTGAAAAGCACCTCGAAGCCTGATCGTCCTTAGTGGACCAGCTGCACCCGGGCTCGGGGCGGGTGATGACCTGGCGGCGGGGCCGGATTGCGCTACCGTACGCACCGGCGCGGATCATGTTTGGTGCGTGATCCATGACTTCAACGCCGACGGCTGGCTCGCCCGAAGTGCCGGAGCCGAGCCGATGCCGTCGAGTCGTCGATTCTGCCGGTTTCGGTCGTTGAGATGCGGCGCCGGAGCGGTTTCAGTCGTCGAGGCGCACGGTGACGCGGCCGTGTTCGTCGCGGTGGCCGACTGCGTATCCACTGCGGTCCTCGTCGTCCAGGTGCAGCGAGATCGGGCCGCCCGTACCCAGGAAGTTGCGCCACCACGTCCTGGAGTCGGGAAAGCGCACTCTGATCCTGACGACGCCGGCGGTGCGGCGGTAGGCGACAGGTGTGCTGAACGTGCGCCCTGAGCGTCGTCCTCTGTAGGTGACGACCGTGAGGTATCGACTGACCCATTGCCCCCATCGGGGCGAGGACCGCAATGCGAGCACACGCGCATTGAGCCGGCCCACGGCTCGCCGCGGAAACCACCGCTTGGGCTGCATGCATCCGCCATCGGCGAGCCTGGCGCGGCAGGAATGGTCCCTGGTCACCGACCGGTGTGAAAGTCACTCTCGGCGGCGAGGTAGTGGTTGGACATTGCCGGTGCCGGCAACATTGACGCCGATAAGGGGAGTGTCCCGTCCGTTTTGCGCTGGCGCAGGGGCTTCGCCCCGCCGCGTGCCTGCTCTGTTTCTCGGCGGGACGGTTGCCGACCCGGCCGGATCGCCTTCGCCGCCGGTTCTGTTCGCCCTCGGGATGGCAACGTAGACGGCGGACCGCCCCATTAGTGGTGTGACGCAGAGCACCCTGTTGCATCCGTCGGGTTTCTGGGAAAGATTGGAGTACCAAACGTTTGGCTTCCTAGTAATTACCGGCCGGTTCGGCGGAAGGTGCGTTGCGACATGACCAACGAGCTGGAGCACTTCATCGGCGGCAAGCGCGTCGCGGGAACGTCCGGTTCCTTCGGTGACGTGTTCGATCCCAACACCGGGCAGGTACAGGCCAGGGTGCCGCTGGCCTCGGCGGAGGAGGTCTCGGCGGCGGTCGGTAACGCCGCCGAGGCGCAGCCAGCGTGGGCCGCGATGAACCCGCAGAAGCGGGCGCGGGTGCTGATGCGGTTCCTCCAGCTGGTCAACGACGAGATGGACTCGCTGGCCCGCCTGCTCGCCTCCGAGCACGGCAAGACCGTCGCCGACGCCAAGGGCGACATCCAGCGCGGCCTGGAGGTCGTCGAGTTCGCCGTCGGCATCCCGCACCTGCTCAAGGGCGAGTACAGCGAGAGCGTCGGCAGCGGTATCGACGTGTACTCGATGCGGCAACCGCTGGGCGTGGTCGCCGGCATCACCCCGTTCAACTTCCCCGCGATGATCCCGCTGTGGAAAGCGGCGCCGGCCATCGCCTGCGGCAACGCCTTCGTGCTCAAGCCCTCCGAGCGCGACCCCTCGGTGCCGCTGCGGCTGGCCGAGCTGTTCATCGAGGCCGGGCTGCCGCCGGGGATCTTCAACGTGGTCAACGGCGACAAGACCGCGGTGGACGCGATCCTGACCGAGCCGCGCATCCAGGCCGTCGGGTTCGTCGGTTCGTCGGCGATCGCCGAGTACATCTACTCGACGGCCGCGGCCCACGGGAAGCGCGCGCAGTGCTTCGGTGGCGCCAAGAATCACCTGATCGTGATGCCCGACGCCGACCTCGACCAGGCCACCGACGCGCTGATCGGTGCTGGCTACGGCTCCGCGGGGGAGCGCTGCATGGCGATCTCGGTGGCGGTGCCGGTCGGTGAGGCCACCGCGGACGCGCTGGTCGAGAAGCTCATCGAGCGGGTGCACCAGCTCAAGATCGGCACCAGTTTCGACGAGTCCGCCGACTTCGGCCCGCTGGTGACCAAGCAGGCCTGGCATCGGGTCCGCGACCTGATCGGCGCGGGCGTCGAGGAAGGCGCCGAACTGCTGGTCGACGGCCGGGACTTCAGGCTGGCCGGGCACGAGGACGGGTTCTTCCTGGGCGCCTCGCTATTCGACCACGTCACCCCGGACATGCGGATCTACCAGGAGGAGATCTTCGGGCCGGTGCTGTCCGTGGTCCGCGCCGCCGACTATGACGACGCGGTCCGGCTGCCCAGCGAGAACGAGTACGGCAACGGCGTGGCGATCTTCACCCGCGACGGCGACGCGGCCCGCGAGTTCGTCTCGCGCGTCAACACCGGCATGGTCGGCGTCAACGTGCCGATCCCGGTGCCGATCGCCTACCACACCTTCGGCGGCTGGAAGCGGTCCGGATTCGGCGACCTTAACCAGCACGGGCCGGACTCGATTCGCTTCTACACGAAGACCAAGACGGTCACCTCGCGCTGGCCCTCCGGCCTCAAGGAAGGCGCCAGCTTCACCATTCCGACGATGCACTGAACCGGGTGGGTGCGGCGGCGATTTCGCGCGAAATCGCCGCCGCACCCCCTTTGGAAGTGGCGATTTCGCGCGAAATCGCCCAGGGGAAGGGAGCGGACGTGTCCGTTGCAGCCGTCGCCGGCCCGGTGTCGCCGTTCGAGCTCACCGAGGACCAGCGCGCGATCCAGCAGACCGCGCGGGAATTTGCCGCCGAACAACTCGCCCCGCACGCCATCGAGTGGGACCAGGCCAAGTACTTCCCGGTGGAGGCGCTGCGCGCCGCCGGTGAGCTCGGCATCGGTGGGGTCTACGTCGACGAGTCGGTCGGCGGCAGCGGGCTGAGCCGGTTCGAGTCGGTGCTGATCTTCGAGGCGCTGGCCACCGGCGACCCGTCTATCGCCGCCTACATCTCGATCCACAACATGTGCGCGGGCATGATCGACCGCTTCGGCACCGCCGAACAGCGCGCCCGCTGGCTGCCCCGCCTGTGCTCGATGGAGCGGCTGGCCAGCTACTGCCTCACCGAACCCGGCGCGGGCTCGGACGCGGCTGCGCTGCAGACCCGCGCGGTCCGCGACGAGGGGGGCACCTCCCGCTCGAGCGAAGCCGAGAGTGGGGGAGACTACGTGCTCACCGGCGTCAAGCAGTTCATCTCCGGCGCTGGCAGCTCGGACGTCTACGTGGTGATGGCCCGCACCGGCGAGCCGGGCGCGAAGGGCATCTCCACCTTCATCGTCGAAGGCGATGCCGAAGGGCTGTCCTTCGGGGCCAACGAGAAGAAGATGGGCTGGAACGCCCAGCCGACCCGGCAGGTGATCTTCGACGGCGTCCGGGTGCCCGCCGACCAGCGGCTCGGCGAGGAGGGCATCGGCTTCCGGATCGCCATGACCGGCCTCGACGGCGGCCGCCTGAGCATCGCCGCGTGCTCGCTGGGCGGCGCGCAGGCCGCGCTCGACAAGAGCCTCGCCTACGTGCGGGAACGCAGCGCCTTCGGCGCCAAGCTCAGCGAGTTCCAGGTGCTGCAGTTCAAGCTTGCCGACATGGCCACTGACCTGGAGGCCGCCCGGCTGCTGCTGTGGCGGGCGGCGTGGGCGCTGGACGTCAAGGACCCCGGTGCCACCCGGTTGTGCGCGATGGCCAAGCGGCTGGCCACCGACACGGGATTCGCGGTGGCCAACGAGGCACTTCAGATCCACGGTGGATACGGCTACCTTGCCGAGTACGGCCTGGAGAAGATCGTCCGCGACCTGCGGGTGCATCAGATCCTGGAAGGTACCAACGAAATCATGCGATTGATCATCTCCCGGGGCCTGCTGGCGGCCTGACCGCCGCCGGCCCGGGTGGGCAGCGCGCGAGAACTTGGAGTCGCATCATGACGGAGGCCGAGATCCTGGTTCGCGAACAGGGATCGCTCGGACGGATCACGCTCAACCGACCTAAGGCGCTCAACTCCTTGACGCTGGGGATGGTGCGGGCGATGGCGCAGGCGGTGGAGCAGTGGCGCACCGCCGAGCACATCCGGGCGATCCTGATCGATGGCGCGGGCGAGCGCGGGCTGTGCGCGGGCGGCGACGTCCGCGCGCTGCACGACGCGGCGAAGGCCGGTGACGAGTCGCTGCCCGCCGCGTTCTGGACCGAGGAGTACCAGCTCAACTCGGCGCTCGCGGGCTACCCGAAGCCGGTCGTCGGGATCATGGACGGCATCTGCATGGGCGGCGGCGTGGGCATCTCCGCCCACGGCTCGCACCGGGTGGTCACCGAGCGCTCCAAGGTCGGCATGCCCGAGGTCGGCATCGGTTTCATCCCCGACGTTGGCGGCACCTACCTGCTCTCCCGCGCCCCCGGCGAGCTTGGCACCCACCTGGCGCTGACCGGCGCACCGATCGGCGGCGCCGACGCGATCTACTGCGGGGTAGCCGACTACTACGTCAACAGCGCGAACCTGCCGGAGCTCGTCGAGGCCCTGTCAGGTGGCGAAGTGGACGAGGTGCTGCAGAAGTTCTCCGAGCCCGCCCCCGAGGCGCCGCTGGCCGCGCAGCGGGAGTGGATCGACGCGGCGTACTCGGCCGACAGCGTGGAGGAGGTCCTGCGGCGCCTGCGCGAGCGGCCGGAAGAAGCCGCCCGCGAGACCGCCGAGGCGATCGAACAAAAGTCGCCGACCTCCCTCAAGGTCACCCTGAAGGCCCTGCGCAGCGACTACGGCTCGCTGGAGGACGCACTCCTCCAGGAGTACCGGCTGGCGATGGCGTGCGTGCGGATCGGCGACTTCGTCGAGGGTGTGCGCGCGACGCTGGTGGACAAGGACCGCAACCCGCAGTGGTCACCGGCGCAGCTGTCCGATGTGGACGAATCGCGGGTGGAGAAGTTCTTCGAGCCGGTCGCGGACGAGCCGAAACTGCTCGGCTGACGCCGCTTCGGCCTTGACGGAAGTTCCAGCGCAGAAGGGGAAAATGACAATGGCTGTCATCGGATTCATCGGGCTGGGCCACATGGGCGGCCCGATGTCGGCGAACCTCGTCAAGGCCGGTCACGCGGTACAGGGCTTCGACCTGGTGCCGGCGGCGCTGGAGGCCGCCGACCGGCATGGCGTGACCACCGTGGCGTCGGCCGCCGATGCCGTCGCGGGCGCCGATGCGGTGATCACCATGCTGCCCAGCGGCAAGCACGTGCTGGCCTGCTACGACGAGGTGCTGGCCGCGGCGAAGCCCGGCACCCTGCTCATCGATTCGTCCACGGTGGACGTCGCGGATGCCCGCCGGGCGCACGAGCGCGCCGCCGAGGCCGGGTTCGGCTCGATCGACGCCCCGGTCTCCGGCGGCACCGCCGGCGCCGAGGCGGGCACCCTGACGTTCATGGTGGGCGGGTCGGAGGAGGACTTCCACCGCGCCGAGCCCCTGCTGGAACCGATGGCGCGCAAGGTGATCCACTGCGGTGGTCCCGGCAACGGCCAGGTCACCAAGATGTGCAACAACCTCATCCTCGGCGCGTCCATGGTCGCGGTGAGCGAGGCGTTCGTGCTGGGGGAGCGGCTGGGGCTGTCGCACCAGGCGCTCTACGACGTGGCGTCGATCTCGACCGGGCAGTGCTGGGCGCTGACCACCAACTGCCCGGTGCCGGACCTGGTGGAGACCAGCCGGGCCAACCACGACTACGAGCCCGGCTTCGCCGCGGCGCTGATGCTCAAGGACCTCAAGCTGGCGACCTCGGCGGCGGAGCAGAGCGGCACGGACACCGCGATCGGCCGCCTGGCCACCGAGCTCTACCAGCGGTTCAACGACGAGGGCGGCGGCAGCCTCGACTTCGGCGCGATCATCAAGTCCGTCCGGGAGCGCTCCGAGCAGCACTGACGGGCGATGCCAATTTCGCGAGAAATTGACGTTCACCCAGGTGACGGTCAATTTCTCGCGAAATTGTGCTGCCCTGCGGGGACAGGTACACGTGGGGTAGTCGCGGGAGGGACCGGGGCGCCGCACGGCATCATCGGACCGGGCGTACCCTGACGCTCTGTGTTGGAGTGGCTGGTCGAGTGGTACGACGGCGTCGAGCTGTGGCTCGTGCAGCTCGTCTACCCGCTGCAGGTGACCCTCGTGCTCGCGGTGCTGCTACCGCTGTGCTGGGCGCTCGCCCGCGTGATCGACCGCGGCATCGACGGCCTAGGAGCGAAGCTGACGAGGGTCCGCGACGCGGAACCCCCGGTCGGCCGCCGGGACGGCGAGACCGGGCGGAAGGGGACG
Source organism: Saccharopolyspora hattusasensis (assembly GCF_050972075.1). Taxonomy (NCBI): domain Bacteria; kingdom Bacillati; phylum Actinomycetota; class Actinomycetes; order Pseudonocardiales; family Pseudonocardiaceae; genus Saccharopolyspora; species Saccharopolyspora hattusasensis. The sequence goes on from NZ_JBPCDC010000001.1 coordinate 5,822,496, forward strand.
GCGGCGTGACGTCGCGCAGACGCATCTCGGTGGCGCTGGTCGGGCTGATCGCCCTGGTCGTCATCGGCTGGTTCGTCCGGGACTACGTGGACCTGGATCCCGGTGCGGCGACGCAGCAGCGGGCCGTGCCCGGGGCTGAGTCCGGCCTGCCGGTGAAGCAGCTGTCCACGCTGCCACCGGAAGCCGGGAAGACCTGGCAGCTGATCGTCAAGGACGGCCCGTTCCCGTACCCGGGCAAGGACGGCTCGGCGTTCGGCAACCGGGAAGGCGTCCTGCCGGACAAGGCCTCCGGCTACTACCACGAGTACACCGTGCCGACCCCGGGCTCGAAGGATCGCGGAGCCCAGAGACTGGTCACCGGTGGCCAATCCGAGCTTTACTACACGAGCGATCATTACGATTCATTTGTGGTTGTCGACCCCGCAGGTTGAGTGCGATGTTTGCGACGAAGTGGGCTAGCAGGGTGCGGAAGGAGCCGGCGGTGAGCGAGGTGGAGCAGCCGTCCGGCGGCGTCACTGCGCGCGAGGCCGTGCAGGAAGCCGAGCAGCGAGGCGCGACCGCGCACGTCTTGGACGGCTCAGACCTGCTCAGCAAGCGGACGACGCTGGACGGGATCGCCGCGGTGCTGAACTTCCCGGAGTGGGCGGGCCGAAACCTCGACGCCCTCTACGACTGCCTGACGGACCTGTCGTGGCTGCCGGAGGGCGAGCACGTGCTGGTCTGGTCGGGCTTCCAGACGCTGGCGGAGCACGACCCGAAGGCCTTTGGCCGGATCAACGCGGTCCTCCGCGACGCCTCCGAGCACCCCATCTGCGGCCGCGAGTTCACCGCAGTCCTGACCAGGCCTTGATCGCCCATTAGTGGCCGGGGCCGTCTCGCAATACTGGCTGCCGTGCAGAACCAGGAGGCAGTATGACTGTCGTGAACATGCAGGCGGACGAGCAGCACGCGCCGATGACCGTCGACGACTTGGAACGGCTACCCGACGACGGGCGCCGCTACGAAAACCGGGGATCGTCGAGCTCCGGCTGGAGGATGGCGAGTACCGGGAGGTGCAGCAGGTCCTCGGCGAGGACACCTTCGTCACTGACTTCCCGTTCCCGATCAAGCTCGTTCCTTATTGGCTTCTGGCCAGGGGGCCGTGGCGCAAGCGGATCGGCGGCGAAGGCGACTGATCAGCCGGTCACCTGAGGTTTTCAAGCACCTATGCGGGCTTTCGCGGCGAAGCCCCGCATGCCTTCTAGGCCGATTTCGGTGGCGCGGCGGGCGTTGAGGCGGGGGAGCACCCGGATCAGCGCGGTCCTTCGCGACGCTTCCGGGCAGCTCTTCTGCGGCCGCGGTTCGCAGCAGTCCTGGCCAGATCCTAAGCCTGTGATCGCTCGTTCGTGAATCGGGGGTGCCCGGAATACTGGCTCCCGTGCAGAACAGGAGGCAGTATGACCGTCATGAACATGCGGGCGGACGAGCACCACGTGCCGATGACCGTCGACGACTTGGAGCGGCTACCCGACGACGGGCGCCGCTACGAGTTGGTCGACGGGAGCCTTGACGTGTCTCCATCGCCAGCCTTCAAACATTCAGACATTGAAAGCCGGTTGCACCTTCATCTCGGCAATACTGCGCCAGATGAATATAGGGTCCTGCAAGGCGCGGGCTACAACTTCAATGGGGATCGGACGCATCATCGCATCCCAGACCTTTCGGTGATCCGAGTCGAAGATAGCCAAGAGCCGTATCTTACTCGGCCGCCTTTGCTTGCTATCGAGGTCGTCTCACCCAGCAGCGCTCTGCGCGATTACCACACCAAGACCAGCGAATATGCCAAGTTCGGCATTGCCGCGTACTGGATCGTCAATCCGACGATGGATGAACCGGTCATTGTCGAACTCCGCTTGGAGGACGGCGACTACCGCGAGGTGCAGCAGGTCTTGGGCGCGGAAACCTTCGAGACCGACTTCCCGTTCCAGATCAAGATCGTTCCACGTTGGTTGGCTGACGACGGGCCGTGGCGCCGGTACATCGGCGGCGAAGGCGACTGATCAGCTGGTCACCTGAACTTTTCGGGCACCCAGGCGGGCTTTCGCTTTTCGGCGAAGGCCCGCATGCCTTCCTGGCCTTCTTCGCCCGCGAAGTGCTTGGCCGACAGCTCTAGCATCTGCGCGAACGCCTCGCCCATGTTCGGCGGGCGCTGGCTGGTGAGCATCTGCTTCGTGGCCGCCAGGGCGTTCGGGGCGCCAAGGGCGAGCATGTCGGCGTAACGCTTGACCTCCGCATCCAGCTCGTCGGCCGCGACCGCGGAGTTCAGCAGGCCGATTACGGCGGCGCGGCGAGCGTCGAACGTCTCGCCGGTCAGGAACAGCTCGTGCGCCTGGCGGGAGTTGAGACGGGGCAGCACGGTCACCGAGATCACCGCGGGCACGACGCCGATGCGCACCTCGGAGAAAGCGAAGGTCGCGGTGTCCGCCGCGACCGCGATGTCGCAGGCCGTGACGATGCCGACGCCGCCGGCGCGGGCGGGCCCGGCGAGCTTGGCGACCACCGGCTTCGGGCTGGTCCAGATCTGCTCCAGGATCGCTGGGAACTCATTCACGCCCTGCTTCTCGGGGTCCGCCGAACGCGACTCCTTGAGGTCCATCCCGGCGCAGAACACCGTGCCGGTGTGGGCCAGGACGATCACGCGCACCGCGTCGTCGGCGATCGCTGCGTTCAGGTGGTCCCGCAGTTCGCGCCGCAGCTGCGCGGACAGCGCATTGCGGTTGTGGGGCGAGTCCAGCGTGATCGTCGCAATGCCGTCGGCCACGGCGAGGTGCACGAGTTCATCCATGACAGGCACGTTAACCGCCGTTAGCCACCCCGGGCCAGTGAGCAACATCCCACTCCGGGTCGGACTGAGCGCCTCCACCGCAGGTCACGGGCCGTGAGCACGCCGTAGCGGCCCAACGCGCTCACGGGCCCTGGCCAGCAGAGATGTGGTACCGGTTCCGGCGTGCGGGTCAGGCTTGGAAGCGCCCGGCCTTGACGGCGGTGAGGAACGAACGCCACTGGGCCTGGTCGGCGGTGATGTACCCGGCGTCGCGGTCCTTGGTGTCCCGGATCGCGGCGCCCTCGGCTAACCGAGCCTTGGGCGTCAGGTCGGGGGGTAGCGGTCGGACCAGTCCGGTGGGCGGGGGCCGAACTCCAGGACCGCGTCGTGGGCGAGGCGCTCGATCACCTCGTAGAGCTCCAGCTCCGCCTTCCAGCGCTCCGGGATCTGCTCCGCCCCGGATTCCGCGCCGATCAGACTGCCGCAGACCGCGCCCGTCGTCGCGCTGTTGCCCGAGTGGTTCACCGCCACCGGGAGCGCCGCGTCGAAGTCGCCGTCGCAGACCAGCGCCGCGTACAGCCCGATGCCCAGCGCTTCGGCCGCCGTCGATCCCGTGCCGAGGTTGCGCTCCAGATCGCCCGGCGCGATACGGCCGCTGCGGGCCAGGCGGACCGCCGCGGTGATCCGGCGGCTCACCTCCTCGTGCCCGGTGTGCGGGGTGAGCTGCTCCAGTGCCGCATCGACCGCCGTGGCCAGCGGCTCGCCGTTCATCAGGCGCGACACCAGGAACGCCAGCGCTCCCGCGGTCAGCCAGGCCGCCGGGTGGCCGTGGGTCAGCGCCGCCGCCCTCATGCCGACGTGGAAGACCTCCGCCGGGTCGTTGCTCCACAACGCGGCCGGAACCGCGCGCATGATCGCGCTGCTGCCCTGCGAGTCGCTGACCGGGTTGTCCGGGGACCCCATCTGCTGCTGGCCCTTGGCGAACGCGATGAGCGTTCGCATCATGGTGCGGCCGGGGTTGCGGGTCTGGAACAGCGCCCGCTGGCCGACCAGCCAGCCGTCCGGTTCGGGGGTACCGTGCAGGAACTCGCCCGCCGCGCGCGGCCAGCTCAGGTGCTGCGTGTGCAGCCAGCGCTGGTAGGCGTGCTGGATGTGCCGTGCCGGGTCGTCGGTGCCGGTGGCGCGCCGGCTGATGTTGGCCCGGATCGTGCCCTCCAGCGAGAACAGCACCAGCTGGGTATCGCTGCCGAGCCGTCCGGACGGGTGCCCGGCCGGGATGTAGTCGGTCAGGCCGCCCGCGCCGTGCCGGGACTGGATCTCGTCCCAGCTGTCGGCGGCGATGGGCATGCCGAGCGCCTCGCCGACCGCGCCGCCGAGAACCGCGCCGAGGAACCGGTCGCGGGACGCCGCCAGGCGGGGGACCGCGGTCAGCCCGGTGCGGTAGTCCGATGTGGACGGCGCCAGGGGCTCGGCGGATTCGGTGGTCGGGTAGCGGCGCTCCCACTGATCGGATTCGTCCGGGTACGGGCCGAATTCCCTTGCTGCGTCCGCGGAAAGCCGCTCGACCAGTGCGGTGATCGGGAGTTCTTCCAGCCATTCCGCCGGAATCGCCGTCGGGCCGTGCAGCGCGCCGAGCAGCTGCCCGCACAGCATGGCTGCCGTCGCCGCGTCTCCGCTGTGCTCGCTGGCGGAGCCGATGGCGGCGGCGAAATCGTCCTCGCAGGCCGATGAGACCCTGACCGCGACCGCCAGTGCGTCCAGGCCGCTGCGGCCGGGTTGCGTCGCGTCGAGGTTCGTGCGGCGCGGCCGGAACCCGGCGGGGCTGAGCTGGCCGAGCCGCAGGGCGCGCCTGAGCTGGGTGCGTCCCGACTGCCAGCCGGAAAGTCCTTGGCTCAGCGATGTTTGCAGCGCGTTCCCGCGCAGCAGCGACAGCATCGTCACCCCGAGCACGCTGGCCGGGCTGTGGCCTTTCGGGTGGCCGTGGGTGAGCGCGGCGAGGTCGCCGCCGAGCGCGAAAACCGTGCCGGGGTCGCCCGACCACAGCGCGGCGAGTGCGCCGAGCGGCACGGCGGTGGCCGTGTCCGAGGTGTTGATGGGCAGCCGCCGGGAACCGGCGGCGTGCCCGGCGGCGACCCGGGCGAGCGCGGTGAGCATCGTCGGCTCGTCGCTGTCGGCGGAGTGCAGCGCGGGTTCCGTCACCAGCCAGCCGTTGGGCTGGGCGGTGTCGGTCCCGCAGTCTCGCCAAGGCACGCCGCGGGTGTGCAGCCAGCGCTGGAGTCCGCCGAGGGCGAAGCCGACCGGATCTCCATCGCCCGCCGACCGCGCTTGGGTGTGCGCGCGGATCAGGCCCTCCAAGGCGAAGAGCACGGCGGTGGTGCGCTGCCCGACCCGGCCTAGCGCGACGAATTCGCCCACCGCGCCGCCGAGCAGCATGCCGAGCAACCGTCCCGGTGCTTCGGGCAGCGGGCCGTTGCGGTCGGCCAGGCCGGTGGCAGGTGCCGGCGGGGGTTCCGCGCTGAGCCAGTGTTGCAGGGCCGTCGCCCACAGCGGGCGGGTGGCGGGTTTCCGCTGCCACTGCCGCCAGGTGTCCAGCAGCTGCTGCTCCGCCGGGTCACGGCGGCTGGTCGCGTGCGCCTCGCGCCAGGCCGCCAGCAGAGCCCGTTCCGTCTCGTCCAACCAGGATTCGTCCACTGTGGATTAGCCGGGGTAGCGCTGCGCCCAGCCGGGCACTGGCTCGTGGGTGTCGATCTCCGTGCCTGCGCGGTGCGCGTCTTCCAGCAGCTGGTCCAGGACCGGGCGCAGCTCCAGGCCGGTGGTCCACTCGGCGGGGATCGGCCCGGCGCCGCGGGCGGTGCCCAGCAGGCTGCCGCAGATGGACGCGGTCGCCGCGCTGTTACCGGCGTGGGTAGCCGCCAGTGACACGGCGTCGGCGAACGAGTTCGGGTGCGCCAGCGCGGCCGCAACGGCGATCGCCAGCGCTTCCGGTGCTTGCCAGCCGAGGCCCAGGGATTCCAGGCCGGCCGGCGACACCGGGCCGTTCGAGGCGATCTCGATCGCGGAGCGCAAGCCCAGCGCAGTGGTCTCAGCACCCTCCATCTGGTCCAGCTCGGCCAGTACGGCATGCACCGCTTCGGCGAGGGTGTGGCCCTCCTGCAACGCGGACACCAGCCCGGACAGCGCCCCGGCCGGCAGGTAACCGTCCGGATGCCCGTGGGTGACCGCGGCGATCTCGATACCCAGGGAGATCGAGTCCTGCACGGTGCGGACCTCGAAGCCGACCACCGCACCGCGGACCGTTGCCGCGGGCGTGCGGGCGGCGTTCGGCGGGTTGCCTGGCGTCGGGGGCTCCCGGCGGTCGCTCCACTGCGCCAATGAGGTCAGCGACGCCTCGTCCGGGAACCGCTGCACGCGAAGCGTTTCGTTCTCGGCGAGCGTCCCGGCCGGCAGGTTCACGTCGACCCGGGCGCCCTGCGTGAGCAGCCATTGCTGGAGCACCGTGCGGACCAAGCCTGGCCGGAACGCCGGGACGCCGCGTAGCGTCGAGCGGATGGTCCCGCCGATCAGGCCGTAGAGCACGAATGCCGCCTGCTGCGAGTAGGCGGTGGCCGCGCCGCGGCGGCCGAAGGCCTCGGCGAACTCCCGCACGCCTTCCGGGTTCACGCTTAGGATCGTGCGCAGGTCGGAGAACATCCAAGGCGCGCCGAGGGCGTCGCCGACGGCGGCGCCCAGCACACAGCCTTCGAGCCGATCGCGGCGGCTGAGCCGCACCCGGGTTTCGGCGGCGAGCTCGGCCCCGGGTTCCGCACCGGCGGCGGCCTCGCCGATCAGCTGGGCCGCGCGTTCGGGGCCGAAGGCCTCGACGAGCAGCTTCTGCAGTCCCTGCGTCAGGTCGGCGGAGTTCCCGTCGCCGTTGTCGCGGAACTTGCGCCACACGCTGAGCAGCTGCAGTTCCTCGTCCGACAAGCCTTCGTCGGTTTCGTCGCGTGCCTCGGCCGGCGCCTCCGTGACGGCGGTTTCCGCAGCCGGAGCCTCGACGACTGCCGCCTCGGCAACTGGGGTCTCGGAAGCTGGAGGTTCCGCAGCGGGCGTATCGGCGGCAGGAGAATCGGCGACCGGAACTTCCGCGGCTGCGGCTTCCTGGACGGGCGCTTCCTGGTCCGGGGTTTCCGGCGCCGCGTCGTCCGCGACCGGTCCCTCGCCGGGCTGCGCGGTCTCGGATTCCGGCGTTCCTGCTGCGTACCGAGGCCCTTCGGGCACTTCGGCCGCTGGCGCGACGACGTCCTCCAGCGGCGGCACGGCGGGCGCGGCCTCGCCGATCGGGTAGCGCGCCAGCCAAGGTTCGTCGACCGCCTCGACCGCCTCCGCCTCCTGCTGGTCCGCAGTTTCAATTGAAACCGCGGGGGCGTCTGGTTCGGCTTCGGGCTCGACCGCTTCGGCTGGTGCGTCGTCGGCGACCGGCGCCGCCTTCGAGGGCTCCGCGCCCCTCAGCGGCAGGGTGGAGGTGAACACCAGGTCCGAGATGTCCTTCGCGGCCGGGTAGCGCGAGGTCCACGCGTCACCGCTCGGCGGAGTCGGGCCGAACTCCAGCAGCGCGTCCTTCGCCAGCGCCTCGACGATCCCGCGCTGCTTGAGGTCGCGCAGCCACACACCCGGCAGCGCGGGCGCGCCGTAGTGGGCGCCGACGATGTTCCCGCAGATGGCCGCGGTGGAGTCGCTGTCGCCGGAGTGGTTGACGGACACCATCAGCGCGGCCGCGATGCTGTCGGTGCTAAGCGCCGCGCACACCGCGATGGCCAGCGCCTCGTGCCCGGCCCAGCCGCCGCCCAACGTGTCCTTGAGCCGTTCGGGGCTCGGCTTGCCCTGCTCGGCGAGCTCCTCGGCGGCCTGCAACGCGCGCTCGGTGTCTTCGTGGCCCTGGTACTGCACGAGCAGTTCGCGGGCCTGCCGCACCGCGTCTTCCAGCGTCTCCTCGCGCAGCAACCGGTGCACCACCACGGCAAGCGTCCCGGCGGGCAGGTAGCCGTTGGGCTGCGAGCAGGTCAGGGCCGCGGTCGCGGCGGCGAGTTCGAAGACCTGCTCGGGGTCGTCGGACCACAGCGCCACCGGTGCCGCCCGGACCACGCCGCCGCAGTCCTGCGAATCGTTGATCGGCCGCTCGAAGGTGCCGGGCGCGCCCACCGCGGCGAACTCGCGCAGCGCGGCGATGCAGCTGCTGTTCGGCGAGCGCACGGCGAACAGGTCGCGCTGCTCGATCAGCCAGCCGTTGGGCTTGGGGTGGCTCATCGTGAACGGCCCGGCGGCCCGCATCCACGCATAGCCCTGGGTGTGCAGCCAGCGCTGGTAGGCCAGCTGGATCGCGGACAGCGGGCTGTCGGCCCCGGCGGTGCGGGCCGCGAAGTGCCCGCGGATCAGACCTTCCAGGGTGAACAGCACCATCTGGGTGTCGTCGGTGAACTCGCCCGGGTGCTCACCGGCGCGGTCGTACTCCGTGACGCCCATCGCGCCGAAGCGGCTGCGGATTTGGTCCACCGGATAGAACTCCACCGGCGCGCCGAGGGCGTCGCCGATCGCCCCGGCCAGCATCGAGCCGAGGAACCGGCGGCCGAACCCGGTTTCCAGGGGATCGCCCGGCGGCTGCGCGGTCGGCCCGCCCGTCGGCTTCGGGGCCTGCTCGCCGGGCTGCGGCGCGGCTCCCGGCGGGGCCTGTACCGGCATTCCGTTCGCGGGGGAGTTGATCGGCACGCCAGGGGCCTTCGGTGGCACGGCGGCGGCCTTGGCCAGCTCCTCGGCGGGGAGCCGGGCCTTGACCGGGCTGGTCGGGTTGACCTGCACGTCGATGCCGGTGAGGTGGTGCGTCGCCAGCTGCCGACCGGTCATCCGCTGCCAGGTCGTCCAGTTGGGCGGCAGGAAGGTCTCCGAGGTGAACACCTGCAGCTGCCGGCGGCCCGACTCGTGCTCCATCGTGAACAGCCCGCTGCCCTGCGGCTGCGCGAACAGGATCAGCTCGGCGTCCAGCATCGCGGTCAGCAGCGAATGCCCCTGCGCGTAGCCGGTGGTGGTGAGCTGCAGGGCGCGTTCAACGTCGTTGGTCGGCGCGGGCAGCCGCAGCGCCACCGGCGACGGCCGGTAGTTCGGGTTCGGTGAGAAGTCGTCGGTGATCTCGCCCTGCTCATCCACCCGGTAGCCGCCGATGAAGCCCCACGGCGGCACCTCGGCGTTCGGATCGGTGAAGATCGGGTCGACCACGTACAGCCAGGTGTTCGGCTGCTTCTGGGCCTGTTCCCGCATGGTTGGCGTGATGACCGGTCGATTCGGCTGCTGCGTGTTCATCTCGCGCTGTTGTCCCCGACTCCTCGTCCAGCCTTGCATTGATCGCCCCCCACCCACCGGCGCGGTCACCCGATAGCGCGGCCTGACGGGTGAGACGAGCACATGGAGCGGCCGGTTCCCCGTCCAGACGCTGGCAACAAACTCTCTCATGACCACATGGGGTGAAGCTAAGTGTTCGAAAGAACAACTCAGCGTTAGGTGCGGATTTCTGCTGTCGTCGCTGGTCGCGACGCGATCAAACGCTGCCGTCGGAGAGCGCGGCGGCCATCAGGCACGGCAGGCACGGCATGCCGGCCGGTCTGTCGAGAGCTTCCGCTTGACCTGGGACGATGCCGAAACCGCAGTAGGCGTAGAGCATCGCGGGCAGCTCACCGTCGTCCGGCAGCGGGAAGAAGTGGCAGGACTTGTCCTGCTCGCTGCGCGCGAACTCGGCTCGGACGCGTGCGATCAGGTGCGGTCGCGCGTTCATCCGGCCCCCACGGTGCACTGCGAATCCGGGTCCGGCAGCGGCCTGGGCTGTCGGGGGTGTCCGGGCCGCTGCCGGTCTTCGTGTACCCAGCTGGATGACACGGCCACATCATGCCCCGCAGGTTGCGCCCACCAACAGAGTTGTCGACTTTTGCTCAGACGCCCGCCTTTTCGGTGCAGTCGAGTTCGTCTTCGGAGTGGTCGAGCTCGTTCATCGAGACGGTGACATCGTGATCTTCGAAGTCCGCTACGAGTTTGAGGCGTCCCCCGAGGGCAGCGACGTAGCGCTCAAGCGTGCCGACCTCGATCTGCGCCAAGTCCCCCTGTTCGAGTTTGCTCACGCGGGGCTGGCTGACCTGCATCCGCGCGGCGACCTCCGACTGTGACAGTCCGGCCGCTTTGCGCAGCTGGGCGAGGCGGTCGCCCAGAATGTAGGCCTGGGTCAGGATGCGGGCTTGTTCCCTGGCGGCTTCCACATCGCGGCCACGCGCCCGGTCCAGGGCTTCCTTGTCCTTCTTAGCGTCCTTCCAGGAACGACCCATCGCTGCGCCCTCCTCTAACTCCGCCAGGTGTTCCTCGAACCGCTTCTCGGCAAGCGGGATGTTCGTCTCGTACCAACCCCGCCAGTTCCCGGCTTTATCGCCCGCCACCAGAACAATGGCACAACGTCGTGGGTCGAAGGCGAACAACATCCTGATCTCGCTCCTGCCCGCCGAAGCGGGACGTAGTTCCTTGAGATTGTGGTATCGAGACCCCTTGATCTTGTCTACGAGAGGACGTCCGAGCCGCGGCCCCTGGTGGGCTAACTGGTCGAGTGCCTGTTCGACCAGGTCGGCGCACTCGGGGTCGTTCTGGACCAACGAGAAGAACCAGGTGTTGACCTCTTCGTGCAACTCGACGTCCCAGCTCACGACCCTAGTATAACGTTAGGGTTATGGCTAGGGGGCCGCAGGATGAATGCGGCGTCTGGCTCCTAGCGTCACAGGACTGCGGACAGCTGCAAGGATCCCGTGTATTCGCTCAGGTCGCGCACAGGCTGGCCAGCGAGGGTGACCAGGCCGTCAGCCAAGTCATTTGCCGTAGTGGTAGCGGCAAGCCGCGATTCGAATTTCGTCTCCCGCAACCTTGTAGACCAGACGATGCTCGTCAGAGATGCGACGCGACCAGTAGCCCTGGAAACCGTGCTTGAGCGATTCGGGTTTGCCGATTCCTTCGTTCCCGTTGCGGCAGATGTCTTTGATCAGCGCGTTGATTCGCTTGAGGATCTTGCGGTCCTCGGCTTGCCACCAGACGTAGTCGTCCCAGGCAAGCCCGTCCCAGACCAGTTTCATTCGGCGAGCTCGTGTTGTTCTCCGCCGCCGGCTTCCAGTCGCTCGATCGCGAGGATCAGGCGGCGGGCGTTCTCGGGGCTGCGGAGCAGGTAGGCAGTTTCCTTCAGGGACTGGTAGTCATCCAATGACACCATCACGACGGGCTCGTGCCCTGCTCGGGTGATCACGACTTCCTCGCGGTCGTTCACCACGGAGTCGAGCGTCTCGGCGTACTTGGCACGGGACTCGGAGTAGCTCATCGTCTTCACCGAAACACCTCCTTGTACAGGATACTGTACGCCTCGCATGGGGGTGGCGGCAAGCACGGGCAGAACCGCACGTCACAGGGCTGCGGACAGCTGGAGGGGAGCTGCGGTGAGGGCCTCGGCGTAGCGGTTCAGGATCAGGTCGGCCACGCCCTCGTCGTCGGCCATCGGGGCCGCTAGCAGCGGGTTTGTCGCGTGCTTGCGGGCCAGGTCGATGATCCGGTCCGGGAGCAGGCCCGGGGCCAGGAACCAGGAGGCGACCGCGATGCGGCGGGCACCGCGTGCGCGCAGGGCCTCGATCGCCGCCGGAACCGCGGGTTCGGCGGCTGCGGCGAAGGTCGCGACGGCGCCGGCCCATGACGTGCGCGATTGCCAGCGCGCCGCGACGTCGGCGACCAGGCGGTTCGCCGGTGCGTGCGACGATCCCGCGCCGGCCAGCAGCACCCCCAGTTCCGGGTCCTCGGCGGACGCTCCGGCCTCGGCCAGCCGCCGCCACGCCGCCTCGTCCAGCCGCGGATCCGGGCCCAGCACATCGGCCACGTGCACCCGGAACCGCGGATAGCGCCGCTCCGCGTCGGCCACCGCCGCGGGCACGTCGACGCGGGCGTGGAAGGCCCGGCCGAGCAGCAGCGGCACGACGACCGCCGAGCCGTGGCCGTCGCCGTGCGCCGCGCTGAGCACGTCGCCCACGCGCGGTGCCGACAGGTCCAGGAACGCCACGCGCACATCGAGATCCGGGCGCATCGCGCGGACCACGTCCATCAGGGCGTGGATGGTCGCGGCCGAACGCGGATCCCGGCTGCCGTGCGCGACGGCCACCAGTGGAGCGGTCATCTCCTGCTCATTCCGACGCGGCGGCCAGCGGCGCCAACGGCACCCCGATCAGTCCGGCGGCCAGCGTGGTGCCGTCGGCGGGGTCGATCACCAGGAACGATCCGGTGCGCCGGCTCGCGGCGTAACCGTCGATCGGCAGCGGCTCCGCCGTGCGCAGCCGCACCCGGCCGATCTCGTTGAGCTGCAACGAATCCGGACTGTCCACACTCGACAGCTGTTGTTCGTCGAAGCGGGCCGCCAGCTCGGTGACGATGGCCTGCACGGTGCGGGTGCCGTGCTTGACCAGCACCTTGGCGCCCGGGTTCAGCGGCTTCTCGGCCAGCCAGCAGACCGTGGCGTCGAGCTCGTCGGTGACCCGCGGCGGGGCGTCCGCGGCGGCGATCAGGTCGCCGCGCGAGATGTCCACGTCGTCGGCCAGCAGCAGGGTGACGGAGTGCCCGGCCGCGGCGCGCGGCCTCGCCCCGTCCGGGCTGTCCACCTTGGACACCCGGGTGCGCAGCCCGGCGGGCAGCACGACCACCTCGTCGCCCTCCGCCACGACACCGGCCGCCACCTGGCCCGCGTAGCCGCGGTAGTCCGGGTATTCGGCGGTGCGCGGCCGGATCACGTACTGCACCGGCATCCGGAACGGCGCGTCGTGCGGGTCCGGCGCCACCGGCACGCTTTCCAGGTGCTCCAGCAGCGAAGGACCGCTGTACCAGGGGGTATTCGCGGAGCGTTCCACCACGTTGTCGCCGAGCAGCGCGGACACCGGGATGGTCACCACGGTGTCGTCGCGGTAGCCCAGCGCACGGGCGTGCTCGGTGAACTCGGCGGCGATGCGGGTGAACACCGCCTCGTCGAAGCCGACCATGTCGATCTTGTTGACGGCCAGCACCAGCTGCGGCACGCCCAGCAGCGCCAGCACTGCCGCATGCCGCCGGGTCTGCTCGATGATGCCCTTGCGCGCGTCCACCAGCAGAACCGCCAGCTGTGCGGTCGAGGCACCGGTGACGGTGTTGCGGGTGTACTGCACGTGACCGGGGGTGTCGGCGAGCACGAAAGTGCGCTTGGGCGTGGCGAAGTAGCGGTAGGCCACGTCGATGGTGATGCCCTGTTCACGCTCCGCGCGCAGGCCGTCCACCAGCAGCGACAGGTCCGGGGTGGCGAGGCCGCGGTCCGCGCTGGCGCGCTGCACCGCGTCGAGCTGGTCGGCCAGCACTGACTTGGTGTCGTGCAGCAGCCGCCCGACCAGGGTGCTCTTGCCGTCGTCGACGGAGCCGGCGGTGGCCAACCGCAGCAGGTCGCTGTGCACCGGCAGGGTCACCTCGGTGCCGCTGTCCGGCGCAGTGCGAGTAGTCGTCTCGGTCATTTAAGAACCCATTCCTGCTTCATGGAGTGTCGGCTCGGGGAGCCGGAGTCGTGAGCGCAGATCAGCTGGTTCGTCTGCGCACAACATCGGACTGCTTTGACTTCGGTTTGATCTTTTTCTTTGAAGCGGCGAAGCCGCTTAGCCCACTCTCGCAACTTGCACCGCCGCGGGTTCTCAGACGTCGCCTCGCGAGGACAGCCCCGATGCCGCGTATTGGTCATACGTAAGTCGGGGATCCCACAGCCGAGGCGGCGTCTGAGGTTCCGCTACCTGCACCGCTACGCAAAGGGAGTCCATGGACAGCTTTTCTCAGAAGTAGCCCTCGCGTTTGCGGTCTTCCATTGCTGCTTCGGAAATGCGGTCGTCGGCTCGCGTCGCGCCGCGCTCGGTGAGTCGGCTGGCGGCGACCTCGGCGATCACATCGTCCACTGTGTACGCCTCGGATTCCACCGCGCCGGTGCAGGAACCGTCGCCGACGGTGCGGTAGCGCACGGTCTTGGTGGCCGCGACCTCGCCGTCGCGGGGCCCGCCCCACGGACCCGAGGTCAACCACATGCCGTCGCGCAAGAACACCTCGCGCCGGTGCGCGTAGTAGATCTCCGGCAGCTCGATCTTCTCCCGCTGGATGTAGCGCCAGATGTCCAGTTCGGTCCAGTTCGACAGCGGGAACACCCGGACGTGCTCGCCCGGCCGGTGCTTGCCGTTGTACAGGTTCCACAGCTCGGGGCGCTGGCGGCGCGGGTCCCACTGCCCGAAGGCGTTGCGGAGGCTGAAGATGCGCTCCTTGGCGCGGGCCCGCTCCTCGTCGCGCCGACCGCCGCCGAAGACCGCGTCGAACCGGTTCTCGCTGATCCCGTCCAGCAGCGGCGTGGTCTGCAGCGGGTTGCGGGTGCCGTCGGCCCGCTCCTGCAGCCGGCCGTCGTCGATGTAGTCCTGCACGGACGCCACCACCAACCGCAGGTCGTGCCGCTCGACCAGCTCGTCGCGGAAGGCGAGCACCTCCGGGAAGTTGTGCCCGGTGTCGACGTGCAGCAGCGGGAACGGCACCGGAGCGGGCCAGAACGCCTTCAGCGCCAGGTGCACCAGCACCGTGGAGTCCTTGCCGCCGGAGAACAGGATCACCGGCCGGTCGAACTCCCCGGCCACCTCGCGGAAGATGTGGATCGCTTCGGACTCCAGCGCGGCCAGGTTGTCCGCCTGCGGCGGCACGTCGGTCCGATCGATCGGCAACTCGACTGTCGTCATGTCTCCTCCGGAGTTCCTCACCCGTGCAGTCCGCACTCGGTCTTGGCGCTGCCCGCCCAGCGCCCGCTGCGCGGGTCGGCACCGGGCGCGGGCTTGGCGGTGCAGGGCTGGCACCCGATCGACGGGTAACCGGCCGGCACCAGCGGGTTGACCAGCACGCCGTGCTCGTCGATGTAGCGCTGCATGTCTTCGTCGGACCAGGCCGCCAGCGGGTTGATCTTGACCAGGCTGTTGCGGTCGTCCCAGGTCACGATCGGCGTGTTGGCGCGCGTCGGAGCCTCCACCCGGCGCACCCCGGTCACCCACGCCTCGTAGCGGGCCAGGGTGTTGCGCAGCGGCACCACCTTGCGCAGGAAGCAGCAGCGGTTCGGGTCCCGCTCGAACAGCCGCGGGCCCTCGCTGGCGTCCTGCTCGGCGACGCTCTGCGCGGGCATCGCGTTGACGATGTTGACGTCGTGGACCTGTGCGACGGCGTCGCGGGTTCCGATGGTCTCGGCGAAGTGGTAGCCGGTCTCCAGGAACAGGATGTCCACGCCCGGCTTGGCCTTGGCCGCCAGGTCGACCAGCACCGCGTCCTGCATGTTCGACGCGACGATCAGGCCGTCGCCGAAGTTGTCGACGGCCCAGCGCAGGGTTTCCTCCGCATCGGCCTCGGCCAGCCGCGGCACGGCCTCCTCGATCAGCGCCCGCAGCTCGTCGTCGCTGCGCCGGGCGCCGATGTTCGTGGTGGTGTCGGCAGTCATGCTTCTCCGTTTCCTGCGGCCGGGTCGTCGGCCTGTTCACCGAGGGAAAGCCCGACGAGCCGCACGGTGAAGACCCGCAGGCACGACGCGCACTGCCACGCCCCGGCCGGCTCGGCCTCGGGCGTGAGGTCTTCGTCCCCGCAGTACGGGCAGTAGAACGGCGCCGCTCGGCTCACCTGATCTCCAATCTGCGGATGCCCCGTCCTTCAGGGTGGGGAGGAGCAGATCTCGCGTGTCGGTCGCGTAGCGACCGCTGATAGTCTTGATTTCGGTAGGTGAGACCTACCACTCCCACGCAAGTGGGAGCACCCGAGCAAGTACGTGGGTACCGCTGGTCGAGCGGGAACCCGGACCACCCCGGTCCGAACGCCTGAGTGAGATCGTGTGAGACCGAACCGCCACGGTGGGGACGCTGCGGTCGTTGAAGCAGGAAACTCAGTCCGCGAGGACTGAATCTCCTTCCTTCAGGGAGGAGAGAAGTCAATTGAGGTCGTCTTCCTCGGCCCGTGCCACCCACTGTGCGAAGCGCTCGCCGGTGGAGCGCTGCGCCAGGTAGCGGCGGACCAGCCGCTCCACGTAGTCGCCGAGCTCGGCGGAGGTGACCTTGTGACCGCGGATCTTGCGGCCGAACCCGGCGTCCTCTCCGAGGCCGCCGCCGAGGTGCACCTGGAAGCCCTCGACCTGGTTGCCGTCGCCGTCCGGCACCATCTGGCCCTTCAGGCCGATGTCGGCGACCTGGGTGCGGGCGCAGGCGTTCGGGCAGCCGTTGAGGTTGATCGTCACCGGGTCGGTGACGTCGCCCTGGATGTCGGCCAGCCGCTGCTCCAGCTCGTCGACCAGCGCGATCGCCCGCTCCTTGGTCTCCACGATGGCCAGCTTGCAGAACTCGATGCCGGTGCAGGCCAGCACGCTGCGCCGCCACGGCGACGGGTCGGCCTGAAGGCCAAGCCCGTCCAGGTCCGAGACCAGACCGTCCACTTCGGACTTCGGCACGTCGAGGACCAGCAGGTTCTGCTCGACGGTGGTGCGCACGCGCCGCGAACCCACCCGCTCGGCGGCCTTCGCGACCTCCACCAGCGTGGAGCCGCTGACCCGACCCGCCGCGGACTTCGCGCCGACGTAGAAGTTGCCGTCGACCTGCGGGTGCACCCCGACGTGGTCGCGGTGACCGGTCGGCGTCTCCGGCGCGGGGCCGTCGACCAGCTTGCGGCCCAGGTACTCGTCCTCCAGCACCTGCCGGAACTTCTCCGCACCCCAGTCGGCGAGCAGGAACTTCATCCGGGCGCGGTGCCGCAGCCGCCGGTAGCCGTAGTCGCGGAAGATCTGCACCACGGCCTGCCACACCTCGGCGACCTCACCGAGCGGCACCCAGGCGCCCAGCCGCACCGCGAGCTTCGGGTTCGTGGACAGGCCGCCGCCGACCCACAGGTCGAAGCCGGGCCCGTGCTCCGGGTGCACGACGCCGACCAGCGAGATGTCGTTGATCTCCGGCACGGTGTCCCAGCGCGGCGAGCCGCTGATCGCTGACTTGAACTTGCGCGGCAGGTTGGACAGCGACTTGTCGCCGATGAACCGCTCGGCGATCTCCTCGATCGCCGGGGTGGCGTCGATGATCTCGTCCGCGGCGACGCCCGCGACCGGCGATCCCAGCACGACGCGGGGGCAGTCGCCGCAGGCCTCGGTGGTGGACAGCCCGACACCCTCCAGCTTCTGCCAGATCGTCGGCATGTCCTCGACCCGCACCCAGTGCAGCTGGATGTTCTGCCGGTCGGTGATGTCGGCGGTGTCGCGCGCGTAGGTCTGCGAGACCTCACCGATGGTGCGCAGCTGCTCGGTGGTCAGCGCACCGCCGTCGATGCGGACCCGCAGCATGAAGTAGCGGTCGTCGAGCTCCTCGGGCTCGATCGTGCCGGTGCGCGCGCCGGGGATACCCGGGGCGCGCTGGGTGTAGAGGCCCCACCAGCGGAAACGACCACGCAGGTCGGCCGGGTCGATCGAGTCGAAGCCGCCGTGGGCGTAGATCGTCTCGATGCGCTGCCTGACGTTCAGCGGGTTGTCGTCCTTCTTCGAGCGCTCGTTGGCGTTGAGCGGCTCGCGATAACCGAGCGCCCACTGGCCCTCGCCGCGCGTCTTGCGCTTGCGGGCGGGGCGAGCAGGGGCTTCCGTCGGGGGGACCATGTCCGACCTCCGGGATTCGGGCGCGGCAGCGCCGCGCGGAATTCCCGTCGACGGTGACGGTTCTCACTGCTCGGCGCTCCCGGCGCCGACTGGACAAAGCAGCAGAACGCGGCGGCGGGGTTTCAACGCATGGCGCGGCACAGCGCGCTGGACACGCGCCGCAGGTCCACGTAGCGGCGGGTGACCAGCAAGAGCCTCGGCAAGGTCGCACCCATGTGAGGCAGCGTGCCACGTGCTCACCGACCGGTCCATCCCTATCCGAATGGTGAGACAGTGGTGGAGTGCCTGCTCAACTGCCAGTCGGTGAACCCGCCCCGGCCGACGGAATGCTCCCGCCCGAAGCCCTGACGGGCCTGGGTTCGCGGCCGTTCGGGGTGTACGTCCACGTGCCGTTCTGCGCCACCCGCTGCGGCTACTGTGACTTCAACACCTACACCGCCGATGAGCTGGGCTCATCGGCGAGTTTCGGCAGCTGGCTGGACGGCCTGCGGGCGGAGCTGGAGCTGGGCGCGCGGGTGCTGGCGGCGGGCGATCAGCCGGTGCCTGCGGCGGAGACGGTCTTCGTCGGCGGCGGCACGCCGTCGCTGCTCGGCGCGGGACGGCTGGGCGAGGTGCTGGCCGCGATCCGCGAGTCGTTCGGGCTCGACGGTGCGGCGGAAATCACCACCGAATCCAACCCTGAGTCGACGTCGCCGGAGTTTTTCGCCGGGATCCGCGAGGCCGGGTTCAACCGGGTGTCGCTGGGCATGCAGTCCGCCGCGGAGCACGTGCTGCGGGTGCTGGAGCGGCGGCACACGCCGGGCCGCGCGGTCGCGGCGGTCGACGAGGCGCGCGCGGCCGGCTTCGACCACGTCAACCTGGACCTGATCTACGGCACGCCGGGGGAGGCCGACGACGACCTACGGGCCTCGCTGGACGCGGTGCTGTCCACCGGGGTCGACCACGTCTCGGCGTACGCGCTGATCGTCGAGGACGGCACCGCGATGGCCCGCAAGGTCCGCCGAGGCGAACTCCCGATGCCCGACGACGACGTGCTGGCCGACCGCTACGAACTGATCGACGGCGCGCTCGGCGAGGCGGGTCTGGGCTGGTACGAGGTGTCGAACTGGGCGCGGGACGACGCGGCGCGCTGCCGCCACAACCTCGGCTACTGGCAGGGCGGCGACTGGTGGGGCGCCGGCCCGGGCGCGCACAGCCACGTCGGCGGCGTCCGCTGGTGGAACGTCAAGCACCCGGCCCGCTACGCGGCGGTGCTGGCGGAGGGCAACTCCCCGGCGGCGGGGCGGGAGCGCCTCGACGACGAGGACCAGCGGGTCGAGCGGATCATGCTCGGACTCCGCCTGGCCACGGGTCTCCCGGTGGACGCGCTGGACGAGCCGGGCCTTCTGGAGGCGAAGCAAGCAGCCGCCGACGGTCTGCTGCAGCCCGAAGCGCTGACGGCGGGCCGCTGCGTCCTGACGGACCGGGGCCGCCTCCTGGCCGACGGAGTGGTTCAGCGCCTGATCGCGTGATCAGGCAGGGGAGCTGACCTGGATTCCGTTCAGAGCGGTAGCTTCAGCGAGTCTCTTGTCGTAGGTCATCACCAGATCGACGTCGAGGGCGATTGCCGCAGCGAGGTGAATCGCGTCGAGCGAGCGCAGCTGGTTCGGCTCAAGCCTTCGGGAGAGGTTCACGATCTCGAAGTCGAGCGGATGCTCGGCGATGCCGCTCATTGCGTCCCGCAGTTCGTCAGCCACTTCCTGGAACGTCGTGTCCCGGCTGGCTCGAAGCACCCGGGCGACTTCGGTCCAGGCCAACGTGGTCGAGACCAACAGTGCCTGGCGGCGGGCGAGATCGTCCAGTTCCGCGACGAGCGCGGAGGATTCCGGCTCGCGGACTACCCGCTTGATCAGCGCGCTGCTGTCCAGGTATACGCGCATCAGAAACGGTCCTCGCGATCCAGCAGGTCGATCGTCAGTTGGCCCGCCGGGAGTGTTCTGGTCGGTACGACCTTGCGGTAGGGGCTCCTCGGCAGGAGCACCTTGCCCGAAGTGATCAGGTGGTCCCACTCGTGCTTGGGTTCCGCGGCCGGAGTGAGCCCGAGATAGCGGTCTACGGCTTCACGGAGGATCTCCTGCTGAGAGCGACCTGATCGTTCCGCTTCGGCGCGCAAGGCATCTTCTGTCTCGGCGCGAAGGCGCAGGTTCAGAGCCATGACGCAACGGTACCAACTCCGATACCATGATTGGTACCGCTATCGGATTGCGTCCAGGTCGAGGACTCTGGCGTGCAGGACCGTGCGCTGGTGCAGGGCCGACCGGAGGCCCGGTGCAGGCCGTCCTCCAGGTAGAGCTCGCCGCGCCAGCGGACCACGTGCGGGAACAGGTCCCCGAAGAACGTCGAGTCCGGGCTCAGCAGCCGATCCAGGTGCAGCACCTTCGTCGTGGTGACCAGATCTTCCATCCGCACCGGGCGCGGCGGCACCTTCGCCCAGTCCCGCAGCGCCATCCGATGATCGGGGTAGGGTTGGCCGTTCCGGACGTCCTTGAAGAGATCACGGCAGCTGGCACCTCCTGGCGAACGGCCGAACGCGTTGCACGCCGCAGTTGGTCCGCCTGCGGCTACCGCCGCCGGAACCGATCTGCTCCGCTCGATGTACCGGCCCATCGGCCCCGCGGCAGGCTACCGCCGTCCGCCCGTGCGCCTCGGCTCCGGTGCACGAACACCGTAAACTCGATGGTGGTACCCGGGCCGTGCCTGGGCATCGAGCCTGGGCGGGTGCCGCTGGAGGTGAAGGAGGTGGCGGTGGTGAACGCGGATGATCGCCGTTTCGAGGTGCTGCGGGCGATCGTGGCCGACTACGTGTCGACCAAGGAGCCGGTGGGTTCGAAGGCACTCGTCGACCGCCACAATCTCAGTGTGTCCAGCGCCACGGTCCGCAACGACATGGCCGCCCTGGAGGAGGAGGGCTTCATCGTCCAGCCGCACACCAGCGCCGGCCGGGTGCCCACCGACAAGGGCTACCGGCTGTTCGTGGACCGGCTGCACGAGGTCAAGCCGCTGACCCAGGCCGAGCGTCGCGCCATCCATAAGTTCCTCGAAGGGGCGCTGGACCTGGACGACGTGATGCGCCGCAGCGTCCGGCTGCTGGCGCAGCTCACCCAGCAGGTCGCCGTGGTGCAGTACCCCACGTTGACCCGATCGACCGTCCGGCACGTCGAAGTGGTCACCATCACCCCGGCGCGGCTGATGCTGGTGCTGATCACCAACACCGGGCGCGTCGACCAGCGGATGGTCGACCTCGGCGACGTGATCACCGACGACGACGTGGCCCGGCTGCGCAACGTGCTCAACGCGTCGATGGTCGAGAAGCGGCTCGCCGACGCCTCCGCCGCGGTGGCCGAGCTGCCCGACCAGTCTCCGTCGGAGCTGCGCGACCCGCTGATCCGCGTGTGCAGCGTGCTCATCGAGTCGCTGGTGGAGCACCCGGAGGAGCGGATGCTCCTGGGCGGAACGCCCAACCTGACCCGCAACGTCGCCGACTTCCCCAACTCGCTGCGCCAGGTCCTGGAGGCGCTCGAAGAGCAGGTCGTGGTACTCAAGCTGCTCGCGGCGGCGCGCGATTCGGGCACCGTGCGGGTCAGTATCGGGATGGAGAATGAGGCCAAGGAGATGCAGACGACCTCGGTGATTTCCACCGGATACGGTTCGGATGGCATGGTACTGGGCGGCCTGGGAGTTGTCGGACCGACTCGGATGGACTACCCGGGCACCATGGCGGCGGTGCGGGCCGTAGCCGCGTACGTGGGTGAGATCCTGATCGGTCGGTGACGGTTCACCGCGCCCGACCGGCGTGTACTCGTTGATCGAGCAGAGGAAGTACGGAGAAGGTGGCCAGGGACTACTACGCGACCCTCGGGGTGGCCAGGGAAGCGACACCCGAGCAGATCAAGCGGGCATACCGCAAGCTCGCCCGAGAACTGCACCCAGACGTCAACCCAGATGAGGCCGCGCAGGAGCGGTTCCGCGAGGTGACGACCGCCTACGAGGTCCTTTCCGACCCGAAGAAGCGGCAGGTGGTCGACCTCGGCGGGGACCCGCTGTCCAACGGCGGCGGTGCCGGCGGCGGCATGGGCGACCCGTTCGCGGGCTTCGGCGGGCTGGGCGACATCATGGACGCCTTCTTCGGCGGCGGTGCCGGTGGCGGCGGGCGGGGCCCGCGCAGCCGCGTCCAGCCGGGCTCGGACGCGCTGCTCCGGCTGGAGATGACGCTGGAGGAGTGCGCCAGCGGCATGAACCGGGATATCACCGTCGACACTGCGGTGCTCTGCGACTCGTGCGACGGCGGCGGCTCCCGCGCCGGCAGCGCCCCGTCGACCTGCGACACCTGCGGTGGTCGCGGCGAGGTGCAGTCCGTGCAGCGATCGTTCCTGGGGCAGGTCATGACGTCCCGGCCGTGCCCGGTCTGCCGCGGTTTCGGCGAGGTCATCACCGACCCGTGCCAGCAGTGCGGCGGCGACGGCCGGGTCCGCGCGCGGCGCACCATCACCGTCAAGATCCCGGCCGGTGTCGGCGACGGAATGCGGGTGCGGCTGGCGGGCGAAGGCGAGGTCGGGCCCGGCGGGGGACCGGCCGGTGACCTGTTCGTCGAGGTCGAGGAGCTCCCGCACGAGCGGTTCACCCGCGACGGCGCGGACCTGCACTGCACCGTCGAGCTGCCGATGACGGCCGCGGCGCTGGGCACCGTGCTTACCCTGGAAACCCTCGATGGCGGCCAGGAGGAGCTGACGGTCGAGCCTGGCACGCAGTCCGGCACCGAGCAGGTGCTAATCGGTCGGGGCCTGCCCAAGCTGCGGTCCAACGGCAGAGTCAGCGGCCACGGCGACCTGCACGTGCACCTCGACGTCGTGGTGCCGACCCGGCTCGACGAGTCGCAGTCCGACCTGCTGCGCCAGCTCGCCGCGCTGCGCGGCGAGGAGCAGCCGGAGCCGACGGTGACCGCCAACGGCAACGGCAACCGGCACGGGCTGTTCTCCCGCTTCCGCTCCTTCGGCAACCGCTGAACTGGAAGATGCTTCAAAGTGGTTTGCGTGGCGGTGCAGGCAGCGGAACGTCAGAGGCCTTCTCGCAGCGGGATCCCCGACTCAGCCAATTCACCACGTCGGGGTGTCCTCGCTGGGAGACCCCCAGCGAGGTGGGCACCGTGAAACCGCGGCGGTGCCTGTTGAGTCCCACACCGCAAGCGGCTCCCGCCGCTTGCGAAGAACAGACCGAACGGTGAGGCGGGACGTGTCCGAATCCTCGCTGCCGGTGTTCTCTGTCGAGCGGCTGCCCGCAGTCGGCGCGGCCACCCTGGACGGCCCGGAGGGCAAGCACGCGGCCACCGTCCGCCGCCTGCGCGTCGGTGAGCAGCTGCTGCTCACCGACGGGCAGGGCGGTTTGGCGCGCTGCGAAGTGGCGGCCGCTGCGAAGGATTCGCTGCAGCTCGCCGTCTCCGAGACCTGGCATGTCCCGCAGCCCGGACTGCGGGTGCGGCTAGCGCAGGCGCTGGTCAAGGGCGACCGCGGGGAGCTCGCGGTGGAGCTGGCGACCGAGGCGGGCGTGGACGCGGTGGTGCCGTGGCGCGCCGCCCGGTGCGTGGCGAAGTGGGACGACGGCCCACGCGGCGCGAAGGCGCTGGCGCGGTGGCGGAGCACGGCCGCGCAGGCGGCGAAGCAGGCGCGGCGGGCGTGGACGCCACCGGTGGACGAGCCGGTGAGCACCAAGCAGCTCGCGGCGCTGGTCCGCGGTGCCGACGCGGCGCTGGTGCTGCACGAGTCGGCGGCCACGCCGCTGTCGTCGGTGGATCTTCCCGCGACCGGCGAACTCGTCCTGGTCGTCGGCCCGGAGGGCGGCGTGACCAGCGATGAGCTTGCCGCGCTGGCCGAAGCGGGGGCGAACGTCGTCCGCCTTGGCCCGACGGTCCTGCGCGCCTCGACAGCCGCCGCGGTCGCCCTCGGCGCCCTAGGCGTTCGCACCGACCGCTGGGCCTGACGACCTGATCTCACGACTGGGTGACTGGCGATCTCATTCGAAATCGGCGCATTACGCGCAAGGTGGTCACATACCGCTAAGAAGATCAAAAACTTCGGTCGATCCGTAGCGCGAACGGTTGACTCAGCGATACGCTCGGTGTGCGAAAGATCGCGGCGGGGTTTTGCCGCGACCGGTGCCGCACGGGGCATCGGACCCCAACGCTCGTCGGACACCTCCCCCCTCGGTCCGGCGAGAGCCGCGCCGCAACCGGGACAACCCCCAGACCCGGTTGCGGCGCAGCGTGCCGGTATGCGACCGGTTTGCGGTGATCGAACCGCATCGGACGGAGATCGAGTCCAGGCGGCATCCGCGGTTCCGCTACCGCACCGCTTCGCAAGATAAACGGTGAAACCTCTAATCTTCAGGGCATGAGCGACATGGACTCCCTGTTCCTGCGGATCATCGCGCGCGAGGTCCCGGCCGACGTGGTGCGCGAGGACGACCGGGTCATCGCGATCCGCGACATCAACCCCCAGGCCCCGACCCACGTGCTCATCGTGCCGAAGAAGCGCTACCGCAACGTCGGCGAGCTCGCCGCCGCCGACCCGGAGCTGCTCGCCGAGCTGATCACCGTCGCCCGCGAGATCGCCGAGCAGGAAGGCATCGCCGAATCGGGTTACCGGCTGCTGTTCAACACCAACGCCGACGCCGGGCAGACGATCTTCCACGTGCACCTGCACCTGCTCGGCGGCGAACCGCTCGGCGGACTCACCGGCGGCCCGCTCAAGGGCTGATCTCGGCGTCGACGAGGTGGCGGTGACGGCGGCAATCTGATTGCCGGGTGGACTACCATCGACGCCAGGGAGAACTGACCGAACGACCCGCGCGAATGCGCAGAAAGCAGGCCCGAACACACGTGGCCGGTATTGCAGCGGGTGGAGCTGCCGCCCAGTCCGGAGAGCACTCCCAGACCGCAGCGCAGCAGGCAACAGCGCAGTCGAAGGTGACCGTTCCCGACGACGTCGTGCTGACGCTGGTCGGATCCAGGGACGAGAACCTCCGGGTCGTGGAGGATCTGCTCACCGCCGATGTCCATGTCCGGGGCAACGAGGTGACGCTGTCCGGGGATCCCGCGGAGGTCGCGTTCGCCGAACGGGTGTTCGCCGAGCTGATCGCGCTGATCGCCAAGGGCAGCCCGCTCACGCCCGACATTGTCCGCCGCAGCGTCGGGATGCTCTCGTCGGACCACAACGAGTCGCCGGCCGATGTGCTCAGCCTCGACATCGTGTCCCGGCGCGGCCGGACGATCCGTCCCAAGACCCTCAACCAGAAGCGCTACGTCGACGCCATCGACGACCACACCGTGGTATTCGGCATCGGCCCCGCCGGTACCGGCAAGACGTACCTGGCGATGGCCAAGGCGGTGCAGGCACTGCAGGCCAAGCAGGTCAACCGGATCATCCTCACCCGCCCCGCAGTCGAGGCGGGTGAGCGGCTCGGGTTCCTGCCGGGAACCCTCTACGAGAAGATCGACCCCTACCTGCGGCCGCTGTACGACGCGCTGCACGACATGGTCGACCCGGAGTCGGTGCCACGGCTGACGCAGGCGGGCACGATCGAGATCGCGCCGCTGGCCTACATGCGTGGCCGTACTCTTAATGACGCGTTCATCATCCTCGACGAGGCGCAGAACACCACGCCCGAGCAGATGAAGATGTTTCTGACCCGGCTGGGCTTCGGCTCCAAGATCGTGGTGACCGGGGACGTCACGCAGATCGACCTGCCCGGCGGGCAGCGCAGCGGCCTGAAGATCGTGCAGCAGATTCTGGACGGCGTCGACGACGTGCACTTCGCCCTGCTGGACAGCCACGACGTGGTGCGGCACCGGCTGGTCACCGACATCGTCAACGCCTACGACCGCTGGCACGCGCTGGAGGACGCCGACCACCACGACCGGTCGGATCGGCGAAACGGGCATCGACGGGGACGCGCATGAGCATCGAGATCGCCAACGAATCCGGCGTCGCAGTGCCCGAGGCGACCATCGTCTCGGTCGCCCGCTTCGCCCTGGACAAGATGAGCGTCAGCCAGCTCGCCGAGCTGTCCATCGTGCTGGTGGAGCTCGACGTGATGGCCGACCTGCACGAGCGGTGGATGGACCTGCCCGGTCCCACCGACGTGATGTCGTTCCCGATGGACGAGTACGACTCGGCCCGCCGCCCCGACTCCGCCGGCTCCGGGCCGGCGCTGCTGGGCGACATCGTGCTCTGCCCGGCGTTCGCCAAGGACCAGGCCCGCAAGGCCGGGCACAGCCTGCTGGACGAGTTGCACCTGCTCACCGTGCACGGCGTGCTCCACCTGCTCGGCTACGACCACGCCGAGCCGGAGGAGGAGCGGGAGATGTTCGGCCTGCAGAACCGCATCCTGGCCGAATACCGCGAAGCCCGCGGCGAGGCCGAGCGGGCGGCCGCGCAGCGTAGTGCGGACGCCAGGGTGCTGGGTGCCGTCGGGCTGGACGAGCCGGAGCCGCCGCAGGGCGGCCCGGCCGCCACCAACTAGGGGAGTCGGCGGTGGCCTCGACCAGTTCCACTGCGTTCCTGATCATCGCGGTGCTGCTGGTGCTGGCGGCCGGGGTCTTCGCGGCCTCCGAGTCCGCCATCGCCGTGGCTTCCCGGGCCCGCGTCGACGAGCTGGTCCGCGAGGGGCGCGGCGGCGCCAAGCAGCTCGCGCAGCTGCTCGCGGACCGGCCCCGGCACGTCAACCTGCTGCTGTTGCTGCGGCTGGCGTGCGAGATGGGCGCAACGGTGCTGGTCACCGTGGTCGCCATCCGGATGGCCAACTCCGAGGCCTGGGCGGTGGTGATCGCCGGGCTGATCATGCTGGTGGCGTCCTACGTGCTGGTCGGCGTCGGCCCGCGCACCCTCGGCCGGCAGCATCCCTACGGCATCGGGCTCAAGGTGGCGGCGCCCGTGCGGGTGCTGGCCAGGCTGCTCAACCCGCTGACCAGGCTGCTGATCCTGATCGGGAACATGATCACCCCCGGCAAGGGCTTCCGGGAAGGCCCGTTCTCCACCGAGGTGGAGCTGCGTGAGCTGGTCGACCTCGCCGGCGAGCGCGGCGTGGTGGCCGCGGGCGAGCGGGAGATGATCCACTCGGTCTTCGAGCTCGGCGACACCCTCGCCCGCGAGGTGATGGTGCCGCGCACCGAGATCATCTGGATCGAGCAGACCAAGTCCGCCCGGCAGGCGCTGGCGCTGTGCTTGCGCTCCGGGTTCTCCCGCGTCCCGGTGATCGGCGAGAGCGTCGACGACATCGTCGGCGTGGTGACCCTCAAAGACCTGACCCGCGCCGTGCTGGATGCTCGCGACGAGGCCGGTCCGGCGGTGGCGGAGCTGATGCGCCCGGCGAGCTTCGTGCCGGACACCAAGCGGTTGGACGAGCTGCTCGGTGAGATGCAGCTGTCCCGCAGCCACCTGGCCATCGCGGTCGACGAGTACGGCGGTACCGCCGGGCTGCTGACCATCGAGGACATCATCGAGGAGATCGTCGGCGAGATCACCGACGAGTCCGACCTGGAGGAGCACCGCCCCATCGAGTGGCTCGACGACGGCACCGTCCGGGTCAGCTCGCGGCTGCCGGTCGAAGACCTCGGCGAGCTGTTCGGCGTGGAGCTCGACGACTCCGACGTGGAGACGGTCGGCGGGCTGCTGGCGCAGCGCCTCGGCCGGGTGCCACTGCCCGGGGCGGAGACCGAGATCGCCGGGCTGCGGCTGCGCGCCGAGGGCGGCAAGGACCACCGCGGGCGGATTCGCATCAACGCGCTGCTCGTCCGCCCGGTGAACGCAGATCAAGCACCGCTGCGCGGTGCCGACCAGGAAGGAAGCAACGCCCGTGGCTGAGTACGTCGAACCGGTGGCCCCGCAGGAGATCGACCCGGAGGACGCCAAGATCGTCACGCTCGCGCGGTCGTCCCGGGCCCGCACCGGAGCGGCCGAGGGAGCAGCGGTGCGCGACACCGACGGCCGGACCTACGCGGCGTGCACGGTGGCCCTCCCGTCCCTGCGGCTGACGGCCCTGCAGGCGGCGGTGGCGGCGGCGGTCGCCAGCGGCGCCGAGGGGCTGGAGGCGGCTGCGGTCGTCACCGACGCCGACTCCGTCGACGCCGACTCCGCGGCTGCGGTCCGCGACCTCACCAGCACGGCGACGATCCTCCGCGCGGACGCCACGGGCACCGTCGCAGGCGTTCTCCAGGCGTAACCCAGTCCCGGGTCGTCGGAGCGCCGATCCTGGGCGCAATTTCAATGGAAGTTGCGAACTTTCGGCGTGTCGTCCCCCGACACGCCGAAGGCTGTGGACAACTTCCGCAATTTCAATGGAAATCGGACCTCTGATTTCCATTGAAATTGCGGCACCGGGTGCCTCCCCGGCCTCAGAGCCTGTCGGCGATGCCGTCCGCGCCTTTGGAAGCGGCGTAGCCGCTTGCGTTCACCTTGCCAAGACGACCGTTGGCGGGTTCTGAGAGGTTTTCTGGTGAGGACGGCCCCTCCGCCGTGTATTGGGCATACGTCAGGAGGGGCACCCGCAGTCCAGGGATGTCTCTCAGGTTCCGCTAAGCGACCACCCACCCAGACCATTCACCAACAGGCTCTGAGGCGCCCGGGTCGCACGCCCGCTGTGCTGGGGCCAGGGCGGGCCGGTCACAATGGTGCGGTGACCAGCTCCGCAGATGTGCACCGCTCCGGATTCGCCTGCTTCGTCGGCCGCCCCAACGCGGGGAAGTCGACGCTGACGAACCGCCTGGTCGGCTCCAAGGTGGCGATCACCTCGAGCAAGCCGCAGACCACCCGGCACGCCATCCGCGGCATCGTGCACCGCCCCGACGCGCAGCTGATCATCGTGGACACCCCCGGCCTGCACCGGCCGCGCACGCTGCTTGGGCGGCGGCTCAACGACCTGGTTTACGAGACGTGGTCCGAAGTGGACGTGGTGGGATTCTGCGTGCCCGCCGACCAGAAGGTGGGCCCGGGGGACCGGTTCATCGCCGAGCAGCTGAAGAAGGTGTCCCGCCGCACCCCGGTACTGGGCATCGTCACCAAGACGGACCTGGTCGGCAAGGACCAGGTGGCGCAGCAGCTGCTAGACCTGCAGCAGGTGATGGAGTTCGCCGAACTGGTGCCGGTGTCCGCAGTGGACTCCTTCCAGGTCGACGTGCTGGCCGATCTGCTGGTCGGACAGCTGCCGGAGGGCCCGCAGCTCTACCCGGACGGCGAGCTGACCGACGAACCGGAGACGACGCTCATCGCCGAGCTGATCCGGGAGGCGGCGCTGGAGGGGGTGCGCGACGAACTGCCGCACTCGCTGGCCGTGACCATCGAGGAGATGATCCCCCGCGAAGACCGCGACGACCTGATCGACGTGCACGCGGTGCTCTACGTCGAGCGCTCCAGCCAGAAGTCGATCGTCATCGGCCGCGGCGGGGAGCGGCTGCGCGCCGTCGGCACCCAGGCGCGCAAGCACATCCAGGCGCTGCTGGGCACCAAGATCTACCTTGATCTTCACGTGAAAGTCGCCAAAGATTGGCAACGCGACCCGAAGCAGCTGCGCAAACTGGGGTTCTGATCACAACTTCGCGGCGGATTCCCGGGAACCCGCCGAAATGCGTGTGCGTCTCAGGTACGTTGCTGGCCGGTCTTTGCGCACGGCAAGGACACATCGGCTTCTTTTGTTGACCACTAAAAGGAAAAATCGTGACTAATCCCTATGGCGGCCCGCCCTCGGAGCCCAACCCGCAGCAGCCGTACGGCCAGCAGCCAGGCGGATACGGTCCGCCGTCGGGCCCGATGCCGCAGCAGCCCTACGGCCAGCCCGACCCGTACGGTCAGGCGAACCCCTATGCGCCGCAGCCCGGAATGGGTGGTGCCCCACCGAACAACAACATCGGCTGGGGCATCGGTTCGATCTTCCTGTGCTGGCCCTTCGCGATCCCGTCCCTGATCAAGGCCACCTCGGTGCAAAACCTGTGGGCCCAGGGCCAGTACGCGCAGGCTCAGGCGGCCGCGGACGACGCCAAGAAGTGGGGCAAGATCGGGATCATCGCAGGTGCCGCCTGGTGGGTCCTGATCATCCTGCTCTACGTGATCTTCGGCATCATCATCGCCGCTTCGGTGAGCTCGTCCTCCTACTGATCAAAGTCGTGTGGTTGCGGCCAGCCGAGCGCTGGCCGCAACGGCATGCTCGAGTCCCCTGGTGAGGCCATGACCGAACCGTCCGACCCCGCCGGCCTGCCGGCGCAGCAGCCGTTACCGCCACCGCCCCCTCCTCAGCCGGGGCCGGGCCCCTACGCGGCGCAGTTCGGATACACCCCGGTGCCGGTGAACAACAACCTGGGGTGGGCCATCGGCGGCATCCTCGTGTGCTGGCCCTTCGGGATCCCGTCGCTGATCAAGTCGCTGGCGGTCAACTCGTTGTGGGCCCAGGGCCAGTTCGACCAGGCTCAGTTCGCCGCGGCCGAGGCCAAGAAGTGGGGCAAGATCGGCATCATCGTGGGCGCCAGCGCCTACGGGCTGCTGATCCTCGCCTACGTCGTCTTCTTCATCGTCTACGCCGTCCTCATCGGCAGCCTGGTAGCAACGACGCAATGACCGCGACGCGGCTGCGCACCATGCTGCTCCCGGCGGCGACGGTGCTCGTCGGCTGTGCGGCGGCCGGTGTCGTGCTGGCCGCCGACCCGACGTCCGACGCGGGTTTCCCGCTGCCGCCGTGCCCGGTCAAGTGGCTGACCGGGCTCGACTGCCCGGGCTGCGGCGCGACGCGCATGTTCTACAGCCTGCTGCACGGCGACGTGCAGTCGGCGCTGCACTACAACGCGGCGCTGATCGCGTTCATCCCGTTCTTCCTGTGGACCTGGGGCGCCTGGGTGCTGGGCCGCTGGCAGGGGCGGCGCATCCCGACCTGGGAGCAGTGGCGCTGGTCCCCGATGGCGGGGCTGGTCCTGATCGCCGTCTGGGCGGTGATCAGGAACCTGCCGTTCCCGCCGTTCACAGCGCTCTACGTTTAGTCGTTGAACGAGCTCTGCAGGCCGCTGCCGAGGACACCGGTCGCGGCCAGGATCATGAACGTGATGAACAGCACCCAGAGCGCGGGCACGACCCACCCGACGATGATGCCCGTCAGCGCCATGGCGCGGTTCGTGTAGGCCTGCGGATTCCGATTGATCTCGCGCATCGAGACGTGGCCCAGGATCGCACCGACCGGCCCGATGAGGATCGCGCCGTAGCAGGTGAAGATCGCCGCCAGCGAAACGCACATCGAGGCGATGGCCATGCCGTTGTTGCGCGGCATCATCGGATAACCCGGCCCGACGACGATCGGTACCTGCTGCTGGTACGGGTTCTGCGGGTCGTGCGGGTAGGTCATCTCTTCCTCTCAGCGATTGGCGGCGCACACCTGGGACGTTCCAGGACGCGAGCCGGATCCCTCGAATCGCCGCCTTCGCGGCGGGGAACCCGCACGAAGGTGCGACGATGGGGAGGTGAGCCTCTACCGGGATACCGCGGTCGTGCTGCGGGTGCAGAAGCTGGGCGAGGCAGACCGGATCATAACCCTGCTCACCCGGCGGTACGGGAAAGTCAGGGCTGTTGCCAAAGGCGTGCGCCGGACGACGTCGCGCTTCGGCGCGCGGGTCGAGCCGTTCTGCCACATCGACGTGCAGCTCTACACCGGTCGCACGCTCGACGTGATCACCCAGGTGCAGACCGTGGACGCGTTCGGCGTGCACATCGTCGATGAATACCAGCGCTACACCGCGGCTTGCGCGGTGCTGGAGACCACCGACCGGCTGGCCGCCGAAGAAGGCGAGCCGGTGCTGCGGCTCTACCTGCTCGCCATCGGCGCGCTGCGCGCGCTCGCCGGGCGGGAACGCGATTCTTCGCAGGTGCTGGACGCCTTCTTGCTCCGCGCGATGTCCTTCGCGGGCTGGGCGCCGGCGCTCGCCGAGTGCGCGCGCTGCGGTGAAGCGGGCCCGCACGCCGCGTTCAACGTGCAGGCCGGCGGCGCGGTGTGCGTCCGGTGCCGGCCGGCCGGTTCGGTGCGGCCCTCGGTGCAAACCTTGCCGCTGATGGAATGCCTGCTGCACGGTGACTGGCCGTCTGCGGAGACTGCCTCGAACTCGGTCCGCAGGGAGGCCAGCGGCTTGATCGCGGCGCACCTGCAGTGGCACATGGAACGGCAGTTGCGGTCGTTGCCGCTGGTCGAGCGGACGGTGCCGGAGCTGATCCAGGAGCGCGCGGCCGATGCCACGCTGGTCGCCGCCGCCGAGGACGGGCGCTGAACCGATGACCGATCGGGGCGAGGACAATAAGCACGCACGCCCAGCAGTCCGAAGGAGAACCCAGTTATGTTGCGACGCCGTGGGCGGGGCAAGGACGACCCGACCGTGCGGACGCCGGAACCGCACGCCTCCGGCGCGAAGCCGCCGGCGTTGCCGCCGGAATTCGTGCCCAAGCACGTCGCCATCGTGATGGACGGCAACGGCCGCTGGGCCAACGAGCGCGGGCTGCCGCGCATCGAGGGGCACAAACGCGGCGAGGCGGTCGTGCTGGAGCTGGCCAGGGGCGCGATCGAGATCGGCGTCAAGTGGCTGTCGCTGTACGCCTTCTCCACCGAGAACTGGAAGCGCAGCCCGGACGAGGTCCGGTTCCTGATGGGGTTCAACCGCGACGTGATCCGGCGACGCGTCGACGAACTCGACGAGATGGGCGTGCGGGTGCGCTGGGCGGGCCGCAAGCCACGGCTGTGGCGCAGCGTGGTGAACGAGCTGCAGGCCGCTGAGGTCCGCACGCAGCACAACGAGGTCATGAACCTGACCATGTGCGTCAACTACGGCGGCCGGGCCGAGATCGGCGATGCCGCGCGTGAGATCGCCAGGTTGGCGGCGGCGGGCAAGATCAACCCGGAGCGGGTGGACGAGCGCACCCTCGCCCGGTACCTGTACCAGCCGGAGATGCCGGACGTGGACCTGTTCATCCGGCCGTCCGGCGAGCAACGGACCTCGAACTTCATGCTCTGGCAGGCCGCCTACGCGGAGCTCGTCTTCCAGGACACGCTGTTCCCCGACGTGGACCGCCGGCACCTGTGGAGCGCGTGCGAGGCGTACGCGCGCAGGGACCGGCGGTTCGGCGGGGCCATCGACAGGGCGGCGGCCGGTGCGCCCGCCGATGCCGCTCGGGAGGGCAATTGATGATCCAGGAAGCCGCCGCCACCGCGCGGTTGTTGACCGCGGCGAAGGAAGCGCTGGAGAACTACCACGACGTGCACGTCGACGACGACGGCGCGCTCACCTTCCGGCACTCTGACGTCCCGTGCGCCGTGCAGGCGATGCAGCTCGCCGAGGGGCTGACGGTGCTGAGCCTGACCTGCGTGGTCGCCTGGGACCTGCCGCCCACCGACGAGCTCGCGCAGTCGGTCGCGGAGCGCGCGGGGCAGGGTCTGTTCGGCACGCTCGGAGTGGTCCGCACCGAGCGCGGCATGGACGTGACACTGCGCTACGCCTTCCCGGCGGATGGGATGGCGGCGACGCCCCTGGGCACCCTGCTGATGCTGGTGGTCGCGACGGCGTCTCAACTGCGCACCGAGCTGCTGACCGAATCCTAGGGTTTCTGACAGTTCTGGAGCCTGTGTCAATGTGTGACAGAGCGTGGTGTGGTGTATTGCTTGCTGACCGAGCGAAAGCCAAGTCCGGTCAGCGGTTTTCCTGCGCCGGCAGGTGAAACACGTCAGGTACCGCGAGTTGCGTGGGAACCGCCGCAAGGCCAAACGCACGTGGAGACCGTGTCAGACCAGCGTTCGTGCTGGCAGTGGTCGAGGAAGCGTGAAGGCCACCAGTCTTCCTGATGGTCAACGCAGGTGGCGCAAGTCATCTGCTCACGGAACGTTTTGACACGTTTCGTGAACGGCACCACCAACTAACGGCCCGGGCACCAGGCCGGGGGGACCGCAATTTCAATGGAAATCGGATCTTGATCTTCGATGTCCATTGAAATTGCGGGTCGTCACGGAACCGGGGGATGCGCCGGTGTGTCGGTCCGGCGGCAAGCGCGCCGCTTGAGCAGGGGCGATGGTGTCGGTACCGGGAGTCGTGGTGGTGTTTTCGCCCCCTAGTGCGAACGATTATGAGTTCGAACTGGCACGATGATCCGGTGACCGAGATCGCCGACCCGCCGCGCACGCGGCGCCCCAGCATCACCTCGTTGGAGGTGCTCTGCGGCCTGCTGGTCGTCGCGGCGGTGTTCCAGCAGCAGCTGAGTGCACTGCTCGACGTCCCTGCGCTCCGCACCGGCTCGACCGTGTTCGTCGCCGTCTGCGTGCAAGCCATGCCGTTCCTGGTGCTCGGCGTGCTGGTCAGCGGGTTGATCGCGGCGTTCGTCCCGCCGGAGGCGCTGCGTCGGCTGCTGCCCGCGAACCCCGCCGCCGCGGTGCCGGTGGCTGGTGTCGCGGGCGTGGCGTTGCCGGGCTGTGAGTGCGCTTCGGTGCCGGTGGCGCGACGGCTGATACAGCAGGGCGTCGCACCGGCCGCGGCGCTCGCCTTCCTGCTGGCCGCCCCGGCGGTGAACCCGGTCGTCCTGGTCTCCACCACGGTCGCCTTCCCGGACGAGCCGCTGATGGTGGTGGCGCGATTCCTCGGGTCACTGCTGACGGCGTGCGTGATGGGCTGGCTCTGGGCCCGGCTCGGCAAGGCGGAATGGCTCGCGGAGCGGGCGTTGCAGCGGGTCGAGGCGAACTGCGGATCCGGCAGCCGGTGGATGGTGTTCGCCGAGTCCGCTCGGCACGATCTGGTCGAGGCGGGCGGATTCCTGGTGCTCGGCGGCCTGACGTCCGCGGTGTTCAATGTCTTGGTGCCTGCGGCCTGGCTGGAGTCGCTCGGTGGTCAGCTGGTGCTGGGTGTGCTGGTCATGGCGGTGCTCGCGGTGGTCCTCGCGCTGTGCAGCGAGGCCGACGCGTTCGTAGTGGCTTCGATGCCGGGCCTGCCGCTGATCCCGAAGCTGGCGTTCCTGGTCGTCGGGCCGGCCGTGGACCTCAAGCTGATCGCGCTGCAGTCCGGTGCCTTCGGCCGCCGCTTCGCCGC
This sequence comes from Saccharopolyspora hattusasensis, assembly GCF_050972075.1. NCBI lineage: Bacteria > Bacillati > Actinomycetota > Actinomycetes > Pseudonocardiales > Pseudonocardiaceae > Saccharopolyspora > Saccharopolyspora hattusasensis. The sequence continues at coordinate 5,857,140 of NZ_JBPCDC010000001.1, forward strand.
CCGGTTCGCACCCGCCACGTTCGTCGTCGCCGTCGGCTGCGCCGTCGCCGTCGGCGCTCTGCTGCTGGGAGGTGCGTGATGCGCCGGGAAACGCAGAACCTGCTGCTGTTCCTGCTGGGCGGCGCGCTGCTCAAGATCGCCTTGGGCGGCAGCTATCTCCGCTACGTCAAGCCGGCGCTGTTCCCGTGGCTGGTCGTCGCGGGGGTGGTCATGGTCGCGCTGTCGGCGTTCGCGATCGTCCGCGACATCCGGGCCGGCGGGCCCGAACGGCACGAGCACAACTCGCGCAGTCCATGGATGCTGCTGCTGCCGGTGTTCGCGATCTTTCTGATCGCCCCGCCCGCCCTCGGCTCCGACTCGGTGACCCGCGACCGGATGGTGGCGCCGGCGGCGCCGAAGGAATCCCTGTTCCCGAACCTGCCGCCCGAGCAGGCGCCGCTGCTGAGCATGTCGGAGTTCGTCACCCGCGTCATCTGGGACGACAGCGGTGCGCTGAACGGCCGGGCAGTGCGCCTCCAGGGCTTCGTGGTGCATCCGACACCGGGGACGACGCAGCTCGCGAGGATGCGCATCAGCTGCTGCGCCGCGGACGCGGCCCCGGTGAAGGTCGACCTCGCGGCCGCCGCGCAAGCGGCGGAGCTCCCGGCGGACACCTGGATCGAGGTGACGGGCAAGCTGCGACCGGGAACGGCCACGGAAGCCAACGACTACGTCCCGACGCTGGAAACGGTGCTGATCCGCCCGATCCCAATCCCGCAGGACACCTACGAGTACTGACCAGGCCACGTCCGGCGCAAAATCGCCGCCAGTATCAGAAGCCTCGGGCGGTGCAGTCCGGGCAGGTGCCGATGATCTCCACCGTGTGGCTTACTTCGGAGAAGCCGTGTTCCTGGCCGATCCGCTCGGCCCAGTTCTCCACCGGCGGGTCGGCCACCTCCACGGTCCGGCTGCAGTGCCGGCACACCAGGTGATGGTGGTGGTGGCTTGAGCACCGCCGGTACACCGCCTCGCCGGACGGGGTGCGCAGCACGTCCACCTCTCCCGCGTCGACCAGGGTTTGCAGCGTGCGGTAGACCGTGGTCAGGCCGATGCCCTCGCCCTGCCGCCGCAGCGCCTCGTGCAGTTCCTGGGCGGAGCGGAAATCGTTGACCTGGTCCAGCAGGTTCGACACGGCCGCTCGCTGCTTGGTGGCCCGCAGTCCCGGTACGCCGACCGTGGGACCCTCGCCGGTGGTCACGCTGTCTCCGTCTCCTGTCGGGTTGCGATGGAACGTGACGCCGGACCGCGCGACCGGGTGCCGGAGATCTCCTCCGCGTGCGCGGCGGCATCCACCACGATATGCGCCAGGTGCTCGTCCACGAGCCGGTAGACGACCTCCCGGCCGTGCCGCTCGCCGTGGACGACCCCGGCGGACTTCAGCACCCGCAGGTGCTGGCTGATCAGCGGCTGGGCGACGCCGAGCGCATCGACCAGCTCGTGCACGCAGCGCTCCGCCTCCCGCAACTGCAGGACGATCGCGATGCGCACCGGCGCTGCCAGCGCCCGCAGCAGCTCCCCTGCCTCGACCAGGACGCGCTGGTCCCGCAGCGGCACCGGGTGCGCGGCTCGCTCCGGCGAGTGCACGTGGTCGGCGGTGCTGTCCAGGGCGGGGCCCGCAGTCGACCGGGCCGGCTCGGAATCCGGGCTGACGGCGGGCATCGTTTCCTTTCCGGCGAGCCTCGACGCGGGGTCGCCTGCCTGCGGTGACATCGGCTGAGTGCAGTGACGCTCCACGAACCCATCCTACGGGTACGCCTGAGCCGACCTGTCGCCTGAAGCCTCCGATGATCGGGTAGGTGCAGTCAGTGCGCTGCGAGAACCAAGCACGCACCATCCGTTGGCTTTGATGTCAACCGGGCTGGTTCCAACCCGGCTGGTGCTGATCGCGTAGGGCTCGATCATTCGCTGAGCGATCGTGCACTGGGAGCCAGGAATCCCCCGCGTGTTCAAGGGAGGGGGAAGGTTTAAATCAATACCGCACGCCCGGCCGGTGGCCTCGTGCCACCCGATGGCCAGCCCGGGCGAACGTCACCCGGTCCGGGATCGGTACGCTGGGAAACTCCAGCCCGACCAGCTGGTTCGACGTATTTCCAGTGATGATTCCGGAGTGAGCGTGCCCGCCGACCAGATCGACACGATCGTCAATCTCTGCAAGCGCCGTGGTTTCGTCTACCCGTCCGGCGAGATCTATGGCGGTACGCGGTCGGCCTGGGACTACGGACCGCTCGGCGTCGAGCTCAAGGACAACATCAAGCGCCAGTGGTGGAAGTCGATGGTGCAGGGCCGCGACGACGTCGTCGGCCTGGACTCGTCGGTGATCCTGCCCCGCCCGGTTTGGGAGGCCTCCGGGCACGTCACCGCGTTCCACGACCCGCTCGTGGAGTGCACCTCCTGCCACCACCGCTTCCGCGCCGACCAGCTCGCCGAGGAGTACGCCGAGCGCACCGGCAAGGAGATCGCCGAGGACGACCTCTCCGACGTCCCGTGCCCGAACTGCGGAACCCGCGGCCAGTACACCGACCCGCGTGAGTTCAACATGATGCTCAAGACCTTCCTCGGCCCGGTGGAGAGCGAGGAAGGGATGCACTACCTGCGGCCGGAGACCGCGCAGGGCATTTTCGTCAACTTCGCGAACGTGATGACCACCGCGCGCAAGAAGCCGCCGTTCGGCATCGGCCAGATCGGCAAGTCGTTCCGCAACGAGATCACGCCCGGCAACTTCATCTTCCGGACCCGCGAGTTCGAGCAGATGGAGATGGAGTTCTTCGTCGAGCCCGGCGAGGACGAGCAGTGGCACCAGTACTGGATCGACGAGCGCACCCGCTGGTACTCGGACCTGGGCATCGACGCGGAGAACCTGCGCACCTACGAGCACCCCAAGGAAAAGCTCTCGCACTACGCGAAGCGCACCGTCGACATCGAGTACCGGTTCCGGTTCGGCGGCCAGGAGTGGGGTGAGCTGGAAGGCATCGCCAACCGCACCGACTTCGACCTCACCACGCACTCGAACCATTCGGGCGTGGACCTGTCGTACTTCGACCAGGCCAGCAACTCCCGATACCGGCCGTACGTGATCGAGCCGGCCGCGGGCGTGGGGCGGCCGATGATGGCGTTCCTGATCGACGCCTACCACGAGGACGAGGCGCCGAACGCCAAGGGTGGTGTGGACAAGCGCGTAGTGCTGAAGCTGGACCGCCGGTTGGCGCCGGTGAAGGTGGCGGTGCTGCCGTTGTCGCGCAACGCCGAGCTGTCGCCGAAGGCCCGCGACATCGCCGCGCAGCTGCGCCGCAACTGGAACGTCGACTTCGACGACGCCGGTGCGATCGGTCGCCGCTACCGGCGGCAGGACGAGATCGGCACGCCGTTCTGCGTCACGGTCGACTTCGACTCGCTGTCCGACCTCGCGGTCACCGTTCGCGAGCGCGACACGATGTCGCAGGAGCGGGTGGCGATCGACAAGCTGGAGGAGTACCTGGCGGCCCGCCTGCTCGGCTGCTGAGATTGGTGCACCGGTCCGGGCCGGCGGCGTCCTCGGACGTTGCCGGCCCGACGTCTGGGAGCGGTTGAGAATGTTGGTGCTTCCGGACCTGTCGAACCGCCGGTGTGGCCGGACCCGGATCGCCGTCGGCGGTTCCCGAAGATCTGCGAGGATGCCAACGTGAGCCCTCATCGAGCCGCCCATCGGCGCCGACCCGCCGGTAGGTTGCTGGGGCGCGCGGTGGTCGGTGCCCTGCTGGTGGTGCTGCTGGTGATCGGCGGCACCGCGTTCCGCGTGTGGCAGGTGGCCCGCGCCGACGACCGGCGGCCGGTCGACATCGTGATCGTGCTCGGTGCCGCCCAGTACCACGGCAAGCCCTCGGACGTGCTGGCCGCCAGGCTCGACCAGGCCTTGGAGCTCTACCAGGATGGCCTGACCAAGTACATCGTCACGGTCGGCGGCCGGTTGCCTGGAGACGCCTACACCGAGGCGCAGGCCGGCAAGAAGTGGTTGATGGGCAACGGAGTGCCCTCCGGGAAGATCGTGGACGTCGATGTCGGCAGTGACACGCTGGGCAGCCTCCAGGCCGTCGCCGAGCTGTCCCAGCAGCGCGGTTGGACAAGCGCGCTGATCGTGAGCGACCCCTGGCATTCGCTGCGGGCGCGGACGATGGCCAGCGACTTCGGGCTCACGGCGTGGGCGTCCCCGGCCCGGTCCGGGCCCGTGGTGCAGACCCGCGAGGTCCAGTTCAAGTACATCGTCCGGGAAACCGGCGCACTCGTGTACTACCGCTTGACGCACGCCCCGTCCGAGATCTCCGGCGACGGGCTGGGCTGAGGCGCGGCGCGCGACAGGCCGGCCCCGCTGCGCTGCGGCGATGTGTCGGGTTCTGGCCGTAATCTGAGCGCGATGAGCTCCGGAGACCCGACGGGCGCGATGCCCGGCTACGACGCGCACGACCTTCGGCGGCTGCTGCCCGAGCCGCCGAAGGTCGCGGTGCCCGTCGGCGCCCGTTCCGACGACCGGAGTCCGTTCGCGCGGGACCGATCGCGGGTGCTGCATTCGGCGGCGTTGCGCCGGTTGGCGGGGAAGACGCAGGTCGTGGGCCCGGAAGAGGGCGATGTGCCGCGCACCCGGTTGACCCATTCGCTGGAGGTCGCGCAGATCGGGCGGGGCATCGCCGCCGCGTTGGGCGCCGATCCGGATCTGGTGGACACCGCCGGGCTCGCGCACGACATCGGGCACCCGCCGTTCGGGCACAACGGCGAGCGGGCGCTGAACGACCTGGCCGGCGACTGCGGCGGTTTCGAGGGCAACGCGCAGACCCTGCGCATCCTCACCAGGCTGGAGCCGAAGCGGGCCGAATCGGGTGACGTCGGCCGCGGCCTGAACCTGACCCGTGCTTGTCTGGACGCGGCGACGAAGTACCCGTGGCCGAAGCGCCCGGGCCAGGCCAAGTTCGGGGTCTACCCGGACGACCTGGCGGTGTTCGAGTGGCTGCGCGAAGCCGCGCCATCGGCGCGCCGGTGCCTGGAGGCCCAGATCATGGACTGGTCTGACGACGTGGCCTACTCGGTGCACGACGTCGAGGACGGGGTGCTGTCGGGGCGGATCTCGCTGCGCTCGCTGACCAGCGGCGATGAGCGGGCGGAGATCGTCCGGATGGCGGCCAAGCACTTCTGGGGCGACGGTTCGGGGGACACCGCCGGGCAGCTCGAATACGCGGCGTCGGAGCTGGTGCGGTGGCCGGTGGTGGCCGCGGTGCTGGACTACGACGGCACGTTCCGCGCGCAGGTCGCGCTGAAGCGGCTCACCAGCGAACTAGTCGGACGGTTCGTGGCCGCGGCGGTGACCGGGACGGCCGACCGCTTCGGGCCCGGGCCGCTGACCAGGTATCGCGCGGAGCTGGTCGTGCCCGAACCGGTGGTGGCCGAGGTCGCGGTGCTCAAGGCCGTCGCGCTGCGGTACGTGATGAGCGATCCGCAGCGGTTGCGGATGCAGGAACGGCAGCGGGCGCTGCTGGCCGAGCTGGTGTGGGCGTTGTCCGAGCGGGCCCCGGATTCGCTGGACCCGGCGATGGCCTCGGCCTGGAGCCGGGCGGGCGACGACGCGGCCCGGCTGCGCGTCGTGCTGGACCAGGTTTCGTCGTTGACCGACGCGCAGGCGATCGGCTGGCATCGAAAGCATGTACGGAATGTGGCGAATCCGATGTGACGTTAATCTGAAAGGGGAGAGTTGATCTGGGATTTGCTTGCAGAATCCTTACCCAGAGTGTTAATCGGCGGGTCCCGACCGCCGACAGCACGGCCCCCGATCCCCGCCCGGCTGTCCGACGCGGAGACAGCCCGCGGCCCGGCCCCGAAGCCCCGTGCCGCAAGGAGACCCCGATGCGCAACCGGCACTACATCCAGAAGCTCGTCGTTGGCGGCGAGCCGTACGTGAACACCGACAACCTGGCCGACTGGGTCCGGGACCTGCGTTGGCAGGACCCGGCGGCCCAGCAAGCGGCCGACTACATCGCCCAGGAGCTCCGCCTGATGGGCCTCTCCGACGTCGAGGAATCCATCCGCTAGGAGCGAGTTTCCAGACTCGTTCCGCGTGGCGGTGCGGGTGGCAACGGCGACTGGGGCTCACGTCGACGACGGTGCTCCAGGCGGCGATTTGGTGCGGTGATGGCCGCTCGCTCCACTTCGGACGCAACACCATTCGTCCTGAGCCGTCGAACCGCTGGCACGGCGCCCCACGCCCTGGTGCTCGGGTGGGCGAGAATCCGCCAGCGCCGGTGCGAGCGGTGTGGGCCGTTCGGCTGGCAGACTCGGGATCAGCCCGAGTCAGCCGACGCGGAACGGAGCCCAGCGGCCGTGAGCGAACACCTCGACTTCAGCCTGTCCCTCCACCGGCGGCTCGCTCCGCCGGTGGACACCCCGTTCTGCTGGTCGCCGTACTCGGTGGCCAGCGCACTCGGCCTGGCCGCGACCGCGACCAGCGGTCAGACCAGGGACGAGCTGGTCTCCGCGCTGCGGGACGACCCGGCCGGACTGCTGAAACTGCTAAGCGGCGCCGCCGAACTCTCCGCCGGTGGAGCCGCCGAGCCGCCCGTGCTGGCGGTGGCGAACACGCTGTGGACGCACGCGGGTCTCCCGGTCGAGCAGTCCTACCTGTCCACGCTGGAGGACTGGCCCGGTAGCGCGGTGCGCAACGCGCCGTTCCGGGCGGCCCCGGAGGATGCCCGGCAGCTGATCAACGCGGACGTCGCGGAGACGACGCGTGAACTGATCCCCGAGCTGCTGCCCGCCGGTTCGGTCGACCCAGAAACGGTCGCGGCCCTGGTCAACGCCCTCTACCTGAAGGTTTCGTGGCGGCAGGCGTTCGACGAGAAAGCCACGGGTCGGCGGCCATTCCACGCCCCGGCCGGCGACCGCGAAGTTCAGACCATGCACGCCACCCGCCGCCTCGGCTACGCCGCAGCGGAAGGTTGGCAGGTCGTCAGCCTGCCCGCAGCAGGCGGTGTCGAGGCCGTGGTGCTGCTGCCGGACGGCGACCTGGCGACGTCCGAACCGGATCTCGACGCGGCGCGGCTGGGCAGGCTGCTGGCCGCCGTCGGGCAGCAGCGGGTGGAGCTGTTCCTGCCGAAGTTCGACGTCACCGGCGATGCCGAACTGAGCAGCCCGCTCGGCGCGCTCGGGGTGCGTGCGCTGTTCACCCCAGCGGCGGATTTCTCGCCGCTGACAGATCAGCCGCTGCGGGTTTCGATGATCATGCACCAGTCGGTGCTGGAAGTGGACGAGAGCGGCCTCGAAGGCGCGGCGGCGACGGCGATGATGATGCGGCTGACCGCGATCGTCCGGGAGCCGGACCCGATCCGCGTCGAAGTGGACCGACCGTTCCTATTCCTGGTGCGCCACCAGACCACCGGAGCCCTCTACTTCCTGGCCCGAGTGACCGACCCCAGCTGAGCCCGGGGGCCTGCTTAGAACCTGTCGGCGAATGCCGTCCGCGCCTTTGGAAGCGGCGTAGCCGCTTGCATTCACCTTGCCAAGACGACCATCGGCGGGTTCTGAGAGGTTTTCTGGCGAGGACGGCCCCTCCGCCGCGTATTGGACATACATCAGGAGGGGCACCCGCAGTCCAGGGAACCTAATGAGTCGTGAGTCGGCCGTGGGGCAGACTCGGGTCTGGTAGCCGCCGGCAGGTGAGCACTCTGTGGTCCTGGACGTGTGAGTCCTGATGAGAGAGCGTGCCCCTGCCGGTGCGCCGGGAGAGTTGATCGCTGATGGGATGTCGTGCCCGTCCGTGCTTGTGGGACGTGAGCACTGATTCATTAGGTCGCTGAGAGTTCTCCCGCGGGCTGCCGGTGGTGATCGAGGACGGGAGAACGGCGGATGCTCTCGCGGTCGGTCGACGCCAGCCGTAGCCAGGCGTCCTGGACTGCGTCCTCGGCGTCGGCGAGGCGGCCGGTGAGCCGGTAGCCGATGCCGATCAACCGGCTGCGGTGCTGGTCGAATTCTGCGGCGAGGGTGGCGTTCGTGGCGGGCACAGCCGCGATTCTGCCGCACCGGCAAGCCACCTCGACCGTGACGATCACAATGCCCCTAGACTGGGTGCGTGGCAGGCAGGATCCGGGAAAGCGACATCGCCGAAGTGCGCGATCGCAACCGGATCGACGATCTGGTCGCCGACTACGTAGCTCTGCGCAACGCCGGCGGCGGCGCGCAGAAGGGCCTGTGCCCGTTCCACGACGAGAAGACCCCGTCGTTCAACGTCCGGCCCAGCCACGGCACCTTCCACTGCTTCGGCTGCGGCGAGGGCGGCGACGTCATTGCCTTCCTGATGAAGATCGAGCACCTCAGCTTCGTCGAGTCCGTCGAGCGGCTGGCCGACCGGGTTGGTCTCCAACTGCAGTACGAGGGCGGTACCCCGGGGCCGAAGCGGGACCGCGGCACGCGCGCCCGGATGGTCGAAGCGCACCGCATCGCCGCCGAGTTCTACGCCGAGCAGCTCCGCTCGCCGGAAGCGCTGAAGGCCGGGGAGTACCTGGCAAAGCGCGGTTTCGACGAGGCGGCGGCCGAGCGCTTCGGCTGCGGTTTCGCCCCGGCCGGTTGGGACAAGCTCACCAAGATCCTGCTGATGAAGGGCTTCGAGCTCGACGAGCTGATCAAGTGCGGCCTGTCCAAGGAGGGGCGCCGCGGCCCGATCGACCGGTTCCACCGGCGCCTGCTGTGGCCGTTGAAGGACCTCAGCGGTGACGTGGTCGGATTCGGCGCGCGGCGGATCTTCGACGACGACCCGATCGAGGCCAAGTACGTCAACACCTCGGCCACCCCGATCTTCAACAAGTCCCAGGTGCTCTTCGGCATCGACCTGGCCAAGCGGGATATCGCCAAGCGCCGCCAGGCGGTGGTGGTCGAGGGCTACACCGACGTGATGGCGATGCACCTGGCCGGAGTGCCGACGGCGGTGGCCTCCTGCGGCACGGCGTTCGGCGACGACCACATCTCCGTGCTGCGCCGCCTGATGGTTGATAATGACCGTTTTAGCGGTGAAGTCATCTTCACCTTCGATGGTGATGAAGCTGGACAGAAGGCAGCGCTCAAGGCATTCGAAGGTGATCAGCAGTTCACCACGCACACATACATCTCGATCGCGCCTGATCGGATGGACCCATGTGAGCTACGTGAGGCTAAAGGCGATGCGGCGGTCCGCGATCTGGTTGCTCGCCGCATTCCGCTTTTCGAATTCGCCATCAGAAACGAACTTAAAGGGTTTGATCTCGATTCGATTGATGGTCGGGTTTCGGCGCTGAAACACTTGATTCCATTGGTTGCAAAGATTAAGGACGTCGAGAAGCGAGACGGTTATGCCGTCAAGCTTTCGTGGTGGGCGGGTTGGAACGATGAGAACAAGGTAGTGTATCGGGTTCAGCAAAGTACTGGTGCCCCAACGCCTTCACGCCGCCGCCCAAAGCGTAACGCTGCTCAGCAGTCGCTCGGGTTGGATGTCGACCAGCCGAAACGGCCGCCACGATACGACCCCAGGTGGGCAGAGCGAGAGACGCTGAAGGCAGCGCTCCAAGCTCCCGCGTTGGCCGGGCCGATGTATGACTCGCTACCTGAGGAAGCCTTCACTGAGCCTGCTTACGGTGAGCTTCACCGAGCTATTACAGCGGCTGGCGGCACGATGTCTGGCCTAGGAGGGCCAGCTTTTGTTGACGCGATTGCTCAGAATTGTGAGAGCCAGGCGACTTACAGGCTGCTCACAGAACTGGCCGTTGAGAAATTGGAGATCAAGTCGGTAGAGGATGATCCGCGCTACGTGTCCGGATTGATTGCCCGATTGCAGGAACAGTTGGTCAGCAGGCAGATCGCGGACATCAAGTCCAGGGTGCAGCGGATGTCGCCGCTGGAGGACGCTGAGGAGTACAACGCGCTGTTCGGCGACATGGTGGCGTTGGAGGGTTACCGGAAGGCGCTGCTGGACCAGGCGATGGGGACGCTGTGATCGCCTGGCTGCGGCGGTTGGTCGCGCGGCTGGGCGGCACGGCCGAGGTGCCGGCGGAGTTCCCCGGCTCGCTGGAGGCCGAGGAGCACGTGCTGGCGGTGGCGAAGACGGCAGGCGGAGCGCTGCTCGCCACGCACCTGGGGTTGTGGCTGCCGGAAGGCCGCCGCGTCGGCTGGCACCTGCTCAGCAAGGCCACCTGGAAGAACGGCGTGCTCACCGTGATCGAAGCCGAGGAAGCCGGTTCGGCGGGCGGCGCGGTGCTGCTGCGCGACCAACCGGGCCGTCGGCTCGAACTGACCGAGCCGGGGCGGCTGCCCGACGTCGTGCACGAGCGCGTCAACCAGTCCATCCGCTCCCGCCACCACCGGGACCTGCCCGGCGGGGGAGCATGGTTCGTGCAGCGCAAGGTGCCCGGCGAGGACGGGATCGTGCTGCAGGTCCGGGCCGACCAGGACGCGGACGAGGCGGCGGTGGCCGAGTTCGCCGCGACCGTCGCCGAGCGCCTGCGGGAGGCGAAAGGCCCGGAGCCGGACTGATTTCCGCTCGACACCGTCGAAGCCCCGGATATACAGTACGTGCGTACTGTTTACGGAGGTGTGGACGTGTGGGACCCGCAGAAGTACCTGTCGTTCAGTGACCAGCGCGACCGTCCGGCCCACGACCTGGTGGCCAGGGTCGGTGCGGCCAGGGCTCGCCGGGTCGTGGATCTCGGCTGTGGGGCGGGGAACCTGACCTCGCTGCTGACTGATCGGTGGCCAGCGGCGGCGGTCGAGGCCACGGACTTGTCGTCGGAGATGGTCGCGGCAGCCCAGATTCGTGGGGTGGCCGCGAGGCAAGAGGACGTCCGGGACTGGAAACCGTTGCCGGACACCGATGTCGTGCTGTGCAACGCGGTCCTGCAATGGGTGCCGGAGCACCTGGAGCTGCTGCAGAGCTGGCTGCCCCAGCTGCCCGCCGGGGCGTGGTTCGCCTTCCAGGTGCCGGGCAACTTCGAATCACCGTCCTACGTGGCGATCCGGGAACTGGTCGCGGAGTCGCGCTGGCGGGACCGGGTTGGCGAGGTGCTGCGATCCGACGCGGTGCTGTCGCCGATCGGCTACGCGACCGCGCTCGCCGACCTCGGCGCGGAGGTGGACGCCTGGGAGACGACGTACGTCCACGCGCTGAGAGGCGCCGACCCGGTGCTGGAGTGGGTCACGGGCACGGCGCTGCGTCCGGTCACGGCGGCGCTGGACGATGCGGAGTGGGCGGAATTCCGCGCGGGGCTGGCACCTCGCCTGGTGGCGGCGTACCCGCGACGACCCGACGGTACGACCTGGTTCCCGTTCCGCCGCATCTTCGTCGTGGTCCACCGCCGCTGACCAGCGGGTTCATCGTCTGGATCAACAACAGGGGGGGCCGGTGAAGCGGTCTGGGGGGATGGGCTAGAGTGGTTCCTGTCAGCGCGACGAGGGCTGACGAGAACGAAATATTCCTCCGTAGCTCAATTGGCAGAGCATTCGGCTGTTAACCGAAGGGTTACTGGTTCGAGTCCAGTCGGGGGAGCAAAAGCCCAGGTCAACGACCTGGGCTTCTTCTTTTGGGGGCCGGTTTCGGGCCCGAGGGTGCAGAAAAGGTGCAGAATCACGATGCTGCGCCACTGTGGCCGTAACCGGGGCAGTGGCGGTTTGTTGGGCGATGTGCACATCTGCGCAGTTCATCGTTACGTTCGGCTGCCGCTGTGGTGCGTTCAAGCACGAGTGTCTGTCAGCGTCCGTTGGGATGTCCTGCGGTTGGCATTCGCTCTCGGTCGCTTTCCTTATGCGGACGGCTGGCGCCGATCCGTCTCCAGGGCCTTGCGGATGAGCGAGAGCGAGCTTATTGCCGGCGATCTTCGGAAATTCCGGCCCGCTGGGCTTCGGCGATCACGGCGGGATCGTGGGGGTTGAGCAGGACGTCGAGCTGGGTTGGGTAAGAGGTCGTGCTCGTGGGGTACGGAGGCCATCGGCAGGACACGGTCGACGTCATTGGGCTGGAGATGGCGGGCCGGGCGGGCTCGCCTGGTCGCCCGGCTGGGACTTGTGGTGAGCCGAAACACCTTGCTGCGTCTGGTGCAAGTGCTGCCCGACCCCGTGGCGAACGCGGTGCCGGTCCTCGGTGTCGATGATTTCGCGCTCAAACTCGGGCGCCGGTATCCGTTCGTGGCAAACCATCGCCCCCTCACCACTGTGAAAGCCCCGGGTTAGCTTTCAGTCCCGGATCGCGGTGATCATGTGTAGGTTGGTGTTCCGGAACATCGTCGGTTGCGACGCGGTCACTTCGTAGTGCCGCGTTCTCAGTCGGCTCGCTGCTTCGGCGAGTCTGCCGTCGACGTCGTGCACTTCCATGACGATGCGGCGGATGCCGGGCCACACCTCGTCGCTCACCCCGTCGAGCACTTCCAATTCGGCGCGCTCCACATCGATTTTCAGCAGATCGATGGTTCCGATGCCCTGTTGCTCGACCACTTCAGTCACCGTGGTGACCGGCACAGGGAAGGTGTAATTGGTCGCATCCCGTTGTTGCAGAAGATCGAGTGCGTTGATTGCGTTCCCGCCCGTGTTGGTGACGATGGCTTCGAGTGTGCGTCTGTCCTCTTCGTGGTCCGCGTGGAGCGTCGACACGCAGGGCGCGACCGGTGAGTACGTCATTTCGCGGTTCCCGGGCCGCCTGCCGAGGGCGCAGCGGAACGGACGACCGCCCGGCACGTGACGGGACAGGTTCTCCCGCAGGCACTCGAAAGTGGTTGGCACGGGTTCGAAAGCCAAGATCGTCGGGTTCGGGACGTGGTGGGCAAAGAAGAGGGCGGCGAGCCCGTAGTGTGCTCCCGCGTCGACGATCAGCGCCCCCTGGGCGAGTCCCTGGACCGCTGCGAGGTAGGCGTCGTTGTGGTTGACGTCTTCCCAGACAGTCAGCATCTCCGAGGGCGACGTGCAGGAAACGGTCCGGCCGTCCGGAAGGGAATGCGATGATTCTTCGGAAATACGCCAGTGCAAGGCTTCTCCTTCTCTTCGATCCATGCGGCCGCGCCGTTCGACACGTCGTAATGGTTGTCGACACTGGACCGCTGCTGCCACCTGAGTCCCATTCGAACGTGTCTGGACCGCCCGCCGCGGGGGTGACTCCGACTTTCGGGATCGCAAACTGGTGATTCGTGACGCCTGCGGGTGAGATAGGTTCGTCGGATGGACTCAATTGGATGAATTCGCAGTGATATCACTCTTTTTCGCCTCGTTGACATGGGGAGCGGGCCCGGAGAATCCCCGGAGAAGTCCAGCGCACCGGTGCCCAAGAGCGAGGAGAACTCACTACACCATGGATTTTCCCGCCATGACTCCGCTGGGGGTACTGCCGTCCGGCGTGGGCAGTTCTCCGCCATCGACTGATGGACTCGCCCGCCTCAACAATGGCAGGCGGCGGGCGGTGGACCGGCTCGTGGACGCACTGGCGGCGCTGGGTGTCACGCACGTGTTCGGCGTGGGCGGCGCCAACATCGAGGACCTGTACGACGCGTTGCATTGCAATCCAGCGGTGACCGGAGTACTCGCCAAACATGAGTTCTCCGCGTGCACCATGGCAGACGGCTACGCGCGCGTCACCGGTCGTCTCGGTGTCGTCGCCACGACCTCGGGTGGAGGTGCCCTCAATGTGGTTTCCGCCCTCGGTGAGGCGTACACGTCGCGCATCCCGGTGCTCGCGCTCGTCGGTCAGCCACCAACTCGGCTCGACGGGCTCGGCGCTTTCCAGGACTCCAGCGGTCGTGGTGGCAGTCTCGATGCGGAGCGGGTTTTCGGCTCAGTAGCGCGTTTTTGTGCACGAGTGAATTCACCGGATGAGCTGATCATTCGTTTCCGTGAAGCGGCTTCGGCGGCGTTGTCCTCTCCCCGCGGACCGGCCGTTCTGCTGTTGCCGAAGGATGTGCAGCAGGCGCCGAGCGACGTGGTGTTGACCGAGCTGCTCCGGGCGCGGGTCGAAACCGCACCGCTCGAACGCGAGCTTTCGGCCGCCGCGTCCACGCTGGAGTCGGCACGCCGTGCGGGTGGCGTTCTTGTGATCGCTGGTGACGGCATCGCCCGAGCTGACGTGCGCGATCACCTGGCGCGGCTGGTGGACAAGCTGGGGGCGAGGGTCGCGGTGACCCCGGACGCCAAGGACGTCTTCGACAACGGGGATCACCGCTTCGTCGGTGTCTCCGGGGGCATGGGGCACCCGACCGTCGTCGAGGGCTTGGCTGACTCGTCGGCGTGCCTGCTGGTCGGTACCAGACTACCGGTCGTCGCGCGCGACGGGCTGGACGAACTGCTCGCGAATCGTCCAGTCGTGTGCTTGTCCCCCGAGCGGCCCTACGTGGACGCAGCTGTCGTCACCGGCGATCTCCGCGCCAGCCTGCCTGCGTTGGTCGGGCGCCTCAGCTTGGTGTCTGGCGGCGTACTCGATCACAAGCAGCGCATCCGATACCTCGAACCACCGCCGCACTCGGGCAGTGGCCTGGGATACCGCGAGGTCATGGCTGCCATCGATGAATCGTTGCCCCGTGACGCAGCCGTGTTCGCAGATGCGGGAAACTGCGGTGCGGCGGCGATTCACCACCTTTCCGCTCCACGGCACGGGCGGTTCGTGGTCACCCTGGGCATGGGCGGCATGGGGTACACGTTCGGTGCTGCGATCGGTGCGAGTTTCGCGGACACCGATCGGCAGCGCCGCGTCTACGTGATCGCAGGGGACGGCGCCTTCTACATGCACGGGTTCGAGCTGCACACAGCCGTCGAGCATGGCCTGCCCATCACGTTCGTCATCCTCAACAACAACGCCCACGCGATGTGCGTGACCCGGGAGCAGGTCCTCTATGGCGGCGGCTACAGCTACAACCGGTTTGGCCGCGCACGTCTGGCGACCGGCATCAACGCGATGTTCCCTTCCCTCGACGCGCGCAACGCGACCACCACCGAAGGACTCGCTCGCGCGCTTGCCGACACCTGCGCCACCCGGGAGCCGGCGTTCATCTCGGTCGACTGCGATGTCGACGAGATACCACCGGTCCGCTCGTTCCTAAATAAGGAGATGATCCCGTGTCCACGTTGACCGCCATTCCCGACCTGGTCCGCATCGAGAACTGTTCGCGGCCGGAGACCATGGCCATGATGCGGGAGATGACCCGCCCGAAGTGGGACCACGAGGAGATCTTCGGCCGGTACTGCTCGCTCAGCGACCACATCGACGCGCCGCCGCGGGAGGTTTACGAGTACATGGCCGACCCCCGCAGCCTCGTCGAGTGGACGCTTACGCTGCGGCGGTTGACAGAGACCGACGAACCCGGGCTCTGGGCAGGCGAAGAGATGCTGTGCGACGACAGCAGCAAGATCTACGTCCGCACGCTCGCCAACCCCGAGGCCATGACGGTGGACTACCACTGCGCCTGGGATCAGGGCGAGCACCTGTGGATGATCTACCT
This sequence comes from Saccharopolyspora hattusasensis, assembly GCF_050972075.1. Lineage (NCBI taxonomy): Bacteria > Bacillati > Actinomycetota > Actinomycetes > Pseudonocardiales > Pseudonocardiaceae > Saccharopolyspora > Saccharopolyspora hattusasensis. Next base: position 5,872,625 of record NZ_JBPCDC010000001.1, read on the forward strand.
CCTGCGTGTCGTGGATGCCGAGCTAGTGCTCAACCGGCCGGGCTCGGTGGTGTTGTGGACCAACTGCCGCCATCCCTTCTACCAAGAGAACCCGTGGCCGGATCTGGCCGCGAGTCCGAACCGTCCGTGGGTCGGCGAGTTCTGGGACCTGTTCTACGCCGCTCACTGGGTCGAACTGCAGAACCTGAAGAAGATTTGCGAGCACCGGCACTCCCACGGGCAGCCCATCGCTCCCGAGTGGTCCAAGGAGGACGCGTGAAGCAGATCAGCATGCTCGACGTCAGCAGCTATCTTCCTGGGAATCCAGTTCCCGTGGATTACTACGCGCGCTTCGCCGAATGCTCGGACCAGGCTGGGAGCGCCATGTTCAAGGCGCCCCCGCATCATCGGCACCACCTCGCACCGGGCGAGACAGCGGTGGACATGGCCGAGCGTGCCCTCACCGGTCTCGTCTCACGGCACGGCCGTGAGACGATCCGCGCGGTGGATGTCATCGTCACGCACACGATGTTGCCCGACACGCCCATCCACGGCTGCGGTGGCGAGCTGGCGCATCGAGTGGGCGCGAACCCGGAGTGGATCGTCGACCTGCACAACGCCGGGTGCGTTTCCTTCGTCTACATGCTCAAACTGGCGCGTCAGCTCCTCCAGGCCGACGGCGCGCGGTCGGCGTTGGTATGCGGCGTGGCCAACATGGCCGGGCAGATCTACGTCCAGCCCCAGGTGCGCAAGACGCCCCAGGCGCCCATTCCCGGCGACGGTGCGGGGGTCGCGCTGCTGACGACTTCGGCGGAATCGCCGATCCTGCACGTCGAAACCCTGCACCACAACGAGGTAGCCGGGCACATGCGGTTTGAGAGCGGAGACGGCCGCAAGTATTGGCAGCCGGGCCGCGGCGAACCGCGGTACCGGTTCGGCAGCGACACCATTGAGGAGGCGCTGCACAACGGGAACAGGTTCGTGCCGGAAGTGGTCCGACGGGCGTGCCGACGAATCGGTGTCGACACCGAGGAGATCGACGTGCTCGTGACCAACCAGCCGAATCGAACCTTTCTGCGGAACTGGCGTGAGGCTCTGGGCCTTCCCACCAAACGACACCCGGACACGTTCGATCAGTGCGGAAATGTCTTCAGTGTCGGCGTCCCGGTGACTCTGGACCGCGCCATCCGCGAGGAGACCGTCGTCAGCGGTTCGTTGCTGATGCTCGCGGGCTTCGCCCACACCGGCGAGGTCGCCGCTGCCGCCGCCGTGCGGTGGCGTCCCTGAGGCTCCTTCACCGGGGACTCGGGCGTCCTGCCTTCACCGGCAGAACGCCTCGATCACCGTTGCTGGCAGAGCGCGGTCGGTGGCAGTCTCCACAACCCGATTGATCCGGAACCCCGCGGCGCAGAGCAGGGTTTCGTAGTGCTGCAGGGTACGGACCCGACCGTTGACCAGAACTGCCTGCATGAAATCGATCCAGTCCAGAGTGGTGTCGGCATGGCCCGGGTGCAGCCAGTCGACGACTACCAGTGGAGTGTCGGCATCGACGGCATCACGGCAGCGGCAGAGGATCTGCGTGCAGCTCTCGTCATCCCAGTCGCACAGCACGCTCTTGAGCAGGTAGAGATCTCCGCCGTCGGGCACTGCCTCCAGAAAGCTCCCGCCGACGAACCGAACGCGGGAAGCCAGTCCCTGGTCTACGAAGGCCTGGCGGGCCTGCTCGACCACTTCCGGACGGTCGAAGAGAATCCCCCGTGCCTCCGGGTACGAAGCCAGAATCCGGGACAGCAGGACTCCGTGACTGCCACCGACGTCAACCACCGTGGCGCGGCCGGCGAAGCTGTAGCCAGCAAGCACGTCGTCCGCCACGGAGTTGGTCAGATCGCGCATCGCACCCGCGAACAACACGGCTTCTTCAGGATGATCCTCGTAGTATTTCCACAGATCCGTCCCCAGCGCCTGTTGCGTTGCAGCCCGTCCGCTCAGCACCGTGTGGTGCAGCAGTTCACCGGTACGACGGTAACCGGGAGCCGTGAAGGTCAGCACCTGGTTGCGGCAAGTCCCGCTCTTCCGGTGCAGCAAGTTCAACATCGGTGTCGTCTCGTACCGTCCGGAGCGCAGGTCGTGCCGGACGAGGCCGATCGATTCGGCCACGCGCAGGAATCGCTGGACCGCCTCCTCATCGGCAGCGCCGAGCGCGCCGGCCAGTTCGGCTGCGCTCCGCGGGTGGTCGGCGAGATGATCAGCGATTCCCAGCTTCGCGACGGCAGAAAGCACATCGAACGCCAGTCCACCTTCGATGACTCGGATGAGTCGTTTCCACGCGGTGGCTTTAGTGGCTTGCTCCTTCTCTTCCATTATGTGAGCGAGCTCCTTTCCGCGTCGTTGAGACTTCGGCTGCGATGTTAGACACCGTGAACAATCTTGCCTGTTCTGATGACCGTTCTGCATCCGCACGACCCAAAGGTGTTCTTGCGACTGAGAATGCGCACATCTATCGCGTCGCGCTGGAATCGCTTTCTTCCCCGTCGCCCACACGCTGGGACGTCAGGACGCGATCGTGAGGATGACCTGGTCGGGTTCGAGTTCGGCGAAATCGGGGGATAGTGCCTCGCGTGGGATCGCAGGCTTCGCAGCCTCTGCTTCGCTGTGATGCGGGGGGCGAAAACCCTGCGAAGGTGCCCTCCGGGAGGCAGGTCGACGAAGGAGAGCGCAGTGCGCATTGCTTTCACCGCGCAGGCCATCTATTCGCATCTCGTTCCATTGGTGCTGCCGATTGCGGCGTTGGCCCGACAGGCCGGGCATGAGGTGGTCGTCGCCACCGGAGCCGAGCTGGCGCACCACGTGGCGAGGGCAGGGCTGCGGCCGCTGGTTTTGCCGAATGCGGTCTCGATGTCCGACATCGTGGCCGATGAGGAACTGACGAGAAAGGTGGGGGCGCACCTGGAGCCGGGGAAGACCACCGATGGAACCGCGGAGATGTTCGCCCATGCCTTCATCAGTCTGATGGGCAGCCGCGCCGCGGTGGACTTGGTGGAGGTGCTGCCGTCCTTCGAACCCGACGTGGTGGTCCGCGAAACCACGGAGTTCGGCGGATATCTGGCCGCCGAGCACCTCGGGATTCCCCACGCCGCGCTCGACCTCATCGCACCTCTCGCACCTTACGGCGACGCCGTCGTGCTGGCAGAGCTGAATCGTCTGCGGGCAGCGTGGAACCTCGAGCCGATCGACGACGCTTGGTCTCCACTGCGGGGTTTCCGGGCCTCGGTTGTTCCGGAGATGTTCCATCCGGAGCAAGCCCGAATGGAGCGGGGGAGTCACTACCAGCCACCGAAGACCGCATCGGAGCCACTGGACCCCGCGGTGGCGGACCTACCTGCTCACCGGCCGCTGCTGTTGGCCAGCCTGGGTTCCAATGCCGGCCATCTGCTGGGCACTGGGCCGTCGCCTTTGGACACGATCATCGAGGTATTGGGGCGGTTGCCAGTGACCGGCATCGTCGCGCTCGGCGCGGAGCACGATCCCGCGCAGTGGCGCGGAGTGCGTGCGGACAACGTCCACCTGACCTCGTTCGTGCCGCAGAAAACGTTGCTGGCGGCCACCGACCTCTTCGTCACACACTGCGGTTTCAACAGCATCTGCGAGGCGTTCACCGCGGGTGTGCCGATGGTCGGTGTGCCGCTGTTCGCTGAGCAGTCCGCCAACGCCGCTCGGATTCAGCAGCTGGGCGTCGGGCTCGCGCTGCGGTTGGAGGAACTCAGCGTGGACTCGCTGACGTCGGTCGTCGATCGGGTGCTCACCGAGCCCGCGTTCCGTGCACGCGCCAAGGGAGTTCAGCGCCGGATGCTTGCGCTGCCGCCTGCCGAGCAGCTCATCGCCGATCTGGAGGAGTTCGTGAACGGGCACGCCCAGCGAGGGGAGAAGGAAGTCCAATGGAACCGGTACTCACACCCGGCAACCGGGTAGTCATCGCGGGCGGCGCCGGGTTTCTCGGTTCCCACCTGTGCGCCGCGCTCCTCACGCGAGGTCTGGTGGTGGAATGCTTGGATGACCTATCCACCGGTCGGCTCGACAACATTGCGGCGTTGGTGGATCACCAGAATTTCCACTTCCACCACATCGACGTCTCCGCGCCCTGGAAGACCGACGGTGAGGTCGCTGCCGTATTGCATCTCGCTTCACCGGCCTCGCCTGCCGACTACCGCAGACTCCCGCTCGCCACGCTCCGAGCGGGCAGCTCGGGGACCTGGGCACTCCTGCAATTCGCCGAAGCCAAAAAAGCACGGTTCGTGCTGGCGTCGACCTCCGAGGTCTACGGCGATCCGGAGCAGCACCCGCAGGCGGAGAACTACTGGGGCCACGTCAACCCCGTCGGTCCCCGAGCGGTCTACGACGAGGCCAAACGGTTCGCCGAAGCCCTGACGGCGTGCTTCCGGCGTGATCTGGGCGTGAACGCCGGTATCCTCCGGATCTTCAACACCTACGGCCCGCGGATGCGCCCGGACGACGGGAGAATGGTCCCCACCTTCATCCGGCAGGCGCTGACCGGCAAACCGATGACGATCAACGGCGGCGGCGAGCAGACCCGATCGCTGTGCTTTGTGGACGACACCGTGCGCGGCATTCTGGCTTACACGGCCGCGTCGCACCCCGGGCCGGTGAACATCGGCGGCGGGACGGAAACGACAGTTCGTCACATCGCGCACGTGATCCGAGAGCTGATCGGGTCGACCGCTCCACTGCGATTCCTCCCACCCGAGATCGACGATCCTGTCAGGCGCTGGCCCGACACGTCGCTCGCACGCGACCTGCTCGGCTGGCAGCCCGTTGTCGCGCTGCGGGCGGGGCTGGCACGCACTGCGGAGGCCATGGCCGCAGAACTCGGAATCGCTGTTCCTCCGTCGCTCGGCGGCAACCGCACCGCGCAGCCGAACGTGGCCGGGGCAGCAGGAAGGAACATCCAGAGATGACATTGCGCATCACCGTGCTCGGCACCGGATACGTCGGAACAGCCCATGCCGTCACGATGGCAGGGGCGGGTTTCTCCGTGCTGGGCATGGACATCGACGCCGAGAAGATCGCCGCACTCACCTCCGGAAGGGTCCCTCTCTTCGAACCCGGTATCGAAGACCTGGTCAACCATCACAGACTACGCGGCGTGCTCCAGTTCACCACCTCCTATCGAGAGGCAGCCCGATTCGGCGACGTGCACTTTCTGTGCGTACCGACCCCGCAATCGCCGGACGGAAGCGCCGATCTGAAGCCCCTGCTCGGCGCACTGGAAGGGCTTGCGCCGCACCTGACCCGGCCAGCGCTGGTGGTCGGCAAGTCGACCGTTCCGGTCGGAACCGCCACAGTGCTTGGCGAACGCTTGGCCGAGCTTGCCGGACATCCCGCGGTGGAACTGGCGTGGAACCCGGAGTTCCTGCGCGAGGGGCACGCGGTGGTAGACAGCCTGCACCCGGATCGGCTGGTGTTCGGAGTTTCCTCCGCACCCGCTGCTGCGCTGTTGCGCGAGGTCTACCGGTTCCTGCTTGACCAAGGGGTTCCGCTGATCGTGACGGGTCTGGAAACCGCCGAGCTGATCAAAATGGCAGCGAACGCGTTCCTGGCCACCAAGATTTCCTTCATCAACGCGGTGGCCGAGATGTGCGAGCTGGTCTCCGCCGACGTCGTCACGGTGGCGGAGGCCCTCGGCCAAGACCCGAGGATCGGCTCGGCACACCTGCACCCCGGGCTCGGATTCGGCGGGAGCTGCCTGCCCAAGGACCTGCGGTCGTTCACCGCGCAGGCCCGCGCATTGCGGTTGACCGGCGCCGCATCATTGCTCACCGCGGTAGACCAAATCAACGACCAGGCACGGAACAGGCTCGTAGACCTCGTCCGCGCCGAATGCGGCGGGACCCTTCGCGGCAAACGGATAGCGGCCCTGGGCGCGGCATTCAAACCGGACTCCGACGACACCCGGGACTCCCCGGCGTTGGCGGTCGCCGAACAACTCCACCGCGAGGGAGCGCACGTGGCCGTCTTCGATCCGCGTGCCAGCGCCCAGGCAAGGCGGGCCTGCCCGCAACTCGATCACGGCGAATCACTGCTCCACGTCTGCCGGGAAGCGGACCTGCTCGTCCACTTGACGGACTGGCCACAGTTCCGCGACGTCGATCCGGCAGCAGTGGCCGAAGTCGTGCGCGCTCGCCGGATCGTCGATGCCCGCAACAGCCTCGACCCGCAGAAATGGCGCGCAGCAGGCTGGAGGTTCACAGCACTGGGAAGGCCGGCCTCTGATCCGACGATATCGCTTTCAGGAACGCTGCTACGTTGAAGTAGCTGTCACCGTCGGGGTGCGGGCGTGGTCGAGCCGTTGTTGTTGGGGAGGCGCAACTGCCGGATCGCGTGAACCCAGCTCAGACAGCCGGGAACTTCAGGTCCCCGCACGGGCGTCGATAACAACGTTGTCTCGCAAGGGGTTGGACCGACCGAACTGCACGCCGCTCAGGTAGTAGAAGAAGCTGTTGTTGGCTCGCGTCGAGTCGAAGTCGTCGACAGCGGTCCGCATCCGCCCGGTGACCACTCCTCCTCCACCGATGTGGGCCTGGCCTTGCAGCACGTCGGCCTCCCGCAGCACGGTGTAGATGTGTCCGGGGAGAACGACCTCCGCCTCCACTGGGATCCCGGTCAAGCGGGTCCGGAGTTCGGCGCTGGCCAGGACGTCGAGGTCCAGCGCCGACTCGATCTCTGCCGCGCTAGGAAGCCTCCCGGGAGAGGAAGCGCGGAGGTGTTCCACGGCACCGGTCAGGAACGCGCGGAGCCGGTCAGGAGCGGTCGCCAAGCATCGGATCACGGCAGCCCAGTGCGCGTTCGCCTGAAAATTCCCATGTTCGACGCCCAGCGTACGTACGACCAGCTCGCGGTCGCAGTCGGCAGGATTCCACCACGCACGGGAATGATCACGTGCCAACTCCGCGACCTCCCCGTCCGGACAGCCCTCCTTGAGGAAATCGACCAGGTGGTCGCACAGATCGACCATCCGGATACCAGTCGCGGCGCGGATGACGGCCAACGTGGCGCGCATCAGCGTTTTCTGGAACAGATACAACGAGAACCGGAGTTCGGTGCCCCTGAGCCATTCGTCGCGCGTCATCTGCCGGTGGCCGACGACGGTCTCCGCGCTGATCTCGCTCCCGACCTCGGTGGGAAGCTCTCGCACCAGCATTTCCTGCTCGTGGCGAAATGTCTCCTTCGCGTACTCGGTGTTATTGAGCAGGAGGAGGTGGTAGATGACCGGGCACCCGTTGACGCGTAGGACCTCTTCGACGCTGTCCTTGTACGTCTCGTAGTTCTCCCCCGGCATTCCCCAGATCAGGTCGGTGTAGGTCGGGATCCCCTTCTCCTGGCACATTCGCCGGATTTCCCGGTAGTGCTCGGTCTTGATGTTCGATCGCTGCGCCAGCTCAAGCACTTTCGGGGTGAAGGACTGGGTCGACAGCGTCATGCCGAGCAGCGCGCCGGCGGCGTGGAGCACCTCAGCGATCTCGACGATCCGGCGGCTGGAGTTCTTCGCCCAGTTCACGACGAAGCTGATCGCCTTGTCGTGTTGCCGGCACAGGTCGACGAACAGTTCGGCGATCTCCCGGTCGCGGGGCAGGATGCCGAAGTTAGCGTCGGCGACGAAGAACAGCGCTTCGGCGGGGAGGAGTCTGACCACCCGCTCCAGCTCCCTGGTGATCCGCTCCATGGAGAATCGGCGGATCTTCTGGTTGATCGCTCCACCCCAGTAGCAGAACGAACAGTGGTAGGGGCACCCGCGGTTCGTCTCGTAGACCAACAGGCTGGTGGTGGCAATGTCCTCGTCGCTGAAGACCGGGCTGAGGATCGGCGAGGCGATCGTGTCCAACTCGGCGATTCGGCTCGCGGACCGGGTCGTCCTCAGTTCGCGCCGCTCCCCGCGGCCTTCCCAGAAGCTGATCCCGTCGATGTTGGACAGGTCTTCGCTGCCGCAGCAGAAACGGCGCAGCAGTTCCGCGAAGCGGAGCTCGCCTTCCCCGTGCACGAGCACGTCCACCCACGGTGCTTCGCGGAAGAGCTGATCTTGCTGGTGAGAGACGTCGTTGCCGCCCAGCACGATCCGGCACGACGGCCACCGGCGCTTGATCAGGCCTGCGAGTTCGAGCGACCTCGCGCGGTTCCAGAAGTAGATGGTGAACGCGACGACCAGGGGATCGTGCAAGGAGTCGAGGATCCTCCGGCACGTTTCCGGCCAACTCCGGGTCGTCTGGGGCTCGATGTGCTTACGGAACGAGCACGCGGCCGCGATCTCGGGAAGGCTTTCGGCGGAAGCCTGCAGGTAGCCCAGCGTCGCGCTATAGCGCTGCCCTGGGAAATGGGTCAGTTCCACGAGGTGGACCTCTTGAGGTTCCATGGCAATGGACGTGGTCATCGCGACAGTTCTCCTCCTGCTGGGCGAGTGACGAGTTCGGCGACGTGGCGAAGGAAAGGAAGGCGATGGTGAACAATTCCCACGAACAGCTATTTGCAATCCAGTGATTCACGCGAAGTCAATATATGACTATACAGCTGGAATTGGCCGCGCGCCGCCGAGGTCGCTCGGGCGAGGCACAAAAATACCCCCTTACGGGGAATCGCTGATGTAGGAAATCGTCGAGATCGCCTACGGGCGCCTGGGGCAACTCCGAATTTCCGTCGAACGGGGAAAACGGGATGCAATCACGCCACCCGGATCTGCGTGGAGACTCCGGAGAGAAACAGCGTGCGTACCGGCCGTGCCCGATGCAGCTCCGACCTCCCATCCTCTTCGACAGTCCGCGGAAACACGAACTCTGTCAATATTTAAAACAGACGGAGATGGTTGACGCCCGGACCTGATGATCATAGGGAGACCGGGTGAGTGACCCCAGTTGGACCGCCACGTGCGTTGGCGCCTGGCCGCCGCTGGAAGCGGTACGAGAAGCAGTACCCCGGCTACCAGATCCAGATCAATGTCAAATTCGTTGAACCCTAGTCCCGGCCGGCCCAACCCCGGCCCAACCCGGGCCCAACCCATGGCCCAACCCGGCAGCGAACCACAGGTGAAGCCTGTCGGGTGGCGCAAGAATTTTTACCAATGCACCGCTATATTGGAATATGCCAAATGGCGACGAATATCATATTTTAAATCGATGGGCCCGGTTTGGCAACTGAGTGGCCGTGGCCGGTGGCGGTTTCCCTGCATTTGTGGAACATATCCCGGGTCGTGTCGACGCTATGAGGTGGTCGCGGTTGCTGGCGCGGTGTGGTTGTGCTTCCATGCAGCATACAGGTCCTATATGTTGCACTGTTCTTGCTGTGAAAGGTTTTATTATGATCACCGAAAAAGGATTTGATTTTGTCGCTACCAGTTTCGACAAGGCTGATCGGGACGGCGACGGCTACATCGATCACAAGGACTTCGAGGCCATGGTCGACAGCGTATGTCAGGCGGTCGGGCGTGATCCGCGCTCCCCGGAGGCTGAGAACGTTCGCTTCCAATATCGCCAGGTAGCCGACCGTCTCATCGAGAGGATGGACACCAACAGTGACAAGCAGGTGAGCAAGCAAGAATACATTGCTGGTGCGCGTGCCCTGCAGGGCGACCCGGCGATCGTCGCCCGCAATACCGCGGCGGCTTCGGCGATGTTCAATCTGGTCGATGTCGATGGTGATGGCGAGATCAGCTTGGACGAGTACGCCAAGGCAATGGGGGCGTGGGGCGCAACCAAGAAACAGGTCGAGGACGATTTCCGCGCCTTCGACAAGGACAAGAATGGGACGGTCTCCCTGCCTGAGCTGATGGAGCGAATGCAAGAAATCTACGGTAGCTGAGAACGGAATTAGGTATTGTCATACGAAACAGCACGGCGGGGATTCTCGGCCGACGGGCCGGAATCCGCGCCGTGCTGCCAGTGGGTCCGCGCGATTGCTCGACTCCCAGGGAAGCAAACATTCAGCTGGTGTGCTGACGGTGGGCGGTTGTGACGTGGCGTTGTGCCCGACGATGGTGGTGTCGGTCGGGTGATCAGTCAAGTGATGGGTGGTCAGGCCTCGGCGCGTCGCTCACGCAGCTGCCCGCGCGGCCCGATCGCCTGCACCCACGCCCGCTCGGGCACCAGCCGGATCGCGGTCTTCTCCCGCTCGGTCAGCGCCCACCCCACCGAGTAGATGAGCTGGTATCCGCGCCGGGACGCGAGCTTGTCCAGATGTGCGATGAGCTCGTGACTGGCGCCGGCACCGTCCACAGTGACCATCAACCGCCTCCGAAACTGTTGTGGCAGCGCGGCAATCGCACTATCGGTGATGGCGATGTGGTCCTCGGCTGTGTTGCTGCCGGCCGAACCGCGGCGCAGCATCCACGCCAGCGGCTCACCCCCGGTGTTGTCGCAGTAGGCCTGCAGCGGGTGATGGCCGAACCCCTTGAAGTTCGCCTCCGCCCACTCCTTGTCCGAATGCGCGTCAGTGACCGTCGCGTCGATGCGGACGCAGGTCACCCCCTCCAGGGTCTTGTCCGCGATGCGCACCCCGGGAAGCGTGCCGTGGCGTGTCACGATCTGGTCCCACGCATACCGGCGGGCAGTGTTCACTGCGGCGGTGATCTTCTTCGCCGTGCGGGTTCCGCCGTCGGCGATCTCTTCCAACGTCCGCCACGCGGTGGGCACCGACGCCACCGGCCCGAACAGCTCCCGCTGGTCACCCATCACCCGGAAATCGCTGATCGCCCGCGCCCCGTCGGCGATCGCGCACGCCACATCCGCTACCACCCGGCCCCGGTTATGCACCAGCAACCGGGTGCCGGCCAGCGCCTTCGACAAGCCTGCGGTCAAACCCGTCTTATCGGTCAACCCGCGCAGCAGCGCAAGCCCGGCGTGCGACACGATCCCCTCACCATCAGCGGTGACTTCCAAACCCCGCGACCACCCAGTAGCCTGCACCTCGAAAGTGCTCCTCACCTTGGTTGCGATACGGACGTCAGACACCCGTATCCTCCCAGGTCAGGAGCACTTTCTGTGTTCAGGCACGCCGCAACACAACCGACCCACATGAAAAGTCAGGGCCAGGGTCGGTCGCCGGTCATCGTTCGTTGTCATTCGTTTTCGTTTTCCTTGTTCCTGTTGCGTTGTGTGACGGGTGCCGTTGGTTGATCCGGTGGTGGGCGGGCACGTCGTCCGGTGCGGGCGATCATCGTCGCGGTTCACGCCACATCGGCCACAGCGGTAAACCAAGGTGTGATAGTTCGGGCCTTTTTTGACCTAGTACGGCAGCCGCACTTTCCGGTTGGGCTATGTTCGCTGGTCACGACGTAGTCGGGTGCGGTGATGGAACCAGCGGGCGCGAGCTTGGTGTCGGCGTCGCCACCAGACCCAGTGCAGGTGGTGGGTTTCGGGGTGGAGCCGACGGGTGACCAGTGTGAATAGTCGTTTGATCTCGGCGACAGTGAGTGCGATCAGGCCGGGATCCTCGGGTGGCTGCTGATCGGGCGTGGTGGGCAAGATTGGTGCTGGAGCTCGGGTTCTGGCTTGGGCTGCGGTGATGGCGCAGACGGCGAGCGCGGCCAGAGTGAGTACGATGTGCCGCAGCAGTGCGGTGTAGAGGCGGACCTGGGAGTGATCAAGTCCGAAGTGGTCTTTTCCGAACTCGAACCCTTCTTCGACTGGCCAGCGCAAGCATGCGACCCGCACGAGGGTCATCAGCGTGATCGGCCGTCCAGCGGGAACGTGACAGTAGTGGTAGGCCAACTCGCCGGTCTGCAAGTGTTTGCGTATCAACAGAAAGTGGCGTGGGCTCGCGGTCGCGATCCAGGCCCAGGCGTACATGCGTTCGCCTTTCGACCCGGTCACCGAGCAGACCTGCCAGGCCCGCTCGTGCTCGCGGCTGGCCAGGTGCGTGGCCACGGTAGCGTCCGCGCGTATCCGCTCACCCGTTGGCAACTCGATGGTGAAGGCGCACCCGACGCGCATCACGTACCCGATCTCGTTGTCCTCCAAGAAAGTCCGTAGCGGGCCCGATCGGCCATAGACCTCGTCGCCCGCCACCCACGGTGGTATCGTCTCATCCGAGATCATGTCAAAAAGAATGTCTTGCGCCAGTTGCGGTTTCGTTCGGAACTCGGTCTTGTCGGGAACACCGAGCGCGACACGGCGATCAGGATCGTCGAGCTGTTCGGCCGGCACATAGATACGGGCACCGACCAGCGCGTGCCCGCCGGGGGTGGCGTACGAGCAATAGACTGTGTTCACCCCATTCGCGACCCGGCCCGCGCAGCCCATGTACTGCCGTTTGGCGCCCGCAGTGCATTCCCCCTGTTTCTCCTGACCGGACTCGTCCAGCGCCACCACCCGCAACGGCTGGTCTCCTAACTGGTCGACCACGAACCGTCGCACCACCCCCTGAACCTGATCGTGGTCCCACACCGCGTGATTGAGCAGCCGCTGCATCCGATCCGGAGTCCGGTCTCCCGCGTGCTCGGCGATGGTCCACCCGTTCTTGCGCGGCAGATCACTCATCAACCCGGACATGTACTTCCTGGCCTGCCCAAACGGCTTCGCCCGCGCGAAACACGGCCTCAACCGTCCGTGCAGCACCTCCAGGTTCGCCACCGCACGCGCACCCTCTACCATGACAGCCGCAGCCGCCTCACGATCTTCTTGCGTCACAACATGATCATCGCGAGGCGGCTGCCCGCCTGATTAACCGGGCCCCCTCAACGCCCCTGACCAGCCAAGATCACCAAAGTGCGGCTGCCGTACTAGTGCACTTTTGGGGACGCCGATTTTCACTGGCCCGACGTCGGCTCCTATCACACCCGGATTGAGTTCGTCGCGCTTTCTCGCTGTCGAACGTGTCTGGCGAGAATGGTCAGCAAGGCTACCTGCGCCGCAATTGTCAGCGAGCCAACGAGTACGGCAGTTGGCGAACCGGGCATCATGAACGCGGTGTGCGACACAAGAATCCCGCCGATAAGCCAGATTCGATGCCGATTGTTCCAATTGGCTGCCGCTCGCCAGCGCAGCACCAACCATCCGAAGGGGATGGCGGTCATGGCTGCTGTGATCAGCCGCAAGAGAGGCGACATCATGTCGCCGAACAGTAGATCGGATCCGAGGCCGAGTGGAAGCAGTGTCGTCAGGAATGCCATGGTCAAGTACATGGACACAAATCCGACCACTCCTGGGCGCGGTGCCCTCCGGCCTGCTTGACGGCGTTCTGGGAGGTGGCGGCGAGGAATGACTAATAGTGCGAGCAGGGCAAGCACTATGATGGCTGCGACGAATGCTGCCGTCCAGCCCCACGGCATCTGGTATCCGGGGTCCTGGCTTGCGGAAATGGTATATCGCAGTCCGAATACGCCCACGATTGCCAGTGCGCCGGCTCCCATGAATCCGCCCCTTCCCAGATACGGCCGGGCACGACGGTCCGGAAAGAGGAGGTCGACAAGGGCGATGGGGACAAGGACGCTGAGAACTACGTGAACCCCGATCTGTGACTCCCAGTATGTCCAGTTCACGCCAAGGGCTCGCAAGCCCCAGTCGGCAGCGCCATACATCCGGGGGCTGGTCAGGGCTTGCAGGCCTAGTCCGTCTTCTGCGATCTGGTAGGCCACACCCAGCAGCACAAGGCTCGGCCAGCCCCCGCCAACTCGCACGACTGCCTCTCGGATTACGAGGACACCGGCCCCGTACATCACCATCAGCAGAGGCACGAGTAGCCAGGTCAACGGTACTGCGACCGCGGTGAACGTCAATTCTGCGCACAGTGTCGTCAGTAGGACGAGCGCCCATGGGGCGCGAGTCCGACGCCAGTTCCTATGTCTGCTCATCGGGGCCAGGTCTCCCATCTCTGTTCGAGTCGTGTGATTGCTGCTGTCGGTAGGTCTGATCGCGTCTGCCGCGATCCTCAGTGGCCAATTAGAAAAGGTTGCGCATCCATGAGGGTTATTCACGCTGAGGCGAAGAAATGCAGGGCGACAACGGTGGAGATGGTTTTACGGAAGGTCTCGATGGGGCGCCGGTAGTCGGTGTGCAGGATGCGCCAGGTCTTGAAGTTAGCGATCACCTGCTCGATGACGTAGCGAATCCTGTTGATCTGCGTGTTGAATTCTTTCTCCCAGTCCAGCAATTCGCGGCATTCAGGTTTCTTGATCGGCGTGAGCATGTCGTTGCCCACGTATCCTTTGTCGCCTATCCAGTTGGCGGGCGTCAGTGTCAACAGCACGTCAGATTCACCGAGGCAGTACGAGTCGTGCCGGCTGCCATCAATCGGATCGGAGATCCACCTGAGCTGGCCGTCGACCGTACAGGCGATCTGCACGTTCATACCGGTGGTCTTGTGCTTGCCCGAGTACAACTCCGGGTGCGAGGACCAGGACCAGCAGGGCAGCAGCGTGCCGTCGACGATGTACTGCTGCCGGTCGTCCAACTCGTCGGCGGTGGGCACGAACCTCGCGAGCACCTGGTTGATCAGTGGCGTCACTGTGGTAACCGCACGACTGATGGACGGCTGGGAAACTCCGTAGGTTTCTGCGATTTCCGCTTGGACCCGATTGCGCCTCATATAGGTCAGCGCAACGACCACAGAGTTCCACAATCCTAGAATCGGTGGCCACGGCTGGTTCTCTTGCCCGGTTTCCATCCTGATCAGCTCACATAAGTCGGCGATCTGTGGCACGGTGAGGCCGGTGGTATGATACATACAGGTGGTCCGCTTTCTTGCGATTTTGAGTGTGGTAACCCAATTCTCGCATTAAACGGACCGCCGCTTATGTCAACACGCCGGTCGGCGACTGAATTTTGATGCGCCTGAATAATCCTCCATGCACCGATGGCGGTAACAGGATTTCCATCGGGCGCGGTGGGCACGGCCGCTTGCAGTTCGATGAGGCTATCCCAGTCGCCAACCATGGCTGACTGAAGCACCAATTCATCGAGCAACTCGCCCGGCATGGCGGCAGTAGCCGGGTAAGAGCGACATGTTCCTGTTCATGTCAGCCACACGGGCCGCCGTCTGACCGTTGACCGGTGGGTGTTGCTCCGGGGTTTGTCGATGCACGCCGAGTCGTGACAATCGTCCCAAAGAGCGATCGTCACGACGGTTCCTCCACATTGGTCGGCTTTCTACCTGCATCAACGAGTTGTGGGCCTAAAGTGCGTCGTGCGCATATAGGAGTTCTTCGAGTTTTGCGTTCTGTTCTCGTGCCATGGCTAAGGCTTGTTGTTCGAAGGTGGCCCGTTCTGCCGGATCGTCCGGTATCGGTGGGGCGATGTTTGGTTGTAGCCGGGAAGTGTGTAGCCAGGTGCCGATATCGTCGTTGCCTGACCAACGCAGCTGTTCTAAATTTCCGGATAGCGCGAACCGCAGCCAGTCTATGTCGGTTTTTGGGTTTGGCGTGACCGGGCAGAGCTCGTTTTTCACAGTGTCATTCGGATAGGCCGCCTCCACGTGCGCGATGAGGGCAGCGCTGAACACCGGTTGGCATACTCGAACCGATTGCAGGGTAATCAGTCCATCTTGGAATATCGGGACTATGGGGAGTTGTTTGGCGGCGTCGGCGGTGCAGTCCACATGCAACGTGCGGTGGCTGGTCGGTAGGGTGCCACCGTCGAGTTCGATGTCTGTTTCGGTGATTCGTTTCACCCGGCCGAGGCGAACGACATGTTCGATCTTGCGTAGCTGTTCCAGTTCTGTCTGCGAGACGGTTGCGCAGCGAAACGCTGTCGGCCGCTCATCCGAGGAAATTCTCAGCAGGGCACCAACGGCGTTGAGTCGATTGAAGAGGTCGGGTATGGATTCGGCGCGCATGATGGCTTCGTGTTTGGCGGCGTAGTCTCTCGCGATGTCTTCGGCGCGACGGAGGGGGAGTGGTTGCACGGTGTCCCGGTCGATGAGCCATGGTGCGCGGGGCATGATCCAGGTCAGGCGCGCGGGGGCGACGCCCTGTTCCAGCAGCCAGAGGCAGGCGTCGATCCCGGTTTTGCCGGCGCCGACGATGACGTACTGGTCGTAGGGTTCGCGGATGGCCGGCAGCTCGTTTGGTGGTACCACGGGAACGCCGGTGGCGATCGGGAATTCTGGTGGTTGCATGGCCGGCACAGTCACGCCTTGATAGGTGGTGTCCACGATCTTCCGTCGCACGGTCACCTGGTATTCGTCGCCGGAGGTTGTCAGGTGAAATCGGCCGGCACCGTCGTATTCGGCCATGGGAAAGTACGACACCCGCCCGGATGGCAGGAACGTCTGCCGCATGACCTGGTCGAAATAGCTGCAGATCTCACTCGCGCTGGCTAGTTCGTAGAGGCCGGCGTTCCAGCCGGATTGGTCGATCGTGTCGTTGCCGAGGGGGCGGGAGTTCACGCCATACATAGCCGACGGTTGATGTAACCGCACGTAGGGGTAGGCGACGGTCCAGTGTCCGCCTGGTTGGTGGTAGCGGTCGACCAGCACCACGGTCGCGTCCGATTCGGTCAGCAGCGTGTCCACGAAGGCCATCGCCGTCGCGCCCGCACCGATCACGAGGTAGTCGGTGTCGATCTTGGTCACCATCACATGCTCCTGTTCTGTTTTCTGGCCACATCGTTGTTCGACAAACTCAAGAGGAGACTTCGTGCTGCCGGGGGTGGAATGTTGTTCATGGTCGCCTAATCGAGTTTGCGGGCGACGGAACGACCCGGGGTGACCCCTGCCAGCCGGTGTCTTCGTCGCCATCTGCGTACAGTGTGTTGACCTGCGTACAGTGTATTTACGCCATCGGTTCGGTCAACAAGTTGGGTGTAATAAGCTGGATTAGTGTGCTAGTTCAGTTGTCTCCGAACTAGTACATTTGTGAAAAGTGAACGACCTGGCAACGAGGATGATCAGGAGGCGCCCATGCCGTCCGCAGCACGCCCGGATCCGCCATACCTGCGGATCGTCGCGGAGATCAGCGCGAGAATTCGGTCCGGTGACCTCCGGCCCGGTCAACGGATGCCTTCCATCCGGCAGATCGCTGAACGCTGGGGCGTCGCGGTCGCGACCGCGACGAAAGTTGTAGCCACCCTCCGCGAGCAGGGTCTGGTCGAAGCCAAGGTTGGTTCCGGCACTGTCGTCAGCGCGCGTCGGGGCCGGAGGCGGCAGACCGGCCCGACGACAGCGCAGATACCACCGCGTCCGGAACGGCAGGTCGACACCTCCAAACAGGCGCTGAGCCGGGAGCCCGTGCTCCGAACCGCCATCGCGATCGCCGACGTCGAGGGACTCGACGCCGTGTCCATGCGGCGAGTCGCGGCCGAGTTGGGCGTTGGACCCATGTCGCTGTATCGGCACGTCGAGAACAAGGACGAACTGGTGACGCAGATGGCCGACGAGGTGTTCGGTGAACCGGAGTTACCGATTCCGGGGCCCGTGGGGTGGCGAGCCAAGCTCGAACTGATCGCCCGCCAGCAGTGGGCGCTGTGCTGGCGACACCCCTGGCTGCCCAGGGCCGTTTCGTTCACTCGCCCCGCGCTCGTGCCCAACATGATGGCGCACACCGAGTGGACGCTGCGTGCCCTCGACGGCCTTGGGCTGTCCATGGCGACACAGATGCAAGAAGTACTCAGGCTGCACTCGTTGGTCCTCACCATCGCGCTGTCCATGGCGGACGAGGTCGAGGCGGAGCAGGAGACCGGTGTGACGCTCACCCGGTGGTTGGTGGCACAGCGGACCCGGACCGAGGAGCTCTTCGCCAGCGGGAGGTTTCCGCTGCTGGCGAAGGTTCACGAGGAGACGGTGCCGGACCTGGACGGACTGTTCGAGTACAGCCTCGTGCGGCATCTCGACGGCTTCGCCGCACTGGTAGGAGAGGATGGCCCGAGGCGATCGGAAGAATCGTGATAGCGCCCCGGGGCACCGCGTCCCCGGGGATCAGCGATCTGCCGCACCACTCGTTCGGCTTGGTCAGGTCGTCGGGGACTGAGTCGCTGGGAGATGGCGATGGTGCACATACCCCAGACGAGCCAACTGCCGTAGACGAGTGGTCCGGAACCGCCGGTGAGCTCGGTGTCGGGAAAGCGGACGGCGGTCAGCAGACCGGAAAGTCCGATACCTGTCAGGAGCAGGCCGCCGAGCACTGGCCGTGATCGGTGCGGCGCGGGGGAGTTCCACCACCGGGTGGCGTACAGGCAGGTCAGGGCCGCAACGAGTCCAACCCCGACCGGGACGATCAGGGCGCCATCCTGTGCCGCTCGAAAATACGATTCGGCCCTGTGCGCTGGGGCGACGCCGTGCCGTCAGGCAGCGTCGTGGTGGTACTCGTTGATCAGGCCGTCGAGGATGGGTTGTCGCCGGATCCGGTGGGCCTGGAGGTCGGTGACGGTGGCCGGGGCGCATGGTTCGGTGCTGTCCGGGGTAGTTGGTGCTGGGACCGGTGGGGGCGGTGCCGGTTGTAGTACCGGATGTACTCGCTGAGCACGTTCTGAGCGTGGGGCCTCGTTGTAGATCAGGATCCGGTCGAGGAGCTCGCGGCGTAGGGTGCCCACGACTCGCTCGCAGATCGCGTTCGCTCTCGGTGCCTGCGGTCCCCGCCAGAACCGTCTGCGCGTGGCTTTATGGCGACATCGACGATGACGACGTGGAACGTGCGCTGTGGGCAGCGCTCGCATTCGATACGCGCTACGTCTCGCTGACCGAACCGCCTGGGGGTGCTGTCCCTTTCCCGGCGTACGCGGTATTGGCGCCGTTCATGCACGGTATGAGTGCTGCGGCCGACCACACCTTGGGGGCGCGGAGCTGGTGGGGCGCGCAACTACGTGCCGGACGTAGTGAGCCGGTGCTCGACGATGCGCTGCGCCGAGCACGCCAAGCCGGGTACCGCCCGGTTGCCCGCGCACGCTTCCTCGCCCGCGGCGCCGATGGGCCACGGTTGGCTGCCGCCCTGCTCATCCCGGTTCACCGTGAAGGGCTTCCGGGGCTACTGGCTTCGGTAGCCCGCCCACTATCCGCTGACAATGCCGAATCGCGAGAATCTGAAGAGGACTTTCATGACTGACGCGCGCACCATCCTGAACGTGGCTCTGCGGCCGGTTGCTGGAAGCCGGTTCCAGCCCACCGGGTTCCCTGATCTCGGCGCGGCCGAATTCGATGCCCCCGCTCGGGACGGTCGTTCCCTGCTGGTGGAGTCCGTGCAGTCGATGGCCAACCGCCTGGAAGAACAAGCATGGGACGCGGTCGCCAGCGCCCCGCGGGCTCCATTCGACCGGCTGCCCTGGGTCCGTGTCAGCCATGCCGAAGACGCACGGTTCCTGACCTCCAGTCGTATCGAAGCCCACCGCCTGGCCTCGGCCTACATCCGCCACGGCCAGTTGCCCGACGGCACACCGGGTATGGACTTCCTCCACGACGCCCTCGGCCTGCAGCCCGGTCGCCCCCTGGACCGCGTGCAGCTGACCCGCGCCGTGTTCCGCCTCGACCCGTTCAGCCTGCTCCACGGCGTGTTCTTCGCCATCAGCGCCTGGCCTTGGCAGCCGCGTGTCCAACGCGCGGTGACAGCTTTCATCGAGGCACATAATGTGCGGCCGGCAGTGTCCGGCGGTGTCAAACGAGAACTGGTCCGCAACAAAAACGAAGCCGGCACCGACGACGAACCGTCGCCCGGCGCGGACACCGGCTATGGCTCGATCCCGCACCAGCGCATCGAATACACCGCCGAGACCATCCTGTTGTCCGTGGTGATCGACAAGCAGCAATTCCGTTCCTACGGGCTGTCTCCGGAAGCCACCGAACTCCTCCACACACTCGCCCAATGGGAACTGCGCAGCTTGCTGAATTCCGGCCTGCGGCTGCGCACCGCATGCGACCTGATCACCACCGAGACGATCGACCTGCCGGACCTGGATGAGCTGACCGCCAGGATCGACAAACTCGTCGACGTCACCGCAGACGAGCACGGCGGAACCACCCACGACATCACCTGGACCTCGGCGTCGGCCAAGACGCAGATGAAAAGGGACAAGAGCAAGTGATTCCCACCCTGTCCTTCCGCTTCCCACTCGGCCGCTACCACGCCACCCCCTGGGACCACAGCGCCAACGAAGGCCGGCTGGAGTGGCCGCCCTCGCCCTGGCGGCTGCTTCGCGCCCTACTGGCGGTCTGGCATCAACGCGCCCCCGAAATCGGAACCACGACCATCACAGGACTGCTGCAAACCCTGGCCGGCACGGCACCGCGCTACGTACTGCCGCACACTATCCACGGACACACCCGGCACTACATGCCTGGCGTCGACCTCGACCACCAAGGCCGCGAGAAACGATTCCTCGCATTCGACAACTTCCTGTCCCTACCCAAGGAACCCCAGGCCGACGGGCCCGGAGCCCTGCTGGTGACGTGGGATACCGAACTCACCGACGACCAGGCCAAGGCACTCGCCGTACTCGCGCAGCGGATGCCCTACCTCGGGCGGGCGGACTCGATCTGTGTCGCCGAACTCCTCGACACCACGCCTGAACGCGACACCTGGATCACCCCTGACCCGGGGGGAGAACTACGGCTCCTCGCACCGGCACCGGACGTCACGCCCGAACAGGTGGAAATCGATACCCGCACCATGCGCAAAGACCGCATGGTCACCCCACCCGGCGCCTGCTGGATCGGCTACACCACACCGGGCGAACAGACACGAAAACCCGATCGTCCCGTTCGACACCGACCGCGACCGACCGCAGTCCGCTTCGCCCTGGAAAGCCCAGCGCCCCTGCACTTCGCCGACACCCTGCTGATCACAGACACGCTCCGCCGCGCCTGTCTGAGCCTATACGGGAAACAGCACCGCAACCCCGATGGAACCGGTGGCCAGTGCCCACCACTTTCGGGCAAAGACCACGCCGACAACATCAGCCGAAACCAGCACCAGCACGCCCACTACCTCGCCTACAACAGCGACACCGAATCGCCCTACCTGGACACCGCAGTCATCTGGCTGCCCGCCGGATTCGACCCCGACGTTCTCCGAGCCGTCACCGCCCTCCGTCGCCTCAGACCACGCCACAGCCGCAGCGAGGAACGAAACCAAGCAGCGGACATCCGTGTCGCCCTGGAACACGTCGGTGACATCGCGGACGCCACACCCGAAACCACCACCGCGGCACCCGTCACCACGTGGCGCACCCTCACCCCAGTCTGCTTCCGGCGACACCGCAAGAAAGAAACCACCGAAGAGTTCGTCACCCACGAACTCCGCGCCGAACTCGCCGCCGAACTCGACCTCCCCACCGACGACGTCATCACGAAGATCCACCCCACCCCACACGGGACCAACGCGCCCTGGCCGGCCGACCTCCCCGACCACTGGGCACGCCGCTACCGACGCCACCGCCCCAGCCAAACCATGAACCAACGACTCCCCGGACTCGGCCTCACCCTCGAACTCGCCCCCACAACAGCCCGAAAGATCACCGAAAAACCCCGGCCCCTCATCCTCGGCGCCCACCGCCACTTCGGCCTCGGCCTCCTCACACCCGTCCGGCCAGCAAGGTGATCACGGGAGTTTCGGCCCCATACGGCGACGGTAGCCATCCCTCAAGGCCGGACCCGATCGATCGCCGCGCGTGACGCCTAAGCGTTGCCACTGGCCTCCGGAGAGCAGTTCGGGTCTGTAGCGGAAACACCGTTCCCGCTACAGACCCGAAACCGCCCACTACGATCAACACCCGGCCCGGCACTCCGCCGAGCTATCACACAAAGTAAATGTCTCCGGACCCGCCGGGGCGATTCCAGCTTCAGCCAGAGACTCCTGTGTGTACTCCCTGGCTCGTCGGAGGCCACCAGCGCATCACGTCGCTCACTCACAGTCCGCGGTCGAGAAGGTGATCAACCGCTGTCGTTCGTGCCTGCAAGGACAAGCCCGTCGATCAGAGCCGGCAGCTGCCGACACCCGAGGCAGAGTCTCCGGAAGAGGGCCTCGCACCCGATGGAGGGTCGGTGCAGCAAAGACCCCCGCACACCTGGGCGGTCACGTGCGGGGGTCTGTTCGGCGCCAGTGCGACTGGGGCTCCCTAACTGGACACCGAGGGTAGATGGGGACCCACCCCAGCTCAGCACATCACCCACACGGCAAGACCGCAACACGGGACCGCTCGCCGTCCGTTTGGGGTTGTGTCCTGCTACTCGCGCGCCGAAGCGTTTGAGGATCGCCCGTGCCGGGAGAGCGGAGTGTGCTTCCCAGGGGCGGAAGGGGCTCAACCACAGGGATGGCTTTCCAGGGGCCGTCAGCCCACTGCCATCGACGAAGACCCGCCCCGGCGAGCCTCTGAACACTCGGAATTTTGCAGGTGGGGCATGGTTGCGACATGGACGGGAGGGATCTCCCTCAGGCTGGTTCCCATCGGCTACTCCTTGCCCCGAATGACCCGTGACCGTTCGGTGAGCTTCCACCAGAGAATGGCGCGCGTATTCGCTATCGGAAGGTCGGCGAGGCCGAGAACCGCGAGGTCCCGTTCGCGGAGATCTCCAGCGCCTACGACTACGCCGGCCGCCTGGTCCAGTTTACCGACACCGACTTCGACAGCCTCCCGCTCTCAGCGCCCGGCGGCTAGAGGTCCGGCAGTTCGTTCCGATCAAGCAGGTCGACCCCGTGGCTGTGGGACGTGCTTACCTGATCAAGTCCGGATGGCAGGTGCGATACGTTCCCGTTGAGTTGCCTGAGCTGATCTCCCCGTTGCCGTTTGTGGCCGAGTTGCCTTCGCGCTGGTCGGGGTGGTTGACGGATGAGGACATCCCTGCGGGACGCCGTTTCTGGTCTCGCCGCGATATGGGAACGGTGTCGAGCTCAACGCCTTCTTGCGCTACGCCGAGATGGCGGGGAGCGCATGGAACTCCCAGGTGGGTTAGGCGCGGGATGTCTGCTTTTTCCTGAACTTCGTGTGGTTCTCACGCAGAGGCACGTTGTGGGGGGATGCGACGGAGCAAGACGATATTTCGTACTCACCGTGGCGACAGCAGGATCTCGATGGTCCGCAGATCGACGATTCCACGTGGGCCGGGGAAGTGGCTGCCCAGAACCGGTTTTTCGCCTGGCGGGTCGGAAACCTTGCACGGAACCCGATTCCGCAGCGGGAGCGTCGGCGTGTTCGCGTCGAGACTGGCCGCCCCTACTGCTTTGGCCACCACGCTGGTGTGCTGCTCGGGCACGGTGTTAGGCCCGAGTCCGGTCAGCAGCTAACGGGCTCGAACCGAGGCCAGACCGTTCGCGTTGGCGGGTTCGCCGGGGGCCGAACCCTCGGACGTGCTGACAGTAGGCAGCGGTGACCACCAGGCACACCCCTGCTGAACCTCACGCGACCACTCTGCTCGCAGGGTCGTCCCGAAGAAGTGCCTTTCGACCCCACGTACCCAAGACTGCGGACCGCTGTGGGCCAGCTAAACTGCGACGTCCGTCCAAGTCGCCGAAGCGCCCCCGGGTGCAACCCTTGAGCTGGCGACGCTGTTCGAGCGGGTCGGTCAGCTCGGTGAAACCGGTGCCGAGTCCATGCCCCACCCGATGAGATTCTATTTCTCGGTGAGCAGCGGCTCGTCGGGGTGCTGCCGGGTCAGCGGCGAGGTCTCGACCGGGAAGTCCCGCACGAACGTCGGATGGACGATCGTGTGCTCGACCTCTATCTGTCCACATCGGATGACGGCGTGGTGTGCTTGGTCATGCGGTGCGGTCGCCGAGCTGACGGGGGATGAAGCGCCCGTGGTCAGCCTATCGGTGATGGCTTCGTCGGGTTCGTTGGGAATGGCGACCCTGTGCGGCGATGTGCAGCGCGGCTCGCGCTCCGTCGTCTGCGAATTCACTGCCGCCGACTAACTACGATAGCCGGTCCAGCGTGTCGGCAGCGCGAGTCCGATAGAGGACGGACCTCTCCGAGCAGCAGCGGTTCGGGCCCCGGTTGGGCCGGTGCGGTGAAGTGCGGGACCAGCTATCGCGGCCAGACCTCGATCGGCGGACGGTCCCCGAAACGCAGATCGGTTGGAGTCTGGACTGCATCCAGTAGCGTTATGGTGCCCCGATGTGCGCTGGCATGGCATACGCACAGCTGGTACGGCAGCAACGAGTGGCCTTAGTCGGGACACTTGGTGATCTCCGACGTGATCGAGGTTGTGGGAAGGGGGCTGTGAGTTCGACTTCACGATTCTCAAAGTCAGTATTTGCAGCAGATCGGCGGCCCGGACACAGCTGAGTTGCCCCGCGGTGGTACTCGCGCTAGCCCAACGATCGGCGCGGGTTCTCCTCGGCGGTCTTGGACCGAAACGCGGGCCATTGACCATTTCTGGGCGGGTACGCGGTTGGACGTGCAGGGCCTCGTAGCTCACCGATTGCAACGCCTGCAGGCATACGAGAGAACTATTCGCCGGACTGTTCGGCGGGAAACAGGCGGAGGTAGGGGTAATGCCGATCAGTGACGTCGCGGGCCTGAAGGCCGCCCTGCTGGCCAAGGTCGACCAGTACGTGGAGTCAGAACCGCATCCAGGGCCCTTCCGCAAGGTCGGCTACTTCACGTCGTGGAGTGTGTACGACTCGTACTTCCTGCGGGATGTGGACAAGGTCGCTGACCGGCTGACGCATATCGTGTACTGCTTCGGCGCGATCGACGCCACCTCGCTGCGTGTCAAGCTCGGGGATCCGTGGGCGGACGTGGAGATGGGCTACAGCGCGGCCCGGTCCGTGGACGGTGTGGCCGACGACCCGTCCCAGGCGTTGAAAGGACACTTCAACCAGCTGCGCAAGCTCAAGGCCCGGCATCCGCACCTGCGGATCTTGGTGGCTCTCGGCGGACCTGGGCAGCAGGACCAGTTTGCACAGGCCGCGGCCACGGCTCAGTCCCGGGCCGCGTTCGTCTACTCGGTGGTGGACGTGTTCCTGTGTGGCAACATCCCAGGGCTCCCGGCCGGTGCCGCAGCGGGGATCTTCGACGGGTTCGATCTGGACTGGGAGTTCCCGCAGGCGGCCGACACGGCGAACCTGACGGATCTGATCATCGAATGCCGAAGTCAGCTGGACGTCTTCGAGATCGAGTCTCGCCGGCCGGACCTGGAGCTGACCGCGTGGGTGCCTGCGAACAAACAGTGGGCTACCTACTGGTCGGACGCGGAGCTGGACAAGTTCAGTTTCATCGTGGTGCAGGGCTACGACCTGCACGGCCCATGGGAGGGGACCACCAACTACACCGCCGCGCTGGACACCGACTATCCGGATAAGACATGGTTTACGTGTCACCAGACGGTGACCACTTGGCTGGCCAAGGGCATGTTGAGGTTCCCCCCGAGCGGTGGACAGGGGGTTTACGGGGATTCAGGCAGTTGCTCGGAGTGAGCTCTCGTAGTCCTCGGGACTGAGCATCCCGATCGCGGAGTGCCTCCGGACAGCATTGTAGAAGCGAACCCAATTGTCAACTGCGACAACGAGTTCCGTCTGTGTGGCGTAGGTATGCCGGTAGTAGTGCTCGTGTTTGAACGTGGACCAGAACGATTCCGCAGGGCTGTTGTCCCAGCAGACCCCAGTCGCGCCCATCGACCGGCGCAGCCCGTGCCGGAAACACGCTTTCACCGTTAGATGACCGGTGTACTCACCGCCACGATCGGAATGCAGGATCGTGCCACGGCACCGGCCGCCCCGGGTAGCGACGGCGGCGTCGATGGCCTCGGTGACCATCTCCGAGCCGATGTGCTCGGAGATGGTGTAGCCGAGCACCTTCCGGGAATGCCCGTCCCGGACCGCGCACAGATACATCTCACTCTCACCGCAGGACAGGTAGGTGATATCGGTCAGCCACACCGCGTCCACGCGGCCCTGGTCGAATTCCCGATCGACGAGGTCCGGCGGGAACGACGCCTTCGGGTCGGCCACGGTGGTTTTCACCTTGAACGTGCGCGGGCTGATGCCCTCGATCCCGATGCCGGCCATGATCTTGGCGACGGTCTTCTCGCTGACCACCTCGCCCCGCGCACGCAGTTCGGCGGTGATGCGGGGTGACCCATAGGTGCCGCCGGATTCTTTGTGTACTTCGGTGATTTTCACTTCGAGGTCAGCCCGGCGCTGCTTGCGTGGTGTCAACCTCCGCGCCGCCGCGCGTTTGACATACGCGTAGTAGCCCGACGCGGACACGTCCAGAAGTCGCGCCATACGACGCACCGAGAACGGCCCGGCGGCGTCTTCACTGCCGTCGGTGTCGGTGCCGGTCTCGGCGAGCGTGTCGGGGCCGGCGTACTTCACCATCAGATCGAACCGTTCGGTTTCTTCTGCATCGCGGCAAAGTACGCCGAGGCTTTTACCAGGAACGCGTTGTCCTTCTCCAGCTCGGCGACCTGTCTACGCAACCGTAGCAACTCGGCGCGTTCCGCAGCCTCCAAAGGCTTTTCGCCGTGAGCCTCGGCCGCGGCGATCCTGCGCCGCTCATCCTTGACCCAGTTACTCAGCAACCCGTCGTTGAGACCCAACTCACGAGCCACTTCAGCGATCGTGCGGCCGGAATCGATCACACGATGCGCAGCCTCGACCTTGTACTCGGCCGTGAACGACCGACGCTTACGAGGTGGCATGAGGACATCCTTCCAGCAGGAACCAATCCTGCCAACGTGGTGTCCACTACCCCGGGGGAACCTCATGTGCCCTAGCGACTTGGTGCTGGGTGTGCCGTTCTACTGCAACGGCTGGACTAACGTGGACCCCGGACCGAACGGTGACGGGCTGTGGCAACCGGGCAACGGGATCAGCGTTGGTCCGATGTACCGTGCCGTGATGGCGGCCAGGGGCGTCATGTCGCGCAAGGTCGGTATGGGCGCGAGCAAGTACGATGCGGCCGGGCGGGTCTTCTACTCGGTCGACGATGCGGCCGTGATGGCCGAGAAGGCGGCGTACCTGGTGAATGCGGGGCTGGGAGGGTTCGCTGCGTGGGAGCTGAGCGGGGACACTCCGGATGCCGTTCTGCTGTCCACACTTTCGGCAGGACTGGGGTAAGGGATAAAGATGTACATCATCCAGGTGAGGACGATGCGTTCAGCCTGACTGGGTGTAGATCGGGAAGGCCCGAGCTCGGAGTGGTGGTGTTCGAAGTCGCGCGGGCCTACTGCCGCGACAGGCCTCGTGGGATGACGGGCTCTCCGGCGCTCCTGAAGTCGCCCAACTTCGCGTGCGTTAATTTTCCGCGCGGCTGTCTGGACTGTTCGCTTCGGTAGCCGGTGTAAACGTGAAGGGACGTTGATGGGCCGCCTCCGCCACCCATGAGGAGAGGGAACGCGTTCTCGCCAGGGTTGTGACCATCAGGGACCGTCACCAGTCCGGTACTCCTCGCTGTTCATGCTATTCAAAGCACATTTACCGAGCATTCCCTAACATCCTGCCAGTCCCCGATATAAGGGATACATGTCTGCCGAGATGTTCTCACCGGCCGGCATCTCCGCCGAGCCGTCGGCTGCGCGATCGCCCCATAACAAGGAACCTTCCAGAGGACGCGAACCAAGCTAGTTTGGACTCAGCTCACCAGGTCTATCTTGCCGGTGGAAAGGGTGAGCACGCCGCCGTGGATGGTCAGCTTGTCAGCCCGCATCGCCTGCGCCAGCCCGGCGCTCATCGTGGGCAGTGAGGCGACCACGAGGCGCACATTCGCCCCGACGGCCTCGTGCAGCAAAGTTTCGCCAGTCGCTCCAGTCCGGCGGGCTTCGGCTACGGCCGGCTGAATCGGGTCCGTCAGTGGTGCGAACTCGCCAGGGGACGCCTTCCCGTCAGCTACCTCGATCGCGGCCTTGACCGCGCCGCAGTTGTCGTGGCCGAGCACGAGTACTACGTCAGTGCCCAGCACGGCCTGGGCATACAGCAGTGATGCCGTGTCCGAAGGGGTAGCGATGTTACCGGCGACGCGACAGACGAAAAGGTCGCCAATACCAGCGTCGATGGCCAGCTCTGGGGAGGTCCGAGAGTCGGAGCAACCGAGTACAGCGGCGAAAGGTTGCTGACTCCCGGCTAGCTGCTGGCGAAGCTCGAGGGTCTGATTCGGATGTAAGGGGGTACCTGCGACGAAGCGCTGGTTTCCTTCCTGGATTCGGCGAAGGGCGTCCTCGGGTGTCTCTGGCCGGCGCAGCGCAGGTCCGGGCGGCATGGTAGTTCTCGGTGGGTATTGCGGCTGGCTTTCACAGGAGGCCGAGACCAGGGGAGACATCCCGGCCGCTAGGAAGGTGCCCAGCGCGGCACGCCGAGGTAGCAATCGACCAGGCTTTGTCCGCATGACTCTCCCCCCTGCGGCCACCGCGAGACGCTTGACCGCTCGGTCATCTCGTCGAGTAGCTTAAAGCGGTCCGCGGCCCGGCCACCCTGGTCGTTGGTCCCGGGACACGGGTGTTGACATGATCTGCGCCCCTCGCCCGCCTCCATCATGCGCAGACCGCGGCCCAGCAACACGGAGCACACACCCCGCCGGACCGTGCGGAGTTCGGGGTCGAGCCGATCTGCCGTGTGCAGCGTGACGCGGGCGTGGCGATTGCCGAGTGTCTCCGCTCGGGGCTTCTGGCGAAGTTTTTCAGAGCATGCATCGGAGTGCTCGCCGCGATCGACGAGCACGCTGTGCTGGAGGTCCTCCGCAGCGTCGGATCGCGGCCTTGGTCATGCACCTTCGGATGCTGTCGTGTCCGGGCCGAAGTCGGCGTTTCCACTCGCATCCGCTTCGAGATCGGCGCTTTCGCCGACATCAGGGGCGAAACTCGCGGTTCCTTGATGCTTGCTCGTCGCGGACAACCTCCGCACCAGGTCTCGCCTGCCGCATTTGGCGGCGAGCCGACCCGCCACTCCGAGGATCGCGGTGATCCCCTGCACCCACTGCACGGGCGCCTGTTCTTCCTGTGATGGCTTCTCGTCCATCATCGCCACCTCGTCTCCCCGCGCACCCGCCGAACCGGTCAGCGCCGAGATCTCCCGGCCCTACCACCGGTTCACCGATGTGTCGGCAAGGTCTTCATCTCCCGCCTCGCAACCTGATCGCCGTTGCCGCCGCCACGCGCGGCCAGGTGAGGTCCGCGCCGCGAGCACGTCAGAAGAGGCCTCCGAAGAAGTCGCCGACGGCGTCAACGGCATCTTCGGCCGCACTTCCGACATCTTCGGCCGCGCTGCCGACGGCGCCGAACCCACCACCCAGATCGCTGCCGAAGTCGCCAGCTCATCGCCGAAGTCGCTGCAGATGTCGCCGAACGCACCACCGACGTAGTCGATCGCGTCGTTGACGCCGACGTCGTCGAGCAGGCCACCGGCCAGGTTGCCGAGCAGCCCGCCCGCCATGCCTCCCAGCGGACCGAATGTCTCGCCTCGCCCAGCACCGATCCTGCGATGCTCCCGATGCCCTCCGTGTAGTCACCGCCGACCAGGTCCTGCACGCTCGTTCCGATCCCGCCGATGCCGAGCTCGTCGCCGGCTAGGTCACCGACGTCGCTGAGGAACCCGCCCGAGTTGACGCTGAGGGCATCGCTGTAGTCGCCACCGAGACCGAGCTCGCTGGCCACCTCACCCACGTCACCCGCCAGCGCGTTCCAGTTGCCCGCGACCAGATCGTTCGCGGCCGTGCCGAGGTCGCCGTAACGGAGCCCCGACGCCACGTCACCGGCCAATGAACCCCAGTCGCCGCCGAGCAAGTCACCTGCCGCATCGCCGAGCTGGCCGTACCCGAGGCCGCCCAGCATGTCGCCTGCGAGGGCCCCTAAGTTGCCACTGAACAGATCACCGGCCGCCTGTCCCAGCGCCCCGTAACCGAGTTGGCAGAGTGCATCGGTCGCTAGGCCACCGAGGTCGCTGCCGAGGATGTCGTTGGCCAGACCGCCCAGGTCACCACCAGCCATGTCGCTGATTGCGCCGCCGGCGAGCTCACCGGCCGGCCCACCGAGCAGACCTCCTGCATCATCCAAAATCTCGTTGTAGGTCGGCGCAGGCGCGTTCGACTCGGTTGAGGGTGCTGTTGGTGGTCATCCTGTTGGGCCTTGTTGATCAGGGTGTCGAGTCGGGCGATGAGTCACTGGTGTCGTTCGGCTTCGGTGATCCAGCCGCGTTCTTCGGCGTCCCGGGTCAAGGGCTTGGGGGTCGACGCGCTGCGCGGCGAGGATGGGCAGCGAGCTGGGTTCGGAATAGCGGCGCCGAAGGCGCCTCCGGGAGTTTGGTCGACGCATGGGTTGCGAGCGTCGACGCGCTAGGGCATCACGATCTTCTGCAGCGAATTCCGTTTCAGGGAAGCAAGAATTCGGTCGCGAAAAGCGTCGAGGAACGAGCATTCACGGCTCGGTGGATAGAGCAGCGGAGATCCAATATCGCAGCGTCGCGGAACGTGCGAAGCTCCCCACGGCTCCTTACTGCGGGCGGGGAGCTTGTCGTCACGATGCGGTGGTTTCCTTGAAGTAGACAGGCTCGCCAAGTGTGGCGGCTGCGGAAATGTCTACATTGGATGGACCGGCGTATTCGCCGTCTGGTCGTATCGAGCCGGTGACGATGAATCCTCAGCGGCTGCGGCTGTCGCTGCGCCACCCGGCTGGGCTGACGGTGTTGTGCAGCGCGCAGTCCTTTTCGACTTCCAGCGGACTGATTCCCCTGTGCTCGTCGAACGTGTTGCTGACTAGCCACCGCATCTGGCGAATGACGGTTCGGGCTACTCCTTGCCCAGGCGCCGCAGGATCTCATCATCCACCGCAGGCTCCAGCGGCGTGGTGCACCCCGCCAGTTTCGTGACGATGGTCCGTACGGCCATGGACACACCGTCTGCGCACCGGTCACACTGCGGCTGGGCGAACAGCACTTCCCAGCGCAGCGGCTCCGGCAACATGATCAGCGAAAAATCGCTCGCGGCCGAGACAAGAGACCGAATCCACCGCGTCTTGGAGGTTGACCTGATGTCCGTTGGCCCGGCGGCATGCCGGGGCGGCTGGCCCTCGATGATTGCCGTCGCGTGCTTGCGGTGTCGGCGGCATCCGCGGTGAGGCCAGGCGACAGGAAGACGCGTTCTCGTCGGTGTGGGAAGCTCTGATCAGCGACGAAGCCGATTTTTGGCGGACGATCAGCCAACTAGTACGCGAGGCGTTCAACCATGCTTGTCCCTTCGTCGGCGAGCGACTTTCTCGCTGGCCTAGGCCGTATTGCACCCGTCTGGCCGGAGAGGCCAACCCAAACAGACCATTACTCATAGTGCTCGTAAGGCTACCGTTTGTGTTGGGAGCCGCGGTCATCCCGCCCTTCACGCAGTGACTACCACGGAGCGACGCCGTCCGGCCAACGGCGGGTTCTGGCGCCACCAGCAGAAAACAACTCTCGACCCTTTGGAGAGAAAGCATGGCTACCTCGACTACTACGACCCTGGCGACCGTACCGGCAGGTACCGCAGCGTTCGGCCAGACGGTGACGCTGATCGCCGTCGTCATCCCAGCTACGTATACGGCCATCCCTACCGGCACGGTCACGTTCAAAGACGGAGCGACGACTCTAGGTACGGCTGCGCTGATCGGTGGCGGGGTGGCGATCTTGACCGTTAGCAATCTGAGCGTCAGCGGCGGCCCCCACAGCCTTACTGCTGTCTACAGCGGGGATGCCACATACGCCACGTCCACCTCGGCCCCGGTGACGCTGACCATCACTGCGGCCGCGACTATGACCAGCCTGACTTCCTCGGCAAATCCGTCAGTGTTTGGGCAGCCGGTCACTTTCACTGCGACCGTCACTCTCACCCCGCCGGGGGGTGGTACGCCGACCGGGTCGGTTACCTTTACTATTGACGGTGTTCCGCAGGCCCCAGTGCCGCTGGTCGGTAACCAGGCGAGTATTGCGCTGAGCGGCCTCAGCGTCGGCAATCACACGGTCACCGCCACGTACACCAACACCGATGGCAACTACGCCGGCTCCACGTCGAACACGGTCACTCAGGTGGTCGCCAAGGCCAATACGATGACGACGTTGACCTCCTCGCCCAACCCCTCCACCCCGGGGCAAACGGTGACCTTCACCGCCACCGTCATCCCTGTCTCGCCAGGGGCGGGCACGCTGACCGGGATGGTGACCTTCACCATCGACGGCGCTCCCCAACCCCCCGTTGCGCTGGCCGGCAACACTGCCATCTTCACGACCAACACGCTGACTAACGGCACTCACACCGTCACCTCCACCTACGGCGGAGACACTAACTTCAACTCCTCCACCTCGAACACGGTGACGCAGGTGGTCAGTACCACCATCAACACGTCGCTGACCGCGACCCCTGCGATGATCAAATTTAACGTCAATACCGGCCAGTTCTTCATCCCCACGCTGTCGGCCACCCTCACAAATACCAACACCAGTGCCGGGATCCCCAACAAGACCATCACGTTCACTGCCAACCCCCTCACCGGACCAGTCACCCTCGGCACTGCGGTCACCGACGCCACCGGCACCGCGACCCTGACCAACGTGCCCGTCCAAGCGACCCTGATCACCACCGACCACTACACGGCCACCTTCGCCGGTGACGCCACGGACAGCCCGGCTACGGCCGACGCATCACTCACCTTCCAACCGCTGTAACGCCACTCCACCCCACGCGTTGGGCCGTACCCGCAGCGACGGCGGGTACGGCCCAACAAGGCGAGTGCATGTCAGTCTCCCGTAGCTCAAGGGCACGGAAATGGCGAACCACGCAGACTTCACAATGGCCACTGGCATGTCGGTGGGCCTTCTGTGATTCCCATTCACCGTGGCAGTGCGACACGAACCGAGAACACCAATGGCCTTCATCGGTTCTTCGTCAAAGGTGACGACCTTTCCGCATACGTCGAGGAACACGGTCACACGGGAAGCCCGATAGTGCTCGGCGTGTCTGCCTGCGGTGAAGTTCCTGTAGTCGATCGGACGAGTGAACACAATCGGCATGCTGGGTCGAAATTCCGGAATTAGGTGGAGCGCGTGGAATGTTCACCCCTCGGTGTTCCGAAACGGCTTTGTTTGCGAGGTCCACTGATGACACCGAGCGAGGAACTGTGTGAAGCTGCGGTCCGGCTAGATCAGTTGGCCGCGCCCGCGACATTGACGGCGCTCAGGTGAATCTCCCCAGACCTGCTCATTGAAATTCCCCACCCGGCGTGGCTCCGCCGAGACGGGCGGGGCTCCTTCGAGTCTGGCGGTCTCTGACCACACACCAGCTCGAAGGAGCCCCACGTCTCATGCTCACACGGGAGGAAGACATCGACGCGCACGCCCTGCGTGCCCGGGGTTGGACGATCTCGGCGATCGCCCGTCACCTGGGGCGGGACCGCAAGACCATCCGCGCTTATCTGTCCGGTGTCCGCGAGGCGGGGGCGCGTGCCCGCGCGAGGCCGGATCCGTTCGAGCGGTTCGTGGCCTACTGTTCGGCGCGGCTGGCCGAGGACCCGCATCTGTGGGCCACCACCCTCTACGACGAGCTGCACGAGCTGGGCTATGCGCACTCGTATCCGACGCTGACCCGCCAGATCCGCGACCGGGGTTTGCGTCCGGCGTGTGAGCCGTGCCGACCGGCGAAGGGCCGGGCGGTGGCGGTGATCGAGCACCCACCGGGGGATGAGACGCAGTGGGACTGGCTTGATCTGCCCGACCCACCCGAGCACTGGGGGTGGGGTGGATGCGCGCATCTGCTGGTGGGGGCACTGTCGCACTCGAGCCGGTGGCGCGGTGTCCTGTGCCCGAGTACTGATCAGCCGCACCTGATCGATGGGCTGGACCGGGTTACCCGCGCGTTGGGCGGGTTGACCCGGGCGTGGCGGTTCGACCGGATGGCCACCGTCATCAACCCCGAGTCCGGTCGGGTGCAGGCCTCGTTCTCGGCCGTGGCCAAGCATTATGGCGTCGCGGTGCGGGCATGCCCACCACGGCGAGGTAACCGCAAGGGAGTCGTGGAGAAAGCTAATCATGTTGCGGCGCAACGGTTCTGGCGCACCCTGCCTGACGATGTCACGCCCGAGCAGGCCCAGCAGCGGCTCGAGGCCTGGTGCTCCACGCGCGGTGACACCCGGCTGCGCGCCACCGCGGATGGCAAAGCCAGCGTGGCCACCGTCGCCGCGGCCGAGCCGCTGCGCACCCCACCCGCGGACCCGTTCCCGGCGACCCTGACGGTCACCAGGATCGTCTCGGCGCAGGCGCTGGTGTCCTTCCGCGGCAACCGCTACAGCGTCGCCCCCGAACTCGCCGGCGCCACCGTCACCGTCTCCCACCGGCTCGGCGCCGGCCACGTGGATGTCGCCACCGAGTCCGGGACGGTGATCGCCCGCCACACCCTGGCGCCCGAGGGCGCCGGCGTTATGGTCCGCGACCACGGCCACGTCCTAGCGCTCGAGAAAGCCGCCCTGGCCGCCACCACCACTGCGCGGCCGCACCGCAGCAAGCAGCGCATCCCACCCGGACCGGACGCACGGGCAGCCGCCGACGCCCTGCGCGCCCAGCGCACCGACACAGCGCCGACCAGCGGCGTGGACGCCAGTGGTGAGGTCGTGATCGATCTCGCCCGCTACGCCGCCGCAGCCGCCGCCCGCACCACCCTGCCCCCGGCCGACCCGGCCGACGAGAAGTAACAACGAGAGAGGAAAACACAGTGACAGCAACAAAAACAACCCCGAACACGACCCTCGACGCTGCCCCGTCCACACCGGCGCAGGCCAGCCTCTACCAGCAGCTGCGCGGTCACCTCGCGACGCTCAAGCTGCACGCCGCCGCCGAGGCACTGCCCGGTGTCCTCGAGTCCGCGACCGCCGAGGGTCTCACCCTGACCGCCGCCCTCGAACGACTCTGCTCCATCGAGGTGTCCGCGACCGAGGCCCGCCGCCTGGCCGGCAGGCTGCGCTTCGCCTCGCTGCCCACCCCCGCCACCCTGGAGGACTTCGACTACGACGCCGCCCCCACCGTCGATCCCAAGCTCATCGCCGAGCTGGCCACCTGCCGCTACATCGAGTCGGCCACCAACGTCCTGCTCATCGGCCAGCCCGGCCTCGGCAAAACCCACCTCGCCGTCGGGTTGGCACGCAAAGCCGCCGAAGCCGGCTACCGCACCTACTTCACCACCGCCGCCGACCTGGCCGCCCGCTGCCACCGCGCCGCGATCGAAGGCCGCTGGGCCACCACCATGCGCTTCTTCAACGGCCCGGCCCTCCTCGTGATCGACGAGCTGGGCTACCTCCCGCTGCCCGCCGAGGCCGCCTCCGCGTTGTTTCAGGTTGTCTCCCAACGCTATCTGAAGACCTCGATCATCCTGACCAGCAACCGCGGCGTCGGATCCTGGGGCGAGGTCCTCGGCGATACCACCGTCGCCGCGGCCCTGCTCGACCGGCTCCTGCACCGCTCCGTCGTGCTCACCCTCGAGGGCGACTCCTACCGCCTCCGCGACCACCAAGCCCGCGCCGACACGCTCCGCAAAACCACCACCGGCACCCACCAACCGCTACGCTAACCACCGCCCCCGAGTGGGGAATTTCAGCGAGCAACTCTGGCCAAAATCAATTAGCGGCGTCAACATCTGGACCGTGGGTGTGCAAACGGAAGCGACATGCCGTCCGCAAAGACGTTCCGCCTCCCAACGACAGCGTGGACTGGATCTGTGCCTGGCGGCGTGGGGTAGCGGCCACGCTCGGTCTTTGGTTGCGGGACACCGCAACGGATCTTGACCGATCGCTATTCGTCCGTGACGTCAGCATCAAGACCCAGATCGACGCCCGGGTTTTCGCTCGCATGGTTCTGAACCCGCATCACACTCCGAGTAGGCCAGCGCAGCCGTCGCCCCAAGCGGAGGAGATCCGGCGTAGTGACCACCTGTTCCTGACCCGGCACGGCGGTCGTTAACCCACTGCTGCGGGTTTCCCGAGGACTGATCATGCTTTCGAAGGAATATTTTGAGCGGGCGTGCACCTTGTGGCAACATCCGCATAGTCGCCGAGGACGGCGATGAACTCGACGGGAATCGCCCTTCCCTGTTCGCGGTAGGGCTCCGGCGACAGACAACCCCGCCCCATCTGGCTCCCACTCTTCTGCGGCCCCATGAGGGTTATTCACGCTGAGGCGAAGAAATGCAGGGCGACAACGGTGGAGATGGTTTTACGGAAGGTCTCGATGGGGCGCCGGTAGTCGGTGTGCAGGATGCGCCAGGTCTTGAAGTTAGCGATCACCTGCTCGATGACGTAGCGAATCCTGTTGATCTGCGTGTTGAATTCTTTCTCCCAGTCCAGCAATTCGCGGCATTCAGGTTTCTTGATCGGCGTGAGCATGTCGTTGCCCACGTATCCTTTGTCGCCTATCCAGTTGGCGGGCGTCAGTGTCAACAGCACGTCAGATTCACCGAGGCAGTACGAGTCGTGCCGGCTGCCATCAATCGGATCGGAGATCCACCTGAGCTGGCCGTCGACCGTACAGGCGATCTGCACGTTCATACCGGTGGTCTTGTGCTTGCCCGAGTACAACTCCGGGTGCGAGGACCAGGACCAGCAGGGCAGCAGCGTGCCGTCGACGATGTACTGCTGCCGGTCGTCCAACTCGTCGGCGGTGGGCACGAACCTCGCGAGCACCTGGTTGATCAGTGGCGTCACTGTGGTAACCGCACGACTGATGGACGGCTGGGAAACTCCGTAGGTTTCTGCGATTTCCGCTTGGACCCGATTGCGCCTCATATAGGTCAGCGCAACGACCACAGAGTTCCACAATCCTAGAATCGGTGGCCACGGCTGATTCTCTTGCCCGGTTTCCATCCTGATCAGCTCGCACAAGTCGGCGATCTGTGGCACGGTGAGGCCGGTGGTATGATACATACAGGTGGTCCGTTTTCTTGCGATTTTGAGTGTGGTAACCCAATTCTCGCATTAAACGGACCGCCGCTTATGTCAACACGCCGGTCGGCGACTGAATTTTGATGCGCCTGAATAATCCTCCATAGTGCATTACTCAGAGTGCCCGTCCTTCCGGGCGATCCACTCGGCGTTTCGGGCCGAAACACCGCTCGCTACACAGACCCCTGCTCAAACTGTGGATTCGAGAGGTGTGCAGTACGGTAGTTCATCGATGCAACGGCCAGTACAGAATCTCGTGATGAGGTCGGCAAATTCCTCAGGTCGCTCCATGTTCACAAGGTGATCTCCCTCCTTGATAGTGGTGAACTGGCCGGCAGGGAGCAAAGCGGCTACTTCACGTCCCGTCGCAGGCGGGCATAGAGTGTCGTGTTCTCCGGTGAACACCAGTGAAGGAATGTCTGGCACGGGATCGGGGCGATATGGCGGGTGCTGCAGCAAGCGTGTGTTGTGTTCAAGAGCCTGCCGGAGCTCACCCTCGGACTGACTGGCGAACTGCCGGTGCAAGAGTCGCTTCACCGCCACGTGGCGGCGGATACGAGTTTCGCCGGACGGAGCAGTGAAGATGTTCACCAATTCCGTAGCGATTGCTTCGCGGTTTCCTTGCGAGAGCATCCGTTTCCAACGTGTGGTCAACTCGACATAGTCGTCGGGAACCTTCGTTGACATGCCGCCGAGCATCAATCGTTCAAGCATGCGGGGAAAGTGTTGCGCGAACCGCAGGGCTACTGCGGCTCCGTAACAAGCCCCGAGAAG
Source organism: Saccharopolyspora hattusasensis (assembly GCF_050972075.1). Taxonomy (NCBI): domain Bacteria; kingdom Bacillati; phylum Actinomycetota; class Actinomycetes; order Pseudonocardiales; family Pseudonocardiaceae; genus Saccharopolyspora; species Saccharopolyspora hattusasensis. Next base: position 5,910,170 of record NZ_JBPCDC010000001.1, read on the forward strand.
ATTCACCCTTGCAATTCCGAGAAGTTCGAGTGTGTGGCAGACTGCGGAAGCTAGGAAGTCGATACCATGCCGAGCAGGCAGGAAATCTGCGCTACCGTACCCGGGGAGGTCTACAGTGACCACTGGAAAATGGGGGACCCACCATTTTTCCTGCGCTGCCCAGGAGTGTCGATTTTGTGACGAACCGCCGAGAACGAGCAGTGGAACTGCAGAAGCTGACTCCTGGCGGATGATGCGGCACAAGTATCGGTATCCGGCGAATGACAGCTCTAGTTCATTGACGTCTGGGTGGGTTGTGGGAACAGAAGTGGGCAAGTGGTTTCCTGTAACATTTCGGGGCGCCATCGACCACTCCTCGTGTTGAGAAAATGAACCTGGCCGATGTTACAGCCTGGGAAGAACACGTGCATATCGTTTCCCCCATTCGGAAGGTAGTTTTCCCTCTTTTGGGGACCGGCAGTCCTGCCGCCACCCGCATCGTAGGCTTGTCCGAATGGAGTTTCACGTGCCGGAAGCGGCGTGATCCTCGCCGGGGGCGGTTTGCGGGAATGGCCAGCGAGAGCGACCTGAGCGCGAAGTTGTCGCGGATATTGGCAGCAGAGATACCGACTGCGAGCGGAATCCTGAACAGTCGGAACGGGAATGCTGGCCCCCGCGGACGCCTACACACCGTCGAGGGAGAAACGACGGGACGCGAATGCCTGAACCGGCCCTAGCTAACTGCTGGCACATGTCGCATCGAAGCGAGAGTCCTGCTGGCGAGACGGTTTCGCCAGCAGGACTCTTTCCGCATCGACTCGGCGAACAGCTAGCCGCCGGGAGGCGGCACGTAGGTGTATGCGAGCCCGCTACTCGTGCCCCCTGAGGACATGACAGTTACCAGAACGGTGCCTGTCCCCGACGGGGAGTTCGCTATGACTTGATTGTCCGAAAGGACAGTGAAGCTGGCGGTACTATTCCCGAAGTGAACTACCTTGGTAAAAGTCAATCCTGTGCCATTGATCGCAACTTGCGTACCTCCGGCCTCCGGCCCTTCGGGCGGCACCAAACTGCTGATTACTGGGGCCGCTAGGTACGAGTAGGTTAGTCCACCGCTCGTTCCACCGGGTGCCGTAACAGTGACCTGGACATTTCCGGTCCCCGCTGGAGCGACCGCCGTGAGCGTATTATCCGAATTGACTGTGAAGCTCGTGGCCGGAGTGCTGCCGAACATGACAGAACTGGCCCCAGCGAGCCCACTTCCTTGGATAACTACGCTGTTGCCGCCCGACTGCGGACCTTGAACCGGGGTCAAGCTCGTGATGACGGGTGCGGCGATGAACGTGAACGAGACCGACTCCGTACTCGAACCGGCAGACGTCGTCACGACCACCTGGGCCGGACCCGCTGCGTGGGGTGGAGTGGTCGCTGTAATCTGAGTCGATGAATTCACAGTAAAACTCGCCGCGGGCGTACCGCCAAAGGTAACAGCAGTAGCACCCGTAAAATTCGTACCAGTAATGGTCACATTCGTCCCGCCAGCAGCAGGACCACTCAATGGGCTTATACCCGTCGCCGAAGGTGCGGCGATGAACGTGAACGAGACCGACTCCGTACTCGAACCGGCAGACGTCGTCACGACCACCTGGGCCGGACCCGCTGCGTGGGGTGGAGTGGTCGCTGTAATCTGAGTCGATGAATTCACAGTAAAACTCGCCGCGGGCGTACCGCCAAAGGTAACAGCAGTAGCACCCGTAAAATTCGTACCAGTAATGGTCACATTCGTCCCGCCAGCAGCAGGACCACTCAATGGGCTTACACCCGTCACCGAAGGTGCGGCTTGGCCTTGAGTGTAGAGGAAGACGACGGAGCTGGTACTGCTTCCGCCAGGCGTCGTCACCACAACCTGGGCTGGACCTGCTGCGTGGGGTGGAGTGGTCGCTGTAATCTGAGTCGATGAATTCACAGTAAAACTCGCCGCCGGCGTTCCGCCAAAAGTCACCGCAGTTGCGCCGGTGAATCCGGTTCCGTTGATCGTCACTACGGTGCCGCCACTAGTCGGCCCGATGGTGGGTTGGATTGACGCGATTGCGGGGACTGGTGGTGCCTGGTACACGAAGTAAACGGGGCCGGTGCTGACACCGCCAGGCCCGGCGACGACTACCTGAGCTACACCGGCCGGCCGAGCGGGGGTAGTAGCGGTTATTCTGCTGTCTGAGTTGACCGTGAAGCTCGTTGCGGGCGTACCCCCAAAAGTTACTCCAGTGGCGCCGGTAAACATCGCCCCCGTGAGTGTGACGATCGTCCCGCCTGTGGTAGGCCCCAGTGAGGGCACGACGGTCGTTACAACTGGCGCAGCCATCCTGCCTACCAAGCCACCGGCTATTGGCTGCCCGACCACCAACCGATTTGAGTCCATCCCGAATTCCTTCTTCCAAGACGCATGCAACGTTCGCTGAGCGGACGAACTCGCCTCCGCAAGCTGGCATCGAAGCTCGCCGCTCAGCGGCTGTTTCTCGCGTCACAGCGACGAGCCATCAAAATATCTTCCGGTCACGCGTTTGCTCCCAGCGTTTCCACCCCGATGCGACGGCCCCGTCCGCGATTCGGCGGCCACGTTTCCAGTTAAGCCTGTTGTATTCGGCCCGGCATGCGGTCGGTAGCACCGTGCCACTTCTGGCGGACTCTGTTCCCGAGCGAAATTTCGGTTTCGGAAACAACCCTTGCAGGCAGTAGCCCCCGGGGGGGCGCCCAGGGCCTCCCCATGAGGGGAGGGTTTCCTGACGGACACGGCAAGGCCAGGGACGACGCGAGCAGATGCCCGCACAGGAAACCCTCTTGTAGATCATCCGCCAGGAGGCGCCTGGTAGGTGAAGGCTCCGGCGGAGGTGACCGACCCCCCATCGGTGCTCACCACGACGTCGACGGCGCCTGCCGCGTTCGGCGGCGTGATAGCAGCGAGCGTGCCGTTGTCGATGACACCGAACGCCGCTGGGACACCGCCGAACGTCACCCCCTGGGTGGTGGTCAGGTTGGTACCGGTGATCGTCACCGTGTCACCACCGTTGGTGGATCCGGCCGTGGGCGTCACGCCGGCGATCGTCGGTGTTGCGACATAGGTAAACGTCAGCCCGTCGGTGGAGCCGCCGGGGTTGGTCACCACGATCGAGGCATTGCCCGCCGTGCCGACCGGGGTGGTGGCGGTGATCGACCCGGCCGTGTTGGCAGTGATTGTCCCCGCGACCCCGCCGAACGTGACCGACGAGGCGTTCGACAGGTTGGTGCCCGTGATCGTCACCGAGGTTCCACCGACGGTGGGTCCTGAACTCGGACTCACACTGCTCTTAGTCGGTGGGTTGACGTAGAAGTAGTTCGCCGGAGCACTCGTTCCGCCAGGGGTGGCGATCGTTACCCCGACCACTCCGCTGCCCGAAGGGCTTACTGCCTGGACGTGGGTACCGGAGATTTGACTGAACGAGAGTGCCGACTTGGTGCCGAACTTCACCGCTGTGGTGCCGGACATGTTGGTTCCGAAGATATCGACCGTGGTGCCCCCGGCCGAACTCCCCGAGGTCGGCGACAAAGTGATACCCGTCGTGTAGGTGTACGTAGTGGTCGCACTGCCGTCGGCGTTGGTGACCGTGACCGTCACCGAACCGGCTGCGTGTGCCGGCGCCGTCGCGGTGATCTGGGTGTCGGAATTGATGGTGAAGGTCGCGGCGTTGCCGTCGAAAGTCACGCTGGTCACCGCGGGCGTGTTGAAGTTGGTCCCCGTGATGAGGACCGGATTCCCGCCTGCCGTTGTGCCTGACGACGGACTGATACTGGTAATCGTGGGCACTGCCATTTTCGCGCTCCATTCGGGCGGGTTGCGGCCCGCGGTTCGCGTAGCCGCAACCGCTTCTAAAACGTGATTTGACACATGAGAGTGCAGGTGAAGCTTCGGCCCGAAGAGCACACCTTCTGATTCCCGTATCTTACGGTACTGCACCCAACGGCTCGGAGTAATCGGCTATCCGGGTTCTGCATTCGAGTGACGATTGCGCCAATCGTGTTTCTCGTTCCGCAAGATCATAATTAGTCTTATTGGACCAGATGGGACCAGTGCGAGCTGAATCGAGAAAGAATCAACTTTGCTGAAACTGCGATGAATATATTTCATGGTTCAACAATTCGGTGGCATTTTGGCTCTTCGAAGTTATCCGGGGTCGTGTAGTCGGTTGATCATTTCGTGCGATCTTGTTCTGGTGACTGTTCGTGGTGGTCGGCGGAGTTTCGGGCGCAGAGCAAGCGTTGGACAGTGAGGTGATCTCAGTAGGGGGTTATGCGAGTCGGCCGTGTTCGAATTGGGTGAGTACGAGTGCGGCTTTGACGATGGGGCCGATTTTGCGGGGGCTGGTGGCTCTGCCCGGAGTTCAGGCGAACTGAGGGATTCTCAGCGGGAACCCAAGGGTGTTCGGGCTGTGTGGGGCGGTTGGACCCTTGGGTTCGTGCTCAACCCACGGTGTCGTGGTGGGCGCTGTGCAGGAGATTACGGGCGGCGGCGCTGTATCGGATGGCGGTGGTCTCGTCGAGCCCGAACACGGCGGCCAGGTGGAGAGGGTCCGGCCCGTGGGTGAGGGCTTCGTCGAGTTGGCGATCGACGCGCAGGGCCTCCAGTGTGGCGGCTCGGCGACGGAACGGACCGGTGAGCGCGTTGTCGCTGACCGGCCGGGTCGTGTTCGCGGTCTGCTTGTTGATGATCAGGTGGGGGTTGGCGGTGTGGGGCCAACGGTCACGCCGGTAGGTGAGCCAGTCGAGCAAGAGACGGTAGGTCAGCTGGTCCATCGGTCGGGTCACCGTGGCGATGGTGAGCTGCCGGTTGCCGAGGTCGACGTCGTCGAGCCGGAGCTTGCGGATGGCGTCGGGGCGGGCGGCGTGCACTGCGGCCAGCGCCAGGGTGAGCCGGGCGGCGGGGGTGGTCGCGGCCTGCGTAGCGTCGTCGATTTCGTTGGGAGACAAGGGAAGGATCACTGGGTCGTCGCGGTTGCTGCGGTCCCGGAGTCGAGCGGCAGGGTTGGCGAAGATGGTGCCGGTCTTCTTGCAGTGCCGCATCAACGACCGCAGCCCGGTGACGGCTTGCCGACGGCGATGTCCTTGCAGGGCTTCGATCACGGCGGCGACGTCGGCGACGGTGACCTCGCGCAGGTGGGCATAGCGGGCGGACCAGTCCACGAGCACGGGGTGGACGGCGCGCACGTAGCGGCGGGTCGTGCCCATCTTGCGGGGCAGGCTGCGCGGCCCGCCGTGGTGCAGAGTGCGCACCCAGTCGTGGACGTCGGCGGCGATGCCGGGCGCGAGTTCGGCGAGCTTGCCGTCCAGCCAGTGCTGGAACGCCGGGACGCGGTCGTCAACGAACAGGTCCGCCCGATCCAGGACCTCGGCGACACGGTCGATGCTGACGCCGTAGCGATGCAGGATGTCAACCAGCTGCGAGTAGCGGAACGCTTCGCCCTCGGCATGTCCGGACAGCAGGATGACCAGTGCCCGGCCCAGCTCGGCGACCAGCTTGGGGTTCCAGCCGTGCGCCTGCCCCAGCTGGTCGGCGATCCGCCGCACCCGGACCAGGACCGGGTTGGCCAATTCGGCGTGCAACTCCCAGCCGAAGGCTCGCTGCGGGCCGGGCAGGTGCAGTTGCAGTTGCCCGCCATCGGCGGGCCGGGGCGCAGCCAGCACGAGGTCGGTGACTCGTGCACTGGTCTGGGCTCGCTGGCCAGCGCGCTGGCGCACTCCGGAGCGTGGGCCGCGCATCTTGGTCATGCCGGCGAAGGCCAGCTGGTGGCAGGTGACCGTGGCCAGGTCGGCGTCGGTGACGACGTGAGGATCGTCGGCCAGTACCCCGGCCTGCAACCAGCACAGCCTGCAATAGCCGTGCTTCAGCGGCACGTGCCGGCCGCAGACCGCGCAGCGGCCGGGGGCATGGCGGCGGCGGAAGTCGTAGCAGGCGCGGCAATATCCGCCATACAGCACGCCCCAGGCCAGGCAGGTGGGGCAGCTTTCCGCCGTCTTGTCGATCGCGTGTCGGCGTTGGGGCATGGTGACCACGCGGCTCACATGGGCGGCAGCGAGCGGCCGTCCCGGCGTTTCGGCGTGACCGTCACACCGGCGGCGCCGCTGGTACCGGTCGCAGCGGTCGACTCGCCTTGCGGGGCGGGCCGGTCGACCTTGTCGGGCTCTGGGATGAGCAACACCTCGACACCGCAACCAAGGACTGCGCAGATGATGTTCAGCTCGTCGAGTTTGACGCTGGCCGGGCTGCCCGACCACAGCCCGGACATCTTCCCAGCGCTGATCATCAGGCCGTGCTCGGCGAGCATCCGTTGCAGCTCGCTGGCCTTCCAGATACCACGGTTGGCGGCAGCCAGCCGCAGGTTCCACCTCATATGCTCAGTCCCTTCAGCCGTTGCGCGGCCCGCTGCTGCCCGGCCAGCCATGCGTCCTCGACATGCGTCCGATGAACATGAACATAATTCATAGTTGTGGCGATCCAGGCGTGCCCGAGCGTCGCTTGGATGGCGATCAAGTCCATGCCGCCCAGGTAGAGCTCGCTGGCGCAGAAGTGCCGCAGGACATGCGGTGTCAACCGGTCCGACCAGTCCGGCAGGTGCTCGGCGGCGGCCGTAGCCAACCCGGCCCTCAGCACCTCGTTGCCCACCCTGGCACCGGTCCCGTCGGCGTTCTTGCGTTCGGAGCAGAACAACGGAGCGCCCAGCCGGGCAGGGTCGTCACCGAGCTGGCACCACACGTCCTCGACGAACCACCGCAGGGTCCGGCCCGCGTCATTGATCAGCGGCACCATGCGTTCCCGGGGCCCGGAGCCGCGGGCGCCTTTGCCGTGTCGGACATGGAGTTTGCCGAACGGGCCCAGGTCCCACTTGATGTCGGCCAAATCCAAGTGACGCACCTCGTTGATCCGCAACCCCACCTCCGACATCAGCCGGGCGGCGGCGTAGTTACGCGCGGTGGGAGCGAACTTGCGGCAGGTCGCCAGCTCGCCGCGCCACCCGGCGAACAGCGTCCTGATCTGCTCAGCGGACGGCGGGATCCGCAGTTTCGCCTCGCGTCGGCCGCGGGGTCGGTTCACCTCGTCGATCGGGCATTCCACGACCCGGCCGGTCAGGTTGTGGATCTCCACCTTGTGCCGCAGCTCGACGAACTCGAAATACGTCCTGATCGCCTGCGCCCGCGCCATCCGCGTGTTGGGCGGCACCGCCCGCAGCACCGTGCCGAAATAGGAGTCCACGTTGGACGGTTGCAGGTCCCACAACGGTCGGCCGAACCACGCACGCACCTGCTCCAGATGGCAGACATCCGAACGGATCGTGTTATCGGCCAAGCCTGCCGCCGAGCGGGCCAACACGAACCCGGCGAACACATCGGTCTCGAACCGCGCGATCTCCTCCGGGCCCAACGGCTCGCGCATCTCGCGCAGATCCCGCACGACCGCAAGCCCCACCACGCCTCCCCGACTTCAGCTCGACCGCAAGAACATCAACAGACGTGACATCGGCTCACGGAGGGTTATTCACGCTGAGGCGAAGAAATGCAGGGCGACAACGGTGGAGATGGTTTTACGGAAGGTCTCGATGGGGCGCCGGTAGTCGGTGTGCAGGATGCGCCAGGTCTTGAAGTTAGCGATCACCTGCTCGATGACGTAGCGAATCCTGTTGATCTGCGTGTTGAATTCTTTCTCCCAGTCCAGCAATTCGCGGCATTCAGGTTTCTTGATCGGCGTGAGCATGTCGTTGCCAACGTATCCTTTGTCGCCTATCCAGTTGGCGGGCGTCAGTGTCAACAGCACGCCAGATTCACCGAGGCAGTACGAGTCGTGCCGGCTGCCATCAATCGGATCGGAGATCCACCTGAGCTGGCCGTCGACCGTACAGGCGATCTGCACGTTCATACCGGTGGTCTTGTGCTTGCCCGAGTACAACTCCGGGTGCGAGGACCAGGACCAGCAGGGCAGCAGCGTGCCGTCGACGATGTACTGCTGCCGGTCGTCCAACTCGTCGGCGGTGGGCACGAACCTCGCGAGCACCTGGTTGATCAGTGGCGTCACTGTGGTAACCGCACGACTGATGGACGGCTGGGAAACTCCGTAGGTTTCTGCGATTTCCGCTTGGACCCGATTGCGCCTCATATAGGTCAGCGCAACGACCACAGAGTTCCACAATCCTAGAATCGGTGGCCACGGCTGATTCTCTTGCCCGGTTTCCATCCTGATCAGCTCGCACAAGTCGGCGATCTGTGGCACGGTGAGGCCGGTGGTATGATACATACAGGTGGTCCGTTTTCTTGCGATTTTGAGTGTGGTAACCCAATTCTCGCATTAAACGGACCGCCGCTTATGTCAACACGCCGGTCGGCGACTGAATTTTGATGCGCCTGAATAATCCTCACGGAACCTGAAGTTGAGTCAGAACACGAACCAACCACCCGAACGAGCAAGAACAGCCTGGTCCAGGCCGCCCGACGACGGAACATCCCTCCGGGAACTCAAGGGTTATCTATTAAAGTGTCGTAGGGCGCGCCAACGGCCGGTGAGCAGGGCGAATCCACGTTCGCCGAGGGCGCGGAGGCCGCGTAGCAGTTTGTTGTAGGTCTGGTTGTCGGTGTCCAGTGGGCGGCCTTTGCTGGTTTTGGGGTGTTTGATGACCCTGGTGGTTAATTCTCGGGTTGGGTGAGGGTGTGTTGGGTAGGCCCGGGATGATGATCTTGCGGCAGTCTTGTGGTGTCTGGCCGCAGGATGGAGATCGTGGTGTCGGTGCAGCCGCAGCCCTGGCCGGAGCCGGTCCCGGAGATCGCCGCGGCGATCCGGGCGATGTACAGCGGGCGACGTGAGGTGCCGTTGGCTGTGCAGGTCCGTGATCAGCTCGGTGAGCTGTTCGCGGACGCTGAGTTCGCCACGGCGTTCGGGGCTCGTGGCAAGCCCGGCTGGTCGCCGGGCATGCTCGCCATGATCACGGTGCTGCAGAAGGCGGAGGATCTGACCGACCGACAGGCCGCCGACGCGGTGCGCACCAACCTCGCCTGGAAATACGCGCTGGGGCTGGAGTTGACCGACCCCGGTTTCGACCACACGGTGCTCAGCGAGTTCCGTGCCCGCGTTGTCCAGCACCGGCTGGAGGAGAAGGCCCTGGACCTGCTGCTGGCGGTGTTGCGGGACAAGGGCTTGGTCACCGCTGGTGGCAAGCAACGCACGGACTCCACGCATGTGATCGCCGCGGTGCGGGACCTCAACCGGCTGGAGTTGGCGGGTGAGGCGGTGCGGGCTTGTCTGGAAGCCCTGTCCGCCGCGGCCCCGCATTGGGTGGCCGAGGTGCTCGACGTTCCGGGCTGGAGCCGGCGTTACCAGCAGCGGATCGACACCTGGCGCTTGCCGGCCTCGCAGACCAAGAAGGACGAACTCGCCCTGTCCTACGGCAAAGACGGCTTCACGTTACTGGCAGCCGTCTACGCGCCCGCCTCGCCGACGTGGCTGCGTGAACTCCCGGCCGTGGAGATCCTGCGCGTGGTGCTGGTCCAGAACTACACGCGCACCGTGGCCAGGAATGGACGAGAGGTGATCAAGCGGCGGGGGAATGACATCGATAAGGATGGTGGTCTCCCGCCCGGCTGTCGGCGCTTGACCTCACCCTACGACACCGACGCCCGTTGGGGCGTCAAGCGGGATATGTTCTGGAACGGCTTCAAGGTCCACATCAGTGAGACCTGTGCGGCTCCCGCCCCGACGGAACCCGCCGAGGATGCCGGCTGTCGCTGTCCTGCCGCGCAGAAGCCGAATCTGATCACGAACGTCGCCACGACCGACGCCACCGTCTCTGACAGCACGATGCTCGAACCGATCCATCAGGCTCTGCGGAAACGGGATCTGCTGCCCGACGAGCACTACCTTGATTCCGGTTACCCGTCCGCCGAACTGATCGTGGGGTCCCTGGAGAACTTCGGCATCGCGCTGATCACCCCTGTGCTGCTGGACCGCTCCCGCCAGGCCAAGGCCCACGAGGGATTCGCCGCGTCGGACTTCGCCGTCGACTGGCAGGCCCAACGGGTGACCTGCCCGGCTGGACAACTCAGCTCGTCGTGGACTCCTTGTGTCCAAGACGGGGTCCCCAAGACGGTGGTCACGTTCTCCAAGACGGTCTGTGGCTCCTGCCCACATCGGGCGCAGTGCACCACCGCGAAAAGCGGACGCCGACAGATCTCCTTACATCCCAGGGAGATGACCGAGGCACTGCGACGGGCCCGCGCCGAGCAGGAGACCCAGGACTGGCAGAAGGACTACGCCCTCCGCGCGGGCGTCGAAGGCACGATCCGCCAGGCCACGGCCGTCACCGGACTACGCCGTGCCCGCTACCGAGGCCTGGCCAAGACCCACCTCGACCACGTCTACTCAGCCGCCGCACTGAACCTGATCAGACTCGACGCTTGGTGGAACGGCCACCCGCTCGACCGGACCCGCACCAGCCACCTCTCCCGCCTCGAACTCAGCCTGGCAGCCTGAACCAATTAACCACCAGGATCTCTGATCGGGGTGAGGACCCCGGCTCCGGCACCCTGGTAGCCGCCGTCGGCCAGGGTGGGCAGGTTGAGCTGGGAGTAAGCCCAGTACAGGGCGCCGAGGACGTGGTTTTCAGCGGCGGTGATGTCGTGGATGGACCCGGGCTCGACGTCGGAGGCCCACAGCGGGAACCCGTCCGGGTCCGTCAGTGCTTGGATGTTGCCGGCTTGTTCGCGGGTTTTCCCGGAGTACCACAGGTCGATCTCGGCGCCTTTGGCGCTGGTGGTCTTTTCGCCGAGCCGGTCGGAGGAGAAGTTTTTGCCGTCCAGGATCAGATAGGCGTCGCCGTTGTCTGCCCAGGGTGGTGGACCGTGGGGTGCTCGGCAGAAGGTCGGGGTCGAGGGCGACGGTGGTCTGCACACCGAACCGGTAGAGCTTGCTCGGCGTTGCCGCGGGCGCGCCGTAGCCAGGACCGCACGGTCCCGGCCGGCACATCCAGCCGGGTGGCCACTGATCCAGATCCAGTGCCGGCCCCGGCGGCCACCAGCGCCTCGCCGATCACGTCGAGCGGGTAGGACCGGCCCGCTACAAGGTCGGCGGGGAGCAGGACGTGCGTGGCGCGACATGAGCGGCATCGGCCCCGGTCCAGCCGCACCGTGACCGTGCCCCCGGGGGCCATGGTCGCAGCATCCCGCCGCACGACGGGCAGTCCAGTCGTCCGGCGGCCCGCGCCTGCCGTGCCGCCTCGGCGTCGATGACTTCGATCATGTCCCATCCTGGGAAGGGTCCAGCAGCGTCAGTGCCCGGTGGAAGGGGGGAGCTGGTGTTGCATCCTGGCGCATGATCCACCCGATGAACAAGAGGCGCCACAACGAATCCCAGCGGCCGACCAACCGGCTCCTCGACGACGACCACGACCGTCCGCTCAAAGCAAACCTACAGCCCGGCCATGGGGACGACCGGTTCGTCGTCACGGTGTCGCCGCAGACGAACTCACCAACCGCCTGATAGATCGTCTTCACCGTGAAGGGCGCAGACCGCCCAGCACGTCCTCAGCCTGAAAGTCGGGCATTCTCTGGGGTTTGGCGCCGTGGTGGAGGTTGAGTCCTCCGCGTTTGCGCTGCTCAGAGGCTGATGTGGTTGAAGTTATCGGTGCAACAGGTGTGGCGCAAGTGGCTGGTGGGGGTTTTCAGCTGTTGGTGTTCGGGGCGTTGATGCGGGCCATCAGCTCGCGGTTGGCGGCGCGGGCGGCGGTGAGGTCCTGGTCGCGTTCCTCGAGCTGGAGGCGCAGATCGGTGACCTGTTGTTCTAAGTGGACGATCCGCTGGTTGAGCTGGTCGATGTCGTCGGGGGCGCCGAGCCCGGACTCGCGCCAGGCTTGCTCGCCGAGGAGCGCGGACAGCCGGGTCTCCAGGTGTTGGGCGCGTGCGGCCATGCGGGCGCAGCGTTGCTGGGCGGCCAACAGGTCGGCCTGCAGGGATGCCCGGCTGACCGCGGGTGCGCCGGCCGCGGTGTTCGGTGGCTGGGCGTCGGCAGCGTGGAGTTGTTCGAGCAGGTCGCGGTGGCGGTAGAGAAAGCTGCGGTCGACCCCGCTGGCGCGCGCGATTGCGCTGACGGTGATCTGATCGCCGTTGGCGACCGCGGTGTGGAGGGCTGTGAGGACGCGCTGGCGGCGTCGGCCGGAGTCCGCTCGTCGTCCTTCGACCATCGCCCTGGCCGTGTCTCGACGATCTGTGTGGTTGGTGGTCACGCGGTGCGCTCCGGGCGGAGGTCGGGCAGGGCTTGGCGGATGCGGGGCATGCCCAGCATCACGGCGCGGTGGCGGCGCACTACCGTGACTGCCTGCTCGAGGTGTTCGCGTTCGGTGGCGGTGAGCTCGTCGAGCCCGGTGGTGATCCGTGCGATGAGCCGCCGGATCCGGCCGATCTCGTCGTCGGAGGGCATGGCCTCGGCGCGCGCCCAGTCGTCGATGTCGCTGGCAGCGAGCACGCGTTCCCGGTTGCGCAGCAGGTCGTCGAGGTATGCCTGCAGGTCCGGCAGGTAGGAGACGTCGGTGCGGAAGTGGTCGCAGCCGGCGCAGCGGAACCGGAACGGGCAGGACTGGCCGCCGGCTTTGACGTTGGAGGGCTCGGCGCAGATCCCGAACGGGACGGCGACCTCCCCGATCGCGCGGCGAGCGCGTTCGGAGTCCAGCAGTTGCTGCGCCTGCCGCCAGATCCGGTTGCCGTGCCGGTCGAACTGCATCGTGGCGACCCGGTCGACGGCCTCGCGGCGGCGCGCGCCGCCGACACGGTAGTAGCCTTTCGTCGTGTTGAGGCTGACATGGTTGAGCAAAGACCCCAGCACATCGATCGGGACACCGGCGTCGGCGTGCCGCTGAGCATACGAATGACGGTAGGCATAGGGCACGATCCGGGCTTTGTCGTACTCGGTGCCATCGGTCCGCAGCAGTGACGGCAGGCTGTCGATCCAGGCGCGGTGCCGGGCACCCAACTGGTTTTCGGTGATCGCGCGCCGGCCGTGTGGGTTGGCATAGGCAGCGGGCAACAGCTTCAGTTCCGCCAGCATGGTATCGGGGAACCGGGTGCGGACATGGTCTTTCTGCTCGCTGATCAAGTCCGCGGTCGCTTGCGCGATCGGCAGCCGCCGACCGATCCGGGCGTTCTTGTGGTTGTCGTAGACCAGCACGGGTAGCCGGTCCTCGTCGTATTCCAGACAGTCCCACGGCAACGCGCAAATCTCGTCCGGTCGCCGGCCGGTGTCCATGATCAGTTCCACTGCGACGCGGATTTCCCGGCAGGAAATGGAATGCTCCAGTGCCGGCAGGTGATCACAGAGCTGCCGCAGGATCTCCGCGGGGAGGTCCCGGTTCGGCTCGGGATCCTCGGGCTTTTGCGGAATATCGCTGGTGACGAGGGCGAAATCATCACCCAGACCAGCGGCCGGGCCGCCGGCGCGGGTCAACCCGAGCGCCCGAAATCGCACCAGCAGCTGCCTGACCTCGCGGCATCGGCGCGTGCGGGCGTCAGTGGACAGTTGCCCTTCAGCGGCGAGGAAAGCCATCCGTTGCAGGAAGGCGTCGATATCGCCGCGTCCCAGCACCGCCGGGTCGTTGCCGTGATCGGTGCGTGTGGCCCGCAGGCTCTCGGACAAGCTGGCCAGGCTGGTCAGGTAGTGATGCGCCGGCCCGGCAGCGTTCTTGCCGCGGCGTCTCGGCAAATCGTCGGCTGCCCACCGCTTGGCCGCCTCGCGCAACCATGCCTGGCTGATCTGGGTGAAGGTCAGACGCCAGGGCGTGTGCAAGGTTAACCTGTCCGGTTTAGGTGGTTTCGGGTAGTAGGTCCAGGAGTCGTTCGGGTTTGCGGTTGCTGGCGCGGAGGGCGGGTTGGATGCCGGTGGCTCCGTTTTGGCGGTGCAGGGTGATTGCGGTGTTGCGTAAGACGGCGAGGTTCTGGGGTGCGTTGCCGGTGCGGGCCCGGTGGTGGTCCTCGTTGAAGGCGACGTCACGAACGAGGTGGAGTCTTCCCTCGATGCCCCAGTGCCCGCGGATGAGTCTGGCCAGGTCATCAGGTCCGGCGGTGGCCGGTGGCAGGTTGGTCAGGTAATGCACCGTTTCGATGCTGGCGGGTTTGCCGTTCGGCCGGCGCCAGCGCCGGACCTGGACGGCCTGCCGGGCGTTCAGCGACTCTGATCGCAGATCGTCGTCCAGGATCAGGACTTTCAGGCTGCGGGTCTCGGCGCGCCCGTGCCCGCGACTGCGATCGTGGGTGTCAAGTCGGGCGTTGTTCCAGGGCAGGGTTGTCAGCCTCCGGTGCAGGCGAGGGCGGTTGCCCTTCACCGGCAGGAGCCAGAACGCCCCGGCTTTGTCGGCCTCGGCGGCGAAATCGGCGCTGGTGTGTTTGGCATCAGCGGTGATCACCGTGCCGGACAGGGTTTTTCGTCCTAGCCGGGCCAGAAGGTCGCGGGCGGCGGCATTCTCATCACCGGCCTGGACCGCGGTCTGGCCAACAACTTCACCGCGGGAGTTCATCGCGGCCACGACCTGGGTTTGGGGCATGTCGGTCTCCCCCGGTGGTCGCGGCCCGCATCGTCTTGCCGTCGACAGCGACCGCCTCAGCGGGCTTGTACTCCTGCATCGTCCAGCCGGATAAGGCCTGGTCAAGCTCGTCATGATCGACTTTGGCCAGGACCCGGGAGAAGGTCCAGTTCGACGGCGTGCCCGACCACGAACACACGCCGAGTTCGGCCAGCAACCGGGTTGGCAGATCCGCGGAATTCTCGGCGATCTCGAGGAAGGTCTTCGCTCCGGCGGCCACGGCCAGCACCGCCAGGGACAGCAGCAACGGCAGCCGATACCGCAGGCCGCGGGCTTTGCGGGGATCAGTCACCGTTTCCAGGGCCTGCCACAGGCCGTCGATACGGCTCTGCAGGGACTCCACGGTGAGGGTGGGCTGGTTCAGCACAGTCAGGATCGGGGAGGATGAGGACACGAGGGCGCGGCTTTCGGGTAGAACATCACGGACTAGACACCCCGATGATCTCCCATCAAGGCTGCGCCCTCGTGCCGCGTGTCCAGCCTGCTCAGAAACCCGCCGCAGCCCTCAGATCAACCTTGCACACGCCCTGGGTCAGACGCCCAGGCAACCCGAACACGGCCAGGTCCCACACATCCTTGACTCGTTCGGTCTCGGGAGTGCGGAAAGCGCGTTGAACATGGCGCACAAAGCAGCGCAGCACCTTGTGCTGATCACCGCGACCATTAAGGTCGCTGCCTGCGAGGGAGACCGGTTGTTCACGCCGCAACTCCCACGCGATCTGACGGAGTCTGGCGGTGCCGGTGAGCGCGCCGTCGCGGGTCCGCTGCTGCAGTCCATAAAGGACCTCCGCGACCACGAGGGCCGGAATGCCGTGCAGGCTGACCTGGCCGGCCCCCTCGATGGCCGGTTCGATCCGGCGCCACCGTCGCTCATCGAAGCCCGGATCGGTGCGGCGCTGATCTCGCCACCGCTCGTCGTGAGCCCGGCAGTAGCGCCGGTTCCTGCGAGCACGGCCACATGCCTCCACCTGGCACAACCGGCCCGGCTGCAGCGGGACAACACCCTCCACCGCGCCCCCGCCCTGGTGATCCTCCGGGCTGGCCATGCTGGTCCGGCACATGCCGCACGTCCGATCGTGGCCATAGACCTGATTGCCGCACCCTTGCGTCTGACACATCCGCCAGCCCAGCTGAGGATGCTCCGACGGCAGCGACAACACCCGCGTCACCGCATCCCACCCGGCCTCGGCCAGGAAAGCCGGATCGATCATCCCAACCAACCGAGCCACCGTGGGCCCGACGTCGCACCCCGCACCGAGCACATGCGCCGCGTCTGCGGGAACAGCCACGGCTATGCTCGACGGCGGCACCGACCTCACCGTCGTAACCGCGTTCACCGCAGGGCTCCCGGCTGCACACGCGGGCTGGGCACACGCTCGACGGCCTCCCGCAGCCGACCCGGGTCGGGATGCAGGTACACCTGCGACGAGGACACCGCGGCATGCCCCAACAGCTCGGCGATCTCGTCCAGGCGGCCGCCGGCGTCGGCGACATTGCTCCCGAACGCGTGCCGGAGCTGGTGCGGCCGGACCGGCTGGTCCAGCCCGGCCCGCCGTGAGCAGGCGGCCATCAACTCGTTGATCGCGTCCGGGCGCATCGGCGCGCCGAGCGGCTCACGGAACAGGTTGACAAACACGAGATCATTGTCTGCGGCTTGCGGCACCTCCATCCGCTCGAACTCGTAGACGTCAAACGCCTGCACAACAAGGAAATCCAGCGGCACCACCCGCTCGCGGCGGGACTTGGCCCACGCCCCGTTCGGGTTCTCGCGGCGCACCACATGCAGATGCGCCCGGGCCACCTTGCACCCCAACAACCGCGAATCCGGCAGCAGATGCACATCGCCGCGGCGCAACCCGCACACCTCACCACGGCGCAACCCCGCCCGAGCCATCAGCAACACGATCAGCCAGTCCCGCGCCGATCGGCACGCCCGCAGCAGCGCGACGATCTCCTCGTCGCTGGCCCGATCCACCACCGTTTCCGGCTCACGCAACCGATGCCGCGCCCGCATCCGCCACGTCATGCGGTCGTCCTCACCGCGGGCGGACTCGGGCAGGTCCCGGTCATCAGCCACCTCATACAACAGCGGCACCAGCCACGCCGGGGCCAGCCCCACGGTCACGGAATGCGTCGCGAAACCGCGCACCGCACACAACACCGCATTCACCCGCCGCGCGCCGCGCGCCGCGCACCGGCTCCCGCCCCGGCCCGACGAGCACCTCGCCACCCGGGACGGCATCAACCCCGCTGGCCTGCGCGCCAGCGTGCTGCAGCCAGATGATGAACAGTCCCAGATGCTCCACCCCGGCATGCCAGTGCCGCCCGGTCCGGGCACACCAGCGCAGGAACAACGCGATCCCGCCGGCATACGACTTCGTGGTCAGCTCCGAGCCATCACGGCCGAACCGAACATGCCGCAAGAACACGTCCGCCTCGCCAACCACGACCAGGTCCTCATCCAGCACCGTCCAGTACCGCGCCGGACGGCAGCCTCACCAGGAACGCCCGCACTCTCCCCACTCCGATCTCGTGACAGGAATCGTGAACGATTACCAGCCACGAGCACCGCACCCCAGGAGAACCACCACACAACCACCACAATCACCCGAATCGGGCGACACCACACAACAGGCCGGTCACCCCAAGAGAACGGGCAACACTCAGATCCCTGCACCGCCGCAACTGCTCACGAACCACTCAGACGACGGAGCCCTCATGTGCAGACAGGACGTCAGCCAGCGAGTCCATCGCGCAGAAGTGGCGCAAGCTCCGACTCGGGACGCGCACCGAGGGGGCGAGCTTGTGCAGGTGGCAGCGCAGCCTGCTTTGGATCCGGGTGCGTTCGGCGACCAGGTCCCTGCGGTGATCGACCAGCAGTCGCTCCTCGCTTGCGGGGCCGGCGAACCCAGCGACTGGAAGCCCGTCGCAGCACCGCGAGCGCAACCGCTTCGGCGTCGATCGGGTCGGACGCCCAGCTTCCGACCGACTCGTTATGCTCCGGTCATCAGCCGGATTGGTACTCGCATGACTCGAGCGCCGGCGCCGAGCAGGTCGCGCTCCGTCGGCGGGTCAGGTACCGACGGTCTTCGCGCACGAA
The DNA here is from genome assembly GCF_050972075.1 of Saccharopolyspora hattusasensis. Lineage (NCBI taxonomy): Bacteria > Bacillati > Actinomycetota > Actinomycetes > Pseudonocardiales > Pseudonocardiaceae > Saccharopolyspora > Saccharopolyspora hattusasensis. The sequence goes on from NZ_JBPCDC010000001.1 coordinate 5,927,885, forward strand.
ACTGACCTGGACCACTGCCCTGCCCAGCCGAGCAATTCCAGGTGCCCGTCCGCCATCAAGCCCTCCGAGAACGCGAGGTGTCGGCCTCCCATAGGTGTCAGCTGCCACGAACTAGGGACCACTGAAGCGGGTGTTTTGCCATGGTCATGGGACCACTTGGTTGCCACTAATGGGACCACCTGGCGTGTCGTGCCGGGACGGTTCTCGATTGTCCACATGGGATCGATCCAAGTTGATCGACTTGGAGGTCCTGTGGGATGGCGTACCGGGAGGTTGCTGTGATCGAAGTTCGGGAGATGTTGCGGGCCTGGATGGCGGGTAAGGGTCTGCGGAGGGTGGCTGAGCAGGCCGGGGTGGACCGTAAGACGGTCCGCCGCTACACCGATGCGGCGGTGGCGGCGGGGCTGGATCGTGACGGCGGCGAGGATCAGCTGACCGACGAGCTGATCGGGCAGGTGGTGGCCGGGGTGCGCCCGGATCGCCCGGCTGGTCGTGGCTCGGCGTGGGAGAGCCTGGAGACCGAGCGTGAGCAGATCGTGGAGTGGGTCGGCAAGGACCTGACGGTGGTCAAGATCGGGGAGTTGCTGGCCCGCCAGGGGGTGGTGGTGCCGCATCGGACGCTGCACCGTTTCTGCGTGGAGCGCACCGGCTACCGGGGCCGTGGCGCTGGAGACACGGTGCGGGTGGCCGATGGCACGCCGGGCGTGGAGTGCCAGATCGACTTCGCCAAGATGGGGCTGCTGTATGACCCGTCGGCGGGGCGGCGCCGCGTGGTGCACGCGTTGATCTTCACGGCGGTGTTCTCGCGGCACATGTTCGTGTGGCTGACCTTTGCGCAGACGCTGGAGGCCGTCGTGGCCGGGTGCGAGGCGGCGTGGCGGCACTTCGATGGAGTGTTCCGGGTGCTGATCCCGGATAACGCGTCGGCGATGGTGGCCAAGGCGGACGCGGTCAATCCGCAGTTCACCGTGGGCTGGCTGGAGTACGCGCAGGCCAGGGGCTTCGTCACGGACGCGGCCAGGGTCCGCTCACCCCAGGACAAACCTCGGGTCGAGAGGACTGTGCAGTACGTACGCGGCAACTTCTTCGCTGGCGAGACCTTTGTGGACCTGGCCGACGCCCAGGCCCGCGCCGAGACCTGGTGCCGGGACAAGGCCGGGCTGCGGATCCATGGCACGATCCACGCCCGCCCGGCGGAGGTGTTCGCCGAGCACGAGGCCACCGCGCTGCTGCCCGCCCCCGAGACGCCGTATGAGGTGCCGATCTATGTCGAGGTCAAAGTGCACCGCGACTACCACGTTCAGGTTGGCAAGGCGCTGTACTCGGCCCCGAAGGCCTACATCGGCCAGCAGGTCCAAGCCCGCGCGGACGCGGAACTGGTCAAGCTGTTCCACCGCGGCCAGCTGATCAAGACCCATCCCCGGCAGCGCCCCGGTGGCCGCTGCACCGACCCCGAAGACCTGCCCGCCGAGAAGACCGCCTACGCGCTGCGTGACCTGCAGCGGCTGACCCGCGCCGCCGCCGCGCACGGCGAGAACGTCGGCATCTACGCGGAACGACTGCTCGACGACAAGCTGCCCTGGACCCGGATGCGGCAGGTCTACCGGCTGCTCGGGCTGGCCAAACGCTATGGCTCCGGACCAGCCGACACCGCGTGCGGGAAAGCCCTGGACATCGACGTCATCTCCGTCACCAAGATCGCCTCGATGCTGGAGCACGCCACCGAGAACACCCCCACCCCGGCGCCGGCGGCCGCACGAGCGGCCACCCCAGCCCGCTTCGCCCGCGATCCGCGCGAGTTCCGGCGGGTCAAGCCGTACTGGATGAAAGTGATCGACGGCGGAGGGGAGGCGACGACCCGATGAGCGCCACAACGATGATCGACCCAGTCTCACCCGAGCTCAAGCAGGTGCTGCGGGCGCTCAAGCTCGGCAAGATGCTCCACACGCTGCCCGAACGGCTCACGTTGGCCAAACAGCAGCACCTCTCGCACGCGGCGTTCCTCGAGCTCGTGCTGGCCGACGAGGCCACCCGCCGCGACACCCAGTCCGCGCAGCTACGGGCCCGCAAAGCCGGCCTCGACCCCGGCATGCGCATCGAAACCTGGGACGAGTCCGCCGCGGTGCGCTACGACCGCACCCTCTGGAACGAACTCACCAGCCTGCGATTCCTCGACGGGCCCCACGGAGCCTGCCTGCTCGGAGCGGTCGGGGTCGGCAAGACCCACCTGGCCACCGCGCTCGGGCACATCGCCGTCCGCCGCCGCCACAGCGTGCTCATGCTCCGCGCCGACGCGCTGTTCAAACGACTCAAAGCCGCCCGCCTCGACAACAGCGTCGAGGCCGAGATGCGCCGGCTGACCCAGGTCCGGCTCCTGCTCATCGACGACTTCGCACTCCAGCCCCTGCACGCCACCGAGACCGCCGACTTCTACGAGCTCGTCGTGGCCCGTCACCACACCGCGTCCACCGTGCTGACCTCCAACCGCGAGCCTGCCGAGTGGCTGGCCATGATGAGCGACCCCCTCCTCGCCCAATCCGCCGTCGACCGGCTCACCTCCACCACTCACGAACTCGTCATCGAGGGCGAGTCCTACCGGCAACGACAGAAACCCGGACACGCGCCCTCCGGCGCGTCCATTGACACCACCACGACGGGAGACCACGATGCTCACTGAGCCGACCACGTGGTCCCATCCCCGCGGCAATACCCCGGTCCCTTCCTCGTGGCAAATGACACCCATAGGAGAGGCCGACACCGGTTCCGCGTGGGGACGGTCGAGTTCCCGACGAAGCTGAGAACCTAGTCCTCGTTGTCCGTGGGCGCCTCGTTGTTGCTGTCTTTTTCGCTAGTGGCCTTTGCGTCGCCGCCGTTTGCGTCGCCGCCATTAGCACCCTCGCAGTGGGTCTCCGCCGGGGCCAAGACCGCGATGGCCGGACAGATGTTGATTGCGACGCCGCCGTTGCCGCCGTTGCCGCCGTTGCCGCCATGGCTCGCGGCGGTCACGGTGGAGTGGTCGTCAGACTTCTTGCCCTTTGCGGCAAGAGCTGGCGAGGCTCCCATCGCGAGCAATCCCGCTGCGGTCATGCCGGCGAACAGGACACGAAAAGACTTGCGCACTACGAGCTCCAATCTCGACAGAAATCAGCTGAGCGATTCGATTCGTGCCCGTCTTGGATCAGGCACGACCGCATGGAAATCAATGTTCGAACTCTCTCGCGGGAGTCAGGGTATTTGTGCCCAGTGTCATGTCATGCCAACGAGTCAATTGGGCCCAGTCATAGAGCATTTCAATGCCTTGGTTTCCGGTCGACGTGAATGTGCCGTGGCAGAAAGAAGTGTGCCGACTGGCGTACGCCGGTCGGCACACTCCCGCGATGACGGTCAGACCCTCGTCGTGGCAGCGACGTCAGTCGTCATCTTCGGTGTCGTTGCCGTTGCCGTGCGATGCATGGGATTCGGCATCGCCGCCAAGGCTGGCGCCGCCATCGGCAGCACTGCACAAGACATCGCCGCCGAGCACGCCAAGGCTGCCGGTGCAGGTGTTCGTGCCGACCCCACCGTTGCCGCCGTTACCGGCGTCGCCGCCCTCGGCCCCCGAGTAAACGAAGGAGTGTTCCTCGGACCCCTTGTGGCCCTTGCCGTGGTCCTTACCGCCGGCAAAGGCGGGCGATCCAATGGCCAGCATCGCGGCCGCAGCGGCGGCAACACCGACGAGACGAAGGGACGTACGCATTCCTCAGCTCCTATCCATGTTGGACTGTGCCCGGTCGGCTGGTTGAATTACACGAATTCCCAAGGATTCGGGACGCGCCGACCGACGGAGAAACGGTCGCATTGAATCGGTGGACCTTGCACGCTGGGCAACACTAAAGGGAGAGAATCCCCACTCAAGCGGAGGCATGATCACGCAGCGTCGTCATTATTTGGCGGTTTTCCACGCTCATGACCTAGCTGATCAGGTGAGGTAAAATGCAAGCCTCGCGAAAAAGATCAACATCTGATCCGCTCATTGATCCACTCCAGTAGCTCAAGGTCTTGGGGGCGCGCCGTAGGGTCGAGAGCTCCCGGTGAAGCTGAGAACCTAGTCCTCGCTGTTCGTGGGCGCCTCGTTGTTGCTGTCTTTTTCGCTAGTGGCCTTTGCGTCGCCGCCGTTTGCGTCGCCGCCATTAGCACCCTCGCAGTGGGTCTCCGCCGGGGCCAAGACCGCGATGGCCGGACAGATGTTGATTGCGACGCCGCCGTTGCCGCCGTTGCCGCCGTTGCCGCCATGGCTCGCGGCGGTCACGGTGGAGTGGTCGTCAGACTTCTTGCCCTTTGCGGCAAGAGCTGGCGAGGCTCCCATCGCGAGCAATCCCGCTGCGGTCATGCCGGCGAACAGGACACGAAAAGACTTGCGCACTACGAGCTCCAATCTCGACAGAAATCAGCTGAGCGATTCGATTCGTGCCCGTCTTGGATCAGGCACGACCGCATGGAAATCAATGTTCGAACTCTCTCGCGGGAGTCAGGGTATTTGTGCCCAGTGTCATGTCATGCCAACGAGTCAATTGGGCCCAGTCATAGAGCATTTCAATGCCTTGGTTTCCGGTCGACGTGAATGTGCCGTGGCAGAAAGAAGTGTGCCGACTGGCGTACGCCGGTCGGCACACTCCCGCGATGACGGTCAGACCCTCGTCGTGGCAGCGACGTCAGTCGTCATCTTCGGTGTCGTTGCCGTTGCCGTGCGATGCATGGGATTCGGCATCGCCGCCAAGGCTGGCGCCGCCATCGGCAGCACTGCACAAGACATCGCCGCCGAGCACGCCAGTGCTGCCGAGGCAGGTGTTCGTGCCGACCCCACCGTTGCCGCCGTTACCGGCGTCGCCGCCCTCGGCCCCCGAGTAAACGAAGGAGTGTTCCTCGGACCCCTTGTGGCCCTTGCCGTGGTCCTTACCGCCGGCAAAGGCGGGCGATCCAATGGCCAGCATCGCGGCCGCAGCGGCGGCAACACCGACGAGACGAAGGGACGTACGCATTCCTCAGCTCCTATCCATGTTGGACTGTGCCAGGTCGGCTGGTTGAATTGCTGGAATTCCCGGGGTCGGGGTGTGCCGACCGGCAGAGAAACCGTCGCATTGAATCGGTGGACCTTGCACGCCGGGCAACACTAAAGGGAGAGCATTCCCACTCAAGCGGAGGCATGATCACGCAGCGTCGTCATTATTTGGGAGATTTCCACGGCCATAACCCAGCTGATCAGGTGAGGTGGAAATCCATCTCCGAAAAAAGATCCCTTGATCAACTTAAAGTTGATCAAGGGAAACCACTGCACGCTGCTTTCGCGACACAAGATCACGAAAGCATGCGTTGTTGGATCTGATGGTGCGGCTCGCGGATCGCTTGATGTGGCGCACCCTGGGTGTCGATGTTCAGCGGTTGTGCGGATTCGAGGCTAGTACGGCAGCCGCACTTTGGTGATCTTGGCTGGTCAGGGGCGTTGAGGGGGCCCGGTTAATCAGGCGGGCAGCCGCCTCGCGATGATCATGTTGTGACGCAAGAAGATCGTGAGGCGGCTGCGGCTGTCATGGTAGAGGGTGCGCGTGCGGTGGCGAACCTGGAGGTGCTGCACGGACGGTTGAGGCCGTGTTTCGCGCGGGCGAAGCCGTTTGGGCAGGCCAGGAAGTACATGTCCGGGTTGATGAGTGATCTGCCGCGCAAGAACGGGTGGACCATCGCCGAGCACGCGGGAGACCGGACTCCGGATCGGATGCAGCGGCTGCTCAATCACGCGGTGTGGGACCACGATCAGGTTCAGGGGGTGGTGCGACGGTTCGTGGTCGACCAGTTAGGAGACCAGCCGTTGCGGGTGGTGGCGCTGGACGAGTCCGGTCAGGAGAAACAGGGGGAATGCACTGCGGGCGCCAAACGGCAGTACATGGGCTGCGCGGGCCGGGTCGCGAATGGGGTGAACACAGTCTATTGTTCGTACGCCACCCCCGGCGGGCACGCGCTGGTCGGTGCCCGTATCTATGTGCCGGCCGAACAGCTCGACGATCCTGATCGCCGTGTCGCGCTCGGTGTTCCCGACAAGACCGAGTTTCGAACGAAACCGCAACTGGCGCAAGACATTCTTTTTGACATGATCTCGGATGAGACGATACCGCCGTGGGTGGCGGGCGACGAGGTTTATGGCCGATCGGGCCCGCTAAGGACTTTCTTGGAGGACAACGAGATCGGGTACGTGATGCGCGTCGGGTGCGCCTTCACCATCGAGTTGCCAACGGGTGAGCGGATACGCGCGGACGCTACCGTGGCCACGCACCTGGCCAGCCGCGAGCACGAGCGGGCCTGGCAGGTCTGCTCGGTGACCGGGTCGAAAGGCGAACGCATGTACGCCTGGGCCTGGATCGCGACCGCGAGCCCACGCCACTTTCTGTTGATACGCAAACACTTGCAGACCGGCGAGTTGGCCTACCACTACTGTCACGTTCCCGCTGGACGGCCGATCACGCTGATGACCCTCGTGCGGGTCGCATGCTTGCGCTGGCCAGTCGAAGAAGGGTTCGAGTTCGGAAAAGACCACTTCGGACTTGATCACTCCCAGGTCCGCCTCTACACCGCACTGCTGCGGCACATCGTACTCACTCTGGCCGCGCTCGCCGTCTGCGCCATCACCGCAGCCCAAGCCAGAACCCGAGCTCCAGCACCAATCTTGCCCACCACGCCCGATCAGCAGCCACCCGAGGATCCCGGCCTGATCGCACTCACTGTCGCCGAGATCAAACGACTATTCACACTGGTCACCCGTCGGCTCCACCCCGAAACCCACCACCTGCACTGGGTCTGGTGGCGACGCCGACACCAAGCTCGCGCCCGCGGGTTCCATCACCGCACCCGACTACGTCGTGACCAGCGAACATAGCCCAACCGGAAAGTGCGGCTGCCGTACTAGCGATGACCGTCTTGTGCAGCTTGGCGACCTCGTCGGGTGGGCGGTCGGCGACGTACTTACGGAGATCGGCGCCGGTGATCAGCGTGGCGATGTGGTCCCATGATCAGCCGAGTGTATCGAGGTGCCACAACAGTTGAGCGCGGTAGTAGACCGCCACGTCATCGGTCCCGGGCCTTACCTCACTCCTGCCCGTTGCTGCTGGCGCATCCGGAAAAGGATTACTTCGCCGCAATCCCAACGTTGTTCGCAGCGCCTCCGCAGTAGACCGGGCGTCCCCGTTGCGCAACATGCGCCGCCGGCCGGAGCTCGGCTCCACCTAACTACCGAGACAGCCGTAGTCGATCTGGCCCTCCTCGCCATGCAGTGGATCCTCCCCACCGCACCTGCAGCCGATGGTTCTCGTGGGGCAGATTCGCCCGCACACACCGGCGCAACGACGCCACCGAGGCCTCCGGTTCATGCTCGGCCATCATCGCTGATGAATCGTGGACATCGTGACCACACCCAGCATTGACTTGATGTAATCGTGGTGGTGGGGGAATCTCCGGCCACGTCATCTACTGCAACCGCGTGTCGTGCGGCTGAGGAAACCCTAGTCAGCTGTGGAATTGCTTGACGTCGTGGTGAAGATCGGCAAGGTCGCCCTGAGTCTGCCGGCACGCGGCGCGACCCTCCCGGAGTCGCCAGAGGGACTTGTCCGCGGCCAGTGAAACGAATGGCCATTGACAGGGACTCGCCCCGAGTTTCATCCACTAGCCGGGAACAAGCTCTGCAACAATCCGAGATCATGCGCATACTTATTGCGACTGCGGGCACGTCCGGGGATGTGCTGCCCTACACGGGTCTCGCGGTGCGACTGCAGGAATCTGGTCACGAGGTGGCCCTTGCCACCCACATGCCGTTCGCCGAGGCGGTACGGTGCCGAGGTCTCGAATTCCGTGCCCTGCCGGTGGATCCTCTCGTGCAACTGAGCTCGCGCGAAGGCCAGAGGCTAGTCCGTTCAGGAAGCGGGCCCGCTGCCCTGTTGCACGCGGCACGGCTGGGGCGGGAGTTTCTTCGCGAATTCGGGCATGGGATCCTGGCAGCCGCAGAGCATGGTGTGGACGTCATACTGCTATCCACGACTGCAGTCCGGGCAGGAAGCGCTGTAGCGGACGCCCTCGGCGTACCCAGCATCGGCGTCTCGCTCCAACCCATAACGCCAACGGGTGACTTTCCACCTGCTTTTCTGGGCTGGAAGCGACAGATCGGCCGCGCAGGCAACCGTGCTGCCGCCTATGCCCTAATGGCTTTGACCGATTTCGCATACGCACCCGTTGAACGCGCGCTGCGCAGAGATCTGGGTCTGTCCACTGCGAACACAGGGAGTTTCCGAACCCGCGAACGCAGCGATTGGCCAGTCCTGCACGCGTTCAGTCCGACTGTGGTTCCTCGCCCCTCGGATTGGCGGTCCGGAGCACAGGTCGCCGGTTACCTTTGGCCCGCTCACTCACGTGGATGGCGTCCGATTCCCACATTGGTGGACTTCCTGGAGTCGGGACCACCACCAGTTTTCGTCGGTCTCGGAAGTATGATCGTCACAAACCCCGAGCAGTTGGTCGCTACCGTGGTAGATGCGCTTCGGATCGCGGGAGTGCGCGGTATTGTCCAAAGAGGTTGGGGAGGTCTGGAAAGCCACTCCGACGACGTGCTGACTATCGGTGAAGTCCCCCATGAGTGGCTTTTTCCACGCACAGCCGCGCTAATACACGCGGCTGGCGCAGGGACCACTGCGGCTGGACTACGGGCTGGGATTCCAGCCATACCAATACCGGTGTGGCTCGACCAACCGTTCTGGGCGGCACGCCTGGCGGCGCTGGGCGTTAGTCCTGGACCGATAGCGTTGCGGGAGCTAAGCAGTGCGCGCCTGGCTACAGCCATCTGCGGCGTTGTCCAAGACAGCGCCTACCGACGCCGCGCTCGCTGGGTAGCAGAGCGCATCGCAGACGAGGACGGAGCAGGTCAGGTAGCAAAGGCTGTCGAACTCGTCGGGCCGAACTCACCCCGTTAGAGCTCTGGTCGGCGGGGCTAGACAAGGCTTTGCTTCCTCAACCGCACAGATGATCCAGGAGTCGGCTGATGGCGCCGATGGACCGGCGGGCAGGGCGTGTGCAAGGTTGATCTGAGGGTTGCGGCGGGTTTCTGACCAGGCGGGACTCAAGACGAGGGCGCGGTTTCCGGTGGGAGATCATCGGGTTTTATAAGAGTGACGGTCTACCCAGGAGCCGCGGCCTCGTGTCCTTATCTTCCCCGATTCCGGTTGTGCTTGACCGCCCTCACTGCCGAGTCCCTGCGGGGTCATGTGTGTCAGCTGCCACGAACTAGGGACCACTGAAGCGGGTGTTTTGCCATGGTCATGGGACCACTTGGTTGCCACTAATGGGACCACCTGGCGTGTCGTGCCGGGACGGTTCTCGATTGTCCACATGGGATCGATCCAAGTTGATCGACTTGGAGGTCCTGTGGGATGGCGTACCGGGAGGTTGCTGTGATCGAAGTTCGGGAGATGTTGCGGGCCTGGATGGCGGGTAAGGGTCTGCGGAGGGTGGCTGAGCAGGCCGGGGTGGACCGTAAGACGGTCCGCCGCTACACCGATGCGGCGGTGGCGGCGGGGCTGGATCGTGACGGCGGCGAGGATCAGCTGACCGACGAGCTGATCGGGCAGGTGGTGGCCGGGGTGCGCCCGGATCGCCCGGCTGGTCGTGGCTCGGCGTGGGAGAGCCTGGAGACCGAGCGTGAGCAGATCGTGGAGTGGGTCGGCAAGGACCTGACGGTGGTCAAGATCGGGGAGTTGCTGGCCCGCCAGGGGGTGGTGGTGCCGCATCGGACGCTGCACCGTTTCTGCGTGGAGCGCACCGGCTACCGGGGCCGTGGCGCTGGAGACACGGTGCGGGTGGCCGATGGCACGCCGGGCGTGGAGTGCCAGATCGACTTCGCCAAGATGGGGCTGCTGTATGACCCGTCGGCGGGGCGGCGCCGCGTGGTGCACGCGTTGATCTTCACGGCGGTGTTCTCGCGGCACATGTTCGTGTGGCTGACCTTTGCGCAGACGCTGGAGGCCGTCGTGGCCGGGTGCGAGGCGGCGTGGCGGCACTTCGATGGAGTGTTCCGGGTGCTGATCCCGGATAACGCGTCGGCGATGGTGGCCAAGGCGGACGCGGTCAATCCGCAGTTCACCGTGGGCTGGCTGGAGTACGCGCAGGCCAGGGGCTTCGTCACGGACGCGGCCAGGGTCCGCTCACCCCAGGACAAACCTCGGGTCGAGAGGACTGTGCAGTACGTACGCGGCAACTTCTTCGCTGGCGAGACCTTTGTGGACCTGGCCGACGCCCAGGCCCGCGCCGAGACCTGGTGCCGGGACAAGGCCGGGCTGCGGATCCATGGCACGATCCACGCCCGCCCGGCGGAGGTGTTCGCCGAGCACGAGGCCACCGCGCTGCTGCCCGCCCCCGAGACGCCGTATGAGGTGCCGATCTATGTCGAGGTCAAAGTGCACCGCGACTACCACGTTCAGGTTGGCAAGGCGCTGTACTCGGCCCCGAAGGCCTACATCGGCCAGCAGGTCCAAGCCCGCGCGGACGCGGAACTGGTCAAGCTGTTCCACCGCGGCCAGCTGATCAAGACCCATCCCCGGCAGCGCCCCGGTGGCCGCTGCACCGACCCCGAAGACCTGCCCGCCGAGAAGACCGCCTACGCGCTGCGTGACCTGCAGCGGCTGACCCGCGCCGCCGCCGCGCACGGCGAGAACGTCGGCATCTACGCGGAACGACTGCTCGACGACAAGCTGCCCTGGACCCGGATGCGGCAGGTCTACCGGCTGCTCGGGCTGGCCAAACGCTATGGCTCCGGACCAGCCGACACCGCGTGCGGGAAAGCCCTGGACATCGACGTCATCTCCGTCACCAAGATCGCCTCGATGCTGGAGCACGCCACCGAGAACACCCCCACCCCGGCGCCGGCGGCCGCACGAGCGGCCACCCCAGCCCGCTTCGCCCGCGATCCGCGCGAGTTCCGGCGGGTCAAGCCGTACTGGATGAAAGTGATCGACGGCGGAGGGGAGGCGACGACCCGATGAGCGCCACAACGATGATCGACCCAGTCTCACCCGAGCTCAAGCAGGTGCTGCGGGCGCTCAAGCTCGGCAAGATGCTCCACACGCTGCCCGAACGGCTCACGTTGGCCAAACAGCAGCACCTCTCGCACGCGGCGTTCCTCGAGCTCGTGCTGGCCGACGAGGCCACCCGCCGCGACACCCAGTCCGCGCAGCTACGGGCCCGCAAAGCCGGCCTCGACCCCGGCATGCGCATCGAAACCTGGGACGAGTCCGCCGCGGTGCGCTACGACCGCACCCTCTGGAACGAACTCACCAGCCTGCGATTCCTCGACGGGCCCCACGGAGCCTGCCTGCTCGGAGCGGTCGGGGTCGGCAAGACCCACCTGGCCACCGCGCTCGGGCACATCGCCGTCCGCCGCCGCCACAGCGTGCTCATGCTCCGCGCCGACGCGCTGTTCAAACGACTCAAAGCCGCCCGCCTCGACAACAGCGTCGAGGCCGAGATGCGCCGGCTGACCCAGGTCCGGCTCCTGCTCATCGACGACTTCGCACTCCAGCCCCTGCACGCCACCGAGACCGCCGACTTCTACGAGCTCGTCGTGGCCCGTCACCACACCGCGTCCACCGTGCTGACCTCCAACCGCGAGCCTGCCGAGTGGCTGGCCATGATGAGCGACCCCCTCCTCGCCCAATCCGCCGTCGACCGGCTCACCTCCACCACTCACGAACTCGTCATCGAGGGCGAGTCCTACCGGCAACGACAGAAACCCGGACACGCGCCCTCCGGCGCGTCCATTGACACCACCACGACGGGAGACCACGATGCTCACTGAGCCGACCACGTGGTCCCATCCCCGCGGCAATACCCCGGTCCCTTCCTCGTGGCAAATGACAGTCATGTGGACGGTCTCTGGCAGGCTCTGGAGGCGGTGAGCGATCCCCGCGATGGGCGGGGAATCCTGTATCGGTTGCCGTTGCTGCTGGCCTTGGCGGTGCTGGCGGTGACCGCCGGGGCGAAGACGTTCATCGAGATCGCCGAGTATGCCGCGGACCTGCCGGCCTGGTTTCTCCGCCGAGCGCGGTGTGTGCTCGTGGTCGGGTACCCCGTCGGGCTGGACCTTCGCGCGGGTGTTGACCCTAGTCGGCCATGGTGAGCTCGACCAGGCCTTATCCGGCTGGACGGCCCGGGACGGCCAACGAGCGAAGGCGGTCGCCTCGACGGGAAAATGATGCGGGCCGCGGCTACCCGGGAAAGCCATCATGCCCCGAACACAAGTGGTGGCCGCGATGAACTGCGTGGCGAGGTTCTCGGCCAGACCGAGGTGGAGGCCGGCGATGAGAACGCCGCAGCCCGCGACCTGCTGGCTCGGCTGGGACGGAAAGCGTTGGAGAAAGTGGTGATCACCGCCGATGCCAAACACGCCGGCGCCACCTTCGTCTCCGAGGTGGAGAAGGTGGGGGCGTTCTGGCTGCTCCCGGTCGAAGGCAACCGGCCTGGCCTGTACCAACAGCTGAAAACCCTGCCCTGGACCCGAGTCCGCCTGGCGAACAGAACCGCGGCCGCGGGCACGGGCGTGCCGAGACCCGCAGCCTGAAAGTCCTTGCTCTGGACGAAAACCTGCGAACCGACCTGCTCGGGGCCCGGCAGGCCATCCGGATACGGCGCTGGTGCCGCCCGAACGGCAAAGCCGCCAGTATCGAAACGGTCCACTACCTGACCAACCTGCCACCCACCTCCGCCAGCCCCGCTGAGCCGGCAGAACTGGTTCAAGGGCATGGGGCGTAGAAAATCGCCTTCACCTGGTGTGTGACGTCGCCTTCGACGAAGACCTCCACCGGGCCCGCACCAGCAACGCACCCCAAAACCTCGCGGTACTACGCAACACCGCGATCGCCCTGCACCGCCAGGCCGGAGCCACGAGCATCCGGCCCGCGCTCCGCGCCGGCAACCGCAAACCCGAGCGACTCCTGGATCTACTACCCGAAACGAACTAAACCGGACAGGTAAACCTTGCACACGCCCTTGACCGGCGGGGGTGATCAGGTGCTTGCGGATCGACTCAATGGATTCGCAGCGGGCGCGGCGACGGACTCTGTGGTATGTCACCAGAACGACCATGCCCCATGATCGGCGACGCCGCTAGGCATGTGGGGCAGCGCCGCGATGTGCATGGAGCCATCGTCGAAGGAAACGCACCTGCAAGCGCCTGCGGACCGAGAGTGATCTGACGTGGTCCGGTAGGCGCCATTACCGGATTCCAATACTTCGCGTACCATGTGCCGTCGAGTTCGCCTGCATGCATTTCCAGGTGGAGCCGATAGCCTGGATCGGGTCCTGGTTGAGTCGCCCAGCCCATGTAGGGTGCACTCCCTCATCTCACGATGCCCGGAGCTCGTGCCGCGAAGCTGGTCGACCGCTATCGGGGCAGTTTCACGACTTTGGACTTGCCGATGACATTTCCCGTCGCATCTAGGGCCCTGACCTGGAAATATGGTCCTGGATTGCTCGTCGGGATCTCCGTCTCGAAGCCGGCCTGGGGGAAATGCTCGACGACGACCGACAGTGAGCCATTCCGGGTAACGGTTGGTGACGCGCTGTGTTGATCTTGGGGTTTGGTGTGGGGCTGTCCACATGAGAGCGCGGGATCCCTGGTACGAAGTAGTCCTTCCACAGATCAACTTCGTAGGGAACCCGCGCTGCTATGAGTGTCACATACGAGGCTGTCCTGGACGTATCCGAGGACACGGTGTTGTTCTTGTCCGGGTTGTTGCATGCCGAGCGGCTGCGGCGTGGTACTCGTGCGGGACGGCGCAAGCTGAGCACCTACAAGCAGGCGGTGCTGGTGTTGCGCTGGTTCCTGGACGACACCCGGATGTCGGCGTTGGCCAGGGATAACAGGATCTCGAAGTCGACGGCGTATGAGTACCGCGACGAGGGTATCGCGGTGCTGGCGGCCCGCCGACCGACGTTGCACGGGGCGTTGCTGGCGGCGAAGATGGCGGGGCATTCGTTCGTGATCGTGGACGGGACGTTGATCCACACCGACCGGATCTCCATCCCTGGCCCGACCAAGGGCGTCGATTTGTGGTGGAGCGGAAAGCACAAACATCACGGCGGCAACATCCAGGTAGTGTCCGCCCCGGACGGGTCGCCGCTATGGGTCTCCGACGTGCGGCCCGGACGCGAGCACGACATGACCGCCGCCCGCGCCGACCCCGAACTGCTGGAGCGGGTCGCCGACTGGATCAGCGAGGGCAGCCACGCCCTGGCCGATCTCGGCTACGAAGGCGCCCCGGACACCTTCACGATCCCATTCAAAAAACCCAAAGACGGGGAACTGACCGTCGACCAACAGGCCTACAACGCAGTCCACGGCGCGCTGCGCTGCCTAGGCGAACGCGCCAACTCACTACTCAAAACCACCTACAAAGCACTACGCCGCCAACGCGGCTGCCCCAGGGCGTGTGCAAGGTTGACCTGTCCGGTTTAGGTAGTTTCGGATAGGGCGGTGGGTGGCAGGTTGGCCAGGTGGTGGACCGTTTCGATACCGGCGGCTTTGCCGTTCGGGCGGCGCCAGCGCCATATCCGGATGCCCTGCCGGGCCCCGAGCAGATCGGTTCGCAGGTTTCCGTCCAGAACAAGGACCTTTCAGGCTGCGGGCCCTGGCACGTCCGTGCCCGCCCACGATTTCCATTGAAATTGCGGAGGTTGTCCACAGGCATCGGCGTGTCGGGGTGCGACACGCCGAAGTTCCGCAAGTTCCATTGAAATCGAAGGTTCGATTTCAATGGAACTTGCGGGTTCTCTCCGCCGAGGCGGACTCGATGAACGTCTTCGCACCGGCGTTCACCGCCAGGGCCGGCAGAGTCGGCAGCAACGGCAACACATACAGGATTCCCCGCCCACCGCCTCCAGAGCCCGCCAGAGACCGTCCACACGACCCCGCAAGGACTCGACTGTGACGGTGGGCCGGTCAAGCACAACCCGAATCAGGGAAGCCAAGAACACAAGAGCGCGGCTCCTGGATAGACCGTCACGGCTTGGACAACCCGATGATCTCCCACCGGAAACCGCGCCCTCGTCTCGCGTCCCACCTGGACAGAAACCCGCCGCAACCCTCAGATCAACCTTGCACACGCCCTGGCGGCTGCCCCTGGCGCATCGGCACCATCGCCGCAGCTGCCCTGGTCCTGCTCCACCACGAACACGCCCGCACCACATGACCATTACAGAAGATGATCACACAAAGCAACCAAGGGTTACGCGGAAAGGCTCAATAGGTCCGATCAACGGTTGCCTTGCGGTTGCGGAAGTCGAGGTTCAGGGTCAGCCCATGGGACTGCTGTTGGGGTGGACTGTCCATTGGTTCGCAGCACCCGTCGTCGAACATGCTGATCCGGTTTCCAGGGCGGAATCTGGCATCATGTTGCCAGAAGAATGCCCCGTTCGGGCCGAGGTCGAAGTCACTCTTCTTGCCGCCGAGTTGCCAGATGGCTTTCCCTTTACTCTTGTTGACGTTGTAGACGGCCCACGTGTTCCGGGCGGAGATCAACAGTTGTCCGCTAGGGCCTTCGTCGATCGAGTTCATGTGGTAGGCGTCCCACACGCCCCCGGATGATGATGCGCTTGAGGCAGGTACTTCGGAATCGGCAGGGTCCACGTGATCGAGCATGTCCCAGGAGAAAATGAGCTCACCCGTCGCGAGGTCGACCTCCTGGACCTGACTGTCGAGGATGGCGCCACTTTCTGGGCCCCCGTAGGGGTGCAGATCCATGGGCACCGGTTTGGTGGCGATGAAGAGCGCGGTCCCCCTGTCGGTCAGCAGGAATTCGTGCTCGTCGGCGCTGAAGCCGTTGTGTGGGAATACTGAGGGTTATTCACGCTGAGGCGAAGAAATGCAGGGCGACAACGGTGGAGATGGTTTTACGGAAGGTCTCGATGGGGCGCCGGTAGTCGGTGTGCAGGATGCGCCAGGTCTTGAAGTTAGCGATCACCTGCTCGATGACGTAGCGAATCCTGTTGATCTGCGTGTTGAATTCTTTCTCCCAGTCCAGCAATTCGCGGCATTCAGGTTTCTTGATCGGCGTGAGCATGTCGTTGCCCACGTATCCTTTGTCGCCTATCCAGTTGGCGGGCGTCAGTGTCAACAGCACGTCAGATTCACCGAGGCAGTACGAGTCGTGCCGGCTGCCATCAATCGGATCGGAGATCCACCTGAGCTGGCCGTCGACCGTACAGGCGATCTGCACGTTCATACCGGTGGTCTTGTGCTTGCCCGAGTACAACTCCGGGTGCGAGGACCAGGACCAGCAGGGCAGCAGCGTGCCGTCGACGATGTACTGCTGCCGGTCGTCCAACTCGTCGGCGGTGGGCACGAACCTCGCGAGCACCTGGTTGATCAGTGGCGTCACTGTGGTAACCGCACGACTGATGGACGGCTGGGAAACTCCGTAGGTTTCTGCGATTTCCGCTTGGACCCGATTGCGCCTCATATAGGTCAGCGCAACGACCACAGAGTTCCACAATCCTAGAATCGGTGGCCACGGCTGGTTCTCTTGCCCGGTTTCCATCCTGATCAGCTCACATAAGTCGGCGATCTGTGGCACGGTGAGGCCGGTGGTATGATACATACAGGTGGTCCGCTTTCTTGCGATTTTGAGTGTGGTAACCCAATTCTCGCATTAAACGGACCGCCGCTTATGTCAACACGCCGGTCGGCGACTGAATTTTGATGCGCCTGAATAATCCTCACTGTCTTCAGCAGGCGATAGTGATCATCGTAAACGTAGTAGCATCCGCCCGGTTGTGGCGCTCCGGCAGGCAGGTTCGTGTACGCGGGTGGAATGGTGATGGTTCCCTGCCAGAAGGTCAACGCGGGTTGTGCTTTCCCGGTCTTGGGGTTGCGATATTTCTGGACTTTGAAGTCGGCGTTCTGCAGGTTTGAGAAGGGCAGCGGGCGAAACCAGACTGGATTGCCCGAGTTATTGATCGGGAACTTATAGGTGTGATCTTCGTTGTTCTGGCATGATCGCTGGTGTGCGGGACGCGCGGAGGTTGTCGCCTGAGGCGCAGGAGGATTTGCGGCGCAGGGTGGTCGCTGCTGTTCATGGTGGGATGAGTCAGGTCGAGGCGGCCCGGGTGTTCGCGGTGGCCCCGCAGTCGGTGTCCAGATGGGTGCAGGCGTGGCGGAAACGTGGCTCGAAGGGTCTCACCGGGCGTCGCCGGGGTCGCAAGCCCGGCGAGCAGAAAGCGTTGAGTGCCCGCCGGCAGCGCAAGCTGCGGTATGCGGTGGCCGAGCACACCCCGGCCACGTTCGGGCTGACCGGCCTGGTGTGGACCCGCAAGACAGTGGCCGAGCTGATCCGGGTGCGCCACGGCATCGTGTTGAACCTGCGCACCGTCGGCAACTACCTGCGTTCCTGGGGATTGTCGCCGCAGAAACCGATCCGCAAGGCCTACGAACAGGACCCCGAGTCGGTGCGCCGATGGCTGGAGGAGGACTACCCGGCCATCGCCGCCCGCGCCCGCCGCGAGGGCGCACTGATCCTGTGGCTGGACCAGACCGGGATCCGCTCCGACGCCACCGTAGCCCGCACCTGGGCACCGGCGGGCCAGACACCGGTGGTGGGCAAAACGGGCAAACGATTCAGCGTGAACGCCATGTGCGCGATCGGGAACAAAGGCGAGCTGTACTTCACCGTCTACACCGGCTCGTTCAACGGCAAGGTGTTCCTGCGGTTCCTGGACCGGCTGACCCGCCATCTGGACCGCAAGGTCCACCTGATCGTTGACGGACACCCCGTCCACCGCCGCAAGACCATCCAGCAATGGATCACCAAGCACGCTGAGGCGATCGAGATGCACTTCCTGCCCGGATACAGCCCCGAACTCAACCCCGACGAGATACTCAATGCCGACCTCAAACGCACCATGTCCACCAGCACAGCCCCGAAAACCCGCGACGAGTTGAAACAAGCGGTCCGCTCCTTCCTCCACCGCCTCCAGAAGCTGCCCGACCGAGTTCGCTCCTACTTCGGCAAACCCGAAGTCCGCTACGCCGCCTGACATCACACATTTGCCACCCGGATCAATATCGTTGATCAGGGCGCCGGTCTGTCCGATCGGCCTGTCGAAGTTGTACGGGGCGAGGAAGATCTGCCCGGGCGCGGTGCCTTCCTTCTGCGTTGTCACGTCGACCCGCATGGGATGAAGCGTCGGCTCGGCCACGAAGCTCCACGTGTCAGGGCCCGTGGTGATAGGCGGCGGGATCGGCGCGGTGGTGGTCGGCGGGGCGGGCTCCGTCGCGCACAGGGGCGGATTCCATTGCGGGTTCGCGGTCGAGGCTGCACAGTTCGAGAGAACAAGCCCCACGGAGAACACACCGACGCCTGGAGTATAAGCGACTCTCGTCGTATTGCGAACGCCCAGCCCTCGCGCCGCCATCTCATACCTCCTCAATGCACGGTGCCGTGCTGGACCGACCTTTTGCGTGCAGAACCGTATCTGACTGATCTCAGCTTTGGTTGCCTGCGGCGTTACGTAGGTTCACAAGCATTGCACTACACCGGCACGCGCACCTTCCGGAGCGGAATGCTGCCTCACCACAACGAGCTATCTCAAGCGTGTCCGAATAAACAATCGGGTGGCGTTCAACTTTTTCCGGGGACGCAGACGGGGAAAGATCCGGATTCGCGCCGTTACGCATGCGCCGACGACCGGGCTGTAAGACAGATTCGCGAGACACCGCCGCGGCCTTGGTTAGTGGACGCCACGCTGCTGTGCTACATCGACGGCTAGTAGAATCCCGCTGCCGCCAAGCAGGGCTCGGCGGAATCTCACCCGACGTGTATGAGGAGACAATGGCACCGGCGACACAACCTACCGATCCCGATCCTAAGGGGCTGTTATTAAATAACTAATCGATTTGTTGCTGATCGGTTACCTGCTTCGATGTATGATCTTCGTGTGGCGATCGATCGATCCGGTGAGCGTGAGGCGATGGCGGTCCGGTTAGCTGAACTGCTGCCCCGACTGAATGAACGCGACCGTCGCCTAGCATTGGGGGCGGAAGCGAAGTCTTGGGGCCGTGGCGGGATTGCGGAAGTGCACCGGGCAACAGGGATGGCGCGATCGACCATCAAATGCGGAATGCGTGATCTGGACGCGGTCGAGAGCCGAGGGGCATCGGGCCGCGTGCGGGCGCGTGGAGGCGGCCGGAAGAAAGCGGAAGACGCCAACCCGGAGCTGGTCGATGCATTGAATTCTCTGATCGAACCCGGTACCCGCGGAGATCCGGAATCGCCGTTGCGCTGGACGACGAAGTCGACCCGCAACCTTGCCAGGGAATTGACTGAGATGGGCCACTCCGTCAGTCATACGGTGGTCGCGAAGATCCTCGCGGCACTCGGCTTCAGCTTGCAAGCCACCCGCAAGACGCTGGAAGGCACGCAGCATCCCGACCGCGACGCACAGTTCCGGTACATCAACTCGCTGGCCGAGGACTTCCTAGCCGCGGGTGACCCGGTGATCAGTGTTGATACAAAAAAGAAAGAGCTGGTCGGACGGTTCGCGCAGGCTGGCAGGGAATGGCGGCCTGCGAGAACGCCAGTCGAGGTTTCCACCTATGATTTCCCGAGCTCGGCGGAAGGAAAAGCCATCCCGTACGGAGTGTATGACATTGCCGATGATAGCGCATGGGTCTCAGTCGGCGTCGATCACGACACGTCCGTCTTCGCGGTGGCGACGATCGAAGCATGGTGGCAGCAGATGGGACAGAAGAAATATCCGAACGCCCGCCGTCTGCTCATCACCGCCGACGGCGGCGGATCAAACGGATCTCGCCCTTGGCTGTGGAAGCACGAACTGGCTCGCCTGTCCGCGGCAACCGGCTTGGAAATCGCTGTATGCCGTTACCCACCCGGCACAAGCAAATGGAACAAGATCGAACACCGCCTGTTCTCCCAGATCAGCCTCAACTGGCGAGGCCGACCACTGGAAACATATCAAACCGTCGTCAACCTGATCGCCAACACCACAACCGCGGCCGGTCTAACCATACGATGCGAACTCGATCCCAACCTCTACCCCACGAAGATAAAACTCACCAAACAGCAGAAAGAATCCATCCCGATCACCCGGAGCGAGTTCCACGGCGACTGGAATTATATCATCCACCCCGCAAAAGAATAGGTAATTCCATTCCAGCTCCTAACGAACCCAGATAACCAGTCCCCGGCAAAGCGGGGTTCCCCTGCGCGTCGTCAAGCGGCTGCGTGGATGAGTGGCGCTGACAGAGCGAGGCGTTGTTCGTCGACGATCACGGGTGCGCCAGACCTGGTCGGCATTAGAGGCTGCGCATGGCTTTAGTCTGTCCCGGTGCAAGTAGGCCTCACGTTACAACCTGTGCTAAGCGGGTTTCTGAGATCATGGGATCGCTAACAGTTCACCGAAGGGCGGCACGGAGACAAAACCGTTCCCCAGCTGAGTAGCTAGGCTGCTCACTCTGGAAGGAAAATGGGTGGAAGGTCTATCGAGAAGGAAAGCTGGACCTGGATCTGCGCAGGCCCAGCCTTCCTGTCTCCCTACCACGCAGAGACAACTGGCCAGTGCGTAAACCAGCTGCACAAAAGAATCTAGAAGATTGCGACGTAGCGCGCAAGTGCGTCCATCCTATATGGTGAACTGAGAAAATGAGGAAAATCGGAACGTGCGGTAAGGCGGGTGTATTGATTTCGTGACACATTTTCAGGTGTCGTGACGAGCTACATGCAACCATGCGTCCATGGTCCCGCAATTCGCGGGACCATGGACGCATGGTTGCATGAAATGGATCTGTCCTAGGGGATGTGGGGCCGCTGCGCAATAGCTCGTGGTATTGAAACGTCTCGCTGGGGCTCCGATGTTCCGCGGAGCTTGCTGCCGGAAGAGGGGCACCCATAAGTGTGGATGAATCAAGCAGTGCCCCAGTCGGCTCTCAGCCCTTCGCTGTCGGGTGATCCACGAGCGGCGCGTTAACACACTTGTTCGACTGCGGCGACAGCAGCTGCAACGCTGGTCCGGTGCGGATGACGTCGCTGCCGCAAACCTGAGTAGGAGAAATCGAAGTGTTGTTGTCGTTTAGAACGTTGACCCCGTCATTGTCGGCACTGTCGGCGAATGCCGCAGAGCCCGTAGCCAGCATGCCGAGGGCAGCGGTGCCGACAACCCCGGCAACGCGGGTAGAAACGCGCATCCTTCTTCATACCTCTCATCGATACAGTAGGCTCAGAGCGGCTCTCGGAGAGCCTCGGTGACGCCCGCGGAGTGCCGTCATGCGTCTCCGTGGAACGCTGTAACAAAGTTTCGGCAGACAAACATTTTTCCTTGAGTCAGGAACGCCCATCGTCACCCTATTGGGTGACGATGGCGCTTTGGCTACAGTCGAAGCTCAGGATTCTCGAAGACTTGTCATCTCAACGTTCCTTCGCTCTTTCGTGTTCTCTGTCCGCGCCGCGCCGAACACGTATTGCATTTTCGGAACCAGGGCGCTAGCGTTTGTATCGGCTGCTGACGTGAGCACCGTCAGTTCGCTCTCCTTGAGGTTGGGTTAGTGGGTCCCAACGCGGCCGGGTCAGGCGACGTCGCCTGACCCGGCTGTTTTCTTTGATGGGTTTTCTCTCGTGGTCATGAGACTGTCACCCGATCGGCGTTGTTCGCCTGGCGCCTGGGCCAGTTCGTCGGGACAGCGCTTTTCCGTGCACGGCTGGTGGACCACGCCAAAGGACCCTGTCTTGAGGATCACAGATGCGAGACCGCGGCGAACCGACCCCGGCTGACTGCGACATGTCCGTGCCTGGTAACCGGTCGCGTCTGGTTCTTTCGCAAAGGCCACTCCATGAGGTGAAGCGACGTATCGGGTCTAAAGTTTCACGTCGGTGTGTCGAATTATGCGCAGTACCTGCGAGAGAATGATCGTCTGCGGGTGCTGAGGCTCTTGTAACTGAGCCACTCTGGTTTGAACCTGCCGTTCGATGAGAGGTATGAAGAAGGATGCGCGTTTCTACCCGCGTTGCCGGGGTTGCCGGCGCCGCTGCCCTCGGCATGCTGGCTACGGGCTCTGCGGCATTCGCCGACAGTGCCGACAACGACGGAACCAACACGGGCAATGGGCTCAACACCATCACGGCACCGGTGCAGACCTGCTCCGACTCCGTCGTCGGGACGACTGTGGGGCAAATTTTGTCGCCGCAGAGCAACAAGTGCGGCAACGCTCCGCTGATTGACCACCCCAAGGATGAGCGCTGAGATTTCTCGAACCTCGGACCGTCGGAATTGCCCCGGGCGCGCGAAGGGGTGGCGGGCTAGGGCACCGCGCCGCCCCTGAGCTCAAATTACACCGCCAGTATTCGACCGCGTTGTGACGCTACGAGGGCCGACGGTCGATTATCTAGTGACCTTGCCCTGGTCTGGAAACGACCCGGCTCGTGGTGATTAAACGAGGTCAATGCTTACGAGGATTTCGATTGATTGCCGAATCTCCACACTGCAGTCGTTCTGTGTGTCGCGGGCGGTAGCACGCAAGCGTCGTACCGTTCATCCTGATCGACTTCGCTTGCCTGGA
Source organism: Saccharopolyspora hattusasensis (assembly GCF_050972075.1). Lineage (NCBI taxonomy): Bacteria > Bacillati > Actinomycetota > Actinomycetes > Pseudonocardiales > Pseudonocardiaceae > Saccharopolyspora > Saccharopolyspora hattusasensis. The sequence continues at coordinate 5,950,512 of NZ_JBPCDC010000001.1, forward strand.
GCAGCCTATCTCGGCCTGGATGTCGATATCCTACCGAATAGGACTGGGTAGGCAGAGACCGGCAAAATGCCCCGGATAGGGGTGTGCGCGAGCAGGTTGGCGTGGTGATCGGCGCGAATGCGGGCAGGGGCGAGCCAGACGGGAGGGCGCCGGTCACGGCGAGAACGACGGTGCGAGCAGCCGGCTGCGGGTGAGAATGTTGATCATCGGCCACAGGTGTGGAGGCTGGTCCGGGGTGAACCGTCGGATCGTGGCCAGGGCAGCTGCGGCCAGCGCGTCCAGGGCGTCACCGAGCAGGGTCGCGCGTGGAGTGGTCGGGAGCAGGTCGGGCTCGAGGGCGACCGCTGTCTGCACACCGAACTGGTAGAGCTGCTCGGCATTTCTGCAGGCGCGGCGCAGCCAGGACCGCACGGTCCCGGCCGGTACCCCGAGCCGAGTGGCCACTGAGGCGGAACCCGTACCGGCACCGGCCGCGACCAGGGCTGCGCCGATCACGGCGAGGGGGTAGGACCGACGTGCCACCAGGTCGCCCGGCAGCACGACGTGGGTGGCTTGACACGAGTGGCATCGGGCCCGGTCCAGCCGCACCGTGGCCGTGCCCTGCAGGCCGACGACCGCGCGGTCGCGGGGCGGCCCCACGGCCGCAGCGTCCCGCCGCATGCCGGGCAGTCCAGTCGGCCGGCAACCAACGCCAACCTTGCCGCGTCGGTGTCGACGACTTCGATCATGTCCCATCCCATGAAGCGTCCAGAAGGATCAGTACCCCGGGAAGGGGGAACTGGTGTTGCACCCTGACGCACCACCCGGGAAAGAACAAGAAGTGCCACAACGCATGCGGATCGCTGACGACGCCGTCACCGTGACGATGAACACGACCGTCCACTCAGGCCATCCAACCCAGATCAGGCCGACGAGCAACCGGTTCATCGTCACGGTGTCGCCGCAGACGAACCCCACCAACCGCCCGACCGATCGTCTTTACCGTGAATGGCACACACCGACCTACACGTCCTCATCCTGAATGACGCTCAACATTCGAGATCTCCGCATGCACGCCGCACCGGCCAGTCAGCCTCCAGCGCATCCGCAGCCTTCTCGCCACTACAGCCGACAACATCGAGCATCCCCCGGCCGCGGAATTGGTCACCAACGTCGAAAGGTACGACGTCGAGTTTCGTTCGACATCTCATCCTGCCCGTTCAGGCGTGCCGCGCCTCCCGAATAGCACACATTGAGGTGAAACGGGCCTTGTCGACTCAGCAGCCCGGAAGAGGTGCAGGTATGAAAGAGGATGCAGCACATTCCGGGTCCGTCCAGAGCCGGGAACCCCGGGTAACCCGAATTAGGAAGGGAAGACGCATGCGTTCGCTTTCTCGTGCCTTCGTTGTTGGCGCTTTCGCCCTGCCGCTGGCATTCGCCGGAGCGGGTCTAGCTTCGGCCCACGACTGGGCTTGGGGCTGGAACTACCCACACGCCAACGGCCAGAACAACTACTGCAACATCATCAGCTGCAACGACCTGAGTGAAAACCACCATACCGTCCAGAATTTCGGAATCATGGGCTAACCCGATGCCAGAGGAGTTTGATCAGTGCTGCTGAATCTCCTGAAGAAGTGAATCCCCATCCGAGCATTGCTTATGAGTTCTAGCGGTTGTCGCAACACCCGAACTTCGGGGACGCGATGTGCTTCGAGATCTGTAGGATCCGTACACCACGAGGTAAGAAGTTGAGCCATGAGCAGGAGTAATATTTCTGGCTCATGGATCAAGGAGCCTTCGGGAGGCATGCCGGATCGTCGGCATCAACTGCCGGACCGGCAAGCGGTAGTGTAACGGCGCTGGCTCCAATCGGAGAACAGGCCCGGTCGGCCAGCACACGAAGTGCGGGCCGACCGGGCCATTTCGTCGTCTCGCTACCTCACGCAGGCACGCTGGAATCCGACCCATCGCTGGCGAGTTGGCGCCCGCCCCCTGCAACCATCGTGTCCATTCAGGGTCGAAATTCGAATGCCTGGCTAGTTGATCTTTGTGGTCAGGCTGGGGTGACTGGTGGCATCCAGGGGTTGCCGGTGAGGGCGGTGTGGATGGCGTCGATGGCGCGTCGCCCGTGGTTGGTGGCGCTGGTCAGGTAGGAACGGACTCGGCAGAACCGGGCCAGGGTGGCCAGGGTGTGCCAGTAGCCGGAGACTTTCTGATGCAGTTTCGGGCTTTTCAGCGCTTGCTCGGAGGCGTTGTTGGTCCAGGGCACCGCGAACACCCTGGTGAACAGCCAGACTTGGTTGGCTTTGCCGGCCAGTCGGGTGGCGAGGTTGTAGCCAGGGTGGTTGCCTTTGTCCCAGTCGCGGTGGCGGTTGGTGGCGATTCCCCAAGCGACGGCCTTGTCGTAGCGGGCGCGCAGATCGGCCAGCAGGTCGGGGTCGAGGCGATCGGCCCCGGTGGCGTGGGCGTCGGCGACGGCGGTGTGCGCTTCGCGCAGCACCTTGCGGACGGTGGCGGCCCATCCTTGCTGGGTGGGGTGCAGGTCGAGAACGCCTTGCAGGTGGCGGAACAGGTGCGCCACACACTGTTGCACCCCAGCGAGGGTGGGGTCGAACTGGTGCCAGGCGGTGTAATCATCGCGCACGAGATACCCGGTGTATTTGCTGAAAAGCCCGAGGGTGCGCAGTGCTTTTTTGGTGCGTGCCGGCAGTTCCCGGTACCACACCAGCCGTTCATCCGGGGTGCGCACACAGACCACGTGCGGGGCGCCGGGGACCGGTTGGCCGTCCTCGCCAGTGTCGGGGTGTGCGATGTTGACCGGTGTTTCGTCCGCGCACAGCACCGGTTCGGCGGCCAGCACGGCACGCATCGCGTCATCGAAGCCTGCCTGATCCAGCCGCTCGGCGACGCGTTCGTGCGCGCGGGCGACGAACCCGGTCGACACCGGAGCGGAAAGCAACGCTTCCATCAGACTCGCGGTGCGCTCCACCGGCACATTCCCGGTCGAGGACAGCAGGACCGCCGCGGCGTTGACGTTCGGCCCGTAGCACACCGCCCCGGCCTGCCCGAAAGGCACCGCCGCGGTCGTGGTCTTCCCGCAACTGCCACACTGCCGCTTCGGCAGCCGGTACTGCACCCGCCGCAGCCGGATCGGCGGGGTGTCCCAGACCTGCGTCCAGGACATCCCCGCATCCCGGCCCTCGGCCAGATCCGCACTACACCCCGAACATCGCGTCGGTTCGGGCGCGGTCTCGCTGCGATCCGGGTTGACCACCGGCACCAAACCCGACCCTGGATGTCCTTACTGGCCACCGGGCTTGCGGTCCTTCGACCGCACCCGCTGCGAGCGCTGCGCGCGGCGTTTCCCCTTCGCTGCCAGCGAGTCCTGCGATGGCGCCGTTGAGGAACTCGTCGAATCCGTACCCAACCTGCGCTTCAGCTCAGCGTTCTCCGCCCGCAGCCGGGCGTTTTCTGCCTCCAAGGCCTCAACCCGAGGCACCAAGCCCTCAACCAAGGACACCAACTCGTCATACGAGGGCGCGGGCTGCTCCGGTCCGGACACAACCCCAATGATCAACGATCAACCCTGCAAGATCAAGCCAGCCAGCCCGCAACCACAACCCCAGCTCAACCAGACCCTTGAATGGACAGAGCGCCGGGATAAACCGGCATGGAGAAGGAGATGAGAGAGCTCCGGGAAGCGCCGGGGTAAACCGGCATGAGGAAAGGGATGAAAGCGCCCGACATCGAAGGAGTAGCGATCCACGGTGGCCCCGAGCCATGCGTCGACGACCCGTGAGGGCGTGGCGAAGCGTTGGACAGGGGTACGTGCAGGCCGGGCTATGGAGCCGCGAAATCCCCACTTCGGGGTGCTGACGTTGTTGGAGCGGCGGAAGGCAACACTGCTGGCGGCGTTATCGCGAGTCGCCAGTGGGCCCCGCGCGGTCGGAGAACCTGTGCATGTACGGAGTCCTCATGTGCGAGAACCGGGAGATCCCATGCTCGCCCGTTCACCTGATCTGTGTGCGGGCCGTCCAGGGAACGCTGAGGCGGTAAGCCTGGGATGAACGAGTGTGGGAAGTCGGACGGCCCCGTAGTACCTGCGAACCCGCCGAACAAAGCCGCGCCTGTGGTGGCGGAGGTGGGGGAGGAAAGGGGGTCGGCCAAGGGGAACACGGACTCTGCTGGTTAATTCCTGATCATGCTGCGAGGGCGTGTTCAAGGCGGGTGAGATGGCTGGTGCGGGTTCGGTCGAGTGGGTGGCCGTTCCACCAGGCATCTAGGCGGATCAGGTTGAGTGCGACCGCGGAGAACACGTGTTGCAGGTGGGTTTTGGCCAGTCCGCGGTAACGGGCGTGGCGCAGGTCGGTGACCGCGATGCCTTGGCGGATGGTGCCCTCGACCCCGGCCCGCAGCGCGTATTCGGCCTGCCAGTCCTTGGTTTCCTGGTCGGCGCGGGCAGCGCGTTGGGCCTCGTGGACGGCCCGCGGATGCACGGTGATCTGCCGGCGCCGGGTCCGGGAGGTGGTGCACTGCTCGCGGACCGGACAGGGCCCGCAGGTCGCGGTCGCGAAAGTGATCACGATCGTGTCGGTGCCGCGCTGGGTGGCCGGGTTCCAGGTGGAGCTGGTCTGGCCTTGCGGGCAGGTGGCCTGCTCGCGATCGAAATCGATGGTGAAGCGGGTGCGGTCGAACCCGGCGCCGGCCCGGGCCTGCGGTGAGTGGTCGGCCAGCACGGGAGTGATCAACGTGACACCGAAATCGGTCGCGGAACTGACGATCAGCTCGGCCGAGGGGTAGCCGGAGTCCAGGTAGTGCTCGCCGGGCAGCAGGCCACGACGATCCAGTGCCTGGTGGATCGGTTCGGTCATGGCCACGTCCGGGACACTCGCGTCCGTGGTCGCCACGTTCGTGATCAGGTTGGGCCGTGACACGGTGGCATCGGCCGGCTCCGGCTCCGGCTCCGGCTGGGTGCTGGGGCGCCGGCAGGTCTCGCTGAAGTGCACCTTGTAGCCGTTCCAGAAGGTGTCGCGTTTGCCGCCCCAGCGGGCATCGGTGTCATACGGCGAGGTCAGACGCGATCTCCCTGGCGGGAGACCGTCCGTGTCCGCCTCCCGCCGTGTGATCACCTCCCGTCCGTTGCCGGTGATCGTGCGGGTGTAGTTCTGCAGCAGCACCACCCGCAGCACCTCCACGGCAGGCAACTCACGCAACCAGCCAGGAGCGTTCGGGGAATACACCGCACCCAGCAGCGCATACCCGTCGGTACCGTAAGTCACCGCCAGATCCCGGCGTTTGGTCTCCGAGGTGGGCAGCCGCCAGGAATCCACCCGCGCGGCATACCGCTGTCCCCACGCCGGCACATCGATCGCCTCGGCCAGCCACTGCGGTACCGCGGCCGCGAGAGCCTCCAGCGCGGCCCGCACCGACTCACCCGCCAGCTCCAGCCGGTTGAGATCCCGCACCGCCGCCACCACGTGGGTCGAATCGGTGCGCTGCTTCCCGCCGGCGGCCACCAATCCCTTGTCCTGCAACACTTTCAGCAGCAGATCCAGCGCCCGTTCCTCCAGCCCGTGGGCGACCAGCCTGGTGCGGAACTCCGACAAGACCGACGCATCAAACCCTGGATCGTCCAGCTCCATCCCCAGCGCGTATTTCCAGTCCATGCCGAACCGGACCCGGTGGGCCGCACCCCGATCGGTCAGATTCTCCGCCATCTGTAACACCGTGACCAGCGCCAACCGTCCCGGCGACCACCCAGGCTTCCCCCGCACCCCGAACGCCTCGATGAACTCCGCATCGCTGAACAGCTCACCCAGCTCGTCACGGACCCGCATCGCCAACGGGTACTCGCTCGTGCCCGCCGCCGCCCGCGCGGCACGCACGGTCGCTTCCGGAATCCGCGGCCACGGCCGGGGCTGCATAGACACCACACACTCCATCCTGCGGCCAGGAAGCGGGTAAGTCGACCGCAGAAAGATCATGCACCAGATCAACGGACCGCGGCGACACCAAACCCAGCCCCTCGCCGAATTAACCAGCAGGGTCAACACGGCCAGCAAAACACGCCCCGGACACAGAGCCGGATCGGGTGTGCCCAGTGCGCTGGCTCGTGTGCGGCAAGTGGCACGACGGGATAGGGATGCGCGGTTCACCGCGCTGCTGCACCATGTCGACCTGGATCGCTTGCGGAAGGCGTATTGGGCGATTCGCCCGAACGCCGCGCCGGGGGTGGACGGGGTGACATGGGAGGTCTACGGGCAGGATCTGGAGGCGAATCTTCATGATCTGCATGCCCGTGTTCATAGCGGCGGGTACCGGGCGAAACCCTCGCGGAGGGCGTACATCCCGAAGGCAGATGGGCGGCAGCGGCCGCTCGGGATCGCCGCGTTGGAGGACAAGATTGTCCAGCGGGCGGTCGTCGAGGTGTTGAACGCGATCTACGAGGTGGACTTCCGGGGCTTTTCCTATGGGTTCAGGCCGGGGCGTAAGCCTCACGACGCGTTGGATGCGTTGGCGGTCGGGATCGAGCGGAAGAAGGTGAACTGGGTGCTTGACGCGGATATCCGTGACTTTTTCGGTCAGCTTGATCGGGCTTGGCTGAGAAAGTTTCTTGAGCACCGGATTGCGGACAAGCGGGTCTTGCGGCTGATCGACAAGTGGTTGGCTGCGGGGGTCGTCGAGGACGGGACGTGGACGCAGAGCGACAAGGGCTCACCGCAGGGGGCATCGGCGTCCCCGCTTTTGGCCAATGTCTACCTGCACTACGTCCTCGACCTGTGGGCTGACTGGTGGAGAAGCCACCACGCGCACGGTGACGTGATCATCGTGCGGTGGGCGGATGACTTCATCGTGGGGTTCGAGTATCGACAGGACGCCGAGCGGTTCCTCGGCGAGCTTCGCGAGCGGTTCGCGAAGTTTGGGCTGGAGCTGCACCCGGAGAAGACGCGACTGATCGAGTTCGGCCGGTTCGCCGCCGGGAATCGACGGAAGCAGGGACTGGGCAAGCCGGAGACGTTCGACTTCCTGGGCTTTACGCATATCTGCGGAAAGACCCGGACCGGACGCTTCGGGTTGCGGCGGTTCACGATCTCGAAGCGGTTGCGGGCGAAGCTTGGTGAGGTGAAGACCGAGCTGATGCGACGCCGGCATCTGTCCGTCCCCGAACAGAGCACATGGCTGGCCAGCGTGGTGCGCGGGCACTTTGCTTACTATGCCGTGCCCGGCAACAGCGCAGCGGTGAACGACTTCCGGGATCAGGTGACACGGCACTGGTATCGGGCGCTTCGGCGACGTAGCCAGCGCACCCGCTTGACCTGGGAACGGATGAACCGGCTGGCCAACCGGTGGCTACCGCAGGCTCGTATCACGCATCCTTGGCCCAGCGAGCGCTTCGCCGCCAGAACCTAAGGCAGGAGCCCAGTGCGGTAGTTCCGCACGCTGGGATCTGTGCGGGGGGCCGCCCGTGAGGGCGGTCCCTACCGCGACCATCGAAGGGCCAGCGACCCACGATGACCCCGAGTCATGCGTGGACGCCTGTGAGGGCGTCGGCGAAGCGTTGACAGGGGCACGTGCAGGCCGGGCTATTGAGCCGCGAAATCAACAACACCGGGGTGCCGACGTCGTTGTCCAAGGCGGAAGGCAACATCGCTGGCGGCGTTATACGCGAGTCGCCAGCGGACCCCGCGCGGTCGGAGAACCTGTGCATGTACGGAATCTCCATGCGCGAGAACCGGGAGATCCCACACTCGCCCGTCTGCCTGATCAGCAGGCGGGTCGCCCAGGGAACGCTGAGGCGGTAAGCCTGGGATGAACGAGCGTGGGAAGTCTGACAGCCCCGTAGTACCTGCGAAGCCACCGAACAAAGCCGCGTCAGCGGCGGCGGAGGTGGTGGAGGAAAGGGGGCTGGCCGAGGGGAACACGACCAGGCCGACACGTCCCGGACGCAGAGCCGGGCCAGGCGTGCCACACGGGCTGGATCGTGTGCGCGAAGTAGCACGAAGGGACAAGGAAGCGCGGTTCACCGCGCTGCTGCACCATGTCGACCTGGATCGGTTCCGGGCGGCCTACTGGGCGATTCGCCCGGATGCCGCTCCGGGGGTGGACGGGATGACGTGGGAAACCTATAGGCAGGACCTGGAGGCCAACCTCCGGGACCTGCACACGCGGGTCCACAGTGGCGCATACCAGGCGAAACCCTCGCGGAGGGCGTATATCCCGAAGGCGGACGGGCGGCAGCGACCGCTGGGCATCGCCACGTTGGAGGACAAGATCGTCCAACGGGCCGTCGTCGAGATGCTCAATGCCATCTACGAGGAGGACTTCCTGGGCTTTTCCTACGGTTTCCGGCCAGGGCGCAGTCCGCATCACGCGCTGGACGCGCTGGCGGTCGGGATCAAGCGGAAGAACGTGAACTGGGTACTCGACGCGGACATCCGCGACTTCTTTGGCCAGCTTGATCGGGCTTGGCTACGGAAGTTTCTTGAGCACCGGATCGCGGACCAGCGGGTGCTGCGGCTCATCGACAAATGGCTGGCCGCAGGGGTTGTCGAGGACGGGAACTGGTCGCAGACAGGGAAGGGAGCACCGCAGGGGGCATCGGTGTCACCGTTGCTCGCTAACGTCTACCTGCACTATGTGTTCGACCTGTGGGCGCAGTGGTGGAGACGCCGTCATGCGCGCGGTGATGTGATCATTGTGCGTTTCGCCGACGATTTCACCGCTGGCTTCGAGTATCAAGAGGACGCGCAGCGGTTCCTTGCCGATCTCCGCGAGCGGTTCGCGAAGTTCGGGCTGGAACTTCATCCCGACAAGACCCGGCTGATCGAGTTCGGGCGGCACGCCGCCTGGCGGCGAGCGGCGCGGGGGCTCGGGAAACCCGAGACGTTCGACTTCCTCGGCCTCACGCACCAGTGTGGCAAGACGAGGAACGGGCGGTTCTGGCTGCGGCGGGTCACCATCTCGAAGCGAATGCGGGCGAAGTTACGTGAGGTCAAAGAAGAACTCAAGCGACGCCGGCATGAGCCCATCCCCGACCAAGGGCAGTGGCTGCGAAGCGTGGTGCAAGGTCACCTCGCTTACTACGCCGTGCCCGGCAACATCCAGGCAGTAGCGGCCTTCCGCACCCAGGTGACCCGGCACTGGTACAAAGCGCTACGGCGCCGCAGCCAGCGCACGCGGATCACCTGGCCACGGATGAACCGCCTCGCCTACCATTGGTTACCACCCGCTCGCAAGATGCACCCTTTCCCCGACGTGCGCTTCGACGCCAAAACCCGAGGCAGGAGCCCAGTGCGGTAGTCCTGCACGCTGGGATCTGCGCGGGGGGCCGCCTGTGAGGGCGGTCCCTACCGCGATCCAACCATCAGCCAGGAATGGATGGTGACGTTCGTCAGTGGGCGCTCGGTCAGCTCCGGCACAAATCCGGAAACATCAGCTTGACTCGCGTTCAGAGGGGCGATGTCGTCTCGCTCGCGCATCAGCAGGTACTCGGTCAACCCATGTGCGTACACGTCGATCGTGCGAGGCGCACGCTCTGGACCAGCCTACATCTGCAACCAAACGGACGCGTGTTTGTGCCGCGAACACCGGCCACTTTTCCGTCAGCACCACCGTGCCGCTCAAACCAATCTCCTCAGTTCCGCGGTCAACACCGCGTAGACCTTAAGATGATCAAGCGGCAAATGTTCGGTCGCGCCAAGCCTGACCTGCTCCGCAAAAGCACTTCTTCTTCTACTACTCCCACCCTGACAATCATCAAATCTGCGGCGGAGCTCCTCATTAGTTGAGGGGCCAGGATGGATGGGATATCCTGGCCCCTCTCGAGGGCTGAGTATGCACCCCTGCGCTCAACCCTCGGTCCTTTCTCGCCGCAGGAAGGACTACGAATTATCGCACGACCTCGAAGCGGTGAGCTTCCTGGTAAGGAAAGTGGCCCCTAGGGCTCGACGTTGACTCCTGCTGAGTCCGACTTTCCCAGTTTTCTTCTAGCGGAGATAGCCGACTATCGCGCAATAGTTACAGTATCGGAGTCTCTTTCTCTGCGCGAGCTAGATCACACTATTGTAGTGATCAAACTTAAGGGTGAGTGTCTGGCTCTATCGATGGCGGGACCACTGCGTTCCGCCCGCGGCCGTGTGGTCATCGACAACCTGCCCGTGGAAGCCCCACACCGGCCCGAGAGCAAAGCTCACCGAGCCATCGGGCACGGATGTGAAAGACCAGAACCGGCACAGTCAGACTCCATAGAAGGCGCGCGGCGTGCGAGAAGGCCAGTCATTGGATCGTGCATGGCGATCCGCGTGATGTGCTCATCTATGAAGTACAGCTCGCCGTCCGTGATGCTTTCACGGACGGCGTCCACGAAGTGGTTCTGCTCGTAGGTTGTGAGCGACCTGCACGCGCAGATGTCCAAGATCGGTGCAGCCCAGGTCAACGCCCCAGGCGTTGACCAGAACTCGGCCATGCTCAGCCGAAGATCGGGGAGCTCACGAGGGGTGCGACGGCGAATGGGAGTATTCATGTGGTAACTTCCCGGTAGATCCCAGTTTCGACCCATTGTGCGCGGTAACTGCGCGTTTCGGTAACGCTGGAGAAGGGAACGCATCACTGGTCTTTGAGAGCTTCAGGCGGCCTTTAGCGTCGATAATCACTTCGTAGTGAAGGTCACACGATTGAAACGACGGCGACCTTGTTGGTGTTGAGGACGTTCACGTAGCTTTTCCCCGCTGTCGAGGTAGGCTACAGGGGGCGCAGTTATTAGTACGCCGATGAACCAGCGATGATCACCGCCTTCTTGGCCACTGCTTCGCTCATCTTGGATGATTTTCAACCGCCTTCGCCGACCGGCGCGGTGGCCCGGCGAGCTACCACCGCAACGTAGAGCAATGCAAACCCAATCAGACCCGGAGCCTGTGACGGACCCCTACAAACTACCGATCTTGTCGGGGAATACAAGACGACATACCACCATTGTGCGAACTTGGCATGTCCTCGCAGGTACGCGAAGCACACGAGTGGATGATCAGGATTTCCTACAAGATCGTGCTGCCGGTGCTCCCGCCTTGGCTGGGCCTGCCCCCGTCAAGCAGGGTCCCGGCAAAGTCCTTTTGGCTTGTCAGGGGATGATTCCGTAAAGGATGAGTGGTCGGGTGAAGTCGCGGGCGGTGTGGCGTAGTGCTTTGGCGATGTTGGTGTGTCCGGCCAGGCGTAGGGCGCTGATGGCGAGGTTGCGAAGGGAGGCCATGGTTCTGGGAGCGTTGCCGGTGCGGGCTCGGCTGTGGTCTTCGGTGTAGGTGACGTCGCGGACCCAGTGCAGGCGATTTTCAATTTCCCATTGGCCGCGGACGAAGTCGCCCTGCATTTCTTCGCCTCAGCGTGAATAACCCTCAAGGTTTGGACGCTGGCGGGGTGGGCGTGCTCGCCGGTGAGGTTGATGATCCCCAGGGCAGCATCGGCGCGGGCCTTTCCGGTGGCGTTGATGGTGGTGTGTCGCTCGATGAGGTAGGCGTGGGTGGCATGGGGGAAATCGATGGTGGGCCAGCTGTGGAAATCGCCGAGTGGGGCCAGTCGGGTGGTGCGGCGTTCGGTGCGGCCGTGCCCGGTTTCCTCAGTGGCGAAAGCGGAGATCTCCTGCCAGGGCAGGCTGTCGAGCTGACCGTCAAGGCGGACGTTGTTCTCCTTGACGGTGAACACGTAGTAGGCCCCACGCTGATGCAAGTAGCGGGCGTGCGCCCGGGTGGTTTGCACGGCATCGACGGTCACCACCGCGCCGTCGATGTCGATGGCCTCCAGCAGCGGCTCGAACGTCGCGATCTCACTGGTGCCGGGGAGAACCTGCCGCGCTCCGGTGATCGTCCCGGTCCCGTGGGTCAGCGCGGCCAGAGATGCACACCGCTACCGACGGTATGGGGGGATAGGTGCCGCGCAGTGATTTCCCGTCCACGGCAACCACCTCAGGCGCGGCGTCGTCCTCGCCGGCCGGGTGTGCACGCAGCCAGACGCTGATCGCCGAATCCAGGTTGTCGCCGTCCGGCCGGGTCAGCACCCGCCGGATCGTGGCCTCGTCGGGCAGCCGGAACCCACCGGTGCGCGGCTGGCGGCGCACGCCCAGCAGGGAGAGAACCTGCTGTGGTGAGTCAGCGGCCCATTCGGCGATCGCGGTGAACGATCGAGCCCCGGCGGCCACGGGTCACGGCCACGGCCGCGATACCCACGATCGATACCAGCGAGTGCCGCACGCCCCGCCGATGCCGCGGATCACCACGTCAGCAAAGCATCTCCGCAGATTCAGCCACCTCGTCAACGGCCAGTTTCCGGTCCACCGCCGGACAGCGGGGCCAGACGATCCAGAACACCAGGACTCGGGCAGGATGGGTCAGTGGGCACGGCTCTCTCACATGATCATGGGACGTAGACACTCACATGATCAACAAGAGCCGTGCCCGTCCTTCATCCGGGGCGAAACGACTTTGCCGGAACCCTGCCATCACACCCGGGGGGTTCATTGATCTGTGATCGGGTTCGGCGTGTCGCTCCACTCATCAAGGGAATCCTTGCTGATCTAGCGTGTCGTCCTGTAGCCGCCCCCCGAGGCACTGCGACCAGCGACAACGCGATCCCGCAGAGCCACTCCGAAGCGGCGCGCAAGCTGCATCAGGAAGAGCTCTCAGGTTGCAGCGTAAATCACCGGATTGTTCAGTTCTCTTGGCCGAGTGACAGGGGTTTCCGTGTTCCGCATTCGACACCAACACATCCGGCCTGGAGGCATACCAGTGGTGACAACCAGTGCATGGCAAAGCAGGGTACGACGGTTCGGGCTCGCGTGCGTTGACTGTGCTAATTGGGGAATCGCGCTCGTGGTCGCCACCTGGTTCCGGTACGAGTTCGAGATGACTGAGCCCGAATGGGTTGATCTTGCCCTCCTCGCTGGCCTGGCGTTCGCCGGGCAATTGGCGATCGGTACTGGCCTGCAGATGTATCGTGGACGATACTGGGTGGGAAGTGTCGACGAAGCAGTTCACATGGCGTGGGCAGTCCTGCTGGTGGGCGTGGTCATCATCGCCGCCGATCTCGCCATGCCCGAGCCCTTGGTCCCGCGTTCCGTGCCGATGAGCGCGACGCTCATGGCACTCTTCCTGTCGTGGATCGTCCGACTGGCCATTCGTCGGTACCGAGAACGCTCCACGCGCCCAGACCGGTCTTCTTCCCAACGAGTGATCGTTCTCGGCGCAGGGGTCACCGGGCAGCAACTCGTCCGCTCCATGCTTTCTGACCCCAGTAGTGGCTACCTGCCCATCGCCCTTCTCGACGACGACCCGACCAAGCGCAGGCTTCGCATCGAAGGCGTTCCGGTGCGAGGCACCCGGGAGCACATCGCTGCGGTAGCCGTAGGAACCGGGGCCACACAACTCGTGATTGCCGTGCGCAACGCAGACGCCACCGCTCTCCGGGAGGCGTCCCGCGCTGCGACCGACAGCGGACTAGCGGTGAAGGTCCTCCCCCCTTTGAGTCAGATCGTGAGCCCGTGGGTCGACGTCTCCAATCTCCGCAACCTCGACATCACCGATCTTCTGGGGCGCAGGCAGATCGACACTGACGTCCCCTCCATCGCTGGCTTTCTCTCTGGCAAACGAGTCCTGGTGACGGGTGCGGGCGGTTCCATCGGGTCCGAGCTGTGCCAGCAGATCCACCAGTTCAGGCCGGCTGAGCTGTTCATGGTCGATCGGGACGAGTCCGCACTCCACGCTGTCCAGCTCTCACTTAGCGGGCGCGCGTTGCTGGACTCTCATGACGTCATCCTGGCCGACATCCGGGACAGGGACGCGATACGGAGCATCTTCGACAAGTATCGACCTGACGTCGTCTTTCACGTTGCCGCACTGAAACACCTGCCCATGCTCGAACGGTATCCGTCGGAGGCGTGGAAGACCAATGTGCTTGGAACGGCGCACGTGCTCAACGCCGCCCGATCGGCGGGTGTGGAAAGGTTCGTCAATATCTCGACGGACAAGGCCGCGAACCCGACTAGCATTCTCGGCTGCTCGAAGAGGGTTGGTGAGCGGCTCACCGCGCACGTCGCGACCGAAACCGAGGGAACGTTCCTCTCCGTGCGTTTCGGCAACGTGCTCGCCAGCCGGGGTTCGGTCATCACGACATTCACCGAGCAGATCGGCAACGGAGGCCCCATCACCATCACCCACCCAGACGTCACGCGGTTCTTCATGACGATCCCCGAAGCCGTGCAATTGGTGATCCAGGCGGCGGCCATCGGCAGGCCGGGCGAGGCGCTCGTACTAGACATGGGCGCACCGGTCCGAATCACGGACGTCGCACGGCAGCTCATGAGCATGGCTGGCCGACCGACGCCGATCGTCTACACAGGACTGCGGCCGGGAGAGAAGCTTCACGAGGAGCTGTTCGGATCTGGCGAGTTTGACGAGAGGCCACTGCACCCGGCGATCTCCCACGTCGCCGTTCCTCCCCTGGAGGCGACCCAACTCGAAGCACTGGCGTTGCTAAAGGGGGAAGTCGCGGCGATGAGCCAGTGCGCCAAGGCGGACCTCTCCGCTCGAACCGAACAGACCAGTTTCTCCTCGACCGAACTGGTCAGCCGCCAGAAGGAACGGCTGGCATGAACGGCTTCCGGCTACGGTGTTCCCCACAAGCCGGACCATCTTCACCCTCGCCTCCGCAGCACACCTTTTCTCGCCGAACTCCGGCTGACAAGCCCAAAAGAAGCTTGGGGTGTCCTAGCCCTCTACAAGATCCCCCAAGCACTATGCGGCGGTGTGAGCCCCATGTCGATGGGGCTTCGGGGCAGGGGTTGGCCGGTTCGGTGGCTTTGACGTTGCCCCAGATCTGTTCGACAGGGGTTGAGCTCGGGTGTGTATGGGGGAAGTCTTTGCACGACAAGCCAATGCCGCTGTGTGGTCAACCAGTCCTTCATGTCTTTGGACCGGTGGGCGGACCCCTCTTTGCCCGTCCCAGATCAGCGTCACCGGATCTCCGTCGAGATGGTCGTGCAGGGCGGTGAGGAACTCGATCAACGAGGCGGTGTTGTAGATGCCCGGTTTGGCCTGGAACACCAACGTGGCCTGGCTGCGGTCGGGCTGGTAGGCCAGGGCCGCGGACATCGACATGCGCGTCCAGGCGAACCCACCGGTGTCGCAGCACCGGGTCCGGCCCTCGGCGTCCAGGTGGCTCTCACTGCTGGGAGCACGGAGAATCCGCTTTCCTCTGGAAACACAGCCATGCCCCTCGCCGCCGGGCCCAGCCTTTATCCGAGGCCATTCGGTTTTCACCCACCCCTCGATCGGGGCATCCTCGCGCTCGGCGGCACGCCCGTGCTCGGCGCTGCCGACTCCAGCCCAACCGCACGATCGTCCATCTCTGCCTCTGCGAGTACCGCACCCCAGTGAGGCATTCGAACACCTCGGTCACCCTCGCCAGAGTCCACATCTCGATAGCAAAACCCTTGGCGCGCGGACCTTTGATCAACTCGGCCTCGACCTCAGCCAACTGCTAGTCGGAAAGCTTGCGCATCCGCCCCACACCCTCCAGCGCCTCGCGGCCACCGGCCAACCACGACGGGTGCCACTTCGATGCGGTCTGCTGCGACACACCCAACACCCTCGCCACATCGACCTGCCCTCACCGCGATCGAACATCTCCGAGCGTGCATACGACGCGCATGCAACGACTCGAACCCCGTCTAGCGGCAACACGCTTGTCACCACGGGCCTGCTCACGTGACGACCTTGAAGACCTCGGCACGCCGCGATCATCCCAACGAGCAACCCTGTTGACGAAGAACTGCTTGATCCGCCCGATGAGCTGGGATCGCTGCGGTGTACCGCGACAACTTCAACCCAAAGATTGACCGTCGGCGTTCTCGTCGTGCGGGAGATCTCCTGCTCAGATAGATTCTTTGCTGCAGTACCGCTTGAAAAGAGTCCACAAGGGTCACTCGAATTGGCTAGGGCACCGCGTACTGGATTAGCAGAGCCCGCACCAAGATAGAGGAGAACCCGATGGGTGCGACTCTCAATCCTCTTGGCAGCGAGTGAAGAGTGAAGCACATGCATGCTCTGCCCCTGACGGACATTCTGGCCATCGACGGCGGTGAACCTGTTCGTCGAACACCATTCCCGAGTTGGCCGCACTTCGACAGCGACGATCAGGAGGCCGTTGCTGCGGTACTGCGGTCGGGACGCGTAAATTACTGGACCGGGACCGAGGGGCATCGGTTCGAGCAGGAATTCGCCGACTGGACTGGTGCCCGGCATGCCGTGGCAGTTGCAAACGGGACGGTCGCGCTCGAGATCGCATTGCGTGCATGGGGCGCCGGACCTGGCGACGAAGTGATCGTTCCCGCCGCCACGTTCATTGGCACGGCAAGCGCCGTGGTCGCATGTGGAGCGGAACCTGTGGTAGTCGACGTCGACCGAGACACCCAGTGTCTGACGGCCTCCACAGTGGATCCTTCCATCACAGAGCACACCAAGGCAGTCGTGGTGGTGCACCTGGCAGGCTTTCCGGCAGACGCCCCGAAGCTGCTGGAACTCGCCCGGTCCCGTGGCCTGGGCCTGATCGAGGACTGCGCGCAGGCGCATGGCGCCACAGTCACAGGACGTGGAGTCGGCACCTTCGGCGATCTCGCTGCTTGGTCCTTCTGCCAGGACAAGATTATGACAACTGCCGGCGAAGGGGGAGCGATCACGACCAACGACGAAGACCTTTTCCGCCGGTGCTGGGAGCTGAAGGACCACGGCAAGAGTTACCACGCCGTGCACCAACGGACGCCGAGACCTCCAGGGTTTCGTTGGATACATGACAGTTTTGGAACCAACGCCAGGATGACGGAGGTCCAGGCGGCAGTCGGGCGCAGTCAATTGCGGAAGTTGAGCAGTTGGGTGGCGACACGTCGATCTCACGGACAGTTGCTGCGTGAGTCGCTGCAGGAGGCACCCGCACTCAGGATTCCCAGGATTCCCCGGGGAATGGATCCCGTCTACTACCGGTTCTACGCGCACATCCGAACCGACGACCTCGCGGAAGGATGGACGCGTGATCGGGTTGTCGAAGCGATCAACGCTGAGGGTGTGCCCTGTCTACACGGCGGCTGCGCGGAGATCCATCGCGAACGTGCTTTCGCTACGACGGGTCGACCTGCGGGAACCCTGCCAGTTGCCGCTGAATTGGGTGCCACGTCACTAGCCCTTCCCCTCAATCCAAGGCTTTCTGACGGTGATGTTCGCGACATGGCTCACGCGGTGAAGCGGGTGCTTCGAACTGCCGCGACGGTGCCACCGGGGGAGGCATGAGACGAGCTGTCGACGTGGTAGTGGTGCTGCTAAGCGCAATCTTGATCATTCCACTCTGCCTGATCATCGGCTTGTTGGTTCTGCTGACGATGGGGCACCCCGTGCTATTCCGGCAGGAGCGCGCAGGCAAGGACGGGGCCACGTTCCAGATCCTCAAGTTTCGTACCATGCGATCCGCCACTGCCGTACGCTGTTCGGACCCAGAGCGGCTCACGCGCGTCGGCCACCTTCTCAGGAAGTCCAGTTTGGACGAACTGCCACAACTGTGGAACGTGCTGCGTGGTGACATGAGTCTGATCGGTCCCAGACCGACTCTGCCCAGCCAGGTGCAGCACTACACGCGCGAACAACGTCGGCGCCTGGACGTGCTGCCAGGCATCACCGGATGGGCTCAGGTGCATGGAAGAAACCTGTTGACCTGGCCGGAAAGGATTGAACTCGACCTCTGGTACATCGCGCACCGGTCCTTCCGCTTGGACCTGTGGATCATCCTTCTCACTGTCGCTCAGCTCGTGTATCCCCGCGGAATCGCAGGTGCAGGTGGCGTCAACCCCGGCTTTCCACAACAGGATAAGTCCCCTCCGCCACTCGGCGTTCCGAAAGAAGACGATAATTCCAAGCGCAAGAGTCGTACTGTCAACCGATCGGTCAAGAATCCTCAGTAGCGGTTGCCGCATTCCTGAGGTGTTGTTGAATGAGAAGCGGTACGCGCGAGTCAAAACGCATTGCGATTCGCATGTCAGTGCATTCGGTAGAAGTAAAAAGACAACCAATCCTCGGTCGTCGCGTGGAACAGCTGATCCCCAGGAGAGTTGATACGACATGGTTACCGATCTACGTCGCCTAACAGGCCGAAAGCTTTGGGTTCCCCTCGTGCTCCTGTCGGCGGCAACCTTCGTCGCGCCGGCATCCGCAGCCAGCCCGGTGGCCGGAGAGAAGCCGCGCATTCTGACCTACCAGTGCCAGGGTCAGACACCCTTGGGACCCGTCAACGGGTTCGCCTACCAGGACATCGCCAGGGCGATCGCACCTGCATCCGTCAACGCAAACCAGAGCTTCTCCATCGTCATCGAGCCGGCCCGCAACAGCATTCCGCTGCACATCGATCATCGGCGCGTTTACTCGGTCAGGAACATCGAACTGAAGGTACCTCTGCCGACAAACTCGACTTATCTGTCCCACAGACTGCGTGACGGCTACAACACTGGTCCTGTTAAGGTCAGCGTCTCCGGTGGCTACCTGGTTTTCCGCATTCCGGGCCCCATTCGCGCCGGGATTCCCTTCAAGCTGCCGACCCTGATCCTCAACGTGCAGGCAGGCCCTGCCGCGAACGGTCCGGTGAAGACCACTCTCGACGGATCTCCTGGCACGTCGCTTCTCACCTTCGACGCAAAGGTTCGTGGCAGGATCATCACCGCGAATGTACCCACGAGCTGTTACCCAAACCCCAACCAGGTCCTTACATCCACCGCAGTGCGGTGACGGGCCAGACAGACCGATAGCTGAGGAACCGGGAACCAGGCGGCACGCACGGTGCCCAGCCGAGCGTGCCGCCTGCGCTGTTTCCGTCGCTGGCGGCGGAGCGTCCCCGTACTCCTGTCGCGATAGACCGGGGCTAATCGGGACGATGTTGCCTTGCCGGTACCCCAACCACAGTGACGCCAGCTGGCTGGTCCCTGGTGACCACCGCGCCCGCTCCCACGAAGGACGTCGCCCTAACGTGAAGTCCTTGCAGCACACAGGCGTTGCTGCCAACCGTGACGGCCTGGTCCAGAAGAACACTGCCCGCGATGTTCGCCCCGGGAAGTACGGTGACGTATTCGCGCAACAGCGTGTCGTGCCCGATGGTGGCGTTGTAGTGGACCTGACTGTGCGGCCCCATCGCGACGCCAGTCGAGACGAACGCATTTGCCAGGATGACGCAGCCCTCAACAGGGACCACGTCATGCGCGAGAGTGGCACGAGGATGAACAACGGCGGACGGCGTGAGCCCGCGCAGACTCATCCGCTCAGCGAGCATGCGGCGCACCGCAGGATCTCCCACCGCGACGACATATGAGCCACGGTTAGCTTGATCAGGTCGCCGAACCGGCACTCCGTGCACTTCTTCGGCGCGCAGCCGATCATCGACCAAGACGATCTCGTCAGTTTTCCACCCAGCCGCGAACAGCGCGTCCAGCACCTCTTTACCCAGGCCACCGGCCCCTACCACGTGCATCGGTGCCCGCGTACCCGCGATGTGATCCCTCATGACGCAAGACTGCCTTACCGCTTCGCGGATCGCCTGACGACGCTTCAGAGTGGTCGCAGTTCCATCTGCGTCAACACACGACCCGCCGCAGCGCGTCGGTGGTGCGGAATTGCCGCGGGGAGACATCATTCGCCCGGGTGATCTGTTTGCTGCGTCGCGTCCGGTTTGCTAGGTGTAACCTATGTCCCGGAAACGGCGGCCTGGTTCGAGAGCTGACAGCATCGACACGGCGTTGTTTCCCAGGAGGTGGGGCGCGGGTCGGCACGATGCCACAGCGAGGGCCCGCACCTTTGACGCGGACCGGTCACTGACCAGAACGGGATGTTCAGTGATGACTACGATCGGCGCGCAGCGGGAACGGTTCGCCATTATTTTCGTGTGCACTGGCAACGTCTGCCGGTCGCCGTTCGCCGAGCGAGTCGCGCGGTGGCTCATCGACAACCGCCTCAGCGTGCAGGACGCGAACAGGGTGATCACGCGCAGCGCCGGAACTCACGCGCTGCATGGCGCTGCCATGGACCGGCAGAGCGAAACGCATCTTCGCGCTCTTGGTTTGGATGCGGCAGGCTTCGTGGCGACGCAGTTCGCCGCGGACACTGTCAGCAATGCTGATCTGGTCCTTACCGCCACGCTCGGGCACCGAGCGATCGTGGTGGAACACCACCCGCCCGCGCTGAAGACTGCTTTCACGCTTCGAGAGTTCGCTTATCTTCTTGGGAACCTCGATTTCAATGCTCATCAGCTGCCTGCTGACCCCATCCTGAGAGCTCGGACGATCCGGGAGTTCGTGCGTGACTCCAGAGGGCTGAACCCACCTCTGGCAGACCAGGACTATGAGGTACCAGATCCGTACGGAAAGGATGACGCCAGCCACGCCCAGGCAGCGAGGATCATACGGGAGGCGATCAGCGGAGTGATCGATCGACTGTGGCCTCTGGACGATCGCGTTGCCCGGATCGGCTGAAACGTAGGTCGCGGCACTGAGATTTCGGCGTGTTCGTTCGTCGGTCGAGTCACCTGGACACAACCATGTCGGGTATGAGTCGCATCGCCTGCGTTGTGGGTGCCCGCCCAAACCACATGAAGATAAAGCCGATCATGGACGCGCTTGAGAAGCGTGGCGCGGAAACGATCCTGGTGCATACCGGGCAGCATTATGACCGCGCGATGAACGATGTCTTCTTCGAGGATCTGGGGATCCGTCGGCCGGACCGTCATCTCGAGATCGGGTCCGGCACGCACGCCGAGCAGACAGCGCGGACCATGCTGGCGTTCGAGCCGGTGTTCTTGGAACTGCGCCCGGACATCGTTGTGGTCGTCGGTGACGTGAACAGCACCCTGTCTTGCGCGTTGGTAGCCGCGAAGGGTGGCGCGTTGGTGGCTCATGTCGAGGCCGGCCTGCGCAGCGGCGACCGGAGTATGCCTGAGGAGTTGAATCGCGTCGCCGTCGACAGGGTGAGCGATGTGCTGCTCGTTGCGTCCGCCGACGGAATGGCCAATCTCCGAGCTGAGGGGTACCGGCGGGACCAGACGTACTTGGTCGGGAATGTCATGGTGGACACCTTGATGGCCAACCTTGATCGGGCACGGACTCGCCCCATCCTTTCCGAACTCGGGCTATCCAGGCGGAAATTTGGTCTGGTCACGCTGCACCGGCCGGGAAACGTCGATGACGAGCAGGTGCTGACGAGCCTTCTGGCGGCGCTGGACGAGGTCGGACGGAAGCTTCCACTTGTCTTCCCTGTCCATCCCCGTACCCGCGCGCGCCTACGCGGCCGGACGCCCGCCGGAGTCCTCCTCATGGATCCATTGGGGTATCTGGACTTCGTGGCACTCGAAGACTCGGCAGCGATAGTGCTCACCGATTCCGGAGGGGTGCAGGCCGAAACGACGGCGCTGGGAGTCCCCTGTCTCACCCTGCGCCGAAACACGGAGTGGCCGGTGACCACGGTGGAGGGCACCAACTGGCTCGTGGGGTGTGATCCAAAGCGGATCGTGCGGGCGGCCAGCGAGTTTCTGGAGAAGCCGCCTCGATCGACAATGCCAGAGCTGTGGGACGGCCGGTCCCGAGAGCGGATCGCTGACGTGCTGTTGAGCGTCGCAACGAGCTCGGATCGACCGAGGCCGACAGATCACTACCGCACAGACCAAGACGTCTGAGGCAGAAGCGCTCCCATAACGGGAGGATCCACTTACGTTGGGCGTTGCGTCACCGCATGTCGTCCGGCACATATTGCGGCGAGATCTGGTCAGCGTCGTCGAAACGGGCGGCTTGTTCTGCTCACGGTAGGAGATCGTACAAGTGCTGCAACCGCTAATGTTTGGACGTACGCATGGCTGAACCGCGTTCAAACCAGCTTGTCCAGTACCGTCTGAAGCCGCCGCGCCTGTACCGTACGCGACTTGTGGCGGCGGACGTAAGCAATTGCGTTGCTACTCATACGTGCGAGTTCGGATTCGTCGAGCTCGGCGAGCTTGCGGATGGCCGTGGCAAGCTGCTCGGGAGGAACGCGGATTCCCGCATCCGCGGACTGGACGATGGTCTCCGGTTCTCCTTCCGCCGTGGTGACCACGGGGACCCCCGCCGCGAGATAGTCGTACAGCTTGTTGGGGCTCATCCCCCGACGAAAGAGTGGCAGGTCGGCTACTGTGTGCACGGCGATGTCCGCACCCGCAAGAATGCCGCAGAACTCTTCTTTGGGAATCGGGTCCAAGAAATGCACATTGGACAGACTAAGTTCCCTTGCGTACGCGATGAGACGGGGTTTGACCATCCCGTCACCAATGAGAACGAACGTGTGCTGAGGGAGGGCGGCGGCCGCGTCGACCAGTGCCTGCACCCCGTTCGCAGCGCCAAGCGCACCCGCGAATACGACGAGGCGGCCGTGAACGGGAACACGTTCCCGAAGCGGCACCAGTTGCGGATTGGGGAGAAAATCCTCGGGCTCGGCGCTGTTGCTCACTGTTGTGATGCGGGACGGGTCGACGCCCAGCCGCTCGAAATGAGGAAGCCAGCCGTCTGTCACCGTGACGATGTGATCGGCCTTCCAGCACAGCCAGCGCTCCAATACCGAGAAGGCGCGGTGCGACGCGGATCCCTCACGCATGTGGGAAAGCTCGACCAAGGTCTGGGGCCAAAGGTCCCGTACCTCCAAGACGAAACGAGAACCGCGCAGTCGGGCGAGCACCCATCCTACGAGCGGTGTGAGCAGGTGCGGCGAAGAAGCATACACGACATCCGGGCGTTCACCACGCATGCCGACCCGGAAGGCACCGGCACAGTAGCTGAGCCAATTCAGCACCCGCCAGTGGTCGTTGCGCTGGTAATGAGTGACGCGCACGGATGTGAAACCAGGTTCGCGGACCCTGTACCTACGTCGGGTGTAGAGGTCGACATCACCCGTGACGATCTGGAACCGCCACCCTCGAAGCCGGCCAAACAGCTCGATGTGCCGGGTACCGCCCGCTGCACTTCGAGGCTTCGCGAACTGATTGAGCACCAGGACGGTCGACGATGAATCACGCACAGGAATCCCAACCCCAATCCTCGTGGGTGCAAGAGCCACGTAGTCCACTTCGGACCCCTGAGGGTCGTGAGGGATCAAAGATACGATCGACGGAGGACATTGGCACGGCAGGCGCCTCCGTCGGCGCGACAACTGGCCCGATAGTGGCCAGAACAGCCGACGTCGCGGAAACAGCCGCTGTGGGAGACGGCACGCGGATATGGGATCTAGCGCAGGTCCGCGAGAATGCCGAGGTCGGCCGCGGATGTGTCATCGGGCGCGGTGCCTGCGTGGACAGATCCGTCTATATAGGCCACAACGTCAAAATTCAGAACTACGCGTTGATCTATCACCCAGCTGAGCTGGGAGACGGTGTCTTCGTCGGCCCGGGTGCGGTGCTGACCAATGACGCATATCCCCGTGCGGTCGATCCGACGGGTACTCCCCTAGATGCTTCCGGATGGACACCGGTGGGTGTGACCGTGCTAGAGGGGGCCTCGCTGGGAGCTCAGTCAGTATGCGTCGCGCCCGTCGTCATCGGCCGCTGGGCCCTGGTCGGCGCGGGAGCGGTTGTCGTAAGGGATGTACCCGATTTCGCGATTATGGTGGGTAACCCGGCGCGTCGCATCGGTTGGGTCAGCCGCGCCGGGGTTCGGTTGCAAGCGGAAGATGCGGGTAGTTGGCGCTGCCCTCGGACAGGCGCGCGCTTCCGCGAACTGGATGGAGTGCTTCATGAGGAGGAAGTGTGACCGACGCGATCACCAGCGTTCCCATCGCTGCTCCAATCATAGGAGCGGAGGAGCTCGAGGCAGTGCGCCGCGTCCTCGAAAGTGGCCTGCTTACCCAGGGACCGGAAACCGCCGCCTTCGAGACAGAGTTCTCCCAATACGTCGATGGTCGCCCCTGCGTAGCAGTCAACTCGGGAACCAGTGCGCTTCTGCTCGCACTGCATGCAATGGACATCGGCCCAGGCGATGAAGTCGTTGTTCCGGCGTTTTCCTTCGCTGCCACCGCGAACGCCGTACTCCTTACCGGAGCTGAGCCGGTGTTCGTAGACATTGAGCCCCAACATCTCTGCATCGACCCGCAATCCTTCGAGGCAGCCGTCGGGCCTCGCACCGCGGCAGTCATCCCCGTCCACCTCTATGGCCACCCGGCCGAAATCGACGAGGTGATGACCATTGCCGGTCGGCACGGCCTAGCGGTCCTGGAGGACGCAGCACAGGCGCACCTAGCGTCATGGCGAGCGAGGCCGGTAGGAACGTTCGGCACGGCAGCGGCATTCAGCTTCTACCCGACTAAGAACATGACCACGGGTGAAGGTGGCATGGTGACGTGCGCCGACGAGGACCTGGCACGGCGCGTGAGGCTCTTGCGCAACCAAGGAATGCTTGAACGATACGTGTACGAGACCGTCGGCTACAACGCACGGATGTCCGAGCTGAGTGCCGCCATCGGCAGAGTGCAGATCCGCAAGCTTCCGCACTGGACAAGCGCACGCCGACGCAATGCCGCGGAGCTGTCCGCTGGTTTCACCCAAGCCGGCGTCACATCGCTGGTGGCGCTCCCGAGGGTTTCCGAGCATGCTGAACCGGTGTGGCACCAGTACACGGTGCAGGTGGACAATCGTGACGAAATTCAGGCCAGGACAAGAGCGGCCGGAATCGGTACGTCTGTCCACTATCCGACACCTTTGCACCGACTTCCGCCCTACCAGGTCGGGAGGGATGCTCAAGGTTGCCGTCCGGTGGCTGAACGGGCCAGCCGTGGTGTCCTTTCCCTCCCGGTTCACCCGGGACTGCGCACGGCGGACATATCTCTCATTGTTGAAAAAGTGTGCGAGGCGGTGGCGGGATGACAACACTGCGGGCGGGGATAATCGGCCTCGGTGCGATGGGAAGGAACCACGCCCGGATCCTTCGCTCACTTCCGGGGGTCGAGCTCATTGCAGCGGTCGAACCGGATCGCAACGCGCGCGCGGGCGCGAACGGCGTCGAGGTTCTGACCGATGTCAGCGAACTGCTCAAACTTGCCCCGGATCTGTGCGTTCTGGCGACCCCCACCGCGACGCACGCATCGCTGGGGCTCCTGCTTGCAGAGGCACGTATTCCCACATTGATAGAGAAACCGCTGGCTCATGATGAGAACTCAGCGTCCCTGCTCGTGGACGCTTTCGAGCACAACGACGTGCTCGCATGTGTCGGCCATATTGAGCGTTTCAACCCGGCGCTCCAAAATCTCCGGGACAGGTTGGCGAACGAGGAGCTTGGTGAGATCTACCAGATCTTCACGCGGCGCCAGGGGCCCTTCCCGGCGCGAATCAGCGATGTCGGGGTCATCTACGACCTGGCCACGCACGACATCGACCTGACATCGTGGGTCATGGGCGCTGCCTATGGATCAGTGGCCGCCAAGGTCGCCTACAAGAGCGGGCGCACTGTCGAGGATCTGGTCAACGTTGTCGCGGAACTCGTCAACGGGACCGTTGCCACGCACCTCGTGAACTGGCTTTCTCCCATGAAGGAACGTGTCGTGGTGGTGTGTGGGGACCGTGGTTGCTTCGTTGCCGACACGCTGACGGCGGATCTGAGTTTCTACGAAAACGGAACCCAACCCTCGAAGTGGGAGACCTTGGCGACGTTCCGAGGCGTGTCAGAGGGCAACATGACGCGGTTCGCGATTCCCAAACCGGAACCGCTGGAAACCGAACTCCGGGCGTTCGTCGCGGCTGTGCGAGGTGACGACAGCCCGATCGTGACTTTGCGGGACGGCCTGATGACCGTGTCCGTCGCCGAGGCGCTGCGTAGGTCCGCGCAGTGCGGCGCGATGGTGAAGGTGGGAGAGCAATGAAGATCACCGTCGTCGGCCTCGGCAAGATCGGCTTGCCGTTGGCCGTGCAGTTCGCCAGCGGTGGCCACGTCGTCTACGGTGCGGACATCGCGCCGTCTGTGGTCGCTGCCGTCAGCGCGGGGATTCCCCCGTTTCCGGGTGAGCACCAGTTGCCAGAAAAGCTCGCTGAAGCAGTGGCATCCCGTTGTCTGCTTCCCACGACCGACACAGTCAGCGCAGTGGAAACGAGCGATGTGGTGGTCGTCGTGGTACCGCTATCCATCGACTCGCAGGGGAGCCCGGTATTCGATGCCGTGGACTCCGCCACAAGAGACATAGCACGTGGGCTACAGCCGGGAACACTCGTTCTATATGAGACAACACTGCCAGTTGGTACAACGAGAACTCGGCTGGCGCCCATGCTGGAGTCCAGCACCGGTCTGCGGCCCGGCGTTGATTTCTTCCTCGCTTTCAGCCCGGAACGCGTGTATTCGGGCCGCGTCTTCGCTGATCTCGCACGGTACCCCAAACTCGTCGGTGGGGTTGACGAGGCGAGCGCGCAACGCGCGATTGAATTCTACTCCAAGGTCCTTTCCTTCGATGAGCGACCTGAACTGGCTGAACGCAATGGTGTGTGGGACATGGGATCGCCGGAGGCGGCGGAGCTGGCTAAGCTCGCCGAAACCACCTACCGGGACGTCAACATCGCGTTGGCCAACCAGTTCGCACTGTACGCCCAGCGGATCGGGGTCGATATTCACCAGGTCATCGAAGCATGTAATTCTCAGCCGTTCAGCCACCTGCATCGCCCGGGGATCGCTGTGGGCGGGCACTGCCTTCCGGTGTATTCCCAGATCTACGCCTACGGAGATCCACACGCCAGTGTGACTCGAGCGGCTCGTGAAGCGAATGCTGCTATGCCCAGCAAAATTATCGACCTGCTTGAACACGCGGCGGGTGGACTCGATGGCCGTCGAGCACTCGTTCTTGGTGCTGCGTATCGAGGCGGCGTTAAGGAGGCCGCCTTCTCGGGGGTTTTCGCAACTGCTGCCGCACTCCGGGAGCGTCGAGCGGAACCGCTCGTGCACGATCCTTTGTTTACTCCGGAAGAATTGACGGAAATGGGGCTAACGGCATACCGGCAGGGAGAAAGCGTCGATTGTGTCGTGGTTCAGGCTGATCACAGCGAATATCGGAACTTGTCGTCTGCGGATATTCCAGGCGTAAAGACGGTGTTCGACGGGCGAGGAGTGCTCGATCCTGCACGATGGGCGGATGTCGATCTTTTGGTGCTCGGTCGAATCGGACACTGAGAATGGTCCGTAGTGGTATTTGGGTCCTCGCTGTGCCTGCTGAGATCATCGGCGTCGGTGAGGCAGGTCTATGTCGGAGAAGCCAGTGCCGCCACCCGGATGCGTTCGACCGCCCTTCGTCGATTCGTACATCGCACCGCTCATCCGCCGCCGATTGAGGGATGCTAGCCAGAAAGGAGGAAAGATGGTGCCGCAGCACGTCGGGAAGGGGACTTGCAACGGTCCGCGGTATCGCCGTGTTGGAATCGCTGGATTTGCACTTACCCTGGCCTACGGGGCGTCACTCGTCGCCGCATATGTACTTGTAATTGCGCCGGCATTTGGCTATGAAGGATACACGGCCGTAGTTCCGAATCTTGCCACAGTGTTGGTGTTCGTCGTGTCCTATATAGCCGCTGCATCTCAACTGCCAGCCAGGTTAACTAGGCCGTCGCAGCTCGCGTACTGGCTTCTGTTTTTTCTGGTGGTCGCACCTGTACACGTTACGATGGCACTGG
This sequence comes from Saccharopolyspora hattusasensis, assembly GCF_050972075.1. Taxonomy (NCBI): domain Bacteria; kingdom Bacillati; phylum Actinomycetota; class Actinomycetes; order Pseudonocardiales; family Pseudonocardiaceae; genus Saccharopolyspora; species Saccharopolyspora hattusasensis. The sequence goes on from NZ_JBPCDC010000001.1 coordinate 5,978,211, forward strand.
TGGATAACGCTGGTCGACCCAATCCGATCCCGTTTGTGTTGACACTATCTATTTCCTTCATGGCATTGAGTCTGATCTACCGTATATCCCCGCCAGGGATTGTCGTTCCCCCTGCTACGGCTCAGGCATTTTGGGTAGTGATGGCGCTGCTTATCGTAGGCGGGTTGTCGTATTTTGCAATCACATTCGGTGTTCAGTTCCGCATGGTTTCGTTTGACGACGTCTACGACGTGCGCAGGGACTACACAGATTCACTCAAGGATGTGAATCCGGTGGGGCCCTATATCGTGGGTTGGATCGGGTATGTGCTGGGGCCGGCACTCTTGGCCACCGGATTCGTTCGGCGCAACCCGTTGCTACTCGTCGCAGGTGGCGCGGTCCAGCTGCTGATTTACTCGCTCACCGGTTTCAAGTCAGTCATCGTTTCGATGCTGCTGCTGGTAGTGTTGGCGCAGTTGTCCCGCCGCTTTCCGGAGAGAATGGTTGGCCCGCACCTCGTCGGCTACACGGCTGTAGGAGTCGGGTTGATCACTTTTTTCGACTTCGTTAATGGCGGTGTGGCCCTGAGTTCACTATTTGTGCGCCGACTTGTGCTGAGTGCGGGAATCAACAGCTACAACTACTATGACTACTTTGCAAATAATCCCAAAGCGCACCTCGGGCATAGCGTGCTCGCCGAGATTGTCGACTATCCCTATCAGGTCTCACCTGCGCACCTGATTGGAGAGGTATATTATGGCAATTCGGAAATGAGTGCCAATGCCAACGTGTGGGCCGATTCCTATGCGAATTTTGGGCTGACGGGGATGATATTGTGCACCGTGCTCCTCGGATGCGTGTTCATTGTGTACGATGGCCTAGCTCAGCAGCGAGACCTCCGAATATCCGCGTTGCTGATCGCGCTGCCGGGCTTCACGCTGTGCAATTCGGGCCTACTCACCTCCCTGCTCACTCATGGTCTACTCCTCGCGATGGTGGTGTTGGTTTTCATACCCTGGTCGGGCCCGAGAACTCCCGAGGACACGGTCCCTCTCGGATGGTCAAGGCTTCAGCAACCTTGATGATCACCGCGAAGCCATGCCCCGTCCATTACACCCCCACCACATATCAACCGCAGATCACCAGCCTCCACAAAGGATTTTGCGGTAGCCCTGGGTCTGAGCCTGCCAGGTACTACGCTCACACCTCCACAGATCAACTTTGGGTACTGGCTCCCTACATCGGGTGCTTTGCTGAGGTTTAATCCCCGGTGTAACGGATAAAAAAAGTTAACGTCATTGCAGGTGTGGCTCTTAAGGTTTTAAGAACAGGAGGTTGTCCTTGTTCGCTTTCTGGGGAATTGTCGTTTACAGGTTTCGGTGGCCGGTCGTGGTCGTCATGCTGCTCAGCGTCCTCGTTGGGGGTGTATGGGGTTTCGAGGTCTTCGATCGCATGAGCAGAGGCGGATATGAGGTGCCAGGCAGCGAGGCTGCGAAGGCCACCGGCATCGCGATGAGGGTAGTCGAGGCGCAGCGCGGTGACGTCCTTGTTGTCTATGATGCCATGGATGGACGTACAATAGACGACCCAGTAATCGCCGGCTCGATTAGCAGGACACTCGACGGTCTGCCGACGAATCGCGTTATCCGTGTCACCTCGTATTGGCAAACACAGGATCCGCAGCTCGCAAGTCCGGACGGGCTCAGCGGCATTGCCGCAATCACCCTCGCCGGTGCCAACGAACGTGACAAGATAAAAGCTTATAGAGAGGTTCGGGACTCCTTGAACGCCCCAGGAGTGCGAACTGGCGTTGCCGGTAATATCGCGCTTCAGGACAGCATTGAACAGCGCGCATTGAGCGATCTGGCACTGGCCGAAGCCGTGTCGATTCCGATCGTGCTGATCTTGCTGGTGGCCATATTCGGAGGCGTGGTTGCAGCGTCCCTTCCGGTTTTGGTTGGCAGCTTGGCGGTGTTCGGTTCACTTGGCCTGCTGAACGCTATCTCATTGTTTGTCGACGTCAACGTGTTCGCGATCAACGTCGCGAGCCTGTTCGGACTAGGATTGGCTATCGACTACGGCCTTTTCATAGTCGGTCGGTTCCGTGAAGAGTTAGCAATGGGCAGAGACACCGGTGAAGCAGTCCGTCGATCGGTAGCTAGCGCGGGACGCACGGTGGCGTTCTCTGCAACCATGCTGATCGCCGCTCTCGCAGGACTCACACTGTTCCCGCAGATGTTCTTGAAAGCGCTTGCTTTTGGCGGGATATCAGCGGTCGCGCTCGCCGCACTTATATCGCTGACCCTTTTGCCCGCCATCCTAAGCGTGCTGGGCCACCGGGTAGGGGCGCTTTCAGTGCGATTGCATAAGAAGCACTGCGAGATCAAGGGCGACTGCTTCTGGTATGCGCTCGCTAACCGTGTGATGAAGCGGCCATTAATGACCACGGTGGCGACCGCAGCGGTCCTCGTTGCACTCGGATCCTCGGTTCTCCACATACAGTTTGGTACGCCAGATGAGCGGATGCTGCCCGCAAATGATCCCGCGCGACAGGCTACTGAGCAGCTGGAAACAGATTTCCCAACCACGGGCAGCAGTAACGTCCAAGTAGTTGTACGCAGTACTAACGGCGCCCCAGTGGATCAGGCGACACTCTGGAATTATCTCGGCCAGATCAGGCGGGTGCAGGGAATTAAGCAAGCAGAATTGGCCGGAGAAAAGGGAAATGTAGCGATCATTATCGCTGCACTTCGTGGCGACCCTTACCACGCCGAGTCGATCAAAGCTGTCCGCGACATCCGGACACTTACCCATCCCAGAAACAGCGAAGTTCTGGTAGGCGGTGCAACGGCGTTGAACGTGGACAGCCTGAGCACTACGCTTGACAAGCTGCCATGGGTTGCGGTCTTGCTGACCGGTGCGACCGTGATCCTGGTCCTTCTTGCTTTCGGTTCGATTCTTTTGGCGATAAAGGCCGTGGTAATGAGTGCACTCAGTCTATCGGCGACGTTCGGAGCTCTCACCTGGATATTCGTCGAAGGCCACGGGTCCAGTCTGCTCGGTGTGACACCATCTCCGATGGAGATCGGCATCGTGATCCTCATGGCTTCAGCTGTGTTCGGATTGTCGACCGACTACGAAGTACTTCTGCTTTCTCGAATAGTGGAGGCTCGCGTCAACGGCGCCTCCACTGAGGACGCTATCCGTGGTGGGCTGTCCGCAACGGGTCGGATCATCACAGCCGCCGCGCTTTTGTTGATTGCGGTGACCGGGGCGTTCGCGCTGTCTGGAATCACAATGCTTCGCTTTGTTGGGATAGGAATGATCCTAGCTCTCCTACTGGATGTAACCGTGATTCGAATGACCTTGGTTCCTGCGGTGTTGAAGTTGATGGGAGAGGCCAACTGGTGGTCACCTGGGCCCCTCAGACGTATGCAAGAGCGAGTAGGAATTCGAGAGCATGCACAGGGCCGCGAGGTCGAGTTTGAGCCAGCGCGCTAACGGGACTGTGGGCAAGGGCACAGGCCACGACGCAGCTCCAAACCGGTGGAACACGGCGTCTGAGGGGCGGATGGGCCGCATCGCGGGCGTCGCGGCCACGGGCGATAGAGATAGGTATCGAGCCTTTCCGGTGCGCCCCAGCAGACCGCAGGTTGTCGGTCTCTCAGTCCTCAGTCCTCAGTCGTCCGGCAGGCCGTTGGTGGTCGTCGTCTCCCCGATGCTGCGCGTTGATGAACCCGGGGTGAGCATGCCTTCCTGTCCACTTCCCCATGCCGCCGCCGGGTCGCCTGGACCTGCCGGATGAGGCAAAGGTTCACCGATACGCGCTGCGCACGTTCAACAGCTATTGCTCGTGTGATGTTGGAACATCTCAGGCGTGAACAACGATCAAATCGCACCGCGCCGCTTCCACAGGCGTGCTGCGTTGACGATGCTGGGTCTTGCCCCTGTCCTTTGGGGAGGGTCGCTTTCCGCCCACGCGGCCCCGTCCTACCATCGGACGGCCTATAACGTTCGGCAGCTTCCAACGGAATTGTTGCCATACAATTCCCCGACCCCCGGTCCGCTAGATGGCCATCTCACTTACGACGGCGAGGGCGTGGCGGTTTTTGTCATCGACGGTCGGCAATACAACCATCCCGTGATGCAAGCGGAGTTCATGCTCTCCAGGCTCAGCAGCTACCGACACAATCAGGACCCCGAATATCTCGCTAGGGTCGAGAAACATGCCCAGCGCTTGATGGAGACCTCCGTCACGTCGCGCGGGGCCATGTACCTGCCGTATCCATTCGACTGGGCGCTGCATTATGACAAGACCGACATGATGCTGGCGCCTTGGTATTCGGCAATGGCCCAAGGGCAGGCGCTAAGTGCCTTTGTTCGCTTGTTCGAGGTTACCGGAAAACAGGAGTATCTCACCACCGCTGACAGTCTGTTTGCGAGCTTCCACAACCACAAACAGCGCGGCGTGCCGTGGACAGTGTATGTCGATGACGGTGGATACCTGTGGTTCGAGGAGTGGGCCAAGGACCCTGGGCCCGATCGCGCCTTCAACGGGCACGTTTATGCCGCCTTCGGCCCGTACGACTACTATCGGATCACCGGCGACGTAACGGCACGCGAGCTGTTCCAGGGCGGGGTTACCGCTGTGGAGGCACACCTTTCGAGGATCCGAAACCCCGGGTGGATCAGCTGGTACTGCCTCAAACACCGGTACGACTACGGGATTTACCACAAGTTCCACGTTGATTTGCTCTACATGCTCTACAGGATTACAGGTGCCCCCAGTCTCGCCGCGTCAGCTGATCGCTTCCTTGAAGACTTCCCGGCCTGGCAAATCGGTGGCACTGGCAATCTCAGTGCCGGACGATACGAGGCGTGCAAGTTCGACGCCAACGGCACCGTCACAGAGATCAAGGAATTCAACCTGTCCGCCGCAGAACAAGTCAAAGTGAGCCGCCGCTGGAAGTTCGAAGGTCAGACGGGCATCTGGCTACTGATCGACACTGGCACGGTCGCCGGTTTCTGGATCCAAGAGACTCCGGGCAAAGCATTCATCAAGCGCTACATCGAGGACTACAAATTCGATCCGCCGCGTTTTATCCAGTTCGAAAAGGGTACGTATGTCGGCCGCCGGTTCGACTCTCTCGGTGCGCCTGTGAGCACCAAACGGTTCACCCTGGCGGGCGACTCTACTGCGAGGACGGACAGGCGCGCGGTGATCAGTGGTGCGCTCTATTTCCACGTCGTGGCCGGCGTCTTCCATGATTACTGGATTCCAGCGCAACCGGGAGTGGACGTGTAGTTGGACTGCCCGGAAAAATTGTGAACGGGTGACACCGATCGGATGATCTGGGAATAGGGAGGACCTCCAGGTTCGGTGTGGATCACCACATCACGCACCGAACCTGGAGGTCCTCTGTGTGGCGTCACAATGCCCCGCTGACCGAGCCTTCCGTGCCACTGGCCGACATCACCGGCGGAGCCAACTGGAAAGATACCCCACTGCTCAAATCCCGCCTCGCCGGCGGATTCTGCCTCCGCGCCCCCGCCCAAGACGCTTGCCCCTACGCCAACATCTGCGAACACTACCCCAGCTTCCACACCGAACCCAGCTCGCTACCGATTCTTGCCGCCCAACGCGTCGACGCCCAAGCCCTCGCCCACGACGCCGAACAACGCGGCTGGATCAGCGAAGCCGAACGACACCAGCGACTCATCGCCCTAATCGACACCCTGATCACCAAGGCTCAAACAGGATGACCCACGCCAACACACTGGGCCGCGTCGAACGCGCCTGCACCCAACTCGACCACAACGGCCACACCGTCACCTTCACCGCCATCGCCGCCCGCAACAGGGCGTCGGCCGCACCACCCTCCACCGCAACCCAAACCTGCGCGCCGTCATCGAACACCACAGTCACCGGACCACCACAGTCACCGGGCCACCACCAGCGGCACCCTCACCGGCCTCACCGACGAGATCGCCACCCTCCGCACCGCACTCGACGCCCTCGCCACCCGAGTACGCCGCCACGAAAAACAACTTCGCCGACTAACAACCCGAAAAGACTGAAAACATTGTCCGGCCAATAATCGGAAAAGAAGATCAATAGCCGGATAAGCCTACGACAACGCGCTCGCGGAGTCGACGATCGGGCTGTGCACGACTGAACTGATCAACCCCCGCGGCCCATGGCGTAGCCTCGACTACGTCGAGTACGCTACCCTGGAATACGTCGACTGGTACAACAACACCCGACTGCACGGCGAGATCGGACACCTCCCATCCGCCGAGTACGAGACCCTCTACTACCGTCAACACCGGCCAACCCCGGCTGGAGCACCCAACTATTCAGTCTCCATCGAAACCGGGGCGGTTCAAGCCTGGCGTCATACGATCAGGTGAGACCCGAAAGAACAGGCGTGTCAGGTGGTCCGGGCGTGGATCCGTTGCCACACTTCCGTTGTGACCAGGATCATTTGCGTGGCAGGGACTCGCCCAAACTACATGAAGATAAAAGCCGTCATGGAAGCGTTGGAGCAGCGCGGCGCCGAGTGCGTTCTTGTTCATACCGGTCAGCACTATGACTACGCGATGAATGAGCTCTTCTTCAAGGAGCTCAGGATCCGGCGGCCGGACCAACATCTGGGCGTTGGGTCGGGTACGCATGCTGAACAAACAGGCCGGGCAATGCTCGCCTTCGACCCGATAGTCGCGGAGTTGCGGCCTGACATCGTGGTGGTTGACGGCGACGACAACAGCACACTGGCATGCGCGTTGGTCGCCACGAAGGCCGGTCAGTTCGTTGCGCATGTCGAGGCTGGCCCCCGCAGTGGGGATTGGTCAATGCCAGAAGAGGTCAACCGAGTCGCGGTTGACAGCATCAGTGACGTCCTGCTCGCACCCTCCGAGGATGCGTTCGCCAATCTTCGAGCTGAGGGATACCGGCAAGACAAGATGCACCTCGTGGGCAATGTTTCGCTCGATACTCTCCTGGCCAATCTCGACCGCGCGCGAGCGCGCCCAGTCCTTGATTCGCTCGGGGTCCCCAGGGGAGGATTCGCACTGGTCACCCTGCACAGGCCATCCAACGTTGACAGTCACGACACCCTTGGCGGTTTGCTTCGAGCGCTTGCCGAGCTCGCGCAGGAGCTGCCGGTGGTGTTCCCCGTACATCCCAGGACCCGCGCGAAAATGGTTCAGGATCTTCCTCACGGGGTGTTGGCAGTCGATCCGCTGGGATACCTCGATTTCGTGGCGCTCCAAGACGCGGCGGCCGTGGTGCTGACCGACTCCGGGGGAGTGCAGGCTGAGACGACCATGCTTGGAGTGCCGTGTTTGACGCTGCGTGAAAACACGGAGTGGCCCGTGACGATCACCAAGGGTACTAACCAATTGGTCGGCCGCGATCCACTCCGCATTATGGCGGCTGCTCGAAAGCTGATCGAATGTCCGCCACCACCGCGTCGACCTGCCCTTTGGGATGGGCGGGCCAGCCAGCGCGTCGCGGAGGTGTTGTTGTCGGGTCATGGGCTGTGAGCAGTCTCGACCAGTGCTTCAGTAATCAGCTATCGGCGATGAGTGAGAGTGATACTGTGCGGTAGGGAAAATGTGTTGATGTCAGGCGACGTAGCGGACGTCGGGTTTGCCGACGTAGTAGCGAAGTAGGTGGTCAGCAGTGATTTTTCCCCCGGAACCAGGTTCAATTCGGCCGTCACGGCTCGCTTGCCGTTTTCGCCCATCCGTTCAGCTCGGACTGGATCATCGATCAGCGTGCGAATAGGACTCGGTGGCAGTTTTTGGTGGCAGGTGGGGCATCGACCTGTCGATGTGACCAGTAGCATCTGGAGTGTTTGGAGGATTTTGTAGAGACTCGGGCAACCTCAGGTTCTTTTGGAATCACATGCGGAGTTCGATGAGGAAAAGGTGAGCGTCGGCGACGAGGATGCGTGGCGGTGCCAGTTGGTGAAGGAGCGGACTTCGAAGTGGGTAGGAGTGACACGGCTGACGCGCGAATCACCGCAGAATATGTGTCCCGCAGACAGAAGCGGTCGCCCAAACAAATCGACCTCTATTGGGTGAGCAAGGTCCAGGGGCTCAACGTCGACCCCATTCATCGCATAACATCCACGTATGCCACAGACGCGTACATCCAAAAAGCAGCGAATGGCACACGTTGTGCACATTTCGACAGTACATGCTTGGAATGACATCAGGGTTTTCTACAAGCAGTGCTGCACCCTCGCCGAGAACGGCTACCGTGTCACCCTGATCGGCACCATCGACGCAAGGCGTACCCAACACGGTGTCGACATTGTGCCGGTTAGACGGAGCAGGAACCGGTTGAGCCGCATGGTGATGGGAACATTGCGCGCTCTGGATGCCGCGTGGCGGCAACGGGCGGACGTCTACCATTTGCACGCCCCTGAACACATCCCGCTGATCCCGCTATTGCGGGTACGTGGTGCACGTGTCGTCTTCGATGCCAAAGAGGACCTACCGGACCAAGTTCTGGATAAGGAATACTTGCACCCGGTAGCACGGAAGAGCGTATCCCTTTTCGCGAAATTTCTCGTTTGGTTCTCCGGTCGGACGTGCGACCATGTGCTGGCGGCAACACCGAAGATCGCTCGCCGTTTTCCTGAGAACCGCACGACCATCGTGCAGAACTACCCTATTGCCACCGAATCTGATACTGATATTCCTTATCAGGAAAGATCTCTCACCGTGGTCTACGTGGGCGGGATGTCAGAGCTCCGAGGCACTCGAGAACTCATCACTGCGGCGGAGCACCTACCCGACGAGTGGAGTCTCACTGTAGCAGGTACCGCGTCACCTGAACTCCTCGACGAGTTGCGGAAAATGCCGGGATGGCAACGGGTCGAATTCCGCGGTCAGGTTTCATCCGAACAAACACGAATGCTCGTAGCACGTGCCCGGATCGGCGTAGTGAACTTCCTTCCCACCCGCGCCCACGTTGACGCTATGCCCAACAAAATGTTTGAATACATGGCCGCCGGAATTCCTGTAGTGGCGTCAAATTTCCCGCTATGGCACAACATCATCGAACGAACAGGTTCGGGTGTGTGCGTTGACCCTGCCGACCCCGCAGCGCTGGCAAAAGCCATCACCACACTGATCGCCGCCCCTTCGGCTGCAGAGCGTATGGGAAAGAATGGTCGGCGTGCCGTCCTGGAGGAGCTCAACTGGAATCGCGAAAAGGACCACATGCTCACCGTTTATCGATCACTGAGGTGATCTCGTTCTCTCGGTGTTCCGGCCCCGGATTTCGTGATCTAATGTTTTGTGATTCTGAGCGTTATTCACGGGCGTTACCACCCAAGGCGGTAGAATTCGAGCGCTGCGATAATGCGGATGATGGTAGGCAGTTCGGCGAGGCGTCCCCGATAGCCGGTGGCGAGTATTTTCCAGTTCTTTACGTGGGCGATGCATCGCTCGACGGCAGAGCGTATTGAGGAGATGGTCTTGTTGTTCGCCTTGTCGTTTGTGGAGAGTTCACCACCCTTGGGTTTCTTGCGTGGAGTGATCGCGTGAGTCCCTTGGTATGCCCTCTTTGCCAGACTGATGTGAGACACCTCGTGTGAGTGCGGGGTTCCTGACCGAGGGCGGGATCGGAGATCCTGGTGCACGTGTCCACACCATCTGACAAGCAGCCCGACCCGTCACCGCTGGCGGGTCCGGGCGACCCAGCACCGCGCCCGTCCCGCCGGGTGTTCAGCCCGGAGTACAAGCTGGCGATCGTCACCGAGTACGAGAACGCCCCCAATGGCGAGAAAGGCGCGATTCTGCGTAGAGAAGGCTTGTATTCCTCACATGTCATCGAGTGGACGCGTACTCGTGACGCGGGGGTGTAAAGTCGCGCCTCCAGAACGTCCGGGTCGGCATATCAGCCATTGAGGTGACCATTTGGTCTGGCCGCGAGTCGGGGTGCGGTGTAGCTTCTGCCTCCGAGACCAAGTGGCATAAGGAGAAGCCGCGTGTCCTTTCGCGAATGCCTGCACGTTATCGCAGCTCGGTGGGTTCTGATCACCGTCTGCGCGCTGTTGGGGCTAGCCGTAGCAGTCGGGGTGATTTTTGGTGTGGAGCCGAAGTACAAGTCGGAGACGACCTTGTTCATGGCTTCGCGGGCGACCGATATGCAGAATGCTTACCAGGGCAGCCTCTTGTCGGAACAGAAGGCCAAGTCGTATGTAGCACTGTTGGGAAGCCAGCGGCTGAGCGAGGAGGTGAGTAGGAGCGTCCCGGTGCCGATGCGTCCCGAGGAGATTTCGGAAAAAATCACCGCGTCTGTCAAGCAGGACACAGTCCTGGTGACGGCGATCGTCACGGATTCGTCCCCGCACCGAGCGCAAATGCTTGCGCGAGCGGTCGGTGAGCAATTCGTGGCATTGGTGGCTGACCTGGAAAGTCCTAGCATCCATGAGCCTCCGACAGTGACAGCGAAGATTGTACAACCCGCGACCCTGCGGGCGCAGCCGGTCTCACCGGACCCTGCACGGTATGCCAGCTACGGGCTCTTTCTCGGCCTCCTCGTTGGTGTAGCAACTGCCTTCCTGCGCAACGCGTTGGACACGTCGGTCGTGTCCACGGAACAGCTCACCGCACTGACCGGACTTCCGAATCTCGGCGCCGTCATGTATGACGCGAAAGCTCCGTCCAAGCCTCTCATCGTCCACGATCATACGCACGCGCCCCGTGCGGAGGCGATTCGGCAGATCAGGACGAACCTGCAGTACCTCGATCCCGACAATCCTGCTTCCCTGATCGCCCTCACTAGTTCGTTGCCGGCGGAAGGCAAAACCACCACATTGTGCAATCTCGCGATCGCGAGCGCGCAGGCAGGCGCGAACGTCGCCGTGGTCGAAGCCGACCTGCGTCGGCCGCGCTGCTCGAACTATCTCGGTATTGAGCGTTCGGTGGGACTTACCAGCGTCCTGGTTGGTCGCGTCCCGCTGACCGAGGCGTTGCAGTCATGGGGCGGACTTTTGAGCGTGCTGTCGAGCGGCCCCACTCCACCTAACCCCAGTGAAATGCTGGCATCGCGGCATATGAAGGAACTCCTCGCGTCGTTGCGGGAGAAGTTCGACCTCGTGCTGATCGACACGCCACCGCTATTGCCGGTGGCCGATGCCGCCGTCGTGGCCGCGCACTGCGATGGTGCCCTCGTAGTCGTCCAGCATGGACGGACGAAGCAGGCGCAGGTGAAATCCGCCCTCGATTCATTGTCGGGCGTCGGCGTGCGCGTCTTCGGAACGGTTGTCAATATGGCTCCGGCGACACGGGCGAGCTACTACTATCGATACGCTGAGGACAGCCCGACACGCTCCGCCCATCGATTCTGGATTGGGAAGAATAAACAAAATCGCAAAGCTTCTGTGCCGTCTTCATGAGCCTCCAAACCCAGCGAATCGATGCAGGGTGCCGTTGACGTGAAGTAGTGTCACCAGGTTTGACGTGTGGACTCGGGACTTCGGAGGGCTGGCCAGATCTGAAAGGGGAAACGGTGGCAGCGAACCGAAGGCGCCGAGTGGCCATGGTGATTTCACTGCCGCCTGTGTGCCTCCACTTTTGTGTTGTCGGTCTCGGTTCTGTACGGAGGCGTCGGCTTGATACCGAACCTGTTCGGCGACCGTTCCCGGGGAAATTGGTCGCAATGTTCTTCTGGTCGGCACTTACGGTCGATGCCCGGTATTCGAGCTTTCGTTTATTCAGCTTCGGCCCAGGCGGGTTTGAGAAATCAAAGATACGATCACGCGGCATGGTTTGCAGAGCGAAACGCTAACCCGGTCGATGAAACAACGGGGGCGATAGTGGACAAACGGGGGAAGTTGCGAACACGGCGTCCGTGGGAGTTGACGAACGGAAACTCGAAGCACCAGCAGCCGCGATGCGGCGTGACTATAGCGAGGGTCGTGACGCTGCGGGACGGCCTCGTGGCCAGCGGCGGTCGCCGAGTGATGCGCGAATACGCTCAGTTCGGCGCAATGGTGAAAGCGGGATAGAAATGGAGATCACCGTCGTCCAGCCTCGGCAAAAATAGGATTGCAATTGGGTGCGTAGGTCGCCTGCAGTGGTCACGTTTATTTATGGCGGATTGCATAGGTTGCAGTTCTCGGATGGATGGAGCGAAATGCTCAGGTTAGGGCGAAGCAGATTCGGTACGGGAGTCGTCAAAATACTCGGTGGCAGTGTGGTAGGGCAGGGCCTCGTAGTGCTGTGCTCGCCCCTGCTGACGCGGATGTATGCTCCGGCCGACTTCGGTGTCCTTGTTGTTTTCACCAGCATCGCCGCGATCCTTGGTGCGGTGTGCACGCTTCGCCTCGAAGCGGCGATTCCGCTGCCGCGTAGGGACGTGCATGCGGGCTGGATAGCATGGACTGCAATTGACATCGCAATCGTCAGTACGACGATGCTCCTGGCGATCGGTGCACTCGCGGCTAGACCGATTTCAATCGCCCTCGGAGCGCCTGAGCTGTCGCGGTTCTGGTGGTTGGTGTCGCTGACGGTGCTGGCCATCGGTGTCGGCCAGGTGTTTGCGGCCTGGATGGTTCGTGGTCAGCACTATATGTCATTGGGGCGGCGCAACGTCGCTACCGGTGTCGGCCAGGTGTTCGTCCAACTCTCGCTAGGAGCGTTGGGCTGGACCCCGATCGGATTGTTGTTGGGCTTTCTAGCCGGCCGCGTTAGTTCGATAGGTGTGGGCATGGCGACCACTAACCTGATCCGGCAGCGCCGACCTAGGCGTAGAGAAGCCGTGAGCGTATTGGGGCGGTACCGGTGTTTCCCACTCATCGCGTCGTGGTCGGCACTTCTGAATACTGTCGGTTCGCAGGCGCCACTACTGCTGATCAGCGCCTGCTACGGCCAGGTTGCCGCTGGTCTCATCGGGCTGACCGCGCGTGTTCTGGCGGCGCCCGTCGCGATCGTTGGCCAGTCCGTTGCGCACGTCTATCTCGGAGAAGCCAGTGTCGTCAACCGGATGGGCACGCCCGAACTTCGCCCATTGGTGCAACGCATAGTATTCCGGTTGGGGCTTATGGGTCTGTTTCCGGCTCTAGTACTTGCTGGATTCGGTCCGCAACTGTTCGAGCTCGTCTTTGGCGGTGAATGGTCGGCTTCGGGTTACTACGCCCAGTGGCTGAGTATCGGGTACCTCGCCGAGTTCGCTGTCGCACCGATCTCGCATACCCTACCTTTGCTGGAACGACAGGGGGTTCAATTCGCATGGGATCTCCTACGCTTGTGTCTTACCCTGGGTTCTCCAATGGCGTGCTTCGCACTGCGTCTTCCCATCGATGCCGCGGTCGCCGCCCTGTCCGCGAGCTACGTCATCAGTTACGGAATCCTCTTCTTTTATTGCTCATTCGCGGCAGCCAAAGCTGATGGACGAACACTTGCGCAAAAAGAGGAAAAGTTCTGAATAAGAATTCTTGTCAACGGCACGCGAATTTGGCTCTGGCACGGTTTCCGGTGCGCCCTCACAGCGCACAGACGCCCGGTGGCGTACAACGGCAAGAGCCGATGACCGCCGCACAGATCATCCGTGGCAAAAGCGGTTCCTGCCTAAAAGGGCATTTTGATCTCGTTTGATGTTGATCTGTCCGTTTCAGATAGCACCTGATATCTTGATCGACTTGTGAGTGTCCGGCGTGCGTACCCCAGCGACCTGTCCGATGCCCGATGGGCGTTGATCGAGCCGACGTTGACGGCATGGCGTGCCGCACGGCGCGGGCCGGGCGTGCCGGCGAGGGTGCATGACCTTCGTGAGATCGTCAACGCGATCCTGTACGTATGCCGGACCGGGATCGCGTGGGCGTACCTGCCGCACGACTTCCCGCCGTACTAGACGGTCTATGACTACTATGCGAAGTGGGATGTCGACGGCACGACCGAGACCCTGCATAACCTGCTACGCCAACAAGTTCGTGTCGCGAAAGGCCGGGCGGCGACCCCGACTGCGGCGATCATTGACTCCCAGAGTGTCAAAACGTCGTGCAATGTCGGTGAGTCCAGTCAGGGAATTGATGCAGGAAATTATCTGGGGGTTGTCGGTTATGCCGGGCGGGCTGGATCGTGGCTGGTTGATGGTGGTGCAACTGGGTGATTTGTCGCCATAAGATCGGGTGAACCGTTGCCGTGACAGCGGACGTGTGCGGTCTCCTGCGTTTTGAAGGAGGCGAGCACATGGTCATGGATGGTCGGTATCCGGTGCGGATTTCGGGGCCGTTGGCTCCGCTGGTGCATGCGTTCCGGTTAGAGATTCCATGTCACTGACGTGACGCCCGCGGATGCGTGAAACTGGGCGGGTGCGCCGGGTCCGCGCGTTGCGTGACCGCACGAGGTACCGCAAGAAGCTGATCGAGCAACGCACCCGCGAGCAACAGCGGCTGGCGAAGGTCTTGGAGACCGCCGGGATCAAGATTGATTCGGTGGCGTCCACGCTGATGTCCAAGTCCGGTCGCCTCATGGTAGAGGCGCTCATCGCTGGGGAACGCGATCCCGAGCGGCTGGCGGACCTGGCGAAGGGGGTGATGCGCCGCAAGCTGGACGAGCTGGCGATGGCCTGTGACGGGCAGTTCACCAGCGAGCATGCCGAGATGTGCCGGCTACACCTGGCCGCCTACGATCACCTCACCACCTCGATCGCGGAGCTGGATGTGCTGGTCGAGCGGCACGCCGCCCCGTTGGCACCGTTGATCGCGCGGCTGATAACCATCCCTGGGATCGGCAAGCGCACCGCCGAAGTGATCATCGCCGAAACGGGTGGGGACATGTCCCGGTTCCCGACCCCAGCGCACCTGGCTGCCTGGTGCGGGCTGGCACCGGCCAACCGCGAATCCGCCGGAAAGCGAATGCGGGCGGGCAGCCGCAAGGGCAATGTGCATCTCTCGTCGGTCCTGGTCGAGGCGGCCTGGAGTACAGCTCGCACCAAGACCCGGCCCGGCGCCCGGCTACGCCGACTGATCCGCCGCTTCGGCGAAGACGGCAAGAAGAAAGCCGCCGTCGCGGTCGCCCACACCCTACTGCGCATCATCTGGGCCGTGCTCAAACACGACACCGACTACCGCGAAGACGGCGCCGACTACTACGACCGACCCGTCGACCCGGCACGGCAGACCAACAGCCACCTCACCGCCCTGCGCCGCCTGGGTTACGACGTCACCCTCACACCGATCAAACCGCCACCACAACAACCCGCGGCCTGACCAGCTACCTCAGCACCCCGACCGACGCGCTCATCGGCCGGGGCAACATCCATGCCGTGGCTAGGTCCAGTTTCGTTACAGCTGGTTCGGCGGGGTTTCACACCGGGGTCCGCGCAGGACAACTCCTACGTGCTGGCGCATTTGAGTCGTTGGCTGGAGCGCGAGGGCTTGGCCCCGTCGGAGTTCACTGCGGCCCAGCTGGATGATTTCGTTGCCGCGCGGCAGACCGCTGGTTATCGGCGCTGGGTGACCGGCCGGTCATTGCGGATGATGTTGGGCTATCTGCGGGAGGTCTGCGCGATCCCGCCCGAGGAACCTGGCGAGGTCGAGTGCCCGGTCGAGAAGTTGCTGGAGCGCTACCGCGTTTATCTGCGGCGCGAGCGGCGGTTGGCGGAGTGCACGGTTCGACTGCGTATTGACTTCGCCCGCGAGTTTCTCTCGGCGCAGCTCGTTGACGGACGTCTGCGGTTCGACCGACTGGACCCGGCGTCGGTGATCGGGTTCGTCATGAGAGTGTCGAGGCGGTATGCGACCGGGTCGATGAAAACGGTGACTTCGGCACTGCGATCGCTGCTGCGCTTCCTGTTCGCAACCGCGGCCGTTGACCGGGACTTGACGGAGGTGGTGCCGTCAGTGGCTGGGTGGCGGTTGAGTGGTCTTCCATCCGCAGTGAGTGCCGACGTGCTGCCGGCGTTGTTGGCCGATCCCGACACCCGCTCGATAACCAGGGCGGTGCGAGGAGAACCACCTCGAACGACGCAACCGCCGCGGTGTGGCCCCCGCCTGGCGAGATGGGCCACACCGTTGAGCAGCGTCAGGGCAGCAGTAGCGCTCCGACGAGCTGTTCGCCGCCATCGAGGACGCCGACGACGCCGCCATTCACGGTGCGGATAAAGTCCGCGCGATTCGGGCCCATGTTGGGCTTGTTCGTCGGCGAGGTGGCGCCGTGATGGGCATGGTGACCGAGTCGTCGGCGTGGTGGGGTTCGGCAGCATGTTCTGCGCAGACCGCGGCTGCGACGACCGTGCGGGTGGGCATGATAGGCCCCGAAACGGCCGGACTGGTTACGGTGACGGTGCCAGGAGCCGACCACGGGTGAGCGCGTTGAGACTCGCCCACAGGTTCTGGTTGGACAGAGCGAATCGGTCGGCGGCGGCCGCCATGGCGGCCGCGAGCGCCTCCAGCGCGTCGCCGAGCAGCGTGGGACGCGGTGTCCTCGGAAGCCGGTCCTGGTCAATCGCGACCACGGTGTCCACACCCAGCCGATACAACGCCGCAGCGTTATCGCGGGCGCGGCGCAGCCAGGACCGCACGGTCCCGGCGGGCACGCGAAGCCGGGCAGCGATCCTGCGGTGGCCGACACCGAGCCCGCCGGCTGCCAGCGCCGGGCCGATCACCCCGAGCGTGTAGGAGCGGCCCGCCAGCAGCTCGGCGGGCAGCACGGTATGGGTCCGGCCACATGTCTGACAGCGTGCGCGATCGGGGCGAACGGTGCGGGTGCCGTGATGGTCGACGACCGTGCGTTCCCGGGTGCGGCCCCAGGGCCGCAGCGTCCCCGCGCACTCGGGGCAGCGCAGCCTTCCAGCGGCCAGCGCGCGTCGGGCGGCCTCGGTGTCGACGACCTCGATCACGACTCATCCCTTGAGCATCCAAGAGCTGCCAGCTCTTGGGGAGGGGCAGTTGGTGTTGTGACTGGCCGCACCCTACAGCCACTGTCACGATCACCGCACGGCCCGACTGGTTCACCGGTGCCAACGTCACGTCGACGACGAGATGGTCCCCTCCCGGCTGCCTACGCCCTGCTCGCCCGATCAACGACCGTCTCATCAGCACGGTGACGGCGCCGAACAACTCGCACCCGCCCGAAATCCCATCCGCACCGTCGACGGCGACAACCGCTGATTACGTCGTCATCCACATCGGCGGCGGACAACGAGCACTCCAAGGACGAAGGGCGAGCACGATCGGCGGAGAGGCCAGGACGATGCGTCTGGCTTCTAGGATGTGGTGTGTGAGGGCGCGGGCGCGGCGTGAGCCCACACCGAGTCTCCTGCGCAGCGTGTCGGCTGAGATCGGACGCCGGTGGATGTTCCAGTACTCGGGGTCGAGCTGATCCGCCTTCGCATAGCGGATCATCGTTCTCGACAGGCAACTGCTCCGGGATCGGCGCGCCGCTGTCTGCCCTGTGAGCAGCCACGTTGTTCGCACCCGTGCGCGGCGCGTCTTGGACGCTCCTCGGCATCGGAGGCCGCTCCATATCGCCGGGCACGGGTGGGGGACTGCCTAGCTGTTTCGGCCGCGGCTGAGTTGTCCGTATCCCACCTAGCTGCTTCCGCGCCCCGACGTTTGAGCGCTCGGTTGACGGCCAGGACGCACTGACGCTGCCGTTGAGGGTGATGGTCTCGATTAGGCCAGAAGTGCTTCAGCTTGTGAGCGTAGGAGGTCGGCCCACGCGGTGGATGGCCGCTCGGGTGCCGGATCAAGATCTTCTTGCTTGAAGTGCTCGGGTGCAGAGGCCACGCGGTCATCCTCCTCCACGATCGCCACGATCAAATGGCGATTTCTTGGGGACGGGAAAGCGCGGCAACGCGCTAGAACCCGTCGGAACGAGGAGGAACAAGAGCCGCTGACCTGCGCGGATGTGCTGGCTGGCTGGTTGCTGGGAAGCGAACGCTACCTTGACACGGTAGCGCTCGCGAGGATTCCTACGCTTACATCACTGGCCGGTGCTGTCGAGACAGGCAGGCGCTGGCCAGCGTTGTCGCTCTGGCGGTGATCAAGCTTGTGCAGGCTCTTGGCGAACTGCACAAGATCTTGGGTTTCGCGTCAACAAGCAAGATCACGAACGAGGGTGCATTTATGGTGCAGAATCGTGGTCGAATGACGTCGAATCGTGCCGATTCAAGGCGTGAGCGATTGCAAACTTTCCAGCTAGATCGACCGACGGCGACTGACGGACAGACCGGCCAGTTAACCGAAGGGTTACTGGTTCGAGTCCAGTCGGGGGAGCAGAAGCCCAGACCACAGGTCTGGGCTTCTTCTTTTGGGGTCGGCTTCGACGTCGACGAAGGTCCCTAAATTGGTCCGTTTTCAACCCACGCTGTCGGTGCCGCGGAACGCCTGCCTAATGGTCGGTGTTCGTCCTAGTCGTTGTTGTGAACTGCGTGGCGGTGGACAGTGACCGCACCTCGGCCTGTTGATGCGTTTCGGGCGGCCGGCCGACTGCGAGTAACTCGTGGCACTGGTATTCGCTCACCGCCGATCCCTTGGATCGGCTCTGGCGAACGGTGCCGCGCGGAAACCCGAGTCGTCTCCCATGTGGATGAACAGGTGCCCTTCGAGCACGTCGTCATCGGCCAGGGTGGCCCAGCCGCGTCCGCTGACCTGATCGCCTTCGTCGTCGCCTTCCCAGCTGAACTCGACGTAGCGCCGGCCGTCGCGCTTGGTCGAGCGGCAGTCCATCCAGCCGTGGACTGCGATGAACCCGAACTGCCCGGTCCCGTCCTCGGCGAACTCGATGAAGCCAGGTCCTTCGAGGTCGATTGCATCTTGGTCCCACGCGTCCATGTCCACGATCCGCCATCGTCCAGTCAGACTCATCGCTGGGCCCCTCCCGTGTGCGCTGTCGCGGCCTCAGGGTAGTCACCGTGCGAGCCGTCGGGTCTGTCGGTGTTGAATGGTGGCGTGGTCAGCGCAGAAGTGGAGCGGGTTCGTCGGTTGATCGACGGACTGCGACGCAATCGTCGGACGCACCCACTGCACGGGCGACGGGAGTATTCGCAGCGGGTTCGGGAGGTCGCTGCCGCGTGTGAAGCGTTGATCGAAACCGAGCCGGCCCCCGTACCTTCCCTCGCCCGTCGTGCGGTCGACCTGATCACAACGACGCTGATGTATCTGGACGACTCGTCCGGCATCGTCGGTGACGATCTCCACGCGCTGATGGCGGTGCACGCGCGCGCCTGCGCGGCGGCACCGCCCGACCCGGTGCGGCTGGCGGCGTGGCTGGCCACGCTTCGTCTGGATGGGCCGGGCTGGCCGGACTTCGAGCTGCGCGATTACGCTGCCGCGCTCGGCCAGAAGGGCCGTGGCGAACTGGCCCGGATCGTCAACGAACGCGCCAAGACAGCACAGCCCGAATTCGGCAGGACACCGTTCGGGATCCGCATCTTGCGCGAGCAACTGGCCGAGCTGACCGGAGATATCGACCGTTACGTCGCTGTGCTGGCCGAAGATCTCTATGCCGCCTCCCAGTACCTCAAGATCGCCACCGTATTCCGAGACGCCGGGCGTGCATCCGACGCCGAGCAGTGGGCGCAGCGTGGGCTCGGGATCGGTAACCCGATCGACCAGGACAAGCTTCGCGATCTCTACGTGGACTTGCTGTTTGAGCGCGGCGCGGCCGATGAAGCACTCGCCCTGCGGTGGCAGCTGTTCGACCAGCACCCGACCGCATCCCACTACCGAGACCTACGCTGCACCGCAGAACGCACCGGTGACTGGAGCGGCCTGCGAGACGAAGCGCTCAAGCGCCTGCACCACGCCGCTGCGAAACAGCCCGCGTTCGCCGACCACCTCGTTGGAGTGCTGCTCGACGAAGACGAACAGGACGAGGCGTGGCGGGTGACGGTCGATCACCCCGACGACCTGCCCGAATCTCGCTGGCAGCAACTCATCGATCTGCGCCAACCCACGCACCCCAACGACGTGATCGAGCCGTGGCAGCGGCTGATCCAGCACCGACTGGAAGCCAGCACCGACAAGTATCGCTACAGCAAGGCAATCACGATGCTCCGACGGCTCCGCGACGCCTACCGAGCCATCGACTACGCGACCGGCTTCGACACATACCTCGATGACCTGCGGGAGCGCCACAAACGCAAAACGTCATTCATCGCCAAGCTCGACCGCTTCGCCGCGCCCTAGCTAGGAGGTTCACGCAGTCGATGATCCCGCTGAATTGGCGGGTCCGACTGGATGGTGCAGATCGCTCACCACACATCAGCCATGGTGGAGTTCGTGCCCTCCCCCACAGCGCTCCAGGGTGTTGGACGCCTCGCAAACCGTCGGGCGCTTCCGCAGCGAACCAAGCGGCGGGTAGCTGGTACTGCTCTGGGCGTTCGAACCGTGCCTCGGCTGCGATGGCGACAATCGCTTGGTTCGTGAGTTGCAGGAAGATGGCGAGGACGGTGCGTGCCCAGCCCGCTTGGATGGTGGGGCTGTCCGCATCGGAGTCGAAATACGGGTCGGTGATCTGCGGCATGCACCGATGGGCGACCTTGTTGCCGCCGTCGCGAGGGGAGCATCGCGGCCCGTCGGAGCGGGCGCCATAGCCGTAGTAGTGATGCTGTTCGGAGACCGGCCGCGCGGTGATCTTGTGACCTTGCCTGGTCGCCTCCGCCGCGAGTTCCCACAAAACGAGTCGTTCCAGAGCCGGTTTGCTGTCTTCTTCGCCGACGTAGGACCAGAGGTTGGTGTCCAAGATCAATCGCCTCTTGCGGGGGTGATCCCCTCGCTTCGGCACTTGCGTGACGTGTTCGGCTGAGCTTGTGCCTGGATCTTGCGGCCGCGTCGCTTCCGGCGGCACCCCGGCCTGGCGTGCATACGCAGGTGGGCGTAGGTGGAGATGCGTTCGCGGGCAGATGAGCGGGTGTGCGCGTTGGTAGAGCATTGAAGGGCGATCTGACTAGCGTTTTCAGGGAGGCCCGGCGATGTCCACGACGATCCGCAGGCTCAGCGGCCGCAGTCGCAAGACCCTGCTGGCCGCGCACATCCTCTCCAGCGCAGCTTGGTTCGGGATCGACCTCGCGCTCGGGATCCTCGTGGTCACCGCGATGTTGACCGACGTGCCGCAGACCGCGGGGATTGCGTTGCAGGCGGTCGAGATCTTCGCGATCTGGCCGATGTTCTTCGCCAGCATCGTGTGCCTGGCTACCGGCGCATTGCTCGGGTTGGGCAGCAAGTACGGATTGGTCCGGTACTGGTGGGTCGCGGTAAAGCTCGGCGTGAACGTGCTCATGTCGACGTTGATCGTCTTCGCTTTGCGGCCCGGCGTTGGTGCGGCGGCGGATGTCGGTGCGCGGCTGCTGGCCGGTGACCGCACCGCCGTGGTGCCCAGCGATCTGCTTTACCCGGTCGTGGTGGCTCCCACCCTGCTGCTGGTCGCCTACCTGCTGTCGGTTTTCAAGCCGTGGGGCCGGATTCGTCGGCAGGTGCGGCAGCGGCAGCCGCTCTCCGTGTCCGAGGAGCTGCCCGTCGCCTAATGGGAGCCGTCCACACCGGGCGCTCGGTTTACCCGGCCGCGCGGCGGGCGGCCGGGGAGGCCATCCCGGGCCACGTGTGCGGGTTGTCTGCCCAGCACCAGCCGAGTTTTGGCGCGTTCTGGCTGATCCAGATCGCCGCGACGCGGCGGTCGCCGCAGCGCGAGCCGCCGACCGAGAAGCACTTCCCGACTGCCGCAGCGCGGTCGCGCAGCGGGGCGACGACGGCGTCGAACTGCTCCGGCGGCAAGCCAGCCATCGCCGGCTAGCCGAGGTCGATCAGGTTCTGGACCTGCCGGTCGAACTCGACACCCGCGCCGATGGTCATCTGATCCGTCATGAAGTCCTTTCGCGGCTGGTTTCGCGGTGGGGCTTGCTCGTCTAGCGGTCGTTCTCGGGCGTGGGAACGGTGATCCGGGCGAAGGCGCCGAACTCCAGCGCCGTCCACAGCGCTCCGTCCGGGCCGAGGGCGATGCCGTGCGGTTCGGAGCCGGGGGTTGGCAGGTCGTGGACCTCGATGGCGCCTTCGGCGGTGATTGAGCCGACGCGGTTGGCGCCCCACTCGGTGAACCACATCGCGCCGTCCGGGCCGGTGGTGATGGCGTGCGGTCGGGCGGCGCGGTCGGGCAGGGGAATTCCTCGATCTTGCCGTCGGCGCTGATCCGGCCGATCTGGCCCGCGCCGATCTCGACGAAGCAGATCGCGCCGTCAGGGCCCGCCGCGATCCCCACCGGCCCGGGGTTGTGGACTTCCGACGCCTCCCGGCCCGCAGGGCACCAACACCTAGACGTCCGGCACGGGTTTGATCTTCCTTGTGCTCACGGCGGAAGTTGAGCGGGTTTTCGTGATCGAGCCACCTCGACAAAAGTGTCCACAATGGATTTTGAAAGTGCGAGTTCACCCGCTCGACAGGTTGCCGGAATACGTCCGATGTGCATCCCATGTGCCGATCGTTCGAGACGCGACGGGGCGTCACGACTTGTTCGCCCCGGGTCACCGTGACGGTCGAATGTGGGGCGTGCAGGGTCTCGAAGCCCGGTGGCGGTGGTAGCGAATCCGTTGGGTAAGATCGATGGTGGGTATTTCGGTGGAGAGTTGTCGGTAGCGACACCGTGGTCGCGGCGGTGCGTGTCACCTGCCTGAGTGGCCCGGTGTCGGGCTGGATAACGATCCAGGATCGTTGCGCGATTACATCCTTGCTCGGCTCGCGGTCGACGGTGTCGGCACGGATGATTTATGCAAGCCACGCGACCTGCGGGCTGGAATGGCTTGGCTGTGCTGTTTGATCCGCTCGATTGCTGACCGAAACGAACTCGTGATGCGTTGCGCGCAACGGAAACCCGTTGCGCTTCGCCTCTTTAGCAGTGGTGTTTCGTCCAAGGGGACTGACAGAGGACGGGGGAAGTCAGGATGTCCGCACCAGGGATCGGCAAGGAATCGCACATCTCGCTGCCCGACTTCGGCTCGGTGGCCAAGCTGCCGAAGCCGATCAAGGCGATCGTCTACTTGATCATGCTGTCGGTGATCACGGTGGCGGCGATCAGCGCGCTGCTGGCCACCATCGTGGTCATCGGCCAGCTCAGCGGAGCCTTCAACGTCTTCAGCTTCATCGGCTGAGTCGACGGTCTGGGGCCGGCGCACTGCACGGGTGCGCCGGCCCTCGTTTTCGTGCGGCAGGCACCCGAGTAGTCCACTCGGCGTAACGCCGTGCGCCGGCGGATTCGACCGGTCCGACCAACCGCCTTGTAGGCCAGTCGGCCGATCCACCCGCCAGTTCCGACCCCCCGCGACCTCGCTACGATCGTTGGTGTTGCGAAAGCCGCCGGGGGCAGTAGCTCAGCAGGTCAGAGCAGCGGACTCATAATCCGTCAGGTCGTGGGTTCAAGTCCCACCTGCCCCACCAACCCCAGGTGAAACGCGTGTGGGGAAAGCGCAGAGAGATCATCTCCACGCTTTCCCCACACTTTACTCAGCGAACCACTCAACCTTGCTCAGCGCCTCGGCCGCCTTGCGGCTCTTGACCCGGCGACCATGTAGACGTCTTGAGTCGTCGACACAGCCGAGAACATCGAGTACTCCCGGAGACTGTTGGCCGCAAAAGATATTGCAGTCGGCTCATCTTGCTGGTGTCACGGGCCCTACCAGCAACGTCGAGCGTTCGCCAGGCCAAGAAGATTTGGCCAGCGGTCGAGATCGTCTGTAGCTCGCAGCGTCTACCGCTGGACGAATACGTGCGCGCGCCATTGGAGACGCCGACCGCGTGATCAACATGCTCGTGGGGACATCCAGCGCATCACGGTCTATGCCGAACGCGGTTTCGCGTATTTCATCAAGGGCGGCCCCTGCCGGGCCCGCCTGCCTGCTGTATGCGAACCAGGACGAGGCCGCCGGCCTTCCTGTATGCGAGCCCGGTCAAGCCGCCGATGGCTGGCCGGGCGTGCGGCTCGCGCGCTCGCCGGTCCCGGTCGGCCATCGGCGGCGACCGGGACGCCAATTGCGCGTCATGAAATGGGAATGTGGGCGGGATACTCTTTCCGTCTATCCCATGTTTCCGGAGCCTTTCCTTCAATTCGCTGCGCGTCATGTATCGTCGGCATTCTTCAAAATGAAAAAGAAGCCAAATTTCAAAGCAAGGATTGCTTACTGCGACCTTGACGTTCATTTTTTTGGGCTAGTACTCCAGCCGTAGTTTGTGATCTTGGCTGGTGAGGGGCTTGGAGACTGGTGCGGCCACCAGTTGATCATGGTGGTTTGTGAGGACCAATCAAGATCGCGTGGTGGCCGCGGGTGCCATCGTAGACCTCGCTGGGGTGGATCCTGTGGGCTGGCGGGAGACCTTCGACGCTGTGATGGCTCGGGTGGCGAAGCGGTTCAAGCGGGTCGAGCCGCGGAGGCGGGTGCGGTTGTTCGTGGAGGGGTTGCTGTCGGACCTGCCGCGCAAGAACTGCTGGACGCTCTCCGAGCACGCCGGGGAGGCCAGGCCGGACGGGATGCAGCATCTGCTGACGCGAGCGGTATGGGATGCCGATGCGGTGCGCGACGATGTACGGGACGCCGCGGTGGAACATTTCGGTGACACCGACGCGATGCTGGTGGTCGACGAGACCGGCGACGTCAAAAAAGGAACGGAAACCGTTGGTGTGCAACGGCAATACACCGGAACCGCAGGGCGGGTTGAGAACGCCCAGCTCGGGGTGTTTCTGACCTATACCACCAAGATCGGGCACACGCTGATCGACCGGGAACTGTACCTGCCGCGTTCCTGGACCGCTGATCAGGACCGGTGCACGACGGCTGGGGTGCCCGAGGACACGACGTTTTCCACCAAGCCCCAGTTGGCCTCGCGCATGATCCTGCGTGCCCTCGATGGCGGTGCGCCGGCACGGTGGATCGCCGCCGACGAGGTCTATGGCGGAAACCCGGCTCTGCGTAGCGATCTGGAGAAGCGGCAGGTCGGATACGTACTTGCGGTGGCCTGCGACCACCGCGTCACCACGGCCACCGGCACGCACCGAGCCGACGAGTTGGTCGCGAGGCTGCCCAAACGTGCCTGGCAGCGCCTGTCAGCCGGTGAAGGCGCGAAAGGACACCGGTTCTACGACTGGGCCTGGATCGACCTGACCAGCGACACCGACGCCCCCGCCGGACACCGGTGGATGCTGGCACGGCGCAACCGCCGCACCGGCGAACTGGCCTACTACCGCTGCTACGCACCCGGACGGGTGCCTCTGGCCACGCTGGTGCGGGGCGCCGGACGCCGGTGGACGATCGAGGAGTCGTTTCAGACTTCGAAAGGCCAGACCGGGCTCGACGAACACCAGGTCCGCACCTGGACCTCCTGGTACCGCTGGACCACGCTGGTGCTGCTGGCGCATCTCTTCCTGGCCATCACCACCGCCACCGCCCGCGCCAGACCCACACCGACAGGACTGATTCCTTTGACTCAACGAAATCCGCCATCTCTACAACGTGCTCGTGCTCACCCCCCTCGCCGACATCCGGCACGTCCTACGCCGCTCCTACTGGCGACGACAACACCAATACCGCGCCCAACAAGCCCACTACCAGCGACAATCACTCCAAGAACCATGAACATC
This sequence comes from Saccharopolyspora hattusasensis, assembly GCF_050972075.1. Lineage (NCBI taxonomy): Bacteria > Bacillati > Actinomycetota > Actinomycetes > Pseudonocardiales > Pseudonocardiaceae > Saccharopolyspora > Saccharopolyspora hattusasensis. The sequence goes on from NZ_JBPCDC010000001.1 coordinate 6,003,777, forward strand.
ACGATCTACAGCTGGAGTACTAGGTCAAGGGCGTCAGGCAGGGTTGCGTCGTCATCAACATCGAACACGCACCACGCAGCGTCGAAACCGTCTCGCGAGCCCTATAATTTTCCGTTCTTGGTTTCTCGGCTGAAACCACAGCGAGCTCGTGCTCTGTCTTGCCCAGTCTGACGTCGCGCCGGGGTGTTCACAGCTTCGGCGGGTGACGGTGCGCCTCTGGCAGCCGTCCTGTCCGCCCGTAAGCGATCGCTGATGATCGCCCACGCCAGGCCGTCTCTGGGACGCCCGAGACTCGCAGTTCGGCGCCAGGCGTGGGCTGCTGTACGCCCCACCGGCTTCCGTTCCGCAGGTGCGGGCACCCTCGATGAACGGTGCTGGGCACTCTTGCCTGGTTGTGGTCCGGCTGCAAAGGCCCGGAGATGCCTCTCCAGTCCGGATGAATCTTCAGGACGTCGTCTCTAACCACGGGCGAATGTCCGCTCATGCCGAAGACATTGACAGTGATAGGTCACTCTCTGCCCGGGACTGCGCCGGATGTTTACCGTGCGGCTATGCCACCGTTAGTTCGACCGGTGGTACACAACGCCATCGGGCTCGCCGTCCGCGTACGCGGACGAATTGGTCAGGTGGCCGTCGTACGGCGGCGTAGGTTGAACGCACTCTCATGCCGCTGACCGCCCTATCCAGCCCGGCCGTACCTTCAAGATCAAGACGCGCCATTCTCTTGACTCAAGAGTGGCTTCGCGCGTTTGCGCCGGCAGGCTCCTCCGGGGACCGTACGTTCCGGGGTCGGATCCGATTGGCGGCTTATGCGACAGCCGTCCTCGGTGCGAGACAACGCGGGCTGGGCGGCCGAGGGGGAATGGTGGAGTTCCAGCAAGTCGTGGATCTGGTGGGTAAGGGCGTCGACGCCGCCGGTGTGGCCACGATTGTTGTGGGAGCGCTCGTCGCGATCTCCGTCGAGGGCGTCCGGCTCGCGCGTCGGCAGAAAGGCGTGTACCGCTCCTTCCGCCGCCGGCCAGTCGATCCTGCTCGGGCTTGAGTTTCTCGTCGCCGGCGACATCATCCGAACCGTCGCGGCCTCACCGACGTACGAGAGCCTCGGCATACTTGCCGTCATCGTGGCAATCCGCACGTTCCTCAGCTTCTCCCTCGAACTGGAGATCACCGGGCGGTGGCCCTGGCAGAAGACGGCCGAGGCGGCGACCGGACCTCGCGAATGACACAGCGACTGTCCCTGGCCGAACTGGCCCACCTGACCGGCTACAGCCAACGCACGGTGACCTGACTCTTCGGCCGGGCCACTGGGATGGGCCCCCTGCGGTACCGGCAAACGCCGCGCCTCGCCAAGCAGCTCATCGGACAGGGCGCGACAGCCCAGTCAGCCGCCCGAGCGGTTGGCTTAGCGCGGGGGTGAACGTGTCAGTGGGCGGACCCAAACGCACTCTTCTGCTGCATGGTGCGTGTTCGGTCCAATGCGCTGACATGGCGCCGAGCGTGCGAGGTGGGAGCAGGGGAGAGGATGCCAACTTATTGCCAACGATCATTTCAGAGGTCGGCAACCTGCGGCTCGACGAATGCACCGTCGGCCGGCTCGAAGACCTCATGGACACGTTGCAGGCCGAGGACATGTCCGCCGACGCGCGCCCGTCTGTCCGGACGCGGTGCTCTCCGGGATCTTCGGGCTAGCAGTCAGGCGCGAAACCTGATGCCGGCGAACCGGTCAGGCAGATGTCGCCGATCAAGGGCGGTGCATGGCGGAAGGCGCGCGCCATGACCGCCGATGAAATGCACGGCTCCTCGCCAAGCTCGGTGCACTGGTCATGTTTGGCTCTGCGCGGAGCTTCGACTGCGGGAGCCTTAGAGGCAGGGTGGCCCCCGCCATTTCGGGCTATACCGGATGGGGTGCACGAGGCGTTGACGGCGCCGGGATCAAGGATCTGCTCGTCCGGGCACTCGAATGCTGACCCAAAGGGCACCCTGATGGGTTCAACGAGTGACGAGCCGAGCTGGTGTCGTACTGTGACCGCCGTGAACTCACCTAGGGATTTGCAGCTCTCCGATGACGGCAAGTGGGAGCCATACGACGTGTCCGGCGGTGCCTCTGACGTGACTGATGTCGGGGACTATCTGGAGTCGCAAGGGTGGAGTCCATACCTCAGGCTCGGCGCTGGGGAGTGGGCGAGCCTGAATCTGCTCACCTGGCAACGCGACCAGGATGGCCGCAGCGAGTACCTCATTGCGGTCAGCAATCAGGACCAGACGTCGGAGTACTTGAGGGTCGGCAGCTTGCCGGCGCTGATGGATCTGCTTGCGCGTTGGGCTCCAGCGGTTCAGGCCGCCAGCATCGCCGACGTGGTTCAGGACCTCCATGAACCTCTGATCGAGCATGAGGGCATCGTGGAGACCATTGCCGCGCGCGCCGTGTGGGGTGTGCAAGATCGGTTGCCGAGGCTGCGTCGCTACCGGCAGACTTGGGACGCCGCCGAGGCTGAAGCCAGGGCAACGCGTCAGGAACCTCTTGCGTCTGATTGAGTTTCGGTCTTTGCGTAGCCGCTTCGCTGTAGCGTCATCTAGATCCATCTAGATCGCGCCGATCTCGTGTCAGACAATGGCCAAGCTCTTTGAATGTATGAAAAGAGCCGTCCCGGAAATACCGGCGGGGCGGCTCTTTGTGTCCCACTCAGCTGCGATCGACAGCGCGAGCGAACGAGCTCCACCACTAACCCCCTCGTGGGCCTTTCGGCAGCGCGCCGGTAGACCCTTGCAGGCTGTTGCCCGAGGGGCTGCGGGCTCAGCGCTTTTTCTCAGTAGGCGACGGTGAAGTGTTGCTCGTTGCGGGGTTCTCCAGAGCGTCGAGGACCGCTGCCGCGAGGTCTTCTGCCGAGATTCGGGACGCGCCCTCCTCATCGGTCAGGAGCGTGGTTTCGCCGCGTCGGTAGGTGCCGATGCGACGTCCGGGTTCGAGGACCGCGGGCGGGGACAGGTAGATCCAGTCGGCCGGGTATGAACGGCATGCTTCGAGTTGCGCGACGCTGGCCGCGGCGATGGTCCGCCATTCCTGGGGCACGTAGTCGGGGTTGTCGAATACGAGTTGGTCGGGGCGCCCCGGTGGCCGCAGTGGACCGGCCCCGCCGACGACGAGGATGCGTGTTCGGGTTCTTCGGCCGCGTCGAGCAGCGTCGTGATCGCCGTGGCGACCGTGTGTTCCTGGCCGGGGTGGGGTCGGGGTCGGGGTCGCCGCGACGATCGCGTCGGCGTCGGTGAACAGCTTGCTCATGCGGGCGCGGTCGGTGGCGTCGCCCTGGACAGCGCTCACACCTGCGGGCAGGAATGTGGGCTTCTCGCGACGGAAGACGGCGGTGACGTCATGCCCTTGGACAGCGGCTTCTCCGGTGACGCGCGAGCCGACCATGCCGGTGGCTCCGACTATGCGATCTTCATCGAGCAGTCCTTTGCGCGGTGAGGTTCGGAAGTGGGGAGCGGGTTCGCGGGGAGAACTGGCCTGCGGCGATTGCGGCGAGCGAGAGCGCGAAGCCGAGCAGTTGGATCGGGCCGAGCATCTGGCCGAGCAGGACGACTCCGAGTAGCGCCGCAGCCATCGGCGACAACAGGCCGAGGAGGGCGACCGAGGTGACCGGCAACGTGGTGATGCCGCGGAACCACAAGACGTAGGCGGCCAAACCGCCGACCAGGCCCAGCCAGAGGTAGCCGAGCGCGGCCGTCCCGTCGATCGCGGGCGGTGGCCCCTCGAACAGCAACGTGACGGGCAGGAGGAAAAGACCGCCGGCGGTGAGTTGCCAGCCGGCGAACGCGGTGGGGCTGGCTTCCGCAGGACGACCCCACCGCTTGGTTAGCGTTACCCCCAGCGCCATCGATGCCGCGCCCGCCAGGCCCGCCAGGATCCCGGGGACGCCGAACGCCGCATCCGGACCGATCACCACCAGGCCGACGCCCAGTACACCGACCACCCCCCAGGCGAAGCGCCAAGCCGAAGGATGCTCGCCGAGGACGGTCACTGCCAGGACTGCCACGATGAGCGGCTGGGCCGCAGCCAGCGTGGCGGCAACGCCTCCCGGCAGGCTTTCGGCCGCCACGAACAGCAGCGGGAAGAACATCCCTATGTTCAGCACGCCGAGCACCGCCGCCTTCGCCCACCACGTCCCGTTCGGCAGGGTCCGCGTGATCACCAACGCGATCAGCCCTGCGGGCAACGCGCGCAGAAGCCCCGCGGACATGGGATGTCCTGGGGGTAGGAGCTCGGTGGTGACCACGTAGGTCGTGCCCCACACCATGGGCGCGAGCGCCGTCAGCGCTGTGCGGGCTGCAGCGCTCCCGCTGCCGGAGGTCGTCTGATTCATCACGACCTAAGTCTCATTCGACCTGCATCAATGAGTCCAATGCATGTTTGTCAACTGATCCATCTCAATGCACGATGGATGGATGGAGCTCCAGCAGATGCGCTACGTCGTCGCGGTCGCGGAGACGAGCAGCTTCACCCGCGCCGCCGAGCGGTGTCTGGTCGTCCAGTCCGCGCTCAGCCACCAGATCGCGCGCCTGGAACGGGAACTCGGCGGCAAGCTCTTCGAGCGCAACAGTCGTCGGGTGCGGCTCACCCCTGCCGGTGCAGCATTTCTCCCCGCCGCCCGCCAATGCCTAGACGCTGCGGAGCGCGCGGCCGCCGAGGTCGCAGCGGCCCTCGGCGAGGTGCGCGGGCGGCTCACCGTTGGCGTGATCCCCACCGTCGCCGCAGTGGACATCCCGGCCGCGCTGCGCGAGTTCCGCAGCCGGTACCCGCACGTGCGCATCGGCCTGCGCGTTGGCGGCAGCGAGAAGCTCGTCGAGCAGGTCAGGCAAGGAGCTATCGATGTCGCCTGCCTCGGGCTGCCGACCACGGCCCGGCCCCGCGGTGTCCGCGGCCGGGAACTCGCCCGAGACCGGCTCGTCGCCGTGGTCGCGCCCGGGCATCCCCTCTCGGAGGAACCGGAGGTCGACCTCCGCCGGCTTTCATCCGAGGTGTTCGTGGACTTCACGGCCGGAACCGCCGGCCGTGCCCAATCCGACCAGGCATTCTCGGCGGCGGGCCTCGACCGCGATGTCGCCTTCGAAGTGCAGGCCCCCGATCTCATGGCGAAGCTCATCCGGCAGGGCCTGGGTATCTCCATGCTCCCGTCCACCTACGTGCCGCAGCTCGCCGGCGTGCGCGCCATCCCGGTGTCCGACGCACCGGCCCGCGTCGAGCACCTGGTCTGGAACGACGTCGGCTTGACACCCGCGGCGAAGGCCTTCCTGGCCGTCCTCGACACCTCGGCCGAGCACCTGGCGGAGCGAACCGAGGCGCGCCCGCATTGAAAACTCGGATTGTTCCCGGCATCGACGTGCCCAACCTCGACGCCGCGCTGGACTGGGCCGCGCGTTGCCCCGGCGCGCGGGGTGACGGGTCGGTCGTGGTGCGGCCGGTCGCCGACTTCGGGGCCTGACGTGCGGGACGAACGGGCCGCCAGCGCCGCAATGCCGGTGGTGGAGGCGGTGTTCCGCGAGGAACGCGGTCTGCTGCTGGCGGCCCTCGTCCGTCGCTTCGGCGATCTCGACCTGGCCGAGGAGGTCACGTCCGAGGCCATCGAGGCGGCGCTGGCCAACTGGCCGGTGCACGGCGTTCCGCCCAAGCCCGGTGCCTGGCTGATGACCACCGCGCGGCGCAAAGCGGTCGATCGGCTGCGGCGCGACCAGGCGTTCGCCGCGCGGTTGGCCATCCTGCAGGTGGAGGCGGAGCGGGCGGAACCCGTCGCCGCGGCGGACGTGCATGGTGATCTGCCGGACGAGCGGCTGCAGCTGTTCTTCACCTGTGCCCACCCCGCGCTTGCGGCCGAGGACTGCGGGGCGTTGACCCTGCGGTGCCTCGCGGGGTTGACGACGGCAGAGGTCGCGCGCGCCTTCCTTGTTCCCGCGGAGACGATGGCCAAGCGGATCGTGCGGGCGAAGAAGAAGATCCGCGAGGCGAGGATCCCGTTCCGGGTGCCCGGTGCCGACGAGTTGCCGGAGCGGCTGCCGGGCGTCCTCCAGGTGCTGTACTCGATCTTCACCGAGGGGTACGCGGCCAGCTCGGGCCCGCAGTGCTCGTCCTCGCCGCCGGATCGCCAGGCCGCGATTCCCAGCCACACCAGGTAAACCGCTCCCGCGATCTTCACCGTCGTGAACGCGGCCGCAGAAGTCGCCAGCACCGCGGACAATCCCGCCGCCGCGGCTGCCGCGTGCAGCAGTGTCCCGGTGTTCAGACCCAACGTGGTGACCACGCCTGCTCGCCGACCGCCGCCGGCGACCCTGGCCAGCACCAGCGCCTGACCAGGTCCGGGCAGCAGCACGATTGCCGCTGCTGCGGCGAGGAATCCGGTCAACGTCGCTACGTCGAACATGCCGCCAAGCTAGGGCGCACCACCGACAACTCGCGGTTCGCGCCACATGGGTTGCAGGTGGGGACCGTCCCCCGGGAGCGCGACCGGATCGCCCAGTGGCTTGAAGCCGTGGCGTTCGTAGAGGGCTTGGTTTCGCGGCGTGCTCGCTTCCAGGTACGCCGGTTGGCGCATCGGCGTCGGCGCGTGCGAGGCGGTGCCGACGCCGGTTGCGCATCGGCGTCGGCGCGTGCGAGGCGGTGCCGCAGGAGCGCGCTTCCCACGCCACGACCCCGGCTCTGGGCGACCACGCCCATGGATATGACAGGAAGACATGCGGGTCGTCCGGGTGTCGCTGCGCGACCAGCGTCATCACCGCGGCCATGCGCCGCAGCACCGGATCAGTAATGGTCGATTCGGTGAGTGACGCGGCTTCCCGCCGGACGCGCTCGGCCGACTGCAAGGTCAGCCACAACGACAGTCCTTCGATGGTTCCGTCTCGGCGTTGCGCGACGAGGACTTCGTCCTCGCGGAGCGCATCGCGGGGGAAGTCCGCTTGCGTCCCGGGTTGAGTCCTGAAGTCAGCGGAGCGCTTCGGCGAGTGCGCGGTAGGACGGCAGCGGGTCGTCGCCGAGGGCTTGGATGCTCACGTGGTTCGCGCCCGCATCCAGGTGCGCGTTGATGCCTTCGGCGATCTCGGCCGCGGTGCCGTGCAGGGCCACTGCGTCGATCAGGCGGTCGCTGCCGGGTGGCGCGAGGTCGTCGTCGGTGAAGTCGAAGCGGCGCAGGTTACGGGTGTAGTTGTTTAGGTTCAGGTACATGCCCACCGAGGCGCGACCGGTGGCGCGGGCCCGGTTCTGGTCGGTGTCGACCACGACCTTCTGCTCCGGGGCGAGCAGCGGTGCGGCGCCCAGGATCTCCCTGGCCCGCCTCGTGTGCGCGGGAACCGTCAGGTACGGGTGCGCTCCCGCGGCCCGGTCGCCGGCGAGCTCGAGCACCTTCGGGCCGAGCGCGGCGAGCACCCGGTCGGTCTTCGGCACCCCGGCGGCGTCCAGCTGGTCGAGGTAGTCGACCAGCGCCTGGTACGGCCTGGTGTAGGTGTCCGTAATCTCGCGGTGCCCGGCGCCGATGCCGAGGACAAACCTGTCCGGGTGCTTCGCGACGATCCGCTGGTACGACGCGGCGACGGCCTGCGGGGCGGAGTTCCAGATGTTCACGATCCCGGTGGCGACCGTGATCGAGTCGGTGGCGTCCAGCAGCCGTTCCGCCAGCGCCAGGTCCGCGGGCGGCGAGCCGCCGATCCAGATCGTGCCGTATCCGAGCTTCTCGACCTCGATCGCCAGTTCGGGGTCGAGTGCCGTGGAAATCCGCCAGATGCCGAGCTTGCCGAGGGTTGCGGTCATGTCACTGGCCAACGGAGGTGGTCGGCCAGGCATTCCCGGTGTCGCCCGACCGGGTCACTGCCGGCGGCGGGCCTTTATGACTGCGGCCAGACCGCCGTCGACGACCGTGAGGACGGCCATTCCGATCACGCCCGCCCGGGCAGCGCTGGTCCGGCCGCGGGGCGGGGCCCAGGGCCGGTGAGTGTTTTTCGGTGTCCTAGCGCCCAAAAGCACTCACAGGCCACGGAAGGATCAGCCGTCCTTGCGCCAGACGTAGGCGGCGGAGATCGGGTGGTTGCGGAAGCGTTCCCACTTCGGCTTCACCGCGACCCACGCGTCGTCGATCACGCCCTCGCGCAGCTCCGCCAGTCGCCAGCCCGCCGCCAGCGCCGCCGCGACGTGGTCGCTGACGAGGTGCACGTTGGTGGTGATGGCCACCGATTCGCTGGCGCTGTTGGTGTAGTGGGTGGGCATGCCCGAGGTCATGATGAAGTGCGGGTGGAACGTCACCAGGACGAACGCGGCCTTCGGCGCGGCCAGCCGCCACGCCTCCCGGTACAGCGGGTGCAGGTCGTCGAGGTGCTCGTCGATCAGCGAGGAGATCACCAGGTCGTAGGCCGAGTCCGCCAGGCCGGTGGCCGCGACGTCGGCCTCCACCAGCCGGTCGTGGGCGCCGCGGCGCTGCGCTACGGCGAGCATCTCGGGGGTGAGATCTACCCCGTCGATCGCCGGAACTCCCTTGCCCCGCAGCCACTGCCCGGTCCGGCCGGTCCCGCAGCCGAGGTCGGCGGCCCGGGTGACGGCCGCCCACGACGGCTCCTGGAGCTGTTCCAGCAGCGCGAGGTCCATGACGTCCTCGACGGTCTGCTCGTAGTTGGTGACCCACTCGCCGTACCCGGTGCGCACGTCAACGGTGCGATAACCCCGCGCGTCGAAGCCCCTGAACTCCATTGCACCGATTATTCCGCCGGTGCTCCCGCCGCGAAACACATTTCCACCGGCCGGTTCAGCGCAGGGGGAAGCCGGCGTAGTTCTCGGCGAAGGTGGTGGCTGCCGCGGTGAAGGTGCGGAGGTAGTCGGACTGGGAGCGTTGCAAGCGGCGGTCGAAGGCCGCGGCCGGGCCACCGAAGCGGTGTGCCATCGACGTCGTCCACCAGGAGAAGTGCTGGACCCGGGGCGCTGCCGGTCCGGTAGTGGTCGGCGACGGCGGTCATCCTGTCCACATCGGACACTGCGAGGTTTAGGCCCTTGGCGCCGGTCGGTGCGCTCGTAGGTGGTGCGCGCGTCAGTCGGGAGGCATTGCTGCAGACGCGCGAACAGCATCTGGCCGCTGTCGCGCTGGTGGCGCTCGCCGAGGTCCTTCACCACTTCTTTCCGACGGTACCCGGTGATCGCCCGGCCGGTGAGCTCCAGGAACGGGATGTGCAGGCGCTCCTCGTCGAACTGCAGGTGCACGCCGCCGTGCACGTCGCCCTTGCGCAGCATCCGGTCACCGCCGCCGGTCTCCCGGAGCAGGTCCACGGTGCCCTGGTCCAGCACCCCGGCGGGCACGCGGTGCTGGACATGCTCCTGGCTGCGCCGTTCCAGCACGACGGAGTCGATCCTCTGCAGGTGCATCGCAGACAGCCTGTTCACGGAAGTCCGCTTCGCCGCCGCAGCGAGCTTCGACAACGCCGACCTCGAAGACGCGGTTGGGGGCCTCGATGAACGAGACGACGCACGCCTTTCGGCGCTTGTGCGAGAACCTAAAGTACGCCCGGGGCCTGGTGGACGGTGGGCGTCGCTTGGAAGCGCAGGACGTCCACGACTTCGACGTGACGGACCTGTATCGCTCGGCCTGGGTGATGGCCGTTGCTGCCCTCGACCACTGGGTGTTCGAGGAGATCCGCCACCGGGCTTTGGCGCTGCTGCTGAAGCCGGATGGGCAGAAGCCCTCTGGGCTGCGCAAGCTGAGCGTTCCCGTCGACCTCTTCGACCGGATCCACTACGGTGGGGAATCGCGCGAAGCGGTCTTCGGGGAAATGCTGGACCGGGAGTTCGGGCACGAGTCGTACCAGAACCCGCGCTACATCCAGGAGGCCTTTAAGCACGTTTCCGACGTCAAGCTCTGGGCCGAGGTGGCCAAGCGGGCTCATGCGCATGGCGATCAGGTGGATGCCAAAGAAGTGCAGGCTCGGCTCAAACGGATCATGGAGCGACGGAACCAGATCGTGCATCAGGCGGATTTGGACCAGGCAGATCCAAATCGGCGGCAACCGGTATCCGCGGAGGAGGCCGCTGCGGTCATCTCCCGCCTGGAAGAGACCGCCGCGTACATCGTCATGGCGTTGGACGGTGGTTCACGCTGACTTCTTCTGCTGCCGTCGGTGCTCGATGAGTGCCCAGCGCAGAGTGACCATCCCGCTGTCGGTCTCCAGCTGCCAGAAGTCCTGCCCGTCCAGGGAGGACCCGGCGAAGACGGTCAGCGTGGCCAGGCTGGAGTAGACCTCGCCGTCGAACTCGAATGAGCCATCAGATCGGACGGTAACCACCTTGTACACCGACATCAGGGTGAGGATGAAGTCGGACTGGTTGAGCGGGGTGCCCTTGCTGTTGATCCGCACGAAGATGTCCGAAACCTCTTCCGGATCGGCCGAGCTGGACAGTTCGACAGCGTGGAAGGTGTAGTTCCGGATGGCGTGCAGCTGTCCGATGGCGTTGGCCAGCTTGTCCCGGTCGATGTTGTCGAGTTCGCGGTGTTCCTGGAGCCGGGTGAGGAAGTCGTCGATAACCCGATAGGTGCCGTCAGCCCAACCCGCCGCGATGTCGGGGATGAACTCGGGATTCTTCTCCACCGTCGCGTCGTGCACCCTGAAGGCCCCGTCGGCGGGCCGGAAGGCGATCCGGATGTGCACATCCTCGAAGTCGTCGGACAGCACGGGTACGCCGGTCAGGGCCGCGAACAGGGATGTGATGCGCTGTTGGCCGTCGACCACGAACAAGCGTGGTCCGGACTGCTTCGCATCCGTGCCGATCTGACGGGATTCCTGCTCGGCTCGGGCTTCCCACAGGTGCAGGCTGCCGACCGGGAAGCCTCGGTACAGCGAGTCGAAGAGGTCGCGAACCTTACTGGTATCCCAGACGAACGGGCGTTGCAGGTCTGGCAGCGCGATCTCGCCCTTACCGACCCGCCCGACAAGGTCGTCGTCCGAGTACGTGGTGTTCTTGAACAGCGTCATGCCGTGGTGCCCCCAAGCGCTTCGACGAACGACGCCGGATAGTACCGATCCCATGACGTACAGCGACAGGAGCCCGTCGATCCGCCATGCGGAACTCAACCCGGATGCCCGATTTTCCCTAACATTGCGAACTTCCGCGGTCGGGGAGGAGGTCGGGGAGGCGTCGGTCTTGGGGTGGGGCTGGAGCGCACGTCCGGAGTGCGTGGCAACCGTAGGTTTCGACGTGGTGGTGGCGTTGTCGCTCGAAGTCGATTCGCGCGCAAAGCTTGGAGACGCTCAGCGCAACGTTGCATGCCGCGGAGTGCTGGTCGCGGGCACGGCCGACCCGAAGGAGGACGGCAGCGAATGCGAGCGCGAAAGCGGAGCGCAGGTGGCCATGATCCCCACGGTCACTCATCATCACATTCGCGGTCTGGATAGCTCCCCGCTTATTGGCTGCGAGTGGGCATCAGAACTGGCCGCCGACACTCCCAGTGCACAGTCAGCTGGCCTGACCGAACTTGTTGTTCTTGAGGCCTTGAGGATTATTCAGGCGCATCAAAATTCAGTCGCCGACCGGCGTGTTGACATAAGCGGCGGTCCGTTTAATGCGAGAATTGGGTTACCACACTCAAAATCGCAAGAAAACGGACCACCTGTATGTATCATACCACCGGCCTCACCGTGCCACAGATCGCCGACTTGTGCGAGCTGATCAGGATGGAAACCGGGCAAGAGAATCAGCCGTGGCCACCGATTCTAGGATTGTGGAACTCTGTGGTCGTTGCGCTGACCTATATGAGGCGCAATCGGGTCCAAGCGGAAATCGCAGAAACCTACGGAGTTTCCCAGCCGTCCATCAGTCGTGCGGTTACCACAGTGACGCCACTGATCAACCAGGTGCTCGCGAGGTTCGTGCCCACCGCCGACGAGTTGGACGACCGGCAGCAGTACATCGTCGACGGCACGCTGCTGCCCTGCTGGTCCTGGTCCTCGCACCCGGAGTTGTACTCGGGCAAGCACAAGACCACCGGTATGAACGTGCAGATCGCCTGTACGGTCGACGGCCAGCTCAGGTGGATCTCCGATCCGATTGATGGCAGCCGGCACGACTCGTACTGCCTCGGTGAATCTGGCGTGCTGTTGACACTGACGCCCGCCAACTGGATAGGCGACAAAGGATACGTTGGCAACGACATGCTCACGCCGATCAAGAAACCTGAATGCCGCGAATTGCTGGACTGGGAGAAAGAATTCAACACGCAGATCAACAGGATTCGCTACGTCATCGAGCAGGTGATCGCTAACTTCAAGACCTGGCGCATCCTGCACACCGACTACCGGCGCCCCATCGAGACCTTCCGTAAAACCATCTCCACCGTTGTCGCCCTGCATTTCTTCGCCTCAGCGTGAATAACCCTCCTTGCATCAAGGAGTCGGCCTGGGTGCGAGTGAAGAGCAGAACACCGACTTTGGGGGCCTTGCTGTCGCGGATAGCGAGCCGGCCGTCCGTTGTCCACGCAACCTCGACGCAGTTGCCGCCGCCGACGCCGCCACCACCGGAGTAGCTGCTCTTGCGCCAGTTTCCAGGACGTAACGCACCCTGCTCGATCATCTTCGTCCTGGGCAAGACCTGAACCGTGATGTTGGGTTCTTCTGCCGCCTCGGCGAGGAAGCGAAGTTGATTGCGCATCACCCGTGGCACGCCGACGGGCCGATGTAGCAGCGCTTCGTCGAGAATCACGTGCAGCTTCGGCGGTTCGGCTCTGCGAAGGATCTGTTGCCGGGCGAGGCGAGCCGCGACTCGTCGTTCGACGTCGTCCTCGGAGATGTCCTGGTTGACTCCACGGATCAAGGCGTGCGCGTAGTCGGCGGTTTGGAGAAGCCCCGGCACGAGGAGGGTTTCGAAGCTCCGCGATGCGACAAGGGCGACTTCCAGGTTGAGGAAGGCGTGGAAGTCCGCGGGCAGGTTTTCCGGAGATCGACTATCCAGCCCCGCTCGTGCCCGGTGCTGGCCAGATCGGCGAGCCACGCTCGCAGATCGCGGTCGGCCACTTGGTAAACGTCCAACAACTGCTCTACCTCGGCGATCTTGACGCCCTGTTCGCGGTTCTCGATGCGCGACAGTTTGGGGCGGGACCATTTCCCTTGTCCCTTGCGAAGTTCGGCGATGACTTGATCATGTGTCAGTCCCGCTTCCTCGCGAAGCCGACGAAGCGTTTCTGTGAGCTGCCACCTTCGCACGGTCGCGTTAGCGAGGCCGTTGTCCTGGGCCACCGTCAACCTCCACAGTCCCGGGCACGCTGTTCGAGGTCATCAGCACCGACCGCAGTCTCTGCATGAGCCTGACATCTGCGAAGGAAGCCCAGCGTGCCTTCAGCTGGGGTAGCCATATCTCAGGCCATTTGGTGTGGGCTCGGTCATCAGCGCCCGCGAAATGAGTGAGGGGCACCTGTGACCGGATGACCAGGTCACGGGTGCCCCTCACCGTGGTTGCCGCTGGTTCAGCAGCAGCGGGAGCCTGGGGTGGCGTCTTGGCGGTCCACATGGCGGCGCCAGAACTCCCGCTCCGTCAGCGGTTCTTCGTCCGAGTGGTTTCGGCGGTGGTGGTCGAGGTAGCGCTCGTAGGCGTTCTCACCCACCACGCCGCGCACGATCTGCCAGGCCGTGCGGGCGGACCCGCGCAGCCTGGCCAGGATCGGCGTGCCGGTCATGTGCTGGCCTCGGCCTTCCCGGCCGCCGCCAGCTCCTTCTGGGTCTGCTTCTCCTCAACCGTCGGGATCAGCCCGGATGGGGCCCAGATCTTCGACTCCACGTGCGGCGCCTCGGTGCTCGGCAGCGGCGCGCTCGTGCGCAGCACCTTGATCCAGATCCGAACCGCGTCCACCAGCACGATCACGATCAGCAGCGCGAACAGGATGCTGAGCACACCGTCCACGGTGGAGTTGACTACGACCTTCTGCATCTCCTCGACGGTGTGCGCCGAGCCCTTGCTGGTCTGCCCGGCGTCCAGCGCCGCCTGGTAGGCCGTGCGCTGCGCGAAGAAGCCGATCTTCGGGTCGGCGGAGAAGATCTTCTGCCAGCTCGCGACCAGCGTCACCGCCGCATCCCAGGCCAGCGGCACCAGCGTCACCCACGCGTACTTCGCGCGGCCAGACTTGATCAGGATCGTCGTGGCCACCGCCAGGGCCACCGCCGCCAGCAACTGGTTGGCGATGCCGAACAGCGGGAACAGCTGGTTGATGCCGCCCAGCGGGTCGTTGACCCCGGCCCACAGGAAGTAGCCCCAGGCGCCGACGATCACCGCGCTGGCGATCCAGTTGCCCGGCTTCCAGCTGACGTCGCCGAAGCGCTTCCAGACGTTGCCCACGGTGTCCTGCAGCATGAACCGGCCCACCCGGGTACCGGCGTCCACAGTGGTCAGGATGAACAGCGCCTCGAACATCACCGCGAAGTGGTACCAGAACGCCTTCATCTCGTCCCCGCCGATGACCTGCGAGAACACCTCGGAAAGCCCGACGGCCAGGGTCGGTGCGCCGCCGCTGCGGCCGACCAGCGTGTGCTCGTCCACGGCTGCGGCGGCCGCCGCCAGCTGGTCCGGTGTGATCTGGAAGCCGATCCCGGCGACCGCTTGCGACGCCGACTGCAGCGTGTCGCCGAGCACCGCGGATGGCATGTTCATCGCGAAGTACAGGCCGGGATCGATGATGCACGCCGCGGCCAGCGCCATGATCGCCACGAATGACTCGGTCAGCATCGCGCCGTAGCCGACGACCCGGACCTGCGATTCCTTCTCCAGCATCTTCGGCGTGGTGCCCGAAGACACCAGCGCGTGGAAGCCGGACAGCGCACCGCAGGCGATGGTGATGAACACGAACGGGAACAGCGAGCCGGGGAACACCGGGCCCTGACCGTTGAGCGCGAAGTCGGTGATCGCCTCGGTCTTCATCATCGGCATCGCGATCAGGATCGAAACCGCGAGCAGCACGATGACGCCGACCTTCATGAAGGTGCTCAGGTAGTCGCGTGGCGCCAGCAGCATCCACACCGGCAGCACCGAGGCGATGAAGCCGTAGGCGACCAGCGCGAAGGTCAGCTCGTTGCCGGAGAGCGTGAACAACCCGGCCAGCGACGAGTCCGCGACCCAGCTGCCGGCGACGATGCTCAGCAGCAGCAGCGCCACGCCGATCACCGAGGTCTCGACGATCTTGCCTGGACGCAGGTAGCGCAGGTAGAAGCCCATGAACAGGGCGATCGGGATCGTCATGCCGATGGAGAAGGTGCCCCACGGGGAGCCCTTCAGCGCGCCGACCACGACCAGCGCCAGCACCGCCAGCAGGATGATCATGATCGCTAGCACCGCGATCAGCGCCGCGATGCCGCCCACCGGGCCAATCTCCTCGCGGGCCATCTGTCCGAGGCTGCGGCCGTTGCGGCGGGTGGAGAGGAACAGCACCACCATGTCCTGCACCGCGCCGGCGAAGATGACGCCGATGATGATCCAGATGGTGCCCGGCAGATAACCCATCTGCGCGGCCAGCACCGGGCCCACCAGCGGGCCGGCCCCGGCGATCGCCGCGAAGTGGTGGCCGAAGAGGACCCGGCGGTCGGTCGGCTGGAAGTCGGTGCCGTTGTTCAGCCGCTCCGCCGGCGTCGCGCGCGTGTCGTCGACCTTCAGGACCTTGTAGGTGATGAACCGCGCGTAGAAGCGGTAGGCGATGGCGTACGAGGCGAGCGCCGCGAACACCAGCCAGGCCGCGGAGATCTCCTCGCCGCGGACCAGTGCGATGACGCCCCACGAAATTGCGCCGACGACCGCCACCAGCACCCAGATGGCGATTTCCTTGGGACTCATCTTGCGCTTCCGAGCCGCCCCTGTGCTCGGTGCCGTTATCTCAGCCACCGTCCCAAGACCCCATTTCTCCGTTGTGCTGTGTGGATACGACTGGCAAAGCAGACACGAGGATCGACTTGCATGTCCCCGCATGTCCAGCCCGTTGCCCGGAAGTAACCAGGATGTAAGACACGGCTGACTTCCGGTCACCGGCGTCCGGCGAGGTTCGCGACCGCCCGTTCAGCCGAGGCTTTCGGCGAGTTCGGCCAGTTCGTCCAGCCTGCGCGAGGATTCATCGCGCGGGCGGGTCGGCAGGTAGAACAGCGTGCGGTCCACCCCGGCCGCCGCGTAGGACTCCAGGACCGCCGGATCGCGCGGCGCCGCGTAGACCGCGACCGGCACCCGCCAGCCCGCCCGGTCGCGCACCTTCGCCACCAGTTCTCCGAGGTTTTCGGTGCCGCCGCGCGGAAGCCAGCCGCCGCCGTACTCGGCGACCCGTGCGAACGACCGCTCGCTCTCCCCGCCGACGTAGATCGGCGGGTGCGGCCGCTGCACCGGCTTCGGCCAGGAGTAGATCGGGTCGAAGTCGACGTGCTCGCCGTGGAACTCGGCCGCGTCCTTGGTCCAGATCTCCCGCATCGCCCGGATCCGCTCGTCCATCAGCGCGCCGCGGGCCGCCGGGTCGGTGCCGTGGTTGCGCATCTCCTCGCGGTTCCAGCCAGCCCCGACGCCGAAGATCATCCGGCCGCCGGAGATCAGGTCCAGGCTGGCGACCTCCTTGGCAGTGGTAATCGGATCGCGCTCGACGACCAGCGCGATCCCGGTGGCCACCAACAGCCCCTCCGTGACCGCGGCGACCGCCGCTAGCGCGACGAACGGGTCCAGCGTGCGGTAGTAGATCCGGGGCAGCTCGCCGCCGGCCGGGTAGGGCGACTCCCGGCTGGCCGGGATGTGCGTGTGCTCGGCGATGAACAGCGAGTCGAACCCGCGTTCCTCGACGGCCCGGCCCAGATCCGCCGCGCCGATCCCCTCGTCGGTGATGAACGTGGAAATCCCGAACTTCATCGCATCCTCCTGAAGGCTGTCGCCGAACTCGTTTGCGTGGCGGTGCGGGTGGCGGGACCTTGGGCTCCGGAATCCCCGCGTTGTGCGTGTCCGATGCGCGGCGCTGGGGACTGGCCTCGCCAAGAGCCCCGATAGGTTGGGCCGAGCCCCTTCGGCGCTTCGAAGGCGAGGTTCGAAGCTATTTCCAATGCAGTCTCCCGCCGCGTCAGCACCACAGACCTACCGCCGCGGACGGCCGGCGGCAAGATTTCCCACCGGAGGCGGTCCCATATACCAGTCGCGCGGGGCGGAAGTGCATGGGGCTGACCGGGCCTGATCCATCTGGGTCGGGGTACGCAGAAGCCGCCAGGAGATCATCATCGATCGGTGCGCCGGTAAACTTCGCCGCCGTTGGGCGCAGCCAAATTGATAACGAGTGAAACCCAGCCACAACCAAGGAGGGGGTCTTGGGCGTCGTGCAGATATGTGACGGTGTCGATCGCATTGCCCGTGACCGCCTGGCCGGGCGACGGGCTGGCGGCAATGGATGAACTGACTAGCAAGCTGACCGACCTGTACCAGGAGCACTACCGGCAACTGCTGCGCATCGCGATCCTGCTGGTGGACGACCGCGCCTCTGCGGAGGACATAGTGCAGGACGCCTACGTGCGGGTCTTCGACTCCCGCTCGCGGCTGCGCGATCCGGACAAGGCACTCGCCTTCCTGCGCCAGGCGGTGCTCAACCGGGCCCGGTCCATGCTGCGGCGCCGGTTGATCGCCAAGAAGTACCAGCCGAAGCTCGCCATCGAGGACAGCCAGCCGGACGACACGGAACGCGGGGTGGACCGTGCGGTGCTGGCCGCAGCGCTGGCGAAGCTGCCGCGCCGGCAGCGGGAGGCCGTGGTGCTGCGCTACTACGCGGATCTCAGCGAGGCCCGCACCGCAGAGATCATGGGCTGCAGCCAGGGCGCGGTGAAGTCGTACTGCTCGCGTGGGGTTTCGCGACTGTCGGATCTGCTGGGGGAGAGGGTGTGAACGACGGGAACAGCACACGGGACGTGGACCTGCTGCGAGCGCAGCTGCACCGGCTGGTCGAGGACGTGGAACCCAAGCCGGACGCGTTGCCTCGGTTGCTGGCGGCCACGCGCGGGCGGAGGTCGCCGCGCCGCCCGCTGCTCGCCCTGGTCGGCGCGGTGGCCGTTGCGGCGGCCGCGTTCGTCGTGGTCTCGCTGGGCATTCCCCGCCAGCAGGAACCCGAGCCGGTCAGCGTCCAGCCGGACAGCTACCTCGCCGCGCCCGCTCCCGGTGTGATCGCCTCCTTCGACTTGCGGTCCGGTCGGGAGAACCATGAGGTCGCCCGCGTCGACGGGGCCGACGCAGGTGTCCTGGCCACCGACCACGACCGGGTCTACACCACGGTGTCCACATCGGACGGTCGCCGGATCGTCGAGGTGCTGCTGCGCGGCGGGCAGCGGGTGCTGCCCGGCGACATCGGCGACGGGCGGTTGCTGACCGCGGGCGGCGGGCGCGTCGCCTACCTCGACGGGAACGCCGTGGTGGTCGTGCACGGCGGCGGCCAGCAGCAGCGGATCGCGATCCCGCCGGAACTGCGGGTGGACGACCTGGCGTTGGCCGATGACGGCCGCCTCGCGGTGCTGGCCGGGCTTCAGGGCAGCCAGGCCCTGGTGCTGCTGCTCGCGCCGGACGCGACCTCGCTGGCCGGGCACGTCGATGCGGTGCCGGACGCCACCTGCGGCCCGGTGGCGATTGCCTGGTCCGGACGCGACGTCGCGGCGCTGCAACCGGTGGACTGCGGCGGCGAGCAGGCTCGGGTGGCCACGTTCGCGGCGGACAGCGGGCGCAAGATCGGCGCCGGGGTCCCGTTCCGGACCCCGCCGCTGGCCGCGGGCCAGGCACGGCTGTCCACGGACCCGCTCGGCCGCTTCCTGGTGTCCACCAAGGGGAAGGGGCAGTGGCTCGTGGACGGCTCGGTGATCCGCCCAATCCCACCGGCCTGCACCGACGAGGGTGCTTGCGCGGAAGGGCCCGGGATCTTCTGAAGCCGATCACGCTCCGCAGCGCGGACACGCCCTCGATTTGATCAATGCCGGACCTGATCGCCGCCGGGCCCGGACGATCGGCAGCGGCTTTCCGAACCCGAGGACAGGGGTGGACGTGCAGGCGCTACAACGGGAACTGGCGCGGCTCTACCAGGCCGCGCTGGACCGGCCGAGGTGGCAGCAGGTCCTCGCGTTCGGGGTGTCGCTGTGGACGCTGGCCTGGATCGCCGGCCAGTTCCTGGTGCCGGAGGACGGGCCGACCGCGCTGGACGTGCTGGGTCGGCTCGCCGCCCGCTTCGGGCTCACCGGAGGCGAGTGGGCCGAGCGCCTCACCGAGACCTGGCAGAGCAGCGGCGGCGGTTTCGCGCTGCTGGGCGGACTGCTTTGGGCGGCCACCACCGAGCGCGGCCAGCTGCCGGCGCTGCTCGGCTGGGTCTCGGTGATGCTCGGCGCGGAACGGCTCGGCTACCAACCGGCGATACTGCTGGCGGTGGCGACCATGGCGGGGTTCGTGCTCGTGCTGTGGCTGGCGGCGCTGACCAGCGACCGCTTCGTCGACCGCCGGACCACGTTGCTGCCGCGCGACGTGTTGCGCGCGGGCGTGACGGCGGCAGCGCTGTCGGCCGTCGTCCCGCTGTTCGCACCGGCGTTGTTCCTCGCCCGGCTGGGAAATCCCTATCTGACCAAGGCCCCGAAGATCCTCTCCGCGGACCGCGCGCCGGCCCGGGGCGGCTCGTCCCGGATCCCCGAACAGCCAAAACCGAACGAAGTTCGCGAACCCAGGCAGTCATGACCGCGCAACCCGCCGCAATTTCCATTGAAATCGAAGGTCCTGAGGTTTCGCGGTTATGCGGCGGTGGGGGTGCTGGTCGGGGGACTGGTCGGGTTTTGATCAGGTGTGTTGTGACCTGCGCTGATCGTTGTTATTCGGGCTCGGCGGAAGGCGATGAGCATGTCGTCGATGCTGATGTGGGTCTTGCGGCGGTACCAGGGTCGGCCGGCGTGGGCGATGGCCAGGTCGGTCACGGCGTTGCCGTGCTGGGCGTACCAGAGGATAAGGATGGTCAGGCCCAGCATGGTGAAGGGCACGCTGCGCTGCACGGCGGCGGGTACCCGGTTGGCGGTCTCACCGGTGCCGAGGAGGGTTTTACAGTCCTTGATCGTTTGCTCGATCGACCAGCGGTCGGCGTAGCGGGCGATGAGGGCTTCGCCGGTGGCGGTGGTGTCGGTGGAGACCACAGCGATGTCGTAGGGCTTGGTGGAGTCGGGGGTTTTGACCAGCACCACGACCACCGGGGTGGTGTACAGCGATCCCCACCACAGACACGGGATCACCGCGATCAGCACGGTGTCGGTACTGCCGTAGCGGCGCACCCGGGTGCGCCGCCAGGTGGCGGTAGCGGCCAGGTCCGCGGGGGTACCCAGCCGGTCGCCTTTGAGCCGGGGGCGCCCGCGCCGGCCGGTGCGCGGCGGGCGCGGGCCGTACAGCACGGCGTTGGAGGCCAGGCGGGTGGTGAAGGTGACCTTGGCCGGGAACGGGGTGCGCCAGGCCGGGCCACGGTAGGCGGCATCGACGACGACGTCGATCTGGCGTCCGGGAAACGCTGCCGCCACAAGCCCTACCAGTTCCCGCGCGAGATCGGGTTTGGAGATCCCGGACTTGTTCTTGGGGATGTACAAGCGAAACAGCACCGGCAGGCACACCTGGCGTGCCATGAACGGCAGTGTCACGATCAGCCCGGCGACCACGAAACAGTTACCGCGGCCGATACCGTCACGGCCTTTGGCCGAGCCGTCGTGCTGCCAGAACACCCCGTGGGTCTTGGAACCGTAGCGGTGGAACAGTGTGTCGTCGATGCCGACCCGCAACGGCCGGCCGTCATCGACGAGACGGGCCACCACCAGCCGGGCCAGCGCCAGCCCCAGGGCGTCCGGACTCCAGCGGGCATCGGAGAAAAACCGGTGCGCCCGCGCGTGATGCGACACCCCCGCCAGCCCCGCCGCGCCCCACATCCCGGTCACCGTCCGCGGGCCCGTGGCCGCCAAAAGCCCCGTCACCAGCTGCGTGAACGTGATGAACGTCGGCGCGGTGAACACCAACCGCACCCCCTCCAGCACAGACAGTAAGGACGCGAGTACGGTTCCAGCAGGAAGCATCGGCGAATCTCCCCATCAGCGGGCGGTTAGTAGCACGCCGATGCTTCCGCTATCTCCGGCCCCGCCACCCCACCCGACACCAAGATCAACCGATCGTGTCACCACCAAAACTGCGAAACCTCAGAAGGTCCGATTTCCATTGAAATTGCAACCCACCCGGAGCGGGGAGAGCGGTGCGTCAGGGCTGGGGCGTCAGGCGGAGGCCGCGTTCGGCCAGCGCGCGGAGTCCCACGTCGTCCGGGCTGGAGGATCGGTGCCGCCACACGGTTTGCACGATCCGCACCTGGTTCCCGTTCTGCTGCACGGCCTGCGCCGCGTTGTCGAACCCGTCGGGGCCGTCCGGCCAGCCGGAGCCCTCGGCGATCAGATCCGTGACGCCACCGGTGCCCGCGGCATCGGCGAGTTCCCGCAGCTCGCTGGCCGCCCCTTGGTCGGGCAGTTCGACGATGACCACCGATACGGCGGCCGGCCGACTCGAAACCTGGGTGTCGAACACCGCGCGGGTCAGGCTCCGGCACGGCCGCTGCTCGAACCAGCGCTGCACATCGCCGAACGAGTGCTGGGCGCACGAGGCGTCGCGAGCGGTCACCATCTGCGCGAACTCGACGCCGTCGGCCCGCTGGATAGGCGGGGTCCGCGGCGGCGGGCTAGCGGTGGGTTTGCCGAGCGAGAACCACATCCCGATGACGACGCAGAGCGGCACCAGCGCCGCCGCCGCTACCGCGATCAGCCTGTCGCGCGGGGCGAATCGCCGTGCCGCCGCTGCCGCTGGCTGGCCGGTGTACTTCGGGATCAGCATGGTGTCCGCTGTGGCCAGATCCACGGCCCCGGATTCCGGGAAGCCCTCGCCAGCCAGCTCGGCGAGGCCGAGCTCGCAGTTCTCGTCGAGCACTCGCAACAGCCGCTGGGCGGGTTCAACGGGGCAGGGGTGTTCGTAGGTGGCCAGCTCGCGGGCGGCGGCGAGGATGCTGGTCGTGTTCGGCGAAACCACCCGCACCCCGCGGTGCAGGTCGGTGGTGGGCTGCGTGACCTGACCGGCGTACGGGCCGACCACCACGATCGCGGCCACCGGCAACGGTTCCAGCCCGCGCGACTGCAGGCTGCGCGCCAGCGCGGCCGCCGATTCGAGCCCCTCCAGCCCGGGGTTGACCGCGCCCTCGGTGCGCACCAGCGGCCAGCCGTCGACCCTCCACGGGGTTTGCAGCGGCGCGTCGACCTTCAGTGCGGGCTCGGGGAGATCGAGCCCGAGCACCACGACCACCCCGCGGGGCAGCACGATCACCGCGTCTAGCGGGCGCGGGCTACCGGGCGGGCGGCAGCCGAAGGCGGCGACCCCGCCGAGCACCGAGCAACCGGTGCCCCATGCGGAGATGGCCGCCCGGATGTCGGCGCCGACCTGGGACGGTTCCGCACCGAGCCGCACCAGTCGCATGACGACCTCCAAGATCCGGCGGACATCGCGGGCCCGACGATCACCCGCTGTTCGAGCTGAGACGTTAGTCGGGGGGACCAAGTATTGTCGCGAGTTCCGACTTTCGTCCGATCGAGTGGTGTCCACCACTCTCCGGCCTGTCGTGCACTGGTGCTTTCGAGCGACCCGGAAAGCCCGTGGCAACGCCTCGGATCTGCGATTACCGCTATTCGGCGCAGTCGGTGCCGGGCCGGGCCGAGCGGTGCAGGTCGCTCGCGGACGCGAGACGGATGACGACGTTCTGGTGGCGGACCGCTCCATCCGCAATGCAGAATGGCGCCGCACCTGTTGATCGCCAAGTACGCGAGGTCGTAGGGGAAGACGTCCCTCGTCGAACAGCGGAGGTCAGCAGTGAGCACCCGTGGCAGCGACCGTGGCCGCACATCTGGTGTGGTCTACGTCCACTCGTCGCCGTCTGCGGTCTGCCCGCACGTCGAGTGGGCGATCTCTGGCGCACTCGGCATTCGGACAGAACTCCGCTGGACGGCACAACCGGCAGCCCCAGGGCAACTCCGCGCGGAGTGCAACTGGACGGGCGAACCGGGTACCGGAGCGCGCTTGGTCACCGCGCTGCGCGCGTGGCCGATGCTGCGCTTCGAAGTCACCGAAGACCCCAGTCCCGGGGTCGACGGGCAGCGGTTCTGCCATGCGCCCGGGCTGGGCCTGTGGCGGGCCTGCACCAGCGCCAACGGCGACATCATGGTCAGCGAGGACCAGCTGCGGACGCTCGCGGCCAACGCCAAGGGTCCCGAGGCCTTCGGCCACCGCGTGGACCAGCTGCTCGGTGCCGCCTGGGACGACGCCCTCGAACCGTTCCGCCGCGCCGGCGACGGCGCTCCGGTGACCTG
This sequence comes from Saccharopolyspora hattusasensis, assembly GCF_050972075.1. NCBI lineage: Bacteria > Bacillati > Actinomycetota > Actinomycetes > Pseudonocardiales > Pseudonocardiaceae > Saccharopolyspora > Saccharopolyspora hattusasensis. Next base: position 6,027,159 of record NZ_JBPCDC010000001.1, read on the forward strand.
GCTGCACCGGGTGGGCTGACGCGCGGTTCGCGAGGATGATTTCCGGTTCTTGCCGGAACCACCGCTCGCGAGCGATCTCGGTGTGAAAGGCTGAGACCGTGCGTTCCTGGTTCAAATGGGGTCTTCCGCTGGCGGTCGTCGTGCTGCTCGGTGCGGCGGGCGGTGGGGTGCTGCTGGCCGAAAACGTCTACCCGCGCACCCTCGCTCAGCAGAACTCCCAGGCCTCGCAGTTGACCGGGTGGGTCAAGTCCCCGATCGGCATTGTCTACACCCCAGATGCCGCGGCGAGCCCCGATCTGCCGGGCGTGCGGTCCCTGCTGGACAGCCACTTCAGCTCCATCAACGAGCGGAACTACGACCGGTGGAAGTCCACAGTGGTCCCGGAGAAGTGGCAGGAGCTGCCCAAGGACAAGTGGTTCGACAACTACGGGACCACTCGCGACTTCGGCTGGACGGTGCACCGGATCGACCAGGGAGCGGACGGCTCGCTGCTGGTGATGCTGACCTTCATGAGCGAGCAGGCCCTGGAAGACGCGCCACCGCAGCTCCAGGCGACGTGCGTGGCCTGGAACGTGGTGTACCCGCTGGTGTTGGACGATGCGGGCAGGAGCTTCCGGCTGGACACCAGCAAACTGCCCAACAGCGCCCTGCTCGACTACTGCAACCATTGACTGTTACGTACCAACGACCGTCCGCGTCACGGGAGACCACGACCATCGTGGGATCCAGCGCGGCGAACGTGCCGGCGTCCCAGGAGCACACGAACCGCAGTGGCGTGGCCTGTTCGGCGAGGAACAGTTGTCCCTCGCGCATCCGGAACGCCGAGCGAGTGTAATGCGCTGACTGGCGCCCGTTGCGGGACTTGAACCGGGGATACCGCGCACGCCCGGCGAAGAAGTTCTCAAAGGCGCGGTGTGCTGGTGCCGAAGCGTCTGCTGCAACGGCACGCTCGACACCTCACCGAGGAACGCCAGTTCCTCGGTCTTCTTCCACCGCGTCAAGGCCGCGTCGGTTTCCTTTGTACGAGATCCGGCGGCCTTCGTCATGGTAGGTACGGTGGCGTTCTTCGAGGGTCTTGTTCCACTCCAGGCGCACACACCCGAACGTGGCCCCAACCGGGCCCGCTGTTCGTTGGCAATTGGCGCGCCCCGCGCGCGGCTAGCGACGCGACGAACTTGGTTTCGGCTGTCGCATTCGCCGGAGCGTAAGCAACGCCCATGCCGGACCAAACCAACAACCCGGTCCTTCAGGAGTGCCGCCTCTCGGTGCGGGGCGGCCTTACCGGTCAGGGGTCGTGAGTGTTCGTTCCGGTAAGAACCGGATTTGTCACTCACGAGCCGCAGCCGGTCACAGCGGGATGTTGCCGTGCCAACCGCGGCCTGCGGGGGCAGCGGCCAGTGCTTCGGCGACCCGGCGGCGGGTGGTCTTCGGGTCGATTACCTCGTCGACCACGCCGATCGACATCGCCCGGACCACCCCGCCGGCGACCCGCTCGTGCTCCTCGGTGAGCTTGGCCTGCAACGCCTCGCGCTCCCCCTCGGGCGCGGCGGCCAGCGTCTTGCGGTGCAGGATGCCGACCGCGGCCTTGGCCCCCATCACCGCGACCTCGGCCTCCGGCCAGGCGAACACGGTGGTCGCGCCCAGCGAGCGGGCGTTCATCGCGATGTACGCGCCACCGTAAGACTTGCGGGTCACCAGCGTCACCCGCGGCACCACGGCTTCACCGAAGGCGTGCAACAGCTTCGCGCCGCGCCGCACCACTCCGCCCCATTCCTGGCCGACCCCGGGCAGATAACCGGGCACGTCGACGAGCACCAGCAGCGGCACGCCGAACGAGTCGCACATCCGCACGAACCGGGCGGCCTTCTCCGCCGACAGCGAGTCCAGGCAACCACCCTTGCGCAGCGGATTGTTCGCGATCACACCGATGGCGCGGCCGCCGAGCCGACCGAGGCCGACCACGATGTTCGCAGCCCACTTGGCCTGCAACTCCTCGAAGTCCGCACCGCCGTCGGCGCGGGCGTCGAGGATGCCGCGGATCACCGGCTTGACGTCATAGGCACGCTGCGGGCGGTCCGGCAGCAGCGCACGCAGATCGTCGGCGCCCTGCACGGAATGCAGGTCGAACATGCCCGGCCTCGCGAACAACCCCGTCAGCCGCCGTGCCCGCACGTACGCGTCGGTCTCGTCGTCGGCGACCACGTGCACCACGCCGGACTTCGCGCCATGCGCGGAGATACCGCCCAGACCCTCCTGGTCGATCTGCTCGCCGGTCACGCTGCGGACGACATCCGGTCCGGTGACGAACACGCGCCCGGCCGGGGACATGATGACCACATCCGTCAGCGCCGGGCCGTACGCGGCGCCACCGGCGGCCGGGCCCACCACCACCGAGATCTGCGGCACCCGACCGGACGCGCGGATCATCGCCGCGAACATCCGGCCCATGCCATCCAGCGACTCCACCCCCTCGGGGATGCGGGCGCCGCCGGAATGCCACACGCCGATCACCGGGCAGCGCTCCCGCACCGCCACGTCGATGGCGTCCACGATGTGCCCGCAGCCCTCGGCACCCAGCGCGCCACCCATCTTGGTGGCATCGCTGCAGTAGACGACCACCTTCGTGCCATCGACACGGCCGCGCACCGCGAACATCCCGCTGCTGTCACGCGGGTGCAGCGGCTCGATCGACTCCGGATCGAGCAGCTGATCCAGCCGCACCTCGGGATCACGCGGATCCCGCTGCTGCTGCACGCTCTCCGGCCGGCTGGCCACTGCGGTCATCGGATCCTCCGGGAAGTCGGTGTTGGTACGGCCGCCGGGCGACGAGATTCGGCTTCGCCGACGGGCGACCGACTGCCTGCGGTTTCGTCGTACCGCAGAGCGCGAAAGGACGGGCTGAGCAACGGCTCAGCCCGTCCTTTACGGGGAACGGTCATGCCCTGGCGAAGGCGAGCGCGACGTTGTGCCCACCGAAGCCGAAGGCGTTGTTGATCGCTGCGGTCTGCTCGACGTGCCGCGGCTTGTCGGCCACCACGTCGAGCTCGACCTTCGGGTCGATCGTTTCCAGGTTCCGGGTGGCCGGGATGATGCCGTGCTGCAGCGAGAGGATCGTGATGATGCTCTCCACCGCACCGGCCCCGCCGACCAGGTGGCCCAGCGATCCCTTCGGCGCGGTGACCACCGCGCGGTCGCCGATCGCCTTGCGCACCGAGTTCGCCTCGCCCACGTCGCCGACCGCAGTGGACGTCGCGTGCGCGTTGACGTGCCCGATGTCCGAAGGCTGCAGGCCCGCGGTCTGCATCGCCTTGCGCATCGCGGCGACCTGGCCCCGACCGTCCGGCGGACTACCGGTGATGTGGTAGGCGTCGGAGGTGATGCCCACGCCTGCCAGCCGGCCGTAGATCCGAGCGCCGCGCGCCTTGGCGTGCTCCGCGCTCTCCAGGATGACCACGCCGGCGCCCTCGCCCATCACGAACCCGTCGCGGTCGACGTCGAACGGGCGCGAGGCGCGCTCCGGGTCGTCGTTGCGGGTGCTCAGGGTCCGGGCCTGGGCGAAACCGGCGATGGTGATCGGGTGGATGCAGGCCTCCGCGCCACCGGCCACCACCACGTCCGCATGCCCCTGCTGGATCATGTCGAAGCCCTTGGCCAGGCCCTCGGCGCCCGAGGCGCAGGCCGACGCGGGGGAGTGCACTCCGGCGCGGGCCCGCACGTCCAGGCTGACCATCGCGGCCGGGCCGTTGGGCATCAGCATCGGCACGGTCAGCGGCGAAACCTTGCGCAGCCCGCTCTGCTGCAGCAGGTCGTTCTGCTGCAGCAGCGTGATCGGTCCGCCGATGCCGGTGCCCAGCGACACGCCCAGCCGGTCCGGGTCGACCGGCTCGTTGTCGTCGGTGGGCAGCTCGAAACCGGCGTCGGCCCATGCCTCGCGGGCGGCGATCACGGCCATCGCCTCGCAGCGGTCCATCCGCCGCAGCTGAACGCGGGGCAGCACCTCGCTCGGGTCCACCGCCACCGGGGCGCCGATCTTGGCCGGGAGTTCGAGCCGGTCCACCCACTCGGCTTCCAGTCGGCGAACGCCGGAGGCTCCGTTGACGATTCCGTCCCAGGTGGACGCGACGTCACCGCCCAGCGGTGTCGTCGCGCCCAGCCCGGTGATCACGACATCCGCTGTCATGCGTTCTTGGTGATGTAGTCAACCGCATCACCGACGGTCTTGAGGTTGGCCAGCTCGTCGTCCGGGATCTTGACCCCGAACTTGTCCTCCGCCTGCACGGCGATCTCCACCATGGACAGCGAGTCGATGTCCAGGTCGTCGACGAAGGACTTGTCGATGGTCACGTCGGCGGCGTCGACACCGGCGACCTCTTCGACGATGGCGGCGAGACCGGTGCTGATTTCCTCGTTCGACACGGGTAGTTCCTTCCTGGTTCTTGCGTTCCGCACCGCGGCTCGGTGACCCGCGGCAGCTTTCGGGTGGCTCAGGGGCAGATTGCGACCTGGGCCGAGTAGGACAGCCCGGCGCCGAAGCCCACGAGCAGCATCACGGCACCGCTGGGGATCTCCCCCGCGGCCCGCATGTGGTCGATGGCCAGCGGGATGGACGCCGACGACGTGTTGCCGGAGTAGACGATGTCACGCGCGAGCACGAGGTCGTCACGGGCACCCTGGGACTGCAGCTTCTTGGCGATGGCCTCGATGATCCGCAGGTTCGCCTGGTGCGGCACCAGCACGTCCACATCGGACATCTGCAGGCCGGCCGCCTCGACCGCGCGAACGGCCACCGGGGCGATCTGCGTGGTCGCCCACCGGAAGACCGCCTGGCCCTCCTGGTAGATGTACTTGCCGTCGCGCAGGTAGATGGTGTCCGCCAGGTCGCCGGCGCTGCCTAGCACGCCCGGGCCGAGCTCCGGCTCCTCGGCCGGACCGACCACCGTGGCACCGGCGCCGTCGGCGAAGATGATGCAGTTCCCGCGGTCCTCCCAGTCCAGCCATTCCTGGAACCGCTCGGAGCCGATCACCAGCACGTTGCGGGCCGAACCGGCGCGCACCGCGTCCGAGGCGGTGGACAGCGCGTAGACGAACCCGGCGCAGGCGGCGTTGAGGTCGTAGGCGCTCTTGGCCTTGATGCCGATCTGGTCGGCGACCTGGGCCGCGGCGTTCGGGATCCCGCCCTGCATGGTGCAGGTGGCGACGATCACCTGGTCCACATCGGACGGTGTCAGGCCCGCGTCGGCGACCGCCTTCGCGCCGGCCTCGACGGCCATGCCGACCACCGTCTGGTCGTCGTCGCCGAGCCGCCGGTGGATGATGCCGACGCGCTGCCGGATCCACTCGTCGTTGGTGTCGACGATCTTGGCCAGGTCGTCGTTGGTGACGATCCGGTTGCCCTGCGTGCTGCCGAAGCCGAGCAGCTTGGTGCCGGCCGGGATGGGGTTCTGGGCAATGCGGGGTCGCGTCACGCGTCGCTCCCGAGCAGGTCGGCGACCTTATCCAGGTCGGCAGGGGTCTTCAGGGCGACGGTCTTGACGCCCTTGAGCTCGCGGCGCACCAGGCCGCTGAGAGCGCCGGCGGGCGGGAATTCCACGACCGCCTCGACACCGTGTTCGGCCAGCGCCGCCATGCAGGTGTCCCAGCGCACCGGGCTGATGACTTGGGAGACGAGCCGCTGCACGATCTCGGCGGCGTCCGTGACGACCGCGCCGTCGGCGTTGGACAGCAGCGGCAGGGCGGCGTCGGTCGCGGTCACCTTCTCCGCGTGCTGGGCCAGGGTCTCCCGAGCGGGAGCCATGAAGCGGGTGTGGAAGGCACCGGCCACCGGCAGCGGGCGCACTCGGGCACCGACCGGCGGTTCGGCGGCGAGCTGTTCGAGCGCGGGCACCCGCCCGGCGGCCACGATCTGGCCGGCGCCGTTGCGGTTGGCCGGGTCCAGGCCGAGCTGTTCGAGGTGGGCGATCACGTCGTCCGCCTCGCCGCCGAGCACGGCGGCCATGCCGGTCGGCTCCAGCGCGCAGGCGGCAGCCATCTCGCGGCCGCGCACGGCGGCCAGCGAAACGGCGTCGTCGAAGGCCAGGGCGCCCGCGATGGCGGCGGCGGCCAGCTCACCGACGGAGTGTCCGGCGACCGGGGTGCCGTCCGGGATCGTCACCCGGCGGCGCAGTTCGTCGGCGGCGATCAGCGACAGCGCCACCACCAGCGGCTGGGTGACCGCGGTGTCCTTGATCTCGTCCGCGTCGGCGGTGGTGCCGAGGCGGTGCAGGTCGAGGCCGGTCAGCTCGGACCAGGCGCCGACGCGTTCGGCGGCACCATCCAGCTCGAGCCACGGGTTGAGCATCCCTGGGGTCTGCGACCCCTGTCCGGGGGCTAGAAGCGCGATCACTCTTGCTACTGAACACGTCCGGGGGTGATCGACGTGATGACGGGAGTGACGAAGTCCGGACCGCAAAATTGTGGAGTGTCTACAAGCGAGCGGGTGACCAGGCGCTGCCCGGCCCCGAATCGTTGTCGGCCGTGCCCGGTTGGTGACTGAACCGTGAACATCGGTAAATGCCTGCTGCGGCGGGTGATCGGTGCGGTCACCACAGGCCGCGGGACTTGGCGAGCCGACCCACCGCGAGGCCGACCCGGAGGACGTGGGCGTCGCGGGCGTTGGACGGCGTGTGGCCGGTGAGTTCCGCCACTCTGCGCAGCCGGTACCGCACGGTGTTCGGGTGCACGTAGAGCTGCCGCGCGCAGTTCTCCAGCACACCGCCGACCTCCAGGTAGGTGTCGACGGTCTCCATCAGCGCGCCGCCGGCGTCCACCAGCGGCAGCACGATCCGCTCGACCAGCTGCCGTTCAGCCTCCGGGTCGCCGGCCAGCGCACGTTCCGGCAGCAGGTCGCCGGACGGCACCGGGCGCGGCGCGGTCGGCCACGCCACCACGGCCCGCAGCGCGGACATCGCATCGCCGGCTGACCGGTGCGCCTCGGCGAGGCTCGGCACGGTCGGCCCGGCCACGACGGGGCCTTCGTCGAAAGCTTCGGACAGCCGCTTGGCCGCCTCATCGTTGGTGCGCGCGTCGCCCGGCCCGCCGAAGACCACCACGAGCCGGGTGCCCTGCACGCCGAGCAGCACCGGGCAGCCGAGCCGCGCCGCCCGGCTGCGCACCTGGTAGATGATGGTCGGCGGGTCGTCCGACGGTGCGTTGCCGACTAGCACGGTCGCCTCCGACGACGGCTCCCAGCCGAGCGCGGCGGCGCGGGAGAGCAGCGACTCCTCGGCGTCGCCGCGAACGATGCCGTCGACGACGAGCGCTTCCAGCCGCGCGTCCCACGCACCGCGGGCCTCCGCCGCAGCGGCGTATGAGGTGGCTGCCGCGAACGAGATCTCCCGCGTGTAGCGCAGGATCGATTCGGTCAGGAGGGTGCGGTCGGGCACCTCGGCCGCCAGTTCGGGCAGTTGCCGCTCGAACACGTCGATGGCGACCCGGACCAGCTCCAGGGTCTGCCGCAGGCTGACCCACCTGGACAGGTCCCGGGGCGCGGTGCGGAACGCTTCGGCGGTCAGCCGGATCGCCTCGGTCGGGTCCTGCAGCCACGCAACGAAGTTATTGGCCCCGGTCTGGGTGACCAGCAGCACGCTCGCCCGCTGGTCGGCGGGCAGCCGCCGGAACCACGGGAGGCGTTGTTCCATCTCGCTGACGCTGGCGCTGGCCAGTCCGCCGGTGCCCCGTTCCAGTCGGCGAAGGGTGGCCGCGGAGACCTGCCGCTGCGTACCGGTATCCCGCTCACCTGCGCGTTCGGTACTCATGCCCTCAGAATCGCACGCCGCCGATCAGTCCCGGCGGGCAGCGGCCGTCCTGTGCGGGCAGGCTCACAGCGCACCGGAGCTCCAGCGGATCGGCAGTTCGACACGGGCTGCCGCAAGCGGCGTAGCCGACTTGGCCCACCCTCTCGGTTTGCACCGCCGCTGGGTTTCAGCTATCCGCACCGCAATGCAAGAAGTTGGAAACGCTCAATGCGTACCCTGCCGAAATCGCGGCACCGTGGTGGCTGACCTTGACCTTATCGGCCTCGGGAAGCGACGCGTTCGCGAGGAAAGCGGTGGCGGTGGCCATGTCCTCGCTCAGATACCCAAACGAGGGAAAAAATCACTCTTTCGGCGAGCCTGTCGCGGTTGCCGTTAATCCATTCGCCCGAAACGATCTCCGGCGCACGCGAATTCGCTTCTGTTTTGTCGAGGAGGAAAAGTGAGAGCCCTCCAACAGGGACTGGCCGGGGCCCGGGCCGCGGTCGAGACGTTCGTCCCGAAACTGGCCATATTCCTCGTCGCCGGGGTCGGTGGCGGTCTGATCCGGCCGATGCGGCAGCGCTGGAGCCGGCGGCTGAACAGCGCCGAGGCCCCGTTCGCCGCCGACTCGAAGGGCAAGCAAGAACGGCGCGAGGCCCGAGACGGGTGACGCCGGTGTGGGCGGTCACGCGTGATCGCGTGTCGTACCGACTGGTGGTTGGGACTCACCCGTTGGGTGGGTCCCGCCCTTTTTTCACGCACTTGGCCGTGGTCGCGCGCGTGCGATCACGACACCATGAGTGAACGGATCAAGCCGGGAGAGTGATCAGAAGTGGCTTTGCCTCTCGTCTGGCTAGCGGACGTGTTGCGCGCGGCCGGGTTGACCGTGGTCGAGACCGACGGTTGGCGGGACCGGACCGCGACGTCGGGACCGCAGCCCGCACCGGTAGGCGTGCTGGAGCACCACACCGCGACCCCAGCGTCCTACGAGAACCCCGCGCCGAGCGTGCAGTTGTGCATCGACGGCCGACCCGACCTGGGGGGACCGCTGTGCCACGCGGTGATCGGCTTCGACGGCGTCGTGCACCTGATCGCCGCCGGGCGGGCCAACCACGCAGGGAAGGCGAAGGCCTCCGGGCCGAACCCGGAGGGCGACGGAAACACCCTTTACGTCGGGTTCGAATGGGACTACCAGGGCGTGAACCAGGGGCCCAGCCCGGAGCAGTACCGGGCGGCGCTGAAGGCGACCACCGCGGTGCTCAACCACCTCGGGCGCCCGACGGACGCCGCGCGCGGCCACAAGGAGACCAGCGTCACCGGCAAGATCGACCCCGGTCACGTGGACATGGACCGGTTCCGTGCCGAACTCGGGAAAAAGAACCAGGAGGACGTGATGACTCCGGAGCAGGACGCGATTCTGCGGCGCCTGGAACACGAACTGCTCGGCCCCTGCGGGCCGAAGGGCGAGATCCAGGGCTGGCAGACCGAGGTCGGCCCGCGCACGATCGTCGCGATGCTCGTCGACCTGGTCAACCAGGTGGTGGCGAAGCAGCAGCCGGCTGTTCCCGCGCAGGGGCCGGGCCCCAACGTGGACGCGATCAAGGCGGCGTTCCAGGCCCTGCCGCCGGACCAGGCAGCGCCGCTGCTGGCGGAACTGGTCCGCATTCAGCTAGCCCGCCAGCTCACCCCCGAGCAGTACGCCCAACGCTCCCAGTCGTAGGAGCCAGCGCTGCTTCAGAAGACCCGTGAATGGGTTTGGGTGTTATGGAGCCTGTTTTGGAAGTGGTCGTCCGGGATGTGGGAGGGCGGGCTTCATACCCAAGTCGGGGATCCCGGAGTCCAGGCGGCCTCTGAGGCTCCGTTGCCCGCATCGCCACGCAGAACGAGTTTGGAAACAGCCTCTATAGCGCTCATAACCACTCGCGGGTCTTGAGCAGCTGAAACGGTTCTTTACCAAGAGGTTCCGGGCCTCGGCATCGCCAATTCGGCCGAGGTTCCGGGCGTCAGCGATCCCTGGCGGTGCGGCGCTGGGCCCGTTGGTCGCGCCGGTTCTGGAGGCGTTTGACCAGGGCCGGTTGGTGCTGCAACGCTTCGGGTTCGTCCAGCAGGCGGTTCAGCCGCTGGTAGTAGCGGTTCGGGGAGAAACCGAAGCGCTCCTGGATGACCCGTTCCTTGTTGCCCTGGTAATGCCAGTGCTCCAGCTCGAAAGCGAGGATGGCGCGGTCGGTGTCGTTCATCCGGCGTGCCCTCCCTCTGGCGGTGCTGCCGAGTGAGTCTACCGACGGGGGCACGCGTGTTCGATCGGCCATCCCGGTCTGTTGCGCGGAAATTCCGATGTCACTCGCGGCGAACGGGCTGCGACGGCGCGTCGCAGGTGGATCAGGTGGCGAGCCAGCGCAAGCCCCGCCAGCGGCGTCAAGAGCACCGAGGCGCCCAGCCACCCGAATTACGCGGGCAACGATCATCGGTGCGTGGGCCCGGGTACAACCGGATTTCCGGGCGAGTCTGGACGGATCGATGCTGTGATCCAAACCACGTCCCGGCCCCGGAACAGATCCACGGGCGCACGATGTTGAATAGATCAAACGAAGTCGTGCGCTCCGGGGCTCGGTGAAAATCCGAACCGGCGGTGAAAGTCCGCGAACCAGCGCCTCCCCGCGGAGGTGTCGGCCGATCCGGTGGAATTCCGGAACCGACGGTGAAAGTCCGGATGAGAGGCAGCGCACGGGCGGCCGCGGTCGGCCGTCGGCGTGCCACGCCGGCGGTCGTCGACGTCGGCTACCCGCGTGTACCCCCGGTGCGTTCGCAGCCGGTGGGAGGAGCGGGCGTGCAGGCAATCGCGGAATGGGTGCTCGGCAACGGATTCACCGTGCTGGGCCAGAAGATCTCCTGGGCCGAACTGGTCGGGCAGCTGTGCGCGCTCGCCGTGGTCTTCCTCGCGCAACGCAGAACCCTGGCGACCTGGCCGGTGCAGGTGGCCGCGACGGTGCTGCTCTTCGCCGTCTACGCCTCCGCCCACCTGGGCGGGCTGGCCATCCGGCAGGTGGTGATCTTGCTTATCTCCGTCTACGGCTGGTGGGCCTGGAACCGCCGCAGCGATCCGGTCTACGGCGTGGTGGTGCGCAAGGCCCGCGGCGTGGAACGGCTCGCGTTGATCGCCGCGCTGGCGATGGGCACCGCCGCGTTCGCGCTGCTGCTGTCCGCCCTGGACGCCTCGTGGGCCCCGTGGCCGGACGCCTACATCTTCATCGGCACCCTGGTCGCGTTCTGGGCGCAGGGCCGGGGACTGGTCGAGTTCTGGCTGGTCTGGCTGGCCGTCGACGCGGTCGGCGTGCCGCTGCAGATCGCTTCGGGGCTGTACTTCAGCGCCGCGATCTACGTGGTCTTCGCGGCACTGGTCATCCACGGCTGGTGGAGCTGGAACCGCGCGGCGCGCGCGCAGCGCACCCGAGAAAGCGTCCCGGTCGGCAGCTGACCCCGCGCGGCAGGGCGGGTCTCCGCAATTTCAATGGAAATCGGACCTTCGATTTCCATTGAAATTGCGGACCCCCGAGCGGCAGGGCGAGGTGAAGGGCGCCTCGGACCGGCTGGGGAGTCCGAGGTGCCCTTCGTGCACCGCCTGATCAGGCCACGCCGGGGTCCGAGGTCTGCGGGCCGGCGGCCTGGACGTCGTCCAGGCGGTAGCGGCGGGTCGCCTCGACCACCTTGGACTTGTCCACCTGGCCGGTGCGGGCCAGCGCGGCCAGCGTCGCGACCACTGTGGACTCCGCGTCGACCAGGAACACCCGCCGCGCGGCCGGTCGGGTGTCGGAGAACCCGAACCCGTCGGCGCCGAGGCTGATCATGTCGCCTGGCACCCACGGCCGGATCAGGTCCGGTACCGCGCGCATCCAGTCGCTAACGGCGACCACCGGGCCGTCGGCCTGCGACAGCACCCGAGTCACGTGCGGCACCTGCGGCTCGGCCTCCGGGTGCAGCAGGTTGTGCCGATCGGCGACCTCCGCTTCGCGCCGCAGCTGCGACCAGGACGTCGCCGACCACACGTCGGCCTGCACGCCCCACTCCTCGGCCAGCATCCGCTGAGCCTTCAAGGCCAGCGGCATGATCACGCCCGAGGAGAGGATCTGCGCTCGCGGCCCGGAACCGCCCGGCGCGGTCTGGTACCGGTACAGGCCGCGCAGCAGCCCGTCGACGTCCAGGTCCTCCGGTTCGGCCGGCTGCTGGTACGGCTCGTTGTAGACGGTCAGGTAGTAGAAGACGTTCTCGGCGTCCTCGCCGAACATCCGCCGCAGGCCGTCCTTGACGATGTGCGCCACCTCGAACGCCCACGCCGGGTCGTAGGCGACCACCGCCGGGTTCGTCGCGGCGAGCAGCTGCGAGTGGCCGTCGGCGTGCTGCAGGCCCTCACCGGTCAGCGTGGTCCGCCCGGCGGTCGCGCCGAGCACGAACCCGCGGGCCATCTGGTCCGCCGCGGCCCAGAAGCTGTCGCCGGTGCGCTGGAAGCCGAACATCGAGTAGAAGATGTAGACCGGGATCATCGGCTCGCCATGCGTGGCGTAGCTGGTGCCCGCCGCGGTGAACGACGAGGCCGACCCGGCCTCGTCGATGCCCTCGTGCAGGATCTGGCCCTGCTCGCTCTCCCGGTAGGCCAGCATCAGCTGGTAGTCCACCGGCGTGTAGAGCTGGCCGAGCGGGTTGTAGATCTTCTGCGACGGGAACATCGAGTCCATGCCGAACGTGCGGGCCTCGTCCGGGATGATCGGCACGATCCGCGGCCCGATCTCGCGGTCCTTGGCGAGGTCTTTGATCAGTCGGACGAACGCCATCGTGGTGGCGACCTCCTGCTTGCCGGAGCCGCGCCGGATCACCTCGTAGACCTTGTCGCCGGGCAGCACCAGCGGCTTCGCCTTCGTCCGCCGCTCCGGCAGGTAGCCGCCGAGCTGGCGGCGCCGTTCGTGCAGGTACTGGATCTCCGGCGACTCCTGACCGGGGTGGTAGTACGGCGGCAGGTAGGGGTCGAGCTCCTGGTCGCTGATCGGGATCCGCAGGCTGTCCCGGAACAGCTTCAGGTCGTCCAGGGTCAGCTTCTTCATCTGGTGGGTGGCGTTGCGGCCCTCGAAGTGCGGCCCGAGACCGTAGCCCTTGATCGTCTTGGCGAGGATAACGGTCGGCTGGCCGTGGTGTTCGGTGGCCGCTTTGTAGGCCGCGTAGACCTTGCGGTAGTCGTGGCCGCCGCGGCGCAGACCCCAGATCTGGTCGTCGGTGAGGTGCTTGACCATCTCCGTGGTGCGCGGGTCGCGGCCGAAGAAGTGCTCCCGGACGAAGGCGCCGTCGTTGGCCTTGTAGGTCTGGTAGTCGCCGTCCGGGGTGGTGTTCATCAGGTTCACCAGGGCGCCGTCGCGGTCGGCGTGCAGCAGCGCGTCCCACTCGCGGCCCCAGATCACCTTGATCACGTTCCAGCCGGCGCCGCGGAAGAACGACTCCAGCTCCTGGATGATCTTGCCGTTGCCGCGGACCGGTCCATCGAGCTGCTGCAGGTTGCAGTTGATCACGAAGGTGAGGTTGTCCAGCCCATCGTTGGCCGCGACCTGCAGCAGCCCGCGCGATTCGGGTTCGTTCATCTCACCGTCGCCGAGGAACGCCCACACGCGCTGCTGGCTGGTGTCCTTGATGCCGCGATCGTGCAGGTAGCGGTTGAATCGCGCCTGGAAGATCGCGTTCATCGGCCCCAGCCCCATGGAGACCGTGGGGAACTCCCAGAAGGCCGGCATCAGCCGTGGGTGCGGGTAAGACGGCAGGCCGCCGCCCGGACCGGCGTGCGAGTACTCCTGGCGGAACCCGTCGAGCTGGTCGGCGGACAGCCGGCCCTCCAGGAACGCGCGGGCGTAGATGCCGGGGGAAGCGTGGCCCTGGATGTAGAGGTGGTCCCCGCCGCCCGGGTGGTCCTTGCCGCGGAAGAACCAGTTGAAGCCGACCTCGTAGAGGCTGGCGGAAGACGCGAAGGACGAGATGTGGCCGCCGACGCCGATGCCTGGTCGCTGCGCGCGGTGCACCATCATCGCCGCATTCCACCGCATCCAGGCGCGGTAGCGGCGTTCGGTCTCCTCGTCGCCGGGGAACCACGGCTCCTTCTCGGTGGGGATGGAGTTGACGTAGTCCGTGCTGGTCAGCGACGGCACACCGACGCCGCTCTCGCGGGCGCGCTGGAGGAGCCGCAGCATGAGGTACCGGGCACGCTGCTGCCCGTTGGCCGACAGCACCGAGTCGAAGGACTGCAGCCACTCCTCGGTCTCCTGCGGATCGATGTCCGGCAAGTGGGAGGCGAGACCGTCCCGGATGACCCGCACCCGTTGGGCGGGGACGGCGGCGTCGTCGTGGTTGAGCGGGGACAAGGGATCTCCTCGACTACGTCGTGGACGTGGCAGGGTGTCTGACAGCGATGTCAGGCAGGTGCCTGGCAGTGATGTCCGACACTCTCATGTTCCCCCATTCTGGCCACTGGTGCGTACACCAGCGGCGGGGGATTCCGCACCAGGCTGTTGGTGCGTTGCTCGTCGGTCTACAGTCGAATCTCAACGCATTTGCTACGGCGTGTCGTGCCGTCAGCAGTTGCGCGGGTGGCGGTCGGCAGTGTTCGCTATCCGCCAGATCTGGAAGTTGTGCGGCGTCGGACGGTCGCCGCACCTGTGCATTGGAGGAGTGAGCAAACCGTGGTCGCCGCGGGAGACGCCGGTAAAGGCGAAGCCGACGTCGCCGAGAGGCTCGACATCGAGCCCGAGATGGTTATCCAGGAGCTCGGCTGGGACGAGGACGTCGATGATGACGCCCGTGCCGCGATCGAGGAGCGCTGCGGAAGCGAGCTGCTCGACGAAGATGCCGACGAAGTGGTCGATGTCGTGCTGCTTTGGTGGCGCGAAGATGATGGCGACCTGACAGACACGCTTCTCGATGCCATGACGCCACTGTCCGACGATGGGGTCATCTGGGTGCTGACCCCGAAGACCGGCCGGGAAGGCTACGTCGAGCCGGCCGACATCGCAGAGGCGGCATCGACGGCGAACCTCGCCCAAACGGCGAACGTCAGCCTCGGCGAGGGCTGGATGGGCACCAGGTTGGCCTACCGCAGGGCGAAAGCCCGGCGCTGATCGGCCGCCGCCAGTCGCTGCGCGCAGCGTTCCGCCCCGTGGGCGCCGATGTTCGCCATCGGTGCCCACGGCGGTCGGTTCGGTGTAGGTTCGGCGATGACAAGGTCACGTCGATCAGGAGGATGCACTCATGACGGTCGAGGTCGGTGCGCAGGCGCCGGGCTTCACGCTGCCGGACTTCAACAACGAGAAGGTCTCGCTGGCCGACTTCGGCGGTGAGAAGAACGTGCTGCTGGTCTTTTACCCGTTCGCGTTCAGCGGCATCTGCCAGGGCGAGCTGTGCCAGGTCCGGGACGACCTCGGCGAGTTCCAGAACGACAAGGTTCAGGTCCTCGGCGTCTCGGTTGACTCCCCGTTCGCGCTCAAGGCCTGGGCGGAGAAGGAGGGCTACACCTTCCCGCTGCTGTCGGACTTCTGGCCGCACGGCGAGATCGCGAAGGCCTACGGCGTGTTCAACGAGGCGGCCGGGATGGCCAACCGCGGCACGTTCCTGATCGACACCGAGGGCAAGGTCCGCTTCGCCGAGGTGAACCAGCCGGGCGAGGCCCGCGACCAGGACGTCTGGAAGAAGGCGCTGGCCGAGCTCGTGGCGTGACGAACGCCTGCAAGCGGCGTGGTGGCCGACCGGGTGCCGGGAGCGGCGCTAAACACCGGTAGGGTGTCCAAGGTGATCCGATCGGATGAAGCGGACGGCCACCAACGGGGCGCATAGCTCAGCGGAAGAGCACTTGCCTTACAAGCAAGGGGTCGCAGGTTCGAACCCTGCTGCGCCCACCAAGGTCATAGCCCGTTGGTCTGGGATGAAATCCCAGGTCAGCGGGCATTTTCATGTGAGGATGAGGATCTTCCTTTGATCGTTTACTGCGGTTGGTGGTCCGAGTAGTGGGAGGATTCTGGGAGCGTCGCGGTCTCCTTTGGCTGTGTGAGGTCGTTTCACGACAGTCGGTGAGGGGCGGAGCGTGTATCTGTTCGCCGATCATGAAACTGACGTTTTGGCTGGTCGGGATGGGTTAATGGGGCCAGTAAATGTGTGATGTTCGTATGGGCTTAGGTGATTAAGCTGGGCACGCATGACCGTCGAGTCGCCCCGCTGGCGGTACAGCACCGACTCGTCCAGCACGGTCCACAACCGCACTGGCTCGTCCTGGCGGTCGAGAATCGCTGCCTGCCCATGCGCAGCTCAACGCGTTGCTGCACCTCGGCGTCGGTGAGGTCGTTATCCGCACGGATCACGGCCTCAGCGTACTCAGGGGTCTGGAGCAGTCCCGTGACCACCAGAGCGTCGAACGAGGACAGCTCCGCTGCGCCGGCTTCGAGCCCGAGGAACAGGTCAAACCACGGGGGAACCGCGCTGCTGAGATTCGCCCACCAGTTCTTGCCTTTCTTGGCGGCCGTCAGCAGTTCGCGCATGAACTCGGTTCGCTCCTGCATCCCGTACAGGCCGAGCAGGATTTCCATGTTGCCAGCTGACGGCAGGTTCCGGGCGCTCTCCACGTAGCCGACGTGCTGCTGCGAACGGCCGATGCGTGCCGCAGCGTCCTTCTGCTTGAGCCCGGCCTTCTTGCGCAGCCGCTTCAACTCCAGTTTGTGACCTGCACCCTCGCCGACCTGGTCGCCCTGCTCACCGGCCAGCGTCCCGACTCGTTAGCCAACAACCCGACAGGAGCACCGTAAAAATCCGCATCTCCGGCAACCGCGCTGAAACTGCCGCTGCCCCCAGCGCGTCTCACATCGCCAACGCGCGCCGCTAGCGCTGACCACCAATAACATTGTTTAGAGATATCGCCCTAACGGGTGGTCTGTAGTGCTATATGTCATATGCACAATTTTGGCGTTTCGTCCATATCGTACGGAAATCACTGATAGAAAATGATCGTCACAGTCTGCGCCCTCAAAATGGGCCAATCTGGAGGGTGGATACTCGTGATACGAGTGGTACGACACGTCTTCGCGCTAGCAATCTGCGCTGTCCTCTTTGGAGTTCTGACACCTGGGACATCCGCGGCCGAAACGGCCAACATTGCCCCGAGGTCCATCAAGGGCGACTGCGAATTTTTGCTCGACAGGCCACACGGTTCGCACCACAACCCTGGGCACGTAAATTCCGCCGCGCGAATCAAATGCAATACCGCCAAGAAGTATCTTGGCGTAGAAGTTCGCATGACTGCCTGGCAAGGAGCTTTTAATCCTTTCTTCGAAGGAAAGTACAAAAATGACTCGGGAACCGCGCGTACCGTGTCCGCCGCTGCAACCTCAGATCACTGCAACTACGACAGTTACAGTGTCGAGGCATGGTTCCTTGTCGTAGATCACAACGGGGTTCGTACCGAGGAATACCTGAGTTGGCCCAAGACTCCGGTAACCTGCTAGTTTGATTTGCTGGGCGCTTCGGCGCTCAGCGCATACTTCCCATGCTTGCAACGCCGCCCGGAGGGCATATGTGGACGTTCACGGCCAAGAATCCTCCGCGAGTCGCCGAGATCGCGACGTCCATCGCCGACGATACAGACCTACTCGTCAACCAGGACGACACCTACCTGTACGAAGAAATCGACTTCGCCGTGGCGGTACAACTCCCCAGTCAGCGCCCCAAGCCTCGCGAGTCTCACCTGCTCCGAGTCAGGTCCCTCCTCGAAATTCGTTTTAATTCAGGCTGGTTTTCAAAGACTGCAAAACTCACCTTTCCTCAAGCTTGCTATACTATAGGCCCCAACTTGCCTGAAATACATGTTCGCAATATCCAAGCCCGGTCGGTAGCAGAAGAGAAGCCGCAAGGAGCACTGTGGACCTCTTCTTTCCTGCCAAATGGCGCCCCTGCGTGGCAGGCTCGCGAAAGGGAAGAGTTCGCCGAACTCGGCCGCTCCCTTTACCGGCTTCAATGCGATGCGCAGACAATTTCGGTCTACACGATCGATAGCTTCGTCGATTTCCAGCGTCTCCTCCTGAAATTTCCTCAGAGCAATCCCAGTGGTCGCGCAACTGTACGGTGGCGTGATGTAGCAGAACGATTCGATGCCGTTCACCTCACTGCGCGTGGATTGGTGGATCTAGACGGTATAGAGTTTGAGACGCCATATGGCGTCGCCGCATTTCGCGGTTGGGGTTCAGAGTCGACAGCATGGCTCAGGGGCATCCCGTCCGGCAAATTGAGTCTAGTCACGAATCGCTAGGCAAGGATGGATACTTGACCGCTCGGGTCTCATAATGCAGGGATGAACTCCTGTGTTTACGCGGCTGCCCTCACGCCGCCCAGCACGAGGAAATCATCCGGCTGCGCCAAGCCGCCTCCGGCGGCAGCCGGGTGAGTCACCTTCCCTTTTGCGCGGACCACAGTGATCGGAACCTGCGTTGAAGCCAGTCAGAGGGCAGGGCTGGGGATGTGACCCAGGTGCTTGATGAGGCGCTCACGCAGGAGGAGATACTCCTCATAGCGACGAAGTCGGCCCGGCGGGCGCTTGACCACACGGCCTGCGGTGACGGTCTGGCCGAGTTGGAACTGCTCGCGCGTCAGGTCAAGCTCAACTCCAGTGGGCAGCCGGTTCCACCAATGAAAGCCATGCTGTTCCCCGTCGAAGTGGACTTCGCCGACCATGAGGTCTCCGCCGAAGATGTCGTTGACGATCAAGGCCGTGATGTCGCAGTGACCCCATGCAGGGTTGTCGGGCTGCCAGCCAGCGCGAGCAAGGTCGTCCGGGGAACAGGTGTCAGCCGCCCAACTAGCGCGAAGGGCCTTGTCGAGGACAAGCAGGTTCCAATGGGTCATGTCGGCAGCATCGCAGCCGCCACTGACATCGAAGAGGATAACCCGACTTCCGAGCGTGATTCCAGTCATCGGGGTCACGACATGTCTTCTGGAATACGACACACTCAATGAAGTGCGCATCGAAAGACGTCTGCAGCGGCCCCTGCACAATCGCCACACGAACTGATCTGCACACGACGTCTGCGGACACAAGTCACTCGGCGTTGACCCACGCTGCCGAGGGCGGTGCCAACACCTCGACGCTGCTGGCCTTTTCCGGGCACACGTCGGTCGCGTCGCTGGCGAAGTACGCGCGGGTGTCGCCAAGGCCCTGGCCCGCTGGCAGCAGGCCAGGATCCTGCCGTACGGCGACGGTGATACTCGGATTTGGGCGGACAACCCGATCAGAGTAATTGATCGAAAGTAGCGGCGTAGTGCGAATCACTACGAGCACACTTCGATCATGGCAGATTCTCCGAACGCTCCTGATCTCTTGCCGTTGGAAGGCGGCGATGACGCTACCGCGGCCGGGCAACCTTCGACGCGTCGCTGGCTGTTAGGCATCAGCCTGACGGTCGGCCTGAACCTCGCGATCACGGTGGCCGCCTTCGCTGGACTATCAGTGCAGTATGACAGCCTCAGCCTGGAACAAGATAAGCTCAGCCTGGAACAAAATAAGGCGGTCACTGAGCAAGTAACCAGCGCGTCGGAGATGATCAGCAGCGATGACTTCAATGCTCAGGCGGTGGGGTTCCGGGCGTTGGAGCGTGTCGCAAGAATCTCGCCCCCCGACCGAGATCGTGTCGTCGATCTCGCTGAAGCTTACCTCACCAACGGCAGGCCCATAGCCAAGGACATCTTGGGCTACACCACCGAGGGGCCGGTATCTGTGGCGAACGTGGGCACGCAGGCCGCGGTGGACGTGATTCGGGGCCGCGGCAGCGAAGAAGACCCGGAAGGGCCTGGTGAGCGTGCGTTCAAGCTCCCGGGCATGGTTGTTGAGGCGGTGCGATTCCACGGCGTGGTGATGCGTAAAACGCAAGGTCAGATGTGTACTGCCAGGATGTCCGTGTGGAACAAGGCTGACCTCCGGGGAAGCGATTTTTGGGGGTGCGGGTTCAAATGGGCGCGGTTCATCGACGCCAAGCTGAATGACGTGACGTTGACGGAGGCAGATCTGGAAGACGCGGTGTTCACCAACGCCGACCTCACTGGCGCCCACCTTGACCGCGTGAGGATCAACGAAAAAACCGTGTTTCGGGGCGCGGATCTCAGTCATGCCACGTTCGCGGGCACCGACCTGACGAACACAAACTTCGCCGACGTGAAGACGATCGCCGACGCGGACTTCTCGCAGGCGATAGGCGTTGAAAAGGCTCGGAACCTGAGGAATGCGCAAGGGGCTGCGTCGGCAATCTGGCCCTGGTCGAAATGATCAGCACTGGCCCGGAATGGCAGCGCCTGTTCGGCTTCACCGCAGGCTGCGGCGAAGCCGAGGTGGACCTGCAAGCCACTGCGGATGGTCGACGCGGGGCAAGACCGACCGACAAAACGCCCGGCCCCCAGGAAGCACTTCCGAGCGAAGCGTTGGTTTTTCGGCGCGTGCACCGGAGCAGGTGATCGCGCGCACCGTCGACACCGACGAGCAAGAGTGAATCGACGCCCCTGATCAGCGGGGTCTGCCCGCGCCAAGAGACGCGGGCAGACCCTGGACCGTTGCTCTTAGTCGGTCTCGTCCTCGTCCCGGGTCGAGGGGTCGCGCAGCGGGCGCAGCACGCCGGCCAGTTCCGGGGAGAGGAACGAGCGCCGAACGACACCTCGGCACCGCGAGCGGCGGCCGGGACCTGCACGATCTACGGCACTTCCGGCTCAGCCACGCCGGAGAGGACGGCGCCACCGAGGCCGACCTGATGAAGCTCTCCGGCCGCGAGGACCGCCGCACCCTCCAGCGGTACCTCAAGCCGTCCAAGGAGAGCACCCACCAACGGTTGGACGAGATCGACGCTCAACGCGGCACCTGGACACCCAGCGCGGAGGAACTCGCCGCCCGCATGGCCACGCACTGATCAGAATCATCGCAGGTCAGATGGTGAAACGTTGCCTGCCGCGCGAAAGCTACCGGAACGCCCGGTCCTCGGCCCGCCCCCACCTGCGACCCGGACCGACAAATGGGTCAACACCGCCACGCTGCTGCCGGCCGACAAGGCCATGTACGAGGTCACCGACCTGGTCGTCGCGCTAGGCCCCAAACCATCTCGCACCGGCGCCAGCCTGCGCGACACTCTCTACGAGGAACTCGAGGACGAGCTGCGCACATACCGCCGGTGGTAGGCAGCCCACCTGCCGAAACACCCAGCGTTGCACGGGTTTCCAGTTGAGTGTGCAACGTTCTCCTCAGTTGCTGGCCTATTTCGCTAGGGCCGCCGCGCCTAGGCGTTCAACGCCTCCTACGATCTCTCTCCGAGATAGCCGGGCTCGTGGCGTCCAGCCGCAAGCGCACGACGCCGCCCGCCGCGTCGCAACGCCTGGCGCTGAACGACGTGAGCTCTCACTGCACAACTTTCGGATCACTGCGTGCAACTTTTGTCGATTCGTACTGTGCTGTTCGGGCGATCGGCGCCGATTCGGCTTTCTTTGCCTTCGTCAGGTTGGCATCGTAGAAATCGCGACCGGACAGGTTGCGCACCAACGGAAAACGGAAGGCCGGGCATTCCGACTGCTGGACCGGGGCCCGGCCACCCGTGGCCTTCAGAGACGAACCGAACACCAAGAACTGGGGGAAGCAATGAATTTGAGGACGATGCTGCGGCGCACCGCTGTTGGGTTCGGCGCGCTGCTTACGGCAGGCGCCTTGTCCTTGACGGCGATAGCCCCACCGGCCACCGCTGAGACAGCTGACTGCGTCAGGTACCTGCAATCCAAGACCTACAAGCCCACCAAAACAAGGATCAACGCCTGCTACCGCGCCGGCCACCACACCGGTGGCCTCGATAAGCTCGTGAGACACTCGTTCTGCACTCAACGTTTGGTCGGCACCGGAGTAGCACCCTCCCACGCCGACACCGCATGCGACTGGGCTCAATACGAACAGTGAAAGAGCTGATGCTCTCGAACTGTCGAGCAGGATCAGCGACAGCAGCAGTCCGATCGGAACATGCGGTCCTGGCCACCCCGGAATCATCAATTATTCCGGGGTGCACTACTTGACCTCGGCCAGTTCTGCCGCGTGGCGGTAACCCAAGTGACCGGCGATCCCCACCGCACCGGCAGCCGTGGTGTAAACGGGGTCGGTTTCCTACCTGGTGCAGTGCGCGGTGGAGCCGGTCGATTCTTCGCAACAGCACGGACAGCACGGTCATATCTCGAACCCAGCTTCCAGCGCGGTGAGGCCCAGCGCCCGGTGAAGGGCCGGGCGCTGGGGTGTTCTCAGGGGTTGGTGGTCAGGGCTAGCGCAGCGAGTCGAGCTGGTTGCGGAGTTCGGCGGGCATTCCCCGATGCCGGCGAACTATTCCTCGATCATCGGGATCTCGGCACGCCATTCGTCGGTGTCGACCGCGAGTGCCGCGTCGACGTCGGCGGGATCGCAGTCGAGACCCGCCAGGTCGAGGTCGGCCGCAGTGGGGACGAGCCCGATGGGCGTGTCGGCGGCGTCGGCGGTGCCCTCGATGCGGTCGACGATCCACTTGAGCACGCGGGAGTTCTCGCGGAAGGCCACAGGAATCGCCGGTCCTCGCCGCGGCGGAACCAGTTGACGTGGAAGATCTTCGGCAGCTTGGCGGCGTCGGTGTGCTCGGCGATGTGCAGCCAGTGCCCGAAGTAGTCGCCGGCGTGGTAGCCGATGAACGGCAGCATCGCCATCGGGTCGCGGCGGACGACGCCGACCTTGCCGGTGGCCGCGGCGGTGGTCCCGCCTGATGTCCTGCACGCGGGCGAGTACCTGTCGTGCGGCATCGAGGACATCGGCGATGTCTGGCGAGCTCAGGGAGTACTCCACGCTGCCGCCGGCGCGGTCAGACGTGACGATGCCCGCGCTGCGGAGCACTGCGAGTTGCTGCGACAGCCGGGACGGTTCGATCTCGATGTCGTCGAAGAGTTGGCGTACCGTTTTCGGGCCGTCGTCGAGAAGCTCCAGCACCCGCACGCACACCGGGTGGCTCAGGGTGCGGAACAAGTCGGCCTTCGCGCGATTCAGGCGGCCATCCATTGCCCGTTCAAGAGCCAGATGTGTTGTTCATGGCTGTTCCAGGGACAACCATTCCCGGAGTTCGGTGCGGTGGGTAGCGATTAGCAGTTCGGCGGTGTTGAGCAGGTGTTCGTGCATGGTTCGGGCGGTCAGTTCGCGGTCGCCTGCGCGGATGGCTGCCGCGATCTCTTCGTGTTCGGCGAGGATTTCCGCCGGGCTGCGCGCACCGGGGATGGTTCGGCGGCCCTGCAACGAGATCGCGTCGCGCAGTCCTGCGACGAACTCCGCGAGCCGCTCGTTGCCGCTGGCCCGCAGGATGACGTCGTGGAACGCGCGGTCGGCGGCGAAGAACGCTTCGCGGTCGTCTTGTTGGGCCGTCATCTGGGCCAGTGCGGCGTCGAGTTCGGCCACGGGGAATGCCGGTTGTCCGGCGGCGCGCGCCGCTGCCGGTGGTTCTAGCAGCAGTCGCAGCGTGAAGACCTCGTTGATGTCCTTGTCGGTGCTGGTGAGGATCCGTGCGCCGCGGTTTCGCTCGATGCGCACCAGGCCCACGTTGGCCAGCTTTAAGAGTGCCTCGCGCACAGGGGTGCGCGAGACCCCGAAGCGCTCGCCGAGCTCTTGCGCGGAGTACAAGCGTCCCGGCGCGAGCTCACCGCTGAGGATCGCGTCACGCACCACGACGGCCAGGCGCTCACTCTTGGTGAGCTCCTCCGGCAACCGGTCCACTGCGCTCCTCCCGCTGTTGCCTTGAATCCTAGTAGCCGGCCGGTACGCCCAGCGCCGTCGGTCCGGCTGGGGAACAGCGGCTATGACGAACGGTCACTGAGGGCTCGCAGCCGTCGCGGCGGCTACGAAGTGCGGACTCGGTGCCTTCCACGAAACTAAGTTGGAATGTAACATGCAACTGTTGCATGCAACTATGCTGGCCGGTGCGGCGGAAGGTGGGGCAATGGTGGTCGAGGCGAAACCGGCAGCGTTGCTGCGGGAGCTCGAAACGATGCTGCCTGGGTTGGTTCGCATCGATGAGGCCACCCGCGCGGCCTACGCCTCGGATGCTTCGATCTATCGGCGAGTACCGGTTGCCGTTGTTGAACCCTGCTCGGCGGCCGACGTCGCGATGGTTGTCCGGGCGGCCGCCGCCGCAGGAGTTCCGGTGACCGCGCGTGGCGGAGGAACCTCGGTAGCGGGCAACGCCATCGGACGCGGCGTGGTGCTTGACTTCTCGAGGCGAATGGACAAGATCATCGAGATCGACGCACACGCCCGCACCGCACGTGTGCAACCCGGCGTGGTGCTCGACAACCTGCGCGCTGCAGCGAGCGAGCACGGGCTGACCTTCGGTCCGGATCCCTCCACCCATTCCCGCTGCACCATCGGTGGGATGATTGGCAACAACGCCTGCGGCTCGCACTCGGTGGCGTGGGGAACGACCGCTGACAATGTCGTCGAGCTGCGCATGGTGCGCGCTGACGGCAGCGAGGTGACCGTCACCGGTTCCTCCAGCGGTGACCCGGGTGTGGACGAACAGCTGCGCGCGCTTGTGGGCGACAACCTCGCGCTTCTGCGCACCGAACTGGGCCGGTTCGGTCGGCAGGTGTCCGGTTACGGGCTCCATTATCTGCTGCCGGAACGGGGCTTCGACGTGGCGAAAGCCTTGGTGGGCAGCGAAAGCACGTGCGGTGTGATCACCGAGGCGACCGTGCGCCTCGTCGATCCCCCTGCCGCCCGCGCCCTGCTGGTGCTTGGCTTCCCGGATGTCTACCTCGCTGCCGAGGTCGCACCGCAGCTGGCTTCGGCCGGGGCGATGACAGTTGAAGGCATGGCCGCCGACCTGCTCGCGGCGTTGCGATCGAGGCCGGGCAAGGCCAACGCTGGTGACGCGCTGCCAGTCGGCCAGGCGTGGCTGTACTGCGAGGCCGGAGGAGTGTCGTTGGCCGACGCGATGGCGCGGGCGCATGATCTCGCCCGGATCGCGCAGCGGGGAGGCGCGGTCACGTCGCTGGTGGTGACGGACGAGATGGAATCCCGGGCGCTGTGGCGGATCCGTGAGGCAGGCGCAGGCATAGTGACCCGGCTCGCCGACGGAGGCGAGGCTTGGCCGGGCTGGGAGGACTCCGCGGTGCCGCCCCGAAACCTGGCCGCTTACCTGCGAGATCTGTACGCGTTGCTGGATGCGCACGGCTTGCGAGGCGTCCCATTCGGGCACTTCGGCGAGGGCTGCGTGCACCTGCGGTTGGATTTCGAGCTCGGCAGTAGGGGAGGACTCGCCCGGTACCGGTCGTTCGTCGCCGAGGCCGCCGAGCTCGTGGCGGCGCACGGCGGGTCGGTCTCCGGCGAGCACGGTGACGGACGGGCCCGCTCTGAGCTGCTTGAGGCTATGTACTCAAAACCGATGCTGGACTGCTTCGCCGCGTTCAAGCACATCTTCGACCCCCAAGGGACGCTGAACCCCGATGTGCTGGTCGATCCCGCGCCGCTAGACGCGGATGTGCGGCCGGGCCCCTTGAGCCGTGCGCTCGAAGTAACGCCAGTGCATGCGCTGCACCGGGACCGCGGATCGTTCGCGGCAGCGGTGAACCGATGCGTCGGGGTCGGCGCTTGCCGATCGCTCGACTCCGGAAGCATGTGCCCGTCGTTCAAGGCGACCCGGGACGAGGTCCACTCCACTCGCGGGCGCGCCCGGGTGCTGGCGGAGATGCTGCGCGGCGAGTCCATTCTGGATGGATGGCGGGCGGCGGAAGTTCGCGATGCATTGGATTTGTGCTTGTCCTGCAAGGCATGTGCCAACGACTGCCCTGTCAACGTGGACATGGCTACCTACAAGGCCGAGTTCCAGCACCACCACTACGCCGGCCGCATGCGACCGCTGGCCCACTATTCGATGGGCTGGCTGCCGTTGTGGGCGAAGCTGGTCGCGTCGGTTCCCGGGCTGGCGCCCACGGCGAACGCACTGCTGTCGAAGCGACCGGTCGCGGCCCTGGTCAAGCGGCTCGGCGGGATCGAACAGCGCCGGGAGATGATCCGGTTCGCACCGCGGTCGTTGTCGCGGTGGATGCGGCGTCGTACGTCGCGCGGTGCACGGACGGTCGTGCTGTGGCCGGATACCTTCACCAACTTCCTCAGCCCGGACGTAGGACGGGCCGCAGTGGAAGTCCTTGAGGCGCTGGGGTATCGGGTTGTGCTGCCCGACGGTTTCGTCTGCTGTGGTCTGACCTGGCACTCGACGGGGCAGCTATCCAGCGCTCGCCGGGTGCTGGCGCGTTCGCTGGACGCACTCGGTCCGCACTTGGCTGCGGGGCGGACGATCATCGGGCTGGAGCCGTCCTGCACGGTAATGCTGCGTGACGAGGCGACCGAACTGCTGCCGGACGATCCGCGTGCCCAGCGCCTCGCCGCGCAGGTCCGGACCTTCGCCGAGTTCGTCGCCGCGCATGATGGGCCTTGGCCATTCGACCGGCTCAACATGCGCGCGGTGTCGCAGGTGCACTGCCACCAGGAGGCGAAGGGAAGCTACGACGCGGACTGCGAGGTGTTGGAGAGAGTCGGCGTCGACACCGATGTGGTCTCGGCCGGATGTTGCGGGCTGGCGGGCAACTTCGGCTTCGAACGCGGCCACTGGGAGGTTTCCCAAGCCTGCGCCGAGCAAGAACTCTTCCCGAAGATCCGTACCGCTGGGGCCGACGACCTGGTCCTGGCCGATGGGTTCTCGTGCCGCACCCAGATCGCTCAGGGCACCGACCGAGAAGGCACTCACCTAGCCAAGGTCCTCCACCAAGCCCTGCGCAAGTCTTAATTGATCAGTAGGGCGAATATGTAATGTTAGACGCCGCCGGCGGAAGCGGTCGCGACGTCTTGGGTAGCCGATCCTGCGGTGTCCACATTGGACGGTTGGGTGTGCGTGGTGCAGGACCGAGGACCGTGAGCGTTTTTCGGTGCTATGGCACCCAAAAACGCTCACGGCCTCGACACCAGGGCTGTCGCCAAGAGTGCAGTCAGGAGGAGTCAGGAGGGTTAGTTCTTTATTCACACATTGATCACATTGATCTTGAACACCCTTCTCCGCTACCCACTCACCGACCCCTCCCTTCACGTGATCTTCACGGAATAAATCATCTAGTTGTAGCCGCGGATGAGGTGACCTTCGTCAGCCTCGTTGACTAGGCCGTTGGGTAGGTTGGCTCGATCCGGAGATGCCCCAGGCGAGTCCGCTTGGTGCACTGAAGGTTGCTCCGGCATTGATAGGTGCGGTTTCTCCGCCGCCGCTTGGTGGTGCGACTCGGCTCCCTCCTTGGCGTGCGTGGGACCTGTCCCGGACCAGTGCGCCCAAGACCGTTCGTTCTCTGCGGTCGGGAGCGGCCCAGCGGGTCGGACGAAATCAAGTGAGCGGGATTCGGCCCTTGCTGCGCATGGCCTCACGGACGCGAGCCTCGGCGAGCTGCCGACCTGCCTGGTGCGGGGTGACGGAGCCACGCAGAGCGGTATCGAGAACCAGGTGGGCGTTGCTGCGGAGTTTGTCGGAGATAGTGCGGAACACGGTGTCTGTGTCGCCGCGGAAGCCGGAGTAGCGGCTGTCCATGGCGAAGGCGGCGGCGATGACGCCGCCGGCGTTGGCCACGAAGTCAGGCACGATGGTGATGCCGCGGTTGGCGAGGATCTGCTGCGCGCTCGGTGAGGTCGGCAGGTTCGCCCCCTCGACGACCAGGCTCGCCTTGAGTTGGTGGGCGATGTCGTCGTCGATGACGTCCTGCAGCGCGGCGGGGACGAGGACATCGCAGTCGACAAGGAGCTCTGCTCCGGCAGGCAGGACGTTGCCGACGGTCATGCGGGTGACGAAGGCGTCGCCGTGCTCGTCGCGGAGCCGGTTGAGCTCGGCCACGTCGAATCCCGCCGGGGTGTGCCGAGCTCCGTGGGCGGTGGAGATCGCGACGATGGTGGCCCCGAGCTCGGTAAGCCGGTCGGCGGCGGCGCGTCCGACGGCGCCGTAGCCCTGGATGGCGACGCGGGCACCTGACAGCGGCAGGCCGATGGCCTGGGCGCCGGCGTCGGCGGCCTCGGCGACTCCGAATCCGGTCACGCCGAGCTGGTCGTAGGCGACGCCGCCGAGGTGCGTGGGTGTGCCGACGGCGGCTCCGCGATCGCCGAGTTCGTCCTGGATGATCGCGGCGTCGTTTTCCGTAAGGCCCATGTCGAGGCCGAACACGTACTCGCGCGGCACCTCGTTGGACAGTGCGCGGGCGAATGCGCGCAGGATAGCTTCCTTGTCCGGCGCGGTGGGGTCGGCGGTGATGCCTGCCTTGGCTCCGCCGTAGAACAGGTCGACACCGGCCCACTTCCACGTCATGTTGCGGGCCAGGCGGGCGATCTCGGTGACGGTGACCGACGGGGCCATGCGGGTGCCACCCTTACCGACTCCCCGGGCAGTGTTGTCGATGACCAGCACGCCTTTCATGCCGGTGCGGCGGTGGGAGACAACGACGATCTTCTCTGGGCCCCAGTCGTCGATCAGGTCGAGCGAGTTGGTCATGATCCATCCTCCGCGCGGGCGGGCTGTGCGGCCATCGGTGGGCCGTCGACTTAGCCTGACGATGCGGGAAGCACCTGGAACATCCAAGCCCGCAAGTGCAAGACATTCTTCACCGCGCCCAACGGAATCTGGAACTGCCTCAATCACCATGAACGAGTACATCAAGATGTTCTTAAACTCATTGTTGATGGTGTGGAGCTCGAACGCTTAAGTTCGTCGGTGCTCTCTGGTTAGCATGTTTGAGCCGAGTCGGGAGCGAACCAGCGAAAAGGCGGAGAACCTTGATTCTTCGCCTTTCAGAACCAGGGCGTCCCGCTTGACCTGGAGCGTCAGTGTAGTCCACGCGACTATGCAGGTTTAATCGCTCTTGAAATCGATGAATTGGAACTGACGCTTGGTTCCCTTGCCGTGTCGTTGCTCTCCGGGTGAGGTTGTTGACGAGCATGGCGAAGCCAATTCCCGAGGGGGATCGTAGATGACACCGTTGAGCGGCGGACGTGTTGTGATTGTCGGTGGCGGCGTGATCGGCGCTTCCATCGCCTACAACCTGAGCATTCGCGGATACCGCGACATCACGGTGCTCGAGCGCAATCTCGTCGGCGAAGGGGCCACCGCCCACGCCACCGGAGGGATCAGGCACCAGTTCTCTTCGCGGGTCAACATCGAGCTCGTCAAGCGCTCGGTCCCGTTCTGGGAGAGCTTCACCGAGCAGACGGGGTGCTCGTTCGATTTCCGGCGGCACGGCTACCTGTTCCTCATCTCCGACGAGGCCCAGTTCGAGTCCTTCAAGCGCAATGTCGCCCTGCAGAGATCGCTCGGGGTCGACGTCGAGGTGCTGACTCCCGATGACGTCAGGAAAATCTTCCCCGCGACGCGCACCGACGACCTGGTCGGTGCGACATACACCCCCGGCGACGGTTCTGCGTCACCGGCTGACGCGGTGGCCGGTTTCCTGCGGGTCGCGCGAGCCAACGGGGCGGAGGTCCGCCAGCAGACCTACTTCATCGGACTCAACACGGCCGCCGACGGCTCCATCAAATTCGTCCAGACCTCGGATGGACCGGTTGAGGCCGAACGGGTCATCATCGCGGCGGGTCCGCAGGCACGGCAGGTGGGCAACCAGTGCGGTGTGGACATCCCGGTCTTCCCGCACTCGCGTCAGGCCTTCTCCACCGCTCCGCTCGCCAAGATCGACGCCAGCCTTCCACTGGCGGTCGACATGGCATCAGGCGCTTACGTCCACCCCGAGGCCAGCGGCGGAACCGCGGTTATCGGCGGCAACGACCGTGCCGTCGCCAGTAGTGACACCGCCAGCGTCGACTGGTCGCGAGTATGCGACCTCGCCGAGGCGCTCAGCCACCGGTTCCCGTACCTCGACGACCTGGAAATCACCAACGGATGGGCGGGCCTGCGCGAGATGACGCCCGACGATCACGCCATCGTCGGTCCGGTCCCGAACAAACCCGGCCTCTGGATCGCCGCCGGGTTCTCCGGGCACGGCTTCATGCAATCGCCCGCTGTCGGCCAGTGCCTCGCGGAGTGGTTCCTCGACGGCAGTCCCGGTCTCGATCTCGCCGCACTGTCGCTGTCCCGGTTCGGAAGTACGGCGAAGCCCGAGCTCGAGAACGCCGTCTTCTGAACCAGCCTGCCGCCCGCACTGCCGACGAGACACTTAATCCTGCTTGATGGAGCATCCAATGACTCATCGTCCCGACACGACCGATAGCGCCCCCACCGGGGCCCACCTGCTGGTCGATTCCCTGATCGGCCACGGCATCGACACCATCTTCGGCGTCCCCGGCGACACCGGGGTCAACCTCTACGATGTCCTAGCCTCGCGGAAGGACCGGATCCGGCACGTGTTGGCTCGCGATGAGCGGGACTCGGGCTACATGGCTGACGGGTTCGCCCGGACTGGACGCCGGCTCGCCGTGTGCGAGGCGTCAAGCGGCGCCGGTGCGGTCTACCTCGCGAGCGGTCTCGCGGAGGCCTTCGCGTCGAGCATCCCGGTCCTGGCGATCACCACCGACATTCACCGCAGCAGTCGCGGTTCCGGGGCGATCACCGAGATCGACCAGGTGAAGCTGTTCAGCGCCGTTACGAAGTGGCAGAAGGTAGCGGAGCGGGCCGAAGACATCCCCGCGCTCGTGGCCGAGGCGGTGGGTGCGGCACTCGGTGGGCGACCAGCTCCCGTCGTCCTCATCTGCCCGGAGGACGTGCTCGACGAGCACGCGGACGTCGAACCGAGTCGGGGGCGCTGCGTCGTGCCGACCGATACCCCGGCCGCTCCTGCGGAAACGCTCACGCAAGCAGCCGAGGTTCTGCGGCGCGCGCAAAGCCCCGTCATCCTCGCCGGCGGCGGTGTGCACGCCTCGGGCGCCTGGGACGAGCTTCGCCTGTTCGCCGAGCACCTCGGGGCGCCGGTCGCCACGACCATCCACGGGAAATCGTCGTTCCCGGAAAACCACGCTCTCTCGCTGGGAGTGGCGGGTGGGAACGGGTCACGCGGCTACGCCAACCCCCGGCTCGCCGAGGCAGACGCGGTGCTGATCGTCGGCAGCCGCAGCAACTCGACTGACACCAACGGGTTCACCGCGCCGCCACAAAACGGCCCCGCGGTCGTGCAGATCGACATCGACGAGAGCCGGGCAGGGCGGAACTTCCCGGGAGGCATCGGGCTCGTGGGCGACGCGGCGACGGTCCTGCGACAGCTGCGCGAAATACTTCCGTCCGCGTCTGAGGGAACCGTACGGAATCGCACTGTCGAGATCGCCGCTGCCCGGCACCAGTGGGACGAGGAGACGTCGGTCCCCCTGCTGCCCACCGAGGACGGCTCGCTTCAGCCGCGCGAAATCGTTCGTACGCTGCACCGCGCGCTCGGCCCGGACTGCTGGGTGGCGGCCGACCCCGGCACACCAACTCCGAATCTTTCGGCCTTCTGGGAGACCGACGGCACGGCATGGCGTGTCGTGATCCCGCGAGGGCATGGCCCCATGGGGTACTCGATCTCCGCTGCGATCGGCATCTCGCTGGCCCACCCAGGCGACCGAGTGCTCTGCCTGACCACCGAGGGCAGCCTCGCCATGGGCGTCGCTGACTGGGAGACCGCCGGTCGGCTGAGGCTTCCGATCACGTATGTCGTCCTCGACAACTCCTCCTTCGCGTGGATCAAGATGCTGCAGCACTTGTTCATGCAGCGCCGCTACTTCCAGGTCGACCCGGGCCCCATCAACCCGGTGCTGCTGGCGCAGGGCATGGGATTGCCCGCATCCCTGGCTGGGGATCTCGACGAGCTCGAGCTGCTGGTCAAGCAGTCGGCGGCCACCGAAGGACCCTCCGTCATCCACGTCCGGGTCCCAGAACACAAGGACTCTCCTCCGCCGGTCGCGCCGTGGCAGACTGCGCTTGCGAATCCGGCGGCCAGCAGGCCGGTGTACTGAGCTCATCGACGACCGAAGGACCGGGCGAGGGATGTGGACGGGAGGTGGACGATGCTGAATTTCATCCATCTGCAGACCTTGCAGGCCGTCCTCGAGACGGGGTCGCTCAGCGCCGCCGGGAAGAAGCTCGGGTACACGACCTCCGCTGTCTCACAACAGATCTCAGCACTGGAACGCAGCCTGGGCGTTCAGCTGTTCGAGCGCGGGCCGCGCAACCTCTGGCCCACTGCGGCGGCGCAGCAGGTCAATGAGATCGCGAGCGGCATCCTCGCCAGACTGGATGAGTTCGAGGAGGAGATGCGAGGCGCCGCCCGCGGCGATCGCGGGCGACTCCGACTCGCCTCGTTCCCCAGCATCGGCTCCCGTCTGCTGCCGCGGGCCCTGTCCCCGCTCGTGGCGCGGTTCCCGGACGCGGAGTTCACCGTCCACGACGAGACCCGGTCGTCAGCCATTGCCGAAACGATCCGCTCCATGAGAGCCGATCTCGGATTGGTCTTCGAGTACGACGCCGTCCCGGAAGCATGGCCCGACGACCTCGCCGTTCATCCGATCCTGGACGAGCAGATCGTCGTACTGGCGGGCGTGAACGGCAGCAGGTCGCTGGCTCCGACAGTCGATCTCGCCTCGCTCTCGGACAAAATCTGGGTCGCCAACAGGCCGGACTCGACGGGTCGGGCGAACCTGGAGTACTGGTGCTCCCAGGCCGGGTTCGCCCCCCACGTCAGGTTCGAGACGAACGACTTCGACGTGATCCGGGGAATCGTGCGCGAGAACCTTGCCATTGCGTTTGTGCCGGCGCTCGCGCTAGGGGTAGATCCCACCATCACGATGCATCGCATTTCCGGTCGGCGCCCTCGGCGCAAGATCCGGGCTGTGCATCGGTCGGCAGATCAAAACCCCCTGCTCGTTGAGACGATCGCAGCGATCAACGAAGCAGCGGATCATTTCATCACGTGGACGAAGAGTGGATTCGGTACGGACACCGTCCACGAGGCCCTGGCCGCCCGCGGCCGACCGAGCCGGTAGATCCCGCCTGGAGACATGGCAGATTCAGGTTTGCTGACCTGAGAGCGCGTCCTGGTTCTGCTGAGCGGAGACCTGCGCTTTGCGTGTCCGGCCCGCGCTGACCGTCATCGACGACGAGCGGACTCCGTCGTTGATTCGCTCGCCCGCGTCCTTTTGAGCCTTGAAGAAGGAGTGCACCGCATGACAATCGTCCCCACTTGGAAGTTGAGGGCCCGCTTCGCGGCGGCGTTGTCGAGCATGTATGCGCAGGAGGTCCCGGCGTACGGCGACCTCGTGGAGGTCTCCGCGTCGGTCAACCGCGACGTGCTTGCCCGGCAGGGGGACAGCGCGGAGCGGCTCGGGAGCATCGAGCGGGTCACCGCCGAACGGCATGGAGCGATCCGCGTCGGGACCCCGCGGGAGCTGGCGCAGGTAGCGCGAATCTTCGCCGCGCTCGGGATGTACCCGGTCGGCTTCTATGATCTGCGAGAGGCCGCCCGCAGCGCTGTCCCGGTCGTGTCGACCGCATTCCGTCCGATTGACGGCGACGAACTGGCCCGCAACCCGTTTCGCGTGTTCACCTCCATGCTCGCCGTCGACGACGAACGGTTCTTCGACGATGACCTCCGCGCGCGGCTGCGAAACTTCCTCCATTCCCGCGAGCTGTTCCCACCGGCGCTCCTCAAGCTTGCGTCGCGGGCCGAGGCCGCAGGGGGACTGCTTTCCGACGAGGCCGAGTTGTTCCTTCAGCACGCGGTGGGTGCTTTCAAACTCTCGCCGCAGCCCGTCGACAGGTCCTGGTACGAAGAGTTGGAGAGGGTCTCGGCGGTCGCCGCGGACATCGGCGGTGTTCGGAATACTCACATCAACCACCTGACTCCGCGGGTGCTGGACATCGATGAGCTCTACCGCAGGATGAACGACCGCGGTATCACCATGATCGACGCCATCCAGGGCCCACCGCGGTGGCAGGGCCCAGACGTCCTGCTCCGGCAGACGTCCTTCAAGGCGCTCGCAGAGCCACGCCTGATGCGGGCGCAGGACGGTTCGGTCAGTCAGGGAACGCTGCGCGTCCGCTTCGGCGAGGTCGAGGCACGGGGTATCGCCTTGACCAGCAGTGGCCGGGCTCGTTACGACGCCCTGCTTGTTGAGACCGCCGCAAGGCGGACGCCCCCAATGTGGATAGGGACGCGATCGCTCGACAGGTGTGGAGCGAGGGCTTCCCGAACAACGAACAAACGCTCGACGACGAGGGACTCGGTTTCTTCACCTATCAGCTGGCACCCGACCGCCCGGTCGGTCGCGAGAGGCCTCCTGCCTCGATCCGTGAACTGCGCGAGGCGGGTTGGGTACGAGCGGAACCGGTCGTCTACGAGGACTTCCTGCCCCGGTCTGCGGCTGGAATCTTCCAGTCGAACCTGACCGGCGAAGGATCCCGCGACGCGAACCAGGCAGGAGCGACCTACGACATGAACTGGATGGCCGCCGCCATCGACCGTCCTGTGCACGACCCGTTCGAGCTCTACGAACAGCAGCGGATCGCCTCCATCCAGGCCATCGCACAATCGCTGGATCTAGCCGGTGCCATTTCCTGACCCCTTCCGCAACCGACCAATCGACGAGAAGGCCTCATGACCAACACAACGGCATTCCTGCCCAACACCGACACGCTCTTTGAGCGCGCGCTCCGCGCCCTGCGCAACGTCGGCGCGAGCGTTCCTCGCGGCCACGGCGTGCACGGTCGAACCCCGTTGACGGGTGCGAACCTCTTCGAACTGCAGGCATGCACAGCGGATGACGCAGCGGCGGCCGTCGACGCGGCGCAGGCCGCGTTCCTGCAGTGGCGGACCGTTCCCGCCCCGCGCCGGGGCGAGCTGGTCCGCCGGCTCGGTGAGCTCCTCCGCCGGCACAAGACCGACCTGGCCGACCTGATCACGATCGAGGTCGGCAAGATCCGCTCCGAGGCCCTCG
Organism: Saccharopolyspora hattusasensis; assembly: GCF_050972075.1. Classification (NCBI taxonomy): domain Bacteria; kingdom Bacillati; phylum Actinomycetota; class Actinomycetes; order Pseudonocardiales; family Pseudonocardiaceae; genus Saccharopolyspora; species Saccharopolyspora hattusasensis. The sequence goes on from NZ_JBPCDC010000001.1 coordinate 6,061,941, forward strand.
GCGAGGTTCAGGAGATGATCGACATCTGCGAGTTCGCCGCGGGCCTGTCACGGCAGCTGTACGGCAAGACCATCGCCTCGGAGAGGCCCGGCCACCGCCTCGCCGAGACCTGGCACCCGCTCGGCGTCGTCGGTGTGATCTCCGCATTCAACTTCCCCGCAGCCGTGTGGTCGTGGAACACCGCGATCGCGCTGGTGTGCGGCGACACCGTGGTCTGGAAACCGTCCGAGCTCACCCCGCTCATCTCACTGGCGGCCAACCACCTCCTCGCCCGGGCCTGCGACGAGACCGGTGTTCCCCAAGACGTCCACCGGCTCGTCCTCGGCGACCGCGGCGTCGGCGAGCAACTGGTCGACAACCCCGCTGTGGCACTGGTCAGCGCGACGGGCTCGACCCGGATGGGACGGGAGGTCGGGCCGCGGGTTGCAGCGCGGTTCGGACGGTCGCTGCTCGAACTCGGCGGAAACAATGCGGCCATCGTCGCACCGACCGCGGACATCGACCTCGCCACGCAGGCCATCGTGTTCGCTGCTGCGGGCACCGCAGGCCAGCGGTGCACGACCCTGCGCCGCATCATCGTCCACGCGGACATCGCCGAGGAGCTGCTGGATCGGCTGACCGCTGCCTACGCCAAGCTGCCGATCGGGAACCCCTTCGACGACGGCACATTGGTCGGGCCGCTGATCAACACAGCCGCGTTCGACTCGATGCAGGACGCGATCACGCGAGCCCAAGGCGAAGGCGGGAGCTTGCTGGTCGGGGGCGGCCGGCGGCTGGCCGAGGAGGCACCTGACGCCGCGTTCGTCGAGCCGGCAATCGTGCGGATCTCCGACCAGAACGGTGTCGCCCGCGAGGAGACCTTCGCCCCGCTCGTCTACGTTCTGACCTACAGCGACTTCGACGAAGCGCTGCGCCTGCACAACGATGTGCCGCAGGGACTGTCTTCCTGCATCTTCACCAACGACCAGCGCGAGGCAGAGCGCTTCTTGGCCGCCGACGGCTCGGACTGCGGCATCGCCAACGTCAACATCGGAACATCCGGCGCGGAGATCGGTGGAGCCTTCGGCGGAGAGAAGGAAACCGGCGGCGGACGCGAGTCTGGCAGCGACGCTTGGCGGTCCTACATGCGGCGCTCCACCAACATTGTCAACTACTCCACCGAGCTGGCCCTCGCGCAGAACGTCACCTTCCTCTGACCACCGGTCAAGGCCGTTGGTCCTGCTGCGGCAACGAGCCCGCAGCAGGACCAACATCGAAGGGTGGCGGAGCTGCGCTCGGCATGCCGCGGTTGTTTAAAGATCCTTTTCGGTTTTTGGGTAAGATGGCATATAGGGAAAGGCGGGTGTGACCCGCAGCGTTTGGGCTGAAACCTTTTCAACAGGAGTAATGAACATGCCGATTTACAGCGCTGAAATCAATGAAGCTCGGTTGATTCCGGGGCTCGGCAACAAGACATGAAAGAAATGGAAGCATTGGCGGATCTTCTTGTCAAACGTATGAAAAAATATCTCCTCACTGAGGCCATGAGCCGACAATGGGAACAAAAGAGAAGCCGATCTTAGTCGTGGCCCCGCCACCCGCAGCGATGCCCCGCACCCACGGTGCGGGGCATCGCCACATCACGGACACTGTGCGGCTTGTTCACATCACGACGCTTGTTCACATCAGCCGTTACAGTGCGTACAGGGCGATTGGGGCGTTTGTTTTGATCATGGCCATCAGGTGGCCCGCGAGAAGGGCCTGAAGCTTCATAGCCTGTTCCCGCAGAATCCCGCGGAAATCGTGTCCATCATGGCTTGGGTTGAGCTGGTGGGGCGTGTCTGGCTTGATCTTGTTGGCTTGATCGTCGATCATTGTGGCCGTGTCCGTACCGCCCGAGCAGCCTGCGCCGTCGTATGAGCAGCTTGCGGAATTGGTGACGGCGCTGTCGGCCGAGGTGGCGGCACTGCGGGCGGAGAACGCGGAGCTGAAGCGCAGGTTGGGGATGGATTCGACGAATTCCTCGACCCCGCCGTAGCAGGATTCGCTTGCGGCCAAGGGGAAACGCCGCGCGCAGCGCTCACAGCGGGTGCGATCGAAGGACCGTAAGCCGGGCGGCCAACCCGGGCATCCAGGCTCGGGTTTGCAGCGTGTGGTGAAGCTGGATCGCAGTGAGACCGCGCCCGAGCCTGCGTAGTGTTCGGGCTGTGGCACGGATCTGGCAGAGGGCCGGGATGCGGGGATGTCTTGGACGCAGGTCTGGGATACCCCATCGATCCGGCTGCAGCGGGTGCAGTACCGGCTGCCGAAATGGCAGTGTGGCAGTTGCGGGAAGACCACGACCGCGGCGGTGCCTTTCGGGCAGGCCGGGGCGGTGTGCTACGGGCCGAACGTCAACGCCGCGGCGGTCCTGCTGTCCTCGACCGGGAATGTGCCGGTGGAGCGCACCGCGACGCTGATGGAAGCGTTGCTGGGCGCTGCAGTGTCGACCGGGTTCGTCGCCCGCGCGCACGAACGTGTCGCTGAGGCGTTGGATCAGGCAGGATTCGATGACGCGATGCGCGCCGTGCTGGCCGCCGAACCGGTGCTGTGCGCGGACGAAACACCGGTCAACATCGCGTACCCCGACACTGGCGAGGACGGCGACCTGCTAGCCGACCTGCGTGCCCGCTACGACAAAGCCGTCGCTTGGGGAATCGCCACCAACCGCCACCGCGACTGGGACAAAGGCAACCACCCTGGCTACAACCTCGCCACCCGACTGGCCGGCAAAGCCGGCCAAGTCTGGCTGTTCACCAGGGTGTTCGCGGTGCCCTGGACCAACAACGCCTCGGAACAAGCACTCAAAAGCCCGAAATTGCACCAGAAAGTCTCCGGCTACTGGCACACCCTGGCCACCCTGGCCCGGTTCTGCCGAGTCCGTTCCTACCTGACCAGCGCCACCAACCACGGGCGACGCGCCATCGACGCCATCCACGCCGCCCTCACCGGCAACCCCTGGATGCCACCGGTCACAGCCTGACCACAAAGATCAAACCGCCCAGCGTCCTGTTCAGCCCTGAATGGACACCGGAAATCCCAGTGCAGCATCGTCACGCCGGCCATCACGAAGTCCGCGATGACATCACCGTGGATACCGCGGGCCTTGGTCACCGTGACGCTGCCTAGCCGGTCCCGGACCGCAAGCAGCGAATCGACGCCGGCGCCGGTGCACTGAAACCACCGCAGCTTGCCGGCTCGCTCGAACACCTCCACTGGGAAGCGGAGGGCAAGCAGCGCGTCCGCCTCCCCAATGTGCCGCTCAAGCCTGTCGGAGTCCGGTGCAATGATGGCGCGAACCTGTGGGAAACGGTCCCCGATAAGCCGCGCATTGGATTCAGCGGCGGGATGACTCAGGACAATCGGCAGCTCCGCTTGTCCACGCCCATTGCGCGAGGCATCCGACGTGGGCGTGCGGGCAACCGCCACCCGTGAGCTGGACCGGATGAGGCGGGCCGGGCTGGACTTCCACCTGGGCATCATCGCGCTCGCCCGCTCGCCAAGCCTCGACACCTTCGCGGCGAAGCTGTTCACCCAGCTCCACCTCGCCTACCACCAGACCACCGACCCGGCCGAATTCCACGCCTCATACTTCAAGCGCAACGCCCAGATCTGCACGCTGCTCGAGGAAGGCCGAAACACCGAGGCATCCAACGAGATGCGCCGGTACCTCCAAGACGCCCAGGCACACCTGCTGAGCGCGATCAGCACCCGAGACTGAACGGGCGACGGCTGGCCGCCGCTTCGCAGGGATCTCAACCACGTTCATCCGGCGTCGCGCGGTGAACGGGATCCTCCTCGCCGCGGGGCCGAACCGGCGTAGGGATTCGTCCACCGCCAGCCACCGCTGCGCGGGCGCGCGGGAGACAGCCTCAGGGCCGGTTCATTCGTCGATGCGCTTGCGGTAGGTCTCTTCGAGCAGCAGCGCGCACACCACGGAGATGACTGCGGAGGCGATGACGTAGACCGAGATGGAGTCCGTGTTCCCCGTCGCCGTCACCAGCCACGCCGCCACCAGCGGTGCCGGTGTGCTGGTCACGATTCCGGACAGCTGGAACGCTAGCGACGCCCCGGTGTAACGCATGCGCAACGGGTATTGCTCGGTGTAGAGCGGCCCGTTGATCCCGCCGGTCGCCGCGTGTCCGATCCCGAGGGCCCCGATCATGGCAAGCCAGACGAGTGGCTGGGTCTCCGAGCTGAGCAGGGCGAAGAACGGGAATGCCCAGGCACCGATGAACAGAGACCCGAAGATGTAAACCGGTTTCCGCCCGATGCGGTCCGACAACGCGGCGAAGACGGGCTGCATGACCAGGTCGACGGCGGCCGCGATCATCAGGGCTTCCAGCAGGAAGGATCGAGGCATCCCCAACTGCTCGGTCGCGTAGGATCCGGTGTAGACGGTGAAGATGTAGTAGCCCGTGTTGCACGCGAACTGGACGAGCGCGAGAAGAATGGTTTTGCGCTTGGCAGTGGCCAGGACCTCCGCGATCGGGAGCTGTGCGGCCCTGGTTTCCTCCACCTGCTGGCGGAATGCCTTGGGGTCCTCGAGCACGGTGCGCAGCCAGTATCCGACCACCACCAACGCGATGCTGAGCAGGAATGGAACCCGCCAGCCCCAGCTGAAGAAGGCTTCGTCCGGCAGCGTCGAGGCCAGCGCGACGACAGCGGTGGAGAGCAACAGCCCGGCGGGCACACCCATCTGAACAGCAGCACCGTACAACCCGCGTCGCCTGGGCGGTGCGTGTTCGACGACGATCAGCGCCGCGCCGCCCCATTCCCCACCGAGCGCCAGCCCCTGGACCATCCTCAGCAGGATCAGCAGGATCGGTGCGAAGATTCCGGCCGCCGCGTAGGACGGCAGAACTCCGATGAGGAAGGTGCTGCCGCCCATCATGATGAGCGTGATCATCAGCATCTTCTTACGGCTGAACCGGTCGCCGAAGTGGCCGAAGACCACCCCGCCGATGGGCCGCAGGAGCCACGAGACGGAGAAACTGGCCAGGGATGCGAACGTGGCCACGCCGGGCGAGAGGTTGCTGAAGAAGACCCGGGGGAAGATCAGTGCCGACGCCGTTCCGTAGAGGAAGTAGTCGTACCACTCGATCGTTGTCCCGATGAACGACGCGCGGGCGGCTCGCCGCACCTGCGAGAGCTGTTCGGCGGTGGATGTCCTGGTCGCCTCGGAGTGTGGTGACAACTCCAAGTCCGCAGGCTTCTGGCTCATGGCGTCAGTCCTTCTGGTGTGACGACGGGGCGAGGTGGAGGTTGAGTTCTGTTGAGTGGTGGCGGCGAGTGGGTGCTGCCATGGGCCCCTTCCGATCTGCCGGGAACGGGGCGAACGGGTTTTACTCGAGCGCCTTTTTGTCGACGTGGTGACGGGTGTGTGCGAGGGCGCGGACCTTGTCCTCGTCGACGTCGATTCCGAGCCCTGGACCGAGCGGAGGAAGGACAGCGCCGCGTTCGTACCCGATGCCATCGTGCGTGAGGTCATCGACTAGGAGTTGCGGGCCGAACAATTCGCAGCCGTAGGACAACGGGATCCCTGAGCCTGCGAACGCGAGGTAGGCGGCAGTTCCGATGCTGCTCTCGATCATGCATCCGAGGTATCCCTCGATGCCCGACGTTTCCGCTACAGCGGCAACATGGCGGGCTTGCTCCAGGCTGCCGTGCTTGGCGACCTTGTAGACGAACACACGAGCAGCATCGGAGCCGGCGAGCGCCGTCGCGTCAGCGAGTGTTTGCAGGGACTCGTCTGCGGCGATCGGTATCCGGGTCGCGGTTTGCAGCGCGGCCATCCCGGCGATGTCATCCGCGGCCAAGGGTTGTTCGACGAAGGCGATGTCGAGCTGCTCCAGTACTGGCAACGCGCGGCCGGCTTGGGCGCGGCTCCAGCCCTGGTTAGCGTCGATCCGCAGCGAGACGTGGGGCCCCAGCGCTTCTCGAATGGCCGTGACGCGGGCGAGTTCGGCATGCAGCGGAAGAGCGCCAGCTTTGATCTTGAATATTTCGAATCCGGCTTCCCGTCGCTCGGCCGCTTCAACGATGTCCTGCTCGACGGTGCGCCCTGCGAGGCTCCAGCTCAGCGGTATCGTGCCAGGGTGGTGGCCGCCCCACAGAGCGCCGAGCGGGATACCCAGGGTACGAGCGCGGAGGTCCGCGAGTGCGATGTCCAACGCCGCCTTGGCGAACCGGTTGCCGCGGATATCGGCATGTGCGTCGACAAGGCCGCACGCGGAGTGGATCGGGCGACCGACCAGCCGCGGCAGGAGGTACTTGGCGAGCGTCGCGACGACGGATTCGGCGCTTTCCTCCGACCAGTGCGGCCCACCGAGCAGGGTCACCTCGCCCCAGCCGCTAGTTCCGTCGTCGGAGGTTGCGCGGACGACGACGAGATCGGCCACCACCGCGGTGCCGAAGGACATGACGTGCCCTCGGCGTAGTTTGACCGGGACATGCCAGACGTCGAGGCCGACGATCTTGGGGCTTATGACGCCGAAACCCGCGACCGGCGCATCCGGTCCGGCTTCAGTAAGGTCGCTACAAGTCATCGCATCGCATCCTTCGTTCCGCCGCGCTGTCGCGGTTGGTCAACATATCCCGGTGGGTCGATTGGCGACCGCCGCGCGGTGTGCACTTTGTAGCTCCGTGTCCCAGCTCACAGCAAGGGAGTCTGGAACAGTTCTTCTTCACGGCCGTTCAGGAGATCTGCAGCATGCTTGATCCGAAACGTCGGTGAAACACGATCCAAATAAAATCTCAGCCACCGATCGCCTGGTGTAAATCTCCACTCCGATCGCATACGCACCAGTGTTCGAGTCGGACTGTCCTTTCGAATCCAGTCGGATCAGGCGTTTGTGCTCATGGTCAGGCGTGTGCTTATCAGTGGTTGGACGTGCTGCTGCCGCACTTGGCTGGCGTGGTGGCTGAGAGGATCGATCAGACCGTACGCTGACCCGTGTTGTACTGCGCTGAACGGTGCCGAGCTGCACTGCCTTGACCTGCGTTTTCTCTGTTTCTGCAGCTCACTGTCTCTGTGGACACAACTTCGCTCCCATGAGGGAGCAGTGGGACGGTCTGATCCGTGACTTCGGCTAGACCCTGAAGCGCGAGAACAAGTCGGCCAACACCATCGAGATCTACAGCTCGACGGCGCGCCGGTTCGCCGACTGGGTTGAGGCACACGACCGGCTCGGCTTTCCCGCCGACGTCGTGCGCGCCGACGTTGGCGACTGGATCATCGAGCTGCTGGAAACCCGCAAACCCTCGACGGCCAACGGCCGATTCCGCGCGCTGCAACAGTTCTGGAACTTCCTTGTCGACGAGGAAGAGATCACGACCTCGCCCATGACCGGGATGAAACCGCCGCACGTGCCGGAGTCCCCGGTACCTGTCATTCCATTGACGAGCATCAAGGCGTTGCTCAAACAGTGCGACGGCCGAGACATGATCAGCCCTCGGGATCCGCGATCATCCGTCTGCTCATCGACACGGTGGCCGGCCGTCGGAAGTCGTCGGCATCATGGTCGACGATCTCGACGTGGACCAAGACCAGGTGCTTGTCCTCGGCAAGGGCAGCCGCCCGGGAGGTCTCCGTCCTGTACGAGAACGAAATCAGGGAACTGATCTTCCTGTCCGCCGTCCCGAGGTCAAGTCCATTAAGGAACGCGTCAGGCAAGTTCCGAAGGAGATCCGCCAGCGTGGCGGCTACATCAGCCCGCAAGCCACGGACGGCCAGCTTGTCGACTTGCAGGACGAGGTCGCCCGCAAGCAGCGCGAGCGCGCCGCGGTCAGCGAAGCCCGGATGCGGGCACTCAACGCCGCCCGGGGCGTGGTCGATTCGATCAGTTCGGCCGCATCGAACTGTCCTGGATGCTCGGCACCGAACCGGAGCTGGACCCGAGACCAAGCCTCTGACGGTGAGCATCTACCTCAGTAAGGATCGGCGGCTGACCGCCGCGCAATGCCGGAAGCTCGCGCCGGTCACGGGGGCGGCAGGTCAAGAAGTTCTACGTCGAGAGGTACGGCGAAAAGCCGCCGGTCATCGAGGGCATCGTGGGCCGCCACACCGTGACGGTGGCGCAGTACCAGGAACAGCACCGGCCGCTGTTCGACGCTGCCTGGGAACTGCTCCGCGACCAGCTGCCTGACGCCGCCTGACCAACCCGAGCCACCTCAACGGGCATCGCAACCGCGGTGCCCGTTTTCTATTGCAGGAGGAAAACCCCGCCATCGCGACGTAGCGGCGACGGAGCCGCCCATCGAGCATCCGCCCAGGACGACCAGCGGCAGCTCCAACCGGTCCAGCAGGGCCAGGATGTCGGCGGCCGGACTTTCCGCTACCGATCCGACGCGCCGCCGCGGCGAAGGTCGTCACCTGGCCGTGAGTGATTTTGGGTGCCATAGCACCGAAAAACGCTCACGGGCATTCGGTGGAGGCGCGACGAAGTTGGTCGAGGCTATGGCGTGTCGGTGAGCCCAGCCAGGGTCAAGCCTTTGGCCGAGATTCGGGTTGCTTCCTCCACGTGCTTGGCTAGCACGCTGATGACCAGTGCTGGGCCCCCTGCCAAGGGGAGTAGGCAACTACCTGGGGCCAGTAGTTGTGCTGGTACGTCGTGCGTGGCGCTGTGCCACCACAGGTCGGGGCGGACGAGCAGGGTTTGTTGCAGCACTTGGGCTCCAGCGGTGATGGCCGGCCCCATGCTGCCCGGGGCCTCGTCTCCGATGGCGGTTTCTTGGTCCCACAACGGTTTTCCGTTGAGCGTGACCCTGATGTGGGAGAGAGCCATGGCCGGGAGCCTGCCGTGCAGGCCCAGCGCCAGGGTCTCCCGGTAGATGAGGCTGGCGCCATCGCGGAGTTCAATGCTGGTGGTGGTGTGGTGACGACTACCTCCGCCGTAGATGGTTGGTTGCGGTGCCCACAGGAGACGTCCGCCGGTATCGACATGGATGTGCGTTGCGATATGGGAGGGGTGCTGGTCGGAGGAGGGCAGCGCGACGGCGGCTGCGGCACTGCCGAATTCCAGGGCCGCACCGCGTCCCACATCGACGTCGACGGTGTAGTGGTCGCCGCCCAGCGGGCCGGCGCAGGAGCCGCTCATGAGCACCCGGAGTGGCGCGGTGTCGGCTCGGCCGACCTGCTGGAGGTGGTAAGGGGGCTCTCCGAACATCTGGGTTGGCACGGTCAGGCCCCGTTTTCCCTGCCGGACGGTGAGGCGGGCCCGCGCACGAATGCCGGTTCGCCCCACGGTGGGAGCGGCAGAGCGGGTCATGATCGTCCGGAACGGGCCGGTTGCCGCACGTCTAGCAGATGCCGAATCCAGTCGACCACGTGCGAGGCAGCCGGGTCCTGCTGCAGGGAGTTCATGACCGTGGGTCGGCCTTCCCTTCTGGCTTGGCCGTCATGGATCATGCGGTCGGGGTCGGCACCCACATAGGGCGCCAGGTCGACCTTGTTGATGACGAGGAGGTCTGCGCTGGTGACCCCCAGACCGCCTTTGCGGGGAACGTCGTCGCCGCCGGCAACATCGAGTACGAAGATCCAGGCGTCCACCAGCCCCCGGCTGAAGGTCATGGTGAGATTGTCGCCGCCGCTTTCGATGAGCAGCAGGTCCAGGGGCTCGCCGTCTTGGGCCCGCGCCTTCCTTGCCAACTCTTCGGCGGCTTCCAGGTTGGCCGAAATGTCGTCGCGTACGGCGCTGTGGGGGCAGGCTCCTGTCTCCACGGCGACGATGCGTTCGGGCGGGAGTGCGCCCCGGTTTTTGAGGTAGTCGGCGTCCTCGGTGGTGTAGATGTCATTGGTCACGACACCCAGTCGAAGCTGTTCCCGTAGCTGTTCACAGATCGCGGCCACCAGTGCGGTCTTGCCGACTCCGACCGGGCCGCCGATGCCCACCCACAGGCCCCGTTCGGCTGGGTCTCCCGGTGGGGCCGCGACTGGGGTGCTGACCGTTCCACCACCCCAGTGCAGATTATGGTTGTCGTCACGATGCAAAGAGATGCACCTCCATGGCGGCGTGTTGTTCGGCGTAGACCTCAAGCAAGGGTGCGGCCCTGGACGGCAGCGTCCCGGCGGCGACGAGCATGGCCGCGTTGTCGGCGACGGCATCCGCCGCACCCGACAGTTCCGCCAGCACTCCGGAGACTTGGAACGGGTCCAGGCCCAGGAGCCGGAGAGCGGCTGCGGCCGGAGTGGTGATGGAGTCGACTGCCGCCAGCAGCGCCGCCTCGCGCGGGGTGAGTTCGGCCGCAGCCGACAGGCATCCCAGGACCACCGGGTGGTGCGGACCGTCTGGCGTTTCTGCAGCGGCAGCCAGCCGCTGGGACCACCACAGGTGCCGTGCTGTGCGCAGCATCTGCCGGCCAAGCCGCCGGGAGATGGACCGCAGCGCCGGCGAAGGCGTGCGGGCATCCGCCTCGGCGTCCAGGTGCGCAAGGTCAGCGCCGCTGGCGGCGGCTGCGGCCAGTCCCGCCGCAGTGCTGCCGGTGGTGTGCAGCCGGCCCCGGCAGAACTCCCGCAGTTCGTCAATGGTGCGCACCACTCCGGTCGCGACCGCAGTCTCGACTCCGCCTGAGTGCGCGTGGCCACCGGTAGGCAGTCGACCATCAGCCAGCAGAAGCGCTGCTGCGTGCAGGATGGGCATGCGAGCGCTCCTAGAACAGGGAATACCGTTGCGTCATCGGAATACGTTCCGGTGGTGATGCTGGCGCCGGATACTCCTGGCCGTCGATGGTCACGACGTAGGAGTCCTCCGCGTTCTCCTCCTTGTTCCCGACGTGAATCGTGGGCAGGGCAGCGTTTTTCTTCATGTTCTTCTTGTTCAGTTCACCGGTCGGTTTGATCGGCACCCACGGCGTTTCGGTTCCGAGGGCGTCTTTGCTGGGCGTCGCCACCGGAGCCACGAACACGCGCGTGCACGAGGTCACCGCCTTGCCCGAACTGCCCCAGTTGATGCGCCCCCAGTAGGGCTCCGGCTGCGACACGGATGCGTTCGGGTCACCACACACTGCCCAGACCTGAACTCCGGCCTGCAACACCATCTCGGCGCGGACTCCGAAAAACCGCGGATCCCACAGCACCAGGTCCGCGTACTTGCCGACCTCAATGGACCCGATGTCGTCGTCCATGCCTTGGGCGATCGCCGGATTGATGGTGTACTTGGCGATGTAGCGCTTGGCACGCTCGTTGTCGTGGCGCATGTCCATGTCGCCGGCCTGATCCCGGTCCGGGAACTGCCCCTGCATCGTGTCGGCCCAGTACTGCTTCATCACGTGAGCCGTCTGCCAGGTGCGCATCACCAGTTCCCCGACACGTCCCATGGCCAGCGCGTCGGAACTGGTGATGGACAGCGCTCCGAGATCGTGCAGCACGTTCTCCGCGAAGATGGTGTGCCGCCGGACCCGGCTTTCGGCGAAGGCGATGTCGTTCGGGTCTCGCGAGTTCAGATGGTGCGCAAGGATCACCATCCACTTGGCCTCCGCGGCGGTGTTCCTCGTCAATGGCAGGGTCGGATTCGTCGACGCCGGAAGAACTTTGTCCATCGATGCCAACTGCAGGATATCGGGGGCGTGCCCGCCGCCGGATCCCTCGGTATGAAAGCTGTGAATGCTGCGGCCACTGTTTCTGATGACCTGCGCTGTGCTTTCGTAGAACCCGGCCTCGTTGAGGGTGTCCGAATGCAGTGACACCTGCAGCCCGAACTCGTTCGCTGCGGCGAGCGCATCTCTGAGGGCTACCGGGGTCGCCCCCCAGTCTTCGTGGATCTTCAGGCCGCAGGCACCCGCCTTGGCCTGGCTTTCCAGCGCCTTCCACGCTTGTTGGCCGCCGCCTGCGCTGCCTTTGCCATGCAGACCGATGTTGAGCGGCACGGTGTCCATTGCCTTGATCGCCTGTTGAATGTTCCAGGCGCCAGGGGTCGCGGTCGTTGCCAGACTGCCGGTGGCCATTCCCGTGCCGCCACCAACGCAGGTGGTGATACCACCGCTGAGCGCATGCGCGGCCAGCTCAGGCAGAAGGAAGTGCACGTGCGTGTCGATCGCCCCGGCCGTGAGGATCTTTCCGTTGCCGGCGATGATCTCGGTCTCCGGGCCGATCACGAGATCGTTCACCGGGTCATTTGTGTGGGTCTTGATCGGAAGATCTGCGGCCCGCACATCGCTCATGCACTGGGGGTTACCTGCTTTGCCGATGGCGTAAATCTTGCCGTCCCGCAGCGCCACGTCCGCCTTGACGATGCCCCACCAGTCCAGGATCAGCGCGCCGGTGATGACCGTGTCCGGGGTGCCTTGCTCACGGGAGGAGGAGGCTTGGCCCATCGACTCGCGGATGACCTTGCCGCCGCCGAACACCACCTCGTTGCCGCTGCCGTGCTGGCCCCGGCTGTAGTCTTCCTCGACCTCGATGCAGATGTCAGTGTCGGCCAGCCGGACTCGGTCGCCCTTCGTGGGGCCGAAGCTCTCGCAGTAGGCCTGTCGGTCAATCGTCCTGACGGGGGTGGGCAGCGGGACGGGTTGATCCGTCCCGTGAAGCCGCTTCAGGGAGGCGGGAAACTCCCGCGAATCACGCCCGGTTTCCTCGCTCATCACGCGTCTCCCCTGGCAGTGTCCGAGCCACGCACGGCATCCTGACCAACCGAAGCCGACTGAAAGGTTTCGGCGTCGTCTGAGTCTTTTTCCTGCTCTGGGTACCAGACCCAGTTCTTGAGGTTTCCTCGCGTGCTCAGCCCTGTTACCGTCCCGTCACCGGCGAGCGCCACGAGGGGCACCTCGTAGGTGCATCCCGGCTCGAACCGCCACGCTGTCCCCGCCCGGATATCCAGTCGGTATCCGGCGGTCCGTTTCCGTTTTTCTTCCTCGCTGACCGGATCCCCGTCTGCGCCGGCAAGGACCGCGAGACCTTTTGGCCCGGTTATTACCGCCGGCCCGACGTTCGCCGAGGCGTCGGACTCGGTGTTGGCGTACCCGGAGTTGGCCTCGTAGAAGTGGAAGTGTGACCCTACCTGAATGGCCCGGGTTCCGAAGTTCTTGACCCACACCGTGCGCCGCCACGGCATACCCTCCGGCAGAGGCGGAGGCGGGACGGGTTCGTCGTTGAAGGAAACGGGCTCGTCACCGGGGATCACTTGCCCGGGAACCATGCTCACACCGACACCTCGTCCTGCTGGATCGGCTTTTGCAGCACAACCATCTTGGTGCCATCCGGAAATGTCGCTTCGACGGCGAGGTCACGCATCATCTCGGGCACCCCTTCCATACATTCGCTGTGCCGTACCACCTTGGTGGCGCTGTCCATGAGTTGCGGAACGTCCTGACGGCCGGCTCGGGCTTCTTCCAGAATGTAGGCAGTGATGATCGCCATCGCCTCGGGATAGTTGAGCTGAACTCCTTGGGAACGCCGCGTGCGGGCAAGGTCGGCGGCAACATGCACCAGCAACATTTCACGATCTCTCGGGGACAAACGCATGGATGGCGCCTCCACTTGAATCTGGTTCGGGCGCACGCGCGGACGCGTGCTGCACTTCGGGAAAGACAATCAGCTCGTAGGGACTTGCGCCCTCAATCTGAGCAACTCGCACGGGTATGTCTCAAAGCGCCGACACCAGCGCTGTGCACTGTCGGCTTGTCCCCAGCGGAGCTTCGGGAGGCACCACCGCCGTCCGCATTCGGTGCATCATGGCAACGGTGGCGTGAAGATCGCATGCGATCGCGATATGGCCGCAGGAAGTGACTTCGTCAGAGCCGGCACATGCCGCTTGAGGGGGATCACAACCCGGAATGACAGTGGCGGGCCCGACAAACAGAGGTGTCGGGAGCCGTCCCGTATTCGGGCGTGGCGTAGTCCTTCTGCGGGATAAAGCCGCAACACTCGGGGCGTTCGATGAGCACAGTGCGACCCTAGAGCAAGAGCGGGCAGCCCTTGCTCTGGCAGAAGCATGAAAGATTAACCCATTCGGGTGGTTACATGCTGCGACGAGCACATCGGAGTGGGGTATGGAGTGTGCGCCTGCCAACAGATGTGCCAGCGCCGCATAGCAGAAATTCCATAGTGGACATTGATTGTCCTTTGATTTCCGGGTTGGGTTGGGGCATTTCTCATGCTGCCGGAGTGAATGTTCCTGGGCGGCGGTTGAGATTTCCTGCTCAATTGGGACCCTCGGTAAACGACGAGTCTTCGGTGCCGGTCAGTGCGTGTCGTGGCCGCGAGGTAGTCGGCCCAGCTGGTGTTCGCAGGGCTAAGAAGCGCGCCCCAACTTCCGGAGGTCCATTGTGGACTATCGCTGGGGCGTAGAGCGTCCGGGCACCCGGACCCTGGACCTGGCCGGCACCACGTTGTTGCCGGGCCTGACCGATGCCCAGTGCATCTGAACCTTCCGGGAGACGGGTCCGAGTTCGAGGCCTGGGCGCGGGAGAGCGATGGGGTGCTGGTCGCGGCCAGCGACCACGCCGCCCGGATCGCGCTGGAGGCGGGCATCACGACGCTTCGGGACACCGGTTCGCGTGGCAGCACCGTTTTCGACCTGCGCCGGGCCGCCGAGCTCGGCCGGGGACGCATTCCCCGGCTGCTCATCTGCGGCCACCCGCTGACCATCACCGGCGGCCATACCTGGCCGTTCGGTGGCGAGGCGGATGGCGTCGAGGGGGTCCGCGGGGCGGTGCGGCGGCTGAACAAGGCGGGCGCCGACTGGATCAAGGTGATCGGCTCGGGTGGGGGCACGAAAGGCACCCTGGTGCACCGGGCGGCCTTCACCCGGGCCGAGCTCGCCGCGATCGCCGAGGAGGCCCACCGGCTCGAGCTCAAGGTGACCGTGCACACCGTCTGCGCCGAGTCGCTCGAGGACGCCATCGAGGCAGGTGTGGACGGCATCGAACACGGCCTGTTCCTGGGCTCCCGTCCTGGAAGTCGTGGATCTCGTGGCCGAGTTTCCGTCCGGCAACGGGCATGTCACCGTGATCGACGGGGTGAGCTTCTCGGTCGCGCCCGGCGCGAGCGTCGGCCTGGTCGGCGAGTCGGGCTCGGGGAAGAGCATGACCGCGATGTCGGTCGTCGGGATGCTCCCGGCCCCCGGGCGGGCAACGGGTGGTTCGGTGCGCTTCCGCGGTCAGGACATTACCGACGCCTCCGGGAAGTCGATGCGTGCGTTGCGGGGCAAGGAGATCGGCCTTGTCCTGCAGGACCCGATGACGGCGTTGAACCCGGTACAGCGAATCGGCTCCCAGATCGTGGAGGCGATCCGCGCGCATCAGCACATCGCCAAGTCCGCCGCGCAGGCGCGGGCCGTCGAACTACTCGGACAGCTGGGCATCCCGTCGCCGGAGAAGCGGTTCCACGAGTACCCACACCGGCTGAGCGGCGGCATGCGGCAGCGGGTGGTCCTCGCGATCGCCCTGGCCAACGATCCCAGCCTGCTCGTGCTCGACGAACCCACCACCGCGCTCGACGTGACGGTGCACGCAGATCCTGGACCTGATCAAGGAGCTGCGGTCCCGGGTCGCCACGGCGATCGTGATGATCACCCACGATGTGGGTGTGGTGACCGAGATCTGCGACGAGGTCATCGTGATGTACGGGGGCGGGTGATGGAGCACGCGTCTGCCGCGCGGCTGCTCACCGATCCGCTGCACCCCTACACGATCGGCCTGCTCGGTGCGGTGCCCTCGGCCGAGCGCAGGGGAAAGCCGTTCGCGACCATCCCCGGGGTGGTCCCCTCGCCGGCCGGCATGCCGCGCGGCTGCCCCTTTTCCAACCGGTGCACGAAGGTCATGACCATATGTCAGGACAGGCCGCCGGTGATTCGGTTCCCCGACGGGCGATCGGTCGCGTGCTGGCTGTATGAACACGTCGGCGTCTCGAACGAGGAGGTGGCACATGGTTGAGGTTCCGCTCCTGGAACTCCGGGACGTGCGAACGCACTTCTCGGTGAAAAACCGGGATGGTGGCCGCTCGCGCGGCATCGTGAAGGCCGTCGACGGGGTCTCGTTCACCATCCGCGAGGGCGAAACCCTGGGCCTGGTCGGCGAATCGGGCTGTGGTAAGAGCACGCTCGGGCGCACGATCATGAACCTGGAGCGGGCGAGTTCCGGCTCGATCCGCCTGGCCGGTCAGGACATCACCCGAGCCGGGCCCCGTACGCTTCAGCGGACCCGCGCGCAGGTGCAGATGATCTTCCAGGACCCGATGAGCTCCCTGGACCCCCGGATGCGCGTGGAGCGGATCGTCGGCGAGGGCCTTGCCGTCCAGGGGGTTGGCCGCCGGGAGCGGGCCGCGAGCGTGGCCGAGGCGCTGGAACGCGTCGGTCTACGCCGTGACCAGATGCGGCGTTATCCACAGCAGTTCAGCGGCGGTCAGCGGCAGCGGATCGGGATCGCCCGCGCGCTGGTGATGAACCCGAAGCTGGTGATCGCCGACGAGGCCGTCTCCGCGCTGGACGTGTCGGTCCAGGCGCAGGTGCTCAATCTCATGAGTGACCTGCAACGGGATCTGGGTCTGGCGTATCTGTTCATCTCGCACGACCTCGCCGTTGTCGAGCATGTGAGCAAGCGCGTCGGGGTGATGTATCTCGGGAAACTGGTGGAGTTGGCCGAGACGGGGGCGCTCTACGCGAACCCGCGCATGCCCTACACGGAGGCGTTGCTCTCCGCGATCCCGGCAGGCGAGGCCGGCGGCCGGGAGCGAATCGTGCTCTCGGGAAGTCTGCCCAGCCCGCTTGACCCGCCGAGTGGCTGCCGTTTCCGTACTCGCTGTTGGAAGGCTCGGGATGTGTGTGCTGTCGAAGAGCCCGCGCTGCGCGAGGTTCGGCCAGGCCATTGGGCCGCGTGTCACTTCGCCGATGCATGATCGACGAGATCAAGTGCATACTCGGCGGACGATCGCATCTGCGAGCCGCATGCCGTGCGACATGAGGGAGATGTTGGTATGGCGAACTGGGATTTCGCTGCTGGTGACCGGGAGCGAAACGACAGACCGAGTTCGTGCTGGGTGACTCCCGGAAAGCCGATCTCGATGCGATCGATCTCCGGCTGCTGAACCTGCTCGCCGATGACGCCCGGGCCAGCCAGCGCAAGATCGCCCGGGAGTTGCGTATCTCCGCCCCAACCGTCGGTGAGCGCATTGCGCGGCTCGAACGCGAAGGCGTGATCCGCGGTTACCGAGCGGAGGTGGACTGGGGTGCGCTCGGCTTCCCGATGCAGGTGTTCGCCTCCATCATCGCTGCCTCCAACCAGGCGACCGTGCTGAAGGCGCTGCACGAGATCCGGGAGGTCGAGCAGGTGTCCGTGGTCACTGGCTCGATGGATCTGCTGGCGCGACTGCGGGTGCGAGACCCAACGCACCTGCGCAAGGTTCTGCTGGAGGCGATCTGGCAGATTCCCGGTGTGGTTCGGGTCGAAACCCTGGTGAGTCTTGCCGAGACGACCCATAAGGACTACCTGCAGGGGATGATCGGCGTGCTGCAAGGGGATCAGGAGTCCTGAGCGCGGGGTGTGCGCGGTGCAGGACCAAGGCCCGTGAGCGTTTTTCGGTGCTATGGCACCCAAAATCACTCACGGCCAGGTGGCGACCTTCGCCGCGGCGGCGTGTGGGGTCCGACGACCGCCACGATCAGACCACCGATCAGCATCCGCCAGAGTCGGGTCAGCAGTCTGCAGCGGGAGAGGAACCCGATGGTGAGCCCAACCGCCACGGCGACGGGCATGAACGCGAAGCTGATCGGGTTGAACACACCCTTGATCAGGCTTTGGAGATGCCCACGACCGCGCCGACCCATGGACCGGCGATCATGGCCACGACGCCGGTCCCGATGGTGTCGACGTAGATCGGTAAGCGCAACAGGGTGGCAATTTCCGCGGCCACGAAGTTGATCGATACCCCGACGGGATCAACAGCATCGACAACAGTGTGAAGTCGTGTCGCAGGCCCCGTGGGGCGTGATGAACGGTAATCATGCGGAGCCTCCTCGGCAAAGTGGAGGGGTAGTGAGGGTCGAACGCAACAGACGGACGAAGAGGTCGGCATCGGCGTCGAGGGCGACGTCGGCTCCGGCCGGGCGACCGGAACGGTCATGGGTGTCGATGACCGTGCGGCCGTACGTGTACTCGCCGGTCTGCTCGACGACGACGTTCGCTCTGGTCAGCCTCAAGACGTTCGGATCGACGAGGTAGGCGAGGCAGAGCGGGTCGTGCACTGGTGCCGTGTTCGGTACGGCCATCGGTTGGGTCTTGGCGTAGCCCTCGATCCGTTCCCGGATCAGGACCGCAGCGAGGGTAGCCGCGGCCGTACCGGATGCCGCGAGCTCGTCGCAGTCGGCGGCCGAGACCAAGGCCCGGTGTGTGGCGTCGAGGGTGACGAGCGTCAGCCGCGGGAAACCCGCGCTCAGCACGATCGCGGCGGCCGCGGGATCGTGCCAGATGTTGGCCTCCGCGGCCGGGGTCACATTGCCGACCTCGTGGCCGCCGCCCATGATCACCAGCTCGGGGACGTTCGCGGCGATCGCCGGATCGAGGATCAAGGCGGCGGCCAGGTTGGTCAGCGGCGCGGTGGCGACCAGGACGACGTCCGACGGACGCCGGTAGGTCTCCAGCAGGTACTCCACCGCGCCGGTCTCCGCCGTGCGGAGAGAGGTCGGCGGGGCGGCGAACTTCGCCCTGTGGACCAGGTGCCCAGTGCGCTTGCCTGGATCCGGGCCGTGGTGCAGTCGTGCGGGTCCGATCGGGGCGCCCAGGCCACTGTGCACGGGCACGTCCGAGCGACCGATGGCGTCGAGGACGCGCAAAGTGTTGTCCGTGCAGACCTCGACGGGAAGGTTGCCGCACACAGTGGTGCAGCCGACGAGCTCGAGGTCCGGATGGAGCGCGGCCAACATGATCGCCACGGCATCATCACTACCGGTGTCAACGTCCAGAGTCACCTTCACAGAAGGGTCCCTTCAGGTCGGCAGCCGCACGAGCGGCGCAGAATCAGGTGCGGGGGAAACGAGGGGTAGCCGGCCGCGCCAGCCCCGCCGGCCAGGGCCGGCCGTTGAGCACATAGCTCACCACGGCGGGCGATGTGCCCGCCAAGCATGCGCGTCGAGTCATGGCTTCGCTCATGACTTGACCAACGAAGGCGCCGTCGCGGCCTCGAGCCGGGCCGATGCCGCAGCGACGGCCGCGACAGCGGCAGCTGTCAACGAGTATCCGGCAGCAAGCCGCGCAGCCAGCATCCCCACGAACTCGTCTCCCGCACCCACCGTGCTCCCGACAGACGCGACGCCAACCGCCGGGACATGAGTAACGCCGCCATCGGCCGCGACGAAAGCGCCGTCCGCGCCCGCGGTGACCACGACATCGCAGGCGAAGAACGCCGACAACCCGTCGGCCCCGACCGAAGGACCCGTGGCCGGGGAACCGGGCCGGCCAATCGCCGCCAGCAGCGTGGCCGCCTCGTGCTCATTAACCACGAGAGGATTCACGACGCTCAAAAGCTGGAAGTCCAGCTCGCGAAACGGAGCGAGGTTGAGCACGACGCGAACGCCTATTTCCCCGGCTCGGCACAAGATCTCTTCGAGTGTCTCCCGTGACACCTCACCCTGGCACAGCACCAGGTTAGCGGCAGCCATCTCTCCCACGAGCACCTCGACGTCCGCTGGCGTCATGGCGGTGTTCGCTCCGGGAATAACGACGATCTGATTCTCTCCCGCAGAGTCCACGGCGATGTGCGCGGCGCCCGTCGGGTAGCCGCTCACGGTCCGCACAAGCGAAGTGTCGATGCCAGCCGAGTCCAGCGCCGAGCGGACGACGTCTGCGGACTCGTCGTCACCAATTCGGCCGGCGAGCCTAACGGCCGCGCCCGCGCGGGCCGCGGCGGCGGCCTGGTTTGCGCCCTTGCCTCCGAGCTCAGTGTGGAAGCCGTGATCATTTCTGGCCTGTCGATGATCAAACCGCGTGTGCTGCGGGGGGTTCTGGCCGCGATGGAAGCGGCGCCCGCCAGCGAGCTCTGGTCACTGTTCCGGCTGTCACGATGGACTTCGTGGCGCGTATTATCTACCGGGACACGGCACTCGTAAGAATCGGCATTGTCACTCACGACGGGACGGGTACCGGTCGTGAGTGGTGGTTCCGGTAAGAGCCGGGATTGTCACTCATGACGGGATGGGCATCGGTCGTGAGTGATTGTTCCGGTAAGAGCCGGGATTGCCGCTCACGACCGGACGGGCGCCGGTCGTGAGTGACTGTTCCGTTCCAAAAACACCCGGGTGGTCCCGAGATCCAGCGCCCGCCACCGAGGACGCCCACCACGGCGGCCATTGGCCTTGGGCACGCCGTTCTACGTCCCTTCGGTTCCTGACTCTGGACAAGCCAGAAACCCAGACGAAGCAACGGCGTGCCCCCGTCTCTGGGCCCAAAAACCCAGCTCATACCACCCACGGAAACGTCACAAGAGCCCTTCTTTTCTGGTGTTCTTGCAGCTCACTGTCTCTTGTGGACACAACTTGCGTATAAGAGGTCGCAGCAGGGTGTTGCGTCATCCAAGTGCGTTCTGCTGTCACTTCTTGGACCGGGTCAGCGTTCCAGGCCTGCGCCCAGGAGACGTCCCAGCGGTCCGCGCCCGGCGAGGAGTGCTAGGCCGATTCCGATGCCGCACACGGCGGTGACGGTGAAGTAGGAGGCGTTGTTGATCGCGGTGAACAGCTGGCCGAGCAGGCCTGCCAGGGATGAGCCCAACGCGAGCGTGAGGAAGTTAAGGCCGACCATTTGTGACCGGAACTTCTTGGGACCGATCTTCGTGGCCAGGGACAGCCCGATCGGGCCGACGAAGACTTCTGAGGAACCGGCCGCGATCATGAACAGGAGAATGAGGGCCAGTGGGATCTCGGCGTCTCCGGTGGCCTCGGAGATGATGAGCAGGAACAGGTAGGCGCAGCCGATCTGGGTCAGTCCGATGGCGAACTTGGTCACGGGCCCGGGTTGCCGCTGTCCCAAGGTGTTCCACATCCGGGCGATGAGCGGGGTGATGAGGACGGCCGCCAGTGGGCTGACGGTCGTGATCCAGGCGACCGGGAACGTCCATCCGCCGATGTGCAGGTCGATGCGTTCGGTGATGAGGATCGATATCGCGGTGAACTTCTGGAACAGGAAACCGAAGTAAACACCGGAGGCCAGGAAGAGGGGAAGATAGCCCAGGATGCGCCGGCGCTCGTCGCTGGTGACGGCCGATGACGTGGTCATAGTGAGGAAGTACGCGGTCGCAGCCAGCAGCGCGGCGACGGTCACCACTGTGGACAGATTCTCCGCCCGGAGCAGTCCGGTGGCGAGCGCCGATCCCACGGCGGCGACGAAGACGAGGCCCACAATGACGACGAGCGGGCGGCGGTTCGGGGGCAGGGGGTTGTTGACGATCCGGGCACGCTCGGGCAGGTGCTTCATCGAAGCGAGGTACTGGACCAGCGCCGCCACCATGCCGATAGCTGCCAGTCCGAATCCGTAGTGGAAACCCAGTTCGTTCTGGGCGAGGCCGGTGGTGAGCGGACCGACCACCGCACCGATGTTGATGGCCATGTAGAAGTAGGAGAAACCGGCATCCCGATAACGCTCGTCGGGGTTGTGGTCCAGCACGAAGCCGACGATCGAGGTGATGTTCGTCTTCAGCGCCCCGGTGCCGACAACGATGCACACCAGACCGATTCCCAGCCCGGCAAAGCCGGGCGCGAAGGCGAGCACCAGATGCCCGGCGGTGATGACGATTGCGCCGGACAGCACCATGTGCTGCGGGCTGACGAGCCGATCGCCCAGCCATGCCCCGAAGATCTGGGACAGGTACACGGCGCCGCCGTAGGCACCGACGATGCCCGCCGCGACGGCCGGGGCCACGGCAAGGCCGCCGGCTGCCAGCGCGTAAAGCAGGTAGAATGAAAGGATGCCCTGAAGACCGTAAAAGGAGTAGCGCTCCCACAACTCAGTGAAGGCCATACTCCACAGGCCGCGCCGGGGCGAATTCCCTGACTGCCCTGACGTTTCGGGCGATGCCTTGTCGGGATTGCCGCCTGCAGCCGTCGTGTTCTGGTGCGGTGTGGTGCTCATTCGCTAAGTCCTGCCAGTCGCGAGCCGAAACGAGCAATGAGAGAAGTGTCCTGGGAATGCCTGCGTTCTTCCCACCAGTCGGCGACGCCGAAGAGCCGGTACATGGCGTGAACCCCGATCCAGCGGATGGGTTCAGGCTCCCAGCGCCCAGAGTCGTGATCGTTCCACGGTAGGCGCGTCAGCTCAGTATCACGCCCGGCCGCCCGGTCCAAGAGGGTCTTGGCCGCGAGATGGGTAGCGGTGACGCCGTGCCCGGCGAAACCGCGCGCGACGCCGATTCTGGTGGTTGGATCGAACGTGATCCCGGCGCACCAGTCGCGGGTCACGCCGATGGCGCCCCGCCAGGCGTGTTCAATGCTGAACTGCACATCTGGGAAGAAGAGTTGGAGCCGTTCACGCAGGGTTCTTACGGTGCGGGCGTCCACCTCGCCTCGGCCGGGAGTGCCGGAGTTGAAGGCGTAAGGCGTACCGCGGCCGCCGATGGCGATGCGGTCGTCGGCGGTGCGCTGCGCATAGACGAAGGTGTGCGCGGCATCGCCCAGACATTCCCGCGCCTGCCAGCCGATCCTGTCCCACACATGAGTTGGGAGCTGGTTGGTGACGACCATGGAGGAGTTGACGGGGATGACCTCGCGCTTGCCGAGACCGCGGATGGCACCGTCAACCTGCCCGGAATAGGCTTCCAGGCAAGCAAGAATGGTCCTGGCCCGCACGGTCCCGCGTGACGTGGTCACAACACCGGGCGCGATACGGGTGGCGCGTGTGCCCTCCACGATGCGTACGCCCTTGCTTTCCGCTGCCTGCGCAAGGCCGTGAACGAGCTTGGCTGGATCGACGCGCGCCGTGGTGCGGGTCAACACGCCGCCTAGCGCCGGCCGGATGGTGATCCGCTTTTTCACGGCGTCAGCGTCAAGTAGTTCAAGGTCCTCGGCACGGTAGCCGTTCGCGAGATCCGCGGCGTAGGTCTGTTCGAGGCGTTTCATCGCAGCCGGGGTGGTGGCCACGCGCAGGTGCCCACCCCGCTGCTGGTCCGCCTGGATGCCTTCTTGATCCAGGATGCGGAGTATTTCGTCGACGGCGCCGTCCATCTCTTGCTGGAAGGCGTCGACGGCAGCGGCGCCATTGCGCCCCCGCTTGCGCGCGGCCTTGGCATACACGGCGCGATTGCCCGGGATGAGCGGCGAGAGCCAGCCGCCATTACGGCCGGAGGCACCGTATCCGACCTCCTCCGCCTCGAGAACGGTCACGGTCATCCCGGGGTTCTCCACCGCCGCGTGATACGCGGCCCAGAGCCCAGTCAAGCCACCGCCCACAACGACGAGGTTCTGTTCCTCGTCGGGTAGGTCGGCTTGAGCCCGCGCTGGGCCCGCCGACGCATCCGCGGTGCGACCGGTCGCCATCCAGTGCGAAATCTCTCCGTTGCGATACGGGGACATCAGTAACTCCAACAAGGGCGCGCCAGTGACTAGGTGGGAAGGTTCAATAGGTGGGGGGTGCCAAAGCCCACAGGATTCGAGCCTCTTGGGAGCCGGTGGCTTCAACAACCCGGTGAGGGTCGCTGCTGTGATAGTGAATCGAGTCCAGGGCGGAAAGCATGTGGCGCTGCTCGCGGACCCACACCTCCACCTCACCGGACAGGACCAGGAGCAGTTCTTCGGAGCTGCCGTGGGTGTAGGGCTCCACGCCGGTGGAACCACCAGGACCGAAGTGCCCGAGCAGTACCTCCAGGTGATCGAAGGATCCTGGGGTGAGCTTGACCTTCGTGGCGCCGTCACCGAATGACATGCCGTGGGTGTCGCGGAACCGCAGCACCGGGCTGGCCGTGGACTCGCCCTGCTCGAAGAGATCACCGACCGTGAGTTTCAGGACCCCGCACAGCCGCTGAAGGGTGCGTACGCTCGCGTTGACCTGGTCGCGCTCGACCTGAGACAGGTAGCCCTCGGTGAGACCGGACTGGTTGGCCACGTCTCTCAGCGTCAGCTGAAGAGCTCGTCTACGCCGACGCAGGCGAGCACCGGTACCCGCTCGGACGTCGGGATATGCCTTCGACATGGCGGGAAACCTAACAGGACATTGATATGATCACAATGCCTTTTGGCCTCATCAAATTTTTCTTTGATCCACCGGGCTGGTGCAGGCGGGTTGTGAGTGTGTTGAGACGCCGGCTGTCACTGAAGGGGCTCTGTAGAGCTCTGCCGCTCTCCGCACGCCAGGATGGGTCCCCCGGCTGTCGCCAGGGCTGCCATGAAGGTCCGCCGCTCGCCGTTCCCCGAGGACAACAGTGAGTGCTTCGCGGAGCTGCGTGTTCTCTGTGCGACAGGGCGACGGTCGGGTCGGTGGCGGTGATCGTGGCGCCGATCAGGTTGATGATCGTTTCGTCAGACAATCCCTGACCCAGGTGACGATCTGCACCCGAGAGGTGACTCCGAGCTTGGAGAGAATGTGCTCGACATGCGTTTCGGCGGTGCGCTGCGAGATCACCAACGCTTGGGCAATGTCCTTGTTCGACAGCCCTTGCGTGACCAGCATGGCGACCTCCTGCTCCCGCCGGGTCAGTACTGGCAAAGCGGAATCCGCGGCAGGAACCTGGGCTAGCGTCGGAGTCGCCGGAGCCTGTTCACCGAGCGCGTAGGACACCGCCTGGTCAACGCTTAGCTGCGTGCCCTGCTGATAGGCCTTTTCGTATGCCTGATCACCCAGGACTTTTCTGGCTTGGCGCTCACTGTCGCGGTGCCACCGCAATCAATAACTCGCGTTGAGCAGGGGGCTGCTGCCCAGGAGCTTCCACAGCGGGCTCGACGGCACCGAACAGTCGAGCGGCCCGCCCCGCGTCACCGCGATCCATCGCCACCAGACCCAGCTGCTCGATGCACAGCGCCAGGCCCAGCGGGTCATTGAAGTTGCGCTTTATGCGAAGGGCGGCCAGTGCCTCCTCTTCTGCTGCCTGAACGTCGCCGGCGAGCCGCCGAGCATGCCCCAGGTACCAGCGCATCCAGGCCAGCATCCACTCCTCGCTGGCCCGCTCACAGATCGACCGGCCTTCCGCACACTTGGCCACCGCTAGGTAGTAGTCGCGGTGCCGACGCCGCAGCAGCGTCTCCTCGCCACGGGCGGCCAGCTGCTCTCGCCTGTACTGGCGGATGGTCTCCAGCATCCGGTTACCGCGTCGCGGTACCGCCCTGCACCGGGGACGCCACTGACTTTTCCACCAGTCCGGACACGGCGTCGAGGATGTCCTCGTCGGCTAGTCCGGCACCGGCACACACCTGCTCGGCCGCCTCGAGATCGAACTCACCCGCGAACACCGGCAGCCGAGCCCACAACACCTGCTCGGCCGGCGAGTACAGGTCGAAACTCCATTCCACCGCTGCCCGCAACGTCTGCTGTCGGGCGGGCGCCATCCGGTGCCCGGTGGTGAGAAACCGGAACCGGTCCTGACGCAGCTGCCGTCAGCACGTGCTCACAGTTGTCCAGCAGGATCAACAACCGCTTGTCCGCCAGGAACTCCACCAGGACGGTCAGCGGCTCCCGCGCCGACTGATCCGGCAACTCCAGGGCCGCCGTCATCGCGTTCACCAGTATTCCGGGGTCCTGCAGCTGGGCCGGCTCCACCAGTCGCACGCCATCCGGGAACGCCCGTTGCAGCTCCCGGGCCACGTGCAGTGCCAGCCGGGTCTTGCCCCCCCCGGCGACCAGCGGAACGATTTTCAACGCGGGTAACGTCCCTCTCAGTCTCATTCCCATCAGTTCGTCCGTTCGCTTTCTCTTCGCAGTGTTGGCCGGGTACCCAAGTAAGAAGAAGGCGGCACGCTGGCCTGGTCGTTGCGGCCGCCAATGACGTAACCAACCACGACGGGGCACCGGACCGGATGGCCTTGGGCTGTGAACGCGGCAGGGAGATACGGGATCTCGGCCTTGGTGATCGCACCAGCTCGCCCGCGCCGGCCGGGTGCCGCGTGATGCCGGATCCCCGGGTACCGACATCAAGCGCCCATCAGGCGGGGAGCCGTCTCGCCCACAGGACCCGGCGCGACGAGACGACTCGACCCTCACAGGCGTGCGCCAGTGATGCGGGATCCGCACCTCAGCGCATGTGGAAAAGCGCCCCGATAGGAGCAATGAGGTGTGCCGCGTCGTAGGTGGTGGCGGAGAACGCTCGCGCGAAGGAGGAGAACTCCCCCATGGTCACCCGCACCTGCGCGACCAGGGCGAGTATGCCCACGCACAGAACCACTACGAAGATCACGGCTCCGATGGCTTTCTCAAGCATGCGACCTGTTTTCGGTTAGAGAGCCAGCGCGGAGCACTGCGCTCCGCGCTGGCGCTTCATCAACTACTGAAATCGAAGGGGCTGCGCCCGCCCTAGCGGTCGTTTCTACGATCCACGCGAAGTAGGCGGGCGAGTCGGTGGCGATTAAGAATCAAAGTAGCTCCTCATCGATTGGCTCATTTTGGAATAGGCAATGTTTTACCCCTGCCTGCTGGTGCAGGTCGATTTGATGACCGAGTCAGCGCCAGCTCGACGTGCTCTAATCCGGACTCGTAGGCGAACACGGCAAAATAATGTCGATTCTTGAGGTTCAGTTTGTTTCTGATCTCTTTTAGGCGCGATTTGACGCTATTCCTCTTCAATGTATTCGAGTTTTGCGATTGCATGGTTGGTCAGCCCTTGGGTGACGAGTTTGATTGTTCTTATTTCCCGATCATGCAAGAGGTTTACCTGACCTGGATCGAACGGAGTGTCAATCAAGTTGAAGGGGGCGTTGAAAACTGCGCGCATGTACGTTACGTTGACCTGTTGGTGCGCCCAACTGGGGAACGCGAACCCAGTCTCGTACAGTGCCGCGACGAGGTGGGTGCGGTCCCGTGCCCTAAGATCGCGGCGGATTCTGTAAAGATGGGTCTTGACTGTGTACGCGCTTAAATATCTTTGTCTTGCGATCTCGTCGATGTTGTAGTCACGAAGCAGGCTCAGGACAATACGGCGTCGCGCCGGAGTCAGACGAGAAAGCTGGCTCGGGCCCCATTCGCCGGGCTTCCATGAGGGGCGTTTGTGGATATGCATTCCGGTCATTTGTTCTGATGTTGTCGTTCCTGTTGTGGGGCCGATCAGTGGCAGCGGCGGGCCAGCCGCTCGAGGTCGAGGATGAGCACGCTCTGGCCCTCGAGCCGCAGCCAACCGCGGCGCGCGAAGTCCGCCAGCGCCTTGTTCACGGTCTCCCGCGAGGCGCCGACGTACTACGCGTTTCCTTTCCCCGCAGCGCGGCCAACCGCTGGTTGAGCAGCTCATCAAGTTCCGGGATGGTGCGCCGCTCCAGCAGCATGTCCCAGTGAGTGCGCGGTGGCTTGGCCTTCTTCTGCTCCGGCTCGCTGCCGTCGATGCGCTTCGATGCGGTGCCGTGCATGCGGCACTCCCAGGTCGGCGGCACGTCAGCGTCGCCGGAGAACGGCACCGCGAACTTGTGGCTCTGGGGACAGGAGTACTGGACCGTCCGATATGGGGCCGCACCCTGATCGCCAGGTCTGGAAAGACTGGCGTGGTAGCCACGATTCCCGGCCACAGCCGTCACGCGACCTCCCCCAGTTCGTGCAGCGTGGTGCACTCCACGACCGACGTACCGCTAGACTCTCGGCACGTCCCCGGCAGATAGCTGCTGCCGGGGACGTTCTCTGTGCCGGTCCTGGTTGGCGGCCCGGTCATCGAGCATTCAAGTGCCTTGATGTGCCGCACCAGGTTCGGCATCCGCAGCGTCGACACCGTCTCGATGGCGTGCCGCCCCGACACCGATTCCTCCGCGTACGGACGTAGAGCGCGCGGTTCGACAAGATCATCGACCCATGCCGGAGCGCTGGCCAAACACGCTAGATGCGGCTGGTAGCGCGGCCAGCGGGCCGCGGGGAGATACCCGGTGCAGGTCTCCAGTTCATCTGCCAGTTTGTGGCCGCACGCCAGGTCCCCAGTCCCGGGCAGGCGGCAGTGCACCACGGACTCGCTCGGGCTCGCCGCCCACTCCACTGCCTCGATCTCGGCTACCCTCTCGGAGAATGACCGAGGCAGGGACTTTAGCAGGCGGTTCATTCTTTTCCCTCCGGCGACAACGCCAAAGACGACAGATGCTGGGTTTCCGTTTCAGCCGGGCTGATGATCAACCACCACAAACCCGCTCCCAAAGCTCCGGCA
This sequence comes from Saccharopolyspora hattusasensis, assembly GCF_050972075.1. Lineage (NCBI taxonomy): Bacteria > Bacillati > Actinomycetota > Actinomycetes > Pseudonocardiales > Pseudonocardiaceae > Saccharopolyspora > Saccharopolyspora hattusasensis. The sequence goes on from NZ_JBPCDC010000001.1 coordinate 6,090,190, forward strand.
AGGCCCACCACGACCAGCAGGGCGAACGCCAGATCGTTCACGCCCCCACCGCCTTGCGCCGTGCGCTCTGAACGGCAGCGATCTGGATGCCAATCGCGATGTACAACGCCTCAGCCTGTGTGGTGTCCAGCAGCCGCTCTTCACCTGCCACACGTAGCCACACGGTCGACTGGGTATGCCCGACCACGACGTCACGATCCTGGCCAGTGCGATCACGGCACGTCACGGCTCTCAGCTCGTTCAACATGCTTTCCTCTCCTTGGGAAACGGCCGGGATGCCAGGGACGGGGGCACCGGCATCCCGGCCGCGTTTAGGTGCCTCCCCACGCCAAGGAACCCAAAAGACGCCGGGAGGCTGCTCTGCCGGTGGCAACGGCCCGTGATCCGCGCGTGTAGCGGACTCGGAACCACCGGCCGAGCGGTCTCGAAGTCCGCAGCAACGCTTGCCAAGGCATCGCAAAGATGTTTGGAGGCTCCGCCTACAGTGTTCGGTAACTGGTCGAATCATGTCGATCACTCATTGTCATCGCCATGACACGATCGCTGACATTTACTGCCTTCTACTGACATCTGCCGCGAAACCTCGCCAGAAAGGAACTGCGGTACTTACTGTGTACTTACGATTCCTTGTCTGCTAGGGAGCAAAATGGCAGAGAACGCCGCACCGCGCACGCGTCTTGAGCAGCTGCTCCATCAACGGCATATGACGATTGAAGACCTGATCCGGAAGTTCCACGCTATGTCCGAGGCGCTTTCCGAGCGTCAGGCGTACCGGTGGGCAGCCGGCGAAGTTCGTAGGTTGCCGTATCCACATTCGCAGGCAGCGCTGGAGAAAGTCTTCGGAGAACCGGCACAGCGTTTGCTTGGCCCTCCCTACGGGATCGACGCAATCACAGTCAGCCATGGCTCGCCAGCTGTTCAACACGGCACTGATCGCAGCGACTGGCAAGGCCGGCTCCTCTCCATCGCCGCAGAGCGAGCCCGTGAGTTCCTTTCAAGAACGGACGCGTGCGAGCAGCTAACCAGCCCCAGACAAGCCTGAGGTTACGCCTGGAACCCGCCTGGCACTAGGAGGCTGGTGTTTTTCGGGAAGTACCCGGCAGGTGCCCCGAACTTCGAGGCTTAGGGTGGACTGATTCGATCGGCGACCGTCTTTCCGACCGTCTACGGCGATCTCAGCCCCGCACGATTTGTCCGGGTCGGTCTTTCGATGAAAATGAGGCCGTTCGACACCAGCCACCTAGGGCCAGGCCTCCCCGCCCGACGGTGTGGAAGGGCTTGTGAGAGAGGGGAAACGCCCTTTCCTACATTGGGGCTACTGCTGGGATTTAGCCGCCTGCTTGCGCCGCCACTGCACGATGGCCATGTCGGCATCCTCAGCCACAAGCCCGATCTCGTCGTCCTCGGCCAGGCTTTCAAGTACGGGCAGGGCTTCCTGCTCATGACCGCGGCTCAGCAGGTAGGTTCCAGCTGCACACCGGACCGCCGCTTGCTGGTCCTCTGCCAAGAGTGGTAGCAGGACAGCCGCAGTGGTTCCTTGCTTATCCCACTCTGCCACCTGGGCGTTGGTGGCGTCGGTGTACTGGTCCGCTTCTGCGACGTTCGGTTCTGGGGCCTTGAGCGCAGCCTCGCCGGCGCGGACGTGGGCGCAGAACTCGTCTCGTGCCTGGGTAAGTGCTTCATCACTGGTCGTCATCCTGTACCTCCTTGAACGCCCGCCGAACCGCCCGCAGGCCCCTTGTGTGCTGCTCATCCCAGCCCATGCCGTTCATGGCATCTCGCAGCGTCATATCGCTATCCCGCAGCTTGCGGGAGTACCGGGCGCTGATCCTACGGTGCACCGGTACGGGCAACCAGATCATGTTGTCGGTGGTGTTGATCCTTTCTGTGGAGAAGCCGCTGCGGTGCTGCTTGGACTGCGACTGCTCCACAATGTGGTGCAGCTCGTGTCCTGGCTTGGGGCCGAGTGCCCGTTTCGCCGCACTGAACGACGGGAACGACCGCACTCGGCCTTCCTCTTCGGCAACCGTCTTGGGGATCGGCTGATCCCGTTTGGTGGGTGCGGAGGCAGCCGGTGGCGAGGCTCTGCCAGGACTAACGCCTCCGCTTCCACCGCCTTGGTGATACTGCGCGGCTTCCTGAATCCTGCTGCGCAGTCCGGCCAAACCTCGGACGATCCCTGTTCCTACTGCGATGACCTGCTGGGCTTGTCCGATGATGTCGGAGTCCAGGCCTGTGATCTCAGCGACTTGATCCCGAACTGCTTCAAGGTCGTCGCAGAGCTTGTTTGCCAAGTCAAGCGGTATGGAATCGGCAGCAGTCCGCAACTGCCCTGCTCGGTCACCGACTGTTCCGCCAGTCATCCTTGCTGGTGGTAGGTCGCCTTCTCCACGATCATCAAACGGAGCTGTTCAAGGCCTGCCGCAAGCTGGCTGGTCTCGTTGGACACCGCACTGATCTGCCCGTGCAGTTCCTGGGCTGATGCGGTGTCGCCCAGAATGCCGACCACCTGCTGTTGAACCCCTTCGAGCCGTCTCTGTAATTCCTGGGCACCATCCACGGGAACCTCCTCGGACAGCGCCTGCAACTGTTGTGCCTGCTCAGCAATGGACACTTTAAGAACACCTCTTTTCGACAAAGTAATGGAAAATTGCGTGACAGGATGGAACCGCCCCCGGTGCCGGTCGGGGGGTGTCAACGACACCGGGGGCGGAGCTTATAAGCGGTGCAATCCCTTGAGTAGTTTTTCGAGGACTTCACGAGTCGGGGGAGCCCATGAAGTCGGAAGGGCCAAGTTTGGGCGCGTCGACAATCCCGGCAGGTCAAGCACGCCCTCGATGCGCGGCCAAGGATCGCGTGCGGAAGGGCGGTAGTGCCTATCCATTGCTGGGGGCACTGTTACTTGGGCCGGCGCAGGCGTCCTCGTGGCGGTTAAGCTCCCCGAGGTCGGCGTACTCCTTTCCGCATCGATAACAGGAGTGGGAAAGCCGAGCGTGCCACTGCTCGGTTGTTTCCCCCTTCCGGCGCTGCATGTGCGGTCGGACTGCGTTCCAGGTCATCGTTTACCCGCCCCGGAATCCGGTGCTGTTGCTTCCTACTTGAGCCGTTTGTGGGTCAGGGGTGTCCGCTAACTGGACCGGGCCGGAACGTGGCGGCCGCTGGCTTGAGCAGTCGAGCATTCATGTCTTAACTATCGATGTAGTCAGCCAGGAGCAGGAGGGCAGATCACCAGGGCACCTTGAGGGCAGATCGGGATGGCATCATTACAAGGGTGGCCAAGAACGAGCAGCTGATCGCTGCGCGGCACCGCACCCCCTCGCCTCACGTGCCGGGCGAGTGCATGTCACGGGCGGAACTAGCCGAGGCAGCCAACGCGTGGCTCATCGACCACGGCCAACGGCAAGGCGCGCTTGATGCACACTACGTGGGCCGGCTCGAACAGGGCAGGGTCCGCTGGCCGGGACGGGAGTACCGGGCAGCCTTCCGCGCCGTACTGGGCGTCAAACTAGATTTAGAGCTAGGGTTTCGCCCACCAGCCCGCCGGGGGCATGAGCTTAAGGCCGCAGTAGATCCAGGTGATGTCCTAAGTCCTGGTGAGGACGAGAGGCTGACAAGAGCGGCGGGCGGGCTTGTAAGCGCCGACCAGGCAGCACTGGAGGCGATCGAAGGCGTGCTCCGCAGTGTGCGGCGGCTGGAGGACCAGACCTCAGCAGCCGCGGTGCTGCCGACCGTGCTGAACCAACGGGATTTGATCGAACGTGTGGCCCACGACCTGCGCAGTCCGCTGCGCGCCAAGGCCGTGGGCCTAGCATCGGAGATCCACCAGTACTTAGGGTGGCTCCACCTACCACAAGACAACCCAGGCGAGGCAATCGTCCAGCTGGACCGTGCGGCTGTCCTCGCGCTGGAGGCAGACGACCCCGTCCGGCTCGCAACTGCCTTGAGTTTCCAGTCGTATACCTACCAGCAGACCGGTGATTGGCGGCGAGCTGAGGCGCTGGCTGCAGCGGCAGCCAGAGATGACCGCGTATACCCAGGACTACGGACCTACCTGCACTACCAGCGAGCAGAGATTCTGGCGAGGCAAGGGGAAGGAAAGGACGCGGCGCGCCTCCTCAGCGAGGCTGACGCAATAGTGGAGAACCTGCCGCCGGCTGAGGAGCTGCCGGAATCAGGTTACTGGTACGTGCCCGCGTTTTTCCTGGGTGAACGCGCCTTTGTGCTTCAGGCCCTCGGGGATACGCAAGCGGCACGGCGGTCAGCTGCCGAGTGCCTCTCGGCACTGCCGGAAGAGTGGCGCAACAGTGAATGGGCGGCAGAACGACGCCAACTGGGGGAAGAGTAGCGGGCGTACCCGAACGACCGGGCCCTCCCTACCGTATTCCGGGTCAGTACTGGCAAAGCGGAATCCGCGGCAGGAACCTGGGCTAGCGTCGGAGTCGCCGGAGCCTGTTCACCGAGCGCGTAGGACACCGCCTGGTCAACGCTTAGCTGCGTGCCCTGCTGATAGGCCTTTTCGTATGCCTGATCACCCAGGACTTTTCTGGCTTGGCGCTCACTGTCGCGGTGCCACCGCAATCAATAACTCGCGTTGAGCAGGGGGTTGCTGCCCAGGAGCTTCCACAGCGGGCTCGACGGCACCGAACAGTCGAGCGGCCCGCCCCGCGTCACCGCGATCCATCGCCACCAGACCCAGCTGCTCGATGCACAGCGCCAGGCCCAGCGGGTCATTGAAGTTGCGCTTTATGCGAAGGGCGGCCAGTGCCTCCTCTTCTGCTGCCTGAACGTCGCCGGCGAGCCGCCGAGCATGCCCCAGGTATCAGCGCATCCAGGCCAGCATCCACTCCTCGCTGGCCCGCTCACAGATCGACCGGCCTTCCGCACACTTGGCCACCGCTAGGTAGTAGTCGCGGTGCCGACGCCGCAGCAGCGTCTCCTCGCCACGGGCGGCCAGCTGCTCTCGCCCGTACTGGCGGATGGTCTCCAGCATCCGGTTACCGCGTCGCGGTACCGCCCTGCACCGGGGACACCACTGACTTTTCCACCAGTCCGGACACGGCGTCGAGGATGTCCTCGTCGGCTAGTCCGGCACCGGCACACACCTGCTCGGCCGCCTCGAGATCGAACTCACCCGCGAACACCGGCAGCCGAGCCCACAACACCTGCTCGGCCGGCGAGTACAGGTCGAAACTCCATTCCACCGCTGCCCGCAACGTCTGCTGTCGGGCGGGCGCCATCCGGTGCCCGGTGGTGAGAAACCGGAACCGGTCCTGACGCAGCTGCCGTCAGCACGTGCTCACAGTTGTCCAGCAGGATCAACAACCGCTTGTCCGCCAGGAACTCCACCAGGACGGTCAGCGGCTCCCGCGCCGACTGATCCGGCAACTCCAGGGCCGCCGTCATCGCGTTCACCAGTATTCCGGGGTCCTGCAGCTGGGCCGGCTCCACCAGTCGCACGCCATCCGGGAACGCCCGTTGCAGCTCCCGGGCCACGTGCAGTGCCAGCCGGGTCTTGCCCACCCCAGCCGGACCGGTCAACGTCACCAACCGTGACCCCGACAGCCGCTTCTTCATCTCAGCAGACAGTTGCCGCCGACCCACAAAGCTCGTCAGTTCGGTGGGAAGCTGCCCGACACGGGTCTGGAGCACAGTACTCATCGCCAGTCCTCGATACCGAGCGTACGAGGGCTACGCAGTCAGGGCCAGTGCCGTGACCGCCTGGGTGTGCGCTGTTTGATCATGATCCGACAGGCTGGAGCGGTATGTGGCTGAGCGGGCGCGAGCGCGTGAGCTGGATGCCGGTGAGGCAAACGGCTGTTGCACAGAGCCGCCGGTGTTCCGGTAGTTGTCTATGGGCTCCGACCTAGGTTTGGGTGCGTTCGTCGACCCGCATCCGGGCACGCCGTCGGGGTGGAGTTGGCTTGGCCAACCCCGATCGCCTGCACCCGTACATGATCTACTCAGTGGTTGCGGTGCAGGACAAGGCTGGCGAGGCCGGTCAGACCAGCGCGGGCGGCGGGTACGCAGTCCGCGGCGTCCAGACAAGCAACGGCCGCCGTCATTTCCTCGTCCGCACGGGTACGCGCCCAGTCACGGCCCCCGGCCAATTCCACCAGCTCACAAGCTCGATCGACCCGGATCGGGTCCTCGGCCGCATAAACTGCGGCCAGCTCCGCGCCCGCAGGTGTGCCGGAGGCCAGTGCCGCAATGACCGGCAGCGACTTCTTTCGCCGCGCCAAATCCGATCCCACCGGCTTGCCGGTCACCTGTGGATCGCCCCAGATCCCCAACAGGTCGTCCACCAGCTGGAACGCGATCCCGAGGTGGATGCCGAATCGGCGAAGTAGCTCCACCCGATCGGCATCAACACCGGCGGTGAGTGCGCCCAGGGCGCACGACGTGCCTAGCAGGGACGCGGTCTTACCTTCGACCATGCTGATGCACTCGGCCAGATCTACCTGAGCACGCTGTTCGAAGGCCACGTCGGCGAGCTGTCCGGCACACAGCTCGATCACGGATTCGTTGAGCCAGCGCAGCGCCGTCGCCGTCCACGGAAAGTCCAGATCAGACAACACTTTATTGGCCAGCGCGACCATTGCGTCCCCAGCCAGGATCGCCTGCGGGATGCCGAACACCGACCAGGCAGTTGGTCGATGCCTGCGCAGCTGGTCGGCATCCATCACGTCGTCGTGCAGTAAGGAGAAGTTGTGCACCAACTCCACCGCCACCGCAGCTGACAGCGCGTCGACGCCCGATCCGCCCACCGCCTCGGCCGACAGGAGTACCAGCGCAGGACGCACGGCCTTGCCTGTATTGCCATCGACCGGCGTTCCGTCGGCGTCCCACCACCCGAAGTGGTATCCGGCGAACCGGCGAAGCATGCCAGGCAGGCGGTCGACGGCTGCACGCAACTCGTCGTCCAAGATCTGCCGTTGCCACGACAATAGGTCAGATGCCGTCATCGCGTCCCTACCTCTCGGTGTGGGTGTGATCTGGTCATTCGTGGAGCCGGAGGGGCCAGGTGCTCCGGGTGTGCTGTCATTTCGGGGTTGGATGGCTGAAGGAAATCGGTCAGCCGGCTGCGGGCCCAATTGCTGGATATCTTCCCCGCGCTGGACCTGACCGACCGGGCCCGGTCTTGCTGCTGACCGGCACACCGGCCGCGATCCGCCGCGCCGGCGTCAAACGTGTCGAGGACTGCCTCATCCGCGACCGCAGTGCCACCGAGCCACGCCACCCGTCACCGCGGCGGCCTGACAATCGCATCAGGTATCTCCTTCGCTGCGCGATACCATTCGGAGGAGCGATATATCTGCGTGGCTGCGTGGATGAGTTCATCGTAGAACGGCACTACACCCGAAGCTGTCAACTCAGAAAATCGACCGAGATCCCCGGTTCTCCTCGCATATTCACACCGTCGCTCCTCGAGCATACCAACGACACGGTCTGCCGCTTTGTCCATCGGAAGCTGCCACGCTTCACGGCCGACCAGTACGAGGTTGAAATTTTCCTCGATCTCTCTTTTCGCGGAGAAAAGGTCATTGGTCCATCCGATGTAATCGGCTACCAGGCCGGCAAGAGCCGCGTCTTCTCCGGACGTTGAAACTGGAATTCCGCGCAACGCGCGCTCGACGCCAAGAAAGGTCATTACCGGAACATAGCGGCGTACCTGGATAAATCTATCAAGTGGCATCGTGACGCCGTCGTCGATAGCTTCGTATTTGATCACCATGGAATCAGCCATGCGTCGAAAGGAACCGGCAAGAACAGGCCACTCGTTTGGCGGGGTCAGAGATGTCAAACGTTCCCAAAAATCAGCAAAAACCTTGGCGGGTGATCCTAGTGATGAGGCTGGGGTTTTGAACTCAACGGCACGATGCATGCTGTCTGCAATGTTGCGCACCAGATCGACGTTGACCGCCAGTCTGTCGTCAATTTTTCTGACGGAATGGCCGTCTACGAGGTAGTAAAATAGCATGAAGAGCTTTCGTGCCGCCGACCGTTCGTCATCAAGCTGCTGCAGCCAGTTTGTAGCAGATTCGATGTGCTGCAGCATTGATTTCAGATTCCGTTCGGCCGGAGCCATTTCTCTCCCTTGGCTGCTATAATTTTTGGAGGCGTGAACCCGAACGAATGTCATGCCGACTAGCGGCTTACGGCAATTCGGCATCAGTAGATACCAGAAAATCACTCAAAGCCCGCAACGGAAACCTAGGCAGATGATGAGTGCTTTGTCCGGAGACCAAACGGAGATTCGGAAAATTATGTGCAAGTCTGTCGAGTGCGATGGAAAGTTCCAGTCGAGCGAGTGCGGCACCCACGCAGTGGTGCGGTCCACCACCGAAGGCTAGGTGGGAACGAGCGTTCGACCGCTCGGTCAGGAATTTATTGGCCTCGGGGAAAACCTCTTTGTCGCGGCTTCCTGCGCCGAACGCCAAGAATATTCTAGACCCCTTAGGAATAGGAGTTCCGGCTATTTCGCAATCAGCTTTCGCGGTCCGAAAAAATCCGCTGATCGGGCCATCGAACCGGAGACCTTCCTCAACCAAGGCTGACGACTTCACGGAACCCTCAGTCAACTCACGCCAGCCGGTCGGCGTGGTAAGCAGCCTATATGTGATAGATGCGAGAGCCTGTGCGGTTGACTCATGCCCCGCGGAAATAAACGTCGGAATCTGCGCCACCACTTCATCAGCCGTCATCTTATTCCCGCGGATATCGCTGTGCAGCATGTAGCTGATGAGATCTTCGCGCGGATGCTTCAAACGGTCCGCCACTATACTACGGCTCATAGCGACAAAGTCGCGCAACCCCTTGAGGCATCTCTGTTGCACCTCGGCGGGCGGAGTCTCCCGAGGGAGTAGTACCGAAATACGCAGTTCCGTCCATTCTCGGCACGAATCATGGTATTCTTCCGGAACGCCGAGAACGGACAAGATCACAGACAGCGGAAAGGGATACGCAAATTCTGAAATAAAGCTGAAAGTCGACCTGCTGCTCATGCGCTCAATTAAGGAGTCGGCGACCCGGATGATCTGGGGCTCGTAGGAGTTGAGTATACGCGCGGTGAAGCCGCGGCCCGCCACGGCGCGGATTCTGGCATGTTCGGGACCATCGATGGACCCCATAGGAGGCGCGTTGCCACGCCAGGTCTCCAAGGCGTGAAGCAAATCAGGAGACAGTGTTTTCGGCGGGCGAGGGTTGTGATCACGACACGAGAAGAGAGCGCTATCCCGAAGTACCCGCTCAATGTCCGAATGCCTGGTGACACACCACGCTTCAAGGCGATCGGAATAGAACACCGGGCGCGTCTCTTGAGCGGAAAAGAGATAAGGATAAGGATCCTCCCGGTGAGTAGAAAAGGGATCGAAATCGACAGACTTAGGCACCCGTAGCCCCTTATTGGTCAAATCGCTACTAGTATCGCGTTCTATCGTCAGAGTTGCCTCAACGCATCATCTCTTGCCGTTCCCTAATGCGAACTTTAAGAAATCGTGGAGTCCGGTGGAGGCGAACGCGTGAGTGTGTGACGGATAATGGTTCAGAAGTGGCCGAGGGCCTGCCATAAACGGAGAGCCAACCCAGGTGCCTTGATCGCTCTGATTGCCTATGAGAAAATTTGCCGCGTTGTGCAGCACTTGGTCTGGTGTTTCTTTCGATCTGGCAAGCACCGAGAGGGCAAGGCCAGTCGCGGCGGCAGACGAACTGGAGTCGTGATCAAAGGCAGGCCATCCCCCGTCGGCACGCTGCCGGGTGATCAGATCTTGGGCCGCGCGACGGCTGGTCTTGTGGTCGATGCCGATAGCAACGCTAATCTCCCGCACCGCATAGCTTTTTGTCGGATACCAATGAGCGGCCCACCCGGCTTCTTCGTACTGCTTAACCAGCCATCGCACAGCCCGCGAAGTATCGAGGGAGGTCATGGAGTGGATGGTCGCCGCAGAAACAACGTGAGCCGTCACGTCAGGAGACGGGACATCGTCAGCGGACTGCCAGGTCATCCACAATCCATCATCACGTTGAACGCGACGTAAGTAGTCCACAGCGCGGCTTGTTACTCGACGCCCCGCTGCGCTTCCCGCTAGCGCCAGGAGCGCGGCGCCAGTTGTATCGTTATCTGATTCAAGACCCCTTTTGCACGCCCAGCCGCCATCATCGGACTGAGTTCGTGCAACGAAGCTCAACGCGGCGTCCAATGATTTTTCATCGAATAGTCGGTACCCGCGCAGGGCGCGAACCATGAGCGCGGTGTCCCAGATATCAAATGGAAGATAACGCCATGTTCCGTCAGTGCATTGGTTTTCAAGTAAATTTCTAAGGCAATTCCGGGCCGCCTCGTGCTCGTTCGCAGCGAGCAGCGCTATGCATGCAACCGCGGATATCGCGGGCATGAGACAAAACCCACCATCAGTCCGTTGTTCAGTGACAAGATCGGTCACTGCATTCCTGGAGATCGAGTTTCCCAGGCGGGCGTCAGCAATAATCTCCGCCGCTGCCAGCAGGGTCCTCTGCCATTGCTTGACCCTTTTTCCGCGAAGGGCTCTGACGATGTCGAGGAGGTGCGCCGCATCCGAATATGGGCAATTTTCGATTACGGAGATCGATTCGACCAACAGAACCCGTCCCGACCATGTTCGGCTAGTGCTCGACAGGTTGGGAGCTGGCTTCTTTTCGGCGTCAAGCGCCAGCACGCGCAGCCATTCCTCTAGCTCTGTCACAACGGGGTCGTGGCACTGCGGCACCGCGTTCATGAGCCATTTCCGTGCGCGCTCGACCGCTATGGACGCTCCGCTCCCTGCCTTTGCCAGGCAGAGAGAAACGATAGCGGTGTCGAATATTCTGGGATCAGGCGGAGTCTCCCAATACCCGTCTCGGTGCTGAGTGCTGCAGGCAAACCGCACAGCAGCCTGAAGTGACCGTTTCGTTTCTTCCTTCAAGTCAGGAGCGAACCGGTTTGCTTCTCGGAATGAACCGTTCGGCACTGTAGCCCTCATTTTTCAGCAGGAGTGGTAGTAAAAATCTGCTAACGAGTCATTCGCGGGCCGATTGCCCCGCGGCAAGTCTGGACCGCAGATAGTCGCATGCGCTTGGGGTGACCAATGCCGGCACGGCGGCCAGCCTGGCGAGCACGTTGTTCAGGGCAGCGCGGTCCGGCGACTCCGGTTGGTGCGCTTCGGGCGCGTCACGCCACGAGGCGAGTAACTCGGAATTCGTCATGATCGGCAGACCACCACAAACTCCGCCTGGCGTGCAATGAATTGACCGAGTGGTCCGGTTGGCAGGGCATCGATTGGTCTGGCTAACCGCGACTCGAGCTTGGCGGCCTCGGCGTATACGCCGACCTACCCGACCGGTGCACGGTCACCCGGTATCACTCGATCGTTGTAGCCGAGCCGTTTCCGGCGGAACTCGTTCTGTACGGCACGGTCGATCGACGACGGTTACCTGATGGGTCTGCGTCACCGGAATCTGCCTGTCGAGGGTGTGCAGTTCCACCCGGAGAGCATCGCCACCCCCGATGGCACGACGATGGTCGCGAACTTCCTGGCGGGCGTTACGACGCAAGCAGCCCGGTGACCTGACCCATCACGGCGGCGAGCACACCGACGGCCTCCGCGAGCACGCCACGCCGCACCGCGCCGTAGCCGAGCACCACCCCGGGTGCGGACGGCCGGCCGTCGAAATGGAAGTGCTTGCCAGGATGTACGAGAACCGACCTCGTCCGTGCGACGGTTGCCAGCCGGACGTCGTCGACTCCGGCAGGCAACCGGACGTAGGCGTGCGTGCCGGCGGGTACGCCGGTCAGCCGGGCGCTCGGCAGGTGTTCTGCGACGGCGTCCTGCACCACTGAACGCCGCGCCCGGTAGGTGCTCCGGACCTGGCGGATGTGCTGGTCCAGCAAGCCGGACGAGACGAAGTGGGTGAACGCCAGCTGGGTGAGCGGGTCCGGAGCGCCCAACTGCGCCCGGCCCAGCCGACGCGTCACTACCTCGGGCGCCACTGACCAGCCGAGCTGCAAGCTCGGACCGAGCAGGCCACGGGTCGACCCCGCGTAGATCACCCGTTCCGCCCCACCCCGCTGCAGGGCGAGCGGGCCACTGCTGGCGCCGAACCAGAGGTCACCGTCGCGGTCGTGTTCTATCACCCAGCCGTCCACGTCAACGGCCCAGCGCAACAGTGCCTCCCGCCGGCTTGGCGAAAGCACGGCCCCCGTCGGTACCTGCGCCACCGGCGTGACCAGGACAGCGCGCGCCTTGGTCCGCGCGAGCGCTTCGACGTCGACGCCCTCATCATCCACGGGCACTCCGGTGACCCACAGGCCCGCCCGCTGGGCGATCCTGACCTGCCAGGGCGCACCGGGATTCTCCACGGCGATGTGGTCGACACCGAGCTCGCGAAGGATGTGGCACAACACGCCGAAGGTGTGGTCGAAATTCGCGGTGACGACGACCTCGGCGGCGGTCGCCTGGACCCCCCGCGAACGGCCGAGGTACGCCGCGAGCTCGGAACGGAGCTCCGGAACACCGAGTGGGCGCCGCCAGGGGCCGGACCCACCGATCGATCGAACCACACCCTGGTATGCCTTCAGCCATTCACGCGCGGGGAAGAACTCCGTGCTGGTCGCGTCGACACGCAGGTCGAAGCGGGCGTCCGCGGTCCCGGTCGGCTGCTCGACCGCAACCCGGCCGAGGTGGGACAGATGTGTCGCCACCCTGGTTCCCGACCCCTGAGTGGCCCTGAGGTAGCCCTCGGCGATCAACTGTTCGTAGGCTTGGACCACGACGCTGCGAGAAACCCCGAGGTCTGCAGCGAGATCGCGGCTCGATGGCAACCGGACACCCGGGTGCAGGGTGCCGTCCCATATTCGTTCGCGGATGACTGACTGAATCTGTACGGTTAAGGACAACGGCGACTTCCGGTCGATGGCGATCGGTAACATTTTCCCCTCTTCAGCGCGGAAATGGCCAGCCGGCAGCGGCATCGAATGGTCTTGGTCAGCGCCTCCGCAGACTGGAACGCTGAACACGAAATAACAGCGGACGAGCAGCGATGACCGGCCAGGCACCCGTACTCGACACGATTCGGAAAAGAGATGGGCGGAGATTCTTTCGGCGCTCACGGACGGCCAGGACCTCACCGAGAGCGATACGGAGTGGGCAATGGGCGAGGTGATGCGTGGCGAGGCCGGCGATGCCAGGCTGGCCGGTCTGCTGATTGGCCTGCGGTCCAAGGGAGAGACCGTCGCTGAGCTCGACGGGCTGGTTCGCGCCATGGACGCGCACGCGGTCAAGATCGGTGTCGACGAACCGTTCCTGGACATCGTCGGTACCGGCGGAGACCAAGCCGGCACGGTGAACATCTCCACCATGTCGGCGATCGCCGCCGCGGCAGCGGGTACGCGGATCGTCAAGCACGGCAACCGGTCCGCGTCCTCGGTGGCGCATCGCGGGATGGAAAGAGCATGTCAAGCGACACGATGGCTCAGTTCGCATCTTGTGTATGTTCGTTGCTGGTAGGCGCTCAATCGCGCAATGCCGACATTCGTGGTAGGACCCCCGGTTGTGTGCGCTCGGGCGGAATGAACATTTACTCCGCGTTGAGCGAGGCAGAAGGCTACGCAGGCTCCGATGACGCCGCTTCCTACGACCGCTACGGTTTTCAGTTACCCCTCCTCGCGGTGGCGGTCTTCCACCTAGCCCGAGTGTCCCCATTGAACGCAGGCTACGGCAGCTTTGGCGGCAGTTTTCCACCTAGTACTACAGCGGCAAGGCGTGATGTCCGGTCCTTGGTGCCTTCGCCCGCCGAAAGGCGTTGTCAGGCTTTACGGGGTGCGGTCCGTGCGAGTTCGTCGGCTCGAATCCGTCCGGGCGGCCTCATCCGTGGTGAACCAGCCGATGCCGGCACCCGCATCGGAGTCCAGCAGGTGTTCCAGCATGCGCTGCGCCAATTGGGGTTTGGTCGCGAACTTGACATCATCGTCGATCCCAGCCTCGGCCAGGCGTTGACGGTCGCCCGTCCACGACGCCGGCAAATACAGTTCCCGGTCGACCAACGCCCGCCCCCTTGACCGACGCATTGGTCAAAAACACGCCCGGCTGACAGTTCTCGATCCGCCCGGCCGTACCCGAGTACTGGCGCTGGACACGGACGGATTTGGTGCCTTTCTGCAGAAAACCCGTCTCATCAGCGAGCATGATCCCGCCGCGATCACCAAGGTTGCCGAGTACGTACTCCCGGGATCATCACGCATCTCGCCGGCGTTCCAGCGGTAGAAGTCCGGCAACCACTGCAGGCCGTCGGAGGTAACGCCCCCGGCCTGCTCGGCCAGCCCCCCACGAGTTCTTCCGCTGCAACCCGAAGCCAACCCCGGCACATACTAACCTTGCCCGGCGACGCGAGTCCGCCTGCGCGAAATCCGCTGCCATCGAGAACATCTCGTCAGCCCGGCCTGTCACCGAGCGAGCTGATCACCGGCCCGCACTTCGATGCCGAGATCAGTTCCGTGCTCACCAAAGGTGACAGCCACCGGCCCGCCGAAGTGATGCCAGTAGCGCTCACTTCTTGCGGGCGCGCAACCAAAAACCTGTGACGTTGTGTGCCACAGGATTTCGTGGACCCGCTTCCCCAGTTGACACTATGGGTCAGACAGCCGGAGTTGACGCTGAGTCGACGCTCATGCGTGGGCCGAGAATCCGTATGTGATGATGTTTCCGCCGCGGCTTGGACGGAAATTGCCGGTCTGGATCCAGAACGTGGACGGGCTGCGGGTGCCGAAGTCGTTGATCGGCTCAGCGGCGGTGCCGGACCCAAAACCGGTGAACTTCTGGCACCGACCACTGTTCACGTGCTGACTGGTGGCGTCTGAGGCGGGCGTCGTAGCAGCAGCACGGCGGCAGATGCTGGGATACCGACAGCGAGGGCGGAAGAATTTGGTCGCTTGAGTGCGTTCGCGAAGGGCATGTTTTCTCCGTTTCAGCGTCTCTGCGTCGAACCACTATTGCTGCGGGCACACGAGAATTGCGTTGTGAAACTATGCCGGAGAGATTCGGCCCTGCAACAGGGCGCGAACGGATCTGCCCGTGCGGGCACGAAACTATTCCCTTCCGGGTCCGCCGTAAGGCATCCTCTAATCGGCCGATTCGGGAACGGACGAGATCGCCGGGAGGCCCGCTGCGGCGCGTCGCCGCTACGTGCTTCTACCGCGCGGACTGAGCATTTCTCTTTGTCGTTTTCGTGATGGGAAGCGCTGACCACGTCATTGGTTGCCGGCGTAGTTCTGGGGGCCTGCTGCTGTTGAGGCTTCTCGGGATGCTGCATTGAGCCCGGGTTTCACCGATTCGTCGTTCGAGTGGCTGACCGCCATTGTCCCGTCCGCTCGGTTCGGACGACGAGGTCTGAACGCGGGACCGCGAGTGCGGCTGCCGCGGCCCGGGGCGTTGGCCGGATGATGGGGTCGTGGATGTGGGTCAGCGGGATGAACTGGTGGGGGCGGCCGAGTCGCTTGAGCGGCTTGCCGCCGTTTCGACGCGTGGCGATTGGCGGGTTGGGGGGTTGCTCGCCACCCGGCCGGAGGTCGTCGCTCACTTCGAGGGTGGGGCTACCGAGCACGTTGCCGAGGCTCGTGCCGGTAGTGCCCGGTGGATCGCCGCTCTTTCGCCCGCTCTCGTGGAGCCGCTCGCCGCGTGGCTCCGGGCGGCCGCCGGGCAGGAGGAGATCGATGCGGCGGCCCTGTCGTTCGCTCGGGCTCTTCGTCAGCGACTACCCCAATGATCGTCAACTTGAGGTTGACGATCCGACGGCGTCAACTTATGGTTGACGCATGGCTGATTCAGTTGAGTTCTCCGGTCAGGTTCGGCTCGACGACCTGATCCAGTCCATCAAGAAGGCGCACGGCGACGCCCTCGACCAGCTCACCGACGCCGTCATCGCGGCCGAGCACCTCGGGGAGGTCGCCGATCACCTGATCGGGCACTTCGTCGACCAGGCCCGGCGTTCGGGCGCTTCCTGGACCGAGATCGGGAAGAGCATGGGCGTCTCGAAGCAGGCCGCGCAGAAGCGGTTCGTGCCGAAGGGCGACGCAGCGGGTTTCGACCCCAGCCAGGGATTCGGCCGCTTCACCCCTCGGGCCCGCAACGTCGTGGTGCTGGCGCAGAACGCGGCGCGCGACGCGGGCAACGTCGAGATCCTGCCCGAGCACCTGGTGCTGGGGCTGCTCGGCGAGCCCGATGGGATCGCCGCGAAGGTGATCGTTGCGCAAAGGGTGTCGCTGGAGGCCGTCCGGGAGGCCGCGACCGCCGCGCTGCCGCCGGCGGCCGACGAGGTGCCGCAGATCATCCCGTTCGACGCGTCGGCGCGGAAGGCGCTGGAGCTCACCTTCCGGGAGGCCCTGCGGCTCGGGCACAACTACATCGGCACCGAGCACATTCTGCTCGCGCTGCTGGAGAACGAGGACGGCAACGGCGTCCTCTCCGGGCTCGGCATCGAGAAGGCCGCCGCTGAGGCCAACATCGCAGCCGCGCTCGCCGCCGTCGTGGCCCAGATGAAGAAATGATCCACCGGCCCGGCCGCCGGTTTCGTGTCGCCCCGGCTCGGGCGTCCGCTGAAGATGGCAGTCGGTAGGCGGTCGTCTCCGGGCGGAAGGATCGGGTCATGGGTGGCGAGGAATCGGCGGTGGGTCGGGCTCGGTTGACCGAGGAGATCCGCACGTTGCGCGCGAGGCGGCAGCAGCTGGTCGACGAGTTGAGGCAGACCGACGACCCCGGGGACCGCGGCGACGCCGCGCAGGAGCTGCAGGGCGGCGATGAGCTCGTCGCGATCGACGACCGCATCGCCGGGCTGGAGAGGCTGCTTGCCGGTGGGCAGCCCGACGTCGGAGGACTGGCGCCCGGTACCGAAGTGAGCCTCCGGCTGCCCGACGGCACGACGCAGGACTTCCGGGTCGTGGCCATCCCGGAGGAGATCCCATCGGGCGCGGAGGACACCTCGCTGACCTCCGACAGTCCGCTGGGGCTGGCGCTGGCCGGCAGCCACCCGGGGGAGACGGTCGATTTCCCGACCCCGGAAGGCCAAACCCGGGTCGAGGTGATCAGTATCCGGCCGCCGAGTTGACCTGCTCCGCGACTCACCATTGTGGACAGTCGTGGGTGGGCTTCCGTCACCGCAGCGGCCCGCCCGATGCGCTGGGCAGCGCCACTGCGGAGATCGGGGGAGTCGCCTGCCGGGCAGGAGACTCCCCTTCTCACGTTGCGGCGCCTACCGGCCTGGCCTCCAGGGACTTCCGCAGTTCGGACTGGCGTTCGCGGTAGGCCGCGACGTTCACGAGCTTGATCTCCTCGTAGCCGCGGACCATGTCCGGGAGCTCCGCGAGTTCCAGCAGCGCCGGGTGGTCCGGCGTTGCCAGCGCCTCCGCGATCACCTTCCGGTACTCATCGATCAGTTCTCGCTCGACGCGGCGGACCTTGGCGTAGCCGAACGGGTCTAGGCGGGTGCCGCGGACCTTCCGCGCCGCGCGCAGCAGGCGCAGCACGTGGCGGAACCAGGGGCCGAGGCTGATCTTCCGGTTCATGCCGAGCGCGCGCAGCACCGGCGGGTGCAGCCGGAAGGCGAACCGGGAGCCCGCGCCGAACTGGGCTTCGACGTCGGCCAGCAGCTTCTCGTCGAGCGAGAGCCGGGCGACCTCGTACTCGTCCTTGTAGGCCATCAGCTTGTAGAGGTTGCGGGCCACCGCTTCGGTCACCGCATCGACTCCGCGCCCGCGCACCTCCTCGACGAACTCCGCGTACGTCCGCGCGTAGTCCTCGTCGTGGTAGTCGACGAGGTCCGGGATCCGGATGTCCAGCAGCCGCGCCAGTTCCGAGCCCGCCGCGGCCCTGACGAGTGCCCGCACCCGGTGCGCCGCGGCGCTGGGCTCGCGGGGCTTCGCCGGCGGCGGGGTGATCTCGGCCTGCAGCGCGTCGGGGTCCGCGATCGCCTGGCGGCCGCGGCGGAACGCCTGGATGTTGGCCGCGACCGCCGTCCCGTTCAGCTCGATCGCCCGCTCGATGCTCTCCGCCGGCAGCTGCAGCGAACCGGCCTGGTACGCCGCGCCGAGCTGCAGGATGTTGGCGAACTGGTCATCGTCGAACAGCTTCTCGGCAAGGCCGCGCGCATCCAGGTAGAACGCCCGCGCGGTCGCGTCGTCGAGGGCGGACCGGATGCCCGACTGCACCGGGAACGAGACGGCGGTGTCCACGACCATCCGGCCGGTCGGGACCTCGGTGGTGGACACCACCGCCGTCGTCCGGCCGTCGTCGGCCGCGGCGAGGTGCACCGGGTCGGCCGCCACCAGCAGGTCGCAACCCAGGTAAAGGTCGCATTCGCCGGCGGCCAGTTTCGGTGCCTGCGCAACGGGTTCCGCGGTGATCTTGAGGTCGGAGACGACCGCGCCGCCCTTCTGCGCGAGCCCGATCTGGTCGAGGGTGCGGACCTGCCGGCCGTCGATCACCGCCGCCGTCGCGAGGATCTGCGTGACGGTGACGACGCCGGTGCCGCCGATGCCGGTGATGCGGACGGTGAAGTCGCCCGCGCCGTGCTCCGGCTCGGGCAGTTCGCCGGCGCTGACCTCGCTGATTTTGCGGCGGGCCGTGCGGCCGCTGGGTACCACGGTCAGGAACGACGGGCAGTCGCCGGCCAGGCAGGAGTAGTCGACGTTGCACGAGGACTGGTGGATCTGGGTCTTGCGGCCGAACTCGGTGGCGACGGGCTGCACGGAAAGGCAGTTGGACTTGGCGCCGCAATCCCCGCAGCCCTCGCACACCCGCTCGTTGATCAGCACCTTCTGCGCCGGCGTGGGCTGCTTGCCCCGGCGGCGCTTGCGGCGCTTCTCGGCCGCGCATTCCTGGTCGTGGATGAGCACCGTGACGCCAGGGACAGCGGCCAGTTCTTCCTGCGCGCGCAGCAGATCATCGCGGTGCCGGATCTCGACGCTCCGGGGGAGCTTGCCGCTCAACCGCTTGGGCGCGTCGCTGGTGACGATGACCTTGGCGACGCCTTCCAGCAGCAGCGCTTCCGCCAGCCGCGCCAGCGGAAGCGCCCCGACCGCGTCCTGGCCGCCGGTCATCGCCACCGCCGAGTTGTGCAGCAGCTTGTATGTGATGTTGACCCCGGCGGCGACGGTCGCGCGGACGGCGAGGCTGCCGGAGTGCGTGAAAGTGCCGTCGCCGATGTTCTGCACGAAGTGCTCGGTGCCGACGAACGGCGACATGCCGATCCACTGGGTGCCCTCGCCGCCCATCTGCGTGATGCCGACGACGTCGCCGACCTGGTCGGCGTCCATGAACAGTGCCATCGTGTGGCAGCCGATCCCGGCGCCTACCACGGTCCCTTCCGGCACCTTCGTCGACGAGTTGTGCGGGCAGCCCGAGCAAAAGTACGGCGTACGGGCCAGCAGCGGCACGGCGATGCGCTCGCGGCAGCGGTGCTGCCGCCAGGCGTTGATCGGCTCCACCTCGCCGTGCGCGGTCAGGCGCCCGGCCAGACCCTTGGCAATGCGGTCCGGGTCGAGCTCGCCGAGCTCGGTGAACAGGGTGCCGCCGTCCGGCCCCTTCTTGCCGTGGACGGCCGGGGCGTCTGGGCGGCCGTAGAGGATCTCCTTGATCGCCGTTTCGAGGAACGAGCGCTTCTCCTCGACCACCACGATCTCGCTCAAACCGGTCGCGAAGTCCCGGACCAGCTGCGGGTCGAGCGGGTAGATCGCGCCGAGCTTGAGCAGCCGGATGCCGTACCGGGCCAGGTCCGCGTCGTCGAGGCCGAGCGCGCGTAGCGCCTGCCGGATGTCCAAATAGGACTTCCCGGCCGCCACGATGCCGATCCGGTCTGCCGGGCCCGAGCGCACCACCTGGTTGACGCCGCTGCGCCGGAGGTACTCGACCGCCAGCGGCAGGCGGAGGTTGTGCAGGCTGTGCTCCAACCCTGCGAGCTCGGCGCCGAGCAGGCGGGCGCTGGGGCGGTGCGAGTACGGCTTCAACTCGGCCGGGATCGCGGGTGCGGTCCAGGTCGGCGCCACAACCGCTGTTCCGGCCGCATCCGCCACGTTGGCGACGACCTTCAGCGACGTCCACAATCCGCTGGCCCGCGACAGCTCCACCGCGTGCAGCCCGAAATCGAGCAGGTCCTGCGAGTCCGCCGGGAAGAACACCGGCATCGCCAGGTCCGTGAGCGCCGCCTCCGAGGCCGCCGGAACCGTCGAGGACTTCGCGTTCGGGTCGTCGCCGACGAGCACGACCGCGCCGCCGCGCGGGTTCGCGCCCGCGAGGTTGGCGTGGCGCAGGGCGTCGCTGGCCCGGTCCAGGCCCGGTGCCTTGCCGTACCAGACGCCCACCACCCCGTCCGGGCGCTGCGTGCCGAGGCCTTCGGTGAGCTGGCTGCCCATCACCGACGTCGCGGCCAGCTCCTCGTTCAGGCCCGGCCGGTGGACCACGTCGTGATCGGCGAGCAGCTTCGAGCGGCGGGCCAGCTCCAGGTCGAACCCGGCCAGCGGCGACCCCTCGTAGCCGGAGACGAACGCCGCGGTGCGGTGCCCGGCGCGGCGGTCGTGGCGGATCCGGTCGAACAACAGCCGCACCAGGGCCTGCACCCCGGTCACGTAGACGGTGCCCGATTCCTGGAGGTAGCGGTCGTCCAGGGTGTAGGCGGCCATGTCGAACTCCTTTGTCGCGGACCCGCGGGTCGTGATCGACGCCACTTCAACCGAAGGTGGGTGTGGCGCACAACACCGCGACCCGAAACGATGGTCAGCACGCAAACATCGGCGGTTCAGGGGCTTTTGCGCGCCCGAATTTTGCGTACCATCGCTGTCCATGGCCGAAGCGACGCTCGATGCGATAGATCACGAAATCCTGGCCCTGCTGCGCGAGGACGCGCGGCGGACGCTGTCGGACATCGCGACCCGGGTGACGCTGTCCACGGCGGCCGTGAAGCGGCGGATCGACCGGCTGCAGGAGATCGGGGTGATCCTCGGCTACACCGTGCAGGTGGATCACGCGAAGCTCGGTTCGGGCGTGGAAGCGTTCATCGAGCTGCGGTTCCTGGGCACCAGCGGTGTCGACGAGATCATCCAGACGACGACCCGAATGCCCGAGGCGCAGGCGGTGTTCACCATCGCGGGCGACCCCGACGCGCTGGTGTGGCTGCGCGTCCGCGACATTGCGCACCTGCAGCGCACCATCGACGAGATCCGCCGCAGCCACCGGGTCACCAGCACCAAGACCCTGATAGCGCTCGACTCCTGGCAACGCGGCCGCCGCTAAAGACTGTTTCCAGAGAGAAGACCCGTGAGTGTTTTTGGGTGCTATAGCACCCAAAAACACTCACGGATCTTCTTGCAAGAGTAAGGCCCAACAGTGCGACGAGATACCGCTGATCAGGAGTTTCTGCGTTGCGCCCACGGTGTGCGGAAGCGGATCAGGAAGCCAAGCAGCACCAGGACCAGCAGCAAACTCCCTGGTCGGGGACGAGCTCACGGTGGAGCGCGCCACCGGTGATGTCGAACTCACCAAGATCTCACCGAGCGGCTGGAATCCACGCTGCGCGACCTCGACGTGGCGCTCAGCGCAGCGGAGTTCGACGCGCTCCGGGTGAAGCGCGAATCCACTGTGGATGAGTGCGCTTGACTTCGAGTAATATGGAGGTTCCAGGATGATCGAGCAAGCCGTTCATCGTGGAGGGAAAACGAAAATGTCCGAAGACGTGTTGCGCTTGGGAATCATCGTCGGCAGCACCAGGGAGGGTCGCTTCGCCGGGACGGTCTCCGGTTGGTTCGCCGACCTGGCGAGGCAGCACCCGGGGCTGGAGATCGGCGTCATCGACCTCGCCGAGCTCGACCTGCCAGCGGTGCACCCGGCCGACCTGACCCCGGAACTGCTGGCCTACACCGCCCGGCTGGCCGCCTCGGACGCGTTCGTGGTGGTCACCCCGGAGTACAACCACGGCTATCCGGCATCGCTGAAGTACGCCATCGACTCCGCGCACACGGAGTGGCAGACCAAACCGGTCGGATTCGTCTCCTACGGCGGGATTTCGGGTGGCCTGCGGGCGGTCGAGCAGCTCCGCCAGGTCTTCGCGGAGCTGCACGCGGTGACCGTGCGTGAAACCGTGAGCTTCCACGGTGTCCACGACTGCTTCGATGAGTCCGGTAGCCCCAAGGACGACACGGGCCCGGCGGCCGCGGCCAAGTTGATGCTGGACCAGGTCATCTGGTGGGCGCACGCGGCGAAGGAGGCGCGGATCCGGCGTCCGTACCGATGATTCTCGGCCAGTCGGCCCCTTGTCGAGGCTGCCAGGGCGCGCGACGCTACCCGGCAGCGGACGACTTGCCGGCTCGCCGCGAGCACTGTTGTGCTGCAGGAAGTTCCGGTGCCGGGTTCGCCGTTCCAGGACGTGGTAGAACTGCCAGCGCAGGACACTAGCTTTTTCGCCGCTGGCTATTCGCCGCGTACTCGCCCACTGCGACGCACGAGGGTTCTCCTTGCATCCGCTGATGACGATAACGAATGCCACGCCTGCTCGGTTTGCGGGTTGCGCTGCGGCGATCGCGGGTACGACCGAGCGCGCCTTGGGCGTTTCCCGAAAATTGGCCTTGCTGTTGGGAATGCGGCCGATCACGGTATCGGAAGGGGATCGGGCCGCGTACCACGCTGCGGCGTCGGTGGCGGCGAACTTCGTCGTCACGGTGTTGGGCATGGCCGAAGACGTCGCAGCGACCGCCGGAGTTGCCCGGGAGGCGTTCTTGCCCCTGGTGGAAGCGGCTGTCCAGAATTGGGGGCAATTCGGATCCCGACAATCGTTGACCGGACCGATCGTACGCGGAGACAAGGTGACAGTCGCTCGCCAGCATTCCGCGATCGGACAGCGGTGCCCGCAGTTGTTAGGACTGTTCGATGCACTTGTCGAGGCAACCAGAGACCTGGGTTGCACATCGTCGGCACAGAAATAAGTACGCAACGTGAAGTTAGTGCGCACGATCGCTGAGATCCGGGACTTCGTGAGAGAAGCACGGGCCAAGGGATGCCGTGTCGGTTTCGTTCCCACCATGGGCGCGTTCCACGCTGGGCATGAATCCCTGATGCAGGCTGCGGGGCGCGAGTGCGACGTAGTGGTCGTTTCCCTGTTCGTCAACCCTGCCCAGTTCACCGGTGCCGCCGATTTCGACGGTTATCCTCGCGACGAGCAGCGGGACGCGGCGATCGCCGCCGGCCAGGGCGTTCTGCGGAACGGGAGAAGGCAATTGTCCGAGCCGGGATCCCAGTAATGGGCCACATCGGACTGACGCCGCAAACCGCGACGGCGTTGGGCGGATTCCGCGCCCAAGGCCTCACCGCCGAACGCGCGCATTCTGTATCGTCTTGCCGTCGACAGCGACCGCCTCAGCGGGCTTGTACTCCTGCATCGTCCAGCCGGATAAGGCCTGGTCAACACTTCGGGGAAGACCGTTAGCTTTGCGTTCCAAAGAGCGAATCGGATTTTCACTTTCTCCGGTTTCTCTTGGTGAAAGCATGACGACCATCCGGATCTCCGACTCTCAGCGGAATGCCAGGATCGCCCATGGGCGGCGCCAGGGTTCGGGTCGCGCAGATCGTCCCTGGCCGGTAGTGCGGTTGTCCGAAAACGGACAGGTTTGCCCTGCGGCATTGCCTCTCCGCGCCGGAACGAACCATAATCAAGTAATCGTCGCTGACAGCGTTGTCAACGGGGTGGTGATCATTGAGTATTGAGCACTCTCGTCGGCGGATTCTCCAGGCATCCGGCGCAGGTGGACTCGCGCTCGTGGCCGCCGGATTGGTGACGCCGATGGCCTGGGCTCGGGCCGTGGCCGCGCAGCCGATCGTTTCGCAGCGCCCGGGCGTCTCGGACGACGTGGCGGCGACTTACCTGCGGGTGTTGCTGCGGCACACGCGCTGGGCCGAGCGACGGTTCGACCGGGCTGCGGGAATCTACCCTGCCAAGGACTTCACGTTCGCCGTGGTTCTCGGCAACGCCGTCCTGCTGACTAGGGAGGGTTACGACGCGACGGTCGCTGGGGTCGAGCGGG
Source organism: Saccharopolyspora hattusasensis (assembly GCF_050972075.1). Classification (NCBI taxonomy): domain Bacteria; kingdom Bacillati; phylum Actinomycetota; class Actinomycetes; order Pseudonocardiales; family Pseudonocardiaceae; genus Saccharopolyspora; species Saccharopolyspora hattusasensis. The sequence continues at coordinate 6,114,257 of NZ_JBPCDC010000001.1, forward strand.
AGGTGCTGCACCGGCACACCGTCGACACGATCCGCCACTTCGCCGAATCGAACGTGATCACCGGCGGCACCGAGTGGGGGCGCCGGCTGTACTTCGACACGACGTTCCAGTCTTATTTCCAGCTCGCCGGTCGTCTACTGTGGAGCGATCTGGACGATGCTACAAGGGCGAACCTAGACAAGATCGCGATCGGCCAAGCGGTTTATACGGCGGGACTGGGCTCGGGTGACGACCCGCTGTCGGGTGGCTGGACACCACTCGGATTGTCCGGTGGGCACGTCGGGGACACCAAGTTAGAGGAGATGTGCGTCTACGCCCAGGCACTGACCCCGGGAATCGCTTGGGCGCCGGACGACCCGCAAGCCGTGGCGTGGCGTGAGTGGTTTGGTAAGTGGAGCCGCAACGAGACGAGCCTGCCCGCCGCGGACCTGGCCAACCCGCGTGTGGTGGACGGCGTGCCGATCTCGGCCAACACCGCCGAGAACCTGTACGACACGTTCCTGGTCGAGAACCACGGTTCGTTCGGCCCGCACTATCAGGAGGAGCTGTGGCGCACCTCCGGGCGCAACGCGATGCATTTCCTGCTCGCGGGGCAGCCGCTGCCGGAGGTGCTCACCGCACAGCCGAACGGCGAGCGGCTGTGGCACACCACGCTGCTGATGGCCAGCGACGCGGGCGAACCGTTGATGCCGATGGTGGCGGACCGCGAGCATCTTTACGGTCGCGATGTCCTTCCGCTCGCCTTCCGCGCCCAAGTCCTCGGCGACCGTTACGCCGCACGCGCCGAGGTGCAGCTTGCCGAGCGGCTCGAGCCCTACCAGGCGTACCCGCCGGCCGATCGCATCACGAAGTTCTCCGGTGAGCCGAAGTACGAGCCAGAGGCCCGCGCGGAAATCGCGATCAGCTACCTGCTGCACGAGTGGCGCGCGAGTCACGGTGGCCCGGTGCAGGCGGTGAGCCAGGCCGAGTTCGATGCGTACGCGATAGGCGTGAGCGATTTCGGTGAAGGGCCCGGATTGATGGCGCACCGAACGTCTTCCGCGTGGACGGCGGCGGTGAGCAAGCCGGGCTTCGTCAAGTTCGCCTGGCAGCCCCATCACGACGACTGGCTGTTCGTCGTAAGCGGTGCGACGCCGATGCTCTTGCCGTCGACGGCGCTCAAGACACTGAAGCGGAACGCCGCGACCTGGACGAAGGTGCGGGACGGTTTCGACGCGACCGCAGCGGTGCTGAAGTTCGGCAACGGCTACGCCGGTTTCGCCACGCTGCCCTCGGGCGCCGCAGTATACGCGACGACCGGCTTGGCCTCGGGAGAGGGCGTCGTGTCGGTCTACAACCTCGCCATGCCTGGCATTCCGGGACTGAACGGTAAACGCACTTACCACACCGCCGAGGGGACCGTGACCGTCCCGGCTGCTCCCGCACCCCCGCCCGGCGGCGGCCGGACCGACGAGGTCGCTTTCCCCGCGGTCACGGCACGCTACGTACGGATGCTCGGCGTGCTACCGGATCCGGCGTACGGCTATTCCGTGTTGTCCTTCGAATTGCGCGACGACGCCGACGGGACCGACCTTGCCCGCGCGGGTACCGCGTTCGCCTCGTCAGCATCGCCAGGCAAGGAAGCGAAGTACGCGACCGACGGCGATGCGACCACGCGCTGGGCGGTCGCCACGGCCGATCGCCCGCGCGCCGACAGCTGGCTCGCCGTCGATCTTGGCTCGGCACAGCGGTTCGACCGCGTCAGAATCGTTTGGGAGGCTGCGGCCGGACGGTGGTACCGCATCGAGACCTCGCAGGACGGGGATACCTGGACCGCCGCGGCGAGCTACCCGCGACCGGCGGTCAGCACCAACGGAAACTGGCTCAACGTCGATGGGCGTGCCGGGTTCGTCGTGACTGGTTCCCCGAACCCGATCATCGTCACCGGTGACCAGATCCTGCTCTCCGACGGCAGCGCGGCACCCCTGCAAGTCGAATGCCACCCGGATCCGCACACCCTGGCCACTGCGGCGACGGCGCCGCGTCCGACGTCCAGTGTTGCCGCGGTGCGCACTTCCGTGGTCGACGGATACCTCGTCATGCTCAATCTGTCCGGCTCGGCGGTGCGCGGGACCGTCGCACTGCCCGAGGCCGGGGGCGCCGTCTCGCTCTACCGTGGCGTTCAGTTGATCACGAAGGCCGGCAGTGAACTCACGATGTCGTTGGCCGAAGCGGAAGGACGGGTCGAACCGGCTTGGTTTACCGTGCGCGCCGCCGCAGGGCCGCAGCTGCCCGCCGGCCTACAGGCGACCGTCGCCGACGGCGCGACACTCCGGCTCACGGCACCCGCCGGACCGCCACTGCGCCTCCAGGTGCAGCCCGCCGGCGAGCCACCGCGCCACGTGGCGGTGCCGGGACGCCGCACGGTGACGATTAAGGCCTGCAACACCCGGCCCTACCCACTGGATGATCTCGCCCTGGGGGCCACAACGTTCCCGACCGAACCGCTGCCCCCGGGGATGTCCGCACCGAGCGCAGCGGTCGACGGCGACGAGCGGACCTCCTGGCACCCGGGCCCCGACGGCCGGATGGTCGTTGACCTCGGCGCGGTCTGGCAGCTCGGTGAGGTCGAACTGACGTGGACCGACGGGCTGTCGCCCACCGTCACCGTCGAAACGAGCACCGACGGGCGTACGTACACGCCAGCGCCCCCACCGACCTCCCGCCGGAGCACGACAGTGCGCTTGGCCGGTGCCGCGCGCTACGTGGCGATCCGGGTACACGGCGGTCATGCCGGGGACGCCGAACTCACCACGATGAGGGTGCGGCCAGCCGGGTTCGGTTGATCATGTGGCCGGCCTCGTCCGGGGATAGCCGAGCTCCTGGACAATTCGCGGCATAGCGATACGAGACGGCCACGCCCTCGGTGCGGGTTACTAGTAGGTGGCTGGTGTTTTTCGGGAAAAGTCAGGCAGGTGCCTCGAACTTCGAGGCTCAGGGTGGGCTGATTTGTCGGCGACCGTCTTTCCGGCCGCCTATGGCAATCTCAGCTCTGCGCGATGTGTCTGGATCGGCCTTGCGATGAAAATGAGGCCGTTCGACACCAGCCGCGTAGGGCGGTGTGGGCGTGTCGGCGGTATCTGAGGGTGCGGCGGGCGCGCTTGCGGGTGCTGGCGGTGGCCACCGTGTCGACCCTCCCGGTTGGGGGTCGGCGCACACGTGGGCCATGTCGCACGGTAGCGGCCCCCGGCGGGGCGTCCAAGCGCGCGCGGAAGTTGTGCGCACACACTGCACGTTGTGCCCAGTGTGGACACACCGTGAACTGCTGAAACGCCCCGGCCGGTGACCAGCATCATTAACGCGCGAAACCGTCACCACCCACGAGGGGGCCGCGGCGATTTCGCGCGAAATCGTCGCCACCCATGAGGGGCCAGTGGCGATTTCGCGCGAAATCGCCAGAATCAGCGACGGGCTGTGAAAGCGGCATGGACCTCGGCGAGCAGGTCGGGCAATCGCTGGTAGAGGCGTTCCGCTGTCACCACGATGACATGCCAGCCGCATGCCCGGATTCGCCGCAACCGTTCCTGATCGAGTGCATGTTGAGCAGGGTCAGCATGCCATGCCCCGTCATACTCAAGAGCGATCTTCGCCTCTTCCAACGCGAGGTCCACACGAGCGACAAACCCGTAGCCGTCGCGGATTTCCACCTGTGGTGTCGGGCGAAAACCTGCCTGTACCAGGACGACACGCAGCTCGGATTCGGGCAGTGACTCCGCTCGTCCGTCCAAGAGCGCGGCGGCCCTACGTGCCCGGACTATGCCGTGGTCATGGCGTCTCGCGAGGAAAGCGTAGACCGTCTCCTGGTTGATCAGTCCAGCGTGGATCAGTGCATCCCCAGCCGCGACCGCCGACCGTAACGGGTTCCGGGCGAGCAGGTCCAGCATCGTGCGTTCGATGGTGGCGAGGTGGATTCGTCCCCACTCCACCCGCTCGAAGTCCCAGCTCCTGACGGACCAACATCGCAGGTCGAAACGTCTGTTCATGTACTTCTGGCCGCTTACGAGAACTTCGACCGGTCATGAGCCCTCGCCAACTGCACCCCGTACAAGGTGGCGGCTGAGCGACCGGTGATGATCGCGGGCGTCGGCAGGACAAGCGCCGCGGCATGGCAGCGAAGTACGTGGGTCGCCTCGATGGCGCTACTGCAGTAGACGCCGTGAATAACTCGTCGGTATTCGCTGCTTTTCCGCAGTTGGCGGTCGGTGATCCCCTGGGCCAGTGCCTGCGCGCGAGTGAGTAGTCCGGGGTCTGCTGGTGTGATGGTACGTGTCAAAGATGTCATGCATCTTAGAATCCGGGCTCAGTTCGGTGTTGTCATCCCCGGTCTGTAAATCTGTGGATAAGTCGGCCCACTGTGGACAACTCGGGATACCCGTTAGAAGGATGGCGATTTCGCGCGAAATCGACGGCGCCCACGAGGGGCCAGCGGCGATTTCGCGCGAAATCGCCATCCGCTGCCGTAGAGCCGCCGTTCACTGGCACGCGTAACGAGTCTCAAACAGCCTCTGTAGCAACCAAAAACGCTCACGGGTCTGGTCTTCGTTTTCGAAACACCGGAGGCGCTTGGCCCACCCTCGCAGCTTGCGCTGCCGCGGAACCTCAGCCGTCGCCTGAGGTTCCGCTACCCGCACCGCCACGCGAAACGAGTCTGGAAACAGCCCCTGCGGATCAGGCGAGCTCTAGGAGCGCGTGGACCGGCAGGTGGTCGGACGGGAAGTAGCCGTCCCTGCGGTAGGTGTTGATCGCCGCCTTCAGCACCCGGACGCGACCGTTGTGCAGCAGCCAGTCGATCCGCTCCTTCCCCTCGACCGGCTCCTTGTAGCCGGCGAAGGTGCCCCACGCGGGGGTGAGCCGCTCGGCGGCGGTCGCCCAGCTGTCGGCCAGGCCGCCGCTGGTCAGGATCCGGTACGACTCCGACGTCTCGGCCGCGGTGTTGAAGTCGCCGGTGAGCACCACCGGCAGCGCCGGGTCGAAACCGGCGATGCGGTCGCGCACCAACTGGGCGCTGCGCTGCCGCGATGGCTCCGACTGGTGGTCGAAGTGCGTGTTGACGTGGACGAATTCGCGGCCGCTCCGGCGGTCCAGGAATCGCACCCAGGTGACCATCCGGACCACGTTGTTGCCCCAGCTCTTCGAACCGATCACGTTCGGCGTGTCGGAGAGCCAGAAGTGGTCGTAGTCCAGCGGCTCCACCCGGCGGGTGTCGTAGTAAACCGACATGAACTCGCCGCGACCGCCGCCCTCCCGGCCCAGCCCGATCCAGTCGTAGTGCCGCGGAACGTCCGACAGCACCTCCTTCACCTGGCCGTACAGCGCTTCCTGCACGCCGAGCAGGGTGGGCTGCTCGGCGTTTAACAGCTCGGCGAGGATCGGGCGGCGGGTGGTCCAGGCGTCGGGGCTGGGCGGGGTGGCCTTGGCATCGAAGCGGATGTTGAAGGTCATCACGTGCAGCGAATCGCCGCGCGCGGGCCCGATCAACGCGTTGTCGCTGGGCCGCGCGGCCGCCGCACCGGTGCCGAACACACCGACCGCGCCGGCCGCTGCGGCGGCTCCGGCCATGCCGAGAACTCCCCGTCGGGTATATCCAGACACATCTGCCTCCTCGATTGACGTGTCAAGATCCTCACGCGCAGCGGCCCGGGAGTGGTTGACCGTTAGGCGAACATTGCCGGAATTCCGCAACGGGCCGAATGTGACCTGGTCGGCGGAGGCGGCCCGGTGTCGGTGCCCGTGGCTAGGCTCGGTTCCCATGAGCGATCGTCGTCTGTTGCTGGTCCACGCCCACCCCGATGATGAGTCCACCGCCACCGGCGCAACGATGGCCCGGTATTGCGCGGACGGCGCATCGGTGTCGTTGGTGACCTGCACCAGCGGGGAGCTCGGCGAGGTCGTCGCCGATGATCTGGCGCACCTGCGCGGAAATCCCGACGCGCTGGGCGAGTACCGGCGCGGGGAGATCCGCGCGGCGCTGGCCGAGTACGGCGACGTCCGGCACCACTGGCTCGGCGGCCCGGGGCGCTGGCGGGACAGCGGCATGGCAGGCGAGGCGGGCAACGGCGTGGACGGGGCCTTCGCGAAGGCCGACCCGGCCGAGGTGACCCGTGCGATGGTCGAGATCCTCCGCGCGGAACGGCCCCACGTGGTGATCACCTACGACGAGTTCGGCGGCTACGGCCACCCGGACCACATCGGCGCGCACCGCGCGGTGATGACCTCCCTCGACCCGGCGGAGGACCCCGGCTACGCGCCGGAACTCGGCGAGCCGTGGCAGGTGCCGAAGGTGTACTGGACGACCCTGCCGCGCTCGATCCTCAAGCGCATCGAGGGGGCGGGTATCGAGGGCTTCGAGCCGTACACGGTGCCCGACGAGGAGCTGACCGCGATGGTCGACGGCCGCGCCTTCCACGCCGCCAAGATCGCCGCGCTGCGGCACTACCGCAGCCAGGTCGACCTAGATGACGGCGGGTTCTTCGCCCAGATGGTGGCCCGTCCGGAGTTCGCGATGGAGCACTACCTGCTGGTCCGCGGCGACCGGGGCCCCGGAACCGGCCCCCACGACTGGGAATCCGACCTTTTCGCCGGCCTCGACTGACCCGACCGGTCACCGGGCGGACAGGCGCTGTTCGGCTGGGATCGGCGTGGGGTGCGCGGGCCAGGGCAGGAGGTCCGGGAGCGAACCGGTCGGGATCTGCTGCGGCGTCCGGCCGGCGAGCCAGGCCGCTAGGTCGCGGGCCCGGCCGGTGATCTCGACGCCGTCGACGTCGGCCGGCCACCGGCGCGGGCCGTCGGTCTGCCGCAGCGCGATGCCGCCCGGCAGCCGGGGCAGCAGGAAATCGACTGCGTGGCAGGAGAATTCGTCGCTCCACTCCTGCGGGCTGACGCCCAGGTCGAGGTCCACCAGGTGGATCCAGACCTCCCGCCACCGCAGGTGCACGAGCCCGCCCAGGTCGCCGTTGCGGAACCGCACCGGCCGTTCCCAATCGTCGGCCGCGGCCTGCGACCACACCGCTTCCAGGGCGGCCGAGTGCCGGGCGATGGAGTCGCGGTGCTCGTCGGCGCTGCGGTCGGCGAGCCCTTCGATGATCGCGTCGCGCTCGGTCTGCCCGCCTTCGTAGGCGTCGGCCAGTTCGCCGCGCAACGCGAGCGCAGACACCCGGGCGAAGGCGCGGGCGTTGTCGGTCAGGTGAGCCAGCACGTGGCCCCGGCTCCAGCCGGGGAGCAGCGACGGCTCGGCGACCTGATCGTCGGTCAGGGCGGAGAGCACCTCTAGAAGTCGCCGATGGCCCTGCGCAACAGCATTCAACGGAGGCATCACGCGCCAGGATCCTAGACCCACGCCACCCGGCCCCACCCCGGGATGCCGATTCCAGCGGTTTCAATGGAACCAGCACGTTGATTTCCGTTGAGCCTTTTCACCCTGGCTGATCCGCAGCCGCAACGCCTGAAGTCCTGCGGTGCACGGCTGCCGCAAGCGGCGTAGCCGCCTTGGCCCACCCGCGCAGTTCGCGCCGCCGCGGGTTCTCAGCGGTCTTCTCGCGAGGACAGCTGGTCATACACAAGTCCGGAATTCCGGAGTCGCGAAGGCCGCTGAGGTTCCGCTACCCGCACGCAACGCAAGAAGAGGCTGGATGGAAAACGCTCATTGAAATCGCCATCCGGCCCGATCAACCCGTGTTGTGGGTCCGGTACGCCGCGACGAGCTGGGTCTCGGCGGCGTCGAAGTACTCGTCGAGACGTTCGGCCGCCGCGGCCATCGAGCCGTCGGTGATCAGGTCCGCGATCTCCCGGTTGAGCTCCAGGTATGGCTCGTGGAACTCCCGGGGGCGCGACATCACGTGGAACGCCAGGCGCAGTTCGGCCAGCAGTTGCCGCATCGTCTCGTTCACCCGGGGGCTGGCGGCCAGGGCCGCGAGCGCCTCGTGGAAGCGCATGTTCGCGGTGCCGACGTCTCCCCAGCGCTCGTTCTCGGCCGCGCTCTCGCCGTCGGCCACCGCGCCGTCGACGGCCGCCACCAGCTCCGGCGCGGCCCCGCTTGCCCGGCGCACCGCGCTGGTCTCAAGAAGCCGGCGGATGCGGTAGAGGTCGATCACGTCGTCAGCGCTGAGCACCCGGACGAACACGCCGCGGTGGAACTCGTGCACCAGCAGCCGCTCATGCACCAGCAGCCGGAACGCCTCGCGCAGCGTGTTGCGGGAGACCGCCAACGCCTTGCCCGCGCTTTCCTCGGACAGCCGGGTGCCGGGGGCGAGTGCGCCATCAATGACGCGCTGCCGCAGCACATCGGCGACGCGCTCGGCCGTGCTCGTGCGGTCCAGCAGCGCCCGGTCGGCCGTGAGCAAGTCCACCCACGGATCCGAGGTGGTCAATCGAGCTCCTAACGACGTGCGGCAGTTGATCGCAGTCTAACGAGAAAGGTGCGCACGGGGGATTGCAGAATTGTTCAACAACTCACTATGTTGGCCGGAACCGCGGTTCGCGCGGCTGACACGCGACATCCCCCGATACCGGTGGCGAACCGGTGTACCTGCTGATCGGAGTGCCATGGCCCAGACGTCCACGGCCGAGAACAAGCCTTCGGCGGCCAAGCGCAGCACGCTGCTGGGTGCGGTCTTCCTCATGGCCACCAGCGCCATCGGCCCCGGCTTCATCACCCAGACCACGGAGTTCACCGTCCAGCTCGGCGCGGCGTTCGCCTTCGCCATCCTGGTGTCGATCCTGGTCGACGTAGCCGTGCAGCTGAACGTGTGGCGGGTCATCGGAGTCTCCGGGATGCGGGCCCAGGACCTGGGCAACCGCGTGGTGCCCGGCCTGGGCTACCTGATGGCCGCGTTGGTGGTCTTCGGCGGCCTGGTGTTCAACGTCGGAAACATCGCCGGTACCTCGCTGGGCCTGGACGCGCTGTTCGGTCTGGACGCCAAGATCGGCGGCACCGTCTCGGCCGTCATCGCCATCGGGATCTTCTTGAGCAAGAAGGCCGGGGTGGCGATGGACCGCATCGTCGTCGTTCTCGGCGTGGTCATGATCCTGCTGACCGCGGTCGTCGCGTTCTCCTCGCACCCGCCGGTCGGGCAGGCCCTGGTCCAGGCGGTGTGGCCGGAGGAGGTCGACTTCCTGTCCATCACGACCCTGATCGGCGGCACCGTCGGCGGCTACATCACCTACGCCGGCGCGCACCGCCTGGTCGACGCCGGGGTAACCGGCCCGGAGCGGATCGTCGACGTCAGCCGCACCTCGGTCATCTCGCTGCTGGTCACCGGCGTGATGCGGCTGGTGCTGTTCCTCGCGGTCCTCGGCGTGGTGGCTGGCGGCGTCACGCTGGCCTCGTCAAACCCGACCGCGGAGGCCTTCCGGCACGCGGCGGGCGAGGTCGGCCTGCGGCTGTTCGGCATGATCCTCTGGGCGGCCAGCATCACCTCGGTCGTCGGCGCCGCCTACACCTCGGTGTCTTTCCTGGTGACCTTCTCGCCAAAGCTGGCCCGCGCCCGCAACTGGCTGGTCGTCGGCTTCGTGGCGGTGTCGGCCGTGGCGTTCCTGCTGATGGACCAGGCCCCGACGACGCTGCTGGTGCTGGCCGGCGCGCTCAACGGCCTGATCCTGCCGGTCGGTTTCGGGGTGCTGGTGTTCGTGGCGGCCAAGCGGCGGGACCTGCTCGGCGGATACCGGTACCCGAGCTGGTTGCTGATCGTGGGTGTGGTCGCCTGGCTGCTGACCTTGTACTTGGGATACAACTCGCTCGGCGGCATCGCCGCGCTGTGGAAGTGAGGTGGGTATGGACCTCAACTCGGACCTTGCGGAGGGCTTCGGGCGCTGGGAGCTCAGCGACGACGGGGCGCTGCTGCGCATCGTCACAAGCGCCAACGTGGCCTGCGGCTACCACGCGGGCGACGCCACGGTGATCCGTCAGGCCGTCGAGCAGGCCACGAAGCTGGGCGTCGTGGTCGGTGCCCAGGTCAGCTACCGGGACCTGGCCGGGTTCGGCCGCCGGTTCATCGACGTGCCGCCGGTGGAGCTGGCCAACGACGTGATCTACCAGATCGGCGCGCTGGCCGGGTTCGCCCGCGTCGCGGGCACCGAGGTCGGTTACGTCAAGCCGCACGGCGCGCTGTACAACGCGATCGTGCACCACGCCGAACAGGCGTCCGCCGTGGTCGAGGCGGTCCGCAGCTACGATCCGTCGCTGGCCGTGCTCGGGCTGCCGGGCTCGGAGTGGCTGACCCAGGCTGAGCGGGCCGGGCTGCAGGTGTTCCGCGAGGCCTTCGCCGACCGCGCCTACACCCCGGAGGGCACCCTGGTGTCGCGCCGCGAGCCCGGCGCGGTGCTGCACGACCCGGAGGTCATCGCTGACCGCTGCCTGAAGCTGGCGGCTGGGGAGCCGATCGAGGCCGTCGACGGGTCCGAGATCAAGATCGGCGCCGACTCGATCTGCGTGCACGGCGACAGCCCGGGCGCGGTGGCCATCGCCGAGGCCGTGCGGGCCCGGCTGGTGGCCGGCGGAGTGGCGCTGGAGTCGTTCACCGTGCGAGGCCGGTGATGCGTTTCCTGCGGTGCGCCGACTCGGGGCTGCTCATCGAGCTGGCCGATCTCGAAGCTGTGCAAGCGCTTTACGCGGTGCTCGTCGAGGATCCGCCGGAGGGCGTCACGGACCTCGTCCCGGCGGCCCGGACGTTGCTGCTGCACTTGGACCCGCGCGCCAATACCGCGGCGGTCGAGGCGGGGGTGCGTGCGGTCGAGCCGCGCGACGGCGCACCCGCCAGCGGCGACCTGCTGCAGGTGCCGGTGGTCTACGACGGCGCGGATCTGGCTGAGGTCGCGGAGCTGACCGGGCTGACCGAGCAGGAGGTCGTGCACCGGCACACGAGTGCGGAGTGGACGGTCGCCTTCGGCGGGTTCGCCCCCGGTTTCGGCTACCTCGCCGGCGGCCCGCCGGAGCTGGTGGTGCCGCGCCGCACTGAGTCGCGGACCAAGGTGCCGCCCGGCTCCGTCGGCCTTGCCGGCGCGTTCAGCGGCATCTACCCGCGCGAATCGCCCGGGGGCTGGCAGCTGATCGGGCGCACCGGCCTGGAGATCTGGCGGGTCGACCGGGAACCGCCGGCGCTGCTGCGGCCCGGCGTGCGGGTGCAGTTCCGGGAGGTCCCATGAGCTGCCTGGAAGTCCTGGCCGCGGGTCCGCTGTCGACGATCCAGGACCTGGGTCGGCCGGGCCTGGCCGGAATCGGCGTGGGTCGCTCCGGTGCGGCCGACGGCGGCGCGTTCCGGCTGGCCAACCGGCTGGTCGGCAACGACGAGACAGCGGCGGCCATCGAGGTCACGCTGGGCGGGCTCGCGGTCCGCGCGACCCGCGACCTCACCGCCGCAGTGACCGGCGCCCCCTGTCCGACCACTGTGGATGGTCGGGTGGTGGCGGTGAACTCGGTACTGCGGATCCCGGCCGGTGCCGAGCTGAGGATGGGCGTGCCCGGCCGCGGTCTGCGCAGCTATCTCGCGGTGCGCGGCGGCATCGCCGTGCCACCGGTGCTCGGTTCCCGGGCCACCGACGTGCTCGCCGGGATTGGCCCGGACCCGCTGACCCCCGGCGCGCTGCTGCCGGTCGGCCCGGCGCCCGCGCGGTTTCCGCTGGTGGACGTGGCCCCGGTGGCGATGTGCGAGGCCGGCGAGATCGTGCTGCGCGTGGAGCCCGGACCGCGCCACGACTGGTTCGCCGACGACGCCCTGGCCACCCTGGTCAGCCGTCCGTACGAGGTCACCCCGGACAGCAACCGGATCGGCATGCGGCTGGACGGACCGGCGTTGGAGCGCAGCCGCACCGAGGAACTGCCCAGCGAAGGCATGGTCGCCGGTGCGCTGCAGGTGCCGCCGTCGGCGCGCCCCACGCTGTTCCTCGCCGATCACCCGGTGACCGGCGGCTACCCGGTGATCGCGGTGGTCACCGCGGCGGACGTGGACAATGCGGCGCAGGCCAGGCCAGGCCAGCGAATCCGCTTCCGGTTGAGGAACGGCTTCAAACCTCGTTCCGCATAGCAGGACCTCAGACCCCGACCGGTCCGCGGGATCCCCGCCGCTTCAAGGCAGCTCAGATCGGCTTCAACAGCAGAGGTAGGGAGATTTCGATGACGCAGCCGAAAGCGATGTCGCCGGAGCAGGCCCGCGCGGCATTCCGCGCCGGATTGCGCGTACCGACCTCGGGCTACAGCGCGGGTTGGACCCAGGCGAACCTTATCGCGCTGCCCCGCGAGTACGCCTACGACTTCTTGCTGTTCGCGCAGCGCAATCCGCGCTCGTGTCCGGTGCTCGACGTGACCGAGCCCGGCGAGACCAGCGCTTCGGTCTTCGCCGGCGACCTGCGCACCGACCTGCCCGCCTACACGGTCTACCGGGACGGCGAGCTGGCCGGGGAGCGCGCCGAGGTCGCCGACCTGTGGCGGGACGACCTGGTGTCGTTCCTGGTCGGCTGCAGCTTCACCTTCGAGGCGGCGCTGCTGGAGGCCGAGGTCCCGGTGCGCCACGTCGAGGCGGGCAGCAACGTGCCGATGTACCGGACGAATCGGGAATGCCGCCCGGCGGGCCGGTTGGCGGGACCGATGGTGGTGTCGATGCGGCCGATCCCGGCGGAGCTGGTGTCCACCGCGGTTCGCGTGACCTCCCGGTACCCGGCGGTGCACGGTGCCCCGGTGCACGTCGGCGCGCCGGAAGCGTTGGGAATCCTGGATATCGACCGGCCGGACTTCGGCGACGCCGTGGAGATCCGGCCCGGGGAGGTCCCGGTGTTCTGGGCCTGCGGGGTGACGCCACAGGCGGCCGTGATGCAGTCCAAGCTGCCGTTCGTCATCGGCCACGCGCCCGGCTTCATGGCGATCACCGACGCTCGCGATAGCCGTTTTCTCGTCCCGTAAGAGGGCCTCCAGGACTCGGAGACTGAGACACCAGCAAGCACGCATCAACAACATGGAGGGCAGCGGCGAACTCCGCTGTCCTCCATGTTGACAACACGATGACCAGGGAGAAAACCCCGATCGAGCCTTCGACCCCGGGATAATCTCCTTAGCGCGGTCCGTTTCGCTTGGCGGCCGATGCGCCGGTCGCCTCTGCGGCGATTGGCGCGACGCGGCTCCAGCCGAACGGTGTTCCGCGAAGGCGGTGATTGAGGCCCGGGGGACACGGGCGCATCGACCGGACCGTCCAACGGCCGGACCCGAGGCGGTGTTCCGGCTTCCGGTGTGAGTCGCCCCTCACTCGATCGAGAAGTCGTCCCGACACGCGTCGGTTCGATGCTTGACTCCCGGGATTCGGCGACCGCGGCTCGTAGCTTCGAGGCATGGATTTCAGCAACGAAGTACGAGTCGGACAACACACCTACGGAGTCACCGCCAAGCGCGAACCGGTCAGTGCGGATCAGCCGGCCACCGTCGCGGTGGAGTTCACCGGAGCGGATGCAGACGGCCGCGTCGTCGCCGAAGGCAACCTACTGATCGCCGTCGACGGGCTGGGCGACGCGAACGCGTTCCTGGCCCAGACCCTGGACAGGCTGGCCGCGCTGCACGTGCCTTGGACGGCCGGGCACGGGCGGAGCCGACCACGCCCGCCCAACGCCGGTCGACCGTGGACCGAGCCCGACGGCGAGCGGCTCCGGGAGCGGTGGCTGGGTTCGGTGGGTGAGCCCGCGAGCCGATTGATCGAGGAGTTGGCCGAGGAGTTCGGCCGCACCAGCGGAGCGGTCCGCGCACAGCTGCCCCGACTGGGCTGCGACTCGGACGTCCCGGGCCGGGTGCTCGCTGAGACCTGACCCGCGGCCCGGCGTCGAGACCGGTGGGAATGGCGAATCGGACATTCGCCGGGCGCCGAAGAATTGTTGAACCTGGAATCGATTCCCGCTCGATGCGCGGTCGCGGGAATTGCCATTCTGCAGAAATTGGGAGGAGGGTTTGCGGGGTGAGAAGGCGAGTGGTTCCGATATCGCAGTTATTTCGCCCGCGCCAGTCGGCAAAAGAAGGCACCGCCTCGCCGGAGGGCCCCGAGTGCACGCTGTCGGGGAGGTCCGTGCGAGGCGGTGCATGGGGGATCTGCGGGATCGTCGCCGGGGTATCGTCCTCGGCTGTCCCGTTCAGATCCGGGTCAGCACTTCTCGAAGGTGCTCGTCGGGGAGTGGGCGATTGCGCCGGTGGAGCTGATCGTCTCGGTGTGCACCTTGACGGTCGCGCCGGAGTTGCATGGTGCCTTCGTGGCCAGGTTGATCTCGGTGCCGCTCTGCGCCAGCTCGCCGAGCACCTTGGGCGTCGCGTCCTTCTGCTCGACGACGATCCGCACGGTGACCGTCGCGGTGTTCAGGCAACCGGTGCGCCCGCCGGTGGCGGTCAGAGTGTTGCCCTCGCGCGTGGGTTGGTAGGCGAACAGTGCGCACGCCGGGGCGGACTCGGCGGCGACCGCCGGGGCGGCGGGCGCGACCGCGAACGCCGCGAGCGTCAACGCGGCGCTGAACAGGACGGGCGAGTGTCGCATTCGGGGCCTTCTTCCGTGTACCGAATTGCTGACGGATACAACGCGGAGTCGATCACCCGCCACGATGGCTGTCAATTTGGAATTGGTCGGAGCGCAGTTTTTCACCCGGGAGAGGCTAGTTATTAGTAGTTGTTCAGAGGATGGAGGTTTGTGCCCGGCCGGCTTGGCCGGACGCCAGGGGAGGAGGACGGATTGGACGTTTTTCTGAACGCGATTTGCGGCCGGTTCGCGGCGTCCGGGTGATCTCGGACGGCAGCCGTCGCGCGCCTGCAATATTTGCAATGCCTCTGTTAATATCGCAAGCCCGATTGAGGGGGTGTGGATGTCGAAGACGGTCGCCAAGGCGGTCCACGTGCTCGAAACCCTTGCCGGAGCGCCCAAGACTGTCGCGGAGCTGGCGCGCGAGCTCGGGGTGCACGGCTCGACCGCGCTGCGGATGCTGCAGCCGCTGGCCGACGGCGGCCTGATCGCCCGCGGATCGGACGGCCGATACCGCCTCGGGTTCCGGCTGGTCGAGCTCGGCCAGCAGGTGCTGGAGGAGATGGACCTGCGCGCGGTCGCCAGGCCGCACCTGATCTCGCTCGCGGACGCCACGCGCTCGACGGTGCACCTAGCGCAACTGGTGGACGACCAGATCGTCTACGTCGACAAGATCGAGGGCGCCGCGTCGATCCGCACCTGGTCGCGGATTGGACGGTCAGTGCCGCTGCACACCGCCGCCGCCAGCAAGGTGATCCTGGCCGCGCTGCCGGCTGACCACCGGGATCGCCTGCTGTCCGCGCACGCCTTCACCCGCTACACCGAGCGCACCATCACCGGCGAAGCCGAGTTCCGGGACCACCTGGCCGAGGTCGCGAGGCTCGGCTACGCCACCGACCAGGCCGAATTCGAGCCGCTGGTGCACTGCATCGGCGTCCGGATCCCGGACGTCACCGGGCAGCTCCTGGCGGCCGTGTCGCTGACGACGGTGCGCGCCGACACCGATCTGCCCGAGCTCGGCAGCCTCCTCGGCCAGGTCCGGGACACGGCCACCGCGATCGCCGTTGCCCTCGGCCACCAGGCGGGTTGAACACCGGTCGGGGTGTGCCGGGTCCGAAGGAGGCCGGGGCTTACCTAAGGCCTGTTTCGAAAGTGGTTTGCGTCGCGGTGCAGGTAGCGGAACCTCAGAGGCCTTCTCGCGCCCCGACATCATGAATGCCAATTCATCGCGTCGGGGACTGGCCTCGCCGAGAGCCCTCCGGCGGGCACAGCCCCTGAGAACCCGCGGCGGTGCCAGTTGCGTGCCAGTTGAGTCCCACACCGCAAGCGGCTGCCGCCGCTTATAAATCACGTCCTAGTTCGCGATGTCGGGTGATCGGAACAACTCGGGGCAACCCGTGACCGTTCCCAGCGGTGTTCGTTACCAGGATGTTCGGTATTACCCGGGAGGATCGCGATGACCTGGATGATCTACGGAGCGAGCGGCTACACCGGTCGGCTGGTCGCCGACCGGGCGCTCGACCGCGGGGAGCGGCCGGTGCTGGCCGGTCGCTCCCCGGCGAAGATCGCGGCCTTCGCCACGCCCAGGGGCCTGCCGTACCGGGTCTTCGACCTCGGCGACCCCGACGCGGTCGCCGAGGGGCTGCGGGGCATCGACATAGTCGCGCACTGCGCCGGTCCGTTTTCCGCGACGTCGGCGCCGGTGGTCGAAGGCTGCCTGCGAGCCGGCGCGCACTACCTCGACATCACCGGCGAGATCGACGTTTTCGAGGCGGTTTTCGCACGCCACGAGGACGCTCGCCGCGCCGGTGTGGTGCTCCTGCCGGGCTCGGGCTTCGACGTGGTGCCCACCGACTGCCTGGCCGCGATGGTTGCAGCCGACCTGCCCACCGCGACCCATCTGGACCTTGCCTTCCACACCAGCGGCGGGATCAGCGGCGGAACGTTGAAGAGCGCGCTGGAGGGTGCCGCGCTGGGCGGCAGGGCGCGCGTGGACGGCGAGGTGCGCACCGTGCCGCCGGCGTGGCGTCGACGTGAGATCCCGTTCCCGTCCGGGCCGCGGCGGGTCACCTCGCTGCCCTGGGGTGATGTCAGCACGGCCTACCGCAGCACCGGGATCGGCAACATCACAGCCTTCGCCCACCTGCCCGGACTCGACCGGACCGGCCGTCGTTCGACCCGGTTGTCGCAGGTCGTGATGGGGTCGCACATCGTGCAGCGGCTGGCCAAGGCGGCGATCGGCGTAGTCGTGCGCGGCCCCGGTCGGGCCACCCGCTCGCGCAGCTGGGTCGAGGTCTACGCGGAGGCGACGGCACCGGACGGCGCGAGCGTGTCGGCGGCCCTGATCGGCCCGGACACCTACGACCTCACTGCGGACGCGGTGCTCCGGGCGGTCCACTCCCTGAGCGCGGAACCCCCGGCGCCCGGCGCTCACACCCCGTCCACGGCGTTCGGCGCGGACTTCGTCCGCCGCCTCCACGGGGTCAAGATCATCGAACCGGCCCGCCGCTGACACCATCCACAATGCACGAAGTGAGACGAGATCGAGGAAGTCGGCGGCGCTGGACGTAGCGGCGCGAGGTGCCGGTTTGCCCATGAATGGCACGGAAAACCGAGGTTGGCGCGTGCATTTTCGAGGCGGAACCGACCTGCTTTGCTGGCTGGCTCCGCAATGTGGAAACGGAACATCCATTGTGGAGTCATGTATCGGCACGAGACTCGCTAGCCGACTCCCGGTTCCACGTCGAGCGCGGCGGCGATCCCATAAATCGTCTTCGTCCGGGGAAAGTCCTGCATCGGACGGTCCGGGTTGCCTAGGTGAAGATGCTGGTCGGGGCCTGTTCTCCCTTGGTCAGGGCATGCTCGACGAGCTATCGCCACGTCAGTGTGGGATGGTCCAGCAGGCCGCACACACCTGCGGAAGACCAGTTGGCGTTGTTGTGACCCGACCATGCTTCAGACAGCCAGCCGGGTACAGTGCCCCATCCGCCCACCGAGTCCAGGAGGACCAGCAGCATGCTGCCGCTCCGTTCCGGCGCGAACATCGCCGACCTTCAGCGCTACGTGGCCGACATGGAGACCGAGCGCGGGTTCTCCCACAGCACCGTGCTGGAGCAGTCCCTCAAACTTGGTGAGGAGGTGGGCGAGCTGTTCAAGGCCATCCGCAAGCGGGAACACCTCTCGATGGACCACAGCTCGATCACCGGGACCGTGGACGAGGAGCTAGCCGACGTCCTGATCTACGTGTGCGCAATCGCCAACCGCCTTGGCATCAGCCTTGATGAGGCGCTGCGAGCAAAGGAACTCCTCAACGAAACGCGAATCTGGACAGCCGACAGTGCTACGCCATGATCTTGGGCTGAACTGATCATTCAGTGCCCGTACAGCCCGAGTGCGAAACAGGGACAGATGGATGGCCATTCCGCGTTTTGCCTGGGAGCAGGTCTCATCCCGCGCATGTAGCTTCGTTGAAGCCTTGACCGGCCCCGTGCTGTCGGCCACGACGGTCGGCCCCGGCCAGAACTCCGCCGTAGCCGCAACCCTGGACACGCCGCAGGGCCGTGTGTTCGTGAAAGGGTTGCGCAGCGGGACGAGAAGCGTAATTACCCAGTAGCGCGAGGGACTACACGTCAGGTTCCGCAGACCTCCCGCACCTGATCACCACCATGCGGCGACTTGCCGACCTGCCGCAGCTGGGTCGAGGTGTACGCGGAGGCGACGGCGCCGGATGGCACGAGTGTGGCGAGAACCGAGGTTGGCGCGTGCATTTTCGAGGAGGAACCGACCTGCTTTGCTGGCTGGCTCCGCAATGTGGTATCGGAACATCCACTGTGGAGTCATGTATCGGCGCGAGACTCGCTAGCCGAGGCCCCGCGGGGTCACTCCACGAGGACGCGGAGCATGCCCTCCGGCCCGGACTCGCTCTCCAGGAACTCCAGGAAGGGCCCTTCGCCGGACGGCGGGCGCAGCGACGCGAACTCGGAGCGTTCGCCCGCCAGTTCCATACCGGTCGCCGTCGCAATGGTCCGGGCGTCCGAGCGCGGGTCCGAGGTGTCGATCACGACTGCGGCGACCGGCCCGGTGTCGGCGTATACCTTCCGGGGTTCCAGCACGCACAGCTCGTTGCCCTCGACGTCGGCCATCACCACCCACGGCACGTCGCTGCTCTGGTCGATGTCGGCGAACCGGGCGCCGGCGTTGAACAACCGTTCCACGATCCTGTTCTGCTCGTCGTGCGACTCGCTGCGCAGGTCCAGGTGCACGCCGTTCTTCCGGGTCTTGGCGCGGGCGCTCCCGACGAACCGCAGCGGCACCCCGGGGCCGGTCGGCTGGACGACGGTCCCGGCGCGCGTGTCGAGGTGCCATCCGAGCACGTCGGCCCACCACCGCGCGAGCCGCTCCGGCTCCTGCGCCGAGAACTCCACGACGACCGATGCCATGCCGCGAAAGTACGGGCACCCCACCGGTGCGCACAACTCCGCCTCGGCAGCCAACGGCGAGGTGGCGAACTGTCCGGCGGTAGTCGTAGCTTCCGGCCCATGCGGATTCGCGATGCGCACCGGGACGACTGGCCGGAGATCCGGCCGTTCATGCAGGAGATCGTGACGGCGGGGGAAACGTTCTCCTGGGATCGCGACATCGACGAGCAGCGGGCCAGGCAGCGCTGGTTCCTGCCCCGGCCGGGCCGCACGGTCGTAGCCGTCGACGAGAAGGGGCGGGTGCTGGGCACGGCGGTGTCGGGCCCGAACCACGAGGGCCCGGCGGCGCACGTCGCGACGGCCAGCTTCATGGTCGCCCCGGACAGCTCGGGGCGCGGCGTGGGCCGAGCGCTGGGACGCCGCGTCCTGGACCAAGCACGAGCGGACGGCTTCCGGGCGATGCAGTTCAACGCGGTCGTCGAGACCAACGTCGCAGCGGTGGCCCTGTGGCGCTCCCTCGGCATGCAGATCGCGACGACCCTCCCGGAAGCGTTCCACCACCCGACCCACGGCTACGTCGGCCTGTACGTCATGTACCAGCGTTTCAGCAGCTAGCGACCGGTGAGAAGCCTGTTTCCAGACTCGGTTGCGTGGCGGCGCGGATAGCGGAACCTCAGACGCCGTCCGGACTCCGGGATGTCCAACGCGGCGTCGCTCGCCAGACGACGTCTGAGCAAGTTGCTTAGGCGGGTTAAGCGCAATGCCGCTTCGACGACGAAGATCAAACCCACATCGTTGGCACCAGAACAAGCTCACGGGTCCTGACCCGTTGGATTCAAAATGTCCAGCCCGGTGCGGAGGTCGGTCAGCAGGGTGGGGAGGACCGCTTCCTCTTCGATGGCTCTGGCCGTCGTGGCCATCAGCTCCGCAAGCTGGGGATCCCAGGGGGTTTCGAGCGGGGTGCCGACGAGGTTCGGCAGGTCGGTGCGGGTTGCCGCGGCCCGGTCGAGGGCTTGGCGGTAGTCGGCGGCGGACATCCGCCATGGACGCGCGTTGTGGTGCGTCAAGAGGGATCGGGTGATGCCGATGCCGGGCCAGTCGAAATCGCCGTGGTAGTGCAGCGTGGCGCCGCAGTCGGTGAGGCGCTGCAGCAGTGTCACGGCAACCGTTGTGGGATGGCCGGACACGCACACCACGGGGTGCGCGATGCGTTCTTCCACCGCCGATTCGAGGACTCGCGGGTTCTCGCACACGGCGATCGTCGTGCCCGCCTCGACGAGCGCGGACGGGGCGGCGCGCAGGTCGAGGTGGGTCAGGTGCGTCGGCAGACCCAGCGCGGTGCGCTGCCGGACGCCGTGCGACCAGTCGTCCGAGCCGGCCAGTGGCAAGGCCCAGCACAGAACGGTCGCGGACACGGCATCGAGCGTGACTCCGCAGCGCTCCCACAAGGCCCGGCGCTCGCGCTCGTTGACTGGTGTCTCGGCCCCGTGCGCCAGCGCCGCGGCCTTGAGCACAACCCGGCTCAACGCCGTGCCGTTGTCGAGCTGATGCGCTCCGCCAACGCTCGCCGCTAGCTCGCCACGCGACGTCCACGCCTCCGGTGGCTCCGCCAGCGCTAGCGTGCTCAGCGCCTTCGCCGCGCGCCGCGCGACGTCCGGGAGCTCGTCGTCGCCGACTCGCCCGTACTGCTGGAGCCACTGCGTCCACGGCTCCGCCCATGCGGCCGTCGCGAGTCCTTGCTCGGCCAGCGCCGCTCGCAGCGTCCCTGCGGTCCGCTCGCGCCGTTCGTCCGGCTCCGTGGTCTGGCGCCGCGCCAGCGGCCGCTCGTGCAGGATCTCCAGAACTTCCGCCAGCCCCAACGCGAACCGGCTGCGTCGGACTGCTTCGTCCAATTTGGACACGCTGATCCGTGTACCCTGCCCCCACATCGGACGGCCGTAGAGCTCGCCGACGGCTCGTTGGGTCTCGGCATCGGGCAGCTCCAACCGGAACGTCGCCGGGGGTTTCGCGGCCTCCAGCGCTTCCCGCGCCTGCGCCCACAAGCCACGCAGCGGCTCAACGCCCCACACGGCACGGACGTCGTCCTCGACACCCACGTCGGATCGCCCCCATTCGCTCATAAGTGTGCAGCGTGAAAGGCACCCTCCACCAACGTAGTCGGCAAATGGTGCCCCGCACACCTAATAGATCACGTGTTGGCGCGGTCGAGGGCGGCGCCGTCCCACGTCGTGTGGGTGCAGGCGATGCCGTGGCCGCTGCGGGGCCGGAGCACGTCGTAGATGTGCATCTTCGGGATCTTCGGGGACACGCCCCAGCCGCTGGGCCAGGTGATCAGCCAGTCCATGTCGAGGTCCACCAGCAGGCCGAGCATCCGCGCGATCGTCGGATCGTCCAGCCGCTCGAACGCCTCGTCCAGCAGCACCAGCCGCAGCGGCCCGCGCCCGTCCGACGACACGCTGACCGCGTCGTAGAACGCCGCCGCCGCCGCGAACAGCGTCACGTAGGAGATCAGCCGCGTCTCGCCGGAGGACAGCTGCCGCAGGCGCCGCACGCGGGGCTTGCCGTCCGGTCCGGTGTCGCGAACCCGGACGGTGAACGCGAACCACGACCGGTAGTCCAGCGCCCGCGCCAGGATTTCCGCGTAGCCGCCCGAGGTGCTGTCCCGCTCGGACTCGATCAGATCCGTGAA
This sequence comes from Saccharopolyspora hattusasensis, assembly GCF_050972075.1. NCBI lineage: Bacteria > Bacillati > Actinomycetota > Actinomycetes > Pseudonocardiales > Pseudonocardiaceae > Saccharopolyspora > Saccharopolyspora hattusasensis. Next base: position 6,135,874 of record NZ_JBPCDC010000001.1, read on the forward strand.
CACCCGGCGCAGCAGCGTGTCCTGGTCGTCGCTGCGGTTGGCAAACGGGGTGCGGACCAGCTCGATGGCCTGCTTGATGTCGTCGCCGAGCGCCGCCGACGGCTGCCATTCCAGCTGGACGTGCACGCCCTGGCTGGAGCGGGCGCCGTCGAGCACCTCGTTCATCCGCTTGCACAGGTCCTCGGCGATGCCGACCTGGCCGCGCAGCCGCTCCGCGAGGTCGCGGATCAGGTAGTCGGCGAAGATCGACTGGTAGCGCTCGTTGAGGTAACCGCGCTGCTCGGCGAGCCGTTCGCCGACCCGGCGCGCGGCCTCGGCCACCGGCTGCGGGCCTTCCTCGCCGGTGACGGTCACGGTGAGCAGGCCGTGCTGGTCGGCGGCCGTGATGTCGTAGTTGCCGCTCAACGAGTGCTGCAGGGTTTGCAGGCGGTTGAGCACCGTGGATTCCGTCGAGCCCCGGCGGTCCGCCTCGGCGAGCAGGCCCGCCGCCTCGTCGAGATCCTCCGGCGTGGTGCCGGCGATGCCCGCGGCCGACCACAGGCCCGGGATGCGCAGCACCTGCCGGAACGTGTCGGTCGCAGCCGTCGCGTCGTGCTCCCGGCTGGCGAGCTGGGACTGCTTGTGCTCCAGCTGGGTTTCCAGTCGCGCCGAGGACTCCCGCAGCGAGCTGATCTTCTCCCGCGCCTGCGGCAGCTGCTTGCGCAGCCCGGCGCGCTCCCGCTCGAAAGCGCCGACCTTGTCGGCGATCTGCTGCGCCTCGCCGCCGACGGCGGAGGTGAGCTCCGCGAGGCCGGTGGCCTGCTCCGCGTACTCGGCGCAGCGCCGCTCGGCCTGCGTCTCGGCCTCCATCCGGTCGGCCACCGCCGCGTCGTGGTGCAACGAGAGGTCCTGCAGGTCCGTGAGGGTCGGCAGGCAGCGCGACTCGATCGCCTCGCGCAGCGCATCGATGCCAGCGCGGGCGTCGACGGCGGCCCGGTGGGCGGTGTCGAGCGCCTGCGTTTCGGCCGACAGGCCGGCCTCGCCCGCGGCGCGCACCAGCTCGGCCTGCGAGGCCTGCCAGCGCTGAGCGGCTCTCTCGTGTTGCTCGCGCAGCTGCCTGGCCTTCTGGTCGGCATCCGCCGCGGCCTCGATCGCCGTGGCCAGCTTGGCGTGCGAAGTCAGCAGGTCGCTGTCGTCCGGGTACGACTCGAGGTGCTGATCGAGGGCCGCCGCGTGCTCGCCCGCTTCGCGGTGCCGCCGCTCGGCTCCGCCGATCTCGGCGCGCAGCCGCGCGAGGTCCTCCTCCAGCTCCGCGATGCGCCGGGCTCGGGCCGCTTCGCGGGCCCCCGCGCCGACGTACTCCGCCGTCTCCTTGCGCCAGGCACCGGACAGCACCCCGGCGCTCCAGGCACCGGTGACCGACACCGAGAGTCCGGCACCGCCGTCGATCGACACCGAGGCGAGCAGGGCGGCGACCCGCTCCGGCGGTACCGGGCAGTCGGCCTCGGCGGCTGGGGACAGCAGCTCGGCCAGCGTGCCGCCGGAGCCGGACTCGGCGGGGGCGGCCAGGAGGTCGGCGAGGCCGGGCACTGCGCCGTCGGCGGTGACCCAGGCGTTGAGCAGCCCGCTGGACTGCAGCGCCGCCTCCAGCCCGGCCCGGTCGGCTTCGCCCAGCGACGGCTGGAAGTCCACCAGCTCGTAGAAGGCCCGCCCCTGGCTGGCGTCCCGCTCGGCATCGGCCCAGGTGGGGCGGCTCGGGGTCTGCTCGTGCCCGGCGCGGAGCTCGGCGAGTTCCTGTTCGCGGGACCGGGATCGCTCGCGCAGCTCGGCGATTTCCTGCTCGACCTCGGACACCTGCCGACGCGCCTTGTGCAGCTGCGGCTTTGCCCAGCGGCGTGCCTGCTCGCGGGCCTGCCGGGTCGCCGCGCGGTCCCCGACCAGGTCCTCGGCGGCGGGCGGCTCCGGCGGCAGGTCATCCACAGTGGACGGCCACTCGGCGGCCCACTTCTGCGCGCGTTCCACCCACACCGCCGCGGCGTCGGAGAGTTCCTGCTGCGCCTGGTTGCGCCGCCCGGCCGCTTCCGTCGAGGTCAGCTGCGCCTGCCGCGCCTGCCGCTGGAGCTCGGTGACCTTGTCCCGCTCCGCGTCCAGCTCCCGGGACTGCTGGTGCAGCGCGAGCGTCAACGCCGAACGCTGCCGGGCGACCGACGAGACCTGCTCGGAAGTCCGCACCGCCGCGCGGAATTCCGCGGCGAGCGCATCGGTGTCCGGTCGGGGCGCGGCGTAGCGCTCCACGGGCACCGGCTCCGCGTCCGGTTCCGGCGAGGTGCGCACCCGCGCCTGCTCGGCCTGCACCTCGGCGGCCGGAATCGCCGGTGGTCGCGGCACCAGCGACCCGTCCAGCCCGGCCGTGGAAAGCTGCTGCGCCGCGCGGGCCGCGGCCTGCCCGGCCGCCTCGGTGTCACCGGTCAACCGGCGCAGCATGCCCACCACCGACTCCGCCGAGCGGTACTCCTGTGCGCGGTGCTTGTTCGCCGTGCCGAGCGCGGAAACCGCTGCGGTGCGGGCGCTTTCCACCAACCGCTCGCGGTCGCGCAGGTTCTGCAGTTCGGAGTACGCCGGGTGGGAGCGCAACGCGTCGATGCTGGATTCCAGCTCGGCCTCGCGCTGTTCCAGTTCGGCGATCGTCTGCTGCGCGGTCTCGCGGTCGTGCCGCTTGCCGGCCACCTGCTTCTCCAGGCCGGTCAGCTCCTTGCGCAGCGCCCGAAGCTTCTCCTGCGCGGTGCGCATCGCCTCGGCGCGGTCGCGCAGCGCGCCGAACGCGTAGCCGGAATAGGTGGACAGGAACGCGGTGAGCGCCTTGTCCGCGCCGGTCAACCGGACGATGTTCTCCCGGATCGACTCCAGGTCGTCGAACGAGGTCGCCAGCCGCTCGATCAGGCCCGGGTCCAGCGGCGGCAACGCGTCCGACAGGATCTGCTCCAGCTGGCCTTCCAGGACCTTCAGCCCGACGTCGGGGTTGCGCAGCGTCCGCTGCAGGTGCAGCAGGTCGCCGTAGCGCGCGGCGGGCACGCCGTAGACCGAGGCGGCGACCTTCGCGCGGAACGCCTGGTCGTCGAGGACGCAGTCGGCGCCGAGCAGCTCGCGCAGCTGCGCCGAACCCAGCGGCACCCGGTCCGTGCCAACCAGGTGGAGGTTGATGCCGACCCGGCGGCCGGTGATGAACCGCCACGAATCGCTGATCGACTGCGAGGTCTTGGACGCCTTCACCCCGATGCCGCAGGTGAGAAATTCCTCAGTCCCGCCGTTAGCACCGCCGCCCGGAGTCTCGCGGTGCAGCTCGATCCAGGCATAGCCGATCCTGTTCGGCCCGCCCGGGTACTCGTCGAGCATCAGGCGCCGGATGCTGACCGTGTCGAAGCCCTTCGAACCCAGCTGCCGCAGGTCGCCGTCCAGGCACAGCGGCAGCAGCAGCTCCAGGGTGCGGGACTTGCCGGAACCGTTGGTGCCCTGGAAGATCGCCCGGCCGCCGCCCAGGTCGAAGGTCGTCTCGGCGTACTGCCAGATGTTGACGATCCCGCCGCGGTGCAGCCGCCAGCGGTTGGCGGTGGGCACCGATCCCGTGCTGTCTGCGCTCACCGTGGACCGTCCTCTTGCATCTCGTCGAACACCGTCATCTCGTCGAACAACGACCAGCCCGGTGGCTCCGGGGCCGGTTCCGGTTCCCGGCCCGGGGCCGGGGTGGCGTCCGGCTGCGGCAGCCAGCGGTGCGCCGCCGGGCTGAGCAGCCATCGGCCGTCGTGGTCCTGCAGCAGGCCGAGCCGGCGAAGCAGCGCGACGACCGAGTGCACCAGGTCCTGGTGGTCCCCGGTGGCCTGCCGGGACCACGCGGCCGGATAGGAGTCGACCAGCTCCTGGCAGACGTCGGTGAAGTCCTGCCAGGTCACCGGGTGCTTGCCGGACCCGTCCGGCTCCGCGCGGCCGAGCAGTTCCGGCAGCGCCAGCAGCGCGATGCGCGCGACCGTGCCGGGGCCTGGAAAGACCAGGTCGGTGAGGTAGTCCTCCGGATCGCAGACCACCACGCCCTCCGCGCGGCACTCGCCGACCAAGCCGAAGAACCGCTCCAGCAGGCGGGATTCGTTCGTCACGTGCTCGCGCAGCCAGGCGGCCTGCTCGGTCGGCAGGTCGTCGTAGAGCACGACCGGGTCCTCGACGAGCCGACGGCGCACCGCGTGCTCCAGGTGCCGCGGCCCGGCCGCGGCGGCCAGCTCGACCAGCTGCTCGGGGCTGCCGGCCTCGGCGAGCGGCCCGGCGATGAGCTGGCCTAGCAGATCGGTGTCGATGGTGATCAGGGCCTCGGCGGTGGACTCGGCGGTCACCGAGCCCTCGGTTTCGTTGATCACACCGAGCGCCACCAGCTGCCGCAGCGCCGCCGTGAGCGCGCGCCGATCCGCCGGGTCGTCGACCACCTGGACATCGGCCTCCACGGCGGCTGCGCGCACGTCGCTCACCAGCCGCGACAGCAGGACCTGGCGGCCGATGCCGGTCAGCGCGGCCAGCGTCAGCGCCAGGTACGCGTAGCCGCGGGGCGACAGCGACGCCTCGCCGCGGGTGGCGTCCGCGCCCGGGCCGGACTTGTAGAGCCGTGCGAAACGCCGCTCCACCACCAGGCGGTAGCCCAGCAGCGAGGAGAACACCTCCTGGAGCACGACTCGCTGGCGGTAGATCATCGGCAGCAGGTCGCCGTCCGGTCCGCCGGGGCGCAGCAGCGGTCGGCGCAGCAGCACGCGGGCGCAGCGAACGACGTTCGCCGCATCGATGTCGGGAAGTTCTTCGAAGGTTGAGATCATCGAGCGGCTCCCCGCAGGGTTTCCGGGGTTTCGGGGATGGCTCCGTCGCCGGAAACCTCCAGCACGGTGTCGCGCAGCGTCAATGTGCCTACCGCGCTGGAGATCCGGGTTTCCCGGCCGGCCTCGGGGCGCACCGTGACGCGCAGCCGGTGCACCGGGTCGAGCGCCGTGCCGGAGTCGTCGGAACCTTCGCGCTGCGCCATCGCCAGCGTCAACAGCTCGCACAGCACGCCGAGCGCATCGCCGGAAAGCTTCCGCTCGGCCAGCTGCGAACTCGCCGCCGCCAGCTCGGCGACCGCCGCGGAGCGCCGCTCGTCGGCCTGACGTGCTTGCGCCAGCAGGGTTTCCTCGGTCATCGGGTCGTCGAGCACCCGCGAAGTCCGGCCGCGCGCCCCGCGATCACCCCGGCTGCGCACGCTGACCGTCACGTCGAGCACCGGGCCATCGCGCCACGCGACCTTGTCGTTGTCGCTGTCGTAATCCGGTGCGGGCAGCAGGTGCCGCGCCGAATGCAGGCCGAAAGCGGCCGAATAGACCTGGTGGGCGGTGGTTTCGTTGGCCCCGTCGAACCACTTCGCCAGCTTCAGCAGCTCGCCCCGGCGCCCCGGCACCAGCCCACCGCCGGAGGTGGCGCGTTTGACGCTGGCCAGCAGCGAGCCGATCGCGCGGGCGGTGGCCTCGCGCAGCGCGGCCACCTGGCTCGGCCGACCCGGTGAGTCGACGAACCAGTCGGTCAGCTCCTGCCAGTCCGCGGCGGTGCGGCCCCGGGCGCGTTCCACGTCGATGCCCAACTGGTCGGCCGGACCCAGCAGCCGGAGCAGCTCGCTGCGGACCCCGGCCAGCCCTGCCAGCGAACCGGCGATCGTCGCGGTGTGCCGCAGCACGTCCTCGACGACCATCTGGATGTACTCGACCAGCAGGTTCCGGAACCCGGAGATCTCGTCGGGCGCCAACTGGTGGCGGGTCACGACCTGGCCCAGGTACGCGTAGAAGTCGCGGACGGTGGCGGCGAGCTCGGCGTGCTGCAGGAACACCGTGGTGACCTGCTCGGCGAGCCGTTCCCGGGCCTGCCGGGCGGGTTTCGCCTTCGGGTCGCGGCGTTCCACGGCCAACGCCTCCGAAAGCGCCACGCCGATCCCGGACAGCCCGCGGTCGATGGCGGGCAGCAACTCGCGCGAGACCTCGCGGGCGCCTTCGGGAACCCGCAGCAGCGCGTCGACGTCCCGCTGCACCCGGACCGCGAGCTTGCTGACCTGGTAGCGGACGCTGCCGTGCTGGAACTCGGCGATGCTCGACGCGATCGTCTCGCGGCGGCCCACCACCAGGTTGCCCCACTTGACCAGCTGCTTTAGTCGGTCGATGGCGGTGTCCACATCGGACTCGCCGGCCGCCACCCGGCCCTCGCGCTCGGCCGCGGCCAGCGCCGCGCCCACCTCGCCGGCGGACAGGTCGGCCAGCAGCGTCGAGGTGAACAGCCGCATGATCGCGAGATAGGTGCGGTGCTCGGGTGCCTGTAGGTAGGCGAAGAGCTGCAGGCGCTGCCCGCCGTCGCGGGTCTGCTCGGGAGCCTGCGTGGCCGGCACGTCCGTCGCGGTGGTTCCCGCGACGCCCGCGCGCAGCACGTCAGCATCGTGGTCCGGGGCCGTCACGGTCCGCCACGATATCCGGTCGTGCCGACACGTCCGGTCACCTGGCATGCGGTGGCCGGTCCCACCGGCCCCACGGGTAGCGTTCCGGAAAGATTTGCGAGGTGCGGGGGGCACCTGCGAACCCTTGGTGCGTCCGGACCCGAGAGCCGCTCGGGCGGTGGTATCCGCTCGACGGGCTCACGGCCGATCACCAGGGAGAACGCCTATCTGATGGGGATGTTGCCGCGGGCTTCCGGAGAGGCTCGCTCGCACCAGATCGATTTGGAGGAACGGCACCGGTGAGCGCGGGACGGGCGGTCGGACTGCTACTCGGAGTGGCCGCGGACGCGGCGATCGGCGACCCGAAGCGCGGACACCCGGTCGCGATCTTCGGCAAGGCCGCGCAGGCCGCCGAGCGGGCACTGCACCGGGACCAGCGGATCGTCGGCATCGCCTACACCGGCCTGCTGGTCGGCGTCACGGTCGGGATCGGGGTCATCGCGCAGCGGCTGTCGCGGCGCAGCCCCGTGCTGGAAGCCGCAGTCACCGGCCTGGCCACCTGGGCGGTGCTCGGCGGCTCGTCGCTGGCCGACGAGGGCACCGCGATGGCCCGGATGCTCGACGCCGGGGAGATCGACGCGGCGCGAGCGCGGCTGCGGAACCTGTGCGGGCGGGACTCGGCGGTGCTGGACGGGCAAGGCCTGGCCCGCGCCACCGTCGAATCCGTCGCCGAGAACACCTCCGATGCGGTGGTCGCGCCGCTGGTGTGGGGAGCGATCGCCGGGGTCCCAGGCCTGATCGGCTACCGCGCGGCCAACACCCTCGACGCCATGGTCGGGCACCGCTCGCCGCGCTACCGCAACTTCGGTTGGGCCTCGGCGCGCCTGGACGACGTGCTGAACCTGGTGCCGTCCCGGTTCGCGGCGGTGCTGACCTCGGCGTGCGCGCCAGTGGTCGGCGGATCGGCGAGCGGGGCGTGGCGGACGTGGCGGCAGGACGCCTCGGCGCACCCGAGCCCGAACGCCGGGCAGGTCGAGGCGGCGTTCGCCGGTGCCCTGCAGATCCGCCTGGGCGGCCGGACGGTTTACGGCCACGTGGTAGAGCAGCGCCCGGTGCTGGGAGAAGGCCGTACGGCGGACGCGGGCGATGTGACCCGAAGCGTCGAGCTCTCGCGGGTGATCGGCACGGTGACGGGAGTCCTGACTGCGGCCTTCGCCCTGACCCGAGCCCTCCGCCGAGACCGCCGCTCCCGCTGAACCACGAACCCCAACTGGTCAGGTCCGTGAGCGGTTTTGGGTGTCATGGCACCTGAAAACATGCACGGTCTCTGACCAGGGGAAATAGGTGGTTCCGGGGGGCCGATTTCGGCCGGAGGCCTAGGTAACTGGCGGCCAGCGCCGTGCTGCGGGTCAGGCTTGGCGGGTTGGTTCGGTTTTGGGTGTTTCGCCGCTTGTGGTGGCGGTGTTCCCGGTTGTTTCGCCGGTTTCGCGGGCCGCTTCTTCGCGTTCGCGGCGTTCTTCCTCCGCGATCGCCTCGGCCACCGACACCTTGCGGCGGCCGCTGCTCTTGCCCCGGCCACCCGGCGTCGGTCCGTCGGCGGGCTCGTCCACCGTGCCAGCCGCGTCGGTCCGGTTTCGCCAGGCCGGGCGGGCGTCGGTGCGGAGTTCCGAGTACGCCAGGTAGCCGATCGCGATGATCGCCATGATGCCGAACGCGATCCACTGCAGCGCGTACGAGAAATACGGTCCCGACTCCAGACGCGGCAGCGGCAATGGCTCCAGCACGCCCGGCTGGCCCTCGTTGAGCGAGAGGTAGCCCGGCCGCAGTGCGATACCGGTGCCGTTCGCGATGGTCTCCGCGTTCACCGCGTAGGCCCAGCGATGCCCGTCGTGGTCGAACAGCGGGCGCTGCTTGCTGTCCTGCTCGTCGGTGCGGACTCGGGCGGTGAGCTTGAGGTCACCGGCCGGCGCGGCCGCGTAGTCCGGCGCCTGGGTGCCGTTGACGGGGCGGATGAAGCCCCGGTCGACCAGCACCGTCGTGCCGTCGTAGAGCCGGAACGGCGTCAGCACTTCGAAGGCGGGCTCGCCGAGCACCGTGCGCTGCCAGGCCAGCGTCTCGCCCTCCGGCAGGTACCGGCCGTGCATCAAGACCTGCGACCACTCGGTCTGCTGGTCCGGCGCCTGCCCAGCGGGCAGCACCTCCGCCAGCGGCTTCGGTGACGCGTGGAAAGACTCGGAGATGGCGTTGTTGCGCGCCTGGGCCTCGTCGCTGCGGCTGAACTGCCAGGGAGCCAGCAGCGTGAAGCAGAGCGACGCGAACACCACGACCAGCGCGATCAGGCCGAGCCAACCGGGTCGTAGCAAGAACTTCAGGCGCACCCTTCTACGGTAAGCGGCCAGTCCGGAGCCCCGCCGCCACCCCCACTGCCGCACTGGCCGCTCGTGGCTAGCGCGATCACCGACCGTCACCTGGGTGAACCTCGTCGCGCGAGAAGCCGCGGCCTGCCCGTGAGTGCCGGGAGATTTGTGAAGGTTGTCACCTTCGGGTGGTTAAGCGTCGAGAGCGGAGCGTGCCGCGGCGACCGCCTGGGACGCGTAGCCTCCGCCGAAGAGCACCGTGTGCACCAGCAGCGGGAAGAGCTGGTGGAGTCCGATCCGGTGCCGCCAGCCGTCGGCCAGCGGACTGACCTCCTGGTACGCCGCCAGGACGCGGTCCAGGTGGGGGCAGCCGAAGAGGTGCAGCATCGCGAGGTCGGTCTCGCGGTGCCCGCCGTGCGCGGCCGGGTCGATCAGCCAGGCCCGCTGCGCGCCCCAGTGCACGTTGCCGCTCCACAGGTCGCCGTGCAGCCGGGCGGGCGGCTCGGCGGGCCCGGCGAGATCGTCGATCTGCGCGCACACCCGCGAGATCACCGCGCTGGCCTCGGCGCTGAGCGCTCCGGAGTCGACGGCACGCCGCAGGTACGGCTCGACCCGGTGCCGGGCGTAGAAGGACGGCCACCGCTCGCCGGGTTCGTTGCGCATCGGGGCGAGGCCGATCCACGCGTCGGCCGGGCCTCCCGGCGGCGCTGCGCCGAAGGCAGGTGCGCCGGCCGCGTGCAGCGCGGCGAGCTCGCGGCCGAGTCGCTCGGCGACCCCCGGGCTCGGAGCCGCCTCTGGAACGTGCTCGGTGACCAGCCAGTTCTCGGTATGCCCGCGCACTGCGGGTACGGCGACCGCGTCGGGCTCGGCGAGCCAGACCAGTGATGCCGCCTCGGCCGCGATGGCGCCGGGCATCGTCGCGGGCGCGGTTTTGGCGAAGACCATCTCGCCGTCGTCGAGGCGGACCGCGAACGCGGCAGCGGTGTCGCCACCGCCGAGTCGGCGCACATCGTCCGCTGCACGGCCGGTGATCTCCGCTACAGCCGCCCGGGCTTGATCGAGCATCATCGTCACAACATCGTCACAACCGTTCGCGGACCCAGTCGAGCAGACCCGGTGTGGCGGCCTCGACCATCGCCAGCACATCGTCGAACCCGTTCGGGCCGCCGTAGTACGGGTCCGGGACCTCGGCACCGTCGGCGGAGTCCGGGTCGAAGGAAAGCAGCAGGCGCACCTCGGCCGAGCTGTCGACGAGGCGGCGCACCGCCCGGAGGTGCCCGGCGTCCATTGCGATCAGCAGGTCGGCGGCCAAGTGCTCGTCGTCGATCTGGGTGGCGACGTGCTCGGTGGGGTAGCCGTGCTCGGCGAGCACCTTCGCGGTGCGCGGGTCGGCCGGTTCGCCGACGTGCCACGGCCCGGTTCCGGCACTGGTGACCTCGACCTGCCCGTCCAACCCGGCCCGCCGCAGCTGCTCGCGGAACACCAGCGCGGCCATCGGGGAACGGCAGATGTTGCCGGTACAGATGAAGGAGATGTGCACGTTTCCCGAGGGTACGGCCCAACCGTCCCCACCTCCCCCCGCGGGGAGGGGAGCGAACGGCCTGCCACCCGCACTCACGGGCATCCGGAGAAAAACCGGTGCGCCCGAGCGTGATGGGAGCGTCCCGCCAGACCCGCCGCGCCCCACATTCCCGTCACCGTCCGGGGGCCCGTGGCCGCCAGTAAGCCGGTCACCGCCGTCGCCCTGATCATCTGCATTGCGTGGCTCGGCTCGTTCGCGTCGTCGGTGTCGGAACTCCCTAAGCCGCCCGCGGTTCCGGCCAGAGACTCCGCGCCGACTGGCGTTCCTGGCATTGCTGACGGAAACGCCATCGCCGACGTCAAGGTCACTTCGTGCAAGCTCGACGACAATCCGTACTTCCCAAGCGTCAAAGCGCAGGTCGAGATCGTAAACAGCAGCGATGACCTGGCGTCCTACACCGCCACCGTCTCCGCCGACGCCGCCGATGGCTCCCGACTCGGCGAAGGCGCAGTGTTCTCCAGCAAGCTCCAGCCCGGGCAGAAGACCACACAGGAAGCCGTGGTGATGGTCAACGGCAAGCCGTCCGGCAACGTGACATGCGCGGTCGTCTCGGCGGACCGACTGCCGTTCTGACATCCCTGGACGAAAGGCGCCCCGTACCACACCGCGGGGCGCCTTCGCGTATCACGACTTGTCGCGCCTCCAGCTAGCTACTGGTGTTACCCCCAGAAACCTATGTCGGTAACAAACGCAGGGCAAAGAGAACCCACGAGCCGGTGGAAGAAGCTGCGAGCAGCGACTTTGGCTGCTAACGACACGTGTTGGTTGCCCGGTCATCCGGGCGTTGGACAACGGCCTGCACGGTCAACTTGGGTAACCGCCAAGGTCAGCAGCTCACTGTCAGTGAGTAAGGGGCGGCGGCCGCGTCCCGTGCGGGGCGGGACAACGTGATGTCTACATCGGATGGTTGGGTGTGCGTGGTGCAGGACCGAGGACCGTGAGCGTTTTTCGGTGCTATGGCGCCCAAAATCACTCACGGCCAGGTGGCGACCTTCGCCGCGGCCGCGCCGCAACCGGGTCGCGGGTCTGCTTCTCGTCGACACCAGGGCTCAGGGCTGTCGCCGACAACGATGAGCAGCGTGGCAACCGCCTCATGGTCGCGGATCGAGCGGAACGCGAGGGCACGGGCGGCCGGCTCGCGGAGAGCACCCTGCCGAATGCCGCTACGACGACCCAGCGATGAAGGTCTCCCACCTCCATCCGACACATCAGCACCCTTGTGGCGCACCGGAAAGTGGGCCAGAACCAGATCACGATGCCACGACCACCAGCGAGCGCCGGTGACGGTGTCCTGGATCTGGTCGATGACGGTGACGTCGGGGACCAGCCGGTAGCCAGGGCTGTCCGTTGAGGTGTCGATTGAGTTCTATCGGGCCGAATGCGCGAGACCCGGGTCGGTGAAAGGATCTGCCATCTTCGGCGAGTTCGCTCATGCCGACCTCCAGTTGAGCCGTCCCGTCGCCGATGCGCCTGGCGACGCATTGCGCGAGGTTTCCGAAGCCGACGTCGGCGACGATCATGTCGCCGACAAGGTCCGCGGCCGGTCGATGATGTCTCGCCCTGGGCAGATCTTGTTGTTTGGCCACAGTGTTCGGGTGGCCGGTCTCGGCGAAGACGGGATCGAGTCGTCTACGTGTGTTCCAGCTGACGGCGGATGTCGAGCAGATGGTGCCGCAACTCGTGCAAAGTGTGCACTGCGAACCAGCGCAGAGATCTCACGGCGATCTCGGGGTAGGGGACGCTCAGTGTGCGTTCCCAGTCCTCGGGCCCGAGCTGGTCAAGTCCGTGGGCGAACAACAGGGCCGCGTCGTGCAGCTGACGGGCGACATCGGCTGGTTGCTGATGGATATATCCGTCGTGTTCGACCCGGTCATCCCGCCCCATGGGCTCTGTGACCGGCGAGTCGCTGCGTCGCGCGGCAAGTAGCCGTTCTCGTTGGACAAGTAGCACATCGCGCATGTGACAGGCGTATTCGAGGGGAGACCAGAGCTGAGGCGTAGCGCGTCGTCGGAGCACAACAGGGTCGGCGCTCAACAGTTCCGCATATTCAGCCACATAATGGCGGGCCAGCACGGACACTTGATCGGCCAATGCCAGATCGTATTCGTAATCGCACTCCTCACAGCGCAGCACATCCCCATAGTAACCCGAGCTGCGTGATCGCAGCGGTGGTCCCTGGTTGAGCTGGCGTCAACGGACCCCGAACGCTGTTGCGCCTGCGGTGTCAGGTGCAGGGGCGAGGGCGCGTCGGTTGGGTCAAAGCACAATGTTGACTGGGGATGGGTCTGGCGGTGCGGGCATGGCAGTGCGGCAGGGGTCGTGTTCGCGCTCAGCGGTCAGATCAATATCCGTTATCCGGCGAGGAAGGCTATGCGGCCGGCCCGGATCCTGGCGATGTGCATCGCTGCTGGTTACCGACTGAGACTCCTCGTAGTGACCCCGAGTCCAGGGCGATGCAAGGTTTGGGACAATGACCGCCGGGTTGTCAGTTCACAGAGTAGGGGCAAGCATGCCGCAGATCACGGTCCAGTACCCGGCGGCACTGGCGGTGGGATTCGACAGGAGAGGGTTTGCTTTAGCCGCGCACGCTGCGGCTTCTGACCTGATCAGTAGTGCCCTGGAGGGATTCAAGACCCGGTTCCTCGTCCTCGACGAGACCGTTGTCGGCGACGGAAACCCCAACTCCCACATGCTTCATGCAATCGTCGACATCTTGCCAGGCCGTCCCGAGGAGCTGAAGACCCGATTGGGCAAGCTGGTACTGGGCCTGATCGAGGCGCATCTCACGATCCCCAGCGCGTACTCCGTCCAGGTAACCACCGAGATTCGAGAGCTGCACGGGTATCACCAGCGGGTTCTTCCCTGAATTCGGTCGTGCCATGGAACTTTGCGGCCGGGGCCAGTGTGGTTAGGCCTCGACGGCGGGGTGGTCGAGCGCGACGTCTTCGAGCTTCTCTGGGCCGAACGGTCGATGCGCGACTCACCCGAACGAACAGGGAGAGGGCTTTTTGCGTAGAAAAGAATGCGCGAAAGGGTAAGTATGAAACTCTCGAGCCCATTGCCTTGAGGCAGGGGTCACAGCTTAAGTTTTTCTAAAATTCGTTGACGCACCATCATTCTCACGCTAGTTTCTCTAGAACGAAATTGCGATACTGGATCAAATGGTGAGACTACATGCCGCCGAAATCAATGCCACCGGGGAGGGGTCCCCGAAAGAGGCGTGCTCAACCTGGCCTTGTTGCATCGAACAACACACACCTGGCACCCAATAATTCTGATTTTCGGTCACTCTTTGGGTGCGCCTGGATAGTATCCGATGGTTAGATAGCCTCCCTATTACGCATGCAGCACCCCCTGCGGGGGCGTGGTGTCATATTGCCCGGCGCCGCGACTCGCAGCATCGTACGGCCTGAGACGCGGACAATCAGTATTGCTGCGACCTGCCTGCCGTTCCACGCGACATGCCGCTGTTCCGAGGTCGCATTGATCCGAGGAAACGGCACGGGCAGCCGCCGTTTGAAATCCTCATTGGATCGAGCTCTGGAGATACATTGAGTCACCGACGACTCCGGGATCGTGTGCAGGGTCTGCGGTCCAATCTGGCCACGAACATCACAGGAGTAGCCGACGCGGGGTGTGATAATTCCCTGGGGCGGATCATCTTCGCCGACAGACCGGCTGAGCCCGCCTTGGTCGACGGGGTCCCATGCCTGACCACTCACATGGCGAACGGGAGTGGCGTTCCCGTCGAGGAGGTCTGGCGAACCGACCGGCCCGTGCGCTCCGGTGCGTTGGGCGAGGCCGTCTTCTCCGAGGACGGCGAGCACCTGTTCTACGCCGTACGTCTTGGACCGCAACCGGTCTACCGGGAGCGGGTACGCGAACTGTACGAGAACGCGCTGCGGTTCGCTTGGGAACGTGGCTACACCGACCTGGTACGCATGTGGAACCTGATCGGCGACATCACCGGCCCGAACGCAGAAGGTATCGAGATCTACCGCGACTTCTGCGTCGGCCGGGCCGAAGCGTTCGCAACCGGGGCAGCACAGTTCCCACAGTTGCCGGCCGCCACCGGAATCGGCACGCTCAGTCCGGGGATCGACCTCTGCTTCCTCGCCGCGAAACAGGGCCGGACCGTCCACCTGGAAAATCCGCGGCAGACCCCGGCCTACCAGTACCCGTCCCGGTACGGGCCGAAATCCCCGAGCTTCGCCCGCGCGACGTTCCTGCGGGGGCAGCAGACCGCCAGCCTGTTCGTGTCGGGCACGGCCAGCATCCTGGGTGAGGACACCGCGCACGTGCACGACATCGCGCGGCAGACCCTTGAGACCCTCCGCAACATCGATGTGCTCGTCGGTTGCGACAATCTGGGCCGGCACGGCGTGAACGGGTACGGGTACGCCGTGCGGGATCTCGACCAGGTCAAGGTCTATGTCCGCGATCCCGAGCACGTTGCCGCCGTCCGCGAAATCTGCGCGCAGGTGTTCCGCTCTGACTCCGAGATCGCGTACTTCAACGTCGACGTGTGCCGGCCCGACCTGCTTGTGGAGATCGAAGGGGTGTGCCGATGAGTGCCACGCTCGCGCGCGGACGGGTCAGAGTCGCTGTCGTCGGCGCGGGCCCCAAGGGCACGATGATGGTGAACCGACTCTGCGCGTTCGCCGCGTCAAACGCCGGCGCACTCGATCTCGAGATCGATGTGGTCGAACCGTTCGTTCCAGGGGCGGGCCGAGTGTGGCGCGTGGATCAGGCATGGTCGCTGCTCATGAACACCGCGGCCGCCGAAGCCACCGTGTTCCCGCCCGGCCCCTCGGACCTGACCGGGCCCAGCGTCCACGATTGGGCGGTGATGGTGCGAGAAGGCTTGGTGGACGGGCTTCCGTCACGGTGCCGGGAGTTCGCGGCAGCCGTCGAGCCGCAGACCGCGGTTCCCCGCGCCTTCTATGGCGCGTACCTGGAGTGGGCGTTTCGGTTCCTCGTACGGCAGGCTCGAGAAGCGGCCCGGATAAAAGTTCACCGCGGGAGCGCCGTTTCGGTGACCGATCTGTCCAACGGCCGCCAGCGACTGTTGGTGGACAACGGAATCGGTGCCCTCGACGTCGACGCGGTCGTGCTGACCCAAGGGCACTACGCGGTCGGCCTGGGGTCACCCGAACGTGTGAAAGCCAGCGCGGCACAAGAACTGGGCCTGATCTACATACCGCCGATGTGCGCGGCCGAGGCGGATCTGTCCGGCATCGCCGCAGGGGCACCGGTGATCCTCAACGGCCTGGGGCTCTCGTTCTACGACTACGTCACGTTGCTGACCACAGAACGCGGCGGACGCTTCCGGTTGGACGCCGGGCGTCTCCGCTACGAGCCGTCGGGAACCGAACCGGTGATCTATGCGGGTTCAGAGCGGGGCGTCCCCTACCCGGTGCGGGCGGATTTTTCGCCGACCGGAGATCAGCCCTACGTTCCTCGCTTCCTCACCAAGGCAGCGGTCACGGCCCTACGCGAATCCACTCCCGGGGTCGGTGACTTCAAGCGGGACGTGTGGCCACTGCTGGCCAAGGAGTTGGGCTGGACGTTTTACACGGTGCAGTACGCGCGATTGCACGGCACAGGTGGGTTCGAGGCTTTCTCGGCACGATATGCCGCAGCATCATGGGATTCCTCGCGCATGCGCGATCTGATCGCCGAGTTCTTCCCCCAGCCGTGGATGCGTTGGGACTGGGACCGCCACACTCGACCAGCCGCGGACAGGAGGTTTCGTGATCCAGCCGAATTCCTCGACTTCGCCACCGAGTACCACCGGTCAGTTCTGGACGAAGCCGCGGCGGGGGTCACGCGAAGTCCACACCGAGCTGTGACCGCGGCGCTACGGCGCTTGCGTGAGCTGGTGCGTCTCGCGGTTTGCCATCACGGTATCGCTGGCTCGTCCTATCGCCGCGACATCGAGAACTGGTTCGACGGCCTGTCCAAATTTTTGGTCTGGGGTCCTCCTCCGGTGCGTGTGGAGGAGTTGCTCGCATTGCTCGACGCCGGGGTCGTGCGCCTGACGGGCCCCCGGACTCGAGTGGCGTTCGATCGCGACACCGCGGCCTTCACGGCCGAATCCGCGGTGGTGGACCAGTCCAGGGTTACGGCCGATGTTCTGATCGATGCCCGCTTGCCGTCAACCGATGTGCGCAATGCCACCGATCCCCTGGTCGCCTCCATGCTGGCGGCCGGAGACTGCCGCGCACATGTGATCAGCGATGCTGCCGCACCCCCGGGATACCCGGTGGGCAGCCTGGACGTCACCGAGAACGTGTTCACGCTGGTGCGCTCGGATGGCCGGGCTCATCCTCGCCGTTTCGCCTATGGTGTGCCGCTACGCGGAATCCTGGGCCCGTTCGGGACCGCGCTTCCCGCCGTTGTCGAGCACTGCGACGCGATCGCCGCGACCGCGTGCGCGACGGGCACCGGGACAGCAACAGCCAGCTCGGGCGAAGCCATGACCCGCTTGGCCGGCACGACTCGTCACGTCGGACACGGGTGATGCACATAGGGGATACGTCGCCATCACCCGAGCACTCATCGCCGAGTATGACGTCGAAACCTCCTGATCGGGTTCGGGTACCCGGCCCTGTGCAGACGAGCGATGCCAGGCCTGCTGTGGCGGCGCCGGTGCCCGGTCGGCGCCGAAAGGCCATCGTGCTGACAGTCTGCTGTTTCAGTCTCTTCATCGTAGGCCTCGACAACACTGTGGTGAACCTGGCACTTCCCGCCATTCAGCGGGATCTTCACGCCGGCGTGTCCGAACTGCAATGGATCGTCGATGCGTACATGCTGGCCGTAGCCAGCCTGGTCATCCTGAGCGGTTCCACGGGGGATCGCTTTGGCAGGCGCCGCACGTTCCTCGCAGGGCTTACCACGTTCGGGCTGGGTTCGCTGCTGTGCAGCATCGCGCCGAATGCCGGGCTTCTCATCGCTTTTCGTGCCCTGCAAGGAGCAGGCGGCTCCCTGATGACGCCATCGGCGTTGTCGATCATCAGCAGTGTGTTCACCGATCCCCGCGAACGTGTGCGCGCGATCGGGGTATGGAGCAGTGTAACCGGATTGAGCATGGCGATCGGTCCACTGGCCGGTGGCCTGCTGGTGGACGCGGCCGGCTGGCGGTCGATCTTCTGGCTGAACGTTCCGCTGATCATCGCCGCTGCGGTGCTCTCAGCGCTTTTCATACCTGAATCGAAGGCCGCGCGGCCCCGGAGGTTCGATCCAGCCGGGCAGCTTCTCGTCATCGTGGCACTGACTAGTCTGACCTTCGGTATCATCGAAGGCCGTACAATGGGTTGGGGTTCGCCGGTCATCGTAACCTGTTTCGCTCTCGCCGGTGTCATGATCGTGGCGCTGACAGCCTACGAACACAGGCACCGTGAACCGCTTCTCCAGCTGCGCTTCTTCGCCAGCATTCCTTTCTCCGGCGCCACAGTCATAGCGGTTTGCAGCTTTTGCGCGTGGTCTGGATTCATTTTTATCAACGCGCTGTATCTGCAGAACGCCCGCGGTTTCTCCCCGTTCCACGCCGGCCTGCTCACACTGCCGATGGCCACGATGGTCGTGGTGTCCTCCCCTGTGGCTGGAAGGATCGTCGCAAGCCGCGGACCTCGCTTGCCACTGCTCATCAGCGGGCTCGGTATCGCACTCGCCGGGCTCCTGCTCACTCGAATCACCTCGCACACCTCCATCGGCTACCTACTCGCGGCCTACGTGTTGTTCGGCATCGGCTTCGGCTTTGTCAACGCCCCGATCACCAACGCGGCTGTCGCGGGAATGCCGCAAGCCCAGGCCGGAATGGCCGCAGCCGTGGCGACCGCAAGCCGTCAAGTCGGAGCCTGCCTCGGGGTGGCGGTGCTGGGTTCGGTAGCGACCGTCGATGTGCACGTCGCCGTCGACAGCGCTACCCCCATTGGTCAAGCCGGTTGGTGGATCACGGCCGCCTGCGGCTGCGCTGTGCTGATGCTGGGTGTGCTGACCACTGGCCGTCGAGCACGCGCCTCGGCCCGGCGCGTCCTCTGCGCCGAGCAGCCTGCAAGCCTTCGTGAACGCGTGGCCACGAGCGGAGAAGTGCGGGTTGACCCGCGTGTGCGTGAACCAGAGCGGGGTTCACATCTCGACTCAGCGTGAGATCAGGCCGTGGTGCGGCTTCCCGGGTCGACTCGGGTGCCGCGAGAATAGACCGCCACAACTCGATGCAGCGCGGAGAGATCTGCATTCGGATCTCCCTGTACGACAACGACATCGGCGTCGTACCCTGCCCTCAGTCTGCCCTTGCGGTGGCCGAGTCCGCAGACGCCGGCGGCGACCGACGTCATGCTCCGCAGGATGGTCACCGGGTCCATTCCGAATGCCGCCAGCCGATCTTGTGCATACGGCAGCACATCATGCGGTTTGTACGGACCTATCCCCGCGTCCGTACCCGCGACGATCACCGCTCCCGCCGCGTACAGGGCCGCGAAGTTGGCGATGATTGCAGGCATTCGCTGAGACACTGGCGCAGGCATCACCGAGTCCGTCCGGGGCAGGACTCCGGCGGTAGCACCGAGCGCGACACGCTGTGAGACGATCCGCTCGACGAGTTCACGCCCCGGCGTATCGACACCCTCGGTCGCCCAGAAAGTGACGTGCTCCACACCATCCACTCCGGCCTCGATCGCGTCGAGTACAGTCCTGTGACCGTGCGCATGCGCGGTCACAGGGATGCCGTGCCGATGCGCCTCCGAGACAGCGGCACGCAGGGCTTCCCGATCGAACTGTGTCTGCTCCTGGAGGCTGCCCGGCGTCATCGTGCCACCACTGGCCATGATCTTGACAACGTCGACGCCACGTTCCACGTGGGCGCGTACCGCGGCCCGAAGTTCGGCGGGGCGATGTGCGACCTCCCCGCCGAGGAAATGACAGTGCCCTTCCACGGTGGTCAGTGGCGGCCCGGCCGCGACGATGGTCGGCAGGTCCGCCGCGCCTCGCAGCGCTAGTGACAGAAAGTCCCTGTCACCGAGGTCACGAATGGTCGTGATGCCGGCGCGCAATGCCGTCGTGGCCGCGATGCGCATCGCGGCCACGACAGCATCGTCATCGCGCTCGGCCAGCGACTTCACCGGGTCGGAGCTCGCGTCGAAGGCGAGATGCACATGAGGATCGATCAGACCAGGAATCAGGGTGGCGCCCGGAAAGTCCACCACGGTCTCCCCATGCCGCAGATCCGCCGCGCAGCCGATTCCGGCTATCGTCGTTCCTTCGAGGATCACGACGGGGTTGTCCACAGGACTGGCCGTTTCGCCGTCGAACAGCCGTGACGCCCGCAGCACTGTGGTCCCATGACGTGCGGTGTCGTTCACCGTAGACATGCGGTCGATGCTACTGCTCTGACCACGAACGCCCATCGGCGCGCCAACCGGACCGGACGACCGTGCCCGTGTGGGTTGCTGCTGATCAGGCGGTGCGTCCTGCCGCAACGGCGACATCTGCGAATGCGCGTTCCAGCACCCATACAGCAGCGCCCGCCTGGTGATATCGGCACCAGGCGGGCGCTGCCGTGCTGTCTCAGGCGTCGAAACGGTCACCCTTTACTGCGGCGATGAACGCCGACCACTGGCAGGCGGTTGCGGTGAAGTACCCGGCTGCCCGGTCCTTCGTGTCGCGGACGGCGGCCATGTCGCCGATGTGGCCGACCTCAACACAGTTGTCGTTGGGGCCGGATCGGGTGGACTTCCGCCACCCGCTTGCTACCGTCATGGTGTTTGGTTCCTTTCCAGATCCTTGACGATAGCGGCCATGAGCTCGGTTGACTGGCCTTCGCTGATGGCCGCTTCCCTGAGGGTATCCACCGCTTCGCGGTAAGATTCGACGTCCTTGGCTCCGCGCAGGAACGCGGGCCCACGGTAGTGCTCAAGGTGCACGATCGGCGGAGCCTTCGCGAACTCGTACAGGACAAAGGCGCCGTTGTGGGCCAGAGTCCACCGGCCGAGGTCAGCCGGGATTACGCGAATCGTGATGTTGGGACGCGTGGCCACGTTGGCGAGGTGCCGAAGCTGTTCGCTCATGACGTCCGCACCGCCGAGCGCGTCACGAAGCGCCCTCTCGGCGATGATGACCTCGATCTGTCGGGGTTCGGCTATGGCTTCCTTGCGTGCCATGCGCAACTCGACGCGCACATCCCGTTCGTGGGGCGGCAGGCTGGTCATCACTTCGCGCGCGTACTCGCGGATTTGTAGAGGTCCGGGAACGAGCAGCGGAGCGACATGCAGGATGCGCGTAGCTGCACGATCGAACTCGCTGAGCTCGATCAGGTGCCGGTGAATCCCCTTTGAACTGTCGGCAATCATGTTGGGTTCGCTCGCGGTTGCTGCAAACTCGACAAGCTCGTCGTACTTGTCGCCCGTGACTCCGAGCGTGCCGAGAACCCGTGCCACGTACTCAGGGGCCGGTGTTCGTTCGCCACGCTCATAGCGAGAGACGGTCGCCTGACCGACTCCAAGCGCGTCGGCAAGGTCACGCACGGTCATTCCAGCGTGATTGCGCAGCTCGCGAAGCTCAGCGCCGAGTAGGCGCGCTTTCGGGGTGTGCCCTTCGTTGACTCCGGCCATGAGTCAACCCTAAACAACGCGACCCCGGCCAAAAGATCGCTCGTACGGGGTATGGCCTGTGTGACTCCGGATAGAGAGAGTTGACTCCGGGAACAGGAGTCAACTCTTGTGAGCGGAGGGTACCGGGCATGCTGCAATGCGTACTGCTTCTGGTCCTCTTGGCAGTTGCTGCCGGAACCGCGATCGCCATCGATCGTGCGCGCGACCGCCAGCAGCGAGCAGCGGTCGAGCGTATCTCCGCTCTGCTCAACGAATCTCCGGCCGCTCCGCAGCGCCTGCGTTGCTCGAGTGCGGAACTGCGGCAGCGCCGGGGGCACACAGCGCGGCGAGACGGCGCGATCTCCGTCGTCTCACCCGCTGCGTCGCTCAAGTCGATCCACCACGAAACGGCCACTCGCCGACGGACCCCGAGGTCGGCGCCGAGTGGCCAGACGGGGCCGGTGTCCGCCGGTAAAGACACCGGCCCCGTCGCGACCTCACAGGCGGTGGCGTGATGTACCAACCCCATCCGTTTCATTGGGCACCCGCCGACGGGAAGCGGCATGCCAGCACCGACCCCAAACCTCGCAAGGGCTATCCCACCGGTTTCGTGGTGGCCACCCTGTGCGGCTACCAGTTGGCGGTGGAAAACACGACGCTGGCTTGGCTGTGGGAGACGTGTCCGGACTGCAACGCGGCGGCGCATGTGCTCGCTGAGGTCCCGATGCCGCCGACGGTGGGTGCGCGATGAACGCTGAGCACGCCCACATCGGGCGCATGATCCGCGCAACGGTGCTGATGCTCGGGTATGCCGCCGACGACGTTGAGCGCGGTCGATGGAGCGACGACGAAATCCGGCAACTCGGCGACCAGCTCGCAACGGTTGCCGCTGCACTGCGCGGTGAAGGAAAGACGCCGGAACCATTTGTGATCGACCTATCGGAGGCAACGCGATGATTGCCGCGTTGGTCGCAAGCGGTCTGCTCGGCGTCGGCGGGCTCGCGCTGTGGGCGACGTTCTACTACGCCCCGGCGCGCCACGCGGGTAGCGGCGAGGGTGCTTTGACGGTTGCCTATCTGGTTGCGCGGGTGGAGGCCGAGACGCGCGGTAATGGTCGGCACCGGCTGCGCGAGCCGCGGACCGTGCAGATGCGCGGAGATCTGGCCGAGGCGCTTGCCGTCGAGGAAACCCGGCAGCTGCCGCTGGTCGAGTCTGGTTTGCCGGTCGATGACCGGGAAGCGATGGCGCGGCACCCCGGAATGCTGCGGCGGCTTCTGTTCGCGTTGCTGCAGCTGTAGGCCCGGTGGGGATGCCGCAGTCGATCCCGGCCGGTGTTCCCACCGCAACCACGTGCCTGCGCCGTCGCCTACAGGTCGGCCA
This sequence comes from Saccharopolyspora hattusasensis, assembly GCF_050972075.1. Lineage (NCBI taxonomy): Bacteria > Bacillati > Actinomycetota > Actinomycetes > Pseudonocardiales > Pseudonocardiaceae > Saccharopolyspora > Saccharopolyspora hattusasensis. The sequence continues at coordinate 6,158,239 of NZ_JBPCDC010000001.1, forward strand.
GGTACACGGATGGTCAGGCGACGGAAGCCCCCCGGCGTCGTCTGACCATCCACTCCAGTTCCCCGGCGCGGAACGGCCGACCGACCCGACATGGCGGCCGTGACGGGGTCGACGAGCGGCAATGCGCCGCAACCGGCCCCACCGCGCCGGGGGACCTGCCACGCTATCCGGCGCGGCGAACTTCAAGAGGGGGACGGCGTGTCGGCACTGCGAAGCGGCAGTGCGCGCGATCCTGCCCCGTGGTTCGGTGCTCGTGGTGTGGACACCGGGCCGCGATCGACCGATTGAGATCCAGGGAGAGACCAGACCATGAAAACCGAGGTGCTGCCTGTGGTGACGGGCATCCTTGGCCACGAATTCCGTTACGCGCAGGCTCCCGACGAAGTACGCAACCTCGTCAATGCGATCGTCACCGAAGCACCCGTGCAGTACTCGCAGGTATATGTGTGGGATCGTCCCTGCCGCCAGTCCGACGACGGCAGAATTCACGAGTTCCCGCGAGGACGCCTGCGCATCACGACCAACCGAACCACCAGGTGGGGCGCGCTCAACTACATGCATCCCGGAGCCCCGGACGGTGCCCTGATCGACTCGCTCAACCCCGACGTCACCGAGGAAACTCCGGCCCTGTTGTTCGATCCGGTGGGTGACCTGCGGTTCCCGGCCTCGGCGTCCTTGCCTCTGGAGAGGGTGCGCGAGGCCATCGCCGAGTACTGCCGTACCGGGGCGCGGCCGACGTGCGTGCAGTGGCAACCCGGCGAGTGGTACTGACCCGAAAACGCCGAATGCGCCCCGCACCCGGTGAAGGGTGCAGGGCGCGTTGCTACTCGGTCGGGTAAGTGGGTGGCGTGTTGGATCCGAGCAGGAACCGGGCGGCCCACGCCGGTAGGTGTGGTTCGGCCCAGCGCAGCAGGGCGTACACCCCGCCGAGCACGACCGGCACGACGAGCGTGTTTCCGGCGTCGCCGAGCGGGTCGGGGAGCCAGTCGGGGGCGCCGGACGCGATCAGCAAGGCGATCAGCGCGGACCAGGCGGCGGGAACGATCGTGCGTAGCCACGCGGTGAGCTGGTCGGACACAGGTTTCCTACTGCAATAGAAAACGGGCACCGCGGTTGCGGTGCCCGTTGAGGTGGTTCGGCTCCGCATGGGATCGGCGGCGGGGGCAGCTGGGTTTGTTTGAGATGAACGGGGGCGTTCGCGCCTTCTGGTGAGGTTGTGGTCCGGTTCGACATCACGAGGGGGTCACCGCCGCCCTTCGCGGCGCACGGGCCGGGCTCCGCCCTGGTTAGACTGCCCGGGATGAACAGCGGACACGATCAGGATTCGTTGCGGCACCACGGCGATGTCGACGCCGAGCACGGCCTGCTCGATTTCGCGGTCAACGTCCGCCTGGACCGTCCGCCGGCGTGGCTCCGCCACCGCCTCGCGGCGGCGCTCGACCGCCTCGGCCGCTACCCGTCCGCCGCCGACGACCTCGCCGCTCGGGCGGCTGCCGCCGCCCGCCACGGCCGGGATGCCTCCGAGGTGCTGCTGCTGGCCGGCGCTGCGGAGGGCTTCGCGCTCCTGCCGTCGCTGCGCCCCCGCCTCGCGGCGCTGGTGCACCCGTCGTTCACCGAGCCAGAGCTGGCGCTTCGCACCGCCGATGTTGAGGTGGCGCGGGTGCAGCTGGATCCGGCGGACGGCTATCGCCTGGATGCGGGCGCGGTGCCGGAGCAGGCGGACCTGGTGGTGCTCGGCAATCCGACCAACCCGACGTCGGTGCTGCATCAGGCGGCGGAGATCCGGCGGCTGCTTCGGCCCGGTCGGGTGGTGGTCGTCGATGAGGCGTTCAGCGACACCGTGCCCGGCGAGCCGGAGTCGCTGGCCGGGTGCCGGGAACCCGGGCTGCTGGTGTTCCGCAGCCTGACGAAGATGTGGGGTCTTCCCGGATTGCGCGCCGGGTATGCGCTGGGCGATCCGGACCTGTTACGGCGGCTGGGCCGGTATCGTCCACATTGGCCGATCAACGCGCTGGTCCTGGAGGCCGTGGTCGCTTGCTGCGAGCCGGATGCGTTGGCCGAGTCGGAGCAGGCTGCGGTCGAGTTCGAGGAGCACCGCGCCGGGTTGGTCGCGGAGTTGGACGGGATTCCGGGGCTGCAGGTCGCGATGCCCGCACGCGCCCCGTTCCTGCTGCTTCGGGCGGATGGCGAGGCCGAGGTGCGGGATGCGTTGCGGCAGCACGGCATCGCGGTCCGCCGGGGCGACACGTTTCCCGGTCTGGGGCCCGATCACCTGCGGGTCGCGGTGCGCGATCCGGCGCAGAACGCTTTGCTGGTAAAGGCTTTACGTGACATCTTGGGACGGGGGTGAGCCGGTGGTGGTTCGGCTACAAGAGGTGATCGGCGCGTTGGAAGCGGCATATCCGGCCGATCTGGCGGAGAGCTGGGACGCGGTCGGCCTGGTGTGCGGCGATCCCGAGTCGGTCGTGCAGCGGGTGCTGTTCTGCGTGGACCCAGTCGAGGCCACTGTGGACGAAGCGGTGGATTTCGGCGCGCAGCTGGTGGTTTCGCACCACCCGTTGCTGCTGCGCGGGGTGCACGGCGTGCCCGCAGACGACCCCAAGGGGCGGATCGTGCACCGGCTGATCCGTTCCGGGATCGGCTTGTACTGCGCGCACACCAACGCCGACAGCGCCGTGCAGGGCGTGTCGGATGCGCTGGCCGAGGCCATCGGCCTCACCGTGACCGGGCCGCTGGTCCCGCACGCGGAAGGCGCCCGAACCGGGCTGGGGCGCATCGGCGAGCTGCCCGAGGCCGAGCCGTTCCACGAGTTCGTACGCCGCGTCGCGCACAACCTGCCCACCACGGCCTGGGGGGTGCGCGGTGCTGGGGATCCGGACCGTCCGATCCGCACCGTCGCGGTGTGCGGCGGCGCGGGCGACTCCTACCTGGCGACCGCGGCGGCCGCTGGTGTTGACGCGTACGTGACCGCAGACCTGCGGCATCATCCGGCCGGCGAGCACCTGGCCCGGGCCGCCGTCCCCGGCGCCGAGGTGCCGGCCCTGGTGGACGTGGCGCACTGGGCCAGCGAATGGCCGTGGTGCCAACAGGCCGCGGACACCGTCGCCGCCGCGTTGCCGGATACAGTCGAAGTCCTCGTTTCCACCCGCCGCACTGACCCGTGGACCGTTCACGCCGGCGCGGCACCAGACCCAGGGAGGGCGCTCGCGTGAAAGCCGACCCCGCCGTTCAGCGACGACTGCTCGATCTCGCGGAGGCGGACGCGGAACTCAACCGCGTCGAGCACCGCCGGCGCACGCTGCCCGAGCTGGAGCAGATCGGGCAGGCCGAGGGCGAGGTGCGGGCCAAACGCGACGAGCTGGTGGTCGCCCAGACCGCGTTCAGCGACCTGGACCGTGAGGTCAAGCGCCTGGAGAACGAGGTCGACCAGGTGCGCGCCCGGGAGCAGCGGGATCGCGACCTGATGGCCGCCGGGGCGTCCGCGAAGCAGCTCGAAGACCTGGAGCATGAGCTGCAGACGCTCGCCCGCCGGCAGGGCATCCTCGAAGACGAGCAGCTCGAGGTCATGGAGCAGCGCGAGGCGCTCGAAACGAACGTGACGAAGTCGCGCGAGACGCTCGCCGCGGCCGAGGAGCGCCTTGCGGAAATCCAGTCGCGCCGCGACGAGGCGCTCGCCGGCCTCGAAGTGGCGGAGGCGCGCCGCCGGGGCGAGCGGAACCTGATCGCCAAGGCTTTGCCGGCGGACCTCGCCGCGCTCTACGAGCGGATCCGAGCACAGCGCGGCGTCGCCGCCGGGCTGCTGCAGGGTGCCAGGTGCAGCGCGTGCCGGATCGAGCTGGACCGCACCGCGTTGACCGAGGTGCATGAGGCGGCGGCCGATGACGTGGTCCGCTGCGAGGAATGCGGCGCGATCCTGGTGCGGACAGGGGATAACCGGTGAGCTTGCGGGTTGTCGTCGAGGCCGATGGTGGTTCGCGGGGCAACCCCGGCCCGGCCGGATGCGGTGCCGTGGTCCGCGACGCCGGGTCCGGGGAGGTGCTCGCGGAGCGCTCGATCGGTCTGGGTGTCACGACCAACAACGTGGCCGAGTACCAGGGCGTGATCGCGGGCCTGCGGGCGGCGACGGAGCTCGGTGCTGCCGCAGTCGGGGTGCGGATGGACTCCAAGCTGGTCATCGAGCAGCTGGCCGGCCGCTGGAAGGTCAAGCACGCGAACCTGCAGCCGCTGGCCGCCGAGGCGAGGCAGCTGATCGCCGGATTCGAGCAGGTGAGCCTGGAGTGGGTGCCCCGCGCCCAGAACGCCCACGCCGACCGCCTGGCCAACGAGGCGATGGACCAGCAGGCGAGCGGCGACCAGTCCGGCGGCGATGCCCGGCCGGTCGGGGATCCCGCTGCCGGGGAGAGCTCCGGCGGCGAAGCGGATGCGGCGCGATCCGGTGGCGCCGGTAGCGGTGCCGGGGCGAGCAGGGCGCGGATCCGCGCGTCCGGGTGGCTCGGCGCCAACGGCACGCCGACGAAGATGCTGTTGCTGCGCCACGGTCAGACCCCGATGTCGGTGGACCGGCGGTACTCCGGTCGGGGCGATGTCGCGCTGACCCCGCTGGGGGAGCGGCAGGTGCGCGCGGCGGGCAAGCGGCTGGCCGCGATGGATGGCGTGATCACCCAGGATGGCGTCGCGCCGGTGATCGCCTCGCCGCTGACCCGGGCCCGGCAGACCGCGCAGGCGGTGGTCGACGCCACCGGCGGCGAACTGCACTTCCACGACGGCCTGCTGGAAACCGACTTCGGCGATTGGGAGGGCCTCACCTTCGCCGAGGCCTCCGAGCAGTACCCGCAGCTGCACCGCAAGTGGCTCGGCGACCCGAGCGTACTGCCGCCGGGCGGCGAAAGCCTCGACGAGGTCTTCCAGAGGGTCACGCGGGCCCGCGACGATCTCCTGGAACAGTACGCGGGTCAGACGATCATCTTGGTCAGCCATGTGACGCCGATCAAGGCCTTGCTGCGGCTGGGCCTGGACGTCGGCCCGTCGATGTTCTACCGCCTCCACCTGGACCTGGCATCGCTGTCCATCGTGGAGTTCTACCCCGACGGCAACGCCTCGGTCCGCCTGGTCAACGACATCTCCCACTGGTCCTGACGCCCGTTCGGGCGACGAGTGAAGGGCACTTCTGGCCGGCACGGTCGGCAACCGGCACAGCCCGTCAGGGGTGCCCTTCGTCTGAACAGATCCGTCTGGGGTGGACGTTTTCGGAGCTCCGATCGGGCAGCGGCTTGGGGTGGCCTGGGTGGCGCCGCGAAGTGCTCGCGGTTCTGGGTTGGCCGGGCGCTCGGCTCGGGTCGGTGCGGACGCGAAATTTGCTGGTTCAGACCATTGACGTGTGTGAGGTGGGTTAGTCGCCGACGTCGAACGCGACCTGCTCAAGCGGTACGCCGACCCGGCCGGTGGTCACCCGGGGTGGGCGCAATTTCTCGCGAAATTGCGCCCATCCCGGGTGACGGATGAGTGACCGCCCAGCCGGAAGAGCTGGCGCAGCGCGGCGGGGCCTACCGTCCACGCTTTGACGCAGGCGGCCCGGAGGAGCACTGCACGAGCTGTGCCCGGTGCTGTTCGAGGTGGCCGACGGCGGCGACTCGATCGCCGCGGAGCTGGTCGATCGCCTCTCCGAGAAGATCGGGCTGCTCGCCACCCGTGACCCTGCGCCGGTTGGGGCTGGTCGATGAGCCACGACAGTGGTCCTCGGTGGTGGGGGTGCTCACCGGGCCGGGCGGCGACTGGTGCCGGGCATCCCGGCGGCGCTGCGCGAAGGTCTCGCCCGAGGTGGACGTCCGCATCGTCGTGGCCCCGCCGATGATCGGCGCGGGGCTACGCGGCCTAGACCGGATCGGCGCCGACCCGGCCGCCCTCCGGAAGCACCGGAGCCGACTCCCGCCCCGCGGAGCAGCTCGGTTGAGCGGGGTGGCGATTTCGCGCGAAATCGCCGTTCGCCACGCCTGGCAGGTGGCGATTTCGCGCGAAATCGCCACCCCACCCCTCCCTGGGCGACCACCCGGGTTGCGGGAGGCGTGCACGGACTAGAATCAGATCCGCGGATGAGTCGGCTGGGTGACTGCGGCGGGAGCGATCCCGTCGAGGAAAGTCCGGACTCCACAGAGCAGGGTGGTTGCCAACAGCAACCCGGGGCGACCCGCGGGACAGTGCCACAGAGAACAGACCGCCCGGCGAACTTTCGCCGGGTAAGGGTGAAACGGTGGTGTAAGAGACCACCAGCACCCCGGGTGACCGGGGTGGCTAGGTAAACCCCACCCGGAGCAAGGCCAAGAGGACGCCGGCCAGGCGTCTGCGCGGACGTTCGAGGGCTGCTCGCCCGAGGTCCGCGGGTAGGCCGCACGAGCCTGTCGGCGACGGCAGGCCCAGATGGATGGTCACCGACCGGGCAGGCCGCAAGGCCCCCGAAAACAGAATCCGGCTTACAGGCCGACTCATCCGCCCCTCTTGCTTCCAGGTTCGTTTCGCGTGGCGGTGTGGGTAGCGGAACTCAGACGCCGCCTAGTCGAGTAAGTCTGGATACGATCAGTGATCGTAGGCGGTGAGCGAGTGACTGGCTGGCCGGTGCGGAAGTTGTGCCAGATCGCGGCGGCCAGGGCCAGCACACGCTGGGCGACGCGCCCTGTTCGGGGCACGTCTGCCGATGGCCACCTTCGCGTGGCGGAAGAACACCCGTGAGCGTTTGTGGGTGCCATAGCACCCAAAAACACGCACGGCGACCTTCGCTGCGGATCATGGACGCCCTCGCCTCATGCCCGCAGGAATTTGGACTTACTCGTCTAGCCAGCGGGATCCCCGCCAATTACGCGGCTTCGTGGATCGACCTCGCCAAGAGCCCTGACAGGATGGGCACGGTCTGAGAACCCGCCGCGGTGCGAGTTGCGTGCGTGGGCCAAGCGGCTTCGCCGCTTGCGTCGACTCGAGCAGGGCGTCGCTTTGCGCGTCGCGGTGACAGTTGCATGGGCTTGCATGGGCTTGCATGGGCTTGCATGGGCTTGCATGGGCGAGATGAGCGGCTCCGCTGCGGGGGCGCTTTGGGCGGGCGGTGCTTTGCCTGTCGTGGTGGTCGTTGCCTGGGTGGCTCCGCGGCTCGTTGGCCTGATCGTGGCGACCGTTGTGGGGGTGCGTGGTTGGTTGCGCCGATCGGTGGAGCCGGTTGCGTCCGGGCGGGGGTTCGCGGGCCGGGCTTCGGCGGGGTGCTCGTGCGGCGTTGATCGTGGTGGTCTGGGGATTGACCCGGAGATCGTTTGTTCAGCCGGACGGGTTAACCTCTTCGTGCGCACGATGGGCGTTTTGTGAGGTTTCTCAGCGTGTGCGTTCGGTTGCGGAAGGTGACGTCGTGGGTTCTTGAGGTCGGGGCGATCGGTGCCGGAACGGCATCGGTTTCTCAGGAGTCCGCAACGCCGCGCCGGTTTTCACCGCCACCAGCCGGAAACCTTCTTCCTCCTCGCGCGTTGAAACGCGCTGATTCACCTTCGGAGCCAGAATGACGAGATTCGTGGCGCCCAGCGCCGACGAACACGACGAGTTACCCGCCGACACCCCGGGCGAGCGGACCACCGCGGCGGCGGTCGCGGGCGGTTCGCGATCTGCCGGACGTCCCTTCCGGGACGCCGCCGCGTGGTCGATCGGCGGGCTGTCGTTCCTCGTCAGCGCGTTGTTCCTGGCCGTGAACCTGGCCTACAACCAGTGGAACTTCATCCCCCCGGTCGACGACGCCTACATCCACCTGCAGTACGCGCGCCAGATCGGTACCGGGCACTTCCTGCAGTACAAAACCGGTGACCCGATCAGCACCGGCGCGAGCAGCCTCCTCTACGTGCTGATCCTCGGCGGCGCCTACGCGCTGGGCGTCCAGGGCGCGGCCTTCCTGCCGTTCGCGATGACGTTCGGCGCGCTGTGCCTGGCGTTGACCGCCGCGGGCACCTACCGGCTCGGCACCCGGCTCGTCGGCCGCCAGGCCGGCCTCTTCGCCGGGCTGCTCGTCGCGCTCAGCGGCCCGCTGGCCTGGGGCGCCACCAGCGGCATGGAGATCGCGTTCGTCGCCTTCCTGCTCGTCTCGCTGCTGCTGGTGTTCACCGGCGAGCGCGCGCAGAGCCGGTTCGTCTGGACTCCGCTGGTCGCGGTGGCGGCCGCGCTGACCCGGACCGAAGCGCTGCTGTTCGCCGGGATGCTCGGCCTGGCGATGATCTGGCACGTGATCGCGCACGCCCGCGGCACCCGCGCGGCCTGGCCGCGCGTGATCGGCCGGATCCTCTGGATCGGCCTGCCGGTCTACGCCGCCGGGGCCCAGTACCTGTACTACTGGTCCGTGACGGGTTCGGCGGAGCAGAACGGCGTGCTGGCCAAGTCGCTGCTGCACATGCCGGCGGTGTACCCGCTGGAAGTCGCGGACAAGGTGCTCAGCAATTTCCGTATCTTCCTGGACGCTTTCACCGGACTGTCCACTCAGGACTACGTCTTCCCCGGTGCGTTGCTGCTTGCGGTGGCGGGCGTGATCGGGCTGTTCCGGCGGTTCCCGCAGTGGCGCGGCCTGGCGCTGGCCGCCGGGCTCGGGGTCGTGCTGGTGCTGGCCTCGGTGTCGACGCTGGAGTACTCCGACATCCACCACATGCGCTACGTGCAGCCGCTAATGCCGATCCTGCTGCTGTTCGGCGTTATCGGGATCCACTCGGCGGCGCAGCTGTTCACCGGTGGCGCGCGGCGGTCCGTGCTGGTCGGCGGGGTCGTGGTGGCCTTGCTTTTCACCGTCTCCCAACTGCCGGCGTGGAGCCTGCGGCAGGCGCAGCAGGCCGCCGGGATCCGGGACCAGCAGGTGACCATCAGCCACTGGATCAAGGGGCACCTGCCGCGCGGGGCGAGCGTCGCGGTCAACGACGTCGGCGCGATCGCCTACTTCTCGGACCGCTACGTGGTCGACCTGATCGGGCTGGCCACCACCGGGTTCGCCACCCCGAACCTGCACGGTGCCGGCAGCCTCTACGAGGAACTTCGGCACCTGCCGCAGCAGCGGCGACCGGACTACTTCGCCATCTTCGACTCGTGGAGCGTGCACGGCCTCGGTGAGGGCGGCTTGTTCGGCCGCGAGCTGATCACCTTCGAGCTGAAGTCGCCGGCCTTCTCGCACACCACGATCGGCGGGCTGTCGGCCTGCCAGGCGGCGCGGACCTGCAACAAGGTGACCATCTACCAGGCCGACTGGAACGCGCTGGGTTCCGGCGCCGAGCCGCTGCAGGCGCCGAACGGGCAGATCCGCGACCGCCTCAACGTCGCCGACCTGCGCGACGAGGAACGGCACGACTACCAGGTGATCCCGGCGCACCAGGGCTTCCAGCCGGAAACCCACGTCAAGACGGTCACCGGGCCCGACGGCGGCGACGTGGTCGACAGCGGTCGGCACGTCATCGGCGGCGAGAGCTTCACCTTCCATGACCTGATCCCGCACCAGCCGCTGACGGTCATGGCGCGCATCGACGCGACCGAGCCGGAGGCCGACGAGCCGACCGGTTCCCGGGCCGTCCAGGTCGAGGTGAACGGGAAGGTCGCGGGCATCTGGCAGTTCGACGCCGATCCGCGCGGCTGGGTGGAGACCACCTTCGAGATCGCGGCCGAGCTGGTCACCGATTCGGCCGTGACCATCGAACTGGGCCCGTTGCAGGAATTCCTCGGCCCCTATCCGGATTACCAGTCCTACTCGTACTGGGCTAGCCAGTGACCGCTCCAGTTCCGGACGCCCCGGCCGATGCCGGGGCGTCCGGCTTCCGGGCAGCCCGCCGGAATCGTGAATCGTCCACTGTGCACCCGGCCGGTCTCCTTCGGGGGACGGCCCTGCCCGCCGGTCGCTGTACCCGAACCGCTACCCTGAGTTGGCGCGCCAAGATCACCTTGTTCCGATCCGGCCCCGCGATTTCACATTCGCGTGATCCGGTCGGGTGCATCATGACGCGATGTGCGGAAATCCACTGGCTCACCGGAAACGTGCACGGTGTGTTACGAAGGGGCTCGCAAGCGGGTGAACAGCCATACTGATCCAGACCAGAACCGGCCTGGTGAGCGTCTTCTTCCCGGTGGTGCGCCGAAAGTGGCTTGCCCGAAAGGCCTATTCACGGCGTGACGGCGACCGCTACGCGCGACCGATTCCGCCACACCGGAACTCGCAACCACTACTTCTGGTGACCATGTCATGTTCTACTCGTACCTGCGTGCCGGGGCCGGCCCGGAACGCTGAGGTACCGACCCGACGACACTCAGCGCAATCAGGGATAAAGAGATGACCGCCATGCCGCTGGAAACACTGGCGCAACTGGACGTACTGGCGCAGCAGACACAGGTGGGCACGGGAGGCATTCAGGGCTGGATCCTCGAAAACCTGCTGCCGCTGCTGCTGCTCACCGTCGCGATCCTGCTGCTGTGGCTGGGCGGCGGCAAGGGCGACAACGCGGGCGTCATGCGCCGCGTCGGCGGGGTGATCGTCGCGCTCGCGATCATCGGTCTCGCCGTCAACGGGGCGGGTGTCAACATCGGCACGTTCATCGCTGGCCTGTTCAGCACCAGCGGCGGGTGATCCGGCGTGCGAATACGGACCGACGACGAGATCTACCGGGTCGACGCGGTCTGGCTCGGCCCACCCAATGCGACCTTCCCGTGGCGGGCCCGCTACGTCGCCTGGGGCGTGGGGCTCGTGGTGTTCCTGATCGTGCTCGGGGTCGAGCGCCGGATGAACATCGGCTTCGGCTTCTTCTCCACCGCGTGGGCTGTGGTCATCACGGTCGTCGTCACCCGGATCATCTGCTCCCGGATCGGGCACGAACGCCCGCTGGGTGCGGTGCTGGTGATGTGGCTCCGCGAGCTCACCGCGCCCCGTGAGAAGACGTCCGGCGCTGGCGGCGCCGCCAGCGCGGCGCGGATCAGGGTGAAGGCGCAGCGGCCTCGGCCCAGGAAGAAGTCCAAGCGGGTTCGCCCGCAGCAGCCGCAGCAACCGCAGCGGCCCGCCCGGTCCAGGCAGCCGGCGGCCCGCGGCACGGTTCCCAGCAGGCGCACGCGTAGCAAGGAGGTTCGCGGTGTTCGGTCGCCGGCGAGGCCGTGAGCGCAACACGCACCAGGTTCCGGGTCCCCGCGGTTCGAACGGCAAGGTCCGCAGCGCCAGCGGAAAGCAGAGCAAACGCGGCCGCGGACCCAGCGACGAGCAGTCCATCCCGAACTACACGCCGTCGATCGCCGCGCGGTCGATCGACGGCCACGTGCTGCGCACCGGCCAGGACGTGTTCGCCTGGTACCGGCTTTCGCCGCAGCGCTGGTCCTTCCGCTCCGATTCACAGCGCCAGGACCTGATCGCCGCGATCGCCGGCCAGTACGCCGAACTGCAGGGCCGCTGGATGCACCTGCGCGTGACGAACCGGCCCTACCCGATCAGGATGTGGGCCGAGGCGCACGTGCACAACGCGCGCAACCCCATGCCTGACGCGCCCGGTGCGCTGTCCTTCGACGACTACATGGTCGGCGAGCAGCAGCAGCTGATGGGCCGTTCCATGGCGGAGAAAGAGGTCTACCTGGGCGTCCAGGTGCAGACCCGCAACGTGGTGGACCGCGCCGTCGAACGCGCCGCGCCGCTGCTGCGCCGGGTGTTCCCGGAAGCGGTGGACGCCGAACTCGTCGCACTGGACAGCGAGATCGAGCACCTGGACCAGGTGATCGGCTCGGCCGGGCTGGACGGGCGTCCGGTGAGCGCCGAGGAGATCTCCTGGCTGATGCACCGCTCGTGCTCGCTGGGCCTGCCCGCGCCGCGCAACCTGCCCGCGGTGCCCGGCGCTCCGTGGGAACCGGAGGACCTCGCGTCCTTCACCGACGCCTCCGACATGCACCAGGACCCGTACGCGCCGACCGTGACGGTGCGCGGCCGCACCGGCTCGAACGCGGGCGTCACCCGGCACCTCGCGGTGCTCACCGTCGGGCAGACCCACGGCCTGCAGATCCCGGAGATCGACGACCCCTGGGTGCAGCACTCCGACCGGCTGCCCGCGCCCGTCGAGTGGTCCGCGCGGATCTACGTGCGGCGCCCCGAAGACGTCGGCGGCGAGCTGCAGCGGCAGATGAACAAGGTGCGCTCCCAGGTGCGGCACTACACCGAGGAGCACGGCCTGGAGCCGCCGACCTCGCTGGCCCGGCAGGCGGGCCGGGTGCTAGAGGTCGACGACGAGATGACTTCCGGCTTCACCGCGCTGGCCACCCGGGTAAAATCCTGGTGGCGGCTGGCGGTTTCCGGCCCCACCGAGCGGGACGCGCTGCGGTTGGCGCAGCAGATCCTCGACCTGTACAAGCCGAAGGTCGCCATCGAGCACCCCGAAGCGCAGTACGCGATGGCCCGTGAATTCATCCCCGGCGAGCCGTTGGCCAACAGCGCCTACCTGCGCCGAGGATCGGTGGTATGGGCGGCTTCCGCGGTGCCGCAGGCGACCGCGGAGGTCGGCGACCGGCGTGGCGTCCTGCTCGGCGAGACCTGCACCGCGACCCGGCGCCCGGTGGCCTGGGACCCGTGGATGGCGCAGGAGATCCGCGACGCTTCCGGCCTGACCGCAATAGTCGCCGGGTTGGGTGGGGGCAAGGCGCTTGCCCTGGACACCCCGCTGCCCACACCGACTGGCTGGACCACGATGGGTGAGGTCAAGGTCGGCGATCAACTGCTGGGAATGAATGGCAAGCCGACTCGCGTGATCGCGGCAACCGACGTTTTGCTCGATCGTCCGTGTTATGACGTGGTGTTCGCGGATGGGTCAGTGATCCGCGCCGACGCGCAGCATCAATGGCTGACCCGGACGCGGAAGGACTGGAAGGCCCAGAACCGGCTAGCGGAACGACTTCGCCTGGCGGCCGCCACGATGCCGAGCCCGGAACCGCCTCCGGGTAGCTGCGCCTGCGGCTGTGGGCAGCCGACGAAGGTGTGGACTTACCGGCGCACCCCTGACGCCCGCAGCGATGGCACGGTCTACTATTCGCGTTTCGTTCGCGGGCACCAGCGCCGTGGTGAGATCTCGCTGGAGGTCAATCAGCGCCCCACGATCCATACGACCGCCGAGATCGCTGCGACGCTCAGTTCCGGCGGGCAGCGAAACCATGCGGTTCCGGTCGCAGCGGCGTTCGACCTGCCGGAAGCCGATTTGCCCGTCGAGCCGTACCTGCTTGGGGCGTGGCTCGGCGACGGCACCTCGTGTCGAGCGGCCATCACGGTCTTCGATCGTGAGATCATCGACGAGATCGAGTTTGCCGGCCAGGAGTGCCGGTATCGTCCGTCGCAACGGGATTACGGCTTGCCGGGTGCGGTGCAGCAGAATTTGCGGCGGATGGGCCTGCTGGACAACAAGCACATCCCGGCCGCCTACCTACGGGCATCCGAAAGGCAGCGCCGCGCGTTGCTCGCCGGTCTGCTCGATATGGATGGGTACTGCAAGCCGTCGGGTGGCATCGAGTTCTCCGTGACGAACCAGCGACTGGCTCGGGATGTTCACGAGTTGGTGCTGGGACTGGGATACCAGGCTCGGTTGCGCACGAAGCAGGTAACGGGGCGGCATCCGCACACCTCGACCGCCTACATCATCTCGTTCACCACCTCGGACAAGGTGTTCCGGCTCTCGCGGAAGCTGGCGCGGCTCAATCCGAGCATTCGGGACACGAACCGCTATCGCTACATCGCCGATGTAGTGCCGGTGGAATCTGTTCCGGTGCGTTGTGTCCAGGTGGATAACGCGGACCACATGTATCTGGCCGGGGAGACGTGCATCCCCACGCATAACTCCTTCCTCGGCGGCGGCACCGTCTACAAGACGCTGCGCTCCGGGGCGCACTGGACGCTGCTGGACCCGTCCGGACCGCTGGCCGCGCTGTGCGAGCTACCCGAGCTGCGGCCCTACGCCCGGCCGATCAACCTGCTCAACGCTCAGCCCGGCATCCTCAACCCGTACCGGGTGGTCGCCGAGCCGGAACTGGAGCACTTCGTCGACGAGGAAGACCCGGAGCGCAGCTGGCGCCGCGAGCGCGCGCTGGCCGCGGCCACCCGCCGCCGCCTGGTGCTCGACGTGCTGACCGGGCTGCTGCCGTACGAGGTGGCGCGGCTGCCGCAGACCCGGATCGTGCTGCTGCGCGCGGTCCGCGCCGTCGGCGGCCGGCCCGACGCCCACCCGGGCATGGTCTTCGAGGCGCTGCGCCGCGACGCGAGCGAACACCACGAGCACGCCGTGGTGGTGGCCGACTTCCTCGACGAGATCCGGGAGCGGATGTCGCTGCTGATCCCCGAGGTCAACGCCGACCCGTACTCCGAGCGCCGCGAGGACCGGCTCACGGTGCTGACCATGGCGGGCCTGACGCTGCCTAAGGACGGCGTCGGCCGGGAGCACTGGACCGACGCGGAGGCGCTTGGCGTCGAGATGCTCAACCTGGCCGCCTGGCTGACGCAGCGGTCGATCTACGAGCGGCCCAAGAACGAGCGCAAGGGCGTGTGGATCGACGAGGCGTTCTTCCTCTCCGAGGTGCCGACGGGCCGGGTGCTGATGAACCGGTTCGCCCGCGACTCCCGGAAGTGGAACGTCCGAGTCCTGCTGTCCAGCCAGATCCCGGCGGACTTCCTGCGCATCCAGGGCTTCGTTTCCCTACTGGACTCGGTGTTCATCGGGCGGCTGGACGACGAGCAGGCGCAGGCCGACGCGCTGCGGCTGCTCAAGGTGCCAGTCGGCGCCGGGTACGAACAGGTGGTGGCGGCGCTGGGCCGCCGCCCCGGCCCGGCCCGCAACGCCACCGAGCGGGACCACTCGCCGCGCCAGTTCATCTTCGGTGACGGGGCCGGTGGGGTGGAGAAGATCCGCATCGACTTCTCCGGCCCGCACCTGGAACACCTGCGTGACGCGCTGGACACCACGCCGTCCGCCGACGACCGCGTCGAACGCCGGGCCCTGCAGCCGGTCGACAACGGCGCGAACTCCGACTCCAGCGTCCCGGCGCTGCGCTCGGCCGAGGCGTACGCGGACGACTTCGAAACGTTCGACGAATTCGAGCTCGAAACCGTTGGCATCGGCTACACCGATGACGGCAGCGAGCGCTCGACCGGTCGGCCGGGCGAGCGGGGTGGAGAAGACGCGCGGTGAGCGGCGCAGTTCTGGTGACCGTGCTGGCCGCGGTGATCGTCATGGCCCTGCGACTTCGGCGGCGGCATGAGACCCGAACGCAATTTCAATGGAAATCGGACCTTCGATTTCCATTGAAATTGCGCACCGCACCCAAGCGCACCGCACCCAAGCGCACCGCACCCAAGCGCACCGCACCCAAGCGCACCGCACCCAAGCGCACCGCACCCAAGCGCACCGCACCCAAGCGCATCGCGCCCAAGCGCCGCGCGTTCGCGCTCGTCGCCGGGCTGATCGCGATCCACGCGCTGATCGGCACCCCGGCCTGGGGTCAGGGCTTCGACTGCAAGGAAGCACCCAACCCTGAGCGACCGGGCTCGGGCATGGTCGGAGCGCTGGATCCCGCGCCGATGGGTGTCGGGAATCCGGGCAGCGCCTACGACGAGGTCGGCTACGCAGGGCTGGTCTGGCACACCTACGACCTCGGCTGCGGCCCGCAGGGCGTGACCAATCCGAACGCGCTGGTCGACACTTGGCTCGGCAACGAGATGTTCAACGTCGCCAAGAATCTCGTCGGCGCCACCAACGGCCTCCACTACGCGCTGCTCAACGGCGACCTGATGGACCCGCTGGACGACGTCATCGCCACCGGCACCGTCGCGCTCTACGACAGCGTGTTCACCCCGTGGTTCGGGCTGGTCGCGCTGGTGCTGGCGATAGTGCTGTTCCGCTACATCTGGCAGGGCGACCTGGCCACGATCGGCAAGCGGGGCATGTGGGCGCTGGCGGGGCTTTGGTTCGCTTCCGCGACCTACCTGACGCCGCTGGTCTACACGCACGCGCTGGACGACGTGGTGATCACCGGGACCTCGGCGGTGCAGGCGGGGTTCCTGCGGGAGGTCGGCGTCGACGAGGCCAACGCGCTGCCGACGCTGCTGCACGACCAGGTCATCTACCGCAACTGGCTGCGTGGCGAGTTCGGCTCGCCCGACTCCCCGCAGGCCCAGCAGTTCGGCCGGGAGCTGCTGCGCGCGCAGGCGTGGACGAAGCAGGAGGTCAACGACGGGGCCGACGCCGGTTCACCGGAGCCGAAGAAGCAGGCTTTCGAGGACGTCGCCGGCAAGATGGGCAGTTCCTACGGCTACTTCCAGGGTGTCGACGGCAGCCGCGTCGGCTCCGGGGTGCTGGCCCTGGTGCAGGGCCTGTCCTACGCGGCGTTCCAGCTACTCGCGAAGGCGACGATCCTGCTCGCCCAGGTGCTGCTTCGGGTGCTGATCCTGGCCGGGCCGCTGATCGGGCTCGTTGCGCTGATCTACCACCAGGTGCTGCGCACCATCGGCCGGGTGGCCGGGGCCGCAGTGCTCAACGTGGTCATGATCTCGGCGCTGGCCGGGTTGCACACCCTGATCCTGACCTGGATCTTCGACCCGCTGCGCGGATTCTCGGCGCTGACCCAGATCCTGCTCGCCGCGCTGGTCACGGTGGTGTTCCTGCTGGTCGCCAAGCCGGTCCGGCGGATCGGCCAGATGGTCCAGCTGTCGGTGGGCACGGTCGGCCGCGCCATGCCGCGTGCCCCGCAGGGCTTGTTCGCCAAGTTCCGCGGGCGCGGGCGGTCGGAGGAAGAGGGCGGCAACTTCTGGGACCAGGTGCGCGACATGGATCCCGACGAGGAGCACGGGACGCCGCAGCGCGGCCGCCGGCGGAGCCGGCCGGAGGCACAACACATGTCGGTCGCGGCGACCGCGCAGCGGTTGGACCGCGACGCGCCGGCCGCGGTGGCGGCGGGCGCGGTGGCGGCGGGCGCGGGAACCGCGTTGCCCGCCGGAGGCGCGGCGCGCCGACCAGGCGGAGCGGCGGCGCTGCCGGAGGCACGGAGCACGAGCCGGGTGGTCGATACCAATCCGGTGGCGGATGCCAAATGGGATGGAATGGACGAAGATCCGGTGCTGATCCCGTCGCGCACGGCCGGTTCCCCGGTTCCCGGACCGCCGGAACAACCGGCACCGCGCCGAGCGGAGATGGAGGTCGTGGCCGGCCGTCCGGTCTACGTGGTCTACCGGCCTTCCCGAGGGCTGGAGGTAGCCGATGGCTGAGCGGAAGAGGGGTAGCTGATGCCGATCCGGACGCATCGCGGCCGGGCCGCGGTGTACCGCAGGCTGTGGGGCTGGCCGTTGCGCTCGCCGAAGCACCTGGCGACTGCGGTGATCGCGCTCGCCGTGGTGGCTACTGCCATCGGTTTCCTGCTGCCCGAGCCGCCGCCGAGCGGGAACATGGCCGCCCCCCGCGCCTCCGCGTCCCAGCGCTCGGCGGTGGTGCCGCCGCCGACCCGGACGAAGTCGCCGCCGACGATCACGGTGCCGCAGGCCGCCCCGGCGCCGGTCGCCCCCGACCCGGCCGGGCTGGCCGTCGTCGAGCAGTGGGGCAAGGCGTGGGTGGACCACCCGGTCGGCGCCGACCGCCAGCAATGGCTGGACAAGCTGCGCCCGTACACGACGGACGAGTTCCTCACCGAGATGGCGTCGGTGGATCCGAGCAACGCGGGCAACGTGATCACCGGCGCGATCACCGCGGTCAGTTCCACCGGGGGCTCGATGGTGGTGCGGTTGCCAACCGACATCGGCGCGCTCTCGGTGACCGTGAACAAGACCCCTGCCGGTTGGCGAGTCGCCCAGTACGACAAGGAAGGTTGACATGCGGAAGCTCGTGGTTGCGTTCGTCGTGCTCGCGGGTTTCGCAGGTCTGATCGGCGTCGGCGCGGTGACCGCCCTGCTGGTCGGCAGCGGTGGGCGGGGCGCGGGTTGGTCCAACTGCAGCGCAGACCTGGGGCCGTGGGGCGATGGCGCGGGCCGCGGCGAGCGGGACGCCGCGGCGCTGTCCGGCGAATCGATCGCCATCGCCAAGCGCATCATCGAGATCGGCAAGCAGCGCGGCCTGCCGCCGCGGGCCTGGCAGATCGCGATCCAGGCGGGCAAGACCGAGTCGAACCTGGTCAACGTGTTCCACGGCGACCGGGACTCGCTGGGCATCTTCCAGATGCGGCCGTCCATGGGCTGGGGCTCGGCCCAGCAGGTCACCGACGTGGACTATGCGATCAACAAGTTCTACGACGTGCTGCTCGCGGTGCCTCGCTGGGAGGAGATGCGGCCGGGCGACGCCTCCCAGCGGGTGGAGCGGTCGGCGTTCCCGCTGCGTTATCACAAATGGGAGCCGATGGCCGCGCACCTGGTGAGCGTGGAGGGCAACGTCGAGGGCATCAGCGCCTGCCAGGACCTGCCCAGCGCTGGCGTGCTGGCCAGCCAGGCGATCCAGTACGCCCAGACCCAGCTCGGCAAGCCGTACGTGTGGGGCGCGGCGGGGCCGCACGCCTTCGACTGCTCGGGCTTGACGCAGCAGGCCTGGAAGGCGGCCGGGGTGGAGATCCCGAAGTACTCGCAGAGCCAGTACTTCCAGGGCGGCGCGCACGTCCCGCTGGCCCAGGCGCAGCCCGGTGACCTGGTGTTCTGGGGGTACGGCCGGGATCCGAACGGAATCCACCACGTGGCGCTGTACCTGGGCGACAACGAGGTCCTGCACGCGCCGCAGCCCGGCGAGTCCGTCGAGGTGACGAAGTTGTGGGACGGCGGCCAGTTGCTGCCCACGGTGGTCCGCCCGGCCGCCGATCCGGCGCCGTCGAGCGGGGCTGGATCCTCGACGAGCGAGCCCGCGCCGCCTGCCGGGACCGCGTCGCGCGAGCCCGGTGCGCCCGCCGACACGCCGTCGCCGGGCGCGCCCGCTCCTGCCGCCGGGGGTGCGCGGTAGGTAAGAATGGCGGCGGCCTGCTGTCCTTCGGAAAGGGTTGATCATGTTCACGCCGGACCCGATTCCGTGGCCGTCTCGTCCGCCCGCATCGAGCACGCCGCTCGGGGACTACCTGACCAGGCAGCCCCGGCCCGGGGTGGACGCCGGGTACGCGGTGCTGCCGCGATCGCTGGCCGAGGCCATGCCGCTGCCGTGGCAGCAGCAGATGAGCAACCTGCTGGCGGAGTTCCACCAGGCCTTCGGGCACCTGCAGTGGCCCGTGTACCGGGTGGTGCCGTCCCGCTACGAGCGCCTGGTGGACCTCGACGACGACCAGCTCGCCGAGGTCGGGTGCACCGTGGAGGTCGGCGACAACGGCGACCTGGAGTACCGGATGCGGGATGGTCGCCGCATCGACAACCCGGAGAACCACCAGGTGCTGGTGTCCTGCTTGGACCCGATCCTGCGGCAGGACCCCGGCGGCCAGCAGCCGATGCCGGCCGCGCCTCCCCCGCCGGCCTGGTGAGGTTGGGACATACCGGTCGTGTCGCGGCCCGGAGCGTGACAGGTGCGCGCTGTCGTGCGAGGCTCGACGCATGGGCGGCGGAAGTTGGTACTTCTGTTTGAAGCATCGGCGGGTGGAGCCGAAGGCCGGTTGCCGGGCTGCTGAGCGCCTGGGGCCGTACCCGGACCGGGAGACCGCTGCTCGCGCGCTGGAGATAGCCGAGGAGCGGACCAAAGCGGCCGACGACGCCGACCGGCGCTGGAACAGCGAGGACTGAGCTCGTGGCGGCGGCGGGGATCCCACCGGGTGGCACCGTAGCTGCCGCCGCCTTACCGACCGGTCGGAGTCGGCCGGAACTGGGCTTGGACTTCTCGGCGATCCGCGCCGAGCTGGGGCTGCCCGTCGACTATCCGACCGCCGCGCTCGCCGAGGTGGAGCAGACCGTCGCGCAGCCGGTGCCCACCGGGGCACGGGTGGACGCCACCGACCTGCCGCTGGTGACGGTCGACCCGCCCGGCTCCAAGGACCTCGACCAGGCGGTGCTGGTCCGCCGCCGGCGCAGCGGCTTCCGCATCCACTACGCGATCGCCGACGTCGCCGCTTTCGTGCTGCCCGGTGGCGCGCTGGACGTCGAGGCGCGGCGGCGCGGGCAGACCCTCTACCTGCCGGACGGCAACGTTCCGCTGCACCCGACGCGGTTGTCCGAAGACGCCGCGAGCCTGTTGCCGGGCCAGGTGCGCGCGGCCGTGTTGTGGACGATCGACCTGGATTCCGACGGGCTGCCGGTGCGCGTCGACGTCCGGCGGGCGCTGGTGCGGTCGGTCGCGCAGCTGGACTACGACGGCGTGCAGCGTTCGCTGCGGCACGGCGACCCGCATCCTTCGATCGCGCTGCTTCCCGAGGTCGGGCGGCTGCGCCGGGAGCAGGCGGTGCTGCGCGGCGCGATAGAGCTCGGCCTGCCGGAGCAGCAGGTGGAATCCGACGGTGCGGGCGGCTGGCGGCTGGTGCTGCGGCCACGTCTCGTGGTCGAGGAATGGAACGCGGAGATCTCCTTGCTCACCGGCATGTGCGCGGCGGAGATGATGCTGTCGGCCGGGATCGGCGTGCTACGCACGGTGCCCGACCCCGAGCCGGAAACGGTCGCCGGTCTGCGCCGTTCGGCGAGCAGGCTCGGCGTGCACTGGCCGGTGGATACCCCACCCGCAGCCGCGCTCGCGAGGCTCAACCCGATCAAGCCGGAGGCACTGGCAGTACACGTGGCGGCGACCCGCCTGCTGCGCGGCGCGGGCTACACGGCCTTCGGCGACGGGGCGCCTGCGAAGGCCAACCACGCGGGCATCGGAGCCTCGTATGCGCACGTGACGGCCCCGCTGCGCCGGTTGGTCGACCGCTACAGCGCCGAGGTGTGCCTGGCGGTGGCATCGGACCGGGAAGTACCGGAATGGGTGCGGGCGGCGTTGGCGGAGCTGCCGTCGGCGATGGGCAGCTCCGACCGGATGGCCGGGCAGGTGGAGCGCGCCTGCATCGCCCAGACACAGGCCTGGTCGCTGGCGTCGCGGGTCGGTGAGGAGTTCGCCGCGACGGTGCTGCGCGTGCCGAATGGTTCGGCGGGCGAGGTGTTCGTGGCCGATCCGCCGGTCATCGCGCGGTGCACCGGCAGCGGGCTCGGCGAGGGCCAGCAGGTCAGGGTGCGGCTCGTCGAGGCCGACCCGGCGCGCCGCGACGTCGCGTTCGAAGTGGCTTGACGCACACCCCGTGGCGCATTCGTGTCTCCGGGTCGATTGTGGAATTCGCATGGTCGACGGCGACGAAAGGGGCCCGGCGTGGCTGAGGTGCGGGAGATGACGGTCGGGGTGCTGGGCGGCACCGGGGCGCAGGGGCGCGGGCTGGCGATCCGGTGGGCGAAGGCGGGCCTGAAGGTCGTGATCGGCTCGCGCAATGCCGAGCGTGCCCAGCAGGCGGCGGCCGAGATCGTCGAGATCGCTGGTGGCGACGTTTCGGGCCAGGGCAACGCCGGGTGCGCGGCGGCCTCGGACATCGTGCTGGCCGCGGTGCCCTGGGAGGGCCACGCGGACCTGCTCAAGTCCCTGCAGGCGGAGCTCGCCGACAAGATCGTGATCGACTGCGTCAACCCGCTCGGCTTCGACAAGACGGGCCCGTACGCGCTGCCGGTGCCGGAGGGCAGCGCGGCGCAGCAGGCGGCGCGGCTGCTGCCGGAGTCGCGGGTGACGGCGGCGTTCCACCACGTCTCCGCGGTGACCCTGGCCGATCTCGCGGTCGGCCACGTGGACCTGGACGTCCTGGTGCTCGGCGACGACCGCGAGGCCACCGACGTGGTCCGCGAGTTGGCCGGCGTGATTCCGGGCGTGCGCGGCATCTACGGCGGACGCCTGCGCAACGCCCACCAGGTGGAGGCGTTCACGGCGAACCTGATCGCGATCAACCGCCGCTACAAGGCCCACGCGGGCCTCCGCATCACCGACGTCTGAACTCGCGCGGCGAGTGCAATTTCGCGAGAAATTGACCTCGCCCGGGGTGACCACCACTCGGCTGCATCGGCTGCGCACAGTCACCGCCGCCTGGGATTGGCACAATTTCGCGAGAAATTGCGCAGGCCCCGGGTGACGCCGGTCGTCGGTTCTCGCGAAATTGTCCGTCGCGCCCCGGGGCGGCACCCTGAGCGGCGGAGGTGGTCGTAGTGCTGCCGGACGAGGCGAGCAGTTGGAGCGATGACGAGCGGGAGCGGGCGGACGCCCTGCTCGACGGGCATACCGTCGTGGTCAACGTGCGCAAGGGCGGCCCGCACAAGCACCTGGTGCCGTGGCTGGAGGAGCAGGGCCTGCTGACCTACGTCGGGCACGCCGGCCCGCGGCACCACTGGCCGGATTCGGAGTTCGCCAGCCCGTTCCTGAAGGAGGCCAAGGTCGATCGCGAGGGGATGGTCCGGCACTACGAGAAGTGGCTGGACGAGCAGCCGAACCTGCTCACGAAGCTGCGCGAGGGCGAGTTGAGCGGGCGCGCGCTGGGCTGCTGGTGCGCGCCCAAGCCCTGCCACGCCGACGTCCTCGCCCACCGAGCGGGCTGAAACAGAGTGAGGTGAGGGACACCCTTGAGCGGCATAGTCGACGGCATAGTCGCGCAAGGGTGCCCCTCACCTCGGCGAGGAGCGAGCGGCGAGCGGGGCCTGACGCTGCCGGACGAGCTGCGGGCCCGCGTCGAGCAGGCCCGCAGCGCCGCCGACGGTCAGGGCGTCGCCTGATCACATCTCGGCGCGCCGCCCGCCGTCCACCGTCCAGGCGGCCCCGGTGACGTAGGAAGCCTTGGGGGACAGCAGGAATGCCGCGACCGCGGCCAGTTCCGCCGGGTCGCCGGACCGTCGCAGGGCCGCAGCTTGCTCGGCTTGCTCCAGCGCCTTCGGGTTCCCGGCGGCGAGTTGGCGGGAGCGCTCGGTGTCGAAGCGCCCCGGCAGCAGCGCGTTGACCCGCACGCCGCGCGGCCCGATCTCGTTGGCGAGGTCCTTCACGAAGCCCTGCGTCGCGGGCCGGGCGACGTTCGAGCTGGCCAGCCCGGTCAGCGGCTCCGCGCCGGAGGTGGAGGTTAGCACCACGATCGAGCCGCCCTCGCCGAGCTCCGCGGCGACCTCGCGGGCGATCCGGATCGGGGCGATCGCGGCGATCTCCAGGCCGCGGCGCAGCGTGTCGTCGTCGAGCGAGCTGGGCAGCCCGGCGGGCGGTCCGCCGTGGCTGACGAACAGCCCGTCCAGCCGCCCGAACTGCTCGCGCGCGTAGTCGATCAGGCGGCGCGGGGTGGCGGGGTCGGTGAGGTCGACGGCGAGCCCGCGGGCGTGGTCGCCGAGCGCTGCGACAGCGGCGGCGGTGTTGTCCTCGGAGGAAGACGACACGACGACGTCGGCGCCTTCATCGACCAGCGCCCGCGCGGTGGCGAAACCGAGCCCCTTGCTGGCGCCGGTGACGAGGAAGCAGCGTCCGGAAAGATCGAGATCCATGCCCGGAACCCTAATCCGCGCCCGACTCCACCCGGAACCCTCCACGATCCGGAACCAGGTTCCCGCGCGGTTTCCATTGAAACTGCGAGGGAATCCGCTGACCGTGCTCGTCCATTTGCTGGGAAACCGTTCACGAAACGTGTCAAAACGTTCCGTGAGCAGATGACTTGCGCCACCCGCGTTGACCATCGGGAGAAGACTGGTGGCCTTCACGCTTCCTCGACCACTGCCAGCACGAACGCTGGTCTGACACGGTCTCCATGTGCGTTTGGCCTTACGGCCGGTTCCCACGCAACTCGCGGTACCTGACGTGTTTCACCTGCCGCCGCAGGAAAACCGCTGACCGGGCTTGGCTTTCGCTCGGTCAGCAAGCAACACACTACACCACGCTCTGTCACACATTGACACAAGCTCCGGAACTGTCAGTAACCCCGGTTTCAACTGAAACCGGGGTTCTCGCGGGGCCTAGGGTGGGGGTATGGCCAAAGCAGAGTTCGGGGCGGAGACCTCGACGCGGGGCGAGTGGGTGCGGCAGGCGAACCGGTTCACCGAGCGGATCACCGCGGACGGCTCGTCTGGGTGGAAGGTGCAGCCGGATCGGTACCGGCTGGTGGTGAGCCTGGCCTGCCCGTGGGCGCACCGGTCGGTGATCGTCCGCCGCCTGCTGGGGTTGGAGGACGTGCTGTCGCTGGGGGTCGTCGACCCGATCCGCGACGAGCGCGGCTGGCGCTTCACCCTCGATCCGCAGGGCGTGGACCCGGTGACCGGGATTGCCTTCCTGTCCGAGGCGTACCTGGCCGCCGATCCCGAGTTCACCGGCCGCTACACGGTTCCCGCCGTCCTGGACGTCGCCGAGCGCAAGGTCGTCACCAACGACTACCCGCAGCTCACCCTCGACCTGTCCACGGAATGGGTCGCGTACCACCGCGACGGCGCACCGCAGCTGTACCCGGAGCACCTGCGCGCGGAGATCGACGAGATCAACGCGGTGGTGTACGCCGATGTCAACAACGGCGTCTACCGCTGCGGTTTCGCTACCTCGCAGCAGGCGTACGAGGAGGCCTACGAGCGGCTCTTCGCCCGCCTGGACTGGCTTTCCGAGCGCTTGGCGGACCGCCGCTATCTGGTCGGCGACGCGATCACCGAGGCCGACGTCCGGCTGTTCACCACGCTGGTCCGATTCGACGCCGCCTACCACGGCCACTTCAAGTGCAACCGCCAGAAGCTCACCGAGATGCCGGTCCTGTGGGCGTACGCGCGGGACCTGTTCCAGACGCCGGGGTTCGGCGAGACGGTCGACTTCGACCACATCAAGCGCCACTACTACGCGACGCACCACCAGATCAACCCAACCGGAATCGTCCCGGTGGGCCCGGATCTCGCGGGCTGGGGCACACCGCACGGCCGAGAAGCCCTGGGCGGCAAGCCCTTCGGCACCGGGACACCACCTGGGATCTTCACCTAAACGGCGTCAGCCACTTGCGGTGCGGGACTCAGCTTGCACCGCTGCGGGTTCTCAAGTCCTTAAGCGGCCGATCGGGTGGTGCTGGGCTGAAGGCGGGATTCCGGTTCTCGGCCGTTCTACGGTCGAGAACATGCTCGGCCAAGGTCGTTCGACGCCTGCGGAGCCCGCGCAGTGGCATGTGCGGGTGCTCGACGCACGGTCGGATGTCTTGCTGGGCACGGGGTTCCTGCTGCACGGCGAGTACGTCCTGACCTGCGCGCACGTGATCGGCGATCGGTCCGAGGTGCGGTTGGACTTCCCGCTCGGAGCCGGGGATCAGGTCCGCGCCGGGCGAACCGGCTTCGATGGGGACGAGGCCGAGGCGGGACGCGACATCGCGTTGCTGCGGCTGGCCGAGCCTCGGCACAGCTCCTGGTCGGCGCCGCTGGTCGAACGCGCCGAGCTGCAGCGCCGCACGAGCGTCTGGTGCTACGGGCACTCCGCGCGGCACCCCAACGGGAGGTGGGTGGAGCTGGCGGTCGCCGGCCGGGTGGGCGGCGGGCTCGTGCAGCTGTTCACCGAGCCGACCGCCCGCAACGTCGAGGTGGGCTTCAGCGGAGCCGCGGTGCTCGACGGCCGCGACGAGGCGGTCCTCGGCATGGTGGTGCTGAAGTCCGACGACGGCCACCCGCAGGGTTTGGCGTGGATGATCCCGATGCGCACGATCCTCGATCAGCTCCCGGACTTCCGGGCCGCGGTCGTCGAGGATCCGCCTCGGCGCGGTACTGCCCGGCGGTTGGACCAGTTCGATTCGCGGATCCATGACCTGGCGCACGTCGAGTGCAGCGTGGTCGGGCTGCGCCGCGGCATCTACCGGGGAACGTCGAGCTCCACCGGCTCGCAGGGGCTTTCCAACTCGCTGCGCGTCAAGCTGGCGGGTTTCCGCCGGAAGGCGGCGGAAACCCCGGACGACGTGTCGCACCGGGAACTGGACGGGTTTGATCGCGACCTGACCGCGGCGCGCGATCTCGCCGACGCCGAACGCACCAGGTTGGAGGAGGTCGGCGCGCGCTTGGAGCAGCCCGAAGAGGTCGGCGCGCGGTGCCGCCGCCCGGACTGCCCCGGCGATCCCGGGCGAATCGACGAGACCGGCTTCTGCGAGGCCTGCTTCCGCCGCCCGCAGGCCGAGCCGCCCACGCGCGATGGTGCAGCGGTGTGGAAGTGCGCGGGGTTCGTGGAGTTGCCGAAGCTGGCGTTCCCCGCGTCGGACCGCCCGGTCGACGCGGATTCGCCCACGCCCCGGCTGGAGAAGGACACCTGGGTCGGCCGCGGGCGATACCAGGTGCTGCGTTACCTGGCGAAGGGCGGCTACGGCGAGATCTACGTGGCGCACGACAACAACCTCAAGCGCGACGTGGCGCTCAAGGCGTTGAGTGACCGGGACGACGACCACGGCGCGGGACTGCGTTCGGAGGCCTGGTACCTGACCCGCCTCGAACACCGGAACCTGGTGCGGGCGCACGACTTCTTCCAGTATCCGGAGGTTTCGACCGGCACCGGGCCGGTCGACTACATCGCGATGGATTACGTCCCGGGCGTGCCGCTGAGCGAACTGGCGAACCTGCCGCGGAACAGGCATGATCCGCCGCTCGTCGCGGAAATCCTCGCCTACGGCTGCGAAATTCTCGACGTCGTCGAGTTCCTGCACCAGAGCGGGCTCCGCTACACCGACATGAAGCCGGAGAATGTGATCCGCAGCGGCGACCGCATCGTGCTGGTGGACCTGGGCGGCGTGTGGGACGGCCGACGGCGCGCTCGCCGACCGGCGCTCACCCGGGGTTTCTACCCGGGACCGGGTTCCGGCGGGTTCCGGCCGTCGGTTGCCACGGACCTGTACGGGGTCGCCAGGACGCTGGTCGTGCTGCTCGACGAGGTCACCGACGAGGATCGCGAAGCGGTGCGCGACAGCATGGATCCGGTGCAGTACGTCCTCGACCGCGCCCTGGACCCGGCTTCCGTGCGGCGGTTCACCTCGGCGGCCGAGATGGCCGACCAGCTCAGGGGCGTGCTGCGGCAGATGATGGCGCTCAGTGGTTTCGCGCAGGGCCACGAGCCGTCCCGGCACTTCGAGCCGGTGACGAGCGACCTGGACGGCGGGCTCGGTGTCGTGCCGCCGCTGGAGCACTGGCTCGACGACCGCGCGGAGCTCACCGCGCTCGGCCGCCCCACGCCACAGAAGGTCGTGAAGGAACTATCGGGTAAGGCCAGCGGGTTGCCCCGCTGGCCTCCCCTCAGCACTGCCCGTGCGGCTTTCACCGCGAGTCAGCGCAAGCAAGCCGCGAGGGCGGTGTGGGAGTGCAGGCTGTGCGGCTGCGCTGGCGAGCGAGGAGTTCGCGCTGGCAGGCCGCGTGGACGAGGCGGGTGTGGTCACCGTCTGGTGAGCTGGGCCGTCCGTGATGGGTGAGGTAGTTGGCGTTGATCGCCCGTCGGACGACGTGCTGCCACCACCGTTCCCATTCGTGGGGGGACTGCGGTTGGTCGGCGGTCAGGATCGGTCCCCGGCAGATCGGGCAGCGGCCGTCCTGCTTGGTGAGCAGGCGCAGCGTGTAGCTGTCCAGCGGGGGTTTGACGCGCCGTCGCCGGTTGGCCCAGTACTCGGCCAGGGCAGGGTCATCTGGGGATGCCGCGCCCTTGACCATGGTGTGCCGGACGATGCCGGTCCAGGAGGGTTTCGCCAGGTAGGTGCCGCTGGCGGCGTCACCGAACACCCAGCGATCGTTTCTGAACTTGTTGTATTTGCCGAAGTAGCGGGCCACGATCCATTTCTTCGGCTTGTTGGCGTGGCTGAAGGTTGCCCACTTGTAGCAGAGCACCCACAGATAGTTGTCCAGACTGGAAAATGTGCTGGACGAGACCACGCCCCGGTAGTAGGCCGTCCAACCCCGGGTGATGGGGTTGATCCTGGCGATGACCGCAGCCGCGTTCGCCCCGCGCAGGGCGCGGAACTCGGTGCGGAGCCGTTCCCGGATTCGCTGGACAGCCGCTTTCGATGGTTTGATCAGCAGCTTGCCGTGATACCGCCTGATGTTGAAGCCCAGAAAGTCGTACCCATCATCATCGATGTTTACGATCTTGGTCTTTTCCTCATTGAAGCTGAGACCCCTGGGTGCCAACCATTCAGCGATTCTGGCCTTGATTTCCTGTGCCTGCCGCTGGCTGTGGCAGAGTGCGACCAGGTCGTCGGCGTACCGAATTACCATCGGTGAGCCCGGTTTGATTTTCCTCGCCTCGCTGGTGCCGGCGGGGTAGTATTGGACTCCGGCTGCTGTTTCCAGCCCATGCAGAGCGACATTCAGTAGGAGTGGGCTGATCACGCCACCCTGGGGTGTGCCCTCATCGGTTGGCGTGAACCCTTTTCCTTCCTCTATCACACCGGCTTTCAGCCATTCCCGGATCAGGTCCCTGGCCGGGAAAGACCCGAGTGCTTCCAGTAGCCGGTTGTGGTCGATCTTGTCGAATGCCGCTGCCAGGTCCGCGTCCAGAGCCCAGACCCGCTTGGTCTTGGCGGAACAGCAGGTCTGGAAGATCGCCCCGATCGCGTCATGGCAGCTTCGCCCCGGTCGAAACCCGTAAGACTTGGGTTCGAACTGGGCTTCCCACTCAGCTTCGAGTGCATTACGGACCCTGCCTTGATGGCAGCGGTCCGCGATGACCGGAATTCCGAGCGGCCTCAGCTTTGCACGGTTTCCCGCCTTGGGTATATAAACCCTCTTCACCGGCCGGGGACGCCAGGTTGCGGCTTCGCGATGCACCCGCACCGCCAGCTCCATCCTGGCCTGAGGAGTCAAGGCGACCTCCGCATCGACCCCGGCGGTTTTGCGTCCCGCGTTCAACTGCGTCGCTTGCCGCACGCTGACCAGCGTGTTGCTCCAGCTCCGCAGCATGAGTTTCTGCAGGTTCCTGACCGTGGCCAGGGAACCCTCCCGCGCCGCCTTGAAGATCCGCTGCCGTAGCCGCCGTACGTTTTCCTCGTGCAGGCGCCAGTCAATGGCGGCCCAGTCGAGGGTCACGTCCTTGGGTCCGTTCACCATCGGTGTCTAACTTGTCCTTCGGTTCCAGGGTTTCGGCTGCTTGTCTTCAAAGGCTCACCTGCCCACGTCAGCGCCTCTTTCAAGGCCCGGGCACCAGGCCCGGTATCCGGCCAGTTATCCAGTGGCGGCGGCCGGGAGGTGCCGTCGTGTTGCCGCTGGTTTCCTGTTGACTTTCGTCCACCGCCACCAGGGTTTCTCCCGATGACGATGACGCCGTTATCGGCATGACCGGCTTTTGCTTCTTGGGCATCTTGTTCCCGGCAGAGGATTCCGCCTTCCTCGCGGTTGGCCTACCTGCCCGCCCCCAGGCGATCAGGACTCTGCCGGGGTTTCCATGTTCCGCACGTGTGAGATGCGGCCGGGGTGGGTGCCTCCTATACTCCGGGGCGGTGGTGTCCTCCCGATCAGCGCTGGGTCTCCGATCGGCACCTGCCGTTTCTCAACGGCCAGCCCTGTCATCCGCCTGACACATTCCACCGGCGGAAGCCACTATTACGAAGCATGCGGAGATTCACCTACATTCACCCGTCCGGCCTTCTCCTCGCCCGCTGCCGCTGGGTGGAACAGCAGCAGCTTCGGCTTTTACCCTGGGCTTCACACCCCGCGGTTACCCACGACGCATGCCAAGGCGGAGACGATCCCGCGGACACTGGACCGGATCACGTCTTCACTAGGGGAACCTCCAAACAACGTGACCACTCACATCGTGCGACCTCACGTCGCACCCCCGCGCCGGTGGTAGACCCCCACGACCCGCAGGCGGCCTACCTGCGCCGGGTCACGGCCAGCGACCTCCGCCGCCTGACCAGCGAATTGACGGGCTCGGTGGAGAGCCTGCTGATGGCGTGCCGGGCCGCGCTCGCCGAGCACGGCGGGCCCGATGTCGCAGGAGCGAAAGCCTGCTTGGCCGCAGCTCGGAAGCAGCGGTGCCGCGACGAGGAGGCGGGGGAGCAGAGCCCCGGACCCGCCTGGCGGCTGGACTGGCACGACGGCCTGGTGGCGCTCGCGTCGCAGGACTTCGACGCCGCGTGGCAGCACTTCCACGAGGTGCACACCATCCTGCCGGGCGAGTCGATCCCGACCGTCGCTCTTGGCCTGTGCGCGGAGTACCGCGGGGACGTCAAGCAGGCCCGGCGCTGCTACGGCGCGGTGTGGCAGCGCGACAAGGCACCCGCGGGCGCGGCGTTCGGGCTGGCTCGCCTGCTCCTCCACGAAGGTGAGCGGAAGGAAGCGGCCGATGTGCTTGATGCCGTGCCACGCGTATCCCGCCAGTACGACGCGGCGCAGCTCGCGGCCATCCGCGCGTACCTGATCAAGCTGGGCAAATCCGGCTGGCCGACCGCCGAAAACGTACGGACGGCAGCGCTGCGGGTGACCGAATTGCTGCGGGACGACGAAGAGCACCGCCGGTACGACGCCGAAGCGCACGTCCGGTTGAAGGCCTGGGTGCAGCTGGCCGCGCTGGCGCTCTACGAGCGGTCCTCGACGAAGGTCCACTTCGCGGAGCCGCACGAACTGGCGATGTTCGGCAATCCGCCGACGAAGCGCAAGCTCCGCAGGGAACTGGAGCTCTCCTTCGCGGAGCTCGTCAGGCAGGCCCGAAACCCCGCCGCGCACCGGGCTCTGCTGGACCGCAAGAACAAGATCCGTCCGGTGAGCTGGTGGTGATGTGATGACAGAACAACCCGATCTGGTGTTGCGGTACAACCCGTTCCTCCTCCCCGGCGAACGGCGGCTGACCACGCGCGTGGTCGTGCGCGTCGCGCGCCCGGGGGAGGAGCTGCGGATTCGGATCCGCCTGCGGCTGGCCAGCGCGGTTCGCGCCGTACTCCGGCTCGATCCGCCCGGCGGCTCGACCGAGGAAGTCATCCGGACTGACCGCGGCGCCGAGGTGCCGCTGAGCGCGGACTGGTCCGGAACCTGCGAGTACGCGGTCGGATTCGACCTCCGCGACGGGCCGCGCGGTGAGGACCTCCAGGTCGCGGTGGTCGATCTGGTGCGCGGCGAGCCCGACGCCCCGCGGCGGACCGGCCAGGTCCGAGCGGTGAAAGCGCACTGGACCACCTTCTCCGGTGGCGCGGGCGTCGGCCGCAGCGAGCGCGATCTCGCCGACGCGATCTGGGCCGGGTGCGCGGCTTACGAGTTCGGCGACCTCGAAGGCGCCGGCCTCTTCTGGCAGGAGGCGAGCAGGCGGGCGCGTCGCACGGGGGACGACGACAGCTCGCAGCGGCTGACCCGGTTGGTCGCGGCGGGCCGGCTCCGGCCGGACGACGTCATCGACGCGGGGCGTCCCGCGCAGGCCGGCCAGGACCGTGCGGGCTAGCGGGATCGCATCGGGCTTGCGGTGGGCCGCGACCTGGTCCACGGCCGGCGCGCGGTGGGTCGGGGCCCGCGGCAGGGCCGCGCTGTCCTGGATCAGGACGACGCGCGGGACGCTGTGGACACTCCTGTTCTGCTCGGTGGTGCTGACCTTCGTGTCCGCGGGCCCGTCGCTGACGTACTTCCACGGCGCGCACGACGTCGCCACCGAACTTCGCGCACACGTCGGCCCGATGATCGTCGACGTGCAGGTGGCCAGGAACGCGCTGATCTCCGCGAACGAGGCGGCGGTGGCCGCGTTCGACACCGATGGTGGGTCGCTGACCGGGCCCGGCCAGGCGTACTACAACCAGATGGCCATCGCCAGCCAGAGCCTGGCGCACGCCGCCGAGGTTAACGCCGTCGGCCCGCAGGGAACCGAGGCGTTGCAGACCATCGAGAGCCTGCTGGCGTCCTATTCGGACTCTGTCAGCCAGGCGGGCGCGTACTTCCACGCCGAGGACCACCTGATGGGCACCGTCGCGCTGTGGAACGCCTGGCGGCAACTGCACGATCCGCTCGGCG
Organism: Saccharopolyspora hattusasensis; assembly: GCF_050972075.1. Taxonomy (NCBI): domain Bacteria; kingdom Bacillati; phylum Actinomycetota; class Actinomycetes; order Pseudonocardiales; family Pseudonocardiaceae; genus Saccharopolyspora; species Saccharopolyspora hattusasensis. The sequence continues at coordinate 6,190,100 of NZ_JBPCDC010000001.1, forward strand.
GCATCGTCGAAAGGCTCAGCGAGCTCCGGGAACTGCAGGCGGGCGAGCTGGCGAAGCAGGTGGGCGCGGGCGAGGTCACCGCCGAGGAGACCGCCACCTGGCTGGCGTGGCAGGCGGTGTTGTGCGCGTTTCTGCTGGCCGGGCACGGCTACCTCGTCTGGCGCTTCCGCCGCCTGCTCAGCGGAGTGCTGCTCGCCGCGATCGCCGTGGTAGCGCTGAACATCTCCACCACGGACGCCGTCGACGAGATGGATGCGGACATCGCGAGCTTCGGCACGATCCTGCAGAAAGTGCTGGCGGAACCCGACGGCGAGATGACCGCCCAGCAGACCCTCGCCGCGCTGGCGGACAAGCACTGCCGCACCGCGGCCAGGGAGTGCGGCCCGACGATGCCCGACCGGTTGTCCCAGGCGGCGACCGGTGTCGAGGGCCGGGCCACGGACCAGTCCGTGAACGTGCGGCTGGCGGCGACTGCATCCGGTGCGTGGCTGGAAACCGGGATCCCGTGGTCCAGCGCGTTGATCGCCGGGCTCGTCATCATCGGGTTCTGGCCGCGCCTCGACGAATACTCGTACGGGAAGCGATGATGCGCACCTACCGCTGGTTGTTCGCGACGATCCTGGCGCTGCTCGCCCCGGCCTGCGCCGCACCCGAGGCCCCGCCGCCGGTGCAGGAGCGCATCACGGTGCTGGCGTCGTGGACCGGTCGGGAAAGAGCCCAGTTCGACGCGATGACGAAGGAGTTCGAGAGGGCGCACGGCTTCCGGTTCCGAGTGGACTACCAGGGAACCCGGGCGCTCGAACAGGTCCTGCTCGCCGACGTGCAGAAGGGCGCGCCACCGGACATCGCCATCGTGCCGAGCCCGGCAGAGCTGCAGCGCTACGCCGACGCTCCGCTGGATCAGCCCCGGCTGGTGGAGCTGCCGGAGGCCTACGACAACGAGGGCCCACAGCCGTACTCGAGGTTCTGGGAGTGGGTGCAGCGGCTTGGAAAACCCGAGCAGCGGTTCGCGGTCGTCGCCAAGGCGGACCTGAAGAGCATCGTCTGGTACCAGCGCGACGGCGCACCGATCCGCCCGCCCGAGTCCTGGGACGACATGCTCGCGCTGGCACGTGCTTCCGGCGGCTGGTGCCTCGGCATGGGCGCGCCGCCGTTGTCGGGCTGGCCGGGCACCGACTGGATCGAGGACATCCTGCTCGAGAAGTACGGCCCGGCCGACTACGCGGAGTTCGCCCAGGGCCGCATGCACTGGACCGACGAGAGGGTGAAGATCGCTTGGCGGGCGTGGGGAGAGGTGCTGGCCGGGTCCCGAGCGGGTGCCCCGGCCGCACTACTGACGGACTTCGGCGACGCGGGGCGGGGCATGTTCGAGCGGCCGCAGCGGTGCTCCCTCGACCACGGGGCGTCGTTCCTGAAGACCGAGTACCAGGCGCAGACCCGGCCGGACGGATCGAGCCTGGTCGCGGGCGAGGACTTCGACTACTTCCGGGTTCCGCCGGAGGGGCGGCCGTCCATCGTCTCGGCGGATCTCGCCGTGATGTTCAAGGGCACGGCCGGGGCGAAGGCGTTCATGCAGTTCCTGGCTTCGGCTGAAGGCCAGAGCATCCTGGCGGGGGACCGCGGGAGCAGCGTGTACTCGATCGACAAGAACCTCCGGGACAGCGGCCTCTACGCGGGGCGTCCCGGTGGCGTCGTGGACCAGCGCATAGCCCGGGAGATCAGCGAGGCCGACCGGCTGTGCTTCGACGCCTCGGACCTGATGCCGGCGACGATGCGCAGTGCCTTCTACCGGGCCGTGCTGGAGTACGTGCGGGAGCCCGCGCGGCTCGACGAGATCCTGGAGCGGCTGGAGGCCGTCCGCGGCCAGCTCGCGGGCCCGCCGCCGGCCGAAGCGTGGGCGAGCTTCGCCTGCGTCGCTCCCTGACCGGGTGCGCGACCGGAAGCCGCGCACCCCGCCGTCACCTCACTGGAAGGAGTGCTCCGCGGCCGGGAAGGTGTTGCCGCGGACCTCGTCCGCGAAGCGGCTGGCCGCATCGGTCAGGACGCCGCCGACGTTGGCGTAGCGTTTCACGAACTTCGCCGTGCGACCGGTGTTCATGCCCGCCATGTCGGTCCAGACCAGCACCTGGGCATCGCAGTCCGGCCCCGCCCCGATGCCGACAGTCGGGATCCGCAGCTCCCCGGTCACCCGCTTCGCCGCCTCCGCCGACACCATTTCCAGCACCACCGAGAACGCGCCCGCCTCCTGGACCGCGAGCGCGTCCGCCAGCAGTTCGCCGGCCTTGTCGCCGCGGCCCTGCACCCGGTAGCCGCCGAGGCCGTGCTCGCTCTGCGGCGTGAAGCCGATGTGGGCCATCACCGGGATGCCCGCCGACACCAGCGCCTCGATCTGCGGGGCGTAGCGGCGGCCGCCTTCGAGCTTGACGGCGTGCGCGCGGCCTTCCTTCATGAACCGCGTCGCGGTGGCCAGCGCCTGCTCCGGCGACGCCTGGTAGGAGCCGAACGGCAGGTCGGCCACGACCAGCGCCCGTTCGACGGACCGGGTCACGGCGCGGACCAGCGGCAGCAGTTCGTCCACGGTCACCGGCAGCGACGACTCGTAGCCGTAGACGTTGTTGGCGGCCGAGTCGCCGACCAGCAGCACCGGGATTCCAGCCTGGTCGAAGATCCGCGCGGTGTACATGTCGTACGAGGTGAGCATCGGCCAGGGCTCGCCGCGCTCTTTCAGCTGCTGGAGGTGCTGGATGCGGACTCGCCGCTTGGCCGGCGTGGAGCCGTACGGCGCGGCCGTCTCGCCCTGATTTTGCGTAGCAGTCATCGTTGACCGTCCTATTCCTCGAAGCCCGCATCGCGGGTCCCCGGGTCGTCACGGATGGTTGCGCAGGAAAGCGTCGCACGCGCTCAACTTCGCCGACACACTCCGAGGGCCAACGTCACAGTTCCGGGTCAGCCGATCCAGGGCTCGGCGATGCGCGCGTAGCTGCCGTCGTGCAGCGCGAGGTTCAGCCACTGGTTCACGTACTGCTGGAACACCACGTCGCCCTTGGGCAGCAGGTACGCCTTCTCGCTGAAGGTGAACGGCTGCTCCGGGTGCACCGAGCACAACTCGGGGTGCTGCCTGGCCTGCCACTTGGTTTCGGCGGCGTCGGTCATCATCAGGTCGGCCTTGCCGTCGAGGATCTGCTGGAAGATCGTGTTGTTGTCCGGGTGGTCGACGACGGTGGCCTGCTTGAGGTTCTGCTTGGCGAACTGCTCGTTGGTGCCGCCGGGGTTGACGATGGCGCGGACGCCGGGCTGGTCGATCTGCTGCAACGTCTGGAAGCGCGCCGCGTTCTCGCAGCGGGTGATCGGGGTTTTGCCGTCGACCACGTAGGCGGTGCTGAAGAACGCCTGCTTTGCGCGCTCCAGGGTGATCGACACGCCTCCGACGGCGATGTCGCAGTTCGCGTTGAAGTCGGTGACCAGCGTCTTCCAGGTGGTGGGCACGATTGTCGCCTTGACGCCGAGCTTGCCGGCGAGGTCGTGCGCCATGTCGATGTCGATCCCGCTCCAGGCGCCCGCCGCGTCCCGGTAGGTGAACGGCCGGTAGTCCCCGGTGCTGCAAACCCGCAGCTCACCGCGCTGAACGACGTCGTCCACCCGGCTTGCCTCGGCCTTCGGGGGCTCGCCCGGTGCCGCGGCGCACGCCGCGCTCAGCGCGACGACGCCCGCCGCGATCAACCAGAAGCCGAACTTCTTCCACTGCATGACCCTGCCTTTCGATCTTCGCGGAACATGCATATCCGCTCGGCCCCGGGAAGGCCAGAGCGATGAGTTTCCGGGCCGCCGGCGGTCGAGTACTTCGGAACCCGGCGCCTGAGTCTCGACCTCCGGCAATAACGGGAAGAACAACGATGCAACCAAAAGGCCTCCCGGGCGTCTAATGACTGGGAGCGTGGGAGGGGGGCAACTGGGGGTGCCCCCCTCCCACCAGCCGATGGCCTCGGGCCTCGCCGTGTCCGAACAGGCGAAGCTCAGCTGCCGAGCCCACGTAGGAACCGCGCCCAAGCGGCGCTGCCGAAGCGGAGAATCGGCCCACCGGGATTTTTCGAGTCCCGGATCTCGATGCCTCCGCGGGATAAGCGAGCCTCGATGCAGCTGTTGTTGTTTGGACCGCTGTAGCTGCTCTTGAACCAGCGGGCCTCGACACAGGTGTTGTTGTTCCCTCCGCTGTAGCTGCTCTTGAACCACTGGGTCCGTGCGCCGACGGTCATTCGGTTAGCTCCTTCAAGCACTTGGCGATGAAGTCCTTGGACTCCTCCGGGCCGAGCGCTACGGCTCGCAGGCGATCGAAGGCTCGTGAGCACGCAGCGACGTCCTCCTCATCATCCATGTAGAGACCGCCGCCGATAAAGGTCGCTTGGTGAGCAATATCGGGCACTCTGCCGTCGAAGCGAAAGATTCCGATCGAACCGCCGAGGAGCGGATGGTCCACTATGGACAACGGTGCGACCTGGATGACCACGTTCTTGTTGCGGTCGCCGACGGTCAGCAGGTTCTCCAGCTGGCTGGCCAGGACCTCGTGTTGCCCGATGGGCCGACGCAGAGCGGGTTCGCCGATGACGAACCACATGTGCGGTGGCGAGTCGCGAGTGATCAGCTCCTGTCGTTCCAAGCGGAACTGGACCCGCAGTTCGATATCGTCAGCGGGGTCGTCTATGACTGCCTTGCGTGCGATTGTGATCAGTGCTCGTGCGTAGGTTTCGGTCTGCAGCAAGCCTGGCACGACTTCAGGTTCCCAGTAGTAGATCTCCTTGGCTTCCTGCTCGTGGTCGCTGACACGGCGGAACCCGCCGGGGAAGGAGTCGGAGTACATGCGGCGGCGCTGTCGTTGCCGAGCGACCTGACCGATGTCGACGATCTCGCTGCGTTGTTCGGAAGGTGCGTTGTAGAAGTCCAGCAAGGCATTGAGCTCCATGACCTTTAGAGACCGCAAGCCTCGCTCCACCCTGCTGACCAAGCTCGTGTCGCACTCGATGATCCCGGCGGCTTCCTTCTGGCTTTTGCCAGCAGCAATGCGAAGTCTGCGCAGCTCGGCGCCCAGCTGTCGACGTTCGATCGTTGGGCGTGAATGAGCCATGACTGCTCCCTGTTCTCCGTCCGCCACCGTAGATCCACTCTTTCAGGGTGGTGTGCAAGTGGCAAAGGACCCTTAGTCTTTGTGTATCAGAAAGCACGTTTCGCAGTGAAGCGACGGAAGTTTATCCAGTGGGTAGGGGAGTGGTGACAGTGCGTTTCGGATATGTGCTTGAGGCCGTGCAACCGGGGGCGGAAGCCGACATCGAGGTCGCCAGGAAGGTCGTCGATCCGGAGCAGCAGGACCCCGAGGAACTTCGCCAGGAGTTGCGGCCGTGGGCGGAAGCCGAGCTCGCGCGCCTGAAGCGCGAGTTCGGGCTCTACACGGCGGAATACGGCGCCTGGAACGACGGCCAATCCGCCTACTACCTGCGCATGCTCTACATCGTCTGGGGAGGCGAAGACGTCATCTCGGTGCACGTCGACGACAGCCCGGTGAACTACGCGGGCGTCCGCGTCCTCGCCAACCAGGCCGAAGCGTTCCGGGCACTGCGAGCGAGCAAGGGTCAGAAGACTAGCTCCTCGGACACTTCCCAGAGTTCCTTGGCGCGTGCCTCGTCGTAGGACTCCGCTGAGCTCAGCCGCCTCTTGTGGCCCGCGAAGTAGGCGCCGCTGACCCCTGCCAGTTCCGGGCTGGTGACCAGCCACGCCAGCGCGGCCGCGGACCATGATCGCCGCCGCGACCGAACATATTCGAACCGACCTCCGGCAGCCAGGGATTCCCAGTCCCCGCCAACGCCGTCCGGCCCCGGCGTTGGCACCACGTTCGCTAGCGGGGTGCGCGAGCAGCTCGGTGCGGTGTTGGCGATTTCGCGCGAAATTGACGGCGCCCATGAGGGGCCAGCGGCGATTTCGCGCGAAATCGCCATCCTCCCGACGCTCACGAGCGCGCCATCGCCCGATAGGCAGGGCGCAGGAACTCGACGGCGGACTTGCCCTGGATCTTTACCGGCAGCGGGTCGAGCTCGTCGAGCAGTGCGTCCGGTGCGGTCGGCTCCGGGGCGGGGATGGCCGACGCCGCCGGGGGGTCCGGAGCGGTCCAGAAGGCTTCCAGGCATTCCGGCAGCGGCGCGGCGTCGTCGGCTGCCTCCGCCGCCGGGGCCGATACGCTGCCGCGCAACGCCCGCAACCGGTCCAGCAGCTCCTCGCGTTCCCGGCCGCGCCAGGCGAGGATCTGGAACGGGTCCTCGTCGAAGGACTCGGCCAGCAGATAGCAGGCCGCTGCTAGGTGCTTGCACGGGATTTCCCAGTCCGGGCAGGAACAATCCATCGTCAGTTCCCGCATCGTCGTCGGGAAGAGCTGCAACCCGTCCACCCGGCTTGCCGCGGCCGCGACCAACCCGACCACTGCATGACCCTGCCTTTCGATCTTCGCGGAACATGCATATCCGCTCGGCCCCGGGAAGGCCAGAGCGATGAGTTTCCGGGCCGCCGGCGGTCGAGTACTTCGGAACCCGGCGCCTGAGTCTCGACCTCCGGCAATAACGGGAAGAACAACGATGCAACCAAACGGCCTCCCGGGCGTCTAATGACTGGGAGCGCGGGAGGGGGGCAACTGGGGGTGCCCCCCTCCCACCAGCCGATGGCCTCTCCTGGGAGGAGTGGATACTGCCCTGGTGGCTGCCTTCTACCACGTGTGCTTCGTGGTGCCTGACGTCGAGGTCCTTGACGAGGTGAGGGGGCGCAGCTCACCTGTAGAGCCCGCGCAGGAAACGCGCCCAAGCGGAGTTGTCGAAGCGGAGGATCGGCCCACCGGGATCCTTCGAATCCCGGATCTCGATACCTCCACCGGATAACCGCGCCTCGACGCAATTTGCGCTGTTTGCCGTGCTGTAGCTGCTCTTGAACCAACGGTCTCGACAGTTGTCTAACGTCATGTCTTCAGCTCTCTTGCGTATTCGGCGATAAGGTCCGCGGACTGACGCGGCCCGAGGGCTACGGCTCGCAGCCTGTCAAAGGCACGTGAGGCCAACGCGATGTCCGTCTCATCATCGCTATAAACGCCGCCTCCAATCAACGTGCCCTGGTAGACGATGTCGCGAACATCGTCACCGAAGCGCAAGATCTCGATGGAGCCGCCGAGCAGCGGGTGGTCCACAATCGACAGCGGTGCTACCTGGCCCACGACGTGATCGTGGGCCTCGATCACATCCAGCAGATGTGTGAGCTGTGCGTGGTGCACTCGCCGATTGCCGAGTGGCCTGCCCAACGCTGCTTCGCCGATCACGAACCACATCTCGGGTGGCGCGTTTCGTTGGATGAGTTCTTGTCGTCGCAAGCGGAACTGAACGCGGGCTTCGATGTCGTCGGGAGGCGACTCGAACATCGCGGCTCGCCCGTTACGCATGAGAGCGCGGATGTGCCCCTCCGTCTGCAACATGCCTGGAATCAGGTCGGTTTCCGAGAAGTGGAGCTCTGCGGCGTCCTGTTCGAGGTCGAGCAGTCGGTGGAACGCGCCGGGAAGGCTGTCGGTGTACGTGCGGCGTGGTAGCCGTTGCCGGGCGAGTTGGGCGATTTCGGCTATCCGGTCCCGGGAATCCTTCGGTGCGTCGTAGAAATGGAGGAGTGCGTTGAGCTCCATGACTTTCAGCGAGCGTTGGCCGCGCTCAAGTCTGCTGATCAGGCTCGTGTCGCACTCGATGACCTGGGCGGCTTCCTTCTGGCTTTTGCTTGCTGCTTCTCGAAGTCTGCGCAGCTCGGCACCGAGCTGACGCCGTTCGATGGTGGCGCGAGACTGAGGCACTGGCGAGTCCTTCCCCCGGATTGATGATGCCTTTCACCCGGTTGACACCTAGGTGCTTCACCTATGACAACTTACGATAAGTGTGTAGATCAACACGTTTCGCAGTGGACGACGGGAAGTTTATCCAGTGGGTAGGGGAGTGGTGACAGTGCGTTTCGGATATGTACTTGAGGCCGTGCAACCGGGGGCGGAAGCCGACATCGAGGTCGCCAGGAAGGTCGTCGATCCGGAGCAGCAGGAGACCCCGAGGAACTTCGCCAGGAGTTGCGGCCGTGGGCGGAAGCCGAGCTCGCGCGCCTGAAGCGCGAGTTCGGGCTCTACACGGCGGAATACGGCACCTGGAACGACGGCCAATCCGCCTACTACCTGCGCATGCTCTACATCGTCTGGGGAGGCGAAGACGTCATCTCGGTGCACGTCGACGACAGCCCAGTGAACTACGCGGGCGTCCGCGTCCTCGCCAACCAGGCCGAAGCGTTCCGGGCGCTGCAGGCCAGCAGGCGTCAGGAGACGAGTTCCCCGGAGAGTTCCGGGCTGGTGACGAGCCGCGCCAGCGCGTCCGCGGACCGATCGGCCGCGAAGGTCGGCTCGTGACCGTCCAGCGATCGACGAAGGCCGCTCGTCAAGCGAGGCGCTTTTCCTTTTACTTCGGGAATTTCGCCTCGATCTGGCGGGCGATCTTCTCTGCTTCCCCGCACTTGTCGGGCACCGAATCCGGCATCACCTCGGTGACGTCGACCAATACAACACCGCCGCCCGCATCGATGACAATCGAGCAGCCAGCGTCGACCGCACCTCCGCCGCCTTCAACGGCGCGGGCTGCGCTGCGACCGTTGAGCTGGAACTTCTCGTACTTGTCCCAGTTGCCGCTCTTCTCATACTTGGCGACGGTCTCTTCCTGGTTCTTGTACACAGCCAGGAGGATCTTTTCGCCCTCGTACGAACAACCTGGCTCGAAGCTGAAGTTGTCCTGCTTTTCCCCCGGTCCCGTAACACCCGCGGCACTCAGGTCGTCGGAGCTGAGGAACGAGCACGGGTCGAAGTTCTGCAGTCCCCCATCTGCCGCCGCCGTGGTCGACGACTCCTGCGTGGTGGTGGTTTGACCATCGCCGCCGGCCTTACCGCCGGAGCACGCGGCGAGGCCGAGCAAGGCCAAGCCGGCGGTCACGGAGATCAGGGATCGAGAGAGTGCGGTCACTGGATACCTCGCTGCAAGTCCTCGGCGATCTGGTCGTCGGTGGCACGATAGTCCCTGGCCGCCGCACGGAAAGCCTCCGCCTGTTCTTTGAGAACCTTCTGCATCTCCTGGATCAGCGGCAATGCTCCGGCCGTGGGGTGCTCGGCCTTGTCAACGAAGCGCTGCGTCAACTGCTGACCATCGGGGTAGTTTCCCAAGCCCTGCACGTGGCCGATCTGGCGGGCGTCCTGCATGATCTTCGCCAGCTCTCGGATCTCGTCTTCGACGCGCTTGGCGGCCTTCTCGGCGACCTCCGGATCCAATGCCAACTTGCCAGCACCCACCTGCTGGTTGATCCACTGCGTCTTTTGCCGAACCGCTTGCAACCCTTCAGCAGCAGCGGCAAAACCCCCATCCGGACTCGCCACTTTGCTCCTCCCAAGCACTGAACCATGCTGATCAAACCGGATGCTAGCGGGCCACGTAGCCGTGCATGTACCGATTCCGTCATCAATCACTATCCGCACAAGCACGGCTTGCTCTGTCCGAGTGATACACCAGAAATGAATAGAAACCCTGAACCAGCCGTTGATCGTGTTCGTTACGGTCACCGTTGATCGACGCAGAGTGATCACGGGGGAGAGGGGAAAGATGATCACTCTCTACGCCCAAACCCATTTCGCGCGAAATCGCCATCCTCCCGACGCTCACGAGCGCGCCATCGTCCGATAGGCAGGGCGCAGGAACTCGACGGCGGACTTGCCCTGGATCTTTACCGGCAGCGGGTCGAGCTCGTCGAGCAGTGCGTCCGGTGCGGTCGGCTCCGGGGCGGGGATGGCCGACGCCGCCGGGGGTTCCGGAGCGGTCCAGAAGGCTTCCAGGCATTCCGGCAGCGGCGCGGCGTCGTCGGCTGCCTCCGCCGCCGGGGCCGATACGCTGCCGCGCAACGCCCGCAACCGGTCCAGCAGCTCCTCGCGTTCCCGGCCGCGCCAGGCGAGGATCTGGAACGGGTCCTCGTCGAAGGACTCGGCCAGCAGATAGCAGGCCGCTGCTAGGTGCTTGCACGGGATTTCCCAGTCCGGGCAGGAACAATCCATCGTCAGTTCCCGCATCGTCGTCGGGAAGAGCTGCAACCCGAGCTCGTCGAAGACCCGCTCGATGTCCGTCGGCATCTCCCCGGCCAGCAGCTTCGCCGCGTACAGCGCCTGCCCGGCCAGCGCTCGCTCGATCCGCTCCCAGTCGGCCGCGGGGAACGCCTTGATCGCGATCCGCGCCCGGTAGGGCTCCGGCCGCGAACCCTGCACCAGCGCGATCGCCATGCTGGTCGACAGCGTCAGGCTGAGCACCTGCCCGGCTCGCGCATAGCGCTTGCCGCGCTGCAGCCGGCCGCCCATGCCGAACGACTCCAGCACCTCGATGAACCGCCGCGACCACCAGGTCTGCGCGATCTCGCCGCGCTTGCTGCGCGCCTTGATGCCGCCCTCAACCCGGATCGGCTTCGCGGACGGCGGGAATCTGCGCCACTCATTCACCGATGGCCTCCGCTTCCAGGGAGACCAGGTCCCGCAGCTCGCGGGTGGACAGCTCGGTCAGCCAGTTCTCGCCGGAGCCGACCACCAGCTGCGCCAACGCCTTCTTGTCCTCGATCATCCGGTCGATCTTCTCCTCCAGGGTGCCGATGCAGGTCAGCTTGCGGACCTGCACGTCCCGGCGTTGGCCGATGCGGAACGCGCGGTCGGTGGCCTGGTCCTCGACCGCCGGGTTCCACCACCGGTCCAGGTGGATGACGTGGTTGGCGGCGGTGAGCGTCAGCCCGGTGCCGCCGGCCTTCAGCGACAGCAGGAAGATCGACGGCCCGTCCTCGGACTGGAACCGCCGGACCATCTCGTCGCGGGCCTTCTTCGTCGTGCCGCCGTGCAGGAACAGCACCTCGGTGTCGAACCGCGCCGACAGGTGCGGCACCAGCATCCCGCCGAACCCGGCGAACTGCGTGAAGCACAGCGCCTTGTCGCCCTCGGCCAGTACCGATTCGAAGATTTCCTCCAGCCGCAGCAACTTCCCGGACCGGCCGGGCAGCGGGGAGCCGTCGCCGAGGAGCTGCGCCGGATGGTTGCACACCTGCTTCAGCTTCGACATCGTCGCCAGCACCAGCCCGCGGCGCTCCATGCCTTCGCTGTCGTCGATGCGCGCCAGCATGTCGTCGACCACCGCCTGGTACAGCGAAGCCTGCTCGGCGGTGAGGTTGCACAACTGCTTCATCTCGATCTTGTCCGGCAGATCGTTGATGATCGCCGGATCGGTCTTCACCCGGCGCAGCACGAAAGGACCGGTGATGCGCCGCAACCGGGCCGCCGCGTCGGTGTCACCATCGCGTTCCACCGGCACCGCGAACCGCGCGCGGAACGTGCTCAGCGAGCCCAGCACACCGGGATTCGCGAAGTCCATGATGGACCAGAGCTCGGCGAGCCGGTTCTCCACCGGTGTGCCGGTCAGCGCGATCCGCTGCCGGGCTGGCAGACCGCGCACCGCCTTCGCTTGGCGGGAGGCGCTGTTCTTGATGTTCTGCGCCTCGTCGAGCACCACCCGGTCCCAGCGGATCTCCCGCAGCACGGCCGAATCCCGCGCGGCCAGCGGATAGGTCGTGATGACCAGGTCGTGCCCGCCGACCTCTTCCATGAGGTCCTCGCCGGTGAGCCGACCGCCGCCGTGGTGGACGTGCACCTTCAGCGCCGGCGCGAACCGGGCCGCTTCCCGTTGCCAGTTGCCGACGACCGACATCGGGCAGATCAGCAGCGTCGGGGCGCGCGAACCGCGCGATCGGGCCAGCGCCTCCAGCGCCAGCAGCTGCACGGTCTTACCCAGACCCATGTCGTCGGCGAGGCATGCGCCCAGCCCCAGCCGGTCCAGGAAAGCCAGCCAGGCCAGCCCGCGGCGCTGGTACGGGCGCAGCGTCGCGGTGAATCCCTCCGGCGGATCCACCGGCTCCAGGTACTGTTCGGCCTGCCCGGACAGCAGATCCCCGAGCCACCCATGCCCGCTGACCTCGACCACCGGCAGCGGCCGGTCGCCGTCCTCGGGATGCACCCCGGCCTGCAGCAGCACTTCGCCGGCGGTCATCTGCCCGGTCCCGGAGCGCTCCAGATAGGCCAGTCCGGCGTCGAGCCGCTTGCGGTCGACCTGGACCCACTTGCCGCGCAGCCGAACCAGCGGAACCTTCGCAGTGGCAAGCTCCGCCAGCTCGGACTCGGTCAGCCGCTCGTTGCCGAGCGCGAGGTCCCAGCGGTAGTCGACCACGGCGTCCATCCCGAGCCCGGACTTCTTGGCCACCGTGCCCGCGGTGCCGGAACTGGTGGCGGTCAGCTTCAACCCGAGCCGTTGGGTGCGACCCCACCAGGAGGGCAGCAGCACCCCGAACCCGGCCTGGTCCAGCAGCGCCGCATGGGTGAGGAATTTGTACGCGCCGTCGGCGTCCAGGAACAACTCCGAGGGATGCGGTACGAGCAGCGCCGCATCGAGCGCCGGGAAGACCCGGCCCGCCTTCCCGAGGTCGGCGAGCAGCAACTCCTGCGGTTGCGCGACCCAGCGCTGCAGTACCCGGCTCTCCTCCCGCCACACCTCGTTCGCGGACACCAGAACGCTCGGGTCGTCCACGGCCTGCAGCATGAACTCCAGCCGCCAGTCCGCGTCGTCGCCCTCCGGTTCGTGCAGCCGGAAGCAGGTGCGAACGGGGCTCGCACCTGCGCCGCTGGCGCGCCAGGCATCCAACTGCCCGGCCAGCTTCCGCACCTTCTCGGGATCGCTGTCGAACCGCGGCTCGTGGGCCAGCGCGTTCAGCCACGCCGCGGCCGCGGTCCGGCCGCCGGGCATCTCGACGTCTGCGACCCGGGCGCGGGCGATTCCGTCGACCAGCGCGTCCAGCGCCGCGCGCAGGACCTCGGCGGGCGGGTCGCCGCGCTCGCAGCGGAAGGCCGGCGGCATGGATTCGCGCAGCGCCACGAACCGAGCGGAATCAGTGCCGGACAACGACGGCCGCCAGCGCGCCGCCGGCTGGTCTGCCTCGAAGACCAGCGAGGGCAGCACCCGCCCCTGCGACACCACCTGCTCGGCGAATCCGGCGACGCTGCGCAGGAAATGCGCGGATGCGCCCAACCGGCATCCGGGCGCGCCTTCATCGAGCAGGGCGAGCGCGGCCGCGGGGCTGCACGACACGGCAGGCACCAGCCATTCGCGCAGCCGAAGCTTGCCGCGTGGCGCAGGCCCCGCGGTCAGCGGATCCCGCACCAGTTCGGGCGATGCGACGGGAGCGGAGGCGTAGGAGGGCAGCTGGAGGCGGACGGAGTCGGCTTTGAGCTGCTCACCGGGCAGGGCGTCCCGAAGAGACTCACCCGGCACCGCGAAGGGGTGCGCCACCGGACCGCGCGGAGCACGCCCGGCCACTCGAGCCGGGAGCTCGGAATCTTCCGCCCACAGCACCAGACGTCCGTCTACAGTGCACAATCCGTGTACGGCCCACACGGCCGAACCTCCTTCCGCCGCCAAGGGCCCGTGAGTGCTTTTCGGTGCTATGGCACCCAGAACCGCTCACGGCCCCGTGACCAACTTGCCCATCGCGCGGTCGCCTCACGGTGCGATCTCGCGCCACCGGTTGGTCAGCGGCAGCCGCCGGTCCCGGCCGAACGCCTTGAACGTTATCTTGGTGCCCGGCGGGTACTGTCGGCGCTTGTACTCGGCGCGGTCCACCAGCTGCAGCACCCGCTCGACCAGCTCGGCGTCGAACCCGTCCGCGATCAGGTCCGCGTAACCGCGGTCGCCCTCCACGTAGCCGTCCAGCACCACGTCCAGGACGTCGTACTCCGGCAGCGAATCCTGGTCCACCTGGTCCGGCCGCAGCTCCGCCGACGGCGCCTTGGTGATCGAGTTCTCTGGGATCGGCGGCACCTCGCCGTGCTTCTCCGCGTCGGCGTTGCGCCACTTCGCCAGCTTCCACACCAGCGTCTTCGGCACGTCCTTGATCGGCGCGAACGCGCCCACCGCGTCGCCGTAGATCGTCGAGTACCCCACCGCCAGCTCGGTCTTGTTCCCGGTGGCCAGCACCAGGTGCCCGCGCTGGTTCGACAACGCCATCAGCAGCACGCCCCGGGCACGCGCCTGCACGTTCTCCTCGGCCAGCCCGGTCAGCTCCAGTTGCCGCACGTACACGTCGACCATGTCCGCGATCGGGTGAACCTCGAAGTGGCAACCGATCCGCCGCGCCAGCTCGGCGGCGTCCGACCGCGAGTGCTCCGACGAGTAGTTCGACGGCATCGACACGCCGTGCACCGCGTCCGCGCCGAGCGCGTCGGCGGCCAGCGCGGCACACACCGCGGAGTCGATGCCGCCGGAGAAACCGAAGGTCACCGACCGGAACCCGTTCTTGTGCACGTAGTCGCGCAGCCCGGTGACCAGCGCCGACCACACCTCGGCCACGTCGTCCAGCGGCTCCGCCGGCGGCAGCGCGGACACCGGTTCGTAGCGCGGCAGCGGCTCCGGCTGCAGCACCATCCGCTGCACGTCGAAGGCGGGCAGCCGCATCGGGCCCGGCTCGGCGGGCACCGTTGTCGAGGTGTGCCCACCAGCGGGCAGGTCCATCTCCAGCACCACCAGGTGCTCGGTGAACTGCGGCGCCCGCGCGAGGATCTCGCCGTCCGGCGTGGCGACCATGGAGTCGCCGTCGAAGACCAGCTCGTCCTGCGCGCCGACCAGGTTCACGTAAGCCATCGGCGCACCGGCCTCGGCGGCCCGCCGGATGACCAGCGGGGTGCGCACGTCGTCCTTGGCGCGCTCGTACGGCGAACCGTTGATGCACACCACGAGGTCGACGCCGACCTCGCCCAACGCCGCCACCGGGCCGCCGTTCTGCCAGATGTCCTCGCAGATGACCACCCCGACGTCCAAGCCGTGCAACCGCACGATCGGCAGGTCGAAGCCGGGGGCGAAATAGCGCGCCTCGTCGAACACGCCGTAGTTCGGCAGGTGGTGCTTGTGGTAGGTCGCGACGACATCGCCGCCGTAGAGCAGCGACGCGGAGTTGCGCGGGCCCTCGTCGTCACGGCCTAGGTGCCCGACCACGACCAGCGCGTCGCCGCAGCCGTTGTCCTGCAAGCGCCGCGCCAGCGCTTCCAGTTCGGCGAGGTTCGCGGCGGCGAATGACTTGCGCAGCGCGAGGTCCTCGACCGGATAGCCGGAGAGCACCATTTCCGGGAAGGCCACGAGGTGAGCGCCGTCCTGCACGGCCCGGCGGGTCCAGTCCAGGATCATCGAACTGTTGCCGGCTATGTCGCCGACGCATGCGTTGACCTGTGCGAGTGCGATGCGCAGCTGGGGCATGCATCCATCTTCGCGCACACCACAGGCGCACGTCGTCCTGCCCGGCGTGAGCCGCGCCTCTCCACCCATGTCACGATTCGTGAGTGACCCGTCTACTGACCGTGCTGTCCTTGGTGGCCCTGCTCGGCGCGGCCGCATGCAGCGCGCCGACGCGAGAGGCGGCGCCGCTGCAGCCGCACATCGAGCACAAGGGCCCGGCCGGGCCGGTTCCAGCAGGTCTGGAGCGGTACTACGGGCAAGCGCTGTCCTGGGGGCCGTGCGGACCGTACGCGACGACCGACAGCGACCGCGACGCCTACCAGAAGCGCGGCCTGGAGTGCGCGCGGCTGGAAGCCCCGATGGACTACGCCGCTCCCCAGGGGCAGACGATCACCCTCGGGCTCCTCCGCAAACCGGTGACCGACCCGGGAAAGCGGATCGGTTCGCTGGTGGTGAACCCGGGCGGCCCGGGCGCATCCGGCATGGGCACGGCCGCGAGCCTCGCCTCGTCGGTCTCGGACAGTGAGCTTGGCCAGCGGTTCGACCTGGTCGGCTTCGACCCGCGCGGAGTCGGCGCCTCCGAACCGGCCGTGCACTGCCTGACCGGCCCGGAACGCGACGCCGAGCGGCTGGACTCCGACGCGGACACCTCGCCCGCCGGGGTCGCCAAGACCGAGGAGGAAGAGCACGACTACGTGGCGAAGTGCGTGGCGCGCACCGGCACCAAGATGCTGGCCAACGTCGGCACCCGCGACGTCGCCAAGGACATGGACGTGCTGCGTTCGGCGCTCGGCGACGAGAAGCTGAACTACCTCGGCTACTCCTACGGCACCCTGGTCGGCGCGGAGTACGCGGAGACCTTCCCCACCAACGTGCGGACCATGGTGCTCGACGGCGCGATCGACCCCGGGCAGTCCACGGTCGACCAGTTGGTCGCCCAGGGCGCCGGTTTCCAGCGCGCCTTCAACGACTTCGCGGCCTGGTGCGCCAAGCGCCAGCGGTGCGCACTGGGCACCGACCCGTCGCGCGCGGTCGTCGCGTTCCAACAGCTCACTCGCCCGCTGGTGGACCACCAGGTCCCGGCGGGCGGCGGCCGCGAACTGTCGTACAAGGACGCCTCCATCGCAGCGATCCAGGCGCTGTACGCGCCCAGCCTCTGGGAGAACCTGGACAGCGGGCTGGCCGAGCTCCGGCAGGGCAGTGGCCGCACGCTGCTGGCCCTCGCCGACAACTACTACAGCCGCGACGGCGGCGGCCAGTACAGCAACACCAGCGACGCGTTCGACGCCGTGCACTGCGTCGACGACCAGCGAGTCGTGGACCCGAACATCGTCCGCGAGGCGGACCGCCGCTACCGCGAGGCGGCGCCGTTCCTGGACAGCGGGCACCCGCCGAGCGCCGCGCGGGACAAGTGCGCGTTCTGGCCGGTCCCGGTCACCGGCGAGACCACCGAGCCGGAGGTGGGCGCGCTGCCGCCGACCCTGGTCATCTCCACCACCGGCGACCCCGCCACGCCCTACCAGGCCGGGGTGCGGCTCGCGCGGGCCCTGCACGGCCGCCTGCTGACCTTCGAGGGCACCCAGCACACGGTCTTCCTGCAGGGCGTCTCCTGCGTGGACGAGGCGACCACGAAGTACATGGTGGACCTGACGCTCCCCCCCGAAGGCAAGCGCTGCACCGCGAGCTGAACACCACGTAGTGCCGGGTTCATGGACCAGTTACGCAATTGGTCGGTGGAACTCTTAGGCTGCGTGCATGAACCGCCAGCAGGAGTTCGTGCTCCGCACCTTGGAGGAACGTGACATCCGCTTCGTGCGGCTGTGGTTCACCGACGTTCTCGGCATGCTCAAGTCGGTGGCGATCTCGCCCGCCGAACTCGAAGGCGCCTTCGCCGAAGGCATCGGGTTCGACGGCTCGGCCATCGAGGGCTTCGCCCGGGTCTACGAATCGGACATGGTCGCCAAGCCGGACCCCGGCACCTTCCAGGTGCTGCCCTGGGAGACCCCCGACGGCGAGCACTATTCGGCGCGGATGCTCTGCGACATCCACATGCCCGACGGCTCGCCCTGCTGGGCCGACCCACGGCACGTGCTGCGCCGCACCCTGGCCCGCGCTACCGAGTCCGGCTTCACCTGCTACGTGCACCCCGAGATCGAGTTCTTCCTGCTGAAGAACCTGCCGGACGACGGCAGCGAACCGGTGCCCGCCGACTCCGGGGGCTACTTCGACCAGGCCAGCCACGACGCGGCGCCGCACTTCCGGCGCAACGCGATCGAGACCCTGGAGGCGATGGGGATCTCGGTGGAGTTCAGCCACCACGAGGGCGCGCCCGGCCAGCAGGAGATCGACCTGCGCTACGCCGACGCGCTGACCATGGCCGACAACGTGATGACGTTCCGGTATGTGGTCAAGGAGGTCGCGATCACGCAGGGCGTGCGCGCCTCGTTCATGCCGAAGCCGTTCAGCGCGCAGCCCGGCTCGGGCATGCACACCCACTTCAGCCTGTTCGAGGGCGACCAGAACGCCTTCTACCACCCGGAGAACCCGTTCGAGCTGTCCGACATCGGCCGGGCGTTCGTGGCCGGGATCCTGCACCACGCCCGCGAGATCAGCGCCGTGACGAACCAGTGGGTGAACTCCTACAAGCGGCTGGTCGTCGGCGGCGAGGCCCCGACCGCGGTCTGCTGGGGCCACGCCAACCGGTCCGCGCTGGTGCGGGTGCCGATGTACTCGCCGGGCAAGGCCTCGTCCCGCCGAGTCGAGGTCCGAAACCTCGACTCGGCCTGCAACCCGTACCTGGCGTACGCGGTGATCCTCGCGGCCGGGCTGCGCGGTGTGCAGAAGGGCTACGAGCTGCCGCCGGCCACCGAGGACGACGTGTGGGGCCTGACGGAGCGGGAGCGGAAGGCGGCCGGCTACGCCAACCTGCCGCAGAACCTCAACGAGGCGCTGTCCGAGATGGAGTCCTCCGAGCTGGTCGCGGAAACCCTCGGCGAACACGTGTTCGACTTCTTCCTGCGCAACAAGCGCGAGGAGTGGAACGCCTACCGGAGCCACGTCACCCCGTACGAGCTCCGCACCCTCATGCCGATGCTCTGAGCCCGGGCTTCGGCCTGGGCAGGACCCGTGAGCACGTTGGGGTGCCGCAGCACCTCACCGTGATCACGGCCGTTGACGTGCGAAAACACCCGCCCAGTCCGCATCGATCGGGGTCGGTGCCGAACGGCACGTCCCAGTCCGTGCACTCATGGGGTTGGGCGTGTTGCTGTGGCACGTGGAGCGATAGGTTTCGCCCGTGACTGATTCGCAGGCGCAGCCCGAACCCGTGGCAGCAGGGAGTTCCGACGGCGAGATCGCCGCAGAGTCCCCCCTGCAGTCCGGCGTGCTGGAGCAATCGGCCGAGCTGTTCGGCGAGCCGGAGTGGCCGGCGGAAACCTCGGAAGACCTCGGTGCCCGTACCCTGCTCGGCTGCACGCTCGCGTGCCGCGACCAGCTCCCGGCCGCCCGGGTCTTACGCGAAACGTTCCGCCGCCACCACCCGAACGCGCAGTTCGCGCTGCTGGTGGTCGACCTGCCCGGCGCGGCCAGTTCGGAGCCGGACGGCCTGACCTTCGCCGACATCGGGCTCGACGAGCAGGAGTACGCACGGCTGGCGATGGGCTGCACCGCGGAACAGTTGCGCAACGTGCTGCGCCCGAGGTTCCTGCAGCACCTGCTGAAGTCCGGCCCGACGGTGCTGTACTTCGAACCGGCTGTGCAGATCTTCGGCCGCTTCGACGACCTCGTCTCGAGCCTGACCCACGAGCGCCCGGTCGCCCTAGTGCCGCGAGTGCTGCGCCCGCTGGCCGTGGACGGCCTGCGCCCGAGCCCCTCCGACCTCGCCGAATCGGGCACCTTCGACGCCAGCGCGTTCGCCGTCCGCCCGGGCGCCGAGCAGCTCCTCGCCACGTGGGTGGAGCAGTTGCGCGCCGATCCCGGCGCGGCGACGCCGGTGCTGGACGGGGCGCCCGCGTTGGTCGATCACCAGGTGATCCGCGACCCCGGTGTGGGCCTGTCGGTGTGGAACGCGGCCCAGCGCGAGCTGGTGGTGGCGGGCGACGGTCGGCACACGGTGGACGGCGCCGCGCTGCGCAGCGTCCATTTCGGCGGCTTCCAGCCGCAGCGGCCCTGGCTGCTGTCCACGGACTACGCCGACCGGCCGCGGATACTGCTCTCTGAGAACCCGGCGCTCGCCGGGCTGTGCGCGGGCTACCGGAACGCGCTGGTCGGAGCCGGATACACCCGCGAACAGCCGCACCCGTTCGACGTCCTGCCCGACGGCGTCGTGCTGCCCGCGACGCTGCGACGCGAGTACCTCGACGCCTGGCTCGCGGACGGAGAACCACCGCCGAGCCCTTTCGAACCGGACGGCCCGCTGGCGGAGTTCCGGGAGTGGTCGTGCGCCCCGGCCGACGACAGGCAACGCGCGGCCGGCGGCTCCCGCTGGACCGCGGCCGTGTGGGCGGACGACTCGATCCTGCGGCGCGACTACCCGGACCCGTTCGGCAGCAATGCCGAGGCCTTCCACGAGTGGTGTGTCGGCGTCGGTGTGGCCAGCGGCCGAGTCCCGGCCGAGGCGGTGCACCGCAGGATCGACAACCGGGCGGCCCTTGTCGATCAGCTCGGTGTCGCGGTACTCGGCGACGGGCAACTCGCAGAGCTGATGCGCACCGCAGTGGGAGTGTCCGGGCTGCCCTCGGCCGACACCGCGTACTACCCGGTCGTCCTGCGCTGCGAACCCGGCCTGCCGGTGCCCGCAGGCAGGTACGTGATCGACATCCACGCCGGCGCTTCCGACGCCGTCGACGTGGCGGAGACCTGGGTGTTTTCGGAGAGCGGCCGCGCTGCAGCCCGCCGGAACGGCACGAAGACACGGGTCGTCGCACTGCCCGCGCCGGAGCGCAGCCGGGTCGATTTGCCGACCAGGAAGGGCGCACGGGCCAGGTTCGGGCTGTCCGACGAGTTCGTGTTCGGGACGTTCGTGGACCACGCGGCCGAGCGCGGGGACAACGTGCTCGGCGTGGTCAGCGCGTTCCTGGCGGCATTCCCGGAACGCGATGAGGTGCGCCTGCTCGTCGGCGTCGTCGGTGCGGTCGAGCACCCGGAGGCCGCCGAGCGCCTGCGCTTGGCGACCGCGACGGATCACCGCATCCTGCTGGTCGAAGAGGACCTCGACATCAATCCGCTGCTGTCCGCATCGGACAGCTTCGTGTCGCTGCACCGTGGCGAAGCCGGTGACGGCCCCGTCCTGCGGCTGCTCGAAGTGGCGGCGCACGGAGTGCCGGTGATCGCGGCGGAGCACGGCGCGGTTGTCGAGTTCTTCGGCGACGAAGCGGCACGCCTCGTGCCCTGCACGGGGCCTGGAGAACCGGATATCGACTCGGCCGCAGAACTCCTGCGGGCCGCTGCCGACGACCCGGAAGGCACGGCGGCTTTCGGCGCAGCAGCGAGGGAGAACCTGCTTGCGCTGCACACCGTCGCGCGGGCGGGCGCGCGCCTGCGCGAGCGCGTCGAGCAGGCCTACCGGAACTGGCGCACGAAGTGGTCGCGGGACAGCCACGGCCAGTTCGACGACCCGCTGCGCCCGCTGCTGGTGGCGCGCCACGCGTTGCACCGGGCACCGGAGGTGGGGGCGAGCAGCCGGAACTCGATGGCCCCGGCGCTGCGTAGGGCCGTCCTCAAAGCGCTGAGCCACTACGACGAGCACATCCGTGACGTGATGCGCTCGCTGGTCGACGGCGTCGAGCAGACCGCCTCCGAACTGCTCCGC
>NZ_JBPCDC010000001.1:6216288-8742384 GCF_050972075.1 Saccharopolyspora hattusasensis
CGTGTTGATGCGTCCATAGCGAAACCTTTGATACTAACCATCTTGGTGTGTGTTGATCCTTTGGGTGATATGCGTGCTGGCATGGGACCTGATGGGGCGGTAGTTAAGTGATGGGGTGACGCAGGAGGGTAGCTCTGCCAGTGAGTGGTTGTACTGGTGTAAGCCTGTAGCCCGGTGTGTAGGTAAATCCGCATGCCTTGTGGGTGAGGGGTGATGCGTAGCCGTTGTGGCGATGTGAGTGATCCCATGCTGTCGAGAAAAGCCTCTAGCGAGTGTCTTCACGGCCCGTACCCGAAACCGACACAGGTGGTCAGGTAGAGAATACCGAGGCGGTCGGGTGAACTGTGGTTAAGGAATTCGGCAAATTGCCCCCGTAACTTTGGGAGAAGGGGGGCCACTGCTGGTGAACCGACGTGCTTGGGGAGCTGGTGGTGGTCGCAGAGGCCAGGGAGAAGCGACTGTTTACTAAAAACACAGGTCCATGCGAAGCCGTAAGGCGATGTATATGGACTGACGCCTGCCCGGTGCTGGAACGTTAAGAGGACCCGTGAACCCTTTGGGGTGTAGCGGAGAATTTAAGCGCCAGTAAACGGCGGTGGTAACTATAACCATCCTAAGGTAGCGAAATTCCTTGTCGGGTAAGTTCCGACCTGCACGAATGGCGTAACGACTTCTCCGCTGTCTCGACCACAGGCCCGGTGAAATTGCAGTACGAGTAAAGATGCTCGTTTCGCGCGGCAGGACGGAAAGACCCCGGGACCTTTACTATAGCTTGGTATTGGTGTTTGGTTCGGCTTGTGTAGGATAGGTGGGAGACTGTGAAGCATTCACGCTAGTGGGTGTGGAGTCGTTGGTGAAATACCACTCTGGTCGTTCCGGGCATCTAACTCGGGTCCGTGATCCGGATCGGGGACAGTGCCTGGTGGGTAGTTTAACTGGGGCGGTTGCCTCCTAAAGGGTAACGGAGGCGCCCAAAGGTTCCCTCAGCCTGGTTGGCAATCAGGTGTTGAGTGTAAGTGTATAAGGGAGCTTGACTGTGAGACTGACGGGTCGAGCAGGTGCGAAAGCAGGGACTAGTGATCCGGCACTGGCTGGTGGAAGCGGTGTCGCTCAACGGATAAAAGGTACCCCGGGGATAACAGGCTGATCTTGCCCAAGAGTCCATATCGACGGCATGGTTTGGCACCTCGATGTCGGCTCGTCGCATCCTGGGGCTGGAGTTGGTCCCAAGGGTTGGGCTGTTCGCCCATTAAAGCGGCACGCGAGCTGGGTTTAGAACGTCGTGAGACAGTTCGGTCCCTATCCGCCGCGCGCGTAGGAGACTTGCGGAAGGCTGTCCCTAGTACGAGAGGACCGGGACGGACGAACCTCTGGTGTGCCAGTCGTTCTGCCAAGGGCGTGGCTGGTTGGCTATGTTCGGGAGGGATAACCGCTGAAAGCATCTAAGCGGGAAGCCTGTTCCTAGATGAGGTCTCCCACCCGTTGTGGGTTAAGGCCCCCAAGAGATGATTGGGTTGACAGGCCAGATATGGAAGCACGGTAACGTGTGGAGTTGACTGGTGCTGATAGGCCGAGGACTTGCTCACAAAGATTGCTACGCACCCACTATACGGTTCTGGGGCAACAACCAGAACCTTTGATAATTGAACATGTGTCATTCGTGTTCTGACGCCTGGTTTCCCGTCGTTTACGGCGGGGTGAGGGTTGTCGGTGGCGATGGCGGGGAGGGTCCGCCCGGTCCCATTCCGAACCCGGTAGCTAAGCTCCCCAGCGCTGATGGTACTGCACTCGACAGGGTGTGGGAGAGTAAGACACCGCCGACACACTATTTGAAAGGGGCCCCTTCTTCCGGAACGGAAGAAGGGGCCCCTTCTCATTTCCAAGGCGATCCGTCCGGTCTGCCTGCAGAAGTCGGTGGGCGTTCGGATTGCTGGCACGTACCCTCACGGGCATGGGTGGTGTGCGGATTCTCGTTGTCCAGCCGTCGAAGTCGGATCCCCCGGGCGAGCTCGGCGAATGGCTTCTCGCCGCGGGTGCAGAACTCGACGTTGTGCTTCCGTCGGAGCAGCGGCTCCCGGACGGCTTCGACGGCCATCAGGGCGTGGTCGTGCTCGGCGGTGAAATGGGTGCGTACGACGACGCGGAAAACCCTTGGCTGGCTGGCGTTCGCGCGCTGCTGAGCAAGGCCGTGGGCGAGCGGGTTCCGGTGTTGGCGATCTGCTTGGGCGCTCAGCTGCTCGCCGCCGCTACCGGTGGCCAGGTGCATGCCGCTCGGAAGGGACCGGAGGTCGGCACCCTGTTGGTGGCGAAGCGGGATGCCGCGGCCGAGGATCCGCTGTTCGGCCCAGTACCGCTGACGCCTGACGTGTTGCAGTTCCACACCGACGAGATCACGGCCCTGCCGCCGTCTGCGCGGTTGCTCGCTTCGTCGCCGAAGTGCGACAACCAGGCCTTCCGGGTCGGGGACTGCGCGTACGGATTGCAGTTCAACATCGAGACGACCCCGGACACGGTGTTGGAGTGGGTCAGGATGTCGCCGGATGTCGCCGCCGCGGCCCGTCCGGGGCAGCTGGAACCCGAGCACCTGCGGGAGTTCCACGCCGATCTCGCCGAGACGTGGCAGCCGGTCGCCGAACGCTTCGTGCGGTTGGTCGCCATTCCCCCGGAGGAGCGCAGTACCAGCAGGTTCTTGCCCCTGGCGTGATTGTCGTCAGGTTGGGTCTTCACCGGCATCGGATGCGGACTACGGTTCGAACATGGCGAACAGCAACTCGTCCCGATCGGGTTCGGTGCCGTCCACCGCGCGTTACGGGTTCAGCGACGCGTCACGTGCCGAGGCCCAGTTGAGGCGAGTCGGCTGGTGGTCGGATGCCGGCCCGGTGCAAGCCGAGCCGATCGTCGCTGCGCTTTCCCGCGCACCAGATCCGGATCTCGCGCTGCTCGCCCTCGACCGCTTCCAGGAGTTCGCAGGCCCTTCCTGGGCGGAGTTGTCGCAGGCACTCGCGGACGACGTGGGGCTGCGCGGGCGTTTGTTCGGTGTGCTCGGCGATTCCACGGCATTCGCCGATCACCTGGTGGCGAATCCGGCGGACTGGCGTCGGCTGCGGTCGGATGCCGTCCAGCCGAGCACCCTAGAGGAGCGCACCTCGGTGCTGCTGACCTCGGTCGGAGCGGACGGTGACGGGGTGCCGGGCACACCGGGAGGCCCGGTTGCGCAGCTGCGCGGACCCGATGCGGTTAGCGCTCTGCGGAGCACTTACCGGGGGTTGTTGCTAGACGTCGCCGGCAACGATATGGCTAGCGTTTCGGAGCCGTCGTTGCCGGCGACGTCGTATGAGGACGTTGCTGCCGACCTGTCCGACGTGGCGGTCGCGGCGCTGCGGGCGGCGCTGGCGGTCGCCGTCGCGGAGCTGCCGCGGTCCGGCGTAGACGAGGTGCCGAGCCTCGCGGTGATAGCGATGGGCAAGTGCGGTGGGCGGGAGCTGAATTACGTCAGCGACGTCGACGTCGTGTTCGTCGCCGACAGCGAGTCGGATATCCCGGCCGCGACACGGTTGGCCAGCCTCATGATGCGTGTGGCGAGCCCAGCGTTCTTCGAGGTCGATGCAGCGCTGCGTCCGGAGGGCAAGGCCGGGGCCTTGGTGCGGACGCTTGATGGCCACCTCAGCTACTACCGGCGGTGGGCCCGAACCTGGGAGTTCCAGGCGTTGTTGAAGGCGCGCCCGGTGGCCGGGGACGAGGAGCTCGGTGCTCGCTACCTCGAAGCGGTGCAGCCGCTGGTGTGGACCGCCGCGGAGCGCGAGGGTTTCGTCTCGGATGTGCGATCGATGCGGCGGCGGGTCGAGGACCACGTTCCGTCGGAGTTGGTCGAGCGCGAGCTGAAGCTCGGCCGCGGGGGCTTGCGGGACGTCGAGTTCGCCGTGCAGCTGCTGCAAATGGTGCACGGTCGCAGCGACGACTCGCTCCGTTCGAAGTCCACATTGGATGCTTTGCTGGCGTTGGGCGAGGGCGGATACGTGGCCCGCACCGACGCCGCGGACCTGGTGGACTCCTACCGCTTCCTGCGCACGGTGGAGCACCGGCTGCAGCTGCGACAGCTGCGCCGCACCCATCTGTTCCCGCCCTTCGACGACAACGACGCGCTGACGGTGCTCGCCCGCGCGGTCGGCCTTCGCTCCAGCGGCCGGAACACTGCGGCCCAGGCCTTGGTCGCGGAGTTCCGCAGGCACGGCAACAGGGTTCGGCGCCTGCACGAGAAGCTCTTCTACCGCCCGCTGCTGGAAGCGGTCGCGAAGGTCCCCACCGCGGCACTGCGGTTGACCACCTCTGCCGCCGTCGCGCGACTGGCCGCGCTCGGCTACACCTCCCCGGAAGGGGCGTTGCGGCATATCGGGGCGTTGACGTCCGGGGTGTCGCGGCGGGCCAGCATTCAGGGCACCTTGCTGCCGATGCTGCTGGATCTGCTGGCGAACACGCCGGATCCCGATGGCGGGCTGCTCGCCTACCGCAAGGTGTCGGAGGCGTTGGCCGAAACCCCTTGGTACCTGCGGTTGCTGCGGGACGAGGGCGTGGTCGCCGAACGGCTGGCCCAGCTGCTGGGCACTTCGAAACTGGTTCCGGAATTGCTGGTGCGGGCGCCGGAAGTGCTGCGACTGCTCTCGGATACGGCAGCACTCGCCGAGCGCGATCCGATGGAGGCAGCAACATCGTTGCGCAGCGCGGTGGCGCGTTATTCGGAGCCGCAGCGGGCGGTCTCCGCGGCGCGTTCGTTGCGGCGGCACGAGCTGCTGCGCATCGCTTCCGGTGACCTGCTTGGCCTGATGGAACCGACCACCGTTTTCCGGGCGCTGTCGAACATCTGGGTCGCAGTGCTGGAATCCGCGTTGGATGTGTCCATGCGGGACGTGGCCAGCCGGTCGGAGGGCGAGATCCCGGCGCGGATCGCCGTGATCGGGCTGGGACGCCTGGGCGGCGCCGAGTTGGGTTATGGCTCCGATGCCGACGTGATGTTCGTGTGCGAACCCATCGACGGTGCCGACGAGCGGACTGCCGTCCGGTTCGCCACTTCCGTCGTCGAGCAGGTTCGCCGCTTGCTCGGTGCACCGAGCCAGGATCCGCCGTTGGAAGTCGACATCGACCTGCGGCCGGAGGGGCGGCAGGGCGCGCTGGTGCGGACCCTGGACTCTTACCTGGCGTACTACCGGCGTTGGGGCGAGGCATGGGAGGCGCAAGCCCTGCTGCGAGCGCAAGCCGTTGCGGGCGATCACGACCTGGGGGAGCGGTTTTGCCGGGCCATCGATTCGGTCCGCTATCCGGAAGGCGGGCTGGACGAGGCAAAGGTCAGGGAGATCCGCCGGATCAAGGCGAGGGTCGATTCCGAGCGGCTGCCGCGGGGGGCCGATCCCGCCACCCACACCAAGCTCGGGCGCGGCGGCCTGGCCGACGTGGAGTGGACGCTTCAGTTGCTTCAATTGCAGCATGCGCATGAGTTCGCCGAACTTCGAACCACATCGACGGTGGACGGGTTGCGCGCCGCGGCCTCGGTCGGTGTGCTGGAAGCCAGTGATACCGATGAGCTCGTCGAGGCGTGGACGCTGGCGATGCGCGTGCGCAACGCGGTGATGCTGGTGCGCGGCAAGCCCGATGACCAGCTTCCCAAGCACTCCCGGGAATTGAGCGCGGTGGCGGCGGCGTTGGGCTATCCGGCCGGAGTGGACACCGGTGAGGTCGTCGATGACTACTTGCGGGTGACCCGGCGCGCTCGCGCCGTCGTGGAACGGGTCTTCTACGGTTCCTGATCGTTGCGCCTAGGGTTGGGTCATGACCGATGGGTTGCGCCAGGCCGAAGAGACTGACCATCCGCGGATCGTGGCGGCGATCGAGTCGTGGTGGACGGATTCCAGAAGTCCGGCCGCAGCCCGTGAATTGTCCTTGTTGGTGCCGCGGTTGTTCTTGCAGCATTTCTCCGGTACGAGCCTCGTGGCCGAGCGGGGTGGTGAAATGCTGGGATTCCTGATCGGATTTCTGTCCGCCGACCGCCCCGAGGACGCCTACATCCACTTCGTCGGTGTAGATCCGGCGCGGCGCCGCGGCGGACTCGCGCGCCGGTTGTACGCCGAATTCTTCGATACCGCGTCCAGCGCCGGGCGCAGCCGGGTCCGCTGCATCACCTCCCCGGCCAACACCGGTTCTATCGCGTTTCACCGGCGCATGGGGTTCGAGCTCGTTCCCGGCGATACCGAAATCGACGGGATTCCAGTGCACCGGGATTACGACGGGCGCGGGCACGACCGGGTTTGCTTCGTCCGGGAAGTCTCGCCCGCTTCCGGTAGCTGATCGGACGACACATGCAATGTGGACTATTCGGGCCGCACCCGGCAGATTGTTCGATTGCGTGAATCGGCGGTAATCGAGTAGTCCGGATGACGTATCGCGGCGCAATGTGATCCGGCATCCTCATTGGACTTATTCCGGGGAAAACCCGGTCGGCGGTCCCGTATTGCCGAATTCGCCAGTAGCCTCGGCGAGCAGGGCAGGCGTGGTTCGGGATGGGGGACTTTCGATGTCCGAGGACTTCGAGCTGCTCGTCGACCGGCAGGCGCTGTGCGGGACGGGCCCGCTGTGGATGTCGGCGCTCAATTGCGTGCATTGGGTGGACTTGCTGCGCAACGAATTGCACACCTATCACCGGGATTCCGGTGCCGACGAAGTGCGGGTGCTGCCGGGCGTGGTGACGGCGCTGGGTGCTACCCGGCACGGGCAGTTGATCGCTGCCGCGGGGAACGGCTTCGCACGGGTGTACCTGGGGCGTGCCGCGCTGGAGCCGGTCGTGCAGGTGCGCAACGGCGACCGGATGAGCGTTGGTGCCTGCGACCCAGCCGGGCGATTCGTGGCCGGAACCCTGACGCACGCCCGCGACCTGCGCGCAAGCGCGCTGTACGTGCTCGACGGCGACCGGGCGCGGTTGCTGGTCGAGGGGGTGACCGGCGTCGGCGGCCTGGCGTGGAGCCCGGATGGTACCCGGATGTACCTGGTCGACACGCGCACCATCTGGGTCTACGACTACGACGTGGACAGCGCGCGGGCGGTGTCAGGGCGGCAGTGGGTGGTGTGCGCGGAGTCCGAGGGCAGCCCGGAGGGCATCGCGGTGGACGCCGAGGGATGCGTGTGGGTGGCGATGCACTGGACCGGGCGGATCCACCGGTACGCGCCCAGCGGGGACCTCGAAACCGTGCTGTGGGCACCGACCCGGCGGATCACCAGCCTCGCCTTCGGTGGTTCGCGGCTGGAGGAGATGTACGTGACTTCGGCGTGCTTCGGCTACGACGAGCTCGGGCTGCGCGAAGACCCCTACGCGGGCGCGCTGCTGCGCTTCAAGCCCGGCACCGTTGGCATGCGACTCCCGCCCTGGCAGGGAATCTGACCCCTGTCGCTAATAACAGCAGCAAAAGCGAAGCGGGGTGGGGACCGCGAAGTCCCCACCCCGCTTCACCGGGCTGTCAGTCGATCACACGTCGAAATACAGCGAGAACTCGTGCGGGTGCGGGCGCAGGCGGATCGGGTCGATCTCGTCCTCCCGCTTCAGGTTGATCCAGGTCTCGATCAGGTCGGGGGTGAACACGCCACCCTCCAGCAGGAAGTCGTGGTCGGCTTCCAGGTTGTCGATGACCTTGGCCAGGCTGTCCGGCACCTGCGGGACGTTCTTGGCCTCTTCCGGCGGGAGCTCGTAGAGGTCCTTGTCGATCGGCTCGGCCGGCTCGATCTTGTTCTTGATGCCGTCCAGGCCGGCCATCATCATCGCGGCGAACCCCAGGTACGGGTTGCCGGACGGGTCCGGGCAGCGGAACTCGACGCGCTTGGCCTTCGGGTTCGCACCGGTGATCGGGATGCGCATGCAGGCCGAGCGGTTGCGCTGCGAGTACACCAAGTTCACCGGGGCCTCGTAGCCCGGCACCAGGCGGTGGTAGGAGTTCACCGTCGGGTTGGTGAAGGCTAGCAGGCTCGGGGCGTGGTGCAGGATGCCGCCGATGTAGTAGCGCGCCATGTCCGACAGGCCGGCGTAGCCCGTCTCGTCGTAGAACAGCGGGCTGCCGTCCTTCCACAGCGACATGTGGCTGTGCATGCCGGAACCGTTGTCACCGAACAGCGGCTTGGGCATGAATGTCACGGTCTTGCCGTGCTGCCATGCGGTGTTCTTGATGACGTACTTGAACAGCTGCAAGTCGTCCGCCGCGTGCAGCAGGGTGTTGAACTTGTAGTTGATCTCGGCCTGGCCGCCGGTACCGACCTCGTGGTGCGCTCGCTCGATGGTGAAGCCCGAGCCGATCAGCTGCTTGACCATCTGGTCGCGCAGGTCCGCGAAGTGGTCGTACGGGGAGACCGGGAAGTAGCCGCCCTTCAGCCTGGTCTTGTAGCCCCGGTTGCCGCCTTCCTCGTCGCGGCCGGTGTTCCACCAGCCCTCGATCGAGTCGACCTCGGCGAAGCTCTTGTTGGGGGCCTCGCCGAACTTGACCGAGTCGAAGATGTAGAACTCGGCCTCGGCGCCGAAGAACGCGGTGTCGGCGATGCCGGATTCGTTCAGGTACTGCTCGGCCTTGCGCGCGATGTTGCGCGGGTCGCGGCTGTACGGCTCCAGCGTGAACGGGTCGTGCACGAAGAAGTTGAGGATCAACGTCTTCTCCGCGCGGAACGGGTCCAGCCGGGCGGTATAGGGGTCCGGCAGGAGCAGCATGTCCGACTCGTGGATCGACTGGAAGCCGCGCACGGACGAGCCGTCGAAGGCCAGTCCCTCGGTGAATGCATCCTGGTCGAACGCGGTGGCGGGCACCGTGAAGTGCTGCATCACGCCCGGTAGGTCGCAGAACCGGACATCTACGAACTTCACGTCCTCATCGGCGATGAAGCGCAGGACCTCGTCAGGATTCTTGAACAACCTCGGTGGCTCCTTCACGCACTCGTACAACTCACCGACGCAACGCCAAAAGTTTCCACCGCCGGCTCAGGGTCCACGTTATGCCAGGGGTGTTGCCCCGTCGTCACCTGAATGTTTCGTGGGCGTTAACTGCCGCCTGTTCGGGTGGCCGGCGTTGCGCGCACCGGCCGGGCGTGATGCTCCGCAGGCCGTACGGCAGGGGCACGTACCCTGGATGACGTGCGGAGAGTCATCGGTTCGTGGCTGGAGGGCCCGAAGAGCGCATTTAACCACGCGCGCGAGCAGGCCACCGAGGCGCGGCCCGACTGGCGCGGCGAGAAACTGGGCTTGCCCAAGGACGGCCCCGGTTCGGCGGCGCCGCCGGGCAAGCGCCTGCTGGCGTTCGTCATCGACATCCTGCTGGCGGCACTGATCACCGCCGCGTTCACCGCGCCGGAGTTCCCGGGCGACTGGAGCTTGCTGACCTGGTTCCTGATCACCGTCATCCCGGTGAGCTTTTTCGGCTTCACCCCAGGCATGGCGATGATGCGAATCTGGGTCGCCCGGATCGACGGCGCGGGGATGGTGGGGCCGCTGCGCGCGGTGCTGCGCTGCGGGCTGACGCTGCTGGTCATCCCGGCGGTGATGTGGAACTTCGACGGCCGCTCCTGGCACGACCGCGCCAGCAAGACCATCGTCCTCCGGCGCTGAGAACGACTGCGGACGACTGCGGACGGACGACTGCGGACGACTGCGGACGGACGACTGAGGGCGAAGAAAGCGGGCCCGGGGTTGCGCACCCGGGCCCGCTTTCTTCGTCTTGGTTACTTCGCGCGGCGGACGGCGCGTTGCACGTTCCGCATCTTGGCGCCCTGCGGCATGGGGCCCTTGGGCAGCGAGTTGCCGCGGCTGGCCAGCGCCGCCAGCCGGTTCTCGATCGCGTCGACCTGGCCCGGGCCGATGTTGCGCGGCAGCTTCATGATGCGCTGCTGCAGCTTGCTCAGCGGCACCTGGTCCTTCTCGTTGCCGACGGTGATCTCGTAGATCGGCGTCTCTCCGATCAGGCGGACGACGCGCTTCTTCTCCTGCGCCATCAGCGACTTGACCCGATGCGGGGAGCCCTCTCCGACTAGCACGACCCCGGGCCGCCCGATCAGCCGGTGCACGGCGTCGAGCTGGGCGGTGCCCGCCACGGCCTGGTTCAGCACCCAGCGGCCACGGAGGTTGTCCAGTGCCCACCCGGCGGCGCCGGGCTGGCCGTCGGCCTTGCGGTAGACGGTCGCCTGCACCCGCCGACCGAAGATGATCACCGCGGCCAGCAGGCCGAAGGCCAGGCCGACCGGGAGGAACACCCAGTGCAGCCCCCAGATGATGCCCAGCAGGAATACCACGACGGTCACGCCGAGGAACGCCCCGAGCATCAGCGGGAGGAGCAGCTTGTCCTCCCGGCGTTGCATCTTGAACGCCTCGAAGATCTGCTTGATGCGGCCCCGGGTTGCCTGGCGCCTTGCTTTGGCCGCCGCTTTCTTGGCGGCCTTGTCCTGCTTGGCCATGTTTTTCAGGATACGGCGCGGCCTCTGCCAGGTGCAGGTGCGGTCCGGGATGCGTCACCGACCCGTGAATTCCGCCCCGAAAAACGCGGTCGAGCGAAGCGCGAGGGCGCCGTCGACCGAGCAACTCGATCGACGGCGCCCCGCACCTCGGAGAGCATCACCGGGAGAGCAGGCTGGTGGCCTCTTGGGCGGCGGTGCCGGCCTTGGCTAGGTGGGCCAGGTTGTCCGGCAGCGGCATGCCACGGTGCACCGTGGCCTTGGCGTACAGGCGGCCGGCGCGGTAGCTGGAGCGCACCAGCGGGCCCGCCATCACACCGGGGAAGCCAATTTCCTCGGCGGCCTTGGTGTGCTCCACGAACTCCTCCGGCTTGACCCACCGGTCCACCGGGTGGTGCCGCGGGCTGGGCCGCAGGTATTGGGTGATGGTGATGATGTCGCAACCCGCGTCGTGCAGGTCCTGCAGCGCGGGGCGCACCTCCTCCGGGGTCTCGCCCATGCCCAGGATCAGGTTCGACTTGGTCACCAGCCCCGCCTCGCGGGCCTCGGCGATCACCTTCAGCGACCGCTCGTAGCGGAAGCCCGGCCGGATCCGGCGGAACACGCTCGGCACCGTCTCCAGGTTGTGCGCGAGCACCTCCGGGCGGGAGCTGAAGACCTCGGCCAGCTGGTCCGGCTTGGCGTTGAAGTCCGGGATGAGCAGCTCCACCCCGGTACCGGGGTTCAGCGCATGGATCTGCCGGACCGTCTCCGCGTACAGCCACGCGCCGCCGTCGGGCAGGTCATCGCGGGCGACGCCGGTGACGGTCGAGTAGCGCAGGCCCATCGCCTGCACCGACTCGGCGACGCGGCGCGGCTCCTCGACGTCCAGTTCGGCCGGCTTCCCGGTGTCGATCTGGCAGAAGTCGCAGCGACGCGTGCACTGGTCGCCACCGATGAGGAACGTTGCCTCCCGGTCCTCCCAGCACTCGAAGATGTTGGGGCACCCCGCCTCTTCGCAGACGGTGTGCAGGCCCTCGCGGCGAACGAGGCCCTTCAGCTCCGTGTATTCGGGTCCCATCCGTGCGCGGGTCTTGATCCACGACGGCTTCTTCTCGATCGGTGTCTGGCTGTTGCGGGCCTCCAGCCGCAGCAGCTTCCGACCCTCCGGCGCGACAGTCACGACGACAGGCTACGCCCCTGATCCCAGCCGGTCCGAAATGGTGAGAAGCGGTGCGGATTTGCCCAGTGGTCCGCCGGCCGGGGGAGGCATACTGCACAGCCGTGTCGGAAGATTCTTGGTCGGTCCACCTCCGGTGGGCGCCGCGCCTGCCCAGCCTGGTCCGGCGGGTGCCGGGGCCCGTCAGCCGAGCGCGTGGGCGCTCGGCCGGTGGTGCACGTACTCGATCACCGTGCTGTTGGCCCTGGCGGGCAGCCGGCGGCTGCAGGACTTGCTGGTGCCGGAGGAACGGTTCCTCTACGAGCCGTTCCTCCGGTTCCGGGCGCGCGCCGACCGGTTCCCCGGCGACGACGTCGTGGACCGGTTGCGGGAGCTGCGCCCCGACCTGGGGCACTGGTGGAGCTGCCGGGCGGTACGTGAGCTCGGCAGCTGGCCGGTCACGGTGCTGGTCGATGGCCGTCGATTGCGCTTCGAGTGCTCGCTGCTGCAGCCGGACGGGTCCGCATTGGTGCTGGTCGAGGCTCCGGCCGACGCGGCGACCCGGGAGTGGATGCAGCTACGCTCGTGACCGCTGGTTCGGGCATTTTGCTGCTCAATGCCGGTGAGTGCGTCGCGGTGCGACGGCACCCGGGAATGGTCGCGAGTGCTGGTCAGGCGGTATGCGTACCTAGAAGCTCGGGATGGGCTTGCGCAGCCGGCCACCGATGCACCGCCGGAACGGCTCCGGGGCGTGGTCGGGACGCTGGTCGATTCGGGGGAGATCGACCCGCTGCCGGTCGACGCGCTGACCCGCGTCGTGTTCGGCGCTCTGTTTGCGGGCGCCACCGCGATCGCCGGGCCGGGATCGCTTAAGCAGGCCCGCCTCGACATCGGCGAGTGCGTGGAACGGGTCCGCAACGGGTTGCGGCCCGATCGAGCGGGCGGTCGGCACGGCCCGAACCCCCTACTAGCCTCGGGGACCGTGAGCGAATACCTCAAGTTGCGGATCTTCACCGAGCCCCAGCAGGGCGCGACCTACGACGACTTGCTGCGCGTGGCCAAGCACGCGGAGCAGACCGGTTACGACGCGTTCTTCCGCTCCGACCACTACCTGAAGATGGGGTCGGTGTCGGGCGAGCCCGGCCCGACCGACGCCTGGGTGACGCTGGCCGGGTTGGCCCGCGAGACCAGCCGGGTGCGGCTGGGCACCCTGATGACGGCAGGCACGTTCCGGCTGCCCGGGCCGTTGGCGGTCGCGGTCGCGCAGGTTGACCAGATGTCCGGCGGGCGCGTCGAACTCGGCCTTGGCACGGGCTGGTACGAGGCGGAGCACACCGCCTACGGCATCCCGTTCCCGTCGCTTAAGGAGCGGTTCGACCGCTACGCCGAGCAGCTGGAGATCATCACCGGGCTGTGGGGCACCCCGGCCGGCGAGCACTTCCGGTACGACGGCGAGCACTACCAGCTGGCGGATTCGCCGGCGCTGCCCAAGCCGGTGCAGCAGCCCCGGCCGCCGCTGCTGATCGGCGGGCAGGGCAAGAAGCGGACGCCGGAGCTTGCCGCTCGCTTCGCCGACGAGTTCAACCTGCCGTTCGTCGACGTGGACACGGCCGCGAAGCAGTTCGAGCGGGTCGCCGAGGCGTGCACCGCGATCGGTCGGCCGCACCAGGAGATCGTGCGGTCCGCGGTTCTGGTGCTGTGCGTCGGCAAGAACGACGCGGAGCTCGCGCGCCGGGCCGACGCCATCGGCCGGGACGTCGAGGAGCTGCGCCTCAACGGCTTGGCCGGGACGCCGGACGAGGTCGTCGCCAAGATCGGGACGTGGCGGGAGCTTACCGGTATCACCCGCCTCTACCTCCAGGTCCTCGACCTCTCCGACCTGGACCACCTCGAGCTGGTCGCCGCCGAGGTGGCGCCCCAGCTCTGACTTCGCGGCGCAACGGGCGCCCCCGACCAGGCTCACACCCCCAACAGGTGGGTTCTTCCGCGATTTCAATGGAAATCGGAGGTCCAATTTCCATTGAAATCGCGGATCCCGATCGGATCGGATCGGATTCCAGTCGGATGACCTGTGAACGGGCACCTTTGCTCCGCCCGCCGCCCGACCGCTACCCCAGGGCGGCGGCCCGCGCCGCGGTGTCTTAGAAGCCGGGCACAGGTGTCCTTCGGTTCAGCGCGTTCCGAGTCGGCCGGCGATGTCGGAGGCAGCGGTGAGCACTGGTCAGCACC
Source organism: Saccharopolyspora hattusasensis (assembly GCF_050972075.1). Taxonomy (NCBI): domain Bacteria; kingdom Bacillati; phylum Actinomycetota; class Actinomycetes; order Pseudonocardiales; family Pseudonocardiaceae; genus Saccharopolyspora; species Saccharopolyspora hattusasensis. Next base: position 6,230,117 of record NZ_JBPCDC010000001.1, read on the forward strand.
CGTGAGTGATTTTGGGTGCCATAGCGCCCGAAAACGCTCACGGCACCTGGCCAGCGGAAACGCTTATCCGAGGCGGCGGCCCAGGTAGTCGAGGGTCGAAGGGCCGGCCGGTGGAGCCCAGGACCGCCGCTTCCAGGAGTGAATTTCGATCTGTCAGCCGACCCCGATCAGCGCAGACTCGGGTCCAGCGAGAGCGTCACCCCGGCGGCGCTCGGCTGCTCGCGCGGGATGTTGCGCTCGCTGACCGGCAACTCGCCTTCAAGCGCGTCCAGCACGCCCTGCTGGACCAGCGGCATCGCCTCGGCGATGGCGACGGTCCGACCGGTCTCCGCGGTCAGCGAAGTGGTGCCCACGTCCCTGATGCCGCACGGCACGATCCGGTCGAAGTGGCTCAGGTCGGCGTTGCAGTTCAGCTCCAGCCCGTGCATCGTGATGCCCCGCTGCACCCGGATGCCGATAGCGGCGATCTTGCGCTCCGGAAGTCCGTCCGCTGCGGGCAGCCAGACGCCGCTGCGTCCCTCGACGCGGCCCGCCTCCAGCCCGAACTGGTCGCACACCCAGATCAGCGCCTGCTCCAGGCGGCGGACGTAGTCGACGACGTCGATCGGGTCGGCCAGCTTCAGGATCGGGTAGCCGACGATCTGCCCCGGGCCGTGCCAGGTGATCTTGCCGCCGCGGTCGACGTCGATGACCGGCGTCCCGTCCGTCGGGCGATCCTCCGGCGAGGTGCGCTTGCCCGCCGTGTAGACCGACGGGTGCTCCAGCAGCAGCAGGGTGTCCGGGTTCTGCTCCTCGGCGCGGCCGGTGGCCAGCTCGCGCTGCAGGTCCCAGGCGGAAAGGTAATCGATGGTTCCCAGGTCACGCACGGCCATCGGATCGGCGGATGCGCGGCACGAAGTATTGGCACGACTCACGCGGCCAGGCTACGCCCCGGGCCCAGCGACAACGGCCCAAGGCTCACCCCGAGACGGCCGCCGCCAGCGCCGCCCCGATAGACGGGTGCTGGAAGGTGAACCCATGCGCCTCCAGCACCGTCGGCACCGCGCGTTGCCCACCGAGGACCTGGTCGGCGAGCTCCCCGAGGACGATCCGGAGCGCGAAGCCCGGCACGATCCACGGCGCGGGCCGGCCCAGCGCCTCGCCCAGCGCGCGAGTGAACTCCGCGTTGGTGACCGGTGCCGGCCCGGTCAGGTTCACCGGACCGGAAACCTCGGGCCGCTCCAGCACGAACCGGATCGCGGCGACCTCGTCGTCCAGCGAGATCCACGGGAAGTACTGGCTGCCGTCGCCGAGCCGGCCGCCGAGCAGCAGCGAGAACAGCGGCCGGAGCTGCCCGAGCAGCCCACCGGACGGGGCGAGCACCAGCCCGCTGCGCAGCAGCACCACCCGGGCACCGGCCCGCGCGGCCGCGCCGGTGGCAGCCTCCCATTGGCGGCATAGGCCGGCCAGGAAGTCCGTGCCGGGCGCGGAGGTCTCGGTCACCGGTTTCGAGCCGGTATCGCCGTAGAAACCCACCGCAGACCCGTTCGCAAGCACCGGGACGCCCTTCGCGGCGATGGCCTCGGCGAGCACTTGCGTCGGCCGCACCCGGGAGTGCACGAGCAGCCGCTTGCGCTCCGGCGTCCACCGCTTGTCGCCGATACCGGCTCCGCAGAGGTTCACGACCGCGTCGGCACCGTCCAGCGCATCCGCGTCGAGCTGCCCGGTCTCCGGCTCCCAGCCCCGCTCGTCGGGGGCTTGGGGGAGGCGGCGGACCAGCCGGACCACGTCGTGCCCGGCCTGCCGCAACCCGGCGACCAGGGACGTGCCGATCAAACCGGACGAACCGGCGACAACCACGCGCATGCCCGGCATCGTCTCGCACCGGTCGGCGCGGTGCGAGCCGCCTGGAACTGGAACGAGTGAAAGGGGTCGCCCACCGATCGGTGGGCGACCCCTTTCACTCGTCGCTAGGTCACAGACCCAGGTCGGCCTCGAACGCGCCTTCCTCCAGCCGCTGCTTGAGCGTGGCCAGGAAGCGGGCGGCGTCCGCGCCGTCGACCAGCCGGTGGTCGTAGGTCAGCGCCAGGTAGGCCATCGAGCGGATCGCGATGGTGTCGCCACCGTTCTCGTCGCCGACCACCACCGGGCGCTTCACCACCGAGCCGGTGCCGAGCATGCCCACCTGCGGCGGGTTCAGGATTGGCGTGTCGAACAACGCGCCGCGGCTACCGGTGTTGGTGATGGTGAAGGTGCCACCGGACAGCTCGTCCGGCTTGATCTTGTTGTTGCGGGTCCGCGCCGCCAGGTCGGCGATCTTGCGGGCCAGCCCGCCGAGGTTGAGGTCCCCGGCGTCGTGGATCACCGGCGAGACCAGTCCGCGCTCGGTGTCCACCGCGATCGACAGGTGCTCGGCGCCGTGGTAGGTGACCTGCTTGCTCTCGTCGTCGATCGAGGCGTTCAGCTTCGGGTGCAGCTTCAGCGCTTCGGCGGCGGCCTTCGCGAAGAACGGCAGGAACGAGAGCTTGACGCCTTCGGATGCCTCGAAGTTCGCCTTGGCGCGCTCCCGCAGCCGGGCGATCCGGGTCACGTCGACCTCGATCACCGTCGTCAGCTGCGCCGCGGTCTGCAGCGACTCCACCATCCGGCGGGCCAGCAGCTGGCGCAGGCGGGACATCTTCTGCGTGGTGCCGCGCAGCGCCTTGGCCTCCGCCGACGGCTCCGCCACCGGCGCCGGAGCGCTCGGCGCCGCCGCAGCGGGAGCGGCCGGGGCGGTGGGCGCCGGGGCCTGCTTCGTGTCGATCGCGGCCTGCACGTCCTGCTTGCGGATCCGGCCGCCGACACCGCTGCCCTTGATCGCGGACAGGTCGATGCCGTGCTCGTTGGCCAGCTTGCGGACCAGCGGTGTCACGTACGGCGTGCCGGTGGTCGCCGTCGGCTCGGCCGGAGCCGCCGGGGCCGCGGGCGGGGCAGCCGGGGCAGGGGCGGGCGGCGCAGCCGGAGCAGGGGCCGGGGGAGCCGTCGGAGCAGGGGCCGGGGGAGCCGCGGGCGGCGCGGGCGGGGCAGCCGGGGCGGGAGCCGCGCCGGCTGCGCCGATCACGGCCAGCTTGGCGCCGACCTCGACGGTGTCGTCCTCACCTGCGGCGATCTCCAACAGGGTGCCGGCCACCGGCGATGGGATCTCGGTGTCGACCTTGTCGGTGGAGACCTCCAGCAGGGGCTCGTCGACCTCGACGGTGTCGCCGACCTGCTTGAGCCACCGGGTCACGGTGCCCTCGGTGACGCTCTCGCCGAGCGCCGGCATGTTGACGTCCGTGCCTGCCGCGCCACCAGCCGGAGCGGTCGAGGCAGCGGCGGGGGCCGTAGCCGCCGGCTGCGGCGGGGCGGGCTGCTCGGCGGCGGGCTCGGCCGGGGCCGCGGGTGCGGCCGGGGCCGGAGCGGGGGCCGCTGCTTCGCTGCTGTCGGCGATCACGGCGAGCTCGGCACCGATCTCGACGGTGTCGTCTTCCTGGGCGATGATGCGCTGGAGCACACCGGCGGCGGGCGATGGGATCTCGGTGTCGACCTTGTCGGTGGAGACCTCCAGCAGGGGCTCGTCGACCTCGACGGTCTCGCCCTCCTGCTTGAGCCACCGGGTGATCGTTCCCTCGGTGACGCTCTCGCCGAGTGCCGGCATCTGAACGGAGAAGGCCATGTCTTGCTGACTCCTCGTGGTGTGGCGGGGTGCTGGCTGACTGCGGAGCCGACGTCAGCCGTGCACGTGCAGCGGCTTGCCGGCCAGGGCGAGGTGCGCCTCGCCCAGGGCTTCGGTCTGGGTGGGATGGGCGTGCACCAGCGGAGCGACGTCCTCCGGCAGCGCCTCCCAGTTGTAGATCAGCTGCGCCTCGCCGATGAGCTCACCGACGCGGTCGCCGACCAGGTGCAGGCCGACCACCGGGCCGTCCGTGGCGCGGACCAGCTTGACCGCGCCCTGGGTCTTGAGGATCTGGCTCTTGCCGTTGCCGGCCAGGTCGTAGGTGAAGGTCTCCACCGAGCCGTACTGTTCCTTCGCCGCGGCCTCCGTCAGGCCCACCGAGGCGACCTCGGGGTGGCAGTAGGTCACGCGCGGGATGCCGGCCTCGTCGATCGTCTGCGGGTTGAGCCCGGCGATGTCCTCGGCGATGAAGATGCCCTGCTGGAAACCGCGGTGCGCCAGCTGCAGGCCGGGCACGATGTCGCCGACGGCGTAGACGCCCGGCAGGTTGGTGCGCAGCCGCTCGTCGGTAGGGACGAAGCCGCGCTCCATGTGCACCCCGGCGGCCTCGAAGCCGTGCCCTGCGGTGTTCGGGCCGCGGCCGACGGCGACCAGCAGCAGGTCGGCGTCGTAGGTCTCGCCGTTCTCCAGGCTCACCGAGACGCCGGAGGCGGTCTGGGTCGCGCCGGTGAACTTGACGCCGGTCTTGAACTTGATGCCGCGCTTGCGGAAGGCGCGCTCCAGGCGCTTGGAGGCGAACTCGTCCTCGTTGGGCACCAGGTGCGGGAGGGCTTCGACGATGGTCACGTCGGCGCCGAAGGAACGCCACACGCTGGCGAACTCCACGCCGATCACGCCGCCGCCGAGCACCACGACCTTCTCCGGGATGAAGTCGAGGTTCAGTGCCTGTTCGCTGGCGATGACCTTGCCGCCCAGCTCCAGGCCCGGCAGCGTCTTGGAGTAGGACCCGGTGGCCAGGACGACGTTCTTGCCGGTGTACCGGGTGCCGTTGACCTCGACGGTCTTGGCGTCGACCAACGTGCCGGCGCCCTCGACCAGGGTTACCTTGTGCGCCTTGGCCAGGCCCTGCAGGCCCTTGTACAGGCCGGCGACGATGCCGTCCTTGTACTTGTTGACGCCGTCGATGTCGATGCCTTCAAGGGCGGCGCGGACGCCGAACTGGTCGGCATCGCGGGTGGAGTCGGCGACCTCGGCGGCGTGCAGCAGCGCCTTGGTCGGGATGCAGCCTCGGTGCAGGCACGTCCCACCGAGCTTGTCCTTTTCGATAAGGACGACGGACAGGCCTAGCTCGGCCGCGCGGAAGGCGCAGGCGTAGCCGCCCGAACCGCCGCCGAGAATGACCAGATCGGCGGACGTGTCGGTCACTTCGCACTCCTCGACAGGCATCGTTGACTAGCTGATGGCGTCGCCGGAACGGGGGGTTCACGGTCGCCTGACAGCCATCTTGTCACCACACGACGGGCGTACGCGACGTGGGCTGGGTGATCTGTGCTGCACTGCCGAGGATCACAGCGACACCGTTGGAGCCGAGTGGCTGGAGTGAATGTTTTTCACGCGCACCCCATGCCGCCGGTGGCATCATCGAAAACAGCTGCTGTTCGACATCCGCTGCGACGGGAGGCGAGTCTGGTGGGCCTGTTCGCTCGGTTTCGTGGGAAGCGCTCGGGCGGGTTGCGCGGCGCGAGTTCGGCGGACGCCGAGCACTTGATCAACTGGGCCGCGCAGCGCCGAGGCGTCGAGGGATACCTGGAACCGCGCACGACGGTGACCGAGACGACGCTGATGCTCATCGCGCACGACGGCGAGTGGACCCGGCGGCGGGTGGACGGCCCGTCAGCCGCGCACCGGCTGACCCGCAAGATCGGCATCCCGCTCTACGAGGTGTCGAAGGTCGGCTACCCGCAGCGGATGCGGGACTACCAGGCCCGCCAGCGCATCCTCCGCGACCAGGCCCGCAGAGCAGCCGACGGCTAGGAGCGGCTCGAAGCCGCCGGTGTACGGGTGTCTCTTCGGAGCGGCGAAGCCGCTCGCCCCGGGGCGAGTTGAACCCGGAACAGTGTCGAATCGTCAGTTCGCGATGCGGGTGGTCGGGGTGCAGTTGACCGGGAAGGTCACCGACTTCGCGATGTAGCAGAGCTCGTGGGCACGTTCGTGCAGGGCTTCGGCCACGTCCACGCTCGCCCGGTCGGCCACCGTGACCTGGGGCGCGAGCCGCACCTCTTCGAACTGGCCGGAGCCGTCCGGGTTCTCGGTGAGGATGCCGCGCGCCTGGTCGTGGTAGCCGGTGACCACGACACCGCAGTCCGCGGCCAGGTGCAGGAACCAGAGCATGTGGCACTGCGACAGCGATGCGACCAGCAGTTCTTCCGGGTTGTAGCGGTCCGCGTCGCCGAGGAAGACCGGGTCCGCGGAGGCGTCGATGGCGTCCTTGCCCGCTGCGCGCACCTCGTGGGTGCGTTCGTAGCTGTGGTACGAGCTGGTGCCCTGCCCGGTGTTGCCGGTCCACACCACGTCGACCTTGTATCCGTGCCGTGCCGCGCTGGGCGCGGTCGGTGTCGTTTCGGTCATCGACCCATCGTGGCACTCCGGCACCGTGCTGTGGTGATCTTTTTGAGGTTCAGATCACAAATACGCCACTTCGGCGGAGTAGAACTACGCCCCGAGCGGGGGCCGTGAATCCGGCGGGCGGCTGTTGCAGGACGAAGGACTCACGGCCCCGGTCAGAGCCTGTTGGTGAATGGTCTGGGTGGGTGGTCGCTTAGCGGAACCTGAGAGAGTGCTCACCTGCCGGCGGCTACCAGACCCGAGTCTGCCCCACGGCCGACTCACGACTCATTAGGCTCCCCGGACTGCGGGTGCCCCTCCTTATGCATGTCCACGCGGACGGGATTCGCCGACAGGCTCCCAGGAAATTGTGCTCAGCCCCGGTCGGCGATGTCGGCCAGCACCGCCGCCATGGTGCGGACCGGGACGCCGGTGCCGCCCTTCGGGGTGTAGCCCCACGGCGCGCTCGTGTTGTAGGACGGGCCCGCGATGTCCACGTGCGCCCACTGCACGTCGTCGGCGACGAACTCCTCGATGAAGATGCCTGCCGCGAGCATGCCGCCCCAGCGGTGCCCGGTGATGTTGGCGAGGTCGGCGAGCTTGGAGTCCAGGTCACCGCGCAGCTCCTCGGGCAGCGGCATCGGCCAGCCGCCCTCGCCGACGGCCTGCGACAGCCGCGCCACCCGGTCGCGGAACTCCCCGCTGCCCATCACGCCGGGGGTGCGCTTGCCCAGCGCCACGACCTGCGCACCGGTCAGCGTGGACGTCTCGATCAGGTAGTCCGGCTCGTCCTCGCAGGCCCGCGTGATGGCGTCGACAAGGATCAGCCGGCCCTCGGCATCGGTGTTGAGCACCTCGACGGTCTTGCCGCCGTACATGGTCAGCACATCGCCGGGGCGGTAGGCGGTGCCCGACGGCATGTTCTCGGCCATCGGGACGGTCGCGGTGATGTCCAGCGGGTAGTTGAGCCGCGCGGCCAGCAGCATGGTGGCGATTACGGCGGCGGCCCCGGACATGTCTGAGGTCATGTCCTCCATGCTCGCGGCGGGCTTGATCGAGATGCCTCCCGTGTCGAACGTGACGCCCTTGCCGATCAGCGCGACCTTCTTGGCCGCCTTCGGGCCCTTGTGCCGCAGCCGCACCAGGCGCGGCGGGCGGGCGGAACCGGCGCCGACGCCGAGGATGCCGCCGAAGCCCTGCTTGCGCAGCGCGTTGTCGTCGAGAACCTCGACCTCCAGGCCCGCGGCGCGCCCGAGTTCGGCGGCGCGCTCGGCGAAGGACGCCGGGTACAGGTCGTTGGGCGGGGTGTTGATCAGGTCGCGGGCGGTGTTGACCGCCTCGCCAATCGCGGTGGCGCCCTTCAGCGCGTGCGCGTTCGCATCCGCCTTGGCATCGCCGACCACGAAGTCCACCTTGGACAGCGGGCCGTCGCCGGACTGCGACTTGTACGAGGTGAACGCGTAGGCGCCCATCACCGTGCCCTGCACCGCCGCCGACAGGTCCACAGCGGACAGCGTGGTGGCGGCCTGCTCGACGCCGCTCAGCGACCGGGCCGCAGCGCCGGAGGCCCGGCGCACCGCCTCGCCGGACACCCCGCCGTTCGCCGCGGGCTTGCCCAGCCCGACGGCGACCAGCACGTCGGCCCGCAGCTTTCCGCCAGCGGGCAGCTTGACGACCTCGTCCGCCTTGCCCGTCGCGCCCAGCGAGGTGAGCACCTTCGCCAGGTCTCCGTCGTACGCGGTGGCGACCTGGTCGGCACCGGGCGCGAGCTGCAGGCCGTCGGCGCCCTGGACGGTTCCGACGACGAGCGCGTTCGCGGTCAGCTTGGCCACCGTTGTGTCGGTCAGGGCGAGTTTCGGGGTCGTCACGTGGTCATCCTCCGGGTCACTGCGTCAACGCTGCGGTGTCAGCAAAGCTTCTTCGCACTCTAGAACGCTCGGCAACTGCGAATTCGCTCGGAGTGGCGGTCCGTTCGGGCTCTCGCCCCTGCCTACCTGTGCGTCAGCCGACAGGCGGCTGCACGCATCGACATTCGTCTGTAAGGGTGGTGCCGTGCCCCAAGAGGTTGAATCGCGCGGTCGGCTCGCGTCTGGCAGTGACGGCATCCCGCTCGCGCTCGGCGGGATGCTCGGTGCCGGCGTGTTCGTGGGGCCGGCGCCCGCCGCCGCGGCAGCCGGGCCGTGGCTGCCGCTCGGGCTGCTGGTCGCGTTCTTGGCCGCGGCATGTGCCGCGTCGGCGACCGCGCACCAGTCCGAGGCCTACTGGGGCCCAGGCGCGGCTTACGCGTGCGTGCGGGCGTGGGTGGGCGTGCTGCCGGCGCGGATCGGGGCCAGCGCGCACCTCGCCGGACAGGTCGCCGGGATGGCCGTGATCGCGCGGGTGCTGGGCGATTTCTTCCTGCCGGCCGCCGCTCCGCAGGTCGCCGCGGTGGCGCTGCTGCTGGTCGTGCTCGCGGCGACGGTGGGGTTGCGGATCAGGGGCGGTGCCGCCTGGATCTGGCTCGCGCTGACCGTCGCGGTGCTCGGGCTCGTGGTGGTCACCTGCTTCGCGATAGAACCGGTGCCGCCTATCCCGACCGGGCGCCCGCTGGCCGACAGCGCGGTGGGCATCACCGGGGCGGCCGGCGTGCTGTTCTTCGCTTTCATTGGCTTCGAACGGCTGACCGCGCCTGCCGTCGAGCAGGACCGGTTCGCCTGGTCGGCGATGAAGCGCGGCACCGTGGTCTCGCTGGTCGCACTCGCGGTGGCGTTATCGGTGGTGACCGCGGCGCTGGTCTACCAGCTGGGATGGTCGCGGCTGGCGCTTTCACCAACGCCGATCCGCGAGGTGCTGACCGCCGCCGCGGCCGCGAACCTCGCACCGCTGGTGGGCGTCGGCGCGGCGGTGGCGCTGCTGCCGGTGCTGCTGGGTGCGCTGGAGTCGTTCCGGTCGACGGCGCTGGCGCTCGTGCAGGACCGGGACTTGCCGCGCTTCATGGGGCGCACCAGCAGCGCCGGGACGCCCTATGTGCTCGATATGGCCGCTGGTGTCGCCGCTGTGGCGGTCGCGGTGCTGGTCGAGCCGGTTCCGGCGATGGCCTTCGCGGCCTGCTGCCTGCTCGTCCACTACGCATTCACGAATGCCGGTGCGCGACTGCTGCTTTCGGAGGGGCACATCTGGCCGATGCGCGCAGCGTGCCTGGGCATGGGGTTGTCGGTTTTACTCGCAATGAGCATGCCGATTTCTGCGATGCTTGCGACGCTTGTTGTCGTTGTTGTCGGTCCTTTGGCGACGGGAGGGGTGTCCCGTCGCTGGAGATGAGGCGGGTCATGCTCAAGACGAGTGTTGCCAACATTCCCCTGAAATCCACTGGTGAGTCCCTGGCGTGGGAGCCCGGCGAGGAAGTGCTCTACAGCTTCTGGCGGCTGGACGGATCGCTGGGCACCGTCCATCCGGCACGGGTGGTCGAGGACGACGGAGACCACCTGCTGTGCTGGGTCCTGGACGGCACACCGATCCGGATCACCACCTCCCCGGACGGCCGGTCGCCGCGCCAGATGCCGTTGTCCGAACGCTTCAACGGGCCCCGGGTCCCCGCGAAGTCGACCTGGCGCGGTACCTCGACGCTGCGCCTGGTGTTCGAGAACTGCTGGGCGTCGGTCTGGTGGTTTTTCGAGCCCGAGGGCACTTTCCGCAACTGGTACGTCAACCTCGAAGTCCCGCTGGGCAGGGATGCGACCGGCGTCCGGCGTGTCGACGGGGTGCTCGACGTCGAGGTGTACCCCGACGGGTGCTGGTCCTGGAAGGACGAGAACGAGGTGGCCGATGCGTTGGCCGCCGGCCGGTTCGACGAGCGCCACCTGACCCGACTGCAGGCCGAGGGCGAACGCATGATCGCCTTGGCCGAGGCGGGTCGGTTCCCGTTCGACGGCACCTACTGCGATGCCCAGCCCGATCCGAAGTGGGCACTTCCGTCCCTCCCGGAGGGACTGCTGCTCATCTGAGGAGCCGGGGCCGTGAGTCCGTCGGCAGCCCGAAGGACTCACGGCCCCGTGCTGCCAGGGTCAGAGCGAGACGAAAAGCAGGAAGACGATGACGGCGACGATCCCGCCGATCCCGCCGACCGAGCCACCGCGCAGGTCCTTGGGGAAGAACGTCTTGTGCTTGTTGCGCCACCAGAACGCCCATCCGGCGGCACCGGCCAGGCCCAGGATCGCGCCGAAGATTCCGATCCACGCGTAGCCGAGCATCACCAGCAGGCCGCCGCCCAGCGGCATCAGCGCCGCCAGGGTTGCGGCCAGCGCGTCCTGCGACGTCGTCGTGGGCCCCGCGGGGACCGGGGTGTTGTGGGCGTACGTCATGGTCACATCATAAGGGGGGAATCGTCCGGATCCACCCGCTTCGGGTCACGAACGGTGGCGTTCGTTCAACGTTTAGTAAGCGGATGACAGATATTTGGACGACCAAGTTCTGGAGATCGGGTTTCCACTGCTCCGAAGCGCGCGATACGGTACGCGCATGACTGGAGCGCTGTCTTTCACCCGGACCCCCAACCCGCAACCGGCCAGCGACGAGCGCCGTGCGGAAGTATTGGCGAATCCGGGCTTCGGACGGTACTTCACCGACCACATGGTGACCATCAAGTGGACCGACGACCGCGGCTGGCACGACGCCGCGGTGGAGCCCTACCACTCGCTGGAGCTGGACCCGGCGACATCGGTCCTGCACTACGCGCAAGCGATCTTCGAGGGACTCAAGGCGTACCGCCAGCCGGACGGCTCGATCGCCGCGTTCCGGCCGGAGGCGAACGCACAGCGGTTCCAGCGCTCGGCGCAGCGGATCGCGATGGCCCAGCTGCCGGAGGAACTGTTCATCGAGTCGCTGCGCGAGCTGATCGCGGTGGACGCCGACTGGGTGCCGAGCGCCGAGGAGAGCTCGCTGTACCTGCGGCCGTTCATGATCTCGACCGAGATCGGGCTCGGCGTCAACCACCCGTCCAACGCCTACCTGTACGCGCTGATCGCCTCCCCGGCCGGCTCGTACTTCGCCAGCGGCGTCAAGCCGGTCACCGTGTGGCTGAGCCACGAGTACGTGCGGGCGGCGCCCGGCGGCACCGGTGCGGCGAAGTTCGCGGGCAACTACGCCGCGTCGTTCCTCGCGCAGGCCGAGGCCGTTGAGCAGGGCTGCGATCAGGTCGTGTGGCTGGACGCGTGCGAGCGGCACGTGGTCGAAGAAATGGGCGGCATGAACCTGTTCTTCGTGTTCGGCTCCGGCTCGGACGCGCGCCTGGTGACCCCGGCGCTCAGCGGCAGCCTGCTGCCGGGCGTGACCCGCTCGTCACTGCTGGAGCTGGGCAAGGAGCTCGGCATGCAGGTCGAGGAGCGGCGGATCACCGTCGAGGAGTGGGAGAAGAAGGCCACCGCCGGTGAGCTCACCGAGGTCTTCGCCTGCGGCACCGCCGCGGTGATCACCCCGGTCGGCCACGTCAAGCACCGCGACGGGGAGTTCGGCATCGCCGACGGCCAGCCGGGCGAGGTGACGATGAAGCTGCGCGAGCGCCTCACCGCCATCCAGCACGGCACGGCCGCCGACACCCACGGCTGGATGACCAAGCTCAGCTGACCGCCAGGGGTGTCCGCAATTTCAATGGAAATTGCGGAAGTTATCCACAACCTTCGGCGTGTCGGGGTGCCGACACGCCGAAGGGCCGCAATTTCCATTGAAATCGAACCTCAGATTTCAATGGAAATTGCGGTGGACTTGGTCAGGCGATGGCCGTGGTGGCGAGGACCGCCGTGGTCGCGAGGACTGTTGTGGTCGCGAGTTCGGAGGCGGCACCTAGGACGTCTCCGGTGATTCCGCCGAAGCGGCGTCGGGTGTGCCAGGTGAGGGCGAGTAGCAGGGCTGCGGCGAGGACCACGGCGATCGCCGCGTGCCAGCCGAAGCCGACGGCGGCCACCGCCAGCAGGGCGAGCCACCAGGCGGCGACGAGCCAGGTCGGCTGGCTGCCCGCTACCAGCGCACCCATGCCTTCCGGGCGTGCCGCCGGCACTCCGGTCCGGCAGCACAGCACGAATCCCGCGCGGCCCACCGCACATGCGAGGACGACCGTCAGCGGCACGTTCGCCAGTTCGGCGAGGCTTGCCGCCTGGATGCCGAGCACGAGGATCAAAGCGACCACCGCGAACGGCCCCGCGCCGCCGTCGCGCATCACGCTCAGCGCGCGCTCCGGTGGTCCGTAGCAACCGAGACCGTCCACCGTGTCCGCCAGGCCGTCGACGTGCATACCCCGTGTGACCAGCACCAACATGGCGACGGTGAGCAGCCCGGCCAACAGCGGGGGAGATCCGAGCGCGGTCAGGGCCCAGAGCGCGGCGGTGCCGAAGGCACCGACCAGCGCGCCAACCAGGGGCGCGAACGAGATCGCCTGGCGGCAGGCGCGGTCGTCGACGCGCCGGGCGGGCACCGGCAGCACGCTCAGCCACGAAACCGCCAGGCGCAGACCGTCCAGCACCGTCACGCCGTCGGGCCGGTCGCCCCGGCTCCGGTCGGGCCGCCGACACCGGCTTCGGCGAAGGTCGCCATCTCACCGAGCACCCGCACCGCGGCGGTGACCACCGGCAGCGCCGTGAGCGCACCGGAGCCCTCGCCGAGCCGCATCCCCAGGTCGAGGACCGGGGTGAGGTCGAGGTGGTCGAGCACCAGCGGCCCGCCCGGTTCGGCGGAGCGGTGACCGGCCAGCCACCACTGCCGGGCGCCGGGCGCGAGCTCCTCGGCGACGAGCGCCGCCGCACCCACCACGACCCCGTCCAGCAGCACCGGGGTGCGCCGAACCGCGGCCTGCGCGAGGAACCCGGTCAGCGCGGCGATGTCGGCCCCCGCCGAGGTCCGCAGCAGTGCCACCGGGTCGTTCAGCACCTTGCGGGCGCGGCGCAGCGCATCCCGGATCGCGGCGGTCTTGCGCATCCAGGCGTTGTCGTCGATGCCGGTGCCGCGGCCGACCACCGCTACCGGTTCGGTCCCGGTCAGCGCGGCGATCAGCACCGCCGCCGGGGTGGTGTTGCCGATGCCCATGTCGCCGGCGATGAGCAGGTCGGCACCGGAGTCCACTTCCTCGTCGGCGATGGTGCGCCCGGCGTTGACAGCGGCGTCCACCTCGTCGGCGGTGAGGGCGTCCTCCCGGTCGATCGCACCCGACCCGCGCCGCACCTTGTGCGCGCTGACCACCGGCGGGGTGTCGGTGTTGACCGCCATGTCCACCACCCGCACCGTCGCGCCGGCGTTGGTGGCCAGCACGTTCACCGCCGCGCCGCCGCTTAGGAAATTGCTGACCATCTGGCCGGTCACGTCGCTGGGGTAGGCCGAGACGCCGTGCGCCGCGATGCCGTGGTCCCCGGCGAAGACGACCACGCGGGGGCGGGTGAAGGGGCGCGGCGGGCTGCTGCCCTGCCGGGATGCGACCCAGACGCCGATTTCTTCCAGCCGCCCCAGCGATCCGGCGGGCTTGGTCAACTGCTCGTGCCGGGCGACCGCCTGCCGCCGGGCCTGCTCGTCGGGCGCCGGTACCGCCGGGAACCCGATCGGGCCGGACTGGTTCTGGTCGGTGGACAAGCGAAAACCTCCGTTTGTTCGGCGCGTCTGGGGTCAGCGGATGCGGAGCGGAAGTCCGGCCACGAGCAGGACTACCTCGTCGGACACGTCAGCCAGCCGGGCGTTGAGTGAGCCGAGCTCGTCCCGGAACAGCCTTCCAGACCTGGTCGCCGGGACGACCCCGAGGCCCACTTCGGCGGAAACGACCACCAACCGGGCCCGGCACCCGGCGACGGCCCCGACCAACCGGGCGCAGTGCCCGGCCACCACGTCGAGTGCGCCGGGGTCGCGATCCCACGCACCGGCGTCGTCGAGCACGCCGGTCAGCCAGGTGGCCAGGTCATCCACCAGCACGGTCGCCCCGGGGCCGGCATCGGCCAGCACGCGGAGCAGCGAATCGGCATCGCCGGCCTCCACGGTCCGCCAGGTGCCGGGGCGCCGCGAGACGTGCAGGGCGATCCGCTCGGCCCACTCGGCGTCGTCGGGATCGCGCCGCGCGGTCGCGGCGTAGGTGACCGGGGAGGATTCCGAGACCAAACCCTCGGCATGCGCGGATTTGCCGGAACGAGCCCCACCGAGCACCAACGTGCGCACAGCCACCCGACGAAACCTCCGGTCCCCTTACCAACGACGTCGCAGCGACGCTACCCGGATCGATCAGATGACCGCGGTCGGTGTGACAGCCGTCGCCGAGACGAGCGCTGGGATCAGCCGATCTTGGCGATGTCCTTGGGGGTGTAGCGGGGGCGGGGGACCCGGAGCTTGCGGATCTGCATGGCCCGGGTGAAGGCGTACCAGCCCAGGGAGAACGGGCGGTCCTTGTGGTCCGGGTACTTCGCACGCACGCGCTTGTTCACGTACCGGCCCAGCAGGGTGCCCTCGACGACCATCATCGCGAGCAGCGCCATGCACGCCAGCGTCGCGTACTGCTGGACGACCAGGTTCTGCGCCAGCGTGGTGGCGAACACGATCAGCACCAGCGGCATGAACAGGCCCATCAGATGCCGCCGGGTGTCCACCAGGTCGCGTACGTAGGCGCGCACCGGACCCTTGTCGCGGGGCATCAGGTAGCGGTCGTCGCCCTGCATCATCCGCTCGCGGCGCTCCCGCGCGGCCTGCCGACGCTCATCCTTGTTGCCGCGGGCCCGTTTGATCGCCTCGCGCTGGGTCTTCGGCGGCGGCGGGACCGGGCCGCGCCGCTTGCTCTCCGCGTCCCGGCGCTTCGGCGTCGGCTTCCCCTTCTTGGGGGTGTGGTTGGTGGCATGTTCCGCCGCAGCCTGACCGGTCTCCGCATCGGACTCGGTGGTGGCGGTCTGCTCAGCGCTGCTACGGCGAAGGAACCTCACTCCAACAGGGTATTCGACGCCCCGGTCGGGGCTGCAGCAGACCGGACACCAGCGGGCGGATCCGAGATCGGGAAGCCACATCACACCAGCTTGGCGGGTAACTGTGCCACCATAGATTCAGGAGACAAAACGTAGTTCCCCCGGGCGGCGCCCGCGGGAATAGCGCGACTCCGGCTGTGGTTGCACCTCACGCCGGAATCGGACGAGCGAGACCTCTAGGGAGAGTCCATGACCGCCCCGAACACCACGACCGACGCCGAGGCGCCTGCCCACGGTGTCACGTTGACCGACGCGGCGGCCCAGAAGGCCAAGGCCCTGCTCGACCAAGAGGGCCGCGACGACATGCACCTGCGCATCGCCGTCCAGCCGGGTGGCTGTGCGGGCCTGCGCTACCAGCTCTTCTTCGACGAGCGCGCCCTCGACGGCGACGCTCGGCGAGACTTCGAGGGCCTGGGCGTGGTCGTCGACCGGATGAGCGCTCCGTACCTGCAGGGCGCGGTGATCGACTTCGTCGACTCCATCGAGAAGCAGGGCTTCACCATCGACAACCCGAACGCGGGCGGGTCGTGCGCCTGCGGCGACTCGTTCCACTGATCGAGCAAGCCGATCTGGCATGAGGCCGGTGCCCGCGGGCGCCGGCCTTCTTGCTGTCCAGGGTCCCGGGGCTGCGATCATCCTGGCGGGCGTGCCCATCCGCAGCCGGTTTCCGCCGGGGGCGCGCAGTTCGATTTCGCGCGCCCACGGGGGGCGTCTTCTGCCTGGACGCCGAACGCGTCCGCGACGGCATCGACGTCGCGAATGCGGAGGTAGACCAACGTGTCGGTCCGGACCAGGCGCTTTCCGCCGGGCAGGTGCTCGCCGGGTACACCACCGAAGCCGCCGACGGCGCCGGCGGGGAGCAGGTGGCCGCGCGCATCCGGGTTGGCGTGCGAGCGGATCTGGCGGTCGTCGACGGCGACCCGCTCACCTGCGCGCCGGACGACTGCCAGACCTCGCGTGCATGATCGTCGGCGGCCGCATGTCCACGAGGCGCTCTGACGGGAACCGGTGTCAGGTGAGGGCGCACACGGTTTCTCGGGCACGGTTTCTCAGGCACGGTTACTCGGGCACGGTGCCTCTCACAGGATGACCACTCGGACGACCTCGTTTCCGAGGACCACCTCGTCGCCTTCGACCAGTTGTTTGCCGCGGCGGGTTTCGACCGCGCCGTTGACCTCGACCTGGCCGTCCTCCAGCAGCGCCTTCGCCTCCGCTCCGTGCTCGACGAGGCCCGCCAGCTTCAACAGCTGCCCGAGCCGGATCATGTCGTCCCGGATCTCCACTTCGCGCATACCGCCATTGTCCGCCGCGCGCCTGGCACGCCGCCGAACCGGGCAGGGCGGTGCCGCTCGGTGCGCGCGCGATCACCCGCAGCCACGTTCGGTGAGTCGCGAGGACCGTTCCGGCGTGCTGTATTGACTGCGGGCCCAGCCGCGCGAACCACCAGGAGTTGTGCCGTGCAAGTCGCCGTCACCGGAAGCATCGCCACCGACCACCTGATGCACTTCCCTGGCCGGTTCACCGAGCAGCTCGTCGCCGACAGCCTGGAGCAGGTGTCGCTGAGCTTCCTGGTGGACGGGCTCGTGGTCCGGCGCGGCGGCGCCGCGGCCAATATCGCCTTCGCGCTGGGCGTCCTGCGGCAACGGCCGGTGCTGGTCGGCGCGGTCGGCGACGACTTCGCCGACTACCGCTCCTGGCTGCAGCGCCACGGCGTGGACTGCTCGGGCGTGCACGTTTCGGAGGTCGCGCACACCGCTCGGTTCGTGTGCACCACCGACGACGAGTTCAACCAGATCGCGTCCTTCTACGCAGGTGCGATGTCGGAGGCCCGCAACATCGAGCTGGCCCCGGTGATCAGCTCCACCGGTGCCAACCTGGTGCTGATCAGCCCGAACGACCCGCAGGCCATGCTTCGGCACGCCGACGAGTGCCGGCACCGCGGCTACCGGTTCGCCAG
Source organism: Saccharopolyspora hattusasensis (assembly GCF_050972075.1). NCBI lineage: Bacteria > Bacillati > Actinomycetota > Actinomycetes > Pseudonocardiales > Pseudonocardiaceae > Saccharopolyspora > Saccharopolyspora hattusasensis. The sequence goes on from NZ_JBPCDC010000001.1 coordinate 6,247,305, forward strand.
CGACCCGTCGCAGCAGCTCGCCCGGCTCAGCGGGGAGCAGGTGCGCCGGGTGGTCGAAGGCGCGCACTACCTTTTCACCAACGAGTACGAATGGGGCCTGCTGCGGCAGAAGACCGGATGGACCGATGCGGAGGTGCGGCAGCTGGTCGGCACCCGGCTCACCACCCTCGGCGCGAGCGGGGTGGAGGTCGTCACCGGCGGCGAGCGGCTGCTGGTGCCCGCGGTCGCGGAGCGGGAGAAGGTCGACCCGACCGGGGTGGGCGACGGTTTCCGGGCGGGCTTCCTCGCTGGTGTCCAAACAGGACTGTCTTTGGAGCGTGCCGCGCAGCTGGGGTCGTTGATCGCCGTGCACGTCCTGGAGGTGACCGGGACGCAGGAGTGGACCCTCGACCACGGGCGCGCCCAGCAGCGCTTCGCCGACGCCTTCGGCGCCGAAGCGGCGGCGGAGGTCGCCCCGCTGCTCGGCTGAGCGATGCTTCGGCTGGTCAGGCCCGTGAGTGCTGCTCGCGGCTGTTGAGCCTGTTTAGGAACTCGTTCTGCCTGGAGGTTCCGGTGGCTGCCCCGGCGGGAGCGGTGTGGTTCTGCCTTGCCAATTTGTGTGAGGCGAACGGCCTGTACACCACCGTAGGCGGCACGAACGATCCGTTCGCTTCAACCAGCGCATTCCAGAACATGCTCTGCGGCACCCGAAGGCGTTCCCGGGCGATCAGCTGCGGAAACGTCATCCAGGGATGGCCGGGGCCGTGTCCATGTCGGACAAGACCAAGTGATTCTGCAAATATCCGGTAAATGTTTGGCCTCGGTGGCGGACGGCGCACCGCCCGATCAGGCAGCCGGATCAGTCAGCGCGTCCGCCACCGCCGTGATGTCCTCCGGGCGCACCCGGCAGCAGCCACCGATGACGTGGGCGCCCGCCGCGCGCCAGCCGCGGGCCTGCTCCGCCGACAGCCGGGCGCGGCCCGTCCACGCGCGCCGCTGCGCGTCCCAGCCCTCTCCGCTGTTGGGGTAGACGACGATCGGCTTTTCCACCGCGGCGCGGGCGGTCTCGATCGCGGTCAGCACGTCGTCCGGCGCCGAGCAGTTGACCCCGACCGCGATGATCGCGTCGCTGTCCGCCGCCACGGCGAACGCTTCCGCCAGGGGCTGGCCGGCCCGGGTCTGCTCGCCGCTGATCGTGAACGACAGCCAGGCCGGGACGTCCAGGTCGGCGACCGCGTCCACCAGCGCTTCCGCCTCGTCCACGTCCGGAACGGTCTCCAGGGCGAAGACGTCCGGGCGAGACTCCGCGAGCACCTCCAGCCGCGGCCGGTGGAAGTCGTGCAGCTCGCGCTTCGTCAGGCCGTACCGGCCCCGGTACTCCGAGCCGTCTGCCAGCATCGCGCCGTACGGGCCGATCGACGCCGCCACCCAGCGGTGCCGGCCCGGCTCCACTTCGCCGGCCAGCCGGGCCAGTTCCACGCTCCGCCGCATCAGCTTCGCCGCCTCGGCGCGCTCGATGCCGTGCTCCGCGAACCCCTCGAAGCTCGCCTGGTAGCTCGCGGTCGTCGCGATCTCCGCGCCCGCCCGGAAGAACGCGGCATGCGCCGCGACGATCTCCTCCGGCGCATCCGCCAGCAGGCGCGCCGACCACAACGCATCGGAGAGGTCGTGGCCCTGCGCTTCCAGCTCAGTGGCCAGGCCGCCGTCCAGGATCATCGGTGCGCCGCTGAGGCTGAACGCGTTCATGCGCTCAGCGTAGTCGCGCACGGTGCTGGCCGGTTGTGCACAAGGTCGCTACTCGACTCGTCCGCGACAACCAAGTGGTCGTGATTGAAGACCTCTCCGTGAACAGCTCCAACAAGAACAACTGCGTGGTGACGATGCCGACCAGGAACGCGAACGGCCCGTTCGCCTCGGTAGGTGAGGTGAACGGGCCGGTCGCTGCGGTGAGCCGTCAAAGGCGGACCGGGTAATGGGGCTCAGGAACCTCGGGGGACAGGCGTCCCTCGACGAAGATCCCGTGCCACAGCATGAACACCAGCAGCGCCCAAAGGCGGCGGCTGTGGTCCAGCACACCGGAGCGGTGCTCCTCCAGCAGCTGCAGCACCGCGGTGCGGTTGAGCAGGTGGTCAGTCTGGGACTGCTGGATGATGTTGCGCGCCCAGTCGTGCATCTCGTCGCGCAGCCAGTGCTTGATCGGCACCGGGAACCCGAGCTTGCGGCGGTTGATCACGTGCGCGGGCACCACCTGGTACATCGCCTGGCGCAGCGCGTACTTGGTGGTCTCCTTGGTGATCTTCTGCTCCAGCGGGATGCCGCTGGCGACCCGGAACACCTCCGTGTCCAGGAACGGCACCCGCAGCTCCAGCGAGTTGGCCATCGTCACCTTGTCGGCCTTGACCAGGATGTCGCCGCGCAGCCAGGTGAACAGGTCCACGTGCTGCATCCGGGTCACCGGGTCCCAGCTCGCCGACTGCCGGTACGGGCCGGCCGTGACGTCCTTGTGGGACACGCCCGGGTCGAAGCTGCGCATCACGCCGCGCAGCTGGTCGTCGCGGAAGATGCGCGCGTTGCCGTAGTAGCGCTCCTCCAGGCTCAATGCGCCGCGGCGCAGCAGGTCCTTGCCCCGCACGCCTTCCGGGATGGCGGTCGACACGCGGCCCATCGCCTTGCGCAGCGCCCCCGGCACCTTCTCGAACGGCGCCAGCGACAGCGGCTCCCGGTAGATCGTGTAGCCGCCGAACAGCTCGTCGGCGCCCTCGCCGGAGAGCACCACCTTGACGTGCTGACGGGCCTCTCGTGCGATGAACCACAGCGGCACCAGCGCCGGGTCGGCCACTGGGTCGTCCAGGTACCAGATGATCAGCGGCAGCGTCTCCATCATCTCCTCGGCGGAGACGGTGCGGACGACGTGCTTGACGCCGATCGCCGCGGCCGACTCGGCGGCCACGTCCACCTCCGAGTAGCCCTGCCGCTCGAAACCGGTGGTGAAGGTGATCAGGTTCGGGTTGTGCTCCTTGGCCAGCGCCGCGATCGCCGTGGAGTCGATGCCGCCGGAGAGGAACGAACCAACGGTGACGTCCGCGCGCATGTGCTTGGCGACCGAGTCGCGCATCACGTTGACGATCTCGTCGTGCAGCCGTCGCGCGTCGGCGTCGGTGTTGACCGGCCGCGAGTGGAAGTTCGGCTGGAAGTACCGCTCGGTGACCAGCTGGCCGCCCGGGGAGACGGTGAACGAGGTCCCCGACTCGATGCGGCGGATCTGCCGGTGCAACGACTCCGGCTCCGGCACGTACTGCAGCACCAGGTAGTGCTGCAGCGCCTTGTGGTCCAGCTCCTCGCCGATGCGCAGCGTGCTCGCCAGGCTCAGCAGGCTCTTCTTCTCGCTGGCGAACGCCACGCCACCCGGCCCGGCCGCGTAGAACAGCGGCTTGATGCCGAACGGGTCGCGCGCGCCGAAGACCACCTTGCGCTCGTTGTCCCAGATCAGGAACGCGAACATGCCGCGCAGCCGGCCGACCACCGAAGTGCCCAGGTAGTGATAGGCGGCGACGATCACTTCGGTGTCGCCGTCGGTGCTGAACCGGGCGCCGAAGCGCTCGATCAGCTCGGCGCGGAGCTCCAGGTAGTTGTAGATCTCACCGTTGAAGTTGATGGTGTAGCGCCGCGGGGTCTCCGGCGGGCCCCACGTCAACGGCTGGTGGGAGTGCTCCAGGTCGATGATCGACAGCCGGTTGAAGCCGAAGACGACCTCACCGCCGTGCCAGGTGTCGCTTTCGTCCGGGCCCCGGTGTCGTTGACACGGCAGCGCGTTGGCCACCGCGTTAACGGCGAAGCCGGCGTTCTCTTCGGTGGGACAAACAAGTCCAAGCAGGCCGCACACGCGTCTGGTGCACCTCTTCGAGTCGGCGGTGTCGTCTTTCCAGCCCCCCACAGCTCGCCCCAGTATGCCGTCCGCTCGCCCGCGCGCTGCACGCGCGGGGCGGCAATCCGGGCCTGGCCGCGATCTACGCCCCCGGAGCAGTATCGCGGCTACACCTGGGCTACGCTCTGCGCAGGATTCCGGCGGCAGATCTCCGGCTTCGTCCGCGGACGGACGGCGATCACCAGGCCGCAGCGGTGAGTTTTGCACGAGGAGGCGTCGCGCAGTGGGCCTGAAGGAGGGGACCCGAGTGCCACGGCTGGTCAAGGTCGCTGGTCTGATCGGCCTGGTTGGTGTCGCGGCCACGGGCTGCACGACCGACGAGGTCCTGCGGTTCGGCTGGCCGGAGGGGGTCACCCCGCAGGCCGAGGCGATGCGGAACCTGTGGACCTGGTCGGTCATCGCGGCACTCGCGGTGGGTGTGATGGTGTGGGGGCTGATCTTCTGGACGGTCGCCTTCCACCGCAAGAAGAAGGGTGACGAGGAGCTGCCCCGGCAGTTCCAGTACAACCTGCCGCTGGAGCTGATCTACACGGCGATCCCGTTCGTGATGGTGGTCGTCCTGTTCTACTTCACGGCCGTCACCCAGAACACCGTGCTGGCCAAGCCGGCCAACCCGGACCAGCGGGTGAACGTGGTCGCGTTCCAGTGGAATTGGGAGTTCAACTACCCCGGTTACAAGACCCCGGACGGGCAGCCGGTCCGCACCATCGGTAGCAGCAGCGAAATCCCGCTGCTGGTCGTACCGGTCGGCCAGCGCGTCGAGTACAACATTCGCGCGACCGACGTGATCCACTCGTTCTTCGTGCCGGAATGGCACTTCAAGCGGGACACCTTCCCGGACCCGGAGAAGAACAACCAGGACAACGTCTTCCAGAACACCGTCGAGCGCGAAGGTTCGTTCGTCGGCCGGTGCGCCGAGCTGTGCGGCACCTACCACTCGATGATGAACTTCGAGGTCCGGGCGCTGTCGACGGACAAGTTCGACCGGTACATGCAACTGCGGACGCAGGTCAACCCGCAGACCGGCCAGCCGTACACCACCGCCGAGGCGCTGGGCGCCATGAACTGCGGTGAGCTGTGCACCCCGCACGCGGTCACCGGTGTTCCGTTCAACACCGACCGCACCGGCGGAGTGCCCTCCGGGCAGAGCGGGACCAAGTAGGGGTGCCCTCGGCAGGGCGTACGGCGTGAGAGCGAGGACTCCATGAAGGTCGAATCCAAGATCTTCAACTACATCACCATCTTCTTCTTCCTGTCCGCGATCGTGTACGGGGTCTGGGCCAAGGAGCCGGTCGGCACCGTGGCGCTGATCCTGGTCGGCGGGCTGTCCCTGATCATCGGCAGCTACTTCTCGTTCGTGGCGCGCCGCATCGAGGACCGGCCCGAGGACAACCCGGACGCGGAGATCAGCGACGGTGCCGGTGAGCTGGGCTTCTTCAGCCCGGGCAGCTACTGGCCGGTGGGCCTGGCGGCCTCCGCCGCCTTCGCCGGTCTGGCCCTGGCGTTCTTCCACGTGTGGATGATCGTCATTGCCGTCGGCTTCGTGCTGATCATGGTGGCCGGGCTGGTGTTCGAGTACCACACCGGTCAGAGCCACCACTGACGACGACACCGAGCGCAGGCCCCCGAGTCCACCGGACCCGGGGGCCTGCGCGGTTTAAGAGCCTGTCGGCGAATGCCGTCCGCGCCTTTGGAAGCGGCGTAGCCGCTTGCATTCACCTTGCCAAGACGACCATCGGCGGGTTCTGAGAGGTTTTCTGGCGAGGACGGCCCCTCCGCCGCGTATTGGACATACATCAGGAGGGGCACCCGCAGTCCAGGGAACCTCTCTCAGGTTCCGCTAAGCGACCACCCACCCAGACCATTCACCACCCGACCTAAGATCTTCCAGTACCGCTGCAGCAGGAGGTTTTGCCGTGATCACCGCGATCGTGCTGATCCAGACCGCCGCCGATCGCCTCGCCGAGGCGGCCCAGGAGATCGCCGACCTGGACGGCGTCGACGAGGTCTACTCCTGCGCGGGCGACGTGGACCTGATCGCCATGCTGCGGGTGTCCCGCCACGAGGACCTGGCCGAGATCGTGCCCGGCCGGATCAACAAGGTCGAGGGCGTCCTCGACACGGACACCCACATCGCGTTTCGCTCCTACTCCCGCAGGGACACCGAAGCGGCGTTTTCCATCGGCATCGAAGAGGAGTGACCTCGCAGTTTCGATTGAAACTGCGCTTGAAGGAGCCTGACGGACCACAGTTTCAATTGAGACTGTGGTCCACCGAAGTGGTGGCATGGCTTCAATTGAAACTGTGATCTGGTCCGGCACCAGGTCAGGCGCGGAGGGCTGTGGAGCGCGCAGCCCAGCGGTCCAGGAGGTCTGCGGCGGCACCGGAGTCGATCGCGTTCGCCGCGCGCTCCAATCCGGCGTTGAGCTGGTCGCTGAGGTTCGTTCCGGGGCCGTCGTAGGCCGCCGCCGCGCCGGCCGCGTTCAGCAGCACAGCGTCCCGCACCGGGCCCGTGGCGCCGCCCAGGAGATCGCGGACCGCTTTCGCGTTGACCGTCGCGTCGCCGCCCTGAAGGTCCTCCGGGCGGCTGCGGGCGATGCCGAACTCCTGCGGGTCGATCCGGTCCTCGCGGACCGCGCCGTCGTGCACCACCCACACCGTGCTGCCGGCAGTGGTGGTGATCTCGTCCATGCCGTCGTCGCCGCGCACCACCAGCGCGGAATTGCCGCGGGAGGCGAACACCTCGGCCACCACCGGTGCCATCCGGGAGTCGGCGCAGCCGATCAGGCCCGCCGCCGGGAGCGCCGGGTTGGTCAGCGGCCCGAGCACGTTGAACGCCGTCGGAATGCCGATCTCGCGCCGCGCGCCGCCCGCGTGCTTGAACGCGGGGTGGAACACGGGCGCGAAGCAGAACCCGATGCCGATCTCCTCGACGCAGCGCCGCACGCCCTCGGGCGGAAGGTCGATGGCCACGCCGAGCTCCTCCAGCACGTCCGCGGTGCCGCACTTCGACGACGCGGCCCGGTTGCCGTGCTTGACGACCGTGATGCCGGACGCGGCGAGCACGATCGAAGCCATTGTGGAGATGTTCACGCTGCCGGATCGGTCACCGCCGGTGCCGACGATGTCCACCGAGCGCTGCGTGATCTCCAACCGCCGGGCGTGCGCGAGCATCGCGTCGGCCATCCCGCGCACCTCGGCGGGCGTCTCGCCCTTGGCGCGGAGCGCGACCACGAAGGCCGCGACCCGCGCGGGCGAGGCCTCCCCGGACATGATCAGGTCCATCGCCCAGGCGGTTTCCTCCGCGGAGAGATCCTCACCCGCGACCAGGCTGCCCAGCAGTCCTGCCCAGTTTCCCGCCATGGTTTCCACGTTCTTCACTCCGTCTTCAACAAGCGGCGGCGGTCCCGACGCGGTGCAACGGACACTCCACGAGCCGCGCACCCAAGGACGCAGCGCCGGTGCCTCCCGAAAGGGGAGCGCGGACCGCGCCGCTGCGCCAATCATCCCGCAACGTCAGGTCAGGCGGGTACCGGCTTGCCCTGCGAACGCAGGACCTCGGCGACGGTCTCGGCCGCGGCCAGCGGGTCCAGCGGGTGCACCAGGACCGCGTCGGCCTGCGACCAGGTCGCCAGCCATCGGTCGTCCTTGCGGCGCACAGCGACCACCACCGGCGGGCACTGCGCGATCTCGTTCTTCAGCTGCCGGGACACGCCCATGCCGCCGGTCGGCTGCGCCTCGCCATCCAGGATCACCAGGTCCGCGTGGCCCGCGTCGACCTCGCTGAGCACGTCCGCCACGGTCCCGGTCTCGATGTAGTGCAGCCTGGCGAGATCCGGGGCCGGTCGGCGCCCGATCGCCGTGATGATCGCCTCCCGGATCTCGGGGCGATGGCTGAACACGAGAACGTTCGTGGTCGGTGTGCTCATCACTAGCTCCTCGCGGGTCGGCGCAGGATGGGGCGGTGGGACCGCCGTACATCTCCGGATGCTATCCGCCCGACCGGGGCGAACAGTAGTCGCCCAGGCAAATCGATCAACCAGAAGTCGATCAGTTCGGGTCGGGTTGCAGGGCGTCCCAGCCGAAGGACTGACCGCCGTGGCGCTGGGCGAGCCCGGCCATCCGGGAACTCTCCTGTGAGCAATGCAACGCGTCGAGTCGCTGGACACGCAGCGCGACCAACGCGGTCAGGCCTGGCGCGGCGAGCTCGCTACCCCGCCCACCTGGGCGAAGTTCCCAGCCGTCGGCGTCCAGCAGGACCCGGGCGGCCTCGATCGAGCACTCCGGAAGGGCCAGGTGGTGGCGCAAGACCGCAGGTAGTTCGGGCTGCCAGCGCTCGGCGCGGGCGAGGGCGGCCGAGGCGGCCTCGGTTTCGTCGAACGCGGTCACGACGACCTCCAGCGCGGGATCGTCGACGCTGGTCACGGGCCTGCTGCGGGCCCTGCGGGCGGCCCAGAAGGCCGACCACCGTGCGTGGATGCTTTTCACAGTGCGTTACCTCCGGGGTGCAATCCGACCACCCTGCGGCTGACGGCCGGACCCGAAGGCGCGAGGGGAAAACGTGCAAGACATAATGCGTCGCGTGACAACGGCAGCGCCCTCAATCAGTCAACGCGTGCACTCGCTGAACCGGCCGAACATGGTCAGCGTAGGCACCATCGTTTGGTTGGCCAGCGAGCTGATGTTCTTCGCTGGGCTCTTCGCCATGTTCTTCACGGTGAAGGCGCAGAACGAGGGCGAGTGGCCACCACCGCCCACTCACCTGAACCTCCCGTACGCCCTCCCGTTCACGATCATCCTGGTGGCGTCCTCGTTCACCTGTCAGTGGGGCGTGTTCGCGGCGGAACGGGGTGACGTCTTCGGCCTCCGCCGGTGGTACGTGATCACGCTGATCATGGGCACGTTCTTCGTGCTCGGGCAGGCCGGTGAGTACTACACGTTGGTCACCGAGCACGCGACCACGATCGCGTCGTCGGCCTACGGGACGGTCTTCTACATGACGACCGGCTTCCACGGGCTGCACGTCATCGGCGGGCTGATCGCCTTCATCTTCCTGATCATCCGGACGAAGCTCAGCAAGTTCACGCCGGCCCAGGCCATCGCCGCCATCGTGGTGTCGTACTACTGGCACTTCGTGGACATCGTGTGGGTCGGCCTGTTCGCCGTGATCTACCTCGTCCCATGACGGCTGAAGCAGGGTCCCATTGATCGGCTTTTTCTCACGAGGTCGAAACCGAACACCCCGAACCGGACAGCAAGGGTTGCCGCTCTCATGACCACCAACAAGAAACGGAACCGCGCGGGCTCGCAGCTCAAGCGGCGGATCTCCGGTGTACTGGCGTTGGGCATCGCGCTGGTGGGTGCCGGCGGGTTGTACACCGTCGTGACTCCCGAGCCGCAGACCGCGCACGCCGCTGCGGACCCGGCTCTGGTGAGGCAGGGCGAGCAGCTCTACAACAACGCCTGCATCTCCTGCCACGGTTCGAACCTGCAGGGCGTCCAGGACCGCGGACCGAGCCTGGTCGGCGTCGGCGAGGCCGCCGTGCACTTCCAGGTCGCCACCGGCCGGATGCCGATGGTGCGCCAGGAAGCGCAGGCGATGCGCAAGCCGCCGAAGTTCAACCCGGAAGAGATCGACGCGCTGGCCGCCTACGTGCAGACCTACGGCGGTGGGCCGGAGTCGCCGAAGAAGACCGGCGAGGCGCTGCAGGGCAGCAATACCGCGCGCGGCGGCGAGCTCTTCCGGCTCAACTGCGCGTCCTGCCACAACTTCACCGGCCGCGGCATCGCGATGTCCTCCGGCAAGTTCGCGCCGAACCTGGCACCGGCCACTGAGCAGGAGATCTACGAGGCGATGCTCACCGGCCCGCAGAACATGCCGAAGTTCTCGGACCGGCAGCTGACGCCGGAGGAGAAGCAGGACATCATCGGCTACGTCAAGTCGGTCACCAACGGCAACAACAACCCGGGTGGTAACGACCTGGGCGGCTACGGGCCCGGGCCGGAGGGTGTCATCGCCTGGGTGGTCGGGCTCGGCGCGCTGATCGGCCTCACCCTGTGGATCGGAGCCAGGGCATGAGTGAGCACAACAAGACGGAATACACCGACGCCGAACTGGCCGAGATGAGCCGCGACGAGAAGGTCCGGCTCGGCCTGACGCTCGACGACGTCGAACTCGTCGAGTACCGGGACAACTGGCCCGTGCCGGGCACCCGCGCGGAGCGCCGGGCGGAGCGGGTGGTCGCCGCCTGGTTCACCCTCGCCGGCCTGTCGGCGCTGGCCTTCATCGCGGTCTTCGTGTTCTGGCCGTGGGGTTACGTGCCGCCGTCGGACGAGCGCGCGCACTTCATCTACTCGCTGTACAACCCGCTGATCGGTTTCTTCTTCGGCCTGGCGATCCTGGCCGTCGGCATCGCCGTCGTGCAGTACCAGAAGAAGTTCATCCCGCACGAGGTCGCGGTCCAGCAGCGGCACGACGGCCATGGCTCCGACGAGGTCGACCGGCAGACCACCGCCGCGCTGCTCGCCGACGCGGGCAACCGCAGCGGCATCACCCGCCGGTCGATGATCCGCCGCACCGCAGGCTTCGGTGCTGGTGCCTTCGGCGTCGGCGCGGGCGTGTTCGCGATCGGCGGTCTGGTCCGCAACCCGTGGGCGACCGAGGGGCCGGAGTCCCTGAAGCACACCGGGTGGCTGTCGGAGAACGGCGAGAAGACCTACCTGCGCCGCAACACCGGCGATCCGCACGAGATCTCCCTGCTGCGGCCGGAGGACATCGACGCGGGCGGCTTCGAGACCGTCTTCCCGTTCCGGGAGTCGATGCGGCACGACGAGCACGAGCTCGAAGCCTCGATGCGCAAGGGTGACGCGCCGGTCATGCTGATCCGGCTGCGCCCCGGCAGCAAGCCGGTCAAGCGCAAGGGCCAGGAAGACTTCAACTACGGCGACTACTACGCCTACTCGAAGATCTGCACCCACGTCGGCTGCCCGACCTCCCTGTTCGAGCAGCAGACCGGGCGCCTGCTCTGCCCCTGCCACCAGTCTCAGTTCGACGTGGTCAACACCTACGCCAAGCCGGTGTTCGGTCCGGCCACGCGGGCGCTGCCGCAGCTTCCGATCATGGTGGACGAGGACGGCTATTTCGTGGCCAAGGGCGACTTCATCGAACCGGTCGGCCCGGCGTACTGGGAGCGTAATTCATGAGTTCGATCACTCGACCGACAAAGGCGGAGAGCGCCACGTACCGCAAGGTGGCCACCGCCGCCGACGAGCTCGACTCGCGGTACCAGCTCGCCAAGGGTATGCGGCGCCAGCTGAACAAGGTCTTCCCCACGCACTGGTCGTTCCTGCTCGGGGAGATCGCGCTCTACACGTTCATCATCCTGATCGTGACGGGCGTCTACCTGACGCTGTTCTTCGACCCCTCGATGGAGGAGGTCGTCTACAACGGCGTCTACCAGAACCTCCAGGGCGTCCCGATGTCCCGGGCGTTCGAGACGACGCTGAACATCTCGTTCGAGGTGCGCGGCGGTCTGTTCATCCGGCAGCTCCACCACTGGGCGGCGCTGCTGTTCGTCGCGGCCATGGCGGCGCACATGTTCCGGGTGTTCTTCACCGGTGCGTTCCGCCGCCCGCGCGAGAGCAACTGGACCATCGGCGCCCTGCTGTTCATGCTGGGCATGTTCGAGGGCTTCTTCGGCTACTCGCTGCCGGACGACCTGCTTTCCGGCACCGGTATCCGGGCCACCCTGTCCGGCATCGTGCTGTCGATCCCGGTACTCGGCACCTGGATCCACTGGGCGCTGTTCGGCGGTGAGTTCCCGGGCACGGAGATCATCCCGCGGCTGTACGTGCTGCACGTGCTGGTGATCCCGGGCATCATGCTCGGGCTGGTCGCGGTGCACCTGGCGCTGGTCTGGTACCAGAAGCACACCCAGTTCCCCGGGGTGCGGCGCAAGGAGAACAACGTCGTCGGCGTCCGGATCATGCCGGTCTTCGCGCTCAAGGGCGGTGCGTTCTTCGCGCTGGTCACCGGCGTGTGCGCGATCCTGGCCGGTGTCTTCCAGATCAACGGGGTCTGGAACCTCGGCCCGTACAACGCGTCCCAGGTGTCGGCGGCCTCGCAGCCCGACTGGTACCTGATCTGGGCGGACGGCATCCTGCGGATCTGGCCCGCCTGGGAGCTCTACATCGGCAAGTACACCGTGCCGCCGGTGTTCTTCGCGGGTGTCATCGGCATGGGCATCCTGTTCACCCTGCTGATGACCTACCCGTTGATCGAGCGCAAGCTCAGCAAGGACAACGCGCACCACAACCTGCTTCAGCGGCCGCGTGATGCGCCGGTCCGGACCGGTCTCGGTGCGATGGCGTTGACGCTCTTCGGCGTGCTGATGATCTCCGGTGCGAACGACATCGTCGCGTTCGAGTTCAACATCTCGCTGAACGCGATGACCTGGGCCGGCCGCGTCGGCCTGCTGATCCTGCCGCCGATCGCCTACTACATCACCTACCGGGTCTGCCTGGGCCTCCAGCGCAGCGACCGCGAGGTGCTGGAGCACGGTGTGGAGACCGGCATCATCAAGCGCCTGCCGCACGGCGAGTTCATCGAGGTCCACCAGCCGCTCGGCCCGGTGGACGACCACGGCCACCCGGAGCCGCTGCCGTACCAGGGCGCTCCGGTGCCGAAGAAGATGAACAAGCTCGGCGCGGCCGGCAGCCCGGTGGCGGGCAGCCTGCTCACCCCGGACCCGATCGAGGAGACCGCGGCGCTGGAGCGGGCGCGGCACGAGGACGAGGTCCAGCAGGCGGAGCGCGAGCTGACCGCTGGCAAGCCGCAGCAGCCCACCGAGTAAGCGCAGTTCGATCGAGGCCCGGCCCCCGAGGGGTGCCGGGCCTCGTCGTTTTCCGAGATCGCGAGGTGGTGGCGGGCCCACTACGGTTGCCCGCGTGACATCGATCAACGATCCGGAGATACGGGGCTTCCTCGAAGCGGGCACCCGCACCGGCATGCTCGGCTTCACCGCGAGCGACGGGCGACCGCTGGTCGCGCCGGTGTGGTTCGTGCTGGACGGCGGCGACGTGGTGTTCAACACCGGCAAGAACACCGCGAAGGGCCGCGCGATCGCCCGCGATCCGCGGGTCGCGCTCTGCGCGGACCTGCCCGAGCCGCCGTTCGCGTTCGTGCAGGTGCAGGGCATCGCGGAGATCTCGGAGGACCCCGCCGAGCTGCTGCGCACGGCGACCGAGATCGGCGGCCGCTACATGGGACGGGACCGGGCCGCGGAGTTCGGCCGCCGCAACGGGGTGCCGGGGGAGCTGGTGGTCCGGATCCGGCCGACCAAGGTGATCGCGAGCCTCGACATGACGGGCTGACGACTCCAGGCGCGGTGGTTCCGCGGGCAGGTGGCCACGATCTTCAGTTGATCGCGGCATAGGGGGTGCGGCCAGTGGTCGCCTTCTCCAACCAGGCGCGCCAGGAACCCGCGGCGTTCGCCGGTTCGGCCCATGGGATGCTGCAGCGGACCATGCGGGTGCCGCCGGTGGTCAGCCAGCGGTAGACGACCCGTGCCTCGTCGGCGGTCGTGCCGTGCAGCGGTCCCGCACCGGGGATCACGGTCTCCGCCGACGCCTGCAGCAGATCCACGATCGGCATCGGCGGGACGCCGCGCCGGGCGGTGCCCGCGGCGGCGAGTCGCCCGTGCCGGATCACCGACAGGTGCCAGCCGCCTCGGCCGTCCGGCCGGGCGGCTACGAGCTCGGGCACGCTGGTCAGGGCGGCCAGGCGTTGCCCGCGGTCCAGCGAGCGTACGAGCGTTGCCAGTTGGTCGCGGTGCACGGCGGCGTCTTCGAAGCGTTGCGCGGCGGACAGCCGGTCGAGCTCGTCGCGCAGCCGATCCAGCAGATCGGCGCTGCGGCCGCGGATGACGTCCCGGATGGAGATCACTGCGGGCTCGTACTCCTCGGCGCTCTGACGGCCCGCACAGGGCGCGCCGCAGCGCTTCAGCTCGTACAGGGCGCAAGGCCGGCCGCTGGGTTCGCGCGCCGGGATGCGTTCAGCGCACCGCCGCACGGTCGTGGCGGACTGGAGCGCCTCGACGGCGTCGGCGGCGGCTTGGCGGGAGCTGAACGGACCCAGCGCATCGGGTTTCGCGATCCGGACCACCGACAGGCGCGGGAATGGTTCGTCGGTCAGCACCACCCACCAGGCGCGCTGCGGGAACTTCGAACGCCGGTTGTAGCGCGGCTGGTGCGCGGCGAGCAGCCGCAGTTCCCGGACCTCCGCCTCCAGCGGGTGGGCGCACACCACGTGGTCGACCCGCTCGGAGATCGTCACCATCTCCTTGATCCTGCTGCGCCGCTCCCCGGCGGTGAAGTACTGCCGGACCCGCCGCCGCAGGTCGGTCGCGGTGCCGACGTAGAGCACCTCATCCTTCGGGCCGCGGAACAGGTAGACGCCCGGCGAGTTCGGCAGACCGTCGGCGAGGCCGCGCTTGCGCCGCTGCTGCGGCGTGACGTCCGGCAGGTGGCCGAGCAGGTCTTCCAGCGTTCGCACCCCGAGCGGACCGACGCGCTCCAGCAGGGCGTGCAGCACGTCGACCGTGGCGCGAGCGTCGTCCAGCGCGCGGTGCACGGGAACGGTGCGGGCGTTGAGCACCCGCGCCAGCGTGCCGAGCTTGTGGTTGGGCGTCTCGTCGCGGGTCAGCACCCGGCGGGACAGCCGAACGGTGTCCACCACCTGTGGCTTCGGCCACCGCAGGCCGAGCCGATCGCAGTTGGCGCGGAGGAACCCGATGTCGAACGGGGCGTTGTGCGCCACCAGCACGCTGCCGCGGCAGAACTCCAGGAAGACCGGCAGCACGGCGTCGAAGCGGGGCGCGTCGACGACCATCGCCTCGGTGATGCCGGTGATCGACACGATCGAGGGCGGAATGCCGCGATCCGGGTTCACCAGCGTGGCGAACTCGCCGAGCACTTCACCGCCGCGGACCTTGACGGCACCGATCTCGGTGACCGCGTCCCCGTTGCGGTCACCACCGGTGGTCTCCAGGTCGACGACGACGAAGGTCACCTCGTGCAGCGGGACTTCCTCGGTGGTGAGGAGCTCGTCGAAGGACAGTTGCGGGTGCGCGGACATCGGCGCTCAAGTTACGGCCCGCTACCGACAAGACCGGTGATCGCCCCGGTCTTCAGTTAGTTGGTGAATGGTCTGGGTGGGTGGTCGCTTAGCGGAACCTGAGAGCTTCCCTGGACTGCGGGTGCCCCTCCTGACGTATGACCAAATACGCGGCGGAGGGGCCGTCCTCGCCAGAAAACCTCTCAGAACCCGCCGATGGTCGTCTTGGCAAGGTGAATTCAAGCGGCTACGCCGCTTCCAAAGGCGCGGAAGGCTTCGCCGACAGGCTCTCAGGCCAGGGAGGAAACGCGTCAAGTCTGTGCACGAGGTGACCAGGCGATTCGGTCGGGTCATCGGCGCGCTGAGCGAGAATCAAGCCAGCACAACAACCTTTGCCTTTTTGGGGAACCGGGCTGGTTCCAACCGGCCGGCGTTGATCGCGGAAGACCAGGCTGCTCGCCGAGCGGCCGGGCAGCGATAGCGAGGAATCCCCCCATTCATGCGGGGGAGGGTTCGAGTTGCGTCCCGCTACCGCGACAGGGTCGGTGGATGCGGGATTCCGGGACCCCGGCCGTTAGCCTGTGGGGGTGGTACCGCCGAAGCCGGGGTCAGCCGACACCCCCACCCCCGACGAGTCTGCTGTGGACAGTGCGCAGCAGGCCGGTGGCCCGTTGATCGACTGGGACGCGCTGCCCGGCCCGCTTCGACTCCGGCTGGCGGAACTCGCTGCCGGCGCACTGGACGAGATGCGCGCGTCGGACGTGCCGGCGCAGCTTCGCCCGGTGGGCCGCTTCGCCCCCGCCAAGCGGGCCAAGCTGGGCCAACCTGTGCTGATCGCCGCGCTGCGCGACTCCGGGGTGTTCCACACCGCCGTTGTGGACTGGTGCCGCAACCACCGCCCCGGGGCACTCGCCTTCGACGACGCCGACCCGGTCGCGGTCGCCGCGGCCGCCGTGCTGCTCGGCTCGCCGATCGCGCCGCACTACGTGGAACTGATCGCGTTCCGCACCGAACAGGGCCAGCTGCGCGCCGAACGCGACTCCGCGACGGCGCGAGTCGAACGGCTGAACGCCGACGTCGAGCGGCTGCGCGGCGAACTCACCGAAGCCAAGCAGATCGCCGACCGGGTAGGTGGCGAGAGCAGCGCGGAGGCGGACCGGCTGCGCAAGCGCCTGCGGGAGCAGGGCGTGCGTCTCAAGGAAGCCAAGGACGCCGCGGAGCACGCGCGCAGCGAGCTGGAGAAGGTCCGCGCGGAGCGCGAGGCTGCGCTCGGCGAGATCGCTGCGGAGCGGGACCGCGAGCGGACGCGAGCGCAGGACGAGCGACGGCGCGCGGAGCGCGCGAGCGCCGAGGTGGAGGTGGCGCGGCAGTCCGCCCGAGAAGCCCGTCAGGGCGACGAGGTGCGGCTGGCGCTGCTGCTGGAGACGCTGGAGGGCGCCGTAGGCGGCCTGCGGCGCGAGCTCGGGGCGAGCGGGAGCGGGCCGCGGCCCGCGGACGTCGTGCAGCGGGTGCGGGCTCATTCCGGCGCGACCGGCGAGGTGCCGGACGTCGCCGCGTTGGACCGGTTGCTGGCGTTGCCCGCCGTGCATCTGATCGTCGACGGCTACAACGTGACCAAGACCGGGTATCCGGAATTGCCGCTTTCCGATCAGCGGGATCGGTTGGCGCACCAGTTGGCCGCGTTGTCGGCGCGGACTGGCGCGGAGGTCACCGTGGTCTTCGACGGCGCCGACGTGCTGGCGGTGCCGACCGCCGGGCCGCGCGGGGTCCGGGTGTTGTTCAGCGAGGCCGGGGTGCAGGCCGACGACGTCATCCGGGATCTCGTCTCCGCCGAGCCGAAGGGGCGTCAAGTCGTGGTGGCGACCTCGGACCGGGCCGTGGTCACCTCCGTCCGCCGGCGTGGCGCTTATGCCGTTTCGTCTGCGATGTTGCTGGCCCGGCTGAACCGGGTCTAGCAGCTTGCCGATGCAACCGACCGCCTGGCGAATCGGTGGGTGCGTGGCCGATCTCATAATCGATCACCCAGGTGTCCCAGATCTCCCTATCGGGTGGATTTTTCCGTCGCTATTCCAGGTAGTTAAGCCGCAAGATTCGTCACCGTGAGCGCACGACTCTCCTCCGTTAGAGGTCTTGTGCATGGATGCACAAATTTTTCGACCCGCTTCTGGACGTTGCGGCTCACCTTTCGTAACCTACTCGGGACCTCGTGGCGATCAGTTGCCCAGACCGGGCGGCCCGCGGGGCACCGCTACATCGACTTGTCGGGGAGTCGGGCCGCACCGGGCAGGGGGCAACCGGGCGGTAAGCGGGTGGAGACGAAGGAGCAGTGCGCGACGTGGAGTCGCACCGACTTAAGCGCTCTTTGCGAGGTGCCCTGGCCGCAACCGCGGTCGCAGCCGTCGTTGGTATGACCTCCGGGCCGGCGCTCGCAGACCCGCAACTCCCGAACAACGCCTCAGACGCGGCCAAGCAGGTGCAGGAGCTCCAGCACCAGGCCGAACAGCTCACCGAGGACGCCAAGAAGGCCGAAGACGACCACAACGCCAAGAAGGACGAGCTCGACCGGGCGAACCAGGAGGCCGGCCAGGCCGAGCAGGTCGCCAACCAGGCCCGCGCCGAGGAAGGGCGGTTCCGCGGCCAGGTCGACCAGCTCACCCACGCGTCCTACCAGGGTGCCCGGCTGAACAAGCTGTCGGCGCTGCTGGTGAGCGAAACCCCGGACGACTTCCTGGACCGCGCGTCCGCGCTGGATGTGCTGGCCAAGGACAACAATGACGCGATCAAGGCGCTGACCTCGGCGCGGCAGCAGGCCGAAACCGCCGAGCGCGCCGCGCAGGATGCCCGCAACCGCGCCGTGCAGGCCGAAACGGATGCCGCGCGCATCGCCGAAGACCTGGACCAGAAGACCAAGGCGATGCAGGACCAGATCGCCAAGGCCAGGCAGCGCTACAACGAGCTCAGCAGTGCGGACCGCGACTCGCTGAAGTCCGACGGCGAGACGGGCGTGGGCTCGATCGCCGGCGCCGGTGCGGCGGTCGCCGCGGTGAACGCCGCGCTGGGCAAGCAGGGCTCGGACTACGTGTGGGGCGCGAAGGGTCCGTCGACCTTCGACTGCTCCGGGTTGACCTACTGGGCCTACAAGCAGGCCGGCGTGACCATCGGCGGCTCGACCAAGACCCAGGTCGGCGAGGGCCGCAGCGTCTCCGCCAGCGACCTCAAGCCGGGCGACCTGATCTTCTACTACAGCCCGGTCAGCCATGTCTCCATGTACATCGGCAACGGCAAGGCGGTGCACGCCCCCACCGAGGGCGACGTCGTCAAGGTGGCCGACTACAAGACGATCGGCCCGATTACGGCCATCCGCCGCATCGCGGGCTGAGCCTGCACCACTTGACTTCCGGGGCCGGCACCACGAAGTGCCGGCCCCGAAAGTGTGGCGGGGGGCCACGGGTCCACCGATGTGACCGGGAATACCATGCGCCCTGTGCCTGCGCCGGGGACGTATCGGGGGTGGCTGGCGGCTGCCGCCGCCGGCGCCGTGCTGGCCGGGGTTTCCTTGCTTTCGCTGCCGTCGCCGGAACTTCCGCGCAGCGCGCCGGTGCAGGTGTCCGGGCGGGCTGGGTTCACCGTCGCGACGTCGCCGCCGGAGGTGGCTGTGCGGCGCCTGCTGGAGCAGCGGGCCACCGCGGTCCGGTCCGGCGACGAGTCGGCGTTCGCGGCCACGGTGGACCCGAAGTCGCCGCCGGATTTCCAGCGGCGACAGCACGAACTCTTCCGGAACCTCGCGACGATCCCGGTCACCGAGTGGGCCTACCAGTTGGACGGCGCGACGGGGGACCGGCCCCCGGTGCCCGAAGCTGACGAGACCTGGGCGCCGCGGGTGGTGCTGCGCTACGCGCTGACCGATGTGGACATCGTGCCCACCCAGCGCCCGCTCGGCTACGTGTTCGCCCGGCGCGGCGGTTCCTGGTACCTCGCGGGCGACGAGGGCGCGCACGGGAACGCTTGGCGCGGCCCGTGGGACTTCGGGCTGTGCCAGGTGCGCCGCACCGCCACCGGAATGGTCATCGGCCACCGCCGGCAGCCGGTGGAGCGGGTGGCCCGGCAGCTGGACGCCGCCGTGGCCGACGTGACGCGGATTTGGGGCTCGGGCTGGTCCCAGCGGGTCGGCGTGGTGCTGCCGGAGTCCCGGGAGGAGCTGCGGTCGCTGGTGGGGCCGGAATTCGCGGTGGACGAGATCGCGGCGGTGGCGGTGGCCGATCGGGTGGACGTCGCGGCTCGCCGGGTGGAGGGCCCGCGCGTGGTGCTCAACCCGAAGGCGGCGAGCGAGCTCTCCGACACCGCCCTGAGAGTGGTGCTGCGGCACGAGATCACGCACACCGCGGCCCGCACGGACACAGTGGACGGTGCGCCGATGTGGATGCTGGAGGGCTTCGCGGACTACGTCGGCTACCGCGGGAGCGGGGTGGCGCCCAAGTACATCGCCCCGGACCTGGTCCGCCAACTACGCGAGACCGGGCTGCCGGCGAAACTGCCCGACGACGGCGACTTCCACCAGGGCGGACGACGCCTGGACCTGGCGTACCAGCAATCCTGGTCGGTGGTCCGCCACCTCGCCGAACGCCTCGGCGAACGACGCCTCGTGGACCTCTACCGCCGCGTCGCGGCCTCGAACTCACCGACCACAGTGGACAAAGCTCTCCGCGAGACTACGGGCCTCACCAAGGACCAGCTGGTCGCCGACTGGCGAGCGGATCTCCCCAACACCTTCGGCTGACTCTTTCGAGGCGACGGGCACCTTCGGACGGGCAAGTCGCTTGAAACTTCCCTTCACCGGCTCAGTGAGCTCGCGAGGTCACGCGCACGAACGCACCGCGGCGATCACGAAGCGCGACGATGCCCCGTCACCCGGGGTGGGCGCAATTTCTCGCGAAATTGGCGGCCCTGCGAGGACGAGCGCTCCTACTTGGAGTAGATGGCCTCGATCTCGGTCGCGTGGTTCTCGGCCACCTTGTTGCGCTTGAGCTTCATGCTCGGCGTCAGCTCGCCGGTCGCCTCCGTGAAGTCCTGCGACAGGATGCGGAACTGCTTGATCTGTTCCGCGCGGGACACCGCCTTGTTGGCCTCGTCGACCGCCTTCTGCACCTCGGCGCGCAGGTCCGGGTCGTCGATCAGCTCGGACGCCGCGGTGTTCTCCGGGCGGGAGTTGTTCGCCAGCCAGGACGGCAGGAACTCCGGGTCGAGGGTGATCAGCGCGCCGATGAACGGCTTCTGGTCGCCGACCACCATGCATTGGCTGATCAGCGGGTGCGCCCGCAGCGCGTCCTCCAGCACCGCCGGGGCGACGTTCTTGCCACCCGCAGTGACGATGATCTCCTTCTTGCGGCCGGTGATCTTGAGGAAGCCCTCGTCGTCCAGCGAGCCGAGGTCGCCGGTGTGGAACCAGCCGTCCTTGAGGGACTCCTCGGTGGCGATCGGGTTGTTCCAGTACTCCCGGAACACGACGTCGCCCTTGATCAGCACCTCGCCGTCCTCGGCGATGCGCACCGACGTGCCGGCCACCGGCTTGCCGACGGTGCCGACCTTGAACGCGCACTCCACGTTCACCGCAGCGGCGGCGGTGGTCTCGGTGAGCCCGTAGCCCTCCAGCACCGGTACGCCTACGCCGCGGAAGAAGTGCGTGAGCCGTTCGCCCAGCGGCGCGCCACCGGAGACCGCCGCGATGCAGCGACCGCCGAGCGCTGCCCGGAGCTTGCCGTACACGAGCTTGTCGAACAGGGTGTGCTTGAGCTTCAGCCCCAGGCCGACGCCGCCGCCGTCCACGGCCCGGCTGTAGGCGACCGCGGTGTCCTCGGCGAGGTCGAAGATCCGGCCCTTGCCGCTGCCGTGCGCCTTCTGCTTGGCGGTGTTGTAGACCTTCTCGAACACCCGCGGCACGGCCAGCACGAAGGTCGGCCGGAACGAGCTGAGGTCGGTGACGAGGTCCTTGACGTCGCTGGTATGACCGAGGGTGGCCCTGCCGTACACACACATCACGCTGATCGCGCGGGCCAGCACGTGAGCCATCGGCAGGAACATCAGCATCGAGTTGCCCGGCCGGGTCAGCTGCGGGAACGCCTCGATGTCCGCGCGCACCTCGGCGAGCATGTTGCGGTGCGTGAGGACACAGCCCTTGGGGCGACCGGTGGTGCCCGAGGTGTAGATCAGTGTCGCGAGGTCCTCGGCGCGCACCGCGCGGCGGCGCAGATGCAGGTCCCGGTCTTCGACCTCCGCGCCGAGCGCGGTCAGCTCGTCGACCACGCCGGCGGCTCCGCCGCTGGTCGGGCCCTCGATCTGCCAGACGTGGGAGACCTCGGAGAGCCGGTCGATGACCTTGTCCACCTCGGCGCGGTGCGCCGCGGTCTCCACGATCACGGCCTTGGCGCCGGAGTCGTTGAGCATCCACTCCACCTGGTCGGCGGAGGAGGTTTCGTAGATCGGCACCGTGACGCAGCCGGCCGTCCAGATCGCGAAGTCCAGCAGGCTCCACTCGTACCGGGTCCGCGACATCAGCCCGACCCGGTCACCGGCCTGCAGGCCGGTGGCGACGAGGCCCTTGGCCACGGCCAGCACCTGCGCAGCGAAGTCGGCGGCGGTGACGTCGACCCAGGTGCCCTCCACTCGGCGTCGGAAGCTCACGGTGCTCCCGAAGCGCTCCGCGTTGGCCCACACCATGTCGGTGAGGTTCTCGTCCTCGGCCACAGTCGTTGTGGCGGGTGCGCTGAACTCTCGCACGTCGAAACCTCCGAAAACACACCAGTCAGTGGGGCACAACCTAACGCCGATAGTTACTGAGCGGTAGTCCTGCGGGGTCTCCCGCTGCAGTCAGCACAGCGTAGTCGTCACGGCGATCAGCGCGGTGCCGCCGGTCGGCGGCCTGCGCTTTCTGGCGGGACACACGCCGGCAACCGGCGTTCCACCGCGGTACCGGAACGGATTAGGTTCGAGGTAGGAGTTGTCGGCGGATGGGAGTTGAGTTGCGCGTCCACGTCGTTTCGGACGTCCATGGCAACGTCGAGGCCCTCAAGCGCGCGGGGGACGGCGCGGACGCGTTGGTGGTGCTCGGCGACCTGATCGACTTCGTCGACTACCACGACCACGGCAAGGGCATCCTGGGGCGGGTTTTCGGCCCGGAGAAGGTGGCGCGGTTCGCCGAACTGAGGCGCAGCCGCCGCGGGCCCGAGTTCGGGGCTTACGTGCGTTCGTTGTGGGCGGGGCTGACCGATCCGGCGGCAGTGGTCGAGGAAGCCGTCCGCGAGCAGTACGACGAGCTGTTCGGCGCGATGAACGCGCCCGCCTACGCCACCCCCGGCAACGTCGACGCGCCCCGCCTGTGGCCGGATTTCGCCCGCGACGGCATCCACGTGCTGGACGGCGAGAGCGTCGAGCTCGGCGGCCTGACCTTCGGTTTCGTCGGTGGCACCCTGCTGCCGCCGGGTGCGACGCTGCGCCGTCACGCTGCCTGGGTGCCGTACCTCAGGCCGGAGGACGAGTACAACGCCGCCGTCGCGGCGCTGCCCGGAGTGGACGTCCTGTGCACCCACTTGCCGCCCGCCCTTCCGGAGTTGGTCTACGACGTGGTGGCGCGGCGGCCCGAGGACGGCTCGACCGCCCTGGTGGAGCGGATCGCCGCCGACCAGCCGCGGTGGTCGCTGTTCGGGCACGTGCACCAGCCGCTGGCGCAGCGCATGCGCATCGGGCGCACCGAGTGCGTCAACGTCGGGCATTTCAAGCGCACCGGGCGGCCGTACGTGATCCAGTGGTGAAGGTGAGGAAAACCCGGCTCCTCCGTGCCGCTGCCGCCGCTCGCACCCGGTAACCTGCGGCGCATGGTCGATCAGTCCACCCAGTCCATCGTGATCGAGGCCCCCGCCGGGCAGATCATGGCAGCCATCGCGGATTTCGCCGCCTACCCGGAGTGGGCGGAAGCGGTGAAGGAGACCGAGGTGCTCTCGCACACCTCGGACGGCGACGCGGCGAAGGTCCGCTTCGTGCTGGACGCCGGGGTGGTCAAGGACACGTACGTCAACGTCTACGACTGGGCGGCCGACGGGCTGTCGGTGAGCTGGGAGCTCGTCGAAGGGGGCGTGCAGAAGGCGCAGCAGGGCAGCTACCGGCTGAACCCGCTGCCGGACGACCGCACCGAGGTGACCTACAGCCTGGCCGTGGACCTGGCGATCCCGATGATCGGCCTGTTCAAGCGCAAGGCCGAGAAGATGATCATGGACACGGCGTTGAAGGAGCTCAAGCGCCGCGTCGAAGGCGCGAAGTAGGGCGCCGGCCGAAGCCCGACCGAGACCGAGACGATCCGTTGCGAATCCTGCTGTTCACCGGAAAAGGCGGGGTGGGCAAGACCACCCTCGCGGCAGCCACCGCCGCCCGCGTCGCCGGGCACGGCGGCAAGGTGCTCGTCGTCTCCACCGACCCGGCGCACTCGCTGGCCGATGCGCTCGACGCAGACCTCGGCGCGCATCCGCGCGAAGTTCGGCTGGACGGTTCGCGCGCCATGCTGCACGCGGCCGAGGTGCAGACCCGCGAACTGGTCGACGGCACCTGGCGCGAACTGCGCGAACATCTGCGGACCATGCTGCAGGGCGCGGGCGTCGACGACGTCGACGCGGAAGAGCTCACGGTGCTGCCCGGGGTGGAGGACCTGCTGGCGCTCACCGAGGTGCACCGGCTCGCCGCGAGCGGGCTGTGGGACACCTTGATCGTCGACTGCGGCCCGACCGCCGAGACGCTGCGGCTGCTCGCGCTGCCAGAATCGCTGGCCGGCTACCTGGAACGGCTGTTCCCGGCGCACCGCCGGGCCGTGCGCGGCCTGCTGGCCGGCATCGCCGGCAGCGAGCAGGTCGAGCGCTGGGACTCCGTCGCCGACGGACTGGGGCGGCTCGCGGAACGGCTGGCAGGGCTCAAGGGCATGCTCGGCGACGAAGGCACCAGCGTCCGGCTGGTGCTCACCCCGGAGTCGGTGGTGGCCGCCGAAACCCGCCGGACACTGACCGCCCTGGCGCTGCAGCAGATCCGGGTGGACGGCCTGGTGGCCAACCGCGTGGTGCCGCACCCGGGAGCGGCGCGCGGCGCCGCGGCCGGGTGGCTGCGCACCCGTCGCCGTGAGCAGGAGAAGGTGCTCGACACGCTGCGGGGCGCGACGGATCTTCCGCTTCGGGTGGTCGAGCACCGCGCCGCGGAGCCGGTCGGTGCGGAGGCGCTGCTGGCGCTCGGCGACGAGCTCTATGCCGAGGTGAACCCGCTGGAGAACCTGTCGGGCACGCCGTCCATGCAGGTCACCGGCGGTGGACGCGGCTTGGATGCGGAGTACGCCCTGCGGATCGCGCTGCCGCTGCACCCGTCGGCCGACCTGGAACTGGCCCGGATCGGCGCCGAGCTGGCGATCACCGTCGACGGCCGCCGGCGGCTTTTCGCGCTGCCCGCGGTGCTCCAGCGGTGCATCGTGATCTCGGCGGTCGCCGGCGACGACGGGCTGACCGTGCGGTTCCGGCCCGACCCCGAGTTGTGGATGCGGTGAGAGATGCGCGACGAATCCCGGCACGACCAGCTCTTCGAGGAACTCCGCCTGCTGCTCGACGCGGCCGCCGGAAAGGCCGAGGAATACCTGCGTGGCTGCGATCAGGACGCCGACTCCGGCGGTAAGGCCGGCTGCGGTTGGTGTCCACTGTGTGCAGCGGTGGCGCTGCTGCGCGGCCCTCGATCGGAGGTCAACGACCAGCTCGTCGGGATCGTTCAGGCGCTGCGGCAGATGCTGGCCGATCAGTGTCCGGCGGCGGAGCCCGAGGAGTCCGAAGAGGACGTTCCGGTGGTGTCGAAGGTCCAGCGGATCCGGGTCCAGCGGGTCGACGGCACGGTGCTGGCCGACGAACCCGAGGCCGTGTCGCGGTGCTGACCATCGGAGTGGACGTCGGCGGGACCAGCGTGCGGGCCGGCGTGGTGGATCAGCACGGCGAGATCCTGGAAATCCACCGCGTTCCGACGCCGGCCACCAGCACCGAGCTGAACGCGGCGGTCGCGGACACCGTCCGCGCGTTGTCCGACCGGTACCCGGTCGCCGGGGTCGGCCTGGCAGTCGCCGGGTTCGTCAGCGAGGACCGCCGGGTGGTGCGCTTCGCGCCGCACCTGGCGTGGCGGCACGTCGCGGTCGCCGACGAACTCGCCGACCGGCTCGGGCTGCCGGTGGTCCTGGAGCACGACGCGAACGCCGCCGCCGTCGCGGAGCAGCGCTTCGGCGCGGCAGCGGGAGCGCTGGTGGCCGCGCTGGTGGCCATCGGCACCGGCATCGGCAGCGCGCTGGTGATCAACGGCGAGGTGTTCCGCGGGGCCTACGGAATCGCGCCAGAGCTCGGGCACCTGCGCGTCGTCCCAGCCGGGCGGCCGTGTTCGTGCGGAAAACGCGGCTGCTGGGAGCGGTATTGCAGCGGCACCGCTCTGGCGGCCACCGCAGCGGAACTCCGGCAGGAGGAGCCGGGAGCGCCGGTCGAGCAGACCGGTGTCGAGGTGGCGCGCGCGGCGGAGGCGGGGGATCCGGTCGCCCGCCGCGCGGTGGCCGACCTGGCGCGCTGGCTGGGCGAGGGCCTCGCGCTGGTCACGGACGTCTACGACCCGGAGGTGGTGGTGATCGCCGGCGGGGTCTCCGACTCGGCGCACCTGTTCCTCGACGATGCCCGCGAGTACTACGCTACGGCCATCACCGGAGCCGGGCACCGACCGCTGGCGAGGATCGCGGTGGCCCACTACGGGGATTCGGCGGCCATGATCGGCTCGGCGGCCCTGGCCCGAGAACACGCCTTAACCAAAGCCCCACACCTGACCTGACGTCGCAATTTCAATGGAAATCGAAGGTCCGATTTCCATTGAAATTACGGAAGTTCTCCACAGCGTCCGGCGTGTCGGGCTCAACACACCGGAGTTCCGCAATTTCGATTGAAATTGCGGGATGACGTCAGACCTGGGCTCCGTCGTCGTTGCCGGAGTTCGGCGGGCCCTGGCGCAGCCGCAGCAGGAGCCATCCGATGCCCGCGCTGATCAGCACCAGCCCCAGCGGCATCGAGAGCGAGCTGGCCATCCCGGCCAGGCCGGGCACCAGCAGTACCAGCACGCCGACCGCGATCACCGCGATCCCCAGCAGCGTGGTGATGCGCGGGGTGGGCAGCGGTGGCGGTTCCGGCGGGACGAAGTGCTCTTCCTCCTCGTCGGGCTGCGGCGTCCAGTCCCGCGGTCCCGAGTCGCGCTCGGGCTGCGGCTCGACTTCGGCCGCGTCCGAGACCGCACTCGCGGTATTCGCGGAGCGGTCGGAGGGGACGTCCTCGGGCCACCGCGCGAACGTCGAGTCCCGCTCCAGGTCGGCGACTATCTCGGCGAATGCGGCGTCGATGTCCTCCGGCCCATCGGGGTTGTCGCGGCGCGTGTTCATACGACTTCCTCGGCCCGGTCGCGGTGGATTCGTTGCAGGAACTCGACGCTACCGGCGAACACCGCCCGCGCGTCATGGTCCAACGTCGCTACGTGGAAGCTGTCGGCCAGCACGACCTCCGCGAGATCAACGCTTGCGACCCCGTCCAGCACGATCGCGGAGTTGACCGGTTCGACGATGTGGTCGACGGTCGACCGGAACAGCAGTAGCGGCTGGCGCACCCGGCCGAGGTCGTCGCGCACGATCCCCCACAGCTGCTGGAGGCTGGCCATCGCGCGCAGCGGCAACCGGGCGTAGGCGAGTTCGAAACCGCCGGGTTTGGCGATGTCGCCGGGGATCCCGCCGACCGCCGGCCACAGCCGACTCAGCAGCGGCAGCAGCCGGGCAGTCTTGCGCAGCGTCGTCACCGAGGGGTTGACCAGCACGATCCCGGCGATTTCGGGATGCCGCTGGGCCAGTCGCAGGGTGAGGGTGCCGCCCATGGACTGGCCGAACACGAACACCGACCGGCACCGGTCGCGCAGTTCGGCGAGCGCGGCCTCGGTGGCGTGGTACCAGTCCAGCCAGGTGGTCCGGTTCAGGTCCGGCCACCGGGTGCCGTGGCCCGGCAGCAGCGGGCAGCGGACCGTGTATCCCTCCGCCGCCAGGTGCTCGCCCCAGGCCCGCATGCTCTGCGGGGTGCTGGTGAAGCCGTGGCAGAGCAGCACGCCGATGTCTTCCGATCCCTCGTGGACGAACGGTTCGGCACCGGGGAGCACGGGCACCGCGGCCTCCCAACAGCATCGGCGAGCCAGTACCGCCTCATCGTCGCATGCGAGGCCGACATGCGGGGCGGCCTTGGCGATTCATCCGCGATCGCACCGGCGAGATCACCGACGGCGAGGCCGCATTGTGCCGGTTCTCGGGGCTCCGTAGGCTGAGCAGGGAAGTCGGCGGGGCGAGGAGGCGGCGCAGCGGTGTTGTACTGGGTGATGAAGCACTTCTTGCTCGGGCCCTTGATGAAGCTGTTCTGCCGTCCGAAGGTCGAAGGCGTCGAGCACGTGCCGACCACCGGCGGCGCGATCCTGGTCAGCAACCACCTGGCGGTCGCCGACTCGTTCTTCATGCCGCTGATGATGCCGCGGCGGGTGACGTTCCTGGCCAAGCGCGAGTACTTCACCGGCAAGGGCTTCAAGGGCAAGTTCAAGAAGTACTTCTTCTCCGGCGTCGGGCAGGTGCCGATCGACCGGTCCAGCGGCGCCGCCGCGCAGGCCGCCCTGGACACCGGCGTCCGCCTGCTGCGTGAGGGGAAGCTGCTGGGCGTCTACCCGGAAGGCACCCGGTCCCCGGACGGCCGGCTTTACAAGGGCAAGACCGGTGTGGCGAGGATGGCGCTGGAGTCGAAGGCGCCGGTGATCCCGATCGCGATGTTCGGCACCGATCGGGTCAATCCAATCGGGTCGAAGATGTGGTACCCGCACAAGGTGGTGGTGAAGGTCGGCCCGCCGCTGGACTTCTCCCGCTACGAGGGCATGGCCGGCGACCGGTTCGTGGAGCGGTCGATCACCGACGAGATCATGTACGCCCTAATGGAGCTCTCCGGGCAGGAGTACGTCGACGTCTACGCCGCTAAGGTCAAGGACGACCTGGCCGCGCAGGGCAAGCACGTGGCGGGCTGGAAGACGCAGCAGCCCGCCGAGCGCCTCCCGGAGTCCAAGGCCGGCTGACGGCCCGCGACCGGACCGGAACCGCCGCCACCTAGGCTGACCTGGTGCGGTACTTCTACGACTGCGAGTTCATCGAGGACGGACACACCATCGAGCTGGTGTCGATCGGGGTGGTCGACGAGTCCGGCCGCGAATTCTACGCGGTGTCCACCGAGTTCGACGCGTCTCGGGCCGGTGCCTGGGTTCGGCAGCACGTCCTGCCGCAGTTGCCGCTGCCCGCCGATCCGTGCTGGCGCTCCCGCGCCCGGATCCGCGAGGACCTGTACTCATTCCTGACCGCGCGCAGCGGGAACATCGAGCTGTGGGCCTGGTACGCGGCCTACGACCACGTGGCGCTGGCCCAGCTCTGGGGCGCGATGCCGCTGCTGCCGTCGCGGATCCCGAAGTTCACCCGCGACCTGCGGCAGCGTTGGGAGGACCTCGGCAAGCCGAAGTTGCCCGCCGCGCCGGACAACGCGCACGACGCCCTGGCCGACGCCAAGCACAACCTCGAACGCTGGCGGGTGATGGAGGAGGTCCGCCGCAAGCGCGGTTTCGCCTGATTTCCGACTCGTGAGGGGGCCGGTTCCAGCTGGAACCGGCCCCCTTTTTTGCCGGATTCCTCGGGCTGGTGTTGCCGGTCGTCTGCCGGGACCGGTATCGCGACCGGTATAACGTCCCGGATACTTGCTGCAACGATCCAGTTCGTGCCACGCTGTGACGCAGGGGAGACGCAGATCACTCCCCGTCCGGGCTGGATCAGAGGAGGCGGGGAAAAGCGATGCCGACTGGAATGCGTGTCGGAGTGCTCACCGGTGGCGGCGACTGCCCCGGGCTCAACGCGGTGCTCCGCGCGGTGACCCGCAAGGGGATTTCGGTGCACCAGCACGAGATCCTGGGATTCCGCAACGGGTGGCGGGGCCCGGTGGAGGGCCTGACCACGCCGCTGACCCTCGACAAGGTGGAGGAGATCCTCAACCGGGGCGGCACCATCCTGGGCTCGTCGCGCACCAACCCGTACAAGGTCGACGACGGGATCGCCAAGCTGAGGGCGACCCTGGAAGAGAACCGGGTGGACGCGCTGATCGCGATCGGCGGCGAGGACACCCTCGGCGTCGCCGAGCAGCTCACTCACGACGGGGTGCCGGTGGTCGGGGTGCCGAAGACGATCGACAACGACCTGGACGCCACCGACTACACGTTCGGCTTCGACACGGCGGTGCACATCGCCACCGAGGCCATCGACCGCCTGCGGACCACTGCGGAGTCGCACCACCGGGCGCTGGTGGTCGAGGTGATGGGTCGGCACGCGGGGTGGATCGCGCTGCACTCCGGGCTGGCGGGCGGCGCGAACGTCATCCTCGTGCCAGAGCAGCCGTTCAGCGTCGAGAAGGTCTGCGCCTGGGTGGAGCAGCGCTTCGAGCGCCAGTACGCGCCGATCATCGTGGTCGCGGAGGGCGCGGTCCCGGAAGGCGGCAAGGAGCTGCTGCTGACGGGGGAGAAGGACGCCTTCGGCCACGTCCGCCTGGGCGGTGTCGGCACCTGGCTGGCGGAGGAGATCGCGGCGCGCACGGGCGAGGAGTCGCGCGCGGTGGTGCTCGGCCATGTGCAGCGAGGTGGCACGCCGACGGCTTACGACCGGGTGCTGGCGACCCGCTTCGGCCTGCACGCGATCGACGCGATCACCGAAGGCGACTACGGCAAGATGGTGGCGCTGCGCGGCACAGACATCGTGCGAGTCCCGCTCCGCGACGCGACGGCATCGCTGAAGACGGTGCCCCTGGAACGCTACGCAGAAGCCGAAGTCCTTTTCGGCTGACCCCTTTTTGATAGGCGCCGCCGCCTATTCGTACGTTCAAACCCAAACGAGATGCAGGTTCGACCGCCGCGACAACCGGCTGAGCGCGCCTCGGCGGACCGGAAGCTGGCCCGGACCCGACCGGATGCGCTGACCACATCGGCGCAGTCGTCGAACGCCATGCCCCAGTACTCGACCTGCGCGTCGTGACGATCGCCGAACTCCTCGCACAGGGCGAACAACCGTGGCGCGGTTTCCCTTGCCAGGTCATGAAGTTCGGCCATGAACTCCTCCCGACTCCCCAACGGCTTCCCCGGCATTGCGGCCTCCTCTGTGGTGATGATCACGACAGACCTAACGGTAGTGCTAACTTGTTAGCTAATCCATTACCTGATCGAGTGTGGCGTGCGCTGGTCACTCGAAAGAGGCGCGCAGCCGCCGTGCACACTTGGGACCTCTGTGTGGTGGGAGGTAGAAGACGTGGCTGAACGTGGCGATCCTTCTGCGTTGCGATGGCTGATTGGCAACGAACTCCGGCACTGCCGGATGCAGGCGGGCAGAACGGTGTCTGATGCCAGCAAGGTTCTCTCGTGCAGCCACGGGAAGATCACACATCTTGAGACGGGTCGCTATCAGCAGCAACCGTCCGAAATCGCGGAACTTCTTGAGTTCTACGGCGTTCCTCGACACGACATCGACCGGTTGGTCAGCCTGACGGGTAGCTCCGATGCGCGTACCTGGTGGGCACCTTGGGCGAACGTCGTGCCGGACTGGTTCAAAACCTTTGTAGGGCTGGAAGGTTTGGCCAGATCGGAGTTCAACTACGAGACTGCATTGCTGCCGGGCTTGCTGCAAACCGAGGAGTACGCCCGCGCAGCGACGGTTGCTACCGGCTTTGTTCGCCCGGATCACAGCGAGCGGTTCGTGTCCTTTCGGCTGGCACGGGCGGATCGTCTCACCTCTGATGATCCGCTCTCGTTGCATGCTGTGATCGAGGAATCGGCACTGGTGCGCAGCATCGGCACGCACGAGGCGAGGCAGAAGCAGTACCGTCAGCTGCTTGACGCTTCGGAACGAGCCAACGTCACGATTCAGGTGATCCGGCCGCAGGACGGGCCGCATGCGGCAGTGAGCGGGCCGTTCTTCCTCTTTGAGTTCGACCAGGCCAGGACCATCGGCTACACCGAGCTGCTCGACGGCGCTGTATATATCCAGGACCCTGATCAGGTCAACACTTATATGATGACTGCGAAGAACCTTCAGGAAACGGCCATGCAGCCTGACGATTCGCTCGCGCTGATCGAGTCGCTGATCGACACCTGACGTGGAGGCGCACAGTGCAGGTCCGCCAGATGAGCTTGCGGTGGCGAAAGTCCAGCTATAGCGGAAACAACGGTGCTTGTGTCGAGGTGGCGTTCGTCGATGGGCACGCGCTCTCAACGTGGCGGAAGTCCAGCTACAGCGACAACGGTGCCGACTGTGTCGAGGTCGCTCGCGGCCATGGGGTCGTTGCGGCTCGGGACTCGAAGGATCCGGCTGGGCCCGTGTTGGTGTTCTCACGGGCTCGGTGGGCTTCGTTCCTGGCTAGGCTTAACGGGTGATGTGAGCCCCCTCATGTGATCATCTTCCGGGTTCACCCGCGCGTGGGATGTCCGGTTCGCTAGGGTTCTCTCGGGTTGGGTGATCTGTGCCGGAGGGGGCTCGGGATGGCTGACGCGTACTTGTCTGGGGATCTGGGGTCGGCCGACGGCTTCGCCGGTGCTGGTGCGGCGCTGGGCGCGATCGCGCAGCAGAACGACCAGATGTCGCAACAGGTTTCGGCTGGCAAGCTGAAAATGAACCCCGACGCAGCCAACAAAGCCGCAGAGGTGTATGAGCGCGAGGCCGATGAGGTTGAGCGGCTAGCAATGAAGGCTGATGGGCTCAGCCGCGTGGAGGGGTTAGGGGAGTACCGCTCCGCGCAGGAGTTGGCGACCAAGTTTGGCCAGAAAGCTAAGAACGGTACGACAGGCGCTGCTGACCTGCTGCGGAAGCTAGCCGACGAGTTGAGGCGAAAGGCTGACCTCTTTCGCCAGGCGGCGAAGGACTACGTTGCCACTGACGAGCAGATCGGTCAGGACTTGCAGAGGGGTAGTCAGCCGTGAAGGTGTTTTCTCGGTCGGTGGTCGCAGCGTGCGCCGGTGCAGCCTTGCTGGCGGCAGCCGGTTGCGGCGGTGGTGCTGCTAAACAGAAGCCAGAGCCGACACAGGAAAAACAGGGGCTCTCGCAGGTTGATCCCTGCACGATGGTTCCGCCTGAAGTGCTGGAGTCGTTTGGTCTGCGGGGGCCCGGCGAACCAGACTCGAATACATCGTCGGAGCCTGGCTGCTACTTCAATGGCGAACGAATTGCTGGGATCTTCTACAAAAACCAGGAGAAGACGGTCGAGTCGTACGGCCGGCAGGACAATTGGGCGAAGTTTGACCGTGCAGAGGTCGATGGGCGTCCTGCAGCGAGTGCCATCGACAAGGGCTCGACGCAGGCGCGGATCTGCTCGGCGTTGTTCGATGCGGGTGGTGGCGTGATCATCCTTACTGTTACCGAGAAGCGCGACCAGGGACTTGATGAGTGTGCTGAGGGTTTGAAGATTGCTGAGGCTATTGCGCCTCGGATGCCGAGATAGCTGGGGGATCGATGGGGTTTTTGGAGTGGGCCGGGGGTGTGGCCGAGGACGTCGGCGGCGCCGTCGTTGATGGTGCCACCGCCGTGGGCAACGCCGTCGCAGAAGGCGCTGGCCAGGTCTACGACACCGGCGCGGACCTGTTCGGCTACAACTCCCGGGCACAAAACGCCCAGGGGGCCGCTGCTACTGCTTCCGAGGAGTACAACGAGAAGTTGCGCCAGCAGCTTGAGGCGCAGAACAGTGCGATGGGTAGCGGCCTGGAGTTCGACCCCGCATCGATCACCCAGCAGGAGAACTGGCAGTCCTACAGCCATCAGGACCTCTACGACACCAACCAGCGTTCGCTGGACCAGGGCAAGGCCACCGAAGCCGCCCAGCAGTGGCGGGAGGTTGCCGCAGAGCTGAAGGACATCGGGCCGGAACTACAGAGCGAGGCCGGTTCGGCGATCGCTGGTGGCTGGGAGGGTGACGCCGCCGATGCGGCCAACGAGTCGTCGGAACCGCTGGTCAACTGGATTTCCGGCAGTTCCGAGGCGTTCCACCTGACCGGTAACAAGATTGAGGAAGCCGCTTCGGCTGCCGGTCAGGTCAAGGCGATGGTTCCCGAACCCGAGGGGCACCACTACGGCCGGACCATGCTGGCCAGCATCCCGACCGGAGTCGTTGGTGGCGGTGTCGATGCGCTGGCGCAGATGCGGGAGCGGCAGCAGGCCGAGCGCGGGGCGCAGGAGACGATGGGGCGGGTGCTCAGTCCCACGTACTCCAATGTGGACACTTCGGTTCCGGCGTATCGGGACCTCAACAACAAGCCCCCGCCGCCGCCCCCGCCGCCGATCGAGCCGCCGCCCCCGCCGGTTCGCCCGAGGGACCGCAGGGGCAGCGGACAGCCCTCGACGCCTTCGGTCGCCAACGTCGGCGACATCATCGGCGGCGACCCCAACATTCCGGCAGAAACCCGATCGGCGTGGACACCGGGCGACTCGCCGGCGAGGCTGTCAGGTGATCTGACCGGGATCCGCACCGCCGGATTTCCCGGTCGTACTGGAAATGGGGACGTGGGCGTCGGCTACCTGCCCGGTCCCGGAGCGGGACGCACCGGACCTGGTGGCCCCGGCGGCGGACCGGGCCGCGGCGGGCCTGGCGGTGGCTCGGGAATGGGTCGCGGTGGTGCCGGTGGTGCTGGCGGCGGTAAGCCCGGCGGACTCGGCGCAGGTGGCGCCGGTCGGCCCGGTGCGGGTGCGCTCGGAGCCGGGGGTCGCGCCGGAGTCGGCGGGCTCGGCGCAGCCGGCGGCGCGGGCACCGGTGCCGCGGGTAGCGCGGCCGGACGCGGCGGCGCGGGCGCCGGTGGAATGGGTGCGGCCGGTCAGCGCGGCCAAGGCAGCGAAGACCAGGATCACGAGCGTCCCGGGTGGCTCGAAGAGCAGGACGACATCTGGCTCGAAGACATGCCCAAGACCGCGCCACCCGTGTTCGGCGCCTGACCACTCCGCAATTTCAATGGAAATTGCGGATCGTCGGCGTGTCGCACCACGACACGCCGACACCTGTGGACAACTTCCGCAATTTCAATGGAAATCGAAGGTCCGATTTCCATTGAAATTGCGGCAAATTCGACCACACCGACCACATCGATCACTCCTTGGGGGAGGACACGTGGCCATCGTCGGCCGCTGGCAACTGCACCCGCTGCACCTCTACCTCGTCCGCAGCTACCTCGAACTCGACGACCTGACGCTGCCGCTGGAAGGACCGGCCTACGGGCGCACCAAGCAGCAGCTCGGCGAGGTCGCCCAGCGTGAGGCCGGCACCATGGCGGAACTGGGCATCCTGGTGAACAACGAGGTCGACCAGGGCCTGGCGCAGGCGTTGAAGGTGCTCACAAAGCCGTACCTGTGGGTCGACTCGCTGTGGTTCCCGGACTTCGCCAGCGACGCTGCCTGGCGCACCGTCGCTGCCTTGACCGAAGGCGACCGGGTGGTGCTCGGCGTGCAGGGGCCGGGGGAGACCGACCGGTTCGGTGGTCCGCTCACCGTCGAGGTGCACGAGAAAATGCAGCTCTCCCAAGCGGTTCTGCCGACGCTGCCGCCCGCGCCGCCGGGCAACCGCCCCGCCGTGCGGGCGCCGGCCAGCTCCCTCAAGTCGGCCCCACAGGCCGAGGAGATGCCGGACAGCATGATGCAAGAGGTTACGCAGTCTCGCGGCAGCAGCGGTGACCAGCAGGTGGCCGCGTACAACGAGATCGGGAACGCGGTGCACGTGCGCGGCGGCCAGATCGCGGCGAACCTGCGCGACCCGCACGGCCGGGTCCGCCGGTCGCCGGTGGTGCGCTGGTTCGACAACGCCGAGCCCGACGGCCGTTACCTCGACCACGCCGAACGCGGCTCCACCGGCGAGCAGATGTTCGTGCTAACCCCCGCAGACGCAGGTCAGATCCGCAGCGGCATCGACCGGCTGATCGCCGCCGTGCGCTGACCTCGTCCCGCCATGTGGGCGCAGTTGTTCCACTGGTTAGGCGAGCTCCTCGCGAGTGGGCCGCGCACGGTCAACGACCCGAAGGGAAGCCGTGCCCACGCAACCGGTCGCCGAGCGCGAGCCGGTGCTCATCTGCTCGGCGCGGGACGTCACCGAACTGGTCAACTCGGGTATGCGGCACGGGGCAGCCACGCGAAGATGATCGTGCTGTTGGCGTTAGGCGCGATCTTCCTGGACGCCTACGACCTGATCGCTGGCCTTACGTGCTTTTCGCGATCTTCGCGCTGGGCGCGTTCATGTTCGCGCAGGCATCCGGGCCGGGCGCGCACTTCATGAGCTTCGCGTCGCTGAGCTGCCCGACGATGCGTGGCACTGGGATCGGCTTCAACCAGGGCACTCTGCGGGTCGGCTCCACGCTGGCGCTGTTCTTCTTCCCGGTGCTCGGCGCGTCCCTGGGCAGCGGCGTGTTCTGGGTGATCGCGCTCGCCCCGCTGATGGGTCTGGTGGCGCTGCTGGCCAAGCGCTGGGAGCCCGTGGGCTACGACGCGGCCGCGATCGAGGAAACCTGGCAGAGGGAAGCCGCGGCGCGCTGAGCTAGCTCGGCTTCTTCCAGACCACGACGTCCAGCACTAGCTGCGAGCCCTGGGCATCGCGGACGACGATCCGCCCGTAGGCGCCGGTGGTCGTCTTCACGCAGAACGCGGCGCCGGTGACGAGGTAGTTGCTGCTGATCGAGCTGTAGTAGCCGGCCCGCACGCAGTCCTCGAAGGTCGCCTGGGCGGTGGCCACCGCGATGTCCTCGCGCGCGTAGAGGTAGCCAGAGCTGTTTTCGAGGTCGTGCCCGGAAGAGTCCTCCGTCCGCTTGGCGACCCAAAGCGGTTCGGCGGAATCCAGATCCAGGGCGTAGCCACTGGTCAGCACGATCGGCTTGTCGCCGCTCTCGCGGCCGACCGCAGGGTCGACGGAGGTGGAGCTGGTCTGTGACGCCGAGGCGGTGGCCGGCGGCCGCGGTGTGGTCGGGTTGGGCGTGGTCGGGCTGGTCTGATGCGGCAGATCGGTCGCCTGGCCGCTCGCCTGATCGGGCACCGCCAGTAGTGATCGGGTGGCCACCACGGCGATCATGGCTGCCCCTGCCACGATCCCGGCGACCGACAGCACCACCCACCGGTCGACGGGTTTGCCGAGGCTCGCCCACAGATGCACCACGCCCAGCAGCAGTGCGATCGCGGCGATGACCACGGCGACGTTCTGCGTCGAGCTCATCAGCAACGCGACCACCGCGGCGACGTCGGCGAGGATGCTGATCGGCCACAACCGCTGCGACATCGCCTTGCGCTCCGGCTGCGCTTCCTGCCGTGGTTGCTGACCCGGTCCCCACGTCACCGGCCGCTCCTCTCGCGTCGTCGACGGGGCGAGAGCCTAGCGCCAGAGGTGTCGCGTCAGGGCCGGTTTGCGATGGTCGAGGCCGATTCGGATGATCTTCCCGGGCGGCGGCTCGGGGTCTGCGTTGACGCGGTGGGGTCTCCCGGAACAAGATCGACACACCATCGGCGCAGCGGAACCCGGAGCACGCATGTCGCGACGCGGCCAGATCACCATGTCCGAGGACGAGATCGTCGACTTCATCGCCCAGCGCCGGATCGTGGTGCTGGCGACGCTGAAGAGCGACGGGCGGCCACATCTGGTGCCGATGTGGTTCGTGCACGACGGCCCCGTGATCGAGGTGTGGTCCTACGGCCGGTCGCAGAAGACGTTGAACCTGCGCCGGGACCCGCGGGCCACGCTGCTGCTGGAGACCGGCACGGAGTACGGCGAGCTGCGCGGCGTCTCGCTGGAGTGCGACGCGGAGGTCCTGGAGGCCCCAGCGGACGTCGAGCGCATCGGCATGGGCCTGGCCGAGCGCTACGGCGGGGCAGCCCCGAGCGGTCTCGCGTCGAGCGAGGAAGCTCGGGAGGCCCTGCGCACCAAGGCGGCGAAGCGCGTCGGGCTGCGCTTTGCCCCGATGCGGACGATCACCTGGGACCACCGCAAACTCGGCGGCGCGCACTGAATCGAAGCCCACTGGGCGATCCGCTATGTGGGACGGCTCTCCCGGAGTTAAAGGGGTAGCGCCCAGCGCTTATTCTGTGAACGTGAACTGGACCGTCGACGTGCCGGTGGCCCATGGCTACGCGGCCCGGACGTCGCGCCTCCAGAGTTCTTGCTGACGCATCACCAATCGAGGAAAAGTTCATGTCCAATGACCCTGTAAGTGCAGCTCAAGGTGCCGATGCGTCGGGTTTGAAATCATGGACCGTCGACGTCCCCGTAGATGACCTGCCCGAGCTGCCACCGCTGCCGCCGGAGATGCGCGCCCGCCTCGACGACGCGCTGGCCCGTCCCGCCGTGCAACAGCCGCAGTGGCCGAACCAGGACCAGGCCGGCAACGTCCGGAAGGTGCTGGAGAGCGTTCCGCCGGTGACCGTTCCCTCCGAGGTGAACCAGCTGCGTCAGCACCTCGCCGCGGTCGCCAGGGGCGAGGCCTTTTTGCTGCAGGGCGGGGACTGCGCGGAGACGTTTGCGGACAACACCGAGCCGCACATCCGCGGCAACATCCGCACGCTGCTGCAGATGGCGGTAGTGCTGACCTACGGCGCGAGCATGCCGGTGGTCAAGGTCGGCCGGATCGCTGGGCAGTACGCCAAGCCGCGGTCCAGTAACACCGACGCGCTGGGCCTGCCGTCCTACCGCGGCGACATGATCAACTCGCTGACCGCCACCGAGCAGGCACGCCGCCACGACCCGTCGCGGCTGATCCGCGCCTACGCCAACGCCAGCGCCGCTATGAACCTCTCCCGCGCGCTGACCAGCGCCGGGATGGCCGCGCTGACCAAGGTGCACGACTGGAACAAAGACTTCGTGCTCAACTCGCCGGCCGGTGAGCGCTACGAGTCGGTCGCCGCCGAGATCGACCGCGGCCTGCGCTTCATGTCCGCCTGCGGCGTCGACGACTCCAGCCTGCACGCGGTGCAGTTCTACGCCAGCCACGAGGCGCTGGTGCTGGACTACGAGCGCGCCATGCTCCGGCTGGACACCTCCGGCGACCAGCCACGGCTCTACGACCTGTCCGGGCACTTCCTGTGGGTGGGGGAGCGGACCCGCCAGCTGGACGGCGCGCACATCGCGTTCGCCGAGCTGATCTCCAATCCGATCGGCATCAAGATTGGCCCGGGCACCACGCCCGAGCAGGCCGTCGAGTACGTCGAGCGGCTGGACCCGAACAACGAGCCCGGCCGGCTCACCCTGATCAGCCGGATGGGCAACGGCAAGGTGCGCGACGTGCTGCCGTCGATCGTGGAGAAGGTCACCGCCTCCGGGCACCAGGTGATCTGGCAGTGCGACCCCATGCACGGCAACACCCACGAGGCCAGCACCGGCTACAAGACCCGGCACTTCGACCGGATCGTGGACGAGGTGCAGGGCTTCTTCGAGGTGCACCACCGGCTCGGCACGCACCCGGGCGGTATCCACATCGAGCTGACCGGCGAGGACGTCACGGAGTGCCTCGGCGGCGCCCAGGAGATCTCCGACGCCGACCTGGCGGGGCGCTACGAGACGGCCTGCGACCCGCGCCTGAACACCCAGCAGTCGCTGGAGCTGGCGTTCCTGGTCGCGGAGATGCTGCGCGGCTGAACCAGCAGGACGCACGCGGGAGGGCCCGGAACCAAAACGGTTCCGGGTCCTCCCGCGTTTCGCGCAGCCCGATTCGTCACTTGGCGAGGGCGATGTCGAGGGCGTGCGCGACGTGCAGGCGGGTGGAGTCGAACAGAGGCAGCGGGCTGTCGTCCGGTCCGAGCAGCAGGGTGATCTCGGTGCAGTCGAACGACCTCGTGCCCGACAGCCTCACCCGCGGCCGCAGGTTCCGGTAGCCGGATCTTGCTTGGTGCGGGCCCAAGCGAAACTTGGGGCGTGGACGCGCAGCGGTTGTTGGTTTTCCGGGAGATCGTGCAGGCGGGCTCGCTCGGTGCGGCGGCACGGGCGCTGGGCTGGACCGAACCCGCCGTCAGCCAGCACTTGCGGCGGCTGGAACGCCAGGCGGGCACCGCGCTGGTCCTGCGTCATTCGCGCGGCGTTGCGCTGCCCGAAGCCGGGCAGGTGCGCTTGCCAGGCATGCCGAAGCACCGCGACCAGGCCGGGTGGGTTCGGTCAGCGCTGTGATCCGTGCACTTCGCGGGGCGGGCGACCAGTTGTGACCGTGCGCGACAGCTTGCCGAAGGTGCTGCTCAGACCCAGCGGGTCGAAGCGGACCAGCGACAGCGCGCCGAGCAAGGCGGCGCCGATCCCGACCGCGACGAACGGCCAGTTGTACATCGCCTGCTCGCCATCGGGGTAGTAGGCCAGCACCAGCGCGATCGAGGCGCCGACCACGTAGGACAGCGCCCGCGGAGTCCAGAGGAAGGCGCTGCCCAGGGCCAAGCCCCAGGTCGTGTACCACGGCAGCAGGACCGGCGACAGGAGCGCGCCGCAGCACAGCACGATGGCCGCCCGGCGCACCGCCTCGGGCCCGCCGTCGCGGGCCTGCCACCAGTTCCAGGCGAGGATCGCCACCAAAAGCACCGAGCCGAGCGTGCGCGTGGCACCCACGAAAGGCCAGATGTTGGTCTCGCCGAACAGCGACACCAGGCTGTGCAGCGCCTGCCCCACGGCGGTCGGCGCGGACAGGTAGTTGACGATCATGCCGGGCGCGGACAGCGCGGAAAGCCAGCCGAAACCGACCTTGGCGAGCGCCGTGCAAGCGCCGAAGACCACCACGAACACGCCCACCGCCGGGAACACGGCGCGGAGGAAGCGTCGCCACAGCGGCCCCTCCAGCCGGGATGCCCAGATCCACACCAGGAGCGGCAGGGCGAGCCCGGCGGTCGCCTTGATGGCCATCGCTGCCGACACCAGCGCGATCCCGGCGACGTTCTTGCATTCGAGCATCAGCAGCGTGCCGACCGACAGCAGCCCGATCATCAGCATGTCGTTGTGCGGGCCGCCGACCAGGTGCACCACCGTCATCGGGCTGGCCGCGACCAGCCAGAGCGCGACCGGCAGCCGCCCGCCGAGGTGCCGGACCAGGCCCGGGAGGGCGCAGATCAGCATCACCAGGCCGCCCAGCAGCACCAGCCGCATCACGATGACGCTGGCGATGATGTCGTGCCCGGCCAGCAGGATCACGCCCTTGGCGACGCCGATGAACAGCGGCCCGTACGGGGCGGGCGTGGTCTGCCAGGTCGGGTGCACATTCTCCGGGATCGGGCCGGTCAGCGCGGACGGGCCGACGCCATAGGGGTCGAGGCCGTTCAGCGCCAGCAGGCCCTGGCCCAGGTAGCTGTAGACGTCGCGGGTGAACAGCGGCGGCGCGATGAGCATCGGGCCAAGCCAGGCGGCGGTCGCCCACAGCACGCCGCGGGAGGTCACCAGGTGCGCGATCACCCCGCGGCCCAGCCGCACCCACGCCCACACGAGTAGTGCGAAGCCGACGTAGACGACCGTCACCGCCACATCGCGACCGTGGCCGTAGCGCAGCACCGACAGCGGCCCGGAACCGAGGACGGGGTCATTGACGAGCGTCCCGCCGGCGCCGAAGGAGCCGATCAGCAGCAGCACGGACCCGATCGCGCCCAATGCGATGGTGCGCAAGGGCAGCGGACGACGAGGTGGCCGACGTCCGCCGAGACTGGGCAGGTCGGCTGTGGTGTTGTTGGTCCGTTCGGACCAGTCGGGAGCCGACTCGATCGAAACACTCGGGGGCATTGTGCTCCCAATAGTTCCACAATCGTCCGTCCGAGCCGCCGTGACCAGGTCAGATCGGTCCTGTCGTGGCCTTCGGTCGCGCTTTTCGGTGACGGCCGCCCGTCGAGTCCCCGCTGGTAGACCCTGGCAGGGCGAAAACGTTACAGCGACGAGAAGAGATCAGGATCACATTGCGCGTCGTTCATTTCTGGCCGGTCGGCGGGTGCGCGCACCTGCGAACCGGTGCTCAGAAAGCGGTCGCGTGGATCGTCGTACCGGGCTCGACCCGGCTGCCGGGAAGCGGGTACTGGCCCAAGATCACCATGTTCGGCCGCTCAAAGAACGCCTGCACGCTCAGCTGCAGTCCCAGCGCGGCGACCTGCTGCTTCGCCTCGTCCACCTGAACACCGTTGAGGCTGGGCACCTGGACCGCGTTGGACAGCACCACGCCGATCCGCGGCTGGCCGACCAGCCGGAGTTCGCTGCCGATGGCCGGATCGGTGCTGATGACGTGGTCGCCGTCGACGCCGGAGTCGAACTGGCGCCCCGCCTCGTAGGGGTCGAAGCCGGCGTTGCGCAGCGTGGTGAAGGCGTCGTCCCGGCTCATCCCGCGCACGTCGGGCACCTTCACCGGGGGCGGGCCCTTGCTGACGATCAGGGTGACCTCGGCGCTGATGTTCAGTGCGGTGCCGGGGGCGGGGTTGACACTGATGACCCGGCCTTCGGGCACCGTGGTGTGGTATTGGTCACCGGACTCGTCGTGCTTGGGCTGCAGCTTGGCGTTGCGGATCGCGCTCTCCGCCTCGGCAACCGTGGTGCCCTCGGCGACCTGCGGAACCTTGGGCTTGCCCAGCGAGACGACGAGATCCACGGTTCCGCCGCTGCGCACCCGGGAGCCCTCGCCCGGGTTGGAGCTGATCACCACGCCTTCGGCGATGGTGTTGTTGTACTCCTTGGTGACGTTGCCGGTCAGCTCCGTGC
Organism: Saccharopolyspora hattusasensis; assembly: GCF_050972075.1. Classification (NCBI taxonomy): domain Bacteria; kingdom Bacillati; phylum Actinomycetota; class Actinomycetes; order Pseudonocardiales; family Pseudonocardiaceae; genus Saccharopolyspora; species Saccharopolyspora hattusasensis. The sequence goes on from NZ_JBPCDC010000001.1 coordinate 6,289,144, forward strand.
CCTCCAGCGCCTGCTGCGCCGCTGCCTCCTGCTCGCCGACGACGCGCGGCACCTGCACGTAGCTGCCGATGCCCAGCCAGTACGCCGCGTCCCCCACCAGCGCGGCCAGCACCAGGACCACGACGGTCCACACCACGACCGTCCGCCTGCCGCGGCGGCGATCCCGCTCCGGCCCGCTGGGCGCAGCGCCGGAGAACTCCTCGGTGTGGTCGCCGGTGGCGGGGCGCGCCATCGCACGGGTGCGCTGCGGGCCGGCGGACGTGTCGCGGACGGCCGGGATCTGCTCGGTCGGCGGATCTCCGGCCGCGACCGGCGGCGTCAGCTGCCTGGTGCGCTCCTCGGACGCCGGGACCGGCACGGCCACCGGGGCGATGCCGAGTTCGGTGCGCACCCGCTCCAGCTCGGCGAGGAACGCCTCGGCGCTCTCCGGGCGCTGCGCCGGGTCGCGCCGCGTGGCGCGGAAGACGAGGTCGTCGACGGCCGGTGGGATCTTCGGGACCAGCTCGCCCGGCGGCGGGACGTCGTCGTTGACGTGCCGGTACGCCACCGAAAGCGCGGTGTCGCCGACGTAGGGCGGGCGGCCGGTCAGCATCTCGTAGAACACGATCCCGGCGGCGTAGACGTCGGAGCGAGCGTCGGCGGCCCCGGTGGTCACCTGCTCCGGCGACAGGTACGCGACGGTGCCCAAGATGACGCCGCCGCTGGTCGTGCCCGCCTCGGCCGCAGCCCTGACCAGACCGAAGTCGGCGACCATGACCGAGCCGCCGGTGCCGATCAGCACGTTCTCCGGCTTGACGTCGCGGTGCACCATGCCGGCCTGGTGCGCGGCGCCCAGCGCCGAGAGCACCGGCGCCATGACGCTCAGCGCCATCGCCAGCGGCAGGCGGCCACCCCGGTCCATGATCAGATCGCGCAGCGTGCAGCCCTCGACGAGCTGCATCACCAGGAACACGTGGTCGCCGGCTAGGCCGTGGTCCACGCCCTGGTCGTAGACGGCGACGATGTCGGGGTGGTGCAGCCGGGCCGCCGCACGCGCCTCGCGCTCGAAGCGCTCGACGAACGAGCGGTCGCCGGAGTACTGGGCGTCCATCACCTTGATGGCCACCGGCCGGTCCAGCCGGGTGTCCAGGCCGCGGTAGACCGTGGACATGCCGCCGCGGGCGATCAGCGAATCGACCCGGTAACGGCGTTCGAGCATGGCTCCGACGAGGCTCGCGCCGCCGCTGGAGCGTGTCTCAGAAGTCATCTTCCGCCAACCGCCGGGTAACCTTTCCAACCCGATTGTGGCAGGCCGCGCGGGCGGTCCGGGGAACACCTCCGCACTCGGATGTGGGAACGATCACGATCTTGATCGTAGGTCGACGATAATTCGTGCGGTGCACGGCATCGCGGTCGGTCATGTGGCAAGGTGTGCAGCGTGAGTGCGATCCCTGCTGCCCCGGATGTGCTCGCTCCCGATGTGGAGGTTGTCCCGCTGCCCGACGTCGCCGAGCGGCTCGGTCAGCCCGTGACCCGGGTGCACCAACTGATCCGAGATGGCCATCTGCTCGCTCTGCGCAGGAACGGCGTACTGGGCGTGCCCACCGCGTTCCTCACCGACACCGAAGTGGTGAAGGGGCTGGCGGGCACTATCACGCTGCTCCGGGACAACGGCTACCGGGAGGACGAGATCCTGCGGTGGCTGTTCACCCCGGACGACTCGCTGCCCGGAACGCCGATCGACGCCCTGCGCGGCGACCGCGGCCGGGAAGTGAAGCGGCGGGCCCAGGCGATGGGCTTCTGAGGCCATCGGAAGGGTTCGGGCGGCCCGGCGAGTCGCGAGCGCAGCCGGGCCAGTAGCCGTGAGTGCTTCTGGGGGCTATGGCGCCCAGAAGCACTCACGAGCTTTGAGCATCGGTCAGCCGGTGATGCGTTGTGCGGCGAGCTTGCCAGACAACAAGACCGGCGGAACTCCGACGCCGGGTGTCGTGCCGGAGCCGGCGAGCACGGCGTTGGCCAGGCCGCGCACCAGGTTTCGCGGCCGGAACGGCCCTGTCTGCGCGAAGGTGTGCGCGGCTGAGAACGGCGTTCCTGCTGCGTGCCCCTGGGCCGCCCAGTCCGCCGGGGTGACCAGTTGCTGCGCCTCGATCGCGGCACCGAAGCCGGCGAAGCCGCGCCGTTCCAGCGTGCCCAGCAGCTCGTCGCGGTAGGCCGGGCCGACCCGGTCCCAGTCGATCGGCCCCGTGCGCAGGTTCGGGCACGGAGCGAGCACATAGTGCAGCTCGCGGCCGTCGGGTGCCAGCGACGGATCGGTCGCGGTCGGGCGGGTGATCAGCAGCGATGGGTCGGTCATCAGCCTGCCGTCACGGATGATCTCGGTGAACGTGCCGTGCCAGGCCGCGCCGAAGGAGATCGTGTGGTGGGCGCCGGACCAGCCGCGGGTGGTCCCGGCGTGCAGCACCACCGCCGACGGTGACCAGCGCAACCGCCGTCGCGGGCGGTGGTCCAGGAGCTCGTGCACGACCGGCAGGTCGGGTGTGAGCACGAACGCATCGGCCGCGATGCGGGCACCGTCTGACGTGCGCACCGCGGCGATCCGATCGCTCCGCCGCTCCAGCTCGGTCACCTCGGCGTTGTAGCGGAACTCGACGCCCTCGCCCGCCGCCGCATCGGCGAGCGCGGTCGGGACCTCATGCATGCCGCCGCGCGGGAACCACACGCCGTTGACGGTGTCCATGTACGAGATGACCGCGTACATGGCGAGCGCGCGGCGCGGGTCCAGTCCCGCGTAGAGGGCCTGGAAGGAGAAGACCCGGCGCAGCCGCTGGTCCGACAGGAACCGGCCGATCGCCGGGCCGAGCCGACCGAAACCGCCGAGCGCCGCGAGACGCGCTAGCTCCGGCGACAGCAGGCCCAGCGGCGAGTCGAAGTTCGCGTCGATGAAGCGGTGCATCTCCGCCCGGTACACCTCGGTCAGCCAGCGCCGCAGCCGCCGGTACCCGGCCGCCTCCGCGGGCCCGGCGAACTGCCGCACCTCCTCCTCCATTGCTGTGGCGTCGGTGTGCACGTCGAGCGTCGAGCCGTCGGCGAACCGTGCCTGGTAGGCCGGATGCAGCGGGATGAGGTCGAGGCGCTCGGACAACGATTCGCCGACCGCGCCCAAGGCTTCGTCGACCAGCTCAGGCATGGTCAACACGGTCGGGCCGGTGTCGATCCGGTACCCGGCGAGCTCGTGCAATCCGGCCCGCCCGCCGGGCAGTCCGGCGCGTTCGACGACCGTCACGCGCCGCCCGGCGCCCGCCAGGTGCAGGGCCGCCGACAACCCGGCCAGCCCAGCGCCGACGACCACGACGTGATCGGTCCGGCCGGATACCGTGCGCATCAGTGGCTGCGGTCGGTGACCGCGATCGCCAGCTCGGCCAGCCGGGACGCGGCCGGTTCGGCCAACCCAGTGGTGTGCAGCGCGAGCATCGCCGACCCGGTCAGATCGGTGATCCGCTTCTCCACGGCCTCGACCGCGCCGAGCCGGGTGAGCACTTGTCGTGCCTGCTCGACGCGGTCTGCGTCCAGCTCGGGGTCGCCGAGCACGTCGCGCAGCAGGTCCAGCGCGGGCTGGTCAGCCTGCCCGCGGGCCGCCGCCACGGCCTCGGCGATCAGCACTGTCCGCTTGCCCTCGCGCAGGTCGTCCCCGGCGGGCTTGCCGGTCACCTCCGGGTCGCCGAAGACGCCGAGCAGGTCGTCGCGGAGCTGGAAGGCGACACCGATGTCGGAACCGAAGCGGCGCAGCGCCTGCAGCGCGTCCGGGCCTGCGCCGGCGATCTCCGCGCCCAGCTCCAGCGGCCGCTGCACGGTGTAGGAAGCGGCTTTGAGCTGGCAGATCTGCAGCGCAGCCTGCGGCGTCTCGTCGCCGCGGAACTGGCCGAGCACGTCGAGGTACTGGCCGGCGAGCACCTCGGTGCGCATCGCGCGCCACGGGCGCAGCGCGCGGGCCAGCGCCTGCGGCGCGATCCCGGCGCTGTGCAGCATGTCGTCGGCCCAGGACAGCGCGAGGTCCCCGAGCAGCACCGCGGCGGCCAGCCCGAACTGGGTGGCACCACCGGAGAACCCGGACTCGCGGTGGATCTGCTCGAACCTGCGGTGCACCGTCGGGTTGCCCCGCCGGGTGTCCGACTCGTCGATCAGGTCGTCGTGCACCAGCGCGCAGGCATGCAGCAGCTCCAGCGCGCTCGCGGCCCGCAGCATCGCCTGCGCCGTCGGCCCCTCGGCCGGTCCGCCGGCCGCGCGCCATCCCCACCAGGCGAAGGTCGGGCGGATCCGCTTTCCGCCGCCGAGGACGAACCCGGAGAGCTCGGCCACCGCAGCCGCGAACGCCGGGTCGAGGCCGGCTGCCTCGGCGCGGCGGGTCTGCAGGTATTCGGTCAGCGTGTGCTGGACCTGACCCGGGAGGTCGAGTTCCACGGCGACGTCTTCCTTGCCGGTTGCTTGCACAGCGGTCGAATTCGATGGGGGCACACCTCCATCCTCCGCGATGCCGCCGAGTGGTGACGGCCGGGTCCGAAGGGTGCTCGGAGTCACCAGGTTGACTCCGGAACGTAGCCGGATGTCCTTGCGGTGCCCTCTTCGAGCATTGCAGCGTGCGCCCCCGCAACCGGATGTGTGCGAATCGGCGTCGAGCGGCTGCTGCGCGGGCTGCTTGCTCGAACCGCCATGTGGGACCGGTCGTGGGACGGTTCACTATCCTGTTCGGCATGACGGCGGTGGTGGATCGGTTGAACACCGAGAAGACGACTTTTTCGGTGGAGTTTTTCCCGCCGCGCAGCGATGACGAGGAACGCATTCTCTGGCGGGCGGTCCGGGAGCTGGAACCGCTGGACCCCTCGTTCGTGTCGGTGACCTACGGCGCTGGCGGATCCAGCCGGGACCGCACCATCCGCACCACCGGTCGCATCGCGCAGGAGACCACGCTGACGCCGATGGCGCACCTGACCGCCGTGGACCACTCGGTCGCCGAACTGCGCAACGTCATCGGCTGGTACGCGGCATCCGGGGTGCAGAACGTGCTGGCCGTGCGCGGCGACCCGCCGGGCGACCCGAACGGTGAATGGCGCCAGCACCCCGAGGGGCTGACCTACGCCGAGGAGCTCGTCCGGCTGGTCCGGGAGCTCGGCGAGTTCTGCGTCGGGGTGGCGGCCTTCCCGCACGGCCACCCGCGTTCCACCGACCTGGACGTCGACGCGGACCACCTGGTGCGCAAGATCCGGGCCGGTGCCGGGTTTGCCATCGCCCAGCTGTTCCTGGAGCCGGAGTACTTCCTGCGGCTGCGCGATCGGATGGTCGCCCGCGGCTGCGACGTGCCGCTGCTGCCGGGCGTCATGCCGATCACCACCCCGCGGGTGCTGGGAAAGTTCGGCGAGCTCGCCGGGGTGCCGGTGCCTGCGGAGGTGTCGGAGCAGCTGCTGCCGCTGGCGGAGGACCCGGCGGGGTTCCGCGCAGCGGGCGTGGACCTGGTGACCCGGTTGTGCGAGCGGCTGATCGCCGAAGGCGTGCCCGCGCTGCACTTCTACACCCTCAACCGCTCGAAGGCGACGCGCCAGGTGGTGGCCAACCTCGGACTCTGAGGCTCAGGCGTTCTGCTCCGCCCGGGTGCGGATGTGGGTGCGTAGCGCGAGCAGCGCCACGACGATTGCGGCGCCGAAGGTGAGCGCGCCGACCAGCAGCGCCCAGCCGATCCAGTCCATGCCAGCGACGTTGGAGAACTGGTAGGTAGCCGACAGCTCGGTGACCGAGCCGGGCTGCAGCGACCAGGTGACCGTGCCAGCGCTTTCCTGGCCGTTGGTGTTGGTGATCTCGCCGGGTGCGCTGATCTTCAGGTCGGCGCCGGAGTCGGTGTCGGCCAGCGGGGTCAGGTCCGCCGAACCCTCGAAGAACACCAGCGAGCCGGATCGGGACAGGTGCAGCCGGTACCGGGAGTCGGTGGGGCTCAGCGCCTCGGCGAGCTGCTCGACCTCGGGGAAGGTCAGGTCGTGGAACGACAGGTGCGAGCCGGTCCGCCCGCCGTCGTCGTTCGGCGTGACCTGCACCCGGTCGGCGAGGTTCTCGGGCGGCTGCAACCGGAACGGGGCCTGGCCGTCGGCGATCTGGGTGGACAGCTGGACCTCGCCGGACACCAGGTCCTCGCCGGAGATGTTCAGCGCGGCGTTGACGTGCAGGCACCCGCTGAGCAGCGTGCCGAGCACGCCGATCAGGACCGTCAGGAGCGCGGCGCGGCCGCGCGGCGTCTTGGCGTCCACTCGGGCGATCTTCCCACCCACACCACGTTTCCGCTGCCCCGCGAACTTGAAAGAGTGCGCAGCCGTCCCAACACCGCGTGCGGATGGCCAGCCGGTGTGACGCAATTTCGCGAGAAATTGACGTTCACCCGGGTGACGGTCAATTTCTCGCGAAATTGCACCCCGCCCCGGCTGAGCGGGGCTGCCCCATTCCGCGGATCTGGCTTCGCCGCGGGGCGTGTGGGTCGTTGGTGCGCGATAGCGTGGCGGGCATGGGAGTTGACCACGACGGCGTGCACGAGATCAGCGACCGGTTCGTCACCGAGCTGGTCTCGCTCGATCCGGTCGCCGGAACCTACTTGGGCGTACCCGATCGGGAAGAAGAACTGACCGACTACTCGCCGGACGGGTACCGGGCCCGCGCGGAACTCGCCCGCCGCAGCCTGGCTGCGGTGCAGGCGGCCGAGCCGGCCGATGACTCGGAGCGGATCGCGCAAGCGGTGTTCGCCGAGCGGATCGGCCTGGACCTGGAGCTGCACGAGGCCGGCGCGGACATGGCGGCGCTGAACGTGATCGCCAGCCCGGTGCAGGGACTCCGGCAAGTCTTCGACCTGATGCCGACCGACACTCCGGAGCAGTGGCGCACGATCGCCCGCCGCCTGTCGGTGATGCCCGAAGCGGTGCTGGGCGTGCGCGCCGGGCTGCTGGCGGCGGCCGCCGACGGCAACGTTTCGGCGGTCCGGCAGGTCAGCAAGGTCGCGGAGCAGTGCGACACCTGGTCCGGGCGCGACGGGCAGTCGTTCTTCGCGGCGATGGTCGCGCGGGCCGAAGGCGTGGACGAGTCGCTGCGCCGTGACCTCGACTCCGCGGCCGGATCGGCCGCCGAAGCCTTCGCCGGGCTGGCCGACTTCTTGCGCGGCGAGCTGCTGCCGAAGGCACCGGAGAAGGACGCCGTCGGCGAGCAGCGGTACCGGTTGTGGTCGCGGTACTTCACCGGTGCCCGCCTCGACCTGCAAGAGGCGTACGAGTGGGGATGGCAGGAGTTCGCCGGCATCGAAGCGGAGATGAAGCAGATCGCGAACCGGATCAGGCGGGGCGCGTCGCTCGCCGAGGCCGCGGCCGTGCTGGACGCGGACCCCCGCTATCAGGTGCACGGGCAGGACCGGTTCGAGGCGTGGATGCAGCGGTTGTCCGACCAGGCGCTGCAGGACCTGCGCGGCACCCACTTCGAGATCCCGGACCCGCTGATGCGGCTGGAGTGCAAGATCGCCCCGCCGGGCGGCGGTGTCGGCGCCTATTACACCGGCCCGACTGACGACTTCTCCCGGCCCGGCCGGATGTGGTGGTCGGTGCCCGCCGACCGGCAGGACTTCCCCACCTGGCGCGAAGTGTCCACTGTGTACCACGAGGGGGTGCCCGGGCATCACCTGCAGGTCGCGACCGCGGTGCACGAGGCGCAGCGGCTCAACAAGTTCCAGCGGCTGGCCTGCTTCGTCTCGGGGCACGGCGAGGGCTGGGCGCTGTACGCCGAACGCCTGATGCGCGAGCTCGGCTACCTCGAAGACGACGGGGACCTGCTCGGCATGCTCAACGACCAGCTCTTCCGCGCGGCGCGCGTGGTGGTCGACATCGGCATGCACCTAGAGCTGGAGATCCCGGCCGGCACCGGTTTCCATGAGGGCGAGCGCTGGACCCCGGAACTGGGCCTGGAGTTCATGCTGAGCCGGACCATCACCGACCCGGCGCAGGTCCGCGACGAGATCGACCGCTACCTGGGCTGGCCGGGCCAGGCGCCGTCCTACAAGCTCGGCGAGCGCCTCTGGCGGGCGGCCCGCGACGAGGCCAGGCAGCGCCACGGCGCGGCTTTCGACATGAAGGATTTCCACACGCAGGCGCTGAAGATGGGCGGCATGGGCCTCGACACCCTCCGCGAGCAGCTAGCACTGCTGTGATCACGCGGTGAGGGGCGCCCCGTTACCCGATTGCCGGGTCGCTGGGTGCCCCTCACCCGTTTCCAGAACCATCCCGCGACGGGGTGGCTGAACCAGGAACCGCTTGGATCGCGCCCGATTGGGTTATGGGGCGGCGATTTCGCGCGAAATCGCCGCCTGCCACGCCTGCAGGCCTGGCGATTTCGCGCGAAATCGCCGGCTTCGCGAACGGGACCGCTGATCGAAGCGGGCGTCGTGGTCAGCGGGGTTCGAGGGGGAGGGAGCGGCCCAGGACCGCGAAGGGCCGCGGGTCGCCCGTGAAGCGGTAGTCGCGCAGGACGTCCCCGAAGCCGACCCGGCGGTACAGGCGCCAGGCTCGGGTCGGCCCTTCCGGCGTCGACAGCAGGACCTTGCTGCCCTGCGCCCCGGCGAGCAGGCGGCGCAGGACCTCTTCGCCGAGGCCGACGCCCTGGCTGCCCGGGTAAACGTGCAGCTCGGTCAGTTCGAAGTAGTCGTCCAGCCAGGCTTCGGCATCGCCGCCGCTGCTGAGCAGGCCGCGGCGAACCTGCTCGTGCCACCACTGCCCGGGGGCGCCCAGGTAGCCGTAGCCGAGGCCGACGAGCTCATCGCGGTCGTTGAACGCGCCGACGCACCGCCATCCCGCGCGCAGCATGTGCGCCGACCACATCGGGGCGCGCTGCTGGGCGGTCGCGGGTGGGTAGTTCATCGCGGTCACGTAGATCTGCAGGGCCTCGGGGAGCCGGGCCCGGAGCTGGTCCGTGGTCAGCTCGGTGATCCGATCGAAGCTGGGGGATGGCGCGGCGGTCACGGCCGAACACTAACGCCTTCCCAGCGCGCGGTCCTTCTCGCGGCCGATCCTGCCGCCGAGGCGGCCTCACCGGGTGCCGGATTCGGCCACTCGGGTGATCATCTTGTCTGATCATGCCTCGAACAGGTGAGCTACGGCGCATTGCTTGAGTCCGTCGGTTGGGCGAGCTAATCTGTAAGTGTTCGAACGCGAGTTCGATGACTCCAGTTCGGGCATCGAGTCCGGCGGTGGGGTGGGGGAAGCACCCCGCCGCCGGACCTGCCGGCTCCCCGCGGCAGGCGTGGACGGCTTCGTCGTGCAGAGGAGACTGCCGATGTCTTTTTCCACTGATCTCTCGATTCCTGCTCCGCGGCGCTCCGTGGAGAACCACGAACCGACACCAGAGGCCGAGACGCCGGCCGGCTCCCTGTCGTTGCTGCTCAACGCGCGAACGTGCTTGCACGAGGCGGAGGAGGCCGACCGCCCCGGGGAGCGGTACGTCGCCGCGCATGTGGCCGCGTTACGCGCGGCGACCGCGGTCGTCGTGGCGCGCTCCTGGCGGCGGGAGAACGGTCGTCCGGCCAGCGCGTGGACGTTGCTGACCGGGGCCGCTCCCGAGCTGCGGGAGTGGGCGGCGTACTTCGCGGCGCGCTCGGACCGGCGGGCCGCGGCGGAGGCTGGGGTGCCCACCATCACCTGGCTGGACGCCGACGGACTTCTGGCGCGCAGCCGGGAATTCCTCGACATCGTGGGGCGAAGCCTGTTGGGGGTGGCTAGATGAACGGTACTGAAGTGAGGCTCGACTACGGGCGGATGCTGGACCTGCTCGGCATCGAGGCCCAGCTGCTAACTGCGGCGACCGATGACGCGCACGTCCACGCGCCGGTGTGGGGCGCGTCCGGGAGGACCTTGGGGCAGACCGTCCGGCACCTGGGCGATCTGTGTGAGGACACGCTGTCCTGGCTGGGCTCGTCTGCCGTGGAGCGGCGCTGGGACCTGCCGGACCAGCCCGAGCTGCGCGAGGTGACCGGCCGGTTCGCCGTCCGGTTGGCGGATCTGCTCGCCGAGCTCGGCGCCAGGCCGCCGCACGATCCGTGTCCGACGTGGTGGCCGGAGCAGCACACCGTGCGGTTCTGGCTGCGCCGGATGCTGCACGCCACGACGGTGCACCGGGTGGACGTGCAGGCCGCAGCGGGGGTGCTGCCGACTCCGATCGAGCCCGACGTGGCGACCGACGGCATCGACGAGGTGCTGCGGCTGTGGTTCGGCTACCGGTTGCACGCGCTCGGCATCACCGCCACGCGCGCCTGTTCGGTCGGGGTGTACGTGGAGGGCCGGAATTGGCTGGTCACCGCCGACCAGAACGGGACCGCGGTGGTGAGCTCGGACGACGTGTCGACCGCGACGCCCGACGCGGTCGTCGGCGGCGATGCGCCCGCCGTCTACCTCTGGATGTGGGGTCGGCTGCCCGATCGCGCCGTGGAGACCAGCGGTGATCTCGACGCGATCGCACAGCTGTGGGGCCTGCTGCAGCTGGCCACCCGCTGAGCACGCCGCCCGCGGCCGGTCGCGGGTGTGCGACCGGCTTCGCCCCGCGGCACGTCATTCGCGTCGGCGGCACGGCTGGGTTCGACATGTGCGGGTGCCGCTTCGACGGGAAATTCCCGTCCATGCGGCCGCGTTCACGAAAACCGCTAAGTTGGGCCAGATTCGGGTGGAGGCGAGGTTCGTCCCCGGCTGCGTGCTCGCGTGCTTGCCGTCCACCCGGCGTCGTTCCGAGGCGAGTTCGCTTGCGGCAAGCCGATAATCTGAACTCCAATCGGCGGATACCCTGGCCTTCGGGCCGGGGAGGAGTCGATCCTGAGGTTGTTGGCCTCCTCCGTCTCGACGATCGGCTTGGCCGGGCAAGGGAGCTTGCCGTCGCCGCGCAATTCGGGGAGTTGATCCAACGGCACGTGAACCGCGGAACCGAGGCCCGTGCTCAGGCACGCAGCCGGAGGCCCTTGGGCGTGGCGCGGAATCCCGCTTCGGTGAGCACTTCGGCCAGGCGGGACCCCCAAGCGTCTTCGCCGTCGGCGCGTTGCACCGCGAGCTGCTCCAGCCAGCCGTCCCGGACCACCCGGGCCAGCCCGGCCGCCGCGCTGCGCAGGGCGGATTCGTCGTCGGTGAACGACAGCAACGACTTCCCGCCGCGTTCGACGTAGAACACGGCTTCGCCGGACACGAGCACCACGAGCGCACCGGCCTTGCGGCCCGGTCGATGCCGGGTTTCGCCCATCACCGCAGGCCATTCCAGTGCGCCCCCGTAAGGCTGCGCGGGATCGGCAGCGGCCAGCACCACCGCGTCGCCGGCACTGTCCTCGCGGGACATGGCCCGCAGGCGGTCGATCGCACCGGGCACCGCGAACTGCGCGGCGCCGAGGCCCTCGATGACGTACCCGCGTCGGCAACGACCGGATTCCTCCATGGCGCGAAAAACCTTGTAAACCGCGGAAAACCCGCCCGTGACGCGCTCGATGTCCAGCGCTCCGCGCGTCAGCACCCCGTGCCGCTCCAGGAAGGCCTCGGCCCGCGCGTGCGCTCGACGGGTCGGGTCGCCCGACGGTTGTGGCGCCAGCGACCAACGTCCGGACACCGTGGGCGGGCCACTGCGGCTGGGCATCGACGGACGGCCTGCGCGCAACCGCGCGTAGCGGCCGCGCGGTGCGCTCCGGCGTGGCTTGTGCGCCGCGCCGCGGCCGGAAACCAAGGCCCGCAACGGCGCCAGGGTGTCGTTGGTCGCCGTGCCGGACCAGACCAGGTCCCACAAAGCCGAAGTGACCGCGTCGTCGGTGGGCGTGGCCTCGCCCTGCTCCACCAGCAGGGCTCCCGCGCGATCCGCCAGCTGGCGGAAGAACAACGCGCCACCGTCCAATGCGGACACGACAGCGCGGTGCAGCGGCGAATCGGCGGCAGACTCCTCCGGCAGGTCCGGAAGCAGCAGGTCGGCGACATCGGTGGGCGTCAACGCGATCCAGCCGTCGCCGCCGGCCAGGGAGCCGGAGCCGACCCAGGTGACCTCACCGGTGGCGGTCAGCTCGTCGAGCAGCGCGGGGGAGTAGCCGGGCAGTCGGGCGGGCAGGATCAACGACTCCAACCCGCTCGCCGGAACCGGCGCCCCCGCCAGTTGCTCGACCACGGCGTACACGTCGTCCACCGTGGGTGCGGAGCGCAACCGGGCTCCGATGCCGTGCCACGCCGGCAGGAAACAGCCCAGCGCAGCCGGTTCCACCGGTTCGACCTCCGCGCGAAGCCGCGCCAGCGACGCCCGCCGCAGCCGCCGCAGCACTTCGGCGTCGCAGTACTCCAGCGCCCCGCCACCACCGGCCTCCAACGGCCGAAGCTCGCCGCGGACCAACCGCCCGCTGCCGGTCAACCGGTCCAGCACGCCGTGGACGACGGCCACTCCCAACCCGAATCGCTGCGCTGCGGCATCGGCGGTGAACGGTCCGCGGCAGCGTGCGTAGCGGATCAGCAGGTCGCCCAGCGGGTCGGCGACCGGCTCGGTGAACGCCTCCGGCACGCCGACCGGCAGTGCGACGCCCAGCGCATCGCGGACCTTGCCGGCATCCTCGATCGGAATCCAGCGCTCTTCGCCCGCGATGCGGACCTGCAGCACTCGTCGCTGTCCGGCCAGGTCGGCCAGCCACTCCGGCCGCACGCCCCGCGCCTCGGCTTCGGCCGCGGTCAGATCTCCCAGGAAGCGCAAAATGTCTATTGTGGACTCGGTGTCGCGGGCGTGCCGTTCCGGGGCGAGCCGTTGCAGGTGCTGCTCGATCTCGTCGAGCGCCTCCGGGTCGAGCAGCTCCCGCAGCGCCTCCGAACCGAGCAGCTCCGCTAGCAGCGTCGAATCCAGGCTCAATGCCGCCGACCGGCGCTCCGCCAGCGGCGCATCGGTCTCGTACAGGAACATGCCGATGTAGCCGAACAGCAGGCTGCGCGCGAACGGCGACGGGCTCGGGGTCTCGACCTCGACGACTCGCACCTTCCGCGCCGCGACCTGCGACATCAGCTCGGTCAACCCGGGCAGGTCGTAGACGTCCTGCAGGCATTCCCGCATCGCTTCCAGCACGATCGGGAACTGCTCGTACTGCGCGGCCACCGCCAGCAACTGCGCGGCTCGCTGCCGCTGCTGCCACAGCGGCGTGCGGCGGCGCGGATCCCGGCGCGGCAGCAGCAGGGCCCGCGCCGCGCACTCCCGGAACCGGGCCGCGAACAGCGCCGAGCCGCCAACCTCGTCGGTCACCACCTGCTGGACTTCTTCCGGCGGCAACAGCACGTCCTCGGCGGTCGGCAGCACTTCCGCGCCAGACTCGTCCAGCGCATCGGCCAGCCGCAGCACGATCCCGTCGTCGGAAGAGGCGACCTGCGGCTCGATCCCGCGCCGCTCCCGGATCCGGGCTCCGATGGCCAGCGCCCACGGGCCGTTGACCTTGGCGCCGAACGGTGAATGCACCACCATCCGCCAGTCGCCGAGCTCGTCGCGGAACCGCTCCACCACGATCGTCCGGTCGTCCGGCACGTGCCGGGTCGCCCGCCGCTGTTCGTCCAAGTAGGACAGCAGGTTGTCCTGGGCCCACTCGTCCAGCCCGGCCGCCGCGATGCGCGACCGCGCCGCCGGGGTGTCCGCGCCGATTAGATCCCGGACGAAGGCGCCCAGGGCGCGCCCGAGCTCCAGCGGCCGTCCCGGCGAATCGCCCTTCCAGAACGGCATCCGGCCCGGCTCGCCAGGCGCGGGCACCACCACGACCCGGTCGTGGGTGATGTCCTGCACCCGCCAAGCCGAGGTGCCGAGCAGGAAGGTGTCGCCGACCCGCGACTCGTAGACCATCTCCTCGTCGAGCTCGCCGACCCGCACCCCGCCCTTGCCCGCTTCGTCTGCGGGCGTGGTGACCGTGAACAGCCCCCGGTCCGGGATCGTGCCGCCGGAGGTCACCGCGAGCCGCTGCGCACCGGGCCGCGCGCGCAGCTCGTCGTTCACCCGGTCCCACACGATGCGTGCGCGCAGCTCGCCGAACTCCTCGCTGGGGTACCGGCCCGCCAGCATGTCCAGCACCGCGTGCAGCGCAGAGTCCGGAAGCCCCGCGTAGGGCGCGGCCCGCCGCAGCAGCGCCGCGAGCTCCGGCACCGGCCAGGTGTCCATCGCGACCATCGACACGACGTGCTGCGCGAGCACGTCCAGCGGGTTGCGCGGGAAGGACAGCGACTCGATCAGCCCGTCGGCCATCCGCTCCGACACCACCGCGCAACCGACGAGATCGCCCCGGAACTTCGGGAACACCACGCCGCGCGAAACCGCGCCGACCTGGTGTCCGCCGCGCCCGATGCGCTGCAGCCCGGAGGCCACGCTCGGCGGCGTCTCCACCTGGATCACCAGGTCCACCGCGCCCATGTCGATGCCCAGCTCCAGCGACGACGTGGCCACCACGCAGGCCAGCCGCCCGGACTTGAGCTCCTCCTCGACCACCGCCCGCTGTTCCTTCGACATCGAGCCGTGGTGTGCCTTGGCGAGGATCGCAGAGGTGCCGCCGCCGATACCGGAACCGCCCACGGCCTCGGCCGGGAACCGCTCCAGCGCAACCGGTTCCTCCGCGGCGAGCTCGTTGATCCCGGCGGTGAGCCGCTCGGCCAGCCGCCGCGAGTTGGTGAACACGATGGTCGAGCGGTGCTGCCGGATCAGATCCAGGATCCGCTCCTGCACGGACGGCCAGATCGACGTGTGCTGCTCCGCGCCTGCCGCCGGGCCCTCCACCTCGCCGGTCGATGCGCCCAGCTCGGCCATGTCCGGCACCGGCACCTCGACCCGTACCTCGACCTCCTTGGGGTGCGCGGGCTGGATAGTGCGCACCGGCCGACCACCGGCCAGGAACGTCCGCACCTCCTCCACGGGCCGGACCGTCGCGGACAGCCCGATGCGCTGCGCCGGCTGCGGCAGCAGGGCGTCCAGCCGCTCCAGCGACAGCGCCAGGTGCGCCCCGCGCTTGGTGCCCGCCACCGCGTGCACCTCGTCGACGATCACGGTCTCTATGCCGCGCAGCGACTCCCGAGCCGCCGAAGTCAGCAGCAGGAACAGCGACTCGGGCGTGGTGACCAGCACGTCCGGCGGGGTGCGGGCGAACGAACGGCGCTGGTCGGCCGGGGTGTCCCCGGTGCGGATGCCGACCTGGATGTCCGGCGGGGCGCCGCCCCGGCGTTGCGCGGCCTGCCGGATCCCGGCCAGCGGCGCGCGCAGGTTGCGCTCCACGTCGACGGCCAGCGCCTTCAGCGGCGAGACGTAGAGCACCCGGCAGCGCTGCTTCGCGTCGGCGGGCGTGCCCTCGACGGCCAGCTTGTCCAGGGCGGAGAGGAACGCGGCGAGCGTCTTGCCGGAGCCGGTCGGCGCGACGACCAGCGCGTGCTCGCCGTCGGCGATCGCCTCCCACGCCCCGCACTGCGCTTCGGTGGGCGCGGCGAATGCCCCGCGGAACCAGTCGCGGGTCGCTGCGGAGAAGCCGTCCAGCACATCGGTCACCAGGAAAACGTAGCGCGGGTGCCCGTCCTTCAGGGCAGGGAAGAAGCGCGCTTTGCCACGATCATGGGGTGCCGACCGGATATGCGCGGTGCCGCGGTCCACATGCCTCGCCAGCTTCCGGGTGGACTCGTGCGTCCGGACGGTACCGATGCGCGGTAGCGTCACACGACGACGGTCCCGGTCAACGAGTCCGAAGCTGCCGGTGGTGAAACGGCACGACAACACGGCACGTTTGCCCTTGAACCTCGCCGAAGCCCGGCTTGCGGCCCTTGCGTGTGCCCTTGCGCGATGCACGACCCGTTGACACCGCGTGCCAACGGTTCGTGAATGCGTAACCGTGCTGGAACAGCGTCGCCTACTCACGACCCCAACGCGCGGGGCGGGGTGACGGGAACCGCGTGCTCGGGACGGGACTGTCCACAAGGGCTCGACGTTGGTGTGATCCGCGACGAATGCGGGGATCTGTGCAATTCGCCGCTCCGAACGTGGCAGCATTCGACCCCGAAAGCGTCAGGCTTGGGAGGGGGACGGGTGCGCGTCCTGTCAGTGGATCTCGGCACCTCGAACACCGTCGCGGTGCTGTCCGCACACGGCCGGCCACCACGGGTAGTCGAAGTGGATGGTTCGGCGACCATGCCGTCCGCGGTGTTCGCCACCGAGGACGGCGCGATCATCGTCGGCCGCGACGCCGAGCGCCGGGCGCGGCTCGACCCGTCCAGGTTCGAGCCGAACCCGAAGCGCCGCGTGGACGAGAGCACCCTGCTGCTCGGCGACAACGTCATCACCGTCACCGATGCGCTGGCCGCGGTCCTGCACCGGGTCGCCGAGGAGACCACCCGGCAGCTCGGCGGCGCCCAGCCCGACGAGGTCCGGCTGACCCACCCCGCGCAGTGGGGCACGGTCCGCCGCAACGTGCTGCTGTCGGCCGCCCGGCTGGCCGGGTTCAGCTGCAACCTGGTGCTGGTCCCGGAGCCGGTGGCCGCCGCCGCGCACTTCGCGTCGTTTCCCGACCGCACCCTCGGCGCCGGCCAGGCGTTGGCCGTCTACGACCTGGGCGCGGGCACCTTCGACTGCGCGATCGTGGGCGCCACCCAGAACGGGTTCGCGGTGGTGGCCGAGGACGGCCTTTGGCCGACCTCGGCGGCCTGGACGTCGACCAGGCGCTGCTGGAGCACGTCGGGCGGCAGGTCTCGAACAAGGACCCGCAGCGCTGGCAGCGGCTGCTGCGGCCGGCGAGCACCGGCGACCGGCGGGCCCAGCGCGCCCTGCGCGAAGACGTCCGCGCCGCCAAGGAAGTCCTCTCCCGGCACCCGCAGACCGAGGTGCCGATGCCGGAACCCTTCGGCGACGTGCTGGTCACCCGTGCGGAGCTGGAAGCGCTGGTGCGACCGAGCATGCTGCGCAGCGTCGAGCTGCTGGCCGCAGTGCTGCGCTCCAACGGAATGGGGCCGGAGAACCTCGTCGGGGTGTACCTGGTGGGCGGCTCCAGCCGGTTGCCGCTGGTCGCCAGCCTGATCGGGGAGCAGCTGCGGATCGTGGCGACCACCCTCGACCAGCCGGAGACCGCCGTCGCGCTGGGGGCGCACCACGTGTCCCGAGACGGGGCGGCGATGTGGACCCAGGACTTCCGGAACAACCTGCCGTCGGGCCCGGTCGCCGTCCCGCAAACCGGGCAGCCGCAGGTCGGGTACCGGGAACCCGACACGGTGCGCACCTACCCCGTCGCGCCGCCGCAGCAGCAGCAACCCCACTTCCAGCAGCCCGCCGCCAAGCCCGGCTCGCGGCGCAATCTGCTGATCGGCCTCGGCGCGGTCGCGGCCGTCGCGGTGATCGTCGCGATCGTGGCGATCGTGTTCCGCGTCTCCGGCGGGTCGGGTGCCCCCAGCGCGGCGGAATGCCAGCAGCCCGGCACCGTCGACGCCAAGGGCTTCACCGCCTGCATGGCCAACCTGGCCGGCAGCGTTCCCGAGCAATCCAACTGCGCGCAGGGCTGGCAGCGGATCATGCCCGGCCTGCGGGAACTCGACGGGACCGTGGTGTCCTGCTCGATCGGCAACCCCAACTCGGGCACCCAGATCATCTATACCCAGCTGGGTTCGCAGGAGGCCGCGCAGAAGCGGGCCGACCTGCTGCTGGAGTTCAACGGCGTGACCAGCGGCCAGCAGGTCGAGGCGGAGTGGAGCGGCAACGGCCTGTCCCGCACCTACCGTGCGATCACCAGCGACACCTTCGGCACCTTGGTGTTCATCGTCGACGACCGCCCGCTGGTCGGCATGGTGCTCAAGCCCAACCACGACAAGAAGCTGGACCCGGGCAAGATGGCCGACGAGTTCGAGCAGAAGGTCCAGCCCGGCACCGCCTGATCGGCTCACCGCCGGTTGCGGTGCTCCCAGAAGAAGCGCACCGCGAGCGCGATGACGACGAGGAACCCGGCGCCGATTACCGCTTGGCCCAGCGGGCTGGACAAGCCAGTCGGATCGGCCAGCAGGAGCAGCACACCACCAGGGTACGGGCGCCGGGTACGCTTTCGGGCGATGCGCCACACAGCTTTCCGCCAACGCATGGCCGACGAATTCGGCCGGGTCCGCGCCGAGATGCTGGCCCAGGATCACGTTTTCTCGTCGCTCGGCGGGCGCACGGTCGACCAGGCCCTGGAAGCCGGGCTGTCGACCAAGGAGGTCTGGCAGGCCGTCTGCGAGGCATTCGAAGTTCCCGCCGAACGGCGCTAGGACGTTTTTATAAGCGGCGGCAGCCGCTTGCGGTGTGGGACTCAACTGACACCGCCGCGGGTTCTCAGAGGGCTGTGCCCGCCGAAGGGCTCTCGGCGAGGCCAGTCTCCGACGCGGTGAATTGGCATTCATGATGTCGGGGAACACCTGCGCGAGAAGGCCTCTGAGGTTCCGCTACCCGCACCGCTACGCAAACCACTTTCGAAACAGGCTCAGGACTCCGGGCCCTCCTGTCGCTCGGCGGTCGGCCGCTGCGCGGGTCGGCGTTCCGGCACCTCGAAGTCCGCCCACAGGTTCTGCGCGCTGATCTGCTGCTCGGGGGTGCGCCCCGCGTCCTGGTAGTGCTGGTAGGCCCGGCGCCGTTCCTCCTGCATGTGCCGGTACGCCTCGGACTGCACCAGCCGGTGCTGCTCCGGCGTTGGATGGCCCTCGGCGACGGCGACCTCGGCCCGGCAGATCTGTTCGAGCTCGGCGATCCGCCGTTCATCGGCCAGCCGCTGCTCCGGGACGTCCTGGGCGGGTGGCTCGTGGTGCCGGTAGCGCACGTAGGGGTTGTCCTGCGGCAGGCCGCCGCTGAGCCGGCCGTAGAACCCGAAGAACATCAGCAGCATGCCCGCGATCAGGCTGAACACCACGTTCGGCAGCTTGAAGGCGAACACGTTCCAGGGCGTGTTCAGCAGGCCCAGGTTGATCAGCCCGGACAGGAAGAACAGCACCCCGATGGCGGCGGTGGTGGTGGAGGCGACCGGTCCGCCCCAGGCCGCGGCGCCGATCAGGAGGACGCCGACCACGACCGAGACCAGGGCCAGCAGGCCGTTGCTGGATAGCCCGATGATGTCGATGCCGCTGGTGGTGAACAGCGGAACCCGGTTGGCCAGCCCGAACGCGCCGAAGACCAGCAGGAAGGCACCGAAGATGGCGGCCGCGACCCGGTAGAACCGGCTCAGCGGGTGGTCGGGTGGCAGGTAGCGGTCCATTCGCATGGTCGACACCTCCTCGGGGCCGGGCGGCAGGTTCACCCGATGGGCTATTCCGAGTGTCCACCTCGATCGCGCTGATCGCACCGTCACACGATCAGGTGGCGGAGCTGGCGTGTCGGGCCGGTGATCGAACATCCGTTCGTCTAAGATGGAATCGCACGGGCTCGAATCGGCGAAGCACCCCGCAGCCGGATTGTCGGTCCCTGCCCGTAGCGTCTGATCTGACACACGACGACCAAGTTCGACTCGACCGAGGTGGACCCCCGATGGCAGCGACACCGGACAAGGGCAAGGCGCTGGAGCTGGCGCTCGCCCAGATCGACAAGCAGTACGGCAAAGGGTCGGTCATGCGGCTCGGCGACGAGTCGCGCGCACCGATCGAGGTCATCCCGACCGGTTCCATCTCGCTGGACGTCGCGTTGGGGATCGGCGGTCTGCCGCGAGGCCGCATCGTGGAGATCTACGGCCCGGAGAGCAGCGGTAAGACCTCCGTGGCGCTGCACGCCGTGGCCAACGCGCAGAAGCTGGGCGGCACCGCGGCGTTCATCGACGCCGAGCACGCGCTGGACCCGGAGTACGCCAAGGCGATCGGGGTGGACACCGACGCGCTGCTGGTGTCCCAGCCGGACACCGGCGAGCAGGCGCTGGAGATCGCGGACATGCTGATCCGCTCCGGCGCGCTGGACATCATCGTCATCGACTCGGTGGCGGCGCTGGTGCCGCGCGCCGAGATCGAGGGCGAGATGGGCGACAGCCACGTGGGTCTGCAGGCCCGGCTGATGAGCCAGGCGCTGCGCAAGCTGACCTCCGCGCTCTACAACGCCAAGACCACCGCGATCTTCATCAACCAGCTCCGCGAGAAGGTCGGCGTGATGTTCGGCTCGCCGGAGACCACCACCGGTGGCAAGGCGCTGAAGTTCTACTCGTCGGTGCGCCTGGACGTGCGCCGCATCGAGACGCTGAAGGATGGCTCGGACGCGGTCGGCAACCGGACCCGGGTCAAGGTGGTGAAGAACAAGGTCGCCCCGCCGTTCAAGCAGGCGGAGTTCGACATCATCTACGGCATCGGCATCAGCCGTGAGGGCTCGTTGATCGACATGGGCGTCGAGCAGAGCATCATCCGCAAGTCCGGTGCCTGGTACACCTACGAGGGCGACCAGCTCGGCCAGGGCAAGGAGAACGCCCGCAAGTTCATGCGGGAGAACCCGGACATCGCCAACGAGATCGAGAAGCGGATCAAGGAGAAGCTCGGCATCGGGGCGACGCTGGACGCCGAGAACGCCGAACCGGCGCCGGTGGACTTCTGATCCCGCTGAGCACCTGCTGGACGTCGAATGCAGATGAACCGTGACGGTACGCGTCGGGGGAGCGGTGTACGGAGCCGCGTCCCCGACGACGCCTCGCCGGGTGGTCTCTCGGACGCGGCGGATGACGCGAAGCCGCGGCGCAAGCCGGACGACGCCGAGCAGCTGGCCCGCGACACGGTGTACCGGCTGCTGGCGGCTCGCGCGCGTAGCTGCTCGGAATTGCGACAAGCCTTGCTGCGCAAGGAGATCGACGAGGACGTCGCGGACGCGGTGCTGCAGAAGTTCGTCGACGCGGGCCTGGTCGACGACGCCTCGTTCGCCGAGGAGTGGGTGCATTCGAGGCAGCGGTACCAAGGGCTGGGGCGCAAGGCGCTCGGTTTCGAGCTGCGCCGCAAGGGTGTCGAAGAGCACGTGGTTGAAGCGGCGCTGTCCACTGTGGATGGCGATGCGGAGGTCGAGCAGGCGCGGGAGCTGGTGCAGCGCAAGCTCCGCACGATGGCGAACCTGGACCATGCGGCGAAGATGCGCCGCATGGTGGGCATGTTGGCACGCAAGGGCTATTCCGAAGGCCTGGCTTTCCGCGTGGTGCGAGAGGAAATTGAGCGCTCCGGCGCCGACGTCCCGGACCCGGACCTCGAATCCCCGTGACCGACCTCGTCGCGGCTGCGTTCGCCGGTTGCGTTCGCCGGTTGCGTTCGCCGGTTGCGTTCGCCGGTTGCGTTCGCCTGCTGAGCGAGCAGATCTGTCGAGCGGCCGGTGCGCGATGTGCACAGTCCTTCTGGGAGGTGGTACGGGAACGTCGGTGCGGGATCGTAGAGTGCCCGTCATGAAGTCGAGGCGACGCGTGAACCACATCGTGTGGGACTGGAATGGGACGATCTTTTCTGATAATCACGCCGTGGTCTCGGCGGTGAACGAGGTCTGCACCGCCTTCGATCGAGAACACATCGACCTCGACGAGTGGCGGTCCGTATTCAGCCGTCCGCTGTTGCAGTGCTACGAGCGGCTGCTGCGCCGCTCGCTGAGTGACGAAGACTGGGCGCGCATCGACGTGCTCTACCACGAGGCGTACCGGGATCTACTGCACACCTGCGGCCTGGCAAACGGAGTTCCCGATGTGTTGCAGGAGTGGACCACGGTGGGCCGCAGTCAGTCCCTGCTGTCCATGTGGTTCCACGATGAGTTGGTGCCGCTGGTGGCGAAGTACGAGCTCACTGCGCTTTTCAAGCAGGTTGACGGTCTTCGGGCCGGAATTGGAGGGGGGTCGAAGGCTGCCCACCTGGAGCGGCATCTGGCCGAGCTGGGCCTTGCCCCACAGGAAGCTGTCGTGATCGGCGACGTGGTGGACGATGCTGAAGCGGCGGCCCACGCAGGAGCCAACTGTGTGCTGGTGACAACTGGGGTTATGAGCCGAAGTGCCTTGGAAGCGGCTGGCGTCCCCGTCGCTGACTCCATTCAAGAAGCTGTGTCTTGGCTTTCATGAGTACTGTTATTGCAGTTCAGATCGTGCAGTCGATGTCGTGAAACCCATTGGACGGCGAGCTGGTCGTGACGATCCGGGTTCACGGTCCCGGGGGCAGCACGACGTCGTCGACGAACTGCCGGTCGACGACGTCGTGCTGCCCGTTGAGCTCGCGCAGGTCGAGGCAGCCGTTGAGCGCGGGCGAAGAGTCGGGGATCCCCGAGTCCAGGCGGCGTCTGATGCTCCGCTACCCGCACGCTACGCGGGACAAGTTTGAAACAGCCCTCATAGCACCAAAAGACTCACGGGCGGTTGCTAGCGCTGCGGGGAGCGCAGTGCGGCGGCTTCTCGGGCCAGTTGCTCGATCCGCGGCCAGTCGCCGGCAGCGAGTAGGTCCTTAGGCGCCAACCACGATCCGCCGACGCAGCCCACGTTGGGCAGCGCGAGGTAGTTCGGCGCGGTCTGCGGGCTGATCCCGCCGGTCGGGCAGAACTTCAGGTCCGGCAGCGGCCCGGCGATCGCCTTGAGGAACGGCACACCGCCGCTGGGCTCGGCGGGGAAGAACTTCATCGCAGTGGCCCCGCGCTCGGCCAGCCGCATCGCCTCCGACACCGTGCCCGCGCCGGCCAGGTACGGCACCCCGGATGCGTCGATGTCGTCGAGCAGCCGGTCGGTCGTCCCGGGCGTGACCAGGTAGCGCGCCCCGGCGTCGGCGGCCCGCTTGGCCTGACCTGGTTCGGTGATCGTGCCCGCCCCGGCGACCATCTCGGGCACCTCGGCGGCGATGCGCTCGATCGCGGGCAGCCCGGCCGGGGTGCGCAGCGTGACCTCGATGGTGCGGATTCCGCCGCGCAGCAGGGCTTCGGCCAGCGGCACGGCGTGCGCGACGTCGTCCAACGCCACGACCGGCATCACCGGGGCGAGATCCAGCACTTCAGCTGCAGTGTTCATGAGGTGGTTCATCCGTTCCTAGTGCGTGCGGCGTTCCGTCGAGTGCCCGTGAGTACTTTTGGGCGCTATCGCACCCAAAAGTACTCACGGCACGTAACCAGCGGAAACAGCCGCCTCTTCTCGTCGGGTTCGGCGCAGGTGGTCGCCGGTGTCAGACGGTCGCGTCGGTCGGCTGCGCCTGCAGTTGGGTGAACACGCTGGCGCCGCGGTCGGCCCGCCCGACAGCCTGCCGGAACGCCGCGAACAGCTCGCGGCCGGTGCCGAACTGGGCTCCGGGCGCGACCGGTGCGTTGTCGCGGGCGGCGAGCTCGTCGTCGGGCACCAGCACCTCCAGCGTGCCGCGGTCGGCGTCGAGCCGGACCACATCGCCGTCGCGGACGCGGGCCAGCGGCCCACCCGCGCTGGCCTCCGGGGTCAGCTGGATGGCCGCCGGGATCTTGCCGGACGCGCCGGACATCCGGCCGTCGGTGACCAGCGCGACCTGGTGGCCGCGGTCCATCAGCACGCCCAGCGCGGGGGTCAGCCCGTGCAGCTCAGGCATGCCGTTGGCCTGCGGGCCCTGGTTGCGGATCACCACCACGACGTCATGGTCCAGTTCGCCTGCCTGGAACGCGGCGGTGAAGCCGTGCTGGTCGTCGAAGACCCGGGCGGGCGCGGTGGCGGTGCGGCGCTCCGCGCTGACTGCGGACACCTTGATCACCGAGCGGCCGAGGTTTCCGTCCAGCACCCGTAGGCCGCCGTCGGGCGCGAAAGGCTCATCGACGCCGCGCAGCACGTCCGGGTCCAGGCTCTTCGCGGGCGCATCCCGCCACACGAGCTCGCCGTCCACCAGGAATGGCTGCTGCCTGTACCGGTCCAGCCCCGGCCCGGCGACCGTCTTGACGTCGGGGTGTAGCAGGCCGGCGTCGAGCAGCTCGCCGACGAGCGTCTGCACGCCCCCGGCAGCGGCGAAGTGGTTGATATCGGCCGAACCGTTGGGGTAGACCTTCGCTAGCGACGGCACGACTGCGGACAGGTCGGAGAAGTCGTCCCAGGTCAGCTCGATCCCGGCCGCGGCGGCGATGGCCACCAGGTGCAGCGTGTGGTTGGTGGAGCCGCCGGTGGCCAGCAGCGCAACTACGCCGTTGACGATGGCCCGTTCGTCGATGATCTCGCCGATCGGCGTGTAGTCGGCGCCGCGCCCGAGCTGCACGACGCGACGGGCGGCCTCCTCGGTGAGTGCCTTGCGCAGCGGGGTGCCCGGCGGCACGAAGCTCGACCCCGGAAGGTGCAGGCCCATGACCTCGACGACGAGCTGGTTGGAGTTGGCGGTGCCGTAGAACGTGCAGGTGCCGGGCGAGTGGTACGACGCCGCCTCGGCTTCCAGTAGGTCCTCGCGGCTGGCCTTGCCCTCGGCGAACAGCTGCCGGATGCGGCTCTTCTCCCGGTTGGGCAGTCCGGAGGGCATCGGCCCGGCGGGGACTAGCACGGTCGGCAGGTGCCCGAACGACAGCCCACCGATCAGCAGGCCCGGCACGATCTTGTCGCACACGCCGAGCAGCAGGGCACCGTCGAACATCTCGTGGGAAAGCGCGACACCGGTGGCCATCGCGATGACGTCGCGGGAGAACAGCGACAGCTCCATGCCGGTGCGGCCCTGGGTGATGCCGTCGCACATGGCGGGCACGCCACCGGCGAACTGGGCGACACCGCCGGCCTCGCGCACCGCGTCCTTCAGCCACGTCGGGAACTCGGCGTAGGGCTGGTGCGCCGAGAGCATGTCGTTGTACGCGGACACGATCGCGACGCCCGGTTTGGTGGCTCCACGCACCGCAACCCGGTCAGCACCGCTGCACGCCGCGAAGCCGTGCGCGAGGTTGCTGCAGGGCAACTCAGTGCGGGCCGGGCCGACTGCCCCGGCCGCTCGGATGCGTTCGAGGTACGCGGTGCGGGTCGCGGCACTGCGCTCCGCGATCCGGTGGGTGACTTGTTCGACGACGTGCTGCGTTGGCCGCGCCATTGATCGCCTCCGGAAAGGCTCGAAATGCGGGGCGACGACGCTGGCGCCTCATGACGGCAGTCACACTAATGGGTGTGGCCTGGATTTCACAATCGATACAGCAGGCGGGGATACGGTCCCGATCGGGCCACCCGGTGCGCGATCATGGGTGGTAGATCGAGATGTGAGGAGGGGCCGATGCGGATTCGCGCGCTCGTTGCGGT
This sequence comes from Saccharopolyspora hattusasensis, assembly GCF_050972075.1. NCBI lineage: Bacteria > Bacillati > Actinomycetota > Actinomycetes > Pseudonocardiales > Pseudonocardiaceae > Saccharopolyspora > Saccharopolyspora hattusasensis. Next base: position 6,314,312 of record NZ_JBPCDC010000001.1, read on the forward strand.
GGTGTCTGCGGCTGCCGTGCTGTCGGCCTGCGGGCAGGATGTGCCGCCCGGGTCGAACGCGTTGCCGCCGCCGAACCTGCCCGCCCCGACCACGCCGATGCCGGCGAGCCCGGCCTCGTCGGTTGGCGATTCGGTCGAGCTCGACACCTCGCCGACCATCGAGCGGATCAAGCAGCGGCGCCAGCTCCTGGTCGGGGTGCGGGTGGACGCGCCGCAGTTCGTCAGCCGCGATCCGGCGGGCGAGTACCAGGGCTTCGACGTCGAGATCGCCCGCGACCTGGCGAAGCGCATTGGTCTCGCCCCGACGCAGGTGCAGTTCCGGCGTCTGCCGCCGACCCTGCTGCTGGACGCGGTGGCCTCGGGCAACGTGGACGTCCTGCTCGGCGGCACCGCCGATTCCCCGCAGCTGGCCGTGGTCGGGCCGTACGTGGTCACCGACAGCAAGCGCTACGTCGTGATCAAGTCGGACGACAAGAAGCTGGCCGAGTATCTGCAGCAGATGCTGGACGCCGCAGTCGCCGATGGCTCCTGGCAGCGCGCCTACGACGCAACCCTGCGCCCGGCCGGGATCAACGCCCGCCCGCACTGACCTCAATGCCCGTGAGCGTTTTTGGGCGCTGTAGCACCCGAAAACGCTCACGGCCGAGCTGGCTGATCAGCGCGCTCCACGACGCCGGTGCCAGGGAAGACCCGCGGCTGAGTAACCAGCGGATCGCTTACTCTCGGCTGCCGGGACCCGGTTCAGGTCCCGGCAGCCGAGAGCTGTTTCAGTCTCCGAGCGGAGTCTCTGTAAGGGGCGTGGTAGCCGGCGCGATCTGTTTGGTCTTCTTCGTGCGTCGGTTTCGCCGATCGAGGTAGTTGGCGAACCACGTGAGCAAGAGGCATATCGAGATGTAGATTGCTGCCACGACCAGGCTCACCGGGATGATCGGCCGGTCGAGCGTGGGAATACCACCGAGGTACCGGGCGTAGTACAGCAATTCCTGGTAGGTGATCAGGAAGCCCAGAGCGCTGTCCTTGAGCAGCACCACGAGTTGGCTCACGATGGCTGGGAGCATGACGCGCACTGCTTGCGGCAGGACCACGTTGCCCATGACCTGGCTCTTGCGCATGCCGATGGAATAAGCCGCCTCGCTCTGCCCTGCTGGAAGTGCGTTAACCCCAGCGCGGAAGACCTCGGCAAGCACCGAGCCGTTGTAGAGCGTCAGGCCGAGCACGACCGACCAGTACTGGCCGAAGTTCACGCCCAGCCCCGGTGCCGCGTAGTACAGGAAGAAGATCAGGATGACCAGCGGGATCGCGCGGAACACCTCGACGATCGCCGTGCACGGCATCCGGATCCAGGCGTGGTCGGAGAGCCGACCGAGCGCGAACACCGCGCCGAACGCCAGCGCGAGCACGGCGCCCATGAGGAACGCGCGGACGGTGTTCCACAGAGCCCCGAGTAGTTCCAGCTGGATCTGCTCGTAGAGCAGCCATTCCCACTTGCTGGCGTCGAACTGCCCGGTGGCGTAGAAGCGGAGCACCACGTATCCGAGCAATGCAAGCACCACAACTGTGCTGACGACGCTGATGAGCCGGTTGCGCACGCGGGCGCGCGGGCCGGGAGTGTCGAACAGAACGCTGCTCATCGGGCCACGCTCCACCGTTTTTCGAAGCTGCGCTGGATCAGGGTCAGCGGGATAACCAGGATCAGGAAGCCGATGGCGATCCACACGAAGGCGTTCAGTGTTGGCTCACCCTGCTCGTTGAGGAACGGGATGACCGAGCCGACCTCTGCCACGCTGAACCCAGCCGCGACGGTCGTGTTCTTCAACAGCGCGATCAGCACGCTGACCAGCGGCGGAACCACGGCACGGAAGGCTTGGGGGAGGATCACGTTGGTCAGCGACTGGGCGAAGCCGAGCCCGATGGAGCGCGCCGCCTCGGCCTGTCCGACCGGCACCGTGTTGATCCCAGCCCGCAACACCTCGCAGACGAACGCTGAGGTGTAGATGGTCAGCGCGATCACGGCAGCGGTGAAGAACGGGAACTGGATCAGCTCCAGCTTGGGGTAGGCGAAGACGAAGAAGAAGAAGATCAGTGTCAGCGGCGTGTTGCGGAGCAAGGTCACGTACCCGGCGCCGACGGCCCGCAACGCTGGGACGGGGCTGACCCGCAGCGTTGCCAGGATCGTGCCCAGTACCAGCGAGGCTGCAGCGGCCAGCAGGAAAAGCTCGATCGTCCGCAGGAAGCCTCTGGCGAGGACGTCGCCGTACTCCACCAAGATGTTGATCAATGAGTACTCCTGGAGTAATCGGATGCCCAGGGCGCGCTGCGGCCCTGGGCATCCGATGACGGGATCAGTAGCGGTTCACCTTGGGGGGCTCGGCGGACGATCCGGACTTGCCGAGGGTGGCGTCGTAGACGCGCTTCCACTCGCCGTTGGTCACAGACTGCTCCAGGATGTCGTTGATCTTGTTGCGCAGCGCCGTGTCGTCGTGCGCGAGGCCGACCCCGTACGGCTCCTCGGAGAACGTCTTGCCGACGACCTTCAGCTTGTCCGGGTCCTGCGCGGCGTAGCCCTTGAGGATGGCGTCGTCCGTGGTGACGGCGTCGATCTGGCGGTCGAGTAGCTGCTGCACGCACTCCGAGTAGCGCTGGAACTCGACGATGTTCTGCGGCTCGGTGAGCTGGTCCTGCTTAACCCGCTGGATCGGGGTCGACCCGGTCGCCGAGCAGACCTTCTTGCCCTTGAGCGAGTCCTTGCCGGTGATGTCGGTGTTGTCCGCGCGGACGAGCAGGTCCTGCCCGGCCATGAAGTACGGCCCGGCGAAGCTGATCTGTTCCTTGCGCTTGTCGTTGATCGTGTAGGTGCCGACGTAGTAGTCCACTTCACCGGTCGAGATCGCCTGCTCGCGCGCGGTGGACGGGATCGGCTTGTAGTCGATCTGGGTGTTCGGGTCGAACCCGAGCTGCGCGGCGATCAGCCGGGCGATCTCGATGTCGAAACCGGAGTACTGGTTGGTGACCGGGTCGCGGAAACCGAGCCCGGGCTGGTCCTCCTTGACACCGATCGTCACACGGCCCTTCTGCTTCATCCGGTCGAACGTCGGTGAGCCTTGGACCTGCACGTTCTGGGCGACGTTCTGCTGGACTTGCGGTTCGCCGCCGCTGGGACCACCCTCACGTCCACAGCCGGTCAGCGCCAGTGCCAGCGATGCGGCCAGCACCGTCACCAACCGCAATTTCTTGGCTCGCATTTCGTCTCGCTGCCTCTCTCTGAAGTGGGTCAGTGGGTGAGGATCTTGCCCAGGAAATCCTTGGCGCGGTCGCTCTTCGGCGTGCTGAAGAACTTCTCCGGTGCGGCGTCCTCGACCACCTCACCGTCGGCCATGAAGAGCACGCGGTGCGCAGCACGGCGCGCGAAGCCCATCTCGTGTGTGACCACCAGCATCGTCATGCCCTCGGCAGCGAGATCGGTCATGACCTCCAGGACCTCGTTGACCATCTCGGGGTCCAGCGCCGAAGTCGGCTCGTCGAACAGCATCACCTTCGGCTTCATCGCCAGCGCGCGGGCGATCGCGGCTCGTTGCTGCTGCCCGCCGGAGAGCTGCGCCGGGTATTTCTCGGCCTGGTTCGCGATGCCGACCCGTTCCAGCAGTTGCAGCGCGTTGTCCTGAGCTTTGTCCCGGCTCTGCTTGCGGACCTTGATCGGGCCCAGCGTCACGTTCTCCAGGATCGTCTTGTGCGCGAACAAGTTGAACTGCTGGAACACCATGCCGACGTCAGCGCGCAGTTCGGCCAGCGTGCGGCCCTCGGCGGGCAGTGGCACCCCATCGACCTCGATGCGGCCGGAGTTGATCGGCTCCAGGCGGTTGATCGCCCGGCACAACGTCGACTTGCCGGAACCCGACGGCCCGAGGACCACGACGACCTGGCCCTTGGGGACCTCGAGATCGATTTCCCGCAGCACGTGCAAGGAGCCGAAGTACTTGTCGACCGCGGACATCCGGATCATCGGGACGTCCGTGGGAGCTGCGGTCATTCCTTCTCCTGAACGCGTCAAGTGGATTCGATGGCCGAAATTTAAGCCCCCGATGGGGGATAGTCCAGTCAGCTGCGGATAACGCTGATTGCAAGTTGGTTACGCTCCGGAGTCGCGTAGCCGGTCCGAAACCTCCGGTTCGACGCACGTCGCCGACCGCCGCGTACCCTCCCGGGCGGGTGAATCCGCGATCTGACCAGGCGCTACCGTGGAACGGTGAGCACGAGGACGTACGAGATCCGAACTTTCGGCTGCCAGATGAACGTGCACGACTCCGAGCGGCTGGCAGGCATGCTGGAAGACGCCGGGTACGCGCGGGCCGAGTCCGACGCCGCCGACGTGGTCGTGTTCAACACCTGCGCGGTCCGGGAGAACGCCGACAACCGCCTCTACGGCACCCTCGGGCACATGCGGCCGGCCAAGGACCGCAACCCGAACATGCAGATCGCGGTCGGCGGCTGCTTGGCCCAGAAGGACCGCGACACGATCGTCAAGCGGGCCCCCTGGGTGGACGTCGTGTTCGGGACGCACAACCTCGGTTCGCTGCCGGCCCTGCTGGAGCGCGCCCGGCACAACCACGAGGCCGAGGTCGAGATCCTCGAATCGCTGGACGTCTTTCCGTCCACCCTGCCCGCGCGCCGCGAGTCGGCCTACTCGGGCTGGGTGTCGGTCTCGGTCGGCTGCAACAACACCTGCACGTTCTGCATCGTGCCCGCGCTGCGCGGCAAGGAGAAGGACCGCCGCCCCGGCGAGATCCTCGCCGAGGTGCAGGCGCTGGTGTCCGAAGGCGTGCTCGAAGTGACGCTGCTGGGGCAGAACGTCAATGCCTACGGCGTCGAGTTCGGGGACCGCTTCGCGTTCGGGAAGCTGCTGCGCTCCTGCGGGGAGATCGAGGGGCTGGAGCGGGTCCGCTTCACCTCGCCGCACCCGCGCGATTTCACCGACGACGTGATCGAGGCGATGGCCGAGACGCCGAACGTCTGCCCGCAGCTGCACATGCCGCTGCAGTCCGGTTCGGACCGGGTCCTCAAGGCGATGCGCCGCTCCTACCGCTCCGAGCGGTACCTGAACATCGTGCGCAACGTGCGCGAGGCGATGCCGGACGCGGCGATCACCACCGACATCATCGTCGGCTTCCCCGGCGAGACCGAGGAGGACTTCGAGCAGACGCTGGAGGTCGTGCGGCAGGCGCGATTCTCCAGCGCGTTCACCTTCCAGTACTCCAAGCGGCCCGGCACGCCCGCGGCCGAGATGCCCGACCAGCTGCCCAAGGAGGTCGTGCAGCAGCGCTACGACCGGCTGGTCGCGCTGCAGAACGAGATCTCCTGGGAGGAGAGCAAGAAGCTGGTCGGCCGCCCGGTGGAACTGCTGGTCGCCGAGGGGGAGGGCCGCAAGGACGCCGAGACACACCGGCTCTCGGGCCGGGCCCGCGACGGGCGGCTGGTGCACTTCGCCCCGACCGGTGCCACCGACGGCGAGATCCGTCCCGGCGACGTCGTGCGCACCACGATCACGCGTGCCGCGCCGCACCACCTGGTCGCCGACACGGACATCACCGGCCACCGCCGCACCACCGCCGGTGATCACTGGGAAGAGGGCGTGCGGCCCAAGACCTCCGGAGTCAGCCTCGGGCTGCCGTCGTTCGGAACCCCGCCGCAGCAGCCGGCCGAGCAGCAGGGATGTGCGTGTTGAGCAAGGCGGAAGGTTCGGACGGGTCGCGCCGCGCGCTGACCGGGCCGGAACGTGAGGTGCTGCGTCGCATCGACCCCGGCAAGCGCGCGCTGGTGATCGCATCGGTGATGCTCGTGCTCGTCCTGTGCTCGCTGCTGCCGTGGGTCCGCGGTGCCGCGGGCTGGGAGGTGCTGATGGGGCAGGCCGACCCGGCGCTCAAGATCGGCCTGCTGCCGCGGTTGTTCGCGATCAACTCGACGATCGTGGGGATCGGCCTGGGCGCCCTGGCGCTGATCACCCGGCGTTGGATCTTCGCGTTCCTGGCCGGGCTCGCCGGTGTGGTGGTGACCTTCGAGGGCGTGATCGCGATCTGGTCGCGCCAGACGAGCGGCGCGGAGGGCCCGTCGATCGGCCTGCTGCTCGCGGTGGCGTGCATGGCCGTGTTGGCCGTGCAGTGGATGCGGATCGTCTGGTCCCGTTCCTGACCTCTGGTTCGCCCGGCCAGTGCAACCCGATCACCTTCGCGGGCGTCTCACCGGTATGTCACGTGATCTCCAGTGGGACGGCGGCTACAACGTGCGCGACCTGGGTGGGCTGCCCGCTGCGGACGGCCGCCGGATCCGCCAGGGTGCTGTCGTGCGGTCCGCGAGCCCTGCGTTCCTGACCGAATCGGGGTGGGGGGCAGGTCTGGGAGCACGGCATCCGCACCGTCATCGACCTGACCGAAGAAGGCAACGGCGCGCTGCCCGCACAATCGGCGCGCCCACCTGAGCTGACCGCCTTGCGGCTGCCGCTGAACCCCGTCGACGACGCCGAGTTCTGGGGCTACTGGGGCAAGCGGCTGCACGGCACGCCGCTCTACTGCAAGCCGTTCCTCGACCGCTTCCCGGATCGCACCGCCAAAGTCGTCACCGCGATCGCGCACGCCGAACCCGGCGGGGTGCTCGTGCACTGCAGCGCCGGCCGCGACCGGACCGGGATCATCACACTGGTGCTGGTCGCCTTCGCCGGGGTGGCGGCCGACGAGATCATCGCCGACCACGAGCTCAGCCACGACCGGCTCCGACCGCTGTTCGACAGGCTCGGCCGGCCAGACCAGGAACCGCTGATCGACGAGGCACTCGCCCAGCACGGCACCACCAGGGTCGAGGCGCTGTCGGCGGCCCTCGACTCGTTCCACGCAGCGGCCCACCTGCGCTCCGGTGGCTGCACCGACCATGACCTCACCGCCCTCCGGGCGAGGTTGCTCGCCTGACGGCGAGTTCGGTGCGCCGGACGCGCAGGCGGGCCTCCGGTGTCGCAACCCCGTCAGCGGCTGGCGATCGCCTGCTCCGCAGCCGTCAGCCACTCACGCCACTGGGCGGCCTGCTCCTCCGCCTGCTTCGCACGGCGTTCGTCGCCCGCCGCGCGGGCCTTCTCGGCCTGCGCGTCGAACTGCTCCACCCGGTCGCGGAACTGGTCGACCCGGGCCTGCGCCTCCGGGTCGGTGCGCCGCCACTGCGCGTCGGCGGCCGACCGCACCCTGTCGGCGACCGCGCGCAGCTTGCCCTCCAGCTCCCGCATCCGCTCCCGCGGCGCCTTGCCGATCTCGTCCCACCGCTCCTGGATCCGCTGCAGGTGGGCCTGCGCGGCCTTGAGGTCGGCGGACGGGTCGATCTGCTCGGCCTCGACGAGCAGCTCCTCCTTCAGCTTGGCGTTCGCGGCGAACTCGGCGTCACGCTCGGAGAACGCCTCCGACCGGCGGCTGAAGAACCGGTCCTGCGCGGCGCGGAAGCGCTGCCACAGCAGCTCGTCGCTGTCCTTCGGGGCGCGGCCGGCGGCCTTCCACTCCGTCATCAGCTGCTTGTAGCGGTTCGCGGTTTCGCCCCAGTCGGTGGACTCGGTCAGCGACTCCGCTTCCTCGACCAGCTCCTGCTTGTGCGCCTTGGACGCCGCGCGCTGCCGGTCGAGCTCGGCGAAGTGCGAGCCCCGGCGGCGGCTGAATGCGTCCCGCGCCTTGGAGAACCGGCGCCACAACTGCTCGTCGGTCTTGCGGTCGACGCCGCGGACCTTCTTCCACTCGTCGAGGATCTCGCGCAGCCGGTCGCCGGCGTTCTTCCAGTGCGTGGACTCGGCGGCGATCTGCTCGGCCTCGGCGACCAGCGCTTCCTTGCGGGCGACGGCGTCCGCCCGGGCGCGTTCCTTCTCGTGCTTGGCGCCCTCGACGGCCTGCTCGGCCTGCACCACCAGGTGCTCGATCCGGACGGTCAACGCCGCCAGGTCGCCGATCACGGCGGCTTCGGCCAGCGAGTCGCGCAGGTGCTTCGCGCTGGTCAGGGTGTGCTTCGGCTCACCGGCGTGGGTGCTCAACCGGGTTTCCAGCAGCTCGACCTCGGTGAGCACGTCGTCGAACTTCCGCGCGTAGAGGGCCAGGCCCTCGGCGGCATCACCGGCCTGCCAGGAACCGATCGCCCGCTCCCCTTCGGGGGTGCGGACGTACACCGTGCCGTCGGTGTCCACCCGCCCCCACTTGGCAGGGTCGGCGGAAGCGGTCGGTACCGCGGGCGCAGCCGTGGGTGACCCGGTGGTGCTGGTGGTCGAGTCCGCGGCCGCCTTGTTGGCGACTGCCTCGGGGGTCGTGTCCTGGTGCGTCATGGCCGGCTTCCTCCTTGCGTGCCCGCTCTGATGCCCGTGTCTGGCACGGGCGCCCCGCATCGGCGGGGCCCAGCAAGCGTCGACCCGAACCGTTCGGTGGTCCGGCCTCCGCTGGCGCATTCAAACAGGTCAGGGCGCGAATCGGTACTCCGTTGCGGAACCGGTGCGCCGGGGAGTCGGCGCGTACCGCGACGTGGTGCCCGGATCGAACTTGTGACCTGCACGGCTTCATTGTCATCAGGCACCCGTTCGGCCGCAGCGGGCAGGGGGCGGAAACCCGCCTCAGCCTCCGGCCGCCGGTTGCGGCTCCCTGCTCTAGCCAACTCGCCCGTGACCTCTACCGTGCACAGGTGTGATCACCCGTATCGCTGTGGTGCCTTACCCGCCGTTGCTGGTTCCCGCGTTGACCGTGCGGGCCGACCCGGAAACCGCTCGCTTGCGGGGCGCCTGTCTGCGCGCCGTGTCCAGTCTGACTGACTCTGCCGCCGAATGGGTGGCTGTCGGCGTAGATCAATCAGGGCCGCAGGTGCTCGGACCGGACACAGCGGGCACTTTCGCGGGCTTCGGCGTCGACTTCCCGGTGACGCTCGGTGGCGCCGGCACCCCTGATCCGGAGCTGCCGCTACCTGCGTTGATCGCCGGACTCCTTCGCGAGCAAGCAGGGGCGCTGGCGGTCACGACGCACCTGTTGGCGCCGGACACGCCGGCCGGGGATTGCCAGCGGCTCGGCGCGGAGCTGGCTGCCGGCGATGTCGGTCTCCTGGTGCTCGCCGATGGCACTAACCGCTCCGACGAGCGCTCGCCGTACTCGCCGGACGAGCGGGCCAAGCCGGTCGACGAGCAGATCCGCACCGCGCTGGCCGACGTCGACACGGCAGCGCTGTTTGCGCTGGAACCGGAACCGTGCGCGGAGCTCGGCGTCGCGGGCCGGGCCGCGCTCCAGGTCCTGCCCGGAGTCGTTGAGGCCACCGGCGGGACTTGGCGCGGCGAACTCCTGTACTCGGCCACCCCGTTCGGGGTCACCTACCATGTGGCGACCTGGACCCGCACAGCCTGAACAGGTGTTTCCGCAGGGGCTGCTGCCAGACTCGTCTTACGTGGCGATGCGGATGCGTCTGGTCTGCGGGCCTCCCGACTTGTGCATGACCAATACGCGGCTTCGGGACTGTCCTCACCGGACGACGTCTGAGAACCCGAGGCGGTGCGTTGCGAGGGTGCACCGCCCTACCGCACCCTCGGACGATCGTCCAATACAGCTTCTACAGCGCCCTAACCCAGTCGCGGCCCCTGGCCAGCAGAAATGCCGGGCGGACCGCTGTGCTGCGCGCCCGGCACGCGCTTCTAAGGTCGAGGGGTGCAGTCTTTCCCGCATCTGGTGGCGATCGTCGGTCCCACCGCCACCGGCAAGTCGGACCTCGGCATCGAGCTCGCCTCGGCCTTCGGCGGCGAGGTGATCAACGCCGACGCCATGCAGCTCTACCGAGGGATGGACATCGGCACGGCCAAGCTCGTCGTCGCGGAACGCCGCGGCATTCCGCACCACCTGCTGGACGTCCTCGACGTCACGGAAACCGCCTCCGTGGCGGCCTACCAGCAGCAGGCACGCGACGCCGTCGAAGACATCCTCACCCGGGGCCGGACCCCGGTGCTGGTGGGCGGCTCCGGCCTCTACGTGCAGGCCGTCGTCGACGACCTGTTTTTCCCCGGCACCGATGCGCAGGTGCGGGACAAGTACGAGCAGGAGCTGGTGCGGGTCGGCCCGGCCGAGCTGCACCGGCGGCTGCAGGAGCTCGACCCGGCGGCCGCGGAAGCCATCCTGGCCAGCAACGGTCGCCGCATCGTCCGGGCGCTGGAGGTCATCGAGATCACCGGGCGGCCGTTTTCGGCGAACCTGCCCAAGCCCGGACCACCCCGCTACGGAGCGGTGCTGATCGGCCTGGACCGGCCGGTCGAGGACCTCGACGACCGGGTGGACCGCCGGGTGACCCGGATGTTCGACGCCGGGCTGGTCGACGAGGTCCGGAGGCTGGAGAAGGCCGGGCTCCGGTGCGGCCGCACCGCCAGCCGCGCGCTGGGCTACCAGCAGGTGCTCGCCGAGCTCGACGCCGCGGGCGACATGGCCGCCGCCGCGGCCGAGACCGCGAAACTCACCCGCCGCTTCGTCCGGCGGCAACGCTCGTGGTTCCGCCGAGACGCGCGGATCAACTGGTTCGACGCCGCCGACCCGACGCTGGCATCAGACGTCCGCGCGCTGCTGGGCGAGTAGGGAACCAGCGCTTCTCCTCCGAGACGACGCCCCGAACGCGGCTTGCCGCAGGTCGTCGAGCCGCGCCAGACCGGCGACCCGGCGAACGTAGACTGGGCGCGTGCATTCCTCCCAGGGGCCCGAGTTCATCAAGGGCCACGGCACCCAGAACGACTTCGTCATCCTGCCCGACCCGGACGGCGCGCTGAAGCTCACCGACGAGCGGGTGCAGGCGCTGTGCGACCTGCACCGCGGACTGGGTGCAGATGGCGTGCTGCGGGTCATCCGCGCCGGGGCGCTGGAGGATGCCCCGGCCGACGTGCCGGCCGATGTTTGGTTCATGGACTACCGCAACGCCGACGGCTCGATCGCCGAGATGTGCGGCAATGGTGTGCGGGTGTTCGCCCGCTACCTGGTCGACGCCGGGCTGGCCGCACCCGGCGAGCTACCGGTTGGTACGCGCGCCGGCGTCCGGTGGGTCCGCACCCACGACGACGGCCAGGTCACGGTCGATATGGGCCCGGCAAAGGTCTTCGGCGAGTCCACCACGAGCGCCTCCGGGCACGCCTTCGCCGGAATCGCCGTCGATGTCGGCAACCCGCACCTGGCCTGCGTGAGCGACGTGGACCTCGCTGAGCTGGACCTCAAGACCGCCCCGCCGCACGACCAACACCTCTTCCCGAACGGCGTGAACGTCGAGTTCGTCCGGCCGCTCGAAGGTGACCACGTGCAGATGCGCGTGCACGAGCGAGGCGTCGGCGAAACCCGTTCCTGCGGCACCGGCACGGTCGCCGCCACGGTCGCGGCGCTGCGTGCCGCCGGTGCGGAAACCGGACGCCGGGTCGTCCACATCCCGGGCGGCACCGTCGACGTGGAGGTCACCACGACCAGCTCCACCCTGACCGGCCCCGCCGTGCTGGTGGCCCGCGGAAACATCGATCCCACCTGGTGGCAGCAGCCGTAACCGCCGCTGGCACGCGTCACACCAGTGCAAACGGGTAATGGCGGGCGTGAGGCGTGAAAATCGGTCGCGGGCCGTGGGACAATGGCCTCGATATGAAAAACTCTTTGACCTGGTCCGCCGAGCTCGACCGCGATGCGGACGAAGCCGACGAATACGAACCCATCTTCACTGCGGAACCGTCCACGGGCGAGATGGAGCTCGCAGACCGTGCGTCGCTGCGGCGGATCGGCGGTCTGTCCACCGAGCTCGCGGACATCACCGAGGTCGAATACCGCCAACTCCGCCTCGAGCGCGTGGTGCTCGTCGGGGTCTGGACCGACGGCGACGCCGCGCACGCCGACGCGTCGTTGACGGAGCTCGCCAGGCTCGCCGAGACCGCCGGCTCTGAGGTGCTGGAAGGCATCATCCAGCGACGCGACCGCCCGGACCCCGGCACCTACGTCGGTTCTGGCAAGGTCCGCGAGCTGCGCGACATCGTCGTCGCCACCGGGGCGGACACCGTCATCTGCGACGGTGAGCTCTCGCCCGGTCAGCTGCGGCAGCTGGAGGAGAAGCTCAAGGTCAAGGTGGTCGACCGGACTGCCCTGATCCTGGACATCTTCGCCCAGCACGCCCGGTCCAAGGAGGGCAAGGCGCAAGTCGAGCTCGCCCAGCTGCAGTACTTCCTGCCGCGCCTGCGCGGTTGGGGCGAGACGATGTCCCGGCAGGCCGGTGGCCGTGCCGGCGCCAACGGCGGCGTCGGCACCCGTGGTCCCGGTGAGACCAAGCTGGAGACAGACCGGCGGCGCATCCACAAGCGCATCAGCAGGCTCCGCAAGGAGCTTTCCGCGATGCGCACGGTGCGCGGCACCAAGCGAGGTCGGCGGGAGGCCAACGCGGTTCCCAGCGTGGCCATCGCCGGCTACACCAACGCCGGGAAGTCCAGCCTGCTGAACGCGTTGACCGGGGCCGGAGTGCTGGTGGAGGACGCGCTGTTCGCCACCCTGGACCCGACCACGCGGCGGGCCAGCACACCGGACGGCCGGAACTACACGTTGACCGACACGGTCGGCTTCGTCCGGCACCTGCCGCACCAGCTGGTGGAGGCGTTCCGCTCGACGCTGGAAGAGGTCAGCGGCGCAGACCTGCTGGTGCACGTCGTGGACGGCTCCGAACCGTCGCCGCACGAACAGGTCGCCGCGGTGCGCGAAGTGCTGAACGAGATCGCCGAGGATCACACGACGGCGATGCCGCCGGAACTGCTGGTCGTCAACAAGATCGACTCGGTCGATGCGACCCGGATGGCCGAGCTTCGGCGGCTGCTGCCCGACGCGGTGTTCGTCTCTGCGCACAGCGGCAAGGGCATCGAGGAGCTGTGCGAGGCCATCGCCGACCGGCTGCCCCGGCCCGGCGTCTTCGTGGACGCGCTGGTGCCCTACACCCGCGGCGAACTCGTCGCGAGGGTGCACGCCGAAGGCGAAGTGGTCGACGAGGAACACACCCCGGACGGCACCCGGGTCCGCGCCAAGGTCCGGCCCGACCTGGCCAGTGCGCTCCAGCCGTTCGCGGGAACCGGGTGAGCACTGCCGGTGCGGGCGGTGCGGCTGCGGCCGCACTGCTGCTGTGGGTGGGCTCGGGTACGGCGCCCAAGGCCGCTGCGGAGCAGGCGCTCGCGCCGGTCGAGAAATGCCGCGTTGATGACAAGCGCCTCGCCGAGTTGTCCGGTCTCGCGTCGGACGGCTCGGGCTGGTACGCCATCAGCGATGGCAGCAGCTCGCTGCGGGTGTTCGTGCTGGATCCGGCCGACTGCTCGATCCGCGGAATCCGGACGGCGTCGAACGACCCCTATGACGTCGAGGACCTCGCGTTAGGGCGCGACGGATCGCTCTGGCTGGCCGACACGGGGGACAACCGTCGCCGCCGGGACGACATCGCGCTGCACGTGATGTCGTCAGGCGGCGGCGCGACGTTGTACCGCCTCGCCTACCCGGACGGGCCGCACGACGCGGAGGCCCTGCTGCTCGACCGGACCGACGTGCCGCACATCGTCACCAAGGAAAGGTTCGGTTCGGCCGGTATATACCGTCCGGCCGGACCACTGGCGACGGATCGCACCGTGCCGTTGGAGCGGGTCGGTTCGATCTCGCTGCGTTCCACCCAGACACCGGGCGGCCCCTTGAACGGCTCGCTCGGCTCGGTTCTGGTGACGGGCGGGTCCGTGAGCCAGGACGGCACGGTGGTCGCGATCCGCACCTACACCGAGGCGTACGTGTACGACGCTCCGGACGGCGATCTGGTTGCGGCATTCCAGCGCGAACCGTTTCGCATCTCCTTGCCGAACGAGCAGCAAGGCGAGGCGATCGCGTGGGAACCGGACGGCGCACTGCTGTCCGCGTCCGAAGGCAACCAGCCGGTCCGGCGCATTCCCGGGGTGGCGGCAGCAGCGCGAGCCACCGGGGCGCAGGCCAAAGGCGACGGCTCGGCTAAGCCGGCGCTGGGCGGTGACGTTGACCGAGCGCAACCGGCGGACCGGACCGGCTCCGGGATGTCCGCTGGTCGAGCTCTGCTGCTAGCGGCCGCGGTGGCCGGACTGCTCATCTTCGTGGCCCGTCGGCTGCGCCGCCGAGCTCGCTGAGCGGCCGCGAGACTCGGGCAGGTCACCTGCTTGACCCGGATGTGTACTGGCCCGGAACCCCAAGCGAAGCGATGTCCGAAGTTCCGCTACCCGCATCGCTGCGCGAGCCAAGCCCCGCATACGCCAGGCCTACCGACTTCGGCAAGCGCGGCTGCGTTCATCAGACGTCACCCGGCCGATGCTCCGCCGCCTGCACGGGATGCACGAGTCGGCATCCCGCTGCGAGGCGGCGGAGGTCCGGTTGTCGGACGACCCGGCCAAGGCCGGCTGCCCGAAGGTCAGAGTCGCCGCAGCACCGCGACGACCTTGCCCAGGATCGCTGCGTCGTCGCCGAGGATCGGCTCGTAGGCCGTGTTGTGCGGCAGCAGCCACACGTGGTCATCGGTTCGCTTAAAGGTCTTCACGGTCGCTTCGCCGTCGATCATCGCGGCGACGACGTCGCCGTTCTCCGCGTCGGGCTGCTGGCGAACCGCCACCCAGTCGCCGTCGGTGATGGCGAGGTCCACCATCGAGTCGCCGACCACCTTGAGCAGGAAGAGGGTGCCGTCGCCGACAATCTCCTTCGGCAGCGGGAAGATGTCCTCGATGGACTCCTCGGCCAGGATCGGGCCGCCGGCCGCGATCCGGCCCACCACCGGCACGTAGGCGGGCTTGACCTGCCCGGCCAGCTCCGGGGAGTCCGGCTCGCCGCCGACGACCACGCCGACGGTGCGTGGTCGGTGCGGATCCCGGCGCAGGTAGCCCTTCCGCTCCAGCACGCGGAGCTGGTAGGCCACCGACGACGTCGAGGTGAGCCCGACGGCATCGCCGATCTCGCGAACGCTGGGCGGATAGCCGTGCTCGCGCATCCACTTCCGAATGGCCTCCAGCACCTTGAGCTGGCGGTCGCTCAGCTCGTCGGCCCCGCTGGCCTGTTCGGGCAGGTTGTGCACGTCGGCCCGGGAGTCGTCCTTGACGTCCTGTCCGCGGCCCTTGATCGAGCCGGTCGCATTACTCGCCACCGCTGCCTCCTGTCCGTGTGAACTGCGGTGCTTATTGCGGGGGAGTTCGGTCCGCCCGATTTCCACAGTAGACGGGAGAAACCCAGAGATCAAACACCTGTTCGAGTTAATTTCAGGCTCAGGTCTCGCCCTGTGGTGTGCTCGTGGTACACAATCGCACGCAGGTTCGATCGAACATCCATTCGATCATGGTTTCGGGTGTGGGAGGCATCATGACCACGTTCATCGATGCGGCGAGGCGAGCGCGTCCTGCCGAGCGGGAGGTCGTCGAGCGGCGGCGGGTGGGCGATGCGGTCGCGGTGTCACGGCCTTGCGGCGGCGCCCAGCGCGTTCCCGGTCGCGTCATCTTCCGCGCGCCCGGCGCATCCGTCGAGGGATCGGTCGCCGCGTGCGACCGGGCTCGTCGGCGGGGCGAGTGGCTCTGCCTGGCCTCGGTGGCGATCTTCACTTTCCTCATTGTCATGCTGATGGGGCTCTTCGGGCTCGGCGACGCGCCGGTGACCGGTGGTACCGCAGTCGTGGAAGTGCACGCCGGTGACACATTGTGGGGGATCGCGGACCGGGTGGCGCCGGGCCCCGACCCACGCGCCGTGGTCGCGAAGATCGTCGAGCTCAACGAGCTGGATGCGACCGCCGTGGAGGCCCGTCGGCTGCTGAGGGTTCCGGTCGGCGACTGATTCGCGCGACGCGGCTCGGTCGGGGGCTCGCCGGCGGGGGACGGCGGGGGACGGCGGGACGGCGGGACGGCGCCGATCATGGTCGGCCGGTGGTCGTCCGGCGGCTCGCGTCCGGTGGTTTCGGTGGCGACCTCGGTGTTTTCGCCGGCTGGGCCGATCGGTGGCGACCGGCCGGGCCAGAAGGGGCGTGTCGAGTTTGCTTCGCGGTACGCCGCCGTTTAGAGTCGACCACAACATCTAGTAGTTACGTCCGTGTATTTAGTCCACAGGTTGGGCTTGTAGGGTGCTCACGCACATACGGACGGTGAGTTGGGAGCTGGTTGCCAGAGGGCGACCGCGACCAAACTGGGGAAGGGGGTGAGGGCCGGTGCGATGCCCGTTCTGCCGCGGCGAGGACTCCCGGGTCGTCGATTCGCGCGAGGTCGAGGAAGGCCAGGCGATCCGGCGCAGGCGCTCGTGCTCGACGTGCGGTCGGCGGTTCACGACCATCGAGGAGCTCGTGCTCTCTGTGGTCAAGCGTTCCGGCGTCACCGAGCCCTTCAGCCGCGAGAAGGTGGTGCGCGGCGTGCGCCGTGCCTGCCAGGGGCGCCCGGTGGAAGAGGACGCGCTGCAGCAGCTCGCGCACCAGGTAGAGGACACGGTCCGGTCCCTCGGGGTTTCCGAGCTGCCCAGCCACGAGGTGGGGCTGGCCATCCTTGGACCGTTGCGGGAGCTGGACGAGGTCGCCTACCTGCGCTTCGCGAGCGTGTACCGGGCGTACTCCTCGGTGGAGGACTTCGAGAAGGAGATCGCCGACCTCCGCGCGGCGCGGCGCGGCGCGCAGGCCGGTGCGGAGCAGAACGCGGAGAGCGGCCGTGAGTAAGCCGCGTCGGCGCACCCCCCGCCGCGGGGGCGGAAACGCAAGACGTCAGCGGACGGCCCACGGCGGGGCGCCGCTGAACATTGAGGCACGACCGAACCGGACGGGGAGACCGGACGGGGCCGACGAAGCACGACGAGCGAAAGATAAGGAAGAGGGTCAGGTCATGACAGAGACCGTCGGTAGCCCGGCCGGCGCATCGGGGGAGCCGGAAGCAGGTGCCCGCGAGGGCATCCGGGTGCAACGCGTCTACACCACGGAGGGGGTGCACCCCTACGACGAGGTCAAGTGGGAGCGCCGCGATGTGGTGATGACCAACTGGCGGGACGGGTCGGTCAACTTCGAACAGCGCGGGGTGGAGTTCCCCGACTTCTGGTCGCTGAACGCCGTCAACATCGTCACCAGCAAGTACTTCCGCGGCGCGGTGGGCAGCGACACGCGTGAGAGCAGCCTCCGGCAGCTCATCGACCGCGTCGTGCTGACCTACGTCGCAGCGGGCGTCGAGCACGGCTACTTCGCGACCGATGCCGACGCCGAGATATTCGAGCACGAGCTGACCTGGATGCTGCTGCACCAGGTGTTCAGCTTCAACTCGCCGGTGTGGTTCAACGTCGGCACCAGCTCCCGGCAGCAGGTGTCGGCCTGCTTCATCCTGTCGGTCGACGACACGATGGAGTCGATCCTCGACTGGTACAAGGAAGAGGGCCTGATCTTCAAGGGCGGTTCCGGGGCCGGGCTGAACCTGTCCCGCATCCGCTCCTCGCGG
The DNA here is from genome assembly GCF_050972075.1 of Saccharopolyspora hattusasensis. Classification (NCBI taxonomy): domain Bacteria; kingdom Bacillati; phylum Actinomycetota; class Actinomycetes; order Pseudonocardiales; family Pseudonocardiaceae; genus Saccharopolyspora; species Saccharopolyspora hattusasensis. The sequence continues at coordinate 6,331,770 of NZ_JBPCDC010000001.1, forward strand.
GAACTGCTGTCCTCCGGCGGTACCGCGTCCGGTCCGGTGTCGTTCATGCGCGGCGCCGACGCGTCCGCGGGCACCATCAAGTCCGGCGGTGCGACCCGCCGCGCGGCGAAGATGGTGGTGCTCGACGTCGACCACCCCGACATCGAGGAGTTCATCGACACCAAGGCGCGCGAGGAGCACAAGATCCGCGCGCTGCGCGACGCCGGTTTCGACATGGACCTCGGCGGCGCCGACTCCAACTCGGTGCAGTACCAGAACGCCAACAACTCCGTGCGCGTCTCCGACGAGTTCATGCGCGCGGTGGAGAGTGACGGCCGGTTCGGGCTGCGGGCCCGGATGACCGGCGAGGTGCTGGACACGGTGCAGGCCCGCGACCTGTTCCGCAAGATGGCGAAGGCGGCCTGGGAGTGCGCCGACCCGGGCATCCAGTACGACGACACGATCAACGACTGGCACACCTCGCCGGAGACGGGCCGGATCACCGCGTCCAACCCGTGCTCGGAGTACATGCACCTGGACAACTCCAGCTGCAACCTGGCCTCGCTGAACCTGCTGAAGTTCCTGCGCGATGACCTGACCTTCGACGCCGAGCTGTTCGAGAAGGCCGTCGAGTTTGTCATCTCCGCGATGGACATCTCGATCTGCTTCGCGGACTTCCCGACCGAGGCGATCGGCGACACCACCCGGAAGTTCCGGCAGCTGGGCATCGGCTACGCCAACCTGGGCGCGCTGCTGATGGCGACCGGCCACGCCTACGACTCCGACGGCGGCCGGGCGCTGGCGGCGGCGATCACCTCGCTGATGACCGGTACCGCCTACAAGCGGTCGGCGGAGCTGGCTGGCGTGGTCGGCCCGTACGACGGGTACGCCCGCAACGCCGAGGCCCACCAGCGCGTGATGCGCAAGCACGCGGCGGCCAACGACCTGGTCCGCACCTACCACCGCAACGACGTCTCCGTGCACAAGCTGGCGACGAAGGTGTGGCAGGAAGGCCTGGAGATCGGGGCCCGCAACGGCTGGCGCAACGCGCAGGCTTCGGTGCTGGCCCCGACCGGGACCATCGGCCTGATGATGGACTGCGACACGACCGGCATCGAGCCGGACCTGGCGCTGGTCAAGTTCAAGAAGCTGGTCGGCGGTGGCTCCATGCAGATCGTCAACCAGACGGTGCCGCGCGCGCTGCAGGCGCTGGGCTACCAGGAAGAGCAGATCGAGGCGATCGTCGAGTACATCGCCGAGAACGGCCACGTGGTCGACGCGCCTGGCCTGCGGCAAGAGCACTACGAGGTCTTCGACTGCGCGATGGGCGAGCGCTCGATCGCGCCGATGGGCCACGTGCGGATGATGGCTGCGGTGCAGCCGTTCATCTCGGGGGCGATCTCCAAGACGGTGAACATGCCGGAGTCGGCGACCGCCGAAGAGGTCGAGCAGCTCTACTTCGAGGGCTGGAAGCTGGGCCTGAAGGCGCTGGCGATCTACCGCGACAACTGCAAGGTCGGCCAGCCGCTGTCGGCGGGCAAGGGCGACAAGGCCGAGTCGGAGAAGGCGGTCGAGAAGCAGATCGAGTACCGCCCGGTCCGCAAGCGCCTGCCGAAGAAGCGGCCGAGCCAGACGGTGTCCTTCACTGTCGGTGGCGCGGAGGGCTACCTGCACGCCGGTTCGTACCCGGACGACGGGCTGGGCGAGATCTTCGTCAAGCTGGGCAAGCAGGGTTCGACGCTGGCCGGTGTCATGGACGCCTTCTCGATGTCGATCTCGGTGGGTCTGCAGTACGGGATCCCGCTGGAGTTCTACGTCTCGAAGTTCCAGAACCTGCGCTTCGAACCGGCCGGGATGACCGATGATCCGGATATCCGGATGGCCAGCAGCGTGCTGGACTACTTGTTCCGCCGACTCGCGCTGGACTACCTGCCCTACGAGAAGCGTGCCCAGCTGGGCGTCTTCACCGTCGAGGAGCGGGAGGCGCAGGTCAACGGCACCGATGTGGTGCCGGCCGGGCAGAGCTCGGACGTCGACCTGGACACGATGCGTTCCACTGTGGACTACTCGAAGAAGTCCGAGCAGCCGAAGGCAGAGGAGCGGGCGGGCAGCTCGACCGAGTTGCTGGAACTGCGCCTCGGCAAGGCCGCGGACGCGCCGCTGTGCATGACCTGCGGCACCAAGATGCGCCCCTCGGGTTCCTGCTACCTGTGCGAGGGCTGTGGCTCCACCTCCGGCTGCAGCTGACAGCGGGGTTGCTTCTGATGCAACATCGAGCACTGGTCCCCTAACCGGACTACGTGCAGCTTGAAAGGGGAGTCGCCATCGGGCGGCTCCCCTTTCGCGTGGTTCGAACACACTGTCCACGACCATCGTCCGCGAGAACCAAGCGGTGTACGTCGAGGACCTGTGCGTCGTCGGTCTCGGCCGGACGAGACTGGCGAAGTCGGTGCACGACGCCGGGTGGGCCGCCTTCACCAGCATGGTGGAGTACAAGGCCGCCCGGTACGGGCGGACGTTCGGCCGGGTGGACCGCTACTTCCCGTCCACCCGGATGTGTTCGGCCTGCGAGCGCATCAACGACAAGACGGCCCCGCATCGTCCGATCATGGGACTGCCCGTGCGGCAGTCACCACGACCGGGACGTGAAGGCAGCGAAGAACGTGTTGGCCGCCGGGCAGGCGGACAACGGAAACGACCGTGGAGCGCACGTAAGACCAGGACTCGTCACGGCGGCGCGCAGGGAAGCGGTAACCCACCCGGACGCCGCGCGGTCCACGCGCAGCGTGGAGGGGATCTCCGTCCTTTAGCTTTAGGACGGAGAGGATGTCAATTCAACCCGATCCTCACCGAGGTCACCGGGTTCAGCCCCGGCGCCGTCCCGTTGCTGCTCGTCGCCTACGGTGCCGCCACGGTGGTCAGCAACACGATCGTCGGACGCCTCGCCGACCGGTACACGATCGCCGTCCTGCTCTGCGGCCTGGTCCTGAACCTGGGCTTCCTCCCCGGGTTCGCGCTGCTGGCCGACGTCAGCGTGCCCGCGGTGGTCTTCATGCTCGGCATCGGCCTGGTCGGCGTCACCATGAACCCGGCGACGATCACGCGTGTGCAGCGCACCGGCAACGCCCCGCCCCTGGTCAAGACGGTGCACTCTTCCTTCATCACGCTCGGCGTGATGATCGGGTCCTGGATCGGTGAGCTCGCCATCAGCAACTTCGGCCTGCGAGCGCCGCTTTGGCTGGGTGCGGCCCTGGCCGCGGTCGGCATCGTCACGCTCCTGCCCGACCTCATCCGCCGTCGAGCGGCTGCGCCCGAGGCAGCGCCGGCGCCGAGTCTCGCGGAAACGGCGTAGCGCAGCGCCGTGAGCGGCAAAGGCTACCGTTGCCGCTCACGGCGTCGATGGGCTGCGGAGCTAGACTTCGCGGCGTGATGACACCCGTTCATGCTGCTGTGGTCGGTTAGTCAAGGACTCCGGCCCCACCGGCCAACGCTGCCCGCGACCATTTCTCCGGTTCGCCGGGCCGTTCGCAGTGTGCTGGGGCGCAGATCGTCCATTTCCCACCTTGCGCAGGTCGGCCCGGCTGATCTGCGTTCGGCCGCATCAGCAGGAGCGGTTCATGAAATTTTCCGACGACAATGCTGCCTGCCAGCAACAAATAGGCGTGCTTCGCTGGCTCTCGGCGAACGGTTCCCGGCCGCCGGCCCGAATCGTCGATGCGGATGACCGGATATCCGCGAACGAGGCGTACGAGCTGGTGTCGCGCGGAACCGGTTTGCTGTGGCGCGGAGATTTCCACAACGCGCGCCAACTGCTCAGCGCGGTTGCGCGCCGTCTCCGGCAGACAAGGACACCCGGCCTGTCCGTTTCCGAGGCGTTCCACGCGCATCGGCGGGAGCAATCGCGTCGAGCCCGCACGCTGGCACTGGTCCTGGTCCGCCTCGACCCCGGTCATGTGCTGCCGCTTCGGCGCGCACCTGACGTTCGGTTGGCGTGCCACGAGGTCTACGGGCAGGCCAACGTCCCGTACGTGGTTCCGTTGCGGGAACTGCTCGGCGTGATCGGCGCGCACGAATGGCGCAAGAAGGGCATCTCGATCCCGGCACTCGGCGCGCGCATCCACGCCCACTACGGGGTTTTCGCTCCAACTCGAGGCGAATACGTGGATCTGATCGCCGAAACCCCGCTGCCGTCGGCGGAACTCGCCTTCGACATCGGCACCGGGACCGGTGTGCTGGCAGCGGTTCTCGCCCGGCGCGGCGTTGCGCGCGTCGTGGCCACCGACAGTTCGGCACGAGCGATCCGATGTGCCGAGGAAAACGTCCGGAACCTGGGGCTCGCCGGGCGGATCGACCTGGTGCAGGCCGACCTCTTCCCGGCTGGGCGCGCGCAACTCGTCGTGTGCAACCCGCCGTGGCTTCCGGCGCAGCCCCACTCGCTGCTGGACCATGCCGTCTACGACCCGGGCAGCCGAATGCTCCGGGATTTCCTTGCCGGGTTGCCCGGACATCTCCGACCGGGTGGGGAGGCCTGGCTGATCCTGTCGGATCTCGCGGAGCGCCTCGGGCTGCGCACCCGAACCGAACTGCTAGCCGCGATCAGCGGGGCCGGGCTCCGCGTCGCCGGGCGGTCGGACGTTCGGCCCAGCCATCCGCGAGCCTCGGACCCCACAGACCCGTTGCACACCGCCCGCTCCGCCGAGGTCACGTCCCTGTGGCGGCTCGCGCCGATTTGGGATCGCGCCACCCGGACGTAGCCTTGGGCAGTCGGAGGAGGCGGTGTGGTCATGCGCAGAACCACGCTGCCGTCGGCGGAGCGGTGTTCTTCGTCCTGGGGAACGGCTGGTCATCGGAGGTCTCTACCGCTGCGTCCGAAATCCGGTGTACGTGGCGTTGCTCACCGTCATCGCCGGGCAGGCACTGCTGCTCGGGCGATTGGGTTTGTTGCTGTACCCGGCTGTGTTCTGGCTGTTCGCGGCGGCGTTCGTGCGGTGCCGGGAAGAACCGGTGCTCGTTCGCCGGTTCGGCGCGGAGTCAGAACGGTACGGCCGCGCGGTGCCTGCGTGGGTGCCGCGGGCTGCGGCCGTGGCACCCGCCGCGTGAATGATCGTCACACCGGGCGGCTCCATCTCGTCGCATCGACGACAAGACTGCAGGAAGGACGAACGAATGCAGAAGCCGATGTTGGTGACGGGCGGGACAGGCACGTTGGGCAAGGCCGTGGTGCGCAGGTTACTCGACGCCGGGAACGACGTGCGTGTGCTGAGCCGGCGCCCGCGGCCAGCCGACGTTCCGCACGGGTGGGCGACCGGGGATCTGAGCACGGGCGAGGGCATCGCCGCGGCGACGTCCGGGGTGGACGCGATCGTGCATTGCGCCACCACGCTGGGGCGAAAGGACGTGGCGGCAACCCAACGCCTGATCGACGCCGCCCGACGCAACGGCGATCCGCACCTGATCTACATCTCGATCGTGGGTGTGGACCAGGTGCCGCTGTTCTACTACCGCGCCAAATTCGCCGCCGAGAAGCGCGTGGCGGGCTCCGGGTTGCCGTGGACGATCCTCCGGACGACGCAGTTCCACGACCTGGTCGCCCGCATGACCTCGGTGCAGCGGCGGTCCCCGGTGATCGGGGCCCTCGCCGGAGTGAATTTCCAGCCCATCGACGTCCGCGACGTCGCGGACCGCCTGGCCGAACTCGCGGTCGGAGAGCCGGCTGGCCGGGTCCCGGACATCGGTGGGCCGGAGATCCGCAGCCATCGAGATCTGGCTCGCGCCTATCTGGATTCGACCGGACACCGCAGAATTCTGCTGCCGGTCTGGCTGCCAGGTGCGGCGTTCGCCGGCTACCGCCGCGGCGGCCACCTGGCTCCGGACCAGGCGGTCGGCCGGATCACGTTCGACGAACTCCTGGCCGAGTGCAAGGCGTGATGATGCGCGCCTCCCTGCGGTCAGGCTTGTTCTTCCTGACATTCGTGCACGTAACGGTGGGTTCCTGGACGCTGTTCTTCCCACGTTCGTTCTACGGCGGAATTCCGGCGGTGGACGACTATCCGCCGTCAACGAGCACCTATTCCTCACCTATTCCGCGATTACGGTGCGATGAACCTCGCCATGGCGGTGGTGCTCTGCGCAGCCGCGGTCTTCCTGGAACGAACCATGGTCTACGTCGCGTTGACGTCGAACCTCTTTTGGGCGGTTCCGACCTGTGTTCCACGCCGCGCACCCGTCGCGGACAGCCGCGTCGATGCTGGTGGCGGCGCTGGTCGTGATCGCGGCGATCCCGTTGGTGCTGCTGTTGCTCACCCGCGGCGCTTTGCCAGCAGGTGAGCGGCGACGGCCGTCGCTCCGGTGACTGCGAGCACCGACGGCCAGGCACCGATCTTCTTGGCCAGCGGGTGCGAGCCGGTCAGCGCCGCAGCATAGGTGGCGCCCAGCGCGAGGGCCGGGGCAACACCCGTCCGGCGGCGGCATGCTTCCATCGCGCCGAGCCCGGCACCCGCGGCCACCACTCCGCCCCAGTGCCGGTGCTTGGTCGCGCGGGCGACCGCGAAGCCGCCGATCAATCCGGCCGAGGTCAGCAGGCTGGACGGAGTGGACATGCTCGCTCCTCGCGGGGTCGGTGCCGAATACCTGCTCCGACTCTACTGCGCGACGAGCGGATGTTTCTGGCGTAAACCCGCCGGAGCGGTGATTGACTTCGCGGTCTGCCCTGAGAAAAGTGCTGGTGTCGATTTCCCTTCGGCCTCAGGAGCGTGCATGCGTCGCGTTCGGATGGGTTTGCTGGCGGCGGTTTGCGTCCTGTCTCTTACCGGGTTGCCGGCGATCGCCGAATCACCGTGGGGCCCGGTGTTCCAGGACGGCGAGGCACAACCGGTGTTCGACCCGGCGCAGGCGGTGCGCGAGGACCTGTTCGTGACCGCGCCGGTGGACAGCGACCGGGACGGCCAGGACGACCTGGTGCACGTCCAGGTCGTGCGGCCGAAGGAGACCGAGCAGGGTCTGCGGGTGCCGGTTGTCTACCAGGCCAGCCCGTACTTTTCTAGCGGGAACGATGTCCCCAACCACAACGTCGACACCGAGCTGTACGTCCCCGAGCGGCCGGGCAACCGGACCATCCGCACCGCCCAGGGCGACCAGCTGATTTCGGCGGCCGTCGAAATCAGCTGGGCGTACGAGGAATACCTGCTGGCCAGGGGATACGCGGTGGTGTACGGCGAATCGCTGGGTACCGGTCAGTCCACCGGCTGCCCGACCACCGGGGCCGAGAACGAGACGATCGGCGCCAGGTCGGTGGTGGACTGGCTGAACTCCCGCGCGCCCGGCCACGACGCGTCCGGCGCGCCGGCCGACGCGGGCTGGGCGACCGGCAAGGTCGGCATGATGGGGGTGTCCTACAACGGCACCCTGCCCAACGCGGTGGCCGGCACGGGCGTCGAAGGACTTGAGGCGATCGTGCCGATCGGGGCGATCTCGAACTGGTACGACTACTACCGCTCCGACGGGGCGGTCGTGGCGCCCGGCGGCTACCAGGGCGAAGACGCCGACGTGCTGGCCAAGTACGTGCACACCCGCGCGGATCGCGAGCCGTGCCGAGCGGTGATCGACCAACTTTCCGCGGACGAGGACCGGATCACCGGCGACTACAGCGGATTCTGGGACGAGCGGAACTACCTCAACGACGTCGACAAGGTTCACGCCGCGGTGCTTTGCGTGCACGGGCTCAATGACTGGAACGTCAGGACCAGGCAGGCGGCGCAGTGGTATGCCGTGCTGCGGGAACACGACGTGCCGCACAAGATCTGGTGGCACCAGTCGGGGCACACCGATCCTCTCCGGCTGCGGGAGCAGGAATGGCTTCGCACGCTTAACCGGTGGTTCACCCGGTACCTGTACGACGTGCCCAACGGCGTCGAGGGCGAGCCGAGGGCCACCTTGCAGCGCGAGGACGGCAACTGGACCGAGGAAGCCGAGTGGCCGGCGCCGGCGGCGCGTGCGGTGGTGTTGCGGCCCACAGCAGGCGGTGCAGAGCGGGGCGGGCTCACCGAAGCGCGGGTTTCCGGCCGGGTGGTGGAGGCGCTGCGCGACGACGCGGGCCAGTTGGCGGACGACCTTGCGGCGACGCCGAGTTCGCCGAACCGGCTCGCCTACTTCAGCGACCCGCTGGCGGCTCCGGCCCGGGTCAGCGGCACGGTTCGGGCTCAGTTGGCGCTGACCTTCGACCAACCTGCCGCCAACGTGACGGCGCTGCTGGTGGACCAGGCGCCGGACGGCGCGGTCTCGGTGATCACCCGGGGTTGGGCGGACCCGCAGAACCGGCGCGCGATCGATCGGACGTCGCCGATCGAACCCGGAAAGAACTACTTGATCGACGTGGCGATGCAGCCGGATGACTACGTGTTCGCGCTGGGGCACCGGCTCGGGATCGTCGTGCTGTCCAGCGATCACGACTTCACGTTGCGCCCGAAGCCGGGAACCGGGCTGGAACTCGATCTGTCCCGCACGCGGATCCAGCTGCCGCTCGTCGGGTCCATCGGGTGAGGACCGCTCGGTAAGCGGTTTGCATTGCAGGCCGCTGCGGGAATGCCCGAGTCCCGCAGCGGGTGCGAGCCGAGTGCCGCAAGCATGCGGTTGTTGTCTCTTGAGAGGCCGGAATGTCCAGGGCAATTGCGACGAGGATTCACATTGAGTCATGGAAACTGAGCGTTAGCGTCGACAGAGTGACGCAAATGGCCCGGCTGATCGTCACTCCATAGTGGATTTTGCGGCCGTGCTCGGCCGAGTTGTCCACAGCGGACTGATTTGTCAACAGATTCCGAAAAAGCCCTTTCGCCGAGCCGTTTCGGCGTCGATCGTTTGCAGCATGACAACGCGACTCAACACCACCATTTCGCTCACCGAACCCGCCGACCTGCTCGCCGCCGTGCCACACATGCTTGGGTTCCACCCGACGCACTCGCTCGTCGTGCTCACCCTGCACGACTTGGCGGCCACGCCGACATTCGGCGTCACGTTGCGCACCGACCTGCCCTGCCCGATGCGAGTCTGCGGCTTCGGCGAGCAACTGCTCGCCGGCCCGCTGGGCCGGCAACAAGCCGAAGCCATCATCCTGGTCGTCGTCGGCGAAGAACCGAACGTCACTGCCTGCGGCGACGCCTGCGCCGGCCGCTGCCGAGAGTTCTCCACCGCAGACGGTGGAGATACCACGCCGCCGCACGCCGACCTGATCGACGTGGTCTCCGACGCGTTCCACCGCGCCGGGGTCGTGACCGCCCACGCGTTGTGGGTGCCGGAGATCCGCGCCGGTGCCGAGTGGGCGTGCTACGCGGACCCGGACTGCTCCGGCATGGTCGCCGACCCGAAGGGCTCGACGGTCGCCGCGGCGATGGCGGCGGCGGGCGCGGTGACCTTCGGCAGTCGGGACGAGCTGCGGGCGCTCGTCGCGCCCGAGTCCGCCGAGACCGTGTCGCGCTGGTCGGCGAAGCTCGACCTGCTGACCGAGGAACGCGACGGCGGCTACGACCCGGGAAAGGTAGCCCGCGACCTGCGGGCCGTGTTCGCCGCCATCCAACGCGTCGGCACCGGCGCCGCGTTGACCGAGGACGACCTGCTGCGCGTGCTGCTCGCGGTGTCCGACACCAGGGTGCGCGACATCGCCCTGGGCACCGCCTTGGGCGATACGGCAAGGGCAGCCGAAGAACTCTGGCTGACCCTGGTCCGCAAGGCCCCCGACCCGGAAATGGCGGAGGTCGCCGCGCTGCTGGCGTTCTCCGCCTACCTGCGGGGCGAAGGGGCGCTGGCCGGTGCCGCGCTGGAGCGGATCGAGCGCGCCTGCCCCGACCACCGGCTCGGGCTCCTGCTCCAGCAGGCCATCGAAGCCGGCATCTCACCGGCCGACCTGGCGGTCATCGCCCGCGATGCCGCCGAAGACGCCCAGATCATGCTCGAAGAGGACGGAGCCTGGTGATGAATCACGACGAGACGACCGAGAACGAAATGCCTTGGCGGCGTTCAGGATTCCTGGCGCAGCCGGGTGAACTCCCAAGCGTCCCGAACGATCACTTCGAGGTCGGCGCGCCACGGGGTCCAGCCCAGTTCCTCCCGCGCGCGCAGGCTCGACGCCACCAGCGTCGCCGGGTCACCGGCCCGGCGCGGCGCGACCTTCGCCGGAATCGGGTGGCCGGTCACCTTGCGGCAGGTGTCGATCACCTGCTTGACCGAGAATCCCGTGCCGTTGCCGAGGTTGTAGATCCGGTGCCGGCCCGGGGCAGCGCCTTCCAGCGCCAGGAGGTGGGCGTCGGCGAGGTCGGTGACGTGGATGTAGTCGCGGATGCAGGTGCCGTCGGTGGTGGGCCAGTCCTCGCCGAAGATCTGCACCTGCTCCCGCTGGCCGAGGGCGACCTGCAGAACGATCGGGATCAGGTGCGTCTCGACCGTGTGCCGCTCGCCGAACGCCCCGTGTGCGCCAGCGACGTTGAAGTACCGCAGGCTGACTGCGCCGATGCCGTGGGCGTCGGCGTACGAGGTGATCGCGTGGTCGATCGCCAGCTTCGTCGCGCCGTAGGTGTTCGTCGGGCGCGTCGCGGTGTCCTCCGTGATCGGCGTGACCTCCGGCTCGCCGTAGGTCGCGGCGGTGGAGGAGAACACCAGCCGCGGCGTGCCGTGCTCGCGCATCGCGTCCAGCAGCCGCAGCGAGGTGACCACGTTGCCCTGCCAGTACTTCTGCGGATCCTGCATGGATTCGCCGACCAGCGACTTGGCCGCGAAGTGCAGCACACCGTCGAACGGCTCCGCGAGCAGCTCGCTTGCCGCCGTCGCGATGTCGGCCTCGACGAACTTGCAGCCGGCCGGGACGGCGTCGGCGTGCCCGGTGGACAGGTCGTCGACGACGACGACCTCGTGGCCGACTTCCACCAGGCGTGCCGCGCACACGCTTCCGACGTAGCCTGCACCGCCTGTGACGAGGAGCTTCACCTGCGAACTGCCTTCCGTGGTAGATCTTCTTCGGGGGCCGTCAACCAGCCGTCGGCAGCGGGTGCCCGGTGTTCGGTCACCCGGTGGTCACCGGTCCCGCCCCGCACCGGCGGAGGGTACCGCTGTGAACGAACGAGGTGCCGCGAGGTGCCGACCGTCGAATGCGTCCCGGATGGCGTGCTCGATTCCGGGCCGGTGGTCGACCGGCACGAGCGCGATCGCGGAGCCCCCGAAGCCGCCGCCGGTCATCCGGGCGCCCAGTGCGCCGGCTGCCAGCGCGCTGTCTACCGCGAGGTCCAGTTCGGGGCTGGAAACCCGGTAGTCGTCGCGGAGGCTGGCGTGCGAAGCGTTCAGCAACGGGCCGATCTCGGCGTACCGCCCGACGCGGAGCTCGTCCACAGTGGTCAGCACGCGGTCGTTCTCGGTGACGACATGCCGCACAAGTGGCCGGAGTTCTTCCGGAAGCTTCGGCAGGGTCGCCGCGAGATCGCCGATGGCCACGTCGCGAAGTGCTTTGAGCCCCAGCAGCTCCGCCGCGCGTTCGCAGCCCTGACGCCGCTGTCCGTAACCGGACTCGCTGTGCGAGTGCTTCACGCGGGTGTCGATCACCAGCAGCTCCAGGCCCACGCCGCGGGGGTCGAACGGGATCTGCTCGGAGTCGCCGGACCGGACGTCGAAGAACAGCGCATGCTCCGCGGTGCAGGCCAGCGACGCGGTCTGGTCGAGCAGGCCGGTCGGCGCTCCGGCGAAGTCGTTCTCCGCCCGCTGCACCAGGCGCGCGATGTCGCCCAGGCTCGGCGCGTTCGGTTCGCCCGGCGCTTGGTGCGCGGTGTCGAGCAATGCCAGCGCCACCGCGCATTCCAGGGCGTGAGAGGACGACAGGCCGGCGCCGGTCGGCACTTCGCCGACGATGACCAGGTCGGCGCCTTCGAGCGGGAACCCGGCATCGCGCAGGGCCCACGCGACACCGGCCGGGTAGGCGACCCAACCGGTGGGATTGCCAGGGCTCAGCTCGTCGATATTTACGGGAGATGCGCGGTGCAGTCGGCCGTCGCTGCCGAGGGTGGCGACGGACAGGAGCCGGTCGGGACGGGGACGGACCGCGACGGCCGTGCGGTGCGGCAGGGCGAAGGGGAGCACGAATCCGTCGTTGTAGTCGGTATGTTCCCCGATCAGGTTCACCCGGCCAGGGGCGGACCAGACCGCGCTCGGCGCGCCGCCGTGCTCGTCGGCGAACAACGCTGCTGCGCGGTCCGCCGGGTTCACTTGGCGCGCACCATGACCGCGTGCGCGATGCCGACCGGCAGCTCGGTGCTGCCGGTCTCGCCGCGGACCTCGATCGGCTTGTTCGGCCCGACCACGGACAAGATCTCTACCTCGTTGCCCGGCACGACGCCGACTTCCTTCAACTCGGTCATCAGGTCGGGGTCGAGCTGGACGTGCTCAGCGATGCGGCGGATGACGGCGCGCCCCCCGCCGTTGCGGGCGATCTCGTCGATCCGCTGCAGGTCGCCGTCGGCCGGCGCCTCGACCTCGTCGACGCCGAGCTCGTCGAGACCCGGGATCGGGTTGCCGTAGGGCGAGGTCGTGGGACCACCGAGCAGCTTGACGAGCTTGCGCTCGACGGCTTCGCTCATAACGTGCTCCCAGCGGCACGCTTCATTGTGGACGTGCTCCCATTCGAGACCGATCACGTCGACGAGAAGCCGTTCGGCGAGGCGGTGCTTGCGCATCACGCTGGTCGCGCGGGCGCGGCCGGCCTTGGTGAGCTCGAGGTGCCGGTCCTCGGCGACGGTCAGCAACCCGTCGCGTTCCATGCGGGCGACCGTCTGGCTCACCGTGGGGCCGCTTTGCTCCAACCGTTCGGCGATTCGGGCCCGGAGCGGAACCACGCCCTCTTCTTCGAGGTCGTAGATGGTGCGGAGGTACATCTCAGTGGTATCGATGAGATCGTTCACGTCGGCTCCCCATTCAGTCCCAACCACGATGCTAGTCGCACCGGGCGACAGCGGTCAGTGGTCGGGGAGTTGACTTCCAGGATTTCCGACAGACCTCGTCGCCGGGCTACGAAAGGGCCGCCATGCATCCTTTGATCAGTACCGATGATCTCATGGTCGAGTTGCACCGGAAGTCGCCCCCGACCCTCCTCGACGTCCGGTGGTCGCTGCAGGGGCCGCCGGGCCGGGAGTCCTACGACGCGGGCCATCTGCCGGGTGCGGTGTTCGTCGATCTGGACACCGAACTGGCCGCCGAACCGGGTCCGGCGGGCCGTCATCCGCTGCCCGATCCGGGCGACCTGGAGGCGGCGTTGCGCCGGGCAGGTGTCGACGGCGACCGGCCGGTGGTCGTCTACGACGCGGACAACGGCTCGGTCGCGGCCCGTGCTTGGTGGCTGCTGCGCTGGGCCGGGCACGAGTCGGTGGCGGTGCTCGACGGCGGATACGCGGCCTGGAGGGAGGAGGGGCGGCCCACCACCACGGATGTGCCGCACCCCGCAGAGGGCGGCTTCCGAGTCCGTCCGGGCTCGATGCCGGTGGTGGACGCGGACGCTGCGGCCCGGCTGGCCCGGGAGGGCACCCTGCTGGACGCTCGCGCGCCGGAACGCTACCGGGGCGACGTCGAGCCGGTCGATCCTCGCGCCGGGCACATCCCGGGCGCGCGGAACGCGCCGTTCGCCGCGCACATGGAGGACTCCGGTCGGTGGCGTTCACCGGAGGAGCTGGCGAAGCACTTCGCGGACCTCGGGGTCGACACCGAGGGTCCGGTCGGGGCGTACTGCGGGTCGGGCGTGACCGCCTGCTCGGTCCTGCTCGCGCTGGAACACGCGGGCGTTTCCGGTCCCCAGCGACCGGCAGTGCTGTACGCGGGTTCGTGGTCGAACTGGTCCGCGGATCCGGCCAGACCGGCCGCGACCGGATCGGAGGCCGGATGAAAGATCAAACCGCCTGGACGGGCGGGCGATCCGGGCCGCTGTGTTCGGCGACACAGTGCAGGTAGCGTCCGGGGCATGGGTTCTCAGTGCGCGGTCGTGTGGGACGAGTCGGTACTCGGCTACGACCTGGGTGGTCACCACCCGCTGCATCCGATCCGGCTGGAGCTGACCATGCGGTTGGCCCGCTCGCTGGGGGTCCTCGACGGCGTCGAGATGATCAAGCCGGAGCCGGCCACCGATGCGGACCTGCAGCGGGTGCACACCGCCGAGTACATTGCGGCCGTGCGCTCCGCGCCGCTCGCGGGTTGGGAGGTCGGCCACGGCCTGGGCACCGACGACAACCCGATCTTCGACCGGATGCACGAGGCGTCGGCGTTGATCGCGGGTGCCTCGATCCGGGCGGCCGAGCAGGTCGTGTCGGGCAAGGCCGACCGGGCGGTCAACATCGCGGGTGGGCTGCACCACGCGATGGCTGATCGCGCGGCGGGGTTCTGCGTCTACAACGACTGCTCGGTGGCCATCGCGTGGATGCTGGAACAGGGCGTGGAACGCATCGCCTACCTCGACATCGACGTGCACCACGGGGACGGGGTGCAGGCGGCGTTCTATGACGACCCGCGGGTCATGACCATCTCGCTGCACCAGCACCCGCTGACGCTGTGGCCCGGCACCGGGTTCTCCACCGACGTGGGCTCCGGCGCGGCGGACGGCGCAGCCGTCAACATCCCGCTGCCGCCGGGGACAGGGGACGCCGACTGGCGGCGCGCCTTCCACGCGGTGGTGCCGTCGGTGCTCGACGCGTTCCGGCCGCAGGTGCTGGTGACCCAGTGCGGTGCGGACGCGCACCGGGAGGATCCGCTTGCGGACCTGTCGATGACCGTCGATGGGCAGCGCGCGACCTATCAGAACCTGCGGGAGCTCGCGGACAGCTGCGCGGACGGCAAGTGGCTGGCGCTGGGAGGTGGCGGCTACTCGCTGTTCCGGGTGGTGCCGCGCGCTTGGACGCACCTGTTGGCGACGTTGTTGGACCGGGACGTCGACCCGGCGACGACCATCCCGGAGGACTGGATCGCGCATGCGGTGCGGCTGGCGGACAACGTGCCGCTGCCGACTTCGATGACCGATGGGGCCGACCCGGCCTTCCAACGGTGGTCGGGGGTCACCGCGTCCGCGGTGGACACCTCGATTCGCGACACTCGGAACGCGGTGTTTCCTTTGCATGGTCTGGATCCGGCCGACAGCCGCGACTGAGGAGTCCGAAGTGGACGGAGTGGGGCAGCGGCAGGAGGAATTCCGCCAGGAGCAGGACTACCCACGGCGGTGGGAGGCGGACGTGGTGCTGTCCGACGGCGGCACCGTGCACCTGCGACCGATCGTCGAAGCCGATGCCGACAAGCTGGTGGCCTTCCACGGGCGGCTGAGCAACCGGACGAGGTACTACCGCTACTTCGGTCCCTACCCGCGGATGTCTCAGCGCGACGTGGAGCGCTTCACCCGTGTCGACTACGTCAACCGCGTGGCGCTGGTGGCGCTGCTCGGCGACGACATCGTGGCGGTAGGCCGCTACGACCGGCTCGGTGAGCAGCAGTCGGCCGAGGTCGCGTTCGTGGTGCAGGACCAACACCAGGGGCGCGGCCTGGGATCGATCTTGCTGGAGCACCTGGCCGCCGCAGCGCGCGAACGCGGGCTGCGGCGTTTCGTGGCCGAGGTGCTCGCCGAGAACTCGACCATGGTTCGGGTGTTCCGCGACGCCGGGTACCAGGTGAGCCGGGCCATGGAAGCGGGCGTGGTGCACCTGGAGTTCGGCATCGACCCCACCGAGGAGTCGGTGGCCGTGGCCCGCGCCCGCGAGCAGGCCGCCGAGGCCCGCAGCGTGCACAACCTGCTGCGGCCGCGGTCGGTGGCGGTGATCGGTGCGTCCACCGATCACGCCAAGATCGGCCACGCGGTGCTGACCAACCTGCTCACCGCCGACTTCACCGGCCCGGTCTACCCGGTCAACCCGGAGCACCGCTCGGTGCGAGGGGTGCGCGCCTACGCCTCGGTGCTCGACATCCCCGACGAGGTCGATCTGGCGGTGGTGGCGATCCCGGCCGCCAGCGTGACCGGAGTGCTCGACGACTGCCTGGCCAAGGGCGTGAAAGCCCTGGTCATCGTCAGCTCTGGGTTCAGCGAGACCGGCCCGGACGGTCGCGAGGTGGAACGCGAGATGGTGCGGGCGGCCCGCGTGCACGGCATGCGGGTGGTAGGTCCCAACGCGCTAGGCGTGGTCAACACCGATTCGGAGTTCAGGTTGAACGCGAGCCTTGCGCCGCAGCTGCCCGGCCGCGGCCGCACCGGCTTCTTCTGCCAGTCCGGTGCGCTCGGGGTGGCGATCCTGGCCACCGCCACCGAGCGGGGGCTGGGGCTGTCGACGTTCGTCTCGGCGGGCAACCGCGCCGACGTGTCCGGCAACGACCTGCTGCAGTACTGGCAGACCGACCCGGCCACCGACGTCGTGCTGCTCTACCTGGAGTCCTTCGGCAACCCGCGCAAGTTCGGCCGGCTGGCGCGGCGGCTGGCCCGCAGCAAGCCGGTCGTGGTGGTGAAATCGGGCCGCAACGCGGTGCGCCTCGGCCTGGCGGCCACGTCGGTGCAGATCGACGAGACCAGCGTGCAGGCGTTGTTCGAGCAGTCTGGTGTGATCCGAGTGGAGTCGGTTGCCCAGATGTTCGACACCGCGCTGCTGCTGGCGCACCAGCCGCTGCCGCAGGGCGACCGGGTCGCGATTGTGGGCAACTCGTCGGCGCTGGGCATGATCGCCGCCGACGTGGCACAGGCGCAGCAGCTGGAGCTGGCCTGCGATCCGGTCGACGTGGGTGCCTCGGCGGGGCCGGAGGAATTCGCCGCCGCGGTGCGCGACGCCGCCTTGCGTTCGGATGTCGACGCGTTGGTGACGGTGTTCGCCCCGCCGGTCGCGGTTCCGGGCACCGCGTACGCCCGCGCCTTGCGCGAGGCGTTGCAAGAGGCCGGCGTCGCGCGTTCGAAGCCGGTGGTGACCACGTTCCTGGCAGCCGAAGGCGTACCAGACGAACTCGTGGTACCCGGCCCGGACGGCACGACCGGCAAGGGATCGGTGCCGTCTTACCCGAGCCCGGAGCGGTCGGTGTTGGCGCTCGCGCGGGTGACCCGGTACGCGAAATGGCGCGCCGCGCCACAAGGCCACTTCGTGCGACCACCGGAGATCGACGAGGACCGGGCGCGGTCGCTGGTCGATGGCTGGCTGGCCGCGGGAGTCACCGCACTCAGCGACGACGAGGCGGTGCAGTTGCTCGGCTGCTACGGCATCCACGTTGTGCCGTTCCGGCTGGTCACCGGGGTTGAAGCAGCCGCAGCGGCAGCCGAGGAGCTGGGTTATCCGGTGGCGCTGAAGTCGGCGAGCGACCAACTTCGGCACCGCAACGACCTGGTCGGCGTCCGCCTCGACCTGGGCAACGCCCAGGCCGTGCGGGCGGCGTACGCCGACATCCAGCAAGTCTCGGGGCTCGACGAGGTTTACGTGCAGCGCATGGCGCCGCGCGGGACCTCGTGCGTCATCGATCTGACGGACGACCCATCCTTCGGCACGCTGGTCTCGTTCGGGCTTTCCGGGGTGGCCAGCGAATTGCTCGGCGACAAGGCGTACCGCGCACTGCCGCTGTCCGATGTGGACGTGTCCGCGCTGGTGCGCGCGCCGCGTGCCGCACCGCTGCTCGCCGGGTACCGGGGCACCGAGCCGGCGGATCTCGCGGCTCTGGAGGACTTGGTGCTGCGGGTGGCGACGTTGGCCGAGGACTTGCCGGAGGTGCGCGAACTGGCGTTGCAGCCGGCGCTCGCCTCGCCGACGGGTGCGGTGGTCGCCGGTGCCAGGGTGGGCCTCGGGGCGTCGCCCGCGGCGTTGGACGCCGGGCCGCGTCGGCTTCGCTGACCGCTCGACGAACCCACCGCGTCGTCCGAAACTGGCCGGTTCCATTAATCTGGCGGCGTGGATCAGGACACCACCGAGGCCTACGTTCAGAACGGTTCGGGCGACCGGGCCTCCGCCGTGCTCGAGCACGTTTCGGCCGGTGCCAACCGGATCACGGTGCGCGCAGCCCGGCCAAACTGACGTCCAGAACGCCTTGGCCGGCAATGGCCCGCCAAGGCAGTTCGGGCGGTATCAGCAGACGGAGTCGGTGGTCTTGGGGACGCCGAGCCCGAACAGTGGCCGCAACTTCAGGCCGATCCAAGTGCCGGCCAGAGCCAGCAGACCCCAGGCCCAGCCGTGCAACGAGAACGAGGCGATCCCCGAGAAGTAGGCGCCGATGTTGCAGCCGTAGGCCAAGCGCGCGCCGTAACCCATCAGCAAACCACCGATCATGGCCGCCAGCACCACCTTCCTGGGCAGTCGCTTGGCCAGCACGAAGGCGCCGGACGCAGCCGATGCCACGAGCGCGCCGACGATGATCCCGAAGTTCAGCACGGAGGTGGAGTCGGCCAGCACCGGGCCGGCCAGGGAAGCCGCCCGTTCCCCTTGCCAGTACGGCCAACTCGCCACGTCCACACCCAGGGCCTGCAAGGCCTTCGAACCCCACAGCACGAACGCCGAGGTGATGCCCCACGGGCTGCCGCGAGTCAGCAGCACGGCGGCGTTGAGCACCGCGAGCAGCAACGCTCCGACCCACAGCGACCACGAACCCCGCAGCACGCGCCACAGCCCGCGAGATGTCGGCGGCCGGCCGGCCGGAGGCGCGTTGTGCCGCCGTGCCCAACGCGTTGCGACGAAGCCGATCGCGCCCAGGACGGCGAGTTGCACCACCAGCGCGCCGAAGTAGCCGAGACCGGTGTCCTCAGCGAGGGAGAACGAACCGAGGGTGATCGCATCGGACATCCACATTGGAAGGTGCAGGGCGCCGAGCACCGAACCGCAGACGAAGAAGAAGAGCGTGACCACGAGCAGGGTGTTCCCGCCGCCGACCGCGAACAGCGTGCCCGATGCGCAAGCGCCTCCGAGTTGCATCCCGATGCCGAACAGGACCGCGCCGACGACGAGCCCGAGCCCGATCGGTGAGACGTTGCCCTCCGGCTCGGCGCCGAAGAACGTCACGCCGCCGGCCAGGATCGGGGCGAACAGGATCGACGCCGCGCCGAGCATCAGCAGGTGCGCCCGCACACCAGACGTCTGTCCAACCGAGACGAGTTGCCGCCAGGCGGAGGTGAAACCGAAGCGGGAGTGGAACAACGTCAGCCCGAGCGCGAGGCCCAGCCCCGCCAGCAAAGCGGATTTCACGCCGACCGCAGCCGCAGCGACCACAAGCGCCACCGCCGCGATCGCCCCGACGGTCAACGGAACCCACTGCGGCTCGTCCTGCGGTGCTTCTGGTGGTGTGGCAGCCGTTGTGGCCGATGTGGCGGTGGTGGACATTCCTCACTCCCGGGGTAGGAAGGGGTCCTGTCGACGAAACCACGCGGCGGAGACCGATCACCAGTGGTTCCGAAATGTGGGAAAGATGTGGATTCAATCCGGTGCCTATTCCGCGCAACCGCTCGCTCCGGTGCTTCCGTCCTTAGGGCATGAGACGCCTACACACCGCAGTGGGCGCAGGGGCTCTGCTCCTAGCGTTGGCAGCCTGCGCCCAACAGCCAACCAATGAAGTGGGTTTCGGCGGTCAGCCCCCGGCTCCGCCCGGACCGGTGCAGCCGAAGCCGGAACAGGAGCGCGCGCCGGTCGCCGAGACGGCGGTCGACGTTTCGGCGCTGCCCAAGGGATATCCGAAGAAAGTGTGGACACAGGACGACGGCGCGGTCATCGTGGCGACCGGTCAGGAAGGCGGCTGCAGCAAGGTGCACGCCGAACTGGCCGAGCAGACCGCAGACCACGTGAAGGTGGTGCTGGTCGAGGAAACCCCGGAACCGCCGGGAATCTGCACTATGGACCTGCGCTACCCGCCGGTGGCAGTGCAGCTCGATGCGCCGCTGGACGCGCGAAAGGTCGTGCTGGAACAACGAGATGTCAAGGTTCCCCGCTGATCGGTGACCACGCGATACCTGCCCATCGCGCCGATCGGTTGGGCTGAAACCGGTACTCCCGCAGGAGGTGCGGATCCTGCGGGAGTACCGGCGTTGTCAGCGGCCGAAGGAGATCTGCAGGGTCGGCTTGGTGGCGTTGGCGAAGAAGTCGTTGCCCTTGTCGTCGACTACGACGAACGCGGGGAAGTCTTCGACCTCGATGCGCCACACCGCTTCCATACCGAGTTCGGGGTACTCCAGCACCTCGACCTTGCGGATGCAGTCCTGGGCCAGGCGCGCGGCGGGGCCGCCGATGGAACCGAGGTAGAAGCCACCGTGGGTGTGGCAGGACTCGGTCACCTTCGCCGACCGGTTGCCCTTGGCGAGCATGACCAGCGAGCCGCCCGCGGCTTGGAACTGCTCGACGTAGGCGTCCATTCGACCGGCAGTGGTCGGGCCGAACGAGCCGGAGGCGTAGCCCTCCGGGGTCTTGGCCGGGCCCGCGTAGTACACCGGGTGGTCACGCAGGTAGTCGGGCATCGGCTCGCCGGCTTCCAGCCGCTCGGCGATTTTGGCGTGCGCGATGTCGCGCGCCACCACCAGCGGGCCGGTCAGCGACACCCGGGTCTTGACCGGCAGCTTGGACAGCTCCGCCCGGATCTCCGCCATCGGCCGGTGCAGGTCGATCTTGACGACCTCGTGGGAGAGCTGCTCGTCGACCACGTCCGGCAGGTAGCGGGCCGGGTCGCGTTCGAGCTGCTCCAGGAACACGCCCTCCGGGGTGATCTTGGCCTTGGCCTGGCGGTCCGCCGAGCAGGACACCGCGACACCAACCGGCAGCGAGGCACCGTGCCGGGGCAGGCGGATCACCCGAACGTCGTGGCAGAAGTACTTGCCGCCGAACTGCGCGCCGATGCCGAACTGCCGGGTCATCTCCAGCACCTGCTGCTCCATCTCGACGTCGCGCAGGGCGTGCCCGGACGCCGAGCCCTCCCGCGGAAGTTCGTCGAGGTAGCGGGCCGAGGCGAGCTTGGCGACCTTGAGGTTGAACTCGGCGGACATGCCGCCGACGACGATCGCCAGGTGGTACGGCGGGCAGGCCGCGGTACCCAGCGAGCGCAGCTTCTCCTCCAGGAACCGGCCGAGCCGCGTCGGGTTCAGCAGCGCCTTGGTCTCCTGGTAGAGGAAGGTCTTGTTCGCGCTGCCGCCGCCCTTGGCCATGAACAGGAACTCGTAGGCGGGGTCGGTGCCGGGCTTGTTGTACAGCTCGATCTGCGCGGGCAGGTTGCTGCCGGTGTTGCGCTCGTCCCAGAAGTTCAGCGGCGCCATCTGGGAATACCTCAGGTTGAGGTCCTGGTATGCGTCGAAGACGCCCCGGGCCAGCGCCTCTTCGTCGCGGCCGCCGGTGAGCACGGTTTCGGTGCGCTTGCCGATGACGATGGCGGTGCCGGTGTCCTGGCACATCGGCAGCACGCCCCCAGCGGACACGCACGCGTTGCGCAGCAGGTCGGCGGCCACGAACCGGTCGTTGGGGCTGGCCTCCGGGTCCTCGACGATCGCGCGCAGCTGCGCCAGGTGGGACGGGCGCAGCAGGTGCTGGATGTCCTTGATCGCCTCGGTTGCCAGGGCGGTGAGCGTGGTCGGCTCGACTTCGAGGAATCGTCGCCCGGTCGCCTCGACGACCCGGATCCCGTCCGTGGTCACCAGGCGGTAGTCGGTGTTGTCGGGGCCGAGGGGGAGCACCTCGGTGAAATCGAACGTGGTGGTCACGTCGCGGCTCCTTTGCGCGCGTTCGGGTTACGCGATGACCAATAAAACCGCGCGGTCGATCAGCGCGTCCACGGGGGGTGGCCCAGGTGTGACGGATCGCCCGCCGAACGAGGCCCTGGAAGCGCGGCGGCGCACCTGCGAGGCTGGCGACCGAACATCGTCGCCGCACTCCGATGCGGTACCCGAGCAATGGAGGTCGCCTTGTCGACGACAGATTCCCTCGATGTGCTGGTCAACCTGCGTGACCTGGGCGGGCAGCCCACCGGCGACGGTGTGGCGACCCAGGCGGGCGTGGTGTACCGCAGCGACGCTCCGCACGCCGGCGACCGGGATCCGGTGGACTTGTCGCCGTGGCCGCCGAAGGTCGTGGTGGACCTCCGCGATTCGGTGGAGACAGGTGACGAGGGACACCCGCTGGCGGCGGTGGCGACGGTGCACAGCGTGCCGTTGCTGGAGGAGGCACGGGACGCGGATGTCGAGCTCGACGAAGCCGCCCACGAGTTGACGGCGTTGTACCAGTCGATCGTCCAGGGCGCGCCGAAGAAGCTGGTAGAGGTGTTCCGCATCGTCCTGGACGCCGACGGTCCGGTGCTGATCCACTGCGCGGCGGGCAAGGACCGCACGGGGGTGGTCTCGGCGATGTTGCTGAGTGCGGTGGGGGTGCGCCGCGATGCGATCGTGGCCGACTACGTGCGCACCGACCGGAACATGCTCCGAGTCCTGCAACGCCTGGATGAGGTGCCGGCCTTGCCGCCGGGGGTGGACGAGGAGATGGTCCACGAGCTCCTGTCGACGCCGACGGAGGCGATCGAGAGCGTCCTGAACACCTTCGCCCAACACGAAGGTGGGGCGAGGGGCTGGCTCCAAGCCCACGGAGCCACGAACGAAGAACTGGACCGCTGGCAGACCAAGTTCACCGACTGACGGCTCCGAGACCAGCGACTGAAACAGCGTTGTGGGAGGGGCGGACGAAAAGGTCGGGAGGCCGGACCCGCCCGAATGACGGGTCCGCCCTCCCGGGGTAAGCGGCGGAACCCGCCGCAAAGACCAAGAAAACCGGCCGGAGAAGGGGTGAAGAACGATGTTCCCGCCCCAACCCGACAAGGTCAAAGAGCCATCCGGGTGTACCAATCCCCGAACCAACAAGACCAACAAGGAGAAGTGCCGAGACCCGCCAAAACCGACACAGAGCCAGTCGGCAAGTCCGGCCCGCCGAACCCCGAATTCACCGAGCAACGAAGGTTCCGGAAATCTGAAAGTCCCTGACCCCTGCCCCCTCGAAGGTTCGGAACTCCCGGAAGCTGCTCGGTGAGCAGACCGGGAACGCTCAAGAACGTCGGGAGCCCTCCCGAGGCGACCACCGCACCGTGGGGGTCTGCGGGGGCTCGGCCCCCGCGAAATCATCCTGACCGCGCCGTGGTCCGCGCTTTTCTGCGGACACACGGCGCCCCAAACGCGCGGTCAGCTCGCGTACGCGCGCAACCGGTCGGCGCGGTCGCCCTGGCGCAGCTTGGCCATCACTTCCCGCTCGATCTGCCGGACCCGCTCGCGGGACAGCCCGAACGCCTTGCCGATCTGGTCCAGGGTGCGCGGCTGGCCGTCGTCGAGGCCGTAGCGCATCCGAATCACCGCCTGCTCGCGCTCTTCCAGCGTGGCCAGCACGCGGCGCAGGTCGTCCTGCAGGAACCCGGAGATCACCGCGTTCTCGGCATCGGCGGATTCGGAGTCCTCGATGAAGTCGCCGAGCGGCGCGTCCTCCTCGGCCCCGACCGGCATGTCCAGGCTGACCGGGTCCCGCGAGTGGTCCATCAGGTCGAGGATCTTCTCCACCGGGATGCCGGCTTCTTCGGAAAGCTCCTCGTCCGTGGCTTCGCGGCCGAGCTTCTGGTGCAGGTCGCGCTTGATCCGGGCCAGCTTGTTGACCTGCTCGACCAGGTGGACGGGCAGCCGGATGGTGCGGCTCTGGTCGGCCATGCCGCGAGTGATGGCCTGCCGGATCCACCAGGTCGCGTACGTGGAGAACTTGAAGCCCTTGGTGTAGTCGAACTTCTCCACCGCGCGGATGAGGCCGAGGTTGCCCTCCTGGATGAGGTCCAGCAGTGGCATGCCGCGGCCGGTGTAGCGCTTGGCCAGGCTCACGACCAGGCGGAGGTTCGCCTCCATGAGGTGGTTCTTCGCCCGGCGGCCGTCGCGGACCACGGCGCCGAGGTCGGAGCGCCGCTCAGGGGAGAGGTTCTTGCTGGTCTCGAGCAGGTGCTTGGCGAAGACCCCGGCCTCGATCCGCTTGGCGAGGTCGACCTCTTCCTGTGCGGTGAGCAGCGCGGTGCGCCCGATGCCGTTGAGGTAGACGCGCACCAGGTCGGCTGATGGGCCCTGGGTGTCCAGGTCTTCGGCGACGGCGACGTCTGGCTTGGTGGTCTGCGGGACGGTCATGAGCTCCCTCCCTGACGGGCTGGCTTGGCGGGCGCGAATCACACCTGCGCGCCGTTGCGCGGTGTGAAGGACGCGTACGCTCGGTTGTACGAGCCCCGCGTCGACGTCTTCTCCGGTGCTGTCGATCGGTGCGTTGGCTACCTGTCGGCATGACCGTCGAAGCTTCGTTACCTGGAAAACGACCGGCGTGCCGAATTCGTTCCCGAGGTTGTGGTTAGGGAGACGTCATGGCGGTCACATCGGTTGCGCCCCAAGCCTGAGGATTTGCTGAGAGCTCTCGTTACATTTAGACCTCAACCAAAAGGGTGAATGGCCCGTCGTTCGCGCTCTCCACCGACATCATCGCGCCGAACACCCCGGTGGCGACCTTCGCGCCCCGCTCGCGCAGCTCGGCCACGACCGCCTCTACCAGCGGCTCCGCCTGTTCGGGACGGGCCGCCTCGGTCCAGGACGGGCGGCGGCCCTTCTTGGTCGAGCCGTAGAGCGTGAACTGGCTGACGACGAGCAGCGGTGCCCCGGTCGTGGCGCACGACTCCTCGTCGCGAAGCGCCCGGATCTCGTGGAGTTTGCGGGCCATTTTTACGACTTCCTGAGGCCCGTCGGAATGCGTCACGCCCAATAGCACTAACAGCCCGGGTTCTTCGATCTTGCCAACCACGACGCCTTCGACGGTTACCGAGGCGCGAGTGACCCGAGTGGCGATTGCTCTCATTGGTCACCGCCCGCCCATTCCGCCGGCAGCAGCATTCCGTGCCGGACGAGTTCGCGCACCATCGGAATCGCGGCCCGGGTCAGTTCCCCGGAGTCTTCGCCGTAGCCCATCGCGAGCAGTTCGAGGAGTTCGCCGAGCGGCAGCGCCCCGCGGCACCCAGCGAGCAGCCGCACGCCCAGCTCGTCGATCTCGTGCTGCCAGCCCGGCCCGTCGGTGCGGTGCAGCCGGTGCACCAGCGGGTGCCAGCCTTCGTCACCTGGTTCGGAGACGGCTTCCAGCACGGTGCTGTCCGCGGTGACCAGGCGGGCCGCCAGCAGCGCCTCGGCGGAGTCGTGCGCGCGCAGCCAGTCGACCCGGCGCAGCCACTGGTCCGATTCCGGGCCCAGCGGATCGTCGAAGGCGTGCCGGAGGTCCTCGCACACGACTTCGCCGCGCGCGTCGGTGCGGCGGAGCGTGACGAACCCGAAGCCGATCCCGATCACGTCGTTGGCCTCAAACCAGTCCAGCCACTCGGCGGCCTTCTGCAGGCCTTGCGGGCAGCGCTGGTCGTATCCGGCGTCGCGCAGCCAGGTGCCCACGTAGAGAGCGGGGTCGGCGACGTCGCGCTGCACGAACCAGGCGTCCACGCCGGCGCCCGGCGGCAGCCAGCGGGACACCCGGTCCTGCCAGTCCTCGCCGTCCCGGTGCACCCAGGAGGCCAGCAGCTGGCCGGTGCCGCTCTCAGCGAGGAGGCCGGGGAGCTGGCGCACGACGAGCGCGCTCGCGTCGTCACCGGCCAGCCCCGAGTCGCGGTAGGTGAAGTCGGTGCGCGGCGGACCGACCACGAACGGCGGGTTGCACACGACCTGGTCGAACTTGCGGCCCTGCACCGGGCCGAACCACTCGCCTTCGGCGAGTTCGACGTCGATGCGGTTGAGCCGGAACGTCGCCTCGGCCAACGCCAACGCCCGCTTGGACACGTCGGTCGCGGTGATCCGCTGCGCGTGCGTGCTCGCGTGCAGCGCCTGCACACCACAACCCGTGCCGAGGTCGAGCACCGAGCCCACCGGCCGCCGAGAGGTCGCCCGGACCAGGCTCAGCGACGCGTGCCCGACGCCGAGCACGTGGTCGGCCTCCACGGGACGCCCGCCGCGCAGGTCCGAATCCAGGTCCGAGACCACCCACCACGACTCGTCGTCGACGCCGTGCGGCCGGACGTCGAGCCCTGCGCGCAGCCCATCGCCGTCGTCGACGAGCAGCCCGGCGGCCGTTGCCCCGGAAAGCGGCAGCGGAGCCAACGCGGCTTCAACGGCAGCCCGCGACTCGGCCTGGCCGAGCAGGAACAACCGGACCAGGGTGCCGAGCGCGCCTGCGTCGGTGGTCGCGCGCAGCGCGGGAACGGGCTCGCCGCGGCCCAGCGCGGCATGCGCCTCGGGACCGAGGAGATCCACGACGCCGTCGGCGTCGTACCCGGCGGCCTGGAAGGCGTCGCGAAGTCGATCGATGCGGTCATGGGACAGGTCTGGAATCACGCCCCGATCCTCACACGACCACCCGTTAGTGCATCTGGGAGCACCCGTCCGCGGAGCTCGGAAATTCGATGGCGCCCGTCTCCTCTCCGGCGCGAACATGACCGGATGAGACCTGCGGTCGGCGCCGCCCTGGTTCGGTGCCGCGAATGCGGTGGCCACGAGTACGGTGGCGCACCCGATTGCGGCCGGCCGGTGCCGGGCGCTGGTCGACGACATCGTCGAGGACGAGTGGCAGCGCTTCCGTGCCGACTGGGGCGACGAATCGGCGGCGGAGGTCGCCGGACTGGTGGTGGCCGAACCCGACCGGCACGACTGGCAGGTGGTGGACGCCGCGCTCGACCGGATCACCTGCGATGAATGACCGTTCGTCGTGCAGCACTAGGTGCGATGACGCGAACGGCGCCGTTCACTGCAGCAGGGTGGCGTCCAACTCCGACAGCGGCTTGGCCTTCGGCCGCGCGCGTTTGGGCTTTCAAGAAGGAGTAAAAGGCGGCGAAGAAGTAGCCGATTTGCATCGGCACGGCATTCAGCTTCGTTGGAGTTCCTCGCGAGTGACGCGGCGGGCGATCTCTTCGACTTCAGCGGACGTGAGGCCACCGGAGTCGTGCCGGTGCACGGCCTGAGTGAGGAGCCGTCGGACGAGTGCGGATGTGGGAATGTGCTCGGCGGCCGCCCGGCGTCGCAACTCGGCGTCGAGGGACTGGCTGATGCGCAGATGGAGCGAAACGTCGAGGGCGGCGGCGTTTTCGGCTGCCTCCGCTTCAGCCGCTTCGACTTCTTCGTCGGCGACCTGAGCGCGGATGACGTCGTGTCGTGCCCGGCGGGCCGTCTTGGCGGGGTCGGTCATGGTCACCCTCCTTGCCTTCGAGGTACTCGCGGAGATCGGCCGCGGGTCTTCCACGCGGTCACCCCGGAGTTGTCTTCGGGGTCGACGATCACAGTCAGTACGCATCCGGCACTCGCCGAGTACCCGATGATCCGGGTGTAGCTGACATGACTCTTGGGGTCAGGGCCCGGTCAGGGTCGCGCACGATGCAGTGCGGGTCGGTGGCAGCCCCCAGCGTCCACGCGGGTCAACGACGACGAACTCGAATGCGAGTGCAGCGGGACTTCAGGCGACGGCCATGTCGTGGGCTTGTGGTCGGCGACGGCCCGGCAGACCAATGCGATTCCAGGCGCGCGTACCCATGCCTGGTCGGCGGTCCTGTACGTGATCTCGCCGCCCAGCGACTTCGCGTAGAACTAAGCCAAGGCATCGGCTCAACCTCACCGGCGATGCCGAAGCGGAAAAGCTGCTGTCCGACGACCCCGTTCGCCCTGCTCACGGGCATGCTGCTCGATCAGCGGATCGCGACACTTTGTAGATAAGTGTCAAGTGTTCCTGCTCGGCTCGGCTTGGCTGGATGGTTCAGCGGCTGAGCCGGTGTCGGAGTATCTCTACAGCTGATCTGCCGCGCCACGACTTCGTAAATGATCTCCAAGCCATCTTCGTCGTCCCACTGTTCGCCCACTCTGAGGAAGCCGTACTGCGACGCCAGCTGATAGGAAGCAGCGTTGTCGGGACTGATCGTGACGCGAACGGTACGTACTTCCGGCTCTCGGGCCGCACGTCGCAGCAATGTTTCGAGCGCGGCTCGGGCATAACCGCGTCGCCGGTGCGCGGGGTCGACGGCGTATCCGATTTCAACCATGCCCGATGCGTCGGGAGGCCCGTGGTATCCGGCCCATCCGACGGCCAGTTGCCGTTGCTCGTCCCAGACGACACCAGTGATCCAGTCCGCGCTGGACGGGTCCAGTTCGACCTGCCTGCTGCGCATCCGCCACAGCCTTCGCTGTTCAAGGGCGGTGAAGCAAGCCGTGACTGGCACCGGACTGACCGCATTGGTCGCAGGCAGATCGCCGGTGGCCAATGCCTGGAACGTCGGGCCGTTCAAGTGCACGATGCGTACGTGTCGAGCGGACGGGATGGACACGCGGTCGGTCACGGGCAACGCTCCTCGCTCGGCCGGAACCGGCTACTACGGTGTTGATCATGCCGCCGATGGTGGCCTTGACTCACGAGATGGCCGCGATGTCTCCGTCGTCGAAGTAGATCGACTGGTGCAGTCGGCCACCGAGGGCGGCGGCGTAGCGCGCGAGCACGTCCTGGCCTGCCAGCTTTCCGAGTTCGATCTGGGAAATCCGTCCCTTGGTCACACCCATCCGGTCGGCGACATCCTGCTGGGTGAGCCCCCGGTGGCGCCGGATCTCGGCGAGTCGATAGCCGCGAACCTCCGCTAGCATCGCCTCCTTGCCTGCGGCGACGGCCTCCTCACCGCCCGCGCGTTCTACGAATTCGCTGCGGACGTCCCGCCAGTTCGTGTATCCGGTCATCGCCGCCCCTCCTCGGCTCGCCGTTCCTTCAGATAGCGTTCGTACCGCTGTTCGGCGACGGGGATAGCCTCGCGGTACCACGTCTGCCATCGGCCTGCTTTGTCTCCGGCGACCAATAAGACACTGGAACGCCACGGATCAAAAGCGAACAGGATCCGCACGGTCCCGGGACGTAGTTCCTTCAAGTTCTGGATCCTCGAACCGGTGATCGTGTCGACAAGAGGTTGTCCCAGACCGGGACCGACTTCGGCAAGCACATCAAGTGCCTGCGTAACCCTGTCGCGATCGTCGGAGTCGAGGCGCCTGATCCATTCCAGTACCTCGTCGACGACATACATGTCACATTCACCGTGACTCACCAGCGCGAGTATAGCAATAGCTAAACTTACGTGAGTCTCGGATGAGCCTACTCGTAAGCCCACGTGCCAGTATGGTGTCATGCCAAAGCTCAACCTCACAGGAGACGCCGACGCCGACAAGCTGCTCAGTGAGGATTCGTTTGCGCTGCTCACGGGCATGCTGCTTGATCAGCAGATCTCCATGGAGATCGCGTTCGCGGGGCCGAAGAAGATCGCCGACCGGATGGGCGGGTTCAGCGTCGCCAAGATCGCGGAGTCCGATCTCGACAGCTTCGTCGAGCTTTGCGTGCAGAAGCCCGCGATCCACCGCTACGGCGGGTCGATGGGGCGGCGGGTGCACGCGTTGGCCCAGTACATCGTCGAGAACTACGACGGCCGCACCGACGCCATCTGGACCGAGGGCGATCCGGACGGCAAGGAGGTTCTGAAGCGGCTCAAGGCGCTGCCCGGGTTCGGCGACCAGAAGGCGCGGATCTTCCTAGCCCTGCTGGGCAAGCAGCGCGGCGTCGAGCCGGCCGGGTGGCGCGAGGCAGCCGGTGCCTACGGCGACGCGGACGCCCGCCGCTCGATCGCCGACGTCGTCGATGATCAGTCCCTCGCCGAGGTGCGCGCCTGGAAGAAGGAGCAGAAGGCTGCGGCCAAGGCAGCCAAGGACTAGGCGTCGATTGACGAGCGCAGGTTGGTGCGAGTCTCGAAGTACCTGGCCAAGCACCTGCGGCACCAGCCCGAGCGGATCGGGATCGAGCTGGACGAGCACGGCTGGGCGGCCGTCGATGTGCTGCTCGCGGCGGCGGCCTCGCACGGGTTCCCGATCTCGCGGGCGGAGCTGGTGCAGGTCGTCGAGACCAACGACAAGCAGCGGTACGTCATCGAGGGCGACCGGATCAGGGCCAGCCAGGGGCATTCGGTCGCGGTAGACCTCGACCTACCGGTGACCGAACCACCTGAGCTGCTGTTCCACGGCACGGTCTCACGCCACCTGGCGGGCATTCGCGCCGAGGGGTTGAGGCCGATGAACCGGCATCACGTCCACCTCTCGGTCGATCGCGAGACCGCGAAGCGCGTCGGCGCGCGGCAGGGGCGGCCGGTCGTGTTGACCGTGGACGCCGCCGGGATGCACGCGAGCGGGCACGAGTTCCGGGTCAGTGCGAACGGCGTCTGGCTGGTGGATCACGTCCGGCCCGAGTTCATCGGCTATCCGGACTGACGCGGCGGCACTACGGGTGGTAACCGGATAACGCACGGCAACGTCAACGCGGAACCCATGACAGGGCCAGTGACCGCACCGGCCCTTCGCACTGGGGGATCGCCTATGACTCGCTACGCCGTCGCCGCCGTATTGCCGGGCCTGATGTTCGCCATAGGCGCCTGCAGCACCGCACCGCCGAAGTTGCTACCGCCGCCCGTCGCGCCGTTTGTCAGCGGACACGGAAAAATCTGGGTGGGTGGACAGTTTGGTCCGGATCGGCGGACATGAGATTTCCGGGTGTGCGGACGTGTGATCTCCGGGACACGCCTGAGCAGTAATGCGGGGAGGGATCCCTCCGGCGGGGTTGGCTCTGATTGCTGATCAATGCCGACGTCGTCCTGGAGGGATCCCGTGACCAAGTCTGACAGGGAGATCATGGAGATTTTGGAAGCGTTCGACCTCACCCGCTGCGCGCACTCCGCTGCCCAGTTGGCTGGGGTGGATGAGAAGACCGTGACGCGTTACGTCGCGATCCGCGATGCCGGGCGGGATCCGCTGGTGCGAACTCGCCGGGCTCGCTCGATCGACCCGTTTGTGGGCAAGCTCGAGGAGCTGGTGGAGGCATCCCAGGGCAGGGTGCGCGCGGATGTGGTGCACCAGCGTCTGGTGGCGATGGGGTTCACCGGCACCGACCGCTCCACGCGGCGTGCGGTGGCCGAGGCGAAAGCGGCGTTTCGGGCCGGGCACCGGCGCAAGTACCGGCCGTGGGTGCCCGAGCCGGGCATGTGGTGCCAGTTCGACTGGGGCGAAGGCCCGCGGGTCGGTGGCCGCCGTACTCAGTTGTTCTGCGCGTGGCTGTCGTGGTCACGATACCGGGTGGTGCTGCCGGTGTGGGACCAGACTCTGGGCACCCTGGTGTCCTGTGTGGACATGATGCTCCGCAGGATCGGTGGCGCACCAACCTATCTGCTCACCGACAATCCGAGGACGGTGACGATTGACAGGGTGGCCGGGGTACCGGTGCGGCATCCCGACATCGTCGCCGCGGGCCGGCACTACGGCTGCAAGGTCGAGACATGCGAGCCGTTCGACCCGGAGTCCAAAGGCGGCTCAGAACACACGGTGAAGATCGCTAAAGCGGACCTGGTGCCCACGACGGCGAACCTGCTGCCGGACTACTCCTCGTTCACCGAACTCGCGGATGCGTGCTTTGAGTGGTGTGAACGCGTCAACGCCCGCCCGCACCGGGAGACCGGGACGGCACCGGTGCAGCGGCTGGCGGCCGAACGGCAGCATTTGCATGTCCTACCCGCCGAACCACACGCGATCGCGCTGGGCGAGGAACGTCTGGTGGACACCGATCAGACGATCCGGTTCGGGTCGGTGCGCTACTCCACCCCGGACGGATATCAGGGCAGCAAGGTATGGGTCCGGGTGACCGGCGACGAGCTGGTCATCACCGGCCGGAGCCCGGCCGGGCCGGCCGAGATCGCCCGGCACGAGCTGTCCACCCCGGGCAACCCGCGCATCGCCGACGCCCACTACCCGCACCATCCGGGCGGGAACCTGCCCCGCACGCCCAAGGTGCGCGCCCGCACCCCGGAAGAGGTCGCGTTCCTCGCTGTGGGCGAAGGGGCCAGACGCTGGCTGGTCGAGGCGGCTGCGACCGGCGTGACCCGCATCCGCGCCAAGATGGCCCGGGCGGTCGAGCTCGCCGCCCTGCTCGGCACCGACCGCGTCGACGAGGCGCTGGGGCTGGCCGCGATCGCCGGCAGGTTCGCCGAGGACGACCTCGCCTCGATCTGTGACCACATCACCGCCCGCGGACCGGCCGAGACGGTCATCCGGGCCGACGAGAACCACTCGGTCCAGCCCGGCACCCGGGGGTGGGAGGTGTTCGGCGCATGAGCAGCCCCAAAGCACCCGCCATCCCCGACGAGCTGGATCGTATCCTGCGCCGGATGCGGCTGCCCTACCTGCGCAAAGCCGCACCCGACGTGCTCGCCACCGCCCGCGCCCAGCGCTGGGATCCCGCTGAAGTCCTGCGTGTCCTGCTCGACGAAGAAGTCACCGGGCGAGCCTCGGCCACCCGCAGGCAACGCCGCAAGACCGCGAACTTCCCCACCGGCAAGACGTTCTCCTCCTGGCGGCCCGAGAAATCCTCGATTCCCGAGGCCACCCAGAACGCCCTGTCCACTCTGGAATGGGTTGGCAGGCAAGAGAATCTTGCGGTCGCGGGACCTTCCGGCACGGGCAAGAGCCACTTCGTCGAGGCCCTGGCACACGCGGCCATCGAAAACGACATGCGCGTCGCGTGGTTCACCCTGGAAACCCTGACCACCGCGGTCGGCAAAGCCAAAGTCGACGGCACCATAGCGCGCGCCATCAGCAAGATCTGCGGCTGCGACCTCATCGTCATCGACGACATCGGCATGCTGCCCACCGGGCAAGACGCCGCCGAAGCGTTCTACCGGATCACCGACGCCGCCTACGAACGCCGCTCCATCGCAGTCACCAGCAACATCCACCCCAGCGGCTTCGACTCGATCCTGCCCAAAACCCTCGCCACCGCGACAGTCGACCGGCTACTGCACCACGCACACCTCGTCACCACCAAGGGCGACTCCCACCGACTCGCCGAAGCACTCGCCGGCAAGGGGGTGATCCCGTTGAACTGACCACCCCCCGGAGAACCGCTGTCCATCAACCCGGAACACCGATGTCCACCACCCCGGGGGCCAACTGTCCACCCATCCGGACTACCAAACGTCCGTTGACACCGTTGGTGAGCCCGTTGCCGAGGAAGATGCCGTCTCGGGTGCCGCTCCCGTCGCCGAAGGCCGACCGCGCGCCGAACCCGGTCGGCGTCACTTGCGAGCCGGACGCCGCGCCGCGATTCGACGACCCGAACAACCCGAACGCCATCACGAACAAGGCGTGCGGCCATGTCAGCGGGAACGGCAATGCACGCTCGAGCGATCCATGGATCGACGACCAGCTGCAGGCCACGCGGGGAGAGCCGGCGATCGGGGCGGATCCTTGCGCCGGGCTGGCCTACGAGCAATGCCACGGCATCCAGGATCCGCCGGCGGGTTCCACGCCGGAGCAGCCGCCCGCCCCGCCCGCCCCGTCGACCACGGTACCGACGGCACCGACGGCACCGACGGCACCGACGGCACCGACGGCACCGACGGCACCGACGGCACCGCCGGCACCGACGGCGACCAGCGTCCCCACCGGCTCGCCGCCCGCGGAGACGACTTCAGGATCGCCGACCGATTCCAGGTCGCCTACAACGACTGGATCGCCCACGGCGTCCGATGCGCCGACCACTTCTGGTTCAGGACCAACCACGACAGGTCGGCCAACCGCTGGCTGAACGCCGGATGCGCCCGGGATCAGGCCGCCGCGGCGGCGCCGGGGCTCTGGTAGCGGTCGACATACTCCTGGTCGGAGAGCTCGGCGATGGCGTACATGATCTCGTCGGTGATCGAGCGCAGCACCGGCAGCGAACCCTCCATCCCGGCATAGCGGGCGAAGTCCAGCGGGTCGCCGAAGCGGACGGTGACCGGGTGCACCCGGGGGAGCTTCTTGCCCCCCGGCTGGAGCTTGTCCGTGCCGGTCAACGCGACGGGCACCACCGGCGCGCGGGTGCTCAGCGCCAGCCGCGCCACGCCGGTCCGCCCCCGGTACAGCCGCCCGTCGGGCGAGCGGGTGCCCTCCGGGTGGATGCCGAACGCGCCGCCGTCGCGGAGCACCTGCTCCGCAGCTTCGAGGGCCTCCTTCGCGGCGCGCCCGCGCCCGCGCTCCACCGGGATCGCGCCGAGTGAGCCGAACAGCCACTTGGTCAGCGAGCCCTTGAAGCCGGTGCCCTGGAAGTACTCGGCCTTGGCCAGGAACGCCACCGGGCGCGGCAGCACCAGCGGCACGATGAAGCTGTCGAGCACCGCGAGGTGGTTCGGGGCCAGGATCACCGGCCCGCTCGTGGGCACCTTGTCGGCGTCGATCACGGTCGGCCGGTAGATCGTCCGCGCCACCGCACCCACGACCCGCTTGCTTACCGCGTACAGCATTCGTCCTCCCGCACCGTTGATCCCGATCGAATCTAACCCGGCGAGGTTTCGGCGTTGCGTCCTGCCGGTCAACCTCTGGGTCAGGCCGATCGCTGGGGTTGCGGTGATCGCGAACCCGGGGTATCGGCGGAGGCGATCGGGTGGGAGCATGGAATGCGGAGGTAGCGTCGTGAATAACTCACATCGTGACGACACCCCGGTGCTGATCACCGAGGCACAGCCGTCCTACGACGATCAGCAGGCGCAGCGTCGCCGCAGGTACGCGATCATGATGGCCAGCCGCATCCCGTGCCTGGTCATTGCCGCAGTGGTGTTCCAGCTGTGGCAGTTGTGGTGGTTGTCACTGATCATCCTGGCTATTTCCATCCCGTTGCCGTGGATGGCGGTGCTCATCGCCAACGATCGCCCGGCGAAGAAGCGCGAGCACGTGAACCGGTTCCGCCGCTCGCGGCACTCGATCGAATCTCGTAACCACCAGGTCATCGAAGGCACCTGAGAGCTGCGCCCGGCCGGTCGGCGACATGCAGCGGTGCCGTACGGCATCATTGGGGGCATGAGCACGATGACGATGCCGGAGACCGATACCCGGACCGAGACCACTGATCAGACCAGTGACGACCGGCCGGAGATGTTCCACTACGTGCAGAAGGACAAGATCGCCGAGAGTGCGGTCATGGGCACGATGGTGGTCGCGCTGTGCGGAGATGTCTTCCCCGTCACGAAGTCACCGAAGCCGGGCTCGCCGGTCTGCCCGGACTGCAAGGAGATCTTCGAGTCCCTGCCCTCGGGCGGCAAGGACTGAACCATGGACTATCGCACGGCGGCGCTCAGCCGCCGTGCGGCTCGGCATGCTTGTCGTTCGGTTGCTTCGGCAGCGGGACGCCGTTGCGCGGCGGATCCGTAGCCGGTTTCGGCTTCTCGCCGCCCTCCTCGGCCTGCCCGTTGCGCCACGTGCGGTAGCCCTCTTCGGTGTGCATCCGCTGCGCGAGCCGCTTCATCTCCAGGCGCCGCCACCGCCGGCGCTCCCGGCGGGTCATCTTCGCCGGCCACATCTCCTGGATCGCGTTGTTGAACTGCGCGCCCATGATGATCGCCAGCCCGATGAAGAACGCGAACAGCAGGAACGCGATCGGGGTGGCCAGTGCGCCGTAGGTGTAGCCGGTGCTGGTCACCCACGTGATGTAGAGCCGTAGGCCGGTGCTGGCGCAGAGGAAGATCGCCATCGCCAGCAGTGCCCCGGGCAGGCCGCGGTGCCACGGCAGCTTCCGCGGTAGCGCCACCTTGTACAGCGTCGCGAGCGCGACCACCAGGCCGACGGCGGTCGCCGGGTAGTAGAACGCCTGGATCAGCCAGGCTATGTCGTCCTGGAAGTCCTGCGGGAAGATCGTCGGCAGCCAGTCCGGGCCCAGCGCGACCACCGGCAGCCCGACCACCGCGACGACCAGGCACACCAGGTACAGCAGCAGCGCGAAGATCCGCTGCCACACGCTGTTGCGCACCAGATACTGGTTGTAGGCGAGGGTGATCGAGTCGACCAGCGACGCCAGCGCCGAAGAACCCGCCCACAGCGAGATCACGAATCCGACCGAGACTATCTCGCTGCGCCCCTTGGTCAGGATGTCGGCGACCGTGGGGCCGATGATCTGGTCCACCACGTTCGCCGTGAACACCGTGCGGGAGAAAGCGAGAATCTTGTCGTGCACGGCATCGACGACCGTGGGCCCGAACCAGTCGCCGACGAAGCCGAGGCTGCCCAGCAGCCCGAGCAGCAGCGGTGGCATTGACAGCGTCTGCCAGAACGCGGCGGCCGCCGATTCCGAGAAGATGTTGTCCCACCACGCCTTGTCGAGCGTGCGCATGACCAGACGCAGCGGCCCGCGCCGCACCGGGACTTCCCGTGGTGCGACGGTCGCACTGCGCCCCCGGTGGTCTTGTGGACTCGGCTGACCCATGGCACCCATAAGGATGCTTCATCGGCTACCGCGGCGGGCGTCGGCCCGCCAAAACCGCCGGGAACGCGGAGTGTCGTGCAGGTCTCCTCCGGCCAATCCGGTGCGGCCCGGACCCGGAAGGTAAGCTGCACGGCGGCCCGCTTCGAGTTGATCGACGCCCATCGCGCGTGCGGGCGGCCGCGGGGCTGTGCAGTGGCGCGCCCTCGCCATTCAGCAGGGGAGACAGAAGGAAGGAGCGGCGAGCCGGCGTGTCCGAAGCGCAACTCGACCATTCCGTGCGATCCGTGCTCAGCGACCCCTCGCAGGCTCCTTCCCGGCCACTGCGCGCCTGGCAGCGGCGAGCCCTCACCAAGTACCTGTCGGGCAAGCCTCAGGACTTCCTGGCGGTCGCGACGCCGGGCGCGGGCAAGACGACCTTCGGGCTGCGGGTCGCCGCGGAGCTGCTGGCCGACCGCACGGTTGAGGCGGTGACCGTGGTGGCTCCCACCGAGCACCTCAAGCACCAGTGGGCGTTGGCCGCCGGCGGCGCGGGCATCCCGCTGGACTCCAACTTCCGCAACAGCGACGGCATCACCTCCAGCGACTACCGCGGCGTCGTGGTGACCTACGCGCAGGTCGCGGCGCATTCGACGCTGCACCGGGTGCGCACCGAACGTCGCAAGACGCTGGTGATCCTCGATGAGGTGCACCACGCGGGCGACGCGAAGTCCTGGGGCGAAGCGATCCGGGAGGCGTTCACCCCGGCCGTGCGGCGCCTGTCGTTGACCGGTACCCCGTTCCGCAGCGACGACTCGCCGATCCCGTTCATCGGCTACGAACCCGACGCCGACGGCTCGCTGCGCAGCCGCCCGGACCACTCCTACGGCTACTCCGACGCCCTCAACGACGGCGTCGTCCGGCCGGTGCTGTTCCTCGCGTACTCCGGCGAGGCCCGGTGGCGCACCAACGCAGGCGACGAGTTCAGCGCCCGCCTCGGCGAGCCGCTGACCGCCGAGCAGACCGCGCGGGCCTGGCGGACCGCCCTGGACCCGGCGGGGGAGTGGATCCCGACGGTGCTGCAGGCCGCCGACACCCGGTTGACGCAGCTGCGCAAGGGCGGCATCCCGGACGCCGGTGGCCTGGTGATCGCCACCGACCACGTCACGGCCAAGGCCTACGCGAAGACCCTGCACAGGCTCACCGGGTACGACCCGGTGGTGGTGCTCTCCGACGACCCGCAGGCGTCCGGGCGAATCGCCGAGTTCGCCGAGTCCGAGGACCGCTGGATGGTCGCGGTCCGCATGGTCAGCGAAGGCGTCGACGTGCCGCGGCTGGCGGTCGGCGTCTACGCCACGAGCTCCTCGACGCCACTGTTCTTCGCGCAGGCCGTGGGCCGGTTCGTGCGGTCCCGGCGGCCGGGCGAGACGGCGAGCATCTTCCTGCCGAGCGTCCCGGTGTTGCTTGAGCTGGCCAGCCAGCTGGAAGCACAGCGGGACCACGTGCTCGGCAAGCCGCACCGGGAAAAGGACGGCTGGGACGACGAGCTGCTGGCCGCGGCCAACAGCAAGCGCGACGAGCCGGGCGAGGACGAGAAGGCGTTCACCTCGCTAGGTGCCGAGGCCGAGCTGGACCAGGTGATCTACGACGGCTCGTCGTTCGGCACGGCCGCGTTCAGCACGACCGAGGAGGAGCAGGACTACCTCGGGCTGCCCGGCCTGCTGGAACCTGACCAGGTGCGCGCGCTGCTGCGGCAGCGCCAGGAGCAGCAGCTGGAGGACGTCGGCAAGCGCGAGGCGGTGGCGAAGGCGGCGAAGGTGGCTGAGCAGGCCGAGCAGCGCGCGCGGCCGCAGACCGTGCAGGAGCGGTTGCAGAAGCTCCGCAAGGAGCTGAACACGCTCGTTTCGCTACACCACCACCGCACCCGGAAGCCGCACGGCAAGATCTACAACGAGCTGCAGAAGACCTGCGGCGGACCGCCCACCGCGATGGCCACCGTCGAACAGCTCGAAGAGCGCATCGCAACCCTGCGTTCCTGGTGACCGCTCGGGCAGTGGACCCGAATGGTGCAACGGTGATCTGTTCGGTCGCCGACCTCGGTCTCATAGGGTCGGGGTATGGCTTTTGACGTGGAGAAGATCCGGGCGCAGTATCCGGCGTTGGCGGACGGTCGGGCGTGGTTGGACGGCGCTGCGGGCACCCAGGTCCCGCAGCCGGTGATCGACGTGGTCAGCGACGCTTACCGGGTCGGGATGTCCAACGTGGGCGGCCCGTACGACTCCAGCCGCCGTGCCGCCGGGATCGTCGCGGAGGCGCGGGCGTCCGTCGCCGACCTGGTGGGTGCCCCGGACCCCGCGTGCGTGGTGTTCGGCCCGAGCATGACCGCCCTGACCTACCGGTTCGCCGCCGTGCTCGCCGCCGGTTGGCGGCCCGGCGACGAGATCGTGGTGACACAGCTGGACCACGACGCCAACGTGCGCCCCTGGGTGCAGCACGCGCGGCGGGCGGGTGCGGCCGTGCGGATGGCGGAGCTCGACCCCGCGACGGGGGAGCTGCCCGTCGACCACGTCACCAGCCTCATCGGCGAGCGCACCAAACTGGTCGCCGTCACGGCGGCCTCGAACGTGCTGGGCACCATGCCCGACCTGCGGGCGATCACCGACCGGGTCAGGCAGGTCGGCGCCCTGTCCTACGTCGACGGGGTCCAGCACTGCCCGCACGCCCACGTGCGCCTGGCCGACCTGGGCCCCGACTTCTACGCGACCAGCGCCTACAAGTGGGCGGGGCCGCACCTGGCCGCGGTGGTCGCCGCCGACCCGTGGTCGCTGGAGAACCTGCACCCGGACAAGCTCATGCCCTCGCCGGACACCTCGCCGGAGCGGTTCGAGCTCGGCACCAACCCGTTTGCCGCGTTGGCCGGGGTAGTGGCCGCCGTGGAGCACCTGGCCGGGCTGGATTCCGACGCCGACGGCAGCCGGGCCGAGCGGCTGGCGGTCTCTCGCCGCTCAGTGCAGGCCCACGAGGACGAACTGGCCCGGGCGCTGTTCGACGGGATCGCCGCGCTGGACGGGGTGGTTCGCTACGGCGCTCCGCAGGGCGCATGCACTCCCACGGCGTTCTTCGGGCTCCCGGGGAAGGAACCCGCGGCCGTCGCGGAGCAGCTCGCCGAGCGCGGTCTGAACGTCTCCTACGGGCATTCGTACGCCTGGGAGGCGGTGCACGCCCTCGGCATCGGCCCGAAGGGCGGCGTGCGGGCCAGCCTGTCGCACTACACGAGCCGGTCGGAGGTGCAACGACTGCTCGACGCGCTGGCCGAAATCGCCAGCTGAGAACGGGCGGTTCCGCAGGTAGTCGGCCGTGAGTGTTTCTGGGCGCGATGGCACCGTAAAACGCTCACGGGGGAACCTTTGGAAAAACGACCGAGCCCCCGCAGGGAACCTGCGAGGGCCCGGTGTTCGGTCTGACGGGTTCTTACTGCTCGTCCTGCTGGAGGTCGGCCTGCACCTCGCGCAGCCCAGCCTCGTACGCACGGGCGTGGTGCCCGCAGAACAGAAGCTCGCTACCGGATGGCAATACGGCGCGAAGCTTCGCAGCGGCCCCGCAGCGGTCGCAGCGGTCGGCGGCGGTCAGCTCGGGGCGGGTGAGCGTTCCCGGCATCGTGATCTCCCTCCGTCCCGGCGTCGGAATCACCCGACGCCCTCGATCCTGCTACGACCACCGTCGGCCCACTGGCTGCGGGAGCGGTGCTCGTTGGCTCCACTCTTCCAGACGCTGCGGCCCCAGTCAGTGTTCCCGCGCCGGGTGGCGACGGTCGTCACCATGAAGTACCCGGTTGTAGCAGCACCGCTCGCGGAGCGTGATCAACACCGCGGAAAACCTCGTGACATGGGGAAATAACGCCTGGTGAGGCCGGTTTCCGGAGGTCGATGCCGATCAGGATCCGGAAATTTGGTGTTTCAGATCACAGGCCGGGCGCCGTTCCGCGGCCGCCGGTTCCGCTGGAAGCGAACAGAAAATCCCAACAGGTGGACGGTTTCAGCGGGGAAAGTACCCTACGACGGCCCTCTCCGGTGTCTCCAGCGAGAGTTCGGGCACCCCGCGCAACGGCGCGCTCAAGCGATGTGCCTCGACTGGTAGCTCCCGGTCGTGCGCGACGGCTCACCGCCGGGCGGAGATCGGCTCAGCGGGACCTGGGCCACTCAAGGGTGACGGTCTGCCCCGGGTTTCCGGCGGTCCCGGGCTTCGAGCCCGAGGTGCCGATTCCGGCGCTGCCAGAGGTCCCCGGCGTGCCGGTGGCGCCGGACGGGTCCGAGCGGAGCTCGAGCGGCTTCACCTGGTCGGTCAGCACGGGCGGCGAGGTCAGCACGGGCGGCGAAGCCGGTGGTTCCGCTGTGGTGGGCACCCGTGCGGGGAGCGCGGCGCCGGCCCCCAGCAGCACGGCCAGCGCGGCGAATGAGGTGAGCGCGAGGACGAGGAACCGAACGGACATGATGCGCACTCCCTTGTAAGGCTGCCTCTTGAGGTTCGGTTTCCCCAGGATGGGCTCCCACGCCCGGATGGACGCGGGCAGAACGTCCCGAGGTGATTCGGCACCCGAAAAGACCGATGCCGCCGACCCGCGAGATCGCAGGTCGGCGGCATCGGTCTAGATGAAACTCAGTCCAGGTAGTCGCGCAGCACCTGGGACCGGGACGGGTGGCGCAGCTTCGACATCGTCTTGGACTCGATCTGCCGGATCCGCTCCCGGGTCACCCCGTAGACCTGGCCGATCTCGTCCAGCGTCCGCGGCTGGCCGTCGGTCAGCCCGAATCGCAGCCGGACCACGCCGGCCTCCCGCTCGGACAGCGTCGCCAGCACCGACTGCAGTTGGTCCTGCAGCAGCGTGAACGACACCGCGTCGACCGCGACGACCGCCTCGGAGTCCTCGATGAAGTCACCGAGCTGGCTGTCGCCCTCGTCGCCGATGGTCTGGTCCAGGGAGATGGGTTCCCGGGCGTACTGCTGGATCTCCAGCACCTTCTCCGGGGTGATGTCCATTTCCTTGGCGAGCTCTTCGGGCGTGGGCTCGCGGCCCAGGTCCTGCAGCAGCTCGCGCTGGATCCGGCCGAGCTTGTTGATCACCTCGACCATGTGCACCGGGATGCGGATGGTGCGGGCCTGGTCGGCCATGGCGCGGGTGATGGCCTGCCGGATCCACCAGGTCGCGTACGTGGAGAACTTGTAACCCTTGGTGTAGTCGAACTTCTCCACCGCGCGGATGAGGCCGAGGTTGCCCTCCTGGATGAGGTCCAGGAACGCCATGCCGCGGCCGGTGTAGCGCTTGGCCAGGCTCACGACCAGGCGGAGGTTCGCCTCCAGCAGGTGGTTCTTCGCCCGCTCGCCGTCGCGCACGATCCAGCGCAGGTCGCGGCGCATCTGGGTGGTCAGCTGCTCGCCGGCCTCCTCGACCTGCCGCAGCCGCTCCGCGCCGTAGAGACCGGCCTCGATGCGCTTGGCCAGCTCCACCTCTTCCTCGGCGTTGAGCAGCGCGACCTTGCCGATCTGCTTCAGGTAGGCGCGCACCGAGTCGGCGGAGGCCGTCAGTTCGGCGTCCTTGCGCGCCTGCCGGAGCGCCTCGGACTCCTCTTCGTCCCAGACGAAGTCGCCGGATTCCTTGGTCTCCTCCTCCGGAACCGGCTCTTCCGGAATTTCCACCTCGACGTCGGCGAGGTCACCGACGTCCGGGGACGTCAGGTCGGTCTCGATCGGTTCGTCGATCTCCATGCCCTCGCCGCTGCCCTTGTCGGAAGCCGGCTTGGTCGACTTCTTAGCCGGGGCCTTGGCGCCCTTCTTGGCCCCCGCCGACTTCGCGGCGGTGGTCTTGCGGGCCGTCGACTTCGCACCCGTCGAGCTCTTGGGAGTGCTCTTGCGCGCGGCGGTGGAGTTCGTCTGCTCGGTGTCAGACGAAGCAGCCGCCTCCGAAGCTGGGGTGGCCTGGGACTGGCCCGACTGGGACTGGGCACCGCCGGTTGCTGCAGCGGAGCGTCGGGTTGCGGTTTCTGCGGCTGCCACGTACGCCCTTTCGCGACGGTCGATCAGGACAGGCCGGAGGGCGCGAAACCTCGGCCGCCAAAGGTCGGGGAACAACCCACCGGATTCAGCCCTGCTGTGTTGAGGAAACACCCGATGCCTGCCTCGGCTTTTTCCTCGACGAGGACTTCGAATCAAGTGGGCCGTGTTCCATTGTAGCTGCGATGCGGGGGTGCGGTTCCGCTGCAAGGCGGAGTCCGCGCGTCCCGACATGTGCTACGTGGTCGGCAGATCAGGTGTTATGCCTGGTCACGACTGCCGTCGCGGCCCCCACGATTCCCGCGTCGTTGCGGAGCGCCGCGGCCACCACGGGCGTGCGGGTCTCCAGCAGCGGAATCCACTTCTGACCCTTTCTGCTGACCCCGCCGCCGGCGATGATCAGGTCGGGCCAGATGAACTTCTCGAGCGCCTGGATGTAGTGGCTGACCCGCGGCGCCCACTGCTCGTAGGTCAGCTCCAGGTCGTCCTTCACCGAGGCCGCGGCCTGTTTCTCCGCGTCGCGACCGTCCACCTCGATGTGCCCGAACTCGGTGTTGGGCACCAGCTTGCCGTCCACGAACATGGCGCTGCCGATGCCGGTGCCGAAGGT
Organism: Saccharopolyspora hattusasensis; assembly: GCF_050972075.1. Taxonomy (NCBI): domain Bacteria; kingdom Bacillati; phylum Actinomycetota; class Actinomycetes; order Pseudonocardiales; family Pseudonocardiaceae; genus Saccharopolyspora; species Saccharopolyspora hattusasensis. Next base: position 6,374,664 of record NZ_JBPCDC010000001.1, read on the forward strand.
CAGCACCACCACGAGGCCGCGGTGACCGGCGCCGGCCCCGCTGCGCATCTCCGCGGTGCCGGCGGCGTCGGCGTCGTTGAGCACCAGCACGTCGTCCCGGGTGCGGCCGAGCCGCTCCGCGAACAGCTCCTGGGCGTCCGTACCGATCCAGCCCTTGTCGATGTTCGCCGCGGTGAACGCGGTGCCGTCCTTGATCACGCAGGGCAGCGTGACGCCGACCGGACCAGTCCAGGAGAACTTCTCGACGATCTCCGCCACGGCATCCGCCACGGCGGACGGGGTCGAGGGCTGCGGAGTGGAGATCCGCATCCGCTCCTCGGCCAGCACGCCACCGGCGATGTCGACCGGGCAGCCCTTGATGCCCGACCCGCCGATATCAACGCCGAAACCGCGGGCAGTCGCCATGGCTAATCCTTCCTACTCGATTCAGATGAGGGTGTGCCGACCTTAACCGGGTTGTGTTGTGATGTGAACGTGGGATTGGCAGCAGAAGTAGACGCAAAAGACTTGTGCCAGGTAGCGGTGCGGATTGCTCGCGAGGCCGCAGATCTGGCCCGTACGGTGCGTGACGAAGCGGTCACCGATGGTGCGGTTCATACGAAGAGTACCGAGACCGATGTCGTCACGGCAGGTGATCGAGCGGTGGAGCGACTCGTACGGGAGCGGCTGGCGCAGCTGCGGCCCGGCGAGTCGGTGCTGGGGGAGGAGGAAGGCGGCGAAGGCGCGCTCGAAGGGCTGCGCTGGGTGGTCGACCCGATCGACGGCACCGTCAACTACCTGTACGGCTTCCCCTGGTACTCCGTTTCGCTCGCCGCGCAGCTCGACGGGCGTTCGGTGGCCGGTGCGGTGGTGGAGCCGGTTTCCGGCCGGGTGTGGAGCGCCGCCGCCGGGCACGGCGCCTTCCTGGACGGCCGCCCGCTGCGGGTCTCGAACGCCGACCGGCTCGACCTGTCACTGATCGGCACCGGGTTCGCCTACTCCGTGGAGCGCCGCACGGCGCAGGCCCAGGTGCTCGGTCGGCTGCTGGGCCAGGTGCGCGACATCCGGCGGGCCGGGGTGGCGTCGCTGGACCTGTGCGCCGTCGGCGCGGGCTGGTTGGACGGCATGTACGAGGCCGGCCTCAACCGGTGGGACTGGGCGGCTGGTGCGCTGATCGCCGCCGAGGCCGGTGCGGAACTGCGGCTGCCACAGCCGGGGTCGACCGACGGCTTGGGCGACGGGATGATCGTCTGCGCTGCGCCGGGGATCGCGGGGGAGCTGACCGACGCGCTGCTCCGCGCTGATGCTGGACGCGTCTGACCATCGGCGGATGACAGATGGAGGGCACGCCTGCTCGCCGCCTCCCGGGGCAGCGGGTGGAGGTGTCCTTCGCTCGGAACTGTTGCGTCAGCAGTGCACTTCGCGGGCCTTGTTGAGCAGCTCGCTATCGATCTGCGGCGGTGTCACCTCTTGGTGGGCCCCGCCCTGCTGGTCCCGCTGCGGCACCCAGTTCTCCAACTCCTGGAGCGCCTGCTTGGCTTCCGAGGTGGTCTTGATGTCGTCGAAGGCCGACCCCAGCGCGAAGTCGATGCTGGCGTCGTGGCGGTCGTCGCGCACCAGCTGGGCGCATGGCGCGATGAGGCTCAGCGTCCGCGCCCCGCTCACCCCGGCAACGCCGAAGCGGATCTGGCCGTGGCACTTCAGGTCGTAGTCGACGTAGACCGGATCGTTATCCGCGCCGCCCTTGGCGAAGCCGAGGCTGGCGAGCTCGTCGCTGACCAGCGACGCCTGCCGGGTCTCGCCGTTGCCGTTGAGCACCCGCACCTGCACGTCCTGCGGCGGGATCGGGTTGGTCGAATCGAGCGCGTTGCGCGGCAGCATCTGACCCAGCGGCACCGGTTCGGTGGTTTCTCCGCCCTGAGGCGCGGCGGTCGGCATCCCGGGCGGGTTGCAGGTGGTCGCGGCGTCGATGTCCTTCACCGAATCGAAGACCCGGGTCCACAGCAGTCCGGACAGCACCACGAGCCCGACCAGCACCGCCAGAGCGGGCAGTGGTCGACGCCGCCGGTAACGGGTTCGTCGCCCCGACCTTGCACTCACGGCTGACACGTCCCGCCCCTCCCTGGATGTTGCGACCAGCCTGCGCCCGTCTTCACTAGATCAGCCTATGCGTACAACTTGCGTCGCGCGGCGCTGGACGTCGCCACCGTGTCGCGGACGCCAGGCGTGGGCCGCTGAATCGATGCCGATGAGTGAACAGCCTGGGCACCGCATCACAAGGCGAATTGCTGGGCAACCGAAGAAGGCGACCGGGCGGCGCCGGAGGGTTGATCTTCGACGGCCCGCGGATGCAGCGAACACCACACCTATGGGTGACCCGATGCGTGCGCGGACTCGGCATGAGCTACCCTCTCGGCGCCTCACGGAGTGCCGGATGAGGCAAGTCGCTCATAACGGGGGAACTGAACGCGTTGCAGGGCGAGACCACGATCACTGTGCCAGCGGGCACAAAGTCGGGTCCTGGAACGTTTACCAGCGGCACACCATTGCAGTCTCCACTAACGCAGGGGTGAATCACGATGGCGACCGACTACGACGCTCCGCGCCGCGAGTCCGAGGACTTGGCCGAGGACTCGTTGGAGGAGCTGAAGGCGCGACGCAACGATGCGCAATCCGGCGTCGTCGACGAGGACGAAGGGGCGATCGCGGAGAACTTCGAACTGCCGGGCGCGGACCTGTCCGGCGAGGAGATGACCGTCAAGGTGCTCCCGAAGCAGGCTGACGAGTTCACCTGCTCGAGCTGCTTCCTCGTCCACCACCGCAGCCGGCTGGCCGAGAACCGCAACGGCCAGCCCGTTTGCCGCGACTGCGCCGCCTGATCCAGGCGGCCGGGCGTCGACGAGACCGGGAAGTGGCTGGGCACACGCTGACGGCGTGTGCCCAGTTGTTTTGCGGACCGATCCCGCACGGCCGTGCGTCGTCGTGCGACGAACGCGCGGCGGTGCCGGTTCGCGCGGGCCGAGCCGAGTCGCTGCGCCGTTTCGAAAGTACTTTCGGGACGGTCAGCGCTCGCCCGCCGCGTTCACGCCTTCTTCAGGGCGGCGATAAGTTCTTCGGGACGCCGGGTGCTGACCACCCAGTACGGGGTGGGGTCGTCCGGGTCGTTCAACCAGATCCGCACCGAGGTTCGGATCCACGAGCGGTGCACCATGAACGCGGCCGGGTCCAGGTCCGGGCCGAGCGCTTGCCGCTGCTCGGCGGGGGTGATGACCTCGACCTCGTCGATGAACCGCAGCGGCAGGTGGGCATCGCCGACCCACAGCTCACCCCCGGTGACCTCGACCTTGATCCGGCCCAGCCAGATCGGGATCGCGATGGCCAGCGTGATGAGCACGACGTAGGGCAACCACGCGCGCACGCCCGGGTAGCCCATGTGCACCGTAGCGGCCATGATCGCGGCACCGATCACCGGCAACGGCCACGTCCACCAGGACGCGTACAACCGTTCGCGGAACACCGGACGTCCCTCCGCATTCGCCTGACCGGGGGTGTCCCCGGCGATGCTGACCGCTTCTCCGCTTTCCGACACGGCTTCAGGGTAGTCTCGCCGCCCGTGTCGAACGTGAAGGTCCTGCTGACCCGACTTGACCCCGATGTGCCGCTGCCCGCGTACGCGAAACCAGGCGACGCCGGTGCGGATCTGGTGACCACCAGCGACGTGGTGCTCGAACCCGGCGAACGAGCCGTGGTAGGTACGGGTATCGCGGTGGCGCTGCCTGAGGGCTACGCGGGTTTCGTGCACCCGCGTTCGGGCCTGGCCGCCAAGGCGGGGTTGAGCGTGGTCAACGCACCGGGCACCGTTGATTCTGGGTACCGCGGTGAGATCAAGGTCTGCCTGATCAACCATGATCGTGAGGTACCGCTGTCGCTGCGGCGCGGTGACCGGATCGCCCAGCTGGTCGTGCAGAAGGTCGAGCAGGCGGTGTTCCAGGAGGTCGCCGAGCTGCCGGCGTCACAGCGAGGTGCCGGGGGCTACGGGTCCACCGGTGGGCACGAGGTGCTGGCGGTCTCGGGGGCCGAGGCCGGCCACAGGACGGAGGGCTGAGGGGATGTTCGGATGGGGCCGCGGGCACGGCAAACGCGCCGATGACGCCGCTGCGGACGCGGAGCTGAGCGCCGAGGAGCAGGACTTCGCGGAAGGTGGTCCGTTCGACGAGAGCGAGGCGCCCGACGACCAGGTGGAGCGGCTCGACCTCGGTTCGGTGCGGCTGCCGGTGCCGGACGGCGGCCAGCTGCAGGTGGAGGTCGACCCGGCCGGCCCGGTGCGCGCCGTGCACCTGGTCACGCAGGTCGGCCGGTTGACGGTCAGCGCGTTCGCAGCGCCGCGCAGCAGCGGGCTGTGGGCGGAGGTCAGCGCGGAACTCGCTGATCAGCTGCGCAAGGACGGTGCCCAGGTGCACGCGGAGCGGGGCGACTGGGGAACCGAGCTGGTGGCCGACTCGCCGAAGGCGGCGCTGCGGTTCGTCGGGGTGGACGGCCCGCGGTGGCTGCTGCGCGGCGTCGCGGCCGGACCGGCGGAGCACGCCGAGGAGTGCACGAAACTGCTGTACGCGGTCCTCGACGAGACCATCGTGGTACGCGGTGCCGAACCGATGCCGGTGCGCACGCCGCTGCCGATCCAGCTGCCGGAGGCGATCCTGCGCCACATTCAGCAGGCCCAGGCCCAGAACAACGGCCAACCGGGCTGAACCGGTTCGACCGGGCCCGAAACGGGAAAATTCCTGTTCTTTCCGTTTCGCGCGTTTCCGGTGGATCACGGAATAGCCGATCGGGCGGGTCAAGTTCGTAATCCCGCAGGGCCCGCGACGACGCCGTTGCGGACGGCTACGCTGGGGGTGCACGGGCTGCGAGTCGAGCCCCGGAAGCGCACAGGAGCGCTAGATGAGCAAGACCGACGGCGGCTACTGGCGTCGCCTCGTACGCCGCCTGACCAGCGACGTCGCCGAGCTTGACGCCGACGACCTCTCGCAGCGGTCCCAAGCCGGTGGAGCGCAGCGCGCGAGCGACTGCCAGTGCGGGCAGGAGGCCGTGGTGCTCGGCCGGGTGCGCAGCGTGGGCCTGTGCCCGAAGGCATCGGCCCCGACGCTGGAGGCCGAGCTGTATGACGGCACCGAGGATGTGACCTTGGTCTGGCTGGGGCGCCGCCGGATTACCGGGATCGAACCGGGACGCATCATCAAGGCCCGGGGCCGGATCGCGGTCCGCGACGGGCGCAAGGTGCTTTACAACCCCTACTACGAGTTGCAGAACACCGCATGAGCGAACGCGATGCATCCGCCGCCGGGCTGCCCGCCCAGGACGCGGCCGACCACCAGCCGGACCAGACCGCGCAGCGCGCAGCCGCCCCCGAGAAGACTTTGCTCGAACAGATGGGCGGCGTCGGGGGGCTCGCCTACTCGGCGGTCCCGATCGTGGTCTTCGTACTGGTCAGCTCCTTCACCTCGCTGATGCCGGCGATCTGGTCGGCGATCGGCGTGGCGATCGCGATCGCGATCTTCCGGATGGTGCGCAAGGAACCGCTGCAGCCGGCCATCTCCGGTGTTCTCGGGGTTGCGGTGTGCTCGTTCATCGCCTACCGCTCCGGCGACGCCAAGGGCTTCTTCCTGCTGGGCATCTGGACGAGCCTTATCTACGGCGGGGTGTTCCTGGTGTCGGTGCTGGCCCGCTGGCCGCTGGTCGGCGTGGCCTGGTCGGCGCTGAACGGGCTGGGCTTCTCCTGGCGCAAGCAGCGTCGAGCGCTGCGCGGCTACGACCTGGCGACGCTGGCCTGGACCGTGGTGTTCGCGGCGAAGTACGTGGTGCAGCAGTGGCTGTATGACTCGGACCAGACCGGCTGGCTGGCGTTCGCCCGGATCGCGATGGGCTACCCGCTGACCGGCCTGGCGCTGATCGTCACGGTCTGGGCGATCCGCCGCGCTGCGAAGGTCGCCGAGCAGGAGAAGGCCGAGGCCGGGCAGGCCGGAACCCTCGACTCCAAGCCCTCGATGGGCTGACCCCGGTGCTCTGACGACCCGGCGATTTCGCGCGAAATCGCCACCTGCCAGGCGTGCCGAACGTCGATTTCGCGCGAAATCGCCACCCGTGGAATCCGTCAGTCGGTGGGTTGGCGGTCGTGGATGATCGCCCGGATCTGCTGCTCGACGTCGGCGGTGGCCACGAACAGCATTTCGTCTCCCGCCTCCAGCGGGTCGTCGGCCTGCGGGACGATCACCCGGCCGCCGCGCAGAATGGTGACCAGCGCCGCATCGGAGGGCAGCTTCAGGTCGCGGACCCGGCGCCCGGCCAGCGGGGTGGTGTCCGGCAGCGTCACCTCGACCAGGTTGGCCTGGCCCTGGCGCAGCGTCATCAGCCGCACGAGGTCGCCGACGTTGACGGCCTCCTCGACCATCGCGGCCAGCATCCGGGGCGTGGACACCGCGACGTCAACGCCCCACGCCTCGGTGAACAGCCACTCGTTGAGCGGGTCGTTGACGCGCGCCACCACGCGGCGCACCGCGAACTCCGTCTTCGACAGCAGCGACACCACCAGGTTGACCTTGTCGTCGCCGGTGGCCGCGATGACCACGTCGCAGGACTCCAGCCCGGCTTCCTCCAGCGACGCCAGCTCGCAGGCGTCGGCGAGCATCCACTCCGCGCCGCGGATGTTCTGCGGGTGGTAGTTCTGGACGCTCCGCTCGATCAGCAGGACCTCGTGGTCGCCTTCGAGCAGCTCCCGCGCGATGGACTGGCCGACCGCGCCGGCGCCCGCGATCGCGATGCGCATTACTCGCTCTCCTCGGGTGTGCGGCGGGCCGCCGCCGTGACGTCGGTGACGGTGCCGGACAGCGCCGCCACGTAAACCGTGTCGTCGGCCTGGATGACGGTCTTGGCGTCCGGGAGCACCCCGTTGCCGAACCGCATTATGAACGCCACCCGGGCGCCGGTGGTGGCCTCCAGCTCGGCGACCCGGCGGCCGACCCAGCCGTCGTCGAGCGGCAGCTGCAGGACCGCGACGGTGCCGGAGGGCTCCCGCCACGCCGTGGCGACGCCTTCGGGCAGCAGCATGCGCAGGAACCGGTCGGTCGTCCACGGCACCGTGGCCACCGTGGGGATGCCCAGCCGCTGGTAGACCTCGGCGCGCTTCGGGTCGTAGATCCGCGCCACGACGTGCTCGATGCCGAAGGTCTCGCGGGCCACCCGGGCCGAGACGATGTTGGAGTTATCCCCGTTGGACACCGCGGCGAAGGCGGCCGCCTGCTCGATCCCCGCTTCGACCAGGATTTCGCGGTCGAAGCCGTTGCCGGTGACCTGCTGGCCGCGGAAGTCCTTGCCCAGGCGGTGGAACGCCTGCGGGTTCTTGTCCACCACGGCCACGGTGTGATCGAGCCGTTGCAGGGCCGCGGCCAGGGAGGCCCCGACCCGGCCGCAACCCATGATCACCACGTGCACGACGCTGTCTCCTCGCTGCGGGTTCTGGCGACGACCTCGCGATCGTCTGCCGACCGTACCTTCACGGACGCGGGTCCGGTCCGGTTCGCGCCCGTCGGTTCCGGGCTGCTGCACCGTACCGGGTGAGGCGTCTACATGAGCAGGGCGGAGGTCCGGATGTGACCTGAGAGGAATTCCGGCGACCAGGGTCGCCTGCCGACCCACCTTTGCGCTTACGCTCTGTGCCGTGTCCAAGCTCGCAACCGCGGCGAAACGGTTGATCGTCGGTCGCCCGTTCCGCAGCGATCGCCTCGCGCACACGCTGCTGCCCAAGCGCATCGCCCTGCCGGTGTTCTCCTCCGACGCCATGTCGAGCGTCGCCTACGCGCCCGAAGAGATCCTCCTGGTGCTCTCGGTGGCCGGCGTGTCCGCCTTCGCGGTGAGCCCGTGGATCGGGATCCTGGTCGCGCTCGTGATGGTCACGGTGGTCGCCTCCTACCGGCAGAACGTGCGCGCCTACACCTCCGGCGGCGGCGACTACGAGGTGGCCTCCGTCAACCACGGCCCCCGGTGGGGGCTGGTGGTGGCCAGCGCCCTGCTGGTCGACTACATCCTCACGGTCGCGGTGTCGATCTCCTCGGCCGCCGCGAACATCGGCTCGGTCATCCCGTTCGTCGCGCAGCACAAGGTGCTGTTCGCCGTCGGTGCGATCGTGCTGCTGACCGCGCTGAACCTGCGCGGCGTCCGCGAGTCCGGTTCGCTGTTCGCGATCCCGACCTACGCCTTCGTGATCGGCGTCCTCGGCATGATCGGCTGGGGCTTCTTCCGCACCTTCGTACTCGGCCAGGAGATGCCGGCCGAGAGCGCGAACTTCCAGATCTTGCCGGACGAAACCCAGATGGCCGGGGTGGCGTTCGTGTTCCTGGTGCTGCGGGCGTTCTCCTCCGGCAGCGCGGCGCTGACCGGTGTCGAGGCGATCAGCAACGGGGTGCCGGCCTTCCGCAAGCCGAAGTCCCGCAACGCGGCCACCACGCTGGCGCTGATGGGTGGCCTCGCGGTCACGATGTTCATGGGGCTGCTGATGCTGGCCCAGATCACCGGCGCGGTGATCGCCGAGGATCCGGCGCGCCAGCTGATCGGCGCGCCGCCCGGTTACGAACAGAAGACGTTGGTCGCGCAGCTGGCGGGCGCGGTGTTCGCGGGATTCCCGCCCGGCGTCTGGTACCTGGTGTTTTTCACCGGCCTGATCCTGGTGCTGGCCGCCAACACGGCGTTCAACGGTTTCCCGGTGCTGGGTTCGATCCTGGCGCAGGACCGGTTCCTGCCTCGCCAGCTGCACACCCGCGGCGACCGGCTGGCGTTCTCCAACGGCATCCTGTTCCTGGCCGCCGGGGCGATCACCCTGGTGTTCGCCTTCGAGGCCGAGGTCACCCGGCTGATTCAGCTCTACATCGTCGGCGTGTTCGTGTCTTTCGTGCTCAGCCAGAGCGGCATGATCCGGCACTGGAACCGGCTGCTGGGCAAGGAGACCGATCCGCAGGCGCGGCGGCGGATGCGGCGCGCGCAGATGATCAACACTTTCGGCCTGTTCATGACGGCCAGCGTGCTGGTGATCGTGCTGATCACCAAGTTCACCCACGGCGCCTGGATCGCGATCGCCGCGATGGCCGCGATCTACGTGCTGATGACGGCCATCCACCGGCACTACGATCGGGTCGGCGAGGAGCTCAAGCAGCAGGAGGCGGACGCGGTGCTGCCGTCGCGCAACCACGCGCTGATCCTGGTCTCCAAGCTGCACCTGCCGACCATGCGGGCGATCGCCTACGCGCGCGCCACCCGGCCGGACGTGCTCGAGGGCGTCACAGTCAACGTCGACGACGAGGACACCCGAGAGCTGACGAAGCGCTGGGAGGCGGAGGAACTCCCGGTGCCGTTGAAGGTGCTTGAGTCGCCGTACCGGGAGATCACCCGGCCGGTGCTGGAATACGTCAAGCGGATCCGGCGGGACAGCCCGCGCGACGTGGTGACCGTGTTCATCCCCGAATACGTCGTCGGCCACTGGTGGGAGCAACTGCTGCACAACCAGAGCGCGCTGCGGCTGAAGAGCCGACTGCTGTTCCAGCCGGGCGTGATGGTCACCAGCGTGCCGTGGCAGCTGGAGTCGTCTACGCGGGTCCGCCAGAAGCAGCTCACCTCGATGCCGGGCGCGACCCGGCGCGGGCTGGGTACGAACGGGAAGGTGAGCAGTGACCGAAAGGCCGGACTGGACCGGTAGGCGGCTGGAGATCGAGATCGGGCCGGTCGCGCACGGCGGCCATTGCGTGGCCCGGTATGAGGGCCGGGTGGTGTTCGTCCGCCACGCGTTGCCCGGCGAGGTCGTCGTCGCCGAGGTCACCGAGGACGCCGGCGGCGGCTTCTGCCGGGCCGATGCGGTCGAGGTGCTGACCGCGGCGGAGGGCCGGGTGAGCCCGCCGTGCCCGCTGGCGGACATGGCGCTCGGTCGCGACCGGTGCGGTGGCTGCGACTGGCAGCACGCCGCCGGCGAGACGCAGCGGGAGCTCAAGGCCGCAGTGATCGCCGAGCAGCTGCAACGTATCGCCGGGATCGACTGGCCGGTGCGGGTGCGGGAACTGCCCGGTGGGTTGCTGCGTTGGCGGAGCCGGGCGCGGCTGGCCGTGGACCGTAAGGGGCAGGCGGGATTCCGCGCGCACCGCAGCCACCGGGTGATCCCGGTCGAGGACTGCCCGATCACCGTCGGGGGCGCGCTGAGCGAGGTCACAAACCGCCGGTGGCGCCCGGGTGCGGAGCTGACGGTGGCGGCCGATGCCGCGGGCGAGGTGCACGTGACCGCGGTGGACAACAAGCCGCAGCGGCGTCACGCGCGCGCCGTCGTCAGGCAGGTGCAGGGCAGCGGGGTGGCTCGCGAATCCGCGGGCGGGCGGCCGTTCGACGTTGCCGTGCAGGGCTTCTGGCAGGTGCACAAGGCCGCGCCGGACACCTTCACCGAGGTGGTTTCGCGCCTGGCGGCAGCGCCGGAGGGTGGCGTGGCCTGGGATCTCTACGGCGGGGTGGGCTTGTTCGCGGCGCCGCTCGCGGAGCAGGTCGGCCCGGCGGGTTCGGTGGTGCTGGTCGAGTCGTCGAGGCGTGCGGTGGAGGACGCGGTGGCGAACCTGCGGGACCTGCCGCAGGTGTCGTTCCGCGCGGGCATGGTGGAGGATTTGGCCACCGACGAGGACCTGCCGACCCCGGACGTCGTGGTGCTGGACCCGCCGCGCAAGGGCGCCGGTCGGGATGTGGTGGACGCGGTGACGTCGCGTCGCCCGGCGCGGATCGTGCACGTCGCGTGCGATCCGGCGGCGCTGGCGCGGGACGTGGGGTTGTTCGCGGGGCGCGGCTACCGGATGACCGAGCTGGAGGCCTTCGACGCCTTCCCGATGACGCACCACATCGAGTGCATCGCTTTGCTGGAGCCGGTCGGCTGAGCGCCGTTTCCCGGCTCGCGCTGTTCCGCTCGACGGCGAGCTGTCGTCGCGGGGCGACGTGCGGTCGTTGACTTGCGCAGCGGGCCGCGCAAGCGTTCGGGGGACCGCAGTTCCGACCGGAACTGCGGTCCAGCCGGTGGGGCGCGGTTGAGATTGCCGCGCACCAGGTGCCGGCGGACGCCCGGTCCCAGAAACGGGAGTTCTTGAGATGACCCAACGCGAACACCTGCCGGAAGTCCTCCCGGCTCCGCCCGAGTCCGGAGCCGAGGTGCGGCCCGTCGCCGGCCAGGGAACATCCGCGCCGGAGGCCGTGCCGGGACGCCGGGTTATCGCGTTTCTATTGGCAGCACTGGGAATCGTGCTGCTCCCCGCAGGCCTGCTGGCGCTCGGTCTGTCCACTGTGCCCGGTTATTTCACCGGCTGGGCCGCGGGGTGGATCGGGACCGCGGCGGTGGTGTGGCTGGTGGACTCCCGCACGCCGCGGCGCTGGCCGGGCTGGGCGCTGCTCGCCGCGGTGCCGCAGGCGTTCGTGAACGTCCTGTTCGCCGCGCCGATAGGCCTGATCTCGCTGGTCGCCGTGGCCGCTTCGCCCGCCTTGGCGACGTTGGCGGGCCGGCGGTTCGCGCAACCGGCGAAGGATCTCGCCGAACTGGATGTGGAGATCCCGGTGCCACTCGACGCGCTCGGCAGCGGGCGCCTGCTGATCGGCCGGGACCGGATCGTGCTCGCCCAGACCGCTCGCGGCAGCGGCGGGCGGGTCCGGCAAGCGCTGCCGCTGGCCGAGCTGGCCCTCGCGCAGCCCGGCGAGATCGGCGGTGGCGAGGACGGCTGGTGGCCGCTGCCGGGAGGCGCTGGCATCCGCCTGCGCCGTGGGCCGGCGCTCCGCTTGGTCGCCGGGATGCAGCAGTGGATCGTGCACGTGGCCGACCCGCAACTGGTCGCCTCGATCGTCCGGCGGCGCGCCACCGCGGCTTGGCCGCTGCGCACGGGCCCGCAGGATTCCGCTTCCTGGCATCGGCTGCGCACCTGGGCCGTCGGTCGCATGACGACGGTGCGCCGCGGCCGCCAAGCACAGGCCTATCCGGGATTCCGGGCCCTGCTCGGCAGCGCGCTGGCGGTGTTCGGCTCGATGCTGCTGACCACCGCGATCGGCCGTGGCGTCGGAGATCCGGTGCTGTGGATTGTGGCGGTCGTCGTGCTGGGCTCGGGAGTGCTCCTGGCCGTCGGCTGGCTGCGGGTGCGCCGCCGCCTCGACCAGGCGGAACTGCACCAGCTACCACCGGGGAGCCCGCCGTGGGGAGACCTCCGCCCGGATCACGCCCCGATCCCGGACTGGCGCCCGTTCATGTGAAGCGTGCGGGGTGCCCTTGGCCGAGCTGCTGGGCTGTCCGAGCAACTGGGCGAAGGGCGCCCTCACCTCGAAAATCCACTCGCACGGATGAAGCGTGAAGGGCGTCTTTGGGCGAGGCAGTTGTTCGAAGGCACCCTTCGCCAGGAGAAATTCGCTCGTTCAGGTTCGTTGTTGGGGCCCTCGGGGAGGTCCAGCTTCTCCGGGGTCGACGGGGGTTGTGCCGATCCGTCCGAATAGGACGGGCTGCCGTCGTCGTCGTACGGGTTGTTGTCTACGTTGTCCGGGGCGCCGTCGCCGGGGATGTGCTGGCCGTGGATGGAATTGACGCTGCGGTTGTCGAGACTGTCCACATTGGCCCGTGCACCGCGCCCTCCGATGACTCGAACCGCCAGCCCTGGCTGTTCTCGCCCGACACCCGGCTGTCGCCGCGGCCGTTGCCCCTCCCACATCGCGCGTTCAGGCCCTCGTGCCGGCTCTGCATGCCGACGGTCACCCCGCCCACGCCGCCGAAGATCGTCCCCGAAGTGAGATCGCCCCAGCCCGGCGCTTCGCCAGTCCGGTGAAGGCATCGGCGGCCGACTGCGAGCCGGCCTCGTCGTTGCCCAGCACTCGCTTTCCGCCTGAAGCACCCCATTGAGCTTGTCCAGTGGCGCCTGAAGTTTGTCCGCCGCGCCGCCGCCTGGGCCTCCTGCGACTGCGCGGTCTGCCGCTGCGAGCCTTCCAGCAGTGACGACACCTGCTCGCGCATTGCCGCGTTGCGCGCCTCCAGCTCGGCCCTTCGTCCATCCGAATTGGTCATTTCGGCCCTTCCTGGGATGGTCCGCCGAAGGCCGGCAACATCGGCCGTTCGGCGGAACACGAACGCGCGGGCTCCCGGCCTCGGATCGCTCCGCGTTCCGTCACGCACCACACCGGGCCGTCGGCAGCCCGCTCCGTAGACTGGGGCGAGCTATGCATCGCGGCGGAGCCAGGCAGCCAGCCGGCCCCAGCGTGCGAATGAACCCGACCGGCACGACAAGTGAGGTGGAACGGTGACGCTGCTGGGGTCCGTGCACAGTCCGGCCGACGTCAAGCGACTTAAGCACGCTGAGCTGGTGCAACTGGCCTCAGAGATCAGGCACTTCCTGATCGAGAAGGTGTCCCGCACCGGTGGGCACCTGGGGCCGAATCTTGGCGCGGTGGAGCTGACCCTGGCCGTCCACCGGGTGTTCGACTCGCCGCAGGACGCCATCGTGTTCGACACCGGTCACCAGGCGTACGTGCACAAGATCATCACCGGTCGGCAGGACGGCTTCGACCGGCTGCGCAAGCGCGACGGCCTCTCCGGCTACCCGTCGCGCACCGAGAGCGACCACGACCTGGTGGAGAACAGCCACGCCTCGACGGCGCTGTCCTACGCCGACGGCCTGGCCCGGTCCTTCCAGCTCAGCGGCGAGCCGCGGCACGCGGTGGCGGTCGTCGGCGACGGCGCGCTCACCGGTGGCATGTGCTGGGAGGCGCTGAACAACATCGCCGCCGACCAGGAGCGCCCGGTGGTGATCCTGGTCAACGACAACGGCCGGTCCTACTCGCCGACGATCGGCGGCCTCGCCGAGCACCTCGCCGCGCTGCGCTTGAACCCCAGCTACGAGAAGGCGCTGGAGAGCGGCCGCCGCACGCTGCGCAACCTCCCGGTGGTCGGGCGCTCGCTCTACACCGGCCTGCACGCGGCCAAGAGCGGCATCAAGGACGCGATCAGCCCGCAGGTGATGTTCTCCGACCTCGGCATCAAGTACCTGGGCCCGGTCGACGGCCACGACCTGCGCGCGATGGAACATGCGCTGCAGATGGCCAAGTCCTTCGGCGGCCCGGTGATCGTGCACGCGGTGACCCGCAAGGGCAACGGGTTCGCCCCGGCCGAGAACGACCAGGCCGAGCAGATGCACCAGGTCAAGGTGATCGACCCGGAGACCGGGCTGCCGACCAAGCCGGCCCCGAAGACCTGGACCGACGTCTACGCCGAGGAGTTGGTGCGCATCGGAGCCGAGCGCCCGGACGTGGTGGCCATCACCGCCGCGATGCTCGGCCCGACCGGGCTGAAGAAGTTCGGCGAGGCCTACCCGGACCGCTGCATCGATGTGGGCATCGCCGAACAGCACGGCATGACTTCGGCGGCGGGGCTGGCGATGGGCGGCATGCACCCGGTGTTCGCGGTGTACTCGACGTTCCTTAACCGCGCGTTCGACCAGCTGCTGATGGACGTGGCGCTGCACAAGCAGCCGGTCACGGTGACTCTGGACCGCTCCGGGATCACCGGCGACGACGGCGCCAGCCACAACGGCATGTGGGACTTGTCGATCCTCGGCCTGATCCCGGGCATCCAGGTCGCGGCGCCGCGCGACGCGGTGACGCTGCGCGAGGAGCTGCGCGAGGCGGTCGCCGTCGACGACGGGCCGACCGTGGTCCGGTTCTCCAAGGGCTCGGTGATCGAGGAGGTCCCGGCCGTGGAGCGGGTCGGCGGGGTGGACGTGCTGCGCCGCCCGGCTGCCGGTGAGAGCGACGACGTGCTGCTGGTCGCGGTTGGCGCGTTTGGGGAGTTGGCGGTGGCCGCGGCGGAGCGGCTCTCGGCGCAGGGCATCGGGGTCACCGTCGTCGATCCGCGCTGGGTGGTGCCGGTGCCGGGGCAGATCGTCGAGCTGGCCGAGCAGCACCGGCTGGTGGTCACCCTGGAGGACTGCGGGCGGCACGGCGGCTTCGGCTGGGCGCTGGCGGCGGCGCTGCGCGACGCGGAGCTGGACGTACCGCTGCGCGATCTGGCGGTGCCGAACCAGTTCCTGACCCACAAGTCGCGCGACGAGGTGCTTTCCGAGCTGGGGCTGACCGAGCAGGACATCGCCCGCCGCATCACAGAGTGGGTCGCCAACCAGCGCGGGTCCCGCGTGTCGCTGCGGGTCGCAGCCGACAACGAGCGCCCGGAAGCGGCGAGCGGCTGACGCCGAAGAGCGCGATTTCCATGGAAATCGAAGGCCTGATTTCAATGGAAATCGCACCCGGTCGGTGTGTCGGGTGCCCGACACACCGGAGCCTGTGGATAACTCGCCGCGATTTCCATTGAAGTTGCGGTGGGGCGGCGAGTGGTCGGCCGGGCTGCGCCTGGCCGCTGTGGCAGGGTGAACGTGTGCGAATCCTGGTCGTCGAGGATGAGAAGCCGCTGGCCGATGCGATAGCTCGCGGGCTGCGCCGGGAAGGCATGGCCGTGGACGTCGCCTACGACGGAGAAAGCGGCCAGGAGAAGGCGTCGATCACCCGGTACGACGTGCTGGTGCTCGACCGGGACCTGCCGGGCATGTCCGGTGACGAGCTGTGTAGTCGGTTGGTGTCCTCCGGCGAGCTGACCCGGGTGCTGATGCTCACCGCCAGCGGCACGGTCGAGGACCGCGTCGCCGGGCTGTCCCTGGGCGCCGACGACTACCTGGCCAAGCCGTTCGCGTTCGCGGAGCTGATCGCCCGGGTCCGGGCGCTGGGGCGTCGCGCCACTCCGGCGCAACCGCCGCTGCTGACCGCGCTGGAGTTGGAGCTGGATTCCGCGCGGCGCACCGTGCACCGCGGGGACGGCGAGGTCGAGCTGACCCGCAAGGAGCTCGG
The DNA here is from genome assembly GCF_050972075.1 of Saccharopolyspora hattusasensis. Classification (NCBI taxonomy): domain Bacteria; kingdom Bacillati; phylum Actinomycetota; class Actinomycetes; order Pseudonocardiales; family Pseudonocardiaceae; genus Saccharopolyspora; species Saccharopolyspora hattusasensis. The sequence goes on from NZ_JBPCDC010000001.1 coordinate 6,390,567, forward strand.
CGTGCTTGAGGTGCTGCTGTCGGCAGGCGGCGCGGTGGTCAGCTCCGAGGAACTGCTGGAACGGGTGTGGGACGAGAACGCCGACCCGTTCACCACGACGGTGCGGGTCACGATGATGACGCTGCGCAAGAAGCTGGGGGAGCCGAGCATCATCGAAACCGTGGTCGGCTCCGGCTACCGGGTGCCGTCGGCGGGCCGCACCGAGCACGCTCGGGACTGAGCCGATGTGCGGGGCCGCCCGATCGATCACCCGCCGGGGTCCGGGACTGCGAACGCGGTTGACCCTGCTGGCGACGGCGCTGGTCGCTGCGGTCAGCGGGCTGCTGCTGTGGCTGGGATGGGTGCTGGTCGGCAACGTGGTGGCCGCGGTGCCCCGATTGCCCGCGGGACCACCGGTCCGGGTGCACGGCGTAGACGTGCCTGCGGAACTGCTCGGCGAGGCGTTGCGCGACTCCGCGCGGCAGCAGGTCCTGCTGATCGGCGGGTTCGCCTTCGTCGCCGTGGTGCTGGCGGCCGCGCTGCTGGCGTGGACGGTGACCGGCCGGGTGCTGCGGCCGCTGCACGACGTGACCGATGCCGCACGCCGGTTGTCCGCGGAGTCTTTGGATGAACGGATCGAGTTGACCGGTCCGCGCGACGAGGTCGCCGAGCTGGCCGACACCTTCGACGCGATGCTCGACCGGCTGCAAGCGGCGTTCGACTCGCAGCGCAGGTTCGTTGCCAACGCGAGTCACGAGCTGCGCACGCCGTTGTCGGTGATCCGCACGGAGCTCGACGTCACGCTGTCGGACCCCGACGCCGACGAGGCGGAGCTGCGCCGGATGGCCGATGTGGTCCGCGAGGCGACGGCGCGCGCGGAGCGGCTGGTGGAGGCCCTGCTCCTGTTGGCTCGCACCGAAGGTGCGGAGTTGGCGGTGAGGGAGCCGGTGGACCTCACGGGGCTCGTGGGACGCGCCCTGCGCGCGGTGGAGCAGGAGGCGCGGCAGCGCGGACTGCGCATCAAGTGTTGTGCGGAACCGGCGTTCGCCGTCGGCGATCCGGCGCTGCTGGAGCGCGTCGCGGGCAACCTGCTGGAGAACGCGGTGCGGCACAACGTCGACGGTGGTTGGGTGGAGATCAGCGCTAGCAGCGATCCACAGTGGACAACCGTGCGGGTGGCGTCGTCGGGGCCGGGAATCCCGGCGGAACAAGTGGAATCCCTCTTCGAGCCGTTTCGTCGGGCAGGAGTCCAACGAACGGCCCGGAACGGAGCGGGCCTTGGCCTGTCGATCGTCCAAGCGGCGGCGAAGGCCCACCACGGCCGAGTCCGGGCGGAACCCCTCCCAACCGGCGGCCTCGCGGTGACGGTCCAACTCCCCGCTGCGCCGTGACCTGGATGACATGTAGAACATTGGCGTTCTACACTCTGGTCATGAGCGAGGTGTCGGTCCGCATGCTGAACCAGGAGACGTCGAGCGTCCTGGCCAGAGTCAAACACGGCGAAGAAATCGACATCACCGAGCGCGGTGCCATCATCGCCAGGATCATTCCTGCGCATCCCCACCCTCTCGGCGAGCTGATCGCTTCTGGGAAGTTCCGCCCGCCGACTCTGGAGGGGGCGATGCCCCGGCCACTCGGCCCTGTTCGAACTGACGTGGACGCGAGCGCGCTCATCCGTGAGCTACGAGATGAGCAGCGTTACTAGTGATCTACCTCGACAGCGCTGCGCTCATCAAGCTGGTGAGACGGGAACGAGAAAGCGACGCACTGGCGGATTGGTTGGAGCAACAGCCGAATGTACCGTTGGTCGCATCTGCGCTCGTCGAGGTGGAGGTTCCGCGGGCACTACGACGGTACGAACCGAACTTGCTCAGCGCCGTCCCCGCCGTTCTGAAGCGGATCGGCGTCTACGACATTGACGACGTGGTACGAGCTACGGCCGCTGCGTACCAAGATGTCCTGCTGCGTTCACTCGACGCGATTCACCTTGCGACGGCACATGCGATCTTCGGTTCGCACCTGACGGCATTCGTGACCTACGACCATCGTCTCCACAAGGCGGCCGAAGATGTTGGATTGCCAGTCGCACAACCAGGAACGGTTTGAACGACGCGAAAGCTGCGACCCGCCCCGCAACGGAGCGGGCTTGGGTTGTCAGTCCAAGCAGCGGCTACGGCCCACGTTCGAAGCTCAAAGCCTCAGCGAGGCCACGTCGAGTTCGAACGGAACCGGGCTCGCGGCGATCCGCGCGCTCCCGTGACCGGCCTGTGTGGTTGCGTCGCACACGTACCGGCCGTTTTCGAGGCGGTACGCGGCCAGTTCGGTCGGCCCACCGCGGTCCTGAGCGACGCTCCAGAAGAACGGGATGCCAGCTCGTTCGCAGGCCTGGAACTTCTCCTGCTGCTCGCTGGAGGTGTTGCCTGGGGACCAGATCTCGCCGATGAGCAGGACGTTCCCGGGCTGGAACGACGTGCCGACGGGCGGCGTGTCGAGGACCACGAAATCGGGGATGAGGGCCGAGCGATAACTCGTGCTGATCTCGATGCCGATACCACCGACCGCGTAGAGATCGGTTCGCTTCGCCGAGTTGATGGCCTGGTCGAACATCGAGATGATGCGCTTCTCCGCCCACTGGTGCTGTCCGCTCGGCGGTGGCGTCACGAGCCAGTACCCCTCGATGAGTTCCAGTCGCGAACCGTCCTCACGGGCGGGGAGCGCGTGCCAGTCGGCGATCGTGAACGGCCCGAGTTCGTGCTGGACAAGCGCGGTCACCGGTCATCACCTCGTTTCCGTCCGCTCCATCATGGCAGAACAAGGGACTGGACTTCACGCGCGCGAACGGGGCCGGAGCGTTTGCCGCCCCGGCCCCTCTTGCACATGATCAGGCCGGGACGGAGGCCACTCCCGGGGCGAGGAAGCGCTTGCCGTTGACCTTCTCCGCGATGCCCGCGCGGTCCAGGTACGGCGTGACGCCGCCAAGCCAGAACGGCCAGCCCGCACCGAGGAGCATGCACAGGTCGATGTCCTGCGCCTCCGCGACCACGCCCTCGTCGAGCATGATCCCGATCTCCTCGGCCAGCGCGTTCAGCGCCCGCTCGCGGACCTGCTCGGACGTCGACGGCTTGTCGCCCTGCTCCCACAGCGCCGCGACCTCGGGGTCCACGACTTGCCCGCCCGTCGCCCGGCCATCCACGGAGGCGCTTCGCGCAGCTGACTGACTGGACTCGTCGGTGATCCACACCGCGGTCTTGCCCGCGTCGACGAACCGCTGCATGTTGTCGCTGAGGCCGAACCGGTCCGGGTAGGCCGCGTGCATCGTCTCGTTGACGTGCTGGGCGACCGCGGGGCCGACCAGCTGCAGCAGCACCATCGGGGTCATCGGCAGGCCCAGCGGCTCCAGTGCGTCGTCGGCCACGTCGAACGGCGTGCCCTCGTCGATGGTCGCGATGACCTCGCCCATGAACCGGGTCAGCAGCCGGTTCACCACGAACGCCGGCGCGTCCTTGACCAGCACGCACGACTTCTTCAGCTGCTTGCCGACCTTGAACGCCGTCGCCAGCGCCGCGTCGTCGGTCTGCTCGCCGCGCACCACCTCCAGTAGTGGCAGCATCGCGACCGGGTTGAAGAAATGGAAGCCGACGACCCGCTCCGGGTTCCTCAGCTTCGAGCCCATCTCGGTGATCGACAGCGACGAGGTGTTGGTGGCCAGGATCGCCTCGGGGGAGACATGCTCCTCCAGCTCGGCGAACACCTGCTGCTTGACCGACATCTCCTCGAAGACGGCCTCGATGACGAAGTCGGCGTCGGCGAACGCCCTCTTGTCCAGCGAGCCGGTGACCAGTGCCTTGAGCCGGTTCACCGCGTCCGTCGACAGGCGGCCCTTGGCGGCGAGCTTGTCGATCTCGCCGTGGATGTAGCCCACGCCGCGGTCGATGCGTTCCTGGTCGACGTCGGTGATCACCACCGGCACCTCCAGGCGGCGCACGAACAGCAGCGCCAGCTGACCGGCCATCAGCCCGGCGCCGACCACGCCGACCTTGGTGACGTTGCGCGCCAACGACTTGTCGGGCGCCCCGGCGGGCCGCTTGGCGCGCTTCTGGGTCAGGTCGAAGGAGTAGAGCCCGGAGCGCAGCTCGTCGGACATCAGCGCGTCGGTCAGCGCCTCGGTCTCGGCGGCGTAGCCCGCGTCGAGGTCGTTGCCCCTGGCCAGCTCGATCAGCTCGACGGCCTTGGTCACCGCGGGGGAAGCACCGTGGGTGCGGGACTCGACGATGCCCTTGGCGCGGGCGACGGCGTCGTCCCAGGCCTTGCCGCGGTCGATCTCCGGGCGAGTCACAACCTGCTCGCCGTTGACCACCCGGACCGCCCACCGCACCGACTCCTCCAGGAAGTCCGGGCTCTCCAGCAGCTCGTCGAAGATGCCCAGCTGACGGGCCTTCTTCGGGTTGAGCATCCGGTTCTGGCTGAGCGCGTTCTCGATAATCACCGACACCGCGGCATCCGGCCCGATCAAGTTCGGCAGCAGCTGGGTGCCGCCCCAGCCCGGGAACAGGCCCAGGAAGCACTCCGGGAACGCGATGGCGCCCGCGTTCGACGCCACCGTCCGGTAGTGGCAGGACAGCGCCAGCTCCAGGCCGCCGCCGAGCGTCGCGCCATTGACGAACGCGAAGGTCGGGATCTTCGACTCGGTGAGCCGGCGGAACACGTCGTGCCCGGCCTGGGCGATCTGGTGGGCGTGCTCTCGCTCGGTGATCCGCCCGATGCCGGAGAGGTCCGCGCCCACGGCGAACACGAACGGCTTGCCGGTGACCGCGATGGCCGCTGGCTCGGCGGCGAACGCCTCGTCCAGCGCGGCCTTCAGGCTGGCCAGACCGCCCGGGCCGAAGGTGGACGGCCGGGTGTGGTCATGGCCGTTGTCGATGGTGATCAGCGCGAGCTTGCCGCCCAGGCCGGGCACGTCGACGAGCCTGGTGAACGCCTTGGTCACCACTTCGTCGGGGAACAGCGCCGCGAAGTCCGTCGTCGAAGTTCCGACTGTCATCGGGCGCCTCCTGCGTTGTAGTTCGGGTTTTCCCAGATGACCGTTCCGCCCATGCCGAAGCCGATGCACATGGTCGTGATGCCGTAGCGCACCTCGGGGCGCTCGGCGAAGTGCCGGGACAGCTGGGTCATCAGCCGCACGCCGGAGGACGCCAGCGGGTGACCGCAGGCGATCGCGCCGCCCCACGGGTTGACCCGCGGATCGTCGTCGGCGATGCCGAAGTGCTCCAGGAACGCCAGCACCTGCACGGCGAAGGCCTCGTTGATCTCGAACAGGCCGATGTCGTCGATGGTCAGCCCGGCGCGCTGCAGCGCCTTCTCGGTGGCGGGCACCGGTCCGACGCCCATCACCTCCGGCTCCACGCCGGCGAAGGCGTAGCCGACCAGCCGCATCCCGACCGGCAGGCCGAGCTCGGCGGCGGTGTCCGCGTCGGCCAGCAGGCAGCCCGTCGCGCCGTCGTTGAGGCCCGCGGCGTTGCCCGGGGTGACCCGGCCGTGCGGCCGGAACGGCGTCTTCAGACCGCTCAGCGCTTCGACCGTGGTGCCCGGGCGTGGCGGCTCGTCGGTGGTGGCCAGGCCCCAGCCCTGCTCGGAGCGGGTGGACACCGCGACCAGGTCCGGCGTGATCTTCCCGGCCCGTAGAGCCTCGTCGTAGCGCTGCTGGCTCAGGGCCGCGTAGGCGTCGGTGCGCTGCTTGGTCAGCGTCGGGAACCGGTCGTGCAGGTTCTCCGCGGTCGAGCCCATGATCAGCGCCGACGGGTCGACGATCTGGTCGGAGACGAAGCGCGGGTTGGGGTCGACGCCCTCGCCCATCGGGTGGTTGCCCATGTGCTCGACGCCGCCGGCGATCGCCACGTCGTAGGCACCGAAGGCGATGCCGCTGGACACGGTGGTCACCGCCGTCATGGCGCCGGCGCACATCCGGTCGATGGCGAAGCCGGGGACCGACTTGGGCAGCCCGGCCAGCAGCGCCGCGCTGCGGCCGATGGTCAGGCCCTGGTCGCCGATCTGGGTGGTGGCGGCGATGGCGACCTCGTCGATGCGCTCCGCCGGCAGTTCCGGGTGCCGCCGCAGCAGCTCCCGGATGACCTTGACGACCATGTCGTCGGCGCGGGTCTGGGCGTACTGGCCCTTCGAACCGGCCTTGCCGAACGGCGTGCGTACGCCGTCGACGAAGACCACGTCCCGAACCGCTTGGCGGCTGCGGCTGTCGGCGGGTGCCGACGCAGGTGCGGCCACGGCGTGCTCCTCACTGGCTTGGTGGATGGTGCCGACCGGATCAGACCGTCTCTACCGGCCGGGAACCGCACTCTAGCGCTTATTACCCACCGGTAACCACATGGGCGCGCGTGTCGGCTGTCTCACATCTTGATCAGCGCCTCCGTCGGTGGCCACTTCTAGGCTGACTCCGTGCTGTACGTGCCTACGGCGGTGGCCCCGGACCTGGCTTCGGACCTCGCGCCCGGGCGCGCTCGTCGGCCGCTGAAGTCCGATCCGTACACGACAGGCGGCTCGTAATGGTTCAGGCTGACGGCATGAGCGAAACCTCCGAGCGCTACCGAGCGCTGGCTGCCGAGTTCACCCGCCGAGTCGAGGCGGTGCCCGCTGACACGTGGGCGACGCAGTCTCCCTGCGAAGGCTGGACCACGCTGGACGTCCTGCGCCACGTCATTGATCTGCACCGCGACATCCCCAGCTGGGCGGGCTTGACGGTCACCCTGGCGAAGGTTGTCGACGATAACCCGTTTGGAGCGTGGTTGGAGGCCCGCGACGCACTCCAAGCGCTGCTCGACGATCCGCAGCGGGCGCGGCAGGAGTACGACGGGATGTTCGGCCGCACCACGGCCGAGGCGACGATCGACCGGTTCCTGTGCTTCGACCTGCTCGTGCACGGATGGGACATCGCCAGGGCCACCGGACAGGACGAGCGGCTGCCGGCGGAAGAGGTGACGAGGGTGTACGCCGATGTTCTCGCCCTTGGGGACAACATCCGGCACAAGGGAGTCTGCGGCCCAGAGGTCCGCATCGCCGACGACGCGCCCGAGCAGGACCGCCTGCTCGCCTTCCTCGGCCGCAAACCGTAGTCGACGATCCCGTGCGGCGGCTCCGCGCGGAACCGCCGCCCGGCGAACGTCAGTCCGTGGCCGTCGCGTGGAGGGCCTTGCTCAGGGCCTCGGACGTGAGGTTGATCTGCCACTCGCGGGCGCCCTTGTCGCGCAGCAGCCCGGCCACGCCGTAGGCGCTGCGGTCCTCCGGCGGGGTCCAGCAGGTCCGCCGGACCAGGTCGGGGAGCAGCAGGTTCTCCACCGGCAGGTTGTTGCGCTCGGCGATCTTCGACAGCGCCGAACGCGCCGCGGACAGCCGCGCCGCGGCCGCCGGATCCCGGTCGGCCCAGCGGTTCGTCGGGGGCGGGCCCTCGTGCGGTGAGGCCGGGGCCGGCAGCTCGTCGTTCTCCAGCCGACGCGCCGCCCGCAGGGCCTGCAACCACATCGCGGCCCGGCGCCGTTGCTGACGCCCGCCGAACACCGGCAGGGCGACTAGGTCGGCCTCGGTCTTCGGATTGGCCTGCGCGGCCTGCACGATCGAGGAGTCCGGCAGCACGCGTCCCGGCGCGAGATCGCGATCCCGCGCGACGTTGTCCCGGGTCTCCCACAGGGCTCGAACGGCCGCCAGCTGTCGAGGATTGCGCACCCGGTGAATGCCGGACGTGCGGCGCCAAGGCTCGGCACGCGGCGCGGCGGGCGCGGCGGTGCGGACCGCCTCGAACTCCTCGTGCGCCCAGTCCAGCTTGCCCTGCCGCTCCAGCTCGTCGCGCATCGCGTCGCGCAGGGCGGTCAGCAGCTCCACATCCAGTGCGGCGTACACCAGCCAGTCCTGGGGGAGCGGTCGGCGAGACCAGTCCGCCGCACTGTGGCCCTTCTCCAGCCGGTAGCCGAGCATGCGCTCCACGAGCGCACCGAGCGACACGCGCTCGAACCCGGCGAGCCGACCAGCCAGTTCGGTGTCGAACAAGCGCGCCGGACGCAGGTCGAGCTCGGCGAGACACGGCAGGTCCTGCGACGCCGCGTGCAGCACCCACTCCGCGTCGGCCAAGGCCGGCAGCAGCGGATCAAGCGCACCGTCCAGCGCGATCGGGTCCACCAGCACGGTGCCAGCGCCTTCTCTGCGGAGTTGCACCAGGTAGGCGCGTTGCGAGTAGCGGTAACCCGAAGCGCGCTCGGTGTCCACGGCGACCGGTCCGGTCCCCGCAGCCAGTGCGTCTGCGGCCGCGTTCAACGCGGCCGGTGTGTCCACCACCGGCGGCACGCCGTCGGTGGGTTCGGTCAACAACACCGGCTCCGGGCGGTCGGACCCAACGGTCTCGGGGCTTGCAGCTTCCACGGCTACCAGACCTTACGTGCTTCGGCCCGCGCCGTGGGGCCACTCCACCCGAGCTCGTCGGGTCGACCGCCCGATGCAGGTGCGTCAGCGTCCGGTCATCGGATCACGCCGGCCCGCATGGCCAGCGCAACCATCTGTGCCCGGTCGCCGGTGCCCAGCTTGCGCCCTATCCGCGACAGGTGGCTCTTCACCGTGAGCGCGGACAGGTTCAGGGCCTCGCCGATCTCCTTGTTGGAGCGGCCGTCGGCCACCAACTGGAGCACCTCGACTTCGCGCCCGGACAGCTCGCGAGGCGTGTTGTCCGTTCCCGGCACGCGGGTACCGGCGGCAAGCACCGGAGCCACGCTGGGATCGGCGTACACGCCGCCGTCGAGCACGCGGCGCACACCGTCGGTGACCACCATCGGCGAGGCCGACTTCAGCAGGTACGCCTGCGCACCTGCCTGGAAGGCAGCCCGGACCGCATACGGGTCATCCGACGAAGCGAGCACCACGATCCGTGGCCAGCCCTGGCTCCGGAGTTCGGTTACCAGCTCGATGCCGGTCCCGTCCGGGAGCCCGAGATCGAGAATTGCGAGGTCGCAAGGACCGGTCGCCAGGGCGCGAGCCCTGGCTTCGGCCATGGATGCAGCCTCGTGCACCGTGCCGGCGCCCATCTGCAGCAGCCGGGCGGCGATTGCCTCCCGGAGCAGCGGATGGTCGTCCACCACGAGCACCGTGAACAGCTCTTCCCGCGGGTGCGGGACATGTTGGCCGGCAAAGTGCCGGCGGGCGTGGTTCGAGCGGCCTGACCTAAGCCGACGGCAGCCACGTCACTACCTCCCTGGAGTCGGTCGTGCCCCCCGACCGGCACCGGGACTCTCGACCAATCAGCCGCGCCACTGATCGACCGAAAGTGGTGTCGTCGGGGGCAGCGTAACCGCCCAAGCGGGTCAGCGGGACGATCAATCGGGTATCTATCCCGATCGAGTTGTTACCTGAACATGATCGTATCGCTCTTTTGGGTGACCGTGAGCTATCTCCGTAACGTCGGAGCGTGGCCAAGCGACGTAATATGGATGTGAATTGTGAAAAGTTTCGCAATCAACGGTTTCGGGGTCCCGCCAGGTCTTCGCGAAAGGAAATCGCGCTTCGGCGTGTCGCCGCCGCGAGGGAGCGGATCGGTTGCGCCGAACCTTACGCGCCGGAGTCGACCGGCACAGCCGGTGATCGGGCTATCCGGATTCAGTCTCGCGGAGCCGTGTCGCTGGGCCGTCCGCCGAGCATCGAGACGCCTTCCGGTGGCAAGCCCGCTGCACTCGCCATCAATACGTGGAACGCGGCCGCGTGCGGTTCCAGCTGAGCGTCGGTGGCCGTCCAGGAGCCGCGCAGTTCCAGGTCATGGCTGCGGGTCGGGCCCGCGATGTCGCCGAACCGGGCCGACGAGGTCAGCGTGACCGTGCCGCCAAGGGCGGTCCAGGACGCGCCGGAGTCCTCCAACGCGTCGGTCAGCCACGACCAGCCCACCGCCGGCAGCAGCGGGTCGGTGGCCAGTTCCGGGTCGAGTTCGGCCCGCAGGTAGACGACGAGCCGCAACACGCCGTCCCACGCCTCCTGACCCTCCGGGTCGTAGAGAAGCACCAGCCGAGCGGTGGCGAGCTCGCCGGCCGGCCCGTTCGCCTCCGCGGCGAGCGCATGCGCCCAGGGCGCCAGGCGCTTCGGTGGCCCGACCTCGCTCAGCTCGATCTCGGCCCGCGGGCGGAACGACGTCAACGCGGCAACAGCCTGCCGGAAGACTTCGGGCGTCGCCGACATCTCCGTCACGCCGGCGACTGTAGGCGGCCGAACGCGGGCGGTGGCGGAGGCACGCCGAACGGGGGATGCGCGAGCTTCGCGCTTGACTATGCGTGGCGGCGCGGACAGCGTGGCGGCGCGGACAGCGTGGCGTTCCGGGGCGAGGGCGTGTCAGCGGCCAACGGCAGACTCTCGGCCAGGGGCGGGAGGCAGGCGTGCGAAGATTGCCGCGCAAGCCCGGCCGGCCCGCCGCGGCGCCGTCCCAGGGATACCGATCGACATACGGACAGCGACCTCGATGACGAACTCCGCGAACTCCGCGCCGGTCTCGGCCCGCCGGGACCTCGCCGACGCCCCCCTGCTCGTCGCCGCTCGCGGCGGTACCCCCCGGCACACCCCGGTCTGGTTCATGCGGCAGGCGGGTCGTTCGCTGCCGGAGTACCGCAGGGTCCGCGAGGGCGTGCCGATGCTGCAGGCGTGCCTGACGCCGGAACTGGTCAGCGAGATCACGCTGCAGCCGGTGCGCCGGCACGGAGTGGACGCCGCGATCCTCTTCAGCGACATCGTGCTGCCGCTTTACGCGGCCGGCATAGGGCTCGACATCGTCGCGGGCACCGGCCCGGTCGTGTCGAACCCGGTGCGTACCGCCGCCGACGTCGCCGCGCTGCCGAGACTGGACCCGGCGCAGGTCGCTCCGGTCGCCGACGCGATCGGACTGCTGGTGCGCGAACTGGGGGAAACGCCGCTGATCGGGTTTGCCGGCGCCCCGTTCACGCTTGCCTCCTACCTGGTGGAGGGCGGCCCGAGCCGCAACCACGAGCGCACCAAGGCGCTGATGCACTCCGACCCGCAGACCTGGCACGCGCTGCTGGAGCGGCTGGCGGACACGACGCTGGAGTTCCTGGAGGCGCAAGTGACGGCCGGGGTCGATGCGATCCAGCTCTTCGACTCCTGGGCCGGGGCCCTGTCGCTGCGCGACTACCGCGAGTTCGTGCTGCCGCACAGCCGGCGGATTTTCGCCAGCATCGCGGAGATCGCGGACGTGCCGAAGATCCACTTCGGGGTGGGCACCGGCGAGCTGCTCGGCGCGATGCGCTCCGCCGGCGCCGACGTGGTCGGTGTGGACTGGAGGGTGCCGCTGGACGAGGCCGCGAACCGGCTGCGGGCGGCGTTGCCGGACGCGGCCGAGCCGGTGGTGCAGGGCAACCTCGACCCGGCGGTGCTGTTCGCCGGCTGGGACGCGATCGAGCGCGAGGTGCACCGGATCCTCGGCGAGGGCAAGGCCGCCGGCGGGCACATCTTCAACCTCGGTCACGGGGTGCTGCCCACCACCGACCCCGAGGTGCTCACGCGCGTCGTCGAGCTGGTGCACGCCGCGAGCGAGCAGTGATGGCGCACCGGATCGCGGTCGTCGGAGGCGGGATCGCTGGTCTCACCGCCGCCTACCGGCTTCGTCGCGAGCTGGGGCCGGATGCCGAGATCGTGCTGCTGGAGCAGGGTGACCGGCTTGGCGGCAAGCTCCGCACGGTCGAGCTGGCCGGTTGCCGCTACGACGTCGGGGCGGAGGCATTCCTCGACCGGCGCCCGGAAGTCCGGCAGCTCGTGGAGGAGCTCGGCGTGCCCGAAGAAGTCGTGCACCCGGGTGCGGTGTCCGCGACCGTGCGCGTCGGCGGCCGGACCTGCCGGTTGCCCGATGGGACCGTGATGGGCGTCCCGGCTTCGGCGGACGCGGTGCAGGACGTGCTTTCCCAGGCCGGGGTGGCCGCGGTCCGGGCGGAGGCGGACCTGCCGCCCGTTCGGCTCGGGGGCGCCGACATCTCGGTCGGCGAGCTGCTGCGCGGGCGGGTCGGCGACGAGGTCGTCGACCGCCTCGTCGAGCCGCTGTTGGGCGGCGTCTACGCGTGCAATGCGGACTTGCTCGGCTTGCGGGCGACAATTCCGGCGCTGGCCGCGGCACTCGACGCCGGAGCGGAGTCGATCACCGCTGCAGCGGCCTCGGCACTGCCCTCGCCGAAACCGGCAGACTCGCCGGAACCACCGGTTTTCGGCGCGTTTCGCTACGGCTACCGGGAACTGATCGACCGGCTGCTGATCGCCGCCGACGCCCAAGTGCGGCTGGGGTTCCCGGTGCGGCAGCTGGCACGAACCGATTCCGGCTGGCGCCTGGAGATCGGTGCCGCGCCCAGCCCGGAGTTCCTGGATGTCGACGCCGTGGTGCTCGCAGTGCCCGCACCGGCCGCCCGCAAGCTGCTCGACGACGCCGCTCCGGCGGCAGCGGCGAAGCTTGCGGCGGTGGAACAGTCGTCTTCGATCGTGGTCGGGCTCGCCCTACCGCCGGACACGCGGCTGCCCGAGGCATCCGGGGTGCTGATCGCGCGCGGCGAGCAGCACGCCGACGGGACCCCGTTCACCGCCAAGGCGTTCACCTTCTCCAGCAAGAAGTGGCCGCACCTGTGCGGAACGGACGGCGAGCTGCTCGTGCGCGGCTCGGTCGGCCGGTTCGGCGAGGCTGCGGAGCTCCGCCTGGACGACGCCGAGGTGCTGCGCCGGGTCGCGGCGGATTTCGCGGCGCTGACCGGGACCTCCGCGGTTCCGGTGGACTCCGTGGTGGTGCGTTGGGGCGGCGCCCTGCCGCAGTACGGAGTGGGTCACCTGGACCTCATCGCAGACGTCGAACGCGCCGTGGCCGAGGTGCCGGGGCTGGCGATCGCCGGTGCGGCCTTGCACGGCGTCGGCGTCCCGGCCTGCATCGCCACCGGGACGGCGGCAGCGACCGATATCACGCGAGACCTCCTGCGGGCCGGTCCCCGCGAAGTGGGACGATGAGGACATGGCGCGGCTGAACTACAACGAGCTCAACGACACGATCCGCTACACCATGTGGTCGGTCTTCCGGATCGAGCAGGGCACCCTGCCCGAGGACCGGGAGAAGGCCGCGCAGCAGACCCAGGAGTACCTGGACTCGCTGGCCGAGTCCGGTGTCGTGGTCCGCGGCGTCTACGACGTCTCCGGGCTGCGCGCCGACGCGGACTACATGATCTGGTGGCACTCGGAGCGGATCGAGGAAGTGCAGGCGGCCTACACCGGGTTCCGCCGGGAGACCCCGCTGGGGCAGGCGTCCGAACCGGTGTGGAGCAACGTCGCGCTGCACCGCCCGGCGGAGTTCAACAAGAGCCACATCCCGGCCTTCCTGGCGGGCGAGGAGCCGCGCAAGTACATCTGCGTGTACCCGTTCGTGCGCTCCTATGAGTGGTATCTGCTGCCGGATGACGAGCGCCGCACGATGCTGGCCGACCACGGCAAGGAAGCCCGGGACTACCCGGACGTCCGAGCGAACACGGTGGCCTCGTTCGCGCTGGGCGACTACGAGTGGATCCTGGCCTTCGAGGCGGACGAGCTGCACCGGATCGTCGATCTGATGCGCCACCTGCGCGGCACCGAAGCCCGCCTCCACGTCCGCGAGGAGATCCCGTTCTACACCGGTCACCGGGTCGGCGTACCAGACTTGGTGACCCGCCTCCCCTGACCGGGCGGCCGTGGGATTAGCGCGATAATAGCGCTGTTGCGCTATTATCGCGCTATGGCGACCATTCAGATCCGGGACATCCCGGAAGAGGCGTACGAGACGATCCGCAAACGAGCACGATCCGCTGGGATGTCGCTGCAGGCGTACATGCGCGATGAAGTCGTGCGCATGGCGTCGCGCCGGACGAAGGAAGAAGCACTCGCGGCAGTCGAGGCGGCACTCGCTCACGATCGCGGCACCGGAGTGACCGTCGAGAGCATCCTCGCGGCAAAGGATGCTGATCGGCGTTGAGCGAATTCGTCGTTGACGCCTCGACCCTCGTGTTGGCAACCACAGTCGTGTCGGACGGGGCCCGTGAGGTGCGCCGTCGGCTGCTGCAGAGCGAGTGCCACGCACCGCACCTTGTCGACGCAGAGGTCGGGAACGTGCTTAGAAGGCAGGAATTGGGCGGGCAGATCGAGGCGGAAGCCGCGACGACTGCGCTCCTCGCGATGAAGCACTTGGTCGACCACCGCTATCCCCACGTAGGTCCGCTCAGCCAAGCCGCGTGGGAGTTGCGTGGTGTGGTCACGTTCTATGACGCGCTCTACGTGGCGCTGGCTGCTGGCCTGGACGTGCCGCTGCTGACAGCCGACGCGAGGCTGTCCCGCGCTCCCAAGCTCCCGTGCAAGGTGGAATTGATCATGTGATCGTCACTCCGGTGGGACGAGGCGGACGGCGATCGAGTTGATGCAGTAGCGCTGGTCGGTGGAGTGGGGTAGCCCTCACCTTCGAAGACGTGGCCGAGGTCCCCGTGGCAGGCGGCGCACAGGACCTCGGTGCGGACCATGCCGAGGAGTGGTCCTCGCGGAGGATCACCGCGTCGCTGCCGGTCGGGTCGTAGAACGACGGCCAGCCGCAGTTGGCATGACTTCTCTGCGATCACTCCATGTACCGCACGGGATCGTTGATCTGATACGCCACCGCGTCGACGTCACCGACTTCGTTGCCCGCCTTCCCTGATCGAGTGCTTCAGGCTGCCTTGGGATTCCCGCTGACCAGTTGGTGTGCTCGCTGGTACGAGATGCCGAGGACTTCGCCGATCTCGCGCATCGACATCCCCTGATCGTGCAGAGTTCGGGCGGCACCGCGGAGTTCCTTGGCCGCCTGCCCTTGTGCATGGGTGGCTCGTGACCGGAGTTCTGCTGCGCGGTCCAGGCGCTCTTGCACCTCTGGTGGAAGCGAGATGGTGACGTCGAGGTCGATGGTCTCCGCAGATTCTCCGGTCATGATTTCGATGAGGTCCTGGGCCATCTCGCGAATCTCGCTGACCCTGCGCGCCTGGGTCCATCGTTCGATGGCAGGAACGTGGATCAACCAGAACTTGCCGTCCCGCGTGACTGTCACCTGATATGTAGTCATCGCTGCTTCCACCACTTCTCCCCGAGCTCCCCCTGGCATTCCTTGAAAATGCTGAGAGCGAGATTCTCGCCGAGTTCTGTGTGCCTCGGGACCGGAATGATCGTTGACCCAAGACGGTAGATCGCGTGGCTGCCGCCTTCACGGGCTAGCTCCCAGCCCACACCTCGTCGCTTCGCAGCCTTGGCGATCCTCTTTACGAGCTCTCGTTGCTTCAGCAGGCTACGTCTATAGCGGGCTAGACGCAACCGTCAAGCCGCGATAGACAAATGGGTGATCTTCCTTAGCGCGGTTCCAGCCGCAGCGCGATGGAGTTGATGCAATACCGCTGGTCGGTGGGGGTGCCGTAACCCTCGCCCTCGAACAGGTGGCCGAGGTGTCCGTGGCAAGAGGCGCACAAGACCTCCGTGCGGACCATCCCGAGGGAGCGGTCCTCGCGGAGGATCACCGCGTCGCTGCCGGTCGGGTCGTAGAACGACGGCCAGCCGCAGTGCGATTCGAACTTGGTGTCGCTGCGGAACAATTCCGCCCCGCAGCCGCGGCACTCGTAGACCCCGACCGCCTTGGTGTCAACGTACTCGCCCTGCCAGGCCGGCTCGGTGGCTGCTTGGCGCAGCACCGCGTACTCGTTCGGGCTGAGCTGTTCCCGCCACTCCTGCTCGGTTTTGGTGATCTTCGGGGTTCCTGAGACCGGATCCATGCCTCCACGCTAATCCGTCCGAAGATCGACTGCACAGATGCGGTGTCAGATCGAGTCGAACGCCACCACCGTCGATTTCGCGTCGCGGGTCGCGGCCAACTGCTCGGCTTCGGCGTCCACCTCGGTGCGCGTGGCGCCGGTGAGCGAGTGGAAGCCCAGCACGTCCACCTGGAGCTTGCTGCCCGCCTTCTTGGCCCGCCAGGTGCCGACGATCTCGCCGTCGACGAGCAATGCCCCGGGGGAGCTGACCGCCCGCCAAAGCGCCTTGCGGTGTTCGGGGTCGGGCACCAGCTGCGCGCGGTCCCGCGCTTGCAGGAACGGGTCGCCGGTGGGCAGCAGCCGAACGCCCCGTGGTGCCGGCGGTGAGGCGAGCGCGTCGGTGGCTTCCGGCACGAACCACGAGCGCTTGCCGTCGACCGCGACCTCGACGAGGTCTGTCGGCCAGACCGGCCGCAGCACCGCGGCGCTGGTGCCGAGGAACGCGGCGATGTCGGCGATCGAGCCCGGGCCGAGCAGGCGCAGGCAGTCCCGGATCAGCGCGTCCAAGCACGCGGTCTGCTGCGGGACGTGCCACTGCGGGGCCGCCGTGATCCGCAGCCGCCCGGATTGGCGGACGAGCCGGATGCCGGCGGCCAGCCCGGTTTGCAGGTACAGCGAGTAGAAGACGTGGGTCGAACCGCAGGCCCGGCACCACGCCGAGGCCTCCGGGACGTCGCGGGTCACGGCTGCGCTCAGCGAATTCCGATCCGTCGGTTCAAGGGAATGTTCGCGCATCGCCGCCACCGTCTTGCCGAACACGGCGAGCGGGGCGTCGACCGACTTCATGATCGGCATCCGGGCCACCGCGTCCGCGTCCGACATCGGGTATAGCCGCCCGGCCAGCTCCGGGAGGTCCGCGGCGCGGTGCAGGTGCGCGCTGCCGCGCACCGACCAGCCGAGGGCCAGCGAGTCGGGGAGTTCGGCTTTGGGCACCCGCGTGCGCACCGAGTGCAGGGCAGACCCCGCCGGGCTGTCCTGCACGCCGAGCGGCAGCACGGCGAGCTCTTCGATGTCGGTTGCGGAGCGGTCCAGCTGCTGCACGGCGTGCCGGTAGGCCAGGACGCGTTCTCGGTCGATCTCGATCATCACACCTCGATTCGGAGGAACGGCGCGAGCGTGCCCCAAGTCCCCGACAGATCAGCCGAGGAAGGTGCTGAACACGAACAAGACCGCGTTCCAGACCGTGAACAGCACTCCGAACAGGATCAGCACGACCACCACGACGGCCACCAAGCGGCGATGGCCGTCCGCCCGGTTCACGCTCTGCGCGAAGTCGTCCACGCCGCGCAGCATGCCCTCTACAGTGGCCTCGGAGTTCGGCCGCTGCATCCGGTCGCGGTGCGCGGCGAAGGCCTGCACCTCGGGATCGTCTGGGTCGAGCCCGTGCAGATCCTCCTCGAGGCGCTCGATCTCCTCATCCCGGTCGCCACGTTCCACGGCCCCACGGTAGCGCCTGCCGCCTCTGACCTGTCGCCAGTGACCTGTCGCCAGTGCGTGAGGACCGGCCAGGCTCTGGCGGCCCAATGGGTGTCGCGGTGCTGACGTGCGTGACCGCTGACGAGGTGACAACCTCGACAGCGTGATGAATGCGTTGATCGACATCGAATTTTGACAGTTGACCGAGCTCGTGGCCGCACATGGTTCCTCCTGATCGCGGGAATTGCTGCTCTCCGTTGAAAACGCGCCGAGATCCCGGGTTGTGAGCCCTCCGCTCGTGTGACCACTGGATCGAGTGATTGGGGCTGCGAGCCGCCGTCCGAACCCCGGTAGGGGCTCGGCAGCCATGGTTACAGTCGCGGCGCTCCACTGAGGACCCGGGAGGCGATGATGAGCGTGCAGCCGGCGGAGACCGACGGTCCGTTCCGGCCGGAGCTGGAGGTGACGCCCCCGGAGCGGCAGCGGCGCTGGACCGTCCTATTGCGGCTGATCTTGCTGATCCCGCACTTCATCGTGCTCTGGCTGATGTCCATCGCGGCCACCGTGGTGGTCATCATCGGCTGGTTCGCCGCGCTGGTCCTGGGGCGGCTGCCGGACTGGATCTCGGACTTCCTGGCCATGTTCATCGGCTACCAGGCACGAGTGGCGTCGTCGTACATGCTGCTCGTCGACGAGTACCCGCCGTTCGTCGTCTCCCAGCCGGACTACCCAGTGCAGGTCGACGTCCGCCCGGGCGAGCTCAACCGGTTGGCGGTGTTCTTCCGGATCATCCTGGTGATCCCCGCCGCGATCGTGAGCGCGGTCGTCGCCCAGGGGTGGGGCGTGCTGGCGTTCTTCATCTGGCTGATCGTGCTGGTGTCGGGCCGCAACCCCCGGCCGATCTTCGACGCCTCCGCGGCGGTGCTGCGCTACGGCTTCCGCACGAACGCCTACTTCTACCTGCTGACCGGCGCCTACCCGAAGAAGCTGTTCGGCGACGCTCGGGCGGAGGACAACCCGCCGCGCCAGTCGCCCGGCACCCGTCCGCTGGTGATGTCCAAGGGCGGCCGGGTCCTGCTGGTCGTGTTCATCGTGCTCGGCGTTATCGGCCTGGTCACCAATGGCGCCGTGCAGTCGGTGAACCAGCCGGACTTCCAATACCAGTACGAATACGCGTACGGCCGCTGACGGTCACACCGCGGCTTCGGACCAAGCTCGGCGGAGGATCTCCTCGACGGTCTCCTCCGGTGTCTGCTCGGAGGTGTCCAGCCACAGGCCGATGCGCGGCGTCTGCCCGTGCAGCACCTCGTTCAGCTCCGCGATCGCCCAGCTGTCGTAGGCCGTCTTGCCGCGACCTGCTTCGCGCTTCGCGATCGCTTCGGGTGACGGGGCGAGGACGACCACGAACAGCGGGCGGCTGCGGATCTCCTCGACGAGCTCCGCCAGGTGCTCGCCAAGGATCACGTCCTGCGCGACGACCGTGAACCGTTCGGCGAAGTACGCATCGGCCGTCTGCGCGGTGAGCCGGTGGCGCAGCCGCAACTGGCGCAGGGCTTCGTCGGAGGGCGTCGCGGACATCTCCTCGCGGCCGCCGATCACCATGCGCCGGAAGCAATCGCCGCGTACGTGCACCGAGCGCGGCAGCCGCTCCGCGACGCCTTGGGCGATGGTCGACTTCCCAGCGGCCTGGATGCCGGTGATCAGCAGAACGGCCTGGTCGTGCTCGTCGGGCATGCTGCCTCCTCGCGCCAAAGAGTTGATCTTGTCACCCGTTCGGCGCTGCTGTCATGCTCATTTCGCATCCGGTTACAGATTGCAATGCCTTCATGTGACCTGTTCAGCTCGTTGGCCGACAACGGTTCGCTCAGCCAGCGGTGTCCCGGTCGCTCCGTCGGCGAGCACCATCGCAACCGTTGGTATTCGCAGAAACGCGGGAGGCGATGATGGTCCGCACCGAAGCCGAGCGTTCTCCACAAGCCCAGGGTGGCTGCAGCTGTTGCGGCAGCTGCAGCGGTCCTTCCTGTGGCTGCTGCTCCAGCTGCGGCTGAGCAGGGGGCCTGCCCGGGGTGCTTGCGGGATCATCCCGGGCAGACCATGCCATCGGTCGGCACGGTGCCCTCGACCAGGAATCGGCTGACGGCCTCCGTCACGCACGGCGACCTGCCGACGGCGCCGTGCCCGGCGCCCTGCCAGCGCAGCAGCACCCCGGTCGGCATCTGCTCGGCCATATGATCGCTGCCCATGCCCAGCAGCGGGTCGTTTGCGGTGCTGATCACCGGGATCGGCGGCAGGTCAGGACGGCGCGGTGAGGGCAGCGGCTGCTGCGGGACGGGCCACGACCCGCACCAGACCATGCGCTGCGCGGCGGCACCGCCGAACAGCGGGAACCGGTTCACCCAGTCCAGCGCGAGTTCGCTGCTGCGTTGCGGCGGCACGCGCAACGTCGTGTCGTTGCAACTGGTGATCAGGTCGCCGTCGAGCCATGGCGGGTTCACGCCCTGCGGGGCGACCAGCGGCGCGCTGATCGCGGCTAGCTTGGCGCCATCGCCGTGGTCGGCGGCGGTCAGCGCCTCGGCCAGGGCGGGCCAGGTGGCCCGGTCGGAAAGGCCCAGCAGTATCGCCTGCACCACCCGGCCGCCGTTGACCGGGGAACGCGGTGCCGGGAGCGGCGTCGCGCGGGTCCGCTCGACGAGCTCGCTGACCGCCTTCCGCGGATCGGGGCCCAGCGGGCAGCCGCGGCTGACGCAGTCGGCGGCGAACGTGTCGAACGTCTGCTCCGCGCTCTGCGCTTGGGATTCCACTTGGCCGATGGAGTCTCGGGTCGGGTCCGGTGCCCCGTCGAGCACCAGGCGACCGACCGACCCCGGGAAGCGCTCGGCGAACGTCGTCAGCAGCCGCGCCGCCTCGCCGCGCCCGATCGCGTGCAGACGGGGCACGCCCAGTTCGAGGCGGAGCTCTTCCAGGTCGGAGGCTGCCCGCCAGGTGTCGTAGGCCTGCAGCCGCTCGTCGAGGTCGAGCAGGCACTCCTGGCTGGCTTGCAGCACCGATTCGAGCAGCCGGTCCAGCGCGGTGCGGTCGGTGGCGCGCGGATCGAAACCGACGATCGCGTCGCGCTGCGCGGGCGGGACGCAGTCGGCCGGGTCGGACTCGCCGGTGCCGCGCCGGTCCATCCCGATGATGTCGAAGGTATTGCGCAGCTCCGGCGGCAGTTGGGTGGCCAGCCGCGCCGCGTAGGTCGTGCCCGGCTCGCCGCCGACGTCGCCCAGCACCACCAGCGGGACGTGGCCGGACCCGGCTCGGATCAGCGCGATGCGGGCGGTGCCGCGTTCCGGGGATTCCGGCGCGTCCAGCGTGCTGAGCAGCCGCGCGCAGGAGAACGTCATGCCCGTCGGCAGGCCGCCGAGCTCACCGCGGGTCTGCTCGGTGCAGTCCTCCCAGTTCAGCGAGTCGTCGCTGGGCGAGCCAAGCGGCGGGACCGGTGCCGGTTTTGGCGGCTGCGGCGCGGGGACGACCTGTTGCTCGCCGTCGTGGTAGGCGACCGCGGGCCGCTCCGATGGTCCGGCCGAGCACGCGGCGATCACCAGCAGCAACGGCAGCAGCGCGACCCCGACCCGGTGAGTGGTGCGCGGCACGGGTGCTCCTCGTCGGCAGGCGCGGTGGTCGCTGGACCGGGTCAGCATCGCACGATCCAGGTGAGGCCCCGGTGAGGGCCCTGACAATCAGGTGACAACCACGGCGGGCCGCGAGATAACGTGCAGCGGGAGACAGCCGCAGCAGCGGCCGCGAATCGTCGGAGGCAGAGGGGCATCGTGCACGTCGCGCAGGTCGGCTCGGGGGCGTCGTCCAACAGACGACCGCTGTTCAGCGTGGAGAACGTCTCCGCGCGCGCACTCGGGGCAATCCCGCCACCGCTGCTGGTGCTGGTGGGCGTGATCAGCCTGCAGGTCGGTGCCGCGTTCGCCAAGCAGCTGTTCAACATGGCCGGGGCGTCCGGGGTGGTCGCGCTGCGGCTGCTTTTCGCCGCGATCATCCTGCTGGCCGTCTGGCGGCCGTCGCTGCGGATGGACCGCCGGACGGTGACCGTGGTCGCCGGTTACGGCGCGGTGCTCGCGGGCATGAACGTCTGCATCTACCAAGCGTTCGAGCGGATCCCGCTCGGCGCGGCGGTCACCATCGAGTTCCTCGGCCCGCTGGCGGTGGCGGTGATCGGCTCCCGGCGCAAGCTGGACATCGTCTGGGCGGTGCTGGCCGGGAGCGGCGTGGTGCTGCTGGCTCGTGTGGAGGGTGGTCTCGACTGGGTCGGGGTCGCGTTCGCGCTGATGGCCGGTGCGCTGTGGGCGGGTTACATCCTGGTCGGCGCCAAGCTCGGCAGCCGGACCAGCGGCGGGTCCGGGCTGGCCCTGGGCATGGCCTTCGCCGCACTGGTGGCGGCGCCGTTCGGCATCGCCGATGCCGGGACCGCGCTGCTGCACCCGGCGGTGCTCATCGCCGGGCTGGTGGTGGCGCTGATGTCGTCGGTCGTGCCGTATTCGCTGGAGCTGGAGGCGCTGCGCCGGATGCCGCCGAGGGTGTTCGGCGTGCTGATGAGCCTGGAGCCCGCAGTGGCGGCGCTGGCCGGGCTCCTCGTGCTGGGCGAGGCGCTTGGTGCCTGGCAGTGGGTCGCCGTCGGCTGCGTCGTCGCCGCTTCGGTGGGATCGGTCGGCACGACGAAGGACTCGGGCCCGAAGGACACCGGCGCCAACTGACCCGGGGGACCAGCTTCACCAGCCACGGTTTCCACTGGTCGTGGCGCGAGAGATCGGCCGTCGCCGATTTCGCGCGAAATCGCCACCTGGTACGCGTGGGGAGCGGCGATTTCGCGCGAAATCGCCACCCACCGGGGGAAACGAGCCGAGGTGATCACGTCGGCGTCGCCTTGGGGTGGTGCGATCGCGCCTCGGATCAGACGGCTGGGAACTGCATGGGGCGCAGGGCGCGCATCAGGGTCAGCAGGGTCTTGTTGAGTGGGACCGGGATGTCGTGCTGCTGTGCCGCTCGGACCAGTGCTCCCGTGATGTGCTCGTGCTCGGTGGGCAGGCCCGCCAACCGGTCGTAGAGCATCGACGTTCCGTTGGTCGGCGGGAACTTCTCGATGTAGTCGGCGAGTACTTGCTCGGCGTCGTCGTGGGTCAACCGGGCGCCCTCGGCGCGGGCGACCTCGACGGTCTCCGCGAGCACGCCTTTGCTGAGCTCCAGGACATCGGGCTCGCGGAGCACGTCCAGGCGGCGCAGGGTCAGCGCGGTGATGGGGTTCGGTGCCAGGTTCGTCAGCATCTTCCGCCACGACGCGGTGCGGAAGTCGCTCGTGGTCCGGGCCGTCAGGTCGCCGCCGGAGAGCAGCTCGACGAAGCGCTCGCCGATCTCGCCGGCCTCGACCTGCATGGTGGCGGGGGAGCGGCGCACCACGTGTCCGGGCCGCACCCGCTCGGCCGCCACGTAGATCAACGCGGGCAGTACCGGAGCCCGCAGCCCCATCCCGGCAACCGATTCGCGGTGCTCGACGCCGTTCTGCACCACCACGACGGGGGTGCGTCCGTCGTCCAGCTGCTGCAACCAGCCCGACGCGCTCGGCGCGTCCTGGACCTTGGTCGTCAGCAGGACCCAGTCGAACTCGCCGAGCGCGTCCGGCTCGGTCACCACCGAAACCGGGATCTCCTCGGTGCGGTCCGGGGTTTTCAGCATCAGCTCTTCGAACGGGGTCCGGACGCACATCGTCACCTGGTGCCCGGCGGAATGCGCTGCTTCCGCGAGAACCCCGCCGATGCCGCCCGAGCCGATCACCGCGATGCGTTGTGCTGCCACCGGCCAGAGATTACCCGTCGACGCGGACGCCCCGGTCCACGTCGCCGTACAGCACTGCTTCGAGGTCGTAACGCGTCGGCTCCTCGAGCTGGTCGTAGCCGCAGGATTCGGGGTCGCGGTCGGGGCGCCACCGCACGAACTGCGTGGTGTGCCGGAACCGGCCCGGGTAGGCGCCTTCGGTGTGGTCGTAGGAGACCTCGACGACGCGCTCCGGGCGCAGCGCCACCCACGGCTGTTCGCTGCTGCTCCAGCGGTTGATCGAACCGGGCAGCCGCCGTCCGTCCTCGGCGCCGGGCCCCAGCCACGGGTGCTCGCCTTCGGTGATCAGCTCGGCGAGTTCGGTGGCCAGCGCGCGCCGCTGCGCGGCCGGGAAGGCGCCGACGACGCCGACGTGATGCAGCACGCCCCGATCGTCGTGCAGACCGAGCTGCAGGGACCCCACGGCGGTGCCAGGTTCGGTCTTGGCGTGCCAGCGCAGCCCCGCGATGACGCAGTCCGCGGTTCGCGAGTGCTTGATCTTGAACATGGTCCGCTTGCCTGGTACGTACTGGCCGCCGGTGGGCTTGGCGATCACGCCGTCCAACCCGGCGCCCTCGAACACCCGGAACCACTCCGCCGCGGTCTCCGGGTCGTCGGTGACCGGCGTGGTGCGCAGCCCGCCGTGGTCCAGGCCGAGGCCGGCGAGCAGTTCCCGGCGTTCGGTCTGCGGCGCCGACGTAAGGTCCCGGTCGTCGAGCGCGAGCAGGTCGAAGGCGATGAAGGTGGCCGGTGTCTTCCCGGCCAGCATCCGAACCCGGCTGGCGGCCGGGTGGATGCGTTCGCCCAGCGCGTCCCAGTCCAGCCGGTCGCCGGCGTCGTCGCGCCGGATCACCACGAGCTCGCCGTCCAGCACCGCCGGCCGGTCGAAGTGTTCGGTCACGGTCTGCAGGACTTCGGGGAAGTACCGGTTCAGCGGGCGGCCGGTGCGGGACTGCAGCAGCACCGGCTGCTCGGCCTGCGGGTCGGCGAACACCAGGCACCGGAAGCCGTCCCACTTCGGTTCGAACAGCAGGCCGCCCTGCCGGGAGATGCCGTCTACCGGGCTCGCCAGCATCGGCTTGACCGGTGGTTGCAGTGGAAGCACCGAGTCCTCCTCAGAGCCTTTTTCGCGGCAGCGGGCTGCCGCGACGTTCCAGCTTTGCCGATTGCGCAGTATGCCCGCCGCGGAAGCCGAAGGCGCGGCGCACTCGACGAGAACTCCAAACCAGTGTGCGCCCGTCCAGGGTCCGCTTGATCGTCCTGGAGGATGGCGCTCAAGTTGCCGGGTCGGAGGTGCGTGCTTCGGAAGGCGCGATTGAGCACGCGGTCGCCCATGCGGATGGCGTACTGGATGCGGGGCGCGCGGCGCAGCGACGGGATGCCGCGGCAGATCTGCGCCGCCGGGGCGGTCAGCGGACGCGTTGGCGGGGTGCGCGATCCAGCTGCAGGCGGATCGTCGTCGGCAGGGTATCCACGCCCAGCGACTCCCGGGCGCGCGAAAGCACCTTCTCGTCGAGGTCTTCCCAAACGTGGCGCACGTTGGTGCCTTCCTGCAGCGACAGCGTCAGCCGCAGTGCCGGGTGCTGCTCGCTGCCCGCCATCCGCACCCGTGCCCGCTTGACGCCGATGACCCGCTCGGCGTCGGCGCGCACGGCTTCGGTGAGCGCCGCGCTCGTCACGGTCAGGTCGCCGTTGCCGCGCTCCAGCCGCAGGTCCGGTCGGGCTTCCGGCCGCAGGGCTCGCACCACCCACCACAGGCCGAGCACGAACAGCACCACGCCGAGCACGATCGCGACGGCCGTCGCCAGCTGCCAGTGGTCCCGCAGCCACTGCACCAGGATCGGGTCGGCCAGCGGCCGCTGCGCCCGGAAGGCGCCCAGCCAACCGGTTCCGACCAGGAGCGCGAGGACGCCGACGACCAGCGCGAGCAAGCCGACGGCGGCCGTCACGCCGCGCTCGAAGGCCAGCCCGCGAGCGACCGGTGTCGTGCTCGGCTTGATCTCCCGCTTGGTCTCGGTCATCGCCGCTCCTTCGGCGCGGCCACCGACACCAGCACCTTCGGGGTGGTGCGCAGCGGCAGGTCTCGCACGGCGTGTTCGGCGGTCTCGGTCAGCTGGCCCCGCAGGTCGCCGGATTCCCGGAACTGCGCGGTCGCCCTCACCTGGACCCGCTTCGCCCCGGCGGTGACCGACGCACTCGCGACCCCGTCCTGGTCGCGCACCTGATGCCCGACCAGCCGGGCCAGCGAGCGCCGGTCGGTGGTCACGGTGACCTCCGGCGCGGGATCGTGCAGCCGGAGGTCCTTGTTTCCCGCGTTGATCGCGACGAGCACCAGCAGTAGGCCCACCACTGCGACCACCGCCGCAGTGGCGAGCACCGGCGCGTCGTGCCAGGACAGCGAGCTCAGCCCGAGGTGGGCTTGCTGCCAAGGGACGACGAAGCCGCCGTTGCCGGGCCGCAGCAGGAACCACACCGCCTCGCTCGCGAGCAGCGCCCCGGCGGCCGCGACGGCCAGGCCGAACAGCGTGGTGATCAGGCGTACCAACAGGCGCATGGCTCACTCCACCCGCGGCGGTGCGTCCGCGGGAACGAGGGCGGACACGGTCACATCGACGGTGCGGACCCGGAAACCGGTGATGCGCTGCAACTCCGAATCCACCCGCTCCCGCATCGACGCCACGGTCCCGCGCACCGGCGCGGGATAGCGCAGCGCGACCTCCAGCCGGATCCGCAGGGCGTCGTCCGGGCCGGACACCTGCGCCGTGGCGCCGTGCTGGCCCAGCCCGACCCCGGCGAGCCGACGGCGCGCCCGGGCACTCCCCGGATCCTGGTCGGCGGCGTGCTCGGCGATCTTGCGCACCACGGTGCGGCCGATGTGCAGCCGGCCCCGGTCAGCTGGGTCTCCTCCCCGGCCAGTGCCCTCGGCCGCGGTCTGCTCGGAGGCGGCCGTCATCGGTCCCGACCCCGGCCCCGGCCCAGGAGGTCGCCGATCTCCAGCTCCCCGTCCAGGACCCGGCCGATCACCAGGCCGATGGCGCCGACCACCAGCGCGATCAGGAACCCGGTGAAGCCGCCGACCGCGCCGGCGATGCCGAGAATGAGGCCGGCGAACAAGCCGGTCTGCGTCGCATTCATGGGTGGAACCCTCCTGCTGAGGAACTGACTTGGAAACTCACCGGACTCGCGGGAGCCGCCTCCGGCGCTCCCACCGGGCGCGCATCCGGCGCACCAGCCCCTGGATCCCGCGCGGCCGGTGCACCACGACCACCGGCGCGTCGTAGCGGTCGCGCGGCCGGCGGTCCCGGAGCTCGGCCAGCCCGGCGACGAAGGCTTCCGGGTCACCCCCGACGTCCGGGTGGTTGGCCCGGACGAACGCGCGGATCGCCGCCCGCGAGGTGGCCGGATCGTGCTGCACGGCCCCCATCATGCGCTTCCCGCCGGCTCGTCGGTGGTGATCACGTCGGCGACGGTGATGTCCACCGGGACCTCGTCGAGCAGTTCGACCAGCGCGCTGCGGATCTCGTCGAGAATCTCTGGCAGCGGCCGGTCCAGGCGCAGCACCACGCCGATCTCCGCGGCACCCCCATCGGGCAACCGGACCCCGATGACCTTGCTGCCGGGCAGATACGACGCGATCTCGCCGAACTGCCCGCCGTGCAGCCGCACCACAGAGGGGTGGGCGAGCACCCGCTCGGCCAGTTCGCCGGCGGTAACCTGCTCCGGCATGTCGAAGTCGTCCTCCACGGGAAGCGGGTGGTCTGGCGGCGTCCGAGGTCGCGGACCGCCGCGCCGGACATCATCTACCCGGCGGCGGTCATTCGACGCGGGAGGTGGTCTGCTGGCCAGCCTCCTCGCCGTCCTCGTCGGGCAGGTGAATGTCGTTGACCGCGATGTTGACCTCGATGACCTCCAGCCCGGTCATCCGCTCCACCGCGGTGATCACGTTGCGCCGCACCGCACGCGCGAGGTCCACGATGGACGCGCCGTACTCCACGATGATGTCCAGGTCCACCGCGGCCTGCTTCTCGCCGACCTCCACCTGCACCCCGGAGGTGGAGGACGTCCCGCTACCGCCCGGGATCCGCTCCCGGATGGCGCCGAAGGCCCGGGCGACCCCGCCGCCCATCGCGTAGACGCCGGAGATCTCGCGAGCCGCGATGCCGGCGATCTTCTGCACCACGGACGCGGCGATGGTGGTCTTGCCCTGGGAGGTCTCGTCGGCCAGGCGGGCGGGCGCGTTGCCGGCCCGGGTCTCCGGGATGCGCCGGGTATCGGTGCTCCGTTCGTTGGTGGCCTGTGCGTTCTGCGGGGTTCCGCTGTCCTGGGCCATGGAAATCCAGCTCCTTCACGGTTCCGCCGATGCCGGACGGCTCGGCGGGGTCTGCTACAAGGTCTGATGCGCGCCCCCGGCGTGGCCTTTCGCGGTTGTGCGCCACATCACCCATTGTGCTCATCCGGCTCCAGGCTGCTCGACGTCGACCACCCGAACCCACACGGCCGGGGCGCCCGCGCCGAGCGCCTCCTGCAGCTCGGCGGTCAGCTTCTGGTGGATCGCCTCGGCCAGTTCCGGGGCGGGCAGCGGATAGCGGATCGTCAGATCCACCTGCACCTCGTCGACGTCACCGATGCAGCCGCGCAGGTGCACCCCGGGGCGCTCGGCGAGGAGTTCCAGGCACAACCGCCGCGTCAGCAGCACCACCGCCTGCTGGGCGATCCGCAGCTTGCCGCCCTCCTGGTCGAGCTCCACCGGCGCCGCGCCATGGCCGCCGCGCACCCCGCGCACCGCCGTCAAGGCGCGCTCCACCAGCCCATGCGGCGGCTCGATCGGCAGGCTCGCGGTGCGCCGCACCTGCGCCCAGTCGGAGTCCAGCTCGGCGAGTTCGGCTTCGCAGAACCGGCAGGTCGGGATGTGCTCGGAGAGCTCCGGCGGCGCGCTGTCGGCGAGGAAGTCCAGCAGCATGCCGTCGGTCCGGCCGCAGGGCAGGGCCCGGTCCGGATCGAAGGAGCGGTCAGCCATCGCGCATCTCCTTCAGCCTCGCGAGCAGCGTCACTCGTGCCCGGTGCAGCCGGGACCGGAGGGCGGTCACCGACACGTCGAGCATCTCGGCGATCTCCTCGTAGCGCATGCCCTCCAGTTCGCGTAGCACCAGTGGGATGCGCTGCGAAGGTTCGAGCGTCGCGATAGCGCGGTGCACGCGGGCCACCTCCTCGGTGCGGAGCGCGTGGCCCTCGGGACCGAGGGCGGCGCCGTCGGAGATCAGATCGTCGGTCGGCTCCAGCGGGACCGTAGGCCTGCGGCGGCGCAGGCTGACGAGGGCCGCGTTGGTGACCACCCGGTACAGCCAGGTGGTCGGCGCGGACTCGCCGCGGAACCGGTCCAGCGACCGCCACACCGCCACCCACGCCTCCTGGACGGCATCCTCGGCCTCGGCGGAATCCCCGAGGATCCGGTACGCGACCCGGTACATCTTGGTGGTGTGGCGGCGGACCAGTGCGTCGAACGCCGTCGCGTTGCCGCGTTGGGCGGCAGCCACGAGGGCTTCATCCGGACCGGTCCCAACTGTCACGGCCGCATTCTCGCGTAACGGAGCAGGAGCAGCGATTCCGCGTGCAGCGCGGACCGCAGCTGCATCTGCCGGGGTGCGGGGACACCCCCACCTGCCGAGATGCGGCCCGCGTCGCCGCTGGCCAGCAGGGGGGACATGGTCAGGCACAGCTCGTCGACGAGATCCTCGTCGATGAGGTTGCCGAACAGCGTCGGGCCGCCTTCGCACCCGATGCGGCGCAGCCCCCGCGCGTCCAGCGCGTCCAGCGCCGCCCGCAGGTCTACCCGCTCGTCGCCGGCGACGACGACGTCGGCGCCCGCGTCGGCGAGCGCGGCGCGGCGCGCCTGCGGAGCGGCGTCGCAGGTGAGCACGATCGGCGGCACCACGGTGTCGGTGAGCAACGGCGAGTCGGGCGCCAGCGAGGCGCGCCCGGTGACCAGCGCGATCGGCGGCACCTCGGTCAAGCCGAGCCGCTGCCGCCGTTCGGCGCGCACCTCGGTGCGCTTGACCCCGCGATAACCCTCGACCATCGCCGTGCCGACGCCGACCAGCACCACGTCGGAGAGGTCCCGGATCAGCCCGAGGACCCGCTGGTCGATCGGCGCGGACAGCCCGCGCGAGCTACCCCGGACGGTCACCGCGCCGTCGAGGCTGGAGACGAAGTTCACCCGCACCCAGGGCCGCTCCGGGCGCTCCGGGTAGGCGTAGAAGTCCTCCAGTTGCTCGTCCACCTGCTGCGCGCCGTCGACCGGCCAGAGCTTGTCCACCACGGGGCAATCCCACCACGCGCGCCCGTCCGGCGGGTGAGCAGGAGCACGCGACCGCACGGCCGGGAAGCCCGTGTTCGGTTATAAGGTCGGCGCATGAGTTCTCCCCGTCTGGTCGACCGCCGTCCCGAGATGACCCCGGACGAGCTGGTCCAGGCGATGACGCCGCCGCCCATGTTCGACGCGGTGCGCTTCGACACCTACGTCCCGAACCCGGACGAGCCGAGCCAGGAGCAGGCGGTGCGGGACTGCTCGGCCTTCGCCGACCGGATCAACGCCGCCGCCGGTGGCGGGTCCTGGCTGCGCGGGGTGTTCGGCCGGAAGAAGAACGACGACGTCCGGCGGGGGCTCTACCTGGACGGCGGGTTCGGCGTCGGCAAGACGCACCTGCTCGCGTCGCTGTGGCACGCCACCGAGGGGCAGAAGTCCTACGGCACGTTCGTCGAGGTCACCAGCCTGGTGGGGGTGCTCGGCTTCGCCGAGACCATCGAGCGGCTCTCGGCGCACCAGCTGCTGGCCATCGACGAGTTCGAACTGGACGACCCGGGCGACACGATGCTGGTCACCCAGCTGATCGCGAAGCTCACCGACGCGGGCGTGCACGTCGCCGCCACCTCCAACACGCTGCCCGACAAGCTGGGCGAGGGCCGGTTCGCCGCGGCGGACTTCCTCCGCGAGATCCACGCGATGTCCGCGCGGTTCGGCGTGGTGCGGGTCGACGGCCCGGACTACCGGCACCGCGGGTTGCCGGACGCGCCGCCGCCGATGAGCGAGGACGAGCTCGCCCGGCTCGCGGAGGCCACCGACGGTTCGACGCTCGACGACTTCGACGAGCTCTGCGACTACCTGGCCGGGCTGCACGCCTCGAAGTACGGCCGCCTGGTCGACGGGATCACCGCGGTGCACCTCAGCGGCGTGCACGCGGCGCCGGACCAGGACGTGGCGCTGCGGCTGGTGGCGCTCGCCGACCGGCTCTACGACCGGGCCATCCCGGTGCGGGTCTCCGGCGAAGCGCTGACGGCGCTGTTCACCGACGAGATGCTGCACGGCGGCTACCGGAAGAAGTACCTGCGCGCGATCAGCCGCCTGACGGCGCTCTCCCGCGACCTCGCCAAGTCCTGACCCGGCGGGTGACGGGGCGGGTCAGCGGGTGAGGACCGCTTCGATCGCGTCGAGGCCCGTGTCGAGCTCGTCCCGGTTGATCACCAGCGGTGGGGCGATGCGCAGCGTCGTGTCCTGCGTTTCCTTGCACAGCACACCGCGCTCGGCTAGCGCCTCGCTGGCTTGGCGGCCCGTCGGCCCGCCTGCGGCGAGCTCCACACCGGCCCACAGGCCGCGGCCTCGCACCTCGACCGCTCCGCGGCCGACGAGTTCGCCGAGGCGCGCGTGCAGGTGCGCTCCCAGGTCGCGCGAACGCTCCTGGAACTCGCCGGTGCTCAGCAGGCGCACCACGGCTCGGCCGACCGCGCAGGCCAGCGGGTTGCCGCCGAAAGTGGAGCCGTGCTGGCCGGGTTGCAGCACGCCGATCACGTCGTCGCGACCGACCACTGCGGACACCGGCATGATGCCGCCGCCGAGCGCCTTGCCGAGGGTGTAGAGGTCGGCGCGGATGCCGTCGTGCTCGCTGGCCAGCAGCTCGCCGGTGCGGGCGAGTCCGGATTGGATCTCGTCGGCGATGAGCAGCACGTCGTTGTCGTCGCAGAGCCTGCGCAGCCGGGGCAGGTAGTCGGCGGGCGGCACGATCACGCCAGCTTCGCCCTGGATGGGTTCGACCAGGACGGCGGCGGTGCGTTCGGTGATCGCGGCCTCGACCGCGGCGGCGTCGCCGTATTCGGTGACGACGAATCCCGGTGTGTACGGGCCGAATTCGTCGTGCGCGACCGAGTCGGTGGAGAACGACACGATGGTGGTCGTGCGACCGTGGAAGTTGGAGCCCGCCACGATGATCTCGGCCTGGTTCTCCGGCACGCCCTTGACCCGGTAGGCCCACTTCCGGGCGATCTTGATGGCGGATTCGACGGCCTCCGCGCCGGAATTCATCGGCAGCACCCGATCGGTGCCGGTGAGTTCGGCGAGTTCGCGGCAGAACAGTCCGAGCTGGTCGTGGTGGAAGGCTCGGCTGGTGAGCGTGACGCGGCCGAGCTGCTCGGTCGCGGCGGCGACCAGGTCCGGGTGGCGGTGCCCGAAGTTCAGCGCCGAGTACCCGGCCAGGAAGTCCAGGTAGTGCCGTCCGTCCACATCGGTCATCCAGGCGCCGGATGCCTCGGCGATCACGACTGGCAGCGGGTGGTAGTTGTGCGCGCTGTACTGCTCGTCGAGCTCCCGGAACCGGGCGGCCTGCGACGAGGCTTCGAGGTGCGACGGAATGACAGTCATGACCATAAGGTTATGTCGATGATGGCGCAGATTTCAGCCGCGAGACATTGCTTGAAGCGTGGATACGTTGCGTCATTTCGCTCTGTTTCGGCAGTTCATTGTCTCGGCGAGGAAGGGCGGCTGCCCCTTGACATCATGGACCCGGTGAGTGTTCCCCGGGACTGGGAAGGCGAGGCGCTGATGCCGGACAACGGTGAGTACCGGATCTACCTGGGCGCGTACACGAGCGCGGAATCGGCGGCCGGCGGGATCCGGTTGGCGATCGCCGACGCCGATGGCGCTTTGCGGTGCACCGAGAGCGTCGCCGAGGCCTCCGACCCCTCGTTCCTCGCTATGGCACCCGATGGGGCGACGCTGTTCGCGGTGAGCGAGCTGCGGCAAGGCCGGGTCATCGCCTTCAAGGTGCACGACGACGGCACGCTCACCGAACTCAACTCGCGGCCGTCGCTGGGTGCCGCGCCGTGCCACCTGAGCGTGCACCCGTCCGGCAAGTACCTGCTGACCGCGAACTACCAGTCCGGGAACCTGGTGGTGCATCCGATCGCCGACGGCGGCGTACTGCGCGAGCCGTGCCACGTGGTGCAGCACAGCGGGAGCGGGCCGAACCCGCAGCGCCAGGAGGGCCCGCACACGCACCAGGTATTGCCCGACCCGTCCGGCCGCCACGTGCTCGCGGTGGACCTGGGCACCGACTCCGTCTACGTCTACGAATTCGATGTGGACAGCGGACACCTGGCGCTCAAGCACGAGGTTCCGCTGCGGGCGGGTGCCGGTCCGCGGCACCTGGCGTTCCACCCGGACGGCGAGCGGGCGTACGTGATCAACGAGCTGGCGTCCTCGATCACCGAGTTCGGCTACGACGCGGACACCGGGGTGCTGGAGCCGGGCCGGACGCTGTCGACGCTGCCGCCGGACTACGGGCGGCCGAACCTGGCGGCCGAGATCGTGGTGACGCCCGACGGCCGGTTCGTGTTCGGGTCGAACCGGGGGCACGACAGCATCGCGGTATTCCGCGCAGACTCCAGCGACGGGGAGTTCCGGCTGGTCGACATCCGCCCGGCGGTGGTGGCCGAACCCCGCCACATCGCGCTTTCGCCGGACGGCCGGGTGCTGTTCGTCGCGGGCCAGCGCAGCAACGACGTGCAGGCGTTCGACATCGCGGACAACGGCGACCTGACCCCGCTGCGCGAACCGGTCCCGACGCCGACCCCGGTCTGCATCCTCCCGGTGGTTTGACCCGACAGGATGCAGGATTCGGCAACCGCAGGCAACACCAGGATTCCGAGGATTCGGCGCCGGGGTTGGCCATTTCGCGCGAAATGGCCAACCCCGGTGACAGGTGCCGGCAGGGCGCTTGGGAAGGACCGCGCGGTTACGGTCGGCGGGCGCCGTAGCGGCCGAAGGCGTACTGGGTCAGAGCCGTTCGGGCCCGGCGGGTTTCCTGGCGGCGGGTCAGCCAGCCGCCCGTGGCTCCGATCGGGAAGATCCGGGCCCCGCCGTGGTACGCGCGGGCGCGATGCCACCACAGGGAGTTGGGCTTCGTGCCGTCGGCCAGCCACACGGCGACCGCCGTCCGCTTGCCATCGCCGACCACGTCGACCCGATCGACCTGGCTCCACGGGATCTCCCGGGTCAGGCCCATCCGGGAGATCAGCAGCCCGTCGCTGTTGATCTTCAGGTGCAGGCTCGGCAGCAGCACCTTCCCGATCGACCAGAGCATGCTGATGCCCAGCAGCAGCATGCCCAACCGGAAGATCGCGACGCGGTCGTGCGAAAGCCCGCTGAAGCCGTAGGTCTGGAACAGCCTGCCGGCGCCGAGGATGATCATCCCGCAGATCACCGCCGACATTGCGGCGCGGAACCGACCGCCGGTGGCGAACACCGGACCGGGGTTGTCCTTGCGCACCCGCTGCGGCGTCCGCGTGGTCTCCCTCGGACGTGCCGGGACGATCCTGTCCCGCATCGGCGCGGGAGCGGCGGGGGCGGGCGAAACCGGCGAGGGCGCGACGGACGCGGGGATGACCGGCGCGGGGATGACCGGCGCGGATGGGACCGGCGCGGGTGAAACCGGTGTCGCGTCGTGCGCGTGCGTGTAGGACCGAGTCCCGGGCTTGGGTGTCGGTTGCGGCGGGGCGGTGTCAGGCAGCGGCGCGTTCGCCGTCTGCCGCAACTGGGTCGCGTGCTGGGTGATGACGTCGCTGATCGCGGGCGGTAGCCAGGCATTGCCCTGCGGGCTGGCTTCGCCGATCTGGTCGAGCAGGTCGCTCGGGGTCGGCCGGGCGGCCGGGTCCTTCGCGAAGCAGGCCGCCAGCAGCGGTCGCAGGCCCTCCGGCACCCGGGACAGGTCCGCGTCGGTGTGCACGACCCGGTAGAGCAGGGCCGCTGTGCTCTCTTGGCCGAACGGGCCGGTCCCGGTAGCGGCGAAGACGAGTACCGCACCGAGTGAAAACACGTCGCTGGGTGGGCCGACTTCGGTGCCGAGGGTCTGCTCGGGGGAGAAGAAGCCGGGCGTGCCCAGGAACATGCCGGTCGCGGTTAGGGCGTTGCCGGTCATCGCCCGCGAGATGCCGAAGTCGATGACGCGCGGTCCGTCCGGGCCGAGCAGGACGTTGGCCGGTTTGAGGTCGCGGTGCACCAGGTGTGCGCGGTGGATGGCGCCGAGCGCTTCGGCGAGCCCGGCGGCGAGGCTGCGGACGGTGGCTTCGGGCAGCGGGCCGTGGTCCGCGACGGCTTGGTGCAGCGTGGGGCCGGGCACGTATTCGGTGGCCAGCCAGGGCTGTTCGGCGTCGGGGTCGGCGTTGACCACCGCGGCGGTCCAGAATCCGCCGACCGAGTGGGCGGCCAGCACCTCCCGGCGGAACCGCTCCCGGAACTCCGCGTCCTCGGCGAGGTCCGCCCGGATGACTTTCACGGCCACCACTCGGCCGCCGCGCGAGCGGCCCAGGTAGACGCCGCCCATCGCGCCGCGGCCAAGCCGGGCGAGCAGCCGGTAGTCGCCGACCCGGTTCGGGTCGCTGGCCAGCAACGGCTGCACAGGACCTCAGCCTCCTGCCTCGAAGATCTCGGTTCTCGTCCCCAACGAGCTTACGGACCCGCCGCGCCTGCGTGTGCCGATCCGCCGGACCCGCCCCGGCCGGGTGGTGCTGGTAATCGAATACTTGGCTTCGTTCCAACTCTTTCTCCGGATGGGCGTTGTCGGTATGATCCGGCGCACTGCGAACCCGAAGGAACGATCACGCGGATCCGAGGGGAGGCGCTCCGTGACGTCCACCGAGCAGGGTCGTCCAGCCGTGGCGCTGCACGGCGTCGGCAAGCGGTTCCCCGGAGTGGTCGCGGTCTCCGACGTCACGCTCGCCATCCCGCCCGGCGAGGTGCACGTGTTCGCCGGGGAGAACGGGGCGGGCAAGTCGACGCTGATGAAGCTGATCGCGCAGGTCGAACAGCCCAGCAGCGGACGCATCGAACTCGACGGCGCCGCGGTCGCCTACCAGGGGCCGGGCGCGGCCCGGCGGCTCGGGGTCTCCATGGTCCACCAGGAGTTCGCGCTGGCGCCGGACCTGTCGGTGGCCGAGAACCTGTTCATCGGCCACGAACCCGGCCGCGGCGGGTGGATCTCACGGGCCGAGGAGCGCCGCGCCGCGCGGGAACTGCTCGGCCACGTCGGCCTGAACATCGATCCGGGACGGCGCGTAGCGCTGCTGTCCACTGCGGAGCAGCAGCGCGTCGAGCTGGCGAAAGCCCTCGCGGTGCAGGCGAAAGTGCTCATCCTCGACGAGCCCACGGCCAGCCTCACCGAGCGGGAGGCCGAAGAGCTGTTCGGCATCGTCCGCGAGCTGACCGCGAGGGGCATCGCGGTGCTCTACATCTCGCACCGGCTGGACGAGATCTTCGAGATCGGCGACCGGGTGACCGTGATGCGCGACGGCGCAATCGTCGCCACCCGGCCGGTCACAGAACTGGACGAAGACCGGCTGGTGCAGCTGATGGTCGGCCGCGACGTGGAGAACCTCTACCCGCGCACCCACAACGAGCCCGGTCCGGTGCGGCTGGAGGTCCGGGGGCTCACCCGCGCCGACGCCGTCCGCGACGTGTCGTTCGAGGTCCGTGCGGGCGAAATCGTCGGGCTGGCCGGGCTGGTCGGGGCCGGGCGCACCGAACTGGCGCGCGCGGTGTTCGGCGCGGAGCTGCCGGACGCGGGCACGATCGCCTTGGACGGCAAGCGGTTGCGCATCCGCGGCCCGTCCGACGCGATCGACGCGGGCATCGGATACCTCACCGAGAGCCGGAAGACCGATGGTCTTGCCCTACCACTGGGGGTGGACAAGAACATCACGCTGGCGAAGCTGCCGATGCGGGCCGGATTGATCGACCTCGCCGCGGAACGCAAGATCGCCGAGCGGGAGCGCGACGGCCTCCGGATCCGGGTGCCGTCGGTGGGGCGCCCGGTGCGGACGCTCTCCGGCGGCAACCAGCAGAAGGTGATCCTGGCGAGGTGGCTGGAAACCGGCGCGGAGGTGCTGTTCTTCGACGAGCCCGGCCGCGGCATGGATGTCGGGGCCAAGTCGGAGATGTTCCAGCAGATGGATTCCCTCGCCGCGCGGGGCAAAGGGGTCGTGTTCATCTCCAGCTACCTGCCGGAGCTGCTGAACATGTGCGATCGGATCCTGGTAATGCGCGGTGGGCGGATCACCGGAGAGGTCCCCCGCGCGGAGTTCTCCGAGGAACGTGTCGTCGCGCTGGCAACCGGGGCCCGCAACGTCGAAAACGGGGGCAACCATGACTGAGCAGACCAAGGCACCGTCCACTGAGGACCACGGCCTGCTGGGCGGGCTGGGGGACCGGCTATCCGGCGCGGTCTCGCAGGTCGCCGCGGCCGGCGCGCTGATCGTCGTGTTCATCGTGCTCTCGATCGTCGCGCCGTCGTTCCTCACCGCGGACAACCTGTTCAACCTGGGCTCGCAGACCTCGGTGAACGCGGTGATGGCGGTCGGTGTGACGCTGGTGATCATCACCGGCGGCATCGACCTGTCGGTGGGTTCGGTGGCGGCGCTGTCCGGGGTGCTCGGGGTGGTGCTGATGGCCGACTACGGGTTCAACCCGATGGTGGGCATCATCGGCGGCGTCGTCGTCGGCGCGGTGGCCGGGCTGGTGAACGGGCTGCTGGTGTCGGTCGTCGGGCTGCCGCCGTTCATCGCCACCCTCGGGATGCTCAGCGTCGCCCGAGGCCTGGTGCTGATCGCCACCGGTGCGGTCGCGGTGTTCGGCGCGTCGGAGTCGTTTCGCTTGCTCGGGCAGGGCGTCATCGGCGCGATCCCGATCCCGGTGCTGCTCATCGCGCTCGTCGCGGTGGCCGGGCACGTGGTGCTCACCCGGACCAGGCTCGGCCGCTACGCGTACGTGATGGGGTCCAATATGGAGGCCGCGCGGCTGTCCGGTGTGCCGGTGCGGCGCTACACCACCGCGGTCTACGTGCTCTCCGGCGCGCTGGCCGGGCTCGGCGGCATGATCGCGGCGTCCCGGATCTACTCCGGGCAGCCGAACTTCGGCGAAGGCCTGGAGCTCGACGTGATCGCGGCGGTCGTCATCGGCGGGGCGAGCCTGTTCGGCGGCCGCGGCACCGTGTGGGGCTCGTTGATCGGCGCGTTCCTGGTCGCGGTCATCCGCAACGGGGCGGTGCAGCTCAACATCAGCACCTTCTACCAGAACGTGCTGATCGGCGTGATCATCTGGCTGGCGGTCTGGTGGGACCGGTACCAACGACGCAAGCTCGGTGGCGACGCCGGATGAGGAATTTGTTGCACAACTCGTTTTGCGTAGCGGTGCGGGTAGCGGCGGTGCGAGTTGTGGGGGTGGGCTGAGCGGCTTTCGCCGCTTCAAGACAAGACCCGGACACCAACTCGGTAAGCCGCGATGAGCAAGGGAGCTCGGCGATGAAGAAGGTACTGACCGCGACGTCCGTGCTGCTTTCGGTGGCCGCTTTGCTGGGCACCGCCGCGTGCAGCGTCGGGGTGCGCGAGCAGACCGGCGGCGGTGGCCAGCAGGGCGGGCCGATCAAGCTCGCCGTGGTGCCGAAGGCGATCGGTTTCGACTTCTGGGAGAAGGTGCGGGTCGGCGCCGAGTGCGCGGGCTCCAAGCACCAGGACGTGACGGTCCATTGGGACGGGGTGCACGCCGAGAGCGACGTCAGCGGCCAGCAGAGCCTGCTGCAGGACATGCTGTCGCAGGGGGGCGTCAAGGGCCTGGTGTACGCGGCGACGGACGCCAAGGCGCTGGCCGACATAACCAAGTCCGCGCAGGGCCAGGGCACGACGGTGGTCAACATGGACTCCGGCACCACCCCGCAGCCGCCGGACGTGCCGGTGTTCGCGACGAACAACGTCGCCGCCGCCGAGCAGGCCACCGACGTGCTCGCCGAGCAGCTCGGCGGCAAGGGCAAGGTGGCGTTCATCGAGTTCCAGCCCGGCACGAGCACCAACGAGACGCGTGCCGAGGGCTTCAAGAAGGGCATGGCCAAGCACCCCGGGCTGCAGCTGGTCGCGCAGCAGTCCAGCGACAGCGACTACAACCGGGCGTTGCAGGTCACCCAGGACATCCTGACCGCGAACCCGGACCTCAACGGCATCTACGCGGCGAACGAGCCCAGCGTGCTCGGCGCGGCGGAGGCCGTGCGGCAGGCGGGGAAGCTCGGGCAGGTGAAGGTCATCGGCTGGGACACCTCGGAGGGTGAGATCCAGGGGTTGCGGGACGGCGTGATCACCGGGTTGATCGCGCAGAACCCGTTCAAGATGGGCTTCGCGTCGGTCAACGCGGCGATCGGCAAGATCCGCGGTTCCGCGGACCCTATGCCCAATTCGGACACCGGCTCGATGCTGATCACCAAGGGGAACGTCGACAGTCCCGAAATCCAGAAGCTGCTGAACCCCACCTGCGAAAACCCACCCGCCTGAGCGATTCTTCACGAGGTGAGGGGACCCTTGGGCGACTGTGCCACCGACTGTGCCGCTCGAGGGTGCCCCTCACCCATTGCACGATCGGGTAGGAGTGAAGGCGCCCACCACCCCTCCCGCTGTCGGGGTGGTGGCGAGAATGTCGCGGTGGTTACCGCGATCGTCAATCCGCTCGTGCAGGAGATCCTGGATCTGGTCGGGATCTTCGCCTTCGCGCTCTCCGGCGCGCTGCTCGCCGTGCGAAAGCGCTTCGACGCCGTCGGCATCGCGGTGCTGGCCGAGGTGACCGCGCTCGGCGGCGGGCTGTTCCGGGACCTGGTGATCGGCGCCGTGCCGCCGGTGGCTTTCACCAACATCGCCTACTTCACCACGCCGCTGGTGGCCTCGGTGGCGGTGTTCTTCTGGCACCCCAGGCTCGCCCGGATCCGGCGGTTCGTGATGTTCTTCGACGCCGTCGGCCTTGGTGTGTTCTGCGTGGCGGGCAGCATCAAGGCGCTGAACTACGGCATGCACCCGCTGGCGGCGATCGCGCTTGGCGCGGCGACCGCGATCGGCGGCGGCGCTGCCCGGGACGTGCTCGCGGGAGAAATCCCGGCGCTGCTGCACCCGAAGAGCGAGATCTACGCGGTGCCCGCACTGCTCGGCAGCGCGCTGGTCCCGATCCTGGCAGTGGCGAACGTGTTGACGCCGATCACCAGCACGCTCGCTGCGCTGCTCGCGATCATCGTCCGGCTGCTCGCCTTGCGCTACGGCTGGCGGGCGCCGCTGGCCCGGGGGACGACGCTGCCGTGAGCTACGGGTTCTGCCGAAGCGCTTTCAGCGCCGCGTCGGCGTGCGCAGCCATCCGGAACTCGTTGCGGAGCAACGAGAGCGCCCGACGCTGCTGATCGATGCGGTCCGCAGATCGGACAGCTTGCGCTCGGTGTCGTGCTGGTCGTGTAGCACGGAATCCGCCACCACGTCGCCTTCGCGCACCGGGAACAGCGGCGATTTCGCGCGAAATCGTCTTTTGCCAGGCGTGCGGGGCGGCGATTTCGCGCGAAATCGCCGCCGATCGCACCCTGGCCACGCTGGCCACGCTGGCATGCTGGCCACGTTGGCATGCTGGCACGCGGGTGCCGGAGTCACCTTGCCGGCTCGCGCCGTCCCGCGTGCTGGATGAACAGCCCGGCCACCAGCAGCAGGGCCATCAGGATTCCCATCACCAGCACTGTGCCCGAGATGCCCAGACGGTCTGCCAGCAGCGCCGTCGCCACGAGCAGCGCGCAGCCCACGGCCGTCGCCGCCAGGATCGCGACGCCCGCATCGGCCGTCAGGGATTGCAGGATGCCCGTCGTCACCAGGTAGATGATCAGCGGGATCGCGACGGTCAGCGCCGCGGCGACGGCGCTCACGTGCGCCTTGTGGGCGCTGCTGTCGATCGCCACCTCCAGCCCGGCGCCGACCGCGGCGATCCCGGCGAACACCAGGTAGTGGCTGTAGCCCCAGGCCAACGGGGCGCTCAGCGTATTGCGCAGGTGCTCGACGGCGGAGTGCTTGAAGTAGGTCCACCACATCGCGAAGATCACCAGCAGCCCGCCGAAGCCGATCTCCAGCAGCTCCACCGACCAGCCGCCGTCGGCGACGTCCTCCTGGATCGCGGCGGTCACGGCGAGCACCACCTCGCCGAGCACGATGATCGTGAACAGCCCGTAGCGCTCCGCGATGTGGTCCGGGTGCCAGGCGGTCCGCCGGCGCTTCTCGGCGAATGCCGGCACCGCGAGTTCGGCCAGCACCAGCACCACGAATCCGACCTCCGCCCACGGGTGCGGCAGTGCCAAGCGCAAGATCCAGCCGACCTGCACCACGGTCACGCCGCCCGCGTAGCGCAGCGCGGCGGTGCGCCCCTCGGGATGTTGCCGGGCGGCGCGCAGCCACTGGGCGACCATCGCCACGCGCATCGCCACGTAACCGATGGTCACGATGGTGAAGTCGTAGTCGTGGAACGCCCCGGGCACCCCGGCGGCGAGCACGAGCACCCCGGCCATCTGCAGCAGCGTCAGCGCGCGGTAGGCCACGTCGTCGGTGTCGTAGGCGGAGGCGAACCAGGTGAAGTTCATCCACGCCCACCAGATCGCGAAGAACACCATGAGGTAACCGATGCCGGTGGTGGCGAAGTGGCCCCCGGCGAGCCCGTGGTGCAACTGCACGGCGGCCTGGCCGACGGCGGCTACGAAGCACAGGTCGAAGAGCAGTTCCAACGGCGTGGCCACGCGGTGCTGCTCGGCGGGGTCTCGCGCGACCATGGGACGCCGCAGGGGTGGGATGTGCTCGCTCATGGTCGAAATTGTCTTCGAAGGCGCCTCGAACTGCTAGGACGGCGCCCCAGCGGGTAGCCAGGTCACATGCCCGAATTGCCCGATGTAGAAGGATTCCGCCGGGTCGCGGAGCAGGCGACCGGCCGGCAGGTGCGCGAGGTGCGCGTGCACGACGCGCAGGTGCTGCGTGGTATCGGCGCAGATGCGTTTCAGCGCGCACTGCGGCGCAGGTACTTCGCCGAACCTCGGCGGCACGGCAAGTGGCTGCTGATCGCGACGGCGGCCGCCGCGAACGCCTCGCCTGCGCCGCCGACCTTGCTGCTGCACTTCGGGATGACCGGGAATCTCCAGTGGTGCGCCCACCGCGACGAACTGCACCGGCACGACCGGCTCGTGTTCGACTTCGCCGCGGGCGAACTCCGCTACCGGGACATGCGGAAGCTGACCGGGATCCACCTCGCGCGGGAGCAGGACGAAGTGGACGATCTGCTGGCCGAGCTCGGCCCGGACGCGCAGGAGGTCGGCGCCGACGAGTTCGCCGAGCGGCTCACCCGCACCCGGCGGCGCCTCAAGCCGGCCCTGATGGACCAGTCGGTGCTCGCCGGGCTCGGCAACATCTGCGCCGACGAGATCCTCTGGCGGGCCCGGATCGATCCGAACCGGTCCACCGCGGACCTGGTCGCAGCGGACCTCGATCGGCTGCACCGCGAGATGCGGGCGATGCTGCGGGAGGCCGTTCGCGTCGGCCGGGTTCCGGATGGTGCGTCCTGGCTGACCGGGCACCGCGACGAGCCGGACCGGCGGTGTCCGCGGTGCTCGTCGGCGCTGCGGCGGATGCGGATCGGCGGCCGCAGCACCTTGTGGTGTCCGACGTGCCAGCCAGCGTGACCAGCGGGAACCCAGGCCCGGTGTGCATGCGTTCATGCGGGTACCGGTAACCTGAAAATACTTCAGGGGGTCAGTGGCGGATCGGGGGGTCCGACCGCGCGGAGCCGGGTCCGGGGGTTGTGGCCCGGCTTCGCAGGGCCACCTTCCGCCCGCGGTCGTGCGATCGACGTGGCCTAGCGCACTGTTTACCGGTCGGTAACCGCTGTTTTTGGCATGATCTGCCGACGACGGCCGTGCGTCGGCAGCGCAGCCGGAAGCGGAAGGATCGGTGTGATGACGAAGATCGAACGCCTGGGAGTCATCGGCGGCGGGCAGATGGGCGGCGGCATCGCGGAGGTCGGCGCCCGAGCCGGCATAGACGTGATCGTGTGCGAGGTCAACGCCGAAGCCGCCCGAGTCGGCCGCGCCAAG
Source organism: Saccharopolyspora hattusasensis (assembly GCF_050972075.1). Classification (NCBI taxonomy): domain Bacteria; kingdom Bacillati; phylum Actinomycetota; class Actinomycetes; order Pseudonocardiales; family Pseudonocardiaceae; genus Saccharopolyspora; species Saccharopolyspora hattusasensis. The sequence goes on from NZ_JBPCDC010000001.1 coordinate 6,432,910, forward strand.
CTGTGGAAGTCGCTCAACCGCGCGGTGCAGAAGGGGAAGCTCACCGAGGCCGAACGCGACGAGACGCAGTCCCGGCTGCACTTCACCACCACGCTCGCCGACCTCGACGACCGGGACATGGTCATCGAGGCGATCGCCGAGGACGAGGGGTTGAAGCTCGAGCTCTTCGCCGAGCTGGACAAGGTCGTGGCCGACCCGGAGGCGATCCTGGCGTCGAACACCTCCTCCATCCCGATCGCCAAGCTCGCCGCCGCCACCAAGCGCCCGCAGCAGGTCCTCGGCGTGCACTTCTTCAACCCGGTGCCGGTGCTCAAGCTCGTCGAGCTGGTGCCGTCGCTGTTGACCTCCGAGGTGACCGTCGAGCGGGCCGCGGCGTTCGCCACCGAGCAGCTGGGCAAGGAGACCGTCCGGGCCAAGGACCGGTCTGGGTTCATCGTCAACGCGCTGCTGGCGCCGTACCTGCTGTCGGCGATCCGGATGCTGGAGGGCGGTTTCGCCAGCGCCGAGGACATCGACAAGGGCATGGTGCTGGGGTGCGCCCACCCGATGGGCCCGCTGCGGCTGTCCGACCTGGTCGGCCTGGACACCCTGAAGGCCATCGCGGATTCGTTGTACGCGGAGTACGCCGAACCCACCTACGCGGCCCCGCCGCTGCTGCAGCGGATGCTCGACGCGGGCCTGAAGGGCAAGAAGTCCGGCAAGGGCTTCTACACCTACGACAACTGACCGGGCCCCGGATCGGGTGAACTGCGACGGGCCCCCCTTGCCGAGCGGGTTGGCCGAGCGGGTTGGCAAGATCCGCGTCGGTGCGGTCAGGGTTTTCAGTCGCCATCCGGGTCGGGTCTGCGACCGTCATGGCCAGCTGGCGGGTCAGCATCGCTTCGAAGTCGGCCCGGGGCATGGCGGCGTAGTCGTCGAGGTGGTCTCGGATGATCTTCCGCCAGGTGCTCGACGGCCAGGAGTTGTAGCTGACCGAGTCGATCAGCATCAGGCGCTGGACCCGGTCCGGGTGGCGGGTCGCGAAGATCTGGCCGACCGCGCCGCCGATGTCGTGCGCGATCAGCGTGCAGCGCCGGATTCCCCGCTGCGTCAGCACTTTCCGCCAGCAGATCCGCCTGGGCAGTGACCGAGGTGTCGCGGTTCGCCGGGCGTTCGGAGGCGTCGTAGGTCAGCAGGTCGTAGGCCAGGGCGCCGTGCCCTGCGGCGTCGATGGCCGGGATCACGTTGCGCCAGATGTGGGAATGCGACGGCGTTCCGTGCAGGAACACGACCGTTTCGCCGGTGCGCCCGGCGGTGTGCCGGTAGGCCAGCCGGGCCCCGTCGACGATCATGTGCTGTGCCAGGATCATGCCGAGCCTTCCACGGTGATGACGATCTTGCCGAAGAAGTCCTTGGCGCCGAAGATCTTCTGCGCTTCGGGCAGCTCCTGCAACGGGTACGTCTCGGCCAGCAGTGGTGTCAGCTCGCCGTCGGCGATGTGCTGCCGGAGCTGGGCGAAGTCCTCATGGGTGCCGAACGACGAGCCGATCAGCTGCAGCTGGCGGAGGTAGACCGTGCGCAGGTCCGTCTCCACTAGCGGTCCGGCGATCCCGCCGGCCACGACGTAGCGGCCGAGCGGCGCGAGCATCCGCAGCAGCACCGGGAAGCCCGGCCCGGCCACGACGTCGGCTACGACATCCACCCGGTCCGCAACGGCGCGCACCGCCGCCTCCAGGTCGGCTGCGCGGCGGTCCACCGTCGCATCCGCTCCGAGGCGCAGCGCGCGCTCCCGCTTCGCGGCGCTGGTGATCGCCACGACGCGCGCTCCGCGCAGCGTCGCGAGCTGGATCAGCGCCGAGCCGACTCCGCCGGAGGCACCGGTGACCACGACGGTCTCGCCGTCGCGGACGCCTGCCCGGTTCAGCATGCGCATCGCCGTCGCGTAGGCGGTGGGGAAGGTCGCCAGCTCCGCGTCGCTGAGGTCGCTGTCGATCGGGTGGGCGTTCTGGGCGGGCACGGTGGTGAATTCGGCGAATCCGCCGTCGCGCTCGCTGCCCAGGTACTCGGTGTCGACCAGTTCTCGTTCGCCGCCGGTGTAGAGCATCGGGTCGACGATCACCCGCTCGCCCAGCCGGGATTCGGGCACGTCCGCGCCGATCTGGTCGATTCGGCCGACCACGTCGGCGCCCTGGATCCGTGGGAACTCCAGCGGCTCCCGCCGCCAGCCCGCGCTCGCCCCGGGGTCGTCGGGGGAGCCGTACGCGCCCTCGCGGGTCCAGATGTCGGTGTTGTTGATGGCCGTGGCGGCGACCCGGATCCGCACCTCGCCCGGTCCGGCGTGCGGCTCTGGCACGTCCTCGCGGTACGCCAGCTTCTCCGGCCCGCCGAAGCCGGTGAGCAGCACTGCGCGCATTGGGAACACTCCGTTCTGGGTCCTCGTTGCGGCCAGGAGAGGTATACCGACCGGTATGGCTACCACCGTAGCCGCTCGCGGTCGGCCCATGTCAACCCACCGGTCGGTATAGTCTGGACGTGGAGATGTTGGAGAAGCTGACGCCGGCCGGGCGGCGGGTGCTGGACGTGGCGGCCGAGCTGTTCTACCGGCAGGGCATCCACGCCGTCGGGGTCGAGGCGATCGCCGCCGGGGCCGGGGTTACCAAGAAGACCCTGTACGCGTGCTTCGGCTCGAAGGACCAGCTCGTCACCGCGTACCTGGTCGAGCGGGACCAGCGCTGGCGAGCCTGGCTGCAGCGGTGGGTCGTCGAATCCGCGGCCCCGCCGCGGGAGAAGCTGCTGGCGGTCTTCGACGCGCTCGACGCGTGGATGGACCGCGCGGACTTCCGGGGCTGCGGATTCGTCAACGCCCTGGCGGAGACCCCGGATCCGGAGCATCCGGCCCACGCCGTGATCATCGGCCAGAAGCGGTGGATGCGGCAGTACTTCGAAGAGCTCGCCGCGGCAGCGGGATTGGCCGGCCCGGCGGACTTCGCGGACGGCGTCCTGCTGCTCTACGAGGGTGCGACGGTGGCCGCCTCGGCCGGTTTCCCTGACGCGGTCCGGAAAGCGCGCAGAACCGCGGAGATCCTCCTCAAGGCCTGATCAGTCCACTTCGGACACGATGGTGGTGCGCAGTGCGTCCACCGCGTGGCGGCGGTGTTCGTCGAGCAGCCGGACCAGTTCGCCGGCTCGGCGCTCCGCGACCGCCGCCACGATCGCGTCGTGTTCGTGGCGGACGCGCTCGCGGTTGGTGTCGGAGTTGTAGTACACCGCGCGGTAGGCGTCCGTGGCGTCCCAGAGCGTGCGCACGATGCGCAGCAGGCGGGGCATACCGGCGGGCTCCAGCAGCGCGAAGTGGAATCGGCGGTTCGCCGTGGTCATGGCCACCAGGTCGCCGCTGTCGGCGGCCTTCTCGACATCGCGCTGGGCGTCGGTGATCCGGGCCAGGTCGGCATCGCTGAGCCGCTCGGCCGCCACCTCCGCGGCCTCCGATTCGAGCAGCTCGCGCATCCGGTAGACCTCCAGCAGGTCGCTCAGCGACAGCTCGGCCACCGAGTAGCCGCGATGCGGCTGGTAGATCACCTGCCCCTCGGCCTCCAGCGTCTTCAGCGCCTCGCGCAGCGGAACCCGGCTCACGCCGAGGCGCTGGGCGATGGTGTCCTGCCGGATCGGTTGGCCCGGCGCCAGGTCGCCGGACACGATGGACTTCCGGAGCTCGTCGAGGACGAACTCCTGGGTGGTGGGTGGTCGCTGCATCCAGGCTCCCCAAGTTTTCGGGCGTCTTGACTGTCGCCCGATCAACTGTATATTGGATCCAAAATCGCGGTGAGGCAAGCCCCTTTTACGGTCACCGCGCTGCACTGGTATCGGTCGGCCGGTTCGCCGGCCTGCCGGGCGGAAGGGTGGGTGCATGGAGACGCTGCCGATGGACGGCGTGGTCGTCGCGGACTTCAGCCGGGTGCTGGCCGGCCCGTACGCGACCATGCTGCTGGCCGATCTCGGCGCGACCGTGATCAAGGTGGAGCGCCCCGGCGAAGGCGACGACACGCGCTCGTGGGGACCGCCCTGGACCGAGCACAGCTCCGCCTACTTCGAGTCGGTCAACCGGGGCAAGCGCAGTATCACCCTCGACCTAGCCGACCCGGAGGACCAGGAAGCCGCGCGCCGGCTCATCAGCCGCGCCGACATCCTGGTGGAGAACTTCAAGCCCGGCTCGCTGGCCCGCTACGGCCTGGACCACGAGAGCGCGCGGGAGCTCAACCCGCGGCTGATCTACACCTCGATCTCCGGGTTCGGCAGCAAGGAAGGCGCACGCCTGCCCGGCTACGACTTCGTCGTGCAGGCGCTCGGTGGGCTGATGAGCATCACCGGCGAACCCGAAGGCGCGCCGATGAAGGTCGGCGTGGCGGTGGTGGACGTGCTCACCGGCAAGGACGCGGCGCTGGGCATCATGGCCGCGCTGCGGCACCGCGAACTGACCGGCCACGGCCAGCACGTCGAGGTGAATCTCCTGTCCAGCCTGCTGGCGTCGCTGGCGAACCAGATGAGCAGCCTGCTGACGACCGGCATCGCACCGCAGCGGATGGGCAACCGGCACCCCAACATCGCGCCGTATGAGGCGCTGCGCTGCGAGGACGCGTTCCTGGCCGTCGCGGTCGGCAACGACGCGCAGTTCCGCAGGCTGTGCGAAGCGCTGGGGTTGGTGTCACTGGCCGGCGACCCGAGGTTCGCGACCAATGCGGAGCGGGTGGCCAACCGCGAGGAACTGGCGCGGCAGCTGGAAAACGTACTCGGCGCGCGGACCGCTGCGGACTGGCAGCAGCGCCTGCAGGGCGTGGGCATCGCGTGCGGCCAGGTCAACGACCTGTCGCGGGCGGTGCACTACGCCGAGTCGCTGGGGCTGCGGCCAATGGTCGATCCCGGCGGCGGAGCCGCGATGCAGGTGCGCACCCCCATCGACTTCTCCGACCACGGCAGCGCCGAGGTGACACCGCCGCCGCTGCTCGGCGAACACACCAAGGAAGTCCTCGCGTGGTTGGAGGACTCCGAGCAAGAGCTTTCCCCGCTCGTCTCAAGGAGGAGCCCGCAATGAGTGCCAGTGGAAAACGTCCCGCGTTCGACCCGCGCGATCCGCTGGGGATCGACGCCGAATTCACCCCGGAGCAGCTCGCGATCCGCGACAGCGTGCGCGCGCTGTGCCGGGACCACGTGCAGCCGCACGTCGCGGAGTGGTTCGAGCGCGGCGAGTTTCCGCAGGCCCGGGAACTCGCCCGGGAGCTGGGCAAGCTCGGCGTGCTCGGCATGCACCTGGAGGGCTACGGCTGCGCCGGACTGTCCGCAGTGGACTACGGAATCGCCTGCGAGGAGCTGGAGGCCTGCGACTCCGGCCTGCGCTCGCTGGTATCGGTGCAGGGTTCGCTGGCGATGTTCGCGATCTGGCGCTGGGGCTCGGAGGAGCACAAGCAGCACTGGCTGCCGCAGATGGCCGCGGGCGAGGCGATCGGCTGCTTCGGCCTGACCGAGCCGGACCACGGCTCCGACCCGGCCTCGATGCGCACCGTCGCGCGCCGCGACGGCTCCGACTGGGTGCTAAACGGCCGCAAGATGTGGATCACCAACGGCACGGTCGCCTCGGTCGCGGTGGTGTGGGCGCAAACCGACGAAGGGGTGCGCGGTTTCGTCGTGCCGACCGACACGCCGGGCTTCTCGGCGCCGGAGATCAAGCACAAGCTTTCGCTGCGCGCCTCGGTGACCAGCGAGCTGGTGCTCGACGACGTCCGGCTGCCCGCCGACGCGGTGCTGCCCGAGGTCACCGGCCTGCGCGGCCCGCTGTCCTGCCTCAACGAGGCGCGCTACGGCATCGTGTGGGGCGCGGTCGGCGCCGGGCGCAGCTGCCTGGAGGCGGCGCTGGACTACGCGACGACCCGCGAGCAGTTCGGGCGGCCGATCGGCGGTTTCCAGCTCACGCAGGGCAAGCTCGCAGACATGGCGGTCCGAGTCCAAAATGGACGGTTGTTGGCGCTGCACCTCGGCAAGCGCAAGGACGCCGGGCAGCTGGTCCCGCAGCAGGTGAGCTTCGGCAAGCTCGACAACGTCCGCGGCGCGCTGGAGGTGGCCCGCGCCGCCCGAACCATCCTGGGTGCCAACGGGATCTCGCTGGAGTACCCGGTGATCCGGCACATGACGAACCTGGAGTCGGTGCTGACCTACGAGGGCACCAGCGAGATGCACGCCCTCACCATCGGCCAGGCCCTGACCGGCCTGTCGGCCTTCCGCGGCTGAGATGCTCTCCGCAACTTCCATTGAAATCGAAGGTCTGATTTCCATTGAAATTGCGGGAGTTATCCACAACCTCCGGCGTGTCGTCGCCCGACACGCCGGAGGGCCGCAATTTCCATTGAAATCGGAGATCTGCGTTGCATCGGGCCCCTTCTCGCTTGGCCGTGGTGGCGGCCTGCGGGCATGGCACCGAGGCCACCGGGCCACGGCGACGTGAAATCGCGGTTCGGGCCTTACCGCAGCAGGGGTGGCAGGACTCGGTGGGTCCAGTCGGTGGCTCGTTCGTAGGAGTTGGCCAGCTGCAGAAGCGGCCATTCCGCGTGGTTTCGGCCGATCAGCTGGACTCCCATCGGCAACCCGGCCTCGTTGAACCCGACCGGCAGGCTGGCGATCGGGAGCCCGGACAGCGTCCACGGCGCGACCGTCTCCATCCACCGGTGGTAGGTGTCCATCGACCGGCCGGCGATCTCCTGCGGCCAGCGCTGGTCGACGTCGAACGGGAACACCTGCGCGCTCGGTGCGAGCAGGAAATCGTATTCGTCGAACAACCGCGACACCGCGGCGTACCACTCGTCCCGGCCGGTCAGGGCGCGTGCGATGTCGTCGGCGGTGAGCTGCTGGTAACCCTCGACCTCGAAGACCACCTCCGGTTTGAGCATCGCCCGGGTGGCCGGGTCGGCGTGCAGGTCGATGTTGTCGCGCCCGACCATCCACGAGCGCCACAGCAGGAAGGTCTCCCAGGCCTGCTCGACCGGCAGCCGGCGCGACACCGGCTCGACCTCGCAGCCGATCTCGGCGAAGGCGCCGAAGGCTTCGGCGCACAGGTCCAGCAGGCCCGGCTCGGTGGCCAGGTATCCGTCGAAGTCGCCGACCCAGCCGATCCGGGTGCCCTCGAAGTCGCGGTCCAGGCTGCCGGTGAACAACTCCGGATCCTGCTCGATGCTCAGCGGTGCACGCTTGTCCGGACCGGCCATCGTGGACAGCAGCATCGCGACGTCGCGCACCGTGCGCCCCATCGGGCCGACCACCGAGGGCTCGCTGAGGAATCCCTCGCTCGGGATGCGGCCGAAGCCTGGCCGCAGCGACACGAGGTTGCCCCATGCCGCGGGGTTGCGCAGCGACCCCATGAAGTCGCTGCCATCGGCGACCGGCAACATCCGTAGCGCCAGCGCGGCCCCGGCGCCGCCGCTGCTGCCGCCCGCGCTGCGCGTGGTGTCGTAGGCGTTGAGCGTGGTGCCGAACACCGGGTTGAAGGTGTGCGAGCCAAGGCCGAACTCGGGGACGTTGGTCTTGCCGATGACGATCGCGCCGGCGTCCCGCATCCGCCGCACGTGCAGGGCGTCGGTCGTCGCGAGGCTCTCGGCGAAGATCGGTGAGCCCTTCGTGGTGGGGAACCCCGCCGCGTCGGAGAGGTCCTTCACCGCGATCGGGAAACCGTGCATCCACCCCGCGCACTCGCCGCGGTCGAGTTCCTTGTCGCGCTGCCGCGCCTGGTCGATGAGCTCGGTCTCGTCGGCGCGGGAGACGATCGCGTTCACCGCCGGGTTGATCCGGTCGATGTGTCCGAGATAGGTCTCCATCGCCTCGACGCAGGAGATCTCCCGGCGGCGGATCAGCCAGGACAGCTCCACGGCGTCCAGCAGCACCAGATCGGGGATCTGCGACGCGGGGAGTCCGGAACCCGGTGCCACGGTCACGCTGTCCTCCTGTTGTCGATCAGCTCCACTGACCCTTGCGCCTCCGCGGGGTCGACGTCAACCCGGGTGCCTCCGGCCGGGGGAGACACGTCGGCCGGGGAGAGGCGTGCGTCACGTTAGCGTTGCTAAAAATTCTGTCGGTTCCCACGCTGGTAAGACCAGCACACCGCAAGCGCCGAGGAGGACGCATGCCCTCAGTGGCCGTCGCCGGGCAGGTGCCGCGGACCATCGGGATCCTGCGGGTGCTGTCGTCGGTGGCCGCGGTGGTCACGGTCGGGGTCTTCCCAGTGTTCCTCGTCGGCGGCATGGGCGTGCAGCTGCAGCAGGACCTCGCGTTCGGCGCGGCGCTGCTGGGAGTGGGGGCGGCCGGTTTCTTCGGCGTCGCATCGCTGTCGTCCCGGACGATGGGGTGGCTCGTCGAGCGGATCGGTGCCCGCCTGGGCATGCGGCTGGGCGCGCTGGGCAGCTCGCTCTGCCTGTTCGGCCTGGCCTGGGCACCCGATGCGCCGTGGCTGCTGGGGCTGCTGTGGGTGGCCGGACTGCCGAACTCGCTGGCGCAACCGGCATCGAACCTGCTGATCGCCCAAGGGATTCCGGCCAACCGCCGAGGCATGGGCTTCGGCGTAAAGCAGTCCTCCATCCCGGCCGCGACGCTGCTAGCGGGCGTCGCGGTGCCCGCCGTGGCGTTGACCGTCGGATGGCGGTGGGTGTTCGTGATCGCCGGGCTGGTCGGCCTGGTCGCCGCCGTCGCAGTGCCGCGGCTGCTGGACGCCGAGCGGCCCGTCATCAAACGCGGCGACACCGCCGGTCGCAACGACGCCCGGGGCGCGCTGCTGTTGCTGGCGATCTCCGGCGGCCTCGGTTCGGCGGCGGCCAACGCGCTCGGCGCGTTCGTCACCACGACGGCCGTCGAGGTCGGGTTCAGCCCGGCGGTGGCCGGGCTGGTCCTGTCGCTGGGTTCGGCTACCGGGCTGACGGTCCGGCTGTGCGCGGGCGTGCTCGCGGACCGCAAGAACCCGAACCTGCTGCGGGTGATCACCGCGATGCTGCTGATCGGCTCGATCGGCTTCGGACTGATGGCGGTGGATTCGCCGGTGGCGTTCCTGATCGGGGTGTCCATCGGCTTCGGCGCGGGCTGGGCATGGCCGGGGCTGCTGAACTTCACGGTCGCCAAGATCGCCCCGGACCGGGTCGCCAGCGCCACCTCGTTCACGCAGACCGGCATCTACCTCGGCGGCAGCCTCGGACCGCTGCTCTTCGGCATCTTCGCCGAGCAGGCCGGACTGGCGGGCGCCTGGCTGGCAGCGGGCATCGCAGCGATCATCGCGGGGGTCCTGCTGCTGTTCATCCGCCGCTGACCTACCGCGACGCCGCAATTCCCTTGAACCCGCCGGTTCGGTTTCAAGGGAAATTGCGTCACGAGTCAGTGCTTGCGGGCGACACCGCCGTGGAGGAGGCAGTAGGGCTGCTTCGCGGTCGTCCGACCGGGTTCGGGGCGCCAGTCCGACAGGAACGTCGTGCCGGGCCGCACGACCTCGAAGTCGCCGAACAGCTTCTCGATCCATTCCACTTCGCGCGGCTGCAACGGGTCTGCGGTCTCCGCGTAGTGGCCCGCGAGGATGCGCATCTCGTCCGGGGCGTGGCTGCCGGTCAGGTGCGAGATCACCAGGTGGCTGCGGGGGACCAGCGCGTCGCGGTAGGTCTCGACCAGCGCCACCGGGTCGTCGGAGTCGGGGATGAAGTGCAGCACCGGCGCCATCAGTAGCCCCACCGGCTCGGCCGGGTCGAGCAGTTCGGCGGCCTCCGGGGATTTCAGGACGGAATCCGGGTCGCGGCAGTCCGCCCGGATGATCTCGACGCGCGGCTCGCCGGCCAGCAGCGGCTTGCTGTGCGCGACGGTGAGCGGCTCATTGTCCACGTAGAGCACCCGGAAGTCGCGCGTCCGGCGCCGCGCCACCTCGTGCACGTGGCCGATCGTGGGGATGCCCGAGCCCAGGTCGATGAACTGGCGGACACCTTGCGCGAGCAGGTACTCCACGACCCGCCGGAGGAACGCCCGGTTCTCCCGGTATGTTTCGCCGATGTCCGGCAGCTCCCGTTCCAGTCGCTCCGCGAAAGCCCGCTCGCAGCCGAAGTTGTGGCTACCGCCGAGGAACGCGTCGTAGACCCGGGCGGCACAGGGCCGATCGATGTCCATCTCCCGGACGGGCGGGATGCGCGTGTCGACCATGATCGTCCTCCCCCTTTTACCCGGAATCGTACAGTAGTTAATCAGTGACTTAGCGTGTTTGAAATCGACGGGAGGTTGCTCTTGCTGATGCTCGTGCACGCATATGACGATGGTGGTTGTAAACGACGAAATGCTGGAGGTGCTCGTGGCCGACGTCCGCGCAGTGGTGGCGACCGGGAAAGGCCGACCGGTCGAGGTGGTGACCATCAATGTTCCGGATCCGGGACCCGGTGAGGCGGTGGTGCGGGTGCAGGCGTGCGGCGTGTGCCACACCGATCTGCACTACCGCGAAGGTGGGATCAGCGATGAGTTCCCGTTCCTGCTCGGGCACGAGGCCGCGGGTGTCGTCGAAGCGGTCGGCGAAGGTGTGCGCGACGTGGAACCCGGCGACTTCGTGATCCTCAACTGGCGTGCGGTGTGCGGGGTGTGCCGGGCCTGTAAGCGCGGTCGGCCGCAGTACTGCTTCGACACCCACAACGCGGCGCAGCCGATGACGCTGACCGACGGCACCCCGCTGTCGCCCGCGTTGGGCATCGGGGCCTTCGCGGAGAAGACGCTGGTGCACGCCGGGCAGTGCACCAAAGTGGACCCATCGGCGCGTCCGGCGGTGGCCGGACTGCTGGGTTGCGGCATGATGGCCGGGATCGGGGCCGCCGTCAACACCGGTAACGCCGGGCCGGGCGACACGGTCGCGGTGCTGGGCTGCGGTGGCGTCGGGGACGGCGCGATCGCGGGGGCCAGCATGGTCGGGGCGCGGCGGATCATCGCGGTGGACACCGATCCGAAGAAGCTTGAGTGGGCGCGCCAGATCGGCGCCACGCACACCGTCAACGCCGCCGAGACCGACAGCGTCGAGGCGATCCGCGAGCTCACCGGCGGTTTCGGCGCCGACCTGGTCGTCGACGCGGTCGGCCGCCCCGAGACGTTCAAGCAGGCCTTCTACGCCCGCGACCTGGCCGGCACCGTGGTGCTGGTCGGGGTGCCCACCCCGGAGATGAAGCTGGAGCTGCCGCTGCTGGACGTCTTCGGCCGCGGCGGCGCGGTGAAGCCCAGCTGGTACGGCGACTGCCTGCCGGAACGCGACTTCCCGATGCTGATCGAGCTCCACCAGCAGGGCCGGTTGCCGCTGGAGAAGTTCGTCAGCGAGGAGATCGCGCTGGACCAGGTGGAGCAGGCGTTCGAGAAGATGCACCGCGGTGAGGTGCTGCGTTCGGTGGTGGTCTTCTGATGGCGGTGCGCATCGATCACGCGACCACGTCGGGCACGTTCTCGCTGGACGGCCAGACCTTCGACGTCGAGAACAACGCGTGGGTGGTCGGCGACGACCACGAGTGCGTGATCATCGACGCCCCGCACGACGTCGAGGCGATCCGCCGGCTCGTCGGCGACCGCCGGGTGCTGGCCGTGCTGTGCACGCACGCCCACGACGACCACGTGCGCAGGGCGCCGGAACTGGCCGACGTGGTCGGGGCGCCGATCTTCCTGCACCCAGACGACCTGGTGCTGTGGAACCTGGTCCACCCGGACCGCCGACCCGACCGGGAGTTCGCCGACGGCCAAGTGGTCGAGGTCGGCGGCATCGGGCTGCAGGTGCTGCACACGCCCGGCCACGCGCCGGGCGCGGTGTGCCTGTACTCGCCCGAGCTGGGCGTGGTGTTCACCGGCGACACCTTGTTCGCTGGCGGGCCCGGCGCCACCGGTCGGTCCTATTCGGACTTCGGGACGATCACGGCGTCCATCCGGGACCGGTTGCTGCCCTTGCCAGAGGACACCGAGGTCCGAACGGGACACGGGGAGAGCACCACGATCGGCGCGGTCCGGCCCCAGTTCGACGAGTGGGTCGCGCGCGGATACTGATCGTTGCGGCCCCGTCGTTGATCGCGAGCGGGTAGGTTTCCCGTTACGACTTTCGGCGGATGAAGCGCCTCGCGGCAGTGCGCAGGATCTTGGTCCGTGAGCGGCTGTGCCGCTCACGGACTCATTCTGGCTCGCCAGGGAGCCGATCCACGCACCGTGTGAGGCAGGTTCGATGGTCGATCATGGGCTTGGCCGCTCCGCTGTCGCGAAGCCGCGGACGAGTTTGCTGGCCTGGATCACCGCGCGCCGCGTGGTGCTCGGCGATGTCGTGTTCGTGGTCGTGCTGTGCGTGTTGCACGGCTTCGACCTCTCCATCGGCGAGCATCCGCCGTGGATGGTCTGGTGGTGGCCGCTGCTGGTGAGCGTGCCGGCCACCAGCATGCTGCGGCTGCGGCGACGGGTGCCCTGGCTGGTGCTATTCGTGCTGCTGGCGGTCACCGTCGCGCTCACCCTGCTCAAGCTCTACATCGGCGGGCTGAACCTGGTGATCCTCGTCGCGGTCTACTCGGTCTGCGTGCGCGGATCGCGGACCGCGTCGGTGATCGCCGCGACGATCGCGATGGTCTACCGTTCACGAAACGTGTGAAAGCGTGTCGTGAGTCGGCACCTTGCGGTGTCGACGTTGGCCCGCGCTGTTCGGTGCGGGTCTTCCCGTGGCGATATCCGCTGCCCGCGTGGTGCGGGTCTTGTGTGGGTTTCCATCGGGCTCGTTTTCCGTCGCCCCGCAACTCGGGGAGGACGTCGTGGCGTCAACCAGGTTGGCGAGGTTGTGGGCCGCGTTGAGGTCGCGATCCATGCTCATCCCGCAGGACGGGCGGGTGAAGATACGGTCGGACAGGTGCAGCTTGGTTCTCACCGCACCACAGTCCGAGCACGTTTTAGAGCTGGGATACCACCGGTACGCGATGTGCACGCGCAGCCCGGCCCAGGAGGCTTTGTACTCGACCTGGCGTCGGAGTTCGGCCATGCCGACACCCGCGACCTGCCGCGTCAGGCGGCGGTTGCGGGTCATGCCCGCAACGTTGAGGTCTTCCAGCACGATCGCACCGAAGGTCCGCACCAGCCAGGTGGTGAGCTTATGCAGCCCATCGCGGCGCGCATTGGCGACTGTGGTGTGCAGCGTGGCGATGCGGGCTTGGGTTTTGCGCCACCGGTTCGACGGCTTCTGTCCGCTACGGTGGTCTGGGCCAGTGCGCCGGGAGGCTTGCCGCTGCAACCTCCGCAACTCACGCAGGGCGACTTCGAGGTGTTTCGGGTTGTCGATCACTTCACCGGTCGAGAGCACGGCCAGGGACTTGATCCCGAGATCCACACCCACCGTCACACCGGGCTGGGCGGGGGCGGGATCGTTGCGGGTGATCTCCACCGAGAACGACACAAACCACCGTCCGGCCCGATACGACACCGTCGCCGAGCGGATCCGCGCGGCACCCGTGTCGACGCGCCGCGCGAGTTTCCGGGTGGACTCGTGGGTGCGCACCACCCCGATGCGGGGCAGCTTCACATGGCGCCGGTCGTGGTCAGCGAGACCGACGCTGCCGGTGGTGAACCGGCACGACAACCCGCTGCGCTTGCCCTTGAACCTCGGGAACCCGAGCTTGCGGCCCTTGCGGTTGCCCTTCTTCGAGTCGCCCCAGTTCTTCAGCGCCGTCGCGAGGTTCGACAGCCCGGACGAGTACGCTTCCTTCGAATTCTCCTGCCACCACGGCGCAACCGTGTCCTTGGCCTGGTTCCAGTCTTTACGCAGGCCGTAGGCCGACCAGCCCACCGGTGGCGTCAACTCGTCACCGTCCAGGCCGTACGAGGCTTCAGCTTTCCGCTGCTCACAGTTGGCTTTTACCTTGCCCAGCCCCCAGTTGAACGCGAACCGCTGCGCACCACAATGCGACCGCAACCCGGCCTCTTGCACAGGGTTCGGGTCCAACGCGAACCGGTATGCCTGCAACACCACGCTCATCACCGGGCACAGTATCGGCGGGCACCGACAATCCCCGCGATCTACCGAACCAGCACATTCCCCAACGCTTTGACACATTCCACCGAACAGTTCACAACCCCGTCACCGAGATGGTCGTCTACGAGCTGTCGCCGGTGGAAAGCCTGCTGCGGATCGCAGGCGCGGTGGTGAACCTCGTCATGGTGATCGGCTGGGCGCGCGCGATGCAGGTCGGCCGGCGCCGCGCGAGGCAGCTGGAGCGGACCCTGGCGCTGCTCGACGAGGCCCGCGACCAGCTCGCCGCCGATGCCGCGGCCATCGAACGGGCCCGCATAGCAAGGGAGTTCCACGACATCGTGTCGCACAACCTGTCCGTGGTGGCGTTGCGGGCGGGCGTCGCGCGGGCGCTGATCGACCGCGACCAGGAGCACGCCCGGCAGACCTTGCAGGAGCTGGAGCAGATCTCCCGCGGCGCGCTGGGGGTAACCGACAGTTCCGGATCCTGTGTCAATGTGTGACAGAGCGTGGTGTAGTGTGTTGCTTGCTGACCGAGCGAAAGCCAAGCCCGGTCAGCGGTTTTCCTGCGGCGGCAGGTGAAACACGTCAGGTACCGCGAGTTGCGTGGGAACCGGCCGCAAGGCCAAACGCACGTGGAGACCGTGTCAGACCAGCGTTCGTGCTGGCAGTGGTCGAGGAAGCGTGAAGGCCACCAGTCTTCCTGATGGTCAACGCAGGTGGCGCAAGTCATCTGCTCACGGAACGTTTTGACACGTTTCGTGAACGGAGATGCGCAACCTGCTCAACGTGCTGCGCGATCGCAACTCCGCCGGTCAGGACCCGATGGACTGGCAGCCGACGCCCAGCCTGGACGGCGTGGACAAGCTGGTCGAGTCGGTGCGCGGCGGGCGCGTGGTGTGGAAGCTCGACCGGCGCGGCCAGGTCCGCGAGCTGGGCTCCGGGGTGGAGATGACCGCGTACCGGATCGTGCAGGAGGCGATGACCAACGTGCTCAAGCACGTCGGCTCCGGGCGGGCGCGGGTGCTGCTGGACTACGGGCCGGACGCGTTGCGGATCGAGGTGACCAATCACCTCGGCGGTCTGGACGTGGTGGAGGCCCGACCGGTCTCCCAGCAGTCGGGACACGGGCTGATCGGGCTGCGGGAACGCATTGCGCTGCTGGGCGGAACCTTGACCGCGCATCCGGTTTTGAACGGGTTTCACCTTGAAGCCGTGCTACCGTGCGCGGAAAATTCGGACCTGTCCTGAGCCGGAATTCCGGGGGCCCGGACCGAGGAGGCCAGGGTGGAAACTGCGGACACGACCGTCCTGGTAGCCGACGACCAAGCGATGATCCGTGCGGGGCTGGTCGCGCTGCTGTCCAACGAACCGGGCCTGCGCGTGCTGGCCGAAGCCGCCGACGGTGAAGCGGCGCTGTCCGCCGTGCGCCGCCGGCGGCCCGACGTGGTGCTGATGGACGTGCGGATGCCGGGCAAGGACGGCATCGCGGCGGCCCGCGACATCATCGCGGAAACCGGCGGCGAGACCTCGGTGATCATGATCACGGTGCATGACCTCGACGAGTACGTCTACGCCGCCTTGCGCGCCGGGGCCAGCGGTTTCCTGCTCAAGGACGCCACGCCGGAGGAGCTGGTCAAGGCCGTGCACACCGTCGCTGCTGGGGATGCGCTGCTGTCGCCGCGAGTCACCAAGCGGCTGTTGCGGCGCTTCGCGGCGCTCGGCGTCCGCGACGCCCGCAGCGAGTTGAGCGCGCTGACGGAGCGGGAGCTGGACGTGCTGCTGGAGGTCGCGCGCGGCGGGTCGAACGCAGAGATCGCCCGCAACCTCGGGCTGGCGGAGCTGACGGTGAAGTCGCACCTCTACCACGTGATGCAGAAGCTGCACCTCAGCTCGCGCACCCAGCTGGTGATCATGGCCTACGAGACCGGCCTCGTCTGCCCGGGCCAGCCCAACGTGGGCCCGCGCCGGGCCTCGGCCTGACCTGGCGCCGCAATTTCCATTGAAATCGGACATTCTGAGGTTTCGCGGTTATGCGGCGGTGGGGGTGCTGGTCGGGGGACTGGTCGGGTTTTGATCAGGTGTGTTGTGACCTGCGCTGATCGTTGTTATTCGGGCTCGGCGGAAGGCGATGAGCATGTCGTCGATGCTGATGTGGGTCTTGCGGCGGTACCAGGGTCGGCCGGCGTGGGCGATGGCCAGGTCGGTCACGGCGTTGCCGTGCTGGGCGTACCAGAGGATAAGGATGGTCAGGCCCAGCATGGTGAAGGGCACGCTGCGCTGCACGGCGGCGGGTACCCGGTTGGCGGTCTCACCGGTGCCGAGGAGGGTTTTACAGTCCTTGATCGTTTGCTCGATCGACCAGCGGTCGGCGTAGCGGGCGATGAGGGCTTCGCCGGTGGCGGTGGTGTCGGTGGAGACCACAGCGATGTCGTAGGGCTTGGTGGAGTCGGGGGTTTTGACCAGCACCACGACCACCGGGGTGGTGTACAGCGATCCCCACCACAGACACGGGATCACCGCGATCAGCACGGTGTCGGTACTGCCGTAGCGGCGCACCCGGGTGCGCCGCCAGGTGGCGGTAGCGGCCAGGTCCGCGGGGGTACCCAGCCGGTCGCCTTTGAGCCGGGGGCGCCCGCGCCGGCCGGTGCGCGGCGGGCGCGGGCCGTACAGCACGGCGTTGGAGGCCAGGCGGGTGGTGAAGGTGACCTTGGCCGGGAACGGGGTGCGCCAGGCCGGGCCACGGTAGGCGGCATCGACGACGACGTCGATCTGGCGTCCGGGAAACGCTGCCGCCACAAGCCCTACCAGTTCCCGCGCGAGATCGGGTTTGGAGATCCCGGACTTGTTCTTGGGGATGTACAAGCGAAACAGCACCGGCAGGCACACCTGGCGTGCCATGAACGGCAGTGTCACGATCAGCCCGGCGACCACGAAACAGTTACCGCGGCCGATACCGTCACGGCCTTTGGCCGAGCCGTCGTGCTGCCAGAACACCCCGTGGGTCTTGGAACCGTAGCGGTGGAACAGTGTGTCGTCGATGCCGACCCGCAACGGCCGGCCGTCATCGACGAGACGGGCCACCACCAGCCGGGCCAGCGCCAGCCCCAGGGCGTCCGGACTCCAGCGGGCATCGGAGAAAAACCGGTGCGCCCGCGCGTGATGCGACACCCCCGCCAGCCCCGCCGCGCCCCACATCCCGGTCACCGTCCGCGGGCCCGTGGCCGCCAAAAGCCCCGTCACCAGCTGCGTGAACGTGATGAACGTCGGCGCGGTGAACACCAACCGCACCCCCTCCAGCACAGACAGTAAGGACGCGAGTACGGTTCCAGCAGGAAGCATCGGCGAATCTCCCCATCAGCGGGCGGTTAGTAGCACGCCGATGCTTCCGCTATCTCCGGCCCCGCCACCCCCACCCGACACCAAGATCAACCGATCGTGTCACCACCAAAACTGCGAAACCTCAGGACATTCGATTTCAATGGAAATTGCGGGGTCACCGGGGACGGGGCCGAGCTGGTGGCGGGGGTCTAATGGGGGCATGAGCTCTGCACTGCGAGTAGGACTTGTCGGATACGGTCTCGGTGGCGCGATCTTCCACGCTCCACTGATCGCAACCCACCCGTCGCTGCGGCTGGCGGCGGTCGTCACCGCCCACCCCGAGCGGCAAAAGCAGGTGCGCGCCGAGCACCCGGAGGCCGCGGTGGTCGGCGACATGGACGCGCTGCTTCGGCGCGGGCCCGACCTGGTGGTGATCGCCAGCCCGAACCGCACGCACGTCGAGTTGGCCACCGCCGCGCTGGACGCCGGGCTGCCGGTCGTGGTGGACAAACCGTTCACCCCGACTTCAATCGAGGGGCGGCAGCTGATCGAGCACGCGGCGGCCAAGGGGCAGCTGCTGACGGTCTTCCAGAACCGCAGGTGGGACAGCGACATGCGCACAGTGCGCAAGCTACTGGACGGCGGAGAACTGGGCCGGGTGCACCGCTTCGAGTCGAGGTTCGAGCGGTGGTCGCCGACGCCGAAGCCGACCTGGCGGGACTCCGGCGGCGCGGAGGACGTCGCGGGCATCCTCTACGACCTGGGCAGCCACCTCATCGACCAAGCCCTGCAGCTGTTCGGACCGGTCGCCGCGGTCTACGCCGAGATCGACTGCCGGCGGGCCAGGGTGCGGGCCGACGACGACACGTTCATCGCGCTCACCCACGCCAACGGCGTGCGCTCGCACCTGTGGATGAGCAAGGTTGCGGCGCGTCCGGGCCCGCGCTTCCGGGTGCTCGGCGATGCGGCCACCTTCACCAAGTACGGCTTGGATCCGCAGGAAGCCGAGCTGCGCGCCGGGCGCCTGCCCGTCGACGACAGCTGGGGCCGGGAACCGGAGGACCTGTGGGGTGTCCTGGGCGTCGGCGACGACGTCCGGCGGGTGCCCAGCGAAGCGGGCGACTACCTGGCGTTCTACGACGGGGTCGTCAAGGCACTGCGCGACGGCACACCGCCGCCGGTGGACCCGGCGGACGCGGTGGCGGCCCTGGACGTCATCGCGGCGGCCCGGCGCTCCGCCGCCGAGATCACCGTCGACCGCCTCCTCTAACGGATCGGGCAAGGGCTCCGTCCTCCAGTTGGCCGGTCACGGGTGCCTGTCACCCCGTCGCCGAATGCGTTGGTGCCTTCACCAGGCTTCGGGCCGACCGTCTGCGGGACGGACATGAGCAGGACAGTCCGAAGTGGATCGCTCCAGGTTCCCCGATTTGCCTTGCTCTGCAACGGAACGAAAGCTTGATCACCAGCACTCGCCATCGATGATCAGCGGCACGAGGTCGTTGCGCAGCGGCTTCCCGGTCCGCAGCGCCCGGGCGGTCTCCAGCATCGCCACGAGCACGGCCAGCGCCCACGCCAGCCCGGCCGCCAACCGGAACCGCGTGTAGATCGACTTTCCAGTCACGGTGCGAAAGCTAGGGCGGCGAAGCGGGTCGCGGAATGCGGGGCGCAGCACGACTGATCAGCCATCGTTTTCCGCAGGATCCCCGAGTTGCGAACCAGCTGGTGCCCAGCACGCTGAATGGCGGGGTGCCGAGCATTAGGAGCCGGGATGAGCAGTGAGATCAGCACCGAAACCACCGGGGTCACCTGGACCACTACGCCCGCCGTGTCCGAACACCTGGACGCGCAGGAGGTCGACGGGCTGCAGCTGTGGTGGCGGGCCGCCAACTACCTGTCCGTCGGGCAGATCTACCTGATGGACAACCCGCTGCTGAGGGAGCCGCTGCGCCCCGAGCACATCAAGCCCCGGCTGCTCGGGCATTGGGGCACCACGCCGGGCCTGAACTTCATCTACGCCCACCTCAACCGGGCGATCCGGGCCCGCGACCTGGACATGATGTACGTGATCGGGCCGGGGCACGGCGGCCCCGGCCTGGTCGCGGCGGCGTGGCTGGAGGGCACCTACAGCGAGGTCTACCCGGACGTCGCACAGGACTACGAGGGCCTGCGCCGCCTGGTCACCCAGTTCTCCTTCCCCGGCGGGATTCCCAGCCACGTGGCGCCGGAGACGCCGGGCTCGATCCACGAGGGCGGCGAGCTCGGGTACTCGCTCTCGCACGCCTTCGGCGCCGCCTTCGACAACCCCGACCTGATCGTGTCGTGCGTCGTCGGTGATGGCGAGGCGGAGACCGGACCGCTGGCCACCAGTTGGCATTCCAACAAGTTCCTGGACCCGGTCACCGACGGCGCGGTGCTGCCGATCCTGCACCTCAACGGCTACAAGATCGCCAATCCGACGGTGCTGGCGCGCATCCCGGAGGACGAGCTGCTCGCCATGCTGCGTGGCTTCGGCTACGAGCCGTACCTGGTGTCCGGTTCGGAGCCGGAGCCGATGCACCACCTGTTCGCCGCGACGCTGGACCGGTGCCTGGACGAGATCGCCGCGATCCAGCGCCGGGCCCGCCGGGACGGCCGGATGCTGCGGCCGCGGTGGCCGATGATCGTGCTACGCACCCCGAAGGGCTGGACTGGACCGGCCACTGTGGACGGTAAGCAGGTCGAGGGCAGCTGGCGGTCGCACCAGGTGCCGATCAGCGACCCGCGCAACGACCAGGCGCACCTGCGCCAGCTCGAATCCTGGATGCGCAGCTACGAACCGGCCGCGCTGTTCGAACCCCACGGCGCGCCGGTGCAGCGGATCAAGGACCACAACCCGTCCGGAAAGCGGCGGATGAGCGACAACCGGCACGCCAACGGCGGTCTCCTGCTGCGCACGCTGCGGATGCCCGACTTCCGGCAGTACGCGGTGCGGGTGGACGAACCGGGCGCCACCATCGGCGAGGCCACCCGGGTGCTGGGCGGTTTCCTGCGCGACGTGATGCGCCTGAACGAGGACGAACGCAACTTCCGCGTCTTCTCCCCGGACGAGAACAACTCCAACCGGCTCAACGCGATCCTCGACGCCACGTCCCGGACCTGGGACGCCGAAACCGCACCGGGCGACGACTCGCTCGCCCCGGACGGCCGGGTGATGGAGATCCTCTCCGAGCACACCTGCCAGGGCTGGCTGGAGGGCTACCTGCTCACCGGTCGGCACGGGTTCTTCTCCTGCTACGAGGCGTTCGCGCACATCGTGGACTCGATGGTCAACCAGCACGCCAAGTGGCTGAAGGTCACCGACCAGCTCGCCTGGCGGCAGCCGATTGCGTCGCTGAACTACCTGCTGACCTCGCACGTGTGGCGGCAGGACCACAACGGCTTCTCGCACCAGGACCCGGGGTTCATCGACCACGTGATGAACAAGAAGGCCGAGGTGGTGCGGGTGTACCTGCCGCCGGACGCGAATACGCTGCTGTCGGTGGCCGACCACTGCCTGCGCAGCCGGAACTACATCAACGTGGTGGTGGCCGGCAAGCAGCCCGCGCCGCAGTACCTGGACATGGATGCGGCGATCGTGCACTGCACCAGGGGAATCGGGATCTGGGACTGGGCAAGCAGCGATCAGGACGGCGAGCCCGACGTGGTGATGGCCTGCGCTGGCGACGTGCCGACGATGGAGACGCTGGCGGCCGTCGACCTGCTCCGAGACCACTTCCCGGACCTGCGCATCCGGGTGATCAACGTGGTGGACCCGATGCGGTTGCAGGACGAGCGCGAGCACCCGCACGGGTTGTCCGACGCCGAGTTCGACAGCCTGTTCACCCGCGACCGGCCGGTGATCTTCAACTACCACGGCTATCCCTGGCTGATCCACCGGTTGACCTACCGGCGGCACAACCACGACAACATCCACGCCCGTGGCTACAAGGAGGAGGGCACCACGACCACGCCGTTCGACATGTGCGTGCTTAATCAGATCGACCGGTTCAACCTGGCGATCGACGTGATCGACCGGGTGCCGCGACTGGGCCCGTCCGCGGCGTACGCGAGAGAAGCGTTGCAGACCAAGCTGATCGAGCACCGGCAGTACGTGTCGACGCACGGCGAGGACATGCCGGAGATCCTGGACTGGGTGTGGTCGGCGCGATGAGGGTGCTGACCGTGAACGCGGGCTCCAGCAGCCTCAAGCTCGGGTTGCTGGACGGCGACGAGGCGGTCGCGGAGGAGACCCTGGAGCGTTGGGAGGGCGGGGCGGAGCCGATCCGCAGGTTCCTCGACGAGTACGGTGCGGACGCGGTGGGGCACCGCGTGGTGCACGGCGGCACGCGGATCGTCGCGGCGACCGTGGTCGACGACAGGGTGCTGTCGTATTTGGAGTCGTTGACCGAGCTCGCCCCGCTGCACCAGCCGCGCGCGATCGCCGGGCTGCGCGCGGCGCGCACCGCTGAGCCGGACACGCCGTCGGTGGTGTGCGTGGACACCGCGTTCCACGCTGGGCTTTCGACGGCTGCGGCCACCTACGCGCTGCCCCGGGAGTGGAACCGCAAGTGGGGGTTGCGCCGTTACGGGTTCCACGGCTTGTCGCATTCCCACGCGGTGGTCCGTGGCGCGGAGCTGGTGGGTTTGCCGCCGCGGCAGGGGCGGGTGCTGTGCTGCCACCTCGGTGCCGGTGCGTCGATGGCGGCGGTGCGCGACGGCCGGTGCGTGGACACGACGATGGGTTTCACGCCGGAGGAAGGCCTGGTCATGAACACCCGCAGCGGCACCGTGGATCCGGGCCTGCTCGGCTGGCTGCTGAACACGAAAGGCGTTGCGCCGCAAGATCTTTTCGAAGTGTTGGCGCAGCGCTCCGGCCTGGCCGGGCTGTCCGGGGTTTCCGGTGATCTGCGCGATGTGCTGGCCGCTCGCGACAGCGGCGACGCGGACGCGACGGTGGCCGTAGACGTGTACCTGCACAGCCTGGTTCGGCACGCCGGGTCGATGATCGCGGTGCTCGGCGGGTTGGATCTGCTGGTGTTCACCGGCGGGATCGGGGAGCACCAGCCGCCGGTGCGGTCGGCGGTCTGCGAAGCGCTGAAATTTATCGGAACCAAGGTGGATTCGGGACTGAACGAGGAGGCGACCCAGGACGCCGACATCTCCGCGCCCGGTGCTGCGGTGCGCACGGTGGTGGTGCAGGCCCGCGAAGACGTGGAGATCGCCCGCCAAACCCGCGCCGCGGCAACACTGGCCACGTGACATCGCACCTCACCTGATCGTTGAGTCGGCGCGGGGTTGCCGGGAGCTACCGTTACCATGTCGATCAAGGACATCCGGGGTGAGAAGGCCGTTCTGGCGCAGATGGAGGCTCCTGTTTCCCGGGAAGCCGTGCAAGAACGGCTCGCGGAGCTCGGAGTGCACGTGGTCGATTCGGGATCCGTCCGACCGGATGTGGTGCTGGCCGGGAAACCTTCGAGTGGATCAAGCAGCGGACAGGTCCCGCGGCTCGGTGGTCATGGTGTGCGCTCCTGGTCGTTCCGGGGATCACAGCGCACCCGGACCGTTCGGACTGCTTCGCATTGCGGAGAGTGAGCATTGTGGACAGATGTCCGCATCCCGCGAGTCGGCGGATTTCGCCGGATCGGCCCAGGCGGAACGGCTCGCGGCGACGCTCTGCGCAGGGGCCCGGCGGTTGGCTTTTGGTGTGTTTTGGCTGGTGGTCCGGTATCTTGCGACCTTTCGTACCGCTGATCGGCCGATTCCGGTGGTAACGCATCGTCAACAATCCGTTCATTGACAGGTTGAACCGGGCGACCTAGCGTCTCTCCCCAAAGCATCACTCGAATGGGTGATGCATGCGAGGGAGGCGTGAGCCGGTGCGCAGAGACGAAATCTCCCGACGACAGTTGCTCCGCGGTGGCGCGACGGTCGCCCTGGCCCTGCCTGCGGCCGGATTCCTCGCCGGGTGCAGCTTCACCCAGCCCGGTACCGGCCAGTCAGCCGGATCCACATTGGACCAGGTTCGCAAGCAGGGCTTCGCCCGCATCGCCATCGCCAACGAACCGCCGTACACGCAGATCAAACCGGACGGCACGGTCACTGGGGCGGAACCTGACGTGGTCGCCGCCGTGCTGAAGCGGATGGGAATCCCGGAGATCCAGGGCGTGGTCACGCCCTACGAGTCGATGATCCCGGGGCTCAACGCGAACCGGTGGGACATCATCGCCGCCGGGCTGTTCATGAAGCAGTCGCGGTGCGGACAAATCCTCTACTCCGAACCGGAAATCGTGTCGACGGAGTCGTTCGCCGTGCCAGCGGGCAACCCCAAGAACCTGACCAGCGTGGCATCCGTCAAGGCCGATCCGACGGTGAAAGTTGCCGTGCTGCCAGGCGGTTTCGAGGACGGCGCACTGAAGACGCAGAACGTGCCGGCCGCGCAGATGGTCAACATCCCCGACGGCCGCAGCGGGATCGAGGCGGTGCAGGCCGGGCGGGCCGACGCGTTCTTCCTGCCGACCCTGTCGCTGAACTCGCTGAAGACCGACGGGATCGACATCACGCCGCCGATCCAGGACGTGCAGCAGACCGGCTCGGGCGCCGGTTTCCGCAAGTCCGACCAGGACCTGGTCAACGCCTACGACGAACAGCTGCGCGCGCTGAAGGCCAGCCCCGAGTTCGACCAGATCCTCTCGAAGTGGGGATTCTCGGCTGACGCGGCCCGGAGCGTCACCCGCGACCAGCTCTGCGCCGTTGCGGGCTGACCCGGGGGAGCCCAGCGCATGTCCCAGATCCTCCCGTTCCTACCGCTGCTGCTCAACGGCCTGCTAATCACGCTCGCGCTGACCGCGGTGGGCATGGTGATCACCGTGGTCGTCGCCTTCGCGGCGGGCCTGTGCCGCATGTCGCGGCGACGCTGGCTGAGCTGGCCGGCCGGGGTGTTCATCGAGATCTTCCGCGGCACGTCGATGCTGGTCCAGCTGTTCTGGCTGTTCTTCGCCCTGCCGTTCTTCGGGGTCCAACTGGTGCCGTTCGCCGCGGCAGTGCTGGCGCTCGGGCTCAACGAGGGCGCCTACGGTGCGGAGATCGTGCGCGGTGCGATCATCGCGTTGCCGCGCGGCCAGCGCGAAGGCGCGATCGCGCTGAGCCTGACCCCGTACCAGCGGCTACGGTTCGTCATCCTGCCGCAGGCGATCCCGGCGATGATCCCGCCGTTCGGCAACGTCTTCGTCGACCTACTGAAGAACACCTCGCTGGTGTCGCTGGTGACCGTCGCGGACCTGACCTTCCGGGCTCAGATGGTGCGGGCGACAACCGGCGCCACCGCAGCGGTTTTCGGCACCATCCTGGTGCTGTACTTCGTAGTGGCGTACTTGTTGTCCATCGCGACGGCCTGGTTCGAGCGCCGGATGGACCCGGCTCGGCCCGCACCGCGGCGGCGCGTGCTCCGTCCGAGGCGGGTGGTCGGCCCATGATCTGGGACTGGTCCTTCGCGGCGAGCATCGTCCCGTCCCTTTTGGACGGGTTGTGGGTGACCGTTGAGGTCACGCTCATCGGCACGGTGATCGCGCTGCTGCTCGGGCTCGTGGTGGCTGTCGTCCGGTACTCGCGGATTCCGGTGCTGGGCAAGCTGTCCGGCTTCTTCGTCCTGTTCGTGCGGGGCACGCCGCTGCTGGTTCAGGCGTACTTCGCCTTCTACGTGCTGCCCAACGTCGGGGTGCAGTTCTCGCCGCTGGTCACCGGCATCGTCGTGCTCGGCATCAACTACAGCGCCTACACCGCCGAGGTCTACCGCGCCGGGATCCAAAGCGTGCCCGCCGGGCAGTGGGAGGCGTCGACGGCGCTGAGCCTTTCCGCCTGGCAACGCTGGCGTTTCGTGGTGCTGCCGCAGGCGGTGCGCGACGTGATCCCGGCGCTGGGCAACTACGTGGTGCAGATGTTCAAGGACTCGGCGATCCTGTCCGCCATCACGGTCTTCGAACTGCTCAGCCACGCGACCTCGATCGGGTCCAGCAGCTACCGCTACCTGGAGCCGCTGACCATCGCGGGCCTGCTGTTCCTGGCGGTCAGCCTGCCGGCCGCGAAGCTGATCAAACGATTGGAGCTGCGCCTTGCGCATCCGCGATGAGGACGTCCAGCCGATGATCTCGTTCGCCGGCGTGGGGAAGTCGTTCGGCGACAACCAAGTGCTGTGCGAACTGGACCTCGACGTGGCCGCTGGGGAGAAGGTCTCCATCATCGGACCGAGCGGCTCCGGGAAGACCACCATCCTGCGGCTGCTCATGACGTTGGAGCAGCCGGACAGCGGGCTGGTCGAGGTCGACGGCGAGGCGCTTTGGGACTGTCGTGGCGACGTGGGCGCGGTGGACACCCGGCAGCAGGCGGCGGTGCGGCGCAAGATCGGCATGGTATTCCAGCACTTCAACCTGTTCCCGCACATGACGGTCCTGAACAACGTCACCTTGTCGCCGATCCAGGTGCTGGGAATGCCGCGGGAGGAGGCCGAGCAGCGCGCGGTCGACCTGCTGCAGATGGTCGGGCTGGAGAAGCACCTCGGCCACAAACCGGGCCAGCTCTCGGGCGGCCAGCAGCAACGTGTGGCGATGGCCAGGGCTTTGGCCATGCGCCCCAAGGTGATGCTCTTCGACGAGGTCACCTCCGCCCTGGATCCTGAGCTCATCGGCGAGGTCCTCGCCGTCATCCGGGACCTCGCCCACACCACCGCGATGACGATGCTGCTGGTGACCCACGAAATGCGCTTCGCGGAGGAGATCTCGGACCGAGTCCTGATGTTCGACTCCGGGGCAGTGATCGAGTCGGGTCCACCCTCAACGATCTTCGAGAACCCCCAGCACGAAAGGACCCAGCGTTTCCTCAAGGCAGTCCTCGAACGTAAGTGACCGAGGTGAGGGGCACCCTTGGGTGACTGTGCCGTCGACTATGCCCGGATCCACCGGTGTTGTGGTGAAAGTTTGTGCAGGCGGGGTCGTGTCGTGGTGGGGCAGATGCCCTCTGGCCTGGGATGATTGTTCTTGGAAGAGAGACAATCGGTTCCTGGATGAGAGGGCATCTGCTAGATGCAAGCATCGCATAGTGCCGGCGCGGTGTCGGTGAGGTTCGATGATCCGAATCTCGTGTCGTGTGCGGGATTGGTGCCGGTATTGCGGCTGGCCGAGCAGGTCGGTGTGGCTGATCTGGCTGAGCAGACGGTGAAATTGTCGCCGGATGTGGGGTCGGCGGGGGCGAATCCCGGTGTGAAGGTGTCCTCGATCGTGGCGGGGATGGCCTGTGGTGCGGACTCGTTCGAGGATCTGGGTGTGATCCGCCACGGTGGCATGTCGCGGTTGTTCGACGGGATCCGGGCGCCCTCGACACTGGGCACGTTTCTGGTGCGCCACGAGGCGCTGTTGTTTTTTTTCGGATGGAGGTGAGAGACCGTCCATCTCCTCGCCGTCGTAGCGGTGGGGTGAAGCTGGAGGCAGCCCGATCCGGGGGTCGCCGGGGAGGGCAGGAGCAGCCTCGACAAAGTCGCGTCGGTTCAGCACTGCCGGATGGGCCGGGCGCGGTGAGCGAGACGGGAAGGTATACGCGAGAAACCGGTGTTGTTACGCCTCTTGAGTGCCCGCCAGCTCTAACCCGGTGGATTCGGGCTGGTTCGCGGTGCGCACCCGTTCCGCTTTTTTTGCGGGCGGGCAACTCCGGGCTGGGTCTCAGAAGTCTGGGCCCGGAGGCCACGGTGAATTGTCTACGGCGTAGCCGATGGCGATGCCGCAGGGGTAGAGCCGGATGCCTAACCCGTCGACCGGACAACAGTGAACGTGGGAACCATCCGCGTACGTTCCCTGCCTTCCTCCCGTCCACGGAGGCTGGGGCGGGGATAGGTGCGACGCCGGCTGAAGGCGTGGATGGGACGGAGCCGTCGTAGTACTCCGAGCGCGGGAGAGCCGCGTACATGGGAAAGGGCGGCAGCGTGTCAGTCAAGGAAGGGAAGCAATGCCCGAAGACGCGCCGGTGAATACCAGCGCCGTGACGTGGCCGGATCCTGATTCGGCTTATTTCGCGGTACGGAGGATGCAGACCAAATTGCACCGCTGGGCGGGAGAGGATTCCTCCCGCCGGTTCGGTGACCTGTTCAACCTCGTCTATGACCCGGCGTTTCTGGTGCACGCATGGGAACGTGTCTCCAGGAACAAAGGTGCCCGGACCGCAGGGATCGACGGGGCGACAGCAACCCACGTCGAGACCTGGATCGGGGTCGAGGCTTTCCTGGGCCAGATCCGGGACGCGCTGAAATCCGGCGCTTTCCGGCCGGTCGAAGTACGACAGGTGACGATACCGAAGGGAAAGACCGGAAAATTCCGGAAGCTAGGTATTCCAACCATCATCGACCGCGTGGTACAAGCAAGCCTGAAACTGGTGCTTGAACCCATCTTCGAGGCGGACTTCAAGCCGTGCTCGTATGGGTTCCGCCCGAACCGGCGCGCGCAAGACGCTATCGCCGAGATCCATCAATTCACCTCGGGACGAAGCAGTTACCTGTGGATTCTCGAGGCACGACATCAAGGCCTGTTTCGACGAAATTTCGCATACGGCTTTGATAGACCGGCTCCGGATGAGGATCAAAGATAAGCGTATCTGCGCGCTGGTGAAAGCGTTCCTGAAATCCGGGGTATTCACTGAACTTGGAGATCGGGAAGAGACACTCACCGGGACCCCGCAAGGCGGTATTCTTTCACCGTTACTCGCCAACATTGCCCTGTCGGCGCTGGACGATTATTTCGACCAGCGATGGCGGCAGGAAATGGAGACAGACGGGCAACGGAAAGCACGCAAAAGACAGGGCAAGGCAAGCTGGCGACTCATCCGCTACTGCGACGATTTCGTCCTGCTGGTGGCTGGGGACCGCCACCACGCCGAAGCCCTGCGCGAGGAGGTGACCGCCGTGCTCGACCTACTCGGGCTACGGCTGGCACCGGAGAAGACCGGCGTGGTCCACATCGACGAGGGCTTCACCTTCCTCGGTTTCGACATCCGCAGGATGCGCAAGCGAGGCACGATGAAGCAGTATGTCTATACCAAACCGTCCAAGAAGGCGATCCAGTCGATCAAGGACAAAGTTTCGGCCAAGACATACAGGTCAACCCGCCACATGAGCCTGGACGAGCTGATACTCAGCTTGAACCGGTCCCTGACGGGGTGGGCGAACTACTTCCGGCACGGCGTATCCAAGGCAGTGTTCAGCGCGGTCGACTCCCACACGTGGAACCGGCTGATGCGCTGGACGCGCGCCAAGTACGCCGGAAAGACCGGGCTGGGAATGAAGCAGCTCCGACGTCGCTTTTGCGACCAAGGATGGCGGTTCGCCCACAACGGGGTCGTATTCACCGGCGCATCCAGCGTCAAGGTGACCCGCTACCGCTACCGCGGCAGCAAAATCCCGACCCCATGGACCCCGAAACCAGCAGCTGCCACCAGCGGCTAACCAGCGAGTAAGACACGTGGAGAGCCCGGTACTGAGAGATCAGTACGCCGGGTTCGGGAGGGGGTTCCCGGGAAACGGACCGGCGGCAACACCGACACCGCGCCCGGGAACCTACCTCACCGTGGGTTCACCTATGGTCATGTGGCGCAACTGGAGAAGCTGGGCCGGATCGTGCTGGAACGCCTGGCCGGGCGGTGCGGGTTGTTGCCGGGGGCCGATGAGCTGGTGTTCGTCGATATCGACTCGAAGATCAAAGAGGTCTACGGGGCGGCGAAGCAGGGCTCGGCGTATGGGTACACGAAGGTGCGGGGCCTGAACTATCTGATGGCCACGATCTCCACCCCCACTGCGGCGCCGGTGGTGGCGGCGACCCGGATACGGGGCGGTAACGCCAATTCCGCCCGCGGCGCGGCGTCACTGATCACCTCGGCGATCAAGACGGCCCGGGCGTGTGGTGCGACGGGGACGATCGTGGTGCGGGGTGATTCGGCGTTTTTCACGGGCCCGGTCATCGCCGCGATCCGCAAAGCCGGGGCGTTTTTCTCGGTCACCGCCAAACACACCGCGTCCGTGAAGGCCGCGATCGCCGGGATCGAGGAGAACACATGGCAGACCGTGCGTTTAAACGGCCGGTCTTCGACGACCGCGCCAAGCAGTGGATCTATGAGGGCGAGATCGCCGAAACGACACTGGAGGCGTTCACCAACGTCACCCAGAATCCCGGCCGTGCGGTCACCGCCCGGCTGATCGTGCGCCGCACCCGGATCACCACCACCGATGCCACCGGCGAGTTGTTCCCCGTCTGGCTTTATCACGCGATCTTCACCGACTCCCCGCACGAGCTGCTCACCGCCGAGCCCGAAGCACCGCGGCCGTGCCGGGACGATCGAGCAGATCTTCGCCGACCTCAACGATTCCGCCGCGGCCCACCTGCCCTCCGGGCAGCTCGCCGCCAACGGCGCCTGGCTGTCCCTGGCCGCGCTGACCCACAACCTGATGCGCGCCGCAGGCAGTCTCGCGTCGGAGTTCCACGCCAAAGCCCGCACCGCCACCCTGCGGCGGCAGCTCATCACGATCCCGGCCCGTATCGCCCGCTCCGCCCGCCGCATCGTGCTGCACCTCCCGGCCGGCTGGCACTGGAAACAGGCTTTCACCAGCCTGTTCACCGCAACCCACTCCCCGCCGGCCGGGGCCTGACCCTGACCACACCCGCCCACAAGGCGCCGACCGGAGACCACAGTGGATAAGCCGGACCACAGGCCGGCGGACCCCGCACACCCACCACCAGCATGATCGATCAACACCCCCCAAACCTTGATCAACAACCCACGCCCAAACCAACTCGGTGGATCCGGGCTATGCCGCTCAAGGGTCCCCTCACCCATCACACGATCGGCTAGATGATTGAGTGCGTGAAGTTGGTGTTAGTGATCGAACGCGATCAGTGATCGTTTGCTGGTCACGCCGGTGGTCCAGTTGTGCCAGATACCGGCGGCCATGGCCGGTAAACGCTGGGCGACGCGGGGAACACGCCGGCCGGGGTGCGTCCGCCGTGCTGCTCGAGACCGAGTTGTCCCTTGAGTGTCTGGTTGACCGACTCGATCCACTGGCGTATTCCGCCAAGGTTGCCGTTGCGGTAGGTCTCGTCCTTGCGGTCCGGGCGCAGCAGACGCAGAGCCAGCGCCTCAGTGGGTTTCTTGAAGTCCTTGCCGGAGATGCCCTTGTCGGCCAGCAGGACTTGGCGGTCACGGATCAGCGGGTGGTTGTGGTCGAGCAAGGCCGCCAGCACCTCACGTTCGCCGATCTTGGGGTTGGCCAGGCACCACATGACCGGCATCCCGTCCCCGGTGCACACCAGAGAGAGCTTCAGGCCCCAGTACCAGCGCGAATGTGACGTACAGGAGCCGTAAACGGCGTGCCCCGCGAGATCGGAACGCTTGACGGTCTCGCGGGACATGCCGCACGGAACAGGCGTGGCGTCGGTGATCCACAGGTCGTCGAACCAGGATGGACAGCACGCGGCCAGTGTGATAATCGCTTTGCATAGCAATGGTTCCGCGTTCCTCAAACGCTTGTTGTATCCGGACTGCTGTCGCGGATACGGGGAACAGGGCACGCCATTGCTGATCACTGTGGATATGCCGAATCCAGCGACGCTCATCGTGATATCGCGGTCGCGACGTCTTGGGCAGCCGGTCTTGCGGTGTCCGCATCGGATGGTTGGGTGTGCGTGGTGCAGGAAAGGCCGTGAGCGTTTTTCGGTGCTATGGCGCCCAAAAACGCTCACGGCCAGGTGGCGACCTTCGCCGCGGCCGCGCCGCAACGGGGTCGCGGGTCTGCTTCTCGTCGACGCCAGGGCTGTCGCCGATAACGACGAGCAGCGTGCCCACCGCCTCACGGTCGCGGATCGAGCGGAACGCGAGGGCTCCGGCGGTCGGCTCGCGGAGAGCACCCTGCCGGATCTGCTGGGAAGCATGACGCACGAACCACGGCCAGAGGTCGTCGCCAGCGTCCGAGTCCCTGTGCGGGCGGGAACAACGTGGTCGTCGACGAGCACGTAGAGTGCGGTCAGGAGGGTGTTTAGTTCTTTATTCACACATTGATCTTGAACACCCTTCTCCGCTACCCACTCACCGACCCCTCCCTTCACGTGATCTTCACGGAATCAGTCATCTAGGAGTGACGGGCACCTTTTGTCTGCTATTCCGGTCGGCTATGCCTGTTGAAGGTGCCCTTTGTATCGGGCACCTGGCGGGATCTGCAGCAATGTTCGAGTATGCACTCTGACCAGCACAAATAGTGCTGAGGGGGACCGATGTGTACCGAGAGTTTCCGGCCCTTGGACCCCTGTAGACGGCCTGGCGTGGCCTGGCGGTGAGCCAGTGGCCCGGTTGCAAGACGGCGATTTCCTGCCAGGTGATAGCGCGGTGATCGCTATGGCTGGCGGTGTGATGGCGGAAGCGGTCATAGAGCTTGTGGGGGCTCAACACCGTCGCTGGGCGCTGGGACGTGCGTGGTGGGCCTGGCCGGTGAGCCGGCGCGGCTTGAAGCAGCGTTAGAGGTTCTGGAAACCGCGCTGACGGGGGCGCGGCGGAAGGTTGCTTCGGTAGCTGTCGGGCCTCGTCGGCGGGCTGGCCTTGCTGGAGCTGAAGCGGGCCAAGTCGTGGTGAGTGGCGGGGCAGATCCTTTCCGGACTGCTCCGCCACTTGTATGCGTGAGTGTGATCACCTACAAGGGAGTGACTCTGTCCTCTTCCCGCCGACCTGCCGGGGGACGGGCGGGGCCGGGGACGGCGGGCGCCCCAGGAGCTCGCGGTCGAGCCGGATGTTGATCGAGCGGGTGCTCACTGGTCTTGGTCTTGGCGTGTCTCTTCGCGGGGTATGGGCCACCCGTGAAATGGCGGTTCCGCAGTCCCATCGAGCAAGGCTGCGAGGTCGCGGCGCAGCTCCTTTTCGGTGTCGTACGCGACAGTGACCTCGGGACGCCCCGGCACGCGGAAGGTGACTCGCCAGGTGTCGGTGGGCGTCCTTTCGATCTGCATTAGAATTTCGTGTCCTGCCCCCCAGCGAATAACTGTCCCGTTCACAGCGTGCCGCTCCCCTTCTCGCACGGGCTTTACGTTATGCGTCGTGACGGTCGCACGGCAGAGTCCTTCGCCTGGGAGTGCAGGGCCGCTTGACTGAGCCCGAGCCTGTCGGCCCCTGGAGTGGCGAGGCCGGATTTGACAGCCACCCCTGAGGCGCTCCCTACGCCGTCCCAAGGCGGTCGCCGGGGGTGCGCCGGGCACGGTCGGCCGCCAAGCCGCAGGCGCAAGCCCGTGAGGGTCCCCGGCGGGCGTCGCCTTGGCGGCGCTCCTTGATCTATCAGAGAGGAATTCGGAAGCGAACGGCCTGTTCGCCTCGATAGGCGGCACACATCATCACTGTCCGTTGGCTTCACCCACCAGCACCTTCCAGAACACGCGCGATAGCGCATTTGACGGCGGTTGCTCCTAGCCTGGTGGGGTGGCTTCGGCGTTTCACGTGCTGAAGCGGCTGGTGCTGGGGCGTCCGGTGCGCAGCGACCGGCTGCGGGAAACACTGCTGCCGAAACGGCTCGCTCTGCCGATCTTCGCCAGCGACCCGCTTTCCTCCATCACCTACGCGACGCAGGAAATCCTGCTGATCCTGTCACTCGGCGGGCTGGCGCTGCTGCACCTGACGCCGTGGGTGGCGCTGGCGGTCGTGGTGCTGCTCGCCGTCGTGGTTGTTTCTTACTGGCAGGTCGTGCACGCCTATCCCAGCGGCGGCGGGTCCTACGAGGTCGTGGCGCGCAACCTCGGCCGCAATCCGAGCCTGGTGGTGGCCGCCGCGTTGATGGTCGATTACGTGATGACGGTCGCGGTGTCGGTCGCGGCCGGTGTCGACAACCTTGTCTCGGCGGTGCCGTCGTTGTACCCGCAGCGGGTTTGGATCGCCGTCGTCGTCGTGGTGCTGATGATGGCGATGAACCTGCGCGGAACTCGAGAGTCCGGCCAGGCGTTCGCCGTGCCGACCTACCTGTTCGTTGCGTCGATGGGCCTGACCATCGTCGTCGGCCTCGGGCAGGCTGCGGCGGGGCATCCGCCGGTCGCGGAGAGCGCCGGTTGGGATATCCGGCCCGAGCAGCTCGACGTCACCGGGCTGGCGCTGATCTTCCTGCTGTTGCGGGCTTTCTCCTCGGGATGCACGGCGTTGACCGGGGTCGAGGCGATCTCCAACGGGGTGCCCGCGTTCCGGCGGCCGAAGGACGTCAACGCCGGCCGCACCATGATTATCATGGGGGCGTTGGCGATCGGCCTGTTCAGCGGCGTGACCGCGCTGGCGATGGTCTCCGGTGTGCGGATCGCGAACAACCCGTGCGACCTGATCGGCTTCCCGGCGGACTGCCACAGCACCGGGCAGCGCACCGTCATCGCGCAGGTGGCGGGCGCGGTGTTCGGGCTGGACAGCGTGCTGTTCTTCGTCGTACAGGCTGGCGCGGC
This sequence comes from Saccharopolyspora hattusasensis, assembly GCF_050972075.1. Classification (NCBI taxonomy): domain Bacteria; kingdom Bacillati; phylum Actinomycetota; class Actinomycetes; order Pseudonocardiales; family Pseudonocardiaceae; genus Saccharopolyspora; species Saccharopolyspora hattusasensis. Next base: position 6,466,720 of record NZ_JBPCDC010000001.1, read on the forward strand.
GCTGATCCTGCTGCTGGCCGCGAACACCGCCTTCAACGGCTTCCCGATGCTCGGGTCGTTGCTCGCGCAGCGCCGGTACCTGCCGCGCCAGTTGCACACCCGTGGCGATCGGCTGGCGCACTCCAACGGAATCGTGCTGCTCGGGTTGGTCGCGATCGCGCTCATCGCGGCGTTCGCGGGGTCCGTGACGGCGCTGATCCAGCTCTACATCATCGGTGTGTTCACGTCGTTCACGCTGAGCCAGATCGGCATGGTGAAGCACTGGAACCACCTGCTCGCCGACGCCTCCGACGCCGCACACCGGGCGCGCTACCACCGGTCGCGGCTGGTCAACGCCGTCGGCGCGGTGCTGACCGCGACGGTGCTGGTCGTCGTGCTCATCACGAAGTTCACCCACGGTGCCTACCTGGTGGTGATCGCGATCCCGCTGCTGTACTTCCTGATGCGGGCCATCCACCGGCACTACCGCGACGTCCGGCGCGAACTCGAACCGGAGCGCGACGGGATCACCCTGCCCAGCAGGGTGCACGCGGTGGTGCTGGTGTCCACGTTGCACAAGCCGACGCTGCGCGCGTTGGCGTTCGCCCGCGCCAACCGGCCGGACACGCTGACCGCGCTCACCGTGAACGTAGACGACGCGGAAACGCATCTGCTGCGCAGCGAGTGGGAACGGCACGGCATCGGCGTGTCACTGAAGGTGGTGGAGTCGCCCTACCGCGAGATCACCCGGCCGGTCATCGACTACATCAAGCGGATCCGTCGCGAAGGCCCGCGCGACCTGGTGTGCGTGTACATCCCGGAGTACGTCGTCGGCCGCTGGTGGGAGAACCTGCTGCACAACCAGAGTTCGCTGCGGCTGACCTGGCGGCTGCGCTTCGAGCAGGGCGTGATGGTGGTCAGCGTGCCCTGGCAACTCGACTCCAGCCACCGCCGTGACATCGACCGCGTCCACCACATCCCCGGCCACACCCGCCGCGGCATCACCACCCCACCCACCTGACCCGGCCCCAGCCACCGATTTCGCGCGAAGTCGTAGTTTGGCGTTGCTGGACGGCGTCGTCAGGCTAGGGCGGCGAGGAGGCGGTAGGAGTCGAGACGGTCCTCGGGGTCGTAGGCCGTGGTGGTCACCAGGATCTCGTCGGCCCCGGTGCGCGCGGTGAGGTCCTTCAGCGCGACGGCGACCTCGTCTGCCGTGCCGAACACGTGGCCGTCCAGCGCGCGTTCGAACCGGGTGCGTTCGCGGTCGGACATCTCACGCGCCAGCACCTGCTCCGGTGGTTCCAGCGGCGGGAATTCGCCGCGAGTGTGGGAGAAGGCGGTCGCCCAGGCCTCCGGGACGAGTAGCCGCCGGGCCTGCTCCGCGGTGTCGGCGACCGCGACGGACCGCGCGATGACGACGTACGGCTGCGCCGCCCATTCCGATGCCCGGAAATGCTCGCGGTAGGAGTCGATGGTGCGGATCATCCGGTCGTCGCCGTGGACCGCCGCGATCACCAGCGGCATTCCGAACTCGGCGGCGGTGCCGGTCCCGGAGCCCGTGGCGAGCAGGAACACCGGGAGCCGCAATCCTTCGGCCGGGACAGCGTGCACCCCGGGGAACCTGCCGGGCTGCCGGGACAGCGTGCACCCCGGGGAACCTGCCGGGCTGCCGGGACAGGTACCCCAGCAGGTCGGCGAGCTACTCGCCGAACCCCTCGGCGGCGTCCTTGTCGCGCCCGAGTGCGCGCCGGATGCCGCTCGTGAAGCCCACCGAGCGCCCCAGCCCGATGTCGATGCGGTCCGGGAACAGCGACCCGAGCACGCCGAACTGCTCGGCCACCACCAGCGGCTGGTGGTTGGGCAACATGACGCCGCCGCTGCCGACCCGGATGTGGGTGGTCGCGGCGGCGACGGCGGCGGCGAGCACGGTCGGTGCCGCCCCGGCCACGCCGGGCACACTGTGGTGCTCCGCCACCCAGAACCGGTGGTAACCGAGGGCCTGGGCCTCGGCCTCTTGTGCGAAGTGCACGGTCTCCCGCAGGGCTCGCTGCGGGCTCTGGCCCTGCCAGATGTGCGAGCGGTCCAGCACGGAAAGACGCATGGTCACACCTATGTCAACACCCACCGAGCCGCAGGATTCCAGTCACCGCTGAGGCGAAGCACACCCCGCCGCCGGTTTCGCGATGCGAAACCCATGCCCAGGCCTCCGCTGGTGAGCATTTCGCTACGCGGTGCGGCGATATCGCGCGAAATCGCACCGGGACACCCGAATCCGCGAGTGACGCCGAGCCCAGTTCCGATGCCTGGACAGCTGTGCAGGCATGGGAGTTCTTCAGCTGTCGTGGGTGAAGTACCAGTGTTGGCCGGCGGTCCAGCCCAGGAAGCGTCGGCCGTGGCCGTGCGGGACCGTGCCACCTTCTGCGAACCGCCCGCCGTCCAGCACGTGCGCCAGCCCGTCGACCGCCGGACCGAACCGGGCGTGGAGGCCCATCGCCTGGACTTCGTCGCTTAACCGCTGCACACGCGCCAGCTGAGCCGCGGGGTCGCAGAAGCTGAGCAGGAAGATGCCCTGCCGCCAGGCGTAGGCGGCGTTCTTCACCTGGATCAACGCGGAGTGGTAGTCGTCGGTGCGCTGGGCGAGCCGACGCACCACCCAGCTGAACGTCCGAGCCGCCAGCTCCGGAGCGTGCTCGCGAAGCCGGTCGGACAGGTCCAGGTGGTCGATCAGCACGGCCAGGTTGTGCGTGGTCAGGATCTGGCTCTGCTCCAGCACGGCACCGTTGCGGGCCACGTAACTTCCGGTCCGACCGGCTTCCGCGGCCCGCACGGCGCAAAGCTCGGCGAAGTCGTTCTCGGTCGCCTTTCCCCATCGGAGGACCGACCGCCGCGACCGCGTCCACCGGTATTCCGCCGGCAGGTCGTAATACGCCGCGTAGGCGGTGCCGGACATGGTCCGACCGGCCACCGCGGCGGCATCCCGCCACTTGGTCGTAAAGGTGCCCATGAAGATGTCCGCGGCGACCTCTTCGACCAATGGCATGCGTACCCCTGCCTGGCCGGCCAGCACGCCCAGTTCGCGGATCAGCGGGTTGGGCAGCAGAGCCTGCGGGAAAGACGTGAGCGCGAGCATCGTGGCCTGCTGCAACGCGAGGTAGCCGGGGCGTGAGCTGTCCAGGCGCGGTGTCCGGCAAAGACCAAGCGCTCGGGCCCAGGGGAGCTCGTCGAAGCGCACCTGGTGCTCCAGGTTGAGCAGCAGGAGACCGCGGCGGCGCCGGAAGGCGGCGTAGAGCTGCTCGTACAGCCCGGCCGGCACCGGGTCGTCGAACCGGGCCGCGATCAACCGGGAGGTGAGCTGCGGCAGCACCCGCGCGAGCACGTCACCGGAAGTGATGACGCCACGGCGCACCAGCTCGTCCACCGGTGCTTCCAACGCTCGGGACGCCTTCTCCAGCAGGTGCGCCGGAAGCGGCGTGCCCACCGGAACCGCATCGGTCCGATCGTCCTCTTCGGACACATCGATGGCGACCGGGTCGAGCGACGGCAGACCGCCCCCACCCGGGTAGCGCTCCAGCCGCGCGGCCAGCACCCCGGCCAGTGCTGCGTAGGTGGGTGCCATGGCGGCAACGGCCTGCTGCGCCCTGACATCCTCGCGAAGTTCGGACCCGACCAAGCCGTGGCGGGTCGCCGTGTTAGCCAGCGCGCGGCGGATCCAGCCGACCTCCCGTGCGGAAAGCGCGTCGCTGCCATCGAGACAGGCCAGCAGGGCAGCGCGCAGCCGGGCGAAGTTGCCCTTCGGGTGGGCGTGTCTGCCGGTGGGCCGGTGCTCCTCGCACGCCTGCTCGTAGTCGGCGAGCCACCGAGTGCGCTGATCCGCCCAGTTCCCCGGCCAGCGCCGGCACGGCCAGCCACCGCGCACCTCGCCATCGTCGTCGAGGCTAGGCAGTTCGCCGTCCACGGTGCTGCACCAAAGGGCGACGAGCCTGTCGTAGAGCGGGTTCCACACCCCGAGCGTCGCGCGCATCGCGGCCAGCTGCGGCGGCACCCGCGTCGCCCGCAGCGAGCCGACCACCTCGGCCACCGGAACCAGCCGCACGGCCGTGCCGCTGGGACGGGCCACCGGCTCGAAACGCGGGGTGAACCGCAGCCGGTGCATCATCGGCTGCAGCTCGGCGACCAGGTCCAGAGCCTGCGCGGGAAAGCCCTCGTCCAGCAGCACCGCCGCCACGGCGAGCGCGGCTTCCTCTGGCACATCCACTCGGTAGTGGCCATCGCGCAAGGCCTTCAGCAACTCCGCCTGGCCCGCGTCGCCGAGATACCAGCGGTTGAGCCGTTCCCTGTCGGAGTCGCCGGGAACGCCTTCCGGCAGCACGGCCAGCCGCGCCGCTTCGTCCTCCGACAGCGGCACCTCGGCCAGGTAGCGACCGGTCGCGAAGCCACCGTGGGCGACCTCCAGCGTCACCCAGGCCGGGGTGTCCGCGACCGGGACGCGGGAACCGATCGCGAGTCGGCCGCTGGCCATTCCGGAGAGCACGTCCTCCCAGCGGCGCACCTTCTCCCGCGCGCGGTCGGCGGCGTCGCCGGATTCGGCCGCCGTCCTTGCCGCGGCCACGGCCTCGGCCCACCTGCCGACCGCGTAGGCCGGCGAGGCGGAGCGGAAAGTCCGATCGGACATGGAAATCTCCAACAGTCCAGAATTGCTGCGAGGCCTGGCGGCGAGGCTCGAACCCGCGCCCTCCCGGTTGGAAGCCGGGTGCTCTACCGCTGAGCTACGCCAGGGTGCGGCGGAAACCGCCGCGTCGACATGGAGGCGGGATTCGAACCCGCGCCCTCCCGGTCCCAAGCCAGGTGCTCTACCGCTGAGCTACTCCACGAGAACGCCAAGATGCTAGCAAGCGAGCCATCCCGCCGAAAACCTATTTTCGGCCAACAGGTCTCGGGCACCCGAAACATCCTTCCATGCCACTGTGGACAGTCTGGTGGCATCCGTGCTTTCCCTGCACAGGAATGAAATTCATCGTTGTGCGGTGAATTCACGTCATGGGCGTTACCTGCGCCGAGAACTCGGCCGGGCGCGAGGCCGCCTTCGTGCGATACCGGACGCACCCGAAGCGTTCAACCTCGACCCGTCGGCGAAGGCGGACGCCGGGATCCCCGACGGGCGGCCGGGCCAAGAACGCGGTTCACGTCGCGCGCACCGCGCCGGCGTGGCACGTTGATCCCGTGGAGCTGCAAGACCTGATCCGCGAGCTGTACGCGGCCGCACCCGCCGAATTCGTCCCGGCCCGCGACCGGCACGCGGCGGCGGCCGCCGAACGCGGCGACCAAGACCTCGCAACCCAGCTCAAGAAGCTGCGCAAACCCACCGCGGCGGCCTGGGCGGTCAACCTCCTCGCCACCCAGGATCCCCGAAGCGTGGCCGCGTTCCTGGAGCTGGGCGGGAAGTTGCGAACGGCGCAGCGCGAACTACGCGGCGACGACCTGCGCGCCCTGGCCGCGGACCGCACCCGCCTCCTGCGCGAGCTCACCAGCAGAGCCACGGAACTCGCCGGGCAGCACGGCCACCGGCTCACCGAACCAACCCGCCAACAAGTCGAGCAAACCCTGACGGCCGCCCTCTCCGACCCCGAAGCCGGGCGCGCGGTGCAAGCCGGGAGCCTCGTCAAACCGCTCGAATACGGCGGGTTCGGCCTCGACGAACTCGCCGTCGCGGCCATCCGCCGCACCGCCGCCCACCCCAAGCCAAAGCGCAAGGCGGAGCCGCGTGAGGCACAGCGCAGCGCCGAGCTGCGCGAGCTCCGCGAGCACCTGCGACGCACCGACGAGCAGCTCGACGAAGCAGCCGACTCCCTGGAGCTCGCCGAGCGCGAGGAGCGCGAGGCCGAGCAACGCTGCGAGGAGCTGCGCGACGAGCTCGCCCGAGCGGAAGGCGAGCTGCGCGAGCTCCGTCGCAAAGCGAAAACGGCGCGCCAGCGCCGCGAGCGCGCCCAGCACGACCGCGACGCGCTAGCGGAGCGGCTGCGCAGCGCGGAAGCGCGGGAGCGCTGAGCACGCGGTATCCGCGAAGCGGATCGAGGGCCCTTGAACGGTACGGCTCGGCCGGTAACGAGGACGACCGCTTCGACGCCTACGTGCTGGCCGGCACGCTGCGCACGGACCGCGCGAGGCTGCGGCCCCGGCAACCGGATGGCCCGGCCACCGCCACGCTGCGGGCCACCGTGCGGGCCCGCAGCGACCTGGTCGCCCACCTGCAACGCGCTTTCCCCGCGGCGGTTGGGCTCTTCGCCGAGCTGGACAGCCCGATCGGCCTGGCCTTCCTGGCGCGCTTCGTCTGCCAGGACCGCGCTGACTGGCTCTCGCCCAAACGGCTGGCAGCCTGGCTGACCAGCGTGGGCTGGATCCCAGCGGCGACGTCGCCACGTTTGCAGGCATGGTCACACTGTGTCTCGACCACTGACAGCGCGGGGCCGTCTGGGATGTGGAAGCCTCCGGCCGCTGGGGTCGGAGGCTCCGCCGGACCGGGAAGTTCGGAAGCTCCACGTGCCAGCGCGGAGCGCCCGGTCGACACCCCCAGGGTAGCGCTCAGCGGCCGTCGCCGGGAGCTCCCCAGCCGCCACCACCCGGGGTCTCGATGCGGACCCGGTCGCCTCGGTGCAGCGGCCAGGTGCCCTTGGCGGGCAGCCGCTCCTCGGTGCCGTCCGCCCGGATGAGGACGTTGCGGCCCACCTCGCCCGGCTCGCCGCCCCGGGCTCCCGGCGGGGCGTGCCCGCGGCGTTCCGACTGAATGGTGAGCGTGCAGTCGGCGAGCGCTTCGATCTCCCGCACCAGGCCATCACCGCCGGGGTGCCGACCCGCGCCGCCGGAGGACGGGCGGAGCTCGTAGCGCCACACCCGCAGCGGGTAGTCCAGCTCCACCGCCTCAGCCGGGGTGTTCTGGGTGTTGGTCATGCCCGTGTGCACCCCGGACATGCCCGGGCGCGCGGGGGTGCCGCCCTCACCGCCGCCGAGCGTCTCGTAGTAGCTGAACGCCGGGTCGCTGCCGCCGATGAGCAGGTTGTTCATGGTGCCCTGGCCCGCCGCCGGGACCCGGTCGGGGATCGCCTTGGCGAACGCGCCGAGGAGCACGTCCACGATGCGCTGGCTGGTCTCCACGTTGCCCGCCGCAGTCGGGGCCGGGAACGTCGGGTTGACCACCGTGCCCTCCGGCGCTTCGACGCGCAGCGCCCGGTAGCAGCCGGCGTTGGGCGGGGCGTCGGGGTCGGTGAGCATCCGGAGCACGAACATCGACGCCGACAGCGTCACCGCAAACACCGCGTTGCAGTTCACCGGGATCTGCTTGGCGGTGCCGTCGAAGTCCACCGTCACCTCGTCGCCGGACACCGTCACCGCCGCGCGGATCGGGACCCCGTCGCCGATCTCCAGCAAGTCCTCGTTGCGGTAGCACCCGTCTGGGATGTCGCGGATCGCCGCGCGCACCCGGCGGTCGGAGTAGTCGCACACCGCTGCCATCGCCTCGCGCAGCCGCTGCGCTCCCATCCGCTCGGCGAGCTCGCGCATCCGCACCACGCCGACGTGGTTCGCCGCGAACTGGGCGCGCAGGTCGCCGCGGCGCTCCTCGGGGGTCCGCGAGTTCGCCGCGATCAACCGGACCACGTCCTCCCGTTCGCCGTCGGCGTCGGCGATGCGGATCGGCGGGATGCGGACTCCTTCCATCGCGATCTCGGTCGCCGACGCCGGCATGGAGCCCGGCGCGGCACCGCCGACGTCGGCGTGGTGGGCGCGGTTGGCCACGTACCCGAGCAACTGGTCGTCGTATCCGGCGGCGGCGACGATCGTCAGGTCCGGCAGGTGGGTGCCGCCCAGGTAGGGGTCGTTCACGCAGACCTGCTGGCCCGGTTCGAGCCGCCCGCAGGTGTCCAGCACGGCGCGGACGCTGGCCGGCATCGCGCCCAGGTGCACCGGGATGTGCTCGGCCTGCGCGACCATCTCGCCGTCGGCGTCGAACACCGCGGCCGAGCAGTCGGCGCGTTCCTTGATGTTGGGCGAGTAGGCCGCGCGGCGAAGCGTCACGCCCATCTCATCGGCGATGCCGGCCAGGGCGTGACGGAACACCTCCAGCTCGACGGCGGTCAACTCGGTCATGTCAGCCGCACCACCAAGTTCCCCGATCTGTCCACTGTGGCCAGTTCGTCGCCGGCGAGTAGCGTCGTGGTGTCGGGCTGCTCGATCAGCGCCGGTCCGGCGACCTCGTCGCCCGGCCGCAGCTCGGCCCGGGACACGATCCGCGCCCGCACCGCCCGGTCGCCGATGCCGATTTCGCGGTCCGGTTTGCGCTCCGGCTCGCCCTGGTCCCAGTCCTGCGGCGGGTCCGCGAGAACCGGCTCGCCCTGCGCGATGACCCGCAGCGTGACCACCTCGACCCGCTCGTCCCGCATCTCGTACCCGTACGACTCGCGGTGCGCAGTGTGCAGCAGCTCGCTGAGTTCCGCTTGCTCGGCGACGTCGACCCGCAGCTCGTGCGACTGTCCCGCATAGCGCATGTCGGCCACCTTGGACAGTGAGATCTCCGTTGTCACGCCTTGCTTCTCCAGCTCCCGGCGCGCTTCGGTGGACAGCTCCGACCATGCTTGCGACAGGTCTTCGCGGGCATCCACCAGCACGGTGCGCGACGCCTCGAAACGCGGCGGAGCTAGCAGCAGGCCGAGCGCGCTGAGCACGCCGGGCGCGGGCGGCACCACCACGGCGGGGCAGCCGAGCTCCCGGGCCAGTGCCGTCGCGTGCAGCGGGCCCGCGCCACCGTAGGCGACCAGGGCCAGCAGCGCCGGATCGATGCCGCGCTCGGTGCTGACCTTGCGCAACGCCCGCGCCATCGTCGCCCGGACGACCGACAGCACCCCGGCGGCCGATTCCGGCAGCGCATCCAGCGCCCGGTGCGCCGCATCGACGTCCAGCCGCAGGCCGCCGAGCTCGCGAGCCGGGTCGAGATGCCCAAGCGCGCAGTGCGCATCCGTCACCGTGGGCTCCTCGCCGCCGAGGCCGTAGCAGGCAGGACCCGGGTCGGCACCGGCGGAATGCGGGCCGACCCGCAGCGCGCCGCCGGTGTCCACCCAGGCGATCGACCCGCCACCGGCCCCCACGGTGTGGATGCCGACGGCCGGGGTCCGGAACGGCAGCCCGGCGATCTCCGACGACGTCGACACGTCCGGGCGGCCCTCGCGGATCAGGCACACGTCGGTGGACGTGCCGCCCATGTCGAATGCGATGGCGTCGTCGAACCCGGCCGAGCGCGCGACCGCCCCGGCGGCCACCACGCCGGCGGCCGGGCCGGAGAGCAGCGTGTGCACCGGGGCCGTCGCGGCGAAGTCCACCCCGGCGGTGCCGCCGCTGGAGGTCATCACCGTGATCGTCGGATCGGGCAGGCGGGTGGTCAGATTGGACAGGTAGCGGCGCATCACCGGCTCGATGGCCGCGTTGAGCACGCAGGTGGACGCGCGCTCGAACTCGCGGAACTCCGGCAGCAGCGCGCCGGACCGGGTGATCGGCACGCCGAGGTCGGCCAGCGCCGAGCACAGCCGCCGCTCGTGGTCGTCGCGGACGTAGGAGAACAGCAGGCTCACCGCGATCGACTCGGGTTCGAGGCGGGCGACCGCGTCCACCACCCGCTCGATCTCGGCGTCGGTGAGCTCGATGATCGCCTCGCCCCGCGGGCTCATCCGCTCCGCGACGGTGACCACCCGCTCGTGCGGCACCAGCGGTTCGGGCTTGGTCGCGGACAGGTCGTAGAGGGCGGGGCGGTTCTGCCGGGCGATCTGCAGGACGTCGGTGAAGCCGTCGGTGGTGACGAAGGCGGTACGCGCGATCTTGCGCTCCAGCACGGCGTTGGTGGCGGTGGTGCTGCCGTGCGCGAGCAGCCGCAGCACGCCGCCGGGCAGGCTCTCGGCGACGCCGCGCTGGACCCCTTCGGCCTGGTTCGCCGGAGTGGTGGGCACCTTCACGGCCTTCGGCCGGTGACCGGGGGCGTGCACGACGACATCGGTGAACGTGCCTCCGACGTCCACTCCTGCACACGGCCCGGCCTGTCCAGACATCACAGTCACCTGCGGTCAATCATCCCGCATGGTCACCGGTCGGGCAGCTTCGCCGCGGGCGCTGCCGGGCCGGGCGACGAGGGCACCTAGGTGGCTGGTGTCGAACGGGGGTTCGTGGGGCTTGATCTGTTCTGTGTTTGTTGAGCGGGTCGGTGTGGTCGCGGGTTCTCATCGATCGGGCTTGGTGGTGTGGCGGGACTCGGGCGTGATCGTTGCCGGTATGCCCTGACAACGGGGGCTCGTGCGTGTCTGGCGGGCCCGCCGGGGCCGGGTCAGGCGGTGGTCGTGGTCCATCCGGTTGCCGTGCGGGCGATCCCGAGCATGCCGAGGCGTGCGAGGTTGACCGCGGCGGCCAGTAGTGAAAAGTCGGCGGCTGTTTTCAGCAGTCCTCGGACGCGGGCTCGGCGCCCGCCGTGGCGGTGGCGCATGAGATGAGCGATTTTGCGTTCGACTTTGGGGCGGGTGGCGCGGTAGTCGGCGCGCCAGGCGGGGTCGGTTTGACGCGCCCGCCCGGCTTGCAGCGCGGCCTCGTGGGCACTGACGGTGATCGTGCGGCCGGTCTTCGCGGTGGTGCACTGCGCGGCCAGCGGGCAGGCGGCGCAGGCGGCGCCGAAGTTGGCCACTCCGGCGTGACGCTCGCGGGCGCGGATAGGTGCGGTGTGCCCGGCAGGGCAGGTCACTGTCCGCGCATCGAGGTCGATGTCGAAGCGGTCCTTCGGGAAATGACCTTTCACCGCCACCGGCGGCTGCACCTTCAGTCCATTGTGGATATCGGCCTCGTCCAGCCGTTCCAGCAACTCGCCCGCACCGTAGGCCGCATCCCCATACACCGCCGCCCGATCCTCAACCTCAACCTCAACCTCAACCTTAGCTTCGGCTTCGGCTTCGGCTTCGGCTTCGGCTTCGGCTTCGGCTTCGGCTTCGGAGGGCAGTATGTCAGCGAGCAGGGGCTCGGCGGCCTCGGCGTCACCGCTGTTTCCGGCCGTGACCTCGGTGGCGGTGATGATCTCGGCATCGGGGTCGATCGCGAGATGCCCTTTGTAGCCGTCAAAACCGCGAGCACTGGTCTTGTGCCCGTGACGGGCCTCGGGGTCCACGGTGGAAATGATCCGGTCCGGGGCGACCTTGCGGGCGATGCGGAACACCCCGTCGCCGTCGTCGGCCAAGTCCTGGCCCAGCACGGTGGCCAGCAGCCGCACGGCCTTGTCCACGCCCTCGCCCAGCTCATGGTCGTCCAGCAGGGCCAGCAGCGCGTACCCGTCCCGAGCCCGGGAGTCGATCAATTCCTCCCGGGCGTCGTGGTGTCGGGTAGCGGTGGGCGCATTGCTGCGCCCACCGCCCCCTAAGAACCGGGCGAGCGGGCTTTCCCCGCACCTCGGCTCAAGCAAGCCCCATTGGGCTTCGCGGGCGATGTTCCCGGATTCTTGCGACCCCGAGCCAGTAGGCTGCGATTGCAAGAAGTGTGCACCAGGCGTGTTCGTTTGCCGTCCGGCGTGCCGCGTCGTTCGTGGGTGAGATAGTCGGCGGCTATCGCCCGTCGAGCGACGCCCAGCCACCAGCGTTCCCATGCATGTGGGGATTGCGGTGGTTGGTCGGCGGTGAGGAGGGGCTCCCGACAGAGTGAGCAGCGACCGTCCTGCGTGGCAAGTAAGCCCAGGTTGTAGCTGTCCAGCGGGGGCTTGACCTTCCGCCGTCGTTTGGCCCAGTACTCGATCAGGTCGGGGTCGTCTGGGGACGCCCCGCCGGTGACGAGCTGGTGCCGGACGATGTTGGTCCAGGAGAATTTGACCATGTAGTGAACGTCGCCGCGGTCGTTGTCCGACGTGCGGTCGCCGAACACCCAACGGTCATTCCTGAACCTGTTGAACTTGCCGAAGTAGCGTTTGACGATCCACTTTTTCGACTTCTTGGGGTGCATGCGTCTGGCCCATCGATAGGTGAGCCACCACATGTAATGGTCCAGCGCGGTGAAGATTCTGCTGGATACCACCCCTCGATAGTAAGCGGCCCAACCTCGGATGATCGGGTTGAGCCTGGCGATGACCGCCATCGCGTTCGAGCCGCGCAAGTTGCGCATCTCGTCGGCGAGCCGCTTGCGAATCCGCCTGACCGCGTCCAGGCTTGGTTTGATCAACAGCTTGCCGCCGCGTGGGTAGTAGCGGACATTGAACCCGAGGAAGTCGAACGAGTCTTCTCGATGGGCGATTCGTGTCTTGTCCTCGTTGAAGACCAGCCCCCTCGGCGCCAGCCACTCAGCAAGCTGTGCCTTGACCTGCTCGGCTTGCTGCCGCGAGTAGCAGCAGACGGTGAGGTCGTCGGCATATCTAACCAAGATCGGAGTACCATCAACCGCCTTCCCGGCATGAACACCAGTGGTGCGATAGCGGACACCTGCGGCCTCCTCCAACCCATGAAGTGCCACGTTCATCAGCAACGGACTGATCACACCGCCTTGGGGCGAGCCCTCTTCGGTCGGTGAGTACCGTCCATTTTCGACCACTCCAGCCTTGAGCCAGCGCGCGACCAGTTCCCTGGCTGGAAACCCGCCGAGGGCGGCTAGAAGATGCGAGTGCCCGATCCGATCGAACGCGGCCGACAAGTCGGCGTCCAGGATCCACACTCTCTTGGCACGAGTGCCGCTGAGAGCGTTGAACAAGGCACCGATCGCGTCAGCGCAGCTTCGTCCCGGCCGAAACCCATAACTCCTCGGCTCGAACCGAGCCTCCCACTCCGGCTCTAGTGCGTTGCGGACCCGAGCTTGATGACACCGGTCCATGATCACGGGAATGCCGAGTGGGCGCCGCTTTCCATTGGCCTTCGGAATATGCACACGCCGGACCGGCAACGGGTCCCAACAGCGGCGTGTCCGATGCACCCGCACCGCCACTTCCGCCCTGGCCTCGGACGACAGTGCCACCTGACCGTCCACCCCGGCCGTCCGACGTCCGGTATTGCGCTGGGCCGCCTGCCGCACGCTCAGCAGCGTGTTCGACCACGACCCCAGCATCATCCTTTGCAGGGACCGGACCTTGGTCCAGTCCTGCTCCCGCGTCGCCTTGAAGATCCTCCGCCGCAGCCTCACTACGTTCTGCTCATGGATGCGCCACTCAATGGCGTCCCAATCCAGTACGTCCTCGGGTCCGTTCACCACGGTGGTGTCCAACTTGCCCCTCGGTTCGATAGGCACACGGCCTCAGCGTTCAAAGGCTCACCTGCCCACGTCAGCGCCCTTTCGGGCCCGGTCGTATGACCGGCATCCGGCCGGTTCCCCGGTGACCACCGCCTGGAGGAGCGGTCTGGTGTCACGGGTCCCGCTGCCTTTCGGCCACCGGCATCCGCTTGTTGGGCATCCTGTCCCGCCGAGGGTTTCCGCCCCTCTTTCGATCGGCCTACCGGGCCGCGACGACCCGGACCCCGACGGGGTTTCCACGTTCCGCGCACGCGAGATGTGACCGGGGTGGGCGCCTCCCTAAACCCCGAGGCCAGCGGTGTTCACACGATCGGCGGGGACGGCTCTGATCGTCGCTTGCCGCCTCTTCCAACGGCCAGGCCCTATCACCCTGGTCTTCGTCCCGTCGTCCAGAGCTATCGATGACGAGGCATCATCGGGAGGTTCACTTGCGTTCACCCGTCCGGTCTTCCCCTTGCCCGGTTGCTCCTCTGGACGGAACAGAGGCCCTTGGGCGTCTTCCCTGAGCTTCGCACCCTGGCAGGCGGGACCTACCAGCGCACGTCAAGGCGGGGACGGATCTCGAACACTGATCAGGAACTACACATCCGGCACTGCCGGCCTCCAATCTGCGAGTTCACTCGCCATGCGCGACTTCGTGTCGCACCGTCCCAGTCGATCTGTGGTTTCGCCGTGCTGGCGTAGTCATCCCCAGAGGTGATCACCACCCGCAGCCGGGCGGCCTGTTCGGCATCGGCGGCAGCCAGCAGACCCCGGATCGCCGAACGGATCAACGTGATGGTGTCCATTGTGGCCACCGCGTCATACAACGGGGTCGAGTCCAGCACACGCTTGCGGCCCACCAGCCCGGCCTGCCGGGCCACGTCCAGGACTGCCTCGAAGACCCGCTCCGGCCGTGCAGAGCGGGCCAGCCTGGCCCGCATGTCCACCAGTACGGTGTGCACGAACCCGGGATAGTCGAAATGCAGGCCACCAGCAGCGTATTTCCAGCGGGCGTCGAAAGCGAACCGGTCGACCGCCTCCCGGTCCGACAAGCCCTCGATGCGTTGCAGCACCATCACCACCGCCACGATCATCGGCGGCACCGACCGGCGACCCACATCGGTGAACAGGTCAGCGAACATCTCATCCGGGAACAACGCGAAGCACTCCCGGTGCAGCACACCGTAGATCGAATCCGCCGGGACGCGGTCCTGGCAGTAGTCCACCGTCGACCGCAGCAGGTCAGTCTGGCGAGGCGCACGTCCCAACGTCACCCGACCATCCTGCCAAAACGATCACCTCAACCGGGCGAGACACACCGATCCTTAGCAACCAAAAACACCAGCCACCTAGCCCCTATCTCCGGCCAGCAGTTCAGCGGCACCTTGGATCAGTACCGGAAACCGAGGAACGATTCTCGCGCTCCCCGGGGTCGAACGGGGGCAAAATGGCAAAGCGCCTCTTCATCGCTTACCTACCCGCCGCAACGAGGCGCAGGGGAAACCGGAGCCTGCATACTCCCAACTCCAGCCGCTGCAAGAAGCCGGGCGGCTGCCCGGCTGAGATCGTCTACTGATCTGGCGGCGACTCAGGGGTAGATGCCTAGCGTTGTTGCGGCCCTGATATCGACGCGACGCAGCCGTTTGGTGGAACTTTGCGAGCTGCGTTGGTTACGCGTCGCCGGGGTGCCCTGAACAGAGGGATTTGGTCTCTGCTGCGGGAAACGGGCCGGCGCAACGCTGTGTGGCGGAAGGCAGGGGATTCGATTCGCCGTTGATGCTAGGGAGTAGCCATGGCCAAGAGCTTGTTTGCTGCGCACTTGCCCGCCGTCAGGGGGCACGGGCCCCACTCGCGCTCACGCCGCTCGATGCGGTTCACGGCTTCGCGCCGTCGGCGCACCGCTTCGTTCCGCCGTACGCGCTACTGATCCACTGACCGGCGGCGGTGGTTCGGGATACCGCCGCCACAAGTATGCCATGACTCGGATAGCTGCGTTCCTCGCCAGGCTGCGGGCGTTGCTGGCCGTGCCCACCCCCGAATCCGGTGGCCTGGTCGAGCAAGCTCCGGTGGTCGGCGTTCGGGAGATCTTCCGGCGCTTCTGGCCCTACACGCGCCCGTACCGGTGGTGGGTGCTCGTGGTGCTGCTCGTGCTGGTCGGGCCTGTGCTGGACACCGTGACGATCTGGCTGTTCAAGATCCTCGTCGACCAGGTACTGGTGCCCAGGGACTTCGAGCTGTTCTTCGCCCTCGGCGGCGCCTACCTGGGGATCACGGTGCTGTCCGGGATAGTCGGGTTCACCGACGAGTACATGTCAACCTGGGTCGCCGAGCGGTTCCTGCTGGACCTGCACACCGATCTGTTCGGGCACCTGCACGGGCTGTCCATCGGCTTCCTGGACCGGCGCAAGACCGGCGACACGTTGTCCCGGCTCACCGGCGACGTCAACGCGATCGAGAACCTCGTGCTGTCCGGGACGATCCAGGCGCTGTCGTACCTGTTCAAGATCGTGCTGTTCACCGGGGCGCTGTTCGTCCTGAGCTGGCGGCTGGCCGTGGTGTCGCTGATCGCGGTGCCGGCCTTCTGGGCGTCCGCGCGGTACTTCTCCCGCCGCATCAAGGCGGCTTCGCGGGAGAAGCGGCGGCGCGGCGGCACCATCGGCGCTGTCGCCGAGGAAAGCCTTAGCAACGCCTCGCTGGTGAAGGCGTACGGCCGGGAAAGCGCCGAAACCGACCTTTTCCACCGCGAGAACCTGGGCAGCTTCGCGGCCGAGATGGTGGCCACCCGGTTGCACGCGTTGTTCACGCCGCTGGTCGACCTGCTGGAAATCTGCGGGGTGCTGCTGATCGTCGGGTTGGGCACCTGGGAACTGTCCCGGGGCTCGATCAGCCTCGGCGGGCTGCTGGTGTTCCTCGGTTATCTCAGCCAGCTCTACAGCCCGGTGCGGGGATTCGGGCGGCTGACCAACACCGTCTACGCGGCCTCGGCCGGCGCCGAACGGATCATCGAGCTGCTGGATGAGATTCCCGAGGTGCGCGACCCGGTCCGGCCGCGGCGCCTCGGCCGGGTCCGCGGCGACGTGGTCTTCGACGACGTCAGCTTCCGGTACCCGAACACCGACCGCGACGCCCTGCACCGCATCAGCTTCGACGTCCACTCCGGACAGACGATCGCACTCGTCGGGGCCAGCGGGTCTGGCAAGTCCACCGCGGGCAAGCTGCTGCTCCGGTTCTACGATCCGGATTCCGGCGCCGTGACCATCGACGGAGTCGATCTGCGCGAAGCCGAGCAGCAGGCGGTGCGGCGCAACATCTCGATCGTGCTGCAGGACGCCCTCGTGGTGGACGACAGCGTCTGGGAGAACATCGCCTGGGGGCGGCCCGACGCCACCGAGCGGGACGTGCTGGAGGCGGCTCGTGGCGCGGACGCGCACGAGTTCATCACGGCGCTGCCAGACGGTTACCGCACCAGGGTCGGGGCGCACGGAAGTCTGCTGTCGGGCGGGCAGCGGCAGCGCATCGCCATCGCCCGAGCGATGCTGCGCGACGCGCCGATCCTGCTGCTCGACGAGCCCACCGTCGGGCTCGATGCGGCATCCAGCGCGCGAGTGCTGGCCCCGCTGCGCCGGCTGATGGCCGATCGCACCTCAATCGTCAATCGTCGTGTCGCACAACCTGATCACGGTCCGCGATGCGAACCTGATCCTGCTGCTCGACCACGGCCGGATCGCGGAATCCGGCACGCACGCCGAACTGATGCACCGCGACGGCGGCTACGCGTCCCTGTACCGGCTGCAGCAGCGGGGCTCGCCTGTACCGCAACGGGAGCCGGCATGACCACTTCGACTTCGCCCGCACCGCTGCGCCGAGGCCAGGAGATCGCGGCGGGCTATCCGGTGATCGAGCACATCCGGCGGGGCGAGGGATACGACTCCTACGACGCATGGAGCACCCGGCGCCACAGCCGGTGCTTCATCAAGGCCGTGCGTCCCGACTGCGCAGCCCGCGCCGAAGCGTGCGAAAACCTCGTGGTCGAAGGGAACCTGCTGCTGAAGTTCACGCATCCACACATCGTGCGCGCGTACGAACTCGCGGAAGCGGCGGACGGTTCGCCGGTGCTGATCATGGAGACGCTGGCCGGGGCGAGGCTGGACAGCCTGCTCGACGGCGGGAAGCGCCGCCTCACCGCCCGCGAACTCGGCTACCTCGGTCAGCACGTGTGCTCGGCGATCCGCTACCTGCACGAGCGCGGCTACCTGCACCTGGACCTCAAGCCCGGCAACATCATCGCCGAGTGCGGCCGCGCGCGCGTTATCGACCTGAGCCTGGCCCGGTCACCGGGCCTCAGCTGCGGCGGGGCCGGAACGCCGTGCGCGATGGCGCCGGAACAGGTCCGCGGCGGGATGCTCGGGCCGGCGACCGACGTCTGGGCCATCGGCCTGGTGCTCTTCGAAGCCGCGGCCGGATTCAACCCCTTCGAGGTGCCGGGGCAGGCACAGCGGACCGGGGAGGAGCTGTTTCCCCAGCTGGAGAAGGCCGCGCCACCCATCCGCGCTTCGCGGCGGCTGCCTCGAGCGCTGGCGGATTCGATCGACGGTTGCCTGCGGTCGGACCCCGATCAGCGCCCGACGCTGGTGCAGCTCGATGCGGTGCTCGCCGCGATCACCGGCGACGAGGACCTGCGGACTCTCGGCGGTGCCGCGGCCCCGGAGCGCTGATCGACCGCCTGGCGCTCCTGACAGCGGGCCCTCCTGGCTTCGTCGCCGACCACGAACTGTCCCCCGGCGGGAATGGGGATCATGCCGGGGCTCACCGCTCAGCCGGCGTCGCGCAGCCTGGCGTCGAGCGCGTCGAGGTCGGGGACGAACCAAACGTGGTCGGCCTTGTTCGACTCGTGCACGAGGGCCCGCAGGGCCGAGCTGGCCGCCAGGTGCCGGGAGATGTCGCCGACGACGACCAGGCGCACCCGGTAGTTGACGAATTTCTGCATGACCTCGCCGGCGAAGCGGGTGCCCAAGGTGAAGAAGCGCTCGTCGAGCCGGCTGGCGGGCACCGCGACCACCTCGGCGTCGGCGTAGGACGCGCCGATCAGGTCCAGGGCGTCCTGCGTGGTGGTCACCGGCGGCCCGGCCGGGTCGCACACCAGCACCTGCACCCCGGCCCGCTCCTCGATCGCGTCAGGCACCGCCGACCTCCCCGGAGAGCAGGCCGTTGTCGCCGTCGAGCACGGCTTCGATCAGCTGCAAGACCTCGGCGGTGGCTCCTGCGCCGCCAAGGACCACGAACTTCATGCGGTTCCGCTCCTCGTCGTAGACCGTCTGGATGCGCAGCGGGTGCGCGGGGTTGCTGGCGGAGTTCGCGCCGGCCAGCATGAGCGTGCTCAGGCGGTCGCACCGCTTTGAGCCGTCCGGAGCGGATGTAGCCGCGTACGGTGCGAACGTGCAGTCCGAGTCGGTTGGCGACCTGTTCAACCGAGTACATTTCATCACTCAGGGGATTGGCGCTCCATCATAGTCGGGATAAGGAGGGATAAGGAGGGATAAGGAGGGATGGGGAGGGATGGGTGGGGATGGGGAGTTTGTTGTGTGGATCGTTGTTTGCGTGAGTGTTTTTGGGTGCTAGAGCCCCCAAAAACGCTCACGGGTTATGCGCTGCACGTAAGGGAATCCGGCTGGCACGAGCACCGGCTGCTCCGGAGCCGGAACCCGGCCCTCAACCTGCACGTGTTCTCGACGGGGTGCCCCGAAGCCAGCGGATGCTGCTCTTCCGCGACTAGCTCAGCCGAGGGTGATGTCCTTGGTCTCCGGCATGCGGTAGGCGACGACGGCGCTGATCACCAGCAGCACCACGGCGTATCCGAGGAAGACGTCGCCCCGACCACCGCTGGCGAGCCAGGTCTGCAGGTACGGCGCGCTGCCGCCGAACGCTGCCGTGGCGATGGCGTAGGGGAATCCGGTGCCCGTCGTTTGCATCCGGGTCGGGAACAGCTCCGCGAACACCGTGGGCATGATCGCCGGACCGGGCGCGATCACGAGCAGCGCGATGATCATCGCCACCGCGAACTGCCAGACCTGGTCCTGGACGAGCCAGCTGAGCGGGTAGCTGACCACTGCGCTGCCCACCAAGGAAAGCAGCAGCACGGGCCTGCGGCCGATGCGGTCCGAAAGCGCCCCGAACAGTGGCAAAGACAGGATGAACACCGCGTTGGCCGCGGCGCCTACCCACAGCGCCGCGGCCGGGTCGACCTCGTGGATGCTGATCGCCTGCGCGGGCGCCGAGACCATCCAGGTGTAGAACACCACGGTGCTGCCGACGGTCAGCCCGATCACCCGCAGGCACGCGGTGCGCTGCTCCCAGAAGCTCCGCCACAGCGGCGGCCGGGCCTCGGTCCGCTGCCGGTCGAAGGCCTGCGTCTCAGCCAGCCGCAGCCGCATTACCAGGGTGTAGAGGCCGACGACCCCGCCGAGCAGGAACGGCACCCGCCAACCCCATGCGCTCATCGCGCCAGGCGGCAGTGCCGTCGTCAACGCCGCTGCGAGGGCGGAGCTGGCCAGGATTCCGCAGGTGCCCGAGACCTAGACGAGGCTGGACCAGATCCCGCGCCGACCCTGCGGCGCCATCTCGGCCACGTAGGGTCTGCACCGCCGGCATCTCGCCGCCGTGCCCGAGTCCCTGGCCCAGCCGGGCGACCACGAGCAGCAGCGCCGCGCCGATGCCGATCTACTCGTAGGTCGGCGCGATGCCGATCAGCAGGCTGCCGCCGGAGGCCAGCGCGATGGAGCCGACCATGGCGGTTCGGCGACCGAGCCGGTCGCCGAACCGGCCGAACAGCAGCCCGCCCAGCGGCCGCATCAGGAACCCGACCCCGAAGATCGCCAGGCTGGACAGCACCGCGCTCGTGCTGTCGTGGGCGGGGAAGAACTGCGCGGCGAAGAACGGGGTGAACACCGCGTAGGCGTTCCAGTCGAACCACTCCAACGCGTTGCCCGCGCCGGTGCTGACGATGGTCCGCCACTTCCGTGGCGTCGCGCGCTGGTCGGTCTCGATGGTCAATGCTGCCTCCGGATTTCTCAACGCTGACAACGAATTACGCGCGGGCCAGGCGGTGGATGGCGAGTTCGGCGTAGAGCGCAGCGCCGTCAGCGAGCACGCTGTCGTCGAAGACGGCGAACTGGGAGTGGTTGTCCGGCGCGGTGTCCGGGTCGCGGTCCGGTGGGCAGGCGCCGAGGAAGATGAACGCGCCCGGCACCTGTTCGAGCACCCGGGAGAAGTCCTCGCCGCCGGTGACGGGGCGGTCCAGCCAGGAGAACCGGTCGCCGCGAAGCTCCGTCGCGACCTGCGCGGCGAACTCGGCCTCGGCGTCGTCGTTGATCGTGGCGCGCACGTACTCGCTGAGCTCCACGTCCACCTTGACGCCGTGTGCTGCCGCGACGCCGTTGCAAACGGAGGTGATCCCGTCCCACACCGCGTCCCGTGCGGACGCGGAGAACCAGCGCAACGAGCCGTCGAAGACCGCTTCGCCCGGGATCACGTTGCCCGCGTTGCCGGAGTGGAAGCTGCCGATGGTCAGCACCAGCGTCTCGAACGGGTCGATGGTGCGCGCGACCAGCGCCTGCAGCGCGCCGACCATTTCGCAGGCCGGGGCGATCGGATCCTTGGCCCGGTGCGGGGTGGAGCCGTGACCGCCCGCGCCGCGCACGGTCACCCGCAGCAGGTCGCCGCCGGCCATGAGCGGGCCGCGCCGGGTGAGGAAGGTCCCGAGGCCGTGGCGCGCGGCCATGACGTGCATGCCGTAGGCGGCCACCGGGCGGGACCCGGAGGCTTCCAGCACGCCTTCGGCGATCATCTTCCCCGCGCCGTCGCAGCCTTCTTCGCCGGGCTGGAACATCAGCACCACGTCACCGGCCAGCTCCGCGTGCCGTTCGGTCAGCAGCCGCGCGGCGCCGACCAGCATCGCGGTGTGCAGATCGTGCCCGCACGCGTGCATCCTGCCGTCGAACCGGGACGTGTAGTCCAGGCCGGTCCGCTCCGTCACCGGCAGGGCGTCCATGTCGCCGCGCAGCAGCACCGTCGGCCCCGGACGAGAGCCGCGCAGCACCGCGGTGATGGAGCTCAGCCCGGTGCCGGTGGTGATCTCCAGCGGTAGCCCGTCCAGCGCGGCCAGCACTTTCTCCTGGGTGCGCGGCAGGTCCAGCCCGATTTCGGGCTCGGCGTGCAGCTGCCGCCGCAACCGGACCAACTCGTCTTGCAGCTCGCGCTCGGACAACGGCCGTCTCCTCACCTCGTGATCACGCCACGGCCATGATGACCGGCCGTCATCCGCCGAGCACCAGAATGTCGGGAAACCGTTGCGGATGCGCGTTCGCGCGCCGGAAACGCTCGTCTTCAGCCGGGAGCGCCTCGCGGCGTACAAGTGCCCGCACGAGGTCCGGGTCCTGGACGAACTCCCCAAAGGCTGGCTGGAGCAGGACAACACGGTGCTGACCTGGCTCGTCGTACCGAAGCCTCGGAGTGGCCCGACGCAGTCCCAGCGGGAAGAGCCTCAAGAAGTCCCTCCGCTAGCGCCGGGCCGGCGATTTCGCGCGAAATCGCCGGTCGCTGTGAGGCGGAGGCGGCGATTTCGCGCGAAATCGCCATCACTCCGGGTGACCACGGCCCCGGCGGTCAAATGTGCTCGGCGTCGTTGGCGAATGATCGTCCCGCCAGCCGTCCACGTCGCACTCGTCCGGGATGGCCAGGAACGGCGCCACGTCGACCGAGTAGCGCAACACCCGGCCGTGCTTCTCGGCGAACCGGGCGTGCGGGCCGTCAGCGAAGCCCAAGCGGGATTGTCGAGCAGCGGGGATGTCATCGGCGACGCACCTCGCCCGTCCGGAACCTCAGCCCTCCACCTTTTCGCTCGATGCCACGCCGTTCAAGCATCCGCGCGCCGTCGCTGTTCCCATATCGCCAGGTGGGAATCCGGTTGCGGACGGACGCCGACGCCTGCCGACACAACCGGCTTGACGCGCTGAAAGCGTTTGTGGTCTGATCCGGGCAGCGTCGCGTGTCGGTGGCAGCCTGTGTCAGGCATGGAGGCGCGGGTTCGAAGGGTCTTCATGACCACTCTTTTCAATCACACCATCGTCGCCGCGCGCGACAAGCAGGTATCGGCATCCTTTTTCACGGCGATGTTCGACCTCCCGCCGGCGGAGCCCGGCGGCCCCTTTCTCACGGTCTACCTGGATGCGGAAGTGACGCTCCTGTTCGCCGAGCCGCGCATCGAATTCCCGCCGCAGCACTACGCATTCCTCGTCACGGAGAAAGACTTCGACGGCATCTACGCCCGGATCCAGGAGGCGGCGCTCGACCACTGGGCGGATCCGCACCGAAAGCTCCCCCAGCGGTACAACACCAACCACGGGGGCCGAGGCGTCTACTTCCTGGACCCGTCGGGCCACTACCTGGAAGCGATAACCCAACCCTACGAGGCAGATCCGCAGAAGTGACCGAAGTGGACGATCAGTAGCAGCGCGGTGCCCGCCCGGTCTCGTATCGGGCGGGCACCGCGTCTGCGGGCCGAACCTGTTGTAGCGCTGGTGGTGGCTGGTACCGTCGGGGGAGCTTCGGGCGGAGGGACTGGTTCGCGATGGTGGGCAGGCATCCCGAGGTTCCGCCCGACGGCGAACGCGACGACAGCTTGTTGATCAGCGAGGAGCGGCAGCGCGATCTGCTCTCCCAGCTCGTCGAGATCGAGCACGACGTCCACCAGGCCACGAGTGGACGAGGTGTTCTGCCCCCGAAGCACCTCCCGGCCAACCCCAGCAGCGCTACGACCGCGGGCCTCGGTTGCTATCCGAGCGGGCGTGGTGCGTCGAACTTCTGGCGGACTTCTTCGGCCACCCCGGGATTCCCGGCTGCTTCGATCAGCTTGGCGAGGCGATGGGCGGTCAGAGCACGCACCGGGTTGTCCCCGTACAGGCCAATCCTGTCCAAGACCACGCCGACGTGGTCGCTGGTGGTCCTGTTCCCGTGCATGAGCTTGCGGTAGATCCCATACAGCACCGCTGCGGACAGCGGAACTGTGACCCAGGCCGGCCACTCCAGCAGCAGGCCGAGCAGGAGCGGTATGACGGCCGCGAGTGCCAGACCGCCGTACAGGATCCGGTTTTCCTTGCTCATCGAGCAGCCTCCTCGGGTACTCGGTTGAACGTGTAGTCGGTGGCGTGCAGGCCCTGCGCCATGTCGATCAGCTGGGACAACCGCACGAAGACCTCGGCGCGTCCGTTCGGGGTGCGGCTCCAATCGCGCGCGAGGACGTGCAACGAACCGAGCAGGTGGAGGTGCTGGCTCGCCGCGTCCGCCAGGATGCCGAGCAGCAGGTCGTACGCCGCAGTGCGGCCGGCGGCGTCGAACCAGTGGCAGACGCGTGGCGCGACGATGTCCGGGCGGGCGAGCATGGTCGCACGCCAGCAGAAACCGAGCTGGGAACGGATCGTGTGGTCCGCCGCGAGGGGTTGGGAACGCTTGCTCGAATCGGCAAGCCGCCACGGGTCCGCGACGGCGAGGAACAGGAAGTGATCGGCGGGCGACGGCTGCTGCTTCGGCAGATCTGCTGTGAGCCTTTCGAGCAGCAGCCGCAGCAGTATCGGATCGCGAGAGATCAGCTCGACGAGGGCCTGGTGGGCTGTCGGGGCGCCGGTCCCGTCTTCGCGGCGAGCCCGGTGGTGGAGCCGGACCAGAGCTTGTTCCGGGTAGGTCGGAGCGATCACCTCGGTGCACACGTCCACCACGATCTGCCCGACGTCGCCAGGAAGGTTGTCGCGCCGCGACCACTCGTACACCAGGCGCCGGAAGAAGTGACCGTGGCGCTCGTTCTCCAAACCGGCCAGGAGGGCTCGTACCCCGTAGTCGCGCAGTACGTTCGGCGCTCCGTTCTGCCTCGGAAAGATCCACTGGTCGATCAGCCACTTCACGTGCCCCGGCGAGTTGGTGCGCAACGACTGTTCCACGAACCGGTCGACCAGGTTCTTTCGGTCCTGCACGGTGAACTGATCGATGCGGATGATGCCGTCCACCCACCGGCAGAACGGCTCCCGGAGATCCGGGTAGTTGTCCCAGAAGTGTTCGCGCAACGCCCGGTCGTAGCTGAGCCGGCTGAACTCGATCCGGTTGTTCGGCGCGACATCGATGTTCAGATCACCGAGCTGGGTGCGGTAGCCCTCCTGTTCCATCCGGGGTTCCTCGCGTCCGTCGAGGCTCAACGAGCTCACCAGGCGGTGGGAGGCGAAGAACACCGCGTCGCTCGACGCTCCGCGGCACATCGCTGCGGCGAGCAGCACCGTACGCTGCCTACCGCCTGGCACCTTGTTCAGTTGCTCCGTCACCTCGTCGCTGCGGTCGATTCGGGCGGAAACCGCTTCACTGAGCCAGATCGAGAGATCGCCGCCTCGGTTCGTGTCCCGGGCGAGCACCACCATCTGCGCGAGGTTGGCGATCTCCGACATCGGTGCGGACAGGATGCGTGCGAGTTCCTTCGAAGTCAGCTGCTGCTCGGAGAGGAAGATCCCCTCCGCTTCCAGGTGCCGTCGCAACACCGAGGCGCTGTGTGGCCGGTCGATCCGGGCCCCGAACTGCGCGAGGTCCGGGTCGAGGTGGTGCTTGCGGAAATCGGGCACGACGACGGCGAGAAAAGCCTTGTGTTGCTGGAGGACCGTGCGAAATGAGAGAAGATCTCGTTGCCGGGCGCGGAACACGTCCTCGTTGCTGTCCGAGAGGTCCAGCACGAACAGGTGCCCGGGCTGGACCTTCAACTTGTCCAGGCTTTGGTCCTGCTTGTGCGCCTCGTCGTCAAGCACGGTGAATGGGGTGTGATCGTCGGCGAGTTCGTTCAGGAGCATCTTCGCCGCAGTGCGTCGACCGCTTCCCGGTAGCCCGGTGAGTACGACGGTGCGGGACTGCCGCAACATGTCCCGCGCGACGCCCAAGTTCGGTGGCGGCTCGAACCGGCGCTTGAGCCAACGCAGATCGTCCTTCGGGGTCAACCGTGACCCGCGAGCCTGCTGCTGGACGCTCTCGTGAATCGTGAAGTAGATCGGGTTGATGTTCTGATCGCCGGAGCCGGCGTGGATCGGGCTGCCCTGCGTGTCGTGGAATTCGTTGTTGGTTTCGGTCACCGGTGCTCGCCTCGCTCGCGCTTCGAGCCGAACTTGTGGCGGATTCCGCCGGTGTTCTTGCCCGTGATGTGGGTCGCCCCGTCTCCGTAGGAGATGTGCTGGTCACCGCCGTCGGTGCTCACCGGGCCCGTTGGGCCGTTGAACGCCGTGTTGGTTATCGATCCGCCGCTCATGTCGCGAAGCTGCACGATGTTTCCGTTGACCGGACCGCCGTTGGTGGAGTGCACGCCGTCGGTCGAGGACGCTTTCGCAGTCCGGTCGACGAGCCCCGGAACCAGGTCTATGAGTTCGGCGGCGATCCGATCGAGACCGGCCTCGGCGCTTCCAGTGTCGTAGGTCAGGGACTGGAGGTCGGCCAGCGATGCCAGGGCACGCGGAAGATCGGCGGCCACCAGTCGAGGCAGCTTCCGTCCACACAGGATCGGGATGATCCGGGCACCGCCGCGCATGGCGTTCAGGATCTCCTTCCGAGTCCAGTCATCCTTATTGCTCAGTGCGCGATTTCCGTCTCGATCACGAGCGTCGAGCCATTTCGGGCCGATCAGCACAAGTAGCACGCGGGCACTGGAGGACGCCGTCGACAGCCCAGTGCGGTAGTTCTCGCCGGGGCGGATGGACTTGCTGGCGCGGAAGACCTGTTCACGGCCGAACCGCGCGGACAAGTTCTGTTCGATCGCTACCGCGGCATGTTCGCAGTCTCCGGTGCGGTAGTTGATGAAGATATCGGGCACAGCGGTACCTCACTTCTGTGGGAATGAAGAGTTCTCAGGCGGTCTGGTTGTGCAGCGTGGCGACCAGCCTGGGCTGCAGCTCACGCACCGAGGATGCTGTGTGGAACCGCGAGAGCACGCGGGCCACGCGCCGGAGATCGGTACTGATGGTGGCGGAACTGACGGTGTCGACCATTCCGAGGACCTGCACGAGCAATGTGCAGGCGTGGTCGATGTCGCCCGCCGTGGCGTGCGCGAGGGCGCGGCGGACGCCGTAGCGCGCTTGGGACCGAAGAGCGTGCGGCGGAACTCGTTCGACTTCCCGGTCGAGGATCACCGTCGCATCCCTCGGGCGTCCCAGATCGTGAAGGCACCATCCGGAGACCATCGCGACCGGGTCGGTCAGGTTCGCTGTGCCGAGTACCGGTCCGGCTTCGGGCTGGGCCGCGCTGAGCAGATCGCGAGCTCGGTCCAGGCTTCGCATGCAGGCGTCGTAGGCTCCGGCCAGCGCGTGGCCTTGTGCCTCGCGCTGCGCGGCGAGTCCGCGAATGCGGGCGGACGTTGCGATCCGTTGGGCTTGCTGGGCGAGGTCGATCGTCGCCAGTGCGTCCTCTCGGTACAGAGTGACCAGCGCTCGGCGCACCAGGGAATATGCCGCCAGTGACCGGTCCTGTCCTGCATCCGCGAGCTCCACGGCGCGGTCGGTCCACCACAGGGCGGCCGCGTTGTCACCCGACTCCTGCGCCATCCAACCCGCGAACTCGGCATACCGCGCGCCCAGCACCAGGAGTTCCGCACTCGCCGCGGGTTTGGCGCGGGCGGCGAGTTCGCGGAGGGTGTGGGTCTGCGCGATGAGCGCGGGCAGCACCACCGACGGGCTCGCCGTCTGCCCCAGCCTGCGGAACTGGTCGAACATGGTGCGGAACGTTGAGACCGTGCCGTCCTCGGCGATTGCGTGACCGCCGCCCATGCCGAAGGCGAGCACCGAGGCCGCGCCCGCCGCCAGCACCTGCCGCCGGTCCATCGGCCGGAACCAGCTTCTCCCGCCTGAATCGAGACTCATCAACCACACCTCACCGTCGCCGTTCACCTCGGGCAGCGGCGCTTCGGAAGACCGCGCGGGAACCAGGTTCGCGAGTTCCCCACCGGCTTCGAGGATGGAATCACAACGCCGGGCGAAGTCCGGTGTCGGTCCTTTCCCACCGGTTTCGATCTTGCTGACGTAGCCCTTGCTGTAATGCAGCAGCGCGGCCATTCGAGTGAGTGAAAGACCGGCCGCGGTGCGCAGTCTTCGAAGCTCTGCCCCAAACAGTATGGGCTGTTCAGTCACATCGTCCTCCGGGTTTCCCGTTGCCTGGTTCGGCAAGCGACGGGAAACGGCTGTTGGTCCCGAGCGGTTTTCGCGCACGGTGAAACGTGCCGGTCCGGCGGCTGGCCGACCGGACCACCGGCAGACCTTAGGAGAAGAGATGATCAAGGATGAGCTCGTCCGAGAATCGACACCCGAACGGCGCAATCCGTCCCTGGCGAGGTCGCTCGGACGGGTGATGCTTGCATTCGTGTTCACCGCCGCGCAGGCGTGGGCGTTGTTCGTCCTCGCCGGCATCGCCCTTTCCGGTGTTGAGTTGTTCGCCTTGGTGCTGGTGCTCTCCGCCGCATTCATCGCAGTCCTCGACGCATGGAGGGAAATCAGGTCCTGCGCGGCTGCGCGCCGCTCGTCGGAGGATTGTGGCGGAGAACTGGACTCCCGAGCCGGAAAATAGAGCCGTTTCCCGTTTCCCGTTGTAGAAGGCAACGGGAAACGGTGTTTCACCGGATCATTTCGGATGTGCGTGCGTCATCCCGGTCGTCGACGCGACTCGTGAGTGGTGTCGGACTCAAGAGCTGCAACAGCGGCAGGCTGCAACAGCGGCCAAGGACACTCACGAACCGGTAGTCCCCGCCTTTTCAGGCGGTGGGGCCGAACTGCTTGGTGAAGCGGCCGGTGAACAGATCCGCGCCCTTGTACTCGGAGACCATCGCGGCAGGGGCGGCGACCGGGCCATCGGGAGAGGGCAGCTGTCCGACACCGCCGCTCGTGCCGAGCGGGAGCAGGATCATGGGGAAGGGCGGGGGCTGGTAGGTGGCCGTGGGTTGCTCACCGTTCAGTTGGGCGGTGATGTTCTTGGCGACCACCTCGGCGTGCTGCATCGCGTAGGCCGCCATTTTGGCCTCCGCGACATCGGTGATGTCGCCGACCGCGTAGACGTGGTCGTGCCCCTTGACGTTGAGGAATTCGGTCACGGGAACCTGGCCCTGCGGCGTACGGGGCGTGAGCTTGCCGTCGGCGAGGTAGTCGCTGTTTATGCTCGTTCCGTAGGCGCGGAACCAGATGTCGGCGGTGATCTCGTCGCCGTCGGTGGTGGTGGCGGTGAAGGCACCGGCCCGGCCGGCCTCGGCGCTCGGCGACGCCGCCAGGCCGGTGCCGAGGTGGACCTCGACGCCCAGCGCGTCGAGTTGGCCGCGCAGGTCCTCGACCACCTCCGGCGTGAAGCCGGGAAGCAGCTCCTCGGCAGGGTCGGCGATGGTCACGTGCTTGTCCGGCCAGACTTCCTTGATTTCCCCGGCCAGTTCCAGGCCGACCGGGCCGGCGCCGAGGATCAGCACCTTGTCGGCCCGGAGCAGTTCCTTGTGCGTCCGGCGGAGGTCGTCCAGCGCCTCGCCGATCGAGTCGGAGCTGGGCTTGGCCGGGTAGGCGTAGCTGGAGCCGGTGGCCAGGACCACGTAGTCCGCCGCGACATGCTCGCCCGAGGCCAGGGTGACACCGGTGGTGTCCACCGAGACCGCGCGGTCGCGGATCACCTCGCCCTGCGTGAGAAGAGTCTTGTAGGGAAAGAACATGTTGCCAGCCCAGCCGGGCTGGGTCAGCGCCCGTAGCGCTGCGGCCGCGTTGACGAATGCGTCCCGGGGGTCGATGAGGATGACGTCGGCCCCGGATTCCAACGCCTTGGCGACCGCGACGCCTCCGTAGCCCCCGCCGATGACCGCGACTGTACGACTCATGATTTCAGGCTCCCGCAGGCGAAAAGTTGAGTTCGTGGTACGAACTATATTAGTTCGTGTTACGAACTCAACTATGTTGTGTCGTGGGACACATGGTCGGGTCCTGGTGCTTGCGGGCGACGGGGTCCGCTGGGAAACGCCATTATAATTCGTTTAGCGAACTATGTTGCGACGGTGTCGGCCGCGAGGGGCCCTGGCTCGACTACCGGGCGCGTGCTGCCGCAAGAAGTACGAGTGCGACGTCGGCAGGAACATCAGCGCGACGGCGCCGGCGTGCGTCGTACCGTCCGCGATTCTGGCCTCGGCGCGACGCACTGGTTCGCCGACGGCGCGGCTCGATGCCTGAAGGAGCAAGGAGTCTGTCCCCGTGGGAAACCGGCCGGCTACTGGGGTGGGCGTCGGGTGGCCAGTTCCAGGATTCGGTGGGCTGCTGCGGCGTCGGTGATGAGGGTGGTGACGATGCCGGAGCGCAGGACCGCGTCGATCGCTTCGGCTTTCGGTTCCGTGTAGCCCAGTGCGATCACTTCCGGGACTCGGCGGAGTTGGTCGTGGGTGATCGCCAGCACGTGGTGGGCGAGGCCCGTTGACAGGGCGTTGCCGTCCTCGTCGAACAGGCGGGCCGCGATCTCCGCCGTTGCTCCTCGTCGGTCGATCGAGTCTCGTTCGCTCGGGGTCAGCGCGTCGTAGACCGTTGATTCGCCCGGTTGCCACGCGCCGATGCTCACCACCGCTTTGGTCAGTTGCTGGAACTGCTCGAAGGTTTCCGCGATGCCCGGCTGCTTTCGCAGGATGTCGGTGGTGCGGCGGTCCGGCAGCACCAGCGGGCCGTAGATCGGGTAGGCGTCGCCGCCGCCGACCTGCGCGACCCGGCCCACCGTCTCCACCGACCGGTCGCGCATGTCCATGCCCGCCTGCACCCCGCACAGTTGCACGATCGGGCACTTCGGGAGCGACTTGACCGCTTCGGCCATGGCGTTCACCGAACGCGCCCAGGCCAGGCCGATAACGTCGTCCGGGGTGGCCAGCTCGGTCAGCAGTTGCGCCGCCAGCGTGCCGATCCGGCGGCGCAGTTCCGGCCGGTCGCCCTTGCTATGTGCTCGATTGAGCACCAGGACGCGGCGGAGCCCGTAGGCGGCGCGGACCTCGTCCGACAGCGGCAGGTCCACCGGCGCCGGAAGGTCGAACTCGATGCGCACGAGGCCGGTTTCCTGCGCTGAGCTCAGAATCCTCGCCACCTTGAAGCGGCTGATGCCGAACTCATCCGCGATCTCCATCTTCGAGCGGCCCTGGGTGTAGAACCGGTGTGCGATTGAGGCCGCGGTGAAGGTGTCGGTCAGGCGGAATCTCTGCCCTTTGGTGCTCATGTGAGCACGATAGCGCGAAATCTGGGCGAAAGGTTGACGTAACTCGACATGAAGTCTTTGAATGCACCGCATGTTGCGGGATGACCGCAACGAGACGCGCTCATTAGAGCAGAATGAAATGGAGTGTCATGCGCGCCGCGATCATCGATCAGCCCGGTTCGATCAGGGTGGGCGACGTGCCGGATCCGAGGGCGGGAGACCGGCGGTTGGTGCTCAAGGTCGGTGCAACCGGGATCTGCGGCACCGATCTGCACATCGCCGACGGCCACTTCCCGCCCACGCCTTACCCGATCGTGCCGGGGCACGAGTTCGCCGGCGAGGTCGTCGAGATCGGCGCGGAAACACCGGGGGATTGGAAGATCGGTGACCGCGTCGCGGTGGACCCCTCGCTGTTCTGTGGCTACTGCACCCCCTGCCGGTCGGGCCACGGCAACCTCTGCGCGAACTGGAACGCCACCGGCGACACCGTGGACGGCGCCTTCGCCGAGTACGTCGCCGTCCCGGCGTCCACCTGCTACCGGATGCCCGACGAGATGACCTGGCAGCAGGGCGCGCTGGTCGAACCGGTGTCGTGCGCGGTGCACGGTGTCCGGCAGATCGGCGTCGAGGCGGGCGAACGGTTCCTCGTGGTGGGAGCGGGCACCATGGGGCTGCTGATGCAGCAGCTGCTCCAGCGCGGCGGCGCGCACGTGACGGTGGTCGACCGCAACGAGGCGCGGCTGGGCCGGGCAACCCAGCTCGGCGCGGTCCGGGTGGGCACCGACGTCGCCGCACTCGACGAGCGGTTCGACGCCGCGGTCGATTGCACCGGTGCCGCGCCCGCGATCGAGGCGGCCTTCGACTCGCTGCGACGCGGTGGCCGGCTGCTGGTGTTCGGCGTCGCCCCTGCCGAGGCCCGGGTGTCGCTGTCGCCGTTCCGCATCTACAACGACGAGATCAAGATCGTCGGCTCGATGGCCGTGCTGAACAGCTACGGCGCGGCGCTCGGCCTGGTGGCCTCGGGCGCGATCGACACCGATGCGCTGCTCACCGACACCCTGCCGTTGGAGGAGTTCCCCGCGGCGCTGGACCTGATGCGCAGCGGCGCCGGGCTGAAGGTCCAGGTGCTGCCGGGAGGCGTTGATGCATAGCCGAATAAAGAGGCTCACGCTGCTCGCGTGCGCCGCACTGCTCACCCTCACCGGCTGCGCCGGGGCCGGTGCGCTGGGGTCCGGCGGACGCACGCTGGTCATCGCGATCGTGTCGAACCCGCAGATGGAAGACGCGATCGCGCTGTCGGACCAGTTCGAGCGCGACAACCCCGGCATCAAGCTGAAGTTCGTGCAGCTGCCCGAGAACCAGGCGCGCGCCAAGATCACCGCGTCCACCGCTACCGAGGGCGGCGAGTTCGACGTGGTGATGATCAGCAACTACGAAACCCCGCAGTGGGCGGCCAACGGCTGGCTGGAGAACCTGCAGCCCTACATCGAGAAGAGCGAGGGCTACGACCCTGGCGACTTCATCCCGAGCATCCGGGACTCGCTGTCGTACCAGGGGTCGATGTACGCGGTGCCGTTCTACGGCGAGTCGTCGTTCCTGGCCTACCGCAAGGACTTGTTCGAGCAGGCCGGGCTGACCATGCCGGAACGCCCGACCTGGCAGCAGATCGCGGACTTCGCGGCGAAGCTCGACAACAAGGCCGCGGGCGTGTCCGGCATCTGCCTGCGCGGCAAGCCCGGCTGGGGCGAGAGCCTGGCGCCGTTCAGCACGGTCGCCAACACCTTCGGCGCGCGCTGGTTCGACGAGAACTGGAACGCGCAGCTGACCTCGCCGGAATTCCGGTCCGCCGCCGAGTTCTACGTGAACCTGGTGCGGCAGCACGGCGAGGTCGGCGCGTCCAGCGCGGGCTTCTCCGAGTGCGGCACGCGGTACGGCCAGGGGCAGGCGGCGATGTGGTACGACGCCACGGTCATGGCCGGTACCAACGAGGACCCGGAGAGCAGCAAGATCGTCGGCAAGTCCGGCTACGTCGCGGCCCCGGTCGAGCACACCGGCAGCAGCGGCTGGCTCTACACCTGGTCGCTGGCCATGCCGAAGGTCGCCGAGGACAAGGACGCGGCCTGGCGGTTCATGCGCTGGATGACAGACAAGGAGTTCGTGCGCAACGTCGGCAACACCTTCGGCTGGAACCGGGTTCCGCCCGGCTGCCGGCTGTCGACGTACCAGATCCCGGAGTACCAGCAGGCCGCCAAGGCCTACGCGCAGCCGACCCTGGACGGGATCGACCGCGCCCAGCAGGGCAACACCATGCTTCGGCCGGTGCCCTATCCGGGGATTCAGTTCGTCGGCATCCCGGAGTTCCAGGACCTCGGTACGCGGGTCAGCCAACAGCTTTCCGCTGCCATCGCGGGGCAGATCACGGTCGACGAGGCGCTCCAGCAGTCGCAGGAGTACGCCGAATCTGTCGGCGCGGCATACCGGGAGAACCGATGACCCAGACCGCCACGACACCCGCCACGACGCCAGCCACGGCATCCGTCCCGATCCGCAAGCCGGTCGGCAAGTGGTCCGGCGCGGCGTGGTTGCGGCGGGCGCCGCTGCTGCCCGCCCTGCTGTTCACGATCCTGGTCACGCAGATCCCGTTCCTGCTCACCGTCTTCTACTCGCTCCAGTCCTGGAACCTGGTGCGCCCCGGTTCCCGCCACTTCGTCGGCCTGCGCAACTACGTGGACGTGTTCGCCGACAGCCAGTTCCGGGGCGCGATGCTGAACACCGTGCTGCTGACCGTGGTCTGCGTGCTGGTGGCGCTGCTGCTCGGCCTCGGGCTGGCGTTGCTGCTGGACCGGAAGTTCCTCGGCCGCGGCGTGGTCCGCACGCTGCTCATCACGCCGTTCCTGATCCTCCCGGCGGCCGGGGCGCTGCTGTGGAAGACGACGATGTTCGACCCGACCTACGGCCTGCTGAACTTCGTCTTCGGCGGCGACATCGACTGGCTGTCGGAGTTCCCGCTGGCCTCGGTCATGGCGCAGATCGTCTGGCAGTGGACGCCGTTCATGATGCTGCTGATCCTCGCGGGCCTGCAGGCGCAGTCCAAGGAGGTGCTCGAAGCCGCCGCGGTCGACGGAGCGGGCCGGTGGCGCACCTTCGCGTCGATCACCCTGCCGCAGCTGAGCCGGTACCTGCAGCTGGCGGTCCTGCTGGGCGCGATCTACATCGTCAACAGCTTCGACGCGATCTTCCTGATGACGCAGGGCGGTCCGGGCACCGCCAGCACGACCCTGCCCTACTACATCTACCAGCGGGCCTTCGAGGGCTTCGACATCGGGCAGTCCTCGGCGATGGGCGTCATCGTCGTGGTGCTGACCCTGATCGTGGCGACCTTCGCGCTGCGGCTGATGTTCCGGACCTTCGGCGTGAGCGAGGTGCGATGATGCGTACCGGAAACCCCGTCGGCCGGTGGGCGCTGACCGCGTTCACCTGGCTGGTCGCGATCCTGTTCGTTCTCCCGCTGCTGTGGATGGTGCTCACGGCGTTCAAGCAGGAAGCCGACGCCTACACCGACCCGCCGCGCCTGGTGTTCACCCCGACGCTGGACCAGTTCGCGGGAATCCTGGAGCGCGGTTTCCTGCCGTACCTGGGCAATTCCGCGTTCGTCACGGTGGTGTCGACGCTGCTCGTGCTGCTGATGGCGGTCCCGGCGGCGTACGCGCTGTCGATCTCGGCGGTGCCGGGCACCCGCGACGCGCTCGGGTTCTTCCTGTCCACCAAGATGTTGCCGATCGTCGCGGCGATCATCCCGCTGTACGTGATCTCGCAGAACCTGAAGCTGCTGGACAACGTCTGGGCGCTGGTGATCCTCTACACGGCGATGAACCTGCCGCTGGCGATCTGGATGATGCGCTCGTTCTTCCTGGAAGTGCCCAGGGAGATGGTGGAAGCCGGCCGGGTCGACGGCGCGAAACTGCCGACCCTGCTGTTCAAGGTCATCCTGCCGGTGGTGGCCCCGGGAATCGCGGCCACGGCGCTGATCTGCGTCATCTTCTCCTGGACGGAGTTCTTCTACGCGGTGAACCTGACGGCGGCGCAGGCGGGCACGGTCCCGGTGTTCCTGGTCGGCTTCATCACCAGCGAGGGCCTGTACTGGGCGCAGCTCTCGGCGGCGGCCCTGCTGGCCTCGCTACCGGTGATGATCATCGGCTGGTTTGCCCAGAACCACCTGGTCCGAGGCCTGTCCATGGGCGCGGTGAAGTAGCCCGGCCGGTAGCGGCCCGGATTCATCCCGAACCGGGATGAATCCGGGCCGTTGTCCGTTCGGCGACCCGCCTTGTGGCATATTCCCAACGGTGCTGCGGGGGAAATTTCCGGTTTTCTCGAATTGGTTTCGGAATTATCGCATTTGCGATTCATTGATCGAGTGCAAAAATGCACCCGATCGTTGGATTGAACTCTTTGGATTGGTAGCGTTCGCCGGAGTCCCGCTGCCTGCATTGGCGGATCGCCAACGGTGACTGGTGCTTCGATTGGGAATGTCGAATTAATCCGACCGTGTGACGGGGTTGCACCGGGTGTGTCATCCGGCTATTCCATCGAGGGTAGTTTTCAGTTGATCGGGCTGAACTGTTCGAGTGAAATACGGACCGAGTTCTTGGGGGGTGGTCCGCCCGATGGCCAAACGTCGATAGCCTCCAGAATGAGTTCACCGCAAATCCATCGGGAATTCTGGGGGCGCTTGTGGAGACGCATCGAGTCGACTTCGAGGCACTACGCCGAGCAGCGGACGACCTGGACCGTCGGGCCAAGGAGATCCGCCGAGCGCGGGGCGAGCACGAAAGGCATAACTTCAGCGGGCGGTCCGGTTCGGGTCGGGTGGTCGCGACATGTCTGGGCAACGGGACCGTAACGGAAATCGCGATCCGGGGTGGGGTTCTCAGCAGCATCTATCCTGAGACGGTCGCTGCGGAAATCAAAGATGCCATTGGCAATGCTCGTTCGCGGGCATCCGAAGCC
This sequence comes from Saccharopolyspora hattusasensis, assembly GCF_050972075.1. Taxonomy (NCBI): domain Bacteria; kingdom Bacillati; phylum Actinomycetota; class Actinomycetes; order Pseudonocardiales; family Pseudonocardiaceae; genus Saccharopolyspora; species Saccharopolyspora hattusasensis. The sequence goes on from NZ_JBPCDC010000001.1 coordinate 6,502,210, forward strand.
GCCTCGCGGGCGTTCAAGAAGGTGGCGCCCGACTTGGCGGGCGGGCAGTGATGGCTTCGATGCACGAAATCGAGAACCTGCTCGCGGAAATCCAGCAGCGGACCGCGGCCGTGCAAGCGGCAAACCGGCGCCTGGCGGCCGAGACGGTGGTGGAAGCGATTGGTGGCGACCTTGGTGAGCTAGCCCTTAACGGGTACGGAGAACTCGTCGACATCAGCTTGGAACACGACAAACTCCGCTATACCACGGAGAAAGCTCTCGGAAACCAGGTGGTCGAGGCATTGGGGCGCGCGGAGCGGCGGGCCGCGGCCGTCCGGCAGCAGGCATTGAAGGCGCGGCGGTGAGGGGTGTCCGGATTCGACGTCATCATCGAAGCGTTGCGCGCGAACGTGATTCTCCTGTCGGAGGCCGAAAGCCGTTGGCGAAACGCCCTCCACGCGGTCAACGGAAACTTGCTCGCTCCGGACGACCTCGGCCTGCTCGGCAAGCAGGACGGGATCGTGCTCAGCTGCAACGAGGCGGCGGCGGACCTGGAGCTGGGATTGCGCAAGGGAGCGGACAACCTCCACAGCGCCGCCGAGGCCCTGCGCGCGGTCGCCGACGATCAGGAACGCCGGCAACAGGAGATCGTCGCCCAGTTCGGACATCTTCGGTAGCGCCCGCGTCGGAAGGAATCCGCATGACCGCCGCCAACCCGCCCTTTCCAGAGGAACAGGCAGCCAAGATCATCGAATATGCCGAGAAGACCGGTCAGGACGTGATCGTCCGCATCGTCAACGAAGTCCGCGACTGGCTCGGACACCCCGAAGCTGTTCTGGGCATCGCCAGACTCTGGTCGCCGGCAGCCAAGGCCGAACTGCTCCAAGCCGACGAGACGGTCACCAATGCCCGCACGGCGATTGCGGCCAGCTGGACGGGCTCTGCCTCCGAGGCGTACATCGCCTACCTGGACCACGTGACGAAGGTGATGCAGGACACCGCGGACCTCTTCGACCGGTTCAGCAAGAAGCTGTTGGACATGCGGGACCACATAACGGAGGCATACAAGATAGCCATCGGCTTGATCGGGAACACGGCGGCCGAGGTCATCAGTCTGACCGGTGGGCTCATCGCCAGGATCCACGAAACCATCTTCGACGTCGCCGACGAGGTGCTCCAGGCGCTCGCGAACTTCGTCCGGCAGATGACGTCGACGGCCGAACGTGTTGTTCAGGTTATGGCCGATTTCCGGCGCTCCGGGGTGGAAATAGCGCAAGTCGCCGCGGATTTGAAGATTCCGGAGCCACTACCCGCCGCTGCCGCGGAACCCAGTGATTGGAAGGTCCGACCGAAATGAAGATCTCGACCCTGCTGCGGTCGGTTGCGGTGACGACGGTGGTGGGCCTGCTCGCGGCGGGCTGCGCCGGAAACCCGGGCTTCGATCCGGACGATGACCGGTTCAAGGTGCTACCGCAGATTTGCGATCTGGTCTCGCCGGTGACGGCAGGCCAACTGATTGGAACGCCGTACGAGACCGACACGATCGCGGTTGAAACCACCGGATACTGCTCGTGGACCTACCGGGATCTGGGTTCCGAAGGCGCTCATCCGCTCGAACGGAAGCTGTCCCTGCACGTAAGCCTGCACCGGAGCAACGACGCGAGGTCCGGAGCCAACGGGGCGCTGGAAGAACTGGACCGGCTGAGCGGGGACTCGCCGAACCACTTTGAGCGGGTGCTGGGCTTCGGCGAGTACGCGGTGCGAAGCAGCACGAGCGAGGGCATCGACTACATCATCGTCGTCGGCAACCTGAACCTCAAAATGTCCTTCGCCGGAGTAAATGTGGACGCGACAGGCAACACGACCCCGATCCCACCCGGTCAAGCCGTTGAACCGGCCGCCGTCCTCGCGCGCGAAATAGCCGCGAACGCGGCGAAACCCTGACAACCCGCAGCGGCCTGCGGAATCGGTCGCTGGTCAGCAGCCGAGATCGGCCAGCAGCTCTGCGGGGTCGGAGAGGCAGCGCCAGACCGGGACCGGGACGACCTTTCCATCGGTCGCGGCACGCATCAGCTCCTGGACGGTGCAGAGTTGGCGGAGCCGGGTCGCACTCGATCCCGGCCACGACGAGGCGTTGGTGCAACCTGGCGAGCGGCTCGTCGATGCCGGGATCGTTGGCGTTCGGGGGACCCGCGTTCTCTGCCAGCAGTGTCCTGAGCAGTCCCTTGGTGCCATGCCACGGATTCGCGTTACCGACGACGACCAGTCGTGAGGTCGCGCGGGTGAACGCCACGTTCCAGAGGTTGAGAGTTAGGTAACCTCCTCGGGCATCGCGACTTTGGTTCTGTAGCCCAGCATGCGCGTTGAGGACTTGCTGGTCGTGCTTGTCGCGGAACGGCACGCTGGGGTCGGTCGTTGTGCGGATTCAGAGGGTCACGGGCAGGGTTGTCAGGCGCCGGGTGCCTGGGTCGGGGAGGTGTCGTGCGCCCTCGGGCGTTGGCTCCAGGTTCGGGAATCGGCTCAGCAGGGCGGAAAGCGCTACCTCGGTTTGGGTTCGGGCCAGTGCGGCCCCGAGGCAGAAGTGCGCGCCGTGCGCGAAGCCCAGGTGTGGGGGCCCGGCGGAGCGGTTGACGTCGAGCCGGTCGGCTTCGGGGAACACCCGCGGGTCGTGGTTGGCCGACGCGATCACGACCGTCACCGGCTGGCCCTTGCCGATCCGTGCGCCGGAGATCTCGACGTCCTCGCGCGGGAAGCGCGGGATCGTCAGCAGTTGCGGGCCGCACCAGCGCATCAGCTCTTCCACCGCGCGCGGCATGAGGTCGGGTTTCGCGCGCAGGGCGGCGAGCTGGTCGGGGTGGGAGAGCAGGGCGTGGACGCCGTTGGCGATGAGGTTCGTCGGTGTCTGGCCCGCCAGGACGACGTTCCAGATCAGGGTGACCAGTTCTGCGTCGCTGAGCCGGTCGCCGTCTTCGTCCTGGACTCGGATCAGTTGCGAGACCAGGTCGTCGCCGGGCTCGGCCCGTCGCGCCGCGACCGCCGCCTTCGCACCCGCGATGATGCCGGGGATCGACTCGGCGAGCCCCGGACCGTAACCGGCGGCGACGTGGACGCCGTACTCCCGCCACTTCGGCCAGTCCGATTCGGGGATGCCGACCAGTTCGCAGATCACGGCCATCGGCAGCGGTCGGGCGAAGTGCCGAAGCAGGTCCACTTCGCCGTCGTCGGGCAGGTCGTCCAGCAGGGCCTTGGCGATCGTTTCGATGCGCGGCCGGAACTCGGCGGCTCGGCGGGCGGTGAACGCGGGCGCGACCAGCCTGCGCAGCCGGGTGTGCTCCGGCCCCTCCATCTCCTGCATGGTCCGCATGTAGGGCAGGCAGTCCTCGGGCACGTCGGGCCGCATGGCGAAGCTGTCGCCGGTGAGCTCCAAACGGGCATCGGTCAGCGCTGCCCTGGCGTCGTGATAGCGGAGAACGGCCCACATCGGGTTGAGACCGGGGACCAGCAGCCGTGCCAGCGGCGAACGTTCCCGGGCGCGCCCATAGGCCGCGAACGGGTCGTTTAGCACCTCGGGCGTCGTCAGGTCGATCTCGGGAACCGTCACATCTTGGCTGGTCACGTTGCCTCCGAAAGTCAGATGTTCATTTCAGATGTTCTCATCATCCGAGTGCTGACGGTATCTTGGATCGAGTTGGACGGCAACCGGCGCAGGTCCGCTTCGGGGGGAGAACGATGGCTCGGCTCAGCAGGGCGGAAACCCAGGAACGCAACCGCGGCAAGGTGCTTGCCGCGGCCCGGGACGAGTTCGCCGAGCTCGGCTTCCGCGACGCCAAGATCGACGCCATCGCCGAGCGCGCCGAGCTCACCCGCGGCGCGGTCTACTCCAACTTCCCCGGCAAGCGGGCCCTCTACTTCGCGGTCCTGGCCGACCTGGCCGAGCGTGCGCCCGCGCCGCTGCACCCGTCGTCGGGCCGCAACGCCCATGACGCGCTCGGCGGGCTCGCCCGTGCATGGGTCGCGCGCCTGCCCGACGAGCGGCCCCTCGGCGCGGAGTTGATGCCGGAGATCCTGGCCGATGAGCGGGTGCAGCGCCCCTTCGCGCAGCTGATGAAGCTGGATGCGCTCCTGCTCGCGCTCGCGTTGGAACGGTTGCAGCCCCCGGAAGTCCCGCCGGGAGCGCCACCCGCCCGCCTGGTGCGGCTAGCGGAGACCGTGCTCACGACGCTGCACGGCGCGAGCCAACTGGCAGCCGCCGCACCGGGTTTCGTCGAACCCTTCGACATCATCAGCGCCTGCGAGCGCCTGTCCGGGTTGGCGCTCAACGACTTCTGGGCGCCGCCACCGATCGTCCCGCCGACGCAACCGACCGACGAGCCGTGGTCCCCACCGGAAGCGATCGACCTCGTGCGCGGCGAATCCGCGCGGTTGACCGGTGACGGCGTGGTGGCGGTGCTCGGGCTGCACCGGCTTTCCGCCGCCGAGGAAGCGGTTCGCGCCGGGGCCGCGGCCACCATCGCCCTGGTCACCAGCGATCCCGGCGAGTTCGCGCCGCTGGCGCGGCTGGCCATCGCCGAACTGTGCGGCTGCCTGCGCCAGGCATTCCCGGCTTCGTCGTGGCCCCGCCTGCAGGTCGTGTGCGACGCGTCTGGCGCCCTCGCCGCGGCTGCAGGGGTGTCAGCGGTCAGCGACGCCACCGAAACCGCGGTGCGCATCGAGGCGAACCGGATCGTCGCCCGCGCCGACGGCCGGGGCGCCTGCCACGCCGCGGCCCACGCACTCGTGCACCACGAGTGATTCCGCCCGAGGACGCCGAAAAGTAAGGACCAAGGTCCTGGCCGTTCGCGTCCGGGTTTCGGCATTCTGGGTTACAGCCGCCGCATTTGGACAGCGCAGCCCGCAGCGGCGTTTTTGTTTGTTGGTAGGGAGAACGATGATGAACCAGACCCGGATCGACGCGTCCGCACCGAGCGGAACCCAGTGGTTGGACGAGCCGGCCCGGTCCTGGACGGTGCCCGCCGCAGCGGCGCAGCCGGTTCCGGCGCCGCGCGTGCCCGGGGAGCCGAGCGGCCGTGCGAGGCTCGTGATCAACCGCGGGCCCGACGCCGGCACCGGGTTCGCGATCAGCACCCCGCGCACCACGATCGGGCGCGGCCGCGAATGCGACATCGTCGTGGACGACATCACCGTCTCGCGCGAGCACGCCGAGCTGCGCCGCCGGGACGGCCGGTTCGTCCTCGTGGACGGGGGCTCGCTCAACGGCACCTACCTGAACCGGATGCCGGTGGAGTGCGCCGAGCTGACCGACGGCGACGAGATCTGGGTCGGCAAGGCTCGCTTCACCTTCCGCACCGACGCCTGAGCCGCCGCGCAGAGCCGGGCGATTTCGCGCGAAATCGACGCCTGCCAGGCGTGGGGAACGGCGATTTCGCGCGAAATCGACGCCTGCCAGGCGTGGCGAACGGCGATTTCGCGCGAAATCGGCTATGAAGCTTCAGGCCCTTCTCGCGGGACCTGCCACCTGATAGCCGTGATCAAAATGATCCCTAATCGGCCTGTACGCACTTTAACGGCTGATGTGAATAAGCGTCGTGATGCGGCCAAGCCGCACAATGCGGCGATGCCCGCACCTGTGGTGCGGGGCGGTGCGGGGCAGACTAAGATCGGCTTCTCGTTTGTTCCCATTGTCGGCTCATGGTCTCAGTGGCGAGATATTTTTTCATGTGTCTGGCAAGAAGATCCGCCAAAGCTTGGCGAAATCGTTCAGCGTCCGCGAACAGCGCTACACGACCTGGCGGGCCCGATCGAGGATCATCGCAGACAGAACGGCCGGACCTGATACTCTGATCGCGTCAGAGGGACGGTAAGTCAATCCGGTACATTCTAAGCCCCAGACGCGACGGCGCCCCCGGTGAAACCGCCGGGGGCGCCTTGTCATGCGGCGACGCCTACAAAATCGGAAAGCTCCCGTAGATCAGTCTTAATAGAGCTCCTCTCCCGGTGAAGCATTCCACGCAACATGTTGTGAACGCGACTGGTGAAGATCAATTGTTCGGGGGCTGCTTCTTTTGCTTCCTTGAGCAGGTCTAGCGCTTCGCGGTATTTCCTGCGGAGGTAGAAAGACCACGCCACGGTAATCAAATGCGACGTGCGTCGTTCTGCTAGTTCAGGTGGTAGGCGGTCAATTGGGGGCTCTTCGCAGTGGAGCGGATCCTGTATCCGAGTGATCACTTGTGGTGATAGCTGATTGTTGCGTTCTGTAGCCGCGCCCGCGGCTTGTGTAGGGCGGGGACGAGGTGCGCCCACCGAACCTGTGATGATCTTTGTCGACCAAGAGCAAGGATCATCGGTAGAGGCGGGTGGGCGCGTGTCACAGACTACGGTGCCGGCGCAGTTGCTGGGACTGGACGGGGTCGAGATCGATGTGATCGAGCGGGAGGCGGATGGTTCCTGGACGGTGCATGTGACGACCGCGGCCCCGCGGGCGGCGTGCTGTCCGGGCTGTGGGCACGCCGCGGAGCGGGTCAGAGAGTCCACGGTGCATACCGTCAAGCACGTGACGATGGTCGCGATGCGGGTGAGCTGGCACAAGTCTCGATTCTGGTGTGGGAACGCCGAGTGCGGTAACGCGAGCTTCGTCGAGACGGGGCCGCTGGCCGATCGGCGAGCCGGGATCTCGTCGCACGCCAGGACGGTGACGGGGCATCTGGTCGGGGACTGGCTGGTGCCGGTGTCCCGGGTGGCCGCCGGGGTCGGGATGGCCTGGCACACCGTGCATGACGCGTTCGTCGGGGTGGCCGCCCAGGCGGGGATCGTGGTCACCGACACCACCACGACCACCGACCGTGGGGCCGGTGTGGCCTGCGACGCCGGGCCCGATCGTCAGGACGGGGAGACCGCCGGCGGCGGTGACCCGAGGGTGGCCGACGCGGATCCCGGTGCTGTCGGCACCGATCTGGCCGCCCGCCCCCAGAGGTCGGTGGGCGGCGGGGTGTTGCCGCCGGTGGCGGTGCTGGGCATCGACGATCATCGCCGTGGCAAGCCCCTGTATCACCGTGACCGGTCCACCGGGGAGTGGGTGGCCGATGCCGACCGCTGGCAGACGGTGTTCGTGGACTCCGCCGGGGGACACGGGCTGCTGGGGCAGGTCGAAGGTCGGGCCGGGGTGGACGCCGCGGCGTGGCTGGCCGCCCAGGATCCGGCCTGGCGGGCGGGTATCACCCACGTCACCATCGATATGTCCACTGTGTACAAGTCGGTGGTCACCACCAGCGGGCTGCTACCACACGCGGCCTTGATCGTGGATGCCTTCCACGCGGTGCAGCTGGCCAACACGATGGTCGGTGACGTGCGGCGCCGGGTCACCTTCGAGCACTACGGGCGTCGTGGCCGCGCCACCGATCCCGAATACACGATCAAGAACCAGTTGGTGCGCGGCAAGGAGAAGCTCTCCGAGCGGGCACGGAACAAGCTGTTGTGTGTCCTGGCCGATCTGGGCGGGTACGGCCGGCAGATCGGTGCGGCGTGGCGGGCCAAGGAACTGCTCCGCGCGGTGATCGGCCTCTCGCCCAACCAGACCGGCGTGGCAACCACCGGCCACCGGCTACGCCGGGCATTCCACGCGTTTTTCACCTTCTGCGGCACGATCGGCGCCAGCGTCCCGGAGATCGTGACCCTAGCCCAGACCATCTCCACCTGGCGTACCGAGATCGCCCGGGGCGTGCTCACCGGCCACAGCAACGCCGCCGCCGAGGGCGTCAACCGTCTGGTCAAGCTCGTCTACCGGGGTGCGTTCGGGTTCACCAACGTCACCCATCAACAACGCCGCTCCCGCTACACCGCGTCCCGGTCCACCCGCCCCGAATGGCTACACACCGTCAACACCTCTGCTGCACCATGCGTAGTCACATGATTACAAGATCCCGCCAGATGCGAAGAGCCCAATTGGGACCGAATCCGATAGATTGATCGCATGGGAAGGGTCGCCCATTTCCAAGGCTAGCCATACTCGATGAATCGCGACGTTCGTCGGCCCAAATGCTAGCCAGAAATCGTTTCGATCCTGCCCAATGCGTTCTGCGGTACGTTCAATCTCGCGAAGGTAGTCCCGTGTCGCTGAATGGTCGTTTATGGTCGCTGCCCCAACCGCACCCTTTAGCATCAAAGAACCGTACACGCTGAGGTGCTCAGGGCTGGCATTTTTGTCATTTCTGCGGAGCGCGTCTGCTGCGGAAATGGGCACATCAGTGGATTCGGTGAGACGTCCAGCGTGGCGCAGAACAACGGCTAATCTCCATGCTCCGCCCGCGATCAACAGTGGATCTCCCGCTTGTTCCGCTGCTGCCATAGATCGTTCTGCGGCAACCCACGGCAAGCGTGTTTCTCCGAGTCGATCCAGCATTCCGCTCGTTACGCGATAGACGAGAGCTTCCAAAGTCTTCGCCTCGCGTTTACTCGCTTCGCTGTCGGCTTGGCGAACCGCGTGATAGCTATCTGCGATCATCTCGGGCACTAGAGGTGCCATGCGTGACCACTGCTCAGTCTGAGAACAGACAAAAGCGAAAGAGATACACCCTTTTAGCTCGTCTGTGTTTATCGGACCACGATCGGGAACCCCAATAAGTGGCGCGATTCCGTCGTACCTGAGCATCGCAGTTTCAATCGCTGGCACCACTTCGGGCGCGGTGCCCAATGTTGCGCCATTAGTACCCAGGCGCGGCGTAGAATGGAATGGTCCAGGAAGAAGTTTAGTTGGCTCTAATTTTAGTGCTTCCGCGACTCGCAGAATCGTTGATAGCTTGTCTAGATCACGAGCACCACGCTCGATCTGCGACAACCATTCTTCGGAACGCCCAAGCAAACCGGACAACCGCCTGACTGTACCCGGGTCGCCGCCGGTAGTAGGCGATGCGTTCGCCGACCGTCGCTTCATCATCCAACCGCATACCTACCAGGGTACGGTGCGTCCGATCGGGTGCCCCAACGAAACGTTGGGGTTCATCGAGCATTCGCCCCCTAACTTCGTGGCCAGGGCGGTCCCCGTCGTTGGAAGGCCCCCGACATCGGCGGGGACTGCTCCACCAAGACCAAGCTGTGCGGAAGGAAAACGGACGTGGAAGCGAGAAGTTCAGCAGGCAGTACGCAACTGTTTGCGGACCAAGCGGAACCGTCTGGTGTCGTCCGAGACGTATGGACTGATCACCTTGGGACCGTCCACGAGCGGAAGCCTGGTACGAACCAAACGGGGTGTGGGCTCGTTATGGGCGTCGTTTCCAACCGGCTGCTCTCCGCCCGTCCCTGCGAGGTATGCGTAAGCGAGGCGCTCGCGGAATATGCCCGCACGCACGACTGTCGAGCGAGCGGTTGCGGCCCCTTGTGCGCACCGGAGTTCGTCGGGGGCGTTCACCACCTGTCCGGTTGATCTCAGACGCGGCCCGGTTCGTATGTGTGCTGTGCCTCGACACGCGGCGCACTCCTCCCCTTTCGGAACCGGCCGTCGCGGCCGGTTGGCAAGTTGCTTGGTGTCCTTCCTGGCTTGCCAACCGGCCGCACCCGCCACACCGGCAGACCCCGAGACGGTCGATTGACCTTTTACGGCCTGTCCGGACGATCGATCACGTAAAGTGAGGGGAGGTGTTCAACCATCGCGCCGAGCCGAGGAGTAACCCAGTATGGCAACCGTCCGTGTGCACCCGATCCAGCTTGAGTACAGCGTTGCGAAAGACGACACACAGACATGCAACCTGTGCGGCGCTGATGAACGCTGGACGTCGAAGCAACAGCCGACGGTGTTCGGGGACGCACTGAAGCGTTCACTGCACCTGGTGCACCTGGTGAAGACGCACCTGCCTGACGTCCAAAACACCTTCACGCCCGCTGAGCGGAAGAAGGAGAAGGACATTGATGCTGGGCAGACGACAGCCACTGTCGGGCAAGCCGAAGGATGAGTTCGATCGGGACATCGATCACTGGTCGCAGGGTGACGACAAGGTAGAGGACCTGGTCAACACTGACAACGACGACTGATTAAGCCCTGACAGCAGCGATGCCCCGCACCCACGGTGCGGGGCATCGCCGCATCAGCACCCTTGTCAGCATCAGCGGTTACAGGCAGTATCGATGGTCCAGGGGCGATTTTTTGATCATGGACAATCTGCGGCAGATCTCGCGAGAAGGCCTGAAGCTTCATAGCCCACTTCCCGCGAAATCGGCGTCCAGGACGCCTGAGCCCGAACCCCATGCGCCACTCGGCGGAACAGGGGTTCAGTATCGACTCGAACCGGTGGGAAGCGGCTCGTAGCCTGGGGTTCGTGGAAGGCACTCGGTCCGAAGTGACGAAGGTGTTCCTGGTCGACGACCACGAGGTGGTGCGGGTCGGGCTGGCTGACCTGCTCGGCGCCGAGCCCGACCTCGAAGTGATCGGCCAGGCCGCCACGGCCCGCGAGGCGGAGGCCCGCATCCCCGCCCTGCGGCCGGACGTGGTCGTGCTGGACGTGCGGCTGCCCGACGGCAACGGCATCGAGCTCTGCCGCGAGCTGCGTTCCCGGCTGCCCGGGCTGAACTGCCTGATGCTCACGTCGTTCCCGGACGAGCAAGCCATGCTGGACGCGATGCTGGCCGGTGCGGCGGGATACGTGATCAAGAACATCAAAGGGATGGAGCTGGCGTCGGCGGTGCGCACCGTCGGATCGGGCAAGGCGCTGCTCGGCGAACAGGCCACCGCGGATCTGATGAACCGGCTGCGGGCGAAGCTGGACAAGTCCATGGAGCTGCCCGAGCTGACAGCCCAGGAAAGAGTCCTGCTGGACCTCATCCGCCAAGGCCTGACCAACCGGCAGATCGCCGACCGCATGTACCTGGCGGAGAAGACGGTCAAGAACTACGTGTCCCGCCTGCTGTCGAAGCTCGGGCTGCAACGCCGAACGCAGGCGGCGGTCCTGGCCACCCAGCTGAACCACCGGCCGAAGGGCACGTGACCACGCTCAGGTGCGGGGGACGGGCTCGCCGCTGACCACCTCGTGCAAGGGGCGGCGCGGCGTCGCCGGTACCGGCGATCCGTAGCCGATGCGCAACACCGCTTGCGGCCACAACCCGCCGCCGATGAGCGAGCGAAGTTCCTTGCGGGTGCCGGGAACCTCGACCACCTGGGAGAGGAACGAGCTCGACAGCCCGGCGGCGGTGGCGGCCAGCAGCACGCGTTGCATCGCCATCCCGGCGTGCAGCTGCGCCAGCACGCCGTCCTGGAACGAGCCGAGGACGCAGATCAGCGGCTCGGGCTCGAAGTCCTTACCCACGACCCGGGCCTTCGCCTGACCGCTGCTGTAGTCGCGCAGCACCCATTCGTCCTGCGGTTCCGGCCGCGGACCGCTGCTGCGCGCGGGCACCCCATCGGGTGAACTGGAGTCGCGGCCCGTCCAATGTTGCAGTTCCGCCGTGAACTTCGCGTCGGAGATCTGCGCCTCGTGCGCCTGCTGGGTGAGCGCTTGCACCTTCGGCAGCTGTTCCCGCTCGGGGATGGCGAGCCACGCCCGCTCCGCTTCCGCCGCTTGCCGCAGCTGGCCGTGCAGCGACGGCGGGACCGAGTTGGGCAGGAACGGCTTGCGGTTTGTTCGACGCCGGGGGATCGCCGCCGCCAGTTCGACATCGGTGGGCGTCGGCGGGCGCCGCCGGACGGGGCGGACGACCGCGAGCAGATCCGGCGAGGAGTGCCCGGGCAGCACGCGCACGTCCGGCTGCACGCCGAGCACCCGTATCGCCAGCCGCAGGTTCAACAGCGCCGCACCGCAGGCGAGCACGAGCTCGCGGTGCTCCGGATCCGCCACCGGCACGGCGTGAGACCGGTCCGCGTACAACGCGATGGCATCTGGTGTGCAGTGGAACCGCCAGGGCTGACTGTTGTACAGCGACGGCGCGGCGGTGGCCTTGAGTAGTGCAGCCCGGGTCTGGTCAGCCGTCAGGTACCCCACTGCGCCGATGAGCGTGTTCATCGGTATCCCCTCCGGTCGCCGTTGTTGCCAGGGTGCCGGTGAGGCGGTCCGGTGAACCAGAGCCGATCGTCACCACTGGACCACGCCGAGCCCCGGTGCGAATCGTTAGTACGTGTCACAGTGGAGGTGTGAGCAGGGCGGACGTGCCGAGTTCCGGGGAGCTGCCGCAGGTCCCGCCGCGGTCGGTCGAGGATGCGTTCTCCCGGCTGCGGCTCAGGGAGCTGCTAACCCAGGTACAGGTGCGCATCGAGGAGATCATCGGGCTGCGCGACCGGATGGACGGGCTGCTGTCAGCCGTGCTCGCGATCTCGTCGGAGCTTGAACTCGACGCGACGCTGCGGCGCATCGTGCACACCGCGATGGACCTCGTCGACGCCCGCTACTGCGCCATCGGCGTGCTGGGCTCCAACGGCGAGCTCAGCCAGTTCGTGTACGAGGGCATCGACGAGCCGACGCGCGAGCTCATCGGGGCGCTGCCCACCGGGCACGGCGTCCTCGGCGTGGTCATCGAGGAAGACAAGCCGCTGCGCCTGGACGACATCGCCTCCCACCCGGCCTCGGTGGGGTTCCCGCCCCACCACCCGCCGATGCGCGGCTTCCTCGGGGTGCCGATCCGCGCCCGGCAGGAGACCTTCGGGCGGCTGTACCTGACCGAGAAGCGCGGCGGCGGGAGGTTCACCGAGGACGACGAGGTCGTCATGCAGGCGTTGGCGGGTGCGGCGGGCATCGCGGTGGACAACGCCCGCTTGTTCGAGGAAGTCCGCCGCCGCGAGCGCTGGTTGGACGGCACCAGCGAGATCACGGCGACGCTGCTGGCGGGCACCGACCCCATCGACGCCTTGCAGCTGATCGCCGAGCGCGCCGCGGAGCTCACCGCCGCCGACTACGCGCTGATCGCCGTGCCGGTGCGTGGCGAGGACACGGCAGACGAGCGCGTCAGCGAGCTCATCATCAACGTGTCCGTCGGGGTAGACGTCGACGACCTGACGCACCGGACGATTCCGGTCAGCGACTCGACCACCGGGCAGGTGTTCCGGGAGCGGATCCCGCGCAACGTCTCGAACCTGGCCTTCGACCTGACCGAAGGTCAGGTCGTGCAGTTCGGGCCCGCGCTCGCGGTTCCGATGCGGGCCGACGAGATGACGTCCGGGGTGCTGCTCGCGGCGCGCACGGCTGGCTCGGCCGACTTCGACGAGGACCAGCAGCAGGTGGTGTCCTCGTTCGCCGACCAGGCGGCGCTGGCGTTGCAGCGGGCCGAGGCGCAGGCCGCGCGCCGGGAGCTCGACGTGCTTGCCGACCGCGACCGGATCGCCCGAGACCTGCACGACCATGTCATCCAGCGGCTGTTCGCCATCGGCATGGCCATGCAGGGCACGCAGCGCCGGGCGAAGTCGCCCATCGTGGCCGACCGGTTGACCGAGCACATCGACCAGCTGCACGAGGTGATCCAGGACCTGCGGGCCAGCATCTTCGACCTGCAGGCCACCGCCGAGACGGCGGTGCGGTTCCGGGCGCGGGTGCAGCGCGTGATCACCGACGTGGTCGGTGACAGCCCGATCCGGATCACCGTGCGGATGGCGGGCCCGCTCGACGTGCTGCCGCCGAAGCTGGCCGAGCACGCCGAGGCAGTCGTCCTGGAAGCGGTGAGCAACGTCGTCCGGCATGCGCGGGCGACGGAGCTGTCAGTCACGATCTCCCTGGACGGGAACCTGGCGATCGACGTGACGGACAACGGTGTCGGAATCCCGGAAACCGTGGCGCACAGCGGCTTGCACAACCTCGCCGAGCGCGCCACTGAGCTCGGCGGGCAGTGCATGGTGGATCAGCTGCCGTCGGGCGGAACCAGCCTGCGCTGGAGCGCGCCGGTCCGCTGACCATCCACTGTGGTCCAAGATGTAACCGCGTGCCGGAGGGTCCCGGCCGCACAGAAATCGCGGAAAGTCCTCCCGGCGCCCTGGGATTTCCGCAATTTCAATGGAAATCAGATCTTCGATTTCCATTGAAATTGGGCTCTTCTGCCTGAAATTGCGGCCGCATGGTGGAGATCGTTCTCGTCGGCGGTGGCGCCGATGGGGAGTGGTCTCTGTCGCAGCTTCGGCTCTCAGACGTCGCCTGGCCGGTCCGAAGCCGCGCGGTCGTGCACGGATCGGGGAGCCGGTGTCCAGGCGGCGTCCGAGTCCCGGTACCCGCACCGCTTCACGAGATCGCTTCGGTCAGGCGGCCACCAGGCCGCGGGCCTCGGAGAGCAGTTCGAGCGAGCGGCGCCAGGCGGCGCGGTCCGGCGCGGCGGACACGACGATCAGCTCGTCGGCCTGCGCCCGTTCGACGAACCCGTCCAGGTAGTCGTCCACTTCGCTCGGGGTGCCGACCGCGGTGTACTTGGTCATCTGCAGAACCTGTTGCCCGGCGGGGGAAGCGAGGATGGCGTCCGCCTCCTCCGGGGTGAATTCCCTTCCCTGCCCCAGCATCCGGGCCACCCGGTAGCGTTTCGCCGCCTGGAAGTGCTGCTCGGCCTCGTCGGTGGTGCCGGCCGCGATCACGTTGACCCCGGCGATCACGTACGGCTCCGCGAGCTGGGCGGACGGCTGGAACTCCCGCCGGTAGATCGAAACGGCGGCCTCCAGCGCATCCGGCGCGAAGTGTGAGGCGAACGAGTACGGCAGGCCGAGCACGGCGGCGAGCCTGGCGCCGAACAGCGACGAACCGAGGATGTACAGCGGCACGTTGGTGCCCGCGCCGGGCGTCGCGTTGACCCCGGGGATGCGGGTCTCGCCCGACAGGTAGCCCTGCAGCTCCAACACGTCCTGGGGGAAGGTGTCGGCCGCGGTCGGGTCGCGGCGCAGCGCCCGCATGGTCTTCTGGTCGCTGCCCGGGGCCCGGCCTAGACCGAGGTCGATGCGTCCTGGGAACAGCGTTTCGAGGGTGCCGAACTGCTCGGCGATGGTCAGCGGCGAGTGGTTGGGCAGCATCACGCCACCGGCGCCGAGCCGGATGGTCTTGGTGTGCGCGGCCACGTGCCCGATCAGCACGCTGGTCGCCGACGACGCGATCGACGACATGTTGTGGTGCTCGGCGTACCAGATCCGCCGGTAGCCCAGGGCTTCGGCGCGCTGTGCCAGGTCGACGCTGGCGGCGAAGCTGTCGCCGGCCGTCTCTCCCGGGCCGATGTGTGCCAGATCGAGAATGGAGAGGGCAACAGCCACGGCAGCATCAGCCTTTCATCGCGTGCGACAAGCGCGCGGCCCATGCCCCGCGCAGCAGCGATAACGGAACAACCGCCCCGCTTATTCCGCGCCCCGCGGCGCGGTGGGCCCCGTCACGCTCCACCTGCGGATGAGCGTTGCACGTGGGTGATCGCCCGTGCGTACTTCGCGGTGCCGCAGCCCCGGGAAGTGCGCACGGGCGGGAACCGGTCATTTGCGGAGTCCGGCCTTCTTCGAGCACACCGGCCAGGCCTTGGGCCCCTGGGCCTTGAGGACCTTCTCCGCGACCGCGACCTGCTGCTCGCGTGTCGCCTGGTGCGCCTTGGGGGCGTAGGCGGTGCCGCCGAACGCGGCCCAGGTGGACGGGGTGAACTGCAGGCCGCCGGAGAAACCGTTGCCGGTGTTGGCCTTCCAGTTTCCGGAACTCTCGCACTTCGCGACGGCGTCCCAAGTGGACGCCGAGGCGGCGCTGGCAGGGAGGGCGGTCGCCAGGGGAGCGGCGGCGATCAGGCCGGCGAGGATTGCTCCGGAGGCGATTCGGCTGGTGGGGAACATGCGGTTGTGCGACATGGATGATCTCCTGCTGCGCCTGCGACCCGCGCACGATCGACCGCCCGGCGTGCTGGGGTGCCGCCGGAACGTGGTTCGAGGTGGGTCGCCCCTGCCCAGTCGTTTCTTCGGGGGTGGGAGCCCGCAAGGCAGGGTCTGGCGCTACGGGCTCCCAGGCGGACGGCTCGGGGGTGGCCGACCGTCGGACACGCTACGTAGTCAACGTTGGAAGGCCAACCCTCATGGGGCAGTCAATTCTGATCTCGAAACCTCTGCAAGATCCCATGATTCAGGTGTTGTTCCTGGTAGCAGTGGCTCTGGAGGGCGAGCATTAGTCGATTACACAATGTATTGATCGAGTCAGTCTTCACTCGTGTGGGTTACATTCGAGACCGTTCTCGGCCCTGCCGAACCGTTGGTCTGGTCGCGTCGCCAAGCGGCGGCTCGCCTGCGCGTCAGCACCCCAGCCGCAGAACACACAGCCATGACCTGCAACACCGGCTTCGACCCGCGTGCGCTGGCCGCGCCGAACCGCTGGTTAGTCTGGCGTCTCGGCCAGGCGCCGGATGGCCCAGCGGCGCTGCGGGCCGAAACGGCGTGGATGCCTTGCGCCACCCCCGGCTGGTACCACCGAGCAGGTGGAAAGCGGGCCGTCGCCGCGACCGCGCCGCGGCGAAGGGGACCAGACGGCGCGGCGAAGGGGACCAGACGTACTGCCCGGAACTGCTCGGATCGAGCCAGGCGACGCCGACGGAGGCCGCGGAGGCGGGTCCGCCAACAGATGGAGACACGATGAGCATGGCCACGAGGACGGACGCGCAGCCGCCTGAGCCGCACGTCGCGGACAGCCACGATCTGATCCGCGTGCACGGCGCGCGCGTGAACAATCTCAAGGACGTCAGCATCGAGATCCCGAAGCGCCGGCTGACGGTTTTCACCGGCGTCTCCGGCTCGGGCAAGAGCTCGCTGGTGTTCGGCACCATCGCCGCGGAGTCGCAGCGGCTGCTCAACGAGACCTACAGCGCCTTCGTGCAGGGCTTCATGCCGACGCTGGCACGGCCCGAGGTCGACGTCCTGGACGGGCTGACCACCGCGATCATCGTCGACCAGGAGCGGATGGGTGCCGACCCCCGCTCGACGGTCGGCACCGCCACCGACGCCAACGCGATGCTGCGCATCCTGTTCAGCCGCCTCGGGGAGCCGCACATCGGCTCGCCGCAGGCGTTCTCCTTCAACGTCGCCTCCATCAGCGGAGCGGGCGCGGTCACGCTCGAACGCGGCGGGAAGACCGTGAAGGAGCGTCGCAGCTTCAGCATCACCGGCGGCATGTGCCCGCGCTGCGAGGGCCGGGGTTCGGTCAACGACATCGACCTGACCCAGCTGTACGACGACAGCAAGTCGCTCAACGAGGGCGCGCTCACGATCCCCGGCTACACCATGGACGGCTGGTACGGCCGCATCTTCAAGGGCTGCGGCTTCTTCGACCCGGACAAGCCGGTCCACAAGTTCACCAAGAAGCAGCTGCACGACCTGCTCCACAAGGAGCCGACCAAGATCAAGGTCGACGGCATCAACCTGACCTACGAAGGCCTGATCCCGAGGATCCAGAAGTCGATGCTGTCCAAGGACGTCGACTCGCTGCAGCCGCACATCCGGGCCTTCGTGGAGCGGGCGGTCACCTTCGCCACCTGCCCCGAGTGCGACGGCACCCGGCTCAGCGAGGAGGCCCGGTCGTCGAAGATCGACGGCATCAACATCGCCGACGCCTGCGCGATGCAGATCACCGACCTCGCCGAGTGGGCGGGGGGCCTGAACGAACCGTCCGTCGCGCCGCTGCTGACCGCGTTGCGGCACACCCTCGACTCGTTCGTCGAGATCGGGCTGGGCTACCTCTCGCTAGACCGGCCGTCGGGCACGCTGTCGGGCGGCGAGGCGCAGCGCACCAAGATGATCCGCCACCTCGGGTCGTCGCTCACGGACGTCACCTACGTCTTCGACGAGCCGACGATCGGGCTGCACCCCCACGACATCCAGCGGATGAACGGCCTGCTGCTGCAGCTGCGCAACAAGGGCAACACCGTGCTGGTCGTGGAGCACAAGCCGGAGGCGATCGCGATCGCCGACCACGTCGTAGACCTCGGCCCGGGCGCCGGCACCGAGGGCGGCGAGGTGGTGTTCGAGGGCACCATCGAGGCGCTGCGGGCCAGCGACACGCTCACCGGGCGGCACCTGGACGACCGCGCCTCCCTGAAGCCGTCGGTGCGGACGCCGTCGGGGATGTTGGAAGTGCGCGGCGCCGGCACCCACAACCTCCGGGATGTCGACGTCGACATCCCGCTCGGCGTCTTGGTCGTCGTCACCGGGGTGGCGGGCTCGGGCAAGAGCTCGCTGATCCACGGCTCGGTGTCCGGGCGGGACGGAGTGGTGGCGGTCGACCAGACCGCGATCCGCGGCTCGCGGCGGAGCAACCCGGCGACCTACACCGGACTGCTCGACCCGATCCGCAAGGCCTTCGCGAAGGCCAACGGCGTGAAGCCGGGACTGTTCAGCGCCAACTCGGAAGGCGCCTGCCCCAACTGCAACGGTGCCGGTGTCATCTACACCGACCTGGGGATGATGGCTGGCGTCGCCACCACCTGCGAGGAGTGCGAGGGGAAGCGGTTCCAGGCAGCGGTGCTGGACTACCGCTTCGGCGGTCGCGACATCAGCGAGGTGCTCGCGATGTCGGTGGCCGAGGCCGAGGAGTTCTTCGGCTCCGGGGACGCGAAGGTCCCGGCCGCGCACAAGATCCTCGAGCGCCTCGCCGACGTCGGGCTCGGCTACCTCCGCCTCGGCCAGCCGCTCACCACGCTGTCCGGCGGCGAGCGGCAGCGGCTCAAGCTGGCCACCCACATGGCCGCCAACGGCGGCGTCTACGTCCTCGATGAGCCGACCACCGGACTCCACCTCGTCGACGTCGAGCAGCTGCTCGGCCTGCTGGACCGGCTCGTCGACGCCGGCAAGTCGGTCATCGTCATCGAGCACCACCAGGCGGTCATGGCGCACGCCGACTGGATCATCGACCTCGGCCCCGGTGCCGGCCACGATGGCGGCCGGGTTGTCTTCGAGGGCACGCCCGCCGACCTAGTCGCCGCCCGCCCCACCCTCACCGGCGAGCACCTCGCGGCCTACGTCGGAGCCTGACCGGGGATCTCGCGGACACCGTTGGATTTCGTCCCGCTCGGGTTCTCTCGACCGCGGTCAGGAGAACTCGAGTTCTGGATCACGACGAGAACCGGCTCACTGCTTGCGGGGCTGGGTGAAGCGCAGAATGTTGCTCGCGGGGTCGCGGAAGGCGCAGTCGCGGACGCCGTACGGCTGATCGGCGGGCTCCTGCAGCACCGCGCCGCCGCGGCACGGATGCGCTCAGATGGGCCTTACGGCTCAGATGGCCGACCAGCCGGTCCAGAAACGGGATGACACGAACGGGATGACACGCCTGCTTCATGGACGAGTTCGGCTCGCGTTGTCCCCTGGTTCTGGATTTGACCGGGCCTTCCGGGTCTGGAAAAGATATGCGTCGTGCCCAGTGCTTATCTGTTGCCGATCAAGACGGCATTGATCGTCTTCCCGTTGCTCGCCATGCTGTTGTTCGTGCCCGCCGCGGTGGTGACCTACCGCAGGCACGGGATCATGACCAGTTGGCGGACGCTGTCCTTCTACAGCTTCCTGTTCTACTGCCTGACCGCGTTCTTCATGACGGTCGTGCCGCTGCCCGGCCCGTCGGTCGATGTTTGCGCGAAATACCCCCGGGTCGCGCATCCGCAACTGGTGCCCGGCAACACCTTCGCCGACATCTGGAAGGAAGCGGAGGGGCAGATCAGCCTGGGCGCGCTGATGATCCACAACCCGGCGGTGCTGGAAACCCTGCTGAACCTGGCTTTGCTGCTGCCGCTTGGCGTCTACCTGCGCTTCCATTTCCGGCTGAACTTCCTCGCGGCCTCGGCGATCGGGCTGGGCGCATCGCTGTTCTTCGAGTTCACGCAGCTGACCGGGCTGTGGGGCGTCTACGAGTGCCCGTACCGGCTGTTCGATGTGGACGATCTCATCGTCAACACCGGCGGCGCCATGGTGGGCTGGGCCATCGCCGGGCCGCTGACCCGCTGGCTGCCCACTTTGGACACCCTGGACGACGCGGCGCTGGAGCGGCGCCCGGTGCCGCTGGGCAGGCGGCTGCTGGCGCTGCTGATCGACCTTTGCGCGCTGCCGTTCGTGATGCTGTTCACGACGCTGCTCTGCGTGCTGGTCTTCGGCTCATCCCGCTGGCTGCTCGGCCTGGTGCTCGCCGTGTTCCTCTGGTTCGTGCTGCTGCCCTGGTGGCTCGGGGCCACCCCGGGCAAGAAGATCTTGCTGCTGAAGCTCGTCGGCTCGGACGGGAAACGTCCCGAGCTGTGGCGGCTGATGCTGCGGGCAACGGTGCTCGCCGTGCCGCTAATGCCGATCGCCTTGGGCATGATGGCGCTCGTTGCCGCGGGGATGTCGAGCGTGCTCCGGGCCGGTCTGGCTGGCGTGTCCGAGGTGCTCTCGTTGGTGCTGAGCGTGCTCAACGGCGAATACCTGCCGGAACTGCTGTTGGGCCTCGGGCTGTTGGGGGTGGTCTGCCTGCTGCCCGTCGCGTTCTTCGTGGCCCTGTGGCGGAATCCCAAGCACCACGGCGTGCACGAGTTGCTCTCCGGGGTCGGCAACGTCGCGCTGCCGCACAAACGCGCACGTCGACAGCAACCCGCCGAGCCCGATGCCGAGCCCGAGGCCGAGGACGCCACGATGATCCATCGCTGACCGCACGGGTTGGTTTCCCCCGCGGAAAGTCGGTGGGGGAGCCGCTTTCAGACTCTCTCGCAACGCCACGCGCAAGCGGCGGAAATCCGCCGAGGCGGTTTGGTGCGGCTGCGGCAACGGGTACGTACCGAGTCGGAACGCCTGTGTTGTGGGGAGGGATCAGGATGGCTGAGCGGATGCCCGCCCGACGCGGCGAACGTCGGGAGTGGGCGGGGCGCCCGGATATGTGGCAGGAGCCGTTCCGCGAGTTGGAGGAGATCTGGGATCGCATGGGGCAGCTTTTCGACCCTGGGTGGGCCACGACGCGGACCGGCGTCGCGTGGCAGCCGATGGTCGACGTGGAGGAGACCGAGAACACCTACCTGTTCGAGGTCGACCTGCCCGGTGTGCGCAGGGACGACATCACCGTCGAAGTCCGCGGCCAGGAACTGTGGATCATGGGTGAGGTGAAGGAGAAGGAGCGAACCGGTGTGCTGCGGCGCAAGATGCGACGCACCGGCAGCTTCTCCTTCCGCGGAGCCCTGCCGGGAGAGGTCGACGCGGACAAGATCGAGGCGAACCTCGCGGACGGCGTGCTCTCGGTGAAGGTGCCCAAGGCCGAAGTGAGCAAGTCGCGCCGTATCGAGATCAAGTGACGAGGAGCGGGGGCCGGCTGGCCCGGCTCCTCGTTCCTCCGCGCGGTGGGGATCGGCAGCGGCGAGCAAACGTTTTACTGGTCGCGCAGATCGGACACATGGCGCGGGACGGCGATTTCGCGCAGTGAGCCCCACAGGGATACAGCCAGTCCGTGCGGCTGCTTGGTCGTCTCCAACCTCAGGCGGGGCGATTCACATTGCCGAGAGCCCTTTTTCGGGCAGTCGGGCGTGCTGAGATCTGGGACTCGTCGATCGCCAGGCAGGTCAGTCGGCTTTGCCGTGCACCGCTGTGCCGCTGATGTAGAAGGACAGCGGGGTGCGGACTTCCGGGAACAGGAAGCGGTCCAGGCGGTCGAGCGTGAAGCCGGTGCGCTCGATTGCCGCTGCGGTGTCGCGGCCGGCGTGGCAGCCCCCGGACAGGTGGGGCCAGACGGTCGCGTCGAGAGCGCGTTGGACGCGCGCCAAGCCGGGGGAGTCGGCTCGGACGTGTTCGAGGAAGCGCAGTTGTCCGCCCGGTTTGAGCACCCGCTGGATCTCCCGCAGGACCGCCGCCTGATCCCGCACCGAGCAGAGCACGAGCGACGCGACCGCCGCATCGGCGCTGCTGTCCTCGGTCGGCAGCCGTTCGGCGAGGCCGTCGACGACTTCGACCGGTACCGGGGCCGACGCGGCAGCGCGCTGAGCGACCTGGCGCAGGTGCGGTTCGGGCTCCACGGCCAGGACGCGGGTCACGGTCGATGGGTAATGCGCGAAGTTGAGCCCGTTGCCCGCGCCGATGTCGATCACGGTCCCGGTGAGGCCGGCGAGCAGCGTCTTGCGGTGCGCGGCCATGCCGCGGCGCTCCATGGCCTGGCTCAGCCGGCCGTACAAGCGTGCGAAGACGGGGTGGTGGACGGGCATGCGATCACCATGCCACCTGCCGCCCTGCCGGTCCACCAGAGTCACACGGTCCCCCTATCGGCTGTTCAAGCCGCTTGGGCGGCCGTCCTCCCGCATCGGGGCGCGGCGGATGGGTGGGTGGATACCCTGCAGCCATGTTTCGGCTGTTGGTGGTGGAGGACGATCACACGATCGGCCAGGCCCTGGAGTCGAGTTCGGTTCGACCCGTCAAAGTGCAACAACGCACCTCCGGCGGCGCCTGGCGCACTCTGCGAGGACTCACCGACTTCGCCGTCGTGCACTCCTACCTCGACACCGCCACCAAATGGGGCCACGACAAACTCACCGTCCTGCAACAACTCTTCACCACCGGCGCCTGGCTCCCACCAGCACTCACCCCGGCCCTCGAAGCGCAGCTCGCTGGTAACCCTCAACCACCACGTCCAGCATGATCAACTACAGCTGAATAGGTACCGGAAGACGGCGAACTGCGCAGAGAGCGCAAACCCTAGGCCACGGCTCAACCGACCGCACACGGTCCGACACGCCTCTCCTATAGCCTGGGAGTCATCCTCTTCGCCGAGAGGAAGGCCCCGGTCGACGGGCCGGGGGCCGGGCGGAGGGGGCAGCAGCACCCCACTCGGCGAACTGAGGACGACATGCACGCTGACGACGTTGGCCGCCGCATCCGCGAGATTCGATCGTGGCGCCGACTCAACCTGCGAGCTGCCGCCGAGCTGTCCGGCCTCTCGCACGGGTATCTCGGGCAGATCGAGCGCGGCGAGAAACCGATCAAGAACCGGCACGTACTCGAAGCCATCGCCAACACCTTGCGCGTGTCACCTGGCGAGCTGATCGGTAAGCCCTACGCCCCGATCGACCCGGTATCGGAGGAGATCCGGGCGGGCGTTCCCGCCATCGAGGACGCGTTGACCGGCTGGTGGCTCGGCGACGCGCCGGGTACGCCGCTTCGGCCGTGGCAGCAGGTCCGCGCCGACGCCCACCACCTCAACACCGTGCTGCGGCCAAACGCCGATTTCGCCCGGCAGGTTGAGGTGCTGCCGGACTTGATTCGTGACCTGCTCGCGGAGGCCACGCGGGGCGGCGAGAATCGTGCCGCCGCGCTGCGCGGGCTGATCGGCGCTTACAAGTCGGCGGCCTACCTCGCTCACGATTTGGGCCTCATGGGGCTCCCGGCGCTGGCCGCGGAGCGGATGCGGCAGTCAGCGGCCGAGCTGGACGACCCGACGTGGACAACCTACGCGGAGTACCAGCGGGCGCAGCTCATCTCCGGGCGGAACCGACCCCGGCAGTACCAGCTAGCGGTTGAGGTGGCGGACATGCCCGGTGGGCGCGTCGAGACGCGGGGAATGGCGCACCTGACGGCCGCTCTCGCCAAGGCTGCGCAGGGCGACGCGGACACAGCGCAGATGCACCTCACGGAAGCACGCGAGCTGGCCGAGCTGATCGAGGCGGATGTGAGCCCGTGGATGCAGACGAACTTTGGCCGCACGAACGTCGGTATCTGGCGCGTGTCGATCGGGCTGGAACTCGGCGACGGCGGCAAGGCGATGGAGATCGCGCAGACGGTGCACCCAGAGGGGGTGTCTCAGTCGCGCCGGGCGGCCTACTGGATCGACTACGGACGTGCACTCCTGGCCGAGCGCAACACACGTCACCAGGGCGTTGCGGCGCTGCTCCGCGCGGAAACGTTGGCTCCACAGAAAGTGCGCACCAATGTGTTCGTACGCGAGGCAGTGTCCGGGCCGCTGGCGAGCGCTCCCCGCGACGCGTGGGGACGGGATTTGCGTGGCCTGGCCTGGCGTCTCGGCCTTGCCCCAACCGGGTGAAAGACGCCTCTGTGTACTGTTAGTACACAAGCGCGCGCCCGTGGTGCATAGCTTCTCCTCCACGAACAGGAACAAGCGGTGGAGGACAGCAACATGGGCATTGGCAGCGTGCTCGTCGCTCCGTCCGGCGCGATCCTCGGGACAGCACCCGACAGGGATACGCTGGCCGACGCGGTGGAGCTGGTCGACCTCTCGCGGCTGGGATTCCGCTACGTCGGTCAGGCGCGCGACAAGCGCGAGCTGTACTTGCAACGGAACTGCGGCGACTGCATTCGATGTGGTCGTGTTCAACACGATCCACGGCGCCTCGGCCGGCCTGCGCTACGACCGGCGCGACTTTCCGCCGACCGAGCACTCCAACCCGCAGCTCTGGACCACGCTCGGCGAGATCGCCGACATAGTGAGACAGGTACGCGAATGGCCGTCCGCTTGAACCTGTTCCCCCCAACGCCCAGCCGGGGAGCGGGATGCACGCAGATCCCCCCGACAGCCCCGTCCCTCGGCTGGGTTCCCAGATTCCGCGCTCACCGCAGCGCGGGAGCACGAGGAAACCCGCACCAGGAAAGGAAACCGACACGCATGGGTGGCAACAAGCACGACGGCGAAGACGACTCGCAGACCGATCACCTCGGCGACGGCTCGGACGGCCATACCGTTGAAAGTGGCGACGACAAGTGACATCCCCACGACTCGTTGAGGAGCTGGACTCGGCCGGATTGCTTCCGGCCGGGCTCGGCCCCGTTTTCCGCTCAGTGGAGCGGGAAATGTTCATCCCAGACCGCATATGGGTCAAGATCAACGGCGAGTACGCGCCCATCGACCGGGCCGCGCAGCCAGAGCCGTGGCTGTCCTATGTGTACTCGAACAGGTCGATCGTGACGCAGTTCGACGACGGACACACCAAGTGGCCGCAGGTGGGCACGCTGCCGACCAGCTCAGCGTCAATGCCGTCCGTGGTCGCCGCGATGCTGTCCTACTCCGGCCTCGACACCGGACAGGATGTCTGCGAGGTCGGCACCGGCACCGGTTACAACGCCGCATTGACGGCCAGCCTGGTCGGCAACCTGGGTCACGTGAGCACGATCGAGGTCGATCCCGAACTCGCCGAGGCAGCCCGCGAGCGGCTGGACAACCTCGCCTACGACAACGTGCGGACAGTCCTGGGGGACGGCGCACACGGCGATCCCGACGCCGCGCCATTCGACAGGATCATTGTCACTGCCGGAGTGCAGCTCGGCCGCGTGCCCTACGCGTGGATCGAGCAGACCCGGCGGGGAGGCAAGATCCTGGCGCCTGTCCGCACAGACCTGACTTCGGGGCCGCTCGTGCTCTGGACCGTCGACGAAGACGGGCGGGCCGTCGGCAAGGCGATGCCGATGGGCGTCGGCTTCATGGAACTGCGGGCACAGCGGACACCGACCACGACCGACACGGACCTTGCGGCGTGGCTGGACAACCCCGGCGACGAGAGCACCACCGACCTCGACGCCAAGGACATGCTGTCCAACCCGCACTCGCGGTGGGCGCTGGCGGTCGCGATGCCGTCCTGCCGGTACGACCTCGACCACGACGACGACGGCGAGAACGTGTGGTGGCTGCGCGACCCGATGAGCGGGTCGTGGGCGCGGATCGCCTCCGGGGCAGTCCACCAGTCCGGGCCGCGTCGACTATGGGATGAGGCCGAGGCCGCGTACGCGTGGTGGCTGGGTGCGGGCGAACCGTCCGTTGTGGACTGGACCTGGACCATTACGCCCACCCGGCAGTCGGTCACGCTCAACTCGTGAAAGGTCCGAGCCCGCACGCTCGGTTGATTCGGCAGGCTCGCCGTGAGCGTGGCCTGTGCCAATACAAGCTTGCCGACGCGCTGTCGTCGGTGGCGGGCCAGGACATCAGCCGAGAGGACGTTTCCCGCTGGGAACGCGGCAAGCGGCTGCCCGGGCCGTACTGGCGCGGCTGGCTGTCGATGGTGCTAAAGATCCCGCTTGACCAATTGACGGCGGCGACGCGGACGGCTCGGCGGGAGAGGCCTGGGAAAGCGTGAGAGAGGAGCCGGCCGGTGACGCCGCTCGACCACTACGGGCAACCCCCGGTCGAGTTCGCCTTTCCGCGGCCCCGCCTGCTGCATCAGTGGATCATGTCGCAGAGACGGGTTCACGGTGGCCCGGGATTGCCGGTCCGCGCTCGTGGATGCAGGGCTCGTGCTCTGCGCGACCGGCCGGTTGTCGCTGCGCGGCGAAGACTTCCCGCAGCTCAGGAACGGTGCGTACGTCGCCACCGTCACGAGCAGCGAGGACGAACTGGAACTGGACGGGCTCACGGAGGTGTATGACCGGACCCCGATCACGGATGACATCACCCGGTACATGACGACCGGCCACTACTTCTATCTCCTGAACAGGGGAAACGCGGTGAACTTCCTCCACGGTGCGAGCGTGGGGCCGTTCGTCTTCCTGGTCCAGGCCGAGATCCTTGCCGCCGTTGCCAGGCTCTCACAGCGCACCCTGGAGCCCGGTATGCACGAGGTGGCCGACTACCGACCCTTGATCGCCGCAACGTGGCTCAACTACTTCAACAGGTGAACAGATGCCGATCACAAGCAAACACATCTCCCAAACGGTCAAGACCTACCTGACGGTCCGACCCGAGTACGTTGACGAACTCAAGTTGGTCACGGACCTGCTCGACGCAGGCGTGGACATCACGCCTCGCACGGAATTCCGTGGGCACGCCACGGCTGGGGCTGTCCTGGTCAACGATGACAGTCTGGTCCTGCACATCCGTCACAAGGGGCTCGGCCGCTGGCTCTTGCCTGGTGGCCACCTCGAATCCGGTGACGAGTCGCTGCGCGGCGCGGCCCTGCGAGAACTGAGCGAGGAGACCGGCTTCAACCTGGAGCTGGTGTCGGAGCATGCAGAAGATCCGATCCACGTCGACGTTCATCCGATCCCCGCCAACCCGGGGAAGGGCGAACCCGACCACCACCACTTCGACTTCCGGTTCCTGTTCCGCACCAGCGGCGACGTGGGTGCGTTGCAGGCCGAGGAAGTGACCGCAGCCGACTGGCTCAGCGTCGATGCCCTGCCGAGCCCGCTTCGCGCCCACGTGCGTGCGGCCATCGCCTAGGGCAAGACACGAAGAGAGCCCCCGCACCGACCGGGAGTACCCGTATCGGTGCGGGGGCTCTTCATGTCCGGCTGGCAGCCCTTCCCGCCGGGAATCCCCTTGCGGGGTCTAGGAAGTCCGGTCGCCCAGGTTTGCTTCTGCCCGGGCAGCGAAGACTACGGTGCAAGCCACGAAGTGCAAGGCGCGCGTCGAGTGTCGGCGCACCGGTGGTGTCCCACAATCCCCACGCGGGGAATGACGCCGCAACTGCCATCGTCCACGGTGGACGTTGTTCGACATGAACGAGCGCTACCGGCCGCAGTGGGCCGGTAGCGCTGGCGGCAGGTCACGCCTCCAAGCGATCCGGTGTGGACGGCGAGCCGGAAGAAGCCGGAACCGTGCGGCGGGGCATCAGCGCCAGGGCGATCAGCGAGATCACCGAGCACAGCACGATGTACCAGCTGATTCCCGCACTGGAGCCGGTGGATTGCAGCAGGGCTGCGGCGATCAGCGGTGCGGGGCCGCCGGCGATGACCGAGGCGAGCTGGTAGCCGAGTCCGGCGCCGCTGTAGCGGATGTTGGTGCCGAAGCTCTCCGCGATCAGCGCCGCCTGCGGGCCGTACATGATGTCGTGCACGATCAGCGACACGACGATGGCCAGCAGCACCAGGCCCGAAGACCGGGTTTCCAGCAGGGCGAAGTACGGGAAGGCGTACATGCCGGTGCAGACGATGCCGATGCCGTAGATGAGCCGCCGGCCGAAGCGGTCCGACAGGTGTCCGAACAGCGGCACGCTGATCAGGCCGACCGCGGCGGCGACCAGCGTGGCGTTGAGTAGTTCGCTGCGTGGCATCTCCAGGTGCTTCGTGCCATAGGTCAGCACGAACGTGATGAAGAGGTAGAACGGCGCCTGCTCGGCCAGCCGCACGAAGGCGGAGGTGAGGATTTCCTTCGGGTGGTTGCGGATGGCCGCCCACACCGGCTGCTTCTCGACGGCCTGCTGCTTCTTGACCTCGGCGAAGTCGGGGCTCTCCAGCACCCGCATCCGCACCCACAGCCCGACCCCGATCAAGACCACGCTGAGCAGGAACGGCACCCGCCATCCCCATGACTCGAACGCGTCGCCGCTGGCCGCGCTGGACACCCCCACCGCGGCGGTGGACAGCAGCAGGCCGAGCGGTACGCCGAGTTGCGGCATGCTCGCCATCAGGCCGCGGCGGGACGCTGATCCCCATTCCATGGCCATCAGCACCGAGCCGCCCCACTCGCCGCCGACGCCGATGCCCTGCATGATCCGCAGCACGACCAGCAGCAACGGCGCGGCCACGCCCAGCGTGGCGTACCCGGGCAGCAGGCCGATCAGCACCGTGGCGATGCCCATCAGCAGCAGCGTGGTGACCAGGGTGGCCTTGCGCCCGATCCGGTCGCCGTAGTGGCCGAAGATCGCGGCACCGACCGGCCGCGCGGCGAAACCGACGAACAGGGTGCTGAAGGATTCCAGCACGCCGGCGCTCGCCGAGGAGCCGGGGAAGAAGATCTTCGGGAACACCAGCGCGGCCACGGTCCCGTAGAGGAAGAAGTCGTACCACTCGATGGTCGTGCCGACCGTGCTGGCGATCACGGCGCGGCGGCGGTGGGTCCGATGGGAATCGGTGCCGTTCGGCATGGCAGCCTCCATTGGCTAAGCCACTGAACCAACTGGTCCGACAGCCTGCAATCCCGCGCGCAGGCTGTCAAGGGGACCGAGCGCCCGTGTCCGACTCGTTGCCTTCCGCCCCATCGGTCACTCGAATTCCCGAGGACCCGCCCATGCGCCGCTGATGGACACTGTGGACAGTCAATGCCTCATTCGCGGTCATCGGCGGCGGCCAGGCGCTTGCGCAGCACGTCGAGCTGGTTGCGGAGTTCGGCGGGCAGCTTTTCCCCGATGCCGGCGAACCATTCCTCGATCATCGGGATCTCGGCACGCCATTCGTCGGTGTCGACCGCGAGTGCCGCGTCGACGTCGGCGGGGTCGCAGTCGAGACCCGCCAGGTCGAGGTCGGCCGCGGTGGGGACGAGCCCGATGGGCGTGTCGGCGGCGTCGGCGGTGCCCTCGATGCGGTCGACGATCCACTTGAGCACGCGGGAGTTTTCGCGGAACCCGGGCCACAGGAATCGCCGGTCCTTGCCGCGGCGGAACCAGTTGACGTGGAAGATCTTCGGCAGCTTGGCGGCGTCGGTGTGCGCGGCGATGTGCAGCCAGTGCCCGAAGTAGTCGCCGGCGTGGTAGCCGATGAACGGCAGCATGGCCATCGGGTCGCGGCGGACGACGCCGACCTTGCCGGTGGCCGCGGCGGTGGTCTCCGAGGACAGCGTGGCGCCCATGAACACGCCGTGGGCCCAGTCGCGGGACTCGGTGACCAGCGGGACGGTGGTGGCTCGCCGGCCGCCGAAGAGGATCGCCGAGATCGGCACTCCCCTCGGATCGTCCCACTCCGGTGCGACGATCGGGCACTGCTCGATGGGAGTGCAGAACCGGGAGTTCGGGTGGGCGGCAGGTTCGCCGGTTCCGGGCGTCCAGTCGCGGCCCTTCCAGTCGGTCAGGTGCTCCGGCGGTTGCTCGGTCATGCCTTCCCACCAGACGTCGCCGCCGTCGGCGAGGGCCACGTTGGTGAAGATGGTGTTGCCCTGCTCGATGGTGCGTATGGCAACGGGATTGGTGTGGTAGCCGGTGCCCGGCGCGACGCCGAAGAACCCGAACTCGGGGTTGACGGCGTGTAGGCGCCCGTCGTCGCCGAAGCGCATCCAGGCGATGTCGTCGCCGAGCGTCTCGGTCTTCCAACCGGGCACCGTAGGCTGCAGCATCGCCAGGTTCGTCTTGCCGCAGGCGCTGGGGAAAGCGGCGGCGATGTAGTGGACGGTGCCGTGTGGCGAGGTGAGCTTGAGGATCAGCATGTGCTCGGCGAGCCAGCCCTCATCGCGGGCCATGGCCGAGGCGATCCGCAGCGAGTAGCACTTCTTGCCCAGCAGTGAGTTGCCGCCGTAGCCGGAGCCGAAGCTCCAGATCGCGCGTTCTTCGGGGAAGTGGCTGATGTACTTCGTCGGGTTGCACGGCCACGGCACGTCGGCCCGGCCAGGTTCCAGCGGCGATCCGACGGAGTGCAGGGCCTTGACGAACTTGCGCTCGCGGCCGTCGGCGCCGATGAACTTCCCCAGCGCCCCGGCGCCCATCCGGGTCATCACGCGCATGGAGAGCACCACGTAGGCGGAATCGGTGATCTCCACGCCCAGTTTCGGGTTGTCGTCGTCCAGGGGGCCCATGCAGAACGGGATGACGTACATGGTCCGGCCGGCCATGCTGCCCCGGTAGAGCCCGGTCATGACGGCCTTCATGTCCACCGGGTCCATCCAGTTGTTCGTGGGCCCGGCGTCCTCCTCGCGGCGGGAGCAGATGAAGGTGCGGTCCTCGACGCGCGCGACGTCGGAGGGATCGGACGCGGCCCAGAACGAGTTCGGCTTCGCCGACAGCCGGACGAGAGTGCCCGCGGCGACGAGCTCGGTGGTCAGCCGCCGCCACTCCTCGTCGGAGCCATCGCACCACACCACCCGCTGCGGGGTGGTCAGCTCGGCGACTTCCCGAACCCACTCCAGCAGCGGCCCGTGGGTGGTCGGCGCCTGGTCCAGGCCTGGGATCGCGGTGGTGGTCATCGTGGTTCTCCTCGCGGCGGTGCGTCGAACGGGAGTGAGCGGCGCGTGCATGCGGCCCCTGCAGGAGCCTCAACGCGTCGTGCACGACGACCACCGGTGCGCACTTCAGGAACGCGGGACGGCTCGACCTTCGTCCGGTTCAGAGGCGACCTCATGTTCGATCCTCGTGCGTCGGGCCCACCCTGCGGGTGGCGTCGATGTGCTGCGCGGTCAGATCCAGGAGATTGCGCAACCGCCCGTCGTGCAACCGGACCGCACGGCCGTGCCCGGACCATCTTCCCCGCAACAGCTGCGGCGTTCACCGGCCTAAGGTCCCCTAAAAGGCGAATCCGCTATCGCGTTCGAACCCCGTCGACCTCGATTCGCAGGTCCAGCACTTGGGCCAGTGGGCTTGAGTCACCTCGACGACTCGGCCGGAGATGCGGGTGCTTCCGCGAGCCGTGCGCGGCGTTGCCGCAGCCGCACCAGACGGCGATGAGGCAATCGACCTAGGAGGCCGCTGAATTAGGCGGTTCTGGGGACAGTCGCCGCAGGGACGGAGGCGAGAAAATTGACGAGCAGTCCCGCAGAAAGCCCCTATCCGCGCGTGGCAGTGCGGTCGGGGCGGGCGAGAGAGCACATAGACGGGCCGGTGAGGGCCCGGTCCGGCCGGTCGGCCGCTGGTCAGGCGGCCGAGCCCGCCAGAACCCAGACTCCTGCCGTGCGAGATAGCCCGCGGCCCACGAGATTGCGCAGGTTGAGCCCGGCGGTGCGACGAGTGAGCCAGGCATGGTTCTTGGTGGCGCCGCGATAACGGAGTTTGAGACGACGGCCGCCGATGCTGGCGATCTGGGAGATGACCCGTTCCACGTTGGGCCGGAACTTCCGGTACTTCTCTCGCAGTTCGGGCTTGTCTGCCCAGTCACGGCGGGCTTGGCGCAGCAGATCATCTCGTTGGTGCAGAACGATTTTACGGCCGGTCTTGGACTTGGTGCAGCGCGCACGCAGCGGGCAGTCGCGGCACAGCGCGCCGAAGGTCGCCACCCGGTTTTTCTGACTGATCGGGCGGGTGTTACCGGCCGGGCAGCTCACCGTGCCCGCGTGCTCGTCGACGGTGAAGTCGTCGACGGTGAACCCGCCCTCCACCGGCGCTTGCACCGGTTTCGGCTTGATCACAGCCTCGTCGGCGTCGGTGTCGTCGATCGCGCCACGCAGATCCCCTGTGCCGTAGGCGGAATCTCCGTACCACTCGCAGGGATCGTCCTCGGCGTCGAGGAACTCCTCGGCCACCGCCGGATCGGAGTTCTTGGTCCCAGCGGCCTTGGTCAGCTTCTCGTCGGTGATGATCCCGGTCTCGGGCTCGGCCGCCACGTGCGCCCGATACCCGTCGCGGCGGTTCTCCGGCGACTTGCGGGTATGCCGCGCATCCGGGTCCACAGTGGATATCACTCGATCCGGGGCGACCCGCCGCGCAATCCGCCACCGCCCATCAGTGCCATCCGATCCTTCCGCCGGTTCGACATCCTGACCGGCGACCAGCGCCAGCAACGCCACCGCGACCTCCGCATCGCCCTCCAACTCGGCCTCCGTCAACACCGCCACCAGCGCGCCTGCGTCGTTGACCAAGGCCGACACCAGTGCGTCCTTGGCCTGCGGGTCATCCCAGTCAATCCTCGGTTTGCCCGGCTGGCTGTAGTCATGGCCGGTGCACACCTGTGCGATCCGCTCGGCTGCGCCAGGAACCTGCCGGGCCACCCGCCGGATCGCCGCAATCAGCTGGGTGACGGTGTCCTGAGTGGCCACCGCATCAGCCAGGATCGTGGAATCCACCGCCCGTTTACGCCGGCCGCGCAGGATCCCGGTCTGCTCGATGACGTCCTTGACCGCGTCATTGATCCGGTGGGGCCGATCCGACGCCGCCAGCCGTTTGCGCCAGTACACCAGGGTCGAGGCATCAAATCCCTTGTGGTCCAACGACATTCCGGTCGCGACCTTCCACCGCAGATCACACCGCGCGGCGTCGGCGGTCTCCCGATCCGAGTAGTCATGCAGCGTCTGCAACACCAGGACCGAGGCCATCACCGACGCCGGGATCGACGGACGTCCCCTCCCCGAGGGGAACAGGTCCTCGAACTCCCCATCGGGGAACACATCCTGACGATGCTCGGCCAGGAACGCGAACACACTGCCCGCCGGCACCAGATGACCGACCAGCGCGTGAGCGTCCAGCAGTTCCCGGTCGGCACGTTCCACACCCTGCATAAACCGATTCTCCCAGCTCAAGCCCAGATTCCTGGGAGACACGCCGATTATTCAGCGGCCTCCTAGCACCCGTGTCCATCGTGGGCTGTCCACCGTGGGCTGTCGACCGGTTGCGCCGCCGCATGGGCCTCAAGTTGGAAGATGGCGTTGTTCCGCTTGATGAAGATGGGGCAGTAGTGGCGAAGCGGCCGCAGCGGCGGAGAGGCGATAAGACGCGGGAATGCGGGTACGCCCGAAGCGATGGGTTGTCGAGCGCAGGGAGCACCCGATGGGCACCACAGGCAGCATCCCCGGTTACACCTACGGCGAGCCGCAGGTCCAGCACTCGCCCGTCACGGCGGCCGAGCTGGACGCGCTGAAGGAAACGCTGTTGTGGACGGACGGTGACGACCAGGCGCTGCTCCTGGCCGGAGACGTTCTGGAGGACCAGGTCGGCGACGTCGTAGCCACTTGGTACGACTACGTCGCCGCGCACCCGCACCTGGTCGCGTACTTCGCCCCTGCCGGTGGCGCGCCGGACCCGGAGTACCTGGAGCGGGTACGGGCACGGTTCGAGCAGTGGATCCTCGATACGTGCAGGCGTCCGTACGACGACGTCTGGCTCGACTACCAGCACGAAATCGCGCTGCGCCACACGCAGGCGAAGAAGGACCAGACCGACCACGTCAACGCGGTCGATCGCGTACCGCTGCGCCACATCATCGCGTTCATCTACCCGATCACGGTGACGATCCGCCCGTTCCTGAGCGCGAAAGGACACGACCGGGACGATGTCGACCGCATGTACCAGGCCTGGTTCAAGGCGGTAACGCTACAGGTTGCGCTCTGGAGCCGCCCGTACGCACGCGAAGGCGACTGGTAGAGGCCCGGCGCATGGTCGATACACGATCCAGAGTTGTGGCTCCGGAAGGCAGAAGGCACCAGACGAAGATCGGAAAGGTACTGCTCTCGAAGATCCGGAGACCTGTGCTCCTGCGCATCCTCGGCAAGATCGCATTCACCACCGTGCCCGCTGCGGCGTGCTGCCCGCGCGCCGCGGCCTGCCGAGGCCGCCCCGTGTTGAGGTGAGCGAAATCGATGGCAGGTGACATCGCGGGACCTGGCCCGTGATCTCGCCCGGGACCTGGCGAGGGACCTGGCCGTGATCTCGCCCGGACCTGGCCGCGATCATCAATTGGCACACGACCTCGCCCGGCGAGTGGCCGGAAGGGTGTCGGGAGCCGTCTCGTGACCGCGCCCGCCGCCATCGGCTCGTGGTTCGGCGTCCATCTGCTGTCGAACATGCTCGTGCCGCCCGGCTGCTCGCTCGCCTTGAGCGCGAGGCGGCCGTAGGCTGGCGGTTGGAGTTTTGGCGTTGTTTTCTCGTTCTGGGGCCGTGGTGGCCGGTCGTACACATAAGCGGGTGGGCAACCTTCCCGCTGAGCGGACGAGTTTCGTTGGGCGTCGGCAGGAAATTGCCGATGTCCGGGAAATGCTGTCCCGTTCCCGGATGGTGACCTTGCACGGGGTCGGGGGTGTCGGCAAGACCCGGCTGGCGCTGCGCGCGGCGGCCCAACTGGGCCGGGCCTACCGGGACGGCGTTTGGCTGGTCGAGTTGGCCGAGGTGCACGAGGACGAACTGGTCGTGCACACGGTCGCCCAGGCGTTGGGCATCCAGGACTGGTCCTCCCGCGGCGTGGAGGCCGTGCTCGCAGATTACGTCCGGGACAAGGACATCCTGATCGTGCTGGACAATTGCGAGCAGGTGCTGGGCGGGTGCGTAAAGGCGTGCACCGTGCTGCTCGACGTCGCCCCTGGGTTGAGCGTGCTGGCCACCAGCCGGCAGCCCCTCGGCGTGTACGGCGAGCACGTGCTCGTGGTGTCCACCCTGCCGGTGCCCGAACCATCCGAGGTGGACCGGCTCGCGGGCGCGGAGATGCCCAACTCGGTTCGGCTGTTCGTCGAGCGCGCCTCGGCTGTGGGCTTCCAGTGCGCGCGGGGCCATGCGGTCGCCGTCGCGAAGTTGTGCCGGGAGCTGGACGGGATCCCCTTGGCGATCGAGCTGGCGGCTGCCCGCACGCGGTTCTTCTCGGTGGAAGAGATCCTGGCCCGAATCGGGGACCGCTTCCGGTTGCTCGCCGGCGGCTCCCGCACGTCGGCGCGGCATCAAACGCTGAAGGCGACGATGGACTGGAGCTACGAGCTGTGCTCGGAAGAGGAGCGCATGCTCTGGGCCCGGATGTCGGTCTTCGCCGGTGGGATGGATCTCAAGGCCGCGGAGGACATCTGCAGTAGTGCCGATCTCACACCGGAGCGGGTTCTGGATCTGACGGCGTCGCTGGTCGACAAGTCGATCCTGATCCGCACGGAGGTGCCTGCCGGCAACGGCACCGCTACCCGCACGCGCTACCAAATGCTGGCGACTGTCCGCGAGTACGGACTGAGCTTGCTGGGCGAGAACGAGAAGCAGCAACTCCGCCAACGGCATCGGGACTGGTACCTGAGCCTGGCGGAACGATGCGCTCGCGAATGGTTCGGTCCGGATCAGCTCGAGTGGCGTGCGCGCATCACTGCCGAGCACGACAACGTGAGGGCAGCACTGGAGTTCTGCGCAACGCAGCCCGGGCAGGTGCAGGCGGGGCTGCGCCTGGCGGGAGCGCTGTGGTTCTACTGGACGGCTTGCGGGTTCATCGCGGAGGGGCGGAAGTGGCTCGACCGCCTGCTGGCGCTGGATTCGCGGCCGACCGAAGCCCGGGCGACGGACCTGTGGGTCTGCAGCTGGCTGGCCTCCCACCAGGGCGACCTGGCGTGGGGGCGGGCTACGGCTGAACGGTGCAGTGCCCTTGCCGAAGAACTGCGGGATCAGGGCCTGGCCGCCTTCGGCATGCACCTGAGGGGCGTCGCCGCGATGGCCGAGGGGGACCTGGCGGAGGCACGCGAGCTGTGCCTGCAGGCGTGGTCGCGGCACCGCACGCACGACACGATGACCAGCCCGATGATGATGTCGCTGTTCCAAGCGGGGCTGGTGGCGTGCTTGCAGGGCGAGCCGGACCAGGCGACGGCGGATGTCGGGGAAGTCCTGCGGATCACGGCCGAGGTCGGCGAATCGTGGACCCGTTCGTGGGCGCTCGTGGTTCGAGGCTTCGCGTGCTGGATGCGGGGAGATCCCAACGCCGCCGTCGCGGATCTGCGGGAGAGCATCGGCTTCAAAGCAGGCCTCAACGATCTCTTCGGCCTCGGGGTTGCGGTGGAGGTCCTGGCGTGGTCGTACGTTTCCCTGGGCGAACACGCTCAGGCCGCGAGGCTGTTCGGCGTCCTGGAACGCATCTGGCCGCTCGTCGGGATTCCGCTGCTGGGTTCGCAGCAGCTGCTCGACTACCGGAAGAAGGCCGAACGCGAGGCCCGTGCGGCGCTGGGAGAGAGCGCGTTCGGCGAGATCTTCGCGGAAACCGCGAAGCTGCCGCTGGAGCAGGGACTCGCGATGACCATGCGGGGCAAGACCCGATCGGCTCCCGCGGCGAGCCCGGAAGCCCGCGGGCAACGGTCGGGCTGGCCGCTGACGCGCCGGGAGCTCCAGGTCGCCGAAGCCGTCGCCGAGGGGATGTCGAACAAGGAGATCGCGGCGCAACTGGTGATCAGCCAACGCACCGCGGAGACGCACGTCGAGCACATCCTCACCAAGCTCGACTTCGGCTCGCGCACCCAGATCGCGACCTGGGTGGCGGCGCAACGAAACTCGGAGGGCACGACCTAGACGAGTAAGTCTGAATGATCGTAGGCGGTGAGCGAGCGAGTGACTGGATGGCCGGTGCGACGGCCGCAGCAACGTGCTGCACAGCGCGGGTGCGGTCTGGGACCCGTGAGCGTTTTTGGGTGCCATAGCACCCAGAAACACTCACGGGTGTTCTCTGCTTACCGAAACGCTCGTCGCGATCCGCATAGCCGCGAACACGCGCTCGGTCAGGCGGACGCCAGTCCGATCCCGGTGGGCGCGTTCTCCTCGCCACGCATCTGGCGCAGCACGGTCTCATTGTCGAAGTAGATGCGCTCCGCGAACAGCTTCTCCGGGGCGTCCGCGTGGAAGAGGTAGAACGCGGCCAGCTCGAACAAGACCGGCCGCCCCGCTGGTGGGATACCGCAGTAGTCACCTTGGTGCGTCCCGCTGATCGTCACCTCGCGGACCGAGGAGCCGGGCGTGTCGTACTCGGCGTTCACGGTGATCCGGAAATCCGGAACGGCTGTTTCCAGCACCTGGTAGAAGTCCTGAACGCCCTGAAACCCTTCGTACCTCGTGCTCAGCGGCACGACGTCGTAGAAGGCGTGTTCGTCCTGGACGAAAGTGCCGTACACGCGCGGCCAGTCGTGGGAGTTCTCCGCATCGATGTGCTCGGCGATCGTGCGGCGCTGCAATTCGATCCGCTGTCCATCGCTAATCGTCATGTCGGCCCCCCGGGTTGCTCGGCCACGGCTCGACCTCTGCAGCCGAGGCTACCTGCCGGGCACCCGTTTCCGCAGGTGACCGGCCACGCTATGGTGGCTGCGCCCGGCACCACGAGGCGCGCCCGGTGCAGAGGAAAAGTCCCGAAATAGGTAGGCGCTACGTAGTCCTCCCGTGGTTGCCAGGGCCTCGCCGGGCGAAGCTGGTGCAGTACCGACCGAACTGCAACCCAGGAACCGCCCCGATGTACGCAACCCGAACCACCGCCGCGAAGCCCACCGGGGCTCCGGCGATGCTCGCCTTCCGACCGCCCGAGCCACGCTCCTCCTCCCACGAACCCCAACGGCCACACGTGTACCGCAACCTGTTCATGGGCACTTGGATCTGCGACCAGGAAGGCACCCGAGCCAACCCTGGTCCGGACAAGGCCCGGACGGTGCACCGGACGCACCACGAAGCGCTTCGCGCCGCGATCGGCGTGGAAGTCCCGCAACATCGACTGAGTGCGTGACCCCGAAAACGGCCGCACGCAGACCCCGACAACAGGTAGCCCCAGCCATGTTCTTGAACCAGTGCACCGAAGAAGACCTCGACAACCGCGCCCGACGCGCCGAGCACCACATGAACCTCGCCCTCGAAGCACGGCGGTGGAACCTAGCCCAGCGCTACCGCTTCGAGATGCTGGCAGTGGCGGCGGAATGCGACCGCCGGGTCCCGAAACCCGACTGGCAGTCCTGAGATCAGGGCGCGAGCCGGGGCCGTTCCATCTCGAACAGCCCCTGCGTCCGCGTCGTGCAGGCCGGTCGAAGCCCAGGCCACGACGAGCGGTCGTGCAGAACGGACCTTGGCCCCTGTGA
The DNA here is from genome assembly GCF_050972075.1 of Saccharopolyspora hattusasensis. Classification (NCBI taxonomy): domain Bacteria; kingdom Bacillati; phylum Actinomycetota; class Actinomycetes; order Pseudonocardiales; family Pseudonocardiaceae; genus Saccharopolyspora; species Saccharopolyspora hattusasensis. Next base: position 6,540,411 of record NZ_JBPCDC010000001.1, read on the forward strand.
GGGCGCGGCAGTCCGCCGGATGGTTGTGGCGTTCGCGCCCGGCGGAAACGGGCAGTGCGTCCGCGCCCGAGGATCGAGGACCAGCCATGGCAAGCTCACCGACCGCCCAGCCGAAAGCGTCGACACCGGCGTCGAAGAGAGCCAGCGAAACCGGTGCTGCCCCGCACGATGACGCACGTAGCGCGGGTGAAGGCCCGCTCGCCGTGGAGAGGCACGTCGTGCGGGTGGAAGTACCGGGAATGGGGACGATCCCGCTTCCCCCGTTGAACGAGCTCGCCTACCTGACCGGGGTAGTCGTCCTGGCCAGTACCGGGCTGATGTCGTGGCCGGTGGCGTTGACCATCGGAGCGGGCCATCTGCTGGCGCACAACCGGCACATCCAGCTGCTTCGGGCCTTCGGCGAGGCCCTGGAGGAGGCTTGACCGCATCCCCAGCCATCGGCAGGCGCTGCGCTTCGGTGGGGGCCACCGAGCAATCGCGCGAGCGCGGGTGTCAGGAGTTGCGCGGGTTACCAGGCCTGATTCGTAGGCGAGGACTACGAGTTGGGCGCGGTCGTGGGCGTGGAGCTTGACCATGGCCCGGTTGATGTGGGTTTTCGCGGTCAGCGGGCTGATTACCATGCGGTCGGCGATCTGGTCGTTGGACAGGCCCTGCGCGACCAGGGCGACGGCCTCGCGTTCGCGGTTGGTCAGTTCTTCCAACCCCGTGCCGGTGACGGTGGTGAGCGGCTGGGTGACGTACCGGTTGATCAGCCGGCGGGTGATCGACGGTGCGAGCAGGGCGTCGCCGCGTGCGGCGACGCGCACGGCATGGAGGAAGTCTTCCGGCTTGATGTCCTTGACGAGGAATCCGGCCGCGCCGGCGCGCAGCGCGTCGAAGACGTATTCGTCCAAGCCGTAGTTGGTCAGGATGACGACGTGCACCCCGGCCAGGGCCGGGTCCGCGGCGATGCGCCGGGTCGCCTCGATGCCGGTGACGACCGGCATCTGGATGTCGATGAGCGCGATGTCGGGCAGGTGTTCCCGGGCCAGCGCCAGGCCTTCGCTGCCGTCGGCGGCCTCGGCCACCACCTCGATGTCGTCCTCGATGTCGAGGAGCGCGCGGAATCCGCTGAGGATGAGCGGCTGGTCGTCGACCAGCAGGACGCGGATCATGACGTTCGGTCCACGGGAAGTTCGGCCTGCACGGAGAAGCCGCCCTCGTCGCGAGGTGCCGCTCGCAGGCGGCCTCCGAGGGCGGTGACTCGTTCGCGCATGCCGAGCAGTGTGACGCCGGGCACCGGCGTGGCCCTGCCGTCGTCGTCGACCCGTATGACCAGGGCGTCGGGTCGGTAGTCGTGATTCAGGCCGCAGCGGGAGTGTGACCGTGGTGCGGAAATCGGGCCCGCACCACGGTCGGTCGTCACCACGGTCGGTCGTCACCGCGGTCGGTCGTCATCGCGGTAGGTCGTCGCCCTTGTAGGTGGCTGCCTTGAAGGCCACCTTCAGTGGGGACCAGCCGTTCTCGGTGGTGTGGGGGCCGCCGTCCGCCCCGTGGTGCCAGTAGCGGAGGCAGTAACCGCCCGCACCGGTCAGCTGCCGGAGGTTGGCGTGGCTGACGTTCGGGTCCGAGCATTCGTCGACGCCGTTGTCGTTCAGATCCTCGTCGTAACCGTACTTCTGGTGCGCGAAGTAGCCCTTGTCGATGCCGGAGTAGTACGACACGGTTTCGTCTTCCAGAGAGCTGACGAGGCTCCAGTCGATCCCGGCGGCCCACGGATCGTCCAAGCCGCGGTCGTTGCGGCCGGGCGCGGACTCGTGCAGCTTGTCGATGAAACCCGACCCGCCTTCGCCCGCCGGGGTCATTTGGTTCCACTGCCGGGTGCACTTGTCGTCGGGATCCGCATCGGGATTGCGGCACCCGTTGATCAGCCCCTGGTGCGGGGTGCCGAGCGTGACTATGTCCTCCACCGCCACTCTGGGTGGGAAGCCGCTCCAGCCCTCGCGGGTGCCGAGCACCGCGACGCGGGTGATCAGGCCGCCCATCGAGTGCGCGACGATGTCGACCTCCTCACCCTTGCTGGTGTACTCCGCGTAGATGTAGTTGGCGAAGTCCTTGGCGATTTCCTGGATGGGCCGCTCGCGGTCGGCCTGACCGTCGCCGATCACGTCATCGCAGAATGCCCGGTCGCCCTCGTAGTAGCCGATCGTCCGCATCGAGGAACGATCCCGGCCGCCCGCTTCCTGGTAGTACTCGAGGGCTGCGTCCCAGGTCGACCCGTTGCAGTTGGTGGGGGGATCCGGGTTGTAGCCGTGTACCAGCAGCATCGTCTTCTGCTCCGCGGCCGGCCCGATCTCACGACCGTCCAGTCCGGACGCCTGCACCGTCGCCGGTGCGCTGAGGGCGAGCCCCGCGGCAGCGATCGTGGCGACCGCCCCGCGCCATCGTCGGTTGATCATCAAGCACACTCCCGTCGGTCGGGTTTCGACGCGGGTCCCCTGGCAGCACCCCGCGTCCGGCCGACATCGCGAGCCGCTCGCACCGCACAGCGCCAGAGGGCTGGACACCCTCGGCATCGACACCCCCGGCCAGCGGACGCCCGATGTCGGTCCCGCCGACACTAGGCAAACCGCCTCGACATTCGTGGGAGAACGCGAAGGGTTAGCTCCCCTGGAGCAGCCGGTTGGCCCGCTCGGCGGACATGACGCTGGAGCAGCAACCCGCACCCTGCTGCGGCTGGCAATGCACGCCGCGGACACCGGCTTGGCCACCATCGCCGAGCGCGGCAGCGCGATCTGGTCGACCGGATGCAGCACCTTCCCACTCCAGCACCCTTTTCCCGGATAAAGCCCGAATTATTCGGCCATTCCGAATTCCGCAGCGGGGACAATCATGCCCACCAGCAGCAAGAAGGTCCACAAGGGACTGTCCGGGGTCGTCGCCGACATTACATCTCCATGGTCAACCCGGACAGCAACTGGCTGACCTACGGCGGCTACCCGGTCGATGACCTGGCCACCCGATGCTCGTTCGAGGAGATCGCCCAGCTGCTCTGGCGCGGGGAACTGCCCACCGTCGCGGAACTCGCCGGGCAGAACGCGCTCGCGGGCGGCGCCACCATGTGGATGGAGATACATCCGATCGCCCGGGAAACACGCCCGACGCTCCGCACCACGGCAGCCGCACGCGGCGCGACCGTGCGAGATCTCTCACATCGGTCGCGCAACGCCGGGCGGTTAGGGTGTGAGCGAATCAGTCGTACCCGGTGTACGGGTCAGGGAATCCGGTCGGAATCCGGAGCTGACGCGCAGCGGTAGGGGTGATGGACGGGGCGGCCCACGAGCGGGCCGGACCACTGGGCACGCGCCTGGGAAGGTTCTCCGTCCAGCAGAACCCGAGCCCGAAGACCTGCTGGTTCCCGGTCGGTGCAGGTCCAGTGCGCCAACCGGTCGGCGAATTGGCGGCTCCGCGTACGAGCCCGAGCTAAGGATGCGGACGATGCTATTCCCCGCGCGGTTTCGCGCGTCTCGGCCAGGGCACCAGACCCTGTTCGCAGGCGTGCTGGCCATTGCCCTCTGCGGCTGTTCGGCGCCCCCGGCCGACGAGCACGCTGGTGGCGAACCCGTCTCGATGCGCAACTGCGGTCAGGACGTCGTCGTCGAAGCGCCGCCGCAACGCGCTGTCAGCCTCAACCAGAGCACGACCGAGATCATGCTCTCCCTGGGGTTGCAGGACCGGATGGTCGGCACCGCGACCTGGACCGACCCAGTCGCACCGCGCCTCGCCGCCGCGAACGAGCAGGTGCCCCGGCTGGCGGAGAACGCCCCCTCGTTCGAGAGCGTACTCGCGACTGAGCCGGACATCGTCCTCGGCGCCTACCAAGCGGTCTTCACCGACTCGATGGTCGCCTCCCGCGAACGCTTCGAAGAGCTGGGCGTACCAACCTACCTCTCGCCCAGCAACTGCCTCCCGGAGGAAGCGCCGCTGGGCGAGCCGACCGAACTGGCGGACATCTACCGCGAGGTCCAGGAGATCGCCACGATCTTCGGGGTGCAGGACCGCGGTGCGGCGCTGGTCGCCGACATGTGCGCACGGGTCGCTGCTGCGCAGGCGCGTGTCGCGGATCTGCCCTCCCGGCAAAAGCAGTCGGTGCTGTTCTGGTTCGCGCGAACCGAAGCGCCTTACGTGGCAGGTAGAACCGGATCCCCGGGGATCATGACGCGCGCGCTGGGAGTGCGCAATGCCTACGACGACGTCGCGTCGATGTGGCCGCAGGTCGGTTGGGAGGACGTACTCAGCCGCGACCCGACGCTGCTCGTGCTGGGCGACCTCACCCGGGATCAGGAAGGCGACAGCCTCCAGTACAAGATCGACTTTCTGCGCACCGATCCCGCAGTGTCCCAATTGGACGCCGTGCGCGGCGAGAACTGGATCCCCATGTCCGGCACCGCGTTGAACACCAGCATGCGAACCGTGGACGGGATCGAGGCGCTCGCCGACAAGCTCGTCGCCGTGGAGCGGTAGTGGTGCGTCAGGTCCGCGCCGCCTGGCTGGTCGGCGGCGCCCTGCCGGTGCTCGTGGTGTCGATCGCCTTCGTGATCACCATCGGGCCGGCCGACATCTCGGTCGCAGAGGTCGCCGAAGTGGTCCGCGCCAAGCTGGGACTGGGCACCACCGGCGTTTCCCGGATCACGCAGGGAATCGTGTGGGAGTTGCGCCTGCCGCGGGCGCTGCTGGCCGCGATCTGTGGCGCGGGGCTGGGCGTGTGCGGGGCGGTCCTGCAGTCGATGTTGCGGAATCCGCTGGCGGATCCCTTCCTGCTGGGGATTTCGGCGGGGGCGTCCACCGGCGCGGTGGCGATCGCGGTGCTCGGGGTCGGTGCCGGGACGATCGGGCTGGCTGCCGGGGCGTTCGGCGGTGCCATGGTCGCGTTCGCGCTCGTGATGGGGCTGTCGGCGTTGGCAGGCGGCGGGACCAGCCGGGTGATCCTCGCCGGTGTCGCCGGCAGCCAGCTGTTCTCGGCGCTGACCTCCTACATCGTGATGACCTCCGCCGACGCCCAGCAGACCCAGGGTGTGCTGTTCTGGCTCCTCGGTTCGCTCGCCGGAGCGCGGTGGGACGACGTCGCGCTGGCCGGCATCGTTTGCGCGGTGGGGCTGTTGCTCTGCCAGTCGCAGGCCGGCTCGCTCGACGCGTTCGCCTTCGGTCGCGATTCCGCCGCTTCCCTGGGCATCTCGGTGGCGCGAGTTCGCGGGCTGCTGCTGGTGGGAACCGCGCTGCTGACCGCGACGCTGGTGGCCACCTCGGGTGCTATCGGTTTCGTCGGGCTCGTGCTCCCGCAAGCCGCCCGGTTCCTGGTGGGTACCCGACACCGCGCCCTGCTGCCGACCACCGCAATGCTCGGCGCGGTCCTGCTGGTCTGGGTCGATGCACTGGCCGGAACCGTGGCCGCGCCGCAGGAAGTGCCCGTCGGTGTCGTCACGGCGCTGGTCGGAGTGCCCGCCTTCGCGTTCCTGTTGATCCGGAGGAGAGGCATGCCATGAGCCTGCGCGCCCTGGACGTGTCGTGGTCACGCGGTGGCGCGGCAATCGTGAACGGGATACGCATTGAGGTCGAACCCGGCTCGACCCTTGGATTGCTGGGCCCCAACGGATCTGGGAAGTCCTCGCTGCTGCGGTTGCTCGCCGGTCTGCGCCAACCGTCCTCGGGGAGGGTCCTCGTCGACGACGTGGACATCACGGGCATCGGCCGCCGCGCCCTCGCCCGCCGGATCGCCCTGGTCGAGCAGGAATCCACCACCGAGCTCGACATCACCGTCACCGAAGTGGTTTCCCTCGGTCGCACGCCGCACCGCAGTTCGTGGGGCACCGCACAAGACACCGACGCGGAGGCAGTGCGTCGGGCACTCATGCACGCTGACCTCGAAGCGCTGGCCGACCGGCGTTGGCACACCCTTTCCGGCGGCGAACGCCAACGCGTCCAGATCGCCCGCGCGCTCGCGCAGCAGCCAACGGAACTGCTGTTGGACGAGCCGACCAACCATCTCGACATCGCCCACCAGTTCGCGCTCCTGGAATTGGTCCGCCGACTGCCGGTGACAGCGGTAGTGGCGCTGCACGACCTGAACCTGGCCGCAACCTTCTGCGACGGGCTGGTCGTCCTCCAGCGCGGTGCGGTCGTAGCGGCGGGCAGCCCCGCCGAAGTCCTCACCGAGGACCTGGTCCGAACGGTCTACGGCGTGGAATGCGCCATCACCAAGCCGAATCCGGAAGGCCCACCGCACATCCGATTCACCGGCACGGCCACACACGCGTGATCCCGCTGGCCCCGGAAGCCGTCGCCACGGACGAGAGCGACAGCTATCGCCGAACTTTGCGGTGCACGCAGGCCGCACGTCCTGCAGGGCCGCGATGATGACCGCAATGTGTGCTGGACCGGGTCGCTACGACCGGTGGCCTGCCAGGGAAGCCATTTCTGTCGCCATTTCAGGCGCCGTGATTCATCAGCCATGTGGCTTCTCGCGTGGGGCACCGTGGTGGAAAGCGGTAAGCTTCCATCGCCGCCAGTTCTGCGTCCGATCCTGTACCGCGCCCCGTATTCCCGCTGACTCGGCAATCGAGGTTCCCGGCCAGCCGGTGCTGCCGACCGGGAGCACCGCATGCCCGACGAACCTGCCGCCGATGCCAGGTCGGTGTCGGCGTTGGAGCGCCGCCGCCTGGAATCGGTGGCGCACCAGCAGCGGGCGGAGTCACTCATACCGAACCGGACCCGGCCAGCTGAGGCGTTGGGCTCACCCCAGGTGCTACGGGCGGGTGAAGGCCTTGCGGATGGGGCCGCCGCGAACGTGCTGTTGAGCACCTGCTGCTGTTGGCTTGCTGGTTCGCCTGCGCTGGTCGTGGGCCCGGATGGCTTTGCGCAGCACCCGCCACAGGTCTGAGACTTCTTGGCTGGCTTCGAGGTCGGCGCCGCTGGCCACGTACTGCGCCATGGCCAATGTGGTGCCGCTGAACTCGTGTCCGCCGACGCCGCCGTAGTGCTTCAGGGCGGCCAGCGCTGCCATCGTCCGCGAGTCCCGCAGCCGGGCCCGGGTCACCTGCGCCGCTTCGGGCCCGATGTCCTCGGGCTCCATCTCCACCAGCGACCGCAGCCACTGGATCAACCCGGCGTCGGTGGCGGTCAGGAACTCGACACCCTCGATCAACCGCTCGTGCAGAGTGGCCTTTTGGGCGGCGCGCACGGGGCCGTCCTCGCCGCGGAGCCGTGGTGCCGCCGGCCCGATCTCGTACAGCGCGTCCAAGGACTGCTCGGCTTTGGACTCGGCCCGGATCTCGTTCAACCGTTCCAGCGCTCGATGAGCGCGCCGTCGCGCGTCGGCGGCACGGGCCTGCTGCAGGGCTTCCAGCTGCACCTGTGATGCCGACTTGCGTTTTTCCCGCACGTCGTAGGCACCGAGCGCGGCTTGCCGTGCGTCCCATTCCTCATAGGACAGAACCGGGATGGGTGGGCGTTTCGGCAGGTGGTTGCTGGTGTAGGTCCAGGTCGCCAGCCGGGCCTGCAGTGCCTCGCCGAGAGCTTTCCGGGGATCCAGCTCGAATGGGGCCGCCCGGTGCGTTCTGCCCGAGACTTTCAGCGCGTGCAGCAGACAGTTCACGCTCCAGCCGGCCCGGAAGAACGGTGCGGTCAGCTCCCGCAGTTCGGTGTCGCTGATCTGCTCGTCGAGCCACCGCATCGCCGCGCGGAGCCGTTTGACCGCTGCGGCCACCTGGTCCCAGGTCTCCGGCGGGACCGTTCGCGGCCACTGGTGGTGTACCCGGGACCGGGTTTCGTCCCGCTGCTGTTCGCTCGAGGTCGTCGCTACCGCGCTGGTGCCTTCGCCGGCCTCCACCGGCGGCGCCACCGGTATGCCCTGGCTGTCGCGCCACTGGTTGAGCAGGTACCGCACCAGGTCGGTGCGCTTGGCGGTGCTGATCTGCTTCTGTGGTGACCCGTCGGGGCGATCGTGCAGTGCCTGGACCAGCGCATCGACACACCAGCCCGCTGAGAAGAAGACTTCAAGCTCGGGGACCAGGCGCTCGGGTGCGACGTTGCGCCACCGTTCCATGCTGATGAGCGTCTGCGTGGCTTGCAGCTGGGCGTGCGGGCTTTGCGGGACGATCCGCGTGTGCCAGGCCTCCTGCTCGGACATGCAGCCAACGTACCGAATAGGAACGGGTGAGCACCCAACGACGGCAGAGCCAGACAGCTCCGATCGCCGTTCAGTGAGCCGTCGGCCAACGCTGGCAACGCCATCATCAGCAACCAACGGACTCGTCTACGCCCGAGTCCTCACCGCACTGCGCCTGACACCACTGCATACCGGCGTCGCGTCCTGCACAGCACCCTCGAACGCCACCGTCACTCACTCGCCGTCAACCTCGCCGAACTGTTCAAACCCTCTTCGCCGAACGCATCCTCCTGCGCCTGGCCGGGCGTAACCAACTCAAACCCACCACTTTGACACCGACACCGAACACGCCATGCTCAGCGACGCCGGTCGCAAACTCCTCATCACCACCATCCGAGACGACCTCGCCACCACCGTGAAACACCGCGAACTCGGCCGGAACGTCACCTACGACGAACTCATCTACCTCGACGCACTCGCCCTCACCCGACACTGCCTGGAAGATCAGCCCTACAAGCCCTTCCGCGTCTGGTGGTGACAGAGATATACACGATCCTCGTCTACGACAACACCGCAGAATGCAACGCCACGGAGAATTCCGCCTCGATCAGGCGCTGCTTGCGTTCGTCGGCGCGCTCGGCTTGGAGCTGTTCGTCCGGGTCGGGACGGTTGGTGCGAATCGGGTTCTCTCGGCGGTACGGGTTGTCCGGAGGAAGCCCACCCGACACACGACCGTAGAGGCCGAGTAGGAGCAGCAGCATTCCGGCGATGATGCAGAACAAGGCGGTCGAGAGCGCGAAGTCGAAGACATTCCACGATGTGTCCAGCAAAGCCAGGTGAACCAGACCGGCGAGGAGGTAGAGGGCGCCGAGCGCGGTGCCGACCGATGAGGCGGTCCTGCTGCCCCACGGGGCCGAACAAATCAGCAGCAGGCCGGTGACACCCATGGCCGCAGCGACGGCGACGCTCATCGCCAACCATGGGATCAGCTGGTGGGACGTCCACGGCAGCTCCACAACGGCAAGGGCCACCAGTACCGTACCCAGCATCGCCGTGCCGAGTCGGTGCGTCACCTGAACCCGGTTCGAAACAGTTGTCACAACCCGTCTCCTCGAGAGTGGGAGAGATGTGCTCTTGGCTTTCCCTGCTGAGTACGGCCGAAACACTCCCGCACGAGTACGTAGCGACGTCCACTGCCAGCTGCTTCGCCGCGTGAGGTAGCGGGTTAGCCCAGGGTTAGCCCCAGCCGACCCGTCGTGATCCGTCGGTGGTTTCTTGTTGCTCGGCTTCGATCAGCCATGCAGTACGTCGGGCTACGACGACGATGCCGACTGCGGTGGCCACCGCGCCCAGCGACTCCAGCGCGAGGGCTACGGGGGTGGTCGCCATCTGTTCCCCGAGCAGTGCCAAGCCAGCGGCCCGCGGCGATGGCATGCCGATGCCCGAGCTTGCCCCGGTTACCACGATTCGCTTCCGCATGGATCTTGCAGTCATGGGCCGCCTCCGCTGCGTATTTCGCGCATCACAGTGACATTATTAATGCGTGAAACGCGCAGGTGCTTCGCGCGGAACACGTATGTGCGCGATGCGGGGTTGCGCCCGGATTCTCCCCGGCGATGCCCTGCCCCTTGACCGCGCTGCCAGCGGTAGCTCCGTCCGATGCGGTGGCCAAGCCGACCGGGGCGAGGCTGCGGGCTTGTCGGTGGCCTTCTCGCCGACAAGCCCGCAGCCGACGTTGCTCAGGAGAACTGGATGCCGCCGTCGATCATCACCGACTGCCCGGTCATGTAGTCGGAATCCGGCGAAGCCAGGTAGGACACGAAGCCCGCCACGTCCTCCGGTACCGACACCCGACCGAGGTGGATCAGCTCCGAGTACTTCTCGATGGCCGCGCCCTTGCGCAAGCCCTCGTTCTCGGCGAGCTTCTCGTCGATGTAGTCCCACATCGCGGTGCCGACGATGCCAGGGCAGTAGGCGTTCACGGTGATGCCGTGCTGCGCCCATTCCATCGCGGCGGCCTGGGTCAGCCCGCGAACCGCCCACTTGGAGGCCGAGTACGGGCCGAGCAGCGGGAACGGCCGGTACGCCACGATCGAGGCAGCTCCGATGATCTTTCCGCCACCACCTTGCTTGATCATCTGCTTGGCCGCCGCCGTGTAGCAGAGGTACACGCCGCGGAGGTTGATCGACATCAGGTGGTCGAACTCCTCGGGCGTGCTTTCCAGCAGCGGCTTCACGTTCGCGATCCCGGCGTTGGCGACCATGACGTTGAGCTGCCCGAGCTCAGCCGCCACCGTCTCCACCATGGACCGCACCGCGTCCGGGTCGGACACGTCGGCCACGACCGTCGTCGCCCGCCGGCCCATCGCCGCGATCTCGTCGGCGACGCCTTTGAGTTGATCGGTGTTGGCTTCGATGTCGTTGACCGCTACGTCCAGGCCGTCAGCGGCCAGCCGCAACGCGATGCCCTTGCCGATGCCTCGCGCGGCACCCGTGACCAGTGCGACGCGCGGCGATTCACCTTGTGCGGACATTGTTTTCTCCTACCGGTTGTGGATTGCGGGATTCAGGACTCCTTGGGCACGGCCATCTCGCCGAGCCAGGACCAGTCGTGCTGCGGCAACGTCGTCTTGACGACCGGCGGGCCCGCCTTTTCGGGCCTCTGGTGGTGACCAGTGGACTCGGCCGAGGGGAGGAGGATCGCGCGACCGCAGTTCCGGCTCGCATCCGAGATCACTCAGCGAACGGGTCAGGTGAGCGGCAGCATCCGGGCGAAACCACCCGCGAGGACGGCCCCGAAGATGGGACCGGCTACCGGAATCCAAGAGTAGCTCCAATCCGCCGAGCCCTTTATGGGCAACAGAGCGTAGGCGATGCGTGGGCCGAAGTCGCGGGCCGGGTTGATCGCGTATCCGGTTGGACCACCGAGGGAGTTGCCGATACCGATGACAACGAACATCACGGCCGCGTAGCCGAGAGCGGAGTTGCCGAACTGCGGTATCCCCTCGGTCCCGGCGTGCGCCGACGGGCTGAGGATGATCCACAGTACGAGCACGAAAGTGCCAATGATCTCAGTGACAAGGTTCCACGGCGTGTTGCGTACGGTCGGTGCGGTGCAGAAGATGCCGCGGGTGTTCTCGGGGTTGTCGTGCGTGTCGAACTGCGCCTTGTACGTGGCCCAGCACGCGAAGGCGCCCAGCGTGGCACCGATCATCTGACCGGCGAGGTAAGCCGGCACCTGGCTCCACGGGACCTGGCCGTTTATCGCCAGGCCGATGGTGACGGCCGGGTTGATGTGCGCGCCGGAGGGGGCCGCGACGCTGGCCGCGATGAAAACCGCGGCACCCCAGCCGAAGTTGATCAATAACCAGCCACCGTTGTGGCCGAGGGAGTGGCGCAGAGTCACGTTCGCTACGACCCCGCACCCTAGAAGGGTCAGCATCCCTGTGCCCAGCAACTCCCAAACGAAGATCTGACCGGCACTCATCTCGATGTCACCTCAGTGGCGTGCCGCGTAGGGCACTGGGCTTGGCAGCTTCGCTGCTTCACGGACCCGCACGGAGAACCGGTCGAGGGACGCCAGCGCACTGGCGACATCGTCGCTGGTGACGTCGAAGGGCATCGAGTGGATGGTCTCGCCGTCCGCCGTCGACGCGTCTGCGACGGTGCGTAGCGACTCCGTGTCATCGGAGCTGAGGCCGACCTCGATGAGTGTCGTCGGAAGCCCGACTTGCGTTGTGAACTCGATGAATTCACGGATGTCACTGGTCTGAGCGCCCTCAAGAACCAGCTGCGTCAACGACCCGATGTTCACTTTCTGGCCATGGGCGAGTCCGTGCGTCGCACCGACCGCCGTGAGGCCATTGTGGATCGCGTGGGCCGCGGCAAGACCTCCCGACTCGAAGCCGAGCCCGGAAAGCAGCGTGTTGGCCTCGATTACCTTTTCGACCGCCGGCGTCACTTGGTTGTCCATGACAGCGTCGATCGCGGGAAGCGCGTTCTCCCAGAGAACATCCCAGCTCAATTTCGCCAATGCGGTGCCGGTGACGGTGGGCAGACCGCCGGCCATCGTCTTCGAGTTGGATTGCGCGGTCGCCCGGGCTTCGAGCCAGGTGGCCAATGCATCGCCCACCCCGGCGACGAGGAAGGACGCGGGTGCGTTCGCGACCACTTGCGAGTCGATCAACACGAGGTCCGGGTTGCGGGGGAAGAACCGGTATTCCTCGAATTCACCGTTCTCGGTGTAAATGACGGACAGCGCGCTGCAGGGTGCATCCGTCGACGCGACCGTCGGACAGTTGGCCCAGCGAATACCGGCCAGGAAGCCCGCGGCCTTGACCGCGTCAATGGTGCTCCCGCCGCCCACCGCCACGACGATGTCAGCGCCGGCCCGCTTGATTAAATCGACGAGGCGGTCCGTCTCACGAGCGCTGGGAATGCCGTTGAACTTCTCGCGCACCAGCGGCAGGTTCGCTTTCCGAAGCGATGATTCGATGTCGTGTCCGACGAATCCCCAAACCAGGTCATCGGCCACGAAAAGTGGTGACGAGCCAAGCTGCTTGAGGTATTCCCCGACTTGATGGAGTGCGCCTTTGCCCTGCACATAACGGCCTGGGCTGATCATTGTTCGCATCGTGCGTTCCATTGCGGTTCCTTATGCGTGTGGTTTTCCTGTCGTTTCTGCCGGGTCAGGGGGTGAGGATGGCGCGGCCGCGGATGCGTCCGGCGTCGAGATCGTCCAGGGCGTCCTGGAAGCGGTCGAGCGGGTATTTGCTGGTGTGCAGCCGGACACGGCCTTGTGCGGCGAGGACCATCAGCTCGCACAGGTCGTTGTAGGAGCCGACGAGGTTGCCGATGAAGTTGATCTCGGTGGAGATGATGTCGATGGTGGGGACGTCGATGTTCTCGCCGTAGCCGACCACGTGGTAGTCGCCGGCGCGGCGGAGCATGCGGACGCCGTCGCGGGTGGCGCCGCCTTCGCCGACGAAGTCGATGACGGCTTCCGCACCGTGCCCGCCGGTCAGGTCGAGCACGTCCTGGACGTGGTCGCCGTCGGCGACGACGCCGTGGTCGGCACCGATGGACACGGCGAGCTGCACCGCGTCCGGGTTGCGGTCGACGACGACGAGTTCGGCCGGGGTTAGGGCTTTCAGCACCTGGATCCCGATGTGCCCGAGCCCGCCGGCGCCGATCACCACGCACCGGTCGCCGGGCCGCAGGGTGCGGGCGGCTTTGGCCGCGGCGTGGTAGGCGGTCAGGCCCGCGTCGGCCAGCGCCGCGACGTCGGCGGGTTCGAGGGAGTCGTCGATGCGGACGACGCTGCGCGCCGAGGTCCTGAGGTACTCGGCGTATCCGCCGGCGGTGTCGATGCCGGGGAACAGCGACTGCTCGCAGTGCACGTCGTCGCCGAACCGGCACGGGCGGCAGAGACCGCAGGTGATCAGCGGGTGCACGATGACCTTGTCGCCCTCGGCGACGTTGGTGACGGCGCTGCCGACCGCGTGCACCCAGCCCGCGTTCTCGTGCCCGATCGTGTAGGGGAGCTCCACGCCGGTCTTCTCGGCCCACTGGCCTTCGAGGATGTGGATGTCGGTCCGGCACACACCGGCGCCACCGATCTTGACGACCACGTCGTGGGGGCCGGTGACCTCCGGGGTGGGAACTTCGGTCAGGCGGAGCGGCTGATCGTAGCCGACGACCTGGACTGCCTTCATGATGCGTTCTCCTTCAGCTGGTCGGCGGCCGATTCCGGGTAGCGGGTGCGCAGCAGGCCGCGGCAGAAGTGCGCGTTGCCCTCCATCGAGATCCGGATCGCGCGGGCGAAGCGCAGGCGCAGCGGCACTTCCTCGCGCGAGCACGGGTGCCCGTGGTCGTTGACGAGCACGGGAGCCGACGGGGCGATGGTGAGGCCGAGGGCGCGCCGCCGCAGCAGCAGGGAACTCGTCGTGGGTGCGTCGGGCAGATCAGCGATCGCGACCTCGTGCAGGTCTTCCTCGGTGAGCTCGGGATTCTCCTTGAGCAGAAGGCCCAGCGAGCGTTCCATCGCCGCGGCGTGCGCCTTGCGGCGGAACGTCAGGCGCAGCTGTTCAAGGTCTTCCTCGGCCTCGTGCGGGAACGTGCCGCGGTAGCCCGCGTCCGCGGCGAGACCGTGGTTGATCAGCTCCGAGTCGTGGTGGTCGTCGAGCACCACCACGACGTCGGTGACATCCGGCAGCCCCCGGAGCACGTCCTTGGCGTCGGATGCCATCAGGTAGGCGAAGTTCGGTGCGCAGAACGACGTCGGCAGCCGCAGGTGCGCGGTGACCACCCCGCCGTCCGTCGCCTCCAGCGACCGCACGAAACCGAGATCGGTGATCGGTTCGTCCAGCTCGGGATCGAGAACCGTGTCCAGCGCCGCCCGCGCCGCCCGCTCCAGCAGTTCCGGGCCCATCTCAGGCCACCGCCTTCTCGGCGAGGCCGAGCCCTTCCGGAACCTCGATGCCGTACATCGCCGCGGCGTTGTGCCCGAGGATCTTCTTCTTCTGCGCCACAGTGATCGGCGCGTACTCGGTCATGTCCTCGGGGATCTGGAAGTCCACGAACCGCTCGACCAGCCAGCGCGGCGTCCACAGGGCGTAGTCGCTGGAGAACTGGATCCGGTCCTCGTCGAGCCAGTAGAGGAGTTCGCCGATGATCTGCGCGAAGTACCGCGGCCGGGTGTGGATGAACGGCATCGCCACGGCCAGGCCGGCGTGCACGTTCGGCTCCTGGGTCGCGATCCAGCAGAAGTCCTCCAGGCGGGGCAGCCCGCAGTGCTCGACGACGAAGTTCAACTCCGGGAAGTCCGTGGCCGCCTTGTCGACGTCGGCGACGTCGAAGGCATCGCGGTCCAACGGCCGGATCGTCGGTCCCTTGTGGATGTGGATGTTGGTGATCCCGAGTTCCTGGCAGGCTTCCAGGTAGCGGTAGCTCCAGGACTCATCCAATTTGTAGCCGCGCGAATCCCCCTGCCACTCGGCCGTGTAGAGCTTCACGCCCTTGAGCTGGAACCGCTCCGCGTCGCGCCGGAGCTGGTCCAGACCCGCTTGTTCGAACCGGGGATCCCAGCAGTGGTTGTAGGTCAGCTTGTCCGGATGCTGCTGGGCGAGCGCGAAGGCTTCCTCGGTCTGGCCGAAGCCGTTGCGGTAGAAGGCCCCGAGGTGGGCGGGCTGGAAGATGGCGTGGTCGACGTACCCGTCGGTGAACAGATCTTTCATCAGGCGCGCACCGCCGTAGTAGAGGTATTCCTCGTACGACCACAGCTCCGCCTCCGGACTGAGGTTGCGGTGGTAGTCGTAGAAGCAGTCGATGAACTGCTTGCCGTGGATGTTGAGCTGGTTTTCGGGACGTGCGTCCCAAAGCGCGATGTGGGCGTCGACGATGAAGTAGTTCTCGCCGTCCTTGCGATACATGTGCACCCTCCCCGTACGTGGCGGCTGTGGTACGTCGGGTGGGAACGCTAGGCACGTCGGCAGGCGCCGGGGAGCCCTCCGGTGTCTCAGTTTGAGACACCGGACTTAGGAGGATCGGCGTATCCGGCGTTACTGTTGCCGAGGTCGGCGCAACGATGCGTCACGTGGAGGTCGGAAATGGACGAGCCCCAGCGCGCACCCCACACGGACCTGGCAGAGTGTCTCTCCCGGCCCGGCCGGGCGGCCGGAATCTCCCCGCGGCTGCGCGCGTCCTGGCGGCGCAGCGAGCGCTACGGGTTGTCGGTGGACGAGATGCGCCCGGCGTTCACGGGATCGGTGGACACCGACTCGTTGCTGTACGAATGCGGCCAGGAAGTGCTTCGCGGCCTGCAGACGACGCTGGCCAACGAGCCGGTGAGCATGATGGTCACCGACAGCGACGGCCTCGTGCTGAGCAGGATGTGCGAGGACACTTCGATCAACCGTTCACTCGACCGTGTGTACCTCGCCCCGGGGTTCTACTTCGCCGAACGAAACGCCGGCACGAACGGGCTGGGTCTCGCCCTGGCCGATCGCACTCCCTCGCTGGTGCGGGCGAACGAGCACTACTGCACCGGCCTGCGCGGCTACACCTGCGCCGCCGCGCCCGTCCTGGACCCGATCAACGGTGGGATCGTCGGAAGCATCAACCTCACCACCTGGTCGGACTCGTCGTCCGAACTCCTGCTGGCGCTCGCCCAGGCCGCGGCCGGTAACACCACCGCGCTGATGTTGGCACGCGGCGCGGGGCGCAAGATCCGGCCGATGCCGCGCGGCGAGGTGTTCCGGGTCTACGCCGACCGCTTCCAGCAGGCGAGCCCCGCCTGCTCCGCGCTGTCGCCCGCGTGGACCAATGCCGTCGCGCAGGCACGCACGGCGTTCCAGCAGGGACTGCGCGTAGCGGTCGTGGGCGAACCGGGCGCGGGCAAGACGGCTCTGGTGTCCCTGGCCCGCCGGGAGCTGGCGCGGGAACGCGTGCTCCGCGCCCGGCCGCCGGCACCGGAGGACATCGACGCGTGGCTGACGCTGTGGACTCCCGAACTGGGCAAGGACAACACCTGCATCATCGTCTCCAGCGTGGACGCTCTCCCGGCCTGGGCCACGACAGAACTGGCCCGGCTGTTCGGCGCGGTGCGCCACCGGGCCGGCGGGCTGCAGCCGTTCGTCATCACCGCCCGGACGGACCTCGCGATGCCGGAGGAGCTGCGCCCGCTGGTCGACACCGTGGTGGCGGCACCCGCCCTGCGCTCCCGCCCGGACGACATCCTGCCCCTGGCCCGCCACTTCGTCCGCCAGGACCGGGGCCGCGCCGCGACCTTCACCTCGGCCGCGGAGCGCGCGCTGAACTCCTACGACTGGCCGGGAAACGTCCGCCAGCTGCGGAAGGCGATGCGCGACGCGGGGGCGAGCGCCACGACGATCGACCTGCACCACCTCCCGGCCGAGGTCTTCACCAGCCCGGGCCGTCCGCTCACCCGGCTCCAGACGGTCGAACGCGACGAGATCATCCGATGCCTGACCGAGCCGGGGACGACCGTGGCGCAGGCGGCGACCGAACTCGGCGTCGGCCGGGCGACGATCTACCGCAAGATGGCGCAGTACCGCATCCGGATCCCCGAGCAGGCCGCGAACCGTTGAGGCGCGGCCTGGCGCGAACCGGGGCTGCAACTCCTTGCAACGCCCTGGGAGATCGAAGCGCGGCTGCTTGCGATATCCGCGATGCGACGTGGGTTCCACGTTGAGACTGTCACCGTCAAAGCTGCTTCTTGCAACGGTGCTACTGGAAGTTCGGCCCATGCCCGCATGAGCTCGCCGTAGTGCGGCGACCGGACGAGCAGATCGTCGTGGTTCCCGAGCAGGGCCTGTCTGCCGTCCATGACCAGCACCTGGCCCGCGCGCCGCGGAGGCGAGCCGATGGTTGATGATCACGAGGATTCCGCCGCGGTCGGCGAAAGCCCGCTCGGCGCGTGCCTCCGCAGCGCCGTCGAGATGTGTGGTGGCTTCGTCCAGGATGACGATCTGGGCCGGGCTCGCGTAAACCCTTGCGAGAGCCAGCAATTGGCGTTCCCCTGAGGACAGTCCGGCGCCCGCATTCGAGAGCGTGCCGGACAGTCCCCCGAGCTTCTCGACGAGTCCGGCCGCGCCGATGGCGTTGGCCGCGGCCAGCAGGTGGTCGTCGTCGGCGCCGGGTGCCAGCAACGCGAGATTCTCCCGGACGCTGCCGGCGAATACGTAGGTCTCCTGGGGAGTGAACGCGATGATCCGGGCGCGGTGCACGGGATCGACCGCGTTGATCGGCACCCCGCCGAGCAGGACCTCGCCCCTGGACGGTGTGACAGTGCCGGTGAGCAGCCCGGCGAGGCTCGATTTGCCGATCCCGCTGGGCCCGACCACGGCTAGGTGGTCGCCCGGCCGCAGCTGGAGTTCGAAGTCACGCAGCACGGGTTCGGCGTGGTCGCCCCAGCGATGCGTCAACCAGCGGACCGTGATCGTGCTATCGCGCGGTTCGGCCCCATCGCTTCGCCGCGCAGGCGGCTGAACCTCCCCGAGCCGGTTGAGCGTGACAAGCATCCGCAGCACCACAGTGCTGGTGGCGCGGCGAATCCGTGCAGGGCGGGCTGCAGCGTGCTGGTCAAATACACCAACACTCCGACTGTTGCCCCGGCGCTGAGCCGCCCGTCCGCGTTCAACCCGGGGGCCGCTGCGAGTACGAGGACAATCGGCAGAAAACCGCCCACCGCGACTACGGCAGTGCGCAGGGCGGCCGCGTTGGACATGCGCACGGTGGCGTCGGCTTGGGCGTTGATCTCCGCTGCGACCGCCGCTTCGGCGATGTCCTGGGCCCCGCAGGCGACCACGTCTCGCGTGCCGGCGAGCACCGCGCCTGCGGTCGTGGCAGTGCGCTCGTCGGCCACGGCCAGCCGTCGTTGTCTGCGGGCGAGGGCGGGCAGCAGGCAGCCGAACGCCGCCAATGCGGCCGCGACCGGCGGGCCGATGAGCCAGATCAAGGGTCCCGACACGGCCGCTACTCCGGCGAGGGCACCGATCACCATCACCACGAGTCCCCTGGCTTGCACAAGCAATCCGGCCGTCGCATCCCGGACGATCTCCACGTGTTGGGTGATGCGCGCGATGCCTGGCGGCATCCGGTCCGCCACGCGGCGGCGCGGTCTCGTGCAGGACGTCTCGCACCACCGCGCGCACCAGGGTGTCGCGAAGCGGCTCGACGATCGTGCCGAGCCGTTGCCAGACCAGCCGCACCCCGACCGCGCCGGCCACCGCGGCAGCGGCGAACGCGGCCAGCCAGGCAAGTCCTACCGCGAGTCGACCGGCTGCGAACCCCTCATCGACAGCTCGTTGCACGAGCCCACCCCATAGAAAGGCCGGAAGTGCCTCCAGGGCCGAACAAGCCAGCAGCACCGACCAGTTCCGCCAGTGCCCGGCAAGAGCGCGCCAGTATCCAGTCGTGATCTTCACGGCCGGCCCTCCTCCGTGAACACCGCGCGGTAGGCACGAGGTTTTTCGTCGGCAAAGAGCTGGTTTGCGGATAGCACCGGTGCGACGGCCGCCGAACCTAGTAAGTGGTCTGGCAAGACGTTGTCGATCGCCGCACGGCCGAACATGCCGAGTGATCTCCCGTGCTCGCGCGGCCCACGGTGCCTACGTTGGCCTGCTCGGCCGCGCCCATCCCCGAGCGCGATCCCGGCACGCGGCTCGAAGACCAGGCCACCGCCGCCGCGCAGCGAAGCTTCGGCGGCGCGCTGTGCAACGCGGATCGAGGAATCCCCGGCTGAGGCGGGGATTCCTCGTTGAGCACGGCGGTGGCGTGCTCGCGTGGGAGCGGTACCCGGCGCGCTGGCGGTGTCGGTGACGATCATTTGTGGTTTCTGGCCGCCGTCGCGGTCGTAGAGCACGTCCAGGACGTGCAGGGAGTCGCGCGGAGTGCCGGCCACGACCTTCCCCGCGAGCCCGGAGGCCTGGTCATTGATCATGTTCAGCCACGTCGCACCGCGCCGTTGGCCCCAGTAGTGCGGGTTGTGGCGGGCGTTGATGGTCTGCACCGGCACGACGAACCGCATCCCGTCGACGCTGGCCACGTGCCCGCCACTCCAGACCTGGGCGAGGCCGATGCGGGCCTGGTGCTCGATCAGGGCGGCGTTGGCGGCCTTGAGGGTGTCCATCCGCAGGTAGGTGGCGTCGACGTGCGCGAGCCGGTCGCGGGTCAGCGCCGGGACGCTGTGCTTGATGACCGGGGTCCAGCCGATGTTGCACGACTCGCTCACCAGCAGCCCGGCGATCGAGATGTGCAGGTCGCACGATCCGACACGATGTTCCTCAAGCCCCGGAACACTCTTCCGGAACAGTCCCACCAGGGCGCGTGATCATCCACGCCAGTGTTCCGTTAGACGATCGGCTTGCGGAACAGCGCTGGCCGCGCGGATTGGTCTGCTCGCCGGTTGCCGATGCGCTGCTTGGCTACCTTCAACAACCGCTCGAACATGACCACCGGTTTCCGGGTCCGAACGCCCCCGACCGACCAATCGCCGATGTGCCGCGGGCGACTGGCGCCGAGCCGCCCATGGCACATCACACGTCGCCCCTGGTCAGGCGCAGCACCCGTCTGGTTGGTTCGCCGGGTCGGCCTCGCCGGTGGTGGTGTCGGGCTGGCAGCAGGTGGCCGGCGTGGCCAGGGCGGCGCTGTCGGTCCCGAAGGTGGCCGAGTCGCCGATGACGGTGTAGACCTCCCATGGTTCCTTGCCCGGACCGTGCACCCACACCTTGTCCTGCTGGGCGTAGCAGCAGGTGGTGCCGTTTTCGGTCAGTGTTTCCAGGCCCTCGCCGGTCAGGCGCTTGGTGGCCTGGTCGACCTGCTCGGTGGAGTCCACCTCCACGCCCAGGTGGTCCATCACCGTTTTCTGGCCCGGCTCGCCTTCGAGCAAAACCAGTTTCAGCGGCGGCTCGGCGATCGCGAAGTTGGCGTAGCCCGTCCTCAGCTTCGCCGGCTCGGTGTTGAACAGCTTCGAGTAGAACTTGATCGACTCCGCCAGGTCCGCCACACGCAGCGCGAGCTGAACTCGGGACACCCCATCCTCCTTGAATAGACATTCATCAAAATAGGGCATAACCTAGATTGCTCTCTAGATAGAAGCCTGTCAAGATAGAGGCATGTCGAAACAACTGCCGCTGGCGGCGATGGACGCCTGCTGTTCACCCCTGGCTCGCGACCCCTTGACCGCCGAGCAGGCGGTCGAACTGTCCCGGCTGTTCAAGGCGATGGCCGACCCGGTGCGGCTGCGGCTGCTGTCGCTGATCGCCTCCCACGCCGGGGGCGAAGCGTGCGTGTGCGACCTGACCGACACGTTCGACCTGACGGGCCCGACGATCTCCCACCACCTGAAGGTGCTCCGCGAATCCGGGCTGATCACCGGGGAACGGCGGGGTACCTGGGTCTATTACCGCGTGCATCCCGAGGTGCTTGCCCGCCTGTCAGCGGTGCTGGTGCCCGGCGAGTCGGCGGTGGTGACCGCGTGACCACCACTGACACCCCGCCCGCCAGCGGAGTGGTCGCGAAGCTGTCCACGCTGGACCGTTTCCTGCCGGTGTGGATCGGCGCCGCGATGGTGGCCGGCCTGCTCGCCGGACGCTGGATCCCCGGCCTCGAGGGCGTGCTCAATGCCGTGGCGGTCGACGGGATCTCGCTGCCGATCGCGCTCGGGCTGCTGGTGATGATGTACCCGGTGCTCGCGAAGGTCCGCTACGACCGGTTCGACACCGTCACCCGCGACCGTAAACTCCTGATCCCCTCGCTGATCCTCAACTGGCTCATCGGGCCCGCGCTGATGTTCGCCCTCGCGTGGCTGCTGCTGCCCGACCTGCCCGAATACCGCACCGGGCTGATCATCGTCGGGCTCGCCCGCTGCATCGCCATGGTCATCATCTGGAACGATCTCGCCTGCGGCGACCGGGAAGCCGCCGCCGTGCTGGTGGCACTCAACTCCGTGTTCCAAGTGTGCGCCTTCGGGGTGCTCGGCTGGTTCTACCTGTCCGTGTTGCCGGGCTGGCTCGGCCTGGACACCACCACCCTGGCTGTGTCCGGGTGGCAGATCGCCAAGAGCGTGCTGATCTTCCTGGGCATCCCGCTGGTCGCCGGCTACCTTTCCCGTCGCCTCGGCGAACGTGGCAAGAGCCGTGCCTGGTACGAAACGAAGTTCCTGCCCCGGGTCGGTCCGGTCGCGCTGTATGGGCTGCTGTTCACCATCGTCATCCTCTTCGCCCTGCAAGGTCACCAGGTCACCAGCCGCCCGCTGGACGTGGCCCGCATCGCGCTGCCCCTGCTGGTCTACTTCGCCCTGATGTGGGCCGGGTCCTACGCCTTCGGCAAGGCCATCGGGCTGACTTACGAGCGCACCACCACGCTGGCTTTTACCGCCGCGGGCAACAACTTCGAACTCGCCATCGCCGTCGCGATCGCGACCTTCGGCGCCACCAGCGGCCAGGCCCTCGCCGGTGTCGTCGGCCCGCTCATCGAGGTGCCCGTGCTGGTTGCCCTCGTCTATGTCTCCCTGGCCCTGCGCCGCCGATCCACACCCTCCACCGTGGAGTCGCCATGACCGAGTCCGAAGGCCCCGCCTGCCACGACCTCGAAGACTGCCGCCTGTCCAGCACCCGCGTGCACACCCTGCTCGGACGCGAAGCCGACCACATCACCCGGCACTACCACGGCGTGTTCTCCGCCGAGACCATCGAGGCATGCGTGGAGGACTCCTACCAGCAGCTCGCCGCCCACGCCCGCATCCACACCCACCTACCCGTCCTGGCCGCGCGCTTCGCCCGCCAACGCCTCGACGCCATCGCCAAAACCCAAGGAGCCCCCGTGTCCAGCAAGCCCGAAGTCCTGTTCGTCTGCGTGCACAACGCCGGCCGTTCCCAGATGGCCGCCGCCTTGCTCGACCACCACGCGAAGGGCCGGGTCGTAGTCCGCTCCGCAGGGTCCGCCCCCGCCGACACCATCAACCCCGCCGTCGCCCAGGCCATGGACGAGATCGGGCTGGACCTATCCAAGGAATTCCCCAAGCCCCTGACCACCGAAGCCGTCCAGGCCGCCGACGTCGTCATCACCATGGGCTGCGGCGACGCCTGCCCGGTCTTCCCCGGCAAGCGCTACCTCGACTGGCAACTCGACGACCCCGCCGGCAAACCCGTCGACGACGTCCGCCCCATCCGCGACGACATCGACCGCCGAGTCCAGGCCCTCCTCACCGAACTCGTCCCGGCCTCCGCCTGACAGCACGCCGGTCGCGGCATCGGCCGTTCGTCCCCGTACTCGTCGCCGGTCTCCACCATCCACCCGCAGCGGCATGGTGGAGACCGCTCACCACGTTCGTTTCGCCACGAACCGGGAAGCCACCCGCGTGCGCCCGGCGAGTCAGAACAGGGTGTCGCGCACGCGCAGCGGCCGGTAGCCAGTCGGGCCGAGCTGGGCCAACTCGCCTTCGATGTCCACCTCGATGGCGCCGAAGACGTTGTTATCTGGACGTTTTGATCTTGACCTGGTCATTCACACCCTTCCTCCGTCCCACCGCAGGGCTCGCCGAGTTCGGCGAGGAGTTCCTGGATCCGGCGGGTGATGGCCTCGTGGCGTTCGATCTCGCGGGGCCAGGCCATCTCGCCCTCGACCATCCCGACCTCATCGACGCCGCAACATATCCCGAAACAATCACCAACGCAGCCAACGTTCTGCGTCGCTTCGATGAAGCCACCGCTGGGCCGGATTAGCTGGTACGATCCTGTTTGGACAGACTCACGGGCCACCTTCGATGACAACCAACAGCTCGATCATCTGCCAACCATTCAGGCCCACCCAGGTCAGTACTCAACGTCGGGCCGATCTATCTGTCACCGGACAGCGACGAGTGCGGGGGGACGCGCCATGTCCTTCGCGTAATGAGTCGAATCCTTCCTCGGGTCAGCTTGCGAGTTCGGCGAGAATCTCCATCAGTTCGGGCCGGTGGAACGGGCCGACGTGGGGCGCGGAGTCGATCGGTGAAGTGGGTTCTACGCCGATTCTGGCCGACAGAATTCGATAAATAAGAGCGTTATTCAGGCAGCGGGTGATCACCTCAAAATAGAGCAACGACCCCACCCGGGTAAGATCGTTTTCTCCCAAAGAAGACGACTTAAAGGTAGGGCCGTTGCATTATCAGTGGCGGAATCAAGTGATCACGGCGACACATGGCTCGCCACCAGATCGTTGAAAACTTCGATCGGCTTACGCCAGTTCAACGTCTTGCGCGGCCTGCCATTCAACTGTGCCGCTACTTTATCAAGCTCCTCCTGGGTGTGCAAGGACAGGTCCGTGCCTTTCGGGAAGTACTGGCGGAGCAGTCCGTTCGTGTTCTCGTTGCTGCCGCGTTGCCACGGCGAGTGGGGGTCACAGAAATAGATCGGTATCCCGGTCCGGATTGTGAACTCCGCGTGGCGAGCCATTTCTTTCCCTTGGTCCCAGGTCACGCTCTTCCGCATAAATTCCGGCAGCGTCTCCATTTTCTTGGCCAACAGGTAGGCGACCCGTTCCGCGGTGCGGTCGTAGGGAATCCGCACCAGCATCACGAACCTCGTGGTACGCTCGACGAGCGTGGCGATCTGAGACTTGTTGCCCTTGCCGATAATGAGGTCGCCCTCCCAGAATCCAGGCACCGCACGGTCGTCCGCCTCTTTCGGGCGTTCGCTGATGTTCACCATGTCCAGGATCTTCCCCTGGTCGAGGTTGCGCGGGAGCGGTTGACCCGGCGGGCCCGGCCCTGACGCAGGGCTATCTTGAGGCAGCCGCCGCTTGTCTGGTGACCCACTCTTCGTAGGTGGCCACGTTTGGCTCCGCATGTTCCCGGTTCCCGGCCGTCGTTGGTCAACCCGGTTGAGCATGACGGGCGTCCGGATGTGCGGTTACCGATGGGGGTGAGCGAGCTGGATGCGCGCCGTCTGGTCAATGCCGGGTTGCATCGGCTGCATCTCGGGTGCGGCACGGTCTGTGTTCATGCCGTCGGCGCCGAGATGGAGGGTGCCGGGGTAGTCCTGCTGGGAGGGCATGGCGCGGGTAAGAGCCTGGTCGGTCTGGCGCTGCAAGAACGGGCCTGGCGGATCACGGCCGGTGATGTCGCCCTGGTTCAAGTGCCTTCGGTGGATCACGGCCCGCGGCTGCTGGGCGGCACAGCCGCCTACGTGGTCCGGGTGAGGCCGGTTGCCCGGTGGTTTCCCGCACTGGCGGGGGAAACCGGATCTGGCGCGGACAAGATCGATCTCGGGCTGGCGCCGTCCGCAACACCGGTTCCTCTGCGTCTGGCGGTCGCGGTGGATGTGGACGGAGATCCGCGCCGGGCCCAGGGAGAAGTCGATTCGGTGGCAAGGCACACTGCGGTGACGGTGTGGCTGCGGGCGTCGGCCCATCTACTCGATCGTGTTCTCGACGACGACCGCATGGTGTTGCGGGAGTTCGAAAACCCTCGGGCGCTACGGCGCCGGGTGAGTATGGTGCGCGATCTGGCGTGGCAGGTTCCGATGGTGTCGGTGTGCGGGCCGCCGCAGGTCATCGCGGCACACGTGCACGCGTTGATGTCGCGAGTGCCTTCGATGACGGGAACCGGAGGTGGCGGATGAGCCGACTGCGTTGTCTGGCGGTGGATTTCGGTGGGACGCTGGCGCGTCCCGGCCCGGACCCCGACGGGGCGGCGGTGGCCGCAGTGCTCGCCGCCGGTGCTCACATCGCTGATGCCGGGAGTTTCGCGGCGGCATTCGCCTCCGGCCGCTGGGTGTTGCAGGCCAGCACGCATCGCCACCCGTCGCGGTGCAGCCGCCGAAGCGTCTGAGCGCGCAGGGCCGGTCGTGCCGCTGGTTTCCTCCGCGATGGTGGTGTGCTGGGACTGCTGGGCACGCCGGACGAACAGGACACCGTTGCGGCGGCGACCGTGCACCGTCGTGGCTGGACAGTCGTGGGCATGCACGAACTCACCGGCCATACCCCGTCGCGGTACCGCGAGGCGTACGAGCGCGTGGCCGGATGGCTGATCACGGACCTGGGCCAGGATCAGGTCGCCGCGTGGTGCCGCAGAGTCCCCAGAGAACAGGCACCCCGGCTGTTCACGCTGATCGATCAGGGCGACCGGCCACCGGAGCCGGTCTTGATGCTGGAGTGGTCATGACGATCCAGCCGATACCGTCGGTGCCCCGGGTCGGGCTCTACAGCATCGGGGTTCGGGGCCTGAGCGTGCCGGAGCTGCTGAGGTGGGCTCAGGCGGAAGGAATCCCGTTTGTCCACCTGCGCGCGGGGCCACGGGGTTACGACGCGGCCCGCCAGGACGACGCCACGCTGAGCCGGTGGGCGCGGACAGCAGAGCAGACGATTCCGATCAGCGGGCTGACCGCCGATGTCGACCTCGCCGACGTGCTGCACGCGGCACCCGCCGCGATGGACGAAATCGCCGCGCTGGCACGCGTGGCGCGGTTCCTCCGCGCACGGTGGGTGCGGGTGCTCGCCCGTACCCCGCTGGTGGACTGGCCGGATCGATCGCCCGCCCTTGCGGAACCAGACGGCGAGGTCGTGCCCTTGCTGATCGAGTTGCACCATCCCGGCTGGCTGCACGGGGAGCCACTGGCGGCGCTGGAAAGCCTTCTGGCCCGATCACCGCATGTCCGGTTGCTGGTCGATACGGCACAGGTCCACCAGGCGCTGACCGAACAGGACACCGGCCTCGTCGGGCCAGTGCTAGCGAGGATCATGCACCACGCCGCGGTCCTGCATCTGTCCGACGATGGCCACGGCCTCGACGGCATCGGGCACCGGCTGGCCGCCGGCCATGCCGCCAAGCACATCACCAGCGGCCATCCGCTCGAAGTGGCGTTCGAATGGACCGGCGCCTGTCGTACTCCCACGACCTGCCTGTCCCGCTTCCGGTCCGCCGTGACCTGGTGGACCCGCACACTCGTCTCCCCGGAGGAATCACTATGAGCAGCAGCACCGCACCGCCCTGGGTGGTGATCTCCCGTTACCCGGCCAGTTCAAGCCCCTATTTCTCCCAGCTGGACGAGCACGCACCCGCCTCACTGAATCTCCGGTTCGCCACGAATCTCCACGATCTCCACGAGGAGCCGGTACCGGGCGTGATCAATCTGCACCGGCTCAAACGTCTCTACCGGGACACCGCCGGACGGCGCACCGCCGCGAAGGCACGGGAGTTTCTGGCCGAGCTGACCACACTGCGCGATCAGGGCTGGCGTGTGGTGTGGACGGTGCAGGATCGCCGGGTCGTCGATGTGGGCAGCCACGGAAGTTGCTTCGCGGTAGCACTCCACGGAGCGGTCCCTGTCACCTCGGACGGCCGCTGCGTATCCGGCCACGCACCACAGTTCGACCGCGTGCCGTCCCGTAGCCGGACAAGCCTGCCGGGCAAGTGGGAGGTCCTCGATCGCGCGGATACCGACCCGTTCGGCCTGCTCGTAGTCACCGATCCGGCGGGCTGCGGTGGAGAGCACTCGCCGGGCCTGCGCTAGCACCAGGGGATCGCCGGCCTGCTGTGCGCGGGTAACGGCGCGGTCGGCTGCCATCGGCTGCACCCCGGAGACCAGGAGTTTCGCCAGCGCGTGCGCGGTGAGCTGGTAGCTGGCTGAGGCCAGCGCCGCAGCTTCGGTTGTCGGTGCCTCAGTCATGGTCGCTTCAGCGGCGGAGATCAGCCGCGGGAGTTCGTCGGCCAGCCACACGTAGCGGCACGCGTCGTATCCGGCCCGCGCGCGGTCCAGGCGCGCTCGCAACTCGTCCACCTGCATTGGCGCGGCACTGGCGCCGGTGGTGGTGAACAGGCAGGTCGAGATCCGTTTTTCCAGCAGTACCGCCAGATCCGGCTCGGCAGCCGAAGCAGGTCGGGTGAACGCGGCCGAGACGCCGAACGCGCTGGCCCCGCCGAGGAATGCACGACGGTCCACTGGGCCCTCCGAGGTGCGTATGTCCAGGTTGGACGTCAGGGTCGGAAACTGTTGGATTGGATCTCTGTAATTATCAGTGATCATCATGGTGTATGGTGATCTTGTGAGGCTATCGGAGTGGGCTGAACGGGAAGGTGTGCACTACCAAACCGCGTGGGCTTGGGCGAAGTCCGGTCGCATGCCGGTTCCGGTGGTGCAAACACCATCTGGGACGTGGCTCGTGCGCGAACATGACCGGCCCACCGGGTTCACCGTCGCGTACTGCCGGGTGTCTAGCGCTGACCAGAAAGACGACCTCGAACGTCAAGCGGGTCGGGTCGTCGCCGCGTGTGGTGAACAGGGCATCTCAATCGATGAAACCGTGACCGAGGTCGGTTCTGGTCTGAACGGGAACCGGCCGAAGTTGCGGAAACTCCTCGTTGACCCACGGGTGTCCACGATCGTGGTGGAGCACCGCGACAGGTTGGCTCGTTTTGGTGTCGAACACCTGGAATCCGCCTTGGCCGCTACCGGACGTCGGATCGTCGTGCTCAACCCAGAAGAAGTGAAAGACGACCTCGTGCGGGACATGGTGGACGTGCTCACCTCGATGTGTGCACGCCTGTACGGGCGCAGGTCGGCACGCAAACGCGCGGAAGCGGGTGTCGCGTGCGCGACCGCTGAGGTCACTGGTCTGTGAGCATGGTGCATCAGGCGTACCGGTACGCGCTCGACCTCACGCCCACGCAGGAGCGTGCGGTGTTGTCGCACTGCGGAGCGGCGCGGGTGGCCTACAACTGGGCGTTGGCTGGGGTGAAGGCGAACCTGGACCAGCGCACCGCCGAACGCACCTACGGCATCGGCGAAGATCAGCTCACGCCGTCGTTGAACTGGTCCCTGGCTGGTCTTCGGCGCGCCTGGAACGCCACCAAGGACGAGGTGGCTGCGTGGTGGCCGGAAAACTCCACAGAGTCCTACAACACCGGACTGGACAACCTGGCTCGTGCGTTGAAGAACTGGAACGACTCCCGCAGCGGCAAGCGCGTGGGCCGAAAGGTCGGGTTTCCGCGGTTCAAGTCCAAGCACCGGTCAGCATTGTCAGTGCGGTTCACCACCGGAACCATCCGCATCGAACCGGACCGGCACCACGTCACACTTCCCAGGCTGGGGACGCTCAAGACGCACGAGTCCACCCGCAAGCTCGCCCGGCGTATCGAAACGGGAACCGCACGCATCTTGTCGGCCACTGTGCGGTTCGAGGGTGGACGCTGGTTCGTCGCTTTCACCTGCGAAGTCCAACGCAGCGAGACGAAACCCGCTGATCCTGCCGCGACCGTGGGAGTGGATCTCGGGATCTCGCACCTCGCGGTGTGCTCGCGACCAGTTCCGGGTGTCACCGACGAGCAGGGGGCCGTGGGCAACCCGGAACACCTGCGCAAGGCTCAGAAAAAGCTGCGCAGGTGGTCTGGCACGGTGTCGCGTCGGCAAGGACCGGGCAAACGTACGGGACAGAAGGCGTCGAATCGGTGGAAACGTGCCAACCGGCGTCGCAACCGAATCCACCACCGCGTGACCAACCTGCGGCGCGACGGGATCCACAAGCTCACTGCCGGACTCGCCGCCCACATCGGCACCGTGGTGGTCGAAGACCTGGGCGTGTCAGGGATGTTGGCCAACCGGAAGTGAGCGCGCGCCATCAGCGATGCCGGGTTCGCCGAGATCAGGAGGCAACTCGACTACAAAACCAGCTGGCACGGCGGCCGGCTGGTTGTCGCTGACCGGTGGTTTCCGTCCAGCAAAACATGTTCGGCCTGTGGTGTGGTGAAAGCCAAGCTACGCCTCTCGGACCGGGTGTTTCGCTGCGACAACACCGCGTGCGGCCTGGTCATCGACCGTGACCTGAATGCCGCACACAACCTCGCCACACTGGCCGAGGACATCATGATGGGTGCCGGAGTGGCCGGAAACCCAGACCCGAATGGGTCGAAAGGACGTGGAGCGGACCGGAAGACCCGCGCAGGCGGGCAGGTGGCTGGGAAGCGTCCACCCCGCACTGCGTCCACGCGGGCAAGACGGGGACCGTCCGCCGGTAACGGTGGACTCCTAGAGATTCACTGAAACTTTAGGAACGGTAGGTGACTGATCGGCGAGTCCGAACATCGACGGCGGCACGCCGAGAACGTCCGCGAGCTGGCGCAGAACAGCGACGTCCCGGATCGGTTGTGCTCCTGTCTCTGCCCTGGAGACCCGCGTCTTGGTGTAGCCGATGCGGCGCCCCAGCTCGTCCTGGGTCCAGCCCTTGGCCTGCCGGGCCTGCCTGGTGCCCCATGCCCGCCTGCCGCATGCGTGCCTCCAGTGATCGCGTCATGGCTCACCGTAGCCGTGCAGGGAGCGGGTCACCCCGAAATGCCTGATCGGCAACCGATGTGCGTAACCGGCACAACGAACTCCAAGTGCTGTCACCTTGCGGTTACGTGGACATCGCCGCCACGACCACACGACCGCAGAGGGAGGTGACTAGGGATGGACGACGAGCTGCTGTTGAGCGTGGAGCGGCTCAGAACCGCGACCGCATGGCGATGACCTCGGACGGCAACGATTCCGGCGAGACCAAGGACCCGCCTCCGGGAGCCTAGGAACCCGCCACACCGAGGGTGCGGGGCCTGGCACGGCCGCGCTCTGAGCCCCGCTGGGCCCGCACCCCTCTCTCCAATCACCCGCCTGTGTCTTTCGCATGGAGGTCTTCATGACGCTTCGATTCGTCCGCGATCTTGAGCAGACATTGGCCTGGGAGGGCGCCGGGGACCTGGGGCGGGACTTCGCCCGGGGCACCCTGCCAGACCCCGCGGTGGTCACGCGGCTGCTCACCCCACACCGGCTGCTGGACCTGCTGTCCTGGCGATCGCTGGACTTCCCGCAGATCCGCGTGTTGCAGCACGGCGCCGACGTCCACACCCGCGCCTACCTGACCACCCGCACCAGCCGCCGGGGCCAGTCGGTGCCCATTGTGGACACCGAGAAACTCGGGGTGCTACTGACAGACGGGACGCAGGTCATCGTCGACGCCCTCAACCACCTCGACCCGACGCTGGAGGCAGCCTGCCGGGCGTTGCAGTGGTGGTGCGGCATGACCACCCAGGTCAACGCCTATCTGACCACCGGAGACGCCGCCGGGTTCGATCTGCACTGGGACGACCACCCCACGATCATCGTGCAACTGGCCGGGTCCAAACGATGGGAGGTGCGCGGCCCGTCCCGCGTGGCCCCGTTGTACCGGGACACCGACCCCAACACCGAACCACCAGCCGAGATCGTGTGGTCTGGGGTGCTGCGCGCCGGTGAGGTCATCAGCATCCCGCGTTGTCTGGGGACTCGACCATGATTGCGGCGATCCGGGACGGGTTGCGCGCGCTCATGTCAGTCCGCCTTGTTCTTGGTGGCTGTCACGGTGCGGCTGGCGATGTCGCGGAAGGAAGGCAGGCCGAGGTTGACGGTGGCGGCCCGGCGGGACCGCTCGTCGAGCTCGAAGGAAACGCCATACCCAGGCCGCAATCGCATTGGCTTTCGCCCACGACTCCACGTCCTACGGGCTAGGTTGCGCGACAACACTGAATGCCAAGCTGAAGCCGTCGTGATCGTCGCTTGACAACATCATTGGGAATCACGCACAGCCCGATCCTGCCGGACTCCGGCTCGGCGCGTGAGGCCGGAAGCACCGCTCACGAGACCGTCCCGCTCAAGCACCGGGCGGGGTGTGGCACGTCGTGCGGCCAATTCGATGGCCGCGAGGATCACGACGCTCAGGCACAGCACGGCAAGTGCGACTGCTGCGGCGCCGACAGCGAGTCCGAGTGTGCCGGTGGTGGCCAGCGCTCCGACGCCGATGGCGGTGGCCGCTTGGAACGTGTAGGCGATGAGGTAGAGCAGGGAGAGTGTGGCGCCGCGGTGGTCTGGGTGGGCGATTTGGTTGATGAGGCCGAGGCCGCCGGAGAACGCGAGCGAGTAAGCGATGCCGCCGATGACGCACCAGATCAGGAACAGAGTGAGGGACTGGGACGCGCTGGCCGCGGCCATGAGGGCCAGGCTGACCAGAGTGAGCCCGGTGCCGGCCCAGACGAGGGCGCGCGCGGGGACGCGTCCAGTGCAGAGCCCGGTGAGACAGATGAAGGCGGAGGAGGTGGCCAGGAGGGTGCCGACGACGGCGGTGTTGTCGGTGTGGGTGAACTGGTCGATCATGTGAGCGCCGAGGGAGAGGAAGATCGCTCCCACGCAGTATGCAAGGGCCACCGACAAGGTCGCGATGACGAATCCGGTGCGGATCCCGGCCGGCACGAACGGGACCTGGGGCCGCCACGGTGTCTTGGTGAGGGGGCGGTCGTCGGGTGAGAGAAGGAGCGCGGTGATCGATGCGGCGGTGAGGGCGAGCAGGACGATGTAGCTCCAGACCAGCGGCAGCGGCAGGTACTCGGCGAAGACACCGCTGATCAGCAGGGCGAGGGTGAGGCCGGTGGAGGTCGCGACCGTGGCCATGGTGCTGGCGAAGCGGGGACCGCTGGTGATGTTGTTCTCGATCAGCGACGCGGTGGCCGCGCCCATCGCGAGCCCGGTCCCGGTGCCTTGCAGCACGCGCCCGGCGTAGAGGTAGGCGACGTGGGGTGCGAAGGCGAACACGAGCGCGGACGCGCCGATGAGGGCGATGCCGGCGATCATGATCCGGCGTCTGCCGAACAGGTCGGACAGGTTCCCGAACAGCGGCAGCACGACCACCAGGGCGAGCTGATAGGTCGCGAACACCGTCGTCACCACGACCGGGGCGAGATCCCACTTCTCGGCGTAGATCGGGTACAGCACACTCGGCGCCCCGGACGACCACAGGGCCAGGGCGAGAACGGAGGCCGCCGCCCAGAATGCTCCCCGCCGACCCCGCCGGAAGTGAGCATCCTGCGCGGCATCGCCATTGCTGGTGTGATCGGGTCGGTTCACGGCGCGGGGTCCGGATGGATGATCAGGCAGGTGCTGGACGCGGTGGCCAGGACGCGTCCCTCGCGGTCTCGGATGTCGGCGTCGGCGAACGCGGCGCTCCGGCCGCGGCGGACGACCCATCCGTGGGCGGTCACCTGACCGGTGTCGGCAGTGATGGGGCGCAGAAACGACACCTTGATCTCCAGGCTGGTGTACCCGGCCCCGGCGGGGAGGGTCGAGTGGACCGCGCATCCGCACACCGAGTCCAGGACGGTGGCGAAAAACCCGCCGTGCACGGACCCGATGGGGTTGTAGTGCGATTCGTCCGGCACTGCTGTCATCACGACGTCGCCATCGGCGATCTTGACGAACTTGAGTCCGATGTGGCTGCTGATCGGTGGGTCGGGGGAGAGTCCGTCGGCGATCGCACGAAGTTGTTCGATCCCGGTTCGATCGAACAGAGCGGACTTGTCGCGTTCGGGTACCTGGTACCGGATCGTGCGCGAACGTTCCCCTGAGGGATCAGCTCCGGGGTTGGTCATGGTGGAAAGCTCCTGAGTGGCGGAATCTGGGGTTCAGAACACGGGTACGGCCGGTCCATCAACCGACTTGGCGAGGCCACCCTGCAGGCGGTTGAGGGCTTTCGTGTTCGCCTGGTGCGGGATGCCGAGGTCGATGGTGCTGATCTCGTCGAGCCGGTCGTACTGCTCGTCGGTGAGAGCGAGGGTGAGCGCGCCGAGGTAGTCATCGAGCTGGGCGACGTGACGCGGGCCGATGATCGGCACGCCCGTGGTCGCGAGGCGGCGGGTTCGTTCGCTCACCCAGGCGGTGGCGACCTGTGCCGGGGTGCGGCCTACCTGTTCGGCGATCTCGATGACTGCGTCCATGATCGCGGTCTTCTGCTCGGAGGACTCGGTGTGGACGAGGTTGTTCCAGTCGCTCAGCCGCCCATCCTGGCTCTGGCGATACTTTCCGGTGAGCAGTCCGCCGCCCAGCGGGGACCAGAGGGCGACGCCGAGGCCGAGAGCTTCGGCCATGGGCAGCAGCTCGCGTTCTGCGGTGCGCTCGACGAGGCTGTACTCCACCTGGATGCCTGCCACCGGAGCCCACCCCGACACGTCCGCGAGGAGGGAGGCGCGGGAGACGCGCCAAGCGGGGAAGTTCGAGAACGCGGCGTAGAGGATCTTCCCCTGCGTGACGAGGTCGTCCAAGCCCCGCAGGAGCTCGTCGATCGGGGTGAGGGCATCGGGGTAGTGCACCCAGAGTACGTCGATGTAGTCCGTGTCGAGCCGGGTCAAACTCTCCTCGACTGAGACGCGCAGGTTTTTGCGGGCGTTGCCGGTGCGGGAGAGTTTTGGGTCGGGGTTGGCGCCGACGGTGAACTTCGTCGCCAGCACCAGGTCGTCGCGGTCGGCGTGGATGAACTCGCCCACGAGTTGTTCGGACTGGCCGGCCTGGTAGGTGTCGGCGGTGTCGATGAAGTTCCCGCCTGCCTCCACGAAGCGGTCGAAGATCGTCTTCGCCTCCCCGCGCTCCGTGCCGGCACCCCACCCGGTGCCGAAGTTCCCGGTGCCGAGGGCGTACTGCGAGATCCGCAGGCCGGTGCGGCGTCCGAAAGTCGTGTAGCGCATGCGTCGTTCCTGTCCGTCGTGAGCGGGTCCCATCCGGAAGTCCCTCGTCGGATCGACCCTACCGATGCTAGATTGGTTATAACAACTCAGCTTGTAGCATGCGCGTCACTGGGAGGCGCAGGGGGGAGTCCGGATGCCGGTGTTCCAGGTGCATGTCCCTGCGGGCAGGTTCTCGCCGGAGCAGAAGCGCGGCCTCGGGCGGGCCCTGCCACTGGCGTTGCACGAGGCGCTCGGGATCCCGGTAGAGGATCAGTTCGTGTCGATCACCGGTCACGGGCCGGACGAGCTGTTCCTGGATCCGGGTTACATGGGCATGGAGCGCAGCGGCGACGCGGTGATCATCACGGTCCTGTTCACCGCCGAGCGCCCCCTGCCGGACAAGCGCGCCCTGGCCCGCGCTATCTGTCAGAAGACCACCGAGGTGCTCGGGATCGCCGGGGACGACGTATTCATCGCGCTGATACCGGTCCCGAAGGAGAACTTCTCCTTCGGACGCGGCGAACTGCAACTCGCACCCACACCCACACCCGAGCCCGACGCTGATCACGGACACGACAAGAATCCCGCCTGAACCGCAGGCACGGCGAGAGGGTGGAGGCTGTCGCGAGGCGCCACATCAGGAATGGCCAGCACGGCACCGCAGACCCGCAAACTCCGCGACGGGCGACTCGGCGAGATCCGCGCCTACGACAAGACCCACGAAGCACAGCTGCTATGACCGGACAGGAGTAGCAAGATCGCGCAGCCGCCATGTCCGGATGAGTTGTAAGGGAGGATGGCAGGTATGCCTCGACAGTCGCCGACCCTGACGCGTGCGCTGGAGAATCCGTGCGCCATCATCCGGAGCCTGGGAGTGCTCAGCGACTCCTGGAGCTTCCTGATCGTCCGGGAGGTGTTCCTCGGCGCACGGACGTTTGCGCAGTTCCGCGACGGCCTCGGGATCGCCTCGGACGTCCTCAGCGCCCGGCTGACCGCACTGGTCGCACGCGGAGTGCTGCAGAAGACCCCTTACCAGGAGCCCGGCCAGCGCACCCGCGACGCTTACGACCTGACCCCGGCGGGCGAGGAGCTGAAGGTCGTCATGGTCGCCATGCAGCAGTGGGGCGAAGCACACGTCCCCCAGGCGCAGAGGTCGCGCGTGCTTCCCGTCGCCACCGATACGCACGAACACGTCCACGCTGCCCTGCTCGACCCGCACGGCAGAATAGTCCCCGACACGGAAGTAGCCTTCGTTCGCAAGAGCGCGGCCAAGGCCTCACCCGTGTGAAACCACCGGCCCAGATCATCCTCGCGACGGACCAAGACCTTGGACACCTCGGTCTGATAGATCTCGCCAGATGCGCCTGGGTCTCACCAGTGGTCAATGCCTTGGCATACAACGAGATCACGGCCTCATCGAACCCCGCGACGCGGCGAGCATGCTTGGGCACGATCTGCGGCTTGAACTCGCCCCGCCGGTCTCGGGGCACCTCCATAGGCACTGGGCCGACCTCGGTCTGCACCGTTTTCGCCGAGCTGCCATTGCGGTGGTTAACCGGTGCCGCGGCCGGCGGGATCGCCCTTGTCGTAGCCGAGGTGTTCGCTCATCTCGGCTACCAGCGCAACTCGACGACCGGCAGCCGCCGTCGACGCCGGCCAGTCGCCCGACGAAGTCGCCGCCGCGTTCGGGGTCTCCCGAACCACCCTCTACCGCCACCTGGGCAGTAACGCTGCGGGCTGATTCCGCTAACGGAGGATCCTGTTCGACTGCTACTCAGGCCCCGATTTGCTCGGTGGAGAAGCCCATGCCGGGCAACGTAGCGGGTCAGACCGGCTTCTCCTGACTGGGTGAGGCGTACCGGTAGAAGCGGGTGTTGGCGGCGCAGTCCCGCTAGAGTCCGCCCTGTGACCAGGGACGTTCCCAACCCGTTTGGTGACTATCGCTGGCCGGTCGTGGATCCGGGCCGGGAGTTGCTGAGCCAGCTGCCGGCGGCTCGCGACGCGGCGACCTTGACGCTGGCGCTGCTGTCCTACCGATCAGCGGCGGAACTGTCGCTGATCTCCTCCGAGCTGGAGCCGGAAACAGCGCTTGATGCCGCACGGGTTCTGCTCACCCGGATCGACGAGGCGCTGCGCGGCCTCACGGCCTGACGATGGCCGCCGGGGTGATCGTGTAGAAACCCTCGGCGTTGCTGGCCAGAGGACCGCTTCACTGCCCCGAAATGCCTGGCACGACTTCGTGGTGCTGCCCGGTGCCAGCCGGGCAGCACCACGAGCCGCTACACGTCGTCGTCTTCGTCCGGAGTCGCCGGGTCGCGCAGCGGGCGCAGCCCGCCGGCCAGCTCCGGGGTCAGGAACGAGTAGCGGCCGAGCTTCTCTACCCGTTCGGGTTGTTGTGCCGTGTCGTGTTGCCGGGTGAGCACGGTGCTGGGGCTAGCTTGCGGCGGTGATCGCGAGCGCTGGTGTTCTGAAATGGCGGGTGTTCTTCGTTGCCCCGGCGCGGCATTGGTCGTCGTTCGAGGATCCGGTGGCGCGGCGGTTTGGTGACCGGTTGCCTGCGTTGCTGAGGGCGCATGGCCGGGTGCCCGGGCAGCCGTTCCTGCTGGGCCCGGACGGGTTGCCGGACCGGCGGGTGAACGGGTTCTTCGCGTCGGCGCGGATGCTTGCCCGGGATGAGGACACCTGGCGCAAGTAAGAGATAACCCTCGTGTTCCGGGGTTCCTCGGTGGGGACGCGAGGGTCCGATCTGCCCAGGACCAGGGCGTGCGCGCCCGTCCGAGAGGGCAGGCCCCGATGTGATCGTTCTTCAGTAACTCTGAAATGATCTCGCCTCGATCGAGCAAAGAGCGACGTTGGTGAAGGCGGGGTCTGGGGTGGGTCTGGCGGTCGTACGGGATCTGCGGGAGCGGCGGGCGCCGGCTAGCGCGGAGGAGATCGCGGCGTTCGAGACCGATGTGCTGGCTGGTTTCGTGCTCGCTCGCGCGTCGGCCGGGCTGGCTGACGGCACGATCGCCTCCGACATCGGACACCTGGAGCAGGTGCGCACCTGGTTCGGAAAACCGTTGTGGGACATGGATCCCACCGACGCGGACACCTACTTCGGCAAGGTGCTGCGCACCGCCGCGAAGGGCACCAGGCTCGCGCGGGCGCAGGCGTTGACCACGTTCTTCGCGTTTTTGGAGCTGCGACACCAGGTCGAGATTCACGCCCTCACCGGCCGGGTTGTGCAGTGTCCGATCGACGAGATGAACAAGCCCCGCGGCCGCAAGCAGGCCGCGCTGCGCATCCCGCCGACCGAGGCCGAGGTCAAGACCCTGTTCACCGGGTGGCGGGGCGAGCTGGTGACCTGCCGGAAGTTCGCCCCGACCGCCCGCAACTACGTCGCCGCGAAGCTGATGTCCGAGGTCGGCTTGCGGGTGAACGAGGCCCGCAACCTCGACCTGGCCGACGTGAAGTGGAACCTGGGCCGGTTCGGCAAGCTGCATGTGCGCGTCGGCAAGGGCGCCCGCGGCAGCGGCCCGCGCGAGCGAATGGTGCCGCTGATCAACGGAGCGGACCGGACGCTGCGCTGGTTCGTCGAGGACGTGTGGGGCCACTTCGACGACGCTGACCACACCCGCCCCGGCGCGCCACTGTTCCCGTCCGAACGCAAAAACGCCGACGGCACCTGCAAACGCATCGGCGACGACGCCCTCCGTGGCGGCCTGGCCGACGCCACCGCCGCACACCTGCCGAGCTGGGCGGACACGCTGACGCCGCATGTCATGCGGCATTACTGCGCCAGTCAGCTCTATCTGTCCGGTTTGGACTTGATCTCCGTTCAGGAACTGCTCGGACATGCCTGGATCGCGTCAACTCTGAATTATGTTCACGTTCATCGGACCCGGATCGAGGACGCCTGGATCGCTGGCCAGCAGCGCGCCGCCGGGCGCCTGGGAGGACTGCTGTCATGAAGTGGAATCTGCGGCTGGCCGCCGCGAACCGAGGCATCTGGAAGGCCAGCGAGCTGCAAAGCATGCTCGCCGAGCGCGGCCTGGTGATCTCGGCCGGGAAGATGTCCGGCCTGTGGTCCGGGCAGCCGGCCAGCATCAAGCTCGACGACCTCGACGTCATCTGCGCCGTGCTGGGCTGCCCGATCGGCGAGGTGCTCATTCCCGAGCCGGAGAAGGTGACCCAGCCCAGCTCCGATCAGGCGCCGACCGCGGCTGCGGCCGGGGTGGCCGGGGTGGCGCCGAAACGACGCGACGGCAGGTCGCTGCCACCGGAGTAGCCGATGCCTCGCCCTCACCGCACTGTGATGACGTCGTGCACCGACTGCCTGGCCTGGGGCCTGGTCGTCAACCGCCGGTGCAGCGCGTGCTCCCGGTTCGCGCAGCAGCATGCGATCGGCCGCTGCGCTGGTTGTTCTCGTCGGCTACCGGTGCGCAAGCAGTACTGCCGGTTGTGCTGGTCGCAGGCCCGCATCGAGGCCGCGGCCGCGCCATTGTCCGTCACAGCGGAGTCCTGCCTGCCGAATCTGCCTTGCCACCAGCTCTTTTTCGCGCACATGAATCCGCGCTGCGGTCGAGACAAGAAACTGCGCCGGGTTCGGGCGCATGGGCGGATCGGGCGGCCGCGCAAGCCCGCCCCGCCGCCCGCCGGCCGGCCCCGTCTCGTCGGAGCGCAGCTGCCGTTGTTCGCCCTGGCGCGGGACTTCACGAGTTTCACCCGTGAACACACCAACCTGGCCAACCCGTGGCTGGCCTGGGCACGCCATGTCGCCCACCGCCACGGCGAGGCCCGCGGTTGGGTTGCGCGAGTGCGCGGTGACGTCGATGACGCGCTGATCATCCTGCTCTCCGACCATGCCGAGGGGCAGAAAGTCAGCTACAGCGAGATGTTTCCGGCGCTGAGGGCGCGCGGCCTCAGCACCGAGCGCACCGTCGAGATACTCCAGATGCTGGAGCTATTCGTCGATGACCGACCCGCACCGTTCGAGGACTGGCTGGGCCGCAAGCTCGACGGCCTCGCGCCGGGCATCCGCCGTGAGGCCGAGCGCTGGGCGCGGACGCTGCACAACGGCGGCCCGCGCAGCAGCGCTCGCGCCGCAAGCACCGTGTGGAACTACGTCAACCGCATCCGAACGATCCTGGTGGACTGGTCAAGGCGCTACGACCACTTGCGCGAGGTTACCCGCGACGACATCTTGGTCGCGCTCAAGGGCTTGCACGGCGAACAGCGCAGGACCACGCTCATCGCGCTGAGGTCGCTGTTCGCCCATGCCAAGAAGACCAAGGCCATATTCCGAAACCCCACCAGCCGGATCAAGGTTGGACAGCAGGAAGCTGGTGTCCTGCAACCACTTCGTCCCGAACATCTCAAACAGACCACCCGTGCCGCCGTCACTCCGGCCACCCGCGTTCTCGTCGCGCTGGCCGGCGTGCACGCCGCACGAGTGGGCGCCATCCTCGTCATCCAGCTCGATGACCTCGACCTCGGCAACCGGCGCCTGACCATCGCCGGCCGGTCCCGGCCGCTGGACGACCTGACCTACCAAGTGCTGCTTGACTGGCTGCGCTACCGGCGCGAGCGGTGGCCCAACACCGCGAACCCGCACCTGATCATCAACAAGCACACCGCGCTGGAGACCAAGCCGGCGACCGGCGCGTGGGCGTCCGAACTGCTGAACAAGCAGACCGCGACCCTGGAACGACTTCGCATCGACCGCCAGCTTGAGGAAGCTCTCACTCACGGCCCGGACCCGCTGCACCTGGCTGTCGTCTTCGGACTCGACTCGAAAACCGCCATCCGGTACGCCAACTCGGCTCGCCAGCTGCTGACCGCCGAGATCGAGTGCGATACTTCGGGTTGAGGCGAACCCACGGGTCGAGCCCTGGTCCTGGGCAGATCGGACCCTCGGGTTCCCGGCGAGGAACCCTCAATTTCGCTGAACTCACGGGGGCCTAGGGGTGGGAACCGAATACGCCAGAAAGGGGCCGCGGCCGGGCGTGACCGCTGGTCGGGGCGTTTGACGCGCGGGCGTTAGCGCCGAGTGTCACGGCGGCGACGGGCGGTGCGGATCTCGTCGTCGGCGATTTTGTCGGCGAGCAAGGTGTAGATCTGGGTGGTCTCGATGGAGGCGTGGCCGAGCCGACGGCGGACGGCTTCGATGGAGACTCCGTTGTTGATCAGTTCGGTGGCGTGGGCATGCCGGAGCTGGTGGATGTCGATGTCGACGTCGGCCTTCTCGCAGTAGCGGCACCATCGGTGATGGGCGGCGTCGTAGGACAGCGGGCCGCCGCTTCCGTTGATGCTGGCCCGGAACAGCGGCCCCGAGGTGTAGCCGGTGCGGGCGAGATAGAGCTTGAGCAAGGCGACGTAGCCGCGGTCGTCGAGCAGCACGGTGCGCACCGAGCCTCCTTTGCCGTGGACGCGGGCGTGTTCGTCGTCCAGGCGCAGGTCGAGGTCGTCGACGTACATCCCGCAGACCTCGGAGGCGCGGGCGCCGCAAACGTAGGCGGTCTCGAACAGCTGTGAATGTCCGAAGTCGCGTGCACGGCTGAGCTGGCCGTTTGCCGTGGCGTGTAGAGGAGTTCGGGTCTCCGCGATGTGCTGAAGTCGCCTGCACTACGGTCACTCCGACCATGATCGTGTGCGTGACGGGGGTTGCCGGTTGGTCGAGAGTCCAGCGGTCGAACGCGGCGTGCTGACCGCTCCCGGCCCGGTGTGGGATGCCGCAGTGCGGCGGGCCGAGGTGATCGGCCGGCTGGCGGAGAAATCCACGGTGGGCCTGGCGGCCGCCGACGAGGCCGCGGCCGAACTGGGGGTGTCCCGACGTCAGGTGTATGTGCTGGTCGGGCGGTGGCGTGCGGGTGAAGGCGTGGTGTCTGATCTCCTGCTGGGCCGGTCCAGCGGCGGCCGGGGCAACGGCCGGTTGCCGGACGAGGTCGAGGCGATCGTGCGTGAGATCCTGCGGACTCGATACCTGACCCGGCAGCGCCGCTCGGTGGCGGCCGTGTGCAGGGAGATCGCACGCAGGTGCCGGGTTCGTGGCCTGCGGGTGCCCTCACGAGGAACGGTGTTGCGCCGGATCGCGCAGCTGGACC
This sequence comes from Saccharopolyspora hattusasensis, assembly GCF_050972075.1. NCBI lineage: Bacteria > Bacillati > Actinomycetota > Actinomycetes > Pseudonocardiales > Pseudonocardiaceae > Saccharopolyspora > Saccharopolyspora hattusasensis. Next base: position 6,581,632 of record NZ_JBPCDC010000001.1, read on the forward strand.
CAGTGAAGTCAGTGTCAGCGCGAGAAGGCGCCGATGCGGCACGGTCGCGGCGGTCGGCCGGTGGTGTCCCGCCGGAGATTTCCGGGCTGTTGGAGCAGGTCCAGGTTGATCACACCCCGGTGGACGTGATTGTGGTCGACGAGCGGCATCGGCTGCCGATCGGCCGTCCGTACTTTACGGCGGCGATCGACGTGGCCAGCCGGTCTACGGAGGTTTGAAACTCTGCCGCCGCAGCGCGTTTCGGGCCTTGCCGCTGGCTGGGGGCGCCGCCGACGTGCTGGCCGATCTGCCCGGCGCCCCGGAGTTCAGTAGGGAGATCGCGGGCGACACCGCGTTTGACGCCAGTCCCCGGCATGCTTGGCGGGCGGGATTCCGCGAATGCGCGATGCTCACCCACGGCTGCGACTACGGCCGCATCACCACCGACCAGGCGGCCGAGTGGCTACAGGCATGGACCGAGATCGGCCGCGGCCCCTACGGTCGATGGGCTCGGCAGGGCGCCGCCGACGGGATCGCGTTCGCCCGTGAGACCGGTGACGATGCGGCGGAATGGGCACAGATCAACGATCCGCATTGGAGCACCCTGGCCACGGACACGAAGAAGAACAACCAACGGGAAACCGGGTGGTGCCAACGGCTTCGTGACCTACTGCCAGGATCTGCCACCGCGCCAGCCCTCGACCCTACATGTGGGTCGGTTGTGTTGCGGTGTGCCTGAACACAGAAAGTGCTCCTGACCTATCCGCGCGAACCCCATGATCTTGTCGAAGTGTCGGGCCGAGTTCCCGTACTTGAAATAGGCGGCCCATCCACGGAGGAAACGGTTGACGTCCTCCACGATCACCTCAACACGCAGCAGTGTCCTGCGCCGCTCCGTGAGCTCACGAATGCGGTCACGGGCGTGCTGCATAGCCTTGCTCGTGGGCCAACGGGCGAGGAACACAATGCCCTTGCCGGTCCCGCGACGACCCTGACTGCGCACCAATCGGTGATGAAACCCGAGGAAATCAAACCCCGGCTCCCCCACCTGGAGCTGCACTATGCGGGTCTTGGCTTCCTTCGGCTCAGCCGAGGACCACATCGCCATCACCGATAGTGCGATTGCCGCGCTGCCACAACAGTTTCGGAGGCGGTTGATGGTCACTGTGGACGGTGCCGGCGCCAGTCACGAGCTCATCGCACATCTGGACAAGCTCGCGTCCCGGCGCGGATACCAGCTCATCTACTCGGTGGGGTGGGCGCTGACCGAGCGGGAGAAGACCGCGATCCGGCTGGTGCCCGAGCGGGCGTGGGTGCAGGCGATCGGGCCGCGCGGGCAACTGCGTGAGCGACGCGCCGAGGACGCCTGCGACAACCCCCGGTGCACACACGCCCGCTGCTGGGTCGAGCAGGCCCACGTGGCCGAGCTGACCGGGCTGCTGCGGCAGGGACCAGGCGGCGACCAACTCTCCGCCTGGCCGGAGAAGATGCGGGTGTTCGCGCGTCGCGAACGTCCCCATCCTGGGGCGCAGCTGACCCTGTTCGAAACCCAAGACGGGTGGCGCTACACGCTGTGGGTCACCAACCGTCCCGAGACCACGAAGGGGTGGCTGGGGCAGTCGCAGTACATCGACGCCGCGCACCGGGTGCACGCCCGGGTGGAGGACTGCATCCGCACCGGCAAGGACACCGGCCTGGGCCGATTCCCCTCCCACGACTTCGCGATCAACACCGCCTGGCTGACCACCTCCATGACCGCCGCCATCCTGCTCTCCTGGCTCAAACTCCTCGCCCTCGACGGCGCTCTGGCCAAAGCCGAGCCGAAAACGTTGCGCTACCGCATCCTGCACACCGCGGCCCGCCTCGTCCGCGGCGGCCGCCGACGACGACTCAAAATTCCCCGCACCTGGCCCTGCGCCACCCAGATCGAGAGCGCCTGGCAGCGCATCACCGCCCTGCCACAAGCACCCTAACCAGCGCCAACCCGCCCCTACGACCCAAGAAAGACCCCGGGGCCCGTGGAACCCCCGGCCACCCGGCCCGACAGCCGGGCAACCATCACGCCCAGGCCGCGAAAACCAGCCCCACCACAGCAAAACCCAACCCCCTCACCCGCTCACCGACCGCCATGAAAAGTCAGGGCTAGTCTTCCCTTGTAACGGTCGTATGTGGTGCCTCGCCGGCGAGTCTGGATCTGGTCGAGGTAAAGCGCTGCGGCATCCTTGAAGCGCGTGCCGGAGTCGAGTGCGGTCTGCTGGCTGACTAGCTTGCCGAGCGCTTCGCGCAGACTCCGCCGTGCCTTCGTTTCGCTGCTGCTTCGGCGCTCCATTTGTCGGGTGACGCCGTCATGCGCCCGGTACTTGGCCATGGCGCGCCAACTGGTGATCTTCGTCCCGGCGGGGATCTCCGCCTTGGGGACCCACTCGCCGTCGACTCTGCCGTGGATCCGGATCGAGCCCCAGGTGCCTAGCGGAAGTGGAGGGCGAGCCATGATCATCTCCCAAAAAGATGGGTTTAGGATGGGTGACCCATGGTACGCCAGATGACAGGCTCAGCCGCATGTAGGCTGACCTGCACTGATCGGTGCCCCCGGTGCGACTCGAACGCACACTGGACGGATTTTGAGTCCGCTGCCTCTGCCGATTGGGCTACGGGGGCTTGCCCGATCAGCATACGCGACTCGTGATCAACCGCTTCCGTCAGGGTGTGCCTCGCGTCATCGCGTGGTTTATCCCGGTTCGGGACCTTGGTGGTGGCGATCTTCGCGAGTTAGGTTCACAGCGTCTACTCCGGGTGCCTGGTCGAACACGGGGGGTCGCGATGGTCGACGAAACCAAGGTCGAGTCCGCTGCAGGCGGTGCCGAGGACGCCGGGCTGCGGCGGAGCCTGAAGAACCGCCACCTCCAGATGATCGCGCTCGGCGGCATCATCGGCGCCAGCCTGTTCATCGGTAGCGGGGCGGTGATCTCCACCGTCGGGCCCGCGGCCGTGCTGTCGTACGCCGTCGGCGGATTGATCGTCGTGCTCGTGATGCGGATGCTCGGCGAGATGGCGACCGCGGCACCGACGCTCGGGTCGTTCATGGAGTACGCGCGGAGCTCGTTGGGCAACTGGGCGGGGTTCACCATCGGCTGGTTGTACTGGTACTACTGGGTCGGCGTGGTCGCCTTCGAGGCCGTCGTCGGCGCCGAGTTGCTCAACCCGTTGGTGCCCGTCGTGCCGCAGTGGGTCATCTCGCTGTTGCTTATGCTGTTGCTCACCGCCACGAACCTCGTTTCGGTGCGGTCGTTCGGCGAGACCGAGTTCTGGCTGGCGTCCATCAAGGTCATCACGATCGTGATCTTCCTGGTGTGCGGGACGGTCTTCGTGCTCGGACTCTGGCCGGGCGCCGAGTTCTCGGTCGGCAACATCGCGCTCGACGGGTTCGTCGCCAACGGCGGCTTCGCCGTGCTGCACGGCGTGGTCATCGTGGTCTTCTCCTACTTTGGCACGGAGATCGTGACCATCGTGTCCGCGGAGTCGAATGAGCCGGAGCGGGCGGTGGCCAAGGCGACCAAGGCGGTCGTGTGGCGGGTGCTGCTGTTCTATGTCGGTTCGGTGACCCTGCTGGTCATGATCACGCCGTGGCAGGAGATCCCCACCGAAGGCAGCCCGTACGCCGCGGCCTTCACCCGGTTCGGGTTGCCCGCTGCTGAGGTCGTGGTGAACGTGGTCGTGTTCACCGCTGTGATCTCGGTGCTCAACTCCGGGCTTTACACGGCCTCCCGGATGCTCTTCGCCTTGCAGCGGCGGGGTTTCGCGCCGAGCTGGGTGCGCGACATCAATCGCCGCGGCGTGCCGTGGAAGGCGATCCTGCTGTCCACACTGGTCGGTTACGTTGCTGTTGCGGCAAGTTACGTCTCGCCGGACACGATCTTCTACTTCATTATCAACTCCGCCGGGGCGGTCGCGCTGTTCATCTACGGGATGATCGCGCTCTCGCAGCTCCGGATGCGCCGGCGGTTGGAGCAGGAGGCGCCGGAGCGGCTGAAGTTGAAGATGTGGCTTTTCCCCTACTTGACCTGGGCCACGTTGGTCGTGATCGTCGTGGTGGTGGTCGCCATGGGTGCCATCGAGGAGGTCCGTTCGCAGCTCACGCTGAGTTTGGTCAGCCTCGCCGGGATCCTGCTGATCTACGTGCTGTTCGTGCGGCGGGTGGCGAAGGCTTGATCGACCTGATGTCGCAATGGTCACGTCCCGTGTTTACCTCGGTGTGAAGTTGTAGCCGGTAAGCTGCGGTTTCCGATGCAGACCGCATCGGCGGACCCGAGTTTTGGAGGATCCCGGTGACGACGCCGGCTGCCGAGGACACACGGGAGGCTAAGCCCGTCGAACGTCGCGTACTCGTGGCCGAGGACGAGGCGCTGATCAGGCTTGACCTGGTGGAGATGCTCCGCGAGGAGGGTTACCAGGTCGTCGGCGAGGCCGAGGACGGGCAGGAGGCCGTCCGGCTCGCCGAGGAGCTGCGTCCGGACCTGGTGATCCTGGACGTCAAGATGCCGAAGATGGACGGCATCGAGGCCGCCTCCAACATCGCCGGCGAGCGGATCGCGCCGGTGGTGATCCTGACGGCTTTCAGCCAGCGCGACCTCGTCGAGCGGGCGCGGGACGCGGGCGCGATGGCCTACCTGGTGAAGCCGTTCGCCAAGCGCGACCTGGTGCCGGCCATCGAATTGGCGGTGTCCCGGTTCACCGAGGTGCAGGCGCTGGAGGCGGAGGTCGCCGACCTGACCGAGCGTCTGGAGGCGCGCAAGACCATCGAGCGGGCCAAGGGCCTGCTGATGAACAAGCACAACCTCTCCGAGCCCGAGTCGTTCCGCTGGCTGCAGCGGACCGCGATGGACCGCCGCACCACGATGAAGGCAGTCGCCCAGGCGGTGCTGGAGAACCTCTCGTAGTTCGCCCCCGGCGTGGGCCGCCCGTCAGCGGCCCACGCTCGGAAGCTCAACGATGACCGGCGGCGTCCCACGCCGGTGAAGTGCACGTCGTACCGGTCCTGGATCTCCTCCGGCGCCGACTCCGGTTCCGCCCCGCGAGTCGCTGGTGGTGCCGCCGTGCCCGGCGGGGCCCGCGTTAAGGCTGTTGCTGGACAGTTTCCGCGGGTGACGGCGTCACTGTCCCGGGGGTTGGTCGCGCAGGACGCAGGTCAGCCGCGCCGAGCAGGTGCGCCGATCCTTATCGTCCGTGATCACGATGTCGAAGGTGGCCGTCGAGCGGCCCCGGTGCACGGGCGTCGCGACGCCGGTGACCACGCCCTCGGTGGCCGCGCGGTGGTGGGTGCAGGACAGCTCCAGCCCGACCGCGATCCGGTCCGCGCCCGCGTGCAGGGCGGCGGCGATGGAGCCGAGGGTCTCGGCCAGCACCGCGTTCGCGCCGCCGTGCAGCAGACCGTAGGGCTGGCGGTTGCCCGCGACCGGCATCGTGGCGACCACCCGATCGGGGTCCCATTCGACGATTTCGATGCCCATCCGCTCGGTGAGCTGCTCGCCGGCGTCGTTCATCACCGCGCCAAACCGGTCGTTGTCGCTGGTCATCGCCTCACCGTCGTTAAGCGAAGTCACGCCTGGGCCCTCCCGTCGCCTCGGGTACAAGCTGTCGGAGCTTCAGCCTAGACTCGCCGCCGTGATGCATTCCGAGGACCGACGTCTGCTGCTCATCGACGGCCACTCGATGGCCTACCGCGCCTTCTACGCCCTCCCGAAGGAGAACTTCCAGACCGGCACGGGCCAGCACACCAACGCGGTCTACGGCTTCACCTCGATGCTGATCAACCTGCTCCGTGACGAGCAGCCCACGCACCTCGCGGTCGCCTTCGACGTCTCCCGCAAGACCTTCCGCAGCGAGACCTTCACCGAGTACAAGGCCAACCGCAGCGCCACGCCGGACGAGTTCCGCGGCCAGGTCAGCCTGATCCAGGACGTCCTCGGCGCGCTGAACATCCCGGTGCTGAGCAAGGAGAACTACGAGGCCGACGACGTCATCGCGACGCTGACCACGCAGGCCACCGCGGCGGACTTCAAGGTCTCGATCTGTACCGGTGACCGGGACGCGCTGCAGTTGGTCACCGACGACGTCACCGTGCTGTACCCGACGAAGGGCGTTTCGGAGCTCACCCGCTTCACGCCGCAGGCCGTCGAGGACAAGTACGGCCTGACTCCGGAGCAGTACCCGGACTTCGCGGCGCTACGCGGCGACCCGTCGGACAACCTGCCGAAGATCCCGGGGGTTGGGGAGAAGACCGTCACCAAGTGGATCCAGCAGTTCGGGTCGCTGGCCGAACTGGTGGACCGGGTCGACGAGGTCAGGGGCAAGGTCGGCGATGCGCTGCGCGAGCACCTGGCGTCGGTGCTGCTCAACCGGCAGCTGACCGAGCTGGTCCGCGACGTCCCGTTGGAGTCGACGCCGGCCGAGCTGGCGGTGCGGGCCTGGGACCGCGACGCGGTGCACCGGCTGTTCGACGACCTGGAGTTCCGGGTGCTGCGCGACCGGCTGTTCGCGACGCTGTCCAGCGCCGAGCCGGAGGTCGAGGAGGGCTTCGAGATCTCCGGCGGCGTCGTGCAGCCCGGCCAGCTGGCGGGGTGGCTGGACAAGCACGCCCGCAACGGCAACCGGGTGGGGCTGGCCTTCACCGGGCAGTGGGCCCGGGGGCACGGCGACCTGACCGGTATCGCACTGGCCACCGCCGACGGCAACGGGGCGTTCGTCGACGTCACGGCCCTGACCCCGGAAGACGAGCAGGCGCTGGCGGCCTGGCTGGCGGACCCGGCGACGACGAAGACGGCGCACGACGTCAAGGGGCCGCTGCACGCCATCCGCGACCGAGGCTGGACGATGGCGGGCCTGACCAGCGACACCGCACTGGCGGCCTACCTGGTGCGGCCCGGGCAGCGGTCCTTCGAGCTGCCGGACCTCGTGGTCCGCTACCTGCAGCGCGAGCTGCGCGAGGAGCAAGGCGACGACGACGGGCAACTGTCGCTGTTGGAGGACGAGGCGGAGACCAAGGAGAAGGCCGCCTCGAACGAGCTGGTGAAGGCGCGCGCGGTGGCCGAGCTGGCCGACGCGCTGGACGCGGAGCTGGACCGCATCGACAGCCGCGGGCTGCTCACCGACCTGGAGCTGCCGCTGCTGGTGGTGCTCAGCAAGCTGGAGGGTGCGGGCATCGCGGTCGACTCGGAGCAGCTGGCCGAGCTGGGTGCGCGCTTCGCGGCCCGGGTCAAGCAGGCCGCGCAGGACGCCTACGGCGTGATCGGCAAGGAGATCAACCTCGGCTCGCCGAAGCAGCTGCAGGTGGTGCTCTTCGACGAGCTGGACATGCCGAAGACCAAGCGCACCAAGACCGGTTACACCACCGACGCCGAGGCGCTGCAGACGCTGTACGAGAAGACCGAGCACCCGTTCCTGCGGCACCTGCTGGAGCACCGCGACGCCACCCGGCTGAAGACCACTGTGGACGGTCTGGTGAAGTCCATTTCGGACGACGGGCGGATCCATACCACGCTGAACCAGACCATCGCGGCGACCGGCAGGCTGTCCTCGACGGACCCGAACCTGCAGAACATCCCGATCCGCACCGAGGAGGGCCGCCGGATCCGGGAGGTCTTCGTCGTCGGCGACGGTTACGCCGAGCTGATGACCGCCGACTACAGCCAGATCGAGATGCGCATCATGGCGCACCTCTCCGGCGACGAGGGGCTCATCGAGGCCTTCCGCACCGGCGAGGACCTGCACAACTACGTCGCCTCCCGGGCCTTCGGGGTGCCGATCGGCGAGGTCGGCCAGGAGCTGCGTCGCCGGGTCAAGGCGATGTCCTACGGGCTGGCCTACGGCCTGTCGGCCTACGGGTTGGCGCAGCAGCTGCGAATCTCCGCCGAGGATGCGAAGGCACAGATGGACGCCTACTTCGCTCGCTTCGGCCGCGTCCGCGACTACCTGCGGGAGGTCGTGGACCAGGCGCGCAAGGACGGCTACACCTCGACGATCCTGGGACGCCGCCGCTACCTGCCGGACCTGACCAGCGACAACCGGCAGCGGCGGGAGATGGCGGAGCGGATGGCGCTCAATGCGCCGATCCAGGGCAGCGCGGCCGACATCATCAAGGTCGCGATGCTGGGCGTGCACCGGGCGTTGCGGGACAACGACATGTGTTCGCGGATGCTGCTGCAGGTGCACGACGAACTGATCATCGAGGTCGCCGCCGACGAGCGGGCCGAGGTGGAGCGCCTGGTGCGCGAGCAGATGGGTTCGGCCTACCAGCTGGACGTGCCGCTGGAGGTATCCGTCGGCGTCGGCCGCTCCTGGGACGCCGCCGCGCACTGAGGTCCGCCGAATTCGGCGGGAACCGTTGAAATTGCGTTGCGGGGCAGTCACGAAGTGGTCACTCATCGGAGTCGGGTCGGTGCAACCCTTTTGAATGGCGGACATCACCGTCGGGTGGCCCCGCCCGAACGCGCTTTGGATCGGTGCCTATAGCCTGCCGTACGCGTTGCCAGGCCCGGACGCTTGCGTGCGGGCCCGGCAACGGTGAGGCGCGGACACCCCCGAATCCGCTTCCGCGTCAACCCCGAGGAGGAGCATGATCAGCATCGACAGAGTGGACCACCTGGTCCTCACCGTCGCCGATGTCGATCGGGCAGTGGAGTTCTACGAGCAGATCCTCGGCATGACGCCGGTGGCTTTCCCAGGTGAGCGCCGAGCGGTGAGCTTCGGCCGGCAGACGATCAAGTTGCACGCGGCCAGCGAACTGGTGGAGCCGACCGCGACACACCCGGTGCCCGGTTCGGCCAACCTGTGCTTCGTCACGGCCAACGCGCTCTCCGAGGTCCAGGAGCACCTGCGCGCCAACGAGGTGCGCATCGAGGAAGGCCCGGTCAGCCGGATCGGCGCGGAGGGCTCGATCACCTCGCTGTACCTGCGTGACCCGGACGGCAACCTGATCGAGATCGCCCGTTACGACGAGCCCGCCGAGGTGTCTCCCGCCGATTAGCGGATTGGACTCTGCCGCTGGGGCCAAGTCCAGACTGGATCCATGCTCGGCATTGGGGATTTCGCGCAGCTGACCGGCCTGAGCGCGAAGGCGCTGCGGGGTCTGCGACAAGCAGGGTCTGCTGAAGCCGGCCGCGGTGGACCCGTGGTCGAACTACCGGTGTGACACGGCGAGCCAGCCGGAGCTGGCGGTCCGGCTGAAGGCGTTGCGCGCGGCCGGCATCGGGCTGGCGGAGGTCGATCGGGCGTTGCTCGGCCGCGGCCCCGAAAGCTGCGCTGGGAGTGCCCCGAAAACGCGAGGGGACGTCAGGTTCTTGTCGCTCTGCGCCACGGGAGCTTCGTATGCGTATTCGCTCATTCGTGTTTTGCACCTGAGTACTACGGTTCCGCTCATTGGGGACAATTCCGTGCTGCTGGCATGGGGTGGGGGAACTGTGAAGGTGGATTTGGCCGCCTCGGAGTTCACGAAGGACACGGTTGAGCTCCTCCAGGGGCAGATAGTTGATGTGCTCAGGTGCCCGGTGGACCTGGGCGATGAGCGGCAGTGGTTGGCGTGGCTGACCGACGAGACGGGCCGGGCGGGGCTGGGCCGGGACAAGTTGGCCACCGCGCTGATCGCGCACTGCCGCGCGAAGGAGGTTGAGCCGCCGGAGCCGAACCTGGCCCGGCAGGTGGCGAGTCGCGCGCTGCAGGACTTCGAAATGCTGCTGTGCCACAGCATCGCGGATCGAATGGGCGATTCGGCGGACCAGTTGGAAACCTTGCTCGCGGGTTCGGAGGAGCGCCAGGAATGGTCGCTCGCCGAACTGCGATCCGAGGTGGGGTCGATGAACCTGAAGAAATTGCTCCTGGAGATCGAAAGCCTCATGTCGCTGCAGGCGTTGGGGTTGCCGACCGACCTGCTGGTCAAGTTGGAGGAGAGCAACGCCGACCACGTCTGGCTGGGCGCGCTCCTCAAGGAGATCGGCAAGCAGACTGCGGTGCAGGCCTTGCGCCTGCCGTCCGATCTCTTCGACGACGTTCCGGCGGAACTCGTGGAGGCGTGGTGCGCGCGGGCGGCCAGCGCGGGTTCCGCGGAGCTCAGGGCGCATCCACGAGCGGTCCGCGTGACCCTGTTGAGCGCGCTGTGCTCGGTGCGGCGCAAGGAGATCACCGATTTACTCGGCCGGGTGCTGGTCGGCCTGCTGCACCAGATCCGGGTACGGGCGGAGCACCGGCTCGGCCAGGAGGCCGCCGACGCCGCGTGGCCGAGACAGGCGCGGGACGTGCTCCTGCTCGAACTGGCCCGGGCCGCCCTGGATCGTCCCGACGACACAGTGCGGACAGTGCTGTACCCGATCGCCAGCGAGCAGGAGCTCAGGAAGCTGACGCGCGACAGCGAAGCCCGCGACGCCGTGCGAGCCCGGCGCAAGCGAAAGGTGCTCCGCGGCACGTACTCCGCTTACTACCAGCAGATCATCAAGCTCCTGCTGGCGGGCCTGGAGTTCCGCTGCCGGGACCTGGGCTGCTGGCCGGTCATGGCAGCGCTCGGCGAGCTGGTCAGCGACTACACCACGTGCTGGGGGCGTGGCCGGTTCTACGACTTCGACCAGAACATCCCGCTGGACGATGTGGTGCCGCCGGAGTGGCAGGACGCAGTCGTGGACAAGGAGGGGCGCATCGAACGCGTCGTCTACGAGCTGTGCGTGCTGCTGTCGCTGCGGGATCTGCTCTGCTCCCGGCGGATCTTCCTCGCCGGGGCCGGCCAGTGGGGAAAGCCCGGAGTGGATCGCCCGACGGGCGGTGCGACCGCGCGTGTCGAGTCCGGGGGACCCCACGCGGTGTCGCACCGCCGCACCGGCGAAATCCTCACCTGGCCCAGCTAGGCCAGGCCGCCTGCAGCACTCGGTTCTGGGCCTTCGTTCTCGCAGCAGGGCCACCCGCACCGCCACGCGGAGTCTGGGGACAAGAGCCCAGAGGGACAGCAGTGGCGACGATTTCCACGCCGAACTCCTCGACTCGCACGGCCGTGCGCCAGCCGCGGCGAGTGTCAGCGCAGCGCGGTGGCCGGGCGCACCTCCCACATCGTCCACAGCGGCCGGTAGCCCTGACGGGGCCAGAACACCGAGGACAACGGGTTGGGCGGGTTGTAGTACAGGAAGCTGCCGACGGCTCCGGCGCGAGCGAACTCGTTGTGCGCCGTTGCCATCAGTTGTTGGCCGACGCCGGTTCCGCGGAGCTTCTCCTGCACCGACACGCAGTTGACGTACGCCCACGTGCCGGACCGGAGCCGGTAGCTGCCGGGGGACTTAGCGGTGTCCACCCAGCCGCACTCCGCTACCGCGACCGGAGTTCCGTCCTGCTCCGCCAGCCACACGGGATCGCTGGAGTGCAGGCGCACGTGCGCAGCGGTCCGCTTCAGCTGCGGAGCATCGGGTCGGTACGCCGATGTGCCGACCAGGGCGGCGTATTCGAGCTCGGAAAGCGTGAGCTCGACGACGGCGTCCACGTCGGCTGGTCCGGCGCGCCGTATTTTTACGGTACCAGGTAGTTTCGTATATGCGACCGGCGAAGTCGGGCGCACGGCCAAGCAGGACAACGGAACGAAGCCGTGATCCAGGAACGCCCTGGTCGCGGCGGCGTCCCGGCTCGGCCACACGACCATGCAGGACGAGTTCGGGCCAGGCGAGGCGTGCGCCGCCAGCCACTCGCGCCAGGCCCCCAGCAGCGCGTCCATGCCCGCCTGCGGCTGCTCGCCGACGATCGGGAAGAGTTCGAACACCTCACCGGCCTGCCAGAGGCTCTGCGCCGACCCCGGCGGATTGGTGTTGCGCGCTACGAGCGCGACCGCCGTCCCGCCGCCGCCGGTGCGGGCCACGATCGCCTCGCCGTCGGACGGCAGGTGGTGGGTGGCTGGCAGTTGCGGATCCAGCGCGGCGAACCGCGCGAACTGGGCCCGCATCAATTCCTGTGCACTCGCCACGACATCTCCTCAACGCTCGCGCGGACTGTGGTGGTCGGCGATTTCGCGCGAAATCGGCACTTGGTAGGCGTGGGCGGCGGCGATTTCGCGCGAAATCGCCGCTCGCTCCGTTCCCGGCGACGTGCTCGCCCTGCGCGCCCACTCAGCGGTGGCAGACGAAGATCGCGGTGCCAGGGAAGAGGCGTCCGCGCAGCGGGCTCCACTGCCCCCACGTCTGAGTGTGCCCCTCCGGCCACTCAGGTTCGACGAGATCGACCAGATGCAACCCGGCGGCGGCCAACTGGCGGACGTAGTCGCCGAGCGTGCGGTGGTGCTCCACGTAGGTGGCCCGGCCGTCGGCGTCGATCTCCACGTACGGGGTGTGGTCGAAGTAGGAGTGGGTCGCGGTCAGCCCGGTCGGCCCCGGATCGTCGGGGAAGACCCACCGCATCGGGTGCGTCACCGCGAAAACCCACCGGCCGCCCGGCCGCAGCACCCGCGCGACCTCCCGGAACACCGCTCCGGCATCGGCCACGAACGGCACGCCGCCGAACGCCGAGCAGGCCAGGTCGAAGGAATCGTCGGCGAACGGCAGGCAGTCCGCGCTGGCCTGCACCAGCGGCACGGCGGTCCCGCTGCGCTCACCGCCCGCGACGGCGTGGCGCAACATCCCGGCCGAGATGTCCAGTCCGACGGGATGTGCGCCCTGGTCGGCCAGCCACCGCGAGCACGAGGCCGCGCCGCAGCCGACCTCCAGCACCCGCTTGCCCCGGACGTCGCCGAGCAGCCCGGCGTCCTGCTCGCGCAGCCGCTCCGGGCACCACATGAAATCGCTGTCGCCGAGGAATGCGCCGTGTTCGGCTTGGTAGTCGTCGGCGTCGGCGTCCCACCACAACCGGCTCGCGCCCCGGGATTCCGCCGCATCGACAGTGCGTTTGCTCACACCGACCGTGCCCAACAAGTGCTCCGCCGAGATACGCTGGAGCCCGTCGTTCTCCGGCTCGTCGGCTCGTGTCAAGGATTCCCCCTGCCGATAGTGGGTATTGCTCGGACGTGTGCATTGTCGTCGCCCGGAGCCGACCGGTCGTCAAGGCGTACCGCGGTTTGCCCGGCGATCGAGAAAGCGCGTACGATACCGCCCGCGCCGTGGGTCTTCTGTCGGCGGCTCTTCCCTGCCGGGTCGCACCGGCCGAGGAGGTCTGCCGGAGAAGTCGAACTTCCTGGTCCAGCAAGTCAGCTGGCCCTGGCCGGACACCTGGGGCGCGGCAACAATGTAGATCCAGCGACCAAACTATCCGCACCGGAGCAACCCACCTGATGTCCACCGACACCACCACCGTCCCGACTGCAGCCGCCACCAAGCCGCAGGTCGCAGTGAACGACGTCGGGACGGAGGAGGACTTCCTCGCCGCCGTCGACCAGACCATCAAGTACTTCAACGATGGGGACATTGTTGAGGGCACCATCGTCAAGGTCGATCGCGACGAGGTGCTGCTTGACATCGGCTACAAGACCGAGGGCGTCATCCCCTCCCGCGAGCTGTCGATCAAGCACGACGTCGACCCCGCCGAGGTCGTCACCGTCGGCGACTTCGTCGAGGCGCTTGTTCTCCAGAAGGAGGACAAGGAAGGCCGGCTGATCCTCTCCAAGAAGCGCGCCCAGTACGAGCGCGCCTGGGGCACCATCGAGGAGCTCAAGGAGAAGGACGAGCCCGTGCGCGGCACCGTCATCGAGGTCGTCAAGGGCGGCCTCATCCTCGACATCGGGCTGCGCGGCTTCCTGCCGGCCTCCCTGGTCGAGATGCGCCGCGTCCGCGACCTGCAGCCCTACGTGGGCCGCGAACTCGAGGCCAAGATCATCGAGCTGGACAAGAACCGCAATAACGTGGTCCTGTCCCGCCGCGCCTGGCTGGAGCAGACCCAGTCCGAGGTCCGCAGCGAGTTCCTCAACCAGCTGCAGAAGGGCCAGGTCCGCAAGGGCGTCGTGTCCTCCATCGTCAACTTCGGTGCGTTCGTCGACCTCGGTGGTGTTGACGGTCTGGTGCACGTCTCGGAGCTGTCCTGGAAGCACATCGACCACCCGAGCGAGGTCGTCGAGGTCGGCCAGGAAGTCACCGTCGAGGTCCTCGACGTGGACATGGACCGCGAGCGCGTGTCGCTGTCGCTGAAGGCCACCCAGGAAGACCCGTGGCGCCAGTTCGCCCGCACCCACGCGATCGGCCAGATCGTGCCGGGCAAGGTCACCAAGCTCGTGCCCTTCGGTGCGTTCGTCCGCGTCGACGAGGGCATCGAGGGCCTGGTGCACATCTCCGAGCTGGCAGAGCGCCACGTGGAGATCCCGGAGCAGGTCGTCCAGGTCGGCGACGAGGTGATGATCAAGGTCATCGACATCGACCTGGAGCGTCGCCGGATCTCGCTGTCGCTGAAGCAGGCCAACGAGGGCTTCAGCCCCGACTCGGAGTTCGACCCCACCCAGTACGGGATGGCCGCCGAGTACGACAACGAGGGCAACTACATCTACCCCGAGGGCTTCGACGTGGAGACCCAGGAGTGGACCGAGGGCTACGAGAAGCAGCGTGAGGAATGGGAGCGGCAGTACGCCGAGGCCCACACGCGCTTCGAGAAGCACATCGCCCAGATCACCAAGGCCCGCCAGGCCGACGCGGAGGCCGCTGCGGCCGCCGCGGCCGGTGGCGGCGAGGAGTCGACCAGCGGCGGCGGCAACTACTCGTCGGGTTCGGCCGACGAGCAGGACAGCGGCTCGCTGGCCAGCGACGCGCAGCTGGCGGCGCTGCGGGAGAAGCTCTCCGGCGGTGCGTGAGTCTGACGCCTAACGGCTGAGGCACCACGGCCCCGCACCTTCCGAGGTGCGGGGCCGTTCTCCGTTTTCGGGGAGCTCCAGGCTCGTTCGATGTGGCGGCGCTGGATAACCCGTGATGGGTGTGAGGCGAACGGCCGTTTGTGCCGTCTATTGGCGGGAAGGGGCCGTTCCCTTCGCGCCAGCGATGCCAGGTGCACCACCCGTCGCACAGCGAGTTCCCGAGCAGCCTCTATCGCGCCGAAAAGTGCGCGCGGGGATTTTGCTCCCAGGGGTGCATCGGGTTGTCCTGTCTCGCTGGCAGGATGGGCTCTGTGTTGTTGATGGGACTCAGCGGTGGGATCGGTTCGGGGAAGTCGACGGTGGCTCGGCGGTTGGTGGCGCGCGGCGCGGTGCTCGTCGACTCCGACGTGCTGGCCAGGGAGGTCGTGCGGCCGGGCACTCCAGGGCTGACCGAGCTCGTCGAGCGGTTCGGGGACGACATCCTGGACTCCGACGGCGCGCTGAACCGGCCGGCGTTGGCGGCGAAGGTCTTCAGCGACAGCGACGCCCGCGCCGACCTCAACGCGATCACGCACCCCAAGATCCGCGAACTGACGGCCGCGCGGATCGCGCAGGCACCCACGGACGCGGTCGTCGTGCACGACGTTCCGCTGCTGGTCGAGGCCGGTTACGCGGCGAACTACCACCTGGTGGTCATCGTCGGTGCGCCGGAACCGGTCCGGATGCGGCGGCTGATCGACCGCGGTCTGGCGGAGGACGACGCGCGCGCCCGCATCGCCGCGCAGGCCACCGACGAGCAGCGGCGCGAGGTCGCGGACGTCTGGCTGGACAACAGCGGTTCGGTCGAGGAGATCAATGCCCAGGTCGATGCGCTGTGGCAGGACCGGCTGGTGCCGTTCGAGGAGAACGTCCGGCTGCGGCGGCGACCGCCGAAGCGCGCGCCGCTTCTGGTCGAGCCGGACCCGGAGTGGCCGCGGCAGGCCCGACGGCTGATCGCCCGGATCGAGCGGGCGGCGGGCGACAAGGCGGTGCGGATCGACCACATCGGCTCGACCTCGGTGCCCGGCCTGCCCGCGAAGGACGTCATCGACCTGCAGCTGACGGTGCGGTCGCTGGACGACGCGGATGCGCTCGCCGAACCGCTGGGCGAGGCCGGTTTCCCACTGTTGCCGGAGATCCGCGGCGACACCCCGCACTCCTTCGCCCCGGATCCAATGCAGTGGAAGAAGCGGATACATCTCTCGGCCGATCCAGGCCGCTACGCGAATCTGCACGTCCGAGTCGACGGTTCCGCGAGCCAACGCGTCGCGCTGGTGTTCCCGGCCTGGCTCCGCGCCGACGAAACGGCCCGCGCGGAATACCTCGCCCTCAAGCGCAAGGTCTCGGCCGAGCACGCGAACGACCCGAACCACGACGCCTACGCCGCCGCGAAGGAACCGTGGTTCGAAACCGGGCTCCGCAAGGCTTGGCACTGGGCCGACCGGACCGGCTGGTCGCCGAGCGACTGATCTTCCGAGATGACGAGCACCTCCCGCCAGTCGGCTGGCAGCAGGTGCGGCTCGCTCCCGTCGCCCAGCACCGGGTTGGGCGCCCGCTGACCGGCCCCCTGCGGCAGCCGCCTCGGTCCGTGAGTACTTTTGGGGGCTATAGCACCCGAAAGTACTCACGGGCCCTCACCAGAGCTGGAAGATGCCCCGGTGGGCGAGCCATTGGTTGATGTCTCGGTGGCGGGTGACTTCGTCCAGCGTGCGGTGCACCGTGCGCAGCGCGTAGTCGGCCTCGCTGAGCCGGATCAGGCCGTTTCCCACCGCTGCGGCGAACTCGGTGGCGTGGGTGATCCGCGCGCGGCCGCGGTCCCCGACCTCCAGGCCGAGCAGCAGGTCGGTCATCGTCCACGACCGGGTCTCGCGCTCGATGTGGACCGCGGTGAGCATGCTCGGCCCCGGGCGGGAGTGCCTGCGGCGCGGGCGGTAGCGGGTCAGCCGCAGCCCGAGGTCGGGCAGCAGCCAGGTGATCTCGGCGTCGTGGTCCGGGGCCTCCGGCGTCGGACACTCCACTGCGAGTCCCCAGCGTTCGACGTGGCAGACCTCCAACTGCGCGACGCTGCCGGAAGGTTGCCTGCGCTGCGAGCTGAAGACGTCGATAACTTCAACCAATTGGGGAGAAAACGCAGCGGTCACGGCTTCAGACAGTAATGGCAAAACCGGCTCCGAAGATCGACAGCACCGTTATTTAACGTAACTTTTCGGAGCCCGTCGAGTATCGATTCGGTGCGTGCGCGGACTGTCACCGGGATGGCGGTAGGCTCCGCTGGCCGGGTGCGGGATCTTCGACGGGTTGCCCGCGCCACGACAGCTCGATCCCGTTGTCGCGCAACCACTTCGGCAGGTCGTACCGGTGCCGGGCGAGCCCGTCGACGGCGTTGCATGCGCGCCGCATCGCGCGCTCCGCGGTTTCCGCGTCCAGCAGGTCCGCCTGCACGGCGACCACGAATTCGTCGACGTCCAACAGCTCCGCCGCGCGCCGGTCCCGCACCGCGATGTCGAGGTAGAGGTCGACCGTCCGCCACTGTTGTTCGCCCGGCTCGATGTCCGCCACGTCGAGGTAGAAGTCCGTGTCGCCCTCGTGCCCGGGGTGCCAGTACCAGCGGGTCACGCGCAACCCGAGTTCTGGCAGCAGCCAGGATTCGAGGGCGGCGATGCGGGGGTGCCCCGGGGTCGGGCGGGCCAGGTACAGGCCGAAGGACGGGCGCTCATAGCGCGTCACGGTGCGTACGTGACCCTTGGGGTCGGTGTTGGTGTTGGCGACCAGATCGAAGAGCTCGACCTTGGGCGGGTGGACGGGCAGGCCGAGCTGTTCGGCGATCTCGCGCTGCGTGGTCACCCTGCCACTGTATTCGGGCGGGCGCGACGTCCGAAGGTCGTCGCGCCCGCTATTCCTTCACCACTTGTGATCCTTCACCTCCGATCGGTCGGGGTCAGGTCATTGCGCGGGTGGCGTAGGCCGGAGCCATCGTGCCGAGACCCGCGAGGATCAGGACCGCGCCGCCGATCACGTTGCACAGCACGCTGCTGGTCATGACGGCGGTTCCGCTCATCACGAACACGGCCACGATCGTCCACACACCCAGCACCGGTACGGTCCAGGCGATGCCGTGCGTGCGGTGGTAGGCGGCCGCGAACGAGAGCCCGAGAAGGGTCGCGGTCAGACCGGTCACCAGGTTGTTCACCATCAACGACGTCGTCATTGCGTGAAAGCCGGTGATCCACGGCGACAATGCGACGAACAGGCCACCGAGTACGGTGAAGCCGTCCGCCACCTGAGCGGTGGGAGTTTCCGCGGCCCGCTCGTAGCGCAGGCGCATCTCGGTGAGATCCGGATGCCCAGCGATAGGTGCGCTGCCCGACATCACACCACCTCCTGCACTGGGGTGACGTAATCCATTATCGGCCCTGGTGGCCGTTTGGGCACCCCGTGACGCAGCACTATGTCGGGGCGGACTCGTACATTGGTTGTCGTGGCATTCGCGACTGAGCACCCCGTCCTGGCCCAATCCGAGTTCCGGCCGGTCAGCGACATCCCGCGGATCGACGGCCGGTTCCGCATGGTCAGCGACTACGAGCCGGCTGGCGACCAGCCGCAGGCGATCGAAGACCTGGAGCGACGGATCAACTCCGGCGAGAAGGATGTGGTGCTGCTCGGCGCCACCGGCACCGGCAAGTCGGCGACCACCGCCTGGCTGATCGAGCGCGTCCAGCGGCCCACCCTGGTGCTGGAGCCGAACAAGACGCTGGCCGCCCAGATGGCCAACGAACTGCGTGGCTTCTTCCCGGACAACGCCGTCGAGTACTTCGTCAGCTACTACGACTACTACCAACCCGAGGCGTACGTCCCCCAGACCGACACCTACATCGAGAAGGACTCGTCGATCAATGAGGACGTCGAGCGGTTGCGTCACTCCGCCACGTCGAACCTGCTCAGCCGCCGCGACTGCGTGGTCGTCTCGTCGGTGTCCTGCATCTACGGCCTGGGCACCCCGCAGTCGTACCTGGACCGGTCCATCCCACTGGAGATCGGTGGCGAGATCGACCGGGACGTATTCCTGCGCGCGCTGGTGGATGTGCAGTACACCCGCAACGACATCGCCTTCGCCCGCGGCACCTTCCGGGTGCGCGGCGACACCGTAGAGATCATCCCGGCTTACGAGGAGCTCGCGGTGCGCGTGGAGTTCTTCGGCGATGAGATCGACCGGCTGCACTATCTGCACCCGCTGACCGGCGAGATCGTGCGCGAGGTGCGCGACCTGCGGATCTTCCCGGCGACGCACTACGTGGCCGGCCCGGACCGGATGGAGAAGGCCATCCGCGGCATCGAGGCCGAGCTGGAGGAGCAGCTGGGCAAGCTGGAGAAGCAGAACAAACTGCTCGAGGCGCAGCGGCTGCGGATGCGCACCCAGTACGACATCGAGATGATGCGCCAGGTCGGGTTCTGCTCCGGCATCGAGAACTACTCCCGGCACATCGACGACCGCCCGGCCGGTTCGGCGCCGGCGACGCTGATCGACTACTTCCCGGACGACTTCCTGCTGGTCATCGACGAGTCGCACTACACGGTGCCGCAGATCGGCGGCATGTACGAGGGCGACGCGTCCCGCAAGCGGACCCTGGTCGAGCACGGCTTCCGGCTGCCCAGCGCGCTGGACAACCGGCCGCTGACCTTCGAGGAATTCAGCGACCGGATCGGCCAGACGGTGTACCTGTCGGCGACGCCGGGACCGTACGAGATGGCGCAGGCCGGCGGCGAGTTCGTCGAGCAGGTGATCCGCCCGACCGGGCTGATCGACCCCGAGGTGATCGTCAAGCCCACCGAGGGCCAGATCGACGACCTGGTGCACGAGATCCGGGAGCGCGCCGACCGCGACGAGCGGGTGCTGGTCACCACGTTGACCAAGAAGATGGCCGAGGACCTCACCGACTACCTGCTCGAACTGGGCATCCGGGTGCGGTACCTGCATTCCGAGGTCGACACCCTGCGGCGGGTCGAGCTGCTGCGGCAGCTACGCCTGGGGGAGTACGACGTGCTGATCGGCATCAACCTGCTGCGCGAGGGCCTGGACCTGCCGGAGGTCTCCCTGGTGTCGATCCTGGACGCCGACAAGGAGGGCTTCCTGCGCTCCGGCACCAGCCTGGTGCAGACGATCGGCCGCGCGGCCCGGAACGTGTCCGGCCAGGTGCACATGTACGCGGACCGGATCACCGACTCGATGCAGCACGCCATCGACGAGACCAACCGGCGCCGCGCCAAGCAGACGGCCTACAACGAAGAACACGGCATCGATCCGCAGCCGCTGCGCAAGAAGATCGCCGACATCCTGGACCGGGTGTACTCCGAGTCGGAGGACACCGAGGAGTCGGTCGCCGTCGGCGGTTCTGGCCGCAACGTCTCGCGCGGCAAGAAGCCGACCGGGGAGGCCGTGGCCAGCGCCGGGCTGCTGGCGGACCGCGACATCAAGTCGATGCCGCGCGCCGAGCTGGCGGACCTGGTCCAGCAGCTCAACGACCAGATGATGAACGCGGCCCGCGAGTTGCAGTTCGAGCTGGCCGCGCGGCTGCGCGACGAGATCCACGACCTCAAGAAGGAAATCCGGGGCATGGACGCCGCAGGCATCAAGTGACGGTCATGCCTGCGTGAGCGCCGCGAGCTCGCGCCACTCCGGTAGTGGCGGTGCACCGGGGGTGGCGGTCGGCACCTGCATGCAGACGTGGCCGGCACCGGCCTGGAGGTGCTCCTGCACCCGCTCGGCGATGGATTCGATGTCGCCGCCGGCGACGATAGCGTTAACTTCGCGACCTCGTAGTCGAGGACGATCCCGTTGCCCCGAACAGTTCCCGGGCCCAGGCCATGCGTTGACGGGGGTGCATCGGTGGTGACGGATCAGGCGTTTTCGCCGAGGGTGGTGCTGATCCGGCGGGCGAGGTCGACGTCTTTGTCGGTCACTCCGCCTGCGTCGTGGGTTGTGGTCGTGACGGTTACCTGGTTGTAGTCGTGGATCGAGACGTCGGGGTGGTGCTTGGCTTGATTCGCTATCCACGCAACGACGTTCGCCAGTTGGACGGCACCGTTGAAGCCCTTCAGGGTCCAGGTACGGGATAGTGACGTGCCATTGAGAGTCCAGCCGGGCAAGGAATCCAGTTCGCCGATCACAGCGCTGTCGCTTAGCAGCTCAGGCATGGAAGCTCCGTTCGCTACAGGTGGGCGGGCAGTTCGTAGGTCATGACGTGCCGGTCGCCGGTCATGATGGTCTCGGTGACCTCAACTGGTTGGTTGCCTTCCGCGTACGTCACACGAATGTGGCGCAGCACGGGCGTTCCCGGCGACATTTCGAGCAGCCGGTATTCCTCCGCGGTAGGCATCCGGGCTTCCAGGTGCTCGGTGAAGCGCAGCAGCACGTATCCGAGCCGTTCGAGGGCGGTGACGGTCGTGCCGCGCATCTTGGTTGACGGATCGGCGAGTTCGGTTCCTTCCGCGATGATGACGGGGTAGTAGCTGTCCGCGAGTTGGTCCGGGGCGCCGTCAACTCGCAGCAACCGCCGTCGCACGATCACTGCGGAATCGTCGTCCAGCTCCAGGTATCCCGCGATTTCGGTGGGCGGGCTGATCGTCTCGACAGCGCGGATTTCCTGCGATGCCGTAAAACCTTGCTGCTTCGTCGCGGTGGTCCAATGTCCTCGCTTGCCGTCGCCCTGCCGAGTCACGTAGCGCTGCGTCAGCTGGGTGACGGTACGCCGCTCTCGCACTGTCGTGCCACGCCCATGTTCGACCGTGACAAGTCCTTGGGTGGCAAGTAGACGAATGGCCTTGTTGATCGTCGGATAGCTCAGGCCGTACTGCTCGGCCAACACCGCTGTGCCGGGCAGTCGTTGTCCCGGCACGTAGTCCCCGCGCGTGATGGCTTCCCGAAGTTGCTCGGCGACCTGTTGGTATCGCGATACAGGAGGTGTCGTCATAGGAGCTCCCAGCTCGGTGTACGCCTGCATCAAGGTAGCCCGAGAGGTGGAACATCAGCCAAATACTTGACCTTCCGTTGCCACGTCGAACATCATCGATCATAACACTTAGTATGTGTTAAGTATTGCGATGGGTGGGACCAAAGAAGAGAGGCCAGCATGTTCACTCAGCATGGAATTGCTGTTGACGCGTGGGTTCGGATTGAGCCGGACTGCCCGATGCGGCACCAGGTGGTCGCCGACGAGCTGCAAATCGAGTTCGGCACACGAATGGGTGCACTCAGTCTGGTCGTCACGGACGAGGCAGTGGAGAAGTTGGTGGCCGTGCTTTCCAAAGCTCAGGCGCAATTCGGCTCGGAGGAGGCAGGCGGGAGCTGAGCTAGCGGCCGCACGGCCTGGCGTCCGGATTGCCCCGGACGCCAGGTGCTGAACTGCTCGCGGCTCAGGCGAAGGCTCTGAGGCCGGTGATGGACTTGCCGACGATCAGGGTGTTCATCTGATGCAGGCCGGGCGGGATGCCGATGTAGACGTCGGCGCGCTGCGGGCTGGCCGCCTCGCGCTGCTGTTGCGGCTGTCGTCGAAGCGGCCGAGCACGTCCTTGGCGATCGGCAGCAGCGCCGTACCGGCGTTGGTCAGCTGCACATGGTGCGAGTCCTGCTCGAGTAGCACGGCACCGAGGTTGCGTTCCAGGTCCCGAACCCGCTGGCTCAGCACCGAGGTCGCCATGTGCAGTTGCCGGGCGGCCGTGGAGAAGGACAGATTCTCCGCAACCGCCACGAAATACCGCAGATGGAACATTTCGACCGATCGGCAGGTTACTACGCCGATCGTGTGGTCGAACGCGGCCGGGTTGGGTGGCGGATCTTCGAGGTGATAATCACCAAGACTTGATTGTTCGCTTGCCTGCGCGGCAGGATGTTGCGCTGTGTAACGGAATTCCCCGAGAGCGCTCGTCCGATCACCGCAAAGGAGGTACCCATAAGAAGTAAGAAGAGCTAGTCTTGTCCCTACTTTTCGTAGTCGAACGTAAGTAACGGGCCGCCGCGGATCGGAGATGCGCATGACCGCCGCCTTGCCGCTTCGGGTTCCCGTTCTCGAAGGTCGTCGGCCTGACCGCGTCAAGGCCGAAGGATCTCCGGTGTCCGATTTGGCGCCACCGGCGCTTCCGTCAGCTGGCTGGGCATCGTCGCCCCCGTCGTACCGGCTCGGCCGGCGGCAGGAGTTCACGGGCCGAGCTGTCATCGGCCGTGGAGTCGCCTTTACGCCGTAGAACATTTCACAACTCACCTGCGTGGAATCCGTCCTGCAGGGAATTTTTCGCGCCCCGACCTCCGGAATCCGGCGAGCACCGAACCCCAGCCTGGCCGGCTTCCCTCGTCGTGGTGCCTCGAAGATCGTGTGCTGAGCGGTCCTCATAGGAGGGATCTATGGACTCGGCGGACAAGGACGCACCGCCCCGTGGTGCAGTGTCGGACATGCTGGAGTTCCTGCGGTGGTACAGCAGGGAAAGAGTCGATTCGCGGAGGATGGACGAACGCCGGTCGTACTCGACCTCGCTGGTGTCGGACTTCGCTTCTGTCGGGCTGTTCGGCCTGCAGATCCCCAAGGCGTACCAGGGGCTGGAGCTCTCGCACACCGACATGTTCCGGGTGATTAGGCAGCTCGGTGCGATCGACGCGAATCTAGTGGTCCTGACCATTGTGCACAACACCCTCGGAGTTCCACCGGTTCGGTACTTCGCCCGCGAAGAGGTGAAGGCGGCGGTCCTGCCCGAGCTGGCGCAGGGCAAGCGGTTGATCACCAGCGCGATCAGCGAACCCGGCCTGGGTTCCCACGTGCGAGCCATCACGACGCGCGCGGTGAAGCAGTCGGACGGGTCCTATGTGATCAACGGCAACAAGCAGTGGATCAGCCTGGGCGCGGACGCCGCCTACGTCAACGTGTTCGCCCGGCTGGCCGATGAACACGGCCGGGACCTCGGGATCACTGGCTTCTTGATCGACACCAAGACCCCGGGATTCGTGGGTGGGCCGGAGGTGATCACCCTCGGGCTGAAGGCGCTGCCGCAGAACAGCCTGGAATTCCGGAACCTGAGGGTGCCTGCCCAGTCCCTGCTGGGTGTCGAGGGCGGAGGGCTTCTCGCGGCGAAGGACGCGTTCATGCGTGGCCGCGTCACTCTCCCCGCAGCCACTCTGGGTGCGGCGATGCGGTCGCTGGAGCTCGCACACCGCTTCGCCCGGCGACGCGAGGTCGCCACCGGGAACCTGGCGGAGAACGGCCGGATCCAGCAGATCTTCTCCGAATGCGTGGCCGCCACGGAGGCCGTCGAAACACTCCTCCAGCACATCGTCGGCCGGTTGGATGCGGCCGAGAACGTCCCCGAGGAACTGTACTTCGCCGCGAAGATCCTCGGCTGCGAGCTCATGTGGCACGTGGTCGACCGGTGCGTGCAGCTGCTCGGCGCGCGTGGCTTCGTCGACACCAACGTCGTCGGCCAGCTCTACCGCGACTACCGGTTGTTCCGGATCTTCGAGGGCACGACCGAGGCGATCACCGTCTACTTGGGAACCAGGTTCCTCGCCGCGCCGGAGCGGCTCGGCGTGCTGTTCGACGAGGTCAACGCGACACCACAGTTGCAGGAACTCGCCGCCAGGGTCACCAAGCTGACGACCGCGCCGATCATGGACGCGAAGCACCGGCACGTTCTCGCCAACGCCGTGGGCGAACTGGCGTGCTGGACGATCCTCGCCGGTCTGACCGGCGAGACCAGGCACGAGTCCGGGATGAAGGCCCACGCTGCGGCGTGGTGCGAGCGGCACCTGAGCGAGCGCCTGCGCAGCGCGGAACAGGACCTGCCCTTCGCGGATCTGCCCACTGTTGACGAGGTTGCCGGGCACATCGCCGGTTTCGCAACCGCCATCGGCGATCTCGAACAACGTCGCCCAGGAGATCAGCACGATCTCGACGTGTTGCTGCGACACGGCTGACCGCTGACGAGATAGGGCGGGGCGCGCACGTGCGCGCCCCGCCCTATCTCGTGCTCAATGACCTTGCATGTCCCGCTCGCGCTGGTGGATCAGCTCCAGGCCTTCGCTGGCGAGCGTCTTGATGGCGTGCAGGCCGTCGTGTCCCCACGGGCGCGGCTCGCTGTCGATGACGCAGAGCGTGCCGAGTGCGACGCCGGTGCGGTCGATCAGCGGCGCTCCCAGGTACGTGCGGACGTTCATCCGGTCGACGACGTCGTTCCCGGCGAATCGCGGGTAGTCGCAGACGTCCTCCAGGACCAGCGCCTTGCCCCGCGCGATGACGTGCGGGCAGTAGCCGGTACCCAGGGGAACACTGCGAGGATCGGACTCGGTCTCCTCGGACGGGATGTTCATCGAGAAGAGGCCGCCCAGGTACTGGTGTCTGTCGGTGATGAAGTTGACCATTGCGTTGGGCACGCCGAGGGTTTTGGCGACTCGCTTGGCGAAGGCGTCGAACTCTTGCTCGGCCTTGTTGCCCAATCCGAGTTGTCGCAGGCGCGCCGCTCGCTGCTGCATGTGGATGTCCACGGGGTCGAGGTGGCGGTGGCCGGCCGCGTCGAAGGTGGTCACGAAGGCTCCGTTTCCGCTGTGCGTATTTTCGTCTACAAAGGACGGTTGACGAGAACGTGCTTGGTCAGGCGAGCCAGCACCGACGCCGCTGAGCGCCGGTCGCGGGCGTCGCACGCGACGATCGGCACGCGGGGCTTGATGTCCAGCGCCTCCCGAACCTCTTCGGGCTCGTAGCGGAAGCCGCCGTCGAAGTGGTTGACCGCGACGAGGAAGTCGATGCCGCGTCGTTCGAAGAACTCGACCGCGGCGAAGCAGTCCTCCAACCTGCGAGTGTCGGCGAGCACGACCGCGCCGAGCGCGCCGTTCACCAGGTCGTCCCACATGAACCAGAACCGCTCCTGCCCGGGGGTGCCGAACAGGAACAGCACGATGTTCTGCGGGTCGAAGGTGATGCGCCCGAAGTCCATCGCGACGGTGGTGGTGGTCTTCTCGCCGACCCCGGCCAGGTCATCGGTGCCGATGCTGGCGATGGTCAGTGTTTCCTCGGTCGTCAGCGGTTCGATCTCGCTGACCGACCGGACGAAGGTGGTCTTCCCGACGCCGAACCCGCCCGCGACGAGGAACTTGAACGCGGTCGGGAACAGTTCAGAGTTGTTGGAGACCATGGAGCAACGCCTCCAGTTGTGCTCGGTCAGGCATGTCATCGGGCAGTCGGGTAGTGACGGCTCCCCAGTCGATGAGGTCGGAGAGGAGGACCTTGGTAACCACAGCGGGCTGGTGCAGGTGCGCCGAGACCTCGGCGACCGACGTGGCGAACCTGCAGAGCTCGAGCATCTTGGCGTGCATCGGCTCGATTCGTTCGGGCGTCACCCGACCGGTGGACCGGACCATCGACTGCAGCGTCAGCGTGGCGCTCGGCTTGGTCCGGCCGTTGGTGAGCGAGTACGGGCGCAGCAGCGGCCCGGCCTCGTTGTCCAGCCAGGGTTTGTCTGGCGGAATCGACATCATCACCCACCCATCTCGCCCGCGCGTGACGCGGCGGTGGGCTGCCGCATGGGCGTGGCGAGGTGGGACGGGACCTTCTTGACCAGCTGCGCGATCTCGTAACCGAGCACGCTGGCGTCGGCGTCCTGGTAGGCGAGGACGACGAGGACCGCGCCGGGACCGGCGGCCGAGACGAAGAACACGAGGTCGTCGAACTCCACCACGACCTGGCGCACCGCGTCACCCGCGCCGAAGCGCATCCCGCCGTTGCGGGCGAGGGAGGACTGCGCGGCGGCCCACGCGGCGAGCGCGTCCGCCTCGTCGGCGTCCAGGCCGTGGTAGTACCGCTTGAGTCCGTCCGTGGACGCCAGCAGGGCACAGCGGGTGTGCGGAACCCGCCGGAGCAGGTTGGCGAGCAACCAACCGAGGTCCGATGTCTGGCCAGCGGGCAGGTCATTGGCCATGGGTAAACGTCTCCTTGAGATCAATGCGGTGCGAAGGGGTGGCATTGCACCCATGCGGGTCAAGCGCTGTGGTCGCCCGGATTGTCGCCTGCGGTGCTGCCGCCTTGGACGCCTTTCCGGTAAGCCGCCCACAGCCCGGGATTCGGGCCGCCACGCGGTCCGTCGGAGTTCTTGGGCCCGCCGGCGAGCTGGGGCACCACGTACGTCTTGGAGCGGTCGCGCTTGGGCAGCGGGGGACGCTCGGGGTTGGCCGTGTTCTGGACTGGTGCATCCCCGGCCGCAGCGGTCTCGGGAACGACTCCCGTGTGCCGTCCGTACCGCGCACCGTTCAGCGCACCGTTCGACGCACTGTTCAACGCACTGTTCAACGCGCTGTTCGAAGCACCGTTCGACGCGGTGGGCGGTTCCACGTCGAGGTGGCCGAGCAGGCTGTGCGGCTCCGTGCGAGGAGCCCGGTGCACCCCGCGCCGCCCGCTGGAGCGTTCCCGGTCGAACGTCTCGAAAGAGTTGAAGGTCGCGAAGGTCTGCGTGTCCGCCCCGGACAGCGCTGGAACGGCGGCACGGCTCGGCGCCGGTTCCAGCTCGGGCTCCGGCTGCAGCTCCGTCGCCGGCTTCGGCTTCGGCTGCCGCTTCGGGGTGGCGGCCATGGGCGGTGCGGCGACCGCGCTCGGAGCGGGCTCGGCCGCCGCGGGAGCCTGCTCCGGCTCTTCTTCGACATCGCCCAGCAGGCTGCTGGGGATCACGACGTGGGCGTCGATGCCGCCGTACATGTTGTTCTCGAGCTCGACGGCGACGTGGTGCCGCTCGGAGAGCTGGGCGACCACGTACAGGCCGATTCGCCCGTCCTTGAGCCGCTCGTCGCGGTCGACCGCGCCGGGATCGCCGAGCAGGGCGTTCAACGTGGCCCGCTCGCCCGGCTCGATGCCCAGCCCGCGGTCCCGGATGTCGATGGCCAGCCCTGCGGTGACCCGCTGGGTGCTCACCGTGACCTGCGTGTCGGGCTCCGAGAAGGCGGTGGCGTTCTCGACGAGCTCGGCGATCAGGTGGATCACGTCGGCGACGGCATGGCCGTGGAGGGTGCCGCCGACCGGCGGCAGCACCTTGACCCGGGCGTAGTGCTCGACCTCTGCGACGGAGGAGCGCAGGACGGTGTACATCGGCACCGGTCGGCTCCACTGCCGCCGCGGCATCGAACCGCCCAGCACGGCGAGGCTTTCCGCCTGCCGGCGCATGCCGGTCACGAGGTGGTCGACCGCGAACAGGCCCTTGAGCAGGTCCGGGTCCTCCACCAATTGCTCGAGCTCGTCGAGCCGCTGGATCGCCCGGTGCGCGAGGGACTGGACGCGCCGCGCGATGTTCGCGAACACCGCGACGCCGGGATCAGCACTTGCGCCGGCATCGAAACCGGCACCGGAAACCTGCTGCATGCGGGCCACGGCGAACTCCGCCGCGGCCTGCGCCTGCCGGATCTCGTAGGAGAGCAGCTCGAAGGGATGGCTGCCCGCGGCGGGTTCGTCGGCCGGCCACCGCGGCGCGAGGTGCTCGCCCGCGCGCACCTGCTCGACCAGTTGGGGGAACTCGGTCTTGCCCTGCTCGACGGTGGAGCGCAGGTCGCTGATCCATTGCTGCGCGTGCTTCGTGGATTCGTCGAGCCGCCGTTCGGCGACTGCGACGGAATCGTTGGCGTGATCTTCGATCGCGTTCGCCGTGGCGCGGGCACGGAAGACGGCCGTGACCAGAATGATCACGCAACCTGCGAGCCCGCCGCCGAGCACCGAGTACTGGAGCACGGGCTCGGGGTTTGTGGTCAGTACGGCTGCGGCGGCGATCCCCAACGCGGCCATGGCGCCCAAGTGCACCATGACCAGCCGCAACAACCGACTCCGCAGGTCATCGTCCGTGCTGCGCCCCGAAGCCGGCGACTGCTCGGAATCCGTGGCGGGTAAAGGGAACTCAGACATCAGCGTCCTTGGTACGGGGGAATGATCGGCGACGGGCACAGATGCCTGTGTTGGGGGCGTCACCGTTGGGACTACTGGAGCTCACTCATTGATCAACTAATCACCGATGGTGATCCTAGCGACATCAATGGCGGCTGAATAGGTAGGGGGTTTGACCCATTGGGGCTCCGCGTATTACTGGCCGTGACATGGTGAAACTCTTCGTTGAACTGGCGGTATGTCCCGCCTCGGGAGGTTCGGTCGCGGCTTCCGCCGAAGGCCCGCGCGGTCACCGCGCGGCCCGATTGGGCGAGTCTCGTCGATGTCTCGGATTCTCCGCCGAGATGTGTCCTGACCGGCGGAGACGAGCGTTCGAGAGATCGTCCCGGCGAGCACTGGCGGAGCGACCGACTGGCGATTGTGATCTTACATTACTCCATTCGGGTGCATCTTGATCCTGCGGTCGGAACCATCGGCGCGCGGCCGGCCCAATCGGAATGATCTTTCCCGAATCGCAATTGACCCGACCCTTTTGGCGTCCTGACGGCACCCGAGTCGAGGTCGGTTCCGGCTGGTCGGCGTATGGTCTGCGCCAATTGAAGCCAATCCTGGCCGGATTCTTCCCGGACCGGTTCGGCGCCGAGTGAGATACATCCCGTCAACAGACGGAATCCCACGACTCCGCATCGCCCGACGCACGGTGCGCAGGCGCGCGCACGGGAGGAATTGGATGCAGCGATCCGCCGATCGGGAGCCGGGCCCAGTGCGGCTCGCCGGCCGTGAGGCCTCCGGGCAGCAACCAGGAGGACTCACGCCGGCGGTCAGCTGGTGATGTCCTTCCTGTGGAAGCGCCAGATCGCGAGGGTGGTGAAGACCGCTGCGTAGGCCAGGGCGGAGAAGGCCCCGTGCGCCATCGCGGTCCAGTCGACGTCCTCGCTCAGCAGGTCCGAGTAGGCCGTCGAGTAGTGCGTCGGCAGGTAGTCCCGCAGGTCTCCGAGGGCCGTGATCTGGTCCAGGATCGCCGACAGGATCGAGACCACCACCGCGCCGCCGACCGCGCCCAGCGGTGCGTCCGTGCTGACGCTCAGGAACAGGGCGAGTCCGGCGATCCAGGACAGGTGCACCGCCAGGTACGCGGTGGCCACCGCCAGGTTCACCACCCCGCCCGGGAACGGCACCGCCTCGCCGGTGGTGCTGATCAGGTCACCGCTGCCGAACCACACCAGCCCCACGCCCAGGGCGACCGCGGACAGCAGGATCAGCCCGAAACCCGACAGCAGCGCGGAAACCACGGCTTTCTGCCGTAGCAGCCGGGTGCGCGGGACCGGCGCGGCCAGCAAGAACTTCAGGCTCGACCAGGACGCTTCGCTGGCCACCGTGTCGCCGAAGAACAGCGCCACCACCACGACCAGCAGGAAGCCGGTCGACGCGAACAGCGTGAACACCGCGAAGTTCAGGCCGCTGGAGGTAGCCATGTCCGCCAGGGTCCGGCCGCCGCGCCGGCCGTCGTCACCGATCTCGAAGGCCAGCAGCAGCAAGAAGGGCAGCACCACCAGGAAACCCAGCGCCAGCCGGGTGCGGCGGCGCCGCAGCTGGCGGGCCAGCTCCACCCGGACCGGCAGCGTCCGCTTCGCGCGGTAGCCTTCGACGCTGCCGTCGGGCTGGGACGAGTGGCGGCGGCCGGAGCGGACCATCGCCGTCTCGGCCGTGTCCAACCTGACCTTGGGCGCTTCGGCGTCGTCGGTCACCGGTGATCCTCCCCGACCAGCTGCAAGAAAGCGTCCTCCAAACGCCGTCGCGGCCCCACCTGGTGCACCGCGATTCCGGAGGCGACCAGCACGTTCACCGCCACCGCAGCCGAGTGCCCGGCGAGGTCTGCGTGCACCAGGTCGCCGTCGGTCTCCACCGGGCCGAGCCCCTCGATAGTGCGCAGGGCCTCGGCCGCCTGCTCCGGCTCGTCGACCCGGAAGGTCGCCTCGCCGTCGACCGACACGATGTCGGCCACGCTGCCCGCCGTCACCAGCTGGCCGTTGCGCATGACCACCACGTGCGTGCAGGTCTGCTCGACCTCGGCGAGCAGGTGGCTGGACACCAGCACGGTGCGGCCGGTGGACGCGTAGCGGCGCAGGATCTCGCGCATCTGGTGTATCTGGGGCGGGTCCAGCCCGTTGGTCGGCTCGTCGAGCACCAGCAGCTCCGGCAGCCCGAGCATCGCCTGCGCGATCGCCAGCCGCTGCTTCATGCCCTGGCTGTAGGTGCGCGCCGGGCGACGGGCGGCCGTGCCGAGCCCGGCGATCTGCAGCACCTCGTCGAAGCGGGCCTGCAGCATCGGCCGCCCGGTCGCCGCCCAGTAGTACCGCAGGTTGTCAAAACCGGACAGATGCGGCAGAAAACCGGGCGTCTCCACCAGGGAACCCACCCGGGACAGCACCGGAGCCCCGGGGACCAGCCGGTGGCCGAACACCCGGATCTGGCCGGAAGTCGGCGTGAGCAGCCCCAGCAGCATCCGCAGCGTGGTCGTCTTGCCCGCCCCATTGGGGCCGAGCAGCCCGACGATCTGGCCGCGCTCGACGCGGATCGACAGGTCCTGCACCGCCGCGGGCTTGTCGGGGTACGACTTGGTCAGCCCGGCGATCAGCAGCGGCGTGTCGGCCAGCAGCGCGTCGACGTCATCGGTGCTCTTGCGCCGGATCAACGAAAGCACCCACGCCACCAGGGCCGCCGCGATGATGACGACGATGCCGACCAGCGGCGCCACGGGCACCGTGTTGGCGGTCGTCGTCGCGCCGCGCACCGACGGGATCGACACCGAGCTGTCGCCGGCCAGGCCGATGCGGTGCACCGCCGGTTCCCTCGGCACCGCGTACGCCTGGTCGGTGGTGGCCACCGCCAGTTCCAACCGGTGACCGGTCTCCAGCGGGTGCACCACGCCCGGCAGGGCCACGTCCACCTCGACCGGTGTGCCGTCCGCGGGCAGGTCGGCGACGTGCAGCGGGGACACGGCGTTGCCGATCAGGCTGCGCTGCTGGTCCGGGCCGACGTCGTAGAGCTTGGCGAACAGCACCGCGTCGCCGGTCGCGGGCTGGCCCGGCACCGACGCCACCGAAAGGCGGGTCCGCGCTATGCCGGAGATCAGCAGCTGGCTGTCCAGCGGATCGGTGCGGAACACCGCTACCTGTCCGGGCAGGTCGCGGGCCAGCGACCGGCCGAAGCCGCCCGCGGCGTCCAGCATCTCGCCGACGCCGGGCAGCGAGCTGGTCGCGGCCGGGCTGCCGCCCGGCGGGTTGACCACCCGCGTGACCTGGCCGCGCAGCTGCAGCGCGAAACGCGGCGTGCGCTCGGCCTGCACGCCGGGGTAGGCGGGCGCGGACACGGTGCGCACCGGGATCTCGCCGTTGCGCTGCGGCCGCCCGGCGATGTCGTAGTCGAAGCCGGTGCCGGGGTCGGGCACCGGCGGAACCCCGCCGAGGTAGAAGGCGAACCAGTCCGCGATGCGTTCGCGCAGCGCCAGGTCGGGCGAGGCGCCGTCGTGGCCGCCGGCGAACCAGATCGTCTTGACCTTGCCGCCGGCGGCGGAGATCTGCCGGGCGTTGGCATCCGACTGGTCCAGGCCGAACAGGGTGTCGCGTTCACCCTGCACCAACAGCGTCGGCACCTTGATGTTGGCGGTGACGGACTTGGGGGAGACCCGGTCGAGCAGGTCCAGCGTCGCCTGCCCGGCCTGCCCGGTCCGCGCCACCTCGGTGTAGGCCGCGCACACCTGCGGCGTGAAGTTCCCGCAGGTCAAGGGCTGGTTGACGGCCTCGCTGCGGAAGCCGACCGCGCCGCCGTCGGACGGCGATGGGGCCGGCGGTCGCGGGTCGGAGCGCTGTTGCGGCGAGCTTCCCGCCGAGAACAGCATGCCCGCCCAGGCCTGCTTGAACACGCCGTGATCCGCGGTGGCGCCGTCGGCCGGGGTGCTGCCGCCGATCCGGTCCCGCGAGGCGGCGTTGGGCAGCAGTGCTTGGCCGAGGTCGTTGTAGGTCATCAGCGGTGCGATCGCGTCGACCCGGGGGTCGGTCCCGGCCAGCAGCAGGCTCAGCGCGCCGCCGTAGGAGCCGCCCGTCACGCCGACCCGAGGATCGCCTTCGCGGTCGCGCAGCACCTCTGGCTGGCGCGCGAGCCAGTCCAGCAGCTGGCGCGCGTCGGTTACCTCGTAGGAAGGGTCGTTCAACGCGATCTTGCCGGTGCTGCGGCCGAAGCCGCGGGAGGAGAAGGTCAGCACCGTGAACCCGCGGCGGACCAGTTCCTCCGCCTGGGCAGCGGTGTCGTCCTTGCTGCCGCCGAACCCGTGCGCGAGCAAGATCGCGGGCGCCGGGGTGTCCGCCGGGGCGAAAAGCGTGACGTCGATCTGCACCCGCTCGTTGCCGCCGGGGCCGTCCAGCACGTCCACCAGCGCTTCCCGGGGAGCTTCCGGGGCGGCTGCTGGTTTTTCGTCACCGGACCAGAGGAAGGCTCCGAGCACCACGAGGGCTATGCAAGACAGGGCGATCAGGACGAGGCCCTTGCGGCGACGGGGGGATGCGGACACGCATTCGACAGTAGGGGAAGACGAAGGCACCGGTTTCGATCCAGACGCGGGCGAAGACAAGACGCTATGAAGCAGAGACCAAACAGCAACCGGACACATCGTCGTGCCCGGGAGCCGAGGCCGTGCCGCATCCCCGCGTGCGGTCCCGGGAAGCCGGGTGGTGATGATCATAACGATGATCGGGTGAGGCGCAATGATCTCGGTCCCGCCATCGGTGTGATCGCCGGTCGTTCTCATTGCCGCTCGGAAAGGCTCACCGTACGGTTCGCCGCGTGATGTTCGTTGCTTGTGCGACCCCGGGGTGGTGTTCGGGACCGTGCATAAGTGACAATCTTGGCAACGGGAGGGGAGTATTCCTTCGCGGCGGTGTCGTCATCACGGAACTTGCTCGGACAAGCCCGGTGCCGTCGACCGGCCTGAGGCCGGTGGAAGAGACCTCCGGTCCCTGGCGCATGCCCTGAACCGGAGGTGACGAATGCGTGCCGACTTGATGCTGCTCGCCCAGCAGACTCAACCCGCGACTGACCGACTGGACGTCCCGTGGTGGATCTGGGCGGCTACGCTCGGTGGCCTCGCCCTCCTGCTACTGCTCGACCTCGTGATCGTGGACCGCAAGCCGCACGAGGTGACCACCGCGGAGGCCGCCAAGTGGGTCACCTTCTACGTGGCCTGCGCGATCGTGTTCGGGCTCGGGGTCTGGTTCTTCGGCGACTCCCACTTCGCGATCGAATACTTCACGGGTTACATCACCGAGTACTCGCTGAGCGTGGACAACCTGTTCATCTTCATGGTGATCATGTCCAGCTTCGCGGTCCCGTCGATCCACCAGCACCGGGTGCTGCTGATCGGCATCCTGCTGGCGCTGGTGATGCGCGGCATCTTCATCGCGGTCGGCGCCGCGCTGATCGCCCAGTTCGTCTGGATCTTCTTCATCTTCGGTGCGTTCCTGATCTGGACCGCGGTCAGCATGGTCCGCAAGAAGGACGATGACGAGGAGTACCACGAGAACGCCGTGGTCCGCTGGGTCCGCAAGGTGTCCCCGGTGACCGACGACTACCACGGTGCCAAGTCGAGCGTGAAGATCGACGGCAAGCGCCACCTGACCCCGATGTTCGTGGTGATCGTCGCGATCGGCAGCGCGGACCTGCTGTTCGCTGTCGACTCGATCCCGGCGATCTTCGGCATCACCCAGGACCCGTTCCTGGTCTTCGCCGCCAACGCGTTCGCCCTTATGGGGCTGCGTCAGCTGTACTTCCTGCTCGGGGGCCTGGTGGACAAGCTGGTCTACCTGTCGGTGGGCCTGGCGGTGATCCTCGGGTTCATCGGCATCAAGCTGATCTTGCACGCGTTCCACGAGTACCACCTGGTGCCGGAGTGGCTGGAGATCACCAACTGGATGTCCCTGTCGGTGATCGTCGTGGTGCTGGCCATCACGACCTGGGCCAGCCTGGCGAAGTCGAAGAAGGACGCCGAATCCCAGGACGAGGAAGCGGCCGAGAACGCCTGATCCGCAACGAAAGTGCCCGGAGTTCCAAACGGGGAACTCTGGGCACTTTCGTTATTGCTGGGGCTGATGCCGAGAATATGTCTCGGCATTTGGAGCTGGGATCCCGCACAGTGGGAAGGCCTCTGTGGTTCTCCAGCGCGCACTGCCGCGCAAAACGGGCCTGGAAAACCGAAATCAGTCCAACAGCGTGTAGCTGAGTTCTTTGCACACCCGTCCCAGGGGCACGTCCAGGCCCGGGTGGCTCAGCGGGAGAAGGACGTCGGGGGAGTCCGGGAGGGCCGTTGCCGCCGGCGGATCCCAGAGGCACAGCGACGGGTTGCCCGCATCCATCGAAGAGCGGTACCAGAGGCCGTCGAGCTCCGGGTAGGCCGCGCGGATCCCGCGCGCCCACGCTTGGGTGCGCAGCTTGGGGCCGCTGCTGATGGCTTGCGAGGCACCGGCGCGGGTTGGCCACAGGCCCGTCAGGTCCAGCAGCCGGAGCGTCCGACGTGGACGGAACAGGACCAGGTGCGGGCTGCGCGTCCGGCGGTCCACTGTGGAGGTCGCCTGGTAGACCTCGGCGATGCAGGTCTGCACCGACACTGAGAAGTACAGCACGCCGTGCTCCCGGGTGACCGTCGGGCCGCCCTGGGTGTTGGGCAGGTGCGGGTCGAACCTGGCGTGCGGTAATGGGCCGGCGTAGCGGAAGCTGTTCCACTGCTGAGGGTGGTTGCCCCCGGAGGTGAACACGCGCACCAGGCGAGTGCCGGCGGGCACCGCGATCACGTCTTCGGTGCGCCGGAGCATCGCCTGCAGCGCAGCGGGCGCAGGCGGCTGTGGTAGCCGTGCCATGTACGTCCTGGGTTGGGGTCTCGAAGGTTGGGAACGGGGCTCAGGCCGGGGTGCCGATCGTGGCGGCGAGCTCGGCCACCCGCTGCGGGTCGCCACCGGCCAGTAGCCACTCGCGCGGGCTCGCCGGCTGGTCCCCGATTTCGAGGTCCTCCTGCGGCGTGGTCATGAAGTTGGCCAGCACGAGCGCCGGTTGGTCGACGGGCATCAGCGCGAGCACGACGTCCAGGCCGGGCAGCACGTCGGTGTCGCTGAACTGCCACGCGGGTAGCCGCCATCCGCCGCGATCTTTCCAGCCGATCAACCGTCGTTCGCTGATGCGGTGCCGGATCCGGCTGCTGTCCACTCCCACCCGGTCCGCGGCCTGGTTGACCGACAGCGCGGTGTCGCGCAGAACGGCCTGTTCGGCGACGGTCCGCGCGCGGGCGTCGGCTTCGGAGTCGCTCAACGGCGTCAGGTCCAGGCCTGCTTCGGTGAGCGCGAGTCGTTCCGCTTCGGTGAAGTGCGCCCCTGGGTCCACCTGCGGCGAGGTGAGCTTCTTAGCGGCGTCCTCGACCAGGGTCAGGAATTCGTTGGCGGTGACCTTTAAACCGGCCCGTGCCAACACGGTTTCCAGCGCGGCTGACATGACTCCAGGGTAGCGCGGTATAGCGGAAATGCGTGCGCGAACGTGCGCGTAGTGCGAAGAATCACTTTTCGTAGCATGTGGATCGCGCACCGTGACGGACTCGCGGCTCCGGTTGGGGTGTTCTTTGGCGTGATCGTGGATCTGAAGACCCCGACCGGAGGCGGATTCGGCTACGGCAGGCTGTCCAAATGGGTCCGAACTTGATGGACCAGGTCATCACGCCGCTGATCTCGGGGTGCGGCTGGTCCGGGGTGTACTGACCGCAGTCGTTGGCCGCCGCCAGGCAGCTGAGCGCATTGTTGACGATCGACGGATCGACGTACCCGCTGCCGGCCGCCGAGGCCGCCGCCGGCAGGCCCAGTGAAACCTGGTCAGGCCGCAGCACCTTCAGCAGGCTGCATGCCTGTTGCGGTGATGAAGTCGGCCGAGCCCTGGCTGTAGACCTGGCCGTCGCAGCCGTTCATCGAACCCGAGTTGTAGTACTGGGTGTGCACGACCGTGAGGATGTCCTTAACGTTGTCGATCAGCTGCAGGTAAGAGCCGCCGGACTGCACGTCGAGGGACTGCGGCGCCATGGTCAGCACGAAACCGTCGCCCACGCGTTCGCGTAACTGGCGGATCGCGCTGGTCGTGTTGGGGACGTTGAGTCCGCACTCCAGGTCAATGTCCAACCCATTGATTCCGTAATCCGTTAAGATTTTTTCGACCGAATCGACAAAATTTGCGGCATTCGCCTCGCTGCCGAGGTCGACGTTTCCTTTTTCGCCGCCGATTGAGAGCACGAATGTCTTGCCCTCGGCCCGCTTCGCGGCGATGTCTGATTTGAGCTGCTCGTCGCTGTAGCCACCAAGTGCGGCTGACAGCTCCGGGTCGGCGTTGAAGGTGACCGCGCCGGGTCGGGCCGAGTCGGCATTGCCGAATGCCAGTGCGATTACGTCGTAATTAGGCGAGATGTCACTGATCTTCAGCGGCTTGGCGTTGTTGACGAAGTTCTGCCAGTACCCGGTGAGCTGGTGCTTGGGCAGGGCTTGCGGGGTGGCGGCCGAGCCGGCGGGGACGAATGCGAGCGCGGCGGCGAGGACGGCCGGGGCGAGCGCGGCCATTCCTCTGGTCATGCGGGACTCCGTGGGGTGAGAGCCGGATGATGCTCTCGCAAAGTGGACTGGACCAGTTGGCTGGTCAAGGATTTGGCGAGGTTGCGAAGCGGGTTGCGCCGGTCGGAGCAAGGCGGTGCCGCCGAGGCTTGACGAGACCGGGCGTGAGTCGTTGACTGGACGTACCGACTGGTCGGTCTCGATGTGGAGGTGGCGTGTTGGGCAGCGCGCACGACGAACGACCTTTGCTGGCGCTCTACGACGGCGAGGTCGCCGCCGAGATCGAGCCGCGGTTCGACAACATGCTGTTCGCCGCTGCCACCGGGAAAACCCGGACCACATGGCCATCACCTACTGCGACGGCCGGATCAGCTACCGGGAGCTCGACGAGCTCAGCGACGGGCTGGCCGTCCACCTGGTCGAACACGGGGTCGGCAGGGGCGACCGGCTGGCGCTGTACCCGCAGAACGTGCCGCAGTTCCGGTGGTGGAGGCCTTCCGCGAGCGGGTCGGCTACGTGGTGGACCAGAAGAACGACATGCTCCGGCTTCACGGTCAGGCCGCGCGCTGCCAGCGGCGGCCGCCGCGTGAAAAACCCGTGAGAGAAGGGAAACCGATGAGCAAGCGTTTCGACGAGCGGGTCGCGATCGTAACCGGGGCGAGCCGGGGCATCGGCCTGGCCATCGCCGAACGCCTGGTGGCAGAGGGCGCGAAGGTCACCCTGACGGCTCGCAAGCCCGAGCGGCTGGCCGAGGCGGTGGAGGGCCTCGGTGGCGCCGAGAACGCGCTCGGCATCCCCGGCAAGGCCGACGACGAGGAGCACCAAGCCGAGGCGGTCGCCAAGACCGTGGAGACCTTCGGCCGGGTGGACATGCTGGTCAACAACACCGGCATCAACCCCGCCTACGGCCCGCTGATCGACCTGGAGCACGGGATCGCACGCAAGACCTTCGAGGTCAACGTGCTGGCCGCGCTCGCGTGGACCCAGCAGGTGTACCGCGCGTGGATGAAGGAGCACGGCGGCTCGGTGCTCAACGTGTCCTCCGTGGCCGGTCTGCGGCCCGCACCGGGGATCGGCTTCTACGGCGCGACGAAGGCGACGCTGGCGTACATCACCAAGGAGCTCGCGGTCGAGCTCGGCCCGGACATCCGGGTCAACGGCATCGCCCCGGCCGTGGTCAAGACGAAGTTCGCCACGGCGCTGTACGAGGACAAAGAGGACGAGGTCGCCGCGGGCTACCCGTTGAAGCGCCTGGGAATTCCCTCCGACATCAGCGGAGCGGCGGCGTTCTTGCTCTCCGAGGAGGCGTCCTGGGTCACCGGCCAGGTCCTGGTCCTGGACGGCGGCGTGACCCTGAAGGGCGGTGTGTGAGCCCGTGACGATTTCGCGAGAAATTGACCGTCACCCGGGTGAACGTCAATTTCTCGCGAAATCGCCGCTGCCGAAGGCGGAAGCAGGAACGCGCTGCGGACCGCCGAACCGCAGCGCGGGCACGCTGGCATGCGGAAACTCCGGCGCAAACTGAAGTAGGGGTGCGTGTCGCCGCCGGTTCGCGCCAAGCCGGACCGGCAGGTCGATACGCTGAGTAGGCATCGACAGGGGAGGTTGACATGGCGCGGTCGGCGAACGGTCGCACTACTGCCGGACCGGCGGTGGGCGCCGAACCGGTTCGGCAGCGGTTGCTGGCCGTGGCCACGCGGTTGTTCGCCGAGCAGGGCTTCGAGATGACCTCGGTGCAGCAGATCGTGGATGCCGCCGGGGTCACCAAAGGGGCGATGTACCACTACTTCGGCTCCAAAGACGACCTGCTCTACGAGATCTACGCGCGGGTGCTGCGCGACCAGCACGCACGGATGGAGAGCGCGGCGGCCAGCGACGCGCCGGTGCAGGAGAGGCTGCACGCGGTGGCCGCGGCCGTCGTCGCGACGACGGTCGCCAACCTCGACGACACGGTGATCTTCTTCCGCTCCATGCACCTGCTGCACGCGGACAAGCAGGCGGAGGTCCGGGCGGAGCGGCGGCGCTACCACGAGCGGGTGCGGGCGCTGATCGAGGAGGGCCAGCTCTCCGGGGTGTTTCGGTCGGACAAGCCGGCGGACCTCGTGGTCGACTTCTTCTTCGGCGCGGTGCACCACCTCGGTACCTGGTTCCGCAAGGACGGCAAGCTCACGGGTGAGGAGGTCGGCGAGCAGTTCGCCGACCTCCTCCTGGCCTCTCTGCGGCCCTGAGCGCAACCGCCGGGCGCGGTTGTGGTGGACAGCGGATTCGCGCGGACTAGCAGGCTGTCCACGATCGTCGGGTTATGCGGCGGAGTTGCTACCGCTGTAGTGGCTGTTTGAGAACTCGTTTCGTGTGCCAGTGAAACTGGTGGCCTACGGCAGTGGCGGCGATTTCGCGCGAAATCGCCGTTCGCCACGCCTGCATGGTGACGGTTTCGCGCGAAATCGCCGTTCGCCACGCCTGCATGGTGACGGTTTCGCGCGAAATCGCCGTTCGCCACGCCTGCATGGTGACGGTTTCGCGCGAAATCGCCGTTCGCCACGCCTGCATGGTGACGGTTTCGCGCGAAATCGCCCCAGCCGCACGGCCGTCATGCCGCTCGATAGCACCCGCTCGCCCCAAACACATCCCGGCGCCACCACATCCCAAAAAGCTTCTATAGCAACTGAAAGCACTCGCGGTCGGTCGCCTGTGGAACGTCTGCGCCCGTTTCGTTCGTGTTGCGCAGATCGATCAATCTGCTGCCGGGGTTGCGCGGGCCGGTTTGTCGCTAGCCGGGGCAGGCCGGGCCGCTCCGCGTCGAGGTGCGCGCGCAGCCGGTTGAGGTCGAGGCCCGGCAGCTCGCCGGGCGGCGGTTGGGCGTTCAACATCGCGTGGATCGTGGGGGTCGCGTCGCTGGAACCCATTCCCAGCACCGTACCGACTAGACGGTATGTACGCTGACTCCGCTGCTCGCCTCGGGTGGGTCACGCCGCAGGGAGAGCCGCCCAGGTAGATCGGCAGGGTCCGCTGCACGGGCTTGGGCTGGAAGTCGCCGGGGCTGATGGTCAAGAACTTGCCATGGTGCCGCGCCGGTCGGCCGCCCAGAGGCTTGCCAGCTCACCCCGTCCCCGAGCGCTCCGTTCTCAGGTGCGGGCCACCGGTTTCCTGGTGATCAGGTGGGCGGTGACCCCGGCCAGCAGGCCCCAGAAGACCGACGCGATGCCGAAGATCGTCAGGCCCGAGGCCGTGACCAGGAACGCGATCAGCGCGGCGGTGCGACTGCCCGGGTCTTCGGTGGCCTTGGCCAGTGAGCCGCCGATGGTGTCCAGCAGGCCGATCCCGGCGAGCGCGGTGATCAGCGCGAGCGGGAACGCGGCGATGAGGCTGCCGAGCATCGTCCCGAAGACCCCCAACAGCAGATACCAGGCGCCGGAGACGATGCTGGCCTTGTAGCGCTGCCCCGGATCCTCGTGCGCGTCCCGGCCCATGCACAGCGCCGCGGTGATCGCCGCGAGGTTGATGCCGAAGCAGCCCAGCGGGGCCAGCACCACGTTCACCGCGCCGGTCCAGGACAGGATCGGCGACACCGGCGTCGGGTAGCCGTGGGCGCGCAGCGTCACCATGCCGGGCAGGTTCTGCGAGGTCATCGTGATGATGAACAGCGGAACGGCCAGGCTGATCATGGAGTGCAGCGACCAGTTCGGCCAGGTCCACACCGGCGCGGCCAGGGTGAAGCCGACGCCGTCGAAGCGCAACGACCCCTGGGCGGCGGCCAGCACCACGCCGATCACGAGCGCGATGAGCACCGCGTACCTGGGAAGCAGGCGCTTGCCGAGCAGATAACCCACCAGCATCGCCAGCACCAGCCAGAACTGAATCTGCATGGCGGCGAACATGCCCAGGCCGAACTGCAGCAGTACGCCGCCGAGCAGCGCGGACGCGATCGACGACGGGATCAGGTTGACCGCCCGCTCGAACCAGCCGGTGAGCCCCACCAGCACCGTCAGCGCCGCGGCGAGCAGGAACGCGCCTACCGCTTCGGCCATCGAGGTACCTTGACCACTCGTGGCCAGCAGCGCGGCACCGGGCGTGGACCAGGCCAGCATGACCGGCGCCCGGTAGCGGAGGGACAGGGCGATCGAGGTGACGCCGATGCCCGTGCCGAGCGCGAGGATCCACGAGCCGATTTCCGCGGGGCCCGCGCCGAGGGTCCGCGCGGCTTGGAAGACGATGGCTGCGGAGCTCACCACGCCGACCAACGTGGTGATGGCGCCGGAGACCAATGTGGACATCGGCAGGGCGGTGGGGAGCTGTTGCCGTAACTGCACCGGAGCTTCCGTTCTGTTTATGGAACGACCGATGCTAGGAGGTAGCGGTGGAGCTGGTCAAGGTCGTGGGCGCGAACCTGCGCGCCGCCCGAGCGCTGCGCGGACTGTCGCTGTCCGAGACCGCCCGCCGGGCCGGCATCGGCAAGGGCACGCTGTCGGAGCTGGAGGCCGGTCGGCGCAATCCGACGCTGGAGACGCTCTACGCGCTCGCGACGGTGCTCGATGCGCCGCTGGGGCGGCTGCTGGTCGCGGAGTCCGGGGGGAGCGCGGAGGAGGCGGTGGTGGTCAACCGGGCCAGCGGCTCGGACCTCTCCGGGCGGACGGTGGACGTGCAGCTGATGGACCGGGTGTTCAGCGGCGGCCAGCAGCTGGAGGTGTACCGGCTGCACGTGCGAGCCGGGGCCCGGTACGTGTCCAGCGCGCACCGGCCGCGGGTGATCGAGCAGCTGTTGGTGCACTCCGGAACCCTCGTTGTCGGGCCGGAGTCCGCGCCGGAAACGCTCGGCCCGGGTGACTACATCCGCTTCGACGGCGGGGTGGACCACGTCTACCAAGCGCTCGAGGACGACGCCTGCGCGACGCTCGTGATGCGCTACGTCGACCCGGCCTGATGCCTGCGCAACCGTTGTACCTGGGCTGCATTTCGCCGACACGGCCACGTGGTGGATCGTCTGTTACCTGCTCGCCCTCCGCAGCGCCCCGTGGCGGTGCTGGTGGGCTTGCGCCGCCGCCAGCGCGGTGGTGGTCAGTGCGCCTAGCGCCGCGCATATGAGAGCTATGCGGATACCGGGTGGCGACCAGGAAATGCGGATGTCGGAGGAATTCGGCGCGTCGGCCGGGATGTCGACCTGGAGCAGCCCGGCAGGGCCTGCGTGGGCGGGAAGCTGTCTGTTACCCATCTTCGCGGTGTAGCCCGGCCATGCGAGTCGAGCAAAGAGGAGTTGTCCGCCTCTGCCGTCCGACCGGCTGAACGTTGCTGTTTCGTGGCGGTTGTCCAGTGCCGTGTTCGCCGTGACGCGCACGTTCGGTGATGCCCAGCTGAGCCGTCCGCTCGTGCGCGGTGCAGCGACAGTGCGTTCGAGCACGGTGATGCGGTCTGTTCGCTGCACCACGTGCCAGCCTGCTGGCACGACCGGCTCGGGAATCAGCCGCCGTTGGACGACGACGGTGTCCACCCGCAACAGGTTCGCGAGCGGCGCTTCCGTGCCGGGGACGCGCTGCCACAGAGCGGAGTAGGCATCGGCACAAGCGGAACCGTTGTAGGACAGGCACACCGTGTTCGATAGCGCGGAGAATCCCATGCCGGTGTAGGCGTTGATGCTCTCGATCCCGGTTGCTTGGTAGAAGTTGCCGGGCATGAGATCGTGCCACGCCTCGGGGCCCGGCCGTGGTGGGCCGATCCCACCGAGGTCGGATATCTGGAAAACCGCGCCCTGATAGCGGTGCGCGAAGTGAGCGCGCGCCTCGGCGATGTTGGTTGGGTAGTAGTAGGGCGGCGGCGTGTGCCCGTCGACGAACCAGTGCACTTGCAACGCGAAAGTCCCCACCGTGCCGGCATGCACGACAGCGGCCAGTCCTCGTGTGCCCAGCCGCCGGAATGCCCACACTGCCGTGCCGCTCAGCACGGCCAGGCCGAGCACGGTGAGGACTTGGCGCCGGAGTATCGAGGGGTCCGGGTTGGCGGCCCATCCGAGGTAGTAGCAGAACAGCAGCAGCGCGGTTGCGACCATCGTCCGTCGGCGCAGGTGGTCGGTGCGCAGCCCGGCGGACAGCAGGACGGCCAGCAGGACCCCGAGACCGAGGTAGCCGTAGTGCAAAAGCCGCAGCGGCCAACGGAACAACCACAAATCAGACGGGCCGATCGCCATCAGTAGAAAAATCCCGGTAAACACCAGGCAGCCGGCTAGTTCCCGACGTCGCCGGCGCACCACCGACCAGTCGAACCAGGCCGCCAGCGGGATGGCGAACCAACAGAAGAAGACTGCCGAGTCCCCGACGTTGGGGATTTCCGGGACGTAGCCGGGAAGGCTCGCATTCACGAGGTCGCTCAGGTTGGGGGTGAGTTCGCCGGTGTTGCGCGGGGCACCACCGGTGCTGCGCCATGTCACGTGGGAGCTGAGCAGAAGCGGAAGGTATACCAGCGGTGCCACCGCGACGATCGCCGCCGATGCGAGGAACACCTCACCGGTCACCCGCCAGCGCCGGTTGACGGCGGTTTCGATGAGCACGGCGAACAGTACGCCGCACACCCCGAGCATCCCGTATGGGTTGCCGGCGGTCACAGCGAGTACCCCAAGGACGAAGACCCAGACGGCGTTGCCCTTTCCCTTGGCCATTCGGCGCGTAG
This sequence comes from Saccharopolyspora hattusasensis, assembly GCF_050972075.1. Lineage (NCBI taxonomy): Bacteria > Bacillati > Actinomycetota > Actinomycetes > Pseudonocardiales > Pseudonocardiaceae > Saccharopolyspora > Saccharopolyspora hattusasensis. The sequence continues at coordinate 6,625,608 of NZ_JBPCDC010000001.1, forward strand.
CCCACCACAGGTACGGGATCCACACGAACGCCAGCAGCGCGGCCGGCCATTTGACCGCGTCGAAGAAGAACAGCGATCCGCAGAACGGTAGGGCAGCGGCGGTCACACTCGCGGCCCATGGGCGCGCCCCGTACTCCCGGAACAGCAGATATGAGCCGAGAGCGATCGCCGAGAACGCCGCCGAGCGGACGACGTCTCCGGCGAGCGCCAGGTCCGGCATGACGGATACGAACACCCACACGAGCGCGTTGACCGGGTTCCACACGCCGAACAACGCCTCGAGGACGAGGTTGCCGCCCATCCACGAGCCAACGTCGAGCGTGACCGGCCAGGATCCGCCGCGGACCTGTTCGCCGAGGCGGAACCACATGGGCAGGACCTGGATCGCGGCATCGTCTGTGTAGTAGGCCAGCGAGTTTCTCAGGAGTGGAAACTGCGCCAGCAAGCCCGCCAAGGCACAGGTCAGCGCGGCGAACCCGCACCGAACGCCGTTCGGCCCGACACGCGGCGTCTTTTGTTCCACCGCAATGTCCGTCTCGTCCGGAGAAACCGTGTTCGCCACTAGCACTCCTCTCAGCAGCCGTTCCCCGAAGACCGGCTCCTCCGTGCCGCACTGCTCGGTTCCTTGCCGGCCTGTCCACCGCTGTCCGCCCTGCCCACCACGAGCGACGTCCGGGTAAGGACGAACCTGGAGACGAGGAAGGTCGCCGGCACAGCGACAACCCCGCCCGCGAATGTCGCGATCCGGGAGTCGACCCCTGCGTACTCGACAAGCGTGTAGACCGCGGCTGCGCTCAACGCGAGATTTGTCAGGTTCGACAGCGGGTACAGCAGGAACTTCAGCAGCGTGGGCGGAACGCGGAAGGTGTAGTAACAGTTCAGCAGGTATGACACCGCCATCGCGACCGAAGCCGCGAGGAGGTGCGCGACCAGATACGGCACCACGAACCACAGTGCGATGTAGATGGCGTAGTGCACCGCAGTGTTCGCCACGCCAACCAAACAGAAACGCACCAACCGCGACCCGCTCCGCCCGCCCGGCACCATTGGCCCTCAACGACCTCTGGACGCCCACTTGGCCGGGTCGTGGCCGTTGACGTTGACCGCCGTCTGTGGTCCGTCACGCTGTTGCGGTGCGTCTCGGTCGCTGATCCAGGGTGCCGACGCTGCAGCCTTGTCCACCGGCCCGGTTTCCTTGACCAGGAACGGCGGCCGTCGTTTCGTCTCGACATAGATCCGTCCCAGGTACTCGCCGATGACCCCGAGGACGAGGAGATTGATGCCGCCGAGGCAAGCGACAGCGACCACCAGCGTCGCGTAGCCGGGAACGCGCACCCCGTACACCAGCGTGTTGACGACAACGAACGTGGCGTAGCAGAACGCAAGAACCGTGATCAGTGCGCCCAAGTGGATGGCCGCCCGCAGCGGTTTGTTGTTGAACGAGAGAATCCCGTCGATGCCGTAGTTCAACAGTTTTCCGGCCGACCACTTCGACTTGCCGCCGCCGCGAACGACGTTGCGGTAGCTGACCGTGGCAGTGTCGAAGCCGATCCAGGAACACAGCCCCTTCGAAAACCGGTTGTGCTCAGGCAGTGACAGCAACGCGTCGACGGCACGCCGCGACAACAGGCGGAAGTCGCCAACGCCGTCCTGAAGGGAGACATCGACGAGCTTGTTCACAGCCCAGTAGTACAGGCGAGACAGAGCCGTCCGCGCGAACGACTCCCCGTGGCGGGTCCGCCGCGCCACCACCTGGTCGTAGCCCGAGTCCAGCAGCTTCACCATGTCGGGCAGCATTTCCGGTGGGTGCTGCAGGTCCGCATCCAGAACGGCGATACGACTGGCTGTTGCATGGCTCAACCCCGCTACTAGCGCCGCTTCCTTGCCGAAGTTCCGGCTCAGCGAGACGAACCGGAAGCCAGGATGCTCGACGCTGGCCCGGCGCGCCTTGGCGAGGGTCTCGTCGGAGCTGCCGTCGTCGACGAGGATGACCTCGTAGTCGCTGCTGATCTTGGGAAGGACGGCCGACAGCCGATCTGTTAAGTCGTCGAGTACGTCCCCTTCGTTGCAGCAGGGAACCACGATGGACAGATCCATAAAGCCTCCCCCAGCAGCTGCAGGCTTAACCCCATCCCATCCCGTAGGACACCCCAGACCGTCACGGTAGGACTGCTCTAGCAATGGCGCAGAACTACCGGGTGTCGTCCTATTGGGCGAGTGGTGCCTCGGACACTGGCCGTCGGTGGCAGATCTCTGCGAACGACGCCAGACATCCACGCACGACGGGGTGTCGGTAAGGACGGCCCGCCGGCCGCAAACGGCGACCATCAGCGCTGGTCAGCAGACGTTTAGTTGATCATTGAGAACGTCGTTGCGGTGATCGATGCGCAAACCACCGCAACATCCGAAAACGCCGGAGGTCCCTCCGGGAAGGGGGACCGGTGGGACCTTCGCAGCGTTCGGACACCGACCCGCGATCGGGGGATGATGCCGGGATCCGTGTCACGGGGGGTGAGCGGCGCGGGTGCTCCTCACCTGCACCGGATCAGCGGTTGTCCTCCTTGAGCATGTCGGAGCACTTCTCGCCGATGGCCATCGTGGTGATGTTGGGGTTCACCGCGACCAGGAACGGCATCGCCGAGGCGTCCGCCACCCGCAGGCCCTGCACGCCCTTGACCCGCAGGCGGGCGTCCAGCGGCTTCGTCGGGTCGTCGTCCGCGCCCATCGGCACCGAGGCCGCCGGGTGGTAGACGGTGTTGTGGGTGCGCTTGATGTAGTCCGCGATCTCGTCGTCGGTGCGCACGTCCGGGCCCGGGAACAGCTCGGCACCGGCCCAGCCCTGCATCGCCGGCTGCGCCACGATCTTGCGGGCCAGCTTGATGCCCTCGGTCATCACCCGCATGTCGTGCGGGTCGGTGAAGTACCGCGGGTCGACCTTCGGCTTGTCCCGGAAGTCCCGGCTGCGCAGCCGTACCGTGCCGGTGGAGCGGGCGCGGGTGACGTTCGGGGTGAGGCAGAAGCTGTTCTCCGAGGTCGGGTAGCCCTGCCGCACGGTGTGCATGTCGAAGGGCACCGAACCGTAGTGGAACATCAGGTCCGGCCGGTCCAGGCCAGGCTCGGTGGTGGTGAAGATGCCGATCTCCCACCACTGCGTGGAGTCGGTGACCATCGGCTGCTTGGCGTCCCAGCTGATCACGCCCTCCGGGTGGTCCTGCAGGTAGGAGCCGACGCCGGGGGAGTCGACCAGCACGTCGATGCCGAACTCGCGCAAGTGCTCGGCCGGCCCGATGCCGGAGAGCATCAGCAGCTTCGGGGTGTCGATGGCGCCGGTGGACAGCACCACCTCGCGGCGCGCGGTGACCGTGCGGGTGTGGATCAGGTCCGCGTCCAGGTACCGCACGCCGGTGGCCCGGGTGCCGTCGAAGGTGACCTTCTTGGCCCAGGCCTGGGTGCGGATCTCCAGGTTCGGCCGGTTCAGGTTCGGGTGCAGGTAGGACACCGACGACGAGGACCGGGTGCCGTCCTCCCGCGCGTTGATCTGGAACCAGTTCGCGCCGTGCACCACGGTCTTGCCGGAGTTGAACTCCGTGGTGGGGAGGCCTTCCTGGGCGCAGGCCTGCAGCAGCGCGCCGCCGCACGGGTCCTCCGGCGGGACGCTGCGGATGGTCACCGGGCCGCTGCGGCCGTGGTGCTCGCCCGGCCCGTCGTTGGTCTCCAACCGCTTGTACAGCGGGAAGATGTCCTTGGCGCCCCAACCGGTGGCGCCCATCGACTCCCACTCGTCGAGGTCCTCGGCCGGGGCCCAGAACGCGATGCAGGAGTTGTGCGAGGAGCAGCCGCCGAGGACCCGGGCCCGCGCGTGCCGCATGAACGAGTTGCCGTTGTCCTGCGGCTCGATCAGGTAGTCCCAGTCGTAGCCGGACTCCAGCAGCGCCATCCAGCGCTTGAGCTCCAGGATTGCCTTGTCGTCGACGTCGGACGGGCCGGCCTCCAGCAGGCACACGGTGACGTCCGGGTCCTCCGACAGCCGCGCCGCGACGGCCGCGCCGGCGCTGCCGCCACCCACCACGACGTAGTCGAACTGATCTGCCATTGGGAATCTCCGTTTCTGGAATGAACCTTCTGGTCGCCTTGCTCTGCGGTGCGGGTAGCGGAACCTCAGAAGCCCCCTCGTCTGCGGGATCCCCGATTCGCACATGTCAATACGCCACATCGGGGCTTGCCTCGCGAGCCGCCCGGGGTGCGGGGTGTCCCCGCAGGACACCGTTGAGAACCCGCGGCGGTGCCGGTCGCGTGCGTGGCGGGAAGCGGCTCCGCCGCTTGCCTGATGCCGGGTGTGCTCGAGTCCGCTGGGCACGTCATCAGCGCGGACGCTCAGGCGCCCGGGCTCGTGGCACCGCTGTCCGAAGTGGACTCCGCAGCGTGGTCGGCGAGCACGCCGACCTTGTGGCGCTGGACGAACCAGTAGTACGCGAACCCGCCTACGGCCGCGACTCCGACGAACAGCACCGAGCTGTACTTGCAGGTACCAGTGGTACGGCGGCTCCGCGTTGGAGACTTCGCGGCGCGGCCACGCCAGGTTGATCGTCATGCCCAAGCCCCAGAGCACGGCCAGGACGTTGATCGGCAACCCCAGCTTGCCCAGGCCGAACCGGCCCGGCTGCTTCGCCTCGCTTTTTGGCGCAGACCACTTGCCGCGCAGCCGCGCGACCAGCATCGGCACGGTGACCAGCAGGTACGAGATGTAGATCAGGATGATCGCCAGGCTGGTGACCGCGGTGAAGATCTGCGGCTGCCCGATGTTGACCAGCAGGGCCACCGCGAGCACGCCGATGACCACGGCCGGCACGATCGGAGTCTGGCAGCGCGGGCTGACCCGCGCCAGCAGCGAACCGGCGGGTAGCAACTGCCCGACGAACACGATCGGCCAGGACCACCAGTAGGCGGGGCCCCCGAAGGACAGGCCGAAGTAGGACAGTTGGAAGGTGCCGGTGAGCACCGAGATGTAGCTGATCCCGGCCGCGAAGGTCGCGAATCCGCCGAGGCTTCTCTTCAGTTTGTTGGTGTAGCCGAACTCGTTGAGCTCGGCGTCGTAATTGGGCGCGCTCATGCCCCGAACTCCTTTCCCGACCATGCCCGCCCGCCGGATGCGGGGAGGGGAACGAATCGGGTGGTTGCTTTGCGTCGCGCGAAGATCACCGCTTACATCGGCGGTTTCGGGCAAAGCGCGGCCCGGACTGGCCGCGCAGTTCCGGCGCGGGTAAAGCGAATTCCTCCCTATTTTCCGGAGAACCAGTTCTGTGGTGCTGGCCGCAGATTCTGGTAGACGTGCTTTGCCTCCTGGTACTCGCCGAGTCCGGCCCGGCCCAGTTCGCGTCCGATGCCGGACTGCTTGAAGCCGCCCCATTCCGCCTGCGGCAGGTAGGGGTGGAAGTCGTTGATCCAGATGGTGCCGTGCCGCAGCCGGTTGGCAACCCGCTGAGCCTTGCCCGGATCGCCGGTGAACACCGCGCCCGCCAGGCCGTAGTGGGTGTCGTTGGCGATGCGCACCGCCTCGTCCTCGTCGGTGAAGCGCTCGACGGTCAGCACCGGGCCGAAAGACTCCTCGGTGACCGCGTAGCTGCCCGGTTTGACGTCGGCGAGGACGGTGGGCAGGTAGTAGTGGCCGTCGGCGTAGCGTTCGCCCTCGGGGCGGCGTCCGCCGGTGCGCAGCACGGCGCCTTCGGCGACGGCCTTCGCGACGTAGTCGTCCACCTTCTTCAGTTGCGCGGCGGAGATCAGCGGCCCCGTCTCGGCGTCGGAGTCGAACGGGCCGCCGATGCGGATCAGCTCGGCGCGGCGGACGATCTCGTCCACCAGAGCGTCGTGCACCTCGTCCTGCACGATCAGCCGCGCCCCGGCCGAGCAGACCTGCCCGGAGTGCAGGAACACCGCGGTCAGCGCGTAGTCCACCGCGGCCTCGAAGTCGGCGTCGGCGAACACGATGTTCGGGTTCTTGCCGCCGAGCTCCAGGGCCACCTTCTTTACCGTCGGCGCCGCGGCGGCCGAGATCTTGCGCCCGGTGTGCAGGCCCCCGGTGAACGAGATCAGGTCGACGTCCGGGTGCTCGGCCAGCACCGAGCCGACCTCGGCGCCGGTGCCCAGCACCAGGTTGCCGACCCCGGCGGGCAGTCCGGCCTCGGCCAGCGCGCGCATCAGCAGGATCGCGGTGCTGGGGGTGAGCTCGCTGGGCTTGAGGACGAAGGTGTTGCCCGCCGCGATCGCCGGGGCGACCTTCCAGGCCACCTGCAGCAACGGGTAGTTCCAGGGGGTGATCATGCCGCACACGCCGACCGGTTCGTACTGCACGCGGCTGATCGCGTCCGGCGACCCGGTGTCGACGATGCGGCCCGCGTCGGTGCCGGCGATCTTGCCGAAGTAGCGGAAGCACGCGGCGATGTCGTCCATGTCGTACTCGCTCTCGACCAGCCGCTTGCCGGTGTCCAGCGATTCGGCGCGGGCGAACTCCGCCTTGTCGCGCACCAGGATGTCGCTCACCCGAAGCAGCAGGTCGCCGCGCTCCCAGGCCGAGGTGGCGGTCCAGGCACCGTCGTCGAAGGCGCGGCGCGCGGCGGCGATGGCCCGCTCGGCATCGGCAGTCCCGGCTTCGTCGACCGTGGCCACCAGCGTGCCATCGGCCGGGCAGCGGATCTCGCGGGTGCGACCGTCAGCGGCCGACGCCCACTCGCCATCAATGAACAGAGAGGGCGTCGAATTCTCAGCTTGCGACATGGCTCGTTTCCCCGTGACGTCGATTGTGCTTTTTGCGCCGGAGCCGCACCAATGCGCACTTCTGGTACAGGTGTGCGCATTGCCACGATCCGATTCGCTCCGCCACACTAAGGCGCGTCCGCCCATTGCGCCGCCGGTAACCGTGGGCGGCGCGCAATTATCCGAATGGGGACCGACAACCCGCGATTTGCGGAATTCACCTCCTGGTGGGCCATTCGGTGGCGGGTTAGCGCTTGTGTCCCGGCGCAGTGCCGCGGAAGACCCTAACATCGATCCTGTACATCTGTACATCATCGGGTGCCGGGCTTCCGGGTGAATCATCGAAAAAGCGTGATGAACAGGACGAATGCGGATCCGGTGACCTGGACCGCATCGCCCTCGCTGGTCAACGTGGCAGGCTAGGTGTCGTTGTGGAGCCCACGGGAGGAACGCCGAAGCGAATGTCGACCATCCCGCCCGCGCCCGCCGCGCGCCGCAAGGACCCGGCCCGCCGCGAGCGCATCGCCCGCGCCGCGATCACGGTCGTCGCCGAGCGCGGGGTGGAGAAGCTCACGCACCGTGCCGTGGCGGCTGCGGCGGATGTTCCGCTGGGGTCGACCACCTACTACTTCGCCACCCTCGACGACCTTCTCGCCAGCGCGCTGCGGCAGGCCGCCGAGGACGATGTCGAGCACCTCCGGCAGTGGGCCGGCCGGCTCGGACGCGACTGCGATCTGGCCGTCGCGCTGACCGACCTGGTGCTGCACTACCTCGGTCCGGCCCTGCCGCAGACCGTCGTCGAGCACCAGCTCTACATCGCCTCGCTGCACAAGCCCGCGCTACGCCAGGTCAGCCAGGAATGGGACACCGCGCTGGCCGAGCTGTTCGCCTCCTACACCGATCCGTCCACCGGGCGCGCGTTGTCCGTTCTGTTCTGCGGTTTGCTGCTGCAAGGCGTCGTCCGGGAATCGGTGCCGAGCCGAGACGAAATCGAGACGATATTCCGCCGAGTCCTCGGGGTGGGCACGAAAACCTGATTCCAGCAGGCAATTCCGCACTAGTGTATGGCCGGTCAACATCGGATGACCGTTGCGTTGCACCGGAATCCGGGGAGTTGATCTCACTCGCCGCGGCAGTGGACAATGGGGCCAGCGACCCGTGGCACCGCGCGTTGCCCGGTGCCCGGGGCTGAACAGTTCAGCCCTGCGGCGGGCATCGCGACACGCTTTTCAGGTGTACAACGGACTTGCCGCGTCGGGGCGTGGCTCGCTCCCAGGCAATGTTGATCAATCGAGCGGGGTGAGACCGTGGGACACATCGAAGACCGCGAACTGGTACCGCTGAAGTCGGATTTCGACACGGTGTGGTACGGGTTCCGGCGATCACAGGTGAAGTTCTACATCCAGCAGACCGAGAACGAGATCCGGCTCGTCACCGAAGACCGGGACTCGGCGCTCAGTCAGGTCGGCGACCTGACGGAGCAGCTGAACCAGGCGCGCGCCGAGGTGGCATCGCTCAAGCAGCAGCTCGACGAACAGGCGCGCTCGCCGATCGACGCCGCGGCGCTGTCGGGCCGGTTACGCCGGATGGTCCGGCTCGCGCAGGACGAGGCGGACGAGATCGTCGCCGCCGCGCAGTCCGCATCCGAGCACGAGTGGGCGCGGTCCGAGCAGGCCGCCACCCAACTCCGGGAACGCTACGAGAAGCTGGTGGCGGAGGCCGACGAGTGGCGCCGCCAGTCCGAGCAGCAGCGCAACGATATGTTGGCGCGCACCCGCGAGGAAGTCCAGGCGATGGCGCGCGAAGCGGAGCAGCGCCGCCGCCGGCTGGACACCGAGGCAGAGGAGCGTCGCACCCAGATCGAGCACGACTTCGAGGTGTCGATGGCGGCGCGCCGCGAAGAGGCGTCGCGCATCCAGGCCGAGCGCGAGCAGAAGAGCCGAGAAGAAGCGCAGCGGCGGGTGCGCGAAGCGACCGCGGAAGCGGAGCGGCGGATCCGGCGAGCCGACGAGTACGCCGAGACGATGCTGCGGATGCGGCAGGACGTCGCGGAGCGCGTGCGGGCCGCGCAGCAGGTGCTGGCTGCGGCGGAGCCGTTCCTGGCGGCGACGGAGGCCGGCGCGGTGAGCGAGGCATCCGACGGCTACGTCGGCGAAGTCGTCCAGAGTGGACAGATGCCGTCCGGTGACGTCAGCGTGCCCAAGCAGCGCGACGAGGAGCCGGTCCCGCAGGGGGCGGACACCGCCGCCTGACCTGAACGGGTGGTGGAGCGAACGGCCTGTTCGCGCCTTCTATCGGAGCAGGCGGTCCGTTCGCTCGGAACCGGTGTCGGGTTGCTGGAGCGAACGGCCTGTATGCGCCTTCTATTGAGGTAAACAGTCCGTTCGCTCCACCCGCACGCGCCGGACCGGCTGTCAGCCGCCCCAGCTGTGCCAGGCGTCCACCTCGATCCAGCCGCTGACCCGGGGCCGGTCGCGGACCGGGTACGGCTCGCCCAGGTAGTGCTGGGCGAGCCGGTCGAGGTCGGTCAGGTCCGGGTCGTCCTCCAATGCGGTGACGCGGCCGCGCAGGCTGACGTGCCGGTACCAGCTCGCGCCGTCCAGCACCGTCAGCGACACCCGCGGATCGGCCCTGAGGTGCTTCAGCCGTGCCCGGCCCGCATCCATGTTGACCAGCACTTTTCCGCTGTCCCAGAGGTACCAGGTGGCCACCGAGACCGGCGCGCCGGCGGCGTTAACGGTGGCGATCACCGCCGGGTTCGGGCGGGACAGCAGCTCCTGCACGTCCGGCGGCATTTCTTCCTTCGTCATCGATTCGTCCTTCCGGGAGGCGGTTCTCGTTACCTGCGGCGAGGATTCCAGCTGGCACAACAGGAAACGGCGAAAACACGCCGAGGCCTTCCCGCTGTACCCCGGCGGAACTAGGTTCGGCGTGATCTCGGGCCCAGCAGGAGGCGGAATGAACTGGCGCGGTCTCGTCACGTTTGTGGTGGTGTGCGGCATGCTCCTCGTCGGAGCCCCGGTGGGCGCGTCCCCGCTGGACGACATCCGGGAGCGGCTGGAGGCGGTGCCCGGGCTGACCGTCGTCGGCGAGCGGCCCACCGAGCCGGGGTTCCGGCTCTTCGACCTGACGTTCGCGCAGCCCAGCGACCACCGGCACCCGAAGGCCGGGGGCTTCCAGCAGCGCCTGACCCTGCTGCACCGCGACCTCGGCCGGCCCACCGTGCTCTACACGACCGGCTACGAGCTGCCGAGCAAGGTCACCCGCACCGAGCCGACGCGGCTGGTCGACGGCAACCAGGTCAACCTGGAGCACCGGTTCTTCGTCCCGTCCTGGCCCGATCCGGCCGACTGGAACGACCTGGACATCTGGCAGGCGGCTACCGACCAGCACCGGGTGATCTCCGCGCTGCAGTCCATCTACCAGCAGAAATGGATCACGACCGGGGCGAGTAAGGGTGGCATGACGGCCGTCTACCACCGCCGGTTCTACCCCGACGACGTGGCCGGCACCGTCGCCTACGTGGCGCCCAACGACGTCGACAACGACCGCGACAGATACGACGAGTTCCTGGCCTCGGTCGGCACCGACCCGGCCTGCCGGGACGCGCTGCTCGCCGTGCAGCGGGAGGCGCTGGTCCGGCGAGTCGAGATGCTGGCGAAGTTCAACGCCTACGCCGAGGCGGAGGGACTGACCTTCGACCGGATCATCGGTGACGTCGACCGGGGCCTGGAGATGGTCGTGCTCGACACGCCGTTCGCGTTCTGGCAGTACCGGGGCCAGCAGGACTGCACCAAGATCCCGGCGACCACCGCGAGCACCGACGAGATCTACGCGTTCTTCGACGAGACCGCGCAGTTCTCCTTCTACACCGACCAGGGCATCGAGCCGTACGCGCCGTACTACTACCAGGCCGGCACCCAGCTCGGCTGGCCCGACGTCTCCGACGAGCTGCTGGCCGACCTGCTGCACCACCGGGAGCTCAGCCAGCCCCGCAACCTGGTGTCCCGCGACATCCCGATGGACTTCAAACCGGGGTCGATGCGGCAGATCGACGCGTGGGTGCGCAGCCAGGGCGCGGAACTGATGTTCGTCAACGGCGAGCGCGACCCGTGGAGCGCGGAACCCTTCCGGCTCGGCCCCGGCACCAGCGACTCCTACAGCTACCTGGTCCCTGGGGCCAACCACGGAGCGAAGATCGAGGGCCTGCCCGACGGGCAGCGAGCGGAAGCGGAAGCGGCGGTCCGCCGCTGGGCCGACGTCCCGGCCCCCGTCCGCGTCCTGACCCCGCTCGACGCGGAACCCCTGACCCGCCGCCCGATCTGACGAATTTTTCGAGGTGAGGGGCACCCTTGAGTGGTTCAACTGCGGTGCAACCGCTGTGGTTCAACCGCTGTGGTTCAACCGCTCGAGGGTGCCCCTCGCGCTTCGCTGGATCGGGTGCGGCGGCGGTTGGCGAGGCCGTCGTAGGTGCGCATCAGGAACTTGTGCGTTGGGCGCTCGACGGCGTGGGTCAAGGCCCAGCCCAGCACCGTGCCAGTAACCAGCATTGCGGCCGTCTGCAGGAGGGGGTCGACGCCGATCTCGTCGAGCTCCTTCATGAGGATGTAGCCGATCGTCTGGTGCACCAGGAACACGCCGTAGGAGATCCCGGCGAACCACCGGATCCGCCCGGCCAGCCACTCCGGGAAGATCCGGTCCCAGTCCGGCCCAAAGGCCGTCAGCGCGACCACGACCATGCCGATGCACACCGCGACCGTCGAGCCCCAGTCGGCGATCAGGCCTTCCGGCGTCTCGGTGTAGTTGTGCAGCGCCTGGCCGAGCATGCAGGCCGCCAGCATCGCCGCGAAGTGCAGGAGGCCGATGCGCCGGGTCGACCACAGCCAGATCGCCACCCCGGCGACGAACAGGTGCCAGCGGTGCACGCCGATGCCGTCGACGATCGTGCGGTAGAGCTCCGACTTGTCGGCCACCCGCACCGGCCACTGCGCGATCGGCACCAGCACCGCCGCCCACAGCACCACGATGATCCGCCGCCCGTGGCCCCACCTGGTACGGAACAGCAACGCGGCCGCGGTGAAGCCCATCAGCTGCAGCGGGACCGTCCAATGTGAACCGTCGACGAACCAGTAGTCCGCCGGCTTCCAGTTCCACAGCATCAGCAGGTTCCACCACAGGTCATTGAAGCTCGGGTAGAACCAGCCTTCGATCGCCGCCCAGCGCATCACCGCGAAGATCACCACGACCGCGCCGGCGAACGGCGGGAACAGCCTGGACATGCGTCCCCACCAGTAACGCAGCACGGTGCCGCGGCCGATGGTGACGCAGGCGAAGTACGCCGAGATCACCAGCAGCAGGCTGGCGCCGACCTGGTAGGGGAAGACGACGTTTCGCGGCGTCATCTCGGGGTGCAGGTAGGTGCCGAGGAAGGTGGCGTGGTAGCACATCACGAGCAGAACGCAGCTGGTCCGCACGACGTCCCAGCTGATTTTGCGTTTGCTCCGGCCCGAGGCTTGGGTTGCACACGTAGTGGTCATCTCGGGCACGCCCGTCACCGTACCAGGGTATTTGTCAGGTTATTTCCGTATTGCGGCCGCTTTGATCAGTGCAAACGGCGTATTAGGTCGACTCGTTCGGCGGATGTCGGGTTGTTCACGGTTTCCGTGCCACGGCGGCATAACCGCGACAACGACCTCTGCACCCGCCACATCGCGCTTGCCTGCTCATCACCGGCGGCCCGAACGGTAACCGCCCGGTGTCGACGATCGCACGTGGACCCACCATCTCCGCAGGTCAGGGCGGGAGACTCCGGGCGAGGAGCGGATTACAAAAGTGACAAAAGTTTCGTTATGTCCTTAAAGGCGACAGCGGGGTGCTGGCGCGGAAGCATGACCTCACTCACGTTCCGACACCGCGACGGAGACGGATTCCCGGTGCGCCCTCCTGGTGCGCTGGCCGCAGTCGCAACCGTGCTGCGATCCCCCGGACAGCGCGGACAGCGCCGAGGCTCGTCCCCGATCCTGCGCGGCGGGTTCTTCGACGGCGTCGGTTTGTGCGGTCGGCCGGCAGCTCTGTTGCGGCTGGCGCTTCCCGAGCGATTCCGCAGCGTGGTGCGCAGGCTGCGGAATCACGGGAGGAAGAGCGGGTGGACGCCTGACACCCCCCAGGCAACCACCTCTGAGTGGCCCGGTCGCACGTCCCCCGGCGACCGGGCCACTGCTCTCCCGCGGGGCGCTTGCGTCCCCCGAACTCGGGAACCGGTTACACGGCACGGTGATGGACCCGGCGGTGGTGATCGAGTTGTGATGGCGTCTCCCACGGCAATGCCCACCCACAGGGAGGTTTTCGATGCGTCGTCCACTCGTCACTGCGCTGCTCAGCGGTCTGGTCGTGCTGTGAGCGGCCGGTACCGCTGCGGCGGCCGAGCGCCCCTCGGGGCTGGACAAGATCCTCACCGCGACATTGTTGGACGTGTCCACGCATGACGGTGAGTCCCAGAACGGAACCGCACACAGCAGTTCCTCCTCGCAGGCCGATCCCGAGCCCCAGACGAAGCCGCAGCCCCAGCCGAAGCCAGGGCTCCGGCCCGAGGCGGAGCCGCAAGCCCAGGCCGAGGCGCAATCTCAGGACTAGAGCCCGGAACTACCGCGCCGCGCCCGGCACGTACGGCCGCGGCGCGGGGCCGGTTCTGGCAATCGTTCCGAAGGTCGCGACGTAGCCGATGATCTCTCGGCGCGGGTCCACCGATTCGAACAGGTCCAGGTAGCGCTCGCCGCAGAACCGCGCCGGGGACGGTGACCAGGCCGCCGATGTTCGAGCTCGCGTCGGGCAGGGCGGCCGTGCGGGAGCGCGCACTCCGCAAGGGGCTTCGGGCGCCCCGGAAGTACCTGCCGGGGTGGCAGCCGGCCGAGCCGGGCACCAGGCTCGCGGGTTTCCGGCCCTCGACGCCGGACAGCCTGCCGATCCCCGTGAGTGCTCTTGGGCGCTGTAGAGGCTGTGCCTTGCCAACCGGTGTGGGGCGAACGGCCTGTTCACGTCGGTAGGCGGCACAAACTGTTTGTTCGCTTCACTCAACACCTTCCCAACCAACCGCTATCACACCCAAAAGTACTCACGGGGCCCGACCAGGCGAAACGTGTCGCCGCACCGAACATGTCCTGTATGGACTCGTGGCGGCTTCTCAGCGAATGGGATGTTGTTCCCTGGCCGTGGTGGACCGTTTTATCCTCGGCTCGTGATCTCGCCCAACACGTTCGTCGAACGACGCGCCATTGATCTGATGCGCGTCACGTGTTGCAGCTGTCGTTGATCTGACGGCACTTCACCCTTCGCGGCCGGTCGGCCGTTGCGCCACTGCTCCGCACCCGGGAACGTTCGCCGGGTGTCTCTCCCTGCGCTGAAGAAGCGCTGAAAAGTAGGTAGCTCATGCCTTCGTCGGCCCCTGCTGGGCGGATTCGCCCGGCTCGACACCGAAAAACCATCGCCCGAGCCGCCGCGGGCTTCGCCGCGCTGCTGGCGCTCGCCGGTTGCGCCTCCGGCGGCGGAACCGGCGGGCTGGCCGCGGATGCCCCGCTGCCCACCGAGATCCCGCCGGGGACCAAGCTCGTCGTCGCGGATCAGCAGGAGCGGTTGCAAAGCCTGTTCCGCGCCTCCGGCGAGTTCGACAAAATCCCGGTCAAGCCCGCATTCGCCAACTTCACCGGCGGCCCCGAGGTGCTGGAAGCGTTCCGCTCCGAGGCCGCCGACATCGCCATCGTCGGCGACACCCCGCCGATCTACGCCCAGGCGTCGGGGGAGGACGTGCCGATCATCGCTGCGTACCGCATCGATCCCAACTCGACCCGCTTCGCGGTGACCCCGGGCGCGAACGTCCGCACCCTGTCGGACCTGCGCGGCAAGAAGATCGCCTACGCCGAGGGCACCGCGCAGCAGTCGTCCGTGCTGCGGGCGCTGGAGAAGGCGGGCCTGAGCACGAACGATGTGCAACTCGTCCGGCTGCAGCTGGCCGAGTTCAACGACGCGGTGCGCACCGGAGCGGTGGACGTCGCGCCGCTCAACGAACCCAGGCTCACCCGCTTCCTTACCCAGACGGGCGGGCAGGGCACCACTATTCCGGTCGCCGAGACCGAGGGCACCAGCACCGGACTGAGCTTCCTCTACACGCGTCGCGCGGCGCTGGAGGATCCCGCGAAGGCAGCCGCGATCCGGGCTTTCGTCGACCACTTCGTCGCGGCCCGGCAGTGGGCGGCGACCCACCCGAGCGAGTGGATCGACTTTTACTACGTCAAGAACCAGGGCGTCACCCGCGCCGACGGCGAGCGGATCGTGGCGTCCGAGGGCGAGGTCGTGTTCCCGAAGATCGACGACGCGCTCATCGCCACGCAGCAGCACACCATCGACCTGCTCCGAGCCGACGGCGGCTTGCCGAAGCCGTTGAACGCCAACGAGCACTTCGACCGGCGGTTCGACGCGGTGGTCGACGAGTCGGTGCGCCGGATCGGTGCGAGCCGAGCGGAGAACGGCCATGGTGGCTGAGCGCCGGCGATTGGGGCCCGGCCCCAAGATCCCGTTCTTCCGGCTGCTCGGCCCGGTCGTGCTGCTGCTGGCATGGCAGCTGACCTCGAGCATCGGCCTGCTGTCGCCGCACACGCTCACGCCGCCTGCGCAGGTCGTGTCGACGGCTGGGGAGCTGCTCACCGACGGCCGGTTGCAGTCGCACCTGCTCACGTCGCTGTGGCGGGCATCGGTGTCGTTGCTGCTGGGCGTGCTGATCGGGCTGGTGCTGGCGCTGGTGGCCGGGCTCAGCCGCTTCGGCGAAGCGCTGGTCGACGGACCGGTGCAGATCAAGCGGGCGATCCCGACGCTCGCGCTGATCCCGCTGGCGATCATCTGGTTCGGCATCGGGGAGGGCATGAAGATCACGGTGGTGACGCTGGCGGTGCTGGTGCCGATCTACCTGAACACCCATGCCGCCCTGCGCGGTGTCGACGGGCGGTTCGTGGAACTGGCTGAGACCGTGCGGTTGAGCCGCTGGCAGTTCGTGCGCCGGATCGCGATTCCCGGTTCGCTGCCGGGTTTCTTCACTGGCCTGCGGATGGCGGTGACGATCTCGTGGCTGGCGCTCGTCGTGGTGGAGCAGATCAACGCGACCAGCGGCATCGGCTCGCTGATGACGCAGGCCCGGAACTACGCGCAGACCGACGTCATCGTGGTGGGCCTGGTCATCTACGCCCTGTTCGGGCTGTTGTCGGACAGCGGGATGTTCTCCGCGGGTCCGCCCTGTGGTGGAGGTCGTTTCCTCGCGTTTGCGCAGCTCAGAGGCTGATGGTGATGATGTTATTGGTGCGACAGGTGTGGTGCAAGTGGCTGCTGGGGTTGTTCACCTGTTGGTGTTGGGGGCGTTGAGGCGGGTCATGAGTTCGCGGTTGGCGGCGCGGGCGGCTTCGAGGTCCTCGTCGCGTTCGGCGAGTTGCAGGCGTAGGTCGACGACCTGTTGTTCGAGGTGGGTGATCTGCTGGTGGAGGGCGTCGATGTCGGTTGGGGTGCCGAGTCCGGATTCGCGCCAGGCCTGCTCCCCGAGGGCCTCGGAGAGCCGCTTCTCGAGGTGTTGAACTCGTGTGTTGAGGCGGGCGGCGCGTTCGTGCGCGGCGAGCAGATCGGCTTGCAGCGAGGCCCGGGTGACCGCTGGCCCGGTGCCCTCGTCGGTGGCAGGTGGCTCGGCGTCGGCGGCGTGGATCTTCTCCAGCAGGTCACGGTGTCGGTAGAGAAAACTGCGATCGACGCCCGCGGCGCGGGCGATGGCGGATGCGCCGAGCTCGGAGCCCTCGGCGACGGCGCGGTCGAGGGCGGCCAGGACGCGTTGTCGACGACGTGCGGTGTCGGCGTGACGACCGTCGCGCATCGCTTGGGTTCTCCTGCTTGCCGGCATGGTGTTGACTGGCTGGCTCGTCGTGGCGGTCATGCGGTGGCCTCCGCGGTGGTAGCCGGCGCCGGGACTGCGGCGGTCCGGGCGGTGGGCATGCCGAGGGCAACGGCGTGCGCGGCGCGGTGACGGCGCACCACCGCGACCGCGTCGTGGATGCGGGCTTGCTCGGTCTGGTCCAGGTCGGCGAGGTCACCGTTGATGCGGTTGATCAGCTGCCGGATCCGGGTGATTTCCTCTTGCGTGGGGGTGGCGTCGAGGCGGGCCCACTCGTCGACCCCGTCGACGGTGGCGGCCAGCCGCTCACGGGTGTGCAGCAGGTCGTCGAGGTAGGCCTGTAGGTCGGGCAGGTGCGCAACCGTTGTCCGGAAGTGGGAACAGCCAACACATCGGAAGCGCACCGGGCAGGCTCCGCCCCCGGCCTGCACGTTGGATGGTTCGCTGCAGGTGCCGTAGGGCACGGCAACTTCCCCGATCGCGTAGCGAGCATGTTCAGAGTCCAAAAAGGACTGCGCGTCACGCCAGATCCGGTTGCCGTGCCGGTCGAAGCTGAGCGCGGTGACCGCGTCAACGGCGGCGCGGCGCCGATCTTCCCCGATGCGGTAGTAGCGCCGAGTCGCGCCCCAGTCCCGGTGATCAAGTAGCTCAGCCAGCACGTCGATCGGCACCCCTGCATCGGCATGGCGCTGGGCATAAGAATGCCGCCAGGCATATGGGGTGATCTTGGTCTTGTCGAACTCGGCGCCCTCGCGGGTGCGCAGCATCGGCAGCGCATCAACCCATTCGCGGTGGCGGTTGTCCAGCATGTCGATGCTGATCGCCTTGCGCCCGTCGGGATTACGGCGTGGTGAGGGCAGCAGTACCAGCCGGGCCGGTGGGATAGCGGGGAAGCGGGCCCGAACCCGGTCTTGCTGCTCGGTGATCACCGCGGCGGTGGCCTGGCTGATCGGCAGACGCCGGCCCAGCCGGTCGGCCTTGTGGTTGTCATAGACCAATACGGGGCCACCGTCCTTGTCGCGGTCCAGGCAGTCCAGCGGCAGGCCGAGGATGTCTTCGGGCCTGCGTCCGGTGTCGATACCGAGCTGGGCGGCAACCCTGACATCGACGGGCTCGAGGGTGGCGAGGTTGGCGCACAACGTGGCCATGATCTCCGGCGGCAGGTCCCGGCCGGGCTCACCGCGCTCGGGTTCGGCCGGGATGTCACTACGCCCGAGGGCGAAATCGCCGGGCAGCCCCGCCGCGGGCTGACCGGGCCGGGTCAGGCCCAGGGCGCGGATCCCGGCCAGGACCGCCCGCACGTCGCGGCAGAGGCAGTTCCGGCGGTAGCGGCTGATCTGATCGCTGGATTCCAGGTAGGCCAGCCGATTGAGGAATCCCTCGACGTCCCGGCGGCCCAGCGCGGCAGGATCGCCCCCACGGTCCGATCGGCAGCCGAGATACTCCGAGAGCAGCCCCAGCGCGTTGACCTTGCTGCGGACCCGGGCGGCGCCGCGGCCACGGTGGCGGGGCAGTTGCTCGGCCGCCCACCGCTTGACGGACCGGCGCAGCCACGGCTGCCCGATCCCGAGGAACGACAGGGTTCCGCGGTGACCGAAGATCGCCAAATCCCAGACATCCTTGCCCTGCTCGACACCGGGGTCAGCCAGCGCGCGACGAACATGCTGGGTCAGCGCGGTGAGCAACACCCGAACCGGCTTATCGCGGACAACCTCACCGTCCTCGATCGAGCCGACCTGTTGACGGCGCAGCGTGTCACAGAGCACCCGCAAACTCACCTGCGGGATCTGCGCCCCGCCACGGACACGCTGCTGGATGCCGAACAGCACCTCCACGGCCACCCGAACCGGCAGCGCTCGCAGGTTCACCTGCCCAGGCTCGGCCACACCCGATTCGATGGCCTGCCACTCCCGCTGATCCAGCTCGGGGTCGCTTCCCTGGGCCGCGCGCCAGCGCTGATAGTGGGTATTGCAGTAGCCGCACGCGCCGTCCGCCGCCCGGGTGCACGCCGCCACCTGGCACGGCCGCATCGGCGGGAAAGGTCGCACCCGCGGATCAGCCAGGAACTCCTCCAGCGACCTCCGCGGCCGCCGGACACGGAACTTCTTGGCGTGCGGTTCGCACAACACCGCATGCCGCATCGTCGGCACGCACTGGCATCCCGGCACCGCGCAACGCTCCGCCCGCGCAGGCTCTCCCGGCAGCTGCGCAGCAGCAGCGATCTCCTCGGCGCTCATCCCCAGCCCGGTCAACCGGGTGGAACAGCGGTGACACACCACGCGGAACCTGCTGTGGGCGGTGCCCTCACACCCCTGCGCCCGGCAGACCCGCCTACCCAGCAGCCGATGCTCCGCGGGTGGAGACAACACCCGCATCGCCGGGTCCCACCCCGCCTCATCCAGGAAGTCGCGCTCCACCATCGAGGCCAGGCGCGCCGCCGGGCCGTCCAACTTGACCCCACCCAACACGTGCGGGAACTCACGCGCATCCTCGGCGACCGCGACGGCGCGCGCCACGACGGTGCTCACCGACCCACCTCCGCCTGCTCGCGCGGGCTGGGCACCGCGTCCACCGCAGCCCGCAGGCGGGACGGGTCAGGATGCACGTACACACTCGACGAGGAGACCGCAGCGTGCCCCAACACGTCGGCGACCACATCGATCCCGGCGCCGGCATCCGCGAAATTGCTGCCGGCGGCATGCCGCAACTGGTGCGCGCGGACCGGCCCGTCGAGCCCCGCCCGGCGAGAGGCCGCCGCCATCAGCTCCCCGACCGCGTCCGGACGCATCGGCGCGCCGAGCCGGCCACGGAACAGATTGACAAACACATGGTCACTGTTCCTGGCCTGCGGCACCCTCATGCGTTCGAACTCGTAGGTGTCGAATGCCTGCACGACAAGGAAATCCAGCGGCACCGCCCGCTGACGGCGGGACTTCGCCCACGCCCCGTTCGGATTGTCCTCCCTGCGCACCACGTGCAGATGCGACCGAGACACCTCGCACCCCAGTGCACGCGAATCCATCAGCAAGTGGACATCGCTGCGGCGCAGCCCGCACACCTCCCCACGGCGCAGCCCTGCCCGAGCCATCAACAACACGATCAGCCGGTCCCGCGCCGAGCGGCACGCCCGCAACAGCGCGACAATCTCGGCGTCACTGACCCGATCGATCGTGGTTTCCGGCTCCCGCAACCGATGCCGCGCTCGCAGCCGCCACGCCATCCGCCCCTCCGCATCCCGAGCGGCCTCCGGCAGATCACGGTCGTCGGCCACCTCATAGAGCAGCGACACCAAACCAGCCGAGGCCTGCCCGGCGGCGACCGCGTGCACCACCAAGCCCCGCACCGCGGTCAGGATCGCGTTGATCCGTGACGGGGACCGCGCCAGCGCGGCGCCAGGACCCGCGAACACCACCCCACCGCTACCGGAGGCCTCAGCGCTCGAGGTGTCCGGCCCGGCATGAGCCAGCCAGGTCATGAACAACGCCATGTGTTCGATACCGGCCTGCCAGGACCGCCCCGTGCGGGCACACCACCGCAGGAACAACGCGATCGCATGCGCATACGCCTTCGTCGTGGACTCCGCCCCGTCGCGACCGAACCGCTGCTGCCGCAGAAAGTCATCGGCGACGGCCACCACCTGCAGATCCTCATCCAGTACCGTCCAATACTGCTGGCCGGACGGCAACCTCACCCGGAATGCCCGCATGCGTTTCTCACTCTCAAGTGGACAGTGTCGTGAACGACTACCAGCCACGAGCACCACACCCACGGAGAACCGCCGCACCACCAGCAAGATCACCCGGTTCAGGCGACATCATGCAACAGGGTCAGGAACCCGGGAGAAGTTGTGCGATTCGCGGAAGGACGGGTGCTGTCATGGCGCCGAACATTGGACAGCTGACCGAGCGACCCACCGAGATCCACAGTGGACAAATCTGCGTTCGCGGACTGGTGCGCCGGTTCGGTGATCGGGCGGTGCTCGAGGGCATCGACCTCGACATCGCGCCCGGCGAGTTCGTGG
This sequence comes from Saccharopolyspora hattusasensis, assembly GCF_050972075.1. Taxonomy (NCBI): domain Bacteria; kingdom Bacillati; phylum Actinomycetota; class Actinomycetes; order Pseudonocardiales; family Pseudonocardiaceae; genus Saccharopolyspora; species Saccharopolyspora hattusasensis. The sequence goes on from NZ_JBPCDC010000001.1 coordinate 6,646,298, forward strand.
CCCTGCTAGGGCGCAGCGGTTCCGGCAAGAGCACGTTGTTGCGCGCGCTGGCCGGGCTCGACCACGACGTCACCGGCAGCGGGTCGGCGACCGTCCCGGAGAAACGCGCAGTCGTCTTCCAGGACTCGCGGCTGCTGCCATGGGCCAGGGTGCTCGACAACGTCACGCTGGGCTTGTCCGGTGCCGACGCCGCAGAGCGGGGTCGAGCGGTCCTGAGCGAGGTCGGGCTCGCCGGGCGCGAACGTTCCTGGCCCAACGCGCTGTCCGGAGGCGAGCAGCAGCGCGCCGCACTAGCCCGTTCGCTCGTGCGGGAACCCGAACTCCTGCTCGCCGACGAACCTTTCGGCGCGCTCGACGCGCTGACCCGGATCCGGATGCACCGGCTCCTGCGGGAGCTGTGCGCCCGGCACCGACCGGCGGTGCTGCTGGTCACGCACGACGTCGACGAGGCGATCACGCTGGCCGACCGGGTGCTGGTGCTGGACGGCGGAACCATCGCCGTCAACCGGGAAATCGACCTGCCCGTGCCGAGATCGCACCGCGATCCGCGATTCATCGACCACCGGGACGCCCTGCTCGCGGCGCTCGGAGTGACCGAAGACGATTCGGAGAATTCCAATGGGTGAACGGAAGCTGCACCTCAACGCGTTCCTGATGAACGTCGGTCACCACGAGGCGGCGTGGCGGCTGCCGGAGAGCGATCCGGCCGCCGGCATCGGCGTGGACCACTACGTGAACCTGGCGCGGATCGCCGAGCGCGGCACCTTCGACTCGGTGTTCCTGGCCGACACTCCGGCCCTGCGCGCCGACGTCGGCCAGCGTCCGGCGACCTCGCTGGAACCTACGGTGCTGCTGACCGCGCTGGCGACGGCGACCAGCAGGATCGGGCTGATCGCGACCGCCTCCACCACCTACAACGAGCCCTACAACCTCGCCCGCCGCTTCGCGTCGCTGGACCACGTCAGCGGCGGCCGGGCGGGCTGGAACATCGTCACCAACGCGGTGGTGGAGGCGGCGCGCAACTTCAACCTGGACGAGCTACCGTCGCACCACGCCCGCTACCGGCGGGCGGAAGAGTTCGTCGAGGTGTCGCAGAAGCTCTGGGACAGCTGGGAAGACGATGCCGAGGTGCACGACAAATCCGGGGTGTGGGCGGATGACCGCAAGGTGCACGCCATCGACCACCGGGGCGAGCACTTCACGATTCGCGGGCCGCTGAATGTACCGCGCTCGCCGCAGGGCTACCCGCTGCTGGTGCAGGCCGGTTCCTCGGAGGACGGCAAGGCGGTGGCCGGGCGGTTTGCCGAGGCCGTGTTCACCGCGCAGCAAACCCTGGACGAGGGCAAGGCGTTCTACGCCGACCTGAAGGAACGCGCTCAGCAGCACGGCCGGGACCCAGGCGACATCAAGATCCTGCCAGGGATCGTGCCGGTCATCGGGTCCACCGAAGCCGAGGCTCGCAGGCTGGAATCGGACCTGCAGGACCACATCGTGCACAGCTACGCGCTGCACCGGCTGGCCACTCTGCTGGACGTCGAGCTGACCGAGGAAGACCTCGACCGACGGCTGCGGCCGGAAGAACTGCCCGGTGAGGACCAGATCGAGACCGCCAAGAGCCGGTACACGCTGGTGGTCGACCTCGCGAAGCGGGAAGACCTGACGGTCCGGGAGATCATCCACCGGCTCGGCGGCGGCCGCGGCCACCGCACGTTCACCGGCACGCCCGAGCAGATCGCCGACACCATCGAGCACTGGTTCACCTGCGGCGCGGCGGACGGGTTCAACGTGATGCCCGCGGTGCTCCCATCGGGTCTGGAGTCCTTCGTGGACCACGTGGTGCCGATCCTCCGCCGGCGAGGCCTTTTCCGCACCGAGTACACCGGCCGGACCCTCCGCGATCACTACGGCCTCCGCCGCCCGGCCAACCAGTTCGCCCAACCGGCAGCGGTGCCCGCGCAGCAGTCCTGAACCACCCGCCACACCGCCCCACCGGGCGGCGGAAACCGAGCGAAGGGCACTTCTGGCCAATTGAGTTGGCTGCCAATTGAGTTGGCAGCAGGTGTCCTTCGCGCTTCATCCGGATGGTTAAGCCGTCGAGACCTGGCGGGTCGGTGCCGTGCGGTGTTCGGCGAGTTCATCGCGGCGCTCGAACCACTGGCCGACGATCGCGATCAAACCCTCGCCGAGGTGCTCTGGCGCGTCTTGCACGGCCTGGCCGCCCTGACCTGCGGCGATCGGCTCCGCGCCAGCCACCACAAGGCCCGCCTCGATCTGCTGATCGCCCGACTCGTCTAGCCGGTTCGCCGTCGTGCCGGGCTGCCGCCTCGGAGCCGGATGTACCGCCCACCGGCGTCGGTGTGGTCGGACATACTAACGCGGTGCGAGTTCTGATCACCGCCATTGGATCGCGCGGCGATGTCGCCCCGTACGCCGGGTTAGTGTGCCGGATCCGGGATGCCGACCATCCGGTCGCCATCGCCGCGCACCGGCAGTTCGCCGGGATGGTCCGCGAGCACGGCCTGGAATTCCGCGAGATTCGCGGCGAGCTGCACGACCTGCTCCCGCAGCTGGCGGAGGACCCGATAACGAGGGCTGATGCTTCCCGCCGCGTAGCGCTGGTGCGGGGAGCCCCGGCGATTTCGCGCGAAATCGACACCTCGCCTGAAGGGCGAGCGTCGATTTCGCGCGAAATCGCCAGACCGCAGGTGCCGGATCAAGTCTCGCCGAGCTGAACCGGGAAATCGCCACCGTGCAGACGCAGGGCAAGCTCGCGCCGGACAACGCCCCGGGTGATCCTCACCGCGGCAGACCGCGTCGCCGAGGACGTGCGCACCATCCCCCGCTGCCCGAGCCCCTGCAGCCGGTGATCGTGACCGTCACCCCGGAGCCCCTGCCCGACACGCACGACGAGGGCGACTCGGCAACAACATCGCTGAAGACCTCGATGCCCTGGAACTGTTCTGGCAGCACGTCGCTTTCGGTGACGAAGCGTTGTTGTCGGCGATCCCAATCGCTTGTGGCGCTGTGGCGAACAGTTGTAGCGACTACGCCTTGGCAGTCCAGAACACCACAACAAGATCGGCGACATCGTCGAGGAGCCGAGCCTCGAACTTGCGGCGGTCACCGGCATCGCCTTCGTCGCGTCGCTGCTGAAGACGCCGATCGTTGGTATCGCGTCGAGGGCGGGGCGGGTGCCGCGGTCCTGGACGCTGCGGGCATCCGGATGGCCGCAGTCGGCACCGAATTTCTGATTACGATCAGTGGTGCAGTGACGATTGTGGCTGCTGTCGAAGCTACCGGCGTGCTCGCCATCGCCATCAACAACACACCTGACCCCAAGGTCTCGCAAACGGAATCCACCAACGTTGGTCAGTCCACGGGCGAGCGCTAGTAATGCCGAGTCGAGGCATCCATTGTGGATTCTTGGTTTGGGGTGCGGCCGGGCGGCGCCGGGGAGGGGCGGTGCGTCGCCCGGCGGCTCGGCTCGATGCCTGGGGTCGGAGGAAGTGGCATCGAGCCGGGTTCTGGGGGCTAGAGCCGGTGCAGGGCTTCCAGGACTCGGTGGTGGAGTTCCAGGGGTGGGGGTGCTTGGGGGCCGGGAATCGGGATCGTGTCCACTGCGGATGGTTCGGTTGGTTCCCGGGGTTCTCGGAGATGGTGTTTCCCAGTCGGGGTGGCGTTTCTGGTCGCTTCGGCTTCCACGTGCTCGATCAGTTGCCAGACGTTGGTCGCGCCTTCTCCTGCTCCCGTGTGTTGGGGGAGGCGCTTGCGGTAGGCGTACATCAGGGTCATGCCGAGGAGCATCGAGCACATGCAGGACAGGGCGGTCCACAGCGGTGTCATCAGGCGGTTCCTTCTGGTCGGGCGGCCGTGGTCGGTCGGTTTCCCTCAGTGGACGACTTCTTCGAGGGCTGCGGCGGTCTTGTCGATGTCCTCGGCGTCGAGGTGGCCTGCGCCCGCGTGGAACGCGAGGTCGTCGAGCAGCCATTGGGTTCGGCGCAGGAACATTGCCAGCGCGGCGGTTTTCGGGCTCACGGGCCGACACCGGCGAGTCGCCGAGCCTCCCGGTTGCAATCCGGGCAGGTCTCCCAGAGCCAAGCCAACTCGCTGTTATCGGCCAAAAGCTCCTGGCGGCACAAGGTCGTCACCTGAGTGCCGGGCGGATATGAGCAACCGCAAGGTCTTTCGTCCAAGCTCGCATGCCGCCGCCCCGCAGCAGGCACCCAATGAAACGGATACATCGGCGACCCCGTCAAAAAGGCTGGTGCATCTGGTGTGCACCAGCATGCACCAGTTCGTTTTACCTGCGCAATGCCACTATTCGGTGATCCAAAATGGTGCGTCGGAGGATAAGATTGGTGCATGACGCGCACCACTGGAGGAAGCCCAAAGGCGCGGATTGCCGGCGCTGAGCTGCGAAAAGCCCGAGAGGCATATGGCATAGGCGTGCGAGAATTGGCGCGTAGGCTTGGTATGGATCACTCGAAACTGTCTCGTTGCGAGAGTGGAAGGACTGTTGCCACACCCGAATTCGCGGCGAGTGTGCTTGCTGCCGTCGGCGTGCCAGAAGCCGAACGTGAACGGGTTATCGAGCTCGCACGTGGAGCCGAGCGGGCCAACTGGATGTCTCCTGGTGTTCCTGGCGTGCACCACGAGTTGACCACGCTGATCGAGTTCGAGAAGACTGCCAAGCAGATCACGGAGGTCTCGCCGTTTGTCATCTCTGGGTTGCTTCAAACAGCGGACTACGCACGTGCCCTGATGAGTGCGGGTGTCGGAGCACCGCCCAGCGATCTAGAAACCCGAGTGACACTGCGCATCGGACGCCGTGACGTCTTGACTCGCAAGAAGGGCCCGCGCTTCACGTTCCTTGTCCTGGAGACCGCGCTGCGAACTGCAATTGGCGGGCCGGAGGTCATGGCTGACCAACTCCGGCGGATCCTGAGCATGTCCGAGTGGCCAAGCGTAACGGTGCAGGTGATCCCAGCTGACCTCGATGTCTGGCATCCCGCGCTGCTCGGTTCCTACATCCTGTTTGAGTTCCCGAAGGCGGATCCGATTGTTCATCTGGAGCAGTACGCGTCTGCGGTGTTCCTTTACGAGCAAGAACAAACGGACGCATATCGGTCGGCTACAGATACGCTGCGCGAGTTGACGATGAGTCCGGCTGAGTCGGGCGAGCTCATCGCCAAGGTGGCTGAGGAGATGGAGAGCAGGACATGACCCGAGAGCCTACTGGCTGGCGAAAGTCGAGCCGTTCACATCAGCAGACCGCGTGCGTCGAGGTCGGCCGGGCGGAGTATGGCGCGGCGGTTCGGGACACGAAGGACCAGGCTGCCGGGTACTTCACCACGACCGCTCAGCAGTGGCGGTTATTCGTCACCGCCGTCAAGTGCGGGCGGTTCGAGCCCTGACGGTGCTGGGGTCGTGAGTGCGAAAACGGGCTACGACCCGCTTTCGCACTCACGACCACTGACCAGCTGAAACGCGCCTATTTGCCGAAGCCCGCCCGGCGGAGGGCGTCGGCCATCGATCCGGCGGGCGCGTCGTTGCGCTGACCGCGCTGGCCTCCGCGGCCCTGGCCGCCCCGGCCTTGACCGCCGCGACCCTCACCGCCGCGACCCTGACCGCCCTGACCCTGACCGCCGCCCTGACTGCCACCTTGGCCACGGCCGCCGCCGCCCTGGCCCCGGCCGGTGTCGCGGTCCTGGCGGCCACCGGCACCCGGCTCGTCGTCCAGGCGCAGCGTCAGCGAAATCCGCTTGCGTGGGATGTCGACGTCGAGGACCTTCACGCGGACGATGTCGCCGGACTTCACCACGTCGCGTGGGTCGCTGACGAAGTTCTTCGACATCGCCGACACGTGCACCAAACCATCCTGGTGCACACCCACGTCCACGAACGCGCCGAACGCCGCCACATTCGTGACCACGCCCTCCAGCGTCATGCCCGGCTTCAGGTCGGCGATCTTCTCGACACCGTCCGCGAACGTCGCCGTCTTGAACTCCGGTCGCGGGTCGCGGCCCGGCTTGTCGAGCTCCGCGAGGATGTCCGTCACCGTCGGCAGACCGAAGCTGTCGTCCACGAAGTCCTGCGGCCGCAACGACTTCAGCAATCTGGCGTTGCCGATCAGGCCGGTCATTTCACCGCCGGTGCTGCCCAGGATGCGGTGCACCACCGGGTAGGCCTCCGGGTGGACCGCCGACGAGTCCAGCGGGTCGTCGCCGTCCGGGATCCGCAGGAAGCCCGCGCACTGCTCGAACGCCTTCGGCCCAAGCCGTGCCACGTCCTTGAGCGCCGTGCGGGTCCGGAACGCGCCGTTGGTGTCGCGGTGATGGACGATGTTGTCCGCCAGACCCTCGCTGATGCCCGACACCCTGGTCAGCAGCGGCGCCGACGCCGTGTTCACGTCGACGCCGACCGCGTTCACGCAGTCCTCGACCACCGCGTCCAGGGAACGCGACAGCTTCGTCTCCGAAACGTCGTGCTGGTACTGGCCGACGCCGATCGACTTCGGGTCGATCTTCACCAGCTCCGCCAGCGGGTCCTGCAGGCGCCGGGCGATCGACACCGCGCCGCGCAGCGACACGTCCAGGTCCGGCAGCTCGCGCGACGCGTAGGCCGACGCCGAGTACACCGACGCGCCCGCCTCGGACACCGAGATCTTGGTGAGCTTCAGGTCCGGGTTCTGGCTGATCAGGTCGCCGGCCAGCTTGTCCGTTTCGCGCGACGCCGTGCCGTTGCCGATCGCGATCAGGTCCACGTGGTGCGCCTTCGCCAGCGTCGCGAGCTTCGCCAGCGCCTGGTCCCACTGCCGCTGCGGCTGGTGCGGGTAGATCGTGTCCGTCGCGACGACCTTGCCGGTGCCGTCGACGACCGCGACCTTCACGCCGGTCCGGTAGCCCGGGTCCAGACCCATCGTGGCGCGCGATCCGGCCGGCGCGGCCAGCAGCAGGTCGCGCAGGTTCGCCGCGAACACCCGGACCGCCTCGTCCTCGGCGTTCTGCCGCAGCCGCAGCCGGATGTCCACGCTCAGCCGCGTCAGGACGCGGGTCCGCCACGCCCAGCGGACCACATCGGACAGCCAGCGGTCGGCCGGGCGGCTCTTGTCGGCGATGCCGAACTGCTGCGCGATTCGCAGCTCGTAGTCGGTCGGGCCCACCTGCTCCGCGCCGTCGTCGGGCTCCAGCGACAGCTCCAGGGCCTCTTCGTTCTCGCCACGGAACAGCGCCAGGATGCGGTGCGATGGCAGGTCCGCGAACCCCTCGGAGAACTCGAAGTAGTCGGCGAACTTCGCGCCTTCCTCTTCCTTGCCCTCGCGCACCTTGGAGACCATCCGGCCGCGCGTCCACACCTTCTCGCGCAGCTCGCCGATCAGGTCGGCGTCCTCGGAGAACCGCTCGACCAGGATCGAGCGCGCGCCCTCCAGCGCGGCCTGGCTGTCGGCGACGCCCTTCTCGGCGTCCACGAAACCGGCCGCGGTCTCCTGCGGGTCGTTGCTCGGGTCCGACAGCAGCTGGTCGGCCAGCGGTTCCAGGCCCGCCTCGATGGCGATCTGGGCCTTGGTGCGGCGCTTGGGCTTGTACGGCAGGTAGATGTCCTCCAGCCGCGCCTTCGAGTCCGCCCCGTTGATCTGCGCTTCGAGCTCGTCGGTCAGTTTGCCCTGCGAGCGGATGGAATCCAGCACAGTAGTGCGCCGCTCTTCGAGCTCGCGCAGGTAGCGCAACCGCTCCTCGAGCGTGCGCAACTGGGCGTCGTCGAGGGCCCCGGTCGCTTCCTTTCGGTAGCGCGCGATGAATGGCACAGTCGCCCCGCCGTCGAGAAGCTCGACGGCTGACTGCACCTGGCGCTCGCGGACGCCGAGCTCCTCGGCGATCTTCTGATGAACAGTCGTCACGATGCTAATTCCGCCTTCTCTGCGAACTTCGCCAGATCCGACCGAGCATTCTGCCGGACACCGGTCGCGCCCGGCGTCGGCACTCACGTCGGCGTGTCGGATCCTCGCGTATTGAGACCACGCGATCACCGCGGGTCCACCGAGAAGCGGCGCTAACTGCGTTCTAGCGCGCGGCGGGCTCGCCAACTGCCGACAAATCGGACGAACTGTCGTGCCAGGTTGGTCAGGACCAGGGTGATGCCCGCCCACGGCAGCACCAGGAGGGCCAGCCGGAGCACGCCGACCGCGGCTCCGGCGGCGTCGCCTGCCTGGAGCGAGCTGCCCACGCCGTTCCACTGGAGGGCCAGCGCCTGCCACACGGTCGGCAGCACGTACGGCGCGAGGACCAGGAACGCGACGATCCAGTACGCCATGAACGGGATCACCAGCACCACCCAGACCGTGATCACCCGGCGGACCCACGGCTTCAACTCCTGCACGCGCAGGTGCGGGCGGCGGCCCGGCAGCAGGCTGCGCAGGATCGGCCCCATCCGGTCGAACAGGTCGGGAACGCCCACCAGATCGCTCAGGATGTAATAGCCGTCGAAGCGGATAGACGGCAGCAGTTGCCAGACGCTCGTCGCCTGCCACGCCAGCAGCGCGGCCAGCAGCCACGGGAAGCCGGTCTGCGCGTAGGTGACGATCATGACGAGCATGGCGATCACGTTGAAGTAGAGACCGCCGAGATCGGTGCGCAGCCGGCCGCCGCGGCTGAGGCGGTAGGACTCGGTGACCGTGCTGTACATCGCGGGCCACACCAGGTAGATGCCCACGCCCATCGCGCCCGGCCGCGCGCCGCCGTACCGGCAGGCGGCGACGTGGCCGCACTCGTGGAACATCCCGGCGACGATCAGCACGCCCACCACCAGCAGGATCTGCTCCGGCTGGTTCAGCAGGTCCTTCGCGCCCGCGACCACCTGCTCGGCGCCGCCGTGCACGGCCAACAAGACGTCGGCGACGACGAAGGCCAACAGGACGACGACCACCACCGGCGGCCAGAACAGCGGCTGGAACACGCGCGCGATGATCGCGACGGTGTGCTCGGGCACCAGCGCGACGCGGAATTTCAACGCCAGCAACCGATCCCGCCCCTTCGGCGCCGCCTCGGGAGGACGGTCGGTCTCGGAGTCGGCCGCCACGATCCCGGCGAGCCGCAACCTGTTCTCGACGAGGAAGAACACCTGCCCGGGGGTGACGCCGCGGCCCGATTCGTCGCTTAGGCGCGTCGCGAGTCCGGCGAAGCTGCGCCGCCCGTCGAGCCCCGCCGCCACCAGGTACAGCAGGTGCGACAGCTGCAAGATCTGACCATCGGGCCGGCGGACCAGGTACGGCGCTTCGCGATGCCCGGAACCTTGGTAGCGGCCGATCAGCTCGGTGCCCGGCACGAGCGCTGGCACCGCCAGGCCCGCGACGTCCTCGTCCGCCGGGGGCGACCCGGCCTGGTGCGGGGCTGCCATTGCGACTCCAGGGTATTAATCCGGTCCGGAAATGGCCGACGGGCGCGACATCGTCCCTGGTGGAGGAGGTCGCGCCCGCCGACTGTGGAGCGTTCAGTGGCTGGCCAGTGCTTCGCCATGAACGCCGTACTGCTCACATCTCTCGACGTCAGCCGGGGTTGCCGCCGCCGGTGCCACCGAAGCCGGGGCCGCCGTAGCCGTTGCCGCCGATGCCGTCGCCGCCGTCGCCGCCGTCGCCGCCATCGCCGCCGATGCCGCCGTTGCCGCCGTTGCCGCCGTTGCCGCCACCCTGGCCGCCACCGTTGCCGCCGCCGGTGCCGCCGGAGCCGCCGTTGATGTCACCGGTCGTGGTGACATTGGCGTCCCCGGACACGGTTCCGGTTTGGGTGTGCGCGGGCGGGTAGTACGGGGCCAGCACGTCTTCGCCGCTCCAGGGGAGCCAGAACGTCGACATGACGGTGCGCGCCGGGAGGAACTCGACGCGCTGGTCCGCCAGTTCGGCAGCGCTCAGCGACCGAGAGGTCTGTGGCATCTGGTGCTCCTTCGCGATTCGAGGGGATTAACAGGGAAAAACCGGGATTCGGCCACCCCTTGGATGCGCCGCGGCGGCACGTTCCTGGCGCACGGGCAGAACCTAGAAGCACCGAACGCCTGACGCACTTCGGTTCACCCCTACGGGCAAACGGCTTTCCGTCGCTCGTGGAGGTGTGCGCATCGTGCCGGGTCCGACCGTCGATCGACCACCGGACGGGGGGAAGGGGACGGCGGAGCGCGGGGCCGCCACGGTTCGTTCGGGTTCGCGACGCTCATCAGGGGTTCCGCCGAGCATCCTCAGTGGTGCCGATGTGGCCGCCGCGGCCGCCGGTGCCACCGACGCCGCCGGTGTCCGCAATGGAGTTCAGGCCGCCTTGGCCCTGGAGTCCGGGCGTGCTCCCGATGCCGTCGCCGTCGCCACCGTCGCCGCCGATGCCGCCGTCACCGCCGACGCCGTCGAGGACGTCGACCGTGGCCCTGCCGGCGCCCTCGGACATGATGTTGCCGGTGTTCGCGGCTCCGCCACCGCCCCCGGTGCCGCCGGTCCCGCCGTCGCCTTCCACGTCGACGCCCATGCGGAAGCTGCTGGCGCTCGGCGCGCCGTCACCGCCCTTGCCACCGGTGCCGCCGCGGCCGCCCTTGCCGCCTTGCACGGTGATGTCGTCGTCGCCGGTGCTGACGATCGTGCCGGTCGGGCCGTTGCCGACACCGCCGTTGCCGTTGTCGGTGTGGCGGCCACCGCCGCCGTTGCCCCCGACACCGCCGTTTCCGCTGCGGGTGTCCGCCGTGCCGGGGCCGCCGTTGCCGCCTGCGCCGCCGTCGCCGTTGTCGCCGCCGGTGATGGTGATCTTGTTGTTGCCTTCGCCGGGGTAGATGCGGCCGAGGTTGCCGATGCCGCCCGCGCCGCCGTTGCCGCCCGCGCCGCCGCGCGCGTCGGCGGGGTTGGTGCTGCCCGGACCACCGTCGCCGCCTTCGCCGCCCGTACCGCCCTTGCCGCCGGTGATGGTGATCGTGTCGTTCCCGGGTCCGCCGTTGATGATGCCGGTGGAAGTCACCGCAGGGGCGCCGCTGCCGCCGGGGCCTCCGACACCTGCGCTGCCGCCGGCCCTCGCGCTGCTCCTGGCGTCGAGACCGTTCAGGCCAGCCGTACCGCCGGTGCTACCACCGTTCTTGCCGCCGTTGGCGCCTCGATCACCGCTCCTGGCGCCGGGATAGCCGAGATATCCGTTGCCGCCCTTGCCGCCGTTGCCGCCGCTGCGACCGGTGATGATGATCGTGTCGTCGCCACCGCCCGCGTTGATGGTGCCCGCCAACGCCCCGTTGAGCACGATCCGGTCGTTGCCGTCGGTGCCATCGAGCGTCATCCCGGCCGGCACACCCCGGCTGCAGTAGATGTTCTCCCCGGAACCGTTGGGGGTCCGGGTGCAGGTGGGCGCCGCGGCGTCGGCCTGCTGGACCGCGATGAGGCTGAACGCCGCGGCGAGCATGGCGGCACTGGGCAGCGGCCACCGGTCGACCCAGCGCGTTCCCGAGATGTGACTGCCGCCGGAGAGCGCCGTGCTCGGCACCTCGGCGGGAACGGCCCGGCGTGGACGGTTACTCATCGACGCAACTCCTTTACACGATGTGATCACTGCTGGGCTAAACAGTCGCCGAGCTTAGGCCAGGAGGACTGGCATTCCTGGAATTCGAAAGAGTGATGTCGGGTGATCGTGCGCGTGCTCTGTTCGCGCCACCGCCGCCCGTTCGAGTCGATCTTCATCCGGTATTCGGCGGCGTGTCGTTTCCGCCGCGGATCTCCGCATAGCGCAGGGTCTGGGCCGTTTTGCATTGCCGGGTTTGCCCGAACCGGGTTCGCCCGACGCTCCCGGCCGCCGAAAATTACGGGACGCCTCTGGCTCCCGCTGGCGGAGATTTTCGAGATGCGACGGATTGACGACGACCCTTAACATTCGTTCGGATGCCAACGAATCTGGGGCGTTGGAATGGGGATCTTGGGGGACTTGGACCTTGTTTCGGCATCGATCTCCTCGCGCGGCTTCCAGGCCCAGTCACGAAGGAGGAAATAAGTGTTCGACGAGATTCGACTGTTTAGCGATGCGGAACTCGATGGCCAGCGTGTGGAGTTCCTGCCCGCGCGCACGGTTATGTCGACGTTCCCGTGGGGTGGCGGCTGGAACCCGATCGTCATCAACGGCGGCGGTGGCGGCGATGGCGGTGGCACCGGTGGTGGCCAGGGCGGCGGTGACGGCGGCGACGGCGGCAACGGCGGGACCCCTGGTCGCGGCGGTGACGGTGGTCCTGGTGGGCCCGGCATCGGCGGCAACGGCGTCGGTGGCGGCGGCATCGGCGGCAACGGGGACAGCATCTTCGTGCGGTAAGTCGTAGCCGGGGGCGGCGGGGCCGTGGCTCCGGCGTTGATGACGCCGGTGCGCGTCGTCCTCAGGATGACGACGTCGCGTTGCCTCCGCCCCGCGCTCCAGGCCTGGGCCGTTTCGCATCGAGGGATTCGCCCGACGCTCGCGGTCGCCGAAAATTACGGGATGCGACGTAGTGGAATACAATTTCCGCGAGAAGTTCCCGAACAAGGTTGCGACCTCGCTCCGTTCGCGGAGCGGAGACGATGTCGATCCGAATTGATCTCGTCCGCCTCTCCGGAGTGCGTTGCCGATGTCGTGGCGGATTGCGTTGGTCGGCGGTTTGCGCGTTTGCGATTCTCCTCGTCGGAGGTTTTCGGGCTGCGCTGGATCGCGGATGCTCTTACCCTCCGTGCTGATGCCAACGAATCTGGGGCGTTGGGATGGGGATCTGGGGGTTTGACCTTGCTGGGCATCGATCTCCGCGCGGCATCCGGGCCCATTCGGACGAGGGAGGATCAAGTGCCCGAAAACAGCGAACCATTGAGCTCCGCGGAGCTCGGCGACCAGCGTGTGGAGTTCCTGCCCGCGCGCACGGTCATGTCGACGTTCCCGTGGGGCGGCGGCTGGAACCCGATCGTGATCAACGGCGGTGGCGGTGGTGACGGCGGCGGCACCGGTGGTGGCCAAGGTGGCGGCACCGGTGGTGACGGCGGCAACGGCGGGACCGGTGGCAACGGTGGTCACGGTGGTCCTGGTGGGCCCGGCATCGGTGGTAACGGATTCGGTGGCGGCGGCATCGGCGGCCACGGGGACCACATCGTCGTGTAACTCTTGCTGGTCGCACCGGCGGGCCCGTGCTTGCGCATGGGCCCGCCGATTGCTGCCAGCCCTCGAAAAACCCGTCGGCGGTGGAGATCCGTCCCACGTGCGGCCGTTGAGTACCGCACGCGGATGGCTAAGTCGCGGAAGCTGGACGTCGAAACCGACCAGGGGCTGCTGGTGGTCGACCGGGCCGAACGCCGCTCTCGTACCGGACGCGCTCGCCGACCTGCGGCAGCACACCCACGCCCCGATCCGCTGGATCGTCTACAGCCACGGGCACATGGGCTACGACTACGGCGTGCCCGCGTTCCTCGCCGACGGCGAACGCCGCGGTGACGCGGGGCCGGCGATCATCGCGCAGGAGAACGTGGTCCGCCGCTACCGCCGGTACGCCGAAACGGCCGGTTGCAGGCCCGCCTCAACTCCATGCCGCTGACGCTCGGCATCACCGGCCGCGCTGGCGCCGGGTGAGACGCCGGAGGTCGACGAGGCGTGAGCTGGAGGCGGAGGTGTGCGAGCTGCGGGCGAAGCAGGCGTCCAGCCGCGTGTCCCGGAGCCTGTGCCGGATCTAGTCGGTATGGGCGTTTTGCCTGGTCAGTGCCCGTGAGTGTCGTGGTGCCATGGCGAGTCAACGCGCCTACGGCCTCTGACCTGCGGCTTTACTGTCCGGCGCTGACGGGTGTGGACCTGCGGTGCGGGGCCTGTGACATGGGCCGCTAGGATGCTGTCAATAACTCGGGGTCACTAATCGTGACGGATCAAGCGGCCGACGTAGCCTGATGGAGTCAATCCAGGTATTCGCGTACGTAAAAACCGCGATGCAGGTACACGCTCCGTGCTGGAGTGTGGGGCTCGTGAACCCCGAATCCTCCGACCAAACAAGATCCCCCGAAAACAACGATCGCGCCTCGGCCCCGAACGAGGCGACTGACCGCGGGTTGCGTTCCGCTGCGCTGCGTGCCGACCAGGCCCTGCGCACGGCAGTGGATCGTGTGCGGCCGACGGCGCACCGCGTCGGCGAGCGGGTCGCGCCCCTGATCCAGCGAGTCCTGCGGTGGCTGGCACCGCTGCTGCAGCGGATTCAGGAAGTACCCGTGGTGCGGCGTCTCCGGGAGAGGGTTGCGCCGCACGTGGAGAAGCTCCCCGAGTCCGTTCGGCGGGCTCCGCGCACGCGGTCCATGCAGGCGGGTGCCGCCATCGCCGCCGTCGGCGTGGTGGGCCTGGTGATCGGCAGCGCCGTGGCAGGCTCGGACCAGACCAAGGTCGATGACGCCGCGATGGAAGCCCCGATCCAGGCGCAGCAGGCCCCGGCGCAGGCCGGGCAGCTGATCCCGGCCCCGCCGGAGGCCCCGGCGCAGGCCGGGCAGCCGATCCCGGCCCCGCAGCAGACCCCGGCGCAGGCCGAGCAGCCGATCCCGGCCCCGCAGCAGGCCCCCGCGCCCCAGGCGCAGCCCGTCCCGCAGGCCCCGCTGGGCCCGCCGGTCGAGGGCATCGACGTGTCCAACCACAACGGCGCCATCGACTGGAGCAAGGTCGCGGCCGCCGGCAAGAAGTTCACCTTCGTGCTGGCCACCGACGGCACCGGCTTCAGCAACCCCCGCTACAGCGAGCAGTACCACGGCGCCAAGAACGCCGGCCTGATCGCGGGCGCCTACCACTTCGCGCGGCCCGGCTCGTCCTCCGCGGAGGTGCAGGCCGAGCGGTTCCTGAACATCGCCGACTACCAGGCCGACGGCAAGACCCTGCCCCCGGTTCTGGACCTGGAAGTGGACCCGAACAGCGGCGGCTGCTACGGCCTGTCCGTCGCCGACATGCACCTGTGGACCAAGACCTTCAACGACAAGGTCAAGGAGCGCACGGGCAAGGATCCGATCATCTACGCCAACCCGTCGTTCTGGCGGCAGTGCATGGGCGGCACCGACACCTTCGGTGGCCACGCGCTGTGGCTGGCGTCCTACGGCGTGGACAGCCCGGCGGTGCCCAACGGCTTCAACGACTGGGACTTCTGGCAGTACACCGACCAGGGCAGTGTCGCCGGCATCGGCGGCAACACCGACCTGAACCAGTACCAGCAAGGCTTCGAACGGCTCAAGCAGCTCGCCGGCTGACTTCCGGTTCGTGCCGGAATTTCGACGGGAGCGGGTCGTCCGCACATCGCGGGCGACCCGCTCCCATTTCTGTGCGCCGGAAGGGATGTCCACTTCGGACTCCCGAGCCGGGGCCAGTCAAGTGGGACTTGCGACCCGCTCCGCGGGTTGCCGCCGGGACGGGTGATCTTCGTCGTGCCTCCGATACAGGGGATTCACCGGAACTGTGAGTGGCGGACCGATATCCTCGCCGCGATCGATGATCACCTGATCGGAGGCGCGGCATGTCACTCTGGGAACAGCGGGTCACCCAGGCCCGGCAGCTGTGGATCAATGGTGATCATGCCGCCGCCGAGCGGGAGTTGCGCACCGTGCTCGCCGACGGCGACTTCGACAGCGCCGTGCACGCGAACTGTCTGCTCGGCGCGCTGCTGGACGAGCGCGACGACGCCGCCGGCGCCCGTGCGATGTACCAGCGGGCGATCGACTCCGGGCACCCGATCTACGCCCAGCTGGCCGCGATCTCGCTGGGCCCGCTGCTGTTCGACGCCGACGACCTGACCGCCGCCCAGGCGGTGCTGCGCTTCGCCGCCGATGGCGCACTCAAGCTGGGCAACCTCCGCGCGGAGCTGGGTGACGTCGGCGCTGCCGTCGAAGCGTTCCGCCGCGCGGAGTCGGTCGGGGGCCGGATCGAGGGTACCCACGCCACCGCCAACATCGCGGTTCTGCTTGCCAAGCAAGGCGAAGCCGCGCGGCGCGCCTTCGAACGCTTGATCGCCTCAGGTGTGCCAGGTGTGCAGGCGACCGCCGCGTTGGAACTCGGCAACATGCTGCGCGACACCGGGGACGAGGGGGCGGCGAGAACGGCCTACGAGCGAGCGCTGGAGTTCGACGAACCGGCCGTCACGCCGTACGTGTACCAGCATATGGGCGCCGAAACCGCCGAGCAACGGGGATTCCGGTTGATGAGGCAAGGCGACACCGAAGGCGCTCGGGCGGCGATCGGCGAGCACTACGGCTCGGCTCGCGTCACCGCCTTCTGGTGCGCGGCGTGGACCGGACCGGCGGCTGCGGCACCGATCCTGGGCGGGGCATCCGGAGATGACCTGCAGGTCTGCTCCGAGCTCGGGCTCGTCTTCGGCCGGGCGATGGAGGACGACGCCTCGGAGGCCCGGGAATTCTTCCGGATGGTCGCCGACCACGGTCATCCGGCGCTGGTCCCGAAGGCCCATATAGCGCTCGGCGAACTCGCCGAGCGGCAGCGGGAGAACGCGCTGGCGCTGGCCTGGTACCGCCGCGCGAGTTCAGCGGACGAGCCGGAGACCAACGCGTTGGCAGGCGTGCTGCTGGCCCAACTGCTGTCCCGGCTCAACGACCGGGAGGGCGCGAAATCCGCTTGCCGGCACGCCATCTCCGCAGGTTCCGGCGTCGCTGCCGTGGACGCGGGCCTGCTGCTCGGGCAGCTCCACCACGTCGCCGGCGACGTGGTGGAGGCGCAGGTGATCTGGGACCGGGCCGAGGAATCAGCCGAATCGCCCGAGCAGTTTGGCGTCGCACTGCACCACCGCATCGGGCAGATCGGCGAGACCGCCGACGAGTCGCTGGAACTGCTGCGCCGGTCGACGAAATCGACCGATCCGAGCACGGCGATCATCGGGATGGGATTGCTCGGGGAACGCGCCGACGACCCGGCCGAGGCCATCCACTGGTTCGGCCAGGCCGCGGAACTCGGGGTGCCAGGGCATTCCGACGCCGCGCGCGGACGGGTTCCCAGTTTCCGGAAATCGGCGGGCATCCCTCGCGAACCCCGACAGCACCAACCGCGAGCCCGGAAACGCCAGCGTGCCCGAAGCAGGCCCCGTCACCCGGGGTGGGCGCAATTTCGTGAGAAATTGCGCCCACCCCGGGTGACGGCGCATCGTTGCGCTTCGTGATCGCCGCGGTGCGTTCGTGCAGGTGGTGACAATTTCGCGAGAAATTGACCGTCACCTGGGTGAACGTCAATTTCTCGCGAAATTGCGCACGTGGCCGAGCTGCACGATGCACAACCGGCTGGCAGCTTCGACGTCCTGCTGCTCGATGTGGACAACGGAGCAGGCTTCGTCGTCTACGACGGTCTCCGCGTTCTACCGGCGAACAGCTGCTGGCGCAAGGAGATCGGGACGCGGCGCGGATCGAGTTCGAACGGGTCAGCCGGTGCGACGTGCCCAGCATCGCGGCGCGCGGCGAATTCGGGCTAGGCCTGATCCGGTACGAAGAGGACGATTTGGCCGGTGCGGTCGCGGCTTTCGTCAAGACCGCGTCCTACGCCTCGGACGACGACCTGGGCGAAGACGCGCTGAACAACGTGCGGGTCGTGCTCGACGGGCAGCGCGCCGCCGGCGACCACCTCGGCGCGGCGACCACCCTGCGCAGACTGGCCGAAGTGGTCCCGGAAGCCCACGTCGCGGAGTGGGCCTACGAGACCGCCACCGAGTTCATCGAGGCCGAGGACAACGACGCCGCGCTGATCTACCTGCGGTGCGCGGTGGAGATCGGTGCCCCGGAGCCCGCGCCGGAAGCGGTGCTGGCGCTGGGCGAGGTGCTGCACAAGCGCGGCGAGCCGGCCGGCGCGCGGCAGGCCTACGAGCGGGTGCTGGCCACCGGCGACGAATACAGCGCAGAGGTCGCGAAATACCGCCTGGTCGAGCTGATGAAGGACGACGACCCGGCCGCCGCCGAGGAACTCATGCCCGCTCCGGACGGCGTCCTGACCCCCGCGATGAAGGCGATGCTCGGGCCTAAGCGCCGCGACGAGGGCGACACCGCCGGGGCGATCAAGGCGTTCCGCGAAGCGGCGGGCAGCGACGACGACCGGTTCTCGCCGATGGCCACCTACCCGCTGGCGCAATCCCTGCGCCAGGACGGCGATCTCGACCAGGCCCGGCAGACCTACCTGCGGCTGATCGAATCCGCCCCGGAAGACCGGTACGCGGGGGAAGCGCTGCTGGAGCTGGCGTCGATGGCCTACCACGCCGGGAACGACTCGGAAGCCCGCGAGTGGAGCTTGCGGGCGTGGGACTCCGACGACCCGGAGCTGTCCGCGAAGGCCGCGATGAACCTCGGGGTGATCGCCAAGCGCCGCCGCAACCTCGACGACGCGAAGCCGTGGTTCCTGGCGCTGATCGACCTCGGACACCCGAAGGCCGCGCTCGCCGCCGCTCACCTCGCGGAAATGCACTACTGGTGCGAGGAATACGCCGAGGCGATCCAGCACTACGAGTACACGCTGTCGAACACCGAGGACGCGGAACTCGTCGCAGAGGCGGCCTTCCGGGTCGGCGAGATCCGCTACCGGCGCGGCGAAGTCCAGCAGGCGCGCGAACTCCTCGACCGGGCGGCGCGCACCGAAGAACCGTCCTTCGCCCACCAGGCAACGCAACTCCTGGCCAAGTTGAGCGGCTGAAGGCGGCGTCAGGCTTGGACCGTGATGAGTTGTTCAGGGAGGGCAAGGACCTGGTCCAGGACGTCGCACGCCGAGCCAGCCGTGCGCCAGTACGCGTCGTCGTCCCGGAGGTGGTGGTCGCGGGAGACCCGCGCGGCGCGCACGTCGTCCTCGCCGCGGAGCTCGACCACGTCGACGATGGCGCCGTGCGGTCGCACGTAGATCAACGCCATCAGCTCGCCGTCGGAGTCCCGTACCGGCGGCATCAACCGGAATCCCCGGTCCACCAGTGCGCGCAGGCGGGCGCAGGAGTCGGCGTGGCCCTCAGCTGACGAGGTCATCGAACTCACCGTCCTTGACGCCGCGCAGAAACGCGGCCAACTCGGCTCGGGTATAGATCAGCGCGGTTCCCCGCGATTGGCGCGATTGGCGCAGCGCGATGGTTCCGTCGGCCAGGGGCGCGATCTCGACGCAGTTGCCCCATTTCCCGCTGTGGCGCGACTTTCGCCAGGTCACGGCTCCCAGCGCGGCGACCGGGACCTCTAACTGGCCACTCATCGGATCTCCCTCGGTCGACTGCACATGCAATTGCATACGCCATTGCGGAGGAAGGTACCACAGCGCTACGCACATGCGCGATCACTGTGAGTAGCACGAATGATCTAGCTTCAGATGGTGGCGCGGAATTTCAGCAGCAACTGGCGGGTCTGCTCGGGAGTCCGGGCGTCCACCATCAGCCGATCGAGCGTACGGCCGTATCGCTCGATCTCTTCCAGCTTGTCCAGGTACAGCGCCCCGCTCAGGTGCTCCAGGTACACCACGTCCGGCAATTCGGGTTCGGCGAAGCGGAGCATGGTGAACGAACCCTCCGCCGCGTACCCGCTGAGCGCGAACGGCACCACCTGCAGCGCGATGTTCGGCAGCTTGGACATCTCCAGCAGGTGGTCGATCTGTGCGCGGAGCACGGCGGCGCCGCCGATCGGCCGGTGCAGCACGGACTCGTCGATGACCGCCCACAGCCTGGGCGCGCCCGGCCGCGCGAGCAGCTTCTGCCGCTTGATGCGCAGCGAGACCCGGTGCCGGGTCTCGTCGTCGGCCAGCTTCGGGTGCCCCGAACTGGCGATGGCCAACGCGTAATCCGTGGTCTGCAGCAGGCCCGGCACGAACTGCAGCTCGTAGGTCTGGATCCGGGCTGCCACGCCTTCGAGTCCGATGTAGTCCTGGAACCAGTGCGGCATCGTGTCCGCGTACCGGTTCCACCAGCCGGGCTGCTTGGATTGCGAGACCAGCTGGAGGAAGCGGGCCCGCTCGACCGCGTCCGTCACGCCGTACATCGTGAGCAGGTCCGCGACGTCGCGTTCCTTGAAGCCGACCTTGCCGAGCTCCATCCGGCTGATCTTGGACTCCGAGCCGCGGATGGCGTAGGCCGCCTCGGCGGGCGGGATCTCTGCGGCCTCCCGGAGCCGGCGCAGCTGCGCGCCGAGGATGATGCGCCGGGCCGTCGGACTGCCGTCCGGCCCGGCCGCGTCGCCGCCCGCGGATCCCGGATCTTCGTCCCGAGCCATCGTCGCACCTCCCGATCTACCGCCGTCCGATTCTCGCACCACGACCGCGGAAACAGCCGCACCGACAGATCCACCCGTTCGGATCAAGATCGACTTGCGGCTCTCACATTGATAGCACGCCAGACGTTTACTCAGAGCAACGAAGCTCGTACCCTATGCAATCCCCGAGCACCCGACCCCACGCCGTAGCGAGGACCACATGGCCGCCGAACTGACCGCGTCCGACGACGAAATCCCCATCCACATCGATACGAACAAGGCGAGCATCGCCCGCGTCTACGACGCGTTCCTCGGTGGCAAGGACAACTACGAGGTTGACCGGGAGGTCTTCCGGCGCGTCCAGGAGGTCACCCCCGAGGCTGCCCAGCTGGCGTGGGACAACCGCCAGTTCCTGATCAGGGTCAGCCGGTTCATCGCCGCGGAAACCAGTGTCACCCAGTACCTGGACTGCGGATCCGGCCTGCCCACCGCGGAGAACACCCACCAGGTGGTCCAGCGGATCAAGCCCGAGTCGCGGGTGGTCTACGTGGACAACGACCCAGTCGTCCTCGCCCACGGCCGCGCGTTGCTGGAGGAGAACTCGAAGACCCACTTCAGCCCGGCGGACATCTTCGAACCGGCGCAGATCCTCCAGGACGAGGTGGTTGGCCGACACTTGGACTTCTCCGAGCCGATCGCGTTGTTCCAACTGGGCACGCTGCACCACTACGACGGCGAGCGACCACCCGCCGACATCATGCGGGAGTACATCGACGCGCTGCCACCCGGGTCCTATGTGGCCATCAGCCACTTCCTCGACCCGGGGGCCGAAGAATACTGCGAACTCGCCCGGCGGATGGAGCAGGCGTTCCTGTACAGCCCGATGGGCACAGGAGTGTTCCGCACCCGCGCCGAGATCGAGTCGATGTTCCAGGGCTTAGAACTCGTCGACCCAGGCCTGGTGCTCTGCGCGGACTGGTGGCCGACCGGCCCGCGGCTCAACCCGCTCCACCCGGTGCAGCACTGCATCGCAGGAGCAGTGGGCCGCAAACCGTCAACTTCTCGGTCCTGAAGGGCCGAGCTTGCGGCTAGCGGTTGGTCACGGACGGCAGCCGCGGTAGCCGAGCCAGGCAGTAGCCCGCCTCACCAATCACGGCGCCACCACATCCGAAACAGGCCCAGCAGATGCAGTTTTGGAAGCTCGGCTGGACCCACCGCAACCGCAAGCTGCTCGACCTCGACCCGTCCAACCAGGTTCTCGCCGTCGGCGAGACCAACGCGCACCTGGATGTCCTTGTCACCCGTGGAATCCGGACGTCATCCGCGCCGGACGGAGTAGTGGATTACGCGGTTCCGCGCGAGGGCTGAGCCTGCGGCGGCCGTACGCCGGTGTCGTGATTCTTCTGGAGCAGCAACCCAAAGATTCACGATTGCCGGCTCACGCCAGCAGGAGGCGGACGGTGAGCTCCAAGCGGTTGGAGAGGTCGGAGGCCGACGCCCGGCGCGTCACCCAGGCGACCAGGTTGGACAGCCACACGTCGCCGATCACGCGCGCGATCGCCTTCTCCTCGTCGGTGGGCTCGTCCTGGGTCATGGCGTTGGTGAAGAACCGCTCCACCAGCGTCGCGACGGTGTCCACCTCGACGGACGCCGAGGTGTCGGCGAACATGAACGCGCGGGTCATCGCCTCGGTCAGCTGCGGGTTGCGCTGCAGCGTCCGGGTGGTGCGGTTGAGCACGAACATGACCCGCTCGTAAGGCGTTTCGCCGGGGTTCTTGGCGCGGTCCATCTTGTCCTGGGCCCGCTCGAACTCCCGGGCCAGGCCGGTTACCAGCAGGTGGATCTTGGATGGGAAATACCGGTACAGCGTCCCCAGCGCCACGTCGGCCTTCTCCGCCACGGTGCGCATCTGGACCGCGTCGTAGCCGCCCTTGGTGGCCAGTGCGATTGTGGCGTCGATGATCCGCTTGCGGCGTTCGTGCTGGGCCGTGGAACCGGTCTCGTCGTCCCGGAGCGCTTGCAGCACATTCCGCGAGGTGCTTGCCATGCAGCGTCGGTCCCCTCGAAGACTCGTTGGTCGAAAACCGCGTGTTGGTCGCCACGCGGCTCGTTGCCGCACCACCCTGGAGGGTTAAGGTGATCGACGTGGTTCGATCGAAACATGTTCCAGTCTACCCAGCCCGCCGGGCGCGGGCTGTGTGAGGTGAGCCGTGCGGATCGCGTTGCTGTCGTACCGGAGCAAGCCGCACTGCGGCGGGCAAGGCGTCTACGTCCGCCACCTCAGCCGGGGGCTGGCCGAACTGGGGCACCACGTCGAGGTGTTCTCCGGCAAGCCGTACCCGGAGCTGGATCCCGGGGTCGACCTGACCGCCGTGGACAGCCTCGACCTCTACGACGAGGCGGACCCGTTCCGCACCCCGGACTGGCGGGAACTGCGTGACGCCGTCGACCTGCTGGAGGTCGGCACCATGTGGACCGCCGGGTTCCCGGAGCCGCTGACCTTCAGCCTGCGCGCGGCGAAGCTGCTGCGCGCCCGGTCCCACGAGTTCGACGTGGTGCACGACAACCAGTGCCTCGGCTACGGGCTGCTGTCCCTGCAGCGCGCCGGGATTCCACTGGTGGCGACGGTGCACCACCCCATCACGCACGACCGCCGGGTGGACTTGGCCGGCGCCACCGGCTGGCGGCGATTAGGCGTGCGCCGCTGGTACGGCTTCACCCGGATGCAGGGCCGGGTGGCCCGCCGCATCCCGCAGCTTTTGACCGTTTCGGAGTCGTCGGCCCTCGACATCCGCCGCGATTTCGGGGTCGGCGCGCAGCAGCTTCGGGTGGTGCCGCTGGGCGTGGACGCTGAGGTCTTCAAGCCGCCGACCGCGCCCCGTGTGCCGGGCCGCATTGTGGCGATGGCCAGCGCGGACACCCCGATGAAGGGCATCGGCACGCTGCTGGAGGCGGTCGCGAAGCTGCGCACCGAACGCACCGTGGAGCTGGTGCTGGTCGCGAAGCCGACCCCCGGCGGCCCGACCGAGCAGCGCATCGAGGAACTGGCCATCGGCGACGTGGTGCGCACCGTCAACGGCCTCAGCGATGCAGCGCTGGCCGAGCTGCTCGGCTCTGGCGAGGTGGCCTGCGTGCCGTCGTTGTACGAGGGGTTCTCGCTGCCGACCGTCGAGGCGATGGCCTGCGCGACCCCGCTGGTGGCCAGCCGGGCCGGAGCGATCCCGGAGGTGGCCGGGCCGGACGGCGAATGTGCCGACCTGGTTCCGCCGGGCGATGCCGAAGCGCTGACGGCGGCGCTGGCCGGACTGCTCGACTCGGACGATCGGCGGCAGCGGCTCGGCGCGGCGGGCCGGGCGCGGGTTTTGGCGAAGTACAGCTGGAAATCGGTGGCAGCGGCGACGGTCGACTGCTACGCCGAGGCGATTGCGCGGAGGGCGCGCGCCGGGGAAGGAGCAACTTGCTGACGGTGGACTTCGACAAGCTCGGCGTGCGACCGGGCCAGCGGGTGCTGGACCTGGGCTGCGGCGCGGGGCGGCACGCTTTCGAACTCTATCGGCGCGGGGCGGACGTGATCGCCTTCGACCAGGACGTCGCGGAGCTGGAGAACGTGGCGGCGATGTTCGCCGCGATGAAGGCCGAGAACCAGGTGCCCGACGGCTCCGCCGCGCAGACCGTTTCGGGTGACGCGCTCGCGCTGCCGTTCCCGGACGAGCACTTCGACTGCGTCATCGCCTCGGAGATCATGGAGCACATCCCCGAGGACGAGAAGGCGATGCGCGAGATGGTGCGCGTCGTCAAGCCCGGCGGCCGTGTCGTGGTGACGGTGCCGCGCTGGTGGCCGGAGAAGATCTGCTGGGCGCTGTCGGACGAGTACCACCAGGTCGAGGGCGGCCACGTGCGGATCTACACCGCCGACGAGCTGATCGGCAAGCTCCGCGACGCGGGCCTGCGCCCGGCCTTCCACCACTACGCGCACGCCCTGCACTCGCCGTACTGGTGGCTCAAGTGCGCGGTGGGCACCGGCAACGACGACCACCCGCTGCCCAAGGCCTACCACCAGATGCTGGTGTGGGACCTGATGAAGGGGCCCTGGATCACCCGCACCGCCGAGCGCCTGCTGAACCCGGTGATGGGCAAGAGCATCGCGGTCTACCTGGGCAAGCCGGGAGCGGCCCGTGCCGGGGCCTGAGGTCCCGGGCGTGCTGTCCGCCGAGGCGGCCGTCCAGACCGGCAAGGCCATCGCGGCGACGCAGTTGGCATCGGGTGCGGTGCCGTGGTTCCCGGGCGGGCACGTGGACCCGTGGGACCATGTCGAGTCGGCGATGGCGATGGCCGCGGCAGGTCTGCTCGCCGAGGCCGAGTGCGCCTACGAGTGGCTGCGCGGAACACAGCGCGCGGACGGGTCCTGGCCCTTGCAGGTGCGTGACGGGCGGATCGAGGACGCCGGCGCGGACACCAACTTCTGCGCGTACCCCGCCGTCGGCGTGTGGCATTACCTGCTGATCAGCGGTGACGACGCGTTCGCGGAGCGGATGTGGCCGGTGGTGCGGGCCGCGATCGAATTCGTGCTTACCGCGCAGCGGGAGCGGGGCGAGATCGACTGGGCGGTGGGCGAGTCCGGCATCCCGACCGGCGAGGCGCTGCTGGCGGGATGCTCCAGCATCCACCACAGCCTGCGCTGCGCGCTCGCGCTGGCCGACTACCTGGACCAGCCGCAGCCGGGCTGGGAGGTGGCGCTGGGCCGGCTCGGGCACGCGTTGCGCCACCACCCCGAGGCGTTCACGCCGAAGCACCGGTACTCGATGGACTGGTACTACCCGATCCTCGGCGGTGCACTGCGCGGCGAGGCTGCGCGACAGCGACTGTTCGCCCGCTGGTCGGACTTCGTGGTCGACGGGTTGGGGGTGCGCTGCGTCGATGACCACCCGTGGGTCACCGGCGCGGAAACCTGCGAACTGGTGCTGAGCCTCGATGCGCTGGACGAGCACGACCGCGCCCGCGAGCTGCTCGCGGCGATGCAGCACCTGCGCGACCCGGACGGCTCGTACTGGACGGGCCTGGTATACGCCGACGGCAAGCGCTGGCCGGAGGAGCGCTCCACCTGGACCGGCGCCGCGGTGGTCCTAGCTGCGGATGCGCTGTCCCGCGCGACGCCGGGCAATGGCATCTTCCGAGGTGAGAGGCTCCCGACGGGCCTGCCGGTCGAGAACGTTCCCTGCTGCGAACTCGAGTACGTCCCCGGTGCCTGACCGATCGCGTACGGATCCCGTCCGCAAGTTCAATGGAAATCAGACCTCTGATTTCCATTGAACTTGCGGTGGTCGTCCACGGCCTTCGGCGTGTCGTGGTCCGACACGCCGAAGGAGTTCAATTTGATTCGCGGGATCTCACGGGAAGGAGCCCGGGGTTCCGGTGGTGCGTTGCAGGACTCGAAGGGAGCCGACGACTCGGGTTTCGCGAAACGCTCCCGTTTCCAGGGCTCGGCAGTACATGCGGTACGGCGCCTGGCCTCCGTCGTTGGGGTCCGGGAAGACGTCGTGGATCACCAGGGCACCGCCCGGCGCCACCCAGTGCGCCCAGCCTTCGTAGTCGGTGTTGGCCGCCGCGTCGGTGTGGCCGCCGTCGATGAACAGCAGCGACAGCGGGGTTCGCCAGAACTCCGCGACCGCGCCGGAGCGGCCGACGATCGCGGTCACCTCGTCCTCCAGTCTGGCCCGCGCGATCGTTCGCCGGAATTCGCCCAGCGTGTCCAGCTTCCCGACGGCCGGGTCGACCAGGTTCGGGTCGTGGTACTCCCAGCCGGGCTGGTGCTCTTCGGAGCCCCGGTGGTGGTCGACGGTGACGATCCGGCCGCCGGTGCTTCGGGCCGCTGCGCCGAGGTAGATAGCGGATTTGCCGCAGTAGGTGCCGATCTCGACCGCAAGACCGGTGCCGAGGTGCTCCAGCGCGGCCTCGTAAAGCGCCTGTCCTTCCTCGGGCGGCATGAACCCGGTGGCCTGCTCGGCGAGTTCGCGCAGATCCGCTGGGATCGGGGGGTGCTGCTCGCGGTCGGTGGCCGATCCCTGCGTCACGTGCGTCCTCCGTCTGGTCCGGTTCGGTGCCGCCGGAATACTACCTTCTGAACTGCGCAGTTCCGGTAGAACCTGTTGTCGTTCGCTCGCCTGAACGCCGCCATCATCGTTGTCATCGGCATCCGGCTGCTTGCGTCGCGGCGCACCCGCCGGGTCCTATTAGAACAAGTTTCAGTATCTGCTGGTGCTGAGGCTGGTCGGATGGAGTTCGCCTTCGGGTAAAACGCAGCAGTCGGTACAAGAACCGGCCGCCGAGGTGCTGCGACGCGGGTCGCAACAGCGATGGAACCGGTTTCGATGAGGCGACTTGGAAGGCGCTGGCCGATGCGGGGCTGCCGTCTCTAGCGGTGCCGGAGCGGCTGGGCGGTGCCGGGCTCCGGCACGGCCAAGGTCGTGGTCTGCTACCGGGCGTTCAACAAGTGGTCCGGGAGCCGGTTCGGGCAGGTGCAGGCGGCGGCAGGTGCGCCGACCTCGGCGGGGCTGGACAACTGCTGGTCCTACCCGGTCGGGGTGGCCACCTCCGGCGCGCGGGTCGCGATGTTCGCCCGCCGCTACCTGCACACCTACGGCGCGCGAAGACTTCGGCCGCGTCGCAGTGGCCGACCGCGAGCACGCCGCGAGCAATCCCAACGCCTGGCTCTACCAGCGGCCGATCACCCTGCGACCACCAGGGGTCGCCACCCCGCCGTCGCTGCGGACCGTGCCCTCGCCTCGCTGGAATCCGGTTTGGTGAGGCGAGCCAGCGCGTCTGGGTGATTTCGCTCGATGCGGGTGTCAGCAGGACGCGCCGCACTTGATGCAGATCCGGCCGCCACCGCCCTGCCTCGGCACCGGGGCGTGGCAGCCGCCTTGCGGGCATTCGTCCATTCTGGTGACTTGCGGGGGTCTGAGTCGGAGTGCGACCTGGCCGCCGAATTGCGCTGACTTGGCCCGGAACACGCCGACGCTCATGGTTCGCTCCCGCTCCTCGTACTCTAGGAGTTCACGTCGGCCGAGATCGCGTCGAAGAAAAGGTGCAATCGGTCGGTTTCCCGGGGGAAATTCGGGCACGCGCAGTGGTCACGGGCCGTGGTGCTGCGGTTTTCCCGGACGCGCTCGACCCCGGTTTAACCCCAATGCCGGTCGTTCAGATTGTCGCGTGGCCGGTAGCCTGCGCACTTGTGGTTCTCGGGGCAGGTGCGCGGGCGCGGGTGTCAGCGTGGCCGATCAGGCCGCCATCGGCGTGCTGACCCGAACGTTCCCTGTGGGAATTGGTCGATCGAGTTATTGATCAATACAGCGGATCCGCGCAATGCCCGCCCGGCTGATTTTCTACGTCACGCTGGTCTCGCGCCTGTTTCCGTCACGAGTCCTACCGGTCGGCAATGAAGGTCCGATGGAAACGGCGGTGCGCGCGGTGACGACGCCCCGCGCGCGACCGGACACGCGCGGCGCGTGGTATCAGGACTGGTTATTGACGGCGGTGGACGGGAACCACATTCAACGTGCCCGATACCGAGGACAACGATCGGGAGTTCGGTCGCCCGGGTTCGGGCCGTGGTGAGGGCAAGACCGGGGTATCCGCAGATTCAGGCGACGCCACCGCCAACAGCGCCAGGACAGCAGGCCATCCCGCTCCGCGGTCGTTATCACCGCACCCAGCAAGACCGGACACCGACCTCGACCAGCCAAGATCACTTAAACGACCGGCATTGGGTTTAACCCTGCAGGGCGTCGAGCAATCCCCGGAGTCGGGATCGCAGGTGATCGCGCAGGTCGTCCGGGGCGTCGATGCTGAAGTCGGCGTCCAGGACCGCTAGTTCGAGGATGCGGCGGATGATCGCGGGCAGCGTGTCCTCGCCGAGCTGGACGGTGCAGCTGCCGTCGTCGATCGCGGTGACCCTGCTCGGCAGCAACGGGTGCAGGTGCTCACGCACGGTTGCCGCGGAGGCCTGCACCGTGACCCGAGCGGCGTATTGGTAGGGCGCATCGATGATCGAGCGGCGCAGGTAGTCGGCGGGGCTTTCGGCCGGTAGCGGTCGCGGGTCGAAGCGGCGACCCGTGGCCAGCGGCTGGTCCAGGCGGTCGACGCGGAAGGTGCGCCAGTCGTCGCGTTCGGGGTCGAAGGCGATCAGGTACCACAGGCCGCGCACCGCGACCAGGCTGTCCGGTTCGACGCGGCGAGATTCCGTTGCGCCGCCCCGCTTTTCGTAGTTGAACGACAGAACTTCGTGGTCCCGGCAAGCCGCCGCGACGACCGCCAGCGTCCCGGCGTCGACCTGCGGTCCCTCGCGCACCAGCACGGGCACCGTTGCGCCCGCGACGGCGCTCACCCGGCGCAGCCGGGCCGGGAGCACCTGCTCCAGCTTGGCCAGCGCGCGGATCGAGCTCTCCTCGATGCCGGACACGCTCCCGCTCGCTGCGGTGAGCAGCCCGGCCGCCACCGCGACCGCCTCGTCGTCGTCGAGCAGCAGCGGCGGCAGGTTCTTGCCCGATGTCAGCCGGTAGCCGCCCGCGGTGCCGGTGGTGCTTTCGACGGGATAGCCGAGTTCGCGAAGCCGGTCGATATCGCGGCGCACGGTGCGGCCGGTGACCTCCAGCCGGTCCGCGAGTTCGGCCCCGGACCACTCCCGCCGACCCTGCAACAGCGACAACAAGCGGAGCAACCGAGCGGGGAGCGTCGTCGTCATGTTCTCCAGAATCCCACGCCTTTAGGACAAGATCTGTCCTCAAGTCGGTTTAGCGTGCTCGGCATGGCTCCGAACGAATTCGCCGCACTGACCGACCTCGTGCAAGGACCAGTATTCCTGCCGGGCGATGCCGACTACGACACGGAACGCTCCGGGTTCCAGACCTTCGGCCAACGCCGGCCGCAGGTCGTGGTGGCCGCGGTCGACGCGGTCGACGTGACAGCCGCGATCGGGTTCGCGGCGGCGCGCGACCTCCCGGTCGCGGTGCTGAGCACCGGTCGCGGTGTCGCGGCTGAGGTCGAGGGCGGAGTGCTGATCACGACCGGACGCATGTCGGATGTCCGGATCGACGGCGAGCGGCACACCGCGTGGTTCGCCGCGGGCGTGCGGTGGGGTCAGGTTGTCAAGGCCGCGGCGGAGTTCGGGTTGGCGCCGCTGTCCGGTGGTGCGCCGCACGTAGGAGCTGTGTCCTACACCGTGTCAGGAAACGTGCAAGAACGTGTCCTGACTCGGCAACTTACGTCGCCGAGGTTGACCCGAGCTAGAGCAGTGAGAGCTGTCGTGGATGCCTGGTGTGCTGGGGGCTGTTCTTCTCCACCAGCACCCCGGCTCCGCAATGCCCGCACCGGATCGGGCACAGCCCCGAGCGCAGGTAGTCGTCCCGGTCGGCGGCCGTGCTTCGCGCACCCTGGCCAACGTCTGCGGCTGGTCGGCGAGATCCGGTGCTTTTGGCCCAGGACATCAGCGCTCCGCCTTCTTCCGTGCGAGATTATCCGCGACTTCCCGCTCCCAAACCTCGTTCGCGCGACTGGTGTCCACTTCGAACTCGAACCGCGCCACCATGTCCGCGCGGATTGGGCGAAGAGGGGGTCGAGCCCGGCTTTGCGGGCCCGCAGCTGCGCCTGCGCGGATCCGCATTGCGCGTCTACCGTGGTGCGGTGGTTGCCGGGACCGATGCGGACCGGACGGCCAAGCGGCACTGGCAGTTCGTGCACGTGACCGGCTGGGTGACCCGACCTGGTGTGGCAAGCCGGAGTGCAGCCACGCCGCTACGGCGGATACCGGCTGATGCCCGGGTACAAGCTGCCGCCGCTGATGCTCACCGGCGACGAGGCCACCGCGGTGGTGCTCGGCCTGCTGACCGGTCGGCGCCTCGGCCTGCCCGGGCCGGCGGCCGAGTCCGTGCTCGCCAAGGTGCAGCGCGTCCTCCCGCCCGCACTGCGCGACCGCATCCAGTCGTTGCAGGAGATGCTCGGCTTCACCATGGGGACGCGGGAGGGTGCGGCTCAGGCGACAGCGGCGGTGCTGACCCTGGCCGAGGCGGCGCGGCATCGCCGTCGGGTGCGGCTGCGCTACTTGTCCTGGAAGGGGGTCGACAGCGAGCGCAGTTCGACCCGCACGGGTTGGTCTTCCACTCCGGACGTTGGTACGTGACCGGCCACGACCACCGCAGCGGTGAGGCCCGCACCTTCCAGGCCCGAACCCGGATCCCGCCCTTGGTGCGGGCCAGTGGCCGTGAGTGGTTTTGGTTGCCATGGCGCCCAAAACCACTCACGGATCTATTCCCGGGCACGGGCCAAAAATAGAACATGTGCTACTTATCGTGCAAGCGTGCCAATCAAGTTTGATCGAACGTGTTGGCGCTCACTCGATGCAACGATAGTTACAGGGGTTTACTGAACCTTGGAAGTGTGGTTCTCTTGTTTAGAACTCGTTTCATTTAACCGGTCGGATAACGCGTCGCTGTAGGAGGTTGCCGTGGTCGCACCGCGCATTCCGGAGGGCTTCGACTTCACCGATCCCGACCTGCTCGCCGAACGGCTGCCGCTGGCCGAGTTCGCCGAGCTGCGCAGCACCGCGCCACTGTGGTGGAACCGGCAGCCCGACCGTCGAAGTGGGTTCGACGACGGCGGCTACTGGGTGATCAGCCGGCACGCCGACGTCAAAGAGGTATCCCGGCGCAGCGCCGTGTTCTCCAGCTGGGAGAACACCGCCGTCATCCGGTTCAACGAGAGCATGACCCGCGAGCAGATCGAGCTGCAGCGCTTCATCATGCTCAACATCGACCCGCCGCAGCACACCAAGCTGCGCAAGATCGTGCAGCGCGGCTTCACCCCGCGGGCCATCAACAGCCTGGAATCGGCGCTGCGGGGCCGGGCCCAGCGGATCGCCACCGAGGCCCGCGAGCGCGGCAGCGGCGACTTCGTCACCGACGTGGCCTGCGAGCTGCCGCTGCAGGCGATCGCGGAACTGCTCGGGCTCCCGCAAGAGCACCGCAAGGAGATCTTCGACTGGTCGAACCAGATGGTCGGCTACGACGACCCGGAGTACGACATCCAGCCGGAGGTCGCCGCTGCCGAGATGCTCGGCTACTTCACCAACATGGCCGAGGAGCGCCGCGGCTGTCCGATGGACGACATCGTGACCAAGCTGGTCCAGGCCGACATCGACGGCAGCGCGCTGACCGCGGACGAGTTCGGGTTCTTCGTGATCCTGCTGGCGGTGGCGGGCAACGAGACCACCCGCAATGCCATCACCCACGGAATGCTCGCGTTCCTGGACAACCCGGAGCAGTGGGAGCTCTACAAGGAGCAGCGCCCGGCGACGACGGCCGACGAGATCGTCCGGTGGGCGACTCCGGTGGTGGCCTTCCAGCGCACCGCGACGGAGGACGTCGAACTCGGCGGCGTCGAGATCAAGCGGGGACAGCGGGTCGGCATGTTCTACAGCTCCGCGAACTTCGACCCGGAGGTCTTCGCCGAGCCGGAGCGCTTCGACATCACCCGCGACCCGAACCCGCACGTCGGGTTCGGCGGCACCGGCGCGCACTACTGCCTCGGCGCGAACCTGGCCCGCCTGGAGATTGACCTGATCTTCAACGCGATCGCCGACCACATGCCGGACATCAAGCGGATCGGCGAACCCCGCCGCCTCCGCTCCGGCTGGCTCAACGGCATCAAGGAAGTCCAGGTGCAGTACACCTGATCGGCGGGAGTACGCCCGATCCGGCGAGATCTCCCGCAATTTCGGGCTCTTCTGCTTCTTCCGTGGGTGAGTTAGGCGCGTCCGGGGAGGGGGGCGGTGGCCGCCGAGGGCGAGCGTGGCGTTGTCGGTCCTACTTGCCCCGGAAGTTCGGTTTGCGCTTCTCGGCGAAGGCGCGGGGCCCTTCCTTGGCGTCCTCGCTGGAGAAGACCTCCATGCCCAAGCGAGCGTCCACGGTGAACGCCTCGTTCTCCGGCATACCCTCGGTTTCCCGCATCGTCCGGAGGATCGCCCGCACCGCGAGGGGGCCGTTGGTGGCGATCAGATCCGCCAGCTCCAGGGCTTTGGCTAGGGCTTGGCCGTCGGGAACCACGTGGCCGATCAGGCCGAGGTCCTTCGCTTCCGGTGCGAGGATGTGCCTGCCGGTCAGCAGGATGTCGGCCGCGACGGTGTAGGGGATCTGGCGCGGCAGCCGGACCGCCGAGCCGCCCAGTGGGAACAGGCCCCACCGGGCCTCCGACACGCCGAACCGCGCGCTCTCGCCCGCCACCCGGATGTCGGTTGCCTGCAGAATCTCCGTGCCGCCCGCCACCGCGGGCCCCTCCACCGCCGCGATCAGCGGTTTCGTGAGGCGGCGGCCCTTGAGCAGGGGCTCGATCACGGACAGGTCCATACCGCGCGCGGTGTCGCCGGGGTGGGCCTGCGTCATCGCCTTCAGGTCCGCGCCGGCGCAGAACGCGCCGCCCGCGCCCGTCAGCACGCACGCCCGGATGTCGTCGTTGCGGTCCACCTCGTCCCAGGCCTGCCGCATGATCTCCAGCATCGGCCCGGACAGAGCGTTGCGGACCTCGGGTCGGTTCATCGTCACCACGAGCACCGCGCCGCGCCGTTCGACCAGGCAGTGCGGTTGCTCGACGACCTCGGTTGTCGACGTCATGGAAACCCTTCCACTGGGTGGAGAACGCTGCTTGCGTCGCGGGATCTGCGGCAGGAAAAACGACTTCGCCGGCGCTGCGCCGCGACCGACCGTCACCGACGCGAGTTGTGGTTCGGCTTTTCGGGTTCTTGCCGAGGACGATAACACGTTCTAGTTTCACGGGGTGGCATACAACATCGCAGATCTCTTCGAGCACGCCGTCGATCTGGTACCCGATCGCGTCGCCGTGGTCTGCGGCGACCGTCGCCTGACATTCGCGCAGCTGGACCAGCGGGCCAACCGGCTGGCGCACTACTTCACAGCCCGCGGGCTCGGGCCGGGCTCGCACATCGGGGTCTACTCGCGCAACTCCATCGAGGCGCTGGAGACCATGCTGGCGGCCTACAAGGTCCGCGCGGTGCCCATCAACATCAACTTCCGCTACGTGCCGAACGAATTGCGCTACATCTTCGACAACGCCGACCTCGCCGCGCTGGTGCACGAACGCCGCTACAGCGACCACGTGGCCAAGGTCCGGCCGGATTTCCCGCAACTGAGCGAGGTTCTCGTCATCGAAGACGGCACCGACGCCGATTGCACCGGGTACGGCGGCGTCGAGTACGAGTCGGTCTTGGCCGGTCAATCCGCCGAACGGGACTTCCCGGAGCGCAGCGCCGACGACCTCTACCTGCTCTACACGGGCGGTACCACCGGCATGCCCAAGGGCGTGATATGGCGCCACGAGGACGTGTGGCGGGTGCTCGGCGGCGGCATCGACTTCATGACCGGCGAAACGATGCGCGACGAGTGGCAGCAGGCTCGCGCCGGTGCCGAAAGTGGTGGCCTGATCAGGCTGCCCGCCGCACCGTTCATCCACGGCGCCGGGCAGTGGGCGAGCTTCGGCAACCTCTTCGCGTGCAGCACCGTGGTTTTCATGCCGCAGTTCGACGCGCACGAGGTGTGGCGCGCGATCGAGCGGGAGCGGGTCGACGTGCTGGCGATCGTGGGCGACGCGATGGCCAGGCCGCTCATCGAGGCCTTCCACGAGGGCGGCTACGACGCCTCGTCGCTGGTCGCGGTCTCCAGCAGCGCCGCGCTCTTCTCGCCGTCGGTGCAGCGCCAATACCTCGACGCCCTGCCCAACGTGGTGATCACCGACTCGATCGGCTCGTCGGAGACCGGGTTCAGCGGAATCGGCGTCATCGGCCGCGACAACGCGCAGACCGGCGGGCCGAGGGTCAACGCGGACGCCTCCACCACAGTGATCCGGGACGACGGCAGCTTCGCGCCGCCCGGCGAGATCGGGTGGCTGGCGCGCACCGGGCACGTGCCGCTGGGCTACTACAAGGACGCGGAGAAGTCCCGCTCGGTGTTCCGGGAGATCGACGGCAAGCGCTACGTCGCGCCGGGCGACTACGCGCGGATCGAGGACGACGGCACCGTCACGATGCTGGGCCGCGGCTCGGTGTCGATCAACACCGGCGGCGAGAAGGTCTTCCCGGAGGAGGTCGAGGCCGCGCTCAAGTCGCACCCGGACGTGTTCGACGCGCTGGTTGTCGGGGTGCCCGACGAGCGCCTCGGCCAGCGGGTCGCGGCCGTCGTGCAACCTCGGGCGGGCTCGGCCCCGGGACTCGCCGACCTCGACGCGCACGTCCGGGAATGGATCGCCGGCTACAAGGTGCCGCGCCGCCTGTGGCTGGTTGACGAGGTCACCCGCTCGCCCAGCGGTAAACCCGACTACTCCTGGGCGAAGCGGCACATCGAGACGCACGAGCCGACCGACGCGCGCGAGCCGTCGCGGCGCGAGACCGCCACCGAACCCGGCTGAACTCCTATTCTCCTTTTTGAAGCGCCGAGGGCGTTTGGCGCGCCTTTGCAGCTTGCACCGCCGCGGGTGCGGTCGACCTGAACACGCTCCGCTGAACTCAGGTGGTGCGGCCCAGGGCCCAGAATCCCGAGTCCTCCAGCAGGACTTGGTACGTGGTTCCCGGGGTCCACTCGGCTGCTTCCTCGCGCACGTCCGCGGCCGTCTTGTCCGGCTCGTAGATGGCGACGTAGTCCGGGACGATCCCGTAGGTGTTGCCGGGCCAGAAGACCCGGCATCGCCCGGTGAGGTGCGCGATCGTCGAATTGTTGGCTACGACCGTCGCGCCATCCGGGATCATCGCGAGCACCCTCGACGCGGCCTCGGGGTCCTGCTGGAAGCGGTCGCTGCCGTTCTGGAGCTGCTTGCCGATCGGAAGCGTGACGGTCAGTGCGACCGCCGCCGCCAGGACGAGCCCCGGCAGGTGCGACGCGTAGCCCCGCAACCAGGACAGGCGGGTCGCGCGCACCCGGACGATCGCGTCGACCATCGCAAAGGTGAGGATCGGCATCAGCACCGCGTTGTAGTGCCAGTCCGCGCTCCAGTAGTGCTCCTCGAGGGAGGCGAACCGCCAGCCGAGCGTCGGGAGAACGGCCAGCAGCACCGGCGACCGGAGCGCGAGCAGCCCCGTCGTCGGGATCAGGAGCCACAGCGCGGTGCTGAACTTCTCGTCCCAGCCTTCCAGCAGCGAGGCGGGGAACCCCACGTCGCCGGAGATCTTGTCCCAGTAACGGTATTCGCCTGTCGCGTTGAACGACGGGATGACCAGCAGGGTGATGCAGAACCAGGCGACGACGAACAGCACGGCGCTCACCACGGCGACCCGGGCGAACCGCTTGTCGTGCTGCCTGGCGAGCCACGCGAGCACGAGCGCGATGGCGGCGCCGGTGAGCGCGAGGTCATCCTTGACCAGCACCAGCGGTGCGGTCAGGAGGAGGGCGCGCCACCACCGCTGCGACAGCGCCGCTTCGAGCGCGAACGCGACGAGCGGGACCGCGAAGCAGATCTCGTGGAAGTCGAAGTCAACGGCCCGTTGCACTCCCCAGGCCAAGCCGTAGGCCACGCCCACGGACCGCCCCCTGGTGTCGCCGAGCAACCGCGTTGCGGCTCTGGTCACCGGAACGATCGAGAGCGCGAACAGGGCAGCCTGCGCGACGAGCAGCGTCTGCGCGGAGGGGAACAGGAAGTAGAGCGGCGCGAGCAGCGCCAGCGCGGGGCTGAAGTGGTCGCCGAAGATGACGAACCCGGGTCCCAGCAGGTCTGCCACCGGCGTCCGGCCCTCTGCGTAGGACCGCACGACCTGCTCGAAGATCCCCAGGTCGAACGACATGGACGCGTACCCGGCGTAGCGCGCCAGCGAGATCCACGCGTAGCAGGCGAAGAACGCCGCCCACAGCAGGAACAGGACCGCCTGGTTCGACACCGCGCGGCGGTCGGAGCCGGCAGCAGTGGTGGGAACGAAGGTGGTGGTACTCATCGGGACTCCGTCGGGGTCAGCGTGTTGGAGGAGGCGGGGCGGTTGCGAGGTGGACGAGGGGTGCGGTGTCCGTCATGAACCTCTGTACTCCGCCTACGACGGTCCGGTTGACCGCGCACTCTAATTTCCCGGTTGAATATGATCACTGTCACTTCGCAGGTAGGCCGCACGGCGGGACGTCCACACAAGTCCACATTGGACAGCGAGTCTGCGAGACAGGCGCTTAGTGTGGCGTGACGAGGGCTTGCAGCAGATCGCGCAGGGTTTCCTGCTGGGCTTTGGTGAGCGGGATCAGCGGGGACCGGGCGCTCAGGTGCTTGAGCACGGTGGCCCGGCTGCGCCGACCGCTCGGGGTCAGCACGATCTGCTTGGCACGCCGGTCCGTCGGGTGCGGCTTGCGCTCGATGAGGCCCTGCTGTTCGAGCTTGTCTAGCACAAACGTCGCGTTGGAGGCCTCGCAGGACATCCTGGTGGCCAGTTCGCGGGCGGTGATCGGCTCGGACAGCTCGCGGAGCGCGACGACCTGCGACGCGGTGCGGCCCAGTTCCTCGGCGACGCGGCGCACGTGGACGTCGAGGGTCTGCGCGAACTGGTGCACCAGCCTGCGCACGTCCAGGTCGATCTGGCTGCTCGCCGACGGATCCCTCGCCATGTTCCGATTCTAGCGGCGATGATTTGAACTGCGGTAGTTCTAATTCACATCATCTGAGTTCGAGCCAGTGAGGTGTCGTGCCGTTACCCGTTCTCTCCTGATGCTGGTCGTTTTCAGCTTCACGACCGGCGAATTCGTGATCGCGGGCATCCTTCCGGACGTCGCCACCGACCTGTCATGCCGCTTTCCGCGGCGGTCTGCTGGTGACGGCCTGCGCGCAAAGCATGATCGTCGGCGGCCCGGTGATCACCGTGCTGACCGCGCGGCTGGCCCGGAAGCCGCTCATCGTCGGCCTCATCGCCGTGTCCCCTCGGGAACATCGGATCGCTTCTGGCGCCGAACTATCCCGTGCTCCTGGTGGCGCGGTTCGTCGCCGGTCTCGTGGTGGCCACCCAGCTGTCGTCGGCGGCGCGGGCCAGCAGGAGCTCGGTCACCGTAGGCGTCATCGGTCAGCCCGCCAGCACATCGCCGAGCCGCCCCAGCTGCGCAGCCGCACCGCCGAGGGAGAATTCGTTCCGCTTCGCCGCGACGAAGTAGCGGTGCAGCCGGTGGTCGAGATCGATGCCGACGCCGCCGTGCACGTGGACGGCGGTGTGCGCCACCCGGTGCCCGGAGTCGGCGGCCCAGAACTTCGCGGTGGCGACCTCGGCCGCGCACGGCAGCCCCTCGTCGACGCGCCACGCCGCCTGCCACAGCGTCAGCCGCGCGGCCTCGACGTCGATGAACGCGTCCGCCAGCCGCTGCGCGACGGCCTGGAAGCTGCCGATCGGCCGCCCGAACTGGACCCGCTTGCGGGCGTATTCGCTGGTCAGCTCCAACGCCCGCTCGACAACACCCACCTGGTGGGCGCACGCACCGACGGTCGCCCGCGTGAGCAGCCAGTCCAGTACCGCCGAATCCTCGCCGAGCATCTGGTCTTCGCCGACCTGTACGCCGTCCAGCGCCAGCCATGCCTCGCTGTCGCCGTCGACGATGCGCTGTCGCTCGATCGACAGCTGCTCGGGCTCGACGAGGAACACCCTCGATCCGTCCGATGTGGACGCCGGAACCAGCACGAGGTCGGCGAAGGTGCCGGCCGGGACCGTGGTCTTGGTGCCGGTGAGCGTCCAGCCGTCGGCCACGCGTTCGGCGCGGCACGCGGGGCGGTCCGGGTCGGGGTTGTTCTCCTCGGCCAGCGCGGCGGTAAGCACCAGCTCGCCCTTCGCCGCCGGGACGGCCCAGCGCTGCTTCTGCTCCGGGGTGCCGAACTGCGCCAGCGCGGCCGCGGCCGTGGTGATCGAGGCGAGGTAGGGCACCGGGGCGACCGCGCGCCCCAGCTCGATCAGCACGGAGCACTGTTCCAGCAGCCCGAACCCGCCGCCTCCGGCCGTGCTCGGCAGCGCGGCCGACAGCACCTCGGCCTGTGCCAGTTGTGTCCACAGTGCACGGTCGAAGCGGTCCGGGTCTTGTTCGACTTCGCGCAGCCGCTCGGCGGTCGCATGATCGTCAAGGATCTGCCTGGTCAGCCCGGACAGGTCGCCCTGGGCCTCGGTGCACGAGAAGTCCATGAATCCTCCCTGGAGGTCGTTTTGCCGCGGACATCGGTGTCGTGAGCGGGAGATCCGGTTCTTACCGGAGCGAGCACTCACGACTAACGTTTCGCCGGGGGGAGGCCGAGGCCGACCGCGGCGACGATGTCCCGTTGCACCTCGTTGGCTCCGCCGCCGAAGGTCAGGATCAGCGACGAGCGGTGCATGCGTTCGATCCGGCCGCGCAGCGCGGCGCCCCGCGAGCCGCTCCGCACGTAGGCGGCGCTCCCGAGCACCTCCATCAGCAGCCGGTAGGCCTCGATGGCGAACTCCGTGCCGTACACCTTGGTCGCGGACGCGGTGGCCGGCGCGGGCTGCTCCTCGACGGTGGCGGCGATCTTCCAGTTGACCAGCTTGAGGAATTCCACCCCGGCGTGCACGCGGGCCAGGTGGCGCCGCACCCACTCCTGGTCCAGCACGCGTCGCCCGTCGGCGAGCCGCGTTTCGCTCGCCCACTCCAGCACCTCGTCCAGCGCCAGCCGCAGCGGGGCCGACGAGGTGAGCGCGACGCGCTCGTGGTTGAGCTGGTTGGTAATCAGCGGCCAGCCCTCGTTCTCGGCACCTACCAGTGCCGACGCCGGCACGCGCAGGTCCTGGTAGTAGGTGGCGCTGGTGGACGGCCCGGCGACGGTGTGCACCGGGGTCCAGGAGAAGCCGGGCGCGGCGGTGGGCACGATCAGGATGCTCAGGCCGCGGTGCTTCTTCGCGTCCCGGTCGGTGCGGCAGGCCAACCACACGTAGTCCGCGTACGAGATGAGGCTGGTCCACATCTTCTGGCCGTTGATCACGTATTCGTCGCCGTCGCGGTCGGCGGTGGTGCGCAGCGAGGCGAGGTCGGTGCCTGCCTCCGGCTCGGAGTAGCCGATCGAGAAGTGGATCTCACCGGAGGCGATCTTCGGCAGGTAGAACGACTTCTGGTCTGGGGTGCCGAAGCGCATGATGGTCGGCGCGATGCTGTTGAGCGTCAGGAACGGCACCGGGGCGCCTGCGATCGCCGCTTCGTCGGTGAAGATCAGCTGCTCCAGCATGCTCCGGTTCTGCCCGCCGTACTCCGGCGGCCAGCCCAGTGCGAGCCAGCCGTCCGCGCCCATCTGCCGGACCAGCTGCTTGTAGGCGACTCCGTGGCCGTAGTCGCCGTGCGCGGTCAGTTCCTCGCGGAGCTCCGGTGTCATGAGCTTGCCGAAGTAGCGGCGCAGCTCCTTGCGCAGCTGCTCCTGCTCGGGCGTGTAGGCGATGCGCATGCATCCCTCCTGCATCGACGGGGGAGCGTGTGGAACGTGTTTCATCAACCATAGACCGGATGCTTCGGAACGGTCGACGCGTCGCGAAGTTCCAGGTGGATTCCCGGCGGATCGGCTGGCGGGCTCGCCGGTAAAACAAGTTCTATGTCGACGTAACATCCGGATCCGCCCCGAATGGAGCAGTGACCCGGGCTACTAGTCCGGTGCTGCTCGCGTCGCTGCTGGTTTCCGGATGCGCGCCGTCGACGGTCTCAACCGGCTCTCGTCGACGCTGCGCGGGCAGACCGACGAGATCGCGGGCGCGCTCGACGGCCTGGGGCCTGGAAGTCCGAAAGGAGATGGCGGCGATGCCGGCCCCCTGCGGACCTGGTCCCAAACCTGGAATCTCTTGCCCCCTGAACGAGGTGTGATCGGCACCGAGTGGCCGAGCACCTCCCGATCAGGGCGAGGGCAGGTAGAGCACCAGATACATCGCCCAGATGAGAACGAAGATGACGGTGCCGACCGCCGCCGCGGCAAGACGTCCTCGTTTCCGCTGCCCGGCTCGCCGGGTAGCGAGTTGGTGCGCGCCGAAGGCCAGGAAGAGGGCGATCCCCGCCACCAGGACGACCGTTGCGGCAGGACTGTGCTGCCAGCCCCAGGCACCTGCCGCCAGCACGCCGGCGAACAAGGCCAGCGCCACCGACGCCAGGAGCGCCTCGGCGAGGAACTCGCCGAAAAGCTCACCGATTCTTCTCGCCAGTCGCCGCCTGCGCCCGTGGTCGGAGGAGTCGCGCCGCTGCTGCCGCAACGCACGCTGGGCCTGCCGAGCGCTACGTGCCCGGCTCGGCAGGCCCTTGTTGGTACGTCCTCCGGGATCAGGCACGGAATGCGGCATGCCCATCTCACGCCACCCTCGGCAATAAGGTTGCCCCACGGCCGGCGCTCTACAACGCCGTGAATCGGCAGGTCTCCTCGAAACGGGGAAGCTGCGGCGCTGCGGACCGCTCGTGGCACAGGTCGACGATGGCGGGGTGGCTCCCCCGGCGGGCACGACCCGGGCGACAACGTTGTCGTCGCGCCACCGGTACTGCAACGGTCCGCAATGGGTCCAACCTTCGGGTGGCGGACCGGCCCGCACCACGTGCGTCTGACCGGTTGGCGCGTGCCGGAGCACCGCAGCGAACGCCGGCCACGCAGGGTGACCCTGCTCGTCGGTCACCACGACGCTGGTGCCCGTTTCGGGACGGTGCAGCAGCGGCGCGGCGGTGGCGAGCACGGCGTCCCCGGCAGTGACGTCACCTTCCGCAGCCACTCGGCGGTCCGCGTCGCGGGCGCGATCGGCACGAGCTCGCTGCCCAGCAGGAAGCTGCTGAGCAGAGCCGCGACCTGCCCGGGATGGGCGTCAGTGCCCATTCCCGCCGTAGTCGCGCAGGTACAGGTTCTGCCGGGGGCCGGGATTCGTGCGCATCGACCTGCTTCCACTGCTCGCCCGGCGGCACCTCGGGCCACAGCCTGCCACCCCCGCTGACCCGGTGAGAACGGCGGCCTCCCCGCACCGCGCAACGCAGGAACATCCCTCACGTACCGGCCGGTCTTTGCCCAGGTGGACGCTTTCGTGGGGGCTTCCCATACTGAAGGTGTCGGCCTCGCAGGATCCGCCCGGTGGCGGGTCGGAGAGGAGTACGTGATGGGGCGCGCGGTTGGAATCGACCTGGGTACGACGAACTCGGTGGTGGCCGTGCTGGAAGCCGGCGAGCCCACGGTGATCGCCAATTCCGAGGGTTCCCGGACCACGCCGTCGGTGGTGGCCTTCGCGAAGAACGGTGACCTGCTGGTGGGGCAGCCGGCCAAGAACCAAGCGGTCACCAACGTGGACCGCACCATCCGGTCGGTCAAGCGGCACATGGGCACCGACTGGAAGGTCCAGATCGACGACAAGACCTACACACCGCAGGAGATCAGCGCCCGCGTGCTGATGAAGCTCAAGCGGGACGCCGAGTCCTACCTGGGGGAGGACGTGACCGACGCGGTGGTGACGGTGCCCGCGTACTTCGACGACTCGCAGCGGCAGACGACCAAGGAGGCCGGGCAGATCGCCGGCCTCAACGTGCTGCGGATCATCAACGAACCCACCGCCGCGGCGCTGGCCTACGGCCTGGAGAAGGGCGAGAAGGAGCAGACCATCCTGGTGTTCGACCTCGGTGGCGGCACCTTCGACGTCTCGCTGCTGGAGGTCGGCGAAGGGCTGGTCGAGGTCAAGGCCACCTCGGGGGACACCCACCTCGGTGGTGACGACTGGGACGAGCGCGTCGTCGAGTGGCTGGTGGACAAGTTCCGGGCCTCATCGGGCATCGACCTGACCAAGGACCGGATGGCCATGCAGCGGATCAAGGAAGCCGCCGAGAAGGCCAAGATCGAGCTGTCCAGCTCCTCGCAGACCAGCATCAACCTGCCGTACATCACCGTCGACGC
This sequence comes from Saccharopolyspora hattusasensis, assembly GCF_050972075.1. Taxonomy (NCBI): domain Bacteria; kingdom Bacillati; phylum Actinomycetota; class Actinomycetes; order Pseudonocardiales; family Pseudonocardiaceae; genus Saccharopolyspora; species Saccharopolyspora hattusasensis. The sequence continues at coordinate 6,688,356 of NZ_JBPCDC010000001.1, forward strand.
GGACAAGAACCCGCTGTTCCTGGACGAGACGCTGTCCCGAGCCGAGTTCGAGCGGATCACCTCCGACCTGTTGGAGCGCTGCCGCAAGCCTTTCAACAACGCGATCCGGGACGCCGGGGTCAAGGTCGGCGACATCAACCACGTGGTGCTGGTCGGCGGTGCGACGCGGATGCCGGCCGTGACGGACCTGGTCCGCGAGCTCACCGACGGCAAGGAGCCGAACAAGGGCGTCAACCCCGACGAGGTCGTCGCCGTGGGTGCCGCGCTGCAGGCCGGTGTGCTGCGCGGTGAGGTCAAGGACGTCCTGTTGCTCGATGTCACGCCGCTGTCGCTGGGCATCGAGACCAAGGGCGGCATCATGACCAAGCTGATCGAGCGCAACACCACGATCCCGACCAAGCGCTCCGAGACCTTCACCACCGCCGAGGACAACCAGCCGTCGGTGATGATTCAGGTCTTCCAGGGCGAGCGGGAAATGGCCGCGCACAACAAGAAGCTCGGCATGTTCGAGCTCACCGGTCTCCCGCCGGCGCCGCGTGGTTTGCCGCAGATCGAGGTCACCTTCGACATCGACGCCAACGGCATCGTGCACGTCAACGCCAAGGACCTCGGCACTGGCCGGCAGCAGTCCATCAAGATCAGCGGCGGTTCGGCGCTGCCGAAGGATGACATCGACCGGATGGTCAAGGACGCCGAGGCGCACGCCGACGAGGACCGCAAGCGCCGCGAGGAGGCCGAGACCCGCAACCAGGCCGAGACCTTGGTCTACCAGACGGAGAAGGTGCTCACCGACAACGCCGACAAGATCCCGGCCGACACCCGGACGCAGGTGCAGGACGCGATCAAGGATGTCAACGAGGCACTCAAGGGCGACGACGTCGACAAGATCCGCTCGGCCGTCGACCACCTCGCCGCGAGCTCGCAGGCCGTCGGCCAGGCCATCTACGGCCACCAGCAGCAGGCCACGGCCGACACCAGCGGCGACGGCCAGGCGAAGCAGGCGGACGACGACGTGGTCGACGCCGAGATCATCGACGAGGACGAGAAGAAGAAGGACTGACCTTTCTACAGTGGATCACGGGGACGATGAGTTCGGGTGCCGTACACGGCGGGATCCTGCTTGTTGATTAATGCGTGGATTTGCTGCGCCATCTCCGGTACTTCGTCGTCGTGGCCGAGGAAGGTCACTTCGGACATGCCGCGGACCGGCTCGGGATGACGCAGCCGCCGCTGTCGCAGGGCGTCCAGCGGTTGGAGGCCAGGCTGGGCGTCACCCTGCTGACGAGGGGATCTCGCGGAGTGCGGTTGACCACCGCCGGGGCAGAGCTGCTGCCCAGGGACCGAGCCCTGCTCGACGGCCCCGAGCAGTTCGAGGAGGAGGCACGGCCAGCGGGAGAACCGCGGCGCGGTGCGCATCGGGGTCGTCGCGGCGTTGAGCGATCGGCAGGTCGCGGCACTGACGGCCGCGGTGCGGGCTGCCGCGCCCGATCCGGCGGCGCGCACCGTGATCACCACCACGGCTGCCACGGTCGACCTTGTCGATGCCGTCACCGCAGGTCGGCTCGACTGTGCCGGGTGCACCCCCCGGCGCTGATCGGCGCCCTCCAGTCCGGGCCGATCCGGAAGATCCCGCGTTCGCCGCTGGTGCCCGCCGATCACCCGGCGGCGCGGTGCAGCAGTCGCTGCGCGCGCTGGCCGGCCTGGCCTGCGCGACCGCGCCACGCAGCCACGGGACGGCGGCGTTCGACCTGGACACGCTGCGCAGCAAGGGGCTCGACCCGGAGTTCCTGCCCGCAGCGGGTGACCGCGACGCGTTGACTGCCGTGGCCGCCGGGCGCGCCTTCGCGCTCACTGCGTTCCGGCCGGTTGTGATCGAGTTTTTTCGCGGGTTCGCCGCGGCGGCGCGGCGCTCTGCAGCTGGATACATATCGATCCGCTATCGCTCGAGAGGCCGGCGCGGTTTGGCGCTATCGCCCGGGGGGTGCTTCATTGGGCGGCAGGCCGGCTCGTCCGGCAGGCCAACCCGAAAGGAAGACTTCCTTGCAGCACAACGAAACCCGCGTCGGTCGTCGATCGATCCTGGGAGCGTTCCTGGCCGCCCCGGTGGCGGCCGCGTGCGGTGCGAGCGGCGTGGCGGCAGCACCCAGCGGCGCCGGACCCGCCCTGAACGGCAAGTACGCCCCGGCGTTCGCCGACCTGGAGCGCCGCTACGACGCCCGGCTGGGGCTGTTCGCGGTCAACGTCCACACCGGACAGTTCCTGGGGCACCGCGCGGGCGAGCGGTTCGGGATGTGCTCGACGTTCAAGACCTACGCGGCCGCCGCCCTGCTGCGCGAGCACGGGCTGGACAGCGGCTACTTCGACAAGATGATCCACTACACCGAGGCCGACCTGGTGGACGGCTCGCCGATTACCAAGCCCAATGCGGGCACCGGCATGATGGTTCACGAGCTGTGTGCCGCGGCGATCACCCGCAGCGACAACACGGCGGCCAACCTGCTGCTCGCGGAGCTCGGCGGCCCGGCGGCGATCGCCCCGTTCGCGCGCTCGATCGGCGACGGCAGCACCCGCCTGGACCGCTGGGAACCAGACCTCAACATGGCGATCCCCGGCGATGAGCGCGACACCACCACCCCGGCCGGAATCGCCGCGGGCTACCGGGCGCTGGTGGTGGGCGACGCCCTCCGCTGGCCCGAGCGCGACCGGCTGACCGGGTGGCTGTTCGCCAACACCACCGGCGGCAAGCGGATCCGCGCGGGCCTGCCGCCGACCTGGCGCACCGGCGACAAGACCGGCACCGGTGACTACGCCTCGGGCAACGACGTGGCGGTGACCTGGACGGACAAGGGCCACCCGATCGTCATCGCGGTCCTGACCAGCCGCCCGAGGAAGGACGACGAGGTGAACAACGGTCTGCACGTCGACACCGCGCGCGTCGTCGCCGAAGCGCTGGGCCGACCGCGAAGCATCGCCGCCGCCCGGCTTGGCGGATGATCACCGCGGCCCGCCGGCTGCGCGAAACCGATGCGGCGCTGTCGGCGATCGCCAAAGAGGTCGGCTACGCCTCGGAATACGCCTTCGCTAAGGCCTTCAAGCGGACCCACGGCACGGCCCGGGGCCACTACCGCCGCCGCCAGCTCCCCCCGTCGTCGAGTGAGCCCACCTGTGGGCTCCGCGCATCGTTCGAACGGTTGATTTCCGGTGCACCGTTCGATTCCGGAGGGCCAACCCGCGGTGCGATGTGCCGCGCGGCGGCTGCGGCCAAAGTCGGTGTCGGCGGAATCCCCCGTTCTGGAAGGAAGCGCGACGGCGATGAAGAAGCTGTACTGGTCGGCACTGATCTACATGATCCTCGGGCTGGCCGCGGGCCTGTACTACCGCGAGTTCACCAAGGCCCTGGACTTCACCGGCGACACCGAGCTGTCGGTGCTGCACACCCACCCGCTCGCGCTGGGCATGCTGTTCTTCCTGGTGGTGCTGGCGCTGGACAAGGCGTTCGCGCTGTCCGGGAACAAGTTGTTCACGCTGTTCTTCTGGTTCTACAACTCCGGCCTGGCACTCACCACCGCGATGATGCTGGTGCACGGCACGTTGACGGTGCTGGGCGAGGAGAGTTCCGCCGCGATCTCCGGGATAGCCGGCCTCGGCCACATCCTGATCACGCTCGGCCTGATCCACCTGTTCCTGTCGCTGCGCAAGAGCCTTCCAGACGCGAAGGAGGAGTCCGAGCAGCGAACCGAAGCGCTCCGGTGACCAGCACCGAGCAGGGGAGCAGGCGGTCGGGCCGTCCGCTCCCGGGTCGAACTCGCGAAGCTGGTGCGGTGACGCCGGTCAGGGCTTCTTGGCGCGGCTCGGGGCGACGCGGGGCGGCTCGTTAGGCTGCTTCGGGTACACGGGCGGCCACGGCGCGTCCTGCAGTCCGCTGGCCATGTCCCGCTGCGACTGCTCCAGCAGCGGCTCGATCGACTGCGGCTGCCGGTCGGCCCACGGGTCGCCGCGCTCTGCGACCCTGCCCGGCACCGTCGCGATGGTGAGTTCGTTGGGCTCGGTCGAGGCGAGTTCGTCCCAGCCGATCGGGGTCGACACCTGCGCCCCCAACCGGGGCCGGACGCACCACGCACCGAAAACCGTCTTGTGCGGGGCGTTCTGGTTGAAGTCGACGAACACCCGGGAGCCCCGCTCCTCCTTCCACCACTGCGCGGTGATGAGGTCGGGGTGGCGGCGCTCCAGCTCGCGGGCCAGCGCCACTGCCGCGGCACGCACCTCGTAGCTGTTCCAACGCGGTTGCAGCGAAACATAGATGTGCAGGCCCCGGGATCCGGACGTCTTCACGTGTGCCTCGATGCCCTGCTCGGCGAGCAGTTCCCGGGTGGCCGCGGCGGCCTCCAACACCTGCGGGTACCGGACGCCTGGGGAGGGGTCGAGGTCGATGCGCAGCTCGTCGGTGATCTCCGGGGTGTCGGCGTGATACGGCCAGACGTGGAACCCCAGGCACCCGAGGTTCACGGCCCAGATGATGTGCGCCAGGTCGGCGGCGACGAGCGCGTCGCTGGTGGTGCCGTTCGGGGTGGCGACGACGGTGGTCTGCAACCACGGCGGGGCGGACTTCGGCACCCGCTTCTGGAAGAACGACTTGCCGCCGGCACCGTCCGGATACCGCTCCAGCAGCAGCGGCCGCCCCTGCAAGGTGCCCAGCAGCGGACCGGCGACCGCCTGGTAGTAGCGGACCAGGTCGAGCTTCGTCTCGCCGCGCTGGCTGAAGAAGACCTTGTCGGGGTGCGACACCGAAACCTCGGTGCCCCCGACGTCCAACTTGACGCCTTCGCTCATCGCCGACCCTCCACCCGTTCGGTCACGCAGCAAGCGTAGGTCGCCGATCACCCCGTCGCAGGCATGTTCGGACGCTCTTCCCCGGCCCACGGCTGCTCGCGCTGTTCGCGATGCGGTCATACCGCCCAGCGGTTGTACTTGAGACCCGATGGTCCGGGGCGCGAGTCGGCAAAGGCACTCGGGACCCGCGCGAGGTGATCAGGTAGACGTAGTGCGCAGACCCCCGGATTTGTCCGTGGGGTTAGCACGTCAAGTTCGATCCTGACGCGCCCAGCCGTAACTCTGCCAACATTAGGTAGCTCGGTGCTGTATAGTGCTGGGTATGGTCGTCACGCTGCGATCGAACGCGAACGTCACCTTTCAGTGCGCGTTCCGCGTCGTGTGGTGCCCGAAATACCGGCGGCGGGTCATCGGTGGCCGGATGGAAGAACGCTTGAAGTAGCTCATCCGGGAAGTCGTCGAGGAGAAGGGGGCGTGGCTGAAGGCGTTCCACGCGTCCGCCGGGCCTCGGCCGGGAAGGTGGCTGGCATGAGCGGTGCCGACGACGGCGAGGTCCCGGCGAGCGCCGCGAGCGATCGACCGGGGCTCACGCTCCTCGACCACGCGAAGATCGCCTGCGTGTACCTGCTGGTCGGGGTCTTCGCGGTGCTGGCCTTCAACGTCCGCGAGATGCTGGTCCTGATCTTCCTGGGTTTCTTCCTGGCGCTCGGTGTCGAACCGGTCGTCGCGTGGCTGCACCGGCACGGTTGGCGGCGCGGGTTGGCGCTCCTGGTGCTGGTCGTGGGGCTCGTGCTGGTAGTCGGCGCACTGGTGCTGCTCGCGGTGGTGCCCGCCGTGGGCCAGATCGGGCAGCTCGCCGCGCACATCCCGGAATACCTCTCCAGCATCGGCACGAAGTTCGGCGGCGGCACCGAGCTGCGAAAGCACCTCGACGACCCGAGCGTTCAGGAGCAGTTGAAGAACACCGTCAGCGCCATCTCGAACGCGGTGACGAGCGCCCTGGCGGCAGGATTCGCCGCGATCGGAGCCTTCCTGGGCGGCATCTTCGCCGCCTGCACCGCGGGGGCGCTGATGGTCTACTTCTCGCTCTCGATGCCCCGGATCGCCGCCGCCGTGCAGCGCGGCGCGGTCGGCCACCCGGGCCGGGCCGAGGCGCTGCGCGCCGCGATGGGCCGCGTCGGCGGCTACGTCACCGGGCAAGCCGGGGTCTGCCTGTGCGCCGGGATCGCCTCGTACCTGTTCTTCCTAATCGCCGGCGTGCCCTACCCGGCGCTGCTGGCGCTGGTCGTCGCGGTGCTCGACGCGATACCGCAAGTCGGAGCCACGCTGGCGTCGTTGGTGGGGATTTTCGTCGCCCTGAGCCAAAGCCTCTGGCTGGCGGTGGCGACGCTGATCTTCTTCTGCCTGTACCAGATGGTGGAGAACTATCTGATCGCGCCGCGCATCTTCGCCAAGACGGTCGAGCTGAGCCCCCTCGGCGCGTTCCTCGCGATCCTGCTCGGTGCCGCGCTGGCCGGGGTCCTCGGCGCGCTGACGGCGCTGCCCATCGCGGCTGCCCTGAAGGTCCTGATCCGCCAGTACCGGGCCGAACACCCGGCGGGGTCACCGTGAGCCTTGCCGGGCTGCCCGAAAGGCTCACGGGAGCGGCTTCAGCCCGCTACCGCCGTCTCGTGGAGGTGGCGCCAGCGGATGCCCTGCGATGTGCGGCGCAGGACCGCCGTGGTCCGGCGCCGGGTGGTCCTGCCCTCGTGCTGGTGGATTTCGCGGAAGTGCACCACGACGAGATCGGCCGCGTCCGCGGCTACGGTGACCTCGTCGACCTCGTCGACCTCGATGCCCAGGCCCGGTGCCGCGTTCCGCGCGCCGGAGAGAGCACCGAAGAGATCGTCGACGGTCAGCTGCTGACCGTCGATGGTGATCATGGTGAAGTCGTCGGCGTGCGCGGCCCGCAGCGCTTCGAGCACCGCGGGTTCGCCGTCCGAGCCCAGCCATTTCACGAGCAGCCGGTGCACCCTCGACTTCGGCCGTGAAGTCCGTTGTCACCAGCCGCGCTCTCGCCACTCGGCGAGCTTGGGGCGCTCCGCGCCCAGCGTCGAGTCATCGCCGTGTCCGGGGTAGAACCAGGTGTCGTCCGGCAGCTCGGTGAAGATCCGGTTCTCCACGTCGTCGATCAGCGACCGGAAGTTCTCCGGGGAGCTCGTCTTGCCCACGCCGCCGGGGAACAGGGAGTCGCCGGTGAACAGGTGCGGGTGCCCGTTCGGGTCGCGGTACAGCAGGGCGATCGAACCCGGCGTGTGGCCGCGCAGGTGGATCACCGACAGCTGGGATTCGCCGACGTCGATGGTGTCGCCGTGCTCGATGAGGCGGTCCGGCGGCACCGGCAGCGCCTCGGCGTCGGCCGGGTGCGCCAGCGTGAAGCACCCCGTCTGCCCGGCGACCGCGCCGAGGGCCTGCCAGTGGTCGGCGTGCTGGTGGGTGGTCACGATGGTGCGCAGGCGCGGGCGCTGCGCGTCGTGGCCGAGCAGGTCGGCCAGCCGCTCCGAGTCGTTGGCGGCGTCGATCAGCAGCGCGTCACCGGTGCGGCGGCACACCAGCAGGTACGCGTTGTTGTCCATCGGGCCGACCGAGATCTTGGTGATGGTCAGCGCGTCGAGCTCGCGCCGCGCCGGGGCGCCGCCCGGTTCGACGTGTCCGGTGTACTGTCCTTGAGGCTCCACGGGCCGAGCCTAGCGCCCCGCGCTCTCGGCCTCGGCGGATGATCGCCGGTCAGGCGGTCGCCCCCCTGGGAGGCACCATCAGGCCGTAGATCACCAGCACCGACAGCGCGATCACCAGCAGCGACCAGAGCGGGAACGCGGCGAGGAACGCCAGGTGCGCGATCGCGCTCAGCGCGGCCAGACCGATGCCGGTCATCCGCGCCCACATCTGCCCGTACAGGCAGCCGACGCCGGCCGCCACCTGCACGACGCCCAGCGCCAGCCAGAACCAGCCCCACGCGTTGAAGTCGAAGACCAGCAGCTGAGCTGTTCCGACGAGGTAGTAGGTGGGTCGGAACAGCGCGGTGATCCCGCCGATGATGTTGAAGACGCCGACCATCGCGATCAGCGAGCCGGCGAACGCCATCCACCCGGACATCGAGGTAGCTGGCTGTGCAGGCGCCATCGCCCACTGCTTCTGCTGCTCAGGTGCTGTCGTCTGTTCGGGCGTTGTCGTCCCCTCGGCCTTCGCCTGGGATTCGGGCCCGGTCTGCGGACTGGACATCGTGCGCCCCCTCAAGTTGCTCTATGACGTGTCCACCGCCAGAGTCGCGCTTTCGGGGCATTCGTGCAGCTCGACCGGGTGCTCAGATCGGCAGCGCTGCGGAACCGAGCAGCGCGAGCGTCCACCGTGGACGCAGCGGCAGGCCGCGGCGTGCGTCGCTGCTCCGCGTGACCACGCCCTTTTCCCGGACGTTGGCCAGCGCGGCCGCGGGTCGACGTTTTGCCTGGTCAGGTGCCTTCATCTTGCACCCAAGAGCGCTCGGTGAACGGAGGAACGGCCGTCCTCAGAGCCAGCGCGGGAGGTTCGGGAAGTCGCCGTCCAGCCGGTCCGGGCCGGTGCGGCCCAGCAGCCAGCCGAGCATCGGGCCCGGCTCACCGCGCACCCGGCTCGGCGGCGAGGTGGTCCCGCGCAGGTCCCAGCTCCGCCGGTGGTCGCCGAAGTCGACCTCCACCGACAGCGCCGGCACGTCCGGCCGACCGCCGAACTGCTGCACCACGTCCTCCAGCAGCTGCTCGGCGTCCGGCTGCGGGATGTCGGCGAAGTCCACGTCGTGATCGAGGTCGACCAGATGCGTCCAGACCTCCAGCAGGCGCAGGCGCAGCATGTGGTGCGCGGGCATCGGGTCGCCGACCGCGTCGGCGATCTCCGCCGTCCACGCGGCGGCCGGCAGCGCGTGGGCGGCGTGGGCGAAGCGCTCGCAGGACGCCGCCAGGTCCTCCAGCAGCAGCCGGTGGCTGCGCACCGCTCCTTCGGCGATGGCCTCGTCACGGTCGTCGCCGCTGGCGTACATCGCGTGCTCGACGCCGGTCCGCGCCCAGATCAGCAGGTTGTGGAAGCCGTCGGCGTTGCGCGCCAGGTGCGTGATGACGTGCGCCCTGCTCCAGCCGGGCAGCAGACTGGGCTGGCGCACGGCCAGCTCGTCCAGCTCGGCGACGGTGTCCAGCAGCCGACTGCTCGCTCGCTCTACGGCGGTCAGCTGTGCGGTGATCTGGTGGGCGAGGTGCGCGGCGGCCGCCGGTTGGGTACTACTGCGGCCACCGGTCCCGAGGACGATGTCAGCCATGAGTGAACCTCTGCATGCAGGGGGTGTTTTCGCGACCGGTGAAGAGTCGAGCTTAATTGCGCAGGCCACAGCGGCGACAGTGCCCATTCCGGGGGAATTTGCGTATCGTCGGAGGAGCCGCGGCCGACCTGCCCGTATGTCACTCGTCCGAGTGGGTGGGGGGTTGTTGCGCGGACTGCGCGCCGCACGCGCTCCGGGTCTGTCAGGTGCCCCGAATAGCATGGGCGGGCGACGTCGCGTACCTGCCGATGCGCTGCTTGCAGCCGGCGCGCGTCCACGTCAACACCAGAACTTTTCGAAGGGATCACAGTGGCTGACCGCCTTGTCGTTCGCGGCGCCCGTGAGCACAACCTGCGCGGGATCGACCTCGACCTGCCCCGTGACAGCCTGATCGTGTTCACCGGGCTGTCGGGCTCCGGGAAGTCGAGCCTGGCCTTCGACACCATCTTCGCGGAGGGGCAGCGCCGCTACGTCGAGTCGCTGTCCGCCTACGCCCGGCAGTTCCTCGGTCAGATGGACAAGCCCGATGTGGACTTCATCGACGGCCTGTCCCCGGCGGTGTCGATCGACCAGAAGTCCACCAACCGCAACCCGCGGTCGACGGTGGGCACCATCACCGAGGTGTACGACTACCTGCGACTGCTGTACGCGCGGGCGGGCAAGGCGCACTGCCCGACCTGCGGCGAACCGATCAGCAAGCAGACCCCGCAGCAGATCGTCGACCAGGTGCTGGAGATGCCCGACCGGGCCAAGTTCCAGGTGCTGGCCCCGGTCGTGCGCGGGCGCAAGGGCGAGTACGCCGACCTGTTCGAGCAGCTGCAGTCGCAGGGCTACGCGCGTGCCCGCATCGACGGCGTGGTGCACTCGCTGGACGCGCCGCCGAAGCTGAAGAAGCAGGAGAAGCACGACATCGCGGTCGTCATCGACCGCCTCACGGTGAAGGCCAGCGGGAAGCAGCGGCTGACCGACTCGGTGGAGACCGCCCTGCGGCTGGCCGACGGCCTGGTGCTGATCGAGTTCATCGACCTCGACGAGGACGACCCGAACCGGGAGCGGAAGTTCTCCGAGAACCTGGCCTGCCCCAACAGCCACCCGCTGGGCGTGGATGAGCTGGAACCGCGGTCGTTCTCGTTCAACTCGCCCTACGGCGCCTGCCCGGAGTGCGCGGGGCTGGGCATCCGCAAGGAGGTCGACCCCGAGCTGGTCGTGGCGGACGAGGACCTGTCGCTGGCCGACGGCGCGATCGCGCCGTGGGCGGGCGGGCACACCGCGGAGTACTTCACCCGCCTGCTGACCTCGCTGTCGGAGGCCATCGGCTTCCGGATGGACGCGCCGTGGCGGCAGCTGTCCACCAAGGTCAAGAAGGCGGTGCTGCACGGCACCAACGACCAGGTGCACGTCCGGTACAAGAACCGCTACGGGCGGACCCGCTCCTACTACGCCAACTACGAGGGCGTCATCCCGTTCCTGGAGCGGCGGCTGGAGCAGACCGAGTCCGACTACGCCCGCGAGAAGTACGAGGGCTACATGCGGGACGTGCCGTGCCCGGCGTGCGACGGCACCCGGCTCAAGCCGGAGATCCTGGCCGTGACGATGGCGAACGACGAGTTCGGCGAGCTGTCCATCGCCGACGTCAGCGCGCTGAGCGTGAGCGCGTGCGCCGCGTTCCTGAACGGGCTGGTGCTCGGGCCGCGCGAGCAGATGATCGCCGGGCGGGTCCTCAAGGAAGTTCAGGCGCGGCTGGGCTTCCTGCTCGACGTCGGCCTGGACTACCTATCGCTGGACCGCGCGGCCGGGACGCTCTCCGGCGGCGAGGCGCAGCGCATCCGGCTGGCCACCCAGATCGGTTCGGGCCTGGTCGGCGTGCTGTATGTGCTGGACGAGCCGTCGATCGGGTTGCACCAGCGGGACAACCACCGGTTGCTGGAGACGCTCAGCCGGCTGCGGGACCTGGGCAACACGCTGATCGTCGTCGAGCACGACGAGGACACCGTGCGCAGCGCGGACTGGGTGGTCGACATCGGCCCCGGTGCGGGCGAGCACGGCGGCCAGGTCGTCCACAGCGGACCCTACAAGGCGTTGCTGGAAAACAAGAAGTCGCTGACCGGTGACTACCTGGCCGGGCGCAAGCAGATCCCGCTGCCCGCGGTGCGGCGCCCGCGCGACCGCAAGCGGCAGCTGACGGTGGTCGGGGCGCGCGAGCACAACCTCCGCAAGATCGACGTGTCGTTCCCGCTGGGCTGCCTGGTGGCGGTCACCGGCGTGTCCGGATCGGGCAAGTCGACGCTGGTCAACGACATCCTCGCGTCGGTGTTGGCGAACAAGCTCAACGGAGCCCGGCAGGTGCCCGGCCGGCACACCCGGATCAGGGGCCTGGAGCACGTCGACAAGCTGGTGCAGGTCGACCAGTCGCCGATCGGCCGCACCCCGCGGTCGAACCCGGCCACCTACACCGGCGTGTTCGACCACATCCGCAAGCTGTTCGCGGCGACCACCGAGGCGAAGGTGCGCGGCTACCAGCCGGGCCGGTTCTCGTTCAACGTCAAGGGCGGCCGTTGCGAGTCGTGCGCGGGCGACGGCACGCTGAAGATCGAGATGAACTTCCTGCCGGACGTGTACGTGCCGTGCGAGGTGTGCAAGGGCGCCCGGTACAACCGGGAGACCCTCGAGGTGCACTACAAGGGCAAGACGATCGCCGAGGTCCTCGACATGCCGATCGAGGAGGCCGCGCACTTCTTCGAGCCGATCAACGCGATCCACCGGCACCTGAAGACGCTGGTGGACGTCGGCTTGGGCTACGTGCGGCTCGGGCAGCCCGCGCCGACGCTCTCCGGCGGTGAGGCGCAGCGCGTGAAGCTGGCGAGCGAGCTGCAGAAGCGGTCCACCGGCAAGACGGTCTACATCCTCGACGAGCCGACCACCGGGTTGCACTTCGAGGACATCCGCAAGCTGCTCGGCGTGATCAACGGCCTGGTGGACAAGGGCAACACGGTGATCGTGATCGAGCACAACCTGGACGTCATCAAGATGTCGGACTGGGTGCTGGACATGGGCCCGGAGGGCGGCTCGGGCGGCGGCACCCTGGTCGCCGAGGGCACCCCGGAGGAGCTCGCCGAGGTCGACGAGAGCCACACGGGCCGCTTCCTCGCCCCGGTGCTGTCCGGGGACTGACCCCGTCGAGGTGGAGGGCGCCTCTTGCCGACGTGCTCGGCAAAAGGCGCCCTTTTCTACGTGGGCAAGGTCAAGAGGCAGACGACCCGTACGCCGCCACGTGCAAACAAGTTTCGGTATGCCGGTAATTCAGGCGAACGCGGTCACGCTCGGCGTGGAGCTGCGGCGCGGCGGGGAAGCGTTGCAGGCGGCGAACGTACTCGACCCCGGCGACATCGTGTCGGTGCCGCGCCGGTCCCGCCACCTGATCGAAGTCGCCCGCGTTCACGCGCTACAGGGCGATTGGGCGGCAACGCTGGCCACGCTTGACCAGGCGGAGCGCACAGCGCCGGAAACCGCCAGGTTCAACGGGTGGGCACTGGAGTTGACGCACAAGCTCATGGATCGCCCGCCGGGTGGTGAAGCGGCGGCGGTGCGGTGCCTGGCGGGACGCGTCGGGGTCCGCTGATCGGGTAGGGGTACAAACCGTACCTATCGGCAGTGCCCGGCCGGGCGATCTTGGCGTCATGCATGAAGCGCTGGGGATATTGCCTCCCTTCCTGATCGGTGGCCAGCCGCGTACGGATTTGGGACCCACGTTTGCCCCACGCTGTTGATCACGGTTTGCCCCACGAGCGGAAGGTGGCTCCATGACGTCGTGCGGCGACGGCGTCGGTGTACTTCTCCGTCGTGAGGTCGTCGTTGGTGATGCCGAGCGAGTCGAGCACGGCCCGCACTGCGTCGAGACCGGCGGTGATGTCGGTCTCGTCCGCGACGATTGTCTCGACCTCGATGAAGGTGCCGTCCAGCTCTGGCACGTGTACCAGGGTCGCGAGCACGTCGCGGCCGCGTTCGGTGAACCGGAAGTTCCGGCAGTGCTTCTCGAACGCGATGTACTCGACCAGTCCGAGCGTTGCTAGCAGGGCGGCAACCGGTTCGGCGTCGGCGAGTGTGGTCTCGTTCTCCGGTTTCGACCCGCTGTAGTGCACCGGGGGTTCTTTGAACGTGAGCAGGGTGGTGCTCGTCGTGGCCGTTTCCGCTACGCGCAGACGGACTTCGTAGCCCTGGCCGTCGAGGCTGCCGGACGGCCAGTCGAAATACCGGTCGCGGTAGGTCTGCACCTGCTCTTCGGCTCGCTGGCGGAGCCGCTCCCGGACCGTTTCGGGGTCGCTGACACGAGCCTTGAGTTCTGCCTCGACCGCCACCGTGGAACCTCCCTAGATCACCTGCCGGGACTGCGCCCGTAGTTCGTCGGTGAACCTACGGAACCCACGATGCAGCGCGCCATGCGCCGACGCTGCGATCTTGTACATGGGCGAGGTGTGCCCCTCGTGTTCTCCGCCGAACGCGGAGACGAACTGCACATCGTCGAGTGCCAGCACCCGCCAAGTCGGCAACATGTCGTAGAAGTACACCTCGACCTGAGCGCCGGTTTGCTCCCGCAGTTCCCGCAGCCGAGCGACACACAAGCTGACACCGGAGGCGAACGACTCGTGAGATTCGCCGACCTCAGCGGCGCGACGCCGGGCGGCGGCGCTGTCCGGGTCCAGCAGCAAGGCCCGGAACGCGGGGCGGTTCTGGGCGACGGTGGCGCGGAGAAGCGAGTCGTTCATGCCGATGATGCCGAGCCCGCGCACGGCGAGGATGTCGATTCTCTGGGCTGTCGAGGCAGCCTGCCGGATCTCGGGTGTCGCGTCGGCCTGCGAACGGTAGGCGGCCAGCATCTCGGCACCTCCGATCGATCCGAGATGGTCGAGCCCGGACGGATGCACCGGGGCGAGGCCGAGCAGTACGCGAGTCTCGTCGGGCATGGCGAGCCCGTCAGCGATGCGTTCGAACACCTCGAACGCGGTCACCGTGCGGGTTCCCCGCAGGATCTCGGAGATGCGGCCTTGCAGGATGCCGGTTGCCATTGCCAACTGCGTCTGGCTCGCTCCGGTGCCGCGCTGGACTGCACGGAGGATTCCGGCGACGTCGCGTTTTTGGCACGCCTCCCGCATGTGGTCCGCGTTCCACACGGTCGGGGGAATGATCAGGGTCTCCCAGTTGGCCATCAGGTAACTATCTCACGGTGAGATACCCGGCGTGATATGGGCTAACCGGGCGAAACTGGCGATGTTCAAGACATGCATGAAGCGCTGGGGATATTGCTTGGGTTGCTGGCCTGGTCGGTGATCTTCGTTCCGCTGTTCATCGTGTGGTGGCTGCCAGGACATCGCGAGAAGCAAGCACTCAAGGCAGCGGCCCGGCGTCGGGAGGAACGGCTTCGCCGTCGCGCTCCGGGGCGTGCCGCGTGATCGGGCAGCGTTCCGGACTGGTGGTCCTGTTGCGCTTGCGGTCGGAGTACGCCTCGCCGGGCGGGCCGCCGGAGGTGCATGCCTACCCGGTCCCCGCCGACAAGCTCGGCGAGCCGGTCGTGTTGACCGCGCCGTGTGGCCACGTGCTCGAACCGGGCAAGGGCGAACAGGTCGCCGTGTTCGTCGGCGTCCCATGTGTGCCGTGCATGCTGTACACGCTGGGCAATGACGCGGCAGACGAGCGTCCCGCACTCGCCACCGAACCGGAGCGTCCGGTCGGCGACATCGCCGACTCCGGCCGCTACGCCGTCGGACTCCGGGGCGATCATATGAGGCACCTCGTCGCCGACAACGCGATCCGGTCCACGTTGGATGGGCGCGACGTGGTGCACACGGCGTGCGGTCATCTCGGGTGGGGACCGCTGGAGTCCGCACCGGAACACTGGCCGATCTGCCCGGAATGCTGCGAAGCGGCGGGAGTGGTCGCGTAGCCGTGCGACCGACACAACATCGCGGCGGGATCATCGCGGCCGGGTCCAGCGTGACATGGTCCGGCGACCTCGCCGACGAGCTCTCCACGCCGACGCGGCCGGAATCGTCCGCCTCTGCCCTGGTACACGTCGACGAGCGCTCGTAGCTGAACGTGCTGCCGCGAGACACGTCGCCTACGGCCGTCCCCAGATCACGCGGAAGCTACTCGCCGACGTGCTCGCTGGACTGCAACGACTGTAGAAGCCGGTGCGGCTACGGCCATTGCTTGCTGAGTGCTCTAGCTCTAACTCCGATCGCAACCGCTGTCGGTCCAATGCGGACAGTCCGAAGCGTTGTCCCTGAAGGCGGATCCTGCGGCAAGAGCGATCTTGTCCCGCACCCCGTCGACCCGCCAATACGAGTCGACCAGGTCCGCGAGCATGAATAGCCTGTGGCGATCGGTGTAGTCGTACTGCGTGGCCATTGGAGACGCCCACAGGTCCTGCCGGGACTGCACCGTGCGCGCATCCCACGGGATATGCCGTTCCGGGAGCTCCGGCGCGGTCACGTCGTGCTCATGGGTCAACGTCGCCCACTGCTTGATCGTCTTCGGACCGCGCTTGGGTCGGCTCGTCGGGTTGGCCGGGCAGTGCTGCGCTGAAGTCAGCGACGCTGCCCCGGGGCACTGATCCGACGATGGCTTCGCCGAGCACGGGGTCATCGCGCGGGTATCCCTTCCTGATCGGTCGCCAGCCGCGTACGGCGTCGCTGGCCGGAGTCAGTTGCCCGGCGACGTGCAGGCGGCTGGTGACGTCGGGGCATTGGCGGGTGCGTTCGTCGGCTCCCCAGCACTTTGGAGTGATCTTGGTCTGCCCGCTAAAGTGCCCTTCGCGCTTCGTCCGGACGTGGCAGGACGGCGTCGACGGGACGAGTGGTAAGGCCGGTTCGCCGCACTGGCCGGGGTCGGTCGGTTTGCCGTTTCGGGTTCGTTACCCGGGACGATTACGTTCGGCGGCATGGTGCACAACGAGTTCTCGGTTTCGGGCAGACGGCGGCCCTATGGCAGTGGTGGCGATTTCGCGCGAAATCGCCGCTCGCCACGCCTGCAAGGTGACGATTTCGCGCGAAATCGCCCCCAGCCACGCGCGTGATCGTGCAGGCTCCGCCAGAGGCGGTGTTCGCGGTGCTGGCGGATCCGCGCAAGCATTCGGTCATCGACGGTTCCGGCACGGTGCAGGGGGAGATGAGCGGCCCGCAGCGGCTGGTGCTCGGATCCAAGTTCGGGATGCGGATGCGCAGGGGCGTCGGCTACCGGATCACCAACACCGTGGTGGAGTACGAGGAGAACCGGCTGATCGCGTGGCGGCACATGCTGCCCGGCCGGTGGCGGTACGAGCTGGCGCCGGAGGGCGACTCGGCGACCAGGGTCACCGACCCTACGACTACACCGCGATGATGCCGAAGCTGGTGGCCCGCACCGGCTTGCCCAAGCAGAACCAGCGGTCGATCGACGCCACCCTGCAGCGCCTCAAGGCATACGTGGAGGGCGAGCAGGGCTGACCCCCCCATCTGCGGAAAGTAGGTGCCCTTACGACATCTACTTGACAAGAAAGTAGCTGCGAACCTGGCTGCATGGACGAGGTGCAGGTTGAGGCCGCCGCGCAGCTGGCGCGCGCGGACCGGTTGGGGGCCGAGGCCCGTCGCGGCGGGCGCTGGTACGTGCGGTACTTGCTGGTGTTCGGGGTCGCTTCCTTCGTCCTGGCCGCGGTTTTCGCGTTCGTGGACAACTCGGCCGCGGTCGTCGTGGGTACGCCGCTGTGGATCGTGTTCGTCGTCGGCATCTCCGTGTGGGCGGCAACCCGCAGGGTGGGGCTACGTGGCTTCGGGGCGCTCCACGGCATGGTCATGTCGGCGTGGACCTCGGCTTGGATCGCAACGGTCGTCGTCGGCGGCAATTGGATGTCCCAGGTGTGGCAGTGGTGGCTCGGCGGAGGGGGCGTGATGGCGGCGATCGCGTTCGTCGGCGCCGGTGTCGCGCACAGCCGGAGCCGGGGATGAGCGGCGGAGCGCATCCCCGGCACCAACTGGATGAGCTCATCCACTCGCCGGTGCGGTTCTTCATCGCCGCGACGCTCGCGGCGGTGAACCAGGCCGAGTTCAGGTACGTGCGCGACATCATCGAGGTCAGCGACTCGGTACTCTCCAAGTAGGTGTCGACGCTGGAGGATGCGGGCTACGTCAAGGTGAAGAAGGGGTACGGCGGCAAGCGCCCCGCACCTGGCTCAGCCTCACGGCGAAGGGCCGCCGCGCGTACGAGGCGCACCTGGCGGCGCTGAAGGCGATCACCACGCAGCCGGTCGCGGAGCCGATCGGGGAGCGGAGCTGACGTGGGTGCCGTGAGCATCGCCGCGATCGCGGCGGAACTCGTCATCATGATCTGCGGCCCGGTCGCCGCGGCCATCTGGATCCGCTGGCGGTTCGCCGTGCCGGGCCGCGTTTTCTGGATCGCCGCGGGTTCCTCCTCGTCAATCTCGTCGTCAACGTGCCGCTCGTGACGCTGCTGTGGCCGTCGCTGTTCGGTGCAGGCAGCTGGGCGCTGCTCGCGGCGACCGCGATGACCTACGCGGTCTGCGAGGAGATCGCGCGGTACCTGAGCTTCCGCGCCGGCCGGAGCATGCGGGCCAACTGGGCCTTCGTCGCATGTGCTTCGGAGTCCGTGACAGCGGTCTCCCCGGCTGACTTGACCGGCTGCCTCGCCCCATAGGACTGCGGCCTGAAGGGCACCTTGGAGCAACCTCGAAGCAATCTCGTTGCTCGAAGGTGCCCTTCACCGCTTCTGGGCGATCACGGGGGGCATTGGCCGGTTTGGTGTGGGGTGTTCCCGCAGTGCATCACGAGTACGGGTTTGCGGTCGTTGGGCTGAGCGCTGTCCGGGCCCGCCTCCACGACTCGCATCACCGAGATCGCCTTGCGGACCGGGACCTGTCCGGCCGGGGCGCCGAAGTCGATGGCGCCGCTGTTCGCGCGGATACCGCCCGGGTTCTCGCCGAGCCGGGCGATCCCGTACCAGACGGCTTGGCCGTTCAGCGGCGTCGTGCCGACCTCCACCTTCTCGTCGGTCACCTTCCGCACCGCCTGCCGGACGAGGTCGACCGCGTCGAACGCGAGCAGTCCCCGCCCCACCAGGCCGTCGGTGCCTTCTTGCACGCGCAGGCCGGTGAAGTCGATGTAATCCAGCTGGACGCCGGGCGGCAGCTGGCGGTCGAGCAGGAACTTCGTCGTGTCGTCCCCGGCCATCAGACGTGGCCGCATCTTGGGGTCGACGCACTTGTCCTGCACCGTGTTCAGGTACTTCCCGAACTGGTCCGCCCTTCCGGAGAAGAAGACCAGCGAATCGGGACTGCATCGCACGGCGTCGGAGGGGTTGGAGCGCTGCGGGTCCACTAACCGCGCCGAATCCTCCAGCTGCGCCCCGATGTCCTCGGCCAGGTTCTTGCTGTAGAGGTCGCCTTCCTCGTAGTACACGGCGACGTCGTGGACGCCAATGTTGCGCACGTGTTGCGCGACGACCTGGGACTCCCAGAGATTGGTCGGCCCCACCTGGTGGTAAAGCCTGCTCAGCTTGGGGAAGTCGTCGGCCGAGGTCACCGTGCCGACCATGGTCAGCCCGCTGCGCCCCAGTGTGCTGATCGCCTTTGCGGTCCCGTCCCAGCTGCCGCCCAGCCCGACGACCGCCACCACGGGCGGTTCGCCCGGCGACGTGCCCCTGGCGTATTCGACGATGCGCTCGGCGACGTCGGGAGCGTGGCTCATCGAGGCGCCGCCGTTGGCGAGCACGACCCGGATGGCCACGCCGCCGTCCAGCCGCGCCTTCTCCTGCGCCTTCGCCAAGCCCTCCAACTCGGCGGCGACTCCGTCCAGAGTCGACGAATCGGGGTCCTTGCCGGTGAGGGTGCTGAAGTAGACGACCGAGACGTAGGGCAGTGGCTGATCCTGGTCCACCCGGTTCTTGCCCTCAGCCAGGTCGTTTTCGCCTTCGATCGCCTGCTGCGCGTCGATGAGCCGATTGCGCAGGTTCTCATCCTTGATGTCGCTGGAGAAGTGGTAACCGGGGTCGGCGATACCGACGCATTCGTCGCCAGCCGACCACAGATCGGTGTTGGTCCACGGCCACCAACTCCGGCCGCAGTGCTGCTGGTACTGCTGGAGGTAGGCGGCCCCGCCGCCGAGGACCAGCAGGGCCACCAGCAGGATCGGGATGCGCCGCAGCAGCTTCGAGCGCTTCAGCGGCAGGCTCGTCTGGCCCAGCGAAACACCGGGTTCGTCGTCCGCCGAATGCGGCTCGCCGGCCACCCGCAGCGTCACGTACCAGGCGGTGTTCGAGCGCTTGCGCCGCGCTTCCTGCAGGGTCTCGGGCCAGCTTTCGAGGGTGACCGGTGCGCTGGGCGTCTCGCTGTCCTGCAGCGGCTGCGCGCCGCCGCCGATCACCAGCAGCGGGTCGGGAACGCCGGTCTCGTTGCGGACGTCGTTGATGAGCCGCACCAGGATCTTGCCGGCTGTCTCATCCCCGAGGTTGCGCAGCAGCAGCACCGGGTAGCAGTCCTTGGGCACCCACTGCCACCGCCACAGCCTCCTGGTGTACGACTCGGCCAGGTCGGTCAGGAACGCGTGCACCAGGAGTTTCCGCACCTGCTCGGCGTTCTCCCAGCGCGATGGCGTGGTGATCAGGCGCTGGGCGAAGCTGGGGAAGTCCGCCGATTCGCGCGGGGACAGGTAGCGCTGCCGCATGAACCAGCGGGCGACGCGGCCCCGGCGCACCCACCAGGCGTAGTACAGCGGGAAGAACGTCAGCGAAAGCGCGAAGAGGTACCAGGGCAGGCTCTGGGCGGCCGACTCCCAGAGTGCGGCTTCCTGCTGGGGCTGCTGTCTGTCCCGCCGGGGTCGGCGGCTTCGGAGGTATTCGCGCAGCAGCTGCCGGGTGTGCGAATGCGGGGCCTGGGCCAGGTTCGTCGGTGGCAAGTTTTTCTTCAGCAGCCAGCTCAGCAGCGCGTAGCGGCGGAAGCGCAGCCGGCCGATCCGCGGCCACGAGTCGGCGTCGCGCAGCCCTTGGGCCCCTTTGTCCAGCAGCTTCCGGATCTGCACCGACTTCTGCCGCGGGGTTTCGGCGGGCGTCCCGCCGACGTCCAGCCTCACGTGCGGCACGACGGTTCCGAGGTGGCCGGAGAGCTGATCGATGAGGGCGCCGGAGTCGTTGTCGCGCAGCAGGTGGACGATCGGCTGGTCCGGGATCTTCTCCATGCGACGTCGCCTGATCCACCGCCGGTCGAGGCGCGATGGAAGCTGGGAGACCGGAACTCCCAGGCTCACCGATGCTTCCGTCATCCTCACCCCCGGTGATTGATTGATCATTCAATGCGACGTTACCGGGCGGGATGGCGGATTCACACCTGTTTCAAGGGTTTTCCCCGCGGCCCTGGCTACCTCGGTCGGCCAGGTACGCCGGGGCGGGTTTACCACGGGTGCGGGCCGCCGCGCGGCCGTACTCGACGCCGAAGGCATCCAGGCGGGGCGAGTGGTGGTCGACCAGGCGCCGCCGGAAGTCCGCGAAGTCGCGGTCGGGGCTGCTTCAGGCGACCTCGGCGAACGCGGTCGGCCGGGGGAGGCGGCGTAGTCCACGGGGCTCGGGGTGTTCAGGTACTCGGTCCAGACCTGCGCCTACCCAGTTCTCACGGCAGGCGTCCGGAGGCGCGCAGC
The DNA here is from genome assembly GCF_050972075.1 of Saccharopolyspora hattusasensis. NCBI lineage: Bacteria > Bacillati > Actinomycetota > Actinomycetes > Pseudonocardiales > Pseudonocardiaceae > Saccharopolyspora > Saccharopolyspora hattusasensis. Next base: position 6,709,182 of record NZ_JBPCDC010000001.1, read on the forward strand.
AGGTCGAGCAGTCGGTCGACGAACTCGGCTTGGGCAGGGTTGAGCTTCTCGCGGGCGGTTCCCGGGTCGCACCACAGGGCGCGGTCGACCTCCGGGAAGCTCTGGCGGCGGCCAGACTTCGGCGGCCACTCCATCTCGAACTCGTTGCTGCGCAGGGCGTTCGCATCGAAATCGCCCTCGATGGCCCAGGCCGTCACAAGTTTGCCGTTGCGCTGCTTCGCCTCGCCGAGCGGCGAGAGCTCGCGGTCGGTCAACGGCATGCCGGTCTCCTCGGCGAACTCGCGGGTGGCCGCGGCCAGCGCGTCCTCGTCCGGCTCGTACTCGCCCTTGGGGATGGACCATGCCCCGGCGTCCTTCTTCTTCCAGAACGGACCGCCCGGGTGCACGACGAGGACCTGCGGTGATCCGTCCTCGATCTTGAACAGCAGGATGCCGGCGCTTCGTTTGCTCACCCCACCAGTGTCACGCACCCTGGCCGGTACCGAAGCACGGCGTCCGAAGCGGATGGTCGCGCCGGACACGTGGTTCGGGTCCGTCGGCGAGCCGCTCTGGCGGAATTCGTGAAATCCATCGATGCTGGCAGCGTGGAACGGGTCGTGCTGCACGTGGATCTCGATCAGTTCATCGTCGCGGTCGAGCTGCTGCGACATCCCGAGCTGCGGGGACGGCCGGTGCTCGTCGGCGGGTCCGGCGACCCGAAGGAGCGCGGCGTGGTGGCCGGGGCGTCCTACGAGGCGCGGGAGTTCGGGGTCCGCTCCGGGACACCGCTGCGCACTGCGGCAGCCCGTTGCCCGGAGGCGGTGTTCCTGCCCGCCGACCGCGAGACCTACCTCGTCGCGTCCGCCGACGTGATGGCGGCGCTGCGGGAGGTCGGCGGCATCCTGGAGGTCGCGGGGTGGGACGAGGCGTTCATGCTGGTCGACACCGAGGGCGCCGAGTTCACCGCGCGATCGGTGCAGCGGCACGTGCGGGAACGCACCGCCCTGGCGTGCTCGGTGGGCATCGGCGACAACAAGCTCCGCGCGAAACTGGCCTCCGGGTTGGCCAAACCCGCCGGGGTGTTCCGGCTGGACGTGTCCAACTGGGTCGAGGTGATGGCGTCGCGTCCGACGGACGCGTTGTGGGGCGTCGGGGCGAAGACGGCGAAGAAGCTCGCGGCGCGTGGCATCGCCACCGTCGGCGACCTGGCGCGGACCGCGATGGCCGACCTCGTGGGCGAATTCGGCCCCAACATCGGGCCCTGGCTCGTCGCGCTCGCGCACGGCTACGACTCGACGCCAGTCACCGACGAGCCCTACCAGGCGCGCTCGCACGGCCGTGAGGTCACCTTCCAGAAGGACCTCCGCGACGAAGCCGAGATGCGCTCGGAGATCACCCGCCTGTCGCGCGTCGTCGCCGATGACCTGGCCGTCGAGGACGCCCTGGCCCGCCGGGTCGTGGTGAAGGTGCGCGATTCCCGCTTCGCCACCCACACCCACGGAGTGTCGCTCCCGGCTCCCACCCGCGAAGCCGACGCCATCGAGCGCGCCGCCCAGACCGCACTCGGCCGGTTCCCGCTGGACCGCCCGGTCCGCCTGCTCGGCGTCCGCGCCGAGATCGCCCGCACGGCGAGCTGAGGCGAACGGACCGCCCGTCTCGCTAGGTGGCGCGAACTGTCCGTCCGTTTCAGACCTCTGGTGCGCGTTCTGTGAGGGCCTTGTTCAGCAGCTGGGCCAGGTGGTAGTCGACGCGGCTGCGCATCGCCAGCGCATCGCCAGCGATCGACTCGGCGAGCTCGCCGGGCATCTGCTGGGTGACCCCACCGCGCTCGACATCACCGACCACGCCTGATCCCGGTTTCCGCCAGCCAGGTACCGATCGTGCTCTTGGCCGCTGCAGAGCGTGTTCCGGAACGTGTTGGTTGAAGCGAACGGGCCGTTCGTGCCGTCCTATGAGGCTGTTGCGTTTTCGACGAAACGGCCGAACGGCCATGTACCGCGAGCTGTCCTTCAACGACCCGCACACGACCTCGCGCAGCTCGGCGAGCTCGCCGACCGCAACACCGAGCTGCTCGTCGCCGGGCGCATGCCGACCCGCTGAGTTCCGGCGAGCGAGTCCGGGCGGGCTGGACCACCCTGGTGCCGTGATGCGGACAGCACCGGGGAGGCGGGCATGAGCGGCAGTCCAGTGATCGTGGGCGTCGACGGTTCGGCGGTCGCGCGGAACGCGGCCCGCTGGGCGGCGTGGGAGGCGGCGCGGCGTGGGGTCGATCTCCGAATCGTCTATGCGGACGCGACCGCCCAACCCGCGCTGGGCGAAGCTGAGCCGGCGCCCGTCCGCGGCGAGGTCGCGCACTGGCTGGACGCCGCCGTCGAGAGCGCGCGCGAGCAGGCGCCGGAGGTGTCCGTCGCAGCCGCGTCCGTGCCCGGCACGGCGGAGAAGGTGCTGGTCGCGGAGTCCGAGCGCACCGGGCTCCTGGTGGTGGGTGATCGCGGTTTCGGCGGCTTCACCGGCCTGCTCGCCGGTGCCGTCGCGGTGAAGGTGGCCGCGCACGCGCACTGCGCGGTGGCCGTCGTGCCGGATGTCGGTGAGCCGCTGCGCTTCCCGGTGACCGGACCGGTCGTGGCCGGGGTGGACGACGCCGCGTCGGCAGAGCCCGTGCTGGAGCACGCCTTCGCGGTGGCCGCCTCCCGGGCTGTGCCGCTGCACGTCGTGCACACCTGGGAAGTGGTCGGGATCGATCTCAAGTGGCTGCGCAGCCGGCTGCCCGAGCAGGAGGTCAGCGAGAACGAGGAGCGGTACGTCGCCGAGGTCCTGGCGGGCTGGGAGGAGCGGTTCCCCGACGTCGAGGTGCTGCGGTTCGTCGGCCGCGGATCACCGACCGCGGAGCTGCTCGCCCGCGCGGCGGCTGCGCAGCTCGTGGTGGTGGGCGCGCGCGGCCGCGGCGGCGTCGCCGGCGCCCACCTGGGCTCGACCAGCCACAAGCTGATCCACCACTCGCCCTGCCCGGTCCTGGTCGTCCGCAACATCGCGCGTTGAAAATCCCTTTGTCGCAACGAGTTCGAGGTCCGGCAGGCTCCGGGGATCGCTGATTGTGTCACCCGGTATTTCCATGCTCGGGAGGCCATACGTGACCTTCAAGGCCATTCGACGATGAGTGGGATATGACCCCGACGTCTCCGGTTTCAAGGAGGGCGACCACGGGCATCGGCGGCGTCGGCATCAACGCCGCGCAGGGTGCCGCGGCGGCGGCGCGCGCTACGTGGTCGCGGTCGACCCGGTCGCGTTCAAGCGGGAGAAGGCAGCGCCTACTGATCCGGGCCGATGCGGGGCGGGATGTCACTCGGCGTCCGGCCGCCCGAATGCTGCTGCAAGTTCGCGCATCGCGGTGTCGAGCAGTTCGGTGAGCTCGGAATCCGTTCTGCCGAGCCACCGTTCGTAGGCGGCGATGGCGACGCCGAGCGTGGCGTGGGCGATGGCCTGCGGCGTGAGGGCGTCCTCGGGCTGGCCGAGGCGTTCGCCGACGAATTCGGCGATGACCTGACGCCAGGCCTGGAACCGCAGCGTCGAGTGGGCCTGCAAGGCGGGCACTCCGAGGATGAGCTGCATCCGGCGGCGGTGCGCCGGAACCTGCTCCGGGGCGACCCGGTTGAACTCGACCAGGCAGTGGCGGATCGCGTCCATCAGTGGGGTTTCCGGCGGCGCGGCGTGGAAGTCCGCGCGCATCCGGTCCAGTTCACCGTCGAAGTCGCCCCACGGGACGTCGTTCTTCGACGGGAAGTAGTGGAAGAACGTCCGCCGAGCGATGCCCGCCGCGCGGGCGATGTCGGCGACGGTGGTGTTCTCGAAGCCGCGTTCGTCGAAGAGTTCGAACGCGACCTGCTCCAGCTCGGCGGCGGTGGTCACCTTCCGTCGACCACCGAGGCGGTGGGCTGCGCCAATGGTGTTGTGCCCCAAAGGATGCATCTCCAGGTCTTTCAAAATGCACTCGGTGCAAATATGGTAGCCGGAGTGGCCAGGGCGGCCGACTCGGTTCGGCCCTCATCGATGAGGAGCATCGCATGGCTGACGAACAGCACGAGATAGGCACTGCCGCCGCGGACCCGGCGGTCGAAGAGGACCTGCTGGTCGAAGAGGTCTCGATCGACGGGATGTGCGGGGTCTACTAGTGGTGGCCGGTGCAGCGGAATTCGATCCGAGTCGCGGTTACCGGCTGAACCCGCAGGTCGCGTTGCGCCCGGAGCCGTTCGGGGCGCTCGCGTACCACTTCGGCAACCGCAGGCTGTCGTTCCTGAAGGTTCCCGAGCTGGTGGATCTGGTGCGCGGGCTCGCCGAGCACGCCAGCGTCGAGGACGCCCTGCTGGACGTCCCGGCGGAGCGCCGGGCGCAGTTCCGGCGGGCGCTGTCCTCGCTGGCGGCCACGGACATGATCCGGCCCCGATGATCGGTGGCGATTTCGCGCGAAATCGCCGCCTCCCCTGCACGGGAAGCGTCGATTTCGCGCGAAATCGCGAGTCCGTACCCGACCGGAGTCCGTACCCGACCGGAGTCCGTACCCGACCGGAGTCCGTACCTGGTCCCGAGTCCGTCGAACCCGTGGAGTCGAAGATGACTGCTGTGCAACCGGCGCCCGTGCCTTCGCTGGTGGAGCAGTTCAAGGGCGGGCTGGCCGCCCCGATCTGCTTGACCTGGGAGTGGACCTATGCCTGCAACCTGGCTTGTGAGCACTGCCTTTCGTCGTCCGGGCGGCGGGATCCGCGCGAGCTGAGCACGGCCGAGATGAAGGCCGTGATCGACGAGATGCAGCGGATACAGGTCTTCTACGTCAACGTCGGCGGCGGCGAGCCGACGGTGCGCCCGGACTTCTGGGAACTGCTGGACTACGCCATCGAGCACCAGGTAGGTGTGAAGTTCTCCACCAACGGGCTGCGCATCGACGCCGAGCGCGCCCGGCAGCTCGCGGCCACCGACTACGTGGACGTGCAGATCTCCCTGGACGGCGCGACGCGCGAGGTGAACGATGCCGTGCGCGGTCCCGGGTCGTTCGGCATGGCGATGCGCGCGCTGGAGAACCTGTCGGCGGCGGGCATGCGGGACTTCAAGATCTCGGTGGTCATGACCCGGCAGAACGTGTCGCAACTGGACGATTTCAAGGCCATCGCCGACCGGTTCGGCGCGCAGCTGCGGATCACCCGGCTGCGCCCGTCGGGGCGCGGCGCGGACGTGTGGGACGAGCTGCATCCGACGGACGCGCAGCAGCGCGAGATCTACTCGTGGCTGGTCGAACACGGCGAGCAGGTGCTCACCGGGGACTCGTTCTTCCACTTGAACGCCCTTGGGTCGACGTCGCTGCCGGGTTTGAACCTGTGCGGCGCCGGTCGGGTGGTGTGCCTGATCGACCCGGTGGGTGATGTGTACGCGTGCCCGTTCGCGATCCACGACGAGTTCAAGGCCGGAAACGTGCGCGATGTCGGCGGATTCGCCCGGGTGTGGCGGGAATCTGAGCTGTTCACCGAGCTGCGGCAGCCGCAGTCCGGCGGTGCGTGTCAGTCGTGCTCGGAGTTCGACGCGTGTCAGGGCGGCTGCATGGCAGCCAAGTTTTTCACTGGCCTGCCGTTGGACGGCCCCGACCCGGAGTGCGTGAAGGGGCACGGGCAGACCGCACTGTCCGTTGTGGACCGTTCGGGGTTGCCGAAGGCGTCGCGGGACCATTCCCGGTCGTCGCGGCGGCGGGTCGGACTGGGCATGCCATCGGTGCCGGCCAAGCCGTGCGACTCCAGCCCGCTGGCGAGCCAGTCGTGAGACTGACCGACGGCGTCCGGCTGGGCGCGGTGCCGGCCCCGTCGCGGGTGCTGTTCGGGCCGCACGAGACGAATCTTGGCCGTAGCCGCGGCATTTCCGACCGGCATGTGGCCTACTACGCGGCGCGGGCGGCCGGCGGTGCAGGCGTGATCGTCACAGAGATCGCCAGCGTGCACGCCTCCGACTGGCCCTACGAGCGCGCACCGCTCGCCGCGGAGTGCGGCCAGGGGTGGGCGGCTGTCGCCGAGGCCTGCCGGCCGCACGGCGCGGTGGTGCTCGCCGGTCTCGGGCACTCCGGCTCGCAGGGAGCTTCGGCGTTCTCGCAGAGCGCGCTGTGGGCGCCGTCGAGGGTGCCGGACGTGGCCAGCCGTGAGATGCCGATGGAGATGGAGCAAGGCGAGATCGACGAGCTCGTCGCGGGTTTCGCCGCCGCGGCGGAATCGGCGGTGCGGGCCGGGTTGGACGGCGTCGAGATCGAGGCGGGCCAGTACTCGCTGCTCCGCCAGTTCCTGTCCGGGCTGACCAACCAGCGCGACGACGCCTACGGCGAGGACAAAACACGGCTGTTGAGCGATGTTCTGGCTGCCGTTCGCCGCACGGTCGGTGACCGCGTTGTGGGGCTGAGGCTGTCCTGCGACGAACTCGCGCCTTGGGCGGGAATCACCCCGGAGCAGGCCGCCGGGATCGTCGAGGCCGTGCTGGACCGGATCGACTACCTCGTGGTGGTGCGCGGATCCGCGATGGGGACCTCGGCGACGCGGCCCGACCTGCACACCGAGCCGGGCTTCAACATCGACCTGTGCCGCCAGATCCGGTCGGTCGTGAGTGAAAAATCCGTTAAGAACCGGAACGAACACTCACGAGCGTTGGTGGTGCTGCAGGGCAGCGTCGTCGAGCATCAGCAGGCGCAGCAGGCGCTGGACGGCGGTGTCGCGGATCTGGTCGAGATGACCCGGGCGCAGATCGCCGAGCCACGGCTGGTCGAGCTGGTCCGCGCCGGGCACGCGGACCGGGTCCGGCCCTGCGTGCTGTGCAACCAGAAGTGCCGCGTCCGGGACAACCGCAACCCCGTCGTCTCGTGCATCGGCGAGCCCTTCAGCGGGCACGAGGGCGAAAGCGGCAGCGTGGCCGGGCCGCCGCGTAACGTGCTGGTCGTCGGCGGCGGGCCTGCCGGGTTGGAAGCAGCGAGGGTGCTGGCCGAGGGCGGGCATGCCGTCGAGATCGTCGAGCGCTCCGATCGGCTCGGCGGCACGGCGTCGCTGGCGGCGGAGGTCGGCGGACGCGGGCGGCTGCGCGGGCTCGTGGACTGGCTGGAGGCGGAGGTGCGCCGGCTCGGCGTGCGCGTCATGCTCGGCACCGAGATCACCGAAGCCGACCTGGACACCGAACGGGAAGTGCTGGTCGCCACCGGATCGGTCCCCGGACCCCGCGCGTACGAGGTCCTCGGCGGCGCGGTCATCGACGTCGTGGACCTGCTCGGCGGACGCTCCCCGGCGGCTGGGCCGGTGGTGGTGTTCGACCCGGTCGGGGACGCGGTCGGGGTCGGAGTCGCCGAGCTGCTGGCCGGGCAGGGGCGGGAGACGGCGATCGTCACGCAAGACCAGGTCGTGGGCACGCAACTGGCCCTGACCGGCGACCTGGCCGACGCCAACGGGCGGTTGCAACGCGCCGGGGTCCGGCTGGAGAAGCGCTCGCTGCTGCGCGAGGTCCATCCCGATCACGTGGTCCTGGAAGACACCTTCACCGCCCAGCGCCGAACCCTGCCGTGCGCGACACTGATCCACTGTGGACATAGGCTGCCGGACCCGCAGCTGGCGGCGTGGCCGCGGGCCGGCGACTGCGTGGCGCCCAGGACGATCCACGAGGCGATCCGGGAAGGACGCCGTGCGGCGCGCGCCATCGCCGCGCTGGTCGGAGGAGGGGTGAGATGAGCCGCTACCTGTTCTCGCCGCTGCGGATCGGCCCGGTGACCGTGCGCAACCGCATCGTGTTCTCGGCGCACCTGACGAACTACGCCGAAGACGGCCTGCCCAGCGAGCAGCACGCCGCCTACTACGCGGCGCGCGCCGCCGGTGGCGTCGGCCTGGTGATCACCGAGGAACATTCGACGCACCCGACGGACTGGCCGTACGAGAAGCTGATCCACGGCTTCCACCGGTCGGTCGTGCCCGGCTACCGCCGGATCACCGAAGCGGTCCACGCCCACGGTGTTCCGATCTTCGCCCAGCTCAACCACAACGGCGGCCAGGCGTCCTCGATGTACTCCAGGCTGCCGGTGTGGGCCCCCTCCGCCGTGCCGGACCCGATGTTCCGCGAGGTGCCCAAGGCGATCGACAGCCGCGAGATAGCCGAGGTCGTGGCCGGGTACTGCACCGTCGCCAGCCACTGCGTGGAGGGCGGATTCGACGGCGTCGAGCTGCAGTGCTCGCACTCGTCGATCGTGCGCGGTTTCCTTTCCCCGGCGACGAACAAGCGCACCGACGCCTACGGCGGAACGCTGGTCAACCGCGCACGAATCCTGCTGGAGATCATCGACGCGGTGCGCGAGGCGCTCGGTCCCGACCGGGCGCTGGGCGTGCGGTTGTGCGGCGACGAGCTGATCGAGGGCGGCACCACCATCGACGAGGCGGTCGAGGTCGCTCGCATGGTGGAGGCCACCGGCAAGGTCGACTACATCAACACCTCCATCGGCGTGGCCACCTCGACGCTCTACATGATCGAGGCGTCGATGGCGATCCCGCCGGGCTACGCGCTGTTCATCTCCAACGCCATCCGCCGCGCCGTGCGGCTGCCCGTGGTGGGCGTGGGGCGGATCAAGGACCCGCTGCAGGCCGAACGCGCGCTCGAAGAGGGCCACTGCGACCTGATCGGCGTCGTGCGCGGCCAGATCGCGGACCCGGACTTCGCGGCCAAGGCCCGCTCCGGGCACGCGAGCGACATCCGGACCTGCTTGTCCTGCAACCAGGAATGCGTCGGGCGGATGGGCCTGAACCGCTGGCTCGGCTGCATCGAGAACCCGCGGACCGGCAAGGAATCCGTGGCGCTGCCGATACCCCGGGCGCGCAAGCGGGTGCTCGTCGTCGGGGGCGGACCGGCGGGCCTGCAAGCCGCGTCGACCGCGGCCGAGCGGGGCCACCACGTGACGCTGTTCGAGCGGGAACAGGCGACCGGCGGGCAGGTCGCCGTCGCCGCGACGGCGCCCAGCCGCGCCGAATTCCTCGACGTGGTCCGGAACCTGCGCGCGGAATGCGAGCGATACGGCGTGGACGTCAAGACCGGTGTCGCGGCGACGGCGGAGATGCTTCGCGACGAGCATCCGGACGTGGTCGTGCTCGCGACCGGGGCCCGGCCGCAGCCGGTGCACTGGGCTGGCGGCCTCGACCGGATCGTCGACGTCCGCGATGTCCTGGAAGGCCGCGCGGCCCCGGCGGGCGACGTGCTGGTCGTCGACGACCTGGGGTTCCACCAGGCGGCCTCGGTCGCCGAGCTGCTGGCCGACCGCGGCTGCCGGATCCAGATCTCCACGCCGGGCATGGTGGTCTGCCAGGACCTCGGCGTGACCCTGGACCTGGAGACCTTCAACGTCCGTGCACATGCGAAAGGCATCGGGCAGCGCACCGACGAGGTCGTAATGTCGGCATCGGCCGAGTCGGACGGCGTCGCGCTGCAAATCCTCAAGCACACCACCGGGGAGATGACCGAGGCCCGCTTCGACTGGGTCGTGTGCGCGGCGCACCAGACCCCGGACGACGCCCTGTGGCACGAGCTGAAGAAAGCCCCGTTTCCGGTGCACCGGGTGGGCGACTGCATCACGCCGCGTCGCGCGCACGCCGCGGTCGTCGAAGGACATCGAATGGCGGTGAGCCTGTGAATATACTGCCGGAGATGCTCGCGGTCGTGATCGTCCGCGACGGGACGCTGCCCTGCGGCGCCGACGAAGTGGCGGCCGAATGCGGCGGCGCGGTCCTCGTGGCCGGCACCGGAACACCGGAGGCGGCTAGCGCTTTCACGGCGGCGCAGCGCATTTGGACGGCCGAGGCTCCGAGGATCGCGCCCGGGGCGCTGGCCGCAGCGCTGGCGCCGCTGCTCGAAGCGGTCGACGTCGTGGTGCTACCGGCCTCGCCGGACGGCCGCGACATCGCCGCCCGCCTTGCCTTCCAGAGCGAACGACCGCTGTTCGCCGGCGCGACCCGGTGCACCCCGAAGCACGTCGATCTGTCCAGGCTGGACGATTCGCTGAAAGTCCCGGTCGCCCTCGACGAACCGGCCGTGGTCACCCTCATCCCGGGCGTGCGCGGCACGCCGCGTCCGGTGGCGGCCCCGGATCCGGTCGAGCTGACCATCACCCTGCCGGACGTGCTCGACGCGGAGGTCGTCGAGATCCTCGAACCGGAGCCCGAAACCGTCGAACTGGCCGAGGCCAAGCGGATCCTCGGCGGCGGAGCCGGGCTGGTGCGACCGGGCGAGGACGGCGCGGCGGTGATGCGCACCCTGACCGAGGTGGCCGCCGCGCTCGGAGCCTCCGCCGGCGCGACCCGGGTGATCACCGACGCGGGCTGGGCCGGGCACGATCGCCAGATCGGCACCACTGGCGTCGTCGTCGACCCCGACCTCTACGTCGCCTTCGGCGTCTCCGGAGCGACGCAGCACGTCGGCGGCCTGGGCCGACCGGCGCACGTGGTCAGCGTGAACACCGACCCGTCGTGCCCGATGACCGCGATGGCCGACCTGGGCATCGTCGCCGACGCGCCCGAAGTCCTGCGCGAACTGGCGCGCCGACTGAACGGAGCCGCCGATGGCTGAACAGTCCAGTGTGGACGCCGTGGTGGCCGGGGCGGGCCCGGCCGGTTCGGCCGCGGCGTTGGAGCTGGCCCGGGCGGGGCGCAGCGTGATCCTCCTGGAACGCGGCCCGTTCCCCGGGGCGAAAAACGTCTACGGCGGTGTCGTCTACGGCCGGGTGCTCGACGAGGTCCTGCCCCGCTGGTGGGAAGACGCGCCGGTCCAGCGGTGGGTCACCCGCCGCAGCACCATGATGATGACCCCCACCCAAGCCCTCACCGTCGACTTCCGCACGCAGGACTGGGGAAGCGCGCCGTACAACGGCATGACGACCTACCGCGCGGACTTCGACGCATGGCTGGCGGGCAAAGCGGTGGACGCCGGTGCGCGCCTAGTGACCTCCACCGTCGCCACCGAGCTGCTGCGCGACGCCTCCGGCCGCGTGGTCGGCGTCCGCACCGACCGCCCCGACGGCGACATCCGGGCGCAACTCGTCGTCGCCTGCGATGGAGTCAACTCGTTCCTGGCGAAGCAAGCCGGGCTGCTCCCGCGAACGGACCCCGAACACCAGACTCTCGGCGTGAAGGAAACCCTTTCCCTGCCGAGGAGAACGATCGAAGAGCGCTTCGGGCTAACCAAAGACGAGGGCGCGGACTTCGAAATCGTCGGCTGCACCGGAGAAATCCCCGGCGGCGGCTTCCTCTACACCAACCGCGACACCATCAGCGTCGGCGTGGTGCTGTCGCTCACCGGCCTGGCCAAGTCCGGCCGACGCCCCGAGGAAGTCCTCGCGGACCTCAAGGCTCACCCGGCGATTGCGCCCTACCTGCGCGGCGCGGAGCTGAAGGAGTACTCCGCACACCTGATCCCGGAGGGCGGCTACCGCAGCATGCCGCCGCTCACCGCGGACGGCCTGCTGGTCGCCGGGGACGCGGCCGCGATGTGCCTGGCGGCGGGAATCTGGCTGGAGGGCGTCAACTTCGCCATCGGCTCCGGCCTGGCCGCGGGCCGGACCGCCGCCGAAGCCATCGCCGCGGGCGACCCCACCCGGCTGGCAGGCTACCGCAAGCGGCTGGAGGACAACTTCGTGCTGACCGACCACAAGAACCTGCAGGGCGCCCCGCACCTGGTCCTCTCCGACCGGGTCCAGCAGCAGTACCCGCGGCTGCTGTGCGACTTCGCCCAGGAGGTCTTCACGGTCCGCAACCCGGTACCAAAACCCGGGCTCGGCAAGCTGTTCCGCCGAACCGCCGCCCGGCACGGCGTCCGGCTGCGACAACTCGCCGCCGACGCCTGGGCCGGCTTCCGGGTCTTCGGCTGAGGAGAGGCGACCTGGTGTGTGTTTCTTGTTCGCTGTTGACCATCGTCGGCAATGTTGGTCGGGACGTATCCCGCTGGCGAATTCGCGCGGACGGCAGGTCGCTCGGCTGGCACTGCGCGCCGGCAGGAGCGAAAAGGATGCGCCACCGTTCGGTCTGGCCCTGCCGGATGCCGATGTGCGGAAAGTTCTGCAGCTGGGTTTCGACGAAACGGTAGCAACCGTGAAAACCATCGTGCGGGAACGGGCCGATCGCCGACCGGATCAGACTGCCGATCCAGCACTCCAGCCTGCGAGCGGAGAGCGAAGCATCCAACTGACGATCAACTCTGATCAATAAGTAGGAAGCAGTGCAAATGCACCAGTATCCCGAAGTGTCGTTCGAGGACCGGATGGGTACCATCGACTTCCAGGTCGGCGGCCGCCCGCACATCACCGTGGACGCCGAGATCTGCCGGTCCTGCACCACGAAGGAATGCGTCCACGCCTGCCCGGCGAAGCTGTTCGTGCCCACCGGTGACGGCGGCATCCTGTTCAACTACGAGCAGTGCTTCGAATGCGGCACCTGCTACCAGATCTGCAACAAGGCCGGCGCCATCACCTGGACCTACCCGGATGGCGGGCACGGCGTCGTGTTCCGGAGGGGCTGACATGGGACCGCAGATCGTCGTGGCGCTGAGCTGGTCCTGGCTGCGGGTCCGCGTGGACCCGCTCACTGGCGCCCTCGACGCGGAGGACCGGGACCGGGGCGGCAACGCCGCCGAACTGGCAGCGCTGGAACACGGCCTCCGGCTCGCCGAGGAACTCGACGGCCGGGTGACGGCGGTGACCGTCGGACCGGTGGCGGCCGAGGAGATCCTGCGCACCGCACTGGCGGCCGGCGCACACGAGGCGATCCGCGTCGAGCGGGACGACCAGCTGGAACCCGGCGCGCTGGTGCGCAACGGTGCCGACACGGCCAAGGCGATCGCATCCGCGCTCCGCGAACCGGATCTCGTGCTGTGCGGGGACAGATCGGCCGATGGCGGGACGGGAGCGACGCCCGCATTTCTCGCGGCCCGGCTCGGCGCAGCGCAGGCGCTCGGCGTCGTGCGGCTCGAATGCGACGACGGGTCGCTGCTCGCGCACCGCAGGCTCGACGGCGGCAGCCGGGAGGTGCTGCGGCTGCCCAAGCCCGCGGTCGTGTCGGTCGAAGCCGCCGGTGTGCGCCTGCGCCGCGCGAGCCTGCCGGCGGTGCTTTCGGCGCAGAAGGCGGCTATCGAAACGATCCCCGGCGAGCCCAAGCGGCCACCCCACGTGGTCGCTGCCCATGCGTTCCGTCCACGCCCGCGGGAGTTCCCCGCCCCGGCCGGAACGACGGCGCATGATCGTATGCTCGAACTGACCGGAGCGCTGCAGGACCGCACAGCACCGACCGTCATCGGACCGCTGCCGGCTGCCGAAGCGGCCGACGAACTCCTGGCCTACCTGCGACGCTACGGCTACCCCACCGGTTCGAGCTGTGCTGCAGAAGAGGAGGCGGCCAAGTGAGCAGGGTCGCGATCGTGACGGGTGCGGCGCGCGGAATCGGCGCGGCGGTTGTGGAGCGCCTCGCAGCGGACAGCTGGCGCGTGGTCGCAGTCGACATCTGCGCGGACATCCCGGGCGCTACCTATCCGCTGGGTACCAGGGACCAGCTGGCGGCACTGGCGGAGAAATGGCCGGAGTCGGTCCGCGACGTCGTCGCCGACGTCCGCGACGAAGCCGCGATCAGGCAGGCAGTCGCGGTGGCGGAGACCGAGTTCGGTGGCCTCGACGCGGCGGTCGCCTCCGCTGCGGTCATGGCAGGCGGACAGCCGCTGTGGGAAACGTCGAACGACGAGTGGGACGCCCTGTTCGATGTCGGTGTCAGGGGAGTGGCGAACCTGGCCCGCGCCGCTGTCCCACTGCTGCTGCAACGACCGCAACCCCGCACCGGCCGGTTCGTCGCCCTGGCCTCGTCGGCGGCCCACCGCGGCCTCTACCACCTCGCCGGGTACAACGCGGCCAAGCACGCCGTGGTCGGCCTGATCCGCGGCCTCGCCGCCGATCTCCGCGGCACCGGCATCACGGCCACCGCGGTATCGCCCGGCTCGACGCGGACGGACATGCTCACCGCCACCGCCGCCTACTACGACCTGCCGGACGTCGAGGAGTTCAGCCGGCACCAACTGGTCGAGCGCCTGCTGGAACCCGACGAAGTGGCGGCCGCGGTGTGCTGGCTGTGCAGCGAACAGGCCTCGGCCATCACGGGAACCGTGGTGCACGCCGACGGGGGGTTCACGGCATGACCCTCCGCCTGGTGCCGGACCCCAGCCTGCACCGCTGGGACGACGGGCAAACGCTGGCGGGCGGATCGCCGTTCCGCGTGCTGCGGCTCAACGCCAGAGGAGCGGGCATCGTCGACGCCTGGATCGAGGGCGAGCCGGTGACCGACAGCGCCGCCGGCCTGGCGCAACGGCTCGTCCGGACCGGAATGATGCACCCGCGCTACGACGAGACCCACCACGGGCCCAGCGACGTGACCGCGGTGATTCCGGTGCGGGACGGCGACCTGACCAGCCTGCTCGCGGCGCTCGGCACGCCCGCCATCGTCGTGGACGACGGCTCCCGGCAGCCGGTTCCGACAGCGTTAGTGCGCCACGAGACCGCCAGAGGCCCGGCGGCGGCCCGCAATGCTGGGTGGCGGCTGGCCCGAACACCGCTCGTGGCGTTCCTGGACGCCGACACGGTCCCGACCCATGGCTGGCTCGAACCCGTGCTCCGCCACTTCGAAGACCCAGCCGTGGCGGCCGTGGCACCGAGGGTCCGCAGCACACCGGGGAACACGGCCCTCGCCCGCTACGAGAGCACCCGTTCCCCGCTCGACCTGGGCGGCGAGCCGGGCCTGGTACAACCCGGCAGCAGGATCAGCTACGTCCCGACGGCAGCGCTGGTGATCCGCGCCTCGGCGCTGCGCGAGCTGGACGGCTTCGACGAGAAACTGCGCTTCGGTGAAGACGTCGATCTGATCTGGCGGTTGATCTCCCGAGGACAGCTGGTCCGCTACGAGCCGGAGTCAGTCGTCGAACACGCGCCGCGAAAGAGCTGGACCGCCCTGCTGCGCCAACGTTTCGACTACGGCACTTCGGCAGGGCCGCTGGCGAAGCGCCACGGCGACGCCGTCGCGCCGGTGCGGGCATCGCTTTGGAGCGCGGTGGCTTGGGCCCTGATCCTCACGGGCAGAACGGGTGCCGGACTGGCCGTGGTCGGCGCAACAGCGGCCCTGCTGACCCGCAAGCTCGGCAAGACCGGAATCCCCGCCCACGAGGCGATCCGCTTGGCGCTGCAAGGAAATCTCGGTGCCGGACGCTACTTCGCCGACGCCATCGGAAGGGCCTGGGCACCGGTGGCCGTACCGCTGCTGCTCCTCAGCCGCCGCGGCCGTGCGGTGCTCGGACTGGTGGCGCTCAGGCACCTGCTGGACTGGACCCGCGAACGACCGCCACTGGGCCGAGCCCGCTGGTGCCTGGCGCGCATGGCCGACGACCTGGCCTACGGCTGCGGAGTCGCACGCGGCGCGCTCAAATCCAGAAGCCTCGCCCCACTGCTGCCCTTCCTAACCGACAAAGGTGGGCGCAGCAGCGTCCAGGTTTCGCGATGACTGCCCGCATGGCGGATCTGACCTGGCCAGAGGTCGCAGAACTCGCGCCACGAAGCCTCCTCGCGGTCCCGGTGGGCGCCACCGAACAACACGGCCCGCACCTGCCCTTCACGGTCGACACCGAGATCGCGGCGGAACTCTGCGACCGGCTGGCCCAGGAGCGGCCCGTCCTGGTGGCGCCGCCGGTGACCTACGGCTCCAGCGGAGAGCACGCAGGCTTCCCGGGCACGCTGTCGATCGGCCAAGAAGCGGTCGAGCACCTGCTCGTGGAACTCGTCCGCTCGGCGGACGCCTTCGCGGGAGTGGTGCTGGTGTCGGCCCACGGAGGCAACGCCGAACCGGTCCGCCGCACGATCGAAACCCTGCGAGCGGAAGACCGCCGAGTGCTCGCCTGGGCACCAACGGGCCGCCCGGACGACACCCACGCGGGCCGCACCGAGACTGCGGCGATGCTGGCGATCCGCCCGCGCGCAGTGCGCCTCGACCGAGCGGAGAGAGGCAACACCACGCCACTGCCGAACCTGATGAGTACCCTCAGAGCCAACGGCGTGCGAGCGGCAACGGCCAACGGAGTCCTGGGCGACCCGACCGGCGCGACGCCGGAGGAGGGCACCCGGATCCTGACGGCCTGGACGAAGTCCCTCACGGCAACCGTGGACGCCTGGACACGGCCTGACCAGGAAGAACGCCAAGCGGAGGGCCCCGGTGATCGTCCATCCGGAGGTGCGGTAAGCTAACCGCATACCCCGAGAAGGGTGAAAATCGAACAACGGGCTGTAGCGCAGCTTGGTAGCGCACTTGACTGGGGGTCAAGGGGTCGCAGGTTCAAATCCTGTCAGCCCGACGTTGGCGGAAGCCCGCTGATCGGCACGTAAGTGCAGGTCAGCGGGCTTTTTGTTGTTTGTCGTGGACCTTGGTGGGATCGCAGAAGCAAGATCGAATCGACGGTCCAGGAGCAAATCAGGAGCGCGGGCGTCAGGTTTTTGACGGAACGTGCAAATGGGGTCGGATTCCGTGGTGACGCAGTGTAGCGATTGGTCAAGGTTCGATAACGGACCTGAACTGAGTTGAAGAGGCGTCGGCGGTCATGTGTCAGTTGGTAGCTTGATGAGAGTGCCTGGAAGACGTTCTGTTCGGATAGCGTCTGTTCGTTGGCGCCGGAGCCCGTTCGGCGCAGCGCTGTGAAAAGTGCCCAGACTGCCCGATTGCCGGTGCAACAGCAACCCGGACGACACGGATTCCTGGCTGGCGATGTGGACGGACCAGCGCTCCCGGGCATCCTGTGGGCTGATCACTCTGCTGGTCATTCATCCCGTGATCATGCAGCAGGTGATCAATGTCTACGAGGAGGCGATCATTTCCCGAGTCGCACATTCCGAGCAGTTCCGCGGCCAGATCCCAGAAGAGGATCTCGCGCTGATGCGGAGCCCCCAAGCGCTGTCTATTTCACTTCTCGGCCTCATCACAGAAGACGCCATGATCAGCCCACGCGTGGCAGGCCGGCTCTGCGAGCGGGTGACAGGCATGACCTGGCGCGGGTTGGAACTCAGTGCCAGCTACTGGCCGCAAGGGAGACCGGCTCTGCGAGCCGTCAACAGGACAGGTGTCCGCCGCCGTCGAGGATGCCGACGATGCCGCCTTTCACGGTGCGGACGAAGCCTTCGCGAATCGGGCTGTGCTCGTGGGCACCGTGGCGCCGTGATGGGCACGGTGACAGGTTCGTCGGCATGGTGGGATTCGCTGACGGCGCTCAGGTGAATCTCCCCAGACCTGCTCATTGAAATTCCCCACCCGGCGTGGCTCCGCCGAGACGGGCGGGGCTCCTTCGAGTCTGGCGGTCTCTGACCACACACCAGCTCGAAGGAGCCCCACGTCTCATGCTCACACGGGAGGAAGACATCGACGCGCACGCCCTGCGTGCCCGGGGTTGGACGATCTCGGCGATCGCCCGTCACCTGGGGCGGGACCGCAAGACCATCCGCGCTTATCTGTCCGGTGTCCGCGAGGCGGCGGCGCGTGCCCGCGCGAGGCCGGATCCGTTCGAGCGGTTCGTGGCCTACTGTTCGGCGCGGCTGGCCGAGGACCCGCATCTGTGGGCCACCACCCTCTACGACGAGCTGCACGAGCTGGGCTATGCGCACTCGTATCCGACGCTGACCCGCCAGATCCGCGACCGGGGTTTGCGTCCGGCGTGTGAGCCGTGCCGACCGGCGAAGGGCCGGGCGGTGGCGGTGATCGAGCACCCACCGGGGGATGAGACGCAGTGGGACTGGCTTGATCTGCCCGACCCACCCGAGCACTGGGGGTGGGGTGGATGCGCGCATCTGCTGGTGGGGGCACTGTCGCACTCGAGCCGGTGGCGCGGTGTCCTGTGCCCGAGTACTGATCAGCCGCACCTGATCGATGGGCTGGACCGGGTTACCCGCGCGTTGGGCGGGTTGACCCGGGCGTGGCGGTTCGACCGGATGGCCACCGTCATCAACCCCGAGTCCGGTCGGGTGCAGGCCTCGTTCTCGGCCGTGGCCAAGCATTATGGCGTCGCGGTGCGGGCATGCCCACCACGGCGAGGTAACCGCAAGGGAGTCGTGGAGAAAGCTAATCATGTTGCGGCGCAACGGTTCTGGCGCACCCTGCCTGACGATGTCACGCCCGAGCAGGCCCAGCAGCGGCTCGAGGCCTGGTGCTCCACGCGCGGTGACACCCGGCTGCGCGCCACCGCGGATGGCAAAGCCAGCGTGGCCACCGTCGCCGCGGCCGAGCCGCTGCGCACCCCACCCGCGGACCCGTTCCCGGCGACCCTGACGGTCACCAGGATCGTCTCGGCGCAGGCGCTGGTGTCCTTCCGCGGCAACCGCTACAGCGTCGCCCCCGAACTCGCCGGCGCCACCGTCACCGTCTCCCACCGGCTCGGCGCCGGCCACGTGGATGTCGCCACCGAGTCCGGGACGGTGATCGCCCGCCACACCCTGGCGCCCGAGGGCGCCGGCGTTATGGTCCGCGACCACGGCCACGTCCTAGCGCTCGAGAAAGCCGCCCTGGCCGCCACCACCACTGCGCGGCCGCACCGCAGCAAGCAGCGCATCCCACCCGGACCGGACGCACGGGCAGCCGCCGACGCCCTGCGCGCCCAGCGCACCGACACAGCGCCGACCAGCGGCGTGGACGCCAGTGGTGAGGTCGTGATCGATCTCGCCCGCTACGCCGCCGCAGCCGCCGCCCGCACCACCCTGCCCCCGGCCGACCCGGCCGACGAGAAGTAACAACGAGAGAGGAAAACACAGTGACAGCAACAAAAACAACCCCGAACACGACCCTCGACGCTGCCCCGTCCACACCGGCGCAGGCCAGCCTCTACCAGCAGCTGCGCGGTCACCTCGCGACGCTCAAGCTGCACGCCGCCGCCGAGGCACTGCCCGGTGTCCTCGAGTCCGCGACCGCCGAGGGTCTCACCCTGACCGCCGCCCTCGAACGGCTCTGCTCCATCGAGGTGTCCGCGACCGAGGCCCGCCGCCTGGCCGGCAGGCTGCGCTTCGCCTCGCTGCCCACCCCCGCCACCCTGGAGGACTTCGACTACGACGCCGCCCCCACCGTCGATCCCAAGCTCATCGCCGAGCTGGCCACCTGCCGCTACATCGAGTCGGCCACCAACGTCCTGCTCATCGGCCAGCCCGGCCTCGGCAAAACCCACCTCGCCGTCGGGTTGGCACGCAAAGCCGCCGAAGCCGGCTACCGCACCTACTTCACCACCGCCGCCGACCTGGCCGCCCGCTGCCACCGCGCCGCGATCGAAGGCCGCTGGGCCACCACCATGCGCTTCTTCAACGGCCCGGCCCTCCTCGTGATCGACGAGCTGGGCTACCTCCCGCTGCCCGCCGAGGCCGCCTCCGCGTTGTTTCAGGTTGTCTCCCAACGCTATCTGAAGACCTCGATCATCCTGACCAGCAACCGCGGCGTCGGATCCTGGGGCGAGGTCCTCGGCGATACCACCGTCGCCGCGGCCCTGCTCGACCGGCTCCTGCACCGCTCCGTCGTGCTCACCCTCGAGGGCGACTCCTACCGCCTCCGCGACCACCAAGCCCGCGCCGACACGCTCCGCAAAACCACCACCGGCACCCACCAACCGCTACGCTAACCACCGCCCCCGAGTGGGGAATTTCAGCGAGCAACTCTGGCCAAAATCAATTAGCGGCGTCATCGCCGGGCGTGTTCTGCGCACACAACGGCCGCGACGACCGTGATGGTGGGCAGGGTCGCCCCTGGAAAGCCTGTGCTGGTTACGGTGACGGTGCCAGGAGTCGACCGCGGGTGAGCACGTTGACGCTCGCCCACAGGTTCTGGATGGGCAGTGAGAATCGGTCGGCGGAGGCCGCTATCGCGGCCGCGAGTGCCTCCAACGCGTCCCCGAGCATGGTGGGCCGCGGGGTGCTCGTAAACCGGTCCTGGTCGACGGCGACCACGGTCTGCACACCCAGTCGATACAGCGCCGCCGCGTTAGCGCGAGCGCGTCGCAGCCAGGACCGCACGGTCGCGGCTGGCACCTCGAGCCGGGCCGCGATCACTCGGTGGCCCACACCGAGCCCGCCCGCGGCCAGCGCGGGACCGATCAGCCCGAGCGTGTAGGAGCGGCCAACCCCGCCGGAGGGATCCCTCCCCGCATTACTGCTCAGGCGTGTCCCGGAGATCACACGTCCGCACACCCGGAAATTTCATGTCCGCCGATCCGGACCAAACTGTCCACCCACCCAGATTTTTCCGTGTCCGCTGACAGTTTTCCTGCCCGTTTTGCACGCCGCAAGGGAGACCGGCTCTGCGAGCCGGTGACAGGTCGAATGCCTCGATGTCGCGGGGTGGCCCTGGCAGCCGCAAGGGAGACCGGCTCCGCGAGCCGGTGACAGCGCGAGGTTGCGTGCGGCGTTCAGATCCCGATCGAGCCGCAAAGGAGACCGGCTCCGCGAGCCGGTGACAGCACCCCTGGCGCGCTGCTCGTCGAGTTCGGCGCAGATCTCGCCGCAAGGGAGACCGGCTCCGCGAGCCGGTGACAGCTGAAAATCTGGTCTAAGACCGGGATCAGGACGGGCCGCAAGGGAGACCGGCTCCGCGAGCCGGTGACAGGGGGTGGCGCAGCAAACCGCCAGCCGTGCCTACAAGGTGCTGCCGCAAGGGAGACCGGCTCCGCGAGCCGGTGACAGCCCGTTTGACTGGGAGCGGATGGAGACCACGAAGGACGCGCCGCAAGGGAGACCGGCTCCGCGAGCCGGTGACAGGCGACCAGTGCCTGCAGGCCAACGTGCCGTTTTTCTTCGCCGCAAGGGAGACCGGCTCTGCGAGCCGGTGACAGGGAACAACGCCGTCGGCGCAGCAAGATGTGTAGGAAGGGCCGCAAGGGAGACCGGCTCTGCGAGCCGGTGACAGTCCACCAGCGCCAAGGCAGTCGCCGCCTCATCGAAGTCGCCGCAAGGGAGACCGGCTCTGCGAGCCGGTGACAGCACCACCACCACCGGAGGGACAACAGCAATGGGCATCGCCGCAAGGGAGACCGGCTCTGCGAGCCGGTGACAGGCGTCCGGTAAGCCCGCCCCGAAACCCACTGCCCCCACCGGGCCGCAAGGGAGACCGGCTCTGCGAGCCGGTGACAGCGGTGCTTCCCGCGCCAGAACTCGCGGGCCCGCTTGTTCTGGCCGCAAGGGAGACCGGCTCTGCGAGCCGGTGACAGATGCCGCCCGCTCCCTGGGCCCGCCGTCGCCGATCTCGTCGCCGCAAGGGAGACCGGCTCTGCGAGCCGGTGACAGGCGTGGCGCAGTGGAGTTTCACCTCCAGCGGAGACCCGCCGCAAGGGAGACCGGCTCTGCGAGCCGGTGACAGGTTTTCGTTCCGATGTTCCTCGCGCCAATTTCGTGGCCGCAAGGGAGACCGGCTCTGCGAGCCGGTGACAGGGAAAGGATCAAACTTCCCTTCCGCTTTGCCATCAAAGCCGCAAGGGAGACCGGCTCTGCGAGCCGGTGACAGTCACGCCCAGCGCCACGGATGGGTTCACCGTCGAGGCGCCGCAAGGGAGACCGGCTCTGCGAGCCGGTGACAGCGGCGGCCGGATCATCGGCTACGCGCCCTCGGAGATGTCCGCCGCAAGGGAGACCGGCTCTGCGAGCCGGTGACAGTGGTGCGCGCCATCTGGTCGAGCAGCACGCCGAATGTCGAGGCCGCAAGGGAGACCGGCTCTGCGAGCCGGTGACAGGACTCGATCGACCGGGACTCGCCGCAAGGGAGACCGGCTCTGCGAGCCGGTGACAGATCGCGGCGTTGGGTGGCCGCCTGGTGGCCGTGCTGGTCGCCGCAAGGGAGACCGGCTCTGCGAGCCGGTGACAGGGCCGTCGGTGTGCCCTCCATCCGTGCCGTCTGACGAAGGAGCCGCAAGGGAGACCGGCTCTGCGAGCCGGTGACAGGGTCGCCGTCAGCCGACGAAATGGGCAGCCCGGGAACCACTGTGGGCCGCAAGGGAGACCGGCTCTGCGAGCCGGTGACAGGGCTAACTATATCCGGTGGGGCTGAACTGGGGCTTTGGAGATCAACGCGAGTGGCTGCGGGTTGTGGATCAATTGGGATCTCTATCGCGCTGCTCATTGGGGCTGTAGATGGGTTGACCTGCGGGTTTGTTGTGCGAGCGGTTAGGCGTAGAGGTGTTTGTGTTTCGTCGCTCGCGTTTAGATGATCTGAGGTCCGGTGTGGGGGAGGTGCCGTGGGCGGCCGATTTGGTGGACGTCTGCGGGCGAGTGTTGGGGGCCGAGGTCGATGCGAATGATGCTGTCTTCGGTCGGGTCGATGATGTTGATGAGCCGGTATTGGAGGATCTCAAGTTCTGCGCGGGTCAGGTGGCAGAGGAAGACGGAGTACTGGAGCCGGGTGCCGTGGCTTTCGAAGACATCGCAGGTTTTTCGGAGTCGGAACGGGTTGGCGATGTCGTAGGCGAAGAGGTAGCGCCTGCGGGACATGTCTTTGTCACCGGGTGGTCATGGGGCGGTATTCGGGAAGTTCGCCGATGAGGGTTGCGGCGAGGATGCGAGCTTGGATGTCGAGTGTTCGGCGGTAGCTGATCTGGTATCCAAATAGTGGATGGGTAATTGTGGTGTCGAGGCGGCGTTCGTATGCGTGCAGGAGCGCGCGACGTCCGTCCGGGGTGAGCGCGACGCCGCCGGCCCTGGTGATGAAGTCGTTGGCGGAGATCTTGTGGTTGTTGACGACGGACAAGACGACGGAGTCCGCGATGAGTGGCCGGAACTCTTCGGCGAGGTCGAGGGCGAGGGCCGGCCGGTTGTGTCGGGTGCGGTGGTAGATCCCGAGATAGGGGTCCAGGCCGACACCGAGGACTGTTGCGACGAGATCTTTGGTGAGTAGGGCGTAGCAGAAGGACAGCAGTGCGTTGATCGGATCTCGTGGGGGTCGGCGGTTTCGGCCCGTCGCGGCAAAGCGTGAAGCAACCTCGGTTTGATCAAGAAGGGACGGGAAGGCGTCGAAGTAGAGGCGCGCCGCCGTGCCTTCCAGACCGAGCAGGGTCGAGAATGACGTGCAGGACTGCGTTTTGTCCGCCAATGTTCGTAAAGCGTCGACCGGTCCGGTTTGATCGGCTCGGTTGCGTCTCAGTAGAGTTCGGCAGTTGCGGATCTTTCCCGTGATCATGTTCGCCGCAATGCCGAGTCCGCCCTGGGCGTGGGCCAGGGTCTGGCGCCGGCGTAGTTCGGCGTAGGAGGTGGGTGGCGAGTGCGCCCACCCTCTAAGCCAGCCGCCAAAGGTGAACCAGAGGACTGGCACGTTGTGCTCGAACAGTTCGTGTAGCGCTTGCGTGGTTACCTGGACGCGTCCGAAGAGCGCGAGCTGGGATACGTCGATCAAGCGGAAGCCGGCGAGGACCTTGTTCTCCTTGCGGACGGTGATCTGGCCGTGGTCGATACCGACGGTACTGCCGGCTTCGGTGACATACACCGGCCTGCTGTCCGGGTCGCGAGGAAGAATCCTGTGCGGTGCGTGTTGTAGATGGCCGATAAGAAGGTTCGTCTCATCGGGTAGGCAGATTCCCGCAAGCGAGCAGCGGGTGCATTTGGGGCTATCGATCAGTGGCGGCGGAGGCTGAATCTGATCGCTTGTTCGCCGTGCTTCGTCTATGACCGAACGCGCCCAGGAAGCAGCCGCGTCGGTGATCGGAACCGTAACCCGTCGACGAGGAGTGGCGTAGTACACCTCCGCGTGATCGCACGTGTACCCGTGCTCGCGGAGGATCAGTGCCTGAACGATCGACTGGATCCGGTCCGATGGCCACGGCTTGCCGTCGGCTTGTGGCGAACCTTTCTTGACGTCCAGCGGGATTACGCTGTTGCCCTTGCCTTCCAGTACGTCGATGCGCGCGGTGACGCTGAGTTGCTCAGAGCTCAGCCATACGGAGCGCGCACGCTTGAGCTGCTCTTCGCCCGGCAGCGGTGCCCGCCCACGTTCCTGGTCGACCGTGCGGTGAGCGGCTCGGCCGATGACGGTGTCGTCGGAGTCCTCGAAACGTCCCTGGACCCACTCCAGGAAAAACAGCCGAGGACAGTAAACGAACTCGTTGAGCATTCGAGCGGGCAGGGGCTCCATTTCCATGACCGGCACTCCCTGATTCGGGCGCTTGCAGCTGACCTCAGCCGAGCGCGGAAGCGCGCCTGAAGCAAGTCCCCGAACGCGTGTCGGGTTCGACGGTTGCGAACACGGTGTGTAGTTATCTGGGGATGCTTCAGTGATGTGCCGCGGATCCTGGATGTCGGCACAGCGTTAAGGGAGCCGGACTCTGGAGCCCGGAGAGCGTGGGCTGGTTCGTGTCAACTTGAGTTGTCAATGAGCGTGGGTTCTTGCCGTTGGCGAAGATCGTACCTGTGGCAGGCCGGGGGAAGTTTCCCGCTTGTACGCTTGCCGTTCCCAGTGGGGCTTGGCTCCGGCGGCTCCTCGCGGGGGATGCGATGCGTGTAGCTCCCCAAGGGAGACCAGCCTCGGGAGGCCGGTTGTGAGGACCATGCCTCGTTTGGGGCACAACAGCGTCCATGCCGCAAGAGAGCCTCGCCTTGGAGCCGCCGGGTTCGATGGTACAAGCTGATCATTCAACAGTGAGAGGCTGCAAGGTTCCTGTCCGATCCTGCTCCAGATGCCACTTTGATGGAAGCTGTAGTAACAAGATCCAACTGCTGGTACGCTGCGATCGGTCGATCACGCACAGTTATCGATCGCTTCAGGATCGGCGCGTGGGCTTATGGAAGGAATGCAGTGATGGTGGCGGAGTACCTGCCTGAGATCGTCGTCGGATTCATAGGGCTTCTCACCCTGGCGGCGATGGGGTATCGGGGTCAGCCTGAGCAGGTGAAATCGAGTGAGTTTGCGAGGCTTGATGCCGAAGTGGCAAGGCTCCGGGATGACCTGCGTCATATGGAATGGGAAAGTCGTGATCTGAGGCGTCAGGTCAGCCTTCGCGACAAACAAAATTGAGGCGCGACGCGGCCCCTGATGGAGTTGCTGGCTGCTCCATTTGGTTGATCTATGTCTGGTGTGGGTCCGTGGCGGGCCGGATTGTCGGTGGGGTTGGGGAGGCTGTGCTCTGTTGGTGATGTTGCTCGCTGGGAAGGCAGCGGATGTCTGGGGTTAGCTGGTGTCCGTTTGTTCTTGGTGGTCTGGGGTTGGTAGGGAGATGACCGGCATCGTGGGGGACGGGTTCGAGGTTCTGGTCCGGGAGGCGACGCGTAGCAGGGAGCCTGATGGGTCGGAGACCTGGAAGCGTCCGTGGCCGTTTCAGCGGCGGTTGGCGGATGAACCACTGGGAACGGTGTTGAAGGTTCCGCCGGGAGCGGGTAAGACCGCGGCCGTGGTGCTGGCGTGGGTGTGGCGGCGGTTTTGTCACCCGGATCAGGGGGTTCGGGCGCGGACACCGAGGCGTTTGGTGTTCGCTTTGCCGATGCGGGTGCTGACCGAGCAGGTGCATGGCGAGGTCGTTGGCTGGGTGGAGCGGCTGGCGTCGTCGCGGGAGGCTGTGCGGCGGTGGCCGGAGCTGGCCGGGTTGACTCGGCAGGATGTGTATCTCGCGATGGGTGGCGCTACGTCGTCGCTGGCGCGGTTGCGGTGCCATCCGGATCGTTCATCCATTGTGGTCGGAACGATCGACATGCTGGTGTCGCGGGCGTTGAACCACGGGTATGGGCTGGGGCGCGGGATGTTCCCGGTCGATTTCGCCTTGTTCACCAATGATTGCTACTGGGTGTTGGATGAAGTGCAGTTGTGTGGTCCCGCGGTGACGACGTTGCGGCAGCTGGATGCGTTCCGGGAGTCTCTGGGGACGGTGGGGGCTGCGGCGACGACGTATATGAGTGCGACGATCCCGGCGGGTGCGCTGAGTACGGTGGACAACCGTTCTGTGCCGGATGATCGGGTGATTGAGCTGTCGGAGGAGGATTTCGGCAGTGAGCTGGGTGATCGGGTGGGTGCCGTGCGGAGGGTGGGCGAGCTGGTTCCGGCGCCGGCCAAAGACGCGCCGTCGGTCAAGGAGGTCGCCGCCGGGGTGGCCAGGGCGCATCGCCGGGAGTCGTTGACGCTGGTTGTGTGCAATACGGTCAAGATGGCACGGGAAATCTATCGGGAGCTGCAGAAAAACGCACTGTGGGCGGATGACGGTATCCCGGAGTTGTTGTTGCGGCATAGCAGGTTCCGCCCGTGTGAGCGGAGGAAGTGGGATTTCGCGTCCCTTGCACAGTGCGTACAGGGCTCGGCGGGGCGCGTCGCCGTGACTACGCAGCTCGTTGAGGCTGGCGTTGACGTCAGTGCTCGGACTTTGGTGTCCGAGGTTGCGCCGTGGCCATCGATTGTGCAGCGCACCGGCCGGTGTAACCGGGCGGGCGAGTTCGACGATGCGTGCATGTGGTGGTTTGCCACGACGCCGCCCGGGAAGCCTGCGCGCGGCCCGTATACCGACGCCGATCTGGTCGTGAGTGCGGGGATGCTGCGGGGCCTGGAAGGTACTGCGGTGTCGGTTGTCGATCTGGCGGCGCTGGGTGAGGACGTCGAGTCGCACCAGGCGGAGCCGATGACGTTGCGGCGCCGCGATCTGCTGTCGTTGTTCGATACCGCGCCGGATGTGTCCGGTGCGGATGTGGATGTCTCGGCCTATATCCGTGACAGCGATGATCTGGACTTGTCAGTGGGTTGGGTCAGCGTTCCGCCAGAAGATGAGGGCTTCACGGTGCCGGCGGATGAGGCGTTGTGTCCGGTGTCTCTGGGAGAGTTCGCGTCGTTGCGGTCCCGGATGGCCGGGCGGGGCCGTGACAGGATCTGGGTATTCGACGCGGTGGAAAGTCAGTGGCGTTCCCCGGCGGCGTCGCAGCGGCTACGCCCGGGGATGGTGGTGCTGGTCGACGCCCGTCTGGGCGGCTACACGCCGGATGGGGGATGGGATCCGGCGTCGACGACGCCGGTCGAGGTCATCGCGGCCGAAGATGACGTCACCGAGAGGCTGGAATCGGCGGGTGATGCCGTTGATCGCGACGCGGGCGGGGTGAGTCTAGGCGTGTGGGAAACGCTGCGGGACCATTCTCTGAATACGGCGGACCACGCGCGGCGGCTGACGTCCACGCTGCCGGAGTTAAGTGACCGGGAACGGGAAGCGGTCGTGCGCGCGGCGGTGTTGCATGACATCGGAAAGGCCTGCGCGGTATGGCAGAAAGCACTGATCTCCACCGAGCCGGACGAGAATCGCAGGGTCGATTTGGTGGGGTCTGGCCCGTGGGCGAAGTCCGACAACCACCGGCGGTTGAAGTACGGCGACGGTGTTGAACGGAACGTGCGGCGGGGGTTCCGGCATGATCTGGCGACGGCGGCGTGGTTGCGCGGTCCGGGTGCGGATGTGGTGTCGGATGTCGCCGATCCGGAGCTGGCGGTGTATCTGGCGGGGGCGCATCACGGTCATGTGCGGATGACCGTGCACGACACCGTGTCTCGCGGCGACGATGTGTTGTGCGGGGTCTGCGAAGGTGATGTCGTGCCGGACCTGGAGTTGGGTGAGGTCACGGTGCCTGGTGGGGTGCTGTCGGTGACTTCGTTCCGGCTGGGTGGTGCCGAAGCCGATGGGGTGTCGTGGACCGAGATGGCTACGCGGCTGCGTGACCGGTACGGGCCATTCAGGTTGGCGATGCTGGAGATGCTGGTCCGCAGTGCGGACTATGCGGCCAGCGCCCGGGAGCCGGAGGCTATGCGGTGACGGTGCATGCGTTGCCGGGTCTGCGGTTGCGTCCTCTGCTGCAGTACTTGGCGGGTTTGGGCTTGGCGCGTGTGGTCGCCGAGCAGGCCGATCCGCGGGCCCGGGTGTGGTGGGAGGCCGGTGAGCTCCGGCTGGACACCACGGTCGAGGATCTGGCGGAGTGGCTGCTGGCGGAGTACGTGCCGTCACCGGTGGTGAGCCCCTGGAATGGTGGCTCGGGGTTTGGTCCGAAAGACAAGACCCCGAAACAGGTTTTGGACCGGTTGCTCGGTCTGGACGAGCCGCGGCTGGTGCCGTTGCACGAGACGGTGTGCTGCGCCCGGAAAGTCATGGAGTCGCTGCAGGTCGGCGGTGCGACGCCGGACAAGGCGGCGGTGTTGCGCCGGTGCCGCAACGAGTTCCCGGATGCCGCATTGCCCTGGCTGGACGCGGCCGTGGTGCATACCGCGGACGGGCTTGCCTTCCCGCTGCTGCTGGGTACCGGTGGCAACGACGGGCGGCTGGATTTCTCCACCAACTACCACCAGCATCTGCTCGCGTTGTTCGATTCCCGCCCGAAGCAGCAGGCGTTGGCCCGGCAGCAGGCACTGGGATGTTTGAAGGGGGTGGCCGGTGTCCGGCTGGCGTCGGCGGCAGTGGGGCAGTACGACCCGGCCGGGGCCGGTGGCGCCAACTCGGCGCCGGATGGTGCGGCGCCATCGCTGGTGAACCCGTGGACGTATGTGCTGGCGGTCGAAGGTGCCCTGACGTTCGCGAGTACCACGACCCGCCGCCACGGCCTGTGGGCGAACAATCACAGCCGTAAGTCGGCGGCCTCACCGTTCATGCTGCATACCGATCCGATCGGTGCGCAGACGTTGAGCAGCGGAGAGGACGCCCGCGGTGAGGTGTGGGCGCCGTGGTGGAACCGGCCCTGGAGTCTGGGTGAAATCACGCAGCTGTTCTCCGAAGGCCGCAACCAGTGGAACAAGCGGGCCGCCCGGTCAGGGGTGGAGATGTATAAGGCGGCCGCGGCCAAGGGCACCGCACTCGGGGTGGGCGGCTTCACCCGATTCGTCGTGCTGAAACGCAACGGACTGGCCTACATCGCGGTTCCTGCGGACGAGATCGCCGTGCACACCAGACCCCTGACGGCCCTTCTGGGCCACACCGACCGGTGGGTCGACCGGCTGCGCGGGCGTGAACTGGGTGCCGGGCCACGACGCGCGCTTGCCGACTACGACCGCGCATCCGTCGATCTGACCAGACATGGAAGCGTCACCACCGCACTTGCCGCGTTGGCGGGCTACACCAGGCTGATTCAGACGGTTTCCCAATCTGGGAAGGTTCGTCGGGACGTTGTCCCGCCGGCGCCACTGCCGACCACAGCATTCGCCGAGTTCGCCGCTGAGCTTTCCATCGACCCGGCAGTGCGGATCGGGTTCGCACTGGCTTCCCTGCGCGCCCGGTTCCCGGTTCACGGGGTGCGCGGGCTGCACGAGCTTCTGCTCGCGGTCTCCCGTGAACACCCCACACGTCCACAGTGGCGTGATGCCCCGGAGATTCCCGGATTCGGGACCCGCCCGCTGGTGGATGTGCTGGCCGATGCCTTGGCATGGTGGGGCCGCAACGGTCCCGCCGCTGATGGGAACCCAGGCACTACCCGGGGCACCGCGCTCCCGCCCTGGCGTGGCGACCGCCGGATCCCCGCCAGAACCGTCTGCGCGTGGCTTTATGGCGACATCGACGATGACGACGTGGAACGTGCGCTGTGGGCAGCGCTCGCATTCGATACGCGCTACGTCTCGCTGACCGAACCGCCTGGGGGTGCTGTCCCTTTCCCGGCGTACGCGGTATTGGCGCCGTTCATGCACGGTATGAGTGCTGCGGCCGACCACACCTTGGGGGCGCGGAGCTGGTGGGGCGCGCAACTACGTGCCGGACGTAGTGAGCCGGTGCTCGACGATGCGCTGCGCCGAGCACGCCAAGCCGGGCACCGCCCGGTCGCACGCGCACGCTTCCTCGCCCGCGGCGCCGATGGGCCACGGTTGGCTGCCGCCCTGCTCATCCCGGTTCACCGTGAAGGGCTTCCGGGGCTACTGGCCTCGGTAGCCCGCCCACTATCCGCTGACAATGCCGAATCGCGAGAATCTGAAGAGGACTTTCATGACTGACGCGCGCACCATCCTGAACGTGGCTCTGCGGCCGGTTGCTGGAAGCCGGTTCCAGCCCACCGGGTTCCCTGATCTCGGCGCGGCCGAATTCGACGCCCCCGGTCAGGACGGTCGCTCCCTGCTGGTGGAGTCCGTGCAGTCGATGGCCAACCGCCTGGAAGAACAAGCATGGGACGCGGTCGCCAACGCCCCGCGGGCTCCATTCGACCGGCTACCCTGGGTCCGTGTCAGCCATGCCGAAGACGCACGGTTCCTGACCTCCAGTCGTATCGAAGCCCACCGCCTGGCCTCGGCCTACATCCGCCACGGCCAGTTGCCCGACGGCACACCGGGTATGGACTTCCTCCACGACGCCCTCGGCCTGCAGCCCGGTCGCCCCCTGGACCGCGTGCAGCTGACCCGCGCCGTGTTCCGCCTCGACCCGTTCAGCCTGCTCCACGGCGTGTTCTTCGCCATCAGCGCCTGGCCTTGGCAGCCGCGTGTCCAACGCGCGGTGACAGCTTTCATCGAGGCACATAA
This sequence comes from Saccharopolyspora hattusasensis, assembly GCF_050972075.1. Classification (NCBI taxonomy): domain Bacteria; kingdom Bacillati; phylum Actinomycetota; class Actinomycetes; order Pseudonocardiales; family Pseudonocardiaceae; genus Saccharopolyspora; species Saccharopolyspora hattusasensis. Next base: position 6,739,646 of record NZ_JBPCDC010000001.1, read on the forward strand.
TGTGCGGCCGGCAGTGTCCGGCGGTGTCAAACGAGAACTGGTCCGCAACAAAAACGAAGCCGGCACCGACGACGAACCGTCGCCCGGCGCGGACACCGGCTATGGCTCGATCCCGCACCAGCGCATCGAATACACCGCCGAGACCATCCTGTTGTCCGTGGTGATCGACAAGCAGCAATTCCGTTCCTACGGGCTGTCCCCGGAAGCCACCGAACTCCTCCACACACTCGCCCAATGGGAACTGCGCAGCTTGCTGAATTCCGGCCTGCGGCTGCGCACCGCATGCGACCTGATCACCGCCGAGACGATCGACCTGCCGGACCTGGATGAGCTGACCGCCAGGATCGACAAACTCGTCGACGTCACCGCAGACGAGCACGGCGGAACCACCCACGACATCACCTGGACCTCGGCGTCGGCCAAGACGCAGATGAAAAGGGACAAGAGCAAGTGATTCCCACCCTGTCCTTCCGCTTCCCACTCGGCCGCTACCACGCCACCCCCTGGGACCACAGCGCCAACGAAGGCCGGCTGGAGTGGCCGCCCTCGCCCTGGCGGCTGCTTCGCGCCCTACTGGCGGTCTGGCATCAACGCGCCCCCGAAATCGGAACCACGACCATCACAGGACTGCTGCAAACCCTGGCCGGCACGGCACCGCGCTACGTACTGCCGAACACCACCCACGGACACACCCGGCACTACATGCCTGGCGTCGACCTCGACCACCAAGGCCGCGAGAAACGATTCCTCGCATTCGACAACTTCCTGTCCCTACCCAAGGAACCCCAGGCCGACGGGCCCGGAGCCCTGCTGGTGACGTGGGATACCGAACTCACCGACGACCAGGCCAAGGCACTCGCCGTACTCGCGCAGCGGATGCCCTACCTCGGGCGGGCGGACTCGATCTGTGTCGCCGAACTCCTCGACACCACGCCTGAACGCGACACCTGGATCACCCCTGACCCGGGGGGAGAACTACGGCTCCTCGCACCGGCACCGGACGTCACGCCCGAACAGGTGGAAATCGATACCCGCACCATGCGCAAAGACCGCATGGTCACCCCACCCGGCGCCTGCTGGATCGGCTACACCACACCGGGCGAACAGACACGAAAACCCGATCGTCCCGTTCGACACCGACCGCGACCGACCGCAGTCCGCTTCGCCCTGGAAAGCCCAGCGCCCCTGCACTTCGCCGACACCCTGCTGATCACAGACACGCTCCGCCGCGCCTGTCTGAGCCTATACGGGAAACAGCACCGCAACCCCGATGGAACCGGTGGCCAATGCCCACCACTTTCGGGCAAAGACCACGCCGACAACATCAGCCGAAACCAGCACCAGCACGCCCACTACCTCGCCTACAACAGCGACACCGAATCGCCCTACCTGGACACCGCAGTCATCTGGCTGCCCGCCGGATTCGACCCCGACGTTCTCCGAGCCGTCACCGCCCTCCGTCGCCTCAGACCACGCCACAGCCGCAGCGAGGAACGAAACCAAGCAGCGGACATCCGTGTCGCCCTGGAACACGTCGGTGACATCGCGGACGCCACACCCGAAACCACCACCGCGGCACCCGTCACCACGTGGCGCACCCTCACCCCAGTCTGCTTCCGGCGACACCGCAAGAAAGAAACCACCGAAGAGTTCGTCACCCACGAACTCCGCGCCGAACTCGCCGCCGAACTCGACCTCCCCACCGACGACGTCATCACGAAGATCCACCCCACCCCACACGGGACCAACGCGCCCTGGCCGGCCGACCTCTCCGACCCCTGGGCACGCCGCTACCGACGCCACCGCCCCAGCCAAACCATGAACCAACGACTCCCCGGACTCGGCCTCACCCTCGAACTCGCCCCCACAACAGCCCGAAAGATCACCGAAAAACCCCGGCCCCTCATCCTCGGCGCCCACCGCCACTTCGGCCTCGGCCTCCTCACACCCGTCCGGTCAGCAAGGTGATCACGGGAGTTTCGGCCCCATACGGCGGCGGTAGCCGTCCCTCAAGGCCGGACCGATCGATCGCCGCGCGTGACGCCTAAGCGTTGCCACTGGCCTCCGGAGAGCAGTTCGGGTCTGTAGCGGGTACACCGTTCCCGCTACAGACCCATGAAGCCCCGACGGACGGAATGTTGTCGCGCGGCGGTTCGCTGCTGATCTGGGTTGCGTCAGTTCATGCTGGCGTCATGGCAGGGAGTGTTTGTAGTCCGATGGCTTCGGTTGTGGTCGTAGCGCTGCGGGTGCTCTGCTGGTCGAGCAATACGGTGAGCGCTGTAGCCCAACGCTGTTGGAGTCCTTGGAGAAGGCGGGTTTCGATTTCGGGGGCTACGTGGGAGTAGATGTGTTCGATCTTGTCCGGGATGACGTGGCCGAGGCGGCGGGCTTGGGCGACCTGTGGAATGCCGTCGGCGATGAGCCAGGTTTTGTGGCTGTGGCGGAAGCTGTGGAAGACCAAGCCCGGCACGATCGCCTGGAGATGGTGCCGTGCGCAGGGCTTGTGGAGAGTCCCGTCGGCTGCGGGGCGCGTCGCGCGACGGGAGAAGTTGCTGCGGCGCAAGAGCTCGTTGTCCTTGGTGACGAATACATGGGAATGGGAGTGGGTGTCGAGATGGGCTCGGAGCATCTCGATGAGAAACGGCGGGAGGGAGATGGTGCGGGCGGATTCCTCGGTCTTCGGCGGGCCTAGGCTCAGGACACCGTCGACCTCGTGGAGAGCGCCGATCTCCGGGTCGATCACGATGCAGCCATCGTCCAGATGGGTATTGAAGCGTTGCAGGCCAGCGAGTTCACCCCAGCGTGCCCCGGTGTAGGCAGCAGCAATCATCAATACTCCTGCACCCGGCCATGCTGTGACAGCAGCTTGCAGGGCGATCCTGAGGACTTGATCAGGGGTGGCCCAGAGAGCTTCGCGACGGGGTGCGCGTCGGCGTTTGCCTCGTCGTTGGGGCCGGACGGGGTTGGCGGGGATGAATCGCTCATGAGCGGCATCGGCGAGCATCATCGAGAGGATCTTGACGATCGTGACGACGGTGGAGTCGGCGTAGCCCTTGGCTCGGAGTTTTTTGGACCAGCCGTGTACGGCGGATCCGGCGATGTCGTTCAAGGAGGTGTTTCCCCATCGGGGGAGGATGTGGTTGCGGATGAGACTGCGGTACTGCGATTCGGTCGCCTGTTCCACGTCGAGGGAATCGAGCCATGTGGTGGCCCAGTCGGCGAGAAGGAGTCTCCCGGCGTTGGGGTCGAGGAAGGTTCCGTGGCGGCGTTCGCTGTCGATCTCGTTTGCTTTGTTTTCGGCGGCTTTTTTCGTGGCGAACCCTGGGATAGAGCCGTGTGTGCCGTCATCTTTCCAGTATCGGACACGCCACGTGTTCTTGCCTGATTTTTCCACAAAGGACATGACAGGGCTTCCTGGGAAACTTGCGCCGTATTGGCTGGGGCGGTGTTGTGACGGACACATGGACGCTCTGTTACTGACCGGTGTCAAGTAAATCCGGTGGGTAATGCCCTGTTTGGGCGTATGTAGTCGTGTGGTAACTGCGTTGAGTTTTCCTAGGTATTGCTCGCGGTAGGAGGGTCGATTCCTGCGATCTCTGCGATATCGCTACGCGAGAACCGCAGGTGTTTACCAAGGAACCGGCAGGGGATGGCGCGAGCGGAGGCTTTCCGTCGCAGCCACGAAGGGCGGACGCGCAGAAGGTAGGCGGCTTCTTCAGCGGTGTAGAGGAATGTGCCCTGGTTTTCGATACTGCTTGCGTGCTCGGCCTGTTGTCCAGGTGTGGTGTTTTCTTGCGAGACCTCGGTCGCAGGGATGCTGGGTTTACTTGCCGGCGTACTGCGAGGTGTTTTCAGTCCGGCCCGGCGTGGTAGTGCTGATCTGCCTACGTTTCTCATGAGATAAACGTCCTGTCTGGATCTGACTTCGGTGATCGCCGTCGTGCTCGCCGTGGATGCGGGTGTCTTTGCGGACAGTACCTACGCCGCAGTAAGTGGCGCGTGCACCGAGTCTCGGAGCTGTAGCTGAGGGGTTCCTTTTTCTGCGGTGGCTCTCGACGTGGTGGGTTTGGTGAAGATGAGGACGTCTTCGTGGGCGATGAGGTGCAGGGGGAGTCCGTTGTCGCGTTGTTTGCGGATGAAGTCGCGTTGGAAGAAGCTGCCGCGGGCAACGAGGTCGGTTTCGGCGATGCGGGCCAGCAGTGCGACGCAGCGTTCGGTGGGGATGAGTCCTGCTTGGCGGCCGCAGGTGAGGATGTGGGCGGGCAGGTCGATGAGTTCGGCGTGTTCGCGCCAGGGGCGCAGTGTGACCGCGACGTGCCCGCCGGGCTTCAGGAAGACGGCCGCGTGGGTGAGGATCCGGGTGAATCCGGCGAGGAGGCGGTGGTGGCCGATGTTGGCGAGGTTGCCGCGGTCGAGGGTGTTGCCGTAGCGGTGGTGGTGTTTGTGGACGCCGGCGGTGCCGGTGCTGACCTGGCCATGGGTGGAGGGTCCGTACGGGGGTGAGGTGACGACCAGTGCGACCTGGCCGTGAAGATCGGCTGGCAGGAGCGTGGCGAGTTGGCGGGCGTCGCCGTGCACCACGCGGCCAGCGGCAATGCTGGTGTGGTGGGCGAGGTCGAGGTTGGTTTGGGTGACGGTGACCCAGTGGGGTTCGTATTCGACGCCGATCGCGCGGCGCTCGAGGTGCAGGGCTTCGACGAGGGTGGTGCCGATGCCGCACATGGGGTCGAGGACGAGGTCGCCGGGCCGGGTGTAGTGGGCGATGGCGTGGGCGGCCACGGCGGGCAGCATTTTGGCGGGGTGTGCGGTGGAGTCGGGGCTGTAGCGGCCTTTGCGCTGGGTGGCGGGAGAGGTTTGCGCGGTCGCCCACACCGACACCGCCGGCGGGCACGGGGCAGGCGGTGTCACGGTGATCCGGCGGTGCGACGGGGAAGGGGGGCGGTGTCCGGTGGGGGTGTGATCGCGCATAGGGATGTCCTTCTTGTCGAGGTGGTCAGCGGTGGGGTGTCGGTGGGGGTACGTCATCGGATGGCGCCGGTGTCGGGTCCGGATTGCGGGAGCGGGTCGGCGTGTTGGTGTGGTTGGGCGAAGACGAGGACGTCGGCGTGGACACGGCGATGCCGCACCGGCTTCGCGGAGGCGCCTGGCGCGGAGCCGTGTGGGTGGTCGTTATCGGTGTGGAGGCGGCCGTGCCGGATCGGGACGAGCAGGGCGACGATGTGCTGGAGGTAGAGCAGGTCCGCGCTTTGTGCCGCCGCAACGACGGAGCCGGTGGGGTCGACGAGCTGTCCCTGTGCGGTGCCGGTGCGGGTGAGTACGGCGAGGATCCCGCCGGTGCGCAGCAGCCGGGCCGCGACCTGGGCGAGGTGATCGCAGGTCCGCGCGTCAGCGTGCTGCGGTGGCAGGCTCGCGATGACCAAGTCCGCGCGGCGCTTGCCTGCGTCTTCCGCTGACAGGAGGTGGGGCAGCGGTGGTGTGTCCGGGATGCCGTCGGGTGCGAAGCCGGGCCGGGGCTGGCCGGGCGAGTGCCGGGTGCTGGGCTCTGCGGCGGGGGTGACGCTGACTGTGCGGTCGAGTTGGCTGACGGCGGCTTGTGCTGTCGCGAGGCCGCCGGATTCAGCGGAGCGGGTTGCGGGCTTGGGACGGGTGGTGGCTTGCAGGTCGAGCAAGACGACCTTGTCGTGCGGTGTGGTGAAGGATGTGACGATCTTGTCTAGGAGCGTGGTGGGCCAGGGATTGTCGGGGTCGATCGGGGGCGTCTGGCAGGCCCATACGGTCGCTGGTGTGCTCGCGCCAGTCCGCTCGCGCGGGTTTCGTGGGGTTCGGCGGGGTGCTGATGGATAGGCCGGGCCGCTGACCTCCGGCTGCGCGCGGCGTGCGCGGGGGGTGTGTGGTGTGGGCTGTGATGGGTTCATGGAATGCCTCCACGATGCTGGTGACATTCCTGAACTCCGTCCTACGCCCCGGATAGGGACAGAACGCGCCCGGAATTTTCACAGAAAGATCAGCGTCGGGCAGAATCTCTTTCCGGAAATTCACGGGCAGCTCTTGTGCTGAACGCACGACGCCGGCGCGTGGGACGCGTGTGAGGGAGACTGCGACGCCAATTCCGGGCCGCGTGCACGATTCCTGGGAGCTCTGAAATTTCCGCGCGATTCCGTCCTTGTGGACGCGCGCTCGTGCTACTACACGGCTACTACCGCAGGGTGTTGGCCCAGCGTACCGGCTACTACCGGTGCGATCTCGCGATCAAGCCAGCGCTGCTCGTGATGATCGACTTCGCGATGGGATAAGGCTCAAGGATTTCGCGGAAGGGTACCGGTGAAGATCGGTGGTAGTAGTGCGCGTGGTGTTGGGTAGTAGTGTCGTAGAAATTCGGTAGTACTGGGTGTGGCGTCCTTGCCGGGTCGTTGTATCGGCTCGCTGCGAGGAGTCGCGAAATGGTTAGGGGTAAGGATTTTCGGGGATTCACGGCGTCGGGTGCTGGGCGTGGTGGGATGCCGCTGGATACGGCGAGGGCGGCGTTTTCGTGGTTGGTGACGGGGCCGCATCCGGTGTGTGTGGACGGGCGCTTGTTCGCCGGGTTGCCGGATCGTCTGGTGCCGTTGAACGAGGTGCGGGATCTGTTGCTGCGCCGTCGGTGCGGGCAGGCCACGCGGGATGCGGTGTGGGCGCATCTGGTGCTGCGTTCACGCACCGAGGGTACGACGTGGACGGTCGGCTGTGTGGGTGTGGCGCTGCCCGGGTTGACCCGGATCGCCTCGTGCTTGTCGGCCCGGTTCGCCGGCGATACCGCTGACATTCACGCCGCCGTACTCGTCGGGTTCCTTGCCGAGCTCCCTCGTGTTGATCTGCGTCGGCCGCGGATCATGTTGCGGCTGCGGTGGGCGGCCTATCGATCCGGGCACGCGACTGTTCGTGAGGCTTTGGATGCGCCGGTTCCGTCGGGCAGTGGTTTCCGGCCGCTGCCGAGCCAGCCGTGGGGGCATCCGGATTTCGTGCTCGCCCGGGCGGTCGCCGACACGGTGCTCACCGCCGAGGAAGCGGAGCTGATCGGCTCCACCCGGCTGGAAGGCCTCCCGCTCGCAGAGGCCGCCCAGCAGCGCGGGGCCACCTACGAGGCCATCAAGAAGACCCGGCGACGTGCCGAGCTGCGACTGCTGGCTTACCTCTGCGCGGAGAACGCCGACGGCGCGCGGGACGCCGGCGGGGACGTCGCGGTTCAGGTCGCGGACACCCTGGCCGTCACCGCCGCCGCACGCACCACCACTGAGCTGCCCGCAGCCGTGACACACCGTGGGGGTGGGGCCGGGCAGAAATCCCGGGCACGAATGTCCCGGCGGGGCAGCGACAGCGGAGTTCAGGGATGCGGGGGACACCCAGCAACTCCCTCCGCGATCTCATCGCCGGCTCCTTCGACGCAGGAGGCTCCCCGATGCGCCTGACCACCCCCTCACGCTCCCGCCAATTCCGGCCCCGCCCACCCGCTTCAGTACCCCGAGATCCCCGTCGGCGTGCCCGCCTGGCATCGACGCACCGGTGGCTGCTGGTCGGCGAAATCGTGGCTGTCGGGCTTGTGCTGACCGGGTCGGCGGCGCAGGCCGAGACCACACACGTGCTCGCTTTGGCGCCCAATTTGGAGGTTGTGCTGACCAACGCCCGGAACTGGATCATGGGGATTCTCGCGTTGGTGGCGACGGTGTTCCTGACCGTCGGCGGACTGCGCTACCTGATGGCCGGCGGCAACCCGGGCGAGGTGGAAAAGGCCAAGCAGGCGTTCAAAAGCGCCGGCATCGGCTTCGGGCTCACCGCATTGGCACCGGTGGTCGTGGAGATCCTGCGCGGGATTCTGGGGATGTGATCGACAGTGTCGATCCCACCCCCGGCCACCTGGCGAGCCGTAGCTGTCGTGAATGCGGTGGTGTGGTGTGCGCTGACCGGCAGCCCCATCACCGCACAGGCACAGCAGTCCCTCGACCAATCCCCGAGCCCGAGCTCGACCGCACCAGCGACGGAATCACCCCCGCCGCCAGTTCCCGTACTGCCGGCCCCGGAGCCGCAACCGTGTGACGGGGAGTACTGCATTCCCGAAGCGCCGACCGCGCCTGCGGTTCCGGGGGCGGGGGAGAGTGAGGATCATGGTGGGTGGTTGCAGCACTTTCTGACGGACTGGTTCTGGGATTTCTTTTCCGACCTGGCCACCTCCGCGCTCAACGGCGTGCTGGATTGGCTTGGCACCTCGCTGTTGGTCACGCCCCGGCTGGATGAGATTCCGGTCGTCGGGCAGGTCTGGGGCAGTTCGCAGCGCATCATGATTGCCTGCTCGGTGCTGGTGGTGATGATCGCCGGGCTGGTGGTGATGGCGTATCAGTCGGTGCAGAGTCGTACCTCGCTGAAGGAAACGCTGCCTCGGCTGGTGGTGGGATTCACCGCCGCCAACTTGTCGCTGTTTTTCGGCGGGAAAGGAATCGAGTTCGCTAACGCCCTCTCGGTGGCGGTCCTCGGTGGTGATCAGGCAGGGATCGATCAGACCGCGCAAGCGTTCACCGACACGCTCCGGGGAAACCTGCCGATTGAAGACGCGCAGTACAGCGATCTGTATGCCGTTTTCACGGCATTGGTGCTGGCGGTCATGATCATCGTGGTGTTGCTGACCTATGTTGTCCGGGTCGCGTTGACTGTCCTGCTTCTTGTGGGTGCCCCGTTGGCGTTGATGTGTCATGCGTTGGCGCCGGTCGAATCGATCGCGTTCTGGTGGTGGAAAGCCTACTGTGGACTGCTGGCCATTCAGGTCGGCCAGTCGCTGGCGTTTATCGCCACCATCAAGATCTTCTATCTCCCTGGTGGAGTCACGCTGTTCTGACACCCCCACGAAAAGGGTGGTTGAGAATGTCGAGTTTCCTTGTCGCTATCGCGATGTGTTACATCCTGATCAAAATCCCGTTCTGGGTCCTGAGTTCTGTTCGCGGTGGCGGCCGGTCCCGCGTCGGGTCGCTGATCAAAGGATTCCTTGCCTACAAAACCTTCGGTCTGCTCCGGGGCGGCATGGCGAGCATCGCCGGATTCCAGCGTTCTCGCGGCGCCACATCGGCCAGCGCGGCGGATCCTTATGAGAACTCCCGTGCCGGCGCGGACGGCCAGTATGTGTTGCCGCTGCCCGGACTCACGCCGGGCCGTTTGCGGCAGCCATTCCGGAACCGCACGAAACCTGCCCCGGTGGCACGCTCTGCGCGGAATGCTGGGGGCCGGCAAGGGGCCTTGTTCTCCGTGGATGGCACGCCGGTGCGTTCGGCGCTGCCACCGGATTTGGGGCCGTCCGGGATGCGTCTGAATCCGCGCCCGGGTGAGCAGCACATGCTGCCGATCCACGCCCGCCACGATCCCGACCGCACCACCCTCGACACCCCATCTTTCTCCGAGGCCGGCCCTCCGGCGGGCGCGGTGCAGCCGACGTTGTGCACCCGTTCGGGGCGACCGCGACCGCAGGCCTTGCCGCCGAAACCGGGCAACCCCGGTGCGATACCCACCCGGATCCCGCCGGGCGGCCAGTACCCGCTGCCGCTGGTGGGACCGTTCACCACGCAGTCCGTCCCCACACCACCACCACCACCGCCTACTGCCCAGCCGGAGCCCGGGCCGGTGCGGGTGCCGGGGCAGCGCCCGTTGCTCACCCCCGGCGGTGAGGTGCACCCGCAAGCACGCGCCCGCCTGCCGCGCCGCGTTCCCCCGAAACCCGCCGCACCCTCGGCATACAAGGGCATTCGCCCCGACAAGCACGGCCAATACGCCCTGCCGCTGGATCTTCCGCGCCCCGCCCGCAGCCGGCCCCGGCCGGCCACCACCGGCGCGAGCTTTGCTGGAGCGGACCCGAGCCAGCCTGAACTCCCTCTGGACCTCCCCGCTGCACCATCGACACCTGCGGAAGGTGATCCCACATGACCGAGCCCATCCGTATTCCGACGGTCGTTTCATACTGCACCTCCTGCGGGTGTTGGGTTGTGTCGTTGGACGCGGGTCGAGTTCGCGACTTGTTGCCGGTAGAGGTCTTGGGTGGCTTCGTCCCAGGGGATGCACCAGCGTCCGGCCGCACCGCGGCGGGCGGGCAGCCATCCTTTGCGGATCCAGTTACCGACTGCGTGGGCCGAAACACCCAGCTGAGTGGCGGCTTGGGCGATGCTGACCTCGCCTTCGCGGACTGCCACGGTGCGTGGGGCGTGGATGCCGTAGGTGTCACGGACTCGCGCGACGGCCTCGGTGTTCCAGGGACGTCCCTTGCCGGTGGTCAACCCGGCGGCGTTGAGCTGCTCGGCGAGCTGCTCGCTGGTCCTTGTCGCACCATAGCGGCGGATGATCTCCAGCGCCGTGGCGGGGGTGCGTCCGGGTCCCTTGCGGTTGATGGTGATCTCGTTGGTGGCACCGGTGTGCCAGCGCACCCCGATCCGGACCTGCCGGGGATCCTCGGTGGACAGCAGGGTGACGTCGGCTATGAGGGTGCGCAGCAAGCGTTTGCGGTCGCGGGGGCTGGTGTCCGGGTCGTCCCACAGCCGCGGCAGATCCGCCGCCAGCGCCTCCAGAGTCGAGCGGGCCGGCAAGGGCGGCTTGGCTGCCCGTGCGGTCTCCAGCGCTGCCTCCGCCTCGGCCAGCGCAGCAAGTTTGGTCTCCCAGCGAGACTCCAAACTCCTTGCGACCAAACGGTTTTCCGGATCAACTTGACTGAAGGCGCGTTCAGCACGGTCAGCCTCATAACGGGCGCGTTCAACGGCGAGCTCGGCAGCCCGATGCGAACGCACGTGCCGCTCGGTGACCTCGTCGGCGACGGCCAACGCCGCAGTGATCTGCTCTGGAGTGACCGCGTCCAGCAGCAACCGGCCGACCACGTCGTCCACGGTGGACACCGCGACCGAGCGGCATTCCGCCGATTTCGCGTGGTCGCGGGCGCTGCTGCAGACGTAGAACACGTAGTGGCGCTTGCCGTAGCGGGTGCCCATTCGTGCGCCACATGCCCCGCAGTAGACGATGCCCTGGCACAACGCGTTTCCCTCGCGGGGTGGGCGGGCGCCGGCGTTGGTCTGGTTCGCAGCGAGTTTGGCCTCGTTGTCCAGGAACTGCTGCCAGCTGATGTAGCCCTCGTGATGGTCGGGGATCAGCACGGTCCACTCATCACGGGTGCGTTTGCGCCGCGCCGAACGCACCGTGCCATCCGGCTGGACACGGCGTTTGTCGTAGCTGCGCCCGTAGGTGTAGGCCCCTGCATAGGCTGGGTTCTTCAGCGCCTGCAGTACGCGGTAGTGGCCCAGCTTTCCCCACTTCAGCTGACCTGCCCACGCACCGCCGTAGGCGCGTTGCGGGAACAGCCGCCCGGTTTCGGCGAACGCCTTGACCACACCGAACGCCGAGCCGGTGCGAGCGAACTCGGCGAAGAGGTCTTCCACCGCGGTGCGGACCTGCTCATCGGGGTCGATCACGACCTGCCCGTCGAGGTCGTAGACAAACCCGACGGGCAGTTGAGCGCGCAGTTCACCGCGGTGCGCGGCGGCCAGCTTCGCGCCGTGCAAGCGGCCGGCGAGCAGGTGGAGCTCGGCCTCCGACATGCTGCCTTTCAACCCCAACAACAGGCGATCGTTGACGTCGCCCAGGTCGTAGACGCCGTCGCCGTCGATGAGCAGCGTGTCGGTCAACCGCGCCAGCTCCAACAGCCGCGCGAACTCGGCCGACGAGCGCGCCAGCCGGGACACCTCCAGCCCGAAGATCGCCCCGACCTCGCCCAGACACACCCGCGAGATCAGCTCGCGGAAACCATCGCGCTCCGAGCCGAACCGGCCCGACACTCCGAGGTCGGCGTCGACGATGACGACCTGTTAGGCCATCCAGCCGAGTTCGACCGCCACGCCCGACAGACCGTACTGGCGGGCGGTCGACTCGGCGTGCTCGCGGACCTGCATCACGCTCGACTGCCGCACATACACCACCGCCGTCCGCGACCGGTGGTCCGTGCTGATCTTCAACGCCCCGTTCACCAGCACCACCGCCGCTGCGGGACTCGCGACCAAGCACCGATTCGACCATGTTCGCCACGGCCATCACCGCCTCGCCACACCAGGCCGCGGCCACCACGCCTCACTCCCGGCCCAGCCGAGCCGTCGCTGTCGAGTTTGATCACCGAGATCATCATTCACCCGCCTGGGTGGTGCCTGAACGGCGGCCCAGCACCGCGTCGGTCACCTCGCGCAACGCCGCCAAGCCGTCGACCGCGAGCCGCTGCTCGGCGGCCGGAACCCCGCGATCGGTCCACTCCTGGCGCAGCGTAGCCCGCCGCTGACCGTCGACCTCGCACACGAACCACAGCCCGCGCCGTGTGTGGCGCTCGAACAGCACCACCAACTCCCGACCCTGCAACGGATGAAAGGGATGGGTGACCACCAATGAGCTTCCACGAGACCCGGACAAGCGGGTCGTATACGGTTCGCATCCCGTCTGATGTGGACAGAGAAGACCGCATCCTGGCGAATTTGACCGCGCGGCAGCTGGCCATCCTCGCCGTCACCGGCGCGGCGCTGTATCTCGGCTGGCTGACGACGCGGACTGTCGTGCCGCTGCCGGTCTTTGTGGTGCTGGCGCTGCCGATCGCCGCGCTCGTCGTGGCGCTGGTGCTGGGGCAGCGCGACGGAGTGTCGCTGGACCGGCTCGCCGTGGCCGCCCTCCGGCAACGCATGGCCCCCACACACCGCGTCACCGCCCCCGGCGGGGTGCAGCCCGCCCCGGACTGGCTGACCGCCCGCGCGCACCACGCCGCCCGTCCAGGGCTGGACGCGTCCCGGCTGGGGGCCGTGGAGTTGCCCGCGACAGGCGTGCGTTGCGCATCTGCTGCCGAGGCCGGTGTGGTGGATCTCGGCGCGGACGGGCTGGCGGTGGTGGCCGTGGCCTCGACGGTCAACTTCGCGCTACGCACCCCGGCCGAACAAGCCGGTCTGGTAGCCGGTTTCGGGCGTTATCTGCATTCCCTGACCGCCGGGATCCAGGTCCTCATCCGCGCTGAACGTCTCGACCTGACCACGCAGATCGCCGACCTTCGAGATCGTGCCGGGGGATTGCCGCATCCCGCGCTGGAAGCCGCCGCGGCCGAACACGCCGACTACCTCGCCTATCTCGCCGGGCACGCGGACCTGCTCCGCCGTCAGGTCCTTCTCGTTCTGCGTGAACCCGTGCAACACGCCACCACGAAACCGGTCTTTCTCGCCTGGCGGCGCCACAAGCGCACCACCAGGAGCGTCCCCGGGGATGCGGCGCGGCGGGCCGCCGAAGCGCGTCTGGTGCGACGGCTGGACGAAGCCACGGATCTCCTGGCGCCTGCCGGGATCGTGGTGACGGTCCTGGATGCGGGGCAAGCCACCAGTGTGCTGGCCGCCGCCTGCAACCCCGACCGCGTCCTGCCCACTTTCGCCGCCGCTGTGGCCGGTGCGGAGGACATCATCACCACCCAGCCCGAACGGCACACCGATGACATTGCCGGCGAGGACGAGTGGGGGCGTGCGGCATGAGGGCCCGCACACGGCAGCGTGCCGCACGGGAGGCGAGTTCGGCGGTGTTCGCGCCGGAGGCGCTGAGTATCGGGGCTCGGCATGTGGAGGTCGGCGGGGACTGGGCCGCGTCTTTCGCGATCACCGGGTATCCCCGCGAAGTCCATCCGGGGTGGCTGCAGCCCCTGCTGACCTACCCCGGTCGGCTGGATGTGTCGCTGCACGTCGAACCGATCGATCCCACGACCGCCGCGAGGCGCCTGCGGAACCAGTTGGCGAAACTGGAATCCGGTCGTCGGCACACCGCCGAGCATGGCCGCCTCGCGCGGACCCGCAGATGGACGCGGCCACCGAGGACGCCTACGAGCTCTCTGCCCGGATCGCCCGCGGCGAAGGCAAACTGTTCCGCTTCGGCCTCTACCTCACGATCCACGCCAGCACACAGGAGGCCTTGGCTGACGAGGTTGCCGCGGTCCGGGCGTTGGCGGCGTCGCTGTTGCTGGACGCCGCACCCGCCACCTACCGCAGCCTGCAGGGCTGGGTGTCCACCCTCCCCATGGGACTGGACCTGCTGGGGATGCGTCGCACCTTTGACACCAGTGCGCTGGCCGCGGCGTTCCCTTTCACCAGCGCCGACCTCCCTCCGGCCGATCCGACGTCGGTGTCGGCGCCGGCGGGGGTGCTCTACGGGTTCAACGTGGGCAGTCAAGGGCTGGTGCACTGGGATCGCTTCGCGGCCGACAACCACAACAGTGTGATCCTTGGCCGCAGTGGTGCCGGGAAGAGCTACCTGGTCAAACTGGAGACGCTGCGTTCGCTGTATCGCGGGGTCGAGGTCGCTGTCATCGACCCCGAAGACGAATACCGGCGCCTGGCCGAGGCCGTCGGCGGCACCTACCTCCATCTCGGTGCTGACGGTGTGCGCCTCAACCCCTTCGATCTGCCCATCGCTACTGGTGCCGACGGCATGCGCACCGCGCCGAAAGATGCGCTCGTGCGCGCAAAGAGGGTGTTCCTGCAGACCGTGATCAGTGTGCTCCTCGACGCGTCACTGTCGGCGGGGGAGCGGGCAGTGCTGGATGAGGCGATCGCCGCGACCTACCGCCAGGCCGGAATCACCCCGGATGCCCGCACCTGGACTCGCCCCGCTCCCACGCTCCGCGATCTTCGCGACACCCTCACCGCCACCGGCCACACGGTCGCGGCCGATCTCGCCGGGCGGCTGCATCCCTATGTCGACGGAGCGTTCCAGGACCTGTTCAACGGGCCCACCACGATCCGCCCCGACGGGCACCTCGTGGTGTTCTCGCTGCGGGATCTGCCTGAGGAACTCAAACCCATCGGCACCCTGCTCACCCTGGACGCGGTGTGGCGGCGGGTCACTCACCCCGTGCTCCGCCGGCCGCGGCTGGTCGTCGTCGATGAGGCGTGGCTGCTCATGCGGCAACCCGCGGGCGCGGAGTTCTTGTTCCGTATGGCCAAGGCGTCCCGGAAACACTGGGCCGGGTTGACCGTGGCGACCCAGGACACCGCCGACGTGCTCGGCAGCGATCTCGGCAAAGCCGTCATCGCCAACGCCGCCACCCAGATCCTGCTGCGGCAGGCCCCGCAAGCGATCGAGGAGATCACCCGCACTTTCGATCTTTCCGCCGGCGAACGCCAATTCCTGCTCACGGCTGAACAAGGCCAAGGCCTGCTGGCCGCTGGCACCCAGCGCGTGGCCTTCCACACCGTCGCCTCACCCACCGAACACACCCTCGTCACCACAGATCCCGCCGAACTCGCCGACACCACACACCAGGAATCCACTATGGACTCCGGGTACGTCGAGCTCGGTCAGACCACGACGCACCTCGCCGGCGATGAACCCGGGACTGGCGCGAGCGACATTCGCCTTCCGCGCTCAACCTGACCACCCGCGTGCCGAATGAACTGGACACGTCACCTCGAGGAGGTGCGGTATGCCCGCCTTGCCGTCTGCAGTGATCAGCCTGGTCGGTGGAGGGATCGAAGACTACTTACGGGACCCGTGGGGTGCTCTGCAGCTCGTCCTCGGGCGCCTCGGTGACGTGGCTAGCTCCGCCGCTCCTGTCGCGGTGCCTGGTCTCATCGTCGGGCTTGTCGGCGTGGTGGGCGGGCGTTGGTGGTGGCGCGGTCGCTGCCGTCAGCGCCTCATCGAGAACGCCCGCATGGTGACGATCCTCGCCCCGCCCACAGTGGACCCCGCGGGTGGAGCGGCGTTGTGGTCGCACCTCGTTGGCCTGCTGCGCCCACGATGGAAACGCCTTCTCACCGGCCAACCCCACCTGGCGTGTGAGTACGTGTTCTCCCAGGCTGGTGTTGCGATCCGGTTGTGGGTGCCTGGCGTTATTCCCCCTGGTCTGGTCGAGCGGGCGGTGGAAGCGGCCTGGCCCGGCGCACACACCCGCACCAGCCCCGCCGAACCACCCCTGCCCGCGCCCGGTGCGGGAGGGCGGCGAGTGCTGGTCGGGGGAGAGCTCCGGCTCGCGCGCCCGGACGCGCTGCCGATCCGGACCGACTTCGACGCCGACCCGATCCGCGCGTTGATCGGCGCACCGGTCGGCCTGGACCGCGAAGAGCACGCCTGCGTGCACATCCTCGCCCGCCCCGTCACCGGGCGCCGCCTCGCCCAAGCCCACCGCGCCGCCCGCCACACCCACACCAGCAGCCACCTGGTAGGCCGGGTCCTGGACCTCATCACCCCCGGCAGGGCCACTATCCGCCCTCGCGACAGCGGCCGGGAGATGGCTCGTCGTGATCCGCAGACGTCGCTGGAACACTCCGCGGCCAACCGGGCGATCGTGACCAAACAACGCGGCAGCCAGTACGAGACCGTCATCCGCTACGCCACCGCCACCCTGCTTTCCCACACCGCGACCACCACGGAGGTCGACGCGGCGAGAGCGGCGGCACGAGGCCGGGCGCACGCATTGGCGGCCTCGTTCGCCTCCTACACCGGCCACAACCACTACACCCGCCACCGACTCCGCCACCCCGACACCGCCTTCACCCAGCGATCCCTGCGACGGGGCGATCTGCTGTCGGTCCCGGAGCTCGCGGCACTGGCACACCTGCCCACCGACGACGCCATCCCCGGAATCCAGCGCGCCGGAGCCAAAGCCATCGCCCCACCACCCGGCGTGGCCACCCCCGGCCCGCAAGCCAAGCCACTGGGCGTCACCAACACCGGCCATCCCCGCCCGGTGGCGCTACGGGTGCCTGATGCCCGGCACCACCTGCATGTCCTGGGCGCCACCGGATCCGGCAAATCCACCCTGCTGGCCTCCATGATCCTCGCCGACGCCGAAGCCGGCCGCGGCATTGTGGTGATCGATCCCAAAGGCGACCTGGTCACCGACGTCCTCTCCCGCCTACCCCGCGCCGCAGCCGA
Organism: Saccharopolyspora hattusasensis; assembly: GCF_050972075.1. NCBI lineage: Bacteria > Bacillati > Actinomycetota > Actinomycetes > Pseudonocardiales > Pseudonocardiaceae > Saccharopolyspora > Saccharopolyspora hattusasensis. The sequence goes on from NZ_JBPCDC010000001.1 coordinate 6,756,575, forward strand.
CCGTGTGGTGCTCTTTGACGCCGACGCCCGTACCCGCCCACCCTGCCTGAACCCCCTCGATGGTGGGGAAACCGACCTCACCGTCGACAACCTGGTGTCGGTGTTCCGCCGTGTCTATTCCGCGTTCTGGGGCCCGCGTACCGACGACGTCATGCGTGCCGCGTGTCTCACCCTGCGCGCCCAGGACGGCACCGCCACCCTCGCCGACCTGCCTACCCTGCTGGCCGAGCCCGCCTTCCGCGCCCGGGTCACCGCCGCCGTCACGGACCCGGTCCTCAGAGGATTCTGGTCCTGGTATGAGGACCTCACCGACGCCTCCCGCAGCCAGGTCATCTCGCCGCTGATGAACAAACTCCGCGCGTTCCTGCTGCGGCCGTTCGTGCGCGACGCCATCGCCGCCGGACCCTCCACCATCGACATGACACACATCCTCGACGGCGGGATCTGTTTGCTGCGGATCCCGAAAGGCACGCTCGGCGAGGAAACCACCCGGCTGATCGGATCGCTGGTGGTGGCACGGGTCTGGCAGACCACCACCGCCCGCGCCGCTATTGCGCAAGCCCAGCGCCGGGACGCGGGCATGGTCATCGACGAATGCCACAACTTCCTCAACCTGCCCTACCCCATGGAGGACATGCTCGCCGAAGCCCGCGGATTCCGCCTCGCCATGACCCTGGCGCACCAGCACCTCGGCCAACTCCCACGCGAGCTCAAGGAAGGGATCTCCACCAACGCCCGCAGCAAGATCTTCTTCAACGCCAGTCCCGAAGACGCCCGCGAACTCTCCCGCCACACCACCCCACGGCTGTCCGACCACGACCTCGCGCACCTGGACGTGTACCACGCCGCCGCAAGGCTGGTCCTGCACGGCGCCGAAGCCGAACCCTTCACCCTGACCACCCAACCACTCCCACTACCCATCCCCGGGCGCGCCCGGGAGATCCGCCGCATCGCCCGGAACACCCACCACCAACCCGCATCACAGCCCACCACCGAAGACGAGCACCAGGCGCGCAGCGCGGATCCCCGCCGTAACACCTGACCACCACACGAGCCTTCGACGCGACGCTGCGCTCGTCGTGGCGATTCAGCTTGCCCATGATCTGGAGGTGCTTTTCCCGTGATCATCAAACCCACTCGGCAGCGCGCGTTGCACGGACTCAAACCCGCACGCCCGACCCCGCGCGTCGCCAACTCCGTTGAACACCAAGCCATCTTGGCCTGGCGGCTGACGCCCCGCGACAAGTGGATTATCCGGATGCTGCACGAACACCGCGTGCTCACCGCTACCCAGATCACCGGCTGTGCGTTCCCGTCGTTCCGCTCCGGCCGCCAGCGCCTGCGCGAGCTGTTCCAGTGGTCGGTCCTGGACCGCTTCCAGCCCGCGATCGTGCTCGGTACCGCGCCCATGCACTACGTCCTCGGTCCCGCCGGTGCTGCCGTTCTCGCCGGCGAATATGGGCTGGATATCAAAGATCTTGGCTACCGTCGCGACCGGACCATGAGCATCTCCCACCACCAGCGCCTGGCCCACACCGTCGGCGTCAACGAATGGTTCACCACCCTCATTAGCCGCGCCCGTTACCACCCTGGGGAAGTGCTGCGTGCGTGGTGGTCGGAAACCCGCTGTGCCCGTCACTTTGGTGACCTCGTCCGCCCGGATGCCTACGGCCGTTGGCGTACCGCGAGCGGGGAGACCGAGTTCTTCCTCGAATTCGACCTCGGCACCGAGACCGTGGCTCGCGTCGCCCGCAAACTCCACGGTTACGCCCACCTGGCCACGGCCACCGCCATCACCACCCCTGTGCTGGTGTGGCTGCCTTCCGGTCGCCGCGAAGTCACCGTCCGCCGCCAACTCCACCGCATCTGGCGAGACCTCGACCAACCCCACCGAGTCCCCGTCGCCACCGCCGTGGCCGATCATCTCGACCCCGACACCGGCCACCCCAGCCCGGCCGAACCCCTCTGGGCACCCCTTACCGCCACCACCGGAGGCGACGCTCGGTACCCGTTGCAGGACCTCGCTGGTGTGTGGAACCTCCCGGCCCCCAACACGGTGAATGACCCCGCGGCGGGCGTGACTCCGAAGGGCGTGCTCCCGCCGCCTGAGCCCATGCCTCCAGCTCCCGGGCCTCGCAGGGTTTCGAGGTGATCAGCCCTGTCCGCCCTTGTCAAGACTGTGCTCGCCGTCGTGGGCGGGTTGGTCGTTCTCATCGTGTTCATGGCCGCTGGCGCTGCCGGGGTCGTCACCACGGTCCTCGGCGGTGCCCATCTGACACGCTGCACAGTCGCCGGGGACGAGACGCCCGCCGTATCCGGCTACACGCCTGAGCAACTCGCCAACGCCACAACCATCATCACGGTCGGCGAACAGCTCAACGTGCCCGAACGCGGATGGATCATCGCGCTGGTCACCGCCATCCAGGAGTCCCGGCTGCGCAACCTCGACTACGGCGACCGCGACAGCCTCGGACTGTTCCAGCAACGCCCATCCCAAGGCTGGGGCCTGCGAGAACAGATCCTGGACCCCACCTACAGCGCCACCCAGTTCTACCGGCACCTACTCGCCGTGCCCGACTGGCCGGCGATGAGCATCAACGACGCCGCACAAACAGTCCAGCGCTCCGGCTGCCCGAACGCCTACGCCCGCCACGAACCCGCAGCACGACAACTCCTCACCGCCCTCCACGGACGCACTTGCACCAGGACACCAGCAGCGGGGGAGTGGACTGTGCCCGTGCAGGGGCACTGCACCTCAGGTTTCGGGCCCCGCGGCACCGGTTTCCACCGCGGACTGGATATCGCCGCCCCACTCGGGACCCCGATCCTCGCCGCCGGCAGCGGCACCGTCCTCGACTCCGGACCCGCTACCGGCTACGGCCTCTGGATCCGCATCCAGCACCCCGACGGCACCATCACCACCTACGGACACAACAACCGCAACCACACCCGACCAGGCCAGCAAGTCCGCACCGGAGCGCTCATCGCCGAGGTCGGTAACCGAGGCGAATCAACCGGACCGCACCTCCATTTCCAGATCGAAGAGCACGGGCAGCCAACCGATCCGGTCGGATTCTTCCGGCGGCACGGCGGGCCGGCCCTGTGCGACCAATGACATCCGTGCCCCAGAACATCACCGCGCCCGGGGCCGATCGCGATTCGATTCGCTGCGGCCGCGGAATGGGCACCGACGCGCCCGATCGGAGGAATGTCCACACAAGACAGTCATCTTGTTTCGGAATCCGCTTGACAGGACCGGGCCAACGAAGCGTCCATGTCTGTGTAGCCCACTCGACCGGCAGCGCACCGGGGGCTGCAACCGCCCCCGGGGGCATGACCCACCACCCATCCCAAACAGGAGCGAACCGTCATGCCCAGAAAGAACGACAACGCCCGCACCACAGCCAAGCAGCGCCCCCTGAAAGCCGTTCCCACAGCCGACACCGATAGCAACCCGATGCCCGAGCGCACCGAATCCCAGGACAAGGTGTGGGCCGCACTCCACGCCAACCCGGGCGCCACCACTACCGACATCGCCGAAGCTGCCGGAGTCGGCCGGTCCACCGCCGGAAAGATCCTGGCAACGTGGGCCAAAGACGGCAGCGTCACCCGCATCTCCGGCATCGGCGACGGCGGACGCCGCAGCGCCGACTGCTGGACAATCACCCACACCGACCAGATCACGCCCCCGCAAGGACCAGCTTCCCCCACACACGACGACACCACGCCACAACCGGCCACCGTGGAGGAGCCAAGCCAGCCGCAAAGCCCCGGCCAGAACGACGCATCTACCGCGGAGGAAAAGGAATCTGCGGAAGACGCACGAGAGGCCAGCGGCGTCGACGATGCTCCCGGCCCGATCATCAAGGGACCCCGCCTGAGTAAGGGTGAATTGCGCGGCATGGTCGAGGACTACCTCACCGAACACCCCGGCGAAGAATTCAGCCCCAACACCATCGGCAAAGCACTCAACCGCTCCTCCGGAGCCGTCAACAACGCACTGGAAAAGCTCGTCGCCGACGGCTACGCAGTACAAACCCAGGACAAACCCAAGCGGTTCGCCGCCAAACCACAAACCGACGCGCCCGCCAGCTAAGCCACCGACGACGGAAGGAAATTACGTAGCAGGGCCAGGCTCCCGGAGGGGAGCCTGGCCCTGCGGTGCATTGGTCGTCGAGCTTGCCGCCACGGCCGAATTTGCGAGGGTGAATTATGGGACACCGTGGACTGGCATGAGCGTTGCCTTGCCCGCCGGTAGGGCACGTCGACCCCGAAGGGTTGATGCCCGACTGGACGTGCTGTGCTCGGTGTCGTCCCGGTGCCGCCAGCATGGGCTGGATCGCCTGTGACCCGGCTGGCTGGGATGGTGAAAAACGGCGTCAGTTGTCCGCGAATTCGGGCATCACTTGGCGGGCAGGACCATGATCAATGTTGGTGAAAATGACGCAGGTTGCTGCGGGTGGCTGGCTGACCGCGCAACGATGTCGGCGTACTGACCAGACTGCTCGGCGGTGGACGGATGAACGTGCTCACGTGTGGGGCTAGTCACTAGTTCGATCGCCCGGTCGGCGATCTGGACGCGGTTGTTGGCTGGTGGCTGGGAGCCGACCTCTTGCTCCGGGGGCGAGGACGGGCAACCGAGGTGTCGTGGACTTACCGGACGTCGAAAATGGGGTGAGGAGTGCACGGTCGCGGGCGTAGCGTCGGCGACCGTGATCGGTGAGGCGAACGCGGGAGATGACCCGGCGGACGGCTGGTTCCCCGAGAGCGTGGCCGCTGGCTACGACGCTCCGGGCGGGGCGGACGTGCCCGAGGTGGTGACGCTCGCAGTGGACGTCCTCAAAGACCTGGCCGACGGCTGCATGGCTAGCTGCGGCAGCTGATCGCCTACGGCCGCGAGTTCGTCGGCCGGCGGCCTTATCCGCTGGCGACCCTGGCCAAGGCGGCAGGCCTGTGGCCCGCAACCTCGCACTGTCCACCATCGAGAAACGGGCGGTCGACTACGTGCGTTCGTCGAGCACACCGGCGGAAGGTTTCCCTGGCGCCAAGGTCGTCGATGGCTTGCGCGGTGATCACCGTGCAGGTCACCAGCCACGCGGCGGGATCGCCGTCGGCGACTGCGGCGCGGAACGCTCCGCCGCCGCTGCGACACCCGGCCCACACCTGTCCGACTACGCCCACGTCTGCGCCGGGCGGCTGCCGACCGTCGCCGAGTTCACCGACTGGGTGACCCGGGGGGTGCATTGCGCGGGATTCGGGCACCCTGACGTCGCGGGACTCGCGGTTGCCGAACTCCGTCCGACCCGCTCAGCCGGGGCTTGCGCCGGGCGCTGCGCATCAACCCAGTGTCCGTGACGGCAGCTGATGCGGTGCAGAGGGGATGTGTGTCAGACGTGGAGAACCAGAAGAGGCTCAAGCGAGCGGAGGACATCCACTTCGCCGAGGTTGGCGACGAGTTCTACCTCACGCTTGAGAATCGCCAGCTGGTGGCGTGCATCAACCAGCCAGCGTTCGTGCTGTTGGAAAATCTCGATGGCTTCGCGGCCCCCGACGGCGTGGCCAGTGCCCTCGCGGAGCGCTACGGCGCGGCGGCAGAGGAGGTCCAGCGGGCCGTCGCCGCAGTATGCGAGGAAGCGGAGCGGCTCGGCATCATCGAGGCGGTCAGAGGGGACAGCGGTTCCAAGCGGGGACCGTTTGCCGTCGAGGGAATCGACCGCTGGGACCTTCCAAAAATCTTGCGGGTATGGCAGGGCGACGAACTCGAGGGCGGGATGTTCGTGAACAGCGATGGCTGCGACATCCACGTAATCGTTCCGAACGTGACCGACGGTCCGATCAAGACGTGTCCGCCGCACACATGCACTATCCCGGCCGGCCTCTTCACACCCGAGACGATCATTCGCACCTTCGACAGCCAGTGGCGCCGGAACTTTGAGCGGTTCCGGCGCTCGGGCATTGTGCACTTCTCACAGCGCAACCCGCCGAAGGGAGAGCGCTGATGCCTGACGGAATCTTCGGTTACTCCTGCCTTGGCATCTCGGTCACCATGACGTGCCCGCTGAAGTGCGCGCATTGCATTACGAAGTCGACCCCTCACGTTCGCGACGACATGTCGGTCGACGAGGCGCTCAAGTACCTGTACGACGCCCAAGGCGCGGTCGACCATGTCAGCTTCACCGGAGGCGAGCCGTTCCTGAAGCCTGCCCGCCTCAGGACACTCGTGCGCGAAGCGAAGGACGCGGGTTATGTCGTGTCTGTCATGACCAGCGGTTTCTGGGGCCGCGACAAGCGGCAGGCCACGCGTCAGCTCGCCGAGCTGCAAGAGCTCGGACTCGACATGCTGGGCGTGAGCCTTGACCGCTATCACCTCGAGTTCATTGACGAAGGTCGCTGCGTCAACATCGCCGAAGCCTGCGATGCCCTGGGGATCCACGTTGCCGTCCGCGTGATCACAACCCCAAGCGACAACTACGGTGACCACGTCAGGACGCTTCTCTCGCACACGGGCGCGGAGGTGCACGTCAACTTTCTTGTCAAGCTCGGGCGGGCCGAAGAGTTCGCCGAGGAGGACTTCAAGTTCTCGTCTCGTCCACCACGGGAGACGTGCGAGACGGTGACGGCGGCGGACGTCGTCCCCGGTGGGGTGGTTTACGCCTGCTGTGGCCCGGGTCTCTACATGCACGAAGCGAACCCGCTGATCCTTGGCAACGCGCAGGAAGAGAGCCTCGGCCTCATCCTAGAGCGGGGGCTCACGAACCCGTTCATGAAGGTCATCAACACGCGCGGACCGGTAGGGCTGCTCGAGGACCTCCAGGAGAATGGGTTTGGCCATCTCGTCAAGCTTCGCGAGCGCTACACCGATGCGTGCCAACTCTGCCTCGACATCTGTAACTCAAGCGAAGCGGTCGAGGCGCTCCGCCGGATCTACGCCAGGCCGGACATCCGGCGTGACCAGAATGCGATGCAGTTCTTGAAGATGGTGCGCGAGAGTCAAGCCGTCAGACGGATCCGGCGGCCGATGGATCGACCGCATGCTTGAAGCGGTCAGCTTTGCGGAGAACGTCGAACGTGCCGCAGCAGAGCTAGCCTGAGTTTCCCTCTTAGCATGATCAACATCAGAGTTTCGGCTGATCAGAGGGAACGTTTCATGATCCCCGGTGTATTACCCAACTCGCTCGATCACCGCTGTGGCGTGCTCGCAGGTCACCGACGTGAGGCCGCGGAAACTCGATGTTACGCCATGGGCCGTCGGGACTGGCCGCTGCCGTACTGGGTAATACAGTGGGCCGGGTCGAAACCTAAGCGCCCCGAGGAAATGCTGTCGAGCAATCAGCTAGCGGGGAAACTCAGGCTAGTTCAGAGAAGCAAGCGTGCTCGTGCTGTTCTCCGGTTGTGGGTTCGTAGTGTGTTCGGTCAGGTCGCGGTGTTGGTGTCCTGGGGTCCGGTGCGGTGCGCCTGCCGGTAGGCGTAGACAGCGGCCGCGAGAGGTTCTCGCAGGGCTTGCATGCTCGCGACGGCCGCGTCGTAGTTTCCCGAGTCCGAACACGATGCGAGGCTGAAGAGGTGACGGTTGCCGTCGGCGACGCCGTGCAGGTAGCGGGAGATGCCGTCGGCGATTCGCTTGGCCGCGTCCTGATGGTAGGCGAAGTTCTCTGCGATCACCTTCAGCACGATGTCGACGGGGTGGGTGTCGTCGAGTTCTGCGCGGGTAATACCCGCGACTTCGGTCAGGATCTTGTCGGTGCTGTTGACACGGTTCTCGGGCAACGCTCTCTCCTGTTCTGGGGTTTCCACTGTGGTCAGTTGGTGCCGTGGTACCGGCTTTCGCTTGGGGTGGCGACCGGGTGCCAGGTGGCCGGGTGCCAGGTGGCCGGGTGTCCGGCCACCTGGCGGGGCGGTTAGCGGGCGGCGCGCAGTGCTGCGGTGGCGGCGTGGCCGATGGCGTGTGCGGTGGCGGTGGGATCGGCGAGCGGGTGAACGGTGACGCCGTGCAGTGGGTTCACGCGGGGGCTGTCGGGTGCGAGCCACAGCACGGCGCATCCGTTGGCGCGCAACCGATCGACGCGGCGCTGTCCTTCTGCACGTGGGTCGTCCCGGAACCGGCCGTCGGAGACGATCACCAGCAGCCGCGCGGCTGCGGGGCGGGAGAGGTCCAGGGCTCCGTCGAGGGCGTCGATGGCGCGAGGGATGTCCTCGTAGTTGTCGTCGGCGTCGAACTCGGTCACGTGCGTGGGGGCGGCATCGGGGCGGGTGATGGCGCGCACCCGGTTCCCGAAGATCACGGTCGCGGCGGCGGCCGGTATCTGGGCGTGGTGGGCGGCGTTGCCGAGGATCCAGGCGGCGGAGGCGACCGGTCCGGCGAAGGCCCGCATGGATCCGGACACGTCGCAGGCGATGCCGAGCCGCAGGGGTGGGCTGGGCGCGATGCGCCGGGTGGTGCGGGTGAACGGTTCGGCGGTCGGTAGCGCTCCGGCGGCGCGTTGCGCGTCGGCGGCCAGTGCGCCGCGCATGCGCAGCCGTCCGGGTGGTGTGGGCGAGGTTGTCTTTGTCGCTACACGGTCGCGGATTCCGGCGGTGCTCAGTGCGCGACCGAGGCGGCGCGCGGCAGCGCGTTCCTGCCCTGTGGGGGGTCGTGTTCCGGTGATGGTGGTTTTCCCTCTACGCGGTCCGCCGGTTGCGGAGAAGACCTTTCGCGCGGCTTTCGCGGCGTCTTGTTGTGCCTGGCGTTCGGCGCCCGCCGCGTCCGTTTCGGCCGTCGCGGGGTCGGCGGGAGCCTCTTCGGCGGCGACGGCTACGGCGGTTCGCGCTGTGGCGACGGCGATGGCGCTGGCCAAGGGTGATGGGGTCCCCGTTTCACCGGGGGTGGCTTCCTCACCGCCTGCCCCGGTATCCGGGTCGGTGCCGAGGGCTTCGCACCAGCGGCGGCCGAGGTCGATCATGGTGTCGGCGTCGTTGTCCTCGACGTGGTGGGCGGCCAGCCACAGGTCCCGTAGCTCGTCCAGGGTTGAGGTGCCGAGGAGGGAGTCGACGACGTTGCCGACGATTTTGGTTTCGTCGGGGGTGAGGATTCCGGCGTCCGTGCGGGCCAGCAGCAGGGCGGCGGCGTGGGCGGCCGCGTGCGGTGTCATGCCGGGGGCGCGGGTGGGGTCGTTGGCGTGGGTGTCGGCGAGGATGAGGTGGGTAGCGGAGGCGCGGAGCCAGTGCCGGTCGTCGGGGCGGCGGCGGATCTGGTGGGCCTCGATGCGGGATTCTTCCAGCAGCATCGCGGCGTCGACCGCGCCGGGTGGGGCGTCGCGGGGCGGTTCCCAAACGGAATGGCGGGCGTGGGCGCATTCGTGGGTGAGCAGGCCCCACGCGGTGGCGTAGCGGGCTCGGTCGCCGAGGCGGTCGGGGGTCATGGTGGCGGGGTCCACTGTGCCGAGGTGGGCGCCGTCGATTTCGATCGTGGCGTGGTGCGGGAAGTAGCAGGCGGGCGACCCGTGCCCGGCCCCGGGGGCGATGGTGACGAGGAGGTCTTCCCGGTCGGCGATGACCGGAACCTCGTCGGTGAGTGTGGCGGACAGGCGCAACCACACGGCGTCGCGGGAGGAATCGAGGCGGGTCTTGCCGACAGCGGTATCGGTGATCTGATGCGTGCTCATGGGGATCGTCCTTCCAGGACTTTCGACGTGGCGGGTGGGTTAGATGCGTGCGCCGAGTGCGAGCGGTTCGATCACGGTGCCGAACGCGTCGCGCACGGCTGCCGCTACGGTGTCGCGGTCCTCTTCCGGCGCGATACCGACGAGGTTGGCGGCGGCAGCGTCTGCGCCGAGTACGGCGGAGATCCGTTCGAACGCGATCAGTTCGCGAAGCTGCGGGGCCCAGCGGACCTCGCCTTTGCGTTGGCGCGTCGCGAGATTCCGCGCCACGCGCACCGCACGCCGGTCGATGTTCAGTTGCTTGGCCAGTTCGAAGTCCGTGGAGACCTGGATCTGTGCGGAGAACCGTGACGAGAGGGCGTCGGTGAGGACCGCGCCGTGCACGCCGGGGTTGTGTCCGGCGACGACGTAGAAACCGGGCTCGGCTGTCACCACTTCGCCGCCGTTGGCTTTCACGGTGATCTGGCGGCGTCCGTCCATGGCCGGGTACACCACGGCCAGCACGGTGGGCGGGATCAGGGTGGCGTCGTCGATGAACAGGCACCGGCCTTCCCGCATCGCGGTGACCAGGGGGCCGTGGACGAAAACGTAACGGCCGTCCGGGGTTTGGGTGTATTCGCCCACGATGTCCGCGACCGTGGTGTCCCCGTCGCCCTGCACTGTGATCAGGTCCGGGAAGGCGGCCTCGACGACTGAGGTCTTCCCCGTTCCGGGGGGCCCATACAGCAGGGAGGACACGCCTGCGGCGCGTAGCTTGCGCAACGCGGTGACATCCGGCAACCCGGACAATTGCCTGGGGTGGTAGGTCTGCCCGTTCGGGCGGGTCACCGGACCCGACACGGGCTCCTCCTCCGAGGGCACCGGCGTCGGGTGCGGCGCCTCTGGTTCCGGTGCGGCTGGCGTGGGTGCGGCTTTCCGGGGGCGGCGCGGGGCCTTGGCGGGGCTTCCCGCTGGTGTGCTGGGGGCGGAGGCGGCACCGGCGGTCGCGGCCGTCGCCCGGTAACGCAACGGCGTGAGGGAGGTCCTCTCGGCTTCCCCGCGATCGGTGAGCACCTGCAACGCGTTGCCGACCGCGCCGGACGAGCGACCCAATTTTTTAGCTATGTCGCGTGGCGTGAATTCCGTTCCCGCGTGATCGGCGAGGCATTCGGCGACGATCCGCCGCAGCTCGCCACTGCGCAACCGCCCACCCGCCGCAGTACCCGAGGGCACCGGAGCGGGCGCGGGCGTTGCTGGCGAACCGGCGGGCGGTGTCATGTGCAATTCCCCTTCCCAGGCGGTGGGCCACACAATCGGCGTCCCGGTTTCGGCGGCATCGCCGGATTCGCAGGTTTCGGCGGCAGGGTGGATCGCGGCCATCGGCACGGTAGCTCCCTCGGTGAACATAGCTCCGCCAGGGGCGGCATTTCGGTGATTTCCCGGTTCCCCCGGTGATGGTTCAAAGATAGCTCTGTGCCGCGCACGATTCAACAAATAACGCCCCATTTTCAAAGACTCTTCTCGAATCACCCAATAGGGGCCGACCTGCCGTTATTTCGAAATCGCCCACATTTCCTATTCAAATCCCAAACGCCGGCGAATAAGTCACTGAAAGCGGTGGCTTGAACAGTTTCTGAAAAATGAAATGAAAAACAATAATAGTGGAGGGGAGGTTATTTATCGGGATACGGGCCGTGAGAGGTGTAGTGGGAGTGTCCTGACGTGATGCCTGGCCGCCCGCCCGCCTCGATGTTTCTCCCGGCCTGTGGCCAGGCCAGTCGGGGATACCCGCGGATCCCCGGTAAGGCCCGCTACGCAGCGCGGGACCGCCGCCCGAGGGGGTGGTCGTCTAAGCGCCGCCTCCTGCGGATCCCCCTGGTGATCCTCCCTATGCACCCCCATATCCCCGGCGCAGACCCCGCGGCCCCGCCGTCGACCGTGTGCTGCGGGGCGGGGCCGCGGACCTGTGGCCGGCGGCCCCGCCTTCGATTATCGAGCGTTGTCGTAGGCTTCGACGATCTCCGCGGGGATACGGCCTCGGTCGGACACCTGAAAACCTTGTTCGCGTGCCCACGTGCGAATAGCCAGGTTGCGTTCTTTGTCCGTCGTCTGCGGCGCGGCGGCTTTCGCGGGCTTGATGGTCGCGCGCTTTCGCCCTCCGGTCCGGCGGGCATGAGACACATACGGTGTGAGGGCGTCCCGGAGTTCAGTGGCGTTGTCCTGGGACAGGTCAATCGTGTAGCTGACTCCGTCTAGGCTGAACTCGACTGTGGTCTCAGCGGGCGTGCCGTCGATGTCGTCGACGAGCGCAACGGTAACTTTCTCAGCCATGTAGTTCCTTTCGTTTGCCCGGTATCGTGAAATGCCGGACGCCGGTACGGAAACGGATTGTAGGGCAACCGTTCGAGATAAAATCCACGGAGCGCCGCCGCGTCCGGGTGGATTACGGTCACAGCTTTTTCTGGGGTGTCACAGGTGCTGGCTGTCGCGGGCGGCGGTGTTCTATGCTTTCGCGGCAAGGAGTACGTGCTGACTTCAGGGTCCCTGTCATGGATCTCTGGACTTGATATGTGGATGGTGCTGTGGCTGAAAAGATCGTGGTCGAGTTCGTCGATGACATCGACGGCTCACCTGCCGAGCAGACCGTGACGTTCTCTTTGGACGGGGTGGTCTATGCGATCGACCTTAACGCCCACCACGCGCAGCACCTTCGGGCCCTGCTTCAGCGCTACATCACCCACGCGCGTCGGGAACCGGCCCACAGCGGGAACCGGCGCGGCGAGCGTGATCAACGCCAGGTACGCGAGACCAACAGGGGCCTGACAGCGCAGATTCGACAGGCGGCCCAGCGTACCCGCGAGCACCTCAGCCACAAGCCTGCCTCGGCGCGGACAGACCACACCGAACCCCAGCCCCCGGCGGAGATCGCGGAGTTCTCGGTGGTGGACTCGCACACCACCAAGAGAGAGCGGCGGAATCCCGTGGGTGCCCCTGAGTTGGCGCCTCCGCAGTTTTCATCGATCTAGCAGCTCCGGCAGGCTGCCCTGCTGGCCGCGCAGGGCGCTGCCGGAGCCGGGCGGACTTGTTGTGCCGACGGTCAGAGCGCCCCTCGCCACCTATGGGGCGGCCTGACCGTCGGCACCGCTGGCCGGTGCATCATGGCGACGGGCTTCTATGTGCGGCGGGCAGGTACGGCGCGCAGTCGTGGTGAGCTTGCGGTGTTCTGGGGTGCAGTGCCGGCCTGTGGTGCTGCGCTGGCCTGTGGTGCGGGCAGGGCGGCGTGGATCAGCGGCGCGGCGCGGTAGGTCCAGCCCGGGCCTGCGTTCTTCCAGCAGCCCAGCATCAGCCAGCGTCCGTGACGGGTGAGCCACAGCCAGACGTCGACCAGGTCGGGATCGTCGCCGTCGGCGGGGGGAAGGAGTTGCAGGACAACGGTTCCCGCGGGGAGGGTGGCAGGGCTGAGGTTCGGCTTCCAGGCCCCGGCGAAGCCGGTGAGGGCCTGGTGGGGGTCTCGGTCGGTGGAGGTGATGACGATGCCGCCGGTGTTGCGGGGCATGCGCATGGGCGGCGGGGGCCCCAGGGTGCAGGTGACCCGGGTACGCGCGGCAGGTGAGGGGCACGGCGGTGCCGGCGCCCGGTTCAGCCGTGGGCCAGGGGCACGCAGTTGCTGTGCCGGTGGTGTGTGAAGCCGCGAACGGTCTACTGAGGACATTTCTGTTACCTCCATTGGTGACATTCGATTCGTCGGGGCCAGTGATATATGGACGCTCCGGTCAGGGACGCTGTCAACCGGGGTGTGGCGTGGCGGGGTGAACTGCACCGGTGTGGCGTATGCCGGTGTCGGCGTGCGGCGGTGGGGGAACCGACCGGATCACGTGCTGGGCGTGGCGGTGTTGCAGCGCGGTAGCCAGGGCCTGGGTTTCTGGTGCGGGTTCGCAGTCGATGTCCCGCAGCCGCACTTCTAGCAGCGCGAGGGTGCGGGGGATGCCGTCGTGGATGCCGAGACGGTCTTGCAGCCGCATGATGTCGCGGTAGAGATGTTCGTTGTAGGGGTCGAACCCGGTGGCGGTTTCCAGCAGTTCCAGGGTGTGCTGGGGATCGTCGGCGACGTGGTGGCGGGCGAGTTCGCTGATGGCATTGATGGCGGTGCGTTGCGCGGCGTGCCGCACGGGGTGGATCCATTCGGAGTCGATGCCCGCACCCAGCTCGCCACGGTAGGCATCCACGATCTCGCGTAGCACGGTGAGCCGTTGCGTCGTGCTCTGTGCACGGCGGCTCTCGGAATCGGCGTCGGCGAAGTGGTGGTAGTCCACGTCGACGAGGTCAGGGTTGAGCCGTAGATGCCGGTTGTGGGTGTCGACGATCTCGCCGGCCAGGCCGTGGGTAGCGTGGGCGAGGGTGGCGCGTAGCCGGGAGAGGGCGGTGTTGAGCGCGTTGGTGGGCCGTGCCGGGGGACTGGTGTGCCACAGGTCGGCGATCAGTGTGTCGCGGGCGACGCCCTGGGGATGTACGGCGAGGTAGGTGAGGAGTTCTTGCTGGCGTGGCGCGAGTTCCCCGGTGATCTCCCACCAGGTACCGGATTCGTCGCTGCACGACAGGGCAAAGCAACCCACAACCCGCAACGACAGCACCCCAGCGCTGGTGTCCCGAGCCTCGGTCATCCCGAAGGATTCCGTGCTGGATACCGGGTCGTCCGTGCCGGCAGCGGTGTCGCTGTCCGTGGACCGGCAGGTTCCTTCAACCTCTGGCAGTGAGGTTGATACGGGAGCTGTCGGAGGCGTTGCTGCCTCGGCTGCATCGCTTCGTTGCCGCTGGGGTGCGACGTGGTGGGCGAGGGTGAGGAGGTCGTCGGCGGCGGGCGGAGTCGCGGTGAACATCCGGACGCCCACCAGATCTCCCGTGGTGGCCTCAGGAATCGCTGCGGTCACGATCCCGCTGGCGTCGATGGTCAGCGTGGTTCCCGAGACCGACGGTCCGAGCGCGAGCACGACCACACCGCCGGCGGGCGTGTGCAATCGCCTCAACAGGGCAGCGGTCTGGACCGGCAGTGGTGTGCGCACCACGAAAACCTCCAGGCGCTGGTCGTCCTTGCTGGGGCTGCTGGCAGTGGTGGTGAGGTCGTCGGTCACCTCCAGCGGGTGAGGCAACCCGCCGTAGTCGGGGAACAGTTCGGTGGCGAGGGATTTCTGCAGCACAATTCGCGGGCCGTGGCGGTGCTGGAGATCGAGGATGAGCGCCCGCATCGCGTCCTCGGCGCCGGGCCCGGTGAGCCCGAGCCCACCGAGGGCCGCAAGGTCCAGCCGCACGGTCGCGTTGTCGTCGACACCGAGTTCCGCGACGACGTCACCTGCTGCTGCGGCACTATCACCGGTCTCGCGCTCGTGTTCGTGCTTGTGATCGGCGGTGGGGGATTCGGTGTCGAGGCTGGGTTGGGTGGCGCGAAGGTGCGCGAGTTTGAGCTGATACACCGTGGGCGCAACGGGGTAATCCGGCGTCGGGGCGGCCCCGGGGCGCTGGGTGCGGCGGTGGCGTGTGCGGGCGAGGACCAGCGCGGCACTCGTGGCCGCGGCCAGCCCCAGGCCGAGGAACACCCCGGGCGCGATCTCCACCCCCGGCCCCTGTTCCAGCGCAGCGGCCGGCTGTGCAGCCGACCGGCCATGATCCTCAGGGGACGGATCCTGACGGTGTGACGTGGTCTCGGGCGGCGTGTGATCGACAGGTGTGGGTGCGGGCGCAGTGTGCTCTGCCGGGGGCAGTGCGAGGCGCCAGCCGGGGAAGAGCATGTCCGGGTCGCGCAGAACGCGCCCGTCCGGTTGTGGCTGGTGGGCGTTGAGCTCGGCGATCTCCTGCCATCGGTCGGGGTCGCCGAGCTCGCGTCCGGCGATCGAGGTGAGCGTGTCACCGGGTCCGACAGTGATCCACCGCGCGTCCTCGGGAATGACCGCGGGGGCGGGGAGATGGGTGGCGTCGCCCGGCAGCAGGAGGACCGAACCGGTGAGGAGGCCATGGTCGTCGCCGATGCGGTCGGTGTTGAGGTCGGCGATGTCGGGCCAGCGGTAGGGATTGCCGAGGTGGCGTGCCGCGAGGCCCCACAGGGTGTCGCCGCGAGCGACCTCGTAGCGGGGGTAGTCCGGGCGCAGGTCGTCGCTGATGGTGGTGGGGGTGCTGGGTTCGGGCAGGCCGGGGGGCCCGCCCGAACCCAGCGGGACGGTGGTGTCGGTGTCGTGGGGCGGCGACAGGACACCACCGGGGTACTGGGGTGCGGTGACCGCGACCGGATCTGCCACCGGGGCGGCGGAGACGGTGGAGGGTGTGCTGGCGAAGGTCGCGGCGGTCACGAGCGTGGTGATCCACCCGCGGGGCCCCATCGCCGCGACACGCTCACGCGCACGGCCGGCGCCGTAGCGCACGAGGAGCAGGAGATCGCAGAGGCTCCACCACAGCATCACCAGCCAACTGCCCCACCCGGTAGCGACGATGAGCAGGAGGAGGGCGCCGTCGGAGCCGAGGTCGAGGCGCAGGGCGTGCCAGGTGTCCTCCAGCCAGGGCCGGAGCTGGTCGATCAGCGGTGGCGCCCACGGGGAATCGTCGAGCACCGGCCACGTCAGCTTCGGCATCGTGATGACCTGCCCGGCGAAGGTCAAAACGACGGGCAGTCCGATGAGGAGCACGGCGAGGCCGAGAACGGCGGCACCGGCGCGAATCCGGCCGGCCGTCGTGGCCCGGGGCGGGGTGGTGGTCATGGTGTGCTGCCGGGGGTGTTGGTGCCGACGGCGAGTTGCGCGGTCGCGGAGCCGGTGACGGTGTGGGTGTTCCAGAGCAGCCCGATCGCGGCCGACTCGGAATGCCAGACGGTGACGTGCACGGTCCCGGCGCCCTCCAGGGTCACCGTGCCGGTGTGGTGGGTGGTGGTGAGGTAGCGGCGCGCGGCGGTGGCGGCGTGAACGGGGTCGAGGGTGATGGCCGTGCCGCGGGTATCCAGAGCGGTGAGCGCGGCGCGGGCACTCTCGGCGGCGATGGCGTCGGCGCGTGCGAGCACGCGGAGCCGGTCGGCGCCGTCGACCAGGACCGCGAACACCAGCAGCAGACACGGCACGAGCACGGCGATGAGCACGCTGACCGAACCACCGTCGCGTGTGGTGTGGCTGGTCATGAGCGTGTCCGGTACGGGTCCACAGGACTGGTACTGGCCGCATCGAGCCCGACCGTGCCGGGCAGGCCGGGCAGGCTGGTGAGGTCGGACAGCGTCACCGTGCAGCGCAACCTGATCGTGACGACCCCCGCGTGTCCCGGGCGGGTACCGAACCTGCGGGTGTCCAGGGTGTGCTGGATGTCCGTGCACGACAGGTGCTGTTCGCCGAGCACTCGTGTACCGGTGCCGACGGCCGCGGCGTGAGCGGCGGTGGGAGTGCGGGCCAGGGACGCGGCGCGGGCGGCGGCGGTGGCGGCGTGCTCCAGCGCGGTGTGGGCGGTGACGATCCGGCCACCAGCGACCATGAGCACCAACACCAGCAGCACAACCGGAGTCAGGACGGCCAGTTCCACACTGGCCGAACCCTCCTCATCGAATGGGTCCAGTGTCATCGTGTGCTCCCGGGGGTGGTGAAGCGCTCTTTGACGCCGCGGGCTTCCTGCTCGATCCGATCAAGCCCGGGGATGGGCAGCAGGCGGGGTGCGGTGGCGGCCACCCGCACCGTGACCAACCGGGCACCGATCTCGGCGGTGACCACCGGGGCGTCCACGACCGTGCCCGCGCGGGCCAGGAACGCGGTAGCGGCCGTGTGGGCGTCGCCGGCGGTGCCGGTGACGGTGCGCGCGGCCTGCACCCCTTGCTGGGCGGCGGCGAGGCAGAGGGTGCGGGTGTGCCACCACAATCCGGCCTGCAGCACCGTGACGAGCAGCAGCAGCGCCAGCGGCGCGAGCACGGCGAGCTCGACCGCCACCGACCCGGTGTCGTCCTGAGTGGTTCGGCACCTGATGTGGCTGTGGACAGACGTGGCCTGCATGAGCGCATCCCGGGGCGGTTAGTGGATTTGGCCTTGGTACTTGGAGACCACCGCGGTAATGGCGGCACCGAGGCCGAGTGCGGCGGCGAGCGCGATCGCGGTGAGCACCGCTTTTTCGGTGCTTTCCGATCCACGGTCATCGAAGCGTGCCCGCATCCAGCGGTCCTGGACGGCCTGGCCGGCGATGACGATCCAGGCGGTCACGAGCATCACTGCGGTCATGACATGGCGACGGAGGTGTGTGATCAGCATGGCGTTTCCCTTCCCGTTTCTGTTGGTGCACAACGGCACACTCTGGGCTCATTCCCCGAGAAGACGGACGACGGCGGGGTAGAGGACGAGGAGGAGGAACCCGAGCATGAGCGCGGTGACCGGGAGCGTGAGTCGTTCGGTCCGCGTGTTGGCATCGGCCTTATCAGCACTGATGGCGGCGGCGCGCAGGCTCGCGGCCTGGGTGGTGAGGCTGGTGGAGATCGCGGCACCGTCGGCGGCGGTGGCCGCCAGGTCCGCGACCGCCACCAGCTCCCGCACCCGAATTCGTTTGCCGAGGTCGCGCAGCGCATCCCACGGGGAGTGTCCACTGTGCTCGGCGTGGGTGAGGGTCCGGCGCAGGCGCGTGAACAGCCAGTGCTCGCCCACGCCGGCGGCCTCCCGCAACGCCGGACCGGGGGCGTGGCCGGCGGCGCGTTGCTGGGCGATGAGCTCCAGGTACACCGCCAGCGCACGACGTCCGTCCTCCCGCGCCCGCCGTGCCTGGTCCCGGATCTGCCAGACCGGCACCATCGCCCCCACACCACCCGCGACACACACCACCAGCACCGACACACCCAGCGGGAACACCACCCCGACGACGGCCGCACCGAGGGCGAGAACGGCTGCGGCGGTGAGGCTTGCGGCCGCCCACCGCGCCCGCGCGGCCACGTAGCCGGTGGGGGTGCGGTCGAGCAGGTCGAGATCGTGCACGGGAATGCCCAGCCACGGGTGCCGGGCTTGGTGAGCACGCTCGGTCACGCGGGCGAGCAGACCAGCCCGCCGTGCTTTCCAGCCGACGGTCGGGCGCGTGCGCGTGGTGAGGTGGCGGACGGCGGCGGCGAGGTCCATCGGCGCCGGCCCGGCCACGACCCGCACCCCGGTGGCGAGCCCGAGCCCGAGCATCGCGCCCAGGCCGGCGGCGGCCTGGAGTACGGGGTTCATGGCCGGCTCCCGAGGTAGCGTGACCTGGGCGGCGTGGTGGACAGGCGGTGCATCCGCCACAACGCTCCCGCGAAAATCCCGACGACCCCGGCCAGCACTGCCTGCCCCTCCCACGTGGAAAACGGGGCGAGGTAGGGGTGGGCGAAGACCAGCAGCCCACCGGCCATGACCGCGGTGATGGCCACCAGAGTCCGCACCGTGGTGCGGGGTTTGGCGCGGTCGGCCTCGATCTCCCGTTGGGCCGCGACGCGCGTGTTCAACGCAGCGGCCAGAGCATGCAGGTTCTCCACCAGTCCACGGCCACCGGAACGCACGCGCAGCAGCAACGCCAGCACAACCTCGTCCACAGCCGGGTCGGCAAGCTCGTCGGCGAAGACCCGCAACGCCCGCTCCGGTCCGTCACCCGGCAGCCGGTCAGCCAACCTCTGCAGCGCCCCGGTGAGAGGTTCGGGCGCGGTGTCCGCGGAGCGGGCGAGCGCCTGATGCAGACCGCCGGCGCCGGAGGCCAGCAGATCTCCCACCCGCCGAGTCCACACCGCCAGCGCGTCCTGCAGCGCAATCGCATCCCGCGGCCCGGCCGGTGCCAGCAGGACCGGCACACCCACGACAGCCGCGACCGCAGCGAGACCCGCAACCGGCCACCCGCTGACCCACCACACCCCGCACGCGACGGCCGTGGCGAGCAGTCCACGTCGCCACCAGCGGCGGACACGCCGCCACACCGAAACCCAGAAGCGCCCCGCTGGACGCCAGCCGAGACGCGGCGGTGCCGCACAGGTGAACAACCCCAGCACCAGCCCAGCACCCAGCGCGAGTCCACACAGGACAGAAAAGGTGGAGATCACCGGTCCTCGCCTCCCCCGTGGTGGGTGTCCCACCTACCGTGGTGATGCTGGAAGATGCCGCGGTCCAGGCCGCGGGCTTCCAGCCGGGCCAGCAGTACAGGGCTGGGGGCAGAGACCGGTATAGCGCGTCCGTCACCTGGCCGGGGCGCGAACAGGCTGGTGAGATCCGGGATCGCCGCGTCACCGACCTGGCCGACTTCGGCGATCTCGGTCACGAACCGCTCCCGCCTGCCTGCGTGGTCACGGCGGGCGAGGTGCACGATGAGATCCAAGGCGGAGGCGGTCCACCGATACGCGGCCTCCACCGGCAACGGTGGGGTAGCGAGCTGACCGAGCGCGGCGATGCGGTCGGGCACGGCCCGCGCGCAGGCCGCGTGCAGGGTGCCCATCCCGCCGGCGGCACCGTTGCCCAACGCACGCAGCAACGCGGTGATCTCACCACCGCGGACCTCACCCACCACCACCCGCGACGGCGAATGCCGCAGCGTCTGCTTCAGCAGGTCGTCGAGACTGACCTCACCGACTCCTTCGGCGTTCGCGGTGCGTGCCTCCAGGGGTGTGACCAGGGGATGTTTCACCGGGTTCAGGTGCAGCCCGAGCTCGTAGTCGTCCTCCACGGTGACGATGTGCTCCCCGGCGGGGATCTCGTCGCACAACGCCCGCAGCAACGTGGTCTTGCCCGCATACGGACCCCCGGTGACCACAAGGTTGAGCCCGGCGGCCACAGCGACCTTCAGGAAATGCAGCAGATCGGCATCCAGGCTGCCCTGGTGGTGCAGGTCGGTGAGGGTGGTGTGGGCCAGGCGGTGGCGGCGGATGGCCACCCGTGGCCGGCCGCTGATCTCCCGCACCGCCGCCAGCCGCGCGCCCAACGGCCCACCTGCGGGAAGGCGGAGATTCCCGATCGGCCTGGCCGGTGAGAACTCCCGGCTGGTCTGCCCCAGCCGCGCGAACATCGCCTCCAGCAACTCCACCAGCTCCGCATCCGAGGCGGCGACCGCATGAGGCCAGCGCTGCAGACGACCATCGGCCAGCTCCAGCAACACCTGGTCGTGGCCGTGGATGTGGATGTTCTCCACATCGCTGCGTTCCAGCAAAGGCTGCAGCCCACCCAGCCCCGCCAACGCGGCCAGCACCGCGGCAGCAAGCACCCGCTCGTCCTGTTCGGACAACGGCGGATCCCCGCGAGAGGCGCGTTCGTGAGCCCAGGCGGTGATTTCCTCCGCCACCAGCGACGCCCGCTCCACGCCGTGCGAACCCTCGCCCTGCAGCCGCCGGGCCACCCTCGCGCGCAACGCCCGCACCGTCGCCTGATCGGGCACGAACCCCGGCCGATCCACACCGATCGGGGGCTGCCGCTGCTCGTTGATCCCCGTGCTCATGCCGCGCCTTCCTCAACGACGCCGCTGGTGACCGTGGTGTTCGGCGGTGGAGGCGGGTTGAGACGGACGTGGAGGCGACGCGCGGCCATACGGCTGGCGCGCGCCAGCGCCGAGTGGTGAGGCTTGAGGGAGTGCGCGCACCCATCCGAGAGCACACGCGCCGCGGCCGGGTCGTCCGGCAACTCCAGCCCGACCGGGATCCCCAGTGCCCGCGCCACCCCGTCGGCTTCCCGGCTTGTGGTTGCCGATACCGCAGCCCCCAGCCGGGTGATCGGCACCAGCTCCCGCAACGCTGTGATCAACGGCAGGGTGGCCGACACGTGCCGCAAGCTCGGGCGGACACCGACCAGGACAAGGTCGGCTTCGGTGACCAGGGCCCAGGGGGGTCTCGGGCACCCACCGGCCCGCGTCGATGAGGACGTCGGGGCTGTCGTGGGCGGTGAGGTCCCGGGCGGCGCTGGCCAGCCGCCGCCAGCCGTCCTCACCGATCGCACCCGCCTGGGCCCGGTTGGTCACCCCCGCCAGCAGCCGGAGGTGATCGTGCCCCGGAACCTCCTGCACATGCCCCGCCAAACCCTCCGACGGCACCGCATCCAAATGCCGGGTCGAGGCGGCGAAACTCACCACCCCACGGCCGGGCGTGAGGCGCCCATCGACCCACCACTGGCCGACCCAGCCCGACAGCAGATCACCCCCGCCCGGGTCCGCATCGACCGCCAGGAGGTGATGCGGCCACACGGTGGCCAAAGCCGCAACCGCCGTAGTCACACCGGGGGAGCATTTCGCGGACAGCATCGTGATCACAGCCATGACAATTCCCTTCACCATCAACAGAAAATCGGTTCTACGAGGAAGGGCCGAGCAGTTTCACGAGCGCTCCGCCGGCCGCGGCAGCGTCGGCCTGCTCGGCCAGCGAGTCAGCAATGAGCAAGTCCGCGACGATCGCGCCCTCGGCATCTGGCGGTGACACCTGCACCACCCGCGCCCGGAACCCGCTCCCACTCGGGACCGTCTCCGCCGTCGTGCCGGCGGTCGACAGCGTCACGACCTCGACCGGGTCATGGGGAAACAGCCCGCGAGCGGGAAACCGGCCCTGCGGCAGCCGGACACCGATCACCTGCTGGCCTACCGCAGGCACCCCCTGGGCCATCACGTCGCTGTAAGACAGCAGCTGCCCGGCACGCAAATTGCCCGCTGCCACCTGACCCACCACCCGGCCGCGATCAGCATCGGCGACCACAAACCGGCGAGCGCTCGGCGGAAGCTCCACAGTGGTCACATCCGCACCCGTCACCGGCTGACCCCAGGCGACGTCGCGGGCCAGCAGCAGCATCGGCTCACGCTCCCACGCAGCCGACACCACCATCACCGTCACGACCGTCGACGCAGCCACCAGCCCCAGCGAGGCACCCAAAAGCCACCACCGCCGTCGCCGAGGCACCCGAGGCAAACCCGCAGACACCCTCGTTTCCTCCGAGGACCCGGAATCCGGCTTGATGACCGCGAAAATCCCACTACTGGACATAGACCTCTCCCCATAAGTGAATTCGCACAAAGAGAAAATGAGAGAACGAGAAATGTGTTAGCGGGTGCGGAGAGCTTGGGCCTCGGCCACCGCGAACCGCGCCACCGCCCGCGACGTCATAGGCGCCAGCTCACCACCGACCGGCGCGCTGCCGTCCCATCCCTGCCACACCACCCGCCATGTGATCGACCACTGCGCCGTGACCTGCTCACCGGGCTGATCCATCGACGAACGCTCGTACACCACATCGCAATCCGGCGACGCCGCATGCAGACCAAACGACCGGTCATACGGTGTCCCCGGGCCGCTACACGATGCCACCGGCCCTCCCATTCCCGGTGCCATCGACAACCGGACCGGCACCGCCGTGACCTCGGCCCACACCACGCCGGCCTGCACCCTCTCCCGCTGCGGACGCCAGTCCTCCGGAGCCGTCCAGAACCAGGTGTGCTCACCGACCACCGTCGCCGAACGACCATCCGGCAACCGCACATCCGGGGAATGCCGAGGCATCGGCAACGGCAACCGCAAACGCCGCGTCGCCTGCTGTGCCAGGACAGCGGAATCTGACGCCGGGACACCGGGTGATCCTGTCGACGGTGGTGCGGCTTTTGGCCGCATGCACCGTCCGTCATACAGCGGTCCCCGGCACCACAGCGGCCGTGAGGCGGGTATGAACGTCGGATCCTGTGACTGTCCCGGGGCATCGCACAGCAACGTTGGGCACATCCGCAACGGTGCAGGCGCAGCACCCGCGGTGGGGCGCGTGCTCGCATGGCTGCTGGGCTTGTTTGACGAGGGCTTTCCTGGGCGTCCTGGGCTCGTCGCGTCGAGATCGACTACCGGTGGCGCGTACAAGTTGCCTCCGGGGGATCCGGGGCGCACGACCACGTTGTCTTGCGCTTGAGCCACTGGCGCAGCAGCCAAGCCCACCGCTGCGGCAAGGGCAAGGAGTCCGAGGTTGGAGCACATCAGCAGGGTCCTCCTGGAAAGTCCAATTGAGACACGCGCCACACGCCGGATTCGCGGATCAAAGTGACTCGGGCGGAGTTGCGTTCGATTCCCACCGTCTTCGGTGTGCCGGTAGCAAGATCGGACTGCCCCGCTCGGCTCGTGTCTTGGCAGTCGGTGATCGTGGCCTGATCACCTTCGATGTGCACGTCGGTCACGCGGGGTGTGATCTCGCCGTACAGCCCAGTCCCTTCGGCACGTTGCTGCCGAGCGGTGGAGGAAATGTGGCTCGCGAGATTGCCGGAGGTGACCCGCCGCAATTCGTTTTCCCATTGAGCGTCTGGCTCGTCGTGCGACACCCATGAGATGCGCCAGAACTCCCGGTACACGCCTTCGACGGCCGCCCGCTCGCCGGTATAGCGACCGGGAGGTGGAGCGATGCTCGGCTCGGAGGGCTCAGGTCCCGGATCGGGCGTGCTCGCACACCCTCCCGCCAGGACACCCACGGTCCACAGCACCAGACCAGATGTCCGGGCGAGCGCCATCGTGGCGGTCATACCCATTCGACTTGTCCTTTCTGCATCAGGATTGTTTACGACAGGACACCGATCCAGCCGCCGAGGATCAGACTGGGGCCCGCGGCGATCCGGGCTTCGCTGTCGCGGTGGCGGATCCATGCCAGTGCTGCGGTGATACCAAGAAGGAGGAGGGAAGCCGTGATGCCACGAAAGACGGCGTGCCAACCGATCCAGCCCCAGTACAGCGCCAGCGCACCGTAGAGGGTGACGTCGCCGAACCCCATCCAGTTCGGAATCACCAGGTAGGCCAGGACACCCACGGCGAACACGACGACGGCTGCCAGCAGGGAGCGCACCAGAGCCACACCATTCGCCGGGTCGGTGACGGTGAGCATCGCGAACACCGCGAACCCGCCCGCCGCCGTCGTCACTACCCACGCCCGGGGAAGCCGGTGACAGGACACGTCGATCACGGACAGCGCCGTGCCGGTGATGCCAAGCCACCACCATGCCGCCAGCGCGGGATCGGTCGCGAACCGGCAACCCACGCCGAGGGAGACCACGCCGCCGACAGCACTGAACCCGACCATCGGCCAACGCCGCGTCGACCACACGACCCACGACCGCACCCTCCACGCCAGCAACGAGCCTGCCGCGATTCCCATGCCGGCAAAAAGAAACACCGCACCCATCGACGAGCACAGCATCGCCGGGAAACGTATCGCGCCACCCACAGGCGCAAGGACGAGATGACGAATCCAGCACTGCGTCTCACCTCCCATGCCGGAATGAACCGCGACGAAACAGAGAGGGCTGATTTAGCGTCGCGAAATCAAGGAAGACCGAGCCTGACATTCACGGATGCCTCGTGTCAGATTTTGACCCCGGTCAACTGTCGCATACACCCGATCGAGCGAGAGCCTGTGAAGACCAGCCGCCCCCTCTCCGCAGACTCCGCGAAGCGCATGGTGATCAAAAACCCAGCAGCCGCCACCAGATTTACCGCCCGCCCCAACGCCTCTCAGCCGTGGCCGGGCTCGTGACATCAGGCAACGCGACTCACCCGGTTGGGTGCATCTGGGCCTTGGGTGAGGCCAAAATCTGACGCGGCACCTGCGGCCGTGTCACCGTAGCGAAACCCTCAACGCGGAAACCCCTTATCCCGGTCACACCGCGCTTTCCTGAGTGGGTGGACTCCCCGCATTTCTTTCTTCTTCCCGCGCTCACCGTGGGGAATGGAGTGCATTATGCGAACCGTCCCCGAAACCAACAGACCCCGAACGTTGTTCATCCTGCGGTGGCAAGACGGAGAGGACTGGGGCCACCTGTCCATGGTCACCCACGCAGCCAAGCCGGTCTTCCTTGGCTTCGTCAACCGCGCCGTACACCCCGCCTTTCATGCCCTGAGCAGTGACTGCTCGATCGGCACCGACGGATTCCGCGAAGTCTGGTTCACCGGCCGCCTCTCCCACGCAACGCATGCCCCGAGGTGATCGGCGATGAAGCACCACCGGATCACGATCAACGGCATCGGAGCGGTCACCGGAGGCCTCGTACCCGTCGCCGATGGCATCAACGCCGGCCGCTACAGCCCCGAACAGGCCCGCCGGAACCAGCAGGACTCCGTTGCTGTCGCACCAGGTCGCACCGGTCCTGAGCTGGCGGCACACGCAGGCCGCCAAGCCCTCCGCGGCTTCTCCGGCCGCCTGGCCCTGCATCTGCACGCCACAATCCACGACCCCGGCCTCGATTTCTGGTCGCACAACTCCTACGTCGCCGACCAACTCGGGCTCGACACCACCATGACGCTTGCGCTCAACGGCATGTCCAACAGCATGGTCGCAGGCCTAGAGCTGGCCGCCACCCTCCTCGCCGGCCAACACGGCCACGCCGCGCTCCTCACCGCAGGCGACACCTTCCATGCCCCGCTGTTCGACCGCTGGCAAACCGATCCCGGCATCACCTACGGCGACGCCGGCGCCGCAGTCCTACTCCACCGCGACTCGCCCAACGACGCCGCGGCCGAACTGATCGCCACCGCCTCCCACGCACAGCCGTGCCTGGAAGGCCTGCACCGCGGAAACTCCCTGTGGTACAGCGGAAACACCCACCGGCCCCCGATCCAGCTGCGCCACCGAAAAGCCCATTGGCTCGAAACCCACGACGGACCCGGCAGCATCGAGGCCCTCAACGCAGCCGCCACCACCGCCGTCGTCAAACGGGTCGTCTACGACGCCGAGCTCGAACTCGATGACGTCCGCTGGGTGCTCTGCCCCCACTACGGAGCCCCACTGGCCCACCGGCACTGCCTGGCACCACTCGGGATCCCCGAACAGCGCAGCAGCACCTTCCTCGCCCGCCGGTACGGCCACATGGGCGCCGCAGACCACATCGTCGACCTCCACTACCTCCTCACACGACACCAGGTCACCACTGGCGACCACGTCATCCTGCTGGGCATCGGCGTCGGAATGACCTGGACCGCCGCCCTCCTGCGCATCGCATAAGGCGTGAAGTCGCTCCCGCACGTATTTCCGCCCAGGGCGAAGCGCGCCCAAAAGAGAAAGGAAACGAAATGAGAGACAAAAACAATTCCTCGAAGGCGACTACGACGAACGTCCCAGCCTCCGCCATCCGGTACCGCTCCGCGCTCGTGACAACACTGTTCACGATGACGGGACTGCTCGCCCCGCTCACCGGCGCCACCGCCACGGCAGCACCCAGCATCGGCTCCCAAACCATGGCCATCGCTAGCGACGCCGTTCCGGACGACGGCTGCATCGCTGGCTGTTGTGAACTGGCGTGTTTGGGAGATTAAAAGCCTCCTTCCGGTGCCCGCCCATAGAACTGTAATTCGCCAAACATTCTCGGCGTCTACTTTGGTGCCGGCAACCTGCTGTGCTCTTGGCTGGAAAATCCTTCTTTCGCCGCGAGGTCGAATTTACTTCCTGGAATGGAGAGAAAATGTTGAACAAGGAAAAATGTGGTGCAATGCTGGGAGTGTTGTCCGTTGTTGGCGTTCTGATGCTGGGGGAGGCAGGCGTGGCTCAAGCAGAGGGCGCCTGCCCGGCGGGGTACGCGATGTCCATCGGAGATGGCGCCCGTATCCACAGGTCGCCCGACCTGAACTCGCCCGTCGATGGCATCTACTACACCGAACACGCGTTTCGCGTGCACCAATTCGTCGGCGGCACCCCGGGGTTGCCTGACTGGGTCAACATGACCAACGACAACACCGGTGTTACCGGCTGGGTCCACGGCAGTATGGCTGCCTGCCTCGGGCTCACGCCACCTCAAGTGTAGAACCGACAAGGTCCACACGCGGGACGAGCCCCAGCCGCCAAGCCAAGGCTCGTCCCGCGCCTGGACGCCTTCGATGCATGTCCACATTAGATGCGGACGCCGAGTGCTCTGGTGGAAGAACTGAGCGTGAGCGAGCTGAGGAGTTCGTAGGATCGGCGACGGTCAGAATGGTCGTAGACCGGCGTGGTGACCATGATCTCGTCCGCGCTCGTCTCGTCGAGTAAGGCTTCCAGCTTGTTTCGTACGGTGGTGGGCGAGCCCGCCACTACGCTGTGGGATCGTGCGGCGATCTCCTCGCGGTCTGCGGAGGTGTAGGGGTAGGCGGCTGCGTCTTCTGGGCTGGGCAGCAGGATCCGCTTGCCCCGTACGCGGCTGAGTACCTTGAGCCGAGTTGATCCTGCGAGCCATTCGGCGCGCTCATCGGTGTCCGCGGCGATGACCGACACGCTAACGATGATCTGCGGGATTTGTGACATCGAGGAAGGCTGGAACGAGTCCCTATACACCTGGACGGCCTCCAGGCCCTCGGGGTTGAGGTGGTGGGCGAACGCGTAGGGCAAGCCGACCGAGCCTGCGAGCTCGGCGCCGGCGGTGCTTGAGCCGAGAATCCACACCTGCGGCCGGTTTCCGACGGCGGGCACTGCCGTAACGGTCTGGTCCTCCGGTGGATCGAAGTAGCTGAGCAGCTCGTGCAGCCGCTCGCCAAATGACATGTCGTCGAGTGTGCGTGTACCGCGGATTGCGGCGGCGGCGTGTGGCGGACCGCCGGGAGCGCGGCCGAGTCCGAGATCAATCCGTCCGGAATGCAGTGCCTCCAGCGTCCCGAACTGCTCAGCGACCACCAGCGGCGCGTGATGGGACAACAGAACTCCGCCGGATCCCACACGCATGCGGCCAGTAGCGTCGGCGATCTGGCCCACCAGCACTGCGGGAGCAGAGCTCGCGACCCCGCGCATGCTGTGATGCTCGGGCACCCAGTACCGGTAATAGCCCAGTTCGTCGGTGAAACGGGCCAGATCGAGCGTGTTGCGCAGGGCTTGCCGAGCCGTGGAGCCCTGCACGATCGGCGAGGTGTCCAGGACGGATAAACGCACGTCAGTTGAGGTTCCCCCCGGCGAGTGGACACCGAGTTAGCAGGACGACCGTCCTGCTGGAAGGATGTCCATCGTGCCTCCTCGCAAACGCCGGTCCTACACAGCCGAGTACAAGGTCGAGGCCGCGCATCGTGTGATCGATTCCGACCGCACGATCGCCGAGGTCGCCCGCGAACTGGGAATCGACGCGGGGATGTTGAGCGTCTGGGTCAAAGACGAGCGGCGCAGGATCGCCGCCGCCGAAGTCCACGGGGACAAACCCCTGGAGCCCGCCGAACGAGCCGAACTGCAGCGATTGCGCAGGCAGGTGGCCGAACTGGAGAAGGACAACGCCTTCCTGGTAAAAGCCTCGGCGTACTTTGCCGCGATGCAGAAGAAACCGCACGGTTCGATCTGATGGTGAAGTACGCCGGCCCCGACAAGCACGCCGAGACCGCCGGCACCACCCCACCACCAGAGGGCACGCGATTCTCCGTCCTGCGCATGGCGCGGCTGCTGGGTGTCTCGACATCTGGCTACTACGCGCACGTGAAACGCGCTACGGCAACGGTGTTGACGCCGCGGCAGCAGCGGCGTGCCGATCTGGCGGTGAAGATCCTGGACGTGCACGCCGAGTCCGACGGCACGTACGGGTCCCCGCGGATCACCACCGAGCTGCGGGAGCGCGGCGAGACGGTCAACGAGAAGACCGTCGCGGCGATCATGGCCGAGATCGGGATCGAGGGTATCAGCCCGCGCACGTTCAAAGTCCGCACCACGGTGGCTGATCCGGCGGCGTCGTTCCCGCCGGATCTGGTGCGGCGGTGCTTTGACCAGGGCCGGCTCGATGCCGTGTGGTTAACCGACATCACCTATCTGTCTTGTGGTGAGGGCGATATGTACTTGTGCGCGATCCGGGATGGACATTCCCGCCGGGTGCTCGGGCATGTCGTTGCCGACCATATCGGTGCTGACATGGTCTGCCAGGCCATCGATGCCGCGGTGGCCTGTCGTGGCCGCAGCGTCGCCGGCACGGTGTTACATTCCGATCGTGGCGGCGAGTTCACCGCGGCGTTGACCGTCGAGGCCTGCGCCAGACATGATCTGAAACGGTCGATGGGTGATACCGGGATCTGCTGGGACAACAGCCCCGCGGAATCGTTCTGGTCGACGTTCAAGCACGAATACTACTACCGCCATACCTTTGCTACCAAGGCAGAACTCGTTGCCGCGGTTGACAATTGGATCGATCGGTACAACAATAGAAGGCGTCACTCCGCTATAGGGATGTTCAGTCCTGTTTGTTACGAGCAGTCCCTGACAGGCCCAGCGAAAGCTGCTTGAAGACCTGTCCACTGTTCGGGGGGAACCTCAAGTTCTCCGACGGTGCCACGCTCCAGCTCCTTTCGGATCGCGCCGCGCTTTGTCAGCTCGTCGCAGAGTCGGATCATCCACTGTGCCCGGCGGCGCCAATTGCCGTGGAAGTCGGGCTCCAGGCGCGGGTAGGGCGGCTCGATAGGCTCGGGCTCGTCGCCGGCCCACCGCGCGTCACGAGCCTGCGCACGCCGTCGCAGCGCGGCTTCCACTGTGTTTGCCGCGGCGACTGGGTCGCGGGGATCACCGTTGGGTTCCGGGCAGTCTCGGGCAAGCTCGGCCAGGCCATCGGTGATCTCGGCGCTGATGCGTTCGAAGTCGTCATCGGTGCTGCGTTTGTCGCTGCTGTGGTGTGTGTCCAAGGCGATGTGTGGGAATTCCGTGGTGAGTGCTTGCCACAGCGGATGCATCTCGTTGGTGTAGCGAGTTCGGAGAGCTTGCTCGTAACGCGTCCTGACCGTCACAACGGCGGTAGCCAATGGTGCCAGTGCCAGCCCCAACGCCAGCAACAGTTGCCCACCGAGCTGGCCCGTGGAGTACAGCGTGCTCAGGACCTCCAGCTTGGCATGGGGCGCGAATGCCCGAATGGCCTGCCGGATCAGCGGGACCGCGTTGACTCCTAGTGCCATTGCAGCGCTGCCCACGATCACGACCCAGAAAGCGGCTCGTGCCCAGGGATGCTCCAACCGTGTGAGGTATCGGGCTGGCTCGGCGGATCCCGAGAAACCAACCGGCCAACGAGTACCCGTCAACGGCCAGGTAGAACACCGCACGCTGCCATGTTTGGTACTGGCCACGCCCGGCTTCGACCGGCCACACCTCCCGCACGACCACCATCGTGGTCACCGCGATGGCTAGCACGCCGAGTTCGATCCACGCGGCACGAACCCGCGCAGACGCGGGCTTGCGGGTGTCCGCTAGCAGGAAGTACGCGGCCCATGCGTAGGCCATCGCCATCCAGCACCCGTTGATCAGCGGCGTCCACGCGCTGCCGAAAAACTCTTTGACCGGAGCCAACAGGGGTGTGCGGATGCCGACGGTCGCCGCGAAGGCCAAGCACAGCAGGCCGGGCACCAGGACTCGTAGTGCGAGATCGTGCCGCCTTCGCGTCAGCTGGAGGAGTTCCCAGGCCGCGATGGCCACGATCACGGCGGCCTTGAACCACCGCAGCGCCAGCTCGAAGCTCATCTTCGGCCCTGATCCCGGTCGACGAAGCCGAACGCGGCAGCGATACTGCGCTCCGCCGCGCCCACGCCCGTGGGAAGATCATTCGGCCGTGGTCGTTGCCGCGACATCGTCACCAGGAGGCGGGCTCCGACCTCGGCCTCCCACTCGCGCCAGTCGGCGTAGGAGCCCTGGGCATTCGTTGCTCGTGAGGCTGCGATCCCGCACGTCAGAGACTCGCCGACATTCAGGTGCTCGCGGACGAGGTGGATCACTTCGTGAAAGATCACCAGGTCGCGTTGCGGTGTCGGGGCAGCCCGCTCGTAGAGGATCGAGTCCACCCGCCGCTGTTGTGCGACGTGGCCAACCGAGGTGGTAGCACCGAGATCGACTCCCCGGACCTTGATACGCCGGCCACGATGCTGCCCGAGTCGATGGCACAGCTCGACAGGGTCCAGTGGCGGTCGCATCCCGAGCGCGGCAATCAGATCCTGGCACAACGCCTGCATCTGCGACACGTTCACCGACCCGGTCCGCGCCGAGCTCCAGATGCGGCCGCTGTCAACACCATCACGCGACGCATGAGCTTCGGCCCCGACACCTGACGGCGTACGAAGTCCCAGACCCCAGCCGAACCCGCCCCAGCGAGAGACGGCCGACGGCGCGAATCCCCGGCAGATCCGGAAACCGCTGAGGCCGCAGTCGCGCAGCGCACGCCTGAGAACGTCCTCGTGCGCGCGAGCAACCTCGGCGGGATCGTCCCCGAAGAAAGCAGGATCGACTCCGAAGAAGTTGGCGATAGCATCGAGCAGTCCCGGGTTTGTGTCCTCGCTAGCACGCAAACGGCCGACATCATCGCCGCTCGCCCCACAGCCTGACCGACCTCAGAATTGGTGTACGGCCGCCAGCCGACAACGGGATCCGGGTCCATCACCTCCGCCACGTTGAACAGCCAATTCAGCCGCCCCGCTACTGAGCCGGCGTCGTCCTCGGCATCGGTCATGCACGTGCCCTCCCCCCAGCCTCCTCGTCATCCTCGTCGTCGCGAAGGGCACGAGCGAGAGCGCGCATCATCGCCGCCTGCTCGCGCGCGGCCGTGATGTTGCTCGTACCGCGGTGGCCGACCTTGGTGACGCCGGACTCCCGCATCGCCTGCTGCAACTCCTCGGTCGCTGCCCGCAACTCCTCTCGGGCCTGACGATCAGCCGCGATCTTGGCACGCAGTCTCTTCTCCCGCACGGCCAACTCGGCCTCGACCTCCGCAGCCACGTCGGGATCGGTGAAGTAGCCAATGCGAATCTCGAAGAACCAGGCGATGGCTTCGAGGGTGCGCACAGTGGGGTTGGTCTTCACACCCCGGCGCAACTCGGAAAGATGCGATTCGGACAGCTCTCGGCCGGACGCCTTGCAGGCAGCGATGACTTCCCGATTGGTGAACGTTCGCTCCGGGGCCTGCGGTGGGCGTTGCACCTCGAACAGGCGATTCAGCTGCCCGCTCAAGGTCGGCTGAGACGCAGCCGAAGACGTTCGCTCGGAGCCGCTTGTCATGACATCTCTCCACTTCAGCGTTACCCGCAAGCATGCCACCAACGCGTCCAGCGCGCCAGCGGCACAAAACTGGAGGTTGCAGCACCGCTGATACGTAGTAGCGTAGTAATCACGAAAACTCTCGAGATCATACTTCGCTGTTCGTTCATGCCGGCCGCCACACGCGAATCGCACTGAAACGAAGGAGGTGTCGGACTCGGAGACCGCCCATGCGTCCTCGCCCAGGCAGGACAAGGAAGTGAGCGCTCAGCCGCCGCCCATTGATCGCTGACTGATCCGATCACGGACAGGCGAACCCGGCTGGGCTTCATTCAGCACCGCAGGGGGTTGTCATGTTTCGCGATCTAGAAATGGAACATTTGGAAAGAAAAGTGCGCCAGAAGGGGCAATGCGTCTCGTCGCCTACCCAAAACGCATGGTTTCCCGCGCCTGCCCGCGGCGCCGAATCCTTGGAGTATCAACGCCGTCAGGCTGCCAACGCGTGCGCTGGGTGTCCAGTTAGGACCAGCTGCCTGACAGTCGCTCTCGAATACGAGATCGATGAAGGCGCAAGCTGGGGAATTTGGGGCGGCGTATGCCCCCGTGACCGCCGCCAAGCCATCCACGGCGCAACACAGCGACCCCACTGCAGGCCGGACGCCACCTATCTGGCACATCGGCTTCTGGAGGCGCTGTCCCAAAGCCCGTGCACCGAGCTCGATCCCCTGACCGAACTCGGTATATGGTCACTTCGCCGCGAGGTCCACTCGAATGGGCATATCGCTTGAATCTATGCGGTCGCGATGGTCACGTTCATCGCGCTGACGTTGTGGACGATCTCCCGGGCCAGGTGCATATGTCCGGCGACTGGTTTCTCCTCCGCCAACCCGGATGTGATGGACCAAGCGCCCGGCGGGTTCCACTTCGGCAGATGCCTTGACCGTGATCGAGTTGGACGGTATCGAGGTTCGTGGGGGCGAGGTGGGGAGCCGCCCCAGTGGAGGGGCGCGTTGGGGCGGCTCGACCCTCGCGGAGCGTGCGCTGCGGGGAAGTGACGCGCGCACGCTCGACGTTCAGCGATGTGATCGTGTGCGTTAGCAGGGACGATCAATGGCGCGGTTGGTTGCGGTGATCACGGTTGTCCACGGTGGGAGCCGGCTGCCGGGTTCGGGTGCACGACGCCAGTGGGGCGTGTCCAGTGGGTGGGCAACGATGACCTGCCCGCCGCGTGGGATGGCGTAGACCCGCCGGTTGCGCAACTTCGGGGCGATGTCGGCGTGTGCTCGTGGGCAGGGTTCGGTGAGGATGGTCCACCAGGTTGTGGTGGTGTCGATGCACACCGGACCTGCGTGCAGGTTCTGTTCGAGGTGTTGGACGACGGTGTCGGCCAGCCAGTCCGGCAGGACGACGGCATCGAGCGCCTCGCCGGTGCGCAGGATCAAGCGGCGATGGACTGTATCGAAGGTCACTGGCCAGCCCAACTTCAGCCGGTACCAGTCCGCGGCGCCGGCCAGATCACGCTGCCGGGCATCGGCGGCTTCCTGCGTCGGCATACCCAGAATCCTTCCGTGTTGGGGTGGCATGACTTTCGTCCTGTTCCCTGGTTGACGATGGCCGGGGTGCGTCCTTCGTGGGTACGGCCTGGTAGTCCGTGCCGAACTCGAAGAACGCCCCGAAAAGCGGTGTTCCGGTGCGGTGATGCCGAGTTCGGGCTCCCGGCGCTGCCAGCGGAGCGTGCGTAGAGAGGGCTTCGCGCACGGCGGCCCGCAGCCGGCCGGCTTCCAGCGGCGCCAACGTGATCGGCCCATGTCGGGTGACCGTCAGCGTCACCCCGCCCGGGGCCAGCCCCAGGCGCAGCCGAGCCCGTCTTCCTCGTGCGTCGCGGCAGGGGATCGTCCACGTGTAGCGGTCGGGTGGACGCCCGAGGCGGGAGAGGACTGCCAGTACTGAAAGCCGTTGGTTTCGGCGCCACATCGGCCTCACTCCTCTGCTGGAAACCTGGCGGACCGCAGGTGTTGGGGTCACCGTGGTCCGTCGGAAGCTTTGACAGGACTCCGCCATCAGTGGCTGGGGGCACGCGAGAACACAGGACGCGTACCGTCCGGCGGGAGCCGCAGTTTGGTGCGCAAGGCGAGCTCGGCGGGATCCGGAAGGCCAGCCGTCGCGAGGTAGCCGACGCACTGCTTGCACCGGGGCAGTGGGCTGCTGGGCGGCTTCATCGCACAGGGTGGCTGGATCCAGACCTGGCACCACGCCACGGGCATCCACTCGCCGGACTGCACCTCGATCACCCGCGCATACCCGTCGTCGACACCGGGGATGTGCACGGTGGTTGCGGTGATGTCCGGCCACCAGTCGAACAGCACGTCCTCGACCAGCCGTTCCACGAACTCCTGGGCAAGCTGAACGGAAACCAAAGCGTGCTCCTTGCGGAAAGGGCCCGGCCGGCGACACGTCGTCGACGTCATGGCTGTTCGGGGGTACAGCCCGGCGACGTGCCGCCAGCCGGTAGCTCGGCTCCCGGGCCGGGGGAGTGCTGGGAGCCGAGCCAGCTCATGGGGGTCAGCGCAAGGCGTGACGAGGCTCATCGGTCTCGTTGAACAGGGCCCGCCGTGCCGCGAGGTAGGGTTTGCACGGCGATTTCGGTCGCCGCCACGGTTTCTGCCACTGCCACAAGGTTCGAGAGCATGCCGGGCACTCACCGATCTCGTTCGGCTCGTGTTCGGCCAGCAGGGTCCGTACGGCGTCGATGAGGTGCGGTACCTCGGAACGGGCAACTGCGGTCACCGCCCGGTCATCACCGTCGCTTACGACCCGCGCCACGGCGTCCAGACGCTGCCGCACCGATTCGTAGAGCTCCCTCAGAAACACGTGCCACCCACCACGGGCGTTCGAGGAGTGGGGTCGTAGTTCACGTGTGACTCCCAGATCGCCTCCCGGGCCGCAGCGAGCAAGTCACGAAACTGGTCGGCGTTCACCTCGAACCACTCACCGGGCGGCGGTTGCACAGCCACACGGCCATGAGCAAGCGGCGAGATTCGCAAGACCTGACTACGGCCCATTGCGTCCGTGCATCGGACTTCCTTGCATGCTTTCGCATCCATCTTGAACTCCTTTATGGTCATCGGATCGTTTAAACGGGGAGTCGACCTCCGTCTATGTTTGATGCATTCGCAATGAAACCATAAATCTCAAGGATTCATGTTGGCTAGGACCTAATTGGGTTAACTTGTTTCCGCGGGGCTCCACATTGAACTCTTAGAGCGTTGGAGTCGTGTTGTGCACGGTGAAAGGGAGACCGTCTTGGCTCGGCAAGTCGCTATTCAGATCCTTCGGCGACATCGACGGCATGCCGGCTTGAGAGTATTGTCGAGTTCAGTTCGGATGGTGCGAACTATGCAATTGGCCTGTCCTCCGAGAATGCTGCCAAACTCCGTGACTCGCTGGCGTCTTTCCTGGTCAATGCGCGGAAGACCGGTGGCCGCAGCGCGCCGTCACCAAGTCCGGCAAGTCCGCAGCGACGGCGACTACGGCCGGC
Source organism: Saccharopolyspora hattusasensis (assembly GCF_050972075.1). Classification (NCBI taxonomy): domain Bacteria; kingdom Bacillati; phylum Actinomycetota; class Actinomycetes; order Pseudonocardiales; family Pseudonocardiaceae; genus Saccharopolyspora; species Saccharopolyspora hattusasensis. The sequence goes on from NZ_JBPCDC010000001.1 coordinate 6,792,592, forward strand.
CGGGAACGTAGCCAGGCCATTCGGGATCGGGCCCGGAAACAGGGGTGCGGGTTTTAGATCGAGCCGGCATTCCGGTCGAGGTTGTCGAATCCTACGAGAACCAGAACTAAGTTTCGCGCGATGTTGGGGGCTTGGTGCGCGATGCTTGCTGGGCTAGCCATAGGAGCGCCATGGGAGAGGAATCACCGAATTCCGTTCTCTGGGGGTCGAGGATGTCTGACGTGGCTGGCCTTTCGGTGACAATGCGCGTCGCGATCCTCGTCAACGCGTCACGCGGCTGCTCGCCGTGGCGTGGAGCTCACTCCAATGCTGTGTTGGAAGGTGATGTGTTCGCCCTGTTCGATGTCGTTGAGTCGTTCGAGTTCTCTGGGGTCGAGCACGTCCGCGGCTTCTTCCGGCGTGGCCCACTTGTAGTCGGCGATCTCGGTGCGATCGGGGTTGATGGTGAGTTCCTCGGGGTCGATGTGCCCGGCATCGAAAGTAAAAATGATCTTGTTGCTGCCGTCGCGTCGGGTCTCTTTGTGTGACCAGGCGGTGTTGACCAGGTCGTGTTTGCTGAGGTTTAGAGTGATGCCGAGCTCTTCCTGGATTTCGCGGACGGCGGTGGCAGCGGGATCTTGCGGGAAGAAGGGGTGGCAACGTCCGCCGGGTAGGTAGTACTTGCCGTGATCGCTGGGGCCGGTGGCGATCAGAATGCGGTCGTCGAGGTCTCGGATGAGCATCGCCCCTCGTACGGCGAGCCTGGGGTTGGTGTCGTGGTCCTCGTTGATCCAGGTCCGCAGGGTCTGGGCGGCGTCGATGATGGTCGCCGCGGCGCGGTAGCGGTCGGGTCCTGCGGGGGCGTACTCGACTAGGTCGGCGTGATCGGGGTGGACTAGCATCGCCGCGCACCCTTGTTTCAACGCGGCTTCGACGTCGTCTTCGAGCTGGTCTCCAATGTGGATGATCTCGTCGAGGTACACTTGGTGATCGTCGGCGATTTGAGTGAAGGCCTGGTAGTGGACTCCCTTGGCGAAGCCGGTCTCGCAGGAGATGTAGGAGTCGTCGATGATCCCGGCGAGCGCGCGCTTGACGGTCATCGTCTGGTGTGTGGCGGCTGCGGTGGCGTTGGAGTTCAGGACGATCCGGATGTCGGGGAACGCATTGCGGATTGCCGTCAGTGCGAACTGGGCGCTCGGGTTCACACTAAGATCGCCTTGGTTGTCGACGATGTCGCGGACGGTGCTGGTGTCGAGTTCGAGGTCAGCGGCCACCTTGCCGATCACCTGGTCGGTGATCTCGGAGGCGCAGTGCAGGCGAGTCCGGACGGTTTTCGCCACGATGTCCCCGGGCAGATCGGCTGCGTCGCGGAGGGCGGCGGTGAGGCTGGGGCCGGTGGCGAGAGTGTCGCCGATGTCAATGGACAGAAGCCGCTTCGGCATCAGTGGTTCCTTCTCTCGTGGGTGGGTGAGCTGGTGAGGTTGCTGATCAGCCGGCCATTGCGGGACGATCCGGCGTGGGCGTCGTCAGGACCGCTTTTTCCGCATCAGAGCAGCCTTCTCAATCGCGTTGATCACTTGGTGGAGTTGCACGCGGTCGGAGAGCCAGCCGTGGACGGCTTCGGTGACGTGGGGAAATCGGGGTTCGGCGAGCCGGTGCCCGAGATTGTTGCCGAGCCACCCAGGGCCCCGCATTCGCCACGTGTCGATGTCGTCGTCGTGGACCTGGTCGCACAACATCTCGCGGATTCGCCAGACGGCCCATTCGGACCGGCCGACCTGTTTGACGATGTGGTAAGGCCGGACGCCGTCAAGCAGTAACTGCTCGATCCTGGCGCGTTCCTCGGCGGGGACGGGAGGGGGTGGCATCGCCGCATCACCTCGTGGTCAGGGAGACGGCGACCGATGCGATCGCGTTGCGCGGCAATGCCGCTCCGCAGCCGATGGCACCTGCACGACAGCCGGCTGGGTTACCGCCGTCATCGATGTTCAGCGGGATGATCAATGGACTGCCGTCCAAGGAAGTACTCCTGTCTCTGCTGCTTCGCGTTCGTGGGCGGTGAGATGTTCCAGTACGAGCTGCGGGTATGGCCGGGGTTCGATCCGGCAGTCGGACAGGCCGAGCGAGTGCTCGGCGGCCGCCAGCCGCTGTTGCGCGTTCGTCACGGTGGAGGCGGTGACCTTGGTCTCGGCGAAGCAGCTGTGGAGGTCGGTGAGTTCGTCGACGGTGACGGTGATGGTCTCTCGCACGTGCTGGAACAATGTTCGGACTTTCTGGACCCGGACCAGGCGGTGAAGGCCGAGTGCGGACAGCAGGTCGTTGGCAGCCACAGCCTGGTCTCCGGAGAGCAGCACGACGCTGGCCGTCAGGTACGTGCCCCCAGTGATGTGCTCGTGTTCCGCGGCTGCCATGGTGCGCGTGATCTCGGCGTAGCCGTTGCGCTGGCGAACCCGGGTGCCGTCGCTGTAGTAGGTGTCGACCTCGAAAGCGCGATACAGGCGGTGAAAGTGGAGTTCGGTTAACCGTTGGGTGAAGGCATTGCCAGCACCGCCGGTCAGTTCGTGCGTGCGCTCGCGATGGAACATGGATGTCGCCCTTGGGGTCACAGGGAGTGCAGCAGCAGCCTGCTGCGGCCTTGGAGAGATGGGTTCGCCGGCTGGCTAGAGCGTGCAGCGTGGCGGTCATCCGAGGGGCGGCGGCCCGAGTGCGGCTAAACCGCGGTCCTTTTCCCCGGACTCATGTCAATTCGAGGTCCAGTTCTGGTTCTGGCGATTTGGCTTGCTGCTTTCTTTGAAACGGGAAATGATCCCTTCCTAGCTTCACCTGGTGCAGGTCGACCTGACGACCAGCCCATCCCGGACGGACAATTCCTACTTCGTAGGCGAGAACGACGAGCTCCGCTCTGTAGTGGAGGTCAAACTTTCGAAGCAACTTGTAAATTTTCGTTTTGATTGTGTGCTGAGTAAGGAAGAGCGCTTTTGCGATTTCCGCATTGTTCATGCCGGCAACGACGGCGAAAATCACCAGTTCCTCCGCTGGTGAAATTCTACTAAGATGCCACGGCTGAAAACGGCTTCGTGAATCGCGGGCTGCAGGGCTCATCTGCTCGACCTGGGACGAGTGCGTCACTGATTTTACCTTTCGCAATATGTGCCGAAGGACGCTTCCGCTTCGGGGCCAGAGGGCGGCCAGCGCGGCGGTCATGCGGTCGGCGTTCGTGGTGTCGGCGACTGCGGCGAACAGGTGTTCGCCACCAGACCACCCATGAGTCGGCAGTTCCGGAGTGGGTGATGAACATGTGCGCGATCCCGCCGTCGTCGGAACAACTGTGGTACCGAACATTCGGCATCGCTCTGTATAGCGCCGTGCGGAAGTCGCCGAGGTACACCGGAGGCAGCAGCGTACGGTGATGCTGCTGCCCTCGCGCTTCCTCCAGCACGGATGACGGGTGCTCCATCACGAGCATGTCGATCGACCTCGAATACCAGATTGTCGGTGAGCGGAACTCGGGGAAGTAATCCGGTGGCGTCGTGGCGATCCATCAGCCGTGCGCCGGTCAGCGGTTCGCGGCTGATGAGATGCCGTTCGATGCGCAAGGCCAGCTCCAGCGAAATCCTGGGACTGGCCAAGCACAGCGGGCACACCGACAACCAGCTCGGCAATGGAACCGAACGGCGGAGACGAACCCAATCGTCGCCGAGCCGCAGATCACACAACGCCCGGTGAACGCCGAGTGTCGAGGTAGGGGACTCCGCGGTGCACACGAGGTGCACGTGGACCACTCGGTGATCACCGTGCCGCACGATCCATATGCCGCGCGGGGTTACTGGTGGCGCTGAATAGCGGCGCGGAGATTCAGACGACACCGGAGTTCGAAAGGGCAGGCTCATAGTCACACGCACTCGGCCGGTTCCGGCGCGTCCGGCTCTGGCGCCGGGATCCGTTTGGCTCGCGCATCTTCCGGTGTAACCAGGTACTCGGCGATAGCCGCGAGTATCTGGTGCATCGCGCTCTCCGCGTCCGCCCCAACACCCGCGAGCGAAGCGACAGCGTCGTCGATGCAAGCCCGGCACAGTGCAGCCCCGGCGGCGGCGGTGCGAGGCAGCCGCGCCCGGCGCCTGCACCGCGCGATGACCAAGACCTGCACGGCCGCGCCTCCGCTAAACAAACGGTCCCTGCCCGGCATCGTGACGGGCTCCCCTGCCACCAACCTCGGCAAATGGAATACCGAAGCGGTCACGTCAGGACACAGCGTTCCCGCGCTGCCCCCGAGCACGGCCGGGGCTCGTTCACGGGAGTCGCTAGATCGGCTGCGGTTTGTCCGGCTTAGCAACGGCATGAGAGGAACAGTGCCGAGGATCAACTCCCGAACCAACAACCATGGTTATATAACTGTGGTTATTGCACACCACGCGCAGGCCGACTACGGAGTTCGACTTCTTCCCGCTACGCTACGAGACCATCTGCGTTCTCCCGGTAACGGCGGTAGTGGTGAGGCAACTCGTGACCCCGATGCAGCGGCGGTGCACCGAATGTGACTCGTGGCTGCGCGTAGGCAATGCCGACTCGGTATGCGCGCCGTGCCGTCGCAGAACGCCAGTCATCCCTGCCTGCACGTACGACTCTCCCGAGCTCCGGGCCGCGCTCGGGAACTACGACTTCCGCCCGGTGTTTCGCGCCGTGCGCAGGGCAGCAGGGCTGTCCCAGCACCAGCTCGGCGAACTCGTCGGCCTCACACAGCCGATGGTGTCGTATGTCGAATCGGGCGCGAAGCGTCTTCAGAACATCGAGCAAGTCGCGAGAGTTGCCAACGTCCTAGGAATACCCGCTCGCCTGTTGGGTTTTGACGCCGAACCTGGCAGCCTGGACGTCGACAGGGAGGTGAGCGACGTGGAACGCAGGGACTTCCTCTCACTCGTCCTCGGAATCACGATGACCTCCAGCCTCCACCCCGACATCGCCCGGCTCAGCGAGATCCTGCCAGCACAAAGCGACTCAACCAGGCGCCGCAGGCTCGGCAGTGCCGACGCACAAGCGATCGAGCACATGACCGAAGGATTCCGGTCCAACATCTTCGCGCGGGGCGGCGAGCTGATGCATTCGGCCGCGCTCGCCCAGCTGCATGCTGTCCGCGGCTTCGACGATGCAGTCTGCACCGACGAAGTCCGTGCACGCCTGGACCTGGCGAGCGCCGACCTGGCCTGGGTCACTGGATGGGCTTCCTGGGACATCGACGACCACGACCAGGCACAGAAGCTGTGGGCCTTCGCGCTCAATCGCGCGAAACGCGCTGAACACCACCCACGCAGCACCGACCTGACAATCGGCGTACTGCTCGACGCCGCGTACCAATCCCTGCAACGACGCCAAGCCCGCACCGCCCTGCGCCTAGTGGAGCACGGCGTCACCATAGCGAACACCAGCGCTCACGAGGCGAGCGCGAGCGCACACGCCGACCTCCATGCCAACCGCGCCTGGTGCCACGCCGCACTCGGCAACGCAACCAAGTGCAGGGACGCCCTGAGCGAGGAAACCGACGCGTTCGCGCGAACAAGGCCCGAGACCGTGCCGCCATGGGCCCGCCACGTCACTGCCGCCGAAATCGCCTCACACCGAGCACACGCGCTCGCCCTGCTCGCCCACGCACAACCCACGTACGTGCCAGCCGCCATCGAGGAACTGGCCTCCGTCGTGAACAACACCGACCTGACGTTCGCGCGGACACGGGCAATCCACCTGCCTGACCTAGCCGCTCACCACTTTCACGTAGGCGATGTCACCACCGGCATCGAGATCGGCCAGCAAGCAATCGCCACCGTCGGCGAGCTGTCGTCCCGGCACGCTCGCGAGCGTTTGCGGGCCATCGCCAAGGCAGCCGAGCCGGTCGCCGCGACATCGTCCGAAGTCACGGAGTTGTGCGCAGCGGTCTACGCCACGGTCGACGACATCCCGACATTCTCTGAAACGCGGTAAGAGAACCAAAACGGCTGAACCCAACAACTGAGGTTTCTCAGTTATTGGTGAGTTGATCTGGTGGGTGGATGCCGAGGTGCTCGGCGTGGCGGCGTGACCTGGCCTGAAGATGGAGGAAGCATCGGCGTTGCTTGCAACCGCCCGTTGTCCGGGAGATTCGCCGATGCTTCCTGTGGGAACCATACCGTCTTGTTTGCTGTCGGTGTTGGAAGGGGTGCGTTCGGTGTTCACCGCGCCGACGTTCGCCACGTTCGTCTCGTTGGTGACCGGCCTGCTGGCAGCCACAGGCCCCCGGACGGTGACGGGAATGTGGAGCGCGGCCGGACTGGCGGGACGCTCCCATCACGCTCGGGCGCACCGGTTTTTCTCCCATTCCCGCTGGGATCTGGATTCGCTGGGGTTGCTGCTGGCCCGTCTGGTGGTGGCCCGTTTCGTCCCGGCCGGGCAGGCGGTGACGGTGGTGGTCGACGACACGTTGTTTCACCGCTATGGCGCTAAGACTCACGGGGTGTTCTGGCAGCACGACGGCTCGGCGAAGGGCCGCGATGGGATCGGGCGGGGTAACTGCTTCGTGGTCGTCGGACTCGTCGTGACCGTGCCGTTTTTGACCAGGGCGGTCTGCCTGCCGGTTCTGTTCCGGTTGCATATCCCCAAATCCGGTGTCTCCAAGCCTGATGCGGCCCGGGCGCTGGTGGGGTTGCTCGCCCGCGCGTTTCCCGAACGCGGCATCCATGTGGTGGCCGACGCCGCTTACCGGGGGCCGGCGTGGCGCACTCTGCCCGGCAACACCACGTTCACCACCCGCCTGGCAGCCAACGCCGTGCTGTATGCCCTGCCACCGGAGCCCACGGGTAAGCGCGGGCACCCCAGATGGAAAGGCGAGAAACTCGGCACCTGCACCGACCTCGCGGCCACCGCCACCTGGCGAACCACGGAAGTCACCTGCTACGGCAAGACCGAAACCGTGCACATCGCCACCGTCACCTGCCTGTGGTGGGGCTCGTTGCACCGCCGGCCCGTCACCGTGGTGCTGATCAAGGAGACCGACTCGGCCCGGCCCTACGACATCGCGCTGGTGTCCACCGACACCAGCGCTTCAGTCGAAACAGTCATCGCCCGCTACGCCGACCGCTGGAGCGTGGAGCAGACGATCAAGGACTCCAAGATCCTCATCGGCGCAGGCGACGCCGCCAACCGGCTGCCTCGCGCTGTCGAGCGCACCGTGCCCTTCGCGATGCTCGGCCTGACCATCCTGACCCTGTGGTACGCCGCCAACGGCACCGCCGAGGCGGACCTGGCCGCCGCTCGCGCCCGAGCACCCTGGAACCGCAAGAAGTGCAACGTCAGCGTCGACGACATGCTCATCGCCTTCCGCCGGGCCCGAATAACTGCCATCAGCGCAGGCCAGAACACAGTCGATCAAAATCCCGCCAGGCCCTCGACCAGCACCTCATCCGCCGCATAACTGAGAAACCTCAGCAACAAGAGACAGCCTTTTATTATAACAATGGAATCTACGTTCGCGACCGTGCGGCACCGCAGCAAAGTCACCAAGGGACCAGGCTCTCGCGCGGCCGGGCTGGCGATGGCCTTCAAGCTGATCGAGTCAGCACAGACACGCTGGCGCGCGGTCAACGCACCCCAACTCGTCGCGCTCGTGCGCGCAGGAGCACGCTTCGTGGGCGGCAAACTCGTCGAACGTCCCGACGACCACGCCCTACCCACCCCCGCCTAAACAATCTTGATCCACAGGTATTGACAATTTCTCTCACCAAGCTCGACTGCCTGCCGGAGGTGCTGACGGTCTGCGTCGGTCGGGTGGGGGGCGGGTGGGGGTCAGGCACGGTTGTTCCCAGGAAAGTAACGCAGCAGCACGACGTCGCCGATCTTCCGTACTCCGCTCAAAGTCATACGAGTGGTCGGGGTCCTGGGGAAACACCGCCGGGTGGACAAACCGTGGGGCGTCGGCTTGCCCGAGGAAGAACGGGGCGTAGACGAGATGGAGTTCGTCGACGACACCGGCCTGGCTGCATCGCTGCGCCGCCAGGGCATCATCCCTGGCGTCAGCCCGAGCGGATCTGGCTGCGGAACAGGGAAAATCGGTGGATCTAGGCACACTCGCTTGCACGCCAGACAGGCAGGAGGAGTCCGGCATTGGGCTGTAGGTCTTTGTGCATCGACGCTTTAGCGTTGCCCAGAGGGTGTCAACCCATCTGGCCCGGTCGGTCTCTTTGGCCGACGTTGGCTAGGTACTGCCCAGGAGGATGCCGCCTCGGCAGTTGATGTGGAAGGCTCCCTTGCGGTTGATCAACTCGTGGAGCCGCTGGTGTGCGCGTTCCAGGGTGGCATCGAAAGGCACGCCAACGGAGTCGGCCCAGGTGCGATAGGACGCCAGGTGGGCGATCACCGGTTCCGGCTCGGTCACGGTGATCACGCCGGGTAGCTCCAACACGCGGATCTCGGTGAAGTAGGGCTGTAACCGGTCCGGCGCATCGTCCAGTGCGAAGCGGTTGCTCAATGAGATCCGTCGTGGTCCCTGGTCGGTGCCGAGGACGTCGGCTGCGGCGGATGCCCAGAGGTCGTCGAGTTCTTTCTTGTCGTCTCGGGCGTTGGTCGAGGCGATGAAGGTGCCTCCTGGTCCGAGTACCCGGGCGATCTCGGAGAGGGACGTGTTCAGATCGTCTACGTGGTAGAGCATGTGCATTGCCAAGAGCGCTGCGGCACAGGCATCTGCTGCGGGCAGAGCTGCGGCATCCGCGACGACCACGGGCTGTGCTAGGCCTGCCAGGATTCCTGGAGAAATGTCCATCCCGACGACGGTGAGATCGGGGCGGTGGGTGCGGATGCGGCTTACATACTTGCCGTTTCCGCAGCCGACGTCGAGCACCACACCAGCCTTGGTCGGCAGGTGTTCCAAGACGATGCCTGGCAAGTCATGCCGTGGGTGTTGCCAGCTGTATAGGGACTGGCGGGCGGCTAGATGCCGCTCGTCGCTGTACGCGCTTCCGGCCAGGACTGCGCGGCTGGTGGTGTCGGGACCGTTCACGCCTGCTCCATCACCGTGGCGGCCGGCAAGGCTGGCGGGGGTGCACAGAAGGCTGTGATCGCTGACCGCATCTGCTGGCCCTGCGCAGCGTTAGCGTATCGAGAGCGATCGAGGCGCTGGCCAATGTCGGCTGCACGCTTGACGATACTGGCTGTCCGTCGAACCGGTGGGACGGCTAACACCGTGTCCAGTTGGTCACGAAGGCCGTCCAGGTCATCCTGCAGGAGGTAGGCGCTGCCCAGGTCGAGTCGAGCCGCGAGTATGTCTCCCGACGAGCGATCAGATGGCGCTGCTGCTTCGTAGAGCTCCAACGCCTGTGACGACTCATGCGCAGCCCTGGCCGCCGATGCTCGGTCACCAAGGGCAAGCAGTGCGGTTCCGGTATAGACGGCTTGTTTGGCCCTCGGGAACGTGAACACTCCCGCGTCGTCGTCCTCGTCTATGGTGGCGCGAGCCCGGTCGGCTCGATCGAGAGCCGCCAGCGTGTTGTCCTTATCTCCCAATGCCGCACACGCCCGTGCTTCAAGACTCGGTAGCCGAGCCGCCACCGAACCGCGGGCACAGTAGCCGACACCGTCATGGGCGAACTTCACGGCAGCAGCCAGATCGCCGTCCCAGTAGGAAATCAAGCTCTGAAGCCCGCGGACCCACGCGCGCATTCCGTTGTGTCCAGCCAGGTCTGCGCAGAGAAAAGCGGTCAGGGCATGGGTGTGTGCCGCGTGATAGTGCCCGAGGTCCAGGCAGATGTGTGAGTGCAGACCGGCCACTCGGCTAGCGTCCAGATAGAGCTGCCGCAATTGCGTTGGGGACCGGTTGTTCTGTGCAAGTTGAAAGACTTCACAGCGCAGCTCGCGGATATCGATGAAGAGTTCTGCCAGAGGCTTGAAGACGTAATTTACGGCAAATCGGTCAATCTCCGCGCCAATCTGATCCAAGGTCTGCCGGCTAACCGTCGCCGCCGCGACCTCACGGGCGAAACGGTCCGCATCACGGGCGTCGGCGGCGACAGCGGTGCCGTCAAGTCGTCCGGCAAGCCCACCGAGCTGAGATGCGTTGCCGTGCCGTGCACTGCCAGTGTCCGTGACCGTTGCTGTCAGCAGCTCTTCCAAACGTTCCAGCGAGACGCCGAGTGCCCCTGCTATCAGGGAGCGGCGCCACGGCTGAGGTGTCAGCGTGCCCCGTTCCCATCGGCCAACGGTGGACAGCTCCACACCGAGCCTGGTCGCGAAACCTTCCTGCGTAAAGCCCATCGCCTCGCGACGGGCGGCAAACGCCTCACGCCGCTTCGCCACGGCCACCTCCCCGAGCATGAACGTCCCCACCATAGCGGGCCACCATTAGTGCGGTTCACTCCGTTTACGGTGGACACCCGTTTGGTCTAATGGCGCTGTTTCGCGGGCAAGTTATAACGCTTAGTGGTCAAAGGGGCGATAGATGGACACGTCGGGAAACAATCCAGACCGTCTCTGTCCGTATGCCCAGGAAAGTGCTCGCGATCGCTCGGGTGGCTCAACGTTGATGTGGCTCGGAGCGTCCGTGAACCTCGCGGTCGACGGTTGCCGCCGGTTTGTGCTGCTCGCGTGGGATGACGCCGCGTCAGCGCCTCATTTTCGCCCTACGCGCGCTCTGGTGAGTCGGGCCGACTGACGATCTACTGTGCTTCGAATAGCGCTCGGCGGCCCTGTCATTGCCCCCGACCTTTGGCAGGGTCGCCGCTTCAATCCGAGGAAGCGATACGCAGGTGACATCCACCGACAGGGACACGCCGCACATAGCCGTGATCCGGCGCAGCATGGACGCAGGATTCCGGTTTCGTTACCTGCCCGAACCCGGGAGCCAGGGACTTGCCGCGATTTTCGCCGAACGCCGGTACGGCGGAGTCGTAGAGAACTACGCCATCCGGGACACCGACGAAGCCGTCGCCGCTCGGTTCCGAGCGGAGGACTACCCCAACGGCAACACGATTTGGCGGACGAACGGCACGGTAGAGGAGGTCATCACCGCGCTGCTGGAGTTGTCCGCACCGGATACATCTGGGGCTCCGAGCCTACCGACGGCCGAGCGGTCTCTGCCTGTGGCCGGGATGAGGGGTAGTGCCGGCCGCGGCGGAGGCGTGGCGACCGCGGCCGCCCTGGACGGTGCCAGGGCGGTGATCGACCGGTGAGCCGGCTACGGCAGGCTGCCCACGGTCTGCGGGCCGTCGCGCTTCAGCTCCCGCCCAGCACGATCGGCCTGCTCGACGACGAGTTGGAAGCGTGCCTGGCGTTGGTGTCGGAGGTGCTGACCGCCAGCGCCAGGCATGACGAGATTTTGGGGGAACTGGGGCAGCTCCGGAGCTCGCTGATCGGGGAACTCACCGAGCTGTCGGGGATGGCGAAACAAGCCCTTGAGGACAAAGCGGCTGAGTTGGTCACAGAGGACGGTGCGGGGGAGACGGCGGCTGTGTCTTCTTCCGTTTCGGTCGGGCCGAAGGCCGAGCGGTTGCAGGGGCAGAAGCTTCCCCGGACCAGTAACAGGGATGTGAACGCGGCGATCTCGGCTACGTCGGGGTCGCCGTGGGTGGTGGCGAAGCAGGGCAACAACCATATCGCGTTCCTCGGGCCGAACGGCGAGGTCGAGCGGTTGCCGAGCACCCCGAGCACGGGGACCACCATGTGGCGAGCACGCAGGTTGATCGAACGGATCGAACGGAGCAAGCAGACGTGACCGAGGAAAACCACGAACAGCCCGAATCGTTGAGTTGGGTCGCGATCACCACCGGTGAACCGACGTTGGATGATGCGCGGCTGCTCGCCGTCGCGACGGCGAGCGCGACCGATGGAGTGCCTGCGCGCGACGAGAAGAACCCGCCCGGTGATGCGGTCTTTGTGATGCTGACCCAGCGCTATCCCGGTGCGGACCGGGAGTTGCTGGAGAACATCTCTGATGCCTGGTTCGTCCATTCTGGACTGTACCCGGCGCTGGCGACCTGCGATCTCGATGCGGTGTCGGTGACGTTCTTCAAGGCGGTGTCGGTCCGCGACCTCCACCACGCGGTCCGGATCGCCTGGGAAGGCGTTTGCCGGGCGCTGGAGGCCGTCGAGCTGGGCAAGGTCGTGCCGGTCGACGGCTATGTGGCCGACGTGTCCCGCGAGCGGGACTGGTGGCCGACGGAGGACGGCGAGTGACCAGTGTCGACGATCTCGTTCACTCGCTGGGGCTGGCGCGGGAGGCGTTGCCGTACTCGGCGGTCGAGACCTACCACGACGAGTTGGAGGTTATCGGTCAGCAGGCCGCCGCTGTGTTGCGCACGAGCAAGGACGAGGCGGCGATCACTGGGGTGATCGAGCACGCCCGCGCGCACGGCGGCACGGCGATCACTGTGCACCTGGACCGGATGAGCGAGGTGATCGGGTCGGCGTCGTCGACCTGGTGAAGATGGTGAGTGACGGGGTGAAGATGGGTGAGTGACGTGGTGATCAGTCGTGTTCGGGAGTGGGCGGCCGGCATCGCGCCGCTGAGGATTCTGGCGGTGTGCGTGGGAGCTCCCACGTTCATCGCCTTGCTGTGGGCTGTCTATGCGCTGGCATGTTCTGGGCTCTCCGGACGAGAAACCGCAGGACCGCGTGGATTCTCAGAGCTGGCCTGTTCGCGATCGGGTTTCCCGCCAACAGCGGGCTTCTTGAGGCGATCGTCGAGTACGCAGCAGTGAAGTGATCACGAAGAACCGTGCCTGGACCTGGCCGTGGATGAGTGGGGTGATCGGGTCGGCCTCGACGATCCGGTAATGACCTCGCGCCGCGACTCGGCTGGTGACCGATCGAGAACCGCAAGCACTTCGCACTCGTCGAAAGGACATTCTCGATGAGCACCGGTCATGGAATCCCAGCTCTGTACCGTCCCACGAGTGTGCTTGGTCACCACGACACAACCCACGTTACAAGGTAATCGGCACACGAAGAAACCCCTGGGAAAGCGCGCTCCGGCCGGACTTCCTCAAGAACGGATGGCCGGCGAGCGCCTTCCCCGGGGCCGCAGACAGCGGTGGGTCGACCGTGCCCCCGACCCGGCCGATCCACCGTCCACCACCTTCAGGAAGGCGGAAACGATGACACCGGCGACTGATCTCAGCCCTCAGTGCAGCCGCGCAGTGGCAAGACCCGGGACGGCCATGGTCATCAGTCACGAGTACGCCGCTGTGTGGACTGATCATCTCGGCGTTGTTCACGAGCGTCAGCGCAACGAGCGTCATCGCACGCTATGCGACATCAATGCCGGTGAGTCGAATCATGTCGTCGGTCCCCGGGTGTGCCGCGGCTGCGTGATGAAGCACTTCGAGATCGAAGCCGACCTCGAACCGGTGTCCCGCGTGGCCTGATCAGCCAGGCCCGTGGTGCCGGACAGTTTCCACGCCAGGTCAGCGCAGCGCCGAATCAGCTTGATCGCACCACCCCTTTATCCGGACTCAGACGATCGAGGTCTTTCATGTCACCTGCCGCTATGACCGACTCCCACGCCGTTCCGTGTTCTGTTCGCGACGTCGCTGTGAACCGGTTGCGGCGGGTGGTGGTCACCGGGGCTGCTGGATTCATCGGTGGGCATCTCGCTGAGCGGTTAGTCAAGGCCGGGGTACTGGTGATCGGTGTCGACCGGCGAGACCCGAAGCACGATGCTGTGGCGGCGACGAACATGGATGCGGTTCTGAGGGCGCCGAATTTCGTGTTCGTCCCCGCTGATTTGGCCAGCTGCCCGGTTGAATCGTTGCTGCTGGATGCGGACGCGGTGTTCCACCTGGCAGGAATTCCCGGGGTACGGCCATCGTGGGGCCCGCGATTCACCGACTATGCCGAGAACAACATCGTGGCAACCCAGCGGCTGATGGAAGCAGCCATACGACTGGGGGTGCCGCGGGTTGTGGTGGCGTCATCGTCGAGCGTGTACGGCCCCACCTTGGGAGCGGCTGAGGAGACCGCGGCCACGGCGCCGTTGTCGCCGTACGGGGTGAGCAAGCTGGCGGCCGAGTCGCTGTGCCTGGCGTACGCGCGGCGGGCCGACTCGGTTACCAGCGTGGCGGCGCTGCGGTACTTCACCGTCTACGGGCCGCGCCAACGCCCCGACATGCTGATCGGCCGGGTGCTGGCGGCGGCGCTGGGCGGGCCGCCCGTGCGGTTGTACGGCGGTGGTGATCAGTGCCGCGACTTCACCTTCGTCACCGATGCCGTCGCGGCCACGGTAGCGGCGGCGACCGCCTCGGCAGCGGGTGTGTTCAACATCGGCGCCGGCCGGGCGGCCAGCGTCGCCGAGGTCGTGCGCATCGCCGGGTGCATCACCGGTGCCCGCATCCCGACCAGTCCTGCTACGGCCCGGGACGGTGATGTACCCGCCACCCTGTCCGACCCGGCCCGCGCCCGCGACGAGCTCGGCTGGTCGGCACAGGTGGATCTGGTCGAGGGCATGACCCGGCACTGGCAGTGGCTCAACACCCCGGCCGCACCCAGTGTGGCCGTTTCCTGATCCCACCAGCACGAAAAAGGGGGCTTGAGGCGATGCACTCGCTGTCAGCCGGATCCGCGACCGGGTTGTTTGTCAAGGCATGCCGAGCCATCCGGGCCCACGGCACGCCGGTCGCACCACGCGGGCTGCATACGACAGAGCTGCTGGGAGCGCACCTTCGGCTGGCGCGACCGCGATATCGTTTTGTCGATGCGACGCCGGCCCGAATGCTCAATCCGGCTTTCGCCGCTGCCGAGGCGGTGTGGATACTGTCCGGGTCTGACGATCCGTGGATCTTCACGTTCAACGAGCGGCTGCGGCGCTTCGCCGACCACGGGCGCCTGCAGGGCGCGTACGGTCCGCGGCTGCGGAACTGGAGTGGCTGTGATCAGCTGGATACGGTCCGGCGCGTACTCGAAGGTGACGGGGCATCACGGCAGGCGATGATCCAGTTGTTCGACCCCGCCCGCGATTTTGCCGGGTACCGGGATGTGCCGTGCACCCTGGGATACCGCTTCTACGTCCGTTCCGGGCGACTGGTGATGTTCACTACCATGCGCAGTCAGGACGTGTGGCTCGGGCTGCCTTACGACATCTTCACCACCACCGTGCTGCAGGAACTGCTGGCGGGATGGCTGGAGGTCCAGCTCGGCGACTACCACCACCTGGTCGACTCGCTGCATCTCTACGACCAGCACGCGGAACACGCCGCCGTCGCGGACCAGCCCGCCGCCGACGCGGGAGCGGAACAGCCGTCGCTGCGGGTGCCGTGGGAGGACTTCGACGCGATGCTGGCCCAGATCATCGCCGGCGAAGCGGTCGGGCATGGCGGCTGGGACGACTTCGCGACCGTGCTGGCGTCCTACCGGCTGTGGAAAGACGGCGAGTTCGACAACGCCCGTGCCCTGCTTCGGCCTACCGGCGGGCCGTTGTCGTCAGCGCTGGCCCGGTGGTACGAGCTGCTGAACACCGCGCCGGGAAGGATCGCGCCCGCTCCCGTCGCTGGAACGGGGCGGCTGGCATGACCGCCGCGTCTGCTCGCGTGGTGCTGGGACTGTGCGCGTTTACCCACGATTCGGCCGCCGCGCTGCTGGTAGACGGACACCTCGTGGGGTTCGTCGAAGAAGAACGGCTCAGCGGAATCAAGCACGACCACGCGATGCCCCGCCGCGCCGTCGACTGGCTGCTGACCACGTACTCCTTGAGCGTCGCCGATGTCGACGAGGTCGCCTACAACTTCGTGCCCGCTCGCTATCTGCCCGCGGCACTGCCCACCCCGGCCCACCTGCTCGGCGATCCGCCTCGGGCGGTGGCGCGGTCGCGGTCGTTTCTCAAGGTCGCCGCCCGTACCCACAACCGGTTGGGCGAGCTGCGGCGCTGGTTCCCCAGCGCCTCGGTGCGGGCGGTGCCGCATCACCGGGCACACGGCCTGTACGCCTTCGCAGCCTCCGGCGCTGATCACGCGGGAGTGCTGGTAGTCGACAGCCTCGGGGAGACCGCCACCACCACGATCGCTGAAGCTCACCGCCAGCAGGGCGGACGGCTGTCCTACCAGCAGCGGGAAGCGCTCAGTGATCCGGCTTCGCTCGGCTACGTCTATGGCGCGGTAACCGAGCATCTCGGTTGGCGCCGCGGTGATGAGGAGGGCACGGTGATGGCGCTGGCCGCCCTCGGCGATCCGGCCCGGTTCCGGGACGTCATGTGCGAGGCGGTGCGGTTGACCGAGCGCGGGTTCGCTGTGGATACCCGGCTGATCGCACTACGGGTGCTTTCCAGCCGGACACGGCGGCTCACGCCCGAGTTCGTCCGGCGCACCTGCCCGCCCCGCCGCGCTGACGAGCCAGTCACCGCCGAACACCAGGATCTGGCCGCAGCGCTCCAGGAACGCACCGAGGAGGTCATGCTGCATCTGGCGCGGCGTACCCAGCGGCACGTTGGCGCGAGCACGCTGTGCGTGGGCGGCGGCGTGGCGATGAACTGCGTGAGCATCGGCAAGATCGCCGAGACCGGCATCGCGGACGCCGTGTCCGTTCCACCAGCGCCGGGCGATTCCGGCACGGCGATCGGCGCTGCGCTGGCAGTCTGGCACCAGCGCACCGGGTCTCTGGCCACCGGCGCGGAGAACGCCTGCTACCTCGGCCCGGACTTCACCGGTATCACGCTCACGCCCGCGCCGCGCCATGGGATGCGGGCCGACCGCGTGAGTGATCGGGCCCATCATCTCGCCGAGCGCCTTGCCGAAGGCCGGATCATCGGCGTGTTCACCGGCGCGCTGGAAGCCGGTCCCCGAGCCCTGGGGCACCGGTCGATCCTGGCCTCGCCGCTGGATCCGGCGGTGGTCGACCGGCTCAACCGCACCGTCAAATACCGCGAACCGTTCCGCCCGTTCGCACCGGTCATCCTCGCCGACAAGGCCAACGACTACGTGCGCGTGGGAGCTCCCTCCCCGTTCATGTCCCGCGCCCACACCGTCACCGACCTCGCGCGGACGCGGATCCCGAGCATCGTGCACACCAACAACACCGCCCGGGTCCAAACCGTCGATGCGACCCAGAATGCGTTTCTGACTGAAGTGCTCAGCGAGTTCGAGGCGATCACCGGCACACCCGTGTTGATCAACACCAGCCTGAACATCAAGGGCAAACCGATCTGCGGAACTCCGGAGATGGCGCTGGACTGCCTGGCCGAATCCGGCATCGACGCGCTGTTGTTGGAGGACTGGTGGGTGGTGCGCCAATGAGGATCGGCTACAGCTTCTGGGGCTTCCTCGGCGACGGGATCACCGACACCCCCGACGGCGGACGCAGCCATCGCCGCACCCTCATCGACGGCCTGATCGCCGCCGGACACGATCTCGTGTTCCTCCAAACCAACCGCGACCTCACCGAGGCCGGAACCGACCTGCGATCCCGCTACCGTTGGGACACGGGGTTGCCCGAGATCGATGTGCTGGTCCTGGAATGGCGCTGGCCGATCCCCGGTCGCAACACCACCCCGTGCGGGTGGCCAGGGCATACCTGCGACCTGCATCGCCAGCAGCAACTCGTCGAGCACTACAGCCACCGCGGAATCCGGACCATCCTCTGGGACAAAGACCAGCAACTCCCCGCCGATGATCCACTGCGCGCCTGTCCCGTGGTGCGGGTGTGTGAACCGGCGCTGTATCCCTCGGCGGGCGCGCACAGCCTGCTGTTCCCGGTCGCCGACACCGTGCTCGACACCGCAGACCCCGCCGAACTGGCGGCGGGGCATCGGCCCTGGCCGCTGGTGTATGTCGGCAACCAGTACGGCCGCGACGACGCGTTCGACACCTACTTCGCCCCGGCCGCCGCCGAACACCCGCACCGCGTGGCGGGCAAGTGGACCGACACCCGGCGGTGGCCGCACGTACGCTTCACCGGCCGGATCCCGTTTCACGACGTGACGCGGCTGTATCGAAGCGCGCTGTCCACGGTGCTGCTGCTACCACCGCGCTACGCGGCCAGTGGGCAGATGACGCAGCGGATCTTCGAAGCCGTCCTGGCAGGATGTCTGCCCCTGGCCCCGGACACCATCCGCGGCATCGACCGCTACGTACCCTCCGCGATGCACGTCACCAGTGGCCGCCACGCCGCCGACCGGATCAAGCAGCTGCGCTCAGCCGGAACCGCGCGGCGCGCGGATCTACTGGCCGCGTGCCTGGAGAAACTGGAGATCTTCCGGTTACACCACCAACTGGATCGCCTCCACACGCTGCTGCGGCGGCCCGATCCCACACCGGTGGACCTGCCACGGTAAGCACCAGGGCACGCTGAACGACGGGAACGGAGGACCATGCGCAAGATCATGATCTGCGGGTGTGGGGGCAGCGGGAAGTCCGCACTGGCCCGCCAACTCGGTGAACGGCTGAACCTACCGGTCACCCATCTGGATATGGAGTACTACGACGAGTGCTGGCAGCCCCTGGACAGCGAGGCGTTCACCCAGCGGCAGCGCGCGCTGGTCGCCGAAGGTGAGTGGGTCCTCGACGGCAACTACGCCTCCACCATGCCCATCCGGCTCACCGCCGCCGACACCGTGATCTTCCTCGACCTGCCCGGACTCACCTGCTTGTGGGGCATCCTGCAACGCCGCCACCAGCACCACGGCAGCGACGCACTGTCCCGCCACCTGCGCGGCCGGATCACCTGGGGATTCATCCGCTACATCCTCGGTTACCGGCGCACCATGCGCCCCAAGGTCGACGCCCTGATCGCCGAGCACGCCAGCAGCCACGTGATCACGTTGCGCAGCCGCCGTCAGGTGCGGCGCTTCCTCAACGACCTCCACGTCGGATCGGGACGGGCATGACGGGCACCAACCCGTTCCTCGGCGCACAGGAGGCGCTGTATGGCGGCAGCGACCGACTGGCCCAGCGCACCACGGCGCTGCATGCCGCGAAAGTCCGCGGCCGGCCCGTAGCGGAGGTCATCAGCGAACTCGTCGATCCCGGAGGGACACGCGGGATCGTGGTCGACGTCGGCTGCGGCCGTGGATCGACCACGGCGCACCTGGCCCGGTCGTGGAACCCGCGGTCGCTGACCGCCCTCGACCGGTCCCCGGCGCTGCTGGCCGCCGCGCGGCGGCGTCTGCCGCCAGAAGCCCAAGCGTCATTGGTGTGCGCGGACTTCCACGCCCTGCCCCTGGCCGAGTCCAGCGTGGATGTCGTGGTGGCGGCGTTCTGCCTCTACCACTCGCCGCATCCCCGCCAGGTCGTCGCCGAGTTCGCCCGATGCCTGCGCCGCGGGGGCCAGGCGGTGCTGGTGACCAAGTCCGCCGACAGCTACCGCGAACTCGACGAACTCGTGGCCGCCGCCGGACTCGATCCCCACGCCCCCCAGCGGCGCAGCCTGTATGAGACGTTCCACAGCGGCAACGCCGCCGCCACCGTCGCCGCGCACCTGGACCTGTGCGCCGTGGTCGATCACCAGCACGTCTTCGGCTTCCGCGACGCCGAGCACACGGCGCGGTATCTCACGACCACCCCGAAATACGCATTGACCAGCGATCAAGCGGCCGTCGCCGATCGGCTGCGGCCCCTGATCGGTCAGACTGGAGTGACCGCGACCTCGACGGTCTCCTACCTTGTGGCCCGGCGACGATGAACACCCGCCGCTTCGTCAAGACCTACCCCAGCTCGGCCGCCGCACGGACAGCACGGGCGCACTACCGTTGGCTGGCCTCTCTCCAACCCGATGTCGTGTTTCCCGATCTCCTCGGCGGCACTGGCGACACCGTGGAATTCGCCCATATACCAGGGCGCACCGCCGGGATCGGCGATCTCGTCACAGTCTCCGCTGCGCTCGGCCGCCTGCACCAGGCCGCCCGCCGCGCCGGCCTCGATCGCGCCCAGGTCAACTCCCGTTTTACCACCAGCGGCGGACTGCGCCTGACCCCGTTCGCCGGGCCCCGCCGCCAGCGACTGCACCAGCTACGCGCCCGCACCGCGGATTGCCCGCTGGGGCACCAAGACATCGACGCCTGGCTCGACCGCGCGGCGCTGCTCCCCGCGGCCCTGTACAAGGACGCGAACCCCCGCAACTTCCTCATCACCCCCGGAGCCGATGTGGTCCTGGTGGACTTCGACTCCCTGACCCTGGCCCCGGTCGGCTACGACCTGGCCAAACTTCTGGTCACTACCGGCATGACCCACGGCCGGCTTCCCCGCAACGCCGCTGACGACACGATCGCCGCCTACACCCGTGAACTCGCCCTGGAGCTCCCGTTCTCCGAGCTCGCCGTCTGGGCGGAAATGCACGACCTGCTGACCCGCAGCTATCTCGGCCGCCACGGCTACGGCCACCCCTGGCCGGCCGTGCGGCCCTGGCCCGTCCCCGACCTCGCCATCCCCACCGCAGGGAGCCGCTAATGCCTGTGACCACCGAACTCGTCCTCGCCCGCCACGGCGAAGCAGCCTGCAACACCGCCGGCCTCGTCGGCGGGCCACGCACCTGCACCGGACTCACCAAACGCGGCCGGGACCAAGCCGCGCGCCTGGCCGCGCGACTGACCACCGAACCGGCCTTCGACGTGCTCTACACCAGCCCACGCCGACGCACCCAGGACACCGCCGCCACACTCGGCGCCGCACTGAACCTCCGCGCCCGCACCGACAACGAACTCCGGGGCCTCGACCACGGCACAGCCGACGGCCACGACTGGACCAGCATCAAAACCCGCTTCGGCGGCCGCCCCCAGCGCTACCCGCACCGGCCGATCGCCGACGACGCCGAAACATGGAACACCTACCTCACCCGCACCCGACAGACACTCGCCCGCCTGATCACACGGCACGAGGGACAGCGCATCCTCATCGCCGCCCACGGCGAAACCATCGAAGCCACCTTCGCCCTCCTGCTCAACCAGCACAGCTCCGAGACCGAACCAGCCGGCATCATCACCGGCCACGCGAGCCTGACCCGCTGGCAGCAGCACCGCAACCGATTCGGCCACAGCGTGTGGATGCTGGCCGCCCACAACGACATCCAGCACCTGGCCACCCCCACAACCGCATGAACGATCACCGGCTGGAACGCCTCATCGCCCTCGCCGAGGGCTCTGGACATGGCCGTGTCGAGATCACCTCGCCACCGCTCACGCACGCCACCGGCACGGTCGTGCGCATGGCCGGCAACGGAACCAGCCTCATCGGCAAGATCCACCGCTCCCGCACACACCACGAACACGAAGTGCGCGCCTACCGGGACTGGACATCGCACCTCGCCGACGCCACGCCCGAACTCCTGGCCGGCAACCCAGATCTGCCCGGCATCGTGATCACCGCAGTCCCCGGCCAACCGCTCGACGAACTCGATCTATCGCCGGCAGCCGAGCACACCGCCTATCACCACGCTGGACGGATCCTCCGAGCCCTGCACCAGATACCCGTGGCCGGCACCGCCACTGCGATCACGAGCTACTTGGCGGCACGCGCCGAGCACTGGATCAGCTGCGTCACCGGGCACCTCACCGCTGACGAAGTCCAGCTCATCCGCGACCACATGCGGCAGCTCACGCGTCTCACCACGGCGCGCGTCGCAGCCTGTCACCTCGACTTCCAGCCCCGCAACCTGCTCTGGCACCCCGAACATGACCTGCGCCTGATCGACTTCGAACACGCCCGCATCGACCTCGCCGCACGTGACCTGATCCGGCTGGCCACCCGCCACCTGCCCGACAGGCCCGACCTGCACACCGCGTTCTTCACCGGCTACGGCCCTCTCTCCACAAGCGACAGAGCCGTGCTCACTCACTGCACCGCGCTCGAAGCCGCCACCACCCTCGCTTACGGCCTCCGCCACGACGACGCACTACTCACCCGGCACGCCCGTACCCTGCTGGACACACTCGGCGCGCCAGAATCTCGATGATCATCCGCCAGGGGTGCTCGCACAGCCCCATGTCGACACCTTCATCCGCAGCCTCCTCGTTCACGCAGGCGTCCTGTCTGAACGCGACGAGTACCTCGAACGCATGACGCCCTGGCTCGCTGGGCTGCTGGCCAAACAGCCCGCACACCACCAAGTCCGGACCCGCATCTGCAGCGCCGTGCAGTTCCTCCACTGGCTCGACGATCAGCAGCTGTCCCTGGACCATTTCACCCAAGGCCACGTCGATACCTGGCTCGCTCTTCCAAGAACAATCATCCCAGGCCAGAGGGTCCAGCCCATCGGCAAGCACCTTCCGGTCACGGTGCTGGAGGTCCGGTTCCCGGCCCTGTCGTAACCGGACTCGCGGGTCCGGAGCGCCTTCCCCGCGGTGTCCAGGTCCCAGGTGCTGACCAAACGTCCTGCCAAGTCGTAGCCGTAGGCGGTGGTCACCCCTGAGGGCTCGATGATCGACGTAGCTCGACCCGCCGCGTCGTAGCGCGCAGTCGTGGTCAGCCCCGCCGGGTCCGTCACAGACAGCCGATTGCCGAGATCGTCGTGGCTGTACGTGGTGGTCAGGCCGGTCGGGGTCGTGGCCTTGGCCGGGTTACCCAGCGGGTCGTAGCTGATCCTGGTGGTCAGGCTCCTCGTGGGGCCAGGTTCTCGCTCGACCACTGTGGACGTTAATCTGACGGCCGAGGCTGTCGTACGTGGCATGCGTCTGCGCGCCCGTCGGAGCGATTGCCGTCAACTGCTCACCCAGCGGATCGAACGTTGCCACCCACACTTCACCGGTCTCCGCGCCGTGCATCGGCGGATCGGTGCGGGGTGAGCACGATATGTATCGCAACGACACCGACGAGGCGGTACACGCTGGTCGGAGCGTCGTGGTCGGCACTCCAGGTCGCTTAGGTCATTCGTCCCAGACGGATTCCCGGAGGAACGACATGGGCCAGCGGATCGCGTGTGCTTGGTCCACTCGGGTGGCTCTCGTCACGGGAAGCGGCCTATGCACGCGCGTTATGCTCGTACGCTGATAACTTCATGCGTTGTGAGCAACGTCATCGCAAACCGGTTCAGTGCTGCGGGGGCAGCGATCGGTTACCTCGCGCAGGTCGAGTACGCGCTGCTCATCGCGCTCCAACGGATGGACCGAGAGGAGAGTCTGCGTCTGTCGTTGGAGACGGTGGACGACATCACCTTCGCAACAGAGGGAGGATCGTACGAGCTGTGGCAGACCAAGCACCATGTGCACCGTCAGGGGTCCCTCAGCGATACGAGCCCGGATCTGTGGAAGTCGCTCCACAATTGGATCGAGTCGGTAGATGAGCGTTCCACCTGTTTCCTGTTCACTACCGTGACAGCCGCAGATGCGACTGCATCAAGCATGCTACGTCCGAGCCGTACAGCACGAGACGTGGTGGCAGCCCGTGAGAAGCTTGATGGTGTCGCGCGGGCTAGGAGTAACAAGTCACTGTTTCCCTACTACGACCGGTACCTAGGCCTCCCTGATGAGGAACGAACGGAGTTGCTTTCGCGGATCACTGTCCTGGACGGGCAACCCCTAGGGGACGACATCACCGGTCAGCTTGTATCCGCCGTCCGTAAGACGGTTGTCGCGCACCGGCGTAAGCCTTTGATCGAGCGTCTCCGGGGCTGGTGGCATGACCGAGCCATGGCGCATTTGACCCGCATCGCGCGGGGTGGGATCGACTGGATCACCATGCAGGAGATCGAGGACCAGCTTCATCTCATCGCACAGTCCCTCCGCGATGACAACCTCCCCCTTGACTACGGTCGCGAGCGCGAGCCGACCAAGGACGAGGTAGATGAGGACGATCGGGTCTTCGTTGAGCAACTGAAACTCATCATGCTCCACCACACTCGCATTAGGCAGGCTGTCTACGACCACAACCGCGCCTTCCTTCAGCGGTCCAGGTGGCAGCGCGAGCAACTACTCGCGGTTGGCGAACTCGACGCCTATGATCAACGCCTCATCGAAGAATGGCAGCGCGTTTTCCTTCCTTTGGAAGAGCCATCCAGTGACAACCAGCCCAGCGAGGAAACCAAACGCCGCAACTCCCGGGGACTGTATCTGCGCCTGCAGGAACGAGCCCTTCCGGAGATCCGTTCGGAGGTTCGCTCGGGCTACATTCCCCTGGGCACCCTCCACCTCCTCGCCGACCGGCTTCAGATTGGCTGGCATCCGGACTGGGTTGACCTACTCAAACACCGTCTCGATGACGTGCAAACTGTTGCTGAGGCAGAGGGCGTTGCATGAGCTTGAGCACTTCCGGGCTTGTCTGGGATTCCGAGACGAGCACTCTGTTCAACCCCGCCTTCTGCGCGGTGCTGCTCCAGAAGGCGACGAAGAGCTACGAAGCGAAGTCCGGCGAACGAATGCCGGTGACCTACGCGTTCCTCATCCTGCCGTGCGCGCTGCACATGCCCACGCGTGATGCGCTTCCGTCTACAACAGCAGCATCGATGTGGACCTGGTTGCGATCCCACCCAGTTCTTCTCATGGACTTTGCCGATCGCGTACGAACTTTCCGATCGTTCACCGCCGCCGCTATCCGGTATGGGCTCCAGCATGGAGCAGTGGTCGGAGCGCTCGGTTCGCTCGCTCCCGGCACGCTCTTACGCCGGCCCCGCACCCTCGACCCGACACAGGACTGGCTGGGCTGCGTCCAGGCTGCTGAATTTCTTGGTCGGTGGTTCGGAGGAACTAGCGCAGACGAAGCCACCGTCCTTGCCCAGTGGGGAGTCCGACCGTGATGCAGCTCGACGCTCTTGTGCTTTACAACTCCGATGGAGATGTGCGACAGATCCGGTTCCGCCCCGGTCAGCTGAACATCATCACCGGCGAGTCCGGGACTGGGAAGAGTAGTATCATCGGGATTCTCCGGTTCCTGCTCGGAGGCGATAGCCCTCATGTCCCGCTCGGACCGATCCAGAACACGGTCCACTGGTATGGACTGCTCGCTCATGTCGGCGCCACCCACTTCTTCATCGGCCGCCCAGCGCCAGGCCATGGCGCCACTACTTCGCAAGCGTTTCTGGCCATAGGAGAGACGGCTATCCCGCCACTCGCGGACCTCCACACCAATGCCAACGTCAGTGATCTCGTCGACTACCTCGGTGGTCTCATCGGTATCGCGGAGAACCTTCACGTGCCTGCTGCGGGGCAGACACGACGCCCGCTGGCGGCGAATCTCCGCCATGCGCTCTACTACTGCTTCCAAGGTCAAGGGGAGATCGCCAATCCTGAGCTTCTCTTCCACCACCAGAGCCGCGAACACCAGAAGCAAGCCATCCGTGACACACTGCCCTATTTCCTTGGCGCGCAAGATTCCGACGCCCTCCGTAAACGCCAGGAGCTTTCTGATGTTCGGCGTGAGCTTCGTCGCGCCACGGTGCGTCTGGGTGAAGCTCGTACCGCCCGTGAGCTCGGGGTCGGGCGCGCCGTCGGACTGATCGCCGATGCCCGGGCTAGCGGCCTGCTCGCACCCGACACCGTGCCGACGGACGCCGGTGAAGCGTTCGAAATCCTCACCAGGGTCCTCAACAGCGAGGAACCTTCTAGCGATGTCGACGATCTCGACAGTGCTGGTGAGATGGAGCGTTTACTCGCACGTCGAAGTGAACTCCGCAACACCTTGCGTGATCTAAATGAAAAGATACGTGGCCTCGACGAGTTCGCCAGGGTCGGCACCGAGTACAACGCCGAACTCGACGAGCACCGCGTTCGACTTGCCTCGATTGGCCTCATTCCTGACGAGCAAGAAGCCGCCGCCACGTGCCCGATCTGCGAGAACAGACTCGACACCCCGAGCGCTCACGCCGCTATTACCCATAGTCTCGAACGTGTCGCTCGACGTATTGAGCTTGCTCACCGCGATGAACCCCGCGTCACCCAAGCCCGCGCCGAGCTCATTCAAGCACGCAGTGCCGCCCGGACCGAACTCGCGGACATCTACACTGCTCTCGACGATCTCGCACAGACAGATCAACTACGCGAGACGATGCAGCGCAGCTGGGAGCAGCAGAGCTTTGTGCGTGGCCGCATCGCGCAATACCTGGACACCGCCACTCTCGCAGATGACGACGTCATGACTGCCTTGGAGCATGCCGTAGAAAACCTCGAACGACGAGCAGCACGGCTCGACGATGAACTCGATCCAGAACAACTGCGCTCGGCCGTCAATTCGCTGCTGAACATCGTCGGGCGTCGCATGACCTCGCTCGCGCGATCACTCCCTCTCGAACACTCTGAGAACGGCGTAAGGATTGATCCCTACCGCCTTACCATTGTTGCCGATACCCTCCAAGGGCCGGCCTACATGGATGCTGGAGCGATCGGAAGCGGGATGAGCTGGGTCGGATACCACTTAACTGCCTACCTCGCGCTGCAGGACTACTTCATCGAAGCGAACCGTCCCGTTCCAAGGTTCATTGTCCTCGATCAGCCCAGCCAGGCATTCTTCCCACGTGACCGAGACACGGGCGGAGACCTCACGGAGCTATCAGACGTGGATCGCACGAACACCCGCAAGCTCTACGAGATGATATTCAACGTCGTCACAGAGCTGGAAGGGCGACTGCAAGTCATCGCCTTCGACCACGCCGACTTCCCAGAGCCCTGGTTTGAGGAATCGGTGGTCGAGATTTGGCGCGACGGCAACGCACTCATTCCACAGAGCTGGCTTCATTCCGGTGAATCAGGTCACCGGCCCGAGCGCGAGAAAAAAGACAACGGAGGAACCCGCTAGCTGGGACCTCCCATCACAGCTCACAGCAAGTCCCTTCGATCCGAGGTGGCGGCAGCGGTATGACGTTCGGGTCGTCGAGGGGTGCCCGCTGGTCGCGGGCTTGGTGGGGCCGATGGGTGTTGAAGTGGCAGGCGTATTCCTGGAGGATCTTCTCCGCGTGACCTCTGTCGAAGATCAGCACTCGGTTGGTGCACTCTTCGCGAACGGAGAGTATGAATCGTTCCGCGTGCGGGTTGCAGTTGGGGCTGGGCGGCGGGATCTTCGTGACCGTGATGCCTTCGCTGGCGAAGATTGTGTCGAAGGCGGCGGTGAACTTCGCGTCGCGGTCGCGGATGTCAAAAACTTGGAGGTGTGTAAATGTGGCGGCGCGGTCTCCGAGCTGCCACAGCAGCTGCCGGGCGTGTTGAGTGGCCCAGGCGGCGGTGGGGGTGGGGGTGACGCCGAGGATGTGAACGGTGCGGGTGCGGACCTCCATGACGAACAGGGCGTATAGCCGCTGCAGCCCGATGGTGTCGATGTGAAAGAAGTCAGTGGCGAGAAGACCGTTTGCCTGGGCTTTGAGGAACGTGGTCCATGCGCGGCGCGCCGTCTGTCGACGTTGTCCGGGCCGGAACCCGGCGGCTCGCAGGACGCGGCGAACGGTGGCTGCGCTGACCTTGTATCCCAGTCGGCGTTGTTCGCCGTGTACGCGTCGGAACCCCCAGGGGGAGTTGTCGGTGCCGAGCCGGGTGATCAGGTCGCGGAGCTCGTCGGATACCGGCGGGCGTCCTGGTGGGGGTGGCTGGGTCCATTTCTGTTTGACCAGCCCGCCGATGCCAGGCGAGCAAGGTGCGTGGTGAGACAATCCGGTGGCCGCGGAGTCGCTGAGGCAGGAGCCGAGCGAGCGTGGCCAGCAGCGCCCGATCCGGCCAGGCAGGCTTCGGCGCGGTGACCTGTCTGCGTAGCACTGTGACCTCGTGCCGCAGGATGAGTATCTCGGCGTTCTTCGCCGCGGTAGACCGACATAGTAGAGCGAGCCACGCGAAGGTCCGCGTAGCGAGCAGGTAGATCATCTGTACGAGCACAAGGACGGATCCTGCCCGACCACGGACAACGCCCAGGTCAGCAGCACTGAAGGATTTCTGAATCGCTACGGGGGATGATCGGGAAGATTTCGCGCCAGTGGGAACGATGTGTCAACCTGGATAGCGCGGCGAACCAGAATCGGTCTGTGGGCTTGTAGCGGATCGGGCCTGCAAGTTGCCGGCGAAGCACGGTGTACTCGTGCCGCAGCAAGAGAAGCTCCGCAGCCTTCCCCGCCTCACTGCGGAGCAGCGCCAACGGAACGGACAGCAATTTGCAGGTCACCTTGCACAGCAGGGATATGACCATCCGGGCATGCTTCCAGTCGGTGCACTTCGCTGCTCAGCGGCGACGATGACTTTCCGGGTGGCACAGGCCAAGTCTCAGTCGGAGCAAGCCCCCAAAACCCAGTAGGTTGCGCGACGGCTCAGGGTTCTCCTGCGGTGGCCTCAGGTTCACAGTTGAGTGACGTACCGGGATCGACTGCTGAACTGCAAACAGATTCGGCGGGCGATCTTATCTTGTGTCCGGTGTGGACGATGGCGCGCTGAACTGGGGCCTGAAGAACCGCGACTGCGGTCGCGGTTCTGCTCCAGGATTTGGCACCCCGCCTGGGGCATGTTCGTTACGCCTTCGGAATGCCCGCTGGCGCTGTGCGTGGGCGTAGCTCACGGGTGCTGTTGATGGAGGGTTGGTCGTGGCCCGGCCTGTCAGGGTTGGAGGCGTTCGGCGGTCCAGCCCGCGGCCGTCCTGGTGTACGCGAGGCGGCGGTGGAGGCGAGTGGATTTTCCTTGCCAGAACTGGATTTCGTCCGGGACGAGGACGTAGCCGATCCAACCTTCTGGGCGGGGGAGGGGGTTGCCGGCCTCGATGAGCTTGTTGGCTCGGGCGTGGAGGTGGTCTTCGTCGAGGAGGCGGGTGCTCTGCTTCGACACCGCGGTGGTGGCTTGGGCCGCGACCGGGCGTTCGGCGAAGAGCTCGTCGGAGAGTTCGGGGGACAGGGGGGTCACCCGGCCGGTGGCGGTGATCTGCTGGAGGGTCTCGCGCCAGTAGAAGTTGACCGCCGCTTGGGGATTGGCTTCGAGATCACGGCCCTTACGGCTGCCGGAGTGGCTGGTGAAGACGAAGCCCTCAGCCGTGATCTCCTTGATCAGGACGACGCGGGTGGTCGGCTTTCCGGACGCGTCCGCTGTCGCCAGGGAGATCGCCAGAGGCTCTCGGACGCCTCGGGTCTTGGCGGTGGCGATCCACTGCTGGGCGAGGGCGATCGGGTCGGCGGGCGGGGTGTCGAACTCGGGCAGGACGATGGTCTCGTCCCCGCTGAGGGTGTTGGACTGCGGCACGGGGCCCTACCTTTCAAGCGCGGGTTTGATCTGGTTATTCGTAGGAACAGGGGCCTCGGGGTGTGGCTGTCGTGGTCAAGCCGTCTGACGGCCTGGGACCGGTGTTACCGCCGGCCAGCTACAACATTCCCGGCGCGATTCGACGTGCCGGCGTCAAGGGCATCGAGACCTGGCTGCGCGATCGCAAGCTCCGAGGAGCCGCCTGGCCGGGACGGCCGTGCGGGCCCAGCACACGACGCTGCCCGGCATGGGCAAGCCCTGTTCGTACCGGCACGCCGACGACTCGACGTGCTGTGGGCGAGGGGCGTGCCACCACGCTTCCTCTCCTGTCACTGCGAAGGCTTGTCATCACGACTGTGAAGTCCTCTCGCCGTCTGCCTGTCAGGATGTCAGGAAGGGAGACCGTGGTCGCGGGTGGAGCGGGGGCGCAGGTCGGTCCAGTTCTGCTCGACGTAGCCGAGGCAGTCCGCGCGGCTGGCTGGGCCGAACGCTGTCCGCCAGCCTGCGGGGACGTCGGCGAAGGCGGGCCACAGCGAGTGCTGGCTTTCGTCGTTGACCAGGACGAGGAACGCGCCGTCCTCGTCCTCGAACGGGTTGGTCACTAGTGCACCCTCTTTCGTGCGGGGCCTTGGATGGGGCTTGTGGTAGGAACTAGGCGGAAGCCGGGGTGACGGCCTGGTTCGGTCGCCCTTCGAGGGCTTGCATGACACTGCCGCCCCCGGCTTCCCCGGAACCGCGAAGCGATGACAACGGGATGCGCCGTAGAGCGCCGGTTAGTGACCACTCTGCTGTCGGTTCCCTCGCCTCCGTCTGGTGCCTGCCCCGGACTGTGATCAGGAAGGCGACATCGTTGTTGTCGCAGCACGACGGGCCGTTGTTCTTCGTCGGGATTGACTGCGCCGCGGTCGAACACGCTGTGTGTGTGCTGGACCGGGACGGCCGCAAGGTCGCCGCGTTCACCATCGATCACACCGCCGCCGGGTTCGCTCGGCTGGCCGCCCGGTTGGGCAAGCTCGGCCAGCCCGAGCAGATGCCGATCGCGATCGAGCGCCCGGACGGGCGGTTGGTGGATGCGCTGCTGGAGGCAGGGCATCCGGTTCTGCTGGTCAAACCCAACGCGATCAAAGCCTGGCGTGAAGCCGAGGTGCTTTCCGGCGCCAAGAGCGACCCCGGTGATGCCGCTGTGATCGCGGACTACCTGCGGGTGCGCATCCACTGGCTGCGTCCCGCCGCACCGCTGGCCCGCCTGCGTGCCGCACCGGCTGGCGTGACCGACCCCGAACTCTGCGCCGGGGTGCGGGACGCGGTGCTGGCCCAAGTCGCCCTTCTGGCCACACTCAATACCGCGATCAAGGACCTCGACCGCTCCATCGCCGACAAGATGGATACCCACCCCGACGGGGAGATCTTCCGGTCCTTCCCCCGTGCCGGCACCATCAACGCCGCCCAGATCCTGGCCGAGTGGGGCGACGCTCGCGCCGCGTTCGACCATCCCGACGCTATCGCCGCCCTGGCCGGAATCACCCCCGTCTCCAAGGCATCCGGCAGACGACGCGGCGTGTCGTTTCGCTGGGCCTGCAACAAACGCCTGCGTCTGGCCATTACCACCTTCGCCGCGAACAGTCGCTTCTCCCGCCCCTGGGCCGCCGACATCTACAACCGGGCGCGCGCCTCGGGCAAGGACCACCCCCACGCCACCCGCATCCTCGCGCGAGCCTGGGTCAGGGTGATGTGGCGCTGCTGGCAAAACGAAACGCCCTACGACCCGACCCTGCACGGAGGCGCCCAACACCAGGTCGAACAGCAGGCCGCAGCCTGACTTTGATCTTGAGGTCGACACAAGGGGTGTCATGCGTTCTCCTCCTGCGGCTGCTGGGTGGTGGGCAGGAAGCACGTGCACACGCTCGGTGATCAAGGATGACCTGTGTGGACGGTCGTGCCCGTATCAGGGCAGGCGCTGCGCATGGCTCCGAGCAATACGGCTCACTGCACAGCCCCCTGGGGCAAACCCCACTTCTGTCGGTGTGCGGATATCTGTCAACGCCGTGCGTGGTCTTGTTCAAGCATCTTGGGAGGTAGGAGGCAACGAGTAGCGGGTTCCACGCTTCTTGCCAGTGACCAGGACGCGTCCGTCTTGTTTGAGCACTGCGATGGCGGTTTGCCATTGCGCGCTGGTCAGGCCCGTGTGGTCGAGGATGTCCTGTCGTGCGAGTGGTCCGGCGGCTGTCCGGAGGCATTCGATGATCCGCTGTTCCGGGGAGTCGTCGGTATGGGGGCGGTTGCGGTCGATTATTAGAAGAGGACGCGATTCCGGAGTCTCGGGATGCTCCGGAGTTGGCGCTTGGAGACGGACGCGGTGGGCGCCGCGAATGCCCCGGAAGCGCGTGGGCATGCATGTGAACAGGATGACCTGGCACTTGGCCGCTGCGGTAGACATGACCGCGGCGAGAAGGTCGAGGCGTTCGGGGTCGCTGTGGCCGAGGGTGTCGTCGAAGAGCGCGGGTACGCCGGCTGACGGGTCGACGAGGGTGGCGCAGGCCAGGCGGGTGAGTACGCAGAGCTGTTCCTGGGTGCCCCCTGACAGCGACGTGTAAGGCACTGTGATCCCGTTGAGCGTGCGCGTGGTGATCGCCAGGTCGGTATCGAGATCGACGGCGAAGTCGTTGCCGAAGAGCACGCGGCCCAAGTCCTCGATACGTGCGCGGAACGGAGTGCGGTAGTGCTCGTGGGCGCGCTCGCGGGCGGAGTGGAGGGTGTCGAAGAGTAGTTTGGCGGCGTGGGCGCGGCGTCGCTGCGTGTCGTGGTGGGCTCGTGCTTCTGCATGTTCGCGTTGGGCGTCGGCGAGGCGCTCAGCGAGGCCACGTACTCGCGGGTCGGAGAGTCGGCCGCGGATTTCGTGACCTTCCGCGTCGAGTTCCTTGATCTCCTTGTCAAGTGATTCGATCGCGGACTTGACGGCGTCCAGCCGGGCGGCGAGTTGCGGACCGCCGAGTTGATCCAGTTCGGCGATGGCACGCCGGTGCTGTTGTTTGAAGTCGGCGAGGTTGTCGCGGGCTTCATCGGCCCGTTTGCGTAGAGCGTGGTCGTCTTCGACACTGCGGTCGTGGGCTAGCCGTCCTTGCGCGGCGTTGATCTCCTCATTGAAGGTCGTGATCCGGCTGTCCAACGCCGTCTGCTCAGCCCGTAGTGCTTCGAGGTCCTTTTCACATTTCGCGAGTCGTGTCTGGGCCAGCCGTGCCCGGTGTTTCGCGTTCTTGACGGCTGCGACCACGTGCTCATGCTGCCTCCGAGCCTCGTTGAGGCCGCAGGGGTGACCAGGCTCGTTGGACGTGTCGGTATAGCGCTTGATCCGCGCCCGCACACGAGTGATCTCATCCTCGGTGTCGTCGGCGGAGCGGAACGAGTAGAGGCTGTTGAGGGTCTTCTTCGCGCTCTTGGCTTGGGCTTCCCGGGCTTGTCGTTGGCCGTTGAGATCTTCGGCGTCGGCGATCGTTTCGACCCCGGCCTCGCGTCGGAGTCGGTTCCAGTTGTCTCGCGCGGCGCGAAGTATCTCGGCTCCCTCCCGTTCACCAAGCCCTGGTGTCAAGCGGAGTCGGAGCTGGTTGGCGACGGTGATGTCGGTGTCCCCGGTCAGGACGTGCGTCTGCACCTCGCCCCTGCCTAGATCACGACGTTGATCGTCGATGTCGACCTGGGTGTCTGCGATCGCGGTCAAGGTCAGCCTGGCAGCGGCGGCGTTGGCTGCTGCGGCTGCTTGGGTGAGTTCGTCGTGGGCTTTCCGGAGCTTGGACATCATCGACTTCGTCAACTGGCACCCATCGAGCCAGACAGCGCATTCCTGGGCGATAGCCTGCGTTTCCCGGATCTGCTGGGCATGCCGGGTAAGGCCATCAAGTGCGTCAACGTCCACTGCGTGGTCTTTCGCAGCAGCCGCACGACGTTCTTGTTCTTCTGCAGCATTGACCGCACGATCAGCTGCTTCCCTCGCCGTCCTGGCATTCGTCGCGGTCGTCAGAGCCGTATCGTGTCGAGCCGCGAGCGCCTCGCGATCGGTTGCCAGCTCGCTGAGGTGCTGCGCCCGTTCATCGAGATCACTGATCAGCTTCTCACGTGATGCCAATGCCGCTTGTGTTGCTTGTGCTTCGATCGACGCCGTATCGACGTGCATGCCCAGCGCGTCGACCTCGCGCTGTGCCCTGTCGACCTTGGTTTGTTGGGTGTGTAGTTCTTGAGCGAGCGTGTTCCGCTCGGCTTGCTGTGTGCGAAGGTCATGCAACTGGCATTCCACTTCCGCCGCGCGCTCGGTGTCGATGCGGATGTCGTCGATCACATCCGCGACCTGCCGCTCGGTGGCCTCCGCTTGTTTGAGGACGTCGACCGCCTGCTTATAGTCGCCGGCGGGGGCTGCCTTCTTCTCTGTGAAGTACCTCAGCATTTCCTTCCGGCTGGAGTCGTACAACGACTCCTCCAGTTGGCTGTTGTCGTGGTCAGAGGATCCGCCGGCAGCTTGGTCCAGCGCATGCGCGAGGCCACGTGCGGTGGTGAAGTCGGCTTCCCGAAGTGGGGCGCGCTGGTTAATCCGGAGCGCTTCCCACAGGTTCCAATCGTGTGTCTCCGTAAGGATTTCCGTCATGCGGTCGTGCGCGGCCCGGCCAGTGAGTTGTTCCGCGCGTGGTATGTGGACGGTAAGCTCCGTCTTGGCTCCGTGGAACCAGCGCTTACGGATCGTGAAACGGTAGGTGCCGCTGGTGATCTGTGCTTCGACCTCGGGGCTGACGTCGCGGTGGTGTGGCTTGACGGCGCGCAAGGCCCGTTTGGTAGAGGAGTCCAGCTCACCAAGCACTAGATCGAGCGCTTCGGCGAGACTCGATTTACCCACTTCGTTCGGGCCTTCGACGATCGTGACACCAGTGTCTGCGAATTGCACCGTCCGATGGGTGACGCCGCGAAAATTCGTAAGCGTCAGCGAATGCAGGATCATCGGGCGTGTCCTCCTCCGGCAAGTCGGTACAGCAGCATCAGCGCGTCTTGGGCCTGACTGGCAGTCACCGCGTTCGCCGTTGCCTGTTGGGTGAGTTCGTCGAGGGCTACGGAGGCGAACCCAGTGAGGCCCAGGTGGTCGAGGTCCGAGAGATCCGGCAGAACGTGGAGATCTGAGTGCCGCTCCCACTGCTCGACGGCGGCGAAGAGAGTGCTTGCGGTGCCCAGGACGGTCTGCAAACGCGCGTGGTCGGCAATGCCGAGCGTCCCGCTGAGTGCGAGTTTCACGACTGTCCGTGTCTTGTCGGATATGTCGCTGAGCTGCTGACCGATGCGCTCGACGTCGTCGGATCGCGTGGCCTCGAACTGCAACTCGTGGAAGCTCCATTGTCCGACCCTTGACGGAGCGACGTGAGCTGCGGCGCCGTCGAGTTCGACTATCAAGATATTTCCGGGCTCCTTTTCGGTGTATGAGGTGACTTCCGGCGTGCCGGAATACCAGATCCGTCCTGTCGTTCCCAGCGGTGTGGTCGAGTGGCGATCGCCGAGTGCGACATAGTGCACGAGACCGTTGTGGATCGCTTCTTCGAGGTCGTCGAGCCGCACCAACGTCGGATCGAGCCGGTTGGGGTTCAAAGTGTCGACCTGTCCGTGGCCGATAACGATGCGGGTGCGTCCGGGTATGTGTTCGAGACCGTCGAGTACGGGTGTGACCGGGTCGGTCGAGGGCCTCTTCGCTGTCCATGGCGCCGGCACGAGATCGACATGCGGGGCCGCCTCCACGATCTCCGGACTGCCGAGCACGTGCACATTGGACGGGCAGCGGGAGAGGAACTCCGGGCTGCGGAAGATCGCTGTGGCGTCGAGGGGGTCGTGGTTACCGGGCAGGAGGTAGATCGGCAGTGGGTCGAGTTCGGAGAGACACTCCAGTCCCCGCAGGACGATCTGAGGTTCGAGTAGGTTGTCGTCAAACACGTCGCCAGCGGCCACCATGAACGCGCAGCCGTGTGCCGCGGCGACGCGGCCGGCCTCGTGCACGGCGTCGAAACGCGCCTGGGTGTATCGCGATTGGGCCTCTCCCTTGAGGAAGTGGCGAGTCATACCCCATTGCCAGTCGCTGGTGTGCGCAAACTTCAGAGCCATCGGTTCGTTTCCTGGTGATTGTGGTCGTTGGTGGGCAGGTCGGGCTCATAGACAGCGCGCAGGGCGGCGCGGATGGGAGCTTCTTGTTCGATCGCGTAGCCGCGTTGGAGACAGCTGGCGGCGAACGCTCCGACCGCGTCGTCGCGTTCGGCGATCCGTATCAGCTCGTTTTGTGCGTGCTCGCCGAACATTGCGCCTCGGGGGTGGGCGACGGTGCCGGCGTCGACCACGATCCGCTCGGTTCCGGAGGGGATGACGTCGTGGACTCGGGCCGTGATGCGTGCGCCGCCGAGGTCGGCGTCAGCGCAGATGATGACTCGGTCAACGGTGCTCGCGGCCTGGCTGATGACGTCAACGGCGGCGTCGGCTGGCTGGCCGTGACACCAGATGAGGGGGGTTTGCGGCCATCGGTCGCACGCGGTTTCGGCGGCTTGCCGGTTTTCGACGACCAGGAGCGTTGTTGCTTTGTCGTGAGTCCGGACGGCGATGCTGCCGTCACTGGGTAGCCGGATGTCGTGGGGACCTGGCCAGCCGGACCAGTCCAGTGTTCGACCGTTGTGTTCGGCGTTGATCGGTCCCCCGAGTCCGATGTACGGGCTGCGGTTGATGCCGAGTTCGGTGACCGCGTCTGGTTCCCAGCCGGAATCGAGGAGCAGCTTGTGGACGTCATCGCGGGCCTTGGTGTGGCCGGCGTGGTGTTGGACGAAGGCGCGCAGGCTGTCGTAGGTCGTGCCGTCACAAAGATCAGTGGCCGCGGCGACCAGCCACGGCAGCCGTGGGTCGTGTTGATCGGTGTGCAGCGAGTGCGCCGCACCAGGCCAGTGCGAGCTCAATCGAGTGCGGAGTCGCTCCGCCTGTTCGGCGAGGTCGCGTTGGCCTTGCCGACGTCCGTCCCGCCGTTGGCTTTCTTCGTCGGCAAGAGCCGGGTGCGGGAGCCAGCGGCGTGGCGGGGTGACGATGCGGCCATCGGTAAGGCCGCACTCCAGGGACACGCAGCCAGATGCGGCCAGGGCTCGTGCCACGGCAAGGGCGCGGTTGCCGAACTTCTTGGACACCGTTGTCCATCGGCGTGTGGTGCTGATCGCCCAGCGCCATTCAGCGTCCGTGAGCCCCTCGGGCCTGCGCGGCTCGGCAGGGTCGGGAGACCGCAGGTGCACCCGGCGGGCTTTCGGGACGCCGTGGCGATCGGTCGGCATGATGCCATCGGGGCCGGGTTGAGCGAACGCGAGGAGCTCAGGGTAGGGGCTGAGGCCGCGCATGGGGAACTCTTCCCGCACCTGGGTCACGCTGCGCCCTCCGCGTCGTCACGGAGCTCGGTCAGCCAGTCCTGCAGCATCTCGATCCGGGCGGAGTTGCTGTCCTGACCGACTATGACGGGAGGATCGTTGTAGGGGCGAGAATCAGAGCTGCGACGCAGTTTGATGTATTCACCGCTGGCATGAATGGCATAGCGCTCCATGTCGTCCTGCAAGGCTCCGAGGACCGTGATGCCGTGGTCGGCACCGATGTTCTGGAACAGGGCGACGGCGTCCTTGCGGTGCTGCGCGCCGAGGTTGCGGCCGAGCTCATCGAGAATCAGCACCATGGAGCGGCCACTGGAGCTGGCGAGCGCGGCGGCGCAGACCAGCTTGACTGCCTTGTCGTCGAGCTGCGCGGTGTTGGCGCGGGCTTGGTAGGTGACCATTCCGTCGTGATCATCGGATCGCCGCCATTTCGGTGTGACCTGCCAGGGCCATATCTGTGTCGGGTCGGCTGGCGGTTCGGGGTCGGGAAACTCCAGTGCTGCCCCGTGACCGCCGTAGGCCCGGTCCAGCTCGTCGAAACGGTGGGCGACTGTTTCCAGACCTCTCTTGATCGCGGCGCGCAGCTGGCTGCGCACAAGCTCGGTGGTGCGGTGCTGTTCCTGCAGAGCCTGCGTCGACGCCTCTAGGGCCTTGGTGCGCCGCTGGCGTTCAGACTCGATCTGCGACCGCCTGTCGGCGTCGACCTTCGCCATTTCCGCGAGATAGCGCCGCAACGCCCTGAGATAGTTGGGAAAGGCCGCCTGCGCGCTTTCCTCCCGGCTCTTCCCTCGCCCTTCGTTGCTCTCTTCTCGTAGAGTCCTGATTTCAGCAGGGACACCTTCGGGCGCGGTGTCGCGGGGAAAGCAATGTTCGTCGGCTTCCCTGAGTAGGCGCTCGGCTTCCTTCCACCAATCCGTTTCGTCGAGGACCTGGTCCTCGTCCAGTAGGGCCGCGAGGTGTTTCTGTGCGTCGGCTTCGGTGCCCTGCCACTGGGTCAGTCGACGGTCCACGTCAAGGGCTTGGACTTCCTCGCTCAGCGAGCTCCGCTGCTGTGACAAACTCCCTCGGGTCTCGCGGAGTTCCTGCCTTTGTCCGGTGATTCTGCCGATCTCGCTGTCGCGCTGATACCGCTGTCGCTTCATCTCCTCGTGGTGTTCATGAGTCTGCTGCAGTTGTGGCCGTAGCTGTTCGCGTTGCTCGGAGAGTTCTGCGACGAGGGTGGCCTTGTCGGTGATCTGGGCCGCAAGTTGTTGTGCCTGGGTAGCGGCTTGGGCAGCTTGGAGGCGGTTTTGGGCGAGCGTGACTGCACGTTCGGCCGCGTCGACTTGTTCCCGTGCTTGCTGGTACGCGACTGCTGTGGTGTCGGCTGCTTCCCGTGCCTGCGCGATGCGGGTGGCGCGCCCGGTAACGGGATCACTGAAACCGCCGAGGGTGATGACGCCTGCGCCGGTATCCAGCGCGCGTGCCGGGTCGGTGCTGTGCTCGTGGCGGTCGCGCAATGCGGCAAGGAACCGGTTGACGGTCATGGCGCCGTCTGCGGTCGTCGGAAGTCCCTGCGATTCGGTGGCGTGTTCATCCGCCCGGATGATCGTGGACCCCGGGATGTGGGCCAGTAGGCGCGCGGCCTGATCGAGCGGAGCACGCGTGACCACGGCATGGCGATACGACGCCAGCCGTGGTTCCCACTCCTCCCGCTCAGCTTCGGTGAGCACTACGAGGTCAAGTAACGCGACCGCGTCTACGTCCTCCTGATCGAGGGCGGCGACTTGCTCGGGTGCGAGGTCGTCGCCGCTTTCCGCCGCTC
The DNA here is from genome assembly GCF_050972075.1 of Saccharopolyspora hattusasensis. Lineage (NCBI taxonomy): Bacteria > Bacillati > Actinomycetota > Actinomycetes > Pseudonocardiales > Pseudonocardiaceae > Saccharopolyspora > Saccharopolyspora hattusasensis. The sequence continues at coordinate 6,830,834 of NZ_JBPCDC010000001.1, forward strand.
GCAATGCCTCTTGCGACTTGCGGTGCTCGCTGGCGGCCACGCCCCGGTGTTCCAGCGCGGAACTGTGTGCGGCTTTGGCGGCGGCGAGTTCCTCGCGGGCGGTGTCCTCGTCGCGACCGTCAGCAGCGAGGGCACGCTCCTCAGCATTCCGCTTGTCGCTGCGTAACCGTTCGAGGTCGCTCGACGCGACTTTCCGGTGTTCCGACAGCTTCTTGTCTTGCCCTGTGAGCCGCTCGTCGTCGGCAGCGGCTTGTTGAAAGCGAGCGGCAAAGGCTTCGTCGTTGGTCAGATGTCCCAGTTGGTCAGAGAGCGCCTTTTCCTGCTCCGCCGTGGACTGAAGCTTCGCCGCGATGAGTCCTTGCTCGTGTTTGATGTCGTGTTGTCGCTGGACCGCGGTGACGACCCGACGTGCCAGTCTGTTGCGCCATGCCTCGGCGGCCTGGTCGGCTTTCTCCCGGGCGTGTTCGCGGCGAGCGATGGCTGCTTCCGTGGTCACGGCGTCGGCTTCCCACACTTCGATCGCCTTACGAGTCTCTCGCGCGTCGCTGTCCAGCGCATGCTCGGTCGCTCGGAGCTTCTGTTCTTCGTCAAGCTCACGGTCCAGGCCGGTGAGGGTGGCGATCGCGTCGAAGATACGGTCCGGGCCAATCTCGTTGAGCGGCTGCGCGAGCAGGTTCGGGGTCTTCGTCGCACGGACGGACGTGGACAGAAACGACACACACCGGACGTGGTCACCGAACAGTGCCTCGGCCATGCCCCGAGCGCCGATGTCGTTGCGGCCGTTGCGCTTGACCATCTGATCCCACAAAGGATCGGCGCGCTGTGCACGCCCCGCGTCGGTGTTCCCACGGGGTATCCAGAGGCCCTCTTGCCAGCGCACCGCCAGATGCGGCTTGTCCCGGTTGATGCGGATCCACACCGTCAGCGCCGTCGATTCCAGGTCGTCGATCTCGGTGACGTCCGGATCGGCGAACACGCCGATCACGTAGCCGTGACCAGCGTTGCCCCACTCGCCCTGCCCGGCGTCCCGCGCGGTGAACAACATTCCGGCTGCGGTCGCGGCACCGCTGTTCAGCCGCCACTGCTCATCTGCATGCATCAGACTCACCGCTGCGATCAGCGAGGACTTGCCTGCCCCGTTGGAGTCCACCGGCCCCTGGCCAGCAATCGTGATCAGCGTTCCTGGAACAAGCGGAACCGGATCAGTCGACAACCGTGAAATGTTGATCATTTGGATGCCGACAAGAACCCGGGAGCCCACGACGTCGCGTTCGCCCGCGTCGCCGAAGCCCGGACCGCTCGGTTCAGGAAAAGTCATCGGTCTCCCTCGGAGTTCTGAGAATGATTGCGTCGCAGCCGAATCGCATCGGCGAGTGCGGTCTCCGGGCCCGCCGCGAGGATGAGTTCGTCTTGCAACCGGGCCCGCGCTGCCGGCGTCAACCGGTGGAACTGAGGGCCAGGTACGTAAGACGCACCCGACACGCCCAGGTGCTTGGGGGTCGTGACCCGGCGGAGGAGACCTGCCGCGTGCAGGCGGGTCAGGGACTCCTGCACCGCTCCCTTGCCGAGCTGATTCAGCTCCTTGAGATCAACCGGCGTGGTCGGGTGCGTCGACACCCACTCGTCGCGCGCCAGGGCACCCTGCGAACGCGGGATCGCCACCGAATAAATGAGAACGACCACCAGCACGGCCCGATCGACGTCGGTGAGATGGTCACCACCCTCACTGACCAGCTCCGCCGCGATGTCGTCCCGATATCCTGATGTCCAGCGACCGTTACCAACTCGGATCAAGGTTCGACCGGAGATCGCCAGCAGCTCATCCAGTTTCGCGCGGAGCGTCACGTCGCGAAGTGCCCGCAACGACATCTCGGACGCGGGTTCCGACTGAGTCTCCACAGCGGCCCATGCAGCCACGACGTCGGCTCGGTTGGACTCGCTCAACGAACTCAGGGTGGACTCGAACGGATCGCTCATGCGCTGCTCTCCGACCTCCCCCTTGGCAGGGTGCGGCAGATTTCTGCGAACTGATCAAGGTCGGCCTGCGGCCACGTGGCGACTCGGGCGCCGAGACGGATGACGCCGGTGTCCTCGTCCCAGAGCAACCATCCGGATGCTGAGAGCCGGCGAGCGACTTCCGTGACCCCGTCACGCAGCTTCCCGCACGTCTGGGTGGGCCGAAGCAATGCCCGTACGTCGGTTACCGCGCCCACCGACGTGGGGATGCCCGGCCACGGGGACGAGGCGAAGTCGGTCCAGCACAACCGAAGGCAGCAAGCGAGCACCTCGCAGGTCAGCACCGAACGCTCCACTGTGGGCGGGCTCATCCCCAATTCGTGAAGCACGGCCGGGGTCACATCGTCGGGAGTGCCCGGAACCCACCACACCTGGTCACCGCCGGGCTCGATCAACCGTGACATGCCGACCGGAGTGCGTCGTCCCGCATCTTTTCGCTCAAGTCCGCGCGCTCGACTCCGCGCCCAGGCCAGCGCTTCCGAGCGCACCTCATCCATCCGGCAGCTCCGCCACAGCAGCGAGCCTTCGACCGAACCAGCCGTCCGTCACCCACGAGGGCGTTAGGCCCGGATCAGCGTCGAGACGAGGTCCCCACGACAGCTCGTAAGGCAAGTTGGATTCGTTAGCGATCGCCGTCAACTCCGCGAGTACGCGTCGGGCAGTGGGCCAGTCACCACAGTCCCGGAGGAGGTCATGCACCGCGATCCGATCGCGGCCATCCAGAACATCCTCGGCGATCTCCCGCAGTGCCTCACGGTCACGCATCGTCCGATCGTCGACAGACTCCGGTGACACCGGATCCGTCGTACTGGACCGGGGCGGCGCCGTGCGCTCCGTCGTCGGTCGGGCGAGCTGATCCAACGCATCGCGCATCTGTCCTGGTTCAATCCACGGCATCGGCGCATCGAAGACGAACGAGGTCAACACGGTGCTCAGCTGTTCCACCGTCGCGTGCTTCACGAAGCTCGTCCAGGCCCGCGGCGGCAACATCCCGAGTGCACGGGTTGTTCCTGCTGACGACTGCAACCGAGCACATGCCGATTGGGTGGCATCTCCATACGCCCGAATCGCCGCACGCAGCTCGGCGCACGGACGGGCGAGAACGGTCCACTTGTTCAGGATCACGCGGTGGACTTCGTCGGCCTGCGCCTTCAGCGTGTGCGCGTCCCATAGCAGCACCGCCTTTTCCCGCAGCCGCTCCTCGTCGTCCGCGACAACCAGGCTCGACAGCTCCGATGCGATCAAACGAAACACATGAGTCAGGCGTGCCGCAGCTGCCCGGCCGTCCGCTTTGGTCGCGCTATCGCTGTTGAGATTCAGTTGCTCCATCGCCAGTAGTTGATGCAACTCCGACTGCCCACCGCGGGCCATCATCCGACGCAAGAACAACAGCGAGACATATGTCGTGAACGACGCCCGTAACTGCCGTGCGTTCGGGCGCGGAAACATCGGCTGAACTGCACCGAGGTCCTTCAGGACGTTGAAGCGTTGAGCGAAGACCTTCTCCGGATACTCGCGACACGCATGCCGTGCCTGCTCGAACGTCAGCCCGTCGACGCCGGCCTCCGCGAACGCCGCAAACAGAGTGTCAGCGATCTCCACCATGACCGGATCAGTGATCACAGAGCCCGCATCCCGCCCCAACACGGCCACGATCTGCCGATAGATCGACAGCACGGCCTCGTCCTCGGCCGCGCTCTCCAACGCCAGCTGCGATTCGTCCACGACCGCGAAGGTAGAGAAAACGGCCGACAGCTCCGCGTCTCAAACACCCGTTCGGATCGCTGAGCGTAACTCCGATTGATCCATTCGGAGCTGCCTGCGCTCACCTGTCGCAGTGAGCGCAGGGAGTAGAAAGTGCCGGGGTGGCTCCGTTGTCACCGTCGTCGCGTACGTGCCCCCTTCAGGTGATCACCAGTGTCCTAGAACACACACCGAAAGCCCAATGGCGGTCCAGAGCCGATTCTGAACCGCTCCCAGAACGTTCGACGGACACTCCGCTGTGCCTTATACCGCGTCCTTGCAGTCCGCGGGATCACAGGGGCTCTTGTTAGGGGTGTGTGGCGACAGGGTGGCCGAGGAGAGGGGCCGCGGTGCGGCGGGCAGCGGCTCCAGGTCTGCCGCCGGCAGGCTTGGCCGCGCTCCGCAGCTGGGGTGGGCTGTGTTCAGCGAATGCGTGACACGTCTAACGGGGTGAACCTTTCCAGCGGATAGTGATGAGTCCAGTCGAGGTGTCGGCGTGTTCTGGCAGGGTGACCGGGTGGGTGCCGTGTCAGATCTTTCCTCCGTCGATGAGCTCCGCGCTGCAATGGTCGCGGAGATGCGAGAGCGGGGCTTTCTTCGTAGTGATGAGATCGCGGCGGCGTTTCTTACGGTTCCGCGGCCACGTGTTTGCGCCGGAGGTGTCGCTGGAGGCGGCGTACGCCCTGGATGTCGTGCGGACGAAGTTCGACAAGCACGGCAGCGCGATCAGCTCGGTGTCTGCGCCGCACATCCAGGCGATGATGCTTGAGCAGGCCCAGGTCACGCGGGGGATGCGTGTGCTGGAGATCGGGTCCGGCGGCTATCACGCGGCGCTGCTTGCGGAGCTGGTTGGCCCCGCAGGAGAGGTCACCACGATTGACGTCGATCCGGACATCGTCGCCCGCGCCACGCGCTTTCTTACTGCCGCGGGCTACGGGCAGGTGGCCGTGGTGCTCGCCGACGCCGAACACGGCGTCCTTGATCGTGCGCCCTACGACCGGGTGATCGTCGCCGTCGGGGCCTGGGACATCCCATCGGCCTGGACCGACCAGCTCGCCGAGAATGGTCGGCTAGTGGTGCCCCTGCGGCTGCGTGGCCTGACCCGCTCGGTGGCACTCGACCGGGCAGACGGTGATGGTCATTGGGCCAGCGTGGACCACCAGATGTGTGGCTTCGTGTCGATGCAAGGGGCGGGGGCCCGTGACGAGCATGTGGTGGCGTTGCACGATGACGTCTGTCTGCGCATTGAGGATGATCTCCGCGTCGACATCGAGGGGTTGCGCAGGTCTCTGTTGGAGTCGGCGGTGCAGCGATGGAGTGGTGTCGAGGTGGCCAATGCTGAGCCGTTCGACGGCTTGCACCTGTGGCTGGCCACCGCGATCTCTGGCTTCGGACGACTCGCGGCTGAGCAGGTAGCCGTGGACAACGGCCTCGTCGACCGCATGGCGCGCTGGAACACCCCTGCTGCGATAGACGGCGCCTCCTTCGCCTACCTTGCGACCCTGCGCCCGAACACCGACAACACGCGGCATGAGTTCGGGGTGCGTGCCCGCGGACCGGATGCCGAATAACTCGCCGACATCTACGTCGAGCAGATCCAGACCTGGGACCGGTACTACCGCGGCCGGCGGGCCCGTGTCGATGTATATCCAGCCACGACCGAGCCTCCGCCGCCGGCCGTCGGCCGCATCATCGACAAGCACCACGCCCGCGTCGTGCTGCACTGGCCCGAAGCCGCAGCCACATGATCTGAACCGCAGCAGCTGTGCCTGTGATTCGTAGTTGGCCCCTGTGATCGATAGTTGGCCCGTTGAGGTTGCTCAGTTTGGTGAGAGCGGGTCTGTGCCGGTGTCGCATCGTGCCGCGAGGTCGGTGGCGTATTGCTTCAAACGGTGGCGTAGTTCGAGTGAACCGGCGGTCTGGCGGCTGGGGGTGAGGAGCTGAGCGACCCGGTCGCTGACTCTGCGGGCCTCCGGAGCGTCGGTCCGGCGTAGAGCATTCAGGGAAGGGCACTGCAGGGGCTCGGCTTGGGTGACCTCAGACCACACGAGTACGGTGCCGATTAAGGGGTTCTGGGTGGCCATCCGACCCATCTTGGGAATGTCGGCGCAGAGCCGTTGCCAGTCGGGCTGGGGCATTTCCCAGGTGGTCATGGCGCGCCGCCGGTTGGCGTAGTTGATGGGTTCGGAGTTGTTGTCGAGGGTGCGGGCGATCTGTTCGACTGCGGTCTCGAACTCCTGCCACATGGCGTCGTTGGGGATCTGCTTCCTGAGGACGGCCATCGTTCGTGATGCGCTTCCCTTGGGCATGCCCAGGGTTTCGGCGCTGTCGGCCCAGTGGGTGCCGGTGGTCATTTCGACGAGCTTGAGGGAGGCTGCCCTGCGCAGGTGACGTGTCGTCCAGCTGTTGGTGTTGATCATGCGCTGGGTGAAGCCGGTGAAGTGGGCTTCGAACCATTTCTGGGGTAGCAGCGGGGGGATTTCCTCGGTGGTGAACAGGCAGTCGCGGGAGGGGACGAGTAGGCGAGCTTGTTCGCTGCCGTGGTGGAAGGTGAACACGCGGCGGATCATCGCGCGTGCCATACCTGGCGAGAAGTCCGCGCCACGAATCGCGTGGTAGATGCGTGCGGGTGCGCGGTCGTAGGCTGCCTGGATCAGCGGTTGGACTCGTTCGCGCAGCGAGGCAGGGTCGCGATCTCCCAGGACAGCATCGGCTGTCAGCAGGAGCGCTCCGCATTGAGCGGCATTGTCCGGGGCCGCCCAGAGGTCGGAGATGCGCCGGTAGGCTCCAGCGGCTTTCGAGGGTCGGCTCTCCAAGGCGACCGTGATCGGTTCGATGTGCTCGCTCAGGAGAGCGGCCGTCGCGTCGGAGGGTGCGAATGCCGATCCGGCAGGCCAGCTCACCTTGATCAGTTGGCTGGCGATGATGAGGTCGGGAAAATAGAACGCATCCGAGGTGTCCCCGGCACCGTCGTGGCGGTGCTGGTCGAGGCGCTGATCCAGGCGGTTTTGGAGGACAAGGAGGAGCGCCAGGTCCTCTGGCGGAAGTGTGGTCCCTGCTGAACGCGGAGCGGTATCGAGGCGTGCACCGCAGGACGCGTGATCACGTGATGCTGTCCCTGCCAGCTGGCCGCCAGGTGGTGCGTTGCGGCACTGCAGTGGGTGAAGTTCTCCTCTGCCTGGCCGGCGGATGAGACTGCCGCGGCCTCGGATGGACCCGCCCAGCGGGTTGCGGCAGGCCGGGCATGCGCTTTCCAGTAGCCGCTGATGCGGGGTGCACGCGAACGCGACGGGCAGATGCCAGCGGAGTCTCCAGGGTCCGCCGAGGCTGGTCTGGATCGGGCTTCCGTCGCCGGCGAGGCATTGGGGGCAGTAACGGCTGGAGTTGTTGAAGGCCCAGTTGTCTCGTTGTATGGCGCCGTTCCGGGTGGTGTGGGCTTGGATCTTCGCCAGAGCCGGGTAGGTGACGGCGTAGGTGTCGAGGGTGAGGGTGCGCGCCTCAGCGATGGACAGACGTGTCGTGGAGGCGAAGGCCGCAAGGTTGGGCAGGGTGACGCCGCTAATTGATTTTGGCCAGAGTTGCTCGCTGAAATTCCCCACTCGGGGGCGGTGGTTAGCGTAGCGGTTGGTGGGTGCCGGTGGTGGTTTTGCGGAGCGTGTCGGCGCGGGCTTGGTGGTCGCGGAGGCGGTAGGAGTCGCCCTCGAGGGTGAGCACGACGGAGCGGTGCAGGAGCCGGTCGAGCAGGGCCGCGGCGACGGTGGTATCGCCGAGGACCTCGCCCCAGGATCCGACGCCGCGGTTGCTGGTCAGGATGATCGAGGTCTTCAGATAGCGTTGGGAGACAACCTGAAACAACGCGGAGGCGGCCTCGGCGGGCAGCGGGAGGTAGCCCAGCTCGTCGATCACGAGGAGGGCCGGGCCGTTGAAGAAGCGCATGGTGGTGGCCCAGCGGCCTTCGATCGCGGCGCGGTGGCAGCGGGCGGCCAGGTCGGCGGCGGTGGTGAAGTAGGTGCGGTAGCCGGCTTCGGCGGCTTTGCGTGCCAACCCGACGGCGAGGTGGGTTTTGCCGAGGCCGGGCTGGCCGATGAGCAGGACGTTGGTGGCCGACTCGATGTAGCGGCAGGTGGCCAGCTCGGCGATGAGCTTGGGATCGACGGTGGGGGCGGCGTCGTAGTCGAAGTCCTCCAGGGTGGCGGGGGTGGGCAGCGAGGCGAAGCGCAGCCTGCCGGCCAGGCGGCGGGCCTCGGTCGCGGACACCTCGATGGAGCAGAGCCGTTCGAGGGCGGCGGTCAGGGTGAGACCCTCGGCGGTCGCGGACTCGAGGACACCGGGCAGTGCCTCGGCGGCGGCGTGCAGCTTGAGCGTCGCGAGGTGACCGCGCAGCTGCTGGTAGAGGCTGGCCTGCGCCGGTGTGGACGGGGCAGCGTCGAGGGTCGTGTTCGAGGTTGTTTTTGTTGCTGTCACTGTGTTTTCCTCTCTCGTTGTTACTTCTCGTCGGCCGGGTCGGCCGGGGGCAGGGTGGTGCGGGCGGCGGCTGCGGCGGCGTAGCGGGCGAGATCGATCACGACCTCACCACTGGCGTCCACGCCGCTGGTCGGCGCTGTGTCGGTGCGCTGGGCGCGCAGGGCGTCGGCGGCTGCTCGTGCGTCCGGTCCGGGTGGGATGCGCTGCTTGCTGCGGTGCGGCCGCGCGGTGGTGGTGGCGGCCAGGGCGGCTTTCTCGAGCGCTAGGACGTGGCCGTGGTCGCGGACCATGACGCCGGCGCCCTCGGGTGCCAGGGTGTGGCGGGCGATCACCGTCCCGGACTCGGTGGCGACATCCACGTGGCCGGCGCCGAGCCGGTGGGAGACGGTGACGGTGGCGCCGGCGAGTTCGGGGGCGACGCTGTAGCGGTTGCCGCGGAAGGACACCAGCGCCTGCGCCGAGACGATCCTGGTGACCGTCAGGGTCGCCGGGAACGGGTCCGCGGGTGGGGTGCGCAGCGGCTCGGCCGCGGCGACGGTGGCCACGCTGGCTTTGCCATCCGCGGTGGCGCGCAGCCGGGTGTCACCGCGCGTGGAGCACCAGGCCTCGAGCCGCTGCTGGGCCTGCTCGGGCGTGACATCGTCAGGCAGGGTGCGCCAGAACCGTTGCGCCGCAACATGATTAGCTTTCTCCACGACTCCCTTGCGGTTACCTCGCCGCGGTGGGCATGCCCGCACCGCGACACCATAATGCTTGGCCACGGCCGAGAACGAGGCCTGCACCCGACCGGACTCGGGGTTGATGACGGTGGCCATCCGGTCGAACCGCCACGCCCGGGTCAACCCGCCCAACGCGCGGGTAACCCGGTCCAGCCCATCGATCAGGTGCGGCTGATCAGTACTCGGGCACAGGACACCGCGCCACCGGCTCGAGTGCGACAGTGCCCCCACCAGCAGATGCGCGCATCCACCCCACCCCCAGTGCTCGGGTGGGTCGGGCAGATCAAGCCAGTCCCACTGCGTCTCATCCCCCGGTGGGTGCTCGATCACCGCCACCGCCCGGCCCTTCGCCGGTCGGCACGGCTCACACGCCGGACGCAAACCCCGGTCGCGGATCTGGCGGGTCAGCGTCGGATACGAGTGCGCATAGCCCAGCTCGTGCAGCTCGTCGTAGAGGGTGGTGGCCCACAGATGCGGGTCCTCGGCCAGCCGCGCCGAACAGTAGGCCACGAACCGCTCGAACGGATCCGGCCTCGCGCGGGCACGCGCCCCCGCCTCGCGGACACCGGACAGATAAGCGCGGATGGTCTTGCGGTCCCGCCCCAGGTGACGGGCGATCGCCGAGATCGTCCAACCCCGGGCACGCAGGGCGTGCGCGTCGATGTCTTCCTCCCGTGTGAGCATGAGACGTGGGGCTCCTTCGAGCTGGTGTGTGGTCAGAGACCGCCAGACTCGAAGGAGCCCCGCCCGTCTCGGCGGAGCCACGCCGGGTGGGGAATTTCAATGAGCAGGTCTGGGGAGATTCACCTGAGCGCCGTCAAGGGCGAGGAGGTGATCGGCGGAGATGCGCCTGGAATCGCTGCTCAGCCCGGTCAGCTCCGCGACCCGGACCGGGGACAGACCAAGTCGATGCGAGAGCCGGAGCAGAAACCCCGGGAGTGACTCATCACGGAGCGGGGCCAGGCTTCTGGCGAGGGGTTGTCCGGGGGAGGCTGTCACAGTCGTTCAGCTTGCGGTTTCGGAGGTTCCACGGTCGTCGAAGACTGTGTTGCGGGGCTTGGCGGTCTTGCGTGCCGACGCGGTGGGAGGCTCTGGGATGTGGGGGATCTCGCCGGATTCGGGGTCGAGGTCGGGCAGGTCGGCGGGGCTGAGGGCGAGTTTGTCCAGCAACTCGATGGTGATCTTCTCGTGTCCGGTCTCGATGGCGTACCGGCATCCGGATTGGATGAGTTTCTTCAGCAGTCCGACGACGCCGCCGGTGCGGCGGTAGAGGTATTCGGGCATGTCGCCCTCGCTGAGTATGCCGTCGTGGGCTTTCAGGAGCCGTAGTTGCTGCTCGATGCCGACCAGGTGGGCGGTCCAGGCAGCCATAGCGGGTTTGGTGTCGTAGGTGAACGGGCCGAGCTCCAACAGGTCGAAGCGCAGGTCGGTCTGGCCTGGGGCATCGATGTTGGCGCTCTTACCGCGGTCTTTGACCGGGGGGAACAGCCATTGGCCGGTGCGAGGGTCGCGGCGGCCGTCGCGCAGCAGCCCGGAGGAGGGGATGCCGACGCCGACGAGAATGAGGGTGACCGGCAGGCTCATCAGTTCACGGATCAGGTCCAGGACGTCCTGGTCGGCCTCGCGGTGAAGCTTCAACCTCGTAATGTCGTCGAGAACCAGTGCCTTGGTGGCGTGGTCGTAGATCGCGGTCTTGACGGTGCGGATGAGGTCTTCCTGGCGCATCCCTTTGTAGTCCTCGCCGTAGAAGTCCAGGATCCGCTGGCAGGTGGAGATCGGGGTCGCCTTGACCGGGGTGCGGACGTAAGCGACCGGGGCATGCAGGTCACGGGTCCCGGGGATGGCGCCGGGAATCTGGTCGTAAAGGCTCAGCCACGCTTCCTCGAACAGAGCCAGCACTTCGCAGACCGTCTCGGTCTTGCCCTGGCAAGGACCACCATTGACCATCGCGCCGGGCCGGGTGTCGGGACCGTGGTTGAAAGCGTTGTCCTCGATCAGCGCCCGCAGTTTCCACACGACGTTGGCGCTCATCGGGGTTTCCTGGATCACCAGGTTGGAGTGGGTGGCGATCCGGTGCAGATTGTGTACCCGCTGCTGCCGGTTGCTCAGGTCCTCGAACGCCTTGAGGGTGATCTTCGGGGCAGGGACGAAGTCGTGGCGGGCGCGCCGGAACCGGTCCCAGCCCGACCAGACCGTCCGATCCGGGATCGGGCCGGGCAGGAACATCGCCGGCGGTGGAGTCTGGCGCTCGGAGGCTGGATCAGGCTTCGGCCTGCGCGTGGCCACTACTGATCCTCCTCGGGGAGCAGCAGGAAGCTGGTGCGGCGCAACCGATCCCCCAGACGCTCGGGTGGGGCGGGCCGCTGCCGGACGGCTTGCTCGCGTCGACGGCGCCGTTCGACATCGACAGCGTCCCCGACCTCGCCCGCCCGGTCGGGCCAGCGCAACGGCACGACCCTGCCCCCGCCGTCCTCCCGGGGCCGATCGTCGGCGCCGGCCAGATCCAGCCCAGACCGTGGGGCAGGTACGGGTCCTGGCCGGTCGCTTTCCGCCTGGTCACTTTGGGCGACCTCGCGAGCCCGTTCCTTCTTCGCCTTCTTACCCAGTTGGGTCGGCCACTGCTCGACCGGAACCAGCCCACCCAGCAGCTTCAGCAGCACAGGCAACAGGTCGGCGTCGGACTGGGGAGACAGTCCACAGACACGGGCCTCGCGCAGCAATTCCTCGGCGGTCTTGTCGGAGAACGCGGGGATCTCTCCCTCGGGCGGCAGCCCGTTCCATCGCAGAACATGCCAGGCCGACGGGTCAGCGGGGTCCTGGAAGAACACCGTGCGCCGGTCACGGCGGTCGCTGCGGATCACCCATTTGCCCTTGTGCCGGCCACCCCGGTCCGACGGTTTACCGCGGTAGGGCTCCAACACCGGATGAGACTTGCCATACCACAGTCCGCCGATCTTCACTCCGCGGCGGCCGTGGATCTTCACATAGTGAGCCGGAAGGAGCTGGTAGTACAACTCCGGCTTCGGGATTTGCAACGCGAAACCGCCCTGGTTCATCGCGGCAGCGAACAGGGTATTGGGGCTGTGCTCCTCACCCGGACCCCAAGCCGGGGCGTGTTCACCTAACCGCCTGGACTGCCACACCCTGACGAGCCAGGTCGCGATCACATGCTCCATCTCGGCCATGGTCAGCACCGCGTCGACCTCGGGGTCGACGCCACGGTCGGCGACGTCCACGCCGGTGTAGCCGGGCAACTGCTCGAACAGCAGGCTTCGTAGGGCCCCGAAGGCCCTCTCGCAGGCAGCCTTGTCCTGCGGGCGCAGAGTGCGGGCGGGGAGGATGTTGCAGCCCAGTACCCTTTGAGCGTCCACAAGGGCGTGGTTTTTGTAGACGGCCCCGTGGTCGGTGGTGACCGTCTCTGGGGCGAAGAACGGCAGCGCGGCCACCTTGTATCCGGCGAAGGAAGCGACGATATCGGCGGGCACTCCCGGGTAGGGCCACTCCATCTCCGGGCCCCAGCCTTCGCGCATCGGCAGCGGCATCATCACATCGCGGAGCAGCATCGCGACATCGACCGAGGTGTCCGACACCAATGTCAGCCGGAACCCGACCACCGAGTGCGTGAACAGGTCCAGCGCGAGCGTCAAATGCGTCGATACCGGGTCGCCGAACACCCCGTCACGGACCTTCACCGGCAGGATCGTGGTGTCCAGGGCGACAACCTGGCCAGGCCGGTGCACCACCACATGAGCCTGCGAAGCGTCGACGGCCGCCGCCGAACGGACATAGCGCTGGCGGGTGCCGCTGGGTCCGAACCATTCCAGCCAGACCGCCCGCAGCGTCCAGTAACACGGGACATGCACGTGCGGCCCGAATTTCTCGGCGACGTACTGGTTGATCTGAACGCACCGGGCCTGCATGCTCATCTTCGAGCGGTGAAGACTCTCGGTCCGGACCGCGAAGATCGCCTCCCGGACCTCCTCGGTGATACTGGGATGGCCGCCTCCCGCCCGTAACCATCGCCCGTCGGCGCAGCCGATCGGGCCGCTTTCTCGCCAGGCAGCGGCCATCCGCTTCAGCGTTCGTTCGCTCACCCTTCCCAGCCCGAGAAGAGCAGCCTCATCAACACCGAGCTCGCGCAGTTCGGCGACCTTGGCTCGCCGCCGCTGCCCCAGCGTCGTGTTCTGCGGGTCATAGTCGGGACGGGGTTCACCAAGCTCAGGGCGCAACGGGTCTCCACCACGGAACCCCGTCTCGGTCTCCAGCAGGTGAGCAACGCGAAGCCGTACGACCTCCCGCTGATAGTCGGTCAGGTCATCCATACTCGCCGGCTGCCTGACCGGGCCAACCCCTTGCTCCGTCTCTGCTGGAACGCTCTGGCAGTCGCGGTGATGCGACAGCCACCGGATACTCCGCCACCGCTCGTCCTCTCCCGCACCCAATAGCACGCGGCCGTACTGAGCCTCGATGGCCGCCACCGTCCACTCCACACCGTCCAGCCGCAGCACCGAGCCCACCGACAGCTCCAACAGCCCAGCCTGGCTCGACATCAACATTCCTCCGCCGCCGACCACACCAGCGAGCGATCTCCCAGCGGGCAAGACAACTCGACCCCCAGTCGTCGATGCCAGAGCAGGTGCAGCGCGTGCGCGCGTGCGACCACCGGCAGCGCTGTCGCGGCCACCAGTTCCCCGAACGTGACCGGTCCCGCGCCCGCGACCCGCAGAAGTCGATCCTGCAGGCCCAACTGGTCCTCAAGCGCCCTGCGCTGCGCTGACAGGGCGTCCAGCACGCTCAACACATGCGGTCGCCAGCCGGTCACCACCGAATACCGCCACCCCGACGCCAGCGCTACCTCTCCGGCCGCCGCGAAGCATGGCTCGTCCTTCTCTTTGATCAGCCGAGCGGGGCGGACATCGAACAGCCACCTCGTGCCGTCTTGGAAGACTGCCAGGAAGTCGGGAGTATGCTCGCGGAATCCCTCGGCGACGGTCTCGAACCGTAGCCGGAACGGCTGCGGCAGCACATCCACCACGGTGCCGACAAAGTCCAGCGCGAGCAGTAATGACCGCTCCTCCAGCGACTCGAACCCGTGTAAACGGCCGGTGGAAACTAGGAACTGCAGCCCCGGTCGGTGGCGCTGCCGCGACCGCCAGGAGAACCGGCGCACTGGCACAGACTGCAAGGTAGGCATGGTCGCGAGGTCCCGGACCGGACAGACGATGTCACCCTCTGCCGTCTTCCATGTGGTCACCCATCGGCGAGGCCAGTCACCATCGAGGCCCAATTCCGACGCCGGCGTGCCTGGGATTTCGTACGGGTACAAGAGATCGTCCAGTCCGCACGAATGCGACCAGATCGGGCCAGAGATGCCGTCGGCCGGACATCGCGCTGGGTCCACCCGACGAGCACACCGCAACTTCGGTAGGTCATGCGGAGGACACGCCCGTGACTCAAACAGACCACTCGTACAGAGCAGCGTCACAGTGACCGACTACCGCCCGAACTGGACTCAAGCAAATCAAACCTGAGCCGCGGACCGAGGGGCCACCTATCGATCACAGGGGCCAACTACGAATCACAGGCACACTCGCCGAACAGATCCCCCTGGTGCGCCGCCCCAAACCACTCGGGCTACCCCTGGAGAAGCGGATCGCGGAGCTCACCGCACTGACCGACTGGCCTGCTGGCGCGGACCACCACCAACAGGTAGCCCGCGCCAGCGGCGTCATCAACGTCGCCGCCCTCATCGCCTCCGACATCGGCCTTGCACACCTCGCTGAAGACCTCTGCTGGCGTCTGCACACGATCTTCGCCGAGCCGCGGGATGTCACCCCCGATGTTGCGGTGATGGCACTGATGCCACTGACCAACACCGCGCGTCTACTCATCCGCGAAGGCAAGCTCACCGAGGCCTACGAACTGCTCCAGCAGCTCTATCACGCAGCACGACACCGCGAGGTGGCCACGATCCGCGGCCAGGACATCGACCTCTCGGCCTGGACTCACACCCGTGAACACCACCGCCGCGTCTGCACGGAACTGTGGAGCACGGTGCTCATCGACGGCGCCCGCGCCCTGGCGCGCGCTGGGTGCTGGACCCGCGCTGCCGAAACGATCGCCGCCCATCGCGGCATCGGAAACCGGCTCCTCGACGGCCGCCAAATCAAGATCATGGCCCTGCTCGAACAAGACCACCGCTTGCAGGCGACGGCCCTGATCGACTCCACCATCCCCAGCGAAACCTGGGAAAAAGCCGTCGGCCAACTCCTACGCCTGTCCTGCGGACAAGGCACCTCGACAACACTACGCGACCAAGTCTTTTCCGCGGTCGACACGGCGCTTGCGCTGATTAACGACACAGAACCCAGCATCACAGCGTTCCGAGTTCGCCTGGGGCTGACCACATTGGACCTGGTTGGCGACCGCTCCACCAAGACAATCACGCAGTTGCGACAGACAATCGTCTCCGCCGCGCTCTCCGACGCTTACGCCGCACGCGAAGCGCTGCGGAACCAGACGTTCTGTGCTCAGCTCACCACTGAACAAAAACACCAACTCACCACCGTACTGACCGCCTCAGGACTCGGCCAACGAACGATGTCCGCAGGCCAGGCCCAGGAGATCGCAACCGCGGTCCGCCACGCCGAAGAGCATCTGCGGACGCTGATCAACTTCCGATAACGGGCATGCCACTCAGAAGGGGCGTGCAGTTCAAGGCCTGGGCACCGGGCTCCGGTTGCTCTGGATGGGTGCTGTTGCACCCTTTGGAGTTTGATTGCGACCCCACGCGGCGTTGGTCCGGGGTCATCGCGGCTACACCCGAACTCGCCGAGCAGGTTGCCGAGGTGATCAAAGCTGACGTGAATGCCTGACGTGTTCGCTGCTCCAGGCATTAGGAGGCCATTGCTCTGTGGCGAGTTGCGCGCCGAGTTGTTCTAGAAGCACGGCTGCGTTTCGCATGCTGCGTCCGACGTCGCGCTCGATGCTGGTCAATGTGTAGGCGGACGTGATGCCGGACTTGCGGAGCCGCTCAGCTGGAAGTGTGCAGGTGCCCGCGATCGCTATCACCGGGACCCCGGCAGTGCGGGCGTGCTGCGCCACACCGGCTGGGGCTTTGCCGTGCAGGGTTTGTTCGTCCAGGCGTCCTTCGCCGGTGATGACCAGGCGCGCTCCCTGGAGTTGTTGTAGAAAGCCGGTGAGTTCGAGGATGACCTCCACACCGAGGCGCCGTCGTGCTCCCAGGGCAGCGAGTGCTGCAAATCCGACCCCGCCCGCGGCGCCGGCGCTCGGTGCCGTTACCATGTCGCAGTCGCCGCCTTTGGCGACTGCGCACGCCCACCGAGCCAGGGCGGTGTCCAGAAGCTCAACCTGGCTCGGATCAGCGCCTTTCTGCGGCGCGTATACACACGCTGCACCGTGCTTCCCGAGCAACGGGTTGTCCACATCAGACGCCAATACCACTTCGGTGTCAGCGAGCCTAGAGTCCAGTGTGGTGAGGTCGACTCTGGACACGTTCAGCAGTGCTGCTCCGCCTGGGCGCAGTTGGGTGCCGGAGGCGTCGGTGATGCGGGCGCCGAGGGCGGCGAGCATTCCGGCGCCGCCGTCGGTGCAGGCGCTGCCGCCGACGCCGAGTACGATGGTGCGGGCACCGGCGTCGAGTGCGGCGCGGATGAGATCACCGGTGCCGTAGCTGGTTGCGGTCAGGGGCGCGAGCTTGTGGTGGGGGACGAGTGTAAGTCCGGAGGCGGTGGCCAGTTCCACGATCGCCGTCGGGCCCTTGATGGCGATGTCGGCGTCGACTGGCTGGCCGGTTGGTCCGGTGACGCGCACGCGGTGTCGTTGCGCGCCGGCGGCCAGAGCGGCGGCGACTGTGCCCTCGCCGCCGTCAGCGACTGGGACCAGTCGCAGCTCGAGTTCTGGGCGAGCTTTGCGGATACCGGCTGCGATTGCATCGGCGACTTCAGGCGCGGAGAGGGAGCCTTTGAACTTGTCCGGTGCGATCAGTACGGATCCGACTGGAGCTTGTTCATGTCCCAGTTGGTGCTTCTTCTTGTCAATGCGGTCGAGGTCTTGATCTCTTGCGTGCGTAGGTGGAGTCATGACCGTTCGGTGTCGTTGGGAGTGAGCAGGGTTTTGACGTGCCGTTCCGGGTGGGTGGTCAGTTCGCGAACCGCCTGCTCGAAGTCCTCCAGCGCGTATCGTGCGGTGACCAGCGGGCTGAGATCGACGCTCTGGTGCTGGAGGAGGTCCAGGGCACGGGTGAAGTCGCGGCGGGTGTAGTTGCGAGCGGTCGCGATGCTCAGTTCCCGCGCGTAGAGGCGGTCGTAGTCGATGGCGAGGGGAGCGCCGGTGTGGGGCGAGCCCACCGCAACATAGCGTCCCCCAGAGCTGAGCAGTCCTAGAGCCGCGTTCGCCGAGGCGGTAGTACTGACGGTGTCGATGACGACATCGCATTCTGCCAGCGGATCCAGGGCAGCAGAGTCGTCGTCGCCCGGCCGGTGGATGACAAGCTCGGTGAGCCCGCATGCCGCCGCGACGTCGCGGCGGGTGTCGAATTGGTCGATCATGCTGACGCTGGCTGCGCCGGAGGCTTGTGCGGCAATACCGACGCTGAGTCCGATTACCCCGGCACCGAAGACAACAACATTGTCATCTGGTGCCAGGGCCGCTTGGAGGAGGATATGTGCCGCTACGGCAAGCGGTTCCAGCAGTGGTCCGGTCGTTTGTGCTGCTGCCGTGGGCATGGGAATCAGTTGTGATGCGGGCATGCGGAGGCTGGGTTGGAAGCACCCGTAGGGGTGGCTGAGCCCGAATACTTCCATGTCGGGACAGCGGTTTTCCCATCCTGCGTGGCATGCCGGGCAGGTCCCGCAGCTCACGGTAGGAAACACGATGGCGTAGGTGCCGGCAGGCAGGTTCGCCCCGGAGCCCTCGGTGACTTGCGCCAGGCATTCGTGGCCGAGGACGAGCGGGTAGCGGGCGAGTGGGTTAGTGCCGGTCAGCACTGACAGGTCGGTGCCACAAATCCCGGCACTGACTAGTTTCAGCTGCACCAATTCCGTGGAAGGGAACACTTCGGCGGCCTGGTCGCCGGCGGTGGAGGACCAACGCCAGCGACCAGGTGCCTCGACGTACACGGCCACTTACGGCCTCGCCTTCTTCAGGCCGCCGAGTCGTCCGCCTCGCGCCCAGTGTTCATCGTCGGCCTCGACGAGAAAGACCTGCACGGCGTCCGGCGAAACACCGTACGCCGTGACCACGGCCTCGGTCACCCGGGCGACCAGATCGGTTCGTTCGGCGAGGGTGTGTGGACGACTGTGCACGGTAACGATCGGCATGGATATCCTCGCGTCTCGGTGGATCAGGACAGGAGTCCGAACTTGCCGACACGCGTGCCGGTGCGGATCTGGATGGTCTTGATCTGGGTGTACTCTTCGAATCCTGCTTTGCCCATTTCTCGGCCATACCCCGAGGCCTTGTACCCGCCGAAGGTCAGCTGCGGAGAACCGTCGATGGTCGTGTTGACCCACACAGTGCCGCTGTGCAGGCGGCGGGTCACGGTGAGGGCCTTGTCGATGTTCTTGGTCCACACGGTGTTCCCCAGCCCGTACTCGACGACATTGGCGAGCTCGATGGCCTCGTCCGCACCGCTGAACCGGGTCACTGTCACAACGGGACCGAAGATTTCCTCCTGGAACACGCGGTCTGTCGGCGTGACATTGTCGAGGATCGTGGGCTGGACGAAGCAGCCCTGGGCATACTCGGGGTGATCGAGCTGGCCTCCTCCGGCGCGAATGCTGGCGCCTTCCTGCACGCCCACGTTGATGTAGTCCAGGACCTTCCGCATGTGGTCGGGGTGAATCAGCGCACCAAGGTCCGCCTCGTCGTCCGGTCCTCCGAGCCGCAGATCGCCTGCTCGCTTGGCCAGACGGTCAAGGAACTCGTCGGCGACGCTGTCTTCCACCAGGAGCCGGGCGCCGGCCACACAGCATTCGCCCTGGTTGTGGATTGCGGCGAACAAGACACCTTCGACGGCGTCGTCGAGATCCGCATCAGCGAAAACGATCTGCGCTGCCTTGCCACCCAGCTCAAGCGACACGCGCTTGAGGTTGCTCTTCGAGGATTCCAGGACTCGTTGCCCTGTGGCAGTGGAGCCTGTGAAGGACACCAGGTCGACGTCGGGATGTTCGGCCAGGCGCTGCCCGACGGGATTGCCGTAGCCGGTGACGACGTTGACCACGCCTTCGGGGATTCCTGCTTCCAGGGCGAGTTCGGCGACCCGAACGGCGCTGCCGGAGGTGAATTCCGACGGCTTGACCACGGCGGTGCACCCGGCCGCGAGCGCATAGCCCAGCTTCTGACACAAGATCAAGGTCGGGAAGTTCCATGGAACGATCAAACCGACAACACCGAGTGGCTCGCGGACGAGCAGACCGGTGAAGTCCGGCCCCAGATTGGTGTGAATCTCCCCGTGCAGTGTGCTGGCCAGCGAGGCGGCAAAGTCGATCTGACCGATACCCGCTTCGACTGGACCGCGTGCAACCCGCTGCGGTGTGCCGACCTCAGCAGCGTCGAGGGCGATGAGCTCATCCACATGGTTGCGGA
Organism: Saccharopolyspora hattusasensis; assembly: GCF_050972075.1. Lineage (NCBI taxonomy): Bacteria > Bacillati > Actinomycetota > Actinomycetes > Pseudonocardiales > Pseudonocardiaceae > Saccharopolyspora > Saccharopolyspora hattusasensis. Next base: position 6,850,384 of record NZ_JBPCDC010000001.1, read on the forward strand.
GAACACTGGCGAGCCGGTTGAGCGCCCGGCCCCTTGCTAGTCCGGGCAGATCAGACCACACACCGCTGTTGAACGCGTTGCGTGCGGCGAGAACCGCTGCGTCGATGTCGGCTTCGGTGCCCGCTGCGTACTCGGCGACGACCTGCCCGGACACAGGGCTGTAGCGGGCAATCACCTCGCCGGACCCTGAGCCCGGCTTTCCGTCGATGAAGTGCTGGTACCGCCGGATGTCGCTACTGGTCGCGGGATCGCGCAGGGTGTCGGTCATTCTGGTGACTCCTTACAAATCGTGGACGGTCGTGGAGCTGGTTGTCCAACCTGGGATGGATCTGTCCCCTCTGGTCACAGGGCGGCCCGGTAGAGGGCCTCCAGATCGGATTTGGTGTTGCTACGGGGATTTCCGGGACGATCGATTTGGCTGAGTGCGTCATCGGCCAGGCGTGGAATAGCGTCCTCGGGGATGGAAAGTTCGGTGAGGGTGCGCGGGACTCCGACGTCGGCAGCAAGTTCGTGGACTGTGGCAGGCGCGCGTTTGGCGGCTGCGATGGTCGAGAGGTCGTCCACTCGTTCGCCGAGGGCATCGGCGATCGTGGCGAACTTCGGCGGGTTGGCTGCAACATTGAATTCCATGACGTACGGGAGAAACAACGCGTTGGCCGTGCCGTGGTGCACGCCGAAGTGGCCGCCGAGTGTGTTGGCCAGGGCATGTACCAAGCCCAGACCGGCGTCGTGAAAGCCTGCCCCTGCCATGCAGGAGGCGACGAGCATCTGGTACAGGGCGTCGCCGTCGCCAGCTACAGCCGGTCGGAGGTAGGTGCCGATCAGCTTGATGGCGGCCAGGTTCAATGCGTCAGTGAAGGGGTTCGCGCCCTTGGCGACGTACCCTTCGACTGCATGGGTAAGGGCGTCCATGCCCGTACCCGCCGTGATCGCCGGTGGAAGCGAGGCGACCATCCGCGGATCGAGCACTGCCATTGTCGGGAACAGCAGGTCGCTGACCACGACCATCTTGACCTTGGTTGCGGGGTTGGTGATGACAGCGCCCTTGGTTACTTCGCTGCCGGTGCCAACGGTGGTGGGAACGGCCACGAGCGGTAGGGGCGACTGCGTGAACTGGTCGACTCCCTCGTAATCCTCGACATTTCCCCCGTTGGTCGCGAGCACGCCGGCGGCCTTGGCGACGTCGATGGGGCTGCCTCCGCCGACCGCGATGAGCACGTCGCTGCCGGACTCCTGTTGCGCGTTCCGGCAGGCGATGACCTGCTCAACGGTGGGGTTTCCGCCGACGGCGTCGAAGACCGTGGCCTCGACTCCGTCGGCTTCCAGCGGCTTCGTGACGAGCTCGATGAGTCCGGTCGCCGCCAGCCCGGCGTCGGTGACCACCAAGGCTCGCTTGCCCAGCTGGCGGACCTGCGAGCTGACCCGGTCCAGCGCATCTGGGCCCATCACGACCTTGGTCGGTGACAGGAACTGCAACATCACATTTCTCCAATCAGGAGTATCCAGTACAGACAGAGAGCGTCTTTTCCTTGCAATGAAGGCGTGACGGCCTCCGCGTGTTACCTGTGAAGGGTGTATGGCTTCCCGGAAAGTTCCGGCCGGGAACGATGGTTGCTGTGACGAACCCCAAAAGACTAATTGAGGGACGCCAAATCCCTGCGATAGCAGGAAGTGTTATCGACGTGGGTGGGCCGCGTTGTCGTGGGCCTACTTATGCGGTGTCCGAGAAAGCTTCGGTGGTCAAACTGAGCTCCGATTCGCAGGAAGTGTCGTGTTCGCTCAGGCGGTGCGGGCGGCGCGCTTGTTGAGAAAGTCTGCGACCAATTGCCGTTGCATATCGGTCTGGCAGCACGCAGCGACAGCATCTGCCTCGACGAGTTGCCCCTCGGACAATCCCTTGTCGAGTCCGATGTGGATAGCGCGTTTCGCGCCGGAAAGCGCCGCCGGGCTCTTGGCCGCCAACTGGTCAGCCAGGGCCATGGCCGTGGAGAGGATCTGGTCATCGGCGACAACGCGGTTCACGAGTCCGATGCGGTGTGCCTCGTCGGCCCCGATCTGTTGGCCGGTGAAGATCAGCTCATTCGCCGTACCGAGGCCGACCAAGCGGGGAAGGCGCTGCGTGCCGGCCCAGCCAGGAATGTTGCCGAGCAGGATCTCGGGCTGCCCGAATCGCGCCGATCTGCCGGCCACCCGCAGGTCGCAGGCCATCGCCAACTCCAGGCCACCTCCGAGCGCGTAGCCGTTGACGGCGGCGATCACTGGGACTGGTAGTAATTCCAGGCGGCGGAACAGATCTTGGACCCTGCGCATGCGTGTGCGCGCGGTGTCCTCATCGAGGTCAGCGAGTTCATGAATGTCGGCACCAGCACAAAACGCCTTCTCGCCACTGCCGATGATCACCAGGGCTCGCGTGTCGTCGCCGCGTTCAAGCAACTCGACGTGACGTTCCAGCGCTGCTGCAAGTTCACTGTTGAGTGCATTGGCCTGGCGGGGCCGGTTCAGGGTCAGCAGGAGCACCGAGGCGTGGCGCTCGGCGACGATGATAGGAGCAGGGGTGTCCACGCTCATCGCGCACCTCCTGTTGGTTTGGGAAGCATGAGGTTCATGGGGGAGTTCCGCAGGATCGCAGGATCCACGGTGCGCAGCTGTGGTGCGATCTTCGGCCGGAAACCCATCTGTGCCACCACGTCGCGCTCGAGGTCTAATCCTTCAGCGATTTCGACGAGGGTGAGTTGGCCATCAACAAGGCCGAACACTGCGCGTTCGGTCACGTAGCGCACGTCCTGGCCGTTGCTGGCTGCGCGGGCGCCGGAGAAGCTGATCTGCTCAACCTCGTCGACGAACTTTGGCGTCGCACCGCCGTGGATGGTGATGCCTCCGAGACCGTCCAGTGTGCACTCCGCACCAGCGACGAAGGTTCCAACAAAGACGACCCGATGTGTGCCTTGGGATATGTTGATGAAACCTCCGACGCCGGGCACCCGGCCACCGAACCGGCCGACGTTGACGTTGCCCTCGGGATCGACCTGCGCGAACGACAGCACTGCAACGTCGAGGCCGCCGCCGTCGTACCAGTCGAACTGGTAGCCGGCATCGATCGTCGCGTGCGGGCTGCGGCATAGGCCAAAATCGCTGCCGCCGGCGGGAACGCCGCCGATGTGTCCCTGCTCCACGGTGAAGATGACCTGGTCGCTGAGTCCCTCCTCGGCCAGGACTGCCGCGACGCCGTCCGGCATACCGAACCCGAGGTTGATCACGTCTCCGGAGACCAGTTCCAGCGCCGCGCGACGGGCGATCACTTTGCGGACGGTCAGCGGCATGGGTTCGCAGTGCGTGCCGGGATGCCGTAGGCGACCGGTGAGGTAGGGATCGTCGGTGGTGGCTGCCGACAAGCGTTGTTGCGGCGCGACCACGACGGCATCCACCAGCGGACTCGGCACCTTCACCCGGCGAGGATCGAGTGCGCCAGCGGCAGCGGCGGCGCGGACCTGCGCGATTACCACACCTCCGGTGTTTTTGGCGGCTTGGGCTGCGGACAGCGTTTCTGCGAACAGGCCCTCGTCGTCCATGCTGATGTTGCCGTGCTCGTCGGCGACGCTTCCCCGAATGATCGCGACGTCTATCGGAAACGCGGGAGTAAAAAGCCATTCCTCACCGCTTAGCTCGGCAAGATGCACGATGTCGTCCTTGGCTGCGGTATTGAGCCGTCCGCCATGCTGGCGGGGATCGACGAACGTGCCCAAACCGATCTTGGTCAGCACCCCGGGGCGATGACCAGCGATCTCGCGCACGAGTTGGGACAGGGTGCCTTGAGGCAGGCAGTAGGCCTCGATTTGCTCAGCCATGGCGAGATCCTGCATCGGCTTGGACCAGCCCCAGTGGCCACCAATAACCCGGCGAGTCATCCCTGGATGAGCGAACCGGCTCAGCCCCGAGCCCATCCCATCGCCCATGCCGGACACGTGCACCACAGTGAGGTCTCGGGGCGCTTGTTCGGCGATGAATCGACACTCGAGAGCGGCGAGGATCTCGTCGGGCTCGTTGACCCCGCCACCCGATCCGTCAACGAAGACGGTGGCCGCATCGGGTACGAGGGCAGCGGCCTCGGTCGCGCTACAGAACTTCATGCGTACCGACCTCGATCAAACCGGCGCGCTTGACGGCGTCGAGCATCTGACTGCGATCATCGCTGGTGAGTGGGAGCAACGGGGGCCGCACGGTGGCGTTGCCGATCACTCCCAAAGCGATCAGGGACTCCTTGAGCCGTGCGCGATTGTTGCGCAGTGGCTGAGCAAACATTGCCTCCGCGAGGGGCTGCATCCGTTCTCGATTGATCTGCTCAGCGGTGGCGTAATCCCCAGCGCGTACCAAATCGAGCACCTCTCTGGTCAGACCGGGGGCCAATCCGGCGAACCCGAGCAGACATCCGTCTGCGCCAAGCACGAACGATTCGTAGATGAAGTTGTCGCAACCGCTGAGCACCGCGGCAGGCCGCGCGGCGGCGCGAACCGCATTGCGGGTGTCCACAAAGGTCACCGGGTCGAAGCTGGCGTCCTTGACCGCGACGATCAGCTCGTCGTTGATGAGCTTGGTCAACAGTTCCGGACCGAGCAGAGCGCCACCGAGCTCCCGGGTCAGGGAAAACGCGATGGCAGGGGATCCGAGCTCGGCGATGGCCGCGTAGTAGCGGTAGACCAACTCGTCGGGCAAGGGCTGGCCGGCGAACGCGGGAATCGAGAACACCAGCAGCCCGTCAGCTCCAGCATCCAGCAGCTCGCGGCCGTACTCGACGGCCTGCGCAGTGTGGGCGGCGATCAGCCCCGACACGACCGGTACCGTCTCGCCGGCCACGTCCTTGACCGTGCTGATAACCTCGGTGCGCTCCTCCAACGAAAGGTGGGCACCTTCGCCGGTGTCCGCGTTGACTGTCAGCGCGTCCGCGCCCTGATCGACCACCCAGCCGACATAGTCCCGCAGCGCGGGAAAGTCGGGCTGCGCCCGCCGGGTCATGGGCAGCGCGATACTCGCGTTGACCCCATGGAGATGCAAATCGGTCATGATCTCTCCGTTTCCGGAATCAATCGGTAGTCCAGCCGCCATCGACGACGAGGAGCTGACCGGTCATGTAGTCGGATGCCGCAGAAGCAAGAAAAACAAAGACCCCAGCCAACTCGTGTGGTTCGGCGAAGTAGCCCAAAGGAATTCGATCGAGTAGTTTCCGTGTTCGCTGCTCGTCGCCCCACAGCCAGTCCGAGGTCATCGTGGTGTCCACGTAGCCGGGAGCGATCGCGTTGACGCGGATCCCGTAGCGGGCGACCTCACGGGCGAGGCTCACGGTGTACTGGGCGACGGCTCCTTTGGTGATGGCGTAGGCGGTGCGCCGGTCCAACCCTGTCACGCTGCCCAGCGAACCGAGGTTGATGACCTTGCCATGGCCAAACTCGATCATGTCGGCCAGAAGTTCCTGGGTGAGGGCGAAGGTGCTGCGAACGTTGATCGCCCACAGCCAGTCCAGGTCCTCGACCGTGGCCTCGGTGATCTCGGTACGTCGCACCGCCCCCGCGGCATTCACAAGAATCCCTACGGCACCGAAAGGACGGGCGGCGTCGTGGATCTGTCTGATCGCGTCCTGATCGGTCAGATCACACGGGACACCATGTGATTCATAGCCTTCAGCGGAAAGCTGCTCGACCGCGTCTCGCAGCTCGTCCTTCTGCTTGTCCACGAGAATCACGCGCGCACCATGCTGCGCAAGCGCACGAGCAGCCTCTCTGCCAATGCCGCGAGCGGCCCCTGTTACGACGGCGAGCTGTCCGGCTAGGTCGAACAGACCATGTTCAGGTCGAGGCCGGCGAAACGGCGAGTGCGGCATCGCGGAGCTGCCTGCCGCGTCCATTGGTAGGTTCATGCGCCCTCCCCATTCCGGGTCGCCACGCTGGCCCCGAGTCTGTATTCGATGCCGCGGGCGGATTCCAACATCGTCGCGACCAGCCGGTTTGCTGATCGGGAGCTGATTCTCTGTGCGGGTCCGGCGATGGTCAGTGCGCCCACTACCTGTCCGGTGTAATCGCGTAAAGGCACCGACAGCGAGCACATGCCGACCTCGTACTCCTGCCAGTTCGTCGCATACCCGCGTTGTCGGGTCGTTTCCAGGTCCTTGATGATCTGGTCCGGGTCCGTGACTGTATTGCGTGTAAAACGACGCAATGGTCCGCCGAGGACACGCTCGAGCGTCTGTTCTGGCTGCCAGGCCAGCAGTACCTTGCCGCTCGCGGTGGCATGCAAAGGGGAACGACGGCCCGTATCGGCGACGATCCGGATCGTTCCTGTCCCGCCTGTTGCGCGATCGAGATGGAGCACGCTGTCCGCGTCGTAGATTCCTAGCAGTGTCGTCTCACCCGTGGCCTCTGCCAACTCGTCCATGAAATGCCGAGCCGCTTGAGCAAGATCGGAAGTCCGTGCCACGCCGGCGCCGAGCTCGTAGAGTCCCCAGCCCAGGCGGTACAACGGCTGAGTTGGGTTGCGCTCCACCAAACGCCGGCTCTCCAGTGTGGTGAGAATGTTGTAGACGGTCGCTTTGCTCATCCCTGTTTTTCGTGCCAGATCACTGACTCCGATTTCGCGACCTGCCTCCGACATAGCCTGCATGACGTCGACGGCGTGCAACAAGGCACGCACCTGGCGTGGGCCCTGACGGACCGCCTTGGGGGCGCCGGACTCGGAACCTTGAGGCGCCATGTTTACACCTGCCAAACAGTGTTTCCAGTAGGTGAAGCTAACCGTAAGTCTCATCATGGGCGGCGTCCAGATGTCAGATGCAATAAGCGTTTGGCACTGGCAAACAGCACGGCTCGAGTGAGCATTCCGCGTCTGATCGCGCACATCAGGATCCTGCGGTTCTCGCGTGATCCCACCCCAGGGCAAAGGCAAGATCACTGTGTGTTGCGCCCCGCAACTTGGAGTGACAGGACGGGGAGTGTTCGTGTGCGGTCCCTGCTGATCCATTCGGTTGTCCGGCGGATGTCGTTGTGTCCAGTTATGCGAAGCATCGATATTGCGGTATTCCGTAATGTTGCCAGTATATGGGCGCCGGTGCCGGTATAGATTTGTTGTGCGTCTTCGTGGTATGTTGTGTCACGGACATGATGGCTTTTGTTGTCGGGTAGGATCGGCGGGTTGCCCCGCCGATCCCCCCTCAGAACCGTGCGTGCCACTCGTCGCGGCACACGGCTCAAGCAGCCCGTGTGGGCGGCAGACATCATGCGTTCACTGGTCGGTGTCGTGTGCCTGATCGCCGGGGTGGCGTCGGGCGCAGTGGACGTGCACGAGGCGGCGGGTCGTCCGGCCGCTGCCGTGTTCGGCGATGGCCTTGTGGGCTATTGCCTTGCGTATCCCGCGATACCAGGTCTCCCACTGGGTGGGGGAGTCTGGTGGGCGGTCGGCGTAGAGCAGCGGCTCCCCGCAGAGCGGGCAGCGTCCTTGTTGGATCCGCAGGTCGCGTTCCCAGGATTCGGCCAGCTGCGGGGGTCTGCGTTTGCGTCGCCGGTCGGCCCAGTACTGGGCCAGGGCAGGGTCATCGGGTGAGTGTCTGCCGGGGACCGGGGCATGCCGGACGATCTTCGTCCAGGCGTACCGGTGGAGGTAGGCACCGCTGTCGCGGTCACCGAAGACCCACAGGTCGCGCCTGGTCGGATGGAAGGCCCCGAAGTATCGGGTGGTAACCCAGCGTCGGGGCTTGCGGGGGTGTCTGCGGCGCGCCCACTTGTAGAGGTGTTGCCACAGATGGTCGTCCAGGGCCTGGTAGGACTTCTTGGACGCCCCGGGCCGGTAGTAGTTCGCCTGGCCTCGGATGATCGGGTTCAGCGTCCTGATCACCTCGGCCGGGGTGGAGCTGCGCAGGGTGCGCAGCTCCTGGGCGTTTCGCCGCCGGATCTTGGTGAGTGCGTCGCGGCTGGGCTTGGTGAGTACCTTGGTGCCGCCGCTGACGTAGTAGCGGCGAATGGTGAAGGAGAGGAAGTCGAACCCGGCATCAATCCGCCCGATTCTCGTCTTTTCCTGGTTCAGGGAAAGACCTCGTTCCTTCAGCCAGGTGCTCAGCCGGTCCCGGACTGTCTCGGCCTGTTCGCGGGTGTGGCACAGGGCCACGAAATCATCCGCGTAGGTCACGACGGTCGGGCATCCGGCCTTCACACAGCCACGGGAGTCGTATTGGACTCCCGCGGCTGCTTCCATTCCCTGCAACGCGATATTCAATAGCAGCGGTGAAATCACACCGCCCTGAGGGGTTCCCTCAATGGTCGGTGAGTACCGGCCCTGATCGACCACTCCGGCCTTCAGCCAGCCACGGATCTGTTCCGTGGCTGGGAACGTCCCGATCCGTTCTAGAAGATAGTTGTGGTCGATTTTGTCGAACGCGGATTTCAGGTCGGCGTCGAGCACCCACTCACGTTTCGCGTTCTTGGCCGCGAGGGCGCGGTGGATCATTTCGATCGCGTCGTGGCATCCGCGACCCGGCCGGAACCCGTACTGCTTGGGGTCCAGCCGGGCTTCCCACTCCGGCTCCAGCGCATTGCGTACCCGCTGTTGCTGGGCGCGATCCGCGATGGCGGGAATGCCCAGAGCGCGCTTGCCGCCTTTCTTGGGGATGTACACCCGTCGCACCGGCAGCGCTTGACCAGGGCCGCCGTGACGGTGCAGCAGCACCGCCAGTTCGGCTCGGGCCGGGGAGGTCATCGCGACCTGCCCATCGACGCCTGGGGTGTGACGGCCCGTGTTGCGCTGGGTCACCCGGCGCACGCTGACCAGCGTGTTGGCCCGGCTGCGCAACATGAGTTTCTGCAGATTGCGGACCTGTTTGAGGTCGCCTGCCTGCGTCGCCTTGAAGATCCGGTGCCGTAGTCGCTGTACTTGCGTTTCCTGGCCACGCCAGTCGATGGCGTCCCAGTCAGGCAGGTCCTCCGGTCCGTTCACCACATCGCCGAGAGCCGCAAGATCGACCATAACGGCCGTCGGGTCCTGCGATGTGGTGTCTAACTTACCCATATGGTTCCAGCGTTTCGTTGGCAGTGATTCGTCAAAGGGCCACCCGGCTCACGTCAGCTCCCTTGCGGGCCCAGGCACAACGGCCTGGTATACGGCCAGTTATACGAGAACGACTGTTTGGAGGTTCAGCCATGCGTCCTCGCTTTCCTGCTGCCTTTCGGCCGCCGCCATTCGCTTCTTGGCCGTCCTGTCCCGCCACGGATATCCGCTTTCCTTACGGTCGGCCTACCGATGGGTGGTCTTGCCCACCGGACCATGACGGGGTTTCCATGTTCCACACTGGTGAGACCCGACCGGTGTCGGGCGCTCCCTATACCCCGGGACCGTGGTGCTCTCATGGCCGACATAGAAACTTCGGCCACCACTGCCATCTTCCAACGGCGGGTCCTTTTTCTCCGGTGCTACTTCCCATCTCCCGGAGTTCTGGATAACGAGGCTTACAGGAGTTCACGCCATTCGCCCTTCCGGTCTTCCCCTTGCCTGTGACCAACGGATGGAACACCGGTCCTTGGGCTTCCTCCCGGGCTTCACACCCCGCCGTTACCAGCGACGCATGCCAGGAGCGGGGACGAGCGTTGAGCACTCGCTCGGAGCTAACCGTCGATATTCGACCCTCCATTTCAGTTATCTCACTCAACCAGTGCGACCTCATGTCGCACTTCTATTCCCCAGTGGTCGCGGACTTGGTCGTGTAGGTCTTCGGCGGTGACTGTGGTGGTGTTCTGGCTGGTGATGATCCAGGCGTGCTCTTTGCTGACGAGTTCTCCGGAGAGGGTTGTTTCTTCTCGTTTGACGCAGGCTACGGAGCGCGCGTGTGGGAAATCGATTCCGTCGGCGTCGGTAATCCAGGTAGTCCAGCGGCGTATCCGGCCGTGGGTGTCATCGACGACGCCATGATGCGGGGTTTTCCGCAAGAACGGAAGAGTGCGGTCGTATATCTTTTTCTTAAGCGCTGCTTGGAGGGTTATTCACGCTGAGGCGAAGAAATGCAGGGCGACAACGGTGGAGATGGTTTTACGGAAGGTCTCGATGGGGCGCCGGTAGTCGGTGTGCAGGATGCGCCAGGTCTTGAAGTTAGCGATCACCTGCTCGATGACGTAGCGAATCCTGTTGATCTGCGTGTTGAATTCTTTCTCCCAGTCCAGCAATTCGCGGCATTCAGGTTTCTTGATCGGCGTGAGCATGTCGTTGCCAACGTATCCTTTGTCGCCTATCCAGTTCGCGGGCGTCAGTGTCAACAGCACGCCAGATTCACCGAGGCAGTACGAGTCGTGCCGGCTGCCATCAATCGGATCGGAGATCCACCTGAGATTGCCGTCGACCGTACAGGCGATCTGCACGTTCATACCGGTGGTCTTGTGCTTGCCCGAGTACAACTCCGGGTGCGAGGACCAGGACCAGCAGGGCAGCAGCGTGCCGTCGACGATGTACTGCTGCCGGTCGTCCAACTCGTCGGCGGTGGGCACGAACCTCGCGAGCACCTGGTTGATCAGTGGCGTCACTGTGGTAACCGCACGACTGATGGACGGCTGGGAAACTCCGTAGGTTTCTGCGATTTCCGCTTGGACCCGATTGCGCCTCATATAGGTCAGCGCAACGACCACAGAGTTCCACAATCCTAGAATCGGTGGCCACGGCTGATTCTCTTGCCCGGTTTCCATCCTGATCAGCTCGCACAAGTCGGCGATCTGTGGCACGGTGAGGCCGGTGGTATGATACATATAGGTGGTCCGCTTTCTTGCGATTTTGAGTGTGGTAACCCAATTCTCGCATTAAACGGACCGCCGCTTATGTCAACACGCCGGTCGGCGACTGAATTTTGATGCGCCTGAATAATCCTCTTGATTTCCCTTTACTGTCATGACGTAGTCGAATCCGCGTTCGCCGGCGATGTATTCGGCGGTCTCTCGCTGGGTGTGCACGGCGTCCATGGTGACCACCACACGGCCGTCCACACCGCGGGAGACACCGTCGAGCAGGGTCTTGACCTGGGTGATCTCGTTGGTGCCCGAGGGAACGGCCACTTGGGCGACGGTGACACCATCGCAGTGGATCATCGCGGAGAACAGCGTGAACGACTCGTGATCCCCGATCCACGAACCGCGCAGCACTTTGCCGTCGATAGCCAGTCGCAACGTGCCGCCTGGGATAGGCCGGGCATGACGCAGCAGCCACGGCCCGATCAGTCCTTCCAGCTTCGCTACATCGACATTTTCCAGTGCGCGCCGGATCGTGGACGTATCCGGGACACGGAAAAACCCGCGGAACCAGCACCATCGTCCACCTATTTTCCGCAGTAACGACGCCGGCAGATCGGCGACCTGGTCGGCGATCTGCCGGAAATTTGACGCGCCCGCCAGCACCGCGATCAACGACGCCGCGAGAAGGAACGTCAAACTGTACACACGGCCCTTCCGCTTACGGCGATCCGGCACCTTGCCGAGCAACTTCATCAGTTCCGCCAGATCGGCATCATCACCGTCGGCGCTACCCGGAAACGACGCCCATGACGAGCTATGAGAAAATGACAACGGATGGCCTTCTTCTGGAGTTTGGTTTTTTCGCAATTTCCATGATCCCAGAAGGAGGCCATCCTCCATCTCCCGGCCCAGCACGCCAACCCGGCCGGCTACCCTACGAGCCGAGTTGATCACTCCGCGCGATCTTGCCTTAGCCCTGGATCCCACCCCCAGCGGCGAGGTGCCAATGCGCAGCGGCGGTTGCGGGCGTTTGGCTATGGTAAACACTTTTTGCGAAAGCCATCTAGACCGGGATTTCACACGACTCTAACGTGTCGTTCACACGGCAAACACCGTTTGGCAGGAGTGAACATGAACTTCAACGACGACCCTGTGTCAGCGGTCCACCCGGACCGGACCTGTGCGAGTCCGTATCCGGCGCGGGAAGCGCATTGATCACCGTTCTCCGCCCCCAACGTGGACGCTGGAGGAAAGCGAATCGATCACTGCCATTTGTGGCTGGGATCGCCTGTATTGCCGTCCACAAGGGGTCTCGACGGCCTATGTCCGTCGACTGTTGGCCAAGCGTGTGAAGCGTCGACTTCCAGACGCTGCGCTTCTCTCGCCGACAGACACGACGTCCCTACTCGTCACCCTCCTCCACACAGCCGGAGGTCATCTATGACCACTGAAACCCCAGCCAGCCACGAGTCACGATCAGCAGACCGGACTGACGCACAGGACCAATCGGGATGGCAGATCCTGGTGCGCATCCTGCGCAAGGGCACCATCGTGTGGGTCCTGCTGCTGTTGATGGTCATCGCTCACATCGCCACGCCCGATTTCCTGACCGTCGACAACCTGCTCAACGTCACTCGGCAGACCGCGCTGATCGGCATTCTGGGCGTGGGAATGACCTTCGTCATTCTCACCGCTGGCATTGACCTGTCGGTCGGATCCGTCGTGAGCGTGGTCTCAGTCGTCTCCGCCACGCTCCTGCTCGGCGGGTATCCTATCCCGTTGGTGCTGTTCGGAGGGCTCGCCGTCGGAGCCGTCCTTGGCGCCCTCAACGGGCTGGGAGTCACGCTCGCTCGGGTACCCCCGTTCATCATGACCCTCGGCATGCTCACCGCTGGACAAGGACTTGCCCTGACGTTCTCCAACGGGCAACCCGTGGGTGCAGGGCAGGCAGCGAGCAGTCTGGAATGGCTCAATTCCGGGAGCATGCTCGGCATCTCGACGCCGATCTGGGTTTTCGTTGTCGTCGCGATTCTCGCAGCGTTCGTCCTGCGGCGCACCACTTTCGGTCGCCGGGTGTATGCCGTGGGAGATAATGCCGAAGCTGCGCGGCTGTCGGGAATCAACGTCAGCCGAACCGTGTTCAGCGTCTACGTCATTGCGGGAGCGCTGGCCGGTTTGACCGGTCTCATCTACCTCGCCCGTCTGACCGTGGGCGAACCGACCGCGGGACAGCTGCTGGAACTCGACGCGATCGCCATCGTCGTCATCGGTGGTACGGCCTTGTTCGGGGGCCAGGGAGGAATCGGCGGAACCGTCGTCGGTGCCGCGATCGTCAGCGTCCTGTCAAACCTGCTCAATCTGCTCGGCGTCAGTCCGTTCACCCAGGACATCGTCAAAGGGGCGATCATCGTCGCCGCTGTCGTCCTCGAGCGGATCCAACACCGCCGTCGAGGTTGAACTGCCGTTTTTAGCGGTGGCGTCAACACTCTTCGCCCAACCCATCACCACTCTCGCAATCTTCTCGTGGAGTACAACATGCACATCGTGAGACGCCCAGGTCGGCCTCGACGTATTCCGGCCGCCCTGGCCCTGATCGCAGCCCTCGTGATCGGGTTGTCCCTTGCCGGCTGTGGACGCTCGGAAAAGATTCTCATCGGGTTCTCCCAGGCGACCATGAACCATCCGTTCCGGGTCGCAATGGTCGAGGACAACAAGACCTACGCCCAGCAGCATTACAAAGACGTTGAACTGGTGGCGACCGACGGCGAGGACAAAGCCTCGAAACAGGTCGCCGACGTGGAAGCGCTGATCGCACGTCGACCCGAGGTCCTGATGCTCTCTCCTGCGACTGCCGACGCGCTCACTCCTATCACCAAGAGAGCTATGGACGCCGGTATCAAGGTCGTCACCCTTGACCGGCAGATCAACACCCCCGTCACCGCTCACATCGGGGGCGACAACCGCAAGATCGGTGCGATGGCGGCCCAGTTCATCGCAGGAAAGCTCGGAGGCAAGGGCAACATCGTCGAAATCCAGGGAACTGCGGGCTCCTCGGCCACTGTCGAACGGGCACAGGGTTTCCAGGAGGAGCTCAAGAAGTACCCCGAGATTCGCATCGTGGCCACCACTAACGCTGACTACAAGCGGGACAAGGCCATCACTTTCATGGAAGACACCATCCAGCGGCTGCCCGCAGGACAGATCAACGCTGTGTTCGCGCAGAACGACGAAATGGCCCTGGGCGCCCAAAACGCCCTGGCCCAGGCCAATCGAGTCCAAGGCGTCACCGTGGTCGGCACCGACGGGGAAAACGAAGGCATCCGAGCCGTCGCCGATGGCAGACTCGCAGCGACCTTCACCTATCCCTGGTGTGCTCCGGAAGGGATCCAGACCGCCTACAAGATCGCCAAGGGAGAGACGGTGCCCGATCACACCACTTTGCCTTCCTTCCAGGTCGACTCGAGCAATGTTCAGCAGTTCCTCGGCAAGGGATTCGGCTGAGACGTGCGGTGAAAGCCCATTACGAACACGGAATGAGGACTCCCGATGCCCGCTCGTGATCAGAGAAACGATACCGCTGAGACAAGCATCCAACCGAACGGGACCTGCCACGCAGACGCCTCCCGCTCCGAGATCCTGCTGGAAATGGAGCACATCGGGAAGCGCTTTGAAGGTGTTGTCGCGCTCGACGACGTCGACTTCACCGTCGGCCGTGGCGAAGTCCACGCCCTGGTCGGAGAAAACGGCGCCGGAAAATCCACCCTGATGAAGGTGCTCGCCGGCGCCCACCAGGCCGACGACGGCAGGATTGTCATCGATAGCCACCAGGTGCAGGCACCGACGCCAGCACGCATGTTGGAGCTCGGCGTGACCGTCATCTACCAGGAACTGACGTTGGCGCCGCACCTCAGTGTCGCAGAGAACATCTTCCTTAACCGGCTACCGAAGGGCCGGTGGGGACATGTCGACTGGTCGGCGTTGCGGCGCCGAAGTGCCGAACTGCTCGAACGGCTCGGCATCGCTCTCGACGTCGACGCACGCGTCGGCACGCTGTCCATCGCTCAACAGCAGATGGTCGAAATCGCTCGAGCGCTCTCTCGTGATGCCCGACTGATCGTCCTCGACGAACCATCAGCGGTGCTCGGAGACACAGAGATCGCTACGCTCTTCGAGATCATTCGCGGTCTGCAAGAGCGTGGCATCGCTTTCATCTACATCAGCCACCGGCTCAAGGAGATTTTCGAGATCGCCGACCGCATTACTGTGCTCCGCGACGGGCGCAGCGTGGCAACCCGGCGGCCCGACCAGCTCACGGCCGACGATCTGGTCGGGCTCATGGTCGGCCGTCAGCTCGACGAGATCTACCCGCCCCGCGACCGCGTGTCCGGTGAGCCAGCACTGGCCGTGGAACACCTCAGCCAGGGCAACAGATTGAACGACATCAGCTTCACCGCCTACGCTGGAGAAATCCTCGGCATCGCGGGCCTGGCCGGAGCAGGTCGCACCGAGCTGCTCCGCGCCTTGCTTGGGGCCGATCCACACGACGGCGGCCGAATCCTGCTCCATGGCAAGCCAGCGCGGTTCCGCAGCCCACGGGAAGCGATCGCTGCCGGTGTCGGCCTGCTACCCGAAGACCGCAAGGACCAAGCGCTGTTTTTGAATCAAACGATCCGGTTCAACATCGGAGTCGGGGCTCTGTCGGCAGGCTCCGGCGGCCCCGTACTGCGAACCCGGTCCGAGCGTGCGGCTGTCACCGATCTCGCCAGGCGGCTCGACGTGCGCGCCCCCCATCTCGAAATGCGCATTCGCAACCTGTCCGGCGGCAATCAACAGAAGTGTGTCCTCGGCCGGTGGCTGGCCGCCGACTGTCGCCTCCTGCTGGTCGACGAACCCACCCGAGGAGTCGACGTCGGCGCCAAGCAAGAGATCTACCGACTGCTCCATGAACTCGCCCACACCGGAGTCACCATCGTCATGGTCTCCAGCGAACTTCCCGAGATCCTGGGGCTCTCTGACCGGATTCTCGTGATGCGCGACGGCACGATCGCCGCTGAGCTGGCGGCAGCTACCGCCACCGAAGAACTCATCATGCGGCATGCCACCGACCACGGCTCGGCCACTGCACGGGTGTGAGCCCCGTCCCCACCGGAGGAATCCCGGATGAACAACCGAAAAAGTGATCGGGGCGCCGCTCGTAGAGCTGTCGCCGCCGGGATCGTGGGAAGCGCCCTGGAGTGGTACGACTTCTCGCTATATGGCAGCGCTGCGGCGCTGGTGTTCGGCCCGTTGTTCTTCCCGAACTTCAGCCCACTGGCTGGAACGTTGGCGGCGTTTGCCACCTACGCGGCCGGGTTTCTCGCCCGGCCGCTCGGCGGCATCCTCTTCGGCAATCTAGGCGACAAGATCGGCCGGAAGGCCGTTCTGCTGACCACGATTCTGTTGATGGGATCCGCGACCGTCCTGATCGGGCTTCTGCCGACGTACCAGACCATCGGCATCTGGGCACCGATCTTGCTGCTGCTCATGCGGCTGCTGCAGGGTCTGGGCTCTGGAGCCGAGCAGGGCGGTGCCATGTTGATGGCCGCAGAACACGCTCCTGTGGGCAAGCGGGGGCTGTACACTAGCTTGCCGTTCGTCGGGATCTTCTCCGGGATCCTCCTGGCAGCCGGGATCTTCGGTGCCTTCTCGTCGATGTCCCAAGAGCAGTTCCTGGCTTGGGGATGGCGCGCTCCCTTCGTGCTCAGCATCGTTGTCATCGCGATCGGCCTCTACATTCGGCTCCGCGTCGGCGAAACTCCGGCCTTCACCCAGGTCAAACAAACCCGTGTCGAGGCGTCCATCCCGATGGTCGACGCCGTACGCAGCTCCTGGAAGCACATCCTACTGGGCATCGGTGCGCGCATGGGAGAAACCGGCGGATCGTATTTGTTCCAGGTCTTCATCCTGACCTACGTGACACAGATCGGCGCCGCCGAAAACATCGGGTTGATTGGAGTATTGATAGGCTCGGCCGCAGCACTTGTGGCCTTACCTCTCTTCGGTGCGCTTACGGATCGAGTCGGTCGGCGACCGGTGTACGCCGGTGGTGCCCTCTTCGCCGCGTTGTTCGCCTTCCCATACTTTTGGTTGCTCGACTCGCGAACGCCAGCACTGATCTGGCTGGCCGGCGCCGTGAGCATCGGCGTATGCATCTCCTCGATGCTCGCCGCCCAGGCCGCCATGTTCCCGGAGCTCTTCCCCGCTCGGGTCCGCTACAGCGGTGTCGCGCTGGCACGCGAACTGTCGGCACCCATTTCCGGTGGTATCGCACCGTTCATAGCAACAGCTCTGCTCGCCGCCTCCGGTGGTGACCCCTGGCCGGTTGCGGTGTACCTCATCGTTCTCCAATTGATCACTCTCACGTCGGTGATCTTCCTTCCGGAGACCTACCGGATCGACCTCACACCGTCCGTGGACAAAAACGACGGATCCCGAGCGAGGACCGAGCACACCTGAAGAGGCACTACTAACCCGCGGCGGTCTCGTCGCCGGGTTCGGCGGTTCCCACACACAAGGGCAACCGCAGTGATTTGGCGAACCTTGGGCCGCGGCCGCCGCTGGCCTATCCCTTCCTGGAGGTGTAGGAGTTCGCGGGCGCCGCGGCCTTGCGGTCGAATGGGGTGGAGGCGCGGTCCGGACCGACCTCCCCCGTGGCGCGGAGGGTGCTGATCTCGGCCTGGCTGTATCCCAACTCAGCCAGGATCTCAGTGGTGTGTTCGCCGACGTTCGGGGGCATCAAGCGCAGTACCGGAGCGGCTCCGTCGTAGCGGAGGGGGTGATTGAGGACGCGGATCCGGCCGGCGCGCGGCAGGTCGAACTCCAGAATGGAATCGTTCGCGGCGATCTGCGGGTCGGCCTCGACCTCGTCGTACTCGCGGACGCGGGCGTACCACAACCCGACCTCGTCGAAGACTTTCTCCCACTCGGCAGTGGTTTTGGTGGACATGTGTTCGGCGACCCGTCTGTTGATCTCCTCACGCTGTGCGAACTGGTCGCCCCTGCTCCACTGCGCGAACTGTTCGTCGGAAAAGGCGGTCGCCAACGCCGGACCGTCGCACAGCGACAAGGTGATCCAGCTATCAGCAGTTCGGAACACGCCGTAGGGAGCTTGATGGAAGCGAGAGGAGATACCGGACTCGCTTCGGTCGTAGAGCCGGGTGCCGTTGAGGTGGTAGTTGAGCGGTTCGATCTGAAGGTCAAGTGCGGCGGACAGCAGATCACTATCGACCTTGGAGCCATTGCCCGTGCGGTTGCGTCCGAACAGCGCCGCAACGATGCCGAGGGCACCCAGCGCTGCGGCGTGCTGGTCGACGACCGCGGTGCCCATCAGCGTCGGCGGGTCGCTTGCCTTCCCATTAAGCATCGCAAGCCCGCTCAGCGACTGGATCAGCAGATCCTGGCCAGGCTTGATGGCCCCGGGGCCTGTCGAACCGTAGCCGGTGAGTGAGCAGTAGATGATGCCTGGATTGCGCTGCTTGACCGCGTCGTAGGAGAAGCCGCGGTTGTCCAGCACGCCAGGGCGGAAGTTCTCCACCAGCACGTCGGCATTCTCGATCAACCGCCAGAGGACCTTGCTGCCTTCCTCGGCACGGAAGTCCAGCTCAATGCTGCGCTGATTGCGGCCTGCCAGAAGGAAGAAGACGCTTTCATCACCGACGAAGGATTCCGCACCGGCCCAGTGACGTTCGTAGGCACCGCCGATGCGCTCCACCTTGACGACGTCGGCACCCAGGTCCGCGAGGAATTGGACGCAGGACGGCCCTTGCAGGTAATGCGTCAGGCTGACGACCTTGACTCCGGCCAACATCCCGCCCATCAGGAGGTCCTTTCGTTCGATGCGTGATCCCGGCGTCCGGCGGTGAAGCGTGGTGCCCGTTTCTCGAAGAATGCGGCCACGCCCTCCGCGATGTCCGGGCCAGTGAAGACCCAATGGCTGTAGTCCAACGTTCGTTGAGTGGCCTCGGCAGTGTTCTGCGTGACCGACTCCCGAACGGCCGCGCGCATCAAGCTCAACGCCAGCGCGGGCTTGCTCGCCAAGGTTCGGGCCAACTTGAGAGCGGACTCCAGCGCATCGCCGTGAGAGGCGACACTGTTCACGAGCCCAATCCGATACGCCTCGGCGGCGTCGATCGGCTCGCCTGTGTAGAGCAGCTCGTAGGCACGGGCGACTCCGACGATCCTCGGTAACCGGAACACCCCACCGCTGCCGGGGAAGACACCGAGATTCACTTCCGGGAAACCGATGCGGGCCTGTTCGTCGATGATGCGAATGTCGCAGGCCAGGGCGATCTCAGCGCCTCCGCCGAGTGCGCTGCCGTTGAGTGCGGCGACCACCGGCTGCGGCAACTGCTCGATTGCCGTGAACGCACAGTTCTCCTTGCGGAGCTTCTTGGACACCACGTCATCGCGCACCTCTGCGAACTCACTGATATCCGAACCCGCACAGAACGCGCGATCACCAGCACCGGTGACGACCACGACGCGCACCCGGTCGTCGTCGGTGAGCGTCCGGCATGCCTCCAGCAGCTTGTCGATCGTGCCGAGCGTGTTCAGGTTCAGTGGCGGGTTGTTTAGCATCAAGACCGCCACGCCATGTTCGTCGACCTGGTAGTCGACCAGGTGGCCGTTCGTCATGAGTGCAAGTCCTCCAACCGCGGTTCGGCGACCCCGTCGGGGTCACCGGCCAGGTTCATGGGCAGCAAGAGCAGACACACAACGGAGATCGTGCCGAGCAGGGCCACGTACGCGGCCACCCACCAGGAGTTACCCCCGCCCGCTGCGAGCAGCGCCGAGGCGATCAATGGAGCCAGACCGCCGGCGACCGGCGCGGAGAATTCGCGTGCTAGCGAAATGCCGCTGAACCGGTAGCGGGCGGCGAAGATCGAGATGAACAATACCGAACCGGTATGTCATGGCGCCCAAAGTCGGTATTAGACCGCAGCTCAAAGCCTATATATGGCTGGGAAGGCGACCACGTCAACGATCTTCATCGAACACCTCTCTGTCATCTGCCAGCAGGACGCCATCGCCGCGCTGGAGGACGGAGGGATCGGGTCGGGGGACATCGTCGTTCTACGCGGCCTGGGCCCCAAGGGCGGACCGGGCATGGGCTTCGCGTCGTGGTTCACTGCGGCCCTGAGCGGCACCGGGCTCGCCAGTGAGGTCGCGGTGCTCACCGACGGTCAGTTGTCGGGGCTCAACCGGGGCCTCACCATCGGTCAGATCACCCCGGAGGCAGCGGCAGGCGGCCCTATCTCTCTGGTCATCGACGGAGACCGCATCACGATCGATCTCGATGCCCGCTCGGTCCATCTGGATCAGGACGCGGAGGAGCTCGACCGACGCCGGCGAAACTGGCGACCGCCACAGCATGGACGGGAGAGGGGTTGGCTCGCGATCTACGAGCAGACCGTCCAGTCGCTGGCCCAGGGAGCGGTGCTCGGTGCTCGGCATCGTCCAGCCGCAGCGGACCCCCGGCCCGAGCATCCGGAAGGGATGTGACAACGATCGTGCCGACCGTTCGATTGGCCTACGGCGACGCCGGGCTGGACGTCGAGATAGCCGACGACCGCGTCACTATCGTCGAGCCCGAGTTCCACGAGGGGGCCGCGGATCCCGCCGCCGAGGTGCAACGCGTATTTCGCCAACCCGACGCAGGCCCGCCACTTCGGGAGGTCGTGCAGAAGGGGCAAACGGTCGCTGTTTCGCTCTGCGACGCGACACGACCACAACCGCGTGACCTGATGATTCCAGCGCTGTTGGCCGAGCTCGACGGTATCGTCCGGATCGAGGACGTCGTCCTTCTCATCGCGACCGGCACCCACCGGGCCAACACGGATGAGGAACTGCGCGCGATGTTGGGCGACGACGTGGTCGACACCGTGCGGATCGTCAATCACGACGCCGCAGACCGGTCTTCGTTGCAGTGGTGCGGGTACCACGGCGACGACGTTCCGGTCTGGCTCAACCGGGAGTGGACAGATGCGGACTTCCGCGTCACCACCGGATTCGTGGAGCCGCACTTCTTCGCCGGCTTCTCAGGCGGCCCCAAGATGGTCGCTCCGGGACTGGCGGGCCTCGACACGGTTCTGGTGCTGCACGACGCCGCGCGTATCGGCAGCCCCCGGGCAACGTGGGGGGTGTGCGAAGGAAACCCCGTCCACGACGACATCAGAGCTATTGCCGCTGCCGCTGATGTCGGATTCTCCACGGACGTGATCCTGAATCGCAATCACGAAGTCGTGAGCGCGTACGGTGGAGAACTCAGCGCCATGCACCGGGCTGCCCGTCGGGCGGCACGCGCGATCGCCATGCGCGCACTACCACACCGGTTCGAGGTAGTTGTGACGACCAACTCGGGCTTTCCTCTGGATCAGAACCTCTACCAGGCGGTGAAGGGCATGTCGGCCGCCGCCGAGATCGTTCGAGAGGGTGGCACCATCATTTGTGCCGCCGAATGCCGCGACGGCTTCCCCGACCACGGCTCCTACCGGAGCGCACTCTCTTCGGCGGAGTCGCCAGTTGGCCTCCTGGCTCAGATCGCGGACCGCGAGCAGACGATGACCGACCAGTGGCAGGTGCAGAAGCAGGCACAGGTCCAGAATTCGGCTCGCGTACTCGTGCACAGCGATTATCTCTCAGACCACGACCTGCGCTCAGCACACTTCACCCCGTGCGCCGATGTCAGCGAAGCGGTGGAGCAGGCACTCCACGAGGCCGGACCTGATGCACGGGTCTGTGTACTGCCCGACGGGCCTCAAACCATCCCCTATGTGATCGAGGACGGCCCTTGATCGCTGTGGGACAGCCTCCCAGGCCAACTCCGACACTCGGCGCGGTTCGGTCCGTGGGGCTGGAAGAGGCAAGGACGAGCAGGCCATCTGACAGCGCCTCGAGCAGGGCGCCAAGACAGTACCGCTGGCCATAGTCGCAAGCGATGTGCTTGGCGACGGTGCGCTAGAAGTGACCGCGGTCTGAGCCTTCAGACTGCTGAACGGCTCGCCGTCCGTGAATTCGCACTAGCGAACGGCACCCCACATCGAGGTGCGCATCGATGATGCCGAGCGTCCCGAATGACGTGCGTCGAGATCCGTACGACCGCCGAGTCAGGACGCCCCAGCTTTCCGGATCACCACCCCATCCGCTGAGTAGGCAAGGAGCGCGGTGCCGGGATTGCTCGTGGTCCGTTGCTCCTGGCATCTTGCCGAACCCGCCGTACGCCTCTCAACGCAACGGGCTCTCCACGGTGTCTGCCGGTGCGAGTGGTTATGCAGGCCAGGGAGTTGGGGATCGTGTTGGCGCGCCAGCGATACCCGATCACCGGGATGGCTGCGATCTTGCGCATTTCAGTTGCGGGCTTGATGTGGATGACGTGCCGGTCATTGGGCGTCACCTTCCCGTGGGTGTCGCGGATCGGGACGCCACGCTCGTGCAGGCGCTGGCGCACCGTGCCCGCGGCGACATCCATGCGCGCGGCGATCCTGGCCAGCGACCACCCCTCGTTGTAGAGCCGGACCGCATCGTCGATCTGCTCCTCGGCCAGGCCGCGGCGGCGCATCGGAACACCGTGGCGGTGGAGGATCGTGCTGACGGTGCGGCGCTTGATGCCGAACTGATCACCCAGTTCGTAGACGGTGGCGCCCGACTGGTAGCCCTCGATCAGTTGCTGCACCTGGTCGCTGTCGAGCTGCCGAGCGCGGCCAGGCTTTGCACGCTTCGGTGACGGTTGGGGCGGTGTAGCCAGGTCCGGCAGCTTCTGCCGCAGTGTTTCCAGGGCGCTGACCTGGTCCTTTGTGTCGAGTAAGCTCCCCCAACCTCCAGCCTGGCGAGGCTTGCAATCTGGTCAGGCCCGATTGGCGACGGCGGGGCCGTTTTGGCGAGAAGGAGGCTGCTGGAGGGGAGTCAAGGTGCCTCGTGCGAGGTTTCCGAGACCACTCGGACCTAATCAGCTTTCCGGGCGGATAGAGAGCACAGTGTGACGAAAGGGGCATGACCTGCGGAGACACGGAAACGTCAGATCAGTCCTGGTAGACTCCTTTACTGTGCTGGTTAGACTTCACAACGACCTGGGAAAATGGGCTTGAGCATGCCGGTGAGGTCCCACTTGACTGGCAGTCAAGGGGTCACGGGTTCGAATCCCGTCAGCTCCACGTTGGCGGAAGCCCGCTGATCGGCACGTAAGTGCAGGTCAGCGGGATTTTTCGCGTCTGTTGTGGATCTTGTGGTGATCCTCGATCAAGATCAAAAAGCCCATCCAGGAGCGAATCAGGAGCGCGGCCATCAAGTTTTTGACTGAACGCGCAAATGGGGTCGCCTTTGCTGGTCACACTGTGTAGTAATTGGTCAAGATTCGGCAATAGATTCGAACTGCGTTGAAGTGCCCGAAAAGGTTTTTTGCCGGTCGGTGACGGTTGCTGGATGCTGAGCTCGGTCGTGAGTGGACGGGGTCCGTTGCCAGCGGTGTCGTGCAGAAGGTGCCTTTTGCTGGACCCTGCCCGCACGGCTGATCAAGCCCAACTGCGCCGGTGCGCGCGCCGCGGCTGACCGGCTGCAGCCGGTCGGTGCCGAACTCGGTCACTCCCAGATTGTGAAGGTCGGCCACCGTCCGGCCGCTGCGCTGGCCTTCCCTGTCCCGTTCGGAAAGTCATCGCTGCAGCTCAGGCTGCGTATCGGTACTATTGATCACGCCGCCGAGAACCACGGGTGCGGAGAGGTTGCCGGGCATCGAGGCTGTGGACGGGAGCTGGTTGTTCCTGGCGTGCGGCAGGCAGTTGACCTCGACCTTGGTGTGGCCGATGTTCATTGAAGTGCCGTTGATACTCGGCCAGTACGCGGCGAGCATGGTTCTCGCTCAGGATGAGGGTGTGGTCGAGAACCTGTTGACCGGCGTCAAAATGAGTACCACGTCGGCATTGAAGATGAGTACGAGCCGGGTGTCGTTCGTGCTCAGCGTGTTGTGGACGTGCTCACGCTGTCGGCGACCGCCGGTCATGCCGGTGACCAACTCCGGCACAGTGGTCCCCTGAGATCCCTCTGTTGATCATGGTGCAGCGAGCAGACGCCCTGCGGTGAACGCCCCCGATCAGCGTCCACGCCTCAACCGGTCGGGTGAACCGGCGTCGCCAGGCCAGTACGGCAGCGGCCAGCGCGCACAACGCATCCCCAACGCCGTGGCCTGCGCCACCAATCGGCCAGCAGGTCCTGGTCCAGCTCGAAGGTCCGCTGCACGCCCTGCGCCGCAGCCACTCCACCTGATCGCCACGAACGCTGCGCAGCCAACGGCGCACTGTGGAGACCGGGCGGGCCAGGTCACGCGCGATCGTGCGATATTCCTGCCCGCGGGCCTTCGCGACCAGCGCGGCCCCTATGACGTCGGCCGCGTCCGCGCGCCGGGGCACGCACCCGGTCGGCAACAGCACCTGCGTGGCCTGACAGTCCGAGCAGCGTTCCCGGCGCGGCCGCAGTAGCTGGTACGAGCCGTCGCGCTGCCGGATCCGTCGCGCGGACGCCGACGACCACGGCCGCAGCACAGCCCGCGCAGCGTGGACAGCGCAGCACACCCGCGCGCAGGTCCACCTCGGCCTGCTCGACGTCCAGCACGACGATCACGGCAGTGGTCTCCTCGCACAGTGGTGCAGCATGCCTATCACGCTGCCGTCGATCCAGGGGCCAATTCGCGTTGCTGTCCGCCGTTCCGGATCCTCCACAATCGACGGATGGCCGGAGGATGTGTCGTCGTCACGATGAGCATGACCTGCCGGGAGCAAGCAGCGCTGAGTTGGGCCGGCACCGCTGGTGTTCATCGTGCCGCCGCGCACCAAGCCCTCGGTACGTGCTCACCGTCAATGCCGCTAACCGACCTGTACGTCCTCATCCACAACGCCACCCAACAGAACCTCGCGGCGGATGCTGCCGATGACTCTTTCGCAGTGAGCGTTCGTCTTGGGTGCCCGGGGGACTTCAAGATCTCCATGTCCTCGGCTTCGATGATCGCCTCGAAGGCGTTGGTGTACTTCGCGTCGCGGTCACGGAGCAGGAAGCGCAGCGACTGGACGCGCACCCCCAGGCCGGCGGTCACGTTGCGAGCCTGCTGGGTCACCCGGTCTGAGGTCGGGCGAGCGGTGACGCAGGCGATGTGCAGTCGGCGGGTGGTGTGTTCGAGGAATGCCTGGGCGTAGAGACGTTGGCCAATGGCGGTGTCCAGGTGCATGAAGTCGTATGCGATCAAGCCTTGGGCCTGGGCGTTGTGGAACTGCTTCCACGTGGGGCCATTTCGCCGCGGGGCAGGGTCGAACCCTGCCGGGGTGAGGATCTCCCAGACGGTGGATGCTGCGATCGGGTGGCCAAGTCCGGCCAGTTCACCCTGGATCCGGCGATGTCCCCAGCGGGGGTTCCTCGACCAGGCGCATCACCAGCTTCTTGATCGCATTGTGGGTTTGTGGCCTCCCGGTCTTGCCTGGGCGGTGGATGTAGTCCCACTTCTTGGCGATCAGCTTGCGGTGTCAGTTCCGCAGTGTGCCAGGTGTGGCGGGGAAGCACTGTGTCCAGCGGTGCTGTGAGGTTCCCCCCGAGTGGTGGACAGGGGGTTTACGGGGATTCAGGCAGCTGCTCGGAGTGAGCTCTCGTAGTCCTCGGGACTGAGCATCCCGATCGCGGAGTGCCTCCGGACAGCATTGTAGAAGCGAACCCAATTGTCAACTGCGACAACGAGTTCCGTCTGTGTGGCGTAGGTATGCCGGTAGTAGTGCTCGTGTTTGAACGTGGACCAGAACGATTCCGCAGGGCTGTTGTCCCAGCAGACCCCAGTCGCGCCCATCGACCGGCGCAGCCCGTGCCGGAAACACGCTTTCACCGTTAGATGACCGGTGTACTCACCGCCACGATCGGAATGCAGGATCGTGCCACGGCACCGGCCGCCCCGGGTAGCGACGGCGGCGTCGATGGCCTCGGTGACCATCTCCGAGCCGATGTGCTCGGAGATGGTGTAGCCGAGCACCTTCCGGGAATGCCCGTCCCGGACCGCGCACAGATACATCTCACTCTCACCACAGGACAGGTAGGTGATATCGGTCAGCCACACCGCGTCCACGCGGCCCTGGTCGAATTCCCGATCGACGAGGTCCGGCGGGAACGACGCCTTCGGGTCGGCCACGGTGGTTTTCACCTTGAACGTGCGCGGGCTGATGCCCTCGATCCCGATGCCGGCCATGATCTTGGCGACGGTCTTCTCGCTGACCACCTCGCCCCGCGCACGCAGTTCGGCGGTGATGCGGGGTGACCCATAGGTGCCGCCGGATTCTTTGTGTACTCCGGTGATTTTCACCTCGAGGTCAGCCCGGCGCTGCTTGCGTGGTGTCAACCTCCGCGCCGCCGCGCGTTTGACATACGCGTAGTAGCCCGACGCGGACACGTCCAGAAGTCGCGCCATACGACGCACCGAGAACGGCCTGGCGGCGTCTTTACTGCCGTCGGTGTCGGTGTCGGTGTCGGTGTCGGTGTCGGTGTCGGTGCGGGTCTCGGCGAGCGTGTCGGGGCCGGCGTACTTCACCATCAGATCGAACCGTTCGGCTCTGCAAGCCGGACGACCACGGAGTGTCCGACTTCCGTCCACGTGAAGGCGAGCCGGGTCACTTGCGATACCCACCGAAAGTGTGCACACTATCCGAGCAGGTGCTCGTATAGTGAGCACTGAGGAATCGCAGGGGTGAGATGAGCAGCCTTGACAGCCTCCCGTCCACTAGGGAAGCCAACGACGGCGAGCCGGTGTTCCTCGACGAGGACACCAGGCTCCACCTGTACCGGACGATGGTCCTGATCCGCGGCATAGAGCACGGGATCGAGACGTGCCACAAGAAGTCGATGATCGACGGTTCGTTCCACTCGTCACTCGGCCAGGAGAGCTGCGCGGCGGGCGTGTGCGCGGTACTGCGGCCGACTGACATCGTCACCAGCAACCACCGTGGTCACGGTCATGCGATCGCGAAAGGCGTCTCCCCAGACGCGGTGATGGCCGAGTTGTTCAAACGGACCACGGGGACCAGCGGTGGCCGCGGAGCGTCGATGCACCTGCACGACCGTGCGAGCGGGTTCTACGGCGAAACGGCGATCGTGGGTGGCGGCCTTCCCTGGGCGGCCGGAGCGATCTGGGCGCGACGCAGGCTCAAGGGAACCGATGACGTCGCCGTCGCGTTCGCGGGCGACGGCGCCTTCGCCAACGGCGTGTTCAGCGAGACCTTGAGGACCGCCAGGCACTGGTCCGCGCCGGTTCTCTTCGTCTGCGAGAACAACGGCTGGGCCCACTCGATGCCGACGGAACGCGTGTTCGGACCGCCCGGCAGCATCGCCGCGACCGTCCGCTCCATGGGCATCGCCGCGGAAGAGGTCGACGGACGCGACGTGACCGCGGTGTATGCCGCCACGCAACGGCTGCTGTTCACGGTTCGCGCGGGGCAGCCGGCGTTTCTCGAATGCCGTGTCTACCGGGTCCGCGCGCACAGCATCGCCGACGCCGAATACCGCTACCGCGGGAAGACCGATGGCGCGGACTGGCTCGCCGGCAACGACCCCGTCGCGGCGCTCCGCGCCACGCTCCCAGCCGACGAGGCCGACGCGGTCGACCGGTCGGTGGCCGCACTCGTGGACGACGCCATCGTCAAGGCGGCCCAGGCCCCGAAACCCGGACCGGAAGCCGCCTACGCCCACATCTACGCGACCGAGGAGTTCACCACGCATGCCCACGCTGAAATTCGCTGAAGCGATTCGCCAAGCGCTGAGTGACGAGATGGACGCGGACCCTTCCGTGGTCGTCATGGGCGAGGAGGTCGGCGCCCTCGGCGGAGTCTTCACCGTCACGAAGGATCTCGTGGACCTGTTCGGCCCCGATCGCGTTATGGACTCGGTGCTCGCCGAAGGTGCGCTGGCGGGCTTCGCGGCCGGCGCGGCTTCCGAAGGGATGCGGCCGGTCGTGGAGATCATGTTCTCCGACTTCGTCATGCTGGCCATGGACCAGATCGTCAATTTCGCGGCCAAGGCCCGCTACATGAGCAACGGCCAGTTCCGTATGCCACTGGTCGTGCGCCTGCCGGGTGGCGGCGGAACCAACCACGGACCACAGCATTCCCAGGCGTTGGAGAGCTGGTTCGCCCACGTTCCGGGGCTCGTCGTCGCGATGCCGAGCACCCCAGATGACGCCTACCGCATGATGAGGGACGCGATCCGCACCGATGATCCCGTGCTCTTCTTCGAGAACAAGGCGCTGTACCTCAGTCAACGCGGTGAGGTGGAAACGGGTGACCGGCCCTGGACGCGCACGGCTCGCCTCGCCCGGCAGGGCTCGGAAATCACGGTGGTCAGCATCGGGCGCATGGTCGGGCGCTGCTTGGAGGCGGCGGATGTCCTTTCCGGCGAGGGAATCTCCTGCGAGGTCGTGGATCTGCGTTATCTCTGGCCGCTGGACCGGGACACGCTGCGAGCGTCGATCCTGTCGACCAACAGGCTCGCGGTGGTGCACGAAGCGGTCGAGTTCTGCGGCTGGGGCGGCGAGGTGGCCGGTTGGACGGCCGACGAGCTCTTCGAGCACCTCGACGCTCCGGTCGCCAGGGTCGGGAGCCTGCGCGTGCCGATTCCGGCGGGGCGCGAACTGGAGGACCAGGTCATCCCGACGACGGCCCGCATCGTCGAATCGCTGCGCATGCTCGCGTCCTACTAGATCGACCAAAACCGCAAACCGACAGGGCATTCAGGAACTAGGAGAACGGAACCCATGTCCGACGACGTCCGCGTGGAAGAGCTGACCTTTGCCAGTGACGACAACCAGTTGGCGGCTGATCTGTACCTGCCGGCGGAGCCGGCGCCGCACCCGGCCGTCGTGATGGCGGGCGGCTGGTGCTACGTCAAGGAACTGGCACAGCCGACCTACGCCCGTGCCCTCGCGGCGAGTGGCATCGCCGCGCTCGTGTTCGACTACCGCAACATGGGCGCCAGCACCGGGCAGCCTCGCCAGCACATGGATCCCTGGCAGCAGGTAGCCGACTACCGCAACGCGGTGTCCTACCTGGAACAGCGGCCGGAGATCGACGGGGACCGGCTCGGCGCCTGGGGGATCTCCTACAGCGGCGGGCATGTGCTCATCCTCGGCGCGCTCGACGAGCGTATCCGTGCTGTCTGCGGCGTGGTACCGGTGACCGACGGGTACGAGAACATGCGCCTCGCCCACGGCACCGTTGGTTTCCGCCGGTTCACCGCGGCTCTGCGTGAGGCGCGGCGGAAGCGCTACGCCACGGGCGAGATCACCTACATCGACCACCAGCCCGCCACCGAGGGAGACCTCGCGACCTGGCCCTTCCCGAAGAGCAGGGTCGCCTTCGCAGAATTGAAGGCGCGAGAGGCGCCCCGCTACGAAGGCAGGTCGACCGCCGAATCAGCCGAGCTTCTGCTTGCCTACAACGTCTTTCCCTACCTGGGCCGGCTGCTCGGCAAGCCCACGAAGTTCGTGATCGCCGAAGGCGACGACCACACTCACTGGGATCTCGCGCTCCGTGCTTTCGACCAGATCCCGGGAACCAGCAAGGAACTCACGATCATCTCCTCAGCGAACCACCTCACGCTGTACTCCGACCGCGACCGCCAGAACAGCACGGCGACGGACATCGCCCGCTTCTTCACCGAGTCGCTGTGACACACGGAAGTACCCGGCCACGCCCGAAGATGCCGCCCGACGGCGATTCCTTCGTCCTGCGCAGCGGATGGGTCGCCACGATGGCCGCCGGCACGGGAGATCTGCCGGGCCACGACGTCCGGGTCGAGGACGGCGTGATTACCGGCATCGGTCCCGACCTGGATTCGCACGGGCTTCCCTCGATCGACGCGCGGGGCTGTCTCGTCCTGCCCGGCCTCGTCGACACCCACCGGCACACCTGGGAGACCCTGGTGCGCGGGGTGGGTGCGGACTGGCTGCAGGGCCACTACTTCGCCGGGATACACCGTGGTGCCCGCCTCCGCTTCACCCCTGATGACGTGCGGCTAGGCACTCTTCTCGGGCTGCTCGACGCCCTCGACGAGGGGGTCACGACCGTGGTCGACTGGTCGCACATCATCGAGACGGCCGAGCACGCCGCCGCGGCGGTCGATGCGATCACGCAGGCAGGGCCCCGCGTCGTGTTCGGTTTCGGCGGGGGCACGCGGCAGTGGCAGGACCTGCCGAGCCCCATTCCCCTGGACGCGGACCTCGCCCGGCGCATCCGCGCCGAGCACTTCGCCGTCGGCCCCAGGAGTCTGCACAGTATGGCGATCGCCGCACGCGGCCCGGAATTCTCGGACATGACGGCGGTCGAGCACGACTGGCGGCTCGCGGACGAACTCGACCTGCCGATCAGCGTGCACGTGGGTGGCGGGCTCAAGGCACTGACCTACCGCCCCATTGCCCGGCTGCGCGACCACGGTCTCCTCCGGCCGGGCACGACCTACATCCACGGCAACCATCTCAGCGATGAGGACTGGGCCCACATCGCCGGATCCGGCGGGCACGTGTCGCTGGTACCGGAAGTCGATCTCATGATGGGCATCGGGGACCTGCCCACCAACAGGGTCCGAGCGGCCGGGCTGCAGCCGAGCCTGTCGACCGACGAGGTCGCCAGCGGCTCGGGGTCGCTGATGACCGCGATCCGTACCGTTCTCGCCGCCGAACGTGCCCGGGCGAACGGGGCGGCGCTGCGGGCGGGCAGGTCGCCCGCCACCGTCACGCTCACCGCCCGGGAGGCCCTCGAGTTCGCCACCGTGGGCGGTGCGGCCGCCTGCGGACTGGCGGACCGCACGGGTTCGCTCGTCCCCGGAAAGGACGCCGACCTCCTGGTGGTGAACCTCGGCGCCCTGAAGTTCTCCCCGGTCAACGATCCGGTGGACCAGTTCATCCTCTCCGGCGACCGGTCCGATGTGGAGGCCGTCGCCGTTCGCGGGCGCTTCCTCAAGTACCGCGGAAAGCTCGTCCAGCGGGATCGCGGCGTCCTGGACGCCGCGGCGTCCGCCCGTGACCGGATCTTTCGCGAACTCGGCAAGCAGGTCGGACGGCACTGGCTTCCACGCGACCTCGACGCGCCGGACTGGTTCACCACACGCGGTGCGGCAGGAGAGCCGGCGGCACCCGGGGACGCGGAGGACACGAGATGACCCGCCAGACGAACTCGGTCGCCGACGAGCTGAAAATCCGCTCGGTAACCATGCCAAACCGGCTCTGGATGGCACCGATGAGCCAATACTCCTCGCCGCCTGACGGAGGCGTGGCCGACTGGCATCTCATCCACCTCGGGGCCAGAGCGGTCGGTGGTGCCGGGCTGATCCTCACCGAAGCGACAGCGGTGACCCCAGTGGGCCGGATGTCCGAGTCGGACCTGGGAATCTGGTCAGACGACCACGTCGACGGGCTCACCCGGCTGACCGGCGCGATCGAGGCATCCGGAGCCGTCGCCGGGATCCAGTTCGGGCACGCGGGTCCCAAAGCATCCGCGCACCGGCCCTGGGAGGCGCGCGGCATCCGCGTACCACCCGAAAACGGAGGCTGGCTGCCCCAGTCCCCATCCGCGCGCCCCGGCGGAAGCCCGGTACACGAAATGTCAGCCGCCGAGATCACGGACATCGTCACCGCGTTCGCGGACGCGGCCCGGAGAGCCCTCGCGGCGGGATTCCGGGTGCTGGAGATCCACGCCGCGCACGGCTACCTCATCCACTCCTTCCTCTCCCCCGCGACCAACCGCCGCGACGACCGCTACGGCGGCGAGCAGGGCCGCCGCCGTCTGGCCATCGAGGTCGTGACCGCGGTCCGGGAAGTGTGGCCGGAGTGGTTGCCGTTGTTCGTCCGGCTATCCGCCACCGACTGGCTCACGCCCGAGAACGGACGCCCAAACGGGCTGGACGTCGACGACGTCATCGACGTGGTTCAGGCATTACTGCCACTCGGTGTCGATCTCATCGACGTGTCGAGCGGAGGACTCCTGCCCACGAGACGCATCGACACCTATCCCGGCTACCAGATCCCGTTCGCCTCGAAAATCCGCCAGGCGACGTCAGCGCTCGTGGCCGGTGTCGGCCTCATCGAGGACGCCCAGCACGCCGAATCGATCGTGCGCGGCGGGGCCGCCGACGCTCTGTTCGTCGGCCGGGCGATGCTGCGCAACCCAAACTGGGCACGCGACACCCTCCACCAGCTGGGACACCGGCCGGCCTGGCCCCGGCAATACGACTGGGCCATCGGTCCGCGCAAGGTTCTCGACTGACGTCGCGCCGCGGCCCGATTCACCGACAAACCACCGCAAGTGAACAGGATTCGAACGAAATGGCATTCTCCGTTCAGATGCCCGCTCTTGGTGAGGGCGTCACCGAGGGCACCGTTACCCGATGGCTCAAGGCCACAGGGGACCGCATCGAGGCTGACGAGCCACTGCTCGAGGTTTCCACGGACAAGGTCGACACGGAGATCCCCGCACCGGTAGGCGGCGTTCTCAAGGAGCTCAAGGCAGGCGCGGGCGAGACCGTGGAGATCGGCGCCGAGCTCGCCGTAATCGAAGACACGACCGCCGCCGCGCCCTCGACGCAGGTGGACCAGGCCGCACCAAGTCCCGCCCCGCCGGTGGCCGCGGGCCGACGGAGTTCGGCCACCGCGCCCTACGTCACCCCGCTCGTCCGTAAACTCGCCGCGGAACACCGCGTCGACTTGAGTTCGCTCACGGGGACGGGCGCCAATGGCCGCGTCAGGAAACAGGACGTACTCGCCGCGGTGAAGGCGGCCCCGGCCCTCGCCCTGGCACTCGTCCAGGCGCCGGTGGTTCCCGCACCCGCACCTGCGCCAACTCCGGCGGCGGCTGGCACCGCGGCACCACGAGCCGCCACTGTTGTGGCGATGCCGCGGCTTCGCCAGGTCATCGCCCAGCGGATGACCGACTCCTTGCGGATCTCCGCACAGCTGACCGCCGTCCAGGAAGCCGACGTCACCCGTATCGCGCATCTGCGGGTGCGGGAGAAAGAGGGCTTCCTGGCGCGGGAGGGCGTCAAGTTGACCTACCTGCCGTTCTTCGCCAAGGCCGCGATCGAGGCGCTGAAAGATTTCCCGGCTATGAACTCCTCGCTGTCAGAAGACGGCAAACACATCGAGTACCACGACGCGGTCCACCTCGCGATCGCCGTGGACGCCCCGCGCGGCCTGATCGTCCCGGTTATCAGAAGCGCCGACGATCTCTCGCTCGCCGGCCTGGCACGCAAGATCACCGACGTCGCGGCGCGCGCTCGTGCCAACGAGATCGGGGCGGACGAACTGTCCGGCGGCACCTTCACGATCACCAACATCGGCAGCGCGGGCTCGCTGTTCGACACCCCGATCATCAACCAGCCCCAGGTCGCGATTCTCGGCACCGGCGCGATCGTCAAGGAGCCCAAGGTGGTGGACGGCCCCGACGGCGAGGACGTGATCGCGGTTCGCCAGGTCTGTTATCTGCCCCTGACCTATGACCACCGCGTTATCGACGGCGCGGACGCCGGCCGGTTCCTCGGCGCGATCAAGGCGCGCTTGGAGGAAGGCCAGTTCGCCGCCGAACTCGGCGGATAGGCTGCCCGCCAGCCGTTCACGATGTTCGGTCCTCGCCGATCAGCAGGCGTTCAATGCGCTCGGCGGTGCTCCGCAGCAGCGGTCCGAGTTCCTGCTCGGGCTCGCCGGGGCGGAACGGTCGCGTCAGGGCGACGTTGATGGCCGCGGCGGGACGCCCGGTGGGATAGCGTACCGCGGCGGCCACGCCACGCAGGCCGTGCGCGAGTTCGCCGTCGTTGACCGCATAGCCCTTGGCCCTGATGTCTCGGATCAGCGTCCGGAGCACCTTCGGGTCCGTGACCGTGGCCTCCGTGCGCGGCGAAAGATCCGCGGTGTCCAGGAAACCAGTGAGCTCCTCGTCCGGCAGCTGCGCGAGCATCGCGCGGCCAAGCGACGTGCAGAACGCGGGCAGGCGGCTCCCGACCTGGAGCCGGATGTCCAGCAGGCCGGAGCCCCGAAGCCGGATGACATAGACGATGTCGTGCCCGTCGGGCACCGCCATGTTCACCGTCTCCTGCAGTTCGGCCTGGAGTGCGATGAGTGTTGGCCGGGCGAGCTCGGCGATGTCCATGCCCAGGATCGCGGCTTGTCCGAGCGTCATCGCGCGTGGCCCTGGCCGGTATCCACCGTCGGCCGCCGCGTCGAGATAGCCGACGTGCAGCAGCGTCTGACAGAAGCGATAGACCGTGCCGCGGCTTAGCCCGGTCGCACCCACGATCTCCTGCTCGGTCCAGATCGGACGTTCGGCCGTGAAGAGATCGAGGATGGCTGCGAGCCGCACGATCGACTGGATCATCCAGGTCGGCTGCGAGCGGTCGCCGTGCTCGGTGCTGGGGGGCAGATCAGTGGTCACGACGTCGAGCGTAGAGCGCCGACAAGGGCTTTGAGGCCCGCGGGCCGACATCGGGGTGAACCCGCGCACCGCTACGCTTGACCACGTGTGATCGCCATGCGAGCATATGCTCGAAATACGAGCCACTCGATACGGCACGTGGGGGCAGGCCGCATCGGTGACCTTCAACGAGGAAGGCGGTCATCGCGATGCCCAACCAACGCTCGGCCGAGACCAGGGAAATACGCCGCGTCGCACTGGCGGGAGTAGTGGGCAACGCCCTGGAGTGGTACGACTTCTTCCTCTACGGGACAGCCGCCGCCCTGATCTTCAACAAGCTCTTCTTCAGCACGTTGAGCCCGCTGTCCGGCACGCTCGCGGCGTTCGCCACCTATGCGGTCGGGTTCGGCGCCCGTCCGCTGGGCGGCATGCTGTTCGGGCACATCGGAGACCGGGTCGGCCGCAAGTACACCCTCATCGTGACACTGGTCGTGATGGGCGTGTCCACCGCGCTGATCGGCTGCCTGCCCACCTACGGCAGCATCGGCGCGGCCGCGCCGATCCTCCTGGTCGTCCTCAGGCTGGTCCAAGGCGTGGCGGTCGGCGGCGAATGGGGCGGGGCGGCGTCGCTGGTCGCCGAGCACGCCCCACCGACCAAACGCGGGTTCTGGACCGGTTTGAGCCAGTCCGGTGTCTCGTCCGGCTTCGTCCTGTCGACGCTGGCGATGGCGCTGGTCACCCTCATGCCGGAGCAGGCATACATCAGCTGGGGATGGCGGCTTCCGTTCCTTTTCAGTGCCGTGCTCGTCGTCGTCGGCTTGCTGATCCGGGTCGGCGTCGCCGAATCGCCCGCCTTCCTGGAACTGTCCGGTTCCGCGCCGAAGGCTCGCTTGCCGCTGGTCGAAGCCGTCCGCAAGCACCCGCGTGAGCTTCTCGTTGCGATCGGTGCCCGACTCGCGGAGACAGGCGGGGCTTACCTGATCGAGGTGTTCATCCTCTCGTACGCGACACAGGTGCTCCACCTGTCCCGCTCGATGATGCTCTGGGGACTCTGCGTCGCCGTCTCCATCGAACTCGTCACGACCGTCGCGTTTGGAGCATTGTCGGACCGCATCGGCAGGCGACCGGTCTACCTGGCGGGCGCCGCGCTCATGGCCGCGTTCGCGTTCCCCCTGTTCTGGCTCGTCGACTCCGGGACACCGGCCCTCGTCTGGTTCGCGCTCATCTTCGGGATGGCGGTCTGCCACGCCGCAATGAGCGGTGCGCAGGCGTGCTTCTTCGCGGAGCTCTTCGACAGCCGGGTGCGCTACAGCGGCGCCTCGCTCGGACACGAGATCGGTGGCTTGCTCGCCGGCGGGTTCGCGCCGCTCGTGGCCACCGCGCTCCTCGCCGCGACGCAGTCGGCATGGCCGGTCGCATTGTTGCTGGCCGGTCTCTCACTGCTGACCTTGGTCTCCGTGGCGGTCGGTCCGGAGACCAAGGATCGCTCGCTCATGCCCGGGATAACGAGCGACGAAACCACGGCGCTCGCGCCGGACCCCGGGCGTTGAAGAACGCGTGATGACGCCAGACGGGAAACAGGGCGTCGTTGGAGTTCTTGTCCTTGACTCTGCGCACGACTAGCCGCAAGGCCGGGTAGTTAAGGCGTGAGCCGGTTTGTCAACCCCCCGGGAACGGGCAACGGAGTCCCTGCTAGAACGGTGCCGACCAAGATCACCAGATAGCAGGAACTCCGTTGGATACCCAGTCTGTCATCACCCGCACGATCACCGTGTCCGGGGGCCGGTTCGCACCCGGCCACCTCGGTGAACTCACCCAGCACCTGCCCTTCGAGATGGTCGATGAGGCCCTGACCGCCACCCGCACCACGCAGTCCCGGCTGCGGGATCTGCCCTCACGGGTGGTGGTCTACCTGCTGCTGGCCGCGTGTCTGTTCCCCGAGATCGGCTATCCCGGTGTATGGCGCAAACTCACCGCCTCCCTCACTGGCCTGCCCCTGGTCACCCCCACCACCAGCGGACTCGCGCAAGCCCGCCGCAGGATCGGCGTCGCGCCCTTGCGATGGTTGTTCGACCTGCTCCGCGGACCGGCGGCCACGGTGGGGCAGCGCGGAACCTGGTGGCGTGGCCTGCTGGTCTGTGCGATCGACGGCACCATCCTGACCGTGCCCGACAACCCCAGAATGCTGGCCCGTTTCACCAAACACCCCGGCAACCACGGTGGCACCGGTTATCCCCAGATCCGGCTGGTGGCCCTGCTCGCCTGCGGCACCCGCACCCTGATCGACGCGGTGTTCGGCCCCACCACCACCGGCGAGACCACCTACACACCACACCTGCTGCGCAGTCTGCGACCAGGGATGATCCTGCTGGCCGACCGCAACTTCGGCGCCAAAGACCTCATCACTGAGATCGCAGACACCGGCGCCGACGTCCTCGTCCGGCTGAAAAACGGCCGCAAGATGCCAGTCCTGGCCCGATACCCCGACGGGTCCTACCTGTCGATGCTGGGCCGGCTGCTGGTACGGGTCGTCGAGTGCGAGATCACCATCTCCACCACCGCCGGCCGGCACACCGGTGTCTACCGGCTGGCCACCACCCTGACCGATCACCATCACTACCCGGCCGCCGAGTTGATCACCTTGTACCACCACCGTTGGGGTGCGACGTGAGGTCGCACGATGTGAGTGGTCACGTTGTTTGGAGGTTCCCCTAGTGAAGACGTGATCCGGTCCAGTGTCCGCGGGATCGTCTCCGCCTTGGCATGCGTCGTGGGTAACCGCGGGGTTAGTGAAGACGTGATCCGGTCCAGTGTCCGCGGGATCGTCTCCGCCTTGGCATGCGTCGTGGGTAACCGCGGGGTGTGAAGCCCAGGGTAAAAGCCGAAGCTGCTGCTGTTCCACCCAGCGGCAGCGGGCGAGGAGAAGGCCGGACGGGTGAATGTAGGTGAATCTCCGCATGCTTCGTAATAGTGGCTTCCGCCGGTGGAATGTGTCAGGCGGATGACAGGGCTGGCCGTTGAGAAACGGCAGGTGCCGATCGGAGACCCAGCGCTGATCGGGAGGACACCACCGCCCCGGAGTATAGGAGGCACCCACCCCGGCCGCATCTCACACGTGCGGAACATGGAAACCCCGGCAGAGTCCTGATCGCCTGGGGGCGGGCAGGTAGGCCAACCGCGAGGAAGGCGGAATCCTCTGCCGGGAACAAGATGCCCAAGAAGCAAAAGCCGGTCATGCCGATAACGGCGTCATCGTCATCGGGAGAAACCCTGGTGGCGGTGGACGAAAGTCAACAGGAAACCAGCGGCAACACGACGGCACCTCCCGGCCGCCGCCACTGGATAACTGGCCGGATACCGGGCCTGGTGCCCGGGCCTTGAAAGAGGCGCTGACGTGGGCAGGTGAGCCTTTGAAGACAAGCAGCCGAAACCCTGGAACCGAAGGACAAGTTAGACACCGATGGTGAACGGACCCAAGGACGTGACCCTCGACTGGGCCGCCATTGACTGGCGCCTGCACGAGGAAAACGTACGGCGGCTACGGCAGCGGATCTTCAAGGCGGCGCGGGAGGGTTCCCTGGCCACGGTCAGGAACCTGCAGAAACTCATGCTGCGGAGCTGGAGCAACACGCTGGTCAGCGTGCGGCAAGCGACGCAGTTGAACGCGGGACGCAAAACCGCCGGGGTCGATGCGGAGGTCGCCTTGACTCCTCAGGCCAGGATGGAGCTGGCGGTGCGGGTGCATCGCGAAGCCGCAACCTGGCGTCCCCGGCCGGTGAAGAGGGTTTATATACCCAAGGCGGGAAACCGTGCAAAGCTGAGGCCGCTCGGAATTCCGGTCATCGCGGACCGCTGCCATCAAGGCAGGGTCCGTAATGCACTCGAAGCTGAGTGGGAAGCCCAGTTCGAACCCAAGTCTTACGGGTTTCGACCGGGGCGAAGCTGCCATGACGCGATCGGGGCGATCTTCCAGACCTGCTGTTCCGCCAAGACCAAGCGGGTCTGGGCTCTGGACGCGGACCTGGCAGCGGCATTCGACAAGATCGACCACAACCGGCTACTGGAAGCACTCGGGTCTTTCCCGGCCAGGGACCTGATCCGGGAATGGCTGAAAGCCGGTGTGATAGAGGAAGGAAAAGGGTTCACGCCAACCGATGAGGGCACACCCCAGGGTGGCGTGATCAGCCCACTCTTACTGAATGTCGCTCTGCATGGGCTGGAAACAGCAGCCGGAGTCCAATACTACCCCGCCGGCACCAGCGAGGCGAGGAAAATCAAACCGGGCTCACCGATGGTAATTCGGTACGCCGACGACCTGGTCGCACTCTGCCACAGCCAGCGGCAGGCACAGGAAATCAAGGCCAGAATCGCTGAATGGTTGGCACCCAGGGGTCTCAGCTTCAATGAGGAAAAGACCAAGATCGTAAACATCGATGATGATGGGTACGACTTTCTGGGCTTCAACATCAGGCGGTATCACGGCAAGCTGCTGATCAAACCATCGAAAGCGGCTGTCCAGCGAATCCGGGAACGGCTCCGCACCGAGTTCCGCGCCCTGCGCGGGGCGAACGCGGCTGCGGTCATCGCCAGGATCAACCCCATCACCCGGGGTTGGACGGCCTACTACCGGGGCGTGGTCTCGTCCAGCACATTTTCCAGTCTGGACAACTATCTGTGGGTGCTCTGCTACAAGTGGGCAACCTTCAGCCACGCCAACAAGCCGAAGAAATGGATCGTGGCCCGCTACTTCGGCAAATACAACAAGTTCAGAAACGATCGCTGGGTGTTCGGTGACGCCGCCAGCGGCACCTACCTGGCGAAACCCTCCTGGACCGGCATCGTCCGGCACACCATGGTCAAGGGCGCGGCATCCCCAGATGACCCTGCCCTGGCCGAGTACTGGGCCAACCGGCGACGGCGCGTCAAACCCCCGCTGGACAGCTACACGCTGCGCCTGCTCACCAAGCAGGACGGCCGCTGCCCGATCTGCCGGGGACCGATCCTGACCGCCGACCAACCGCAGTCCCCCCCACGAATGGGAACGGTGGTGGCAGCACGTCGTCCGACGGGCGATCAACGCCAACTACCTCACCCATCACGGACGGCCCAGCTCACCAGACGGTGACCACACCCGCCTCGTCCACGCGGCCTGCCAGCGCGAACTCCTCGCTCGCCAGCGCAGCCGCACAGCCTGCACTCCCACACCGCCCTCGCGGCTTGCTTGCGCTGACTCGCGGTGAAAGCCGCACGGGCAGTGCTGAGGGGAGGCCAGCGGGGCAACCCGCTGGCCTTACCCGATAGATCGAAACCGCCTACCTGGAACTGAAATCGTCCATCCTCGGCGGCCGGGTGTTACGCGCCCGCACCCCGGCTGGCGCCGAACAGGAGATCTACGCCCTGCTGGTCACCTACCACCTGCTGCGCACCGCGATGGCCGACGCCACCAACACCCAACCCGACATTGATCCCGACCGAGCCAGCTTCACCATCGCCTACCAGGCCGCCCGCGACCAACTCATCCAGGCCGCCAACGTCATCGCCGACACGGTCATCGATCTGGTCGGCACCATCGGCCGCCATATCCTGGCCAACCTGCTCCCCGCCCGACGACTACGGGTATGTCCCCGCATCGTCAAACGCGCCATCTCCAAATACCAGGCCCGAGGCCCGAACATCGACCGAACCAGCTACAAAGCCACTGTCGGCGTCGACATCCTCACACCCGCAGACCCTTGACGATCACTACAACAGCCAAACTTCACGGCCTTGAGGTTAGCATCCGGCCCTGCCAGCCGGCGTACACCGCCAGGGTCTCCAGCCGCAGCACGTCATCCCAGTCCAGAAGCAGGTAACCCAGGAGTTGTCGCAGCCACTCCCCCACTGGAGGCGTAGATTCCCTGGTGAGCTTGACGTCAACCAACGCCTTTCCGACGATGAGATCAGCGATACCAAACCCATTACCGAGCTCCGGCGCAACGACGACACGATCCCCCAATGCATGAAATGCCGCGCGGCCCTGCTCGACATACTGCGCCCATGCCTTACCCAAGGCATCGACCGCTTCGAGATCAGCTCCCAGCGAGCCGCCCTCGGTGGCCGCGACGAACCAGAACCGCCGCCGATCGACCGCCCAGTCGCGATGGTTATGGGCCATCTTGTTGACTTCCATCAGGTCCAGGGACGTCGCCAGAGCGCGGCGTTCTCTCTCCTGGTCAACAGGCTGTGGTTCGGGAGCGCGTCTCCAGTCCAACAAGACAGGGTCACTGGTCCCGCCTGCAGGCATCCCGCGAACGTACCTCGGTTTCATCCCTACAGAGACCAGTAACTCCGCGTACTGCTCCGGCGGAAGATACGTCAGCAACCCCTGGGGCTCAGGACACTGGCCAAGATCGAGGCCAATACGAAGTTCCAGAGCACGACCAAGATCGTCCCACCTATGGCGCAAACCGCACTCCGGACCAGACGCCGCTTGAAGCATCTCCACCCAGCCATCCTCAACATCGCCGCGATGACGCAGACGATCGTCCAGGAAACGACACAACACGCTCGCAGAACGCTGAGCTTGAGCAACGATCGACATGCGATGAGCGTCCCAGACCTCACCGACATCATCTGGAACCGCGAAACGCCGCCGTTGGGGCCAAGCTGGCCACGACGATCGCATCCAGCAGGAGCCAGAGATGCGCGGGAGCCTTTAACCCTGGCGCCATCATAGGGGGGAGTCACCGGATTGGCCTATTGCCAGTATGGCGTACAAGGCGTTTTGTCTCATTAAGATCGACAACCTCAGAGATCACGCTCTAGACTAGCTTGAGCAGGACTAAGTTCACTGGGGGATGTGTGGGCGATCCACTCGACATCGCGGCACCTGACGATTCCGGCTCCGCCACACTACGTCGGTTCACCTATCAGGAACAC
Source organism: Saccharopolyspora hattusasensis (assembly GCF_050972075.1). Taxonomy (NCBI): domain Bacteria; kingdom Bacillati; phylum Actinomycetota; class Actinomycetes; order Pseudonocardiales; family Pseudonocardiaceae; genus Saccharopolyspora; species Saccharopolyspora hattusasensis. The sequence goes on from NZ_JBPCDC010000001.1 coordinate 6,891,485, forward strand.
GTTGCCGGCCGTTCCGTGCTGGCCATGCTTGCCGAGGGAGCATCTGTCCAGTTCGTGATCTGCGAACATATCGAGGATGTCGTAGTAGGACGCCTACTCAACGGAGACATGCTCTGGGACTTCCAACAGGTCAAGACGCGCGATAACCCCGCGCCTTGGGGCTTGACGGAGGTCTTAAGCAGCAAAGCCCTCAAGAGTTTATGGCGCACTCACGAGACACTCGATGGCCAAAATCTCTGCTACCAACTTACCGCTTCACTCGAAGGCAAGCTCGATCCTGCCGATGACGCCCTAGCTCACCTCGCCCGCGGAGCTGGCGCCGAACACGAGAAATGCCTGGCTCGGGTAGCAGCGCATCTAAAGGCACCGCTTGAGAAAGTGAAGTCGTATCTCAGGTTGGTACGGGTTGAAGCACTGCCAACGCGCGGGAGTCTGGAAGAGAAGAGTCTGCTCGCCCTGAGTGAGTTGGCACCCCAAGTCACGAGCGCAGTGCAGCGGGCTGTCTACGAGGCTGTACTCACCCGGATCCATGAGGCCATGCAGGGCGCGCTGGGACCCGATTGGCTCCGTCGCCTCGGGCTTGAGCCGGACGGCGTATTCGATAATAAAAGAATTTCCCGAGCCTCGATCGCCGACCTGGCCCAGCGCCTTCAACACCCCGACCATGTCCTCCTGAGCGCCTACACTGAACGCATAGAAACCATTGAAACAAAACTGGTACACAAGATGCGCGCAGGCGGCGCCTCCCCCGACACCATCCAAGAAGCGCAGTACCTACGGGCGGAGGCGGACTACCGTCGTCTGCAGGAGGAATCCCTCGGTACCTGGCCGGGTCGGGAGACCGCAGACGACCTGGACACCCGACTTTTGCTGATGGCACGACGTATAGTGCGCCGCCACAACGCGACCATCGATCGACCGGCAGACCAGATATTCGATGAATTGGCCACGGAACTCAACGCGAACGCCCACATGTTGGACGCGCGATCACTCTACGCCAAAGACGGGTTACTCCTGTTAGGACGTGCCTGCGCGAAGTCTGATGAATGTCACTTCGCCTGGGGGAACGCTAATGACACCGTCTGATGTCCTCGAATATGCACCACCGTCGATCGACGCACAAGCCCGCCTGCTGGTGTTGATCGATGCCTTCGGCACAGCTGGTGTCGAAGGACGCATGAAGCTCGCTAAGCTGGACTTCCTGCTCCGCTACCCAGACCGCTTCGCCCGACTCATGGCCGACCGCGCTCCCGATTCAGACGTAGGCGATGACCCGTGGCTGACAGGCGCTATCGAGCAGGGGATGATCCGCTACCGCTACGGCCCCTGGGACCCCGCCTATTACAGCCTTATAGGTGCGTTGATAGGCAAAGGGCTGATCAAGCCCCACCAGAAGGGACCCACTGCGACATACACAACAACCAGCCAAGGAAAACAGGTCGCTAGAGGTTTAGCTACTAGCACCAGTTGGTCTGCGGTGCGCGAGCGCGCCCTCCTGCTGCGGCGCCATTTCAATCTGAGCGGGACTACGTTAAAAAATCTAATCTACAACACGTTCCCCGACATCGTCGAGGCATCGTGGGGGACGAAGCTATGAGGCTACAAATCGAAAGTTTGAGGCTCAACGGCACAAGCCGCGAAGTCAACTTCAAGCCAGGCATGAACGCCATCACCGGCGCGATGAGTGGTGGCAAGACAGCGGCCGTTTCTTGCTTGCGCGCCCTCCTGGGAGCCGATGTCAGCGTCATCCCGGAGTTACGAGGAAAAACGATCTCGGGAACAGTATTGATCGGAGACCGCCGTTTCCGCATCGTCCGCCCCTTGGTAACGACGGACACTGCCAAGGTTGAAATTGCCGAGATAGGCGGCCCGCGGGAGGCGTGGCGGCTGCCGGCCAGCAGACTTCAGGCCGGATACGACCTCACGTTCCGCGACTGGTATCTGCGGATGCTCGATCTGCCACAGGCCAAAGTCCCCCGTGCCCCCTCTGACCAGACCAGCGATCTGGTACCTGTGACGATCAGCGATTACCTCATGTATTGCGTGCTGCGGCAAGATGAGATCGACTCTTCTGTCTTCGGAACGCCAGACAACCACAACAAGAACATCAAGCGCCGATACGTCTTCGAGATCCTATACGGCATCTACGACCCAAACACGATCGGCTTGCGTGCCCGCCTGCGCGAGGTTGCCATCGAACTCAAATCGCTAACCGGCGATAGCGCGACCCTGGAGCGGGTCCTGTCCGGGCAGGTCTTTGACTCGCAGGCGACGCTCGAGAACCGTAGGGCCGATGCACTCGACCGCCTACAAGAGCTCCGTGCACAGGAGCGAGCCCTGTCCCTGATCGCCAGGGATTCTTCGACGGTGCGCCTGAGGAGACAAATTGGCGAGATTGAGGCACAAATGCAGTCAGCCGAGGCCGAGCTACGCTCAGAGACTGCCTCGAAGACACGGCTGACGGGGCTGCGCGACCAGCTTGTGGCCCAAAGTCGAAAGATCACCCGGACCCTGGTCGCCGAACGGTTTCTGAGCGATTTCGAGTTCCATACCTGCCCACGCTGCGGCTCATCAATCCCTGGCCGCGGCGATGAAGACACCTGCAGACTATGTCTGCAGGTGCACCCGCCAGCTCCGCCGACATCGGCCTTGGCATCCGAACAAGACCGGGTCATTGAGCAGATCGCGGAGACTGACGAACTCGTTACCAGAAGCGACGAGCGCTTGGCCGCCCTCGAACAGAAACGTTCCGACCTCGCCAATCGACGCGCTGTCCTCGGCACACAGCTCGACGAAGCAGCAGGTCACTATGTCTCCGATCGAGTTGATTCGCTCCGCAGACACGCAGCCGAACAGGCGCGACTAGAGGAGCACGTAGCACGTATCGACGATGCGCTCGCTCTGTACACGCAACTACGCGGCAATACCGCACGAATTGCCGAACTTCAACGTGAACACGATCACCTTGTCACTCGTCTCGACAGTGAACGACACCACGATCCCAAGGTCGCCGGACGCATGGCAGCGCTCGATGCAGCCTTCGAAGAGACCCTACGGGCCTTCGACGCACCGCGATTCGATGACAGTCCCGGTTCCTACATCAGCCGAAAGAACTACCTACCCATCGTGGACGGGCGATCTTTCTCAGAGCTGAGTTCGCAGGGCGTGGAAGTACTTGTCAACGTCGCCCATGCCCTAGCGCACCAACGAGTGGCTCTCTCCGACCCCAGCAGTCATCTGCCTAACTTACTGGTAATTGACGGTGTCAGCAGCAATGTAGGCCACGAGGGAATCGACCTGGTCCGATTGAAGAACATGTACCGCGAGTTGCTGAACGCCGCCACGAATCACGTCGATGAGCTGCAGATCATCGTGGTCGACAACGACCTGCCACCGGTTGAGGGCGTCCACATCGCCCTGCAGCTGTCTGATATCGAGCGATTCGTCCCTTCGGAATAGCGATTTCATACGATCCGTACTAACTTCTCGAGACGCCCGAGCGATTTCTTACGGGTCGACTGGTTCACGATCGTCAGCCCGTTGGCCTGTCGGGTTCCAATACTCGGCCGGTGGGGCTGATTTGCGGTTTCATGCTGCAGGTATTCGTTGATGAGACCTGCGAGGACCGCGCGTTGTGCGATCCGTTCGTGGTTGAGGTTAGGGACGGGGTGGTCTGGCTGTGGAGGTCGGAGCTGCTGACCTCGGTGCGGTCGCTGACCGTTGTAGTGCCGTACGCAGTGGGCCAGTACGGTTAGCAGGTGTCGTTCAGCGAAGATCAGGATACGGGTCGGTGATTTCGGTTCTGGCGGTGAGCACGAATCGTTCGGCGAAGCAGTTCGCTCGGGGACAGCGGGGAGGAATCTTCACAGCACGGATGCCGACGTCAGCTAGTACGGCAGCCGCACTTTGGTGATCTTGGCTGGTCAGGGGCGTTGAGGGGGCCCGGTTAATCAGGCGGGCAGCCGCCTCGCGATGATCATGTTGTGACGCAAGAAGATCGTGAGGCGGCTGCGGCTGTCATGGTAGAGGGTGCGCGTGCGGTGGCGAACCTGGAGGTGCTGCACGGACGGTTGAGGCCGTGTTTCGCGCGGGCGAAGCCGTTTGGGCAGGCCAGGAAGTACATGTCCGGGTTGATGAGTGATCTGCCGCGCAAGAACGGGTGGACCATCGCCGAGCACGCGGGAGACCGGACTCCGGATCGGATGCAGCGGCTGCTCAATCACGCGGTGTGGGACCACGATCAGGTTCAGGGGGTGGTGCGACGGTTCGTGGTCGACCAGTTAGGAGACCAGCCGTTGCGGGTGGTGGCGCTGGACGAGTCCGGTCAGGAGAAACAGGGGGAATGCACTGCGGGCGCCAAACGGCAGTACATGGGCTGCGCGGGCCGGGTCGCGAATGGGGTGAACACAGTCTATTGTTCGTACGCCACCCCCGGCGGGCACGCGCTGGTCGGTGCCCGTATCTATGTGCCGGCCGAACAGCTCGACGATCCTGATCGCCGTGTCGCGCTCGGTGTTCCCGACAAGACCGAGTTCCGAACGAAACCGCAACTGGCGCAAGACATTCTTTTTGACATGATCTCGGATGAGACGATACCACCGTGGGTGGCGGGCGACGAGGTCTATGGCCGATCGGGCCCGCTACGGACTTTCTTGGAGGACAACGAGATCGGGTACGTGATGCGCGTCGGGTGCGCCTTCACCATCGAGTTGCCAACGGGTGAGCGGATACGCGCGGACGCTACCGTGGCCACGCACCTGGCCAGCCGCGAGCACGAGCGGGCCTGGCAGGTCTGCTCGGTGACCGGGTCGAAAGGCGAACGCATGTACGCCTGGGCCTGGATCGCGACCGCGAGCCCACGCCACTTTCTGTTGATACGCAAACACTTGCAGACCGGCGAGTTGGCCTACCACTACTGTCACGTTCCCGCTGGACGGCCGATCACGCTGATGACCCTCGTGCGGGTCGCATGCTTGCGCTGGCCAGTCGAAGAAGGGTTCGAGTTCGGAAAAGACCACTTCGGACTTGATCACTCCCAGGTCCGCCTCTACACCGCACTGCTGCGGCACATCGTACTCACTCTGGCCGCGCTCGCCGTCTGCGCCATCACCGCAGCCCAAGCCAGAACCCGAGCTCCAGCACCAATCTTGCCCACCACGCCCGATCAGCAGCCACCCGAGGATCCCGGCCTGATCGCACTCACTGTCGCCGAGATCAAACGACTATTCACACTGGTCACCCGTCGGCTCCACCCCGAAACCCACCACCTGCACTGGGTCTGGTGGCGACGCCGACACCAAGCTCGCGCCCGCTGGTTCCATCACCGCACCCGACTACGTCGTGACCAGCGAACATAGCCCAACCGGAAAGTGCGGCTGCCGTACTAGCCTCGATGTTTCGCGCGTCCAGCAGACCGGAGGTGATCTTGTGTAGGTGATCTTTGGTTGTCGGATCCGAGGCCACCGCCCCGAACACCTCCGGCTGCGCCCGCACCACGTCGATATCGGCCGCGCAGTCCCCACCCAGCGCGACCGCAATCGCCAGATCGGCCACGATCTTACCCGGATCATGCACTGCCAGCGGCAGCCGCCAAGGCCCTAACGCCGCCGACAACACCCGTTCCAGGCCACACGCCTGGGCCGTCTGCGCCAACAGAGCACCACCGGCCGAGGAGATCAACGACTCGCCGCCGACGATCACGGACAACCACGGACGCCACTGGTTACGCTTCACTCGCGGGGTGCCTTCCTGTTCGGGTCAACTGTTGTCGTCGCAAACACCAGTTTCCCTTACAGGACAGGCACTCCCGCGCAAATCACGCCACGTGTCTCCACACACCGCGTGAAAGCGGCAGATTAGGGCCTCGTCCGCAACGACGTCAAGTTGTTCATGCTGCTGTCATGGCAGGGAGTGTTCGTAGTCCGATGGCTTCGGTTGTGGTCGTAGCGGTGCGGGTGCTCTGTTGGTCGAGCAATGCGGTGAGCGCTGTAGCCCAACGCTGTTGGAGTCCTTGGAGAAGGCGGGTTTCGATTTCGGGGGCTACGTGGGAGTAGATGTGTTCGATCTTGTCGGGGATGACGTGGCCGAGGCGGCGGGCTTGGGCGACCTGTGGAATGCCGTCGGCGATGAGCCAGGTTTTGTGGCTGTGGCGGAAGCTGTGGAAGACCAAGCCCGGCGCGATCGCCTGGAGATGGTGCCGTGCGCAGGGTTTGTGGAGAGTCCCGTCGGCTGCGGGGCGCGTCGCGCGACGGGAGAAGTTGCTGCGGCGCAAGAGTTCGTTGTCCTTGGTGACGAATACATGGGAATGGGAGTGGGTGTCGAGATGGGCTCGGAGCATCTCGATGAGAAACGGCGGGAGGGAGATGGTGCGGGCGGATTCCTCGGTCTTCGGCGGGCCTAGGCTCAGGACACCGTCGACCTCGTGGAGAGCGCCGATCTCCGGGTCGATCACGATGCAGCCATCGTCCAGATGGGTATTGAAGCGTTGCAGGCCGGCGAGTTCGCCCCAGCGTGCCCCGGTGTAGGCAGCAGTGATCATCAGTACTCCTGCTCCTGGCCATGCTGTGACAGCAGCTTGCAGGGCGATCCTGAGGACTTGATCAGGGGTGGCCCAGAGAGCTTCGCGACGGGGTGCGCGTCGGCGTTTGCCTCGTCGTTGGGGCCGGACGGGGTTGGCGGGGATGAGTCGCTCATGAGCGGCATCGGCGAGCATCATCGAGAGGATCTTGACGATCGTGATGACGGTGGAGTTGGCGTAGCCCTTGGCTCGGAGTTTTTTGGACCAGCCGTGTACGGCGGATCCGGCGATGTCGTTCAAGGAGGTGTTTCCCCATTGGGGGAGGATGTGGTTGCGGGTGAGACTGCGGTACTGCGATTCGGTCGCCTGTTCCACGTCGAGGGAATCGAGCCATGTGGTGGCCCAGTCGGCGAGAAGGAGTCTCCCGGCGTTGGGGTCGAGGAAGGTTCCGTGGCGGCGTTCGCTGTCGATCTCGTTTGCTTTGTTTTCGGCGGCTTTTTTCGTGGCGAACCCTGGGATAGAGCCGTGTGTGCCGTCATCTTTCCAGTATCGGACACGCCACGTGTTCTTGCCTGATTTTTCCACAAAGGACATGACAGGGCTTCCTGGGAAACTTGCGCCGTATTGGCTGGGTTGGTGTTGTGACGGACACATGGACGCTCTGTTACTGACCGGTGTCAAGTAAATCCGGTGGGTAATGCCCTGTTTGGGCGTATGTAGTCGTGTGGTAACTGCGTTGAGTTTTCCTAGGTATTGCTCGCGGTGGGAGGGTCGATTCCTGCGATCTCTGCGATATCGCTACGCGAGAACCGCAGGTGTTTACCAAGGAACCGGCAGGGGATGGCGCGAGCGGAGGCTTTCCGTCGCAGCCACGAAGGGCGGACGCGCAGAAGGTAGGCGGCTTCTTCAGCGGTGTAGAGGAATGTGCCCTGGTTTTCGATACTGCTTGCGTGCTCGGCCTGTTGTCCAGGTGTGGTGTTTTCTTGCAAGACCTCGGTCGCAGGGATGCTGGGTTTACTTGCCGGCGTACTGCGAGGTGTTTTCAGTCCGGCCCGGCGTGGTAGTGCTGATCTGCCTACATTTCTCATGAGATAAACGTCCTGTCTGGATCTGACTTCGGTGATCGCCGTCGTGCTCGCCGTGGATGCGGGTGTCTTTGCGGACAGTACCTACGCCGCAGTAAGTGGCGCGTGCACCGAGTCTCGGAGCTGTAGCTGAGGGGTTCCTTTTTCTGCGGTGGCTCTCGACGTGGTGGGTTTGGTGAAGATGAGGACGTCTTCGTGGGCGATGAGGTGCAGGGGGAGTCCGTTGTCGCGTTGTTTGCGGATGAAGTCGCGTTGGAAGAAGCTGCCGCGGGCAACGAGGTCGGTTTCGGCGATGCGGGCCAGCAGTGCGACGCAGCGTTCGGTGGGGATGAGTCCTGCTTGGCGGCCGCAGGTGAGGATGTGGGCGGGCAGGTCGATGAGTTCGGCGTGTTCGCGCCAGGGGCGCAGTGTGACCGCGACGTGTCCGCCGGGCTTCAGGAAGACGGCTGTGTGGGTGAGGATCCGGGTGAATCCGGCGAGGAGGCGGTGGTGGCCGATGTTGGCGAGGTTGCCGCGGTCGAGGGTGTTGCCGTAGCGGTGGTGGTGTTTGTGGACGCCGGCGGTGCCGGTGGTGGCCGGCCGAGGCCGGTGTGGTGGATCTCGGCGCGGACGGGCTGGCGGTGGTGGCCGTGGCCTCGACGGTCAACTTCGCGCTGCGCACCCCGGCCGAACAAGCCGGTCTGGTAGCCGGTTTCGGGCGTTATCTGCATTCCCTGACCGCCCCGATCCAGGTCCTCATCCGCGCCGAACGTCTCGACCTGACCACGCAGATCGCCGACCTTCGGGATCGTGCCGGGGGATTGCCACATCCCGCGCTGGAAGCCGCCGCGGCCGAACACGCCGACTACCTCAACTATCTCGCCGGGCACGCGGACCTGCTCCGCCGCCAGGTCCTTCTCGTTCTGCGTGAACCCCTGCAACACGCCACCACGAAACCAGTCTTTCTCACCTGGCGGCGCCACAAGCGCACCACCAGGAGCGTCCCCGGGGATGCGGCGCGGCGGGCCGCCGAAGCGCGCCTGGTGCGACGGCTGGACGAAGCCACGGATCTCCTTGCAACTGCCGGGATCGTGGTGACTGCCCTGGATGCGGGACAGGCCACCAGTGTGCTGGCCGCCGCCTGCAACCCCGACCGCGTCCTGCCCGCGTTCACGGGTGTGGTCGGCGCGGAGGACATCATCACCACCCAGCCCGAGGCATCGCGGCATACCCATGACATCGCCGGCGAGGACGAGTGGCGGCGAGCGGCATGAGGGCCCGCACACGGCAGCGTGCCGCACGGGAGGCGAGTTCGGCGGTGTTCGCGCCGGAGGCGCTGAGCATCTGGCCTCGGCACGTGGAGGTCGGCGGGGACTGGGCCGCGTCTTTCGCGATCACCGGGTATCCCCGCGAAGTCCATCCGGGGTGGCTGCAGCCCCTGCTGACCTATCCCGGTCGGCTGGATGTGTCGCTGCACGTCGAACCGGTCGACCCCACGACCGCCGCGAGGCGCCTGCGGAACCAGTTGGCGAAACTGGAATCCGGTCGCCGGCACACCGCCGAGCACGGCCGTCTCGCGGACCCGCAGATGGACGCGGCCACCGAGGACGCCTACGAGCTCTCCGCCCGGATCGCCCGCGGCGAAGGCAAACTGTTCCGCCTCGGCCTCTACCTCACGATCCACGCCAGCACACAGGAGGCCTTGGCTGACGAGGTTGCCGCGGTCCGGGCGTTGGCGGCGTCGCTGTTGCTGGACGCCGCACCCGCCACCTACCGCAGTCTGCAGGGCTGGGTGTCCACCCTCCCCATGGGACTCGATCTGCTGGGGATGCGCCGCACCTTCGACACCAGCGCGCTGGCCGCAGCGTTCCCTTTCACCAGCGCCGACCTCCCTCCGGCCGACCCCACCTCGGTGTCGGCGCCGACGGGGGTGCTCTACGGGTTCAATGTGGGCAGCCAAGGGCTGGTGCACTGGGATCGCTTCGCGGCCGACAACCACAACAGTGTGATCCTTGGCCGCAGTGGTGCCGGGAAGAGCTACCTCGTCAAACTGGAGACGCTGCGTTCGCTGTATCGCGGGATCGAGGTCGCTGTCATCGACCCCGAAGATGAATACCGGCGTCTGGCCGAGGCCGTGGGTGGCAGCTATCTCCACCTCGGTGCCGACGGTGTGCGCCTCAACCCCTTCGACCTGCCCATCACTACCGGTGCCGATGGCACGCGCACCGCGCCGAAAGACGCGCTCGTGCGCGCAAGCCTGTTCCTGCAGACCGTGATCAGTGTGCTCCTCGACGCGTCACTGTCGGCGGGGGAGCGGGCAGTGCTGGATGAGGCGATCGCCGCGACCTACCGCCAGGCCGGAATCACCCCGGATGCCCGCACCTGGACTCGCCCCGCTCCCACGCTCCGCGATCTTCGCGACACCCTCACCGCCACCGGCCACACTGTCGCGGCCGATCTCGCCGGGCGGCTGCACCCCTATGTCGACGGAGCGTTCCAGGACCTGTTCAACGGGCCCACCACGATCCGCCCCGACGGGCACCTTGTGGTGTTCTCGCTGCGGGATCTGCCTGAGGAACTCAAACCCATCGGCACCCTGCTCACCCTGGACGCGGTGTGGCGCCGGGTCACTCACCCCGTGCTCCGCCGGCCGCGGCTGGTCGTCGTCGATGAGGCGTGGCTGCTGATGCGGCAACCCGCGGGCGCGGAGTTCTTGTTCCGTATGGCTAAGGCGTCCCGTAAACACTGGGCCGGGTTGACCGTGGCGACCCAGGACACCGCCGATGTGCTCGGCAGCGATCTCGGCAAAGCCGTCATCGCCAACGCCGCCACCCAGATCCTGCTGCGGCAGGCCCCGCAAGCGATCGAGGAGATCAACCCGCACTTTCGATCTTTCCGCCGGCGAACGCCAATTCCTGCTCGCAGCTGAACAAGGCCAAGGCCTGCTGGCCGCTGGCACCCAGCGCGTGGCCTTCCACACCGTCGCCTCACCCACCGAACACACCCTCGTCACCACTGACCCGGAGTTCCTCGCAAGATTGGAAGGTTCTGAGATGAACTCCGGGATGGTGGATCTGTCGTGAGCGTATCGGCGTCCCAGAGTTGGGCAACTTCAGTCACTGGGTGGTTGCGGCAACAGCTGCTGCAGCCAGGGATGGTGGCCGTAGGTGTCGCTGATGGCGTCCGCGAGCCATCGACGTTGTCCGGTGCTGAGCATCGGCTGGGCTGCGGCGAAATCCGCGTCGTCCTTGGGGCGCGGCTCCTTGGCTTTGTAGAACAGCTGGATCTCGGGAGCGAGGTAGGGGATGCCGTCGCTGCTGGTGTGACCGAGCGTGGTGACCGGGCGTCTCAGGTGGGGGTTGCGCTGCGATACCCAGTCGTCGCCGACGGATTCATCGAGCATGACCTGGATGCGCCACGGCTCGTCGGCGCCGGGGCGGCACCAGATGTCATGGACGCCGTCGGGCAAGCGCTCGCCGGGTCGCCAGGGCCGCAGCCTGCCGGGCGGGTCGGCGGCCCACCATTCCCATCCGGCCAAGGCATCTTGGACCGCGAGCTGATCGCGGCGCAGGAGGAGCACGTCGATGTCGGCGTGCTCCCGCAGGCGTCGTTCGAGAGCGAGTTCGATGGCGTAGCCGCCGGCCAGCCACCACGGCACGTGCAGCGAGCCGAACAGGCTCGCCACCTCTGCTGGGGTAGCAGAGTCCCAGGCTCCCCACGGCATGCATGTCGGTGTCACCACCTCATCATCGTGGACCCGGCTGCTGGTACGGGCCGGTGTGCGTCATGGCCCGAGCTCGGCGACGACGACGCTGAGGGATCAGTCTGGTGTAGACGAGGCCCATGCCGGGGTGCACCCCAGCACAGCACAGAGCACGTCCAGATCGTCGAGCCGGATCGCCGAAGACGTCGTAGACCGACAGGTCGAAGTCCAGTGTCGAGACCGCCAGCATCCGGTCGTGCGCGCCGACCGAGTACCGGGCGTTGATGTCGGCGATGGTGTTGACCGCCGAGTCACGGGTGATCTCCACCCCCTTGGGGCTGCCGGTGGAACCGGACGTGAAGATCACGTAGGCCAACGCGTCTGGTTCGACGGGCACGGGCTCGGCCAGCGGATCGGCCCGCAGGGCCGTGGGCAGATAGAGCCCGTCCCCGGTCTCGTCGATCACGACGCGGACCTCCGCATCGGCGTAGATGCGCTCTCGCCGCAGACACGGATGTTCGACGCCGACCGGAACGTAGACGCCGCCGGCGCACAGGATCCCGACCGCCGCGATGATCTGGTCAGGCCCCTATCGCGGCGGCCTGGTCGATCAGCGGATCCTGTACCGGCTCGGCGTGCGCGAGGAAGCGCTCGCCTGGCTGGGCGCCCGTGCGGGCCGCATCCGGTTGCTGGGCACGATCCCGGCTCTGCCAGCGAGATCGCGGAGCTGGCCGAGCGGGGCGGAGCGGTCGCCGAGTTCCCGACGACGATCGAAGCGGCGCAGGCCGTGCGCGGCCCCATGGCCTGACCTGTTTTCGGAGCGCCAAATATTGATATTCGTCTGTGTTAACTCTAGTGTTCTCGCATGCGAACCTGGTCTTTGCTCTTGAAGTCCGCCCGCCGGGCCGGGGCGGCGGTGGTCACGGCCGGTCTCGCGCTGTCGCTCGCCGCGTGTGGCAGCGCCACGGGCACGTCGGGCGACCGCCCAGTGGTACTCACGACGTTCACCGTGCTGGCCGATATCGCGCGGAACGTCGCGGGCGATCACCTCCATGTGGAGTCGATCACCAAAGCCGGGGCGGAGATCCACGGCTACGAACCGACCCCGGACGACATCAAGAAGGCCGCGAAGGCCGACTTGATCCTCGACAACGGGCTCAACCTCGAAGCGTGGTTCGCACAGTTCGTCGAGGAATTGGACGTTCCACATGCGGTGGTCAGCGATGGCGTCAAGCCCATCGACATCGCGGAGGACGCCTACGCTGGGCGGCCGAATCCACACGCCTGGATGTCCCCGCTGAACGTGCGGGTCTACGTGGACAACATGGTCCGGGCATTCAGCGAACTCGACCCGGACAACGCCGCCGCATACCAGGCAAACGGGCGGGCGTACCAGGCCTCACTCCAGACGGTCCAGGACGAGCTGATCACCGGGCTGGGCGCGCTCCCGGCCAACGAACGAGCGCTGGTCACCTGCGAGGGCGCGTTCTCCTACCTCGCCCGCGATGCCGGCCTGACGGAGAAGTACATCTGGGCGGTGAACGCCGAGCAGCAGGCGACCCCGCAGCAGATCGCGTCCGCGATCGCGTTCGTTATGGAGAACAAGGTTCCCGCGGTGTTCTGCGAATCGACAGTCTCCGACGCGCCGATGCGACAGGTCACCGATGCCACCGGCGCGGCATTCGGCGGCACCCTCTACGTCGACTCCCTTTCCGAGACCGGCGGCCCGGTCCCCACCTATCTGGACCTGATCCGCCACGACGTGCGGACGATCGTCGGAGCGCTCACGCGGAGCGCCCCGTGAACGATCCGGCGATCCTCGTGGAGGACGTGACCGTGCACTACGGTGACGTCCTCGCGCTCGACCACGCCAGCCTCACCCTCGGCGCCGGCCGCGTCTGCGGGCTGATCGGGATGAACGGTTCCGGCAAGTCCACGCTGTTCAAGGCCATCATGGACATGGTCAGACCCGACACCGGGCGGGTCCGCGTCAACGGCGGCCCGCCGTCGCAGGCACGGAAGGCCGGGGCCATCGGTTACGTTCCGCAGAGCGAGGACGTCGACTGGGCGTTCCCGCTGTGCGTCCGCGACGTCGTCATGATGGGCCGCTACGGGCACCTCGGGTTCACTCGGCGGCCGAAGAAGGCCGATCACGCCGCGGTGGACCGAGCCCTCGAGCGGGTCGAACTCACCGAGTACGCGGACCGGCAGATCGGGCAACTGTCCGGCGGGCAACGCAAACGCGCCTTCGTCGCCCGTGGCCTCGCCCAGGGGGCTACCGTGCTGCTGCTCGACGAGCCCTTCGCCGGTGTGGACAAGCGTTCCGAGGCGACCATCACCCGCCTGCTGCGCGAACTCGCGGGCGCGGGCGCGGCCATCCTGGTCTCCACCCATGACCTGCACGCGCTGCCCGAACTCGCCGACGAAGCCGTCCTGCTCATGCGAAAGGTCCTGCTGTACGGCACGCCGGGCGAGGTACTCGAACCTGGCAACCTGGCGCTGGCCTTCGGCGTGGACGTGCTAGATCGGGTGCCCCGATGAACGTCTTCGACTTTCTACTCGAACCTCTCGGCTACGCCTTCATGGTCCGCGCCCTCATCACCGCCGTGATCGCCGCGGTCGTCTGCGCGGTGCTGTCCTGCTGGCTCGTCCTGATCGGCTGGTCCCTCATGGGCGACGCTGTCTCGCACGCCGTCCTTCCCGGTGTCGTGCTCGCGTATATCGCCGGTGCCCCGTTCGCGCTCGGCGCTGTCGTCTTCGGCTTCCTCGCCGTCGCCCTCATCGGGGCCGTCCGGGACACAAGCCGGGTCAAGGAGGACGCGGCCATCGGTATCGTGTTCACCACCCTGTTCGCGCTCGGGCTCGTGCTGATCTCGATCACCCCCAGCCAGACCGATCTCAACCACATCATCTTCGGCAACCTGCTCGGGGTTAGCCGGGCCGACCTCGTCCAGGTCGCCATCCTCGGCGTGGTCACCTTCGGCCTGCTCGTGCTCAAGCGGCGCGACTTCACGCTCTACGCCTTCGACCCCAGCCACGCCCACGCGATCGGCCTCAATCCCCGCGTCCTCGGTGCCGCGTTGCTCGGCCTGCTCGCCGTCACCGCCGTCGTCGCGCTCCAGGCAGTGGGGGTGATCCTTGTCGTCGCGATGCTGATCATCCCCGGCGCCACCGCCTACCTGCTCACCGACCGGTTCAACCGAATGCTGCTCATCGCGCCGTCGATCTCCGCCCTGTGCTCGGTGCTCGGCCTGTACCTCAGCTACCACCTGGACACCGCGTCCGGCGGGATGATCGTGCTCACGCAAGGCGCCGTGTTCACCCTGGTCCACCTGTTCGGCCCCAGGCGCGGACTTGTTACCGCCAGACTCGCCAGGCGCCGCCGCCTTCCCGTCAACTGAACTTTCCAGCCGCCTGTTCGCCGCCGCCGGACACCTCGTGCGCACCGTCCGGCGGTGCGCACGCGAACCGCCACGCCGCCGAACGGCGAAGACTCAGCGACGATGCGGACCCCGCGAACTCCCAATTGCGACCGGGAGAGCGGGCCAGCCGACGTCGTTGCACAGCGCGTCGATGTCGGTGATGTGGTTGTACAGCCGTTCCAGTTCCAGCAGGATCGCGCGGATACGCTGCGCGTCCGGGGGGCACGGCCAGGTCCAGGGCGTCTTCCACGGCGAGGCAGAAGGCCAGGGTGTGCCCGACGGCGGTGTCGCCGCTGATGCGCTCGGCCAGTTCGACCGCCTGGTAGGGGCGGCGGCCCTGGAACAGCTTCTCCAGTCCTTTGTGGACGAACCAGAGGCGGGCCTTGAGGTCGAGGATGGTCTCGCCGACCACGCACCGGGCCGACCGGGATCTCATACACCCCGGGGCCTTCGACGGTGCGGACGGGTACGGCCCGGCGACATCGCCGGACTCCGGCGGGTCGCCGGCGTCGGCGCGCATCGGGTACCAGCCCTGCGGCCAGTGGAAGTGGCGGACCAGTCGGCGCGGCAGCGGGTGGTCGGTGGGCACGATGCCGAACAGGTCGCGCATCTCCCGTTCGAACCGGCTGGCGGGGAACGATAGCGCGGCCAGGCTCGGCACGCGCGGGTCGTCGCGGTCCAGTGGAACGCGCAATTCGACGCGGCGGTCCGGGGCGGCGGCGGTGAACAGGTAGACCGCGCGCAGCCGGTCACTGTCGTCGTGCCCGGCGATCAGCGCGACCCGGAATCCGCTGTCGAGCAACGCGTCCGCGTGCGCGGGAAGCTCCTCGGGTGCGATGGTCAGGGCGGTGCGGTGGGCACCGACCGGTTCGCCAGTGGTCATCGGGTGCCTCCCAGCAGCTGAGCGGCTTCGGTGAGCAGGGTCGTCAGGGGACCGGCGGTGACGCCGAGTGCGGCGCAGGCCAGCAGGCCGCCGACCAGCGCGATGGCGGTCGTCACCGGCAGGCGGGAGACTGCGGTGGCGGCGCCGGGGCCCTCCGGTGGGGTGCCGAGCAGCATGCGGCTGGTGCGGCCGATGAGTGCCGCGCCGATCACCAGGATCAGCACCAGTGCGGCGGCGGTCGCCCAGCCCAGGGGCCGCGCGGGCGATGCCGAGTTCGCTGAGGATGTGCAGGAGCGCGGCGGCCCGCGCCAGCGGGGTGCCGATCGCGGCGCCGAGGGCGATCAGCCCGAGGTGTTCGATGCTGGAGTAGGCTGTCCGCCGCCGCTGAGTGCGCCGATATAGGCCGGTGTTTCCGTCGGGGAGTGTGCCGATGGAGGTTCGGCCGGCGGGTGGGGGTTGATCGTGTTCGTCGGCGCCGTCACCGTGACGAGGTTGGGAGTAGGCGACGGCCCTCCCGTTGTCTCTTGGGAGGAGCCTCGGGAGGGCCGTGCGATAGCGCACGGAGGCGCTGTGGTCACGGTAGAGGCTGACGTGGATGGGGTCGAGCGCAGGTTGGTCGCGGGTGAGCTGACCTGCCCGTTGTGTTCGGGAGTGCTCACGGGATGGGGGCATGCGCGGCAGCGGACGCTGCGGGGCCAGGCGGGTCCGGTGCTGCTGTGGCCGCGCCGTGCGCGGTGCACCCGTTGTGGGGCGACGCATGTGTTGTTGCCGGTGGCGGCGCTGCTGCGGCGGGCGGATGCGGTGGCGGTGATTTGGCAGGCGCTGGTGGCCAAGGCTGCCGGTGTTGGTTTCCGGCGGATCGCCGCTGGTTTGGGTCGTCCGGCGGAGACGGTGCGGGGCTGGCTGCGCCGGTTCGCCGGCCGCGCCGAGCCGGTCCGGGCGGTGTTTACCCGGTGGCTGCGGGCGCTTGAGGTGGATCCGGTGTTGCCTGGGCCGGCTGGGGGTGTGTGGGCGGACGCGGTCACGGCGATCCTGGCCGCTGCGCGGGCCGCGGCGGGCCGGTTCGTGCTCGGCACGGTGGCGCCGTGGGAGTTGGTGGTCGCGGTCTCGGGGGGCCGGTTATTGGCGCCGGGATGGCCGGCGGAGTGGATCAACACGAGTTGCCCCTGACGCACTGGTGATCACTTCCTGTTGGGTGCATTTCTGTCCTGTGTGGAACAGGCACACCCATGGAGGTGGTGGGAGATGGTTGTCGGAGACGACGAACAAGCGGCGCGGGCCGAGCGGGCCCGCAAGATCGGGCTGTTTCGGTATCAGCTGATCCGGGAGGCGGCGGATCCCGAGCTGTCGACGAAGGCGCGGGGCAAGATGGTGCGCGCGATCGCCGCGGTCGAGCACGTCGACCCGTTCGGCAAACGGGTGCGTTATTCCCGGGACACCTTGGATCGGTGGATCAGGGCTTGGCGGCGGGGCGGGTTCGATGCGCTGGTGCCGGCCCCGCGGCAGTCGATCCCACGCACCCCGGCCGAGATCATCGAGTTGGCGCTGGCGCTGAAGAAGGAGAACCCTGACCGCACCGG
This sequence comes from Saccharopolyspora hattusasensis, assembly GCF_050972075.1. Taxonomy (NCBI): domain Bacteria; kingdom Bacillati; phylum Actinomycetota; class Actinomycetes; order Pseudonocardiales; family Pseudonocardiaceae; genus Saccharopolyspora; species Saccharopolyspora hattusasensis. The sequence continues at coordinate 6,908,654 of NZ_JBPCDC010000001.1, forward strand.
TGCGCAGGTCCACCGGATCCTGCGCACCCAGCTCGGGTGGGCGCGCCGGGTGAGCGCACCGTGCAACGTTTGTTCGCCGAGCACGGGCTGGCCACCCACGGCAGCGGCGGCCCGGCGGTGTTCGGCCGGTTCGAAGCGGCTCGCCCGAACGAGTTGTGGACCGGCGACGCTTTATGCCGAATTCGGCATAAAGCGTCTTATGCGGACTATCTGATTATGCCGACTGTCGCGGGAAATGAAGTTTGTGGAAAGTTGTCGCGCTCACGTGCTCGGCATAATCATAGGCTGTTGAGGAAGGTGATGATCGCATCGGAGGGTTGGTAGCGGCCGGGTTTCGTGGTGATGGGGGCGGTTCGGTCCAGGGCTCGTTCTTTGAACGCCAGGTCGGCGTGGATGTAGATCTGTGTGGTGGCAACGCTTTCGTGACCGAGCCAGAGTGCGATGACGGTGGTGTCGACGCCGGCATGGAGAAGCCGCATGGCTGCGGAGTGTCGCAGGATGTGCGGTGAGATCTTCTTGCTGGCGAGGGTGGGGCAGGACTTGGCAGCGACGCACACGTACTGGGTGAGGCGTCGTTGCAGGGCGTCGCGGCTGAGCCGTTGGCCGCTTCGGGTAGGGAACAGTGGATCGACGGGTAGTCTGCTGCCTTCGGTCAGCCAGCTGCGGAGCAAGGTCGCGGTGGCGGTGGTCAACGGGGTGATGCGTTGCTTGCGGCCTTTGCCGTGGCAGCTGATGTGTGCTCCGGTGCTCAGGTGAACATCGCCGATGGTTACCGCTGTCAGTTCCGAGGCGCGTAGCCCAGTTTGGAGGGCTACTGCCAGCATGGTGTGGTCCCGTCGGCCAATCCAGGTGTCTGTGTCTGGGGCGTGCAGCAGGGCGTTGATCTCGGGCTCGGTGAGATAGGTGAGGATGTTGCGGTCGAAGCGTTTCGGCGGAATGGCCAGGACCCGTTGGATCACCGCCGCATGATCAGGGTGTTGCAGCGCGGCGTAGCGGAACAGGGAGTGGATCGCGGCCAGCCGGGCGTTGCGGGTGCGGACGCTGTTGCCGCGCTCGGTCTCCAGGTGGTTGAGGAACTCGCCGATCAGCGGCGCGTCCAGGTCCTCGATGCTCAGTCGGGACGGCGCGATGTCGGTGCGGTCGAAGGTGAAGGCCAGCAAGAGTTTGAACGTGTCACGGTAGGCGGTGATGGTGTGGGGGCTTGCCTGACGCTGCCGGATGAGCCGATCGGTGAAGAACGCTTGCAGGGTGCCGGCGAGCGTGCTCATGCGGTGTCTCCCAGGTAGGCGTCCAAGCGTTGCCCGGCCAGGGCGAGAAGTTCCGGTGCCGCCGACAGGTACCAGAACGTGTGCTTGGGGTCGGTGTGGCCCAGGTAGGTCGACAGCGTGGGCAGCAGGGCGGCCACGTCCTCGCCGCGGCGATACCAGTCCAACAGCGTTGAGACGGCAAAACTATGACGGAGGTCGTGGATGCGTGGCCGACAGTTGCCCGGCCGCGGCGCCAATCCGGCCAATCTCCTGATCCTGCGCCACGTCTTCTGCACGCGGCTGTGATCGAGACGGGTTGCGGCGTTGGAGATGAAAAAGACGCCGCAGTCAACGAGATTCTTGTCGCGTATCAACTGCTCCCTCCGGGTCAGGTAGCGGCGTAATCCCTCTGCGGTGCTGGGGTGTAGCGGTAGCAGACGGCTCTTGCCGAACTTACCGGCGCGGATGGTCAAGATTCCGGCGGCGGCGTCGAAGTCGGTGACATCTAGGGCGATCACCTCACCCAAGCGCATACCTGTCACGGCCAGGACGCTTATCAACGCCGGGAAGGTGGTGGCGTAGAACCGGTTTTGTAGCCCGGTTGCAGTCTGGACCAAGGCACGGATCTCCGCGTCGGAATACAGATATGGGGTGGCCCGGTGTTTGCCGCAAGCGATCAAACCAGGCGGCGGCACCTGGGTGCGATCATCGATGGTGTGTAGATAGACCGCGAAACGGCGCACTGCGCACAGACGCAGCGCATGCCACCAGCCATCTCCGCCGGGCAGTGTCGCCCACTCCACCGCGTTGTCGATGGTGATGATCTCGGCCTGCTGCTGTTCCAGGTAGGTGACGAACTGGCCCAGCAGCTTCTCCGCCCGATCCAAGGCGAAACCGAGTGCGCGGCGGACACTCAGATAGTCGGCAAGAGCTTGACGCAACGCGCTCATGCAACACTCTCCGAAGCAGGCCAGCGGCGGGCGACCTGACGCAGGGCGCCCACGTCGACCTTCGCGTAGAGGGCGGTCGTGATCGGGTCACGATGACGCAGCACTTGACCGATCTCGGCCAGCGAGGCACCGGCGGTCAACATGGCGGTAGCCGCGCTGTGACGCAGTCGATGTGCATACATCACCGGCAGCCCGGCTCGGCGGGCCGCCCGGGCCACCACGTTGCTGATGGTGTTCCGGCTCATCGGCCCATGCGGCGCATAGGCGCATAGGCGCATAGGCGCAGACAAACACTTGCCGGGAAACGGTTTTCGGTCGCCAACTCGTAAGATACGAAACGACTGCCTGCCCGACATCGGCCGGCAGCGGTAGCCGCTCAGTTCGTCGGCCCTTGCCGGTCACGGCCAGTTCGCCGTTGCGCCAATCGATATCCTCCAGCCGTAGGGATGCGACCTCACTGGTGCGAAGCCCAAGCCGCGACAGGATCGTCAGGATCGCCGCATCCCGCTGCCCCGCCTGGCTACTGAGATCGCAGGAAGCCAGCAGCGCTGCCACCTGATCGGCCGCCACGGCCTTCGGCAGACCAGCCAGTTTCCATCGGGCCACGGTCGGCACCGCAGAAGCCAACCTGACCGGGGTGATACCTGTGACATGCAGGTACCGCAGCAGCGACCGCAGCGGGGTCACCAGCCGCGGCACCGACCGAGGATCGCGACGTGATTGCTCCACCACGAACGCGGTGACCTCAGCGGCAGTCAGGTTCTCCAACTCCAGGCGGCCATCGCGCATCCGCGACACCACAAACCCGCGGATAGCACGAATGTTCCGGTCGATCGTCCGGTCGCAGAGGCCACGCTCCCTCGCCTCGTAGTGGGCATACTCGGCCAGGAGAACATCAACGGCCGTCGTCACTACCGGCGGCGGATCAGCCAGCGATAACCCCGCCGTCGGCAGGTATTCCAGCAGCGCCGCCCATGACCCCATCCTCCAGTTTCTGAAACGTCCCTGCGCATCCTTGGCCACGATGAACGCCTGCACCGTCGCCGGCCCGAACAAGTCGACGTCGATCTTCTCCGCCTGCATCCACGAGCTCAGATGCACCATCCGCCGCTGGTGGATTCGCACCACGGCAGGCGCATAACCCTTACGCACCAACCAATCAGTGAACCCCGCCTCAAAAGGTGCCAGCGGCCCGGATATCTCCAGCCTTGCACGAGACCACGTCACGATCTTCCTCCTTCTGTCCGGATCTGACACTGATCCAGACGGAGAAACCATTCGCACACGATGCAGATTTATGCGGAACTCACCCGAATAGCCGCACTCCTCACCAGGCACTCACCATCACAGTCGGCATAATCAGATAGTCCGCATAAGACGCTCTCCACGGACCGAAGGTGGGAGGCCGGAAAACTTACCTTTTCGCTTTCCTTGACGACCATTCACGTCTGATCACCGGGCACCGGTTCGGCTATGGCGAGGACACCGTGCGACTGGCCGCGGCGCTGCGTCCCGCGCTGGGAGCCCGCGGCGTTCCTGATCGAATCTACGTGGACAACGGATCATCCTTTGTGGACTCATGGCTGCTGCGGGGCTGCGCTGTCCTGGGCATCAAGCTGACCCACTCCACCCCGGGTCGACCCGAGGGCCGCGGGAAAATTGAGCGCTTCTTCAAGACCGTGCGGGATCAGTTCCTCGTCGAGATCACCGGCGAGGACGAGCCGGGACGTCACCAGGTCGCCGACCTGCTTGAGGTGAACCGGCTGTTCACCGCCTGGGTCGAGACGGTCTATCACCGGCGGGTGCATTCCGAGACCGGACAAGCTCCACTCCAGCGGTGGATGACCGGCGGGCCGATCGCGCTGCCCACCCCGGAGGCGCTGGCCGAGGCGTTCCGCTGGGAAGCCCGCCGCACGGTGCGCAAGACCGCGACCGTGTCGCTGCACGGCAACGTCTATGAAGTGGATCCGGCCCTGGTCGGCCGCGCCGTCGAGCTGGTTTTCGACCCATTCGATCTCACCCGCATCGAGGTCCGCCACCGCGGCCAGAGCTGGGGCCTGGCGGTCCCGCACCACATCCGCCGGCACGCCCACCCCAAGGCCCGGCCGGAGATCCCGCCCGAGCCGCCGAAACCGACCGGGATCGACTACACCCGCCTTGTCGACGCCACTCACCAGGCCGACCTCGCCGGCGGCATCAACTACACGGCGCTGACCGGCATCCACACCGGGATTCCCGGACAACTCGACCTGCTCACCGGCGCCGAAATCTCCCCGGCCCCGCCGAGACCGCCCATCGACGACGAGCACGCGGAGGCCCACGGTGATTGACAAGCTCAACCAGTACTGGGGCCTGACCAAGGCACCGTTCGGCCGGGACCTCGCCCCCAGCATGCTGCACCGGCACGCCTCCCACAGCGAAGCCGTCGCCCGCATCAGCTGGTGCATCGCCGAACGCCGGATCGGCGTGATCACCGGCGAAGTCGGCGCCGAGAAGACCGTCGCCATCCGCGCCGCACTATCCACCTTGGACACAAGCCGGCATATTGTGATCTACCTGCCCAATCCGACGGTCGGAGTGCGCGGGATCCACCACCAGATCGTCGCCGCCCTGGGCGGACAACCCCTGGTACACCACGCCACCCTGGTCCCCCAGGCCGCCGACGCCCTCGCTATCGAGCACGCCGAACGCGGTCGCGTCCCCATCCTGATCCTGGAGGAGGCCCACCTGCTCTCCCAGGACCAACTGGAATCCCTGCGCATGCTCACCAACCACGAACTCGACGCCTCCAGCCCGTTCGCGCTGCTGCTGGTCGGGCAGCCCACCCTGCGACGGCGCATGAAACTCGGGGCACTGGCCGCGCTCGATCAACGCATCGGCCTGCGCTACGCCATGCCGCCCATGACAGCAGAGGAGACCGGCGGCTACCTGCGCCACCACCTCGAGCTGGTCGGACGCTCCGACACCATCTACAGCGACGACGCCACCGCCTTGATCCACCAAACCAGCAGGGGCTACCCACGGGCGGTGAACAACCTCGCCATCCAAGCCCTCATCGCCGCATTCCTCGCCAACAAGACCATCGTCGACGAATCCACCGCCCGCACCGCCATCGCCGAGGTGACCGCCGAATAACCACCCCGCCACCATGACGACCACGACGACACCGTGAAGATCCCAGCCCCATCGGCACCCGCCGACGGGGCATCTTCATCCCCTCGTCATCGGCACCGTCAACGGCGCGGTCATCGGCACACATCTCGGCGGCGAACAGTAGGCCAGCATCCGCTTGTAGTCGCGTTGCGCCAGCAGCAGCGACGCGGCCAGGGCGAGGGAGGCCAGTGCCATCACCGCCAGCAGCACCTGGGTGAAGCCGGTGCCGAGTGCGGCGTCGGCGACCACCTTGACCCGCAGGATCGCGTAGAACGCGACGGAGAGCAGCACACCGGAATCAGCGGACACCGGCGCCGGAGCCTGGCTGTGGGCGTCGGGCAGCCAGGCGTGCAGCGGCGCGAGCCCGGCCTTGGTGCCGAACCCGAGAATCAACAGCACGACCGCGATGCGGGTGACTCCGGGATCGAGACCCGCGGCATGCGCGGCGAGCTCGGCCAGCTCCAGCCCGGGGGCACCTGGGGCGTGGGCGGCGGCGTAGTTGAGAAGGAAGGTCCCCAGCAGGGCCAGGGCGATCCCGGCCGAGCAGATCACCACGTACTTCCACGCCGCCTCCACGGCCGCGCGGGTGCGGCGGTGGCCGACCAGGAAGGCGGTGACGATGGTGGTGGCCTCGACCGCCACCCACGGCACCCCGAGGTTGGCGGCCAGCACCGCCACGGCCATCGCGGCCAGGAACAGCTGCACCAGCACGCTGTGCCGCGTCGCGGTGCGCGACGTGGCCCACCCGGCGGTGATCTCACCCCGGAGATAACCGGGGGTGGCCACTGTAGACAGCAGGCCGACCGCGCCGATCACGATGAGATGAAGGCCGAGAGCGCATCCACCCGCACCCCTCCGCCGAGCGAAGTGACCGGGCCGGAGCGCGTCACTGCGGCAGCAACAGTGATGGCGGCGGCGAGCAGCAGCACCGCACTTGCGGCACTATCCGGGCAGTCGCTGGCTGCCAGCCCCACACGAGGTAGGTGAGTGCTCACAGGACCGGCACTGCGACGGGAGTGAGTATCAAGAGGGTGGTCATCAGTCGCGCAACTCCCGCAGTTCGTCCAGGTCGGTGTCGCCGAAGGCTTCGCGCATGCGGGTGGTGAGGATCTGTAGGACCAGCACCGCGTTCGCGCGGGTCTCCGCGGTGCTCCGCATCCAGCCCAGGGGCTACGCCGCCTGACAGACAACACCAGCCCTGCAAGCAGTGAAGGCCCGCCGATCCCCGGCGGGCCTTCACTTTGTGGTGCACGAACCAGCAATCCGCGCGGCGCAGCGTGAGGTTCCCCGTGTGTCCTGAACGTGAAGGAGGGCTCGTGACGTAGGCGTCCCGAATTGGTGACCTCGCGGATTCAACTGTCGCGTGTTCTCCGTCCTGTGTCACCGGCAGTGGTCATCGGGGCGTAGCGGGGCCCAGGCGCCCCCGGCCTCGGTGGCGAGCCGGGCGGCGTGATCGAGGGTGTAGCCGAGCATCCTGGCGACCACCGGCGCGCTTGGAGGACGAGCTGCCGGAGCGCCAAACATCATCCACCATGGATCAAGCAAGGAGGGCCCGGCTGGTGAGGCCGACGGCGAACACGGCCAGGCCGCTGAGCACGACTCGCGGGCAGCTGTTCGCGTCCGCGCGGCCACCGGCAGGGATGAGACCGTGCCCACCGTGTTCGTCGGCGCGTAGGCGATGGTCAATCCCAGCTATCAGCAGGACCCGAGGCTGCGGTCCGCGAGTACACACCCCATTGGGTGGGCGCCATCGAACAAAACCCTCGTGGGCGTCGCTTCGGTGCCCTGCGGGCGTCGAACGGTTCCGGGGTCAGTTCGATCTCGTCGGTGGCGTACTCCCCGAAACGCTGGATGCGGGCGGTCAGGTACGGCGAGAGCACTGTCAGATCCTCCAGGGTGATCGTCCAGCCCTCGGCGATCAGCTCGCGGACCACCATCATCATGTCCAGTGTGGTGTGGAAAATGACCGTGTTGGTCAGCAGGGTGGAGAACTTGAGGATCTTCTCCTGCTCCTCGGGGTCGTTGGCGGCGATCACCCCGTGGTTGCCGAACCGGCACCAGGAGGAGAACTTGTTGTAGGACTCGACCTTGTTCGTCTCGGCCGTGGTCCGCCGACGCAGTTGGGCGTCCGAGAGGAACCGCAGCAGTTGGACAAGTCTTGGCCCGTGTGCCGTTACGCGAGTTGCCGCCGTCGCGGCCGACCGGGTCGTGCTTGCCGTAGCCGAGATGATCATCCATCTCGCCGGCTAGCGCGGCCTCGGTGACCAGCTTGGTCAGCCGGCCCAGCAGCCCACCCTCACCAGTCAGCCGCAGCCCTTCAGCACGGCCCGATTGGCCAGCTGCTGGATCTGCTCATCCATCACCGCCAGGTCTGCCGCGGCGGCCTCGCTGGCCTGCTCTGCCTTCACCTCAGTCACTGGTGCCTCCTACACGGGTCTTTCGGGGTTCGCGTGGCGTTCGCGTGTCTTACGCTCGTGGTTTACCAACGTGCTCGTGCGTCAGGGAGGCGGGTCGTGGCTAGAGCAGCAGCGCGTGCGCGATCGCGGGAATCGGGTTCGAACGGCTCAGCGGATTCGGCTCGCACGGCGTCGAACGGCTGAGCGCCTTCGATGTTGCGTACGTTGGGTGCGTTGGCCTCGCAGATCGTGGCGCCGGTGGCGGCTGCCGCGCAGAGCATCGTGGGCTTGGGGCGTCGGCGGGCTTGGGTGTCGGAGGGGCGTGCGCACGTTGAGGTGCGTGGTGTTCACCAGCCGGGGAGCGAGGAAGCCGGCGAGCGGATCGTCCGGTGGCTGGAGAAGGTGCCGGGCGTTGTCTGGGTCGAGATCAACGCTGTGGTGGGGCGGGTGGTCATCGGGCACGATCCGGACCTGGTGGGGATCGCCGGGCTGGTGGGTGCGGTGGAGGATGCCGAGGCGGACACCGGCTTGGACGAGGAACCGTTCGCCGCGGTCAGCGCGAGCCACCCGGACAATCCGGCGAAGGTGATCGCCGAGGCGACGATGCTGGGGGCGAACTCGACTGGCGCTGCGATCGCGATGGGGGCCCGGCTGCTGCCGCTGCCCGCGCTGCCGCCGTCTGTTCCGGCACTGGTGTCGACCGGTGAGTCGGTCTCCCGGGTCCGGAGGCCGCTGGAAACGCGGATCGGGAAGACCGCCACTGACCTGCTGTTCGGGCTCAGCAGTGCGATGGCGAACACGCTCGCGCAGCGCCCGGCGAGTTTGCTGGCGGAATCGGGGTACCGGTTCTGCCTGTTGCGGGAGACGCTGGCGGCGCGGCGCGGCTGGGCCCGGTGGGCGCGCTAGCCGCGTTCGGGCCCGCTATCGGGAGTCAGGCCCGTGCTGGAATTCCGGTGGCCGTGTGCGCGGCGATCGGCCTCGGGGCGGGGACGTGGTGGGGGATGCAGGCTGTGTGGCGCCCGGTTCCGCGCGCCGTGCCGCGCACTGCCTGGCATGCGATGGCGCCCGGCACGGTGCTGGAATTGCTCGACAGTTCACCAGAGGGCCTGACCGATGATGCGGCGCACCAGCGTTTCCCGGATCACGACGAAGGAGCGGACTTCCGCCGGATGGGTGTGCTGCGGGCGTCGCTGGAGGAGCTGGCGAGTCCGCTGACGCCTGCCTTGGCGGGTGGGGCCGCGATCTCGGCGAGCATCGGTGCCGTCGCGGACGCGACGATCATCCTGGGCGTGCTGGGAATGAACGCGTTGATCGGCGGCGTGCAACGTATCACCGCCGACCGTGCGTTGAACAAGCTGCTGGCGGCCAGCGTTGTTCGGGTTGTGGTGCGCCGCAAGGAAAACGTGACGCAGTTGCCCGCTGACCAGCTCGTGCTCGGCGATGTGGTGGAGTTGGTGGCCGGGGATGCTGTTCCGGCCGACTGCCGACTCCTGGAGGCGGACGGGCTGGAGCTCGATGAGTCGAGCCTGACCGGCGAGTCGATGCTGGTCACCAAGACAGTGACGGCGACTCCGGCGGTGCCGGTCGCGGACCGGACCTGCATGATCTACCGCGGCACCGCGGTCGCCGCCGGGCGAGCCGTGGGTGTCGTGGTCGCGACCGGCGCGAACACCGAGGCCGGCAGTGCGATCGGGCCTGAGGTCCGACGAGGTGCAGATGGTGTCGCGGCTCGCCTGCAGACGCTGGCCAAGGTGACGATTCCGGTCTGCCTGGGAGCAGGCGGGATTCTGCTCGTCACGGACATACTGCGCGGGCGTCCGTTGGGGACATCGCTGGGGCGGTCGGTGAGCCTGGCGGTGGCGGCCGTTCCCGAGGGATTGCCGTTCGTTGCCACCGTCGCCGAGCTCGCGGCCGCCCGGCGGTTGTCGAAACGCGGGGCGTTGGTGCGTAACTCCGCGACGATCGAGGCTCTGGGGCGGGCGCAGGTGTTGTGCTTCGATAAGACCGGCACCCTCACCGAAGGGCGGATCGCGCTGCGGCGGGTATCCGATGGTGCGTCGAGCCGGTGGCTCGAGGACATTTCCACAGTGGAACGCCGAGTGCTCGCGGGTGCCTTGCGGGCAAGTCCGTTGGTGGACAACGGAGAACTGCTCCCGCATCCCACCGATCGCGCGGTCGTCGATGGCGCGCGCGGCGCGGGAGCGTACCCCGACGATGGTAAGGAGGGCTGGGTGCCGATCGACGAGACGCCCTTCGAGCCCTCCCGCGGCTACCACGCGGTGCTCGGCACCTTCAGCGACGGCAATCTGCTGAGTGTGAAAGGTGCCCCGGAGATTGTGCTGGCCCAGTGCACCCGGTGGCGCAGACCAGACGGCGACGTGCCGCTGGAGGGTACCGCTGGTCGAGACGTCGAGCGCGTTGCCGAAAACCTCGCCCGGCAGGGCTACCGGGTGCTGGCTGTCGCCGAGCGGGCCGCCTCGGATCGCAGTGATCTCGACGAGTCCCGGATCCGGGATCTGCGGCTGATCGGTTTCGTCGCGCTGGCCGACCCGGTACGGCCCACCGCGGCCGCCGCCGTCGCGCAGCTCCAGCAGGCGGGTGTCGAGGTCGTGATGGTCACCGGCGATCACCCCAGCACCGCCGAGGCGATCGCCGCCGAACTCAACGCGCTCAACGAGCGCCGCGTCATGACCGGCACCGAACTGGACACCCTCGACGACGAGCAACTAGCGGCGGAAGTGACCACCGTCGCGGTGTTCGCGAGGGTCAGCCCGGCGCAGAAGGCGCGCATCGTCGAGGCCCTGCAGCGCAACGACCGTGTGGTCGCGGTGACCGGGGACGGCGCCAACGACGCCCCGGCGATCCGGTTGGCCGACATCGGCATCGCGCTGGGGGAGCGCGCAACTCCTGCGGCGCGTGAGGCCGCCGACCTCGTGGTCACCGACGACCGCATCGAGACCATCGTCGACGCCATCGTGGAAGGCCGCGCCATGTGGGCATCGGTGCGCGACTCGCTGGCCATCCTGCTCGGCGGAAACCTCGGCGAGATCGGCTTTACCGTCGTCACCGGTCTGATCAACGGCGGGGGCAGCCTCAACGCCCGGCAGCTGCTGCTGGTCAACCTGCTCACCGACATCCTCCCGGCGATGGCGATCGCGGTAAGGCCACCGCCGACGATCACCGCCGAGATGCTGCTGGCCGAAGGCCCCGAAGCCTCCCTGGGCGCCGCGTTGACCCACGACATCTACCGGCGTGCCGCGCTGACCGCCGGGGCCGCCATCAGCGCATGGATCCTCGGGCGCGCGACCGGAACCCTGCGCCAGGCCAACACGATCGCGCTCGTGGCACTGGTCGGCGCCCAGCTCGGACAGACCCTGGTCGTGCGCGGACGGACACCACTGGTCGTGGGGTGTGCCCTCGTCTCCCTCCTGGCGTTGGCCGCCATCGTCCAGACCCCCGGGCTGAGCCAATTCTTCGGGTCCAGCCCGCTACTCCCGCACGGCTGGATGATCGCCGCGGGCGCAACGACCGCCGCCACCGCCCTCAGCCTCCTGCTCCAACAATGGTGAACCGCCGTGTGTGAGCGCCAAGATCCCGTCAGCGCAGCCATCGTCGGGCCCGACTCGGGACAACTTCGAGCAGACAAGACCTCCAGCCGACGGGCGGTGAACTCGTGATGGGGATCGATCAAGCGCGGCTTCAACGAGAACTGGACCTGGTACGGGAAGATCTGTCCGGCCAGTTCCCCGACGCACGGCCCGGACAGATCTTGCACGCGATCAACACCGCGGCCGCCGAGCTGGTACCGCAAGCCACGATAGGAACCTTCCTGCCGATCCTCATACGCCGACGCGCGCAGGAAAGACTACGAACACGGCAATAGCACGCGAGCGGATTTCCTGCGAGTGCCTACCCGGACCGGGATAGGGCGGCGAGACGGCAAGATCGACGGCTGTCGGGTCTTCAGTTGTGGCGGTGTCCTCTCGCCAATGATTCGACTGCGCTGCTTCAGCCGTGGTTGGGCGCACGGTCAAGACCGTTCCGGCGTATCTTCCGCGACGGCAAGGGACGGCACCCGCTGCGGCGGCGGCCCGTTGGCATCGTCTCGGCTGGCGGGGCGGTCGTGTTGGTCCGGTTGAGTGTGGTCGGCCCGGACCAGCGTTCGCCCCAGTGTGAAGGAAAGCGCTCGATCTTCGTGGCCATTGTGATCGTGGGTTGTGGTTTCCGGGTCGGCGTGGTGGTGATCGGCCACGGTCTCGACGATGTTGTCGGTTTCCGACGGCATGGCCTGCTGGCTGCGTGGCCGTGGCTGGAGGATGAGGCCGGCGGCGCTGGCGGCGACGGTGCAGCCCAGGGCGATGGCCCAGCCGTGCGGCAGCAGGGGTGTGGAACCGAAGAAGTGGCTGAGGCCGGGGATCTGCACGATGGCGGCCAGTGCCACCATGGACACGAGCGCACCGGCCACGACCAGCGGGGTGCGTCCGCGGATGACCAGGGTCTGGCCGAGTTGGGCACCGACGAGCGCGACGAGCGCGACCGTGTCGGCGTGTCGCCGGGTTCCCGAGATTCGGCCGAGGATCCAGGCGGTGAACGCGGCTGCGGCGGTGATGATGCCGCGCCGGTAGATGTCGCGGTGCAGTGCGGCACCGAGGGAGGCGTCGGGCCCTTCCTCCAGGAGCATCTCAGGCGTGATCTCCGGTGGGGGCCGTACGGCGATGGCCATCGCCGGGATGACGTCGGTGAGGAGGTTGACCAACAGCATTTGGCGGGCGTTCATCGACCCACCGGGGGTAAGCAGGCCGGTGACGACGGTGAACAGGATCTCGCCGAGGTTGCCGCCTAGCAGCAGCGCCAGGGAGTCGCGCACTGAGGCCCACATGGCGCGTCCTTCGACGATGGCGTCCACGATCGTTTCGATGCGGTCGTCGGTGACCACGACGTCGGCGGCTTCCCGGGCGGCCGGTGTGGCGCGTTCGCCGAGCGCGATGCCGATGTCGGCGATTCTGATAGCGGGTGCGTCGTTGGCCCCGTCGCCGGTGACGGCGACGACGCGGTCGGTGCGCTGCAGTGCTCGGACGACACGTGCCTTGTGCGCCGGGGTGGTGCGGGCGAAAACCGCGATGTCGGCGACCTTGGCGGCCAGTTCGTCGTCGTCGAGAGTGTCGAGGCCGGCGCCGGTCATGACCTGGTGGCCGCCCAGGATGCCGAGTTCGGCGGCGATGGCTTCGGCGGTGCTGGGGTGGTCACCGGTGATCATGATGATCTGCACGCCTGCCTGCTGCAGTTGGTCCACGGCGGCGGCTGCGGTGGGGCGGACCGGGTCGGCCAGGGCGATCAGGCCGGTCAGCCGGAGGTTGCGCAGGCGGGAGTCGTCGAGGTCGCGGCGGCCGGTGGCGGGCCGTTCGGCGACGGCCAGCACGCGGTATCCCTGGCGCGCCAACCGGTCGAATTCCTTCTCCGCACCAAGGCGTGCGTCGTCGTCGAAGGCCACGTCCACGTCGTCGCGGCGCCAGTGGGTGCACTGGGCGAGCACGACCTCCGGGGCGCCCTTGATACTCAGCAGGTGGTCACTGCCGACCCGTCCGAGCACCATGTGGTAGCCCCGCGACGGTTCGAAGGGGAGCTCTTCGACGAATTGCCAGCCCGGGGTGCCTTCGCTGGGCTGCACCCCGAGATCGCGGGCACCGTTGACGACCGCGCGGTCGGTGGGATGCGGCAGGAATTCACCGTTGTCGGCCAGCGGACTGGCGCGCAATGCCGCCGCGAGAATTTTTCTATCCACTGTGGATAGATTTGCGATGTCGCGGGTGGTGGCCCCATCGGATACCCCGCGCAGGGCGATGCGTCCTTCGGTGAGGGTGCCGGTCTTGTCGAAGCACAGCACATCCGCTCGGCCCAGCGCCTCGATTGTCGAGGAATTGTGCACCAGGGCACCACGTTTCGACAACCGCCGGGCCGCGGCCAACTCGGCGACGGTCGCAACGAATGGCAGGCCCTCCGGTACGGCGGCGACGGCCAGGCTCACCGCTCGGCCCAGGGCCGCGCCGATGGGCTGACTCCGCAGCAGATCCGCGACCAGCAGCAGCCCTCCGGCGCCGATCGAGATCGGCACGGTGACCTTGGTCAGGGACCGCAAACGCGCCGCCACCCCGCCGGGACGATCCGGGGCGCCGTCGGAGACTGCCGCGCTGCCGGCTTCGGTGGCCTCTGCGGTGGCGACGACGACCGCGACGGCGCGTCCGGCTGCGATCGCGGTGCTCTGGTAGAGCATGCAGTGCCGGTCGGCCACCGCTGCCGCGGGTGTGGCGGCGGTGGTTTTGGTGACGAGTTGGGATTCGCCGGTCAGGCTGGATTCGTCGACCTCGAGCCCGTCGGCTTCCAGCAGGCGGCAGTCCGCGGGGACGGCGTCGCCTGCCACCAGGTCGATGACGTCGCCGGGTACGAGTTCGTCGGCGGGCACGCGGGTGCGTTTGTCCTTGCGGCGCAATGCGACCGGGATCGCAGTGGCATCCAGGAGCTTGCGCAATGCGCGGTCGGCGCTGACCCGCTGCACGCCGCCGATCAGCGCGTTCAACCCCAGCACGCCACTGATGATGACCGCGTCGGCGGTCGCTCCGATGCTGGCGGAGATCCCCGCTCCACCGGCCAACGCGGGGGTCAGCGGGCTTGCCAACTCGTCCAGGCTCGCGAGCATCAGGCTGGTCCGGCCTGGCTGTGAGTGGTCCTGGCGTCCGAGTGCGCGCTGCTGCGCATCAGCGTCGGTCAGACCGTTCGGCGAGCTGCCGAGCAGTTCCAGCACCGTGGACGGAGACATGGCGTGCCAGGGCGTGCGGGCGGTGTCGGACGGCACCGGGCGTCGACCCGCTTGCATGCCCCAATACGCACCGGCGCCGAGGGCCAGCAGCGCACAGGTGGACACGGGCACCGCCGCGCGGGCCTGGCTTCCCGCGGCAGGCCCGAGTGCGGCCAGCAATGCACCGCTGGCCGAGCCGATGACGGCGAGCTGGGCACTGCGCCGGCTGACGGTGCGGGCGGTGGGGATCAACCGCAGCAGCGCGCACGCCTCGCCCAGGCCGGGCCCGGTGATCAGATGCGCGCCCCACGGGGGTGGCCCGTGGCCGGTGACGCCGATTCCGAGGTCGGCGGCGGCCAGGCCCGCGCGACTACGCGTCGAGACCACGGCGACGCCGTGGCCATCGGCCTGCAACTCCCGCACGAGCTCTGCGAGGTCCGCGCCGGCAGGCGCGATGCGATCGACCTCCCATTTCTCCGCAAGCCGAGTGTCTGTTCCGGCGAGAACAACCGAGCCCACCTCACGGGCCGCGGCGAGAAGCTCGTCGGTCAGCGGCGCCGGTTCCTCCTCGATCTCGACGATGGCAACCGGGTGCCCATCCCGGTTCAGCGCGTGGGTGTGCACCCCCGGGCCGGCCGTCTGCCGGAACGTGCCTTGCCGCTCCACGTGCGACAGATCTGCGTCGCCCAGTTGCGACAGCGCCCAGCCGTCGCGTTTCGCGTCCGCGTGCACCACCACGCCGACCAGGGCGTGCGCTCGTTCCCACAATCCCGCGATGTCGACCTCGCCGTTGAGCGGAATCACGTCGCGCACCCGCTGCGTTCCCGTCTGCACGGCAGTCGCGTCGATCACGACGGTGTCGATCCGGTCCAACCTCCGCAGGATTCGTGGATCGACCACCAGCGCATGACGTTCGGAAAGCGCGATCCCGATCTGTGCCGCGAACGCATCCCGGCCCAGCCCTGCCGCTCGCGGGACACCCGCGACCAGAAAGCCCTGTGCCCGCTGCAGACTTCGTGTCACCGCCAGGGTTCCCAAGAAGGCTGCGGGCCCGGCCACCGCCGAGGTGTTCGCCACGCGCTCGATCGGTCCATTGGGCAGGGGTGCCGGGCGGGAACCCACGTCGACAGGCTCGCACCGGTGGTACTCGGGGCGGTCCCCGAACTCGGCTTCCCGCCGCGCCCAGCTTCGCTGCACCGCCTGGGACTCCCGCACCAAGCAGAACCGATGCGTGGCATCGGCCAGCAAGGTCGTCGGGCGCTGCGCCAAGGTATTCGCTGCAGCGCCCCCGAGACCGAACAACAAATCCGTGGCCGTCCAGCCCACCCGCGCCTGGACGGCACCCCGGACCTTCTGCACGGAGTCAGCGGTGGAGACCAACGCCGGAATGGACGGCGGCACGGCGGGTACCGGCAGCCAGCGGGCCGCCACGGCATAACCCAAGCCCGCCAGGTTCGCCCCCATCACCACCGTGTTGCCGAACACCCTGGCGACATCGCCCGGGCGCACCGCGCCAGCCTCGCGGCGAGGACGCTCGCCCATACCGCTGGCCTGCTCGGCTTCGTCCACCGCGGCGACCAATTCAGCGAGCTCGACTGCCTCCGGGTCGTGCCCGATGACCACCCGGCCCAGCGCCGCGTTGACCTCGGCCCACCGCACGCCGGGCAGCTGCGTGAGCCGATTGGTGATCTGCTCGGCCGCCGGTTCGGACCCCGGCTCGTGCACGCCACGCACCTCGATGTGCGCGCGCCCGTCCGCGGTCCACGCCCGCCGACCATCACCGAAAAGCACAACGTCGCGCGCGACAGCGACCGCTGGTGCCGCGAGTTGCGACACCAGCGTCTTCAACCCACCGAACATGGTTACGCGCTCGTACGGTTCGACCGAGACCCGGACGTCGCTCGTGATGAACTTGATTGTCCTTCGCCGGCTCGCTGCGCGACCATCGTGCCGATCCCGATCGCTGCGGCCACCGGCCATTCGATCAGCGACAATGCCGCCAGTGCTCCCAGAACGCCGTAATAGGCCAGCTGCCCGGGTGGGGGAAGGTTTTTCCGCACGGTGTTGACCATGCCTGCGACATTCTCCTGCCCAGGAATGTGCATTTCCGGAGGACGAAACTCCGCTGTCACGAACGGCAGCTTCACGGTCGCAGGCTGCGGGCGACCGGTCTTCCCCGATGCGCTCTGTGAGCGATCACCACGGGACCCACCGGAGGTTCCAGCCTCAGACTTCGCGTTCCGGGTTCTAGCAGCCACGACGCTCCTTTGCAGAACTAACGGGTAAACCCCGAGACTAGGCCCGGTGAAGGTCCCTTGAAGACCCGGATGCAGGCATACACCCCGTTCAAGTGAAAACAATCCACAACGGAAGAGATAGGGGAACCAGGATGTAGCTGTTTGTGGACCTCGTCCGAGCGGAACACCAACAAGCGAACACGTACTGGCGAACACTGGCCACCTACGGCTTCACGTGCGTCGCTGGCCGTGCACGCAAACGGTGTCACCTCAACGCGACATGATGTCCGTTCGCTGTTGCCTGAACGCAACACCAGCCCGGCCCTACAACGCACAATCGCCGGGCGTCCGGGGCGGTCACGTCGGCCAGCGCGTGATGCACAGCCCGGCATTCGGGCTTGTCGGCGCTGCCCGGGCGCACCGCGCATCAATGTTGTTGCAACACCGCGCCCTGAAGGAGACTGATGTGGCAACGAGTCCGAGACCCCAACAACTCGACGTGGGGCGGTTTCGTCGTATCCAGGCGTAAAATCGTGCTGTTCGTCTGGTCCGGTTCGGGCCAGTTCGATGCCGTGCGGGGCTGACCATGTCGCATGAGGCTGCCCTAGGGAGGAGCGAGTCATGGCTACCAAGCAGCGGAGACCAGCGGGCGCGGAGACGACGCCATCAGGTGCTGGCGGGACGACGGTGAACCTTCCCGGTGTGACGGCGGAGTTCCACCGCCCTGATCACTACATTCCGACCCGCGAGGATCTTACTGGTGCGGCGGAGACGGTTCGGGGCTATCTGCCGTCCGGTCAGATGATGGCTTTCTACGGTGGTCTGGGAGCGCTGGCTGCGTTGTCGATGATCGAGTGGCCGGTGGCGGCGGCGATCGGTGTGGGTGTTGCGGTCGCACAGCGTGCTGGCAGTACGGCCTCGGAGTAGTCCGGTTGCCGATGGTCCCGGTGCGAATGAGCCGCTGGCGCGTCGATGGCGCTCAGGCCAGGCGGACTTGTGCACGCAGTTTCACTGCGTGCGTCACATCCGCCATATCCGGGGGTGCTGAAGAGGGATCGGTGTCTGCTGCCTCCGGACACGAGTAGTTCGGCCAATCCTTCGATGGTCGGGACTGCGGCGCACGATCCCGGTCCGGGCACGGCATCCGGGACCCGCGTCGCCGGTTTCGCAGGCTGATCAGGGACCGCCAACGCCGCAGCAGTCATCCGTCGGTTGAGTGTCCACATGTCACGGTTCACCGTGGTGGGTATCTCCTTAGGGCTTGCGGTCGTTGTTGTGGGAGGGGCTAGTGACAAGGCCGTGAAGTTTGGACGTTGGTGTTGGCTGTCAAGGATCTGCGGGCGTCAGAATGTCGACGCCGAGGGTGGCTTTGTAGCTGGTCCGGTCAACGCGAGGGCCTCGTGCCTGGTATTTGGAGATGCTGTCGGCGGTTGCGGGTGTGTCCCCGCGAAGACGGCGGCGGCGTCGAGTCGTTCTGCCACCGCCGAGGGGGCATCCATACGCACCGCGACGCGGGAGATGCCGCGCCGGTTGTCCAGGTTCCCCCTTTTTTTGGTGACATACTCCCCGAGGGCCGACAGCGGGGGGTCGGCTCGCCCGTCGGCGAGGTGTACGACCGCGCGTTGCAGCCCACCATGGCCTACGTCGCCAGCGCGGTGAGCGAAGTGAGCCGACGGTCGGGACATCTCGGCCCAGCAGAGCGCCGAGGAACGTGCTCTTGCCCCGCTTGGCCTCGCCCGCCATCCACCCGCAGTTATCTCACACCGACATGACCGCCGCGAGCCGGGAACAGCGCGGTTCATCAGGCTGGCCACCGCGCCCACGAAGCCACCTCCGCAACTCTTCGGTGGTCACGGAGATCAACGATGCGCAGCGGCTTGCGTCCCTTGCCATGACGCGTCGTCGAGTGCGGCACTCGTGTGCCCAACGGGGATCCGGGCGAGCGGCTGCCAGGAGGTCGAGTCGTCCGCCTGCCGGCACAGCGCGAACTGCCCGCCCGGGGTGTCAGCGATCAGCATGGACGCTCTGTGCGACACGCTGGAACGACGAACCTGCGCAGGAGTGGTCCTCAAAGGGCTGCGCCGTCGGCGAAGGTCAACGGCTCATTGACAGCGCCCACTTGCCCGGAAATCGTCGTGATCGAAGCCACCATCAACGGGCCCCAGTCCTGCAGTCCAGGGTCCATGTCGAGCGGGACTGGCCACGGGAAGTGCGAGCTCGTCAGGCCACGATCTTGCGGAGCACCGCGGAGACCAGCGCGAAATCGTGTAGGGCTACCGTATGACGGCTGTGTCAGCATCGGGGATGTACGACGAGATCGCCCTGGCTACACGACGACCGTGGGATGAGCCTCTGTCGGCCAATACGGGAGTTTCACAGCGAGGTTGCTCGCGACCACTCCCGACACACCCGTCTGAGTGACGATCCCAGGATCATGTGTGGACTCCCACGAAAGTGTCCTCCGATAGCGGGCCCGGAGCAGCAACGAGCACTGTTTGACAGGTCGCGACGGCAGAACGATCACGGTGTGGGGTAGGAAATGGCGAGGCAGACTATCAGCGCGTTGGACATGGTGTTCCTGTGCCTGGAGCGGGAGCTCACGCCTATGCACCTCGGCGGCGTCGCGGTCTTCGGACCTGGTCGGCCGGTCGACGGAGCACGGCTGGTAGAGCTGATCGCCGACCGGGCCTCACGCCAACCCCGCCTGCGGCTACGCGTCAACAAAACGTGGCTGGTACCCGGCCAGGCCCACTGGGAACCTCAGCCCGGCTTCGACGCGGAAAGCCACGTAGTCGCGCACCACCTGCCCTCCCCGGGCGGGGAGCCCGAGTTGGAAACGCTGATCTCCGAACTCATGAGCTCTCCGCTGGATGTTTCCCGACCGCTGTGGGAAGTCCACGTGATCACGGGTCTCGAGGGCGGCCGCTTTGCTGTGTTCGTCAAGCTCCACCACGCGCTGGCCGATGGCGCGAGTGCCGTCGAGCTCGGCCTCGGCCTGCTGGACGGCTTCACCCCGGAGGACACCCCGCCCGAGCACACGAGCCCGCCGAGCATTCTCGGCTCCGCTGCCTCAATGCTGAGCAACCCGGGGAAAGCGCGCCAGATGTTCGACGAGACTCTCTCTGCCGCAAGTGAGTTCCTGCAGGTGTTGCTTCGGCCTGAGACGGTCGAAATCGCCACGTCCGTGCTCGGCCGCCTTCGGCCGGCCCACCGCTCACCCTTGGCAGCGCCGCACACCGCCGCCAAGCGCGTCGACATGGTCACCCTGCCCCGAGCAGATCTTCGCCGCATCAAGCGTCGCTACGGCGCCACCACGAACGATATCGTGCTCACCATCGTCACCGGAGCCCTGCGGCAGTGGCTGGCCACCCGGGGACACCCGGTCCACGAGCTCGACCTGCGCGCGCTCATTCCCGCCCAACACCGCCAGACCAACGACTCAGCCAACAACCAGCTCTCCGCCTACCTCTGCGACCTACCCGTCCACGAGCCCGACCCTTCCGCCAGGCTCGCACTGATCCAAAGCTCCATGCGCCGCAACAAGTCCAACGGGCCCACCCGCGGCGCCGGTGCACTGCCCGTGCTGGCCTCCCAACTGCCACCGCTGCTGCACCAGGTCCTCACTCCGATCGCCACACACGCCGCACACCTGCTATTCGACACCGTGATCACCAACGTGCCCCTGCCCGACATAGAGGTCTCCCTGGACGGCGCCCGCCTGCACCAGCTCTACCCCCTGGTGCCGCTGCCCGCCGGGCACGCCCTGTCCATCGCCGCCTGTCCCTACCGCGACAACGTCCACATCGGGCTCCTTGCCAACCGAAGCGCACTGCCCGACATCGAAAAGCTCCACCACGCCCTCCCACACGCCCTCGCCGAACTCGACGACCTCGCGCAATGACCAGTCAGGCCCTACACCCAGCCCGATCCGCGCGCCTACTTCAACACGCTGCGTGAGCCGGCCGGGTGAGCGTTCTCGTCAGCCCGGACGGCCACGGCGTAGTCCATGCCACGAGTGGTCAGGCGTGCCGGAACGCGGCGGTCTAGCCGAAACCGGCATCAGCGACACCGCTAGGCGGTGTGCCTGCTCGGTAAGTTCATCGAGGATCTCCAGAGCCAGCCGCCACTTTTCGACATACCTGATCTCCTCTGGCATTCCGCGGTGCGAGCCCGGCGCGTATCTTCCCGATCATCCCGCAACCAACGCCGACTGGGGATCAAGCCTCGGGCTCGGCATCCCGACACGGCACTAGGTGGCGACAGATGACATAGTGGTGGGTCATGCGTTGCATCGGCTCGAAGCCGCTGCAGTTGGTGTAGGAGACGCGAACTGCGCTCTATCGGCCCCTGAGCGTTGACGTCAGGGCAGGGTGATTTCGGGTGCCGTCAGGACGCCCCTGTCGCATTTCTGGGCACCCGCCTCGTGGTTCGGGAGGGGTCGGTTGCTGGGCATCGGGCGGTGCGGGTTCAGATGAGCCCCGAGCGAATCGCCAATGAGACGGCGTGTACGCGGTTGCGCAGCCCGTAACGCGCCATGACCTGGTAGAGGATGTTCTTGATGGTGCGTTCGGAATAGGCCAGTTTCTGTGCGATCTCCTTGAGATCGAAGCCCTCGGCGATCAGCTGGAGGACGTCGACCTCACGGGTGGTGAGTCCGCACATGGTCAGGTCGAGGGGGGCGAGCACGTCGCGTTGGACGCGCTGGTGTTCGTCCAAAAGCGTGCCTTGCAGTGATGGAGGGAGAACTCCGCCGCCGTTGCTGACTGCGTGGATGGTGTGCAGGAAGGAAGTGTGGGAGAAGCGGGCGCGCCAGAGTATGGCGCGGACGCCGTGCTGCACGGCGGTGGAGATGTAGGGTCGCCAGTCGCCGTCCACGATGAGCAGGAAGCGCTTGGCGGCTCCGGAGGACAAACTACGCAGAGTCTCCATTGCGTGCGAACCGGTGGTTTCCTGGACAAGAACGACGACGTCGGCGTCGGCAGTTTCGGTCAGCGAGAGTCGCCGGTCCTGGTTTATGCAGCTGGCCAGGCCGACACGGGTGAGGTCGTCTGTGTCGTGGAGGGCCACGCGGACTGTCGCCACGGCCGCGTCGTGCACGATGCATACCTCCTTGTGGCGGTATGAGTCAGCAGCTGATTGGGCGCGGTTGTGTCTTTCCGCGGGCGCAGGTAAGGAGTCCGCCGATTCCCGCAGCGTGTGGGCGCAATCGCCGGGCTCGCTGTGCTGATCGGCGGCCCGGTCGGACTGTCGCGGGCCGGTATGTGTCAGGTCGTGCTCCGCTGAGGTTCCCGTTGGCCGCCTTTCGGCCGACTTTCAGTCCCGGGTCCGGCAAACCGTATAACCGCCGTGCTTCGTTTGTCGAAACGAGTACCCCCGGCTGCTCCACTATGCCGCCCGGCATCCGCACGCCCGTGAGCACTCGGGTTCATGGGCGTTGCCCTGGTCGAGTTGGGCGATCGGCCCCTGTGACCGCCTGCATAGTCGAGTCTTTGTCAGAAATGACGCCGTAGTCAAGGGAAATGGGCAATGGACACGCGAAGTTGGCGCTGCGGCAACCGGTACCGTCCCTGTGCGACAGCTGCGGCAGATCGGCCCTTCCCAGTTTGCGGCCTTGGAGGCCCGGCGTCCGCAGCGGATGTACCAGCGCTCGAACTGTGCCCACTTGGACTGTGGCCACGCTGTGGTAGAGGGAGGTAACCGGCCGGCGACCAAACGTTCCCCCGTAGTTTCTTGCCTGCCCGGCCGACAACCCCGAGTATGCGTTACACGCATGACGCTGAAATGGCTTCAACCGCGAGCGCATGTGCCTGGTGAGGTATCGGGGCCCTCTCCGGGAACGGGGCCGGGCGACGGGGCGCCCGCCCCAATGCACTTATTGATGCATAACTCAAATATGGCGTGGTTGTTGGTTATGGTTTGAGTCCATAAGAGATGGTCCTTCGGCGCCTGTTGGGGGTGATCAGCTTGCAGCTGGTGCGACGCCGTTGCCCAGCGCGCGGCACGGATGGGAGGGCGAACGTGGGGCAGGGCAAAGCGGCAGGATTCAATCGCGCTGGACGGCACTGAACTGCGGCGAGCGGTCCACAGCGGAACCGTCACACGCCCGCCCGGCGGTGTTCAGGCGATCCCTTTTGACGCCAGCGGTGGGAGGAAAGTGGGAGGATCGTGCTTACGTCAACCGCGTCGTACTGCTCTGTACGGCAGCGAACGGAACCGTTTGGACCTGCGGTTTCACGGTTTCTGCTGGTGGCGCACTTGTTCGGGCGGCACTGGGGGTCAAGGGGTCGCAGGTTCAAATCCTGTCAGCCCGACGGTGAAGAGGGTCTTCGCAGGTCAGAGCCTGTGAGGACCCTCTTTTTGTGATCATGGTTCGTTCTTCGGAGTCAAGCACGCCGCTTATCGACCCCTTGACTTCGGAGCTTGGACATGCCGCTTTTGGATCTTGAACGGCTCACTGACGGCCTCTCGCCGACCTGGACGGGCTACCTGCGGGACTGGGACCGCAGCCTGCGGTCGGGCAACTACCCGGAGACCACCCGCTACAACTACATCCTGGCCGCAGCACAGTTGGCGCGCTATCTCGCCGAGCACTCGCCGGACCCCGAGGCGAGTGCGGCGTCGGAGGATCCTGCGGAGGTCACCAAGGCCCACATCGAGGCGTTCCAGTCCTGGATGATCGAGACGCGCTCGGCGGCCACGGCGGTGAACAAGCACAAGGCACTGCAGCAGTTCTTCAAGTGGCTGATGCTCGACGAAGCGGAGATTGATCGCTCACCGCTGGAACGCGTCCGGTTGCCCAAAGCCCCCACCAAGCTGGTGCCGGTGATCGACGATGAGGTGACGACACAACTACTCGGCGCATGCAAAGGCAAGGACTTCCTGAGCTTGCGAGATGAAGCGATCATCCGGCTGTTCTGCAACACCGGGGCCAGGCTGTCGGAGGTCGCCGGCCTGACGCTGGAGGATGTCGATCTCAAGACGGAGTCCGTCGTCTTTCACGGCAAGGGAGCCAAGGTTCGGCGGGTGCGTGTCGGGGCCAGGACCGCCAGGGCGCTGAGCCGGTATCTGCGCGCACGCGCCAAGCGTAAGGGCGCTGAACTGCCGGCGTTGTGGTTGGCCGATCGTGGGGGACGACCGCTGCACGCCAATGGCATCAAGATCCGTCTCAAGCGACTTGGGAAGGCCGCGGGGCTGGCGGGTCTGCATGCGCACCAGTGGCGTCATACCTACGCCCACCAGTGGAAGCTCGCCGGCGGTGACACCGGTGACCTGATGTTGTTGCTGGGCTGGAGTTCGGATGCGATGCCGCGGCACTACGGTGCCAGTGCCGCCGCCGAGCGAGCCCAGCAGACCCAGGTGCGCATGGGCATCGGCGACAACGTGTGATCACACCGCACAGGGGACAGCAGGCGTCGCGGCGTGGAGGGTGCACGCCGCGACGTTCGCATGCCTCGGTGTAACCGAGGAGTCTGCGTCAGCGCTTGGTGTTGTTCTGCTCGTCGAGCTTCCTGCGCCTGGCCTTGGCGGAGCGCTCGGCGAGCGTGAGCATGTATGCCATACGGGCGTGGCGTGCGCGCACCTCTCGCTCTCTGGGATCGAGCTGCCCGAGGGGGTCGACTTGCTGCTCGAAGCGAGCAAGAAACGCCCGAGTGCCATGACTCGTTCGTGCTGCCCGATCAGCGGTGTTGGCCCACGAGGCGTGGGCCGCCACGCGGGCACGCCGACTGCGCTGAGCGGGAGTCATTCCCTGACTGCTAGACATTTTCCCCGATCCCCATGCGTAGTTGGGTTTCTTGAGCGCGTTCCGCTGCGGCGCTGGCACCGTAGTGGCGGGCCATCGCATCCGAGCTCCAGCCCAGCAACAACATCAGGTCACCAGTGTCGCCGCCGGCGAGCTTCCACTGGTGGGCGTAGTTGTGGCGCCATCGGTGGGCATGAACGCCGTCCACCCCAGCACGTTTTCCGCGCCTCTTGAGCATGATCTTGATCCCGTTCGCCTGAAGCGCCTGGCTCCCGCGTTCGGCCAACCAGAGGCTCGGCGACTCCGCTCCGCGGTGCTTCGCCCGGGCCCGCAGGTATCGACTCACCGCTCGGGCTGTTTTCGGCCCAAACCGGACGCGTCGGAACTTCCCGCCTTTCCCCAGGTACACGACCGAATCGGTGGCCATGTCAATGTCATCGGTTGTCAGGCTTGCGACTTCCGACAACCGTGCACCCGTGCCGTAGTAGATTCGAATGATCGCGTGGTCCCGCAGATCAGCGAACGTCTTTGCTTTGCAGGATTCGAGGATCTTCTTGGTTTCCTGATCTCCCATCACGGGCACCAGCTTCGTGGGTTGGCTGGGGGCCTTGACGCACTCCATGGGGGAGCGGTCGATCTCCTCCTCGTCCGCGGCGAGCCACTTGAAGAACTGCTGCAGAACCTTGTGCTTGTTCACCGCCGTGGCCGCCGAGCGTGTCTCGATCATCCAGGACTGGAACTCCTCGACGTGGGCTCGCGTCGTCTCCGACGGATCTATAGCCGCTGCGGTGGCGTTGTCACCTGGCAGATGCTCGGCGAGAAAGCGAGCAAACTGCGCGACGGCAAGCAGGTAGTTGTAGCGCGTTGTCTTGGGCCGGCCAGAGGATCGCAGGGTCCGGTCCCAGTCGATCACGATATGGCGCCAGGCCGGGGCCAGCCCCGTTGTCAACCTCGTCAAATCCATCGCACAACTCCGAAGGCCAGTTCTTGTGCGGCAAAACTAGAATTTTGTATTGTTGCTATTTGGGATGGCTGCAGTAATGATTTTTTGTGCAACTGATGGTTTGTGGTGATGTGGGATAGGGAATTTTCTGCCGTGTGTGGGTAGGTCATGTCTTCAATATCGAAAGTGGTGTCTGTCTTGGGAATGGTTGAGCTGTGTCCATTTGGCTCGATCGTGTGGCCCGTTGTTGGACACACGATCCGCGCATAAAGCGATCAGGCGGAGACGCAGTGGCCCAGGGGGTGGGCCCAGCCCAGGCAGCGGCAGAAGGTGCCGGAAGTGTCAAGCGATTCGACAGGCACCTTCGGCACCTTCGGCACCTTTGGCGCCTTCGTGAGGAGGTGCAACGGCAGCTGCGGCATTCCTCCGCTGGATGGCTACCGCCGACCGGGAGACTGGCCCAGTCGCAACCAACCCGAATCCCCACCCGGGCAGTTGGCGAGGCCTCGATGGTCGTGGACACCTTCTGTCTGTTGGTGCAGAAACCCCGCCGACTGGTTCTCAGACGGCTTTGGCGTGACGATCGGCAGCATCGAGAGTCCCGGTTTGGGGCGCTGGACTCAGAACTGGACGGATGTTGAGCTTTGCTCAGGGGAGACGTGCTGAACCGTGCCTGACCAGGGAGTTCTCTTCGATCGGGTTGGGTACGCGATGGTTGACTCGCAGGGGTTTCGGGTCATAAAGGATGGGTTCTGGATGGCTGCCGCTGGCGGCCTTGCTTGGTTCGCGCCGGCCGAAGGAGCGCGCACGCCGGAGACGAAGCGTGGTGAGGCCGGTTCTGGCGCATCCGGAGGTTGTGCGAGGGGCTGCGTGGAGATCACGTCGAGCCGCACCGAGCGTCCGGTCCGCCTCTGCGGGCGCATGGGACGCAGCATCGCTCCTACGGCTCCCCCAGGGATACGCTTGCGAGGTGATCGACTCTTCTCGTATTGGGTGCGCAATCTACGTCTCCGGAATCAGCAGCGGCTCTTTCGAGTCTTTCGTGGCCGACGGCAGGTGGCTCCTAGAACACATCGAGACGGAGAACTTATTCATTCCCCTGGCTCTGCCGGGTAACTGGCAGACGGCCTGGGACAGGCACCCAGGTCGTTATCCGGCGATCCCAGCCCTTTTGCGGTGGCGGTGAGGTTCGCGAATTGCATCTCCTATGACCACGAGATATCGACAGTAATACGGCCGTTTCCGTCTGGGGGACCGACTTCTTACGAGCCGGTCGGCTTCTCCGGAACGTGGATAGGCCCGGGACGGTCCTACGCAGACGCGCTTGTCGCGGCAGCGGATGCTGCAGTCGAAACGCGGTTCACCGACGCCCTGGAGTTCCGATACCCCAACGACGCACTGACTGAATTCTCCGGGCGCTTCGACGGAAGGGAGGAACCATTGGCAATGTACGCAAAGGGCCCGCGTCAAGTGGATTTATTGTCAGAGTATTTGTGTCTGTACCGCATTTGCGAGTGGGCCGATCACGGCAACGGGAAGTCCTTCATCAACAAAAACGTCGATGCCATCGCCACCCGCGACTTCGGCGAACTGCTGATGTACCACCACACTACGACAAGCGAACGACCATCGCTCAACGTCTTCGAGGCTTACCGAGATCGGGCCATTGCCTCGTACATGAACAACGAGCTGCGCTACTCGCTGGAAAACGTCGTGGAAGACAAGCTCTGCTCAACGACACCGGCGCGAACGACGAGCCGAGGGGCCTGCTCAACACCACCGGTGTGCAGGAACAGACCTACACCGCCGGTGCCGATGCGACCGAAAGTCCTTGCCGGACCGGCGCGGACCGGGGTTCTGGGGGGCCGGACATGAACGCCCCGAACATGTTCAACCCAGACGATGACCTTGCCGCGCCGACCCCAGTCACGTAGTACTCCCCCAACGGATCAAGCCCGGAGGCGCTTCACCAGCACATTCAGGAAAACGATTCCCCACAGGAAGGCGACCTCTACGAACTGGAGTCGCTCCAGGAGCGCAAACTGCGCTACAAACCTACGTTCTATGGTCTCGGAGCGGGGTCATGCAGAGCTTTGAACTCACCAGGGCGCTCAACCAGCCGCAGCGGTGACGTCTGCCTCTGCACTTGCCCGCGGTGAGGTGGTGGACTTCGACCATGTAGCGAAGGAGGTGGTGAGCGATGGCGCATGCTGTGTGGGGCGGGGTGCTGTCGTTTATGTCGGCCTGGTGTCGGTCCCTGTGCAGTTGTTCACCGCGGTCGAGACCCACGCGATCCGGTTTCACCAGATCCAACGGGGTACTGGTGACCGGGTGCGGCAGAAGCGGGTCAACGAACGCACCGGTGAGGAAGTGCCGTTCGATGAGGTCGTCAAGGGCTACCCAACCGAGGACGGCTGGGTGATCGTGGAACCCAAGGAGCTGGATGAGATCGCTCCTGGTCGTTCACGGTCCTTGGAGATCGTCGGATTCGTCGACCGAGGCCAGTTGGGCCCCGTCTACTTTGCTGGGACCTACTACGTAGCCCCTGACGGAACCTGAGTACCGCAAGGTTTATACCCTGCTCAAGGAAGCGCTGGAAGCGACGAACCGTGTTGGTATCGCGACATTCGTCATGCGCGGCCGCCAGTACCTCGCGGCGTTGAAAGCCGAGAAGCACGTCCTCGCGGCCCACGTGCTCCACTGGGCGGACGAGGTCCGCGACCCACACCGGGAGCTCGGCGCGAGCCTTCCCGACCGCAGCGGCGCCACTGCGTCGGAGCTCGACGTGGCCGTCCAGTTGCTCGAGTCGATGGCAGTCGACTGGAACCCGAAGGACTACCGCGACACTTTTCAGGAACGCGTTCGTGCTCTCATCGACGCCAAACGCCACAACGAGGTCATCGAGAAGGCAGTCCCACCGCCGCAATCCACGGCCAGCGTCGACCTCATGGAAGCCCTCCAGGCCACCATCGAGAAAGCCCGGGGTGCCAGGCCATCGCAAAGCCAAACATCCCAATAACGGGCGGTAGAACCCAGGCAGCATGATTACGGCACTAGCCGAACGGACGCCGCAGCACACGTCCTCTTTGCCGTTAGCGCGCTCGGCTACTGGCCACCGTTGGCGGGTTCGCCGATCTTTCCGTCCGGGCAGAAGAGGTCGAGCGGGAGCTGGAGCTGTTGCGCCCCATGCAAGGCGGGTAAGCGAGATCGTCCGGCACGCCGCAAATGAGCCCTTCGTAGAACTTGACGACGTCGAGTGAATCTCATTGCCACCGACACGCGGGATTGGGCTACCTCGTCAGGTCATGCGCTTTCTACGCATGTCCGCTCCGGTGATCTTTGTGGTGGTGTTGGTGCCGGGGAGCTGGTGGACTGCGCGGGGGCTTCGGCCCGCCGGTCGTGGTGATCCTTCGGCCGCGGCGCCGGCGACCGCCTCGTCGAAGTCGGGGTCGGTCAGCCCGGCGTAACAGGCTGCCGTGTATTCGCATCCGATGCGGGCGGCGGCCTGTTCGATGGTCCAGTCCGCTGGGAGTTCTTCGAGATGGCGCTCGTGCTGGTCGAAACGCCGCAGTGTGTCGGCAGGTTCGGCTTTGCGTTGAGCTGTGTCGTTGGGGATGACACGAGACGAGCCATTGTGGACACAGGGATACCTTGTCGCTGGTGGCCTTCGTGGGTTATTTGTGGATAGGTGGCAGGACTTACCGCGATGAAGGTCGATTCGGTGTGGTGATGGTGAATGAATCGGGTCATTAAGAATCCCAGTGAAGCAGACCGTGTTGCTGTGACGGTGGCCGTGGCCGTGTCGATGCTGTCCTTGTCGGCGTGGCAGGTGAGGAAGTTGATCGCTGACGGGAAGCTACGCGCGCGGAATACTGGTAAGGCGTACATTATTCCGGTTCACGCGATCGATGAATTCTTGGCCGGATCGGATGCTCCGTTGCGTCACCCCGACTCGTGATCGAGAGGTGGCTTGGCGAAGCGGCTTCCTTTGAGCTATCGAACATGGAATGCCGTGCCGGACGCGGTGAGGTGTGGTTGTGATCTCGGACTGCGTCATCGTTCGACGTGTCCGAGCGGAGTTTCTGGGCTTTCCCGGCAAGGAGTGGGTGATGTCGGAGATCGACGAGCAGGTTGCCGTTCCGCGATGGCTGTATGACCGGCTTCTGGCGGATGCTGCGGCGTGGCGGGAGTTCGGTCAGCAGTTGCACGGCGAAGTGCCTGTGTTGGCGTTGCTCACCGAGTCGCCACATGTGCGCGAACTGATCAGGGACTGGTTCGAATGGTTCCGGCGGCGCCAAGCAGCGGCCGCCTCGCATGCGATAAGTGCGGCCGGCGGGTGGACGGGCGTGGCTGGTGCGCCGACGTATGCCGAACTACGGCGGCGACGCGCTCAGCCCGGAGATGTTGCCGACGATGCACGTCGGCGTCGCGGCGAGTACCGGGGTGGTCCTGTGGACTGGGGTACGGGACTGCCGATCGATTCTGGCTGCGGTTCATGAGCATGAGGTACGGGCGCCGGAACCCGGATGCTGAGGCGTGGTATGACCCGGCTGATGGCGCGGTGTATGCCGGTGGCGCGAGTGTTGATGAGGCGTTGGAGGAACAGCAGCGACGCGAACGGCAGGACCAGGAGGCCGCTGATGCTGACATCGTCGGCATCGACAGCAAACGGCCGGCTGATCCGTTGCGTCGCGTGGCCTGGCGCAGAGCCAGCGAGATCGCGATCAAACGACGGTCATGGTTGTGGGCGGACCAGGTTCCGCTCGGGGAGACGACCCTGTTTGTCGGCCATGCTGGTGTGGGCAAATCGCAGGGGGCGGCGTGGCTGTCTGCTCAGGTGACCCGGGGCATGCTGCCGGGGGAATTGGAGGGGCAGTCATGTCCGGTGATGTACGTCGCCACCGAGGACTCGTGGGAGTACACCTTGGCCCCGCGCTTGCTCGCTGCGGGCGCCGATATGGACCGGGTCCTGGCCGTGCATACCGAAACCCAGATTGGCAGCGACATCGCCGTGGGAACGCTGTCGCTGGCAGTGGATGTGCCCTCGCTGCGCGACGCGGTGGAGGCCACCGGGGCTCGTGTGATCGTGCTCGATGCGCTGCTTTCGGCCATGACCGGCGCCGATCTGATGAAACAGGGCGTTGTGCGGTGTCAACGGACGTTTGGTAGTCCGGTCGCTTCTGGAACCGCTTTCCGCGCTCGCCCAAGATCGTGAGCTCGCCATCATCGGCGTCGCTCACTTCCGCAAGGCCGGGGGCGCAGACCCGTTGCTGTTGATCTCGGGTTCCGCGGAGTACGGACAAGTGGTCCGTTCGGCGATCGGGTTTGCACGTGACCCCGAGGCCGAGGACGCCTCCTGCGTGATGTCGTTGATCAAGTCCAACATCGCCCCGATGGGAACTCCGTCTCTGCGCTACATGATCGCGCCCGCTTCTGTGCGGGCGGACGACGGTCAGCCCACCTCGGTGGGCAGGTTCGAGTTAGTCGGGGAGTCCGATCAATCCGTATCGGACCTGCTTAATCACACCCCGGTCTCTCGGGATGAGCAGTCGGAGCGGTCGGAGGCGCGGGAGTGGCTCATGAACTACTTGGTGGATGCCGGGGGGCGTGCCGAGGCGGGACGGGTGATCAAGGCGGCAGAGGCAGCAGGACTTTCTCGGGACCAGGTCAAGAAGGCCCGGATCAAGATCGGGGCGAAGTCGGTCAAAGCCGGTTTCGCTTGCGGCGCTTGGGAGTGGGTGCTGCCTGAAGGTGCCGAAGGTGCCGGCGCGTAGACCGGCACCTTCGGCACCTTCGCGGGCACCTTCGCAAGATCGTGCGAAGGTGGGCGTGGCTCGCCGCAGTTGTTCCGGGTGGTGATGCTTGGTGTGGAGTTGTCAACGATGCGGGAACCGGTTGCGGCTGCCTGGGTGAGCGACCGGTGCTCGCCGACCTTCAGCGCCGCACCGTCTCGGAGATCGCCGCACACCTCGCACAGCTGTCAGTATTCGGAGTCGGTTGATCTTCCAGGAAAGTCATAGATATTGCCAGGAGCGTCGCAGCAGTGGGTCGATGGCGTACGTGTCGTGCTTGATGTCGAATGCCCCTAGTGTTATTAGGCCCTGAACTGTGATCGTGGGTGAAGGGTCGGTGGTCATGGCAGCTGCGGTGTACAGGTCGGCTTCGGTGACGGGGTCGTTGATGAGTTCGAGGAGATGGCCCATCATGGCCGACAGTGTCTCGTCCTCGCTGATTCCAGTGTCGGCAAGGAACTTGCGTGCTGCGTCCGGAGCGGCAACCTCGTCAGCGATCAGTTTGAGAGCGCGGGTTTCGCTATGATCGTGGGCAAGCTGGGCGGCGCGTTCAACCAGAATCGGCCATCCGCTGGTAAGTTCGTAGAGTTCGTTATGACGATCCGCAAACTTTTCGGCTGTCAATGTCCATACGCGCAGGGTATCGACGGTGTGTCGTGCCAGTGTGATCAAGCCCAGGTTCGGGTGGTCGTCGACTTGCAGGCGGGACCACCATTCCAGCTCGCTCGGGCCGACGATAAGCACAACCGACCGGGTGGCGCCGGAGGTTTTGAGCAGTAGCTCTTCTGCTTGCTCCAGGCTGGAATTGGGAGTGTCGGCCGATCGGCCCCGCAGGTCTGACAGCACGATGCGGCGCTCGCCGCGATGTCCTGCAGCCAGTGCTTCCTTGAAGTGCTTCTTGCGGGGCGGCTCCTCCAGCATGAATCGTGCACCGAGCCCAGCGCATGTGGACTTAATGGCATCGGAGACATCGCTAATGCCAGTCGCCTCTGAACCGATAACTACGCGGATCTGATTGTTGTGCTCGCCGAGCAAGTCGGTGATCTGCCGTGCTGACAGCGGAGAATGGGTGCTGCGCCCAGACAGGGGATGGCGGGTCTCCAACGCGATGAACTCCGGGGGGAGGGAGGTTTCTTCTGCGGTGAGCAGCTCCTCCATGACCTCGTTGTGGGTGCCGATCATGCGCAGTGTGTTGGGGGACCGCAGCCGCCAGCCACGGCTACTCCTTGGCGCAAGGACGCCGAGCCCGACCATTTCGTCGAGGTAGGCACGGAATCTTTCAGCGGGCAGGGTGGAGAACCCTCGGGGCCAGTGGTATTGGCACTCTGCGCGGAGATCCGCATCAGATAGCCGGGCATCGGCACCGTGCTCGTAGGCGTGGTGGGCAACTACATGGGCGATGATCTTGTAGCACGGATCCAGGTTGAGTGTGTCCTTGAAGGCACGGTGGATGCCCGTTTTCAGCTCGGGATCGGATTCGACGGCTTCTATGTGGGCTCGCGTGATGGTGTAGGGCGGCTCACTGGCAGTTAGGCCATTCTTTCCGCGCTCAGCCTGCAGCAGCTGAAGCAGCCGGTAGCCGAACATCTGCAGCAGGAATGGTTGGTAGCTGCAGTAAGTCAGCACACGGTTGATGAGATCGAGGTCCTCCCACTGATATCCGAGGGCGGCCAGGGGGCGGGCGATGAGGTCGAAGGCCCCCTGGGGTGAGAGTGGACCGATGACGATGGGGCTGCCGAGGTGGCTGAAGGGCCCGTTGGTGTTCACTCGGGAGAATCGTTGCACCGTGTGCAGCCCGGCGAAGACTATCTTGACGCGCGCAGGCCCGGGGCTGGTGTCTTGGCCCAATTGCTTGAGCCTTGTGGTATCGACGAAAGAAGGTGCGTCGGACTCGAAAAACCGGTCAGACTCATCGAGAAGGATCAGCAGACGGCGTTGACCGTCGTCATTAAGCCACGTGGAGATTCCGTCACGTACGCAGTCGTAGCTCCTGGTGCGAGACCGGGTCTTGTTTCTCCTAGCAGGTACAACACCTCGCTCTTGCAGCGCGGTGAGGATGCTGTCCCAGACAGCTTCGGCCTGCTGCCCAGTACCAAAGACGGAGTTGAGGTCGAGGTAGATCGCGACGTGGTGTGCTGCACGTTCGAAGCGTTGTGCGCAGGCACGCAGCAGCGCGGACTTGCCCAGCCCACGTCCACCGTAAAGCACGCTGGTCTGCTCGGGATCCAGCACCGCACGCTGTTCTTCCACCCGGCCGTGGAACATTTCAGGGGCGACCAGTCCGCGGCGCACGTTAACGTAGGGATTGACTGCGGCAAAGGGCAGGGTGACGGACATGGTGGCATCCAGTTGGCCCTCTCCCTTGGCGGCGAGGTAGGCCAAGGCGGCATCGTCGATGACAATGACTGGGGCCGCGCCCTGGGCGGCCCGTGTGGCCAGCCGTCGGCGTGCCCCGGTTGAGAGGACACCGAAATACAGTACGAGAAGGCTGCCGTTGCTGGGGTCATGGTCTGCCCATGACATGATCTGCTCTTCGGAAGGTTTGCCCCACACCAGCAGGATTCTCAGTCTCTGCAGGTGGGAGCCGAAGGCAGGAACCATCGCTTGGCCGTTGACGCGCACGTCGTTGAACTGGATGAAGCGACGTTCAGCGCTGCGTGCTAGTTGTTTGAGTCGTTCAAAGCGATCCACGTCGTAGCCCAGGATCCTCAGCACCGGCCGGAACTGCTCACGGTCACTGAGGTTCCAGCGCTGTTCCGGGGTGGCTTCCCGGATTTTGGCCCATTCTTGCAGGGCCTCAGCGGTCGTCAGCCGGGCGTCTGGTGACAGGTTGCTGAAGTCCAGTGCCGCGACGTTTTTGAACCGGCGGCCGCCGCGGATGGCTGCGAGCAGCTGCGGGGTGATGCCGTGGGTAAGGGCGTCGGGGACGTGGGGGAAAAACGCGCTGAGATCATTGCGAGTCCGGTATTCGGGGAACGGTTCACCGGCTTCGAGGAAGTAGATCAGTTCTTCAGCGACGCTGAGTTCACCGTTGTCAAGCTGGGCTTCGATAGTGGCGGTTGCCCGCGGGTCGCACGGCTGCAGTTGCTCGAGACGAGCGCGCAAACGACGTACGGCCTCCTCGCGGAAGGACGGCAGAATCTGTGTCACGCCATCCAGTTCGGCCCGCACCGCAGCGAGGTCGAGCCTGTCGGTCGGGTCGGCCGGATCGGCGTCTTTGAGACGTCCCGCCAGCTCGGCATCCTCATGTTCGGACAACTCGTTGTGGCGGCGCGCCAGGCGGAGCTGAGCACAGAGTTGGTCGTGGTGCGTGGTCAGCTGCTCGCGTGACCGAGCCACTGCGTCGTCCAGCCTCTGGTGATTGATCACATCGCGATCGGCCTCGATGCGGCCTGTCCGCACCAGGTCGCAGAGGGCACCGGCCACCGCGAAGTTCTCATGGACAAGGTGCGCGCCGAATGCCTCTTCCCAACATGAGCTGAATGCCTCGAGTAACCGTGCCGGGCTCGGTGTATGGCCCAGCACCACCCCGTCATGCTCCACGATTCGCACATCCGGAACGCGCAATAGCTCGATCACACCTCCGGTCTGCGCAGGCGGTTCGACACCGCCCAGCCCTGTTCCCTCTATCAGGAAGTCGAACGAGACTCGCAGCGAGTCGCATGCTGCGGTGGCTGCGGCGGTCAAGAGCGGATCGGTTGACTCCTTCGCCAGCGCTGTCAACGCCGCCTCCACGCTGTGGCGGCGGCTCGTGATCGTGCTGCGCAGGCCCGCGAGTTCCGAGGCGATCCAGCGGGCGTGAGGATCGTTGCCGTGACGACGTGCCAGGGCAACGCTGTGGTTGGCCCAGTCGGCGACGGGCGCCACCACGGTGTCCACCAGCCCGGCCAGTTCGGTCACCGCCGAGTTATCGAGAGCTCTACGGCCATGACCTTGGGTGCTTGCTGCACTGATCTCGCAGTGAACGGTCTCGCTGCGCAGGAGACGTTCGGCCTCGTCTCTGACATCCTGTGCTCGGTTGCGCTGATCACGCGCGGCAATCTGCAGCAGGGACCCGAGAAGCCCCTCCGGAGCCAGCCATCGGTGTGCGATGTCCGCTCCGCGTCGTTGCCGCGGGAGCCGTGGCTTGCGGTCGATCAGTGCACGTGCCTGCTGGCTGGCCTCGCGGATGGTCTTTTCAAGATCCTGTGGGTCGGCATGGGAATGGCGCAGGACGCCACCGGAGAAGACACTTTTGACCGCCCGTTGCGCGACTTCGTCGGCCACGGTAGCCAGGCACGTTTCTGTCGCCGCCACGAGCTCCTGCAGCAAGGTGCCAGCCGTCGCGTCGCCACAGGTCAGCGAGGCACGGATCAGTGCTGGCACCAAAATCATCCGGCTCGTGCGATCGGTGTGCATCGCGGCGATGTCCACGTCGGCGAGTACGGTGCGCAGACGGATGGCGCAGAGTCCGTTGTCGCTACGTGCGTACTCGGCCAGTCCCGCTATCTGCAAGGCACGTTGCAGATCAGGAGACCAGGACGCGGCGGCGGCCACGGCACCTGCGGCGTCGAAACGCCGGTGCGCGATCAGGTCTGCGACGCCGTCTGTGACAGCGCTGCTACGTCGGTGTGATTCGACCTGGGTCTGCTGGGTATCGGCGGGGTTGTCCGGCGCTCCAGGCGTGGCGTTGTGCCCGTCGTGCTCCGCAGTCGCCTCACGGGCGGGAGCGTTGCTGTCGGCGTGTTCCTTGCTGTCTGGGACCTGTTCAGTGCTGTCATCGTTGGCCCCCGGGGAAGCACCGGGTTCGGCCGGGCGTTCAGAATGCGGCGGCATGCCGTTACGGCGGAGCTGGCCTATCATGGCGGCTATGACGACGGCAGCGTGGTCGGGGAACGCGCTTTGCGCACGCTGCTGCAGACTGCCTACGAGCGCCGGATCGGCCGGTGTGTCGGTCGAGTCGGCAACGAGGGTCACCAGTTCGTCGAAGGCGATCAGTCCTTCGGTTTTGAGCGCGCTGGCCTCATCGGGCTCGCTGATGGCCAGCTCGGATGCTTGGCTCTGTAACGAAGCGAGGGCCTGGGCGACGGGCTGTGACGAGCCTGAATAGCTGATCTGCCCGATCAAGGCGAGGCGGGCTCGCCGCGCTGCGGTGCTGGCGACCGTGTCAGCGTAGGCGAGGGCTTCGTCGAACTCCTCGAGCGTGTCACAATCTTCCGGAATCGTCATACCGACCGCGGTGAGCGCCTGCTGAACGCTGGATCGCGCCGTGTCGAAGAGCTCGGCGGCCCGGCTGAGCTCTTCGATATCCCCACTGGCGGGCCTGCGTTTATCACGCACCGCATTGAGCAAGCGCGGCAGGATCTGTGTACCGCACTGCCCGAAGGCATCGCTGGCCGCGGTGACACGCGCGCGTGCCGCAGCCACCGCTTCTCCACCGTTGGTCTGGGCATCGGTTGCCGACTCGTCGGCAGACGGGAGCTCGGCTGATTCGCCGGAGTCAGCATCGACGCCATCGGCGGGCTCACACCGGTTAGGAACCGCCTCGGTCACAGTGTCCTCCGACGCGTCGGTCCACCGTCTCTGGCGTGGTGCGGGAAATGGCTGGTAATCGGGCGTCAGCTCGACAACATGCCGGGCTGCCGCGATCACAGGCCCCACGTCGTCGGCAGACAACCCCGGTGGCACGAACCAGTCCTGATCAGAGGCCCAGGCCCACATCCGGGCGGTGAGCCCGGAGCTGCTTCGGTTGGTCCAGATCGCACCGCGCAGCACGGCGGGAGACCAGTCACTCACGGGCCGGACCGTCTTGAACTGGTCCCGTAGATCGTCACCGGCGTCGGCGAACGCGGCCACGACCAGGTCGTGCCAAGCCGGACCGCACAAGATACTGACGACCGCTCCTGCCGAACCCACCGGAGCTTTCCTGAGCAAGCTCACGGCATGTTGGGACAGCGTTGTCGTGATGGATCTGGGCTGAAGCTTCAATCCCAATTCACGGAAGACCCGTGTGCGGTCCCGCAGAGATAGTGCTTCCAGCGTGGCGTGTACGTCCGTGACAGTCAGCCCGTCGACGCACGGCGACAGCCATCCGTCGACGGCGTTGACCGAGGTCGCCAACTCCAGCAGGGCAGCGCGGACCCCTGGCTCTTTCAACCGTGGATAATGCTTCTCCGGACTCACCCTGCACGCAGGGATGTCGGTCTGCCTACTCACGTGAACAATTCCCTTCACCCGAGGCATGGGCGCTGCGGCCCCGCCCTCTCTCGTGCTGGCGCACCAGCGTGTAGCCCGGCGGCAACTCGGGGTCACCCGCCAGACCGTAATGGGCGACGAGCGTCCGGTATGCCGCCCGTGCTTCATCGCTAGGTTTTCCGGAAATACGGCGCAGATGCGGATACACAGTGTGGAGCTTGACCCTTCCCAGCAGGGGAGCTTGGCCCGGTGTGGCCTCGTCGGCAGAGGGTTCCACAACAGGCGTCCATACCAGCACCCGTACCGGTAAGCCGATCCGCTCACACCGGGGATACCGCAACCACCCGTCGATGCGGGCCGCGATATCACGGCGCAGCACGCCATCGCGAATCAACCGTTCCACACTGGGTGCAAGCCGAGTTCCCGCGCTTGATTCCGCCGAGTTGCCGTACACCGCGACCGGCAGTCGCATCTCATCGAAGGCGACCGTCCCATCCACGCACAGATACCCCAACCTGCGCACCGCCCGCAGAATGCGATCACGCAGCCCCAGCGAACCAAGGGCGCCTACACTGCGGTGATAAGCCGAGCCTGGAGCGGTGTCACGCGTGACGACACGCGGATCGTATTGGTGTTGGAAACGCATCCCAGCGCAGTACACAGGCTTGGGAAGCAGCGTCGTAAACGCGCGCACGACAGGGCTGCCACGTTCCCAGATGAACGTCACGACCGTGCCCGGCAGCATCGACGAGGGCCATGTGACCTCATCCAGGATCCCGCCACGCCCCGGGTGCTGTGCGATTTGCTGATAGGTGGCGGTCCACTCGGCAGAGCCGTCGCGGCTGGGATGGGTGAACAGCACACTGACCGGCGCTGCCTGTTGTAACGCGTCGGTGACTGCCTGAGGAATAGAGCAGTAGCGTTGCAGGAGGTGGGATTCACGCACCGCCACAGTCCAACTCACCAGGCCGTGCTCGTCCGAGGCGAGTAGGGTGCCGTAGCCAGCCTCGGCCCACTCAATTTCCCCGGGCTGTTCCTCAACAGCGGCCCCGCCGTCGGGTCCGTTTGTTTCCGCCCAGCCCAAACCCAGAGGATGCAGAATATCGATGCCGGTCGACGTTCCCGCCGGGTACTCGGCTCGCCAAACCCCGCCGGACTGCCAGACATCATCCAGCCGGACATGACCACCATGCGGCAGGATCCCTGCCACGGACCGAGCTCGGACGTACTCGGCGATCACGGTGTTGGCATGGATGATAGCCGCCGCGTAGCGCGGGCCCGTCAGCTGCGCGGCATCGGCAAGCTGCCGCAACCGCGGCCCAACAGCGACATAACGCACCGACCGCGACGGTGAAGCGTACAGTCGGCGCCGGGCCCGCGGCGGCTGGCACAGCCCGGAGGCCACGCTGCGCAAATCCCCGCCACCGAGCGGGCCCGAATCCGCCATTCGGGCAGCGAAATCTTCGGCTTCGAAGGCGTACATACCCCACATGCGTACCCCGGGCAGCGAGGCGAGCGCGTCGCGAATCGTACCCAGGCTGATCTGCACCGCCTGCTGCAGATCCTCATCAGAAGCCTCGACGCCCAGCAGGAATCGCAACGGCTGTGGTGCCAGCGGTGACAATAGGAGAGGGAGCGCCTGCGCGACCAGAAAGTGCGCGTAGTAACTCGGATCGCCCAGCTCTGCCGCAGCCGAATCCGGATAGCAGGCATTGACCGTCAAATGCCCGTGGTCATCCAGCCAACGCCCCTGACTGCGCAGCCGGGCCAGATCAGCTCGCGTCACCGAAAACGCCGGGCCGAATGCACCGAAATCGCAGACCAGGCGCTCCGCCAAGACGACCCCTGGCGCGTGACCCAGGTGAGCACTATGGGCGGGGGCACCCGACAACCAGCCGGGAACTGCTCCATCCTCTCCGACTTCGGGGTGTGCTCCTTCCTTATAGGTCACCTCGGCATAAATCGGCCCGCTACCCGTAGTGACGTTGACCAGCGCCCCCACCGGCAACGCCCTGACGGTCTCGCCCATGGCGACGGAGGGGAACGCATCGAGCTCCAAGGGCCCACCGACATAGCCACCCCCACCACGCACATCGAAGCCGAAATAGACGGCATTCCACGCCGACGTCACCGCCACCGGTCCGGAACGTGTGCGGATCAGCTCATGCAGATACAAGTGCAGACGATCGCGAAGGGACTCATCTAACGTTGCCCAGCCCTGCAGCATCTCGCCGCAGAACAGCGGCTCATCCTCGTAAGGCCGCCACACCGCGTCAGCCCGACACTCAGTCCTCACACACCACCCGCACTGCTGCCATATTTCGCGCAATCACCGGGAGGCTAGCCCACGCGCCTGACAGCACGACACCCACCAGGTTGATCTTCAACGGAATGGACGCTCGACCGCCGTTTGACTCAAGAAACAATGGAATATGCCAAAACCTCCCGAGTCTGCGCCGTCTATCGGAGCCGTGCGTTGACGACGGCGCGCGGTGCAACAAGTCGGGGCAACATCATCCCAACCGAACCCGGGCCGCTCGGACTGCAAAAGCAGCAGACGGGTGGATGGGTCGCCCGGATCGTGGCAGCCCTGCGGGGCCGGATCGACGGCCTGTGGCAGGCCCTGGAAGCGGTCACCGATTCACGCGACGGGCGGGGAGTACGGTATCAGTTGCCGTTACTGCTGGCCCTGGCGTTGCTGGCCGCGACCGCCGGAGCCAAGACATTCCTCGAGATCGCCGAGCACGCCGCGGATCTGCCGGTGGGGCTTTTGACCGAGCTCGGGGCGTGTTCGTGGGCGGGCACCCGTCGGGCTGGACCTGGCACGGGTGCTGGCCAGGGTCGATCATGACGAGCTCGATCGGCTTTTATCCGGCTGGACTGCCCGGGACGGCGCACCGGCCGTGGCGGTCGCCGTCGATGGCAAGACGATGCGGGCCGCGACCACCGGACAGGCCGGCATGCCTCAAACGCAGGTGGTGGCAGCGATGAACTCCCGCGGCGAAGTCCTCGGCCAGGCCACGGTCGATGCCGGTGATGGGAATGCCGCGGTCCGAAACCTTGTCGCCCGGCTGGGACGGAAAGCGTTGGAGGCAAGGGTGATCACCGCCGATGCCAAACACACCAGCAGCGCCTTCATCGCCGAAGCCGAGGCCGCCGGGGCGTTCTGGCTCCTACCGGTCAAGGGCAACCGCCCCAGTACATATTGATCGGGAACTTATAGGTGTGATCTTCGTTGTTCTGGCATGATCGCTGGTGTGCGGGACGCGCGGAGGTTGTCGCCTGAGGCGCAGGAGGATCTGCGGCGCAGGGTGGTCGCTGCTGTTCATGGTGGGATGACGCAGGTCGAGGCGGCCCGGGTGTTCGCGGTGGCCCCGCAGTCGGTGTCCAGATGGGTGCAGGCGTGGCGGAAACGTGGCTCGAAGGGTCTCACCGGGCGTCGCCGGGGTCGCAAGCCCGGCGAGCAGAAAGCGTTGAGTGCCCGCCGGCAGCGCAAGCTGCGGTATGCGGTGGCCGAGCACACCCCGGCCACGTTCGGGCTGACCGGCCTGGTGTGGACCCGCAAGACAGTGGCCGAGCTGATCCGGGTGCGCCACGGCATCGTGTTGAACCTGCGCACCGTCGGCAACTACCTGCGTTCCTGGGGATTGTCGCCGCAGAAACCGATCCGCAAGGCCTATGAACAGGACCCCGAGTCGGTGCGCCGATGGCTGGAGGAGGACTACCCGGCCATCGCCGCCCGCGCCCGCCGCGAGGGCGCACTGATCCTGTGGCTGGACCAGACCGGGATCCGCTCCGACGCCACCGTGGCCCGCACCTGGGCACCGGCGGGCCAGACACCGGTGGTGGGCAAAACGGGCAAACGGTTCAGCGTGAACGCGATGTGCGCGATCGGGAACAAAGGCGAGCTGTACTTCACCGTCTACACCGGCTCGTTCAACGGCAAGGTGTTCCTGCGGTTCCTGGACCGGCTGACCCGCCATCTGGACCGCAAGGTCCACCTGATCGTTGACGGACACCCCGTCCACCGCCGCAAGACCATCCAGCAATGGATCACCAAGCACGCTGAGGCGATCGAGATGCACTTCCTGCCGGGATACAGTCCCGAACTCAACCCCGACGAGATACTCAATGCCGACCTCAAACGCACCGTTTCCACCAGCACAGCCCCGAAAACCCGCGACGAGTTGAAACAAGCGGTACGTTCCTTCCTTCACCGCCTCCAGAAGCTGCCCGACCGAGTTCGCTCCTACTTCGGCAAACCCGAAGTTCGCTACGCCGCCTGACATCACACATTTGCCACCCGGATCAATATCAGCGGCTGAAAACCCTGCCCTGGAACCACACCCGGACAGGCGCCCACGACCGCACCCGGGGGCACGGGCTCCGAGACCCGCAGCTTGAAAGTCCTTGCCCTCGACGATGATCTGCGAGTTCGAACGGGGCGCCGCCGCCGTCGTCGGCGTGCTGGCGCGGTTCGACGTTCTGCGCGATGGTCTGCGAGCTCATCAATGCTCCTGATCTTTGTTCGTGGACTCTGACATGGACATGCACCCCGCGGCCTGGTGCTACCCGCGTGGCCTGGCACCACCGGACGCGGCCTTTCGTAGCGCCCTGCAACGGACTCGGGATCCGTAGCGCACGCGCGGTCTGTGGATAGGCGAAGACCCCTCGCCCTATACGAAAGGCGGATCACACACCACTATCGGACGGGGGAACAGTGCCATGGCCCGATCAAGCACCGATCCCAGCCAGTCCTCCGGCACAGAGAAACTGCCGTTGCGAACTGCGGGAACGATGCCGGTGTCAGGGGTGTGAGCCTGGGCAGGCTCGGGTGGCTCGATGATCTGAGGCATCGTTTCTCCCGGATTTACAGCATCGCCGTCGGTGGGCGGCCGGACCGCTTTTACCGTGCCTGTTGGGCAGGGCAGGAGGAAGGAGTTTGTGCACCGGAA
This sequence comes from Saccharopolyspora hattusasensis, assembly GCF_050972075.1. Classification (NCBI taxonomy): domain Bacteria; kingdom Bacillati; phylum Actinomycetota; class Actinomycetes; order Pseudonocardiales; family Pseudonocardiaceae; genus Saccharopolyspora; species Saccharopolyspora hattusasensis. Next base: position 6,951,035 of record NZ_JBPCDC010000001.1, read on the forward strand.
GTGCTCGATACTGCTCGATTGTCGGCGGCCAGTGAAAAAGGTGCTGGTGCTGGCTCGATCCCGGCAGATGACCTCGGCGCCGGGATGGGCGCGCAGCCATTCGGCCACCGGCTCGGCGGTACGTTCGGGTAACACGTCCACTGGACGACCTGTGCGAATGCTGATCAGCAGCGTTCCGTACACGCGGCGCAGCGCGAAGTCGTCCACGCCCAGTACCGTCACCGTGTCGACGTCGGGGTCGGGCAGGGCCTTGACCAGCCTCAGCAGGGTGTCCCGGCTGGCCGATAACCCGAGTTTGCGCGCCAGGCGGGCACCGGCGCGGCCAGCCAGTGCCAGCCCGATCGTTTCCAACATCGCCCTCGAGGACGAGCCGCGCCGCGCGCGGCGCGGTCAGGCCGTCCACCTGCTCGGTGAACGTCCTAACCGGACAGTCGGTATTGTCACAGAAGAACCGACGCACCCGTAAGCGCATCGCCACGTCCCGACCGGCGATGGCCGCGTCCCCGAGTTGGCGGTCGTAGCGGCTGTGCACCCTGGCCTATCCGCCACCGCACTGCGGGGGCCGGACCTCGGATACCGTGGGATGCGCCCAGATCAGCAGCCCGGCCGTGGACTGCTCCACGCGCTCGACTTCGACATCGGCCAGGTGTGGAAGCAAGACATCGACCCTTTGATGATCACACCCGGGGAACATGATCACAGACCTGTCGAACGCGCAGCGCCCTGTTGATTACCAACAACCGCCAGAACCTTTTTCACTGGCCGCCGACAATGAATCACCCTGGGTTGGGTGGAGATGACGATGTTGGGCTGGATGGGTGATCATCGGGGGTGGGGCTGACGGTTCGGGAGGCGGCTGCTTATCGTGTGGCGGCTGGATGACAGGGGGACGTGCTGTGAGGGACGACGGTGAGCACAAGTAGGTCACAGGACGACTTGTCGAGTGAGCCGCCGCTGGTAATCGTTGCGAATCAGGTGTGGTCCGGAGAGCGTTCGTACGAGGACTTCTGCGCGGCTTTTGCTAAGACGACCGTGTATGCCCAGCGGACACCGCGACCAGGTGTGTGGGTGGCTGAGGCTGCGGGTCGGGGCCGATGGACGTCTGTTTTCTCACGTCTGGAGCGCTTGGCTGCCCATGCGGGGGAGTGCGACTACCTGGCAGCCAGCGGCGCGGACGTGCTGGAGTTGGTTCCTGAAGGCGTTGGGGTAATGCTCGACCCCGACGACGAGCACCGGTTTCCCCTGCTGACTCGGGTAGCCTCGGCGATACAGGTCGCCGAGGAGTGGGCTCAGCTGGCTCGCCGGCGAGGATCAACGGGCACCGGTCAGGTGTTGTCCTCTGCTGGAAGCTCCATTACCCCAGGTCACTGATCGGGGCGATGAAGGGGTTTGAGGGTTCACTGTGGATGGTCCAGGTTTTCACGTCGAGATCGACGTGTTAGAGGCCGCATCGAAGAGCATGGACGAGATCGTCACTGATCAGGACAACGCCGAACTGCGTGACCTCTGCGGCGGAGCTGAGGTGTACGGGCATGAATGGGTTCACACCGAGTTCGCGGAGTTCTGCGCGGCGTGGTCGGTTGGCTTGGACGCATTGTGCGACCGAGCCCGGAACATGGGCTACGAGTTGGGCGAGGCTGCGCGAACCTACCGCGAGGTTGACGAGGAAGCCGCGTGCCACCTCACCGAGGACCCGGCCGTGGATGTGGTTGACCCACCGAACTTCGAGCCCAGGGGGCATCCCTAATGCCCGCTGAGCTCGGCCAGGCCAGTGATCCGAAAGCCTTGATCCCCGGCGCACCCGACGCGATTCTGGAAAAGGTTCGGGTGCTGGGCGCACGCGCGGAGGACAGCATCCGGGCCGGGGAAGCGCTGAAGCAGATCGACACCGGCGCCTGGACAGGGGAGGCATCCGACCGCTTCCATGACGAACGCCGAACAGAGGTTCCCCGCTGGTTGAAAGCGGGAGATTCGCTTAACGCCGCCCGCCGCGCCCTGGAGACCTTCGCCGAGTGTTTGTCCTGGGCACAGGGCCAGGCGGCCGAAGCCATCGAGTTATGGAAGCAAGGCGAAGAGGCCACCCGGCGGGCGCAGACTGCTCACGATCAAGCGGTGGCCGATGCCCAGGCCCGGACCCAGGCCAACGCTGGCCGCGGGGACCCCACCGTCGTGCAGGCACCCGCATTTTCTGACCCCGGTGAGGCGCAGCGGCAGGCCGCCCGGGACATGCTGGAGCGGGCGCGGCAACAACTCGCCGACGTCGGTGACCGCACCGCCGATGCCCTGTCCACTGAGGCGGTCCTCGCTCCGCAGGATTCGCAGAAACAGGCCGATGCGAACTTCTACGGCGGCATCTGGAACAGCATTGCCGGGTTCGGTGAGGGCCTTACGACGCTGATCAGCGATCCCGCCGGCACGGTCTCAGCGATGGCCTACAGCGTCACCCACCCCGTGGAGACGTTCAAAGCGGCCGTCGCGTGGGACGACTGGGCCAACGGCCGCGGTGACCGTGCCCTGGGCAAGATCACCGGTGACGTGCTTGTCTCCGCGGCGACCCTCGGTGTGGGCAAGGTCGCCAAGACCCTGCTGCGTAAGCCCCCGCCCAAGCCTCCAGCGGCTGTGCGACCGTCGGTGACGGATCCGAAGCTCAACAACATCGTGAACGCTTTGTACAAGGGCATCGATCACCCTGAGCGCACCGGTGACGGAACGACGGCCGATGCTGTTCGACATGAGCGGGCTACGAATGAGGACGTCCAAGGCAAGAACCACGAGAGGAAGGCGCGGGAGTCGATCCGTGCGTTGAACAACTGGCTTCGCAAGAACCCGAACGCCTCGGAAGCCGATCGCCAGATCGCCCAGGCGGAGATCGACAATCTGCGGGATGCCCTCGGGCAATAGTAGGAGGAACACGATGGACGACGCGTCGTTCGAAGAAGAACTTGAGGCCGGTGCTGACCTCGTCCGCCGGCTTGCCGAGGGGTTGCCGACGGTCGTCGACATGCTGCGGGAGCACGAAGACGACAACGACGAGATCCTGCCGACGATCTTCCTCGGTCAAGTCGCTGACTGGTACGTCGAGGCGTGGCGTTCGCGACCGGCCGAGCCGAATGCCTTCAAAGAGGCCGAGCGTTTTACGGTCCGACTGGCAGCGTGCTACCCCAAGGTGAGCCCTGCCGAGCAGAACATGATCGTGGTCGGGTTCCTCGAGTCACTACCGAATCCCGGCGCACCTGACAGGGCATGCATCGATAGCCTCCCGGACGTGCTCCGGGGCGAACGCGAGAAAATGGACAGCCCCAATAACGGGCCCGGGATGGGCGATGGCGGCACGGGACTGTACTGAATCACGATGCGCGGCGTCGCCCCAGCGATCGTGATGGGACCGCGCTCTCAGCGGAGGACGGTTCCGGGAGAAGACCGTGATAGCCGAACCCTGCCGACTAGCAGGACGTATGTCGAACGTATATTCGACATCTGGCGTTGGGTTGTGCGAGCCTTGGAGCGGTGTCTGGTATTGAGCGTGGTGGTTGAGGGTGCGTAGGCGGCCTGCACAGAGCGTTCGACGCCCCGAGCGGGCTCGCTTGGCAGGGCACGCCCGCCGTGTACAGGCCCGGCACGCCCGAAATAAGGTGATCAGCAGGAACGCCACGGCCTTCGGGTCGCCACACTTTGACGAGCAAGGACACCCCAACTGATGGCAGTGACCCAGCAGGAGATCGAGAACCGTTTGTGGGATGCCGCCGACGAGCTGCGCGTGGCGATACCCGAAGCGCAATACTCCTTGGTCGTCTTCCCTCTGATGTTCTGGAAGTATCTATCGGATACCTGGGAGTACCACCACCAGGAGTTTCTGGCTGAGAACGAGGGCCTGGGCGATCTCTCTGACGAGGAAGCTCGCGAGATCGAGTACCGCGACTACCAGTCGTTCGAGATCCCGTTCATCTACCCCGGCACGGTCCACGAGCGTCGCGCTTCTTGGTCGTCCATCCTCGCCACCATCACGCGGCCGCGCCTCGGCAAGCGGGTCCGCGCGTCCCTGCAGGTGATCGAGACGGCCAATCCCGACAAGTTCTCCCGTCTGTTCGGGGCCATGACCTGGACTTCCGAAGAGGTGCTGTCGGGGGAGGTGTTGGCTGCGGTCATGCAGGCGATGGACCGCACCCCGAAGATGCACGAGGGCAACATGTCCCACGACGTGCTCGGCGGGGCGTACGAGTACCTGTTGAAGCGGTTCTCCGACGGGTCCGGCACCCGCGCTGGCCAGTTCTTCACCCCGCGAGAGGTCGTCGAGCTGATCATCGAGGTTCTGGATCCCAAGAGCTTCGAGTCTGTGTACGACCCCACCTGCGGGTCGGGCGGCATGCTCATCGCCTCCGCGAACCTCTTGAAGGCCCGCGGCGGGCGTGGCTACACGCTCAGCCTGAACGGGCAGGAGGCCGTACCAGACACTGCGGGTGTGGCCCGCATGAATCTCTTCATGCACAACCTCACCCAGTTCAAGGTCGAGGTCGGCGACACCCTGAAGGACCCACGCTTCAAGAAGCGGGACGGGTCCGTGGAGCAGTTCGATGTGATCGTCGCTAATCCGCCCTACAGCTTGAAGTGGAAGCCCTGGACCAATGACCCGCGCGCCCTCGGCGGGGTCGCCCCTCAGTCGTCAGCGGACTGGGCGTTCGTGCAGCACATGATCGCCAGCATGGACCCGAAGAAGGGGCGTGCGGGCGTCGTCTTGCCTCACGGTGTCCTCTTCCGCGGCGGTCAGGAAGCAGCCATCCGCCAGCAGGTCCTGGACGATCACCTCCTGGAAGCCGTGATCGGGTTGCCAGCAAACCTCTTCTATTCGACTTCCATCCCGACCTGCATCCTTGTGTTTCGTGCCCCTGGCACCAAGGCCGAGGAGCGCAGGAATGGGGTGCTGTTCATCGACGCCTCCAAACGGTTCACCAAAGCCAAGAACCGCAACGTCCTGACTGAGGTGGACATCGCCGATGTGGTGACTGCCTACCAGTCAAAATTCGACGCCGACGGCAACCCGGTGGACCCCAATGGACAAGATGGGCTCTCGGCGCGGCTCGTCCCCACCACGGAGATCGTGGCGAACGGGTACGACCTCAACATCGGCAGGTACATCAAGCAGGCCGCAGCTGAGGCCGAAGACCTTGGCACCCTCATCGAGGCGTACAACGTCGCCCGAGCCGAGCGTCAGAAGACCGAGCAACAGATGCTCGACGTACTCGCCGCCGCCGGGATCGAGGGCTTCGATGAGTGATGGCTATCCGCTTCGTCCGCTAGACGCATAATTACGAGAACCTCGGCGCACCTCCAGTCCTGGGCGTGCCCGCGAGTTGATCCGTGCAGGTCAACAGCCATCGGCGTATGACGGGCTTACCGTCCGGCGTGATCGCGTCTCCTGCTGGTCCGCTTTGTCAACTCGCTGCCGCCCACGTCTTTGCTGCCCTGCAACGCTGGCCGATGACCGACCGCGAGAAAGACCGGAAATATCACCCTCCGTCACCAATTCGCCACCGTGTGCCATGATCAGTGACCAGGAAACCTGAAACAGACCAAAGTGAGTCGGTCCCCCTAAACAGCTTGCCCTCCGGGGCAGCCCGTTGCCGCCACGGGGGTTCCTCCGGTTTCGTTTCGGGGGCACGTACACCAGTTGGCTTGTTTCCGTTGCCGCACACCGAGTTCGCTCGCAACGCCGCCGCAGCGCCTTACGGGTCACGGCGCCACCCGGTCAACGCGCACAACTGGTCCGAGATCGCGGCCTTGCCGGTCTCGGATGCTGACCGGTAGCGCGTGACGCTCTGCCTGTCACCGCCTGACGCTGACCCATCGTCCAATCCCATCAGCGCGATGAGCCACCCCTACTACCGCGGATCGGCGACATGCCGGTACGCGGGCATCCGTCCGTGAGGCAACGACTCATCCACGCGGGCGTTTTCGAAGAGCCCACGCGTGACATTGACTTGACCACGTCCTCCAGTACTATGGAAGGTTGAACTAGATTTTCTGGTGGTTCTGATGGTCAGTGTGTCGGGCGGTCTGCCGGGGGAACCGACGAGCTTTGTGGGCCGACGGCAGGCTGTGGCGGAAGTTAAGCGATTGATGTCAGCGTCGCGGTTGGTAACGTTGACTGGTGCTGGCGGCGTGGGTAAGTCGCGGCTCGCGTTGCGGGTAGCTCGGGATGTTCGGCGGGCTTTCCCGCAAGGGGCGTGGTTGATCGAGTTAGCGAAGCTGCAGGACCCATCGTTGCTGTATCACGCCCTATTTGAGGCGTTGGAGTTGCGTAACCGTTCGACGCGCGCGTTGGACGCGGTGTTGATCGAGTACTTGGTGGATAAGCGTCTGCTTCTCGTTTTGGATAACTGCGAGCATCTGCTCGATGCCTGCAGCGAGCTCGTCAGCAGGCTGCTGCCCGCTGCCCCCGGCGTGCGATTTTTGGTCACCAGCCGGCAATCACTGGGTGTGGCGGGCGAGCACGTGTGGCCGGTGCCGTCCTTGTCGGTGCCCGATGTGACCAGCACGAACAACAATGGTGAACTGACGGGCAACGACCCACGGCAGGGCTCACAGTACGAGTCGCTGGCATTGTTTGAGGAACGTGCTACCGCGGTGCTGCCCGGTTTCGAGCTGAGTGGGGATAACGAGATTGCCGTGACGCGGCTGTGTCAGCGGTTGGATGGTTTGCCATTAGCTATCGAGTTGGCCGCCGTGCAGATGCGAGTGTTGTCGGTAGAGGAAATTGTGGCCCGGTTGGAGGACCGGTACCGACTACTGACGAGCGGCAATCGAGGCGCTTTGCCTCGCCACCAGACGTTGCGGGCAGCAGTGGAGTGGAGTTTCGATCTATGCTCGGAGCAGGAGCGGGTCTTGTGGGCTCGGTTGTCGGTGTTCGCCGGGGGATTCGATCTGCAGGCCGCGGAAAGCGTCTGCGCGGATGAGGGAATGAACGCGCAGGACGTGTTCACCGGAGTGGCGGGGCTAGTGCAAAAGTCGGTTCTTACTCGCGAGAAGGGAATAGGCTCTCCGGCGCGGTATCGGATGTTGGAGACGATTCGACAGTTTGGACACGAGCGGCTTGTCGACAACGGCAAGGAATTGATAGTGCGCCGCCAACACCGGGATCACTATTTTCGTTTCGCGGAGCAGCTTTACGCCGGTTGCTTCGGCCCCGATCAGAAGCAGTGGAGCCAACGTCTCAGACTCGATAGAGCTAACCTTTGGAGGGCACTCGACTTTTGCCTGACTGAACCGGGCGAATCCCGCGCCGCGATACGCATGGCAGCGGCACTATGGTATTACTGGATCGCGTGCGGTTGCCTGCGTGACGGACGTTACTGGCTGGGACGAGCACTCGCGAAACATACGCAGCCCGACCGGGACCGCGCCTGGGCGCTCTGTATTAATGGCTATATTGCCGGCCTGCAAGGGGACATCGCGCAGAGCATCGTGCTTCTCGACGAGAGTTGTGCACTAGCGCGCCAGAGCGGCGACGAACGGGTGCTGGCGCATGCGACGCAGTTCTTGGGCATGACCTACCTGTTGAAAGGTGATCTCGCGACCGCGACGACGATGTGGGACCGGTCACTCGCCGAGCATCGGGCGTTGGACGAACTGAACTGCCTTACCGGTATTGCATACATTCACCGATCGTTGGCCGCCGCCTGCCTAGGGGATCTCGACAGTGCTACCGATATCTTCCGCGAGTGTCAGAAATTCTGCGCAGCGCATGGCGAGCAATGGGTAATGTCCTGGGCTCTGTGGGCGATTTCCTTTGCTCGGTTGATCGACGGCGACCTCAGCGAAGCACGCGCACGCATACGGGAGGCGCTTAGGATCATGCAGAATCTCGATGATCTGCTGGGCCAGCCGGCTTGTCTCGACGTGGCGGCCGTGATCAGCGCTGCTGAAGGCGACGTCACACAATTTGCGCGGCTGCTTGGAGCAAGCGACGCGATGTGGCGGCCGATCGGTAACCCTCGGTTCGGCTTCTACGCCTTTAATGAGCTATACGCGGAATGTGAAACGCGGGCTCGGAGATCACTCGGGGATAGTGCGTTTGATGCTGCTTATGAGCAGGGTGCGCAGTTGACTATTCGTCGTGCCGTCGGTGAGGCCCTCGGTGAGAAAACGAAGCCGTCCACAACGGTTTCTGCCCCTGCCGCGTCCGCGGAGCCATCGCTCACTCGCCGTGAACGCGAAACTGCCATGCTCGTTGCCAAAGGCATGTCCAACAAAGGTATTGCGGAACAACTCGTCATTTCACCGCGCACTGTCGAGTCCCATGTCGAGCATATTCTGGTCAAACTCGGTTTCAACACTCGCACCCAAATCGCCACCTGGGTGAGGCAAAAATTCTAGTCTCTCGCCTCCTCGCCTCCTCGCCTCCTCGCCTCCTCGCCTCCTCGCCTCCTCGCCTCCTCGCCTCCTCTCGTCTCCCGGCCTCGATCTTTCGTGATGTTGACCGGTCGATCTTGGTGGCCGTGTTGTTGAAAATCGATGCATCGCCGTCCGCGCGCGCTGGGTAGGTCTCGCGTTTTGGAATCATGCCAGGCGCCTTCACACGTCGACTGAGTCGGCGCGACGCCGGCACAGGCTTACCCAAGCCCAGGTAGCCGCCTTAGTCTCGCAACACCTGGGACTGGACCCGCCGATGTCGACCTACTACGTGTCAAAGCTGGAGCGTGGCATCCACCGATGGCCCAACGAGGAGTATCGCTCTGGCTTCCGGGCTGTGCTTGGCGTGGGGTCTGATGCTGAGCTGGGCTTCTACTGCAGCAGGGCGGTCGGAGAGGAGGAAGATGTGCATCGGCGCGGATTTCTTGGCCTGAGCACCGGCGTCGCCAGTGGCGTACTGCTGAGCGGATCGGTTGCGGAGTTCCTGGCGCGGGCAGAGTCCCCCACCCCCGTGCCGCAATGGGTCGGCCGTACAGAGGTAGCCCATGTGTCGCAAAGCGCCAAGACGTTCTCGGAGTGGGAGCATCTGTTCGGCGGCGGGCTTTCTCGGGAGGCGGTAGCCGGGCAGTTGCGCTGGGCCGCTGGCCTGCTGGAGGCCCGCTGCCGTCGCGAGGACGTGCGCCGGGAGCTCCACGTGGCCGTCGGCAATCTTGCGGAAGTCGCCGGCTGGATGTCCTACGATGCGGGAGCCCACGATTCCGCGGATCGCTACTTCCGGTTCAGCTTGTTCTGCGTGGAGCGGGCAAAGGATCAGAGCCTGCGCGCGACGGTTCTATCCGACATGGCGCGCCAAGCCGTCAGCTTGCGGCGCGACAATGCCCTGGAGCTCGCTGAACTTGCTCAAGTCCGAGATGACCGGCTCAGCGCCCGCGAACGGTCCATGTTTCAGGTCGTCCGTGCTCGCGCTCTGGCCAGAGAAGGCAAGGCCGATGCTTGCCTTGCTGCCATCGACCGCGCAGACGAACACTTCGCTGACAGCGTCACCGACACCCCCTTGGATGGAGTACTACGACGCAGCCGAAATGCACGGAGACTCTGGGCACGCGCTGTTCGATCTAGTACGCCACGGCCGCGACGCGGGCCCCGCCATCGAACGCCTGGACTTTGCCGTCGACCACCACACACCGGCATACGCTCGGTCGAAAACTCTGTCACTACTGAAATCCGTGACCCTGCAGATCAACCATGATCCAGGGCCCGCCGCGCAACGAGGGCTGGAAGCTCTCACTCAGGCCGAAGGTCTGCGGTCCCAGCGTGTCCGCAGCTATCTCCGGGACCTGCATGCCGCGACCAAGCCCTCTGTGCGGGTCGATGACGTGTCCGAGCTCCGTCACCAGATCGCCAAGACACTACAGGGTTAACTCCATGACCATTCCATTCGCCCGCGCCCAAGCCGAAACCCGTGCCCTGCAAGCAGCCTGTGCCCAACGGGGAATCGACAGCGCAGGCGTCGAACTTCTCAGTTTGGGCGACAGCGCAACCTACCGGTTGCCCCACCAACTCGTCGCGCGCGTCACCCGGATGGCGAGCCAGCGCGATACCGCGTTGAGAGAAACCGCTCTGGCAGTCTGGCTGCTCCACAGCGCCAACATCCCCGTCGTCGAGCCCGCCGAGGAGCCGGTCGAGCTCAATGACGTCGACACAGTGGTGACGTTCTGGCACGAACTGCCCACTCACAGACCCGCGACCCCAGCCGAGATCGGGTACTTCCTGCATAAGCTACACAGCACCTCCCCGCCCGAGGGGAACCTGATCTCCCCGCTGCAGCCTTTCGTACGGGTTGCCGAACGAATCGATGCTGCCCCGATCTCAGCAGGCGACAAGACGTTCTTGCGTGATCGCCTCGTCGATCTCGAAAGCCGCTGGAAGAAAGCCACTTTCACACTCGGCCAGGCCTTGATCCACGGCGACCCGCATGACAACAACATCGTTGTCACCGACGACGGTAGAATCCTGGCGCTTGACCTCGAACGCGTCGCGATCGGCCCACCGGAATGGGATCTGACGCTCGTGGCCAGCGAACACGACAGCTTCCGTTGGGTCAGCGCCGCCGAGTATCAGCAGTTCGCTGACGCCTACGGCTTCGACGTTCTTGCCAGCCCATCCTACGAGCTCCTGAGAGATATCCGTGAACTTCGCATGACGAGCTGGCTCGCCAACCGCGCTGACCAGGGTGAACGCATCCGGCAGGAAACGCGCCACCGCATCGATTGCCTCCGTGGACACCACGGTCTACGGCCCTGGAACTGGACCGCGTCCTAACCCCTGTAAGACGCCATCAAATCCTCCTAACCAGTCACATCCATCCTGAACGCCGAATTGCTTCTGCCAGGCGTCCCTGGAAGAACCGACGCGAATGGCCTGCGGTGGTCGCTGTTTCGCTGCGTGACCTTCGGGCGGGTATCGCGGTGCTGCTGGGGAATGCCACCTCCGGGGGTGGCGTCCCTGTTTGTAGGACGAGCCCGTTTGCGGTTTGCAGGCCCCGTGCGAGCCCTTTCCCAGATCCGGATGAGGCGATGTGATCGTCTTCGCGTTTCGCTTGTGCGAGGCGGCAATTTAGGGAGTGACGTGTATGGCTTTGCATCAGGGTGTGGAGGCCGAGGACGCGCGATCGGCGTCGATTCCCGGCGGTGGCGACGGCGCGCAGCGTTGGGAGGCCGAGGAGGCGCAGCGCCTGTATCAGGCAGAACGACGTCGGCGTTCGGAAACGCTGTTGAGCCGTCGCCGGCCGGGGCTGACCGTGGACGAGGCGTATCTCGTGCAATGGTGTGGGACGACGCTGCGTATAGGGACAGGGGCCCGCGTGGTGGGCCACAAAGTCGGGCTGACGTCGGCGGCAATGCAACGGCAGATCGGGATCGACGAGCCGGATTTCGGCGTGCTGCTGGATTCCATGATCGTGGGCGCAGGCGGGGTGCTGTGGGCGGGTGATCTGCTCGCGCCGCGGATCGAGGCGGAGATCGCGTTCCGGCTCGGCACGGATGTGGGTGGGCCTGACATCACCGGGCACGATGTTCACGCGGCGGTGGCCGAGGTGTTTCTGGCGTTGGAGGTCATCGACAGCCGCTTCGACCTGGCGGGGATCACGGTGGCCGACAACGTGGCCGACAACGCGGGCGCGGCGCGGTGTGTTCTCGGTGCTGCGGCGTCACTTCCGGAATGGGACCTGCGGGACGAACGCCTGACCGTTCGGGTGGGCACGCACGAGGTCGCCACGGGTGAGGGACGGGACGTCCTGGGCGATCCGCTTCGGTCGGTCGCCTGGCTGGCTCGGCGGCTGCACGCGTTCGGCACGGGGCTGGCCGCCGGTGAGGTCGTGCTGGCCGGAGCCGTGCACGCCAGTTTCCCGCTGCCGGTGGGGAAGACCGTGTCGGTGCACTCGCCGCGTCTGCCCTCGGTGAGCCTGCACATCGCGCCCGGCCACAGCTACTGATACTGGAAGGAGAAGGCCATGCCGAACCATGCCAAGCTCCGGGCCGCTGTGATCGGCGCTGGCGTACTCGGGGTGGATCTGGCCGCGAGACTCACGACGTCCAGCATCCTGGCGTGCACGTTGGTCACGGGACGACGCAACAGCATCGGGTTGCGGAGGGCCGCGCAGCTGGGATGCGCGACGTCCACCGCTGGCGTGGACGCAGTGGGGAGCGATATCGACGTCGTTTTCGACGCATCCAACGCTGCGGCGCATCCCGCGCACTGGGGCGAGCTCGCCTCACGTGAGGACGTCCTGCTCGTGGACCTGACCCCGAGCAGCGGCGGCACGATGGTCGCCCCGACGGTCAACGGATACCGAGCCGAGTCAGCTCGCCATCTCAACTTGGTCAGCTGCGGCGGACAGGCCGTCCTGCCCGTCTTGAACGCACTGGCCCAGCACTGCACACCGGCCTACGTCGAGGTTGTCACCACGGCGGCCAGCCCGAGCGTGGGCCCCGCCACGCGGCGCAACCTCGACGAGTACCTGGCCACCACGGAATACGCGATCCGTCGCCTCACCCATGCGCCTAAAGCCAAGGTGTTGACCGCTATCAGTCCGGCCCGGCCCGCACCGGAGTTTCGCGCAGAGGTCACGGTGCTCGCCTCTGATGTCGGCAGCGCACCAGATCTGAGGGCGTCCGTGGAGGCCGCGGCCGCGGAGGTCCGTTCGTTCGTGCCGGGGTACGCGGCGGCGTTGGTGGCAGCCGGCGATGGGCGGGTGACGGTCTCGGTGCGCGTGAAGGCTCATGGCGGTCGACTACCGGCCTATGCCGGGAACGTGGAGATCAGGGCCTGGCGCCACCACATTTCGGTGAAGAACGTCTCCGTGGTGTTCTGCTACTTCCTCCAACTCCTGCTCGACGCCTACCCCAACGCGCCGGTCGTGGCCGTTGTCTGCGACAACGGATCCACCCACCACAGCGGGATCACCAAGCGGTGGCTGGCCGAACACCCGCGCCTCATGCTGATCGAGGGCGCGAAGTACAGCCCGCAGGACAATCCGGTCGAGCGAGTCTGGGCCGGGTTCAAACAGTGGATCGCCAACACCGCACCCGCCACCATGGCCGACCGTGTCCGGCAAACCCACGCCTACTTCCGCGGTCGCACCCCCGAACAAACACTCGCCACTGCAGCCCCCTGGACCACGCCCTGGCTACCCGAAGGTTTCGGACAAGACTTTTGGCCAGGTGCTTAGACTGCAAGAGTGGCGGGGACGACAGATCGGTTGAGTTTCTATCGCGAGTGGATAGAAGCTCAGGGCGATGTTGTCTTCGAACGTCTGGTCGGTCTGCTTGCGGAACGCGTTCCCACGATGGTGCCAGACGACGTCGATCGGGCTCTACTGAGGGCATCTGTCATGTCACATCTGCCGTCGTTCCGAAGCTTTGGTTTGGCGGCTCGCCCTCGGATGTGGGCGATGCCGAAGCCGGCTCGCGTGCTCGTCATCGCTCAGGCGGACAGCGGTGCACCGCTGGAGTCGCTGCTGATGGCTTACGAGATCTGCAAGGTCGAGATCTGGAAGACGTTCCTCGAAGCGGTCCGGGCGAAGTCCCATGAGGCGCTGTCCGAGGACTTTCGGCTGGAGTTGCTCGAGGTCGCGATGAGCTGGATCTCCGACTACGTCCAGGACATCACTGCTCAGGTCGTCGAGATCTACTCCACGAGAACGGCTCATTTGGCCTACCGCGAGGGTGCCCAGGTCCGGGAAACGTTGGACAATTTCATTGCCGGAGACATTGACGTCGCGCACGCTGAGGAACTCCTCGGATACTCGATCGCCGGCTATGCCCACGTTGCCTTTGTCGTCGCTACCGACCCGGACCTTCCGGCCGGCCGATTGGACGCTTCGGTCTCCCACGTTGCGAGCATGCTGGGTGGTCCGTTCCTTGGGATGGCCCTGGGTGCCCGCTCGGCGCTGGTGTGGGTCACGGTGCGCGAGGGGTCCTGGACCGCATTCGGGTCACGCCTGCCCTCGCGTCCACCCGAGGGAGCCAGGGTCGCACTCAGCAGTGAGCAGTTTGGCGCCGTCGGGTTCCGACGTGTTCGGGAGGAGGCACTCAGTGCCGCGCGTCTGATGGAAGCCAATCCATCCGCATCGCCGCTGTGCTTTCCTGATGTCGAGGCCGAGATGCTAGCGCTTCAGGACCACCAGGCAGCGCGACAGTTGGTTCGTCGGCAGCTCGGCGCTCTGCTCTACAAGGGACCGGCCGGTCTCGAGCTGATACAGACAGTCCAGGTGTTCTTGGAAACCGGTGCCAGCCCGACGCGGACTGCCCGCGAGCTCCACTTGCATCCGAATACGGTGACGCAACGGCTCAAGAAGTTCGAGAAGGTCCGCGGTCGGCCGACCGAAGTCGGAGACCTTCCGCTCTGGCTCGCGCTTCGGCTTGCGCCCCTGGTTCGCCTCGACCAGGCGGCTGACGCCTCCTGACCGGCTAGCTGTTGCGGGCCAACAAGGGCTGGTTCTCCGCGCTCACCACCGAGAAACGCAAGCGCGATGCGCACATCAGAGTCCGAGCCCTCAACACCGACATCCGGCCTGGATCAAGGCCGGAACGGGACCCCCGTCCCTACGTGTGGATCAAGACGCGGACCACGTCCTCGTATCCATCGCCCGCTCCTGCACACGAATTAACGACTTACGACACTAGCAGCGATTCCAGCCGCACCTGGCGGGTTCGCCGGCCTCTACTCAGTGGCATGTGTGGGGACACCCCACCGGATTGTGGTGCCGGAGCAGGTTGATCCGGTGCGGCTCCAGCGAGCAACATGTTGTGTGACACAGAGCACGTCACTGCAGGAAGGCAACTTGTGAGCGAACCGATTTCTCCGAACGGCCCGGTGAAGGTGGCCATTACCGTGGACGACTTCCTGCAGTGGAAACTGGTGCCGTTTCCGACCGGGTACAGCGCTGAGCGCGTGGTGTCGTCGTTGACCTCGGCATTCGCTGATTTTGGGATCACTGGCTGCTACGCGTTTTTCAGCACGGGTCCAATGGAGGCGGATCCGAGTCTGCGCGAGCAAGTCGAAGCGTGGTGTGCTGCCGGGCACCACGTCGGAAACCATACGCACAATCACGCCAGTCCCGATTGGGTCCCGGCCAGTGCATTCACTGACGACATCAAACTCTCCGAGGACTACATCGGCAGTTTCATCGAGGCTGCTCCGGTGAAGTACTTCCGGTATCCGATGGACATGTGGGGCGCCGAGGCTGACAAGGTTACCGACATTCACCACTTCCTGGCCGAGGAAAACTACATCCCGGCGCCGGTCAGCTACTGGTTCTATGACGCTCAGTTCGTCGCGCCGTACTGGCGAACGGTCGAGAGCGCGGACTCTGACGCGGCCGCTTGGCTGGTGCGGACGTACGCGGAAACGGCGGTTGACCAGCTCCGGCGCCACGCGGCTGTTTCGCGTGAGATGTTCGGCCGCGACCCGATCTTCATCTCGGTTTTTCACGGTACGGCCGTTACGTCCGACTCGGTGCGCCCAATGCTCGAGGCTCTGGTCGCGGCCGGCGTCGAGTTCGTATCGCTCGAGGAAGGCATGCGGGATCCGTTGAACGCGCTCCCAGCGCCAATTCACACCCGCCTCTTCCGAAACAGCACCCAGAAGTGGGCCGACCACCTCGGTGTCTCCTTCGAGGGGATTCCGCCGTTGGAGACGTTGTCCAAGATGGAGGAGATCAGTCCGCGTGAGGGGATGTCCTACGAGGATGTCTTTGGCGCGATGCGCAACAACGCCGCTAAGGAAGTTGGCGGCAAGGTTGCTGGCGGCGAGTTCGACTGGCAGAGCGCGGTGCAACCGATCCATGGCTGAGAGACCAGCACACCCGTTCGTTGCGCGCCCTGACCGGGTCGCCGTCGTGATGGCTGCGTCAGGTGCAGCCATGACCTATCGTGAACTCGCCGACGGCTCGGCTCGGTTGGCGAATGTGCTCCGGGGAGCCAACCTCCCCGACGGTAGTCCGATCGCGATCCTCTTGGGGAACTGCCTGGAGTACTTCGTGGCGTACTGGGGCATCCTCCGAGCCGGCCACCGCGTCACGACCCTTAGTACTCAACTGACACCGGATGAGGCCGCCTACATCGTGGGCGATTGCAATGCGAGCGGCGTAATCGTCGGCACGGACTTCGAAGGTACAGCGTCGAGGTTCGACGAGATCGACCACCTGAAACTCAGGCTGGCAGTAGGGACGGGTCTGCTCGATGGGTACCGGAACATGCGGGAAGCCCTTGCCGAAGTATCGGATGAGCGCCCTGACCGGGAGCCGCTTGGGAACGAGCTGCTCTACTCGTCGGGCACGACCGGAACTCCCAAGGGCATCTGGCGGCCGATCGATCCGGACGCAGCCATCGACGAGCGTACGTTCTCGTTGGCCTCGGTGTATAAGACTGAGTTCGGCTTCGAGGATGGCGATGTCTATCTCAGTCCGGCGCCGCTGTATCACGCGAGCCCGCTGCGGTTCTGTGTCGCGACGCACGTGCTGGGCGGCACGGTGGTGGTACAGGAGAAGTTCGACGCCGAGGGAGCGCTCAAGGCGATCGAGCAGTATCGGGTGACTTACAGCCAGTGGGTCCCGACGATGTTCGTCCGGATGCTGCAGCTGCCCTCAGAAGTTCGGCACGCCTACGATCTTTCGTCGTTGCGGGTGGCCGTTCACTCGGCTGCACCCTGCCCGGATGCAACCAAGCGTGCGATGGTGTCGTGGTGGGGCCCGATCCTGTGGGACTTCTACGGCGCCTCGGAAGCCATCGGTCGGGCATTCCTTGACCCGAAGGAATGGTCCGAGCGACCAGGATCGGTAGGGCGACCTGATCCGGAACTGGTGCGGATCTGCGACGATAGTGGTGCCGCACTTGCGGCTGGCCGGGTCGGAACGATTTATTTCAAGCCCGCGCGCCCTTTCGAGTACTTCGGTGACTCGGAGAAGACCGCTCGTTCCCGTCACCCAGACAATCCGGCGTGGGTCACCGTTGGGGATGTTGGGCGATTGGACTCCGACGGGTACCTCTATCTCGCCGATCGTCAGTCCTTCGTGATCATCTCTGGCGGTGTGAACATCTACCCCCAGGAGGTCGAGAACGCGCTGGTCGGCCATCGCAAAGTGGCTGACGCTGTGGTCGTCGGGCGCTCAGACCCCGAGTTCGGCGAGTCCGTCGTGGCCTTCGTAGAGCCGGAGCCAGAGTTCCATGCCGACCCCGATCTGGTCGAGGACATTCGAGGTCGCCTCCGTCGGACGTTGGCTCGCTTCAAACACCCCAAGTGGATTGAGGTGGTCCGTGAGGTTCCCAGGACGTCCGGTGGCAAACCTGATGTGGCCATACTGCGTGAGCTGGCAAGCCAATTGTCGACTGCGCCAGCATCCAAGGCGCCGGACGTGGACGGCGGGGCAGCGGCAACAGGTCCCGTCGGGCGGTCGGCTAGACGGGACAGTGGTCCGATCCTGGTCGATGATCGTGACGGGGTCAGGACAATCACCTTCAATCGTCCTGATGTTCACAACGCGCAGAATCTCGAGATGCTGCGCGAGTTCGATGCCGCGATCGACGAGGTGGTAGCCGACCGCTCTGTCAGGGTGTTGGTGATCGCGGGCGCGGGGCGGAGCTTCTGCTCGGGCCACGACCTTCGGATGATGGGCGAGGACGAGACCTACTTTAGCAACTTTTCCAAGGTGGAGACGCGGAAGGCACAGGAGAAGCGTTGGTTCGTCGACCCGGTTGAGAAGCTCCGCCACTTGCCGATACCGACCGTGTGCCGAATCCAGGGCCACTGTCTGGCTGCCGGACTCATGTTTGCCGCAGCGACTGACTTTGTCGTTGCGGGAGAATCCGCGATATTCGGGTCCCCGATCCTGATGCACATGGGGGTCAACGAGGCAGAGGTTCCCAACTTCGCATCGAAGGTTGGCGAGAGCTGGGCCAAACGGGTGTTCTGGTTGGACGAGAGACTGTCGGCCGAGCAAGCCCGGCAAGCAGGTCTGGTGACATGGGTAGTCCCGGACGCTCACCTTGACTCGAAGTTGGCATGGCTCACCGAGCGGCTCCGGCGTGCGCCTCGTCAGGCGTTGGAGCTGTCCAAGGAGAGTCTGCAGTACCTGGCGGACCTCCGCGGGGAGGCGCAGTTCCACACATTCCATTTCATGTCGCACCAGATCAGTCATGCGACTCACGAAGCGGGCCAGATTCTTGACGAGCGCCTTGCCCGCCTCGCGAGGTCGGAATCGGTGATTCCCGACCACGAATCGAGGTCATCTGGTGGCAGTACTTCTACGTCGTAGTGGTCTTTCTGTGAATCGTGAAAAGGGAAAGTAGGCACAGGTATGAGGTGTTTAAGATTGGCGATCGCCGCTGCGGCGGCGATGGTCCTCGTGACAGCATGCGGTGAGAGCGATCCTTCCGGGGCTGGTGGCACCGATGCTGACGTTGCAGCCGTTGTCGAGCAGGCCAAGAAGAACATCGAGGCCAACTTCGCCGGCACGGACCGTGAGATGCCCAAGTCTGGGCCGAAGGCGGTACCTGGCAAGAAGGTCTGGGCGATTGCGTGCTCACTCCAAGGTTCTGGATGCGCGCTGCCCGCCAATGGTGCCGCGGAAGCAGGCAAGCACCTGGGCTGGGATGTGAAGGTGGCTGATGGCAAGCTCGACCCAAACGTCTACAACCAGCAGATTCGAGCAGCCATCGCGGACAAGGCTGACGCGATCATGCTGTTCTCGGTGGATTGTGCTGCGACCAAAGGAGCCATTTCGGAAGCCCAGGCGGCAGGCATCGTCGTGTTCGGCGCCAACGCCCTCGATTGCGACGACAAGTTCGCAGGTGGCGGCGAGCGGATGTTCGACGGTCATCTCCCCTGGGGCAAGAACCTCGACACCTATGGTGAGTTCCTAAGCACGGTGGTCGGACCGGCGATTGCCGACTGGGTTATTGCAAAGACCAACGGTGAAGCCTTTGTGGTGGAGCTGAAGCAGGATGACCTGGCTGTGACGCGCCACGTCGGCGAGTCGTTCCGGGCTCGGATGGCCGAGTGCTCGACGTGCACGGTTGAGTCGATCCCATACACCTCTGGTGACATCTTCAGCGGCAAGCTGCAGGGTAAGACTGCGGCTGGGCTCTCGAAGTTCCCGAAGGCCAATGTGGTCATGTCGCCCTTGGATGCCAACATCCCGGTTGGTGTGGGAGCTGCTGTCGAGCAGGCTCGGAAGTCGGGTCGTTCTGACCTCCTGCTTGCCGGCCACGAAGGTAGCCCTTCGTCACTCGAACTGCTGCGCTCGGGTGTACAGAACTTCGCGGTCGGTCGACCGATGACCTGGCTGGGCTGGGCTGCTGCCGACTCCTTGAACCGGCTGTTTGCCGGCGAGGACGTCGTCGACTCGGGTATCGGCATCAAGTCGATGGACTCTGCCAGCGTCCCGGACGTCGAGGAGTACGACGGCAACCACGGTGCTGACGCCTACCAGCAGAACTACATCAGGATTTGGCAGGGAAAGTAGCAGTGCGATCGAACGACTACATACTGCGGGTCGGGTCTGTCTCGAAGACCTACGGCACATCACGCGCGCTGGCTGAGGTGGACTTAGACGTTGCCCGAGGGAGCGTTCACGCCCTCGCCGGAGGGAATGGGTCCGGCAAGTCCACCTTGATCAAGGTGCTTGCTGGAGTCGTCCGGCCGGATCGGGGTGGACATGTGGTCACCCCGATCCGGAGCGAGCCGACAGATCAGATCACGCCGTCGGTCTCCCGGCAGTTGGGGCTTCGGTTCGTTCATCAGGACCTTGGCCTCTTTGAGGACCTGTCGGTAGCAGACAACCTGCTGCCGGTTCTCGCACCGGGGGACAGCCCGGCAGGCTTCGTCGGTCGGCAGTCGCTGCGTCAGCGGGCCAGGTCCATCCTCGACCGGTTCGAGCTGGATATCGACGAATCTCGGGACCTGCGTGAGTTGCGGCCTGCAGAGCAGACGCTGGTTGCCATCGCGCGCGCCCTCTCCGACTTTGAGGTGCCGTCCGGCGGGGTCGCGGACGGGGTCTTGTTCCTCGACGAGCCGACGGCTCGTCTTCCGCATGGCGAAGTGAGTGAGCTTTTGGAACGCTTGCGTGGGTACGCCGGCCGCGGGCAGAGCATCGTATTCGTCTCACACCGACTGGACGAGATACTCGAAGTCTGCGATGCGGTCACGGTGCTGCGCGACGGCGTGAAGGTGCTCGATAGCCCGTCGGCAGATCTGGCCCGACCCAAGCTCGTAGAGGCGATCGTCGGCCGACAGGTCGATAGCGCGAGCGTTCGGGGAGGGCGGTCGCCCGTTGAGCATCGAGAAGTACTCTCGGTGTCCGGGCTTCTCGGGGGGCCGCTCCGCGGAGTGGACCTGCAGGTCGGGGCTGGTGAGGTCGTCGGCGTCGCCGGGCTGGTCTCAAGTGGCCGGACCAGCCTATTGGAAACGATCGTGGGTTTGCACCCGCACCTTGGCGGCTCGGTGAGGGTTGCGGGTCGTGAACTGTCGGGCGCTGGGCTTCGTACGATGCTGGCCAACGGCGTCGCTTACGTGCCTGAGGATCGCCTTCGTCTGAGCCTGTTCCCGGAAATGTCGGTATCGGACAATGTCGTAGCCAATGCGCTGCATCGGCACACCCAATTGGGGGTGTTCCGACCACGGAAGGCGACCCGGGCCGCAGCGCGGGAGCATGCCGAGTACGGCGTCAAGTCGCCCGGTTTGGATGCGCCGATCTCTGTCCTCTCAGGAGGTAATCAGCAGAAGGTCGTCATGGCGCGCTGGTTGTCGTCGTTGCCGCGAGTGCTGCTCCTAGACGAGCCCTCTCAGGGTGTGGATATCGGGGCTCGCGCAGATATCTATCGCTTCATTGGCGCCGCTGCCGAATCGGGCGCCGCAGTTGTTGTTGTCAGTTCAGACATCGAGGAGCTCCTGGGGCACTGCACCCGGATTGTGGGCCTTCACGAAGGCACCATTTCCTTCAGCAGGCCCACCGAATCACTTACACGCAGCGAACTCATCAGCCTGGTTTACGAGATGAACGAGAAAGCGGACCTCCGATGAACCAACGAACCGAAGTCCCCGCCCACGAGGCATCAGGCGTGTCATCGGCGGTCGAAACTCCATCTTGGCAGGTGTCTGGCGCCAAGGCAGCGGCCGTCGACTTTCTGGCCAAGTACGCACTCGTCGCTGGCTTGGTGGGCCTGACGCTCTACTTCGCTATCTCTCCGCAGACGTCCGAATCGTTCTCAAGTTGGACGAATGTTCAGACGATCGTGGCCAGCGAATCTGTTGTCGGCATCGTCGCGCTGGCCGCCTTGGTCCCCTTGGTGGCGTTCCGCTTCGATCTGTCCTTGGGGGCAAATGTCACAGTGTCGTCGATCGCGACTGCTCACGCCGTCGCTTTCTGGGAGGTTCCGACGATCGTTGGCGTCATCATCGGGATCAGCACTGGGGCATTCATCGGTCTCGTGAACGGTCTGCTGGTGTCGCTCTTCCAAGCCAACTCGCTGGTGATCACGCTGGGCACATCGACGCTTCTCAGCGGATTGAGTGCGCTGTTCTCGGGGTACGACATCATCCTCGGCCTGCCTGACTCCATGACGGACTTCGGGGCGACCACGTTCCTGGGCATCCCGAAACCAGCATGGTTGCTGCTGATCTGCGTCCTGGCGGTGACGGTGCTGTTGCGGTACACCGTTGCTGGTAGGCATCTTTCCTTCATCGGTTCGAACGAGAAGGCGGCCAAACTGGTCGGCGTTCCGGTCTCGCGGATGGTGGCGTTCAGTTTTGTGATCGCTGGTGCTCTCGCTGGGGTTGCCGCGGTGCTATTGGTTTGCCGTACCGGATCGGCTTCGACCGGGATCGGCGAAGGATTCATGCTGCCGGCGTTGGCAGCAGTCTTCCTGGGGGCGACCACGATCAAGCCGGGGAGGTTCACCGTCGCCGGATCGATCGTCGGCGTCTTCTTTGTTGCGGTTGCTGTCAACGGCTTGACACTAGCCGGCGTCGATGACTGGGTCGAGCCGACCTTCACCGGCGCCGTGGTCGTGGTGGCGGTAGCACTCTCGGCGGTTCTGGCGGCCCGCAGTCGTGGTGAACGGCGGTGAGGGGTCGGAAACTGTTGGATTGGATCTCTGTAGTTATCAGTGATCATCATGGTGTATGGTGATCTTGTGAGGCTATCGGAGTGGGCTGAACGGGAAGGTGTGCACTACCAAACCGCGTGGGCTTGGGCGAAGTCCGGTCGCATGCCGGTTCCGGTGGTGCAAACACCATCTGGGACGTGGCTCGTGCGCGAACATGACCGGCCCGCCGGGTTCGCCGTCGCGTACTGCCGGGTGTCTAGCGCTGACCAGGAAGACGACCTCGAACGTCAAGCGGGTCGGGTCGTCGCCGCGTGTGGTGAACAGGGCATCTCAATCGATGAAACCGTGACCGAGGTCGGTTCTGGTCTGAACGGGAACCGGCCGAAGTTGCGGAAACTCCTCGTTGACCCACGGGTGTCCACGATCGTGGTGGAGCACCGCGACAGGTTGGCTCGTTTTGGTGTCGAACACCTGGAATCCGCCTTGGCCGCTACCGGACGTCGGATCGTCGTGCTCAACCCAGAAGAAGTGAAAGACGACCTCGTGTGGGACATGGTGGACGTGCTCACCTCGATGTGTGCACGCCTGTACGGGCGCGGGTCGGCACGCAAACGCGCGGAAGCGGGTGTGGCGTGCGCGACCGCTGAGGTCACTGGTCTGTGAGCATGGTGCATCAGGCGTACCGGTACGCGCTCGACCTCACGCCCATGCAGGAGCGTGCGGTGTTGTCGCACTGCGGGGCGGCGCGGGTGGCCTACAACTGGGCGTTGGCTGGGGTGAAGGCGAACCTGGACCAGCGCACCGCCGAACGCACCTACGGCATCGGCGAAGATCAGCTCACGCCGTCGTTGAACTGGTCCCTGGCTGGTTTTCGGCGCGCCTGGAACGCCACCAAGGACGAGGTGGCTGCGTGGTGGCCGGAAAACTCCACAGAGTCCTACAACTGAGGTTTCTCAGTTATGCGGCGGATGAGGTGCTGGTCGAGGGCCTGGCGGGATTTTGATCGACTGTGTTCTGGCCTGCGCTGATGGCAGTTATTCGGGCCCGGCGGAAGGCGATGAGCATGTCGTCGACGCTGACGTTGCACTTCTTGCGGTTCCAGGGTGCTCGGGCGCGGGCGGCGGCCAGGTCCGCCTCGGGGGTGCCGTGTCCGGCGTACCACAGGGTCAGGATGGTCAGGCCGAGCATCGCGAAGGGCACGGTGCGCTCGACGGCGCGAGGCAGCCGGTTGGCGGCGTCGCCTGCGCCGATGAGGATCTTGGAGTCCTTGATCGTCTGCTCCACGCTCCAGCGGTCGGCGTAGCGGGCGATGACTGTTTCGACTGAAGCGCTGGTGTCGGTGGACACCAGCGCGATGTCGTAGGGCCGGGCCGAGTCGGTCTCTTTGATCAGCACCACGGTGACCGGGGTACGGTGCAGCGAGCCCCACCACAGGCAGGTGATGGTGGCGATGTGCACGGTTTCGGTCTTGCCGTAGCAGGTGACTTCCGTGGTTCGCCAGGTGGCGGTGGCCGCGAGGTCGGTGCAGGTGCCGAGTTTCTCGCCTTTCCATCTGGGATGTCCGCGCTTGCCC
Organism: Saccharopolyspora hattusasensis; assembly: GCF_050972075.1. Lineage (NCBI taxonomy): Bacteria > Bacillati > Actinomycetota > Actinomycetes > Pseudonocardiales > Pseudonocardiaceae > Saccharopolyspora > Saccharopolyspora hattusasensis. Next base: position 6,974,618 of record NZ_JBPCDC010000001.1, read on the forward strand.
GTGGGCTCGGGCGGTAGGGCATACAGCACGGCGTTGGCTGCCAGGCGGGTGGTGAACGTGGTGTTGCCGGGCAGAGTGCGCCACGCCGGTCCCCGGTAAGCGGCGTCGGCCACCACGTGGAGGGTGCGTTCGGGGAATGCGCGGGCGAGCAACCCGACCAGCGCCCGGGCCGCGTCGGGCTTGGAGACACCGGATTTGGGGATATGCAACCGGAACAGGACCGGCAGGCAGACCGCCCTGGTCAAAAACGGCACGGTCACGACGAGTCCGACAACCACGAAGCAGTTACCCCGTCCGATCCCGTCGCGGCCCTTCGCCGAGCCGTCGTGCTGCCAGAACACCCCGTGGGTCTTAGCGCCATAGCGGTGAAACAACGTGTCGTCGACCACCACCGTCACCGCCTGCCCGGCCGGGACGAAACGGGCCACCACCTGCCGGGCCAGCAGCAACCCCAGCGAATCCAGATCCCAACGGGAATGGGAGAAAAACCGGTGCGCCCGAGCGTGGTGGGAGCGTCCCGCCAGTCCGGCCGCGCTCCACATTCCCGTTACCGTCCGGGGGCCTGTGGCTGCCAGCAGGCCGGTCACCAACGAGACGAACGTGGCGAACGTCGGTGCGGTGAACACCGAACGCACCCCTTCCAGCACCGACAGCAAACAAGACGGTATGGTTCCCACAGGAAGCATCGGCGAATCTCCCGGACAACGGGCGGTTGTAAGCAACGCCGATGCTTCCTCCATCTTCAGGCCAGGTCACGCCGCCACGCCGAGCACCTCGGCATCCACCCACCAGATCAACTCACCAATAACTGAGAAACCTCAGAGGTTATGGTGTGAAGGTGACTGTGGTCCAGGCTCGGCGGCTTTCCTCTGCGTAGCAAGAGGATCTGCGGCGGAGGGTGGTTGTCGCTGTGGAGCCCGGGTTGAGTCAGGCCGAGGTGGCAGAGGCGTTCGGTGTCGGGGTGCGATCGGTGTCGCGGTGGATGAATGTGTTCCGTGGTAACGGGAATCGGGCCTTGGCGGTACGGAAACGTGGTTGGCGTGCTGGTGAGCAGAAGGCGCTGAATGCGAGGCAGCAGGCGCGGGTGCGGCGGGGCGGTGCTGGGCAAGTATCCGGACCGGTTGGCGTTGCCGGGGCTGGTGTGGACGCGCGGGTAGGTCGGCGAGCTGGTGAAACGCTGGTTCGGGATCAGCCTGTCGCGGGTCACGATCGGGAAGTACCTGCGGTCGTGGGGGTCTGTCCCCGCAGAAGCCTGAGAAGAACCCGGACAAGATCGCCGAATGGCTGGATCAGCGGTATCCGACGATCGCCGCGGCGCAGCGGTCGCATCGTGATCGTGGGTGCGTCGCTGGCGGGACTGGCGGGTGCGGTAACCCTGCGTCCGGAGGGTTTCACCGGCTCGCTGACCATGATTGGGGACGAGCCGTATCGCCCTATGACCGTCCACCGCTGTCGAAGCAGGTGATGGACGGGTGGGTTGCGCTGGATCACACCGGGCTGCCCCGCAGCGACGAGTTGGATGCGCGGTGGCTGCTCGGTGTCCCCGCCACTGGGCTGGACTTGGTCGGCAAGCTGGTGCGCCTCGGCGACGGCGACGCGGTCGACTACGACCGGCTGCTGATCGCCACCGGGACCCGTGCCCGGCTTTAGCCCAATGAAGCCGAGGCCGCTCTCGACGGGGTGTTCGTGCTGCGTACCCGCGACGACGCCGCCGAACTGCAGCAGCGGTTGGCCTGGCGGGCCCGGCGAGTGCTGGTCATCGGCGCGGGGTTCACCGGTTGCGAGGTCGCCTCGGCATGCCGGGGTAGAGACCTGCCGGTGACGATGATCGAACGGGGACCGACACCCCTGGGCGGCGCCCTGGGGGGATCGGCGCAGTGGCCGCCGACCTGCACCGCGAGCACGGCGTCGACCTGCGCTGCGGTGCCAGCGTCGCCTCCCTGGGGGGATTCCACCGGCCGGCTGCGCCGCGCGCATCTCTCCGACGGCACCGCGATCGACGCCGATGTCGCCGTGGTGGCGCTGGGGGCGGTCCGCAGCACCGAATGGCTGCAGGGTTACTGACAGTTCCGGATCCTGTGTCAATGTGTGACAGAGCGTGGTGTAGTGTGTTGCTTGCTGACCGAGCGAAAGCCAAGCCCGGTCAGCGGTTTTCCTGCGGCGGCAGGTGAAACACGTCAGGTACCGCGAGTTGCGTGGGAACCGGCCGCAAGGCCAAACGCACGTGGAGACCGTGTCAGACCAGCGTTCGTGCTGGCAGTGGTCGAGGAAGCGTGAAGGCCACCAGTCTTCCTGATGGTCAACGCAGGTGGCGCAAGTCATCTGCTCACGGAACGTTTTGACACGTTTCGTGAACGGTTCAGGCTTGGCCGCCGGCGCCCTGGGGGTGGCCTGCGACGCCGGTTGCCGGGCGGTCGACGTCAACGGCGTGGCCACCGATGACGTCTTCGTCGCCGGGGACGTGTCGCGCTTCCCGCACCGGCTGTACGACTACCAGTTCCTGGCACTGGAGCACTGGGGCAACGCGACCGCTCAAGCCCAGGTCGCCGCCCACAACATGGTCAGTCTCCAGACTGAGCGGTGGCCGTACCTGCACAGCCCGGCGTTCTGGTCGGCGCAGTTCGGGACCAACATCAAGTCCGTGGGTGTGTCGACCTTCGCCGATCAGGTCGTCATCGCCCAGGGCTCGGTGGCCGAGCTCCGGTTCGTGGCCGACTACGGCTACCAGGGGCGCATCACCGCCGCGGTCGCGTTCAACCACGGCAGGTGGCTGGAGTTCTACCAGAGGCGGAGAACCCCCGTGGCGCGGCAGGCCGACGGCAGTTACGTGGTCGGCACCTACGACGAGATCGTCGCGTTGCTGCACGATCCACGGGTCAGCTCCGATCCCCGCAGCCACCCTGAGCTGGCCGGCGGCCTGCCCGTACCGGAGGAGGGGCTGCCTGGATTGCCGCTGCCCTTCATCCAACTCGAGCCTCCCGATCACGACCGGGTGCGCGAGCTGGCCACCCGCTCGTTCGGGCCACCGTGCACTCGCGACCGCATCGACGGGATGCGGCCCTGGCTGGCCGAGGTCGCCACGGGGCTGATCGGCGACTTCGCCTATCCCTTGCCGGTGACCGCGATCTGCCGGCTGCAGGGCGTCCCCGTGAGGACCAGCCGTGCTTCCGCCACTGGGCCGACGCGATTACCGCGTCCGCTGATCCGTCCACGGGCGCGTTCGCCGAGCGCCAGCGCAGGCGGGCCCAGGTGAACGCGGAACTGGGGCAGTACCTCGACGGGCTCGCCGAGGCCCACGCCCGCCAACCCGGCGACGACCTCATCTCCGGGCTGCTCACCGACACCGGCGCCCACGCGCCGATGCCCCGCGAGGACCTGCTCAGCACCGCCGCGCTGCTGCTGGTCGCCGGCCACGAGACCACCGTCAACCTCATCGCCAACGGCATGCTCACCCTGCTGCGCCACCCCGATGTGCTCGACCGGCTGCGGCACGAACCCGATCTGATCACGCCGTTGGTCGAGGAGTTGCTGCGTTACCAACCCCCGGTGCAGATGCTGACCGGCCACAGCGCGCTGACCGACATCGACATCGCCGGGACCACCATCCCTCAGGGCTCCCCGCTGACGCTGATGCTGGCCGCCGGCAACCGCGACCCCCACGCTTCGCCGACCCGGACCGCTTCGACCCCGACCGCACCGACAACCAGCACCTCGGCTTCGCCAACGGCATCCACTACTGCTTCGGCGCCCCGCTGGCCGGGTCGAGTCACAGGTGGCCTTGCCTGAACTGGCCCGCCGGTTGGCCAACCTCCGGCTGGTGACCGACCCGCCTCCCTACCAGCTCAATCAGGTGCTGCGCGGCCCCCGCCACCTCCTCGTCGAATTCGACACCCTCGCCACGGCAACCCATGAGGAACGCGCCGACGCGTCGCGAGAACGCGTGATGCGTCGGTGAACGGACGCGCCGCGGTGGCTCCATCGCTGTGATAGCCGGACTCTCCACACCAAACGAGGAGCTCATCGGTGAGCGAGACCGCGACACCCATCGACCCCGGCACGAACGGCGTGCGCTACGTCGAAGGGGACCGGCCGCCGGAGGCAGCGGCCGAGGTCGAGCGCTTGGACTACACGGCGGGATCGCCTGCTGGACCGGGCCCGGGCCGGTCATCCATGAAGGGCCGGTCAAGGTTCCTCGCTGGGAGCCCGGGGGTGGATTGTCGCCAGGGGTCTGAAGACATCGTGAAGAAGGCATGAACCTGGGTTGGGCATGCTGGTATCTAGGAAGTGAAGCCGACGCTTGGGAGTGCGGACATGATGGCAAACGATCACGGCACGGTGCTCGCCACCATGGTCTTCAACCTGGTAGCCCCGGCGGGTGTGATCGCGCCGGTTGGCGTGGAACTGGGGTACGACAGCCGCAACCCGTACGAGGTCAGCATGAAGCTCAACGTGGGCAAGGCCGGTCAGGTGGATTGGGTGATCGCCCGTGACCTGCTGGCCGACGGGCTGGTCGCCGAGGCGGGCGAAGGCGACGTGCGAATCCGCCCTCGACTGGACGATCCGGGGCTGGTCGTGATCGAGTTGAGCTCGCCGTCAGGGCAGGCCGCCTTCGAAGTGAATGCCGATCAGCTTGCGGAGTTCTTGAACGACACCTACGACGCGGTCGCACCCGGTGACGAACACCGGTGGATGAGCTTCGACGAGGCGCTGAGCCGGCTGCTCTCGCACAACCTGTAGTGGCCCGGTTCTCCCGAAGCGCCGCACGCCAGGCGGCCCAGCCGCGGGACCTGGTGTGGCCCTGAACACCTGAAAACTCCGCCACGCTGCGCCTCGCCGGTGAGGGCGCCACATCTGGGCAAATGGCGGGCGCTCTCGGTCTTCATCGCGATAGGCGCAGCGATCTTGATCAAGACCCGGGTGCTGGTGCGCCTCGTCGAGTTGTTGCGAGCCGACCAGTCGGTCAGCCTGCGACGATGAGGTAGAGACCGTAGAGGACAAGCACGACGCAGGCCGCAAAGCACAATGCCGCTGTCACGGTGGGTCCTAGCAACGACGTGTGTCGCTCGAACGCGGCCGTGCGTTTCCCTACGGCCACGATACCCAGGCTGAACAGCACCACGACGACGACGCTAACGGCCAGCGAGACCACGAAGACGCTGCCAAGTCCGCCCCAACTGATGTGCATCGCTGCTTCTGCCCTTCAGCTCACGGGAACTTCGTTGACGTTCTTCGCATTGATCGGATTTCGTCGCGACACCCAAAAGGCGCCCGCCGCCAGCGCGAGGGCGACCACCGCGACGAGCACCGTGCCGCCGACGCCTTGCGAGGCGACCCCGCCGGCCACTGCACCGATCGCGGCCGCGGCGGGCAAGGTCAGGACCCACGCGACCACCATCTGCCCGGCCACCCCCCAGTGCACCTCGGCCAGTTTCTTGCCGACGCCCGCTCCGACGACGCTGCCCGAGGCGACGTGCGTGGTGGACAGCGGGAAACCCACATGCGAACTGGAAAGGATCAGCGCGGCGGTGCTGCCCTCCGCCGGCGAAACCCTGCGGCGACTCGATCTCGGTGATGCGCTTCCCACGGTGTGGATGATCCGCCACCCACCGAAGTAGGTGCCCACCGCTATGGACAGCCCGGCGATGAGAATCACCACACCGGCGGACGCGAACCCATGGGCAGCGCACCGGCGGTGATCAACGTCAGTGTGATCACGCCCATCGTTTTCTGCGCGTCGTTCGTGCCGTGCGCCAGCGATACCAGCGAGGCAGAGGCCACGGGTCATCGAGCCCCAGTCAGGTTCGCCGACGTCCGCGCCGGTGATCGAGCCGATCGGGGTCGGGCATCACCCGATCAGCTCACTGCGGCCACGCCAGCGGAGAGCCTGACGGTGACGCGCTATGGCCACACCGCCACCGTGACGGTGCACGAACGCCGCTGCCTCTGGCGTGTTCCGCTCCCAACCCGTCCGCGTGCTCGTGGTTCGAGAACCACGCTGGCTCGCTCAGGCGCTGGTCACTACCGACCTTGCCACGCCGGCTGTGGAGATCATTCAGCGGTACGCGTCCCGGTACGCGTCCCGGTACGCGTCCCGGTGGGCGATCGGAGGTCGTGTTCGCCGATGCCAAACACCTCACCGGCGTCTGTGAGGCCCGCAGTCGCACTCGCCGCGCGGTGGAACGCACCGTCCCGCTCGGCATGCTCACCCAGCGTCTAGGCCGCACCAGGCCATCGCGAACGTCCGCCCACTATGTCCTTTGCCGATGCCGGTCACGGATCCAGAGCAGACCGAGCCCATTGGCATGCGTCGACACGACCGGCTGGGTGGCCTCCTCCACGAGTACCACCGTGCGGCATGACCTGCACGGATACGGTTTTCGGGCACGTGCAACGTCCGCTTACGTTTGACGGTCTTCGCCCTCTATTACGGACATCCCTAGGTGGGTATGTGAACCGCATAGTTGACCGCGAATGATCGCCCCGAACACCAGGATGATCGCCTGCGTCACGACGGTGATGAGGCGCTGCGACTAGGTCAGTATGCTCGCCGCGAAATCGCTGATCGAGGGGTACCAGTGCGCGCTGATGTCGGGTACGTGTCCTTACACAGCGATTCACTCGCGCGTCCCCATCAGCGGTCGGGTTGTCGCCAGCCCGTGCCTCTCCATCGCGCGAAGGTTCGGCACGACGACCACGGAGTCCGGTACCAGGGTGCAGCGCCCGTTGAACCGTTGCGGCCTGGATTACGTGTGGCTACCAATACCCTGATCGAAGCCCCATCCACCGGTGCTGCAGGGGGAAGGAGTGGTAGATGGCGAGCTTATTGTCTCGTCGGACGCAAACCGCTGGCGATGATGCGCTGATCCGGTCGCTGTTCGAGGAGCACGGTCGCGCCCTGCTCGCTTACTCGACGCGACTGACCGGTGATCGAGCGGCAGCCGAGGACGTCGTGCAGGAGACGCTGGTACGAGCGTGGCGAAATCCCGGCGCACTGGTGAACGGGAAGGGTTCCGTTCGCGGGTGGTTGCTGACCGTGGCGCGCAACATCGTCATCGACCGCAGCCGCGCGAAGGCCGCTCGTCCACCGGAGGTCGCGACCACGCCGACAGCGCCGCCGGCGGTGCGCGACCACGCCGACTCCGTGGTCGACTCGATGGTCGTCACCGAGGCGCTGGATAGGCTTTCGGAAGACCACCGCGACGTGCTGGTGCAGATCTACTTCCGAGGACTCAGCGTGGCTGAGGCAGCCGCTGAACTGGCAATACCCCCGGGAACCGTGAAATCACGATCGTACTACGCCTTGCGGGCACTTCGTGAAGCGTTGGGCGGCGCAGCGTTGGTCGCATGGAAAGAGGTGGCCGGATGAGCAGCCAGGATCACAAGGTCGACCTGGGCGCTTACGTGTTGGGAGCACTCGACGAACCGGAACACAGCGCGATTGACGAGCACCTGGCGTCCTGCGGATACTGCCGTGGGGAACTGGAGGACTTGGAGCAGATGCGTGCCGTGCTGGGCGAGGTCCCGCCGGAGTTGTTCCTGGACGGACCTCCAGCCGACGCAGACCTGCTGTTGCAGCGCACCTTCCGGCAGATTCGTTCGGAGAAATCCAGGGCGAACGGCATCAGGCACGCCGTGGTCGGCGCGGCGGCGGTTCTCGCCGCAGCCGTCGCCCTCGGCGGCGGCGTGCTGATCGGCCGAGCGGGTGACAGCGCACCGCCGCTGGTCGTCGCGCAGCCGCCGATCGCGTCCGTGCCGCCCGCCGGAACGAAGGCGGCCACGGCCGTCGACCCCGCCAGTGGGGCGAGGCTGACGGTGACGGTCACGCCTGCAGCTGGCTGGGTGCGGTTGAACGCCGCGGTCAACGGGATACCGGCGGGCGAACGGTGCCGCTTGGTAGTCGTGGGCAAGGACGGTAGCCGGGAGATCGCTGGTAGCTGGCTGGTGTCCGAGAAAGGCGCGAACGAAGGCAGCGCGCTGGATGGTTCGGCGTTGGTGGCGCCGGACGATGTGGCGGCCGTCGAGGTGGAGAACTTCGAGGGCACCAGATTCGTCTCCACGCCGGTCTGACCAGGCGAGGTATTCCGCCGTCGGCCCCGTCCCGGAACATCCGGGGCGGGGCTTGATCAGGCCGCGGCCCGGGAGTGGGATGATGACTCGGTGTCCACAAGCCGAAGACAGTCTGGGCGCCGGGCGTGGCGGGTGGCCGCGGTTCTGCTGCCGGTCGGGCTCGTCGCGGCGTTGGGCGTCGGGTACGTTGACGGGCACGGTGTTCATGGCGATCCGGGGCCGGGGACCGGCGATTTCGTCGACATCGCAGATGTTCCCCCGATGGGTCCGCAAAACCGGTTCGGCCCGGACGCCTCGACCGGTGTGGTGACGGTTGACTGCGGTCGCAACGAAAACGCCCACCGCAACGCGGACAACGTCGTCGCAGCACCCGCCGTGTCCGGCGGAGCGCATCACATGCACGATTACGTGGGCAACCTGGCAACGGATGCGTTCGCCACCGACCAGAGCCTCGCTGCAGCCGGAACCACTTGCGTGAACGGTGACAGGTCCACCTACTACTGGCCGGTGCTTCGCCTGCTCAACGGCGACGAGCCGGGTTCCGCCGACATGCCGCACAACAGCGGCGCGATTCTCCAACCCGCCTCAGTACTGATAAGTTTCCGCGGCAATCCGGCCAGCAAGGTGATCCCGATGCCCCGGTTCCTGCGGGCCGTCACCGGCGACGCGAAGGCGCTCACCACCGGCTTGGACAACGCCGCCCGAGTGCACTGGACCTGTTCCGGAATGCTCGACCGGCGGACGAACCGCTATCCGAGGTGCCCGGACGGGCATCGAGTGGTCCGGGTCCTCGACTTTCCGAATTGTTGGGATGGCAGGAGGAACGACAGCCCAAACCATCGCGATCACCTGGTGTTCCCGGCGGGAAACGGGGTATGCCCGACCAACTCGTTCGCCGTCCCGCAGTTGCGCATCGAAGTCGGCTACGACGTGCCCAGCGACGCGGAGTACGCCATTGACACCTTCGCGGATCAGCTGCGCAGCCCGATCACGGATCACAGCGACTTCATCAACGTGATGACCGATGAGCAGATGGCACACGTCGTGGCCGTCGTGAACAGCGGGCGCATCAGTTGAGGAAGAAACCTCCGAAGTGACAATGGTCGTGGGTGTGTTGCCAGGGCTCCGCCCGGCAACACACCCACGACCAGCGGCAGGTCAGCCGAAGAACACCGACTCCACGGCATTGTCGAATCCGACCTCGCCGAGATCGGCGACATCACCGTTGACGACCAACGACTTGCCGGTGCAGTTCTGCCCGGACCACAGCTTCAAGGACCCGGACGCCGAAATCGACGACGTCACGTCGGGCCGCGCGACGTTCTGGCAGCCCGGTCCGGCCACGCCCTGCGAAGCACCGTCGTCGCTGAAATTCGGGTCGTCGAAGAGAACCGCGTTGTCGGCGGATTCGGTCGGCTGCGTGCCGCCGTCCTGCGCATCGCCGCTGCCGTCACTGGTTTCGGCCCCGGCTTTCTGGCCGTTCGGAGTGATCCCGAACCACGTTCCGCCCACACCTTGGCCCTTGGCGTCACCCGGCTTGGTGTCCTTGGCGAAGCGGTAGACCGGCCAGCCACCGATGGTCACCTGGAGGCTGCCGTCGTCCCGTTTGACGGTGCCCACCTGGGTCTTCGGAACGCCGGCCAGGAAGATCTTGCCGCCCGGAACCACGGTCAACGGCGGCCAGGTCTTCGCGCAATCCCCGTTGCAGTTCGACTTCGAGGGCTTGGCCGTGTCCTTGTCGAACCGGTACAACGTCAGTCCGGCACCGTTGACCACTACCGGGTCCAGAGCACCTGCCCGGGAAGCCTTCAACTGCACCCACTTTCGCGCAACATCCTGGTCCGCGGTGTTGGCCGTGCCGTCGGACCCGGTTGCCCAGTCCCCGGTCCTCGCCGGCGCATTGTGCGCCTTGGCGGTCCCCGCCAGGAAGGACAGGCCGACGCTTCCGGTCCCGGGGACCGGCGCACTCGGCGCTGCAGGCACCGGACCCGCCGCGACGGTCGGCAACCCGCATGCGGTCAACGACACCGCTCCGGCGACGACGAGCGCGGCAACGTACTTGGCTCGCTTGGACAGCATGAGTTCTCCCCTGAAATCCCGGGCTCCAGCCAATCTGCAGCCACGTACGGCGGACACACGTGCCCTGATCCGCACCGGTTCAAGAGATCGCTGAAATTTTTCGGACGCCCGCCGTTGACTCGATGGAGTAAGGCGTTACGAAGCTCGGCTGTCCTACGCCAACAGGGCGTGTGCAAGGTTGATCTGAGGGCTGCGGCGGGTTTCTGAGCAGGCTGGACACGCGGCACGAGGGTGCGGCCTTGATGGGAGATCATCGGGGTGTCTAGTCCGTGATGTTCTACCCGAAAGCCGCGCCCTCGCGGTCCTCATCCTCCCCGATACTGACTGTGCTGAACCAGCCCACCCTCACCGTGGAGTCCCTGCAGAGCCGTATCGACGGCCTGTGGCAGGCCCTGGAAGCGGTGACTGATCCCCGCAACGCCCGCGGCCTGCGGTATCGCCTGCCGTTGCTGCTGGCCCTGGCGGTGCTGGCCGTGGCCGAGCGACGGAAGTCCTGGACCACGCAGCAGACCACAGCATTCATCCAGCGACTCGTCGCCCTGACCAACGACGACCTGAAGAAGACGTTCGCCGACACCGTCACTGCGTGGCAGAAACCGATGTAGTAAAACCGCCGATCAGCAGATCTGCCAAGCCGGTCGATCTCCTCCCTGCATCGGTGGTCCCGAGCCCGAGAACGACTGTGGAGACACAACGGCCTGCAACGAGACATCCCGGCCGCGCTGCTGCCGATGGTGCAGGCACGTCTGTGACGGCTGATGGGACAGGCGGGGTTTTTGCTTTGACCTGGGAAAATGACGACATTGGCGCGCTCGGGACAGGTGCTGGCGGGGTGTCCCGACGTGTCCCCGAACGGCTGCCATGGCACATGTAGCGGGAACTCAGCTTCGGGACACGGTTACCTGTCCCGAAGCCGTGCGCGGTGGTAGGCGCGAAGTGCCGACCGTTGCGTCAAACCCTGGGCTACGCGTCGTTGCAGCCGGTGGCCGTTTACCTTTCCGCGCGTAGCCGAGCTCGATTGGGAGCTGTGCCGCGGCCTGGTCGCTTCACCGCCTGGTCGAAGAGCTCGGACCCTAGGCCGAAATGACGAACGCGCCCCGCGTCGAACCCGCGAGGGTCACGACGTGGGGCACTTCCGTAGATGCGACTCGTTTGGGTTCAGTCCGGTGTGGTCAGGGCATTGACGGGACTGACCCGGGCGGCGCGGCATGTGGCGAAGAACCCGGACATGGCGGTGATCGCGATGAGGACCGCCACGACCAGAATGAGCTGGCCACCAGGCAATTCCAGGGGAGCGCCCAGGTCAAGCACCGCCGTGGCCAGCCAGGCGTAGGGAACGCCGAGCAGAACGCCGAGTGCCGCGCCGATGGTGCCGTAGAGCCCGGCCTCGGTGGTGATCATCGTGCGCAGTCCGCCTCGGCCCATGCCCAGTGCCCGGAGCAGGCCAACTTCTGTGGTGCGTTCGAGCACCGACAGGATGGCAGTCGTGCCGACGCCGACGACGGCGATGAGCACGGTGAGACCGAGCAACCCGAGCGCCACTGCGGCCATGCCGGACACCTCGCTGTTGGCTTTGTCCCGCAGATCGGCGAGATCCCCGATCTCGACTTCCCCGGACGCGCCGACGACGTTGCGGATCGCCGCTTTCGCCCCGGCCTGCCCGTCCGCGCCGGGAGCCGACGCGTTGGCCAGCATCATGAAACTGGACGTGCCGAGCTTGTCGAGGTCACCAGGCACCAGGATCGCGTCGCTGGACAGCGGCCCGCTTTCCTGGAGGATGGCCTTGACCGTGACGGGGACCTCTCCGCCTGCCGATCGGAGAGTCGTGTGATCACCCACCCGCACTTGGAGGTCCTCGGCGGCAGACCGGCCGAGGACCGCCTCGCCAGGGCTCAGACCGGCGAGTGTGCCTTCCGCCGCCGTGACCCGCCTCGACTCGGGCAGGGCCGACACGTCCAGGTCCACGGCCTGGGAGTTCGACTGACCGATCTTCAACGACGCCGCCCGGAACGGGGTGACGCCCGTGAGAGCGCGGTCGGCGGTGAGGCGGTCGACGATGCCGCTGGCGAAGGGCTGTCCTTCCGTGGCTACGACGAGATCGGCAGGCGCCCTCGCCGCCAGTTTCTCGTCCACATAGGACTGGAGGCAGGCGGTGCCGACGACGGTGCCGACGACGAGGGTGACTCCCAGGGCGACGACGACGGACACGCCGGCTGCCCGGTGCGGTGTGCCTCCGACGCTGCTGACAGCGAGCCGTCCGGCGTGACTGAGTTTGCGCAGCGGCCAGCTCACCGCGGCCAGTACCGGCCCCACGATGGCCGGGCCGAGCGCGATCAGCGCGCCGAACGTCGCGCTCCCGGAGAGGACGAGGCTGAGCAGCGCGCCATCGGTGTCGTAGTCCGGCTCGCCGGCTCCCGGCAGACCCGCGACCGGATACGCGGCGGCCCCGATCGACCAGACGACGAGGAGCAGGCCCAGGACCAGGCGGAGCGGTCCGATGCGCCGTTCGGCGGTCATGGTGTTCGAACTGCGCAACGCCTGAAGCGGCGCGACGCGTGCCGCGGAGTACGCGGGGGCCAGGACAGCGGCGACGGTGGTCAGTGCCGCTCCGATGACGACCGCGAACGCGGCGGTGATCGGCACACCGGGGGCGGAGACCGTGATCCCGGTGGCCCCTGCGATGGCTGGCGCTGCATAGCCCGCGCCGTAAGCGGCGAGGACACCTAGCGTGCCCGCGACCAGTCCGACGACAGCTCCTTCGGCCGCGAGGGCCCTCACGAGCTGACCGCGCTGGGCGCCGAGGGTGCGCAGCAGTGCGAGCTGGCGCATCCGTTGCGCGAAGACGATGCGGAAGGTGGACGTGGCCACCAGAGCCGCGGCGCCCACCGAGACCGCCACGAACATCGCGATGAGCGTGAAGACCTTGTCGATCTCCGCGGCGCTTTCCCGCGCTTCCTTGTTGCGCACGACCTCTCCCGGAGTGACGTCGACGAACATCTCCGGATTCACCCCGAGCACGGAGTCGAGGTCGTTGATCAGTTGCGCGCGTTGCTGCTCGGATACCGCACGGATGTCCACTCGCTCATACGGCTCGGGGTCGTCGAGCAACGTGGCCACGACGCGGTCCGTGGCGTAGGCCCGCTTTTCGCTCTCGACAGGTCCTTCGACCACCCCGGTCACGACCATCTCCGTGGGCCGTTCGCCATTGCCCAGGGTGAGCCTGGCGCCGACGTCGATGGCGAGGTGCCCCGCAGTGCGGCGGTCGAGGGCTATCTGTCCCGGGCTGGCCGGGTAGGTTCCGCTGACCAGCCGCACTTTCGACAACGGACCGGCCCCCGGGTCGGCGACCAGGGTGAGGTTGCTGCGCTGGATGCTGCCGATCTGCTGGGTGGTCTCCAGCCGTCCGGCGGCTTCGGCCACACCCGGCGTCCCCCGGATCGCCGCCAGCTCGTCGGGGCTCAGCCCTTTTCCGCTCGACGACACGACCACGCTGGTCGCCCTCGGGGTGTCGCTGAAGGTGTCGAGGGCGGTCTGCACCAGCATGTCGCGGGCCAGGACCGCCCCGAACACCATGAACGACGCGACCAGCACGGACAGCCCGGTCAAGATCAATCGCTGGGGTCTGCGGCCGATCCGCTGAGCTGGGTTCGCAAGACGCTGGTGTTCACCGCGCACCGTCCAGAGTCCGGAGCGCGTGCGTGACCGACTCTCCGGTGGGGTGGTCGATGTCCTCGACCACCTGTCCGTCGCCGAGCACGAGCACCCGGTCGGCGTGCGAGGCCGCACCCGCGTCGTGGGTCACCATGACGACCGTCTGCCCGAAGTCTCGAACAGAGTCGCGCAGGAAGCCCAGCACCTCGGCTCCGGACCGGGAATCCAGGTTGCCGGTCGGCTCATCCGCAAAGATGACTTCCGGGCGGGAGACCAGTGCTCGGGCCAGCGCCACGCGCTGCTGCTGACCGCCGGAGAGCTCTCCGGGCCGGTGGCTGAGCCTGGTACCGATTCCCAGGACGTCGACGATGTGCTCCAGCCGCGACCGGTCGACGGGCTTGCCCGCGAGATCGAGCGGCAGCGTGATGTTCTGTTCGGCGGTCAGCTGGGGAAGCAGGTTGAACGCCTGGAACACGAACCCGATCCGGTCGCGCCGCACGGCGGTCAACTCCCGGTCGGACAGCCCGGTGAGCTCGGTGTCGCCGACCGTGATCGTGCCGGAAGTCGCGGTGTCGAGCCCGGCGAGGCAGTGCATGAGGGTGGATTTACCGGAACCGGACGGCCCCATGATCGCGGTGAACCGGCCCCGGGCGAACCCGACGCCCACCCCGTCGAGAGCCCGTACCCCGGTGTCGCCTTCGCCGTACACTTTCACCAGGTCGTTTGCCGCGACGGCGAAGTCCGATCGGTGCGCCCCCGCACCGGCGTCGATGGGACTCATTCGGTCACCTCCTCTATTTCGTTCTGGGGGCGGGCATCAGAAGTCGTAGGCGGGGATGTTCAACGGTTGCTGATCACTGCAGTGCCCCTGCGCGTTCTCCACCATCTCGTCGAATTTCTCCCGGCTGGGCGGGGTTCCTTCACCGGTCACCTTGCTGACCTTCCAGGTGACGTATTTGCCCACCTCGGTCCTGATGCCCTGGTCCACGAATTGCGGGTAGTCCATCGCGCGGATTTCCTTCTCGAACGCTTTGGCCTCTTCCTTGCCGCTCGGCACGGTCCCGGCCTTGTCGAAAAGCTCTTGGGCGAGCACGCAGTCCTCTGCCGTAGCCGCGGTGGGCCCCCGCGATTCCCGCCAGGCGTAACTGACGCCGAATCCGATGCCCGTCAGAACGACGACGGCCACCAGTGCGAAAAGGGCGATCGTTTTCTTCTCCGCGGTCTTCACCGATGTGAACATGCGATTCCTCCGAAAAACCGTCCGCTGCTGATGAAAAGGATCATCTCAGCGCGGCGCACGACGGCGCATCGGATCGCGGTCTGATCTCCGGGGCGGCCCGCCGTACGACCCGGGTACTACGTCGCCGGCGGATCCTCGTACTTCGGGTCGAACCACCGGCGGAAGGCCCAGGTCACCCGGCAGGACGAGTCAGGCCGGCCTCGTAGGCGAACACGACGGCCTGGACCCGGTCGCGCAAGTCGAGTTTCGTCAGGATCCGTCCGAAGTGGGTCTTCACAGTGGACTCGGCGACGTGCAGCCGCTGGGCGATCTCGGAGTTGGACAGCCCCGCCGCCACCAGTTCGAGCACTTCCCGTTCACGGTCGGTCAGAACGGCGAGCCGTTCGTCCGCTCGCCGTGGCACGAGGTGACCGGCGAACCGGTCGAGCAGCCTCCGGGTGACGCGAGGCGCGACGACGGAATCACCCGCAGCCACCGCACGGATGGCGGAGAGCAGGCCCTCCGGCGGGGAGTTCTTCAGCACGAAACCGCTGGCCCCGGCCTGGAGCGCGGCGAAAGCGTCGGCATCGGTGTCGAACGTGGTCAGGGCGAGGACGCGCGGACCGTCCGGCCGGGCGCACAGGTGTCCGGTGGCTTCGATCCCGTCCATGACCGGCATCCGGATGTCCATGATCACGACGTCCGCAGCGACCTCATCGAGCAGCGCCAGCGCCTGCTCGCCGTCCGCGGCTTCCCCCACGACCTCGATGTCGTGCTCGGCGGCCACCACCATGGCGAACCCGGCGCGAACCAGGTCCTGGTCGTCGACCAGGACAACGCGGATGGTCATCGTGCCAACGCCTTCCTCGGCAGGACCACGCGGACCTGCCACCCTGGGTTCTCGTCCGTTCGCGGACCCGCCGTGAACTCCCCGTCGTGCTGGGCGACCCGCTCCCGCATGCCGATGAGACCGTTGCCGCCGGAGGTGGTTTCCCGTTGAGTCGCGGGCTTTCCGGCTCCATCGTCGACCACGGCGACTTCGACGGTCTCGGCGCGGAAGGTCAGGTCGACCGTGACCGCGGCGCCGGTTCCGGAGTGCCGGAGGACGTTGGTCAGGCTTTCCTGGACGAGGCGCAGCAGGGTCAGCTTCTCGGCCTCGGATAGCTCTCCGGGGTCGCCGTCGGTGTGCAGCTCGGCGGCCAGACCGGCCGCGCTCGCGCGTTCGACCAGCACTTGGAGCCGGTCCAGTCCGGGGCGACGGCGGTCGGGCTCCTCGCCGGTGGTCGCCGTGCCGCGCAGCACGGCGACGATGCTGTGCATGTCCTCCAACGCGTCACGTCCGGTGTCGGCGACCGTGCGCATCGCTTTCTGGGCCTTCTCCCAGTCCTTGTCGACGACACAGCTCGCACCGTCCGCCTGGATGACCATCACTGCGAGGCTGTGGGCCACCACGTCGTGCAACTCGCGCGCGATCGCGGCGCGTTCGTCGGCCGCGGCCAGCTCAGCGTCGGCCGACGCGAGTTTGGCGAGGTGGTCACGTTCCCGCTCGGCCGTGGCGGCCCGGTCCGAATAGAGCTGCGCGGTCTCCTTGCGGACCCGCAGCACATAAGCGATGAGCCAGGACACGGCACAACCGCCGAGAAGGATGCAGAATGCGATCGGATCCTTGGAGGCATTGGGCCCAAGCAGGGCCACCAAACCGACGGTCGCCACCACACCCGCCACGTACCCGTGCCAGTGCGACTCGGCATGGGTGACCACGGAGGCCATGGCCACCAGCAGCGCCACTTCGAAACCCGCCGGCGCGATATCGGTGAACAGCAACTGCGCCACGGCCAGCACCGACACGAGCGTCATGACCAGGACGGGACGGTGTCGCCGCAGGACCAGGACGCCAGCCATCGCCAGGCCGATCACCCCGCCAACCGGGGACGGACGCAGGTATTGGAACGCGACCGTCCCGACGCAGGCGACGATCGCGAAATCGAACAGCGTCCACCACCACGACCACGGAAACAGCCAAGCTTTCACAGGCGACACACTAACGGGACATGACAACGGCCCGGGGGAATGTCCGATGAACGGCTCTGGCGCCGCGAACAGACCGGCGCGATGGCGCGTGTCCCCGAGCTGCAACGCTTCGCCGCTGAGCACGACCTGGTTCTGATCTCCATCGATGATCTCGTCCGCTATCGGCAGCGCACCGAACCGCTCGTGCACCGGGTGGTATCGACCTCGCTTCCTACCGAGCACGGACGGTTTCAGGTCGTGGGTTACGCAGGGCGAGACCAGGTAGAGCACCTGGCGCTCATCGCAGGGGATTCCCATCGGATCAGCGCAACCACGCCCGTGCATGTTCACCACGAATGTCTCACCTGCGATGTCCTGCGCGGGCAGATGTGCCGGTGTGGCAGCGAGCTCAACGACGCGATGCGCCGATTCGCCTCCCAGGGGAGGGCGTTGTGGTGTACCTGCGCAGTGGTACACGTGAGTGTGGCTCGCAAGCCGGTGATCTGTCTCCGGTGGCCGACTGGATAAGGGCTGATCTCGAGGCGCAAAGTCGCATCGCGAACGCGGACGCAGCGTGGGACAGCGCGGATCCTGCGAATGCGACGTCACGTGCCCAGTTGCCGTGGACGGCGGGGGCTGTCCAGGGTTTGGTCGGCACCTGATGCGTGAGCCTTCGGCATCGCCCTGGCGATCGCCACGTGGATCGAGGCGAAGTACCACCGCAAAGGCCGACTGCGCATGGTCATTCCGGTCGAGTCTGCGGCTATCTCCTGCGCCACGCATGCGGCTTGCACCGTTCAACCCCGAGTGGAGAACGAACGCTCCAGTAGTACCCGCGTCCCATTCGGGATTCGGGTATTGCTGGTCGTCTTGCGTAGATATCGGTGGGCTTCGGCGACGCACTTCACGGAGGGTCCAGCAGGCGTCGCAGCATGGTCGGTATCTTGCTCATGCGGGTGCCGGATCCAGCCGAAAGCCGCTTCCTTCTCGGCGGACGACTCCCGCGGTCGGAGCCGGGAAATGGGTGTCGAGCAGCAGCGTCTCGGTGTCGACGATGCTTTCGAGGAGCTCCCATCGAGTCCGCTGCGCCTGTGCCGGGTCGACGTCCACGCAGCTGGTCACCTGGAGGTGCGCCAGCTGGACGGGGTGGTGGACGCTGTCGCCGGTGATCACTGCGCGCTGCCCTGAGTTTTCGATCCACACCGCGACCTGCCCGGGGGTCGGAAACTGTTGGATTGGATCTCTGTAATGATCAGTGATCATCATGGTGTATGGTGATCTTGTGAGGCTATCGGAGTGGGCTGAACGGGAAGGTGTGCACTACCAAACCGCGTGGGCTTGGGCGAAGTCCGGTCGTATGCCGGTTCCGGTGGTGCAAACACCATCTGGGACGTGGCTCGTGCGCGAACATGACCGGCCCGCCGGGTTCACCGTCGCGTACTGCCGGGTGTCTAGCGCTGACCAGGAAGACGACCTCGAACGTCAAGCGGGTCGGGTCGTCGCCGCGTGTGGTGAACAGGGCATCTCAATCGACCGAACCGTGACCGAGGTCGGTTCTGGTCTGAACGGGAACCGGCCGAAGTTGCGGAAACTCTTCGTTGACCCACGGGTGTCCACGATCGTGGTGGAGCACCGCGACAGGTTGGCTCGTTTTGGTGTCGAACACCTGGAATCCGCCTTGGCCGCTACCGGACGTCGGATCGTCGTGCTCAACCCAGAAGAAGTGAAAGACGACCTCGTGCGGGACATGGTGGACGTGCTCACCTCGATGTGCGCACGCCTGTACGGGCGCGGGTCGGCACGCAAACGCGCGGAAGCGGGTGTGGCGTGCGCGACCGCTGAGGTCACTGGTCTGTGAGCATGGTGCATCAGGCGTACCGGTACGCGCTCGACCTCACGCCCACGCAGGAGCGTGCGGTGTTGTCGCACTGCGGGGCGGCGCGGGTGGCCTACAACTGGGCGTTGGCTGGGGTGAAGGCGAACCTGGACCAGCGCACCGCCGAACGCACCTACGGCATCGGCGAAGATCAGCTCACGTCGTCGTTGAACTGGTCCCTGGCTGGTTTTCGGCGCGCCTGGAACGCCACCAAGGACGAGGTGGCTGCGTGGTGGCCGGAAAACTCCAAAGAGTCCTACAACACCGGACTGGACAACCTGGCTCGTGCGTTGAAGAACTGGAACGACTCCCGCAGCGGCAAGCGCGTGGGCCGAAAGGTCGGGTTTCCGCGGTTCAAGTCCAAGCACCGGTCAGCATTGTCAGTGCGGTTCACCACCGGAACCATCCGCATCGAACCGGACCGGCACCACGTCACACTTGCCAGGCTGGGGACGCTCAAGACGCACGAGTCCACCCGCAAGCTCGCCCGGCGTATCGAAACGGGAACCGCACGCATCTTGTCGGCCACTGTGCGGTTCGAGGGTGGACGCTGGTTCGTCGCTTTCACCTGCGAAGTCCAACGCAGCGAGACGAAACCCGCTGATCCTGCCGCGACCGTGGGAGTGGATCTCGGGATCTCGCACCTCGCGGTGTGCTCGCGACCCGGGACACCGGCGGTGCGGCCGGCGCCACGGCGGTGTCCGGGGGAACGGGGGCAGCGCGGCCCCGCGCCGTGCCGCGATCACGCGCTCCTCCAAGCGGCTGACTACGGCGTCCGCGTCGGCGACACGGCCCTGGGCGAGCAGCCAGCGCGGCGACTCGGGCAGCGATCGCCGCCACCACAGGAGCACCAGGACGGGCAGTCCACAGAGCACGGCGGTGATGCGCCAGCCATCGTGCAGCGGGACGACGAACGAGCCCAGCACCGCGGCGATGACGTTGCCGAGCGAGAAGAACAGCGTGACGCCGCTGACGAACCGGCCGCGGTTGTGCCCGGTGGCGAACTCGGAGATGTAGGGCGAGACGATCGCCGCCTCGGCACCCGCGCCGAGACCGCCGATGATCCGTACCGCGATGACGAACACGAACCCGTTCGCGAACGCCAGCCCGATCGACGCGGCACAGAACAGCAGCAGCGCGTAGAGCATGACCTTCTTGCGGCCGAAACGGTCGCCGATCATGCCGGCGAACAGGACGCCGACGATCATGCCGACCGGTGCGGCGCCGCCGATCAGGCCGATCTGGCCGTTGCTCAGGCCGAACTCCGTTTTCAGGTGCGGCAGCATGAAGCCGATGATCACGATGTCGAGAGCTTCGAAGAGGTGGCCGAGGCCGCCCGCGAAGAGGATGCCAAGCTGCGGCCGGCCCATCGGGAGCCGTTCGAGCCGGGCGAATATGGGTGTCGGTGGACATGGTGGACCTCCGGGAGAGAGCAGGAGGGAGTGCCCGGCAGCGCCGGGTCGCGAGGGCAAAGGGTCAGCGCGTGGGTGACGCGGCGGGGAAGCCCGCGGACTCGGACAGCGATCGGCCGGCGGTCTCGGGCAGTCGCCAGGCCAGCACGAGCCCGACGATGAGGGCGATGGCGGCGAGGTAGAGGGCCGGTGCGACGGGTGTGTGCGTCGCGGCCGCCAGTGCGGCGGCGACCAGCGGGGCGGTGCCCGCGATCGGGCCGACGCCGAGGCTGTAGGCCAGCGCCGAGCCGCTGGAACGGGTGCGGGCGGGGAAGAGTTCCACGAGCACGATCGACGACATGACGTTGAGTCCGGCCTGCGGAATGGCGAACAGGCACATGCCCAGCAGGGCAAGGGCCGGTTTCCCTGAGCCGACCAGCAGCAGCACCGGGACGGCCAGCACGGCGTGAGCGAGCGCCCCGCCGACATAGACCCGGCGCCGCCCGATCCGGTCCGACAGCGCGCCGGCAAGCGGGCAGATCGCGGCGTAGAACAGCAGGGCGACCGAACTGACGGTCAAGGCTGCCTTCTGCTGTCCCCCCGCCGACATCGCGGTCGTGAAATACGTTGCCAGGTAATAGAAACCGACGCCGGTGATCGAGGCGCACGCGAAGGCGAGGACGAGCGTCGAGCGCTCGGTCTTGAGCGCGGTCCGCACCGGTGTGGCCGCGATTTCGTCGCGTTCACGCAGTTGCTGGTACACCGGGGTCTCGTCGAGACGCAACCGTAGGTAGAGGCCGATCAGCCCGAGCGGTGCGGCGAGCAGGAACGGCAGCCGCCAGCCCCACGACTGCATCTCCGCCGCCGTGAGCAGGCTTTGCAGCAGCAGCACCGATCCCGTACCGGCCACAATGGCCAGTCCACCGGACGCGGAGATCAGGCTGGCTCGGAAACCGCGCCGGCCTGGGGGTGCGTACTCGGCGAGGAACGCGGACGCGCCGGTCCACTCGCCGCCCGCGGACAGGCCCTGGACACAGCGAAGCAGGACCAGCAGCAGCGGCGCCCAGAACCCGACCGCCGCATAGGAGGGCAGCACGCCGATCAAGGTGGTGGCGCCACTGATCCCGATGACCGCGGTCGACAGCGCGGTCCGGCGGCCCCGGCGGTCTCCCAGCGAGCCGAGCAGGGCACCGCCGAGTGGGCGGAAAACGAACGCGATCCCGAACACGGCCAGGGAGGCCAGCAGGGAGACTACCGGGTCGCCGCCAGGGAAGAACACGCGGCCGAGGGTGACGGCCACTGCACCGTAGACGGCGAAGTCGAACCATTCGGTGAAGTTGCCGATGAGGGTGGCCACGACAACGGTGGATGGAGAGCGCATCGGTGGGCTCCAGTGCAGGAGTCGTGGTGTGGCCGGCCCCTCCGGCCACACCGGGGTGTCATTTCGAGTAGTCGATGATGCCGCGGATGATCTTGCCGTCGCGGAGGTCCTGGTAACCCTCGTTGATCTCGTCGAGGGTGTAGCGCGCGGTGATCAGCTCGTCGAGCTTGAGTTGCCCGGCGTCGTACATGCGCAGCATCTTGACGATGTCGTACTGCGGGTTCGACGAGCCGAACAGCGTGCCCTTGATGGTCTTCTGGTTGAACACAAGGTCCGAACCGGACACGTGCACGGTCAGGTTCTCCGGGTTCGCCACACCGGTCACCACCACGGTGGCGCCCTTGCCGATGACGGCGAACGCGTCGGTGATGACCTGTTCGGTCATCACACCGACCACGCAGATGGCCTGGTCCGCACCCTCGCCCCAGGTCAGCTCGCGCACGGCGGCGGCGGCCTCGTCGGCGGTGGCGAAGGCATGGGTGGCACCGAACTCGAGTGCGGTGTCCCGTTTGAACGCGACCGGGTCGACGACGATGACGTTCTTGGCCCCGGCGTGCACCGCGCCCTGTACGGCGTTGATGCCGACGCCGCCGATGCCGTAGATCACGGTGGTGTCGCCCGGCCGGACATCGCCGGCGTTGACCGCGCTGCCATAGCCGGTCGGGACGCCGCACCCGACGAGCACCGCCTTGTCCAGTGGCAGCCAGTCGTCGACCTTGACGCAGGAGAGCTCGGCGACGGTGGCGTATTCGGAGAAGGCGCCGAGCATGCAGAACGCACCGATGTCGCCGAGTTCGGCGTCGTGCATCCGGAAGGTCCCGTCGGGCATGCTGCCTTCGAGGATCGTGGCACCCATGTTGCACAGGTTCTGTTTCCCGGTCGAGCAGTAGCGGCACTTGCCGCAGCTGGGAATGAAGCTGCACACGACGTGGTCGCCTTCGGTCACCCGGGTGACGCCCGGGCCGACGCGCTCCACGATCCCGGCGGCCTCGTGCCCGCCGACGATCGGGAACCGGACGACGTTGTCGCCGTCGATCATGTGCAGGTCGGAGTGGCAGAGGCCGGCGGCCGAGACCTTCAGCAGGACTTCGTTCGGGCCGGGTTCGTTGAGTTCGATCTCTCTGATGTCGAAGGGAGTGTGGTAGCCGGTCAGGACAGCGGCGCGAGTCTTCATCGTCTCTCCGTCGGTCGTCCGGGGAACGTCAGCCGTGGAAGGTCCACACGGACTTGGTCTCGAGGTAGCCGTCGAGGCTGTCGGGGCCCAGATCGCGGCCGTAGCCGGACTGGGCGAAGCCGCCGAACGGGGCGGCCGGGTCGGTCAGACCCCAGCCGTTGACGTACACCGTTCCGGCGCGCAGGGCGCGGGACATGGTGTGCTCGGTGGCGACGCTGCCGGTCCAGACACCGGCCGCGAGGCCGTAGTCGCTCGCATTGGCGCGGCGGGCGACCTCGTCGGCGTCGTCGAACGGCAGCACGACCACGACCGGGCCGAAGATCTCCTCCCGCACGCATTCCATGTCGTCGGTGACGCCCGCGATCACCGTCGGCGGGAAGAAGAACCCGCCACCGGACGGGAGTTCGCCGGCCTGGTGCACCTTCGCGCCGTCCGCGGCGGCGCGCTCGACGTAGCCGCGCACCCGCTCTAGCTGGCGTTCGCTGACCAGCGGTCCGAAGTCGACGCCCTCATCGAGGCCGTGCCCGATCGTGAGCGCACCGGCCTGGGTGAGCAGCTTGTCGACGACCTCGTCGTGGATGCCGCGGTGAACGAACAGCCGGGACGGGGCGCTGCACGTCTGCCCGGAGTGCCAGAAGATACCGCCCGCCGAGCCGGCGACCGCGGCGTCGAGGTCGGCATCCGGGAAGATGATGTTCGCGCTCTTGCCGCCCAGTTCGAGGGTGACCCGTTTGACGAGATCCGCGGCGCCCCGCGCGATCTGCCGCCCGACCACGGTCGAACCGGTGAACGACAGCTTGCGCACGTCCGGATGCGACACCAGCGTCGCCCCGGGTTCGGCGCCGTGGCCGGGGACCACGTTGAGCACGCCGGGCGGCAGCCCGGCCTCGGTGGCCAGCTCGGCGAGCCACAGCGCCGACAGCGGAGTTTCCTCCGACGCCTTGAACACCACGGGACACCCGGCCGCCAGCGCGGGCGCCATCTTCCATCCGCACAGCAGCAGCGGGAAGTTCCACGCCGTGATCATCCCGGCCACGCCGACCGGCTCCCGCTCGGTGCGCACGTGGATCCCGGGATGGGAGACGGGCACCGTCGTGCCGTGGATCTTGCTCGGCCACCCCGCGTAGTAGAGGAACGTCCGCGCGGCGAACTCGACGTCGATCGCGCGGGCCGCGCCGCGGACCTTGCCCCCGTCGAGCACTTCGAGTTCGGCGAACTGGTCCGCGTGCGTATAGATGGCTTCGCCGATGCGGGACAGGATCCGCCCGCGCTCCAGGGGGCTCAGCTGTCGCCACTCGGAGGCGGGGTCCAGGTTCCGTGCGGCGGCGGCGACCGCCGCGTCGATGTCGGCCGGTCCGGCGCACGCCGTGGTCGCGATCTGGGTGCCGGTGCCCGGGTCGATGACCGGCTGCGTCCGGCCGCTCAGAGCCTCGCAGCGCTCCCCGTCGATGAACAGGTGCGGTGCCGCGGCGAGGCGGGAAGCCACGACGGAAGCAAGGCCCTGGGCACGTGTCGTCGTTGACATCTACGTCCCATCCTTTTCGATATTTGATACAAATTGATGTGACGGAAGCTACGTTAGCGCCCGTCTGATGTCCAGCATGAGTTCAAGACTTACTGTTTTACCTGTTCAAGGCCTGAGAACCCATCGGCGCCCTTGTCTGATCATGTATCAAACTTGTAGGGTCTCACCATCTACTGATGACTGCTGGAGGTTCCGATGCCCGCCGTCGCCGCGGCCCGCCCGTTCCGGGAGGGGCTGCTGAAGCTGGCGCCGCCACGCCTGCTCGGGTCCCGTTGTGATCGCTGTGCCACGGTCTCGTTCCCGGCGCGGGAGTTCTGCCCCGGCTGCCGGGCCGTGGACGCCATCGCGGAGACCGAACTCTCGCCCGCCGGGTCGGTGTACAGCTTCACCGTCGTCCGGCAGGCACCGCCCGGAATCGAGGTGCCCTACGTGCTGGCGTACGTCGATCTCCCGGAAGGCGTTCGCGTCCTCGCACAGGTCAGCGGGGTGGCACCCGAGGACGTCACGATCGGGCTGCCCGTGCACCTGGAACTGACCACCTTCGACCAGGACGCCGAGGGCGCCGACCTGGTCGGCTACCGGTTCCGCGCGGGGAACGAGGTGGCGGCATGAGTCTCGCCCCCGCGCATGTAGCCGGCGCCGGCATGATCCGGTTCGGCAAGTACCCGGTCGAGGTGACCCTCGAACGCATGGCCGTGGGTGCCGCGCGCGCGGCGCTCACCGACGCCGGTGCCGAGCTGCCCCACATCGACGCGGTCTACGTCGGGCACGTCTTCGGCGGGCCCGTCGCCGGCCAGCGCATCGCCGCGCAGCTCGGGCTGGACGGGCGCCCGGTGTCCAACCACGAGAACTACTGCGCCAGCGGAGCGACCGCACTGCGCGAAGCCTGGGTGGCGCTGGCCGCCGGGCTGCACGACGTCACGCTCGTGATCGGCGTCGAGAAGATGACCGACCGGGTGTCCGGCGGCGTCCGCCCCGACCCGGGTGACCTGGACGCCGCGGTTGGTTACGTGATGGCCGCCGGCCACGGGCTCAGCGCCCGCCGGTACATGGCCGACCACGGCGCGACCCGCGAGCAGATCGCCGCGGTCGCGGTGAAGAACCACGCTCATTCGGTGCACAACCCGTTCGCCCACTACCAGCGCCCGGTCAGCCTCGACGAGGTGCTGTCCGCGCGTCCGATCGCGGAACCGCTCGGGCTGCTGGACTGCAGCCCGATCTCCGACGGGGCCGCGGCGATGGTGCTGTGCAGCCCGGCCGGGCTGCGGCGGCTGGGGCTGACCACGCCGGTGCCCCGCATGCTGGGCTGTGCCCTCGTCAGCGGCAGCGTCCGGCCGGGCACGGGCGACGTGAACGAGGAGGACGTCTCCTTGCGGGCGGCCGAGGAGGCCTGGAAGCTCACCGGGGTCGGCCCCGGCGACATCGACCTGGTGGAGATGCACGACTGCTTTACGATCGCGGAAATCGTGCGGATGGAAGGGCTCGGCCTGATCCCGCGCGGCGAAGGCGCGTCCTGGACCGAGGCCGGGCACACCTCGCTCGGTGGGCGGCTGCCGGTCAACCCCAGCGGGGGGTTGCTGTCCCGCGGTCACCCCGTCGGCGCGACCGGCGTCGCCCAGGCCTGCGAGCTGACCTGGCAGCTACGCGGTACCGCGGGCGCGCGCCAGGTCGAGGGCGCCCGCGTCGGCCTGAGCTACTGCAAGGGCGGCACGGTCAACGGCACCGACGGCGGATCGGTGACGACGCTGGTGATGGCCCGATGACCACTCAGGTGTCCACCGGCGTGCACGTGTGGGGTGGCCGTACCGCTCCGGCGCTCCTGTCCGCACTGTCCACTGTGGAATCCGCGGTGCTCGCCGCCTGCCTGGTGCCGGACCTGCCCGGTGATCGCGATCTGGAAGCGCTGTCCGACGAGCTGCTCGACGCCGAGATCGGCGACGTGCTCGGCGGCGTACTGGCGGAGGTACAGCGGCTGCTGCCCGGACTGACCGGATCGGGGCGGCTGCTGTTCCTGCTGCCGGCCGAGGCTGCGCTGGGGCGGCCGCACGCCACCTCCGCCGGTGCCGTCGCCGGGGGGATCCTGTCGATGGCACGGACGCTGGCGATCGAACTCGCCCGCGACGGCATCGCGGTGAACACCGTGCTGTACGCCGACGCCGCCGAAACCGCGGTCGCGCACCAGGTCACGGCGCTGGTCGCCGCCGAGGGCGCGGCCGTGACGGGGCAGGAGATCTACGTGACCGCGGGCAGCGGCCTGGGGAGGTTGCGGCCATGAAGACCGCGCTCGTGACCGGCGGCGCCGGTGATATCGGCCGGGGCGTCTGCGCGCGGCTGGCCAGGGATGCCGACGTGGTGGTCGTCGCGGACCTCGATCCCGCCGAGGCGGCGGCCGAGATCGGGCCGAAGGCGCGGCCGATGGTCCTGGACGTCAGCTCTCCGGCTTCCCGCACTGCGGTGGCCGCGGCCTGTGTCGAGGAGTTCGGCGGCGTCGACATCCTGGTCAACTGCGCCGGTGTGCTCAAGGACGCCCGCGTCGGCACGCTCGATCCGGCGTTGTTCCGCCGCCTGCTCGCGATCAACCTGCTGGGCCCGCTGGCTCTCACCCGGCTGCTGCTCGGGCCCATGGCGCGGCGCGGCGGGGGCGCGGTCGTCAACATCGCCTCCCGCGCCTGGCTGGGCACCTTCGGCTCCACGGCCTACTCGACCGCCAAGGGCGGTCTGGTTGGTGCCACCCGCTCGCTCGCGCTGGAAGTCGCACGCCAGTGCATCACCGTCAACTGCGTCGCCCCCGGGTTCGTCGCCACCCGGATGACCGACGGCCTGCCGGACCGGATCCGTGAGCGCACCCTCGACGCCATCCCGGTCGGTCGCGCCGGGCGCCCCGATGATGTCGCGGACGCGGTCGCCTACCTGGCCGGCGCCTCGTACGTCACCGGTCAGGTGCTCGTCGTGTGCGGCGGGCGCAGCATCGGCGACCCCTACCGGCAACCGGCGTGAGGGGAACGCACATGGGACCACTGAAAGGACTGCGTGTCGTGGAGTTCGCCGGGCTCGGCCCGGCACCCTTCGCCACGATGATGCTTGCCGACAGCGGTGCCGAGGTCGTGCGCATCGACCGGCCCGGAGCCGGGCGGTCCGGCGGGATCCTCGACCGCGGGCGCTCCGCGGTCGGCCTCGACCTGAAATCCGATAGTGGCCTGGCCGAGGCCCGTGCGCTGATCGGCCGCGCCGACGTGCTCATCGAAGGTTTCCGGCCGGGCGTTATGGAGCGGCTGGGCCTGGGACCCCAGGTGTGCCTCGACCTCAACCCGCGCCTGGTCTACGGGCGGATGACCGGCTGGGGCCAGACCGGACCGCTGGCCGCCAAGGCCGGGCACGACATCAACTACCTCGCCCTCACCGGCGCCCTGCGTTCGATTGCCCGCCGGGGACAGGCCCCCGTGCCGCCGCTCAACCTCGTCGGGGACTACGGCGGCGGCGGGATGCTGCTCGCCTTCGGGGTGCTGGCGGCACTGCGCGAGCGCGACGCGAGCGGCCGCGGCCAGGTCGTCGACGCCGCCATGATCGACGGGGTCAGCCTGCTGATGTCGGGCATCTGGCAGCGCGTCGCCGACGGCCGGTGGCGGACCGAACCCGGCACCAACGACATCGACACCGGTGCCCCCTTCTACGACGTCTACGAGACCGCCGATGGCGAGTACGTCGCGGTGGGCAGCATGGAGCCGCGGTTCTACGACCGGCTCGTCCGGGCACTCGGGCTGGATCCCGCCCAGCTGCCCGAGCAGTGGGACCGGGCGTCCTGGCCTGCCACGAAGAAGCTGTTCGCCGGGATCTTCGCCGGCCGGACCCGGGACGAGTGGGCGGAGATCTTCGCGCCCCTCGACGCCTGCGTCACGCCGGTGCTCAGTATGGCCGAGGCGAGCGCGGACCCGCACCTGGCGGCACGCGCGACGCTGCGGACGCGCGATGGTCGCGTGGAACCCGCGCCCGGCCCGCGCTTCGGTCCGACCGCGGAGGGATAGTCTTGATAAAGTATTCGGCATCGGCGGCACGAGGACGGGGTGACATGGCGAGGGCGGCGCAGCCACGACGGCGGAACACCAGCGACGAAGTCGCCGCCCACATCCGCGAGCGCATCTTCGACGGCACCCTCGAACGGGGCCAGCGCGTGCCGCAGGACGCGATCGCCGCCGAACTCGGCGTCAGCCGGCTGCCGGTGCGCGAAGCGCTCATCACCCTCGAGACCGAGGGCCTGGTGGACACCGAGACCCACCGCGGCACGTTCGTCGTGCCGATCCGCCAGGAGGACATCGAGGACCACTACCGCATCTACGGCATGGTCCAGGGCCTGGCGACCGCGCGAGCCGCCACCCGCATCACCGAGCCCGTGCTGCGCAAGCTCGAGGAACTGCACGAGCAGATGGGACGCAGCACCGATGCCGACGAGCTGCACGACCTGAACTGGGAGTTCCACACCCTGATCAACAAGACCGGGGGCAGCAGGCGACTGCTCTCGGTGCTGCGGCAGCTGTCGCGCAACCTCCCGCGTTCGGTCTACGAGGCGCCCTCGGGCGGCGGACCCCAGGCGAACACCGGGCACGCCCGGATCCTGGCGGCGCTGCGAGCGGGCGATGCCGCGGCAGCCGATGCCGCCAGCCGCGAGCACGTCCGCGGTGAAGGCGACTACGTGGTGCGGACTCTGCGCACCAAGAGCGTGCTCGCCGACGACGAGTTCTGACGCGCCACCCGTGCCACCGGCGAAACCGGGTCTCTGCCCACTGAACATATATATGATCAAATATCCGAACGACGAGGGAGTCGTGATGAGCACGCCACTCGCGGCTGTCGCCGGGGTGGGCACCACCCGCTTCGGGAGGCCGCCCGATCTCTCCGCCGATGACCTGGCCGGCTGGGCCCTGCGCGAGGCGCTGTCCGACGCCGGGCTCACGGTGCGCGACATCGACGGGCTCGTGGCCACCCGGGTCAGCGGCTATGAGCAGTTCGCCTCGGCCCATGGCCTGCAGCCCCGGTGGTGCGTGCAACTGCCCTCCGAGGGGCGGATGTGCGGGGCGGCGATCGCACTGGCCGTCAACGCGCTCCGCACCGGGGAATGCCGGACCGTCGCTCTCGTCTACGGCAACAACGGCCGCTCCGCTGGCGCCACCTACGGAGCCGGAGGCGCGGGATACACCGCCGCGGGGGAGGGCTATGGGACCGCGCCCGAGCTGACCCGGCCGTACGGGATGACCTCGCCGGGCGCGTTCTCGGCGCTCATGTTTCAACGGCACAGCCACCTGTACGGCACCACCGAGGAACAGCTGGCCGAGGTCGCGGTGACCTTCCGCGGGCACGCGGCGCTCAATACCGCGGCCGTCATGCGCGACCCGCTGGACCTGGAGACCTACCTGGCCTCCCGCTACATCGTCGAGCCGCTGCGCCTGTTCGACTACTGCCTGATCAACGACGGAGGCGTGGCGGTGATCCTCACGACTGCCGAGGCCGCCACGGATCTGCCGCGTCCGCCGGTCTATGTCATCGGAGTCGCCCAGCGAGCCCAGTTCCTCGGTTCCGACTTCCCGCCCGAGGATTTCTGGGCCGGGGCGATCGGCGAGGTCGGAAGTGCCGCGCTGCACCAGGCCGGCCGCGACCGCGCCGACATGGACGGGCTGATGCTCTACGACAATTTCAGCCCCACCGTGCTGTTCACCTTGGAGGGCCTGGGTTACTGCCCGCCCGGCGAGTCCGGGCGCTGGATCCAGAACGGCCGCATCGGCCTGGGCGGCGAACTTCCGGTCAACACCTCCGGTGGGCACCTGTCGGAGAGCTACCTTCAGGGATGGGGCCTCACCGTCGAGGCCGTCCGCCAGCTGCGCGGCGAGTGCGGTGCCCGGCAGATCCCGGGAGCGACCCACATCCAGTACGCCTGCGCCGCGCCGCTTGTGTCCTCCGTCGTGTACGGGAGCGAGCCGTGACCGCCGACCTTGGGGAACATTTCGCCGGGCTCGAAGCCGGACGGCTGTGCGTGGCGCGCTGCGGGGCGTGTGGTGAATCCCGGTTCCCGCCCAAACCGGTCTGCCCGCACTGCCGCGTGTCCCGCGGTATCGAGTGGTTCACCGCCGCCGGCACCGGAACCGTGTGGTCGTTCGCGGTGTTCCACAAAGCGTATTTCCCGCCACCGGGGCCACAACCGCCTTATGCCGTGGCGGTCGTGCTGCTGACCGAAGGCATCAAGATCATCAGCAATGTCACCGGTGACGGCGTTCGCGTCGGCATGCCGGTCCGAGCGAGCTTCAAGCGTGTGAACGGCGTTGCGCTGGTGCGCTTCCACCCGGCCTGAGGAGTCCATTGTGGATCATTACCGATTACTGAACCAGACGACGCTGCCGGGTGTGCTGCGCGCGCTGGGCGAGCATTTCGGCGACACCGAGGCGGTCGTCGCCGCGGACGGTCGCGCGACCTTCGCCGCCCTGCTCGGCTCCTGTGAGCGGGTGGCGGCGGGCTACGCCGCTGCGGGCCTGCGGCCGGGCGGCCGGGTGGGTGTGCTGCTGCCCAACGGGCTGCGCTGGCTCACCGCGACGCTCGGCGCGCAGCTGGCCGGGCTCGTCGCGGTCCCGATCAACACGTGGTACCGCTCCTCCGAGTACGCCTACGTCATCGAACGTGCCCACCTGCGCACCGTGATCACCGATGCCAAGCTGTTCGGCCGCGACGTGCTCGCCGACCTCGCCGAGGCCGGTTACGGCGAGATCTTCGGCGAGTCCCGGCGCGACTACCTCGGCGCGCTCACCTGGCCCGCCGGCGCCGAAGTACCCCCGGCTCTGCCTGCCGGCGCACCCGTGGACGTGCCGGTCGGGCCGGACGATCTGGCGGCGATCCTGTTCACCAGCGGCAGCACCGCGAAACCCAAACCCGTCCCGCTGCGGCACGGTCCGCTGGTCGCCAATCCCCGGGAGATCGGCCGCCGCCAGCACCTGCGCCCCGGCGACCGGCTGTGGATCTCCGCGCCCTTTTTCTTCGGCTACGGCACCGCCAACGCGCTGCCCGTCGCCCTCACCCACGCCACGACCCTGTGCCTGCAGGAACGGCTCGACGGTGAAGCGGCGCTGGAGTTCATCGAACGCGAGCGCTGCACTGTCTACTATGGACTCGCTCCGACCACCCGTGCGCTGCTGTCGGCGCCCTCGTTCGGGAAGCGCGATATTTCGTCGTTGCGCACCGGAACCACCGGTTTCACCGCCGAGGACAAGCGCCTCGCCATCGAGGAACTCGGGGTCACCCAGATCTGCAGCATGTACGGGCTCACCGAGGCCTATGGCCACTCCGCGGTCAGCGACGCCCTGGATCCCGTCGAGGTCAAGCTGCACACCTGCGGCACCGCGTTGCCCACGCAGCGAATCCGGATCGTCGGCGACGCCGGCGAACCGTGCCCGGCCGGTGTGAGCGGTGAGATCGAGCTGTCCGGCGCCGTGATCGGCGGCTACCTCGACGCACCCGACCTCGACACCGAAGCGATCCGGCCCGGCGGCTGGTTCCGCACCGGTGACCTCGGGTCGCTCGACGAGCACGGCCGGCTGCGTTTCGCCGGACGCAGCAAGGAGATGATGAAGATCAAGGGCATCAACATCGCGTCGGCCGAGGTCGAGGAGGTCCTCATCGGTCATCCCGGGGTGGATCAGGCCTTCGTCATGGGCTTGCCCGGTGCCGGCGGTGACGAAGTGATGGCCTGCGTCCTGGTGCCGCGCGACCCCGACGCCGATCAGGACGGTCTCATCGCCGACGTGACCGCCCACATCCGGGCCAACGCGGCCAGCTACAAGGTGCCCGCCCGGTTCGTGCTGATGGCCGGGCCCGACCTGCCGCTCACCGACACCGGCAAGGTCAGCAAGCTCAAGCTGCGGGAGGTGCTCGATGCCTGAGATCCGTTTGCTCGCAAGCGGTATCGGCTTCACTGAGGGTCCTTTGTGGACAAGCGACGGCCGTCTGCTGGTGACCAGTGTGTCCCGCGGCCAGGTCCTCGAACTCGACCACCGCACCGGCGCCGTGGTACGCCGCGTCGAGACCGGCGGCGGACCCAACGGCCTGGCCGAGGACGAACATGGCCGGGTCTGGGTCGCCCAGAACGGCGGATCGGTGCGGCCCAGCAGTTCGCGCCGGGCGGCCGCCCCCGGACTCCAGACCCTCCTCGGCGACACGGTCCTCGACGCGGTCAGCACCGGCCTGCGTTCCCCCAACGACCTCGTGCGCGGACCGGACGGACGGATCTGGTTCACCGACCCCGGCAGCCCGCACGAAGAGAGCCCCGGCCAGGTGTACGCCTACAATCCGCGCGGCGGCCGCCTCGAAGTGATGGCCGAGGGCATCGACTTCCCCAACGGGCTGGCTTTCGCCCTGGACGGAACCCAGTTGTTCGTCGCCGCCACCCGGGAACGCCGCCTGGTGCGCTACACCTGGAACGGGCGCGCATTGCGGTGTGACGGCGTCTTCGCCGAACTCCCCGGCGGTCCCGATGGGCTCGCGTTCGACGTCGAGGGGCGGCTTTACGCGGCCGTGCCCGACGCGGACCAGATCGCCGTGACCGACGCCGACGGCAGCCCCCGCACCCCGGTCCGGTTTCCGGCGGGCACCTTCCCCACCAACCTGTGTTTCGCCGGACCGGCACGCGACACGCTCGTCGTCACCGCGGCCAAGGGCGGCCGGGTGCTGGCCTTGGCCGATGTCGCCACCGGCCCCCGGCATCTCCTGCCCAACGCATCGAGGAGTCTCGATGATGCCCGGCGGCGGGCATGAGCGAACGGCCGCTGGGCATCGCGGAACGCGTGCGGGACGCGGCGACCCTGCTGTTCGTCCCCGGCGACCGGCCGGAGCGTTCGCGAAGGCCGCGGCGGCCGGCGCCGACCTGGTCGTGCTGGACCTGGAAGACGCGGTGGCCCCTGACCGCAAGGACGACGCGCGAAAGCACGTGGCGGAATGGCTGGCCGGCGGGCACGAGTGCGCTGTCCGGATTAACGTGGCGGGCACCGAGTGGTACCGGCGGGACGTGGCCGCGGTGACCGCACCCGGCCGCGCGGTGATGCTGCCGAAGGCCGAGGACCTGGTCGTGCTGCACGAGCTGGCGGCGGCCCTCGGCGACACCGGATGTGTCCTCGCGCTGATCGAGACAGCGCGCGGCGTGGTGGACGCGCGCGACATCGCGGCGGTGCCCGGGATGCGGCGGCTGGCGTTCGGCAGCTTCGACTTCGCCGCGCAGCTCGGCGTCGCCCCGACTGACCGCGAGGCGCTCGGGCCCGCGCGCGGCGCATTGGTGCTGGTATCGGCCGCTGCCGGACTCGCCGGTCCGATCGACGGCGTCACCTGCGACCTGCACGACGAAGACCTGCTCACCGACGACGCCCGCCACGCCCGGCAACTCGGGTTCACCGGGAAGCTGTGCGCGCACCCGAAGCAGGTCCGGTGGCCGCGGCCGCACTGCGCCCGAGGGACGCCGAGGTGGGCTGGGCGCGGACCGTCCTCGACGCGGTGTCGGCGGATGGGGTCGTCACGGTGAACGGGCAGATGATCGACAAGCCGGTGCTGGACCGCGCACGCCGCATCCTCCGGCAGGCAACGCAAAGGAGTGGGCAGTGAAGCTCAGCGAGGACGAGCGGCAGATGGTCGCACTGGTCTCGGAGTTCGTCGACGAGCGGGTGCGCCCTCGGGTGCGCGAGTTCGAAGAGGACGACATCTACCCGGCCGAGTTCATCGAAGAGATGAAGAAGCTCGGGTTCTTCGGTCTGCTCGCGCCCGCGGACTACAGCGGCGTCGGGGTGAGCACGGCGTGTTTCGCGCGGGTCACCGAGGAACTGGCCCGGGGCTGGATGAGCCTGGCCGGCGCGATCGGCGGCCACTCCGTCATCACCTACCTGATCAACACCTTCGGCACGCCCGAGCAGCGCGAGCGGTACCTGCCGAAGATGGCCGACGGGACCATCCGCGCAACCATGGCGCTGACCGAGCCCGGCGGCGGCAGCGACCTGCAGGCGATGCGCACTCACGCCGTGCCCGACGGGGACGGGTGGTCGATCACCGGGTCAAAGACGTGGATTTCCAACGCCGCGCACTCCGGGCTGATCGGCCTGCTGTGCATCACCGACCGCGACGCGAAGCCCGCGCACCGCGGGATGAGCGTGCTACTGGTCGAGCCCGGCGACGGGCTCACGATCTCGAAGAAGCTGCCCAAGCTCGGCTACCGCGGCATCGAGGCGTGCGAGCTGATCTTCGACGCGATGCGCGTGCCCGGACACGCCGTGCTCGGCGGAACCGCGCACCAGGGCTGGCCGCAGATGATGCGCGGCCTGGAGGTCGGGCGGATC
The DNA here is from genome assembly GCF_050972075.1 of Saccharopolyspora hattusasensis. Taxonomy (NCBI): domain Bacteria; kingdom Bacillati; phylum Actinomycetota; class Actinomycetes; order Pseudonocardiales; family Pseudonocardiaceae; genus Saccharopolyspora; species Saccharopolyspora hattusasensis. The sequence goes on from NZ_JBPCDC010000001.1 coordinate 7,009,340, forward strand.
CAGGTCGCCTCGCGCGCGGTAGGTGTCGGTCAGGCCGCGCTCAACGCCGCGGTGCGGTACGCGCAGGAACGGGAGTCCTTCGGCAAGCCGATCTGGAAGCACCAGTCCGTGGGCAACCTGCTCGCCGACATGGCCACCAGGATGCGCGCGGCGCGGCTGCTGACCTTGGACGCCGCCGAGCGGCTGGACGCCGGTCAGCGCGCGGACATGGAAGCCGGCATGGCGAAGCTGTTCGCCTCCGAGACCGCGATGCAGGTGGCCCTGGACGCGGTGCGGGTGCACGGCGGCTACGGCTACTCCAAGGAGTTCGACGTCGAACGCTATTTTCGGGACGCACCGCTGATGATCGTCGGCGAGGGCACCAACGAGATCCAGCGCAACGTGATCGCGGCGCAGCTCATCGCCCGCAACAAGATCTGACTGCCAGGAACGGCAGTGACCGGCGGAAGGTTCAGGTAACCTTTATAGCGCAATGGAAACCGCACACGCTGAGCACCCGCGAGGTGATCGACCCGGGTCGGGTCGACGCGCTGGCGCGGCTTTTCGACAACGGCCTGCGTGGGCCTGGGCCAGGTGACGAGCTCCCGCCGCTGTGGCATTGGGTGGCGCTGCCCCGCTGGCCGATCTCCTCGGAGCTGGGCACCGACGGACATCCGTCGTGCGGGGCATTCCTGCCCCCGATCGCCCTGCCGCGGCGGATGTTTGCCGGAGGCGAGCTGACCTTCCACAATCGGCTCCGGGTCGGCGAGACGGTGCATCGCGAATCCACTGTGGACTCGGTGACGGAGAAGCAGGGCCGGTCCGGGAAACTCGTCGTGGTGGTGGTGCGTACCCAGCTGTTCAAAGCCGACGGTGGCCTGGCGATCGACGAACGGCAGGACCTGATCTACCGCGAGGCCGGGGCACCGTCCGCCGAGGTCGCGTCGGTGGCGGACGCCGCGCAGTTCCGCCCTGTCGGTGCCCCGTTCCACCGGGCGGGTGAGTGGACCTGGGACTTCGCCATCGATCCGACCCTGTTGATGCGCTTCTCCGCCGTCACAGCCAACGCACACCGGATCCACTACGACTGGCCCTACGCCACCCGCGTCGAGGGCTATCCAGGACTGGTGGCGCACGGACCGCTGATGACCCTGGCGCTCGCCGAGGTGCTGCGACTGGAACACCTGTCCGGGCGCCTGACCCGGCTGACCCACCGCAACAAGACACCGCTGTTCTGCGGCCAGCCCGCCCGGCTCCACGGCCACCGCACCCCATACGGCGTCGACATGGACCTCTTCGGCCCGGCTGGTGGCCCCCACACCAGCCTGACCATCGAACTCCAGCAGGAAGGCACTCCCCTGCCTGACGGCGTAGAGGGACGGGTTCCGGATTCGATGACCGGTTACTAGGCGACAACCGCCTGCACTGGGTGCGTGACGTCACCTACGGCGAGGACAAGTCCCTGATCAGAACCGCAAACGCACCACGCGTGATGGCCACCATCCGCTCAACCGCGATCAGCCTCCTACGCCTCGACGGCGCCACCAACATCAAAAAAGCCAACCGCGACCACGCCAGATTCCCCGAACGCACCCTCACCCTCATCGAAACCGCATGATGAACCATGCCCATCCACACGAAAACACAGGTCAGACATAGGATTCAACGAACTTGCCGGATCCCTGGGGCTGCCTTGAAGTGCGTCTATCTCGCAATCACGAGTCTTGATCCCACCGGGACGGGCCGCAAGCGCTGGTCCAACCGCTGGAAGAAGGCCCTCAACGCCTTCGAGATCACCTTCGACGGACGCCCAGGGCGTGTGCAAGGTTGATCTGAGGGTTGCGGCGGGTTTCTGTCCAGGTGGGACGCGAGACGAGGGCGCGGTTTCCGGTGGGAGATCATCGGGTTGTCCAAGCCGTGACGGTCTATCCAGGAGCCGCGCTCTTGTGTTCTTGGCTTCCCTGATTCGGGTTGTGCTTGACCGGCCCACCGTCACAGTCGAGTCCTTGCGGGGTCGTGTGGACGGTCTCTGGCGGGCTCTGGAGGCGGTGGGCGGGGAATCCTGTATGGGTTGCCGTTGCTGCCGACTCTGCCGGCCCTGGCGGTGAACGCCGGTGCGAAGACGTTCATCGAGTCCGTCTCGGTGGAGAGAACCCGCAAGTTCCATTGAAATCGAACCTTCGATTTCAATGGAACTTGCGGACCGTCGGCGTGTCGCACCCCGACACGCCGATGCCTGTGGACAACCTCCGCAATTTCAATGGAAATCGTGGACGGGCACGGACGTGCCAGGGCCCGCAGCCTGAAAGGTCCTTGTTCTGGACGGAAACCTGCGAACCGATCTGCTCGGGGCCCGGCAGGGCATCCGGATATGGCGCTGGCGCCGCCCGAACGGCAAAGCCGCCGGTATCGAAACGGTCCACCACCTGGCCAACCTGCCACCCACCTGGCCAACCTGCCACCCACCTGGCCAACCTGCCACCCACCTGGCCAACCTGCCACCCACCTCCCTATCCGAAACTACCTAAACCGGACAGGTCAACCTTGCACACGCCCTGGACGGACGCCTGTCCGCCGGACGCCGATAAAACCGAAAACAACAGTTACACCGAAAACTTGACAGCCCCTGGATCTTTCGGGCAGCAGTGAGGCAGTGGTATGTTTCGGGTTAGGGTGTCGGCATGTAAATGTGTCGTGAAATGTTCCTGTCGTCGCGAACTTTGGGCAATGGCCATCGGCTTTCGGGCAGTTGTGGCTGTTGTTCATGTTCGCGTCTCCTGTTGTGCCGTCATACTGGAACTATTGTCTCAGTTGGTCAGTGGGATGGGAAGATGATCATCTTGGGTCGGAAAAATGACCGGGTAATGGGGGCTTCACCTCGCGGCAGATCCGTTGGCTGCGCACACATCTAGAAGGTTGCTTGTTCGGCGTGGAACGAGCTCTCGATGGCGCGGTGGATGATTGGGTCATCACAAGGCTGTTCGTCGGCCATACTGGCGAGCGCAGCGGCGCATTCAGGCTATGCCTGACGCGGGCATCGGTCAAGACTGTAATCGGCCATCTGCCGTACCGCAGTGGAGGCATCGTGATTCCGGCCACGGCCACGGCCGCCGCGCAGAGCTTTTCCACGCGAGCCGGGAGACGCTGGACGATGAGTGAGACGCCCGATGCTGTTCTTGCCAAGCGGCGGTTTGCCGTCCTTGTTGTGAGGTGTCCCGGCGCCATTGCATGAAAGATATGTGTGTTAAGGATCTTTCATTATTGGGGTGGTCTTGATTCATAGGGGGGAGTCCCGCGTGGCCAAGGAAGGAGAGGCACGGTTGGTGGCGGTTGCCGACGTGTTCCAGGCCGGTCTCTGTGGCGGTGTGGGCTTGGTCGATGGCGTTGGGGCAGAGGTTCGCCGGTTCGGTGGCTTTGACGTTAGTCGTTGCTGCTGGGAGCGTGCACTATCCGTTTTCGCCTTGGAAGCAGTGTTACCGCGCTCGTGGATCACGGTGCGGGCATCCAGTGGAGTGGGAGGCCTGATTCCGGTGTCTGCTGGTGCTGTTCCGGGTTGTGGCGGCACTGGGGCCGGGTGGTTGTGATGTTTTCGTCGATCATGGTGCCGGAGGAGGTGCGGCGGCTTTTCCAGGTGCTGACGGGTGAGGATATGACGGATGCGGATGAGGGTTTGTTGTTCGCGGTGGCGGATGCGTTGGAGTCGGGTGCGGCGGGGCTGGGTGAGGTGCGGGCGTTGGTGGCGGAGTTGGTGGGGAAGGTGCGGACGGAGTTTTCGGGAAAGGCAGCGGACCGGTTCGCGGGAGGGCTGGCGGTTTTCGATGGGTTGTTGTCTTCGGGTGAGGCGGCGTTGCGGGAGTTGGCGGTGTTCATGCGGTATCTGGCACAGCAGGTGCGGTATCTGAAGCTGGTGACGATATATGGGTTGGAATTGTTGTTGTTGGAGATGGCGTGGGCGATGCAGTTTGCGGGGGCGACCGCTGGTGCGTCGCTGTTGTGGCTGGCGGCGCGGATGGCGGTGATGCGGATGTTGTTGTCGCGGTGGTGGGGTCAGTTGTTCATGCGGTTGGCGACGGCGGCGGCCGGTGGTGTGACGTTCAACGTGATGCCGGATGTGCAGGCCCAGTTGCAGATGGTGGGTGAGGGTTTCCAGTGGGACGGGACCCTGACCGCGCAGTCGGCAGGGATGGGGGCGTTCTCGGCGTTGGTGTCGCTGCCGTTGTCGGCGTTGGGCGGTCTGGTCAGCAACACGTTGACGAAGGTCCTGGTGAAGGGCCTGGGCGATGACGTGGACGCGGCGATCCTGGAGGCGGCGGCGAAGAAAGCGGTGGCCGAGCACGCGGAGTTGTATCCGGTATCGGCGATGGCGAAGTTCGCGGACGCGGTGGGCAAGAGTCTGGATGACTATGCGGGGATGTCGGTGGGGGCGATGTGGCTGGCGCGGTTCGGGCATAGCGTGGGGGACGCGGTGGCTGGCTCGTTGTCGGAGCTTTTCGGGGAAGCGTTTTATCAGTTGTTGCAGGGTGGGCCGTTGACGTGGAACCCGTATTCGTTGTCGGCGGGTGGGTTCGAGACGGTGTTCAGCGGTCTGGGCACTCTGGCGGGTTTGGCGTTGCGGGGCAAGCTGCACCCGGAAGGCCCGAGCCCGTACCTCGAGGACACCGGCGGGGGCGGGGGCGGCAGCGACGATGGTGGCGGGTCCGGTGGGGAGAAGACCCCGCTACTGGGGATAGGGTCCAGGTCGCAGACAGGGGATTTCCCTGGTTCCCCGGGCAAGGACAGCACGTCCGACTTCTCGGATGGCTCGGATGTGCATTCTGTTATCTCGGGATCGGATACCGGGTCGGTGGATTCGGCTGCTGTGCCGGTGTCTTCAGGTGACGGGCTGGTGGTCTCCGGTGCCGGTCCGGCCTTTGGTGACATGGCGGGTAAGGACGGTCAGGGAGGCACGGACCGTAAAGGGGGTGCCGAGGGCAGCATGCCGGGCGGGAAGGCCGCTCGTGGTGTCCCGATGGTGCCCGGTTCCGGGCAGGACCGGCCAGGCGCACCGCCGCCGGCACATTCCGATGAGGTAGCGGGTTCCGGGCAGGACCAGCCGGGCGCACCGCCGCCGGCGTACCGTCCGGTTGCCGGTGGCGATCCGGTGCCCGGGGTGCATGGTGTGGATGCGCCTGGGAACCGGCCGCTTGAGGTGCCTACCTTGCCGACAGCGGACTCACCGGCCGTGACCCCACATGCTTTTGGTGCCCCCGCGGATACCACGCTGCCGGAGACTGGCAGGTCCGTGTCTGTTGTGGACTCCGACGGTGGTGTTCCCGCAGGTGCTTTGTTGGCGAAGGGGATGACCGGCCGCCATGGGAATTCCGGTGTGGACTCCCTTGCCGGGCAAATGGTTTCGCATCGCCAGGATGTTGCTGTGGTGTCGCCGGATTCGGCGACACCGTCGGTGGAGGGGTCGCCGACGGCGCCGTATCTGCAACAGAACCCGGCGGCGGTATTGCCTGCGGGCCTGCCAGCGGACACGGTGCGGGTGCCGGTGCCCACGGATGTGGTTGCTCGTGGCGGGCTGGCGGAGTTCGTGCAGGGCGGTGTCACGGATTCCAGGGGTGGTCCTGTGGTGCTGGTGTCCCAGGGCAATCCGAATGCGGGTGCGGTGGTGTCGCCTGGTCAGGGTTCGGCTCTGGCACAGGGTATGGGGCGGAACGTTGTCGCGATGACCTCGGAACAGGGTGGGCGCGAGCCGCAGTGGACGGTATTCGGTCCGGACGGATCGGCTAGGCCGGTGGCCGGGGACGCACAGCTCGCGGCGACCACCACACGCGGTGTCGGGGCGGACACGACGTGGGGCGAGCGCACTGAAAGCCCGGGCCGCACCAGTGGGTCTGAGGAGCGAGTATCCGCGTCCAGTGTGGGCAGTGGGACGAACCCTGAGCCTTTGCAAGAGTCCTACAGGGTTGCGCTGAGTGAGTTGGCGGGGGCTGACTTGGACAGGCAACGCGAGGCGTCTGCGCGCGCGGACAGCATTCTGGGCCCGACGCTTCAGGAGTACCGGGTGGCTCGGGTGTTGATGGCACATCAGTACCTGCGTTTCCCGGATGATGAATCTGCTGCGGTGGAACGGCGTGTAGAGCTGCAGCGCCAAATGATCCGGCTGATGCATATTGGTGCGGGCGCGGGGCCGGAGCCAGGTGGGAACGGGCTGTCGCCGTCCACTGGCAGTGCGGGGTCGAAGTCCACTGAGGATGTGGTGGATGACACCAAGAGTATTGATTGCGATGCGGGGACGTTCGGGCGCCCGAGTCCGGAACCGGACGCCGAGCCGAGCCCTGGCACATCCGCTGCCAATGCGCATGTGTTGGATGAGGTGACCGATGACGCCGAGAGCGATTTCGCGAAGTTCGAGGAGAGCCTGAGGCGGCTTCGGCGCTTGGGCGAAGACGGGCCGTCCCGGAGCCCAGTGCGTGCCGTGGAGTCCGTTGTGGACGATGATGCTGTCTCCGCTGGTGAGAACGGTCCGCGACGCAGTCAGACCTGGACTGGTGTGGGGAGGAACCAGGATGACTCCGCTGACAATGGGGCCCGGTCGCTCTGGGGTTCGTCCGGTTCGGATACTGATAGCGGCAGTTTGGTGGATTCCGCTGATCGAACGGGGCAGAGTGATCGAACGGTCCTGACCGACCCGACCGAACCGTCGGAGCGGACGGATGGGGTCGCACCGCCCGGTGATTCCTCCCATGACAGCAAACCGCCGGATGAGACGGCCGGTGTTCGGGAGCGGGTTGACGGTGTCGATGCCCGTCAGGACGGTTCCCGGTTGCGGATTCCCCGTGATCTCCGCCGGAGCGATTGGCTGGGCACGGCGCCGCAGATCGTCCAGACGGTGGGTGCGGATCGGGTGGTCGAGGCCGTGCGGGGTTTGGTGCCTGAGGGTACCGAGCCGGTCGGCATCGACGCGGTGGAGCATGCCGTGCTCAACGAGGTCCGGAGCTTGCGTCGTGGGGGCAGGAAGTTCAAGGTCGGTGGCGTGCGGGTGCTGGTGCAGGCCAAGTTCGATTGGCGAGGCAGCGAAGCGGTGGAGGGAAACGCTACCGAGCAGTCGGCCACCTGGACAGCCGATCATAAGGCGGGGGCGTCGAATGCGTTCAGTCATCGGCCGCGTTACCGGCAGATTTTCTTCATGCCCGCCGTGCCGGGCCTTTTCGCTTTGGGTGCTATGGAGCTGCCGACTGGTTTGGCTTCCCACCGCGCCACGAGCCACACCGACACGCACGGTCAGTCGGTGCGTATCGCGTTGCCGGAGCGTGCAACGCCGGGCGGTGACAGTGAATACGCCGGGGCGAGGCCGGTGTTCGTGCCGGTGACGTTCCGGGTGTCGCGGGTTGATGCGGACGGGCACAGCACTGGTCCTGTCACGATCGTCGGTGGGCGTGATCGTCCTGACGCCGGCCCGGTGGGCACCACGTTGAGCGTGCCCGAGGGTTTGCAGCCCATGACGCGTGCACGCGTTGTGCCGATGCCGGGTGAGTTGCCTGTTTCGGTGCTGGAGGGGGCGACGGTCCGGGGGTCGACACGCGGTTGGTATCGGGGCAAGCCCTTGCCGGCGAAGACGACGAGATCCGGGGAGCCGCCGGGGATCTATGATCAGATGGCCGCCCAGCTTGGGTCGCTGGATGAGGACTCGCGGGAAGCCCTGCAGGAGTTTGTGAGCCAGGGCAATGTCGAGCGGCTGCTGCCGGAGATGCGGGTGAGCGAGCACGCGGCCGCCGCCGGCCGGGGCTGGGTGACGTTGGAGACGCCGCTGCGCTCGGGCAACTCGTTCAGGCGTTTGTTCTCCAGCCGTTCCCAGGGTGTGCAGATGCGGGCCGTGGCCAAGCGGGTCGGCTACCTGGAGACGATGGACAACGCGCGGTGGGAGTCGGCTTCCGCCGGGGGCGCTGACGCGGTGAACGTGCATGGTTCGGGGCGTGCGGGTGAGGGCTCGGGGGCCTCCGGGCCCGGTGTGGACGTCGGGATGGTCACCGCGGCGGCGGGGCCTTTTGCCGCGGCCGGTGCCGGCCGTAGCCGTGACCAGGAGTTCACGACCTCGGCGAAGGCCGACGACACCGCGTCCCGCACGGTCCAGATCGTGCGCTACCACACTGTGTACGACTTGCAGGTCCGGTTGCCGGGTCGGTCCTCCCCGATCACGTTCCATGACGCCATCGATGGCGTGCACTGGACGCCGTCGGAGTCCGCGCGGGAAGCCGGTTTGCTGGGCGAGGACGGCCAGCCAGACCCGAATGGCGTGGCCGGTATCACTCGCATGGCGCTGGCATCCAGTGGTGCGGGGGCGAAGCTGGCCAGGATCCTTCGGGACTCGGCGCATAAGGTTCCGGGGCATCACCGGTGGGCGTGGCGGGACACCGATCTCGTGATCGATTTCGGTGATCCCAAGCTGGTCAAGGGAATCCCGGGCAAGGCCCAGGAGCAGCTGGCGCGGGGCAATGAGATCGACGGTGCGCTGGCGGGCACCCATTTGTCGTCCCCGCGGGTGGTCGAGGACATGCTCACCGATCAGGCCGCGTCGATCGAGATGGTCGAGCACGGTCGGGGACACGACTATCACGTGTCACTGAAGGTGACCGCGGAGGTGGCCGAGGTCCGGGATCTGGGTGCGGTCGGCGAGACCGATACGGGGGTGCGGATCTCCGAATCGGAGTCGGCCAAGCACAGCAGGGGCGTGACGTGGCGGGCCGGGGTCGGTTTTGTGGCCCGCGTCTACACGCTGTTGGCCGGCAATTTCTCCCTGGTCACCAGCTACCACAAGTTCGGTTTCGAACGGGGCACGTCCTCGCACGTGGGGGAGGACATTTCATTGTCCTTCGGCGGTGATCGGGGGACGCAGCCGACCGCGACCGGTGGAGTGGGTGCGCAACCCCGCAAGCGGCTGGCCTACCGGGTGCGGTACACGGTGTCGGGGACGCACTGGCAGGAATGGAACCAACTGGTCAAGGGCGTGACGATCGGCAGGCCGGGGATGCACACGCCGACGGTTGAGAAGTTGCCGATTGTGGATGCCTCGGCCCTGGAGGAGGGCCGGGGTGCGGGTGTGGTGGAGACCGACATCGTCGTGGAACTGCCTGCGTGGCAGGCCGACCAGTTCAAAGCCCAGTTGGAGCAGTTGCGTTCCGCTGCCGTCACACCCGTTGAGCACACCGTGGTGTCCTATGACGAGGAGACGATGCGGCAGGGCCTGTCCCGGGTTTTCGATGGTATGCCGGTGGTGTCCTTGCATGGTCTGAAACATCTTCGGGAATCGGCGTATCGGCAGCTCCGGGCTCTTTCCGGGCATTCGGTGTGGGAACTGGGCGGTAATGGGAACCTGATCGATCGCGGGATCTCGCTTCACGCGGTGCGGGCGACCGCGCGTGCTTTCAGTAAGAAGTTCCGGGTGGATGGGCTGTCGGTGGAGAAACGCCGCCAGGATCAGCATGGTGTGGTCGAGTGTTCGTTCATGATGAAAAACCCCGTGCCGGTGCTGGATGGTGACGGTAATCCGGTCAAGATCTGGGAGCGGCCGACTCGGTCGGTGACCGGTGGACGCACCACCGGCAGCAGCAAGTCCGGCACCTTCTCCTGGATGAACTCCATCGAGCCCGCGATGGCCGCGGTGGATGATCACACCGGCGTCATATCCGGTGTGCTCATGCAAGAGTTGTCCCCGGGGTCGGGTAGCTACCGGCGGGAACGGGGACATACGACCGACAGCGGCCGCACCCGGTCGGAGACGGGCAAACCGCGGGAACTCCACCTGGTCACGGTGGACCTCGAGGCCACCGTCGGCGCCGAGGTCAAGACCGTCGGCAAGATCGACAAAATCGGGTTGTTCAAGGGCAAGCCGCCCGCCCGCTCCGCCGAGCGGTTCACGCTGCCTGAATCGGCGACGGTGTTGGTGGACGACCGTCAGCTGCAGGAGATCAAGACTAGGCAGGCCGAGCTTCAGGCGCAGCGAGCACACGAAGCCGGCAAGGAACCGGTGGTGACGTCCATCGGATTGCTGGAGGCGCCTAAGGATGTGGCGAAGGTTCCCGCCGGATTGCTGGAGGCGCCTAAGGATGTGGCGAAGGTTCCCGCCGGGCACACGCTGGCCACCCCGTCCTGGAGCCGGGGGGTCACCGAACCGGTGGATCTAAGTGACCGGATTCCGTTGCTGCGCGAGCAGATTTCCCAGCGACTGGGTCGTGAGGCGGCCGAGGGGCTGCTGCCGGTTTTCCCGCAGGACACCCCTCTAGGCAACGACCGCACGGCCGGGCATTTCCTGTCCAACGTGCAGGCCAAGCTCGGCGATCTCGACAACGGGGGGGCGGGCACCCAACTGCGGTGGGAAGGCCGCTGGCGGGGCCACACCTACGAACTGCACGTGGGGGCCGAACTTCTGGGTGAGCCGGAGGCCGACGGGATCAAGCACGGCGGGCTTGCGACGGCCAGCGTGGCGTCCATCACCGCAAGCAAGATCCGCGGTGGCAGCAGGGTCCTCCTCGAAGTCATGACGGGCGCGATCCCGGGTGTCCTGCTGCGCGGGACAGATTCCCCGGGGACAGCCGGGCTGGCGGGCAGCGAATCGATCCCGCAGCACGGGCCGGGATTCGGCAGGCTGGGCCTGGGAATCCTCCACGTCGCCGAATGGCGGAAGCAGGTCCGTAGCCGCACGCAGACCCCGACAACGAGTTACACGAGTTCCGAGACGGTCTCCGGTGCGCTGGCTTCGCACCGCGCCGAGGTGATCTTCGACGTTCGCATCGAGCGCCACGGGGAACGGCTCGCCGAAGCCCCGGACGTTCGCACCGTCGGGGTGAGCACGGCGGTCGAGGACACCCTGCCCGAGGATTTGGCCCAGCGGTCCCGTGCGGCCGAGATCACCGATCTGACGGCATCGCAGGCGACGGATGAGGCCATCCAGCGCTGGAAGACCGACCACGACGCCGAGGTTCTGCCCGGTGCCAAGGAGTTCCGGGCGGTGGAGTTCCGCGGGCGTGTCGAGGACCTGATCGCCGCCGCCGAGCACGCGATCACCTCCGCGGGGGGCTCGGTGACCGCGGAGGCGCGCCGGAGCTTGCGGGCGTGGTTCACCCCGCACCGCTTGGAGGCGCTGCTCTGCCCGTTGACAGATCCGGAACACACCCCTGTGCCGGTCGAGCTGCCGCCCGGGCTGGGCGTGAACCTCGAACTGTATCTCAAGATTCCGGACCGGGGCGCGCTCTCCTCGACCAGCGGGAGAATCATGCTGGATGGCTCGGCGACCAACCGTTCGCCCGACGAGCACCAAGCCGGCTCGGCCAGCGGGCATGCCGTTCTCGCCACACCGTTGTTCGCCAGCGGCGTGTTGCATCCCGAGGGTGCGAAGACCTACGAGGAAGGCCGCCACGAGTTCGGCCAGGTGGGTGACTGGAACATTCCGCTCATTTCCCGTGGCGGGCACGAATCCGAAACCGAACACCACACAAAATCAGAGACGGCCCGCGAAACGATTTCCCAGGAGAGCCTTGACTCTCCGTTGAAGGACATCACCAGCACCTGGCTGCACGGCGCGGAGTTCCGCATGCTCGCTACCCCCGCTGAGCACAGCTTCGGCAAACGGCGAGCCGGCGTCAGCGCCACGTTCGAGGCCGGTTATGTGATCCGCCGCAGCGACCGCAGCGGCGAGCTGCCGGCCGGGTTGGTGGCCGCGACGAAGGAATTCGCCGAGCGGGACCAGGAATGGACCTCCGCGAGCGACCAGCAACGCGCCGCACGTGTCCACCTGTCCCAGGCCACGCAAGTCCGACAGCGGGCCGATCGTGAGGAGCTGCCGGAAGCCCAGGCCCACATGCAGACAACGCAGCAGGCCTGGGACGAGGCGGACACACGTGCACGGCACGCCGAACACAAGTGGTGGCAGGCCAAGCGCGACTACGAGACCCAACTCGTCCGCGCCCGCACCGACCCCGGGCTGGCGGGTGCCCCAGCCGACGCGAACCTGACCATCCGCGAGGATTCCCGGACGCGGGTGCACAACCGTTACGCCTTGTTCCCGGTGGCGCGCAAGGCCGTCGATGCAACAAGGGAGGGACGCCGGCCCCGCGCCCGCTACGTCGTGCGCGGCAATCTCGACAGAAAGGCCAATGGCGCATCGCAAGCCGGTCAAGACTTCTTTATCGTCGCGCAGGGCCTGGAAAGCATGCTTGACCTTGCACAGCATGACCGCCCCCGCGAATCCCGTTTCGGGGTCAATGACGCCGGACTGATCGCGCCACCGCAGTTTTTGCACGCCGAAGGGCCGACGCGGGTGGACATCTGGATCGAGCCGGGCCCGCTCGTGCGCGATCCTGCGGAATCCGCGGTCAGTCCGGACGGCCTTGGGTGGACCCGCGAGGACCTGCGGCGCGAGGCGGAACAGTCGAAGCCGGTCTTCAGCACGCTCAGTGCGCTCGCACAGGAATCGTTGCGGTGGCAGGCCGAGGCGGTCCTGGCCAGGGACCACGATTTCCGCGCCCTGGACGGCCGGACCGCGGATGAGGTTCTGGCGCTGCACAACGACATGGCGGCGGTGCTGGCGCGTCCGCTGGCACAGCACGACCAGGGCCTGGCCGACGAACTCTCGCGGAACCTGGCACACGAGTTCCACACCGCTCGGCCCACGTCGACGCGCCCGAGCCCGAAACCGGATACGGCCAGGACAGTCCAGACGCCGAACAACGGTCCCGCAACATCTGCGGACCGGCCGGGACCGTCCTATGTGACGGCCAAATCAGGGCTGGAACCGATCCAGGAGGAACAACCAAAGCCGGATGACGCGTCCGCTCTGAGGTTTCTCAGTTTTTGGTGAGTTGATCTGGTGGGTGGATGCCGAGGTGCTCGGCGTGGCGGCGTGAGTTGGCCTGAAGATGGAGGAAGCATCGGCGTTGCTTACAACCGCCCGTTGTCCGGGAGATTCGCCGATGCTTCCTGTGGGAACCATACCGTCTTGTTTGCTGTCGGTGTTGGAAGGGGTGCGTTCGGTGTTCACCGCGCCGACGTTCGCCACGTTCGTCTCGTTGGTGACCGGCCTGCTGGCAGCCACAGGCCCCCGGACGGTGACGGGAATGTGGAGCGCGGCCGGACTGGCGGGACGCTCCCACCACGCTCGGGCGCACCGGTTTTTCTCCCATTCCCGTTGGGATCTGGATTCGCTGGGGTTGCTGCTGGCCCGTCTGGTGGTGGCCCGTTTCGTCCCGGCCGGGGCGGCGGTGACGGTGGTGGTCGACGACACGTTGTTTCACCGCTATGGCGCTAAGACCCACGGGGTGTTCTGGCAGCACGACGGCTCGGCGAAGGGCCGCGATGGGATCGGGCGGGGTAACTGCTTCGTGGTTGTCGGACTCGTCGTGACCGTGCCGTTTTTGACCAGGGCGGTCTGCCTGCCGGTCCTGTTCCGGTTGCATATCCCTAAATCCGGTGTCTCCAAGCCCGATGCGGCCCGGGCGCTGGTCGGGTTGCTCGCCCGCGCGTTCCCCGAACGCACCCTCCACGTGGTGGCCGACGCCGCTTACCGGGGACCGGCGTGGCGCACGCTGCCCGGCAACACCACGTTCACCACCCGCCTGGCAGCCAACGCCGTGCTGTATGCCCTACCGCCCGAGCCCACGGGCAAGCGCGGACATCCCAGATGGAAAGGCGAGAAACTCGGCACCTGCACCGACCTCGCGGCCACCGCCACCTGGCGAACCACGGAAGTCACCTGCTACGGCAAGACCGAAACCGTGCACATCGCCACCGTCACCTGCCTGTGGTGGGGCTCGCTGCACCGTACCCCGGTCACCGTGGTGCTGATCAAGGAGACCGACTCGGCCCGGCCCTACGACATCGCGCTGGTGTCCACCGACACCAGCGCTTCAGCCGAAACAGTCATCGCCCGCTACGCCGACCGCTGGAGCGTGGAGCAGACGATCAAGGACTCCAAGATCCTCATCGGCGCAGGCGACGCCGCCAACCGGCTGCCTCGCGCCGTCGAGCGCACCGTGCCCTTCGCGATGCTCGGCCTGACCATCCTCACCCTGTGGTACGCCGGACACGGCACCCCCGAGGCGGACCTGGCCGCCGCCCGCGCCCGAGCACCCTGGAACCGCAAGAAGAACAACGTCAGCGTCGACGACATGCTCATCGCCTTCCGCCGGGCCCGAATAACTGCCATCAGCGCAGGCCAGAACACAGTCGATCCCGCCAGGCCCTCGACCAGCACCTCATCCGCCGCATAACTGAGAAACCTCAGGACTGTGGGACCAGTCTTTTATTTGGAGCTGATCGCATGCCGATCCCTCACGTCACAGCGGGAAACGTCGCCCGCGCCAGCGAACAGAACGCATTGATCGACGCCGTCAACACCAACACGACGAACATCGCCAGCAACACAACCGCGATCAACGGCAATACGTCCACACTGAACAGTTACGGCACCCGCATTACCGCACTCGAAAGCACAGACGTCGGCACCGACGCCGGGCAGTACTTCGGACAGTGGAAGGACGCGGGCGGCAACGTCGTCGGAACGGCGATCAGCGGGTCCGGCGCGGGCGCGATCGGCGTCAAGGTCGCCGACATCACGACCGCGATCGGCACGCCCGTCGGGTGCTCGATGTCGGCCGGGACGCTCACGGTCACACAAGCCGGTCTGTGGATGGTGCTTTTCTCCGTGCAGTACACGGGAAGTACCTCCGTGCGCGCCGCGTTCGCCGGAACGGGAAACGCTACGAACTTCACCGACGGCAACACGAAGTACGGCACGATCACCGGTCCATCGATGGACGCACAGTCGGGCTCGGCGGTGCTTCGGCTCGCCGCCAACGCAACCGTGTCGATCTACGCCGCTAACTGGACTGCCAGCACGACGCTAAACGTATGGCGTGCTGGGGCAACCGGGCTCACCGCCGTGTGGCTCGGCCCGTAACGAAAGGAATCACCTGTGATCATTGAGGTTCTGCCGCGCCCGCAGGTTCACCGCGTGTGGATCTGGAACGGCACCAACACGACCGCGATCCGTGAACACCTCGCCGAGCTCGGCCGCGACTCCGGCAACGTCGTCGATTTCATCGACAACGGCGACCAGACGGCGACCGTCCGGTCCGCGACACAGCGGTACGGCACGTACGAGTTCCCCGTCTATCAAGGCGAGTGGTACGCAACTCAGATCACATACATGGGCGTCGTGCCCGAAATGCGGTCCGTGGAACAGATCAATACCGATTTCGTCGCGTACCCGGATTACACGGTCCCGATCGACCCGGCGCAGACTCCGCCCGCGTGACCTCCGAAGGTGTGGCCATCGTGGACTCCGCACTCGTCGGCGCGATCTTCGCCGGGATAACCGGACTCGTATCAGGCTCAACACGATGCCGTGCCGTACCCGGATCAGCTCGGCCACGGCCTTGCGGGTCCACACCAGGCCGGTCAGCCCGAACGTGGCCGGAGTGTGCTCGGCCACCGCATACCGCAGCTTGCGCTGCCGGCGGGCACTCAACACTTTCTGCTCCCCGGCCTTGCGGCCCCGGCGACGCGCGGCAAGACCCTTCGAGCCGCGTTTTCGCCACGCCTGCACCCATCTGGACACCGACTGCGCCGACACCGCGAACACCTGCGCCGCCTCGGCCTGGGTCATCCCACCATGGACAGCCGCTACCACCCTGCGCCGCAGATCCTCCTGCGTCTCAGGCGATAACCTCCGCGCATCCCGCACACCAGCGATCATGCCAGATCAACGAAGATCAGACCTTTGAGTTCCCGATCAAAAACCGCGATCGGCGGACTCCTGCTCAGCCGCCAACGGCAACGGGCCGAGACCGTCGCCGACCTAGAGTCCGAAGTGGTCGACCTCCGGCACAAGTTCGAGGCAGCTCTCCGGCATATCTACGCGCTCCGTGAAGACATGAAGCGGCAAGGCCACGCACCGCCGGACATGCCGGAAGGGCTGACCACACGTCGCGACCGGCGCGACACGAGGTGAAAAACGTCCGTCCACACCGGAACGGTTGCCTCGACCGCGGGCCGACCTCCGGCATGAGCTGACCAGGGAAAACACGACCGGCGAAGATCGATCGTGCCCAGCGGAAGTGTCCCTCCACAACGGAGCGGGGCCAACACGACGAAGGGGCTTCGGATGCTCTGGGGAATCGACGTCTCGCACCACCAGGGCGACGCGTTCGACTTCGCCGCCGCCCGCGCCGCCGGGATCGAGTTCGCGATCCTCAAGGCGACCGAAGGCGGAACATGGATCGACCCGCAGTTCCGCCGGAACCTCGCGGCGGCGCGCTCGGCGGGAATGCTGGTCGCCGCCTACCACTACCAGCGTCACGGCGTCCCGCTCGCCGACCGGATTGCCAACATCACGCGCACCGTTCCCCGCGACGTGCCCGTGATCGTCGATCTCGAAGACGGCGGCGGGCACACCGACCAGACTCGCGCCACGCTGGACCGGCTTCGGGAGCTCGGCTACTCGTCGCCGCTGCTGTACTTGCCGCGCTGGTACTGGGAACAGATCGGCCGCCCGGACCTTCGCGGGCTGCCTCCACTGTGGGCGTCACGCTGTCCGGACAACAACGGCGGGACGCCCGCCGAGATTTACCGGCGCGTTCCCGCCCGATTCTGGGACGCCTACGGCGGAAACCGCGTCGACGTCTTGCAGTTCTCAAGCTCGGCCACGGTCGGCCGTCACCGACCGGTGGACGTCAACGCCTACCAGGGATCACGCGCCGAGCTCGCCGCGTTGCTCGGCGCCCGGCCGCCCGCGCCACTACCGGGAGGGATCGAAGACATGGCGCTCGATACTCAGTTCCGCGACAGCTTCGGCAACGTTCAGACCGTCGAGTCGTTCATGTCCGAAGTGATGCGCAAGCTCAACGACTTGCATTACCCGGCCGTCGTTCCGGGGAGCGTTCCGTCCCGGATTCCCGGCGACACCAACACGACGACGGTCTTCGACATGGTCAAGGACGCGACCGCGTGGACGAATCAGATCCTCGGACGCGTGATCGCCATTCAGGCGGCGAGCTCGACGGACCCGGCCGCCGTCGCTGAAGCGCTCCGGCCGGTCGTCGCCGACGTCGTCGGCCCGGTCATCCGTGACGCATTACGTGACGTGCTCGGCGCCGACGCCGCCGACCAGGCGGACGCGATCGTCGACGCGATCGCCGCCCGACTGTCCACGCCGACGCCGCAGGAGTGAGACAAAATGACACACCAGTTCTCGGAGGAACCGCACGTCACCGCGACCGAACCGGCCACGCTCGCCGAACTCGTCCGCCTCGTGATCGGGCTCGCCGTCGGCGCCGGGTGGCTCACCACAAAGTCGGCGAACACGTGGACCGTCGGCGCGACGGTGCTCGGGCTCGCCGTGTCGGTCGTACTGACGTGGTGGACTCGCCGTAAGGTCACCCCGGCGGCGCGTCCGCGCACCGACGACGGGACACCGTTGGTCCCGGCTCCGCCGCCGACCCGACTCGCCGAGTGAGGGACGCTCGGCGCCCGCCCGGTACGGCTGCACCGGGCATCAGAACGCCCCCACCTGCACCCGTGTTGTTGCTCGCTTCGCGGGGTGCGGGTGGGGGCGTTTCTGGCGTGCTCGCGTCCGCCGGTCACCGACCGGCGTCGGGCTCGCCAGTTCCGCCGAACATCGCTTGCAGCATTTCCGGGCTCACCCCTGTGTCTTCGACAGGCATCGCGCCGTGGTAGTCCGTCCAGGTGACGCACGTCGGCCGCGCCCCGGTTGCCGCGAACTCCTCCGCCGCCGCGATCACCGTCGCCGCGTCGATCTCCGCGCCCGGCGGGAACGGGATCTCCGACCACCCGTAGACGATCACCTCTTCGTTCTGCCCGCCGGTCGTCACCTCGCCGTCGCCGTGCTGCCAGAGGCACACGCCCCGGTCGCCCCGGAAGCCGACGACGAGTTCCGGGCCGTCGTCGTGCGTCAGGTGCACGATCACCCGATCATCGGCCTGTTGCGCGATCAGCGCCCCTCGCACGTCGGCCGCGTCGAGCCGCGTTTGGTCGTCGAGTTCCATCGTGAGCGTCATTGCTTCGCCTTCCCGTGGTACGTGCGCCGGTACGGGCGCCCCTTGCGGTCCGTGCCGCAGACGGTCACCTGTGAGCCTTCCGGGAGGAACGGCTCTAGCACCTGGTGACAACCTGGCGGCCGGGTCTGGTACCCGCACGGAACGTTGTTGATCACAACATCGGCCGACGTAACGCCGCTACGTACCATCATCGCAGCAGCCCGCAGCTCGACGTGAAAGGGCAGGAACGGCGGCGCCGTGATGCCTAGGAGGCCGCTGAATAATCGGCGTGTCTCCCAGGAATCTGGGCTTGAGCTGGGAGAATCGGTTTATGCAGGGTGTGGAACGTGCCGACCGGGAACTGCTGGACGCTCACGCGCTGGTCGGTCATCTGGTGCCGGCGGGCAGTGTGTTCGCGTTCCTGGCCGAGCATCGTCAGGATGTGTTCCCCGATGGGGAGTTCGAGGACCTGTTCCCCTCGGGGAGGGGACGTCCGTCGATCCGGGCGTCGGTGATGGCCTCGGTCCTGATGTTGCAGACGCTGCATGACTACTCGGATCGGGAGACCGCCGACGCCGCGCGGTGTGATCTGCGGTGGAAGGTCGCGACCGGAATGTCGTTGGACCACAAGGGATTTGATGCCTCGACCCTGGTGTACTGGCGCAAACGGCTGGCGGCGTCGGATCGGCCCCACCGGATCAATGACGCGGTCAAGGACGTCATCGAGCAGACCGGGATCCTGCGCGGCCGGCGTAAACGGGCGGTGGATTCCACGATCCTGGCTGATGCGGTGGCCACTCAGGACACCGTCACCCAGCTGATTGCGGCGATCCGGCGGGTGGCCCGGCAGGTTCCTGGCGCAGCCGAGCGGATCGCACAGGTGTGCACCGGCCATGACTACAGCCAGCCGGGCAAACCGAGGATTGACTGGGATGACCCGCAGGCCAAGGACGCACTGGTGTCGGCCTTGGTCAACGACGCAGGCGCGCTGGTGGCGGTGTTGACGGAGGCCGAGTTGGAGGGCGATGCGGAGGTCGCGGTGGCGTTGCTGGCGCTGGTCGCCGGTCAGGATGTCGAACCGGCGGAAGGATCGGATGGCACTGATGGGCGGTGGCGGATCGCGCGGCGGGTCGCCCCGGATCGAGTGATATCCACGGTGGACCCGGATGCGCGGCATACCCGCAAGTCGCCGGAGAACCGCCGCGACGGGATCGGGCGCACGTGGCGGCCGAGCCCGAGACCGGGATCATCACCGACGAGAAGCTGACCAAGGCCGCTGGGACGGAGAACTCCGATCCGGCGGTGGCCGAGGAGTTCCTCGACGCCGAGGACGATCCCTGCGAGTGGTACGGAGATTCCGCCTACGGCACAGGGGATCTGCGTGGCGCGATCGACGACACCGACGCCGACGAGGCTGTGATCAAGCCGAAACCGGTGCAAGCGCCGGTGGAGGGCGGGTTCACCGTCGACGACTTCACCGTCGACGAGCACGCGGGCACGGTGAGCTGCCCGGCCGGTAACACCCGCCCGATCAGTCAGAAAAACCGGGTGGCGACCTTCGGCGCGCTGTGCCGCGACTGCCCGCTGCGTGCGCGCTGCACCAAGTCCAAGACCGGCCGTAAAATCGTTCTGCACCAACGAGATGATCTGCTGCGCCAAGCCCGCCGTGACTGGGCAGACAAGCCCGAACTGCGAGAGAAGTACCGGAAGTTCCGGCCCAACGTGGAACGGGTCATCTCCCAGATCGCCAGCATCGGCGGCCGTCGTCTCAAACTCCGTTATCGCGGCGCCACCAAGAACCATGCCTGGCTCACTCGTCGCACCGCCGGGCTCAACCTGCGCAATCTCGTGGGCCGCGGGCTATCTCGCACGGCAGGAGTCTGGGTTCTGGCGGGCTCGGCCGCCTGACCAGCGGCCGACCGGCCGGACCGGGCCCTCACCGGCCCGTCTATGTGCTCTCTCGCCCGCCCCGACCGCACTGCCACGCGCGGATAGGGGCTTGCTGCGGGACTGCTCGTCAAGCTGTGAGAGTGAGATGTCGTACCACTCGATGGTTGTGCCGACCAGGCTGGCGCCGACAATTCGGGTAATGGAGGAGCGCGAGGGAGTGGATGCGCGTGTCATGGTAGGTCGCTTCGTCGTCGGAGCAGGGTTTTCGGGGGAGGTCGGTCCGTGCGCGGTTGGAGTGCTGCAAGGCGGCGACATGTGCCGCCTTGCAGCACTGGTCCGTAGCGGTGCCGGAGTGCGGTGCCGTTACCAAGCCGAGCTGGGCAGCATTCGCACTGGGGAGTCGTGGTCTGCTGTGCTGCGCCCGAGGTCGGTTCCGCCGGGAGCCGCACAATGTGTTTCAGCCTGCGAACGGGTCCGCGATACCCGCGTATCGGGCTTCGAGGAACTCCTCGATGCCTTCGAGGCCGCCTTCCCGGCCGAGTCCGGACTGCTTGACGCCGCCGAACGGGGCTGCGGGGTTGGACACTATGCCGCTGTTCAGCCCGAACATCCCGGAGTCGAGACGCTCCATCAACCTCATGCCGCGGCGGAGGTCGCGGGTGAAGGCGTAGGAAACCAGCCCGTATTCGGTGTTGTTCGCGAGGTTGACGGCCTGGTCTTCCGTGTCGAACGTGATGATCGGCGCGACTGGCCCGAACACCTCTTCGGAAAGGATGCGGGCGTCCTCGCTGACACCGGTGATCACAGTCGGCGGGTAGAAATAACCTGGACCGTCGATCGGGGCGCCTCCGGTCAGGACCTCCGCGCCCCTGACTACCGCGTCCCTGACAAGACCGTGCACCTTGTCCCGGCTGGCGGCGTCGATGAGCGGACCGAGGTCGGAGTCCGGCTCGGTGCCGCGGGCCGGTCGCAGCCGCGCCATCCGCTCCACGAGTTTGCGGCTGAACTCCTTGGCAACGGAGGTGTGCACGATGAACCGGTTCGCCGAGGTGCATGCCTCGCCCATGTTGCGCAGCTTCGCGACCATCGCTCCGTCAACAGCGGCGTCCAGGTCAGCATCACCGAAGACCAGGAAGGGCGCATTACCACCGAGCTCCATGGAGGTGCGTAGCACCTGGTGTGCGGAGTCGGCCAGCAGTTTCCTGCCCACCGGCGTGGATCCGGTGAAGGAGAGCTTGCGCAGCCGTGAGTCCTTGATCAGCGGTCCGGTGACCGCACCTGCCGCGGTGGTGGGGATGACGTTGAGCACGCCTGCGGGCAACCCTGCATCCGACAGCACCTGAGTGAACAGCGCTGCGGTCAGAGGAGTCAGCGCCGCTGGTTTGAGAACCATCGTGCACCCCGCGGCGATAGCCGGCGCGATCTTGCGAGTCGCCATCGCCAGCGGGAAGTTCCACGGCGTGATGAGCAGGCACGGGCCGACCGGCCGCTTCAGCACGACGAGACGAGATTTCCCGTCCGGGGCGGTTGCGAAACGACCGGAGATGCGTGGGGCCTCCTCGGAGAACCAACGCAGGAACTCAGCACCGTAGGCGACCTCGCCGCGCGCCTCGGCCAGTGGCTTGCCCATCTCCATCGTCATCAGCAGTGCGAAGTCTTCGGCGCGAGCCGTGACGGCTTCGAATACGCAGCGCAGCAACTCGGCGCGCTCCCGGGGTGATGTCGCCGCCCAGGACTCCTGCGCGGCTGCGGCGGCGTCCAGCGCTGCCGCCCCGTCAGCGGGGGTCGCGTCCGCCACCGAGGTCAGGACCTTCCCGGTGGACGGGTCCTCGACGTCGAATGTCGCGCCGTCCTCGGCCGACCTCCAATCACCATCGACGAACAGTCCTGTTCGGACATCCGCGAGGAGCTTCTTCTCTTCAGGTTTCATGGCCTGGCGTTTCTCATTCCTGATCGAAGATGATGACTTGCCTGATCGCCGCGCCGTCGGCGAGGGAGTCCATGGCTTCGTTGATGTCCGACAACGCGATCCGGGACGAGATGAGTTCCTCGACAGGCAGCTTCCCCTCGCGCCACAGCTGGACGTAGGCGGGAATGTCACGAGACGGCACTGCCGAACCGAGATAGCTGCCGATGATGGTCCGCGCCTCGGCGACGAGGCCCAGCGGGGAGATCGACGCCCGCGCGTCGGTGCCGGGCAGACCGGCCGTGACCGTGCGGCCTCCGGGCGCCGTCACCGCGACCGCAGTTTCGAAGGCGCGGGCATTGCCTGCGGCCTCGATGACGACGTCGGCCTTGACGCCCTGCGCAAGTGCCTCCTGGGGGGTGTACGACGCGGTCGCACCGAGCTTGTCGGCGAAGGTGAGCTTGTCGTGGAGCGAATCCACCACGATGACCTCGTTTTTCCCAAGTGACAGCGCGGTCAGCAGGGCGGCCACGCCGACACCTCCGAGCCCGACGACCATGATCGACTGACCCGGCTTCGGCGCTCCGGCGTTGAGCACAGCACCGCCACCGGTGAGCACGGCACAACCGAGAACGGCCGCGATGTCGGGCGGCACGTCGCTGTCCACGGGCACGAGTGAGTGCCGGTCGACCACGGCGTGGGTGGCGAACCCGGAGACTCCGAGGTGATGCTTGATCTCGCAGCCGTCACGGTGTAGGCGGACACCACCGTTGAGGAGAACGCCCTCCTTGTTCGCCCGGGTTCCGGGGATGCAGGGCATCTGGCCGTCCGTAGCGCAGCCGGCGCATTCTCCGCAACGCGGCAGGAACGCCATCACGACCCGCTGGCCTACGGCGACGTCCGCCACCCCTTCGCCCAGTGCCTCGACGCGGCCCGCGGCCTCGTGCCCCAGCAACATCGGCACGGGGCGCACGCGGTTGCCGTCGAGGACCGAGAGGTCGGAATGGCACAGCCCGGCCGCCTCCAACCGCACCAACACCTCACCGGGGCCCGGGGGGTCGAGTTCGAGTTCCGAGATCGTAATGGGGGTTGAGTCGCGGAACGGGCGCGGTCGCCCGATCTCTTCCAGAACTGCTCCGGAGATCTTCACTTCGTGTCCTTAGAGGGAATCTCGGCTTGCTTGGTTGTTTTCGTCTCGGCGATTGCGTCAGTCACACGGGATGGGATGTCGTCGCCGACCCTCAGCGGGTTGCTGGCGAAGAGGCCCTCGTGCGCGAGCACCGGCCGACGATCGCCGGCGAGCTCGGGGTACTTGTGCTCGAGCTTTTCCCGTTCCACAAGCAGTTTCCGCCAGCCGTCCAGGGTGGACCGGTCTCCTCCGCGGACGGCTTGCCAGCTGCGCGGCATCTCGTCCCGGGACGGGCCGGGGTTGGCTTGGCCGGCCATGGTCACTGCGGACGGGCGGCGCGACGAAGGCCGTCGGCAGACCGGACAGGCGGGGTCTGGCGAGTGCATCGATGCAAGCCCCGCTTCGAACCGATGACCGTCGGCGCAGGTGAAGTCGTAGAGAATCATCGTGGCCTACCGGTAGAACCCCGTGGGGGCGACACGCAGCTGCGAGAACTGATCGGCATCATGGCCGAAGACCAC
Organism: Saccharopolyspora hattusasensis; assembly: GCF_050972075.1. NCBI lineage: Bacteria > Bacillati > Actinomycetota > Actinomycetes > Pseudonocardiales > Pseudonocardiaceae > Saccharopolyspora > Saccharopolyspora hattusasensis. Next base: position 7,032,800 of record NZ_JBPCDC010000001.1, read on the forward strand.
CTCGGCGCCGGTTTTGTCGGCGATCGTGCGCAGCTTCTCCACGGATTCCAACCACTTGAGGTTGTCCCACACGATGGCCGCGCCCACTGCGGGAGGCCCCCAGCTCTCGTTGAGGTACACCGCGTCCGAGGTGAAGATCTTCGTCCCGTCCTCGGGAAGGTCGACCCGCAGGGACATGGTGCCCCACGTGTGACCGGGAGTTTCGATGACGCTCACGCCGGGAACGATCTCCACGTCACCCGACACCGCTTCCAGCGGCAGGCCCTCGTAGTCCGAAACCAGGTGCGCGCCCTTGAAGGCGCCGTCGATGGCCAGTGCACCGTCGATCTCGTTCGAGTTGGCGATGATCCTGGTGCGGTTGGGATCGAACATCTTCGCGTTGGCCGCGTGGTCGAAGTGCAGGTGCGAGAGGACCAGCATGTCGATGTCGTCGGGGGTCAGCTCGAGTTGCGCGAGCGCGGAGTCCAGGTAGCCGGGGCCTTCGGGGTCGTCCTGCACCGGGAAGAAGTCCTGGAATCCGGTCGGCGCCCATCGGGTCTCCCAATCCCTGGGCACGCCGGTGTCCCACAGGATGCGTCCCTCAGGGTGCTCGATGAGCACAGCGTGCGTGGGGCAGTCGCCCCAGGCCGGGCGGGTGTTGCGGTGATGGCGGTCGACGATCGTCTTCCCGCCCTTGAGCAGCAGCCACGTGTGATCGGTTTCCATGACACCGGTGGAGAGCACGTGGACCTTCATGTTATTCGCCATGACAATCGCCCTTGTTTGTCTGACTAAGAATGCAGATGTGCGAATGAGCGCCTAGGTGTGAATGGCGTCTCAGTGAGGAGCAATTCTCCAGCTCCGCATATGGGCTGTATATGGCATGAGATGCCATACTTGACGTTCATTTGTGTACACCCAAGCCACTGGCAGATGGGCTACGCTCGTTGCGTGACTGGCGCGAACTCGCCGGAGGATGACAAGGGCCTGCCCGCACTGCTCGAGCTTCTCGACAAGGGTATTGCGCCGCTGGAACTGGAGAACGTCCTGGCCTCGCACCGCACTGGGACGAAGGACCCACGTGCCGCAGCTGCGCTGCGCCGGGTCAACAACTCGCTGTGGGAGGCGAGGCGCCGTGAGGCGCTGTTGCGCACGTTGCATGCAACCGCGACGGATCTGACCGCGATCCGCGACGTCGAGGCCATCCTCAGTGCGATCGTTCGCCGGACCCGATCGCTGATGGGCACGGACATGGCCTACATCAGTCTCAACGACGACGAGCGGCGGCAGACCTACATCCGGATGGCCGACGGTGTCGCCACCGCTGCGTATCGGGCCATCCGCATGCCGCTGGGGGCCGGGGTGCTCGGCAAGGTCGCCCGCGGTGCGTCGCCGGCGCAGACCGAGGACTACCTCACCGACGAGACGTTCATCCACATACCGGAGATCGACGACGCCGTCGCAGGCGAGGGAGTGAAGGCGATCATGGGTGTCCCGCTGCGAGCCAGCGGGACCGTGATCGGTGCGCTACTCGTGGCGAACCGGCACCGGCACGTCTTCAGCAGCGATGAGGTGGCCTTCGTCGAGTCGATCGGCGCCCATGCCGCCGTCGCGCTGGAGAATGCCCGGGCCTTCGGTGAGATGGGGGAGGCACTGACAGCCCTCGACGAGGCCCGATCCCGCAATCTCGAACACCTACAGGCTCTGCAGGACCTGGTCCGGCTCGACGAAGTCCTGACAGCCGCCCTGCTCGAGTCCAAAAGCGTGGAAAAGATCGTTCCCCTGCTGGCAGAGTTCCTGCGGTCCGACGTGGCTGTCGTCGATGCCACCGGCACGCTGATCACGAGTTCGAGGGACGAACTGATCGCCGATGACATCACGGGTGTCCAGCAAGCCGCTGCCCGCTCGGCGAACTCCCGCGGCGCGGTCGAGCTCAGCGTCGCGGGCGAGCCCTGGACACTGGTCGCTGCGACCGCGGGCTCGGAATGCCTCGGCGCGGTGCTCGTCGCCGAACCGATGCCGCCCTCGACCGCTCTGGTCGAACGATCGGCGGTATACCTCAGCATCCTGCTGCTCTTCGAGCAGGTGGTCCTCGATGCCGAGGATCACCAGCAGCGCGAGCTCATCGACGACATGCTGGCCGAGTGGTCCGACCACGGTCCGGCACTTCGCCGCCGCGTGTCCCAATACCGCCTCACACCGGAGGGACCATGGTGCGTGCACATCGTCGACGTTCCGGTCGAACAACGCTACAGAGCGCTGGTCGTACTGCGCACATACCTGCACGAACGTTCCGGGCTGGTTTCGCTGCACGAAGGACACCTGTGCCTCGTGACACCGGGCGAGGTCGCCCTGCTGGATGGGCAGGGAGCGCTGAAGGCACTGAAAGCCGCCGACGTTACCGCAACCATCGGTTGTTCCGGACCGGTCAACGGCCTGGCGGGAGTCCGACGTGGGCACCGCTACGCGCAAGCGATCGTTCGCGCACTCGAAGTCCTCGGCCGCGAAGGCGAGGCGGCGGATCTGACGCATCTGGGGACGGCCGGAATCCTGCTGGGACTCACTGACCAGCGCTTGGCGCAGGATTTCGTCGAGGTCCAGCTCGGGCCGATCCTCGACTACGACCGGCACCGCAACACCGATCTGGCGTTCACAGCATGGACCTTCCTCGACACCGGATCGAGCCTGGCGCCGACCGCACAACGGCTGAAAGTGCACCCGAACACCGTCCGGCAGCGGCTCGAACGCATCGACCAGCTGCTCGGAGCTGACTGGCGGCGTGGAGGCCGGATGCTCGACAGCCACGTCGCCCTGCGGATGTGGCGACTGCGGAGCGCGGGAACCGGTGAGGAACTCGTACAAGCGCAGCCGGAAGACCCCGACCCGACTGGACGTTTCGATGATCAGATTGGGACGGATGCTTGAACCCGTCGTGACATGCGGTTTGAGTTTCGAAACTGCCGAGGCGGAGTATGCCGAGTGCGAGGTTGCGGAGGGTGGCCATGACCTGGGCGCCAGTGCCTGCGAGCCGAAGCACCGATCCCCTCCGTGCTCCGGCTGATCCGCTACGTACTGTCGAACACCACCCACGGACACACCCGGCACTACATGCCTGGCGTCGACCTCGACCACCAAGGCCGCGAGAAACGATTCCTCGCCTTCGACAACTTCCTGTCCCTACCCAAGGAACCCCAGGCCGACGAGAAGCGAGGCCGACGGCCGACCTGGCGGCGTAACACCGCCACTTCATGCCGTAGGACCAGGATCTCGACATCCTTGGGCCGCGGTACGCCTGGCGAGCAGCCCCAACCAACCGAAGACGGTCACCGACGCCATGTACATCAGTCGAAACAGCACGATCCGCGATCATGGCCTAATCACAACGATCAGCGAAACCCCAGGTCACCGACTGGGTGTGGCGAAAGCTGGTGGTGAGCCTGCGGAAACCCGTGGCAGTGTGCTTGATCTGCGGGCACGCCATCGCCATCGAGCTGAAGTTCCTCGACTTCGTAGGTTTCTTCTCAGTCGTGGCGTGGTTGGAAGAGGTGGAGCCGGGCGTAGAGCCAGCCGTCGGCTTCCAGTCCGCTCGGATCCACTCCGGCGGCCGACAACGTCTCCAGCACCCGCGATTGTTCCTGCGCGGAGGCGAACCGGCGCTGTTTGAACATACCGGGTACGGGAACGTTTTCGTATCCCAACGCCGCTAGGCCGTCTGCAATCGGTTCTATCGGAAACATCCGCAGCACGAAGTGCGCCATCCAGGGCCGGTGCCGCCGGGCGATGCTGGCCAGCGTCCGTTCGCCGACGTAGCCGATGCAGCCGGTCGAAATCACCAGATCCGTTCCGGTGAGCAGCACGCGTTGCTGTTCGGTGGGGTCGTGCGCTTCCAGATCCGCGTGCACCGCATCGTCGAGGAAACCCGCCGCAAGCGCATACGAGAGGGCCGGTTCGGAGTTGTCGAGTCCGACGAATCGGACGTCCTTGAGCTGACTTCGCGAACGAACCAGATTCCGGTCGCGGGCCAGCAACCAGTCGCGATCTGCCGTGCGGGCATCAGTACGGCAGTAATGCTCATTGAGCTCGTCGATCGTGGCGTCACATTTCAACAAAGCCGCGTTGATGCCGTAGGAACAGCCGAGGTCGAGGATGGTAGGCGCGCGAACCCCGTGGGATTCCCGGTATTCCTGGATGACCTTCTGGAAATACGGCTTGGCCAGCTGCGGAATGCAGTAGTCCAGCTCACGCAGCGTGTTGAAGTAGGCGCGTGGATCGGGCTGTGTGTAGATCTGGTCGAGCAAGATCTTTCCGGTGACGTCGAACTGCACGGACCGTCCTCCTCACTTCTGGCAGTCGCCGACTGGTCTGGCGCTCAATCCAGCAGCTGGCCGCTCCGCACCGCGTGTCCCCCAGCGGCCAGGTGTGCAGGTAGCACCCGGCCGAAGATCTGCCGCGTCCGCGACACGCTGCTGCTGCCCGCTGCCATGGTGCCAGCATGCTCGCTGAAGGCGGAGATCGCCGTATGGCCAGCCGTTTCGCCTTGCACCGGTGTTACTCGGTGTAGCGAGTAACGGCCTTTGAACAGCTGGTGCGCACTCAGCGACCTGCAAGTTTCTTCGGTGACTTCGTGGTGGAGTGCGGTGCTGAGGTCTCGCCTGGCTTGACCTTGACGGAGGTGGCCGTGTCGGCGGTTTCGCCTGCCAGGGCCACGTGATCTGCGGCGCCCGCGGATGAATGGTCGTGATTCATCCCGAACCGCCCTTACGAGGTTCCCTGCCTATGACGTGACCGGTGCATCAGGTCGGCTCAGGGAGCGGGTTGCACCGCGACGACTCCGACGTCCAGGGGAGAGCGGTGGCGGTCGTCGACGGCGCACACCTACTACTACACGGCGAGGAGGCCGGTTGCGCCAGGCGTAGTAACCCGAGTTCGAGACGTCCTGGACGCGGCAGGCGACCTGAACCGGGTAACCCTCTGAAGTCATCATTGCGATGGCCTCGAATATTCCTTTGTGGACACATCCTTTCTCGGGAACTCAGTGGCGCGCTTGGTGACGGCCAGTTCTGTTTCGAGTTTGGCGATGCGCCGGCGAGGAGATCTTTCTGGTCTGTGCTGGTGATACCGGGTCGCTGATCGGTGTCGATCAACTCCTGGCTCCGGCAGAGATAGATCGTCTGACGACGGCATCGAGATCCTGAGCGATCGGACGACCGGCGGCGACCAGGTCAAGCACCGTGCGACGAATGCCGGACATGGTCACCGCCTGTGCCGTGCCAAAACCCAGATTATGGGCCTGACCTGGGTTTTCTGGTTGGTATCAAGAGGCTCGGGTGTACTCGTTGATCAAGCCGCCGAGGACCTTACGGCAGAGGATGGGAGGGTCGTTCGAAATCCCCGTGTGGGAGCGTGCGTAGGTGGGTGTTGGTCGAGGCTCTGATGTGGACGGTGGGTGTTGAAGTGGTCCGCGTACTCACATAGCACCGTCATGGCGTGCCGTTCGTGGTAGATCAGGAGCTGGTCGGTGCATTCCTCGCGGACGGTGCGGACGAATCGCTCGGCGTAGCAGTTCGCCCGCGGTGTCCGCGGTGGGGTCTTGATGACCTTCACATCCTCGGACGCGAGGACCGCCTCGAACTCTGGTGTGTACTTGGTGTCGCGGTCACGGATGTGGAACCGGAATGATGCGGCTCGTTCGCCGAGGTCGATCAGGAGGTTACGGGCGACCTGGGTGGTCCAGGCGCCGGTCGGGTGCGCGGGGACACCGAGAATGTGCACGGTGCGGGTACGAATCTCCGTCACTAACAGGACATGCAGCCGACGAAGACTGATGGTGTCGACGTGGAAGATATCGACCGCCGGCAGCCCGGATGCCTGAGCGCGCAGGAAGCTGCGCCACGAGGTGTCCATTCCGCGCGGGGCCGGGCCGAGGCGGGACTGCTGGAGGATGCGGCGGGTCGTTCGCGCCGCGGACCCCGTCGGCACCTGGCGCGAAGACGACCGTGGCTACGTCGATGCACCACTCGGCCCGTCCTTGACCGACCTGGAAATGCCGAACGCTTCCCTACCCTGCAACTGCGCATCGGCGACCACCGGCCCCACGTCTGCGGCAAGCTCCGCGAGTACCTCCCGCGCTGTAGGAGCTGCAACTTTCTGGATGCCGCCTACGCACGGAAGTTTGCTGGCCCAGCTCGAAGCCGGTCTACGTGACGAGAGCACGACGCTGACCATGCTCTTGCAGAAGTGCTTGCTGTTGGGCGGGCATAGCGGTTCAGAACAGTTGAGGAAGTGGGCGCGGCAGTCAGCGCCCCAACCCCGCACAGGAGTCCGGCAGGGCTCGCCGGAGCTGGTGCTGGTAGGGGCGTGCAAGCGGCCCCGGACGGCGCGCTCGGGTGTTCAGCCGATCAGGTCGGCCCAGGGGCGCTTGGCGAACGTGGTCTGGCTGCCGAAGGGGTCGCTCCAGTCTTCGCCGTGCCGGACGGCGACCAGCCAGGCGCGGTCTTTCTCGCTGTCGCGCATCCGGATCGAGCCGGTGGTCTCCGCGTTGGAAATCCACGCGTCATCGCGACTCACGATGTCCATACGCAGCGCGAACCGGAGCTGGTCCCCGTAGATCACGGCATTTTGGACCGTGCGCATGGGCATCGAGCCGGTACCCCTGGCGATGTAGAAGTTTTGGCCCTTGCGCTGCACCGGCCGACTCCACGACTCGCTGCCCAAACGGCACAGCAGCGGCGTGCCTCGCAAGGCGGGCACGTCGAGAACGTTCTTATCGGTGTCGAACTTGAACTGAAGGATCTCGGATTTGCCGACCGTGTTCTTGGGGGAGAAATCCATGTACTCCCACAGGCCGACCGGGTAAAACCAGTCCTTGTCCTCCTTGCACCAGTACAGCAGGAAAGGCTGGCCGCCGCCCAGCGCCCCTGTCCTGTTGTCCTTGCCCCTGTATTTGAGAAGTGAGCCGCGAGTCCCGGCCTCGTCGTCCTCGGCCTCACGGTGGGCAGTGTCGTCGGTGGCCATAGTCTTCTCCCCCCAGATCGGTGGCAGACAACGGCAATCAGTGCCGGTCAGTGGTTCCCCTGATGGGATACCCGTGTAACGGCGGCAGAATCACCGAGGTACCTGGTCAATGTGCGCCCAGCGGCCGGCGGTGTTGCTCTACGCCGTACTCCCGGGCTCCATCGCGTGTGGCAGGACGTTGCACTTGATCGGGTGATCTCGGGGTCGACAACCGACGAGTGCCAAACGTGCCTCACTCGACGACATGTCGCTGACCAGTGGAAACCCTGTCGTCCCTCCAGATAACTTTCGGCCTCGTGGCCATACCGGTGCAGGTCTCCGCGCACCCCATGAGAACGGTGCGAACTCTGCGAGCAGGTCGGCGAGGTGCAAGTCCACCACGTCCACGCCCTCGCTGAGCTCGATGCGTCCGATCCAAGCCCGTGGGTCACGGTCATGGCCAGACGGCGCCTCAAGACCCTGGTGGTCTGTGCCGGCTGCCACGATCGCATCCACGGGACACGACCAGCCAGCACGTTCACGGCGTGATCACTGGAGAGCCGAGATGCCTGGAAAGCGGGCACGTCCGGTTCGGCGGGGGGCCGCGCCTCTGCCCGGAGTTCAGGCGAACTGAGGGATTCTCAGCGGGAACCCAAGGGTGTTCGGGCTGTGTGGGGCGGTTGGACCCTTGGGTTCGTGCTCAACCCACGGTGTCGTGGTGGGCGCTGTGCAGGAGATTACGGGCGGCGGCGCTGTATCGGATGGCGGTGGTCTCGTCGAGCCCGAACACGGCGGCCAGGTGGAGAGGGTCCGAGGAAAAGGACCCCGGCTTATGGGGCACCTCGCTGCGCGGCCCACCCATCCGAGTTCGGCAAAGACAGCTTTAGCCTGAACCAGTCCCAAGCCAGGCTCTACACCGCGATCGCCCGGCACACCGTGCTCGTCTGCGCCGCCCTCGCTGTCTGCGCCGTCACCGCCGCGCTGCTACGCGACCGCACCAACAGCCAAGCCTCAGAACCAGCACACCCGGACCAGCCCCCACCCGCCGATCCCGGCATGATCCCGCTCACCATCCCCGAAATCAAAGACCTGACCGCCGACACCACACCCCGACCATCCGAACACAACAACCCACTGGGTGAACTGGCACCGCAAGCACCAAGCACGATCACGATGGCACCACAAACGCACCAGACTCGCCCGCGACACCAAGATCACCCAGGTCAGCTAGCGAATGGCTGCTGCCGTACTAGGCACTGATCCGATTAGTCTCAACGTCGATCGGTGGGACCGACCTCACGGACTATCGGTCGTCACACACGTGAGGTGCGCGAGGAGAATGTCGCGGGCGCGCTCAAGGTGCTGGCGACCACGTGCGCCCGCCGTGTCCGCATCCGATGCGCGAAGCGCCTCGAGAATGCTTCTATGCTCCTGTTCGATCGCGAACGGGTCCAGCAGGTGGTTGCTCTGCACCTGGGCAAGGCAGAGCCTCATCTGATTGATGAGCTTGTCGTGCGTCGAGCTCAGCCCGGGGCTTCCAAGCAGATCGACCAGCTCCCGGTGGAACCGGACATCCGCGTCGACGAGTTCGACCACGTCCCCGCTCGTTGCTGCGGCATGAAGGCGAGTGATCTCACGCTCCGCCTTGTCGTAGTCGTGCGCCGTCTCGGCGAGCATCCGGTAGGCGCCGGTCTCGATCACGGCACGAGACAGGTACATGTCGACAATCGCTTCGGGCCGGAACGTCAGGACGCGCGCGGCGCGGTGCGCGGAACGTTCCAGAAGCCCCTCGCCAATGAGCCTCTCCACCGCGACGCGAGCGCTCGGACGGGAGACCCGGAACTGCTGAGCGACGGCGGCCTCGGCCACCCGGTCGCCCGGGCGGATCTGCTGCGTCAGGATCCGTTCGCGCAGCGCAGAGGTCAGCGAGTCCGCGACAGAGACCACATCGAGCTCGGAAAATTCCTCCATCCCTTCACACTAGACGACCACACGCTTGCACAATACATGCATACATGTAATACAGTTACCTGGCTGTCAGAGGGGAGCCGGAATGCGCATCGTGGTCGCAATGGACAAGTTCAAGGGCACGGTCACCGCGTTTGAGGCGTGCGCCGCTGTCGCACGGGGCCTGCACCGGGCGCGCCCGGACATCGAGGTCGTGGAACTGCCGATGGCGGACGGAGGCGACGGGACGCTCGATGTGTTGCTCCACCATGGATACGACCAGTACTTGATCCCGCTCCTCGGCGCGCACGGAGTGCCGAGGAGCGCTCGCGTGGCCCGCCAAGGGAGGACCACTCTCATCGAGGTCGCGGAGATCTGCGGGCTCGGCGCGACCGAGCCCACCGCAGAGATGGCAGAACACGCAGACAGCACTGGTGTCGGCGAAGCGATCGTGGACGCCCTCGACGTCGGTGCATCCGAGATCGAAGTCGCGCTGGGCGGCAGCGCCACCAGCGACGGCGGCGCCGGTATGCTCCGCGGGCTCGGTGCACGGTTCCTCGATGCCCAGGGACGACCGCTCGCCGCAGGCGGCAGTGCGCTGACAGGGCTCGCGCGCATCGACTGGTCCGGACTCGATCCACGCCTCACGACCATTCGGCTCGTCGGGCTCCGCGATGTCGACTCCCCCGTGCTGGGGCCGGTCGGTGCAGCGCGACGGTTCGGCCCCCAGAAGGGCGCCGACAGCGAGGCCGTCGACCGGCTGGAGACCGGACTTGCGCAGTTCGCCTCCGTCGTCGCCCACATGCCCCCGCCGACGGGATTCGTCGCCCCCGACACCCCTGGCAGCGGTGCCGCCGGGGGCCTCGGCTGGGCGATCCTGCTGCTCGGCGGTTCGTTGACCAGCGGAGGCGACCGTATCGCGGGGGCGCTCGGGCTCGACGAGATGATCGCCAGCTCCGACGCTGTCATCACTGGGGAGGGCCGTCTGGATGAGCAAACACTCATGGGGAAATCTCCGGCCGTCGTCATCTATGCGGCACGCCGCCACGCCCGTCCTGTCGCCGCCGTGGCGGGGCAAAACCGACTTGGCGAGGACCCCTCCCGATTCGGCCTAGCCGAAGTGCTCTCCCTCGAATGCCTCGCCAGCGGCACAGCCCGTAATCCGGCGCTCACCGTCACGACACTCGAGCGAGCCGGCGCCATGATCGCCGAAGGCATGGTCCGCCGCATATCCGCCTCCGCCTCCATGATGGCTGTTCCCTCCCCAACGAAAGGACAATGATGTCGTTCACCGAACTCCGTCGGGCTTTCAGAGGCCCCGAGGCATCGATCGACGATCAGATCGAGAGCTATTCGACCGCGCGCGTTCCCTCGTCGCAGCGATGGCCGATCCCTGCGATCAGCCTTGTGTTACTCGGCAACGCCACGGCGATGTTCTTCTTCTCCTTCGGCGCACAGCAGCTGTTCGCCGTCGGGTGGCCGCTGATGCTGCTGCCGATCAGCTATTTCTTCATCGGGGCACTCGTCATCGGTGCCCTGACCATGCGGATGGCCAGCCGCGAGGGCTTGTCACAGGGGCTGCTGTCCCGTGGGCTGGGATTCGGCGCACGAGGCGCTGCGGTGACCTCGTTCATCTACGCGATCAACTTCGTCTTCTACTTCCTATTCGAAGGGACGATCGTCTCCCATGCGATCGCTTACTCGCTCGGGATCGACATCACCTCGATCGCGGGCATCGCGATCTTCGCCGTGGTGGGCCTCGTCACGATCGCACTGGTCTGGCGGGGTATGCACGCCATGTCCGTGCTGCAGAGCTGGGGGTTCCCGATCTTCGTCGTACTGCTGATCTGGGCGATCGTAGCGATGGCCGACCAGCCCGGCGCCGGCGCCTTCGAGTGGGGACCCGTCGGAGTCGGAGGCGGGGCTGGTCTCGCCGCCGCGATGAGCCTCGCCAACGGCCAGATGATCTTCCAAGGACTCATGGCAACCGACTATGGGCGCTTCGCCGCGCAGAAGATCCGATACCGCGGCACGGCCACAATCATGCTCCTCGAGCTCATCCCCATGTTCGCCGTGATCGGTCTGGGCGCGTACTTCGGGGCGGGACTCATCGGCCAGTTCGGCACAGAGAAGGCACAGGATCCCGGGTTCGTTTTCGTACACCTGATGGGGATCGCAGGTGTTGTATTCGTCGTCATCACGCAGATCCGCATCAACGTGATGAATCTGTACGGCGGATCGATCACGCTCGCGGCAGGGTTCGACGTGGTCGCCCACTTCCGGCCAGGTCGTCCCTGGTGGATGTTCGGGGTGTGGGTGTTCGGCGTAGTGTTCTATGCGACCAACGTAATCAACCACCTCAGTACGTTCCTGGCGATCACCGGCGTCCTGACAAACACCTGGGTACTCGTGATCCTCGCCGACTACTTCATCTGCCGTCGTCTGCTCAAACTCGGCCGCTCACACGACATCGAGTTCGCAGAAGACAAGGTGCGGGCGTGGAATCCCTGCGGCCTAATCTCCCTGGCCTCCGCCGTCGCTGTCGGCGCAGCCGGAATCCTCGGGCTATATCCGATTGAGTTTGCGTCGTTCGTCGCGATGATTGTGGGACCCATCCTGCACGTGGTCCTCACCGTCGCCACGAAGGGACGCTTCTACCTCCCAAAGCAGGACGGCGTGATCGAGGCGGAGGTCGCACGATGAACGCACCGCTCGAGAAATCGTGGTCGCCTGCCTGGAGTTGCGACACGCTCGTGTCGCTCCCCGCCAGCTCTGCCGCCGGGGCGACGATCTTCGGGAAAAACAGCGACCGGCCCGCTGGCGAGGCGCAGCCGCTGAGACAGCGCCCTGCACGTCCCTCGAATGGCAGCGTAACGCTGTCGCAGGTCCAAATCGAAGACGCTCCCGCATACGCGCACATCGGATCGTCGCCCTTCTGGTGCTGGGGATACGAATCCGGCGTGAACCAGCACCGTGTGGCGATCGGCAACGAGGCTCTGTTCACCAGGTCCCTCCGCGCACACGTCGAAGCAGCCAGAGGCGGCGCGAATCCCCCAGCCGGGATCCTGGGGATGGAACTGGTCCGTCTCGGCCTCGAACGAGCGGCGACGGCGGCGGAGGCGGTCGATGTCATCACCGGCCTGCTCGAGCGTCACGGGCAATGGGGGTCCGGGAAGTTTGGAGAAGAAGCCGTCACGGGCGCCTACGAGAACTCGTTCCTGATCGCGGACCCCCAAGAGGCGTGGATCATCGAGACCCTGGGCCGGGAGTGGGCCGCGCGTCGTGCGGACGCGGTGGACAGCATCAGCAACGAGCCCTCTATTCGCACCGCATTCGACCGCGGCAGCGACGGACTGCTCGACAAGGCTCGGGAACTGGGCTGGCGCGGTGAGGCGACGCTCGACTTCGCCGCTGCGGTCGCCGATCCGAACGTGCCACTCCAGGTCTCCCGCATCCGGCGCGCCCGCTCCGCGGAGTTGCTCTGGCGCGGGCGCTCGGACGGTGGAGTCGACCTGGCCTGGGTGCGAAGGATCCTGCGCGATCACCTGGAGGATTCCTTCCTCGGTGGCCCTTACTTCGACGCGGGGACACCGGACTTCCACACCCTGTGCATGCACGAGCATCCGTCCGGCTTCACCTGGGGGAACACGGCGTCGTCGCTGATCGCGGAGCTGCCGACGGACCCGGATGAGCTGGACGTGATCTGGTGGTCTGCCGCCACGCCCTGCACTACGATCTATCTGCCGGTCTTCCCCTCCGCTCAGCTGCCGAGCGACTTAACAACACCGCACGAGCTGCCCCTCACATCGCCGGGCCGCTACGTGCAGGAGCGTTTCGACGAGCGCTCGTTCTGGTGGCGCACCCAGCAGGCGCTCGATACGGCGCGGCGCTCCGGACGCTTCCCGGAGGTGCAGCAGTCGCTCCGTGAGCACCTGGACCCCATCGAGCAGGACCTCGAGGAGCAGGTCGACGAGCTCAGGAGCGCATGGCGATCCGACCCGGTTGCCGCCACCGCGCGTGCCGGGCAGATCACGCAAGAGGGCCTTCGCCGGGTGGACTCCGCGACGACGCAGGCGTTTGAGCGTCTCGGACTGGAGAGATCCGCCGACCCGCGCTGGGCGTGAGCCGCCCGGCCCGGACAGCGGGTGCTCGCTGCGCCTCACGCGGGCCGATCAGTATGGGTCCCGTCGCTGATCAAACAAACCGTCGGATCGACGTATCGCGTGATCTGGCGCAGGCTCTGCCCGGTCTTGTCAGGCCAGGCGAGGTCGGCGGCATCACGGCTGGCGTCGGAGGAGTAGGCGTCGTAGGCCCCGATGCGCGAAGTAGGCGGGTGTCGACTTCGCTACGTCAGCCGGTCTGTGTGCGAGGGATGCGGGGGCGCTAAAGCGTGCGCGATCTGGAGGCGCTGGCCTTCCCTGCATCACGCCGCCGCTGCAGAGGAGACCTCGTGGACCGGCGGCGTCACTCGGATCGCCTGATCACACCCCAGCCACCCGAACACAAAACCCACTGGGTGAACTGGCGTCGCAAGCACCAAGCACGATCACGTTGGTTCCACAAACGCACCAGACTCGCCCGCAACATCGACATTACCCAGGTCAGCTAGCGAATGGCTGCTGCCGTACTAGTGCGTACCAGCAGCTGTGACCGAGTGTCCGGTTGATTCTCTTAAGACCAGTCGGCGCTCGAGCACGGTCGTGCGTGTTGTCCCGTTTCCGCTGAAGTAGTCCCATAACTCATTGAAGGCCACAGAAGCAGCGGTGACTGCAGAACCATCGACAGATGAAAGAGATGGTAGGACGTACTCAAGAAAATCCGTGTTTCCGTATCCCATCACCGCGAGGTCGCTCGGAACCCGAAGCCGATGTTCGGCAGCTGCCCGGGTCACGCCGAGTGCAAGCTCGTCGTTGACGCATAAGACCGCCGTAGGCGTCTCGCCCCGCTCGATCGCTTGTGTCATCTCGCGGTAGCCTGCTGCGAATCCGAAATCGTTGATGTCCCATACGATTCCGTGCGCGTCTGGTTGTTCGTCGACTGCGCGGCGGAATCCTTTCAGTCGCTCGCCCGCGAGGTATGAGGTCACGCAGCGCCCCAGGAATGCGATGTGGCCGTGAGATCTCTGTAGAAGTACTCTCGTAGCTTCATACGACCAATGCTCATCGTTGAATCGGACGGTCGGCCAGGTTGCGTCTTCAACGTGTTGGCCGATGACAACGAGCGGTGTCGTTTGGTGCGCGCGCGTCATTGCGTTGATAATTTCGGGCGTATCGAGAAAGTCGCCTGTGGCGAGAATGACTCCGCTAATTCCTTGGTTTTCGACGCCGCCCAGGTAGTCCACAAGAACCCTTGGGTCATGCTCCAAGTCGAAGATCACGGAGGTGTATCCGCGGGACCCGATTTCCGTTCTGAGTGCCCTGACGAGCTTCACGTACCAAGGTTGGGACATGTTAGCGACTACCAGCGCAATCGTCTTAGCGTGGCCACGTCGTAAGGCGGAGGCAGCGCTGTTCACGCGGTAGTTCAGCTTCTTCATAGCTTCGCTAACACGATCCCGGGTGGCTGGCGCGACGAGTTCGGGTTGGTTGATGACGCGTGAAACTGTGGCGATCGAGACGCCCGCCGCCTTGGCCACTTCGTTGACGCCAGCCACCCTCGTGCCCTTCTACTTAGCCGATCGTGATCATCAAGCTTCTCGCCGGCTCGCTTGACTCGCGGCTTCCGCCCGGCGTGGGTCTACCGGGTGCTCCGCAAGAGATATTACCTTGACCTGCATATACGGCCAAACGGGGAGACGGGAGATCACGTCGTGGATCTCTGTCGCGTCAGCGGCTCGCCACAGGCCCCAATTCTCTCGCCGCCCTGGGACGCGCCACATCCGCACGAGATGACCGGACTCAGCGAGCTGAGCGGCCAGGTGGCGCTCCTTCTGGGAAATGCGTTCAATCTCCTCACTGGCCATATCGGATGGCCAGGTGATGTTGATGTTGATCAGGAATTCCATCCTAGCACTTCTCCAAGTATTGACAGACATAATTGGCAGCATTTCGGCCCGGCGCTCCCGTCACGTAGCCGCCTGGCCACACGCCCGAGCCACCAAGGAATAGCCCACGCACGCCTGATCCGGTACTGGCGATGGTCGCGTTAGGGCGGTTCCCGAACAAGCGGTCTGGCAGCATATTGCCGTGGGTGATGTTGCTCCCGGGGAGCCGGAGCTCATCCGCAAGTTCGATGGGGCCAAGGAACCGGTAGTCCACGATATGCTCGTTAAGTCCAGGAAGGTGCTCGTCCAGCACGGCGAGGCAACGGTGTCCGAATGCATCCCGTCCGCCGTCGGTCCAGTAGTCGCGGCCAAGAGAGTGGGGTGCGTGCCATACATTTACACTCATCAGGTGCCTGCCCTCTGGTGCGAGTCCGGGCGATGTCAATGAAGGAATAAGTCCCCACATGATGGGTGAGTCCGACGGGAGGTCTTCGAGCCCGTCCTGAATCGCCTTCTCGATGTAGGAGGTAGAAGGTCCGATTCTGAACTGAGAGCGAAAAGCCCGCTCGGGAACCACGTCAGGCGGGAGATTTCGTACGCTTGGTAGGCCATCCAAGGCCACAGCGAGCTTGAACGCGGAGCCAGTGGGGGGGTTGATAGTGCTGCCTGCGAGGTTGGCGGGACCGTTGTCGAGTAACTCCGTGTACAGCACGGAGGGTTCGACGGTTGAAACGACGACGTCTGCCTCCAGCGTGGTAGTGTCGTCAAGCTTCACGCCTACAGCCCGGCCGTCATTCACGACGATCCGTGTGACTGGAACTCCGGTGATGAAGGTGACCCCTGCCTCCTCGCCGGCGCGGACCATGGCGTCCACGATCGCGCTCATGGAGCCAATAGGTAGCCCGACAGATCCTCGAAGGACCTGCTTGTTCGCGCTGTCCGGGCCGGCGTCTTCGGAAGAAGCCATGGAAATCGGCCGCATGAGGAGGCCAACGCCGGAGCCAGGCTGGGTGGGAGAAACGAGTTGAGCGTTCACAGCGAGCATGGTCAGGATTGATTTGGCTTGATCAGACTTGAGCCGCGAATCGAGTATCTCCTTCAGCGAACCGTCAACCAGTTCGTCAAATAGGCGTCGCTCAGCGGAGTCGCCGAGGTTCTCTCGGATCTGCTTCAGCGGTAGCGACGGCTTCCACAGCGACAAGCCGGTCTTCGCTCCGACCGAGTTCAGAGTGTCCGTAAGCTCTCGGTAGCGGCGCGATTCGCCGCGGGAGAAATGTTCGAGCTGGGTATCTACTTGCGACCTGTCTCGCCAGCCCAGAAATACCATGTCGTCAAACGGCTGGACGAGCGTTATTTCAGGCTTGCAGTAAGTCAAGCCATGCCGTTCCAGCTCAAGCTCTTGCACCACGGCGTATTCTAACGAGCCAGGCGAATTTGTAATCGCCGCATGGTAACCGTGCATATATTCGAAGCTTGCAGCTGGCCCGCCCAGCCGTTTACGAGCCTCCACGACTGTGACCGATGCGCCGCGCTTCGCGAGGTATGCGGCACAAACTAGCCCATTGTGTCCGCCGCCGACGATGACGACACGCCTTGCGGTCATCGCGATTCGCTCTCATCCAACGGCCAAAACGATTCATCGAATAGTCGGAGCCAGTTGCCGCCGAGAACGCAGCTGAGCTCCGAGTCGGTGAGTCCCTCCGCAGATAGCTTCTCTGCGAGCTCGGGGAAGGCCGCCGGAGAGTGGAACCAGGCTGGCCATTCGACGACTGGGGCGTCGGCATCGATGGGTACGGGACTTTCCCTTCCCCATCGCCCTGCTCTCCACCACCTGACGGCTGAGATGTCGTAGCCGGTGTAGAAGTCCGTGCCGAATGCAACGTGGTCGACGCCGAACTTCTCCACGCTCCACAGAACCATCCGGGCGAAGTCGTCGATTGTGGTGTTCAAGCCGTCTCGTAGCATCCGTGTGTACGGGCTGAGACCGATGACACCTCCACGGTCGGCGAGTTCTCTGATGACCTGCGTGGACTTTGGGCGTCTGTTCAGCTCCACGCCGGTGCCGACGTACTCCAGTGGATTGGCGTGCGTGATGGCGACCGGACGAGAGCTGTAGGCGATGGTGTCCAAGCAGGTGCGCTCGGAGCAGTGCGAAAGGTCAATCAGTACACCCACATTGTTCATCTCTCGTACGAAAGACGTTCCGACGTGCTTTGACAGCCCAGTGTTGTGGTCCTCCCAGCAGCCTGCGGCGATGCTATTTTGGGTATTATAGGTGAGTTGCATGATGCGAACCCCGAGATCCGCGAAGATTCGGATCAAGCGAACGTCGTCCTCCAGCGGCGCCGTATTCTGAAACCCGAAAAGGACGGCTGTTTTGTTCGCTTGAGAGATTCTCCGAATATCTGCGGCGGATCGAGCAAGTTCGATCAGATCGTGATTCTCTGCAAGAAGGTCATTCCATTGTCCGAGGACGGAGAGTGTCTCTCGCGCGGTCTCCCAGACCGCTAGCGTGACGTGAACGCAGTCGATGCCACCTCGATTCCATTCAAGGAAACGCTCCCGGCTAGGTCGGCTGTACTCAAGGCAATCCACTACAAAGTGATTCGTGATGCTCATTTTCTTCCTGTATCGTTTCTGCTCGACATCCGTTGGGATGTCACCGTGCAACGAGTGCAAATGGGTCGACGGCGGAGGCAAAGTCCTGAACCACGGTCTTTGTCTGCGTGAACTCCGCGAGCCCCTCCAGGCCGTTCTCGCGTCCGATCCCGGACTTCTTGTAACCCCCGAACGGCGTACGCCAGTCCATCCCTCGGTAGGTGTTGATCCAGACAGTGCCGGCTTGCAAGAACCGCGCCGCCCGATGTGCTTTGCGTTGATCGGTGGTCCAGATCCCCGCTGCAAGTCCGTACTGCGAGTCATTTGCGAGGCGTAGAGCCTCGTCGAGCGAGGAGATCCGCTGAACGGCCACGACCGGTCCGAATACCTCCTCCCGGCACACTTCCATATCCGGCTTGACCTCGGTAAGGATCGTCGGCCTGACCCAGTAGCCATTCCTCAGGGCGGGATCCGACGGGCCGTCCTCGTCTCCCAAGATCCTCTGCGCGCCGGCAGCGAGGGCGCGCGCGATGAAGCCCTTGATTGAGTCCCTTTGTCGGGCCGTAGCGATGGGTCCAAGATGAGTCGCGGGATCGAAAGGGTTACCGACTACTAGCTTCGACGTGTGCTCGACAAACCGTTCCAGAAACTCGTCGAACACCTTTTCATGGACCAGAAGACGCGACCCTGCGACACATGTCTGTCCACTGCCGCTGAAGACACCCTGAGTTGCCGCTACGACGGCGGACGAGAGGTCCGCGTCATCGAGCACGATATGCGCGGACTTCCCGCCCGCCTCGCACACGAACCGGCCCATCCGACCACTGACGATCGCGCCGATGCGTTGAGCAACAGTGGTACTCCCGGTGAAGGTCACAAGCTCCACTCGGTCGTCCGATGCGAGCTGACCGCCTTCGCGTGCGTCTCCCACGACGACGTTGAGCACACCGCGCGGAACACCCGCCTCCAGTGCCAGTCTCGCCAGCTCGATAGTCGAGCCGGGGGCGAGGGCTGGAGGCTTCACCACGACACAGTTGCCTGCAGCTAGCGCCGGAGCGATCTTCCAGGATCCCAGCGAGTACGCGCCGTTGAAGGGAGTGATTGCAGCGACCACCCCAAGCGGCTCCGCTCTGACCACTGCGTCCTTCGTCGGTCCGAGACTGACGAACGTGTCCCGTCCCGTCTCGAGCGCCGCCGCGTAGTAGCGGTACCATCGGACGCCATAGGAGACTTCTCCGCGGGTGACGGTCAGAGGCTTGCCGGTAGCGAGTGTCTCCAGGACCGCCAAGCGCTCGGAGTTGCGTTCGATGAGGCCACCGAGTTCGACGAGTACGGCGGCACGCTCCTGAGTGCTGAGCTCCGGCCAGCCTGAGTGCTCGAACGCCGCCGCTGCCGATCCAACGGCAGCCTCGACACTGTCCTCGGCGACGACAGCGCGTCCCCATACACGGTCGGTGGCCGGGTCTCGCAGGTCCACCTCCCCGGTGGCGCCCGGCCAATCCACTCCATCAACGAAGGACCGGAAGCTAGTCGGATAGGCGTGAACATTTAATCGTGCAGCGAGGTTGTTAGCCTCGGCCATATTCGTTCCTTTCATTGGCCACGGTGGCGGAGCGCCAGGCGCCCCAGTAGCTCGACACCGTAATAAAGGGCCAGGCCCACTATTGTCAGAAGCGTTAGATCGGCGAAGAGGAGAGAGGTCTGGAGATTGCCCTGGGTCACGATGAGGAGGTAGCCCAATCCGGCATTGCTGCCGACGAACTCCCCGACGATAGCGCCGACAATGGCAAAGGCGATAGCCAGCTGGAGCCCGGACAAGATAAAGGGGATCGCGGTCGGGAAGCGAAGGTAGCAGAACTGCTGCCACTTTGTGGCCCTCATCGATTGAAGCAGATGCAACGACCCTACTTCAACAGATTTCAGGCCTAGTGTGGCGTTCACGACCACCGGGAAGAACGCCATGACGAAGGCGATGATCGCGGATGTCGTCAGCCCAGTACCGATCCACACCACCATGAGGGGTGCAACCGCAACCTTGGGAATCACCTGGGACGCGACGAGAAGTGGGAACGCCGCGCTGCCGGCGACCGGCCACAAGACCATTAAAATCGCGAACGCAAGGCCGACAACCGCGCTGATCAGGAAGCCAGCGAGAGTCTCGACAAGAGTGACCCCCAAGTGCCTCATCAGTAGCGACCAGTTCTCCAGACAGGCCTCGGCTATCGTGCTCGGCGCGGGGAGAAGGAAGCGCGGGACGTCGAAGACGCGGACACTGGTCTCCCAGAGCCCGATGAGCAGCGCAATGAGAATCGTCGGCGCCACACCGGGCGTCTGAAGGCCGCCTGTTATTGCTCTGACGACACCCGTCCTAGGCGCAGTGACTCGGTCACGGTTCCGAGTGAGTGCCACCGTCTGCACCTCCAGCCGTAGAACGATCGTGCAGCACACCCAGCCGCTTGAAGATCTCCGTCACGTGTCCGACGCACCTGCCGAACTCGGCTGATTGCCGAATGTGCAGTCCTCGCGGTCGCTCCAGCTGTACCGCCACCTCCGTGTCGATGCGGCCTGGCCGTGCGGACATCACTAGGACTCGGTCAGACAGAAAGACGGCCTCGCTGATCGAATGGGTGACGAACACGACGGTCATCTCCGTGCGGTAGGCGATCTCCGCGAGATCCACCGAGATCTGGTCACGAGTCATCGCGTCCAACGCTGCGAACGGTTCGTCCATCAGCATAAGGCGCGGTCGGTGCAAGAGCGCCCGGCAAATACCGACACGCTGCCGCATTCCGCCCGACAGTTCTTTCGGGTACTTATCCTCGAAGCCCTCGAGGCCGACCTGGGCCAGCAACTCCAGCGCACGGCGTCGGGTCTGCACGGACCGCTCTCTGCGGACATCCGCTTGAAGGAGTACATTGTCCAGAACCGTTCGCCACGGCATAAGGAGGTCGCTCTGGAACACAACGCCCAATTCAGGATGCGGACTTGTTACCTCATCGCCGTCAATGCTGACGACCCCGCGGCTCGGCGCCTCAAGGCCTGCGATAAGGCGGAGCAGCGTGGTCTTCCCGCATCCACTCGGACCTAGTAGCGAAACAAACTCGCCGGGTTTGATGTCGAGAGTCGCCCCGTCCAGAGCGACAACTGTGCTGCGCCTGGTCTCGTACTCTTGGCGCACGCCGGCGCAAGAAACCGTTATGGGCTTCTGGGAAGGTGCGTCCGTCTTTTTTGTCAGAGTAGGCACTACTGAACCTTCTTAGGGAGGTAGTCATTGGTGAACATCGCAGTCGGCTCA
Organism: Saccharopolyspora hattusasensis; assembly: GCF_050972075.1. Taxonomy (NCBI): domain Bacteria; kingdom Bacillati; phylum Actinomycetota; class Actinomycetes; order Pseudonocardiales; family Pseudonocardiaceae; genus Saccharopolyspora; species Saccharopolyspora hattusasensis. Next base: position 7,053,595 of record NZ_JBPCDC010000001.1, read on the forward strand.
ACAGACCCGGTAGCGCCACCGAACGTCTTGAGGGTCGCGATGGTGTCCGACCACTTCGTCAAATCGTTGGTTCCCCATGCGGGATCATCGACGGGAGTCACCAAGGGCAGCCACAGCTCGAGCTGTGTTTCACAGGCCTTGACGCTGAGTGCCCCATCTGAAAGCGGCGCGATCTTGGCACACGCCGCCGCTGGATCCTCGATCGTTTTCTGCAGAGCCTCTCGGTAGGCCGCGAGGAAGTTGGTCGCCGCGTCCGGATGAGCCGAGAGGAACTGGTCGTTGGCAACAAACCCGTGATCGAGTGTGTCGACGCCCATCTCCGAGTAGGACTTACCGTGGGCTGGCTTCCCCTCTGCGACCGAGGAGCTGACGTAGTAATAAACCTGCCCGCTGATCGCGTCGACGTTGCCGGCCATCAGAGCGGCGAACTTGCCGTTGCCGGGGAGGTTCACAATCGTGACCTGGTCTTTTGCGATCCCGTTCTTCTCAAGGAACGCGCCGATGAGGGTCGAATCGGACCCGCCGGGCGTGCTTCCGATGCGGAGTCCGACTACGTCCTTGGCGGAGTTGAGTGTGGTGTCCTCAAGGACGGTGAGACCTTGGGAGTTCTTCGCCTGCACTGTTGCGATTGCCTTCGCAGGAAGACCCGAGAGTATCGACGCGGCAGAGGTCGAGAGATCGGCCCAGGCGATGTCGGACTGGTTCGTTCCGACCGCGAGCACGGCGTCCTTCGAACCAGCCGTGAAGCTCTGGCTGACGTTGACCCCGTGCTTCTCGAAGATGCCTTCTTCTTCCGCGAGAACGATGGGGGCGTGGTAGGCGATTAACGTGCTCCAGTCCAGCGACAGCCTGATGGTCGGATCCGATCCTTCATGGCCCGCTGGTTTGCTACCACACGCCGTCAGGCTCGCGATGAGAACGATCGCGACCGCCGCTGTTGTGATCTTGGTGAGCTTACTCCAATGCATGGCACCTCCCTGATCCGAAGCAACTTCTCGGCCACTCGGTGATGAAAACGTATTCATAGTGAGGCGCAGATGCCTCCGTAGGGGATGAAAACGTATCCATCGGATCCTGCACTACGCCCTTGTTGTCGTCAAGAGCCTCCTAGCGGTAGTGGCGTTGGGGTGGGATACCGCTAGCTAGTGAAGGTCGGCTGCTCCCGCGACTGCAACGAGTACGTAGCGTCGTGCTCCGCCCGAGGAATAGTCAAGACCTGTGGGTCAAGATTGTTTAGGCGCGGTGGGTGGAGCGTGGTCGTCGGGGCGTTCGAGGAGTTTGCCGCCCTGGAAGGGGCTCCCGCGCACACCAGGGCAACGAGTTGGGGTGCGTTGACCGCGCACCAGCGGGCCTCCGAGGTGCGCTGGCTTGCGGGAATTGGTGCTGCGGGAGCGCGCCGGGTTACCTTGACGGCTCCGACCGCGTCCTGCTGCGGCCCGCACCGCCCCGGCCGCCGGGTACCGTCGGGCGGCCACGCAAGCACGGCGGCGTGTTCACCGTCGCTTGTCCGGCCAGTCCTTGTTCAGCTCCCTCACTTTCTCGACGGCTACGTCGACGAGTCGTGCTTCGGGATCGACTTGCCCCAGTAGTCGCAACGCTACAGTGCGCTTGCCGATGCGCCGCTGTCCCATGATCAGGATCAGCTGGTGGCTCTTCCAGACCTGAACCAAGCGATTCCACTCTGGAGCGGCGATCGATGCATAGCACCGCTGAACTGCAGCGAGCTCTGATCGCAAGCCATGTTCCGATAGTACTTTTCCGAGGACTTGGTTGACCTCAACGTCGCCAGCAGCTTGTACGACCATGCTGTGAGCACCCGCTTGGACACTCATTCCTGCGGCGGTGGGTTCGTGACCTTCTCCCGGGACGGAGGTGTTCGCTTCTGCTTCGCTCGTACTGCCGATGGGGGTCGGAAACTGTTGGATTGGATCTCTGTAATTATCAGTGATCATCATGGTGTATGGTGATCTTGTGAGGCTATCGGAGTGGGCTGAACGGGAAGGTGTGCACTACCAAACCGCGTGGGCTTGGGCGAAGTCCGGTCGCATGCCGGTTCCGGTGGTGCAAACACCATCTGGGACGTGGCTCGTGCGCGAACATGACCGGCCCGCCGGGTTCACCGTCGCGTACTGCCGGGTGTCTAGCGCTGACCAGGAAGACGACCTCGAACGTCAAGCGGGTCGGGTCGTCGCCGCGTGTGGTGAACAGGGCATCTCAATCGATGAAACCGTGACCGAGGTCGGTTCTGGTCTGAACGGGAACCGGCCGAAGTTGCGGAAACTCCTCGTTGACCCACGGGTGTCCACGATCGTGGTGGAGCACCGCGACAGGTTGGCTCGTTTTGGTGTCGAACACCTGGAATCCGCCTTGGCCGCCACCGGACGTCGGATCGTCGTGCTCAACCCAGAAGAAGTGAAAGACGACCTCGTGCGGGACATGGTGGACGTGCTCACCTCGATGTGTGCACGCCTGTACGGGCGCGGGTCGGCACGCAAACGCGCGGAAGCGGGTGTGGCGTGCGCGACCGCTGAGGTCACTGGTCTGTGAGCATGGTGCATCAGGCGTACCGGTACGCGCTCGACCTCACGCCCACGCAGGAGCGTGCGGTGTTGTCGCACTGCGGGGCGGCGCGGGTGGCCTACAACTGGGCGTTGGCTGGGGTGAAGGCGAACCTGGACCAGCGCACCGCCGAACGCACCTACGGCATCGGCGAAGATCAGCTCACGCCGTCGTTGAACTGGTCCCTGGCTGGTCTTCGGCGCGCCTGGAACGCCACCAAGGACGAGGCGGCTGCGTGGTGGCCGGAAAACTCCAAAGAGTCCTACAACACCGGACTGGACAACCTGGCTCGTGCGTTGAAGAACTGGAACGACTCCCGCAGCGGCAAGCGCGTGGGCCGAAAGGTCGGGTTTCCGCGGTTCAAGTCCAAGCACCGGTCAGCATTGTCAGTGCGGTTCACCACCGGAACCATCCGCATCGAACCGGACCGGCACCACGTCACACTTGCCAGGCTGGGGACGCTCAAGACGCACGAGTCCACCCGCAAGCTCGCCCGGCGTATCGAAACGGGAACCGCACGCATCTTGTCGGCCACTGTGCGGTTCGAGGGTGGACGCTGGTTCGTCGCTTTCACCTGCGAAGTCCAACGCAGCGAGACGAAACCCGCTGATCCTGCCGTGACCGTGGGAGTGGATCTCGGGATCTCGCACCTCGCGGTGTGCTCGCGACCAGTTCCGGGTGTCACCGACGAGCAGGGGTCCGTGGGCAACCCGGAACACCTGCGCAAGGCTCAGAAAAAGCTGCGCAGGTGGTCTGGCACGGTGTCGCGTCGGCAAGGACCGGGCAAACGTACGGGACAGAAGGCGTCGAATCGGTGGAAACGTGCCAACCGGCGTCGCAACCGAATCCATCACCGCGTGACCAACCTGCGGCGCGACGGGATCCACAAGCTCACTGCCGGACTCGCCGCCCACATCGGCACCGTGGTGGTCGAAGACCTGGGCGTGTCAGGGATGTTGGCCAACCGGAAGTGAGCGCGCGCCATCAGCGATGCCGGGTTCGCCGAGATCAGGAGGCAACTCGACTACAAAACCAGCTGGCACGGCGGCCGGCTGGTTGTCGCTGACCGGTGGTTTCCGTCCAGCAAAACATGTTCGGCCTGTGGTGTGGTGAAAGCCAAGCTACGCCTCTCGGACCGGGTGTTTCGCTGCGACAACACCGCGTGCGGCCTGGTCATCGACCGTGACCTGAATGCCGCACACCCCTCTTTGCCAGACTGATGTGAGACACCTCGTGTGAGTGCGGTGTTCCTGACCGAGGGCGGGATCGGAGATCCTGGTGCACGTGTCCACACCATCTGACAAGCAGCCCGACCCGTCACCGCTGGCGGGTCCGGGCGACCCAGCACCGCGCCCGTCCCGCCGGGTGTTCAGCCCGGAGTACAAGCTGGCGATCGTCACCGAGTACGAGAACGCACCCAACGGCGAGAAAGGCGCCATCCTGCGTCGCGAGGGCCTGTACTCCTCCCACGTCATCGAATGGACACGGGCACGTGACGCCGGAGTCCTGACTAACCGACCAGCATAGGCAACGACTTCAGCGAAGCGACCGAAGAAGTCCGCCGAACAGCTCGAATTAGAGAAACTCCGCCGCCAGAACGAGAAATTGAAATCCGACCTCGCGAAGACCCGGATGGCGCTGGACATGTGTCCATTCATGGCTTGGGTTGAGCTGGGGTTGGTGGGGCGTGTCTGGCTTGATCTTGTTGGCTTGATCGTCGATCATTGTGGCCGTGTCCGTACCGCCCGAGCAGCCTGCGCCGTCGTATGAGCAGCTTGCGGAATTGGTGACGGCGCTGTCGGCCGAGGTGGCGGCACTGCGGGCGGAGAACGCGGAGCTGAAGCGCAGGTTGGGGATGGATTCGACGAATTCCTCGACCCCGCCGTAGCAGGATTCGCTTGCGGCCAAGGGGAAACGCCGCGCGCAGCGCTCACAGCGGGTGCGATCGAAGGACCGTAAGCCGGGCGGCCAACCCGGGCATCCGGGCTCGGGTTTGCAGCGCGCGGTGAAGCCGGATCGCAGTGAGACCGCGCCCGAGCCTGCGTAGTGTTCGGGCTGTGGCACGGATCTGGCAGAGGCGCGGGATGCGGGGATGTCTTGGACGCAGGTCTGGGATACCCCGCCGATCCGGCTGCAGCGGGTGCAGTACCGGCTGCCGAAGCGGCAGTGTGGCGGTTGCGGGAAGACCACGACCGCGGCGGTTCCTTTCGGGCAGGCCGGGGCGGTGTGCTACGGGCCGAACGTTAACGCCGCGGCGGTCCTGCTGTCCTCGACCGGGAATGTGCCGGTGGAGCGCACCGCGAGTCTGATGGAAGCGTTGCTTTCCGCTCCGGTGTCGACCGGGTTCGTCGCCCGCGCGCACGAACGTGTCGCCGAGCGGCTGGATCAGGCAGGCTTCGATGAGGCGATGCGTGCCGTGCTGGCCGCCGAACCGGTGTTGTGCGCGGACGAAACACCGGTCAACATCGCGTACCCCGACACTGGCGAGGACGGCCAACCGGTCCCCGGCGCCCCACATGTGGTCTGTGTGCGCACCCCGGATGAACGGCTGGTGTGGTACCGGGAACTGCCGGCACGCACCAAAAAAGCGCTGCGCACCCTCGGGCTTTTCAACGATTACACCGGGTATCTCGTGCGCGATGATTACACCGCCTGGCATCAGTTCGACGCCCGGCTGGCCGGGGTCCAGCAGTGTGTGGCGCACCTGTTCCGCCACCTGCAAGGCGTTCTCGACCTGCACCTCACCCAGCAGGGATGGGCGGCAACGGTCCGCAAGGTGCTGCGCGAAGCGCACACCGCCGTCGCCGACGCCCACGCGGCCGGGGCCGATCGCCTCGACCCCGACCTGCTGGCCGATCTGCGTGCCCGCTACGACAAGGCCGTCGCTTGGGGAATCGCCACCAACCGCTACCGCGACTGGGACAAAGGCAACCACCCTGGCTACAACCTCGCCACCCGACTGGCCGGCAAAGCCAACCAAGTCTGGCTGTTCACCAGGGTGTTCGCGGTGCCCTGGACAAACAACGCCTCCGAGCAAGCGCTGAAAAGCCCGAAATTGCACCAGAAAGTCTCCGGCTACTGGCACACCCTGGCCACCCTGGCCCGGTTCTGCCGAGTCCGTTCCTACCTGACCAGCGCCACCAATCATGGGCGACGCGCCATCGACACAATCCATGCCGCCCTCACCGGCAACCCCTGGATGCCACCAGTCACCCCAGCCTGACCACAAAGATCAAACCGCCCAGCGTCCTGTCCAGCCCTGAATGGACACCCCGAACCAGCGGTCGTGCGTGTCTTGGGCCAGCTTCAGGTACCAGTCCCGGTGCCGCTTCTGAAATTCACCTTCACGACCTTCTGCACACAACGCCTCGCGGCCGTACTGGCGAATGGTTTCCAGCAATCGGTATCGAACTACGCCGTCGCGTTCGTCACGGCTGATGACGGACTTGTCCAGCAGGCCGGCTACCGCTGTGAGCATGTCCCGTCCCGGCAGAGCGGCGTCGGAGCAGACGTTCTCGGCCGCGTCGATGTCGAAGCTTTCGGCGAACACCGACGCTCGGCTCCAGAGGGCTCGTTCCTGTTGGGTGCAGAGCTGGAAGCTCCAGTCGATCGATGCGCGAAGTGTCTGGTGCCGGGGGAGCGCGGCGCGGTTGCCGGACGTGAGCATGTTGAACCGGTCGTTCAGGCGCTGCAGGAGTTGCGCGGGTGAGAGGATTCGGAGGCGCGCGACAGCGAGTTCGATTGCCAAGGGGATTCCGTCCAGTCGTCTGCACAGGCCTGTTACTGCTTGGCCGTTGTGCTCGTCGATTTCGAAGTGTGGCACCGCAGCGGCCGCTCGGTCCTCGAAGAGTTTGATCGCCTCGAATGCGCGCAATGCCTCAGCGGGCCGTGGTGCGTCGTCGGACGGGAAGCGGAGGGTCGAGACTGGTTGAATGAGCTCTCCGGTAATGCCCAGTGCTTGTCGGCTTGTGGCCAGAACTCTCAGGTCCGGGCACCGTCGCAGCAGGGTCGCCACGAGACGGCTGTACGTGTCCAGCAGGTGCTCGCAGTTGTCCAGAACGAGCAGAAGTCGCCGGTCCGCCAGCTTTCCAGCCAGTGTGTCCGGAGTCCAGCGGGTGTACTGATCCTGGAGCTCCAGGGAGGTCACGACCGCCTGAGACACCAGGCCACCGTCTTCGAGACCTGCGAGTTCCACCACGTATACGCCGTCGGGAAACGACCGCCGCATTTCCCATGCGGCCCGCATCGCAAGCCGGGTTTTGCCGACGCCGCCAACGCCGGTGAGTGTCACCAACCGGAACGCCGACAGCCCTTTCCGGACCTTGCTCAGCTCGGTTCGCCGTCCGATGAAACCGGGCAGGTCGGCGGGCGCGAAGGCCTGGGGATCTCGTACGCGCCGTGGCATGGTGGCTCATCCGTTTGTTCGGTCTTCTCGACGCTTAACCCAACGATAACGGTGGCGCCGGCGCTCAGCCGTGTGGCGCTTCCGCCACATCGCGAGGACTGGGGCTTCGATTGGGCTAGGTCGTCGGGGCGATGAGCATGAGTCCGGAGTTGCCCGTGTTACCAGAGCGAACGCTGGGAAGATCAGCACGTCCATAGCTACCACCTTGGCCAGGTACACGGGCTTGCGTCCGAACCCGTCCAACACGGCGCCGAACATTTGGCATCGATCCGCGCACATCCCTGCTAGCCGGTCACCGGCGGACGGCTCACCCTTCACGAGGCTGGTCCCCCTGGGGATGGCCGGAGCGCATGGGGCTACCGCAGGGTCTGTGCAAAGTTGACCTGTCCGGTTTAGGTCGTTTCGGGTAGTAGGTTCAATCGTCACGGCTGCGTCGGTGCAGGATTCCGCTGGCGGGAAACAAGTTCTGGACCATCTGGCTGCTGAGCATCCAAGCGTGTCGACGACGTGGGTGGATGGCGGTTACAACACGTCCGTCATATCTTATGGTGCGCAACGAGATATCGAGGTCGATGTCGTCAAACGCCCTACTTCCAAGGGATTTCACGTGTTACCCCGCCGCTGGGTAGTGGAGCGCACCCTGGGCTGGCTGATGCAACACCGCCGACTCGTGCGTGACTATGAGGCCCTGCCCCGGCGTTCACGCACGATGACCCTCTGGGCGATGACTAACATAATGAGCCGCTCGCTGGCCGGAGAATCCACCCAAACCTGGCGAAACGATCCACGCAAAATGGGCATAATAGCCTAAATGGAGATCAAATGCCCTCTAAGAGACTGTTGGGTAACTGGGTGGTTACGCAGCGATGTTGGTTTCGGCGGTGAGTCGGCGGGCGGCTTCGCGTTCGGTGGCGTTGGACCACCGGATGCTCTGGCCGGCGAGCCGGGTGGCCATGAGGCGGATCATCGCGAGTTTGATCATGTTTTCGGAGTTCGCGGTCAGGCGTTCGTAGTCGCGGGCGAGGCGACGGTTGCGGATCAGCCACCCAAAAGTTCGTTCGACCACCCACCTACGTGGTAGCACCTGGAACCCCTTGACATCGTCGCTGCGTTTGACGATTTCCAGTACCAGTCCGAGTTTTTCCTTCGCCCAGGCCAGCAGGCCGTTGACGACGGAGTTGGCGTATCCGCCATCGGCCCACACCAGAGCGATCGAGGGGAACCGGGCCGCCAGGCGTCGCAGGATCTCGCGCCCGCCGCGCTCCGCGCGGTCCTGCACCGATGCGGAGGTGACCATGACGACCAGCAGCAGGCCGAGGGTGTCCACGACCAGGTGCCGTTTGCGGCCTGTCGTTTTCTTGCCCATATCGAACCCGCGTTCCTGCCCTCCCTCGCTGCTTTTGATGGACTGGGCGTCGAGCACGGCCGCCGACGGGTCCGCCGTGCGTCCGGCCTGGCGCCGAACCTGATCGCGCAGCGCGTCGTGGACACGGTCGATCGTGCCGTCGGCACTCCAGTCCCGAAACCAGCGATAGGCCGCGTCCCAGGGCAGCAGATCACGGGGAATCATCCGCCACTGACAACCCGAACGCAGCACGTAGAAGATCCCGTCCAGCACCAGGCGATCGTCGTATTTCCTTGCCATACCGCCCTTTCGGCGGTCTCGTACCGGCATCAACGGCTCCAGGACCGCCCACACCTCATCGGTCAGACTGGACGGATAACATGGGCGGCGATCATCCCCGCCGGTATCGCAGTTGCACACACAACAAGATCACGGCGGGGATGATCTCTTTGTCATCTCGACACACCGACCGTGATCAACATCACGCCACGCTCAGTGTCGCCCCAGTTACCCAACAGTCTCTAAGGCACGCCGTGCGCCTCGTCCGAGGCTCCCTGTGGAGGCGCACGGCGTGCCTTCGCGGTCAGCAGTGGGGGCTCACCTTGACCTCCCGCACCGGGGCGGGCGAGTTCCGGCTGCGCAGTGCGCGGATTTGGCCGTTGATGACGACCCCGGCGATACCGGTGATGTCGCCTCGGCCGAGTGCCTGTATGGGGTGTGCGGCGGGTCCGCCGACGGGTTCCTGCACCAGCAGCAGGTCGGCGGGTCGCTGCTCTTCGAGGATGCCTTCGTCTCGGCGCAGGACTCGGGCGGCGTTGCCGGTGGCGTAGGCGATGACGTCGGTGGGCGCCATGCCGCCGATGGATGATAGTTCGGCGATGGTCTTGATGATCGCCATCGGCATCACCCCGGTGCCCGAGGGGGTGTCCGATCCGAGGATCACCCGGTCGAGGGCATCGTTCTCGGCTGCCATGCGCTGGATGTTCAGGCTCGCGGAGAGGTTTCCGGCCTGGACCAGCTGCAGTGCGGCGGTGGAGTCGGTGACGAGAAGCTTGACCTCGTCCTCCGGAAGGCTGGTGGTGCCTCCGTTGATGTGTCCGGCGATGTCAGGGCTCATGGCGAGGAGGTCGTCCACGGTGATCGGGGCGACACCGGGAACGGATGAGGCCCCGCCGGAGTGGGACATCACCACGAATCCGGCCTCCTGTGCCCAGCGCACGTGGGGGACGGCGTCTTTCGGGACGCGGAATCCGCCGAAGCCGACCTTCATCAGCCAGATGCCCTGTCGGGCGAGTTCGGCGTAGTCGCTTTCCTCCATGTATGGGCCGGTCATCAGGGAGCCGCCGTGGATGCGCACTCCGCCGGGGCGGTTGAGCGTGAAGGAGCGGTTGGCAGCGACGGCGACGGCTTTGACGCCGTCGCGGTCCATGGGACGGCCGGGGAAGTGCACTTCACCGGCGGACATCATGGAGGTGACGCCGCCGTGCATGTAGCTTTCGATGAACCCGACGGTGTTCTGCTTGGGGTTGAAGTCGCCGATCGCGAAGTGGGTGTGCGTGTCGAAAAGGCCGGGCAGCGCGACGGCGCCGTGCGCGTCGATGGTCACGTCGGCATCGGCGTCGGCGGCGGCGCCCATCTCGAGGATGTGGCCGTTTTCGACGAGGATGGTCTCGACCTCGCGGAGGGGGTCGCCGAGGCGTCCGGTGACGGCGCCTCGGAGGTTTGTGATCAGTAGCCTGCCTGTGGCGGGGCCGAAGTGGCCTTCGGCGTATGTCTCATCCCACGTCATAGATTCCACCTTTCTATCGGTTGTTGTTGCGGGTGCTTTGGAGGAGGGGCGGGTCGGGCCGCGCGAGTTCGTCCTGTTTCAGTGCAAGGCGACGGTCAGTTCGACCTCGACCGGGCTGTCTTTGGGGAGCACCGCGACGCCGACCGCGGACCGGGTGTGAACGCCATCGGCCCCGAAGGCTGCCTTCAGCAGTTCGCTTGCCCCGTCGATGACCGCGGACTGGGAGGTGAATGCGGGGTCGCTGGCCACGAACCCGGTAAGCTTCGCTACCCGGGCGATTCGGCCTAGGTCGCCGAGCATCGTCGCAAGAGCTGCCAGGGCGTTCAGCGCACACCGCGCGGCCTGCTCGCGGGCGGTATCGGGCGAGATCAGACCGGGACCGTCGCCTACTTTCCCAGTGGCCTCGAGTTTCCCGTCGACGAGCGGAAGCTGACCGGAGGTGAACGCGAGCTGCCCGGTCTGGAGCGCCGGTGTGTACGCCGCGAGCGGGGCAGGAGGGGCCGGCAGAGTGAACCCTGCGTCCGCGAGTGCTTGGACGATGTCGCCGTGTCGATTGGTGTTCATAAGTGGACCTCCTGTGAGATTGCCGCTTCGGATGTGTGGCCTGAGGATTCCCTGGCAAGCGTCACCGACACGACGGTGATGATCAGCATCGCCGCGACGTACACGGCGATCGGGATCCAGGTCTGGAAGCGGCCGTACAGGGCGACGGCGATGATCGGTGCGAGTGCGCCGCCGAAGATGCCCGACAGCTGGAAGCCGAGGGACGCGCCGCTGTAGCGGACGTTCGCGGGGAACAGTTCGGTGGTGAACGACGCCAGCGGGCCGTACATCGCAGCCCAGCACAGCATCCCGACGAAGTCAGCCACCAACAGGCTTGCGAGGTTCCCGGTCTCCAGGAGGGGGAAGAACGCTAACACCCACACCAGGGCTCCGACGGCCCCACCCAGGTACACCGGTCGGCGTCCCAGCTTGTCGGACAGCGCGCCGAATGCGGGGATGAGCACGAGCATCGCCGCGGCCGACAACAGCACGACGAGCATGGCGGTCGGCTCCGGGATCTTGACCATCTGGGTCAGGTAGGTGACGATGAACAGCACGAAGATGTAAAACGCGACATCAGTACCGATGCGCGACCCGGTCGCGATGAGCAGTTCCCGCCGCTGGGTACGGAGCACCTCGACGATGGGGAGCTTCACCCGCTTTCCCTCGGCGGCGAGCCTCTCGAACTCCGGGGACTCGGTGACGTGGAGCCGGATCCATAGGCCGATGGCGATGAGGACCGCGCTGAGCAGGAACGGCACGCGCCATCCCCACGCCAGGAAGGCATCGTCCGAGGTCACCGCGAGCATGAGGGCGAGTGTTCCGTTGGCCAGGAGCAGTCCCAGGGGCACGCCGATCTGGGGCCAACTTGCGGCCAGGCCGCGTCGTCTCGGGTCGCCGTGTTCGAGCGACATGAGCACGGCGCCGCCCCATTCACCGCCAAGACCGAAACCCTGGATGAACCGGAGGACGGTCAACGTGATCGGCGCGAACAAGCCGATCGAGTTGTAGTCCGGGATCAGACCTATCAGGACCGTGGAGACGCCCATGATCATCAGAGTGATCACGAGAACGAGTTTTCGGCCGATCCGGTCGCCGTAGTTGCCGAACACGATCGCGCCGATCGGGCGGGCGATGAAACCGACGGCGAAGCTGCCGAATGCCAGTAGCGTGCCGGTAAGTGGGTCGGCGCTGGGGAAGAACAGGTGGTTGAACGCAAGCGTCGCCGCTGTACCGTAGAGGAAGAAGTCGTACCACTCCAGTGCCGTACCGACGATGCTTCCCCCGGTGGCGCGCCACCTTTCCTTGTGGCTCAGGAAAGTCTCTGCTCGTGAAGATGTCATGCGTGCCTTCTCCTTCGAACGCCGTCCGCTCTGACAGACGTCCACGTCGAGCAGCCTGCTGTCCCATCAGAGGCTGCACGGCGCCGCGACCTGCGTGGCGGTATGAAGCATCTTCTGCGCCCTCTGAGATCAAAGCCAGAGCATGCTTTCTTGTGTATCTCAAACTGGTGCTTATACTTTGGAGATGTTAGATACCCAGCGCCTGCTCACCTTCGAGGCTGTCGTCCGCACCGGCACGTTCGCTGCCGCCGCTCGTGAGCTCGGGTACACGCAGCCGGGTGTCAGCCAACAGATGCGCGCGCTCGAACGCGAACTGCACACCACCCTCTTCGCGCGCGAAGGACGCGGACTGCGACTCAGCGAACAAGGGGAGGTTCTCGCCTCGCGCGTAACCAGCTTGCTATCGGAGATCAGATCCACCGAAGAGCACATCGCCGCGGTCAACCGCCTGCGCGACGGGCGGGTGAAGGTGTGCGCATTCCCAAGCGCCAACGCCACCCTCGTCCCAGCGGCAATCTCGAAGCTCCGTTCAAACCACCTCGGGATCGAGATCGAGCTCTTCGAAGCGGAGCCTCCGGACTCCCTTGCGGGCCTGCGGTCCGGCGCCTACGACATCGTCGTCGCGTTCCGCTACGACGACCAGGAACACCAAGATGACGACGACGCCGTCTCAATCGCCTTGCTGGAGGAACCGCTGGTCCTGCTGCTCCCTGACGACCACCCCCTCGCTCGTCGTCGCCAGATTCAACTCGCCGACCTGCGTGAGGAACGCTGGGTGGCCGGCTGCGTCCGCTGCCGCAAGGCGTTCTTAGCCGCGTGCGAGGACGCAGGCTTCACGCCACGCATCGACATCACGACCGACGACAACCTTGCCGTACAGAGCTATGTCGTCTCCGGACTCGGCCTGGCGGCGATGCCCGAGATGGTCCAGTCCTTCGTCCGACACCCGAAACTGCGCATACGCCCACTCTTGCCAGAACGCAAAAGGATCGTCACGGCGACGATCCTAAAAACCAACCGTCGCTCACCAGCGGTCGAGCACATGCTCAGCTCTCTACTGTCGGCTGCGTCCGACATCCTCGCCAACACTGATGACACATAACGGATCGTTTGGCTATATCGGGAAACTCTTGCTGGACGTTTGCTCACGGCGTTCTCAGACTGAGCATGGGCGCGAACGGGACTTCCTTTGGCGCTCGGAACACAGCGTGAGAAGCGAGGTCTACGTGGACACCAAGCTCGACATCCGGTCTGACATTGCGGCAGAGCAGAGCCGTCGTGCCTGGGCGACCAGTGCTCTCGAACTCATCAGAGCCGAAAAGACACGCGGGACACACACGCCCCTCGTTCCGTTCTCTCTCCCTGTGTTCGGCGAGATCGACGTCTACCTGAAGGACGAGTCATCACATCCGACCGGGAGCCTGAAGCATCGCCTCGCGCGGTCCCTCTTCGTCCACGCGCTGTGCAGCGGCGACATCGGTCCGGACACCCCAATCATCGAAGCATCCAGCGGATCAACCGCTGTCAGCGAGGCCTACTTCGCCCGCATCATCGGCGTCCCTTTCATCGCCGTTGTCCCCCGTACCACCAGCCAGGAAAAGATCGACCTCATCGAACGCTACGACGGCCAATGCCGGCTGGCCGAGGACTCAACTCAAGTCGTCACCGAAGCCCAGCGACTCGCCGCCGCCCGCGGCGGGTATTTCATGGACCAGTTCACCTTCGCCGCCCAAGCGACGAACTGGCGTTGCGACAACATCGCCGAGGAACTCTTCGAGCAAATGCGCAACGAACCCCACCCACTTCCGCAATGGGTGGTCGTCGGCGCCGGCACCGGCGGCACAAGCACGACCATCGCCCGCTTCGCACGCTACAACGGATTCCACAGCCGTCTCACCATCGTTGACCCCGAGGGATCAGCCTTCTACGACGGATGGCGGATGAAGGACACGACGATCACCACAACCACCCCATCGCGGATCGAAGGGATCGGCAGGACCCGGGTCGAACCGTCATTCTTCCCCCACCTCGTGGACGAGGTCCTGCAGGTACCCGACGCAGCATCCGTCGCCGCGATGCGATGGGTATCCGAACAACTCGGCCGACGAGTCGGTGCATCCACCGGCACAAACATCTGGGGCACGATCCAGCTCGCACAGCGCATGAACCAAGACGCCACCCCCGGAAGTATCGTCTCACTGATCTGCGATGCCGGATCGCGCTACACCTCGACCTACTACAACGACGCCTGGCTCACCGACAACGGCATCAACATCGCCCCCTACACTGCCGCGCTCCGCCGATTCGAGAGGACTGGGACACTCGCCGTCGACTGACCAACCTGCCATACCGTGGAGCGCCCGAGAGAGAAGAAGCGCCCTCTCTCGCCGAGGCCGACACGGTGCACGCCGGCTGAGCATGACCTTGATTCGCGGGACCCGCATGCTGGGGCAGAGCAACTGCATCCTCGACGCCATCCCCCTTGGCGATACGAACTCCTCGCCTTCCTGCACTCTTCGGGAGCACCCCTCAGCCGATCACGGAACTCGCACGTCGCTGCGAGTGTCGGCAGCAGCGAGGTGGACCGCCCCTTCCATCCCCCGCCAACGGCGGTTTCGAAAGAACGGATCACAGCCACCGGTGCAGCTTCTTCTGGATCTCCAGTACCCGTGCCTCGGCATCTTCGAGCATCGGCCACGGATCATCGATATTCACCCATGCACTCCTGGCATTCCAGTTCGAACGCTGCGGACTCGCTGCCGTCCTTGGCCCTGTGAGCGGCTTTCCCGCTCTCCGTGACGGGGCGTGACTCCCGCGACTGTCGGGTCGGGGGAGGCGGCGGACACGGGTCCGCTACTAATAGATAACCCTTGAGTTCCCGGAGGGATGTTCCGTCGTCGGGCGGCCTGGACCAGGCTGTTCTTGCTCGTTCGGGTGGTTGGTTCGTGTTCTGACTCAACTTCAGGTTCCGTGAGCCGATGTCACGTCTGTTGATGTTCTTGCGGTCGAGCTGAAGTCGGGGAGGCGTGGTGGGGCTTGCGGTCGTGCGGGATCTGCGCGAGATGCGCGAGCCGTTGGGCCCGGAGGAGATCGCGCGGTTCGAGACCGATGTGTTCGCCGGGTTCGTGTTGGCCCGCTCGGCGGCAGGCTTGGCCGATAACACGATCCGTTCGGATGTCTGCCATCTGGAGCAGGTGCGTGCGTGGTTCGGCCGACCGTTGTGGGACCTGCAACCGTCCAACGTGGACTCCTATTTCGGCACGGTGCTGCGGGCGGTGCCGCCCAACACGCGGATGGCGCGGGCGCAGGCGATCAGGACGTATTTCGAGTTCGTCGAGCTGCGGCACAAGGTGGAGATCCACAACCTGACCGGCCGGGTCGTGGAATGCCCGATCGACGAGGTGAACCGACCCCGCGGCCGACGCGAGGCGAAACTGCGGATCCCGCCGTCCGCTGAGCAGATCAGGACGCTGTTCGCCGGGTGGCGCGGCGAGCTGGCGACCTGCCGCAAGTTCGCTCCCACCGCGCGTAACTACGCCGCCGCCCGGCTGATGTCGGAGGTGGGGTTGCGGATCAACGAGGTGCGCCACTTGGATTTGGCCGACATCAAGTGGGACCTGGGCCCGTTCGGCAAACTCCATGTCCGACACGGCAAAGGCGCCCGCGGCTCCGGGCCCCGGGAACGCATGGTGCCGCTGATCAATGACGCGGGCCGGACCCTGCGGTGGTTCGTCGAGGACGTGTGGTGCCAGCTCGGTGACGACCCTGCCCGGCTGGGCGCTCCGTTGTTCTGCTCCGAACGCAAGAACGCCGACGGGACCGGTGCCAGGGTGGGCAACGAGGTGCTGAGGGCCGGGTTGGCTACGGCCGCCGCCGAGCACCTGCCGGACTGGTCGGACCGGTTGACACCGCATGTCCTGCGGCACTTCTGCGCCAGCGAGCTCTACCTGGGCGGCATGGACTTGATCGCCATCCAAGCGACGCTCGGGCACGCCTGGATCGCCACAACTATGAATTATGTTCATGTTCATCGGACGCATGTCGAGGACGCATGGCTGGCCGGGCAGCAGCGGGCCGCGCAACGGCTGAAGGGACTGAGCATATGAGGTGGAACCTGCGGCTGGCTGCCGCCAACCGTGGTATCTGGAAGGCCAGCGAGCTGCAACGGATGCTCGCCGAGCACGGCCTGATGATCAGCGCTGGGAAGATGTCCGGGCTGTGGTCGGGCAGCCCGGCCAGCGTCAAACTCGACGAGCTGAACATCATCTGCGCAGTCCTTGGTTGCGGTGTCGAGGTGTTGCTCATCCCAGAGCCCGACAAGGTCGACCGGCCCGCCCCGCAAGGCGAGTCGACCGCTGCGACCGGTACCAGCGGCGCCGCCGGTGTGACGGTCACGCCGAAACGCCGGGACGGCCGCTCGCTGCCGCCCATGTGAGCCGCGTGGTCACCATGCCCCAACGCCGACACGCGATCGACAAGACGGCGGAAAGCTGCCCCACCTGCCTGGCCTGGGGCGTGCTGTATGGCGGATATTGCCGCGCCTGCTACGACTTCCGCCGCCGCCATGCCCCCGGCCGCTGCGCGGTCTGCGGCCGGCACGTGCCGCTGAAGCACGGCTATTGCAGGCTGTGCTGGTTGCAGGCCGGGGTACTGGCCGACGATCCTCACGTCGTCACCGACGCCGACCTGGCCACGGTCACCTGCCACCAGCTGGCCTTCGCCGGCATGACCAAGATGCGCGGCCCACGCTCCGGAGTGCGCCAGCGCGCTGGCCAGCGAGCCCAGACCAGTGCACGAGTCACCGACCTCGTGCTGGCTGCGCCCCGGCCCGCCGATGGCGGGCAACTGCAACTGCACCTGCCCGGCCCGCAGCGAGCCTTCGGCTGGGAGTTGCACGCCGAATTGGCCAACCCGGTCCTGGTCCGGGTGCGGCGGATCGCCGACCAGCTGGGGCAGGCGCACGGCTGGAACCCCAAGCTGGTCGCCGAGCTGGGCCGGGCACTGGTCATCCTGCTGTCCGGACATGCCGAGGGCGAAGCGTTCCGCTACTCGCAGCTGGTTGACATCCTGCATCGCTACGGCGTCAGCATCGACCGTGTCGCCGAGGTCCTGGATCGGGCGGACCTGTTCGTTGACGACCGCGTCCCGGCGTTCCAGCACTGGCTGGACGGCAAGCTCGCCGAACTCGCGCCCGGCATCGCCGCCGACGTCCACGACTGGGTGCGCACTCTGCACCACGGCGGGCCGCGCAGCCTGCCCCGCAAGATGGGCACGACCCGCCGCTACGTGCGCGCCGTCCACCCCGTGCTCGTGGACTGGTCCGCCCGCTATGCCCACCTGCGCGAGGTCACCGTCGCCGACGTCGCCGCCGTGATCGAAGCCCTGCAAGGACATCGCCGTCGGCAAGCCGTCACCGGGCTGCGGTCGTTGATGCGGCACTGCAAGAAGACCGGCACCATCTTCGCCAACCCTGCCGCTCGACTCCGGGACCGCAGCAACCGCGACGACCCAGTGATCCTTCCCTTGTCTCCCAACGAAATCGACGACGCTACGCAGGCCGCGACCACCCCCGCCGCCCGGCTCACCCTGGCGCTGGCCGCAGTGCACGCCGCCCGCCCCGACGCCATCCGCAAGCTCCGGCTCGACGACGTCGACCTCGGCAACCGGCAGCTCACCATCGCCACGGTGACCCGACCGATGGACCAGCTGACCTACCGTCTCTTGCTCGACTGGCTCACCTACCGGCGTGACCGTTGGCCCCACACCGCCAACCCCCACCTGATCATCAACAAGCAGACCGCGAACACGACCCGGCCGGTCAGCGACAACGCGCTCACCGGTCCGTTCCGTCGCCGAGCCGCCACACTGGAGGCCCTGCGCGTCGATCGCCAACTCGACGAAGCCCTCACCCACGGGCCGGACCCTCTCCACCTGGCCGCCGTGTTCGGGCTCGACGAGACCACCGCCATCCGATACAGCGCCGCCGCCCGTAATCTCCTGCACAGCGCCCACCACGACACCGTGGGTTGAGCACGAACCCAAGGGTCCAACCGCCCCACACAGCCCGAACACCCTTGGGTTCCCGCTGAGAATCCCTCAGTTCGCCTGAACTCCGGGCAGAGCTCCGCCCGCCCTCCGAACCGCTCGTGCAGTTTTCCCGCAAGCGGCTCTCAATGGATGTAGCCCTTCTGGCGGTAGTAGTCGCGCATACTTGGAATCAGTTGCAGAAGGTTGACCAGACCGTATTCACCGTAGAGGCGTGTCTCCGGCAGCGTGCGCCATCCGGCGTTCCGCCATCGTTTGAACCGCCATCCCCAAATTCGTCGCACAATCCACATGTTGAGTCGATTGAACAACCTGCGCACGTTCGCGCGCCGATAATACATGCCCCATCCCCGGATCACCGGGTTCAGCATGTCGGCGGGAGCGACCCAGATCGCGCGCCGGACGATCTTGCCGTTGCTGCGGTCGATCTCGACGTGGTGCTCACTGCCCGGCTTGGCGGGTGGCAAAACGGTGGTGATCGCCGCGAGCAGCGCGGGCTGGTTGCCTTTCACGGTGAGGGCGTAGGCACCACCTCGCTCTCACAGACGATGTGGGCCGCGGTGGCGTGCTGGGCATGCGCGGCATCCCCGGTGACCACCACATTGGTCAGGTCCACGTCTTTGAGCAGCGCGGCCACTTGCGTGATCTCGTTGGTGTCATGGGGGATACGCCGCTGTGCGATCACGACCGCCTCCTCGTGCAGCAACGCGGAGAACAGCTTGATCTCGCTACCCTCGGCACCGCCGGGAGCGATGGTGTTCCGCACGACCTTGCCGTCCATGGCCACCGCAACCACCCCCGCATCAGCGCCCTCACCGGAGCCGCTGGAGCCGTCCGCCCGACGGGCAAACGCTGCCGCCATAGCCTGCTCCCGCATCCATTGACATACCCGTGCATCGGCGGCGTCGGCGTCGATATCGTGGGCCAGCCGACGCATCGTCGGCTCGCTGGGCACTACATACCGACCGGTCACCGGATGCAGGCGGCACCCGGCGGCTGCCAACAACACCACTGGCAGATCCACTGCCTGATCAGCGATCTCCCGAAAGTTGCGGGCACCGGCCAACACCGCGAACACCATCACCGACAGCACCGCACCAATCGTGTGCCGAACACCCCGCGGATCACGCGGATCAGGCACACCAGCAAGCAGCTCAACCAGCAACCCAACCGCGGACAAACCGGTCTCCAGCAGTGGATCCGGCCGCTCAGCAACGGCTAACACGGGCGACGAACACGAGACGTGCGACACTGACAACGGTGGCCTTCTTCCTGGTGACGATCGTGGCGTAGGAACCTTGATCATCCCAGGCGGAGGCCATCACCCATGTTCGGACTAGGCATCGACCACGTACACACCGGACTTCACACCAAGATCACCGACTTTGACGTTCTCCTGGGGTTCGAGGGGGCCGGATAGGGGCTGGAGACTGTTCCTGGTTCTGAGTGAGTCTGTGTCAATGCGTGCTAAACTGTGTTGCGTGAAGTTGAAGGAGTGGGCACGTGAGCAGGGTGTCTCGTATCGAACCGCGCTGAACTGGTTCCATGCGGCCGCCCTGCCCGTTGCTGCTCGTCAGCTTCCTACCGGAACAATCCTGGTCGAACCGCCCAAGGAGTCGACCGGCCGCACCGTCGCCTACTGCCGCGTTTCCTCTGCTGACCTGAAAGACGATCTGTACCGGCAGGCCGGACGTGTCGCTGAAGAATGCGGCAAGCGCGGCATCTCTCTGGACGCGACCGTGACCGAAGTCGGGTCAGGACTGAACGGGCGACGCGCCAAGCTTGCCAAGCTACTGGCTGATCCTGACGTTGCGTGCATCGTGGTCGAGCACCGAGATCGGCTCGCCCGGTTCGGTGTCGAACACCTCGAAGCCGCGCTGGCCGCGACCGGCCGCACCATCGTCGTGCTCAACGCTGACGAAGTTGCTGACGACCTGGTCCGCGACATCACCGAAGTCCTGACCAGCATGTGCGCCCGTCTCTACGGCCGCCGGTCCGCGAAGAAACGAGCAGAGAACGGCATCACCGCCTGCGCTGCGGAGCCGCAGCCATGACCGAGGTCATCCAGGCATACAAGTTCGCGCTCGACCCGAGCCCGTCGCAGGAAAACGAGCTGCGGTCGCACTGCGGCGCGCAGCGTTTCGCCTACAACTGGGGTCTGCACCGCGTCAAAGCGGTCATGGACCAACGCAAAGCCGAAGCGTCCTACGACCTCGCCGACGACGAACTGACACCCTCGATCTCGTGGTCCGCGTACTCGCTGCGCAAGGATTGGAACCAGGCCAAGGACGAGGTCGCCCCGTGGTGGGGCGAGAACTCGAAAGAGTCCTACTCGTCCGGCCTGGCGAACCTCGCTACCGCGCTGAAGAACTGGGACGACTCCAAGAAAGGCAAGCGGAAAGGCGCGAAGGTCAAGTTCCCCCGGTTCACGAGCAAGTACCGCACGATGTCGTGCCGCTTCACCACCGGCAGCTTCGGTCTCGCTGACCGCGCCGGCGGCACGTCAAACTGCCGCGTATCGGAACAGTGCGGACCCACGAATCCACCCGCAAACTCGCCCGCAGGATCGAACTCGGCACCGCCACGATCCGTTCAGCGACCGTGAGTTTTCGGTCCGGCCGGTGGTTCGTGTCGTTCTCGGTGAAGATCGACCGCGACGACCCACCGCCGCAGCAGCCGGACAGTGCGGTCGGCGTTGACCTAGGCATCAAGTCCCTCGCTGTGCTCTCCACCGGGGAAGTGGTTCCCAATCCGCGCCGCCTGGAACTCGCGCAGCGCGAACTCCGCCGGTTACAGCGGCAGGCATCCCGCCGCACCGGCCCCGACAAGCGCACGAAGCAGAAGCCCTCGAAGCGCTGGCGCAAGACCCAAGCTCGCATCGCGAAGCTGCACGCGGAGATCGCCAACGCCCGCCGCGACGGGCTGCACAAGCTCTCCACCCGGCTCGTCGCCGAACACGGCGCGGTCGTACTGGAAGACCTCAACGTCAGAGGAATGATGTCCAACCGCCGCCTGGCCAGGCATGTTGCCGGTGTCGGAATGGGCGAGCTCCGGCGACAGGTCGAATACACAGCAGCCTGGCGCGGTGTGCACACGCACGTCGCCAGCAGGTGGTACCCGAGCTCGAAGACGTGTTCCGGATGTGGCGTGGTGAAAACCAAACTGCGCTTGAGTGAACGCGTCTACCAGTGTGAACACTGCGGCATGGTCCTCGACCGGGACCTGAATGCCGCACGTAACCTCACTGCTCTTGTTGAGCGCGACACCTCTTCGGCGAGTTGCGTCGTGAGGCTAAACGAGCCCGCTGGAAACCCACGTAAGCCCACTCCAGGTGGCAACGGGTATCGCCATGGGAAGGCCCACGCGGGTCAACGTCAGCGCAGCAATGCGCCGACTCGGTGAACGTTGTTACACGTTTTCCGAACGGTTTAGGAGCGCCTCGGGCGCGGTGGGCGGCGGCAGGTCTCCGGGTCGTTGGCGGGGCGCGAACATCCGAGAATTTCCCAGTAATGGGGGAGTGGTTGTGTAGCGCGCAGGATACCGTCCGCGGATCGGTCGGCAGTAGGGGCTTTCGGGTGATCTCGGGGCCGACCGGCTCGCCTCGGTTTGCGGAATTGTCCCGGACTGGTGGCAGAAGTCGGATTCAAGCGCGTGGTCCGGAGTTGTTTGGTTTGTGGCGATGCTCACAGGATTTCGGTAGTTGCGGTGGCTCGGGCGAAGGAGTCATCGCGGGACGTTGTTGGCCAATTGAGGGCATTCCGGGAGGTGGCCGGGCAGGTCGCCGGCGTGCGTGGCTGAATTGACAGAGTGGCGCAACCCTCTTTTGGGGTATTCGTGATTCTGTTGTTCGGGTTATCGCGACTCGGTCGGTTGCGTCGTTGCGAGATATCGCATCAACCATTGCAATGGGGAAGCATTAGTTCTGGCCTTGACGCCCGCAGGCGCTTCATGGCATGTTTTCCCTGCTGGGGTTCATGGAGCCTATTTATTTGTTGGTCGGGTTGCGTTTTCTTGATTTTAAAATTCAACGTTGGGGGATTCCGTGACCGCGTTGGTCGGACGGCATCGGCAGTTGATGACTTTAGACGGGATGGTGGATGCCTGTGCGGGTGGAGATGGTGGAGTTGCGGTATTACGCGGTGGCGTCGGCAGCGGCAAGACGGCTTTGCTGGCCGAGTTCACCCGGCGGGCGGCGGTTCGGGGAGCGCGCTGCCTGACCCTCGTCGCCACCTCGGGTGACGCGGACCACTGGAGCCTGCTCGACGCTGTCGCCAACGCCGCCGGGCGCCCGGGTGCCGATCCGCTGGTCGTCGCCGAGGAGCTGGTCTCGGAGGGGCCGCTGGTCGTGGTCGTGGACGACCTGCTCCTCGTGGGGGCAGCCGCCGAGGAGCTGCCCCGCGCGGTGGCCCGGCTGCAATCCGCGGGCGCGCTGGTCGTGCTGGCGGATGCGGGCCTGCCCTGGGACGCGGTGCACGTCGAACTCCTGCGGTTGTCCGGTTTCCGGTCGATCTGGTTGCCCGCGCTGGCCCCGTCCGGCGTGCTGGAGGTGTTGGCCGAGCACCTCGACTCCCCGGACGCCGCTCTCGCCGCCGAGGTGCATGACATCACTGCGGGCAACCCGCTGCTGGTGCGCGCCTTGGTGGAGGACCTGCTGGCGGTCGGTCCGGGGGAACGGCTTCCGGTGACCCCGGGCCGCGCCTTCGGCGAAGTAGTGCTCGCCTGCCTCGCCCGGACCAGCTCCGGGGCGGCGCGGCTGGCGAAATGCGTTGCGGTGCTCGGCGACGACGTGGACCCGGCCGTGCTGGCCGCGGTCCTGGACGTCGACGACGAGGAGCTGTCGGCGCACCTGCGCACCTTGTCCGGCACCTGCCTGCTCGCCGATGACGGCCGCGCCGCGTTCCGGTCGCCGGCCGCACGGGCTGCGGTGCTGTCCGGGGTCGGCGCCGGTCACGCCGCAGACTTGCGGGTCCGCGCCGCCGACGTGCTCCGACGCAGCGGCGCCGAGGCGAGCGAGGTCGCCGCGCACCTGCTGGCTGCTGAGTGCGCGCCGGACGAGTGGGCGGTGACCGCGCTGTACGACGAGGCCCAGCGCTGCCTGCGCGATGGCGAACTCGACCTGGCGCGCCGCTACCTGGACTTGGCCGCCAAGCAGCGCTCGGGCGACAGGAGCCCCGGTATGGACGCCCACGCCATCGCGCTCGGCTGGTTGATCGACCCGGTGGCCGTGCCGCGCAGGCTCGGTGGGGCGCTGGACGCCGTCGCCGACGGCGAGATCACGGCGCACGACGCGATCGTGCTGACCGGGCAGCTGCTCTGGCACGGGTGGCACGACGAGGCCGTGCAGGTGCTGGACTGGTTGGCCGCGAACGAAGGCACTTTCGTCGCCGATGACGCCACCGACCTGCGCACCCTGTCGCTGCACATCGCGATCACCTACCCCGGGATGGCCGGGCGCATGGCGGCCTTCGACCCCGGTCAGGTGCGCAGCGAGGTGATGATCGGGGCCAGCGATGCGTTGCTGCGCTCGATGCAGGCCCTGCGGAACACGGTCACCGGCGGCCCGAGCGAGGAGCTGATCGGCGAGGCGCTGCGGCTGCTGGAGGTCTGCACGCTCCGCCGGATGTCGTTGCAGCCGTGCCTGTTCGCCCTGAGCACCCTGATCTACTCCGACGAGCTCTGCCACGCCGAGCACTGGTGCGACCGACTCATCGAGCAGGCGGGCAACGACGGCATCGTCCTGCTGGAGGCCAAGCTGCACGAATCCCGGGCGCACGTCGCGCTCGCTTCGGGCGACCTTCCCAAGGTCGAACTGCACGCCCGCCGCGCGCTGACCGCCATGCCCGCCGAGGCATGGGGAACCGCCCTGGGCGCCCCGCTGAGCACGCTCGTCGCCGCCCTGGTGGGGATGGGCAGGCTGGAGGACGCGGCCACCGAACTGGGCAGGCCGGTGCCGCCCGCGATGTTCCGCACCGTGTGGGGGCTGCGCTACCTGCGATCACGCGGCTACTACTACCTCCACACCGGGGCTGCGCGTGCCGCGCTGGGCGACTTCAGGTCGATCGGCGGGCTGATGACCGAGTGGGGCCTGGACAGCCCGGTCCTGCTGCCGTGGCGCTCCGACGCCGCGGAGGTCCACATGCACCTGGGCGAGCGCGATCTCGCGTCGCGGCTGCTGGCTGAGCAGGCCCGGCTGCCCGGCGGCGAAACCGCCAGGCTGCGCGGGGTCGAGGCGCGCATCCGCGCAGGCCACATGGACCCGAGGGACCGCGGCCGCACCCGGATCGCGGCCACGGCGGTGCAGCACCTGGAGACCTCCCAGGACCGGCTGGAGCTGGCCAGGGCGCTGGCCGTGCTGGGTGAGGCATACCGCGGGTCCGGGGACAGCCGCCGGGCCCACATGGTGACCCGGCGGGCGCTGCACCTGGCCACGCTGTGCCGGGCCGACCGGCTGACCCCCGAGCTCACCGTGCAGCAGCGGCCGGTTCCGGTGCCGGGCCACCAGGCCGCGGAAGGGCTGGAATCGCTCAGCGACGCCGAGCGGCGGGTGGCCGAACTGGCGTCCCGGGGGGACACCAACCGGGAGATAGCGCGCAGCCTCTTCATCACGGTCAGCACCGTCGAGCAGCACCTCACCCGCGTCTACCGGAAGCTGAAGGTGCGCAGGCGGGCCGATCTCCCCGCCGACCTCGGCCTGCCCTGGCAGGTTTCCGGCGCTGCGCAGCCCGAGCCGTTGCGCAAGGTGGAGGTGCATCCCGCCCCCCCGCGCGAGCGCAGGCGCGGTAGGAGTCGGTTAGGGGGCTCCTAGGGGCAGTCGCAGCGGTGGCGCCGCCGTAATTTCCTTCCCGGGAGCGGTCGGCGAGGTGCCCGCTCTTCATTCGATTTTCCGACCGAAATTGGGAGATTGTCTCGTGACCACGCCCCATGACGCCGATCCGGCGGAGACCCCGGCATACCCGATGGCCAGGGGTTGTCCGTTGCACCAGCCCGCGGAGTACGCCGAGCTGAGCACTCGGCGACCGATCAGCAGGGCGGTTCTGCCTTCGGGGAAATCGGTGTGGTTGGTCGCCAGCTACGAACTCGTCAAGGAACTCCTGATCGACCCGCGGGTGAGCTCGAACCGCTTCCACGCCGGATTCCCGCACCAGTTCCGCCAGGTGCAGACTGCGGCCCAGCAGGACGCGCAGCGGGGGCAGAAGTCCGCGGTGATCGGCCGGGCCTTCGGCGTCGACGGCGCCGAGCACGCCGCGCGCAAGCGGCTGGTCGTGCCGGAGTTCACCGTGCGGAAGGTGCAGGCGTTGCGGCCGCGGGTGCAGGAGATCGTGGACGACTGCCTGGACTCGATGGAGGCGGCCGGTAGCCCGGCGGAGCTGATGTCGGCCTTCGCGCTGCTGGTGCCCTCGCGGGTGATCTGCGACCTGCTGGACGTGCCGCAGGAGGACCGGGAGCACTACCTGGAGCGGACCATGACCATGGTCGACCACGCAAGCACCATCGAGCAGCGCCAGCAGGCCAACGTAGACGTGCTCGACGGACTCGACGGGCTGATCCGGGCCAAGGAACAGGACCTCTCCGACGACGTGCTCGGCCGGATCGTGCGGCGCAACGTCGAGCTGGGCGTGCTAAGCCACGACGAGATCGTCGGGATGGCGGCATTCCTGCTCATCTCCGGCTTCGAGACCACTGCCAACATGATCTCGATGGGCACCCTCGGACTCCTGGAAAACCCCGACCAGCTGGAGCTGCTGGTCGCGGACCCCGGCCTGGCCGCAAGCGCGGTGGAGGAGCTGCTGCGCTACTTCAGCGTCTCCGACCCGGCCGGATCGCGGGTGGCCCTGGAGGACATCGAACTCGGCGGCGAGACGATCCGCGCAGGCGAGGGCGTGATCGCCCTGGCAGGGGCCGCCAACTGGGACCCGGCGGTCTACGAGCACCCGGAGCGGCTGGACATCCGGCGCAACGCCGGCGGCCACCTGGCCTTCGGGCACGGCGCGCACCAGTGCATTGGCCCGCACCTGGCCAGGTTGGAGCTGGAGGTCGTGTTCGGCACGCTGTTTCAGCGCTTGCCCGGCCTGCGGGTGACCACGCCGGTCGAGGACCTGCGCTACAAGGTCGGCGCGAACATCTACGGCGTGCACGAGGTGCCGATCGCATGGTGAAGTCCACCGAACGCACGATCGTCTTCGACGAGCTCGCCGAGCAGTACGACAACACCGGGGTCGAGTTCTTCCGCCCGATCGCAGACAGGCTGCTGGAGCTGCTCGCGCCGCAGCCCGGTGAACGCGTGCTCGACGTGGGCTGCGGTCGAGGAGCTGTGCTGTTCCCGGCCGCAGCCGCGGTCGGGCCGTCCGGCGCCGTCCTCGGCATCGACATCGCCGAGGCCATGATCGCCGCGACCGCGGCGGACGCGGCAGCGCGCGAGTTCGCCAACGTCGAGGTCCGGGTGCTCGACGGCACCGCACCGGACCTGCCCGCCGGGTCGTTCGACCTCGTCGCGGCGAGCATGAGCGCGGCGCACTTCCCGGATCCCTTCGCGACCGCCGCCCACTACGCGCGGCTGCTGCGGCCCGGTGGCCGGATCGGGATGACCGGTCCGGTGCCGCCGCCGACGCTTTCCGAGTGGGACCTCGGCGCGCTGCGCGTCGACCGGATCATCGCCGCCGCCGATCCGGATGCGCTCGCCGCGGCGCACCCGCGGGTGGCCGCGCTCTACGGCGCGCACCCGTTCGGCCGGCCCGGCCGGATCGGCGAGGCCCTGTGCGCAGCCGGATTCACCGAGGTCGCCGAACACCGCCAGGACGTCGTCCTCGCCGCCCCGACCGCGCAGGCGCTGATCGACTGGACCTGGTCCAACGGATTGCGCGTGTACTGGGAGCTGGTGCCACCCGAGCGCCGGGAGCAGGTCGCCGCCGAACTGGCCGCCGAGCTCACCGAGTGCGCGGCGGGCGGGCAGGTGACCGCCGTGTACCCCGTCCACCACTACCTGGGGCGGCTGCCCCGGACCGGAGGCACGACATGACCACGACGCCGGTGTGGCGGGAGATCGGCGCGGACCCCGGTGGGCCGATCGTGCTCGCGGTGGACTATGCGGCCACGGGCCGCCCGGAGGCGGCGTTCGGCGACCTGGCGGACGGGCTCGGCGCCGGGGCGGCCATGTGGGAGACGGTGCAGCCCCCGCTGGGCGCGGAGGCGGATTTCGACGCTGCCGACTACGTCGACCGGTGGGTCTCCGCCGTGCCGGACCGGCCCGTCCGCGCCGTGCTCGGGTTCTGCGCGGGCGGGGCGTTCGCCGGTGAGCTCGCCGCGCGGCTCACCGAGCGCACCGGCCGGGCTCCGGCGCTGCTGCTGTTCGACCCGGAGTCCCCGACGACGCTGACGCTGTACTACCAGTACCGCAAGGTGGTGGAGAGCCTGTCCGGCATGCTCGGCGCCGAACGCGCGGCTGCTGCCGTCGCCGACGGCGACCGCGCGCTGGCCGGCGTCGACGGGGTCGAGCAGCTGGGGACCGAGCTGGTCCGGATCTTCACCGGCGCCGCCGAGGTGGCGTGCGCGGCCGCCGGCCTGGACGAGGAGTACGCCGAGGAGCTCACCGGCACCTACCGCTCCTTCGTCCGCTACCTCATCGCCGCGGCGCAGATCGACCGCGACAAGCGGTGGGCGGGCGCGGTCGTGTTCAGCTCGGCCACCCCGACCAGCGGCCTGAACCCGCTCGATCCGGCGGACCGGGCCGCCCTGGTCGACCGGGAACTGCGCTTCGACGTCGAGCACGCCGACCTGCTGCGCGCCCCGGATGTCGCGGCCGCCGTCGGCGAGGTGCTGGCGGGGAAGGGCGCGCGGTGACCCGCACCGGGGAGGAGGCCGGCCCGGTGCCCGCTTCCAGCAAGGAATCGGCGCTGTGGCTGCTGGAGCGCCTGGTGCCCGGGGCCGGGGTGAACAACCTGCACCTGGCCTTCCGGGTCACCGGCGGTGTCGACCCGGCGCTGCTGGCCCGCACGCTCGACGTGCTGGTCGCCCGGCACGAGGCGCTGCGTCGCGCCTTCCGCGCCGAGGAGTCGGGTCTGGTCCGGGAGACGGTGCCGGAGCTGGTGGTGCCGCTGGAGCGGGAGACCTGCCCGCCGGACGCCGTGGGTGCCCGGCTCGCCGACTTCGTGGCCGCGCCGTTCCCGCTCGACGGTGGTCCGATGCTGCGCGCACTGCTGCTCGGAGTCGGCGCCGACGACGTGGTCTGCGTGGTCGTGCACCACCTGGTGTTCGACACGGTGTCGGCCACGGTGCTGCTCGACGACCTCGTCGCGGTGTACGACGGGTTGGCCGTCGGTGCGCTGCCCCCGCACCTGAGCGGCTGGGCACTCGCGGCGCCCGAGCCGGAGGCCCGCCCGGAGAGCCTGAGGTACTGGCGGGAACAGCTGCGCGGGGTGCACCCCGACCGGCTCGCGCTGGCCGTGGTCCCGCCCGGGGTGCCCGCGTCGGCCGATCCGGATGAGGCCGCGGTGCTGGGCGATCAGGTCGAGGTCGAGCTCTCCGGTGAGGCCGTCGCCGCGGTGGCATCCGCGGCCAGGGCGTTGCGCGTTCCGGAAGCCGTGGTGGTGCTCGCCGCGTACGCGGCGCTGCTGCACGCCCACGGAGCAGGGCCCGACCTGGTGATCGGCTCGCCGTTGAACGTCCGCGGCAGCGACGCCCCCAGGGCCATCGGCTACCACGTCAACGTGGCCCCGCTACGCATCGTCGTGGACCCGGAAGCCGGGTTCGCGCCGCTGGTTCGTGCGGCCCGCGACGCGTTCTTCGGGGCGCTCGCGCACCACGACGTTCCGGTGGACGACCTGCTCGGGGAGATCCCGCGCAGCGGCGGTTCGTGGCGGCACACCGTCTTCCGGCACGTGTTCAACTACGTGCCGCACACCGGGCCCACCGAGTTCACCGTGGGCGGCCGGCCCGCCGCGGCGGAGCCCGTGGCCACCCGGTACAGCAAGTTCGACCTGGAGTTCTTCCTGCTGCCCCGGCCGGACGGCATCCGGGTCCGCGCCGTGCACAACACCGGTGTCGTGTCCACTGTGGATGCACACGCGATGGTGCTGCGCTACGACCGCCTGCTCGTCGACCTCGCCGAGGACACAGCGCGCGCCGTGGGCTCGGTCCCGGTCGCGCACGCCGGTGACCGGGAGGTCCTGGCCGCGGCGAAC
This sequence comes from Saccharopolyspora hattusasensis, assembly GCF_050972075.1. Classification (NCBI taxonomy): domain Bacteria; kingdom Bacillati; phylum Actinomycetota; class Actinomycetes; order Pseudonocardiales; family Pseudonocardiaceae; genus Saccharopolyspora; species Saccharopolyspora hattusasensis. The sequence goes on from NZ_JBPCDC010000001.1 coordinate 7,082,801, forward strand.
CGCACCACCCGCGAGATCCCGTTCTCGACGGTGCCCGCCGCGCTGAACGCGGTCGTGGCAGCCGAGCCGGACCGGACGGCCGTGGTGGCGCCGGACCGCGCGGAATCCTTCGGTTCACTGTGGACGATGGCAGGCGCGGTCCGGGACCGGTTGCGGGCGGACGGGGTCGGTCGCGGCGACGTGGTGGCGCTGCTGGCCGCGCGCGGGCCGGAGCTGGCGGCGGCGGTGTTCGGCGTGTGGCTGGCCGGGGCCGTGTACCTGCCGCTCGACCCCGATCATCCGGACCAACGCCTGGCCTACCAGCTCGCCGACTCCGGGGCGGCTGCGGTGCTGGTCGGCGCGTCGGCGCGGGTGCCCGAGGAGATCGACTGCCCGGTCCTGCCGCTCGCGGACGCCGTGGCCGGGCCGGGCCCGGACGAGCCGCCGGTGGTGCCGGTGACCGGGGCGGACCCGGCGTACCTGATCTACACCTCCGGCTCCACCGGACGTCCCAAGGGGACGCTCGTGGGGCACGCGGCGCTGGCGAACCTGATCGGTCACTTCGCCGCCGATCTCGGCGCCGCCGCGGACACCGCGCTGTGGTCCACCACCTTCTCCTTCGACATCTCCGCGCTGGAGCTGTTCGCGCCGCTGGTGCGCGGCGGCCAGGTCGTGGTCGCCCCGGACGAGGCCAAGGTCGACGGCCAAGTGCTGGCGGAGGTGGTGCGGGACCACGACATCACGCTGCTCCAAGCCACCCCGACGACGTGGCGCCAAGTGCTCGGCGAAGCAGGCCCCGCCCTCGCCGGGCGGACCGTGCTCTGCGGCGGTGAGCCGCTGCCGGCGCCGCTGGCCGCGGACCTGGTGGCCACGGGGTGCTCGCTGCACAACGTCTACGGGCCGACCGAGACCACCATCTGGTCGACGTGCGCCCGGATCGAGGAGGCCGGGGCGCGGATCGGGGTCGGGACACCGATCGCGAACACCACCGCTTTCGTCGCCGACGAGCAGGGGCGGGAACTGCCGGTGGGTGTGATCGGGGAGCTGTGCATCGCGGGGGCCGGCGTGGCGGTGGGCTACCACGGCCGTCCGGAGCTGACCGCCGACCGCTTCCGCACCCGGCCCGGGCACGGCCGCCACTACCGCACCGGCGACCGGGCCCGCTGGCTCCCGGACGGCACCCTGGAGGTGCTGGGTCGGGCCGACCGGCAGGTGAAGCTGCGCGGCAACCGGATCGAACTGGGCGAGGTCGAATCGGTGCTGCTCGGCCTCGCCGAGGTGAACGCCGTGGCCGTCACCGTAGTCGGCGACGGCGACGGCGACGGCGACGACGCCGTGCTGGTCGCCGTGGTGCTGGGCGCCGAGCAGCCCGGGCTGCGCGAGCGGCTGTGGAGCTCCGCGCGGGCCGAACTGCCCGCGGCGGCGGTACCGCAGGACTTCGTGTTCCTGGAACGGTTCCCGCTCACCGGAAACGGCAAGGTCGACCACCCGGAGCTGCGCCGGATGTTGTGCGAGCGGGCCGCCCCCGCCGTCGAGCCCGCCGATGAGCAGGCCGCGGTCGATCCGGTGACAGCCGGGATCATCGCGCGGTTCGCCAAGCTGCTCGACCGCGCGGACGTGGTCGCCGGCACCAACTTCTTCACCCACGGCGGCCATTCGCTGCTGGCCGCGAAGCTGGCCCAGGAGGTCCAGCGCGAGACCGGGGTGCGGGTGCGGATGGCCGATGTGTTCAACCACCCGACCCCGGCCGAGCTGGCGGGCTTCGTCAAGTCCGGCGGGTAGTCCGATGTGGACCCGACGGCGGGGTGCTCAGCGCAGCGGTGCGCCGAGCACCTCGTCGTGGTCGGCGCGCAGCAGGGGCATCAGCTCGTCGGCGTTGGGCAGCGCGTAGAACCGGTTCTCCCGGATCGCGTCCAGCGTCATCTCGGCCACCTGCTCCGGCGGCATGCCCTCGTGCTTGGTGCGGCGGGCGTGCTCGGCCAGCGTCCTGGCCTCCGGCGGGAGCGATTCCGGTTCGCCGCCCGCGAGCGGGGTGTTCGGGTCGATCGCAGTGACCACCGCGCCCGGGCACAGCACCGTGACGCCCACGTGCGGTGCGCGGTCGGCCAGTTCCAGGCGCAACGACTTCGACAGCCCCACCACCGCGTGCTTGGCCGCGGTGTACGGGGCGATGAACGGTGCTGACACCAGGCCGCCGATCGACGAGGTGTTCACGACGTGGGCCTCGGGCTGCTCCAGCAGGTGCGGGACGAAGCTGCGCATCCCGTGCACGACCCCCCACATGTTGACCTCCAGCACCCAGTGCCATTCGGCCAGCGGGATCTCCCAGCTCCGGCCCATCCGGGACACGCCTGCGTTGTTGCAGACCACGTGCACCGCGCCGTACTCGGCCACGGTCCGCGCGGCGAGGCGGTCCACGGCGCCGGGGTCGCGCACGTCCGTGGGCACTTCCAGCACGTCCGCCCCGGCCGCCCGGATCTGCCGCGCGGTCTCGGCCAGCGCTGGTTCGTCCACGTCGGCCAGCGCGAGTGCCATGCCCCTGGCGGCGAAACCTCCAGCGAGCGCTCGGCCGATCCCGCTGCCCGCCCCGGTGACCACCGCGGTCCGGCCAGCCAGTTCTCGCATGTTCTTCCTCCGCATCTTCCTTGCCCAGCAACGGATTCCGGTACGAACAGGACGCATTTCCCCGTGCGGCAGCGAGTCTAGCGGTGACGTCGCTCACCCGGTAGCGCTGCGCGCAGGCGAGCAAGCCCGGTCCGGGCGCGGCGCATAGGGGGGCGCTAGGGGGCTTTGCTGGGGTAGCCGGGCGGTTCGGGTCACTACGTTCGCTGTCTGGGACCAGCTGGTTTCGCCCTGTCCATCGAGAGTTCGGGGGTCGAGTCGAAGTGACGACAACTGCCGCGGAGCCGAACGAGCCGATCGCCGTCGTGGGCATGTCGTGCCGGCTCCCCGGAGCACCCGATCCGAGCGCGTTCTGGCGCGTGCTGCGGGAGGGCCGCTCGGCCATCACCGAGGTGCCCGCGGACCGCAGCGCGGAGTGGGATCCCGAGGCGCTGCGCCGGATGCCGACGACCCGCGGTGGTTTCCTGGACGCGGTCGACCGGTTCGACGCCGGGTTCTTCGGCATCTCGCCCCGCGAGGCCGCCGCCATCGACCCGCAGCAGCGGCTGATGCTGGAACTGGCGTGGGAAGCGGTCGAGCACGCCGGGCTGCTGCCGGTTCCCGGCCGGGTCGGCGTCTTCGTCGGTGCGATCTGGGACGACTACGCGCTGCTGACCCACCGCCGGGGGCCGGACCTGGTCGACCCGCACACGTTCACCGGGCTCAACCGGGGCATCATCGCCAACCGGGTCTCCTACGCGCTCGGTTTCACCGGTCCCAGCATGGTGGTCGACACCGCCCAGTCGTCGTCCCTGGTCGCGGTGCACCTGGCCTGCGAGAGCCTGCGGCGCGGCGAGGCCGACGTCGCGGTGGCGGGCGGGGTGAACCTGCTGCTCGCCGCCGAGTCCGGGCTCGGTGCGGCCGGTTTCGGCGGCCTTTCCCCGGACGGGGACTGCTACCCGTTCGACGCCAGGGCCAACGGTTTCGTCCGCGGCGAGGGCGGCGGCGCCGTCCTGCTCAAGCCGCTGTCCGCGGCCCTGGCCGACGGGGACCGGGTCTACGGCGTGTTGCGCGGCAGCGCGGTGAACAACGATGGCGCCTCCGTCGGCCTGACCGCGCCGGACGCGGACGCCCAGCGCGACGTGGTGCGCGCGGCCTTCGACGCGGCGGGGCTGGCCCCGTCGGCGGCTCAGTACGTGGAACTGCACGGCACCGGCACTCCGGTCGGGGATCCGGTAGAGGCACGCGCCCTCGGCGCGGCGCTGGGCGCCGGCCGGGACGCGGGCGAGGCGCTGCTGGTCGGCTCGGTGAAGGCCAACGTCGGCCACCTTGAGGGCGCGGCGGGCATCGTCGGGTTGCTCAAGGTGGTGCTGAGCCTGGACGCCGGCGAGATCCCCGCCAGCCTGAACTTCCGCACCCCGAACCCGGACATCCCGCTGGACGACCTGCGCCTGCGGGTCGCGCAGACCGCCGGGCCGTGGCCGCGCCCGGGCGCGCCGCTGGTCGCGGGCGTGTCGTCGTTCGGCATGGGCGGGACGAACTGCCACGTCGTGGTGACCGCCGCGCCGGGACCCGCCGAGCCCCGCCGACCGTCGGCCGAACCGGGCGGCGTGCTGCCGTTCGTGGTGTCCGGTCGCGACGCCGCCGCGCTGCGCGCGCAGGCCGCCCGCTTGGCCGCAGCGGAGCCGGGTTCGCCCGCGGACACGGCGTTCTCCTTGGCCACCACCCGGTCCGCGTTTCCGCACCGCGCGGTCGTGCTCGCGGGAGACCAGGACGAGCTGGCGCGCGGCCTGGCCGCGGTGGCCGATGGGCTGCCCGCGGCGTCGGTCGTGCGCGGATCAGCGGCTGCGGGGCGGCGGGTCGGTCTGCTGTTCGCGGGGCAGGGCGCGCAACGCGCGGGCATGGGCCGCGAGCTGGCCGCGCGGTTCCCGGTGTTCTCCCGTGCGTTCGACGCGGTGTGCGCGGAGTTCGCGGACCTGGGGGTGCCCGGCCTGGCCGACGTCGTGCAAACCGGGGACGGCTTGGAGCGCACGGAGTTCGCCCAGCCCGCGCTGTTCGCGTACGAGTTCGCGCTCGCCGAGCTGTACCGCTCGTGGGGGGTGGAGCCGGAAGCCGTGACCGGCCACTCCGTCGGTGAGTTCGCCGCAGCCTGCGTCGCCGGCGTGCTCTCCCGCGCCGAAGCCTGCCAGGTGGTGGCGGCTCGGGGCAGGCTGATGCAGGCGCTGCCCGCCGGTGGGGCGATGGTGGCGGTGGAAGCCGCCGAGGACGACGTGCGGCCCCTGCTGGCGGGTGCGGTCGACCTCGCCGCGGTGAACGGCCCACGCGCCGTGGTGCTCTCTGGGGCGGAGGACGACGTGGCCGCCGTGCTGGCACGGCTGCCGGAGTGCCGGACCAAGCGGCTGCGGGTGAGCCACGCGTTCCACTCGCCGCTGGTGGAGCCGATGCTCGCCGAGTTCGCCGACGTCTTGTCCACTGTGGAATTCTCCGCGTCTGCCGTGCCGTTCGTCTCCGCCGTCACCGGGGCGGTCGCCGCCGACGAGGTGGCCACCCCGGAGTACTGGGTGCGCCACGCCCGCGGCGCGGTGCGCTTCGGCGACGCCGTCGCAGCGGTTCGCGACCTCGGAATGACGGACCTGCTCGAAGTCGGCCCGGACGGGACGGTGGCGGCGCTGGCCCGCGAGATCGGGGGCACGACCGTCCACACCGGACCGAGGCCGGACCGGGCCGAGGACGCGGCCGCCCTCGCCGGGGTGTCCGGCTTGTTCGTGCGCGGCCTACCGATCGACTGGACAGCTGTGGTCGACGGCGAGCGCGTGCCGCTGCCCACCTACGCCTTCCAGCGCACCCGGCACTGGCTGCCCGCAGCCCCGTCCGCGAACCCCGCCGTCGCGCCGCCGCCCGCCGAGTCCGCTCCCGCGGTCGAGGAGGAGCCCGAGGACTGGGTCGCGGAGGACCTGGTGCTGCGCACCGCTGCGGCGGTGCTCGGTCACGCCGGTCCGGATGCCATCGACCCGGACGTGACCTTCCGCGACCTGGGCCTGAGCTCCCTTACCTCCGTGGAGTTCCGCGACGCCCTCGCCGTGGCGACCGGACTGCGCCTGCCGGCCGGGCTGCTGTTCGACCACCCGACGCCCACCGCGCTCATCGCGCACCTCGACTCCTGCCGGGACGGCGGCACCCCTGACCCGGTCGACGCCACCAGCGCCGGTCCGACCGATGTGGACGACGACCCGATCGTGATCGTCGGGCTGGGCTGCCGGCTGCCCGGTGGCGTCAACTCGCCGGACGACCTGTGGCGGCTGCTGCGCGAGCGCGGCGACGCCGTGGGCGCGTTCCCCACCGATCGCGGCTGGGACCTCGACGCGCTCTACGATGCCGATCCGGCCAGCAGCGGCACCTCCTACACGCGGTCCGGCGGGTTCGTCTACGACGTGGACCGGTTCGACGCCGCGTTCTTCGGCATCAGCCCCCGCGAGGCCACGGCCATGGACCCGCAGCAGCGGCTGCTGCTGGAGACCTCGTGGGAGGCCGTGGAGCGGGCGGGCATCGACCCGCTCGCGCTGCGCGGCAGCGCTACCGGCGTGTTCGTCGGTGCAATGGCCCAGGAGTACGGCCCAGGCATGGTCGACGCCGCCGGGCATGAGGGCTACGCGCTGACCGGGAGCACCGCCAGCGTCGCCTCCGGCCGGATCGCCTACACCTTGGGGCTGGAGGGTCCCGCGCTGACCGTGGACACAGCCTGCTCCTCCTCGCTGGTCGCCCTCCACCTCGCCGCCCGGTCGCTGCGGGCGGGGGAGTGCGCTCTTGCCCTGGCGGGCGGGGCGGCCGTGCTGGCCCGGCCCGGGATGTTCGTGGAGTTCAGCCGCCAGCGCGGGCTGGCCCCGGACGGCCGCTGCAAGGCTTTTGCCGCAGGAGCCGACGGCACGGGGTGGGCCGAGGGCGCGGGCATGGCTGTGCTGGAGCGGCTGTCCGACGCCCGGCGCAACGGTCATCCGGTGCTCGCGGTGATCCGCGGGTCCGCGGTCAACTCCGACGGCGCGTCCAACGGGCTGACCGCGCCCAACGGGCCGTCGCAGGAGCGGGTCATCCGCAACGCGCTGGCCGAGGCAGGCCTGACCACCGCCGACGTGGACGCGGTCGAGGCGCACGGCACCGGGACCACGTTGGGTGACCCGATCGAGGCCGAAGCCCTGCAGGCCACCTACGGCCGAGCGCACACCGCCGACCGCCCGCTGCTGCTGGGCTCGCTGAAGTCCAACATCGGGCACACCCAGGCGACAGCGGGCATCGCCGGGGTGATCAAGATGGTGCTGGCGCTGCGGCACGGTGTGCTGCCCGCGACCCTGCACGTGGACGAGCCGACGCCGCACGTGGACTGGTCGGCGGGCACGGTCAGCCTGCTCACCGACGAGGCCGAGTGGCCCGCCACCGACCGCCCGCGCCGCGCCGGGGTCTCCTCGTTCGGCATTAGCGGGACCAACGCCCACCTGATCCTGGAGGAAGCCGCTGAGCAGCCCCAGGATCCGGCCGAGGCGCGGACCTCCACCGGGCCGCTGGCCTGGACTTTGTCCGCCCGCGGTGAGGACGCGCTGCGCGGGCAGGCCCGACGGCTGGCCGAGCACCTGGACGCGCACCCCGACGCCACCGCCGCCGACGTGGCGGTCTCGCTGCGAGACCGGGCGCTGCTTGACACCCGGGCCGTGGTCGTCGGCGGTGACCGGGAGGCGCTGCTCGACGGGGTTCGGGTGCTGGCCGACGGCGGCATGTCCCCGGCCGTGGTCAGCGGGCAGGCGCGACGGCGGGCGAAGCCGGTCCTGGTCTTCCCCGGTCAGGGCTCGCAGTGGGCCGGGATGGCGGTCGACCTGCTCGACGACGAGGTCTTCGCCGCGAAGATCGACGAGTGCGCCGCCGCGTTCGCGCCCTACGTCGACTGGTCGCTGCTAGACGTGCTGACCGGCGCCCCGGGGGTACCCGAGCTGGAGCGCGCCGACGTGGTGCAACCCGCGCTGTTCGCCGTGATGGTGTCGCTGGCGGCGCTGTGGCGGGCCGCGGGTGTGCGCCCGGCGGCCGTCGTCGGTCACTCGCAGGGCGAGATCGCCGCCGCCCACGTGGCGGGTGCGTTGAGCATGGCAGACGCCGCGCGCATCGTGGTCTTGCGCAGTCGGGCCCTGGGCGTGCTCGCCGGGCGCGGCGGCATGGTCTCCCTGCCCGTACCCGTCGCCGAGGTCCGCGAGCGGCTGGCCGCCTACCCGGACCGCATCGGCGTCGCGGCGATCAACGGCCCAGCGGCGACGGTGATCGCGGGCGATGCCGACGCGCTCGACGAACTGCTGGCCGAGTGCGAGCGCGACGGGGTGCACGCCCGCCGCGTGCCCGTCGACTACGCCTCCCACTCCCCGCACGTCGACGCCATCCACGACGAGCTGCTGGACCTGCTCGCCGGCATTTCGCCGCGCAGCGCCGAGATCGCGTTCTACTCGACCGTCAGCGGCGGCTCGGTGGACACCGCCTGCCTGGACGCCGGCTATTGGTTCCGCAACTTGCGCCAGCCCGTCCTCTTCGAGCAGGCGGTGCGGGCGGCGCTCGCCGACGGGCACGACGCGTTCATCGAGAGCAGCCCGCACCCGGTGCTCACCATCGGCGTGCAGGAGACCGTGGACGCCGAGGAATCCCCGGCACTGGTGTGCACGTCGCTGCGCCGGGGCGAGGACGGTCCGACCCGGTGGCTCACCTCGCTGGCCGAAGCGCACGTGGGCGGCCTCCGGATCGAATGGCCCGCCTGTGCCGGGGCCCGGATCGCATTGCCCACCTACGCGTTCCAGCGGCAGAGGTACTGGATCGAGCCCTCGACCCGCCCGACCGACCCGGATCAAGCCCGCCTGTGGGCCGCCGTCGACGACGCCGATGCCGACGCGCTGGCCGCGGTGCTCGCGCCGGACGGTGACCGGGCTGCATCCGACGCCGCCCTGCCCGTGCTGGCGGCGTGGCGGCGGCGCACCCGCGACCGGGTCGCCGCCACGCCGGGGCACTACCGCGTGCGCTGGCAGCCGGTGCCCGAGCCCGCCGCGACCGCGCTGCGCGGACGGTGGCTGGTGGTGGTTCCCGACTGCGCCGAAACCCCGGACCTGCCCGCCGACCACACCGCCGTACCGGTCGTTCCGGGCACCGACCGCGCCGAGCTGGCCCGCATGCTGGCCGGAGCGCTGGCCGGACCGGACCCGGTCGTCGGTGTGCTGTCGCTGCTGCCCGGGTTGGTCGACACCATCACCCTGGTCCAAGCGCTCGGGGACACCGGCAGCTCGGCGCGGCTGTGGTGCGCGACCCGCGGCGCGGTGGCCGCCGGACCCGACGACCCGATCATCGCCCCCGCCCAGGCCCGGCTGTGGGGACTGGGTCAGGTGGTCGCGCAGGAACATCCGGACCGCTGGGGCGGTCTGGTCGACCTGCCCGAGGAACTCGACCAGCGCGCGCTGCGGCGGCTCGCCGCCGTGCTCGCCGGTGCTTCGGGCGAGGACCAGGTCGCGTTGCGCCCGTCCGGGGTGTTCGGCAGGCGGCTGGTTCCGGTGCGCGGCACGGCCCCCGAGACCGGTCTTGATCCCCTGCGCGGCACGGTCCTGATCACCGGCGGCACCGGAGCGCTCGGTGGGCGCGTGGCCCGGTGGCTGGCCGCCCGCGGCACCGAGCACGTGGTGCTGGCCGGGCGCCGCGGTGCCGCCACGCCCGGCATCGGGGTACTGCTCGACGACCTCGCGGAGACCTCGACGCGGGTCACCGTGGCCGCCTGCGACGTGACCGACCGCGACGACCTGGCCGCGCTGCTCGCCGAGCACCCGCCGACCGCCGTGGTGCACGCCGCCGGGGTGCTCGACGACGGTGTCGTCGACGGGCTCACCCCGGAGCGGGTGGCCGGGGTGCTGGCGGCCAAGGCCGATGCGGCCGAGGTGCTGCACGAGCTGACCGCCGGACTGGACCTCGATGCCTTCGTCCTGTTCTCCTCGGTGATCGGCGTGCTCGGCAACGGCGGCCAGGGCGCCTACGCCGCCGCCAACGCCCACCTGGACGCGCTCGCGGAGCACCGCCGTGCCCAGGGCCTGCCCGCCACCTCGATCGCCTGGGGCATCTGGTCCGGCGGCGGCATGGCCGAGGGCGGGATCGAGGACCGGATGAGCGGGCGCGGCCTGCTCGGCATGGATCCCGACGCCGCCCTGTCCGCGCTGGGCACCGCGCTGGGCCGAGGTGAGACGACCCTGGTCGTTGCCGACGTACGCTGGGACCGGTTCGCCCCGGTGCTGACGGCCGCCCGCCCGAGCCCGCTGATCGCCGAGCTGCCCGAGGTGCGCGCCCTGGACCGGGAAGCCGCGGGCGAGCGGTCCGGGCTGGCGGGGCGGCTGGCGGGACTGGACCCCGACCAGCAGCGCCGTGTCGTGCTCGACACCGTGCGCGACCACGCCGCCGGGGTGCTGGGGCACGCGACGGCTGGGGCTGTGGTGGTGGATAAGGCGTTCCGCGAGATCGGGTTCGACTCGCTCACCGTCGTGGAGCTGCGCAACCGGCTCGCCGCCGCCACCGGTCTGCGGCTGCCGACCACGTTGCTCTTCGACCATCCGACAGTGGCCGCTGTCGCCGATTTCCTGCACGGCCGCCTGCTCCCCGACGCCGAGGTGGTCGGCGACGGTGGAGCGGTCGTCCCGGCTCGCACCGCCCGGTCCGACGAGCCGATCGCGATCGTGGCGATGGGCTGTCGCTTCCCCGGCGGGGTTCGCTCGCCGGAGGACCTGTGGGAACTCCTGGTCGGCGAGCAGGACGTGGTGTCCGACCTGCCCACGGACCGGGGTTGGGATCTGGCGGGTTTGTTCGATCCGGATCCGGATCATCACGGCACGTCGTATGTGCGGTCGGGTGGTTTCTTGCGCGATGCGGCGGAGTTCGATGCGGAGTTCTTCGGGATTTCGCCGCGTGAGGCGTTGGTGATGGATCCGCAGCAGCGGTTGTTGCTGGAGACGTCCTGGGAGGCGGTCGAACGGGCCGGGATCGACCCGCGCTCGCTGCGGGGCAGCCGCACCGGCGTGTTCGCCGGCATGGTCTACCAGGACTACGGCACCCGGCTGCACGAGGCGCCCGAGGGCCTGGGCGGGTTCCTGGTCACCGGCAAGTCCTCCAGTGTGATCTCCGGCCGCGTCGCCTACGCCCTCGGGCTCAGCGGGCCCGCCGTGACCGTGGACACCGCCTGCTCGTCGTCGCTGGTCACCCTGCACCTGGCCTGCCAGGCGCTGCGCGCGGGCGACTGCTCGCTCGCCCTGGCGGGTGGTGCGACGGTGATGGCCGCGCCCGGCATGTTCATCGAGTTCAGCCGCCAGCGCGGCCTGGCCCCGGACGGCCGGTGCAAGCCGTTCTCGTCCACTGCGGACGGAACGGCCTGGGGCGAGGGCGCTGGGATGCTGCTGCTGGAGCGGTTGTCCGACGCCCGCCGCAACGGCCACCCCGTGCTCGCCGTGGTCCGCGGCACGGCGGTCAACTCCGACGGCGCGTCCAACGGGCTGACCGCGCCCAACGGTCTCGCCCAGGAGCGGGTCATCCGCGATGCCCTGGCCAAGGCCGGTCTGTCCACGGCAGAGGTGGACGCGGTGGAGGCGCACGGCACCGGCACGACGCTGGGTGATCCGATCGAGGCCCAGGCGTTGCTGGCGACCTACGGCCAGGACCGCACCGAGCCCCTCTGGCTGGGCTCGCTGAAGTCCAACATCGCCCACCCGCAGGCGGCCGCCGGGGTGGCCGGGGTGATCAAGATGGTGCTGGCGCTGCAGCACGGCGTGCTGCCCGCGACCCTGCACGTCGACGAGCCGACGCCGCACGTGGACTGGTCCGCCGGAGCGGTGCGGTTGCTGACCGAGACGCGGCCGTGGCCGGAGGTCGACCGACCACTGCGGGCAGGGGTGTCGGCCTTCGGGGTCAGCGGCACCAACGCCCACGCGGTGCTGGAGCAGGCCCCGGCTGACGACGTGCCCGAAGCCGTCGCTGACCGCACCGTGCCGCTGGTGCTGGCCGCCCGCGACCCGCGAGCTCTGGCAGCGCGGGCCGCCGAGCTCGCTGACTGGCTGACCGCCCCGGACGCGGCCGGTCTGGTCGACACGGCCTTCGCCCTGGCCACGGGCCGGACCCCGTTCGATCACCGGGCCGTGGTGGTCGCCGCCGACCGGGCCGCCGCCGGGACCGCGCTGCGCGCGCTCGCAGCCGGGACCGCACCGTCCGATGTGGCCGTCGGTGAGGCGGTTCCCCGGGGGCGCACGGCTTTCGTGTTCCCCGGGCAGGGTTCGCAGTGGCTCGGCATGGGTTCGGCGTTGCTGGCCTCGTCGCCGGTGTTCGCCGCGCGGTTCGCCGAGTGCGCGGCGGCCCTGGAGCAGTTCGTGGACTGGTCTCCCGCCGAGATGCTGGGCGACGAGTCGGGCCTGTCCCGCGTGGACGTGGTGCAGCCCCTGCTGTGGGCGGTGATGGTCTCGTTGGCCGCGGTGTGGGAGTCGCTGGGCGTGGTGCCCGACGTCGTGGTGGGCCACTCGCAGGGCGAGATCGCGGCGGCGGTCGTGTCGGGTGCTCTGTCGGTCCCCGACGGAGCCCGGGTCGTGGCGCTGCGCAGCAGGGCGCTCGTCTCCCTCGCCGGGGCGGGCGGGATGGTCTCGGTCACCGAGCCCGCCGACTGCGTCCGGGAGCGCATCGCCGCGTGGGGAGAGCAGATCTCGATCGCCGCGGTGAACGGGCCTGCGGTGACGGTGGTGTCCGGCGAGCCAGCCGCTTTGGACGAGCTGATCGCCGGGTGCGAGCGCGAAGGGGTTCGGGCCCGGCGGATCCCGGTGGACTACGCCTCGCACTCCGCCCAGGTGGAATCGCTGCGCGAGGAGTTGGTCGACGCCCTCCGCGCGGTTCGGCTCGCGGCCGGCCGGTTGCCCCTGCTGTCCACAGTCACCGGTAAGCTGACCGACGGGTCCGACCTGACCGGGGAATACTGGTTCCGCAACCTGCGCGAGCCGGTGGAGTTCGAGCAGGCCGTGGCGGAGCTGAGCGGGTCGGGGCACGACGTGTTCGTCGAGTGCTCGCCGCACCCGGTGCTGACGCTGGGAGTCCAGCAGACGGCCGACGCCGTCGTCGTGGGCACGCTGCGCCGCGACGACGGCGACTGGGACCGCGTGCTGCTGTCCGCCGCCGAGGTGTTCGTGGCCGGTGGCCGCGTCGACTTCACGCCGCTGCTCGACGGCGGCCGGAGGGTGGACCTGCCCACCTATCCTTTCCAGCGCAAGCGCTTCTGGCTGGACACCTCCGCATCCGCGGGCAGCGCGACCCCGGTCCCGGAGCTCACCGCCGAACCGGTTGCACAGCTCGAACTCGCCGCCACCGCGGACGGCGAACGGGCGGAGGCGCTGCGCCGCATCGTCCGCGCGGAGACCGCGGTCGTCCTGGGCCACACCGACCCCGCGGACGTCCGCCCCACCCGGACTTTCGCCGAACTCGGCGTGGACTCGCTCATCGCGCTGCAGCTGCGCAACCGTCTGGTCCGGGCGACCGGGCTGCAACTGCCCGCCGCCGTCGCGTTCGACCACCCCACCCCGGCCGCGCTCGCCGACCACCTGGGCACGCTGGAGACCGGGCCCGCGGCGGCCGATGCCGAGCCCGCGGCGGCGCCCGCGACCACCAACGAGCCGATCGCCATCGTCGGGATGGCCTGCCGTTACCCCGGCGGGGTCCGCTCACCCGAGGACCTCTGGCGGTTGGTGCAGGAGCGGACCGACGCCATCACCGGCTTCCCCACGGACCGGGGTTGGGATCTGGCGGGTTTGTTCGATCCGGATCCGGATCATCACGGCACGTCGTATGTGCGGTCGGGTGGTTTCTTGCGCGATGCGGCGGAGTTCGATGCGGAGTTCTTCGGGATTTCGCCGCGTGAGGCGTTGGTGATGGATCCGCAGCAGCGGTTGTTGCTGGAGACGTCCTGGGAGGCGGTCGAACGCGCCGGGCTGGACCCCACGAGCCTGCGCGGCACATCCACCGGGGTCTTCGTAGGCGTCATCGACCAGAACTACGGGCCGCGCGCCCAAGAGGCGTCCGAAGCGGTCGGCGGCTACCTGATGACGGGCACCCTGCCCGCCGTCGCCTCCGGCCGCATCGCCTACAACCTCGGGCTGGAGGGCCCCGCCGTCACGTTGGACACCGCTTGCTCGTCGTCGCTGGTCGCGCTGCACATGGCGGCCCGGTCGCTGCGCCAGGGCGAGTGTGAACTGGCCCTGGCGGGCGGCGCGTCGGTGATGGCGACGCCGGACCTCTTCGTGGAGTTCAGCAGGCAGCGCGGCCTGTCGCCGGATGGCCGGTGCCGGTCGTTCGCCGCGGGCGCCGACGGCACCGGGTGGGCCGAGGGCGCGGGCGTCCTGCTGCTGGAACGGCTGTCCGATGCGCGGCGCCGAGGTCACCCCGTGCTCGCGGTGCTGCGCGGCAGCGCCATCAACTCCGACGGCGCCTCGAACGGGCTCACCGCGCCGAGCGGCCCCGCCCAGCAGCGGGTCATCCGGGCCGCGCTGGCTGAGGCCGGGCTGTCGGCGCAGGACGTCGACGCGGTCGAGGCGCACGGCACCGCCACCACCCTCGGCGACCCAATCGAGGCGGAGGCGCTGCTCGCGACCTACGGCCGGGATCGCGCCGAGCCGCTCTGGCTGGGTTCGCTGAAGTCCAACATCGGGCACTCGCAGGCCGCCGCCGGAGTCGGCGGGGTGATCAAGGCCGTGCAGGCCCTGCGGCACGCGGTGCTGCCCGCCACCCTGTACGCGGAGGAACCGACGCCGCACGTGGACTGGGAGCGCGGCAAGGTGCGGCTGCTGTCCGAGGCCCGGCCGTGGCCCGAGGTCGGTCGGCCGCGCCGGATGGCGGTGTCGTCGTTCGGCGTCAGCGGGACCAACGCGCACGCCATCCTGGAGGCTGGCGATCCGGACGCCGCGGTGGACCCGGCGCCGCCGGTCGCTGTGCCCGTGGCGGTTTCCGGGGTGAGCCCGCGGGCACTGCGAGCTCAGGCGGTCCGGTTGCTCGACCACCTCGATGCGCATCCGGGTCTGGGCGTCGCCGACGTCGCACTGTCCACTGTGACCACCTGTGCTGCGCTGGAGCACCGGGCAGTGGTGGTGGCGACCGAGCACGACCAGCTACGCGCCGGTCTGGCCGCGATCGCCGCCGGTCAGGACAGCCCCTCGGTGCGCGTCGGTGCCGCTTCCGGCGGGGAGCACCGGATCGCGTTCCTCTTCGCGGGTCAGGGTTCGCAGCAGCCCGGGATGGGGCGTGAGCTGGCCGAGCGGTTCCCGGTGTTCGCGGACGCTTTCAACGAGGTCTGCACCGCGCTGGCCGCGCACGGGGTCACCGATCCGCGCCGTGCGGTCGACCTCGACCCGACCGACCTGGCCCAGCCCGCGCTGTTCGCGTTCGAGGTCGCCATGGCCAGGCTCCTGATGTCCTGGAACGTCTACCCCGACGTCGTCGCTGGCCACTCCGTCGGTGAGTTCGCCGCCGCGCACCTGGCCGGTGTGTTCGGCCTCGACGACGCCTGCCGGGTGGTCGCCGCCCGCGGCAGGCTGATGGCTTCGCTGCCCGGCGGCGGTGCGATGACCGCCGTGGGGCTGCCCGAGGACGAGGTCCGCCCGCTGTTGGCGGGCGTGGTGGACATCGCCGCGGTCAACGGGCCCGCCTCGGTGGTGATCTCCGGTGCCGAAGCCGACGTGGCCGCGGTGGCCGAGCTTGCGGCCGCGCGCGGGGCCAAGACCAAGCGGCTGCGGGTCAGCCACGCGTTCCACTCCGCGCTCGTGGAACCGGTGCTCGCCGAGTTCCGCGAGGTGGTCGCGGGCGTGCACCGGGGCCGGCCGGTGCTGCCCGTCGCCTCCGGCCTGACCGGCGAGCTCGTCACCGACGAGCTGTGCGACCCGGACTACTGGGTGCGCCACGCCCGCGACACCGTGCGGTTCGCCGACGCGGTCGCCGCTGCGGAGTCCCGCGAGATCACCGCGTTCGTCGAGATCGGACCGGATGGGGCGCTCAGCGGAATGCTGGACACCACCGCGCTCGTCGTGCCGACCGCGCGCGGCGGCCGCGCCGAGGTCGACTCGGCGCTCGGTGCGGTGGGTGCCCTGCACGCCGCCGGGGCCGATGTGGACTGGACTGAGGTGTTCGCCGGCACCGGGGCGCACCGGGTCGACCTGCCCACCTACGGCTTCCAGCGCAGCCGCCACTGGCTGGAGCCGGTGCGCCCGGAACCGGTCGAGGACGAGGTGGGGGCGCGGTTCTGGTCCGCTGTGGACGCCGAGCGGTGGACCGAGATCGCCGAGACCATCGATGTCGATGCCGACGCACCGCTCTCGCTCGCGCTGCCCAAGCTCGCCGCTTGGCGGAAGCGGGCGGACGAGTTGTCCAGGACGGACCAGTGGTGCCACCGGCTGGAGTGGCGGCCGCTGCCGGAACCGCCGACCGCGCGGCTGTCCGGGACCTGGTTGCTGCTCACCGCCCCGGACGGAACACCCGCTGCCGACGCCGAAGCAGCGCTGAGCGCGGCAGGTGCCGAGGTGCGGCGAGTGGAGCTGGCCGACGCCGACCGCGCGGCCGTGCTGGCCCGGATCGCCGCTGCGGTGCCGGACGGGACCGGCGTCGCAGGCGTGCTCTCGTTGGCCGCAGCGGGTGGCGTGGAAAACGGTGTGCCCACCGGACTGGCCCGAACCGCCGCCGTTGTCCAAGCGTTGGGCGACGCCGGGATCGACGCTCCACTGTGGTGCGTCACCGCCGGGGCCGTGGACGTGGCCGGTTCGGGCCCGCTGGTGCCGGAGTTGGCTTCGGTGTGGGGATTGGGCCGGGTCGCGGCACTGGAGCACCCCGAGCGCTGGGGCGGTTTGCTCGACCTCGGGACCGAGAGCGGCCCATGGGCCTGGCGGCACGTCGCAGCGGTGCTGGCTGGGACCGGGGAGGACCAGGTGGCGCTCACCCCATCCGGGCCCGCCGGCGCCCGGCTGGTCCGCGCGGTGCCGAGCACCGGGTCCTGGCGGCCGCGCGGCACGGTTCTGGTCACCGGCGGTACCGGTGCCCTCGGCGCGCACGTGGCCCGGTCGCTGGCCACCGCGGGCACCGAGCACCTGGTGCTGGTCAGCCGCCGGGGTGAAGAAGCGCCGGGCGCCGCCGAGCTGGTCGCCGAGTTGTCCGGCGGCGGCACCCGGGTCACCGTCGCCGCCTGCGATGTGGCGGATCGGGACGCGCTCGCCGCGCTGATCGCAGACCTGCCGCCGACCGCCGTGGTGCACACCGCGGGAGTGGTGGACGACGGCGTGGTCGACGGGCTCACCGCCGCCCGACTCGCCGGCGTGCGCGCGCCGAAGGCGACGGCGGCCTGGCACCTGCACGACCTGACCCGCCACCTCGACCTGGACGCGTTCGTGCTGTTCTCCTCGGCGGCGGGCGTGCTCGGCAACGCGGGGCAGGGCAACTACGCCGCCGCCAACGCCGAGCTGGACGCCCTCGCGCAGCACCGCAGGGCCGCTGGTCTTCCCGCGACCTCGATCGCTTGGGGAGCCTGGGCCGGGGCGGGCATGGCTCTGGACCCGGTCACCGCCGACCGGCTGCGTCGTGACGGTGTGCGGCCCATGGATCCGGCCGAGGCACTGTCCGTGCTCTGGCGGACCGTCAACTCCGAGCAGGCGCACGCGCTGGTCGCGGACATCGACTGGGCCCAGCTGGCGGCAGCCGTCACCGTTGCGCGACCGAGTCCGCTGCTCACCGACCTCGCGGGCGTCCCGGCACCGGACGGTTCCGCTGCGGCACCGGAGCCCACGTCGGCCGAGCGCCTGGCCGCCGCGGAGCCGGGGGAGCGCACCCGGCTGCTGCTGGAGGTCGTGACCGAGACCGTCACGGCGGTGCTGGGCCACGAACCGGGCGCGGTCCTCGCGGACCGGGCGTTCGCCGACCTCGGGTTCGACTCGCTGACCTCGGTGGAGCTGCGCAACCGGCTCGCTGCGGCCACCGGGTTGCGGCTTACCGCGACGCTGGCCTTCGACCACCCGACTCCGGAGGCGCTCGCCGGGCACCTGAGCGAGCTGCTGGTACCCGCGGCACCGCAGGTCGACCTGGTCGCCGACCTCGACCGCTTCGCCGCCGCAGCCACCGGCGCGAACGACCCCGACCTCCGGGTCGGGCTGGCGAGCCGGCTGCGCGCCCTGGTCGATCAGCTGGCGTCCGCACCCGGCACGACCACCCGCGACGTGCTGAGCGCGTCCCGGGAGGAACTGTTCGACCTCATCGACAACGATCTGGGGGTGTCCGACCGATGACCGGTGACGACAAGGTCCTGGACTACCTGCGCCGCGTCACCGCCGACCTGCAGGCGACTCGCGAGCGGTTGCGGCAGGCCGAGGAGGCCGACAGCGAGCCCATCGCGATCATCGGCATGGCCTGCCGGTTCCCTGGCGGCGTGCGCTCCCCCGAGGACCTGTGGCGGTTGGTCTCCGAGGGCACCGACGCGATCGGCCCGTTCCCGACCGATCGGGGC
Organism: Saccharopolyspora hattusasensis; assembly: GCF_050972075.1. Lineage (NCBI taxonomy): Bacteria > Bacillati > Actinomycetota > Actinomycetes > Pseudonocardiales > Pseudonocardiaceae > Saccharopolyspora > Saccharopolyspora hattusasensis. The sequence goes on from NZ_JBPCDC010000001.1 coordinate 7,100,928, forward strand.
TGGGACCTCGCCGCGCTGGCCGGTGCTCCCGGCGCGGGGCGGTCGGTCGCGCAGGAGGGTGGATTCCTGGACGGGGCGGCGGATTTCGATGCGGAGTTCTTCGGGATCTCGCCGCGCGAGGCGTTGGCGATGGATCCGCAGCACCGGCTGCTGCTGGAAACGTCGTGGGAGGCGTTGGAGCGTGCGGGCATCGATCCGACTTCGCTGCGCGGCAGCCGCACCGGCGTGTTCCTGGGCACCAACGGGCGGGACTACCCCGAGCTGCTGCGGGACGTGCCCGACGACGTGGAGGGGTACGCGGGCATCGGCAACGCGGCCAGCGTGCTCTCGGGCCGGGTGGCGTACGTGCTGGGGCTGGAGGGGCCTGCGCTGAGTGTGGATACGGCGTGCTCGTCGTCGTTGGTCGCGCTGCACCTCGCCTGCCAGTCGCTGCGCCGCGGCGAGTCGACCGTGGCGCTGGCCGGCGGCGCGACGGTGATGGCCACTCCTGGCACGTTCGTGGAATTCACCCGCCAGCAGGGCCTCGCCCCCGACGGGCGCTGCAAGGCGTTCGCGGATGCCGCCGATGGCACCGGCTGGGCCGAGGGTGTGGGTGTTGTGGTGTTGGAGCGGTTGTCGGTGGCGCGGGGGTTGGGTCGTCGTGTGTTGGGTGTTGTTCGTGGTTCTGCGGTGAATTCGGATGGTGCGTCGAATGGTTTGACGGCGCCGAGTGGTCCGTCGCAGGAGCGGGTGGTGCGGCGGGCGTTGGCGGTGGCGGGTGTGTCGGCGGCATCGGTGGATGTGGTGGAGGGGCATGGGACGGGGACGGTGTTGGGGGATCCGATTGAGGTGCGCGCGTTGCAGTCGGTGTATGGGCGGGGGCGTGGTGGTTCGGCTTTGTTGTTGGGGTCGGTGAAGTCGAATGTGGGTCATGCGCAGGCTGCTGCGGGTGTTGCGGGTGTGATGAAGATGGTGTTGGCGATGCGGTGTGGGGTGGTGCCGGCGTCGTTGCATGTGGGTGAGGTGTCGTCGCGGGTTGATTGGTCTGGTGGTGGGGTTGAGGTGGTGGGGGAGTCTTGTGCGTGGCCGGTGTCGGATCATCCGCGTCGGGCTGGGGTGTCGTCGTTCGGTGTGTCGGGGACCAATGCGCATGTCATCCTCGAAGCCGCAGAAGAAGCGGAAGTTCGAGAGTCCGCTGTGGACGGACTGGTGCCCTGGGTGATCTCCGCCCGGACCCCGGAGGCGTTGCGGGAACAGGCTGCGCGGCTGTGCGAGCACGCCCCGCGAGCAGCCGTCGACGTCGCCCACACGCTGCACACCGGCCGGGCCGCGCTCGAACACCGCGCGGTCGTCGTCGGCGCTGACCGCGCCACCATGCTCGATGGACTCCGCGCGGTGGCGGAGGGAGTCCCCGCACCGCAGGTCGTCCACGGAAAAGCCCGCAAGACGGGGAAGACGGTGTTTGTGTTTCCTGGTCAGGGTTCGCAGTGGGATGGTATGGGGGTTGATCTGCTGGGGTCTTCGTCGGTTTTCGCTGAGCGGTTTGCGGAGTGTTCGGCGGCTCTTGAGCGGTTTGTTGATTGGTCGCCTGTGGAGATGTTGGGCGATGAATCCGGACTGTCTCGGGTGGATGTTGTTCAGTCGTTGTTGTGGGCGGTGATGGTCTCGCTTGCTGCGGTGTGGGAGTCGTTTGGGGTGAGGCCGGATGTGGTGGTGGGGCATTCTCAGGGTGAGATCGCGGCTGCGGTGGTGTCGGGTGCGTTGTCGGTCGAGGACGGCGCCCGGATCGTCGCGCTGCGGAGCCGTGCGCTGACTGTGCTGGCCGGTGATGGGGGGATGGTCTCGGTCGCTGAACCTGCTGACCGGGTGCGGGATCGCATTGCGGGTTGGGGTGATCGGGTTTCGGTTGCTGCGGTGAACGGTCCCGCAGTCACGGTGGTGTCGGGTGAGCCGGCGGCGCTGGAGGAGTTGATCGCTGCTTGTGAGGCTGACGATGTGCGGGCTCGCCGGATCCCGGTGGATTACGCGTCCCACTCCGCCCAGGTGGAGAGCCTGCGGGACGAACTGCTCGCCGTCCTGGGGTCGGTCCGCCCCCAGGCTGGTCGCGTTCCGCTGATGTCCACAGTGTCCGGTGCCGAGACTGATGGGTCCGATCTGGACGCCGACTACTGGTTCCGGAATCTGCGTGAGCCGGTGGAGTTCGAGCGGGCGGTGTCCCGGTTGGTGGAGTCGGGTTGTGGGTTGTTCGTGGAGTGCTCGGCGCATCCGGTGTTGACGTTGGGTGTTCAGCAGACCGCCGAAGACGCTGTCGTGGTGAGTACGTTGCGCCGCCGGGACGGTGATCTCGACCGGGTGCTGCTTTCCACGGCGGAAGCCCATGTCGCCGGGGCCGATGTTGACTTCACCCCGCTGCTCCAGGGCGGTCGGCTCGTCGGCCTGCCCACCTACCCCTTCCAGCGCAAGCGGTTCTGGCCGACGGCCCGCTCCGCCGTCGGCGACCTCGACGCGGGCGGTCTCGATCCGGCAGCGCACCCGCTGCTGGGCGCCGTCGTCGAGCGGGCCGACGACGACGGGGTGGTGCTGACCGGGCGGCTCAGCCTGGATACCCACCCCTGGCTGGCCGACCACGTCGTGCGCGGCACCGCGCTGCTGCCGGCAGGCGCCTTCGTCGACCTCGCGGTGCATGCGGGCGACCTGGTCGGCTGCGACCAGGTCGACGAACTCACCCTCGAAGCGCCACTGGCCATCCCCGACCACGGCGGTGCTCGCCTGCACGTCACCGTCGGCGGCCCCAGTCCTTCGGGTGCTCGCTCCATCGCGGTGCACTCGCGCAACGACAGCGGCTGGATCCGGCACGCCACCGGCACCCTCAGCCCGGCGAAGTCCAGTGTGGACACTCCTGGTGGTGGGCAATGGCCCCCGAGCGGCGCGGTCCCGGTAGACCTCGACGGCTGGTGGGATCACCTCGCCGCCCTCGGCGTGGACTACGGCCCGGCGTTCCGATGCCTGCGCGCGGTGTGGCGGCACGGCGACTACCTGTTCGCCGAAGCGGCCCTGCCCGACCCCGCCGCAGCAGAGGGGTTCGGCGTGCACCCGGCGCTGCTCGACGCCGCGTCCCAAGCCACTGCCCTGCTCGCCGGCGACACCACGGCCCGCATGCCCTTCTCCTGGAACGGGTTCCGCCTGCACGGCACCGGAGCGACTGCGGTGCGGATGCGGGTGTCCCCGCGCGGTGCGGACACCGTGAGCTTGTCGATCACCGACCTGGCGGGTGCCCCCGTGGTCACCGTCGAGTCGCTGGTCTCCCGCCCGGCCCCCGCTACGGGCGTTGTGCGAGCGGGCGGCCTGTACAGCCTCGATTGGATCGACCTCCCCGGCGGGCTCGCCAGCGGGCAACCGACCGGCGATGTCGTGCACCTGCGCTGCGACCCCACCCCGGGCGACCCCCGCGCCCCGCTCGGCCGCGTGCTGGAGGCGCTGCGGGACGCGCTCACCCGCGACGACGGACTGCTCGTGGTGCGCACCCGGGGCGCTGTGGCCACCGACGACCCCGACCCGGCGACCGCAGCGGTGTGGGGGCTGGTCCGGTCCGCGCAGCGCGAGCACCTCGGCCGGGTCCTGCTCGTCGACGTGGACGACGACCCGGCGTCCGAGCGTGCTCTCACCGCCGCGATCGGCACCGGCGAGCCCCAACTGGCGCTGCGTGCGGGCAAGGTGCTCGTGCCCCGCCTGACGGCGGTGTCGGCGGGCAGCTCGGCGGGAACGTTCCCGAGTGACGGAACCGTTCTGGTGACAGGGGCACCCGCAGGACTCGGCGGTCTCGTCGCCCGGCACCTGGTGACCGCGCACGGCGTCGCACACGTCCTGTTCGTCTCGCGCCGCGGTGAGGACGCTCCCGGTGCCGACCGGCTGCGGGACGACTTGACCGCTGCGGGTTCCGGAGTCACGATCGCCGCTTGCGATGCCGCCGACCGGGACGCGATGGCGGTTCTGCTGGCCGGAATTCCAGCTGAGCGACCGCTGCGCGCCGTCGTGCACACGGCCGCCGTGCTCGCCGACGGTGTCGTCACAGCCGTGACCGACGCGGATCTGGACCGCGTGCTGCGCGCCAAGGCCGATGCCGCCCAGGTGCTGGACGAAGTGACCGCCGACGCGGATCTCGCCGAATTCGTACTGTTCTCCTCGGCCTCAGGGACCCTCGGCGGCCCCGGCATGGCGGCCTACGCCGCGGCTAACGCGCACCTCGACGCCTTCGCTGCCGCCCGGCGGTCCCGCGGCCTGCCGGCCCGGTCGCTGGCCTGGGGCCTGTGGGCCGACACCGGGGGCATCGCGGGCCGGCTCGCGAACACCGCGGTCGACCGCATGGTCCGCGCGGGCGTCTCAGCCCTGAGCGAGCAGGACGGTCTGGCGCTGTTCGACTCGGCCCTGGCCTGCGAAGCCCCGACCGTGCTGCCGATGCGGCTGGACTTCGCCGCGCTGCGGGAGGGCGGTCCTGAGCTCGCCCCGCTGCTGGCCGGTCTGGTCCGCGCCCCGGTGCGGCGTGCGGCCGTGGGCGGGATTGACGACGGGCGGCCCCCGGCGGACCTGGCCGAACCGGGTGCGCTGCTCGACCTGGTGCGCGGGCACGTGGCGACCGTCCTCGGACACGGCTCCGCCCGCAAGGTGCCCGAGGACCGGCCGCTGCGGGAACTCGGTTTCGACTCGCTCACCGCTGTGGAGCTGCGCAACCGGCTCGTCGCGGCTACCGGGCTGCGCCTGCCGCCGACCCTGGCGTTCGACCACCCGAGCGCCGCGGCGCTCGCCGCGCACCTGCACGCTGCGCTGTTCGGGGAAGAGGCAGACGGGGCAGCGGCGGTGTTCGACCGCATCGACCGGCTCGCCGAGGAGCTGGCCGCGACCGCGCTGAGCCCGGACGAACGGGCTGACGTCACCGCCCGGATGCGTGCCCTGCTCGCCGAGTGGGCCGGGGAACCCGGCGATCCCGGCGACGACGGGATGCCGACCGGGGACGACGACGAACTCTTCGCCTACATCGACAGCAAGCTCGGTCCTGCGTGACCCACGACGACTGCACCGGGAGGTTCTGATGGCCAATGAGGACCGGCTCCGCGACTACCTCCGGCGGGTCACCGCCGACCTGGACCAGGCGCGCACCACCCTGCGCGAGCACGAGCGCCGGGCCAGCGAGCCCATCGCGATCGTCGGCATGGGGTGCCGCTTCCCCGGCGGCATCGACGACCCCGACAAGCTGTGGCAGCTGCTCGCCGAGGGCGGCGACGCGGTCGGCGGCTTCCCGACCGACCGGGGCTGGGACCTCGCCGCGCTCGCGGGGAACGGCGATGCCGGCCCCTGCCACGCCCGCGGCGGCGGCTACCTCCACGGGGCGGCGGATTTCGATGCGGAGTTCTTCGGGATCTCGCCGCGCGAGGCGTTGGCGATGGATCCGCAGCACCGGCTGCTGCTGGAAACGTCGTGGGAGGCGTTCGAGCGCGCTGGCATCGACCCGACTTCGCTGCGCGGCACCCGCACCGGTGTGTACGTGGGTGGCAACGGCAGCGACTACGCGGGACTGCTGCGCGAGGTGCCGAAAGGCGTCGAGGGCTACCTCGGCATCGGCAACGCAGCGTCCGTCGCGTCGGGCCGGGTGGCGTACGTGCTGGGGCTGGAGGGGCCTGCGCTGAGTGTGGATACGGCGTGCTCGTCGTCATTGGTCGCGCTGCACCTGGCCTGCCAGGCCCTGCGCGCGGGTGACTGCTCGCTGGCGTTGGTCGCCGGGGTGACCGTCATGTCCACGCCCGGGTTCCTGGTCGAGTTCAGCAGGCAGCAGGGCCTGTCCCGCGACGGCCGGTGCCGCGCCTACTCCGACGCGGCCGATGGCACCGGGCTCGCCGAGGGTGTGGGTGTTGTGGTGTTGGAGCGGTTGTCGGTGGCGCGGGGGTTGGGTCGTCGTGTGTTGGGTGTTGTTCGTGGTTCTGCGGTGAATTCGGATGGTGCGTCGAATGGTTTGACGGCGCCGAGTGGTCCGTCGCAGGAGCGGGTGGTGCGGCGGGCGTTGGCGGTGGCGGGTGTGTCGGCGGCATCGGTGGATGTGGTGGAGGGGCATGGGACGGGGACGGTGTTGGGGGATCCGATTGAGGTGCGCGCGTTGCAGTCGGTGTATGGGCGGGGGCGTGGTGGTTCGGCTTTGTTGTTGGGGTCGGTGAAGTCGAATGTGGGTCATGCGCAGGCTGCTGCGGGTGTTGCGGGTGTGATGAAGATGGTGTTGGCGATGCGGTGTGGGGTGGTGCCGGCGTCGTTGCATGTGGGTGAGGTGTCGTCGCGGGTTGATTGGTCTGGTGGTGGGGTTGAGGTGGTGGGGGAGTCTTGTGCGTGGCCGGTGTCGGATCATCCGCGTCGGGCTGGGGTGTCGTCGTTCGGTGTGTCGGGGACCAATGCGCATGTCATCCTCGAAGCCGCAGAAGAGTTCGACCCCGCCGCCGTCGAGGGTTCGGATGAATCCGAAGTGGACGATCTGACGGACGCGGTGCTGCCCCTGGTGCTCTCGGCCCGCACTCCGGAGGCGTTGCGAGAGCAGGCTGTTCGGCTGAGGGAACGGTTGGACTCGTACCCCGCGCGTACCGCGGATGTCGCGCGCACGCTCCTCCACACCCGTGCGACTTTCGAGCACCGCGCTGTGGTGGTCACCCGGGACCTCGACCGGCTGTCCGTCGCGCTGACCGCCCTCGCCGAGGACCGGGAGATCCCCGAACTGCGCCAGGGCACCGCTGAACCCTTGGGCAGGACGGTGTTCGTGTTTCCCGGTCAGGGTTCGCAGTGGGTTGGTATGGGCGCGGACTTGCTGGAGTCTTCTCCGGTGTTCGCTGCCCGGTTCGCCGAGTGCTCGGAGGCTCTTGAGCGGTTCGTCGATTGGTCGCCGCGGGCGATGTTGGGCGATGAATCCGGTTTGTCCCGGGTGGATGTTGTTCAGCCGTTGTTGTGGGCGGTGATGGTCTCGCTTGCTGCGGTGTGGGAGTCGTTTGGGGTGAGGCCGGATGTGGTGGTGGGGCATTCTCAGGGTGAGATCGCGGCTGCGGTGGTGTCGGGTGCGTTGTCGGTCGAGGACGGCGCCCGGATCGTCGCGCTGCGGAGCCGTGCGCTGACTGTGCTGGCTGGTGATGGGGGAATGGTCTCGATCACCGAGCCCGTGGACCGGGTGCGGGAACGCATTGCGGGCTGGAGTGATCGGGCCTCGGTTGCTGCTGTGAACGGTCCCGCAGTCACGGTGGTGTCGGGTGAGTCCGCGGCGCTGGAGGAGTTGATCGCTGCTTGCGAGGCCCAGGACGTGCGGGCTCGCCGGATCCCGGTGGATTACGCTTCGCATTCGGTCCAGGTGGACAGGCTGCGCGAAACGCTGGTCGAAGAGCTCGCTCCGGTTCGCCCCCGGACGGGTCGTGTCCCACTTCTGTCCACAGTGACAGGTGAGTGGATCGATGGTGCCCAGCTCGACGCCGACTACTGGTTCCAGAATCTGCGTGAGCCGGTGGAGTTCGAGCGAGCGGTGTCCCGGCTGGTGGAGTCGGGCAGTGGGCTGTTCGTGGAGTGCTCGCCGCATCCGGTGTTGACGTTGGGTGTCCAGCAGACCGCCGAAGACGCCGCCGTGGTGGGTACCTTGCGCCGCGACGACGGTGACCTCGATCGCATGCTGCTTTCCGCGGCGGAAGCGCACGTCGCCGGGGCCGATGTTGACTTCACCCCGCTGCTCCAGGGCGGTCGGCTCGTCGACCTGCCCACCTACCCCTTCCAGCGCAAGCGGTTCTGGCTGGAGCCGACGGCCACCGCCCGGGCAGCCGACCCCATCGACCCGCTCCGCTATCGGGTCGGCTGGGGGCCGGTCACCACCACGCGCAGCGACCTGTCCGGCCGCTGGCTCGTCGTCACCGACACCCCGGATGACCTGGTCGCCGCCGTGGCCTCGGCCCTGCGTGAGCACGGTGCCGACCCGGTGACCGTCACCGCGGCGGAAGCGCCCGCGGCCGCCCAGGGTGCCGCCGGAATCCTCTCCCTGCTCGGCATCGACACCACGACCCATCCCGAGCACCCCGCACTGGGCGTGGGCGAGGTGGCGACCCTCTCCCTCGTCCAGGGCCTCGCGGGCAGCACGGTCCCGCTCTGGCTCGCCACCCGTGGCGCGATCGGTACCGGACCGGCCGACCAGGTCACCGCGCCGGAGCAGGCCGGGATCTGGGGCATGGGCCGAGTCCTCGGCCTTGAACACTCCGAGCGCTGGGGCGGTCTGGTCGACCTGCCCGCCGAATTCGACGCCGAGGCGGGTGCAGCGCTCGCCGCCGCTCTCGCGGGCACCGGCGGCGAGGACCAACTCGCCGTGCGGGGCCGCACACTGCTCGCCGCTCGGCTGGCACGCGCGCCCCGCATCCTGCGCGGTGACCGGCGGTGGCAGCCTCGCGGCACCGTGCTGGTCACTGGTGGTACCGGCGTGCTCGGCCCGCACCTGGTGCGCTGGCTCGCCCGCAGCGGCGCCGCACACGTCGTGCTGCCCAGCAGACGAGGGCCGGACATGCCCGGCGCGGCCGAGCTGACCGCCGAACTCGCAGAACTCGGCGTGCGGCTGACCATCGTCCGATGCGACGTGGCCGACCGGTCCGCACTGGCCGGCCTGCTCGACAGCCTCCGCGACGACCCTGCGCCGCTGCGCGCCGTGGTGCACGCCGCCGCGCACATCGGCCTGGCATCGCTGGAGAGCACCAGCACTGCCGACTACGCCGAGGTCTGCGCGGCCAAAGTGGACGGTGCTCGCGCCCTGGACGAGCTGACCGCCGGGTTCGACCTGGACGTGTTCGTGCTCTTCTCCTCGATCGCCGGGGTCTGGGGCAGCGGTGACCACGCCGCCTACGCCGCCGCCAACGCCCGCCTGGACGCGCTCGCCCAGCACCGCAGGGCCCGCGGGCTGCCCGCCACCAGCATCGCCTGGGGGGTCTGGCGGGCGGTCAACCCGTGGGACGCCGATCGCACGATCGAGGGCATCGACAACGACGAGCTGCGCGCCCGCGGTCTGCCGCTGATGGACCAGGAGCTCGCCCTGGCCGCGTTCGGGCAGGTGCTCGACGACGACGAGACCAACATCGTGGTCGCCGACGTCGACTGGCCCCGGTTCGTCCCGGTGTTCACCTCGACCCGGTCCCGTCCGCTGCTGACCGATCTGCCCGACGTGCGCTCGCTCGACAGCTCGGCTGCGGCGTCACCGGCCGGCGACGACGGGCTGGCGGCTCGCCTGGCGGCGGTGCCGGACGACGAGGCCGAGCGGATCGTGCTGGCCCTGGTGCGCACGCACGCAGCTGCGGTGCTTGGTCACGACGGTCCGGATCCCGTCGACCCCCGGCGTCCGTTCCGGGAGTCCGGGTTCGACTCGCTGACCGCAGTGGAGCTGCGCAACCGGCTGCGCCGGGTGGTCGGCGGATCCCTGCCCGCCACGCTGGTCTTCGACCACCCCACCCCGGCCGCGCTGGCCCGCTTCGTCCGCTCCCGGCTCGCGCCCGAGCGGGCCGCGGCCGGCGGCGACGAGGTCGACCGGTTGGAGCGGGAGCTGTTCGGCCCGGGTGATGACGAGCGCCGGGACCGGCTGGCCGCCCGGCTGCGGGCGCTGCTGTGGCGGTGGGACGACCGCACCGCGCACCACGTCGACCAGCCGGGGGGTGACGACCTCGACCGGGCCACCGGCGAGGAGTTCTTCGACCTTATCGATGCCGAGCTCGGCGGTGCCTGAATGAGGGTGGACCTGATGGGTGAGAGCCATGCGACTGGGGCGCACGCGCCCCACGACCGACCCGGATCGGAGGAGGCGCGGCTGCGCGACTACCTCAAGCGGGTCACCACCGAACTGCGGTCCGTGCGACGCGACCTCGCGGCGGAGCGGGAGCGCCACCGGGACCCGGTGGCCATCGTCGGCATGGCGTGCCGGTTCCCCGGCGGTGTTGAAACCCCGGAGCAGCTGTGGGAGTTGCTGGCCGCGGGCGGTGACGTGATCAGCGAGTTCCCCACCGACCGTGGCTGGGACGTCGACGCGCTGTACGACCCCGATCCGGACCGGCCGGGCCGGACCTACGTGCGGCACGGCGGTTTCCTCACCGACGTCGACCACTTCGACGCCGAGTTCTTCGGCATCTCACCCCGCGAGGCCGCTGCCACCGACCCGCAGCAGCGGCTGCTGCTGGAGGCCGCGTGGGAGGGCCTGGAGCGCGTCGGCATCGACCCGCTGTCACTGGAGGGTTCGCGCACTGGCGTGTTCGTCGGCTGCCACTACCAGGACCACGGGACCCTGCTGCGCGGTGCGCCGGAGGGGTACGAGGGGTACGTCGTGACTGCGAGCAACACCAGCGTGGTCTCCGGCCGGATCTCCTACTGCCTGGGCCTGCAGGGGCCTGCGATCACAGTGGACACCGCCTGCTCCTCGTCGTTGACCGCGGTGCACCTGGCCGCCCAGTCGCTGCGCCAGGGCGAGAGCACGCTGGCCGTGGCGGGCGGAGTGGCGATCATGGCGACCCCGGCCTCGTTCACCGGCTTCAGCCGCCAGCGCGGACTGGCCCGTGACGGCCGGTGCAAGGCTTTCGCCGCAGCCGCCGACGGCATGGGGCTGTCCGAGGGCGTCGGGCTGGTCGTGCTGGAGCGGCTGTCCGATGCCCGGCGCAACGGTCATCCGGTGCTCGCGGTGGTGCGCGGGTCCGCGGTCAACTCCGATGGCGCGTCCAACGGGCTGACCGCGCCCAGCGGGCCCTCCCAGCGCGCCGTGATCCACCAAGCCCTGGCCGCCGCCCGGCTCTCCCCGCACGAGGTGGACGCGGTGGAGGCGCACGGAACCGGTACGACGCTGGGTGATCCGATCGAGGCCCAGGCATTGCTGGCGACCTACGGCCAGGACCGCACCGAGCCGCTCTGGCTGGGGTCGATCAAGTCCAATATCGGACACGCCCAGACCGCGTCCGGGGTGGCCGGGGTGATCAAGATGGTCCTGGCGCTGCGGCACGGCGTGCTACCCGCGACCCTGCACGTCGACGAGCCGACGCCGCACGTGGACTGGTCCGCCGGAGCGGTGCGGTTGCTGACCGAGGCGAGGCCGTGGCCGGAGGTGGACCGGCCCCGGCGTGCGGGTGTGTCCTCGTTCGGGGTGAGCGGCACCAACGCGCACGTGATCCTGGAGAGTGTCCCGGCCGGCACCGGGGAGTCCACCGAACAGCCGACCGCCGGCCCGCTGCCCTGGCTGCTGGCAGCCCGCAGCCGCGCCGCGCTGCGCGCGCAGGCGGCACGGCTTGTCGAGCACCTCTCCGGGGACGGGGCGCCCGCGTCGCTCGACGTGGCCCACTCGCTGGTCGCCTCCCGGTCCGCGTTCACCCACCGCGCCGTTCTCGTCGGTGCTGACCGCGAGGCATTGGTCGAAGGGCTCACCCACCTCGCCGACGACGCACCCGGCCCTCACGTGGTCGTCGGTGAGGCGGCCGACCGGGGCAGGACGGTGTTCGTGTTTCCCGGTCAGGGTTCGCAGTGGGTTGGTATGGGCGCGGACTTGCTGGAGTCTTCTCCGGTGTTCGCTGCCCGGTTCGCCGAGTGCTCGGAGGCTCTTGAGCGGTTCGTCGATTGGTCGCCGCGGGCGATGTTGGGCGATGAGGCCGGTTTGTCCCGGGTGGATGTTGTTCAGTCGTTGTTGTGGGCGGTGATGGTTTCGCTTGCTGCGGTGTGGGAGTCGTTTGGGGTGAGGCCGGATGTGGTGGTGGGGCATTCTCAGGGTGAGATCGCGGCTGCGGTGGTGTCGGGTGCGTTGTCGGTCGAGGACGGCGCCCGGATCGTCGCGCTGCGGAGCCGTGCGCTGACTGTGCTGGCTGGTGATGGGGGAATGGTCTCGATCACCGAGCCCGTGGACCGGGTGCGGGAACGCATTGCGGGCTGGAGTGATCGGGCCTCGGTTGCTGCTGTGAACGGTCCCGCAGTCACGGTGGTGTCGGGTGAGTCCGCGGCGCTGGAGGAGTTGATCGCTGCTTGCGAGGCCCAGGACGTGCGGGCTCGCCGGATCCCGGTGGATTACGCTTCGCATTCGGTCCAGGTGGACAGGCTGCGCGAAACGCTGGTCGAAGAGCTCGCTCCGGTTCGGCCCCGGACGGGTCGTGTCCCACTTCTGTCCACAGTGACAGGTGAGTGGATCGATGGTGCCCAGCTCGACGCCGACTACTGGTTCCAGAATCTGCGTGAGCCGGTGGAGTTCGAGCGAGCGGTGTCCCGGCTGGTGGAGTCGGGTAGTGGGTTGTTCGTGGAGTGCTCGGCGCATCCGGTGTTGACGTTGGGTGTCCAGCAGACCGCCGAAGACGCCGCCGTGGTGGGTACCTTGCGCCGCGACGACGGTGACCTCGATCGCATGCTGCTTTCCGCGGCGGAAGCGCACGTCGCCGGGGCCGATGTTGACTTCACCCCGCTGCTCCAGGGCGGTCGGCTCGTCGACCTGCCCACCTACCCCTTCCAGCGCCAGTCCCACCGGCTCCCGGTCGCGGACGGGGCCGACCTGGACGGGGCCGGAGTTGCCCCGGCGGGCCACCCGCTGCTGGGTGCGCGGATCGACCACCCCGACGGCGCGGGCCTGGTGCTCACCGGGCGGCTGTCCCAGCGAACCCACCCCTGGCTGGCCGAGCACTCCGTGCACGGCGCCGTGCTGCTGCCCGGCACCGCGTTTGTCGACTTCGCCGTGCACGCCGCCGACCTCGCCGGCTGCGACCACGTCGATGAGCTGACCCTGGCCGCCCCGCTGGTGCTGCCCGAGCGCGGGGCAGTGCTGCTGCGGGTCGCGGTGGGAGAGCCCGATGACGCCGGGGCCCGAGGACTGACCGTCCACTCCCGACTCGATGAGGACGGCGCGGAGTGGACCGAGCACGCCACCGGCCTTCTCGGCGTTGCCGACCCCACCGGGCAGGAGACCGCCCGCGCCGCGGCCGACCTCGGCAGGGCCTGGCCCCCGGCAGGTGCCCAGGAGATCGACCTCGCCGACTTCTACCCCGGCTTCGCCGACCGCGGTTACGGCCACGGCCCGGCGTTCCAGGGCATGCGCGCGGCGTGGCGCCGCGGCGACGACGTCTTCGCCGAAGTCCGGCTGCCTGCGGACCACATCGCCGGGGCCGAGGGCTACGGCCTGCACCCAGCCCTGCTCGACGCGGCCTCGCACGCGCTGTCCCTGAGCCCGGCGTCCGGCGGCGACGAGCGTCCGCACCTGCCCTTCTCCTGGACCGGGGTCACCCTGCACGCCACCGGCGCCACCGCAGCCCGGGTGCGCGTCTCGCCCGCGGGTGAGGACGCCGTGGCCATCGCGCTCGCCGACGACACCGGCGCCCCGCTGGCGACCGTGGACTCCCTGGTCGTGCGGCCGGTCTCCCCCGGCGGGCTGCGCACCCGCGGCACCGGGCCGCTGTTCCGGGTGGCGTGGCGCGCCGAACCGGTACCGGCGGTCGGGACGACCGGGCTGCCGGTGGTCGGCGACGAGTTCGGGCTCGCCGAGGCGCTGCCCGGTGCCGGGACGACCACCTTCGCCGAGCTGGCCGCCGATTCCGGGGAGGTTCCGCCGGTCGTCGTGACCTGCCTGACCGGTGGGGCGGCGCACCCGGCCGAGGCCGCGCACACCGGGGCCCGGAGGGCGCTGGAACTGGTCCACACCTGGCTGTCAGAGGAGCGGTTCGCCGACGCGCGCTTGGTGATCGCCACCCGCGGCGCGGTCCGCACCGACGCCGAGGACCCGGCCGCCGACCTCGGTGCCGCTGCCGCATGGGGACTGCTGCGGACCGCGCAGACCGAGCACCCCGGCCGGTTCGTCCTGCTCGACCTCGACGACTCCGGGGCCGCGGCCCTGCCCGCTGCCGCAGCCACCGACGAACCCCAGCTGGCCGTGCGCGGCGGGCAGGTGCTCGTCCCCCGACTGGCCCGAGTGCCCGCCGCCGAGCCGGTCCACCTCGAAGGCACCGTGCTGCTCACCGGCGCGGGTGGAACGCTCGGTGGGCTCGTCGCCCGCCACCTGGTCACCACCCACGGCGCGCGCGACCTCGTGCTCGCCTGCCGCCGCCCGGACGCGGTCGGCGAACTCGCCGAGCAGCTGCGCGGCCTGGGCGCCGAGGTGCGCGTGAGCGGCTGCGACGTGGGCGACCGCGCCCAGGTCGACGCCCTGGTCGCCGGGCTGACCGGTCCGCTGGCCGTGGTGCACCTCGCCGGGGCGCTCGACGACGGCGTCGTCACCGCGATGACACCCGAGCGGCTGGACACCGCACTGCGGCCGAAGGCGGACGCGGTGGTGCACCTGCACGAGGCCACCCGTGATCACGACGTGCGCGCCTTCGTGCTCTTCTCCTCGGCAGCAGGCACTTTCGGCAGTGCGGGCCAGGCCAACTACGCCGCGGCCAACGCCTTCCTCGACGCGTTCGCCGCCCACCGCCACGAGCTCGGCCGGCCCGCGGTGTCCCAGGCGTGGGCGCTCTGGGCCGAGCGCAGCGGCATGACCGGGCACCTGACGGACACCGACGTGGGCAGGATGACCGACGGGGGCATGGTCCCGCTCGACACGGCCGAGGCGCTCGCGCTGTTCGACGCGTCCCTAGCCGCGCAGCACGCGGCGGTCGTACCCGTGCGCCTCGATCCGGCGCGGCTGCGCGCGGGCGAGTCGGTGCCCCCACTGTTGCGCGATCTGGTCCGGGGTTCCCGGCGCCGCACCGCGCGCAGCGCAGCGGCCGACGACGGCGGCCTGCGCGAACGGCTCGCCGGTCTCACCTCCGCCGACCGCGACCGTGCGCTGCTCGACCTGGTCCGCCACCACGTGGCGACGGTCCTCGGGCACGCCTCGTCGGCTTCGATCCGGTCCGGCCGCTCCTTCCAGGAGCTGGGCTTCGAGTCGCTGACCGCCGTCGAACTGCGCAACCGGCTCGCGACGGCGACCGGGCTGCGGCTGCCCGCGACGCTGGTGTTCGACCACCCGAGCCCGGCCGCGCTGGCCGCCCACCTGGGCACCCAGCTCGGCGCGGACCGGCCCGCCCCGGAACCTGCGGCGGAGGACGCCGACCTGGACCTGCTGCGCCGGGTGCACGCGATCCCGCTGGAGCGGCTCCGGGCCACCGGGCTGCTCGACGACCTGCTCGCGCTGTCCGACGACCTTGCGGTGAAGCCCTCGGCGGAGCCCGACGCCATCGACGATCTTGACCTGGACGGCCTCGTGCAGCTCGCCCTCGACGGCGAACTGGGCCGCGGGAGGAGCTGAGATGACGACCTCGAACGATCGCGTCGTCGCCGCGCTGCGCGCCTCGCTGAAGGAGAACGAGCGGCTCGGCCGGGAAGTGGCCGAGCTGACCGCGGCCGCCGCCGAGCCGATCGCCGTGGTGTCGGCGGCCTGCCGGTTCCCCGGTGGTGTGCGCACCCCCGAGGACCTGTGGCGGCTGCTGGTGGCCGGGGAGTGGGCCGCGTCGCCGTTTCCCTCCGACCGGGGCTGGGACCTCGGCGCACTGCTCGACGGCGAACCCGGTTCGGCCGGGGCCAGCAGCACCGGGCTCGGCGGCTTCCTCGACGGCGCAGCCGATTTCGACGCCGCGTTCTTCGGCATCTCGCCGCGCGAGGCGCTGGCCATGGACCCGCAGCAACGGCTGCTGCTGGAAACCGCGTGGGAGGCCGTGGAGCGCGGCCGGATCGCCCCGCATACCCTGCGCGGCACCCGCACCGGGGTGTTCGCGGGCGTGATGAACAACGAGTACGGCTCCCGGTTGACCGACCTGCCGCCGGGTGTCGCCGGGTACGTGGGCAACGGCAGCGCGGGCAGCGTCGCCTCCGGCCGCGTCGCTTACGCCCTGGGCTGGGAGGGCCCGGTGGTCTCGGTGGACACTGCCTGCTCGTCCTCGCTGGTCGCTCTGCACCTGGCCGTGCAGGCGCTGCGGCGCGGCGAGTGCGAGCTCGCCGTCGCCGCCGGGGTCACCGTGATGGCCACGCCCGGCACGTTCCAGGAGTTCAGCAGGCAGGGCGCGCTCGCCCCCGACGGCCGGTGCAAGGCGTTCGCCGACACCGCCGACGGCACCGCCCTGGCCGAGGGCGTCGGCGCTGTGCTGGTCGAGCGGCTGTCCGACGCGCGCCGACTGGGCCACCCGGTGCTCGCGGTGGTGCGCGGGTCGACGATCAACTCCGACGGTGCCTCCAACGGCCTCACCGCACCCAACGGGCCCGCGCAGGAGCGCATGATCCGCCAGGCCCTCGCCGACGCCCGGCTCACTGCGGCCGACGTGGACGCCGTCGAAGCACACGGCACCGGCACCACCCTCGGCGATCCGATCGAGGCGCAGGCGCTGCTGGCGACCTACGGCCAGGACCGGGACCGTCCGCTGTGGCTCGGCTCGGTGAAGTCCAACCTGGGCCACACCCAGGCCGCCGCGGGCATGGCCGGGCTGATCAAGATGGTGCTGGCCCTGCGCCACGGCGTGCTGCCCGCCACCCAGCACGTGGACACCCCGTCGACCCGCGTCGACTGGTCCGAGGGCCAGGTCCGGCTGCTGACCGAGCAGCACGACTGGCCGCGGTCCGAGCGCCCGCGCCGGGCCGGGGTGTCCTCGTTCGGCGTCAGCGGAACCAACGCGCACGTGATCCTGGAGGAGGCCGACCCCGCTGACGCCGATCCCGGGCTCGCCGCCGAAGGACCTACCGTGCCCGGGCCGTGGCTGCTGTCCGGTCACGACGAGGCCGCCGTCCGGGCCCAGGCCGGCGAGCTGGCCGGCTTGCTGGACGGCGACGTCGCCCCGGCCGCGATCGGCCACGCGCTGGTGGTCAGCCGAACCCCGCTGGAGTACCGGGCCGTCGTCCCCGGCAACGACCTCGCCGCCGGGCTCGCCGCCCTCAGCGCCGGGCGCGCGCCGGTCCACCGAGCCCTCGAGGACGCCCGCACCGGGTTCCTGTTCGCGGGCCAGGGCGCCCAGCGCACCGGCATGGGACGCGAGCTGGCCGCGCGGTTCCCGGTGTTCGCCGAGGCGTTCGACCGGGTGTGCAAGGCATTCGCCGCCGTTGGGCTGGCCGATCTGCGCGCCGCGCTCGACTCGGCCGACACCGACCGCACCGAGTGCGCCCAGCCGGGCCTGTTCGCCCACGAGCTGGCGCTTGCCGAGCTCTTCCAGTCCTGGGGCGTGCGGCCGACCGTGGTCGCGGGCCACTCCGTCGGTGAGTTCGCCGCCGCCTGCCTGGCCGGGGTGTTCTCGCTGGAGGACGGCTGCCGGATGGTCGCCGCGCGGGCCCGGCTGATGGGGGATCTGCCGCCTGGCGGGGTCATGGTCGCCGTGGCCGCGAGCGAGGCCGAGGTGCGCCCGCTGCTCGCGGGTGCGGTGGACATCGCCGCGATCAACGGACCGGAGGCGGTCGTGCTCTCCGGCGAGCAGACCGCCGTGGCGAGCGTGCTCGCGGAGCTGCCGGGCAGGCGGACGAAGCGGCTGCGGGTCAGCCACGCGTTCCACTCGCCGCTGATGGAGCCGGTGCTCGATGACTTCGCGACCGTGGTGTCCACTGTGGAGTTCCACCGGCCGTTGGTGCCGTTCGTCTCCGCGGTGACCGGCGCCAGGGCCGACGCGGAGGTCGCGGACCCGCAGTACTGGGTGCGCCACGTCCGGGCCGCTGTGCGCTTCGCCGACGCCCTCTCCGCAGCCGGTGAGCTGGACACCGATGTGTTCCTGGAGATCGGCCCGGACGGCGTCCTCAGCGGGCTCGTCGCCTCCCTGCTCCCCGGCACTCCGGTGGTGCCCGCCGCCCGCGCTGACCAGCCCGAGGCCGCCGCCGCGCTCACCGCGATCGGCGCGCTGCACGCCCGCGGAGCCGAAGCGGACTGGGCCGCGGTGTTCGACTTCGCAGGTCCGGCCACAGTGGACCTGCCGACCTATCCGTTCCAGCGGCAGCGGTACTGGTTGCGCTCCGGCGGGCACCCGGTGCTCGACGGGGACACGGCCATCGCGGGCACCGGGGGGCACGTGCTCACCGGGCGGCTGTCCCGCGCGACGCACGATTGGCTCGGCGAGCACACCGTGGCGGGCACCGACATCGTCCCCGGCGCGGTGCTCGCCGAACTCGCGGTGCAGGCCGCCGACCGAACCGGGTGCGGTCACGTCGCCGAACTGACACTGCGCGAACCCGTCCTGGTGCCCGAACGGGGCCCGGTGCACCTCCAGGTGCTGGTCGCGGCCCCCGATCCGGCGGGCAGGCGCGAGTTCGCCGTGCACGCCAGGAGCGCGGACACCGACGACTGGACCCAGCACGCCAGCGGTGTGCTCGCCCCGGGACCTGCGGTCGAGAAGCCCTGGGACGCCACGGTCTGGCCACCGCCGGGCGCCGAAGAAGTCGGCCCCGACCAGCTCTACGCCCGCATGGTCGACGCTGGTGTGGAGCACGGCCCCGCCTTCCGCGGGGTGCGGGCGGTGTGGACCCGTGCCGAGGAGGTCTTCGCCGAGGTGGCCCCGCCGGTCGACCTGCCGGGGGAGTACGCCGTGCACCCGGCGCTGCTCGACGCCGTGCTGCACGCCGCCACCCTGGTCCCCGGTGCGGGTGCCGGGCTGCCGTTCGCGTGGGACGGGGTCTCGGTGCACGCCGCTGCCACCGGAGCGCTGCGGGTGCGGATCGACCCGGCCGGCCCGGATGCGGTCTCGGTGTCCGCAGTGGACGGTTCCGGGGCGGCGGTGCTCACCGTCGGGTCGCTGACCGCCCGGCCGTGGCGGGCGAACCGGGGTGCCTTGCTGCAGCCGGTCTGGCAGCCGGTCGATCCGGTGCCGGAACCCGCCGCTGCTCCGGCAGTGCTGACGGGCGAGGACCTGTCCATCCTGACCGAGGTGCCCCCAGTGGTGCTCGCGCCGTGCGCCCCTGCCGGTGACCTCCCCGAAGCCGCGCACGCGGCGGCGGCGCGGGTGCTGGCCCTGATGCAGGAATGGATCGCCAAGGAACGCTTCGCCACCTCCCGGCTCGTGCTGCTCACCACCGGTGCGGCGGCGGTGGGCACCGCCCCGGACCCGGCGGCCGCAGCGGTGCGGGGATTGGTCCGCGCTGCGGCGACCGAGCATCCGGGCCGGTTCGGTCTGCTCGACCTCGATCCCGCCGACCTCGATCCCGCCGATCTCGACCCCGCCGATCTCGACCCCGCCGATCTCGACCCCACCGCACCGGCCACCCGCACCGCACTGGCCGCGCTCCTGCGCGGAGAACCGGAGGTGGCTGTCCGGGCCGGGACCGTGCACGTCCCCCGTCTGACGCGCCGCACCGCACCGGACGAACCGGGTCGGCTGCCCACCACCGGCACCGTGCTGGTGACCGGAGGCACCGGATCGCTCGGCGCCCTGGTGGCCGAGCATCTGGTCCGCCACCACGGTGTCGGGAAGCTCGTGCTGCTCAGCCGCAGCGGGGGACCGGCGCCCGACCTGCCCGCCGACGTGCGGGTAGTGGCCTGCGACGCGGCCGACCGGGAAGAGCTCGGCGCCGTCCTCGCCGGCATCCCCGACCTCACCGCCGTCGTGCACGTCGCGGGTGTGGTCGACGACGGAGTGCTCACCGCCCTGACCCCCGAGCGGCTGGCGGCCGTGCTGCGGCCCAAGGTCGATGCCGCAGCGCACCTGCACGAGCTGACCCGCCACCTCGACCTGGACGCCTTCGTGCTGTTCTCCTCGGCAGCGGGCATGTTCGGTAGCCCCGGCCAGGCCAACTACGCCGCGGCCAACGCCTTCCTCGACGCCCTCGCCGCGCAGCGGCACGCTGCCGGGCTGCCCGCCACGTCGCTGGCTTGGGGGCTGTGGGAGCAGAGCGACGGGATGGCCGCCGATCTCGGTACCGGCGACCGCGCCCGGCTGACTCGGGGCGGGGTCACCGCGCTCGCTCCGGCCGACGGGCTGGCCCTGCTGGACGCGGCACTGGCCTGTCCTGAGCCGGTGCTGACCCCGATCGCGCTCGACAACGCCGCCTTGCGCGCCCAGGAATCCCCGCACCCGCTCCTGCGCGACCTCGTGCCCCGCCGCCCGAAGCCCACGACCCGGCCCGCGACCCGTCCCGCCGCGCGGCCGGTGGCCGCTGCCGGACCGGAACCGGATCTGCTCGATCTGGTCCGTACCGAGGCCGCCGTCGTGCTGGGCCACCGCAGCGGCGCCGACATCGACCCGGACCGGGCGTTCAGCGATCTCGGCGTCGACTCGCTCGCCGCCGTGGACCTTCGCAACCGGCTCGCCGAGCACACCGGGCTGGCGCTGCCCGCCACCCTGGTGTTCGACCACGCCACCGCGACCGCGCTCGCCGCACACCTGCGGGCCGAGCTCGGCGGTGCCGTCGAGGAGGCGGACGCTCCGGCCGGCACCGGCCCGGTGCCGGGGGACGAGATCGCCATGGTGGCGATGAGCTGCCGATACCCCGGCGGGGTGCGCAGCCCCGAGGACCTGTGGGACCTGGTGGCCGCTGGGCGGGACGCGATTGGCGAGTTCCCCACCGATCGCGGCTGGGACCTGCCCGCGCTGTACCACCCCGACCCCGACCACCGCGGCACCTCGTACACGCGAGAAGGCGGATTCCTGCACGACGCCGCCGATTTCGACGCGGAGTTCTTCGGGATCTCGCCGCGCGAGGCGGTCGCGATGGACCCGCAGCAGCGGCTGCTGCTGGAGACCGCCTGGGAGCTGTTCGAGCGGGCCTCGATCGACCCCCGGTCGCTGCGCGGCAGCCGCACCGGGGTGTTCACCGGGGTCATGTACCACGACTACGCGGGCCGGCTGCACACCGTGCCGGAGGCGGTCGAGGGCCACTTGGGCAGCGGCAACGCGGCGAGCGTGGCCTCCGGGCGGATCGCCTACACCCTCGGTTTGGAGGGCCCCGCGCTCACGCTCGACACCGCCTGCTCGTCCTCGCTGGTGGCGCTGCACCTGGCCGCCCAGGCTCTGCGTCAGGGCGAGTGCACCCTCGCCGCGGCGGGCGGGGTGACCGTGATGGCCACCCCGGACGCGTTCGTCGACTTCAGCCGCCAGCGCGGGCTGGCCCCGGACGGGCGCTGCAAGTCCTTCGCCGACGGTGCCGACGGCACCGGGTGGGGCGAGGGCGTCGGTCTGGTGCTGCTGGAGCGGCTGTCCGACGCGCGCCGCAACGGTCATCCGGTGCTGGCCGTGCTGCGCGGGTCCGCGGTCAACTCCGACGGCGCGTCCAACGGGCTCACCGCGCCGAGCGGCCCGGCCCAGCGCCGGGTCATCCGGCAGGCCCTCGACGCCGCGGGACTGGAACCGTCCGATGTGGACGCGGTGGAGGCGCACGGCACGGGGACCGCGCTCGGCGATCCGATCGAGGCCCAGGCCCTGCTGGCCACCTACGGCCAGGACCGCGCCGAGCCGCTGTGGCTGGGTTCGGTCAAGTCCAACATCGGCCACACCCAGGCCGCGGCCGGGGTGGCAGGGGTGATCAAGATGGTCCAGGCCATGCGGCACGGCGTGCTGCCCGCGACGCTGCACGTGGACGCCCCTTCCACGCACGTGGACTGGACTTCCGGCGCGGTGCGGCTGCTCACCGGGGCACGGCAGTGGCCCGATCTGGGGCGCCCTCGCCGGTGCGCGGTGTCCTCGTTCGGGATCAGCGGCACCAACGCGCACGTCGTGCTGGAGGCGGCGGCCGAGCCCGTCGGCGCCGTACCCGAGGTGACCGGTGCGCCCGAGGTGGCGGTGCCGCTCTCCGCCCGCACCGAAGCGGCGTTGCGCGCGCATGCGGTCGGGCTGGCCGCCACCGGCGCGCACCCGGCGCACCTCGGGTGGTCGCTGGCCACGACGCGGGCGGAGTTCGACCACCGGGCCGTCGTGGTCACCGGGGACGGGCCCGGCCTGATCCGGGGGCTGGACGCGATCGCCGCCGACCTCCCGGCGGGCTCGGTGGTCCGCGGCGTGGCACGGCCCGACCGGCGGGTGGCGTTGCTGTGCACCGGGCAGGGCACCCAGCGCGAGGGCATGGGGCGTGAAGCCGCCTCGCGGTTCCCGGTATTCGCCGAGTCCTTCGACCGGGTGTGTGCCACCTTCGCCGCCGAGGGCCTTCCCGGGCTGCGCGAGCTGATCGACTCGCCGCGGGTGCAGGGGACCGACGTGGCCCAGCCGGCGCTGTTCGCGTTCGAGGTGGCCGCTGCCGAGTTGCTCGCGTCCTGGGGTGTGCGGCCCGCCGTGGTGCTCGGGCACTCGGTCGGCGAGCTGGCCGCCGCCCACCTGGCCGGAGTGCTGTCGCTGTCCGACGCCTGCCGGGTGGTCGCTGCCCGCGGTCGGTTGATGGCGGGACTGCCCGCCGGCGGCGCCATGGTCGCGGTCGAGGCATCCGAGGACGAGGTGCGCCCGCTGCTGGTGCCCGGCGCGGACCTCGCCGCGGTGAACGGCCCCCGGGCCGTGGTCGTGTCCGGCGAGGAGGACTCCGTGGCCGCCGTGCTCGACGCACTGCCGGGCAGGCGCACGAAGCGGCTGCGGGTCAGCCACGCCTTCCACTCGCCCCTGATGGAGCCGATGCTCGCGGACTTCGCCGCCGCGCTGTCCACTGTGGAATTCTCTGAACCCGTTCTCCCGCTGGTGTCCGGGCTGACGGGCGCCGCGGCCACGTCCGAGGTGGCCACCGCGCAGTACTGGGTCCGGCACGCCAGGGAGGCGGTTCGCTTCGGTGCCGCGGTCGGCACCGCCCGTGAGTCCGGCGCCACCGACTTCGTCGAGGTGGGTCCGGACAGCGCGCTGGCCGTCATGGCTCGCGACGCCCTGGGCGCAGAGGCGGAGCCGGCCATCGCGGTGCACGCGGGTCCCCGCCGCGATCGCCCGGAACCGGCCGCGCTGCTCGGCTGCGCGGCCGGGCTGTATGTGCGCGGCGTCGCCGTCGACTGGAGCTCCGCGTTCGGCGGTCTCCCGGTCCACCGGACCGACCTGCCCACCTACCCGTTCCAACGCCGCCGCTACTGGCTCGACGCCGCACCGGCGCTGCCCGAAGGTGATCTGTGGCGGGCACTGCGGGATGCCGACGTCGCTGCCGCCGGCATCGACCCGGACGAGCCCTGGGGGGAAGTGCTGCCCCGGCTCGCCGCGCTGCTCGGCGGCGACCGCGCCACTGCGCCGGAACCTGAACCCGAACCCGAACCCCAGGCACTGCCGGACCGGCTCGCCGGGCTCGACGAGACCGAGCGCGACGACGTGGTGCTGTCCTACCTGCTGGCCAGCATCGCCGCGGTGCTCGGCCACGACTCCGCAGCGGACATCGACCCCGACGCCGACCTGCTCGACCTCGGCTTCGCCTCGCTGACCGCGGTGGAGCTGCGCAACCGGCTGGTCGCGGCCACCGGCCTGGACCTGCCCCCGACCCTCGTCTACGACCACACCAGCCCGACCGCGCTCATGCGGTACCTGCGCTCGGAACTGGCCGCCTCCGCCTGAACGAGAAGAACCGAAGGAGACCACCACCGTGACGATCTCGGCCTCACCTGGCACCGACCTCACCTCCCCGGACTGGCAGGTGATCTGGAGCGACGACTTCGACGGCCCCGAGGGCACGCCGGTCGACCACGACCGCTGGACGATCATCACCGGCAAGCCCTGGGCCGCGGGCAGGGAGAGCTACGCCGACGACACCGACCACCTCAGCCTCGACGGCCAGGGCAACCTGCGGGTCACCGTCACGCACACCGAGGACGAGGGCTACGTGTCCGGCTGGCTGGAGACGAGCCGCGCGGACTTCCTGCCGCCCGCGGGCGGCGCACTGCGCATCGAGGCCCGCGTGCGCACCGCGCCTGGCCTCGGCCTGGACTGCGCGATGTTCGCCTGGGCCGAGCGGATGCGCTCGCTCGGCGACGAGGAGCCGCTGCAGGGCTGGTACAAGTCCGGCGAGCTGGACCTGTTCGAGGTCGTCAACACCGTGCCCGCCGACGTCTACGGCGTCGTGCACTCCCCGGAGTGCCACCAGCTGCCCTCGCTCGGCATGGGCACCGCCTACACCAACCCCGGCGGGGCGCCGCTCAGCGACGACTTCCACACCTACTCCGTGGTGTGGACGCGTGAGCCGGACACCCTCACCTGGTACCTCGACGGGCACCAGTACCTCCACCTGACCCCGGCGGACACCACCCCCAAGGGATGGCTGTTCGACCAGCGCGTCTTCTTCGGCCTGCTGGTGGTCGTGGGCAGTCCGGGCGGCCCGATCCTGCCCGGCGAGCCCGACCCGGCCGCCTTCCCGGCCACCATGCTGGTCGACCACGTCACCATCGCCGAGATCGGCGCCGCCCGGTGACCGCGGTGGACGCGGCCACCGACACCGTCGACCGGGTCGTCGCCGACCTCGTCGCGGACCCCGGCGGCAACCTCTACCCGTCGGTGTACGAGACGGGCCGGTTGGTCTCCCTCGCGCCCTGGCTGGCCGGGCACGAGCAGCGGATCGAGTTCCTGCGCTCGGCGCAGCAGCCGGACGGGACGTGGAGCGGGCCGGGCACCCTCGCCCTGGTCCCGACGCTCAGCGCGGTGGAGGCCCTGCTCGCCGCCGGGCGGCCGGGCGACTCTGTCGAGCGGGGGCTGGCCGCTGCCGCGGACCTGCTGCGTCAGGTGGAGCGGGACGGCCTGCCCGGAACGCTGATCCCGTTCCTGATCGGGCCCGCGCTGGTCGCCGACATCAACGACCGGCTCGGCCATGAGCGCCTCGCCCTGCCGCCGGACCTCGACCCCGCGGCCCTGGCCGCGCTGCGCGCCGACGGCTGGCGCAACCCGGTGTCGGCGTTCTACCTGGAGATCGTCGGCCCGGCGGCGGTCGGCTCGACCGCCGTGTCCCCGGTGGCCGGGGTGATCGGCTGCTCGGCGGCGGCCACCGCGGCCTGGCTCGGCCCCGAAGCTCCGGCCGCGGACGACCCGCGCGCCGAGTCCGTCGACTTCCTGGTCCGATCGCAGTCCACCATGGACGGTCCGGTCGCCGGGTTGACCTCCATGACGTACTTCGAACGGGCCTGGGCGTACCGGGCCCTGGCCGCCGCGGGCACCGACCCGGAGGTCATCGCGCCACTGCTGGACGGCCTGCCCGGCGACGTCGGCCGGACCGGAGCGCCCTCGGCCCCCGGCGCGGCGGCCGATTCGGAATCCGCCGCGCTGGTGCTGCTCGCCGAGGCCGATCGCACGGGCGTGCTGCCCGAACCGCACTGCCTGTGGGAGTACGACCGGGACACGCACTTCCTCACCACCGTGCCGGTCGGTGCTCCCTCGGTGATCACCAACGCCCGCGTGCTGGAGGTCCTGCACCGCTACCGGCAGCAGGGCCCGCCCGACGCCGACCGCTACGCCGAGGCCGCGACCCGCGTCGCCCGCTACCTGACCGACAACCAGCAGCCCGATGGCAGTTGGCGCGACCGCTGGCACATCTCGCCCTACTACGCCACGGTCTCCTGCGGGCTGGCGTTGCTGGCCGCGGGCATCGCCGAACCGGTCGGCCGCGCCGCGGCGATGGTCCGCGAGACCCAGCGCTCCGACGGATCGTGGGGCGTCCACGAGGGCACGGCGGAGGAGACCGCCTACGCAGTGCTGCTGCTGGCCGCCGCACCGGGCGAGCACCAGGACGCGATCGCGCGCGGGGTCGCCCACCTGGAACGCACCGGCTCCGCGGGCCCGCACCCGCCGCTGTGGGTGGGCAAGGACCTCTACGCGCCGGTCAACCTGATCCGGGCGGCCGTGCTCGCGGCCGCGGAGGCGGGCCGTCGGGCCGGGGAGCGCCGTGCCTGCCCGTACCCCTTCCAGCCCGCCGAGCGGCTGGAGACCGACCTGCGCGCGGCCGAGCTGCGCCGCGAGGCCCCGGTCAGCCGGGTGGCGCTGCCGTACGGCGGGGAGGGATGGCTGGCGGTGGGCCACCGAGAGGTGCGGGGCGTGTTGTCGGACCGCCGGTTCAGCCGGGCCGCCCTGGTCGGGGCCGACGTGCCGCGGGTGACCCCGCGGGTGATCGCGCAGACCAGCATCCTGACCATGGACCCGCCGGACCACGCCCGGCTGCGGCGGCTGGTCGCCCCGGCGTTCACCCCGCGCCGCATCGAGGCGCTGCGGCCCAGGGCAGCGCGGCTGGCCGTCGACCTGGTGGGCCGCATGATCGACCAGGGTCCTCCCGCCGACCTGGTGCGCGACCTGGCCAGACCGCTGCCGAGCACGCTGATGTCGGAGCTGCTCGGGGTCCCGGCCGCCGACCAGGACCGGTTCTTCGACTGGGCCGAGACGGTGGTGGGCGGCCCTGGTGTGGACCCGTCGGAGATCGCGGCCGCCTTCGCCGAGCTGTCGGAGTACCTGGCCGGACTGGTCGCGCAGCGCCGCGAAGAACCCCGGGACGACCTGATCGGCACCCTGGTCGCCGCGCGCGACGTGGGAGACCGGCTCAGCGAGCAGGAGCTGGTCGGGATCGGGGTGACCCTGCTGCTGGCGGGCCTGGAGACCACGACCAACCAGATCGGCAACTTCGCCTGGCACCTGCTCACCCGACCCGACCGGATGGCGTGGCTGCGCGAGGACCTAGGCCGGGTCCCCACCGCCGTCGAGGAGCTGCTGCGGTTCACCCCGATCGCGACCTCCGCCGGGTTCACCCGGGTGGCCACCGAGGACGTCCGGCTCGGCGGGGTCACGATCCGCGCGGGCGAAGCGGTGCTGGTCGACCTCGACTCGGCCAACCGCGACGAGGCGATCTACCCCGACGCCGACGAGCTGCGCCTGGACCGGGCGGGCGAGCCGCACCTGGCCTTCGGCCACGGACCGCACTTCTGCCTGGGCGCCCAGCTGGCCCGGATGGAGCTGGCCGTGGCGCTGACCGCGTTGCTGGAAGCCCTGCCCGGCCTCCGGCTGGACGTGCCCGCCGAGGAGTTGGCCTGGCACACCGACCGCGTGGTCCGCGGCTTGCGGGAACTGCCGGTGCGCTGGTGAGCGGCAGCGCTCACCAGCGCACCGGCAGCGCGTGCAGGCCGTTGACCAGTGGCGAGGACTTCACCGGCAGGTCGGCTGCCGGGACCGCCACCCGCAGTCCCGGCAGCCGCTCGAACAGCACCGCCAGCGCCACTTCGAGCTCCGCGCGGGCCAGGTTCTGCCCGAGGCACTGGTGCACCCCGAACCCGAACGCCACGTGCCTGCGGTCGCCGTCGGCCAGGTCGAGCCGGTCGGGATCCGGGTGTTCGCGGTGGTCCCGGTTGGCGACCGCGGTGGAGAACACCAGCCCGTCGCCCGCGCGGATCCGGACCTCGCCCACCTCGACGTCGGCCACCGCGATCCGGGTGACCACCGTGTCGGTGACCGAGGTGTGGCGCAGCAGCGCCTCCACCGCCGGCTCCGGGTCGGCGCTCAGCGCGGCGAGCCGCTCCGGATCACCGGCCAGCAGGGCGGCGCTGACCGCGATGCTGCTCGACGTGGTCTCGTGCCCGGCGCCGAGCAGCAGCACGGCGGTGTTGACCACCTGCTCGACCGTCATCCGGCCCGCCCGGACCTGATCGGCCAGCAGGCCGCTGATCAGGTCCGGGCCCGGATGCTCGGCCTTGTCGGTGACCAGGCTGGTCAGGTAGCCGATCAGGTCCGCCGCCGCCCGGACCACGTCGGCGCGCTCCGGTGCGGTGATCATCGTCCGGGTGCGGTCCTGGAAGAACTCGTGGTCGGCGTAGGGCACCCCGAGCAGTTCGCAGATCACCATCGAGGGCAGCGGCAGGCAGTAGTCGCGCACCAGATCCGCCGAGCGGCCTCCGGCCACCATCCGGTCGACCAGCGAGCCTGCCAGCCGTGCCAAGGCCGGCCGCATCGCCCGCACCCGCCGGACGGTGAACCAGGAGGTCACCATCCGGCGGAAGTAGGCGTGCTCGGGGTCGTCCATTCCCGCCATCGTGCGCAGCGAGGTCCCCGCGGCGGGCGAGGGGAGTAGCGTCGGGTAGCCCGGCCTGGTCCGGTCTGCGGAGATCCGCGGGTCCGACAGCAGGGCGCGGGTCTCGGCGAAGCCGGTGACCAGCCAGGCGGGGGCACCGCCGGGCAGGGTGATCCGGGAGATCGGGTGCCGCGCGTGCAGCTGCCGGTAGCCCGCAGGCGGTTCGTGCGGGCAGGTCCTCGGCTGGGGGACCCGCAGCGGCTCGTCGGTGGTCATGATCAGGACACCTT
The DNA here is from genome assembly GCF_050972075.1 of Saccharopolyspora hattusasensis. Classification (NCBI taxonomy): domain Bacteria; kingdom Bacillati; phylum Actinomycetota; class Actinomycetes; order Pseudonocardiales; family Pseudonocardiaceae; genus Saccharopolyspora; species Saccharopolyspora hattusasensis. The sequence goes on from NZ_JBPCDC010000001.1 coordinate 7,129,028, forward strand.
GGACGCGGAGCTTTCGTCCTCGCGAGAGTCCGCCGTGGGCGCGGCCGGCGTCGGCCGCCCCTTGGTCAGCAGGCCGCAGACCGCGCCGAGCAGCACTGCCGCGATCGGCAGGACCATCGCGCCGTGCATGGCGCTGACGAAGCCGCTGGAGAAGACCTCGCGGGCTGCGGCTTCGACCTGCTGGGCGACGGCGGGGGAGATCCCGCTCGGGATCGGCACCGCGGTGCCCGCCTGCAGGTCGGCGAAGTCGACGCCGCTGCTGGTGGCCCGCCGGACGCCGTCCACGAACTCGCCGCGCACCTCGGCGGGCAGCGCCGCGGCCGCTTCTTCGGCACGGGTCATCAGGCTGCCGACCAGCTGGTTCTGCAGCAGCACGCCGAACCCGGCGGTGCCCAGCACCGAGCCGATCTGGCGAGTCGCATTGAGCAAGCCCGCCGCCGAACCGGCCACCATCGGCTGCACCTCATACATCGCCACCGTGGTCAGCGGCGCGAAGGTGGCGCCGAGACCCATGCCCATCACGAGCATCGCGGGCAGCAGCGTCCAGGCGGTGCTGTCCACAGTGGAGGTCAGCGAGAAGATCAGCAGACCGAGGCCGAACAGCAGCAGGCCGGTGACCACGATGGGCTTGCCGCCCAGCTTGTCGCTGAGCCGGCCGGCGTACGGGCCGAGCACCACCGAGATCGCCGACATCGGCAGGCTGATCAGACCCGCGGCCAGCGCCGAGTAGCCCAGCACCGACTGCGCGTAGAGCTGGAAGCCGATCGCCATGCTCATGATGCCGACCGAGAGCCCGATCGCGCCGATGTTCATCAGGCTGAAGTTGCGGTTGGTCAGCAGTTCGAACGGCACCATCGGAGCGCGCGGGCCGGGGCGGCGCTGGCTGAACGCGAACGCGACCAGCAGCAACGCACCGACCACCAGCAGCAGCGGGATGTTGACGAACGACCAGACCGCGCCCCAGTCGTAGCGCTGCCCCTCCTGCAGCCCGAAGGTCAGGCAGGACAGGCTTAGGACCACCAGCAGCGCCCCGCGCACGTCGAAGCTGCCGGTCCGCGGAGGCTTGGCGCCCGCCGGGATGATCATCGGGGCGATCACCAGCACCAGGACGCCCAGCGGCACGTTGATGGTGAAGATCCAGCGCCAGTCCAGCGCGCCGACCAGGAATCCGCCCAGCGGCGGCCCGGTGATCGTGGCGACACCGGCCACCGCGCCCCACACGCCCAGCGCCGCACCGCGCCGCACCGGGGGGAACACGCTGATGATGATCGACATCGTCTGCGGGATCAACAGCGCCGCGCCCAGCCCCTGCAGGGTGCGCGCCGCGATGAGCTGGCCCGGCGTCTGCGCCAGCGCGCACAGCAGCGAGGCCACCGAGAACACCGCGACGCCGGCCAGGTAGGTGTTTCGCTTGCCGAACAGATCACCGAGCTTGCCGCCGGGGATCAGGAAGACCGCCAGCACCAGCACGTAGGCATTGCTGACCCAGAGCACCTCGTTGTAGGTGGTGCCCAGTCGTTCGACGATGTTGGGAATCGCGACGCCGACGACGGTCGTGTCGAGCAGCGTCATGAAGAACCCGAGGCAGAGGGCCACCAGTACGGCCCATGGGTTCCCGCGCAGTTTACTCATCCGTCCGCTCTCTACTCGGTTGTGCGTTCGCCGGTCTGCCAGTGCAGGCGTCCCGCTCGGATGTCCTCGACGATGGCGCGCGTGAGGTCCAGGTCGGCGCGCAGATGTGCTTGCAGGTGCCGGATTTCGACGACGTCGATCGCGGCCACCCCGCTCTTGATCAGCGCGTCGCTGCTCGTCGTCGCCGACGCCAGCGCCGACTCCAGCAGCACGGCCCGCCGCTCCAGCTCCGCGGCCGCGTCCTCCATGGGCAGCAGCGACATGAACGCCAGCGCCGCGCAGTACGCGGGGTACTCCGACTCCAGCGTGGAGAGCATTTCGCGCAGCCGCTCGGTGGCGATCTCCCGTCCGGCGTCGGTGATCGCGTAGATCGTCCGCTCGGGTCGCTTGCCCTCCCTGGTGGTCTCCACCGGTTCGATCAGCTCAGCTTTCGTGAGCACGTCGAACGTGTGGTACAGCGCGCCGTGGGTGACCTTGATCAAGTGGTCGAGCCCCTGTTCCCGCATGCGCTGCCGCGTTTCGTACGGGTGTCGCGGTTGCTCGTTGAGCAGCCGCAGGACGGCCAGGCCGAGGGTGGTGAGGTTTCGCATCAGGTGTCTCCGATCGGGTCCGTTTAGAATAGTCCAAACAAACTATTCGGCGAAGACGGGTCTGCCCGCGGTCCGCACGCGGGCGGGTAGGGGCCCGCTAGGGGTGCCTCGTCTGCGGTGGTCGCTGTTAGCGTTGATCCGTCATACAGGTGCTCTGAGCTGCGTAAACGTACGTTCGTCGATGCTGCGGACAGCAGCCGCTCGCAGGCGGGGGAAGGTGGGTTCGTCACTGTGTCGGCACCGAACGGGAGTTCCCCCGGAGAAGCGTTGGAGCTGGACGACTCCCTCTCCCAGTGCCCGCATGAGCTCTACCGGAGGCTGCGCGCCTCGGGCTCGGGGGTCCAGCGCGTGATCATGCCGCCCGGCGCGGGGCCGTGGAGCGGCCTGCGCGTGTGGCTGGTCACCGGCTACCACGAGGCCCGCGCCGCCCTCGCCGATTCGCGGCTGAGCAACGACCTGGCGCGAACGGCCCGCCTGTTCGGCGGTGGCGAGCAGGGCGGCGGTGGCGAGCAGGGCGGCGGTGGCGAGCAGAGTCGGGGTGCTTTCTCCGCGACGCTCTCCCGCAACCTGCTGCACGCCGATCCGCCGGACCACACCCGGCTGCGCAAGCTGGTCAACAAGGCGTTCACCTCGCGCGCCGTGCAGCGCCTGGAACCCAGGATCGAACTGATCACGGCCGACCTCCTCGACCGGCTCGACGGCGTCGAGGAGACCGACCTGCTGGTGTCCTACGCCTCGCCGCTGCCGATCACCGTCATCTGCGAGCTGCTGGGCATCCCGGCCTCCGACGAGGACGACATCCGCGGCTGGACGAAGGGCCTGGTCTCCGGCGCCTCGCGCGCGGACATGGCGGCCGCGTCGGAGGGCATCGGCGCCTACCTGACCAACCTGGTCGCGGACAAGCGAGCGGCACCCGGCGACGACCTGCTCTCCGAGCTGATCCGGGTCAACGAGAACGGTGACCAGCTTGCAGACGAAGAACTGGTGCCGATCACCTTCGTACTGCTCATCGCGGGCCACGAGACCACGATCAACCTGATCGGCAACGGCGTGTACGCCCTGCTGTGCGACCGCCCCCAGCTGGAACGGCTGCGGGCCGACCCGTCGCTGCTGCCGGGGGCGGTGGAAGAGCTGCTGCGCTACGAGAGTCCCAGCAGCCACGGCACCTTCCGCTCGACCACCGAGGACCTCCCGCTGGGCGGCACGGTGATCCCGGCGGGCGAACTGGTCCTGATCTCGCTCATCGCCGCCAACCGCGACCCCGCCCGGTTCGACGCCCCCGACGTGCTGGACGTGGCCCGCCCTCCGACCTCCAACCTGGCCTTCGGGCACGGCATCCACCACTGCGTCGGAGCGCCGTTGGCCCGCATGGAGGGGCGCATCGCTCTGGGCAGGCTGCTGGAGCGCTACCCGGACCTCGCCCTGGCGGCCGACGAGTCCGATCTGTCCTGGAACCACAGCACCCTGATCCACGGCCTGCGGTCCCTCCCGGTCCGCCTCAACGGAAGGAGCGAGTCGTGATCACCCGAGCGGCCTCCATCGGAATCCCGGTCACCGACCAGGCAGCGGCGGCCGAGTTCTTCATCGACGTCCTCGGCTTCGAGAAGCGGGTGGACGTCCCGACCGACCGGGGGCGGTGGATCGAGGTGGCGCCGCCGGGCGCGGAAACCGTGCTGACCCCCTACACCTGGCTCGACCACCACGACGACCGGACCGGCGTGTTCACGCGCGTGGTCCTGGAGTGCGAGGACCTGACCAGTCTGCATGAGGAGCTGGTGGCCAAGGGGGTCGAATTCGAACTCGATCCCACCGAATCGGCGGGTGGTCGGTTCGCGCATTTCAAGGACCCCTTCGGCAATACGTACGTCCTGGCCGAGCTCTGATTCCGGGGAATCCGGCTCAGCCCCCGCGGTCGGCCGAGATCGGCGATTCCTGGTGGTTCCCGCCGGGGATTCGCGGTTTCCCGGCGGACTGCGCGCGGTTTCCGGGATGGCGGCAAGGGCATGCCAGTGGTGCGCGGCGAAATCGTGCTCGGACAACGTGCCCCGTGAACAGCGGATGTGCGGCCGAATTTCTCGTTCGGTCTCTCGCATTCCAGGTCGGGGAGCGCGATGAGCTTTCTTCGACCTGGTCGGCTGCCGCGGTCGCTGGCCCTGATCTGGGCATACGTGAGGCTGGGTGTCCGCGACTAGGCGGGCACCGTGATTCCGCTGCCTGCACCGCCACGCAAACGAGATTGGAAAACGTCAATGAATTCCGTCAACGTTCTAGTCGTGGGTGCGGGTCCCACCGGGCTCACACTTGCTTACGACCTTGCTCGCCGGGGTGTGTCGGTGCGGATCATCGACAAGGACGCGAAGTTCACCACCGCATCCCGGGGCAAGGCGGGCATCCAACCGCGCACCCAGGAGGTCTTCGACGACTTCGGCATCGTCGACGAGGTGCTGAAGCTGGGCACCACGCGACTGCCGTTCCGGCGGTACCACCGCGACCGGATCGTGAGCGAGGCGATCCCGTACGAGGCGAACGACCCGCTGCCGGACGCGCCCTACCGGCGGTTGCTGTTCGTCCGGCAATCCCTGGTCGAGGGGGTCCTGCGGGACCGGCTGGTCGAGACGGGGAACTCGGTGGAACGCGGTGTCAACCTGCTCCGGTTCGAGCAGGACGCCGGAGGGGTCGTCGCGACGCTGGAATCGGAGGGTGGCTCCGAAGAGGTCACCGCCGACTACCTGGTGGGCTGCGACGGCGGTGCCAGCACCGTGCGGAAGGTCCTCGGGCTGGAGTTCCGCGGGTTCACCGAGGAGGACCGCAAGCTGCTCGTCGGTGACGTCGAGGTGGACGGCCTGGAGCCGGATGCCTGGTACCAGTGGTACGACATGGAGCGCGGCATCCTCCTGCTGTGCCCCCTCGCGGACACCAACACCTGGCAGATCCAGGCATCGCCGCCGGTGGACGCCGGCGGTGCGCCGATGGGCCCGTCGCTGGAGGCGATGCAGACCGCGGTGGACCGGATCACCGGGATGCCGATCCGCCTGTCCAACCCGACCTGGCTGTCGACCATGAAGCGGAACGTGCGGATGGTTGACACCATGCGCGTGGACCGGGTGCTGCTGGCCGGCGACGCCGCGCACGTGCACCCGGTCACCGCGGCGCTGGGCGCGAACACCGGGGTGCAGGACGCGTACAACCTGGGCTGGAAGCTGGCCAGGGTGATCACGCGCGGTGCCGACGACGGACTGCTCGACACCTACGAGCGCGAACGGGTGCCCATCGCGGAGTGGACCCTCAAGACCGCGTGCGACGCAGGTGACCTGATCTTCGCGGCCATGCTGGATGGCAAGGGCGGTGCCGAGAAGGGGCTGACCGAGGAGTCGCTGCAACTCGGCCTGCACTACCGGGAAGGGCCGCTGAGCCGCGATCTCGTGGGGGCCGGTGCCGTCCGCGCGGGCGACCGGGCACCCGACTCGCCGTGCCCGGGCAGCATCGACGGGGCGACCACGCTCTTCGACGCCTTCCGAGGTCCGCACCTGACCCTGGTCGGCGTGGGCCCGACCACCGCGGCCGCGCTTGAGACCGTCTCCGACGAGCACGGCGACGTGCGCACCGTCCTGCTCACCGAGCACCCGGAGGCGTACGCGGGCCCGGGTGACCGGCTCGTGCTGGTGCGGTCCGATGGCTACATCGGCCTCGTCGCCCCGGCCGACGACGCGCGATCCGTGCTCGATTACCTGGCAGCCCTGGACACCTTCGCACCCGTGGAGAACTGATGTACCGTCCCGAATACTTCCGCGCCCCCGACCTGGAGGCGCAGCACGACCTCATCGAGGAGTACCCCTTCGGCCTGCTCACGCTGTCCATGTTCGGTTCGCCCGAGGCGGTGCAGCTGCCGTTCGTGCTCGACCGGGATTCCTGGCCGTACGGCAAGTTGCGCGGGCATCTGTCGCGGGGCAATCCCATCGCGAAGGCGCTGTCGGAGAACGTCGAGGTCCTGGTCGCCTTCACCGGGCCGAGCGCCTACATCTCGCCGGACAACTACGAATCCCAGCCGCACTTCCCCACCTGGGCGTACGCGGCGGTGCACGTGAAGGGAAGGCCCAGGCTGCTCGACGACACCAGGACGGTGCGCCAGCTGACCGACCTGATCGCCGACCAGGAAGCACGCCTGGTCCCCAAGCAACCGTACGTGCTGCCCCGCGAGTCCTCTGCGCTCTTCGACGAGTACCTGCAGCTCATCCAGGGTTTCGAGATCTTCGTGACCAAGATCGACGGCATCTTCAAGCTCGGTCAGAACAAGACGCCGCGCGACATGGCGGCCCAGGCGAAGGCGTTCCGGGAGCAGGGCACCGAGTCCTCGCTGCGGATGGCCGAGCTGCTGGAGAAGCACAACCCGTTCCCCAAATACTCGTGAACCCGCGCGGACGCGGATCACGGTGTCGCAGCGCGACTTTCGCCGATCCGTCCACCGAAGCCGGTCTGCCAGACTGATCGAACTGGCAGGCCGGCTGTCGTTTCGGGCTCCAGGCGCGGGACTTCAGCGGTTCATCGCGAGTTCCGGCGTCAGCGCTTCCGGCAGCCGGTCCGCGTGGATGACGTGCAGATTGCTGACGGCTCGGGTCAGCGCCACGTAGAGGCGCTGGAGGCCGCGCTGCTCGGCTCCGGCGATGCGGGCGGGTTCGACGACCAGGACGATGTCGAACTCAAGCCCCTTGGCGAGGGTGACCGGCGTTAGGGTGAGGCGCTCGGCGTCCAGGTCGTCCTCGCCGGTGCCCAGCACGGTGTGCGCGAACCCGTTGTCGGAGAGGGCCCGGTGGAGTTCCGGGATGTCGTCGTCGGCGGCGATGAGCCCGACCGATCCTTCACCGGCCAGCGCGGTGGTGCAGGCCGCGATGGCCGCCTCGATCGTCCCCTCGGGCGCGGTCCGGGTGGTGCGCAGTGAGTCGGCGACCTGGCGGAACGATGCCGGACCGTTCAGCCCCGGGGCGATGTGCGGCAGGAGACGGGCGGCGTAGTCGATGATCTGCGCCGGTACGCGGTAGCCGCGGGTCAGTTCCTCGACCCGCCCGTCCGGCAGGTCGAGGTGCGCGAGGACATCGGTCCAGTCCTGGACGGCGGAGGGGCTGGTGGCCTGCGCCAGGTCGCCGAGGACGGTGCAGGAGATCGCCACCCGGCGGCCGATCGCCCGGATCTGCATCGGGCTGAGGTCCTGGGCTTCGTCGACCACGATGTGGCCGAGCTTCGCCGGGCGCTCGATCAGCGCCGCGGCCTCGTCGAGGAGGGCCAGGTCGAGGCTGGTCCACGGCATCGACTTCACGCTGCGCGGCCGGGGCTTGAGCAGGAGGGCCTGCTGTTCCTCGGTGGAGAGCACTCCGTCCGCGGCGCGAGCGAGGTGGTCGGCGTCGGTGAGGAGGTCGAAGACCAGGCGCGCGGGGTCGACCGCGGGCCACATCTGCCGGAGGGCGCGGCCGATCGCCTTGTTGCGCTGGAGCTGGGGCAGCGTTGTGCTGCCCGAAGTTCCGGCCTGCTCCATCTTGCGCAGCACCAGATGGGCGAGCCGCTGGGCCAGCAGCTCGTGACCAGCGCTGTAGTCGATCTTGCGGCTGAGCGCGGCGTCGAGCTCTTCGGCGAGTTCCTCGGGGTGCAGGCGCCACGTGCGGTGCTGGTGCTTGACCTCCAGCGTTTCGCCGAGCGGTTGTATTCGCGACCACAGGTGGCGCCGGATGACCTCGCTCATCCGGGCGTCCCCTTTCACCCGCGCCGTCCGCGGCTCGTCGGTGCGCTCGACGGTACGGCCCGAACCGGTGAGTTCGTCGATGGTGGTCTGCGAGACCGCCACCTCGCCGAGGGCGGGCAGGACCTTGCGGATGTAGGCGAGGAAGGAGCGGTTGGGGCCGATGACGGCGACCCCGCCCGCCTTGTGCAACCGTTCCCGTTCGGCGTAGAGCAGGTACGCCAGGCGGTGGAGGCCCACCGCGGTCTTGCCCGTGCCCGGCGCGCCCTGGATGCACAACGTGCTGTCCAGCGCGGTGCGCACCAGGCTCATCTGCTCGGGCTGGATCGTGGCGACGATGTCGCGCATTGGGCCCTTGCGGGGCCGCTCGATCTCCGCGGCCAGCAGGCCGCTCCCGGCGCTGGAGGTGGCCTGCCCGCCGATGGGTTCGTCCTCGAAAGCGGTCAGCACACCGTCGTTGTCGAAGCCGTACCGGCGGCGAACCCGGACGCCCAGCGGATCCTGGTCGCTGGCCTCGTAGAAAGCGCGCGACAGCTCGGCGCGCCAGTCGATGACCATGGGTTCGCCGTCTTCCTCGCGAACACCGCGCCGTCCAATGTAGACGCGGTCGCAGTCCGGCGGGTGGGTGGGCGAGCCCTCCTCCCGGACCTTGCCGGTGTCGTTGCCGTACGCCTCGCCCGGCGGGAATTCGAGACGTCCGAAGAACAACGGCGCGCCGTCGAGATCGGCCAGCTCCTTGGCGAACTGCTTGCGGAACTGGCGCAGCGCATGGTTGAAGTACTTGTCCACGACGGCATCGCCCTCGCCCGCGCCAGTGGCGAGCATCGTGTTGACCTCGTCGCGCATGCGGGCCAGCGTTTCGCGACAGGTGGCCATGTAATCGCGTTCGGCGAGTATCTCGGGCTCTACGGCGTCCTGGTCGGTCTGGTGCAGGGTCATGGCAGCCTCGCAGCGGAAGATCGGCAGGTGGAGCACACAATCTCGATCAAGAATACAAACGAGGAAATTCCTTAACCAAGTTGGCCCGCATCCTGGCAATTTGTCCCTGGTGGGAAGAATTGCCGCATCCGGAGCACACTTCTACTCACTGGAAGGTGACTAAGTACCGGCACTGGGCGTCGAGCAACCGAGAGCTGGGTGCGGGTGGCGGTGTTGGCGAGGAACTGCGCGCACTGCTGGGCGTCGTAGAGCGGTCGGCCGTCGCGGTAGCGGACGATCGGCGGGCGGGTCATGGCGTAGGGCTCCACTGTGGATTCTCGGTGAGGCGGTCGGCTGCGACCGTCCATGGGGCGGTGTGGTCAGCGCCGTCTTGGATTTCGGTGAACATGGCTCGGATGCAGGACCAGGCACGACCTTCGGAGAACTCGCCAGGTGATCAGTTAGGCGAGCCATGAGCGTGCGTCAGCTTGGGTGGTGCGGAGACCGTCGACCTTTGCGTGGGGGTGAGCCTGGCCCTGATCGAGTGGTTTCGACTGCCCGATTCGCTGGCGACCCGGCGGCGGCTGTTGCAGCGGGGTGCAACCCTGTCGGCCTATGGCGCCGGTCACCTATACCGGAGGAGTGTGGCCGACCGGGCTGCCAACCAACCGGAAGGGAGCGGCTGCATGGCAGACAGCAGGGTCGCGCTGGTCACGGGATCGGCGCGGGTATCGCACGCAGGCCCGTCGGCTGTTCGCGGGCATGGACGGATTCGTCGTCGAGAGCCGCTCGTACAACGGGTCGGATCTCCCGGACCTCGTCCGGTTCCTCCTCGGGACCGGCTGCCGCATAGGCGAGGCCGTGGCGGTGTGGTGGCAGGATGTCAACCTCACCGACAAGCCCGTGGTCGTCGACGGCACGGACGTCCCGCCGCGCTCGGTCTGGATCAACGGCAACATCGTCAACGTCAAGGGCAAGGGGTTGGTCCGGCACGGCGGCAAGACCGAGAACGCCGTCCGCATGGTTGCACTGCCCGAGTTCGTCGTCACGATGCTGACGGTGCGGTGGCTCATTGTGTGGTCGGCAGCCCAGGCCGAGCAGCTTCATGTGAGCCCGCGGCGGACGCTCGCACAGTCGGACAAGCAGGGGCGCCCGGCTAGGGGCGCGGAGAGCGCTTTGCAGACCGAGCGCGGCGGTTTGCTCATGGCCAGCCGTCTCGAGGAGCCGGTGTTTCCGTCCCGAACGCTGGGGTGGAAGACCCCGAACAACGTGCGGCGCGGCTGGCGAGTGATCCGGGAAGAGATCGGCCTCGGGTGGGTCACGCCGCACGTGTTCCGGAGGACGGCTGCCACTCTGCTCGATGATGCGAAGCTGACCGCACGCCAGATCGCCGACGTCTTGGGCCATTCCCGGCCGTCGATGACCGAGGACCACTACTTGGGGCGTGGATCGGTCGGCTGCCGCGGCTGCCCTCGACTCCGCCTTCCGGTAAGCGAGCAGGATGCCGCTGTGACGTCGTGTTCGCCTTGCTCCACGACAAAGCTCTTTCCTCGCCACAACCCTTTCAGGCCACATCCGTTCAGGCGGTTAGGCAAACCCGTAGAGACTCCAGGCGGCTCGACGTGACGCCCCCGACTCGGGCGTCACGGTGGTCAGTACCGACACTTTGCCGTGAGCAGGGTGTCCCAGCGTTGGTCGTGGGCGCGAACAGCCCGCCCGGGGCCAACGCCCTGCGGGATAGGCCCACGACTTCACTGGTGGCGGTATGCGGTGGTGGTTTCGGTGGTGGCGTTCCATTCGATGTAGCCGCCTTGGAAGTCGTTTCGGCGTCCGGCGGGTACCGGGTATTCGTTGCTGGTGGGGTAGGCCAGCCAGGATGTTTCCCAGCCGAGGGCGCTCCAGTATTCCCGGATGGCTCCGTGGACGAGGTGGGCGTCGGTGGTGGGTGTCCAGTAGATGGAGGCGTTCTTCGTGAAGTGGTTGTAGCGGCCGACTCCGTCAGGTGTGCCCAGTTCGTCGGTGGTGGGGTAGCCGGCGGGTCCGGTTTCCCAGCCGCTGGCGGCCCAGGCGTTGCGGATGGCTCCGTGCACGGCGTGCGCGCCGGTGTCCGGCGTCCAGTAGACCGAGGCGTCATGGGTGAAGTGGTTGAAACGGCCGCTCGCGTCGGGCGTGGCCAGCTCGTCGGTGGTGGGGTAGACGCCCGCGTTCGGGCCGCCGAGCCGGTGGTAGGTGGCGTGGATGTCGCCCTTGACCCAGTGCGCGCCGATGTCGCTGCGCCAGGCGATGGTGGAGAACCCGCTGCCGAATACGGTGGCGCGCCCGCCTCCGGGCCAGTTGGTTTCCACCGCGTAGACCGGGCCTGCCGCGTTCTCGCCGCCGAGTGCTTGCCATTTCTGGTGGATCGGCCCGCTGCGCCAGTCGCCGGCCAGTTGCACGGCGCGGTCGCGGACTGATCCGAGGGAGTTGTAGCCGAAGTTGCCGGGGCAGCTGGTTCTTCCGGCGTCGCGGTGGGCGAAGATGGTGGGCAGCGTAATCGCGGTGCCCGTGGCGTACTTCGAGGTGCCACCGCCAGCGCTGACGAGTGTGACGCTGCCGAGCGGATCGGCGTAGCTGTTGGCGATCTTCCACGCGATCATCAGTGAGACGGATTCCAGCGTCGCGGCGCTGGGTGGGATGGCGTCGTAGTTGCCGATCATCGCGGTTGCGAGACCGGTGACCGCGAGCGCGATTGCGAAACGACGACGCCGCTACGAGATTCACGGAGTGGCCGGGATGGCCGATCGCCGGACCGACAAGCCCGTCGCGCCACACGGCCGGGTGGATCCGAAGGCGGTGGATGCGATGCGGCAGGCAGTCGAGGAGGCCACCGGACAGTCCACGCGCACGGCCACCTACCTGTTCTGGCGCATGCAGCAGATCCTGGACGCCACCCACGGGCCTGGAGTGGTGGAGTTGCCGTCGCGGCGCAGCCTCTACCGGCTGCTGGAGAAGCTGACGGTGGGCAAGCACACCACCGGCTCGGCGCGGACCCGCCGGTCGCTGGCCGACCGCCCGGACGGGCCGTTCGGCGAGTCCGATGCGTGGGCGGGTGAGGTGATGCAGATCGACTCCACCCCGCTGGACGTACTGGTGCGCTTGGACGACGGAGTGATAGGCCGAAATTGACCTGACTGGGATGATCGATGTCGCGACCAGATCCGTGACCGCGGCAGTGCTGCGGCCCACAACCAAGTCGGTGGACGCGAGCGTGCTGCTGGCCCGCACGGTCACGCCCGAGCCGATGCGGCCGGGCTGGTCACAGGCATCGACGTGATCACCAGCAACCGGGACGCCAGCGAGTGGCTGGCCATGATGGATGACCCCCTGCTGGCGCAGTCCGCGGTCGACCGGCTGACCTCCACCTGCCACGAACTCGTCGTCGACGGCGAGTCCTACCGGTAGCGCCAACGCCCCCGGGCCAGCGGCGACAACCACGCCTGAGTTGACGATCAGGGCATTGACACCGATGCTCGATGACAGCCACGGATGGTCCCTTGCTCTTGGCTACTCGGTGGCCCATCACGTCGGCAAGCGACACCAGCGCAGCGACGCCAAGCTCACCGTCGTTGGGCTGGCCGCCGAAGCAGGCATTCCCCGCGCACGCCTCTACGAACACTACGCCGATCTCGTTAGCGAGTTCAAGACCGCATCCTTCGGTGGCCCGATCCAGCCCAACGTTCAAGCACTGCAACAACAACTCGCCGACGCACACGAACGCATCCGCCAGCTCGAAGGCGACAACGAGCACCTCCACGGACAAATCACGACGCTCTGCGCCGTGATCACCGGACTCACCCAAGAAGCCGAGGCTGACAACGTCACGCCGCTGCCCTCGCACCGCCGACGATGAATGGCGACCGCAGCTTCGAAACGAAGCGGTCGCCACGCTCTCGGCGCCGGGCCTCGCCGTCCTGCGCTATACCAGGGTCAAGACACACCGACCTGCCAGCCCACGATGTCCCCGTCGGCATTAACGCGTTGCCAGGCGCACGGTCAGCGGCATGTCAGGACGGTCAGCGAAACGCGCTCCTCGCGGCGTTATGAGTGCGCGTCCTGCAAGGAGTCAAATGCCCGAGAGTCGACCACGCCCGGCACGTCCGACAAAGCCATCTCCAACGCGGGCTTGACAACATACAACCGATTGGTTGTATGTTTGGGAGGTGGATGACAGCGAGGCCGAGGACAGGGCAGACGCCCTTTTCCACGCACTCGCCGACCGAACCCGGCGCGACATCCTGCGTCGCGTTCTGGCCGGTGAACACTCGGTCACGGCGCTCGCCGCGATGTACGAGATGAGCTTCGCGGCGGTGCAGAAACACGTCGCCGTCCTCGAACGCGCGGGCCTTGTCACCAAGCGCCGCAGCGGACGCGAACACCTCGCCACCGGCGAGGTGGAGGCGGTGCGCTCAGTGGCCTCGATGCTGGGCGAGCTCGAAGAGGTGTGGCGCGGCCGCGTCGCCCGCATCGACGAGCTCCTCGCCACTGAGCAAAAGACAGAATCGACAAAGGAGAATGAGCCATGCCCGTCACCGACGTCCAGCACGACCTGGACAACCTGACCCTGACCATCACCGCCGAGTTCGCCGCACCCGCGGAGCGCGTGTGGCAGGTCTACGCCGACCCACGCCAGCTGGAGCGAGTCTGGGGACCGCCCTCGCACCCCGCGACGTTCGTCGACCACGACCTGCGGCCCGGCGGACGGGTCACCTACTACATGACCGGCCCCGAAGGCGAGAAGTACTGCGGCTGGTGGGAGGTGAAAACGGTCGACGAGCCACGCGAATTCACCTTCGAGGACGGTTTCGCCGACGAGGACTTCAACCCGCTGCCGGACATGCCGGTCTCTCACAACACCTACACCTTCAGCGATATCGACGGCCGCACCCGCGCCACCTTCGCCGGCCGCTACGCCTCGGCCGAGGCTCTGCAGAAAGTGCTGGACATGGGGATCGTCGAAGGCGCCACGTCCGCCATCAACCAGATCGACGAGCTGCTCGCAGCGTGAACACGCCGGGGCCAGCCCCGGGGCCGGCCCCGGCGTCAACACCGATAACACGATCTGCGCCGTCTGCTCCACCGGCACCAGCGGAGCATTCTTCCTGCGGCTCGTGACCGCATCATTCTCGAACCCGCCAGAAGTTTGACGCTGCAGAGCACCGCCGATGAGGGGCATTTTGTCGGGCGCCCCTGCTTAAAACGATCTATGCTCAGGATCGACCTCGGTTCCGACAGCTGTCGGATGGGCAAGAGAACAACACCTACCGCGTCGACCTCGGCGGGGACCGTCCGGTGATCCTTCGCATCGCTTTCGAACCGGGGCGCCAGGCGCGCTCCGAGCGCGAACTGATGCGCAACGAGCATGCGAGCGTGCCGTTTCTCGCGCCGATCGCGCCGATCGCGCCGATGATCCCGCACACGCTCGCGGCGGACTTCACCCACGAGATCATCGGCAGGGACTACCTGTTCCAGACGATGCTCGACGGGGGTTGCGGCCCCGGACGGCATCGGCCGCTACCCCCGGCATCAGTGGACGGCGTTCTTCCGGGAGATGGGCGAGATCGCCAGTCGTATCCACGCCGTCCGGGGTGAACGTTTCGGCCCCGTGGCGGGTCCTGGGTTCGGCACTTGGAGCGAGGCTGTGCTCGCGTATTTCGCCGACCTCGCGGCGATCTGGACGATGCTGGCCTCTCTTCCCCGACGTGCGCGAGGTCACGGCTGCCGCCGAGAAGCACCGTGCGGTCCTGGACGAGGTCACCGAGCCACGGGTGTTGCATGGCGACCTATGGACGGTCAACGCGATGATGGAACCGGACACAGCGGAGCCAAGGATCAGCGGCGTGTTCGACAACGACCGGACAGTGTGGGGTGACCTCGAGTCTGACTGGACGATCTACACGGCGGCCAAGAAGCCCGGCACGGAACGCGACGCATTCTGGGGGACCTACGGGGCACGGCCAGCTACACCCGGCGCCGCTGTGCGGTCGCTGTTCTATCTCGCCAAACACACGGGTGCTATCCGTCTGGAGCGGCAGCGGTTGGGGAACACCGACGCGGTGTCGGAGTCCTACGAGCAGATGCGCGGCGTGCTTGACCAGCTTCTCCGTGCGTGAGTGGTGCAGCCATCGGCTGAGGCCGGCACACAGGTCGGCACCGACTCGGCTTTGCGCGGCCCGCATGCCGCCAGCGTGAGAAAACATCGTGATTCGCCGGATTGAGTGAGCAACGACGATGGCTCGCGCGGAGTCGAAGCCCTGGCCGGGATCTGGAGCTTACCTGGCCTGTGGCTTCGTTGAGGGGCATTGCCCAGTGTGCATCGGTGAGGTTCGGCCGTGAAGGGCGTTTTCACCATCAGGAAGCCCGGATGTCTCGGCCAAGAGTCGCGGCGACAGCGCGTTGGTGAACCAGGCCCGTGCGTACGAGTTTCGCTTCCGGGGTGAAGCAGTCGATGATCGTCATGTGGTTGGCGGCGGGGCAGACGCCGCCGTCGACGATGACGGAGACGGTGAGGCCGGATGTTGTGAGGAAGGTGTGTACCTCGTCGAGGGTCACAGCGGGACCACGGTCTTCTGGGCCGGCGTCTCCGGAAATGTTCGCGGTGGTCGCGGCGACGGGAACGTTCGCTCTCGCTGCGAGTTCACCGAGGAATCCTGGGGCCCCGGCCGCTGCCGGGTGCGCGGTCTCCTGGACCTGCGTCGCGGTCCTGCCCGCATCGTTGATCTCGGTAGAGACATAGGTCAATGCCCGCCGCAGCCCCGCCGCGTGTGCGTCCGTTGTGGACATGCCCGCCCGCAAGTGTCCTGCAGCCAGCCGAACAAGGCGTTTCCCAGCCATTCCAGGCTCATGCCACCAGCGGTCACCCCGCTGTAGGACGCGGGCAGCACCGAGGCCACCGCGGATTCGTTGGTGCCGGATAGGGCCTCGTCCACGAACGGCTGCGCCAGCGCGGCGGCGTAGATCTGGCCGGTCGTGATCGCCGCGACGAACACCGGCAGGATCGCGCTCGGGTACGCGGCCAACGGTCGATCGGGCGCGACCTCGCGCCACGCCTGCTGCACCTCGTTGGCCGCCCGCCGGACGGCCGCCTGGGTGGCGTCCTGGTGCTCGTGGCCGATCTCGGTGCGCTCGGCCGTCGGCGCGGTCATCCGCTGGCGCTACCGGCGGGCACCAGGGGCCACCGCTGCTCGTCGTCGGCGGCGGGTTCGGCCTTCGACCCCGTCTCGGCCGCCGGGTCGTAGACCGCGCGGGTCACGTCCTCACGGTCCTCGCGCTCCATGTCCGCGATCTGCGTCTGGGAATAGCCCAGGGTGCGCCGGGCCATCCGGCGCGGCACCAGCTTGTCCGCCTGGTAGAGCTTGACCACCGCGTCGGACTTCTGCGCGAACGTCGGCGTCGCGGCGTCGGCCCACGCGGTCTCCATCCAGCCGGCCGGTTCCGGCACGGAGCCGTCGCGCACGAGCATCACCAGCCGCATGATTCGCTCCAGCTACGTCGGCGAGCGGGTCCAGTTCGGCCGCCCCATCGGCGTCAACCAGAGCCTGCGGTTCAAGATCGCGGACATGGCGGCGCAGGTCGAGGCGGCCCGAGCGTTGATGTACCAAGTCTGCACCGAGGTCGACGCCGGTCGCCCCAGCCCCGTGCAGGCCTCGATGGTCAAGCTCGTGGCCTCCGAGATGGCCGAGCGGGTCACCAGCGAGGGCCTGCAGATCCACGGCGGCGCCGGCTATACCACCGACTTCCCCGCTGAGCGCTACTGGCGCGACGCCCGACTGACCAAGATCTTCGAAGGTACCTCCGAGATCCAGATGAGGATCATCTCCGACGCACTGCTGGGGAGGGCCGAACGTGCCTGAAACCTACCGTCCCCGCCGATCCTGCCTCGCCGTCCCGGGTTCGAGCCCGAAGATGATTGACAAGGCCCGGGGGTTGGCCGTCGATCAGGTGTTCCTCGACCTGGAGGACGCCTGTGCCCCGCTGGAGAAGCCGGGCGCCCGCAAGAACATCACCACCGCGTTCACCGAGGGTGGCTGGGAGGGTAAGACTCGTGTCGTGCGGGTCAACGACCTGTCCACCCAGTGGGCGTACCGCGACGTCATCGAGGTCGTCGAAGGTGCCGGCGCTGACCTGGACTGCATCATGCTGCCCAAGGTTCAGACCGCCGCCCACGTCGTCTGGCTCGACGTGCTGCTCACACAGATCGAGGCCGCTACAGGGCTTGAGTCCGGCCGGATCGGAATCGAAGCCCAGATCGAGGACGCGCGCGGCCTGCAGAACGTCGACGCGATCGCCGAGGCCTCACCCCGGCTGGAGACCATCATCTTCGGACCCGCGGACTTCATGGCCAGCACGAACATGCGCGGGTTCGTCGTCGGTGACCAACCACTGGGCTATGACATCGGCGACGCCTTCCACTACCCCCTCGCGCGCATCCTGATGGCCGCACGGGCGAACGGGCTGCAGGCCATCGACGGCCCCTACGTCCAGATCCGCGACAAAGCAGGTTTCCGCAAGGTCGCAGGCCGCTCCGCCGCCCTCGGCTACGACGGCAAATGGGTGCTGCACCCTGGCCAGGTGGACGCGGCGAACGCGGTCTTCAGCCCTCGCCAGGAGGACTACGACCACGCCGAGAACATTCTCGACGCCTACGCCTGGTCCACCTCCGAGGCGGGCGGCGCCCGGGGTGCGGTCATGCTCGGAGACGAGATGATCGACGAGGCATCCCGGAAGATGGCTCTGGTGATCGCCGGTCAAGGACGCGTGGCAGGGATGACACGCCAGGACGTGTGGCAGCGACCCGAGGCGGGTGCCTAATGCAGTTCGGACGCTGCCTGGAGGAGTTCGAGATCGGGGCGGTCTACAAGCACTGGCCCGGTAAGACGGTCACTGAGTACGACGACCACCTCTTCTGCCTCCTCACGATGAACCACCATCCCGCCCACCTCGACACGCACTACGCCGAGAACACCACGCAGTTCAAGCAGAACATCGTCGTGGGCAACTACGTCTACTCGCTGCTGCTCGGAATGTCGGTCGCCGACGTGTCCGGCAAGGCCATCGCGAACCTCGAAGTGGAATCACTGCGGCACATCGCCCCGACTTTCCACGGCGACACCCTCTACGGCGAGACAGAGGTGCTGGCGGTGACCCCGTCCCGCTCCAAGGACGACCGCGGGGTGGTCCACGTCGAAACTCGCGGGTACAAGCAGGACGGCACCGTCGTCTGCGTGTTTCGGCGAAAAGTGCTTGTGCCGACTCGGGCCGCCCGGACCGAGCATGGCGAACAACCTGGCCGTCCGGCACCGCGGCCGTGACATCGGGCGGTGCCGGGCGACCGGCACCGCCCGATGCCACGGCCGGCGATTCGGCTCGCTGTCGCGCTAGTAGATGATTGAGCGGACAGGGTGGGCCGCGCGGCGAGGTTCCTGCTGAGCAGGCCCTTTCCTTTCGATCCCCGTGCAGGATCCGCAACTGCGTCGGCTTTGCGGCCGGACCACGCTTGCCCATCCGCCTCCAATGCCACGTAGCTTAAGTTGATCATGCTGCGCGGGGTTGGAGTTTGTAGAGGTGGATGGTGGCCGGTGCGGGGTGGCGGGTGCTTGCGGGCTCGTCGGGTTTTTTGATGCGGTAGTTGTTGTGGCGAGCGCGTTTGACCGCGCGGGGGCAGGTGCGGTGCCGTCGGACGGGGTTGGGCTTGCGGGCGATTTCGGCCAGGATCTCGGGTAGGGCGGTGTTCCAGTCCTCAGGGGGGAAAAGCCGCCGTACCGGTGGCGGTACGGCGGACGAGGCGCAGTGTGCGGGTGAAACTGATCCGGTCTGGGTCGATGTCGGCGGCCTCGGCGGCGCGGGCGATGAGCACGGACAGGGCGTAGTGCACGGTCAGCCAGGCCCAGATTTCCTGGCGGACCAGCTCCGGTAGTCGCGAGCGCAGGATGCGTCCGGGTCCGCGGAGGTGGGTCTTGAGCTGGTCGTTGGCGGTTTCCTCTTCCCACCGGCCGTGGTAAGCGGCGGCCAGTTCATCAGCCCGTGCCTGGGCGGGATCGAGGATCGTGGACAGCAGCACGATCAACTCGCCGGTGCCGTTACCGTCCCGGTCGGGCACGTCATATTCGACCACCCTGACCAGGTGGGCCTCGTCAGGGTCCAGCTCGGTCCCGGCACAGGCAGCGGCGATGATGCGCTCCCGGTGGGCGCCCCGGATTGCCGGGTTGATCACGACCGAGACGTAGGTCCCGTCGGACAAGACCGCCACGACAGGCAGCCGCAGTTGGGTCGGAGCCCGCCACAACAACGCCGCCCCGGTGCGCACCGCGGCGGCCCAGGCGTCGAAGGAGTAGAAATTGCGGTCCGCGGTGAGCAACTCGTCCGGGTGCAGCCGCGGGTAGAGCCGGGCGGCCAGCGTCGCCTCCCCCTGCGACCACGCCCCGACCTCCGCGGCCACAAACGCGTGCGTACCACACTCGGCCAGGGCCACCACCCGCGCTTTCGGGAACGCCGACCGGTTCTTGCCCGACCCGGCGTAGCCGAAGGCCTCCGCGTTGTCCCTGCTGTCCGGCAGATCCACATCGAACCCATCGATCGCCAGCAACCGCCAGTGCCGCAGCCACGCTCCCCGAGTGTCCACTGTGGCCACCGGCTGCGCCACGCCCTCGAAAACATCGGCCAGCACCGCCGAACCCAACCGCTTACGCGCCTGGGTGATCCCACTGGATGTCGGCGCCTGCCACGACGCGTCCCAGCAGCCGAACCGCGACAACGACCCGGTCACCTTCATGGCGACCTCCTCATAGTCATCGTCGGGAAACAAGCACAATCCCATCGTCAGATACGCCACCACATGCGGCGGCAACGTCCCACCCGAACGCTTCGCACCGACACCACGCGCAGCCACCGCCAGGTCAATCACATCCCGCGGCACCGCCGAAACCAGCACACCCAACGACACCTGATCCGGCGCCACCGTCACACCTGAGGTCACGGATCATGATCAGACCACACCACCACCCACGATCACGCCGCCACACCGCGATACCCACAGAAACCCAGCTCAACACCATGATCAACTTAAGCTACGCGGCATTGCATCCGCCTCTCCCAGGTTAGCTGCAGTCTTGCAATTTAAGTGCCAAATTGTTCTGAGATTCCTTACCCCTTCATCTAAAGGTGTATGCGAGAGCGACACAAGGAGCATTGATAACGCTGCTGCTGCGGCTAGTGTCCATCGCCTACTGATCAGCAAGAAGGCGACGAATGCGGGGAGGAATGCTGGTAGTAGCGGAATGATGGTTCCGAGCAGGGTTCCGGTGACGCCGCCTGCTTGCGCGATCTTCATGGCGACCGCTGGATCATTGTTTGACATAAGAAGTAGTCGTGTCGCTGCAGCAAGCAGGAGAACTGGTGGTGACAGTATTAATGCTCTTAACCAGGTCGGAAATTTCATGCTCTCCTGCCGGATACAAGCGAATCCGCGATCTGTTGGATTGTGAAGGCTGGCTTGCGCGTACTTATTTCAGCGTTCTTGCTACGAGACCGAACATGACTATAGCTAGCAAGGGGTTGCGCTCGCTGGCAGTCCGGAATTTTCCGTCCTGAGCTGCGTAATTCGGTCCCGGGAGCTACGGCTTCGGCCTGGGCTGGCGGCGCGGCGGGAGAAGGCGCGGCGGATGTCAACGCAAGCGGCGGCTGTTCTTCCATTTGGGTGACGAAGCTGTGCCTTGCCCCTGGGGCTGCCGCGCTGTTCGTAGGGTGGGCATCCATTGGAGCCAAGCCGAGGACGGAGCCGCATGCCCGACGGGTTTCGCGTCGACTTATCTGGCTTGACACAAGCATCGGAGGGTGTGAACGAGACCATCGATTCGGTTCGGAAGCAGCCGGTGAGCGACATCGACTGTCCTGCGAACGCGTTCGGTCATGGTCGGCTGGCCACCATGGTGGCTGAGTTTTGTGATCGCTGGGATCAAGGGGTAGTCAACCTGGCCGACGACGGTGCTGAGATCGCCGGTCGGCTCGCGCAGTGCGTAGAGGTTTACCGTCAGACAGACGAGGCGGTCCGATCCCACTTCGAAGGCATCGTCCAGCGCACCACCGGCGACGATCCGGCGGCGCAGTGATGGGGGCCGAACTCGGGACCACCACCGACCCCAGGGCGCTCGTTCCGGGCTTTCCGGACGCGGTCCGCGCGACGGCGGCAGCGATGAGGGCGTATGGAGACAACCTGCACGAAGCAGGCTCGGGCCTGAGACGTATTGAGACCTCGGAAGGCTGGGAGGGTGAGGCTGCCGAGCAGTTCCGCTCCGCCTTCGATGGTGAGCCAACGAAGTGGCTGGAAGCCGGAGATTGCTTCCACCAGGCGGCCGAGGCACTGGAGCGGCACTCCGAAACCCTGACCTGGGCGCAAGGCCAAGCCCAGGAGGCGATCGTGCTGTGGGACGCGGGCGAGGCTGCAACCAACTACGCCAAGAAGCAACACGACCGTGCGGTCACGCAAGCCCAGCAACAAGTACCTCCGGGTTCAGGGCCGATCGAAGTTCCGTTCAATGACCCTGGTGAAGCGAAGCGACAGCAGGCCCGCGAAATCCTGGATCGTGCGCGTAACCAGCTTGCGACCGAAGGCGAGCAAGCCGCCGACGTTGTCGGTCGTGCTCGGGACAAGGCTCCGGAAAGGAGTTGGCTGGAACAGGCCGGAGACGCCGTCGGTCAAGCGGCGGGCATCGCGATCAACGCCGTCGGCTCGTTAGGCAACGCCGCGCTCAACCACCCGGAAATGGTGCTCGGTGTCGTGGGCGGTGCCGCGCTCACCGCAGTCAGCGCGGCCGGGGAGACCGTCGGCGTGGCGTTGGATGCCACCGGCGTCGGAGCAATCGCCGGGGGGCCGCTGAACGTCGTCTCGGCGGCGGGCATCGTGACCGGGGTCGGCATCGCGGGCACCGCAGCCATGGCGTTGGGTGCTGAGGCTGCGGGCGACGACGCCGTTGAGGTCGTTGACACCGACGAAGCAGTGGAAGTCGAAGAGTCGACGCAGGACAAGGACTCGCTGTCGCCGTCGGATCGGCGTTCCGTCGAGTCGCATGAGAGGCTGATCAAGGAGCACGAAGAGAAGTTGGAGGCTTACAAGCGCGATCCGGAAGCCTTCGACAACAAAGGTATTCTCAAGAATGCTCCGAATGACGAGGTCCGCCAGCGGATTATCGACGGCCGTGTAAGGCATCTGGAGAAAGAGATCCAGACCTTCCGTGACAACATCGACAAGATCTACAAGGGTGCGCAATGAGCGACGACGAGTCCGTGGTTTCGGTCGAGGTCTTGCGCCAGGTGCTCAACCAAGCACTGGACAGCCTGCAAGCGCGGGCGGGCGAGACCGTCGAACTCGACAAGGACTTCTTCTGGGCGATCCCGCCGGACGTGGCCTACGACGTCTACACACAACCAGATCCAGAGCAGTTGACTGTAGGTCAACTCTCGGAATCGTGGAACAACCTTGCTGCACTGCACGCGCGTGGCGAACAAGTCCCGCCCTACGCGCTGGTGTGGATCGCCGATCTCCTCAAGGCACTTGGACAGCAGGCTCGCTGACGCCCACAGGCTCGTAAGATGCCCCGCTGACGTGCGGGGCACCTTTCGTCCGTGAATTAGGTGCCCGAGCTGCGGCCTCGGCCGGGGCTGGCGGCGCGGCGGGAGAAGGCGCGGCGAATGCCGGCGGCGGCGCGGGCGATACGGCTGCGCATTAGGACTCACCTCCTTCTTCGTTGGTGGGCATGGGGATTCCGAGGGCGCGGGCGACGGCGTAGCCATCGAGGTACTTGTCTCCGATGGCCATCAGCCGGGCCGCCTGCAGGAAGGCCTCTTTGTCTTCGCGGGTGCGGAAGCAGACGGCGAACCAGTACTCGGAGTCGGTGGCCAGGCGGAAGCGTTCGTCCTCGCGCTTGGTGCGTTCCCGGAAGCCTTTGGCCAGGGCGTCGAGCTCTGCGGCGGAGTCGGTTTCCAGGTTGCCGGTGTACTCCACATTCGCGAGCGGGTCAGGTTCGGGTTCGGCGTTGAGCTGGGCCAGCAACTCGTCGTTGCTGGGGCCGCTGGGTGCGGCGCTGGCCTGTAATTGGGCGAGCAGGTCGTCATTGGGGTTGGAGTCCACGTCGGAAGATCTCCAGGTCGGCGAGGGGGAACCAGTCGAGGATGCGTTGGTAGTCGTCGGGGGCGTGCTCCTTGATGGGTGCGAGGAACCGGTAGTCCAGGCCGTCGAAGGATCGGTTGAACCAGTCGTACTCAGGTGGGAGTGGGCAGTCGTGGCGTTTGAGGGCGGCGCGAACATCGGCGATGCGCCAGTCCCAGACCGCGCTTACCTTGCGCAGGTGTTCACGCTTCGGGCCGTGGGTGACCATGGCCATGCGCCGGTTCGGAGAGTCCGCGGCGCGCACCCCGTCGGCGTTCCATGCCTGCGGAAGATCAAGGTCTTCACGCAGCATCCCGGCGATTTCTTCGTAGGTCGGTTCGGGCAGCTGTGCGGCTTCGATGATCGCCAGGCGTTCGGGCGGTCGGAACAGGAAGCTGTTGAGCCACCGATACAGCGACGGGTGCGGCAGGCTGAGGTTTCTCAGTTTTTGGTGAGTTGATCTGACGTGGTGGATGTCGAGGTGCTCGGCGTGGCGGCGTGAGTTGGCCTGAAGATGGAGGAAGCATCGGCGTTGCTTACAACCGCCCGTTGTCCGGGAGATTCGCCGATGCTTCCTGTGGGAACCATACCGTCTTGTTTGCTGTCGGTGTTGGAAGGGGTGCGTTCGGTGTTCACCGCGCCGACGTTCGCCACGTTCGTCTCGTTGGTGACCGGCCTGCTGGCAGCCACAGGCCCCCGGACGGTGACGGGAATGTGGAGCGCGGCCGGACTGGCGGGACGCTCCCACCACGCTCGGGCGCACCGGTTTTTCTCCCACGCGCGTTGGGATCTGGATTCGCTGGGGTTGCTGCTGGCCCGTCTGGTGGTGGCCCGTTTCGTCCCGGCCGGGCAGGCGGTGACGGTGGTGGTCGACGACACGTTGTTTCACCGCTATGGTGCCAAGACCCACGGGGTGTTCTGGCAGCACGACGGCTCGGCGAAGGGCCGCGATGGGATCGGGCGGGGTAACTGCTTCGTGGTTGTCGGACTCATCGTGACCGTGCCGTTTTTGACCAGGGCGGTCTGCCTGCCGGTTCTGTTCCGGTTGCATATCCCCAAATCCGGTGTCTCCAAGCCCGACGCGGCCCGGGCGCTGGTCGGGTTGCTCGCCCGCGCGTTCCCCGAACGCACCCTCCACGTGGTGGCCGACGCCGCTTACCGGGGACCGGCGTGGCGCACTCTGCCCGGCAACACCACGTTCACCACCCGCCTGGCAGCCAACGCCGTGCTGTATGCCCTACCGCCCGAGCCCACGGGCAAGCGCGGACAAGCGTTTGAGGTCGGCACCCCGGATCTCGTCGGGGTTGAGTTCGGGGCTGTATCCGGGCAGGAAGTGCATCTCGATCGCCTCAGCGTGCTTGGTGATCCATTGCTGGATGGTCTTGCGGCGGTGGACGGGGTGTCCGTCAACGATCAGGTGGACCTTGCGGTCCAGATGGCGGGTCAGCCGGTCCAGGAACCGCAGGAACACCTTGCCGTTGAACGAGCCGGTGTAGACGGTGAAGTACAGCTCGCCTTTGTTCCCGATCGCGCACATCGCGTTCACGCTGAACCGTTTGCCCGTTTTGCCCACCACCGGTGTCTGGCCCGCCGGTGCCCAGGTGCGGGCCACGGTGGCGTCGGAGCGGATCCCGGTCTGGTCCAGCCACAGGATCAGTGCGCCCTCGCGGCGGGCGCGGGCGGCGATGGCCGGGTAGTCCTCCTCCAGCCATCGGCGCACCGACTCGGGGTCCTGTTCATAGGCCTTGCGGATCGGTTTCTGCGGCGACAATCCCCAGGAACGCAGGTAGTTGCCGACGGTGCGCAGGTTCAACACGATGCCGTGGCGCACCCGGATCAGCTCGGCCACTGTCTTGCGGGTCCACACCAGGCCGGTCAGCCCGAACGTGGCCGGGGTGTGCTCGGCCACCGCATACCGCAGCTTGCGCTGCCGGCGGGCACTCAACGCTTTCTGCTCGCCGGGCTTGCGACCCCGGCGACGCCCGGTGAGACCCTTCGAGCCACGTTTCCGCCACGCCTGCACCCATCTGGACACCGACTGCGGGGCCACCGCGAACACCCGGGCCGCCTCGACCTGCGTCATCCCACCATGAACAGCAGCGACCACCCTGCGCCGCAGATCCTCCTGCGCCTCAGGCGACAACCTCCGCGTGTCCCGCACACCAGCGATCATGCCAGAACAACGAAGATCACACCTATAAGTTCCCGATCAATACACCGAAAACTTGACAGCCCCCGGCTTGGCGTGCTCAGGCTCCAAGACTGATCCGTCGGTGGCGACTGGGTTCTGCCTGCATTCCTTGCTGGTCACCATCTTCGCCCTGCCGACCGGCGCCGGCCGGGATGCCAGCACCGGCCTGCTGGCCCAGCGGGCATGACGTCCACGACGGAGCCGGCCCGGCGCAACTCCGCCGGGCTGGCTCCGCGGAGCGGTAGCCAGCGAAATGTTCACCCGCTACGGTCGGTGGCGACCTCGCAGGTGAGCTGGATTAGCCGTTGGACGTAGTCCTCGTCGGAGCGGGTCAGGGGAACGACGACCGACAGCACGCCGACGAGGGTGCGCTGCCGGTACACCGGCGCGGCCACGGACCAGGACTCATTCGTCGATTCGCGAGCGCTGTAGGCGTAACCCCGCGCCCTGACCTCGGCGCATTCGGCCCGAAGCGCGTCCAGCGACCGGTATTGGCCGCCGGACAGGGCGAAGCCGTCCGTGCCGGCAGGCAGGCCGACGGGCTGGTTCTCGGCGTTGTTGAAGGCCAGCAACGCCTTTCCTGCCG
Source organism: Saccharopolyspora hattusasensis (assembly GCF_050972075.1). NCBI lineage: Bacteria > Bacillati > Actinomycetota > Actinomycetes > Pseudonocardiales > Pseudonocardiaceae > Saccharopolyspora > Saccharopolyspora hattusasensis. The sequence continues at coordinate 7,154,852 of NZ_JBPCDC010000001.1, forward strand.
CGCCAAGGTAAACCGGGCCCCGTTCGCCGGGCAGGCAGACCCGCCGGACCAGCTTGCTGGATTCCGCGGACTCGATGCACAGCCGGTCGTCGCCGGCGCGGACGAAGAACGCGCTCGTCTCGTCCGCTCGCGCGTGCAGGTCCCGTACGGTGTCAGCGGCGATCGACCGGATGCCGGCCCACAGGTCGGTCGCGGAGATCATCGCGGTCAGCTCAGGGCCGGGAATGTAGGCGCCGTCGGTGTCCTGGCTGACATAGCCGGTGGCTTTCAAGGTACCGAGCAGGCGGGATGCAGTGCTGAGGCTCACCCCGGAATGCCCGGCCAGCGCGGTGAGCGTCTTCGGCCCGCGGGCGACCGCGGACAGCAGCGACAGCGCCCGCGTTACCGACCGGACCCCCCCGTTCGCACCGCTACTACTGTCCATCGCAGACACACTCCTCGGGACGGAACCTACCGGTCAGCTCGTAGTCCTCCAGCACCTCCGCGTACGGCGCGAAGTCGATGCCGCGCGCCCGCAGCCAGCCGTCGTCGAAATACGTGCTGGCGTACCGCTCGCCGCCGTCGCAGAGCAGGGTGACGATACTGCCCCGCTCACCCCTCTCCGCCATCAGCCGGGCCACGTGCAGCGCCGCCCAGACGTTGGTGCCGGTCGACGCGCCGACCCGGCGGCCGAGCCGATTCGAAGCCCAGCGCATGGCGGCGATCGAAGCCCCGTCCGGCACCCGGAGCATGTCGTCGACGACACCGGGGACGAACGATGGCTCGACCCGCGGGCGGCCGATCCCTTCGATACGCGAGGACGCGTCGGTCCGCACCGTCGGATCGTCACGAAGCCAGCTGTCGATGAACACGGAGTTCTCGGGATCGGCGACGAGCATGTGCGTGGGGTGCCGCCGGTACCGCAGATAGCGGCCGATGGTGGCGCACGAACCACCGGTGCCCGCGCTCAGTACAATCCAGGAGGGGATGGGATGTCGTTCTGCAGCCAACTGCGCGAAGATCGACTCAGCGATGTTGTTGTTGCCGCGCCAGTCCGTCGCACGCTCGGCGTGCGTGAATTGGTCGAGATAGTGGCCGCCCTTCTCGCGTGCCAGTCGCCGCGCCTCCTCGTAGACTTCCGCAGAGTGCTCCACGAAGTGGCACTGCCCGCCGAAGGACTCGATCAGCGAGATCTTCTCGCGGCTGGTGGCTGCGGGCATCACCGCCACGAACGGCAGACCCAGCAGCCGCGCGAAATACGCCTCGCTGACCGCGGTCGATCCGCTGGAAGCCTCGACTACGGTGGTGCCGGGTCCGAGCCAGCCGTTGCACAGGGCGTACAGGAACAGCGACCGGGCGAGCCGGTGCTTGAGACTGCCGGTCGGATGCACCGACTCGTCCTTTAGGTACAGGTCCACCCCGGGCATGCCTGGGAGCTCGAAGACATGCAGGTGGGTCTCCGCGCTGCGGTTGGCGTCCGCCTCGACTCTGCGGACAGCCTCGGCGATCCAGGCTCGGCGCTCGGAAACCCGGTTTATTGGGCGTGCGAGATGGCTTGACTTCGGTTTGACCACATGCTCATACTACTGCCAAGCGGAAGCGATACAACCACCAGATGGAAGTTGTCCGGATCCGGAGGAACCCCAGTTGCCCGGCATGCTCTCGCCTGACGATCAAGTGCAGATCCACCAGCTGCTCGCCTCGGTCGCGTACGTCCTCGACGCGCACGACTACGACCGGCTCGGCGACGTGTTCGCACCCGAGATCCGGTTCGACAACCCCGGCCGGCTCACCGCCGAGGGCCTGCCCGCGCTGATCGAGGCGTTCAAGGTCATCGCGACGCCCGCGCTGAGCCACCACATCACCAACGTGGTCGTCACCCCGGCCGGGCCGAACGAGGCCGCCTGCGTGTCCAAGGCACTGACGCTCCGCCAGGCCGGGGTCGCCGCCGCCGAGTACCGCGACATGGTTCGCCGCTGCGCCAACGGGTGGCGGATCTCCTCGCGCACCATTCGGCCGCTCGGCTAGGGGTCACTCGTGCGAAACTACGACGCGATCGTGATAGGAACTGGCCACAGTGGACTAATCGGTGCCTTCTACCTCGCCCGTGCCGGATGGCGGGTGCTGATGCTGGAGCGGCGGGACCTGGTCGGCGGCACCTGTGTCACCGAGGAGATCTTCCCGGGCTACCGCGGCAGCAGCGTGGCAAACGCCAGTCACAGCCTCGACCCGCAGATAATCCGGGACATGGAACTGGCCCGGTTCGGGCTGCGGTTCCGGCACCCCGAACTCGGTTCACTCACGATGTTCTCCGACGGACGCGCGCTGGCGCCCTGGCGCGACCGTGAGCGGCGGCACGCCGAGATCGTGAAGTTCGCCCGCAGCGAGCGTGATCCCGACGGCTTCTACGGCGTGCTCGACTTCTTCCGCACGGTGGCGCGGCAGATGGACGTGTCGTTCTACGATCCGCCCCCCAGTTTCGCGTCCGTGGCCGCACGGTTCCGGACGCCCGCGCAGCAGCGGGCGTTCGAGCAGGTAATGTTCGGATCCGTCGCCGACATCCTCGAAGAGCACCTCGACTCCCCTGAGCTGCAAGCGTTCTTCGCTGGGACCGCGGTGGCGACCAACCTCGTCGGCCCGCGTACCCCGGGCAGCGCATACTTGCTCCTGCAGCGTCCGCTGTGGGAGGAGTCGATGCGCCGCGCCGGCACCCAGGACGACAACGACCTGATGATGCGCAACAGCGCGCCCCTCGGCGGGATCGGTGCGGTCACCGGTGCGATGGCGGCGTCCTGCCGTGCCCTCGGAGTGGAGATCCGCACCGGCGCCGAGGTCACGAAGGTACTGTGCGAGGACGGGCGGGCGACGGGCGTGGTGCTCGCGGACGGGACCGAGTTCCGGGCACGGCGCGTGTTGTCCAACGCCAGCGCCAAACTGACGCTGACCCGGCTGCTCGGCCCGGCGGATCTGGGCGAGGAGCTCTACCGGCAGGCCGAAGCGATCTCGGTGAAGGGCTCGTCGGCGAAGGTGCACCTGGCGCTCGACGGCACCCCCCGGTTCGCGGCCGCGACCTCCGCCGAGGAGAACGAACTGTTCCTGGGCACCAACTTCCGGGTCGCGCCGAGCCTGGAGGTGTTGCAGCACGCCTATGCCAAGGCGGTGGCCGGGAGGTGGACCGACCGCCCGACGATCACCGGAATCATCGACTCGGCGCACGACCCGTCACTCACCCCGCCGGGCTGCCATTTCGTCAGCCTCAGCGTCCGTGGGGTGCCGTACCACCTGGCGCACGGCACGTGGGAAGAGCAGAAGGACGACCTGGGCAAGGCCGTCGTCGCGACGCTGGAGGAGCACATTCCGAACCTGTCGCAGGTGCTGGCGGACTACCACGTGTATTCCCCGCTCGACCTGGAGCGAGAGTTCGCGCTTCCGGAAGGCAACGGCGCGCACGGGGATATCGTGCCCGGCCACATCTTCGACTCCCGGCCGATGCCCGGCTGCGCCGGATCGCGCACCCCCGTCCCCGGCCTGTACCTGTGCGGGGTCGGCACCTGGCCCGGGAACTTCATGAGCGGCGTCACCGGCTACAACGCCGCCCGGCACATGCTTGCCGACGCCTGAGTCCACTGCAGAGGGAGACAAGCGACATGCACATCGGACGCGGCATCCCGCAGGGCAGGGAAACCGGGCTGCGGTCGTCGACGACCACCGGCCAGGTCTGGTCGGACATCGTGCTCAACGAGGCCGGAACCCGCGCACTTACCATGTATTTCGCGCCCGGCTCCCGCACGCACTGGCACCGGCACCAGGGTGGGCAGTTGCTGTACACGATCGCCGGGCAGGGTTGGATTCAGGAGCGTGACGGGGAAACGGCGACGCTCGGTCCTGGCGACGTGTGCTGGACCGAGCCCGGCGTGGAGCACTGGCACGGTGCCGCGCCGGACAGCCAGCTGATCCAGCTCGCCGTCCACTTCGGAGACGTCCAGTGGGGACCGGGTGTCGCGGACGAGGAGTACCGGTTGCCATGAGTACCACCACGCCCCCCAGCCGTGCCGCCGTCGAGCGTCTCGTGGGCAGCGCACCCGATGGCGACTGTTTCGACGTGTTCGAACCCGCGACCGGCGAACACCTCGCCCGAGTCACTGAATCATCCACTGTGGACATCGAGACCGCGATCTTCGCGGCGTCGGACGCATTGCCCAGCTGGGCGTCGATGCCGGGCTGGGAACGGTTCGAGGTGCTGCGGCGCTGCGTGAACGCATTGCGCGAGGTGGCCGACGAGCTCGCGGAGCTGATCTGCGCAGAGACCGGCAAACCGCTCGCCGAGGCCCGCGGCGAGGCGGCCAACACGATCCGTTTCTTCGAATGGTTCAGCCACGAAACCCTGCGGCTGCACGGTGAGTACTGGCCGGGGATCACCGGCGATCGCGACGCGGCCGTGCTACGCGAACCGGTCGGGGTCGTCGCTGCCATCACACCGTGGAATTTCCCGGCATTCCTGGTGGCGTGCAAGGTCGGCGCCGCCATCGCCGCCGGATGCACCGTGGTGCACAAGCCCGCGGAACAGACCCCGTTGACCGCACTCGCTCTCGCCGGGGTGTTCGAGCGGGCCGGGCTGCCTGCCGGGGTCTGGAACGTCGTGACCGCCAGCCGACCCGAGCAGGTCGGTGACGTGCTGCTGAGCGCGCCCGAGATCGCGTGCGTGAGTTTCACCGGCTCCCGCATGGTCGGCGAACGGATCATGCGGGCCGCGGCCGGTACGATCAAACGGGTCCTGCTCGAACTCGGGGGGAACTCGCCCGCTGTGGTGCTGGCGGACGCCGACCTCGACCTCACCGCCGCCCAGCTCGTGCGGGCGAGGTTCCTCAACGCGGGCCAGGCTTGCATGGCCGCCAACCGCGTCTACGCCGTCGAGCCGGTCTTCGACACCCTGGTCGAAAAGCTCCGCGAGCACACGGAAACCCTGCGCGTGGGTGACCCACGCGAGGCAGGCACGAACCTCGGACCGCTGATCGACCTGGCCGCCGTCAAGCGGCTCGAAGACCAGCTCGCCGCCGCCGTCGGCCAAGGCGGCAAGCTGGTCACCGGCGGTCGGCGGTCAAGCGAGAACGCCGTGAGCGCGTTCCTCGAGCCTGCCTTGATCGCCGCCCCCGGGGACGCTCCGCCCGCGGTGTTCAGGGAGGAGATGTTCGGGCCCGCGCTGGCTGTCGTCCGTTGCCGGGACGAAGAGGATGCCGTCCGGCTGGCGAACGCGACCGAATACGGCCTCGCCGGGTACGTCTTCACGCGTGACCGCCAGCGGGCGCTCGCCGTCGCACGCCGGCTGGTGGTCGGCTCGGTCGCGGTGAACCGCGCGCTGATCAGCGAACCGCAACTGCCCTTCGGCGGGGCCAAGGCAAGCGGGCTCGGTCGCGAGCGCGGCCGGGCCGGAGTCGAGGAGTTCCTCGAACTCAAAACGGTCCACTTAGGATAGCTGAGGAGAACACCTTGCCCGACAACGATGTATGCGTAGTCAATGCGCGGGTGGTCACAATGGACGACCGGCGCACGATCGCGGACTCCTTCCGCTTCTGCGACGGCGTCGTGGTCTCGGTCGGCGACCGGGAGAGCGTGCTACGCGTGCCCGGCGACCCCGAGATCGTCGATCTCCACGGCGCTACTGTCCTACCTGGACTCATCGACGCCCACTCACACCTGGAACTGCTCGCGTACGCGTGGGAGATCGCGGAGGACTGCCGCGCCGGCCGAGTTTCCTCGGTTGCAGCGATCGTGGACGTGTTGCGGGACAAGGCGAACAAGACCCCCGCCGGGGAGTGGGTGCTCGGGCAGGGCGAGCACTACCAGCACCTCAAACTCACCGAAGGACGGTATCCCGACCGGCACGACCTCGACCAGGTCAGCGTGAACCATCCGGTCATGTACCGCGCCAGCTACCACCTAAACGTCTTCAACTCCCGAGGGCTGCGCGTGCTCGGCGTTGACGACCACACCCCGGACGCGCCAGGCGGCCGGATCGAGCGGGACACGGACGGCACCGCGACCGGGCGCACCTACGACATGTTCGCCGCTCTCGGCGGACCCCAGCCGCCCCTCGGAGCTCTCATCGACGGCATCAAGCGGGCACAGCAGCGGTATCTCAGCGTCGGCGTCACCGCGCTGGGCGACATCCTGCTGCACACCGAGGGCCTCGACGCGCTGCTCACGCTCGAAGACGATCTCCTGCTCCGCACCGCCGTCTATCCGAAGCTGCCCACCATACTGTCCAAAGAGGACATTACATCGGGCCGGCTCGGCGCGCACTTCGCCACGGCCGATCCGGCACGCCTGCGGCTCAACGGCGTCAAGATCTTCCTCGACGGTGGGCTCACCGCGGGCGCGGCCGCGCTCCACGACGACTACCCCGGTCAGCCCGGCTATCGTGGCGAACTGGCCTTCACCGACGAGGAGGTCCGCGAGATCGTCCGCATCGTCGACGACGCCGACCTGCAGATCGCCATGCACGCCATCGGCGACCGCGCGCTCGACCAGGCGATCGACGCCGTTGAAGCGCTGCCCGAAGCCCGGCACGGCGTGCTGCGGCACCGGATCGAGCATGCCGGCAACATGTTCATGACAAGCGAGCGGGTCAAGCGACTCGCCCGGGCCGGGATCGTCCCGGTGCCACAGCCGGCGTTCCTGCTCACTACCGCGCCCGGCTACGTCAAGCACCTCGGGCGGGATCGGATCGGCCCGGTGATGCCGTTCCGCACATTGATCGACGCGGGCCTGCCCGTCCCGGGCAACTCCGACGCCATCGGCATCACCCCCGACCAGCATCACCCGTTCCCCGCGATGCAGGCCGCGATCTCGCGCCGCAGCCAGGACGGGGCGGTGCTCGACCCGCAGGAGGCAATCACGGTCGACGAGGCGATCGCGATGTACACCCGATGGGCGGCCTACTCACTCGGCCGCGAGAACGAGATCGGCTCGATCGAAATCGGCAAGCACGCCGACTTCGTCGTCACCGGGGCGGACCCGTTGACCGCGCCGGACCTGGGTGCGATCACCGTCGAGGCGACGTGGCTGGGCGGCCGGAAGGTCTACTCGCGATGACCACCCGGGCCGCACTGCCGGAGGTCCCGCTCGCCACGAAGCCGGGCCTCGGCCGAACGCTGCGCGGGAGCTCGCTGTGGCTGTGCGTCCCGGCAGCCCTGTTCATCGTGGTCGTGTACGTCGTGCCGCTCGCCGTGCTGCTGGTCAGGAGCTTCACCGACCCCACTGTCGGTCTGCACAACTACGGTGCGGTGTTCGAGAACTTCGGGTATGTCTGGACGATCCTGCGCACCATCGGGATCTCCGCGATGGCCACCGCGCTGAGCCTGCTGCTCGGGTACCCGCTGGCGCACGTCATGGTCACCGCCGGGCCGGGGTGGCGGAAGTTCCTGATGTTCTGCGTGATCACCCCGTACGTCACGAGTGTACTGGTGCGCAGCTTCGCCTGGCAGGTGATTCTCGGCCGCCAGGGACTGGTGAACAAGCTGACCGAGGTGCTCGGCCTGGGCACGCACGACCTGCTGTTCAGCCCGTTCGCCGTCGCGGTCGGGCTGACGCACTACATGCTCCCGCTGATGATCCTGCCGCTGACCAGCGTGATGCGGCATGTCCCGGCGAACCTCGTGCCCGCCGCGCAGAGCCTCGGCGCCGCGCCCGCCACGGCGTTCATACGGATCTACCTGCCGCAGACCAAACCGGGGATCGAAGCCGGGGTCGTGCTGTGCTTCGTCTACGGCGTAGGCGCGTTCGTGATCCCGGCCATCCTCGGCGGCAACTCCGGCGCGATGCTCGGCGTGACGCTCCAGGCGGCGATCGCGCAGCGAGCGGACTACGGTTTCGCCGCGGCCGCCGCCACCCTCCTCGCGCTGTGTGTGCTGGGTGTCGTGGCGCTGTACAAATGGCGCTTCGGCGGTTCTCTGGAAACCCTTGCGGCGCCGCGGAACGCGGCCCAGTCCGGCGCCACCGTTCCCGGCCGGACCTCGGCGGGCGTGCTCACGCGGATGCTGGCCGTGCTGGTCCGGCCGCTCGACACCAGCGGGATCTCGCGCGCGGGCTGGCTGCTCAAGGCGTACAGCCTCGTGGTCGGGCTGCTGCTCCTGCTGCCCCAGTTCATCGCGATCCCGGTGTCGCTGTCGTCGTCGCGCGCGATGGTGGTGCCGCCGCCCGGCTGGTCGCTCCAGTGGTACCGCAACCTCGCCGACGCGGCGTGGAGTGAACCGATCGTCACGTCGCTTCAGGTCGCGGCCGTGGCCGCTGTGCTCGCCACCACGCTGGGCACGCTGGCCGCCCTCGGCGTGGCGCGCAGCGGCCTGAGCAGACTCGGCGGGCTGACCAACACGCTCATGCTGGTACCGCTGCTGTTTCCCACGGTGGTCGCGGCGGCGGCGATGTTCGTCGCGTTCCTCCCGCTGTATCTCACCGACAGCCGCACCGGACTGATTCTCGCCCACACCGCGCTTGCCATCCCGTTCGCGTTCATCGTCGTGCTGGCGAGCGCGCGCAAACTCGACCCGAAACTCGAACAGGCCGCGGCGAGCCTCGGCGCCCGGCCGTGGAAGCGGCTGACCCGGGTCCTGGTGCCGCTGCTGCGACAGTCCATTGTGGTCGCCCTGTTCCTCGCGTTCATCGCCTCGTTCGACGAGACGTCAATAGCGATCTTCCTCAGCGGCGTGCGGGTCAGCACGCTACCGGTTCAGATGTATGACTCGCTGACGATCCAGAGCGACCCGACGATCGCCGCGGCCGCGGTCGTGATCATGGCGCTGGCCGGGGCCGGCGTCGGACTGGCGCCCCTGCTGGCCGCTTTGGGCTCCCGGAAGGGCAGGAAGAAATGACGAGCGCGGTCACCAGAGCGACGACGGCCCGGCGCGGCTCAGTGAGCCTGCGCGGGCTGACCAAGGAGTACGCCGGCGCACGGGCGGTCGACGGGATCGACCTGGACATTCCGGCGGGCGAGTTCTTCACCCTGCTCGGCCCGTCGGGCTGCGGCAAGACAACGACGCTGATGATGCTCGCCGGGTTCGTGCAACCGTCCGGTGGCGGCGTGCTCATCGACGGCCGGGACGTCGCGAACGTCCCGCCGACCCATCGCGACATCGGCATGGTGTTCCAGAACTACGCGCTGTTCCCGCATCTGACCGTGTTCCAGAACCTGGCTTTTCCGCTGGAGATGCGGCGGCTGCGGCGTCCGGAGATCGCCCGCCGGGTCAGCGAAGCGCTTAAGCTGGTCCGGCTGGAACAGTGGGCGGACAGTTATCCAGGTCAGCTTTCGGGCGGTCAGCAGCAACGCGTCGCGGTCGCTCGCGCGGTCGTGTTCAACCCACCGGTGTTGCTGATGGACGAACCGCTGGGCGCACTGGATCGCAAGCTGCGCATGCAGCTACAGCTGCAAATCCGGAGCCTGCAACGGGAACTCGGGCTGACGGTGGTCTACGTGACGCACGACCAGGACGAGGCCATGTCCATGTCAGACCGCGTCGCGATCATGCGCCAGGGCCGGATCGAACAGGTCGGCACACCCGCGGAACTGTACGAGACCCCGGTGTCGATCTTCGTCGCCGACTTCCTCGGCGACAACAACACGATCCCCGCCCGGATCGTGGACGACGGTCACGTCAGCGTGGGAGACGTCGTGCTTTCCGTGCCGGCCCACGGGCTGGCCGAGGGCGCGGACGGCGTCGTGCTGATTCGGCCGGAGCGAATCCAGATCAGCGACCGGCCGGCAACGTTCTCCGGTGTCGTCCACGAGGCCGTCTATCTCGGCGGTACCAGCCAGTACGAGGTTGACGTGCCCGGAGCCGGGAGGCTCCGGTGCTCGGTCAGCCACAACGGGAGTCACACGGTCTGGGAACCCGGCCGGCGCGTCGGCGTTGAGCTGCCAGCCGGGTCAATTCGTGTCATGCCTAGGTCGGAGAAGGAGTAACGGAAATGACCACACACGAGCCGATCGGGCGCCGACACTTCCTGCGCCTGGGTGCTATGGCCTCCGGCACGGTGCTCGGCGCCGGTTTCCTGTCCGCCTGCGGTGGTGGTGGCGGCGGCGCGTCGAGCGAGCTGGTCTACGCCGGGTACGGCGGTTCCTACCAGGACGGTATCAAGTCAGCGATGTTCGACCCCTTTACCCAGTCGACAGGGATCGGCGTCAAGTACACCGCGGACGCCAACGACGTCACGAAACTGATTTCGCTGGCCACCGCGGGCCGTTCACAGGACGACATCGCTGACGCGCAAGGCCCCGCGCTCGCCCAGCTGCGCGCCAGCGGCGCGCTGGAGAAGCTCGACCGGACCGTGGTGACCCACGAGGACGTGGTCAACCCCAGCCTGATCACCGAGTACAGCATTCCGTACTACCAGTTCAGTCACAACATCTTCTGGAACGCCTCGATGGTGTCCGGCCAAATGAACTCGTGGGCCGACGTCTGGGACGTGCGGAAGTTCCCTGGCAAGCGCGGTTTCCAGCGACTGCCGTGGTTCACCCTGGAAATCGCGCTACTGGCGGACGGCGTGGCGATGGACCGTCTCTACCCGCTCGACGTCGACCGGGCCTTCCGCAGCCTTGACCGGATCAAACCGAACGCGGTGTTCCTGGACAACAACTCGCTCACCAACGCCGTGTCCACCGGCGAACTGGTCACCGCGGACCTGAACTTGTCGCGCGTGAAGACGATCATCAAAAGCGGGGTCAAACTGGAATACACGTGGAACCAGGCGATGGTCGACGTGGAACAACTGGTGGTGCTCCGCGGCGGTGCCAGCCGCGACGCCGCGATGAAGGCGGTCCAGTATTCACTCGAACCGGAGACACAGCTGCGGATCATACGCACCCTCGGCTACACGCCCACGTCTAAGGCCGCCCTCGCCCAAATCCCGGCGGCCGACGCGAAAGACCTGCCGGGCACCGCCGAAACCGTGGGCACCAGCTTCTACCTCAACGCGTCCTGGTGGGCGGACAACTACAAGACCGTGTCCACCAAGTTCCAGGGCTGGCTCACCTCCTGAGCCGCAGGCCACGTGCACGGAGTCACCACGCGTCCTGACGCTGGAGCTCCCTACCGTGGACGATGACGGCCCAGATGACGACCAGGTCGACGGCGATGATGACCATGCACCACACCGGGTATACGGACAGGAAAGCCAGCTGCGCCAAGGCGTTCAGTGCCGCCAGCACCACGGCCACGACCCGCGCCCAGGCGGCGCCGTTGAACAGGAAGATGCCGGCTGAGGTGCTCCGGATCCTCCGGACAGTGGTTCTTAGAGCGTTATTCACGTGCGTTAGCCCAGCTGTTTCGCGCGGGTTGGTGTGACATGGGTCGGAAGTAGGGCGAAGTGCCTGCCTTGTAAGGGAAACTGGGGCTTGTTGAGTGTCCGGTCCGCCGAACGGGAAGGCACTTCGCGGGTGAAGGGTAGCAAGGGGTCGAAGCCGGTCAGGGTCAGCGCCGATGGGCGTGGTGTGGTGTCGCATGCTGGGTGGGGATGTTGCGGGAGTTGGCCGAGGACATCGGACTGATCGCAGGGGTGAATGAGGCGTTGGCCGCGCTGCGCTACGGGACCATCTCGATCAACTGCTGGACGGGCGTCGGCTACCTGAGCCCGACCGTGCCGTGGGGCGGCTCCCCGGGCCATCGGCTCGACGACATCCAGAGCGGCATCGGCGTGATCCACAACGCGCTGCTACCAGCGACCGAGCGCACGATCGTTTCGGGCCCCTTCCGCCCGTTCCCGCGGTCCGTCCTCCACGGCGAGATGGCACTCGCGCCGACCAGGCCCGGGTTCTCCCAGGCGAACGACGCGTAGGTCTCGACCAGGGATCCCAGCGCTGAGTCGGCGTCAGTTGAGCGGGCCAGGATCCTGTCCAGGGTGAGCTGCAGGTAGCCGTCCGCCCGGGTGAGTGCGGTGAGAAGCAGGTCGCCTCTTCCCGGCGTTCCATGCCTCACTTAGCATCATGAGCTTTAATAGCCGCGTTCCGAAAATAGCAAAATTCGGATGGCTCCTGTGCCGGTCGCGGATGGTGGGGAGGATGCGGTGGACATCAAGCAGCTCAAGGCGCTCGTGACAGTCGCCGAGGCGGGCAGCGTCACCCGGGCAGCTGAACTGCTCCACCTGGTCCAGCCTGCGGTCACCCGGCAGATCCGCACGCTGGAGCAGGAGTTGGGCGTCGTCCTGTTCGAGCGGATCCGTCAGGGCATGCGGCCCACTGAGGCCGGGGCGGTGATGGTCGACCGTGCACGGCGGGCTCTGAACGAACTCGAACGGGCTCGGGCCGAGGTGCAGCCGACACCGGGTGTGGTGACGGGGGTGGTAACCGTCGGTCTGCTCGAAAGCGCGACCGACCTGCTCGCCGAACCGCTGGTGTCCGCCATAGCGCGGGAGCAACCCGGAATCGAGTTGCGGTTGATGACTGCGTACTCGGGATATCTGCAGCAGTGGCTCGACGACGGTGATCTGGACGTGACCCTGATGTACAACCTGGCCAGCACCCCGTCGCTGAACGCGCACCGGTTGGTGGGGGAGCGCCTGTGGGCGGTCGCGCAGGCGGCCGACGGGCTGCGGCCCGAGCAGCCCATTTCGTTCTCCGAGGCCGCCGGGCATCCACTTGTCATGCCGACGGCCGGTCACGCCCTGCGGTCGCTGATCGACTCGGCCGCTGCGCGAGCCGGTGTCGACATGGACGTGGTCGTGCAGACGAACTCCATGCGGGTGCAGAAGCAACTCGTCCTGGCCGGCTATGGCTGGACCATCCTGCCTGGGGTGGGCATCGCCGAGGACGTCGCCCGCGGTTCGCTCAGCGCTGCGCCGCTGTGCGAGCCCGACGTGCGGCGCTCGATCGTCCTCGGAACGCAGCGAAGTGGGCGCACACCACCTGCCGTGGAGGTGGTGGCCCGCGAGATCACCCGGCAGGTCCGCCTGGCCGTGCGGGACGGTCGTTGGCCTTCAGCCGAGTGGCAGGCCAACAGTGGCGCTGCGGGGGACGAATGATCCGGTTGCGCTGAATCCAGCCCGCCAGGAAACGCGCGCTGACTGTTCCGGTTTTCGGCACCGATGCCGCCAATGCATGATGCCATCAGGACTTTCTATTGTTCTGCGGACCTCATCAGTGCACATGATGTGTGCCACGAACCGAGTAACGCATCCCGGACGGAAAGCGCATGCACAACACCGCGGACACGCTCGACAAGTATGTGGAAGGGTGGACTCCGGCTCCGGTCACCGATGAGGACCCGATGCCGGCCGGTCCCGCCACGGCGATGTCGGCGTTGCTGGACCAACCCGAACTCGTCGCGGAGTTCGGTGACCCGCTGCCGCCGCTGTGGCACTGGGTCTACTTCCTGCACTGGCCGAGGCAGCACGAGCTTGGCGCCGACGGCCACCCGAGCGGCGGACACTTCCTGCCACCCATCCCGGACCGGCAGCGGATGTTCGCCGGTGGCCGCTGCGAGATTCTCGACCCGCTGCGGCTCGGCACGCCGGCCGAGCGCATCGCCAGCCTGAAGAACGTGGCCGTCAAGCGCGGCAGGACCGGTGAGATGGTGTTCGTCACCCAACACAACGAATTCCGCCAGCACGGCCGCACGTGTCTGATCGAGGAACTGGACATCGTCTACCGGTCGGGTCGCAGCGCGGCGGAGCACCCCGCATCGCTGGACACCACCGTCGCACCGCAGCCCGACGGGGCGTGGCATCTCGGCGCTCAGCCCGATTCGACGCTGCTGTTCCGCTTCAGCGCCCTCACCGCGAACGCACACCGCATCCACTACGACACCCCATACGTGCGGGGAGAGGAAGGCTATCCAGGCCTGGTCGTGCACGGCCCGCTGCTGGCAGTGCTGATGATGGAACTCGTGCGCCGCAACGCATCCCAGCAGGTGCGTTCCCTGTCGTTCAGGCTACGCAGCCCCGTGTTCGCGGGCGAGCAACTGGCGGCGTGCGGAACACCGGTGGAAGAAGGTGTGGACCTGCATGTCGCGACCCACCGCGAGGCACGGCACGCCACCGCGGAGGTGATGTTCGCCTGCCCCTGACTCGAGAGCGGATCGCTTCAGCCCGCAGCTTCCTGTTCGTACCCGGCCACCGGCCTGACCGGTTCGCCAAGGCCCTCCACTCCGGTGCCGACGTGGTCATCATCGACCTCGAAGACGCCGTCGCCGGTGAGGACAAAGACCGCGCCCGAGGCCACGTCGGCGAGTGGCTCGAGCACGGGAACAAGGCCGCCGTCCGGATCAACCCGCCCGGGGACTCCCTGGTTCGAGGACGATCTCGCGACCGCGGTCCGCCATGGGGGTCCGATCATGGCGCCCAAGGCAGACGTCATTGGGCGTAGTGCTTCAAGAAGGGTTCGCTGGCTGTGAGCTGGGGTTTCGTCGGGCAGTCAGGCTGCTTGGCGGTACTCGTTGATGAGTCCTGCCACGGTTTGTAGGCGTTCGATCCGAGCTGTCGGCGGCGGTATGACGTTCGGGTTGTCGAGGGGTGCCCGTTGGTCGCTGGCACTGGTGGGCCTATGGGTGTTGAAGTGGCAGGCGTATTCCTGGAGGTTCTTCTCCGCGTGGCCCCTGTCGAAGATCAGCATCCGTTGGTGCACTCCTCGCGAACGGAGCGTATGAATCGTTCCGCGTGCGGGTTGCAGTTGGGGCTGCGCGGCGGGATCTTCGCGACGGTGCTGCCTTCGCTGGCGATGATTGTGTCGAAGGCGGCGGTGAACTTCGCGTCGCGGTCGCGGATGAGGTACTGAATGTGGCGGCACGGTCGCCGAGTTGCCACAGCAGCTGCCGGGCGTGTTGAGTGGCCCAGGCGGCGGTGGGGCGGTGACGCCGAGGATGTGAACGGTGCGGGTGCGGACCTCCATGACGAACAGGGCGTACAGCCGCGTCGATTTGAAAGAAGTCAGTGGCGAGAAGACCGTTTGCCTGGGCTTTGAGGAACGTGGTCCATTCGCGGCGCGCCGTCTGTCGACGTTGTCCGGGACGGAACCCGGCGGCTCGCAGGACGCGGCGGACGGTGGCTGCGGTTAATGGGGGAGGATGCCGTAGCGGACCGTCAGCGAGGCATTGATTACACGCTGCGGCCGACATGTCTTGAAGCCCTCACGGCTATTTCCTGCGCCGTTCCGTGATCCAGGTTGCGATCTGGGCGCGGGAGGCGAAGCTGAGCTTGGTAAGGATGTGCTGGACATGGGATTCCGCCGTGCGTTGGGAGATAACGAGCATCTTCGCGATGTCCTTATTGGACAAACCCTGGGAGACCAACGCGGCTACCTCAGACTCGCGGGGTGTGAGAAGATCGAAAGATGATCGGGCCGAGTCGGGTGCAGGCTGTGCGTGGGGCTCTTCCGCCAAGGCATATTGAATCGCGGTGTCACGCTGCAGGCTGGCGCCCTGGGTGTAGGCATCCGCGAAGGTATCGGCCAGCGTCTGTCGCAGGCGTGTCTCGCACTCCTGGTGGCGGGTGAACAGACCGGGTAGCGAGCTGATGGGGATGCCCATCTCATCAAAGCGTGTGACGGCGGCCCCAAGCAGGGCGGCTGCGCGCCGCGGATTGTTCCAGGAAGTGATCCATGCCATGGCATCGATCGAGATGGCTATGCCAAAGTGGTCGTCGATCGACCATTTCAGCCGCAGGCTTTCCTGTTCCATCTTGAGGTCCCCTTGGATGTCCGCTGTGTGGAGGACGGCTAACCAGCTCAGGCACTTGGCGCGGATCAGAATTTCGTCCGGGGGATCGAGCGCTAAACATTCGTGATAGCGGGTCGGCGCACGTTCGACATCGCCCGCAAAGGTATGCACAAGCGCAAGCAGAAACAGTGTATAGACCTGTTCGCTGGAATTTCCTACGGTCTCGAAAGTTGCAAGTGCCTTTTCGAAATCGTTGGCTGCGCGGGGCAGGTCATTGGCGAACAAAGCCCGGAAACCGGAGGCCTGACGGATGAACGCCTCGGCTGGCTCACCGAACTGGTGGGCCAGTGCACGGCCTTCATCTAGTAACGAGGCCGCAATGGTGAGGTCGCCTTGCAAGGTGGCCAGCCAGACAGCGGTGTTGATGGCCAGGATTGTGGCGTGGGTGTCCGATGGCTTTTGCGTGCGGAGACGTGTGATCCAATGGCGTCCTTCACGGACCAGCCCTCGTGTCATCCAGTGGTGACGTAAGCCAGCCGCCATGCGCAGACCGATAACTGCCTCGCCAGGTTCGGTCGCGCAGAACTCCAACGCCGCTTGCAGGTTAGCATGTTCACGGCGCAGTCGAGCGAACCAGTCGCTCTCGCGTATATTGCCCCACCCTGCCTGCGCCTGGTCAACAAAGTCGGCATAGAAGTCGCGGTGGCGACGGCGCGCGGTTATCCATTGTCCGGAATCGCGCAACCGCTGCTGTCCGTATTGGCGGATGATCTCCAGCATGCGATAGCGCGTCTTACCATCTTGCTCCTCGCGGATCAGAATGGACTTATCAACCAGCGAAAAAAGGACGCTGGCAAGCTCAGGCTCGCTGTCGTGGGCGGTTGCCGTCGCGATAGATTCGATGGCGTCGAGTTCGAAACCGCCAGCGAAGACCGCCGCCTGCGCCCAAAGGTCGCGTTCTGCCGGTGTGCACAGCTCGTAACTCCACTCGATGCACTCCCGTAAACTGTGTTGCCGATCTGCGGCTACCCGATTCCCCGTAAGTGATGGGAAGCGACCGGACAGCTTCTCCAGAACCTCAGTAAGAGACATTCCGCGTAACTGGACGGCGGCGAGCTCCAGGGCAAGCGGTACGCCCTCGAGTTGCCGGCAGAGCCCGAGCACCTTGTCCATGTTGTCGTCGGTTAGCCGGAAGTCAGGCACTACGGCCATGGCACGGTCGAGAAACAAGTTGACCGATGAATCCTCTAACTGTGCGTCGCGAGGGTGCAGCTTGTCTGGGACCGGCAACGGCATCACCGGAAGGATCTGCTCTCCGGCGGTGTTCAATGACTGTCGGCTCGTCGCGAGGATGCGCAGGTTCGGAGCGCACTGCAGCACCGAGCCTGCCAGTTCAGCGCACGGATCCAGCAGGTGCTCGCAGCTGTCCAACACCAGCAGCGCGTGACGCGGCGCAAGGAACTCCGTCAGAACGCCGATGGCCCCGCGTGGTGACTGCGGGTGCAGCTTCAATGCGCTGGCGACCGTGTCGGGAACGAGAACGGGATCACTGAGCGTCGAAAGGTCGGCAAACCACACCCCGTCTGGGAACGCCCGGCGTAACTCCGTCGCAGCGCGCAAGGCCAGCCGTGTTTTGCCAACCCCGCCGAAACCGGTCAGTGTCACCAGTCGCGCCCTCGACAGCAACCGCCTGATCTCCGCTTGTTCCACCCGCCGGCCGACAAAGCTCGTCAGCTCAGCCGGCAAGTTGCCGACAGAGCCAGTCACCGCCCTCGGTGCAGCCACAAATCCCAGCATAGAATGGGTCAACGAGCTCGTGCCGGTCACGTGAGCACCAATGGCCACGCTGATAGACAACATTAACCGGCATCGCTCTTGATGATCCGCGCTGTCAACGGACGTTTGGTAGTCCGGATGGGTGGACAGTTGGCCCCCGGGGTGGTGGACATCGGTGTTCCGGGTTGATGGACAGCGGTTCTCCGGGGGGTGGTCAGTTCAACGGGATCACCCCCTTGCCGGCGAGTGCTTCGGCGAGTCGGTGGGAGTCGCCCTTGGTGGTGACGAGGTGTGCGTGGTGCAGTAGCCGGTCGACTGTCGCGGTGGCGAGGGTTTTGGGCAGGATCGAGTCGAAGCCGCTGGGGTGGATGTTGCTGGTGACTGCGATGGAGCGGCGTTCGTAGGCGGCGTCGGTGATCCGGTAGAACGCTTCGGCGGCGTCTTGCCCGGTGGGCAGCATGCCGATGTCGTCGATGACGATGAGGTCGCAGCCGCAGATCTTGCTGATGGCGCGCGCTATGGTGCCGTCGACTTTGGCTTTGCCGACCGCGGTGGTCAGGGTTTCCAGGGTGAACCACGCGACGCGCATGTCGTTTTCGATGGCCGCGTGTGCCAGGGCCTCGACGAAGTGGCTCTTGCCCGTGCCGGAAGGTCCCGCGACCGCAAGATTCTCTTGCCTGCCAACCCATTCCAGAGTGGACAGGGCGTTCTGGGTGGCCTCGGGAATCGAGGATTTCTCGGGCCGCCAGGAGGAGAACGTCTTGCCGGTGGGGAAGTTCGCGGTCTTGCGGCGTTGCCTGCGGGTGGCCGAGGCTCGCCCGGTGACTTCTTCGTCGAGCAGGACACGCAGGACTTCAGCGGGATCCCAGCGCTGGGCGCGGGCGGTGGCGAGCACGTCGGGTGCGGCTTTGCGCAGGTAGGGCAGCCGCATCCGGCGCAGGATACGATCCAGCTCGTCGGGGATGGCGGGTGCTTTGGGGCTGCTCATGCGCCGAACACCTCCCACCCCCGGGTGCCGGGCTGGACCGAGTGGTTCTCGTCGGCCCGGATGACCGTCTCGGCCGGTCCGCGGGCGGTGATGTGGTCACAGATCGAGGCGAGGTCGTCCTCGGCGAACCTGCCGGCGATCGCGGCCAGCCCCAGCGCCTCGTCGACGCGGTCGGTGCCGAGCAGGGCGGCGAGCTCGACCGCCCGGGCCATCTTGGCGCGGATGCGGGTCACGCCGGTCGCAGCCGCCTCGACCAGCCAGCGTCTGGCCCCTTCGCCCACAGCGAGGAACGCGACCTCTTCCGGGGTGCGGGCGCGCACCTTGGGCGTGCGGGGCAGGTTCCCGCCCGGATGGTGCGGGTAGTGGGCGTCGGCGATGCGCGGGTTGCCCGGGGTGGACAGCTCGTGCCGGGCGATCTCGGCCGGCCCGGCCGGGCTCCGGCCGGTGATGACCAGCTCGTCGCCGGTCACCCGGACCCATACCTTGCTGCCCTGATATCCGTCCGGGGTGGAGTAGCGCACCGACCCGAACCGGATCGTCTGATCGGTGTCCACCAGACGTTCCTCGCCCAGCGCGATCGCGTGTGGTTCGGCGGGTAGGACATGCAAATGCTGCCGTTCGGCCGCCAGCCGCTGCACCGGTGCCGTCCCGGTCTCCCGGTGCGGGCGGGCGTTGACGCGTTCACACCACTCAAAGCACGCATCCGCGAGTTCGGTGAACGAGGAGTAGTCCGGCAGCAGGTTCGCCGTCGTGGGCACCAGGTCCGCTTTAGCGATCTTCACCGTGTGTTCTGAGCCGCCTTTGGACTCCGGGTCGAACGGCTCGCATGTCTCGACCTTGCAGCCGTAGTGCCGGCCCGCGGCGACGATGTCGGGATGCCGCACCGGTACCCCGGCCACCCTGTCAATCGTCACCGTCCTCGGATTGTCGGTGAGCAGATAGGTTGGTGCGCCACCGATCCTGCGGAGCATCATGTCCACACAGGACACCAGGGTGCCCAGAGTCTGGTCCCACACCGGCAGCACCACCCGGTATCGTGACCACGACAGCCACGCGCAGAACAACTGAGTACGGCGGCCACCGACCCGCGGGCCTTCGCCCCAGTCGAACTGGCACCACATGCCCGGCTCGGGCACCCACGGCCGGTACTTGCGCCGGTGCCCGGCCCGAAACGCCGCTTTCGCCTCGGCCACCGCACGCCGCGTGGAGCGGTCGGTGCCGGTGAACCCCATCGCCACCAGACGCTGGTGCACCACATCCGCGCGCACCCTGCCCTGGGATGCCTCCACCAGCTCCTCGAGCTTGCCCACAAACGGGTCGATCGAGCGAGCCCGGCGAGTTCGCACCAGCGGATCCCGCCCGGCATCGCGGATCGCGACGTAACGCGTCACGGTCTTCTCATCCACCCCAGCCAACTGGGCAGCGGAGTGCGCGCAGCGGGTGAGGTCGAACGCTTCCAAAATCTCCATGATCTCCCTGTCAGACTTGGTCACGGGATCCCTCCAGGACGACGTCGGCATTGATCAGCAATCAGAGCCAACCCCGCCGGAGGGATCCCTCCCCGCATTACTGCTCAGGCGTGTCCCGGAGATCACACGTCCGCACACCCGGAAATCTCATGTCCGCCGATCCGGACCAAACTGTCCACCCACCCAGATTTTTCCGTGTCCGCTGACACGCGCCGCGTTCACCTAACCCGAACCCTCTGCCCCTACGACCCGAAAGACACTGGAGCGGCCGACAGAAGCAAGTCGGCGGGCCAACCATGCCCGCCTACCGAATCACCCAAAACGAGATCAACAGTACCAGCAACAACATCAACGAGATACCGCGCGAAAGACCGAGGTTAGGTCGGAAGTGCGCTCTGCCTCGTACTGGTCGGTAGTATCGGGCATTCGACGACGCAATCGCATTGCCCGCGGTGCCGACGCGCGCAGCCTGCCCCGGGTGGGGTAGTCATCGACGAAGTCCGAGTAAGAGCGGGGCGGTGCGCTGCCTCGCCGGTCGGCAACACGAGGCACGGGCATGGTCGGGCAGCGCCGGCAGCGCGGCGACTTCAGGGCGCGACGGGATAGTGGCTGCTGATTGCGACTCGGTTTCACGCGTTCATGACGATCGCGAGCCAGCTGACCGCGGAGACCTGCTCTTCGGCGAGAGAACCGTCGTCACTGGAGCGCCCGGTCCGGCACCGGCAGCTGAACCAGGGTTCTGGTGACGTACACAAGACACAGACTGTAGCGATGCGAAGTTCGGCGAGAACCACTGGATGCCGTCCCGCAGTGTCACCAGGCTTCGGATGACGTTCTCGCCGGAAGAGCCGGCGTGCCATGCCTCACCCTTGGGCTCTACGGCCCCCGCGCGCTCGACGGCTTGTGAGGCCGTTTGTCCATTGCGGTGATCGACATCGGTCTGCGGCCGCGAGTGTCCGCCCGCGACTGCGGTGACCGGGCACTTCGGCGCGTCGCGTGCTCGGGTGGCGCTGGCGGACGCGTGCTGATCGGTGCAGGGGATCTGCTGGATCACATGGCGCATCTTGCCACAAATTGGCCCGACATGATAGACAAATGGCCGTACATAAACGGTGATTGTCCGGCTTGCGTCGGAGCTGGAGGAGACATGGGAGTTACCGGTCCCTTGGTTGGGCTGCGCGTCATCGAGATCTCCTCGTTCGTCGCGGCTCCGCTCGGTGGGATGACGCTGGCGCAACTGGGCGCTGAGGTCGTGCGGATCGATCCGATCGGTGGTGCGGCAGACCGTGACCGGTGGCCCGTGAGCAGGGACGGCACCAGTCTCTATTGGGCGGGCCTCAACAAGTCAAAGCGATCGATGATGGTCGACATGCGCTCCGACGAGGGCCGCTCGATCGTCCGTGACCTGGTCTCGGCGTCTCCTCCCGGCTCTGCGGTCGTCCTGACGAACGCTGGGGGACGCTCCTGGATGTCGTATGACGCTTTGCGCGAGTCGTGTCGCGATCTGATCTATGTGCAGGTCGACGGACGAAGCGACGGTTTGGCCGCGGTGGATTACACCGTCAATGCGGAAGTCGGGTTTCCGATGGTGACCGGTCCAGTTGGGCTAGCCGATCCGGTGAACCACGTGCTGCCTGCCTGGGACATCGCGTGTGGTTTGTACGCGGCACTCGGCGTGGCTGCTGCGGCGAGGCGGCGAGAACTGACCGGCGAGGGCGACCAGGTTCGGGTGGCACTTGCCGATGTCGCGCTGGCGATGGCGGGAAACCTGGGATTCCTAGCCGAGGCCCAGGTCAACAACGTGGAGCGGCAGCGTATCGGGAACCACCTCTACGGCGGCTTCGCGCGTGATTTCACCTGCGCCGATGGTCAGCGGCTGATGATCGTGGCGCTGACCCGGCGGCACTGGCAGGACCTTCTGCGGATTACCGGCCTGGAGTACCCCGTGCAGGCGCTGGAGGAGAGCCTCGGGGTGGACTTCTCGCGCGAGGGTGACCGTTTCGAGTATCGCGAGGTTCTGGCTGGGCTGTTCCAGCGATGGTTCGCCGCGCGCCGGCAGCCTGAGGTGTGTGAGTTGCTCGAGGGCAGCTCGCTGGTGTGGGCGCCGTATCGCACCTTCGCCGAGACGGTTTCGGCTCTTCAGACGGCGGAGGGAGGCAACCCCTTGATGTCGGTCATCGACCAGCCTGGCGTCGGGCCTCATCTGGCGCCCGGTTCGCCCCTGACCTTCGCGGCGTCTCCGAAGCCGCCCAGGCCGGCACCCATTCTCGGGCAGCACACCGAAGAAATCCTGTCCCGGGAGCTGCGAATGTCTCGGGAACGAGTTCGTCAACTGGTCGCGGCCGGCACAGTCCGCGGCCCCTCGTCCGCGCACGCGGATTCCCACGGCGTGTCCTAGCGCCTCGGCCCCTTCAGGAGGAGACAGATGCCGGCACAGGCGGCCGTTATCGACGGCAAGCTGGTGGAAGGCCCGGAGACGCTCGACGTCGTTGACCCGTCGGCGGGAACGCTGCTGGACCGCACCCTCCGCGGGACGGCTGAACACGTGGACGCTGCGGTCGCGGCCGCCCGTGCGGCGAGCCGTGAATGGGCGCATACGCCCTACAGCGAGCGCTCGACGATCCTTCGTCGTATCGGTGAGCTCATCCGGCGCGACCGCGGAGAGTTCGCGTTGCTGGAGAGCCAGGACACCGGCAAGCCATTGGCGCAAGCGCGCGCCGATACCGATGTCGCGGCCCGCTACTTCGAGTATTACGCCAACACGATGGAGGCCTTCTTCGGGCACAGCTTGCCGCCCAACGGTGACTTCATCGCTTATACCCGGCATGTTCCATTCGGAGTGACAGGGCACATCATTCCCTGGAACTATCCGCTCCAGATTGGTTGCCGCACGATCGCCCCCGCGATCGCGGTCGGCAACTGCGCCGTCGTGAAGCCTGCGGAAGAGGCGCCGCTGTCGGTGCTCAAAGTCGCCCGCACCGCACTCGAAGCCGGCCTGCCGGCCGGTGTTCTCAATGTGGTGCCGGGCCTGGGGGCACAGGCCGGCGCGGCGCTGGCGGGACACGCTGGCATCGACCACCTGTCCTTCACCGGGTCGGTGCCGGTCGGTGCGACGGTCGCGCACGCGGCGGCGGACAACGTAATTCCAGTCGTGCTCGAGCTCGGTGGGAAATCGCCGAACATCGTATTTCCCGACGCCGACCTCGACACCGCCATTCCCGCGATCGTCAAGTCGATTCTCCAAAACGCCGGACAGACCTGCTCGGCCGGTTCGCGACTGCTGGTGCATGAGGAGGTGCGCGATGAGGTCCTCTCGCGGATCGGTGAGGCGTTGCGCGGCGTCCGTATCGGGCCCGGACCGCAGGATCTCGACCTCGGGCCGCTGATCTCTGCCAAGCAGCGCGACCGGGTGACGCAGATGGTGCAGCGGGCAGCCGACTCCGGCGCCCGGCAGCTCGGCGGTCCTGGGCAGGTCGAACTGCCCGAGGGTGGCTTCTACTTTCCACCGACGGTATTCGCCGACGTCGATCCCGCACAGGAGATCGCCCAGGAGGAGGTGTTCGGCCCCGTGGTGGCCGCGATGTCGTTCGGGTCCGTCGATGAGGCCATCCAGCTGGCGAACGGCACCCAGTACGGACTGATCGCCGCAGTGTGGACGAAAAATCTCGATGTGGCCCACGTGATGGCGGAGGAGATCCGGGCGGGCCAGGTCTACCTGAACACCTACGGCGGGGGTGGAGGAGTGGAATACACCTTCGGCGGTTTCGGAAAATCCGGCTACGGCCGGGAGAAAGGCTTCGAAGCGCTCGAGGGCTTTTGCCAGACGAAGACCATCGTGACGAAGGTGACCCGATGACAGGGTTCGCACATACCGAGGGGCTGAACCTGCTCGCGGGGGTCCGGGTCATCGACTTCACCCAGGCGCTGTCCGGCCCGTACTGCACGCTGATGCTTGCTGATCTCGGTGCTGAGGTGATCAAGGTCGAAAGTCCGTATCGTGGTGACGATGCGCGTCATTGGGGGCCGCCATTTGTGGGAAACGATGCGGCGTACTTCATGTCGGTCAACCGCAACAAGTACAGCGTCGCACTCGACCTCAAAGACGAAGGGGACCGCAGGCGGGCGCGCGAGCTGATCGGCACCGCGGACGTCGTAGTCGAAAACTGGCGACCAGGTACGGCTGACCGACTGGGATTGGGTGCCGCGTCCCTACGCGCCGCACACGCCGCGTTGGTCTATTGCTCCATCAGTGGTTTCGGGCAGGGCCAGGGAACCCGGTCCGGCTACGACCAGATTGTGCAGGGCACCAGCGGCGTCATGCGGATGACGGGCCGCCCGGGTGAGCCGACGAAGTGGGGCGTGCCGGTCGCCGACATCGCGTCTGGCATGTTCGCCGCTACCGCCGTCGTCAGTGCGCTGTTCGAACGTTCACGCACCGGACTCGGCCGCGCAATCGACATCGCGATGCAGGACAGCCTCGTCTCCATGCTGACGCACCACGCGGCCCGGTTCCTCAAAACCGGTGTCGCGCCGGAATCCGACCACAACGGTCATTCCACGATCGCTCCCTATGGCATGTTCCGCACGGGCGATGGCTTCATCAACATGTGCGTCGGCAACGACTCCCAATTCGAGCGGATGTGCGAGGCGCTCGGACAGCCCGGCCTGGCCGAGGACGCGCGGTTCCGCACCAACCCGCTGAGGCTGGCTCACAAGCACGAGCTTCTGCGTGAGGTCGACGCGGCACTCACCCGCATGAGCACCGAACGGGCCATCGCCGAGCTCGAAGCGGTCGGGGTGCCCGTCGGACCTGTCCTGGACATCGGAAGCGTGCTGGAAGACCCTGACACGCACGAGCGCCAGATGGTCCTTCATTTCCACCGCGACGATGTGGGCGAGGCCCGGGTCGTCAACACCCCGTGGAAGTTCGACGGAATCGCCCCTGTAGTCCGGCTGGCGCCCCCTCGGCTGGGCGAACACAACGACAAGGTCATCGGTGGTCTGTCCGTCGATTCGGCAGGCAGCAACGGAAGGAAGAGCTGAACCATGGGCCACCTCTGTGAGACCGACGGACTCACCGACGTCCAGCAAGAGATCCTCAAGACCGTGCGGTCGTTCGTGGAGCAGGAGATCCTTCCAGTCGCCAACGAGCTCGAACACCACGACGAATACCCGGCGAAAATCGTCGACGGCCTCAAGGAGCTCGGCCTGTTCGGCCTGATGATCCCCGAGGAATACGGCGGCCTCGGGGAATCCTTGCTGACCTACGCGTTGTGTGTGGAAGAGATCGCCCGCGGCTGGATGAGCGTCAGCGGCATCATCAACACCCACTTCATCGTCGCCTACATGCTGCTCCAGCACGGCACCGAGGAGCAGAAACGAAAGTATCTGCCGCGCATGGCCACCGGAGAGGTGCGGGGGGCCTTCTCGATGTCCGAGCCCGGCTGTGGTTCCGATGTCAGCGCGATCAGGACCAAGGCGGTCAAGGACGACGACGGCGACTACACGATCAATGGCCAGAAGATGTGGCTGACCAACGGCGGCTCAGCCAACCTGGTCGCCGTCCTCGTGCGGACCGACGAGGGCTCGGACAGGGTTTACCAGAACATGACGACGTTCCTGGTCGACAAGGAAGCAGGTTTCGGCGAGACCGCTCAGGGGCTCACGGTGCCGGGCAAGATCGAGAAGATGGGTTACAAGGGCGTGGACACCACTGAGCTGGTGTTCGACGGCCACCGGATCAGTGCAGGCCAGATCCTGGGAGGCCTGCCGGGCCGAGGCTTTTACCAGATGATGGACGGGGTCGAGGTTGGTCGCGTGAACGTAGCCGCGCGCGGCTGCGGCGTGGCCTTGCGGGCTTTTGAACTCGGCGTCGTTTATGCCCAGCAACGGGAAACCTTCGGCAAGGCGATCGCCGGGCATCAGGCCGTGCTGTTCCGGCTTGCCGAGATGGCGACGAAGGTCGAAGCGGCGCATCAGATGATGGTGCGCGCCGCGCGCAAAAAGGACTCGGGGCGGCGTAATGATCTGGAATCCGGAATGGCGAAGTATCTCGCCTCCGAATACTGCGCGCAGGTTGTGGAGGATTCGTTCCGGATCCACGGCGGGTACGGATTCTCGAAGGAGTACGAGATCGAACGGCTCTATCGGGAGGCGCCGATGCTGCTCATCGGCGAGGGAACCGCGGACATCCAGCGGATGATCATCGGCCGGCGGGTTCTCGAAGACTACAAACTCAACGTGTGATGCGCGGCCCGCACACTCCCGCTCCAGACGCCCACGCAAGGAGACTTATGAGCTCGAACGAACTGGCCGCCACGATCGCGGAGGCCGTGGCGGCCGCCGGTGCGGACACGGTGTTCGGCATGCCGGGCGGCGGAAACAACCTGGACTTCATCGGGGCGGCTGAAGCCGCCGGCCTCCGATTTGTGCTCGCCCACGCCGAGACACCGGCGGCCATGATGGCGTCCGTCTACGGTGATCTGACCGACAGCCCGGGCGTCTGCGTCGTCACTCGGGGACCGGGAGCCGCGAGCGCAGTCAACGGGGTTGCCAACGCTATGCTTGATCGGCAGCCGTTGGTGCTGGTCACCGACACGGTCAGCGCTGCGGACGCCGAGCGGATCGCGCATCAGCGTCTCGATCAGCGGGCTTTGTACGCGCCGGTCACCAAACGCTCCGCCACCGCTGGAAGCGGCGGTGACGCGGCGGTGACGGTGCGCCATACGGTCGGTGCGGCGATGTCGCTTCCGAGAGGGCCGGTGCACCTCGACTTCGACCCCAGCGCGACCTCGTCGCCGACCCCGTCGGAAATCGCCGCAGAGCCTTCTCCGGATACGGTCGATGATGCGTTACGTCTTATTTCCCAGGCCAAGCGGCCCCTCGTGTTGCTCGGCGTCGGTGCACGCGGGCTCGCCGGACAGGTACGCACGCTACTGGCGGAGTCGGCGGCTCCCACGCTGATGACCTATCGGGCCAAGGGGCTCGTGCCGGATTCCTGGTCGAACGCCGCTGGATTGGTCACCGGCGCGACCACCGAGGCACCGTTGCTGCACGCTGCGGACTTGATCGTGATGATCGGAGTCGATACGGTCGAGTTCATTCCCAACGCCTGGCCCTACCAGGCGCCGGTCGTTTCGTTCTCGTCCTGGCCGGAGACCAGCCCCTACCTGCGCCCAGACGTCGAGGTCGTCGGCAACCTGGAGAAGCTGGTCGCTGAGCTGTCGCAGATCTGGCCGGCGACGACCTGGCCGCCCGACGCGGGCAACCGGCATCGCGACGACGAGTTGGCCCGGTTGTGTGCGGCCACGCCCGGGACCCCGGAGGGCGTCACACCACAAGAGGTGGTGTTACGGACGCGGGCAGCCGTACCCACCGGCACGATCGCCACGGTCGACGCGGGGGCACACATGCTTCCGGCGACCTCGCTGTGGACCACCGAGGACGTGGACGAGCTGATCATCTCGAGTGGTCTGGCGACGATGGGCTTCGCCGTTCCCGCCGCGGTCGCGGCGGCCCTCGCCCGGCCGAGTCGGCGCATTGTGTGTTTCACCGGGGACGGTGGGCTGGGTATGTGCCTGGGTGAGTTGGAGACGATCAGCAGGTTGGGCTTGAACGTTACGATCGTGGTCTTCAACGATTCGCGGTTGAGCCTGATCGCGATCAAGGCCAAGCCCGATGGCAACGGCGGGGAGAACGCGATCGGGTACGGCGAGACCGATTTCGCGCAGATCGGCCGGGGTTATGGCTTGGCCGGCTTCTCCGCCGATTCCGCCGATGAACTCGACACGGCCTTGGCGCGGGCGCTCGGGCAGCACGGTCCGTCGATCGTGGATGTACGGGTTGATTCGCGCGCCTATGGCGAGGTGTTGGCCGCGATTCGCGGGAAGCGCTGAGCGGTACGCGCCATGGCACCGCCCCATCCCGGCCCGATGTGGCGGTGCCGTCCAATCACCGAAGAAACGTAGTGCGGAGACCCCCGGATTTATCCGTGGGGAGGAAGCACGTCAAGCCGTGATTAACGCGTCCAGCGGTAACCATCCAGGGCGTGTGCAAGGTTGACCTGTCCGGTTTAGGTAGTTTCGGATAGGGAGGTGGGTGGCAGGTTGGCCAGGTGGGTGGCAGGTTGGCCAGGTGGTGGACCGTTTCGATACCGGCGGCTTTGCCGTTCGGGCGGCGCCAGCGCCATATTCGGATGCCCTGCCGGGCCCCGAGCAGATCGGTTCGCAGGTTTCCGTCCAGAACAAGGACCTTCCAGGCTGCGGGTCCTGGCACGTCCGTACCCGTCCACGATTTCCATTGAAATTGCGGAGGTTGTCCACAGGCATCGGCGTGTCGGGGTGCGACACGCCGACGTTCCGCAAGTTCCATTGAAATCGAAGGTTCGATTTCAATGGAACTTGCGGGTTCTTCCGCCGAGGCGGACTCGATGAACGTCTTCGCACCGGCGGTCACAGCCAGCACCGCCAGGGCCGGCAGCAACGGCAACCCATACAGGATCCCCGCCCACCGCCTCCAGAGCCCGCCAGAGTCCGTCCACACGACCCCGCATGGACTCGACTGTGAGGGTGGGCCGGTCAAGCACAACCGGAATCAGGGAAGCCAAGAACACGAGAGCGCGGCTCCTGGATAGACCGTCACGGCTTGGACAAACCGATGATCTCCCCACCGGAAACCGCGCCCTCGTCTCGCATCCCACCTGGACAGAAACCCGCCGCAGCCCTCAGATCAACCTTGCACACGCCCTGGGTAACCATCCCACCAGATGATTACTGGTGTCGGCCCGCTGTATAAAATGATCAGTGTGAGGACGGCGTACAAGGTTCGGGCCTATCCCGGCCCCGAGCAAGCGGCCCAGCTGGCCGCACGTTCGGGTGCGTACGCCTCGTGTGGAACAAGACCCTCGCCGAACGCCACCGCTCCTACCACGCAACCGGCAAAAAGACCTCCTACAAGGAGACCGACGCCGCGCTGACCGCGTGGAAGAAGACCGAAGAACTGGCGTTTCTGTCCGAGGTGTCGTCGGTGCCGTTGCAGCAGACGTTGCGGCACCAGCACACCGCCTACGCGAACTTCTTCGCTGGACGTGCTCGCTACCCGCGCTTCAAGTCGCGTAACGGACGTCGGTCGGCGCACTACACGCGCAGCGCGTTTAGCCTGCGCGATGGAAAGCTGAAGCTGGCCAAGCACAACGCGCCGCTTGAGTATGTGTGGTCCTGGGGTGCAGAGGTTCTTCAGTTTCTGAATCCGACTATGGTGATCGTTTCCCGCGAGCCTGACGGCCGCTGGTACGTGACCTTCGCCGTGGACACCGACGAGCCCGGACACGCCCCGGCCACCGGCCGCACGGTCGGCGTTGACCTGGGGGTGAAAGACTTCGCTGTCCTGTCCACCGGGGAGAAGATCCCCAACGCCGGTCACGTGGACCGTAAGGCCCGCAACCTTGCCCGCTATCAACGTCAGATGGCCCGCAAGCAGCGCGGTTCAGCGAACCGCCGCAAGGCTAAAGCCAAGGTTGCCCGGGCGCACCGCAAGGTGCGGCACGCGCGGCAGGACTTCCTGCACCGCACCTCAACGGGCCTGGTTCGTAACAATGACCTGGTCGCGGTCGAAGACCTCGCGGTGAGAAACATGGTCCGCAACCGGAAACTGGCCAAGGCGATCTCTGATTGCGGGTGGAGCGAGTTCCGGCGCCAGCTCGAATACAAAGCCGAGCGAGCGGGAAAGATCGTCGTTGTCGTTGACCGCTGGTACCCGAGCTCAAAGACCTGCTCGAACTGCGGGCACCTGCTGAAGAACCTGAAACTGTCGGTGCGGCACTGGACGTGCCCCGACTGCGGCACTCGGCACGACCGGGACCACAACGCCGCGAAGAACATCCTTGCCGCTGGTCGAGCGGTAGCCGGGTGGAAATCCGGCGATGCCTGTGGAGCTGGTGTAAGCCGGGGCGAGCTTGCTCGCGCGCAGTCGGCTATGAAGCAGGAAACCCAACCTGTGAAGGTTGGATTCCCCCGCCTTTAGGCGCAGGGAGGAAGTCAACTGAGCAAGGTGTCAGGCGTTCCGCCGGAGGCTGATGCGATACGAGTAATGCTCAGGTACGAAATGGCTGATCGCCAGTTCGACCGGGTCACCGTCGGTGCCGAAATAGAGCCGGTCGACCCGCAGACTCGGGCTACCGACCTCGGTGGACAGACTCTTCGCGTCCGTTTCCGAGAAACGGTCAACCGTGATGCTCTGCTGGGCCTCCTTGACCGCGAACGGCAGCCGGCTGTCGAGCAGCCCGATGATCGTGATGGTGCTCACCGAGCCGACCTTGTGTAGCTCCTCGACGGAATTTAGGAGTTTGGCCACGCTCGGCGGCAGCGCCACCGTCGTGGTGCAGAACCGTACTCCATCGTGGATCCGCACGAATTGCATCTCGTAGACGACATCCGCAGCCAGGCGAAGCCGTCCCGCGTTGATCGGATCGACCTTCCGCGTCAGCGGCCGGACGACCTCCATGGCAGTGTCCTCGGACAGCCCCATGAGGTCGTCTACCGATCCGACCTGGCGGACGTACCCGTCGCCACCGGAGCGCGCGTAGGTACCCCGGCCCCGGATCCGGTAGACGAGACCTTCGGAAACGAGGTCCTGAAAAGCGCGCCGCACCGTTTGCCGACTCAGCCCATAACGCTCCGCGAGCTCGGCTTCTGTGGGCAGGCGATGACCATCGGAGAACTCACCCTGGCGGATCTGCACGCGGAGGTTTCGCGAGAGCACTTGGTGGTTCGGCTCGTTGGTCGGCATCTCACTACCCCCGAAAGTAAAGGCTTGAGGACGGTTTGTCCTCAACTATATGTCATTTAGCCGGACAAAACGGCAAGCAGGGTCGTCCCGAGCGCCCCTGCCCCGGTCCGGAGTCGCTGACGGGAAGACTAGTCGCGGATGACCTTGGCTTTGGGGCACCCCGGTGTGTACCCGGCTGAGGGTGCCTGCCGGGCACGGGTCGGTCAGGCATCCGGCTCCGGCCATCGCCCTCGTTCCGGCGCAGAGCCACTTCTAGTTTGTGCGGCCATTATCTGGGCAGGTCGGCCGATGGCCACGTTCGGAGGTGGCGCACGAGACCGAGGGTCCTCGCCGCGTTGCCGATCTGGCTCGGTGTTGATCAGCAAAAGTGCAGGTAAGCATGGGTGTTGTGACCCTTGACACCCACATGGGCCAATAGTTAAGGTCAGCGCACCAAGTTGGTCGTACAAATATGGCCAAATGACATGACAAGCGAGTCGAGTCCTCGCGTCAGCGTCGGCGCAGGGAAGGTGGAGGCGACATGGCAGGTTCCGGCAAGCGCGTCATCGTCACGGGAGCAGCGTCCGGCATCGGCCGTGCCACGGTGGGCTTACTACGCTCGGAAGGCGCGTCCGTGGTGAGCGTGGATCTGCGCGATCCCGGTGATGACCCCAGTTTCATCAAATGCGATGTCGCCGACTCGGGTTCGGTCGCCGCGATGGTCGACGAGGCGGTCACGGCCCTCGGTGGGCTCGATGCCGTGGTGAATGTCGCCGGGATCCAGCGTTCCGGCGCAGTGGAGGTGCTCGACGAGACAGACTGGGACGACCAGCTTCGGGTCAATGTCAGGTCCTGCTTCCTGACCTCGAAGTACGCGGTGCCGCACCTGCGGGCAGCCGGTGGCGGCAGCATCACGACCACGGCTTCCCTGGCCGGGCTGAAGGGATTTGCAGGCATGACGGCGTATAGCGCGTCGAAGGGCGCGGTCATCGCGTTCACCCGGACGCTCGCCGTCGAAGTCGCCGCGGACAACATCCGGGCGAACTGCCTGTGCCCGGGATGGGTCGACACTCCGTTCAACGACCCGGTGATCACCTTCGAAGGCGGTAAGGAGGCACACCTGGCCAATGTCAAGGCCAGCGTTCCGCTGTCCCGCGAAGCGGCGCCACCCGAGCTTGCGAAGTGGCACGCTTTCCTGGTCTCGGACGCCGCGTCTTACATGACCGGGCAGGCGATCGTCGTTGACGGGGGGCTCTCGGCATGACCGAGGCGATGACCAAGCAGGAACGGGTCGAGCTCAGTTACCAGCTGCTGCAGGGTGCGGTCGACCTTCACATCCACACCGCGCCGGACATCTTCCCGCGTTCGGTGACGGCGATCGAGGCCGCCGAGGAGGCCAAGGCCGCCGGGATGGACGCGATCGTGGTCAAAAGCCACTCGACGGACACCGCCGCGCGTGCGGAAATGGCGCGTACTGCCACCCGATTCGATGTCCGCGGCGGTGTCGCGCTCAACTATCCGGTCGGTGGGCTCAATCCCTACGCAGTGCTCGAGTCCGCGAAGCAAGGTGGCCGCATCGTGTGGTTGCCGACGTTGAGCGCACGGCATTTTCTGGCACACGCGGAGAACGTGCCGGTCCTGCGCGCCGAATCCCCGGTCGGCAGTGAGGGAATTGTCGTCGTCGGTGACAACGGCAACCTCAAGCCCGAGATCGAGGACATTTTGCAGCTGATCAAAGAGCACGACATGATCCTCGCCTCCGGGCACGTCTCGCCCTCCGAAGCGATCAAGGTTTTCCGGCGGGCGGCCGAACTCGGGATCACCCGTCTGATCGTCACACACCCGCACGCCTTGTTTGTCGGTGCCAGCGCCGAAGACATGCGGGAGCTGGCGTCGTTCGGCGCGATGAACGAGTTCCAATACGCGTTCGTCACGAAGGTCATCGTGCCGCCGCAGACCATGGGGCACATCGCCGAACTGATCCGCAAGGTGGGAATGGAGTCATGCCACCTGGCCACCGACGGCGGCCAGAAGGTCAACCCGCATCCCGCCGAGGCGTTCCGCCTGTTCATCGAAGGCATGCTCGAGGAGGGCTTCACCCCGGACGAGCTCCGGTACATGACATCGGAGGCGCCCAAGCGTCTTCTCGCCGGGTAATGTCACCCGGCTGACGTCGTTCGGTCGTGCCACGCGTCGGCACGGCGTGATGGGAGCCGAAAATATCCCCCTGAGGGCCGGTTCCCGCGCACTCCTGGGGGCTACCGCGCCCGGGCAATTTGCCCTGCGTACATTCACTGTGAGGACAACATCAATGTCGATGGAAACTGCGCTCCCTCAGCAGGGCACCCGGGCGATTATTCGCCGCGGACTCACTACCTCCGCGATTTCCCTGGTGCTCTTGTGGCTGATTTACGGGCTTGACTCGATTTCGCGGCAGATGATCTACATGGTGCTGCCCGCGATCACCACCGAGTTCAATCTGACGCCTACGTCGGCGGGCCTTATGACTACGCTCATCACGCTGTCGACGGCGGCCATCTGCGTCCCGGTGATGGTGTGGGCCGACAAGGGCGGACACGGCTGGCGGCGAAAATATCGGCACCTTCCGATCGTGATCGGCTACACGCTGTTCACGTTCCTGACCGGCTTCAACGTACTGACCGCGTCGCTAGCCGTGCTCGTCCTCATGCAGGTGCTCTCCCACGCGATCGGTGGTGCGGGCGAGGCTATCGAGGTGGCCTCGGCCGGTGAATGGTGGTCCAAGCAGCGCCGAGGAATGGCCCTCGGAATCCACCACACCGGCTATCCATGGGGAACGCTGGTCGGCGGCTTCGCGGTCTCAGCGGTCCTGGCCGCGTACGGCCCGGAGAACTGGCGTGTTGCGTTCCTTTATTTCCCGATCCCAGTGGTCGTCGTCTTCACGATCTACTGGTGGTTCTCGAATAAGCGGCGGTACGACACGGTTGTCGAGTCGGTCGAGGCTGTAGGGCACGCGAAGCCGCTCGAAGCTGAGGCAGTGGACGCGGATTCAATCAAGCCCGCACAGGCTGTGCGCAATCCCAACATCGGGGTGATCGCGCTCATCGCGATGATGTCGATCGTCGGATACTTCGGGCTTAGCTTCTGGCTCCCGCAATACCTGGCCTTCGTGGCCCACTACAACTACGCTGAAGTCGCTGCTTACTCGGTGCTCTTCACGATCACGGGTGGGATCGGGCAGATCGTGTGGGGTGCGATCTCCGACCGCATCGGCCGCAAACTCTCACTCATGATCGTACTCGGCTGGATCGCGGTGGGGATCGTTCTCTTCCAGTTCGCGGGCACCAGCCTCGGTGCCGTTATCGGGATTCAGTTGTTCGTCGGTTTCGCGCTGAACGCCCCCTACACGTTGGTCTATGCCATTGCGTTCGATTCTGCGGGAAAGGGATCGACCGGCGTCGCGAGTTCGATCGTCAATGTCGGGATCTACCTCGGCGGGTTCAGCCCGTACCTCGTTGGTGCGCTCATCGCGCTAGGTGGAGGGTTCTCGTCGCCCACGGGCTACAATATCGCGCTCTATTTCCTCGCCGGTCTGATGCTCGTCGCGCTTATCGTCACTGCGTTGTTCACGCGAGAGACAGTAGGACGGTTCCGGAGCAGGGACAGAGCACTGGTCTCGCTGAGGTCATGCAATCTCGACCAGGCGACGGGAGGCGCCTGAGATGTCAATCACTCATATCGCCATGTTTCGCTTCCGCGACGGTGTAACCGATGATCAAATAGCGAAATTCGAAGCGGAACTCGCGACCATGCCGGAGCGTACCGGCTGCTTGAAGGCGTACCGTTACGGGCGGGACCTCGGGGCTCGCGACGGCAACTTCGATTTCGGTGTCGTGGCTGAACTCGGATCCGCAGATGAGATCGACGGCTACCTCGACCACCCCGCACACCTGGAACTGGTGCGGGACCATGTCCTGCACATCGTGGCCGAACGGAAAGCAGTTCAGTTCTCGACCGACGCCCTAGAGCGGCACCTCCGAACCGGCAAGACTATGGAAGGTAGGCGCGCATGAACGGCCGTGACAATCTCGGAGAGGAGAAGGCCGACGTCCTGATCGTGGGAGCGGGCGCCTCCGGTGCTTTCGCCGCAGTCGAGCTGTCGAAGGCGGGCTTCTCGGTGGTGTGCCTGGAGCAAGGCGACTGGACCCGGCCGGCCGAGTTTGCGGGAGCCCGCCCGGAGTGGGAGCTCAAGGCACAGAAGGACTGGCATCCCAACCCGAACACGCGGGCTCGGGCCTCGGACTACCCGATCGACACCAGCGAATCCGATGTCAACCCGCTGATGTTCAACGGCGTCGGCGGAAGCACGATCTTGTACGCAGCACATTGGGTGAGGATGCTGCCGTCGGACTTCCAGACCCGAACCCGTGACGGCGTGGGCGACGACTGGCCGATCAGCTACGAAGACCTTGCTCCCTTCTACGGACGGACCGAGATCGACATGGGCGTATCGGGTCTCGCAGGCGATCCCGCGTATCCCGACGAGGCGCCCTATCCCAATCCACCCATGCCGATCAACAAGATCGGCCGGAAGGCGGCGGAAGGCCTGGACAAGTTGGGTTGGCACTGGTGGCCCGCGCCCAACGCGATATCGGCGAGGAAATATCGCCACATGAACGCGTGCGTCCGCCGGGGGACATGCCTGACAGGCTGTCCCGAAGGTGCGAAGGGCTCTGTGGATATCACGCACTGGCCTGACGCCATCGATGCGGGCGCGCGCCTGGTCACCGGGGCGAGGGTCAGGGAGGTCACCACCAATGCGAAGGGCCTCGCGACCGGGGCAGTCTATATCGATCGGAACGGCGTAGAGCGGCATCAGGCCGCCGATGTGGTCGTCATGGCTGCCAACGGCATCGGCACCGCGCGCCTGTTGCTCCTCTCGACGTCGCGAGCTCACCCTGACGGGCTCGCGAATTCTTCCGGTCTTGTCGGCCGTCGCCTGATGATGCACCCCTATGCTGCGGCGACGGGGGTCTACGACGATCCGCTGGAGAGCTGGCTCGGTCCTGCCGGGCACGCGATCCAGACCTTCGAGTTCTACGAAACTGATGCCAGCCGTGGCTTTTCGCGCGGAGGCAAGTGGCAGGTCATGCCCAGCGGCGGTCCCCTGGGGCTGCGCGCCGGTTACAGCGACAGTCCGGTCGAGGAGGTCTGGGGCGAGAACTTCCACCACCGGATCCGCAGGACTCTCGGCCGATCGTTCGAGTGGGGAATCACGGCAGAGGACTTGCCTGACATGGAAAACCGGGTCGTCCTCGACTCGGAACAGACCGACTCCGACGGCATCCCATCGCCAAAGATCATCTATCGGACGTCGGAGAACACGCGACGGCTGATGGATTTCAACCTCGCACGAGCCCGCGATGCGCACGAAGCCGCCGGTGCGACCGAGGTCCACATCACACCCCTCATGCGGGACTGCGGCTGGCACATCATGGGAACGGCCCGAATGGGCCTCGACCCCG
Organism: Saccharopolyspora hattusasensis; assembly: GCF_050972075.1. Taxonomy (NCBI): domain Bacteria; kingdom Bacillati; phylum Actinomycetota; class Actinomycetes; order Pseudonocardiales; family Pseudonocardiaceae; genus Saccharopolyspora; species Saccharopolyspora hattusasensis. Next base: position 7,190,970 of record NZ_JBPCDC010000001.1, read on the forward strand.
CCGACTCAGTGATCAACGAGTGGCATCGCGCGCACGACGTACCGAACCTCTACGTCATCGATGGCAGCGCGTTCGTCACATCGGCTGCGGCCAATCCCACTGCCACGATCACCGCGCTCACGCTGCGCGCCACGGAGCAGCTCATCGCGAACCGGAAAAACCAGGAGGTTCCCTAGTGACCACCTCGTACCCCACTGTGACGCTGACCGATCACGAGCGTGACATCTGTGGCGCCCGCGCCGATGTCCTTATCCCCAACGCCGCCGGGATGCCTGCTGCCACGCAGATGGACGTGCATACAGTCTGGATCGAGCACGCGCTCGGTGCCCGCCCAGACCTGGCCGACCGGTTCCGGGCGTCCCTGGCCGAAGCTGTGGATGAACCTCCTGCCAAGGCAATCGAGACGCTCCACAAGAACAGCCCCGAACTGTTCGACGCGTTCAGCCTGCTCGTCGCCGGCGCGTACCTCATGAACCCCGAGGTACGCGCGCTCATCGGTTACCCGGGGCAGGAAAATCGACCTGTCGCGAACGACGAGGTGGAAACCTATATCCACCTTCTAGAGCCCGTTGTGGAACGAGGACCAGTTTATAGGCCGACTGTCTGACTCGTTTCTTCGCAGCACAAGTCGGCGTCATCCGCTCAGAAAGGAAAATCGTCATGGCAAAGCTCACGGCCGAGCTCGCGCAAAAGATTCTGGTCGCAGCCGCCGCGAAGGCCACGGAAATCGACTCGCCCTCTAGCATTTCCATCCTCGACAGCGGAAGGGAACCCGTGGCTTTCCTGCGCCAGGATGGCGCTCTCCTCGCATCACCGGAGATCTCGTCCAACAAGGCCTACACCTCGGTGTCCATGAAGATGCCGACCGGTGACCTCAATGAACTGGTCCAACCTGGTGGGCCGTTCTTCGGCCTGCAGACTGCCCAGGCCCGGCCGTTCGTGACCTTCGCGGGCGGCGTTCCGATCCTGGTCGATGGTGAGGTCGTCGGTGCGATTGGCGTTGCCGGCGGAACCGGCGAACAGGACGAGGAAGTCGCGAACGCTGGCGCTGCGGTCGCCTGACCGCGAGTCGATCTTTTAACGGTACCTGGCGCACATCGGCGTGGCTGAGGCGTCGGCCGCCGGGAAGCCTCCCGGCGGCCGACCCCGGGAACCGACCTAAAGAGCAACGGAGTCGGTTGGCCTGTTGGACAGCGCCGTGGGGAGAGGAGAGGAATGAACATCGTCGTTCTGGTGAAGCAGGTGCCGGACACGTATTCCGAGCGGCGGCTCGCGGGTGCGGATCACGCGCTGGATCGTGAGTCGGCGGATGCAGTGCTGGATGAGGTCAACGAGCGTGCGGTGGAGGAGGCGCTGCAGATCACCGAGGCCCAGGGCGGTGAAGTCACCGTTGTGTGCATGGGCCCGGATCGCGCCACGGACGCGATTCGCAAGGCGTTGTCGATGGGGGCGGACAAGGCGGTGCACTTATCCGATGCGGCGCTGGGCGGCACCGACGCGCCGGCGACGGCGCGGGCGCTGGCGAAGGTCATCGGCACCGTCGAGGACGTCCACTTGGTGATCGCCGGTAACGAGGCCACCGACGGCCGCGTGGGCGCGGTCCCGGCGATGGTGGCCGAGGTACTGGGCTGGCCGCAGCTGACCTTCGCGCGCAAGGTCGAGACCGACGGTTCCAGCGTGAAGGCCGAGCGGGAGACCGACGCGGGCATCGTCAACATCGAGGCTGGGTTGCCGGCGGTTGTGTCGGTGACGGAGAAGATCAACGAGCCGCGGTATCCGTCCTTCAAGGGGATCATGGCGGCGAAGAAGAAGCCGGTCAGCGTCCTGTCGCTGGCGGAAGCAGGGATCGAGGCGGGCGAGGTCGGGCTGGCTGGCGCCGCCACGCAGGTGGTGGCCTCGGCACCGAAGCCGCCGAAGACCGCGGGTGTGAAGGTCACCGATGAGGGCCAGGGTGGCGTGGCCATCGCCGGGTTCCTGGCCGGCGAAAAGCTGGTCTGACGCCGTCCGGTATTTCGAGGAGAGGAAGTTATGGCTGAGGTTCTGGTCCTCGTCGATCACGTGGACGCTGAGGTCAAGAAGGTCACGTTCGAGCTCTTGACGGCGGCGCGGCGGTTGGGCGAGCCGTCGGCGGTCGTGGTCGGTGAGCCGGGCACCACCGGGAAGCTGACCGAATCGCTGGCGGCCTATGGCGCGGCGAAGGTGTATTCCGCGGAGTCGGCGGAGGCGGCGGGCTTTCTGGTGACCCCGCAGGTGGACGTGCTGGCCGGCTTGGTGGGTTCGGTGTCACCGGCGGCGGTGCTGGTGCCGGCGTCGGTGGATGGCAAGGAGATCGCCGGGCGGCTGGCCCTGCGGCTGGGCTCGGGTCTGCTCTCGGAGGTCGTGGACCTCGACGGCGACGGTGTCGGTGCGCACTCGCTGTTCGGCGGCACGTATGACGCGAAGGCCAGGATCACGAAGGGCACGCCGGTGATCACGGTGCTGCCGGGTGCGATCGAGGCCGAGGCGGCCGAGGGTGCCGCGGCGGAGGAGGCCGTGGAGGTTCCGGCGCAGGATGCGTCCAAGGCGGCGCGAATCACCGGGCGGCAGCCGGTGGAGGCCGGGGACCGCCCGGAGCTCACCGAAGCGTCGATTGTGGTTTCCGGTGGCCGGGGTGTCGGCTCGGCGGAGTCCTTCGAGGTGGTGGAGAAGCTGGCCGACTCGATGGGTGCGGCGGTCGGTGCCTCGCGTGCGGCGGTGGATTCCGGGTATTACCCGCACCAGTTCCAGGTCGGGCAGACCGGTAAGACCGTCTCGCCGCAGTTGTACATCGCGCTGGGGATCTCGGGTGCGATCCAGCATCGGGCCGGTATGCAGACCTCGAAGCGGATCGTGGCGGTAAACAAGGACCCCGAGGCGCCGATCTTCGAGATCGCCGACTTCGGCGTGGTCGGGGACCTGTTCACCGTCGCCCCGCAGCTCACCGAGGAGATCACCAAGCGCAACGGCTGACCGGGGAGTCTCGCGGGCAGGCCTCGAAGCCGGTGGCTGACATCGAAACCGTCATCTGTCGGCTTCGGTCGGCAGTACTGTCCTCAAAGAACTCCTAGAATTCGTGGGCTGCTCGTTTTTCCCGGTGTGCGAACGAGAAACTCTGAATGAAGGGCTATGGCATGGGTGCCGTGCAGCTGGACCTGGGCTTGATGTGTCTCGCCGTGACGGTGGTCGCGGTGGTGATGGCGGTCAGGACCGTGCGGCGGATGGTGTCGTCGGTCCGGCTCGGACAAGCTGATCCGACTCGGAAGGGACCGTTCGGCGCCCGGTTCGGCACCATGTTCAAGGAGATCCTTGGGCGCACCAGGATGCTGAAGTGGGGCCATGTGGGTGTGGCCCACTGGTTCGTGATGCTGGGCTTCCTGGAGTTGAGCCTGAGCGTGGCCGAGGCGTACGGGAGGTCTTCCACCCTGCGTTCGAGTTCCCGCTGCTGGGTGAGTCCGGCCCATGGAACCTGCTGGTGGAGATCCTGGGGATCACCACGATCGCCGGCGGGTTCTGGCTGATCGGGGTACGCCAGGCCAATCACCCGCGCCGGGCGGGGCGGGTGTCGCGGTTTGCGGGGTCGAATTTCTGGCAGGCGCACTTCGTCGAGGCCGGTGGTGCTGCTGGAGGGCGCGGGCATCGCGGGTCTCCGCGCGTTCAACGAGTCCTCGGGCCTGTTGCACGCGGGGGTGTGGTCGGCTCCGCTCTCGTACCTGCTAGGCAGTGTGCTGCCGGCGACCACGGCGGCGGTGTCGGTGTTCGCGGCGCTGCGCGGAGGCCGAGCGCCCGCTGGTCGGCGGCGGCGGGGAGCTCGGGGTCATCGACCCGGAGGTGTTGTGGTCGTGCACCAACTGCGGGGCGTGCGTGGAGCAGTGCCGACCGGTCGATGTGCTGCGGCGGCGCGATGTGGATGGAGGAGCGCGTCGGCAAGCGGATCAACCTCGACCGCGTCGACGAAGCCCTGGGCACCGCCCCGTCGAAGATCGCCACCGGCTGCCCGTTCTGCAAGGTGATGCTTACCGACGGCCTGACTCAGCGGCAGAATGAGAACCAGGCCTTCGAAGACGTTGAGATCGTCGACGTGGCGCAGCTGCTGTTCTCAGCAGTCAAACACGGCACCGATCGTGCCCAGGCAACGCACCATTCCCCATGAGTTTCCCGTCGATATGAGAGAGGTCGGTTCATGGTCAGCCACGAAATGCTAGAAGTGATCGATAGCATTACCGATTTTCCCTTGGATGTTCCGGGGCAGCGGCGCCACTACGAGAGGGTGTGGCGGGCAGTGCCGGTCGATGAGGACATCCGCTCTGAGCCTGCGGACCTGGGTGGTATCGGCGGAGCACGCTCGGAATGGGTGTGGACGGGCGAGCAGGCGAGCGATGCCTGCTTCATGTACTTCCACGGTGGCGGCTACGTGTGCGGCGAACCGTGGATGTGGCGGCAGTTCAATGGGACGCTGTCGCGAGCGTCGGGCATGCGGTGCCTCGCCTTCGACTACCGGCTTGCGCCGGAGTACCCGTTCCCGACGGCCGTCGCCGACTCGTTCGCCGCCTACCGCTGGCTGCTCAACAGCGGTGTCAGTCCCCAAGAGATCGTGTTGACCGGCGACTCGGCGGGCGGGGCTCTCGTGTTGGCTGTGCTCGTCGAGCTACGCGAGAAGGGCCTGCCGCTGCCGGCGGGTGGCGTGGTGATGTCGCCCTGGACCGATCTGGAGCTCCGTGGTCAATCGATGACCCCGGCCACCAATGATCCGCTCACCACCGAGGAGTCAGCGGGGTCGATGGCGCGGCTGTACCTCGACGGTCAGGACCCGCGGAGCCCACTCGCCTCGGTCCTCTACGCCGACCTCACCGAGCTCCCGCCGGTGCATGTCGAGGCGGGCACGAGGGACGTGTTGTACAGCGACTCCACCCGGCTAGTCGAGAAGCTGACGGAAGCCGGGAACGACGTTCGTTTCCATTCGGTCCCTGGAGCCATCCATTCCTACCCGGCGCTGGCTGGGGGGACCCCGGAAGCAGCGGAGGCAATCGACCGTATGGCAGATTTCGTGATCACGATCACCGGCCGCACAAGTTCAGTTCCCCACGAGTAAACGGACTCAGGCTGTCGGGGAGTACGGAAGACTGCGGCTAGCTAGACCGCCGATGCCCGGCAGAGTGCCACCCCACCCAACCGCCATGATCAACCAGCCGGGCATTCCCGGGTCCATCCCACCCTCACCCATGTGCGAAACACGGGGCTAGCCAACGGCCGCGGTCGCCGCGGTGGGCGGTGCCTGGGTATGCCAGCTGGTGCGCTGCTGGTAGGCGTGGGCGACGGTCAGGACGGTGGTGTCGTCGCCGGGACGCCCGACGATCTGGAGCCCGATAGGCAAACCGGAGCTGGTGAAACCACAGGGAATCGAAACCGCTGGCGCACCGAGAAGATTCGCCATTCGGGTGAGCCGATTACCAGCCCTGGCCATATGCCGGGCACCGAACTGATGCGCGGGCTGCTCACCGAATCGCTGTGGCGGTTCGGGGGAGGTGAGGGTGAGAAGGACGTCCCTGCCGTCGATAGCTTTGCGGAACTCGTCCTGGAACACCTTGCGAACCCGCGAAGCCCTCAGGTAAGCCGACGCAGGCACGGTACTGGCCAGGGCGACCCGACGCCGCGCCCCCGGACCGAACTGCGCGCTCCGAGCACGGAACAGCTCTTCGTGCACGGAATAGGACTCTGCCAGCACCAGCACCGAATGCGCTGTCTGGGCTTGTTCGATCATCGGCAGGGTGACCGATCCTCGGACCATTCCCGCCTCTTCAAACACCCGCACCGCGTCTTCGAACGCCGTCACGAACTCCGGATCCGCATCATCGAGAAAAAACCCACTCGGAATCCCGAACCGCAGCCCACGCACTCGGCCACCAACAACCGCGTCCGTATCCACCGGCGGCATCTCCACCGATCCCGAATCACGCGTATCGAACCCCTCCACCGCCCGGGTCGTCAACGCCGCATCCGCTACATCACGAGTCAGCGGACCCACATGATCCAAGGTCCAGCTCAATGGAAAAACCCCAAATCTACTGACTCGGCCGGCGCTCGGTTTAAAACCGACAACACCGCACCCCGAAGCCGGCCCGCGAATAGAACCACCCGTGTCCGTCCCCAACGACGCAAACACCATACGAGCAGAAACCCCGGCCGCACTCCCACTGCTCGATCCCACCGTGACTCGCTCAAGATCCCACGGATTACGAGTACGCCCAAACGGATAAGCAGTGCCGGGGCCCATTGCGAACTCATAAGTCTGCGCTTTGCCCACAATAATCGCACCCGCAGCACGCAATCGCTCCACCACAGCCGCATCAAACTCAGGCACAAAGTCCGCCATCGCCTGCGACCCTGCGGTATTACGCACACCACGAACAAAAATCAGGTCCTTCAGCGACACCGGCACCCCATGCAACGGACCGCGATACTCCCCGCGGGAGAACTCGCTCTCCGCAACACGCGCTGCAGCCAACGCCTGCTCGCCCATCACCGTCACAAACGCACCCACCAGCGGCTCCAACCCGGTAATCCGCTCAAGCGCGTCCTCCACCACAGCGACCGGAGACACCTCACCCCGCCGCAACAACCCCGACACGGCCCCCAGCGACAACTCACCCAGCGACATCAGACCATCCCCTCACCAGCGGCAGCTCGGCATTCGGGTCAATCCCGGTGATATCCACCTCGGCCATCCCGCTGATCGCCTCGATGAGCGACGCGATCAGCGGGACCAGGGCCGGGTCGGCCGTCTCTTCGGGCAAGCAGAAGAGTTCTCGCACCTCTGCGGGCAGACCGTCGTTCACCGAAGAAACGTAGTGCGGAGGCCCCCGGATTTATCCGTGGGGAGGAAGCACGAAGCACGTCAAGCCGTGATTAACGCGTCCAGCGGTAACCATCCCACCCGATGCTTACTGGTGTCGGCCTGCTGTGTTAAATGATCAGTGTGAGGACGGCGTACAAGGTTCGGGCCTATCCCGACCCCGAGCAAGCGGCCCAGCTGGGCCGCACGTTCGGGTGCGTACGCCTCGTGTGGAACAAGACCCTCGCCGAACGCCACCGCTGCTACCACGCCGGCAAAAAGACCTCCTACAAGGAGACCGACGCCGCGCTGACCGCGTGGAAGAAGACTGAAGAACTGGGGTTTCTGTCCGAGGTGTCGTCGGTGCCGTTGCAGCAGACGTTGCGGCACCAGCACACCGCTTTCGCGAACTTCTTCGCTGGACGTGCTCGCTACCCGCGCTTCAAGTCGCGTAACGGACGTCGGTCGGCGCACTACACGCGCAGCGCGTTTAGCCTGCGCGATGGAAAGCTGAAGCTGGCCAAGCACAACGCGCCGCTTGAGTATGTGTGGTCCTGGGGTGCAGAGGTTCTTCAGTTTCTGAATCCGACTATGGTGATCGTTTCCCGCGAGCCTGACGGCCGCTGGTACGTGACCTTCGCCGTGGACACCGACGAGCCCGGACACGCCCCGGCCACCGGCCGCACGGTCGGCGTTGACCTGGGGGTGAAAGACTTCGCTGTCCTGTCCACCGGGGAGAAGATCCCCAACGCCGGTCACGTGGACCGTAAGGCCCGCAACCTTGCCCGCTATCAACGTCAGATGGCCCGCAAGCAGCGCGGTTCAGCGAACCGCCGCAAGGCTAAAGCCAAGGTTGCCCGGGCGCACCGCAAGGTGCGGCACGCGCGGCAGGACTTCCTGCACCGCACCTCAACGGGCCTGGTTCGTAACAATGACCTGGTCGCGGTCGAAGACCTCGCGGTGAAGAACATGGTCCGCAACCGGAAACTGGCCAAGGCGATCTCTGATTGCGGGTGGAGCGAGTTCCGGCGCCAGCTCGAATACAAAGCCGAGCGAGCGGGAAAGATCGTCGTTGTCGTTGACCGCTGGTACCCGAGCTCAAAGACCTGCTCGAACTGCGGGCACCTGCTGAAGAACCTGAAACTGTCGGTGCGGCACTGGACGTGCCCCGACTGCGGCACTCGGCACGACCGGGACCACAACGCCGCGAAGAACATCCTTGCCGCTGGTCGAGCGGTAGCCGGGTGGAAATCCGGCGATGCCTGTGGAGCTGGTGTAAGCCGGGGCGAGCTTGCTCGCGCGCAGTCGGCTATGAAGCAGGAAACCCAACCTGTGAAGGTTGGATTCCCCCGCCTTTAGGCGTGGGGAGGAAGTCAATCTCCGCTCCCCTTGAGGATCTGGGCGACCTGCTCGTCGCTCTTGGTCCAAGCGGCGTCAACCTCTTGAGGCGTCATGTAGTTCAGCAGGAAGCCGAGCTCCGCCGCCTTGGCGATCACCGCCTGATCCTGCATCGCTACCTTGGTCGCCTCGCTAAGCCGGGTAACGATCGCGTCTGGCGTCCCCGCCGGAACCGACAGGATGCCGACCGAAGCCATTTCCAGGTCGAAACCCTGCTCAGCGAAGGTCTTCACGTCCGGCAGCAGCGACACCGGCTCCTTGGCCATCACTCCAAGCGCGCGCATCTGACCGCTCTTGACGTACTGCTGGATCTCCGGCACGGACGAGAACGCGACCTCGATATGCCCGCCGAGCAACGCCACCGCCGTAGGGCCACCGCCGTCAAACTGCACGTTCGCGAAGCTGATCTCAGCGCTGTTTTCCAGGAGCACGCGGGCCATATCCGCCGGTCCACCCAGCGCGCCGGTGCCGACGGCGAGCTTCGCGGGGTTCGCCTTCGCCTTCGTGACGAGATCGTTTACCGACTTGAGGTCACTGTTGGCGTTGACCACCGCGACGATCGGGGTCGAGAAGTAGTTCGCGAAGCCCTTGAAGTTCTCGCGTTTGAACGCTGCCTTCCGCTGCGGGTCAAGGTAGGCGTTGGGGGTAGTCGGCAGCAGGGTGTAGCCGAAGGTGTAGCCGTCGGGCTTGGCCTGACTCAATGCGGTCATCCCGACCTGACTGCTCGCCCCGGGCTGGTTGATGACCTCGATGGAAGTGTCAAGTTCCTTGCCCAGGGCTGGCGTCAGGACGCGTGCGGAGACGTCAGTGAGGCCGCCGGGCGCGAAGGGGATGATCATGGTGATCGGCTTCCCCTGCTTGGGAAAGACGTCATTTCCCCCACCGGAGTTGGCCGTCGTGCAGGCGGCGAGCCCGATGGCGGCGGCGAACATCACCGCCATCATCCGCAGTGTCTTTCTGGCGTTGCGCACTGTTTTCCCTTTCGTTCGGAGGTGGTCCGGTATGCCTGCCGCAGATGTCATTCGTCGACGGTGACGCGGTGCTCAGCGCGCACCGCACGCGTCGCGAAGGCGGCGACCGCCACGACGCTCAAGCACAGCAGGACGATCGAGATAGGACTGGATACGAGGATCGAAGGATCACCCTGCGACACCGACAACGATTGACGCAGCGCCTTCTCGACCATCGGAGCGAGGATCAAGGTCAAGCAGAGAGGGGCGAGCGGTACATCGAGACGTTTGAACGCATACCCGATGAAGCCGAAGGCGATCACGACTACGACGTCGAACACGTTGGCGCGCAAGGCATAGGCACCCACGACGGCGAATACGATGATCAGCCCGTACAGCAGGGAATAAGGAATCTTGAGAATCGCCGCCCATGCCGGGATCAGCGGCAGATTCAGCACCAGCAGGATTACGTTGCCGACGAAGAAGCTCGCGATGATCGCCCATGCCAGCTCGCCATGTTCGGCAAAGAGCAACGGTCCCGGGGTAAGCCCGTTTTGCAGGAACGCGCCGGTGAGCACGGCCAGTGTCGCGGAAGCCGGGATGCCCAGGGTGAACAGCGGGATCAGCGATGAGTTCGCGTACGCGTTGTTAGCCGTCTCCGGGCCTGCCACCCCTTCAATCGCTCCCTTGCCGAAGTCACCCGGCTTCTTCGACATGCGCCGTTCCAGGCCATACGACATGAAGGTGGGAACCGCGGCGCCCACCCCAGGAACCAGGCCCAGCAGGAAACCGATACCGGTACCACGGGCCACAGCCGGACCGGTTTTGGCGATCGCCCGCCATTCCGGCCGCCCAGTCTTCTGGATGGCCACATCGGTGTTGTCACGCCCAGTGAGGTTCAGCAGGATTTCACTGAGGCCGAAGAGGCCCATGAGTACCGGAACGAACTCGATACCATTGAGCAACTCGGTGCTGCCGAAGGTGAATCGTGGTTCCCCGACGACCGGGTCGATGCCGATGGCGGCGATCAGCGCGCCGACGATCGCACTGATGAAGGCGAGCTTGAGGGACCGGCCAGCCAGGCCAACTACCAGAGTGAGGCCGAAGAGAACTAGCGCGAAGAACTCTGCGGGACCGAACTTCAGGGCGATGCTGCTCAACGGGATGGCCAGGAACACCAACCCCAGTGACGCTATGGTGCCCCCGATGAACGAACCGATGGCGGCGGAGGCAAGCGCGGTGGCGGCCCGCCCTCGTTTGGCCATCTGATGACCGTCAAGGCAGGTTACCGCCGACGACACCTCGCCAGGAGTGTTCAGCAGCACCGAGGTGATCGTGCCGCCGTACTGCGCGCCGTAGTAGATCGCACACAGCATGATGATCGCGGCGACCGGGTTGAACCCGGCAGCGATGGGAATGAGCATCGCCGTCGTCGCCGTCGGCCCGATGCCGGGCAGCACGCCAACCAGTGTGCCGAGCAGGCAGCCGATCAGCGCGAAGAGCAAGTTCTCCGGCTGCAGGGCCATAGACAGGCCCTGACCGAGCAGGTTCAGCGAGTCGAACATATATTGATCGGGAACTCAAAGGTCTGATCTTCGTTGATCTGGCATGATCGCTGGTGTGCGGGATGCGCGGAGGTTATCGCCTGAGACGCAGGAGGATCTGCGGCGCAGGGTGGTAGCGGCTGTCCATGGTGGGATGACCCAGGCCGAGGCGGCGCAGGTGTTCGCGGTGTCGGCGCAGTCGGTGTCCAGATGGGTGCAGGCGTGGCGAAAACGCGGCTCGAAGGGTCTTGCCGCGCGTCGCCGGGGCCGCAAGGCCGGGGAGCAGAAAGTGTTGAGTGCCCGCCGGCAGCGCAAGCTGCGGTATGCGGTGGCCGAGCACACTCCGGCCACGTTCGGGCTGACCGGCCTGGTGTGGACCCGCAAGGCCGTGGCCGAGCTGATCCGGGTACGGCACGGCATCGTGTTGAGCCTGACCACGGTCGGCAAATACCTGCGTTCCTGGGGGCTGTCACCGCAGAAACCGATCCGCAAAGCCTACGAGCAGAATCCCGAAGCGGTGCGGGTGTGGCTGGAAGAGGACTACCCGGCCATCGCCGCCCGCGCCCGCCGCGAAGGCGCGACGGTGCTATGGCTGGACCAGACCGGGATCCGCTCGGACGCCGCCGTGGGCCGCACCTGGGCCCCGACAGGCACAACGCCGGTGGTGGGCAAGACAGGCAAGCGGTTCAGCGTGAATGCCATGTGCGCGATCGGCAACAAGGGCGAGCTGTACTTCACCGTCTACATCGGGTCGTTCAACGCCGGGGTCTTCCTCCCCTTCCTCAAACGCCTGGCCGGCCATCACGGCCGTAAGGTCCACCTGATCGTCGACGGACACCCCGTCCACCGCCGCAAGACCGTCCAGAAGTGGCTCACCGAACACCGCTCGGACATCGAGATGCATTTCCTTCCCGGCTACAGCCCCGAGCTCAACCCCGATGAGATCCTCAATGCCGACCTCAAACGCGCCGTGTCCACCGGCACAGCACCGAAAACCCGCGACGAGCTGGAAACAGTGGTCCGCTCCTTCCTCCACCGACTCCAGAAGCTGCCCGACCGAGTTCGCTCCTACTTCGGCAAACCCGAAGTCCGCTACGCCGCCTGACATCACATATTTGCCCTGCGCATCAATAAGTTCGGGCACCGCGCCGAAGCTGCGCAGCTTACCTCGACATTCGACACACAATACCCACGCGTTGAGACGTGCAGCGACGCAGCTACGCAGGCCCACAGGGCACAGCAGTAGTTGAGCTGCTGATCCGTGTTCGGTGCATTCGATCGCTTCGCTGGTGCCTGGCTGCTGTGTGTTCGACCGGCCACGGAAGGTCGTGGGGCTGGAAGACGTGCGGAACGACGACGTGGCTTCCTTCTTCGGGTAACGATCACTCCGTGGTGTTCTTGCGCCTTCGGCAGGTCGGCAGGAGCAGGAGCGGAACTGGAGCGCGGTAGGTACCGTAGTAGGTGAGAACTGCGTGGAAACGCTGTCAACGGACGCGTTTTGTCCTGGGGTTTCTCGGTTTTCGCAGGTGACTGTCTCTTGTGGACCTGACTGGGGGTCAAGGGGTCGCAGGTTCAAATCCTGTCAGCCCGACGTTGGCGGAAGCCCGCTGACCGGCACGTTAGTGCAGGTCAGCGGGCTTTTTGTGTTCTGGTGTGGATCTTGGGTGATCGTCCCGAAGTGTGCCGTCTCGAATTTCGGCGATTTTTGGGAGGATTTTGGGAGTTGTGGATCTTGAGCCCCGGCGGGGTCAAATGGGGTCGCGCTGATCTTGGTCATTCATTGATCCATCTGGGTGGATATGAAAGTGGTGCCGAACACTGCATATTGGGGCGGGTGTGGGGCTGCAAGGATTCCAGAGGATGAACCCACCTGGTCTAAGTAACCGATGACTGATCGTGCAGCGCCGACGACCGCGAAATGCTCGCGACCACGCGGTACCAGCTCGCCGCGCTGGTCCGCGAGCAGAGCTCACAACACCTCGTAATCGAGCAGTCCGGGACATGACCGCGACCGCGGAACCGGTGGGCAGGCACACCAGGTGTCCGTCCGCGTCCCGCGACTACGAGCCCTACGCCCAGCCCGAGGAGGATGGCTCGATTTCGCACAGCCAGCCACGTTCTCGCGCCTGTGCGACTACCCGGAGTCGGTCGTGGGGTGCCGGTCGGCCGGGTGGTGGCGTACGGCAAGGCGGTCCCATGCGGACGGCCGGACGTCCGATGGCGCCAGCACGATATCGCCCTCCCGCGCAGCCGGCGGCTCAGAGGCACCGGCGAGCCGGGCATGTACGAGGCTGCGCAGCCGCGCACCGCATGCGCGGTAGAACCGCAACTGGGTGCGGCGCCCGAACAAGCGCCACCCCAGCTTCAGGACCGGGCCGAGGGCCGGATCGCGTTGTGAGTAGCCGGTGATGACGAACTCGACCTCGCCGGTACACATTTTCTTGACGACTTCGTAGTGCATCTTCCCGCGTTCCAAGTGGCCTTCCAGGGTCTCGTAGGCCCAGCCCCACACGCGTCCGTCGTCCAGCGTCTGATCGGTGACGTCGGTGACCCGCACGCCCATGTGGAAGTGCAACCCGTGGAAGCGTCCGTCGAGCAGCATGTTCCTGCCCAGTAGGTCTTCGCGGCGGTCGTAGACGGCGCGCACGAACTGCGGCACCGAGAACTCGTAGTCGCGCACCAGGCCACACGCGATCTCCCACGGGCCGCCTGGCTCGGGAGGACCGGGTTGCTCCCGCGCCACCGGGTGCCGGTAGGTGTCGAAGTTCCAACAGGTGGGCTCGACCTGCTCGACCGCGTAGTTCACGCGCTTGGTGGGCAGGTCTCGCAGAGCGCGGGCGATGTCGATGCCGGTGAAGAATCGCGGTCGCACCGCCGATCACTCGCGTTCGCGCAGGGAGTCACCGATCAGCCACAGCATTGGCGGCCACAGGCCGGTAAACAGCGCACGCCGTTCGGCGTTGCCCCGCTGCTGCTGGTCCACCGTTTTAGCCCGAATCCACAGGGTCAGGCACAGCGCGACCGAGCCCAACGATAGGGCGTGCAGATGCGTGCTGCGCAATCCAGCGGCGTGCAAGAGCCGAACGATCATCAGTCCTCCCAGCACACGTGGTGTCCGCTGTCCTGGGGTATACCCAACACGGGAGCGGTCACGCTGGCCAGCGCGACGAGGAGATGCCCATGTCGGTGCTTTGCACGTGCACCAGTCAGTTGCAGATCGTGCTGCGCTGGCTGGCGGGCATGGCCCTGGTCTTCTGGCGGTACCTGTGGGAGACGACGCCGCTGCACCGCACCGAAGAGGTCGGCGATGGCTCGGACCTGCCGCCGGAGCTGCCCGAGGAACTCGTCGACGACCGCAGCCAACTCCTCGCGAACGGAGTGGGACCGGTCTTCCACCGCCGGTTCAGCGTGCGCATCACCGACAGCGCGCTCACCGCCCCTGAGCTCGTCGACGCCATCGCAGCCGACATGAACCGGGCCGTACCGCGGGAGGTCACCAAGGTGCGCACCGCCAAGGGCCCAGGTGATCGAACGCAGGTGGGGGACGAGGTCGTGGTGCACATGCCGGGGCCGTGGGACGCTCCTGTTCGCGTCGTGGCCCGCATGGATGACTCCTTCCGGCTCGCCACCTTGCGTGGCCACCTCGAATCGGGGCTCATCGAGTTCCGCACCCGGTCCGAGGGCAGCGGTCTGGTCTTCGAGATCGAGGCGTGGGCCCGGGCAAGCACGCCGCTGCTGAACGTGCTGTACGGGAAGCTGCGAGTGGCTAAGGAGATGCAGTTCAACATGTGGGTCCGCTGCTGCCTCGCGGCCGCCGCCCTGGCACGTGGTCGGCCGCAGAATGGCGTCACCATCCGGACCCGCCGCCACTTCGCTCCGCGTTTGTGATCGTTAGCCACACACCACACGCTGGTTGCGGTCGTCGCGGTCGGTGACTTCGCCCTGCAGGACGGCGTCGTAGGGGTTCCGGTAGTACACACCAACGCGCTGAAAATGCCACGATTAGCGTGGAAGCGCCGGTCGTGGTCAGTCCTCATTCTCGTCGTCGAGGTGGTCGATTTCGCCGGGAGGGTGATCACGTCTGCGTAGTGTTCGATCGCTGACAGTAGAAACTGGACGAGATTTGCGTGATCACGGTCGAGGTCCGAGGCCGTGACCGCGGAGTCGCCGCCCGCCGCGCACCGGCCGACACGCGTTCGGGATGGTGTGATGTTGTTTCCTACACGCCGTATTCGCGTGCAAACTGAACGCCAGGAAGCCGCGAGGCTTCCGGACGTGGTCCGCGTTCTGCTGGAGCAGCACGCACGCATCCGCGGCCTCTTCGCGGAGGTCAAGAACGCACAGGGCGAGCAGAAGCAGAACCGGTTCGACGAGCTGAGGGCCCTGCTGGCCGTCCATGAAACCGCCGAGGAATTGGTCCTGCGGCCTATCGCGAAGAAGACGGCCGGCGATGCCGAAGCCGACGCACGAAACTACGAGGAAGAGGAAGCCAACCAGGTACTCGCCGAACATGAGTAGATGGATGTCAAGAGCACGGATGTTGCGTCGCGCTTGTGTGGATGTGCCGGACCAGGCCGGGCCTGGGCGTTCAGTGAAGCACGGTCACGTGAGCGATGGGGGACCCGCAGGAGCTCGCGCTCATAAACGATGGGTTCTGCATGACTCCGTCAATACCAGCGGCGACTCCGCATGACGATCCATCACTCGGACTAGGAGCGGACTAGGAGGCGCCGAGGATCATCAGGGCGGTGTGTAGCGAGGTGCGTGATTCGGCTGAGTCGAGTGGAATGTTCAGGATGCGTTCGATGGTTTGCAGCCGGGTGTAGAGGGTGGGGCGACTGAGTCCGGTGGTTCGGGCGGTGTGGGTTTTGGACCCGCCGCAGTCCAGGTATGTGCGCAGCAGGCTGAGGAGATCGTCGTTGTTGCGGGCGTCGTGTTCGAGCAGTCTGCCGAGTTCGGTTTCGGCGAAGGCTTGGACGTGGTGGTCGTTGCGGATCAGGGCGATCAGTCCGCGTAGCCGCACATCTGTGAAGCGGTAGAGGCGGTTGACTTCTGGCATGGTGACGCCAACGTCGGCGACGTGTTCTGCTTCGGAGATTTCCTGCGCCGCGGCAAGCAGAGTGGCGGCGTGCGGGGCTGTACCCGCGACCCAGGCGTTGGTGCCGTCCCGCTGGGACAAGCGGATGTCGAGGCCGGCGCAGACCTGGTGGAGAGCGTTGTCGGGTTCGGCGCAGGACATCACCGCGGAAACGGTGCCTTCGCGACGGATGGAGACGATCGCGGTGTGGCCGGTTTCCGAGATTGCCTGGCGCAGGGTGGTGAGCAGGCGGCGGTCGATCTCACCCTGGGTCAGTGGGTGTGCATCGGGCCGTTGGGGGACGCGTATGACGATCGGGACGTAGTACTTGTTCGTCTTGAGGCCGAGTGCGTTCGCCCTGACCAGAGCTTCGGTTTCGTCGTTGATCCGGCCGCTGAGCATGTCGTCGAGCAGGCCGCCGAGTGCGTGGACGACGAGGGCGTCGCGCTCTTGCTGGAGCATCCGGTGCAGCTGCAGGGATTGCGCTGCGCGTTCGAGCACCATTTTCGCGCGCGGCTCGTTTGCTGCTTCGACCGGCAGCACGAGTCGTCCCCATCGTTCGGTCCCGACACCGACACGTACCGCCGACCATCCGGAAGTCTTCGCGGCACTGGGCGAATCGTGCATTCGCGACCGCTCTGCCCATTGATCCAGGAGCTGCGAGGTCGATTCGCCCGCCGCGCAGTGAGCCAGTACGTGTCGGTTCAGGTCCTCCAGCACGAGCGGGGCGTTGAGGATGTGCGATGCGCGGGTGACGATGTCGGTGCTGGATGCGCGCGCCATGTTGAGTGAGGTGAAGACCTCGTGGGTGGTGCGGGCGAAGCTCACCTCGTCGTACTGTTCGGCCACGATCCTGCGGTGGACCTGCTCGGTCACCTCGACGAAGCGGATCTCGGCTTCGAGTACGACGACGGGTACCCCGGCAGCCTCGGCCACGCGTTCGAGGTCGGCTGGTACGTCGCGCAGGTGCGTGCCGAGTTCAACGACGAGTCCGGCGACCTGCTGGGTGCCGAGCATCGTGAGGTAGTCCGAGACCGCTGCGGGGCCGCCGGTGAGGGGCAGTCCGGTGCTCAGCACCAGCTCGCCGCCTTCCAGCAGGTCGGTGAGGTCGGTGGATTCGCTGATGTGCACCCATCGAATCGGGCGGTCGAGAAGCGTGCGGCCTGCGACGACCCTTGGGCGGCCGGCCGCAACGACCGGCAGTGCGAGCACGTCGCGAACAGTCAGGATCATCTGACGAATTGTAAATTGGCCGCCCTCATTTTTTCCATCATGTCGGCTGCGGAGCTGGCAATGTCTTGAGGTGTCCAGTCGAAGGCGGCAGGCGTCGGCGATCCACGTCTTGAGATGTTGAGTGAGGGAAGAGCAAGTGGTGAAGACCGGTCAGTCGAAGATCGTGCATTGGGTGAATAGCAAACCGTTCGACGGCTCGAGCGGGGCCACGGCTCCGGTGACCAACCCGGCGAACGGTGAGGTGCGGCGGGAGGTGGCGCTGGCCAACACCGAGGACTCGCGAGTGGTGATCGAAGCGGCGGCGGCGGCTTTCCCAGCCTGGCGGGACACGTCGCTGGCGAAGCGGACCGCGATCGTCTTCCGCTTCCGGGAGCTGCTCAACGAGCGCAAGCACGAGCTCGCTGCGATCATCACCAGCGAGCACGGCAAGGTCCTCTCCGACGCGCTGGGAGAGGTCACCCGCGGCCAGGAGGTCGTGGAATTCGCCTGCGGCCTCCCGCACTTGGTCAAGGGCGGGTTCACCGAGAATGCCTCCACCGAGGTGGACTCGTTCTCCGTGCGGCAGCCGCTCGGGGTGGTGGGGATCATCTCGCCGTTCAACTTCCCCGCCATGGTGCCCATGTGGTTCTTCCCGATCGCCATCGCGGCCGGGAACACGGTGGTGTTGAAGCCCAGCGAGAAGGACCCTTCGGCTGCGCTGTGGCTGGCTGAACTGTGGGCTGAGGCCGGACTTCCCGACGGCGTATTCAACGTGCTGCAGGGCGACAAGCTCGCGGTCGACGAACTCCTCTCACACGACGCGGTGAAGGCGATCAGCTTTGTCGGTTCGACTCCGATCGCCCGGTACGTGTACGCCACCGGGACCGCGAACGGCAAGCGCGTCCAGGCCCTCGGCGGGGCGAAGAACCACGCCGTCATCCTGCCCGACGCCGACCTCGACCTCGCTGCTGACGCGATGGTGAACGCCGGGTTCGGCTCAGCGGGCGAGCGCTGCATGGCTATTTCCGCGGTCGTGGCAGTCGGCGGTATCGCCGATGAGCTGGTCGGCAAGATCGCCCAGCGCGCCCTCTCCATCAAGACCGGCGATGGCACCCGCAGCTGCGACATGGGGCCGCTCGTGACCGCGGCACACCGCGACAAGGTCGCCTCCTACATCGATGCGGCAGAGCGGGACGGCGCGGCGATCGTCGTCGATGGCCGGCAGGTGCAGGCCGACGGCGGCGAGAACGGGTTCTGGCTCGGCCCGACCCTGATCGACCGCGTCACCACCGGCATGAGCTGCTACACCGACGAGATCTTCGGTCCGGTGCTGTCGGTCGTGCGGGTCGAGTCCTACGACGAGGCGCTGCGGCTGATCAACTCCAACCCCTACGGCAACGGCACTGCGATCTTCACCAACGACGGTGGCGCCGCGCGGCGCTTCCACAACGAGGTGGAGGTCGGGATGGTCGGCATCAACGTGCCCATCCCGGTCCCGATGGCCTACTACAGCTTCGGCGGCTGGAAGAGCTCGCTGTTCGGGGACACCCACGCGCACGGCACCGAGGGCGTGCACTTCTTCACCCGCGGCAAGGTCGTCACCTCCCGCTGGCTCAACCCCAGCCACGGTGGCCTCAACCTCGGCTTCCCGCAGACCGCGTAAGGAGATCACCCGATGACGCTCACCGACGACGCGGCCAGGACCTATGAGCTGGACCGGCGCCACGTGTTTCACTCCTGGTCCGCCCAAGCCGGCCTCGATCCCATGGTCGTCACCCGCGCGGCCGGTTCCTACGTCTGGGACGGCGAGGGCAACAGGCTGCTCGACTTCTCCTCGCAGCTGGTGAACACCAACATCGGCCACCAGCACCCCGATGTCGTGGCAGCGATCGCAGAGCAGGCGAACAAGCTCGCCACCATCGCACCGCAGTACGCCAACGACGTGCGCTCCGAAGCGGCGCGGCTGATCGCAGAACGAGCACCTGGCGACCTCGACCGGGTCTTTTTCACCAATGGCGGCGCTGATGCCAACGAGCACGCGGTGCGGATGGCGCGCCTGGCCACCGGGCGGCCGAAGGTGCTGAGCCGGTACCGCTCGTACCACGGTGGAACGCAGACCGCCATCAACCTGACCGGAGATCCCCGGCGTTGGCCGAACGACGCCGCGAATGCCGGGGTGGTCCACTTCTTCGGCCCGTACCTGTACCGCAGCCACTTCCACGCCCAGACCGAGGCCGAGGAATGCGAGCGGGCGCTGGCGCACCTGGAACAGATCATCGAGCTGGAGGGACCGCAGACCATCGCGGCAGTCCTCCTCGAGGCGATTCCCGGAACCGCGGGGATCATGGTTCCCCCGCCGGGTTACCTGGCCGGTGTGCGCGAATTGTGCGACCGGTACGGCATCGTGCTGATCATCGACGAGGTGATGACCGGATTCGGCCGCACCGGAGCGTGGTTCCACTCCGCGACCGAAGGCGTCGTACCGGACCTGCTGACCTTCGCCAAGGGAGTCAACTCGGGCTACGTCCCGCTGGGCGGAGTGCTGATCGGGGAACGCATCGCCGAACACTTCGCACACCGGCCCTACCCGGGCGGGCTCACTTACTCCGGGCATCCGCTCGCCTGCGCCGCAGCCGTCGCCGCGATCAACGTCATGGACCGCGACGTGATCGTCGAGAACGCCCTCGGCATCGGGCTGGAGGTCATCGCTCCCGGGCTGTCCCAGCTCGCCGAGCGGCATCCCAGCGTGGGGGAGGTGCGCGGACTCGGAGTGTTCTGGGCGATTGAGCTGGTCAGCGACCGGAACACCCGCACACCCGTCGCGCCGACCGGTGGCAGCAGCCCGATCATGGCCCAAGCCATGAGCACGGCGAAATCCCTTGGTCTGCTGCTGTTCATCAACTCGAACCGGCTTCACGTCGTGCCACCCTGCACCATCTCCCCGTCGGAGGCGCAGGAAGGCCTGGACATCCTCGACAAGGTCCTGAGCCGAGTCGATGACCTGGTCGACGAAGCCAACAGCCCCAGTGGGGCCTAACCCATCGCCGTGGGTGCACAGCCGGAACGGCCAGTTAGGCCGTTCCGGCTTTCGGCGCGATCGTGGTCGCCGGTGGTGAGAACAGTCTTGGTGTTTCGGCAAATTGTGCGGCTGACGAAGATCGGCGTGTGCAAAGTTGACGCACGGGTACTGGACAGGGCCTCACGACGAGCTCGACCAGGCCCTATCCGGCTGGACGGCCCGGGACAGCGCACCGGCGGCGGCGGTCGCCGTCGATGGCAAGACGATGCGGGCCGCGACCACCGGACAGGCCGACATGCCTCAAACGCAGGTGCTAGCAGCGATGAACTCCTGCGGCGAAGTCTTCGGCCAGACCACGGTCAACGCCGGTGATGAGAATGCCGCGGCCCGAGACCTTCTCTCCCGGCTGGGACGAAAAGCGTTGGAGAAAACGGTGATCACCGCCGACGCCAAACACACCAGCAGCGCCTTCATCGCCGAAGACGAGGCCGCCGGGGCGTTCTGGCTCCTACCGGTCAAGGGCAACCGACCCAGTACACATCAGCGGCTGAAAACCCTGCCGTGGAACCACACCCGGACAGACGCCCATGATCGCACCCGGGAACACGGACGGACCGAGACCCGCAGCCTGAAAGTCCTTGCCCTCGACGATGAACTGCGATCAAAGCTACTCCGAGCCCGGCAGGCCGTCCAGATCCGGCGCTGGCGCCGACCGAAAGACTCACCAACCGCGACCGGCTAACGATGACCGGATTTCATTGATGACGCACATGATCGTCCGACGGTCAACCCCCGAACTACGGCGCCGGCAGATCAAGCGTGCTGCCATGCCGCAAATGCACAGCGTGCCCAACAGCCTCTCCGCGAACGCTTGTACTTCGCCCCCGCCAGACGGTCAGACAACCGAGCATCCCGGCGGGCCCTGCCGTTACCGGGCACCTCCGCCACCAACTCGGTTATGACCTGCCCGGATGAGCCTGTTCGGTTTACGCCTTTGATCGACCTTAACCCCAGTGAGTACCTCGTCATGTGTAGCAATAGAGTTTCGAAATTTATTCGATCGTACCATTCACACAGGTGCCCTACGTGCCCCAGAGTTCTCGCATCGCAGTCGGTCGGCGTTTGCGGGCCCTACCCGCCCGACCGGTTGCGATCTCAAGCCCGGAAAGTCAAGGAGGCCTGATGCCGCAGTCCGACGAGGCTCGAATAGTGGCTGATGGGGATTCGGGTGTTGCGGGTGACCGGTCCGGTCGACGGATTGGTCAGTCCCCGGTACGCCGGCCTGACCACCTTCGCTCGCTTGCCGCGTATCGAGGATGTTTCCGACTACGACGTTGCCGTCGTCGGGGTCCCGTTCGACACCGGCGTGACCTATCGTCCGGGTGCACGATTCGGGCCGAGTCACATTCGTCAGGCGTCCCGGTTGCTGCGGCCGCACAACCAGATGCTCGACGTAAACCCGTTCGCCACGCAGCAGGTGGTCGATGCCGGTGACATCGCGTTCAACCCGTTCGACATCGGAACGGCCATGGCGGATATCGAACGCGGAGTGCTCGACCTGATCAGCGGCGGCGCCCGGTTGATCACGCTCGGCGGTGACCACACGGTCGCGTACCCGATCCTGAAGGCGATGAAGCGGGTGCACGGACCGGTTGCCCTGATCCACTTCGACGCGCACCTCGATACGTGAGACACCTACTTCGACGCGCCGCTCACTCATGGCACGCCGTTCCGTCGTGCTGGGGAAGAAGGACTCTTTCTCCCAGACAGCAGCGTCCACGTCGGAATCAGGGGGTCGATCTATTCTCCGCTGGATCTGGTCAGCGACGCCGACCTCGGCTTCAGCCTGGTTCGCAGCATGGATTATCAGAGGCGAGGGCTCGACGAAATCGTAGGCGAGCTTCGAGCGACTCTCGCAGATTCGCCGGTCTACGTGTCGATCGATATCGACGTTCTCGACCCGGCACATGCGCCTGGAACCGGCACACCGGAAGCTGGCGGCATGACCAGTCGAGAGCTGCTCGTGACCCTTCACGGGTTCGACGGACTGAACCTGGTCGGTGCCGACATCGTCGAGGTATCGCCCCCGTATGACTACGCTGAACTGACCGGCGTTGCAGCAGCTAACTAATTAGGAGCACGAACCGGATCGGCGACTACGTAGCCGATCCGGTTCGTGCTCCTTGTATTTGAAGCCGCCAGCGCGCATGACTGGCACATCGCGCCGATCAAGCTTTGCTCTAAACGCGTGCTGCGGCGTTCGCGACAGCTCGCTCGGAGAGCGCCTTCTGGGCGGCATCCCACTTGTCGTGGTTGCCCCGCCACGTCTCCAGAGCCGGCCCGACCAGCGCCCGTCCGAACGAGTAGGTCAGTTCCCAGGGAAGCGGATCGAGGTTCTGCATGGCCCCGAGGTGACTCGTCGCCACTTCCGGGCTTTGTCCACCAGAAAGGAAGGCGATACCCGGAACAGATGGCGGCACGGTATCACGCAGGACGTCCACCGTGGCCTGGGCAACCTCTGCTACCCCGGGCTGCTCCGGGCTGTCCGTCCCAGCCACCACCATGTTGGGTTTTAGGACGATGCCGTCGAGCTCCACCTGCATCAGAGCAAGTTCGTCGAACAAAGACCGCAGCACCGCCCTCGTCACCTGCTGACATTGCGCCAGCGAGTGGCCGCCGTCCATCAGTACCTCGGGTTCCACGATGGGCACCAGGCCCCCTTCCTGGCAGAGGCCGGCGTACCGTGCCAGCGCGTGCACGTTCGCTCGCACTGCACGTTCCGTAGGCAGGCCGGTGCCGATCGTGATTACCGCGCGCCACTTGGCGAAGGTCGCCCCGAGGCGCCTGTACTGCGCCACTCGTTCGCGCAGCCCGTCGAGGCCTTCCGTGACCTTTTCGTTCGGGGCCCCCGCCAGCGGCTTGGCTCCGGTATCGACCTTGATACCGGCAAGAATCCCCATACCCGCGAGAGCCTCGGGAAAAGTTTGCCCATCTGACAGCTTCTGGCGAAGGGTCTCGTCGGCGAGGATAACTCCGCTGACCGAATCGGCCAGCTTGGGTGTGGTGACGATCAATTCACGATAAACGCGCCGGTTCTCCGCCGTTGGTTCCACTCCGACGCTTTCCAGCCGGGACGACATTGTTCCGATGCTCTCATCGGCGGCGAGAATCCCGCGCCTATTAGAGACCAGTGTGTGGGCGACTTCAGTCAAGGTTGACACTTGTCGTTACACCTCCTCGAGTACTGCACTGGACCGATTGACAAGATCGGTATGACGAACTACTGAATGCTCAGTAGATCTTTTTTAAGTGTCGGCTCGTGGTGTAGCCGATTATCGCCGCGAGTTTCGGCCGGTGGCTGTCGTTTCGAGGTGCAGGCTAAGCGGGCAGGCGTCGTCATCTCGAGACAACTTGATTCCTCCACGCTGCCCCTTCCTCGACTCTGTGTTTTTCATTCACACCTAGAACGCACAACGGGTTGTGAGACTGCACGGATCTGTACGTCTAGGTCAACCTATGCAGCACGAAGAGAGGTTGCGGGAGCATGAACGGTTCCAAATCGCGGCCAAGCGGACCTCGAGTGTGGAGTGAGCGGGATCTGGTCTTGCGGACGCACTACCGTGTGCCCGGTGACGACCCGGTGTACAGCCCTGATTCGATCAGTCGCGAGTTCACCCGCGGCCGCCTCGGCCCACCACCGAGGACCCTCCAAGATCCTCAACCTTGTCGAAAGCTGGTTCGCCCGAACTGACCAACCCGGAAACTACGCCGATCCGCCCACCGTAGCGTTACCGAACTCGAAGCCGATGTTCGCCGCTGGACCCCCGAATGGAACACCCCCCCGAAACCCAAGACCGCGGACGACATCCTCAACACCCTCGCCGCTGCAGATGAATAAACGACTCAACACACCCGTACTTCAATCGTCCTTGTTGCGCGATCCCGGCCGCGTGGGTATTCTCAGCGGACGTTTACTAGCTAGTTAACTGACAGTAACGGATTTGGACTCTGATCAGGGAGCGCGTCGGTGGCACCAATGATGAGCAAGCGAGACCTGATTCTCAAGAATGCCTCGCGGATAATGTATGAGCGCGGCACCGGGGTGGGGGTGGACACGCTTGTCAGCGAGATCGGCGTGGCTAAGATGACTCTGTACAAGCACTTCCCCACCAAGACGGACCTCATTGTTGCGTGTTTGCAATACATGGATGATTGTCACCGAGCCCGGCTGAGTGGAGAAATCGATTGGTCGTCGTCGCCCAGGGAGCGACTCCTCTCCGTTTTCGATTCACTTCGCGAGTGGTTCGCTATGCCCTCTTTTCGTGGATGCGCCTTCGTTAATGCGACCGTCGAACTGGCGGACACATCGCCCCCAGTTCGAAACGCGGTTCTTGAGCACAAGAACGCCACGCGGGCTTGGGTGGTGAAGCTTGTGGAGGAATGTGGATTGCCGAATACCAACTTCGTTGCAAGCCAAATTGCTCAGTTGATGGAGGGGGCGACCATTACGGCCTTGCTCGAGCGGGACCCTGTAGCCGCCGACATCGCACAAGCTACGGCTTTGCAGGTTCTAGAAAAGGCCAAAAAGTCCATACGTTCCGGACCGGTGAATTGACCGCTCTTACCTTACGCCCGTCACCTGTTGGATAGTGGCATTGGAGGCTGGTGTTCCATTCGTGGGGCGCCCGCGCCGTCTCCCGCTCGTCAGCGACAGAGCCCTGGATCTGCTGCGACGAACTTGGCCCGTCAACGAGATACCGGAACGATTCCGCCGTTATCGTCAACGGTGAGCTCGAATTCCCCCGTCTCTCCGCTCCACTTCGCGGACGCGGCTCAAATTCACCAGGTAACTCCGGTGAACGCGCATAAATCCTAAACCCGAAAATTGATCATCGAGCTTGTCGATTCCGTCTGTCGCGGAGTCGACACTACGTGTTGTCGGGTTCAAAGAGGGTCGACAGGTTCTGCTTGACATCGCAGAGGTAATCGTGGCCGAGGCTGCCGGAAGGGCCGTTCGGCTGAGGGCTGACCTTGGACGCTTCGGGTGGGTGCTTCTCAATGTGGCAATACTGGAGCATTTTTAGCCAATTTAGGCGCTGACGCCCTGCGGCATGAGGCCTAGCGCAGGGAAACCTTACGCCGACGTCTTACAGGATCGCAACACCACTGACCACTGCATTTATAAACGGTTCCGCTAGATCGACGAAGTCTGTTCCCAAAGGGCTCGATCTGGGATCGCGCCCGCCGCGAAGATCTATTCCGCGTTCTTGCGGATCGCAACCATGATCGCGGGCCAGCGTAGAAGCGAGGCCGCTTGGACCCGCATAAGAACCGTCCGTCATCTTTCAGCATCCGTTCGCACGGCATGCGTTGACCTAGACGTACAGATCCGTGCATTCTCAGATCCCGTTGCGAGTCCTAGCTGTGGCTGAAAACCGCAGAGTCGAGGAAGGTGCAGCATGGCGGAATCAACGACCGGTACCTGCCGAACGACGTCGTGATCTCCCAGCCATTCTGACACGAATCTGGAAGAGATCAGCCGGCTCTGGGCGGTTGCAATGTTCGCCGTGTTGTGGAGCACGGCGCAGGTCATCCGTACCTAAACCCCGGACTTCACCGATCACCACTGATGAGGAGAATACCGTGAAGCTGCAGGTAGCATTGGACGTCATCAAACTTGACGCGGCTCTGACCCTGGCGCGTCAGGTTGCCGATGCCGTGGACATCCTCGAGTTGGGCACGCCGCTGATCAAGTCCGTGGGCTTCGCCGGGATCACGGCGATCAAGGCCGCGCACCCGGACAAGCTCGTGTTCGCGGACTTGAAGACCGCCGACGCCGGTGAGCTGGAAGCGGGTCTCGCCTTCGAGGCGGGGGCGGACCTGGTCACGGTGATGGGTGCGGCCGACGATGACACCGTGCGGGGGGCCGTGGCTGCCGGCCGCAAGTACGGCAAGGACGTCGTCGCGGACATGATCACCGTGGCTGACAACCGTGTGGCCCGAATCCGTGAGGTCTCGAAGTTGGGCGTGTCGTTCGTCGAGATTCACGCTGGGCTCGACGAGCAGGCCCGACCCGGCTACACGATTCAGGCGTTGCTCGATGACGGCCGGGAGGCCGGGGTCCCATTCTCGATCGCTGGTGGTGTCAACGTCGAAAGCATCGCCTCGGTGAAGGCCGCCGGAGCGAGGGTAGCGGTAGCCGGCGGGGCGATCTATGGCGCCACGGACCCGGGTGCGGCTGCAAGGGCCCTAAAGAGCCGCATCAACTGACAGAGCTGGGCTCGGCACCAAGCACCAGTTTGGCACGTAGTGTTGGGGGCCGCACGATTCTCTGCGGCCCCCAACACTTATCCGCAAGAAATCACGGACAAGTGATCAGGAGGAGCGCTTTGATGGTTGATCAACCAGGTAGTGTGTTGCGCGGAGGACCACGGCGCTCCGCACCGAGTTGGTCATTGAAAGAGCCAGCGCTGGTGGCCTCTGTCCTCGGTGCCGACTACGCGCGTCTCGGCGATGAGGTGGCTAGCCTCACTGACGCAGGAGTCGACCGCATCCAGTGGGACATCATGGACGGACGCTTCGTCCCGAACATGACGTTTGGCCCGGATGTTGTGGGCGTGTGCCGTCAGTACACTCATCTGCCATTTGAAGCCCATCTCATGCTGCAGGACCCGGATCCGATGCTCGCTCGCTTTGCTTCGGCTGGCTGCGAGACCATTATCGTCCACGCTGAGACCTGTCCGCACCTGCTTCGAACACTTTCCACGATCCGTGACCTCGGGGTGCAAGCGGGCGTCGCCGTTAATCCGTCCACTCCGATCGATTTCGTTCGCCATGTGCTTGATCAGCTTGATCAGATTGTGATCATGACTGTCAACCCAGGCTTTGGCGGGCAAAAATATATCGCCACGATGGAGGAAAAGGTCTCCGAGGTGCGCGCATTGGTGGACCGTTCCGGGAGCCCGGCGCGGATCGAGGTGGACGGAGGAATCTCGACGGACACCGCACGGGCGGCCTGGTACGCGGGAGCCGAGTTCCTCGTCGCTGGCTCGGCGGTGCTCAGCCACCCAGGTGGGAAGCGGACTGCGGTGGATGAGCTTCGCCGTGCCCTGGCGCGCCCGGTGTCCGCACCGTGATCGGGCCGTCCGCTTCTGTTGGCGCTTTGATACCGGCGTATCGATAAGAAGGCTCGCTCGTGGAGCGCACCGGGACATATGGCAATGGAAAGGGGAAGTGGCATGGAGGGCCAAGAATCAGCTGCTCTGCCCAATACTAGAACAGCTTTGCGCGGAGCTGAGTGTTCCTTACTGCTGTCCGCCGCGTCAATCTTGCGGTTGCGCAACGTCCACTGTGGCGGCGATGCCAGTCTGTCTCCGACCGCGGCAGAGGAGCTGGCAAAAGTGTTTGGCGCCGTCGCTAGGGAGCACCCCGCCCTCGACGAGGTCGATCGAAAAGAGGCGATCGCTCTGGCACATCGCCTGATTGATGACGACCATCCCGAGCACTCACGGATGTGGCCTACTTATAGGGGGGCCAGATAGGGCGACCGGAATGGTCCCGCCAGGAATATGGCTGAGAGTCACGACGCCGGTCATGTTTTTTGATCGTGAAGGGGACTACTTGGGCCTGGGGTGGTCTGGGTTGTCCGCAGACCGTGGTGGCCCTGACGTATTCATCATCGAGATGCCCTTCCTACCGGCGCGGAAACGCGAGGAGGTGGGTGCCACGTCCCAACAGCAGACCTCCTCGCAGGGAAGAGCACGCGAGCAACCGAAAAGCATCAGGAGTGCGCGTCTATGATCGCAAACGAATCTACCTCCAGCTATCGCGCGAGCGAAGAGCATGACGACCTTGCCCGTTTGACCACCAAGCACCTGCCCGAAGGCTGGACCGAACTGGACCAGCGCGCGGTGGACACCGCCCGCGTGCTGGCCGCCGATGCGGTGGAGAACTGCGGTAGCGGCCACCCGGGCACCGCCATGAGTTTGGCCCCGGCCGCGTATGCGTTGTTCCAGCGCGTCATGCGGCACGACCCCAGCGACCCGGACTGGATCGGCCGCGACCGGTTCGTGCTGTCGGCCGGGCACTCGAGCCTGACGCTGTATGTGCAGCTGTTCCTGGCCGGCTACGGCCTGGAGATCGACGATCTGAAGTCGCTGCGCAAGTGGGGCTCGAAGACGCCGGGTCACCCCGAGTACGGGCACACCGACGGCGTGGAGACCACCACCGGCCCGCTGGGCCAGGGCCTGGCCACCGCGGTCGGGATGGCGATGGCCGCCCGCCGCGAGCGCGGCCTGTACGACCCGGCGGCCGCCGCGGGTGAGAGCCCGTTCGACCACCACATCTACGTGATCGCCTCCGACGGCGACATTGAGGAGGGCATCACCTCCGAGGCGTCGTCGCTGGCCGGGACCCAGCAGCTGGGCAACCTGACGGTGATCTATGACGCGAACGAGATCTCCATCGAGGACGACACCCGCATCGCGCTGTCCGAGGACACCGCCAAGCGGTACGAGTCCTACGGCTGGCAGGTCCTCGTGGTGCACGGCGGCGAGGACGTCAAGGGCCTGCTGGAGGCCATCGAGTCGGCCAAGGCCGAGACCACCCGCCCGACGCTGATCGTGCTGCGCACGGTGATCGGCTACCCGGCCCCGACCAAGATGAACACCGGCAAGGCGCACGGCGCCGCGCTGGGTGCCGACGAGGTCGCCGGGGTCAAGCAGGCGCTGGGCTTCGACCCGGAGCAGTCCTTCCAGGTGGACGCCGACGTGCTGGCCCACGCCCGCGAGGCCGGCGCCCGGGGCAAGGCCGCGCGCGCCCAGTGGCAGGTCGCCTTCGACGAGTGGGCGGCGGCCAACCCGGAGCGCAAAGCGCTGCTGGACCGGCTGACCACCCGCGAGCTGCCCACCGGCTGGCAGGAGAAGCTGCCGACCTGGGAGGCCGACGGCAAGGGCGTCGCCACCCGCAAGGCCTCCGGTGAGGTCCTGGGCGCGCTGGCCGACGTGCTGCCCGAGCTGTGGGGCGGTTCGGCCGACCTGGCGGAGAGCAACAACACCACGATGAAGGGCGCCGACTCGTTCGGCCCGAAGTCGATCTCCACCAGCACCTGGAACGCCAACCCGTACGGCCGGACGCTGCACTTCGGCATCCGCGAGCACGCGATGGGCGCGATCCTCAACGGCATCGCGCTGCACGGCGGCACCCGCCCCTACGGCGGCACCTTCCTGGTGTTCAGCGACTACATGCGCCCGGCCGTCCGGCTGGCCGCGCTGATGAAGACCCCGGTCATCTTCGTGTGGACGCACGACTCGATCGGCCTGGGCGAGGACGGCCCGACGCACCAGCCGGTCGAGCACGTCGCCTCGCTGCGCGCGATCCCCGGCTTCTCGCTGGTCCGCCCGGCCGACGCCAACGAGACCGCGGCCTCGTGGAAGGCGATCCTGGAGGACCCGAGCGGCCCCGCCGGCCTGGCGCTGACCCGCCAGGGCGTGCCGACGCTGGAGGGCGTGGACGCCGACGGCGTCGCCAAGGGCGGCTACGTGCTGGCCGAGGCCGGCAACGGCAAGCCCGAGCTCGTGCTGATCGGCACCGGTTCCGAGGTCCAGCTGGCCGTCGAGGCCAGGAAGATCCTGGAGGCCGACGGCGTTGCCACCCGCGTGGTGTCGATGCCGTGCGTCGAGTGGTTCGACGCCCAGGACGAGGCCTACCGCGAGTCGGTGCTGCCGGGCGCGGTCAAGGCCCGCGTCTCGGTGGAGGCCGGCATCGCCATGCCGTGGTACCGGTTCGTCAAGGACGCCGGCGAGTCGGTGTCCATCGAGCACTTCGGCGCCTCGGCCGACTACAAGACCCTTTACAACGAGTTCGGCATCACCGTCGACGCGGTTGTCGCGGCGGCCCGACGCAGCCTGAACAACGTCCGGTCGAGCTGACGCCCGGCCGCGGGTGATCATGCCATGAACATCATCCTCACCATCGCTGCGAAGCGGAGACGAATGATGTGACCGGCAACAGCAAAGCAACCCCGGCAACCTTAAAAACCGCTGTTGCGATCTGGCTCGGCGCCCTGTCCATACAGCGGATCAGCTCGGCAACCCAGCCGAGCTGATCCGCGACTACGGACTCGGAGACACAGCCGTCCCCGGCACGGCTTCGAGAGTGAAACGGGACGCGAAGCGGTGAACAAGACCACATCCGATCCAGGGCCCCCGATCTTCGGCGAGCTGAACAAGGAGCTCGGCGAGCTGCCCGAGATCGAGGTGCACGACTTCGACTCGTACGGCTTCGACTTCTCGAAGGACACGTCTGGGGAGTCGGCGGCGCAGGAAGCTTCCGAGAACAGCACGGGCAAGTCCGGCGGCGATTCGTCTACTCGCTGCTCGTAGCCATCCACATCGCGCTCTGGTTGTTGGCACCGCTGCGTTTCCACACGGCAACCGCCGCTCCGAGCAAGGCCGCGGCCCGTTCCCACTGCGCGTTTTCGGCCTCGCACCACGTGATGACCTCGATGCAGAACGACAGCACCGTTTGGTCGTTGACTGGCTGCAGCAAGCGAATGCTCTCATGCAGCAGGTACAGCGCCGTGTTCGGGTCCCCGCGCCGCCAGCTGTCCACGGCCTGCAACCACAGGGCGTACGACTTCGACCACAACGCACCATAGCGCTCGCAGAAGTCGAGACAGCGGCTCACCAAGTCCTCGGCTCGTCCCGGTGCAACGCGATCAACGCGAGCTGGAACATGAGCGCGTTCGAGCCGAAGATCGTCCGTAAAAAGCAGCGGCGACTGGGTTCTATCGAAGATATGATGTTGTCCTCAACGCCTTCGCCGCGCACTTCGGCGAACGGTCGCTGGTCCAGTCAGCGGCGGCGCAGGGTCTTGCAGAAGTCCGGAAACTTCCGCCACCGTTAGCATTCCCGGATGCGGTATGTGATTTTGCTGGGTCGGGTCTAGTGAGGCGAACATGTGCCGTACACCCTGGGTGTGTGTAGGCCGCGCCGGCTGTTTGAGCGGAATGCCAGGCTTTGCCCTTGCGGGGAAGGGGATTCGATTGGCCGAACTCGTCGGCACAGGCCCCGCGTCCGTCCTCGCGTAGGGGGCGTGCAGCGTGAGGATGCGGGTCATCTTGGCCGTGAACTCCCGATCGTTGGAGGCTTTCCAGGTCTTGGTGGCCTGCCAGGAGATGCCGCCGTCGCGCAGGATCTGCCGCAGCATCTCCCGGCTGATCTGCTCCACGATCTTCTGCCTGATCGGATAGTCACACAGCTTGGTCATCGACCACGTCGAAAACGGCTGTCGCAGATCCGGGGTCACGCCCGGCGATGGCACAGATCCGAGCCCTCGCCGGATCATCGATAACCTGTGGTGCGCGCCCGGTCACGGGAAGCTCCTCGCTGAGTCGATGCCAGGGAGATCGACATCGAGCTGCCCGACGCCGCTCTGGATCGCAACGCCGTCATCCCAGTCCGCCCCCGATCGACACGCGCCTCGGTGACCGCCGCGGCTCTGCTGCTGGTTGAGCCAGCTGTGCGTCCCGTGTGTCCGAGGTGGAAGGACGTTGCCGGTGGCTTCGAGTACGGACATCCACAGGTCACCGTCGGGGTCGACTTGGTTGCGATGGCTGATGATCAGTGGCATAGGCACGTGTACGAAACGCCGTCGCCAGCGCACGACGGCTGTTTCAGTACGCCCGGCCATGGCCGCGTGCACCGCGGCATGGGCTAGGCGTAGGCAGTAGACGCTGTCGTAAGCATTGGCGGTGACGCTACGGATGGCGTAACTCGGGTCGATGTAGCGCACAGTGGGGGTGAGGCCGACATCGGTCAGGTGGGCGGTGATGCTCTCCCTGAGCAGTGCCCCGATGTCACCGAGCTTGGCGTTCCCCGAGGCGTCGGTGGCGTCGTTCTGAAGGAGGCCACGCTCTGCGAGGAGGTCCTGGCCTGCCCCCTCGGCGACGACGATCACCACGAAGCCCTTGGAGCGCACGTGTTGCTCGACGCGGGCCAGCAGGCCATCTGTTCCATCGAGCACGAATGGGACTTCCGGAATCAGGACGATATCTGCTGTATTGAGGGCCAGGGAGGCGTAGCAAGCGATGAACCCAGAGTGCCGGCCCATTAGCTTTACAATCCCGATGCCATCTGGACTGGCTGCGGCTTCGATGGAGACCGAGGATATGAATTCGGTGGCCTGCGCGAACGCGCTTTGGAACCCGAAGGACTGATCGGTGAACGGCAGATCGTTGTCGATCGTCTTGGGTACCCCGATGACCGCGATGTCGAGATCGCGTGCCCTTATCGCCGCGGACAGGCGCGTCGCGGCGCGCATACTCCCGTCGCCACCGATGACGAACAGGACGTTGACGCCTCGCAGGACGAGGCTGTCGACCATTTCGTCGGCATCCTGGCCGCCGCGTGAACTACCCAGGATGGTGCCGCCAGCGGTGTTGATATCGCGGACGCGTTCGGGCGTCAGCTCGATGGTGTCGTTGGAGTGTTCGGCGGTCAATCCTCGGAACCCGTTGCGGAACCCCAAGATTCGCTTGACGTTGTAATGCACGGTGAGTTCCTGGACTATACCGCGGATGACGTTGTTGAGACCAGGGCATAGCCCCCCGCAGGTGACGATACCGGCGGTGACGTGGGCGGGGTCGAAGTAGATCTTCCGGCGGGGCCCGGCGGCCTCGAAGCTTGGAAGCTGGTTGGGGGGGAGGTTGTGCTTGGCGAGCATGGAAACGGTGTCCTCGAGCAGGACACGGTCGCCCTCCGCAACGTAATGCGGGGAAGTTTGCTTAGCGGCGAGCATCTCGGAGAACGGTGAGTCATAGTGGCACTCACCGAGGCGGCGAACGCGGAGGTCCTCCAGGTGCAATGTCACCGAATCTCCTAAATAGTGATCGTATGGCATGGTCGGAAAAACGGATGTTGTGGAACGTCCGAGTGCATCGAAAGCATCCGAACTGCAGCGTCATCCGCAGTATGGGCTGGGCCCGCCGCTGGGCGTGGGATCAGCCGGGAACACCGACCATCTGGGGAAGGGATCCAAAGGTGGTATGAGATATGTAGCGCACCTGTCCGCTGGAGATCAGGAGTGATTCTGCGAGTACCGTGCCCTCAGATTCCCGGGGCCGGCTTAGCAGTGATCCCCCACTGATGCCGGTAGCAACGAAGAAAGCATCGCCGTTTACGAGCTCGTCGCAGCTGTAGATGCGGTTGAGGTCCATGCCTGCGGCGCGGATGGCGTCTGCTTCCGCATCACGTTGGGGAGCAAGGCGGCCCAGCATGCCGCCACCCAGGGCACGGACCGCCGCGGCGGTCATCACGCCCTCAGGAGTGCCGCCGATTCCGAGAAGGAGGTCGGCGTTGCCAGTTGGCAGGAGAACCTCAAGGCTCCCCCCGACGTCGCCTTCTGCCGGTGTGTGCACGGCGGCGCCCGCCCGCAGCACGCGCGCGATCAGTTCCTGATGCCGCGGCTTATCCATGATGACAACGCGGAGTTCGCTGACCTGCTTGCCGAGAGCCTTGGCGACATTGTCCAGGGTGCGCTCGGGGGGGTCGGTAAGATCGACAACGTCTTTCGCTTGGGGCGGCACCACTATCTTGTCCATGTAGAACCCGGGGCCGGGTGACCACAGACTCCCTGGCTCTGCGAAGGCGATGGTAGCCAACGAACCGGGGAGATTCTTCGCACAGAACTTGGTGCCCTCCAGCGGATCGACGGCGATATCGAAATCCGGGCCGAGACCATTGCCCAGGGTTTCGCCGTTGTACAACATTGGGGCCTCGTCTTTTTCGCCTTCCCCAATGACGACTGTCCCCCGGCCGGGGGCGTCAGACAATACCCGACGCATGGCCTCGGTCGCCGCAGCATCGGCAGCATCCTTGTCGTGCCGCCCAACCCAAGCGTGGCAGGCCACCGCGGCACTGTGGGTGGCGGCCAGAGCTACCGCCTCCAGAGTGTGGATATCGGTGCGAGTTCGAGGTGCGACCTCACTTTGCCGCTGCATCTCGGGCTCCTTCGTCTTGTCTTGTCTGTTGCCTCAGGCACGGCAGAGGGCTTGCGGCACACTGGCGAGCCCTGCGATCAGCTCAGGACTATCGCCCGCACCTTCCTTCGCGATGTGCGAATCGAACCGATGTGCCACTCCGGACAGTTCCTCGGGTGCTGGTCACTCGAGATTCGCGTGGAGGCGCCACAGCTCGCGGGCCTGGGTGTCGCTGGACTTCCACAGCGTGTGAAACAGCGCGTCAGTGAGGATCAGGACGGACTGTTCGAACATACTCCCTGCGTACTGCTCGGAGGCTGTCCCGTCGAAATCCTGCTTGTCCGCAGCTGGGATCACGAGTACTTCGGTTGCTGTCTTGGCCAGCGCCGAATCGGCTGCGGTTGTAATTGCCAACACATTCGCGCCTTGATCACGGGCGACCTCAGCTGCCCGCACTACTCGGGACGTGGAACCGGAGCCAGATGCCGCTACCAGGACGTCGCCGGGGCCGATCGCCGGGGAAGTCGTCTCGCCCACGACGTAGGCGGAGAGCCCGAGGTGCATGAAACGCATCGCGGCCATCTGCAGGGCGAGCCCGCTCCGCCCGGTGCCGACGGTGAACACTGCTGGCGCCTTGACCAACAATGCGCCAGCGCGAGCCCACGCCGCCGAATGGATACCCTTGCGTACCCGCTCCACCTCTCCGGTGATGATCTTCATCGCGTAGTTGAAATGAGGAGGATTTAGCTTTTCGCTAAGGCTCCGATCGACTGTGCCCGTCGTCTCTGCCAATTGATTCACTCTCCACTGATCGGGTCGGACATATTCGTTGGTTTGGCGCACGACTACCGAGCCGGGGCCATGAGGGAGTTGTCTTTTGCTTAATGATTGCCAAGGCCGGTCGTGGTGGCCGTTTGGGCGGCGTCTGGAGTCTGCCGAGGAACTCCAGGATCGTCAGCGCTCTTTTGCGCTCGGCATGCGAGACCTGCGGGTTGCGGCCGACGTTGAACGAGGCGTCGCCGGAAGTCGCCACGTCCCAGTCGACTGATGGCTGACACAGATCATGTCGAATGCATTGAGCAGGATTCGGTTCTTTGATTCCTCCATGCTGCCCCTTTCCTTGACTCTGCGGTTTTCAGCCACAGCTAGGACGCGCAACGAGTTGTGAGACTGCACGGATCTGTACGTCTAGGTCAACCTATGCAGCACGAATAGAGGTTGCGGGAGCACGAACGGTTCCAAATCGCGGCCAAGCGGACCCGCATTTACGCCTTGCTGCGAACATGGTTGCGATCCACAAGAGCGCGAGATTGATCTCCACCTGGGCGCGCCCCCGGACGTAAGTGCCTCGTGTGTGGTTGGTGAGTGGACGCGTTGGGCCAGGGCGGCGGGTTCTTGCGGAACTGTCCGCCGATTTGTGCTCCCAAGCCCTGGTATTCGGCCTCAGCGAGGATCGCTGTTCTGGGGCCGTGACGAAGAAGCGAGCCAAAATCAGGGGTGCAGCGGGGCTTTCGTCCGTTAGACTGCCCGCGTGCGCGTTTACCTAGGCTCCGATCATGCCGGATTCGAACTCAAGAACCACTTTGTCAAGAGGCTCGCCGACCTCGGCTACGAGGTGACCGACGTCGGACCCACCGTCTACGACGCGGAGGACGACTACCCACCGTTCTGCGTCGAGGCGGCGCGGCGCGTTGTCGCCGACGAGGGCAGCCTCGGTCTCGTCATCGGCGGTTCCGGGAACGGGGAACAGATCGCCGCGAACAAGGTGCCCGGCGCTCGCGCCGCGCTGACCTGGAACGTCGACACCGCCAAACTGTCCCGGCAGCACAACAACGCACTGCTGGCCGGCATCGGTGCTCGGATGCACACGGTCGAGGAGGCCGAGCGCATCGTGGACGCGTTCCTCACCACCGAGTTCGAGGGCGGCCGCCACCAGCGCAGGATCGACCTGCTGTCGGACTACGAGCGCTCCGGCGAGCCGCCCGCTCTGCCGGGAAGCTGATCCACATGTCGTCGAACCGGAGGGGCAGCATTCGGCCAGGACCAAGATTGTCTTGCACAGCAACGGTTCCGCGGCCTTGAGCCGCTTGTAGTTCCAGGCGGCCTGAACGTCCAGGGACATCGATTCGATGAACCGCTTGCGATAGCTGCGAATTCGGCGACATCTGCGCCTCCTGCGGCGGACAGTGAATTCTGCCTCCACAATTGGAGATCAGCAGAACAGCCAACGAGGTAGGACTGATCGCAGGATCGTTGGTGCTCGTGTTGACCTGAGATCGATCCGGAAGATCCACGCGTTTTCTTGCGCGCAGCACGGCTTCGTCCGTTGATCTGCGAGAAGGGGATTGTCGTGGAGCTAGCATGCTCGCATGCTGATCCGGCAACTGGAGTACCTCGCCGCGCTGGCACGAGAACGGCACTTCGCCCGGGCGGCAGAGTCCTGCTACATCTCGCAACCGGCGTTGTCGGCCGCGATCGCAAGCTCGAGGCCGAGTTCCACGTGCCGATCATCCGGCGTGGCAACCGGTTCCTGGGTTTCACGCCCGAGGGAGAGCGAATTCTGAAGTGGGCCTACCGGCTCCTGGCAGAACGCGACGCCTTGGCGGAGGACGTGGGCGCCATGCGGGAGGGGCTCGGTGACCACGACATGGGCCAACGCGTTGACCATGGCGACGTTGGTGCCGGGCGCGACGGGAAGGTGGTGCGCCGCCTCGATGTGCGGGGACCGTACCAGGTCGATGCGGCGCGGGTCGATGACCACCAGCTTGGCGCCCTCCCGCAGCCGCCGCTTCATCCGCGAGGCGAACACCGGGTGGCCGTCGGGGGGTCGCGCCGATCACCACGATCACGTCCGCCTTGGCCACCGAACGGAAGTCCTGGGTCCCGGCGGACTCGCCGAACGTCTGCTTCAGCCCGTATCCGGTGGGGGAGTGGCACACTCGCGCGCAGGTGTCGACGTTGTTGTTGCCGAACGCCGCGCGCACCATCTTCTGCACGACAGTTGACCTCTTCGTTGGTGCAGCGCGAAGAGGTGATGCCGCCATCGCGCCCGCGCCGTAGCGCGACTGGCGGCTCAGCACTCGGTTGGGGTGGGTCGCGTAACCGAAGGCGAACCGGCCCTTGACGCAGGCGTGGCCCTCGTTGGCTTCGCCGTCCTTGTCCGGCACCATCCGGACCAGCTCGTCGCCGCGCAGCTCCGCCTTGAACGAGCACCCCACGCCGCAGTACGCGCACGTGGTCTTCACCGTGCGGGTCGGCATCCCAGCTGCCCCACGGACGGACGGCGAAGGGCGCGGCTCCGTCCCGGATGCCCTACGACCCGTCCAAGGCCCGCCGCCCGACGATGTTCACCACGGACCTCGCGTTGCAGGAGGCTCCAACCCATGCCCTGACCGACGACCACGGCGAGTCCGCAGGGCTCTTCTCAGCCTCGATACTTGTGCACGTCGCAAACGCAGTACATGAGACGGCAGCTGAAGCATGCGGGCTTGTCGACGCACGTAATGCAGGGCCCGCAGTGCACCGGCTCGATGTGCCGCGCGTGATCGCCAGGCTCGTAAGCCTCCTCGCAGTAGAGGCACGGCAGACGCTCAAATCCCGTGTCCTGCTGGGGCACCGAGGACTGGTCCAT
Organism: Saccharopolyspora hattusasensis; assembly: GCF_050972075.1. Classification (NCBI taxonomy): domain Bacteria; kingdom Bacillati; phylum Actinomycetota; class Actinomycetes; order Pseudonocardiales; family Pseudonocardiaceae; genus Saccharopolyspora; species Saccharopolyspora hattusasensis. The sequence goes on from NZ_JBPCDC010000001.1 coordinate 7,228,626, forward strand.
GACATCACCTTGTTTTTCCGTCGCTAAGCTTCCCCAGGACCGACGTGCGTCTGGAAAAGGCACCAGGGTGGAGATTGAAATACCCACAGCTGGCGGGACTACGGGGGACCTCGACGTAGCCCCGCTCTCCTCGTCTGTCAGGGCATAAGGACACCCCGCCCGGTGATCGGGCCGTCGCCGGGACGACCCGATCACCGGGCGGGGAAAGGAAACCACAAGGAAGTTACCTCGGGTCTCGGCCAGTACCACGTCAGTGGTACTTCGCTGTCACAGGGAGAACGTGATCACCGCGGCACCGTGACCCTGACCGGACATCCCGGGGATGATGCCTTCGAGCCAGCCACCCCAGCCGACCGGCACCGTGATGTACTGCTTGCCATCAAGGAAGTAGGTCGACGGGCTGCTGTGGTGACCGCTGCCGCACTGGAAGCTCCAGAGCTTCTCGCCGGTCTCGGCGTGGAGCGCCATGAACTCACCCGTGGGTGTGCCGGCGAACACCACGTTCCCCGCGGTGCTGAGGGTCGACGCGGCCATCGGCATGTTGAGCCGATAGCGCCACTTCTCCTCACCGTGGGAGTCGAACGCGCTGACCGACCCGGCCATGTTGTCGATGTCGACCTCGACGGCGGCACCCCAGTAGGGCATGCCTTCCTTGAACTCGCGACGACGCCGGGTGGCAGTGGCGCCCACGTCGGCAACCGGAACGTAGAACAGATCGTGGTCCGGGTTGTACGACGCGTGCGTCCACTCCTTCGCACCAGCGGGGCCGGGGTAGAAGTGGCAGGGCTCGCCTTCCTTGTCCGGGTACTTCCGCGGGGTCACCTTGCCGTCGCGGGTGATGACGCCCCAGTCGATCCGGTCGACGAACGGCGTGACGTGCTGCAGTTCGCCGTTGGTGCGGTCGAGGACGAACATGTACCCGTTCTTGTCGAAGTGGGCGAGCAACTTCTTGCCGTCCCGCTCGAACAGGGTCATCTCCATGGTGGAGTCGTAGTCCCACAGGTCGTGAGGGGTGAACTGGTAGTGCCACTTGATCTCGCCGGTGTCGACATCCATCGCGACCACGCTGTCGGAGTAGAGGTTGTCCCCCTCACGGACCTCGCCGTCGAAGTCGGGAGCCGGGTTCCCGGTGCCCGCGTAGTAGAGGTTCAGCTCCGGGTCGTAGGTGCCGGTAACCCAGTGGTTCGCGCCACCACGCTGCCAGGCCTCACCGTCGGCGGGCCAGGTCTCCGAACCGGGTTCGCCCGGCTTCGGCACGGTGTAGGTGCGCCAGCGCTGCTCGCCGGTCTCCAAGTCCCAGCAGTCGATGTGGCCGCGGACGCCGTACTCGCCACCGGCAGAACCCGTGATGAGCGTGTCCTTGATGACCAGCGGAGCGATCGAAGCGCTCTCGCCCGCCCGCACGTCGCCGATGGTCTTCTGCCAGACCTTCCGGCCGTTGGTGGCGTCGAGCGCCACCAGCTGGGCGTTCTGGGTCACCATGTAGACCTTGCCATTGGCCACCGCACAGCCGCGGTTGACGTTGGCGCAGCACAGCGTCACGTCGACGGGGATCGCGTGCTTGTAGCGCCACAGCTGCTCGCCGGTCTTCGCGTCGAGCGCCCAGAGCCAGCCGTCCCAGCCAGTAACGAACATGACGCCGTCGACGACCAAGGGGCAGGCCTCGAACGCGTAGGTCGAGGTGGAGGCGATCACGCCGGTCGCGCTCGCCTGGTGGATCCAGGCGACTTTCAGGTCCTTGACGTTGTCGACGTTGATCTGATCGAGCAGGCTGTGCCGCTGGCCGTCATAGGCGCCGTAGTAGGTGATCCAGTTCTGCGATTCGCTGCGCGCCTGGAGGATGCGCTCGTAGTTGATGCCGCGCGTCACGTCCGGAGCGCTGTGCGGCATGTTGGAAAGCTTGCTGTGGTTGAACGCCTTGCCGGCGTCAACGTATTCGACGGTCATGGAGATTCTCCTTTCCTACGGCCGCGGCTGCGCGGGTCGGTCGAGCTTGGCCTCCGGCGGCACTTCGCCGGTCACGACGATGGCGCCGGTCAGGCCCCGGCCCTCGTCGTTGCCGGCCGGCGAGCCGTACCAGTAGCAGCCGGGACCGTCCAGCTCGAGCGTCGCGCTGCCTTTCGAGTGGTTCAGCAGACCGATGAACTGCCGTTCGCCGTTGCTGGGCAGCAGGCAGGCGTGGGTGTTCTTGTCGTCGTTGATGATTGTCAGCTCGACGATGCCGCCGTGCGGCAGGATCAGGATCCCTGGCTCCCACGCCATGGCGTCCTCCGGAATCCGGATGGTCGCTTCCATCGTCCCGTCGGCACGCTCGGTCGCCTTGCCGATGGAACCGGTTCCGAGCACGGCGCCGATGGCCGCCTTGTTCTGTCCGCTGATCTCGGCCAGGAGATCCTCTCGTTCCTGGGTAATCGTCATCGGACTTCACCTCCTCATTTCGAATCCATATCTGGATTACTCAGAAGTGGGCGCGCCGCATGAGCGGTCGGCCCGTCGTACTCTCTGTTCGATTTCTTCTCTGACACTTTCCGTTTGGGGCGAGAAGCGCCGGTCAGCCTCCGGAGACACTGATTCACCGGTGCCGCTGTCCGCCCTCGCGCAGAAAGGAGACCGAAAATCAGGCGCCACAATCGGGAAAACCGAGTCGAGCGCGTGACCTGAGTACCAAATCACTTGGCGTGTAACGGAACTGGACTTTACGTCGACCGCATCCGCAACAAAAGGCGTGACCGCTGGCCTTGACGGCTACACCGTTCCCACGGTGTGAGCTACCGCTCAAATTGGATAACCACCGCCATCCCGCAACACGAGGTCGAACCGGTCGAGGTTCATGACTTTGTTCCACGCGGCCACGAAGTCGCGCACGAACTTCTCCTCGGCGTCGTCGCTCGCGTAGACTTCCGCCAGCGCGCGCAGCTCGGAGTTCGACCCGAAGACGAGGTCGACGCGGCTGGCGGTCCACTTGACCGCACCGCTTCGCCGGTCGCAGCCCTCGAAAATCCCGGTGATCGCGCCGTTTTCCGGCTTCGCCACCCACTCGGTGTTCGGGTCGAGCAGGTTGACGAAGAAGTCGTTGGTCAGCGACTCCGGCGTCGCGGTGAACACGCCCAGCGGAGACTGCCCGTGGTTGGCGCCCAGGACGCGCAGCCCGCCGATGAGGACCGTCATCTCGGGGGCGCTCAACGTCAGCAGGTTGGCACGGTCGACGAGCAGGTACTCCGCCGGCAGCCGGTTGCCCTTCCCGACGTAGTTGCGAAACCCGTCCGCGGTCGGCTCGAGAACGGCGAACGACTCCACGTCGGTCCACTCCTGCGTGGCGTCCGCGCGTCCCGCGGTGAAAGGAACCTGGATGTCGTGCCCGGCCTTGCTGGCGGCGTGTTCCACCGCAGCACATCCTCCGAGCACGATCAAGTCGGCCATCGAGATCCGCTTGTCCCCTTGTTGGGAGGCGTTGAATCGCTCCTGGATCGCCTCCAGCGCGGACAGGACGACCGCCAGCTGCTCGGGTTCGTTGACCGACCAGCTGCGCTGCGGTTCGAGCCGGATCCGTGCCCCGTTCGCCCCACCGCGCTTGTCGCTGTCCCGGTACGTCGAAGCCGACGCCCACGCCGTGGAGACGAGCTGCGCGACCGTTAGGCCCGAGCCGAGGATCTCGCGCTTGAGGTCGGCGACGTCGTCGGTGCCCACGAGTCCGTGGTCCAGCTCCGGCACCGGGTCCTGCCAGATCAGCCGCTCCTCCGGGACGAGCGGCCCCAGGTAGCGCTGGATCGGGCCCATGTCGATGTGCGTCAGCTTGAACCAGGCCCGCGCGAACGCGTTCTCGAACTGGTCCGGGTGCTCCAGGAACCGCCGCGAGATCGCGTCGTAGCGCGGGTCCTCCTGCAACGACAGGTCGGTGGTGAGCATGACCGGATGGTGTTTCGTGTCCGGGTCGAAGGGGTCCGGCACGGTGCCCTCGCCCTGGCCGTCGCTCGGGATCCACTGCCACAGGCCCGCCGGGCTGAGCTCGACGTCCCATTTGTACTCGTACAGCGTTTCGAAGAAGGTGTGGTCCCACTCGACGGGCGTGCGCGTCCACATCCCTTCCAGCCCGCTGGTGACCGTGTCCGGCCCGCTGCCGCTGCCGTACCCGCCGAGCCAGCCCAGACCCTGCGCGGTGAGCGGCGCTCCCTCGGGCTCGGGGCCGCCGGTCACATTCGGGTCCGCCGTGCCGTGCGTCTTGCCGAAGGTGTGTCCGCCCGCGATGAGCGCCACCGTTTCCTCGTCGCCCATCCCCATCCGCTTGAAGGTCTCCCGGATGTCGCGGGCCGCGAGCACCGGGTCGGGATTGGTGGCCGGGCCCTGCGGATCGACGTAGACCAGCCCCATCGCGGCGGCCGCCAGCGGCTCGTCGAGATCGTGCAGACCGCTGTACCGGTCGTCGGCCAACCACTTGCATTCCGGACCCCAGTACGTCTCGTCGGGCTCCCACACCTCGGCACGGCCGCCGCCGAACCCGAAAGTCTTGAAGCCCATCGACTCCAGTGCCCGGTTGCCTGCGAAGACCATCAGGTCCGCCCAGGAGATCCTGCGCCCGTACTTCTTCTTGACCGGCCACAGCAACCTACGCGCCTTGTCCAGGTTGCGGTTGTCCGGCCAGCTGTTCAACGGGGCGAAGCGTTGCATCCCGGCACCTGCACCACCTCGGCCGTCGCTGACGCGGTAGGTACCCGCAGCATGCCAGGCCATGCGCAGCACGAGGGGACCGTAGTGACCGAAGTCGGCGGGCCACCAGTCCTGCGAGGTCGTCAGCACCTCGTCGACGTCACGCGCCAGTTCGTCGAGATCCAGAGTCTTGAATTGCTCGGCGTAGTCGAAGTCCGCACCCAGCGGGTTGTCTGCGGGTTGGTGCCGACGCAATGCCTTCAAGTCGACCCGGTGCGGCCACCAATCGTTGGCATTGCCGCCCGCCGTCGGATGATTCCGCCGCCGAGCCGGCCGTGTCTCGCTCAGAACCTTGTCGTAGGTGCGGTAGACGTGGGTATCGGGATTCTCGGGCATTGATGTCCTCCCAGGTGTTGCCGAGCCTGAGATCCTGGTCGTACGTGTGGATAGCGACGGCGTCAGGGTTCTCCGGCATGGAAGCTCCTTCCAGGTCCTCGAGGCCCCTCAGATGTCCAGCGCCCGGCGCACGGCTGGAGCGTTCCGCCGCGAAACCGGCACCATCGGGGTGGACTTGTCATCCATCACCAGAAACATTTCGCCTCTGAATCGACGCTCGACCTCCCGGATCCGGCTGAGGTTGACCACATATCCGCGGTGTACCCGCAGGAAGCCGGCGTCGCCCAGCTCGCTTTCGAGCTTGTCGAGGCCCGCCGAGGCGGCTCGCAACCGCCCCTGATCAGTGGACAGCCACACGTCGTTGCCCTTCGATTCGGCGAACGAGACCTCCCGCAGCCGCAGCAGCACCAGCCGGTTGTCGCGCATCGCGACAATTCGGTGCGGCCGCCCTCCAGGGCGCGCGCCCCCTTCCACCCGAGGCAACTGCTCCCCTTCGGAAACACCGAATGAGATCAGGTTGCCGACCAGATGCCCGGACAGGAAAACGGGCCGGATGCTGATCGGTGTCGGCTGGTCGGCGAGATGGGTGAAGATCTGCGTCGAGCCGACCCAGTCGGGATTGTGGGTGGCCTGCTTAGCGGCATACCGGGCCGCCCAGATGAATTCCGGCAGACCCGGGTTCCATCGTACCGCGGGGTCGGTCGCCGGTGTGGAGCCCGGGACGCCGAGGAGCACGCTTGCCGCGTCGTCGGCGATCACCACCCTGCCCGCAGGATCTACCGCGGCGAGCGCCGTGCTCGAGCGTGACCTGGCGTGGTTGTAGGCGGCGACCAGCTCGGCGCCGCCATCCTGGGCGCGCCGTCTCAATATGCGCTGGGTCATGGTGGCAGCGTTGCCCAGCCAGGCGCCCGCGGACGCGGGAAGCTCGCCGCGCCAGCACGAGATGTTGAGCACCGCGATCGGTTCCCTGGTCGCCACATCCCGCACAGCCACACCCGCGCAGGTCCAGTCGTGGAATGCCTGGCACCAGTGCTCCGCACCCCGGATTATCACCGGTGCGTGCGTTTCGAGTGCCGTGCCCATGCCGTTCGTCCCGGTGGCGCACTCGGACCAGCAGAACCACGCTGCCAGGTTGGCTTTGGTGGCTAGGGAGCGCGTGGCTTGGTCTCCCCATTGGGCCAGGACCCGGCCGGTGGCATCGGTGATGGTCACGACGCCACCGAGGTTGGTTACTTCGTGAGCCATCGAAGCAGCACGGAAACCGAGTTCGGCGAACACGACATCGTGTTCGAGCGCGTGGTCGACTTCCGCGACGGCCACCGGGGCTTCGGTCAGGTACGGGTCGACTCGGTACTGGTCCCGGCACCGGTGCCAGGAGATCGCCACCTCGGGCCGCACGCCGCGGATATCGTCCTCGCCCTGCGCGAATCGCTCCCATGCCCCGTACACCGTGGCCTTGCCCGGGCTACGGGAGATCGGGTCGAGCTGGTGCACATCTGCCATGTAAGACCGCCTTTGGTCTGTTACCAATCCGAACGGCATGAGCCGTCCAGGCCGACGACCGCTCATGCCGCTTGCCGTACCGGACCGGGCCGCGTCGGTGGTCGGGCTTCGCACACCGACCAGTGGCCTGCTTGGACCACGCCACGACTAGGCGGTTATCCGGCATGAGCCTTCCGTCCTTGCCTGGGTGCTATCCATGCGCCGCGGCTGTCGGAACTTCGCGGGTTCGTCGCACGACTCGTGGCTTTTCCACGCATCGTCGGTAGAACCAAGCGGGGAATTGATGAATTCCGCGCTTGTGGATTTCCTGCCGTGAGTTCGGAAGCTAAGCTGTTCCTCGATTTGACGGCAACGAGGGTGGGACGAGTGTGGGCGAACGACCCACGAGCGGCAGCAACTCGACAACCACCGGTAGTCACCCACCCATCAACAGGCAACGCGCGCCTTGCCGGCGATCATGGGCCCGGTAGTTGCGGACCATCGTCACGGTGCCGGCATCCGGCAGCAGCTGGGCCGGCCGCCAGCGCAGTGGTCGAGTCGTCCAGCAAGGCCGACATTCCGGGCGTGCGGAACTGCCACGCCGCCCGGGCCAGCAGCTCCCTCTTCTCGGGGACGGGTGTGCAGCCGGGATTACTGCCTCGAACCGTCGATGGCTGTTGGGGAGGCCCCGCCGCGAAGCCGAATCCGCAGCCTTGGGGCCCCGCAGGAACTCCGCGCCGCGGTAGGGCCCGAGGCGACGTTGGAGGACGCGTTCCGCGCGGTGACCGGTGACGCACTTGCGGGGGAGGGGATGCGTCATGACCGCGCCGTTCGGCGGGTCGCACGCCGTGTCGGTTGATCAGGTGCGGCGCGGGCCGGTGCGCCTGATCTGGTCGCGGATCACGACGATGTGCCTGGTGAGCTGCAGAAGTTGCGGGACGACCGGACCGAACTGTCACACGGGCGGTTCAGTCGGCGCTGTGGCTGGTGGTCTTCGGCACGACGTTCAGCCGCATTCCGATGATCCCGACGGGGGATGTGCGGTACCTGGAGTACCTCGCGCCGGGCATTCTCGCCCAATCGGCACGGTTCATCGCGATCTTCTTCGGCATTCAGATCATTTGGGAGCGGGATGCCGGGACTCGCCAAACTGCTCGTCACGCCCACACCGCGGGTCGCGATCATGAGCGGCAAGGCGTTCGCGGCCGGCGTGCGCGCCCTGGTGCAAGCCCTCGTGGTGCTCGCGCTCGCCGTGGCTGCTGGGATCGGTGTTCTTCTGCTGCTTCTCCATCACCATCGCGGGGTTGGTGCTGTCCCGAGATCGCTTGCTGGGCTTCGGACAGGCGATCACCATGCCGCTGTTCTTCGGTTCCAGTGCGCTGTACCCGGTCGATCTGATGCCGCACTGGCTGAGGGTGGTCAACCTCGGGAACCCGCTGGGCTACGAAGTGGACGCTCTGCGCGGCCTGCTCATCGGCACGCCTGCGATCTGTGGCTGGACTTCGGAGTGCTGGTGGCGGCCGCAGTGGCCATAACCGGGGTCGCATCCGCCTTGCTGGGAAGGCTGGTCCGCTGAATATCGTCTTCCTCCATGCGTAGAAACTTCCGCCACTAAGCAGATCGGTCGCGCCCGCGGCCGGCGAAGCGGGGTCGTCGGCACGTTGCGACAGGGGGCCCGATGACTCATGTCAAGATGCCCGCGAACGGGGTTTCGTTGACTCAGATGATTTTGCCCGGGATGGTTGGGGTGGGGTCGTGGTGGGCAGGCGTGCTGGTTGCTTGGCGGTGACGAGCACGAGGAGCCGGTCGTTGAGGGCGTGGATGTCACGGCGGATCTGGGCGGGGTTGAGCGTGCGGTACCGGCGGGTGAGCGCTGTTTTGATCTGCTTCGGGATGTTATTGTCGGCCAGGACCCGCTGATACGGGGTGCGCGCGGTGTCGTATTTCTTGATCACTTTGGCGCCTTCGCGGTGTTTGGAGAGCAGTTTTTGTTGTGGGGAAAAGAAATTGAGCTGCAGGCGAAGCAGTGCGTAGAGCTCGTTGAGCAGCTCGAGTTCGGCCGGGGTGTCGTAGCGGTGATACCCGACCGCCTGGCGCACCACCGACCAGTTCTTCTGCTCGACGTGGCAGCCGTCGTTCTTGTTGCCCGGCCGTGACGGGGTGAAGGTGATCTTGTTTTTCTCGCGGAAGCGCCGCAGGTGATCGTTGATGAACTCCGACCCGTTGTCGGAGTCGATACCCAGCACGGGGAACGGGAACACGTCCAGAATGCCTTGCAGGGCCGGGAAAACCCACTTCTGGGCCTTGTTGCGCACCGCGGCGGTTTCGGGTCCAGTTGGTGGCGATGTCGGTCACCGTCAGGGTGTGGCAGAAGTCGCCGCTGGGGTTGCCGCCCTCGTGCCCGACGAGATCGATTTCCACGAACCCGGGGGTGTTCTCGTTCCAGTCCGCCCAGGTGCGGATCGGGATCTGCGACTTCAAAAGTGACCCCGGCTTGGTGCCCGAGCGGCCCTTGAGCTGCATCTTCTTGCGGTCCGGGGCCAGGCGGCGGTCGATGGTGGCCGCCGACATCGACACCAGCTTGGCCCGCACCCCGGGCTCCAGGTCGAGCTCGCCGGCCCGCTCCAGCACCGCCACGATCTCGGGCAGGAACGGGGCCAGCCGCTTACCGGTCGGCGCGTCCAGCACCGCCCAGATCTTGTGCAGGGGCACCAGCACGTCCTCGCCATACACCGGTGGCCACGGTTTCCGTTTTCTGGCAACGGGTTTCGGTCCCAGCGCCAGGCGCAGCGCCTTCCGCGCATGGTCGCGGTGTCAGCCCGTCAGCTCGCGCAACTCCGCCAAGATCACGGTTTTTTCCTTTTCGGACGCCGAACATTACCGGATCGCGGTTGCCTTCGTCACGGCCTTGCGCTGGCTCATCGTTAGTCCCATCGGTCACGATGAGCACACCAGCCCCCACAGGTGACGCACGACATGCCGTACGCGGGCATTCTTACGTGAGGCAACGATTCATCTACGCGGGCATTTTGGATGAGTCAACGCGATGTCTTGAACTACAGCTTTTCGGAAGCTACATTGTGACCGTTGTCACCGTCCGTGAGTCCCCGAGATCCGTCCCTCGCATATGACAAGGAGGTCGTGATGACGGGGAGAGTGCCGCACCTGGAGATCGCATCGAGCAGGCCCGGTGGTCATGGCCACGTGGGGGGCGACTCCCTGGTAGGCACGGCCACGGTGAGGAGGATTGCTCGTGCGTGGGAGAGCTTCGCCGCAGGCGAAGACATCGTGCAAGGCGTTCGACCAGAGATCCTGGCTTCGTGGTACCGATGCCGGGATCAGTACGAAGTGGACCCTACGCTGCACATCGCGCCCGGGGCGCCGGACGGCAACGACCATCGGCTCGACAACGACGTGATCTTCACCCAGCTCGGCGGTCTCGGGGCGTTGGCAGGTCGGGAAGTGGAGCTGGACGGCGGTGTCGTCGCCGTAACGGACGGTGCCGGGCGCATCCTGGGGTCATGGGGCGACCCCACCGCGCGGATGCGGGCTGAGCTGAGCAATCTCGCTCCGTGGTCGTCGTGGTCGGAGCAGTGCACAGGCACGAACGGGATGGGGACGTCGTTCGAACTGCCGGGCCCGGTGACCGTGACTGGACCGGAGCACTGGTGCGAAGGCTTCCAGCAGTGGTCCTGCGCGGGGATTTCCATACGCGACGTGGTAACCGGCTCGCCGGTCGCGTCGATCAACATCTCGCGGTGGAAGGCGCCGCTGTCCGAGCATGTGCCGACGTGGCTGAGGAACGCCGCCGCGAGCATCGAAGAAGAGATCCATCGCCGCGCCATCGCGGAGGCCAAGAGCGTGGTCGCGGGGTTCAAGCACGAGTGCGACCAGACGAGTGGCCCGCTCATGGCCATGGACCGCGGTGCGCATGTGATCGCTGCGAACGGCGCAGCTATTTCGTTGCTCAAGCTGGCGAACGACAACCCCATTGCCACGGGTGCGGTCGAACCGGCGAAACGCTGGAAACCGGATATTCCGGAACTTCCTGATGTCGTGCGGTGGGCGATGGGCCGGGCACTGCAACGTCCGCAGTGGAGCGGCTACGCGCGTCTGTCGGTGTGCCCCGGGGAGGATGCCATTCCGGTGACCATGCGGCCCGTCGTCGCCTCCGACCACGTGGTGGGCATGTTCTGCGCAATTGGGCTGCAAGAGGGTGAACCTTACGAGAAGTATTCGGACGCGGTGGCTGTTTCTCTGCCGCCGCGCGTGATCGGGATTCGTGACGAACGGCTGGTTCTGCTCGCCCCGTCGGAGATCCGCTATGCCCAGGCCGACCGGAACATCGTTTGGTTGAGCACGGACCGGGGAAGGATCCAAGCTGCCACCCGTGGCCTGGACAACGTCGAGGAATCACTGGCACCCCACGGATTTCGTCGAGTACATCGTCGCTTCCTGACCAACCTTCGCCGGGTGGTCGAGTTGGAACGGGGCATCAAGGGTGAGCTGGTTCTGATCACGGACCCCCGTTGCCGTGAGCGCGTTCCCGTTTCGCGACGCCACGCTCCGGAGATCCGCCGATTGCTCGGTGTGTGAGGCTGTCCGCACGCGGACGGATTCCGCCCAGGCACCTCGTGCCTGCCGCTCAGATTGTTCGCGCGCAATGCCGGGTTGGCGCGGTCGGGCCGCGTTGCGCGGTCCGCACCGCGTGCCGGCAAATGTCTCGGTCGCCGGGGTGTCGATGGCACCTGCGGCGAGCCCGCTCATCGACGCTGCGCCGCACGACGCGTTGTCGCTTCCAATCGGATATCCGCTGGTTGCAAAAGCATGGCGGGAAGGTGCCTGTCGCAGGCCGGGAGCCGGCACCGCCGCAGTGTCCGCAGCGGTCCGTTCGTGGCGGCACGGCCACCGTTCGTCAGGGATCCGGTGCCGGTGGTTCATGATCGGTTGTCAGGGCCAGCGACATCGAAGAAGCTTTGAAGTGCAACACCGAGTTTCCGGGCGATGCACTGGATGCTTGCCCGGGCTGGTACCTCGACAGGTGACGGTACCTGTTGTTGTCCGACGGCCTTCAGCGGTCGAATTCAAAGGAGGACTCCATGAGGTGGGAAACGCCTGAATATGCGGTAATCGAGGTGTGCGCTGAAGCCAGCGGCTACCTGTACCGGCGTTGACGGATTGCTTTCGCGCTGTGTTTCTTCATTGCCTGGGAGTTGCGGCAGGCGGTGGTTATCCGCAGTGGAACTGCGCTTGTGCCGGGTGCCGCAAGGCTCGTAGCAATCCGGAACTCGGGTCGATGCACGCGGGTCTTGCGGTCTCCGGGGACGGCGAGCGGTGGTTCCTGCTGAACGCAACTCCGGATGTCCATCATCAGATAGCGGCGGATCGCTGTTTGCATCCGGGTCCGGGAATCCGGACGACACCGGTTGCGGGCGTGCTGCTGACGGATGCGGAGTTCGACCACACGATCGGCCTGCTGATGTTGCGCGAGGAATCGTCGCTGACGGTGTACGGGACGTCCCCCGTGCTGGAGGCGCTCGCTCTGCGGTTTCCCGTTCGGGAATTGCTGAGCGATTACGCCAACCTGTCGTGGTCCGTGGTCGAAATCGGCAAACCGCTGGACCTGGACGACCGGTTGCGCGTGACCGCCTTCCTGACCGGAAGCAAGGCGCCTCGCTACATGGGGCGCTCGCAGCTTCATCGCGAGTCGAAGGAGTGGGAGATGGGCTTCCGCTTGCAGGACAAGGTGACTGGCGGGACCGCGGTGTACGCGCCGACCCTGCCCCGGTGGGACGAGAAGTTCGCCGAGCAGGTGGCGTCGGCTGATTGCGTCTTCTTGGACGGCACGTTCTGGACGGACGACGAAATGTCCTGCCGGGGTGCGGGAAGTCGTTCCGGACGCTCCATGGGGCACATGCCCGTCAGCGGCGAGGACGGTTCTGCCCGCGCTCTGGCTGCGCTTCCCGCGAAGCGCAAGATCTACACCCACATCAACAACACCAACCCCATTCTCGACGAAGGCTCAGAGGAACGGCGTTGGTTGGCGGACTTGGGCATCGAGGTGGGCCGAGCTGGCCTGGAGGTGGAATTGTGAAGGCTTGGTCTGCTGAGGAGTTCGAAGCCCAGCTGCGGTCGATCGGAGAACAGCGGTACCACCACTTGCACCCGTTCAACGAGCGGATGCACGCGGGCGTGCTCACTGAGGAGGAGTTCCGCGGATGGGTGCGAAACCGCTTCTACTACCAGGTGAACCTGCCGGTGAAGGACGCGTTCATCCTGACCAAGCTCCCCGGTCGGCACGATCGGCGCCAGTGGATTCAGCGCATCGTCGATCACGACGGCCGAACGGGAGACGAAGGCGGCATCGAGAAGTGGGTCCGCCTCGGCGAAGCTGTCGGCTTGACCCGAGAAGAGCTGTTCGACAGTGGCTCGGTGCTGCCCGGAGTGCGGTTCGCCGTGGACGCCTACGTGGATTTCTGCCGCCAGAAGCCGTGGCTGGAGGCCGTGGCGTCGGCCATGACCGAGCTGTTCGCCCCAGATCTGCTCAGCCGGAGGATTGCCGACCTCCAGCAGCACTACCCGTGGATCGCCGCGGAAGGCTTGGAGTACTTCCGGTCTCGACTCACCCAGCAGCCCAAGGACATCGAGCATCTGCTCAGCCTGGTGATCAACCACGCGAAGTCCAGGGAGCAGCAGGACGCGTGCGTACGAGCGCTGGAGTTCAAGTGCGATGTCCTCTGGAGCCTGCTGGACGCCGTGCAACTCGCTTACAGCAAGAGTTCATGATGGACAAGCCTGATCTGACGGCCACGCCTCGGCTGGCGACCAAGGCGATGCTCAAGCACGACACCGTCCGAGACGCCGAGTTGCTTCTGTTGCCGGAGAGAGTCGTGCGCCTGAACGCGTCCGGAGCGGCGATTTTGCGGCTGTGTGACGGCAGCCGGACGGTGCGGCAGGTGGTGGCCCAGTTGGAGCACGACTTCGAGGCCGCTGGTCTCGCGAACGACGTCATGGCATTCCTCCAGGACGCGCACGGACGGGGTTGGGTGGTTGTCACATGAACGGTGTACCGCAGCCGTACGGCCTGCTGGCCGAGGTCACCCACCAATGTCCGTTGCACTGCGTCTATTGCTCGAACCCGTTGGCACTGCTCGATCGGCAGGACGAGCTCAGCACCGAGGACTGGCTACGGGTGATACGCGAGGCAGCCGGGCTGGGTGTGGTGCAAGTCCATTTTTCGGGCGGTGAACCCCTCGCCCGCGGTGATCTGGAGACGCTCGTCGCTGAGGCCCGCAGCCTCGATCTGTACACCAACCTGATCACCAGCGGCCTGGGGCTCACGGAAAGTCGTGCGAGATCGCTCGTGTCGGCAGGGCTCAACAGCGCCCAGCTGAGCATCCAGGGTGACGCGGCCGAGTCGACGGATCTGGTCGCGGCGAGCAAGCGATTCGACAAGAAGCAGGACGCCGCGCGCATCATCCGTGAGGCCGGGCTGCCGTTGAACATGAACGTGGTCCTGCATCGGTTGAACCTGTCTCGCCTGGACGCGATCGTCGACGTCTGCGTGTCGTGGGGCGCCGAGCGGCTGGAGCTTGCCAACACCCAGTACTACGGCTGGGCGCTTCGCAACCGCGATCTGCTGTTCCCGAGCAAGGCGCAGTTGGAGGAGGCCGAAGGCGTGTACCAACGCCGGAAGGCCGAGTTGGCGGATCGCATGGAAATCCTCTGGATCCTCCCAGACTACTACGAGCGCTACCCGAAGCCGTGCATGGGGGGATGGGCGCAGACAGCACTGACCGTCGCCCCGGACGGCATGGTGTATCCGTGTCCGGTGGCCGCGGATATTACGACGATCGACTTCCCCTCGGTTCAAGACCACCACCTCGAGTGGATCTGGTCGAAATCCGCCGCGTTCCAGGCTTTCCGGGGCACGGAGTGGATGCCGGATCCGTGCCGCAGCTGTTCTCGCAAAGAGATCGATTTCGGTGGATGCCGGTGCCAGGCCTTCGCGTTGACCGGCGATCCGGGACGTACCGACCCGGTTTGCGTCCACTCGCCCGATCATCATCTGGTGCAGGACGCGCTTGTTCGTGCCAACCAGGACGATTTCGCCGCCGGCGACGAAACGGCGCGCGAACGCCTGGTTTACCGTCGCCCACCCGCGTCGGCGAGGAGGCGATGACCGATGTCACTCGAAGGCCGTGCCACGTGCAGGAGCAACCTGACGCAGGACGAGGCGGCAGCGCGTTCGGCTGAGATCTGCGACGTCCGCTACACGGTGGAACTCGACCTGACCACGGGTGAGCGGGAGTTCGCGACGAGTACCGTGATCCGCTTCCAGGCACGTTCCGGGGATGCGAACGTCTTTCTCGACTTCGCGGGGAAGGCCGAGTCGGTCGAGTGCAATGGCCGGGAGCTGGGGCCCGGCGCGCATGACGGGACGCGTGTCCGGCTGGACGTGGAACCAGGTGAGAACACGGTTCGAGTGGCCGGTTCCGGTTCGTACTCGCGAACGGGGGAGGGGCTGCACCGGTTCCGCGACCCCCTTGACGGACAGGTCTACGTGCACACGAAGTTCGAGCCCTTCGCGGCGCACAAGGTGTACGCCTGCTTCGATCAGCCGGACCTGAAGGCAACGGTCGAATTGACCGTCACGGCCGAGGATCAGTGGGTGGTGGTAGCCAACACCGAGCCTGGCGAGGAGCCTGCCCCTGCGGGTGACAAGCGCTCGACTTGGCGCTTCCGGAGCACGCCACCGCTGCCGCCATACCTGGTGGCCTTCGCCGCCGGCCCGTTCCGCCGGCTGCGTTCCAGCCACCGCGGAGTGCCGCTGGCGCTGTACGCGCGGAAGTCGCTCCTCGAAGACCTCACCAACGACGCGCCCGAGCTGTTCGACGTGATCAGCCGCGGCCTCGACTTCTACAGCCAGCTGTTCGACCTTCCGTACCCGTTCACCAAGTACGACCACGTCTTCGCGCCCGAGTACGCATTCGGCGGAATGGAGCACCCGGGCTGCGTGACGCTCAACGAGCGGTTCGTGTTCCGGCATCGGGTCACCGAGGATCAACGGCGACGACGAGCCGAGCTGCTGTTGCACGAGATGGCGCACATGTGGTTCGGCGACTACGTGACGATGCGCTGGTGGGACGATCTGTGGCTGAACGAGAGCTTCGCGACGATGATGGCGGTCGTCGCACAGCCCGTAGTGACGCGGTACGGGGAAGGTTGGACGGCATTCGCGCACCACAACCTGCCGGTGGCTCGACATGCCGACCAGTTGCCGACCAGCCACGCGATCCGGGTCGAGACCGCCGACACCGATGCCGCGCGGACGAACTTCGGTCCGATCGTCTACCGGAGAGGGGCGGCCGTACTCCACGAGCTCGCGGTGCGCATGGGCTGGGACTCCTTCGTCTCGGGCGTACGGACATACCTGCGGACGCACGCGTGGGGAAATGCCAGCCTCGATGATTTCGTGGCGGCGCTTCGGCGCGTGTCGGACGCGGATGTGGATCGCTGGGTGGACGAGTGGCTTTTGCGCCGTGGGGTGAACACGGTCGAGGTGTCTCGCCTTCCGGTGGGCGATTGGGTGGTGCAGCTTCCCGATCCCGAGGTGCGGCCACGCCACTTGCACCTGCGGGTCGGCGCGTTCGACGACTGCGATGCCGGCCTGGTGCTGCGGCAACGGGCGCACGTGCCGCTCAGTCCGTGTAGCTCCGAAGGCGAACTGGACGCGTTCGGCAGCCGAAGCCCGGACCTGCTGGTGCCCAACGACGATGCGGTGAGCCACGTCAAAGTCAGGCTGGACCCCCGGTCTCGGCAAACGGCCTTGCGCAGTCTGTCCGCACTGGACGATCAGAGAGCACGGGCAGTCGTCTGGGGAGCGTTGTGGGACGATGTCCTCGACGCGCGGTTGCCCGCTCGGAGTTTCGCATCGGCTGCTCTCACGCATGGAGTGGTGGAGAGCGATGTCGGTGTCCTGGAAGCGCTCTTGGAGCGAGCTGTGCAGGCGACGCGGGTCTACGGGGATCCATCCAGCACCAGCCGGATGCTCGAAGCCCTGGCACGCCGGGTGCGTGATCACTTGGCCGGCGCCGCCCAGGGCAGCGACCGCCAGGTGGTACTGGCCCGCACCCTCGTAGGGGTCGTCCAGGCCAACGACCACGGCCTGCTGAGCGAAATGGTGTGCGGGCGGTCTCCCTGGCCGGGACTCGCAGTGGATCGAGACCTGCGCTGGCGCGCATTGCTCCGCCTCGCGTCGACCGGTTTCGAAATCGACGGACTTCTCGACATCGCGATGGACGCTGACGCTGGAGACAGCGGTCGCCGGCACGCTTTGATGGCGCAGGCCGCGCGTCCGACCCGTGCCGCCAAGGAGCAAGCGTGGACCCGGGTGTTCACCGACGATTACTCGCTCGCGGAACGGCAAGCCATCATGGCAGGGCTGCGACAACCGGGGCAGGAGGAGTTGCTCACTCCGTATGCGAAACGCTACTTGCGTGCGTTGGAGAGCATGGCCGGAGCTGCCGAGCCCGAGTTCGTGCTGGCGTTCGCTCGTGCGCTTTATCCCCGTTTCACCCACGTCGAGCAACGCGTACTGGCGGATACGGAAAACGTGCTGGCGAACAAACGGCTCCCCGGAGACGTGCTCAGGGTCCTCCGGGAGGAGCGAACGGAACTGGCCATGATGCAGGCAGCGCGGGCGTGCGACGCGGCGCAGAGAACGAGGCAAGCCGGAAGCTCCGTGGCCTTGGCAGCGGAACGCGCGAGCGGCTGATGACTGCGCGGTTTCTTTCAGTCTGAGCCATTGGAACGCCACAGGGGTGACGCGAAGGTGCGCCGTGCCATGCAGGGATCGGGTGGTTAGGGGCCTATGGTGGTCCGGCCCAGCGGAGGTTGCAGTCATGGACACCGAACGCAGAATCGTCGTAGGTGTAAATGGATCGGTGTCGGCGAAGGCGGCGCTGTACTGGGCCGTCGAGCAAGCCGAACTCACCGCACGCCCGTTGCCCGGTCGTTGTCGTACCAGAATTGATACCCGCGCCCCGCAGCGGATTCCGTCCTATGAGAGTGCGCGTGAAATCTGACCGTTGAGGATATCCGCGCCTCGATCGTTCCCGTCTCTCCCCACGCCGGATGGAGATCTGCGGCGGTGCATGTGCTGCCTGCTGGGCGAGACGTGAATGTCATCGTGCGATGCCATGTGAAATGGCCGCTCCAGCAGAACAATGCCCGCCTCCGGCCGGGCTGCCGTTCGTGCGCCATAGGCGCCCACTCATGCCGAGGTGATCTCGGCGCCATTATGTCGCGCATCGCCGACAGGGGACGGCACCTCGTTACTGCGTCGCCGATCCTTCACATTCAAGCAGTCCACAAGCGACATCCGCTGTTCCACTCGTGGCCGCACAAGCGCCGTTCGACACCGATCCCCGACCACTGGTTCGATGCCTGTTGCAGCAAACTGATATGTCGAAGATGCTCTGTTGAGAACGCTGAATTTCGAGGTTTCGCTCTCGAAATTATGCGGGTCACGTTGTCCGGTTGTCGCCCGCTCATCGGGCGCTGTCAACGCGAGGAGGAAAGTATGAAGTGGGAAACTCCGGAGTACACGGTCATCGAGGTGTGTGCTGAGGCCACCGGTTACTTCTACCGGGGCTGACGGTCGGGATCGGAGCACCGTGTTGCTCCATTTCTCGTAGTCGCGGCAGGTGTCGGATATCTGCAATGGGACTACGCCTGCGGCGGCGCAAGGCTCCGGATCCGGCAAGCGGATCGCGCAGGGGCCTTGCGCCACCTGCCGGAAAAGGATTTGGCAGAGCCACCCGAATCGTTCAGAGCTCCAAGCGCTGTGGTTCGGAAGCGGTCGAGGTACGTCCCGACATCGAACTGTTCGTGCCGGTTGAGAGGTGGGCGTTGTTGTGACGTCACTGCTTGTTCTTGCAACGCTTTCGATCGTCGGAGTCGCGTTGGCGCTGACGGAGATCGTGGCTCCCACCGAGATCCACATGTCGCGATTGCATCGTGGTCTTCGCTGCCGCGCTGATCGTGGTCGCCGGGTTCGCGCTGGTACTTCCTGCCCACCGGCCGCTTGAAGCGGTGGCACTGTTGCGCGCTGGTCGCGTTCTACGCGCTCTACTGGTTCGTGACTCTTTCCGTCGTCGGCCAGCCGCCGGTCGACGATTCGTGACGTCGCTTCTGATCAGGGCAACGCGGGAATCCGTGGAAAGGACGTGGCATCGATGGAACGGTCCACTCATCGAGTACGCGCGTGCAGCCTTCGTGAGGTCCCGCCTGGCACGGCACGACGACTGGACACCCTCCCCCGGATCGCGATTTTCAACGTCAACGGAACCGTTTATGCCGTTGAGGACGTTTGCGCGCATGAGTTTGCCGTGCTGAGTGAAGGTCACTTCGACGGTATTTCGGTGGAGTGTCCGCTCCACATGTCACGGTTCGATGTGCGCACAGGGGAACCGCTGTGCTTGCCCGCAACGGAGCCGCTGCGCACGTACAAAGTCGAGGTGATCGATGACGATGTATTCGTGCATATCGAAACCGGCGGTCACAACTAGACGGTGGCTTGGGCGGGACCCAGATTCAGGTTGGGCTGGTTGATGCCGCCTCGGTACCGCTGTTTTCTCGGCATTCGAATAGATCAAAAATAATGACCTGTCGAACAGGTGATCGGTAATGTACCCTACAACATTCACAGCCAACCGCTACGCGGCCTTGGATGCTGTCAACCAGGGAAAGATCTGCTATCACAACGGGCTACTCCAGTCCGCACTCGGCTATGACTGGGTGATGGATATTACCCGCCCCATGACAGATGATCTGCGTCAGACCCTCCGTGATCTGTGGGTTGCGGATTTGATCGACGTCGAAACGCACCGCCTGTTCGCGCTACGAGGTCACCGGGTAGTGATCACCACGAAGGGCTATCGCACACTGCGCGACTGGTCTGCTCTCGCCGTGGCGAGTGCGCGGCGTAGCGAAGTTTCAGTAGACCGTCCGGAAATGGTTCCTGTTCAACGTCTCTCCCGACAGATTCGCGGGTAGGGTAAACGGTTTTTTCGAGGTGTGTTTTCAGATGACTCTTGAAATTCTTCCGCTGTTAGCGCTGGCTTTTGGTCTCAGCATCGACAACTTCCGCTCGTCGATCGCCATCGGTACCATTCCCTTCGGCTGGCGTCGTGCCGTGCAGGTTGCCCTCATCTTCGGGATATGGGATACGCTGTCTCCCCTGGCAGGAGGATTCATCGGCCACTACGCAGGGGCGTTGATCGGCTCGGGTGCGGATTACATCGGACCTATCGCGTTGGGGGCATACGGGCTGTTTATTCTGGCCGGAGCATTGCGGAACCCTGAACCTGAGGAAGTAGATCATCCATGGGTGACGCTCTTCGGCATGCCGCTGTCGCTGAGCATCGATAATTTTATCGCCGGCGCCAGCCTGGGGTTCGTCGGGTTTTCTCTCGTGATCCCGATGATCACGTTCGGTGTCGTGACAGCGGTCATGTCATTGGCTGGATTGTGCCTCGGACGTATGGCTGCCAATGTTGTTCGGATCCGAGCCGACCTGTTCAGCGGTATCTCGCTCGTCGGTGCGGCGATTGTGCTACCGCTGGTATTCAGCTGAACGTCAGCGCCCACGCGCCCTGGCGTTGTCCCGACGTGTCGTCCGGACCGGCAGGTTTGCCGTCAGCCTGGACTCGCGGCATTCGAAACGCGACCTGGCACCCGTTCTGCCGTCCCCGGCCACCCATGTTCGGGCACGTCGATCCGGGGACCGCCGGTCCATGCTTGCTCCCAAGCGAATCCTCGGCTGGGATGACAAGTTGGTCAAGTAGGGCTACAACCGGTTTTGGTCGTGCGAGGATCGGGTTCGTCGGCAACGACGGTCGATCACCGGTTCTTCGACGGCCTGGAACTGTTGGAGCCTGGCGTGGTTTCGGTGACGCGATGGTGCCCGGATCCCAGCGGACCGCTGCGGGACGAGGTTGACGCACTGTGCGGTCAGGCAAGAAAACCCTGAAACCGCACGACTTTCTCGTCTTCTCGCACTCAACCCGCACCACGTGCGCACCAGGACCACGAGTCCTCTTCCAATACGACGGCCCTGGCAGCTGGCCTGGTGACGCAACGACGCTGGTAACCGTGAGTAACCGCACGTCCCACGGTACCAGCTTGCCCTCTTCACCAGGAGGTGGGCGGTTGCGTGACGCGAGGAACAACCTTCCGAAGGAGCTGAGTAGCTTCGTCGGCCGCGAGCGCGAGATATTATAAGAGTGACGGTGGCGCCGGTCAGTCGTGAAAATGCTGCAGGACGTTGGTCGTTACGGCGGTGATATAGGGGTCTTGGAGGCGGAGGCCGTTGACCCATTCGCAGGTGCCGGCGGTGAACACTTCGCCTGCGCCGCGTGGGAAGGAGACGACCATGCCGGCGCCGCGGGCGAAGCGGCGGCGGTTCTGCTCGGTGTAGACCTCTCCTGCGATGCTGGCGCGATAGCGGGCGTCTCCGTCGCCGAGCATGAAGTAGCTCTGGTCGATGTCGCGGCCGTCTTCGGCTGCGGTGGACCAGTTCATGGCGATGATCTGCAGTTCGTTCGGTGCTCCGTCGGTTCCGCTGGGGTAGGGGAGTCCGTCGCGGAATTCGTAGTCGAGGCCGTCGACTTCGTAGGAGAACACGGCGGATTCGTCGCCGAGGGTGTCGGCATAGCCGAGTCCAGTGCCTTGAAGCGACCAGTGTTCGGGGCGGAAGACGGTGTAGCCGCGTGAGGAGCGCGGGGCGAAGGCACCGAAACCTGCGTACATCCCGCGCAGTGCGTTCACGCCGAACGTCGTGGCACCAGGGTTGCCGACGGCGGGGTCCTCCCACGCGCCGGTCAACAGGTGCTGCGCCTCGGTGCCGGCGACCGGGTCGCGGCGAGCGGCGTCGTACTTGTGAGCGATCTGCGTGCCTTGCTCGAGGTCGAGCCGGATCTGCCACATGAAGTTACCGGCGAACCGAGCCACGTGGCCGCCGGACTTGACGTAGTCGTCGACGTGGGCTCGCATCTGGGCTGTCCAGTACTCGTCATGGCCGCTGAAAACCGCGCATTGGTACGGCGAAAGGGCCTCGGCATCGGCGTGGAGATCCTCTTGGGTCAGCAGGTCGACCTCGTGGCCCTGGGCCTCTGCCCAGCGGAAGAAGTGACGTTCGTACGACGCCCATCCCGATGCGGCGTAGTACTTGGCGTAGCCGTTGAGGTAGGCCCATTCGGCGAACTCGTAGCGGGGCGGTCGGGGGTGGCTCGGCCTGCTGGCGCTGACCATGCGTGGTGCGCCTTCGGGCAGCCAGACCTGCCCGCGTGCCCAGGGGCGCCTGGAGGACAGGATCGGGGAGCGTCCGCGGGCGGTGTCGGGGTGCACGCCGAAGTAGTGGCTTGCTCCGCCCCAGTCGTTGTACGCCGACCAGGTGCACGTGGCGAGTACCTGCGCGAGCGCCTCGGGCCGGGCGGTCGGGCTCCGGACGATGAAGAGGTGGTGACCGAGCGGGCGCGCGTGTTCAGGGGCGCGGGAGTCGCGCATCTCGACCAGGTAGGGGCCAGGTGGCAGGTTTTCAGGAATGGTCCAGGAGGTGGTGACAGTCCAGTCGCAGCCGGACTCGTAGGCGTTGGCCGGGACAGGTTGGAAGCCGACCGAGGTGAGCTGGTTCTGGTGCACCGTGGTCTCGTGGAATCCGTCCCGGTAGATCCGCAGGTCCAGTTCCGAAGTGGTGGCGGAGAGGAACAGGTCGACTGTCTCGCCGGGTATGTAGGAGCGTTTGTCGGAGTAGCACCAGGCAGCGGGATAGCCGTCCTCGCGAGGGACCTCGACCCAGACGCGCTGCGGGCCGGGTGGCTGGCCGGACACGAGTTCGGGGGTGAGGTCACCGCCGGGGCGGGAACCGTTCGCGGTGGATGCGGTCACGTGGAGTCCTTCCTGTCGAGGGCGTCGAGAACAGCGGAGCACCGGAGCCTCCGAATCGACGCTCGGAGGCGTGTGAAGCCGGAACGGCCGCGCTATACGAGCTCAAGGTTTCGCCAGTCGTGGTCCGGACGCCTCGGTAGTGCCGGGTCCTGTCGGCTGCTGCTCGGCTGCGGGGGTGACGTGGTCGTAGCCGCCCTTGGCGGGTGCGGTTTCGGGGAGCATGAACAGGGTGAGCAGGGAGACCGCGACGGCGATCGCGACGTACCAGGCGGGCATCAGGTGGCTGCCCGTGGCGGAGATGAGCCACGTGAGCACGAACGGGGAAGAGACCGAGGCGATGACCGAGAGGTTGAAACCCAGTGAGACTCCGGTGTAGCGCACACGGGTCGGGAACAGTTCGACCCACGTGCACACCAGCGGGCCGGTGTAACAGCCCAGCGCCAGCCCGCCCGCGGCGACCTGCAGGACGCCGATCAGTGCGAGGCTTCCACCGTCCATGAGCAGGAAGGTCGGGAAGATCAGTAGCAGCATGGCGATCGAGCCGACGAACAGCAGGGGCTTGCGCCCGATCCGGTCGGAGAGGTGCCCGGCCACAGGGATGGTCAGAGCGTAGACGGCGATGGCCAGCGACGTGGTGACCAGCGAGCTGCTGGTGCTGTAGCCGAGCTCGGTGCGCAGGAACGTCGGGGTGTAGACCAGCACGACGTAGTAGCAGACGGTTTGGCCTAGGGCAATGCCCGCGACCTTGAGCACATGGGCCAGTTGCGTCTGCACGGTCTCGCGGACCGGGGATGAGGCGACCTCGTCGGACTCGGCGATTTCCTGGAATGCAGCGGTTTCTTCGAGTCGCAGCCGGATGTAGAGCCCGATCAGGCCCAGCGGGATTGCGATCAGGAAGCCGACCCGCCATCCCCAGCTCTGCAGCTGGTCCGGTGTCAGCGCCCCAGAGAGGATGAAGGAGAAGATGGATCCCGCCAGCAGCCCGAACCCGGTGCTGGAGGGCATGAGGCTGACCATCACGCCGCGCCGCTTGGCGGGCACGCTTTCGGCGATGAGCGCGGCGCCACCGGCGTACTCGCCACCGGCGGAGAAGCCCTGGATGATGCGGGCGAGCACGAGCAGAATCGGTGCGGCGACTCCGATGGTCGCGTAGCTGGGGATCAGGCCGATAACGCCGGTGGACAGTGACATCAGGACGAGTACCAGTGCGAGGGTGCGCTTGCGGCCGATCCTGTCGCCGAAGCGGGCGAAGACCACCCCGCCGAGGGGACGGGTGATCACTGGAAGCGCGAAGACTCCGAACGTGGCTAGCAGCGCCGCTGTGGGGTCGTTGCTTGGGAAGAAGGCGGACGCGATGGTGACCGCCATGAACCCGTAGATGCTGTAGTCGAACCACTCGATGAAGTTGCCGATGGCGCCGGCGGTGGTTGCCTTCGCCGAGTTGGCTGGTGTCGTTGCCGCCATACGTGTTCCTGTCCGTGGGAGCGGGTCCGCAGCGGACCGTGGGGCCCGTGACCTGCGATGTTGCAGCGATGTTGCGGTGTTGGTGGGACACGCTAGGTCGTCTTGAGGCATAGGGGTAGACGGCTGATCCTGGATCAGCCATAGGCTGAGCCTGATGATGGGCCGATTGCCTGGTGAACTGCGGTGGGTGCCGCGGTGGGGCGGGTCGATCGAAACGTTATCGAGATTTTCTGGTGCGGAGGTGCCACGCAACGATGACGCTGAATCAGCTGCGTGCTTTCGTCGCTGCCGAACGGCTCGGATCGTTCACCGCGGCAGCGGCTCACCTGGACATCGCGCAGGCCTCGGTGTCGGAACTGATCCGGCGGCTGGAGGAGGAGCTCGATGCCTTGCTGTTCGTGCGGGGGTCCAGGCGTTTGTCGTTGACCGCGGCCGGTGCCGAGCTGCTTCCCTACGCGCGGGAGAGCATCGCCGCGGCGGACGAGGGCACGCGGGCGGTCACCTCACTGGGATCGCTCGGCGGGGGTACTGCGACCTTCGGCGTGCTGCGCAACGCCGACTTCTACCTGCTGGGCAACCTCGTGCAGACCTTCCACCGCAAGTATCCGGCGGTGCGCGTGCGGCTCGTCGGGCAGAATTCCGCGGAGACCGCTGCTGCCATCTCGGCGGGGGAGATCGAGGCGGGTCTGGTCGTGCTGCCGGTCGACGAGGACGATCTGATCATCACCCCGCTCATGCAGGACGAGGTGCTCTACGTCAGCTCGGACCCCGAACGCGTTGCTGAGCCGATCACGGTCGAGGAGTTCGCGCAGCGTCGTCTCGTGCTCTACGACGCGCACTTCGGTTGGCGGGATCCGACGCGTCGGCAGCTCGCTGATCGTGCACAGCTGGCCGGTGTGCGGATCGAACCGCTGATCGAGATTGAGCACGTCGAAGCCGCGCTGAAGCTGGTCGCCGCTGGGATCGGAGACACCATCGTCGGTTCCGCCCTGCTCAGCAGTCCGGCTTTCCCACCTGGTCTGCACACGGCGTCCTTCGCCGAGCCGCTCTTCGACACGATCGCCTTCGCCCGCAAGCGTGGACGTCCTCTGTCGCGGGCGACCCGCAAGTTGGCAAGGCTGGCCGAAGACGCCATCAGCGAGGTCCGCGGCCTAGAGGCCCGACCGAGGTCGTGACCGCTGAACCGACGGGCTTTTTTGCGCCGTTTACCCTTCGTGTCTCAGATCGACATTTCTTTGACCTGCGCTAACGAGAAAATATTGGGTGATCCTATGGAAGGTTCAGGCGTTACCCCTCTAGTCCTGTGGCTGCGACGTGCTTACCGTTCCCTGCCATGCAGATCACCCCTTCCGAGGCAACCCAGCTCGGGCCGTTGACCTGGCTTAAGAAGCCCGCGGTGGACGGCCCGCCAGCCCAGCGCGACCCCAAGGTCATCGAGCGGGTCACCGAGATGCTCCGCGAGATCGAGCACCGTGGCCTCGACGCTGTTCGGCAGTACTCGCAGGAGCTCGACGGCTGGTCCGGCTCGCTGGAGCTCGACCGCGACGAACTGCGCCGCTCGGGCGACGCCCTGCCCGCAGACGTGCGTGCCGCCCTCGAACTGGGCTACAAGCGGACCAACCGGTTCGCCGTCGCGCAGCGCGAGCACCTGACCGACTTCGAAATCGAGCTGGCTGACTCGGTCATATGCGGTCAGCGCTACGTCCCGGTCAGCCGGGTCGGCGCTTATCTCCCTGCCGGCCGGTTCCCACTGTTGGCTAGTGCGTTCATGACCGTGGGGGTCGCCAAGGCCGCCGGGGTGCCCACGGTTCTGGCCTGTACCCCGCCCTCCGGTGAGCACGGCGCTCACCCAGCGGTGCTCTACGGCGCCTACCTCTCGGGTGCCGACCGCGTGTTCACCATCGGTGGTGTGCAGGCGCTCGGTGCGATGGCGTTCGGCCTGCTCGATGACGCGCCGGTCGACATGCTCGTCGGAGCGGGCAACGCCTTCGTCACCGAAGCCAAGCGCCAGCTCTTCGGCCAGGTTGGCATCGACTTGCTTGCCGGGCCGTCCGAGGTCGCAGCGATCGCTGACGAGACTGCCGACCCCGAGTGGATCGCGGCCGACCTGCTGGGCCAGGCAGAGCACGGCCCTAACTCTCCGGCAGCGCTCGTGACAACCTCTGAAGCTTTCGGTCAGCAGGTCATCGATGCGATCGAACGCCAGCTGGAAATCCTTACGACACGGGAGATCGCCGGTGCCGCGTGGCGCGATTTCGGTTCGGTTGTGGTGGCCCGCGACGCCGCCCAGGCTGCCGCGGTCAGCGATGTCTGGGGCCCCGAGCACTTGGAGATCCAGACCGCAGACGACGACTTCTACCTCAAGACCCTCACCAACTACGGGTCGCTGTTCCTGGGGCGGTGGAGCACCGTCGCTTACTCTGACAAGGGCATCGCGGGAACCAACCACGTACTGCCGACCGGCAAGACCTCGCGCTACAACGCCGGGCTGTCGGTGTCGCGGTTCCTAAAGCCGCTGACCTACCAGCGCGCGGGCAAGGAAGGCACCGCGGCGCTGGCCCCGTCCGTCGAGCGGATCTCGGCGTTCGAAGGGCTGGCTGCGCACGAGGCCACCGCCACCATCCGGATCGAGAACGTAGGCCGGCACTCCGGAGCGTTCGACGGCACCCCCGCTATCGACCGTTCCTGACCCAGCTACGGGCTGGGCCGGGTGTTTCCCACGACGTCCTGCCCAGCCCGCCCCATCAAGCCACTCCGGATCGCACCAGCCCTAGCTAGGTGACTGGTGTTTTTGGTTGCTAAGGATCGGTGTGTCTCGCCCGGTTGAGGTGATCGTTTTGGCGGGATGGTCGTGAGCTGGGCGAGGGCGTGGACAAGGCCGTGCAGCTGCTGGCCACCGTGCTGGGCCAGGACTTGGCCGACGACGGCGACGGGGTGTTCCGCATCGCCCGCAAGGTCGCTCCGGACCGGATCATTTCCACCGTGGACCCCGAGGCCCGTCACGGGCACAAGACCAGTGCTCGCGGTTTTGACGGCTACAAAGGGCATCTCGCGATCGACCCCGATGCCGAGATCATCACCGCCACCGAGGTCACGGCCGGAAACAGCGGTGACGCTGAGGCCGCCGAGCCCCTGCTCGCCGACATACTGCCCTCCGAAGCCGAAGCCGAAGCCGAAGCCGAAGCCGAAGCCGAAGCCGAAGCCGAAGCCGAAGCCGAAGCCGAAGCCGAAGCCGAAGCCGAAGCCGAAGCCGAAGCCGAAGCCGAAGCCGAAGCCGAAGCCGAAGCCGAAGCCGAAGCCGAAGCCGAAGCCGAAGCCGAAGCCGAAGCCGAAGCCGAAGCTAAGGATGAAGATCGGGCGGCGGTGTATGGGGATGCGGCCTACGGTGCGGGTGAGTTGCTGGAACGGCTGGACGAGGCTGATATCCACAATGGACTGAAGGTGCAGCCGCCGGTGGCAGTGAAAGGTCATTTCCCGAAGGACCGCTTCGACATCGACCTCGATGCGCGGACCGTGACCTGCCCTGCCAGGCACACCGCACCCATCCGCGCCCGCGAACGTCACGCCGGAGCGGCCTACTTCGGCGCCGCCTGCGCCGCCTGCCCGCTGGCCGCGCAGTGCACGACCGCGAAGACCGGACGCACGATCACCGTCAGTGCCCACGAGGCCGCGCTGCAAGCAGGGCGGGCGCGCCAAACCGATCCCGCCTGGCGGGCCGACTACCGCGCCACCCGCCCCAAAGTCGAACGCAAAATCGCTCATCTCATGCGTCACCGCCACGGCGTGCGCCGGGCCCGCGTCCGAGGACTGCTGAAAACGGCCGCCGACTTTTCACTGAGCAGCTGCGTGAGGTTGTTCCAGGACTCTTCATCGCAGCGGCGGTTTCGCCGACTGCGTCCGGAAAGCCGGGAACGAGGGCCTTGGGGTCGGTGGTGGTTCCGAGTTCGGCTGCCACTACTACGCCGCCGGATCATCGCCGCCAACACGCTGCAGGATGCCCTCGAAATGCGCGGTTTCTCGGTTTTCGCAGGTGAATGTCTCTTGTGGACTACTCTGGGGGTCAAGGGGTTCGCAGGTTCAAATCCTGTCAGCCCGACGTTGGCGGAAGCCCGCTGGCTGGCACGTTAGTGCAGTTCAGCGGGCATTTTCGTGTCTGGGTGTGGATCTTGAGTGATCACTCCGATGCGTGCCGTCTTGATTTTTGGCTCTTCTCTTCTTCCGTGGGTTAGGCGTCCGAGGATTGACACATCTACGAGACATGACACCGGTAAGAACCGGCATCACCACTCACGACCGCACGGACCCCCGTCGTGAGTGACAGCTCCGGTAAGAACCGGCATCACCACTCACGACCGGACGGACACCAGGTGAACGATTCGCGCGTCGCTTGATCGGCTGCGAGGAGCGCATCGAGCGGCGTCCGATGCTCGTCCTCGATCATCTGGCGTTTGAGGGCAGCCATGGCATGCGGCGAGCAGTTCCTGGCCATCTCGTGCGCGTACGAGATGGTGGTCTCCAGGAGGTCGGCTCGCGGTCCGACAAATTGCGCCAGACCGTAGTCCGCAGCTTCGGTGCCCGTGATGACACGTGCGCTCAGCAAGAGGTCGAGCGCTCGGCCGCGGCCGACGATCCTCGGCAGGAGCCAGGAGATGCCGTGCTCGCCGATCAAGCCGCGCTTGACGAATGCGGTGGTTAGCTTTGCCTCTGTGGCAACAAATCGGACGTCGTCGTGTGGCGCGATGGCCAGCCCAAGCCCGGCGCTATTACCGTTGAGTTCACCGCAACTCACTCCCCGCCGGCCGGGGCCTGCCACTGACCACACCCGCCCACAAGGCGCCGATCGGAGACCACAGTGGATGAGCCGGACCACCAGGCCGGCGGACCCCGCATACCCACCACCAGCATTATCGATCAACATCCCCAGACCTTGATCAACGACCAAACCAAAACCAACTCGGTGGATCCGGGCTTAGCCCGTGGAAATCCAGGCCGGGAGACCCAGCGCGTCGCGGTAAGCGGCGAACCGGGAGTTGATCCTCTGCCGACCCGCTCCCCGCGCTCGGAGGGCCACAACGCCGACGAGCCGGGCACGGCCAACTGGGGCCGGAACTCGTGACTCACTCCTCCAGGATCTCCGCCGTCCACGTCCACACAGTGGCCACGCTGCGCCGCTTGGACGGTGAACCCTTCGCCTTGCCGTGCCGGACATGGATCAAGCCGTAGTCGCCGAACTCCGGCCCATGCGGGTTTCGGCCGATATCGGTGACCTCGAACATCCTGGACTCGTTGCGCCGTAAGCCAAAACTGTATGCGATCGGCGCGTCCGAGAAGTCCTGCAACTCGTCGATGGTGAACGCGCGCTTCTCTGGCCGGGACTCGACCTCGGGTCTCACACCGTCGCCAATACGCATCCGGTGCGATATGCGGCGGTCACCGAATATGCAAGAAAGGGGCCGCGGCCGGGTTCCACCCGATACCGATCGTCGGCTTGCAGTAGCCGGCGAGCGCCGTTGCCCACCCGTCACTGGCTCTGAGCAGGGGTTCGGTGCAACCGGAATGTGTGATCAGCAGCCCGGCCAAGCCACGTTACGGGTTTCCTCCCACCGGTGAACGGGGTCATCGCGTTAGTTTCTGCGAGACGTGCCGAGGGAAGGCTAAATGTCCCTCGACAGATCCGGTCAGTGACTCCGGCGTGAGCAGGGTGGAGAGCCGCTCCTCGTCGATGAGTCCTTGGCTCCGCACGAGGTCAGCGACGCTCACCCCGGTCTCCAGCGCGAGCTTCGCGACCTGGCTTGCCGCGTGGTAGCCGATCATCGGAGTCAGTGCCGTGGCGAGTCCGATCGAGCCTCGAACGGTGGCCCGGAGTTGGTCGGTGTTCGCTGCGATCCCGGAGACGCATCGCTCCGCGAAGACTGTACAACTGGCCGTGAGGTGGCGGGCGCTGGTCAGGAGGCAATGCGCGATGATCGGCTCGAACGCGTTGAGCTGGAGTTGACCTGCCTCGGCAGCCATGGTGACCGTGATGTCGTGGCCGATGGTTTCGAACGCCACCTGATTGACCGTCTCCGGGATGACGGGGTTCACCTTCCCGGGCATGATGCTCGAACCCGCCTGGACCGCCGGCAGCTGCAGCTCGGCGAACCCCGAGACCGGCCCGGAGGATAGGAGCCGTAGATCGTTTGCGATCTTGGACAGCTTCACAGCCAGCCCTCGTAGAGCGCCGGAGAGGTGCACAAAGGCGCTGGCGTCCTGGGTCGCCTCGATCAGGTTCGGTGCCGTCACGAGGCTAAGGCCGGCCAGACCGCTCAGCTCCTCGGCCACGAGTTGCACATACCGCGGGTGGGTGTTGATCGAGGTTCCGATTGCGGTGGCGCCGAGGTTGATCCGACGCAGCAGCTTCTGGGCGTCCCGGAGTCTGTCGATCTCCGCGGCTAGGGTGTCCGCATAGGCCCCGGACTCCTGGCCCAGCGTCATGGGCACGGCCTCCTGGAGTTGGGTTCGGCCGATCTTCACGGTGTGGACGAACTCTTGAGCCTTCGCTTGGAATGCCCTGTACAGGGCATCCACAGCGCAGACGAGCCGCTCGGTAGCCGCGTGCACGGCGAGCCGCACCGCGGTTGGGTACACGTCGTTGGTGCTCTGCCCTAGATTGACGTGCTCGAGCGGATGGACGTGCTCGTACTCACCCTTGGCGTGCCCGAGCATTTCGAGCGCGCGGTTGGCGACGACCTCGTTCACGTTCATGTTCGTGGACGTACCTGCGCCGCCTTGGATGACGTCGACCACGAACGCTTCGTGCAGCGATCCGGATCGAATCTCCTCGCACGCCCCCGTAATGGCAGCCGCCCGACGTCGCTCCAGCAGCCGCAACTGCCCGTTGGTGGCCGCAGCGGCCTGTTTGACGAGCGCCAGCGCAGACACCAGGTCTGGATGCGTAGCGAGCGATTGACCCGAGATTCCGAAGTTCTCGAAGGCCCGGAGCGTATGGATGCCCCAGTAGGCGTCGGCGGGCACCTCGCGGGTCCCGAGGAGATCGTGTTCGGTGCGAGTGGCTCGCTCAGTCGTTCCGTTTGCGTTCATGGACACCTCGTCGTGGGCGTCCTGGTCCAGGCGTGGCACGTGCTCAGCGCTCCATCACGCCGAGACGAAGCAAGTGGCCATGGTCGATCACGTGCTCGCCGGCGAGCACGACGTGGGCAAGGTCCGCGTCGATCTCGGAGAACAGAAGGACGTCGGCATCCGCTCCCGGGGTGAGGCGCCCCTTGTGGGACCAGCGGTGCAGATCGGCGACACTTGTCGATGTGACTCGTGCAGCCGTCTCGATGTCCACGTCGTCTCGTCGAGCCAGCTCCTGGAAGACCTCCAGGATCATAGGCGGGCGCAGCCGGATGAGATCCAGATCGCTGTTGCCGTGTTGGTGGGCGATGTTGCCGCCTGAATCGGAGCTCACCGTGATGCGCGCGGGCGATACTCCGGCCCTGAGCATCTGCACTATCGCCGCCGAGGGAAGCACTGAGCCCTCGCATCCATGCTTGGGCGAGAGCCCGCTGGTCACATCGGCCACGGCCCCCTGCAGGGCGAATTGGGTCGCCTCCTCGAGGAGTCGATCGGTCCAGTTGACATGCGTGATCTGGAAGTGTGACGCGACCGAGCCTCCACCACCGTGCATCGCTGACCAGTGCGCGTCATCGCCGAACTCGTACCTGGCAACGACCTCCCGGACGACACTGATGCCCGCGGGCAGTACTCCAGCGTGGACGTGGATGACGCCGTGCTTACCCGCCATCTGTGCACCGCTGAGAACCTGCCAGACCAGATGATGGAGCTGGTCGGGGGTCCACGGCGGCGCCATGAAGTCGGAGATCGCGATCTTGGCACCAAGCGCCTTCTCAAAGAGAAGCATGTCCATGGAGAGCGACTGGGAGAGAGTGATGGACGGGTTGCTGTACCCACTGGACCAGAAGTAGGTGCTCAGCCCTTCCGCCTCCAGGCTGCGCGCCTTTTGGAAGAGGTTTGTCATCGACCGTGACAGGTAGTCGGCACCAGGGCAGCCGACGGCCGTTGTAATGCCGGACCCGACCACTTCGCTGAAGCTGAAGTCGGGTTCGCGAGAGATCGGGCCAGCGCCGATGCTCCCCGCCCCTGTGAAATGCAAATGGGAGTCGATGAAGCCGGGCACGGCGAACATCCCGGTCCCATCGATCTCATGGAACTCGACTCCGGGAATGACCGGCTCCTCACCGATCGAGAGGATCTTGCCGTCGAAGAGGTACAGGTCGGTTCGCCCCTGAGGCGTCGGATCGAACAAGTCGACGTTGCGGAGCTTCAGGGCGTCGTTGCGCGCAGGCATAGTTGGTCTTTTCTTCCATGTGGAGTCGCGAGCGGTCGTCATCGAACCAGGGGGATGCGGCAGCTGCGGTTCGCCGCAGGAACGCGGTGAAGTGGTGAGTGTGTTGAACGGACCATGCCGCCAGTAGGGCTGTGGCGTGGTCGAGTCTGCTAGCCGAGCGAGGGCGGGCTGACCACCCAGAGCGCCTCGCCGGGTACGTCGCCGATGTTGGTGATTCGGTGGGGAGTCGACGTTCGGTACTCCAGGCTGTCGCCCTCGTCGAGTACGAAGTCCTGCCCGCCGAGCCGGAACTCGAACCGGCCGCGGAGGATGACCACGACTTCGTGTGAGTCCCCGTGTGTGTAGTCGTCGCCGCCGCTGCCGGCGCCCGGCTCGTACTCGGTGACGGTTACTTCCACCTCGGCGAGTGGAGGTCGGGTGATCTGGTAGTTCCGGACGCCCTGCTCGGTCCAGAGCGTCGGACGGTCCGCACGACGGAGAACCAGGCCTGTGGTCGTCGTCGTGGTGAACAGGTCCCCGAAGGAGACACCTAGCGCACCCGAGAGCTTCCGGAGGATCTCAATACTGGCGTTGGCCCGGCCGTTCTCGATCTGGCTGATGAAGGCCGGGCTAACTCCGGCATGCGCACCGAGCTGCCGAACGGTCACTTTGCGAAGTCGGCGAAACTCCCGAAGTCGCTTGCCGAGAGCCAGGCCCTCTTCCGAGACCGCAGACATGGGTGTGGTTGCCTCTCGACCAATGACGAACGAACCGATCGCTTGCAGCGTACAGGTCGATCGCGTCAACGCTTGTCCTCCACGCGTTGGAAGAGGCGCGGGCGGCTGGCCTCGGATCGCACTGGCGGTCGTCACTTCGTCACCGCCTCACGCTGCAGGCTGGTGTCCGAGTCGGCCTTCCACTCAGACATGAACGCGGCGGCGAGGAACGAAACCACACTGGCTCCGGTCATGAGGAGCGCGATGGAGACCCAGCTCCCGCTCCGCCCGTGCAGGTAGACAGCGAGCAGGGGCGCCTGTGACGTCGCCAGGGTGCCGAGCGTGTATCCGACGGCCAGACCCGTGTAGCGAACCCTGGTCGGAAAGATCAGCGAGTAGAAGGCGGGCATGGCGCCGTAGTTGGCGCAATAGGGGATGAACAGAATGATGAAGCTGGCGAACAAGAGCGCGGTGCTTCCGGACCCGATCATAGGGAACCACAGCCAAGGAAGCGCGCCCATGCCCACAACGCCTGCCAGGAACAGCGGCTTTCGCCCAACCTTGTCGGAAAGCCAGCCGAAGAAAGGAATCCCGACGGTCGCGGTGATCGTCGCCACCAGGATGGCACGGAGAACGAGGCTCTTGTCGAGGTGGAGCTCCTCGGTGCTGTAGGAGATCGAGAAGATCGTAACCACGTAGAAGACCGTGCCGATCGATAAGTAGGACAGCGCCATGAGCACCACAAGGCGCGCATGAGTAGTCAGGACCGCGGCGATCGGCAACCTTGCAACCTGGCCGCCGTTCTTGACCTGCGTGAACTCTGGGCTCTCGTCGAGACTGATCCGGATGATGAGGCCGAACACCACAAGTACGCCGCTGATGAGGAATGGGATGCGCCACCCGTACGACTCGAAATCCTGCTCAGACATGTTGGCGAGTCCCAGGAACACGAGGTTGGCGAGCATCAGGCCCCAGGCAGACCCGGTGTTGACGATGGAGCTGATGAACCCGCGGCGCGTGGTGGGCGCGTGCTCGACGCTCATCAGGACGGCACCGCTGTACTCCCCGCCGAGTGAGAAGCCCTGGACGAAGCGGAGGATCACAAGCAGGATGGGCGCGAGCGTGCCTACCTTTTCGTAGGTGGGCAGCAGACCGATCAAGAACGTGGCACCACCCATCAACGTCAGCGTCACCACGAGGAGCGTCTTGCGGCCGATGCGGTCGCCGAAGTGACCGAACACTGCCGCCCCGACCGGCCGGGCCACAAACGCGATGGAGAAAGTAGACAGTGACAGCACGGTCCCGACCACGGGGTCGTGGTTGGGGAAGAACAATTTATCGAAGATCAGCGCCGCGGCGATCCCGTAGATGAAGAACTCGTACCACTCGATCGTGGTGCCGATCAGACTTGAAATGACGACCCGTTTGGGCTGCCGGTGTCGATCGGCCAGCGGGCGCTGCACCTGCGCCATGGTGTCCTCCTGTGGCTGCAATGAGGATCGGAGCGCCGGGAAGTAACAAGGAGGCTCAGCAACCCTCTAGTGAACAACTTGTTTGTTCGAGGAAATCAGTATGTGTGCTGCGTCGAGGGTCGTCAACCCCTGGGCAGCAAGGACCCGGTCCACCCCAATGACGATGTGAACATGGGCCAGTCCTCCAACGACACCTTTCCCCGCTGAGTCACACGTGGTGGCGTTCATGTCCGGCAGTTGCAGGGCATTCGTCTTGGCTGCGGGCAGTCGAGGGAACGAAGACTTAGAGGAGTGTGGCCACGCGGACTAGATCGGCGAGTGCTAGGGAGCGGCTGTGGGGCGGCCAGGCAATGACTGTCGTCACGTCCGGCGCGTCTAGAACCGGCACGGCGGCGAGCCCTTCGAGCAGGTTGGCGCGACTGGATTCGGGCATGACCACGGTGGTGCGGCCCAGTGCGATCAGTTGGAAGAGTTGCGTCTGGTTGCGTACTTCCACGCCGGGGCCATCTGGATAGACGCCGTCGGGGCCGGGCCAGCGGGCAAGCGGGAGGTCCGACAGTGAGCTGACATCTGCCATCCGTAAATGCGGCTCGCTGGCGAGCGGATGCGAGGTTGGAAGAATGGCGACTTGTTGCTCGGTGTTCAGAATTTCGATGTCGAGTTCGGCCGTCGGGTCGAAGGGTTGATGCAACAGCGCCACGTCGGCCCGGCCGTCATGCAGCGTTTGCTGGGGCTGGGATTCGCAGAGCAGCAGGTCGACGGCGACGGCTCCGGGCTCGGCGGCGTACGCGTCGAGCAACTTTGCCAGCAGTTCACCTGAGGCACCGGCCTTGGCAGCCAGGACGAGCGAGGGCTGGCTCGTCGCGGCACGCTGGGTGCGTCGCTCGGCTGCTGCCAGCGCGCCGAGGATCGCCCGGCCTTCGGCCAGCAGCACCGACCCGGCGTCAGTGAGCGAGACTTTGCGGCTGGTGCGTTTCAGCAACACGACTCCGAGCCGCTGCTCGAGCTGGGCAATCGTCCGCGACAGCGGCGGCTGGGCGATGCCCAGGCGCTCGGCGGCCCGGCCGAAGTGCAACTCCTCGGCGACCGCAACGAAGTATCGCAACTCCCGCTTCTCCACCCGTTGAGCCTACCGCTGATTCATATCAGCTGGGTATCGGTGTGCGACCTAGATGGTGTTGGTTCTCCGCCGGTTTCCGGCCACGCTGGAAAGCATGAGCGAACAGACGATTGCGCTGGTCACCGGCGCAAACAAGGGAATCGGATACGAGATCGCGGCCGGGCTGGGCGCGCTGGGGTGGAGCGTCGGAATCGGGGCACGGGACCACCAGCGCCGGGAGGATGCCGTGGCGAAATTGCGTGCGGACGACGTCGATGCGTTCGCGGTATCCCTGGACGTGACCGACGACGCGAGCGTCGCGGCTGCTGCCGCTCTGCTCGAGGAGCGCGCTGGCCGGCTCGATGTGCTGGTTAACAACGCCGGCATCGCCGGGGCATGGCCGGAGGAGCCCTCGACCGTCACGCCGGCGAGCATCCGGGCGGTGGTTGAGACCAACGTGATCGGCGTCGTTCGGGTCACCAACGCGATGCTGCCGTTGCTACGCCGCTCCGAGCGCCCGCGGATCGTCAACCAGTCCAGCCACGTCGCTTCCCTGACCTTGCAAACCACGCCGGGCGTCGACCTCGGCGGGATCAGCGGAGCCTACTCACCGTCGAAGACGTTCCTCAACGCGATCACCATCCAGTACGCCAAGGAACTCAGCGATACCAACATCAAAATCAACAACGCCTGCCCCGGCTACGTCGCGACCGACCTTAACGGTTTCCACGGAACCAGCACCCCAGCAGACGGCGCCAGGATCGCCATTCGGCTCGCCACGCTGCCAGACGACGGCCCGACCGGAGGCATGTTCGACGACGCCGGGCATGTGCCCTGGTGAGGCGCACAGTCGGCGACGATGCAAACGAAGTTGGAGAAGCTCGATGTGGCGCACGACTGCTATGACTGGGCTATTCGACGTCGAGAATGATCGGCCTGGTGACCCCCTTGACCGTGAGGTGTCCGGTCACCTTGAAGATCGTTTCGTCAACGCGTTCGACGGTGATGCTACGAAACGACAGTTCGGGGAAGCTGGCCATGTCGAAGAAGTCGTTGCTGCGCAGGCGTTCGTCGCGCTGCGCTAGCCCCGTCCTCCGCACATGGGCATAGGTGAGTTGATCGGCCGGGCCTGTGTCTTCCCGATCAGGGGCTCTGACAGGGTGTTCGGTCGTGGATCAACGTGAACGGCGACGGGCCCGGTACTTCGGTGCGAGCATCGAGAAGCAGTTGGGCGTTGCCCGTGATCGCTGATTACTGTCGCCGTCTGGACCTGGCCGACATTATCGACCGGGCCTGCCCGGTACGGGATCTTGCCCATCTGACCCACGGGCAGGCGATCGAAGCACTGGTCTCCAACCGGTTGACCTCACCGGCACCGCTGGTCCGGGTGACCGAGTGGGCACGCGAATACGCAGTGGAAGAAGTCTTCGGCGCCGACCCCGAACTGCTCAACGACGACCGGATCGGCCGCGCGCTGGACGCGATCGCTCCCGAGCTCGACCGGATCGTGGGATCCGTTGGCGCTCAAGCGATCTCCGTGTTCGGCTTGGATACTTCCCGGCTGCATTGGGACATGACGTCGATCTCGCTGTACGGGCCTACGAGCAGATTGACGCCGACCACCCGGCACCGAAAGTTCGGGCATCCCAAAGACCGCCGCCCCGACCTGAAACAGATCCAGGCCGGGCTGGCGGCCACCGGCGACGGCGGCGTGCCGGTCATATGGGTGATTGCGGTGTCGGGGGTGGAAGCGGATGGGGAGGTGGTGTTGACGCCCGGCGGTTCCGTGCTGCGGCGCCAGGACGGGGGGTTCGGGCTGCCCGCCGAGGTGACGGGCCGGAAACGTCGGGGTGGTGTGTCCGGGCCGGTGACGGGGAACGCCGGCGAGTGCCGGGGAGGACGCCGGGGGAGGCTGGCGAGAGTTCGCGGGGGGCAAGCGGCGGAAGGTGGACGCAACCGCTGCTGCTGGGGCTGTTTCCGGGAGCCCGGGGGATGGCGGACCGCCGCCTGTACCGGGCCTACCTGCTCAAGGAAGGACTACGGTACGTCTTCACCGTCAAAGGCGAGCAAGGCAAACATGCCCTGGACCGCTGGACCTCCTGGGCCCGGCGCTGCCAGATCCCCACCTTCATTGACCTCGCTAAGAAGATCACCGAAAACGCTGGGTGACGCGGGTGAACACGCCGGCCGGGGTGCGTCCGCCGTGCTGCTCGAGACCGAGTTGTCCCTTGAGTGTCTGGTTGACCGACTCGATCCACTGGCGTATTCCGCCAAGGTTGCCGTTGCGGTAGGTCTTGTCCTTGCGGTCCGGGCGCAGCAGACGCAGAGCCAGCGCCTCAGTGGGTTTCTTGAAGTCCTTGCCGGAGATGCCCTTGTCGGCCAGCAGGACTTGGCGGTCACGGATCAGGGGGTGGTTGTGGTCGAGCAAGGCCGCCAGCACCTCACGTTCGCCGATCTTGGGGTTGGCCAGGCACCACATGACCGGCATCCCGTCCCCGGTGCACACCAGAGAGAGCTTCAGGCCCCAGTACCAGCGGGAATGTGTCGCACAGTAGCCGTAAACGGCGTGCCCCGCGAGATCGGAACGCTTGACGGTCTCGCGGGACACGCCGCACGGAACAGGCGTGGCGTCTGTGATCACAGGTCGTCGAACCAGGATGGACAGCACGCGGCCAGTGTGATAATCGCTTTGCATAGCAATGGTTCCGCGTTCCTCAAACGCTTGTTGTATCCGGACTGCTGTCGCGGATACGGGGAACAGGGCACGCCATTGCTGATCACTGTGGATATGCCGAATCCAGCGACGCTCATCGTGATATCGCGGTCGCGACGTCTGGGGCAGCCGGTCTTGCGGTGTCCGCATCGGATGGTTGGGTGTGCGCTGGTGCAGGAAAGGCCGTGAGCGGTTTTCGGTGCTATGGCACCCAAAAACGCTCACGGCCAGGTGGCGACCTTCGCCGCGGCGGCGCCGCAACGGGTCGCGGGTCTGCTTCTCGTCGACGCCAGGGCTGTCGCCGATAACGACGAGCAGCGTGCCCACCGCCTCACGGTCGCGGATCGAGCGGAACGCGAGGGCTCCGGCGGTCGGCTCGCGGAGAGCACCCTGCCGGATCTGCTGGGAAGCATGACGCACGAACCACGGCCAGAGGTCGTCGCCAGCGTCCGAGTCCCTGTGCGGGCGGGAACAACGTGGTCGTCGACGAGCACGTAGAGTGCAGTCAGGCGGGTGTTTAGTTCTTTATTCACACATTGATCTTGAACACCTTTCTCCGTAGCTATTCAGGTGTCTAGTTGATCTTGTGGTTGGCATCCTGGATGCGAGGTGTGGTCTGGGGTCTGGGATGATCTTTGGGTGCCGGGTCCGGGGTCGCTTGAAGCGTTGGTCGAGCAGTTGCTCGCGCGCGTGGCTGAGCTTGAAGCGGCGGTGGCGCAACGGGATCAGCGTGTGGCTGAGTTGGAGGCCGCGCTGGTTCTACGGGATGAGCGGATCGCGGAACTGGAGCGCCAGGCGAGGGCGGATTCGTCGAACTCGTCTCGTCCACCGTCATCGGATCCGCCGTGGGAGAAGAAGGCCGCGAAGAAGCGGTCGTCGCGGTCGAGGTCGGGGTCGGGGCGTAAGCCCGGGAAGCAGCCGGGTTCGTCGTCGGTGTCGCGGGGCTTGTCCGATGATCTGGATGCGGTGTTCGAGGTTGCTCCGAAGCGATGCGTGAAGTGTGAGAAGTCGTTGCATGGCGCGGAAGAGACTTCACGGGTGCGGCGTCAGGTGGTGGATGTGTCACCGCCTCCGCCACCGACGGTGACGGAGTACCAGGTGGTGTCGCGTCGCTGCGGTGGCTGCGGGCATGTCAGCAAACCGACCGCCACCGATGTGCCCCGCGAGATCACACCCGAGACCACCACGGACGGCACGGACGGCACGGACGGCACGGACGGCGAGTGTCGAGGCGAGCCCGGTGTGGCTTGTAAACCGGGTGAGGGCACGCAATCCGCCGTTGCCGGTGGGTCGGGTGAGGGCGCCGATCCGGGTGTGGCGCTGGTGTTACGTCAGGGTTCTCCGGTGCGGATCGGGCCGTATGTCATTGCGTTGGCCGCTTTGTTGACGTCAGGGCGCGGCAGGAGCTGGACGGTGGGCCCCTATTCGTACTATGAAGCTCGATGAAACTCGGAATCACTAATCTGATCAATCCGCACCTGCTGCCTCTCGTTGAAGCGTCTCGCGCCTTCTACGCGAATCGCGTGGCTGGTCGGGGCCCACGCACCTGGGAGGAGCTTCGCGCGGTCCGAGCCGATCTCGGCGCGCCCGCCCCGTCGCAACCACCGGCTGTTGAGGAGGTCGTCGACGCCGGTGGCCGTAGCGTTCCACTGCGGATTCACACTCCTGTGGACACGCCAGCGAAGGGCGTCCTCCTAGAAATCCACGGCGGCGGCTTCTACATGGGGTCGGCCGCTGGCAGCGACATCCGCAACCGCCAGCTCGCTGACGCACTCGGCGTAGCGGTCGCGAGCGTGGATTACCGACTGGCTCCTGAACACCCGTGGCCGGCCGCACCCGACGACTGCGAAACCGCAGCGCTCTGGATCGCGGAGCACGCAGAGGGCCGCTTTGGCACAACCAAGCTCGCCATCAGCGGCTTCTCGGCCGGTGCAACGCTGGCAATCACCACGCTTCTCCGCTTGCGGGACCGGGGGATTTCCGCAGTCGATACCGCCGTGCTGCAGTTCGGAACCTACGACCTCAGCGCACAAACGCCCGCCGGACGCCTGATCTCCGATGAATACTTCCTCAAGGCTTATACGGGGGCCGCATGCGACCGCACGCATCCGGACCTCTCCCCGATCTACGCCGACCTCGCTGGCCTGCCTCCGGTCCTGATGGTTATCGGCGATGCAGACATTTTGCTTCAGGACAACCTGGCCATGGCCGCGCGGCTGGCAGCAGCTGGTGTCCACGTCGATCTCCGCCTCTATCCTGACTCCCCTCACGGATTCACGGCCCACCCGACTCCGATGGCGCGGGCAGCGCTGGAAGACATCGAGGCATGGCTCAACGGCTATCTCGGCTCGACGTAGTACTTCGCAGTGACCCATGGCTGGGACCTCAGGCTCGGGCACCACGCCACCGTCCCGAACTGGGGAAGGGCAGATATTCCAACCTTGCGCAATTCTCCCGATCCTCAAGACCGGCATGCCCGGGTTCCGGTCTTCGTCGAGCGGACCGGACTGCGCCCGGTCCGCTGACGTCCACGTCCGAGCGGGCCGGGTTCACTGGCGGTGCGGGTTCAGCGCGCGCTGGTGTTCGAGGAACCGTGCCGGGGGTGGCGGCCGTGAACGACCCGCCGGCCGGGTCGATGTAGCCCCATCCGGCCATGCTGGGACCGCAGACCATCAGGGTGAGCGTGCGGCCGGGGTCCACCACAGCCGCGCGGACTCGCGACACGACGGTGGCAGGCGTTCACGAGACGATCGTTTTCCGAATTGGGACAAGGCAAGTGCCGGTGCGGGCGACGCGCATGCCTCTATCCGGGTGAATGTGCTCGCTCTGAGACAACGACGTCTCCGATCCGGGCAGTGTGTGCGGGGACCGGAACGGCCCGGGCACCAATCGGACGAAAGGGAAATGCCAATGAGATTCACCCGACGGGCAGCGCGAAACGGGGTCGCCGTCGCTGCCGCGGTGGCACTGGCGACCACCGGTGCCGTGGCCGCACCGCAGGCCTCTGCCGTTGAGGCCTGCAGAGCCAACGGTCTGTGTCTGTACTACAACACCGGATTCACCGACATGCACTTCGTGACCGAGAGGACCGGAGCCGGTTGTTGGGGTCTCAACGCTTTTGGGCTCGATGAGCACGTCAACTCTTACGTCAACAACCTGCCCGTGACCGTGTATATGCGGCGTGTCAACTGGGATATCGCTTGGTCTATCCGCCCTGGTGGCAGCAGTTCGAACAGCACACCATTCGTGGGCGAGGCCTACGTCTGCACCTAGCGAGGAGCCGCTTCAATCGGAAATCGCTGGGGTGGCCTGCTGCCGTGTGGGTCACCCCCAGTGCCGAACAGGCCCGTGAGCGCTTTTCGGCGCTATAGCGCCCAAAACCACTCACGGTCTCTCCAACGTTGGCCTTCACCTTGTCGCGGTGCGCCTTGGTCACCAGGGCCCCATGTCGGTGCCGCGGGTGCCATCACCGGCGGCGAGGTCGAGGTCGGAGTCGGGCAGTACGACGGCGTGGTTCTTCGCGCCGCCGAGCGCCTGCACCCGCTTGCCGTTGGCCGTCGCGGTGCCGTAGACGTAGCGCGCGATCGGGGTCGATCCGACGAAGCTGACGGGCTTCACGTCGGCGTTCTCGAGCAGCTCGTCAACCGTGGACTCATCGTCTTGCAGCACGTTGAACACCCCGGCGGGCAGCCTGGCCTCGGCACACAGCTGCGCCAGCCACTGTGACGCCGACGGGTCCTTCTCGCTCGGCTTGAGCACTACCGGTGTTGTCGGCCGCGATCGTCACCGGGAAGAACCACATCGGCACCATGGCCGGGAAGTTGTTTCCAGGGAGGTTTCGTCACTGCTGTGCCTATACCTCAGAAATCTGAGGAGAAGCCACAGGGGTCTTATAACAAGACTCAGTGCTGTGTACTGTCACCGCAAATGAACGGGGGGCATGGTCAAATCGGCGTTGGGAGCGACCGCCAGGGCGCAGGACACCGAAAGCGTCGGGGCGCGGTTGCGGGAGCGCAGGCTTGCGCTCCGCCTGACCCTGCGGCAGGTGGCCGACAGGGCTGGCCTGTCCGAGGGCTTTGTGTCCCAGCTGGAACGGGGCGTACATTCGGGCAGCATCGCGACCCTGCAGAAGATATTGATCGGGAACTTATAGGTGTGATCTTCGTTGTTCTGGCATGATCGCTGGTGTGCGGGACACGCGGAGGTTGTCGCCTGAGGCGCAGGAGGATCTGCGGCGCAGGGTGGTCGCTGCTGTTCATGGTGGGATGACGCAGGTCGAGGCGGCCCGGGTGTTCGCGGTGGCCCCGCAGTCGGTGTCCAGATGGGTGCAGGCGTGGCGGAAACGTGGCTCGAAGGGTCTCACCGGGCGTCGCCGGGGTCGCAAGCCCGGCGAGCAGAAAGCGTTGAGTGCCC
The DNA here is from genome assembly GCF_050972075.1 of Saccharopolyspora hattusasensis. Taxonomy (NCBI): domain Bacteria; kingdom Bacillati; phylum Actinomycetota; class Actinomycetes; order Pseudonocardiales; family Pseudonocardiaceae; genus Saccharopolyspora; species Saccharopolyspora hattusasensis. Next base: position 7,271,305 of record NZ_JBPCDC010000001.1, read on the forward strand.
GCCGGCAGCGCAAGCTGCGGTATGCGGTGGCCGAGCACACCCCGGCCACGTTCGGGCTGACCGGCCTGGTGTGGACCCGCAAGACAGTGGCCGAGCTGATCCGGGTGCGCCACGGCATCGTGTTGAACCTGCGCACCGTCGGCAACTACCTGCGTTCCTGGGGATTGTCGCCGCAGAAACCGATCCGCAAGGCCTACGAACAGGACCCCGAGTCGGTGCGCCGATGGCTGGAGGAGGACTACCCGGCCATCGCCGCCCGCGCCCGCCGCGAGGGCGCACTGATCCTGTGGCTGGACCAGACCGGGATCCGCTCCGACGCCACCGTAGCCCGCACCTGGGCACCGGCGGGCCAGACACCGGTGGTGGGCAAAACGGGCAAACGATTCAGCGTGAACGCGATGTGCGCGATCGGGAACAAAGGCGAGCTGTACTTCACCGTCTACACCGGCTCGTTCAACGGCAAGGTGTTCCTGCGGTTCCTGGACCGGCTGACCCGCCATCTGGACCGCAAGGTCCACCTGATCGTCGACGGACACCCCGTCCACCGCCGCAAGACCATCCAGCAATGGATCACCAAGCACGCTGAGGCGATCGAGATGCACTTCCTGCCGGGATACAGTCCCGAACTCAACCCCGACGAGATCCGGAGTGCCGACCTCTGACGGCGCACCATGTCCACCAGCACAGCCCCGAAAACCCGCGACGAGTTAAAACAAGCGGTCCGCTCCTTCCTCCACCGGCTCCAAAAAGTCGCCTGGCCGAGTTCGCTCCTACTTCGGCAAACCCGAAGTTCGCTACGCCGCCTGACATCACACATTTGCCGCCCGGATCAATAAAGCTGGAGGATCTTCTCCCGTGACCTCTGTCGAAGATCAGCACTCGGTTGGTGCACTCCTTGCGAACGGAGCGTATAAATCGTTCCGCGTGCGGGTTGCAGTTGGGGCTGCGCGGCGGGATCTTCGTGATTTATCCAGCGCCTGACTCCGTGCTGAGCCTCAATCGGCGAATGCTCGCGATCCATTGAGCGCGAGGGTTCGGCGGAGTCGGTCGGGTTTCATGAGCCCGGCGGTGGGTCGCCCTTCGCGTTTCGCATCCAGGAGAACGGCTTCCACGTCGTCGAGGGTGGCGTGGAGTTCGCTGAGGATTGCGGGGTCGGTGGAAGCGGCTGCCTGGCGCGGGGTCAGATTGCCGATGACGCCAGGGTTGTCGAGCCAGGCGGCTTCGGCGTCGAGGCTGATGCGTTCGTTGGCCTGGTCCTCCTCGTGGCAGTCGAGGAAGTAGGTCTCCAGGATGATGGTTCGGCCTTCGCGGCCGCCGGGTTCCGGGTCGGGGCCGAGGCGTCTCGTGTGCCGGTTTTGCTCGGTGGCGTCGGGGGCAACGTCGCGTAGGAGATTTTCGAGTTCTGCGAGTCGGGTTGGGGAGTTCGCGGTGATGGTGAATTCGTCGCGGTTGCGGTGGATCTCTCCGATGCTGAGTGTCCGCCCGTCGGGCAGTTGGCGGTGAGAGGCCAGCAGGTCATCGCCGGTCTGCACGAGCTGTTCCCTAAGGCGGTCGAAGGTCTGTTCCGCTTGGTTCGCGGTGTAGGTGACCCGGCAGTCGTGAACAGCGTCGCCGTCCGAGTTGCGCACCTGGGCCGGCGGTTCCGGGGCGAAGAAGTCTGCGATCTGTTCCGGCGACGGCCCTGATGCGAGCAGCTCCTGTATGGCGTGGCGCCGGTGGCGGGGGACCGGGACGGGAATCGCCAGTAGCCGGGGTCCGGTGGTGTCGTGCAGCAATCGGCCGCAGAACAGGCCAAGCCGTCGGGCGGAGGTGGAGAACAGTTTGTCCGAGAGGTGGATCGGCTCTCCGTTGGGATGGGCCCGCAGCGTGACTCCGTGGCCGCGCTTGACGTCGACGGCTTCATAAAGAGTGAACGGGACCCGCCGCCAGTCTTCGATGAGGTCGCGTTCCTCGGGGCGCAGCCAGTGACCTCGGGCGGCGAGGAACTTTTCCACCAGGCCGCCCTGGAAGAGCGCAACGTCGAGGCAGAACATCGCGTACCGCTGGGGTTCCGCGGTGCGTTCGGTCAGTGCGCTGATGGCCTCGACGCCGGGGGAGCGTTCGGCGTAGCTACCCAGCAGTGCGTACAGGAGTTGGGCCCGCGCGGCCAGCCCGGGTACGGCGCCACGTCGGCAACATGCCTTGTACTTCCGTCCCGATCCGCACCGGCAGGGGCTGTTGCGCGGCACGTCATCCACCGCGGAGGCTGCGAGGGCCGCGTTCAGTCCCCGTTGCAGCGGGCTGGGCATCTGGGCGCGGCGTAGGTAGCGATCGGCGGCGGTGTAGTCGCCGCGGGCGGCGGCGTATTGCGTGGCGTCGTGCAGGGCCGGTTCCAAGTCGGGGCGGTGCGCCAGGGCGTCATTGATGTGCTCGCGGGCGGAGGTGGAGTCTCCGGCGCCCTCGGCGGCGCGTGCCGAAAGCAGCGCGACCGCGGCCTTGGCGTATTTGCCGCGGGCCTTGGATTGAATTACTCGCAGCAGCGCACCGACGTCACCGCCGCGCGCGGTGTGGCATTCGACCTGGCCGGAAAGGAAATCCAGCGCTTCGTCGGGCGCGGTGGCGAGAATGTCGACGAGGAAATTGGTCTGATCCTCAGCCAACGGCTCATCACTGGTGAGCCATCCCGCGACGGTGTCACTATCAACCAGCACATCGGTCTCCGCAGCCATTGAGCTATCGTAACCGATGCGGCGGAAGGGCCGTCGGGAAAGATGCGGCAACGCTCGCGATAGGGTAGCCGCTGGCAGGCAAGACGCAGGTATGCAGTGACATCGGCGATCTTTCGGAGAGGCGAGCATGACCGCGTCTGGTGCTCTTGCCCGCGCACTCGAAACGATTCTCGTTGACTGCTAAGGCGAGGACGAAAGCCATCTCTTCCGGGCTTCGCCGACTTCGGGGAACCCCGAGCATGACACTACCTGGACTGGCTGGGCGAATCGTTCGCCGCCACCGCCGTCGACCTCGAAGCGATCAACACCGTACTCGCCGCCATCCGCGTTGCGGGCCCCGCTGACACGGTAGGACGGCACGCCGCCTGCACCGAGCGCCCGCACCGGCTGGAAAGTGAGCTCACCGCTGCCGGTGCCAGGAGCGGCTCGGTAGACGCCCAGGCGTGCTGGTTGACTACCTAACAACCCCGACGGTACGAGCCGGATGAACCGAGAGGTTCACGTCCGGATCTGTGGGGCGGGGAGGGGCAGATCCTCCCCGCTACCCGGCCTAGTTCGGGACTGAGACCTGGTTGAACGGGAGCATCGGTTCCAGCCAGGGGAAGACCACGAACAGCAGCAGCGCGATCACTCCCAGGGCCAGTAGTAGCGCGAGCACCAGCTTCGTGCCCAGCGGCCCGGGGAGGTGACGCCAGATCCAGCCGTACATTTATGCCTCCCCGATCGCCTGCAACAACTGGGCATACGTGGCGTCGGCCGTCTTCGGGAACTGGTTGGTCAGCACCGCGTGCACGATCAGCCGTTGCCGGTCGGAGAACTGCGGGTGGCACGTGGTCAGCGTGAGCAGTGCGACCTGCTGTGGGGGCGGCAGGATGCCGGGCGGTTTGTGTGGCACCGGCGCCACGACATCGCCCTCGTTCGGGCTGACGATCTCGCGGCCATAGGTCTCGACGTATGGGCCGCCGTCGGCCGCGTTCGTCCGCAGCGTGCCCACATGCGAGCACTGCGGTTGTGCGCCCTTCCCGGTCGACCAGTTCGCGAACTCGTCGGAGTGCGGCAGTACGCGGTAGACGAAGAAGTCGGTCTGCGTCTCCACTACGATCGCGTCGCAGGAGCTCAGCAGGTCCAGGTCGTTGAAGGGCGCACCCTTGCCGACCCGGTGCCCGGCGACCGCGAAGTTGCCTGGTTCGCCGGGCAGCGCGGTGCCCTTGTAGTGTCCCGGCCCGACCTCCAGTGCCGCCGCTTCGGTGCCTTCCTGGATGGTGAAGTGGTAGTCGGCGCCGAAGCCCGGGATGTACAGCTTGGCGAACGCTTTGCCGTCGATCAGTTCGGGATGCGGCTGCCGGTCCTGTGCCCAGTCCCCGTTGAGCGTCGTCGTCGCGCTGGCCTGTTTCTCCGCCGAGAAGAGGTCGGTCACGTACAGCTCGTAGACGACGAACAGCAGGACGACCAGACCAGCGGTGATCAGCAGCTCGCCGAAGGTTCGCACGATCTTCGCGCCGAGTCCCCCCGATGACTTCGGTGCTTCCAGAATTGCCACGCGTGCTCCTTTCTGGAACTCGCTTACGTTAACGTGTCAGGTGCGGGTGGGTGTAAGCGGAGTCGCCGGCGAAGGTGCCCGCTGCCTGGCCGTCGCATCCGAGACGTTCTTTTCCCGTTCGGGCTCATCTTCTCGTACACCTTCTTGTTGCTCTCCCGGCTGCTCTTCGCTGCCGGCGCACGTGTCGGGTCGCTGGAATACACCCGAACCGTGAGTTGGAGCTCCCCGGTGAGCGCATAGAAGAAGCACTCCGGGTGTGGTTTGTCCGCCGAGGTCTCGACCTTCGACGATGCGGGCTTACGAGCTTGGCGTGTTCTGACGTCCACTATGGATCCTGATTCACAACTGTCCACTGTGGTTGATATGTTCAGTGGAACAGGGTGGCGCCAAGTGGGTGTTGTTGGTCGAATCCGGAGAGTGTCAGGAAGGTCGCGCTGGCGGTGGTGGTGGTGAATTCCAGCAGTGCGTCGGAATGATCCATCCGGGTCAGGGTGTTGGTGAATGTTCGTATGTCGTTCTGGAAGCTGATGAAAAGCAGGCCGGGGGCGGGTTCGTCGATGCTGTAGGAGCGACGGAGCATGAGGCCGACGCCAACGACGTTGGAGTGTGCTCTGCGGACGTGGGCGTCTGCCGGGATGAGGTAGCGTCCGTCCGGGGTTTTGGCGCCGAGGGCCGGGTCCGAGGTGATGGTGCCACCGGAGAGAGGCACGCCGGTGGCTCGGTATCGACCGAAGACTGCCTCCTGGTCGGCAACGGACAGTGTGGCGAACCGCGGCAGATCGAGTTCCATGCGTCGCAGTACGGTAATGGTGCCGTCGGCGACCGGAGCCGGCCCGGGCAGCCACAGGTCTCGTTGTTCTTGGACGGTGGTGTGCGGGCCCACGATGCCGTCGATGAAACCGAAGAGGTTTCGTGGGGCGGTAATGCCCTGAGCTACGGGAATGTTCAAACCGCGGCGCCCGGACTGCCGCCAGCGTTCGTGTATCCGGTCACCGGCCTGGTCGACAAGCGCGGCAGCGGCGACCGGTACTACCAAGGCGTCGCTGGCGCAGATCTGTATCAGCAGGTCACCGCCGCGTGCTTGCGGGGCGATCCGTTCCCGGGAGAACTGTGGGAGATCCACGGCGCCGGGCAGGGAAGGATCGACCATGCGCACCAGTCGGGGCCCCACTCCGATCGTCACGGTGAGATCGCCCGGCGGTAGGCCCAGCAGTCGTGCGTCGGTCCCCGCGGTGAGCGTGAGGATCGCCTGGCCGAGGTCGGCCAGTAATGGGCCGGGTGCCACGGCGTCGCCGAGGTCGGCCACCAAGGCCAGCAGATTGGGCTGGGCTGGCTGCGGGAGCGTGATGCCCGCCTGATGCCGGCCCGTCGGTGACACCGGCGTGGTGGATGCGGGGGCATCACGTTGGCCCGGCTGAGGGGGGCCCGATTCGCACCCGGCGGTGAGGCCGGTGGCCATTACGGTACCGGTGACACCGAGGAACGCGCGGCGTGACGGGCGATGATCGGCTCGGTTCACGGTAGGGAGAGTGCCATATCCGCCCTCCCACAGGCGAATCCGGCGTCCATGCCACACTGCGATCATGTCTCGTTTCGGTCTTCGCGTGACAGTCGCGGTGCTGGGCACGCTGATACTCGTCTTGGCCGGCTGCGGTGCCGGCGATGACGGATCGGGCCAGGGCCGGCGACCGGCCGGTGCGCAAGTGACGATCCGAGTACCGGCTGACGCCCCGACGATCTCGGCCGCGGTGTCGCTCGCTCAGCCCGGTGATCTCGTGTTAGTCGCGCCGGGCGTATATCCGGAGTCGGTGAAGATCGCCACGGCGCGGATTACCCTTCGGGGCGAGTCCCGGGACAAGGTCGTTATCGACGGGCGGTTGCAGCAGCCCAACGGCATCGTCGTCGCCGCGCCCGGGGTGGCCGTGGAGAACCTGACCGTGGAGAACAACACGCAAAACGGGGTACTGGTCACCGGTTCGGCGAAAGCGGTCGCCGGATTGCCGGGGACAAGCGGCGGCTACGACACCGGCGACGAGCCCGTCACTTTCCTGAAATCGTTCTTGGTTTCCCATGTGACCGCGACCCGCAACGGGCTGTACGGCATCTACGCGTTCTCCGCGCAGGACGGTGTCATCGAGCACTCGTACACGTCAGGTTCGGCTGACTCGGGGATCTATGTCGGGCAGTGTAAGCCGTGCAATATCGTGGTGCGGGACAACATTGCCGAACTCAACGCGGTCGGTTACGAAGGCACCAACGCCAGTGGCGACCTGTACGTGGTTGGTAACCGTTTTGTCGGTAACCGGGTCGGACTCACCATCAACTCCGACCATCAGGAGAAGCTGCTCCCGCAGCGGGGTTCCGTCGTCGCCGGCAACCTGGTCGCGGGCAACCAGCAGACACCGACCCCCGAGCAGGCCGACGGCGGGTGGGGCATCGGCATCGGCATCGATGGCGGCAGCGACAACCAGTTCATCCGCAACCGCATTACCGGCAATATCAACGCTGGGATGGTGATCACCGCAACCGCCGACCTACCACCGGAGGGAAACCAGATCGTGGACAACACTTTCGCCGCCAACGGTATTGATGTCGGCTGGACGTTTCCCACCGCCACCCAGGGACGCGGTAACTGCCTGCACGACAATGATCTGCGCACGACGGTGCCCGCTCAGCTCGTGACGACCGCGTCCTGCCCGGTTCCCGCCCAGTCGCCCACACAGTCGGACACGTGGGCGATGCCGACGGCACCCGGCGGTATCCCGTTCACCGAGGTGGCTGTGCCTGGCGCACAGCCACAGTTCCCGGATGCCACCACCGGCGCTACGGTTGTTCCGGCCGTTCCGGTACTACCGGACACCGCAAGCATCCCGCTGCCCTCAGCGTCACTGCTCGCCGGCAATGCGCTGGTACGGACATCCTGAACGGCTACGGTCTCGGGCCGACTCCGGGTACCGGCTGAACCGGAACATATTCCCCGGTGCCGAAATCGATGACCACTGGCCGCGGTTGGGAAGCCACCTCGACCTGAACCCGGTACATCGTGCCGTCCGAGCCGATCCAGTAGCGTACGGTGCCCCCCGTACCGGGCTTGGCACCGGCATCCGGCCCGGTCATGACGTCCACCTGGTGCCCGTCCCACTGGTCCTGTCCCTTCCAGGTGGCGCCGTAAACGAGGCATCCAGCGCACTGCCGGTCGTATGCAGCGGACGGCTGAACCAACCCGGCCCGGGCGGCGATGCCGGACCACGTCGGATGGTTGGGTGTGCGTGGTGCAGGACCAGGGTCCGTGAGTGTTTTTCGGTGCTATGGCGCCCAAAATCACTCACGGCCAGGTGGCGGCCTTCGCCGCGGCGGCGCGTGGGGGCTCTTGTCGTCTTGATCACCTGGCAGCCCAGGGAACCCATCGCCAGTGCGCGTACATGCGGGGATACCTTCCGGTGATCTCCAGCAGTTTGCGGTGGGCGTTGCGGACTCCCTGGAGCCGTTTGTATTTCTTGCGGATCCAGCGCACCAAGTAGGCGTTGATGCGCGCCAGGAGCGGACTTCACCGCTGATCTTCTTCAGGGCATCCTTACTGATCGCGGGCAGGAACCGCAGATACTGCCTGCCGTCCTTACGCCGCGCTCCGCGTGGCCGGAATGTGAACCCCAGGAAGGTGAACGAGGTGTGATCGAGCTCCTCTCCGCGTTCGTGACGCACTCAATCATCTAGGTTTCCGCGACCGGTTCATGGGCGTGATCAGTTCGGGTGGGATCGACCCTGCGGCCGGGCAACAACCCGGAAAACGGCATGTCCGGTGGTGACATCAACGTGTCCATTCATGGCTTGGGTTGAGCTGGTGGGGTGTGTCTGGCTTGATCTTGTTGGCTTGATCGTCGATCATTGTGGCCGTGTCCGTACCGCCCGAGCAGCCTGCGCCGTCGTATGAGCAGCTTGCGGAATTGGTGACGGCGCTGTCGGCCGAGGTGGCGGCACTGCGGGCGGAGAACGCGGAGCTGAAGCGCAGGTTGGGGATGGATTCGACGAATTCCTCGACCCCGCCGTCGCAGGATTCGCTTGCGGCGAAGGGGAAACGCCGCGCGCAGCGCTCACAGCGGGTGCGATCGAAGGACCGTAAGCCGGGCGGCCAACCCGGGCATCCGGGCTCGGGTTTGCAGCCTGCGGTGAGGCCGGATCGCAGTGAGACCGCGCCCGAGCCTGCGTAGTGTTCGGGCTGTGGCACGGATCTGGCAGAGGCGCGGGATGCGGGGATGTCTTGGACGCAGGTCTGGGATACCCCGCCGATCCGGCTGCGGCGGGTGCAGTACCGGCTGCCGAAGCGGCAGTGTGGCGGTTGCGGGAAGACCACGACCGCGGCGGTGCCTTTCGGGCAGGCCGGGGCGGTGTGCTACGGGCCGAACGTTAACGCCGCGGCGGTCCTGCTGTCCTCGACCGGGAATGTGCCGGTGGAGCGCACCGCGAGTCTGATGGAAGCGTTGCTGGGCGCTGCAGTGTCGACCGGGTTCGTCGCCCGCGCGCACGAACGTGTCGCTGACGCGTTGGATCAGGCAGGCTTCGATGACGCGATGCGCGCCGTGCTGGCCGCCGAACCGGTGCTGTGCGCGGACGAAACACCGGTCAACATCGCGTACCCCGACACTGGCGAGGACGGCCAACCGGTCCCCGGCGCCCCGCACGTGGTCTGTGTGCGCACCCCGGATGAACGGCTGGTGTGGTACCGGGAACTGCTGGCACGCACCAAAAAAGCGCTGCGCACCCTCGGGCTTTTCAACGGTTACACCGGGTATCTCGTGCGCGATGATTACACCGCCTGGCATCAGTTCGACGCCCGGCTGGCCGGGGTCCAGCAGTGTGTGGCGCACCTGTTCCGCCACCTGCAAGGCGTTCTCGACCTGCACCCCACCCAGCAAGGATGGGCCGCCACCGTCCGCAAGGTGCTGCGCGAAGCGCACACCGCCGTCGCCGACGCCCACGCGGCCGGGGCCGATCGCCTCGACCCCGACCTGCTGGCCGATCTGCGTGCCCGCTACGACAAGGCCGTCGCTTGGGGAATCGCCACCAACCGCCACCGCGACTGGGACAAAGGCAACCACCCTGGCTACAACCTCGCCACCCGACTGGCCGGCAAAGCCAACCAAGTCTGGCTGTTCACCAGGGTGTTCGCGGTGCCTTGGACCAACAACGCCTCCGAGCAAGCGCTGAAAAGCCCGAAATTGCACTAGAAAGTCTCCGGCTACTGGCACACCCTGGCCACCCTGGCCCGGTTCTGCCGAGTCCGTTCCTACCTGACCAGCGCCACCAATCATGGGCGACGCGCCATCGACGCAATCCATGCCGCCCTCACCGGCAACCCCTGGATGCCACCGGTCACAGCCTGACCACAAAGATCAAACCGCCCAGCGTCCTGTCCAGCCCTGAATGGACACACATCAACAGGCCTGTGCCAATCCCGCCGGTGGATACTCGTGGGAAGGCACCGGAAACTGCCCCAACACGCGAACGACGCCACCGGCGGCAGCCAGAACAGCGGCGTCGTCGAATACTTCCCGGGCGACTACGTTCCGGTCAAGGGGGCCCCGAGCCAGACCCCGGGGGGCGCACCAGGAAGCCGCACAAGGGTCGGTTGCCTACATTCCGCAGCAGCAATGGGTCATCAGCACGGAGATGGACCCGGCCGGCAACTACAGCACTGACGGGACCGGTTACTGCAACATCGAGACCGGTAAGGGGCCAGGTAACAACCCGGCCGCCAACGGGTACGAGTTCGTCGCTTCGAACCAGAATGGGTTCGGTAAGGCCGGTGGGCTCGGCGATATCGCCTATACGGCGGCGAATGCGCCGATCCAGATCGGCAACGTGGTGTGGTTTGACGGCGACCACAACGGAATCCAGGACCCCGGGCAGGTGCCGCTGCCGGGTGCGACGATCAACCTGTTGGACGCCAGCGGTAAGCAGGTCGCCACGACCAAGACCGATGCCGCCGGCGAGTACTACTTTGGTGGTGTCGGCGCGGCCTACGAGCTCACGCCGGGTGCGAAGTACACCGTGCAGTTCGACGTGTGTACCGCGAACACCAGCAAGGTGCCAAGCCAGCCGCCGGCTACCGAGCTGCGGTTCACACTCCCGCTGGCCGGTGAGGACCGGGCACATGACTCCAACGTGATACCGCCGACCACCGGGCAGCTGTGCAACGGATACGCCACCTGCTTCGTCGCGGCTGAACAGCCCGTACTTGGTCAGCCCGCGCCCGACGAACTGCTCTGTTTGGTGGTGCGCGCCGGGTCGAAGCCGGTAGCTCAACGGTGCATGTGGCCGGCCGAGGGTGGCTGGATGGTGCCCGCCCTCAGGCGTGTGACCGGGAACTCAACCGCGAAGTCCAAATTGCGCTAATTGAGTGTTTTGGGTCGACTTGCGTGTGGGCGTGTGTCTAGAGTCGGGACGTGCTTGAGGGAGATCACCGCCCGCGAGGCGGTAGGTGCGGCGGGTGAGAACACATCTTGCGCAGGACCTGAGCTCGTGGCCTGGCTGGCGGGGTATCCGTCGGCCGCGGCGCGTTCCCGCCGAAGATCCGCTGATGCCGGTGAAGTGACACCAGGCCCGGGCGCAGCGCGCCATCGCGAACTCTGCCCGTGATCCGACGAAATCCACCGTGCCCGGTCGCGCCGCGAGGCGACCGGTGCCGATCGACGCTGTCAGGCGCGGGTCACCCCCTTGCCGGTGAGGACTGCCGATGACCTCGCACGACCAGGCCACCGAACTCCCCGTCTCCGAAGCCCAGCTCGGGATCTGGCTGGCCGAGCAGGCCGGTTTCGCGAGCTCCTCGCCGTACCTGTGGGGCGAGTACGCCGAGATCACCGGGCCGCTGGAGGTCGGTCTCCTGTCCACGGCGGTGCGGCTGGCCGCGCGGGAGGCCGAGGCGGTGAACACCACCTTCACCGAAGGGCCCGACGGTCGCCCGCGCCAGCACCTGCGTCAGCTCGAGCCCGCGGTGGCGGTGCACGACCTCAGCGGTGCGGACGATCCGCACGGCGCGGCGCTGAGCTGGATGCGCGCCGAGCTGGACCGGCCGCTGGAGCTGCGGGACGGGCCGGTCCACGGCGCGGTGGTGCTGCGCCTGGCCGCGGAGCGCCACCTGCTTTTCCAATGGGCGCACCACATCGCCCTCGACGGTGTCGGTATGACGATGCTGACCACGCGGATCGCCGAGATCTACGACCACCTGTACCGCGGGCTTCCCGTCCCGGCCGGTCAGTGGGGCGGCCTGGCGGGGTTGCTGGCCGAAGAGGACGGCTATCGGAATTCGGCCGAGTTCGACGCCGACCGGCGGTGGTGGCACGAGGACCTCGCCGATGGTCCCGGTTTCCTGAGCATGGCCGCCCGGCCCGCCGCTGCCGCGGCGAGTTCGCTGCGGCTGACCACCACGTTCGGCGAGGCGGAGTTCGCCGAGCTGCGCGCGGCGGCCGACCGGTTCGGCAGGCGCTGGTCGCGGCTTGTGATCGCGGCGACCGCCCTGCACACCCAGGCGATGTCGGGCAGCCGGGAGGTGGTGCTGAGCCTGCCGGTGCCGGGACGGTTCAGCGGGTTCAGCTGGACCGTGCCGTCGATGTCGGCGAACGTGTTGCCGCTGCGGTTGCGCCTGGACCCGGCGGATACGGTCGCCGAACTACTCGGGCAGGTCTGCGACCGGGTGCGGTCGGTGCAGGCCCACCAGCGGTACCGAGGAGAGCGGCTGAGCCGGGAGGCCGGGTATCCCGAGGACGGCCGTAGGTTCTTCGGGCCGGTGGTCAACGTCCAGAAGTTCGCCTACGGGCTGAGCTTCGGCGATGGCACCGCGACCGTGCACAACGTGGCGGCGCCGCCGTCGGAGGACTTCTCCGTGGTCGCCTACGACCGAGGTGATGGGCGGCTGCGCTTCGACTTCGACGCGAACCCGGCCAACCACGACCGCGAAGTGCTCGCGGCCGCCCGTGACCGGTTCCTGCACCTGCTGGAGCAGTTGGTGCGGGCCGAGCCGGGCACCCGGATCGCACGCCTCGAGACCACCACCCCCGCCGAACTGGCCCGGGTGCGGTCCGCGGGCACCGGGGCGGCGGGCTCCGCTCCCGCGCAAGACCTGGTGTCGCGGTTCGCCGAGCGGGTCGCCGCTGTGCCTGAGGCGTTCGCGGTGCGCTCGCCCGCCACCGGTGAGCGGCTGACCTACCGCGAGCTCGACGCCCGCGCCGATGCGCTGGCCGCGCGGCTCGTGGCGGCCGGGGCAGGTGCGGAGTCTCCGGTCGGGCTGCTCGTCGAGCGCTCGGTGGGCCTGGTGGTGGCGGTGCTGGCGGTGGTGCGGGCCGGGGCGGCATACGTGCCGCTGCACCGGGCCGACGGGGCGCACCGGTTGCGCTCCATCGCGGACGGGGCGGATCTCGCGCTGCTGATCACCGATGAGGCCACCGCGCAGGACGAGTTCACCCGCTGGTTTCGCGGCACCGGGACCGTCCTGGGCGTGGCAGCGGGCGGCGGCACGGCCCCGGTGACCGCCGCGGTGATCACGCCGGGCCGGTTGGCCTGCGTCATGTTCACCTCGGGTTCCACCGGCACGCCTAAAGGCGTCGCGATCACGCACGAGAACGTGGTGCGCTTGACCGAGGACCGGTGGTGGGCCGAGGGCGCTGCCGAGCGGGTGCTGCTGCACTCCCCGCACGCCTTCGACGCGTTGACCTTGGAGCTGTGGGTCCCGCTGCTGACCGGTGGTGAGGTCGTGCTCGCCCCGCCGGGCGAAGCGGATCTGCAAGTGCTGGGTGAGGTGGTCGCCGGATGCGGGGTGACCGGGCTGTGGTTGACGGCGGGGTTGTTCGACGCGGTCAGCCAGGAGGCCCCGGGGTGGCTGCGCGGTGTCCGGCAGGTCTGGACGGGCGGCGACGTGGTCCCGGCGGCGGCGGTGCGCCGGGTCCGGGCGGTCGCTCCGGAGCTCGTGGTGGTCAACGGCTACGGCCCGACCGAGACGACCGTGTTCGCCACCCGCCACGTCGTCGACTCCGAGGACGCCACCGCGGTGCCCATCGGCGCGCCGATCGACGGCAAGCGGGTGCACCTGCTCGACGCCGCGCTGCGGCCGGTGCCGCTGGGCGCGGTCGGGGAGCTCTATCTGGCCGGGTTCGGCCTGGCTCGCGGTTACCTGGCCGATCCGGCGGCGACGGCGCAGCGGTTCGTGGCCTGCCCGTTCGGGGCGCCGGGCGAGCGGATGTACCGCACTGGTGATCTGGCGCGGTGGAACCCGGACGGCACGCTGCACTTCGCCGGCCGCGGCGACGGCCAGGTCAAGTTGCGCGGTCACCGCATCGAGACGGGTGAGGTCGACGCCGCGCTGGGGCGGGCCGCGGGCGTGCGGCAGGTGGCGACGGTGCTGCGCGAGGGGGAGACCGGGCGGCGGCTGGTGTCCTACGTCGTGGCCGAGCAGGCGGATCCGGCCGCGTTGCTGGAGCACGTGGCCGCGCTGCTGCCACCGTTCATGGTGCCCTCGCAATTCGTGGTGGTGCCGGAGTTGCCGTTGAACCGCAACGGGAAGCTGGACCGCGCCGCGTTGCCCGATCCGGCCGAAGACTCCCCGCCACAGGAAACGCCCACCGAATCACCGGTCCCGGCGTCGGCGGCCGAGGAGCTGCTGGCCGGGTTGTTCCGCGAGGTGCTCGGCTTGGCCGAGGTGCCGCCGGACCGGGACTTCTTCGCCCTGGGCGGTGACAGCATCAAGGCGATCCAGCTCGCCAGCCGGGCCCGGCGCGGTGGCCTCGAACTCGGCACCTCCGACGTGTTCCGCCACCCGACCGTGGCCGCGCTGGCCGAGCGGGTGGGTGCGGCCGCCCCGGCGCTGCCGGGGCCGGGTGCTGCGGCCGGTCCGCTGCCGTTGACGCCGATCATGCACTGGCTGCGGGAACGCGGCGGTGCGCTGGGCGGGTTCGCCCAGTGCGTGACGCTGCGGGTGCCCGCCGAGCTGGGGGAGCAGGGGCTGCGGTCGGTGCTCTCGTCGCTGGTGCGGCGGCACGACGCGCTGCGGTTGAAGCTCACGGCCACCGGTGGGCTGTGGAACCTGCGGGTCGCGGCGCAGGCCGGGTTCGACTTCGCGCGGGTGGACGTGCGCGAGCTCGCCGAGCAGCACAGGCGGGAGCTGGCGGGGCAGTGGGCGCGGCGCGCGCAGGCGCGGCTGGACGTAGAGACCGGCCCGGCGGTGAGCGCGGTGTGGCTCGATGCCGGTGGCGAGCCGGGCACGCTCGTGCTCGCGGTGCACCACTTGGCCGTGGACGGGGTGTCGTGGCGGATCCTGCTCGACGACCTGCGCGAGGCGGGGCAGGCCGTGCTCGGTGGGAGGTCCCCGCGAGCGGAGGCCGCGGGGACCTCGTTCGCGCAGTGGGCGCGGGCGCTGCCCGAGCACGCGCGGGAACCGGGAACGCAGGCGGAGTTCCCGCGGTGGCGCCAGGTCGCCGAGGTCAGCGGGCCGTCGGCGCAGCCGGGCGCGGAGTCCGACCGCGGTCACCTGTCGTTGCAGCTGCCCGAAGAGATCACCGCCGGTGTGCTGGAGCAGGCAACGGCCGTTTTCGGCTGCTCCGCCGAAACGCTGCTGCTGAGCGCCTTCGCTCTCGCGGTGGCTGACGGGCCCGCGGTGCTGGTGGACGTGGAGCGGCACGGGCGCGAGGAGTTCGGCGGGCTTGACCTCTCGCGCACCGTCGGTTGGTTCACCACGCAGTTCCCGGTGCAGCTGCAACCGGGGGCGGCCTGGTCGCAGGTTCAGCAGGACCGCCGCCTGCTCGGCGAGGTGGTCGAGAACGTGCGGGCCGCGCTGGGTGCGGTGCCGCGCAACGGTTTCGGCTACGGCCTGCTGCGCTACCTGAACCCGCAGAGCGGCCCGGTCCTTGCGGGCGGGCCGCGGCCGCGCTTCGGGTTCAACTACCTCGGCAGGTTCGACGCGGGCAGCGACGCGGACTGGTGCCCGCGCCCGTGGGCGCCGGTGCTCGGCTCGTCGATGCCGCAGGACATGCGGATGGTGCACCTGGTCGAGCTGGATTGCGCGGTCACCGACGAGCCCGGCGGGCCGCGGCTGACCGCGAACTGGTCCTGGGACGGGCAGCTGTTCGGCGAGCGCGAGGCCGCGGTCCTGGGCGAGCGCTGGTTCGCGGTGCTCGGCGCGATGGCCGAGCACGCGCGGGAGG
Source organism: Saccharopolyspora hattusasensis (assembly GCF_050972075.1). Lineage (NCBI taxonomy): Bacteria > Bacillati > Actinomycetota > Actinomycetes > Pseudonocardiales > Pseudonocardiaceae > Saccharopolyspora > Saccharopolyspora hattusasensis. The sequence continues at coordinate 7,286,742 of NZ_JBPCDC010000001.1, forward strand.
GTGCCGGGCAGCGGGCGGACACGGTGCTGCCGCTGCCGCCGCTGGCGCAGGGGCTGCTCTTCCACTCGATGTACGACGCGCAGGCCGCCGATCCCTACCTGGTGCGGTTCGTCTTCGAGCTCACCGGGGAGCTCGACGAGCACCGGCTGCGCGAGGCGGTGCACGCGTTGCTGCGCAGGCACCCGCAGCTGTCGGCGGCGTTCCGCCACGACGCTGAAGGAGTGCCGGTGCAGGTCTGGCCGGCGAGTTTCAACGTTGAGTGGACGCGGCGGGAGGACGCCTCGGCGCGGGCGGTCTCGCGGTTCCTCGATACCGACCGGGCGCGGCGCTTCGACCTGGCCGAGGCCCCGGTGTGGCGGGCGGCGCTGCTGGGCGCGGGCGCGGACCGGCACGTGCTGGTGCTCAGCACCCACCACATCGTGATCGACGGGTGGTCCACGCCGATCCTGATCAACGACCTGTTCGCGCTCTACGCCGACGCGGCGCTGCCCGCACCCGCCGACTACCGGCGGTTCCTGGACTGGACGCGGGAGCGAGACGGCGCCGCGCACGAGGAGGTCTGGCGCACGATCTTGTCCGATGTGGACGGTCCGACGCTGGTGGCCCCGGCGGCGGGCCGCGGTGCCGAGGACCGCGGCCGGGTGTTCGACCGGCTCGACGCGGCCAACACCGCCGCGGTGCGGCGCACCGCGCAGCGGCTGGGTTTGACGGTGAGCACCGTGGTGCAGCTGGCGTGGGCGATGCTGCTGGGCGCGCTGACCGGTCGCGATGACGTGGTCTTCGGCGCCACGGTCTCCGGCCGCCCGCCGGAGCTGCCGGGGGTGGAGGAGGTCGTCGGGCTGCTGATCAACACCGTTCCGGTGCGGGTGCGGCTCGATCCGCGGCGCACCGTGGCCGAGGCGCTGGCGGCACTGCGGGACCAGCAGCTCGCGGTGCTCGAGCACCAGCATGCGGACCTGACGCGGCTGCAGGCCATCGCCGGGCACGGGGAGCTGTTCGACACTGCGGTGGTCTTCGAGAACTACCCGTTGGATGACTCCGGCGCCCACCCCGTGCCGGGGCTGCGGGTCACCGGCGTCGAAGTGCTCGACGGCACGCACTACCCGCTGTCGCTGATCGCGGTGCCCGATGATCAGCTCGGGTTCCGGCTCGACCACCGCCTCGACGTGCTCGACGAGGCCGCGGCGCGGCTGCTGCTGCGGCGGCTGGCCGCGGTGCTGGCCCGGATCGGCGCGACACCCCACTCCCGCCTCGGCGAGATCGGGCTGCTGCTGCCCGGCGAAGACCTCGACACCGCAGCGATCTCGCCGCCCGGACCGCAGCACGCCGCGCTGCCGGAGCTGTTCGAGGCGCACGCCGCAGCGCACCCCGAGGCCGTCGCGGTCTCGTTCGGGGCGGAACGGCTCACCTACGGCGAGCTCGACGAACGGGCGAACCGGCTGGCGCGGCTGCTGATCGCGCGCGGCGCCGGGCCGGAACGGCTGGTGGCGCTGGCGTTGCCGCGTTCGCCGGAGCTCGTGGTGGCGTTGCTGGCGGCGCTGAAATCCGGGGCGGGGTACCTGCCGCTGGACCCGGAACACCCGTTGGAGCGGATCCGGCGCACCACCGCCGACGCCGAGCCGGTGGTGATCGTCTCGGTGCGCGCGCTGAGGCCGGTGCTGCCGGCGCAGCCCGGCGCGCTGCTGCTCGACGATCCCCGAACCAGAGCCGAGCTGGCCGCCGCCGGGGCCGAGGCCCCGCGGGTGCCAATCCACCCGGACCACGCGGCCTACGTGATCTACACATCCGGTTCGACCGGTGAACCCAAGGGCGTGGTGGTCTCACACCGCAACGTGCTGCGGCTGCTGGAGGTCACCGACGACCTCTTCGGGTTTGGGCCCGATGACGTGCACGCGCTGTTCCACTCCTGCGCGTTCGACGTGTCGGTGTGGGAGCTGTGGAGCGCGCTGGGCCGGGGCGGGCGGCTGGTGGTGGTGCCGGGCGAGGTCACCCGCGCGCCCCGGGCGCTGCGGGCGCTGCTGGCCGCCGAAGGGGTCACGGCGTTGTCCCAGACCCCCTCGGCGTTCTACCAGCTCGCGCAGGAAGAACCCGGTGGCGGACTGCCCGCGCTGCGCCACGTGGTCTTCGCCGGGGAAGCGCTGGACCCGGCCCGGCTGCGCGGCTGGCACGGCCGGCAGCGGCCGCGGCTGGTCAACATGTACGGCATCACCGAGACCACGGTGCACGCCACCTGGGCGCTGCTGTCCGACCCGGCCGAGACGCGCAGCGTGATCGGGACGGCGCTGGCGGACCTGCGGCTGCACCTGCTCGACCACGCGCTGCGCCCGGTGCCGCCGGGATGTCCAGGGGAGATCTACCTGGGCGGGCCCGGGGTGGCGCGCGGATACCTGGGGCGGGCGGGGCTGACCGCCGCCCGGTTCGTCGCCGACCCGTTCGGGCCCGCCGGTGCGCGGTTGTACCGCTCCGGCGACCTGGCGCGGGCGCTGCCGGACGGGTCCCTGGAGTACCTGGGGCGCGTCGACCTGCAGGTGAAGGTGCGCGGTTTCCGCATCGAACCCGCCGAGGTGGAGCACGTCCTCGAACTGCACCCGTCGGTGGCCCGCGCGGTGGTGCTCGCCCAGCACGATGACACCGGCGGCGGCCGGCTGGTCGCCTACGTCGTGCCCACCACCGAGGTCGATCCCGCTCGGTTGCGGGAGCACGCCGCGACGCTGCTGCCCGCGCACATGGTTCCCGCATTCGTCGTGGCCGTCGCCGAGATCCCGCTGACCGCCAACGGGAAGCTGGACCGCGCCGTGTTGCCGGAGCCCGGGAGCGGGCGCGCCGCGGGCCGGGCACCCGGCGGGGCGCTGGAGCGGTTCCTATGCGAGGCGTTCGCCGCGACGCTGGGCATCCCGGAGATCGGGGTGCAGGAGAGCTTCTTCGACAGCGGCGGGCATTCGCTGCTGGCCACCCGGCTGATCAACCGGGTGCGCTCCGGGCTCGGCGTGGAACTCGACATCCGCACCCTGTTCGACGCGCCGACCGTGGCCGAACTCGCCGGCCACGTCGCCCGCGCCCGCACCCGCGACCGGCCCTCGCTGCGCCCGGACCGGCGACCGCAGCGCGTACCCCTCTCACCCGCGCAGCGGCGGCTGTGGTTCATCAGCGGCTTCGACGAGTTCGCGACCACCTACAACATGCGCTTCGCGGTGCGCCTGGACGGGCCGCTGTCGGCCACCGCGCTGCGCGCGGCGCTGGGCGACGTCGTGGCCAGGCACGAGAGCCTGCGCACGGTGGTCGCCGAATCCGACGACGGACCGTGGCAGCAGGTGCGCAGCCCCGAGCAGCTGCGGTTCGAGCACATCCAGGTCGCCGAGGCTGATCTAGCGGCGCGGCTGGCGGCGGACTCCGCGCACCGCTTCGACCTCGCCGCCGAGTTGCCGATCCGCGCCACCCTCTACGAGTACGGTCCCGACCGGCACGTGCTGCTGGTGCTGCTGCACCACATCGCGGTGGACGGCTGGTCGCTGGCCCCGCTGGCCCGCGACCTGTCCACCGCCTACCGGGCCAGGTCCACCGGTCGAAGCCCGCAGTGGCCCACCAGCCCGGTGCAGTACGCCGACTTCACCGCCTGGCAGCAGGCGATCGACGCCGAGCCGCAGCTGCGGCACTGGACGAAAGTGCTCGCAGGTGCCCCCGAACTGCTCCCGCTGCCCACCGACCACCCCCGCCCGCCGGTCTCGGCGCACCGCGGCGAGACGATCGAGGTCGCCCTGGATGAGAAGCTGCACGCGGCGGTGCTGCGGCTGGCCCAGGACCACGACGTCAGCCCGTTCATGGTGCTGCACGCCGCGTTCGCCGCCCTGCTGTGCAGGCTCGGCGCCGGGGCGGACATCCCGATCGGCACCCCGGTGGCCGGGCGCAACGACGCCGCGCTGCACGACGCGGTGGGCTGCTACGTCAACACCGTCGTGCTGCGTACCGACCTGTCCGGGCGGCCCAGCTTCAGCGAACTGCTGCGGCGGGTCCGGGCGGCCGACCTCGACGCCTTCGACCACCAGGAGGTGCCCATCGAGCGGCTGGTGGAGGTGCTCAACCCGGCCCGCTCGCTGGGCCACCACCCGCTGTTCCAGGTGATGCTGGCCTTTCAGGACACCCCGCCGCAGGAGTTCGACCTGCCCGGCATCAGCACCGAGCAGGTGGCGCTGCACGGCGAGTCCTCCCGGATGGACCTGCTGCTGAGCCTGCGCCAGAACCACACCCTGACCGGGATGCCCGAGGGCATCACCGGGGTGCTGGAGTACGACACCGAACTGTTCGCCCCGGACACCGCGCGGAAGCTGATCAGCCGCTTCGAGCTCCTGCTGCGCGCCGCGGCCGACGCGCCCGGCACACCGGTCGCCGAGCTGCCGGTGGTCTCCGAGCAGGAGCAGCACTGGCTGGTCCACGGCTGCAACGACACCGCCCGCCAGGCCCCGCCGACCCCGTTGCACGAGCTGTTCGCCGCGCAGGTCGCCCGAACCCCGCACGCCGAGGCGGTGCTGCACGACCAAGGAGCGCTGACGTTCCGGGAACTCGACCAGCGGGTGCGGGAGATCGCCGCGCAGCTCACCGAGCACGGCATCGGCCCGGGAGCGCTGGTGGCCTTGGCCCTGCCCCGCACACCCGACCTGCTCGCCACGATGCTGGCGGTGCTGCGCACCGGCGCCGCCTGCCTGCCCTGCGAACCGGACTGGCCCGCGGCGCGCACCGGCGCCGTGCTGGACGACGCCCGGCCGGCGCTCGTCGTCGGCACCGACGCGCGCGGCGAGCTGAGCTTCACCCGCCCCGGCCGATCACCCGCACCGATCGCGACCGGTACCGCTTACGTCCTCTACACCTCCGGCTCCACCGGCCGCCCCAAGGGCGTGGTGGTGGCGCACCGCGCGGTGGTGAACCTGCTGGCCGCGCTGGCCGAGCTCCTGGAGGTCGGCGCGCGGGACCGGGTGCTGGCCACGGCCCCGGTGGGGTTCGACATGTCCGTGCCGGAGTTCTACCTCGGCGCGCTCACCGGCGCGGCCGTGGTCCTGGCCGACCGCGACACCACCCGTGATCCCGATGCGCTGCTGGAGCTGGTCGAACGGCAGCGGGTGACGGTAATGCATGCGACACCGTCGCTGTGGCGCACCCTGGCCGCCGGCCGGCCGCGGGCGCTGCGCGGCATCCGCGGGGTGATCGGCGGCGAGGCCGTGCCCGGCCCGCTGGCTGAGCGGCTGCGCGGACTCGGGGTGCGGCTGCTGGCCTGCTACGGCCCCACCGAGACGACGGTCTGGTCCAGCGCCTGCCCGGTCGAAGGCCGGCAGCGGGAGGTCGTGCCGCTGGGCCGTCCGTTGTGGAACACCGCCTGCCACGTGCTCGACGAGCGGCTGCGCCCGGCACCGCCGGGCACCGTCGGCGAGCTCTACATCTCCGGACTCGGCGTGGCTACCGGCTACCTGCACCGGGCGGCGCTGAGCGCACAGCGGTTCGTCGCCGACCCGTTCGGCCCGCCCGGCACCCGCATGTACCGCACCGGCGACCTCGCCTCCCGCGCACCGGACGGATCGCTGCGCTTCCACGGCCGCGCGGACGAGCAGGTCAAGATCCGCGGCCACCGCGTCGAACCGAGCGAGGTCGAGGCCGCGCTGCTCGGGCACCCGCAGGTGCGGGCCGCCGCGGTGACCGTGCACGCGCCCGACGCCCACGACCGCAGGCTCGTCGCGCACCTGGTCGCTCCCGGCGTGGATCTCGCCTCGGTGCGCGAGCACCTCAGGGCGACGCTGCCCGGATACATGATCCCGTCGCGGCTGCTGACCTGCGACGAACTGCCACTCTCGCCGAACGGGAAGCTGCTGCGCGACCGGCTGCCCGTCCCGGCCGAGGACACCGCAGCCGAGCAATCCGCAGCCGAGCAATCCGCAGCCGGGGAACCGGACGTGGCGACGCCGGTGCGGGTGCTGTGCGAGATCTTCGCCGAGGTGCTGGGGACCGCCCGCGTGGGGCCGGAGGAGAACTTCTTCGAACTCGGCGGGCATTCGCTGATCACCGCGCCCCTGATCGCCCGGATCCGCTCGCGGCTCGGCCTGCGCGCGAAGGTCCGCGACGTGTTCGAGGCGGGCACCCCCGCGGCGCTGCACCGCGCGCTGACCGGCCCCTCCGCAGCGGGAGGGCACCTGCTGCCGCTGCGCTCCGGCGGGCCGGCCGCGCCACTGTGCTGCGTGCACCCGCTCAGCGGCCTGGGCTGGTCCTACGCCGGGCTGCTGGCCCACCTCGACCACGACCAGCCCGTCTACGCGCTGCAGGGTGACGCAGGCGCGCAGCCACCGGGCAGCATCGAGGAGATGGCCGAGCGCTACTTGCAGGAGATCCGCTCGGCGCACCCGCGCGGACCGCTGCACCTGCTCGGCTGGTCCTTCGGCGGCCTCGTCGCCCACCACATGGCGATCAAGGCGCGCGATCGGGACCTGCAGGTCGGCTTGCTGTGCCTGATCGACCCGCCGCTGGGCGCCGAGCCCGCACCGGTCGACGCGCAGCGGGTGTACCGGATCCTGCTCGCCGCCATCGGCCACGACGACCAACCCGAGGGGGAGCTGACGTTCGAGGCGGTCTCGCAGCTGCTGCGCCGAGACGACGGCGCGTTCGCCGCGTTCACCGAAGCCGACATCGCCCGCACCGTGGCCACCGCCCGGCACAACGCCGAGCTGCTGCGCGGCCACCGGCCGGGCCACTACCCCGGCGACGTCGTGCACATCGCGGCCGAAGCCGGTCCAGGAGCCCGGGCGTGGCGTGCGCACGTCGGCGGCGAGCTGGCCACCTATCGGATCGACCTGCCGCACGACCGGCTCATGCAACCCGAGCACGTCGGCGAGATAGCCCGCATCGTGCGCGACCACCTCACCGAGCAGAAGGGCCACGGCACCCCATGACCAACCCGTTCGACGACGAGGACGGCACGTTCCTGGTGCTGCGCAACGAGCAGGCGCAGCACTCCCTGTGGCCGGCGTTCGCCGCGGTGCCCGCGGGCTGGGAGGTGGTGTGTGCGGAGACCAGCCGGGCGGAGGCGCTCAGCTACGTCGAGCACAACTGGACCGATCTGCGCCCGGCGAGCCTGCGCGAGACGCCCTGAGGTGTTCGCGCCCGCGCTCCGCCGGATCGCCTGGCTTTGCGCGGCGTCGCAGCTGTCCTCGCCAGCGGACCGCGAGCCCGCGGAGCTGCCGGTGGGCGTTGCGGGCCACCGGCGTCGATCGGAACGACGAGACGACAACCCGGTGCACCGCACAGGTGTGGACACCGCCAACGACCAGGAGATAATCACCGGTGGATCACCGCAGCGAACTGGCCGACCTCCCCACCGGGGCACGGGTGGTCATCCGCCTTCCCAACGGCCCCGTGCTCGCTTCGGCGTTGCTGGCGTGCTTCGAACGCGAACTGGTCGCCGTGCCCATGGCACCGCGGGCTGGGAATGCACAGCTCGAGCGCATCGTGGACCGAGTCTCGGCCAGCGCGGTCATCGACGGCCGGGGCTCGACGAGCTCGCTGCGCCGGACCGGGCTGCCCGCCGAGCACCCCGACGCCGCGGGCCTGGCGCTGATCATGTTCACCTCGGGCTCGACCGGCACTCCCAAGGGCGTCATGCTCAGCCGCCGCGCCGTGGTGGGCAACGCGACCAAGACCGCCGCGCTGCACGGCATCGGACCCGGCCGCCCGCACGGGACGTGCCTGCCGCTGCACCACTGCAACGCGCTGGTCATGTCGCTGCTGGGCACCCATCTGACCGGGGCACGGCTGGTGCTGCACCCGGCCGCGGACCCGACGGGTTACTTCGCCGCGCTCGAGCAGGCCGGGGCCCGCACCGCCTCGATCGTGCCCGCCCTGCTGCCGGACCTGCTGGAAGCCGCGCCGCCTTGGCCCGACGGGCTCGACTACCTGATCATCGCCGCCGCCCCGCTGACCGGCGACCTCGCCCGCCGGTTCCACCGCACCTACGGGCCGCGGCTGCGCCAGGGCTACGGGCTGACCGAAGCGGTCAACTTCAGCGCCACCATGCCCGCACCGGACGAGGCCGGGTTCACCGAGCACTACCTCGACCGGTTCCCGCCGGTCGGGCTGGCGCTGCCGGACACGCGGCTGCGCCTGGAGGGCGGCGAGGTCTGGATCAGCACCCCGGACCTGATGGACGGCTACTGGCAAGACCCGGCCGCCACCGCCGAGGCCATCACCGCCGACGGCTGGCTGCGCACCGGCGACCTCGGCGAATTCCGCGGAGATCTGCTGGTGCTCAAGGGCCGCACCAAGGAACGCATCGACCGCGGCGGCGAGAAGCACTACCCGCTCGACGTCGAACGCCGCTGGCGCGAAGACGGCCTGACCGGCCGGTTCGCCGCCGTCGGCGTCACCGAGGCCACGCTCGGCCAGGAGATCGGCCTGGTCGCCACCGACCAGCCCGTCGACCGGCTGCAGCAGTTGTGCGAGCGCACCGAGCTGCGCCCGGCGGTGCTGCGCATAGGCGATTTCCGCGCCACCGCCACCGGGAAACCGCAGCGTTCGCTGATGGGCGCCACGCTCGCCGCCCGCCGCGAAAGCCCCTCCCGCTACGAGCGCCTGCTGCGCTACGCCGCGGCCACCGCGCACGAACTGCTGCGCGGCACCCCGCACCCGGACGTGCCGCTGCAGAAGGTGCGCGCCCTGGCCGAGCGCGTCCCGGAACCCGACTCGCTGGAGCCGACCGGCGAACCGGTCTACGAGGCGTTCGACTCGCTGCGCCTCGGCTGCGACGCGGATCCCGAGCGGCGCGTGGCCGACCGGGCGGTGCTGCGGGCCAAGCTCACCGCGTCGTGGCCCCTGTCGTCGTACGCCGAACTGGCCGCCGCGGTGGCCGAGGTGCAGGGCGCGCCCGGGGGCGCGGTGCCCTTCGGCGTCGAGACCACCCTCGACGACGGGCGACTGGTGCTGCTGCCGCACGCACCGGCGGCCACCGCGGGCGGCCTGCCGTGGGCGTTGGACCTGCTGTGGACCTATCTCAACGACGGAAGAACCGGCCACTGCGCCGACCGATGGGCCCGGCTGCGCCGGTTGCGGCACGACGGCTTCGCCATCGCGGGTTTCTCCGCGTTACGGGCCGGGCGCCATGACCTCGGCGGAGTCATCTGGGCAGTCCGCCCCACCGAGGAGGAGTAACCATGCCGCACGACGACCTGCACATCGCGACCTGGGCGAAGAGCTCGATCGGCCCCGACCACACCGAACTGCGCGTGGACCACGGGGAGCTGGCAGTGCCCATGCACGGCACCGCCGCGGCCAGCGGTCAGGAACTTGCCACCAACGGCGAGATCGGCGCCGACCTGATCCGGCTGCCGGCCGGGCAGGGTTTCGTGCCGCACACCCATCCGGGCCACCACGTGCTGACCGTGGTCGCCGGGACGGGGACGATCACCTACGGCGGGCGGATCCACGAGACCCATGCCGGGCAGACCTTCCTCATCGAAGGGCAGGTGCCGCACGCGGTGGGCGCGATCACCGATCATCTGATCGTCGCGGTCGGCGCCCCGCACAAGCGCATCGACTCCACCGACCGCATGACGCCGGTGCCCTATGAGGAGATCATCGCCGACAGTGGTGAGCTGACCTGCATGATCTGCGACAAGACCGCCGGGGCGCCGCGCTACCTGCACTCGGTGGACTGCCGGCACTGCCCGTGCCGGGAGTGCGCCGGGATGCCGGGCTGATCCGGCTAGCCACCGGACATCCGCCAACCAGACCGACTCGTGTCCGGTCAACAGCCGAACCGCCGGCCGACCTCGGCGCAGGCGCGCTTGGTCGCCGCGAAGACGGCCCCGTCCCAGGCCTTGATCCGCCGCTGCGGGCGGCAGTCAGTTCCGGCAGCGCCGTCTGACAGATGACGATCCGGTGCAGTTCTGCTCGATCATGAGCGAAGCAGTGATCAGGCAGCAGATCGGTGGAGAGCGTGTCCTAAAAGGACAACTCGAGCACTTGGCGGCGCTCATCGACGAGCGCCCGAGACGATCGAGGTGCGAATCGTCCCGTTCGAAGCTGCCGCGTATGACGCCTTGGGCGGCTCAGCCTTCCTCCTGCCGGGATACCCCGATCTGCCGGGATACCCCGATGAGCAACTTCCCAGCGAGCTCTGCAGGAATCGATCACCTCAACCCTGCTCACCTCGGATGCCGTAACGATTCGCGAGTGCTCCATCGCACTCGCTGGCGCGACATCGGTCTCACTCAGTCGCGAAGAGTCGTTTTGAGCTGATCAGAAAGGCTTCCAGCAAGCTGTAAACCCGGAGTACAGTTGCGCTTCTTGAATTCCTTGCCGGAGAAACCCTTGTCAGCCAGCCGTCGCGCATGCCGAGGATGACGCGTCGGAGAGATCAGCGTTTGAGCCGGTAGCGTCCACTGGCTTCGACGTGGTCGATCATGATTCGCTCGGCGGTCGCCCCGTCGCCGGCCTGCAGCGCGCGTAGGATTTGTTCGTGCACGGTCAGGTGGTGGCGCGCCTGGTCGGCGTCTAGCCACAACGACGCGTCTGCGGGCACTGGGAAATTGTTGCGCACCGCGCGGGCATGTCGGCCCAGAAACGCTGGGCCGCCGATGTCGGCGATCGCGAGGTGCAGCTTCCGGCTTTTCTCGCCCAGCGCCTCGTTCTGGCCGGCCCGCTCGTGGGCGACCATTTCCTCGTGCAGTGCCCACAGCGAGGCGAGCTGCCCGGCGGTGATCCGGGAGGCCGCCAGGCGCGCCCCGAGCCCCTCCACGACCGCCCGCACGCTGTAGTACTCGGCTAGTGCGTCGTCTGACAGGTCGATCACAGTGGCGCCGTGGTGACGCTCGTAAGTAATGAGACTGTCGTTCTCCAGGCGCCGTAACGCCTCCCGAACAGGGGTGATCGACACCCCTAGGCGTTCGGCCACCGCGGCCGCTCGCAACGGTGTGCCGCCGGGGATGCGTGCGTTGCGGAGGTCATCGAGCAGCGTTTCGTAAACGTAGTCGGCCTTGCTTGACGGCGGTACGTCGCGACGTCCGTCAGCTGCACTCACGCTGCGCTGCGCCGTATCACGGCTAGGTGGCACCACCTACTGGACGGTACAGGACAACCGCCCGCAAACGTGACGAGAGGGGCGGGGCCTTGTGTGACCGGCACCGCGCCCCGTCGTGTTGTCCGATCCGTAACCAGTCCTTCCGCTCATGGGCAAGATCTTATAAATTACTAGTCATGGTCGGCCCTCTGAAATCACTCCGCATCATCGATACCGCCACGTTGTTCGCCGGGCCCACTGCGGCCTCGATGCTGGGCGACTTCGGCGCCGCTCGATTCGGCTGTCGGCTCGTGGATCGCTGCGCGGGACGCCGAGGAGGTGCTGCGCGAATTCGAGCAGGCCCAGGCGGCGATCTCGTTGGTCTACGACGCTTCAGACGTGGTGAAGGACCCGCAGTATCAGGCACTGTGCACGTTCCTTGACTTGCCCGACGAGGAACTCGGCGAGGTCACTGTGCAGAACGTGCAGTTCCGGTTGTCCGAGACTCCCGGCAAGGTCCGCTGGCCTGGTCCCGCGCTGGGGCGGCACACCGACGAGGTGCTGGGTGAACTCGGCTATGACACCGGCCGGATCGAAGCCCTGCGTGCTGATGGGGTGGTCGCGTGAGCGCTCCGTTGACCTGGCTCTACGTGCCCGGCTCGACGTCGACGGCCTGGTCGAGTCCACCCGGCACGGCCGCTCGCTCGGCCTGTTCGGGCGTTCGGTCATCCATCCTCGCCAGATCGACCCCGTTCGCGCGGCTTTCACGCCGTCGGCCGACGAGGTGCGCCACGCCCGCGAGATCGTCGACGCCGCCGATGCGGCAGGTGCGCCAGGCGCGCTCGCGCTACCCGACGGCCGTTTCATCGACGCTCCGGTTGTGAATCGGGCCCGCCGTGTCCTCGATCTGGCAGAACGGCTGGCCACCTGAGCGCGACTGCCCCGCTCGACCCGCGACCGCGTGTGAGCCCCTCAGATTCCTTGGCGCCGTCGTGGTGTTCCTGTGGACGCGGAGTCCCTGGCCGTGACCGGTGCTCGCCGGGGACACATCTGACCGGCTCACACTGTCCACATCTGTTGGCGCCTCGAGGAGACCGACATGCAGGCTTGCGACGCCCACATCCATGTCCTTGATGCGCGGTTTCCGCGCATCTCCGATCCAGCAGCACCTCTTCCCGCGAGGTCCACAATCGACGATTATCTGCGGGTGCGAGAGACCTTTGGGACCACTCGCGCCGTAGTGGTCCAGGCAAAGAACTTCGGCACGGACAACCGAGCGATGCTGGACGCGGTGCAGCGACTGGGACCCGACGGGCGAGGGGTCGCGGTGCTGACCCCGTTGGTCTCTGATGACGAGCTGCGGGTGCTCGCCGCCCAGGGCGTTCGAGGAGTGCGGTTCAGTGTGTGGAACCCCGATGACGCCGTGGTCCGGATCGACATGATCCCGACACTAGCGCGGCGGATCGCCGAGCTCGGGTGGCACATCCAGGTGCACCTGCCCGGCGAGCAGATCGTGCGCCACGCAAGCATGCTCGCCAGCCTGCCTTGCCACATGGTTGTCGACCACATGGCCCGGCTTCCCCCGGTCAGGGCACCGAGCACCAGGCCTTCAGCATCGTTCGGCGACTCATCGACGCAGGACGGACCTGGGTCAAGCTTTCCGGGCCTTACCTCAACACCGCTGCGCCACGGCCGGACTATTCGGACGCGAGCCGCGTTGCACGCGCGTTCGTCGCCGCCGCGCCAGAACGCCTTGTGTGGGGGAGCGACTGGCCACACGTGACCGAGCGTGAGAACCCGCCCGACGACCGCCAACTTCGCCGGCTGCTGGACGAGTGGGTTCCACGGCCAGAGGATCGTCGGCGCATCCTCGTCGAGAACCCGGAAATACTCTACGGATTCGCCTGAGGGAGTTGGTCGGAGCCAGCGACGGCGTCGAGCAGTCGAGGTGCTCGAACTCGTCGGCCTCGGCGCGCTCGGCGATCGTGGCGCGAGCATGCTCTCAGGAGGGCAGATGCAGCGCGTGGCGCTGGCTCGTCGATGGCCATGGAGCCCGCAGTCATGCTCCTGGACGAGCCGTTGTCCAACCTCGACGCACGCCTGCGCGACGACCTCCGGGTGGAACTTCGCCGGATTCAGGTCGAGCGCGGGCTGACGAGCCTCTATGTCACGCACGACCAGCAGGAAGCCCTTTCGCTGGGGGACCTGATCGCCATCATGCAAGGAGGCAGGATCACACAGCTCGGTACTCCGGAGGAGATCTATCAGTACCCGGCGAGCGCATCGATCGCGCGGTTTCTCGGAGTCACCAACATCTTCCCGATTGACATCTCTGACACAACGGCGGTCCGACTCGCCGCGAGTGGACAGACCCTGGTCAGCGAGGACCGAGTCCCGATGGGGCCGTCGTCTGCGTGCATCCGACCTGAACGCGTCACCGTCGCCTGTCGCTTCGGTGGCCCGTCCGACGCGCCCCCCGAGGTCAATGAGTTCCGGGGCGTAGTCGAGGTCGCGATCTTCCAGGGAGCGTCGATCCGCTGCAAGGTCGTGACCGAATCTGGACTTCGACTCGAGGCGATCTCTCCGCCGCCAGTCTCCGGGACGTTCGTCGCCGGAACAGAAGTGATCGTCCGAGTCGCGGCGCGCGACGTCCGTCTGTTGCCCGAGGACGTTTCGCGCGCAACCGAGAAGGTAGCGGTGGCCGCATGAGCTCCACGACGATCGAGCGGCCGCTTGTAGGCGACGAACCGCCCTCGCCGGCTTCCACGCGGGGACGCGCACGACCGGGTTTACGCGGTCGACTGGTCAGCCTGCCCTTGCTGGCCCTCGTCTCCTTCCTCGTTCTCGTGCCCGTCGGATTCATCCTGCTGGCGGCCTGGGTCGACGAGGTGCCACGTCCTGGCAACATTTCCCTTTCCCCCACCTTGGACAACTTCCGCGTCCTCGTCGCCGACGGCGTCCTCAAGGCGGCAGGAAACTCGATCCTGATCGCGGTCGGCTCCACCGTGCTCGCATTGCTGATCGGCGGGTTCCTCGCGTTCGTCACAGCGCGAACCAACATTCCGGGCAAGCCCCTGGTTTTCCTGATCGGTCTGATGCCGCTGTTCTTGCCGTCCTACGTCGGAGCTCTTGCCTGGTCCATCCTCGGCAGCCCCGGCGCAGGATTGATCAACATCGCCTTCCGTGACATGGGAATCACCGGGCCCGTGATCGACGCCTACTCGCTGGTAGGGGTCGTGGCGGTGATGGCGATGTACTACGCGCCGTATGCCTTCCTGATGATTCATAGCTCCATGAAGATGATGAACCCTGATCTCGAGGATGCGGCGGGCGTGCATGGCGGCACGTCGTGGCGCACGATCCGTTCCATCACGATTCCCCTTTCCCTGGTGGCAATCCTGGGCGCCGGGCTCCTGATCTTCGTGCTTGTGTTCGAGAACTTCCCGGTTTCGCAGGTACTGGCCACGCCGGGCGGAATCGACACCCTGCCCACGTTCATCTACAAGTTGATGAACTCAACGCCATCCCGAGGCAATCAGGCCGCGGTCGTCGCAATCGTGCTTGTCGCAGTCGTGCTTGTCGCAGTCGTGCTGATCGTGACCGCGGTGCAGCGTCGCTTCCTAGCCAAGCGGTCGTTCACGACAGTGTCGGGCAAGGGGGTGAAGCCTCGGCAGGTGTCCCTGGGGCGGTGGCGCTGGCCGGCGGTGGCCGCCGCGATCGTCTACTTCACGCTCTCCATCGTGCTGCCGCTGGGTGCGCTTCTCTTGTCGGCGATTCGAACTTCGCCTTACATGAGGTCGTTCACGTCGCTGACCGAACCGGGCGCCATCGACTTGTCCTCGTTCGTCGCCGCTGTGAACTCCTCCGGGTTCACGACTTCCACGGTGAACAGCGTGGTCGTCTCGCTGCTCGCGGCGACCGCCGGCACAGCCCTGGCTTTCGCGACACGCGCATTTCATCGTCGCGCACATGAATTGCCGGCACGGCACGCCGGAGCAGAAGACGGACACGACCTGCCGAAGATGGAGGACGGACTCGTTCATGGTGTTTCGCCATGTCGGAGCCGGAGCTGGGCTCCGACATGGCGGCGACCAAGACCAAAGCCATCTGCGACAGCGATGACCACGTGATCGACAGGCCAAAGATGTGGCTGACCAACGGCGGTGCCTCCAACCTGATCGCGTTGGTCAAGACCGGCGAACGTGCGGGGAAGGCGCAGCAGAACCTGACGACCTTCCTGGTGGAGACGCCGGAGAGGTACGGCGAGGTGCTACCGGGCCGACCACCAGGTTCGCGAGCTTCGCTCTTCAGGCGGTCGCCGGATCCGGTATCGAACTCGCTGAAGAGTCACGTGATCATTGCCGACGGGTTCGGGCTTCGCGCCGCCCGAGCCGTCGGCGGAAGCGGTCGCGACGTCTCGGGCAGCCGATCGAGCGGTGTCCATACCGGACGGTTGGGTGTGCGCGGTGCAGGACCAACGCCCGTGAGCGGTTTTCGGTGCTATGGCGCCCAAAATCACTCACGGCCAGGTGGCGACCTTCGCCGCGGCGGCGCGTGGGGTCGGTAGCGGAAAGTCGCGGCCGCCGACATTCTGGCCCTGCTGGACCGGTTGGAGCTGCCGTAGGTCGTCCTGGGCGGATGCTCGATGGGCGGCTCCGTCGCGATGGCGGTGCTGTGGGCCTCGCCGCAACGGGGTCGCGGGTCTGCTTCTCGTCGACACCAGGGCTGTCGCCGACAACGGCGAGCGCGGACCGGCGGCTTTTCGAGCGGGCGGCGGTGGTGACCGCTTTGTTGCTGATGCTGCGCCGATCTGTGGCGAAAGCGGAGGACGAGGTGCGCGGCGAGCTGCTCACTGACCTGCTGACCTCGCCCGACCGTAACCGGGGCGCGCTGCTCGCCTGCCGGGGGCGACGGTGTCCCGCATCGCCGCCGAACTGCGATCCATCGTGGACATTCCGGTGACCGTCGCCTGCAGAACTTGTAGGCCTCGCGGATCCGCCCAGCCCTAGGCCCGTGAGCGGTTTTCGGTGCTATGGCGCCCAAAATCACTCACGGCCAGGTGGCGACCTTCGCCGCGGCGGCGCGTGGGGTCGGTAGCGGAACCGCCGCACGGCCGAGCACCCGAGTCTCGGCGCCGAAGCCGTCCACCCCGGCTTTCCCGGCTCGGCTGCAAAGCGATTATCACACTGGCCGCGTGTCGTCCATCCTGGTTCGATGACCTGTGGATCAGCGACGCCACGCCCGTTCCGTGCGGCATGTCCCGGTTACGGCTACTGTGCGTCACATTCCCGCTGGTATTGGGGTCTGAAGCTCTCTCTGGTGTGCACCGGGGACGGGATGCCGGTCATGTGGTGCCTGGCCAACCCCAAGATCGGCGAACGTGAGGTGCTGGCGGCCTTGCTCGACCACAACCACCCTCTGATCCGTGACGGCCAAGTCCTGCTGGCCGACAAGGGCTTCTCCGGCAAGGACTTCAAGAAACTCACTGAGGCGCAGGCTCTGCGTCTGCTGCGCCCGGACCGCAAGGACGAGACCTACCGCAACGGCAACCTTGGCGGAATACGCCAGTGGATTGAGTCGGTCAACCAGACACTCAAAGGACAACTCGGTCTCGAGCAGCACGGCGGACGCACCCCGGCTGGCGTGTTCCCCGCGTCGCCCAGCGTTTACTGGCCATGGCCGCCGGTATCTGGCACAACTGGACCACCGGCGTGACCAGCAAACGATCACTGATCGCGTTCGATCACTAACACCAACTTCACGGGATCAATCATCTAGACGACCACCCACCACCCACCCCCGACGCCCATGACACCACGGAAGGAGTAGAAGCGCCAAGTATGACTCAGTTTCGGGATAGTCATGGTAGACGCAGAAGGGAGGCCGCCATGGGTCAGCGTAGTTTGGTGAACAACGGATCCACTCCGGCAGCCACATCCGAGGTGGTGACCACGACCGGGGACGGCGGCATGACCGTCGCGTTCACCTTCGATGACGGCCCCCATCCGACCTACACGCCACAAATGCTCGACGTGCTCGCCAGATATGGGATCCAGGCGACATTTTGCTTGATCGGCGAGCAGGTGCAGGCCTACCCGGACCTGGTCCGCCGGATCGACGCCGAGGGGCACGAGCTGGGCGACCCCACGATGACCCACCCCGATCTGACCACCATCAGCCATGAGGCGGGCTACGCCGAAGTGATGGACACCTACTCGCTCATTGTCAACACGACGGGCCGGGACATCGCGTACTTCCGGGCACCATATGGCCACTGGACGGAATTCACGAACACGGTCGCGGCCGTCCAGGGCGGCATACAACCAATCGGCTGGGCCGTGGATACGAATGACTGGCAGCGCCCAGGCGTTCAGGCGATCGTGGACGCCGTGCGCAACGATCCTGCGACGCAAGGAGGCATCGTGCTGATGCATGACGGCGGAGGGGATCGCAGCCAGACCGTCGAG
The DNA here is from genome assembly GCF_050972075.1 of Saccharopolyspora hattusasensis. NCBI lineage: Bacteria > Bacillati > Actinomycetota > Actinomycetes > Pseudonocardiales > Pseudonocardiaceae > Saccharopolyspora > Saccharopolyspora hattusasensis. Next base: position 7,304,235 of record NZ_JBPCDC010000001.1, read on the forward strand.
GCGGTGAACCAGCTCATTCCGTATCTGCTCGACCAGGGCTATACATTCGATCTCCCGCTCTACAAGTGACAAACCCGGCGGAGCACGCCGGCGAGCACCCGCGACGAAGCCGTCACGTGCAGCCCATGTCGGTGCCGAGACGGATGATCAGGTCGCGGAGTTCTTCGGGCGCCCTGGGGAGGATGGCTGGGTCCATTTCTTATTTACCAGGTGCTGGTGCCAGGCTAGCAGCGTGCGTGGGATGACGATCCGGTGGCCGCAGAGGGGCCGAGGTACGAGCCGCGAGTGCGGCCAGCAGCGCTCGGTCCGGTCAGGTGGGCTTCGGGGTGGGCATTTGCCGGCTCAGCACGGCCAAGATGGGGGAGCAGCAAAGGAAATCAACGTCGCCACCTGGCTAGGAGACAACGGAGTAGCCGCCGAACGTCCCATTCGTGATGTTGAGCAACCAGTTGTCGCTTTGGGTCGCGTCGTCACGTTCTGGCACGAGCTACCACCACATCAACAAGGCAGGACCGCCGACGTCGCCGTGGTGCTGCGGGACTTTCACAATCTACCGGCGCCCGAGTTCGACCTTCCCGAATTGACACCATTTGTCCGCAGCACGCGCCTCAGATGGCTACCAGGCCGGACTGTTGGGGCGGCCCTACTGCACCGACACCTTGTTGAACGGCAGCAGCGGGTCCAGGCATGGGAATACTACGAACAAGAGCAGCGCCACCACGCCCAGGAACAGCACGACCGCGAGCGCGAGCTTCGCGCCCACCGGCCCGGGCAGGTGCCGCCAGATCCAGCCGTACATCTATCCCTCCCCGAGGGCTTGTAGCAGTTGCGCGTAGGTCGCGCCGTTCCTCTTCGGGTACTGGTTGGTCAGCGCCGCGTGCACGATGAGCCGTTGCCGGTCCGAGAACTGGGGGTGGCAAGTGGTCAGCGTGAGCAGCGCGACCTGCTGGGCGGCCGGCAGCACGTCGGCAGGCTTCTGCGGCACCGGAGCGATCACCTGGACCTGGTCCGGGTTCACCACCTCGCGGCCCACGGTCTGACCGTAGGGACCGCCGTCCGGCGCGTTCGTCCGCAGCGTGCTGACCGGCGCACACTTCGGGTCGCGGCCCTTGCCGGTGCCCCAGTCGGCGATCTCCTCGGCGTACGGCAGCACGCGGTACACGAAGAGGTCGGTCTGGGTCTCGATGACGATCGCGTCACACGAGCTAAGCAGGTCGAGATCGTTGAACGGCGAACCCTTGCCGACACGGTGCCCGGCGACCGCGAAGTTGCCGGGTTCCCCGGGAAGCGCTGTGCCCTTGTAGTGCCCGGGCCCGATCTCCAGCGACTTGTCGGCTGTCCCCTGCTGGATGGTGAAGTGGTAGTCGGCGCCGAAGCTTGGGATATAGATCTTGGCGAAGGCCTGGCCGTCGATCAGCTCGGGATGCAACTGACGGCCCTTGGCCCAGTCGCCCTCCAAGGTCGAGGCGGCGTCGGTCTGCTTCCCGGCGGAGACCAGGTCGGTCACGTACAACTCGTAGACCGCGAACAGCATGACCACTAGGCCCACCGTGATCAGCAACTCGCCCAGGGTGTGGACAGTCTTCCTACCATGGCCGGGCGACGACTTCGGCGGAGATGCTTGCCGTATCGCCATGCGCGCTCCTCTCGTCGGTTCGGTGTTCGGCCCGATGTGCGGGAAGGCACCGCTCGCCGGCCGCCACCACTGGTCTGCGCCCGCGACCGCCCTCAGCGCCACTCGCTCGTGGCCTTGTAGTCGGCGCCGAACGGTTCGAGGGCAGCAGCGAAAAGTCGAGCAGGCTGTTGGCCGCGGAGCCATCTTGAGGGTGTCAGTAGCCGCTCAGGGCGTGGTTCACTTTGTCCGATGCGTGGATTCGTGCTTGTTCTCGGAACTTTCACCCTGGTCACCGCCCTGGCCGCGGCGGCCTGCTCGCAGCGGTCAGGACCGGCCACCGCGCCGCCCCCGTCCAGCGTGCCGCCGCCGGCCACCACCACCTCCGCTGCCCCGGCACTGCCGCCCGAGTCGCAGCCGGTAGCGGCGGGACCGTGTCCCTACCTCGCCACCGACTTCGTCGCCGGGGCCAATGGTCAGCGGGTGTCGGAGGTGAAGCTCTCGGCCGACCACCCCCATCCGGCGTGCTTCTTCTACGACCGGGCCGGGAACGTCCAGTTGACCGTGCGCATCTACGTCGGCGAACCCGCCGTCGCGACGGCTCTGGTGAACCACGCGGCGCCCGTGGACAGCAGCAATCCTGCGACCGAACCCACCGGCTGGCAGGGCGGATACCAGCAGACGGACGGGGGTGCGGTCTACGCGGTCGCGAAGCAGGGCGTGGCGATCGTGGTCACCACCGACCAGATGCAGACGGTCAAGGCGAGAACCGTTACGAAACAAGTAGTTTCCGCGCTCGGCCGCTGACGCAGACGGCCTGAGGCGGCCAGTCGATCTGGTACTCCGCCGCTCGCCATCTGCGGGGCAGCGGAGGACCAGCATCCGGGTTCGGTGTACCAATGGCTGTGGGCAATCCGTGTACCTGAAAGCAAAGAAGAAAACATCCGTCGGTGGCAATCGGCGCGTATCTCAACAACTCCTGCGCCACGTCGACCGCCGCCCCGCGCCGCAGCGACTCGGTCCCACAGGAGTGGTGGACTGTGTGCGGGCCGAACACCAATCCGGCGGCTGAGTTTCGCCAACTCGACCTGCTCGGCGGTTTCCTTCCGCGTTTGGCTCAAGACGATGTCTCCACGATACGAGGGGAAGACTGCTGGAAAGGACGCGTTGTCACGGGTTCAGACGAGATGAGTGGTTCTTGACAGTCGAGAGCGGGAAGAAGTCCTAGCTCGTTGTCCTCCATCGGGTGCACCGTTCGAAGGCCCAGCCAGACAGAGCTCGACCAGGCGTGGTCTGCCCGCCCGCGCGATTCCGGATCGCAGGCGGGCAGAACACCCGTTTTTCAGCGTTGCTTGGCGCGACGCTTCCGGCTCACGAACACGAATGCCGCACCCGCACCGAGGAGCACTACACCGAGGAAGATCATCTCTGGCAGGCTGGAAATACCGGTGTCGGCCAGCGAGTCCGTCCGCGTGTTGGATGGGGGCGGCGTGGTGGGCATCGGGGGCGTCGGCGGCACAGACGTCGGCGGTGTCGATGTTGGCGGCATCGGGGTCGTCGGCGGTTCCTGTGGGATGTACACGCCGGCGTCGATCGTGTGATCAACACCTCCTGGGTTGGTCGGCGCCGTGACAGGTGCGTATCCGTTGCACAGTTGCCCGGTGGTCGGCGGTATCACGTTGGAGTCATGTGCCCGGTCCTCACCGGCCAGCGGGAGTGTGAACCGCAGCTTGGTAGCCGGCGGCTGGCTTGGCACCTTGCTGGTGTTCGCGGTACACACGTCGAACTGCACGGTGTACTTCGCACCCGGCGTGAGCTCGTAGGCCGCGCCGACACCACCAAAGTAGTACTCGCCGGCGGCATCGGTCTTGGTCGTGGCGACCTGCTTACCGCTGGCGTCCAACAGGTTGATCGTCGCACCCGGCAGCGGCACCTGCCCGGGGTCCTGGATTCCGTTGTGGTCGCCGTCAAACCACACCACGTTGCCGATCTGGATCGGCGCATTCGCCGCCGTATAGGCGATATCGCCGAGCCCACCGGCCTTACCGAACCCATTCTGCGCCCGACCGACGAACTCGTAGGCGTTGGCGGCCGGGTTGTTACCGGGACCCTCGCCGGTCTTGATGTTGTGGTAACCGGTTCCGCTGGTCTCGATGTTGACGGTCGGGTCGAACTCCGTGCTGATGACCCATTGCTGCTGCGGAATGTAGGCCACCGCGCCTAGCGCGGTTTCCTGGTGCCCGGCGGAAAAGAATTCGCCCGGAAAGTATTCGACGACACTATTGCCCTGGCCGCCGTCGGTGGCGGGTTTCGCGTGGTTGGGGCAGTTTCCGGTGCCTTCCCACGAGTATCCACCGGCGGGATTGGCGCAGGCCATGTTGATGTCACCACCCGACATGCCGAGTTCCGGGGTGTTGTTGCCCGGCCGGGGGTCCAGCCCCCTCGCACTGAGAACGTCCATGAACCGGTCGCGGAAACCCAGGATCATCGAACCGTCACGGGCGAAGGCGAGGCTGGCTAACGCCGGCTGCGGATTGATGAAGGCGTTGCCCAGGCGGAATTCGTCCCAGCTTGACAGGTCGGTGTTCCACGGGTTCCAGTGGTTGTTCTGTCCCGCGCTCGGGCTACCGGCAAAGACGTCACCGCGCTCGGCCGTAAGCGGATGGGTCAGCACCGTGCTGAATTGCTCGCCGTCGTAGGCGTAGACGACCGCCTTCAGGTCCGCCCGGTTCTGCGTGCTTTCCGCGGAACACACTCCACCGACATAAAGCGTGTTGTTGTACGTTTCAAGCCCGAACGGCCGCCAGTCGGTGGCCGCCGCGCAACCCGGGTCCGGGATCGGCACCGTCGCTTCGGGTTGTAATGCGGTGGCCCCGGTCGCATCGAAGCTCACCAGGGTCCGGGTCAGCAGATTCACTGCGTACAGCGTCGCGCCGTCTTCCGACAGGGCCAGGCCACCGATGCTCTCTTTACCCGGCGCGTTGGTGAACCCGGGATCCTTAATCATGTTCGCGGTGTCGTGCGGCGTCACCGCGGCGCCTGGCACCTTCGCGAACAGGGTCGGCGCGCTTCCGCCCTTGACCGGCACGGTGTAGATGGCGTCACCGCCATCTGGCCCGTATGGGGCGTGCCGCCGGGCGAACTCGCTCTGGAACAGCCGCTGCCGGTACCTGTCGTAGGCCAGCCCGAAAGTCGTGCCCACCTGGGATTGCGTGGCGAGCGTGGTCGGACAAGCCACGTCGCTGGGACACGTACCCCGGGTGTTCATTCCGAACGCCACCAATGCCCGGGTGTCGGTCCCACCAGCACCACTCTGGATCGGCACGAAATACCGGGAATCGGGGAGCGTGTAGTCGGCCGGGTTCCAGACCCCGGTGATTACCGAGGCGTTCTTGCCGCCCGACACGTCCACGAACGTGGTGAAGCTGTCGAAGTGGTTCGCCGCGGTCGAGGCCGGCGCCGCCCGCAAATAATTGCTGTAGGGAGCCGGAACAGTGACGTCGACGCGGTACTGGCCGCCGGTCAGCACGGTCGACGACGACACGACGACTTTTCCGGTGGCATCCGTGGTGCCGGTGACGTGATGGCCGGTGGGGTCGGAAACGTCAACCTTCATGCCCTGCTGCGGCACATCCATGGTGGCGTTGATCACGCCGGTGCCAAAGAAATCGCGCAGCACCTCGACCGTCAGTGTGCCGTCAGCCGCCGAAGCCCCGGCCGCCCCCACCATCGGGCCTGTCGCGCTGCCTATCAGCAACAGTCCGGATAACCCCACACGCGCCAGTCGGCCCGTACGTTTCCCGGCTGTCCGGCTGAATCCTCTACCGGCTCGGTTCATAGCTATAGTTGTCCCCTTGTCAGGCGAGCAAGAACCGGCCTATACAACCAGAACGATGCACCGCATATACACCCAAATGCCGGGTGAATTGGGGGGTGAATCGGTGGGCCTGTTAACGTTGCGCGGCGTGCGGAGTATGAGAGTCCGGCAGCGTGGTCTGCGGCGTGGTGTTGGCCTGCGCCGGTGGCTGCGGCCATGGTGGGTGGTGGCCGTCGTGGGCTTTGCGGGTGTCGCGGTGGTCGCGTTTCTTGTCGTTGGTGGCGGTTCGGGCCCTGCCGGTCCGCGTGCTTTGACCTCGGATGAGGCGAACCGGCTGGCGATTACGCGGTTTCGCAATTACCAGGCGGGGGGCCGCGCGGTGACGATCACCGTGCCGAGTACCGCTGGTGGGCTGGTGATCAGGGGGTCGATCGACTACCGCGCCAAACTCGGGTACGGCGTGGTGCACGGCACCGGGCGTGATACGTCCAGCGACGGGCTGATCGAATGGACGGCCGACACCGTGCTTGTCCATCCGATGGCGAACGCCCCGGCGGAAGCACCGGCATCGCCGCCCGGGCCGGATTGGTTCAGCCGTCCGCTGCACACGACCGGCAGTGCGCTGGATGCCTCGTTGGCCATCGCGCTCGGTCTCGGCAGCGACCGGCCTGACAACGCCGCACTACTGCCGCAGAACGGCGCCACCTGGAGGGGACAGGACCAGTGGGACGGGCACCAGGTGGACGTCATGACCGGGCCGGATGCCGGTGCCAAGCCCGGTACGGGGGGCACCGTACGCTACTGGATCGGCTCGGACGGCACGATGTACCGGGTTCAGGTCGAGGTGGCTTCCCAACCGCGGCCAGTGGTCATCGATTTCGACACCGGGGAATATGTTCCGGTTCAGCCGGTACCCGGAGTCGGCCCGAGACCGTAGCCGCCGTTCAGGATGGCGCGCCACACTGTCCGTTGCCGACCGTCGGCTGGACGTTTCCCACCGCAGGAGGCAGTCTTCGGTCGGTACCGAGCCACCGGCGTGCCTCTCTCCGGTGGCACCATCACCTCGGACCCGGCCCTCGGCGCCAAAACCCCGGACGGACGCTACCTCATCCCGGCAGACGCCCACGTCCGCAGAGCACACTCCAACGTCGTTGGCGTCGGCCTCATGCTCCGTCGCTCCTACAGCACCGACGAACCCGCCCCCGGCCTGCTTTTTTCATCAGCTTCCAGAACGACATACGAACATTCACCAACACCCTGACCCGGATGGATCATTCCGACGCACTGCTGGAATTCACCATCACCACCGCCATCAGCACCGCCAGCGCGACCTTCCTGACACTCTCCGGATTCGACCAACAACACCCACTTGGCGCCACACTGTTCCTCTGAAACAGATCAACCACAGTGGACAGTTGTGAATAATAATCCATAGTGGACATCAAAGCACGCCAAGCTCGTAAGCCCGCATCAGCGCGTCCTCGCGGCTGGACGCATCCAGCTTGCGGTAGACGCTTTTCACCTGCGTGCGCACGGTGTTGACGGACACGACGAGCTTGCGCGCGACCTCCGCGATGGTCAGGCCGGCGCCCAGTTCGGTGAGTACCACCTGCTCGCGGTTGCTCAGTTCGACTAGCTGGACGCGTTCCGGGAACACCGGCCGGGTCCGCGCCAGGCGCTGTGCTGCCTCATCGGTCAGGGGGATGCGGGCCAGCCGGAACAGGTCGTCCCGATCGGCCGGCGACAACGAGGCGAGCGAGAGTACTTCATCGGGGGTGCGCACGTGGCTGACCAGCTGAACTGCCCGGTGGGCCTCTTCCTCGTCGCCCATCCGCAGCGCGGCGATCGTCCTGAGGAGCAGCAACTGCCGGGCGTCCCGGCGTGAGATGGTTTCGTGCCAGGAAATGCGCGAGGTTATCGCGCGGACCGCCTCGTATTCGCCGTTGAGCAGGCGGAGCCGGGCGGCAGGCAGCGTGAGCCACGACGCTTGCGGGTCCGACTCCTTGATCAACCGGAGTGCGCGGGTTGCCTGGCCGGTGGCGATCAGCAGCTCGACGTGGGCGCGTCGCATCACCCGCACGGCGGTGCCCTGTTTGACGAGCGCGGGCGCGTGGCTGAGCCGGAGCGTGCCGAGATGGGCCAGCGACGTCACCCGATCGCCGAGATACAGCCCGTGTGCAAACACCAGCGCCGCTACGAAGGGCCAGACTTCCAGCTGCTTGGTGCCGTCACCGGTGATCTCCAGGAGGTTCGCGAGGCTCGCCTCGTCGTAGCGGTCCAGCGCGTCCCAGCCCTCGGCGATCGTCCCACCCACGGTGAGCAGGAACCGGATCCGCTGGGAGGGCGATGCGAAGCCACGCATCCGGTCAAGCCACTGCCGCGCGATGGCACCGTGCCCAAGATCGGCGAAGATCATGGCGAGATTTGCCGTCGCGTTGAGGGCAGTGGCCGCCGTTATCGGCTCGACTGTCGCGTGCTCATACGCGTGGCGGTACAACTCGACCGCGGCCGGAAAGTCATCCATCAACGAACGCGTCAGACCACGTTGCATGGGAAGCCAGCCAGTGCGCGGTACCACATCGACGCCGGGCAGCGGGCTGAGCTGCGCCGCGCGGGTGGCCAGGCGCTGTCCCAACTCCTCGGCCTCGGCACACGCCCCTTGCATGCGTAACCCGATCATCGCCGCGGTGCCGACTGTGACCAGTGTCGCCACCGAAGTCTCACCCGCGATGTCCATCGTGGCCGCCAGGCGAGTACCGAGTTCTGTGTAGTGGCGCAGGTACGGCCGGAGCTCGCTGACGTCTGATTGGTTTGCCGCGTGGTAAGCGCTGATCCACGAGATCATCAGGCGCGGTCGCGCGCGCAGCTCCTCGTCCGGCACCTGACTAAGCACGAAAAGCAGCCGAGCGGCGAGTTCGCCCTCCACCGCGAGGATGTGCTGGTCGCACCAAGCTTCGAGTGCGGTCCAGTCGTGGTCCTCGGCGGTCCTGGCTAACGCTTCCGGTAGATCGGCTACTGAGACACGAGCGGGTTGAGTGCTGTCCGGCACCGTCGCCGCCCCTCCCTGAACCAAGCCGATAGATCTCACCCACAAGTATGAGGCACTGGCGCTTCGCGCGGGTGACCTACGGGAAATCCGGCCACTGATGTCACCCGATCGGGACTGATGCCGCTTGATCGGGTAGGAGCGTTCGTCTTGATCAGATAAGGAGTGGTTGCAGATTGGTTTTGCGTGGCGGTGCGGGTGGCGGAACCTCAGACGCCGTATGGACTGTGGATCCCCTCCTTATGTATGTCCAATACACGACGGAGAGGCTGTCCTCGCCTTACGACGTCTGAGAACCCGCGGCGGTGCGAGCAGAGTCCCACACCGTATGCGCCTCTTTGCTGACGCCGCATTCTGAGCGAGTTATCGCCGCGATGGAATCCTCTGGCACCGGTAAGGACCGGCATCACCACTCACGACCCGGCCGATGCCCGTCGTGAGTGACTGTTCCGGTAAGGACCGGCATTGTCGCTCACGACCCGTCAGGGCCTGCACTACCTTTTACGCAATGCGCCCTTCGGGATGGTGGGGTTGGCGCGGTGTTCGTAGCGGAGGACCTGCTGCCAGGGGGTTTCCTTGGTCATGATGCTGTCCTCTTCACTCCGCGATCGGTGCCACCATGGTCATGACGTCACGCTCCGCTCCGCATCGTCCAAGCGGTCCATTACGATCGCTTGCACCGGGCAGGCCGCCGCGGCTCGCTGAGCCTGCAGGCGCCGGGCGTCATCGGGGTTCGGCTCGTAGGTGAGCGCCTCCGCACCACTCAATCTGAAGGTCTCGTGGGCCAGGAACACGCACTGTGCGTATGCCTGGCACCGATCCAAATCCACGACGATCCGCATGGGCCGACTCCTTCGGTCCGCGCGTCCCGCCCCGCAGCGGGCCGTAGCTCGGTCAACCAGGTGACCAGCTGAGTAGCCCACCCACCGCCCGCCCGAAGCCGCACGCTGAGCGCCCGCGCAAACTCCGCGCCCGCGCCAATTCGCTCCGGCGGGAGCTCGGTTCCCTGCCACGATTGATGGTCTCGCAATTGATCAAAAGGGCCGAAAGCCACAACCCGCCCGGTGATTCGGACATATAGCTGAAAAGTTGAGCGTGGGTGCGGGCCGGCCTACGCTCGTTTGAGAGAGGTCCCACGCTCGGCCGAACATCCTGGAATCGGGCCTGCCAAGGTGGTTCTTTCTGAACCGGTGACCCGACTCATCGCGCGGCCGCGGTTCCACTCCGCACTTCTTGGCCAGGCTCGTCGACGCAGCACAGGCGTAGACCGCAGGCACGGAGGGGGCGCAGCAATGACCGACCTGGACACGCTGTCGGTGAACACGATTCGCGGTCTGTGCATGGACGCGATCCAGAAGGCGAATTCCGGGCATCCCGGGACTCCTATGGGTATGGCGCCTGTCGCATACACGCTGTGGCAGCGGTTCTTGCGCTTCGATCCCGCCGATCCCATCTGGCCGAATCGCGACCGTTTCGTGCTCTCCGAGGGCCACGCTTCTGCCTTGCTCTGGTCGCTCCTGTACCTGACGGGCGTCCGCGCGGTCGATCCCGACTACGAGGTGTTAGGCCGCCCGGCGGTAGCCATCGACGATCTGAAGTCCTTCCGGCAGCTCGATTCGCGCTGCCCAGGTCACCCCGAGTACCGGTGGACGAGCGGCGTCGAGACGACCACCGGCCCGCTCGGCCAGGGGGTGGCCACCTCCGCCGGGATGGCGATCGCCGGGCAGTGGCTGGCGGCGAGATACAACCGTGAAAACTTCACGCTCTTCGACTTCGACGTGTACGCGCTCGCCGGGGATGGCTGCATGATGGAGGGCATCTGCTCCGAGGCTGCTTCGCTGGCCGGGCACTTGCAGCTGTCCAACCTGTGCTGGATTTACGACTCCAACCGGGTCACCATCGAGGGCCACACGGGCATCACCTTCACCGAGGACGTTGCCGCTCGCTGCCTGGCCTACGGCTGGAACGTGACCACCGTTGCCGATGCCAACGACCTCGATCAGATCGGCCGCGCCTTCCACACCTTCCGGGCCGAGACCGAGCGTCCGACCTTGGTTCTGGTGCACAGTCACATCGGCTACGGCTCGCCGGTCGAGGATTCACCGAAGGCACGCGGAGCCCCGTTCGGGCTGGAGGGGGTCAAAGCCACCAAGCGCGTCCTCGGAATTCCGCCGGACGCCAGGGTCGCGGTGGAACAGGCTTCCACGTTCGGCTGGGACCGGTATGTCGGTGCCGGCGGAGCCATCGTCGGTATGCACACCTTCGGTGCCTCCGCACCCCTCAAACAGCTGCTCACGAAGTTCGGATTCACGCCTGAGCGCGTCTCGCAGGTGGCACGCGAACTGGTGGCCCGGGCTGAGGAGGCGATGACGTGAAAGCGACTCAGACCCTGCACGAGCTCGGGCAGAGCCTGTGGCTCGACAACATCACCCGCGACATGCTCGACTCCGGTCGGCTCCGGCACTACATCGACAACTACTCAGTCACCGGTCTGACATCGAACCCCTCGATCTTCGACAAAGCGATCTCTTCCGGCTCGTACAACGCGGCCATCCGCGCCAGAACGGCGTCAGAACAGCCGGATGAGGAGCTCTTCTTCGAGCTGGCCATCGAGGACCTTCAGAGAGCTGCCGATCTTTTCCTGTCCATTCACGAGCGAACGGACGGTGTGGACGGCTGGGTGTCCCTGGAGGTCTCGCCGCTTCTGGCGTACGACACCGCACGGACCATCGAAACGGCGAAGGCACTGCACGCCCGAGCGGGCCGGAGCAACCTGTTCATCAAGATCCCCGGTACCGCCCAAGGTCTACCAGCTATTACCGAGTGCATTGCCTCGGGCGTACCGCTGAACGTCACCTTGTTGTTCTCGGCCGACCACTACCGGGCTGCCGCCGACGCGTACCTGACGGGCGTCGAGCGAAGGGCGGAGCAGGGACTCGATCCGGCCGTGGGCTCGGTGGCCTCCGTTTTCATGTCCCGCTGGGATGCCGCTGTCGGCAGCGAAGTACCGGAAGATCTGCGGGACCGGCTCGGCCTCGCGGTCGGACAGGACACGTACCGGGCGTACCGCACCCTGATGGACTCGGACCGGGTACAACGCCTGGAGAACGCCGGTGCACGCATGCAGCGACTGCTGTGGGCGAGTACCCGCACCAAGGACCCCGATGCGTCGGACACGCTGTACGTCCACGGACTCGCCGCGCCGTTCACGGTCAACACGATGCCCGACGAGACGCTCAAGGCCTTTTACGATCACGGCGAGGTGGGCGAGTCCATGCCCGTCGACGGCAACGGCTGCGACGCGACGCTAGCGCGGTTCGCCGACGCAGGCGTGGATGTCACGGCGCTCGCTGCCAAGCTCCAGAGCGACGGCGCGGCATCCTTCGTCGCCTCCTGGAACGACCTTCTCGCCTGCATCTCCGCACAGCGGGAGGCCCTTGTCCGCCCCTCCTCCTGACCCGAACCGACCGATCCGAGGGTCGAGAGATGTCCATCACACCCCTCCGGCAGCAGTCGTCGTGGAAGGCACTTGAACAACATCACGCCGAGATCGGAACCGTCCATCTGCGTGAGCTGTTCGCTCAGGACCCGGGCCGCGGGGAGCGCTTGTGCGCGGAGGCGGCCGGCCAGTACCTCGACTACGCCAAGAACCGCGTCACCGGCGAGACGATGCGCCTGCTGTGCGAGCTGGCCCGAGCGTGCGGAGTGGAAGAGCGCAGGGACGCGATGTTCTGCGGCGAGCACATCAACGTTTCGGAAGACCGCCCGCCGCTGCACGTGGCCCTGCGCATGCCCAGGAGGAGTTCGCTCGTTGTCGACGGCGTCGACGTCGTCGCCCAGGTCCATTCCGTCCTGGACCGCATGGCCGCGTTCGCCCAGCGCATCCGGTCTGGCGACTGGAAGGGACACACCGGAAAACCGATCACGAACATCGTCAACGTCGGCATCGGCGGCTCCGACCTCGAGCCGGTCATGGCGTACGAGGCGCTGCGTCACCACACCCAACGCGATTTGACATTCCGCTTCGTGTCCAATGTGGATGCAACCGATTTCATTGAGGCGACCCGAGATCTCTCCCCGGAAGAGACCCTCTTCATCGTCTCCTCCAAGACCTTCGGCACGCTGGAGACCCTCACCAACGCCCGCTCGGCACGCGACTGGGTGGTCAACGCCCTCGGCAGCGAGCAGGCCGTCGCGCGGCACTTTTCGCGGTCTCGACCAATGCGCCGCGGGTAGCGGAATTCGGCATCGACACGGCGAACATGTTCGAGTTCTGGGACTGGGTGGGCGGTCGCTATTCGATGGACTCCGCCATCGGTCTTTCCACCATGATCGCGCTCGGACCCGAGCAATTCCACGACATGCTGGCGGGCTTCCACGCCATGGACGAACACTTCCGCACGGACCCACTCGAGGCGAACCTACCTGGGATCATGGGACTGCTCACCGTCTGGTACGCGGAATTCTTCGGGGTCCAGACCGTCGGCATCATGCCCTATGAGCAGTATCTGCAGCGGTTCCCGGCCTACCTGCAGCAACTCACCATGGAGTCCAATGGCAAACACGTGACTCTAGTACGGCAGCCGCACTTTCCGGTTGGGCTATGTTCGCTGGTCACGACGTAGTCGGGCGCGGTGATGGAACCAGCGGGCGCGAGCTTGGTGTCGGCGTCGCCACCAGACCCAGTGCAGGTGGTGGGTTTCGGGGTGGAGCCGGCGGGTGACCAGTGTGAATAGTCGTTTGATCTCGGCGACAGTGAGTGCGATCAGGCCGGGATCCTCGGGTGGCTGCTGATCGGGCGTGGTGGGCAAGATTGGTGCTGGAGCTCGGGTTCTGGCTTGGGCTGCGGTGATGGCGCAGACGGCGAGCGCGGCCAGAGTGAGTACGATGTGCCGCAGCAGTGCGGTGTAGAGGCGGACCTGGGAGTGATCAAGTCCGAAGTGGTCTTTGCCGAACTCGAACCCTTCTTCGACTGGCCAGCGCAAGCATGCGACCCGCACGAGGGTCATCAGCGTGATCGGCCGTCCAGCGGGAACGTGACAGTAGTGGTAGGCCAACTCGCCGGTCTGCAAGTGTTTGCGTATCAACAGAAAGTGGCGTGGGCTCGCGGTCGCGATCCAGGCCCAGGCGTACATGCGTTCGCCTTTCGACCCGCTCACCGAGCAGACCTGCCAGACCCGCTCGTGCTCGCGGCTGGCCAGGTGCGTGGCCACGGTAGCGTCCGCGCGTATCCGCTCACCCGTTGGCAACTCGATGGTGAAGGCGCACCCGACGCGCATCACGTACCCGATCTCGTTGTCCTCCAAGAAAGTCCGTAGCGGGCCCGATCGGCCATAAACCTCGTCGCCCGCCACCCACGGCGGTATCGTCTCATCCGAGATCATGTCAACGAGAATGTCTTGCGCCAGTTGCGGTTTCGTTCGGAACTCGGTCTTGTCGGGAACACCGAGGGCGACACGGCGATCAGGATCGTCGAGCTGTTCGGCCGGCACATAGATGCGGGCGCCGACCAGTGCGTGCCCGCCGGGGGTGGCGTACGAGCAATAGACTGTGTTCACCCCATTCGCGACCCGGCCCGCGCAGCCCATGTACTGCCGTTTGGCGCCCGCAGTGCATTCCCCCTGTTTCTCCTGACCGGACTCGTCCAGCGCCACCACCCGCAACGGCTGGTCTCCTAACTGGTCGACCACGAACCGTCGCACCACCCCCTGAACCTGATCGTGGTCCCACACCGCGTGATTGAGCAGCCGCTGCATCCGATCCGGAGTCCGGTCTCCCGCGTGCTCGGCGATGGTCCACCCGTTCTTGCGCGGCAGATCACTCATCAACCCGGACATGTACTTCCTGGCCTGCCCAAACGGCTTCGCCCGCGCGAAACACGGCCTCAACCGTCCGTGCAGCACCTCCAGGTTCGCCACCGCACGCGCACCCTCTACCATGACAGCCGCAGCCGCCTCACGATCTTCTTGCGTCACAACATGATCATCGCGAGGCGGCTGCCCGCCTGATCAACAGGGCCCCCTCAACGCCCCTGACCAGCCAAGATCACGAAAGTGCGGCTGCCGTACTAGAAGGAACAGCGATCGACTACGACACCGGGCCCGTCTACCGGGGTGAGCCGGGCACCAACGGTCAACACAGCTTCTACCAGCTCATGCACCAGGGAACCCGGCTGATACCGGTCGATCTGATCGGCTTCGGCAAAAGCCTCAACCCGCTCGGCGACCACCACGACATCCTGTCGTCCAACATCTTCGCGCAAGCTGATGCTGCCGGCCGCCGTCGTACGGCCCCCGATTCGCAGACCGAGACGTTCACCGCGCTGCGGCTGGAGGTGGACAACTGGCGCTGGGCCGGTGTGCCGTTTTACCTGCGCTCCGGCAAGAAACTCGCACAGCACCGCGAGGTGATCACCCTCGGCCTGCGTGAGCCGCCCCTGAGGATGTTCCCCATCGATCTCCCCCAGCAGGAGAAGAAGCGAGGCAACCAGATCGTGATCGACTTCGGGGACCCCGGGTGGATCGCCGTCTGCTTCCTGGCAAAAGAGCCCGGCCCCACCATGCGACTCGCACCAGAAGCAATGACCTTCCGCTACGCTGACTCCTTCTGCCAGAATCACGGGCTCGAAGGCTACGAACGATTGATTCTGGACGCCATGCTGGGCGACCAGTCGCTGTTCACCCGGTCGGACGGCATCAAGCGCATCTGGGACGCATCGACCCCGTTGCTCGAGAATCCACCGCCGCTACAGTTGTACGCCCCCGGCTCTTGGGGCCCCGAACCGGCCGTCAGCGAACTGATCGCACCACACCAATGGCATTTGGAAGACGCCGACGACGCCGTGCGGAAATAGCTTCGTTGCGCACGACGCGCTGGTGACACCACACGAATCCTCGTTCGCTACGACTGCACCGGTATCGACTCCGACAAGGGATGGTCGGCCACGCCCGCGAGCAGCACCCTTGCCCTCCCTGACTGCACTCTACGTGCTCGTCGACGACCACGTTGTTTCCGCCCGCACAGGGCGAGGTCGTCAACCGCTACTCACGGACAGTGCGCTCATTGCTGATGGGTTCGGGCTTCGCGCCGCCCGAGCCGTCGGCGGAAGCGGTCGCGACGTCTTGGGCAGACGGTCGAGCGGTGTCCATATCGGACGGTTGGGTGTGCGTGGTGCAGGACCAACGCCCGTGAGCGTTTTTCGGTGCTATGGCGCCCAAAATCACTCACGGCCAGGTGGCGACCTTCGCCACGGCGGCGCGTGGGGTCGGTAGCGGAACCGCCGCACGGCCGCGAGCATCCGCGACGGCGGCCCGGCCTGTGGACCAGCGGGGGCTCGGCGCGAGCGCGCTGGAGGATTCACCGGCGCGGAGCCTGGCGGAGCCTGGGGGAGAGAGAACCGCCGCACGGCCGAGCACCCGAGCCTCGGCCTCGCGGCCGCCGACATCCTGGCCTTGCTGGACCGGTTGGAGCTGCCGCAGGTCGTCCTGGGCGGATGCTCGATGGGCGGCTACGTCGCGATGGCGGTGCTGTGGGCCGCGCCGCAACGGGTCGCGGGTCTGCTTCTCGTCGACACCAGGGCTGTCGCCGACAACGACGAGCGCGGACCGGCGGCTTTTCGAGCGGGCGGCGGTGGTCACCGCCTTGCTGCTGATGCTGCGCCGATCTGTGGCGAAAGCGGAGGACGAGGTGCGCGGCGAGCTGCTCACTGACCTGCTGACCTCGCCCGACCGTAACCGGGGCGCGCTGCTCGCCTGCCGGGGGCGACGGCGTCCCGCATCGCCGCCGAACTGCGATCCATCGTGGACACGCCGGTGACCGTCGCCTGTACAATTTGTAGGCCTCGCGGATCCGCCCAGCCCTAGGCCCGTGAGCGTTTTTCGGTGCTATGGCGCCCAAAATCACTCACGGCCAGGTGGCGACCTTCGCCGCGGCGGCGCGTGGGGAATCCGGTCCGGAGGACACCCTGACGCCGCCGGGGAACGCGCGCGAACTCGCCGGCGCGCTGTCAGGAAGCGAGCTCGTGACGCTGCCCGGTGCCGGGCTCCTGCCGTCGATCGAGTCGCCGGACGCGTTCGCCGAAGCCGTCCGCCCCCGGCTTTCCCGGCTCGGCTGAGCGCTAGCCAGTTCTCGCCAGGTGGTCGGGCATCCCGCTGCGGCCGAGCCCTTCACCTCCCGGGTCGATACCGGCAGCTCGCACGCCGAGGTCACCACACGGGTCGCCGGCTGCTGCTGGCCTCCGCGAAGCCGCCCGGTTTATACGCTGGACTCGCGCCCGGCCGCCGAGTAGCGTTCCGGTCGCCCGGCCACGGCTCATTTGGCCGGGTCCAAGCAACCACCCCCATCCGCCCGGTTCGCTGGTCGGGAGCGGGGGCGCTTTTGCGGGGTTCCCGGCCTGCTGGGGGTTCAGGCTTGCCCTGGTTGTCGGAGAGCCGAGCGCCGGTGATGACGTCGAGGTCGGCGCTGGCCTCGAAGGCGCATTTCGACCGAGTACCGGGAAAGACGTGATCATTTCCGGCGGTGAGAACGTGTACCCTGCGGAGATCGAAGCTGTGCTGCAGAGCTTCGACGGTGTATCCGCATGCGTCGTGATCGGCGTACCGGATGAGAAGTGGGGCGAAGTCGGCAAGGCTGTGATCGTCGTCGATCCGTGAGCCCGCATCGACGAAGCCGCAATGCCTGCTCAGTTATGGCTTCACCTCGCCGCGTACAAGGTGCCCGAGTACGCGCAGTTCGTCGACGCGGTGCCCACCACCACATCCGACAAGATCGCCAGGTCCAAGGTGCGCCGGCTTTACGGTGGCGGCGCGGCCGGAGAACGGGGTTCGAAGCACCGAGCCCCCTCCTGCCCTGGAGTGCCCTTCTGAACCACACAGTTTGCATGTTCGTCCCATTTGGGTAGCGCTGCTTGGGCTAATTAAGCAAGACTGCGGCTGTTAGCCGATGTGTTCATCCTCTCAATTCCCGGAGGCGCGTGATCCAGGACTGGCTCGACACGACCTTGTGGAGTCATCCGGCCACCACTATCGCGTTCGTCATACCGCAAAATTCGCGCCCTGCAAAGGAAAAGAGGTTCTCGTTCAATGCAAGACGACCTAACGGAGCAGATACGGACTCTCAGTACCTGGCTTCGTGATACGGACAGTTTCACCGAAACCGTTGCCCACTGGCTGAACAGCCGGGTTGATTACATCTCGCTGTGCCACGAGTACTGCCTCGTCACGCCCGAACATGCTGCGGCATTGGATGTTTCGGCAGGCAGCAAGGCGTTATATCGACGCGGATATCTCGAAGCGGAATCGACCGTCTTTCGGCAGCGGGTGGCCGACGTACGAGCCGTCGTGGTCGAGGACCGACTGCACTCGGATGCCCGACAATTGCTGGAGTCCAAGAAGGTCCCGCTCGGTAGGATCCTAAGCGGCCACGGGATGCGGCGGCACACCCATGACATCACCAGCGTCTCAACGGTCGATGCCAACGGCCGACAGGTATTGCGCGTGGCAGCGACGGTCACGATCGCCGGTGAGCTGGTCGCGGCCGTCGACGAGATCGTCTATCTCCAACTGTTCAAGCTCGGGCCGTCGCGATGCGACACCACGGACGATGCCCCGGTCATCGACAGACTGCCGAACGCCCGAAGGCCACTGGAATCGCCGATATCCCGGAGGCCAGCGCATCGCGCGTGACCGCCGACGCCGCTAGTGACCAGCCTCGGCAGCCCGTTGCTCGCGGATGCTGACCTGGCTGGACCCGGAACTCGAGCGGCTGTGGCAGGCCCCGGCCGACACTCCCGCCTACCGCAAGGGAAATGTCGCGATGGCCGACGCGGAGAGACGAAGTGACTGAGCAGGCGCCGCTGCGCATCGTGGTCGGCTCCGACGACGCAGGTCTGCAGTACAAGAACGCGTTGAAGAAGAACGGGAGAACGACCCGCGCGTGGCTCACGCGGTGGACGTGGGCGTCGGTTCCGACGAGCACACCGCCTACCCGCACGTGGCGGTCAACGCCGCCCGGATGGTCGCCGAGGGCAAGGCGGACCGCGCGCTGCTGGTGTGCGGCGCCGGGCTGGGGTGGCGATCAGCGCGAACAAGGGTCCACAGCAGATAGCCGGACGTGCCCGAGCCGCACCTACCGTGGAATGCGACGGGGCGGTAAGAACCCGGTCCGGAACTAAGCGAACTGAGCGGCGGCCTACCGCGATGACCGAAACATTCCTTGCCTGACCGGCCGATGAGCAGCAGAGGAGCCGCACACCATGCGACTGATTGTGGGCATGACAGGGGCAACGGGTGCGGTGTTCGGCGTCCGGCTGCTGGAGGCCCTGCGCGAACTGCCCGAGGTGGAGACCCACTTGGTGCTCTCGAAGTGGGCGCGGACCACTCTCGAACTGGAGACTGGCCTGTCGGTGCGCGAAGTCACTGACCTCGCCGATGCCGCCCACAGCCCCGGAGACCAGGGGGCGTGCATCTCCTCCGGCTCCTTCCGCACCGACGGAATGATCATCGCGCCGTGTTCGATGAAGACCCTGGCCGGCATCCGGGCCGGCTACGCCGACGGGCTGATCGGCCGCGCCGCGGACGTGGTCCTCAAGGAACGCCGCAAGCTGGTGCTGGTCCCGCGTGAGACACCGCTGAGTGAGATCCACCTGGAGAACATGCTGGCGCTCACGCGCCTTGGAGCGCAGATGGTGCCGCCCATGCCCGCCTTCTACAACAATCCGGAATCGGTGGACGACATCGTCGACCACATCACCGCGCGGGTGCTGGATCAGTTCGACCTGCCGGCGCCGAACGCCCAGCGGTGGGTCGGCATCCGCGCGGCTCGCGAGCAGCGTTCCCCGCAGATGCTGCCCGCGCCGCGCGCTTTGAACGAACAAGGAGAGTCCCATGCCCTATGACGACCTGCGCAGCTTCCTGCAAACCCTCGACAAAGAGGGCCAACTGCTGCGCATCGCCGAGGAGGTGATGCCCGAACCCGACATCGCGGCCGCCGCCAACGCCGCCCCTCGCCTAGGCGCCGCCGCCCCGGCCCTGTACTTCGACAACGTCAAGGGCTTCACCAATGCCCGGATCGCGATGAACGTGCACGGCTCCTGGGCCAACCACGCCCTGGCGTTGGGCATGGATAAAAACAGCGGACCCAAGGACCAGGTGGACGAGTTCATCCGCCGCTGGGCGAACTTCCCGGTCAAGGCCGAGTACCGGGACAATCCGCCGTGGGCGCAGAACACGGTGGAAGGCGATGAGATCAACATCTTCGACGTCCTGCCGCTGATCCGCCTCAACGACGGGGACGGCGGTTTCTACCTTGACAAAGCCGCGGTCGTCTCCAAGGACCCGGACGACCCGACCTCGACGGACAAGCAGAACGTCGGTATCTACCGGATCCAGGTCAAGGGCAGGCGCAAGCTCGCTCTCCAGCCCGTCCCCATGCACGACATCGCGCAGCACCTACGCAAGGCCGAGGAACGCGGCGAGGACCTGCCGATCGCGATCACTCTGGGCAATGACCCGGTGATCTCCATCGTCGCCTCCACGCCGATGGAATACGACCAGAACGAGTACGAGCTGGCCGGCGCGCTGCGCGGTGAACCCGCCCCGATCGCCCGCTCGCCGAAGAACAACCTGCCCGTGCCGTGGGGTAGCGAAATCGTCATCGAAGGCGTCATCGAGGGCCGCAAGCGCGAGATCGAGGGCCCGTTCGGCGAGTTCACCGGCCACTACTCCGGTGGGCGCAACATGACGGTGATCCGGATCGACAAGATCTCCTACCGCACCGACCCGGTCTTCGAGCATCTCTATCTCGGCATGCCATGGACCGAGATCGACTACCTGATGGCCGCCAACACCTGCGTGCCGCTCTACGTGCAGCTCAAGAAGGATTTCCCCGAGGTCCAGGCGGTCAACGCGACCTATACCCACGGCCTGGTCGTGATCGTGTCCACCAAGAAGCGCTATGGCGGATTCGCCAAAACCGTCGGCATGCGCGTGCTGACCACCCCGCACGGACTCGGCTACGCCGCCACCGTGATCGTGGTGGACGAGGAAGTGGACCCCTTCAACCTGCCGCAGGTGATGTGGGCGCTGTCGACCAAGATGAATCCGGCCGGTGACCTGGTCGTCGTCCCGAAACTGCCGGTACTTGAACTGGCACCGCAAGCCGCCACACCGGGCATTGTGGACAAGCTCATCATCGACGCCACCACCCCCGTCGCGCCCGACACGCGCGGCAACTACGGCAACCAACTCCTGGACCTGCCCGAGATGGGCGAGTGGCTCACCAAGCTCCAGTCGCTCGCCGGCCGCTGACCACCAGTCGAAAGGACGACCTGCCATGGTCGTACAAAAAACCGTCTGCCCGCGCTGCGCCTACGAGACCGTCGACAAGCTCTACAGCTCGCCGGTCCCCGGCGTCTGGGACGTGCTGCAATGCCAGCAGTGCCTCTACGCCTGGCGCACCAGCGAACCTGCCCGTCGCACCAGTCGCGACGCCTACCCCGACAGCTTCAAGATGACGCTCGAGGACATCAAGGCAGCCCCCGAGGTCCCCACCATTCCTCCGCTGCGCTCCGCGTCCTGACGCCAGAGCCGTCACCATCCGCGGGAACCGGGTTCCCGCGGACCATTTCCTAGGAAGCTGCGAGATGACACCCGAGCCACATGACACCCTGATGTGGGAGGCCCGAACTCAGCCCGGACGCCGGGACGAACTGCTCGCCTGGGTGGAACAGACCGCGGTGCCCGCTCTGCTCGCCGAACCCGGCTGCCTCGACGCCAGTACCTACCTGGGCGGCGAGGACCGGGTCGTGGTCATCGCTCACACCACCGGCACCGTGCCCCGCCTGCCGGACCCGCCCGACGAGCTGCTGCTACGCGCCGTACACCAATGGCCCTTCCGCAAAAACGCCTTCTATCGCAAGTGACGACTGTCCATCGCCAGGCCCGGCCGCATCCCGGCCCTGGGGCACACAGTCGGGGCGCGTAGCTGTCCAGAGCCTCGACACGTCGAGGTCGCGGCGCCGCCTCTTGCTCGCCCCAAAGCAGTGGGAGGCGGTCAAGGCTGTCGATGCGGACAACGTCCCTTGGCTTGAGCACATCATCGCGGAACATGGTGTCGATCACGACACTGACCCGATCTTGGCCCATCCGTGGCTTACACGCTTGGCGTGACACCGCCGATCGATCTCGCCGACCGCTGGACACACTCCGGGATTACGGCCGGGACCGCCTCGCCGAACTCGGTGAGGCCACCATCGTCCGCCGCAAGCATTTGCACTACTACCGGCACCTCGCAGCCCAAGCCGAGGCAGAATGGTTCAGCGCCGGACACACGACGGTCTTCGCGCGGCTACGAGCCGAGCACGCCAACCTGCGTGAGGCACTTGAATTCTCAGCTTCCGAGCCCGGCGAATCGCAAGCAGGCTTGGTGATCGCTTTCTCCCTCCGATTCTTCTGGCTCAGCAGCGGGCATGTCTACGAGGGACGTCGTTGGCTGGATCGATTCTTGGCACTCAGCACGGAACGCGATCCGGTACGTGTCAAAGCGCTCTACGTCGACGGGTACTTGAATGCCGCGCTCAACGACGCGTCATCCGGGTCAGCCCTTCTCGAGCAGGCGAGCGCGCTGGCGGCGGAGTTGGGCGACCAATCAGGGGCGGCCTACGTCACGCAGATCTCGGGGCTCACAGCCCTGTTCAGCGAATTTCCGGCGCGGGCGAGCGCGGCGACTTCGAACGGGCCGACATCCTCGTCGAGGGCGGTGTCATCGTCGAGATCGGGCCGAACCTCGACGTCGGCGACACCGAGCGAATCGACGCCTCGTCGATAATCGCCATGCCGGGCATGGTCGACACCCATCGAGCGGCTGGTCAGCAGCAGCGGCAGGGTGGTGGCGCTGAGCGCCTCCAGCGCGGCGTGGTGCAGGGGCGGCAAATGTCGACCCGTCGGGCGAGGTCTCGACCAGGCCGGGGTAGTCGCGCAGCAGCTGCGCGGTCAGCCAGTTCCGCAACGCGGTGGCGATCGGGTCCCACGACCGCCGCCGGAATCCCGCACGACTTCATCGACTACGGGGACGGGAGCGGGTGGGCGCCGGGCTGCGCCGGCAAGCACGCCTCGGTGCCGTGCCTGCAAGCGAACATGGACCATTTCGTCGGCCTGATCATGCAGCGGCGGCAGCACCCCTGACCACATCACCACTCCGGGGCCCGGTCGGTCGGGCGTGGGGGATGCCCGGCCGACCGGAGCGATTTCCGAGCCACGACTTGGAAGGGAACGACATGGCCGGCGATTGCCGGTACTGGTGCGGAGAGTGCACCTACCGGACGCCGTGGTTGACCGAGGCGGAAGCCTTCCGTCGGCCCGGGGTGTCCGATCAGGACGGCAGCGGCATCGGGTCGATGCTCTGGTCGTTCGCGGTCAGGTCGATGCCGTAGTCCTTGGCGAAGACCATGTAAGTGCTGTCCAGCACGTTCTCGGTGTTCTCGTTCAGGTTGTAAACACGCGCCCCGCGCAGCCGGTTGCGCTCGGCACCGGACAGCCCGTAGGTGCCGAAGCCGGTGCTGCCGGCGTAACCGAGCAGCACGCCGTAGTAGTTGCCGTGGTAGGTGTTGATGTGGTCGTGCCCGCAGAACACGCCCTTGACGTCACCGCGGGTGAGGATCGCGTTGAACATGCCGCTGTTGAACGGCCCGGGGCATTCGGCCTCGTTGCGCTCGCCGACGATGCCGTGCCGAGCCACGCCGCGCGTGTGGTCGGCGTCGGTGCGCCCGTCGACGCTGCCGAACCACATGAAGCGGTACTCCCACAACGGGATGTGGATGAACATCAGACCCGGCACCTTCCGGCCGACCTGTCGCTCGATCTCCACCGATCGCTGGAAGTACCAGGCGACCTGGTCCATCCGCAGCCAGTCCCAGGTCGGGTAGCCCGCGAAGTTCTGCCCGGCGATGTTGCCCGGCGCGTAGCGACCGCTGTCCAGCAGCCACAGGTTGAACTTCGGGTCGTTGCCCCGTGAGCCGTGGACGAACAGGTTCATGTTGCCGGTACCGGTGATGCCGCGCGGGCCCAGCTCGTTCACGTTGTAGGCGTAGGACCGGTAGAACTCCAGCATCTCGGACTCGTCGAGGCCGCCCTTCGCGGTGGAGTCCTCGTCGTGGTTGCCGTAGGTGATGGCCCACGGGATCTTTCGCTCTTCCATCGGCTGCACGATGTTGTTCATCGCCTGCCGCATCTCCAGCTCGGTGTCGCAGCCGCTGGTGATGTTGTCGCCGTTGAGGACGACCAGGTCGGGCCGCTGGTCGTCCAGCACGGCGTTCATCAGCTCCAGGGTGCGGCGGTCGATGCGCTCGTCATCCTGGGTGTCGTTGAACTGCACGATCTTGTAGGTGCCGTCCGCCCGGAACCGCAGGTTCGCGGTCTGCGCGGCCGGCGCGGGCGCCGCCGACGCCGCAGGAGTCGTGGCGCCGAGCGCCACGGTGGCGGCGCCCAGACCGCCCAGCGCCATGAACTGGCGCCGGCCGACGCCGGCCTCGGTCGATTCGGGGGCAGCGGAAAGGTCGGACTGCTCGTTCATCGTCATCCCTTGCGAATCCATTTGGGGGAAACCGACGTTATCGGCGAATCGCGACCGCAAAGTGTGGCGTGGCTAGCTCCATGCGGCGAAACCGTGAACATCTCGGCAAGTTTCGCGCTCCGGTACCGGAGGAGATCGATCGCTCACCGCTGGAACGTGTCCGGTTACCTTCAGTCACGGGTCGCGGTGATCAGGTGTAGGTTGGTGTTCCGGAACATCGCCGGTTTGCGAAGTGGTCAGTTCGTAGTGCCGCGTTCTCAGTCGGTTCGCTGCTTCGGCGAGTCTGCCGTCGATGTCGTGCACTTCGCCAGTCGACGAATACCAGTGGGGTGTCGGCCCGTTCGCCTGGCGCGAGTCAGCGTTATTCGTGGACTGCGAAGGCGCTGAACTCCTACGCGCAGCGGGCCGCGAGATCGTCGAGATACCCGAACTCGCGGCCCTGGTTCGGCGCACTAACTCCCACCTTCCAGGTGTCGAACCGTAAACATCACAGCAAACTCGTCCTTCAAGGTTGTTGGTTGGAGACCATCCGAGACACGGCTGCCGAGATGGAACGAGCCACAGTGGCTCCGGCAGGCCCCAGGACGGGCATCGTGTCGAATGAGAGGAGATACTTGTGCAGGCGCTAAGATGGAGGGCCGCTGCGACCCCCGGCGCCTACGTCAATGGACAGAAGCCGCTTCGGCAGCAGTGGTTCCTTCTCTCGTGGGTGGGTGAGCTGGTGAGGTTGCTGATCAGCCGGCCATTGCAGGACGATCCGGCGTGGGCGTCGTCAGGACCGCTTTTTCCGCATCAGAGCAGCCTTCTCAATCGCGTTGATCACCTGGTGGAGTTGCACGCGGTCGGAGAGCCAGCCGTGGACGGCTTCGGTGACGTGGGGAAATCGGGGTTCGGCGAGCCGGTGTCCGAGATTGTTGCCGAGCCACCCAGGGCCCCGCATTCGCCACGTGTCGATGTCGTCGGCGTGGACCTGGTCGCACAACATCTCGCGGATTCGCCAGACGGCCCATTCGGACCGGCCGACCTGTTTGACGATGTGGTAAGGCCGGACGCCGTCAAGCAGTAACTGCTCGATCCTGGCGCGTTCCTCGGCGGGGACGGGAGGGGGTGGCATCGCCGCATCACTTCGTGGTCAGGGAGACGGCGACCGATGCGATCGCGTTGCGCGGCAATGCCGCTCCGCAGCCGATGGCACCTGCACGACAGCCGGCTGGGTTACCGCCGTCATCGATGTTCAGCGGGATGATCAATGGACTGCCGTCCAAGGAAGTACTCCTGTCTCTGCTGCTTCGCGTTCGTGGGCGGTGAGATGTTCCAGTACGAGCTGCGGGTATGGCCGGGGTTCGATCCGGCAGTCGGACAGGCCGAGCGAGTGCTCGGCGGCCGCCAGCCGCTGTTGCGCGTTCGTCACGGTGGAGGCGGTGACCTTGGTCTCGGCGAAACAGCTGTGGAGGTCGGTGAGTTCGTCGACGGTGACGGTGATGGTCTCTCGCACGTGCTGGAACAATGTTCGGACTTTCTGGACCCGGACCAGGCGGTGAAGGCCGAGTGCGGACAGCAGCTCGTTGGCAGCCACAGCCTGGTCTCCGGAGAGCAGCACGACGCTGGCCGTCAGGTACGTGACCCCATTGGTGTGGTCGTGTTCCGCGGCTGCCCTGGTGCGCGTGATCTCGGCGTAGCCGTTGCGCTGGCGAACCCGGGTGCCGTCGATGTAGTAGGTGTCGACCTCGAAGGCGCGATACAGGCGGTGAAAGTGGAGTTCGGTTAACCGTTGGGTGAAGGCATTGCCAGCACCGCCGGTCAGTTCGTGCGTGCGCTCGCGATGGAACATGGATGTCGCCCTTGCGGTCACAGGGAGTGCGGCCGGCCACTGAGCGCGGTCGGGCCCAGCGGCCTGCTGCGGCCTTGGAGAGACGGGTTCGCCGGCTGGCGTAGAGGATTCAGAAAGTCGTTCACAGCATCGGAACGAGAAACGTTGTGGACTGTCCAACTCGGGCGACGAACGCCCGAAAGCGTACAGGCGGCCCGCGTAGCCCTGGGTGGAGTTGATCGCGGCGCTGAGCGTGCCCTGCGCGCCGTTGATCGTCTGCGTCACCTCGGCGAGCATGCCGTGCGCGTCGCCTCTTCCACGGTACGAGGTTGCCCTGTTGGAGGACGGCGCGAGGAATAAGGACATCATCCGCTTTGGCTTGCTATTTCTGAAACGGGAAATGATTCCTCCCTATCTCGATCTGGCGCATATCGATCTGGCGACTCGCCCATCCTGGCCAGACAATTCCGGCTTCGTAGGCGAGAACTACGAGCTCCGCTCTACAGCGGAGGCCGAACTTCCGGAAAAGCCTGGCAATTTGCGCTTTAATCGTTTCCGTAGATACGTAGAGGATCTTTGCGATTTCCTCATTGTTCATTCCGCCGATAACGGCGAAAATGATTACTTCTTCCGCTGGGGAAATGCGGCTGAGGTGCCATGGTCGAAAGCGGCGTCTTGAAGCGCGTGACGCAGTGATCACCTGTTCGCCCTGGGAGGAGTGCTTCACTGGTTTTACCTTTCGCGATGCGCATGGATGAAAAGGGCGCTTCCGCTTCAGCGCTCGTGAATCCGCGGTATCGAAAGTTGACGAGCGCGCTGGTGAAGAGGGGAGCGTGGGGTCAGAGGGCGGCGAGCGCGGCGGTCATGCGGTCGGCGTTCGTGGTGTCGTCGACCGCGGCGAACAGGTCGTGGGCTTGGGTGTAGTGCTGGCGTGCGTCGGAGGTGTGGCCTAGTGCCGCGGCGGCATCACCGGCGCTGGCGAGGACATCACCAACGTAGGCATCCGATCCTGAGTCGCGCATGATCTCCAGCGCGATGAACATGTCATCGAGCGCGAGGGCGGCTTGCCCGTTGGCGATGCGCGGGGCGGCGAGCGTGACGAGGACACCCGCGTAGCCCTCTTTGTCGCCGATGGTGTCCATGCGGGCGGCCGCGTTCTCCAGGTACTCGCATGCCTCGGCGTACCGTCGCTGTGCGGTGTGGCACTCGGCGATGTGGCGCAGCGTGAGCGCGATGCTGCGAGAGTCCCCGAGACGTTCGGCGATCGCCAACGACTTCAGGAACCGCTCCAGAGCATCGTGATACTCCTCCGCGGCTTGGTAGGCCCGGCCTTCGGCGGACCAGGCGGTCGATTCCGCCCAGTCATCACCGGCTTTGATGGCGATCCTGCGTGCGGTGATGGCGGTGGTGATCGCTTCCGTGATGCGGTCGGTGCGGCGGTAGCCCCAGGACAGGCGCGTGGTCAGGATCGACTCCGCTGGGCTTCCGCATTCTCGTGCGGAGACGACAGCGAGTTCGTGGGATTCGACCAGGTAGCGGTTGAGGCGGGCCTTGAGGATGGCACCCCAGCTGGCCTCGGCCAGGTCGCAGACCGCGATGTGGTTCTCGTGTTCATGGGCCTGGTGCAGGAGTCCCCGAAGGGTTCCCAGGTGGGTGGTGAACCAGGTCATCGCTTCGCGAGGGTGACCGAAGCGTGATGTGCGGGCGCCGCTGCGGAGTTCCTCGTATGCGGGGTTGTAGCGCGGTGGGCGGGGATTGAGCGCGTAGTCGGCGTCGACGGCATCAGGCAGGTAGGCCAGGGCGATGACGCGCGCCTGTGCGGCCTTCCGGGTGTGCTGGTCGTCGTGGTTCGCGAGAGTACGGGCGTGCTCCTGGATTGCGTGTGGCATCGAATAGCAGGTGTGGTGATCGCTGGCCATTCCGCTTGCCTGCAGGTTCTCCAGTGCCGACTCGGTGGTGGCTCTGTCGGTGGGGTCGAGCATCGCGTCCGCGGCAGCGGCCGTGAAGTAACGGCTGGGGTGGTCGCCGAGCCTGCGGTACAGGCGCTTCGCTGGATCGGGCAGGGTCTCGTAGGGCATGTCGGTCACCTCGTTTGGTGTGGTCTGGACTCGGTTGTGGAGCGTGCCGGTGTTGGTCGGCGGGGGTAGGGCGAGCTGCCCGGCTGTGAGAACGGCCTGGAGCGGGAGGCTGCCGGATGTCGGCGAGAATCTCTGCGGTGGCATTGTCGAGTTCGTTGGTGCGGTCGGCGGCGTAGGCGCGAATCAGCCATGTCGTATCGGCGGGCAGCGGGTCCAGGTGAAGTAGCTGTCCGCCATGCCGCACGCGGGACCGGGCTGGTGGTGAGCGTGGCGCTGCGGGGCGAGGAGGTCAGCAGCGGCGCCACCTGATCTGCCGTGTCCGTGTTGTCGCTGACTACCGCCAGAGCCCGCTCGGCTGTCACGCTGTGCCAGGGCGGCGCGAGCTCAGCCAAGCGGTGCGGGAGGCGACTGTAGCCGAGTGCGCGCAGCCAGCACGCCAGCACATCGACGGCATCCACTCCGGAGAGATCCGCGAAGAGGTGTCCGTCGGTGAACCGGTTTCTCAGGGTGTGTACCCACTGCACGGCCAGCGCCGTCTTGTCCACGCCGCTGAGTCCGCTGACCATCACGATGGCTGGACCGTCGCGATCGGGATGCTGGGTCAACGCGGCGAGGACTTTGTTGCGGTCTGCCTGATGGCGTGGCGGCGCGGGCAGCTGCCGCGGAATCACGGTCGGCGCATGGGCGGTGTGGATGTAACTGTAACCTCCACCATGGACAGTCCCGGCCTGAACTGCCACATGAGCCTGGTCGGCCAATGGATTCTGGGTGCCTGGCTCGCTCAAGGACGGCGCTGCGCACGGGCGGGTCTCGGGACGTTTGTTCGGGTCTGTCATGGGTGAGTCCGTCCAGCGGTTGGGGGAGACTTGAGACCGTGTCTGCGCTGGCGTGCAGTCACCGTTCCAGCCTTTGGGCTTGTGGTCGTAGTTGATGGTGTGGCCGGCTGCTGCCACTTCGTTGGGGCAGCAGCCGGCCGCGACCCGTTCTGGTGGCGGAGAGACACAGAACGGGCCGAGATCAGTGCCCGGTTACAGGAGACCGCCTGGTGGCTCCTGGCTCATGCGAGGTGTGCGATCTCCAGGGTGGTGGCGATGTGTATCAACCAGTCGCCAGCGATCTGGTTGATGCGGTCGCGGAGCGCGTACGGGCCGGCTTCCGCGATGGTGTGGGAGCTGTTTTCGCGCTGCCACCAGACCACCCATGAGTCGGCAGTTCCGGAGTGGGTGGTGAATATGTGCGCGATCCCGCCGTAGTCGGGACAACTGTGGTAGCGCACAGTCGGCATCGCTTGGTATAGCGCTGTGCGGAAGTCGCCGAGGTGCACCGGGGGCAGCAGCGTACGGTGGTGCTGTTGCCTTCGCGCTTGTTCCAGCATGGATGACGGGGGCTCCATCACGAGCATGTCGATGGACCTCGAATATCAGATTGTCGGTGAGCGGGATCCTGGGGAGTAATCCGGTGGCGTCTTGGCGATCCATCAGCCGTGTGGCGGTCAGCGGTTCGCGGCTGAGGAGATGCCGTTCGATGCGTAAGGCCAGGTCTAGCGAAATCCTGGGACTGGCCAAGCACAGCGGGCACACCGACAACCAGCTCGGCAATGGCACCGAACGGCGGAGGCGAACCCAATCGTCGCCGAGCCGCAGATCGCACAACGTCCGGTGAATACCGAGTGGTGAGGTGGGGGACTCCGCGGTGCACACGAGGTGCACGTGGACCACTCGGTGATCGCTGTGCCGCGCGATCCATATGCCGCGCGGGGTTACTGGTGGCACTGAATAGCGGTGCGGAGATTCAGAGGGCACCGGCGGTCGAAAGGGCTGGCGCATCGTCACACACGCTCGGCCGGTTCCGGCTCGGCGGCCTCTGGCGCCGGGATCCGTTTGGCTCGCCGCTCGGCGGCGCATACGTCGTGCTGGAGCAGGGGAAATCCGTGAATGCACTCCAACCCTGCGGTGCCCTGGGCTTTCCAGCTGGAGCAGCAGTGCCCGGACTTGGTTGCCCGCCGCCGCTGAGCTGAGCTTGGCTGCAGCGTTGCGATGAACGGCAGATGTCCCATCGGTCAGCCTCTCGTTGAGATCGATCTGGACGTCAGGTGTCGTTGACCTACACAGGTTCCTGCCATGAGCGGTGGACCGGGAACGTTCCGCAACCCGAACAATCCGAACTTTTCCCGGCTGAACCCGAACAACCGAACTTGACCGCCGTGGCAGGCCGTAAACCCGAACAATCCGAACAACCACAGGCCAGGTGGCGTATGGTGATCGCATCATGTCTGTGAGCGACGTGTGGAAAGAGGCGGGATGGACGCCGGGTCGCTGGGCAGCGGCGATCAACCGCATCCTGGCTGCGGATGGCCACACCGACGATCGCATCTCCGATCGCACCCCAGTGGGGTGGATTCGTGATGACAGCCGATGCCCGCGATCTGGTGTGGTGCGCGCGGCGGCGGCTCGCGCACTAGGCGATCGGCTTGGCCGCACGATCACCGAGGACGATCTTTGGTTGACTGCCAGCAGCGCGACTCGTGATCACGACGCTTTGGACGTGCAATCGTGTGCTGTCTCTGAGCTCCTGCATGAACTTGCCCAGCGCCGTTCCTGGCCCGAAGTCAGCGGACTCACGTTGACAGCGACCGCACTCGACGCGATTCGTCCAGCCCCGGTACCCCATGCCTTGACCAGTGCGTGGATAGAGCCATGCCAGCAGCTTGCTGTCCTGCAGACCATGACATCCCAACTACGGGAGATGGACGACAGGCACGGGGGGAGTCCGGTCGCGCTGCGTCTGGTGAAGGAGCAGCTACGTGTTCCCGTGGCGCTGCTGCGGGACGGCTCGCTTCGCTATACCCCGGGCGAACGGCAAGCGCTGCTGGAGGCCGCCGCGCAGCTGGCGCAGCTGTACGGGTGGCTGAACTTCGATGCCGGCTTCGCTGTTGCTGCGCAGCACGCGTATTTCCGGGGCCTGCGTGCCGCGGCCGAGGCCGGCGACCAGGACGCTGTGATCAACATGCTTGGCATGCTTGCCTACATCTGCGCTTGCAGCGGGCAGGAACGGGAGGCAGTGCAGCTTGCCGAGCACGCGGCCCTGCTAGCGCGCGGTCGGCCGCTGCTCGTGCGGTCACGTGCCGCTGGGCGTCTCGCGACCGCTTACGCCGCCGCAGGTGACGAGCTCCGTCACCGCCGTGCGGCGGAGGAGGCCCGCTCCCTGCTGGACCGCGGCCACGATCCCAATGGACCAACTCACCTGTATTACTACTCCGGCGCCCAGCTCGATGCGGAGATCGGGCAAGCACTGGTCCTGCTCGCTGGCAAGGGCTCTGCACGGAGTCGCCGTCTGCACGGTGAAGCCACCGCTGCGCTTAGGCCGCTCGCCGCGTCCGGTCGTGACGTCACCCACCAACGCAGCGCTACCCTGCACGGCGCCTATCTCGCACTGGCGCACCTCGCGCGCGCCGAGCTCGAAGAGGCAGCCGAAGCCACGGTTACCGCCGGGCAACGGCTCGCCGTCGTCGATTCCGGTCGTTGTCACGCACTACTGCGACAACTCCGCAAGGCGTTCGAACGTCACCGCCGCAATGACTGGGCCAACACTGCCATTTCGGCACTTGCTGAGGCAGGGTTAGGCACGTGACGATCACCATCGAGCCCGCCAGTCCCGACAGCGCACCTGCACAGATGCTGCTCCAGGCACTCCACACTGAGCAGATCGAGCTGTACGGGCATGCCGACCCCGCCGAGGCCGTCATCGCCGAATTCATGCCACCCCACGGTGTCTTCCTGCTCGCCTACCTCGATAAGGAGCCTGTCGGCTGCGGGGGGATCCGTACCTTTGCCCCCGGTGTCGCCGAGGTGCGCAAGATGTTCGTTCGCCCCGACCAACGCGGGAGCGGCATCGGCCGCAGAATCCTGGCCGATCTGGAGAAGTTCGCTGCAGATCCGGAGTTGATCGGGGCGAAGAGGATCCGGCTCGAAACCGGCATCCGAAACACAAGCGCGATCGGCCTCTACGACTCCAGCGGATACGCAACGATCGACAGCTACGTTCCTGGGCGCACAGAGGTCAACGTCGCCAAGGAGAAACCGATCGGCTAACCAAGGCAAGGAACGGTTCCTTGACGTCGAGCTCGATTTGTCCTGTGGAATCGCCCGGGCGTGATTTTTCATGGGTGTTGGCTCCCGGCCTGGCCTGGTGTCACGACACTGATGAGTTCACCAGTCAGCAGAGGTGAAGACGATCTTCGCCGACCCGTTCGACCTGGGCCGCAGGTCGCTCATGGGCGCGATCGGCACCCTGACCATTCGCGGCGGCGACAGCCCGGCGTGCCGGGATCACAGGTCAATACCAGGAGACGGTCCACCCACTTCTGGGAGATCAGTGGTGATTGCGTCGCGTTCTGGGGGTGGTCGAGGAGAAGTACGCGCCGGGCGCCTGCGTGGTGCAGCACCATGCGGCCTCGCTGGGATCGTGCGGGAGGTGCCCCACGAAACTGAGACTGATCTTGGGTGACATCACGGTGAGACATCCTAGAAACCCCGTGCTGGGGTTGGTGGGCTCGGAAGAAGCAGGCGACCTGGACACCGACCAGGTCCAGCGTGTCGGTGAGTGCGGCTTGCGGTGGATGAACGCCTCCAGCGTCTCGCCCCGCGGCGAAGGCGGGCCCGTCCTGGTGGCCATCGCGGTCGCGGAAGGGGCGCCCGTAGCAGTCACCGAGAACGTGCGCGGCCAGATCACGAACGGTCCAGCCCGGCAAGGCTGGCTTGTGCCAGTCGGCGGGTCCAGCGCCCGTAGTGTGCCATCAGAGCCGCATGATCCGGGGCGCGGGCGGGCATCGATCGGCCTAAAGCCAGGACAGGTCAGAGACCTCATTGGACTGATCGAGCGTGAAGGCCGGGCTGAGGGCCTGGCTCCGGAGATCACGCGTGGGGAAGGTGGTATGTGCATCCTTCGGCGCACTGGCTGGGCGGGCATCGAGCCGGTCTTCACCGAGGCTGGAACCGGGACGGCATCGCCAAGTGCTAGTTCGACGCTATCGTAACGCTGGCGGGCCCTCCAGCCGTACCAGTCTGTCGATCATTTTACGTCGTCGAATGCGTAGTTCGATGGAGTTCGAGAGTTCAGCGGGCTCTTCCCCTGCCGCGGACGCCTGCTTGTGGTGGAGAGCCGGAGGCCTCGGATGTGCGGGCCTTCATGGCGTCGACGGTCCTTCCTCGTCTTGCTGCTCCTGGAAGTGCTTTAGCGCACTGGTGATGAGGTTCCGTGCAGCCGATCCTGTCACTGCCTGTTCAGCGAGCCG
Source organism: Saccharopolyspora hattusasensis (assembly GCF_050972075.1). Lineage (NCBI taxonomy): Bacteria > Bacillati > Actinomycetota > Actinomycetes > Pseudonocardiales > Pseudonocardiaceae > Saccharopolyspora > Saccharopolyspora hattusasensis. The sequence goes on from NZ_JBPCDC010000001.1 coordinate 7,337,458, forward strand.
ACGGAAGGCTTTGCTGTAGAGGGCGACTTCTCGGGGCTGACTGATGCTCAGCTCGGCAGAGATCGTTTCGACATGAACCAGCCGGTTATCGAAGATGATGAACTGGTTGGTGGGTGTTCGGTATTCGGCATTGTTCGGGATGATGCCGAACACTACCCGTGGCAATGACGTGACGGCTAAGAGCCGATCAAGCTGGCCGATCATGACGTCAGACCCGCCCACCGTCGTCGTCAACGCCTGCTGCGCCAGGACGAAGTGAAAACGATGATCACCGCGATACAGGATCGTCTGACGTTCCATGCGCTCCGCGACGCCGTCTTCGAGGTCGTCAGGCACCTCGTAGAATTCGATCACGTGACGCATGACTTCACGGGCGTATTCGGCAGTGTGCAGGATTCCTGGAATGAGTACGGGCTCGTACCAGCGCATCAGCTTGGTCCCGGCTTCAAGTCTCCGCGAAGCGGTCTGACGACGCCGGGTGCCGACACTGAGCATGCGCCGCCATTCCACGTACATCGACTCGATGTTGCGCACAGCGGCGATGAGGTCGGGGATCTGGCTCTCGGCTGAGGTGTGCTGGCACCATGCCCGGATGTCTTCTTCGGTGGGGGTTTGCTTGCCGTACTCGATTTTTGAGACTTTCGAGCTGTGCCAGCCAGCAAGCGTGGCCAGGCCCCGGCCAGTCAGCTGCGCGTCCTTGCGGAGGTCTCGCAGCTGCTGACCGAGAGCATGGCGCGCTTGGTGGAGAGAGTTCGTCACGGGATTGCAGTCCTCGTTAGGCCGTGACGTGCTTGGTCTCCAGATACCGATGGTGTGGCATCGCGACCTGCCATACCTGGTCGCGCACGGTGCGACAATGATTCACGATGACCGGGTCGGTGGTGGCTGCGCCGCCGGCGAACCGGCCGCCTGGCTCGAACACCGTGAACACCACGAAGTTGTTATCGAAGAGCCAGAAGTCGTCTGCCGACAACGTGTCTGGACTGATCAGGTGACGTGGAAGCCATCGGACATCCTCGCCAGCCGCGATGTTGTGCTCGGCGACGTTGAGACCCCACCGCGTGTAATCGCCGTGTGGAACCGTAACCACTCGCGCTCTCCGGACTACGCGACCCGTACTGGTCGCGTTACGAACTAGGTTCAACCACGGCTGAAACCACTCGAAGTCGTCGTGCTCACCGGTGAGGAACAGGTGAAACGGCCCCGACTCTTCTGGCGTGGTGTAGGTGTCCTGGACTTCAAGGTGGAACGCGTCGCGCTTGAAATCGCGGAAGAGCGCATCGAACGCGTCACCCTGTAGTAGTTCCACTGACCCAAACCTCCTTCTTCGTCGGGACCTCGATGCAGGTTTCGTGCCCGGGGATGTCCATCTGCGCCAACGCCTCGGCGTCGGTCACGAGCTCGCCGTAGAGGAGGAAGCTCCCGCGACCGGTGTCGTCGAGATGGGTGCCCAAGCATTTCCCCTTCTCGACGTGTCCCAGCAGGCGGTGGGGAATCTCGATCCATGTTGGGTGTCCCTCGACCTTCCATCCCTGCACCACGTAGGTGCCGCGGTCGGTGGCGTACAAGGTCGGCGAGCCTCCACCCTGTGTCTCTGTGCCGAGGAACGTTAGCTGCATGGCTACCCCTTCCACCAGTGAGGTGCGCGAGTTTGCTTGGCCACGTAGATAGTGGTCTCACCAGTAACAATCAGTCAACAACCGCCCGCACGGAAAGGGTATCTTCGAGCAAACTCAAGCAAACTTCTGGCCCCGGCGCAGCCCTCGGCTCTAGCGTGATCATCACCGTGCTGATCCGCTTCACCACGACCGATAGCGCGCTGAATCAAGCGCGACATGACATCTGCATTGCGGACCGGCGCCACATCGCATCAGCAAACGTCGAGCACGAGATTGGACGAACAGCCAGGTGGACGCAGGCGGCAACGACAAGAAGACCGCGGATTCCCTGTCCTCAGCCGAAAGTGATTCCCCGGCTCCGGAACACGTGAAGAGGGCCAGGGACGCGATGATTGAACAACTGCGGGACCTGAATGCTGTCCGCTCCGATCGAGTCGCGGCGGTCTTCCGCAAGGTCGATCGCCATGCCTTCGCGCCGGGGGTGCCGTTGGACGAGGTGTATGCGGCGACGACCGCGGTGAAGACGAAGTGGGACGAGCATGGGGCTGCGGTCAGCTCGATCAGCGCACCACAGATCCAGGCCTTCATGTTGGAACAGGCCAGCGTTCAGCCAGGAATGCGGGTGCTGGAAGTTGGCTCGGGCGGCGTCAACGCCGCGATGCTGGCGGAACTGGTCGGCGAGTCCGGCAGCGTGACGACGATGGACATCGACCCCGAGATCACACGCCGGGCGCGCAAGTTCCTGGACACAGCCGGCTACTCCCGCGTTCGCGTCGTCCTCGGCGACGCCGAGGAGGGGCTTCCCGACGGCAGCCCATTCGACGTAATCCTGGTGACCGTGGGCTGCTGGGATATTCCGCCCGCATGGTTCGAGCAGCTGATCGACGGGGGACGGCTCGTCGTTCCACTGCGGATGCGCGGGATCACACGTTCGTTGAGCTTGCGACGCGCAGGTGATCATCTGGTGTCGGATTCGGCCGAAGTCTGTGGCTTCGTGAAGATCCAAGGCGAAGGTGCGCATCAGGAGCGGATGCTGCTGTTGCACGGGGATCGGATCGCGCTGCGTTTCGACGACGACACCTATCCATCCGGTCCGCACCAGCTCGACGGTGTGCTGGCGAACGACCGCGCAGACACATGGTCGGGAGCGACCGTCGGTGGAAAAGAGTCTTTCGACTCGTTGCCCCTGTGGCTGGCCACCGCGTTGCCCGGGTTCTGTCTGTTGTCCGTCGACAGCGACTACGTCCCGTCGGATGGTGGTCCGGTCATGGCTGTCGAGGGTGGTCGATGGTTCCCGTACGCCCACGTTTACCACGGTGATTCGTTCGCCTACCTCGCCAGCCGTCGGGTGCGGCCGGGTGTGTTTGAGATGGGTGCGCACGGCTTCGGCCCCCATGGCCATGCCGCAGCGGAGGCACTGTCCGAGCAGATCCGCACCTGGCACGACCACTATCGGCACGGACCCGCTCCTGAAATCACCATCTGGCCTCAAGACACCCCAGATGACCTGATTCACCTGCCCGAGGCTGGCGGACGACCGGGGCCACCACTACGGCCGTGATCGACAAGCGTCACACCCGCATCTCGATCTCCTGGCTGCCGCCGACTGCCTGACCCGGGTGGGTCAGTGGTCATGGCCAGGTCTTTCAAGCAAACCGACAAAGAAAGAACCAGAATATGCTTAACAATACCAAAACGTTGCCCCGCCCCGCGACTCCCGACACGACGGTCGGCCTCGGCGCCGGCACGACCGCCGAGGATTTCACCCTTAACTTCCAGGTGATTGAGGCCGCGTACCCGTTGGCGAAGTTGACCTGCGACACCAGTGACGGCTGCGGCCAGACATGCTCGACCAGCGCCTGCAACAGCCAGGCCAACAACCCCTCCTGATCATTGCAAACCCGGGTGCGTTGACGCCCCTTCCCCGACACACGGCGTCAACGCACCCGCCCCTTTTCGCTCCACGTCGACGCCGTTGCTGATGCGGAAATCCCGCGAGGAGGTCTACGCACATGGCAGTACCACGGCACTTCCGCCACGCCGGATTGGTAGTGGTGCGCGCCAGCACCGATCCCGGCGGACTGTGTCTGCCCAGGATGGACCTACACACCGCAGACGGCGCCGAGACGATCGGCCGCGCATGGCTGGCGCGAATGTGGGAGCGCGAAACCGTGCGCACGGCGCTGCACGTGGCGAGCCCCGCCTTGTGCGAGCGAATTACTGCTGCCCTCTCCGGTGCCCATTTAGAACGTCGGCAGTGGCGACGGCTGCTGATGGCGGTGTGCTCGTACGTGCTGCGGTGGCGTGGCAGGCCCACCCCGTTCGGCATGTTCGCCGGCATCACCACTGCCACGGTCGGGCCCTTCGCGCGGGTCAAGTTCGGCGAGAACCACGCGGCCCATCCGCGGGTCGATCCGGCCTGGCTTGCCCATGTGATCTCCCGCCTAGAGCACGACTCCAGCGTGCTGGCGAACCTCTGGCTGATGGTCAACAACGCGGGTGTGCACCGTGGGAACCAGTTAGTCGTGCCCAAACCCATACCCCAGGGGCCGGTGGGCGAGACCATGGAACGGCTCGCCGCGGATCTCGGCGCGGTCGAGCTGGCGCTGCAATGCACCCGCCCGGTAGCCGCCGTCCTCGCCGCCACCGCTCAACCCGTACGCGGGCACGAGCTGATCACAAAGCTCGAACGCGACTTCGCGGCCTCGCGCGAGCAGATCACCACGATGCTGACCGGGTTGATCGACCACCAAGTTCTCGTCACGAACCTGCATGCCCCCGCCACCAGTACCGATCCGGTGGAGCACCTGGCCGCCCAACTCGACATTCTCCTGCAGCACGCCGAGGAAGATGGACAGGATCGCGAGTGGGGGCGGGTCGCGGCGGTCCGCGACGCCCTGCGCGCTCGACACGATGACCTGTCCGCGCCCGATCGCGATCCCGCTGCCTCGCTTTCCCTCGCCGCTCACCCCGCGGAACGAAGCGACAGCGCCCTTGACGAAGGCGACGACGTTGGAACGGCCGCTCCGGACCTGCTGCCGACCACGCCACCACGACTGGCCGTCGATGTCGCAGTCGACGGTCATCTCGAACTTCCTGCCACGGTGCTGCGGGAGGCCGAGACCGCAGCATCCACGTTGTTGCGGCTGACCCGCAGTCCTTTTGGTAACGCCGCGTGGCGGGACTACCACCAGCGCTTCCGCGACCGCTACGGAGCGGGCGCCGTCGTGGGAATCCGCGAACTGGTCTCCGATGCCGGTCTGGGCTATCCCAGGGGATTCCTCGGCGCCGCCCGCGACCAACCGGTGCGGCCCTTGACTGACCGCGACGCCGCTCTCCAACGGATCGTCCAGGAAGCCGTGCTCGACCGACGCACCGAAATCGTCTTGTCCGAGGAGCTGATTGATCAGCTCACTGTCGGCAACCACGCTGAGCTGATCCCTCCCGAGCGGGTAGAACTCGCCTTCACCCTGCACACCTGTTCCGCCGAGGCGTTGCGGCACGGACGGTTCCAGTTATGGGTCAGCGGCGCCCCTCCCGCCTCCTGCAGCATGATTGGCCGCTTCACACCCCTGCTTGATGAGCAGGCCCGTGACCGCTTGGCAGGTAGCTACGCTGCGTCGGACCCCGACGTGATGGTGGCCCAGGCATCGTTCCCACCTCGCCGGTTGCACAACGACGCGGTCACCCGCGTCCCGCGCCTGATGCCCTGGCTGCTGCCCATCGCCGAACACCGCCCTGTCGAGAACGATTCGGCCAGCACCCCTGGCCTTCTTGCTCTCGACGACCTGGCGGTGACCGCGAGCGCAACGCAGTTCTTCTTGATCCACCGTCCCACCGGCAAGCAGGTCCAGGTCCACGTGCCGCACGCTCTGGAAACGACGGTGTTCACCCCACCCTTGGTCCGGTTCCCCGCCGAGCTGGCCACAGCGCGCAGCGCGGTGTGGGGGCCGTTCGACTTCGGCGCTACCCGAACTCTGCCATTCCTGCCGAGAATCCGGGTCGGGCGAAGTGTGCTTGCACCCGCACGATGGCTCCTGGACACTGCAGATCTCCCCGGGCCGAAGGCCAACCCGCGCGACTGGCACGACGCCTTCGCCGCGTGGCGACACCGATGGCGTGTCCCCGCACACGTGGTGATGTGCGAGGGCGAGCAGCGCCTGCCACTCGACCTCGACGACCCCACCCAACGCGGCCTGCTACGTGCCCGCCTGCACAGCAGCAGCACGTCGGTGGAGCTACGCGAAGCGGGCGAGCCCGCCGGCCACCGATGGCTTGGGCGAGCATGCGAGTTCGTAGTCCCCCTCACCGCGTGCCCGCAGCGATCCGGACAGCACCCCTCACACCCGCCGCAACAGACAGCGCACGCCGATCGCGCCATGCCCGAAAAAACCGGCGGCCACAGCGTCTGCAGCCCTGGTACGCCGGGGGCGTCGTCACTCCTGAGAGCACAGGTCGAGGGCCATCCCCAACGGTTCGACGACATTCTCACCGCTCATCTGCCGCGGTTGTACGACCGCGTCCAGGACACCGCGGTGCGAGTGTGGTTCCGTCGTTGCAATGACACCACCCGGCCCGAGGCCGACCACTACCTTCAACTCGATGTGCGGCTGGCCAGTGCCGATCACTACGCAACGGTCGCAGCCGAGATCGCCGCGTGGGCGAACGAGTTGCGGGACGCCAGACTCGCTGCCCAGCTCAGCTTCCACACAGCATGGGTGCAGGTCGGCAAGTATGGCCCAGACATTCCGACGGCAGAGCGGGTATTCGCTGCCGACTCAGTCGCTGCGCTGGCCGAGCTCAGCCTGGCTCATAACGCACAGGTGCCCGTCCAGGCGGTGGCCGCAGCGTCAATGGCCGACCTAGCGACCGCGCTTGCCCAGACGCCCCACCGGGGATGGGAGTGGCTGATCACCGTGCTCGGGCAGCACCACGGTCGCAACGACAGCGGCCTGCGCGAGCACGCCCTTCACCTCGCGCAACGCCTTGGCCACGCCACCAACGAACCGCGAGCACACCACACTCCGACTGAGGCGGCGGTGCTCACCGCGTGGGCGCACCGCCGGAGCGCCCTGGTGGACTACCGAGCACACCTCGACCGCGACCCATCGACCGTGCTGCGGGCACTGCTGCATGACCACTTCGTCCGCACGGTCGCGGTCAACCCCGAACAGGAAGAAGCCACCAATCACCTCGTCCGCGCGATCGCGTTGCGCACCAGAGCACTTGTCTCGCGGGAACGCCCATGATCTCCCTGTCCCAGCTTCGTAGCGGCGCCGAACACGTGCTGCTCAAGCGGTTGACTCGCCCGCTCGAAGTACCGGACATGACCGAGTGCCGCCGAGAGACGCAGTCGTTGGCGCGTGGAGCGGCCGGCATCGCGCTGTGGCACATCCACCAAGCGCACCAGGACGATCCAGACGCACGGAAGCGGGTACATCACTGGGTACAGGCGGCACTCGCCGAACCGGTCAGCAACGCCGAAGCTGCGGGGCTCTTCGCCGGACTGCCCGCCATCGCTTTCGTCTTGCACGCTGCGGAAAGAATCATCCCCGAATACCGGCCCGTGATCGAGGAATTCGATGCTCATCTGATCGCGCTGACCCATCGCCGTGTCGATGCAGCACTGGCCCGGATCGACCGGGAAGAAGTGACCTCGTTCGCCGAGTACGACCTCCTGCGCGGGCTAACTGGCATCGGCCAGGTGCTGCTGAGCTTCCTGCCCGGCAACGACGCCTTGGAGCGAGTCCTGCGGTATCTCGTGCGGTTGACCGAACCAGTGCAGGTCAGCGGCGACACCCTGCCGGGCTGGTGGGTCGGCCACGACCCCGATCCATCGTTGCCGACACCGGGTGGGCACACCAACCTCGGGCTCGCGCACGGCATCAGCGGTCCTCTGGCATTGATCGCAACCGCCATGCGGGCCGGAATTTCCGTCGACGGCCAGGATGAAGCCATCAGCACCTTGTGCGCCCATTTCGACCAGTGGCGTCAGGTTACCGGGACAGGTTCGTGGTGGCCGTACTGGATCAACCGCGAAGACTACGCCCGCGGACGAATCGAGGAGCACGTCCCAGGCCGGCCGTCGTGGTGTTATGGCACACCTGGCATCGCCCGCATTCAACAACTCGCCGCGCTCGCCGTCGGCGACACCACCCGACAGCGCAGCGCCGAGACCGCGTTGACTAGCTGCCTCGCCGATGACGCGCAACTGAACCTGATCACCGACCTCGGGCTCTGCCACGGCTGGGCCGGGCTGTACTACACCGCCGCCTGCGCAGCCGCCGACGCCCACACACCGGCACTCGCCGATCGCCTGCCGTTCCTGGCCCAGCGCCTCATCCAGCACGCAACGAACCGCCGACCACCCGAGGACGGATTCCTCGACGGCGCCGCAGGCATCGCCCTGGCTCTCAGCGCGGCCACCGACAACCACGCTTCCAACACCACATCCGGATGGGACCGATGCCTGCTCATCAACTAGCCACCACGGTCACCAGAGCCGGCGTACCTGCAGATGCCCTGACCGCTGCTGTGCACAGCGTCCTGGCCGGCACGCCGCTCGCAGAGACCGCCGCACAACACGGACTGACCTCCGCAGACCTGGACGACGCGGTGGAGACCTATTGCCAAGCGGGGGCCACCGCCCTCTACGACCGGACCGCGGACGCCGGCTGGTGGCAGGCGCACCTGGAGTTCGCCGACTGGGCACACGCCGAAAACATCGCCGCCACTTGTCTTGAGCCCCACCTACGCAGCTGGTGCGCGAACGGACTGCTGGACGCGTGGTGGTTTATTCGCAAAGCACCCTGCTGGCGCCTCCGTCTTCGCACGCACCTCGCCAACAAGACAGACACGCCCACCACGACCGTTGCGGCCTTGTTCGACCAGCTCGTAGACGCCGGGCATCTCCTCCGGTGGTGCCCCACCCATTATGAACCGGAAGCCCTGGCATTCGGCGGACCGGTGGGGATCGCCATCGCTCACGACCTGTTCAGCGCCGACAGCGCTAATCTGCTCGAATACCTCCGCGCCGATGAACATCCCCTCGGCCGGCGTGAGCTGTCCCTACTGCTGTGCACGGGACTCTTCCGAGCCGCTGGTCTGGAATGGTACGAAGCTGGCGACGTCTGGCACCGGGTCACCTGCCTGCGCAGCGATCCGAACCACACCAGCACCGACCACGGCCACCACACCACATTGAGCCGCCAGCTGCGGACCCTGCTGACATATGACACCCGACCCGCCGGGCCGATCTTCGGACCGGACGGCGCTATAGCCGCGCTCCGGCCATGGGCCAAAGCATTCCACAACGCCGGACACGCCCTCGCCGCAGCAGCAAACCAAGCCAGCCTGCATCGCGGACTCCGAGCGACCCTGGCCCACCACGTGATCTTCCACTGGAACCGGCTCGGACTCGACGCCGCAACGCAGCACGCGCTCGCCCACGCCGCCACCACAGCCATCCTCCAACCCTCCGAAGAGGACAGACGAGCGACCTCGCGCTGATCATCCGAAAGCACGTAACCGAACCCAACAAGGGACAATCGTGCCTCTGATCGACATCTTTGATCTTCTGCCAGACGTGTGTAGACACTCGTCCACCAGTGTTGATCTCCGTTTCATACCCATGGCTTGTTCTGTTTATTGGCTACGTTCCTTTGAAAGCGCAGGGTGATGGAAAGTGCGCATGGACGTGAACTCCACCATGGACAGTCCCAGCCTGAACTGCCACATGAGCCTGGTCGGCCAATGGATTCTGGGTGCCGGGCTCGCTCAACGACGGCGCTCCGTACGGGTGGGTCTTGGGACGTGTGTTCGGGTCATGGGGTGAGTCCGTCCAGCGGTTGGGGGAGACTGGAGACCGTGTCTGCGCTGGCGTGCAGTCACGGTTCCAGCCCTTGGGCTTGTGGTCGTAGTTGGTGGTGTGGTTGGCTGCTGCCACTTCGTTGGGGCAGCAGCCAGCCGCGACCCGTCCTGGTGGCGCGGAGACACAGAACGGGCCGAGATCAGTGCTCGGTTACAGGAGACCGAATGCCTGGTGCCCCTGGATCACGCGAGGTGCGCGATCTCCAAGGCGGTGGCGATGTGTATCAACCAGTCGCCAGCGATCTGGTTGATGCGGTCGCGGAGCGCGTACGGGCCGGCTTCCGCAACGGTGTGGGAGCTGTCTTCGCGCTGCCACCAGACCACCCACGAGTCGGCAGCTCCGGAGTGGGTGATGAATATGTGCGCGACCCCGCCGTCGTCGGAACAACTGTGGTACCGAACATTCGGCATCGCTCTGTATAGCGCCGTGCGGAAGTCACCGAGGTACACCGGAGGCAGCAGCGTACGGTGGTGCTGCTGCCCTCGCGCTTCTTCCAGCACGGATGACGGGGGCTCCATCACGAGCATGTCGATCGACCTCGAATATCAGACTGTCGGTGAACGGAACTCGGGGAAGCAATCCGGTGGCGTCTTGGCGATCCATCAGCCGTGCGGCGGTCAGCGGTTCGCGGCTGAGGAGATGCCGTTCGATGCGCAAGGCCAGGTCCAGCGAAATCCTGGGACTGGCCAAGCACAGCGGGCACACCGACAACCAGCTCGGCAATGGAACCGAACGGCGGAGGCGAACCCAATCGTCGCCGAGCCGCAGATCGCACAACGCCCGGTGAATACCGAGTGACGAGGTGGGGGACTCCGCGGTGCACACGAGGTGCACGTGGACCACTCGGTGATCGCCGTTCCGTACGATCCATATGCCACGCGGGGTTACTGGTGGCACTGAATAGCGGCGAGGAGATTCAGACGACACCGGAGTTCGAAAGGGCTGCCTCATCGGCACAAACACTCGGCCGGTTCCGGCGCGGCGGCATCCGGGGTCGGTTCGTTGGCTCGCCGCTCAGCGGCGCATACGTCGCGCTGCAGCAGTGGAAATCCGTGAATGCACTCCAACCCTGCGGTGCCCTGGGCTTTCCAGCTGGAGCAGCAGTGCCCGGACTTGGTTGCCCGCCGCCGCTGAGCTGAGCTTGGCTGCAGCGTTGCGATGAACGGCAGATGTCCCATCGGTCAGCCTCTCGTTGAGATCGATCAGCGGGTGGTGCCAGCGGATGTCCCAGGCCGCAGGCCATCGCTGCACCGGAGATCGCAAGCGGCGGATCAACATGCACGTGCCGGTTCGTAGAGGGCCACGACGTCGGTGAGGTCAAGTCGAGCAGCGGTGGACTGCACCGCTAGGTCGGTGCGATCCACAATCAGCAACCATTCCCCGGTGGTGTCGCTGCGAATCTCTAGCGTGGAGTGGGCGAGCTGGTAGCGGGTTCGGTCCTTCTCCGAGGAAGGCCAGGCCTCGAACCCGTTGAGCAACCGGACCTTCCGGTGCACCTCGTCCGGGTCTACGTCGGGAACAGCTGCCCACCAATAGCTTTTACCCGAGACAGGCGGGGTGGGGCGCGGTGGCGGGCTGGCGGCTTTCATTTCGCCGCCCCCTGCTGGATGGATCGGGGTGATGACCCCTTCGGAATCGTTGAATCCGAGGCGTCGGGCACCGTCGCGTGCGAGAGCTTCTGTGGTGCCGTTGACAAACAGCACCGGGCGTTCGTCAGCAAATAGCTCCACGCTGCACGAACCGAGTTCATATGCTTCTGGACACGAGACCTTCGGTAGCGGTCGTGCCTGGATGCCTCGCAGTGTGTGTCTGACGGCGTCGAGGAACACCGGCACGTGGGTCCAGCGGTACGTCATGGCGGTCATCTCGGTTCCTTTCGCGGAAGGAGCGGACCCGGTCCCGGGGGCCGCGACGGCGACGGGTCGGGACCGCAGGAGCCAGTTGAAGACGCGTGTAGGCGCTCAGCTCCGTGCAGTTTGTGCGGTTCAGCGCGCCTTCACCTGGCGGATTCGCGACATCAACGGGGGTGCCGGTACTGCGCGAAGCAGCACTCTGGCGCTGGCTCGACGTACCGGCGTGTCGAAGGCGTCGCGCCGCTGACTTTGCTGACAGGGCCTGTCGTTGGCGATCTCTCCGAGAGATACGCTGGCCAAGGCACAACGCGATTCGTATCTCGCTGAGAGATATGTGCAGCTCAGCGCGATAGAGTATGCATGGGTATGCGACCATATAGGACAGAAAAATGAAGCCGATGCGCTCTTGCCATTCGTGTGGTGGCCGTCTCGCGCGCGATCACGATGGCCGGTACTGCAGTCCCTGCGAGCGCAAACATCCGCCCGTGGTGGCCCCGCCTGATCCTCCCCCCGACTTCTGGGTTTGCGAAGAGGTCCGGGAAGCTGCGCGCGATCAACACTTCGGCCGCCTGCTTAGGCTGTACCGGCACGCGTTCTCACCCGTGATCACACAGCCACAGCTCGGGGAATGGCTTGGTGTTGTGCAGAGTCGGGTCAGCGTCATCGAACGCAGCGCCGAGCCCCGCGACTTCCAGCAGATGCGGAACTGGGCTACCTTGCTCGGCATCCCGGAGTCGCTGCTGTGGTTCCGAACAGCGCGGTCAGCCACAGTCGCGGCGGCTTCACCTTCACCGCAGGTACCGGAATCCGTGTCGCAACCGCAGGCGTCGGTCCTGTTCTCGACAAGGCCACCAAGCGCCATCGAGGCAGTTCGGGCGAAGATCGACGAGTTTCAGGAACTTGACCGCAAGCACGGGGGCGGGGCCACCTACCCGGCCGTCACGCAGTATCTCAACCACATCATCGCCAGCCGGCTGGTCGATGTCGATCACGGCGGAACGGAGCTGTTCAGCGCAGCAGCGTCAGTGAGCTCAATCGCGGGATGGATGGCGCACGACTCGGGACAGGATCAACGTGCCCACGCACACTTCGAACGTGCGGAGCGGCTCGCCCTCGCTGCCTGCGACCCGGCGCTGGACGCCAACGTCTTCGCCGCACAAGCCCACCTCGCAATCCAGACCAGCAAGCCCTCCGACGCGATCCTGCTCGCCGAAGCAGGCCTGGACCCAATGCCGCGTAGCTTAAGTTGATCATGGTGTTGAGCTGGGTTTCTGTGGGTATCGCGGTGTGGCGGCGTGATCGTGGGTGGTGGTGTGGTCTGATCATGATCCGTGACCTCAGGTGTGACGGTGGCGCCGGATCAGGTGTCGTTGGGTGTGCTGGTTTCGGCGGTGCCGCGGGATGTGATTGACCTGGCGGTGGCTGCGCGTGGTGTCGGTGCGAAGCGTTCGGGTGGGACGTTGCCGCCGCATGTGGTGGCGTATCTGACGATGGGATTGTGCTTGTTTCCCGACGATGACTATGAGGAGGTCGCCATGAAGGTGACCGGGTCGTTGTCGCGGTTCGGCTGCTGGGACGCGTCGTGGCAGGCGCCGACATCCAGTGGGATCACCCAGGCGCGTAAGCGGTTGGGTTCGGCGGTGCTGGCCGATGTTTTCGAGGGCGTGGCGCAGCCGGTGGCCACAGTGGACACTCGGGGAGCGTGGCTGCGGCACTGGCGGTTGCTGGCGATCGATGGGTTCGATGTGGATCTGCCGGACAGCAGGGACAACGCGGAGGCCTTCGGCTACGCCGGGTCCGGCAAGAACCGGTCGGCGTTCCCGAAAGCGCGGGTGGTGGCCCTGGCCGAGTGTGGTACGCACGCGTTTGTGGCCGCGGAGGTCGGGGCGTGGTCGCAGGGGGAGGCGACGCTGGCCGCCCGGCTCTACCCGCGGCTGCACCCGGACGAGTTGCTCACCGCGGACCGCAATTTCTACTCCTTCGACGCCTGGGCCGCCGCGGTGCGCACCGGGGCGGCGTTGTTGTGGCGGGCTCCGACCCAACTGCGGCTGCCTGTCGTGGCGGTCTTGTCCGACGGGACCTACGTCTCGGTCGTGATCAACCCGGCAATCCGGGGCGCCCACCGGGAGCGCATCATCGCCGCTGCCTGTGCCGGGACCGAGCTGGACCCTGACGAGGCCCACCTGGTCAGGGTGGTCGAATATGACGTGCCCGACCGGGACGGTAACGGCACCGGCGAGTTGATCGTGCTGCTGTCCACGATCCTCGATCCCGCCCAGGCACGGGCTGATGAACTGGCCGCCGCTTACCACGGCCGGTGGGAAGAGGAAACCGCCAACGACCAGCTCAAGACCCACCTCCGCGGACCCGGACGCATCCTGCGCTCGCGACTACCGGAGCTGGTCCGCCAGGAAATCTGGGCCTGGCTGACCGTGCACTACGCCCTGTCCGTGCTCATCGCCCGCGCCGCCGAGGCCGCCGACATCGACCCAGACCGGATCAGTTTCACCCGCACACTGCGCCTCGTCCGCCGTACCGCCACCGGTACGGCGGCTTTTCCCCCCTGAGGACTGGAACACCGCCCTACCCGAGATCCTGGCCGAAATCGCCCGCAAGCCCAACCCCGTCCGACGGCACCGCACCTGCCCCCGCGCGGTCAAACGCGCTCGCCACAACAACTACCGCATCAAAAAACCCGACGAGCCCGCAAGCACCCGCCACCCCGCACCGGCCACCATCCACCTCTACAAACTCCAACCCCGCGCAGCATGATCAACTTAAGCTACGTGGCATTGGGCCTGGACCAGCTTCGCGGACGACGGTGCGCCACGAACGCTGAAGGAGGATTTGGTGTAGAAGACGAATTCTTTGGATGCGGTGTTGCACTGGTGATGGAGGTATGGCCCTCCGGGGTCGCTGTGCAGGCGGAGATCCCAAATCACCGCAAGCTGCGTCGGTGAATGAGCCGGGGTGGTGAGCGTTGCGGAAAAGGCGTCCTTGATGGCGTCAGATGGGAACCGAGAAGGCGAACGTGAGTGAACCACTGAGGAAGTGTCGTAAGCGAAGCGACGACATCGAAACCGGGGTCCCGTTGTTGCCCCGGGATAAGTCAGGGGGAGACCTGTTTACTGCCCTGGCGGTGTCCGGCATAAAGGTGGCGCGAGCTCGGTTCAGGCTCCAGTGCGAAACGTGGGAACGCCTCGCCCCGATAGGGCCGACCGGGTGTTGGACCGGTCGGCGAGAGGGAGAACCCCAAGCAGCGGAAACTGCGAGGGGCAGAGTACCGACGCGGGGCAGGCGGGCGGACCGTCCTGTAGTAGTGATGAAGCCTGGTAATGCGGGCGGAGCGAAGGGGACGGGTTGCTCTGGTTCGTTCGGCGATCAACCAGCCGTGCTGGGAGGAGTCGGGTGAGCGAACCGAGGTCTCAGGACAAGCCGTTTGATATCTCCAAGTGGGTTGTGTGGGAGGCGTATCAGAGGGTCAAGGCCAACAAGGGCGCGGCTGGGGTGGATGATGTGTCGATCGCCGAGTTCGAACAGGACCGCGATAAGCACCTGTTTCGTATTTGGAACCGCATGTCGTCCGGGAGTTATTTTCCTCCTCCGGTCAAGGCCGTGGAAATCCCCAAGGCTGGCGGAAAGGGAGTGCGGTTGCTCGGCGTGCCGACGATCGCGGATCGAGTCGCTCAAACGGTCGCCAGAATGTATCTGGAACCGAAGGTCGAACCGGTCTTCCATCCGGATTCCTACGGTTATCGACCGGGGAAGTCCGCGTTGGACGCGGTCGGAGCGTGTCGCAGACGTTGCTGGAAGGCGGACTGGGTTATCGACCTGGACATCAAAGCCTTCTTCGACAGCGTTCCGTGGGACCTCATCCTCAAAGCCGTGGAGCATCACACCGACCAGAAGTGGATTCTGTTGTATATTAAGCGGTGGCTGCAAGCCCCGCTGCAACAACCGGATGGCACGCTGGTCGAGCGGAATCGTGGAACTCCCCAGGGTTCGGCGATTTCCCCATTGCTGGCGAACCTCTTCATGCACTATGCGTTCGATGCGTGGATGACTCGGGAGTTTCCGAACATTCCGTTCGAGCGCTACTGTGATGATGCGGTCGTGCACTGCGGAAGCCAGCGGCAAGCCCGCTGGGTGCGAGACGCCATCGCGGCCCGGTTGGCGCAGGTCGGTCTGGAATTGCACCCGGACAAGACGCGCCTGGTGTACTGCAAGGACGCTGACCGGCGTGACGATTATGAGGTCACGTCGTTCACATTCCTCGGGTACACATTTCGTCCCCGGCTGGCCAAGAACAAACACGGGAAGCATTTTGTGAGCTTCCTGCCCGCGGTCAGCAAGGAGGCGGTCAAGGCCATGGGACGGGAAATTCGTTCCTGGCACTGGGCCAAACGCAGTGACAAGTCTCTCGACGACCTTGCACAGATGTTCAACAGCGTAGTGCAGGGATGGATCAATTATTATGGGCGCTTCTACAAGTCCATGTTGTATCCCCTCCTCCGTAGACTCAACAGACACTTGGTCCGGTGGGCCTGCCGGAAATACAAACGGTTAAAACGCCGAGAACGCCGGGCCATGCGCTGGCTCGCCGAGGTGGCCAAGCGGTCACCCCGTCTGTTTGCGCACTGGCGGTTCGGGTTACGTCCTGACGGCTGGGCAATGGGAGCCGGATGAATCGAGAGGTTCAAGTCCGGTTCTGCGAGAGCCGGGCGGTGTGATCCCGCCCGGCTACTCACCTCATGTCGCACCGCTGGCCGCTCGGCTCCATGCCCTGCGCGCTCACGCCCTTGCCCGGACCGGAGCCCTTCGTGCCAGCCTGGACGCCCTCCGAACTTCCGAGAAGGAGCTCGAACGAGCCGGAACAGATTCTCTTCCTGACTGGGTGGCACCGTTTGACGATGCCTCGCTGGCCGCCGAATCGGCCGCGACCCTCCAGACACTCGGGGACCTCAGAAACGCGGAAATGCACGCACGCTACGTGCTATATGTCCGCAGCGGCGACCGCGTCCGGGCCAGGGCATTTGGGGAACTGGCCCTCGCGCGCGTTCTGGTGAAAGGCCGCCGGATCGATGAAGCGTCCGCCCTGATGGCTACGCTCGTTGGAGTGGTCCCTAACCTGACCTCCGCACGAGTCCACCACCAGCTCCACCAGCTGGGCCAGGCACTGGCGCCATACGCTGATCTTCCAGCAGTAGCAGACGTCTTGGCTCGGTACCGCAGGGAAGGAACACGATGAGCCTGCACGATGATACTGAGCCCCAACCCGGCACCCCAGCCTGGGAACACCGGCGCGCAGGCAACGCCGAACAAGTGCGAGCGGGCAAGCGCCTCTGCTCCAAAATCCTCGTCCGGGACGAGGATGGCAACGTCCTTATCGTCAACCCGACCTACAAGCAGGGCTGGGACTTGCCTGGCGGCATGGGACGGCTGAACGAACCACCCAGCGCAACGGCCGACCGCGAATTTCGGGAAGAGCTCGGCACGGACGTGACAATCCCAGAACCACTCCAGCCGCTGATCATCGACTGGGAAGCCGCACACGGTCCGTGGGACGACCAACTCGTTTTCGTGTTCGTCGGCGTGCTCACTGCCAACCAGCGCGCACAGCTCCACATTGCTGATCCCGAGATCGATGCCTTCGAATTCATGCCCGTCGACACCGTTCTGACGAAACTGCATCCGGACGTTGCAGATCGATTGCAACGCGCCTTGGCCGCCGCCTCGGCTGGCCATGCAGTCTATTCCGAGACGACCACACGATCCTAACGGGACTTGGCGCTCAACACGGGAGAACGGCACTTCGACGTGATCACGCGTCGCGTGCTGCCTGCTGAAGTCCTGATGTGATGAAGGGCGGGGCCTCACTCCAGGGCGTGTGCAAGGTTAACCTGTCCGGTTTAGGTGGTTTCGGGTAGTAGGTCCAGGAGTCGTTCGGGTTTGCGGTTGCCGGCGCGGAGGGCGGGTTGGATGCCGGTGGCTCCGGTTTGGCGGTGCAGGGTGATTGCAGTGTTGCGTAAGACGGCGAGGTTCTGGGGTGCGTTGCCGGTGCGGGCCCGGTGGTGGTCCTCGTTGAAGGCGACGTCACGAACGACGTGGAATCTTCCGTCGGGTAGCGCCGGCGCATTGCTGCTAATAGATAACCCTTGAGTTCCCGGAGGGATGTCCCGTCGTCGGGCGGCCTGGACCAGGCTGTTCTTGCTCGTTCGACCATGGGGCCGTACCCGCGACCGCGCGGTCGCCGGCCCCCAGGGCACGGTCACGGTGCGGCTGGACCGGGACCGATGCCGCTCATGTCGCGCCACGCTCGTCCTGCTCCCCGCCAACCTAGTAGCGGGCCGGTCCTACCCGCTCGGCGTGATCGGCGAGGCGCTGGTGGCCGCCGGGGCCGGCGCTGGATCTGGATCAGTGGCCACCCGGCTGGGTGTGCCGGCCGGGACCGTGCGGTCCTGGCTACGGCGCGCCCGCGGCAACGCCGAGCAGCTCTACCGGTTCGGTGTGCAGACCGTCGTCGCCCTCGCCGTTCGGGGCGCTCTCAAACTCAGCGACGATCGCCAGCTTGTACTCCAGGCTGAACACCCGCCGCGTAGGCGGTGCGGCAGGATCAGGCTGCTGAGCCGGCTGGCCGGGCCTGTCAGATGATCACGCCCTCGAATCTGAGTGCTACCGCAGTCTGACGTCGGGATGTCCTATGGGGGCTCAACGCAGTCATGGAGACCGCCTACCGGTCCGCCGGCGACCAGGACACGTTGACCACCGCGTTCGTGTCCGCCATCGCCGAGCACCCGAACGAGGTCGCCGGCACCGCCTATGCCTGTGCCGCCATGACACATAACGCAGTGCAAGCGCTGGCGGTCATTCCTGGAACTACGCCTCTGGAACCGGCGCTGACCGAGCCTGCCATGTAACTCTCCGAAGCAACGACGGATCGGCACGCTCAGGACGTCCTCCACCCAGGCAACCGCGAGCGCGAAATGTGCCTGTACTGACTGTGAGTGTTCTGATCGGTTATAGTCACCAGCCACAGGCGTTGATCCGGCCATCACCGGGAAGCCTCCGGAAGAACGGGCAGCTTTGGATGCCTCAGTAGAACCGGACGGGAGTCGCCCGTCAGCGCGGCTGAATGAGCGGCGCCCACTGTCTTGGTGGGCGCAAGCGGGGTGGTACCGCGGAGTACGGGCCTATGTGTCCGTGGCTTCGTCCCCGTGTGGCCAGTTGATCAACTGGCCGTACGAGAGCGACGAGGGCCGAGGAGTGCTCCACCATGTCCCAGACCGTCCCCGGCGGGTCACCGTTTGCTGCGTTGCCCGCCAAGGTCGACCTTCCCGAGTTGGACCGCCGTGTCATCGATTGGTGGAAAACCAACGATGTCTTCGCACGTAGCCTCGCCCAGAGTGCAGAGGGGCCGAGCTGGGTCTTTTACGAAGGCCCGCCGACTGCCAATGGCAGTCCCGGCGCCCACCACGTCGAGGCTCGTGTCTTTAAGGACATCTTCCCCCGCTTCAAGACTATGAAGGGCTTCTCGGTCCCGCGTCGTGCCGGTTGGGATTGTCACGGTCTGCCGGTGGAGCTGGCGGTCGAGAAGGAACTGGGGATCAGCGGCAAGCCAGACATCGAAAAGTTCGGTGTTGCGGAGTTCAACGACCGCTGTCGGGAGTCGGTACAGCGCTACGTTGGTGAGTTCGAGGCGCTGACCGAACGCATGGGTTACTGGATTGACCTCGAACAGCCGTACCGGACGATGTCGCCCGAGTACGTCGATAGCGTGTGGTGGGCGTTGCAGCGGATCTTCGCGGACGGTCGCCTTTTCGAGGACTATCGCGTCGCGCCTTACTGTCCGCGTTGCGGCACGACGCTGTCTGACCACGAGGTGGCGCAGGGCTACGAGACCGTCAAGGACCCGTCGGTATACGTGCGGTTCCCGTTGCGCTCCGCGCTGACCGGACACGACGATGTCGACCTTCTCGTGTGGACCACGACCCCATGGACACTGGTGTCGAACACCGCCGTCGCTGTGCATCCCGAGGTGACCTACGTTCTCGCTCGGACTGAGCGAGGTACGTTTGTAGTCGCCGAGCCGCTCGTCAAGAAAGTTCTCGGCGAAGAGGCCGAGACGCTGGCAACGATGTCGGGCTCGGACCTGGTTGGCCTGCGTTACCAGCGCCCCTTCGAGCTTGTCGACATCCCGGACGCACACGTTGTGGTCCCTGCGGACTATGTCACCACCGACGACGGCACCGGCCTCGTTCACCAGGCCCCTGCTTTTGGTGCCGACGACCTGGCAGTGTGCCGCTACAACAACCTCCCAGTAGTGAACCCGATCGCGCCGGATGGCCACTTCCTTGGCGACGTGTCACTCGTGGGTGGTGTGTTCTTCAAGGATGCGGATCCGACCTTGATCGGCGACCTGAAGAAGCGCGGCCTGCTGTTCCGGTCGCAGAAGTTCGAGCACTCGTACCCGCACTGCTGGCGGTGCCACACGCCGCTGATGTATTACGTCCAGCTGTCCTGGTACATCCGCACCACGTCGATCCGTGATCTCCTGCAACGGGAGAACCAACGCACGAACTGGTACCCGGAGCACATCAAGGACGGGCGGTTCGGCGACTGGCTAGACAACAATGTCGATTGGGCGCTGTCGCGGTCCCGGTATTGGGGTACACCGCTGCCGCTGTGGCGATGCGAGAACGACCACATCACGGCCATCGGGTCCCGCGCTGAGCTCGGCAAGCTCGCTGGCACTGATCTGTCCGGACTTGACCCGCACCGTCCGTTCATTGATGAGATCACCTTTGTCTGTCCCGAGTGTGGCGGCGCGGCCGTTCGGGTTCCGGAGGTCATTGACGCTTGGTTCGACTCTGGCTCAATGCCGTTCGCGCAGCTTGGATACCCATACAGGCAGGGAAGCGAAGCGGAATTCGAGCAGAGCTACCCAGCGCAGTACATCGCCGAAGCGATCGACCAGACACGCGGTTGGTTCTACACCCTGATGGCAGTAGGAACGCTCGTTTTCGATCGCTCCTCGTACGAGAACGTTGTCTGCCTCGGACACATCATGGCCGAGGACGGCCGCAAGATGAGCAAGCATCTGGGCAACGTCCTAGAGCCAATCCCGCTGATGGACCGGCATGGAGCCGACGCCGTGCGGTGGTTCATGGCGTGCTCGGGATCCCCATGGTCACCTCGCCGAGTCGGCCACGCGGCGTTGGAAGAGATCAGCCGCAAAGTCCTTATGACCTACTGGAACACGGCGTCCTTCTTCACTCTGTACGCCAGCCATGCGGAGTGGGCGCCTGACAACGCGGCGCCCCCGCGCGAGCGCTCGGTCCTCGACCGGTGGGTGCTTGCCGAGGTACACGCCCTGGCTCAGGCGGTCGACGAGAAGTTGGAGAACTACGACACGGCAGGAGCAGGGCGTCTACTGGGTAACTTCGTCGATGATCTGTCCAACTGGTACGTGCGCCGCTCCCGGCAGCGCTTCTGGGAAGCTGACCAAGACGCTCTGAGCACGCTGTACGAGTGCTTGAACATCGTGACCCGTCTGTTGGCGCCGTTCGTCCCGTTCATCGTTGAAGAGGTCTGGCAGCAGGTGATCCGACCCGGCGGCGCGGCCGAAGCCGAGTCCGTTCATCTCGCGACCTGGCCGGAGGCAGACGCGAGCCTCCTCGATGCCGAACTGTCCGAACAGGTGCAGCTCAGCCGAGCCCTCGTCGAGGCCGGACGTGCCGCACGCAAGTCCAGCAACCTGCGGATTCGGCAGCCGATCGGCCGCGCGCTCGTCGGCCTTCCTGCCGGAACACAGCTTCCCGATGCGCTGCTGGATGATGTCGCGGACGAGCTCAACGTGAAGCAGCTCCAGCCGCTGGCCTCAGCAGGCGAGGTCATGGATGTCAGCGTGAAACCTAATTTCCGGGTGCTGGGTAAGCGGTTCGGCAAGCAGACGCAGGCAGTCGCGAACGCTGTTCAGGCCGCTGACGCCGCCGAGCTCGTCGCGCAGCTGCGTGCCGAAGACCAGGCACGCGTCACCGTCGATGGCGAGTCTTTGGTGCTGGGGCAGGACGAAATGACAGTGAATGAAGTGCCCCTGAGCGGATGGGTGGTCGAGTCCCAGCGGGGGGCCACGATCGCGCTGGACACCGAGATCACACCCGAACTGGAAGCCGAGGGCATCGCTCGGGACGCCGTGCGGGTGGTGCAGCAGGCCCGCCGGGAGGCAGGGTTGGACGTGTCCGATCGCATTGTTCTGTCGATCGTTGCGGCTACAGAGGCTACCGCTGCCATTCGTGAGCACGAGTCTTTCCTGGCGCACGAGACGCTGGCAGATCAGGTGAACTTTGCCGACTCGCTTGATGGTGGGTTTTCCGGTAGCGTCGGCGCGGGTACCGAGATCACGGTCATCGTCACTAAGGCGTGATTCCTGATGGCCTGGCCGAGACGGGGAGGTGAACGCCGTCCGGTCTCCGCCAGGCCCAGCGAGCTATTCTAGCTCACCGAGGTAAGCCACCGTCCTGAAAGCCAGTGGCACACTTCCGTCCTGGTGGTGCCCAGTGTGGAAGGCACGAATGGCCTCTTGGAGTTTAGTCCTCCGCCGTTCTTGGGACGGCTTCGGCGCGTAACCCGAGGAAAACGCGAACCGGAGAAGGCGTTGCTCATCGAAGAGGTGTTGCTCCAGCTTGCTGAAGCGATGAAAGCTGGTGCCTAGCATCCTGGGAACGATGAGCTGGTCGATGTCCTCGGCGTTGGGGCCAATCCGTGGCCCCATGTGGTGCTGCCAGAGCCGATCCCACGCCCGGTTGAGCCTGTTGTCGGCAGCACGGTTGTTCCACATCAGTAGGACCTTGCCCCCCGGAACCAGCACCCGGCGCCATTCCGCTGCCGTGAGTGGTTGAGCAAACCACTCGGCACACGATGCGGCAACGATGAAATCGACCGAGTGGTCTGGCAGCCCTGTCCTTTCGGCCGTCCCCGCCCGCACCTTAATGCCGTGGCGGGTAAGCAGCTTCTCGGCGACAGCACGCATAGATGGATCGGGCTCAACACCAATCAGCTCAACGGCAATCCGGGAGAAGGGCAGCGTCGACAACCCAGTCCCGCAGCCGACATCCACGAGCACACCTACCGCCGGGCCAGCGTGTTCCACCACGAAGTCCAGGACACGAGGGGAATAGGCCGGCCGGGACTGGCCGTAAAGCTCTGCCCTGGATTCCGGCGAAATCCCGCCCAGCGTCATGCCCTCTCGCCCAGGTGCGTGCGCCGCCCGAATGCCGCCATATACAGGGGGCCTGTGCTCGCGTCGTCGACACCGAGGAGCGCGCAGAAAGCTGCATCGTTGATCGCCGGAGTCTGGAATGTCTGCAAGCCCAACCCGGTTCCAACAGTCAGCGCAGTCTGCATGAAGGCGCCGCACTCCATGTACGCCCATCTGTACGCGCGAGACGTGCGGTATTTCCACATGTACTGGAGCCAGTCCGCACAAACGACTAGCACCATGGGAGCCCCGTCGGCGTAGGTCTGCTGCCACAGCAGCTCTGACCATTCATCGATTGCCGCAGAGTCTCGGTGTACCAGTGTCTTGCCGACCGGATCGTACTGGTACGTCGCGAAATCCCGCCGAACCTCGGGCGGTGCGCCATCTCCCGAGAATAGCGCGAATGCGACGAATGGCGCCCCGCGACTGTAAGTCTGCGCTGTGTACAGAGTCGGGTCGTCGGCGGGCGACTGAGGTGCAAACGACCAGTCGAGCACCGTCGCGACATCGGCAAGATCGATGGACGTATCCCGGAAATGACGGCTGGTTCGCCGCCGAGCCTGCACGGCGTCAAGCGCCTCGGTCAAGGGCTTCGGAGCGGGTAGCTCGACCGTTTCGCCATCAGGAACGGGGCAGCGAGAAGGCGGTGGCGTCTCGGGATCCAGGCGCCGGTCGACGAAATAGCGCGTCATGACCTTCGGGTTGCCGGTATAGTCATGAACCCACATCGCGTCGTGTGTCGCCAGATGCAGATCGAGAGCATCCGGCCACGCCACGTCCAGCCAGCGTTCCTCGGCAGCAGCTAAATCATGTGGTTCGGTGCTGTAGACCCCGTAATTCTGCAAACCGGTCACGAGGTCTCTTGCGTCAGGCAGGTCGATGTTGAGCAGCCTCGCCAGACGCCCCACCTCGTCATCGAACAGGGTCTTCGTCGGGGCGGTAGCGAGCGCAGAGGCAAGAACGGGCGAGCCAGTCACAAACGATTCGCGCTGGCTACCCTCGCCCCAGGCGATTTCGAACGTCGTGGCATCGTCGTGGTGCGGCCGAACACACAAGGTCCGTGCCAAGTACAAAGTTACGTCCGACATCAGCGGATCCCTCCGTACCCGAGCCCCAACGCATACACCGGGCCTTCAGCGCAGTCGTCGTCGATAGCCAGGATCTGGCGGAGCATCCGGTCATTGATTGACGGGCAGTGGTAGACGTTGAGGCCGTGCCCGATCATGGCAAGGTTGATCGCTTGCACGATGTGTCCGACTTCTAACATCAGCATCCGGTAGGACCGGTCGTACCGATACTTCCAGCTATGGCGGAGCCACCGACAAGTCAGAACGACCACAGCCCCAGCGGTCAAGATCCCGCCCTTCCCGAAGCAGGCTGTGTCGATCTGTTCTGAGTCACCGTGATCGGAAACTGC
Organism: Saccharopolyspora hattusasensis; assembly: GCF_050972075.1. Lineage (NCBI taxonomy): Bacteria > Bacillati > Actinomycetota > Actinomycetes > Pseudonocardiales > Pseudonocardiaceae > Saccharopolyspora > Saccharopolyspora hattusasensis. Next base: position 7,361,474 of record NZ_JBPCDC010000001.1, read on the forward strand.
AATCAGTTGTGCCGCAATAGGATCGAAGTAGTACACACCAGTTGACAGATCATCGAGTCCCTTAGATACCACATAGGCTTCGAAGGGGTGCCGGGATCCTCCGGACGGGTAGCTTCGCAGGTGGTGCTCGCCAAGCAAGCCGCCAACCTTTCGCTGCACGCCAAACGCTTTTCGAAGAGGCGGCATGATGTCCGCGTATGTCGCGCGCCGGCCTTCAAATCGGTTGATCGGCTCTGCTTTAGCAAGTACGTCGTCAAGCGTGGCTGACGACGTTTCGTCGGCACCTGGCCACGGCAACCGTTCCCCTTCGCGAGCCACAGCGGCGGGTGGCTGCACACCTGCCGAGTCCGTGTCTTCGACCATGCGACTGAAGTGCTCGGTGTAGCTGACACCATCAACTTCGTCAGGTATGAACCGCAGACCGAACGTTGCGAGATGGAAGTCGGCCGCATCACGCCAGCCGAACTTTCCCCACTCGGCGAGATGGGTTCGGTTGCCCTCACAGGCACCTTCCGGCACAAGCACCTGGGCGGAAACCATGTTCTCGACGAACTGGCGACCGTGCTCCTCACGTAAACCTGCCGCTTTACTTACTGAGCTGACAAGTGAGGTTCCCCCGGGGTAGTGGACACCACGTTGGCAGGATTGGTTCCTGCTGGAAGGATGTCCTCATGCCACCTCGTAAGCGTCGGTCGTTCACGGCCGAGTACAAGGTCGAGGCTGCGCATCGTGTGATCGATTCCGGCCGCACGATCGCTGAAGTGGCTCGTGAGTTGGGTCTCAACGACGGGTTGCTGAGTAACTGGGTCAAGGATGAGCGGCGCAGGATCGCCGCGGCCGAGGCTCACGGCGAAAAGCCTTTGGAGGCTGCGGAACGCGCCGAGTTGCTACGGTTGCGTAGACAGGTCGCCGAGCTGGAGAAGGACAACGCGTTCCTGGTAAAAGCCTCGGCGTACTTTGCCGCGATGCAGAAGAAACCGAACGGTTCGATCTGATGGTGAAGTACGCCGGCCCCGACACGCTCGCCGAGACCGGCACCGACACCGACGGCAGTGAAGACGCCGCCGGGCCGTTCTCGGTGCGTCGTATGGCGCGACTTCTGGACGTGTCCGCGTCGGGCTACTACGCGTATGTCAAACGCGCGGCGGCGCGGAGGTTGACACCACGCAAGCAGCGCCGGGCTGACCTCGAAGTGAAAATCACCGAAGTACACAAAGAATCCGGCGGCACCTATGGGTCACCCCGCATCACCGCCGAACTGCGTGCGCGGGGCGAGGTGGTCAGCGAGAAGACCGTCGCCAAGATCATGGCCGGCATCGGGATCGAGGGCATCAGCCCGCGCACGTTCAAGGTGAAAACCACCGTGGCCGACCCGAAGGCGTCGTTCCCGCCGGACCTCGTCGATCGGGAATTCGACCAGGGCCGCGTGGACGCGGTGTGGCTGACCGATATCACCTACCTGTCCTGCGGTGAGAGTGAGATGTATCTGTGCGCGGTCCGGGACGGGCATTCCCGGAAGGTGCTCGGCTACACCATCTCCGAGCACATCGGCTCGGAGATGGTCACCGAGGCCATCGACGCCGCCGTCGCTACCCGGGGCGGCCGGTGCCGTGGCACGATCCTGCATTCCGATCGTGGCGGTGAGTACACCGGTCATCTAACGGTGAAAGCGTGTTTCCGGCACGGGCTGCGCCGGTCGATGGGCGCGACTGGGGTCTGCTGGGACAACAGCCCTGCGGAATCGTTCTGGTCCACGTTCAAACACGAGCACTACTACCGGCATACCTACGCCACACAGACGGAACTCGTTGTCGCAGTTGACAATTGGGTTCGCTTCTACAATGCTGTCCGGAGGCACTCCGCGATCGGGATGCTCAGTCCCGAGGACTACGAGAGCTCACTCCGAGCAACTGCCTGAATCCCCGTAAACCCCCTGTCCACCGCTCGGGGGGAACCTCAAAGTTCGGAAACCCCAGCGGGGCTATGGCGGCCGAGGAGCCAGCCAACGATTGTTTGAGCGCCCGCGCCGTCAAGAGCCAAGTGGCCGCGCTGATCACCACAACCGGCATGTAATACGGTCCGCCCTTCGCCGTCCAAGCGCGTGATCTTCATCAGAGGAGACAGGACGTACTTCGTCACTACAGGCAGTCCTTCGTCAAATGGGGGTGGGGAGCACCTGACGTGCTCCCCACACAACCGGTCGAGTCAGTTGTTGGCCTGGATCCAGACCGGGCTGGATTGCGAGGTGCGGACGATCGAGATCGTCGCGTCCCCAGCGTGCGCGCTCCACTCGTAGTCTCGACGCAAGGCCGAGTCAGCGGGCGCGATCGCGAGATCTGCCTCACGGTTGATTGTGTTCGACATTTAGCTTGCCTCCTAACTCTTTTCGTCGGGTGCTAGCAGCGCTCCATCATGGTCAACAGTGCGGACCGTATCTACCCGACCACGTAAAGTTCCCCCATCTGCTGCAATTGGCGGCGCTTGGACCATCGGAACGAAAACTAGCGCTAAGCCTTGAAGTAGCTGGTCAGCGAGCTGCGTGCGCACCGCCTCGAAGATTATTTGTGATCCGCGGCACAAGGACGGCCGCCGACCGTCCGGGCGGATTTGGTCGACTGGCGATGATCTGGCCCGCGGTTTGGCTATTCGGTTTCCGGGGGCTGCTGGGCGGCTTCATCGCACAGGGTGGCTGGATCCAGACCTGGCACCATGCAACGGGAATCCACTCGCCGGGCTGTACCTCGATCACCCGCGCATACCCGTCGTCGATGCCGGGGATGTGCACGGTGGTTCCGGTGATGTCCGGCCACCAGTCGAACAGCACGTCCTCGACCAGCCGTTCCAGGAAATCCTGGGAAAGCTGAACGGAAATCAAAGCGTGCTCCTTGCGGAAAGGGCCCGGCCGGCGACACGTCGTCGAAGTCATGGCTGTTCGGGGGTACAGCGCGGCGACGTGTCGCCAGCCGGTAGCTCGGCTCCCGGGCCGGGGGAGTGCTGGGAGCCGAGCCAGATCATGGGGGGCAGGCGCAAGGCGTGACGAGGCTCGTCGGTCTCGTTGAACAGGGCCCGCCGTGCCGCGAGGTAGGGTTTGCACGGCGATTTCGGTCGCCGCCACTGGGTGGTGAACCAGGTCATCGCTTCGCGAGGGTGACCGAAGCGTGATGTGCGGGCGCCGCTGCGGAGTTCCTCGTATGCGGGGTTGTAGCGCGGTGGGCGGGGATTGAGCGCGTAGTCGGCGTCGACGGCAGCAGGCAGGTAGGCCAGGGCGATGACGCGCGCCTGTGCGGCCTTCCGGGTGTGCTGGTCGTCGTGGTTCGCGAGAGTACGGGCGTGCTCCTGGATTGCGTGTGGCATCGAATAGCAGGTGTGGTGATCGCGGACCATCCCGCTTGTCTGCAGGATCTCCAGTGCCGACTCGGTGGTGGCTCCGGAGGTGGTGTCGAGCATCGCGTCCGCGGCAGCGGTTGTGAAGTATCTGCTGGGGTGGTCGCCGAGCCTGCGGTATAGGCGCTTCGCTGGATCGGGCAGGGTCGCATAGGCATGTCGGTCACCTCATTCGGGGTGGTCCGGACTCGGTTGTGGAGCGTGCCGGTGTTGGTTGGCGCACGCGATTCTCCGTCCTGACACGTGCGCGTAGTAGCCATGGGTCAAAGACGATCACCGGCAACGGACGGGAGGTGATCACACGGCGGGAGGCTGACACGGACGGTCTCCCGCCAGGGAGATCGCGTCTGACCTCGCCGTATGACACCGATGCCCGCTGGGGCGGCAAACGTGACACCTTCTGGAACGGCTACAAGGTGCACTTCAGCGAGACCTGCCGGCGCCCCGGCACCCAGCCGGAGCCGGCCGATGCCGCCGTGCCACGACCCAACCTGATCACGAACGTGGCGACCACGGACGCGAGTGTCCCGGACGTGGCCATGACCGAACCGATCCACCAGGCACTGGATCGTCGTGGCCTGCTGCCCGGCGAGCACTACCTGGACTCCGGCTACCCCTCGGCCGAGCTGATCGTCAGTTCCGCGACCGATTTCGGTGTCACGTTGATCACTCCCGTGCTGGCCGACCACTCACCGCAGGCCCGGGCCGGCGCCGGGTTCGACCGCACCCGCTTCACCATCGATTTCGATCGCGAGCAGGCCACCTGCCCGCAAGGCCAGACCAGCTCCACCTGGAACCCGGCCACCCAGCGCGGCACCGACACGATCGTGATCACTTTCGCGACCGCGACCTGCGGGCCCTGTCCGGTTCGCGAGCAGTGCACCACCTCCCGGACCCGGCGCCGGCAGATCACCGTGCATCCGCGGGCCGTCCACGAGGCCCAACGCGCTGCCCGCGCCGACCAGGAAACCAAGGACTGGCAGGCCGAATACGCGCTGCGGGCCGGGGTCGAGGGCACCATCCGCCAAGGCATCGCGGTCACCGACCTGCGCCACGCCCGTTACCGCGGACTGGCCAAAACCCACCTGCAACACGTGTTCTCCGCGGTCGCACTCAACCTGATCCGCCTAGATGCCTGGTGGAACGGCCACCCACTCGACCGAACCCGCACCAGCCATCTCACCCGCCTTGAACACGCCCTCGCAGCATGATCAGGAATTAACCAGCAGAGTCCGCGACCACCCCAAAACACAACCCAAACACAACCCAAACACCAAGATCACGACTCACCAGCCCACAACACGCTTATTTTGGGTCTAGATACCGGTGTCGTGGGTTTCTCCTCGTCGGTGGCCCAGTCGGCGAGTTCTGGCATGACTTTATCGTTGATGTGCAAGCCGATGCCGGGTTCAGTGGGGAATTCGGGGTGGCCGTTGATGACGGCGGGTTCGCCGAGGAAGAGCGGTTCGACGCGTTGGTCGACTCCCCAGTAGGACGGGTTGGTGAGGTGTTCGATCCAGGTGCAGTTGGGCTGGGACAGGACGACGTGCAGGGTGGCGGCGGAGTAGACGTGGGGGATGACGTCGATGCTGGCACCGGAGGCCATTTGGCACACCCGCCGCAGTTCGGTGATGCCGCCCACCCGGTGCACATCGGGCTGGAGCACGTCGGCCGCGCCGGTGTCGATTAGGTGCTGGAAGCCGTAGCGGGTGAATTCGTGCTCCCCGGTGGCGATAGGCACCAGACCGAGGCCGCGGAGCGCGGCGTGGCCTTCGACGTCGTCGGGGATGAGTGGTTCTTCGACCCAGCGCAGGTCGAACTCGGCCACGCCGCGCAGCATGTCGGTGGCGAACGCACGGTCCCAGCCCATGTAGGCGTCGCTCATCAGCTCGATGTCGTCGCCGATTTCGTCGCGGATGGCCTCGATGTAGCGGAGGTTGGCGAGCAGGCCGCGGCGGCCGTCGGCGGGTCCGTAGGGCCAGTTCGCCTTGACCCCGGTGTAGCCGCGTTCGGTGTAGTCGCGGGCCATGCGGCGGACCTCGCTGAGGTCATCGTCTGGTTGGACCTTGCTGGCGTAGGCGCGAACGGTCTTGCCGTGGTACCCGCCGAGCAACTGGTACACCGGCTGGCCGAGGGTTTTGCCGAGCGCGTCCCAGATAGCGATGTCGATCGCGCTGATCGCTTCGATCGCGGCGCCTTTGCGTCCGTACACAATGGACGATCGGTAGAGCTGTTCCCAGATTTGTTCGGTGGCGCGTGCGTCGAGTCCGGTCGCGATGCGTCCGAGATGGTCGGTGACCATGGTGGTCGCCGCGCCGATCCCGTCCTCGGCGTAGCCGATACCGGTCGTGCCGTCGGCGAGGGTGACGCGTACGGCGACGATGCCCTGTGGCCAGGTGTACCAGGACCATCCGTTGCCGCGCTGCGGGAACTGGCTCATCGGGTTGGGGCCGCGGACGCTTTTCTGCTGCTGCCAGAAGTTGCCCCACATTGACCGGGCGACATGTCGTGCTTCGACTCGGGTGATCTCCATCGATTTCCTCTGCGCAACGCTGGGGTCTGACTCTGACGCGTTGACATGTTAACCCGATCGGCCTACATTTTGCACATAGTTCATCGGCATTGCAATATTTGCAACGGGAGTTGATTGTGGGCATCGGATCAATGCGTGCTGTGTCCTGGGCCGGTGTCGATCGACTCGAACAGCGGGTGGTCCCGATCCCCGGGCTCGGCCCCGGCGAAGTTCTGATCAAGATCTCGCGGGTGGGCATTTGCGGCTCGGACTTGGCGATCTTCCGGGGGCAGCACGCGCGTGCCCAACCCGGAGTGATCATCGGTCATGAGTTTTGCGGAACCGTTGCCGACTCGAACGCCCCGGGTGCGCCACCGGTAGGGAGCCAGGTCGCAGTGCGGCCGCTGATCGTCTGTGCCGATCGTGGAACGGTTCCGATGTGCCGGGCCTGCGCCTCCGGGAACTCCCACGTGTGCGCAGCGCTCGGGTTGTACGGGGTGGACGAGCCGGGCGGGCTGGCCGAGTACGTCGCGGTGCGCGCCGACGCCCTCCAGCTGGTGAGTCCGGACGTTGCGCCGGAACTGACTGCACTGGCTGAACCGCTCGCAGTTGCGGTGCACGCGGTGTCGCGGTCGGGGTTGCGGTCAGGCGATTCCGTCGCGGTTTACGGTGCGGGGCCGATCGGTTTGCTCACTGCGTTGGTAGCCCGGTATCGCGGAGCCGGCGATGTCGTGCTTGTCGAGCCGAACACCTGGCGGCGTGGCGTCGCGGAACGGTATGGGTTCACCGTCTTGCCTTTCGGAGCGGAAACACCCGCCGAGATCCGCAGGCGGAGCGCCGGCAACGGAGCGGACATCGTTTTCGACTCCGCGGGGCATCCTGCGGTGGCGTTGCAGCTGACCGAGACCGCGAGGATCCAGGGGACGATCATGATCGTCGGTGTCTACAAGTCGCCGCCGGCGGTGGATCTGCGCACGGTCAACTTCGCAGAGCACCACGTGATCGGCACCCGGGTGTATGGGCGCGCGGACTTCGCGGCCGCCACCGAGTTGATCGAAACCGACGCGCTGTCGTTGCCGGACCTGCCGACCACGACCTTCCCGCTGGATGCCGCAACCGACGCGTTCGCCGCGGCGGCCCGAGGTGAGGGTTGCGTGAAGGTCCTCATCGACCCATCGCAGAACAGGGGAATTGCATGACGAATACCGCACCAGCGGGTGGGGCGTGGGTGATTGGCGGAGGTAGCGGCATTGGGCGCGCGATCGCACTCCGGCTGGCGCGCGACGGCTACCACGTGATTGTTTCCGGTCGACGCGAGGAGCACCTGGCCGAGACCGTCAAGGAGATCACCGAGGCTGGCGGGCACGCGGATCCGGTCCCGGTCGACGTCACCGAGGACGACTCGGTGACCACCGCGCACCGGACCGTCGAAGAACGGGTGGGAACACTCGAGGTTCTGGTGTGCTCGGCGGGTACCAACGTGACGAATCGATGGTGGTCCCAGCTCAGCAGCAAGGACTTCAGCCGGGTCGTCGACACGAACCTGAACGCGGTGACCCGGTGCGTGCTGACGGTGCTGCCGGGATTCCGGACTGCCGGCTTCGGCCAGGTGATTGTGGTGTCGTCGTGGGCAGGATGGCGCTACATGTCTGCGGCCGGTGCCGCCTACAGCGCCAGCAAGACTGCGCTCGGTGCGCTGGTGGAAACGCTCAACGACCAGGAAGGCCGCCACGGTATCCGGGCCACGCACCTGTGCCCGGGCGAGGTCGACACGCCGATCCTGCGGACCAGGCCGGTCCCGCCGCCGACGGAGGAGGTCGAGCGCATGCTCTCGCCCGGCGACGTCGCCGAGGTGGTCGGTTCGGTCGTGGCCCTGCCCGCCAATGTCTGCGTCAATGAACTCGTCGTCACTCCGGTGTGGAACCGGATGTACGTAGACACCAGCGCTTACACCCCGACTGGAGCCTGACGATGCAGGTGGCCGTCACAGACGAGAACGTCTGGCCGTGGCTGCGCGGCAGCACCGCCCTGGCCAACCGGCCGATCGAATTGGAGTACCTTCCGGGAACGGATCGCGCAGCTGTGCGCGACCGCCTGTCCGGCGCGACTGCCTATGTAGGGGTGTTCTTCGACGCTGAACTGGCCCGCGCGGTTGGACCGGACTTCCGGTTCCTACAGGTCACTGCGGCCGGAACCGACCACATCGCGATCGACGAACTCCCCACCTCGGTCGCCGTGTGCAATGCCTACGGGCACGGCCGTTCGATCGCCGAGCACGTGCTGATGGTCCTGCTCGCAGCGCGCCGCCACCTGCTGTGGCGCGATGCGGAATTGCGCCAAGGTCGTTGGCGCACTCGGATGGTCGACCCGACCGCACCGGTGTTCCGCACCCTCCGGGGCAGCACGGTGGGGATCATCGGCTTCGGCCATATCGGACGGTCCATCGCGCAGCTGTGCTGGGCGGTGGGCATGCGGCCGATCGCGGTCCGGAAATCCGCGAGCAGCCGCGACGTCTCGGACCCGGACGCCGGGTGGGTGGCCGGCATGGACGCCCTCGGCGATCTGCTGGACGAATCCGACGTGCTCGTCGTGGCATGCCCGCTCACCGACGAAACCCGTGGACTCATCGCGGCATCCGAGCTCAAACGTCTCGGCTCGGCAGCGACCGTGGTCAACGTCGGGCGCGGCGCGGTGTTCAATGAGAGCGACCTGTACGACGCGCTGCGGCAAGGGACCATCGCCAATGCCGCACTCGACGTATGGACCACACCGGCTTCCGCGGACGTGGCCCCGCCTTCGCCGTTCCCTTTCGCCGAGCTGGACAACGTCGTCATGACGCCGCACTTTTCGGCCACGGCCGATGACACGTATTCGGAACGGGCGGAGGAGGTCGTCGAGAACCTCGTGCACCTGCTCGACGGAACCGCGCTGCGAAACGTGGTCCGGGAGGCATCGCCATGACCACAGCGGAGGAGCTGGATCTGGTCGCAGTTGGGGAAACCATGGTGATGGTTACACCCGAGCCCGGCGGACGCCTGAACACCCGCAGCAGTTTCATCCTGCGACCGGGTGGCGCGGAGTCCAACGTCGCCGCTCTGCTCGCGAAACTCGGACACCGCAGCGCGTGGGCCAGCGCCGTCGGAACGGATCCGCTCGGCGACATCATCATGGAGTCCCTGAACGGGCAGGGCGTCGACGTCGATCTCGTCCGCCGCGACGAACGCCGCCCCACCGCGGTGTACTTCAAGGACCCGACCCCGAGCGGGACCAAGGTCTACTACTACCGGACCGGTTCGGCGGCATCGGCGATGAACACCAGCGACGTTGCTGCATGGACCCAGCGACCGGCGCGCATCGTGCATATCTCGGGGATCACTGCGGCAATCTCGGCTGACGGAATGGACGTGGCCCGCCACGTCGTCTCCGACCGGCCGTTCGGCCCGGCCCTGGTCAGCTTCGACGTCAACCACCGACCGAACCTCTGGACGAACGGCGCCGCGGGACTCCGCGCACTCGCCCAACGCAGCGACATCGTGTTTGTCGGTCGGGACGAAGCCGAAGCTCTCTGGGGCACTTCCGACGTCGACAGTGTCCGGGACCTCCTCGACGAACCGACCTCCCTGATCGTCAAGGACGGTGCGACCGAAGCCGTGGCGTTCACCCCGGCCGGCGTGTTCCGCGAACCATCCATCCGGACCGATGTGGTCGATGCTGTCGGAGCTGGCGATGCGTTCGCCGCCGGATGGCTCAGCGGGCTGCTCGACGATCGTGACGAGGTCACCCGTCTCAGGCTTGGGCATTATGTGGCGTCGCGGGTTCTGGCCTCGCCCACCGACTTCGCCGAACTGCTTCCGGCGCGAGAGATCGTTGGAATGCTGGATAGCCTTTTCGACGAGCCGAACGGTGAAGCAGCCGACGATCCAAGGAGCGATGACCTATGTCGCAGACCGTAGCGCGCGCGATCGACATCATCGGATTCGTCTCGCGCCAGCATCGTTCCCTCGGAGAGATCGCCGAACACCTCGGAGTACACAAGTCCACGGCGCTGCGTCTGCTGCAGACGCTGGAGGAGGGCGGCTTCGTCCGCCGGGTCCCCGAGGGGTACGGCATGGGCTTTCAGCTCATCGCATTGGGCCAGCTGGCGCTGGACCAGGTCGAGGCCCGCTCGCTGGCGCACCCGGTCCTGCAGGAGCTCAGCGAACAATACGGGCACACCGTCCACCTCGGCGAACTGGTCGGTCACCAGATCGTCTACGTCGACAAGATCGACGGACGCGGCAGCGTCGCGATGGGCTCCCGGATCGGCCTGCCGGCGCTGGTGCACACCGCTGGTGTCGCGAAGATCATCACCGCCTACCAGGACCACGACACCCGAGCGCGCATCCTCGACGGCGCGACCTTCGACCGCTACACCCCCACGACCATCACCGACCGGGCCGACCTGGAAAAGGACCTTGATGCCACCCGAGACCGGGGCTGGGCCGAGGACAACGGGGAACGCGAGGACTACATCAACTGCATCGCCCTGCCCGTGTTCGACGCACGGGGCAAAGTTACGCACGGCATCTCCATCACGGCGCTGCGCGCGGTGGCGCCGCTGGAGGAGCTGCGAGGGCACATCGACCGATTCCGGGCAGCCGCACACCGAATCTCCAAGAGCCTGGGCTGGCGAGGAGACCAATATGGACACTGACACCTTCTTCAAGCGTCGTCTCGACCGCAACCCCGTGCTGGGGATCTTCCGCAACCTCAGCCCTGGGCAGACCGTGGCGATGTGCGAACGCGCCTGGGACTTCGGGGTCGAACTCGTCGAAGTCCCCGTGCAGTCACCCGACGCGCTTCCCGCGCTGCGCGCAGCACTCGCCGCCGCGAAGCCACGCGGCAAACCCATCGGCGCGGGCACAGTCACCGCAGTGGATCAACTGGCCGCAGTCCATGACTTGGGCGTGGAATTCACGGTGGCCCCCGGGACACACCCCGACGTCATCGCCGAATCACGACGGCGCGGCCTGCCGCACCTGCCCGGCGTCGCCACCGCCACCGAGATCTCTACCGCGCTCGCAGGCGGTCTCACCTGGCTGAAAGCTTTCCCCGCCGCACAACTCGGCCCGGACTGGATTTCCGCCCAGCTCGCACCGTTTCCCGACATCAGGTTCGTCGCGACCGGGGGAGTCGATGCATCCAACGCGGCCCGCTTCCTTGCCGCAGGATGTCGCGGAGTGGCAGTCGGATCCGCACTGTCCGATCCGGACGCCTTGCCGGAGCTCCGGCGCGCCCTAGCGAAAACGGAACGCTGAGGTTCACCGATCGATTCGAGGTGGAATTCTTGACACCGAAGAATTCCGCGAACTAGCATTGTGTTTAATACATCGACATTGCAACATTTGCAATGATTCTCTGTTGGGTGCCCCTATGTAGCGCCGAATCGTGCATTCAACGACGAACCGCAACGGCGATCAGAAAAGAGCCACCGTGACACCTTCGCCCACTTCCGCGGCTGCCCTCGACAGTCGCGGCACGAGACGAGTCGTCATCGCCAGTTCGATCGGAACGGTGATCGAATGGTACGACTTCGCCCTCTACGGAGCGGCATCCGCCCTGGTTTTCGGACCACTGTTCTTCCCGGAACAAAGCGCGATCGGTGGCGCGCTGGCCTCGTTCGCGGTCTTCGCCGTCGCGTTCTTCGTGCGACCGATCGGTGGCATGATCGCCGCTCACATTGGTGACCGAATCGGGCGGAAGCCCATTCTGATCTTCACCGTCACGCTCATGGGGGTGGCCACAGTGGCCGTCGGGCTGCTGCCCACCTACGAGGCGATCGGCATGTGGGCGCCGATACTGCTCGTGCTCACCCGCATGCTGCAGGGCATCGGCGCCGGAGCGGAGTTCGCCGGTGCTGTGACCGCAGTCGCCGAATACGCCCCACAGAACAAACGAGCTTTCTACACCTCCTTCGCTCAAGCCTCCGTGGGCCTGGCGTTCGTCCTGTCCACCGGATTCTTCGCGGTGCTGGCCGCGATCCCGCGGGATGCGCTGCTCAACGGGGCGTGGCGGATTCCGTTCCTCGCCAGCGTGGTGATCTTCGGCGTCGCGATCTTCATCCGGCGTCGCGTCGAAGAAACACCGGAATTCACCCAAGCCAAATCCGAAATCAGCAAGGCAACGACCGAACCGACGAAGATCCCGCTGCTGCAAGCGATCAAGGCAAGCCCACGAGAGCTGATCGTCGGCATCCTCTGCGGCTCCGGATTGAACGTCGCCGGCTACCTCGTCAACACGTTCTCGTTGAGCTACATCAAGACCACGCTGGAAATGTCGGCCACCGTCGCGACGCTTGGGGTCGTCGCAGCCACCGGATCGAGCGTCATCGCCGTTCCGTTGTTCGGCATCCTCGCCGACCGCATCGGCCGCTGGCCGGTCCTGCTCGGCGGCGCGATCTTCACCGCGATCTACATGCCGTTCTACTTCATGCTGCTCGATACCCGCCAGCCAGGCATCGTCGTGGCAGCAATGGTGATCGCCTACGGCGTTGGCCAAAGCGCCATGCTTGGCTCCCAAGGCGCATTCCTCTCGGAACTCTTCGAAACTCGCTATCGCTTTACCGCGATCGCGGCCTCGCGCGAAATCAATGTCATGGTCCTCGGCGGCACCACACCCTTCATCGCCACCGCTCTGGTCGGAGCAACGAACGGCTCGCCCTGGCCAGTGGTGCTCTTCGTCGTCGCCAGCCAGTTCCTGACCATCGTTTCGGTGCTCCTCGCACGCCGGGCACGTCGAATCCCCGGCACAGGTCCCTCGAACTCACCAGCGCGGGAAACTGAATCCCAGCCGCTGACCTGAGAAAACGCCTCACCGGTAACGCCGGCCGCATGAAGAGAACACGGCGAGAACACGGTCTGGTCGCTGAGTCGCACAGAAGTCCTCGGCGACCGGACCGTCGCCGGGTCGGTGGGGGATCTTGTTCGTGCTGCACATGGGAATGCCTTGGGAGTTCCTGCCGTCTGGGCTGGAGCCGACAGCGGCCGACGCGGCGAGCTGCCGAACGCGATGAAGAGACGATCGAGGAATGGATCAGCGCATCGCAAGCACGAGAATCCAGTCCGCCCGATATGGGCGGAATGCCAACCCGCGGATATGACAGAAGAACCCATAAAATGCCCGTTTCGGGCCAAGGTCGAAAATGGGACAGAACTCTTTCTCTGGATGTGACCAATCCTATTATCGCTGGCTATCAAGGCATGTGCGGCCTGCACAGGATGCTCGGCTCTCGCTGTTTTCCCGATCGTGCAGAATCCTCACGGGTCAGGTGCACGCCACCGAAGAGACGATCTTGAGAGCTGGCGGTCCGCCTTCTGGCGGGCAACCGCTGGGAAATTCTGGAAAGGCTGTCCGTGAAGCATCGCAGGAGACGTTCGTCGGTGTCTGGCTCCCGGAATCGCCGATCCCCGTTCTGGCGAGCGCTGCGCGGAACGCTGGCCGTGCTCGGAGCATTCGCAGTTGTGATCGCCGGGTCGATCGGTCATGCGCTCGCTGCGCCCGGCAATGCGAGCGCGGCGGCGCGGCTGGCCGAATGGGGACGCGATCACGGCCTGGGCTCGGTCATCACATACCTGGAGCAAATGCAGTACGACGCCAACAAACCCAAGGTCGGTGGCACGCCGCAGGGCGGGATTCCCAAGGTCGGCATCGACGCCACCTCGACCGGAGGTCCAGCTCCGATACCCAATCTCGCCGGTGGCACACCGCTGCCTGGCGAAGGCCAGTGGCAGACCGTAGCAACCGTGCGCGGGAAACCCGCCATCCGCGTCGCTCTGGTGCGCCCGGACACGCAGCACACCTCCTACTTAGCTGCCGCGATGTGGATCGATCCAAAACTGGTCAGCGGCCAGCTGCGTCCCGGCTTCCAGGATCCGGGCGGGAATTGGCCTGAACCCGACGTGCTCACGCACACCGACCAGGAAAGCGTGCTGGCCGCGTTCAATGCAGGGTTCCGCCTGCCTCGCGGCGACAGCCACGGCGGCTACTACAGCGACGGGCGGACCGTCTTCCCGTTCGTCAACGGTGCCGCGAGCCTGGTGATGCTGCGCAACGGCACCGCCGAGGTCGGCTCGTGGAACCAGGAAGTGCACCTCACCCCGGACGTCGCCAACGTGCGTCAGAACCTCGTCATGCTCGTCGATAACGGGCAGCTGAACCCCACCTGCGACACCGGCGGCAGCGCCGAGTGGGGCGTCACCGTCGGGAACAAGTCCTACATCGACCGTTCCGCCTTTGGGCTCACGGCCAGCGGTGCCGAGGTTTACGTCGCTGGGCCCGCGCTGTCGGTGTGCACTCTGGGCCGCCTCCTTCAAGGGGCCGGCGTCGTTCGGGGCATGGAGATGGACATCAACCCGGACTGGATCAGCGGCGCCTACTTCGAGCGTGCCCCCGATGGCCTGGTCGGCCACCGCCTCTACCCGGCACAGAAACTCCCCCCGACGCACTACCTCGCGCCCACCAGTCGCGACTGGTACGCCTGGTTCCCCAGGTCGACCAGACAGTGAACCAGACGGACCTGCAACAGCCCCGCTGCGGCGCGTGGATCGGCGACCCGATGCCAAACCGGTCCGCGCGCTCCTACACGGCGAACCAGCCGAAGCAGGCCAGCCCGGCGATGATGCAGTACAAGGCGAAGGGACGCAGGGTGCGCGTTTCGAAGTACGAGGTGAGGAAGCGCACCGAGATGTAGGCGCCGATTCCGGCCAGGACGCTTCCGAGGAGTGCGGGTCCGAGCACGTTCTGCGCTTCCGGGGCGAAGAGTTCCGGGATCTTCAACAGGCCCGCGCCGCCGATGGCAGGGGTGGACAGCAGGAAGGCGAAGCGTGCCGCGTCGTCGTGGCGCAGGCCGCGGACCAAACCGCCGGCCATGGTGATGCCGGACCGGCTGATGCCGGGCAGCAGCGCCAGGCTCTGCGCGGCACCGATGAGGAGTGCCTGCAGCCAACTCTGCCGGGACAGCCGCACGTCGGACTGGAAGTCCTGGGCATCCGCGTCGGATTCGTACCGGTCGTCCCCGGCAAGGAAGTCATGCAAGTCATGCCCGCGCATGGCCGGGATGGGGACGGTCTGCTCGGTCGACACCGCCGACATCACGATAGTTTCCTGTTCGTGCAGCGGAATCCTGTCGAGGGTTTCGTTGTGCAGGATGTCCTCGTTCTGGCCTCGCCGCTGCTTGTACTTCTCTACCGCGTAGAGAACCAGGCCGCCCAGCGCGAGGAAGATCGACGCGGGTACGGGCTTGCCCAGGTATTCGCGGACCACTTTCTCCAGTACCAGACCCGCGATGCCGACCGGGATCGTGCCGACGACCAGAAGCCAGCCCAGGCGCTGGTACGGCGTCTGGATGCGTCGGTCCCGCACCGAGGTGAGCAATCCCCCGGTGATGCGTACCCAGTCGCGCCAGAAGAAGATCACCAATGCCAGCGCTGTGGCGACGTGCATTGCCACCAGAACAGACAAATACGATGAATGAGGTGCGCTCATGTCAAGGTCGCGAGCCCAGCTGCCCCCGATGAGTGCCGGCAGGAGAACGCTGTGCCCGAGGCTGGAAACCGGGAACAGCTCGCTGACTCCCTGAAGCAAGCCGATCACGGCGGCTTCGAGATAGGACAGATCTGACATGGCGGGACCTTTCTCGCCGGTTGTCGTTGTGTGCGCAGCCGGGCTGGCACCGGAATCCGTAACGAGACTA
The DNA here is from genome assembly GCF_050972075.1 of Saccharopolyspora hattusasensis. NCBI lineage: Bacteria > Bacillati > Actinomycetota > Actinomycetes > Pseudonocardiales > Pseudonocardiaceae > Saccharopolyspora > Saccharopolyspora hattusasensis. Next base: position 7,377,100 of record NZ_JBPCDC010000001.1, read on the forward strand.
CAGGCCTGGAAATGCGGCGAATTGCGACAGGAGTGCCGTTTGGTGCCGCTGCGACGTGGGATGAGTCGAAGGTATCCCCGACTTCGGATTCTCCGCCAATGTTGAGTTTGTTGTGCTATTTACGGATGGGTATGTATTGTCCGAATTCAACCTGGTAATATGTCCGGGATTGGGTCGTAAGTTCGTCGGCGGCGAGTGTTGCTCGTTTTGGCGAAGGCGAAGGCTTCCGCCTTCAGCCGCCGGGTAAACTCGCCCAACCACGTTGCTGCCGGCGGCTTGCCGTGTCCACTCTGACCAGCTGCCAAGTTGATCGAGACGAGCCAGAGCCGGATCAACGCGCTCATCGGCGGCACCGGCGCCATCGCGCCTGGTGACTTGATGCTGTTGGCGTCGAAGCTCGGCTTCACTGACGACGGCTACCGGGAAGCGTTGCGCGAAATGCGGCGCGACAACCACAAACGGGGCTTCTGGAGCGCAGGGCACAACCGCGCCTACGGCGAGGAGGTGCGCCTGCTGGTTGATCTCGAGAAACACGCGGATCAGATTCGCTGGTCCCAGGTCGAAGTCATCCCAGGCCTGCTGCAGTGCGAAGCGTACGTACGGGCCATGTATGCGGATCTGCCCGAGATCGACGGCTTGACGTTTGACGAGCGTGTGAACGCCCGTCTTGCTCGACAAGACATCCTCGACAAGTCCGAGCCGCCGTCCTTGCGGTTCGTGCTTTCCGAGTCCTGCTTGCGTCGGTTGTGGGGCGACGGGCGTGAGGTCATGCGCCAGCAGCTTGACCACATGATCAAGCTCTCGAATCGAGAGAACGTCATGATCCAGGTGATGCCCTACGAGTCCGCTCCTGGGCGCAAGTCGCCGATCGGCAATAACTTTGTGCTGCTTCGTGTTCCTTCGCCGGGCCAGGCCGGACCGCTGGAACTGGCGTACGTCGAAGGCGTGGCCGAGATCCGATACATCGACGACAAGAAGGCGCTCGCTGCGCACGACACTGCTTGGGCCCGACTGAGTGCTGCTGCTCTGAACTTTGCCGAGACCCGCAAGTTTCTTGCACAGGTCGCACGCGAGTTCAAGGAATAGATTCAAATATCAAGGAGTCCGCATGAACACCACGCCGCCGTTATTTGCTGAAGGTGAGTTCCGCAAGGCCGCCCGCAGCCAGCCCGACCTGTCGTGCGTATGTGTCGCCCGCCGGGATGGTTGGGTCGAGCTGCGTGACGACAAGACGGTGTTCGGCGCGCCGGATGACCATCGGCTGGTGTTCACTGCCGAGGAGTTCGATGCCTTTTTAGCCGGTGCTCGTGAGGGCTGCGCCGAGGGGCTGTGCCTGGAGGTCACTCGCCGCGACGAGGACGGCATGTACGTGTTCCGCCGTCGCGGCTGGGCAGCCGTCGAGCTGGTGTTCACCGAAGCTGAACTGCTGGCGTTCCAGGATGGCGTCACCAACCACGAATTCGACGCAATCGCCTACACCGCATAGGTTTTCCATCAGACGGAAGGGCCCGCCACCACGCGGTGACGGGCCCTTCACGCTCGAGAAGGTTGCGGGCATGTGCGGGAGGTCACTCAGTGGTGCCCGCGCACACTCATTGAGCGGGTAGGGGTCTTGCACTCAGGGGCTCGCCGATCGAGTTCCGGTGTGCCTTGGTTGACGCCCAGCTCCTGGAGGAGTTGTGTGGTTGGTGTGCTCGGTTCCGGGAGTTCCGGGCCGAGCCTTTTCTGATCTGTTGATCAAAGATGTCGCCGTTGCGGCTCCGTCGCTGCCTATCGGCGATGTCTCTATGGTGCGCGGGAAGCTCCGGTGGTCTGGGCGGGCGGGTGGTGCGGTGCTCTTCGGGTAAGGGGTTTGGAGGCTGGGTAGATGGGCTCATACTGCGCTGGAGATGGTTTGGCGGGTGAGTGGCGGAGCGGCATGAACGGGCTCGCGGAGCGGGCGCGTTCCTGGTTGCAGGACATCTATTGAGCGTGTGGTGTTGAGGGGTGAGGAGGCGGTCCTCTCGGCGGAGCGGGTGGTTTTTTGGATGGGGCGGATCCGTTTCCCGCGTCTCATGCCGGTCCGCTGGATGAGGCTCTCAATGTGTCACGGCCCGAGCCGGGGGCGTGGCGTTGGCGGGTCAACGCACGGAACTGTGTGATCGCGACGGGTGCCGCGGTGAATTGCCGGCTTGCCTCGGCGCTGCGGTGGGATCCGGCCGGTGAGACGCCGGGCTGGTGGGATCGGATGCTGGCGGCGTATTTTCCCGGTGCGGAGGTTGTGACGTGCGCTACGTGGGCGGATGCGGCCGGGACCGTTGTGGACGGGGGCGTGGGGGCTCGGGCCGTGGTGTGGTTGCGCCGTCAGTTCGGCGGGCGTGAACTGGCTGGTGACCTGCTGTATGCGGTTATGTGGATGACGCTGTGGCTTTTCTCGACGGTCTACGCGGGACTGTCGCCGAGCAGAATGAGGCCGAGGTGGCTGTGCTTGTGGTGGCGCGTTTCCGCCGTCGGCAAGGTGATTCCGTCGGTGGGCTGCTGCCGTCGGCGGTCGCGGCGGAGGAATTCGCTGGGGCTGTTGAAAAGGTGGAGGCGTGGTTGGTGTACCGCTGTGACGGCGAGGTGGGTTTGTCGAGTTCCGTGTCATGCGCTTTGGCTCGTTAGTACGAATACGTGTTGTAGTTCCCCCGTTCGCTCGTGAGCGTGTCCGCTGGCAAGTGATATTTTCATGGATTTGAGTGGCGTGGTGCATGTTCTTGCTGGAAGGAGCCCTGTTCTCGTTGTGAGGGGCGTGTTGTGGTCCGGGTGCCGGGCGGCTGAGGCCGCCCGGCTACTGGGTTTTGGTGCGTCACCGCGCTCGCGGTTCACGGCGCCGGCGCTCAGCGGGGCGGAAGGGCTGCTTGCCGCATACCTCGTTGCTGCCTTGGGTTGTGGTGGCCTTGGGGCGGGGTGGGTGTGATGTTTTCGTCGATCATGGTGCCGGAGGGGGTGCGGCGGCTTTTCCAGGTGTTGACCGGTGAGGATATGACGGACGCGGATGAGGGTGCGTTGTTCGCGGTGGCGGACGCGTTGGAGTCCGAGGCGGCGGAGCTGGGTGAGGTGGGGGGGTTGGTGGCGGAGTTGGTGGGAAAGGTCCGGACGGAGTTTTCGGGGAAAGCGGCGGACCGGTTCGCGGACGGGTTGGGGATTTTTGATGGGTTGTTGTCCTCGGGGCAGGGGTCGTTACTGGATTTAGCGGTGTTCGTGCGGGCTACGTCGCAGCAGGTGCGGTATCTGAAGTTGATGACGATTTATAGCTTGGAGTTACTGTGGTTAGAGATGGCGTGGGCGATGCGGTTTGCGGGGGCGACCGGTGGTGCGTCGCTGTTGTGGCTGGCGGCGCGGATGGCGGCGATGCGGGTGTGGTTGACGCGGTGGTGGGGGCAGTTGTTCATGCGGTTGGCGATGATGGCGGCTGGTGGTGTGGCGTTCAACGTGGTGCCGGATCTGCAGGCCCAGGTGCAGATGCTGGGTGAGAAATCGGCTGCGAAGTGGGATGGGACGCTGACCGAGCAGGCGGCGGGGATGGGGGCTTTCTCGGCGTTGGTGGCGCTGCCGATGTCGGCGGTGGGCGGTCTGGTCAGCAACACGTTGACGAAGGTCCTGGTGAAGGCCCTGGGCGATGACGTGGACGCGGCGATCCTGGAGGCAGCGGCGAAGAAAGCGGTGGCCGAGCACGCGGAGTTGTATCCGGTATCGGCAATGGCGAAATTCGCGGATGTCGTGGCGGAGCATCTGGACAACTATGCGGGGATGTCGGTGCGGGCGATGTGGGCGGAGCGGTTCGGCAGCGGGCTCGGGGAGGCGTTGGCGGGCTCGTTGTCGGAGTTGTTCGGGGAGGTGGCGTATGCGGCGGCGGCGGGTCTGCCGTTGACCTGGAACCCGTATTCGTTGACGGCGGGTGGGTTCGAGACGGTGTTCAGCGGTGTGGGCACTCTGGCGGGTTTGGCGTTGCGGGGCAAGCTGCACCCGCAAGGCCCGAGCCCGTACCTCGAGGGCACCGGCCGGGGCGGGGACGGCAGCGACGATGGTGGCGGGTCCGGTGGGGAGAAGACCCCGCCGCCGGGAATCGGGTCCGGGTCGCAGACAGGGAACATCCCTGGCTCCCCAGACAAAGACGACAGCACGTTCATCCCATCCGATACCTCGCGATCGGATGCCTCGGATGCCTCGCGGTCGGATGCCTCGCGGTCGGATCGCTGGACTGGCTCGGATTCCTCGAGTGTGTCTGATGTGGACACTGTTTTCTCGGATACCGGGTCGGTGGATTCGGCTGCCGTGCCGGTGCCCTCCGGCAAAGACCTGGTGGTGTCCGCTGTTGTGGACGGCAAGGACAGTAAGGACGTTCAGGACGGCACGCACGTTAAGGGTAGTAAGGAGGGTGCCGGTGGCGGCGGTAAGGGCGGTGTCGATGACGGTATGCCGGGCGAGACGCCGGCGCGTGGTGTTCCGACGGTGCCCGGTTCCGGGCAGCACCGGCCGGGCACACCACCGCCCGCATATTCCGGTGAGGTAACGGGTTTTGGTCCGGACCGGCCGGGCACACCGCCGCCGCCGTACAGTCCGGGTCCCGGTGGCGATCAGGCCGTGCCCGGGTTGCATGGCGTGACCGGGAAGTCTGATGTGGACGTTCCCGGCATGATCGGAGTATCTAGTGTGGACGTTTCTGGTGTGGACGTTTCTGGTGTGGATGGTTCTGGTGTGTCGGGGGGCCGGTCGCTAGATGTGCTGGCATCGCAGAGGCCGGATTCGGCGGCGGAGAGATCATCGGCGGGTATCCGGCCGGGTTCTGGTGCGTTCTCGGATGCCGTGTTCCGGGAGACTGTCACACCCGGGGCTGGGTCTGGGGTGGGGGCGGATCCCGACGGTGGTGCTGGGTCTGGGGGGCGTGAGTCTTTGCCGGGTGCCGTGACCGGCGAGGGTGGGTCTTGTGGTGTGGATGTGGTTGCGGGGCGTGGGGATTCGCATCGCCAGGGTGGGGTTGTGGTGTCGGAGGGTTCGGCGGTGTTGCCCGTGGAGGGGCTTGTTCGCTCCCGTGGCCGGCGTCGTGGTCGAGCGCAGGCGGTGTCGTCTCTGCGGAAGGACGGGGTGGCGGTGTTGCCGGAGGGCTTGCCGGCGGACACGGTGCGGGTGCCGGTGCCCGCGAATGTGGTTGCTGGTGGCAGGTTGGCGGAGTTCGTGCAGGGTGTCGCGGATTCCCCGGGCGGGCCTGTGCTGCTGGTATCCCAAGGCGATCCGGATGCGGGTGTGGTGGTGACACCGGGTCAGGGGTCGGCACTGGCGCGGGATCTGGGCCGCAACGTTGTCGCGATGATGCCGGGACAGGCCGGGCGCGAGCCGCGATGGACGGTGTTCCCCGCGGATGGTTCTCGTCCCAAGCCGCTGGCCGGGCCTGGTGCCGCGGTGCTGGCCGGCGGGCGGAGTGGGGGCGTGGCCGGTCTGGCGGACGCTTCGGCAACGGTCCCGGCCGCCGCCGGTGGCAAGACGGTGGCCCGGGGTGAGGCATCGGCTGCCCAGAGGGCATCTGCCCAGGCGAGGTCGGTGGTCGGGGACCCACGGCCCGGGGCCACCACGCACGCTGGCCAGGCGGGCACAGGGCTTCCCGGCCCCCGGTCGGCGTCGTGGCGGGAACAGGACCTGCGCCGGGTTGATGCCACCGCTGTGGAGGAGGAGTCCGGGGATTCTGGCGCGGTGCCGTGGTCGGCTGATCCCGTGGCGGTGGCTCAGGTGGTCGGCATGTTCAGCGGTGCTGGTTCTGCTGGTGTTGTGGGACGCGGCCTGCCGATGGCGGGGCAGCTCCAGCGGTCGAGTCCGGAGCCTGGTGGTGCTGGCTGGTCCGGTGGTGCTGGTCCGGGCGGGGCGGTAGTGCAGCCCAGGCGCGGTGTTTCCCGCGTGTCGGAACAGCCCGGGCTGGCGTCCCGGGAAGGAGAAGCGACCGGTGAGGGGGCGCGACGCACTTCCGCTGATCCCGCTGCTGGTGTACGACGTCGCCGGGCCTGGCCTGGTGCGAACCAGGCCGGGCCCGGTGGCAACGAACCCGGTGGTGCGCGCCCGAAACGAGCGCCGGAGGATGCGCTAGGGCCGGATGCGGTGGGGCGGGATTCAGGGGTGTGGGGGGTTTCAGATCCGGTAGCGGAGGGTGGGCCGGTGGGGGCCGGGTATCGGTTCCTGTCGGGGGTGAATCAGGCGAATTATCGGTGCGGTGATGAGGGTTTCCGGGTGAATTGCCTGGAGGCGGTGGTGGCGTTTCATAATTCTGTGAAGTTCGGTCGGCAGTTCGTGGCGGGGCCGGCTGTGGGTGACCGGGATCCGGCTCGGTTGGAGGTGGCGTTCGGGGCGAGGGCCCGTCCGGTGGCTGGGGTGGCTGGGGTTGAGTGGTATGTGCGGGGTGGGCTGGTGGGTGTGGCTGTGCCGGTGATTTACCAGCGTGCCGATGGTAGTGCGCATGTGATCGCTGCGGTGCATGCGGAAGACGGTGATGGGCACGGGCGGGTCGTGCTGTGGAATCCGCAGAAGGGGGAGAAAGCCGAGGACGCTGAGGTTTTGGCTGCGACCGGGATGTGGGTGGTTCCGGTGTCCGGGGTGGGTGGGGAGGGGGAGGTGGTGTTGCCGCCCAGTGGTTGCGGGCTGCGGCACCAGGACGGGGGGTCTGGGTTGCCCGCTGTGGTGACGGGTCCCCAGCGTCGGGGTGGTGCGTCCGGGCCGGTGGCGGGCAAAACCGGCACCAAGGGCACGAAGCGGACGCGGGAGGAGGGGGCTGACCAGGATTCGCGGGGGGAGGCTGGCGAGGGTTCTTCTGCTGGGGCGTTAAAGCGGCGGAAGGTGCCAGAACCCGTGGCTGGGGCTGGTTCCGGGAGTCACGGTGGCGAGGGCGATGGGTCCGCGCCACCGGGTCAGGCGGTACCGCAGGAGGTCCCGCGGATTGCGGCGCAGAAAGCCGGCGCGAAGCGCACGAGGGGCACGAAGAGCACGAGGGGCGCGAGGGGCACGAAGAGGACGCGGGGGGAGGCTGACCAGGGTTCCGGTTCGCGGGGGGAGGCTGGTGAGGGTTCCCGGGCACCCAAGCGGCGGAAGGCGGACGCAGCCGCTGCTGTTGGGGCTGTTTCCGGGAGCCTGGGGGATGGTGGGAGTGAGGTGCTCACGCCGACGGATCAGGCAGCACCGCAGGACCAGGACCCGAGTGCGGAGAAGAAACGGAAACAGAAGGAACAGAACGCGAAGTATTACCAGGCGAGAAAGGCTGCTGCCGCCCGTGTTGCGGAGTTGGAGGCGTTGGCGAGGCCGCTGACTAAGGGGCAGGCGGAGGAGCTGGAGAAGCTCCAGCCGAAGGCGCAGACGTGGCAGAAACAGAAGGAATCTTCCGCGAAGTATAAGCGGGTGGGAAAGGTTGCTGTCGATCGGGTTGCGGAGTTGGAGGGGTTGGCGAGGCCGCTGACTGAGGGGCAGGCGGCGGAGCTGGCGGCGCTCCAGCCGAAGGCGCAGCGGAAGCAGAAACTGAAGGAATCTGACGCGAAGTATCGCAGGTTAGGAAAGGTTGCTGCCGATCGGGTTGCGGAGTTGGAGGGGTTGGCGAGGCCGCTGACTGAGGGGCAGGCGGCGGAGCTGGCGGCGCTCCAGCCGAAGGCGCAGCGGAAGCAGAAAAAGAAGGAATCTGACGCGAAGTATCGCAGGGTGGGAAAGGCTGCTGCCGATCGTGTTGCGGAGTTGGAGGAGCGGGAGCAGCTGACTGACGAGCAGGCGGCGGAGCTGGCGGTGCTTCGGCTGAAGGCGCAGCAGTGGCAGAAACATAAGGAATCTTCCGCGAAGTATCGCAGGGTGGGAAAGGCTGCTGCCGTCCGGGTTGCGGAGTTGGAGGAGTTGGAGGAGCGGGAGCAGCTGACTGACGAGCAGACGGGGGAGCTGGCGGTGCTTCGGCCGAAGGCGCAGCAGTGGCAGAAACGGAAGGAAGCCTTCGTGGTTTGGTACCGGGCGGGAAAGGCTGCTGCCGCCCGGGTTGCGGAGTTGGAGGAGTTGGAGGAGCGGGAGCAGCTGACTGACGAGCAGACGGGGGAGCTGGCGGTGCTTCGGCCGAAGGCGCAGCAGTGGCAGAAACGGAAGGAAAGGGTCGCGGTTTACCACCGGGTGGTAAAGGCTGCTGCCGCCCGGGTTGCGGAGTTGGAGGAGTTGGAGGAGCGGGAGCAGCTGACTGAGGGACAGGAGACGGAGTTGGCGGCGCTGCGGTCGAAGGTGGCGGGGCGGGGCCGGAAGAAGGTCGGGGAGGTGTCGGGGACCGGGGTGGGTAGTGGGGCCCCGGTGGTGGGGCAGGGTGTGGAGTCTGAGGGGGTAGCGGGGTGGACTGGAGCTGAGCAGGACGGCCGGGACGCGTGGTCGGCTGAGGTGGATTTGGATGCGTGGTTTGCTGGGGCGGTGGCGGATGTGGATGGGGTGTGGGTGCCTCAAGGTGCGGTGGATGCTGGGGTGATGTTGGGTGAGGATGCGTATGAGGAGTTTGTCGCGACGGAGTTGCTTGCGTTCCTGAACCAGGATGCTGGGGACGATGCTGCGGGTGCCCAGGATGCTGGGTTGGTTGCCGGGGACGATGATTTCGCTGCGTTCCTGGATGAGTACGGGGAGGATTCCTTCGGGTTGTTCGGGGTTGCGGGGGAGGAGGGGCGGGTTTTTGGTGGGTTGGTGGTGGAGGGAGAGGAGGAGGGGGAGGTGTTGCCGGGGCGTGTGGAGGGTGGGGGGTTGGTGGCGGGTGCTGGGGTGCGGGGGGTGTGGGGTCGTGTGGTGGGGGGTGCGCGGGAGGGGTCTTGGTCCCGGTTCTTGCGGGGGGTGAACCAGGCCAATTATTTCTCCGGGGATAAGCGTTTCCGGGTGAATTGCTTGGAGGCCTGTGTGGCGTTCCACCAGTCTCGTGAGTTGGGTCGGCAGTTCGTGGCGGGGCCGGCTGGTGATCGGGATCCGGCGTGGTTGGTGGAGGCGCTGGGGGGGAAGGCCCGGTGGGTGGCCGGTGTGGCCGGGGCTGCGCGGTACGTGCGGAGCGTGCGGGTGGGTGGGGATGTGCCGGTGATCTTCCAGCGGCGGGATGGTAGCGCGCATGCGGTCAATGCTGTGCATGTCGGGCAGGGCGTGGTCGCGGTGGTGGATGCACAGAAGGGGGAGGAAGACGCGTCGGCTGATGTGGTGGCAGCGACCGGGGTGTGGGTGGTGGAGCTGCCGGAGGCGGGACCGGCCGCTGGTTCCGGGCCACGGCGCGAGGACCGGGGGTCCGGGCTGCCCACGGAGGTGACCGGTCCGAAGCGTCAGCCCCGCGGTGGGCCGGTGGCGGGGGGAGCCAGCACGAAGGGCACGAAGAGGACGCGGGAGGGGGAGGCTGGCGAGAGGTCTTCTGCTGGGGCGTTCAAGCGGCGGAAGGTGCCAGAACCCGTGGCTGGGGCTGGTTCCGGGAGTCGAGGTGGCGAGGGCGATGGGTCCGCGCCAACGGGTCAGGCGGCACAGCAGGAGGTCCCGCAGACTGCGGCGCAGAAAACCGGCACGAAACGCACGAAGCGCACGAGGGGCGCGAAGAGCATGAGGGGCGCGAGGGGCGCGAGGGGCACGAAGAGGACGCGGGGGGAGGCTGACCAGGGTTCCGGTTCGCGGGGGGAGGCTGGTGAGGGTTCCCCGGCACCCAAGCGGCGGAAGGTGGACGCAGCCGCTGCTGTTGGGGCTGTTTCCGGGAGCCTGGGGGATGGTGGGCGTGAGGTGCTCACGCCGACGGATCAAGCAGCACCGCAGGACCCGAGTGCGGAGAAGAAACGGAAACAGCGGGAACGGATGGCGAAGTCTCGCCAGGCGACAAAGGCTGCTGCCGCCCGTGTTGCGGAGTTGGAGGCGTTGGCGAGGCCGCTGACTGAGGAGCAGGCGGCGGAGCTGGCGGCGCTTCGGCCGAAGGCGCAGCGGTGGCAGAAACAGAAGGCAGATAACGCGAATCGGTACCGGGCGGTAAAGGCTGCTGCTGCCCGTGTTGTGGAGTTGGAGGCGTTGAAGGAGAAGGGGCCGCTGACGCCGGATGAGGAGAAGGAGCTGGCGGCGCTTCGGCCGAAGGCGCAGCAGTGGCAGAAGCATAAGGAATCTTCCGCGAAGTATCAGCGGGCGGTAAAGGCTGCTGCCGCCCGGGTTGCGGAGTTGGAGGCGTTGGCGAGGCCGCTGAATGAGGAGCAGGCGGAGGAGCTGGAGAAGCTCCAGCTGAAGGCGCAGCAGTGGCAGAAACAGAAGGAAGCGAAAGTGAATTGGTACCGGGTGGGAAAGGCTGCTGCCGATCGGGTTGCGGAGTTGGAGGAGTTGGAGGAGCGGGAGCAGCTGACTGACGAGCAGGCGGGGGAGCTGGCGGTGCTTCGGCCGAAGGCGCAGCAGTGGCAGAAACAGAAGGAATGGTTCGCGGGTCGGTACCGGGTGGGAAAGGCTGCTGCCGATCGGGTTGCGGAGTTGGAGGAGTTGGAGGAGCTGACTGAGGGGCAGGCGGGGGAGTTGGCGGTGCTTCGGCCGAAGGCGCAGCGGTGGCAGAAACATAAGGAATATACCGCGAAGTATTACCAGGCGGTAAAGGCTGCTGCCGATCGGGTTGCGGAGTTGGAGGAGCGGGAGCAGCTGACTGAGGGGCAGGCGGCGGAGCTGGCGGCGCTTCGGCCGAAGGCGCAGCAGTGGCAGAAAAAGAAGGAATGGTTCGCGAAGTATTACCAGGCGGTAAAGGCTGCTGCCGATCGGGTTGCGGAGTTGGAGGAGTTGGAGGAGCTGACTGAGGGGCAGGCGGCGGAGCTGGCGGCGCTTCGGCCGAAGGTGGCGGAGCGGGGCCGGAAGAAGAAGGTCCGGGAGGTGAGGGAGACCGAGGTGGGTAGTGGGGCCCCAGTCGGGCAGGGTGTGGGGCCTGAAGAGGCATCGGGGTGGATTGGGGCTGAGCAGGACGGCCGGGACGCGTGGTCGGCTGACCTCGATCTGGATGCGTGGCTTGCTCGGGCGGTGGCGGATGTGGAGGGGGTGTGGGTGCCGCAGGGCGCGATGGAATCTGGGGTGATGCTGGGCGAGGATGCCTATGAAGAGTTTGTCACGACCGAGTTGCTCGCGTTCCTGGGACAGGATGCCGGGGACGAGGCTGCGGGTGCCGACGATGCTGGGCCGGTTGCCCGGGGGGATGATTTCGCCGGTTTCCTCCCCGACTACACCGACTGGGAAGATCCCGTGGGGTTGTTTGGGGTTGAAGATCCGGACGGGGCGTTTTTCGGTGAGCCGTTTCCGGAGCATGCGGTGTGGCCGGATGCGCTAGGGCCGGATGCGGTGGGGCGGGATTCTGGGGTGTGGGGGGTTTCAGATCCGGTAGCGGAGGGTGGGTGGGTGGGGTCTGGGTATCGGTTCCTGTCGGGGGTGAATCAGGCGAATTATCGGTGCGGTGATGAGGGTTTCCGGGTGAATTGCCTGGAGGCGGTGGTGGCGTTTCATAATTCTGTGAAGTTCGGTCGGCAGTTCGTGGCGGGGCCGGCTGTGGGTGACCGGGATCCGGCTCGGTTGGAGGTGGCGTTCGGGGCGAGGGCCCGTCCGGTGGCTGGGGTGGCTGGGGTTGAGTGGTATGTGCGGGGTGGGCTGGTGGGTGTGGCTGTGCCGGTGATTTACCAGCGTGCCGATGGTAGTGCGCATGTGATCGCTGCGGTGCATGCGGAAGACGGTGATGGGCACGGGCGGGTCGTGCTGTGGAATCCGCAGAAGGGGGAGAAAGCCGAGGACGCTGAGGTTTTGGCTGCGACCGGGATGTGGGTGGTTCCGGTGTCCGGGGTGGGTGGGGAGGGGGAGGTGGTGTTGCCGCCCAGTGGTTGCGGGCTGCGGCACCAGGACGGGGGGTCTGGGTTGCCCGCTGTGGTGACGGGTCCCCAGCGTCGGGGTGGTGCGTCCGGGCCGGTGGCGGGCAAAACCGGCACCAAGGGCACGAAGAGGACGCGGGAGGAGGGGGCTGACCAGGATTCCCGGGGGGAGGCTGGTGAGGGTTTCGGGGGGGTTAAGCGGCGGAAGGTGGACGCAGCCGCTGCTGTTGGGGCTGTTCCGGGTGATGGTGGGAGTGAGGTGCTCACGCTCACGGATCAGGCAGCACCGCAGGACCAGGACCCGAGTGCGGAGAAGAAACGGAAAAGGAAGGAACAGGACGCGAAGTATTACCAGGCGAGAAAGGCTGCTGCCGCCCGTGTTGTGGAGTTGGAGGCGTTGAAGGAGAAGGGGCCGCTGACGCCGGATGAGGAGAAGGAGCTGGCGAAGCTCCAGCTGAAGGTGGCGCAGCAGAAGCAGAAAAAGAAGGAAGCGAACGCGAAGTATCGCAGGGTGGGAAAGGCTGCTGCCGATCGGGTTGCGGAGTTGGAGGCGTTGGCGAGGCCGCTGACTGAGGGGCAGGCGGCGGAGCTTGCGGCGCTCCGGCCGAAGGTGGCGCAGCGGAAGCAGAAACAGAAGGAAGCGAACGCGAAGTATCACCGGGTGGTAAAGGCTGCTGCCGATCGGGTTGCGGAGTTGGAGGCGTTGGAGGAGCGGGATCAGCTGACTGACGAGCAGGAGACGGAGTTGGCGGCGCTCCTGAGGTTCCCCCGGGGTAGTGGACACCACGTTGGCAGGATTGGTTCCTGCTGGAAGGATGTCCTCATGCCACCTCGTAAGCGTCGGTCGTTCACGGCCGAGTACAAGGTCGAGGCTGCGCATCGTGTGATCGATTCCGGCCGCACGATCGCTGAAGTGGCTCGTGAGTTGGGTCTCAACGACGGGTTGCTGAGTAACTGGGTCAAGGATGAGCGGCGCAGGATCGCCGCGGCCGAGGCTCACGGCGAAAAGCCTTTGGAGGCTGCGGAACGCGCCGAGTTGCTACGGTTGCGTAGACAGGTCGCCGAGCTGGAGAAGGACAACGCGTTCCTGGTAAAAGCCTCGGCGTACTTTGCCGCGATGCAGAAGAAACCGAACGGTTCGATCTGATGGTGAAGTACGCCGGCCCCGACACGCTCGCCGAGACCGGCACCGACACCGACGGCAGTGAAGACGCCGCCGGGCCGTTCTCGGTGCGTCGTATGGCGCGACTTCTGGACGTGTCCGCGTCGGGCTACTACGCGTATGTCAAACGCGCGGCGGCGCGGAGGTTGACACCACGCAAGCAGCGCCGGGCTGACCTCGAAGTGAAAATCACCGAAGTACACAAAGAATCCGGCGGCACCTATGGGTCACCCCGCATCACCGCCGAACTGCGTGCGCGGGGCGAGGTGGTCAGCGAGAAGACCGTCGCCAAGATCATGGCCAGCATCGGGATCGAGGGCATCAGCCCGCGCACGTTCAAGGTGAAAACCACCGTGGCCGACCCGAAGGCGTCGTTCCCGCCGGACCTCGTCGATCGGGAATTCGACCAGGGCCGCGTGGACGCGGTGTGGCTGACCGATATCACCTACCTGTCCTGTGGTGAGAGTGAGATGTATCTGTGCGCGGTCCGGGACGGGCATTCCCGGAAGGTGCTCGGCTACACCATCTCCGAGCACATCGGCTCGGAGATGGTCACCGAGGCCATCGACGCCGCCGTCGCTACCCGGGGCGGCCGGTGCCGTGGCACGATCCTGCATTCCGATCGTGGCGGTGAGTACACCGGTCATCTAACGGTGAGAGCGTGTTTCCGGCACGGGCTGCGCCGGTCGATGGGCGCGACTGGGGTCTGCTGGGACAACAGCCCTGCGGAATCGTTCTGGTCCACGTTCAAACACGAGCACTACTACCGGCATACCTACGCCACACAGACGGAACTCGTTGTCGCAGTTGACAATTGGGTTCGCTTCTACAATGCTGTCCGGAGGCACTCCGCGATCGGGATGCTCAGTCCCGAGGACTACGAGAGCTCACTCCGAGCAGCTGCCTGAATCCCCGTAAACCCCCTGTCCACCGCTCGGGGGGAACCTCACCGGCCGAAGGCGCAGCAGTGGCAGAAACATAAGGAATCTTCCGCGAAGTATCGCAGGGTGGGAATGGCTGCTGCCGCCCGTGTTGTGGAGTTGGAGGAGTTGGAGGGGCGGGATCAGCTGACTGACGGGCAGGCGAAGGAGTTGGCGGCGCTTCGGCCGAAGGCGCAGCGGTGGCAGAAACTGAAGGAACTGAACGCGAAGTATTACCAGGCGGGAAAGGTCGCTGCCGATCGGGTTGCGGAGTTGGAGGAGCGGGAGCAGCTGACTGACAAGCAGGCGACGGAGCTGGCGGCGCTCCGGCCGAAGGCGCAGCAGTGGCAGAAACAGAAGGAAAGGGTCGCGAATCGGTACCGGGCGGTGAAGGCTGTTGCCGTCCGGGTTGCGGAGTTGGAGGAGTTGGGGGAGCGGGATCAGCTGACTGAGGGGCAGGCGGTGGAGTTGGCGGCGCTGCGGCCGAAGGTGGCGGGGCGGGGCCGGAAGAAGAAGGTCGGGGAGGTGTCGGGGACCGGGGTGGGTAGTGGGGCCCCGGTGGTGGGGCAGGGTGTGGGGCCTGAGGGGGTAGCGGGGTGGACTGGGACTGAGCAGGACGGCCGGGACGCCTGGTCGGCTGAGGTCGATTTGGATGCGTGGCTTGATTGGGCGGTGGCGGATGTGGATGGGGTGTGGGTGCCTCAAGGTGCGGTGGATGCTGGGGTGATGCTGGGTGAGGATGCGTATGAGGAGTTTGTCGCGACGGAGTTGCTTGCGTTCCTGAACCAGGATGCCGGGGACGATGCTGCGGCTGCCCAGGATGCTGGGCCGGTTGCCGGCGACGATGATTTCGCTGCGTTCCTGGATGAGTACGGGGAGGATCCGCTCGGGTTGTTCGGGGTTGAGGGGGAGGGGCTCGTTTTTGGTGGGTTGGTGGTGGAAGGGGAGGGGGAAGTGTTGCCGGGGCGTGTGGAGGGTGGGGGGTTGGTGGCGGGTGCTGGGGTGCGGGGGGTGTGGGGTCGTGTGGTGGGGGGTGAGCGGGTGGGGTCTTGGTCCCGGTTCTTGCGGGGGGTGAACCAGGCCAATTATTTCTCTGGGGATAAGCGTTTCCGGGTGAATTGCTTGGAGGCTTGTGTGGCGTTCCACCGGTCTCGTGAGTTGGGTCGGCAGTTCGTGGCGGGGCCGGCTGGTGATCGGGATCCGGCGTGGTTGGTGGAGGCGCTGGGGGGGAAGGCCCGGTGGGTGGCCGGTGTGGCCGGGGCTGCGCGGTATGTGCGGAGCGTGCGGGTGGGTGGGGATGTGCCGGTGATCTTCCAGCGGCGGGATGGTAGCGCGCATGCGGTCAATGCTGTGCATGTCGGGCAGGGCGTGGTCGCGGTGGTGGATGCACAGAAGGGGGAGGAAGACGCGTCGGCTGATGTTGTGGCAGCGACCGGGGTGTGGGTGGTGGAGCTGCCGGAGGCGGGACCGGCCGCTGGTTCCGGGCTACGGCGCGAGGACCGGGGGGCCGGGCTGCCCACGGAGGTGACCGGTCCAAAGCGTCAGCCTCGCGGTGGGCCGGTGGCGGGAGGAGCCGCAGCGAAGGGCACGAAGAGGACGCGGGAGGAGGGGGCTGACCAGGGTTCCCGGGGGGAGGCTGGCGAGGGTTCCGGCGGGGTTAAGCGGCGGAAGGTGCTAGAACCCGTTGCTGGGGCTGGTTCCGGGAGTCACGGTGGCGAGGGCGATGGGTCCGCGCCAACGGGTCAGGCGGCACAGCAGGAGGACCCGCGGACTGCGGCGCAGAAAGCCGGCACGAAACGCACGAAGAGCGCGAGGGGCGCGAAGAGGACGCGGGGGGAGGGGGCTGAGCAGGGTTCCCGGGCGGAGGCTGGTGAGGGTTCCCGGGCACCCAAGCGGCGGAAGGCGGACGCAGCCGCTGCTGTTGGGGCTGGTTCCGGGAGTCCGGGGGATGGTGGGCGTGGGGTGCTCACGCCGAGGGATCAGGCAGCACCGCAGGACCCGAGTGCGGAGAAGAAACGGAAAAAGAAGGAAAAGAACGCGAAGCAGTACCAGGCGAGAAAGGCTGCTGCCGCCCGTGTTGCGGAGTTGGAGGCGTTGAAGGGGCAGGGGCCGCTGACGCCGGATGAGGAGAAGGAGCTGGCGAAGCTCCAGCCGAAGGTGGCGCAGCAGAAGCAGAAAAAGAAGGAATTTTCCGCGAATTATCGCAGGGTGGGAAAGGCTGCTGCCGATCGGGTTGCGGTGTTGGAGGGGTTGGCGAGGCCGCTGACTGAGGGGCAGGCGGCGGAGCTGGCGGCGCTCCAGCCGAAGGCGCAGACGTGGCAGAAACAGAAGGAATCTTCCGCGAATCGGTACTGGGCGGGAAAGGCTGCTGCCGATCGGGTTGCGGAGTTGGAGGAGTTGGAGGAGCGGGAGCAGCTGACTGACGAGCAGGAGAAGGAGTTGACGGCGCTGCGGCCGAAGGCGCAGCGGTGGCAGAAACAGAAGGAAAGGGTCGCGGAACGGTACTGGGCGGTGAAGGCTGCTGCCGATCGGGTTGCGGAGTTGGAGGAGTTGGAGGAGCGGGAGCAGCTGACTGACGGGCAGGCGGGGGAGCTGGCGGCGCTGCGGTCAAAGGTGGCGGGGCGGGGGCAGAAGAAGAAGGTCCGGGAGGTGACGGGGACCGGGGTGGATAGTGGGGCCCCGGTGGGGCGGGGTGTGGGGTCTGAGGGGGTATCGGGATGGGTTGGGGCTGAGCGGGACGGCCGGGACGGGTGGTCGGCTGAGGTCGATCTGGATGCGTGGCTTGCTGGGGCGGTGGCGGATGTGGATGGGGTGTGGGTGCCCCAAGGTGCGGCGGATGCTGGGGTGATGCTGGGCGAGGATGCTTATGAAGAGTTTGTCGCGACCGAGTTGCTTGCGTTCCTGAACCAGGATGCCGGGGACGATGCTGCGGCTGCCGACGATGCTGGGTTGGTTGCCGGGGACGATGATTTCGCTGCGTTCCTGGATGAGTACGGGGAGGATCCGCTCGGGTTGTTCGGGGTCGAGGGGGAGGGGCTGGTTTTTGGTGGGTTGGTGGTGGAGGGGGAGGGGGAGGCGTTGCCGGGGCGTGTGGAGGGTGGGGGGTTGGTGGCGGGTGCTGGGGTGCGGGGGGTGTGGGGTCGTGTGGTGGGGGGTGAGCGGGTGGGGTCTTGGTCCCGGTTCTTGCGGGGGGTGAACCAGGCCAATTATTTCTCTGGGGATAAGCGTTTCCGGGTGAATTGCCTGGAGGCGTGTGTGGCGTTCCACCAGTCTCGTGAGTTGGGTCGGCAGTTCGTGGCGGGGCCGGCTGGTGATCGGGATCCGGCGTGGTTGGTGGAGGCGTTGGGGGGGAAGGCCCGGTGGGTGGCCGGTGTGGCCGGGGCTGCGCGGTACGTGCGGAGCGTGCGGGTGGGTGGGGATGTGCCGGTGATCTTCCAGCGGCGGGATGGTAGCGCGCATGCGGTCAATGCTGTGCATGTCGGGCAGGGCGTGGTCGCGGTGGTGGATGCACAGAAGGGGGAGGAAGACGCGTCGGCTGATGTGGTGGCAGCGACCGGGGTGTGGGTGGTGGAGCTGCCGGAGGCGGGACCGGCCGCTGGTTCCGGGCTACGGCGCGAGGACCGGGGGGCCGGGCTGCCCACGGAGGTGACCGGTCCCAAGCGTCAGCCCCGAGGTGGGCCGGTGGCGGGAGGAGCCGCAGCGAAGGGCACGAAGAGGACACGAGAGGAGGGGGCTGACCAGGGTTCCCGGGGGGAGGCTGGCGAGAGGTCTTCTGCTGGGGCGTTCAAGCGGCGGAAGGTGCCAGAACCCGTTGCTGGGGCTGGTTCCGGGAGTCACGGTGGCGAGGGCGATGGGTCCGCGCCAACGGGTCAGGCGGCACAGCAGGAGGACCCGCGGACTGCGCCGCAGAAAGCCGGCACGAAACGCACGAAGGGCGCGAGGGGCGCGAAGAGGACGCGGGGGGAGGGGGCTGAGCAGGGTTCCCGGGCGGAGGCTGGTGAGGGTTCCCGGGCACCCAAGCGGCGGAAGGCGGACGCAGCCGCTGCTGTTGGGGCTGTTTCCGGGAGTCCGGGGGATGGTGGGAGTGAGGTGCTCACGCCGAGGGATCAGGCAGCACCGCAGGACCCGAGTGCGGAGAAGAAACGGAAAAGGAAGGAACAGGACGCGAAGCGGTACCAGACGAGAAAGGCTGCTGCTGCCCGTGTTGTGGAGTTGGAGGCGTTGAAGGAGAAGGGGCCGCTGACGCCGGATGAGGAGAAGGAGCTGGCGAAGCTCCAGCCGAAGGCGCAACAGTGGCAGAAAAGGAAGGAAGATAACGCGAAGTATCGCAGGTTGGTAAAGGCTGCTGCCGCCCGGGTTACGGAGTTGGAGGAGTTGAAGGAGCGGGAGCAGCTGACTGACGAGCAGGAGAAGGAGCTGGCGGAGCTCCAACAGAAGGCGCAGCAGTGGCAGAAACAGAAGGAAAGGTTCGCGGTTTGGTACCGGGTGGGAAAGGCTGCTGCTGATCGGGTTGCGGAGTTGGAGGAGCGGGAGCAGCTGACTGAGGGGCAGGCGGCGGAGCTGGCGGCGCTTCGGCCGAAGGTGGCGCAGCGGAAGCAGAAAAAGAAGGAATCTGCCGCGAAGTATCGCAGGGTGGGAAAGGCTGCTGCTGATCGGGTTGCGGAGTTGGAGGAGTTGGAGGGGCGGGAGCAGCTGACTGACGAGCAGGAGAAGGAGTTGGCGGCGCTCCGGCCGAAGGCGCAGCAGTGGCAGAAACAGAAGGAAAGGTTCGCGGTTTGGTACCGGGTGGGAAAGGCTGCTGCTGATCGGGTTGCGGAGTTGGAGGAGTTGGAGGGGCGGGAGCAGCTGACTGACGAGCAGGAGAAGGAGTTGGCGGCGCTCCGGCCGAAGGCGCAGCAGTGGCAGAAATATAAGGAAAGGGTCGCGGAACGGTACCGGGCGGTGAAGGCTGCTGCCGATCGGGTTGCGGAGTTGGAGGAGCGGGAGCAGCTGACTGAGGGGCAGGCGGCGGAGCTGGCGGCGCTTCGGCCGAAGGTGGCGCAGCGGAAGCAGAAAAAGAAGGAATCTGCCGCGAAGTATCGCAGGGTGGGAAAGGCTGCTGCCGATCGGGTTGCGGAGTTGGAGGAGTTGGAGGGGCGGGAGCAGCTGACTGACGAGCAGGCGGCGGAGTTGGCGGCGCTTCGGCCGAAGGCGCAGCAGTGGCAGAAACATAAAAAAGAGGTCGCGGATTGGTACCGGGTGGGAAAGGCTGCTGCTGATCGGGTTGCGGAGTTGGAGGAGTTGGAGGGGCGGGAGCAGCTGACTGACGAGCAGGAGAAGGAGTTGGCGGCGCTCCGGCCGAAGGCGCAGCAGTGGCAGAAACATAAAAAAGAGGTCGCGGATTGGTACCGGGCGGTGAAGGCTGCTGCTGATCGGGTTGCGGAGTTGGAGGAGTTGGAGGGGCGGGAGCAGCTGACTGACGAGCAGGAGAAGGAGTTGGCGGCGCTTCGGCCGAAGGCGCAGCAGTGGCAGAAACAGAAGGAAAGGGTCGCGGAACGGTACCGGGCGGTGAAGGCTGCTGCTGATCGGGTTGCGGAGTTGGAGGAGTTGGGGGAGCGGGAGCAGTTGACTGACGGGCAGGCGAAGGAGTTGGCGGCGCTGCGGTCGAAGCTGGCGGGGCGGGGGCGGAAGAAGAAGGTCGCGGAGGTGTCGGGGACCGGGGTGGGTAGTGGGGCCCCGGTGGTGGGGCAGGGTGTGGGGCCCGTGGGGGTATCGGGATGGACTGGGACTGAACGGTACGGCCGGGACGGGTGGTCGGCTGAGGTCGATCTGGATGCGTGGCTTGCTGGGGCGGTGGCGGATGTGGATGGGGTGTGGGTGCCGCAAGGTGCGGCGGATGTTGGGGTGATGCTGGGCGAGGATGCTTATGAAGAGTTTGTCGCGACCGAGTTGCTCGCGTTCCTGAACCAGGATGCCGGGGACGATGCTGTGGGAGCCGAGGATGCTGGGCCGGTTGCCGGGGACGATGATTTCGCTGCGTTCCTGAATGAGTACGGGGAGGATTCCCTCGGTTTGTTCGGGGTTGAGGGGGAGGAGGGGCTGGTTTTTGGTGGGCCGCTCGTGGTGGTGGATGTGGATGGGGATGTGTTGCGGGGGCAGGGCTAAGGCAAGATCGCGCCGAGTGATCAACTCAGCTCGTAGGGTTGCCGATCAGGGGAACGTCAAAGTGTGTGATCTTCGTGCGAGGACCGTGGAAGTGGCGATCATGGACTGGTCGGTGTAGCCATGGACGGCTGGTCGGCGCGATCACCGTTGCCGTCCTGGCGGGGCTGCGTTCTGGCTGCGCCACCGGCGCGCTCACCAGCAGCCACCGGCTCCGGCGGTGGCCGAAACCGTCGCGCAGCTGCGTGTGCGCATTACCCGACCACGCCACACCCACCGGCGAGCGCAAGCACTTCTGCTGTGCCACGCTCGCGCTGGCGGGCTCGTGGGGCGTCCAGGAACCGGGACTGAACGTGTCGGCGCTTCCCCGCAGCAGGTCGGGGTCGCGCATTGCCGCGAACACGGGTGTGGGGGGACCTAATGGGTACCGAGATATTGCGCGGAATCCGGGGCACCGTCGTGTGGCGCGGATCGGATGCCTACGAGCGGACGTGGCGCGCCATGCTGTGGAACGAGTGGAAGCCGGAGCGCTTTCCCGACCTGATCGTCACTGTCGCATCGAGGGACGATGTCGTGCGCGCGGTGCGGTTTGCCCGCGCCCGTGGTCTCCGGGTCGCGGTTCGCGGTGGCGGGCACAACTGGTGAGGTTCCCCGCTGCGCGACGGGGGAATGCTCGTCGACCTGTCCGGGTTGCGGGACGTGGTAATCGACCCCGCCGCGCGCACCGCGCGGCTTTCGCCGGTGGTCTCCAACCGCAGGCTCACTGCCGCACTCGCCGAGCACGGGCTTGCCTTTCCCGCCGGCCACTGTGGTCAGGTGGTCGTCAGCGGTTACCTGCTCGCCGGTGGCTTTGGCTGGAACACCCGCGTCTGGGGACCGGCGTGTCACAGCGTGCGGGAGATCGAGGCGGTCACCGCCGACGGGGAGCTCGTGCGCGCGAACGAGCGAGACAACGCCGAGCTGTTCTGGGCGGCGCGCGGCGCGGGCCCGGGCTTCTTCGGCGTCGTCACCAGTTACCAGGTGGACCTCTATCCTTGCCGCGCGCGCTCACCACGAGCACCTACGTCTACTCGCTCGCCGACGCGGAGGAGGTTGCGGGCTGGGCGTCCGACCTGGGCGACCGGCTGCCCCCAATGGTCGAGCCGAGCTTCCTTCTTACCGCCGCACCACCTGGGGTGACGGCGGAACAGCCGGGCAAGGCCGCCATCGTCACCGCCGCCGCCTTCGCGGACTCGACGGACGCCGCAGTCGAGGCACTGGCGCCGCTCGGCTGCTGTCCCGCCGCCGGGCGGGCGCTTCAGGCCCAGGTCGCCGTGCCCTCCACCTTCGACGGGCTATTCGACGCCGCCGCGACGTTCTGGCCCGAGGGCCGTCGCTACGCCGCCGACACGGCGTGGTCGAATGCCGAACTCGGTGACGTGGTGAGCCGCCTGCGGGAACCGATCCTGGCCGCTCCCTCGAGTGAGTCGGTCGTCCTCGCCACCCTGTCGCCGGAACCCCGCGGCGTCGACGCGGCGGCGGACATGGCGTTCTCCGTGGGCGGACGGACCCTCCTCGACTGCTATGCCGTGTGGCAGGAGGGAGCCGACGACGCCGCGAACCGTGCTTGGCTGCGCGAAACGATGACAGCTCTGGAACCCGTCACTATCGGCCACTACGTGGGTGAAGCGGACCTCACTGCGGAGCCGGAACGAGCCCGCCGGTGTTACACCGAACGGAACTGGCAGCGGGTTGCAGGCGCTGCGCGCACGCTTCGACCCGGACGGGTTTTTCCACACCTATCCTGACGGCGTTGCTCCGCGCTAATACGGGTGCCGATCGGGCTTGTTCATCCACGCCTGGTACGCCCTGTCCCCGATCTCGGGGTAGATTTGTTTAATCGATATTCTCCGTTGGTCGAGTGGTTTCTCGAAGTCGTCGTACTGGAAGGCGTCGTCGAAACCGATCTCTCTGGTGTCTTTGAGGTCTTTGGCGTAGTAGACCGCGTTGATTCGGGACCAGTAGATCGCGCTCATGCACATCGGGCACGGTGCACCGCTGATGTAGATGGAGCATCCCATGAGCATGCGGGCCCGCTCGGGCACCACGTCATCGGAATCCTTCGGCCGTGGCACGAACTCCAGCGTCGATTCGTTCTGGTGGTCTTCCGGAATGCTCGGGGCCTCGGAATTCAGTACCTGCGAGGCCTTCCGTATGGTCTCCACCTCCGCGTGCGCGGTCGGGTCGCCGGTGAGCAGAACGCGGTTCTGCCCCCGGGCAATGATCTCTCCGTCGCGGGTGATTACCGCGCCGAACGGGCCGCCCCACCCGTTCTCAACGGATTCGGTCGCCAACCGGACGGCTTCGGCAATGAGTTCCTTGTGTTCCATCCCCAGAACCTCCGATCAAATCGTGCTCAGCGCTTCTTAGTCGAGTTGTCCGACCCGCCGGAGCTAGTTATGGTTACCCGGTATGGAGTGGGGGCCAAACGAGGAATCCGGGAGTCGCGGCGCGACCGTCCTGATCTCGTTGACGGTCCGTGAAGGCCGCGAGGACGACTACCAGCGATGGCAACAAAGGGTGGACCAGGCTGCCAGCGGATTCAGCGGATTCGAGGCAGCGGAGCAGTATCCACCGACGTCAGGTGAGCAGCACGCTTGGTCGGTCGTCTTTCGCTTTTCGACGATCGACCAGTTGACCACCTGGTTGAACTCGACGGAACGACAGGAACTCCTCGCCGAGGGCGAGGGCCTGTTCGAAGGGCCGACCACGCAGGAGGTTCTCGCCGGAGAGCCGCCGACCCGGGATGTCGTGACCGCGGTCGTCTCACACGACGTCAGGCCGGGTCGTGAACGCGAGTTCAGGCACTGGCAGAACAAGGTCCGCAAGGTCCAGGAGAAGTCTCCGGGATTCATGGGACTCGAACTTTTCGAGCCCATACCAGGAGTTCAGGAAAAATGGGTCGCGGTGTTCCGTTACGACAGTCGTGAGCATCTGGACGAATGGTTGGACTCCGAGACGCGGGCGAAACTTCTGGAGGAAGGAAAGGACTACTTCGCCGCCTATGACGTGCGAAAGATCAGATCGGCATTCGGCAGTTGGTTCCGTTTCGACGGTGAGGGGGAGGAAGGGGTCCCACCCAACTGGAAGCAGGCCATGACCGTGTTGCTGGCCCTCTATCCCACCGTCATGGTCCTGAACCTGACAGTCGGTCACCAACTGGACGCGGCAGGGCTACCGGGGTACCTGTCCCTGTTCATCGGCAACGTGTTGAGCGTCAGCATCCTGGCCTGGCTGCTGATGCCCCTGGTGAACAGGATCTTCGCGTTCTGGCTGGTGCCGGGGCCGGTCCGCATGGTGGTGACGAACCTGGCAGGCACGGCGGCCGTCGTAGGCTGCTACCTGCTGTTCCTCGTTATCTTCGCCTGGGTCACTGCCTAACCGCAGGATGCTGGGTGGCAACCCGTGCAGTAGCGCCGCCAGGAACGCCCGATCGCTTGGCGTCGAAGCCGGCCCGCGACAGAAATTCGCTGGCCGGTTCGTCGAGCGTCATTCGGTGTCCGGTGAGGACGGTGCCGGGCGGTACTCCGTCCACGCCGGACGACCAAGAACGTGCCGAGCCATGGCACGCATCGCCGTCGATGGTCAGTTCGAACTCGACCACCGTAGCGCCGGTGGGCGCGCCGGACTCCCGGTTGGCATGCACCTCGACGAACCGGCCACGTACGACGTCACCATCCTGCCGCCACAGGCCCATGCCGGCACTGTCGCTGGCATTCCGATTGCCGCCGTCCGGGTTGGACTGGGCCATCGTGCCGTCGCCATGGAACGTGAAGACGTGGTGGGGGAACGGTGCGTCCGGAGCCACCACGAGCCACACACCGGTGACCGGACGGTCGGTCACGTCGTCACCACCGCGGCCAGTCGGCGCACGCCCTCCTCGATGAATTCTTCCTTGACACCGGCGAAGCTCAACCGCATCGTTTCCCTGCCGTCGCCCGGGTAGACGTGGAATGCGCTGCCGGGCACGTAGGCCACCCCGCGGGCAATAGCGGTCGGCAGGATTGCTTCCGCGTCGAGCGAGGCCGGCCCGGTCAACCACAGGAACATCCCGCCGTCGGGGCGCTGCCAGGAGAAGCCGAGGGGCAGGTGGTTGGTGAGTGCGCTGTCTAGCGCGCGAAGTCTTGCGGCGTAGGCATCGTGGAGCCGGACCAGGTGCGCTTCGGCGTGGCCGCCGGTCAGGAACTCGGTGACAAGGGCCTGGGTGTAGGTCGAGGTCTGCATGTCGATTCCCTGCTTCAGCATGAGCACTCGCGCGAGCAGATCCTTCGGCATGACCGCGACACCGACCCGCATGGCCGGCGCGAACAGCTTCGAGCAGGACGTGAGGTAGACCGACCGTTCCGGCGCGAACGCGGTCAGCGCGGCGGCGGGCGTGCCGGCGTAACGCAGCTCGCTGTAGACATCGTCCTCGACCAGCAGGACATCCGCGTGCCGTGCCACACTCGCGATCGCTGCGCGGCGCTCTGGCGGCATCGACCGGCCCGTCGGGTTCTGGAAGGTCGGCATCAGATAGACGAACTTCACCGGCCGGGCCCGTAGCGTCTCATCCAGCGCGTCCGGCAGCATGCCGTCGGCATCGCAAGCCACCTCGATCACCTTGGCCTGGTAGGCCCGAAACACCTTCACGGCCGGTGCGTACGTCGGCCGTTCCACCGCGACGACATCGCCGGGGTCCAGTAGGGCGAGGCACACGTTGTTGAGCGCACCGGAACCCCCGGTGGACACATGGACATCCTCTGATCCACAGTGGACACCGCGGTCGCGGAGTCGGGGCACGAGCGCTTCACGCAGTGGCAGGAAGCCCTGGGTCGCTCCGTACTGGAGGACCTCGCGGCCGAACCGGTCCACCGCGGACGTGGTGAGCTCGCCGAGCAATTCGACCGGCAATAGCGAGGTGTCCGGCGCGCCCGCGGCGAGCGAGACGATATCCGGTTCCGCACGGGCCAGGTCGAACAGCTCGTCGATGACACCCGGCCGGCTCGACCTGGCCGGAGTGGACAGCCGGGACGCGATATCCATCCCGTCACCTCGCGACGGCCTCGGCGACCGGTGCGCCGCCTCGCGGAGTCGGTACGCGCCAGAACGCGGAGCCAGAACTCGGCGCGAAGTCACGACGTGCGAGATTTGCGGCCGCCGCCGCGGCCTCGGCCAGATCCGGCAGCACCACCACGTCCTCGTTGAACATCGGGTCGGTGCGCATCTCGATGGCGACGAGTGTCGCGGCCGAACTCAGGTTCACCGCGACATGGACGACGCCCGCCGGGATGTGGATGAACTCACCAGCAGCGTGCGGCACTGGCCGTAGCTCGGGACCGACCAGCGTGACGGCAGCCCCGGCCACGCAACAGACGATGATCTCGCTGTGCGCGTGCAGGTGCGGGCGTGAAATCCCGCCTGGCGGCATCACGACCATGCCGGCCGAGATACCAGTGGCGCCGGAGTTGGCCGCCGTCACGCAGGAGTAGAGCTCCTGGCCTTGGGGCCCGACGACGGGCGAGACCATCCGTGGTGACACGACGGAAACCATCGATGTGGGGTCGGGTGAAGGCATGATCAGCCACCTACGTTCACGTTCGTTCAAGCCGTCCTCAGCGGACTGACAGAGATTACGACCAAAAGTGATATATTCTTCCGATTCCTGCCCGAAGCAACCATTCAAGATGGATCGATCGGGCAAATCAGCGGCTCCTCGGTCGCGGGCCGTGCCGGGTGTACTCGAGTCGGCGGGCGTACCGGAGTCGTTCGCGACACCTCCTGGTCAGCATGCTCACCGACGGGGCGGATCACGCGGCACGATCAGGCAGTTACGGGCTGCGCGGCAGTCAGGGCGAGCCGAACGGACGTGCCGATCAAGTCAAAGCCGCTCCGCCGGCTACGTTCGTGATGGGTCATGGGCGAGCTGAGCGCGATGACGACGAGCGTTGCGGACACGACGATCGTGACGGGCACTGATTAACAGGCGAGGACCGAATGAATCCGGGTTGAGAGCGGTTCGCTACCTGCTGGGTCGTAGCTTGTAGCGGATGGGCAGGTGTTTGAGGCCGCCGATGAAGTTGCTGGCGGACAGTTCGGCCTTGCCGGCGAGCTCGACGCTGTCCAGCCGGGGTAGCAGCTCGGCCAGGAACACGCGGGCTTCCATCTTGGCCAGCGCCGCGCCGAGGCAGTAGTGGACGCCGAAGCCGAAGGCCAGGTGCCGGTTTGGCGTGCGGCGGATGTCGAAGCGGAACGGTTCTTCGAACACGTCCTCGTCGCGGTTGGCTGAAGGGTAGGACAACAGCAGGGAGTCACCCTTGCGGATGGTGGTCCCACGCAGCACGTAGTCCTCGGTGGCCGTGCGCAGGAAGCACTTGATCGGTGTGACCCACCGGACCATTTCGTCGATCGCGGCAGGCAGGAGGGTGAGGTCGTCCTGGAGTTGCCGCAGCTGCTGGGGGTTCTCGATCAGGGCCTGCAGGCCGCCCGCGATGGTCGCGCTCGTGGTGTCGTGACCCGCGGTGGCGATCAGGACGTAGTAGGAGGCCGCGTCGAACTCGGACAGGTATGCACCGTCGAACCGGGCGTTGGCGATGGCCGAGGCGAGGTCTGCGGTGGGGGTGGCCCGGCGGGCGGCCGTGAGTTCGTTGAAGTAGGTGAGCAGGTCCTGCTGGACGGCGATGAAGTCCTCCTCTCCTCGGCCGCGGCTGATCTCCTGGTCGGCGTTCCCCAACAGCTCCTTGGCCAGCGAGAGCAGCCTCGGGAAGTCCGTTTTGGGCAAGCCGAGCAGGGAGAGGATGACGTCCAGCGGGTAGTGCACGGCGATGTCGGTGACGAAGTCGCATTCGCCGTCGAATTCGAGCATCCGGTCGACGTAGCGCCGGGCTAGCTCGGTGACGCGGGTCTCCATGCGACCCATCGCGCCGGGTCCGAACCAGTCGGTGCCGATGGCCCGCACCTGCCGGTGCTCGGCGCCGTCCATCGACACCAGCGTGCGGAAGTTCGTGCCCTGTGCGGCTATCCGCTGTTCCATCGCGTCGGGGACCAGTATCGGGCGGGGCGCGTTGCGGAACAGGTCGGGCTGACGCTCGATCTCCATCACGTCGGCGTGCCGGGTGATCGCCCAGAACGGGCGGTGCCCCGGAGCCTCGACCCAGTGTACGGGAGCTTCGCGCCGTAGCAGTGCCAGCGCCTTGTGAATTCGGTCGTTGTTCGTGTAGGCGGCCGGGTCGGCCAACGCCCGGCCCGCGCCCATTAATCTGATGTTCACGCCAGGCTACCCTGCCTCGGTTCGATGGCGACCGGAGACTCTACCGCGTCAATCCCGCGCGCGGAAGGTCGTGTCGTGGGCAGAATGACATTCTGCCCTTTTGTTCGGGGTTCACCCGCCAGAAAAGGCAGTTTTAGGCTTTCGATCGTGCGTCCACGGAGGCGGCCGGTGAGTCTATGTAAGGTCAGGTCATCCGTCGTATGTAGACCTTCAGTAGTCGCATGTGGACACTCCGTAATCATAATGTGGACACTCCGTACACCAGGTGTGGCAATGCGCAGAGTTCGTAGTGCGGGAGCCATTTGATGGCACCGTGTGAGCCTTCAGATCCGGAACAGCCGATAGCCGTCGTCGGATTGTCCTGCCGATTACCGCAAGCCGCGGACCCCCGCGGATTCTGGGATCTGCTCACCCGTGGCGTGAGCGCGATCACCAGCGCTCCGCAGGACCGCTGGGACCCGGCCGCACGTTTCGACGCGGAACTGTCCGGGCGGGGGAGCCTGAGCGCCGGCCGTGGTGGTTTCCTCACCAGGGTCGACCAGTTCGACGCGGCCTTCTTCGGGATCTCCCCTCGTGAAGCCGCCGAACTCGACCCCCGGCAGCGGCTCATGCTGGAGCTGGGCTGGGAAGCGTTGGAAGACGCCGGGATCGTGCCGGGCGAGTTGCGCGGTGAGCGGGTCGCCGTGTTCGTGGGCGCGATGGGGGACGACTACGCCACGTTGAGCTTCGCCGATGGCGGCTCCCAGATCGGTCACTACACGGCGACCGGTGTGCAGCGGAGCATGATCGCCAACCGTTTGTCGTACGTGCTCGGTGTGCACGGCCCGAGCCTGGTCGTCGACTCCGGTCAGTCGTCCTCCCTGGTTGCCGTTCACCTCGCCGTGGAGAGCCTGCGCCGCGGCGAGTCCTCGGCCGCCCTGGTCGGCGGGGTCACCCTGAACCTGGCTGCGGAGAGCAGGGCTGCCGCGGCCAGCTTCGGCGCGCTTTCGCCCGACGGGCTCTGCTTCACCTTCGATGCGCGCGCGAACGGCTACGCGCGCGGTGAAGGCGGCGGTTTCGCCGTCCTCAAGCCGCTGCCCCTCGCGCTCGGCGATGGCGACGACATCTACTGCGTGATCCGCGGGACCGCCATGAACAACGATGGTGGCGGTGATGGGCTGACCGTCCCGGACGAACGCGCCCAGCGGGCGGTGCTCACGGAGGCGTACCGGCGCGCAGGAGTGGACCCGGCTGAAGTCCAGTACGTAGAGCTGCACGGCACCGGCACGAAGGTGGGTGACCCGATCGAGGCGGCCGCGCTCGGCGCGGTGCTGGGCGCCGGACGGTCCGCCGGTAACCCGCTCCTGGTCGGATCGGCGAAGACCAACGTCGGGCATCTGGAGGGCGCCGCCGGGATCGTCGGGCTGCTCAAGGCCGCGCTCGCCGTCAAACACCGCCGGCTCCCGGCGAGCCTCAACTTCGAGCACCCGAACCCCGCCATCCGCTTCGACGACTGGAACATGCGGGTCGTGCGGTCGTCGCAGCAATGGCCGGAGTGCGACGGGCCAGTGCTAGCGGGGGTGTCCTCGTTCGGGATGGGCGGCACCAACTGCCATGTCGTGCTGTCTGGTGCGCCCGAGCCGGTGCGGGAGCCCGGCCAGGACACCGCTGAACCCGCCGAGGTCGTGTGGACGCTTTCGGCAAAGACGCCGGCGGCGCTGCGCGCACAGACCGAGGCGCTGATCGGGCACGTCGAGGCCCATACGGGCTTCCGGCCCGCTGAGCTGGCCTTTTCCCTCGCGACCACGCGAACCGCGTTCCAGCACCGCGTCGCGGTCGTCGGCGCCGACCGCGACGCACTGCTGGCCCGGCTACGGCCGTTCGCCCTCGGCGAGTACGCGGCCGACGTGG
The DNA here is from genome assembly GCF_050972075.1 of Saccharopolyspora hattusasensis. Lineage (NCBI taxonomy): Bacteria > Bacillati > Actinomycetota > Actinomycetes > Pseudonocardiales > Pseudonocardiaceae > Saccharopolyspora > Saccharopolyspora hattusasensis. Next base: position 7,406,329 of record NZ_JBPCDC010000001.1, read on the forward strand.
TCGAGGGAACCGTTCTCGCCCAGCCCAAGGTCGCGTTCCTGTTCGCGGGCCAAGGCGGGCAGCGGGCCGGTATGGGCCGTGAGCTGCACGCCCGGTTCCCAGTGTTCGCCGCGGCCTTCGACGCCGTGTGTGCGCGGGTCGGTTTGGACGTTCTCTCCGCCGACGACGAGACGCTGGCGCGGACCGAGGCTGCCCAGCCCGCTTTGTTCGCGCTCGAGATCGCACTGTTCCGGCTGCTCGAGTCATGGGGGATCACCCCGGACTTCGTGGTGGGGCATTCGATCGGTGAAATCGCCGCCGCGCACGTCTGCGGTGTGCTGTCGCTCGACGATGCCTGCGCCATGGTGGTGGCGCGCGGCCGCTTGATGCAGGCACTGCCCGCCGGCGGCGCCATGATTGCGGTCCAGGCCTCTGAAGCCGAGGTCGTAACGCTGCTCGACGAGCAGTCAGCGGTGTCGCTGGCGGCGGTCAACGGCCCTTCATCGGTGGTGCTCGCGGGAGCCGTAGCCGACGTCGAGCAGGTCGCTGCCACCTTGGCCGCCTCGGGGCGCTGGACTCGTCGGTTGCGGGTCAGCCACGCGTTCCACTCGGCGTTGATGACCCCGATGCTTCACGAGTTCCGTCAGGTCGTGGCCGGGCTGGCGTTCGGCGAGGCGTCGATTCCGGTGGTGTCGACTCTGACTGGTCAACCGGCCGGCGAGCTTTGGCGGACCCCCGGTTACTGGGTGCGGCATGCGCGCGGGACAGTGCGGTTCGCGGACGCAGTCAAGACACTGCGCGCCGATGGCACCGGACTATTCGTCGAACTCGGGCCGGACGGGGTGCTGTCGGCGCTCACCAAGGACATCGTCGAAGACGACCCGGCCGGCGAGGTGGTCGTGGTTCCCTTGCTGCGTGCGGCCGGCAGCGAGGAGGCCACGGTGCTGACCGCGCTGGCACAGCTGCATGTTCGCGGTGTCAGTCCGGAGTGGACGGTCTTGTTCGGCGACCGCGGCCGCGTGCCGTTGCCGACCTACGCCTTCCAGCGGGAGAGCCATTGGCTGCCGGGCCGCGAGCCCGCTCCGGTGCGGCCTAAAGAGAATCCGGTCGAATCGTCCTGCTGGACCGGGGGAGCCCTCGAACTGGTGCGTAGCCGCCTGGCGACCGTGCTCGGGTACGCCTCGCCCGGCGGGATCGGGTCCGCGGAGACCTTCCGTGAGCTCGGCCTGGATTCGGTCACCGCGGTCGAGTTCCGCACCACACTGGCAACCGCGACCGGCCTGCGCCTGCCCACCGGCCTCATATACTCCTACCCCACTCCGGGCGACCTCGCCCGTTACCTCGATGCCGAGCTCTCGGGCGCGGCGGACCCCGCGCGCCCGGCCCCGCGTGACATTCCCAGCGCCGAAGATCCCGTGGTGATCGTCGCGATGGGCTGCCGTTATCCGGGCGGAGTGAGCTCACCCGAGGAACTCTGGGACCTGCTGGCCGAAGGCCGTGAAGCGCTCGGCGATTTCCCGCTCGACCGGGGCTGGCAACCCGATCCCGCGTACCCGGCTGTCGGCGGCTTCCTGCCCGGGATGGCGGAGTTCGACGCGGCCTTCTTCGGAATCTCACCGCGCGAGGCGACCGGGATGGACCCCCAGCAGCGACTCCTGCTGGAGGTGGCCTGGGAGACCTTGGAGCGGGCCGGGATCCTCCCGGAGTCGCTGCGTGGCACCCGGACCGGGGTGTTCGCCGGCTTGGGCCACAACGGGTACGCGGGCAGCGCCGAGACGGGCAGCGTCACCAGCGTCGCCTCGGGCCGCGTTGCCTACATCTTCGGCCTCGAGGGCCCGGCTGTCACGGTCGACACGGCGTGCTCGTCGTCGCTGGTCGCGCTGCACCTCGCCGCGCAGGCCGTGCGGTCCGGAGAGTGTGAGCTGGCGCTGGCCGGCGGGGTCACGCTCATGGCGACCCCGGAGATCTTCGCTGACTTCGCCCGGCAGCAGGGTCTCGCCGAGGACGGCCGTTGCAAGGCCTTCTCCGCCGGCGCGGACGGCACCGGCTTCGCCGAGGGTGTTGGCCTGCTCCTCCTGGAGCGTCTCAGCGACGCGCGTCGCAACCGGCACCCGGTGCGGGCCGTGGTGCGCGGCACCGCGATCAACTCCGACGGCGCGTCCAACAGCCTGACCGCGCCCAATGGGCTTTCCCAGCAGAAGGTGATCCGCCAGGCACTGCTCTCCGCGGGACTGGCGGCCACCGATATCGATGTCGTCGAGGCACACGGCACCGGTACGCGTCTCGGCGACCCGATCGAAGCCGAGGCCGTGCTGGCGACCTACGGCCGGGATCGCGCGGACCGGCCGGTGCGACTGGGTTCGGTGAAGTCGAACCTTGGGCACACTCAGGCCGCGGCCGGGATCGCCGGGGTCATCAAGATGGTTCTTTCGATGCGCCACGGTGTCCTCCCGCGCACCCTGCATGCGGACGAGCCATCGCCGTTCGTCGACTGGTCTGGCGGGTCGGTCTCGCTGCTGACCGAGAGCGTCCAGTGGCCGGACACGGGCCGTCCGAGGCGGGCCGCGGTGTCCTCGTTCGGGATCAGCGGCACAAACGCGCACGCCGTCCTGGAACAAGCCCCCGTCACGAACTTCGCCGAGCAGCCCGTTCCGGAGGAAGAGCAAGGTGTCACGGCATGGGTGCTGTCGGCGAGAACCAGGGCAGGAGTCCGCGCGCAGGCGGCCCGATTGCTGTCCCATCTGGACGAAAACGCGTCGCTGCGACTTTCCGACATCGGTTGTTCGCTGGCCACCTCGCGGACTTCCTTCACACACCGCGCTGCGGTGATCGGCGGCGACCGCGCCGGACTGATCGCCTCGCTCAGGGCTCTGGCTCAGGGCGCCCCGGCGGCCGGAGTGGTCGAAGGTGCGGCACGCGAGGGCGCCAGAACGGCGCTCCTGTTCGGCGGCCTGTTCGGCGGCCAGGAAAGTCAGCGCCCGGGCGTGGGGCAGGAGCTGCACGCTCGGTTCCCGGTATTCGCCGAGGCCTTCGACGCCGTCGCCGCCCACCTGGGAACGGCACCGCCCGGTGACAAAAACTCGTTGGCGCACAACGGCTTCACCCAACCCGCGTTGTTCGCGCTGCACGTCGCCTTGTTCAGGTTGCTGGAGTCATGGGGGATCGCGCCGGATTTCGTGGCAGGCCATTCGATCGGCGAGATCGCGGCCGCCCACGTCTGCGGTGTGCTGTCTCTCGAGGACGCCTGCGTACTGGTGGCCGCCCGTGACCGGTTGATGCGGGCGTTGCCGCCGGATGGCGCGGTGGTGGCGGTTGAGGCCTCGGAGGAGGAGATTTCGCCGTTACCGGAGGGCATTTCGCTGAACCCGGTACTGGACGAATTCCGCACGATCGTCGAACGGCTCGAGTTCGGACGGCCGTCGATCACAGCGGTGTCTGCGGTGACCGGCGCGGTGGTGACCGACGAGTGGAGCACGCCGGAGTACTGGGTGCGCCAGGCGCGGGAGACGGTGCGGTTCGCCGACAGCCTGCACACTCTCGAAGCGGCCGGTGTCACCACGTTCGTCGAGCTGGGATCGGATGGCGGGCTATCGGCTATGGTCCGGGAGGTTCTCGCCGACGCGGTGGCCGTTCCGGTGCTGCGCGAGGACCGGGGCGAGGAAGAGGCCGTGGTCAGCGCCCTGTCGTGGCTGCACACCGTCGGCGTGCCCGTGGCGTGGCGTGCTTTCTTCGCCGGCTGCCAACGCGTCGACCTGCCGACCTACGCCTTTCAGCGCGAGCGCTACTGGGCGGCGAGGCGGCCTCACGACGTAGTTTCGCTGGGGCTGCGGCCTGCGGATCACCCGCTGCTCGGTGCGGGGGTGGAACTGCCCGAAAGCGGGGGGTACGTGTTCACCGGCACCCTGTCGACGAGGTCACTGCCGTGGCTGGCCGACCATGTCGTCGGCGGTTCGGTGCTGTTGCCGGGCACCGCTTTCCTGGAGCTGGCCGTCCTAGCCGGCGACGCGACCGGGTGCGATCGCGTCGAGGAACTCGTTCTGGAAGCGCCGCTGATCTTCACCGGGCCGGACGAGGTCGGGGTGCAGGTCGTGGTCGGTGGTGCCGAAGCCGCGGGCGGCCGGTCTCTCGGGGTGTACTCGCGGTCCGGGATCGACGGACCGTGGGTTCGCCACGCCACCGGTGTGCTGGGCGTGCGCGGTGCGACGACGGCCGAGGCCGTGGAATGGCCTCCGGCTGGAGCCATACCCGTGAGCCTGGAAGGGTTCTACGAGCATTGTGCCGAAGACGGGTTCGACTACGGCCCGGCGTTCCAGGGGCTGAAAGCGGTGTGGCGGCGCGGCGACGAGGTCTTTGCCGAGATCGCCACCGCGACTGACTCGGACGCCTACCGACTGCATCCCGCTCTGCTCGACCCAGTGCTGCAGGCGACCAGATTCCTCGGTATCGACGAGCCAGGAGCCGGCCGGGTGCCGTTCTCCTGGAGCGGGTTCTCCCTGCATGCCGCCGGCGCCTCGGCGGCCAGGGTCCGGCTGGTCCGGATCGGAGCGGACACGGTGTCCTTCACCCTCGCAGACGCCGCCGGTCTGCCAGTGGCTTCCGCCGACTCCCTCGTCCTGCGGCGCATGTCGCCGGTCGACGTTTCCGGTGCGCGTGACGCCCTGTTCAGGCTTGACTGGGCGCCGCTGACCGGCCCTCCCGGAGACGGGGCCTTCGTCGAGCTGCACGCCCTCGAGACCGACGCGCCGGTGCCCGCCACGGTCGTGGCCAGAGTGCTCGCCCCGACCATCACCTCGGTGCCGGCGGCGGTACGCGAGGCAACCACCGCGGTGCTGGACCTGCTTCAGAACTGGCTGGGGGACAACCGGTTCGAGGACTCCCGATTGGCCGTGGTGACCAGGCACGCCGACCGAGACCCCGCGCTCGGCGCCGTCCGAGGTCTGGTGCGATCGGCGCAGTCGGAACACCCGGGCCGGTTCGTGCTGGTCGACCTCGACGACGAACCCGCGTCCGAGGTCGCGTTGCCATTCGCGTTGGCCTCCGGTGAGCCACAGCTCGCGGTGCGGGCGGGAGAGGTCTTCGCCGGCCGGTTGGCAAGGTTCGCCGTTGCGCCCGCTGCGCGGCCGTGGAACGCCGATGACCACGTGCTGATCACCGGTGGGACCGGCGGCCTAGGCGCATTGCTGGCCCGCCACCTGGTGACCGCACATGGTGTGCGGCGCTTGTTGCTGCTCAGCCGCCGCGGTGAAGCCGCCGACGGTGCGACCGAGCTGGTCGCGGAGCTGACCGCGCGCGGCGCTTCCGTCCGCGTAGTGGCCTGCGACGTCGCCGACCGTGACGCGCTGGCTGCGGTGCTGTCCGCTGTCTCGTTGACGGCCGTAGTCCACGCCGCAGGCGTGCTCGACGATGGCGTGCTCAGCGCGCTGACTCCGGAGCGGTTCGACGCGGTGCTGGGACCGAAAGTCGACGCCGCCTGGCATCTGCACGAGCTCACACAGGGCATGGACCTGTCTGCGTTCGTCGTTTTCTCCTCTGTGGCCGGGATTTTCGGCAACCCCGGGCAGAGCAACTACGCCGCCGCGAACGGTGCACTGGACGCGTTGACCGGCTATCGGCGTTCGCTCGGGCTCCCCGCGCTGTCACTGGCCTGGGGCGCCTGGGAGCTGCCGGGCCTGGCACGCGAGGGCATGTCGTCCCAGGCGCACCGGCGGCGGATGGCGCGCGCCGGGCTGTTACCGCTTTCCGCCGAGCTGGGACTGTCCCTGTTCGACGCGCTGGTCGGTTCGTCCGAAGGAACCGTCGTGCCGGTCCGGCTGGACTTCGCGCGGCTGCGGAGTTCCGGCGAGATCCCACCCGTGCTGCGGGGCCTGGTAAGCGGGACTGTGCGCCGAGCCCCCGCGAGCGCGATGGCGACGACGCTGGCCGGGCAGCTCCGCGAGTTGCCCGACGACGAGCGCAGTGACGCCGTCGTGGCGCTGTTGCGCGACCGGATCGCCGCTGTGCTGGGTCACACCGGCGCCGACGCGATCGACCCCGCGCTTCCCTTTATCAAACTGGGTGTCGATTCCCTGGCCTCGATCGAGCTGCGCACCGTGCTGGCCACGGCTACGGGGGTACGCTTGCCCGCGACCCTGGCCTTCGACTACCCGACACCGCTCGCGCTGGCGGAGTTCGTGCTCAGGGAGCTGATGGGTGAGATCTCTCCCGGTCCGGCGGCCAGCACGGTGCGTGCGTCGGTGTCGGGTGATCCGGTTGTGATCGTGGGTATGGCGTGTCGTTATCCGGGTGGTGTGGGTTCGCCGGAGGGTTTGTGGGATCTGGTTTGTTCGGGTGGGGATGGTATTTCGGGGTTTCCTGTTGATCGTGGCTGGGATGTTGAGGGTTTGTATGACCCTGATCCGGGGAAGGTGGGGAGGTCGTATACGCGTGCGGGCGGTTTCTTGTATGAGGCGGCTGATTTCGATTCCGGGTTTTTCGGGATTTCGCCGCGTGAGGCGTTGGCGATGGATCCGCAGCAGCGGTTGTTGCTGGAGACGTCGTGGGAGGCGTTCGAGGGTGCGGGAATCGACCCGACGTTGCTGCGGGGTAGCCGGGGTGGGGTGTTTGTTGGTGCGATGTATCACGATTATTCGTCTTCGCCGTTGGTGAGTTTCCCTGGGGATGTCGAGGGTTATCTGGGTATCGGTAATGCGGGTGGTGTGGTGTCGGGGCGGTTGGCGTATCAGTTTGGGTTTGAGGGGCCGGCGGTGACGGTGGATACGGCGTGTTCGTCGTCGTTGGTGGCGTTGCATCTTGCTGTTCAGGCGTTGCGGTCGGGGGAGTGTGATCTGGCGTTGGCCGGTGGGGTGACGGTGATGTCCACGCCGGGTGCGTTTGTGGATTTCAGTCGTCAGCGGGTGTTGTCGCGGGATGGCCGGTGTAAGTCGTTCGCGGAGGCGGCTGATGGTACGGGGTGGTCTGAGGGTGTGGGGGTGTTGGTGGTGGAGCGGCTCTCGGATGCGCGGCGGTGGGGGCATGAGGTGCTGGCGGTGGTGTGTGGGAGTGCGGTGAATTCGGATGGCGCGTCGAATGGGTTGACCGCGCCGAATGGTCCGTCGCAGCAGCGGGTGATCCGGCAGGCACTGGCGGTGTCGGGTCTGTCCACCTCGGATGTTGATGTGGTGGAGGCGCATGGCACGGGTACGAGGCTGGGTGATCCGATCGAGGCGCAGGCGTTGCTGGCGACGTATGGGCAGGACCGGGATGTGCCGTTGTTGTTGGGTTCGGTGAAGTCGAATATCGGGCATACCCAGGCCGCGGCGGGGGTGGCGGGGATCATCAAGATGGTGATGGCGATGCGGCATGGGGTGGTGCCACCGACGTTGCATGTGGACCGGCCGTCCTCGCATGTGGACTGGGCTGGTGGCGCGGTGGAGTTGGCGACCGAGTCGGTGTCCTGGCCACAGGCCGGGCGTCCGCGGCGGGCGGGGGTGTCCTCGTTCGGGATCAGCGGCACCAACGCACACGTGATCATAGAAACCGCCCCCGCAGCCGACGTGACCGATGCGGCCGAGCCGGCCGATGCGGCCGAGCCCGCTGAGGTGGCCGGGGCGGTGTCGGCTGTGGTGCCGTGGGTGGTGTCCGGTAAGTCACCGGGGGCGGTGCGGGAGCAGGCGGCGCGGCTGGTGTCGTTGGTGGAGGGACAGGACCTGTCGGATGTGGGTTTCTCGTTGGTGACGACGCGGGCGGTGTTCGAGCATCGTGCGGTGGTGGTCGGTGACCGCCAGTCGCTGGCGGTGGGGTTGGCGGCGTTGGCGGGGGGTGGGTCCGCGCCGGGGGTGGTGGTGGGTGCGGCGGGAACGGTGGGCAAGGTGGTTTTCGTGTTCCCGGGGCAGGGGTCGCAGTGGCTGGGGATGGCCGGTGGGTTGCTGGGCTCGTCGCGGGTGTTCGCGGACTCGATGGCGGAGTGTGCGGCGGTGTTGTCGGAGTTCACCGACTGGTGGTTGCTGGATGTCCTCGATGACGAGGTGGCGCTGGCGCGGGTGGATGTGTTGCAGCCGGTGTTATGGGCGGTGATGGTGTCGTTGGCGGCGTTGTGGCGATCGTTGGGTGTGGTCCCGGACGCGGTGCTCGGGCATTCCCAGGGCGAGATCGCCGCGGCGTGTGTGGCGGGGGCGTTGTCGTTGCGGGACGCGGCCCGGGTGGTCGCGTTGCGCAGCCGGGCGTTGCGGGTGCTGGCCGGGCAGGACGACACGGCGTCGGTGCACCCTCTGGCCGATTCCGGGTCGCATTCGGTTCAGGTGGAGTCGATTCGCGACGAGATCCTGCGAGACCTCGCGGGGATCACTCCGGCCGACGCGCGGATTCCGTTGTATTCCACCGTCACCGGCGACGTGCTCGACACCACTGGCATGGATGCCGGTTACTGGTACCGGAATCTGCGCGAGCCCGTCCGGTTACAGCAGGCCACCGAGACCCTGCTGGCCCAGGGGTTCGGTGTGTTCGTAGAGGTGAGTCCCCATCCGGTTCTCACGGCTGGGATCGCCGAAACCGCCGGGGACCGCGCGCTGGTGGCTTTGACGCTGAGACGCGGTGAGGGCGGACTCGACCGATTCCTGCGGTCGGCGGCGGAACTGTTCGTGCACGGCCTGGCCGTCGACTGGACGCCGGCGTTCGCCGGGGCGCGCCGGGTGGGGCTGCCGACCTATCCGTTCCAGCGTGAGCGGTATTGGCCAGACCCGGCGGAACCACGGGAAAACGCGGTCGCGCTCGGCTTGGCCGCGTCGGAACACCCGCTTATCGGCGCAGGGGTGGAGCTGCCCGGCTCGGATGGGCTCCTGTTCACAGGTCTCCTGTCACTGCGTGCGCAACCCTGGCTCGCCGATCACACAGTGGCGGGCTCGGTGTTGTTCCCCGGTACGGCTTTCGTGGAACTTGCGATTCAGGCAGGAGAAAAGGCCGGCTGTGACCGCGTTGACGAACTGACCCTCGAAGCGACGCTGGTGCTGCCCGAGAACGACGGTGTGCAAGTGCAGGTCGCCCTCGGCGGACCGGACGAAACCGGCAGGCGCGTGGTGACCTTCCACTCTCGCGGCACGCCTGAGACGCCGTGGGTCCGGCATGCCGCCGGTGTGCTCAGCCCCAGCACGCCCGCGCCGGGTCCCGAGATCGGTGTGTGGCCCCCAGCCGGGGCCGAACCAGTGTCCCTCAACGGGTTCTACGCCGAACTCCGCGACAGCGGCTTCACTTACGGCCCCGTATTCCAAGGCCTCAGAGCGCTGTGGAGACGCGGTGACGAAGTCTTCGCCGAAGTCGCTCTGACCGGAGACCCGACCGGTTTCGGCTTGCACCCCGCGTTGCTGGACGCGGCGCTGCACGCGAGCGTGCCCGCGGTCGGTGGCGGACGCCTGCCGTTCTCGTGGAACGGCGTGTCGTTCTACGCCACCGGCGCTACGGAACTCCGCGTGCGGCTCACCCCAACAGGGCGGGACACTGTGTCCTTGTCGCTCTTCGATGCCAGGGGCGCGATCGTCGCCTCGGTCGAGTCCTTGGTACTGCGCGAGGTCTCGCCGGACGACCTGGCTCGGACCGATGCTGATCCGTTGTTTCGCACGGAATGGGTGCCGCTGACCTCGTTATCGGCCACCGAAGACTGGGCCGAGCTCGGCCCGGATGGCATCGACGCCCTGACCGGCGAGATCCCGGCCTCGGTGCTCGTTCGGGTCGATACCGGTGCGTCCGAGCGTGACACCACCACGCTGGCCTTGGCACAGACCCAGCTGTGGCTGGCGGACGAGCGGTTCGCCGATTCACGGCTGGTGTTCGTGACTCGCGGAGCCGGGCTCGACGTCGGCCAGGCAGCCGTGCGGGGACTGGTGCGTACGGCCGGTACGGAGCATCCAAGCCGGTTCGCTCTGATCGACATCGACGATACAACCGCATCGGTCGCCGCGCTGCCGAGTGCCTTGGCCTCCGGCGAGCCGGAGCTGGTCATCCGGGACGGCCAGGTCGGAGTCGCCAGACTGGCGACGGTCCCGGTCTCCCCGGAAAGCGGCGATTCGCCGTGGGACGCCAACGGCACAGTGCTCATCACCGGCGGCACCGGCGGGCTGGGCGCGCTGCTGGCCCGGCATCTCGTGGCGGAGCGCGGGGTGCGGAATCTGCTGCTGCTCAGCCGCCGAGGTCCGGATGCCGAGGGCGTGGCGGAGCTGGTGGCCGACATGACCGCGCACGGAGCCGACGTCCGCGTGGTGGCCTGTGATGCTTCGGATCCCGTGGAACTCGCCGGAGTCTTGGCTTCGGTCCCCGTCGAACACCCGTTGACGGCGGTCGTGCACGCGGCTGGGGTGCTCGACGACGGTGTCCTCGGCTCGCTGACCCCCGAGCGCTTCGACACCGTGATGCGGCCGAAGATCGACGCCGCCCGGAACCTGGACGAACAGACCCATGACCTCGCGGCGTTCATCCTGTTCTCTTCGGCCGCCGGGGTGCTCGGTACCCCCGGCCAGGCCAACTATGCCGCCGCGAACGCGGCCCTCGACGCGCTGGCCGCCCGTCGGCGGTCGCGCGGGTTGCCCGCGTTGTCGATCGCGTGGGGCTTGTGGGCGCAGCGCGGCACGATGACCGCGCACCTCGATGAACTGGATCTTCGGCGCATAGAGCGCTTCGGGATGCCGCCGCTGTCGAACGAACAGGGACTCGCCTTGTTCGACCGGGCCGTCGACACGGTCACCGACGCGACGGTCGTGGCCATGCGACTGGATGCGCATGCCTTGCGCGGCGCGGGAGAGATCCCGCCGATCCTGAGTGGTCTGGTGCGTGGGGCTTCCAGGCGCTCTGCGGCCACTGGCGCCGGGGACGCGGATACCCTGAGGGCCCGGTTGGTCGGGCTGACCGAAGGCGAGCGGGACGGCGTGCTGCTCGACCTGGTGCGCACCCAGGTCGCTGGGGTGCTCGGTTACGCCACCGCCGAGCCGATCTCGGTGAGCCATGCGCTCACCGACCTTGGCTTCGACTCGCTGACCGCGGTCGAGCTTAGGAACCGGCTGGCCGCCGAGACCGGTCTGCGGCTGCCCGCGACGCTGGTGTTCGATTACCCGACGGTGCCGGTGCTGGCGGAATATCTGCTCACCAAGTTCGTCGGCGCTGGAGGGCGGGATCAGGACCCGGTCCCGCTCGCGTCGGTGTCGGATGATCCGGTTGTGATCGTGGGTATGGCGTGTCGTTATCCGGGTGGTGTGGGTTCGCCGGAGGGTTTGTGGGATCTGGTTTGTTCGGGTGGGGATGGTATTTCGGGGTTTCCTGTTGATCGTGGCTGGGATGTTGAGGGTTTGTATGACCCTGATCCGGGGAAGGTGGGGAGGTCGTATACGCGTGCGGGTGGTTTCCTGTATGAGGCGGCTGATTTCGATTCCGGGTTTTTCGGGATTTCGCCGCGTGAGGCGTTGGCGATGGATCCGCAGCAGCGGTTGTTGCTGGAGACGTCGTGGGAGGCGTTCGAGGGTGCGGGGATCGATCCCACGTTGCTGCGGGGTAGCCGGGGTGGGGTGTTTGTTGGTGCGATGTATCACGATTATTCGTCTTCGCCGTTGGTGAGTTTCCCTGGGGATGTCGAGGGTTATCTGGGTATCGGTAATGCGGGTGGTGTGGTGTCGGGGCGGTTGGCTTATCAGTTTGGGTTTGAGGGGCCGGCGGTGACGGTGGATACGGCGTGTTCGTCGTCGTTGGTGGCGTTGCATCTTGCTGTTCAGGCGTTGCGGTCGGGGGAGTGTGATCTGGCGTTGGCCGGTGGGGTGACGGTGATGTCCACGCCGGGTGCGTTTGTGGATTTCAGTCGTCAGCGGGTGTTGTCGCGTGATGGCCGGTGTAAGTCGTTCGCGGAGGCGGCTGATGGTACGGGGTGGTCTGAGGGTGTGGGGGTGTTGGTGGTGGAGCGGCTCTCGGATGCGCGGCGGTGGGGGCATGAGGTGCTGGCGGTGGTGTGTGGGAGTGCGGTGAATTCGGATGGCGCGTCGAATGGGTTGACCGCGCCGAATGGTCCGTCGCAGCAGCGGGTGATCCGGCAGGCACTGGCGGTGTCGGGTCTGTCCACCTCGGATGTTGATGTGGTGGAGGCGCATGGCACGGGTACGAGGCTGGGTGATCCGATCGAGGCGCAGGCGTTGCTGGCGACGTATGGGCAGGACCGGGATGTGCCGTTGTTGTTGGGTTCGGTGAAGTCGAATATCGGGCATACCCAGGCCGCGGCGGGGGTGGCGGGGATCATCAAGATGGTGATGGCGATGCGGCATGGGGTGGTGCCACCGACGTTGCATGTGGACCGGCCGTCCTCGCATGTGGACTGGGCTGGTGGCGCGGTGGAGTTGGCGACCGAGCCGGTGTCCTGGCCACAGGCCGGGCGCCCGCGGCGGGCGGGGGTGTCCTCGTTCGGGATCAGCGGCACCAACGCACACGTGATCATCGAAACCGCCCCCGCAGCCGTGGTCGAGGCCGCCCCGGCAGCGGATGTGGCCGAGCCCGCTGAGGTGGCCGAGCCCGCTGAGATGGTCGGGGCGGTGTCGACTGTGGTGCCGTGGGTTCTCTCCGGTAAGTCACCGGGGGCGGTGCGGGAACAGGCGGCGCGGCTGGTGTCGTTGGTGGAGGGACAGGACCTGTCGGATGTGGGTTTCTCGTTGGTGACGACGCGGGCGGTGTTCGAGCATCGTGCGGTGGTGGTCGGTGACCGCCAGTCGCTGGCGGTGGGGTTGGCGGCGTTGGCGGGGGGTGGGTCCGCGCCGGGGGTGGTGGTGGGTGCGGCGGGAACGGTGGGCAAGGTGGTTTTCGTGTTCCCGGGGCAGGGGTCGCAGTGGCTGGGGATGGCCGGTGGGTTGCTGGGCTCGTCGCGGGTGTTCGCGGACTCGATGGCGGAGTGTGCGGCGGTGTTGTCGGAGTTCACCGACTGGTGGTTGCTGGATGTCCTCGATGACGAGGTGGCGCTGGCGCGGGTGGATGTGTTGCAGCCGGTGTTATGGGCGGTGATGGTGTCGTTGGCGGCGTTGTGGCGATCGTTGGGTGTGGTCCCGGACGCGGTGCTCGGGCATTCCCAGGGCGAGATCGCCGCGGCGTGTGTGGCGGGGGCGTTGTCGTTGCGGGACGCGGCCCGGGTGGTCGTGTTACGCAGCCGGGCGTTGCGGGTGCTGGCCGGGGGTGGTGGCATGGTGGCGGTGTCGCTGCCGGTGGCCGAGGTCGAGGGGTATGCGCGGCGGTATGGGGTGTCGGTGGCGGCGGTCAACGGTGCGTCGTCGGTGGTGGTTTCCGGTGATGTGCCGGCGTTGGACGGGTTGGTCGAGGAGTGGGTGGCGGCGGGGGTGCGGGCACGCCGGATCGTGGTGGATTACGGGTCGCATTCCGGTCAGGTCGATGTGATTCGGGAGCAGATCCTGCAGGATCTCGCGGGAATCACTCCCGTGGCGGCGCGGATTCCGTTGTATTCCACGGTGACCGGCGAGGTGCTGGACACCACCGGGATGGATGCCGGTTACTGGTACCGGAATTTGCGTGAGACCGTCCGGTTCCAGCAGGCCACCGAGTCTTTGCTGGCCGGGGGGTTCGGGGTGTTCGTGGAGGTCAGTCCCCATCCGGTGCTGACTCCCGCGATCACCGACACCGCCGGGGAGCAGGCGCTGGTGGTCGGGTCGTTGCGTCGCGGCGAGGGTGGCCTGGACCGGTTTCTGCGGTCGGTCGCGGAAGTGCATGTCCGTGGCGTGGGTGTGGACTGGGCCCCGGTTTTTCCGGGTGCGCGCCGGGTGAGCCTGCCGACGTATCCGTTCCAGCGTGAACGCTACTGGCCCGAGGTGGTGGCCGGTGCTGGTGATGTGACCGCGGCCGGGCTGGGCACGGTGGATCACCCCCTGCTCGGCGCCGGGGTCGAACTTCCCGGTATGGACGGCTATGTGTTCACCGGTCGTGTCTCCCTGCGCACCCATCCCTGGCTGGCCCAGCACACCGTGGCCGGGAGGGTCCTGTTCCCCGCTACGGGTTATGTCGAACTCGCGTTCCGGGCGGGTGATCAGACCGGTTGTGACCACCTCGAAGAACTCACCCTGGAAAAACCTCTCGTGCTTCCCGACACCGGTGGGGTACGGATCCAGATCGCGGTGGAAAGCCCTGATGAGTCCGGCCGGCGGGTGTTCCGTGTCCACTCTCGCACCGAGGAGGACACCGAGACGGTCTGGGTCTGCCACGCGACCGGTGTGCTCTCCACCAGCGGACACATGACGTCGATCGAGCCCGAGAGAACTGCTTGGCCCCCGCCCGGTGCCGAGCCGATCGACCTGGAGGGCTTCTACCAGCGACTGGCCGACGCGGACTTCGGCTACGGCCCGGTGTTTCAGGGACTGACCGCCGCATGGCGTCACGGTGACGAGATCGTCGCCGAAGCCGCGCTACCCGAGGGCATCGACCCACACGGATTCGGGCTGCACCCGGCACTTTTCGACGCGGCCCTGCACACGGCGTGGATCAACGGAGATGTGAGCGGCCGTCTCCCGTTCTCCTGGCGTGAGGTCACGCTGCATGCCACGGGTGCGTCGGAACTGCGGGTGCGACTGCGACGGTCCGATGTGGACACCGTGTCCCTGCGGCTGTTCGACCGGAGCGGCCATCCGGTGGGTTCGGTGGGCTCGTTGACAACCCGTCCCGTCGATGTCGGTGCGCTCTCGTCGGCTGGGACCGATGGGCTGTTCCAGGTGGACTGGGTGCCGGTGAGCGCCGAGCCCGCGGCGTCGGTGCTCGTGGTGGGCGGTGAGTTGGCAGGGTTCGATTCCTTCGCCGGTCTCAAGGAGTTGGGTGTCGCGGTCGAAAGCGGCATGCCGACGCCGGAGACCGTTCTATTCCCGGTCGCAGCAGGTGCGGCGGAGGTGCCCGATGCGGTGCGCGCGGTGACCGCCGACGTCCTCGGCGTCGTCCAGGCCTGGCTTGCCGACTCCCGGTTCGCTGACGTCCGCGCGGTGTTTGTGACCACTGGTGCTGTGGGTGGTGTGTCGGATCTTGCTGCTTCCGCGGTGTGGGGGTTGGTGCGTTCGGCGCAGGTGGAGCATCCGGGCAGGTTCGGGATTGTCGATGTCGATGGGGGCGCCGTTTCTGCCGGGGCGGTCGCGGTGGCCGTGGGCTCCGGTGAGCCGCAGGCCGTGGTTCGTGGTGGTGAGGTGTTCGCGGCTCGGTTGGCGCGGGTGTCGGCGGGTGGCGGGCTGGTGCCTGCGGTGGGTGTTCCGTGGGGGGTGGATGCCGGCGGGCGTGGCACGGTGTTGATTACCGGTGGCACGGGTGGTGTGGGTGCTCTGCTGGCTCGTCATCTGGTGGTTGAGCGTGGAGTGCGGCGTTTGTTGTTGCTCAGTCGCCGCGGTGGCGGGGCCGAGTTGGTCGCGGAGTTGGCCACGTATGGCGCGGAGGTTCGTGTTGTCGCGTGTGATGTCGCCGATCTTGACGCGTTGGCTGGTGTGCTCGGGTCGGTTCCGGTGGAGCATCCGTTGACGGCGGTGATTCATGCCGCTGGGGTGCTTGATGATGGTGTGATCGAGTCGTTGACTCCGCAACGGCTGGATGTCGTGTTACGGCCAAAAGTGGATGCGGCGTGGAATCTGCATGAGCTGACCCGCGATTGTGATCTCGCCGCGTTTGTGATGTTTTCCTCGGTCGCTGGGGTGTTCGGTGGTGCTGGGCAGGGTAATTACGCGGCGGCGAACACGTTTTTGGATGCGCTGGCGGAGTATCGTCAGGGTCTGGGGTTGCCGGGTCAGGCGCTCGCGTGGGGTTTGTGGGATCAGCGCAGCGGGATGACTGGGCATCTTGGTGCGGCGGATCTTCGCCGGATGGCGCGTTCCGGGATGCCGCCGATGTCCACCGAGCAGGGCCTGGCGCTGTTCGACAGGGCCACCGGCCTCGCCGATGCCGTCGTGGTCGCGACCCCACTGGATTTCCGTGCGCTCCGGAGCCGGCCGGAAATTCCGCCGGTTTTCACGGGGCTGGTCCGGGCCGCGGTCCGGCGGTCGGCCGCGACAGCCGGCCGACCGGGTTCGGAGACGCTGCGTGATCGACTGGCCGTGCTCGACGCCGCGTCGCGCCGCGCGGCGGTGCTCGACGTGGTATGCGGTCAGGTCGCTGTCGTGCTGGGACACGCCGACGGCGGCGTGGTCGGCGCGGAGCAGGTGTTCACCGAACTGGGCTTCGACTCGCTGACCGCGGTGGAGCTGCGCAACCGGTTGAACGCCGAGACCGGCCTGCGGCTTCCCCCGACGCTGGTCTTCGACTACCCGACCCCGGCCACGCTCGCCGACCGCTTACTCGACGAGTTGGGCCCCGAGGTCCCTGCCGACAACAGCACCGGCGACGACCGAGTGCGCCGCGTGCTCCAGAGCATCCCGCTCAGCAGGCTGCGGGACACCGGGTTGCTGGACCGGCTGCTCGAACTCGTCGGGGAGCGGGACGAACCGACGGCCGCCGAGGCGGACAGCCGACCGGTCTCCGTCGACGAGATGGACGCCGATGCTCTGATCACCATGGTGCTCGACCGTGCGGACGGGACCGGTTTCGACGGAGGGTTCGAAGCGGACACCGCGGGATTCGGCGGCGCGATCAAGGAGACACGGGACCGCGATGACCAGCTCTGACGACAGGCTCCTCAAGGCACTGCGGGCTTCCATCAAGGAAACCGACTGGCTGCGCTCGCAGAACCAAAAGCTCTCAGCCGCCGCGAACGAACCGATCGCGATCGTGGCCATGGCTTGCCGTTTCCCCGGCGGAGTGGCCTCGCCGGAGGCACTGTGGCAGCTGGTCTCCGACGGCCGCGACGTCGTCTCCGAGCTCCCGGATGACCGTGGCTGGGACCTCACGACCCTGCTCGACATCGACCAGGGCGAGCACGGCGTGAGCTGCCCGCGCGCGGGCAGTTTCCTGCACGACGCAGCGGACTTCGACCCCGCCTTCTTCGGGATCTCCCCGCGGGAAGCGCTCGCCATGGACCCGCAGCAGCGGTTGCTGCTGGAGACGTCGTGGGAGGTGTTCGAGCGTGCCGGCATCGACCCCGCCACGGTCAAGGGGAGCACTGGAGGGGTGTTCGTCGGCGCCTTCCAGACGGGCTACGCCGAATCGCTGAACCAGACCCGCGCCGCGGAGCGGCTCGCCGGGCACATCGGTATAGGTAGCTACTCCAGCGTGATGTCCGGACGGCTGGCCTACACCTTCGGTCTCGAGGGACCGGCTGTCACGGTGGACACGGCCTGTTCGTCTTCGCTGGTCGCCCTGCACCTCGCGGGCCAGGCGCTGCGGGCGGGCGAGTGCTCGTTCGCGCTGGTCGGCGGGGTGACGGTGCTGGCCACACCTGAGAGCTTCGTGGAGTTCAGCCGTCAGGGCGGGCTTTCCCCGGACGGCCGCTGCAAGGCGTTCTCGGCGGCCGCCGACGGATTCGGACCGTCCGAGGGCGTTGGGATGCTCATGGTCGAGCGGTTGTCCGACGCCCGGCGTCTCGGGCACGACGTGCTCGCGGTGGTCCGCGGGACCGCGGTGAACTCCGATGGTGCGTCTAACGGGCTCACCGCGCCCAACGGACCTTCGCAGCAGCGAGTCATCCGGCAGGCGCTGGCGGCTTCCGCGCTGCTTCCCGCCGACATCGACGTGCTCGAAGCGCACGGTACCGGAACCACTCTCGGCGACCCGATCGAGGCGCAGGCGCTGCTTGCCACCTACGGGCGGGACCGCCCGGTGGAGCGACCGTTGCTGCTCGGGTCGGTCAAGTCGAACCTCGGGCACACCCAGGCCGCGGCTGGGCTGGCTGGGGTCATCAAGATGGTCATGGCGATGCGCCACGGCGTGGTCCCGCGGACGTTGCATGTGGACGAACCGTCATCCCATGTGGACTGGACGAGCGGTGCCGTTAGGTTGCTGACGTCGGCCGAGCCTTGGCCAGAGACCGGCCGCGCACGCCGAGCCGCGGTGTCCTCATTCGGGATCAGCGGCACCAACGCGCACGCGATCATCGAGCGGGCGCCACGAGCCGAGGCTGTCGCGGTAGAACCAGCTGCGGAGATTGTGCCGTGGGTGCTGTCGGGGAAGTCCGCGCAGGCGGTGCGTGACCAGGCTGCCCGCCTGCTGTCCGTTGTAGCTGGACAGCGGCCCGCCGACATCGCCTTCTCGCTGGCCACGGCGCGGTCGGTGTTCGAGCGCCGTGCGGCGGTCGCCGGTGACCACGATGACCTCGTGGCCGGGCTGCGCGCGCTGGCGGACAGCTCGTCGAGCGGTGGCGTGCTCTCCCGAGCATCGGCTCGGACCGCGTTTGTGTTCGCTGGTCAGGGAAGTCAGCGGCTGGGGATGGGGCGTGCGCTGTATGTCCGGTTCCCGGTGTTCGCTCGTGCCTTCGATGAGATCACGGCGTTGCTGGGGACTCCGGTGCCTGACGACGAGGAGCTGCTGGCGCGGACCGGATACGCACAGCCCGCGTTGTTCGCGCTTGAAGTCGCTTTGTTCCGGTTGCTGGACTCGTGGGGGATCGCCCCCGATTTCGTCGCGGGGCATTCGATCGGCGAGATCGCGGCGGCGCATGTCGTCGGTGTGCTGTCCCTCGACGAAGCTTGCGCTCTTGTGACCGCGCGCGCTCGCTTGATGCAGGCGCTTCCTCCGGGGGGCGTGATGATGGCTGTGCAGGCTTCCGCGGAAGAGCTTTCGCCGTTGCCCGAAGGAGTTTCGCTGGCCGCCGTGAATGGTCCGCGGTCGGTGGTGATCGCCGGCACCGAGGCGGCCGTGTCGCAGGTGAACGGTTTCCAGGTCCGTCGCTTGAAGGTGAGTCATGCGTTTCATTCGGCGTTGATGGACCCGATGCTCGAGGAATTTCGCCGTGTCGTCGGGGGGCTGTCGTTCGGGCAGCCGTCGATCCCCGCGGTGTCGACGGTGACCGGCGGGCTGGTGACGGACGAATGGAGCACACCGGAGTACTGGGTGCGTCACGTCCGGGAGACCGTGCGTTTCGCCGACGGGGTGAAAGCACTGGAAGCCGAGGGCGCCACGACCTTCGTGGAGCTCGGCCCGGACGGTGTGCTGTCCTCGATGATCCAGGACAACGTTCAAGCCACCGCGATTCCCTTGCTGCGCGGCGACCGCCCCGAAGAGACGGCGGTCATGGCAGCGCTGGGTGAGCTATTCGTACAGGGTGTTCCACTCGACTGGAGCGCGGTGCTGACCGGCGGCCGGCGCGTGGACTTGCCCACCTACGCGTTCCAGCGGGAACGGTATTGGCCGAAGGCGTTGCCGGTGGCCAAGGCCGCGCCCGCGCTGGGCTTGCGATCCGTTGCACACCCCTTGCTGGGCGCGGCCGTCGAGCTGCCGGAGTCGGCCGGGTTCCTGCTGACCAGCAGGCTCTCGGTCGCGTTGTATCCGTGGCTGGCCGACCACGCGGTCGCGGGCGCTGTCCTGTTGCCGGGAACGGGTTTCCTCGAGCTGGTCATCCGGGCCGGTGACGAAGCCGGCTGCGGCCGAGTCGAAGAACTCACCCTGGAGGCACCACTGGTGCTGCCCGAGCACACCTCTGTCGCGGTGCAGGTCGTGGTGGGCGGACCGGACGGGGCGGGCCGTCGGGCGGTGCGCGTCTACTCCTGCGCCGACGACGCGGTTGACGGCGAATGGACCCGGCACGCCGACGGGATCCTCGCCCCCGGGGATCACACCTCCGGAGCCGAACTCGACGTGTGGCCGCCGGAGGGCGCGGATCGGGTCGATCTTGCCGGATTCTACGAGCGGTTCGCTGACTCGGGCGTGGTGTACGGCCCGGCATTCCAAGGACTCAAGTCGGTGTGGCGCCGCGGCGACGAGGTCTTTGCCGAGGTCTCGGCGAATGAGGAAATCGGCGCCGATGAATTCGGCCTGCACCCGGTGCTGCTGGACGCGGGCGTGCGGGCGTCGGTGTTCGCCGGGTTCGACGAGCCCGCGGGCCGGATGCCGTTCTCCTGGAGCGGAGTCTCGTTGTACGCCACGGGCGCATCGGTGTTGCGCGTGCGGCTGGTCCGGTCCGGCACGGACGTCGCGTCGATCGACGTCGCTGACCAGACCGGGCGGCCAGTGGCCTCGATCGAATCACTGGTGCTGCGGCCGGCCGATCTCGGAACACTGGTCCTGCCGGGACGGGATTCGCTGTTCCGGCTGCAATGGTCACCCGTGCCGGCGGGTACCGCCGGGACGGTCGCGGTGCTGGGCGAGCTGGTTCTGCCCGGCGCGGAGTCCTATGTGGATCTCGCTGAACTGGGTGCCGCGCTCGACGCGGGGGCGACACCCGATACGGTGCTGATCCCCCTGGAAGCCAGCTCGGCGGACACACCCGCAGCGGTGCGCGAGATGACCACGCGGGTGCTGGATCTGGTGCGGACTTGGGCCGCCGATCCCCGGTTTGCCGCTGTCCGCGCGGCCTTCGTGACGCGCGGTGGGCTCGGCGAGGTGACCGACGTGGTCGCCGCCGCAGCATGGGGTCTCTTCCGTTCGGCACAGACCGAGTACCCGGACCGTTTCGTGTTGATCGATACCGACGCCGGCTCTCTGGCTGCCCTGCCGAGTGCAGCGGCTGCCGGCGAGCCGCAGGTCATTGTGCGGAACGGAGAGGTGCGGGTTGGCCGGCTGGTGCGGGTTCCGGCGGTTTCCCCGGCGCGATCGTGGGCCGGTGACGGGACTGTGCTGATCACCGGTGGTACCGGTGGTCTTGGTGCCTTGCTGGCCCGGCACCTCGTGGCTGAGTGTGGAGTGCGGAACCTGCTGCTGCTCAGCCGCCGAGGTCCGGATGCCGGGGGCGTGTCGGAGCTGGTCGCGGAGCTGGCCGCGCGTGGTGCTGAAGTCCGGGTGGTTGCCTGCGATGTCGCCGATCGTGGCGCGTTGGCTGAGGTGCTCGGGTCGGTTCCGGTTGAGCATCCGCTGACCGCGGTGATCCACGCCGCGGGGGTGCTTGACGACGGTGTGCTCGACGCGTTGACGCCTTGGCGTCTGGATACCGTGTTGCGCCCGAAGGTTGATGGGGCTTGGAACCTGCACGAGCTGACACGGGATTCCGGTCTCGCGGCTTTCGTTGTGTTCTCTTCGGTTGCCGGGATGTTCGGCGCCGCGGGGCAGGGCAATTATGCGGCGGCGAACACTTTTCTTGATGGCTTGGTGCAGTACCGGCGTGGGCTCGGGCTTCCCGGGCTGTCCGTGGTTTGGGGCGCATGGGAGATTTCTGGCGGTATGAACGCCGGGATCGCCGGCTCCGACATCCGCCGGATGGAACGTGCCGGCATGTCGGCGATGTCGGTCGACCAGGGCCTGGCCCTGTTCGACGCGGCGCTCGGGGGCGACGAGCCGGTGGTCGTGGCGATGCGGTTCGACGGTCGCCTGCGCGGATCGGCCGAGGTCCCGGCGGTCCTGCGTGGTCTGGTGGGCAACCCCGTCCGGCGCTCGGTGGCCACGGGCGCAGCCGGGTCCGCCACCCTGCGGGACCGGCTCGCGGGACTGGATCCCACCGCTCGCGGTTCGGCGATGGCCGACCTGGTGCGCGGGCAGATCGCCGTGGTGCTGGGACATTCGAGCGCGACGGCGATCGATGCCGGACAGACGTTCGGTTATCTGGGCTTCGATTCCCTGACCGCGGTGGAACTGCGCAACGCCCTAACCACCGCGACGGGGGTCCGGCTGCCTGCGACCCTGGTCTTCGACCACCCCACCCCCGCGCTGCTGGCGGAGTTCCTGCTGTCCGAGCTGATGGGTGAGATCGCTCCCGGTCCGGCGGCCAGCACGGTGCGTGCGTCGGTGTCGGATGATCCGGTTGTGATCGTGGGTATGGCGTGCCGTTATCCGGGTGGTGTGGGTTCGCCGGAGGGTTTGTGGGATCTGGTTTGTTCGGGTGGGGATGGTATTTCGGGGTTTCCTGTTGATCGTGGCTGGGATGTTGAGGGTTTGTATGACCCTGATCCGGGGAAGGTGGGGAGGTCGTATACGCGTGCGGGCGGTTTCTTGTATGAGGCGGCTGATTTCGATTCCGGGTTTTTCGGGATTTCGCCGCGTGAGGCGTTGGCGATGGATCCGCAGCAGCGGTTGTTGCTGGAGACGTCGTGGGAGGCGTTCGAGGGTGCGGGAATCGACCCGACGTTGCTGCGGGGTAGCCGGGGTGGGGTGTTTGTTGGTGCGATGTATCACGATTATTCGTCTTCGCCGTTGGTGAGTTTCCCTGGGGATGTCGAGGGTTATCTGGGTATCGGTAATGCGGGTGGTGTGGTGTCGGGGCGGTTGGCGTATCAGTTTGGGTTTGAGGGGCCGGCGGTGACGGTGGATACGGCGTGTTCGTCGTCGTTGGTGGCGTTGCATCTTGCTGTTCAGGCGTTGCGGTCGGGGGAGTGTGATCTGGCGTTGGCCGGTGGGGTGACGGTGATGTCCACGCCGGGTGCGTTTGTGGATTTCAGTCGTCAGCGGGTGTTGTCGCGGGATGGCCGGTGTAAGTCGTTCGCGGAGGCGGCTGATGGTACGGGGTGGTCTGAGGGTGTGGGGGTGTTGGTGGTGGAGCGGCTCTCGGATGCGCGGCGGTGGGGGCATGAGGTGCTGGCGGTGGTGTGTGGGAGTGCGGTGAATTCGGATGGCGCGTCGAATGGGTTGACCGCGCCGAATGGTCCGTCGCAGCAGCGGGTGATCCGGCAGGCACTGGCGGTGTCGGGCTTGTCCACCTCGGATGTTGATGTGGTGGAGGCGCATGGCACGGGTACGAGGCTGGGTGATCCGATCGAGGCGCAGGCGTTGCTGGCGACGTATGGGCAGGACCGGGATGTGCCGTTGTTGTTGGGTTCGGTGAAGTCGAATATCGGGCATACCCAGGCCGCGGCGGGGGTGGCGGGGATCATCAAGATGGTGATGGCGATGCGGCATGGGGTGGTGCCACCGACGTTGCATGTGGACCGGCCGTCCTCGCATGTGGACTGGGCTGGTGGCGCGGTGGAGTTGGCGACCGAGTCGGTGTCCTGGCCACAGGCCGGGCGTCCGCGGCGGGCGGGGGTGTCCTCGTTCGGGATCAGCGGCACCAACGCACACGTGATCATAGAAACCGCCCCCGCAGCCGACGTGACCGATGCGGCCGAGCCGGCCGATGCGGCCGAGCCTGCTGAGGTGGCCGGGGCGGTGTCGGCTGTGGTGCCGTGGGTGGTGTCCGGTAAGTCACCGGGGGCGGTGCGGGAGCAGGCGGCGCGGCTGGTGTCGTTGGTGGAGGGACAGGACCTGTCGGATGTGGGTTTCTCGTTGGTGACGACGCGGGCGGTGTTCGAGCATCGTGCGGTGGTGGTCGGTGACCGGCAGTCGTTGGCGGTGGGGTTGGCGGCGTTGGCGGGGGGTGGGTCTGTGCCGGGGGTGGTGGTGGGTGCGGCGGGAACGGTGGGCAAGGTGGTTTTCGTGTTCCCGGGGCAGGGGTCGCAGTGGCTGGGGATGGCGGGTGGGTTGCTGGGCTCGTCGCGGGTGTTCGCGGACTCGATGGCGGAGTGTGCGGCGGTGTTGTCGGAGTTCACCGACTGGTGGTTGCTGGATGTCCTCGATGACGAGGTGGCGCTGGCGCGGGTGGATGTGTTGCAGCCGGTGTTATGGGCGGTGATGGTGTCGTTGGCGGCGTTGTGGCGATCGTTGGGTGTGGTCCCGGACGCGGTGCTCGGGCATTCCCAGGGCGAGATCGCCGCGGCGTGTGTGGCGGGGGCGTTGTCGTTGCGGGACGCGGCCCGGGTGGTCGTGTTACGCAGCCGGGCGTTGCGGGTGCTGGCCGGGGGTGGTGGCATGGTGGCGGTGTCGCTGCCGGTGGCCGAGGTCGAGGGGTATGCGCGGCGGTATGGGGTGTCGGTGGCGGCGGTCAACGGTGCGTCGTCGGTGGTGGTTTCCGGTGATGTGCCGGCGTTGGACGGGTTGGTCGAGGAGTGGGTGGCGGCGGGGGTGCGGGCACGCCGGATCGTGGTGGATTACGGGTCGCATTCCGGTCAGGTCGATGTGATTCGGGAGCAGATCCTGCAGGATCTCGCGGGAATCACTCCCGTGGCGGCGCGGATTCCGTTGTATTCCACGGTGACCGGCGAGGTGCTGGACACCACCGGGATGGATGCCGGTTACTGGTACCGGAATTTGCGTGAGACCGTCCGGTTCCAGCAGGCCACCGAGTCTTTGCTGGCCGGGGGGTTCGGGGTGTTCGTGGAGGTCAGTCCCCATCCGGTGCTGACTCCCGCGATCACCGACACCGCCGGGGAGCAGGCGCTGGTGGTCGGGTCGTTGCGTCGCGGCGAGGGTGGCCTGGACCGGTTTCTGCGGTCGGTCGCGGAAGTGCATGTCCGTGGCGTGGGTGTGGACTGGGCCCCGGTTTTTCCGGGTGCGCGCCGGGTGAGCCTGCCGACGTATCCGTTCCAGCGTGAACGCTACTGGCCCGAGGTGGTGGCCGGTGCTGGTGATGTGACCGCGGCCGGGCTGGGCACGGTGGATCACCCCCTGCTCGGCGCCGGGGTCGAACTTCCCGGTATGGACGGCTATGTGTTCACCGGTCGTGTCTCCCTGCGCACCCATCCCTGGCTGGCCCAGCACACCGTGGCCGGGAGGGTCCTGTTCCCCGCTACGGGTTATGTCGAACTCGCGTTCCGGGCGGGTGATCAGACCGGTTGTGACCACCTCGAAGAACTCACCCTGGAAAAACCTCTCGTGCTTCCCGACACCGGTGGGGTACGGATCCAGATCGCGGTGGAAAGCCCTGATGAGTCCGGCCGGCGGGTGTTCCGTGTCCACTCTCGCACCGATGAGGACACCGAGACGGTCTGGGCCTGCCACGCGACCGGTGTGCTCTGCACCAGCACACCCACCAGTACACCCATCACACCGCCCGAGCCGGGTGACTGGCCCCCGCCCGGTGCCGAACCGATCGACCTGGAGGGCTTCTACCAGCGACTGGCCGACGCGGACTTCGGCTACGGCCCGGTGTTTCAGGGACTGACCGCCGCATGGCGTCACGGTGACGAGATCGTCGCCGAAGCCGCGCTACCCGAGGGCATCGACCCACACGGATTCGGGCTGCACCCGGCACTTTTCGACGCGGCCCTGCACACGGCGGCGTTCGCCGGGTTCGACGGGCCTGCCGGCCGGATGCCGTTCTCGTGGAACGGGGTCTTCCTGCACGCCACCGGCGCTACGCACCTGCGGGTGCGACTACGACGGACCGGCACGGACACCATCTCACTCACGCTGGCCGATCCGGCCGGGGCACCGGTGGCGTCCGTAGAGGCATTGACCCTGCGTCCGGCATCGGCGGGAGCCTCGCACGCGACGGCCGCGTCGCCCCGGGACTGGGCGTTCCGGCTGGTGTGGATCGCCGCGGTTACCAAGTCGAATCCCAGCGTGGAGCGGTGGGCCGTGCTGGACGACGAGGGCTTCGGGCTGCCGGTCGCCGCCGGGCTGGACGCGTTCGACGGCGAGGTTCCCGAAACACTGCTCGTGCCGGTGGCGAGCGAAACCGCCGGCCAGGTGCTCGGGCGAATCCAGGAGTGGCTGGGCGACGAGCGGTTCGCGGCCGCCAAACTGGTATTCGTCACCCGTGATGGGCAGACCGACGCAACCTCGGGTTCGGTGTGGGGCCTGGTTCGCGCGGCACAGGCGGAGCATCCGGACCGGTTCGTCTTGGTCGACATCGACGAAGATCCCGCCTCGGTGAGGGCGTTGCCCGCCGCGGTGGGTACGGGTGAGCCGCAGGTCGTGGTGCGTGCGGGGGAGGTCCTCCTCGGCAGGCTGGCCCGGGTGCCGGGCCCGCCGGAGTCTTCGCGGCCGTGGGACATCGAGGGCACCGTGGTGATCACCGGCGGCACCACCGGTCCGGGCGCGCTGCTCGCCCGCCATGTCGTGGAGGAGCGCGGTGTGCGGAACCTGGTGCTGCTCGGCGGTACCGGTGAGGACGGCGCGGATCTCGTCGCGGAACTGTCCGCGCACGGCGCCGACGTCCGTGTGGTCGGCTGCGACCTCGCCGACCGCGACGCGCTGGCCGAGGTCCTCTCGCCGCTGCGGCTGACGGCCGTGCTCCACACCGAAGAGACGACCAGCGAGGACGGCGTCGCGGAGTTGACCCCTGAGCGACTGGACGAGGTGCTCCGGTCGAAGCTCGGCGTTGCGGTGAACCTGCATGAACTAACCCGGAACCTGGACC
The DNA here is from genome assembly GCF_050972075.1 of Saccharopolyspora hattusasensis. Classification (NCBI taxonomy): domain Bacteria; kingdom Bacillati; phylum Actinomycetota; class Actinomycetes; order Pseudonocardiales; family Pseudonocardiaceae; genus Saccharopolyspora; species Saccharopolyspora hattusasensis. The sequence goes on from NZ_JBPCDC010000001.1 coordinate 7,432,460, forward strand.
TGTCGGCTTTCGTGGTCTTCTCGTCGGCGGCTGGACTGTTCGGCGGCGGACAGGCTGCCGTGCTGGCGGCGAACGCCGGGCTGGATGCGCTGGCCGCGTACCGTCGCGGTCTCGGGCTGCCTGGCATTTCACTGGCTTGGAGCCAGGACACTGCCCTGACCGGAGCTGGCGTGCTGCCACTTTCCGATGACCAGAGGCTGGCGTTGTTCGACTTCGCGACCGGGCTCGACGAGCCCGTGGTCGTCTCGGCTCGCCTCGACCTGCCCGCGCTGCGAGCGCGGCCCGGACTCCCGTACGTCCTGCGTTCGCTGGTCAGGAATCCGGTCCGGCGCTCCGCGACGACCAGCTCGGGCGCCACGGTTAAGCTCGGCGGGCGACTGGCTGCACTGCCGGAAGCCGAACGTGCCCGCGTCGTCTTGGATCTGGTGCGCGCGCAGGCGTCGGCCGTCCTGCGGTACGACGGCCCCGATGCGGTCGAAGCGGACCGCGCCTTCGTCGAGCTGGGCTTCGACTCGCTCACCGCCGTGGACCTCCGCAACCGGCTGAACGAAGCGACCGGGCTTCGCCTGCCGGCGAGCCTGGCCTTCGACTACCCGACGCCGGTCTCGCTCGCGGACCACCTCGTGGCCGCGCTCACCGGCGGCGCGGACCCGGTACCCGCGACAACGCGCAGCGGCCCATCCACTTCGGACGATCCTTTGGTGATCGTCGGGATGGCCTGCCGTTACCCGGGCGGCGTGAACTCCCCGGAAGACCTGTGGGATCTCGTCTCCAGCGGCGCCGACGTCATCGCCCCGTTCCCCACCGACCGCGGCTGGGACCTGGATGGCTTGCACCACAGCGATCCCGACCACGTTGGCACGAGCTACACGCGACACGGCGGCTTCCTTGACGACGCGGCCGGGTTCGATCCGGGGCTCTTCGGGATCTCCCCGCGTGAGGCGCTCGCCATAGACCCGCAGCAACGGCTTCTGCTGGAGACGTCGTGGGAGGCCCTCGAACGCTCGGGCATCGACCCGACCTCGGTGAAGGGACGCTCCGGCGGGGTGTTCATCGGTTGCTCGGCCATCGGATACGCCGGGATGCTGGGTCAAACGCCCGCCGCCGCGCAGCTCGAAGGTCACATCGGCACCGGGAACTCGCCGAGCGTGATGTCCGGGCGGTTGGCCTATACCTTTGGGGTGGAGGGGCCCGCGGTCACCGTCGACACGGCGTGCTCGTCGTCGCTGGTGGCGCTGCACTTGGCTGGGCAGGCGCTGCGAGCTGGCGAGTGCTCGTTCGCGCTGGTCGGGGGCGTGGCGGTGATGGTCGAGCCCAGCGAGTTCGTCGAGTTCAGCCGCCAGCGCGCGTTGTCCGTCGACGGCCGGTGCAAGGCCTTCTCCGACAGCGCCGACGGGTTCGGGCTCGCCGAGGGGGTCGGGGTCCTCGTGGTGGAGCTGCTGTCGGAGGCTCGGCGGTTGGGGCACGATGTGCTGGCTGTGGTGCGGGGTTCCGCGGTGAACTCCGATGGTGCGTCGAACGGGTTGACCGCGCCGAACGGCCCGTCGCAGCAGCGGGTGATCCGGCAGGCGCTCGCGGCTTCAGGCTTGTCCACCTCGGATGTTGATGTGATCGAGGCGCATGGCACGGGCACGGTGCTGGGTGACCCGATCGAGGCGCAGGCGCTGCTAGCGACCTACGGTCAGAACCGGGAACGGCCGTTGTGGTTGGGGTCGGTGAAGTCGAACATCGGGCACACCCAGGCCGCCGCCGGGGTCGCCGGGATCATGAAGATGGTCATGGCGATCCGCCACGGCGTGCTGCCGACGACGTTGCACGTGACGGAACCATCCACGTTCGTAGACTGGGCGAGCGGTGCGATCGAGCTGCTGACCGAAAAGGGCGTGTGGCCGGAGACAGGGCGGCCGCGTCGCGCTGGGGTGTCGGCGTTCGGGATCAGCGGCACCAATGCGCATGTGATCGTTGAGCAGGCTCCGGCTGTGGTTGTCGAGGAGGCCGCCCCAGTCGAGCCCGCGGTGGTGCCGTGGGTGTTGTCGGCGCGAACACCTGAAGCGGTGCGCGCCCAGGCGGCAAGGCTGCTGTCCTTTGTGGAGGATTCCGTGTCGAGTCCGCTCGATGTGGGGTATTCCTTGGCGGTCAGCCGGTCCGCTTTGGACTATCGGGCGGTCGTGACGGGTAGTGGGCGGGCGGGGTTGCTCGCCGAGCTGGGAGCGTACGCGACCGGTGGCCGGGTGGCCGAGCAGGTGAGGCGGGACTCCGGCCGGGTGGCGTTCTTGTTCGCGGGGCAGGGTAGCCAGCGTGCGGGTATGGGCCGTCAGCTGTATGCCCGGTTCCCGGTGTTCGCCCGCGCGTTCGACGAGGTTGCCGGACACCTGGAACCGGGATTGCGCGAGATCATGTTTGCCGAGCCGGGCACGCCCGAGGCGGAATCGCTGGTACGGACGGGGTATGCCCAGCCGGCGTTGTTCGCGTTGGAGGTCGCGCTGTTCCGGCTGGTCGAGTCGTGGGGGATACGGCCGGATTTCCTGGCCGGACACTCGGTCGGCGAGATCGCCGCGGCGCATGTCGCCGGGGTGTTGTCGCTGGAGGACGCGGGCAGGCTGGTCAGCGCGCGCGGCAGGCTGATGCAGGCGCTGCCCGCTGGTGGGGTGATGGTCGCGGTCCAGGCGGCCGAGCAGGAGGTCCTTCCGCTGCTGGCGGGGGTCGCTGATCGGGTGTCGATCGCGGCGGTCAACGGGCCCGGGTCAGTGGTGATCTCCGGTGAGCAGAGCTCGGTCGCCGCGATCGCCGAGGAGTTCGCGGCGCGGGGGCGGCGGACGCGGTGGCTCGATGTCAGCCACGCGTTCCACTCGCCGCTGATGGAGCCGATGCTGCACGAGTTCGGTCAGATCGCCGAAGGGTTGTCCTTTGGTGAGCCGGTGATCCCGATCATCTCGGCGGTGACCGGTGACCACGCCGGAGACGGTATGTGCTCAGGAGAATACTGGGTCCGGCATGTACTCGAAGCGGTCCGGTTCGCCGACTGTGTCACCCTGCTCGCCGACCTCGGCGTGACAGGGTTCGTCGAACTCGGGCCGGACGGCGCGGCCACGGCCATGGCACAGGAGAACCTCGGCACCGACGTGCTGACGGTCCCGCTCCTGCGTAAGGACCGCGGTGAAGAAGAGGCCATCACCGCCGCGCTGTCCCGGCTGTATGTCCACGGCGTTGGCATCGACTGGCGCGGAGTGTTCCACGGCCACGGCGCACGCCGGATCGACCTGCCCACCTACCCCTTCCAACGCCGGCGATACTGGCCCGACGGCGCTCCCGCGCGCGGCGGTTCGGCCCCGGGGCTCGACGCGACTGGGCACCCATTGCTCGGCATGTCCCTGCAGACCCCGGATTCCGGTGGGCTGGTGTTCACCAGCAGGCTTTCAGTGCACAGCCACCCGTGGCTGGCGGACCGCGTCGTGGCGGGCTCGGTGCTCGTCCCCGGCGCCGTCTTCGTCGAACTCGCCATCCGCGCCGGGGACGAGGCCGGTTACGGCCGGATCGGCGAGCTCACCCTGGAAGCGCCGCTGGTCCTCCCGGAAAACGGCGCGGTGCTGCTCCAGGTGACGGTCGGTGGCGAAGACTCCGCCGGCCGTGAGGTGCACGTCTTCTCTCGCGCGGACAACGATTCCGGCCAGTCGTGGGCCCGGCACGCCACCGGGGTGCTGTTGCCGGCCGAGAGTTCCGGCCCCGCGTTCGACACGGCGCTCTGGCCTCCCAGCGGCGCCGAACCGGTCGACCTGGAAGGCTTTTACGACGAGATTGCCTTCGACGCCGGGTTCACCTACGGCCCGGTCTTCCGGGGGCTCACGGCCGCCTGGCGGCGGGGCGACGAGGTGTTCGCGGAGGTCTCACTGCCCGAGGCGGCCTGCGCCGAAGCGGCTGGCTTCGGGCTGCATCCGGCGCTGCTGGACGCGGCGGTGCAGACCTCGGCCTTCGCGGGTCTCGCCGAAGCCGAAGGCACCCGGTTGCCGTTCTCCTGGAGCGACGTTTCCTTGTATGCCCACGGGGCTTCGGCGCTGCGGGTCCGGTTGACCACGACCGGCTCTGACTCGGTGTCGATCGCGGTGGCCGACACCACCGGGGAGCCGATCGCGTCGGTTGGTTCCCTGGTGCTGCGGCCTTTCGCGGCCAACCGGCTCACGATCGCCACCGGCCGGGACGCGTTGCTCGGTCTGGAGTGGACACCGGTCGACGTGCCCGCGGCGGCCGCCGATGGGGACGGCTGGGTGGCGCTGGGTGAGCCGGTCGTCGAAGGTGTCCCGGTTGGCGCTGACCTGGCCGAGCTGGGTGAGCTCAGACCCGAAGTCGTGCTGCTCGGCGTGCCCTCCGGCGGGATACATGCGACGGTGACCGATGTTCTGAGCCACCTCCAGCGGTGGCTGGCCGATGAGCGGTCGGGCAGCGCCCGCCTGGTTCTGGTGACCCATGACGCCGAGACGGACGTCGGACAGGGGGCGGTCTGGGGTCTGGTGCGTTCGGCGCAGTGGGAGAATCCCGGCCGCTTTGTCCTCGTCGATACTCCGGCACACAGCGGGCCGGTTTCCCGCGAGCTCCTGGCGGGTGTCCTGGCCTCGGGAGAACCGCAGGCCCGGATCGTCGACGGCACGGTCCACTTCGGACGGCTGGTCAAGATTGCCCCGGGCGAGAGCCAGGTCTGGGACCGCGAAGGCACGGTCCTGATCACCGGTGGTACTGGCGGTCTCGGCGCGCACCTGGCCCGGCATCTCGTGACTGCACATGGTGTGCGACACCTGCTGCTGGCGAACCGAGGCGGTGATATGGCTCCCGGCGCGGCGGACCTGGTGGCAGAACTGACCGCGCACGGCGCCGAGGTCCGGGTATCAGGGGGTGATCTGGCGGATCGTGACACCGTGGCCGCGCTGCTCGCCACGATTCCCGCTGAACACCCGCTGACCGCGGTGGTCCACGCGGCGGGGGTGCTCGACGACGGGGTTCTCGGGGCGATGACCCCGGGACGCCTGGACACGGTGCTGCGGCCGAAGGTCGACGCGGCCTGGAACTTGCACGAGCTCACCCGCGGGTTCGGCCTGTCGGCTTTCGTCGTGTTCTCCTCGGTCGCCGGGGTGCTCGGCAGTCCGGGACAGGCGAACTACGCGGCGGCCAACGCCGGTCTCGACGCGCTGGTCGCACACCGACGCGCACAGGGCCTGCCCGGGCTGTCCCTGGCGTGGGGCGCCTGGGACCTCGATCGCGGGATGACCGCCACTCTCGCCGAAGCTGATCTGCGGCGCATCGCGCGCTCCGGCATGCCTCCGCTCTCACCGGAAAGCGGGCTGGCCCTGTTCGACGCGGCTATCGGTGGTGACCGCTCGCTGGTGGTGGCGGTGCCTCTGGACCTCCGCGTGCTCCGTGCTCTTCCGGAGGTGCCACACCTGTTGCGCGGAGTGGTCGCCGCGCCGGCGCGGCGCTCCGCGGTGACCACCGCCGAGGCTCCCCCCGACCTCGTCGCCCGGTTGAACGGCCTGGATCGGCGGGACAGCGAGACCGCCATGGTCGGCATCGTCACCGCCGAGGTGGCGTCGGTTCTCGGTTACGACCGGGCCACCGTGCTGGAGGCCGAGCGTGAGTTCCGGGAGCTCGGCCTGGACTCCCTCACCGCGCTCGAGCTGCGCAACGGCCTGAGCTCGGCGCTCGGGCTCAGCCTGCCCGCGACGCTGACCTTCGACCACCCGACCCCGGTTCTGCTGGCCGAGTACTTGCTCGGCAAGGTCCTGACGAACGCGGCGCCGGACGTCGTCTTCGAACTGGACCGGTTGGAGAACGCGTTATCGCTGTCGGATCCCAAGGACACCGCTCGCAGACGAATAGCGAGGCGCCTGCGGGTGTTGCTCGCGAAGGTCGAGGACACCCCGGACAGCGAAGACGTCCGTGGTTCCGTCGAGTTTGCCACCGACGATGAGCTCTTCGCACTGCTGGACAACGAATGATCTCTCCCTCGCCCAAGCCATCCGATTTCCGCTCACCAACCAGTCAGGGCTCTGAGATGACGAACGAAGAGAAGCTTCGCGGCTACCTCAAGAAAGCGACCAACGATCTGCTGATCGCTCGCGCCCGCTTGCGGGAACTCGAGTCCGGCGAACAGGAGCCGATCGCCATCGTCGGGATGGCCTGCCGCTATCCCGGTGGCGTGACCTCGCCGGAGGAGCTGTGGGAGCTGGCGTACTCGGGCGGGGACGGGATCTCTGGGTTCCCGGACAACCGCGGCTGGGACATCGGCGGGCTGTTCGACGACTACCCCGGCGAACGCGGGACGAGCTACGCGCGTGAGGGCGGGTTCCTGCCCGACGCCGCCGATTTCGACGCGGGCTTCTTCGGCATCTCGCCGCGTGAGGCGCTGGCCATGGACCCGCAGCAGCGATTGTTGCTGGAGACCTCGTGGGAGGCGATCGAGCGTGCCGGGATCGATCCTGCCTCGCTGCGCGGCAGTGAAAGCGGCGTCTTCGTCGGCGTGATCTACCACGACTATGGGTCGTCGAAGACGGTCGAGTTTCCCGAAGACGTCGAGGGCTACCTCGCCACCGGCAACGCCGGCGGCGTGATGTCGGGCCGCCTGGCCTACACGTTCGGGCTGGAGGGCCCGGCCGTCACCATCGACACGGCGTGCTCATCCTCCTTGGTCGCGCTGCACTTGGCCGGGCAGGCGCTGCGTTCCGGTGAGTGCGACCTCGCGCTGGCCGGTGGAGTGACGGTGATGGCCACCCCGGGCACGTTCGTCGAATTCAGCAGGCAGGGCGGGCTCGCCGCCGATGGCCGGTGCAAGTCTTTCAGCGATTCCGCCGACGGCACCAGCTGGTCCGAGGGCGTCGGCATCCTCGTGGTGGAGCGCCTTTCGGACGCCCGGCGCAAGGGGCACCACGTCCTGGCCGTGGTGCGAGGCACCGCGGTCAACTCCGACGGCGCGTCGAACGGGCTTACCGCGCCCAGCGGTCCGTCTCAGCAACGGGTGATCCGGCAGGCGCTGACCACCGCCGGGCTCGCCGCGGTCGATGTTGACGTAGTAGAGGCGCACGGGACGGGTACGACCCTCGGCGACCCGATCGAAGCGCAGGCGCTGCTCGCCACTTACGGCCAAGGACGGCCGGCGGACCGTCCGCTGCTGCTCGGGTCGGTCAAGTCGAACTTCGGGCACACCCAGGCCGCGGCGGGGGTGGCGGGGATCATCAAGATGGTAATGGCGATGCGGCATGGTGTTGTCCCGCAGAGCCTGCACGCGGAGGCGCCTTCCAGCAAGGTCGACTGGGACAGCGGCGCGGTGGTGCTGGCGACGGAACGGGTGCCGTGGCCGGATGCGGGCCGGCTCCGGCGCGCGGGTGTGTCTTCGTTCGGTATCAGCGGGACGAACGCGCACGTGATCCTGGAACAGGCGCCCGAATCCCCGGTAGCGCCACCGGCGACCGACACCGTGGTCCGGCCGTGGGTGCTTTCCGGCCGCTCGCCAGAGGCCCTGCGCGCGCAGGCGGAGCGGCTTCTGTCCTTTGTGGAGCAAAATCCCGAGATCGGCGCCGCGCCCGTCGGCAGGGCGCTGGCTCTTTCGCGAGCGCCGTTCAAGCATCGTGCGGCGGTCGTGGGCACCGGCTTGGCCGACTTCCGTGCGGGCCTGGCTTCGCCGAACCTGCTCACCGGGATCGCCACTGGCGGAGCGAAGACGGCGTTCGTTTTCGCCGGTCAGGGCAGCCAGCGGGTGGGGATGGGGCGCGAGCTGCACGCCCGGTTCCCGGCGTTCGCCGAGGCTTTCGACGCCGTGGCCGCCCAGCTTGAGCTCGACCTCCTGGCAGCCGACGAGGAGACCTTGGGGCAAACCGAGTTCACGCAGCCGGCTTTGTTCGCGCTGGAAGTGGCTCTGTTCCGGTTGCTGGACTCGTGGGGTATCGCGCCCGATTTCGTGGCGGGGCATTCGATCGGTGAGATCGCCGCCGCACACGTTTCGGGCGTGCTGTCTCTCAAGGATGCCTGTGTGCTGGTTTCCGCTCGTGGCCGTCTGATGCAGGCGTTGCCCGCCGGTGGTGTGATGGTGGCGGTCCAGGCTTCGGAGGCGGACTTGCCTCCGCTGCCAGATGGTGTGTCACTGGCGGCGGTGAACGGCCCGCGGTCGGTGGTGATCGCCGGGACCGAAGCGGCAGTGTCGCAAGTGGACGGATTCAAGAGCCGGCGCCTGCAAGTGGGTCACGCGTTCCATTCGGCGTTGATGGAGCCGATGCTGGCGGAGTTCCGCGCGGTCATCGCGGACCTCTCGTTCGGACAGCCGTCGATCCCCGCGGTGTCCACGGTGACCGGGGCGGTGGTGACCGAAGAATGGGGCGATCCCGAATACTGGGTCCGCCATGTCCGGGAGACTGTGCGGTTCGCCGAGGGGGTGCACGCCCTTGAAGCGGCCGGCGCCGCAGTTTTCGTAGAACTCGGCCCGGACGGTGTGCTGTCCGCCTTGATCCACGAGAATCTGGCTGATGCCGTCGCGATCCCGTTGCTGCGCGAGGACCGCGGCGAGGAGGAAACCGCCGTTACCGCGCTTGCACGCCTTTGGACGGTTGGGGGTACCCCGGACTGGGCCGCGGTGTTCGCCGACGCCCCCGCCGTGCCGGTGGACCTACCGACTTACGCGTTCCAACGGGACCGCTACTGGCCCAAGACCGCCGTGCGGCCCGGTAACGCGGCGGCCCTAGGTCTCGGCGAGATCGACCACCCGATGGTGGGTGCGGGGGTGGAGCTTCCCGGGGCGGACGGTCACGTGTTCACCGGCAGCCTGTCGGTGCGGTCGCATCCCTGGCTCGCGGACCACGTCGTGGCCGGGACCGTACTGTTACCCGGCACGGCGTTGCTCGAACTGGCCCTCCGCGCCGGGGAAGAGGTCGGCTGCGGCCGGGTCGAAGAGCTGACCCTGGAAACCCCGGTGGTTTTGGCCGGGGACACCGCCGTCGCCGTCCAGGTGGTCGTGGAGGCGCCGGACGAGTCCGGCCGGCGGGCGCTGAGCGTCTACACACGGCAGTCCGACGCCCTGGACCAGCTCTGGACCCGGCACGCGAGCGGAGCACTGGCCGGCGCCGGTCGTCCGGCCGCCGAAGAAGGCGGCAGCTGGCCTCCGGCCGGGGCTGAGCCGGTCGACCTCACTGGGCTTTACGACAGGCTGGCCGAAGCCGGTTTCGACTACGGCCCGGCTTTCCGCGGTCTGAGGGCGGTCTGGCGATGCGGCGAGGACTTCTTCGCCGAGGTTTCGCTGAACGAGGACGAACACGCGGACGCGGCCACCTTCGGCCTGCACCCCGCGCTGCTCGACGCTGCGCTGCACGTCTCGGGGCTGCACGTCTCGGGGTTGGACGGTGAAACCGGGCGGCTTCCGTTCTCCTGGACGGGGGTGACCCCGCACGCAGCCGGAGTCCCGGCGGCGCGCGTCCGGCTCACGCCGCTCGGTGCGGACCGGCTCGCACTCGAAGTGTCCGACCAGCTCGGGCAGCCGGTGCTGTCGGTGGAGTCGCTGATCTTGCGTCCCGTCGACGTCGGCGTCTCCGGCAGCCCGGCCGTGAAAGTGGGACGGGACTCGCTCTTCCGGCTCGACTGGATTCCGCTGGAAGCCGATGCCGGGATCCCCGGCGAACCCGTGATCGTGCTCGGCGAGGACCAGGGCGCGCCCGGCGTGACCTCGTTCTCCGACCTCGCCGAACTGGCGGCCGCGGTGGACGACGGAATGGCCGTGCCCGGCACCGTCTACGTCCCGCTCGAGACTGAGCTGGCCGACGTGCCAGGCGCCGTGCGTGCGGCGACCGCCGAAGTGCTCGGGCTGATGCGGACCTGGCTGGCCGACGTCCGGTTCTCGGGTTCGCGGATGGCGTTCGTGACACAGGGCGCGCTGCCCGTCGGGGATCTGCTCGACGTCGCCGCCGCCTCGGTGTGGGGCCTGGTGCGCTCGGCGCAGTCGGAGCACCCGAACCGGTTCACGCTGATCGACTTCGACGGCGAAGCGGAATCACTGGCCGTGTTGCCGATGGCTGCCGCTTCGGGCGAGCCGCAGGCCGTGGTGCGTGACGGCGAGATCCAGGTCGGCAGACTGACGCGGATTCCAGCGGGATACTCGGCGCCGCAGTGGGACGTCGACGGGACCGTGCTGATCACCGGTGGAACCGGCAGCCTTGGCGGGCTGCTTGCCCGGCACCTCGTGGCCGGACGCGGAGTGCGAAACCTGGTGCTGCTGAGCCGCCGCGGTAGCGAAGCGGCCGGGGCCGCCGAGTTGGTCGCGGAGCTGACCGCGCTCGGTGCCGAGGTCCGGGTGGCGGCCTGCGACGCCGCCGACCGCGACGCGCTCGCCGAGGTTCTCGCGTCGATCCCCGCCGAGCACCCGTTGACCGCGGTGATCCACGCCGCCGGGGTGCTCGACGACGGCGTGCTCGACGCTCTTACACCCGAGCGCCTGGATACCGTCCTGCGCGCGAAGGCCGACGCGGCCTGGCACCTGCACGAGCTGACGCGGGACCTCGACCTCGCGGCGTTCATCCTGTTCTCCTCGGCCGCCGGAGTGTTCGGGAGCGCGGGGCAGGGCAGCTACGCGGCAGCGAACACCTTCCTCGACGGCCTGGCCCAGTATCGGCGCGGGCTCCGCCTTCCGGGGCTGTCACTTGCCTGGGGTGCCTGGGTGCCCTCCGGCGGGATGACCGCCGGGCTCGCCGACTCGGACATCCGCCGGATGGACCGTGCCGGTTTCCCGCCGCTGAGCCACGACCAGGGCCTGGCGCTGTTCGACCTGGCCGCCGCGGAATCGGGCGTGGTGGTCGCGATGCGGCTGGACAGCCGCGTCGTGCGGCGCCAGCCACAGATCCCATCGGTGCTGCGCGGCCTGGTGCATGCGCCGCTGCGCCGCTCGGCGGCCGCAGATGTGGCGCGACCGGGAACCTTGCTGGACCGGCTCGCGAGGGCCGACGTCTCTGAGACCAGGGCGGCGGCCGTGCTGGACCTGGTCCGTGGCCAGGCCGCGGCGGTGCTGGGGCATTCGAGCGCGACGGCGATCGATGCCGGACAGGCGTTCGGGGAGGTGGGCTTCGACTCGCTGACCGCCGTCGAGCTGCGGAACCGGTTAACCGCGGAAACCGGGCTGTCCCTGCCCTCGACGCTGATCTTCGACTACCCCACCCCCGGACTGCTGGCCGAGTTCATGCTGGCCGAGATCACCGGCGGCGAGTCGACGGTGCCGACCCCTGTGCGGGCCAGTGCCCCGGCCACGGACGATCCGATCGTGATCGTGGGTATGGCGTGCCGCTTCCCGGATGGGGTGACTTCGCCCGAAGAACTGTGGGATCTGGTGGCCACCGGCCGGGACGGGGTCACCGGCTTCCCCACCGATCGCGGCTGGGATCTCGAGGGGCTGTACAACCCGGATCCGGACAATTGGGGGACCTCGTACACGCGTGAGGGCGGTTTCCTGCATGAGGCCGCGGAATTCGACCCCCATTTCTTCGGGATTTCGCCGCGTGAGGCGTTGGCGATGGATCCGCAGCAGCGGTTGCTGTTGGAGACGTCGTGGGAGGCGTTCGAGCGTGCGGGGATCGACCCGACGACGGTGAAGGGCACCGCGGGCGGGGTGTTCGTCGGTTCGATCTACCACGACTACACCTTGTCCTCGCTGGCGCAGTTCCCGCGTGATGTCGAGGGCTATCTGGGCATCAGCAGCGCGGGCAGTGTGGTGTCGGGGCGGTTGGCGTATCAGTTTGGGTTTGAGGGGCCGGCGGTGACGGTGGATACGGCGTGTTCGTCGTCGTTGGTGGCGTTGCACCTTGCTTGTCAGGCACTGCGGTCGGGGGAGTGTGACCTGGCGTTGGCCGGTGGGGTCACGGTGATGTCCACGCCGGGTGCGTTCATTTCCTTCAGCCGTCAGCGGGCGTTGTCGCCTGATGGCCGGTGTAAGTCGTTTGCGGAGGCGGCTGATGGTACGGGGTGGGCTGAGGGTGCCGGGGTGTTGGTGGTGGAGCGGTTGTCGGATGCACGGCGGCGGGGGCATGAGGTGCTGGCGGTGGTGTGTGGCAGTGCGGTGAATTCCGATGGTGCCTCCAATGGGTTGACCGCGCCGAATGGTCCGTCGCAGCAGCGGGTGATCCGGCAGGCGCTCGCGGCTTCAGGTCTGTCCACCTCGGATGTCGATGTGGTGGACGCACATGGCACGGGCACGAAACTGGGTGATCCGATCGAGGCGCAGGCGTTGCTGGCGACGTATGGGCAGGACCGGGATGTGCCGTTGTTGCTGGGTTCGGTGAAGTCGAACATCGGGCATACCCAGGCCGCGGCCGGGGTGGCGGGAATCATCAAGATGGTCATGGCGATGCGGCACGGCATGGTGCCACCGACGTTGCATGTGGATCAGCCGTCCTCGCATGTGGACTGGGCCAGTGGCGCGGTGGAGTTGGCGACCGAGTCGGTGTCCTGGCCACAGGCCGGGCGTCCGCGCCGGGCCGGGGTGTCCTCGTTCGGGATCAGTGGCACCAACGCCCATGTGATCATCGAGGCCGCGCCGGCAGCCGGTGTGGCCGAGGCGGTGTCGGCGGTCGAGGGGGCGCCGGCAGCCGAGGTTGCCGGGGCGGACGAAGCGGTGTCCACTGTGGTGCCATGGATTCTGTCCGGTAAGTCGCCGCAGGCCGTGCGCGAGCAGGCGGCGCGACTGGTGTCGTTCGCGGACGGGCAACGCCCGCTGGATGTGGGTTTCTCGCTGGCCACCACGCGGGCGGTGTTCGAGCATCGTGCGGCTGTCTGCGATCTGGACGGTCTGCGCTCGCTCGCTGAGGGGGTGCCCGCAGCGGGTGTGTTCGAGGGATTCACCCGGGATGCGGTCCGGACGGCATTCGTGTTCGCCGGTCAGGGCAGTCAGCGGGTGAGGATGGGGCAGGAGCTCTACGCCCGGTTCCCGGTGTTCGCCGAGGCCTTCGACGCCGTCTCCGATCGGCTCGGCAATCCGGTGCTCGACAACGAGGAGCTGCTGGGACAAACCGAATTCACGCAGCCGGCTTTGTTCGCGCTCGAAGTGGCTCTGTTCCGGTTGCTGGAGTCCTGGGGCGTCATCCCCGATTTCGTGGCGGGGCATTCGATCGGTGAGATCGCGGCCGCGCATGTCGCCGGTGTGCTGTCCCTTGAGGACGCTTGTGTGCTGGTGCGCGCGCGTGGCCGTCTGATGCAGGCGTTGCCCGCCGGTGGTGTGATGGTGGCGGTCCAGGCTTCGGAGGCGGATTTGTCACCGCTGCCGAATGGTGTGTCACTGGCGGCGGTGAACGGCCCGCGTTCGGTGGTGATCGCCGGGACCGAGACCGCGGTGTCGTCGGTCGACGGTTTCCAGACCCGCCGGTTGAACGTCAGCCATGCGTTCCACTCCGCCCTGATGGATCCGATGCTGGACGAGTTCCGCCGGGTTGTCGAAGGACTTTCGTTCGGACGATCGGCGATTTCGGCGGTATCGACGGTGACCGGCGCGCTGGTGACCGACGAGTGGAGCGAACCGGAATACTGGGTCCGCCACGTCCGGGAGACGGTCCGCTTCGCCGACGGCGTGCACGCGCTCGAAGCGGCTGGTGTCACCACGTTCGTCGAAGTGGGCCCTGACGGTGTGCTGTCCGCGATGGTCCAGGAGAACCTGGCCGATGCCACCGCGGTGCCGTTGCTGCGCAAGGACCGCGGTGAGGAAGCCGCGATCGCCGCAGCACTCGGGGAGCTGTACGTCCACGGGATCAATCCCGACTGGCCGGTGCTGTTCGCGGGCGGTCGCCGGGTGGAACTGCCGACGTACGCCTTCCAGCGCGAGCGGTTCTGGCCCAAGCCAAAGCCCGCCGCCGGCGACGCCTCAGCACTGGGGTTGCGCTCCGCCGAACACCCGCTGCTGGGCGCCGCCGTGGAACTTCCCGGCTCCGGCGGGTTCCTGCTGACGACCCGGCTGTCGGTCGCTCTGTACCCGTGGCTGGCCGACCACGCGGTCGCGGGCACGGTGCTGCTACCCGGCACGGCGTTCCTCGAACTGGTGATCAGGGCCGCGGATGAAGCCGGCTGCGGCCGGGTCGAGGAACTCACCCTGGAGACGCCGTTAGTGCTGCCAGGACAGGAGTCGGTCGCGGTGCAGGTGGTCGTGGACGCGCCCGGCGAGTCCGGGCTGCGCGCGGTGGCCGTGTACTCGGCCACCGACGACGGCTGGACCCGGCACGCCAGCGGATTCCTGGCATCCGCGGGGAGGCCCGCTGCTTTCGACCTCACCGTGTGGCCGCCCGAGGGTGCGGAGCCGGTCACTCTCGACGGGTTCTATGAACGCTTCGCCGAGGCCGGGTTCGCCTACGGCCCGGCGTTCCAGGGCCTCGCTTCGGTGTGGCGGCGCGGCGAAGAGATCTTCGCCCAAGTCGATCCCGGTGTGGTCGACACGAGCGGGTTCGGCCTGCACCCGGCGCTGCTGGACGCGGCCGTGCAGTCCGCGGTGCTCGCCGGTCTGGCCGAGACCGGAGGCGGACGGCTGCCGTTCTTGTGGAGCGGGGTTTCCCTGTATGCCAACGGTGCTTCGGCGTTACGGGTGCGGGTGAGCCGGTCTGGCGAAGAAGCCGTGTCGCTCGAGGTGTCCGACCAGCTCGGTCAGCCGGTCGCTTGGGTGGAGTCACTGACCCTGCGCCCGGTCGACCTGGCCGGTCTGTCGAACACCCAGGCAGGCCCGGACGCGTTGTTCCGGCTGGACTGGACGCCGATGCCCGCCGGGGCTCCTGGTACCGCGGCCGTGCTCGGCGAGCTCCCCGGTTTCGAGTCCTATGTGGACCTGGACGCGCTGGGCGCGGCGATCGACGCCGGTCTGCCTGTGCCCGAGTCGGTGTTGATCCCGGTCGCGACCGATCCCATTGAGGTTCCGGCCGCTGTGCGCGCGGTGACTTCCGAAGTGCTGAGCTTGGTGCAAGCTTGGCTCGCGGACCCGCGCTTCGCCGACGCGTGCGCGGTGTTTCTGACCCGGAACGCGGTATCCGGCGGCGAACTCGTGGACGTCGCGGCCGCGCCGGTGTGGGGACTCGTCCGCACTGCCCAGACCGAGCACCCTGGCCGCTTCACGCTCATCGACCACGATGGCGACCCCGTTTCCGTGGCGGCCCTGCCGGGGGCGGTCGCACTGGGCGAACCTCAGGCTGTCGTGCGTGGCGGGGAGATCCGGGTCGGTCGGTTGGCGCGCGCCGCCGCAGACGGTTTGACGTTGCCTGAGGGTGATGTTCCGTGGCGGTTGGGTGTTGGTGTTAAGGGTACGTTGGAGAATCTTGTGGTGGTGCCTGCGCCGGAGTTGGCGGGGGCGTTGGGTGTGGGTCAGGTGCGGGTTGGTGTGCGTGCGGCTGGGGTGAATTTTCGGGATGTGCTGACGGTGTTGGGGATGTATCCGGGTGATAACCGTTTGGTGGGTAGGGAGGGTGCTGGGGTTGTTTTGGAGGTGGGTCCTGGGGTGACCGGGTTGGTGCCTGGTGATCGGGTGTTCGGTGGCTTTGAAGGCGGTCTTGGTTCGTTGGCGGTGTCTGATCAGCGGTTGCTTGTGAAGGTTCCGGCTGGGTGGTCTTTTGCGGACGCGGCCACGGTTCCTGTGGTGTTCATGACCGCGTACTACGGTTTGAAGGATCTGGCCGGGCTTCGTCCCGGTGAGTCGGTTCTGGTGCATGCCGGCGCGGGTGGTGTGGGTATGGCCGCGATTCAGCTGGCGCGGTGGTGGGGTGCTGAGGTTTTCGCGACGGCGAGTCCGTCTAAATGGGACAGTCTTCGTGAGCTGGGTGTCCCGGATGATCATATTGCTTCGTCGCGGACGGTGGAGTTCGAGCAGCGGTTCGGTGAGGTCACCGGCGGTCGTGGTGTTGATGTGGTGCTGAACTCGCTGACCGGTGAGTTCGTGGACGCGTCGTTGCGGCTGCTGGCGCCGGGTGGCCGGTTCTTGGAGATGGGCAAGACCGATGTGCGTGCGGTCTCTGACGTGGCCTATCGGGCGTTTGACTTGTTCGAGGCCGGGCTTGACCGGATGCAGGCCATGCTGGCGGATTTGGTGGATCTGTTTCATGCGGGTGCGGTGCGGCCGTTGCCGCTGCGGAGCTGGGATGTGCGCCGGGTGGTCGAGGCGTTCCGGTTCATGAGCCAGGCCCGTCATGTCGGCAAGATCGTGGTGACCGTGCCGGTGCCGTGGGATCGGTGTGGCACCGTGTTGATCACTGGTGGTACCGGTGGGTTGGGGCGGTTGCTGGCGCGGCATCTGGTTGTCGAGCATGGGGTGCGTAGCCTGTTGTTGCTCAGCCGGCGGGGTCCGGACGCCGAGGGTGCGGCGGAGCTGGTCGCGGAGCTGAATGGGCACGGTGCCGAGGTCCGGGTGGTGGCTTGCGATGCCGCTGACCGTGACGCGTTGGCCGCGGTGCTCGCGTCTGAGCGGCTGACCGCGGTCATCCACACCGCCGGGGTGCTTGACGATGGCATCGTCAGTGCCTTGACGCCGGAGCGGTTGGACGCTGTGCTGCGCCCGAAGGTCGATGCGGCCTGGAATCTTCATGAACTGACCAAGGATCACGATCTTGCCGCGTTCGTCCTGTTTTCCTCGGCGGCGGGGGTGTTGGGGGGTGCGGGTCAGGCCAACTATGCCGCCGCGAACACTTTCCTCGACGCGTTGGCCGAGTACCGGCAGGGGCTTGGCCTGCCCGGTCTCTCGCTGGCCTGGGGCGCGTGGGAGCAGTCGGGTGGGATGACGGCCGGGCTGGGTGAGGCCGACCTTCAGCGGATGACGCGCTCGGGCATGCCACCACTACCCAACGCGCAAGGCCTGGCCCTGTTCGACACGGCGTCCGCGCTGCGCGACGCGATGCTCCTGGCGGTGCCGCTCGATTTGCGTGTCCTGCGGAACCTATCCGAGATCCCGCCGATCCTGCGCGGCGTCGTCCGCGGGCCGGTACGGCGGTCCGCCGCGGCCACGGGGACGATCGGTTCGGCGAGCCTGCGCGACCGGCTGTCCAAACTGGACCACCAAGACCGCCGCACGGCGATGGTCGACCTCGTCCGCGCGCAGGCCGCTGTGGTGCTCGGACATCCTGGCATCGAGATGGTCGACGCCGGGCGGGCGTTCACCGACCTGGGCTTCGACTCGCTGACCACCGTGGAACTCCGCAACCGGCTCAACACGGCCACCGGGCTACGGCTCCCGGCAACGGTGATCTTCGACTATCCGACTCCGGAGGTGCTGGCGGACCATTTGCTCGGTGAACTCTTCAGCACTCAGATGCTCGCCACGCCAGCCCCGGCCACTGTGCCGGTGTCGGATGATCCGATCGTGATCGTCGGCATGGCCTGCCGGTACCCGGGCGAGGTGGCCTCGCCGGAGGACCTCTGGCGGCTCGTGTCCACCGGCGGTGAAGGGATCGGGGAGTTCCCCGAGAACCGCGGCTGGGACCTCGACTTCCTGTTCGACGAGGACCCCGACCGGCCGGGCAAGAGCTACACACGCCACGGTGGCTTTCTCTACCAGGCACCTGATTTCGATTCCGGGTTTTTCGGGATTTCGCCGCGTGAGGCGTTGGCGATGGATCCGCAGCAGCGGTTGTTGCTGGAGACGTCGTGGGAGGCGTTCGAGGGTGCGGGGATCGATCCCACGTTGCTGCGGGGTAGCCGGGGCGGGGTGTTCGTCGGTGCGATTCACTACGACTATTTCGCATCCCCGTTGACGCAGTTCTCGCATGACGTCGAGGGGTATCGCGCCATTGGCAATACTTCCAGTGTGGTGTCGGGGCGGTTGGCTTATCAGTTTGGGTTTGAGGGGCCGGCGGTGACGGTGGATACGGCGTGTTCGTCGTCGTTGGTGGCGTTGCATCTTGCTGGTCAGGCGTTGCGGTCGGGGGAGTGTGATCTGGCGTTGGCCGGTGGGGTGACGGTGATGTCCACGCCGGGTGCGTTTGTGGATTTCAGTCGTCAGCGGGTGTTGTCGCGTGATGGCCGGTGTAAGTCGTTCGCGGAGGCGGCTGATGGTACGGGGTGGTCTGAGGGTGTGGGGGTGTTGGTGGTGGAGCGGCTCTCGGATGCGCGGCGGTGGGGGCATGAGGTGCTGGCGGTGGTGTGTGGGAGTGCGGTGAATTCGGATGGCGCGTCGAATGGGTTGACCGCGCCGAATGGTCCGTCGCAGCAGCGGGTGATCCGGCAGGCACTGGCGGTGTCGGGCTTGTCGGGTTCGGATGTTGATGTGGTGGAGGCGCATGGCACGGGTACGAGGCTGGGTGATCCGATCGAGGCGCAGGCGTTGCTGGCGACGTATGGGCAGGACCGGGATGTGCCGTTGTTGTTGGGTTCGGTGAAGTCGAATATCGGGCATACCCAGGCCGCGGCGGGGGTGGCGGGGATCATCAAGATGGTCATGGCGATGCGGCACGGCATGGTGCCACCGACGTTGCATGTGGACCGGCCGTCCTCGCATGTGGACTGGGCTGGTGGCGCGGTGGAGTTGGCGACCGAGCCGGTGTCCTGGCCACAGGCCGGGCGCCCGCGGCGGGCGGGGGTGTCCTCGTTCGGGATCAGCGGTACCAACGCACACGTGATCATCGAAACCGCCCCCGCAGCCGACGTGACCGATGCGGCCGAGCCGGCCGATGCGGCCGAGCCTGCTGAGGTGGCCGGGGCGGTGTCGGCTGTGGTGCCGTGGGTGGTGTCCGGTAAGTCACCGGGGGCGGTGCGGGAGCAGGCGGCGCGGCTGGTGTCGTTGGTGGAGGGACAGGACCTGTCGGATGTGGGTTTCTCGTTGGCCACCACGCGGGCGGTGTTCGAGCATCGTGCGGTGGTGGTCGGTGA
Organism: Saccharopolyspora hattusasensis; assembly: GCF_050972075.1. Classification (NCBI taxonomy): domain Bacteria; kingdom Bacillati; phylum Actinomycetota; class Actinomycetes; order Pseudonocardiales; family Pseudonocardiaceae; genus Saccharopolyspora; species Saccharopolyspora hattusasensis. The sequence goes on from NZ_JBPCDC010000001.1 coordinate 7,451,288, forward strand.
CCGGCAGTCGTTGGCGGTGGGGTTGGCGGCGTTGGCGGGGGGTGGGTCTGTGCCGGGGGTGGTGGTGGGTGCGGCGGGAACGGTGGGCAAGGTGGTTTTCGTGTTCCCGGGGCAGGGGTCGCAGTGGTTGGGGATGGCGGGTGGGTTGCTGGGTTCGTCGCGGGTGTTCGCGGACTCGATGGCGGAGTGTGCGGCGGTGTTGTCGGAGTTCACCGACTGGTGGTTGCTGGATGTCCTCGATGACGAGGTGGCGCTGGCGCGGGTGGATGTGTTGCAGCCGGTGTTATGGGCGGTGATGGTGTCGTTGGCGGCGTTGTGGCGATCGTTGGGTGTGGTCCCGGACGCGGTGCTCGGGCATTCCCAGGGCGAGATCGCCGCGGCGTGTGTGGCGGGGGCGTTGTCGTTGCGGGACGCGGCCCGGGTGGTCGTGTTACGCAGCCGGGCGTTGCGGGTGCTGGCCGGGGGTGGTGGCATGGTGGCGGTGTCGCTGCCGGTGGCCGAGGTCGAGGGGTATGCGCGGCGGTATGGGGTGTCGGTGGCGGCGGTCAACGGTGCGTCGTCGGTGGTGGTTTCCGGTGATGTGCCGGCGTTGGACGGGTTGGTCGAGGAGTGGGTGGCGGCGGGGGTGCGGGCACGCCGGATCGTGGTGGATTACGGGTCGCATTCCGGTCAGGTCGATGTGATTCGGGAGCAGATCCTGCAGGATCTCGCGGGAATCACTCCCGTGGCGGCGCGGATTCCGTTGTATTCCACGGTGACCGGCGAGGTGCTGGACACCACCGGGATGGATGCCGGTTACTGGTACCGGAATTTGCGTGAGACCGTCCGGTTCCAGCAGGCCACCGAGTCTTTGCTGGCCGGGGGGTTCGGGGTGTTCGTGGAGGTCAGTCCCCATCCGGTGCTGACTCCCGCGATCACCGACACCGCCGGGGAGCAGGCGCTGGTGGTCGGGTCGTTGCGTCGCGGCGAGGGTGGCCTGGACCGGTTTCTGCGGTCGGTCGCGGAAGTGCATGTCCGTGGCGTGGGTGTGGACTGGGCCCCGGTTTTTCCGGGTGCGCGCCGGGTGAGCCTGCCGACGTATCCGTTCCAGCGTGAACGCTACTGGCCCGAGGTGGTGGCCGGTGCTGGTGATGTGACCGCGGCCGGGCTGGGCACGGTGGATCACCCCCTGCTCGGCGCCGGGGTCGAACTTCCCGGTATGGACGGCTATGTGTTCACCGGTCGTGTCTCCCTGCGCACCCATCCCTGGCTGGCCCAGCACACCGTGGCCGGGAGGGTCCTGTTCCCCGCTACGGGTTATGTCGAACTCGCGTTCCGGGCGGGTGATCAGACCGGTTGTGACCACCTCGAAGAACTCACCCTGGAAAAACCTCTCGTGCTTCCCGACACCGGTGGGGTACGGATCCAGATCGCGGTGGAAAGCCCTGATGAGTCCGGCCGGCGGGTGTTCCGTGTCCACTCTCGCACCGATGAGGACACCGAGACGGTCTGGGTCTGCCACGCGACCGGTGTGCTCTCCACCAGCGGACACATGACGTCGATCGAGCCCGAGAGAACTGCTTGGCCCCCGCCCGGTGCCGAACCGATCGACCTGGAGGGCTTCTACCAGCGACTGGCCGACGCGGACTTCGGCTACGGCCCGGTGTTTCAGGGACTGACCGCCGCATGGCGTCACGGTGACGAGATCGTCGCCGAAGCCGCGCTACCCGAGGGCATCGACCCACACGGATTCGGGCTGCACCCGGCACTTTTCGACGCGGCCCTGCACACGGCGGCGTTCGCCGGGTTCGACGGGCCTGCCGGCCGGATGCCGTTCTCGTGGAACGGGGTCTTCCTGCACGCCACCGGCGCTACGCACCTGCGGGTGCGACTACGACGGACCGGCACGGACACCATCTCACTCACGCTGGCCGATCCGGCCGGGGCACCGGTGGCGTCCGTAGAGGCATTGACCCTGCGTCCGGCATCGGCGGGAGCCTCGCACGCGACGGCCGCGTCACCCCGGGCCTGGGTGGGACAAGAGTCGCTGTTCCGCCTTGAGTGGACGCCGGCGCCTGCCGCCGCGGTGGCCCCGGCCGGCCCCGTAGCCGTACTGGGCGATCTGGCGTTGCCGGGAGGGGAGTCCGTGCGCACCCTGGCGGACCTGGTCGAGGCGCCCGAAACGGTGGTCATCCCGCTCGTCGCCACTGCGGGCTCGACCGTGCCGGAGGCGGTCCGTGAGCTGACCGCCAGGGTCCTGGACCTGATCCACATCTGGCTGTCCGACTCCCGGTTCGCCGGGGTGCGAGCGGTGTTTGTGACCACTGGTGCTGTGGGTGGTGTGTCGGATCTTGCTGCTTCCGCGGTGTGGGGGTTGGTGCGTTCGGCGCAGGTGGAGCATCCGGGCAGGTTCGGGATTGTCGATGTCGATGGGGGCGCCGTTTCTGCCGGGGCGGTCGCGGTGGCCGTGGGCTCCGGTGAGCCGCAGGCCGTGGTTCGTGGTGGTGAGGTGTTCGCGGCTCGGTTGGCGCGGGTGTCGGCGGGTGGCGGGCTGGTGCCTGCGGTGGGTGTTCCGTGGGGGGTGGATGCCGGCGGGCGTGGCACGGTGTTGATTACCGGTGGCACGGGTGGTGTGGGTGCTCTGCTGGCTCGTCATCTGGTGGTTGAGCGTGGAGTGCGGCGTTTGTTGTTGCTCAGTCGCCGCGGTGGCGGGGCCGAGTTGGTCGCGGAGTTGGCCACGTATGGCGCGGAGGTTCGTGTTGTCGCGTGTGATGTCGCCGATCTTGACGCGTTGGCTGGTGTGCTCGGGTCGGTTCCGGTGGAGCATCCGTTGACGGCGGTGATTCATGCCGCTGGGGTGCTTGATGATGGTGTGATCGAGTCGTTGACTCCGCAACGGCTGGATGTCGTGTTACGGCCAAAAGTGGATGCGGCGTGGAATCTGCATGAGCTGACCCGCGATTGTGATCTCGCCGCGTTTGTGATGTTTTCTTCGGTTGCTGGGGTGTTCGGTGGTGCTGGGCAGGGTAATTACGCGGCGGCGAACACGTTTTTGGATGCGCTGGCGGAGTATCGTCAGAGTCTGGGGTTGCCGGGTCAGGCGCTCGCGTGGGGTTTGTGGGATCAGCGCAGCGGGATGACCGGGCATCTTGGTGCGGCGGATCTTCGCCGGATGGCGCGTTCCGGGATGCCGCCGATGTCCACCGAGCAGGGCCTGGCGCTGTTCGACAGGGCCACCGGCCTCGCCGATGCCGTCGTGGTCGCGACCCCACTGGATTTCCGTGCGCTCCGGAGCCGGCCGGAAATTCCGCCGGTTTTCACGGGGCTGGTCCGGGCCGCGGTCCGGCGGTCGGCCGCGACAGCCGGCCGACCGGGTTCGGAGACGCTGCGTGATCGACTGGCCGTGCTCGACGCCGCGTCGCGCCGCGCGGCGGTGCTCGACGTGGTATGCGGTCAGGTCGCTGTCGTGCTGGGACACGCCGACGGCGGCGTGGTCGGCGCGGAGCAGGTGTTCACCGAACTGGGCTTCGACTCGCTGACCGCGGTGGAGCTGCGCAACCGGTTGAACGCCGAGACCGGCCTGCGGCTTCCCCCGACGCTGGTCTTCGACTACCCGACCCCGGCCACGCTCGCCGACCGCTTGCTCGCGGAACTGTTGGGCGACGGCGACCAGGGCCGCGTGCCGACACGGACCATCGCGTCTCCGTCCGACGACCCAATCGTGATCGTCGGCATGGCGTGCCGTTTCCCCGGCGGGGTCGAGTCACCTGAGGACCTCTGGCGCCTGCTCGTGGCGGGTGCGGAGGCCCATGGAGAGTTCCCCCTCGACCGCGGCTGGGACCTCGACGGCCTGTACGACCCGGACCCCGGCCATGTCGGCACGACGTACGCGCGTCATGGCGGTTTCCTTTATGACGCGGCCGAATTCGACGCCGGTTTCTTCGGGATTTCGCCGCGCGAGGCGATGGCGATGGACCCGCAGCAGCGGTTGCTGCTGGAGACCTCTTGGCAGGCCTTCGAACGCGCTGGGATCGACGTCGCCTCGATCAAGGGCAGCACCGCTGGTGTGTTCGTCGGCGCCACCCACACCGGCTACGCCGAGGCGCTGACCCGTATGCCCGCCGCCACCGAACTCCAAGGCCACATCGGCACCGGCAACACGGCGAGCGTCATGTCGGGCCGGTTGGCCTACACCTTCGGTCTCGAAGGACCCGCGGTGACCGTCGACACGGCGTGCTCGTCTTCCCTGGTGGCACTCCATCTGGCGGTTCAGGCACTGAGTTCCGGGGAGTGCGACCTGGCGTTGGTCGGCGGGGTGACAGTAATGGCGACGCCCGCGCTCTTCGTCGAGTTCAGCAGGCAGCGCGGGCTCGCGCCGGACGGCCGGAGCAAGGCGTTCGCGGACGCCGCCGACGGCGTCGGCTGGTCCGAGGGTGTCGGTATGCTCGTGGTGGAGCGGCTGGCGAAGGCCCGCAGGCTCGGCCACGAGGTGCTCGCCGTCGTGCGCGGCACAGCGGTCAACCAAGACGGCGCGTCCAACGGCCTGACCGCCCCGAACGGCCCGTCGCAGCAACGGGTCATCCGGCAGGCACTGGCGACCGCGGATCTGTCCACTCAGGACGTCGATGCGGTCGAAGCGCACGGCACCGGCACCACGCTCGGCGACCCGATCGAGGCACAGGCACTGCTGGCGACGTACGGCAGGGACCGCGTGGAGGGGCAGCCGCTGTGGCTCGGTTCGGTGAAGTCGAACATCGGGCACACCCAGGCCGCGGCCGGTGTGGCCGGGGTGATCAAGATGGTGATGGCGCTGCGAAACGGTGTCCTGCCACAGACGTTGCACGTGGACACCCCGTCGACCCATGTGGACTGGGACAGCGGAGACGTCCGCTTGCTGACCGAGGCCGTGGACTGGCCGGAGGTCGGCCGCGCGCGTCGCGGTGGGGTGTCCTCGTTCGGGATCAGCGGGACCAACGCGCACGCCATCTTGGAACAGGCTCCGGCGGCCCCTGTCACAGCGGCACCGGTTCCCCGGCCCGTGGTGCTGCCATGGGTGGTGTCCGGGAAAACGCCCGGGGCCGTCCGCGCGCAGGCCGCACGGCTCGCGGCCTACCTCAGGGAAACGACCGATGTCACGGCTGCGGATGTCGCGATTTCCCTGGCCGCGCACCGGTCGGCGCTTGAGCACCGTGCGGTGCTCGTCGGCGAGAACTACGAAGAACTGCTGAACTCCGTGACTGAACTGGGCCAGGGCGGTTGCTCCGCAAACCTGGTCGAGGGCACGGCTCATGGACGAAGCCGGACGGCGTTCCTGTTCGCCGGTCAGGGGAGTCAGCGGGCCGGGATGGGCAAGGAGCTCTACGCCCGGTTCCCGGTGTTCGCGGAAGCCTTCGACGCGGTGTCGGCCGCGTTGGGCTCCCCGGTCGCCGATGATGAGGAGTCGTTGGCGCTGACCGGGTTCACGCAACCCGCGTTGTTCGCTCTGGAAGTGTCGCTGTTCCGGCTCGTGGAGTCATGGGGGATTGTTCCGGATTTCGTGGCCGGGCATTCGATCGGCGAGATCGCCGCCGCACACGTGTCGGGTGTCTTGTCTCTCGAGGATGCTGGCTTGCTGGTGCGCGCGCGTGGTCGCCTGATGCAGGCATTGCCCGCCGGTGGCGTGATGGTCGCCGTTGAGGCCACGGAAGACGAGCTTTCGCCGTTGCCGGAAGGTGTTTCGCTGGCGGCCGTGAATGGCCCGCGGTCGGTGGTGATCGCCGGGACCGAGGCGGCCGTGTCACAGGTGGATGGTTTCCGGAGCCGACGCTTGAAGGTGAGCCATGCGTTCCATTCGGCGTTGATGGAGCCAATGCTGGACGAATTCCGCGAGGTTGTGACGGGGCTGTCGTTCGGCGCGCCGTCGATCGCGGCGGTGTCGACGGTGACCGGTGGGATCGTCTCGGACGAGTGGCGTGACCCGGAGTACTGGGTTCGGCAGGTCCGCGAGACGGTGCGGTTCGCCGACGGGGTGAGGGCGCTGGAGGCCGCGGGTGTCACGGCGTTCGTGGAGCTCGGCCCGGACGGCGCGCTGTCCGCACTGGTCCAGGAGAACCTGGTGGGCACCGCAGCGATTCCGCTGGTGCGCAAGGACCGTGACGAGGAGAAGTCGGCCGTCAGCGCGCTGGCGGAGCTGTTCGTCCTCGGCGTCGAACCGGACTGGGCCAAGGTGATCGCCGCCGGCCGCCGAGTGGAACTGCCGACCTACGCGTTCCAGCGCGAGCGCTACTGGCCGACAGCAGTCACCGGCTCGGGTAACGCCGCTTCGCTGGGGCTGGGCGCGACGGACCACCCGCTGCTGGGGGCTGCGGTCGAACTGCCGGAGTCCGGCGGATTCCTGTTCACCAGCCGCCTTTCGCTGGCTTCGCACCCGTGGCTGGCCGAGCACACGGTCGGCGGGGTGGTCCTGTTTCCCGGCACCGCGTTCCTGGAACTCGCGGTTCACGCTGGTGACGAGGTCGGCTGCGGGCACGTCGACGAGCTGGTCCTGGAAGTACCGCTGGTCCTGCCGCACGACGGCAGCGTCCAGATCCAGGTGGTGCTCGGCGGCTCGGACGAGGCGGGCGCCCGCACGGTGAGCGTCTACTCCCGTGGTGAGGACGTCCAGTGGACCCGCCACGCCAGGGGTGTCGTTTCCGTCGAGGCCCAGCCTGCGGGGGAAGCGGTTCCGTGGCCGCCCGTGAACGCGGAGCCGATCGGGCTCGACGGGTTCTACCAGCAGCTTGCTGATGCCGGTTTCGACTACGGTCCGCTTTTCCAGGGACTGAAGTCGGTGTGGCGGCGCGGCGAAGAGATCTTCGCCGAAGTCGATCCGGGTGTGGTCGACACGGGCGGGTTCGGCCTGCACCCGGCGCTGCTGGACGCGGCCGTGCACTCCGCCGTTTTCGCGGGTGTCGGCGGGCCGCGCCCCGACGTGCTTTCTCCCTCGGGTGCGACATCACCCGAGGGAGGCCAGTTGCCGTTCTCCTGGAACGGGGTTTCGCTGCACGCCACCGGCGCTACCTCGCTGCGGGTACGGCTGAGTCTGTCGGGGCCGGCCACCGTGTCCCTCGAAGTCGCGGACCAGACCGGGCAGCCGGTCGTTTCGGTGCGAGCGCTGACCCTGCGCCCGGTCGACACCGGCGCGCTGTCCGTGGCCAACCAGGACGCCCTGTTCCGGCTCCAGTGGCTGCCCGTGCCGGCGGGGACACCGGGTTCCCTTGCCGTGCTGGGTGAACTGGCAGTCCCCGGTACACCGGTCTTCACTGCGCTCTCCGAGCTCGACATCGTGCCCGAAACCCTGCTGATCCCGATCGCCTCGGGCCCGGGAGAGGTTTCCGACGCCGTGCGAGAGGTGACCGGCCGCGTGCTGGACCTCGTGCAAACCTGGCTCGCCGCGCCTCGGTTCGCCAGGTCCCGCGCTTTTTTCGTGACTCGCGGAGCGATTGCCGAGGGCAGTGCCGCGGAAAGCGCCGTCGACCTCGCCGCAGCCTCGGTCTGGGGCCTGGTGCGCTCCGCCCAGTCGGAGAACCCTGGCCGTTTCGGACTGGTAGACCTCGACTCGGAAGACGCTTCTCTCGAAGCCCTGCCGGGGGCGGTGGCCTCCGGTGAGCCGCAGGTAATCGTTCGCGCGGGTGAGATCCGGGGCGGGCGGCTCGTCCGGGTGCCATCGAGCGGCGCGCTGGAGCCACCGTCCGGTCTGGCGTTGCCTGGTACCGTGCCGGTGCCGTGGGATCGGTGTGGCACCGTGTTGATCACTGGTGGTACCGGTGGGTTGGGGCGGTTGCTGGCGCGGCATCTGGTTGTCGAGCATGGGGTGCGTAGCCTGTTGTTGCTCAGCCGCCGAGGTCCGGACGCCGAGGGTGCGGCGGAGCTGGTCGCGGAGCTGAATGGGCACGGTGCCGAGGTCCGGGTGGTGGCTTGCGATGCCGCTGACCGTGACGCGTTGGCCGCGGTGCTCGCGTCTGAGCGGTTGACCGCGGTTATCCACACCGCCGGGGTGCTTGACGATGGCATCGTCAGTGCCTTGACGCCGGAGCGGTTGGACGCTGTGCTGCGCCCGAAGGTCGATGCGGCCTGGAATCTTCATGAACTGACCAAGGATCACGATCTTGCCGCGTTCGTCCTGTTTTCCTCGGCGGCGGGGGTGTTGGGGGGTGCGGGTCAGGCCAACTATGCCGCCGCGAACACTTTCCTCGACGCGTTGGCCGAGTACCGGCAGGGGCTTGGCCTGCCCGGTCTCTCGCTGGCCTGGGGCGCGTGGGAGCAGTCCGGTGGGATGACGGCCGGGCTGGGTGAGGCCGACCTCCAGCGGATGACGCGCTCGGGCATGCCACCACTACCCAACGCGCAAGGTCTGGCCTTGTTCGACACGGCGCTCCGCTCGGACCACCCGGCCGTGGTGCCCGCCAGCCTCGACCTGGCCGTCCTGCGTGGGCTCGGTGAGATGCCGCACCTGCTCCGTGACGTCGTGCGCAAACCCGTCCGTGGCGCCACCCGCCGCGCGAGTCCAGCGTCCGCTGAAATCGTCGCGGACCGCTTGGCCGGACTGGTCGGGGCCGAGCGTGACCAAGCCATAGTCGACCTGGTGCGCATGGAGATCGCCGCTGTGCTCGGACACAAGGGCGTCGAGGGCATCGAACCCGGCAACGCCCTGCAGGAACTCGGTTTCGATTCGCTGACCTCGGTGCAGCTGCGCAACCGGCTCAATCTGGCGACCGGCCTCAATCTGCTGCCGACCCTGGCGTTCGACCATCCGACGATCGGGGAGCTAGCCGCCCACCTCGCCGCTGAACTCGCCGAATCCGCCGGGGCCGCACCTGCGGCTGAGGTTACGGCTCTGGTCGAGGACGGCGCCCCGGACGTCCTGGTCGAGGAGGGCGCCCCGGACGTCGTCAGCCACCTCTACCGGGAGGCGCACGACGCCGGGCAGTTCCAGCTCGCCAGTGATCTGCTGATGAGCGTCGCCAGGCTGCGGCCCACGTTCTCCGACTCCGCCGAGCTGGAGCGCAAGCCCAAACCGGTCCGCCTCGTCGTCGGGGACAGCGGGACGCACCTGGTCTGCTTCACCCCGATCGTGCCGATGACCGGTGCGAACTTGTACTACCCGCTTGCCGCTGCCCTGCCCGGCGGACTCACCGTGTCGGCGCTAGCTTCACCGGGCTTCGTCGGGGGCGAGAAGCTCCCGGCGGACGCTTCAGTGCTGGTCTCGCTGCAGGCGGAGACGGTCGCCGAGCATGTCGGCGAGGCACCGTTTGTGCTCGCGGGCATGTCCTCGGGCGGAATCCTCGCGCACACCACGGCGAAACGCCTGGCGGACTTGGGGAAGCCACCGCGCGCAGTGATCCTCTTTGACACCTACGCCATGCACGACGTCTCAGTGCTTGAGACCGGCCCGCAATTCATGACGGCGATGTTCGAGCGCGCGGCGGGCGTGGTATCGATCGACAGCACCAGGCTGTCCGCCTACGAATGGACCTGCCGTCTATTCGGTCGCTGGGATCCGGAACCGATGCCGGTGCCCACCCTGCTGATTCGCGCGTCCGAACCGATGAGCCCGGACCTGGCGGGGAAGAACTGGAGGACCAATCTGGACGGCGTGTCCACGATCGTCGAGGTGCCAGGGAATCACTACTCGCTGATGGAGGAGTTCGCCGCGTCGACGGCCCAGGTCGTCCACGACTGGCTGCAAACACTGGACTGAAAACCGTACCACCGGGCACTGAGAGCGAATTCATGTCCGAAACTGTGGCTCTTCGAAGTTAGCCGGGATCGCCCGCGCTGAGGTGAACCTCGGTCCCCGGTGCTTCGGCGAGCTCGTTGGCAACCAGGACGGAGCAGTTGAAGACCACGCCGGTTAAAGCTGTCTGCCAACGCGCGTGCTACCTGTACCGCCGTGGTCACCGCGTCGATGACAACCGTCTGAGCAGGCTCGGCGAGATCCTCCCCTGCCCGGTGACCTGCGGATGGTGTTGCCGGAGCGTGGCGCTCGATAACCGATGACCTCGGGAAATGAGCTGCCAGCCGGGAGGGAGTCGGACGCGGCCGTAGTACTGGTTGAGCCGAGCGGACAACACAACCGCCGGTGAGGGAAGGGCCGCTGCTTCGTCGATGCGCACGGTTGACAGTGGAGGTGCCTGGTGAGTGCCGCTTCGGCTAGACGAATAAGTCTGAATACGATCAGTGATCGTAGGCGGTGAGCGAGCGAGTGACTGGCTGGCCGGGCGGAAGTTGTGCCAGATCGCGGCGGCCAGGGCCAGCACGTGTGCCCGCCGTCCTTGGTGCTGGTGTTGCCCGGGTGCGCGTCAGCGCGGGTGTGGTCTGGCCGGTAGCTCTCCGCCACGATCCTCTGGTCGTGTCCCGGTCACACCTGGCCGACGCCGCAACCGATGCTGGTGGGCACGTCTGCCGATGGCCACCTTCGCATGGCGGAAGAACACCCGTGAGTGTTTTTGGGTGCCATAGCACCCAAAAACACTCACGGCGTCCTTCGCCCGCCACTCGATCCCGTAGCGGGTCACGTAGCCGATCGCATCCAGCATCCTCCAGGATGGTGAACGCGTGCCTGTTCGGGCACGCCGCCCGGGACGATCAGGCAAGCATCTCCAGATGCGTTTGTGACTCCCGGAACTTCACTCCGGTGAGCGGAACGATTGTTCGTCTCGCACCGAATTCGTCACCAGCGAGGAGTTGACCGAGTGGTGCCGTGAGCGGCTCAGCGCCTACAAGGTTCCCCGGCGCTGGCACATCGGCGCCGACATTCCCCGTACGACGCAGGGCAAGGCTGCCCGGGGCACACATCCGGCGGACACATGACGACACAACCAGTTTCCATATATGGCACCGATGCCTTCCGCGACACCCCCGACCGCATGCTGGAACTCGCCGTCTACGCCCACGCGCGACTGTTGACCGATCCAAGACTGGAGACCGGGCCTCCGCCGACGCTCTCCGTCGTCACCTTCCGGTTGCGCAATGCCAACAAACAGCGCAACCAGTCTTTCCTGGCGGCACTCAACGCCACTGGGCAGGTCTTCCTTTCAAGCATCGAGGCCGAAGGCTACTGGCTGCGCATCTGCCTGCTCAACCAACGTATCCGCACAGAACATGTCAACGAACTCATCGATGTGATCACAGCCACTATTGAGGCGGGGAGTTGGCGAAACACTCCCCGATCGGGATAGCGATCGACGCTGGAAATCAGCACTGACACAGCCACCCGAGGACGCGTTCGACCGCGCGGAAGCCCTTCGGGACGCCGTTCGTCCCGAAGGGCTTCTTCGTGCTCGAGGTTTGTGGCGATCAGTCGTATTGGGCTCCGGGCTTGCCGTTTTCGACCGCGAACGAGGCGAATGTGGACTCGGGCGCCGGGGGTGCTGACGGTGCTGACCGTCCGCAGGTCTGCGGTGAACTGGTCGCGGTCGACGTGGCAGCGCACGTTGTCGGGGCGCCTCGCCGAACAGTTCCTGCCCCACCTGCGGCGGCTGCTGGGCACCGCGCTGGATTCGGTTGTGGATCTCGCATCGTCCGCGCATGCTCGACGGGGCCGGTGTCTGCCGCCGCTATGCGTTGTCCCAGGTCGACGTTAGCCATGCCAGGTCTGTCTTGGCCTTCTCCCGGGTGTTCGTGGCTCGGGTGAACAGCTCGGAGGTTTTCGTCAGCACCAGGGTGTATGGACGTCCTTGCCTGCGGGTGGCGTGCTGTACCGGCAGTTCTTTCATGCCGATCTGGGTGTGCACGTGCTGGCGTCGGTCTTTTGCCAGCGGCCATTCGAAGGTTCGCCGGGTTCGGGAGCTCAGGAACTCCGCCAGCGTGTCACAGAGGTCGCATCGGCAGCCGGTCCATTCGATCGACCAGTCGTCTTCCTCGCGCTGCGGCCGCGCGATGATCGCGGCGAGCCGCTGCGCGCAGTCCCGCGCGATCGGGTTGAGCCATGCCGCTTGTTCGGGGCCCGCCAGGCGCAGCGCCGGCATCAGGCACTCCAGGATGTTGTCTCCGAACTCGCGCAGTGCTCCCGAGACCTCCTCGCGTAGGTCATGGTCGGCGGCTTCCAATAGCCGCACCAGTGGTGAGCCAAGCCTCTCCAGCTGTTCCTGGCGGGTCTTGCTCTGCCCGGTATTCATCCAGAGCTGGAACTGGTCGTTCATCCGGCGCCACGTTACGGCGGACAGCAGCCGCGCCACCTCGGGCGCCCCTGCGGTGCGCAGCGCTTCGCGCAGCCCCGGCAGTGCGTCGTCGACCCAGTTGGAGAGTTCTGCCGGAAAGCGGTTCCCTAGCCTGAACCATTCGTCGATGACGCTGCGCGTCCAGTCTTCGCCGTATCGTCCGGCCGCCGTGGCCAACCTGTCCGCGTGTTCCTGCTTAACGATCTCGATGCGGAACGGCTCCAACAGCATCGCCGCCGTCTCGGCGGCACCCAGGCCCGCCGCTACGTCCAGCGCGGCGCCGAGTAGTCCTGGCTGCCCTCCGACGGTCTTCCAGAACGGAGCGAGTGACTCCGCCGCGGCACGTGCCTGCTCCAGGTCTCCAGCTCGGATGCGGTCGCGGAGCTCGTGAAGTGCCCACGGCGATCCGGCCTCGGCGCGCGCCGCGAACGCCCTTTCCTTCGGCCACACGACAATCGCGGCCCGCCGGTACCACCGATCCACCGTGTTGCCGTAATTGCCCATGTAGCCCTCGTATTCGGCCTGGAAGGGCGTCAGGTTCGCGTTCGGGGTGCTGGCACACAGCTCGTGGTCGGGGACGCGCAGCGAGATGGATCCGCCGCCGGTGCCGTCCGGGCCGGTCCACCAGCCGAGGACGATCTCGTCGTCGATCAGGCTGTTGAGCTCGTAGTCGCCGGGGTCCGCCTCGTCGTCGTAATCGTCGTAATAGTGCCAGCGGGAGCCGCCTACCGGCTCGGCGTCCCAGGTCTCCTTCACCTCGGCCAGCGCCAGCACCGTCTCGCCCCCGGCCTGCTCCGCCGCGGCGCGCAGTTGCGTGGCCCGCTCCGCGTCGACGCCCTTGAGCCGGCGCCAGTCCAGGCCCCGCTGGGTGTATTCGTGGTCGAGCAGAAAGACCAGCCGGTTCGGCAGACCGAGATCGCGGTTTCCGTATCGCGAGGTGGCGCGCGTGGTGAAGTGCTTGGTCAGGCAGTGCGCCAGTTCGGGGACCAGGCCACCCTCCAGCGCTGGTGTCTCGGCGTCGGCGAGCAGGTTGAACGTGAGCGATACCCGGTACCCGGACCTGACCGGTGTGACCTCGTGCCGGCAGTCGGAGTAGAACGCGACGAAGGTCAGGTCCGTCTTCGACGCCCGGTAGGCGATGCTTTCCCCGGCGTGCTCGATGATCAGCTCCCCGCCGGTGTGGGTGGAGGGCAGTGACATCACCAACGTGCCCACCATCGAGTCGTCCTTCTCCGAATCCTGGTGCGGGAGAAAGAACTGCCCCTTGCCGTATACCAGCATCGAGTGAGGTTCGGCCCTCAGCCGAGCCGTCCGTGGGAGCCCGAGCTCGTCGCGGAAGTGTTCCAGCGCGCTGTCCAGCAGCTCCGTCCAGCCGGATCCGCCCAGAGTGAGCTGATCCGGTGTGAGTTCCCACGTGTCGCGGACGTCGGTGTCGGTCAGGGTCTCTTCCCCGCGCCCGAACTTCGCCGGTCGCGCCGCGGCGATCAGCTTCTTCGCCTGGGGTGCGCGGACCGGAAGGCTCACCGGTCCGACACCGGACACCTCGAGCTGCAGCGAATTCGCCGGCGCCAGCAGCTGAGCACTGAACGACCCGGTCGGCTCGGAGTCGTCGAGTAGTCGCGCCAGTTGTTCCCGCGCTGTCTCCGCCATGTTTCCTCACCCGCGTTCGCCGTATGCCGAATGCGGTAGGACTGTAGTGGCTAGCTCAGATCCGGGAGCAGCGCCGTCTATGCTGGGTAGGTGCCAGTGTCGCGGAAACGGAAAAAGAAGCCCGGGAAGCCTGGTCGTGCCCAGGGGCGGGCCGGGCAGAATAAACGTATTTCGTCTGGTGGGGATTTCGGTGGATACGCGGGGGCTGTTGAGGGCCTGGTGGCCTTCCGGAGACATCTCGACGAAGGGTGCGAGTCGCGGGCCCACGAGATGGCGACGGGGCTCGTCGCGGAGCTTGTGACGCTGGTGGCGGATCGGCCGGACACCGTCGTGGAAGACGAACTGTGCCGACGGCTGGGTCCTCTGCTGTACGAGGCGCGGCAGGGACACCCGGATCAGCGGGTCCAGCCGAGTCGTCTGGCCCCGGCCTTGGTGGAGGCAGCCGCGATCGCGGTCGAAGAGACCACTGGGAATGCTGACGCGTGGCGCGTATTCACCGCTGTGGCCGGCGTGATGCCATATTCGGGCAGCGACGCCACTTTCGACGCGATGACCCAATTGCAGGCCGCGATGGGCAAGCCGGTGTCGCAGCCGACCGATCCGGAAGTCGCCGGCGAGGTGTTGTGGACCCGTGACGCGTACGGCGGCCGGTTCGGCGTCGCGGCCCCGATCACCGCGGCGGACCTGCCGGTGCGCTGGTACCTCTGGGACATCGACGCCTGCGGGCTCCAGGCCTTTACCGTCCACAGCGGCTTCTATCCTACGCCGGAAGCGGCGTTGGCCGCATGGCAAGACGGCGTTGGCGAGAGCGCAGCGGCGGGTACGGAATTCGCTCCGGTCGACGCCCCCTCACTACTGGCGGAACTGCTGCCCTTCGAAATGGGCTTCCTCTACGTAGGTGGGGAAAGCACGGAGCAGCTCGCCGAATACTACCGCAGCAAGCGCCTGGCCGAGATTGTCAAGATGGCCGTGCGACAGCGAGAAACCCTGGCCAGCCCCGGTCTGGATGTGGCCACAGCGACAACCGAGTTCACCGCGTGGCTGAGCGCTCGCCGCAACGCGGCCGGTCAGGAGCTGCCGGCGGACGTGGCGGAGCTGGTCCCGGAACTGGCCGACTCCTGGTGTATCAACAACATCCAAGCGGTATTCGCAGTGTGCTCCCCGCACCGGGTCGCGTGGTGCGCGCAGCACATCCGCAACTGCTACGAACACAAATTCGCCGAGCGGCTGATTGCCCTGCTGCCGGAATGGATCCGGTGGCTGGCCGCACGAAACGAGACTCCGCCGGAGCTGGCCGACCGCTGCCTGCCCTACGCGCAAGACGAACCGTATGAGCAGCTCGGCGACGGCCCCAATGGACCCGACTGGCTGACCCGCGTCATCGAATAACGCGGGTCAGCCGTCAGCGGCCAGGTTTCGTAGCGTCCTGTTGATCGCGTCGGCATCGAAGGGCACGGGGTCTTCCGGGTAGATTGGGTCCCTGATCACGATCGTGCCGAACCCGTCGATCAGCCGGGTGGAGAGCTGGTGCAGCCGGCCTCCGCGCGCGTCGGCAACGCAGTGGTGAGTTGGCCAGGCCCGACGAGACGGCACGGACGGTGGAGAGACGCGGTACGCCGCCCAGTACACCGTGCGCCGAGCACGAATGGCAGAGATTCGGCCTGCCCTGGACCCGTCCACTGCCGGCGAGCACATTCTTGGCTGTCGCGCCATGACAGAATCCGGCGCGACGTAGCCGACGACCCCGCGTCGCGACCCGATCCACCAACGATTCGTGTTCGTGACGCCGCCGGGCTCATGATCGCAGCCCGGGCCTGGTGATTCATTGACTGTCCGTACTAATCGGCGCGAAACGTGTCTTTGTGCTGACTCAATATCCCGACGTACGGTGAGTGACCAGACGGAGGTGTGGCGATGGAGCTGCGACAGCTGGGCTGGGCCGGACCGTCGGCAATCCGGCCGCGAAGGCCGCGCTGGACATGGCGGTCTGGGACGCGCTGGGCCGCACGCTGGACATGCGAGTGACCGAATTGCTGGGCGGTTACACCGACCGCATGCGCGTATCGCACATGCTCGGCTTCGACGAGCCCGCGGCGATGGTCGCCGAGGCGGAGCGATCCGCGACGAGTACGGCATCACCACGTTCAAGGTGAAGGTCGGCCGCCATCCGGTCGAGCTCGATGTCGCCGTCGTCCGGGCCCTGCGGGAGGCACTGGGCGCCGAGGTGGAGCTCTACATCGACGGCAACCGCGGCTGGACCCCAACCGAATCGGCCGCGGCGATGAAACAGATGGCCGACCTTGGCTTGCTGTTCGCGGAGGAGCTGTGCCCGGCCGACGACGTACTGGGCCGGCGCTGGCTGGTGTCGCAGCTGGACGTGGCGTTCATCGCCGACGAGTCCGTGGTCACCCCGGCCGATGTCACGCGCGAGATCCTCGGTGGCTCGGCGACCGCGATCAGCAATCATCCGTATCGCCCGCAGGCGAAGCCGCGGTGCATGCTGCTGCCCCGAATTGTCCATTGTGGACAGTAGAGGCAGGCAGCCTGGGCAGTGCGGTGGATGACGTCCAAGAAAATCTCTCGGCGAGAATTGGCCGGCCTGTTGACCTGCCGTTTCCCCGCACCTGACGTCCGGCGACATCGCGATCGTGCAGGTTCGGAAGTGCCTGCTCGACACGCTGACCGCCGTTGCGAACGGGGAGCCGGCACCGGGTACGAAACCCGGTTCCCAGGAAGGAATCTTGTTCGAAGCGCTCACCGCCGAGCCGGACGCGTCGATGCGGGACTTGGCCGCACGATGACCACCACCCCTGCCCCTTCTGCGCACGAACTTGCGCTGCTTGCCAGACGCCTCGAAAAGCTCGAGGCGGAGTCGGAGATCCGCCGGCTCGTCAGCACCTATCACTGGTCAACGACGCCGGATCCGCGTCCGGTGCCATGCCCGCATGGGCGGACCTGACGGTCCCGGCAGCCGGCGGAACCAGCTCCGCGGTGCTGCACGAGCTGGAGGTGGCCGGTGGCGCGGATTGGTCGGGGTGGGGGCTGTCGGCGGCCTGGCCGGGCTACCCTGGCATCGCCACCGATGACGGCACCCCCCGTCCCGAGTACATGCCGCGCATGATGCACCTGTTCATCAACGATTGGATCGAAGTGGACGTTGACACCGCCCGCGGTCGTTGGTACTGCTGGGAACGCGCGATGGTCCACATCGGATCAGAGCTGCGAGCGGTGCTGATCGCCGGTCGCGGGATTACGCTGACCGTCCCCCCCCCCCGACCGGTCCGTGCTCGACGTGGTCTCCGATGTCGCCCCCACTGTGCTGTCCTTGTGTGCCGAGGGCTATTGCGGCACCTGCGAAACCCGGGTGCTGGAAGGAATCCCGGATCACCGCGACTCCCTGCTGTCCGGAAGTGACAGGGCGAGCAACGAAACGATGCTGATCTGCGTGAGCAGATCACGCTCGGCGAAACTGGTTCTCGACCTCTGACAGGCGTCCACATCAGCGCGGAACCATGTCGGGCTCCCTCGCGTCGGTTCCGCCCCAGGGACGCACGGCGGTGGTGTCCGCGCGGGTCACCGCCGCGCGAGCGGGACGATCCGGCCGCGGCGCTCCAGCTTCTGCCACGGCAGCCGTGCCCCGGCCAGTGCGGTGATCACCGACTGCACCACGATCAGGTACATCAGCTGCCGGTACACGATCTGCTGCAGCGGGAGCACCAGCAGCGGGCGCAGCGACTCGCCGTCCAGCCGGAACGCGATCACACCCGGCACCGCCTGCAGCGCCAGGAACCCCAGCCAGGTCAGGGCGACGTTGCCGGCGTCCTCGGTGAACAGCGCGAAGCACGCGGTCACGTCGACCACCGGGGCGATCACCTGCAGCAACACCTGGAACACGAGCAGGTAGGGCAGGCCGCGCCGCCCGAGCCGCCCGGCCGGGCCGCGCTCGATGACGGCCCGCCGGTGCTTCCAGATGGCCTGCAACGTCCCGTAACACCACCGGTAGCGCTGCTTCCACAGCTGGCCGTAGGTGGCCGGCGCCTCGGTCCAGGAGATCGCGTGCTCCTCGTAGACCACGCGCCACCCGTCACGCTCCAGGGCCATGGTCAGGTCGGTGTCCTCGGCCAGGGTGTCGTCGCTGACGCCGCCGATATCCAGGATCGCCGAGCGGCGGAAGGCGCCGAGCGCGCCGGGCACCGTAGGCGTGCAGTGCAGTACGTCGTAGACGCGGCGGTCCAGGTTGAACCCGATCACGTACTCGATGTGCTGCCAGCGGCCGAGCAGGCTGCGGCGGTTGCCGACCTTGACGTTGCCGGACACCGCGCCGATGTCGGGGTTGGTGAAGTGCGCGACCATCCGCCCCACCGCGTCGGGTTCGAGGACGGTGTCCCCGTCCACCATGACCACCAGTTCGGAGTTCGCCGCCGCCAGCCCGGTGTTGAGCGCCGCGGACTTGCCCGCGTTCTCTTGCCGGATCAACCGGATGCGTGGGAACCGCTCCTGCAACTGCTGGACCACCTCGACGGTCCGGTCCGTGGAGCCGTCGTCGATCACGATCACCTCCACCGGGTGATCGCTTGCGAGGATCGACCGAACCGTGTTAGCGATGCCGGCTTCTTCGTTGTAGGCCGGGACGATCACGCCGACGCGCTGGCTGATCTGCCACGGCGGTTCCCACCGGCGGGATCGCCGCACGTGGATCGGCACGATCAGCAGCATGACGACTGCGCGCAGCGCGGCCAGGCCGGTCGCCATCCAGAGCAGCGCGCGCAGCGAGTCTGCCAGCCAGCGGGAGACCTGGATGGCGGCGACCAGCATCGTGCCCGCGATCCGGTCGACGATCTGGGCCTGGTTCACCGTGCCGGACAGCTGGAAGGTGCCACCGACGGAGTCGACCTGCCACCCGGTGCGCTGCAGGTCGGGCAGCAGGCGGTCCAGCGCCTCGACGGTGCCCGGGCCCGCGGTGTCGCGCATCAGGAGCACCGCGCCGCGGTCGTCGCGGGGCGTCGAGTTCGCCAGCACGGCCGCCGCGTCGGGTTGCCGCCAGTCCTGTGAGTCCAGGTCGGCCAGCACCACCTGGCGCCCGTGGTTCCCGATGCGCAGGAACGCCTTCCACGCCTCGTAGTCCAGCGATCCGGTGGTCGTGTACGGCGGTTGGACGAGGTTCGTGGTGATCCCGGCGGCTCCGGCCAGGACCAGGTCGGTGGCCTGCAGCTCCAGCTGCACCCGCAGGTCACCGGCCTGCCGCAGGTCGGTGCGGGTGAGGGTGCGGTTGCCGATCTCGTGCCCGGCGTCGAGGATCCGGCGGATCAGCGCCGGGTTCTCGGCGGCCTGCGCGCCGGTCACGAAGAACGTGGCGTGCACCTGGTGCCTGGCCAGCACGTCCAGCACTTCCGGTGTCCACTGCGGATCCGGTCCGTCCACGAAGGTCAGCGCCAGGTGGCGGGTGCGGGGGTGCCGGACCACCGGTTCGCGCGGATCGATCACGGAACCGCCGGCGAAGGCGGATTCGGGGACGAACTGCCTGCTCCCGCTCGGCGTGGCCGCCGTGCCCGCGCGGTTGAGCAGGACGTCCAGGCCGAGCAGGCTGCACAGCACGAGCAGCACAAGGCCCAGCAGCAGCCAGTGCGATCGGGGGGTTCGGGGGATTCGGGAGCGACGTGGCAAAAGCGCTTCCTGCCTCAGGGGTTGGTGCCTGCGGTGCTCGGCAGCGGCGGGGCGGGTTCGCGGGAGTTGAGCATCGCCGCGGCGAGGAACAGCCCCAGGCAGACGAGCACCAGGCTGGTCAGCAGCACGAACCGGCGGAAAACGCGGCGCCGGCGACCGCTGCCGTCGACGAAGACCGGGTCCGCAGGGTGGTGCACCCGGCGCACGCGCCGGTCCGGCAGCAGGTCGAGGGTCGTTTCGCCGCGATGTCTCCGATGTTCGGAATGTCCGGTGTGGACGACCACCGTTCCGGCGGTGCCGCGGCGTCGGTGCCTGGCGTGGACTTCTTTCGAGCCGCTATGAGGTCGTTGGCGGTCTCGCCGGGACATCACTACTCCGGTTGTCGGGGTCTCGGTCACTCGAATGGGTAAGTCGGGGCACAGTACGATAACGTTACGATCACTCGGAACCAAGGGCGCGCTGTTGTCGGGGTGCGTGCGAGTGAACTTGAACGCATGGAGTGAACACAGGCAGTGAGGACTTTCCTGCGGCGCACCACTCGACTGCTGTCGCTGGCCCTGGCGGGCTTGGTCGTGCTCGTCGCTGCTTCGGCGCTGTACCTGGACGTTTCGTTGGGCCGGGTGCCCGCGTTCACCGACTATGTGGGACGCGTCACGTCGGCGCGGGGTACGAACTGGCTGCTGGTCGGTTCGGACAGTCGCGAAGGACTCTCCGAGCAGCAGGAACAGGAATTGGTCACCGGCGGCACCGCCGATGCGGGCGGATCGCGCACGGACACGGTGATGCTGCTGCACATCCCGGCCGGTCCCGGCGCACCGACGCTGGTCAGCCTGCCGCGCGATTCGCTGGTGCCGATCGAGGGCCACCCCCCGAACAAGCTCAACGCGGCTTACTCCTACGGCGGTCCGACGTTGCTGTCCCGGACCGTGGAGGAAGCCACCGGGCTGCGCATCGACCACTACCTGGAGATCGGGCTGGGCGGCTTCGCCGGAGTGGTGGACGCGGTCGGTGGCGTGCGGATGTGCCTGCCGCAGGCGATCCACGACCCGAAGATCGACCTCACCCTGGCGGCCGGCTGCCAGCAGCTGACCGGCGCGCAGGCGCTCGGTTTCGTGCGCACCCGGGCCTTCGCGCGGGGCGACCTGGAACGCGCGGAGCACCAGCGGGAATTCCTCACGGAGTTGGTGCGCAAGGCCACCAGTCGGGAGGTGCTGTTCAACCCGCTGCGCTCGGTGCCCATGACCTGGCGGCTCGTCGCGACCGTGACGGTCGCCGACCACGACCACCTGGACGACCTCGGGCAGCTCGGCTACCAGGCGGGAACCGCGGGGGAGGAGCTGGTCACGGCGACGGTGCCGACCAGCGGTGGGATGGACATGCCCGGCGTCGGCGCGGTCCTGTTCTGGGACAAGGAGAAGGCGGGGGAGCTGTTCGACTCGCTGCGGCGGGACCGGCCGGTGCCTTCCGAAGCGCTCACCGCCGCCCGGTGAGCCCTCAGAGCCTGTTGGCGAATGGTCTGGGTGGGTGGTCGCTTAGCGGAACCTGAGAGAGGTTCCCTGGACTGCGGGTGCCCCTCCTGATGTATGTCCAATACGCGGCGGAGGGGCCGTCCTCGCCAGAAAACCTCTCAGAACCCGCCGATGGTCGTCTTGGCAAGGTGAATGCAAGCGGCTGCGCCGCTTCCAAAGGCGCGGACGGCATTCGCCGACAGGCCCTCAGGCCGTTAAACCCGAGGGGAGACTCCCTCGAGCCACCCGGCCCTGCTCAGGCCCCGGCGGGGCCTGAGTTCGCCGCTTCGATGCGTTCAGACTTCACGATGAGCCGCCACGCGCTCAACGCAGCCAGGGTGTACGCACTGGCGACGAGAGCGAAAGAGGCTTGCGGGCCGCGGGTCCAGTCATGAGCTGCGGCTAGGACAACGCTGACGGCTGCGATGCCGACCAGCGAGCCGATCTGGCGATTGGCGTTCAGCACCGAACCTGCGACGTTGGCGTGTTCTGGGCCCGCGGCGTCCACCAGGGCCGCCGTCATCGCCGGGGAGATGATGCCCGCACCGACGTTGGCCATCCCGACAGCAAGGGCAAGCGCCCAGTAGGGCGTCGCCGGGGAAACCGTGATCATGGTCAGCGACGAAACGCCCGCCAGCAGCAGGAACGCCGTCAGCAGCAGGCCATTGCTGAAAATCGCGGAAATCCGCGAGAAAACGATGTTGGAGACGGGGAAGAAGATCGTCATGGGCAGCAGTAGCAGGCCGGCCTGGAGGGGGCTGGCCCCGCGCGCATGCTGAAGGTAGAGCCCGACCATGAACATGCTGCCGAAAAGCGCGAAGTTGAACAGGAAGCCGACGATGTTGGCACCAGAAAATCCGGGGTTCTGGAACACCCTCCACGGCATGACGTGCTCTTCGGCACGGCGCTCCCGGACCACCAGGAGCCCGGCGACGAGCACAGTCACCACGGCCGCCGTGAGGACTGCTGAGGATGTCCAGCCGAGTTGGGGTCCCTCGATGAGCGCAAAGCTCAGCGCGGTGAGCATGACGACGAATAAGGCATGGCCTGACGCGGCCAGTTTCGTCGAACCGCCACCGACTGGTTTGATGTAGCGGGCGGTCATGATCATGCCGATGGCCCCGATCGGCAGGTTGAGCAGGAAGATGCTTCGCCATCCGAACGCACTGACCATGAGACCGCCGATCGTCGGCCCGAAGCCGGATGCGGTCGCCACGATCGCGGACCACAGGCCCAGCATTCTGGTGCGTTTCCGCTTGTCCGGGAAGGAATGGACCAGCAGGGACAGGGAACTGGGCATG
The DNA here is from genome assembly GCF_050972075.1 of Saccharopolyspora hattusasensis. Taxonomy (NCBI): domain Bacteria; kingdom Bacillati; phylum Actinomycetota; class Actinomycetes; order Pseudonocardiales; family Pseudonocardiaceae; genus Saccharopolyspora; species Saccharopolyspora hattusasensis. The sequence goes on from NZ_JBPCDC010000001.1 coordinate 7,473,569, forward strand.
AACAGCGCGGCCCCCGCTCCCTGTGCGAAGCGGGCCGCGATCAGCACCTCGGACGTGGGGGCGAGCGCGCAAGCCAACGAGGCGATGGAGAACACTGCCATGCCCCACTGGTAAACGACTTTCGCCCCGACGCGGTTGGCGAGCCCGCCAGCGAGGAGCAACAGCGATGCGAGCGTCAGAACGTATCCGTCGACTACCCAGGTGAGCTGGGTGAGGGTGGTCTCGAGTTGCTGCTGGATCGCCGCACCCGCGACGTTGACGACCGTGATGTCGAGTGTCGCCATCACGAAGCCGGTGGCGAGAGAAGTGATTTTCACCCCAGCCGATGAGTCCCGCCCTTCAGGGGCAGTACCGGCGGGGGCTGCCGCGCCGGTTTTGGCAGTGCTCATGCTGACTCCTGTCAAATCGTTGCCCCCGGATTCCGCGGCGTCGGGAGGGAATCCGCGAGGCGCGTCCGAGGTTCGCGTCGGTCTCCGGCGTACTTCCTGTGGTAACTCTGCGTGGCTGTCATCGCGCGGCCCGAACGACGGTGAAACGGCGCAACGCGGAACCGTTTTCCGTTGCGCACGCAACATGTTCTGTCTCTCGAGGCATGCCTGAACCGGTCCGCAGGCGGTTTCCTGCGGACCGCTTCTGGTTCACCGGAAAGTTACTTACTGTGCCGAAGGGGGTATGGACGGTGTCTGGATTGCCGGTCTATATTCGAGCCCAGTTGCGAGCAAGTACTCGTATTTTAGCGCTCGAACTGGCCGGGGGCGCCACGCTCCGGCAGAAACCGGAGTCCGACTTGTTCCACGCACTCGCCCGCCTGATCTCGCGGCAGCCGCGGATGCTCTTGCTGGTCGCGCTCGCCTTCGTCGTCGGTTCCGTGGTGCTCGGCGGCGGTGTCGCTGACCGGCTGCTGGCCGGTCAGGGCACCGAGAACCCCGCGTCCGACTCCAGCCGCGCCGACGACCTGCTGGAGGAGCACTTCCCGGAAAGCCGCCCGAACCTGCTGCTGCTGGTCTCCAGCGACCGCGGGGTCGATGACCAGAGGATCGCAGCTCAGGGCGTCCGGCTCGCCGAGCGCCTGGCCTACGAGCCGGGCGTCACCGGCGTGACCTCCTACTGGCAGACCGGCGCTGAGGACCTCAAGTCCGAGGACGGCCGCTACGCCCTGATCGCCGCGCACGTCGCCGGTACCGAGGACGAGGCCAGCCGGATGGGTGCCGAGTTGGCGCCCGAGTACACCGGCCGCCACGGCGACCTCGACGTCCGGGTCGGCGGCATGACCGCCGTGCTTTCCGACGTCGAGACCACCATCGCCGAGGACCTGGCCGCCTCGGAGCTGATCGCGCTTCCGCTGGTCCTGATCATCCTGGTGCTGGTATTCGGCAGCGTGGTGGCCGCCTCGCTGCCGCTGATGGTCGGCATCATCGCGATCACCGGCACCAACGGCGTGCTGTGGCTGCTGGCCGGGGTCACGGACGTGTCGATGTTCGCCCAGAACATCACCACCATGCTGGGCCTGGGGCTGGCGATCGACTACGCGCTGCTGATGGTCCGGCGCTACCGCGACGAGCTCCGCCGTGGGCTCGACCCGCGCGCCGGCATCGCCGCCACCCTGCGCACGGCAGGCCGGACCGTGCTGTTCTCCGCCGTGACGGTGTCCGTCGCGCTGTCGGCGATGCTGTTGTTCCCGCTGTACTTCCTGCGTTCGCTGGCCTACGCGGGCATCTCCGTGGTGCTGCTGGCCGCAGTTGCGGCGCTGGTGGTCCTGCCCGCCTCTTTGGTGCTCCTCGGCCACCGGGTCAACGCGCTGGACGTGCGGCGCGCGGTGCGTCGCAGGCGGCGCGAGAGCAGGCGTTTCCCGGCGCTGATCGCGACCGTGATGCGCGGCGCGCCGGTGTTCGCGCTCGGCTCGGTGGTGATCCTGGTGGTACTCGGGCTGCCGTTCCAGCGCGTCGAGTTCGGCATGGCCGACGACCGGCAGCTACCTGCCGACGCCGAGTCGCACATGGTGCAGCAGGTCCTCCGGGACCAGTTCGACAACAGCGTCACCGGCACCATCGACGTCGTCGCGCCGAGCCCCGCCGGGGCCGAGCTCGCCGACTACGCGACTCGGCTGTCCACTGTGGCGGGCGTTGAAGAGGTACGGACGTCGATGGGGACCTTCGCCGCCGGCCGCCAGGCGAAGCGGCGGATCACCGTTGACGCCGTCCGCGACGAGGCGGGCCTGAACCACCTGCAGATCCTGCCCGACGACGGCATCGAGGACATCTCGCCGGAAAGCCAGGACCTGGTGCGCCAGATCCGCGCGGTGCCCAGCCCGTTCCCGGGCACGCTGGTCTCCGGGCAGAGCGCCGCCGTGGTCGACACCCAGGAGGCGATCGGCGACCGGCTCGGCTGGGCGCTCGCGCTGATCGTGGTCAGCACGCTGGTCCTGGTGTTCCTGCTGACCGGCAGCGTGCTGGTTCCGGTGCAGGTGGTGGTGCTCAACGCGCTGAGCCTGACCGCGATGTTCGGCGCGGTGGTGTGGGTGTTCCAGGACGGCAACCTCAGCGACCTGATCGGCTTCACCCCGGTCGGTTTCATCGACACCTCGCTGCCGGTGCTGATGTTCTGCATGGCGTTCGGGCTGTCCATGGACTACGGCGTGTTCCTGCTCTCGCGGATCAAGGAGGAACACGACCGCACCGGCGACAACGAGACAGCAGTGGCCGCGGGTGTGCGCAACACCGGCGGCATCATCACCGCCGCCGCGGTCCTGCTCGCCGTGGTGCTGGTGGCCATCGGTACCTCGCGGGTAACCAATTCGATGATGCTCGGATGGGGTGTCGCGCTGGCGGTCCTGGTCGACGCGACCGTGGTGCGCTGCCTGCTGGTGCCCGCGGTGATGAAGCTGTCCGGCAACGCGAACTGGTGGGCGCCCTCGTGGCTGTGCCGGTTCCAGCAGCGCTACGGGCTGCGAGAGGGCGAAAGCACGCCCGCCGCAACGGTAACCGAAAAGACCACTGTAGACACCCTCGCGCCGAACTGATGAAAGAGACTCAAGTGTCCAAGCGTCGAGTGAGTTCCGTCGTCATCCTGCTGATCGCCGTGGCCGTGCTGGTCGGAGTGCCCGTGCTGGTGGTCGGCGGCAGCGGGGACGGCGCGGGCGCGGCCGATCAGCATGCCGTGCGCGTGGACCAGCTCAACGAGGAGACCAACGCGCGGCTGGCCGGGGCGGGCATCGTCGACGTCCCGGTGCAGTTCACCGTGCAGAACATCAACCGTTCGAAGGCCGCCTGCTACACCGACGGCCAGACCTACGTCGTGCGCGGGCACCTGACCACCCCGCGAGACCTGCTGGCGCGGCCGGACAAGGAGGTGACGCTCTACCAGCACGGCATCGGCACCGGCGAGTGGTACTGGCGGATGCCGATCCGCGGCTACCACCAGGCGGAGGAGATGGCCCGCCGCGGCCACGCGTCGCTGACCATCGACCGCATCGGCTACGACAGCAGCGACAAGCCCAACGGGCTGCGGACCTGTCTCGGCGGTCAGGCCGACATGACGCACCAGATCGTCGAGCAGCTCCGGGCGGGCGGCTACCGCGCCGACGGGCTGCCCGCGCCGGCCCCGGCGTTCGGCAGGGTGCTACTGGCCGGGCACCACAACGGCGCGCAGATCAGCCAGATCGAGGCGTACTCCTTCGGCGACGTCGACGGCCTGGTGCTGATGGGCTGGGCTGACCGGGGCCTGACCGACGACGCCGACGCCACGTTCTTCGGCGCGTTCTCCTCCTGCATGCAGGGCGGGGGCGGACCGGCGGAGAAGGCCGACGATCCGCCCGGCTACGTCTACTTCGACCTGGGCCGCACCCGGTTCGCCGAGGACAACCTCCGCGACGTGCGGCCGGAGGTGGCCGGCGCGGTCACCCAGCAGCAGAACCGCACTCCCTGCGCCGAACTGGCCTCGCAGCTGGAAGCCGTCGTGGTCGACCTCCAGCACCTGAACGAGATCACCGTGCCGGTGCTGATGGTCCAGGGCGAGCAGGACTCCCGGATCACCGGCGGTGAGCAGAACCTCGCACCGTTCACCGGCACCACCGACAAGCAGCTGCTGGCCGTGCCCGGCGCCGGCCACTTCATGGGGCTGGGGGAGCGGGCGCAGGTGCTCCACGACGGCATGGCGTCGTGGCTGGACCGGCACTGAGAAAGGAAACCGAGCATGTTCGTCAAACGCTTCGTCGCGGCGCTGGCGGTGGTGCTGATCGCCGTCGGGCTGCCGGTCCTGGCCCCGCCGGAAGCCAGTGCGCAGGCCATTGTGGACTTTCCGGTCTCCTTCCAGGTCCAGAACGTCAACCGCACCACCAGCCAGTGCACCGCCGACGGTCACACCTACACCATCCGCGGCCACCTGACCGCGCCGGCGTCGGTGCTCTCGCGGCCGAACCCGGCGGTCACGCTCTACGTGCATGGCACCAACACCGGTGAGTGGATCTGGCGGCTCGACAGCCCCGGCCACAACTACGTGCGGACGCTGGCGGAGAAAGGCCACGCGTCGGTGACCATCGACCGCCTCGGCTACGGCTCCAGCCCCATCCCCAACGGGTTCGCCACCTGCAGCGGGGCACACGCCGACATCGCCGACCAGATCGTGCGGCAGCTGCGCGCGGGCACCTACACCGTCGACGGCGCCGCACCGGCCCGTTTCACCCGCGTGTTCATGGCGGGCCACTCCAGTGGCGCGCTGGTCGCCGAGACCGCAGCGTTCTCCTTCGGCAACGTCGACGGGATCGTGCTGACCGGCTGGGCCGCGATCGGCTTGACCGAGGACACCATGCGGCGGTTCTTCTCCGCCTACGACCGGTGCCTGGAAGGCGGAGAATCCGGCTACCCGCCCGGTTTCGTCCACTTCGACGGCAGCCTGGACGGCTTCCTGGCCGGCGGGCTCGGACCGGACGCCGAACCGCGCGTCAGGGAGGCGATCACCCCGCTATACCCGGCCAACCCGTGCGGGGTGATGGTGTCCGAACCGGTGGGCATCATGTCCGACCTGACCCGCATCGGCGAGATCAAGATCCCGGTGCACCTGATCTTCGGTGCGAAGGACGTCCTGCGCCAGGGCGTCGAAAGCTACCCCGGACTGTTCACCAGCAGCGACGACGTCACGGCTACGACGGTGCCCGATGCCGGGCACTTCGTGACCCTGGACGTCAACTCGTCGGTCGTCACCGACGGGATCGCGGACTGGCTCGATCGCCACCAGTAAACCCAGGAAGGAAGTGGCACGTGTCCACATCGCCACCCCAGGCCCAAGACCAGGATCCGGGCTCCGGGACCACCCGCCCCCCGGCGCTGCGCAGGCTGGGGCGGTACATCGCACACCGGCCGCGCGTTATCGCGCTGGTCGGTGTCGTGCTGTTCATCATTTCGCTGGTGATCGGCTCCGGTGCGATGAACCGGCTCCTGCTGAGCCGGTTCGAAAGCCCCGGCTCGCAGTCGCTGCAGGTCGCAGAGCAGCTGCAGCAGCAGTTCGACACGGGCAAACCGCAGTTCATGCTGCTGGTCACCGCCAAACAGGGAACCGTGGACGATCCGCAACCAGCCGCAGCGGGCCGCGCGCTGGAGCAGGAGCTGGCCAACCACGCCGGGGTGCTCGACGTCTCGTCGTACTGGTCCCGGGGCGGTTCGCCCGCGCTGCGCAGCAACGACTCCCGCCAGGCGCTGATCATCGGCCGCTTGGAAGGCGATGTGACGCAGGCGCGCACCGAGCTGGGCCGCAGCATCTCGCCGGACTTCACCCGCGAGGACGCACTGGTCAGGGTGCAGGTCGGCGGCGCCGATGAGGTCTTCCGGCAGGCCGCCCAGCAGGCCAGGACCGACTTCTTCCGCGGTGAGCTGATCGCGCTGCCGATGGCGCTGATCCTGCTGTTCGCCATCTACCGCCGGTTCCGGGTCGCCGCGCTGACCCTCGGGATGGGTTTCTTCGCAGTGGTGGCGACGCTGGCGCTGCTGCGCGGGGTCACCTACGTCACCGAGGTCTCCACGTTCGCGGCGAACCTGACCCTCGTGATGGGGCTGGGCCTGGGAATCGACTACAGCCTGTTCATCATCAACCGGTACCGGGAGTCGCTGCGCGCGGGCCGTACCGTCCAGCAGTCGGTCGAGGACGCCGTGGCCACGGCGGGCAAGACGGTGGCCTTCAGCGGTGTGACGGTCGCCGTCTCGCTGGCGTGCCTGATGTTGTTCCCGTTCCCCTTCCTGCGTTCGTTCGCCTACTCCGGTGTCGGCGTGGTGGCGACGTCGGTGTTCGCGGCACTGGTGATCCTGCCCGCGGTGCTGGCGTTGCTGGGCCGCGCCGCCGACCGCCGCAAGCCCCCGCGCAACGCCTCGGGCGGCGCCTGGCACACCCTGGCGGTGCGCATGATGAAGCGCCCGCTGGTCTACGGCGTGCCCGCACTCGTCGTGGTGCTCGCACTCGGTTCGCCGGTGCTGGGCCTGCAGTTCGGCCTGCCCGACGACCGGATCCTGCCGCCGGAGACCTCCAGCCGGGTCACCCAGCAGTCCATCCGGGACAACTTCGGTCAGGAGGAGATGGATGCGATCCAGCTGCTGACCGACGACCTGCCGGGGACGGTGGCCAGCAGCGCCGAGATCGAGCGCTACGCCACCGCACTGTCCAATGTGCCCGGTGTCGCGCAGGTGGATGCGCTTACCGGTTCCTACCGGCAGGGGCAGCAGATCCTGGAGCCCAACGAGAGCTCGCAGCGCTTCGCTGACGAACAGGGCACCTGGTTCTCCGCAGTGCCCACCAACGAGGTGCTGGCCGGCGGTGACGTCGCCACGCTGGTCTCGCAGCTGCGCTCGGCGATGTCCGGCGTCGACGTCGGTGTTGGTGGTTACCCGTCCGAGCTCAACGACTTCCGGACCGCGCTGGTCGAGCGGCTGCCGGTCGTACTGGTGCTCATCTTCGTCGTCACGTTCATCATCCTGTTTCTGATGACCGGCAGCGTGCTGCTGCCGGCGAAGGCTACCGTGCTCAACGTGCTGAGCATGTCGGTGATGTTCGGCGCGCTGGTCTGGGTGTTCCAGGACGGCAACCTCGCCGGACTGCTGGACTTCACCCCGACCGGACAGGTCGAGCCGACCTTCCCGATCCTGATGTTCTGCATCGCGTACGGGCTGTCCATGGACTACGAGGTGTTCATGATGTCCCGGATCAAGGAGGAGCACGACCGCACCGGCGACAACGTGCAGGCCGTGGCGGTGGGCATCGAGCGCAGCGCGCCGCTGATCACCGCTGCCGCGGTGATCCTGGCGCTCGCCTTCGCCAGCTACGGCGTCTCCGGCGTGATGTACCTGAAGATGCTGGGCATCGGCATGGCACTGGTGATCCTGGTCGACGCCACGCTGATCCGGGCGGTGCTGGTCCCGGTGTTCATGCGCCTGGCGGGCAACGCGAACTGGTGGGCGCCCGCGCCACTGCGCAAGCTGCACGAGCGGTTCGGCATCACCGAGCAGGAGACGTCGCGGTCCGAGCCGCGCGTCCCATCCGGCGCCGCGCACTGAGCCGGCGCAGGGGAACCTCAGCCGCTGCTCCCCGTCCCCTTCGGCTGAGACCCCGGAAGGGCAGGCAGACCCGCGGGTCCGCCTGCCCTTCCGTCATAGCCTGCTGTACCTGCCGCGCTGGTACTGGTCCGAGCTGGGATCACCCGACCTACGGGGACTCCCGCCGCTGTGGGCGAGTCGCTACCCCGACAACAACGGCGGGTACGCCTCCCAGATTTACGCCCGGGTGCCCGCGTCGTCGTGGCAGGGATACGGCGGGCTGCCCGTCGAAATCCTGCAATTCTCGTCCACGGCCACCGTCGCCGGGAAACCCGCCGTGGACGTCAACGCCTACCGAGGAACGCGGGACCAGCTCGCCGCGCTGCTCACCGATCCACCGGAGGAAGACGACGACTTGAAGCCCGATGAACGCAACGCGTTATTTGCGATCCTGCATGAACTACTCGGCCCTCGCGGGCCGCAAGGCCAGATTCAGGGATGGGGAACGGCCAACGGGCCGCGAACCGTCGTGCGATGCTCGTTGATCCGGTCAACGCAGCCTATGCCCCGATCCCGTCCGCGGTGGAAGGTTCGGACGTGCGGCTGACGCCGCGTCAGTGCTCGCGAACGCCGACGCCTACAGGTGGCAGAACGAACGCGCGCTAGCCGGCCTACTCGCCGCGTTTACCGAGATCATCGACGCTTACGCCGAAGACCGGGATGCCGACGCCGACTCGCTTAAGCGCGCGGTGCGGGAAGCGCTTGAAGAACATGGCGTGAACGTGGACCTCCGCGCCGCGGCCCGCGTCCCGGCCGCCGACGTGGCACGCGAGCGAGCACAATTCCAGGAACCCCGCGGCGAGGTGGCCCGTGGCTAAACACCGCGAGGACGGCCGCCGCTGGACGCGCCTACTCACCACCGAACCCGCCGCCGTCGCCGAGCTGGCCCGCCTCGCTGTCGCCGCACTGGCCACCACGGGCGTGATCCAGCTCGATGACCCTTACACCGATGCCGCCGCGCTCGCCGCGAGCGCGGCGGCATCGCTCGGACTGACCTGGTGGACCCGCCGCCGAGTAACCCCAGCCGCCCGACCCCGCGACGCCGACGGAAACACACTCGGTGCGGTACCGCCACAAACCCAGCTCTACTAGCCAATGTCCCCAAAGCCCAGACACAGGAATGCGCCCCGTACGGAACGAATATTCGTCCGTGCGGGGCGCATTCGTGTCTCGGACCCGCCTATGCGTGGAGTTCCCAGCTGGCCGGGCTGTGCGGTGTGTCAATCCATACCCACTGCTGTCCGTCAGGGTTGACTGTCACGCCAAGCCGCGACCAATCCGGGTGGCCGTGCTGCTCCCACAAATCGTGTGCCCGCTCCACGGATTCCCATAGCGAGGTCGGACCGCTCTCGGTCACCGACCATTCCCCGTCAGAGGTGGGTTCCATCATCACGAACGCATGCGAGCCGTCGGGCGCGGTGATGGTCCCGGCTGTGGGTTGCCGGGTATCCGGGTCGAATCGCATACCGAAGCGGACGCCGACGGGTAGCCCGGTGAAGTGCGCGAGGAACCACACGACGCGGTTTTCCGACCACGGATTGGGCGGGGTCGTCGTCGTGCGCGTTTGCTGATCTCGGAGGTTCGGCGATTCGATGGCGCGGGCGGGTTCGCCGTAGTGGCGCATCGCCATGAACGCCGCCCACCGTTCGGTAAACCGCCCTTCGAGCCCGTCACGCTCGCGGCGCAGCAACACCAAGTTGCCCGCGCCGGTTCCCCTCTTGAGATCGACCAGCGCCAACCCGCCAGGCGCGAGCTGAGACAGCCACGCTTGCGGAACAACCGGGACAGAACACGTCGCGATGATCCGATCATACGGTGCATGCTCGGCGATTCCTTCGGCCCCGTCCCGCGTAACGAGTGTGGGTCGGTAACCGACCGACGCGAGCCGTTCCCGGGCTGGTTCGACCAGCTCCGCATCGACATCGACCGAGTACACGCGATCATCACCGAGACGGTGTGACAGGAGAGCGGCGTTGTAGCCGGTGCCGGTGCCGATCTCCAACACACGGTGCCCGTCGTGCACGTCCAGGGCTTCGAGCATCCGCAGCATGAGATCCGGCTTGGTGCTGCTGGAAATCCCCTCGTAGTGCGTTCCTCGATCGGCAAGCGCCGTGAACAACGTGACAGGCGAGTACACCCGGTCAAGACCGGCCGCCGATGTCACGTCCACCGTCTGCCATCTCCCTGTCTGGTCCTGTTCGTAGACCTCGGGGACGAACACGTGACGCGGCACGGCGGCGACGGCCGCGATCCATGCCCGGTCGCTCACGTCGCCGCGCATAGTGAGTTCGTCGGCGAGCCACCGCGCCCGCGGCTCCCACCCGGAATCAATTTGTGTGGTCACAGTTGTCCCTTCATCAGCAGATCGGCGAGAGCGGCAGTCAGCGGTGCGCCCGTGTAGGACTCGATCCAGCCATATTGGCCCCCGGGGTTGATCTCCAGGAAGACCCATTCACCCGCTGAGGTCACGACGAAATCAAGCGCGCCATAGACCAGCCCGAACGTGCGCATGAGCGAACGAATCCCTGCTGTAACTTGCTCAGGCGGGTCGATCAAATCGTATGACAAGGAGTCGTAGTCCGAACGCCAATCGATGTATGACGACGCGTTGCCAGCGTAGATTGCCGCTGCGGTGATGTGGTCACCGATGACGATCACACGTACTTCGAAGGACTTCGGCACCCACCGTTGGACCATGTGCGTAGTGACCTCAATGCCGCGCAAGTCGGCGAGATCATCATCACCCACAACACGGGTCCACGAGAGCTTCCGCGTTCCTTCCTCGGAAATCGTGTTGGAACCCATCAACTTCGTGACGGTTCGCCCGCGCGCTGCGAAGTTCTTCACGGTGTCGCGCTCATTCGTGATCGCGGTCTCGGGCACCGCCAACCCCGATTCGTGAGCACGGATAAGCTGCACCGCCTTGTAGGACGCATCCGCCATTCGCGCTGGATGGTTAACCCACAGCACGGGCAGGCTTGACAGTACCCCGCCGAGCCCGTATTTCGCTTCGAGGAATGCATGTTGGCGTTCGGCTGAGGAAAGTTCCGCGGGCATTTGGTACGCCTCGGGGCTCCGGTACCACACTGCGCTCACGTCGTCCAGTTCCAGGCAGTGTTCCGGCGTTCTGAGAGCCCCGGACCAACGGCCCCCGCGCAGCTCAGCGGAAATGCTGAGCTGCGCGGGGAACCACGCTGTGTTCACTCGACACACGGGCACGTCGCGATCCCGCAACACGGTCACCATCGCGTCGGCCGACGGGTCGAGATCACGAGCGAGGATCAGAATCGTCATACGGGCTGAACCGGCGCGTCCGGCGCGAAGTCGTACACGAAGTCTTCAGCCCGGCCTTCGTCGCCGTCGCCATCGGTAACGGAGTCGGCTGACGGGTCCATCCTGAGTTCGTTCAGCGCCCGGCCGTCAAGGTCAACGGCAACTTGTTGTGCATGGTCGTAGCGCCACGCCGGCACCGGCTCGAACTTCTTGCCGGACAACGTCGACATACCACGCAGGCCCCACGGGCGCACACCGTCACCCGACGCTGGGTCAGCGTTGTTCGGTGTTCCCATTGGACGGCCGAGCGGGAACTGTGCGCTGTCGGACGCCACGGGGTCATCCGCGAAACGCGTCAACATTGCAGGCATAGCGGCTTCCTTCCTGTTCGATTGCTATTTCACTGTCGGCCAGACGCCGCCGGTCGTGAATCGGCCGGACGGGTCCCTGGAACCCGGCTCGGGGCCCTGCGCGAAAGACCCCGAGCCGGGCACGGAGGCGATACCGAGCGCCGTTGCCCGCTATCGCCACCGGGTCATGCGGCGAGATCAGGCACGAAGTCGGGCAACGTGTCTTCCGAACCGGGGTCCGGCACGCTGTAGGTACGTGCACTCATGCTCGGGGTCGTGATTCGCCGACCGTGGATGTCGACCGCCACTTGTTGCGCGTGGTCGTACCGCCACTCGCCAACTTCGTTGCCGGATCGCGGCGCGGGCTGCATCCCGCGCAAACCCCACGGGCGCATGGGCTTCCGATCGACCGGTGAATCACACAGCATGGTCGGCACTATCGGTTTCCCCTTCCTTTCTCGATGGTCGCTCAGCGCGGTTGCGCCGAGCGGAAACGCTCGTCCTCCGCGTTCAGGACGAGCACGCACCCGTGACGCGTCGGGAGGCTTCCACGAAACGGGTACGGGCCTAGTGGTGGCGTTAAAGCCGTTTCAGTCCTTCCAAAACCGCCTTGAGCAGATCCCGCGTTACCGGCGTACGGCCTGTGGCAACTCGCGCCGCAACCGTCCGCTCGGTGTCTCGTGCCGCCTCAACATCGGTTGAGCTGTCGCCGGAAGGTGCAGAGTTGGCAAGAGCCGCGTCGTTTTGCACTGGCGTGAACGAGCCACGCGGCCCGATCTTGATTACTGGCAGCAGCCGCGTCGGTAGGTCGGCAACGTCGTCTCGCAGATCGCCGACGAAGGTTGTCACGAGCCCGTCCGGCGTGCGGTCGAGCGAATGTCTGCCCATAAGTGCCGCAGTCATGCGCTCGCCGCCGCTAGTGCTAGTTCGGTGCATTCGCCGCACATCGGCCAACCCGGGACGGCAGCAGCGAGAGGTCCCCATGCAAGGTGTCGGCAGAGCGTCTGCACAACGCTGCGTCCATCAAGGCTGCTATGTACTGCGTCCGGTTCTGCGAAGTGCGTCAGGCGCTCGCCGCGCATCGCGGCGGCGTAGTTCAACGCGGTGACCGGCTCCCAGATGTCCCCAGCGTCAAGAACGCCAGACAGTCGCGCCATGATTCCCTCGGGAAGCTCGGGCGGCGGGGCTGCCGCGTCGGCAGCTCGGTCCGCTACGCCGAACGCCACCAACAGGCATGCCATGCACGGCGCACCAACAAATCTGGTGACCTGCTCAGCATCGGCCACGGTGAGTTGATGTCCGCACGGCGCGCGCAGAATGGTCGGCGTAGGGCCGTCCAGATCGACGGGGTATGCGTGAACCTCGGATTGCGCCATGCCGGACGCCCGACCGTTTCGGGCAAGAATCATGGTTATGCCCGCCGCCCTTCGAACCGGTGTCGACCACCGACACGATGTTGGGGGCCAGCGGCCGGCTCGGAATCTCGGCGGCCACCGACGGGTTGCGCACTTCGCCACGGATAAACAAGAGCGCGGACTAAGCGCCGCGGATTGCCGTTCACCCGAGCAAAACCGAGCAGCCGGAACGTAGAACCACGCGGGCGGGTTTGTCGTATGGCGTGTCGGGCCGCGCTGCTGCGTCGTCGTGCTCGAACCGCGGTACTGGGGGTTGCCAGCACTTCGGCGAACTCGATAGCGCTCGGTGCCCACATGACCAGAAAAACGGTCAAGAGCGCGCCCCACATCGCGAACTCACCCACGGCGCGCACCTCCCCCACCCAGCGCACGGCGCCACCGGTCACGCCGTCCACTAGCGATACCCCGGGCGATTACCCACCGATCGGACAGGTCACGAGCGATCACCCGAGCGATGCCGGGGAGCGTCAAAGCGACTGCGCCGCCGATCGTGATCAGCGCGAGCGGCCCCAACACGGCGAGCCACACAGCGAAGTTCGATTCGGACATGAGACCCCCTAGTCAAGGAACTACTGCGTCTGCCCGGTCAACAACGACCGGTCGCAGAGTGATCAACCGAAAAGAACACTGGCACAGGAACGTTCCTCTATCAACGGTCATTGGGAACGTGTAGGGTCGATGTACCCAATTGGAGTAGGAACGAGGCTTGGGGCACAGAGTCTTGTGCCCACTTGCCAGTGGCAGACTGCTCCGGAGCCTGATCACATGCTGTGGAGGTGTGCCGTCCGTGACCAAACGACCCGGCCCGAGCGTTCGCCGTCGGCAGCTCGGCGCGATGCTGCGGCAACTGCGTACTCAAGCGGGCAAGACCCGCAAGGAGGCTGCCGACTGGCTTGAGATTGGCGAGCCAACGCTGAGCAAAATCGAGCTTGGCCGCCAAGCGATCAAGGGGCCGCATGTTCGGCTGCTGTGCCAGCTCTACGACGTGGATGCCGGCATGCTTGACAGCCTGCTACGGCTCGCCAAGGAAGCGGCCCAGCGCGGTTGGTGGGCGGCATACCGCGACACCGTGCCGGAGTGGTTCACGAAGTTCGTCGGACTCGAAGGCGACGCCGCCGACCTCTGGTCGTACCAAGCTGAGTTCGTGCCAGGTCTCCTACAGACGCCCGCATATGTCGAAGCAATCACGCGGGCCGCGCACTCTGGTATCAGTGACGAAGAAGTCGCGAAGTCGGTCAAGTTGCGTCGCGAGCGGCAAGCGCGTCTTGACGGTGGTACCCCGCCACGGCTGCACTTCTATCTGAATGAGACCGTCCTCCGGCGTCCGGTCGGCAGCCGCGATGAATGGCGTGAGCAGCTTGAGCACCTCATCGCGTCGTCGAAGCTCGAACACGTGTTCCTGCGCATCCTTTCGTTCTCCGCTGGCCCCCATGCAGCGATGGTGGGTTCGTTCGTGATGATGCAGTTCCCAGACGAAGACGCCCCCGCCTTCGTGTTCAGCGAGAACGAGCGAGGCGGCGTCTACCAGGAGGACCCGGGAGACATCGATCGCTATACCCTGATCGTTGACCAACTCGAAAGCGTGACGCTCAGTGAGGATGACTCCCGGGCCATGCTTGAAGAGCTGGTCAGGACCCTATGAATCGAGCACACCGAAGGGGGCGCGTCATGCCCACCCCAGAACTGTCCGCCTGGCGGAAGTCCAGCCGGAGCAGTCCCAACAACGGTGACTGCGTCGAAGTAGGTTTCGGCGCGGACATCCGCGGCGTCCGCGACACGAAGAACCGTAGCTACGGAACACTCGTGTTCGGTAACGAGTCATGGTCGAGCTTCCTTGGCGCAGTCAAGAGCGGCCGACTCGATCTGGACGGCAATCAGAGCTAGGGCAACGCAAGAGACCGCCCGTACCCCGATTGGGCTGCTATCGGGGTACGGGCGCTCTCGTGTGCACGGGACCGTTAAGACCCGCTCGCGATCGTACTCAGCGCAACTCGCAATCCGGGAAGACTCGCCCATGCGCTTGCCGTTTGCTGCGCGTGGGGCAGGACATGATCAATTACGTGGGGCAAACGTGGGCTAGAAACTCTCACGCTACGCACCCACAGCAGATCAACAGCATCTAGACTGTGCATGACCAAATCGCTAGTCACACCACCCGTGACCAGCGTTTTCCCAGGTTTCAGCGCCAAGCCTCCGAGAAAAGGGAACCGTCCTGCCACCTGCGGCAGGACGGTTCCCTTCTTGGTCTCGAAGCTCAGCAGCCCATGCCGAAGCCGCCGCTGACCGGGATCGCCGCCCCGGTGATGAAGGAGGCGGCGTCGCTGGCGAGGAACTCCACCACCCCGGCCACCTCGTCGGGACGGCCCGTACGACGCATCGCCGTCATCCGCAGGACCTCTTCGCGCCTGGATGCGGTGAGCTCAGCAGTCATTTCGGTCTCGATCAGACCCGGTGCGACCAGATTCGCGGTGATGCCGCGCGAGCCGAGCTCCCAGGCCAGCGAGCGGGTGAGACCGGTCAGCCCGGATTTGGATGCGCTGTAGTTGATCTGCCCGGGCGCTCCGGTGAACCCGATGATCGAGGAGACGAAGATGATCCGGCCCCATCGCGCGCTGAACATCTTGCGCGCGGCTCGCCGCGCGACCCGGAACGAACCGGTCAGGTTGGTCTCCAGCACATCGGCGAAGTCATCGTCGCTGAGCCGGGGCAAGAGCTTGTCACGGGTGATCCCGGCGTTGGCCACCAGCACCTCGACCGGTCCGTGTTCTTCTTCGATCCGCCGAAACAGTTGCTCGACGTCGTCGGGGGCGGTGATGTCCGCGCGCACGGCGAGGAAATCCTCCGGTGGCGGCTCGGATCGGTAGGTGATCGCCACCCGGTGCCCGGCCTTTGCGAAGGACTGGGCGATTTCCCGGCCGATGCCCCGGTTCCCGCCGGTGACCAGCACTGACCTAGTCATGTTCCCACCCTTTGCCGGTCCAGTTCGGCGGCTGCGTCGTCGCTGCTGGTGAAGTGCACTGCCTGCCAGCCGGTTTCGCGCGCACCCGCGCAGTTCTTGGCCATGTCGTCGACGAGCACGCACTCGCCGGCCGGGAAACCGCAGCGCTCAACGGCGAGCCCGAAAATAGCGGCTTCCGGTTTGCGGCTGCCCACCTCGTAGGACAGCACGACGGAGTCGAATAGCTCCGGTGACACCATGCGCCGCCACTGCTCGTCCCAGCTCGGCGGCATGTTCGACAGCAACCCGACGAACACTCCCTGCTCGCGGAGCTTCCGCAGCGTGCCGACCCAGGAGGAGTTCGCCGGGCGGCCGGCGAACCAGCGCTCCCCGAGCCGCGAGAGATCCACCTCGGCTCCGGTGTCCTCGCGAACCAGGGCCGTCACCTGCCGAGCCCAGTCAGCTTCGGTGGTCAGCGGAGTGTCCAGCGGTGCCATCACATCGTCCACGCCGTAGCGGGCAGCGACCTTCTGCATGGCTGCCCACAGCACTGCGGGGGGAGCGCCGGCCTGTGCCGCGAACCCCGCGAAGCTCTCGTTGACCGGTGGAGTCAGCACCCCGCCGAAGTCGGTCCACACCGCCCGGAACGTCATGCAGCCACCTCGCTGGACGTGCCGGCCTGGTGGAACCCGACGGTGGTGGTGGCGATCACGGTGCCGTCCTGCACGAAGTGCACGTCGAGTTCGTTGCTGTGCTCTCCGACGATCCTCAGGTCGACAGGGGAGTCCAGTTCCGCGAAGCGGATGAACTCGGCGCGCAACGACGTGCACCGCACCCGGGTCGCGGCCGCGCCGGTGCCGTCGTCGAGCGCCAGCAGCGAGAGCTGGCGTGCCGCTTCGAACAGGCTCATCGCCGGGTAGTGGTCGTATTCGTGGTCGAACAGGCTGCGGTTGCGCGGGTTGACGCCCAGTTGCGCCGACGTGGAGTGGTGGTCCCTGCGGGCGTTGGTCAGCACCACGTTCTCGGGCAGCTTGCGCCCGAAGAGGTGCGGGCTGAGCGGCACCCCAGCCGGGGTCGCGGGCAGCTCGGACGATGTCGGCGGTTCGCCGGTGCGCTGCCGGGTCCGTAGGGTCCGGAAGGTTGTCTTTGCGACCGCGGTGGCTTCGATGCGCGCGGTCCCGATCGATCGCCCGGACAACGTAAGCTCCGCGTCCATTCCCATGTTGCGGGGTATTCCGGCGCGCATCTCGACGTCGGTGAACACGCCGCTCATCCGCAATTCACCGGGCCGGGTGCCGATGACGAGTCCGTCCAGGTCGGTGATCCGGATGCTCGCCGTCTTTACCAGCATCGTGGAGTTCATCGGCAGGCCGAGCAGTTCGTGGGTGCCATAGGTGCCGCCCTGGCGGCAGCACTCCAGCAGCAGCAGCGGATCGAACAGCTCCGGTCGAGCCGCGTGATCGGTGTAGTAGGCGTGGTAGAGGGGTAGCTGCGCATCTACCAGGAACTCACGTCCGCCAGCCGCATTGAATCCCGTGATGAACACCTCGGACAGCGCCCACCGATGTACCATTTCCCGGGCGACAGTTTGGCTGAAGGCGCCCACAGGCGGTGCTAATTCACCGGCATCCTTGCTCATCTTTTACCTCCTGGAAATGCCGTCACCAGCGGCCGATGCTCGGTGCCGCAATGTTCGCCGGACAAAGTGCAATGTGAAGATTTTGCGAAGTTTTCGCTGCAAATCCGGCCCTGCTTCGACGAGCAATTGCACGTTCCTGCGGTTGCTTTGTTGACCGCATCGATTCTTGAATTCGCGCCCAGCTTTGTAAATATGTTTCGCATATGTCGTTTGACTGTGCCCTCGGTGATGCGCAGGGCGCTGGCGATTTGCCGGTTGCTCAACGCCTGCGCGACGAGGTTCACGATCTCCCGCTCGCGCGCGGACAGTTTGTGGTGGCAGTGCATGCGGGCCCGGATCAATTCGATCTGCTCGGTGGTCACCTGGCCAGGCGGCGGAGCGATCCGGATCTGGTCCAGTAGCGTGAGTAGTTCCTCGAGCGTGGTTTGCGCGTCCCCGAAGGAGGTGACGCCCACGGTGCGCAGTTCGCCCAGCAGCTCGGTGTCTCTCAGTGGAAGCAGTGCCAGAATCCGGGTCTGCGGCGAAGTCAACCGGATCCGCGCGATGTTGGCCATCAGGTAGTTGACCGAAGTCGTCGAGCAGACCAGGGCCACATCCGGCGGCCGCAGGTCGGCCGCGCCGTCGAACGCTGAGATCGCGCTCGGGTCTTCCACCACTTCCAGGTTGCCGAAAGGAAGCAATGCACGTGCCACCGATTGGTGCAACAGCACGTTCTCGATGCATAAGAGTAATCGGGTACTAAGAACGAACTGTGGATCGCTCATAAGTGCCCCCCAGGCATGATTGTGTGTGGTACGGTGGAAAGTGTGATCACACGCAGTCGCCGACCAAAGGTTAGGGCCACGACAACGCGACGACTTTAGCTCAATGTGAGCGATCGCTCGCAAGTTTGTGATTCACATCATGGAACTGCCTGGGTTCTTGACTAAAGCTTCGGAGTTGTTCAGCTCTGCCCGACCGGCCGATGTCTCCTAAGTAGTATTTCGGACTGGATTTCCGGCCGTAAGAATGGCTTCTCGGGGAACCGCTGGGGTTTCCTGGACGCATCTTCGTGGTGCGCGCGGGCCGCTATGGGACGTCAATGTCGCCGTCCTATGCGTCAATCGGAGCGCTCCATACGGCGAAATAGAGTAATCGAAGAGTTGTGCGGGAGGCTGTGCGTGAGCATAAAGTCGGGCGGCACGTTGGTAGTCGGAGCCGGGCCCACCGGGCTCACCGTAGCCACCGAGCTCATCCGCCGAGACCGTCCGGTACGCATCATCGACCGAGAAGAACGCCCGCACCCGCATTCGCGGGCGATCGTGCTCTGGCCGCGGGGCCTGGAAGCACTGCGCCGCTGCGGTGCCGCCGAAGAGATCGTTGAACGCGCGCTGCCGTTGAAGGCCGGGAACTACTACACCGGCGGGCGCCGGGTGGCCCGACTGGAGTTCTCCGGCGGGCTGGCCGGAACCCGCTACCAGGACCCGCTATCGCTGCCGCAGCGAGACACCGAAGAGGTGCTGCGCCGCAACTTCGAGCAACTCGGCGGCAAGATCGAGTACGGCGTGTCCATGAGATCGCTGCGTCAGGAGGCGGAGAAGGTCCACGTCGGGCTTGGGACCACTTCCGGTACGGCCGATGAGGAATTCTCCTGGGTTGTGGGCTGCGATGGTGCGCACAGCGGCACCCGGGAACAACTCGGGGTGGAATTCGAAGGCCAGGCGTACCAGGAGACGTTCGCGCTTTCCGACGGTGAATGCGAAACCCCGCTGGCGCACAACGAGGCGCATTACTTCATGAGCCCCCACGGCGTGCTCGTCGTGGTGGGGCTGCCCGGCGGCCTGTACCGGGTGTTCGTGAGCCTGCGACCGGGAACCGATCAGTCCGATCTGAACGGTCTGGTGCAGGAAGCAGCGCAGCAGCGCTGTCCGGTTCCGCTGCGCCTGGTCGGCGAGCAGCAGTCCGGTAGCTTCCAGGTCAACCGCCGCGTCGCAAAGCGATTCCACGAAGGCCGGGTGATGCTCGCCGGCGATGCTGCGCACGTGCACAGCCCGGCCGGTGGTCAGGGTATGAACACCGGCATCGAGGACGCCCAGTCCCTCGGCTGGCGCTTGGCGTCCGCCGATCCCGGCACGGCGGGAGTGGCCGGAGTGCGAGCATGGGCGGCCGAGCGTCGCCACGTCGCACAGCAGGTCGTCGCCGACACCGACCGGCAAACGCAGATGTGGATGCTCAAGGGCTGGCGCCGCCGAGCCCGCGACGGGGCCCTGGGGATCGCCGCCCGAACCGGCCTGCTCAACCGCGTTCTGCCACCGCGTCTGGCCCAGCTCGCGCTGGCCTATCCGAGCAGTGGAACCGGTGTCGGCATGCTCAAACCCGGCGTGCGGCTGCCGGACGAAAAGCTGGGCGACAAGTGGTTGCACGACATTCTGAACGGCAACGCCCTGGTCCTGGGTTTCGCGGTCGATCGGCGGGAAACCGGCAACCTGCCCGTGGTGCGTGCCGCCGCGGGTGCTCTCGCCCAGCAGTGGGCCGCGCAACTGGGGTCCGAGGCCGATGTCGCGATCGTCCACAGCGGCGCACCGGACATGCCCGGCGACCTGCTCGACGAAACCGGGCAGGTGCACCGCCGGTTCGGCATCACCGGGCCTGCGCTGGTAGTGGTCCGCCCGGACGCGGTCGTGGCGCACGCCGAACGGTTGACCGACGACATCGGACGTTGACGCAGACATCACTGACGACCAATCCCGGGGGCGAAATGCGCGGCAACGAAAACGTTCTGGACGGAACCGACGACGTTCTGGACGAACTCAAGAAATTGGTCACCGAGCTCACCGATCTACCAGCCGGGGCGCTGACGTCGGCCGCGTCGCTGGCGACGGACCTCGGCCTCGACGATCTGGCGGTCGCGCAGATCCTCGTCGAGGCCGAGCTCCGGTTCGGTGTCCAGATCCCGGATCGCGTCGTGCGCCCGGGGTTGCAGGAACTCGCTGACTACATCCGAGCCGAGGCGCGGAAGGAAAACACATGAACCTGAGACTGGGCCTGCAACTGACGAGCTTCAGCTATCCCAGCACCCCGCCGGCGAGCCTCTTTGAGCGGATTGTGGAAACCGCCCAAACCGCCGAACAGGCGGGCTTTGACCTGTTCGCGGTGATGGACCACCTGATGCAACTGCCCGTGCAGGGGGCCCCGGACGAACCGATGATGGAGCCCTACACGCTGCTGGGCGGGGTTGCGGCGCGTACTGCGCGGATCCAGCTGGGCACCCTGGTCACCGGCGTGACTTACCACAACCCAGCGCGGCTGGCCAAGACCGTTACCGCGCTGGACATCGTCTCCGGTGGGCGGGCGTTGCTCGGCATCGGCGCCGCCTGGTACGACGAAGAGCACCGCCGCTACGGGTACTCATTTCCGAGCGTGCGGGAACGGTTCGCCTGGCTCGACGAGGCGCTGCAGATCTGCCGATCGATGTTCGAGGGCAAGTCGACGTCGTTCAGCGGCGAGCACTTCTCGGTGTCCGACGCGTTGAACGAACCGCAACCGGTGCACGTGCCGCCGATCCTCATCGGCGGGGCCGGCGAGCAACGAACGATCCCCTTGGCTGCCAAGCACGCCGACGTCCTCAATCTGAACTGCGGTTTCCCCGACGTGCCACGGAAGCTCGAGGTTCTGCGGGAGAAGTGCGCGGAGCTCGGCCGCGACTACGACGCGATCAACAAAAACGTGCTGGCGGTGGTGTTCCTCGGGCGGACGAACGAGGAAGCGGTGGCCAAGCGCGACGCCGTGCTGGCCCGGCAGCGGTCCGGCCCCGCCGCCACGGGCACCGGGCTCCCTGCGGCGCTGGGGAGCCGGATGATCGTTGGCGACGCGGACACGGTCGGTGAGCAGATCAGCGGTCTGATCGACCTCGGTCTCGACGGTGTGATCGTCAATCTGACGGGCGACAGCCATAACCCGGAGCGGCTGGCCTATGCAGGCGAGGTGTTGCGGGCGGCGCTGCCTTAATACTGCGACGGCAGGGCGCAAGCCAGGCGAGGGCGATTCCTCGACCCTCCACCGGGATCCGGCGACCCAGACCAGATTCAGCAGGGTGCAGCGGAGGGGCCCGTGGCGGTGCAAGCTGAGTCCCACACGGAATGCGGCTTGCGCCGCATTCCGAAGCGATTTCTCAGGCCCCGATCAGCGGTGTCAAGTAGTCGCGGCAGATCCGCTTGAGCTCGCCGATCACGGCGGCGCGTTCCGCGCCCTTGGTGCCGATGATCAACGGCAGCACGCCCCGGAACACCCCGACCAGCACCCGCGCGCTGCGCACCCGCTGGTCCTTGGGCAGTTCCGGGGCACGTGCGGCGAAGATCGCGCTCAGCCGCTCGATCACCGCCTCGCGGACGTGCAGCGGCTTGGTCGCCACCTGCTCGTCAGGGGCGTTGAACAGGGCCTGGAACCCGGGGTTGGACAGGTTGAAGTCGATCATCGGGTCGACCATCGCGTCGATCAGCTCGGTCAGCGGCAGATCGGCGTGCTCGACAGCGAGGGCCTTGCGTTGAGTCTGCTGCAACTGCCGCAGGTACCGCTCGGACAGCGCACGGGCGATCTCCGCCTTGTTCGGGAAGAACTGGTAGAGCGTGCCGGGGGAAGACGCGGCGCGCGCGGCGATCGCGTTGGTCGTCGCGGCGGCGTAGCCGACCTCGCCGAACACCTCGGCGGCGGCGTCGAGGAGCAGCTCGATCCGTCGTTCACCCCGTGCCTGCCTCCGGCGCTGCGGCGGCTGATCCGCCATGACCGTCACCTCCCGCGCATCCGCCTGAGTGGTAATGAAGCGAACCTTCACTCGTGTTCTCCGCCGACACTAACGCGTCGCGCCACACTTCGGGATCTTCGGGGAAGGACCGGCACCCCGCTGTGTTCGACTGCTGCGTCGCCAACATGCCCGGTGGTGTTCCGCAGACCTCCACGCGTGCCCTGACCAACGCGACGCCGCGACGAAGGACTGGGGATAGTGGATCCCATTCCTGGTCGCCGCGTCGTTCTGCGCCGCCGCGCCCCCAACGCCGAGCGACCCCAGTTGTAGACGTTGTAGTTCCCGGTGAAGGCGCCAGGTTTGCACCCCGCTGTTGTGCTTTGTGGTGTTGTTCGTCGAAGCCGGCTGCTGGGCGGACTCGCCGGTGGCCGCGTCAGGTGCGTCGGCGCGCTGTTCGGGTCGCTCGGTCGTAGCGGGCATCGTCGTTCTTCACCCTGGTTGAGGTTCCCGTTGAACGTGCCGGTCTGGACTCCGGTGTTCTTTTCGCCGACGTAATTGCTTGTTGTCAGCGCTGAAGTCGCTGAGGTCGAGCAACGTGCGAAGGGACTCGGTACGTGTTCGTTCGTCCCGGAACAGGCGCCGGAAGAGCTTGGCCGTCTCCGCATCGGATGGTTGGGTGTGCGTGGTGCAGGACCAGGGTCCGTGAGTGTTTTTCGGTGCTATGGCGCCCAAGAACGCTCACGGCCAGGTGGCGGCCTTCGCCGCGGCGGCGCGTGGGATTGGTAGCGGAAAGTCCGGCCGCCGACGTCCTGGCCCTGCTGGACCGGTTGGAGCTGCCGCAGGTCGTCCTGGGCGGATGCTCGATGGGCGGCTCCGTCGCGATGGCGGTGCTGCGGGCCGCGCCGCAACGGGTCGCGGGTCTGCTTCTCGTCGACACCAGGGCTGTGGCCGACAACGACGAGCTGCGTGCCCACCGCCTCACGGTCGCGGATCGAGCGGAACGCGAGGGCTCCGGCGGCCGGCTCGCGGAGTGCACCCTGCCGGATCTGCTGGGAAGCATGACGCACGAACGACGGTCAGAGGTCGTCGCCAGCGTCCGAGTCCCTGTGCGGGCGGGAACAACGTGGTCGTCGACGAGCACGTAGAGTGCAGCCACGAGGGTGTCATTCACAGATTGATCTTGAACACCCTTCTCCGCACCGACCGCTCCCTTCACGTGATCTTCACGGAATCAATCATTTAGAGGACGAGTTGCAGCGTAGGGACGGCTGACCGTGAACGGCTACGGCAGGTTTGCGGGGCGTGTACTGCCACCGGTGGCGGAGCCCCTACCGGGTCAGTACCCACGAACCCTGGACGGCCGTGGGCACCAAGTCTCGTTGGGATCTCGGCTCCTTCGTCGAAGCTATCGCAATTGGTGCTCGGCTGTGTGGGAGTCGGGCCGTCACCGACGCCGCTGGCAGTAACTGAGGGTCACGGGGCGAGCGCAGTGTCTCCTGCCTCGTCAGCTGGGTGGCCGTCAGCATTGCTGGTCATTGGCTGCCCATGCGGCGGCGATCTGGGTTCGGGAGGTATATCCGAGTTTGGTGAGGATGTGTTCGACGTGGGTTTCGGCGGTCCGTTGGCAGATCATCAGGCTGGCTGCGATTTCCTTGTTGGACTTCCCAGCGGCGACCAGCGCGGCGACCTCGCGTTCCCGTTTGGTCAGCGGCGAGGTGACCGGTGACTCCTCCGCTGGTGGGCGCGGAGCCGGTGTCGGTGCGGCGGGCTCGGCCAGCGCGAGGGCGATTACATCCGGCTGGCTCATCTGGGCACCCTGCCCGAGGTAACTGTCGAAGCTCTTCTCCCCGAGTGCCTCCCGGGCATGCGCGCGCGCCTGGTGGCGCCGCGCGAGCAGGGGAGGCGAGCCGAACAGCGGTCCGCCGACGAGTTTCCATATTCGCTCCGTGGCCCCCAGGAGCACGGCACCCCGGTGGGGGTCACCGTCGGCCACAGCGACCCAGGCCAGCAGTTCGAGACAGAACGCGATGCCGAGTCGATCGTCGAGTTCTTGCTTCTTCCGCAAAGCGGAGCAAACGTGCACGGCCGCCTGCTTGGGCTTGCCCGCCACCCACCAGCTCAAGCCGACGCGCCACTCCGTCCACGACAGCGCCCAGCGTTCGCCGCGCGGCGTGCACAACGTCTGCGCCTCGCGCAGCAGTGCCATGGCCGTCTCGGTGTCGCCGAGCACAGCTGCGGCCTGCGCCCGCGACGCGAAGACCAGCAAGCCGGGAGCGGTCCACCGCCCCGACGCGCGGTGGCGGGCCAACGCCTCGTCCAGCAACGGCATGCCCTGGGGCGACTTGTCGTTCCACACATGGGTTGCCCCGATGAACTGCAGTGCATAGGTGAGTGCCATGTCGTCCCCGAGCGCTGCGGCAAGACAGCGGCTCTGCTCGAGCAGGCTCAGCGCCCCCGATGCGTCCCCCTGGCAGAAGGCGATCCATCCGGCGAGCCACAGCGCGCGTGCGCGTTCGGGGCTGGGCTCGGTATCCAGCGCGAGTGCCCGGTCCAGCCAGTGGCGGCCCTCGCGAACGAACCCGCCCGCGATCCAGTAGAACCACAGCGCCGTGCTCAGGCGAAGGCCGGTGCGGATCTCGCCCGGGGTGGTCAGGCAGTACTCCAGCGCGGCCCAGAGGTTCGGGCGTTCCGCGCGCATTCGTGCGATCCACTCGCCTTGGCGCGGGCCGGAGAATTCGGCGTCGGCCTGTTCGGCCAACCCGAGAAAGTAATCGCGGTGCCGCCGATGCCAGGTGGCAAGCGCGCCTTCCCTTACTTCGGCGAGGCGTTGCTGGCCGTATTGCCGGATGGTGTACAGCATCCGGTACCGGGCACGTGGCCCGTTTGCTACCCGGGTCAGGATGGACTTGTCGGTTAACCCGATCATGGCCTGGAACACGTCGTCGCTGGTGAGGCCCTCACCGGCGCAGACAGCCTCGACTGAGTTGAGGTCGAACTCGCCGGCGAAGACCGAGCCACGCGCCCACAGCAGCCGCTCCGCTTCGGTGCACAGCTCGTAGCTCCAGTCCACCGCCGCACGAAGCGTCTGGTGCCGGGGCACCGCTTCCCGGTGGTCAGCGGTCAGCAACTGGAACTGGTTTTCCAACCGGTTGAGGATCTGCTCCACCGACAGCGTGCGCACACGCACGGCCGCCAGCTCGATGGCCAGCGGGATACCGTCCAACCGTCGGCACAACCGGGCCACCGCTGGCCAATTCCCGGCCTGCAGGGTGAACTCCGGCGACACCATCGCGGCGCGCTGCTCGAACAGCGTCAACGCCTCGTACTGCGAGGGCGAGTCCAGCGGTTCGTTCGCGGCGGGCACCGACAGCGGCGGCACTGGGCAAACCTGCTCCCCCGGGACGCCCAGCGGTTGCCGGCTGGTGGCCACGACTCGCAGCCCGGGAGCGTTGACCAGCAACGTGGTGGCCAGCGCGGCGCAGGCGTGGATCAGGTGCTCGCAGTTGTCCAGCACCAACAGCAACTGTTTGTCGGCCACGTAATCCACGACAACCGTCGTGGCGTCACGGACCGTCTGATCGTGGAGATCCAATGCGGTCGCAACAGCCTCCGGCACCAGGGCAGGATCCTGCACCTTCGCCAACTCCACGAAGTGCACGCCGTCACGGAAGGCGCGCCGCAGCTCCCAGGAGACCTGCACCGCCAGGCGGGTCTTGCCGACACCACCGACGCCCACCAAGGTCACCAGCCGCGCTTTGGCCAGAGCCTGCCTCACCCCAGCCTTCGCCTCGCGACGCCCCACGAAACTCGTCAATTCGTGCGGCAGGCCGCCAGCCCTTTGCGCCTGTACTTTTGTCACGATGTGCCCCCACCGGGCCCGAAACGCTAAATCATATTAAGTCTAATCGGTGTCCTGCCAACGGAGGTCCAATTTTGGGTCACTCCCGCATTCGGTGATCACGGTTGGGTACGTATAACGACCAATCGTAATCTTGGACGATCGCTGGTGGCCTGCTTCCCGAGTCAGCGTCTACGGGGCTCAATGGCGGGACATCGCCAAGTAATCTTCGGTGTGCAGGGCAGGGGAGCCGACTCAGAAAATCGCGACTCCGACAGACATGGTGCGGTAAAGCGCCTCCGCTTCGGCGTGAAGGTCGTCGCCGAGGCGCTGCCACTTGTCCGTAGCGTCACGAGCACGCTGCAGGCCGCGATACCACAACTCGGCCGTCGACCAACCACTGCCGGCTGGACTGGTCGTCGTCCCGCTAGCCGACCGCCCACTGACCGAGATTGTCGTGGCCTGGCCGAAGACCAGCCGGAGCCCGCTGGTCCGCAGCTTCGTCCTGGCGGCCGGAATCACCTACAGGACCTGAACCGCATGCGGCTACCACGGGCCTGGCAACCGCGACCCACGCCAAGACGGCACAACTGGTCGCCGAAACTGAATTGGCGCCGTCGGAACTCCGCACGTTCTGACAGCCGACGTTCATCGAGCACACGTACGCTCATCGGCTGAAGAGTCGTTCGAGCGGCGGCAGGAGTCGACGGCGCACGACGATGGGGCGTGCTGGCCATCCAGCAATCGGCGTTGTCATCCGCAACCGCAATGCCAGCATCGGTCAGGTCCTCGTCTCCGGTAAGGAATATCGCATGGTTGGAAATAAGTACCTTCCACCAGTAGTTCTCAAGCTCCGCCGCGGTTGCTTGAGCTGACGTTGATCGCCGACGAATCCAGAATCTTGGCCCAGCAAGCGGACGTTCGTGGCAGTCGGCCAGTCCAGGCCCGTGTCCAGACAGAGGCCTGGGTGGCCGCGGCGAGGTCCTTGGACCCGCTGAATTCCGAGCAGGCCTATACGGCGCCGGTGGACTGGAGCACCTTCGCCAGCGCGTCGACGAGCAGGTCGATGTCTTCGTCGGTCGCGACAAGGGGAGGCGCGAACCGCACGGTCGATCCGTGGGTGTCCTTCGCGAGCACTCCCTGCTCGAGAAGCCCCTCGCAGACCTGCCGGCCGGTCATCAGCTCCGGGTCGATGTCGATGCCGGCCCACGCTCCATGCACGCGGGCGCTGACCAGGCCGTGCCCGATGAGGCCGTCGAGCCGCTCGGCCAGCCGCGCGCCGATCCGTCGGGCTCGCTCCTGGTACTTCCCGGTGCGCAGCAGTTCGACGACCTCGAGCCCGACCGCCGCGGCGAGGGGATTGCCACCGAAGGTCGAGCCGTGGCTGCCGGGGGTGACGACTCCGAGAATCTCCTCGTCGGCGGCCACCGCCGAGACCGGGTACAGGCCACCGCCGAGGGCCTTGCCGAGGATGTAGATGTCGGGGACCACGTCGACGTGGTCGCAGGCGAAGGTGCGACCGGTTCGCGCGAGCCCCGCCTGGATCTCGTCGGCCACCATCAGCACCCGCTGCTCGGTGCAGAGCTTTCGCAGCCCCTGCAGAAAGCCCTCGGGCGGCAGGATGACACCACCCTCGCCCTGGACGGGCTCGAAGAGGACGGCGACGACCGACGGGTTGATCGCCTCCCGCAGCGCATCGAGGTCGCCGTAAGGGACGCTGACGAACCCGGGCGTGAACGGTCCGTAGTCCGCGGTCGCGACGTCGTCGTCGGAGAAGCTGACGATCGTGGTCGTGCGCCCGTGGAAGTTGCCGTGCATCGTCACGATGGTCGCGCTGCCGGGATCGACGCTTTTGACGCGATAGCCCCACTTGCGGGCCACCTTGATCGCGGTCTCGACGGCCTCCGCGCCGGAGTTCATCGGCAGGACCATGTCCTTGCCGGTGAGCTCGGCGAGTGCCTGGGAGAACGGGCCGAGGCGGTCGTTGTAGAAGGCGCGGCTGGTCAGGGTGAGTCGTCCGAGCTGCTCGTGTGCGCGGGCGACGAGCCGCGGGTGCAGGTGGCCGAAGTTCAGCGCCGAGTACCCGGCGAGGCAGTCGAGGTATCGCCGGCCCTCGACATCGGTCACCCAGGCCCCTTCCCCGTGGGCCAGCACTACGGGGAGCGGGTGGTAGTTGTGCGCCGCGTAGCGCTCGGTCTGGGCGGTGTGGCGGTCGGAGGCGGTGAGCGTCCCAAGGTCAGCGGAGGCCATACCGACCATAGAACAGTTTGTTTCAGTTGAAGTCAATACCAACAAATCTGTAATCTGTGTTTCGGTCTCGTCTCCTGCGCGAAACCTGGCAGGGACCACGATGGACGCCTCCCGGGCCACCAACTGCTGCAGGGCACCATCCACCGGCCGAAACGGCGGACACGGAGCCGCGGTCGAGGCCGCCCGCTACCGCGTCAGCCACCGTATGCGTTTGACCGCCGGAAACTTCGCTGTCAACGACAAGCTCACCGGGGCGGTCGTGGGGCAGCAGCCTTTCGTTCCGGCTTGAAAGCACGGCTATCGGCAAGATGGCACCGGATCTGTAATTTCCGTTTCAGAGAGGCCGTGTGGCTGATAATTTGTCATCATGACTGAGATCCTCGGCGGGTTCGCCTCGGTCCGCGCTCTGGCGATGGAGAAGCTCGACGACTTCAGCAATAGCGAGCGAAAGGTTGCGCGAGCGCTGCTGGCCAACTACCCGACCGCCGGTCTGACGACGGTCGCCGATCTGGCCGAAAGGGGCGGGGTCAGCTCTCCCACGGTCGTGCGGTTCGTGACCCGGCTGGGGTTCTCCGGCTTCCCCTCCTTCCAGCGCGCGCTCGTGCACGAGTTGAACGGCGAGCTCGGGTCCCCACTCAAGCAGATCGCGGCGAAGCGCACGTCGGAGGAAGGCGTGCTGCCCGAGACGCTCAGCTCCTTCGCCGAGATGCTCTCGTCCAGCTACGCCGACCTGCCGGAGTCGGAGTTCGGTCGTCTGGTGGGCCTGCTCAGCGACCCGGGTCGAGAGATCCGGGTCGCGGGCGGCCGGTTCAGCCGGCTGTTGGCGGAGTATCTGGTCGTGCACCTGCGCCTGATCCGGTCGGGCGTGGCGTTGGTGAGCAACGACGAGATCGACCGACGGAGCACGGTGGTGGAGGCGACGGGCAGCACCGTGTTCGTCGTCTTCGACTACCGCCGCTACACCGACCTCAACCTGCGCTTCTCCCAGCAGATGGCGGACAGGGGAGTGACGGTGTGCCTGATGACCGATAACTGGCTCTCGCCCATCGCGAAGGTCGCCAAGGTCGTGCTGCCCGTGCGTGTCGACTCCGCCTCACCGTTCGACTCGCTGGTCGCGGCGACCGCGGTGACGGAGAGCGTCATCGCCGCGGTCGCCGAGCGCCGGGGTGCGAAGGGCGTGGAAAGGCTCCAACAGATCGAGGAGAACACCGAGTAGTGCTCCCCTCGATCCGGCCTCTCTGACCGGCGACGCCCGGTCTGTCATTGCGTGGCGCCGCTGGTCAACCGCACCGGATCGGTCTGGCCGGCCTGGCGAGGCTTGTCGCTGCCCTTCCCGCGGGGGCGGGGGAGTCGTAGCTCGCGCACGTTCATCACCCCGTAGGGCGCCTTGATCAGGATGACCAGCAGGACCGCCGCGAGCAGCAGGTCGGCGGTGCCCGCCGGGAGTGCCACGCCCCCGGTCAGCCCACCGTCCTGCAGGCGCCGCAGCAGCTCCTGCAGGGCGCTGACGCCGATCCCCCCGATCACGGCACCGCTGAGGGAGAGGTAGCCGCCGAGCACCACCATCACCACAAAGGCGAAGGTCGTGGAGAGGAAGAACCCGCTGACGTTGAACGTGGCCAGGAACGATGCGTACAGCGAACCGGAGATCCCGCAGAGGATCGCGCTGAGGACCCAGGCGATCGCTCGGTGGCGCCCGACGGAGATCCCCGCCGCTTCGGCCGCCCAGAAGTCGTCACGGGAGGCCTTGAGCTGCAGTCCGCTGCGTGAGCACCGGTAGGCCCAGGCCACGACGATTGTGACCGCGACGACGGCCAGTGCGGTCCAGACCGTGGTGACCTTGGGGATCCCGATCATGCTGGAGGAGCCGCGGGTCACGTCGGTCCAGCTGTTCAGCACGTTGTAGACGATCACCAGCACCGCCAGGGTGGCGATGCCGGACTGCAGGCCGCTCAGTCGCGCGACGATCGGTGAGGTGAGCAACCCGAGCAGTCCAGCCGCCAGGCCGGAGATCACGAGCGCCTCCGGAAACGGGGCGTGGACCTCGCCCAGCCACGCCAGGGGCGCGGGCAGGTGCGGGAACAGGGTGTTCTTCAGCGGTACCGGGATGGTCAGGTAGGCGGTGGCGTAGGCGCCGACGGCCATGAACGCCACGTGCCCGAACGACATCACCCCGGAGTTGCCGGTGAAGACCGAAAGCCCGGCGACGAACACGACCGAGATCAGTGTCATGGTGACCACGCGGCCGAGCGCGCCACCGCTGAAGGCCCCGACCAGCGCGCAGAGGACACACAGTCCCACGAGCAGAGCGGGGGTCTGGAGCCAGTCGAACTTGTTCCTCATGAGACACGCACCTTCGCGCTGCTGAGCAGGCCCTGGGGCCTGATGACCAGGACGGCGATCAGGGCCGAGAAGAGGACGGCGTCGCGGAAGGCGATCAGCCCGGTCGGGAGGACCGTCTCGAGCAGCGTCGTGGCCACGCCGAGGATGAACCCGCCCAGTGCCGCGCCCTTCAGGCTGCGCAGCCCACCGAGTACCGCCCCGACCACGCCGATGAGCATCGGCTGCAGGCCCATCTCGGCGGACACCGCGCCTTGGCGTGCGACGAGCACGACCGATCCGGCGGCGGCCAGGAGCCCGACGATCGCGAAGGCGCCAGGGATGACGAGGTTCGCCCGCACGCCGAGCACGGAGGCCATCTCGAAGTTCTCGGCCGCGGCGCGCAGCTGGATGCCCAGGCTTGTGCGGGTCATCAGCCAGGCGACGGCACCGAGGATGAGCCCGCAGAGCACGAGGGTGCCGATCTCCAGGACGCTGATGTCGGCGCCGAGGAGCTGGAAGCGCTGTCCCAGGAACGGCTCCGGGGCCACGCCCTGGGCGCGCGGGAGCACGGTCATGCGGGCCAGGCTCTGGATCGCGAGGCTGACGGCGAAGGAGGCGATCATCAGCGTGATCGGGTCGGCGTTACGCAGCGGGCGGAAGGCCAGCACCTCGCAGACGACGGCGACGATGACGGCGAGCACCAGGGCGGCACCGACGGCGAGCGCCCAGGGCTGGTCGCGGAACAGGTAGAGGGCAAAGCCGCCGGCCATGACGATCTCGCCGTAGGCGAAGTTCAACAGGCCCAGGACGCCGAACAGCAGCGCCACGCCGATGGTGAGCAGCGCGTAGAGGGCGCCCAGGCCGATCGCGGAGACGACGAATTCGAGGATCACTGCGAAGCACCTGCTTCGGAGGGTGCGAAGCCGAGGTAGTCGACCACGGCAGGGATGTCTTGGAGTTCGGCCGCGGTCCCGGCACCGAGCACCTTGCCCGGCGCCTGCAGGACGTAGGCGCGGTCGCTGACCTCGAGCGCGCGCATGGCGTTCTGCTCGACCAGCAGGATCGTCGTGCCGTCGGCCCGGAGGCCGGCGATCACATCGAAGATCAGATCGATGATGATCGGCGCCAGGCCCAGGGTGGGCTCGTCGAGCAACAGCAGGCGGGGATCGAGGATCAGGGCGCGGGCGATTGCGAGTTGCTGCTGCTCGCCGCCGGAGAGCAGGCTCGCCCCGCGGCCCCAGTACTTGCGCAGCACGGGGAAGCGTTCGAGTTCCCGCTCGATGCGGGTGGCGACGGCGGCCTTGTCCTTGCAGGCGACCCCACCGAGACGCAGGTTCTCGCCCACGGACAGGTTCGCGAACACTCCGCCGCGCTCGGGCACGTAGGACAGCTGGCTGCGTACCGGTGAGAACGCCCGGGATCCGACCTGGACGTCGTCGACCCTGATGCTTCCGCCGGCCAGCGGGATCAGGCCCATGACGGCTTTGAGCAGGGTGCTCTTCCCGGCGCCGTTCTGGCCGATGACCGAGACGAGTTGCCCCTCCCCGACCTCGAGCGTGCATCCCTGGACCGCGCGCACGGCCGCGCCGTACTGGACCGACACGTCGTCGATGTGCAGGACCATGTCAGTATCGCTTCCCGAAGTAGATTTCGATCACCCGTGGGTCCTTGCGGACCGCCGGCGGGTTGCCCTCGACGACCGTGCGACCGCTGTCGAGCACATGCAGCCGATCGCAGGTCCCCATCACGACCGCCATGTCGTGCTCGACGAGCAGGACACCGCAGGACCGACGGCGGGCGAACCCGCGGATCGTGTTGATCAGATCGACGGCCTCGGCCTCGTTCTGCCCCGCGGCCGGTTCGTCGAGCAGCAGAAAACGCGGACGGGTCGCCAGAGCGCGGGCGATCGCGGCGGTCCTGATCTGCCCGGCGGGCAGGCTCGACGCCGGGGCCGCCGCGACGGCCCCGAGTCCGAGCTCGTCGATGATCTCGTCGCGCAGCTTGCGGGCTGCGCTGCGGCGCAGACGCCCGCCTAGGGCGGCCGCCTCGATGTTCTCCGCGACGGTGAGCCGGGCGAAGACCCGGCCGCTCTGGAAGGTCCGCACGATCCCGAGCCGGGCCCGGTGCCGCATGGACATCCGGGTGACATCGCGGTCGTCGAGATGGATCGAACCGCTGGTGGCCCGCAGCATCCCGCAGAGCAGGTTCAGCGTGCTTGTCTTCCCCGAGCCGTTGGGACCGATGAGCCCCAGGACCTCACCCGAGCGGACCGTGATCGAGACACCGTCCACGGCCTTCACACCGTCGAAGTGGATGCCGCCGTCGACCATCTGGAGCTGCGACTGAGTGGTGGAGGCTTCGGTGGCCGGTGCGGCGGCCGGTGCGGTCGGGCTGTTCATGACGCGCAGGAGTTGCCGTCGCCGACGTTGGGGATGGCGTCGACGCGCTGCTGACCAACGAACTTCATGCTGCCCTGCTCGACCCCGATCACCGTCAGCGGCATGTTGGTGATCTTGTGGCAGGTCGGGGAGAAGTACCTGACGTCGCCGATGGGCGTCGTGACGGGCTTGCTGTTCTCGAGCGCGGCCTTGATCTGCTCGCCGGAGCCCGGCCCGACCCCTTCGAGCGACGAACCGACCGCCGAGATCAGATTGTAGCCAAGCAACGCGTAGCTCGAGGCCGGCTTAGCGCCGTACTGCTTCTCGTAGTCGGAGACGAAGGAGTCCAGGCCGTTGAGCCCGGAGCCGCTGCAGTAGGAGTAGCAGGCGAAGGCCGTGTAGTAGATGTCGCTGGCCCGGTTGCCCACGATTCCGAGCAGGACCTGGCCGTCCAGCGCGGCCGGGCCGACGATCGGTGCCGTCACGCCCGCGTCGCGCAGCTGGCGGATTGCGGTCGCGCCGCCCGGGTTCCAGCTGGCCACGTAGACGAAGTCGGGCTTGGGGGAGAGGTTGCGCAGCCGGTTGGCCTGGCTGCTGATGTCGACGTTGTCGCCGCCGGGGAAGGCGTCCTCGCCGACGATGGTGCCGCCCTGCTTCTCGAACTCGGCGCGGAAGTACTTCCCGGCCGACTTGGTGTACTCGATGCTCTCGTCCTGGATGACGTAGGCGGACTTCCAGCCGCGCTGGATCGCCCAGGCGGCACCGGTGGCGCCCTCGACGTCGCTTCCGGTGTTGCCGGAGAAGATGTAGTCGCCGAGGGTCTTTCTGTCGGCCATCTTCGGGTCGCCGGCACAGATCGAGATCGCCGGGATGGAGGCGGCTTGGGCGACCGAGGCCCCGGGTGCGCTCAGGTCGAAGTCGCACGGGGTGACCAGGAGGTTCACGCCCTCGGACACCAGTTCTGTGGCGACCGTGCCGACCGTGTCGGGGTCTGACCGGACGTCCTTGACGATGGCCTTGATCTGGCGGCCGCCGATGCCGCCCTGGGCGTTGAGCTGCGCGACGCGCATCAGCGCGGCGTTGCCCGGCTCGACGTCGAAGGGCGCCATCGGGCCGCTCTGGCTGAGCGCGAATCCGATGGTCACGGTGTCGGAGTCGCCGGAATCACCAGAACTGCCTGTGGAGTCGGTGCCGGTGCAGCCCGCGGCGGCGAGCACGGCCGCGAGTGAGAACGCCGCGAGAGCGGTCCTCTTGGCCGGTTTTGGGCGCGCTGAAGAGAGCATGTGTCCTACCTAGGCTCAGTGAGGGTTTTGGGTGCCGTGCGCAACTGCGGCCGTCGTCGCACGCAGCGGACTGCTGGTTTGCGCTTGTAGTGCGCGGTACTGCCGGTAGTTCTGGGTAATGCCGGGTAGTGCTCCGCCGGGTGCCGGTGAGCGGGTAGCGGTGGTCAGGAGATGGCTGCGGTGAGCGCGTTGTGGACGCATTCGAGCGCGAAGTCGACGTCGGCCTCGGTGGTGGCCGCGTTGAGTCGGCGGTCGCCGGTCGGGAAGGCGGGCTCGAGCACGCCCTGGGCGAGCAGCGAGCTGTGGTATTTGGCGTACATGTCGGCGTCGGACTCCATCGCCTGACGGAAGTTCACCGGCAACTCGGGGCGGAAGTAGACGCACCACTCCGAGCCGAGGCCAGCGACGGTGGCCGGGACGCCCAGGCTGTCGATCGCCTTCTGGATCCCGCTGCGCATCTGCTCACCGCGGGCGTAGAGGGCGCCGAACACGTCCTCGGTCTGCATGATCGCGAGGGTCTGGTTCGCGGCGGCGAGGGCGTAGGGCGAGGCGTTGTAGGTGCCGTCGACGGTTGCCTCGTTCTTGCTGTAGGCGCCCAGGTGGCTCATGAGGGCGTCGGTGCCGGCGAGGCCGGCGAGGGAGTAGCCGTTGGCGACGGCCTTGCCGAACGCGGTGAGGTCGGGGACGACCCCGCACACGGACTGGTAGCCGCCGATCGCGACCCGGAACCCGGTCTTGACCTCGTCGAGGACCATGACCACGCCGTTGCGGGTGCACAGGGTCCGCAGCAGCTCGAGGAACCCGGGGGCGGCGGGCACGCAGCCGAAGCTGTGCACGTAGCCCTCGGCGAACGCGGCGGCGAGCTGGTCGCCGAACTGGTCGAAGGCGGCGCGGAGCCCGGCCTCGTCGTTCCACTCCACGACCACGACGTCATCGACGACGGCCGGGTGCAGGCCTCCGCCGTTGGGTGTGTTCAGCCGGGTGGCGGTGGTCAGGTCCTTTCGCGAGCTGCCGACCGCGACGTGGTCGTTCCAGCCGTGGTAGGACCCGTGGAACTTAAGGATCTTGAGCCGACCGGTCGCTGCGCGGGCGAGGTGGACCGCGTGCATGGTGGCGTCGGTGCCGGAGGTGCAGAAGACGACCTTCTCGGCGGAGGGCATGACCTGACAGATGGTCTCGGCCAGCTGAGCCTCACCGGGCTGGGGGCCGACGCCCGTCAGGTCGCAGGTGCTTGCCGCCTCGTAGACCGCGCGATTGACCCGGTCGTCACAGTGGCCGAGGACGATCGGGCCCCAGGCGTTGAGGAAGTCGACGTAGCGGCGGTCCTCGTCGTCCCAGACGTAGGCGCCGGAGCTGCGGACGAACGCCTGCGCCCAGCCGACGCGGTGCCCGGAGGAGACCCCCCGGGGCACGACGGCACGAGCGCGGTCCCAGGTCGTGGAGGCCTCGGCTCGCTGGGCGGCGTCACTGGGCAATGTGGGCACGGAGCTCTCCTTGCTTGGAACGGGGGTGGGCAAGCTGGTCGGCAGCCGACGTTAGGTCGGCACGCAGGGCCGCGCTGAGTCGTTCGGCGACCATGACGACGGGCAGGTGGGTGTTCGCGCTGGGGACCTCGGGCATGACCGAGCAGTCGATGACCCGCACGTGGCGCAGCCCGTAGACGCGACCGCGTTCGTCGACGACCGCATCGGGGTCGTCCCGGGTGCCCATGCGGGCGGTGCCCACGACGTGGAAGTAGTCACCAACCGACGCGGACAGCCACTTCTCGTAGACCTGCGGGTCGTCCAGGGCGGAGACCGGGGTGCCGGCGTCGTCGATGAACGCGGCCTCGACGATCTCGGTGAACGCCGGGGTCTGCAGCAGTCGCCGGACGTGGCCGATGGCCTCGCGCATGACCGACCGGTCCTGCTCGTCGGTCAGCATGCGCTCGGTGACGACCGGGGGCCCCGTGGGGCGGTCGGGGTTGAGCGTGACCTGGCCCCGGGAACGGACCGTCATCACCGCGGCCATAAGGACGCCGTGGTGCGGCGGTGCGGACACGGTCAGGGCCCCGTGCATCGGCAGGATGTGGATGTCTCCCTCGCCGTAGGATGACGAGAGCCGCAGCACGGCGTTGATGCACGGCAGGCCGAGGTTCACATCCTGGTACTGGGGGCGCAGGGCCAGCTTGATCGACGCGGCGGGGTGGTCCTGCAGGCCGCGCCCGACACCGGGCCGGTCGCACTCGCTGCGCAGCAGAATCGCCGGCGTCTCGATCGCCCCGGCGCACAGGACGACCTCGTCGGCATCGATCACCGTGCCGTCGACGAGGACGACACCGTGCACGTCCTCGCCGCGGCGCAGCAGGCGGTCGGCCTTGGCGGTGGTGCGCACCTCCAGGTTCGGCCGGTCGCGGCAGGGGTCCAGGTAGAGCTCCCGGGAGGAGCGCCTGCCAGCCCGATCCGCATTGCGCCACAGGCCACCGGATCCGTCGGCCGGGGAGGAGTAAGTGTCGACCTCCCGCGGGAGGTCGAGCGCGGCCGCGGAGTCGGCCAGTGCCCGGTCGATCGGGGTGTACTCCGGCAGGGGCGAGCGCAGCAGCTCCCGCTTGAGGTCCACGAAGGTGGGTTCCACCTGCGCCCAGCTCCAGTCGGTGAGTCCGTAGACGCGCGCCCACCGGTCGTAGTCCCGCGGGAGCCCGGGCAGAGCCAGCATGGCATTCACCGAGCCGGACCCGCCGATCCCGCGACCACGGTGGTAGTTGCGCGGGAGGTCGTTGGCCAGGCGGGTCGCCTGTAGCTCCTGATCGAACGCCGCCGTGGCGCCCATGGCGTCGATCCAGTTCACCGACGCCAAGGCGCGTGCGATGGCGGAGCCCGAATGGTCGGGCCCGGCCTCGACGAGTACGACCTCGTGGTCAGGGTCCTCGCTCAGGCGGGCGGCGACCACGGATCCGGCACTTCCGGCGCCGACGACCACTATCCGGCTCACGGCAATCTCCTGTCTGGTCGGTGCGTCTAGACGGCTGTGCGTTTGCTCTGCATCCGCGGGTTGGTCAGCGCGTCGGTGGGACGAAGAAGTGGGGGTTGAGCAGCAGCAGGTCGTCGCGGGAGAGCTCGGAGAGGCTGCTGCGCCCGATGCCGTACATCGTTTCCCGGATCCCGTTCCGGAGAACCTGCAGGACCTGGTAGACGCCCTCCTCGCCGCCGGCGGCCAGGCCGTAGAGGAAGGCGCGGCCGATGAACACAGCCTTGGCTCCGAGCGCGACGGCCTTCACCACGTCCGAGCCTCGGCGGATGCCGCCGTCGACCATGACGTCGACCTGGTCTCCGACGGCATCGACCAGGTAGGGCAGCTGACGCAGCGGCGAGGGGGTGCCGTCAATGTTGTTGCCGCCGTGGTTGGACAGCGAGATCGCATCCGCACCGAGGTCGACGCAGAGCTTGGCGTCGCGCACGGTGCTGATGCCCTTGACCATGAAGGGGCCACCCCACAGATCGCGCAGCCACTTGACGTCGTCCCACGTCGGAGGCGGGGTCGCCTCGAAGTCGGCCCAAGCCTTGCCGAAGTACGGCACGCGACCGTCCAGCGTGACGAGGTTGGGGACCCGCAGTTCCGGGATCCGGCCACGTCGCAAATACCTGATGAGCCATCCCGGACGGGAGAGCGCATGGGGTGTCAGCCGTGCCAGCGTGGAGATGCTGCGATCGCTCGGCGGCGCGGGCGGCACACCCCAGTCGCGTCGCGGGGTGAACGACCAGTCCAGGGTCACGATCAACGCCTTGGCACCGGCGGCGCGGGCGGCCTCGACGCGAGCCTCGATCTCCGGCCGGGACCCAACCCAGTAAAGCTGGAAGATGGTGTTGTCATTGGCGCGTGCGACGTCGGCGACCGAGTCCGAGGACCAGGAGCTCAGGCCGATCGCGGTCCCCGCTCGGGCGGCGGCCCGCGCGACGCCGACCTCGCCGTCGGGGTGGATCGCCTGGGCGCCCACCGGCGAGACGAGCACCGGGAACTCGACGTCGATGCCAAGGACCCGGGCACTCAGGTCGAAGTTCGTCGGACGGTCGAAGACCGTGGGGGAGAAGCCGAGCTCGCTGAAGACGCGCACGTTCTCATCCAGGGTCCATCCCTGCTCGTTGCCGGCCTTGACGGCGAGCCAGATCGCGCGGGGCAGCCGCCGCTTCGCGACGCGTTCTGCCTCAGCGAGGTTACGGAAGCGGATCATGCTGAACACGGCTCCTTCGCTGTGGTGTGAGGCACAACCGTAGGCTGAAATTCTTCTTACGACAAGGCTTGACTAACAATTTCTTGTAACGCACATGTCAAGTGATCGGCCCGGGCGTTCCCGGAAGCGTGATTTCAAGTTTGCACTGTTGACCAAGTGTTGTAACGTCTATAACAATCGCAGCGAGCGTGCCCGGGCTGAGCTGACCGCGACACCTCCGCACACACCCGCAGGACTGAGAAGGTGGACCATGCACTCACCGACCGTTTTCGTTGCGACCGCCGATCTCGCGGGCCAGGTGCGCGGGCGCAGTGTTCCCAGCGACGCCCTCGACCGGGTGCTGCGCCGCGGCGTGGGCTGGGTTCCGGCCAACCTGGCGCTGAGCTCGTTCGGGACGATCGCGCCCAACGTCTTCGGGTCCACCGGTGACCTGCGGCTGATGCCCGACCCGGCCACGCGGGTCGACATCCCGGGCACCGACGACGACCCGGGCGTCAGCCTGCTGCTCGCCGACCAGGTCCTGCTCGACGGATCCCCCTGGCCGTGCTGTCCACGCACCTTCGCCCGCAACGCCCTGGCCGAGCTGCGGGAGCGCACCGGGCTGGTCGTGCAGGCCTCGTTCGAGCACGAGTTCATGGCGCCCGACCTCGTCGACGAGCGGCCGTTCTCGTTCGCGCGCCACCGCAATGCCGAGCCCTTCGGGTCGGAGCTGGTGAGTCTGCTGGACACCATGGGCCTGCAACCGGAGAACTGGTTGCCGGAGTACGGAGCGGGCCAGTTCGAGATCACCCTGGAGCCGACCGACGCGCTGCTCGCCGCGGACCGCGCGGTGCTGCTCAAGGAGCTGGTTCGCGACCTCGCCCGCCGCCACGGGCAGCGCGTGAGCTTCGCCCCGCTGCTCGACCCGGCCGGCAGCGGGAACGGTGTGCACGTGCACCTCTCGCTGCGCGACGCCGAGGGCCGTCTCGTCCTCCACGACCCCTCAGGCCCCGGCGGGCTGTCGGACCTCGGCCAGCGCTTCGCAGCCGGCGTTCTCGCCCACGCGCGGGCCCTGCTCGCGTTCACCGCGCCGTCGCCCACGTCCTACCTCCGGCTGATGCCGTGCCGTTGGAGCGTCGGCGGGGTGTTCCTGGCCGAGCGTAACCGGGAGGCACTCCTGCGGATCTGCCCGACAAGCACCGTCGGCGCCGCTGACCCCACCTCCCAGTACAACCTGGAGTTCCGCGCCGCCGACGCCACCGCCAACCCCTGGCTGGTCCTCGGTGTGCTCATCCGCGCCGGGCTGCAGGGCCTCGGCGAGTCCTACGCGCCGGTGCACGTCTGGCCGGAGGCAGTGACCGAAACCGAACTCGCCGAGGTCCCCGCTCTGCCCCGCAGCCTCGACGAAGCGCTCGCCGAGCTCGAGGCCGACAAGATCGTCAGCAACTGGTTCCATCCCGACCTGCTCGCCACCCACCTCGCGGTCAAGCGCGCCGAGCTCGACGAGGTGGCCGGGCTGTCCGACCGCGAGCGCTGCGCGAGGGTCGCCAATGCCCACTGAGCTCGAGTCCGCGATCGGCGAGCTGCGCCTCGTTGACCATCACGTCCACGCCAGCCTGCGCGATCAGCCCACGGCCCCGCAGTTCGCCCAGCTGCTCACCGAGTCTGCCCGGCCGGCTGCGCCGGGCACCAGCCACCTGGACTCCCAGATCGGGATCGCCGTGCGCCGGCACTGTGCCCCGCTGCTCGGGCTGGAGCCCCACTGCGCCATGGAGGACTACCTCGACGCCCGCCGGGCACTGTCCGCGGCCGAGCTCGATGACCGACTGCTCGCAGCGGCGGGAGTCGACCGATGGCTCGTCGACACCGGCTACCAGGGCAGCGATCTGCTGACCCTTGACGAGTTCACCGTGCGCGCGCCCGGCCGGGTCGAGGAGATCGTCCGCCTCGAGACGGTGCTGGAGACCGTGGCCCCGGGCGCGTTGGCGCAGGAGTTGCCGGATCTGTTCCGGCAGGCCCTGACCACCGCGACCACGCACGCAGTCGGCCTCAAGTCGGTGCTCGCCTACCGGTACGGATTCGACGTCGACCCGGCCCGCCCGAGCGAGGCCGAGGTCCAGCAGGCCGCGGGCCGGTGGCTGCGCGAGATCGACGCCGGGGCGTCCCCTCGCGTCACCAATCCCGTGCTGCTGCGGTTCCTGCTCTGGGAGGGTCTCGAACTCGGCCTCCCGCTGCAGATGCACGCCGGCTACGGCGACCCCGACCTCGACCTGCACCGCTGCGACCCACTGCTGCTCACGTCCTGGCTGCGAGCGGTCGAGCCGCGCGGCGTAGCGATCGTCCTGCTGCACTGCTATCCGTACCACCGCCACGCCGGCTATCTGGCGCAGGTGTTCCCGCACGTGTACTTCGACGTCGGCCTCGCGGTCAACTACACCGGGGCAGCGTCCTCCCGCGTCGTCGCGGAGTCCCTCGAACTTGCACCGTTTGGCAAGATCTTCTACTCCTCCGACGCCTGGGGTCCCGCCGAGCTGCACCACCTCGGCTCCGTGCTCTGGCGGCGCGGCCTCCACCGCACGCTCGCGGCGTGGGTCGAGGAGGGCGAGTGGTCCAGCCGTGACGCGCTGCGAGTCGCCACCATGATCGGCAAGGAGAATGCGGAACGTGTCTACGGAGCCGGTCGTGACTGATCCAGACCTGTGGGAGGTGCTCGACCGACACATCCACGAGGCCGAACAGCTGCGCCGCTGCCTGCACCGGGAACCGGAACTATCCGGAACAGAGATCGGCACCCGAGACCGGGTCCTCGCCGCGCTGCCGCCCGCAGCCTCGGTCACCAAAGTCGCCGACACCGGCGCGATCGTGCGCATAGGCGGCGACGGCCCCGCGGTCGGGATCCGCGGCGAGATGGACGCGCTCCCGGTCACCGAGACCTCCGGGGTCGAATGGGCGTCCGAGCGCGCCGGGACCGCCCACGCCTGCGGCCACGACGTCCACCTGGCCGCACTCGTCGCCGTCGCACGGACCATCGAGGAGCTGCGACTGCCCACGCCGCTGCTCGCGGTGCTCCAGCCCCGAGAGGAGACCTACCCCTCCGGCGCCCGCGACATCGTCGAGGACGGTGCCCTCCAGGCGGAAGGATGCGCGGCCATGATCGGCGCGCACCTGCAGCCCGCGCTGCCGACCGGGGTCGTAGCCTGTGTCCCCGGAAGCGTCAACGCCTCCTCCGACGAGTTCGAGATCCAGGTCCACGGCACCTCCGGGCACGCCGCCTACCCGCACCTCACCGCGGATCCCCTGCTCGCCCTTGCCCAGATCGTGGTCGCCCTGCAAAGTATCGTCAGCCGCTCGGTGGACCCCATGGCGGCGGCCGTCGTGGGGGTCTCGTCCATCTCCTCCGGCACGGCCGCGAACGTCATCCCCGGCCTCGCACGGGCCACGGGAACCATCCGCGCGATGAACGCCGAGACCCGTGAGCTGCTGCGCAAGAGGGTGCAGGCGGTCGCGGAGAACGTCGCCCGGGCGCACTCCTGCGGGGTCGAGGTGAAGATCACCCACGGTGAACCCGTCCTACACAACGACCCGCGATTGGTCGACGCCGTGGCCCGCCACCTCGGCGACCAGAACATCGCGCTGTCGACCACCCTGCGCTCACTCGGCGCCGACGACTTCTCCTACTTCTCCGAAGTCATGCCGGCGGTGATGATGTTCGTCGGGTCCGAGACCGACGAACCGCTGCATTCCTCGGCTTTCCTGCCCTCCGACTCCGACCTCCACCTGACAGCACGAGCCATGCTCGCGGGTTACCTCGGTGCCGCCGACCTGCTGCGGGAAGAGAGCCCGCTGCGATGATCCCCGACAGGCTGGATAGCTTCCCGATTAATCTGATCACTCGGAAGTCCGCCCTGGTCGACGTGCCCTACGGTGCTGTCAACGCCCGGGCGAGGCAGGTGATCTCGGAGGCCACGTTGCGGACTTGATTGGCCAGCAGTTGGGTCGCGCGCAGGATCAGCGGGTAATGCAGTAGGGGCGGCGAACTCGCCGTAACGGGGCGGTGCCTCGCTGCAGCGGTGACGTGCGACGCCTGGTCACTGGCCCGGGTGATGGTCGTCCGGGTTGGGGCGCCGGGTCCGAGTCGTGCCGGTCCTGGTCTATACGGTGCCGGGCGCTCCAGCCGTGTCCACGCCTTCTCATCGAGCGCTTCGGCGTGGGCGCGCAGGGCGGTGTCCATAGGTCGCGCTCCTGGCATCAGCTGTGTTTTTCCATGCGTGGTCCCGAACACAGGAAAACGGTGAGGCCGATCGAGAGCAGCGCGCCCGCCAGTAGGACGCCTCGGATGTCGTTGGCGCCGTGGACTACGAAGGCCCACCAGCCGTGGGTTGGTCGGCCTCCGACGAATGTGTTTCCGTGCGAGCCCAGCAGTAATGCGGCAAGCACGTACATTTCCGTGCTGTCCCGATTCGATGGTTTTTCTTCGCAGTCGGCTTCGGACTGCTCGCGTTCATCCTGGTTCGTATAGTCGCCGTCATCGTCATTTCGATCACCGGTAGCGTGTCCGGCGATCCGCAAGGCGACTACCACGCTGCAGCTGCCGGCGGCCCATTCGCTCTGACTCCCCAACTACTGTTCATCGCCGTCCTCACTCCCATCGGAGAAGAGTTCGCGTTCCGAGGAGTAATCGCTACCGCGCTCGACAGGTACGGCGCATGGGTGAGTGTCATTGCAGCACCGTCATCTTCGCTCTGGCCCACGGCATCAACTTGGCCCTCATAGCGGCGATCGTCGTCGGCGCGATCAACGGCCTTCTCCTGGTGCGCACCAAGTCGATGTGGCCAGATGTGATCGTTCACGCGGTCAACAACGGCATGGCAACCGTCGTCAGCATGCTGCTCGCTTGAGGGGTGCCCCGGCACTGCGGCCTGAGCGTGGACCTCGTAATCGGGCTGTGTACTTTCGGGGTGTGATGTGATCCCTAATCTACTCTAGAAGCCCGCAAATTCCGGCGAGCCACCAGGATCGATGTAGAAATGGGGCGTCCGCATGGATTCGAGGGATTGGGATTAATGAACATGAGGAAAGCGGCTTCGGGCCGGGTCGCCAGAGCGGCGGGGATGATCGGTGCCTTCAGCGTGGCGATCACCTTGGCCACCACGGGGCTGGCGCAAGCGGCCACTCCCGGTAACTTGAAGGTCTGCACCGGAAAGAACTTCTACGTCACCGTGAAGCTGCCTGGGCGTGGTGGTCTGAGCGTCACGCCCGCCAAGTTCCCCAACAAAGTGAGCTGTGCGACTACTCACTTGGGTGGAAAAACCAACGAACGGGTCGACGTGTTCGCCGGCGACCGCTACATGGGTTCCTTCATCTACAACGGTCAGCGGGGCGCTGAGGTGCACGGAATCCCCGGACCGAGCTTCTACGTGTCCTGACGACACAACGGGCACGTCGCCGACCCGTCCTCGCTGAAACTCTCGGGCCCCACCATTCAAAGCTCGGTGAGCGACCACACTGACAAACGGGGCCGCCGGAGACGACTCCGGCGGCCCTTGCGCAAAACCGGTCACAACGGCAGGCGGCGGGAGATCGCCCGCAGCAGGTGTCGCAACACCGTCATCACCCAACGCGCCGGTGAGTGCATCTGCTCCTTGCACGCCGCGACCAGCCGCGCGATTACGGCCGTCGTTTCGGCCCCGTACGGGACCCCCGGTGACGCCAGCAGGGCGTCACCGGGGGAGAGGCGCCGTCACCGGCCCGCTCGACGTGCGACTCCGGCGTGCTGGTCATCAGGTCTCACCTCATGTACGGGTAGGTCCAGACCTGGTCGGGGGCCATGTTCTCTTTGATGAAACGACCGCTGACCCAGCGCTGCAGGGCGAGCACCGAGCCGGTCTTGTCGTTGGTACCCGACCCGCGGCCACCGCCGAAGGACTGCTGGCCCATGGTGGCGCCGGTGGGCTTGTCGTTGACGTAGGTCATCCCGGCGGTGTCGCGCAGCCGGTCCAGCGCGGTGGTGATCGCCGCCCAGTCGTTCGCGAACACCGAGCAGGTCAGTGCGTACTGGCTGGTGCCGTCGACCAGATCTAGACGAGTAAGTCTG
Source organism: Saccharopolyspora hattusasensis (assembly GCF_050972075.1). Lineage (NCBI taxonomy): Bacteria > Bacillati > Actinomycetota > Actinomycetes > Pseudonocardiales > Pseudonocardiaceae > Saccharopolyspora > Saccharopolyspora hattusasensis. Next base: position 7,517,829 of record NZ_JBPCDC010000001.1, read on the forward strand.
AATACGATCAGTGATCGTAGGCGGTGAGCGAGCGAGTGACTGGCTGGCCAGTGCGGAAGTTGTGCCAGATCGCGGCGGCCAGGGCCAGCACACGCTGGGCGACGCGCCCTGTTCGGGGCACGTCTGCCGATGGCCACCTTCGCGTGGCGGAAGAACACCCGTGAGCGTTTGTGGGTGCCATAGCACCCAAAAACACGCACGGCGCCTTCGCTGCGGATCATGGACGCCCTCGCCTCATGCCCGCAGGAATTTGGACTTACTCGTCTAGGGTGCGGTCCCACTCGGCGTCGTCGTAGACGTGGACGCTCAGGAACGGGCCGAACAGCTCCTCCGTCAAGCTGAACGCCGTCGGGTCCCGGCGCGCGACCGGACCAGGCACCGGCAAGTACTGAGCCCTTGGCTCTGCGGCGCGGAACCAAGGGCGTGGCGTCGGTCGTTGCGTTGTCCGTATCCGCCGCCTGCGGTTTGGATGCTGCGTCTCACCCCTGGTCGGCCGGCTCGGGCTCATTCAGCGGGGGGCTACGTGCAGGTAGGTGCCGCCGTCAAATGTCTCGACGTGGACGGTGCCGCTGTCCAGGCGCGCGACGACGCGGGTGGTGACCTCGCCCGCGGCCGGCCCCGGCCGCAGGCTCGCCAGCGCCTCCCAGAGGACCCGCCCGTCGGCGTCCAGCCGTGTCACGTGGCCGCGAAGCTGCTCGACTGTGGGCGCGATGTCGATGATCCCGGCAGGCCGGTCGGAAACACCCGACCGGATGCCCGCCCCGCCCAGATTCAGGGTCGAGGCCAGGTCGTCGGGGTTGAGCGTGCCGTGATGAGACTTGTGCGCCGCCGGCGGGGAGTGCCACGCGGAGTGCCGGGTGGGATCGGAGCCGGGCGAGGTCCAGGGGTGGGTATGCTGACCAGGGGGGCGGTGGGCAGGTCGCGGCCGATCCCGTCCCACAGGTCGGCGACGTCGACGACCTTGTCCGGCTTCCTCGGCGTCACGCGCCAGCAGATCACCGCATCGACCCACTCCTGGTCCGCGAGCCAGTCCACGACGTCTTGGGCGTCCTGCGCGTCGAGCGCTGGCGAGGCCGCGAGCTCTCCCCTCCAGCGGGAGGATCAGTCCCTCGTCGAGCAACCGGCCGAACCCGCCCCGGCGCAGTTCCTCGGGCACGTCGACGTAGCCGGCCACCCGGGTAGGCCCGTGGTCGGAGGCGACGATCACCGTCATCGGCCGCGGGTCCTGCGCGATCGCGTCCAGGATCCGGCCGAACCGTCGGTCGTTGCCGGCGATGGCGCTGAGCGCGTCTGGGCTGAGCAGGCCGGCGGCGTGCTGGCTGTGGTCGGGTTCGCAGAACCACATGACGGTGACGTCGGGCGCGTACTCGGGGAGCACGACGTCCAACAGCGCGTCGGCGAGCCAGTCGTTGACCGCGGTCGCCGGGACCGACTTCGCCGGCGGAGGACCCACCCGGGCGGCCACCCGCTCGGGATGGACGTACGCGGGATTGACCATGACGCCGACGTCTTCGGGATCGAGCAGCATCGCCTGCCCGGCCGACCCGGTGGAGAGGACGGCGAACGTGCCGCCGTTGTCCCGGACCGACTCGGCCAGCGACTTCACCCGCATCACCCCGCCGTCACGAAGGGGGCGCAGCGCGTGCAGCGTCTCCCGCGTGCCGGTCAGGTACGGGGTCCGGGTGTCCGTCGGGTTCGGGATCAAGTTGCCGTGGATGCCGTGAGCGCCGGGATGGCACCCGGTGCTGACCGCACCAGACGCGGGACGGGTCAGCGGCGGATAGACGCTCCGGGCCTGGTTGAACGAAGCACCGTCCTGGGCGAACTGCCACAGCCGGGGGCAGTGCTCGATCGTGACGAGGTCGGGCCGCATTCCGTCCCACACGATGACGAGTACGCGAGGCGTTCCAGAAGCCGGCGTCGGCGCGCTCATCCGTGTTGCTCCGTGGGTTCGCCGAGCACCGTCCCGATGCGCGGGACGGCGGCCATGAGCTGCCGGGTGTACCAGTGTTCGGGTTCCAAGAAGACCTCCTCAACGGGTCCCTGCTCGACGATCCGGCCGTCCTTGATGACCAGCACGCGGTCGCAGAGATGGTGAATGACGCCGATGTCGTGGGAGATGAACAGAAGCGAGGTGCCGAGCCGGGCCCGGACCTCCGACAGCAGGTCCAGGACCTGAGCCTGGATCGACACGTCGAGCGCCGAGACCGGCTCGTCGCAGATGATGATGTCCGGCTCCGGGGCGAGCGCCCGCGCGATCGCGACCCGCTGCCGTTGCCCACCCGACATCGTGCGCGGGTAGCGAGGGCCGTGGTCGGCTCGTCGGCGATGATCAGCTTCGGGTCCGCCGCGATCGCCGAGGCGATCAAGCCGCGCTGCCGCTGACCCCCAGACAGCTCGTACGCCCGCTGTGACGCCCGCAGCTCCGGTTCCGGCACCCCAACCTGGGTGAGCAGCTCCACCGCCCGGCGGTGGGCCCGCTCCCCCCGGGCGATGCCGTGTGTGGTGAGCGACTCGGTGATCTCGGCGCCCATCGTGCGCGGCGGGTCGAGCGACACCAACGCGTCCTGGGAGACGAGACCGGCGAGCCGGCCACGGACCGCCCGCCACTGCTTCTCGGAGTACTGGCGCACGTCCTGGCCGTCGACCTCGAACCGTTCAGCGTGAACGACCGCGCCCGGTCCGGACAGCCCGACGATCGACCGGGCCGTGACGCTTTTGCCGGACCCCGACTCGCCGACGAGGGCCACGCACTCGCCGCCGCGGATCGAGAGCGACACCCCGTGCACCACCTCGACCGGCGGCCGGCGGCGGCCGGCCGGAAAGCTCACCCGCAGTCCGGCGATCTCGACCAGGTCGCCACGCGCAGGTTGTGACCGCAGCCGTGTCCGAGCCCTTCGAGGGCGTCGTACTCGCAAAAGACGCCGATGGTAGGGCCCTCGCCGTTACGGTGGTCGGCGACGAACGCGGTCGGGAGGTCGGCGCTGCCGCGTTCGACACTGAACCCGGCGGAGTCGAGCTCGTCGGCCAGCATTCCGCTCGCGTAGGTCTCGTCGAACCGGAGCTCCGGGCGTTCATGGATTAACCGGGCGATCTCGGCCAGCCGCGGCCGGAGATGGGCGATCTCTTTCCTCAGCTCGCCGAGAATCTCTGCCGTTCCGGTCGCGTGTGTCATCGCTGGTCTCCGGTCGACGAGCCGGCGCGCAAACGTGGCAGGGTGCGGGCGATGATCTGTAGCCCGGCAGTGAGGTCGTCCTCGCCGGTCGCGTAGCTGATCCGGATCCGGCCGGGCGCGCCGAAGGAGCTGCCGGGGACGGTGATGACGCCCTGCTCGATCAGCGCGCTGACGACGTCGACGTCGGTGCCGTACGCGCTGACGTCGGGGAAGACGTAGAAGGCACCCTCCGGTTCGGGGTCGAACAGGCCGAGCGGGCCGAGCACGGCCTTGCACAGCCCCCGGCGACGGGCCAACACCTCGCGGAACCCAGCGGTGACATCCTCGCCGGTCAGCGCGGCGAGCGCAGCGGCCTGGGTGACTTCCGCAACGTTGGACGTCGTGTGCGACTGGACGGCGGTGGCGGCGGTGACGATCCGGCGAGGGCCGGCGACCCAGCCGACCCGCCAGCCCGTCATCGCGAACGACTTGCTGACCCCGCCGATGGTCACCAGCCGGTCGGCGATGCGCGGGTCGACCCGGGCCGGGGCCGGGACGGGCCGTATCGCCAGGTCGGCATAGGTCTCGTCGGCGACCAGCCACAGGTCGCGGTGGACGGCCCAGTCCAGGATCGCGGCCAGCTCGGTCTCGTCGTGGACCAGGCCGGTGGGGTTGTTCGGCGAGCACAGCAGCAGCACCCGAGTGGTCGGGGTGCGGGCGGCCTCCAGCTCGTCGACGGTGACCTTGAGCGTGCCGGGGGCGGGTTCGACGATGGCCGGGGTGCCGCCGGCCAGCCGCACCGAGGACGGGAACGTCACCCAGTACGGCGCGGGCACCAGCACCTCGTCACCTCGGGAGAGCAGTGCGCTGAAGGCACCGAACAGGGCCTGCTTGGCGCCGTGGGTGATCAGCACGTCGTCCAGGCCGATCCTGCGGAACCCGTGCACCCAGTCGTTCGGCGACCGCCGCGCGCAGCTGGGCGTTGCCCGCGGTCGGCCCGTAGCGGTGGTTCTCCGGGCGATGCGCGGCGGCGACGGCGGCGTCCACGACGTGGTCGGGAGTGGGCAGGTCCAGTTCGCCGGCGGAGAAGTCGATGACCCGGATGCCGGTGCGGCGCAACGCGGCCGCACGCTGCCGGAGTTGCGCGGTCGGCGAGAGCGTGACCGTCATCGGCACACCGCCTGGGTCAGGCGGTCAGTGGTCGGGGTCAGGCGTGCTGCGCTGATTGGACTCTCCTTCGAATTTGTCCACGGGGAGGGGGCCCGTGCGTCGGTTGCGCTCGGGTGCCGTGGCTGCCGGGTGGGCGACTGATGAGAGCGTCCAGGGCATGCGTGACCGTGGCGTGGCTGCAACGTGAACGAAGGATAGATATTCCAGATCGTAATATTTACTGGGAAAAGATATCCAACGGCTGGTAGCGTGGGGGCCGTCCGTTCCCCCAACTCGAAGAAGGTCGCGTGACTGCATCGATGGTTCTCGCCGGGGGCGAGTTCCTCACCAGGGTCAACTCGACGTTGCCGTCGCTCGGCGAGACCGACCGGCGGGTCATCGAGACCATGCTGGCCAATCCCGAGGCCGTGGTGCGCGGCACCGTCACCGACCTGGCCGCTCGGGCCGGCACCGCCCAGTCGTCGGCCGTGCGCACCTGTCAGCGGCTCGGCTACCGCGGCTATCAGGACGTCAAGGTCGCGATCACCCGCGACCTGGCGAACCAGACTCAAAACAGCTCCGAGCTAGCCCACGAGGACGGCATCGACGCCGCGACGTCGGCGTCCGAGATCGTCGAGCGGATCTTCCGGCGCAGCGGCCGGGCGCTGATCGACGCGGCAGGCACCGTCGACGCCGACACGCTCTCCGCGGCCATTGAGCGGATCGCCACCGCGAATCGGGTCCTGGTCATCGGCAACGGGACGTCGGCCGCGCCCGCCCACGACGCCGCCTATCGACTGCAGGTGCTCGGGATCGTCGCGTCGGCCCCGCCGGAGGTTTTCGCCCAGCACTTGGGTGCCCGACACCTCGACCCCGGCTGCGTCTGTCTGGTCATCAGCCACACCGGGGCCAGCCGGGAAAGCCTGCTCGTCGCCGAGGCTGCCCGCGCCGCCGGGGCCTATGTCGTCGCGATCACGAGCTTCGTCAGCTCGCCGCTGACCCGCACCGTCGACGGCGTTCTCGTCGCCGGTGGCCCCGAGTACGGGTTCCGGCTGGAGGCGATGGCCAGCCGGCTCGCTCACCTCGCCGTTGTGGACGCACTGTTCGTCGGTGTCGCCGTCCGGCGTCCGCAGACGTCGGCGACCGCGCTCGACCTGATGGCCGACGTCACCGTCGACCACTCCCTGTGATCTTTCGAGAACGGAGTTCTGAATTGCCCCAGAGGTCCTGGCAGCTGGTCGTGCTCGATATGGCCGGGACGACGGTCCGCGACGACGGCATGGTCGAGGCGTCGGTCGCGGCGGCCGTCGATGCGGTCGAGCCGGGCCGGGTCGTCACCGCCTGCGACTTCGTCGAGGCCCGCGGCCTGCCGAAGATCGAGCTGTTCGGCGCCCTTTTCGGCCGCGACCACCCCGATGCTGAGAAGGCCCTCGCTGTGTTCGAACAGGACCTGCTGGCCCGAGCCGCCGCCGGCGCGGTCACCGCCGTCGATGGCGCCCCGGCCGCGCTGGAGGCACTCCGGACCGGCGGGGCGGCGGTGTACCTGGCCACCGGATTCCCGCGCGCGGTCACCGACGCGATCATCGCCTCGCTGGGCTGGGGCGATCTTGCCGACGGGATCGTCGTTCCCGACACGACCCTGCGCGGCCGCCCCCATCCCGACCTGATCCTCTCCGCCGCCCTGGCCGTCGGGGTGGACGCAGTGAGCCGCATCGCTGTCGTCGGCGACACCGTCAACGACTTGCGCACCGCCGCCAACGCGGGCGCCGGCGCGGCGATCGGCGTGCTCACCGGCGCGCACGACCGGGCCCGCCTGGAAACGGTGCCGCACACCGCGATCGTGGACTCGATCGCCGACGTCCCCGCGACGCTGGCCGGGTCCTGATCCTGAAACGCGGCCGCGGTTCTCGGCGAGCGGGTACTGGGCCGACGTCCGCCGGTTCCGGGCGACCGTGCTGTACGTCTTGGGGAGCATGCCGCAGCTGCTGGCGGGTCCGGATCCTCACCGAGACCGGCTGCGCCCGGACGAACCCGGCGAGATCGTTGTGGTTCACAATCATGTCCTCCTGGCCGCCGACCAGGCGGCGCCGCCCGACCTCCAGAAGGATCGTGCTGGAACGCGGCTTCGCCCGGGATAAGGTCGACGCGATCCTGCGGCGGAACCCGGCCCGGCTGCTCCCTGCCCGGGTGACGTCGTTGGTCTTGTGAACCGAGAGCTGTCGACGGCCGTGTCGGCCAAGACGGCCAACCGAGACGAAACAATCCGCCTCGACATACATCGACACGATCGCCTCGGCGGCATACTCAACGAATCCGCGCCTGCCGAAGGACGTGCGCAGGCCAGAATCCCGCGGCCGTCTCTCCTGTGAGGCCTGTCGGTCAGTACGCACACCCGGGAGATGAACTCTGGGCAGGGAGCCGTCAGCGTTACGGGCTCACGTCCACAGAAGACTCGACTCCCGTCTCGGGTCGAAATCTTGATATTGGGCGGTACGGTGGGGGCGCGCCCTTGCACCGAACGCGGCAGCCCGGACGGAGTGGTCCCGTCGGTTTCGTTTCGGGGTTGTTGTCCCGGCCCATCCGGGGGCCGGGGCAGGGATGTCGTTGTGGGATCGTCGATCTTCGCCGGCTGCTTTGCCTAGAGGAGGCAGCCACATGACCGCACATGCTTCCCGTCCCTGCGCCCTGCCACTGCGGGTGGCCCAAGATCCTCCCAGGCTCCGCTCGGGTCTGGCTCTGCAGTGCTCGCGCCCGACGAGCACGTCCGTGGTGATACAGGCCGGCGGCGACCTAGACTGCCGAACCGCCGCCCGCCTTCATGAACTGCTAGCGGCCCGGTTGTCCTCGATGGTCGACACGGTCGTGCTAGACCTCTCCGGGCTGAACTTCATCGGTGTAGCGGGGCTGGAACTGCTGCTGCACGCCCACCGGCAGGCCGACAGCCGCGGTGTGGACCTGCGGCTGGTAACGAGTGCCCACTGCCTGCAGCGGGCGCTGATCGCCGCAGAGCTGACCGAGTCGTTCCGGTGCTATGCCACGCTGGAGCGGGCGCTGGCCACAGTGACTGGACGCGTGCGCGACCTGTACGCCGCCGGCTGAGCATCACGCCCTGCCGATGAGCCGGGCTCGCATGCGGCGCGACCGCGACACGCGTAGCAGCGTTCGCTTAGGACGCTGCAGGGCGGCGCGGGTCGCCGCCTCGGCACCCAGCGGGCCGTCCCTCGCTTCCGCGACCCCGCCGCCGTGCACGGCGGGCTGGACGCACGGTGGCGGCGTTCGTTCCCCTGTGACCCGCCGTACCTCCCGCACTTCGCCGACTGCCGCGCCTGAAAGTGATTGCCTCCAGTCGCCTCCACGCAATCCTCTTACGTTTGCTCCCGTCTCGCGCCGGTTACCCGAATACAGCCGACCAAGCAAACCGAGCAAACCGGAGGGCGGCACCGTGAGTACTGCACAAACTGAACGCCAGGAAGCCGCGAGACTTCCAGATGGGGACGTGGTTCGCGTTCTCCTGGAGCAGCACGCACGCATCCGTGACCTCTTCGCGGAGGTCAAGAACGCACAGGGCGAGCTGAAGCAGAACCGGTTCGACGAGCTGAGGGCTTTGCTGGCCGTCCATGAGACCGCCGAGGAATTGGTCCTGCGGCCTATCGCGAAGAAGACGGCCGGCGAGGCCGAAGTCGAAGCGCGAAACCACGAGGAAGAGGAAGCCAACCACGTACTCGCCGAACTGGAGAAGATGGACGTCAACAGCATGGACTTCGACGCCAAGCTCGCGGATTTCGAACGTTCGGTGATTGATCATGCCGAACACGAGGAGCGGGAGGAATTTCCCGCCGTACGCCATGGTTGCCAGCAAGATCAGCTCAACGGTATGGGTAGTCGGCTGCAAACGGTCGAGAAGATGGCCCCGACCCACCCCCACCCCACTGCCGCGGGGTCCCCGACTGCCCAGATGCTCACCGGCCCCTTCGCAGCGATGGTCGACCGCGTTAAGGATGCGATCGGATCCGGTGGCAGATGAGGGCCAAGGACCCGTGAGTGTTTCTGGGCGCGATAGCACCCGAAAACGCTCACGGGTCCTGGCTGTGATTATCGGCTGCCCGATCGGCACATCACTTCCAAAAGATTTCACGTGTTATCCCGCCGCTTGGTAGTGGCGCGCACCCTGAACCCTGGGCGGGGTCAAATGGTCGCGCGGGAGCCAGCTCGCTAATGTAAGTGTGTGGTCCATGCCAGGGGGGCATGGGAGAACGCTGCCACGCGGCTCGGGCCCTGTGGAGCTCAAGCTGGGTGTTTCTGCAGGAGTCGCTCCCGCGCGACAATCAATCGTTTCTCCAGCTGCATGCAGGCGGCTTCCGTTTGTCCCGCCCGAAGCATTATTGGATGCGGGAATTGGCACTGTAATGTCCTTCGCTATACCACTTTCGTTCGCCATCCTTCTGTGTTGGGGCGCGCTGTTCGTGATTTGGTACCTGACCGGTGTCCCGTTGGGGCCGGGGGCTACCTCTACTGAGCAGAGGGGAGCCGGCTGTCGCCCTACCGGTAAGTGCGTATGTGAGCGGCAGGTCGCACACTTTGTGGCCGGTTTCAGTAGATCCGCCCACTCCCGTGCGCTGTCGGCCTGCTTCGTGGCTACTCAGCAGTCGTTGAGTGACGGTTTCACTTGCGACTCGGTACGCGGCGGGCCGTTGGCAGTGTGCACCTGGGCATGTACTGCCTGCTCGAGGGTCCGAAAAAGCATCTGGCCGGTTTGCTGTAACCCGCCGACCTTGGCTCAGTCGACCACTCGGTTGATCAGGTGCTCTTTCGGCCCATACGGGCCCGCCGCGGCAGGCTTCAGGTCTTCCGCCTTCTCTACGCCAGACATCAGCATCTCGGTCATCGGTACGTCTCCCCGGATCGGTGGGTGGTGACCGGTGACGGCGACGCTCTGTCCATCGGCGGAAACCACCTGATCCACGCCCTGCGCCAGGATTGTCACTAGGAGGGAGCGCAATTTCGTGAGAAATTGACGTTCACCCGGGTGACGGTAAATTTCTCGCGAAATCGCAACCCCACCGACGACGCGGCCGCGATCTTCCTGGTCGAGCACGGTGATCCTCTGTGGCCGTACTTCCGGTTCGCCCAGCCGGCCCGCGATCTCCCGCCAAGTTGAGTACGACGAACTGGCACCGGTCGAACGGCATCCGGAAGCTGAAAATTGGCAGATCACGTCCAACCGGGTGCGGGGCGTGCAAGCTCTTGAAGGTCGGCTACGACGCGAACCCGCTGGAAAGCGGCGAACTGGAGCGCTACGCGGTGCACCAGGTCGCGATGGCCACCCTCACCCAACCCCGCAGCGAGCAGCCAGTGCACACCGACCACCAGGACCGGGCCCGCCAGGTGCCCGGCTGCCCGGCAACGCGGAGCGGATGCGCGCGGAGATCGCCTCCGAGATCCTCGGTGTCGAGTACTTCGCGCGGGTCTCCCGTTGCACGTGGTCGAAGTTGCCGGGGTCTGGCAAAGAGGGATGCGCTCCGGGCTGATTTACACCGTTCGTCTTTACAGTCACTCAGCTACCAAGTTCCCCTGGTTCCTGAAGGTGCGCGGGCGGTTCCATGTCCAGGCTCGTACCAACGGCTTCGGCCCGAAGCTGGTTGAGAAAGGCATGGGCGGCGAGAGCATGCTCGCGGTGGCCGCCGGGTAGAAAGTTCCATCACCAGGGCGTGGGCTAGCGTCATCACAGCAAGGACTTCATGGGTGGGCTCATCCCTCCATTTGACAAGCAGCCCAACCCTCATCTGCGCCCCAGCCCGGTCGTACCGTACAGCGGACGCAGTTCGACGGGAGCTGTTTCGGGCGCCTCGCGTGAAAGTTATGAGGAGGCTGGCCTGCGATTGTGGCGCTGTAGGTCGACGCCGGGTCGTTGGCAGTGCGATCAGGAGATGATCACTTCGACGGCCGCGTCGGCCAGCGCGTCGCGCAGGTCCCCGGTGGGCTCGGTGTCGACGACGACGCCGGTGAGCTGGTTGAGTGGGCAGACGTGGTGGCCGGCGATTCGGCCGAACTTCTCGCTGGAGACCAGGGCGTAGGAGCGGTGGGCGTTGGCGAGCACGGTCCGGCGCACCGCGATCTCCTCGAGGTGGTAGTCGGTGAGCCCGGCTTCGGGGTGCAGGCCGCCCGAGCCGAGGAAGGCGACGTCCGGGTAGGTGTCGGCGAAGAATCCGGCGGCGGTTGCGTTCGACAGCGCTAGATCTCCGGCTCGCACGCGGCCGCCCGAGACCAGGACGTCGAGTCCGGGGCGATCGGCCAGTTCCGAGGCGACGACCAGCGAGTTGGTCAGGATAGTGGCGGACAGTCCGGGTGGGAGCGCCCGGGCCACGGCGGCGGCGGTCGTTCCGACGTCGATCATGATGATCTGGCCGTCCCGCACGAGCGAGGCGGCTGCGCGACCGATCTTGCTCTTGTTCCCGGTGCCCAGGCGTTGGCGCTGCTCGATGGGCGGTTCCTGTGAAATCGGCGGCTCGGTGCTCGCCGCGCCGCCGTGCACGCGGGTGAGGATCCCGCGTTCCTCGAGCGCCACGAGATCTCGCCGGATTGTCTCCCCGGAGACGGCCAGTTCCCGCACGAGCGTGTCCGTGCTGACGATCTGCGCGCTGCGCACCATCTCGATGATCAGGGCATGGCGTTCTGCGGCGAGCATAGATCGGATTGTAGCTGTGGACTTCTGTGGAGCGTGTGCCTCGCGTTGGCAGACCGGCGCGTCGCGGTCTTCTCGATCGAGCGCGCCCAATGCAGGTTCTCGGCTGGTCCAGCGATCTCTGATCTAGCGGGCAACGGAACACCCGGCCTCGCAAATCCTCGAATTTGCACAAAGCCGAGACCAGCCTTTCCTGGAGGCACCCGCGCAGCACCCGCTGCCACCGGCGCCCCTGTCCGGGCCGACCAGCCGACCTTCAGCCATCGAAGGAAAAAGCTCATGGATCTATCGCATCGGCGCTGATCCCGGTGGTGCAGAACTACGGCGTGATCCTGCTCCTGCGCTTCGTGCAGGGATGGGGCTGCATGGTAACGGTCACCAGCGCGGTGGTCAGTTCCTGGTTCCCGACGCGGGAACGCGGCCTGGCCATCGGGGTGCTGCTCGGCGCCATCGGCCTGGGGTCGGCATTGGGAGGTTACGTCGCGGGCGTGCTCACCCCGGCCATCGGTTGGCAGAACACTTTCTGGTTGATCAGCGCGGCGACTGGGTTCGGAGCTGCGCTGTTCTACGCACTGGTCCGGCAGCGCCACCTCTGGAGGAGGAACGGACGCTCGCCGCTGCCGGACCTGCCCTTCGCACTCGCAGCATCTACCGGGAGCCCAAGCTGTGGCTGCTGGGCCTGATGGTGATGTGCTGTTTCTTCAACGCCTACGGCATATACGCCTACCTCGCGCAGTACCTGTACACCGTTCCTAAAGTTTCAGTGAATCTCTAGGAGTCCACCGTTACCGGCGGACGGTCCCCGTCTTGCCCGCGTGGACGCAGTGCGGGGTGGACGCTTCCCAGCGACCTGCCCGCCTGCGCGGGTCTTCCGGTCCGCTCCACGTCCTTTCGACCCATTCGGGTCTGGGTTTCCGGCCACTCCGGCACCCATCATGATGTCCTCGGCCAGTGTGGCGAGGTTGTGTGCGGCATTCAGGTCACGGTCGATGACCAGGCCGCACGCGGTGTTGTCGCAGCGAAACACCCGGTCCGAGAGGCGTAGCTTGGCTTTCACCACACCACAGGCCGAACATGTTTTGCTGGACGGAAACCACCGGTCAGCGACAACCAGCCGGCCGCCGTGCCAGCTGGTTTTGTAGTCGAGTTGCCTCCTGATCTCGGCGAACCCGGCATCGCTGATGGCGCGCGCTCACTTCCGGTTGGCCAACATCCCTGACACGCCCAGGTCTTCGACCACCACGGTGCCGATGTGGGCGGCGAGTCCGGTAGTGAGCTTGTGGATCCCGTCGCGCCGCAGGTTGGTCACGCGGTGGTGGATTCGGTTGCGACGCCGGTTGGCACGTTTCCACCGATTCGACGCCTTCTGTCCCGTACGTTTGCCCGGTCCTTGCCGACGCGACACCGTGCGAGACCACCTGCGCAGCTTTTTCTGAGCCTTGCGCAGGTGTTCCGGGTTGCCCACGGACCCCTGCTCGTCGGTGACACCCGGAACTGGTCGCGAGCACATCGCGAGGTGCGAGATCCCGAGATCCACTCCCACGGTCGCGGCAGGATCAGCGGGTTTCGTCTCGCTGCGTTGGACTTCGCAGGTGAAAGCGACGAACCAGCGTCCACCCTCGAACCGCACAGTGGCCGACAAGATGCGTGCGGTTCCCGTTTCGATACGCCGGGCGAGCTTGCGGGTGGACTCGTGCGTCTTGAGCGTCCCCAGCCTGGGAAGTGTGACGTGGTGCCGGTCCGGTTCGATGCGGATGGTTCCGGTGGTGAACCGCACTGACAATGCTGACCGGTGCTTGGACTTGAACCGCGGAAACCCGACCTTTCGGCCCACGCGCTTGCCGCTGCGGGAGTCGTTCCAGTTCTTCAACGCACGAGCCAGGTTGTCCAGTCCGGTGTTGTAGGACTCTTTGGAGTTTTCCGGCCACCACGCAGCCACCTCGTCCTTGGTGGCGTTCCAGGCGCGCCGAAGACCAGCCAGGGACCAGTTCAACGACGACGTGAGCTGATCTTCGCCGATGCCGTAGGTGCGTTCGGCGGTGCGCTGGTCCAGGTTCGCCTTCACCCCAGCCAACGCCCAGTTGTAGGCCACCCGCGCCGCTCCGCAGTGCGACAACACCGCACGCTCCTGCGTGGGCGTGAGGTCGAGCGCGTACCGGTACGCCTGATGCACCATGCTCACAGACCAGTGACCTCAGCGGTCGCGCACGCGACACCCGCTTCCGCGCGTTTGCGTGCCGACCTGCGCCCGTACAGGCGTGCACACATCGAGGTGAGCACGTCCACCATGTCCCGCACGAGGTCGTCTTTCACTTCTTCTGGGTTGAGCACGACGATCCGACGTCCGGTGGCGGCCAAGGCGGATTCCAGGTGTTCGACACCAAAACGAGCCAACCTGTCGCGGTGCTCCACCACGATCGTGGACACCCGTGGGTCAACGAGGAGTTTCCGCAACTTCGGCCGGTTCCCGTTCAGACCAGAACCGACCTCCTGGTGGCTGCGGTCGGCTGCGCGCTCGTCCCGCACGTCGCCCCGCTGGGTCTTGGTGCCGCCGTGCTGATCGCGCTGGTGGCCGGCTGGGGGACACCGGCCACCAATGGTCCTGGACTGTCGTTGCCGTCGGACCTGTTCGGTAGTGCCGCCGCCGGCCCCGGCGTCGGTCTGGTCCTGCTGGTCGCCGGTGCCGGCGGGATCATCTCGCCGATCCTGGCGCCCTACATCGCTTCGGTCAGCAACTGGACCGTCGGCTGGTACGTCACGGCGGACGCCACATTGGTCGGTCTACTGATCAACCTCGTGCTGGGGTCCGAGCGGTCGTCTCAAACGGCCGCCGAGCGACCACTCATTACCGCCAAGGAGGCATGACGTGTGGTACCGGGCAGGAGTACTGGCCGCGTCTGCTGTGGCTCAAGGAGAACGAGCCCGAGATCTGGCAGCGCGCTGACAAGATCGGGCTGAACACCTATCTCAAGTGGCGGGCTACCGGGCGGTTTGTGACCGAACCCTCGGACGACTTCATCCGGTCGCCCAAGCCCGAGGTCGCCGACCTGTACACCCGCATCATCAAGGCGGCCGGCCTCGTGGAGGACCTGGGGAAGTTCCCGGAACAGACCCGCTCGACCGATATCGTGGGGTCGCTGACCGCTGCGGCTGCCCGCGATCTCGGCCTGCGTGAAGGCGTGCCGGTGCTCGGCGGGTTCGGCGACCTGCCTGCGATCACCGCGGGGGTCGGACGATCCGGCTTCAACGACGTCCACATCTACTTAGGGACGTCGTCGTGGTTGGTCAGCGTCGTGCCCGATCGCAGTTCGCTGGACGCGCCGCTGAACTTCAGCTTCGACGCGGATCGGGAGGGCGCGGTGTTCGCGCTGCAGACCGGCTGCCTGGCCTATGACTGGGCGACCGAGCAGCTGTACCGGGCCGAGAAGGGCGTTCTCGGCGATTCCCTGCACGACTTCCTGGCGAAGGAGGTGGCCTCGGTCGAGCCCGGATCGCTCGACCTCGTCGCGACGCATTGGCTGGCCGGTGAACTGCCGCCGCTGTCCAAGAACGCCAAGGGGATCTTCCTCAACCTGACGACCTCCCACGACCGCCGGCACATGCTGCGGGCCGTCATGGAGAGCATCTGCTACACGCACCGGATGAACCTCGAACGGTTCTCGCGGAGCACCGGCGCCCAACTGGAGAGCATCCGCGTGGTCGGCGGGGGAGTGACCAGTGGGGTCTGGATGCAGATGCTCGCCGACGTCCTCCAGATGCGTATCGAAGTTCCCCGGGCACCGCGCTACACCGGCGCTCTGGGGGCTTACTACTGCGCGATGATCGGGTTGGGCCAGATCGCCGACTACGACTCGATCGTCGACGAGGTGCCCATCGAGCGGGTGTTCACCCCGAACCCGGAAACGAGGCGGTCTACGACCGGCTTTACGACGTCTACCGCCAGCTTTCCCCGGCGCTGCGTGATGTGTTCGACCAGCTCAACGGCAAGTACTGAACCAGTTGGAGCGTGTTTCCACGTGCGTATCGTCATGACCGAGTTCCGCCAGGAGAGCAATTCCTTCAGCCCCGTACGCTCGACCCTGGAGCAGTGGCGCCAGGGAGGGATCCTGGATCCGGAGCAGGTCCACGAGTCCCTGGCGGGCAAGCCCTGCGCCATCGGCGGAATGATCCAGGCCCTGGAGGACCACGCGGCCGACGCTGAAGTCGTGCACGGGACCGTCATGTTCTCGCAGAGCGGGGGCATCGCAGAACAAGCCATGGACCACTACCTCGAGCGACTGATTCCGCAGCTCGAGGCGTGCCTGCCGCTGGACGGGGTGCTGTTGTCGTTCCACGGCGCCCTGCAGACGACCGAGTTCGACGACCCCGAGGCGGAGATCACGCGGCGGGTTCGTGCGATCGTGGGCGACCGATGCGTGATCGCAACCTCGACGGATTTGCACGGCTACATCTCGCAGGACCTCGTCCGGGACGCCGACCTCATCGTCGGGTACCAGACCTACCCGCACGTCGACTTCTTCGAAACCGGTTACCGCACGGCGAAGTTGGCATTGGAGGCGATCGCCGGTGGCACGCTGGAGATGGCTTGGGTACCGATCCCGATGATCGTCTCCGCGTCCGCGTACAACACGCTCGAAGGCCCGTTCCGGGATTTGATCGACGATCATCAGCCTGTTGACCTGCGCAATCTACAAGAACGGCCGTCGGATGCCGAACAGTCGGATCGCGATTTCTCAGCCTTCGACGAGTACCGGCTGGTCGTGTGGGTTGTGATGGAACTGGCCGCCTCCAGCGGTTTAGGCGAGGGACTCAGGCGTTGGGGGTGAGGTCGGTGAGGAGGGTGTCGAGGACCAGTTCTTCTTCGACTGCTTTGCCGGTGTTGCGCAGGGCCTCGGTGAGGTCAGCGTCCCATCGGGCGGTCACCTGGTTGCCGGTCAGGTCGTGGCCGCGTGCCGCGACCGCCAGGTAGGACTCCGTGTCGAAGCGCCAGGGGCGTGCGGGGAAGCGGTCCAGGACGGCATTTGCGATGCGCAGGCCGCCCCAGTCGAAATCGCCGTGGTAGCGGAGTTCGGCTCCCGCTTCGGTCAACAACCGCAGCAGGTGAGTCACCGCTGCAACCGGCTGGCCGTTGGTGCAGATCAGCGGTCGGCATGTGCTCCCGAGGCGGTCGGCTGCGGCCGTGACCACCACCGGGTTTTCGCACACCGACACCAGTTGCTCGGTGAACACAGGGGGATCGCGGACCAGTTGGCGCAAGGTCAACACCACCGGCTGTCCGGCCTCGTGCCAGGCGGCCAGCGCGCGGCCGGTCGGCGTGCGGTCGTCGCCAGGCAGGCCCAAGGTCAACACGGTGCTGGACACGTCGTCACGCAGCAGGCCGACCGAGGCCCATACCTCGTGCCGCCATTCGGAGCCGCTGCCGTTCGGGATGCCTGTCAGAGCACGTGCGGCCCCGAGTGCGAGAGTCGCGAGGGGGCCCTCGTCCAGGGCATGCGCACGACCTGTTACCCGTGCCGCGAAGTGCCCCAGCGGCTCGCCATCGGCAGGCAGGTTCCGAACGACCCCAGCTAGATCGTGCAGAATCGGGCCAGCGACTTTTGGGCTGCCCGCAAGCCTGCGGACCAGGCCAGTATCGCGGATTGCCGAGTACCAGTCGGCGAGTTGCTGGCCGACCACTTCTTCCAGCGGGGCGAACGCATCCTGCCAGGCTCGCGCCAGTTTCGCTGCAACCGCTGCCTTTTCGGACACCGGTCCGGTGAGCGCTACGACCGCGGCCGCCAGGCCATCCTCGCAGGCACCTGATCGGCGCAACACATCGTCGACGGTGTCCAGTAACACCGTTACCTTGCTACCAGCACGTGGGCGCCGTCCTAGCAGCCGGTGCACGGCGGCACGTTGGGCGGCGGTAGCGTCAGCGAGCGTGACCGTGCCGTGCAGGGTTTGGCCGCGTTCCATTCGGGTGCGGATCCGGTTGACCAGCCAAACCAACTCAGGATCGCCGAGCAGCCGTCGCAGCCGATCTTGATCCAACGGGCTACCCCCACAAACCTTGCTGCGCAAGGGAATCCTGCAGGGGTACGCGGGTTCGCGTCGAACCGTCCCATTCCCAGTTCGTCACCAGCACGGCGGGAACCCCGTCCACCCTCGACAACTGCGCGATCCGCAAGCCGGGAACCTCCGGGTAGCAGCCCCATTCGCGTTCACTGGTCAGCACCACGTCGAGGTCGAAGGCGGCGAGCAGACCCAGGTACTTCGCCCGCGCGTTGTCGTCGACGCCGGCGAAAGCCTCGTCGAGGGTGACCAGGCGCGGTGCGTTCGGGTTACCGGCCGAGGCGTAGTGCGACGATGCCGCAGCGAACAGCGGCACGCTGGCGGCGAGCACGCGCTCACCGCCGGAGGCCGGTCCGCTCGCCGATCGCCATTGCCCGTGTTGGTGCCGCTGGATCACGAACCGGTTCCACTTCCGGTAGTCCAGCGCCTCCGTCAGGTGTTCCAACCAGGTTCCGGCCGTGTTCCGGGCGCGGACCTCGGCGATCTGAGCCTGCAGGAACCCGCCGACAGCGGCCCTGTCGTCCGCCGACCACGCATCCGACGTTTGCCGCAGCAGCCGCTCCCTGGCTACCGCAAGCCCCGCTGGGCCGTCCTCCAGCGGCCGCCACAGCAGCCGTAGCTGCATACCGGTGCTGGTCGGTCTGGCCGCCAACTCCTGGTTCATCAGCGCCACCTGTGTCTCGGCCGCCGAGATGAGTTCCTGCAGGGTGCTCGCCACCTCGTTGACCAGGTGGTTTTCCAGGGTTTCCCGTTCCCGTTCGTTGAGCAGCCGCTCCCGGTCGGCGACCTCGGTGGCCAGTGCCTCGGTCAGTTCCGGCACCGACGCCGGTCGGCCCTGGAACTCGATCTCCACGACCACGCCGTCCTCGCGCAGATCAGCGGAAGCCCGGTTACCGTGCCGCGACAGCGTGTCGTGCAGCGCCTTGTGCTCGTTGTTGACGCGGTGCTGCGCCCGTTCCCAGGCGTTGTCGTCGTCGGTGACGTCGGCGAGTTCCTCGTTGACCCGGCGGGCCAGCCGAACCGTGGGGACCGGGGCCCACGTTTCGGCCGCGTCGGGGATCTCGAGCTCCGGCAAGGCGATCGCCAACAGCCCCGTCCCGGCGAACCGGCGGAACAACTCGGCCGCCGTCGCGCGTTCCTCGGCCGCCTCCTTGAGCCGTTCGCCCAGCTCTTCGCGACGCCCCTTGGCCGCCCCGCGCTGCTCGATCGCGCGATCCCGGTCCAGCCCGGTCTGTTGCTGGCCGGATTCGTTGTCCCGCAAGGATTCCGCGACCTCGGCGAGTTGTCGCTGCAGCTCGGCCACCGCCGCGCCAACGGTACTGCTGAGGGTGCGCTGATGTTCGTCGGCGGCAGCGGCCTCGTGCTCTGCCGTGCCCGCGCGGTCAGTCAGCTCTTCAACCGTGGACTCGGCGTGCTCCAAGTCGACCACAGTCTCCCCGGCGTGCCTGTCGGCCTCGCGGACTGCGTCTACCGCTGGCCAAAGGCCCGCAATGACGACGCGGTACTCGCCCAGGGCATTGTCCACTTCGGATAGTTCGGAGCGTGCGGTGGGAAGGCCGGCATCACCAGCACCCTCGTCCAGCGCGGTTCGGGCAGCTTCCTCGACCGCGGTTGAGGTCACGACATCCTGTTCGGCTTTCCCCTGCCGCGCGGTGAGCCGCTGGTGTTCCTGATCAAGTGAGGCCAGCTGCGCGTGTGCTTGACGCAACCGTGTGTCGCTGGGCACCGCCGCGACTTCCTCGGCGAGCTTGGCCTTGCGTTCCTCAAGACGTCGGCGTGCTTCGGCGACTTCGGCGAGCTCAGCCTGCACGCGCGCGAGTTCTTCGCGCAGCTCGCCAAGCCGGGCGCGGCGAGCCGCTTCGCGAGCGCCGCGTCCGATGTAGGTGGCGACTGGTTTGTGCCACGCGCCTTCCAACACCCCGATCTGGAACCGCCCGTCCGGGCTGACCCAGGTCTGTCCGTGCTCACCGAGCCCGATCGAGGCAAGCACGCTCATGACCGTGGCGTCGGAAACCGCGTCGGCGTGCGGGTCGGCTCGGTCCACTGCTGGTTTGAGCAGCGCACTCAAGTTCACCGACGCGGGTTCGCCGGTCCGCAGCAGGACATCGTTGGTGTCGGTGGCCCGGAGCTCGCCGCCTGGCGTTACCCAGGCGTCGAGGATTCCGGCCGCTTCCAGCGCGGCTTCGAGCCCGGCCCGGCGTGCCTCGTCGACGTTCTCGGCGAAATCCACCAGCCGCCATAGCGGCGCACCCGGACGCCCTTCACGGGCTGCGTTGTCCCTCGTGTGCGGAACCGGTGGGGCGCTGTCTTCCCCGCTTTCCAGCCGATCGATCTCGTCGGTGAGTTCGGTCCTGCGCTGCCGACCGGCGCGTTCCTGCGCTTCGAGATCGGCCGCCGCCGCGGCGA
The DNA here is from genome assembly GCF_050972075.1 of Saccharopolyspora hattusasensis. Classification (NCBI taxonomy): domain Bacteria; kingdom Bacillati; phylum Actinomycetota; class Actinomycetes; order Pseudonocardiales; family Pseudonocardiaceae; genus Saccharopolyspora; species Saccharopolyspora hattusasensis. The sequence goes on from NZ_JBPCDC010000001.1 coordinate 7,537,271, forward strand.
GGTCCCCGGCCGCCGCGTGACCGGCAGCGCTCACCGCCGTCGCGGCAGGGTTCGGCCCGGCGAGCGTCTCCACCCACAGCTCCAACTCGGCCATGACCGCGGCAAGATCTGCGAGCCGGAGTTCCGTCGCGTTCTCCAGGTGCTCGCGCACCGCCGACACCAGCTCGACGCCGTTTTCCCGTAACCTGTTGTCGGCGTCGACGCGCCGATCCGCCAGATCTGCGGCTTCCGCGTCGAGCTCTGACACGCGACGGCGGGCAGCCGCGAGTGCCTGCACAGCGTGCTCGACCGCCTGGACCAATCCGGTCACGTGTTTGATCGCTCGCTGCTGCCGAACCGCGAGCTGCTCGGCAGCTCGGCGCAGCGCCGCCAGATCAGGTTGTTCGTCCAGCGGACGATCGATGTCCTCGGTGTGCTCGACGGCAATCCTGGCACGGTCGGCGACGTCGACACCGGAGCGTCGGACGCCGGTCAGGGTCTCCCGCGCGGCGGACAGCCGCTGCATCGCGGCTTGGTGCCGATCGCGTTGCGTGGCCAGCCTTCCGACTGCGAGGTTGCGTTCACCGGCGATCCGCTTCGCTTCGCCTGCCAGCCTTTGTGCATGCTGCCCGGCTAGTTCCAGTTCGCGCGCGCTGCGCATTTCCGGGCTGGCGCGCAGCGCCTCGTCCCGAGCCTGCAGTCGTTTCCGGGTGGTAGTGAGCTCGGTGAGCTTCAACCGGATCGCGGTGAGTTCTTCCTCGGCCCGGGTGAACTCGGATTCCGCCGCACTCAAGTCGCGGCCGACCCGCTCGTAGTTCGCCTGCGCGAGGCGAGGCTGCGCCGCCCGCCGCCGCGCCGCGATCCGCGCGTACCGGCGGTAGTGGGTGAGGAACGACTGCGCGGCATCGCGTGCTTCGACCATCGCGGCCAGCGCCTCGCGGTCTTCCTCAAGACTGCGGAAAGCTTCGGCGACATCCGCGATCAGCGCTTGGTCCAGCATGGGCAACGCTTCGGTTAGCGCCTTGGACAGCGCCTGCTCGCTGGGGCGTTTGGACAGTTGCGGCTGGCGGAGCTGGATGAGCAGGTCGACCAGCGCACTGTAGCGCTGCTCGCCGAAACCGAAGAAACTCTCGTCGACCGCACGCCGGTAGTCCCGGGCGCGGTCGTAGACCGTGCCCTGCTCATCGAGCGCGTCGATCAGCCGGTCCCGGGACAGTGCGGTTCCGGTCGCATCGACCAGCGCCAGGTCATCGCCGATCCGCTTGCTGGTGACGAAGTACCAGTGCCGCGCGATTCCCTTGCCGGACACCGCTTTCAGGCCACAGCCGATGGTCCGGAACACCGGCGCACCTTGCTCGTCGACGCGGCCGAATTCGAGCCAGGTGTAACCGAGACGCTCCGGATGCGGATGTTCGCCGCCGAGCAGCAGGTTCCACTCCATCCGCTTCTTCGGGTCGGCATCCGGCTCGACCCGGTGCGGCGAGAGATCACCATCGAGCAGGAAGGGAAGGGTGAGCGCGAGCACCTTGGACTTGCCCGTGCCGTTGTTACCGCGCAGCAGCAGCCGGCCGTCGCGGAACCAGAACTCCTCGGCGTCGTAGTAGAACATGTCGATCAGGCCGGCACGCAGCGGCTGCCATCGCTGCACCGCGGGTTCCGGCAGTTCTCGGGTCATTTCGCTTCCTGGAGGGTGGGTTCGGCCAGCGCATAGCGGGAGAGAGCGGGCAGCGCAGTGACGAAGCCGTCCGCCCGATCGACCAGCCGCAGCGCCTCCAACCTGCCCAGCGCGTTCTCGGTCAGTTCGACTTCGGCGCCCGGATCGGTTGCGTTGCGCCGCCAGTAAGTGCGGTGCTCGTCGCCCTTGCGCCGGAGATACCGGTGCAGTTCTTCCAGCGGCACGGCGCGGTTGGGGTGCTGGGCGAGGTGCTCGGCGAGCAGCAGTGTCGCGTGACCTTCGGTGCCGCTTTCCGGCATCCGGACGTCGGTGAGGTCATCGAAAGGATCCACCATGGCGATGCCCTCGGCGCGCGCCTCGGCCACCAGACCCGTGAGCTCGGTGATCCGTGCAGTGATGGCGGCACGCTGGCTGGTGAGATACGCGCGCTCCGCATCGTCGAGTCCCTCGTAATACAACACGGGTTCGTCCAGCAGCCGCCGGGTGAGGCGATGCCGGATGCGCTGGTTGCGCAGGTCGTCTGTGGTAGGCGGGATCTCGTAGAGCAGCGCGGCCAAACGGTCCTCGAATCCCTCAGCCGTCACTGTCGACGGGCCACGCGGAGCGGCGAGAAGGGCGGACAGCACGCGGCGTCGCACGTCGTAAAGCGCGTCGCCGGTGTCTTTGACGAACGCCTCCTCGTCCCCGGCGACCCGGGTGAGCACACCTAGGTCGAGCAACAGCCGCACCACCGTCGCCAGGTCGGAGCGCTCCGCCCGGCTGCTCAGGGTGAATTCGACCCCGGCCGTGACGAGTTCGGGATCGGCGGCACCGAGCACGACCTGCTCGGCGAGGCGACCGAGGGTGATCTGCGCGTCGGCGCGTTCCAGCGCGGCCAACGCCAGGCACGTCAGGACGTAGCGGCGGCGACCGAACGGCTGCTTGGACCGCACGTCCCGCGCCGGATTCGTGGTGTCGGTGTTGTCGGCCGGCTGCTTGACGAGCCGGGCGACTTCGCTGTCGATATGCAGCCGCCAGCCGGTGTTGCGGTCGAACCATTCCCGCAGGTCGGGTGCGTACCGGCGGATGAGGACGAACGCGGGATCCGTGGCACGAAGCAAGGGACGCCGCAGCAGGGCCCGGGCGGCACGGCGCATCTCGTCGGCGCGGGAAGCCGACATGGCATCGCCGAGCGCGCTCATGCCTGGTCCGCCTCTCCGCGATTCACAGTGGTGGTTGCGTCCAACCCAATCTCCGGTTGCGTGGTTTCTTGTGGCTGGTTTGCGTCACGGTCCCCTGGGGTGCGTTGAGGAGGACTGAGATTGTCCCAGGGCTACTCATGCGCTTTGCTCCACTTGCACTTCGGCGGTCAGATCGATGATCTCCACCAGGTGATCGGGCCCCCGGAAGACCCCTTGCGGCGTGTGGATCTCGGCTTTCCGGCCGTCATCGAGGGAAGTGAGCCGGATGGTCATGGTGCCATCGGTGGTAGTGGTGATGACCGTATGCTGACCTGGTGCGCGCGCCGCCAGGGCATCGCCGAGCAGGTGGAGGAACAAGCGGAACGCGGCCGGGTCCAGCTCGCCGAGATCGGTGAGGCGCGTCGGGTGTTCGGTCACGAGAGCGCGCCTGGCCGCCGCGGTCTCGGCTGCCTCCTTCGCCGCGAATTCGGCTAGATACTGGCGCTGCGCCGAGCGGTCGACGACCCGGTTGGGCTTGCCGCGACGTTCATAGCTGCCGGTCTTCCGCAAGCGCGGACTGATCTCCAGAGGAGGTGCCTGCGCCCATGGAGTGTTCGCCGGAACCGGGTTGTCCGCTTCGTCGTTTTCCGCAACCAAGTGCCGCGACGGCGAAAGCCCGAACGCAGCACGCCACAGCCGATGCATGTCCTCCTCCCTGGGCGCCTGCGCGAACCAGCGTGCCAGGCTGCGGAAATCGGCGGACCGGTCGGAACGCCCGGCGCGGCGCTCGTTGAGCGTCGCCACCACCTGCAGCAGTTGTGGAATGGCCGTGCGAGCCCGGGCGCGAAGCAATTTGGCCTGACTGGGATGCTGCGGCTCGCTGATGAACCAGCCCCGGAAGCCACGCCAACGGTCAAGCCAGCGCAGCCGCCCGCGTTCGAACTCAACCTGGCGCGGATCGTCCCCATCCTCGCCCACGCCGGGGGCGGCATCGGCGGCTTCCCGCTCGGCAGCCACGTCCAGCAACCGCGCGACGCCGATCTGCTCGATGTTGCCGACCAGCGCGGCGATCTCTCCGCCGGTGGCGACCAGATCCTTGATGAAACGCTCCAGATAGTCGATCAACCGGTCTTTATAAGCACGAAAGGCGTCCAAGTCGGCGTCGTGCAGATCGATGGTGCGCTGCAGCGAACTCATGAAGGCTTGCGCGTTGTCGGCGAGATCGGTGAAACGGTCGACGAGCGATCGCAGCGACAAATGCACCTTCGCCGGATCAGGGTCATCCTGATGCACCAATTCCAGCAATGCGCGGAGCTGCGTTGCGATGTCCGTGAGTGCAACGGCCTGCAGAGCCCCGCGCCTGCCAAGGGCCTCGTCGTAACTCGCGAGCGCCTGCTCGGCAGCCTCGCCCGCATGCGTGAGCTGGTAGAGGAACCGGGCGCGGTGGAAGTCCTCGACCGTGGTGACGCGGCTGGTGTCCGGATCGGAGCGAAGATTCCCCCAATCCACCAGCCTGGAAAGCGCATCGACGATGGACGGCAGGTCCCCACCGATAACCTCGTGGACATCCTCGGGCCGAAGGTGAACGATGAACCGAAGCTTGGCCCGCACGAAAGAGCCCATGATCCGGCGGTAAAGCTCAGCATTGGGCGCACTGAGATGAGCGAAAGGACGAAAATCGACCTCACTCAAGCCTGTACCCCTCTCTCGAAGACCGCATTCGAGGGTACGGCAAGCCCTCGGGAATGCCACCGCCACCCTCATCGATTCCGTGGGCGGCCTTGGCCGGGAGCGCCGAGGCACGGTCACGCCGTGTTCGCGGTAGATGCGGCGGACCTTGGCGCACACCCCGGGGCGACTTCATCGGCAGGCGCTCCTTCTGGGAGCGAGCGAGTGACTGGCTGGCCGGTGCGGAAGTTGTGCCAGATCGCGGCGGCCAGGGCCAGCACACGCTGGGCGACGCGCACGCTGACACCCTCGACCGTGCGGGCGCCGTGTTGTTTCAGGCCCAGAACAGCCGTGAGCGTTTTTGGGTGCCATAGCACCCAAAAACACTCACGGGTGTTCTCTGCTTACCGAGGGTGTCCAGGTCAGTATTCACAAACGGATCATGGACGCCCTCGCCTCATGCCGGCAGGAAATTGGACTTACTCGTCTAGGCCTGGTGGAGCACGCCCGAGCGGGCGGTGCCCCAGACGGGGATGTCCCGCAGTTCGGTCGGGCTTACCTGGTAGGGATCCTCGTCGAGGATGGCGAAGTCGGCGAATTTGCCCGGCTCCAGGCTGCCCGCGGTGCGCTCCATTCCGAGCATGTGCGCGGCATCCACCGTGATGGCGCGCAACGCGCGGTCAACGCCGATGCGCTCACCCGGGGCGAGCACGGTTCTGCCATCGGCCCCGAAGCGGTTGACCGCCACCCAGGCCGCGGTGAGGGGGTGCATTGGCACCGCGACGAGGGAGAAGTCTGAGTGGAGGGCGAACGTCACGCCCTCGCGCTCCAGCGACCCGAGCCGTCCCACAGCCTCTGACCTGTCCGGGCCGTAGCCGTGGTGGCTGTGCACGTGGCTGCGGTAGTGGACGAAGTAGCAGTTGACGCTGGCTTGCGCGCCCAGTGCCTTCATCCGCCGGGCCTGGTCGGGCGTGCTGATGCAGTAATGCTCGAGGGTGAAGCGGTGATCGAAGCGAGGACGGGCGTTCTGCAGTGCCGCCAGCGCATCGAGTGCGGCGTCGATGCTCTCGTCCCCGTTGGCGTGGCAGTGGATCGGAATGCCCGCTTCCCAGAAGGGAAGCATGCGTTCGTGCAGCTGCTCCCATGGCACGTCGTTGCGCACGCCGTTGCTGAGATCGAGATAGCCGGGGAAGCGCACGCGCAGGGACATGGCGGGGAACGAGCCGTCGGCGAGGAACTTGACTCCGTGGAAGAAGAGCGTTTCGCTGTTGCGCCCGTGCCGCTCGGCCAAGTGGTGGGTGGCCTTGGCGCCGTGCTGGTCGTGGAGGGTCATCTCGTAGGAGACCAGCGCCATCCGCACGGGTGTGGTGGGATCGTTGAACGCGGCGTCGTGAATGCGCCACTCGTGCTCGGGGTCGGTCAGGCCGAACAACAGCTCCGCAGTGGTCGTGACGCCCGAGTGCACGGCGAGTCTGGCCATGTCGCGCAGGCCTTGTTCTCCGGTGTCCGCCACGAGATCGGCGGCCGAGCGGCCTACGGCGGCCTTGTGCGCGGCGAGCTCGATGAATTGGCCGTTGAGCCGGCCATCGTCGTATCGTCCGACGCCGTGCACGGTGCTGTCCTCGCCGACGTGCGTCGTCTTCAGCGCGGCGCTGTTGGCGTACAGGAAATGCGGTGCATAGGAGATGATGAACACCGGCCGATGACCCACCACCGCGTCCAGTTCGTCGCGATGCAGGTGTCCGCCTTGGATGGCCGGGTCGAATCCCCAGGCGACCAAGGTCTTGCCGGGTGGCATCTTGTCGTCGAGGGCGCGCAGTTCCGCCACGACGCTCTCGCGCGTGGGGTGTCCCGGGTTGGTACCGCACGGACCCGGCGAGTCGATCGGGCCGACGTAGGGCACGCCGAGGTAGCCGGAGGAGAGCGCGAAGTGGGTGTGCGGGTCGATGAAGCCCGGCATGATGACCTTGTCGCGCAAGGTGTCGTCCACCTCGTAATCGTGCCGGTCGAGCCACGGCTTCATCGATTCGATACTGCCGGTGGACAGCACTCGGCCGTCCATGACGGCGACGGCGGACGCACTCGGACGTCCCGGGTCCATGGTCAGCACGCGCCTGGCGGGGAAAACGGTGATCTTGGGGCTCATGAGGACATCGCTCCAGGGTGGAAAGCCGAGTTGGGGTCGGAGAGAGAGCGGCGAGAGGTTTCGGGAATACGCCACGCCGCGACGAGCGCGACAACCGAAGCGATCACGAGGTAGTAAGCGGGCGCCAGCGGGTTACCGGTCGCCCCGATCAGGAACGTCGCGATGAACGGTGCCGTTCCGCCGAACACCGCGTAGGCGAGGTTGTAGGTGAGCGCGGAGGCCGTGTAACGAACCCGCGTGGGGAACAGCTCGACGAGCATCACCGCGGTCACGACGTTGCAGGACACGGCACCGAGTGCCAGCAGCAGTTGGCCGATGACCGCCATGGCCAGCCCGCTGCTCCCGGCCAGCAGGAACGCGGGAAGTCCGCCGACGACCAGGAGGCCGGCGGCGGTGAACATGGTCATGCGCCTGCCGACCCGGTCCGAGATGCGGCCGACGACCGGGCACAGCGCAGCCGCGAACAGCAGGGCGAGCACATTGGACAGGAGCGTGGTCGATGCGTTGTGGCCCGCGGTGACCTTGAGATAGGTCGTCATGTAGGTAGTGAACATGTAGAACGACAGCGCGGTGGTGCAGATGAACAGCCCGAGTTTGGCCATGGATCGTCCGTGCGATCGCAAGGCTTCCCGCACCGGTGCCGAGGCGACCGCGTCGTTGTCCGATACCTGCTGGAAATCCGGTGTCTCGTCGAGCTTCTGACGGATGTAGAAGCCGCACACGCCGAGCGGTGCCGCGATGAGGAACGGGAGTCGCCAGCCCCACTCGGTCATCGATGCGGCGCCGAGCGCGCCGCTGCACGTGAAGGACACGATGCCCGCTGCGCCGAACGCGGTGAAGGTGCTCACCGGGAGGAAGCTCGAATACCAGGCGCGCTTGTCCGTGCGGCTGTGCTCCAGTACGAACGCGCAGGCTCCGGCGTACTCGCCACCGGTGGAGAATCCCTGCACGCAACGGATCAGCACGAGCAGGATCGGCGCGACGATGCCGATCGTGGCATGGGTTGGCAGGATGCCGAGGGCGACCGTGGATCCGGCCATGAGCAGGATGGTGATGGCCAGGGTGCGTTTGCGGCCGATGCGGTCGCCCAGCGCGCCGAAGTACGCCCCGCCGATGGGACGCAGCGCGAAGGCCACCGCGAACGCGGCGAAGGTCTTGAGCAGACCGGCCGTCGGGTCGTTGCTGGGGAAGAAGTTGGTGGCGATCTCGGTGGCGAGGAAACCGTAGAGGGCGAAGTCGAACCATTCGACGAAATTGCCGATGGATGCCGCGTAGATGACCTTGCGCAGCATCTTCGCTTCTTGGGCGTCTTGCTTTGTCATGGCACCTTCTAGGTGGCTGGTGTGTTCCGGGAAGTACCCGGCAGGTGCCTCGAACTTCGAGGCTCAGCGTGGACTGGATTCGATCGGCGACCGTCTTTCCGGCCGTTTACGGCGATCTCAGCCCTGCAAGATTTGTCCGAATTCGGTCTTTTGATGAAAATGAGGCCGTTCGACACCAGTCACCTAGGGTCAGTTGCTGGTGAAGACGCACTCCTCAGCATTGACAGCGCACTGAATCTCGCGGACCGCCACGCGCGAAGGGTCCTCCGACGCGTAGTCGAGCGCGCCCTCGAACCAGGCCTCGAACAGGTAGCAGGCCCTGTCGACGGATCGCGTCGAGCCTGCTACCGGCAGCAGCGCGGAATGCGCCACCCGTACCTGCAGCACACCGTGGCCGGGGTCAAGTTCGTCGATCTCGAAGCGTCCCCATCCGCGGCGGCTCAGGCGGTCCAGGTAGTGCCGCACGATCGCGGCTCCGGACAGCCCGAGGCGCGTGGCCTCGTGGGCGCACCAGTGTCGCGCCGAGCGGCGGCCGGCGCCGCGGAACAGCTCGGCGGAGGAGTCCCGGCCGACGTTCCGCTCCACGGCATCCAGGTTGTTCACGAGCAGGTGCTGAGGCACCAGCACCATGGGCAGACCGTCGACGCTCCACCTGCCTGTTTCGGCATCGACCTCGACCGTTACCGGCAACTCACGTGCCCCGGGGTTCTGCATGCAGAAATAATACAGAGCGCCTAAGATGGGTCAAGGTCGCGAAATCGCTATGCCAGGATGGTCGACATGGGACGGCGGCAGCGGACGCAGATGGAACGGGCCTATGCAGAGATCAAAGCGCGATACATGACGCTGCGCCTCGCCCCCGGCGAGTGGGTCGACGACATGCAGCTGAGCCAGGAGCTGGGGCTGAGCCGTACGCCGCTGCGCGAAGCGCTGTTCCTCCTCGCTTCCGAGGGGCTCATCCAGGCCCAGGCGGGCGGCGGCTTCACCGTGCGACCGCTGGACATCGCCGGCATCAGCAGCCTGTTCGAAGCGCACATCGTCACCGCGAAGGCGATCGCGAGACTGGTGGCCATTCGCGCTCTCCCCGAGGAAATCACCGAACTCCGCGAGGCCGATGCGCTGGTCAACGACGGGATCCGGCGACGGTCCGCGCCCGATATCGCCGAGGCCAACGCCGCGCTGCACAACCTGGAGGCCCGAATTGCGCGGAATGAGTACCTCTCGGCGCTCGCCGCCCGGATCTACGACGAGGGGCAGCGGCTGGGTTACCTCGCGTTCGGTGGCGCGGAGGACTGGAACGCCAGCCGCCTCGATGACCACTTCACGCGGGTCAGCCACGATCACTCCGCGCTCATCGACGCCTACCAGGCCCGCGACCCGGAGAAGGCGGAAACCGTTGCGGTGAATCATGTTCGCCTGTTCCGCGAGCGCATCCTCACCTACATCGCGTCCAGCGGCGCCGACGAGGTCGACCTCGGCGGCGACGTCATGACGTCGGTCCACCTCACCACCGAGGACCTGCGACGGGCCATCGCGGATGGGAAGCGGCGAGAAGCGGGCGCCTGACCCGCGGACCCCGGTAGGAGAAAGCGCTCGGCCGACGTGCAGCCGGCCGAGCGCAGCCGACAGTCGAGTGAAAATTCGGGGTCGCCGGAAGAGTGCCGATAGCTTGGCGAGGCCCTCGGAGACCACGAATTCGAACGCAGATGGCCGAGGTACGTTCGAGCGGATCGGCGAGGAACAACAACGGTGGAGTGTCGGCGGACGAATCGCTGAACACCGTTTGCGGCCACCGCTACGGGCGACTCGACGTCGGGCCGATCGCCATCCGAGACGACACACGAGACGACCGGCCGGGGACAAGGATGCTGGATCCCTGGCCGGTCGTTGCGAGGAGGACACGTGCAACTGCTCCTGCGGATCGGCTTAGCGCTGCTCGCACTTGGCGAAGGCATCCCCACGTTGTGGGCCGCGCTCGCCCCGTTGTCGTTTCACCTCGGCTTCCCCACTCCGGAGCTCGCGTGGCTGACCGGGTTCCCGCCTTTCAACGAGCACATGACGCGCGACTTCGGGCTGATCGGGCTCCAGTTCGTGCTGATCGTGGCATACGCCGCGGTGTCGATGCGGTGCACGTTGGTTCGCGTGGTCTTGGCAGCCTCGCTCGTCTTCAACGTTCCGCACCTGATCTACCACCAGCACCACGGTGCGACCGGTAACGCGGTGCAACTCCAGGTGATTTCCCAGGTCGCACCGATCGCACTGGCCGTCCTACTGCTGATCACCAACGAACTGGCGAACCGGCCGACACCACGAGAATCCACCGCGGAACAGGCGTGACCGCTGACTCGCGTCGGCAGGGCACCACCGTGACGGCCACGACGTCGTGCCGGCCAGTGGGTGCTCGAGTGTCACCAGGCCGACGACGACGGCCGGGCACCCGGCCCCGAGGTAGAAGGCCAAGCACTACAGGATTGGGCCAATCGTGCGAATCTTCGTCGTCGTCCTCATGGACGGCGGTGTGGTCGCCGATGATCGGTTGCGGTTCTGGAACAGGTCGCTGGGGAACGGGAGGAACTTCCGCTGGGACAGCCGAGGAACGGGCAGGACCCCCTCCTTTCGGGGTTTCACCCGTCGCACTGCCGACTTTGCCAGGATTGGATTTCCCGATCCGGCGGCGCTCGGGGGCACGTGCCGAACCTGCGTCGCCAGCCGTATCCGCCGCAGCACTACCCGGCGCTCCCGCCGCACTACCCGGTTCCGCCGCCGCAGCCGTACTTCTTCCAGCGGAAGCGTTGGCAGGAGCAGGCGAAGCGGGTTGTCCTCACCGTGGTCGCGCCGTGGATGGCGGCGCGGTTCCTGCTCAAGCCGGAGACCGGTGAACGGGTTCGTGACCGGAAGCTGGTGCTGCTTGCGTCCTTGCGCGCGGTGTTTGTCACGTTGGTGGTGGCGGCGGTCGTTGGCTTCCGGCGGACGGGGGGCGTGCTCGTCGGCTCGCTGCAGGTCTTTGCGCACATCTGGTTGCCTGCCGCGGTGCTCGTCCCGGTGCTGTTCGTCGGGCTGCTCGTGGCGACGCGGTCCGGTCAGCGGAGCAGGTTGTTGCCGGGGGCGCTGCGGATGCTGTGGCGGCTGCTGCTCGGCGCGGTCTGCCTCTCGTTGTCGTTGCTGGTGTTGGGGCAAATAGCCGATGAATCCCCGTTGGTGGAGCGCGGAACGCTGCGCATCGTGGAGGACGGCCGCGTAACGGACCGCTACTACGAGACCACCCGCGACGGGGACGGCAACCTGATCACCCGCTTCGACAACGGCGACAGGGTTTTCTCCGATGAGGAGGAGGGCAACGCGCTCATCGAGAGCGTCGGGGCGCTGATCAGCTACGTCTGGTTCCCGATCTTCGGTTGTTGTGCCGTGTACTGGGCGGCGCGGTCCGGGCTGTGGCTGGGCGAGGTCCATCCGTTGCTCGGGTTGATGAGTTCGGTCGTGCTGATGTTGCTGGTCACCGGGCAGGGGGTGGCTGAGCTCGGCTCCGCGGGAACGTTGTTGCTCGTGCTGGTGGGTTGTGGCGTTGTCGGGACGCTGGTGCTCGCGGTCTTCGAGTTCAGGCGGGCCCGGGCGGTCGGATTCCGGGTCCGCAGCGGGCCGGAACCGGTGCAGCAGGACTGCGGCGCTGCGTCACCCGATGCTCCGACGTTGCCGTTCGGACTTCGGGCACTCGACCAGCTTCCGGAAACCGGTGGAAATGCGGGGGTTTCGGCGCAGCACCGGCAGCGGGCGGGACGCATCGCGGCAGGTGCCGGCAACGCGATCGCGGTCGTGGGACGCAGGATCGCGAGGCCGTTTGGCCCGATCGTCCGCTTCGTGCGGCGAAAGCGGGTGGCACGCCAGGTTGATGCGGCCAAGCCACGAATGTTCGCCGTCGTGGTCTTCCCGTGGTTGACGGCCAGATACCTGTTCAAGCCCGAGGTCGGCCCGCTGCACCGGGATCGGTTGCTGGATCGGCTCGGTTTTTGGCGCACGGTCGCCGGTTTGGTCGTCGTCGTCGCCACCACGATCAGATTCCGGGGCCCGTCAGATCTGTTCTGGGACCTGGTGGGGAAGGGTTATGCCACCATCGGGCTCGCGGTGTTCATCGCGCCATTGCCGATCTTGATGGCACTCGATGCGCGGCGGAACGGCTACGGCCCCCAGCTGTGGCCTGGGTTCGTGCGGATGGTCAAGCGGGCAGCACTCGCGCTGATCGTGATTCCGCTGCCGCTCGGGATCATCGTCGGCGTGGTGTTGCTGGCCTTCTTAGCGGCTTGGCTGACCTTCGTCGTGGCTTTGCCGGTCATCCTGCTGGGCGTAGCCGCGCTGCTGTGGTGCGTGCCGTTCGTGGTGTGCACGTTCTTCTGGGCCGTGCGCACCAGCGTGTGGATGAGCGAGGTCAACCCGTTGCTCGCGCCACTCGCGGGCACCGCGTTCGCGGTGTCGATCAGCATCCAGGAGCTCGTCGGCGGCGACACCAGGAACGTTCCGCCCGCGTTGTGGCTCACGCTGAACATCTTCGGACTGATCACCACGGTGTTGCTGGGAACCGCCGAGTACCGGCATGCCAAGGCGCTCGGCTACCGGCTGCTGCGCTTCCAGGAGGCGGTTGCGGCGCCGGTCGATCCACCGCGGCCGAGCTCGGGGTTCGTCCGCCCGGTGCTGCGTGATCTGGGCCGCTTGGCCCGCGAGCACTATCGCTACATCCGGCAGTACGACCGGTAGGCGGTCCGCCCAGGTCGGCGAGCCCTGGTTCGCGGTTGCGCACCGCGCCTGCGACCCCGTCTTCGCGCATGCCGCCGCCACCGGCCGCCGCCCCGTTGCTGGCCAACTTGTTCCGGCCACCGATGGACAGCCCGATCATCCCGATCATCCCGGTTGCTCAGGGTTCGATGCCCTTTCGGGCAACGTTGATCGAATTCGGCCGGATCTGTGCGGTGGACGCAACCCCGGTGGGCGTGGTGCGTCTTTCTTGTTGACAGAGCGGTGAGAAACCGTGGACACGCCAAAGGAAAAGGGGAGCACGATGCTCAAGCGTCACCGTATGACGACGGCCATCACCGGCATTCTGGGTGGAGCACTGCTGGTCACCGGCTGCGGAGCCGCCGCCGCACTACAGCCCTCGCCGGCGCCCGGGCGTGACGCGGGCAATGCCGGTATGGCCTCGGGCGGGGGCGGCGGGGACATCGGCACGTCGAATTGCTCGGAGGCCGATTTCCTCGCCACCGCGACACCTGTGGAAGGCGAGCCCGGCAGTTTCATCGTGGCGTACGGGAACCGGTCGGACAAGACCTGCACGATCAACGGCGGCGTGCCCAACCTCAAGGGCGTGGACATGAGCAACTCGCCGATCGAGGACCTGCCCGTCGAGGACGTGCGGCTTCCCGACGCGCCCAAGAAATTCACTCTCCAGCCCGGCGAGAGCGCATACGCCGGCATCGGCATGATCCTGACCGACAGCGGCGACCCGGACGCTCATGTCCTCACCGGGTTCCAGTCCTCGCTGCCGGACATGTCCCAGGCCCAGCCGGTCAACGTCCTCGGCGACGACGAGGTGAAGTTCGCCGCGAAGTACCTGCGAGTCAGCTCGCTGGTGCCTACCGCAGACGAACTGCGGAACTAAAACCCATGCGAGTCCCGCAGAATCAACCTCGCCGTGCGATCAGTCGGGCCGTGTCCGCGCAGGTGTCGTGACGGTAGCTGGCGACGGCGACCGTGCACTCCCTGTGGCAGCGCGAGCCCGATGGCTTCAGCGAGGCCTGCCGGGCTTCTGGTGACCAGCGCGACCTGTCCGGCCATGTCGGTCGTTGTCACTCCACCGGCTTCGAACCGGTCCCGGCCTGTCGGAGCCGGTGGTCCAGCGCGGTGTGGCGGCGGCCGGAGCCGACGGTGCGCACCGCCTGCCCGAGGGCCTTTTTCGAACCGACGAGGACCACGACCTTCTTGGCCCGGGTGACCGCCGTGTAGAGCAGGTTGCGCTGCAGCATCATCCAGGCGCTTGTGGTCAAGGGGATCACCACGCACGGGTATTCGCTTCCCTGCGAACGATGGATGGTCACCGCGTAGGCGTGCACCAGTTCGTCGAGTTCTGTGAAGTCGTAGTCGATGTCCTCGTCCTCGTCGGTTCGCACGGTCAGGGTCTGTGCTTCGTTGTCGAGCGCGGTCACGACGCCCTGCGTGCCGTTGAACACGCCGTTGGTGCCCTTGTCGTAGTTGTTGCGGATCTGCGTGACCTTGTCGCCGACGCGGAAGATCCGTCCGCCGAACCGCCGCTCTGGCAGGCCCTCCCTGGCCGGGGTGATCGCTTCCTGCAACAGCTGGTTCAGCGCGCCTGCACCTGCGGGGCCTCGATGCATCGGGGCGAGCACCTGCACGTCGGTGCGCGGGTTGAACCGGAACTTCCGCGGAATCCGGCGGGCGACGACGTCGACGGTGCGCTCGGCGGTCGGTTCGGATTCCTCTACGTGGAACAGGAAGAAGTCGGTCAGTCCGTGTGTCAGCGGATAGTCCCCGGCGTTGATTCGGTGCGCGTTGGTCACCACCCCGGACTCGGCGGCCTGCCGGAACACCTCGTTGAGCCGCACGTGTGGAATCGGGGTGCCAGGGACGAGCAGATCGCGCAGTACCTCACCGGCTCCGACCGACGGGAGCTGGTCGACGTCGCCGACCATCAGCAGGTGCGCGCCGGGCGGGATCGCCTTGGCAAGTTTGTTGGCTAGCAGCAGGTCGAGCATGGAGGCCTCGTCGACCACGACGAGGTCGGCGTCCAGCGGGTTGTCCCGGTCGTAGGCGGCGTCCCCGCCCGGCTGGAGCTGGAGCAGCCGGTGCACGGTTGCCGCCTCGTGTCCGGTGAGCTCGGTCAGCCGCTTCGCCGCTCGTCCCGTCGGCGCGGCGAGGATCACCTTGGCCTGTTTCGCCTGAGCCAGTGCGATGATCGACCGCACGGTGAAGCTCTTGCCGCAGCCTGGGCCTCCGGTGAGCACGGCGACCTTCTCGGTCAGGGCCAGCTTGACGGCGCGCTCCTGCGCCTCGGCGAGTTCGGCGCCTGTAGTGCGGCGCAACCAGTCGAGGGCCTTGTGCCAGTCGACTCCGGCGAAGGCGGGCATCCGGTCCGCGCCGGTGTTCAGCAGCCGGGACAGCTGGTTGGCCAGGGCGACTTCGGCGCGGTGGAAGGGCACGAGGTAGATCGCGACGGTCGGCACCTCATCGTCATCGGTGGGGATCTCCTCGCGGACCACACCTTCCTCGGCGACGAGTTCGGCGAGGCATTCGATCACCAGACCGGTATCGACGGCGAGGATCTTCACCGCCTCGGCGATCAGCTCGGTCTCCGGCAGGTAGCAGTTGCCGTCGCCGGTGGACTCCGAGAGCGTGAACTGAAGGCCCGCCTTGACCCGCTCCGGGGAGTCGTGCGGGATTCCGACCGCTTTGGCGATGGTGTCGGCGGTCTTGAAACCGATTCCCCACACGTCGCCTGCCAGCCGGTAAGGCTCCTCCTTGACGGTCCGGATCGCGTCGTCGTGGTACTGCTTGTAGATCTTCACTGCCAGCGAGGTCGAGACACCGACACCTTGCAGGAAGATCATCACCTCCTTGATCGCCTTCTGCTCCTCCCACGCGTCGGCGATCAGCTTCGTCCGCTTCGGGCCGAGCTTGGGGACCTCGATCAGCCGCGCGGGGTCCTGCTCGATGACGTCGAGCGCGGCGACGCCGAAGTGGTCGACGATCTTCTCGGCAAGCTTTGGGCCGATGCCCTTGATCAGGCCCGACCCCAGGTAGCGGCGGATACCTTGCACGGTCGCAGGTAGCACGGTTGTGTAGTCGTCGACGTGGAATTGCCGCCCGTACTGTGGGTGCGACCCCCACCGGCCGCGCATGCGCAACGCCTCGCCGGGCTGCGCGCCCAGCAGCGCGCCGACGACCGTCACCAGGTCACCGCCGCGGCCGGTGTCGATCCGCGCGACGGTGTAGCCGCTGTCCTCGTTGGCGAACGTGATCCGCTCCAGCGTGCCCTCCAGCACCGCGGTCCACGTCGCCGAGTCCCGTCCCTTGTCCACCGACAACACGTATCACGAACGGCTGTCAAGCAATCCGGCGGTCACCACATGCAACGGCACCTCCCGACGCCTCGGGCTCCGGCTGATCCGCTCAACAGGACGAACGTGCTGAGCTGGATCCAGGACATCGGTGGTTCTCCTTCGGTTGGGCGAGGGGTGTCAATTTCGCGAGAAATTGGCGTTCACCCGGGTGACGGTCAATTTCTCGCGAAATTGCGCCGCCCTCGGTTCGTGGGAAGCTTGCCGAAGGACGGTACGTTTCTTCGGTGGACCCGGCATTCTGGCCGGTGGCGTAGCGCGGGTACCGCGGCGTGCCGGCGAAGGTGTCGATTGGCTCGGACGGCCGGACCAGGATCGCCGACGTCGTGATTGGCGCGAGCGTCGGCGATGCCCGGTACTACCTGGAGCGCCCGCGAATGGACAACGAATTCCACGGGCTCGGCGCGTTACTGATCACGAACGTAGAACTGAGATCGTCACGGTGAAGGTGCCGTCGTGCGGCACGGTGAGGATGTGCATCCGGCGGCCGGGGTAGGTGATCGAAGCGGGCCTGATCGCGGGCTGCCGCGGCTGTGCCCAGTCGAATCGCAGCACCACCCGGCCGCGGGTGAGCGTCAGCCCTCGCGCGTCGAGTGCGACGGTGTCGGAGTCCCTCACCACCAACGGGATCTGCTCGGTTGCCGGTGCGTTCGCCCGCACCGACCTGGTGATCCGGTCGGGATGCGCGGTCACGTCGGTGACGACCGAGCCGCTCGCGGTGCGGAAGCGGAACCGGTACGGCTCGCCGCCCAGGAACTCCGCCTGCTGCGGTCCGTTCGCGTCCGTCACCTGACCTGGGAAGACCGTCGCCCAGCAGGCGTGGTCGTTGTTGTTCATCGACTGGACGACCGTGCCCGCCACCGGGTGCCACAGGAACGTCAGGCCGGTGCGGGCCAGCGAGGTCGCGCGCCTTGTGCCGAAGTAGCCGCCGAGGTAGAACTGCGGCCTGCGCAGGAACAGGAAGTTCTGCCCCTGGTCGCTGCGGATCTCGGTGAAGTTCGCCCGGAGGTATGGAAGTTTCGCGATCGCGGCCGCGCGCTGGGCGCGGGTCGGATAGCGCTCGCCGTAGATCGCGTGGGTGAGGATGCGCGGTGAGGTGTCCTGTTTGACGAGTGCGGGCACCGGTGCCGGGTCCGCCGCCCAGGCCGCCCGTGCGGCGGCGAGGTCTTCGCGGCTGGACAGGAACGCGGACAAGTTCGGCACCACTGGCACGAACTGGTTGTTCAGCGCGGTACGTTCCGGGTCCGGCCGCACGTCGGCGTAGAACCGCGACGAGGTGCGGGAGTTCGGGCCGACGTTGGCGAACCAGCCGGAGCCGTCGGGTTCGCGCAGCAGGTTGTAGCTGAGCCAGTCGGTGTACTTGCGCGTCATCGTGACGAGGTTGGCGTCGTTGGACTGGCGCCACGCGTCGGCCATCTCCGGCAGCATCACCTCGAAGTTGTAGTTGGTGTCCGCGCCGGTCAACTCGTAGAAGAAGCCCGCAGGACTCTGCCCGTTCGCGGCAAGGCGCGCGAAGGCCTCGGTCAACCGCCGCCGCAGCGCGGGGTCGGGGTCCTGATTCAGCGCGAGCGAGGCACCGGCGAGCCCGGCGGTAACCTGGTTCGCGTAGTGGATTGTGGGCTGCCAGGCGCTACCGTTGCCCGGGTCGAGGAGCCACGTCATCGCTTTGCGCAGCGCCGAGGTGATCTGCGACTGGCGTTGCGGCAGGACGTTCGCCTCGCGCAGCAGGGCGTTGGTCTTACTCAGGTACCCCAACCCGAAGCCGGTGGCGGCGAGCCCGTGCTCGGTCGGCGAATACTCCGGCCACGAGCCGTCATCGTGCTGCAACCCCAGGTAGTGCCCGAGCCCGGCATCGAGCGCGGCGAGCAGAGCCGCGTTGCCCCGGTACGGGTTCCACGTGCGGGACTTCGTGGCGAACCAGGCGAGCGTGTAGACGTGCTCCTGGACGCGGGCGTTGTACGGCGCCGCCGGGCTGCGCCACCAGCCTCCGGCGAAGAAGCCGCTCGAGTCCATGTCGGCGACCATCGGCGAGACCGCACTGAGGTACGACGCGAAGCGCTGCTCCTCGGGTGCGAACAGGCGCCGGATCGGCGTGGTGGGCGGCGGTGCGGGCAGTGCGAGTGCGCGGGCCGGCAGTGCGGCGAGCAGTCCGAGAGCGGCGGCGCCGGTCATCAGGCTGCGACGGCTGAACGTATTCACGGGCCTACCTCCTTGTGGCCGATAAACCCTCACCCGCTCCGCAGCCGCACGTCAAGAGGATAATTCGAATTATTAGAGGCTTGACGACACGTGGGCCGACGACGCAGAATCCCTGCCAATTCGAATTGGCAAGCGGGGGTGCTCGTGGCCCGACGGCTCACCCAGCAAGACATCGCCAGGATGGCAGGAGTCAGCCAGGCCACGGTGTCGCTGGTGCTCAACAACCGGCAGGACGGCAACGTCCGGATCGCGCCGGCGACCCGTGCGCAGGTGCTGGAGGTGATTCGGAAGACCGGCTACGTCGCGAACCCGATCGCCCGCAGGATGCACGACCGGAACAACCGCATTCTCGGCGTGTTCACCTACGAGGCAGTATTCCCAAGCACCCACGCGAACTTCTACCAGCCGTTCCTCGAAGGCATCGAGGAACAGGCCGAGGAGGTCGGCTGTGACCTGTTGCTGTTCACCAGCGCCAAGGCCGCCGGGGCGCGGCGGCGGATTTTCGGCGACGACAGCCGGGTGCGGCTCGCCGACGGCAGTCTGCTGCTCGGTCGCACGGTCGACCGCGACGACCTGACCCAGCTGCTCGCCGAGGGCATCCCGTACGTCTCCATCGGACGACGCGATGACGCGGGCGGCCCCGTGCCGCATGTCGGCGCCGACTACCGCACCGCGGTGCGAGACCTGGTGGACCGCGCGGTCGCGCTCGGCCACCGCGGGTTCGCGTACGTGGGGCCAGGTGCGGGCGCGGAGTCGTCCGCGGATCGGCTGCAAGGATTCCGCGAAGCCGTTGCGGCACATGGCCTCCAAGGGGTGCATGTGCAGACCGCACGGCTCGACCAGCTGCGCGGAGCGGGCGCCACCGCCGTGCTCACCGAAGAGGTGTCGGACGGGGCCGCGCTCGTGCTCGCCGCACGCGAGCGAGGGCTCTCCGTGCCGGGCGACCTCACCGTGCTCTCACTCGGCGCCGTTACCCGGGCGGCACCGGACGACGTGGCGCTCAGCGGTTTCCGCATCCCCAGGCGCGAGATGGGGTGCCGGGCGGTGCAGGCGCTGACCGAGGTGCTCGAACACGGCACCACACCGCAGGAACTGCTCCCGTGCGAGTTCGTCGAGGGCTCGACGCTGGGCGCACCACGCCTTTGACCAGGAGGAATCGTTGCTTGATCACACCACGGACGTCGTCGTCGTTGGCGGCGGACTCGGCGGTGTCGCCGCCGCGCTTGCGTTGCTGCGCGCGGGCCGCCGGGTCGTGCTCACCGAGGAGTACGACTGGCTCGGCGGCCAGCTGACCAGCCAGGCCGTGCCGCCCGACGAGCACAGCTGGGTGGAGCGCTTCGGCGTCACCGCGAGCTACCGGGCGTTACGCGACGGCATCCGCGACTACTACCGCCGCCACTACCCGCTGACCCCGAGCGCACGGGCGTGGCGGGAGCTCAACCCTGGTGCGGGCAACGTGAGCAGGCTCTGCCACGAGCCCCGCGTCGCCGTCGCGGTGATCGACGAGATGCTGGCGCCGTTCCGCGGCAGTGGCAGGCTGACCGTGCTGCAGCCGTACCGGCCGGTGGCCGCACGCACCGACGGCGACCGGATCGTGGCGGTGGCCGTTGCGCACCGCGACACCGGTGAACAGATCGAGCTCTCCGCACCGTACATCCTGGATGCAACGGAGACGGGTGAGCTGCTTCCGTTGTCCAGCACGGAGTACGTCACCGGTTTCGAGTCCACTCTGGACACCGGCGAGCCGAGTGCGCCCGACGTCGCGCAGCCGGCGAACATGCAGGCGGTGTCGGTATGCTTCGCGGTCGACCACGTCGACGGCGACCACACCATCGACAAACCGGCGCGGTACGACTTCTGGCGCGCGTACCAGCCGGACTTCTGGGGCGACCGGATGCTGTCGTTCCGCTCTCCCAACCCGCGCACGCTGGCCATCTCCGAACGCACCTTCACCCCGAACCCGGACGACGACCCGCTCGCCGTCGTGTCGGACCAGCGGCTCAGCGCCGGTGACAGCAACCTGTGGACGTTCCGGCGCATCGCCGCGCGTCGCAACTTCGTCGAGGGTGCCTACGACAGCGACATCTGCCTGGTGAACTGGCCGATGATCGACTACTTCGAGTCGCCTGTGATCGACGTGCCGGACGCCGACGCGCACATCGCCGCATCGCGGGAGCTCTCACGTTCGGTGCTCTACTGGCTGCAGACCGAGGCACCGCGCCCGGACGGCGGCACCGGCTTCCCCGGCCTCCGCCTGCGCAGCGACGTCACCGGCAGCGCGGACGGTCTCGCGCAGGCGCCGTACATCCGCGAGTCCAGGCGCATCAGGGCCGAGCACACGATCGTCGAACAGGACCTCTCGCTCGCCGTGCGCGGCGACAAGGGCGCGGTGCAGCACGCCGACGCCGTGGGTGTCGGCATGTACCGCATCGACCTGCACCCGTCCACCGGTGGCGACAACTACATCGACGTCGCGAGCTGCCCGTTCGAGATCCCGCTCGGCGCGCTGATCCCGCAACGGGTGGAGAACCTGCTACCCGCGGGCAAGAATATCGGCACCACCCACATCACCAACGGTTCCCACCGGCTGCACCCAGTCGAGTGGAACGTCGGCGAGGTCGCGGGCGCGCTCGCTGCCTTCTGCCTGGCGCACCGAGTCACCCCTCGCGCGGTGCGCAACACCCCCGGCCTGCTCGCGGACTTCCAGCGGTGTCTGGAACGCGACGGGGTCGAGCTCCGCTGGCCGGACGTGTCCGGCTACTGACGCAGGGAGACGAAAATGACAAAGTTGTCACGACGACTCGCGGCACTCATCGTCGCCGGGCTGCTCGCCCTCACCGGCTGCGGTGGCGGATCATCCGCACAGTCCGGACCGAAGTCGCTGCGCATGACCGTGTGGACTGCCAACGCGGCGCATCTCAAGCTGCTCAACGACATCGCCGCCGAGTACAAGGCCTCGCACCCGGACATCGCCGAGATCAAGTTCGACTCGGTGCCCGCCGACGGCTACACCACGACGCTCACCACCCAGATCGCCGGCGGTAACGCGCCGGACCTGGCCTGGATCCTGGAGGAGTCGGCACCGGACTTCGTGGCGTCCGGTGCGCTCGCCCCGGTGCGCGGCAAGATCGAGAAGGCCGACGAGCTCGTGCTGTCCGCGACGAAGCTGTGGGAGAAGGACGGCGAGTTGTACGCCTACCCGTTCTCCACCTCGCCGTTCGGGTTGTTCGTCAACACCGACCTGGTGAAGGACTCCTCGGCGGACTGGACCTGGGACCAGGCGATCGCGGCGGCCTCTGCGTCGGCGGCCGCGTCCGGCAAGGCCGGCCTGGTACTGCCGGACTTCAAGTACCAGAACTGGGCGGTGCTGTCCGCGATCTGGCGCGGCTGGGGAGCTGATGCGTGGAGTGCGGACGGTCGCTCGTGCGGGTTCTCCAGCGGCGAGATGAACGACGCGATGTCGTTCCTGCACAAGGCCATCTTCACCGACAAGGCGATTCCGGGCCCCGGCACGACGGTGGACTTCTTCGCCGGGGACGCGGCGATGGCGATCGGCCAGATCTCCCGGTCCAGTGCGTTGAAGGACGCGAAGTTCGGCTGGACGCTGCTGCCGCTGCCGTCCGGTCCGAAGGGTGACTACGCGGTGATCGGGCAGGCCGGGATCGGTGTGCTGAAGCAGTCGCACAACGTCGAGGCCGCGACGGACTTCCTCGCCTTCCTCACCAACCAGGCCAACTCCGCCAAGCTCGCGCAGTTCTTCCCCCCGGCGCGGTCGTCACTGCTCAACGCGGAGACGCTCGCCAAGAGCAACCCGTTGATCAAGGCCGAGCAACTGCAGTCCGTCGTCGTCGACGGCATCAACAAGGGCGTGGTGAAGCCGAGCCACAAGGGTCAGGAGGAGCTGAACCAGACGATCCGCGCCGCGCTCGACCCGTTGTGGAAGCCGGACGCGAACGTGCAGAGCGTGCTGAACGATGTGTGCACCAAGATCAAGCCGCTGCTGGAGAACAAGTGACGGCGGTCGCACACTCCACGCGGGCCGTAGCTCGCGAGCGGACGTCGTTCTGGACGCAGCGCAGGCGCGACAACCTGGTCGGTTACCTGTTCGTCGCGCCCGCGCTGCTCGGCAGCATCGCGTTCGTGCTGGTGCCGCTGACCTTGGTCGGCTGGTACAGCCTCAACGAGTGGAACGTGCTCGCCGGCACGTTCCACTTCGTCGGCGCGCAGAACTACCAACAGCTGCTCGCCGACGAGAAGCTGCGCGACTCGCTGGTGGCCACCACGTGGTTCGCCGCCGGCCTGGTCGTGCTCAACCTGTCACTGGCGCTGCTGCTCGCCGTGCTGCTCAACCAGAAGCTGCGCGGCACCACGGTCTTCCGTACGTTGTTCTTCTCACCCGTCCTCGTGTCGCTGGTGGCGTGGACGCTGGTGTGGCAGCTGATGCTGCAGCCGGAGGGCAGCGTCAACAGCCTGCTCGGGTTCTTCGGCGCCGACGGGCCGAACTGGCTGCGCGGTGAGTCGACCGCGATGGTCTCGGTGATCGTCGTGCAGGTGATCAAGAACGTCGGCCTGAACATGGTGCTGTTCCTCGCGGCGCTGCAAGGCGTGCCGCAGCCGTTGTATGAGGCGGCGAAGATCGACGGCGCGGGTGCCTGGACCCGGTTCCGCCGCATCACCGTGCCGTTGATCAGCCCGACGATCCTGCTCACGTCGATCATCACCATCGTCGGCTCGCTGCAGGTGTTCGCGCAGATCGCGGTGCTTACGCAGGGCGGTCCGGGCACGTCCACGACCGTGCTGATCTATTACCTGTACCAGCAGGCGTTCCAGTTCCACCACTTCGGCTACGGCGCGACGATCTCGGTGCTGCTGTTCGTCATCGTCGCCGCACTGACCCTGCTGCAGTGGCGGATGCGCCGGAAGTGGGTGCTGCATGAGGCCTAGGGTCAAGATCGCGCTGTACGGGCTGCTGTGCCTGCTGTGCGTGCCGTTCGTGTTCCCAACCTGGTGGATGATCACCTCGTCGATGAAGCCGATCAGCGAGATCTTCTCCACCTCGCCGCTGCCGTCGGAGTGGACGTTTTCCACGTACCGGCAGGTGTTCGAGATGCAGCCTTTCGGGCAGCAGTACTGGAACAGCCTTTACATCGCGGTGATCGTCACGGTGGGCACGATGGCGGTGGCGGCGATGGCCGGGTACGCGTTCGCGCGTATCCGGTTCCCCGGCCAGAACGTGCTGTTCGTGGTCGTGCTGATCGGCCTGCTCATCCCGAGCGAGGTCACCATCGTGCCGCTGTTCCAGATGTTCCAGTCGCTGGGCCTGACCAACACGCACTGGCCGCTGATCATCGTGCCGATCCTCGGGGCGCCCTGTGTGCTGGCGATCTTCATCATGCGCCAGTTCTTCATCGCCCTGCCGGCGGAGCTGGAGGAGGCCGCGCGGATGGACGGCCTCGGACGAGCGGGCATCTTCTACCGGGTGGCGCTGCCGCTGTCCCGGCCCGCGCTGGGCGCCGTCGCGATCTTCACGTTCCTGCATTCGTGGAACCTCTACCTGGAGCCGATCGTCTACCTGTCCACACCGGATATGTACACGCTGCCGCAAGCGCTCACGCAGTTCGTCGACATCTACGGCGGTCCGATGTGGAACGTGCAGCTCGCCGCCGCGACCATGACTGCGGTGCCGATTCTCGTCGTGTTCGTGCTGGCGCAGCGGCAGTTCATCGAGGGACTCGCGCACACCGGCGTGAAGGGGTGAGTCCCTCGATCGACCCGGAGATCGCCGCGCTGGTAGACCTCGCCAGACCACCGGTGACGCCAGCGGGAATCGACGCGGTCCGGGCGGCAGGACGCGTCGCGGAGAAAGCCCGTGAGTGTTTTTGGGTGCCATAGCACCCAAAAACACTCACGGCCGCCTGCGCATTCAACGTGTACGGGCTGTAATGGTCCGCCCACACCCAAGAAGTCAGCTTGCACCTTGAGGCAACATTCACGGGTCGCGCATGCCCTATCGCCTCGGGTGACCTGGTCACGACTGATGTCGCTGCATAGATTTTCGGCACGGCGTCGAATTTCCCCGTTGCTCGGCGTCACCTCTGTCTCGATGCGAATGGAGCACGATGATGAAGATGCGAAAGCTGGCCACGGCCGCCCTGCTCACGCTGGGGTTCGCCGGCGGTATCGCCGCTACCCAGGGTGTGGCGTCCGCCGCCTCGTTCGTCCCGGGCGGGGTTTACTCGTCGCAGTACTCCTGCAATAAGGCGGGCAACGCGGGCTTAGCGCAGCGCCGCTGGGTCGGCTGGTACTGCCAGGACCTGCACAACCACGGCCGGTACCAGCTGTGGGTGCAGCCGACCTACTGATCCAGTGCGTGGTGCGGGGGTGCGTCCGTTGTGGACGCGCCCCCGTTTTCGTTGCGGTTTCCAGGCTGAGAGCTCCGGTTCCTTCGCGAGGAAGAGACTTTGCTACCTGGCGAAACACTACTGTGTTGCGGTGAACCGGTCATGCCCGTACTGCGAGCACGATTCGGTTGTCGATTCCTCTGGCGAAACGATCAGGCGGCTGGGCGTGCGTCTCGAATCCCTTGCTGCGCAGCTTGTTCAACACGGAACCGAGGGCTTGCTCGCTCTCGTGCACCTCCATCACCACCCGCTTGATGCGCGGCCAGTCGTCGTCCGCGATGCCGTCCAGGGCTGTCGCTTCGCCGCCCTCGATATCGATCTTCAGGAGCTCGATGTCGTCGTGCCGGGCCGCCGATTCGCGCAGGATCTGCGAGAGAGGTCGCACCGGCACGGACACCGCCTCGTAGCTGTACACCTGTTCCGCTACCGCCGGGGTGGCGTAGGTGGCGATCGTCTCCCTGTCCTTGAGCTTCACGTCCAGGTACGCCGTGGAATTTCCCGGCATCGCGGGGAAGAAGTAGAACTGGGCCGTGCCGGCCCGGTCGGCGAGCCCTTCCGCGTGGACGGTGACGTCGGTGAGGCCGTGCAGGCGGATGTTCGCGCGCAACGCCGCCACGGTTTGCGGCATGGGCTCGATGGCGATTACGGAGACCTGCGGGAAGCGCTGCTTGACGAACAGGGTGAACAGTCCGATGTTGGCTCCCGCGTCGACGATCAGCCCTGTCGGTTCGATTGGTTCCAATGCACGCAGGTAGCTGTTGCGGCCGAAAATCTCGTCGTAGATCAGCTTTGCCTCGGAGAGCACCGGGTTTCCGGTTGCCGGGGTGTAGCATTCGAGATCCTCGGCGACCGCGACGAGGTTCAATCTGGTCATGGCATCCCCACTGACGTTTGGCGTTCGGTGTCCTGCGGCGACCGCCCTTGCTGGCGTCATGTGGCCGGCGAGGCGCGCCCGGCCCGGGGTGTCTGCCGGGACAGGAAGTTCTCGAGAGTTTCGGCGCCGGCCTTCGCCGCGTTGGTGCGGAGCAATTCCGCTCGCCATTGCGCCAGGTTCGCCTGGATGGTGGGGTCCGCGGTTACTTCGTCGACGGCCGTGCGCAGCTCCTCCACGGTCACGGACTCGGTGTCCACGGTCCGGCCCAGCCCCAGCTCCGCCGCCCTCCTGCCGTTGAGCGCCTGCTCGGGGGTCTGCGGCAGCGACACCAGCGGCACCCCGTGCAGGAGCGATTCCATGGTGGACCCCATGCCGGTGTGGGACACGAACACCGAGGCGTGCCGGAGCACCTCGAGTTGCGGAACGTGTTGGTGGACCTCGAAGTTGGCGGGAACCGCGTCCGGCCGCGCGCGACCGGTGGCCATGACGACGTGCCAGCGGCTGTCGGCGAAGGCATCGGCGCAGACGCCGAGCAGATCGGGGCGGTCGTTGAAGACCGTGCCCAGGGCGACGAGCAACACCGGTGAGTCCTTGGGTGGTTCCCAGGCCCCGGGCCGCGCCCGTCTGGGCAGCGCCGGTCCGAGGAAATGGAACTCGGGGCCGAACGTGTCCCCGGCGATCTGGAAGCGTCGTGGGAGGAAAACCAGATTCAGCGGGGCACGCGCATCGGTTGGTCGAAGCGTGCCGGGGTGGATGCCGTGTTCGGCGCTGAACCTGGCTAGCGTGCGGCCGACCTCGAACATCCGGGGATCCGCCGGGTTGAAGTCGGCGGGCCACATGATCGACTGCAGCGAGAACTGCTCGTTGCCGACCATGTTCGGTGCCAGCCCGCATCCTGGCACGCCGAGCTTCGCCGCCAACGCACGACCGGCCAATCCCATGACGTCGAAGCACACGCAATCGGGGCGGTCGGCCCGGAATGGCTCCAGCAGGTCTGCGAAGGTCGTGGTCAGTTCCGCGGCGCCGTGGGCCATCATCGCGATCAGGTTGTCCGTGGTGTAGTTGCGGCCCGCCATGCCGCTCAGCTCCACGCTCCACGGCATTTCCACCACGTCGGCGCCCGCGCGCGCGACTGCGGCCGCCTGCTCCGCACCGGTCGCGTACGTGACGCGGTGACCGCGTGCCACCAGTTCCTCCACCAACGGCAGCGTCGGGTTGACGTGGCCGTGCGCGGCCAGTGAGACGAAGGCGAAGTGCTTGGTCATCGTCCTCCCAGATGCGCCGTGCGCGCTACACCTACCCGCCTCGCACGTTGTCGATCCCAGTGCCGGCTGGATGTCCGCGTCAGCCGATGGCTGCACCGATCCTACGCGGCGAGGACCTGGTCGTGTCGCCGTTGCGCGAAGTCCACGGCGAAAACCCGCCAGCTGCGGAGAGAACTTGGACGCGACGGAGCCCGCTTGGTTCAATGCGGTCAACACCACGGTGATCGGAAGCGGGAGAGCGAGCGCATGTCGGAGCACGTGGGAACCGCGGAGTGGCACGGGGTCCAGGTCTACTTCTACGAGGAGGACAAGGACGACCTGATCTTGAACTGTGTCCGGCCGTTGTTCGGCCGGCTCGCTCCGTTCGCCGAGCGGATGTTCTACACCCGGCACTGGTTACGCGGCCCGCACCTGCGCCTGAGTTTCCTCGCGTCCGGGGGCGACTTCACGAACGTGATCCACCCCGAGACCGAGCGGACGGTCGCCCGGTACCTCACCGAGAATCCGTCGACCGCCGAGATCGACGAGGAGGAGCTGCTCGCAGTCCACCGTGCGGTGGCTGAACAGGAGCAGCAGCCAGGGCCGTTCGTGCCCTTCCACCCGGACAACTCCGTGCAGCTGGCCCCCTACGACCGGCGCATCCCGGTGCTCGGCAGTGCGGCAGCCGCGGAGCTGCTCGAGGGCTTCTACCATGAGACCAACGCCCAGGCCTTCGCCGCGCTCGACGACGTTCGTTCGGGCAGGAGCCGGCTCACCACCGCATTCGACCTCATGGTGGCCACTGCACATGCGATGTGGCCCGGCATCAACCGCGGATTCATCTCCTTTCGCTCGCACGCCGAAGGTTTCATCGCGCGAGCCGGGGACCCGCGGCGGCGCCGTGCGTTCTGCGACGAGAAGTACCGCGCCCAAAAAGCCGGCCTGAGGCGGCGGCTGGTCGCCGTCCTCGCCGTCCTCGACGCACTCGACGGGCTCGACGGACTTGACGGGCTCGACGGGCTCGACGGCGGTGGCGAGGTGCCGTTGGTCCGCGAATGGGTTGCGGTGCTCGGCCGCTACCGGGCGCGGGCGCGACCGTTGATCGCCTCCGGCGAGGTGTCGTTCGTCGCCGCGGAGCAGGGGTATGCGCAGCAGAGCTGGGATCCGCAGATGCTGGCCCACAGCACGTTCCACAGCCTGCTGCAGGGCGAAGGCGGGCGGATGGCCCGTTTGCAGCGGGACCCCGACTTTCTCGCTTTTCGTTTCGCGCTGAACTACCTGTACCTCCACCTCAACCGGATCGGTGTCCGGCCGGTCGAGCGGTTCGTCCTGTGCCACCTCATCGCCAACACGGTGGAGGACCACTACGGCATATCGGCCCACGATTTCGTGGCGTCGTGAGCCTGGCGTTCGGCGTTCGCTGGCTGGGCTAGGCTTGCCGTTCGTGGACAACGGTGACGTCGTGTCCGTGCCGGTCTTCCGCCCGGACCTGGTCGGTGTGCTGTGCAGTCCCAGTTCGCCCGGCCCGCATCCGGCCGTGCTCGTGGTCGGCGGTTCGGAGGGTGCGATACCGGAGTGCGCGGCAAAGCGCTTGGCGCAGGAAGGCTTCGCCGCGTTGGCGGTGGCTTTCTTCGGGGTCGGGTCGCTACCGCGGGACCTCGTCGAGATCCCGCTGGAGTACTTCGCCGGCGCGCTGGACTGGCTCGCCCAGCGGCCGGAAGCCGACCCCGGGCGGCTCACCGTGGTTGGTCGCTCGCGAGGCGGCGAGCTGGCGCTGCTGCTCGCCGCCGCCTATCCGGAGCGGATCAAGGGAGTCGTTGCCTACGTGCCGAGCAGTGTGGTGTGGCAGGCGGTTCCGTCGGACCCGCGCGCCATGCTTGGGGCGCCGCGTTCGTCGTGGAGCCGAGATGGCGTACCTGTCCCGTTCGTCGCCATGCCGCCGCCCACCGCGGCCGACGCGGCGCAGTTCCGGGGTTACCTGAGCGGGGAGCCGGTGGCCTTCCGCCCGGCGTTTGAACGCGCCATGACGCAGTGGGACGCGGTGGTCGACGCGACCATCGAGGTGGAGCGGATCAACGGCCCCGTGCTGGTGCTCAGCGGCGGGCAGGACCAGCTCTGGCCGTCGGAGCTGTTCGCCGAGCGGATCGTCGAGAGGTTGGTCGCGCACGGCCACCGCTTTCCGCACGAGCATCTGCGCTATCCCGGCGCCGGACATCGGCTCGGCGTCCCCGGCGCCGTGCTCCGGCCGCGTCGCGCCGGTTTCGACCGACTGTTGATGGGCGGCACTCCGGAGTCCGATGAGGACGCCAGCCGGGACAGCTGGCCCCAGGTCCTCGACTTCATCGCGCGGGCCGGAGCGTCCTGAGAGCCTGCTGGTGAATGGTCTGGGTGGGTGGTCGCTTAGCGGAACCTGAGAGAGGTTCCCTGGACTGCGGGTGCCTCTCCTGATGTATGTCCAATACGCGGCGATGATTTCGCCTCCGCGCACCGTTGTCCGGCGGCGCTGCCGGTCAGCGAAACTGTTCGGGCAACGCGCTGCCCGGCGATTCGGTTGTCCGCCCGCGTTCACCGCACCGGATTTTCTCAGATGTTTCTCAGCTTAGGACGTGCCGTCGTCAATTTCGGCCGATGGCTCGTTTCAGAAGCGAGGAGTCACCCCGCTGCTGCTCCATTCGGCCGAAAACGTAAGTAAAGGGTGCGTCTGGCAAGTGGACTAGTGATGTTTCACGACGGTCAGTCGCAGCGCTGCGCGAGTCCGATGAGGCCTCGAAATGTCGGCGAAATTAACTCGTGATCGGCGCTCGCGTGCTTAAAATGGCGCTGTCGGCGTCGGGATCCTGGGTACCACGTTGACAATTCAATTATCCGATGAGAGCGATTTGGGGACCGATATGGAAGATCTCAAGCTCGATCTCGAGAGCCTCGAGGTGGAGAGCCTCAGTTTCGGCGGTGACGCCGATCGCGACCTGCAGTCCCTGGGCATGGGCCACGGGATGACCGAGGTCGGGTCGTCCGCGGGGTGCTGCTGCTGCACCTGCAGCTGCTGTTGCTGCCCCTGCGGATGAGTTGACTCCACGCGCGGAAGTCGCGGAGTCCGGCATGCTGAACTCCGTCGCTTAGGCGAGTTCTGCTCGTCAACCGCCTAGACGGGAGCGGGGTTCCGGGACGTGTTTCGCCGGCGCTTGTTGCCCGGAACCCCGTGCCTCCTCGCGCGTCCCCCTACTTTCGTCGACCGCGTGATCCTTTGGATGGAGCAAGTGAAGCCGAAGCTCAAGAACGACACGCTCTACCTTCCGTCGGCCGAGGGGATCTACTTCGTGAGCAATCACGGAACCCTGACGCTGGAGGGCAAGCACATCTACCAGTGGGTCGACAAACTGGCTCCGTTCCTGACCGGTGCGCACACGCTCGACGAGATCACCGCCGGCCTTTCCGGGGATCGCCGCCGAATGGTCACCGCGTTGATCAGCGGCCTGGTGGAGAAGGGATTCGTCAAGGACGTCGGGGATGACCGCGAACACGGGTTGGACGAACGGGAACTCGCCGCCTACGAGTCGGAGATCGCGTTCGTCGATTACTACCGCGATTCGGCCGCGTACCGCTTCCAGCGGTTCCGCGAGCGCAAGGTGCTGCTGATCGGCGCCGGCCAGACGGCGGCGGCACTCGCCCAGGCCTGCTTGCACGCCGGGGTGCGTGATGTGCGGCTGGTGATCACCGACGAAGCCGCGACCGACCGGTCGCGCATCGAGGAGTACGTCGGACGAGCCCGCGACCGAGACCCGCGGCAGTCGCTGGTCGAGGTGGTGGACGTGGCGCTGGACGACTCGCTGGAGGCGGTGCGGAAGGCAGTCGAATCCTTCGACGTGGTCATCCACGTGTCGGACAAGCCGATGCTCGGCCGCGCCCGACTGCTGAACCAGGTCTGCGTCGACCGGGGAGTGCTGTTCATCCAGGCCGTCGTGGTCGAGGGAGGCGCCTGGATCGGCCCGCTCGTCAACCCGGTCGGCGTCGACGCGTGCTGGGAATGCTCCTGGCTGCGCGTGCTGGGCAGGAACCCCGTAGCCGGTGAGCCCTTCGCGGACCGTCCCGATGCCGTTCCCAGCGAGTTCCTGGCCGGGCCGACCGCGGCGATCGTGGCCAACCACCTCGCCTTCGAGGTGTTCAAGCACATCACGGAAGCCGGCCCGGTCGAGACGGCAGGTGCCGTGGTGGGTCTGGATCTGGAAACTCTGCAGAGCGCCGGCCACCCGGTGTCCCCGCACCCGCTCTGCACCGCGCACGGTACTTCCGCACCACCCACCGAGCAGGACTTCCTGGCGGTCGTCAACGCCCTCGCTGCGGGGCCGGAGCTCTCCGGCGAGGACTTCTCGCGGGCCGCTGCCGAATGCTTCGAAGAGGACACCGGCCTGCTCGGCCGCCTCGACGAAGGCGACTTCGGGCAACTCCCGCTGAAGGTGTCCAGGGCGGAATTCTCCAACGCGCTGCTGCGCCCTGACTTCGACCAGGAGGCGGCCGCGGCGGTCGCGGTGGCCACCGATTTCACCGAGGCCCGCGAGCGCGCCACTCGCCGGGCCTGCGAGCTCTATGCCGCCAGCGTCGTCGACTACCGCAGGTTGCGAGGTTCCGGCGCGGGCGATGCGCGCACCTGGGGGCTGGACCTGGCGTCGGGCGCCGCCGTCTCGGTGGTCGCCGCCAATGCGTTCCCCGGACTTCGAGCAGCGGTGCCCACGGCCGCGGACGCACCCGGCCTGGCATCCGGTTTTACCTGGTCCGAGGCGGTTGGTCGCGGGCTGCTCGCGCTGACCAACCAGCTGACCGCCGCAGAACTGGAGCACGCCCGTGACCCCTTCCCTCGCGTGGGCCAGAACGCACTCCCGCAAACCGCGATCGCGCAGCGCTACCTGACGATGCTGGAGATCCTCGGCATCGACGTCGAGGTCTACGACATCACCGGCACGCTCGCGGTGCCGACGTTGGTGTCCTGCATGGGAATGGACACGGTTGGCTGCGCGTCCGGATTCGACGAGGCGCGGCTGCTCGAAGAAATCCTCGAGCAAGCGCTACGCCACCACCAAGCGCACGCGGAGAAGTGGCCCGGCAACGCCATGCCGGAACCCCTTCCGCAACTGCCGAAGGAGCTGCGCGGACCCGAGCGCACCCGGCGGAGCACGGCGGTCGGCGAACCTGCTCCACGGCAGTGGCCGGAGATCCGGGCACTGCTGCTGAGCCGATTGCAGGATGCCGGCCACCGGCCGGTCATCGTGCCGCTCGATCACGATCCCGTGATGAACCTGGTGCTGCCCTACATCGTCAACGTCGTGCGCGGAGAAGAGAACTAGAGTGTCCGAAGACGTTCGCAAGGGGATCGGCGGAGCCGTCCGAGTCGGGATCACCGGGGAGGGCAGGCTCTACGACGAGGTGCGGCGCGTGCTCTCCCGACACCACCGGCTGCTGGTGGTGGGGAAGAACGACCGGGACGCCGCGCGGTCCAAAGTGGATGTACTTCTGCTGGTGCAGGACGGCTGGGACCGGCAGTGGCAGCGGGAGTGGAACGACTGGTGCCTCACAAACGACGTGCCGCTGCTGCCCGCATACCTCACGCCCGGCGCAGCTCTTGTCGGCCCGTGCATGTTACCCGGGGATGATGACGGCTGCCTGGTCTGCGTCGACGAGCGCCGCCTGCGGGCGCGCGACGACCTCGGCGACTACGGCAAGGCGCTCGCGGCTCAGCCGGCGCTCATCGCGCGAATGGGCGTGCTGTGGCTGACCACCTTCGCCGTGGACCTGCTCAGCAGCCTGATCGCAGGCGAGATCGACCGGTTCGGCGCGGACCGCACCACCATGACCACTCGGCGAGCGATGATCCGGCTCTCCCTGGACGAGTTGCGCACCAGCATGCACCGCTGGCTGCCCGATCCGTTGTGCGAGCGCTGCGGTCGGTTGCCCGATGACTCCGCGGCGGCGGCCGGCATCGAGCTCCATCCGCGGCCGAAGGTGTCCCCCGACACCTACCGCGTTCGGTCGCTGGCGGGGGAGCGGGACAAGCTGCACCGGATCTACGTCGATCGGGAAGCCGGATTGTTGCGCGCCGTGTACAAGGAAGGGCGCAGCGTCTTCCCCAGCGCCAGCGCCCCGATGGGTCTGCGGGCCACGACACGCACCGAAGTGGGCTACGGCCACCAAGTGAATTTCGCCGCGAGCCAGCTCACCGCGATCGCCGAGGGCATTGAACGCTACGGCGGGATCGAACCCGGTGGAAAGCGGACCGTGGTGCGGGACAGCTACCGGGAGCTCGGCGACGACGCGCTGGACCCGACGACGCTCGGGCTGCACTCCGACGAACTCCACCAGCTGCCGGGCTTCCCGTACCCGCGCTACCACCACGACCTCGTCTGCAACTGGGTCTGGGGCTACTCCTTCGCCCGCAAGCGGCCGATCCTGGTGCCGGAGAACTACGCCTATTACGGGACGGTCCACCGGAACACGAGGGAGCACCCGTTCGTCTACGAGATCTCGAACGGCTGCGCGCTCGGCGGGTGCCTCGAGGAGGCGATCCTGCACGGCATCCTCGAGGTGGCTGAGCGCGACGCCTTCCTGATGACCTGGTACGCCCGGTTACCCGCGCCCCGCATCGATCCGCGTTCCGCCCCGGACCCGGCCGTACCGCTGGTCATCGAGAGCATCGAAAGCTTCTCCGGGTACTCGATCGAGGTCTTCAACATCACGCTGGAACAGGGCATCCCCTGCTTCTGGGTCATGGCCGTGGATCGGCAGGGGATGCCGGACATACCAAAGGTCCTGTGCGCTTCGGGTTCGAACCTCAACCCGGCGAAGGCCCTGACAAATGCGCTGATGGAGTTGGGGCCGCTGGTCAGCAGACCTGCCGAGTTCCACCGGCAGAACAGGCCGCGGGTCGAGGAGATGCTGGCCGATCCCTACGCGGTGATGTCGATGGAGGACCACGCAGCGCTCAACGGTGCGCCGGAGGTCTTCGACCGCTTCGACTTCCTGCTCTCCTCGCCGGCGCGGCAGACCTTCGCCGAGGCGTTCAAGGACTACTACCAGAAGCCGAAGAACACGGACCTGCGCGTGGATCTGGAGGAGACGGTCGGGCAGTACTTGCGTTGCGGGCTCGACATCGTCGTGGTCGACCAGACCACACCGGAGCACCGCGCCGGGAGTTTCAACTGCGTCAAGGTGATCATCCCGGGCTTGCTGCCGATGACCTTCGGGCACCAGCGCCGCAGGGAGCGGGGTTTCGAGCGGTTGTACCGGATTCCCCACCAGCTCGGCTACTACGACAGGCCGCTGACCGACGCCGACATCAACCCGCATCCGCATCCCTTCCCGTGAGGCCAGGACTGGAGGTGACATGGGCAACTGGGACCTGACCATCGGCGATCGGTACCTGCAACGGACCGTTCACGAGGCCGAAGACCTCTTCGCGCAGGTGCTGGGCGAGGAGCCAACCGGCCCGGACCCACTGCCGTTCAAGGTCTACCGAGGTGTGCGGCGCTACCCGTTGCCCGGTCGGCTGTCATGGGATCTGGGCGACGTGCGCAGCACGTTCGCCGACTTTGCGGGAGCCGGCGCGCCGAACCGCGAGGAGACCTCCCCGGAGCGGGTCCTGTCGACCTTGCTCCACTACGGGTACGGCTTCTCCCGGTGGGACGTGGGGCCGGGTGCCGTCTGGCCGCATCACCGGATGGTTCCATCGGCCCGCTGCTACTTCCCCACGGAGCTGTACCTGTGGCTGCCCCGCTCCGGTGACTTCCCGGCGGGCATGTACCACTACGACACCCTGCACCACGCCGTGGCGTTGATCCGCGAGGGGGAGTTCCTGGGGGAGCTGAGCGAGCTCCTGGGGGCCGACCTCGACGAGGCCGGAAGCGTGGTGCTGCTGTCGTCGCTGTTCTGGAAGAACGCCTTCAAATACCGCGGCTACTCCTATCGGTTGTGCGCGCAAGAGGCAGGGATGGTCGTGGGCAACCTGCTGATGGTCGCCGGTGCGCTGGGACTGCGGGGTGACGTGCACTACCAGTTCCCGGATCGCCCGGCGGGCCGCCTGCTGGGTCTCGAGCCCAGCGAGGAACACCTCTTCGCCGCACTGCCGCTGCGTCCCGCCGGAAGGTCGCCCCTCGAGGGCGTGATCAGGGTTGCGGGCGGACGTGCGGGCCTGGAGCACCTCCCGCCGATGCGGCACACCTACGTGCGGCCGGAGGGCCCGTCGCACGCGCACGACGAGTTGTTCACCTCGATCGCTGAGAACTGCCTGCTCGACGACGGAGTTGACTTTGCCCGGGAACTCCCGGCCGTGTCGCGTTGCCCGCACGAGGTGTCCTCGGTGCTGCCGGCACCGCCGGCCCGGGAAGAGCCGCTGGACCTCGGTGCTGCGTTGCGCGCCCGCAACTCGGGCAACGTGCTGTTCAACCCGGTCGCGCGAACCCTTCCGCTCGCCGATTTCTGGGAGATCGTCCGGTATGCGACGGAGCCGTACACGTGCGATCTGCGGCCTGGCGTGGCAGCGCCCGGAGTCAGCCTGCACGTCGCGGTGTTCGACGTGGCGGGGCTGCCGCCCGGCATCTACCGGTTCTGCCGCGAGCACGGCGGACTGCACGTGGTGTCGGAGGGCGATTTCTCCCGCCCGCTGCAGGGCGCCCTACCAGTGCCCAACCTCAACCTGTGCGCGTCCAGCATGGCCCTGTACCTCGCCGCGGACTACGCCGAGACCAGCCGCGTCTTCGGCAACCGGGCCTACCGCTTGATCAACCTGGAGGCCGGTCTCGTCGCCCAGCGGCTGTGCGTGCTCAGCGCCGCCCACGGCGTCTCGGCCCGGGTCCACAATGGATACGACTCGGCCACCATCGAGGCCATCGTCGAGCTGGACGGGGCGAAGCTGACGCCCTTCTTCCAGATCGCCGTCGCGCACAACCGACCGGGAGTCCAGCACGGACTGCCGGTCATCTTCTGACGTGGGGGTGGGAAGGTGAACTACCGCGTCGAACCCACCTTCGTGGTGCGTGCTGCGGAGCTGCCGCTGGCCGTTTTGGCGCGTCTGCGCACCGAGAAGACGGCGCAGCTCGTCGAGCAGATCGTCGACATCCAGGAGTGGCTGGACGCCCAGGGGGAACCGCTTTCCGATGCCTTGCACCCGGTGATCGGGCGCGTCACCGAAACCCCGTTGCGGCGCCGCCTGATCAGCCTGCGGCGAGACGTGTACCAGGGGCGTGCTCCCCGCGCCGGCGGTCCGGACGCTGATTTGCTGGCGGCGGTGCCCGCGGAATTGGCCGATGCGCTGGACACGTGGCGCCGCAAGGTGATCGACCGCGATGCCCTGATCATCCGGGCTGGCGACGAACTGCTCGTTGAAGAAGAAATGCAACGGCGCGCATTGCACGACATCGCATCCCGTCCCGCCGTCCAGCGGGGACTGGTGCTGGCAAGTAGGGACCTCTACCTCAGCCTCGGCAAGTGGTCGCCGTCCCGTGCGGACCGCAAGCTGGAGCGCAAGTTGGCGAAGTACCTCTCCCGCATGGCGGCCAAGACCAGCCCCTACAGCACTTTCACGGCCTCCGCACAAGGCAGGTGGTCCTCCAGCACCGGAGCAGAACTGTCCTTCGACGGCGCCGGACGTCGCAGCGTCGTGGAGTTGAACGCCTTCCTCCAGCAGCAGATACCCCGGGCATTGGCGACGTGGCCGGAGATCCGGGCGGGGCTGCCGATGCGGGTGAACAGCAGCGTCGTGGAGGACGGCGAGATGATCCGCTTCCTCGGTCGCAAAGACGGTGAAGCCGTCCTCGAACTCAACGCGACACCCACGTTGCGGCGATTTCTGGGACAGGTACGGCACGGCAGCAACCGAACCCACGGTGGGGTCGTGCATGAGCTCGCCGCCGCGGACCGGCGCAACCGCAGCGAGGAGGTCGCCCGCTTCCTGGACCAACTCATCGACATCGGCCTGATCGAGATCGGCTTCGAGCTGCCGGACAACGACGTGGACCCGCTCGGCGGGCTGGTCGACCTGCTCGCCCGCTTCGATGGCGAGCGCGTCGCGTCCGCGCGGGAATCGCTGGGGCGGCTGCGGTCCGCTCTCCAGGACTACGAGGACCTCGAAGCCCCGGCCGCGCGGCTGGACCAGGCCCAGGCCATCCATGACCGGCTCAGGAACGTCTACGACCTGCTCGGCTGGAGCGCGTCGGGTGAGCAAATCCCGAAGAATGCCTTCTACGAGGACGTGCTGATGACCGGGGTCCGGCCAGTGCGTGCCCCGGAGCCCTGGCAGGAGCTGTTCAACGACCTGGACCTGGTGCGCCGTCTTGCGGGGCTCTACGACCGGTTCCTGCCCGGGCAGATCGCAGCGGAGGAGTTCTTCGCCGAGCACTACGGCAGCGGTGCCCAGGTGCACTTCCTCGATTTCTACAGCGCTTTCTGCAAAGCGATCGGGCAGCCGGGAAAGCGGCCGGCGGGATTCCGGGTGGGTGGGGCCGAACTGGCGCTCTGCTACGAGCAGGCGTTTCCGGTGCCCAGGATGGGGATCGAGCGGTTGGACCAGCTGGCCGATCTACAGGAGACGCTGGTCGCGCTCGTGTCTGAGGCCCCCGTGGACGGGGAAGGGGTGCGGCGGCTGCCCGGCGAACCGGTCCGCGACTTCCTCCGCAGCCTGCCCGGCCACGTCCGTCCGCAGGAGTCCCTGGCCTGCTACCTCCAGCCGCTCGCCGGCACGGATGGTCAACCGCGCGCCGTGCTCAACGAGCTCATGACGGGTTTCGGGCGCAGCCAGGCGCGCTTGCTCAGGCTCGATCACAAGGCCGGTACCGGTGCGTTCGAGCAGCCCGAGCTCCCCGCCCCCGGCCCGGACGGCCGGTACTACGCGGAGGTCACCGGGACGGTCGGGTCGAACCTGAACCTGAAACGACCGGTGACCTGCTACGAGATCAGCTACCCGATGAGCACGAGTGACCGGCCTGGGAAACGGCGAATACCGCTCAACGATCTGGTGGTCGTCCACGATCCGCAGGCGCGGCAGCTCCGCCTCGTCTCGAAGAGCCGGGGCATCGGTGTCATACCGGTGCACCTCGGCATGATGGTCGAGTTCCTGCTGCCCCCCGCTTACCGGTTCCTCCTCCAGATGTTCGGTCAGGCCGTGCCCCGCTTCGAGTTCATCAAGCAGCTTTCGACGGCCTCGGCCTCCGGCGAGCTCGACGGCGTTCGCCGGTATCCCCGGCTAGTGCTAGGTGAACTCGTCGTCAACCGGGCCTCGTGGGTCGTGCGGGCCCAGGACTTGCCGTGGCGACCCGCCGGGGGCTCGGGCGTGGGGCACCTGATCGACGTCACCCGGTGGCGCCGACGGCACGGAATCCCGCGGCAGTGCTTCGTCCGGGCCATCGCCGGGCACGGCCACGCCGCCCAGAAATCGCGTGTGGACGGGATGTTCGACAAGACACGCAAGCCGGTGTACGTCGACTTCTCCAGCGCGCTCTTCCTGAACGTGCTCGACGAGGTCGTCGCCGGAACCGACGAGGCGCTGGTGTTCGAGGAGATGTTGCCGGGGCCGGCGGACCTGGTCGCGCGGGACGGAGATGCCAGGCGCGCCTGCGAGTTCGTCGTCGAACTGACCCGGGGAGGCCGGGATGACTGAGCCGCGCTGGACCAGCAGGCACATCCACTACCAAGAGCCGCTCGATCGGCTGATCAACGGCGCGATCCGCCCGTTGTTCGCCGACCTGACCGGCGGATGTCTCGTCGAGGACCACTTCTTCGTCCGGCACTGGCAGGCCGGCCCCCACCTGCGGCTGCGGCTGAAGCCGCGGACACCCCAGGACGCGGCGAAGGTCGCCGACCTGGTGGACCGCCACGTGCGCGGCTTCCTCGACACCAGTCCTTCGCGGACGGTCATCAGCGAGCAGGAGTACCTCCGAATCGCGCAGCCGCTGGTCGCCGTGGAGCGCGGCCAGGACACCGTCGAGCCGCTGCAACCGGACAACTCGATGCGCACCGCGCACTACGAACCCGAGCTCGGACGCTACGGGGACACGCCCGAGGCCATGCGAGCGGTCGAGCGGCACTTCACGGAATCCAGCGAGCTGGCTGCCGACATCGTGGCGTCGGATGTGCCGGCTGATCGCCGGAGTGGACAAGCCTTGACGATGATGTTGGTGTCGGCGATGGTCGCCGCCAACGGCGCCGGCGGGTTGACCGGGTACTTCGATACCGGGCAGCGCGGTTGGGGACGCCAGCTCCTCTTCGGCGACGTGGCGGCCAGCGAGCAGCTGTTCGAGGCGAAGTTCCAACGGCAGCGGCCCCGCCTGGTACGGCTCATCAGGAGACTTGTCGAGCTGGTCGAAGCCGGCGCAGCCGATGAGGCTGGGCCCGAAGTGGCCCGGTGGACCGCCTCGACGACCGCGCTGCGCCAACGGCTCGACGGGCTGCAGCAGCAGGGTCTGTTCGCACCGCGGGAGCTGCTGATGGGCTCCACTCCGGATGCAGGCCTGCGCAGCGTGCTCCTGTTCTGCTCGCACATGCACAACAACCGCCTGGGCATCTCGTTGCCGGCGGAGTCCTATCTGATGTACCTGCTGTGGCGGTCAATTTCCGAGATCACCGGGGGTGCGAACTGAACGCCGAGCGGCCAACGACTTTCCACAGTGCCGGAGCCCGCGCGAGAGATCGGGAAGCGGGACGCGACGCGAGCTCAGCGGCGCGCGAGTACCAGGAACTCGCCGAGAGCATGCCGTTTCCCGAGGAAGTCGACTGGGACGACGCTCCCTCCCAGTTCAAGCTCTACCGCGGCCACCCCCGGATACCTCTCGGCTACGAGAACCGAACCGCCACCGCGCCCGCCGATCGGCTGGGCCTCGACCGGCTGGGCCTCGACCGGCTGGGCCTCGACCGGCTGGGCCTCGACCGGCTGGGCCAGCTCCTGTTCGACTCCTACGGCGTGGCCCGCTACCGGTGGACTGCCGCGGATGCGTTGCGAAGGCTGATCGGGACCAGGGGGGCCGACCCGCCCGGTGGCGCGAAGCTCGCCCGCAACTCGCTTCGCCCGGTCCCTTCCGGAGGGTCGCGGTTTCCCGCCGAACTGTACTTGGTCTCCGCTCTGGACAGCGGAGTCGCGCCAGGAGTCCACCACTACGACGCCGCGCACCACGCCCTGGTGGCGGTCCGCGAAGGCGACTGGACCGCGGAACTGGCTGCTGGCCTGGGCGTTCCCGGTACGAGGGCGAGCCTGACCGTGTTGGTGAGCGCCTTTTTCTGGAAGAACGCCTTCAAGTACGGTGACCTGACCTACCGCCTGTGCGGCCTGGACTGCGGCGTGCTCGTCGGGCAACTGCTCGAGGTGGTCGCGCGGTACCAACTCCAGGCGAGGGTCTCGTACCAGTTCGTGGACGACGACCTGGACCGGTTGCTGCGGCTGGACCCGATGCGGGAGAGCGTCTACGCGGCGATCACGATCGGCGAGCTCGAGGAGGCGGATGCGGCACCGAGTGATTCGGGTACGCGACTGACCGACGACGTGCTCGTATCGCGGACCGGGGGATCATCGGTGTCAGAGCCGGACTGGTCGCTCGACCTGCTGCCGCTGCAGGCGCGGGTGCACCGGGCGTCCCGCTTACCCGATCGGACTTCGCTGCGCGCGGCAGGGGCCAAGCAACCCGTCACCGCGTCCGGAGTCCTGAGCCGGGCGACGTTGAGCCTGCCCCGCCATCGGACCGATCTGCTGTCAGGCCTGTCGGCCCGCCGCTCGTCGATGGGCTACTTCACGCCCGCGGACATGAGCCTGAAGGCGCTGTCCGCGCTGCTCGCCGCCGCCACGCAGGGTTACTCCAACGACCTGGACCAGCGTCAGCGGTCGATGCAGCACACGATTCTTTTCTGCGCGGTGAACCGCGTGTCCGGAGTGGACCCGGGCGTCTACCGCTACCGGCCCGCGTCGGCGGACGACGAAGCCGGGCTGGAACTGGTGCGGGCGGGCGACATCGGTGACGAGCTCCAGGAGTCGCTGCTGATCAAGCTCTTCAACCTCACTCACGCCAACCTTTGCGTGTATCCGGTGGGGGACTACGGCGCCGGGTTCGAGGTTTACGGCGACCGCTGGTTCCGGATGCAGAACATGGAAGGCGGCATCATGACGCAACGGCTCTACCTCGCCGCGGCGGCGCTGGGCCTGCGATGCCACGCCAGCCTCGGCTACGACGTGCGGCGGACCAACCGGCTGCTCGGTGTCGACGGTACCGGGCTGACCAGCCTGATCCAGGTGATGATCGGTTCCGGTCGAGCGCCCGGGGACTTCTACGAGGCGGCCTGGCAGTAGGCTCCCGCGACGCACGCCGCTTCGGCGATCGTCGCGGGAGCGGGGAATCAGCCTGCGGAACGTGCTTTCGACAACGGACCGGTGCGCCGAGCGGCCTGCTTGCTTCGGCGCTGCATCATGCTGTTGATCGCGCGGAAGGACATCCGCGAGAGGGAAACCGCCAGTTTGTTGCTCTGCAAGCCCTGCTTCTGGTAGCGCAACGCTTTGCCGACGGCGGCGAAGCCGTACTCGAGCATCGTCGTTTCGTAGTCGCGGATCGCTTCGACCGTCGGCGTGCCGCCGCGGTGCACCCGGACAAGATTGCGGCACAGCAGATCCGCGTCGCGCAGTGCGGTGTTGCCGCCCAGTCCGCCGACGGGCGACATGCTGTGCACGGCATCGCCGAGCAGCGTGATGTTGGTGCTCTCCCACGGCTTCACCGGGACCGAGGTCTGGTAGGGCACGAGCAGCGCGCTGTCCGGGTCGGACTCGGCGACGAGTCTGCGCAGCTGCGGATGCCAACCGGAGATCAGCCGCTCGATGAACTTCTTGAGCTCGGTGCCATTGAGCGCGTGGATGTTCGCTGGGCAGGCGCTGCGGCGGACGACGAAAGCCGTTCCGACGTAAGCGTTGTCACCGGGAGTCGAGGGAAGGCCATCGTGGTCGGTGGTCCGGTCGAACTCGGTGGTCCGGTCGAACTCGGTGGTCCGGTCGAACACCGAGATGGAGAGGAAGTAGGGCGCCGGCGCCATGATCATGTTCCGCCCAGTGGACAGGGGCGGTTCCAGCCAGTCACGCACCTCTTCGGTGAGCGGAAGCTTGAGGCCGATCCCGAACGCGTCGGTGTCGACCCGCTCCACCTGTGGCAAGTACTGCTTGCGGAGCTGGGAGTTCACGCCGTCGGCACCGACGAGCACGTGGCCGGTTGCCGTGGTGCCGTCGGCGAAGTGCGCGGTGATCATGCCGCCGGGACCGCGCTCGTACCGCTCGAACTTCTTGTTGAAGTGCAGCACGTCGTCGAGGTCGGTCAGCAGCACCTCCCGCAGTGTGACGCGGTCGATGGCGTGCGAACGTTCGGCGGGGCCGGATTCCGGGGCCACCTGCGAATCAGACTCCAGAACCATGAGTTCGTGCAGACCCTCGGTCAGGAACCGGAAAGCGCCGAGGTCGACCGTGCTGGCGACGAACGCGTCCCAGGTCGTCGTCGGGAGACAGGAGTGCAGCGCTTTCGCCCCGTCCGGATCGATGTGGATCCGATAGCCCTCCAGGCGGTCGGTTTTGGTGCGGTCGCGCTCGTAGACGGCTACCTCCGCACCGGCTCGTTTCAACCCCTGCGCCAGGCACAGCCCACCGATACCACCGCCGATGACGATGACCTTGAACGATGTGTCGGACATTCTTCCGTGGCCTCCTGTGCTCCCGGTATTCGTCATCGGCGTCGTGGCGCCGCCCGGATGTTCCCATTCGGTTGTTGGTTGCTCGCCGCGCAATCCGGTCGGTAGGGTGCGGAATGTGTTGGCAATCGATGACCTGAGCCGTCGCTTGCCACGATTCGCGCCGGTGACGCGAAGTTCACCGCGGCGGCGAACTCACCCCCAGGTTCGTCCGGCCCCCGCGCAGACTTTTTCATACTAGCCCTTGGACGGTCCAGGATGCAGTTGCACGACATAGAGACGAAGGCCGGGTACGACCTGTGGGCTGGTTCCTACGAGCAGACACCGAACCCGGTGGTCGCAGTGGACGCGCAGCACAGCATCCGGGTGTTGGCGCCGGCTTCCGGGGAGCGGATTCTGGATGCGGGGTGCGGCACCGGCCGCAACCTCGCCACGATGCTCACCGCCGGAGCGGCGCCCGTGGGTGTCGATTTCTCCCCGGGCATGCTGGAGGTCGCTCGAATCCGTTGCCCGGAGGTTCCGGTCTTCGAAGCGGACCTACAGGGTGCGCTGCCTTTCGGCGACGCCGCATTCGACGCGGTCTACTGTGCGCTGCTCGGCGAACACCTGGACCATCCCGGCCGCGCCACCGCCGAATTCCACCGGGTGCTGCGCCCCGGCGGTCGGCTGGTGTTCTCCGTCTTCCACCCGATGATGGCGGCGACAGGGATGTCAGCGCAGTTCGAGTACGACGGCAGGGCCTACAAGCTGGTGGCCCACCCCTACACCGTCGACGACTACGAGGGCTGGCTTGCGGAGTCGGGTTTCACCGCGGTGCAACGCCACGAGTTCGTCGGCGATGACCGGATGGTCGCCGAGGTGCCGTGGTCGTCCTGGCTCGTGGGCAAGCCGATCCTGCTCGTGCTCACAGCGCAGAAGCACGGCTGATCACGTCCGTGCGCGGGATCGTGCCGCCGCTGTTGCCCGCCGAACGGCCGTCGGCGGCGCTGACCTTGATACCCCGCACCTGTGGTGCGGGGCATCCCACAAGGTGGCGGGGCCGTGACTAGGATCGGCTTCTCGTTTGTTCCCATTGTCGGCTCATGGCCTCAGTGTGGAGATATTTTTTCATGCGCCTGGCAAGAAGGTCCGCCAAAGCTTCGATTTCTTTCATGTCTTGTTGGCGGATCGGCAGACATATGCGGGATGTATGGTCACTCGTCGAATTTTCGACATTTCTGAATTGCTCAATATTTGACGGCTTGAGGATTCCGAGCTCGTATCCAAGAATCACAGCACCGACACGGTTGCGTAGATTAAACTTGCGGTAGATATTACACAATCGGGACTTTACGGTATCTTTCGAGATGTACAACCGCATCGCAATTTCATTGTCCGTAAGTTCGC
Organism: Saccharopolyspora hattusasensis; assembly: GCF_050972075.1. NCBI lineage: Bacteria > Bacillati > Actinomycetota > Actinomycetes > Pseudonocardiales > Pseudonocardiaceae > Saccharopolyspora > Saccharopolyspora hattusasensis. Next base: position 7,581,126 of record NZ_JBPCDC010000001.1, read on the forward strand.
AGGCGATGCAATATATGACGTCCCTCTCTTCCTTGGTGAGATTTATCAACTTGTCGGTGCTGAATTTTTGCGGTGACGTTCGCACTACATTAAAACCGTTCGTACTAGTTTGAAAATGACGGAATCGCGTGGGTGCGGCCGATTGGCGGCTGGAGGATCTGCCGCCAACCGGCCGCGACGGACCGATGCCGGGCCGGGGGGTACGACACTTGGATATCCAGTATCGACCGGCACCGGGCCGTGTCTGGGGTCATGCGGTACGTCTATGTCGTCCGATAGTCGCTTCGGCTGGTGACTCTTCCCGCACCGCCTCTTCAATGCAGTCGCGGCACGGTCTCACAAGTGGTGGCGCATTGGACTTGCCCATGTTGAGACCGCATCGCGACGTCGCGATGGTGCCGGGCTGGCGTTCGTGTGCATACCCGAGATGGTCAGTCCAAACCACCCGGACCCCAGGCAGACCCGCGCACCCTTCCATCGCGGGCACTGGTCCGAATACAGCCGGTCCGCTCACTCTGTGCCCCCGTCTGATCTCATGGCATGCGCCCGAACGTGAAGTACATGGGAGAGTCGCCGCAATTTGTCCGCTAGCGCTACCTGATTCTCCAGGGGGTAGTCCCCCCGCACGATATTGAACTGCGCATCGCTGATTGCCCATTGGGATTCGGCAAGCATCACAGCAAGCGTGCCGGCCGGAACCTGACTCGCCACGGGTGGCATATCGGCCAGTCGATCAGCTCGGCCAATGACAACTAGCAGGCAGGGAACGCACGCTGCCCCCTCACCCTCCTCGCACACCTCCACCAGCACGCGTCGAAACGTCTCCCCAGACACGGACGTCACCGTGCCATCCCTAAATTCTTCCGCGCAGTGCAGGACACGTTTCGACTCACGCACGACGCCCTCTCTGTAACGGAACCACCGCACGTCGCTACCCTCGTGCGTCTGGTCGGGCGGACCAGGTGGACCAGAAACGCCGCCGTGACTTGGCATAGTGCCGCCGTCTACCCCGGACGGTCCATCTGAGAAGCTGGGCGCGTTGATCATGTTACTTCCAACCCTGGTAGTGCTTCCGTTCCCCTGGTAGCACTCGATGGTGTCTGGTAGCGATCAAGTACCACCACTACTCAAACGGGTGATCAATCAAACCGAAACGGCCGATAGGATGTGTTACATGCCTGCTACCGCTGGTACACCGCGTGCAAGGGCGTTGTCTGCTGCCCTCCGGGAGGTCCGAACAGCGTCCGGGGTGGGTGTACGAGAGCTTGCTCGCCAAGTCGGCTATACGCACGTAGAAATATCGAACTGGGAGACGGGCAAGCGTGTACCGAAGATCGAAGCAGTAGCTGCGATTCTCGGCACGCTACGCGTAGCAGGAGAAGATCGTGATCGGATTCTCGATCTTGTCCGCAATGTCCATGAACCTAATTGGCTCACGGTTGGGCTAAACGGTATTCCTCAACAACTCGCGGGTGTCATCGAATGCGAGCGTTCGGCTACGTCAATTGTTGAGTGGATACCCATGGCCGTTCCTGGCCTGCTGCAAACACTCGAATACACGCGAGCAATAAAGAAAACTAGCGGACTTTCGGAAAATGACACCGAGCTTCGCGTCATGTTGAGCGCGAGTCGCGGCGAAGTTATTACCCGACGCAAGCCAGTTGAGTTCTGTGCCTACATCGGCGAAGTTGCGCTATCTGTTCCTATTGGTGACCGAGAAACGATGCTTGAACAGCTTGCAAATCTCAGCGATCTTGCGAAGCGTCCAAATGTTGCAGTGCGCATCGTTCCAATTCAAGTCGGATGGCATCCAGGTCTTGCTGGTCCGTTCGTGTTCTATGAGTTCTCCGATTCATCCCCCGTCGTTCATTTTGAACACCACAGTTCGGGCGCGTTCATACACGCAAAGCATGACGTAGATGAGTATCGCAAAGCCATTCGATGGCTTGACGATATTGCGATGGAGACGGGGAAATCACTTGAATTTATTGCCAAGGCTTCAGCGCATTGGGAGGAGGTGAGCCATGATTAATTACAAATGGCAAAAGTCTAGTTACTCACATGCAAATGGAAATTGTATCGAGCTAACGACAACGTTAGACGCAATCCGCGATTCGAAAGACCCGTATGGACCGACCTTGAGCGTCGACGTGTCGACGTTCGTTCGTGCGGTGCGGCAGGGTCGTTTCGACCGCTGAATGTATGACGCCCCGGTGCGTGGCACCGGGGCGTCATAGTTAATTTCTGCCTTGTATCTTCGATGACCCTCGACTATGCCTCGCCATGTCGAGTATGCGCGCTCAACAACGTCGAAACTGCATTGGTTGCACACCGATCGCTGGTTCGAGCGGGAGGAACCCGATCCGAGGTGTAACGCCTTGGCTCCGCGCGCATATGCCTCGCGTGTGGGCTGGTAGCAGAGCAGTTCGAAATTTTCGCCGACGTGCGGTGCGCGCTCCTAGTCGAACCCTATTACGCACAGGTAGTCCGTGTCGCCTTCGCTGAAGGCCACCGAGAAACTGATCGCCTGCCGTCGGACTTCTCCGACAGGCGGGAACAGCACGGCTTCATCACCGTGCGCGGGCAAGGTTGACCTGTCCGGTTTTAGTCGTTTCGGGTAGTAGGTCCGGGAGTCGTTCGGGTGTGGTTGCCGGCGCGGAGCGCGGGCCGGATGCTGGCTACCGCGAGGTTTTGGGGTGCGTTGCGGGTGCCCGGTGGTGGTGGTCTTCGTCGAAGGCCATGTCACGCACCAGGTGAAGGCGATTTGTTGTGCCCCAATGCCCTTGAACCAGTTCTGCCGGCTCAGCGGGGCTAGTGGAGGTGGGTGGCAGGGTGATCAGGTGGATGGCAGGGCGGTCAGGTAGTCGAGTTTCGATACCGGCGGCTTTGCAGTCCGGGCGGCGCCAGCGCCGTATACGGATGGCCTGCCAGGCCCCGAGCAGTTCGGTTCGCAGGTTTTCGTCCAGAACAAGGATCTTCCAGGCTGCGGGCTGCGGGCTGCGGGTCCCGGCGTGCCCGTGCCCGCGCCCGCCCACGATTTCCATTGAAATTGCGGAGGTTGTCCACAGGCATCGGCGTGTCGGGGTGCGACACGCCGACGTTCCGCAAGTTCCATTGAAATCGAAGGTTCGACTTCAATGGAACTTGCGGGGTTGTGTCCGCCGAGGCTGACTCGGGTCCAGGGCAGGGTTTTCAGCTGTTGGTGTAGGCCAGACCGGTCGCCTTTGACTGGGAGCAGCCAGCACGCCCCCACCTTCTCCACCCCGGAGACGAAGGAGGCGCCGGTGCGTTCGGCATCGGCGGTGATCACCACTTTCTCCAACGCTTTTCGGCCCAACCGAGCCGGCAGATCCGCGGGCTGCGGCGTTCTCATCACCGGCCTCCACCGAGGTGGAGGCCGAGAACGTCGCCACGGGAGTTCATCGCAGCCACCACGTGTGTTCGGGGGCATGCCGGCCTTCCCCGGTGGGACCGCTGACCGCGGCCCGCATCGTTTTGCCGTCAGAAGGCGACGACCCTCAGATCAACCTTGCACACGCCCTGGCTTTATCACCGTGCGCGGGCAGCGGGACGCGGCGTTACTGTGCGCTGCTCGGCGAACACCTGGACCATCCCGGCCGCGCGACCGCCGAATTCTACCGTGTGCTGCGCCCCGGCGGTCGGCTGGTGTTCTCCGTCTTCCACCCGATGATGGCGGCGACAGGGATGTCAGCGCAGTTCGAGTACGACGGCAGGGCCTACAAGCTGGTGGCCCACCCCTACACCGTCGACGACTACGAGGGCTGGCTTGCGGAGTCGGGTTTCACCGCGGTGCAACGCCACGAGTTCGTCGGTGATGACCGGATGGTCGCCGAGGTGCCGTGGTCGTCCTGGCTCGTGGGCAAGCCGATCCTGCTCGTGCTCACAGCGAAGAAATCCGCCGGTTGACGTCCGTGCACCGGATCGTGCCGCCGCTGCTGCCCGCCGAACGGCCGTCGGCGGCGCTGACCTTGATACCCCGCACCTGTGGTGCGGGGCATCCCACAAGGTGGCGGGGCCGTGACTAGGATCGGCTTCTCGTTTGTTCCCATTGTCGGCTCATGGCCTCAGTGTGGAGATATTTTTTCATGCGCCTGGCAAGAAGGTCCGCCAAAGCTTCGATTTCTTTCATGTCTTGTTGGCGGATCGGCAGACATATGCGGGATGTATGGTCACTCGTCGAATTTTCGACATTTCTGAATTGCTCAATATTTGACGGCTTGAGGATTCCGAGCTCGTATCCAAGAATCACAGCACCGACACGGTTGCGTAGATTAAACTTGCGGTAGATATTACACAATCGGGACTTTACGGTATCTTTCGAGATGTACAACCGCATCGCAATTTCATTGTCCGTAAGTTCGCAGGCGATGCAATATATGACGTCCCTCTCTTCCTTGGTGAGATTTATCAACTTGTCGGTGCTGAATTTTTGCGGTGACGTTCGCACTACATTAAAACCGTTCGTACTAGTTTGAAAATGACGGAATCGCGTGGGTGCGGCCGGTTGGCGGCTGGAGGATCTGCCGCCAACCGGCCGCGACGGACCGATGCCGGGCCGGGGGGTACGACACTTGGATATCCAGTGTCGACCGGCACCGGGCCGTGTCTGGGGTCATGCGGTACGTCTATGTCGTCCGATAGTCGCTTCGGCTGGTGACTCTTCCCGCACCGCCTCTTCAATGCAGTCGCGGCACGGTCTCACAAGTGGTGGCGCATTGGACTTGCCCATGTTGAGACCGCATCGCGACGTCGCGATGGTGCCGGGCTGGCGTTCGTGTGCATACCCGAGATGGTCAGTCCAAACCACCCGGACCCCAGGCAGACCCGCGCACCCTTCCATCGCGGGCACTGGTCCGAATACAGCCGGTCCGCTCACTCTGTGCCCCCGTCTGATCTCATGGCATGCGCCCGAACGTGAAGTACATGGGAGAGTCGCCGCAATTTGTCCGCTAGCGCTACCTGATTCTCCAGGGGGTAGTCCCCCCGCACGATATTGAACTGCGCATCGCTGATTGCCCATTGGGATTCGGCAAGCATCACAGCAAGCGTGCCGGCCGGAACCTGACTCGCCACGGGTGGCATATCGGCCAGTCGATCAGCTCGGCCAATGACAACTAGCAGGCAGGGAACGCACGCTGCCCCCTCACCCTCCTCGCACACCTCCACCAGCACGCGTCGAAACGTCTCCCCAGACACGGACGTCACCGTGCCATCCCTAAATTCTTCCGCGCAGTGCAGGACACGTTTCGACTCACGCACGACGCCCTCTCTGTAACGGAACCACCGAACGTCGCTACCCTCGTGCGTCTGGTCGGGCGGACCAGGTGGACCAGAAACGCCGCCGTGACTTGGCATAGTGCCTCCCACGTGTGTTGACCTGACAAGTACGCTGTGCATGAACAGACCGGATGATCAGGTAACAGGTTGGGAGTCTCCAGAATGACAACGGCAATACCCTAAACGGGTGATACGCCGGAATGACACGAAGGATGCATCGCATGGCTACAGCGATAGGATCGCCGCGCGCACGTGCACTATCAGCAGCTTTGCGTAAAGCACGCGAAGATCGAGGATTGAGCTTGCGTGACCTAGCGAAACGCGTATCACTGAACTACTCGTATCTGTCGAACCTGGAAACCGGCAAGCGCGTTCCAAATGTAGAAACTACAGCGACGATTATCGGCGCGCTTCGCCTATCGGCGACTGACCGCGAAAAAATTCTCGCCCTAGCTCGCAACGTAAGCGAACCAAATTGGCTGACTGTCGGCATTCCAGGGATACCGCATCAACTAGCCGGGGCATGGGAGTGTGAACGCGCAGCGTCATTGATTACCGCGTGGAATCCTTGCGTCGTACCTGGATTGCTGCAAACTACAGACTATGCGCGGTCAATCGCGGTAGCGAGCGGACTGGAAACACACGAAGTTGAATCACGCGTCATGGTCAAACTTTCCAGGCGCGAAATTCTCACCAAACGTGACCCTGTGATGTTTAAGGCCCTGGTTGCCGAAACTGCATTGCGCGAACCGATTGGTGACCCCACGGTCATGGTGGACCAACTACGCCACTTGCTCACCATCGCGGAACGGTCAAACGTTGTAATAAGGATAGTTCCGCAGCGGGTCGGATGGCATCCCGGCCTGATGGGTCCTTTTGTCCTATATGACTTTGCCGATTCGCCTTCCGTTGTGCATTTTGAGCACTACAGTTCGGGTGCGTTCGATCAAAATGAGGACGACGTAAAGGCGTATCGAAACGCAATAAAAAGGTTGGCAAGCTTTGCCTTGAGTGCGCGTGATTCAAACGAATTCATCGCGCGACTTATTGTGGATGAATGGAGTGAAAATGGAGAAACAAATCCACTGGATCAAGTCTAGTTATTCTGGGCCTAACGGTGATTGCGTCGAACTGGCCACCACGTTAGACGAAATTCGAGACTCTAAGGACCCTCACGGGCCGACGTTGGCTGTCGACGTGTCGACGTTCGTTCGTGCGGTGCAGCAGGGTCGTTTCGACCGCTGAATGTATGAGGCCCCGGTGCGTGGCACCGGGGCGTCATAGTTAATTTCTGCCTTGTATCTTCGATGACCCTCGACTATGCCTCGCCGTGTCGAGTATGCGCGCTCAACAACGTCGAAACTGCATTGGTTGCACACCGATCGCTGGTTCGAGCGGGAGGAACCCGATCCGAGGTGTAACGCCTTGGCTCCGCGCGCATATGCCTCGCGTGTGGGCTGGTAGCAGAGCAGTTCGAAATTTTCGCCGACGTGCGGTGCGCGCTCCTAGTCGAACCCTATTACGCACAGGTAGTCCGTGTCGCCTTCGCTGAAGGCCACCGAGAAACTGATCGCCTGCCGTCGGACTTCTCCGACAGGCGGGAACAGCACGGCTTCATCACCGTGCGCGGGCAAGGTTGACCTGTCCGGTTTTAGTCGTTTCGGGTAGTAGGTCCGGGAGTCGTTCGGGTGTGGTTGCCGGCGCGGAGCGCGGGCCGGATGCTGGCTACCGCGAGGTTTTGGGGTGCGTTGCGGGTGCCCGGTGGTGGTGGTCTTCGTCGAAGGCCATGTCACGCACCAGGTGAAGGCGATTTGTTGTGCCCCAATGCCCTTGAACCAGTTCTGCCGGCTCAGCGGGGCTAGTGGAGGTGGGTGGCAGGGTGATCAGGTGGATGGCAGGGCGGTCAGGTAGTCGAGTTTCGATACCGGCGGCTTTGCAGTCCGGGCGGCGCCAGCGCCGTATACGGATGGCCTGCCGGGCCCCGAGCAGTTCGGTTCGCAGGTTTTCGTCCAGAACAAGGATCTTCCAGGCTGCGGGCTGCGGGCTGCGGGTCCCGGCGTGCCCGTGCCCGCGCCCGCCCACGATTTCCATTGAAATTGCGGAGGTTGTCCACAGGCATCGGCGTGTCGGGGTGCGACACGCCGACGTTCCGCAAGTTCCATTGAAATCGAAGGTTCGACTTCAATGGAACTTGCGGGGTTGTGTCCGCCGAGGCTGACTCGGGTCCAGGGCAGGGTTTTCAGCTGTTGGTGTAGGCCAGACCGGTCGCCTTTGACTGGGAGCAGCCAGCACGCCCCCACCTTCTCCACCCCGGAGACGAAGGAGGCGCCGGTGCGTTCGGCATCGGCGGTGATCACCACTTTCTCCAACGCTTTTCGGCCCAACCGAGCCGGCAGATCCGCGGGCTGCGGCGTTCTCATCACCGGCCTCCACCGAGGTGGAGGCCGAGAACGTCGCCACGGGAGTTCATCGCAGCCACCACGTGTGTTCGGGGGCATGCCGGCCTTCCCCGGTGGGACCGCTGACCGCGGCCCGCATCGTTTTGCCGTCAGAAGGCGACGACCCTCAGATCAACCTTGCACACGCCCTGGCTTTATCACCGTGCGCGGGCAGCGGGACGCGGCGTTACTGTGCGCTGCTCGGCGAACACCTGGACCATCCCGGCCGCGCGACCGCCGAATTCCACCGGGTGCTGCGCCCCGGCGGTCGGCTGGTGTTCTCCGTCTTCCACCCGATGATGGCGGCGACAGGGATGTCGGCGCAGTTCGAGTACGACGGCAGGGCCTACAAGCTGGTGGCCCACCCCTACACCGTCGACGACTACGAGGGCTGGCTTGCGGAGTCGGGTTTCACCGCGGTGCAACGCCACGAGTTCGTCGGCGATGACCGGATGGTCGCCGAGGTGCCGTGGTCGTCCTGGCTCGTGGGCAAGCCGATCCTGCTCGTGCTCACAGCGAAGAAATCCGCCGGTTGACGTCCGTGCACCGGATCGTGCCGCCGCCGCTGACCGCCGAGGCCACCTCTTTCCCTGTTGCCGCAGTCCGCCGCTTCGCCTGAATTTACCGGAGGGAATATTCCGGCTTTCACAAATGGCTGTCCTTAAAGGACTCGATGGGGGTCGCAGGTTCAAATCCTGTCGTCCCGAAAGGGCCCGCTGGACGGCGCGAAAGCGCAGTTCCGGGCTCTTTTGTGTTTCGGTGTGGATTTTGCGACGAGCACCTCGGTAAACCGGTCCACGGGCAGCCCGGAACCTGGCGGAGAATCGTCGTCGTCGAACTCGTAGCCTTCAGAGGCCGGATCGCCCGTCGGCGATCAACCTGTACACCAGCACGCACGAGTCGACGCACCCGGCGCTGAGCCACGCCCAGTCGATCAGGTGTGCCCGCCCGGTGACGTCTTCCGCGGAACAGCTTGCAACCAACCATCTCGGATGCGGGCGAACCGAGAAGAAGGTGCAAGCTCTCGTGGTTACAGGTGCAGAGTAGGTATTGATGTCTTGGGTGTCATCAGCCGTTCGCCTTACTCTCAGTGCGTGAGCTTGCCAAGGAACAGCGATTCGAATCCCGTAGTGCACCCGATGAAAACCTAGATCCGCGAGGAATGGGTGCGAGCATCTCGACAGCGACGAGCGAGGCGTCGGGACTCGGCTTGCTGGCGTTGATGGCGTTGAGTTCGGCGCTCATCGAGACGCCCTGATCCCTGGCACGACCTGCCGGAGTTCCACAAGGTCGAGATGCGCCGGGAGTGTTCTCGTCGTTGGGTCTTACGCCTCGTGGCCACAACGCCGTCCGATGAGGAGGACATGTGCCCAAATTTCCCGCGTTCGCCACCGCGGTGGCGGTTTTCGTCGGAATTGCAACAGCATCGTGGACGATGCCCAGTAGCGCTGCTCCTGCGAACCCGCTGACCATCGCACCGCCGACGTTATCGGGCAACTGGTATGGGGCGGCGCCGTATGTGACGCCGCTGTACGGCAATCCGCCGGCTCTGCCGAAGGTGATGGCGGCGACAGGGCAGAAGACCTTCCAGCTGACGTTCATTCAGTCTCCTAGGGGCGGTGGAGGCTGTACGCCAACCTGGGATGGAGCGGTCCCGGTAGCCGCGGACACCGCCGTCGCTCGAATCATTAACGGTGTGCGCTTGGCCGGCGGTGACGTTTCCGTTTCGATCGGCGGCTACGGCGGCACGAACTTGGGCCAAACCTGCGGCAGCGCGGAGGATACGGCCAGCGCTTACCAGCAAGTGATCGACAAGTACGCTCTCCGGGCGATCGATTTCAACCTCGAAGAGCCGGAGTACTCGGACCCCGTCGCCACGAAGAAGGAAGTGGGAGCGGCGCAGATCCTGCAGCGGAACAACCCTGGCCTGTACATATCAGTCACCACCGTGGCCACACCCAGCGGAACGACACCGCAGGGGCAGAACCTGCTGAACACGGCGAAGTCCTTGAACTTCACGCCGGACAACTACTCGATCATGCCGTTCAACGGTTTCCCTGACGTCAGCAGTCAAATCTCCGCGATCGAGGCGTTTCACGGAGTCCTGATGAGCACATTCGGCTGGGACAGAGCGACCGCGTTCGCTCATGAGGGCGCGTCGCTGATGAATGGGCGCTCGGACTTTGGCGAGTACTACACCCAAGCCGATTTCCAGACGCTGCTGGACTATTCGATCAGCCACGGCATGTCCCGGTACACGTTCTGGTCGCTCAACCGAGACCGCCCATGCACACCGCCCGACAACGGAAAGACTTTGGGCACCTGCAGTAGCGTGCCGCAGCACCACTGGGACTTCACCAGGTTAACCGCGCAGTTCGCCCAACGGACACCGCGATGAAGGTCGGCGTCGAGGACCCACCGCCTGCTAGTTAGGGGTCTTCTTGGGGTGTGGGTGGTGGTGATTGTTGCGTTCCGAGGTGGCCCGTGCGTGATTTTCGGGGCTATAGCGCTCGAAACCGCTCACGACAATCGTGCTGGTGGTGTGGTGGTGGTCGGGTGGCGCCTTCGGCGTGCCCTCAAATACCACGGCGTGCAACTCAAGACGTCGTTTCTTTAGCCCGCCAACTGATTGGGGGCCAAGCCGAAATGAAGATCTCGGCCCTGGTGCGGTCGGTTGCGGTGCCAACGTGGTGTCCACTACCCCGGGGGAACCTCAGGCCGCGCCGAACGCGCACCAATCTGCGCCCCTGCCGGACAGTACGAATCCTGTGTGCCCGCACGCCAACAACCCGCCGATCACCGCGGTCGGTCTCGTTCTGGAAGAACTCGCCCTCCGGGCAGTCGACCTCTTACTAGCCTGAGTTTCCCTCTTAACATGATCAACATCAGAGTTTCGGCTGATCAGAGGGCGCGTTTCATGATCCCCGGCGTATTACCCGACTCGCTCGATCACCGTCGCCGGAAAGCAAGAACCGCGACAACGAGCACGCACATGACGGCGATGAGCAGGAAAAGGCCCCAAGGAATGGCCCACGCCTGCGTCGTGTTCTCGACGGCGGGGAGCGGGGCTGTCGAGCCTGCCGCGTCAGTGAGCAGCGGGACGAGGGTGACCGTCCCGGTCAGTTGCAGCGCAGAAACCACGCCGCGGAACGGCACGGAAACCTGCCACGTTTCGCCTGGGAGCAGCCGGGGCGAATCGTCGATCTGCCCGGAGGGAACGGACCATGTCCCGAAGGGGCCGGAAAGGGATACCGCTTGCCGGGCCGAGAGGATGACGTTGCCGGTGTTGCGGATCGTGTAGGTGGTGGTGGCGTCACCCTTGCCGAACGGGTTGGGCGTGCCCGAGTAGTGCACGCCCAGACCCTCGACCAACAGGCCCGGCTTGAGCCCGCCACCTACGCGCAGCTGAATCCGGATGCCGACACGTCGCTCCACACCACCCTGCGTCAGCGAGGTGACGATGCCGCCCATGTGGTCGCCGGCCGTGGCGTTTTCCGGAACGGTGACGGTGAACGGCACCTCGGCGGACTGGCCGGTTTGTTGTCGGTGTCGTTCGCGTGGCTGGCCGGCGAGTAGATCGAGTGGTGGTAGACCAGCACCGTGTACTTCGCCTTGCCGCCCTGCTGGTTGATCACGTCGGTGATGTAGCCGAGGTGCGCCTCGTCAGCGCCGTTGGCGTAGGCGTTGCTGTTGATGTCGATGAACAGCACGTCCTTGTAGATGTACCAGTAGTCGCCGCCGGACTGGGTGTCGGGGCTGCCCTTGTAGTACGACGCCGAACGATCGGTGTTCGGGGTCCAGAAGTGCTGCTCGTAGGCCTTGCCGCCGACGTCGTGGTTACCGATGGTTGCGGCCCACGGGTACTGGCGCAGCTTGTCGGGCGCCAGGAACGCGTCCCACTGCGGCTCGGTGTTGGCGGTCTCGACCTGGTCGCCGCCGGAGACCAGCAGCTCCGCGTTCGGGGTCGCGGTCAGGGCGACGTCCAGGGTGTCCTTCCACCCTTCGCCGTCCTTCGCCACGTTGCCGGACGAGCCGATCTGCGGGTCGCCGAAGAACAGGAAGTCGAAGTCGCCCTTGAAGTCCTGGGTCTTGAAGGAGTACGTCGGAGACCAGCTGTCCCCGGCACCGACGCGGTAGGAGTACGCGGTGTCCTTCTTCAGGCCGTCGATCGTCGCGTGACCGTTGAAGCCGCCGTTGACGCTGTTCGCGGCGACGGTCGCCGGGAAGGTCACGGCGTTCTTCGGGAACTGGCCGTCGATGAGCTTGTCGGTCGGGGCGACCTGCACGACCTGCGCAGTGTCGGTCGAGGAGTACCAGCTCACGACGCGTTGGGATTCCTTGGCGCCGACACCGAGGATGATGCCGGTGAGCGTCGCGGGCTAGTCGGCGAAGGCTGCGCTCATCGGACCGGTGCCGAACGCCACGACGACGCCCACGGCCGCCGCCGTGACACCGCGAACGACGCGGCGTCGGACAAGCCCCGCGGCATCGCTGGATTTGATTGTCTTCATTGAATTTGCATCCGTTCCGGTCTTAAGGGTGAGAAGACCGGTTCGTAGCGTTTCCGCTGTTGACGTCGTCCAGGTGAACGTGGACGGACGGACCCGTTGCACGAGCCGGAAGAGCTAGTGCGTCAGAGTCCGAAAATTCGCTGCACGAACCACGCCACGCCCATCACCGAGACGCCGGCCGAGATGACCCCGGTCGTCCATCGCCGCGCGACCGGGACGCGGTGGCGCAGCAGGGCGAGCAGCGGGAAGACAACCGCGATGATCGCCAACTGCACGACCTCGATGCCGAGGTTGAACACGAGCAACGACCAGAGCAGCGTCCACGACCAGGCCTCGTCGATACCCAGCGCCTCGGCGAACCCGAGTCCGTGCACGAGGCCGAAGCAGAAGACCACCGCAAGCCGAGCCCAGCCGGCACGATCCAAGAGCCTGTTGAGGCGACCGGACTCGGCCGCCTCGAGATCGGTGGCGTGCGACCCGCGGCGCCATAGCCGCCAGAGCGGCCAAGCCGCGACGACCGCAATCGAGAGCGCGATGGCGGGCTCCACAAACGACGCAGGCACCCGCACGAGGCCGAGTGCGGCGAGGATGAAGGTCACCGCGTGGGCGAGGGTGAATGTCGTTGCCGCCAGAACGATTTCGCGCAGGCGGCGTGAGCCCGCGATGAGCGCCAGCAGGAACAGGACGTGGTCGAGCCCGGTGAGCAGATGCTCCGCCCCGAGCTGAAAGAACTCCCAGAACCGCTCGGCCCAGGACTGCTGCGTGGAAAACGACGGCTGCCTCGCATCGAGCGCGGCGCTGCCGGAGGTCAGGTCGAGGTCGTAGGTGACGATCGTCTTGGTATCGCGCACATAGCCCTCGGAATCCGGGAAGAGCCCGCTGTGCACCTCGTGCGAATCTGCGGCCGCACACCGGTAGTCGAGAACCAGCCGCGCGTATGGCACGCCGTCGCGTTCTTCGATCGCGAAGTGGCCATCCTGCGTCGAGGTGCACGCCTGCCCCCGGACTGTGACGCCGAAGCGGCCGGTCACGTACTTGACGACCGAGCCGGCGTGGGTGTCGAGCGCGGCGGCCTGCGCTGCCGAGTCCCGGACCTCGAATGCCGCGTTGCCTTGCCGGAAGAGCGGATCGTTGCGCTCGTAGTCGGCAACCGAGACGACGAGCAGGTCGTATTCCAGTCCGAGCTCAGCCCGGACATGCCCCGATTCGGGCGAGGTGACGTCGACGTAACCAGTCGAGGAGAAGCCGTGTGCGAGAGCGGGTGCCGCATTCAGTACGACGGCCACGGCCACGGCAGCGGCGGCGACGATGGCGCGGAAACGACGTCGGGGAAGGTCTGGCATGAACTCCTCTTTCTGCGGTCGACCGCAGACTGCTCGGGGCAAGCGAACGAGCGGCAGACCACGAGCGAACAAACGGCGACCGCATTTCGAAGGAGAAAGGCCGCGCATCGGAAATCCCCGTCGATCGGGTAGGAAGGAGACGACCTTCTCGCCCGCCTGGGAGGATGATCCGCTTGCGCTCGCGACTTCTGGCCGCCGGCATCACCTCGGCGGCCGCGATCGCCGTACTGGTCAGCGGATGCGGCTCGCCCGACGACTGGTCTCAGCCGCACGCCAAGCCCAGCCCGGTCGGCACCCTCGGCCCCGGGTTCGTCAACCCCGCCGCGCCGCCCACCCCGGAGGCGACGATCACGCCCAGCCCCGGCTCCTGGGCCGGGGTCCGTCCGTCGCCTGGTTACCGCGTGGTGCTGCTCACCGCGGGAAACGACCCCCAGACCAGGACTCTGGTGACCGCCGTGACACAGTGGGCCGAGGAGGAGCAGATCAGCCTCAAGATTGTCACGGCCGACGAGCCCGGCCAGCTCATCGAGCACATCGTCGAAGCCATCGACCTGGGACCCGACCTCGTCATCAGCGCCGGCAACGACCTCGTCGATCCCCTCGCCGTGGTCACGGCCAGCCATCTCGACCAGCAGTTCCTCGTGCTCGGCGCCGAGTTGGCCGAGCCCACGGCGAACGTCACCGCAGCCAACTGGACCGGCGCGTCATTCCGCGGCGAGGGTCTCGGCATGTCCTCGACGTACGATCCCGCCTCGATCACGCCCGAACGCGCCGCAGCCGCCGTCAGGGCAGGAGTCGCCAGCGTGCTGAACGGTCTGACCGGCATCGTGATCCGGCTCGACTAACGCCTCGCTCCACGGCGAAGAACGCGTTGCCGTGGTCGGCGATCTGAGGTTGGTGTCCGCATTGCTAGCCGGACCCGCTCCTGCGGTGCACATTCCGCTCGCACAGCCAGGGCACGGCTTCAGATGGTCAACGGCGGACCATAATTCTCGGCTTAAAGCCACGATCCTTCCTGCATCAGGCATCGAGAGAATACGCCCTGCCGCCAGGAAACGGTCGGCTCACCGGCAGGCGATACCACGCCACTACGGCTTGCGGCCTATCGCGCCGTAGGCGTCCAACGGCTCTCCCGCGTCGGTCTGGGCAGCGCCAGGCCGCCAGTGGTTGATCGGGGTCAGACCAGGCCCGGCCAGCTCCAGCCCGTCGAAGAACTTCGCCACCTGCTCCACCGAGCACAGCCGGTACGGGATCGCGCCGCTGTTCGCGTACTCCTCAGCCGCTTTGCGCGCCGTCTCACTGACGTTGGTGTTCTCCCACAACACCAAGTAGCTGCCGGACGGAACCGCTGCCATCACCTGGCGCGTAATCGACAACGCCTCCTCGTAATCGGGGACATGTCCGAGTACGCCCATGAACATCACCGCGATCGGCTGTGTGAAGTTCAGCGTGGATCGGGCATCCGAAACGATCACCTCGGGCTCGTGGTAGTCGGCGTCGACGAAGGCGGTCACGCCCGCGTCAGTGGTGTTGGTCAGCAACGCTCGGGCGTGCGTCAGCACCAGCGGGTCATTGTCGACGTAGACGACCTTCGACTCCGGCGCGACCGCCTGGGCCACCTCGTGGGTGTTCTGCAGCGTCGGCAGCCCCGTCCCGATATCGAGGAACTGACGGACACCGGCTTCAGCTGCAAGATAGTGCACCGCCCTCATCAAAAACTGCCGAGATTCCTTGGCGATCTGCACGATCTCCGGCTGGATAGCAATCCACTCGTCCCCCGCAGCCCGGTCGACGGCGTAGTAATCCTTCCCGCCCTGCCAGTAGTTCCAGATCCGCGGCGATGACGGTGCGGTGTAGTCGATGTCAGCGCTATCAGCCACCAGGTACTCCGTTCCTCGTCACGGGGCCTCCGCCCGTACCTTAGCGTGACACCCCAAACGGCTTTCCGTCACCACCAGCGTTCCCAGACCACCTGCATCTGTTGGGGCAGCACGCCAAAATCCGGCGTACCAATCGCTCGCTGCGTGTCTCCGGACTGTCGCGTGCTTTTCGCGAGCACTGCTGCGCGTTGCCTGGGCGGGTGCATTGCGTGATCTCCGGTGGTCTGAAATGGTGCAGCCACCTAAGGTCGGTGTCTGAGGCCGAAAGCAACGATCTGTCTGGGGAGGTCGACCGCTCCTGATCGCAGTGATCGTCGACAGTTCCATTGTCGCGCGGCCCAGGGCAGTGGACGAGGCCTGGGCTCGGCCGTGTTCCCCCTGTCAGATACGGGTTTCCGCATATCCACGTCCGAACGAGCCGTGCCGAGGCCCCTCACCGATGCGGTGGCAGGAGCGGCTTCCACCACTCCGTTTCCGTTCCAGCACCAAGGCACTTCCATTCCATGATGAAACGAGGAGCATAAAGTGAAGGTCGAGAAGTGGATCGTGCGGGAGCACGTCGATGGCGTGCCCGATGTCGACCGGATGTATCAGAAGGTGGTCGAGGACCTCGTCGTCGACCTCGCCGACGACGAGATGCTGCTCCGGACGAGGTACGTCTCCGTCGACCTCTTCCTGCACGGCATCACCCTGGCCACTCCGGTCGGTACGCACGCGGGAGGCGACTCGATCATGGAGGTGATCGAGGCCGGGCCGCGAGCGGCGTTCGCGGTCGGCGACCTCGTGCAGGGTTGGGGCGGCTGGCGCACCCACCTCGTGAGCACCGGTGCCGAGATGCCGTGGAACACCGGTCCGTTCCCGATGGTCTTCCCGGCCTTCCGCAAGCTGAACCCGCAGCACTTCGACGATGCGCTTCCACTCCCGACGGCCTTGGGCGTCATGGGCGGTGCGGGCTTGACCGCGTGGGGCACGATGACCAAGTTCCTGACGGTCCGCCCCGGTGACACGGTGGTGATCAGCGCTGCTTCCGGCGCGATCGGCACCCTGGTCGGCCAGCTGTCCATGCGAGCGGGCGCCCGGGTTGTCGGGACCACCGGCTCCGCCGGGAAGGCGGAGTACCTGACTGGTCTCGGTTTCGACGAGGTGATCCACTACCGGTACGGCGACGCCGCCGACGCGGTGCGCGAAGCACTCGAGAAGGCGGCGCCAGACGGCGTGGACAAGTACTTCGACAACATGGGCGGCACCATCACCGACGTGGTGTTCCGGATGCTCAACGTGCAAAGCCAGGTGGCGGTGTGCTGGCAGTGGGAGAGCCAGGTCGGGGAGGAGGACACCGGTCCTCGCCTGCTGCCCTACGTCATGTACCCGCGCACCACCATCCGCGGCATCTACGCCCTGGAGTGGTTCACCGAGGACAACTGGAACGCACTGGAGAAAGACCTCGGCGGCATGATCCGGCGCGGCGAGATCACCTACGACCAGACCATCTACGACGGCTTCGATGCCATTCCGGCGGCATACCGCAGCCTCTACCTGGAGCGCGAGGCCAATCGCGGGAAGGTGCTCGTGCGGGTGTGATGCTGATGCGGCTCGCCCGGCGCTTCCTCATCTTTCGAGGGGCGTTCCGGGCGCCGGATCCTGGGCGGTGTTTCAGTCGCTTGGCCTGGCGGGCGACCCGGCTTACTTTCCCTATGGCTGTTTCAGCGCATTCTCGATCGCCGTGGCCGCGACCCGGAGTCGGCGGACCGATTCGTCGATTCTGCCGATCAGGCGTGATGTGGGACCGGAGATGTTGATGACGGCGGTCAGCTCACCCGTGTGGTCGCGGATCGGGACGCCGACCGACGTCAGGCCGATCTCCACTTCCTCGCTGGCCATCGCGTAGCCCATGGAGCGCTCGGCGTGCAGTCGCTCCAGAAGTTCGTCGAGGGTACGAGGCGCCGCTGGGGCGAAGATCGGCATTCGGAGGTCCTCTTCGGTGAGTGCTTCGACCAGTTCGTCGCCGGAGTCGAACAGCAGCGCCCGTCCGGATGCTGTGCAGTGCATTGGGGAGCTCCGTCCCACCCAGCCGCCGGCTCGAAGGGATTGGGTGGATTCCTCGCGCAGGACGGTGAACGATCGGTTTCCCCGTTGCACGGACAGCAACGCCACCTCGCCGGTGCGTGCCACGATTCCGCGGAGCGCGGGGCGGGCAGCGCGCAGCAGCGCCGTGTCTCCCGCGCTGGAAGCCAGCACCAGCAGGGTCCACCAGTTTTCGGCGAGGGGACCCGCTGCTTTTGCTGCGGGTGAATCGCCGCTACGTTTCGCAAGCATTGGGTCTTTCTCGCCTCCTCCCTTCGTTATACATGTGTCGTTTGTATACTTGCGGTGTGTCTGTGACTAGGAAGGTTCGCCGGTTTCCGGTGGCGTGTACGACCTTGGGCTGCACGTGGTGTGGTGCCCGAAGTACCGCCGCTCGGTCCTTGGTGGTCGGGTTGCGGCACGACTGGAAGAACTGATCCGCGTGAAGGCCGACGAGCGGGGGTGGGCAATCGTGGCACTGGAAGTGATGCCGGACCACGTGCACCTGTTCGTCAAGCACGACCCCAAATCGTCGGCATCGTACGTGGCGAACCAGTTCAAAGGCTTCACATCCCGTGTGTTGCGGGAAGAGTTCCCGCTCCTGCGGTCGCGCCTGCTCACGTTGTGGTCCTCGTCGTATTTCGCGGCGTCGGTGGGTGCGGTGAGCGCCGATACGGTAGGTCGGTACATCGAAACCCAGTGGGAGCGCACGTGAGGCGCGCCTACAAGTTCTTGCTCCGGCCGACCAGCAAGCAGCAGCAAGCGTTGCGGGAAATGCTGGCCGATCACCGTGTGCTCTACAACGCCGCGTTGCAGGAACGCCGGGACGCTTACCAGCACCCCTCGCATACCCGAGTCCGCTACGGCGACCAGTCCGGCCAGCTCAAAGCGATCCGAGCGTTCGACCCCGAACGTCAGGGGCGCTGGTCGTTCTCGTCGCAGCAGGCCACCCTGCGGCGGCTGGACAACGCGTTCACCGAAGAAACGTAGCGCGGATGCCCCGTCGTTTAGGGCGGGGAGGAAGCGCATCAATTCCGTGCTTAAGCCGACCACTCAGGCAGCGGGGCGGGTTTGCCGTTCGATGTACTGGCGCATCACGGAAATCGGTGCGCCTCCGACCGGCCCGGCAAAGTAGGAGCCCGACCACAACCGGACACCTCTCCAGTAAGCGAACCGCAGGTCTTCGTGCTCCTAACGCAACAGCCGGGAGGATACCCCCTTTGAGGGAGTTGACCAGTTTCGACACCGCGACCTTGGGCCCCGCGCCAAGGCGTTGAAGGACGTCAAGGCCCGGTTGCCGATGCGGCAGCGGGCGGGCATGCCGAAGTTCAAGAAAAAGGCGCTCGCGCGTCCGAGCTTGAACTACACGCTGCGCGGGTACCGGATCACCGACGGTCGCCTGCACCTGGCGGGTGGCGTCGTGTGCACGGTGGTGTGGTCCCGCGAGGTTCCCTGCGCGCCGTCGTCGGTGCGTGTGTACCAGGACGCCCAAGGGCACTGGTATTGCTCGTTCGTGGTCGCGACCGAGGTACGGTCGTTGCCGGAAACCGGTCAGGTGATCGGCATCGACTGGGGTGTGACCGAGACCGCTACGACCACATCCGAAGCGCACGATCTTCCGCATGCCGAGCACGGCAAGCGTGCGGCGGTGAAGCTGGCCCGCTATCAGCGGATGATGGCCCGGCGTGCCGGCCTGACATACGAGCCGAGGCGTGCGCGTCGTCGAGTGGGCCGTCGTGGGGGAGCATGGTCTCGGCGGCACGGTTTCCGCCGGATCGTGGTGGTGAACAGTGCGCGACCGAACGCCCCGTGCTCACCGGCTCCGGTGACCACCAGGTCGCCTGCCACCACCGGGAAGGAAGCTGAGATGCGTGTTGCCGTCGCCCAGACCGCCACCGGCCCCGACAAGAGCGCGAACCTGGCCGAGATAGCCGGTTTCGCGGCGCGCGCTGCCGAAGGGGCGGCCGAGCTGCTGATCTGCCCGGAAGCCGCGATGGTGACCTTCGAGGACGACCGCGCCCGGATCCGGACGGAAGCCGAGCCGCTGGACGGCCCGTTCGCCACCGGTATCCGCGAATTGTCGACCGAAACCGGTCTCACCATCGTGGTCGGCATGCACGAACCGTCCGGTAGCAGCGACGGCCGGGTGTACAACACCTCGATCGTGGCTTCGCGGGGCGAGCTGATCGCCCACTACCGGAAACTGCACCTCTACGACGCCTTCGCGATGCGGGAGTCCGAGGACATCATCGCCGCCGACGCCGACCCGGTCACGTTCCGCTGCGGCGGCCTGACCGTCGGCTTGATCACCTGCTACGACTTGCGCTTCCCGGAGATCTTCAGGGACTTGGTGGACCGGGGCGCGCAGCTGTTCGCGGTGTCAGCAGCATGGGTGCGCGGCAGCTTGAAGGAAGACCACTGGACGACCCTGCTGCGGGCACGAGCGGTGGAGAACACCTGCTACGTCGCGGCCGCGGGACAGGTCAACCCGAAGAACATCGGCCGCAGCGCGGTCTTCGACCCGCTGGGCCTGCAACTCACCGATCTCGGCGAGCAGCCCGGCGTGGCGGTGGTGGAGGTGACGGGGCAGCGCTTGGAACACGCCCGGGCCGTGCTGCCTTCACTCGCGCACCGCCGCTACGCCGTGTCACGGAAGTAGTCGCGAGTGTCCGGATTCGCTGGCCGAACCCGGGGTGGGGGGCGCGGGGAATCGCCGTGGGGATCGGACACCTGGTGCGGACCGGGGTGACCACGGATCGAGTGACTGGCCGAGGTGGTCGGAGGTCAGATCGAGTATGACGTGCCCTGCGTCACGCCACGGCCCTTGCGGTCGACCAGGCCGTCCAGCCCTGGCTGAGCACATACGCGGCCAGCAGGATGAGCGTGACGGCTCCGTCGGCGATCAGCGCCGCGTCAGCGCCGTCGGCCCCGCCGCCGAAGGACAAGGCGGCCAGGGTCAGGGCGAGTTTGTTGAGGATTGCGAGCTCCCAGATCCCGGCGTAGAGCCGGGGGCGGTAGACCAGCAGCAGGAACACGCCCGCGAAGAAACCGAAGCCGAGCATGCGCCGGGTCTCGACCATCCGTGTGGCCGGTCCGGCGTCCGCGACGGCGCCCACTGCGCCGGCCACCGCGGCGACGGCGCCAGCGGCGGCGAGGACGAGCAGGGCCCGCGCGACGCGGTCACGGATCCGCGGGGAGCCGGTGCCGGTCTTGACGTGACGGGATGGGGCACGAGCGGGCATCGACGCTACCTTTCACCCTAACGGCGTTAGGGTGCTAACCTAACACCGTTAGGTCCTTCTAGGAAGGCGGGACGGATGGCTTCCCGCGCACTGAGCCGGCTCACCCCGCGAGCCCGGGAGATCGTGCAGACCGCGCGGCAACTCCTCGAGCGGGAAGGTCCCGATGCGCTGTCGATGCGTCGCCTCGCCACCCAACTCGGGATCCGCGCCTCCTCGATCTACGAGCACCTCCGCGACAAGCAGGCACTGGAGGCGGCGCTGATCTCGGTTGGCTTCGAGGAGCAGGCCGAACTGTTCGCGCAGGCCGTCCATCGATCCGACACCCCGATCGCCGCCCTCACCGTCGCGTACCGCGACTTCGCGCGCTGCCAACCGAACCTCTATCGGCTGATGACCGAGCGGCCCCTGCGCCGCGACCTGCTCACCTCCGGCGTCGAGGAGGCGGCCGCAATGCCGGTCCTCGAGGCCGCCGGCGGTGACCGCGAACGAGCACGGGCCATCTGGGCTTTCGCGCACGGCATGGTCATCCTCGAGCTGAACCAACGTTTCCCACCCGACGCCGATCTCGACACCGCCTGGCGCAAAGGCATCGACGCGTTCCACGGCACGGGCTAAGCGAGGTGACGTGATGACGGCGTGGTAAGCCGGGCTGCGGTGGTGGACTTCGCGTCGCCTGGCGCATTTCCGGCGTTGCGGTTGTCGGGTTGGGTGTGGTTTGCGCTTGAATTCGTGTGAGGTGAAGGGATCGGCTCTGGTGGTCATGGCGGTCGCGGGGCGCTGTTTCCTGGGCTGCGTTCGTGTGATCGGTCACGTGCTCGGTTTTCTTCCCGCGCTGCGAAGGCATGTTCTGTTGGCTGCGTGCCCGTGACCTCACCGTCTCCCGGACCCCGGTGGTTTTCGGTGGTGGCGCGGGCAGGAAGGTGATGATCGCTGCGTTCCGAGGTGGCCCGTGCGCGTTTTTCGGGGCTATAGCGCTTGAAACCGCTCACGATTCATCCCACCGCCCACAGTGGACCCAAAGCGAACACCACGGCCAGGTGGCATCGTGCGTCAGGCTGACGCGGCGGAACGGTCGGCTCACGCCACCGGCTCGGGTCGCTCGGCGCCCGTCCGCAGCGACAGCCGCGATGTCTCGGGCAGCGCGAAAGCGACCACGAAGACCGCGGCGGCGACCACCATGAGGTAGAACGCTGGCGCGATGGAGCTGCCGGTGACCGACACCAGCCAGGTGGCGACCAGGGGCGCCGTACCGCCGAAGACCATGTAAGCCAGGTTGTAGCCGATTGATGAGGCGCTGTACCGCACCCGCGTCGGGAAGATCTCCATCTGGATCGCTACGACGGCGGCGACCACGAAGCTCCACGGCAGCGCGACGAAGAGCTGACCGAGGATGGCTGTCAACAGACTGCCTTGGGCGGCGAGTAGGTATCCAGGCACGCTCAGCGCGATGAACCCTGCCGAGCCGATGAACAGCAGCGGCTTGCGTCCGATCCGGTCGCCAAGCAGCCCCGCCGCCGGCACCAGCGGGACGGTCACCGTGAGCGCGGCGGCGTTCGCCAGCAACGCCGCGGTAGGACTGATCTTGATCGTCACTGTGAGGTAGGAAACGAAGTACGTGCCCAGCGTGTAGGCACCCAGCCCGCTTAGCGACGCGATGGCGAACACCAGCGCGATTTGCCGGCCATGATCCCGCATTGCCACGCGCAGCGGCGCCCTCTCGACCTCGTGCTTGCCCGCTGCCTCCTGGAACGCCGGCGTCTCGTGCATGCGCAACCGGATGATCAAACCGACGATCGCGAGGGGGCCGCCGATTAGGAATGGCAGCCGCCAACCCCACTCAACGAACGCCGCCTCGGACATGATCACCCGCATGCCCAGCACGGTCAGGGTGCCAAGGACGGCCGGTAGCGTGGTGAAGGTTGCGGAAATGGCGGAAAACAGTCCGCGCCGGTTGGGCGGTGCATACTCGGTGATGAACGACGTCGCACCGGTGAACTCCCCGCCGCCGGAGAAGCCTTGGACCAGCCGGCACAGCGCCAGCAGGGCTGGCGCGAGCAGCCCGACGGTGGCGTAGGTGGGCAACAGCCCGATTGCCATCGTGGCGGCACCCATCAGCAGCACGATGGTAGCGAGCACGTTACGGCGGCCGAGCCGATCGCCCAGATTGCCCCAGACAACGCCGCCCAGGGGCCGGGCAACGAAGGCCACGCCATAGAGCGCGAACGCGGAAAGCAACGCAGCGTAATCGTTGCCTGGTGGGAAGAAGAGCATGGCGACGATTGGGATGGACGCCGAGTAGATCGCGAAGTCGAACCATTCCACGAAGTTGCCGATGCTTCCCGCGGCGAGCGCCTTCAGCCCCGATCGTGGGCCGCGCGCGCCGAGGGCGTCGTCGGTCATGTCCGAACCTCCTTGAGGAAAGCCCGCTGGGGACGCGCCGATCGATGTGACGGGCTGCAGGGCATGTGTTCCAACAAGTGGGCGACGGTATAGCTTACTAGGCCAATAGTCAATTTTTGACCTTTAATAAATCAATGCCAGTAAGTTTCCCCACCAATAGTTTCCCGCCAATAAGGCCATGGCCAAGCCGGTGACGGATCAGGGCCCCGGCGGTTTGATCTTTTGGGTGGAAGTTCCGGTTTGGTCCGGTTTGGTCTTGGTGGTCCTGGTGAAAGGGTGAGCGCGGCTCTCTGGTGATCTTTCAGGTGCTTACGCCGAAGGATCGTGTCAGGAGCCGCGCTCGTGTCCACAGTATCGTTGTCGTCGATCAGTCCGGTTCTTGACCAGTTGGCTGGTCTGGCCCGCCAGGATCGCGGGCGGGCACTGGATTCGGCGTTTCCGGAATCGTCGCTGGTGGCAAGGCTTTTCGCAGGTGCCCGACCGAAGGAAGCGGCGGGGTCGGCGCCATGACCTGGTGGCGGTGCTGGTCCTGGCGGCGTGCGCGACGCTGGTGGTGGGCACCGACTCGGTGACGGCGATCTGGCAGTGGGCGGCCGGCACCTCGCAGGAGGTGCTGGCGCGGATCGGTGCCCGGCGGGACCCGCTGCGGGGCCGGTACCTGGTGCCCAGTGAACGCACCTTCCGCCGCGTGCTCGCCGGCCTGGACGGCGAAGCTTTCGATGCGGCGACCTGCGGGTATGCGGTTGATGTGGTCCGCGGCCGTGCCCCGGTTCCGGTTGTGTCCCGCACTCCTGGCCCGGTTGAACGAGAGGAACGCCGCGCCGCCCAGCGCGAGCGGGAGCATCCCGCCCCGCCTGGGCTGCTGCCCGGCGCGGCGGTGGACGGCAAGGCCCTGCGCGGGTCGGTGACCGCTACCGGTACGCGCACCTTCCTTCTCGGCGTGATCTCGCACGTCACCGGCGTGGTCCTGGGTCAGCAGCAGGTCCCGGACAAGAAAGGAGAAGGCGGTCAACTCGAGAAGCTACTGGCACCGCTGGATGCCGCGGGGATGGTGTTCACCCTCGATGCCTTGCATATCACCAAGAAGACCGCGCGCCTGATCACCCAGGACCTCGGCGCCCACTATGTGCTTATTCTGAAGGGAAATCAGCCGTCGGCACTCAAGGCCGCCCGCACCGCCCTGGCCGGGCTGGATACCGACTGGGCGGCCAGCAGCACGGTCGAGAACGATTGCGGCCACGGCCGCACCGAACGCCGCGGCATCCGCACCGCCACCACCGACGACACGCTGTTTCCCGGAGCTCGCCAAGTCTTCCGCATCCGCCGCGACGTCGGCGGCCTCGACAATATCTGGACCAGCAAGGAAATCATCCACGGGGTCACCAGCCTGCCCGCCGGCCTCGCTCGCCCCGAACACCTCAACCACTACCAACGCCAGCACTGGACCGTCGAAAACCGTCTTCACTGGACCCGCGACGTGACATTCCACGAAGACTCTTCCCAACTCGGGACCGGCACCGCACCCCGCGCCCTGGCCGGCCTGCGCAACCTGGCGATCAGCACGTTCCGACTTGCCGGACGCGCCAACATTGCCCACGCACGACGCGACCTCCACAACCACAACGACGCTTTCACCGTCTTCGGCATCTAGCACAAACGGTCAAACCAGACAAAGATCAACAACGCCGGGGCCCTGGGTGACGGATGAGTCTTCTACAGTCCCGGATGGTGTGGCAAGTGGCCGCACGGCCTACCTCAGCGGCGAGAGTTTGGCTGCGCGGTCGTCTCCAGTACCCGGATCCGGCGGCATCGGTCATTGACTACAGGAGCAGGAGCGGGAGGATCTATGGGAAAGTTTGTGGTGATCTGATGCGAGAGTTGTATTGGTGGACTCGATGAGTCCTTTGGGCAGGCCGTGTTTTAGGGCCGCGTTGATGGCGGCGCGGAGCTACCGGTTTCATCACCCTTGGTTCGGCGGATTCTGCCGTCGCCTGCCGACACTTTCAGTTTCCTGCCCAGACGCCAGTTGCTCGTCCCGCCTCGCCGCCGTCGTCGCCACCGATTGCGGATGCTTGTCCGCCACGGCACCTTGGGAGCTGGAGCATCCTGATCGGAAAGGGAGAGCGTTCATGCGGCAGGTGGTGACAGCTGCGCGTACGCGGGAGCGGATGTGCTTCGTGTGGGCGGCGACATGATCGGACAGGTCGCGAACCTCGTTGCGCTTGGGTTCTTCCTCGGCCTGGACAATTTCCGGACCGCAGTCCTGCTCGGGCCGCTGCGGCTCAGTTGGCGCAGGATGATCCTGGTTTCGGCGAACTTCGGGTTCTGGGACGGCGCCGCGCCCCTGGTGGGCCTGCTCCTCGGACATTACGTCGGTGAGGCCATCGGGCCCGTGGCCGACTACGTGGGCCCGGTCGCGCTCGGTGCGTATGGCCTGTACCTGCTGCTGCGAGGGTGGCGGCACCCGATGACCGACTCCGAGCAGGAGCTAGAGCACTCGTGGGTGCTGTTCGGTCTTCCGCTACCGCTGAGCGTGGACAATGTGCTCGCAGGCGCCAGCCTCGGATTGCTCGGGTTCTCCCCGTGGCTGCCAGCCGTGCTCTTCGGAGCCATCACCGCCGTGATGTCCTTCGTCGGGCTTGTGCTGGGCCGCACCACCTTCCGCCTTATTCGCAGGCGACTCAACATCCGCTACGAGATCGTGACCGGCATCGCCCTCGTCATCGAGGCGATCGTGCTTGGCCTCTCCGCCGGCGACTGAAGCACCGGCGCTGATCGACACCGTCGAACTCGTCGATGCGGGGTAGCGGGTGATCGGCTGTCAGGCGGCAGAGTGCCGTGGGGCGGTCAGCCAGGCGTCCAGTGACCACGCTCCCGCGCCGACGATCAGTAGGAACACTGAGCCGAACAGCTGGCTGAGTTCGGGGCGTGCCTCGTGTATGTAGCTCCACACCCCGCCGTGGGCCAGGAGGGGGAACTTGGTGAAGACCTCCGCACCGAGCATGTCGATGATCATGGGGATGGCCGCCAGCCGGGTGAGCAGCCCGAGGATGAGCAGCACGCCACAGCCGATCTCAAACACCCCGTCGAGGTAGGCGAAGAATTCCGGCGCTGGTAGTGGGGTTTCGTTGGCGAACCGGCCGGGGCCGAGCTTGGCCGGAAACAGGAATTTCTGGATCCCCTCGGACAAGAAGATGCCGCCGACGACCAGCCGGATGAGGATCGTCGCAGCCGGGGCATCAGTGCTGAGCAGTCGCGTCCACCATCCCGTGCGCACCGCAGTGGTCATGACGGCGCTCCTTCCGGGTTGTCGCGATGTTCTCCGGTGTGGTCGTGGTAGCCGAGGACTTCCCGTGCCAGCTCCCGCAGTGCCGCCCGATCGGCAGCTAACGCCTCCAGGCCCGCATCGGTCGCGCGGTAGACCCGCACCGCTGACGGCCTTCCACCAGTTAGTGCTCGGTCTCTCGATGGAGAAATCCGATATCGGCTTCCGCTACTACGAGGCGGTCGAACTGCTGTGCAGCCGCCGCAAGGCCCGGGCGGGTTGGAGGTGAGCCGCGCCGCTCCCCCGGCCGTGTCGCGTGGTGTTCATGGCCTGGGCCCCTTCCGTTCCCCGTAGATATCGGAATTCGATATCGTCTCCCGGAATCGTAAGCCGGTACAAGATCGAGGACGAGGGCATCAGGTCCTTGCAGGCCCGGAATTAGCTTGTGCACCGACATGCTCGCCACTCGCGCGGGGCAGCGGCCTTGCCCGGCGGGGCCCGTAGGGGCCGGGGCGGACTGCGGCCATCAAGCCTGCGTCCGGCCGATGGTGAACATGCCGAGATCCGCCGGATCCAGGCGGTGCAGCCGCAGGCCTGCCGGCGCGAGTTCGTCGCGCAGCTGCGGTTCGCTGACCAGGTGCCAGGCGTAGCTCAGCTTGCGCTCATCGACGATCTGCTCGTTCTGGTAGGTGCGATACGTCATGTGCCAGGTCAGCATCTCCTCGCCGGCGGGTTCTGCCCGTGCCCGGCATTCGTAGCGCCGACGTCCGACGCGCTCGGATGCCACCACCGCCTCCGGGACCTCGACCGGCTCGGCCGGGGGTTGGAGGTTGAGCACCGCCCGTCCGTCCGGCGCGAGGCGTTCGGCCAGCAGCCGCCAGATCTCCAGACGCTCGAGAGGGGAGAAGTGGCCGATGACGTTCATCGCGACCACCAGGCTCAGCCGGCCGGGCAGGGCAGCGTCCAGGAACCCCTCCGGTAGGACCGTCACCCGCTCGCGCAGCGAGTCGTGTCCGTTCACCCTGGCCAGCAGCGCCGACCGCAGGCCCGCGGAGGGTTCCACGGCGAAGATCTCGGCGTCCGGCAGCGCGTCCGCGAGCACCAGGGTTCCGCTGCCGCTGCCTGCACCGACGTCCACCACCGGCCCGGAGGTGGTGTCGGTCGCGCGGGCCGCCGCGGCCAGTGCGGGACCGAGGGCGCTCCAGAACGGGCCGATCAGGATGTCGATGAACTCCGCCGACTCGGCGTACTGGTCGATCACGGGACTCCTCGTGTCCTGAGACGGGTGTCGGGCTTCTGGTGTGGTCAGTTCTGGCGCGCGCGGCGCTGGAAGTCGGGCGCCCAGTGCAGCCGGCTGGGCAGTCTGCCGGCGGTCAGCGAGGTGGGCATAAGACAGACAGGAATGATAACCATTATCGTTAAGGTCTGCCAGTGATGCTGCCGGTCGGGTCCTGGATGGAAAGGGACTGGACGAGGGGGTCGCGGTGGAGCGCTTCGGCGATGTCGGCGGGATTCAGCACGCCGTCCGCGAAATGCACTCCTGGGGCGATCTTCTCCCGGAGGACGGCGTCGGCCGTCAACGCCGCGACCACGCCGCTGAGCCGGTACGGGTCGCTGGTGCGCAGCGTCAGCGACGATGACGCTCCGGTGGTGGTCGGGATGCAGGCGGTGAGCACGTAGTACGGGTCGCGCTCGCGCAGGTCCGATTTCGCCGCCTGCGTCAGCAGTTCGATGTAGTCGTTCCGGAACTCGGGGTCGTCCGCCCAGGCCATCGCCAAGGTGGTCGGAATGGCCTGGGAAGCGTAGGCCGTGTAGAAGCGCAGTTCGGCGAGTCGGAGTTCGGCCGCCAGCCGGGCGCTTTCGGTTGGCAGGAAGGGCATCGCGTCGACGGTCTCGGGAAAGCCGGGCGGCTGCACAAAGCGCTGCGGGGTCAGGCTTCGCGAGGCCACGGCCCCATTTCGCCATCGGGCCAGCGATTCCCCGAAGTCGGGGCCCTGGGCCAGGAGGATGTCCGCCGCCGATGCCGGTGTCATGTGCACGGCGCCGCCGACGTGGATGTCCAGCCGATCGCCGGGGCTGGCGATGAGCCGGGGGAGCAGCCCGGTCAGGCCTGGCATCAATCCTGCGGAGAAGACGGCTACGTGGTCGCCGAACGTCGGGCCGAGCGCGCGGAGGGCTGGGATGTCCCCGGCGACGTCGACGTAGTGCGCGCCGGCTTCGAGCGCCGCTCGGGCCACGGTGTCGAGGATGTGGTACGAGGGGCCGGCGCAGTTCACGACGAGGTGTGCGCCGGAGCAGAACTCCTTGAGGCTCTCCGGTTCGCCGATGTCTACGTAGGACAAGTCGATTCCGGGTAGATCTCCGGACAGGGTGCGTCCTCGCGACGGATTGCGCCCGCCGACGCGGATCCGGTCGTAGCCGTGCGCGCAGAGTCGGCGGACCGCTGTGGTGCCGACTTCGCCGTAGCCGCCGAGCACGGCGATGAGCCGATCGGCCATCGTTACCCCTTCCGTAGGCTGTTCATTACAACGATAATCGTTTCCATTACTTTTGGACCAGAGGGAGCAACCGTGTTCGACGTGATCGTGATCGGCGGTGGGCCCGCGGGGCTCAGCGCCGCGCTCGTGCTGGGACGGCAGCGCCGCCGGGTGCTGGTCGCCGATGGCGGCCAGGTCCGCAACGCACCCGCGGACGAGATGCACATGTACCTGAGCCGGGACGGGTTCTCGCCGCACGAGCTGTTGTCGCTGGGGCGCGCAGAGCTGGCCGCTTACCCCGGTGTCGAGCTGCGGTCGGGGCAGGTCGCCTCGGTTTCCGGCGGCATCGACGGCTTCACCGTGGAGTTCGGCGACGGAAGCCGGGAACGTGCGCGGCGGCTGATCCTGGCGACCGGGCAGGTCGACGAGCCCTACGACATCCCGGGCGTACCGGAGCGCTTCGGCCGCAGCATCTTCCATTGTCCCTTCTGCCACGGGTGGGAGGCCACCGGTAAGACCCTGGCGGTGCTCGGCCGCGACGTCCCGCAGGTGATGCTGGGCCTGTATTTGGCCGACCGCTACAGCGACGACGTGGTCGTGGTAACCCATGGAGCGCACGAGTTGCCGGACGATGTGATCGCCAAGCTCACGGCGCGCGGTCTCGAGGTGCGCACCGAGCCGCTGGCGAAAGTGACCGGCGAACTCGACGCGCTCCAGCTGCACTTCGCCGACGGATCGGTGCTGGAGCGGCAGGTCATCTTCCACCGCGCACCGACCAGGCAACGCGCACCGTTCGCCGCCGATCTCGGTTGCGCGATCCTGGAGGACGGCTGCGTGCAGGTCGACGAGCTGCAGGCGACCACGGTTCCAGGGGTGTTCGCGGCCGGGGACATGGCACGTGTGCCGGCGGTGCCGGACGCGCTGACCCTGGTCAGCCAAGCCGCTGCGGACGGTGTCCGAGCGGCCGTCTGGTTGGAGCAGGGCCTTTTCCGCGCCACTCTGGCCGATTCCTGACGTTTGACAGTCGTGAGTGCGCAAGCGGGCTGCAACCCGCTTGCGCACTCACGACCCCGGTCCCGTCAGCGTTCGGACGAGGCCAGCGCGGCGAGCCCGGAGATCGTCGGGGCTTCGAGGAAGTCCCGGACCGCCACCGCGATTCCCTTTTCCCGGGCGAGCTTTCCGAGGACCCGGACCGCGAGCAGCGAATCGCCGCCGAGGGCGAAGAAGTCGGCCGCGCGGTCGGCCCCGCTGATGGCCAGCATCTCCTCCCACACCTCGGCGATGGTGCGTTCCAGCTCGGTTCGCGGTGCACCACCCTCTTCGGTCCGGCCGTGGCGTGCGTACCGGCCGGCGCGCAGCTCTTCGGATTCCGGTGCGTCCGCCGCCGCGGGCAGCGCCACCGGGTCGTCCCAACCGCCGGGCTCGGCGAGCGTGCGGGCGATACCGGTCAGCTCGCGGAACATCGCGTCCACGGTGGAGGCGTCGAAGAGCTCGTCGACCAGGGAGAACACCAGGTACATCTCATCGCGCAGCTCGAACATCCGCACTTCCAGCGCGACCTGCGGGGTGCGAAGCTGCTGGTGGTGGTCGGCCATGTCGATGCGGCCCAGCGGGCCGGCGGTGTCCGGCACGCGTTCGCCCATCGCCGCGTCCATCCCGAGCGTGCTCTGGAAGACGATGGGAGCGACGGGGCGGTGCGTGCCGCGCCGGCGGCCCAGTTCGCGGGACACCTCGACGCCGCTGATCAGGTTGTGCGACGCCGATTCGCTGAACCGGCGCTGGTTGTCGGTGGCCAGTTCGGCGAAGGTGGCGCCTTCGGCCAGCTCGACCGGGATCAGCATCGTCGAGGCGAACGCGCCGACGATCCGGTGCACGTCGGGGTGCAGCGGCAAGCGGTTGAGCTGCAAGGAGTTCAGCAGCATGCGGCGGTGTCCGGCCTGGCGGGCCAGCACGATCGCGTAGGCGGTGAACATCGCCGCCGACGGCGTGACCCCGCGCGCGGTGCACTGCTTGCGGAACGCCGCCCAAGTTTCGGCGTCCACAGTGGTCTGGCGGGTGCCCATCAGCGCTGGCCGCACCTCGCGCGGATCGGCGACCAGCGGCAGGGCGGGCGGCAGCGGGAACTCGTCGAGGCGGTCGAACCACCAGTCGCGGTCGGCCTCCCAGGCCTCGGTGTCGGGCAGCGTGGCTACCGACGTGACGTAGTCGCCGTAGTCGACCTCCAACGGGGGCAGCATCGCGTTCCAGTCGGCCACCAGGGCGAACAGGTCGCGGTAGAAGACGTTCGACGACCAGCCGTCGATGATCAGCAGGCTGACCGCGTTGTGCAGGCGAGCGCGGTCGCCGGGCAGCAGCGTCAGCCGCATCGTCATGCCGGGGCCATGCGCGGGGTCGGGGCCGGTGGTGCTCATCTGCGCACGGATGGCGGCCACCGTCGCGTTGGCTTCGTCCTCGGAGGCGTCGCGCAGGTCGATCACTTCGACGGCCGGTACGGCTTCGGGGTCGTCGGCGGCCAGGATGCGCTGCCGGCCATCGGGCAGCACGCGGGCGCGCAGCGTGGGCTGGTGCCGCACGAGTCGGCGCAGCGCGTCCTGGAGTGCCTCGGGTGCTTCGTCGGGGTCGACGTCGGTGAGCCCGATGTCGACGTAGTGGTGCGCCGATTCGTAGGACAGCTCCCAGCCGTCCTGCTGCCCGACGAAGTAGCCCTGCTGCAACGGCAGCAGCGGGAACGGTGCGACCGGGTCGGGGCGGCGGGTCACTTCGACCGGCAGTGCCCGGCCGCTGGATGCGCCCGCGCTGCGGCGGGCCACGAGGTCGGCCAGTTCGGCGAGGGTGATCTCCACTCGTACGTCGGACAGGGCGAGCGCCACTCCGAGCTTGCGGCGGACCACGGCGGACATTCGCACGGCGAGAACCGAATCCCCGCCGAGGTTGAGGAAGCTCGAATCCGGCGGGATCTCGTCCAGGCCGAGCAGCTCGGACCAGATCTCGGCCAGCACGGTGCTGATGTCGGGTTCGGTGGTCAAGGTTGCTCCAGTTCGTCGGTTCGGGCGGCGAAGACGTGCTGGCCGAGGGCGGCGAGCGGGTGGTTCGGGTCGGGCAGGTCGAGCAGCGGGGCGAAACCGGCCGCGGTCAGTTCGGCCAGCCACTCGTCGCGGGTCAGGAAGATGCGGTCGGTCCCGGCCCGCACGTCGGTGGCACCGGGTTGCGGTTCGCCGTCGCGCGGGGACATCAGGAACTGCATCGACGTCATGGCCTGGTAGTGCTCCCGGCACGACTCGATCACCACGAGCAACCCGCCGGGCGCCAGCAAATCCCGCAACCGCGCCAGCACGTGTCCGATGTGGACGGAGTTGTGCAGGACGTTCGCGGCGAGCACGACATCGGCGGAGCCAGGATGCACGGGCTCGTCGGAGTTGATGTCGAGGATTCCGTAGCGGAGCAAGCCCCCGAACCGCTGCCGCCCGGCGTCCAGGAAGAACTGGGACACGTCGGTGAACAGGTAGTCCAGGGCCTCATCGGCGAGCGCCGGGACCACGGCGGCGGTGGTCCCGCCGACACCCGCTCCGAGCTCCAGTACGCGGAGCGTGCCACCGGCGCGCCGGCATTCCCCGCG
Source organism: Saccharopolyspora hattusasensis (assembly GCF_050972075.1). Lineage (NCBI taxonomy): Bacteria > Bacillati > Actinomycetota > Actinomycetes > Pseudonocardiales > Pseudonocardiaceae > Saccharopolyspora > Saccharopolyspora hattusasensis. The sequence continues at coordinate 7,613,660 of NZ_JBPCDC010000001.1, forward strand.
CAGCAGATCGACGGCTGCCGCGTTGAGGTACCGGTTGATGACGTTGTCCTTGTAGGCGCCTTCGGCGGTCGCGAGGTCTCCGTCGGGGAACAGCAGCGTCTGCACGGCCACCTCGTCGCGGAGCAGCCGGGGAAGCTGCTCGATCGCCGCCAGGAAGAACCGGGCCATCTCCGCCGGATATCCCAGGCCGCGCGCGGCTTCGTCCACCCGCGCGGCGGCGTCGGCCGCCTGCGCTCGGCCCACGGCACGGAGGCCGTGCACGAATCCCGTGGTCTCTTCTCGTTGCAGCAGGCCCTCTTCCTGGAGGGCGGTCAGCCAGCGGCGGAGGATCCAGCGGTGCCTGGGTGCGACGCGCAGCCGATCGGCGATCTGGTCCCAGCGGTGCCTGACCCCGGGCCGGAACAGGCCGTTGCGGCCGAGAGTGCGGGCCATCGCCAGCACCGCGGCGTGGTCGAGCTGCCGCATGAAGCCGGGCAGCGCGGCGGTGTCGACATCGTGGATCGCGGCCGCGGCGGATCGAGCGACCTGGTCCAGAACTTCAGCCCGCATCTCGGCCTCCCGGATCGACCGTGATCGGCACCGGTGCGTGGCCTGCGCGTCGCAGTTCCCGCCGGGCGACCTCGGTGAGCCGGCGGCGGACGAATCCGGGCAGCGGCTCGTGCGCCGTGCCCGGGCCGGGGATTTTCTGCACCGGTCGGGCGGCCGACAGCGCGGGGGCGATGACTTCGAGCAGCCGTGGATCGGCCGGGTCCAGGCCGACCACCGCGTCCAGGTCGCCGATGGCGTGGCGCAGTTCGGCGGCGGTAGTGCCGGTGTCGGCGTCGAGCAGCCGGTTCGGGATCTGCGCGACCCGCACCGGCGAGCCGCCGAGACGGGCCCGCAGGGCCGCGATCCGGTTGCCGGCGGGAAGGTCAGGCCAGCCGATCGCGGTCGGTGCCGCGACGGGGGCGCTGGGTTCGACGTGGAGCACCGCGTCGAAGCGGAAGCGGGTCAGTTCGGTGTCGGCGCGCATGGTTTTCGCGAAGGTGGCCATCCGGACCTCGCGGCCTGCCGCCGCGGCCAGCGAGGCCAGCAACGGCGGATCGAAGAGCAGTTCCTCGTCGCGGTCCACCCGTTCGTCCAGCTCTGCGTCCGCGACGGCGGCGTCGAGCCAGCGGTGGTGGTCGCGCAGCAGTCCGGCATGGCGAACGTCGCCGACGATCACGGTGCCACCGGGCGCGACCATGCCGATCGCGTCCTGCACGACCGCGCGCAGATATTCCACGTCGGGGAAGCACTGCGTGACGGAGTTCAGCAGCACGCAATCCGGCCGAGCGCCGGGAAAGGCGGTGGCGATGGCCTCCTGCACCACAGCGCTGCGCGCCTCGTGCGCGGCGGCTTGCACGATCACGGCACCGTCCGGCGCCGATGTGGACAGCTTCCGGACGGCATCGGGGGTGACGTCGGTGCCGACGTACGCGTCGATGTGCGGATGCAGGCGGTGCATGAGCATGCCCGTGCCGCAACCGAGTTCGAGCACCCGGCGGGGTTTGTTGCGCAGCACGAGTTCGACGGTGTGGCGCAGCCAGTCGGTCATGTGCTCCACCGGGAACGGCTCGCCGGTGTCCGATGCCCGCCAGCCGGACAGGTCCAGGTCGTCGGCATGCCGCCCGGAGGCCTTGGAGTAGGTCCAGTCGTAGACCTCGCTCCACTGGTCGAGGTGTTCGGTGAGTAGCGCGCCCGGCGTCGGCCGCACGGCGAGCGCCGCGCGGGCCGGGACGAGACGCACCGCTTCGTCGGCTACTTCGGCCGCGGCGATCCACGGGTGGGCGCTGAGGTGCTCGGCTGCCTGCCAAAGGGCGGCTGTGCTGTCGGCGGGCACGGGGTCGTCACCGGGCACGGGTTTCCTCCGATCGGTCGGAAATGGTGGGGAGCAGGCTGCGCTGGTGCAGCCGGAGGGTGCGGTCGGCGCGATCGGCGATCGTCCGGTCGTGGGTGACCAGCAGGACGGCGAGTCCGTCGGCGCGCAGCCGGTCGAGGAGGCCGAGCACGTCGTGGGCCGTGGCCTCGTCGAGCGCGGACGTGATCTCGTCGGCCAGGAGCACATCGGGCTTGGCGGCGAGCGCTCGCGCGAGGGCCACGCGTTGGCGTTGCCCGCCGGAGAGCTCGCGCGGAAAGCGCTTGGCGGTGCCTTCGAGCCCGACCACGCTCAGCAGTTCGTCAGCTCGTTTCCGCGCGGCAGCGCGAGAAACGCCGTCCAGCACCTGTGCGGCCCGGGCGATGGCGGAGCCGACGCGGTGCGCTGGGTTGAGCGCGCTGGCAGGGTCCTGGGCGACGAATTGCACGGCGCGCAGTTGCGTGCGGGACCGGTGCTCGACCCGGCCCGGGAGGGGGTCGCCCCGCCACCGGAGTTCGCCCGCATCGGCCGCGTGCAGGCCGGCCAACGTCCGCAGCATGGTGCTCTTGCCGCCCCCGGACGTTCCCAGCACGGCGACGAATTCGTGCCTGCGGAGTTCGAACGCGCCGTTGTGGAGCAGGGGTGCGCCGCCTTGGGAGATCGTCAGGCCGGATGTCGAGAGCACGGGTGCGCCCGATCTCGTCGAGCATGTTCGCGCCGAGGCAGGCCTCGCCGCTTGCCCGAGTGAGATGACGCGGTCGCTCACCTTCGACACGAAATCCCGGTCGTGCGAGACCAGCAGCGTCACCGAACGCCCGTCACCGCGCCGCGTCGCGATGGCCCGCATGACCAGTTCCAGGGCTTCCGGGTCCAGACCGGTCGTCGGCTCGTCGAGCACCAGCAAGGGCCGATCGCCCACCAGCGCGCGGGCCAGCGCGACGCGTTGCGCCTGCCCACCGGAAAGTTGACGCGGGAGCCGCCGCCACAGCTCGGCGCTGTCGAGTCCGATGTCGTCGAGCGCCCGCCGGGCCAATGACACCTCCGGTGCGCCTTCGGCGACGAGGGAATGCACGCGCTGCAGGGGATTCAGCGCGGCGGCGGGATCTTGGCCGACGATGCCCGCCGTCCGATACCGCCACCGCCGGGCGGCCCGTCCGGGCAGGATCGTCCGCCCTTCCCAGCAGACCGCTCCCTCCGCCCGACGCAGTCCCGCCGGCAGGGCGTCCAGGATCGCGCGCAGCAGGGTGGATTTCCCGCTGCCGGACGGGCCGACGACCGCGACGACATCACCGACGGCGGCCTGCAACGAGAAATCCCGGATCACGGCGCGTCCCCGCCCGTCGAGCACGGTCATGCCGCCGACTTCCAAGCCGCTCACGCCGACCTCCTGTCGAGCAGTGACGCCGCCCCCGCGACACCGGCCGTCAGCACGGCCAGCGCGACCGCAGGTGCGATCACCCCTGCCGGGTTGAGGCCGGACCCGGGCAGGTTCTCGCGGATCATCAACGCCCAGTCGGCCATTGGTGGTTGGGCACCGAAACCGAGCAGGCCCAACGCGGCCGCGAGCTGCACGGCGACCACGAACCGCATGCCGACGTCGGCCGAGATCAGGCCGGTCATCGAGGGCAGGACTTCCCGGATCAGGAGCACCGCGTCGCGTTCGCCGCGGCAGCGCGCCGCCTCGACGTAGCCGGATCGGCGGGAGATCCGGGTGGCGTCGCGGACCACCCGCAGGGTCAGCGGGGTGCCGCCGCAGACGGTTGCGGCCACGACCGCGGCGTCACCGGGCAGCGAAACCGCCAGCACCAGCGCGACGAGCAGCAGCGGGATGGCGAGCAGCAGGTCGGCGATCGCGGTCAGCAGCCGGGAGATCCAGCCGTCGGACCAGCCGGCGAGCAACCCGCCGGCGACACCGAATGAGGTGGCCAGCAGCGCGGCGAGGATCGAGACCAGTACGAGGTCACGGCCACCGGCCAGCACCCGCGACAACACGTCGCGGCCGAGCCCGTCGGTGCCGAGCAGGGCGGTCGTGTCCGGGGATGTGTGCGGCAGGCCGATGATCTCGGTCGGGAGGTGAGGAGCGAGCAGCCCGCCCAGGACGGCCGCGCACACCGCGGCGATCGCGAGGCCGCAGGCCATGATCGCGCGCTTCATGAGGCGCCACTCCGAACCACGTCGGCCAGCCACAATCCGGCGAGCACGACTGCCGCCCCGAGCATTGCCACGGCCTGCACTGCCGGCACGTCACGGTTGGCGACGGAGCTGACGAGTAACTCCCCGAGGCCGTTGTAGCCGAACACGGTCTCGACCACCGTGGTGGCCGCGATCAAACCGCCGCAGAGCACCGCGAGCACTCGCAGCAGCGGCGCGAACAGGAGGGGGAGGACGTGCCGGGCCGCGACGCGCCAGTGCGGCACACCGCGCAGGACGGCATCCTCGACGTGCGGGAGTCGTCGCACGTCCGCCATCGCCCCGGCGAGCAGGCCCGCGCCGTATGCCGCCGCCGGAAGCGCCAGCGACAGCGTTGGCAGCGCGAGCAGTTCCGGGCGCTGCCACGGGGACTGTCCAATGGGGAGCAGTGATACTCGCGGCAGCCAATGCAGCAGCCCGGAGAACAGCGCGACCAGCGCGCCGGCGACCACGACCTGCGGGACTGCGGCCGCGGCGGCGATCGCGCCGCCGACCGGGGACCGCAGCCGAGTCGAGCTGCCCACCCAAGCCGCCATCAGCATCAGCGGAACCGCGACCAGCAGCGAACAGGCGGTCAGCGCCAGCGTCGCCGGCAACCGTTCCGCGATCAGTCCCGCCACGGGCCGGTCGCTGACCAGCGACCGGCCCGCGTCACCGTGCAGCAGACCGCCCAGCCAGCGGCCGAAGCGCAGCCAGACCGGGGCGGCCAGCCCGGTCTGCTCGCGCAGCCGGAGCAGCTCCGCATCGCTGGCCCGGCCCCGGGTCCTGGCCTGCGCCGCGTCCCCGGGCAGCAGTTCGGTTCCGGCGAAGACCAGGACGGCGACCGCGAGCAGCAGCAGGGCGCTGCGCCCGGTCGAGCGCAGCGGTGGCGGAATCACGAGGCGTTGATCCGGACCTGGTCGATGAACAACCGCTGGAAGCCTGGTCCAGTGGGCAGTCCCGCGACCTGCGGGCGCGCCAGGTCGAGGCCGTCGCCGGCGCCCCACACCAGGTAGCCGCCTTCGTCGCGCACCTGCTGCTGCAACCGGCCGAGCTGGGCGCTGCGCCCGGCTTCGTCGGGGGTGGCCAGTGCCGCGTCGAAGGTTAGGTCCCAGTCCGGCCGGTGCCACGCGGTCTCATTGGTCGGTGAGGTCGACAGCAGCGTCATGCGAGCGACGTCGAGGAACGGGATTCCGCCGAGGTAGCTGACGTAGAAGTCGGCCTGCGAGTAGACCTGGGTCCAGTAGGTGTCCTGCGGTTCCACCTGCACGCGGATCTGGATGCCGGCGGCCTTGAGCTGGTCGGCGAGCAGCGTCGCGGCGGTGTCCATGCCCGGGTAGGCGGTGGTGGTGCGCAGCGTGAGATCCAGCCCGCTCGCGTGCCCCGCCTCGGCGAGCAGCTGTCGCGCTCGGTCGAGGTCGCGCCGGCGCTGCGGTGGTGCCGGTGCGGTCGGGTCGGCGGGGGTGAGCAGGTCGTTGCCGACCATGCCCTGGCCGAGGAAAACGGTGTCCACCAGCTGCTTGCGATCCACCGCGAGCTTGATCGCCTCGCGAACTCGGGGGTCGTCGAACGGTGCCCGGTCCAGCCGCATCACCACCGGGTACACCGTGACCGCCGGCCGGTGCACGACCTGCAGACCGTCCTGTTCGGACTGCCGCGCGGTCGCCGGGTTCACGCTGCCCGCAACGTCGGCCTGCCCGGCGGCGACCGCGTCCGCCCGGGCCTGTGGATCGGCGATCGCGCGGATCTCGATGCGCCGCAGCGGCGGGCGTGGGCCCCACCACCGGTCGTTGCGTTCCAGCACGGCGGCGGCGGCATCGCCGCCGACCATCCGGAACGGGCCGGACCCCGCCACCGGGTTGCCGAAGTCAGTGCTGCCCTCGGGCACGACGAAGGTCGCAGACTCCAGTGCCCTGCCGACCTCGGTGAAGGGCTTGCGCGTCACCAGGTTCAGGGTGTGGTCGTCGACCGCGGTGGACGCCGCGAGGTCGAACATGGCCATCCGGCCGTAGTTCTCGGCGGCCTTGTCCTGCATCCGGCGCAGCGAGAACAGCACGTCCGCCGCCCGCACAGGTCGTCCGTCGGTGAAGGAAGCATCCGGCCGCAGCGCGAGCGTCCAGCGGGTCTGCGTCGTGTCCGGCGTCCATGAGGTGGCCAGTCGGGGCTGCGTGTTGCCATCCGCGCCGGGAAAGGTGAGCACGTCGTAGAGCAGCGCGAAGCGCATGGCGTCGGACTCGTTGCCGAGGCCGCCGTGTGGATCGTTGCTGGCGGCGGCGGGAGCGCCGACCGCGGCGTAGCGGAGTGTGCCGGTGCTCGTGCCTGGCGTGCTGTTGGCGGCGCACCCGGTGGCCACCAGGGCGGTGGCCAGGGCTGCGCCGAGGACGAACTGTCGTCGTTGCATCGAGGTCCTTCGTCAGTCCGGGCCCGTGCGCTTCCCGGGCGGCCATGGCCGCCCGGGAAGCGCACGGGTGGTGGATCAGTGATCCAGCGCCGTTTTCAGCGCTTCGTTGATGGCCGCGGCGACCTGCGTGATCGCGGGTGGCTGCAGCAGCGAGTAGTGGTGGGCGTCGACGCCGAACACGTCCAGCGGTCCGGCGAGGTGACGGCCCCAACCCAGGTCCGCCAGACCCGGCGGGTTGTCATCGACACCCATGCCCACGCCGGAATTGCGCGGTGCCGGGCGATCTGCGCGGACCAGCAGTGTTCTGGTGGTCTCGTCGTCGAGCAGACCGGGTTCGTGGTCGGCCAGCGCCCGCAGGTGCCGGGCGAAGACCGCGATCCGCCGCCGGGAGCTGTCACGGCGGCCGAGCAGCCGTGCGGACCGCAGCCGTTGGTCGATCTCGTCCCAGCGCCGGCCGGGTGGCAGCCGCCGGATCGCCTCGATGACCGCCGAGGTGTCCAGGTCGGGTCCCGCCTGGAGGTCGGCGCCGGCGAACCCTTCCAAGGAACCGAGGAAACGCCAGACGACGGCCAGTTCCACCTCGTCCGGATCGCCGGCGATGTGCGTGATGTGGTTCGGATCGTTGGAGTCGAGCATCACCAGCAGCCGGGTCCGCTCACCGAGCGCGCTTAGCTGGCGGGCCATTTCCTGCGCGAGGTCACCGCCCATGGACCAGCCGCCGAGCAGGTACGGGCCGTGTTCCTGCGATCGGCGGACCACGTCGAGGAAGCGCGCGGCCATCCCGGGGATGTCGGTGGCGCCGCGGCCGTCGACCAGTTCCGGATCGGTCAGCGCGACGACGTCCACGCGGTCATCGAGCAGCCGGGCCAGCTCGGCGTAGCAGACGACGTCACCGCCCGAGGGATGCATCAGGAACAGCGTGTGCTGCCCGTCGCCCGATCGGACCGGCAACGCGATGTCTTCGTCGGCCACGTCTGTGCTGTCCCATGTGGACGGATCGGTGGCGAGTCGCTCGACGCGTTGGACGTAGTCGGCGAATGCCCGGTCGAGCTGATCCGGCGGCAGGACGGGTTCCAGCGCATCCCATTGCAGCAACAGCCGCCCGCCCTGCTCCAGCGCCTGGTGGTCCAGCAGGGTCTGCGGCGTCTGGCTGAGCGCGGCGACCTGCGTGCCGACCCATTCCGGATCGTGTTCCGCGCCGATGACGTCTTCGAGGCCCAGCGCGCTGGTGAACACCACCGGCACCGAGACCCGGTGGCCGCGGCGGGACGACTGCTCGGCCAGCACTTCGACGCCGGAGAAGTCCCGGTGGTCCAGGTCCGCGAACAGCATGTCCTGCGCGGCTCGGGCCCGCTGCAGGAAGGATGCGGGCTCGGAGTGGTCCACCGCGTGCAGCACGAGCGAGGTGAAGTCGCCGACCACGTCGGACACCTGGGGATGGATGTCGGGGCGGTCGAACAGCGTCAGCATGATCGCGAACCGGTCGCTGCCCGACCAGGCCGCGAGTGTCTCGGCGTAGGCGGCGAGCAGCACGGCCGTGGGCGTCACCCGCTGCCGGGCCGCGGTGGCCTGCAACGCGGCCCAGGCGTCGGGATCCAGTGCCGCGGCCCGCCGGACGAATCGAGTCGGCGCGCCGGATTCGCGCACGGGCAGCGCGGGCCCGCCCGGCAGCGAGTCGAGCTTGTCACGCCAGTACGCGGCTGCCTGCTTCCCGCGCTCGCCGTGGCGGCGTTGCTCCAGCGCCGTTACGCACGCGGCGAAGTCGATCCCGATGTCCGGCAACGGCTGGTTCGGTGCCTGGTAGAAGTGCCGCAGTTCGCGGTCGATGATCCACCAGCTCGCCGCGTCGCAGATCAGCACGTCGACGCCGACGAACAACCGGACGCCGCCACCGGGCAGCCGCGCGGCCTGGATCTGCAACAGCGGCCACCGGTCCGGCGGCCCGGGCTGCCGGCCGATGCGCTCCCGCAGCCGTTCCAGCCGCGCCGCCCGGCGCTCCTCGGGCAGCGACGTCAGGTCGTGTACCCGGACGCGGTAGGCGGGCACGTCGTCGAGGACCTTCGCCCGGCCCTGCGGGGTGATGATGGTCCGCAGCATGGGGTGGCGGGCAAACACCTGTTGCCACGCCCGTTCGTACCGGTCGACGTCGAGGTATTCGCAGTCGTACTCCAGGTAGAAGTGGCAGGGCACGTCGCCCCACTCGTAGCCGCCGTCGCGGCCGACCCAGTAGGCGTGCTGCACCCGCGTCAGCGGGAACGTCCCATCCGAAGCCACGACCGCTGCCGCCGGTGCGGGTTCGGGGGGTGCGGGTTCGGCTGCCGTGATGCGGGCCGCGAGCGCGGCGACGGTCGGCTGGGCCAGCAAGTCGCGCAGTCGCAGATCGACGCCGAAGCGCTCCCGCACCGCGGCCAGCATCCGCGTCGCGAGCAGGGAATGCCCGCCCAGCAGGAAGAAGTCCGCGTCGGCCGAGGTCACGGGCGAGCCGAACAACTCGCTCCACAGCTCGGCGACGGCACTTTCGGCGGGATCCGCCAAACTCCCCGGCGCCTCGGCGCGATCGATGAAGGCAGCCTGCGTCATGCGGTCGGCCAGTCCGGTGGCGGCGATGGCGACCACCGGTGGCGTTGTGCCGTGGAGGATCCGGTCCAGCGCTGCCATTCCGGTCTCGGCGTCCAGCGCGTGGTCCAGCGCCACGGTGCGGTCGGTACCCAACGGGCCGACCCGCCAGCCGTCCCACACCGCGCTGATCCACCGGGTCGAGTCGTCGCGGGCAGCCATCGCCAGGGCATCGAGGAAGCCGTTGGCCGCCGCGTATGCGCCCATGCCGATGCCGCCGACCAGCGTGGTCGCCGACGACATCAACAACACCGTGCGAGGCCGCAGCTGGGGCGGGAGCTCGTCGATCGCCGCGCGCAGCGCGAGCGCGCCGCCCGCCTTGGCGGTGATGTGCGCTGCGACGAGTTCGGCCGTGGTCTCCCGCAGCGGGGTCGCGTCCGTGGTCGCGGCGACGCCCGCCGCGTGGATCACGATGTCGAGACGTCCTTGCTGGGACAGCTCGCGCAGAAGTGCTGTCGTCCCAGGCACATCTGCGGCGTCGAGCGCGCGAACCTCCACCTGAGCGCCGGCTTCGCCGAGCCGCCGGATGGTTCGGAGCCGCTGTTCGGCGGTCCTACCGGGTTCGGGGCGGGTTGGCAGGCCGGCGCGCGAGGTGAGGACGACGCGGTACCCGTTGCGGGCGAGGTGCTCGGCGATGGTCAACCCGACATCACCCAGCCCGCCCGTGATCAGCGCGAGGCCGCCGGATGGCGGCGTGACCTCGGCCTTGGGGCGCCACGGCACGATCGCCCGCAGCCACCGGGAATCGCCGCGCACCGCGATTTCCCAGCCCGACGACCGTTCCGCCGAGCCGAGGTCGGCGATCTCCGCGACAACTGCCGCGGCATCATCCGAGCCGGCCGGCAGATCGATCGTCCGCCACCGCAATCCGCGCAGCTCCTGGCCCAGGATTCGGGGGAGCACTCGCAGCGCACCGTGTACGGTGCCGGGAACGTCTCGGCTGTCCGCCTGCTCGCCACCTCTGGTGATCTGGAGCAGCAGTGGCGGGGACGGCTCCAGATCGGCGAGAACACGTGACAGCTCGGCGTGGCGGAGGATTTCGGTCGTGATGTCCTCGCTGTCGCCGGCGAACAGGAGCACACCGGAGACCGGTTCGGATCCGGCGAGCTCCCCGAGGGAAACGCAGTTCGCGCCCAGTGCCGTCAACTCCCGCTGGACGGTCGCGGCCAAAGCGTCGTCGGAAGCGGCGGCAACAAGCCAACGCCCGGGCAACGAGGTGGGTCGATCGAGTGGCAGGAGTTGTCGCCAGCGCGGGATTTGCAGCGGCTCGGTGGCATCCGGCGCGTCTTCGGCGCGAACCTGCCGGGGCTGCGGAGGGTCGATCCACAACCGCCGCCGCTGGAAGGCGTAACCCGGCGCGGCGATGCGACGACGCGGTTGGACGTGCTGAGCGGCGAAGTCGACGTCGAGCCCGTGCGCCCAGAGTTGGCCGACGGCATCGCGGACGGAGATCGCTTCGTCGGGTTCCTCCGCGGTGAACGTCGTCAACGCGGTATGCAGCGCGGGAAGTCCGTTGCGCCGGGCGAGGCCGGCCAGCGCGCTGCCCGGTCCGGTCTGCACCACGACGGCCGGGCCGTCGCCGTCGACGGCGGTGCGCAACGCGTCGGAGAACCGCACGGTGTCCCGAAGCTGGCGTGCCCAGTGCTCGGCCGTGCTCAACTCCGCGTCCGCGTGAGTACCGGTGACGGTCGTGACCATCGGCACCGACAGGGACCGGGGCCGCAAGGCTTTCGCAGCCTCCCGGAGCGCGGGGATCGCGGGCTCGACCAGCCGCGAATGCAGCGCGGCATCGACCCGGAGCAACGCAGGCCGCTTGTCGCCGCCCAGGCCGGCCGCTAGTGCTTCGACGGCGCGTCGCGGCCCGGAAACAACGCACGAATCGGGCGCGTTGACTGCCGCGAGGTCGACGTCGGGGTGGTTCGCGAGCAGCCGGGCCACGTCGGTTTCCGGGAGCTGGATCGCGAGCATGCTCCCGCCGCCGGCGGCACGAGACGCCCCGGTGCACCGGATGGCGACGAGCCGGGCGGCATCCTGCAGCGAGAGCCCACCGGCCACCACAGCGGCGGTGTACTCACCGAGACTGTGGCCGAGCACTACGTCCGGGCGCACGTTCCAGGAGTCCAGCAGTCGAGCGGTCGCCAACGACGCGGCGAACAACGCGGGCAGGCCGTAGGCGGCGTCGCGGACGCGCCGCTGCGCAGCGTCGCCGATCACGGCCTCGCGAATGTCGTTTCCCAGCAAGGGGCGCAAGAGGTCAGCGCATTCGTCGACGCAGTCCCGAAACACCGGCTCCTCCGCGTAGAGCCGCGAACCCATGCCCGGGTACTGGCTGCCGGCGCCGGGGAAGGCGAACACCACGCGTGGTCGCGTGGAAAGGGCCTGGACCGCGGTTCCGCTCGGCGAAGCAGCCGGGATGTGACCAGCGCGCACGGCGGTGGCCACGCGGTAGGGGAGCGCCGGCCGTCCGGATTGCAGGGTGTGGGCGAGGTCCGCCACATCCGCGGACTCGGCTTCTGCGATGGTCATTGCGGTCCGCTCGGCCGCCGCGCGGTTGTGCGCGGACACAGCCATGATCTGCGGTCGGGAATCCGATTGCGCCGCGGGGCGGCTCGGCGCGGGGCCCAGCACGACGTGGCAGTTAGTGCCGCCGATGCCGAACGAGCTGACCCCGGCCAATTCCGGGCCCTGCCACTGCTTGGTCTCGGTGACGACCTCGAACGGCGACCCATCCAACCGCAGCAGGTCGTTGAGCGGTTCGGCGTGCAGCGAGGCGGGCAGAATCCCGTGCTGGACCGCCAGCGTCGTCTTGATGAACGAGGCGATCCCCGCAGCGGTGTTGGCGTGCCCGATATTGCTCTTCACCGACCCCAGCCCGCACCAGGCGGGACCCGCATCGCCGAAGATCCGCCGCAACGCGGCGGTTTCCACCGGATCGCCCAGCCTCGTGGCAGTTCCATGCGCCTCGACGTAGCCGACCTGCCGGGGATCGACACCGGCGATCGCCTGCGCCTCGGCGATCACCGCCGCCTGCCCGCGCAACGACGGCGCGGTGAATCCGGCCTTGTCGGCACCGTCGTTGTTGACCGCGGAGCCGTGCAGCACCGCCAGGACCGGATCGCCGTCGGCCAGTGCGTCTTCCAGCCGTCGCAGCACGACGGCTCCGACCCCCTGCGAGTAGACGATGCCGCTGCCTTCGGCGGAGAAGGGACGCACTGCGCCGTCGGCGGAATAGATCCCCTCGGCCACGTGCAGATATCCGTGTCCCTGCGGGACGATCAGCGAAACGCCGCCCGCGACGGCGGTATCGCATTCCTCGTTGAGCAGCGACTGCGCGGCGGTGTGCACGGCGACCAGCGACGTCGAGCACGTCGTGTTCACCGCGATGGCCGGACCGGTCAGGTTCAACCGGTAGGCCACCTGCAGCGGCAGGTAGTCGGCGTGCGTGGCCATCGCGGTCTGCAGGCTGCCCACCGGGTCCGCGCCGCCGCCGGTCGGGCTCCACCGGTCGGCGAGGTTGCTGGCCAGGTAGGAACTGTGCGCGGCCCCGGCGAAAACCCCGACCGAGCCGGCGCCCAGCCCGCAGCCGTGCCCGGCCTGCTCCAGCGCTTGCCAGGTCACTTCCAGGAAGAGCCGTTGCTGGGGGTCGAGCAGAGCGGCTTCGGCATCGGTGAGGCCGAACGGCTCGGGGTCGAACAGGTCCTGCCCGTCGATCAGCCCGCCGACCGGCACGTAGTCCGGGCGGTTGCGCAGGCGCGGCGGGACGCCGCGGGCCGCCAGCTCCGCTTCGGTGAAGCGGGTGAGTCCTTCGCGGCCCGCGACGAGCATGTCCCAGAACGCTGCGGCATCCGGTGCTCCGGGAAAGCGGCAGGCCTGTCCCGTGACGGCGATCATCGGGCCAACTCCGCGGCGTGCGCGCGGGCGGCGCGGCGACCCGACACCGGCGATGCGGACCGAGCGGGGGCCGGTTCCGTTCGCTGTGCGATCAGTGCGGCCAGGTCGCGGACCGTGGGATTGGCCAGGAAGTCGACCACCGCGAGGCCCGGATCGAGTTCCGCGCTGAGCCTGCGTTGGGCTTGAACCAGGGTGAGCGACGTGGCACCCAGCTGGAAGAACTGCGTCGTGGTGTCCACTTCGGACTTCAAGAGGTCGCAGAACACCCGCTGGATTGCCGCCTCGGTCTCGGCCGCATGCCTCGACGGCGCTGCCGGAGGTGGCGGGGATGGCGGTGGTGTGGCGGGCGCGGTCACCGGCGACGGAATCATCGCCGGTGGCGCGGTTTCACCTGCGTCGCGGGCGAAAGTGAGCTCGAGGAGTGCCCCGTCCCGCAACCGCTCGGTGGTGCGCAGGCCGGCGGCCGCCGCGGCCGACAGCAGCTGCTTGGCTCCTTCCCCTGCCGCGGACAGCGCATCCGCCGGCGACAACGCGCCGGGGGCGAAGGTGATCGCGACATCCAGGCCGCGGGCCGTGGCATCGCCTAGCGCCGCGTCGAACCCGAACACGACACCCCGTTCGACGGGCTGGTCGGCTTCGGGACCGGGCCGCGAACCGGCCGCCGCGGGAGTCCCGGCGACCGGTTGCGCGCTGGCGGCATCGTTCGCGACGGCTCGTCGGAACGGGTTCTCCAACGCCTTGTAATCGATCTTCCCGTTGGCCGTGACCGGGAATTCGTCCATCGTGACGAAGCGGGTGGGCACCATGTACTCGGGAACGTTCTCGCGCAGCCGCCGTCGCATGTCCTCGTCGGTCATCTCGGCGTCGGCGTGCCGGACGACGTAGGCCACCAGGCGGGGCCGGTCGTCGGGGCCTGGTGCCGACAGTGCCACCGACTTGCGGATCCCGGGCAGCCGGTCCAGCACGGATTCGACTTCGCCCAGTTCGATGCGATGTCCCCGGATCTTGACCTGCCGGTCCAGGCGCCCGAGGAACTCGATCCTCCCGTCCTGGCGCCAGTGCCCCATGTCACCGGTGCGGTAGAGCCGCAGGCGCAGCTGCGGGTGGGTGATGAACCGGTCGGCGGTCTGCTTCGGATCCCCGACGTAGCCGCGCGCCAGGCCATCGCCGCCGATGTGCAGTTCACCGGGCTCGCCGACAGGCTGCGGGCGGCCGTGCTCGTCGAGGATGTGGAACAGCTGTCCCCGAAGCGCGCGACCGTAGGGAATGCTGCGCCACCCGGGCTCCACGTCACCGATGGGATGGCAGATCGACCAGATCGACGCCTCGGTCGCGCCGCCGAGGCTGACGATCTGCGCGTTCGGGGCGAGCGCGCGCACCCGGTCCGGCAACGTGACCGGGATCCAGTCCCCGGACAGGAACACCAGCCGCAGCGGTCCGAACGCCTCCCGGGCCGGCTCGGGATCGACCTCGGCGTACTCCACCAGCATTTCCAGCAGCGCCGGAGCGGTATTCCACAACGTCACCCGGTGCTGACGCATCAGCTCCAGCCAATGGCCCGGGTCGCGCTGCCGCTCGGCGTCGGGAAGCACCAGAGCTCCGCCGACCCCGAGCACGCCGAAGATGTCGTGCACGGACAGGTCGAAGCTGACCGCCGACAGCGCCAGCATCCGGTCCTCAGCGCCGATCGGGAAGCGATCGACGAGGTCGTCGATCGTGGTGCGGGCGGCCCGGTGCTCGATCGCGACCCCCTTGGGGCGTCCCGTGGACCCGGACGTGAAGATGACATAGGCGAGGTCATCTGGTTCCGGCCGCCGCAGCACCGGCGCTTCCGCTGCTTCACCGTCGAGTGCGCCGCTTTCCGGTAAGCGGTGCACCGTGACGTCTTCGGGCCATTCCACCTGTGCGCCTGGGCCTACCACGGCGTGCCGGATGCCGGCCTGGGCGCAGGCGGAGGCGATGCGGTTTGCCGGCCACGACGGCTCGAGGGGAACATAGCCCGCACCGCTGGCGCATACCCCGAGGATCGCGGTGATCTGCGCCGCGCCCTTCCCGGCCGCGACCGCGACGAGATCGCCCGGACCGACACCGGCTGCCGCGAGCACAGCGGCCGTCTGCGCAGCGTTCGACGAAACTTCCTTGTGGTTGAGTGAATTCCCGGTACCCAGGAGAGCTGGTTCGTCGGGACACCTCTCGGCGGCTGCCCGCAGCGGATCGTCGAGCAGCGAGCCAACCGGGCCGAACGGCGCACTCGTCAGCTTTTCCGCCGGCCGGAACGATGGGTCCCAGCCGAGGGTGGTGTCGGTCCAGGCAGCGGGGTCGTGGGCCAGCCGGTGCAGCAGTCGGGTGTGGGCGTCGAGCATGCCGCTGACGAAGCCTTCGGGGAAGGCTCCGTCGACCGAGTCCCAGCACAGTTTCAGGGCGCCGCTTTCGGCATAGACGATGTGGTCCAGCAACACCTGCGGGGTTTGCGAGATGCCGAAGACCTCCGCGCCGAGCCACCCGGCCGGATTGCCCTGGCCATCGGACAGTCCCAGCCCGCTGGTGAAGACGACGGGGTACTTCGGTGTCGCCGTGGGAGCCCCGGCGGAGTGCTGCGCCTCCATACCGGACACCGCCCGATGGTCCAGGTCGGCCCAGAACTGCCGGTTCGCGCGCGTCGCGTAGTCGGCGAAACCCGCCCACCTCGCGGGATCCAGCTCGGGCATCGCGACTAGCGCGGTCGAGGTGAAGTCGCCGACCAGCGACTCCAGCTCGGGGTCGTCGGGCCGGTCGAACAGCGTGGTGTTCAGGCAGAACGGCTCCGTCGCGCCCCAACGAGCCAGGGTGAGTCCGAAAGCCGCGAGCAGCACCCCGGTCGGGCTGAGACCGTGATCGGCCGCACTCGCGCGCAGCGCCTCCCATTCCGCCGGCGCCAGCGTCGTCGATGCCCTGCTGAACCGGTGGTTGCGCACCTGGTCGACGTCGCACGCTAACGGCAAGACCGGGCCGGGCGGAAGCGACGGGGCCCGTTCCGCCCAGTAGGCACGATCACGATCCCGGCGCCGCTGCTCGTCAGCGTCGGACTCCCGCTTGCGGACCACATCGGCGAAAGTCGTGCGCAGTGCGGGCAGCTCTGTCGACGGATCCTCGACCAACGCGCCCCATTCGGCGAGCAACTGCATCAACCCGGTTAGGTCCAGCGCGAGCACGTCGATCCCCATGCAAAGCCGCGTCCGGCCATCGGGCAGCAGGATCGCCTGGATGTCGAACAACGGCCAGCGGTCGGCCGGGCGTACCTGGTGCGACCAGGCATGCCGCAACTCGGCGGCGGTGCTTTCGGCGGTCGCCGGATCGACGCCCCGCAGATCGGTGATGGGAATCTCGTAGCGCGGCACGGAGTCCAGCACGCGCTGGCGGGCGTCTTCGCCCACGACCATGCGCAGCATCGGATGCCGCCGAACCAGCGCGTTCCACGCCGAGCTCAGCAGGTCCAGATCGGATTCCGGGGCCGTGGCAGGGATTCGGTCGTACTCCCGGTAGAAGAAGGTCGCCACCCCGCCGAGCGGGAACGCCGAGTTGCGGCCGACCCAGTAGGCCGACTGGATCGGGGTGAGCGGGAACGACCCGGTGGCCTCACCCGGCTCGACCACGCCTTCGGCGATCGAGCGAACCGTTGCCGCGCCGAGGAAAGCGGTGAGCGGGAGATCGAGATCGAGCTCCTCGCGAAGGCGGCGGCGCAGCCGCACCGCGGTGAACGACTCCAGGCCCAGCTCGACGAGGGGCGTGTCGGTCTCGATCGTGCCGGTTGGCACGTCCATTACCTCGGCGAGGGCCGCGGCAACGGCAGCGAGGTCGACCGACGATCCCGTCGGGGTCGCGCTCATGGTCCTCCTTCGGAGAGCAGGCGAGGTCGGCTTCTGGTCACAGAGCGTCGATGCACCGAACAAGAAAACGACAATCGTTTTCGATTATGGGCCGATCGGTCACGGTTATGTCAAGAGGGAATACGTACGGTGACGACTGGTGACGCCAGGTCGATCGATCGGGAGAAGATGGCCTGTGCTGCGGCATTCGAATTTGGCGCTGCGCTGCTACGACCCGAGGCCTGCCATGTCCCTATGGGCATTGCCACATCCGGGCACGTGGTGGTTCCCCACGGGGACCACGTCGATTACGTGCACGATGGGCACCTGCACCGGGTGCACGACGACCACTCAGCGCGCCGGGGACCTGCTCGACCCCATGTCGGGCGGGACGCCAGCGCTGGCACGGTGCTGAACCGGGTGCCAGGAGAGTCCCAGATGCCGTTTCGCTGGACGGTCAATCCTTACAGGGGTTGCACCCATGCTGCATTTATTGCTATGCGCGCGTCGCACAGCTACCTAGATCTCGACACCGGGCACGATTTTGACAGCAAGATCGTGGTTGAGGCAGTGGCCGCGATCGCCGAGGCGGGGGCGACGAGCCTGACGCCTTCGATGCTCCACCTGCGGCCGGGCGCGCGCGAGTGGTACCACGCCTGGCTCAGCCGCGAGCGACGCGATCTGCTGCCGCTGTACGAGCGGCTGTACCGCAACGGCGCGTATGCCCCGAAGTCGTACCAGCGGGAATTTACCGACCTCGTCGAGCAGGCCAAGCGTCGTCATGGGTTGGCAGACCCGCAGCGATCGGAGAACTTCCGCACACAGCGGCATGATCCGCCGCAGTCCGACGCGGACCGGGACCGGGAGCGTCAGCTCTCTCTTATGTGACGCGGTGCCGACGAACTCCGCGACAGTCAAGGTGCAGGCCGACGCGAAAGCGCCCGCCGGGCCGTGGTGCCGGGCGGGCGCTTCGTGGTCGCCGACGACTGCTGATCAAGCCGTGTGCGGCGCGACCTCGTGCTCAATGCGCTCGAAGATGTCCGAATCGGTCTCGCGCTGCCATTGGGGCATGTCCGCCCAGTCAGCGACGTAGGCGGGCTTGGGGTCGTTGAAGTGCTTGTAAATCTGGCCGGTCCAGCACAGTGCGACGAACCGGCCTTTCTGCTCGCGGGTGAGCTTGGCAGCGTTGCCGTCGGTGGCTTCGATGAAGTCGTGAACCTGCTGGTACACGGCTGCGGCGCTGGCGCGCTCCCAATCGGGCGTGTCCTCCCACGGGGCGATGTAGCCGGGCTTGGGCTCGCCGGGGTAGTGCTTGTTCACCCCGGCGAGCCACGCCTCGCGGAAGATACGACCCTTCTCGTCCGACACTGAACCTCTCCTCACTGCTTCGGGCCGGATGCGGACACAACGTCCTTGATCTGCGAATCCAGGTAGCGCACGTGTCGGTCGCCGAGGTACGGCACCAGGTGCTCTCGCAGGTCTCCGAGTTTGCGGCCAACGTATCCGACCGATGCCGTCTTGCGGGCGCTGTCCACTGCCGCGGCGCCGCTCATGACCAGTTGGTCGACGTCGCCTCGCTGGGCGCCGACGGTTGCGAGGTCGACGAGCACGCTCCCGCGACGTCGCGCTGAGGTGGCTTGCCCCAACGCCTTGTTCAGTGCGGGCTCGGCCAAGTCCGGGCGGCGCAGCGTGACGAAGCACGAGGCGCGTTCCTCATCCAGCCGCGACCCTTCGAAGCGGAGCCAACCGGCCGCGGGCGCCTTGTCGTCGAGGCTGGCGACTTGCTCGGCCCTGTCCAACGCGCGTTGGCAGGCGGGCAGGTTCCCGAGTCCGGCGTACGTCTGCGCTTGGACGGCGGCGACCCAATACCGAGTAGTCCGGGTGGGATTGCCCCTCACGGCGAGTCGTGCGGCGCCGTCAAGCAACGGGGAGGCGTGCTTGTACTGGCGTTCGTAGATGTTGATGAAGGCGTGGCGGGTCATCGCGCACGCCCAGAGGTCGAACTCGCGTGCTTCCTTGCTGACGTGGGCGGCTTCGGCGTAGCACTGCGCGGCGTCCGCGTAGTTGTCGCTGTCGAAGAAGACTTCCCCGCAGAGTTGGAACAGGTCACCGGCGAGCGTGCACAACTGGCGCTGTACGGCAGCGGTTTGCGGCTCGTTCAGGCTGGCGTTCAGGGTGGCGAGCTGCTGCCGTGCAGCCGGGAGGACATCGCGTTTCGACCGCGATTCGGCGAATTGCGCCCACAGCTTGGCGTTCAGCCGCTCGTAGGCGTCCACGGTCGCGGGGTCGAGGTGGCGGGGGTGCTCGGCGGCGTGCCGGACCCGGTCGACGTCGATAGCGGGGATCGCGAGCAGGCTGCCCGTTACCGTCACCAGGCGGAGTAGTTCACGGCGATTCACGTCGTCATGTTGCCAATCGTCGTCATGCGGCGAGCCGGGGAACCGCGGTTGTCGTGTTGCTGGGTCAATCCTTCGTACCGGCGCGCCTTGCAGCTCGGCAATCCTGATCCGCTTCTCGTCTGCGACGACGCGGTCGAAGTGGGCGAGTAGTTCGCCGCCTGCTTCGAGTACCTGATCGGCGGTCTCCCAGAAGTCGCGGCCGGGGAACTGGCGGCCGGCCTCGATGTGGGAGATCGACGTTCGCGAGTACGCGGTGATCCTTCCGATGTCGGTTTGGTCGAGGGGCGAAGCCTCCCGGTAGCCGCGGAGCGCAGCGCCCAGGGCGCGGCGCAGTTCCGTGATCGCTTCTGGCGTACGGGCCATGAAGGTCTCCAGTCGTGTGCGCAGCACGTGTCCGGTACGCGCCTCAGCGTAGCTTAGAAGTTTCGGTATAGCTGAAATTTCGGCTTTGATCTGTTCAACGTCCATCGGTCACGTCAACTCACTTACTGTGCATATACGGCACTTCTCTTGCTTTGCTCGGCATGGAATGGAATTTCAGAGCCGGATCAAACCGACGAGCACCTCGCCGAGCACTTCACGCGGGCGTAAACCATCCCCAGAGGGGAGACGGTTCGGACAGGTCGCCCGACCACACGACCCCGGTCGCAGCGATCCCCGTGCGCCGATGTTTTCCAGTCATGACTTGGTCATGACTGGAGTCGCATGAACCCAACTCGCCACCACCCCAATCTGAGCGTCATGGTTCGCCCGCCGGGCCCCGTGGTGCGGGGATGAGGTCCCGGAGGTATTCGCGGTGCTGGGCGGGTAGTGCCCTGCCGCCTGGTCGTGGTGTTCGCTTTGGGTCCACTGTGGGCGGTGGGATGAACGCGGGTCGCCCACCGCGCATGGTGATTTCCCATCGCTGGTTGTGCAGGGTCCGGTGGTGGTGACCGCAGAGCATCACCATGTTGCTCAGCTCGGTGGTTCCACCGTCGGCCCAGTGGGCGAGGTGGTGTGCTTCCGGGGTTCCCGGCGGCCGGTCGCACCCCGGGAACGCGCACACCCCGTCCCGCTGCAGCAACGCGGCACGGATCTGGGCGGGCGCGGTCCGCTTCGCCCGGCCCACGTCCAGCGGGAGCCCGTCCCCGTCGAGGACCATCGGCAACACCTCGGCATCGCAGGCGATCCGTCGGGCGTTCTCGGCGGTGATGGCCCGTTCGGTGTTGAGGGTCCCGGGCATACCGGTCTCGGCGGCGACGAACCCGAGCCCCTTCTTCAAATCCTCGAAATCGATAGAGATCGTCAGGTGCGGGCGCTGCCCACCCGTGCGCGGAACCCCGTCATGATCCAGCGCCAGGTCCAGGATCGCGGCGAACCCGTCGGCGTTGCGCTGCCCCACCGTGCGCGGGTCCTTCTCCCCCTCCACCTCCGGACGGGGAGCGGCCAGGGGCTGCATGAGCGCTGCGAACTTCGCGCCGGTCTCGCGGTCGAGGCGGGATTTGATGACCGTCATTCCGTCCCGGGCAACGGTGTAGTGCAGCTCCCGTGACTCGTGCTGGTCTTCCTCGTCGTCGTAGGCGCCGTCCTGGTCCAGCAGATAGCGGATGCGCTCGGCGAGTTTCTCCAGCTCACGAGGCGTCATCGTCCGCGCATACCCGGCCAGGGTTGATTCGACCTCGCCGACCTGGTGGCAGCGGGCATACTCCGGCAGGCGACGGACCCCGTCCACGATCACCCGCGCGTGCTCCAACCCGATCGCACCCTCGGCCAAAGCCGCGGCGGTCTCGGGTAGGTCGGCGGGCATGACCTCGCTATACAAGCTCTGCCGGTCCTCAACATTGCGGGCGACCTTGACCCGGGTTTTCGCATCACGCGCATCGATGTTGAGCAGCCCCTGCAGCCACACCTGCGTCGACCGGAACCCCAACTCGGCATACACACCACGGTGGTCGGCTTCGGCGATGCACAGCAACTGCTCCATCATCAACACCCGCATCCCCTCCTCCAGTTCACGGATACGGGCGGCGAGTTCGGCATCCGTGCACGACACCGCCGACCGGGCACCAGCGGTGCCGACGGCCGGATCCTGGGTGTTCAACAGCGGTGTCATACCAAGTATTCTCCCGCATTAGAACGCCTGTTCGCACGTCTTTTATGGTCGCTTGATCAGGTGAAACACCCGCCCCAAAGCCCAAAAACCCAACCCGAGCGGAAGCGAAACCACCGAAAACCACGACACAGCACCGAAAACCAGGGCACGCCGAAGGTGACACCCAACCACCACCACCACACCACCACCACCAGTACGAGCATCGTGAGCGATTTCATGCGCTATAGCAACGAAAAACGCGCACGGGCCACCTCGGAACGCAGCGATCACCACCACCCACGCCCCCGGTACCCCGCCACCCCGCAACGCAAAGCCCCACCCCGCAGCCCCCACACTCCACCGCCACGGGGATGGCCACCCACAACAGAACCCCCAAAGGCCGCGCTGCCACCGCAATTACGGACGTCGCCCCGATGGTGATTCCGGGACTTCTCCAAACCGCCGACTACACACGCGCAATCATGGTGGCGGGCGAAATCGCGCCGACCGAGATCGAAACTCGCGTCTTGGTGCGCGTTGGCCGACGTGAAGTCTTCACACGCCGCCAGCCCGCGAACTTGCTTGCTCTGGTTGACGAAACTGTCATCCGCAGAGAAATCGGCGGGCATTACGTCATGATCGACCAGCTGCGACACTTGCTCGACATCTCCGAGCGGCCCAACGTCACGCTGCAAGTCATGCCCGCCGGTTGCGGCTGGCATCCCGGATTGGACGGCCCGTTCATGGTGCTCGAATCGGCGGATGGACTACCGATCGTGCATCTCGAAAATCGTCGGGCCGGACTGTTCTTCCACGAACCGGATGATGTGCAGGCATATCAACTCGCAGCGGAGAAGATAAGGAAAGTGGCTTTGAGTCCGGCCGCGTCCGCCGAGCTCATCGCCGGTGTCATCAGCGAACTGGAGACGACACGATGACCATGTCGCACACCCCTAAATTATTATAGCTGCACCGAACACGGGGACACGGCTAGGTGTGGGAGTTTCGCCCACATCATCCCCCACACCAGTTCCACACGGTTACCTAGCGACTGCGTAGAGCAACGAAGCGACTACGCCGACCGGAACCGCGGGGAGGGGTGACGATGGGCAGTTTCACGACGCCGCTCGTCGTGATGGCCGTCTTTGTCCTCGGTCTGGCCATGATCAGTGGGTTAGTCATCTTCGCCGATGAGGTGCGGTTGCGGCGCGAGCGAATGCGGCGCAACGCCAACCAGGAGGGCGCCGAGCAGGACTGGCAGGAGGCGGCACGCCGTGAACTCTTCCGAGATTGACCTCTTGTTGGCAGAGCTGCGCCGTCAGGCGTGGGGACTGTGGGTGTTCGGCCCGATGTCGTGGCTGCGGTGCGCAGGTGGCAGACGTGCGCGGACGTGGTGATCCTCCGCGGCGAGGAGGACGCGACCGCCTACCGCACGTCGACCATGCCGGGCTCCGACGTGTTCATGCCGGAGCTGGTGTCGTGGCAGTACCACTCGTCGGCGGTGTGGACTCTCCGGGCGGCACTCGCGCTTCCGTCGCCGGGGCACGCCCAAGCGCCGATCGCCGTGCTGAAGCCCGACCCGCTGTGCTTCCTTCCTCCCGCCCTCGGCCGCCCCATGCGGTCGGCGGCTTGCCGTGTCCGCTCTGACCGTTCGCGTCGTGTCCCGCCTGTTCGAACTCGTCCGCTGCCGAACCTGCTTCGTCCACCACGGTCCCGAGCACGTCGAGGAACAGGACCCGGATCTCGCGCACATCTACCGCCATTCCGGCAATCTTCCCACGGGAATGCGGGTGTCCGTGCGTGCTCTCGCACGGACGTGTTCACGTGGGCTCGTGAGTGGCAATGCCGGTTCTTACCGGATTAGTCACTCACGACGGGACCCACGGAAGAAGCAGAAGAGCCTCAAATCGTTCCCATCGCCGACGTAGGGTCGTTCGGCGTCATCGATACCGACCATCACTACCCGGACCTGGTTACCGCCATCCGGCAACGCCCGCATGCGAGCACAGTGGACGAGCCACTGGTCGTGGTGCCGCGGTTGATCCTGAAGGGAAATGGACCTCAACCTGCAGGGGCAACAGGTCACCGAGCAGAGCTTCGACTACACCGTGTCCTTCGGGACCAGCGGAGGGTTCGAGCTCCGCATCGAACACGACTACACACTCCGGACGTCGCACGGTGTGCTGCGTTTCTCCCCGGAACCGTCCAATGCGGACTCAGATGATCTGCAATCCCTTGCGGAACAGGTCATCAGCAAGGCATCCATCGAGAACGATGGCACGCTCATCGTGAGATTCGCCAGCGGAAGCGAGCTTCGTGCGCACCCCAGCCGCATCTACGAGGCCTGGACCGTAGCCGGCCCCGGCGGGATGAAGGTCGTGTGCATGCCGGGCGGCGAGCTCGCCGCCTGGAAGGCGAACAAAGCCTAGCCAGATGGCATTAGTCGGCTCCCCAGATGACCGCGGTTCCGACGCCGTAGTTCGTTCTCTCGGCGATCGGAGGGCGTCGGCGGCCCAGGCGTACCCAAGCGGTGCTCTCGGAGGTCGGCTTCTGTTTGGGCGCGTTGGCCGGGTTGATCAAGACGGGGGTTGATCAAGGCGGGTGCAGGCCCGGCCGAAGTGGTGGGTGGTGTGGTCGGCTCAGTGGGCGAACGATGCCACGCCGAGAGCCCCGCGTGCAGACGACAGCATGAAGGATATGGCGATTCGGGTTCGTCTGGAGGCTCTCATTCAGGCAATCCGCCCACTCGAGTGAGAGTCGTGCAAGCCGAGTCCGGTCCGGGCAACATGCGCGGACCTCAAGGTGGTGTCCAGGGTTGTCAGCAGCTGCTGTGCGAAGGTGATTGCATCGGGCTTGCGGTGCGGTCGCAGTGTCACATGTTGGATGGCCTGCTGGCGGTCACGTGCGCACACGCCTCCCCAGATTCCCCAGCTCGTGCCCTCGTCGCTTTCGTAGGTCAGGTCTGGGAGCCAGCGTGCCGAACTGCCGGCGATGGCCTGGCGCGCGTTCGGTGGCGGCCTTGAACTCGGACAGCGATGCGGGCTCCGGCAAACCGGTGTGCTGGCGTTCGCGGCACTCGCCGCACAAACCATCAAGGGTAATAGTGACTTTCGGGCAAATTTCGACGTCGATCGGGCACCGTCCCGCCAATCCATTCTGCGCGGTATCGGCGGCGCGGTGTTCTTCCCTTTTTCCTTGGCGAATGGCACGGCGGATTTTCGCGTAACGGGGCACCTGTTCAACCGAGAAATCCGCGTTACCGGCCCGGCGAACGCGATGGCGCTTGACCTGCTCGATGAGCTCCTGCCGGTGAAGGGGCCCTGGCTGGTGTGCTCGCCGTCGTGGCTTGCGGTGGTGGACAACGGGGCCACCTACGTGGACCCGGCCGACGCGCCTTCGCCGCAAGTTGTCTGGCAGGCACGCAAACCGCAGGCACCGGAGATCAGCTTCCGCACGCGTACTATGACCTGGCCGGACGGATCGAGTTTCAAGTTCTCCCTGCGCGGCCGTACCGAGGAACAGCACCTGCGGAAGTACTACGAGTCCCCGGACATCATCCATTGGAACGGGCGGCCGACGTAGCACCAGCGCGGGGCGCGTTGCGCCTTTCCAGTCCCCATCGCCGTTCACCTCTCGTCGGGAAACGTGTAACGGATTCGTGATTGCCCCGATAGCTCTGACGTCCGATCGCTTCCGCCGCGCGGACGTTTCTGCCAACTGTAAAGGGGACCGATGCAGGAGCCGATGTGCGCAACGATGCCATTGCCGGATGGCGTAGGGGCAGCCGGATCCGTCCGGGCCCCGCGGTTGAACGCGACAGCGCCTCCGGACGACCCGCTCCCCGCACGGCCCGCGATGGTGTGGGAACGGCGGTACCGATTCGCGGTGATCGCCAGCGATGTCGTTGCAACAGCGGTGGCTTCGGCAGCGGGGGCGGTCTGGGTGGCAGTGCTGGACATCGCGGTGCTGCCTCCGATGGTGCTGGCATTGCTCACCGCGGTGGCCGTGTTGTGGGCCCTGGTCG
Organism: Saccharopolyspora hattusasensis; assembly: GCF_050972075.1. Lineage (NCBI taxonomy): Bacteria > Bacillati > Actinomycetota > Actinomycetes > Pseudonocardiales > Pseudonocardiaceae > Saccharopolyspora > Saccharopolyspora hattusasensis. The sequence goes on from NZ_JBPCDC010000001.1 coordinate 7,638,952, forward strand.
GTTCCTGGAATATCAGGGTCCTGGGGCAAGGACACGAGGAGTACCGGCGCCTGGGGCGAGCGATCTTCTCCGCTGGCGTCGTCCTGGCGGTCGCGGGGCTTGCGGTACCGCCATTAGACGTGCGGCCATGGGTTTTCGGTGTCTTACCCGCGCTTGCGCTTCTGGTACTCGCTCAGCGGTACCTGCTGCGCCGCTACCTGCACAGCGCCCGCAGCGGCGGCAGGTGCCTGCTACCGGTGATCGCCGCGGGCAGTAGGCACACGCTGCGCGATCTCATCGCCCGCACACGCCAGCAGCCGCACGTCGGATGGCAGATCCAAGCGCTGTGCCTTCGTCCCAAGGCCGGCGAGGGGACGGTCTGTGAGGTGGATGGCGTTCCGGTGATCGGTGATGTCGATGAGCTCGCTGAGCACGTCCGGCGCGGCGGGTACCGGGTGGTCGCCATCACCGCCGATGCCTACTGGACTCCGCGCCGCTTGCAGGAACTGGCGTGGAAGATCGAGGACACCGCCGCCGAGATGGTCGTTGCCCCGGTGCTGATGGAGGTGGCCGGTCCCCGGCTGCACGTGTCGTCGGTGCTGGGGATGCCGATGCTGAAGGTCAGCGAACCCTCCTTCACCGGCGGTCGCCGAGTCGTGAAGGCTCTCGCCGACTGGGTGAGCGCGCTGCTCCTGCTGGGCCTGATCGCGCCGGTGATGCTGGCGATCGCCCTCGCCGTGAAGTTGTCCGACGGTGGACCGGTGATCTACCGGCAGCGCCGGACCGGACGAGGCGGCACCACGTTCACGATGCTGAAGTTCCGCACGATGGTGGTGGGCGCGGACGGGATGCGAACCGCGTTGCGCCCGGACAACGATGCGGAAGGACCGTTGTTCAAACTGCGCCGCGATCCTAGGGTGACCAAGGTCGGTGCTCTGCTGCGCCGGTACTCGCTCGACGAGCTGCCGCAGCTTTTCAACGTCCTCGCCGGGCACATGTCGCTGGTCGGCCCGAGGCCGCCACTGCCGGAGGAGACCGAGACCTACGACTACGTGGTGGGGCGCCGCTTGCTGGTCAAGCCGGGGCTCACCGGGCTGTGGCAGGTCAGTGGTCGCAGCGACCTGTCGTGGGCCGAAAGCGTCCGGCTCGACCTGCGGTACGTGGAGAACTGGTCGCTGGCGATGGACGCCGTGATCCTCTGGAAGACCGTGCGCGCGGTACTGACCAAGCAGGGTGCGTACTGACGGCCGTTGGCTCGTCAGCGGCGGCGGGCGACTGGCTCGTCAGCGGCGGCGGGCGACTGGCTCGTCAGCGGCGGCGGGCGACGTCTGTTGCGATCGCGGCGATGTCGTCGTGGTAGCGCTGCGGTGCGAAAACCTCCTGGGCGTGCTGGCGAGCCTGCGCTGCCGTGTCGAGAGTTCCTTGCCATTGGGCAAGCGCATCGCTGATTGCTTCGGCGAGGGCGTCGGGGTCGTCGGCGGGCACGATGCGGCCGTAGCGTCCCTGCGCGACGGTTTCCGGCAAGCCCTGCACATCGGTCACGATCACCGGGGTTCCGGCCAGTTGCGCCTCCACAGCGGTGTTGCCGAAAGGCTCGAACCGTGACGGGACCAGCGCGATGTCGGCGCCCCGGTAGGCATCCCAGACGTCCGCGCGGAAACCGCGGATGGTGACCACCTCGGCCAGGTCGTGACGCCGCACGAGGTCCGCCAGTTGCCGCTCGTACCACTCGTAACCGGTGAACGCGGACCCCAATAGGTCGAGGACGACGTCGTAGCCATCAGCGCGCAAGCGGGCGATCGCGCGCACCGCGACGTCGGTGCCCTTGCGCGGTGACAGTCGGCCGACGAGCACGATCCGGACCGGATCGGGTCGCTCACCGCCACGGGACGCGGCATGCGCCGGCCCGGCAATACCGTTGTAGACCAGGCGGATCCGGTGACGCAGCCGAGGCAGCGGTCGCGTGATAACGCGAGCCGTGGCCTCGCTGTTCACCACGACCGAGGTCGCACACAGCAGGGGAGCGGCGAGCGCGGTCCTGATCAGGCGTGGTGCGCTGTCCTCAGCCTCGTGCACGTGGGCGATCACCGATCGCCGGGTCGAGCGGGCGAGCAGGAGCCACAGCGGCACGGTCACGGTATTGACGTACACGACGTCGGGGCGGGTCCTCCGCAGCAAGCGCAAAGCCGGCGCCACTGCCCGCAGGCTTTCCAGCAGCAGCCGCAGGAACCCGGCCGGGCGCAACGCCGACTTCCGCAGCACCGGGGTCGGGCACAGGACCACGTCCGCGCCTTGGTCGCGAAGTCGGTCTGCGAGCGGCCCCCGCTCCGGCAGCGCGACCACCACCCGCCAGCCCGCATCGGTCAACGCGATGACCGATTCCAGGAATATGCGGTCGGATCCGTACAGTTCGGCACCCGGATGGACCATCAGCGCGGTTCGTTGGACCAACGTCGCTCCAGCTCTTTGACGGGGATATGGGGTGGCAGCACCGAGGGCGAGTTCCGTGCACCCGCCATGCTCGTCCACGCGGCTAGCAGGAACAGCCAGACGCAGGCGACGTTGGCCGGAGCGCCGAGCCCTTCGGTGAACATCGAGTTGGCGAGCAAGCCCGACAACACCGCGAGGATCAGGATGCGATCCAGCCGCGGCTCGGGCCGGAGGTTCCGCAGCGCGACCGCGGCGGTGAAGATGCGGCCGAGCAGCACGAGCCACACCACTGCGCCGAGCAGTCCGGCGTCGACGAGCACGTTCACCAGCCCGTTGTGCCCGCCGCCCAACCCGATCTCGTCGAGGAACAAGCCCCGTGAGGCGGTGAGACCGTGGCCGTAGAGCGGGCGTTGGACGAACGCATCCAACGCGTAAGCCCACAGATCCGTCCGCGAATTCAAGGACGCGAGCCGTTCGGCGGACTCACCGCGGACGAAGAAAGCCTCGATCAGCGGCCCCGCGGCGAGCCACGCGGTGATCAGCACGAGCGCCAACGCCACCGTGATCTCCAGCCGCCGGCGGCCGCGCCACCGCAATCCCGCGATCGCCAGGCAACCCACGATCGCCCCGAACGCGGCCCCCCGCGTGTTGCTCCCGATCAACCCGGCGGCGCAGATCGCCAGCAGCACGAGGTAGGCGGGCAGCGGCCAGTGCGGGCCCGGCCGGGCCAACCGGTGACCGAAGGCGTACGTGACCAGGATTACCACCGCGAGCGCGAGGAACTGGCCCGCGTCCACCGGATGCAGGTACAGCCAGGTGAACCTGCCGGGCTGCGTCGGAAGCCGGGGGAACGGCACGACCACGCCGAAGACGACCGAGGCGCTGACCAGGACTGCGAAGGCGTGCGCGATGCGGTGCAGCGCATCCCGGGCGCAATGGCGGGCAATCGAACGGCTCAGCGCCAGCACGACCACGACCTGGCAGGCCCGCACGAGGGCCAGTTCGCGGTAGGGCGAGTACAACGCCGAAAGCACCAGGACGGCCGCGTAGGAATAGGCCGAACAGGTGATCCAGTCGGCGCGCCGCAGCTGGGACGTGGGGCGGAAGCGCAGGAACAGGAAGCACGCCACGGCCGCGTAGACGGCGATTTCGGCCAGTACGAACAGGTCGGGCGAGCCAGACACCGACTGGTCGTCGGCGCGAACGCGGAACTTGTATTCGCTGGCCACGATCAGTGCGAGCACGCACACGACGGGCCAGCGCTCGGCGTCGTAGGCCCGGCGACGCGACACGCCATAGCGGCGTCGAAGGGCATTCCAACTCACGGCCGGTCCTCGGATCAGGTGGGTTCGGGCGCGAATACGCCGAAGACGGGTTGCCGAATGGGTGTAACGACTACCCGCCGTCGGCATATTACAAGCTGGGCACCGAATCGAGTGAGCCGCGCGAAAGCAGCTGTGCGGCTCCAGGGCTGCCCGTCGTGATTCGGTGGCCGCCCTTCGACGAAACGGTAGAACGAAACATGCGGATTTCGATGATCGGAACCCGCGGCGTGCCCGCGCGTTACGGCGGCTTCGAGACGTGCGTCGAGGAGGTGGGGAGACGACTCGTCCAGCGCGGACACGAGGTCACGGTGTACTGCCGCAACCTCGGCGGGCGCGGCCCCCGCCCCGAACGCCACCTCGGGATGCGGCTCGTGCACCTTCCCGCGCTGCGCCGCAAGACATTGGAAACGCTGAGCCACACGGCCCTTTCGGCGTTGCACGCGGTGGCACGGCCACCGGAGGTGGCGGTGGTGTTCAACGCCGCCAACGCGCCGCTGCTGCCGCTGCTGAGGCTCCGCGGAATTCCCACGATCACCCACGTCGACGGCTTGGAGTGGAAGCGGGCCAAGTGGGGGCCTGCGGGGTCGGCCTACTACCGCCGTGCCGAAGCGCTCGCCGTCCGCTGGTCCGACGCGCTGATCGCCGACGCCCGGGGAATCCAGGACTACTACCGCGATCGCTTCAACACCGAGACCGACTACATCCCTTACGGGGCACCGGTCCTCACCGAGGCCGGGACCGACGGCATCACCGATCGCGGGCTCAGCCCCCGCCGCTACCACCTGGTCGTGGCCAGGTTCGAACCGGAGAACCACGTGCACGTGGCGGTCGAGGGCTACCTCCGCAGCAACGCCCGCCACCCGCTGGTCGTGGTGGGATCGGCACCCTACGCCGACGAATACACCGCGAGCATTGCGCGAGCGGCGAAGGGCGATCCCCGGGTGCGGCTGCTCGGCGCGGTGTGGGACCAGCGACTGCTGGACCAGCTCTACGGCAACGCCTTGACCTACATCCACGGTCACTCCGTCGGCGGCACCAACCCCTCGCTGCTGCGCGCGATGGGCGCAGCAGCCCCGACTTCCGCCTTCGACGTACGTTTCAACCGCGAAGTCCTCGGCTCGTTCGGCCGCTACTTCCGCGATCCTGGCGACCTCGCGGCGTTGTGCGACGCTGCGGAGGCCGACCCAGCTGGCACCTTGCTGCGCGGAAAAGAGCAGGTGGCCTCGCTCGACCGCTACACGTGGGACGGGGTAGCGCAGAAGTACGAAGAACTGGCCGCCCGCGTCCTGATCGAGGACGGGCGCACAACCAGGCCGCGCGGACTGCCCGGCGCGCGGGGTGACGTCGCAGCGGCCGTGCCCATGACGGAAACCAAGGAGGTCCGATGAATCGCGCGCGGAAGCTTTCGTGCGTCGCCGCAGTGGCCGTCGCCGCGTTGTCGGCAGCGGTGGTGCCGGGGCCGGCAGCGATAGCGGCGGAGTTGCCGCAGCCGGTCGCCGCCGGGGCGCTGCCGACGCCGCAGACCGACGGTGTGGTCTTCGCGGTAGCCATCGTAGGCAACACCGCCGTCGCCGGCGGGAAGTTCAGCAAGGCGCGCCCGGCCGGCGTGGCGCCGGGGGGACCAGGTGAGGTCACCCGAAACAACCTGCTGGCCTTCGACGTGACCACCGGCGAACTCCTGCCGTGGGCACCGGTGGTCAGCGGCAGCGTGTTCTCCGGCGCGGACCCGGGACCGTTTTGCAAGACCGCCGGCACCGGGCGGTGGATCTGCGACACCGTGTTCCGGATCGAGGTTTCGCCGGACGGGAAGAAGGTCTACGTCGGCGGCGACTTCGACAAGGTCGACGGCCAGTGGCGCTCGCGCGTGGCCGCCTTCGACGCCGCGACCGGCGCGCTGGACCCGTACTTCAAGCCCCGCGTGGCCGGCCGGGTCCGCGGCCTGTCGATCACCGACGACACCGTCTATCTCGGCGGCGGCTTCAACGCCGTCGACGGCGTGCCGCGCACCCGGCTCGCCGCGGTGTCCACCGGCAGCGGCGCGCTGTTGCCCTGGGCTCCTACCGCGGACCGGGAGGTCTTCGCGGTGCTGGCCGCCCCGGCCCAAGGGCGCACGGTGATCGGGGGTGCCTTCGACAACGTCAACGGCACCTACCGGCACGGACTCACCGCGGTCGACGCGGCCAGTGGTGCCCTCGTACCGTGGAATTGGGTCACGCCCTCGTCCGATGACACGATCACGGACCTGGCCACCGACGGCACGGGCACGGTCTACGTCGGTTCCTACAACTGGCTCGGTGGCAACCCCCGGCTGGAGGGCAGGGGCGCCATCGACATCGCCACCGGCACGCCGCGCTGGATGGATGGCTGCTACGGCGACACCCAAAGCGTCGCGGTAGCGGGCGGTGTGCTCTACAGCGCCTCGCACACCCACAACTGCGCGGCCATCAACGCCGTCCCCGAGAACGGAACGATCGACTACCACCGGCTGCTCGCCGAGACGACGACCGCTACCAAAACGGCCCAGCGCAACGTCAACAACGTGCGATCCGGCGACCCGATCCCGGAGTTGCTGCCGTGGCTGCCCAACACCAACGGCGGCCCCGCCGGCAGCCCGTGGTTGAACGGGCCGTGGGCAGTGGACAGCGACGGTCGCTACGTGGTGGTCGGCGGCGAGTTCACGACGGTCAACGGCAGCGCCCAGCAGTCGCTGACCCGCTTCGCCGCCCGGGGCGTGCCCGGCGCTGTCAACAACGGGCCGCAGGTGCCGTTCCCAGCCCCGGAGCTCAACCGGCGCCTGTTGGGCGGAATCTCCATCAGCTGGACGGGAACTTGGGACGCGCAGAACCGGGAAATCCGCTACGAGGTGATGCGCACCGGAACCGCGAACCCGATCTACACCACCACCAGCAGCGCCTGGCCGTGGTCGGTGACAACGATGAGCTTCACCGACAACCAAGCGCCGCAGGGCAGGGCCGAGTACTGGATCAGGGCGGTCGACGCCGACGGCGCAGTGCTCAGCACCCCGCGCAGCAGCGTCGGCTGATCCCGAGGGGACGCGGGGACGTCGGAGCAGGCGTCCCCGCGCTCACCCGCGTGGGCCGGTGAGCACGCCGATGTCGGGGTGGTCCAGCGGTGGAATGCCGAGTATCCGGGCGACATCCGGCGGCAGGGCCCGACCGGCGCGGACACCCGGCGTGGAGGGGCGAAGCGAGTAATCGCCCCGGCCCGGATCGCGGAACGGGGCGGGCGGCGGTGCTACCGCCAGGCTGTGCAGGTCGAGTCCCGTCCGTTCCCGCAACTGCGGCAGCGTGCTGATCGCGACGACCTCACCCGAGCCGAGCGACCAAGTGCCCAACGGTGCCGAGCCCGCTGCCCGCAGGAAGGCGTTGCCGTCGCTGGCGGAGATGAACGGTGACGCCGGTTGGGGGTGCGGCTTGTAGTCGGCGGACTCGATGAACGGCTCGGTGTCGTGCTGCCTGATCAGGAAGTTGTTCACCAGCTCGGTGTTGGACGTGATCCAGGACAGGCCCAGCTCCGCGCTGTAGGGGTCCGAACTCGCAGACCGCTTGTCGTTGTACAGCCCGAGCTCGATCCCGTTGTCGGCGAACGTGTTGTGCACGAGCCGGACGTGGTCTGAACTGGAGACCTTGATGCCGTGCCCGCCGTTGGAATCGACGACGTTCGACGCGATCAGCGCCCTCGCTGAGACCTCGTAGTACAGGCCGTTCACGGCGTTGCCCCGCGCGATGTTGCGGACCACCACGGCATCGGTGCACCCCAGATCGCACCACCACCCGGTGCCTATGTTGTCGGCGAACGTGTTGTCGGACACCCACGCCCGCTTCGTGCGCGTCACCTTCGCCCCCGCCGCTCCGATGGCCTCGCCGGTCAAGGCGAAGTGCTCGTTGTTGTTGCGCGCGAAGGTGTTCGCGACCAACCGGAGCCTGTCGGCCCGGTTGGCCATCAAGCCGACCAGGCCGTTGTCGAGGAACTGGTTGCCGATCACGTGCGCATCGGGTTGGAAGACCGCGGCGCCACTGGAGGCGGAAGCGGCGAAGATGTTGTTCTCCAACACCACCGACGGCGCGTTCACCACGACCATCGCGCCGCGCTGGCCGTACTTCTGGTTCGCGCCGTAGTGCGCGATCCCGATCCCGCGAATCGAACTGCCCGCGGCTTCCGGGCCGTCGAACTGCAGCAGCCAGTCGAACTCGGTTGCCTCGACGAATCGCCCGGCCGGGTCCTCGCCGATCACCAGTTCCTCGCGCGCGACGTCGACGTAGAACGTGCCACGGGTGACAGATCTCCGCTCGCCCACCTGCCGAAGTGGCCTGCCGTCGACGAAAACCATGTCCGGTAGCCCGGCCAGCGGGTGCGCCGGGTCGATGATCTCGGGCAGGAAGCAGGTCCGGCACAGCGGCGGGTTCCAGCCCGCGTGCCGCCACACATCGCCGTCGCGGGACCACTGAGAGACCACCCGGCTGCCCTTGAGCCAGACGCGCTCACGCGGATACGGCTGGATGGACAGCTTCTTGCCGATGACGCCGACCGTCTCCCGGTACGTTCCCTCTCGCAGGACGATCGTGGCGCCGGGCAGTGCCCGGCGCACCGCCTCGCCGAGACTGCGTAGCGGTCGCGCTTCGTCGCCCTGCGCGGAGTCGTTCCCGTTGGTGGCGACGAAGAGCGCGCCGGCGGGCACCGGGTAGTACGTCTTGTCGATCGTCGCGTCGATGGGATGCGCTGCGGTTCTGTCGTTGCCGTTCGCGGCGCAGGACGCCAGCAGCGCGGCCACGAGGGTGATTGCGGTCACGACGGCGATAGCGGGTACGCGCCGGTCGCGGCGATGCGGCCGGTTCATGCCGGCCCGGGCTCCAGCTCGCCGAGCACACCGGGCGAGGGGAGCGAGATTCGTTGCCGCAGCAAGGTGCTGGACGTGTGGGTGGTGTAGCTGAAGTAGCGGACTCGTGCCCCGACGGTGGACAGCTTGCGCTCCAATGCCTCGGCGCGTGCCGTGCCGCGCCAGTCGCTGCCCTTGAACAGCACGTCGAACCGGAGACGTTCCCACATGCGGAACTTGTCCTCGTACTGATCGGTGACGGCCTCGGCGACGCACCGGATGTTGCGCACGATCTCGAACCGCTCCTCGAAGGGAATGACCGGCTTGCGGCCCTTCACCTTCAGCAGGACGTCGTCGGTCACCACACCCGCCACCAGGTAATCGCATTCGTCACTGGACCGCTGCAGGATGTTGAGGTGTCCGATGTGGAACATGTCGAAGGCGCCGGGTGCGTATCCGATGGTGGGCATCGTCACCGCTCCTGATCCGCAGCCGTGCGGTCGAGGCGCGCCATGTCACCGAACCACTTCGGCAGCGCCGCGGCGAGGAATGCGGTGTTGAGCAGGAAGAGCGCGCCGTAGAGCAGGGAGAACGCCATCGGGGACCCCAGCAGCAGGAAAGCCAGGCACAGCACCCCGTAGTCGGTCGGCAGGACCAGCAACGACCGCAGGATCGAAGGCGATCCCGCAGCGGGGGCCGGTGTGCCGGACCCGAAGTTGCGGCCGCGGCGCAACTGATCGTTGAGAATCATCGCGAAGAACATGACGGTCTCGACCGCGGCGTAACCGAGCGGGACCAGCAGGAAACCGCTGGGAAGGTCGAAGAACCGGAACGCGCAGACGAGCACGGCCAGGTGCAGGGTGGCGATCTTCGCGCTGTCGATCACGTGGTCCAGCCACTCGCCCGCGACGCTGCCGGTGCGCCGCAACCGGGCGAGTTGCCCATCGGCCGAATCCAGCGCGTACCCGACGACCAGCGCCAGGCTCACCGCGATGCCCAGCGCCCACGACGGTGTGGCGGTGGCGACAGCGGCGATGCCGGCGAAGGTGAACAGCGCGCTGACGGCGGTGACCTGGTTCGGTGTCGCCTTGAGCACGAAGGCGGCCGCCGCGAGGTAGCCACCAGCCTTGCGGTTGACGAACCGCGAGTAGGCCGGCGCTCCCTTGGCCGGCTTCTGCGCGGACGGCAACCGGCGCAACGCCGCCGCAAAGCCGGATTTCGGCATGTCGGTGGTGGTCATCGAAGCCTTTCACTCCTGCCAACACGTGTGGAAATCACTGGGTAGGCCAAAGCGCGGTGCCGCCGGGCGGAGGAACTTGACAGGCGATCACCATCGTCTGAATACTGAAAAATATCGGTAGTTCTCCTCCCGGGTAGCCCGACCGGTCGACTTGCCCCATCGACCGCGATTTCCAAGCGGTTTCCGATCACTGCGCTCACGCGGTATTCGCCGCAGGGGCCCGGTGCGTTACCGATCGGCGCCGGCCTGTCCGGAGGAACACCCACCTTTTGGCACACAGAGCGGAATGACGGTCGATGGACGACGCCCACCCGGCACCGACGATCTTCGGTGCGTTGTGGCGGTATCGCTGGATCTCGTTGATGATCGTGGCAGCCGCGGTGCTGATCAGCCTGCTGGTCCCACTGGTGGCGGGCGACGGCCGCAGCGCCCAAGCGCGCATCGTGCTCAAGGCACCCGACCAGACCGGGGTCCTCGGGATCGAGATGGCCAGCGAGTCCAGCTTCCTCCGCTACGTCAAGCAGCGGGCCTTGTTCGTCACCTCCGACGAGGTGCTCGACGACGCGCGTGCCCGGCTCGGCGGCCAGGAGACCGTGCTGCAGCTGCGCGCCGCCATCACCGCGGACGCCTCTTCGAGCGGCGAGTCCATTGAGATCAACGTCGACGGGCCGGGCTTAGAGCGTTCCGTGCTGATCGCCAACGCCGTCATCGCCGCCTACCAGGACCGGTCCAGGGCAGAGGTGATCGCCACCACGGACAAGGCGTTGGAGACGTTGCACGCGCAACGCGCGGCGATCGTGGCCGAGGCCGGCGCGCGCCCGCCGAGCAGCCCCGTCGGCTCGGCCGCCGGCTCGACGCTCAGCGACCTGGACAAGCAGATCACCCGGATCCAGGTGGTGGCCTCGCAGTTCGCCGACGGGGTGTCGTTCGTGGATGTCGCGTCGCCGGAGAGCACGAGTCCTTGGCGCGCGGTCCTGCGCGATCTCGCCGTCGGCACGGCCGTCGGCCTGATGCTCGCGGCCGCGCTGGCCTGGTTCCGCGCCGATCGCGATCACCGGGTGCGCGATGCCGACGACCTCACCCGCGTCGTCGACGAACCGGTGCTCGGCGAGATCGAGACGCTGCCCTCCCAGGCCATCCTGGCGCTGCGCAGACCGGGCGTCCCGCCGCTGCGTTCCTACCAGCTGGTGGCCTCCGGTCTGCGCTCGACGGTGGGCCGGGGAGTCGTGCTCGTCACGGGCCCGTCCGGCGGTGAGGGAGCGACGACGACCACGATGCAGATCGCCAGCGCCGCCGCCCGGGACGGCCTGCAGGTGCTGGTGGTCGACGCCGCGATCCGCTCCCGCGACCTGTCTCAGATGCTGGGGCTGGCCGACTGGCCCGGGCTGACCTCGATCGCTACCGGGGACGCGTCGCTGGCCCAGTCGGCGCACCCGGTGCACCTGGGCAACGGGGTCGGGTTCAGCGTGGTGCCCGCGGGGCACGGACAGCCCTACTCCCGGGAGCAGCTGCGTTCCGGACTGCTGCAGCAGGTGATCGCGGAGATGCGGTCGCGCTACGACCTGGTGTTGGTTGACCTGCCCCCGCTGATCTCCCAGCCGGAGACGACGTCGCTGATCAGCGCGTCGGACGGGGTGGTGGTGACGGTGCGGCGAGACGGCGATCTCGGTTCGCTGCGCAGGTTGCGCGAGCAGCTGCAGCTGTTCGGCGGAACGATCACCGGGTACGTGCTGACATTCGCCGGGGCGGCCCCGGCCGGGCGCGTTGCCGAATCTCCCGCCCCGCAACCATCCCGATGACCACGACCGGTGCGCGAGCACCGAAACGGCACCTCGTCGCGAAGGTCGCCGCCCCGGTGTTGTCGCAGGGCATCACCGCGGGCACGAGTCTGGTGCTTCAGGTGCTGGCCGCCCGCACGCTGGGGCTCGCCGAGTTCGGATCCTTCGTGCTACTGCTGGCGTTGCTGGTGACGGCGATCGCGCTGTACACGGGCTGGGTGGGTGACTCGCTAGCGGTCCTCGACCGCCACGAACCCCGCACCCGGGCCAGCATCGTCACCAGCGCCCTCGCGGGCTGGATGCTGTGCTTCGCCGTCGCAGTCGGCGCGGCCCTGCTGCTGCGCGACGGCGAACCAGCTACCGCGCTGGCCTTCGGGATGATGGCAGTGCTGCGACTGGCCGCGGAAACGGTGCGGCGGTTGCTGATGGCCAGATTGCAGTTCTGGCACCTCGTGGTCAACGATATCGTGCACGTCACCGGGACGGTGCTCGCGCTCGCATCAGCTGCGCTGGCCGGGCTCTCGCTGCCCGCGCTGTTCGTGTCGATGGCCGTCGGAGCGGCCGCAGCGGTGTTCGTGGGAGTTATGCAGCTACCCGCAGCGGAATTGCGGCGGCTGCGGGCCGGAACCGCCGGTCTGCCCGCGGTGATGTCGTTCGCCGCCTGGAGATCCTTGCAGGCCGCCTTGCGTCCGGCCGCGCTCCTCGGGTCACGCGCCCTGGTCGCGCTGCTGGTGTCCACGGCCGCGGTGGGGGTGCTCGAAGCCGGTCGCCTCGTCGTCGCACCGCTGCAGGTGGTGATCAACGGCGCGGGCAGTTTCTTGCTGTCGAACTTCGTAGCCGAGACGAGGCAGGACGCCGTCGCCGCGCAACGGCTCGTCCACCGCGCGACGTGGCTGCTGATCACCGGCACCGGAGTCGGCGGCGTCGCGCTGACATTGCTCGCCAACCCCCTGGGAACCTTGCTGACCGGTCAAGCCGTGGACCCCCTGCTGGTACTCGGGTGGGTCGCGTACTTGATGGTCTGGGCAGCGGGACTGCCCCATGTCACCGAGGTGGTCGCCCGGCGCATGTCGCGCCACATTTTCTTCGTCCGGCTCGCGGATTCGGCGCTGGGCATCGTGCTGGTCGCGGTCGTAACAGTCCTGTCGGGCTCCGTGATCGCCGTGCCGTGGCTCATGGCATGCGGAGGAATCTACTCGGCATGGCACGTGCGACGCCTGGCGATCCGCTCACGACGCGAAGCATGAACAGCCTAACCAGAATGGAGCGCGGGCCGATCCCGGGGCGACGCCACCGGCGCTTCAAGCGCTCTCGGGTTCGCGGCCCCGCTGCGTCGGGTCCCGGAGGGACGATGCCGGCCATCAGGCGTTTCGTTACTGTGGTCGCACGGAACGGATTCTTCGGTGAGGAGTGCGAGCATGGGACTTTTCGGCGGAATGCTGGGCAACGCTTCGCGGATCGATCCTCGTGCAGCAGCGCAGGAGTTCGGGCGCTTGTTGGCGCAGGGGGAGGAAGTTCATGCCGCCTACCAGTTGATCCGGGACTCGTTCCTCTTCACGGACCGGCGCTTGATCCTCATCGACAAGCAGGGGATGACCGGCCGCAAGGTCGAGTACCACTCGATTCCGTATCGCAGCATCACCCACTTCTCCGTCGAGACCGCCGGCACCTTCGACCTCGACGCCGAGTTGAAGATCTGGCTTTCCGGCAACGCCGAGCCGATCACGAAGCAGTTTGGCAAAGGCGTCGACGTCTATGAGGTCCAGGCCCTCATGAGCGCCTACGTAGCGCGCTGAGCGAGTCGCGAAGCACGGCAGCTCTGGATGCGGCGACGGGGTCCTTGGCCGATCGAGGTTCTGCAGTACAACCAGGTCTCGAGGGTGCATGGCACTGATCACGCGGAGATGTGGGTTGGCCTGGATGGCGACCTGCCGGCCAAGGCTTTGGGGCGTGCAGCGCGGTGAGTATCTCCTTGAGAGTGGCCGCGTTCTCGACGACGTTCGAGTCGGCCAAGCTGGTGGAGGAGGAAGAACCTCTCATTCTGCGCTTCGAGAGGAGCTTGTTCGTCCACATCGGACGTCGAAGCAAGGAACGTACTCCCTGCCATTCTCAACGTATAGCGCACTGAGGGGCTTGCGGCAAGGCCCGGGTGGTGCCGCAGAATCTCCGGCGCTTCCCCGGCGCGTACTCGGCCAGCATGACTGGCGCCAGAGATCTCCGCGCCTCAGGGCCTGTTTCCGAACTCATGAGGCGCAGCGGTGCGGGTAGCGGCGCACGCCCGTCTTCGGGCCGCGCAATTTCGCGAGAAATTGGCTGTCACCCGGGTGAACGCCAATTTCTCGCGAAATTGCGCACTTCCTGGGTGTCTGGGAACCCGTGGTGGGCGTTGCTTGCCTGGAGCGAACGGGTTTGCCGCTTCGGGGTCCGCAGCTGCGTGCTGCTGCAACGAGCGGGCGCGAAGTACCGAGTCCCCTGGGGCGCGGCTCCGTGTCGTCGGTCACCGAATTGGTTGAGGAATCAACCAGTGGGCTGCGGTGTTGCAACGGTCGTGAAACGCATCGGATTCCTATCCTTCGGACACTGGTCCAGCACTCCGCAATCGCAGACCAGGACCGCCTCCGACTCGTTGCTGCAGGCCATCGACCTGGCCGTGGCGGCAGAGGAGCTAGGTATCGACGGCGCCTACTTCCGGGTGCACCACTTCGCCAGGCAACAGGGTTCCCCGTTCCCGCTGCTGGCCGCGATCGGCGCCAAGACCTCACGCATCGAGATCGGCACCGGCGTGATCGACATGCGGTACGAGAACCCGATGTACATGGCAGAGGATGCCGGGGCGGCGGACCTGATCTCCGGCAGCAGGCTCCAGCTCGGCATCAGCCGTGGCTCGCCAGAGCAGGTGATCGACGGGTGGCGATACTTCGGCTACCAGCCAAGCGAAAGCGAGACCGACGCCGACATGGCCCGCAAGCACACTGAGGTGTTGCTGAAGGTGCTGGAAGGCAAGGGGTTCGCCGAGCCGAACCCGCGCCCGATGTTCGCCAACCCGCCCGGACTGCTGCGCATCGAGCCGTACTCCGAGGGGCTGCGGGACCGGATCTGGTGGGGTGCCGGCTCCAACGCCACCGCGGCCTGGGCAGCCAAGCTCGGCATGAACCTGATGAGCTCGACCCTCAAGGACGATGAGGGCGGGGCGCCGTTCCACGTGCAGCAGGCCGAGCAGATCCGGGCGTTCCGCAAGGTGTGGGCCGAGTCCGGGTGGCAGCGCGAACCGCGCGTGTCGGTGTCGCGCAGCATCTTCGCGCTCACCAATGACCTGGACCGCGCGTACTTCGGCCGCGACGGCGACAGCGAGGACCACGTCGGATACATCGACGCGAACACGCGGGCCATCTTCGGCCGCACCTACGCCGCCGAGCCCGACGTGCTGGTGCAGCAGCTGGTCGGCGACGAGGCGATCGCCGAGGCTGACACGCTGCTGTTGACCGTGCCCAACCAGCTCGGGGTGGATTACAACAGTCACGTGCTGGAGAGCATTCTCACCCACGTCGCGCCCTCGCTCGGCTGGCGCTGACATCTACCCGCAGGGGAGTCACCATGGGCAAGATCCTGATCATCGGCGGTACTGGATACACCGGCAGCAACGTCGTCACCGAGGCAGCCGCGCGTGGTCATCAGGTGACGTCGTTCTCGCGGTCAGCGCCCACCACGCCGGTCGCCGGGGTGCTCTACAGGCACGGCAGGGCCGAGGACGCCACGGCGCTGATCGCCGGCCAGGACGTGGTGGTCGCGACCCTGTCGCCGCGCGGGGACCTGGTGGGCCGGCTCCACGGCCTGTACCAGGACTTCGCAAATGCGGCGGCCAGCACCGGGGCACGCTTGATCGTGATCGTCGGGTTCGCGTCGCTGCGCCCCGCGCCGGGCGAGCCCAGGTTCGTTGAGGGGGAGATCTCCGAGCAGTTCCGGTCGGAGGCGCTGGAGATGGACGGGATCCGGGAATGGCTCGCGACCGGCGCGCCGGACGGACTCGACTGGACCGTGTTCTCGCCTGCGGGCGGCTACGGCTCCTGGGCTGCCGGCGAGCGGACCGGCGCCTACCGCCTCGGCGGCGACGTGGCTCTGTTTGACGAGAACGGCAAGTCGGAGATCTCCGGTGCCGACTTCGCGCTGGCGGTCGTCGACGAGATCGAGCGCCAGGAGCACCCACGCGAACACATCTCGGTTGCCTACTGAGCGTTCCGGGTCATCGGGCGCGGCGAACGGCATCTATGCCTGCTGTCGTTCGAAGAACGCCCGTGAGTGTTTTTGGGTGCCATAACACCCAAAAACACTCACGGGCGGTCACCTGCACCGATGGACCTGCGCGCACTCGAAGATCATCGGCACACGGTGTCGACATCGTCTGGCGACGTCAGCTTGGCGGGCGGGGCGAGGGGTACCGGCCGATGAACTCCAGCCGCGACCAGAGCGGGGACTCGCGGGTCGGTTACCGGGTTGGAAACGCACGATCTGCGGGTCGTGGTCGCTGGACTGCATGGCGAACTCGGAGTTGATGTGCACCACGTCGTAGTCCACCTGCCGCGGTGTCCGCGACACCAGCATGTGGTCGAGGGCCTGCGAGCGGCCCTCGAACACGTAGCTGTAGCGCTCGTTCTCCGGCAGAATGTTGATCAACGCCGTCAGCGCATCCCCCTGGGCGAGGGTCTGCAGGGTCGGCGAGAACTGGTAGTCGTTCAGGTCGCCGGCGACCACGACGTTCGCCTTCGGATCGGCCGCGAGCAGCTTGTCGGTGAACGCGTGCAGGACCTCGGCCTGCTTCACACGCTGCACCTCGGAGCTGCGGTTCGGTGGCTGGTTGATCCCGTGCACGGACTGGTCGCCGCCCTTCGAGGCGAAGTGGTTCGCCACGACGAACACCGCCTTGCCCTGGAAGGCGAACTCGCCGACCAGCGGCTTGCGGCTGTTCTGCCACGCCGCGTTGCCCGGGTCGACCCGGCCGGGGGATACCGACAGGTGTGGCTTGCTCTTCTCGTTGGTCACCACGTCGACCGCGGTCGTGGCATCACCGCCCGGCCGGTCCACGAACGACACCCGCTTCGGGTTGAACAGGAAGCCCACCCGGATGTTGCCACCCGGCTGGCCACCGTCGGTCATGTCCTGGGGGTCGATCTGCCGCCACTCGTAGCGCGGGCCACCCGCCGCCACGATCGCGTCGGCGAAGCGCTTCAGCGTCTGGTCCGCCGCCACCACGCCGTCGTTCGCACCCGCAGGTCCGTTGTTGTCCTGGATCTCCTCCAGCGTGACGATGTCGGGCAAGGACAGGTGCTTCACGATGCCGCTGGCCAGCCCGTCGAACTTGGCCTGCTCGTCGACGGCCGACAGGTTCTCCACGTTGTAGGTGGCCACCGCGAGCTCGCCACCCTTTTGCGGACGGGTGACCTCGCGCACCAGACCGTTGTCTTTGAGCTCGCCAAGGATCGAGGCCTGGACGGTGTACCCGCCGAACTGGCTGTACTCGACCGGTCCCGAGGTGTTACCCGTGAGGACGTCACCCACGTTGGCCTGCGGGAACGGTTGTTCGGAGAACGGGATCAGCGATTGCACCGTGAGGATCCCGCTGTTGGTCGCGTCGTAGCCGAGGTACACCGAGCCACCCCGGGCAGTCGGGTGCTCGTTCGGCTTGGTGGTCACGTAGAGCTCGTTGTAGGCGGTGGTCCCGCCCACGGCACGCGCGTCGACGATGCTGATCAGCTCACCTTCATGGGCCGCCCATAAGTCCAACGCGTACTTCGAGGGCTCCAGCGGCAGCGATTCGATACTGCCGCCCGGCTCCGGGACGTACTGCTCGGGCACCGTGTTCTCGGTGATCGCGACCGCATCGGGCGGCTCATTGCCGCGCGAGGCGGTGGTCCAGGTGGCGCTGGTGAGCTCGGTGGTCGTCGGGAAGCCGGACGAGGGGCGGTACTCGGCCACCGCACCGGTGACGGCGTCGCCGACCGCGACGTCCGTGGTCACCGAACCGGTGACCACGAAGATGCCCTCGCTGGTCCGTGGGTCGTTGTCGGGTTCGGGTCCTGCACCCAGAAACCACGTGCCGAGCCGAAGGTCCGCGTCGCGGTCACTATGCCGGGGACCCGCACGACCTTGCCGGCCATCGGGGATGTCCGGGTGATGCCCTGGACGTCGTGAATGCGCGCGTCGGTCACCCCACCGCCGGGCCCGCCGGGCCCCTCGCCCTTGGAGTTCTCCGGGGTCGGCGAGCCGGCCGCGAAGTCGGCCGCGTTGTCGTCGGTGTCGACCAGCCCGGGGCGGTAGACGGAGATGGTGTTGCTGCCCGCAGGAGCCGGGCCGGTCTCCCGGACCACCGCGCTGCCGTAGCCGACGAGGTGGACGATCCGCGAGTCGGCCGCGCAGTCGCCGGCGCCGTGGCCTGCCAGCGGGTGCTCGCGGTCGGCGAGGCCGGCAGGTACTGCACGCTCATCCCGGTCAGGTCCGCCGCGGCGCTGCCGACTGTCGCCAGTTCGATGAAGTCCTGGGTGAGGTGCGCGCCGGAGTTCCCGCCGCCGCCGTACACCTCGGCGATGACCGGGCCAGTGCTCGGTACCGCCGCAGCGGGCGTGACCAGCACGGTCAACCCGCCAACAGCGGCAACAGTGACCGCCGCGAGTGCACGGCGGGGATTACGTAGGAGTGATGTCACGACCCAATCGGGTGAACCAGTGGGACCCCGTCGATCAAGCTTCGGTGTCGGCCGCACATCCAAACGGCGAAGGTCAGTTGAATCGCAGCTGGACTGCGCCGCGTGCTGGCGTCGAGTTCCTGGTACCTCGGTACGAACAGCCCGGCAAGCCGCGTGTCTTCAAGCCCTGTTCCGCGGACTACACGCAGTTGTTCAGGGCCACACTAGGTCCCGCGGCTGGGCCGCCTGGCGTGCGGCGCTTCGGGAGAACCGGGCCACTACAGGTTGTGCGAGAGCAGCCGGCTCAGCGCCTCGTCGACGTTCATCCACCGGTGTTCGTCACCGGGTGCGACCGCGTCGTAGGTGTCGTTCAAGAACTCCGCAAGCTGATCGGCATTCACTTCGAAGGCGGCCTGCCCTGACGGCGAGCTCAACTCGATCACGACCAACCCCGGATCGTCTAGTCGAGGGCGGATTCGCACGTCGCCTTCGCCTGCCTCGGCGACCAGCCCGTCGGCCAGCAGGTCGCGGGCGATCACCCAATCCACCTGACCGGCCTTGCCCACGTTGAGCTTCATGCAGATCTCGTACGGGTTGCGGCTGTCGTACCCCAGTTCCACGCCAACCGGCGCGATCACACCCGCCGGGGCTACTAGATTGAAGACCATGGTGGCGAGCACCGTGCCGTGATCGTTTGCCATCATGTCCGCACTCCCAAGCGTCGGCTTCACTTCCTAGATACCAGCATGCCCAACCCGGGTTCATGTCTTCTTCACGATGTCTTCAGGTCCCTGGTGGCAATCCGGATGCCGCGTTGGCCGACGCCGCCCGGGTCAGCCGACCGGCCGTCTATGCCTGCCTTCCGGAGACCCCCGGAGACCCCGACGTCGAAGCGCGTCGAGCGAAAACCGGCGGAAATCGATGGCTTTCCCACGAGGACATGGGTCACCCGACATGACGCAGGTGTAAGTGAGGGCGACGGCATTCTTGCGGAGTCGAAGAACCCGCCGGAGTCAGGGGGCGAGTCAGGAGAGTCAGGATCGGGAAAGTACTCCACCACTTCCTTCAGATTCAGCGTGTCGAGGCCGAGTGATACCCGGTCACCCAGCACCCGGGAAGGCCTGGAGTAGATGTCGAATATCGAATCCCCATGGGTGAGGCCCGGGAAAGCCGATTCCATTCTATTTGGGTGCGCAGTCGATCGAATACTTCTCTCCTGCGTCCGCTCAACGGTGCCGTGATGGGGGACAGTCGATCGGCATGAGCCGATTCGTCGAATTCGACTTCTGGCGGCTGGCGCCGAAAACTCGCTCCATTCGGCGGAGACAGTGCAGGCTCTCGCCCAGGCGCTGGAACGCGATGAGCGTCGGCGGGTGTGAGACGGCCCCGTCCCACACCCGCCTTGCAAACCGGCTCAAAGAACTCGCGCGCGGCTGTGCGGGCCGCGCACCGGCGATCCGACCGGGTTATCCGCCATCACCGCGCCCGGATCACCCGCAGCACGGGGCAGGCGGGCAGGGGTCGACCGTGACGTCGTCGATCACCGGTCCCCACGCACTGTTGGGGGTCGTGCTGGCGAACGTCAACGTCGTGGATGTACTGGTGGCCACGAAGGTCACCTGCCGTCTCACATAGCCCATGTTGGTCATTGTTTTCCTGGTCGTGTCAAAGGAGAAGTCTTGGAAATTCTGCCCGTCGATGAGGACCTTGCCCGTTTTCAGTTTCGTCGATTCGCCGGGATTGCCGGCAAGGGAGTACGTCACTGTGTACCCTGTACCCGGGACCGTCTTGAAAGTCTGGGAAACAGCCCCCGCATTACCGCCGTTGAGGTCGACGGACTGGTCACCGTCGGCAGCCTGCCAGAACCCTGCGCCGATCAGGTCGACATTCCCGCTCGCCACCCGCCACGGTCCGATAGACTGCCCCATCGCGAAGTTCTGGAACGTGTTTGCTGCCACCGTTGGCGTTTCGAAACTGCCGTCGTCAAAATGGCTAATCGCGCTAGGCGACGCGGAAGCCGGTGCCGTCAACAAGATGCCGACACCGCCGAACAGAACGGCCGCGGTGGCAGCAGCGAGGTAGTTTCGCATGGGCAGCAATGAATCCTCCAAGGGAAGGGCGAGTTGCAATAGTCCGCAGTTCAGTTATCAAAATCGCAGGTTGGCGACAAAGAAACTGGTTGCGGCCCACTGAAAGTAGCCGGTTGATTCGCATGCCGCAATGGGCCTTTCGGGTGGGTTTGGGCCGTATGGGTGGTCCCGTCTGGCCTGCTTAAAATTTAAGCCCCCGCAATTGTGCCTGACGATGCGTGATCGCCAGACTTACATTTGACTATTCAAGATTTCCGAAATTTTTCCGACCTGGACGATCATCGGATGAATGAACTGATCGTTCTTCGAGCCGCGTGGCGGTCGTGGCCTGCTGGCGTTGTCAACGGCGGCCGAGGCTGCAGCCGCTAACGGCGGCAGGCGGAGAAAACGTGGTACCGCCACCCACAGCCGACATCATGAGTCCGGGCGGCTACCTCGAATGGCCCAGCCTGCTCTCGTGCCCGAGTGCGGGAACAGAACCGCGGCCACGGGTGGCCGCACGGGTGAATTGGGGGAGCGACATGCCGAAGTACTTGGTGCAGGGCAGCTACACCGCCGAGGGGACGAAGGGGGTGCTCGCCGAGGGCGGAACCGGGCGGCGGGAGGCCGTTGAAATGGTCCTCGGGTCGTGCGGCGGAACGCTCGAGTCGATGTACTTCGCGTTCGGCGACGACGATTTCTACATC
This sequence comes from Saccharopolyspora hattusasensis, assembly GCF_050972075.1. Lineage (NCBI taxonomy): Bacteria > Bacillati > Actinomycetota > Actinomycetes > Pseudonocardiales > Pseudonocardiaceae > Saccharopolyspora > Saccharopolyspora hattusasensis. The sequence goes on from NZ_JBPCDC010000001.1 coordinate 7,659,993, forward strand.
GTTGTCGACGTGCCCGACGACGTCTCCATGGCCGCCACGGCTATGGCGGTGCAGGCCACCGGCGCCGTGACGTCCAGGGCGGTGCCGCTCCTCCGCCCCGAGGACATCGACGAGGCTGTGCGGAAGGCTGTCGACTTTCGCGCCCCCGGTTCCTGACGGCGGCTGATGTCGGTGCGGCCCGGACCTGCGGCCACCGGAGGCTGCTGAGCGCTGCCGGGATCGCGACGATGCGCCGTCACCCGGGGTGGGCGCAATTTCGCGAGAAATTGCGCCCACCCCGGGTGACGGCCTGCTGCGGAGTTTCATTCCGGCGGCGAAGGTCGATGCGCTGGACGGTCGAAAGTCATCCAACGCGCAACGTGGAACCGAGACTCCCAACGTTTTCCGCTGAACCAGCGCGGCTCCCGTCGGCCCCACGTCGTGACCGTGTTCAGCCGTTCGCTTCCTCCGCCATCGAGTTCTCCAGGCGGCGTGGCCGGGTGAGCTGTTCGGGCTGGAGGAGGGTTTCGAGCTGGGTGGGGGAGAGCAGGCCGGTGTCGGTGACCAGTTCGGTGATGGTGCGGTCGGTGGTGAGCGCCTGCTGGGCGATGGTGGTGGCGTTGGCGTAGCCGAGGTAGGGGGCTCAGCGCCGTGACCAGTCCGATCGAGTTGCGCACGGTCGCGTCGAGGTGGCTCTGGTTGGCGGTGATCCCGGAGACGCATCGGGTGTCGAGCGCGTCGCACGCCGCGGTGAGGTGGGTCAGGGACTTCAGCAAGCTGTGAACGATGATGGGCTCGAAGGCGTTGAGCTGGAGTTGACCGGCTTCGGCGGCGAGGGTGACGGTGACGTCGTTGCCGATGACCTCGAAGGCGACCTGGTTTACGACCTCGGGGATGACGGGGTTGACCTTCCCGGGCATGATGCTGGATCCGGCCTGCACGGCAGGCAGGTTGATCTCGTTGAGCCCGGCCCGTGGCCCCGATGAGGTCAGACACCCCATGATTTTGTTTGTCAAGCGGCTTGTGAACATGAACGTGGAGGTCGGGCTGTGGCAAGCTTGGGTTCCACGGTGCTGTACGAGGAGATGGAGGAGTTTCTGGACCTCCGGAGCCGCCTTGTGGGAGGAGGCTTCAAACCGCCCACCGGGGCCTTGGCTGAAGACCGTGGTCTTGAACGGTGTGGGAAAAGGCGCGACGGGATCGCGTCAGGTATGGGCCGGGAAGATGAGCGATGGGTCGAAAGGCCCTCTGTCGTCAGAAGCGTCGAAAACATATTAGGTGGCATCAAAACCGGGGTCTACCGCTTATCCCGGGATGAGTCTGGGAGTTACCCGCTTACTGCCCAGGCGGTGTCCGGCGTACAGGCAGCATGAGCCCGGCCCGGGCTCTCGTATGGAACATGTGAAGGCGTGCCCCGACATTGCCGTCGATCCGATCGGCGGCGAGAGGGAGAACTCCAAGCGGCGGAATCCGTGAGGAGCTGAGTACCGTTGCGGGGTGCGCTGGCGGACTCGCCCGTAGTAGCTGTGAAGTCCCTGCGTATCGCAGTGGGGGTGGAGCCAAGGGGTGGGGTCGTCCTGGTGAATGAGTGTGATCAACCGGAAGGGAGGAGTCGCATGAGTGAGCCGAAGTTGCAGGGCAAGTCGTATGACATTCCCAAGCGGCTGGTGTGGGATGCGTGGTTGAAGGTGAAGGAGAATGGAGGAGCGGCCGGGGTCGATGGGGTGACGATCGAGCAGTTTGAGGAGAGGCTGAAGGATAACCTCTACAAGCTGTGGAATCGCATGTCGTCGGGATCGTATTTTCCCGGCCCGGTGCGCGCGGTGGAGATACCGAAGAAAGGAGGGACGAGGGTTCTGGGCATCCCGAACGTGGTCGATCGGGTGGCGCAGACGGTGGCGGTCATGGCGTTGGAGCCTGCCGTGGAGAGGGTGTTCCACGACGACTCCTACGGCTACCGCCCTGGCCGGTCGCCCCTGGACGCGGTGCGGGCGTGTCGGCAGCGGTGTTTCAAGAAGGACTGGGTCGTCGATCTGGACGTGAAAGCCTTCTTCGATTCGGTGTCGTGGGATCTGACGTTGAAGGCGGTCGCACGCCACACGGATCAGAAATGGATTCTGCTCCACGTGGAGCGATGGCTAAAAGCCTCGATGCAGATGCCAGACGGCACCGTCACCGAAAGAACCCAGGGAACGCCACAAGGTGGTCCAATATCACCGTTGCTCGCCAATCTGTTTCTGCATTACGGGTTTGATCTGTGGATCTCCCGGGAATTCCCAGGAGTCCAGTTCGAACGTTTCGCGGACGATGGTGCGCCACGAACGCTGAAGGAGGATTTGGTGTAGAAGACGAATTCTTTGGATGCGGTGTTGCACTGGTGATGGAGGTATGGCCCTCCGGGGTCGCTGTGCAGGCGGAGATCCCAAATCACCGCAAGCTGCGTCGGTGAATGAGCCGGGGTGGTGAGCGTTGCGGAAAAGGCGTCCTTGATGGCGTCAGATGGGAACCGAGAAGGCGAACGTGAGTGAACCACTGAGGAAGTGTCGTAAGCGAAGCGACGACATCGAAACCGGGGTCCCGTTGTTGCCCCGGGATAAGTCAGGGGGAGACCTGTTTACTGCCCTGGCGGTGTCCGGCATAAAGGTGGCGCGAGCTCGGTTCAGGCTCCAGTGCGAAACGTGGGAACGCCTCGCCCCGATAGGGCCGACCGGGTGTTGGACCGGTCGGCGAGAGGGAGAACCCCAAGCAGCGGAAACTGCGAGGGGCAGAGTACCGACGCGGGGCAGGCGGGCGGACCGTCCTGTAGTAGTGATGAAGCCTGGTAATGCGGGCGGAGCGAAGGGGACGGGTTGCTCTGGTTCGTTCGGCGATCAACCAGCCGTGCTGGGAGGAGTCGGGTGAGCGAACCGAGGTCTCAGGACAAGCCGTTTGATATCTCCAAGTGGGTTGTGTGGGAGGCGTATCAGAGGGTCAAGGCCAACAAGGGCGCGGCTGGGGTGGATGATGTGTCGATCGCCGAGTTCGAACAGGACCGCGATAAGCACCTGTTTCGTATTTGGAACCGCATGTCGTCCGGGAGTTATTTTCCTCCTCCGGTCAAGGCCGTGGAAATCCCCAAGGCTGGCGGAAAGGGAGTGCGGTTGCTCGGCGTGCCGACGATCGCGGATCGAGTCGCTCAAACGGTCGCCAGAATGTATCTGGAACCGAAGGTCGAACCGGTCTTCCATCCGGATTCCTACGGTTATCGACCGGGGAAGTCCGCGTTGGACGCGGTCGGAGCGTGTCGCAGACGTTGCTGGAAGGCGGACTGGGTTATCGACCTGGACATCAAAGCCTTCTTCGACAGCGTTCCGTGGGACCTCATCCTCAAAGCCGTGGAGCATCACACCGACCAGAAGTGGATTCTGTTGTATATTAAGCGGTGGCTGCAAGCCCCGCTGCAACAACCGGATGGCACGCTGGTCGAGCGGAATCGTGGAACTCCCCAGGGTTCGGCGATTTCCCCATTGCTGGCGAACCTCTTCATGCACTATGCGTTCGATGCGTGGATGACTCGGGAGTTTCCGAACATTCCGTTCGAGCGCTACTGTGATGATGCGGTCGTGCACTGCGGAAGCCAGCGGCAAGCCCGCTGGGTGCGAGACGCCATCGCGGCCCGGTTGGCGCAGGTCGGTCTGGAATTGCACCCGGACAAGACGCGCCTGGTGTACTGCAAGGACGCTGACCGGCGTGACGATTATGAGGTCACGTCGTTCACATTCCTCGGGTACACATTTCGTCCCCGGCTGGCCAAGAACAAACACGGGAAGCATTTTGTGATCTTCCTGCCCGCGGTCAGCAAGGAGGCGGTCAAGGCCATGGGACGGGAAATTCGTTCCTGGCACTGGGCCAAACGCAGTGACAAGTCTCTCGACGACCTTGCACAGATGTTCAACAGCGTAGTGCAGGGATGGATCAATTATTATGGGCGCTTCTACAAGTCCATGTTGTATCCCCTCCTCCGTAGACTCAACAGACACTTGGTCCGGTGGGCCTGCCGGAAATACAAACGGTTAAAACGCCGAGAACGCCGGGCCATGCGCTGGCTCGCCGAGGTGGCCAAGCGGTCACCCCGTCTGTTTGCGCACTGGCGGTTCGGGTTACGTCCTGACGGCTGGGCAATGGGAGCCGGATGAATCGAGAGGTTCAAGTCCGGTTCTGCGAGAGCCGGGCGGTGTGATCCCGCCCGGCTACTCACCCGGTGGTCCATTGTGTGACCGAGCGTCAGGCTCGTCAGGTGATAGAAGCGATCGGGCGTCGGTTCGCCGACATTGGATTGAATCTGCACCCCGACAAGACACGGATAGTGTACTGCAAGGACGACAAGCGGCTCCGGGACTATTCGACGGTGTCGTTCACGTTCTGCGGGTATGCATTCCGCCCCCGGAAAGCCTTCAACAAGGCTGAAAGCAGGGCATTCACGGGCTTCATGCCGGCGGCGGCTCCGGACAAAGTATCGGGGATGAGCCGTAAGGTCGCCTCGTGGAAGATGCATCGGCGCACGTCTCTGATCTGAACGCGTTGAGTCAGCGGACAGACCGGGCGCACGGCGCGCGGATCTACGACTACATCCTCGGCGGCAAGGACAACTACGCCGTCGACCGGGCTGCCGCGGAGGCCACCAAGCAAATCTGGCCCGCGCTTCCAGTGCACATGCGCGCCAACCGCGAGTTCATGCACCGCGCTGGCCGCTACCTCGCCACCGAGTGCGGCATCGATCAGTTCCTTGACATCGGTACTGGCATCCCCACCTCGCCTAACCTGCACGAGGTCGTGCAGGAGGTGCGGCCCGAGGCCCGCGTCGTCTACACCGACAACGACCCCATCGTGCTCGTGCACGCCCGCGCGCTGATGTTCAGCACCAAGCATGGCCGCACCGCTTACGTGAACGCCGACCTGCGCGACCCGGACACGATCCTGGCATCACCAGAGTTCCGCGAGACCTTGGACCTGAACCGCCCGATCGGGCTGATGCTCATCGCGGTCGTGCACTTCATCGAAGACGACGACGAGGCGCTGGACGTCGTGCGGTGGATCGTCGACGTGCTGCCCTCCGGCAGCTACCTGGCCGCCACGATCGCCACCGACGACTTCGCCCCGGAGATGCTGGCGCAGGTCCGCCGGACCTACCACGAGCACGGCGAGACCCTGCGCTGGCGCTCCCAGGCCCAGGCCGCCCGGTTCTTCGACGGCCTCGAACTGGTCGAGCCCGGGATCGTCCAGATGCACAAGTGGCGCCCGGACGACGGCATCGCCCTGAACGCCCCGGAAGCCGACATCGCCATGTACGGCGCCATCGGCCGCAAGCCCTAGTCGATGAGGATCGAGTGGCCGGACTCGATGGCCAGTACGGGGCGTCGGTCCGGACGTTCGGAACACCTGTGTTGGCTGTCCTCTTAGGACTGTTTTCCGCGTTCCACCACCGCGCTGTCCGGCGGTCCAGCCGTCCGAGAAGTGATGCGACCGTCCGCCGGCGCGCACAGCGGAGCAGTCGATCACCACGAAATTCGCGGCGGCCGCGGCGCTGCGCCGGAGCAGCGACGAGCGGACGAATCACAAGGACATCGATTTCCTTCAACTTTAGATGTTCTGGCTGTTGGTCGCGGGCTGGTGAGCGGTGTGGCCGTCGCCAGTCCCGTCGTTCGGCAGGCTCAGCTCCCGCAATGCAGTCGAATGTTTGACGACTTCCTGGAGCAACGCATCGATGGCCGCGCCGGTCTCCTGTTTCCGTTCTTCCGCCTTCGCGCAAATGCGCCGGTAGTGCACTTCGCTCGCGGCGTCTTGCTGTTCGCAGCGTCGACGCGTCCGGTCGAGCAGCCGCTCGGCATCCTCCTGCGCCAGCGCCGTGATTCTTTTGTACTCCTTCTGAACATTCCGCCGAAGACGGTGCTCGCGCTCGCGCTCCGCCCTCTTCCGGCACGCGGTTTCCCGATCGAGGTCGGCCCGGCGCTCCGCCAACCAGCGAGCAAAATCGCAAGCCTGCGCTCTGATCTGCTCGGCCGTTCGCTCCGCCTCCGCCAAGAGCCTCGCGGCCTCCTCGCGCGCTTGGCCGATGATCGCGGCGGCACGTTTCTCCGCGAATTCGACGACCTCCGAGTCGTGCTGCTGCTCCTCCTCGTCTGTGGAGCGAAGCTCCTCGCGGAGCTGGCGGAGCTCGGATTCGAGCAGGTCGAGATGTTCGGCGACCTGTGCTCGATCGAATCCACGCCACCGCTCGGCGAAAGCCGGCCGGGCCGGAACAACATCATCCATGGCGTCTCCATCCCCCATCTGGAGCGCGGTACTCGTGCACTGCGAAACCGAGCACGTATGGACGGCCGCGCCATGCCGTGATCTTCGCGTGTAGCAGGCGAACCGAGCTCGGTGGCAGCGACACCATGGTTGGCGGGCCGGGACGTTGCAGCGATGTCAACTCGGTTTTACCACCCGAGTGAGCGACGCCGCGGATCCTTGGCGGAGCCGCGGACAGCGGTCGGCCGCTTCGTGGCCCCCGGATGCCTGGCGAAGGCGCGGACGGTTTCGGGAGCGCGCCAACGGAGGTCACCGACCGGGGCGCGGCTGAGCGTCGTTCCGGAAGATCCGCCGCCGCAGTCACTCGTTCGTGCGAATTGTCGCGGTGCCGTCGGGATGCGGCCAGGCCAGCATTTCTCGTGTGGTGGTTTTGGGTGCGGCGGTCTTGGTCGCAGTGGTGATGTGGACGGCTACGAATATCGACGGCTTGGTCGTGCTGACCGCGTTGTTCTTGCGCTCCGCGCAGGTGGGCAGCCCGCGCCCGTGGCAGATCGCGGCCGGTCAGTACCTGGGGTCCACGTGCCTGATCGCGGTGAGCCTGCTGGCGGCCATCGGGTTGATGGTCGTGCCGGAGTCCTGGATCGGGTTGCTCGGTCTGCTGCCGCTGGCGCTCGGAATCTACGGGCCGTCCGGGGCAGGCGAGCAGGAGCGGGATCTGCCGACCATCGGTGTGCTGTCGGTCGTTTCGATCGTCGTGGCCAACGGGGCGGACAACCTCAGCGTCTACAGCGCCGCATTCCGCGTCTTCCCGCCGGCGCAGACCGCGCTGACCGTGGTCGTCTTCTTGGCGCTCATCGGGGTGTGGTGCCTGGTGAGCCGATGCGAGTTTGTCCTCGCCGGGGAGCGCCGTTGCGCGCGGCGGACAGGCTCTCCGGCCAGGCCAGCTGGCCCGAAGCTCCTGCGAGTCGGGTTCTTTGCCCCCGGTCAACATCCGAGCGACGCACTGGCGCACGCTGATCAAGCGATGTACCAGGACAAGCGGAGCAGAGCGGAATGACGACGCAGGCCGGTACTGCGACGGCGGGTTCAGGCACGAGTGCGGGGGTCGTGAAACCGTCCGCGGACGGTTTCACGACCCCCGCTGATCGCTGCGGGTGTCCGCGGTAGGTGGCGGGTTACCGGTTGCGCGGCGCCACCGACGGGAACGACGGCATGTCGGGGAGACGGCCGGGGGACTTGCCGGGGGACTTGCCGGGAGACTTGGACGAGCCGCCGGATTTAATGGTCTCGTTGATCCAGTCGGTGTGCGCCACGAGGTTGCTGTAGATGCCGGGTTTCTCCGCGCAGTTCTCGGCTTGGCCGCGGCTGGTCGCGCCGACAAGTGCGAAACCGCCGTCCTCCTGCACCACCGCCGGGCCACCGGAGTCGCCGTAGCAGGCGCTGACCTTGCCCTTCTGGTTGTCGATGCACAGCTCACGTGCCGAATCGAAGGGATCTTGCGAGCTGGTGCAGTTCGACGCGGCGATCGTCTTGGTTGCCAGCTCCTTCAAGGTCACGGGCGGCTCGCCGCACTTGGGCGTCCCGCACGTCTGGCCCCAACCGAGCAGTTGCACTGCGGTGCCAGGCTGCGGTGACGTGGCAGAGATCTTGATCGGCTGGGCCTCCACCGGCTGCGACAGGTGGACCATGGCGATGTCGTAGCCGGTGGCGATTTCGTTGCCGGCCTGCTTCTGCGTTGACTTGGGGTGGGCCACGAACTTGTCCGGCGTGACGAGCTCACCGCCGCTGGTACGGTCGGTTGTCCCGATCCGGTACTGGACTTTGCTTGGCTGTTGCCCTTCCACGCAGTGCGCGGCGGTGACCAGCCACTGCTTGTCGACCAGCGAGGCACCGCAGTGGTGTTGGCCGTCGGTGGACTGCATGGACGCCATGAAGCTGTAGGTCTGCGTCGCTTGGGTACCTCCGATGATGAGCGGCGTAGCCACGGCACTGGCGGTTGGTGCTGCGAGCGCCAGGCTGGCCAGCATCGTCGCGGAGAACGCGAGAATGCTTCGGATCAGAGAACCTCGGGGCATGTTCTCTCCTTCCGTTCCCGAGCTCCGCGCCGGGGGAACGGAAGGAGCCGGGAGCTGGGGTTTGCGAAGTATCCGGCGATGCTCCCCCATCAGGACGAACATTTCGTTACGCCAAATGGAGCAATCGCGAGGGGTGTCCGATCAGGTGCTGACAGTGAGGATGGCGGGCCGCTGGATGGTGATATCCGTTGCGTCGCGGGGGTTTTCGCGGGGCGGGTCGACGTGTGGTGGGGGGTCACGCCGGAATGTCGGCAAATGCGGGGGGTGAACGCAGGGTTCTTCGTGGTCTAACGGTTTGTCGAGGATTATCTGCTGGTGCCTCGGATCATCGGCCGCACGGTTCGGGTGCCCGCCGTGATCACCGTGTTGGTGCTCGGCGGAACCCTGCTCGGGGCGACACGCGCAGGGCTTGCATGAGCAACTGCCACCAGTTCCGTCTGCTCACGAACGGACCGCCCACCTGTGAACCGAAACGGCGGCGAGCCGGTTGTAATTGCCTTGGCAGCGTTGGCGAAGCGGCTCGGGTGCTTCTACCGTGGACGGTGCTGGCTCTTGGCGGGCTCTCCAAGGAACGTAGTTCTGGCGCCGCTGCATCGGACCGAGCGAGCACAGACGGAAATCGTCTCACATCCATCCAGAGCTTGATCTCAGCTACCCCCGTCGCGCCAAGCGGAGAGCGGTGCCGGGGTGGGAGGTGCCATGTTCTTCCACGTACAGCGGATGATCAACGAGATCGTTCCTGACGAGCCGGACCCCGGCGCTGCCAACGCCTTGCAGGAAGGCTTGGGCGGCCAGTTCGGTGAGATGCGGACGATGATGCAGTACCTGTTCCAGAGCTTCAACTTCCGAGGTCCCGAGGGCAAACCTTATCGAGACCTGCTCTACGGCATCGGGACGGAGGAGATCAGCCACGTCGAGCTGATCGCCACGACGATCGCGCGGCTGACGGATGGTTCGCCGCGATACCGGGGGTCCAAGGACGAGCCGCTCGATCAGCCAGGTGCCAAGGGAGCGACGCCGTTGTCGAACGCCCTTGCACAGGGCAATATCCACCACATGCTCGTCGGCGCGCAAGGTGCGCTGCCCGTCGACGCCGTGGGCAATCCCTGGTCGGGCTCGTATGTCTACAACAGCGGTAACCTCGTGCTTGATCTGCTCTACAACCTGATGCTCGAGTCGACCGGCAGGCTCCAGAAGTGCCGCATCTACGAGATGAGTTCGAACAAGACGCTGCGATCGACGGTGTCGTACCTCATCGTTCGCGACCAAGCGCACGAGAACGCCTATGCCAAGGCGCTGGAAACCCTCGGTGTGAACTGGGGCAAGACCTTGCCGATTCCCAAGACGAACGCCGAGCGGTACCCAGAGGTCGCCACTCTGCTCGAGAGAGGTCTGCACAACAGGCAATACACCTTCAACCTCGACCACCAGTCCGAGGCGGCCAAGGTTTTCCAGGGCACTTCGCCGTCGTCGCACGACGGCGAAGTGTTGCGCATGGCGCAAGCGCCAGAAGGCGTGCCTTTCGGCATCGCGCCGGAGCGGCCGGAGGAATTCAGCCCAGGTCTCGACCCGGAGCTGATCGAACTCATCCAAGCGACAGCGGAGATGGAACTAGCGGAGGCCGACGAGCCGGTAAGGTACGGACCTGCGTGAACAGCACCCCTGATGCGGCCAAGCATCGATCAGCTTGCGCTGACTGAGGTTTCGGTGCTCGTTGTGCGGGTAGTCGGGGGAAGCCAGTTCCCTTATCGGGTTTCGGCATCCTTGGTGGTAACGGTGGGACTGACCCGGCCCGTGTGGGCCGGGTCAGTTCTGTTCAGGTAGGCAGGGAGGTTGCTGCCCGAAAGCAAGAACCACTCGTCCGAATACTCCACGCCAGGCATGCCGTCAGCGAACTGGTTCCTCGATCTGGTTTATGGCAGCGAGCAATCATTGTCGCGGTTTTGTTTCCTGTGGTGTGCAACGAACTTGTTGGGGCTCCTGCTTTTTGCAGGTGTAAATGGTGCCTCAAGTTTCGCATCTATGCAGCCGCTGCGGCGCAGGCCAGAGCGTAGTCCCGCAATAGATCAGGGTCGGCGTGACCGGGGCGAACTGCGTTAAATCTCGCTGCGGTCAAGGTGTCGGCAGCCGGGTCGTCCACGTGGTATTAGGCACCAGCAGGGGCTTGCCGTGATAGGCGGCGTCGCCGACTCCGTGCACGCGACGGGCGTCGAACTCGGCCGCGACCAGCCGCAGCAGCTCACCGGGCAACTCGACCGGACTGGCAGTGCCTTTACCCGCCCACAGCCGGAACAACACCGGCAGGCACACCGGCACTGTGCACCACGGCAGCCTGACCACGATCCCGGCCACCACCCACCGATTCCCCCGTGCGATCCCATATACCGCCCTGCGCCGCACCGTCATGAGTCCAGAACGTGTGAAAGACCTTGCGGCCCCATCGTTTGAACAGCGTGTCGTCGATCACCACAGTGATGGGCTCGTCCTCGGCCACCAGACGCTCGACGATCAACCGCGCCGCGATCAGCCCCAACCGGTCGACATCCCACACCGCGTGGGAAAAGAACCGGCACGCAGCATGAAACGAGATCGTCCCGGCCATCCGTGCCCCCGACAGCATCCCCACCACGGTGCGCCGCCCGGTCTGCGCGACCATCCCGGTGGCCAGCACGGTGAACACCGTGAACGTGCCGCGACGGCGAAACACCGGGCGGAACATCTCCAGTAACGCCGCCCACGACTCTGGCAAGATCATCGCCAGAACCTACCGAACCCGGCTGTCTCATCCACTCACGCGACACCGCCCCCCATGACGCGGCCTGACAGCGGGAAGTCCATCATGGAGGGCGTGCCAGACACACCCAACCAGCAGATCCGCACCGCTGTTACCCAGCGGATCACCGCCCACGTCATCTACGGCTGGCCCCACCTCGGCGAACCCGTGGTACGTCACCGGGGACAGTTCTGCTACGTCGGTGCCGTCCTGCCCGGCGATCGGGAACCCACACCCATCTTGCGCCTGCGCTACCAGGGATCAGCCGACCGCTGGGCCATCGCGATCTACCTCGCAAGCCAGGACCGGTACACAGAGTCCGAACTCCCTGCCTCCTTCGGACCCATGACCGCAACCCCAGAGCAAGGCATCGATCACACCTTCATCCTCTACGCGGGCCCCAGCCAACGCTGACGGCGCCCAACCGCCCACGCACGATCAACACCGCGAAACTGCGAAACACGAGGGTGCAGAAAAGACTCAAAAGGTACGGCAGGTGCAACGGCATCGGCCGACGTTTGCACAGGGCATACGATGGCAACTCGAGGGGAGCAGGAGATCTGCGAGGCAAACGAGGAGATGAGATGCCATGGTTGCCCCGGAACAACGCGGCACTCGCACAACGGCTGAGACCTCGCGCCTCAGGGACTACGAAGCCGCCTTAGCCGCACCTACCACTACGGGCAGCGAATCTGCCCTCATGCTCACCGGCGCCTACACCGCAGTCTCGCCCTGGGTCGTCGGGTTCGCTGGCTCTCAGCCATTGCTGAGCATGAACAATCTCATCCTGGGACTGATCGTCACGGCGATCGGTCTGGGGCTCACCGGAACTCCGGAACGCAGCGGTGGCATCAGCTGGACTGCGGCTCCTATCGGAATTTGGCTGATCATCGCGACGTGGGTCACCACTTTCGGTCTGCCGACGGTGGGGATGATCTGGAACAACGTCGTCGTCGGAGCACTGTCGATCATCCTGGGCCTGGCAGTCGCGGGGATGGTGGCTGTGCGACGCCCCGGTTCGGAAAGGGGAACTTTTCGGTGAGGCATCCTCAGGCCTGAGTGCATGATCGGTGGAAGCGCAGAAGACGACTTCGGAGTGGAAGACGTCGATGTGCATGATCTTGGCCTCGGAGCCGCTGCTGGCGCCCGTTCACCCGGGGGTGGCGCAATTTCGCGAGAAATTGCGCCACCCCCGGGTGACGAACACGATCTCCCCGGGTGTGGCGTCGACAGCTGGAGGGGTTGCCGAAGTGTCCGGTCAAGTTGCGGCATGGCGGGTTCGGGGATGGGTTTCGTACATGCGGATGGCAACGCTGAGACCGGTGGCGAAGCTGAGGGCTGCTGCGGCCCAGATTGCGGCGCGCAGGTCCCAGAGGTCGGCGACGATGCCGCCGAGGACGGCGCCGGCGGCGTAGCCGCTGTCGCGCCAGAGGCGGTAGACGCCGACGGAGCGGGCGCGCCAGCTGGGGTGGGCGACGTCGCCGATGGCCGCCAGCAGTGTCGGATAGACCATCGCGGTTCCGGCTCCCAACAGGACGGTGGCGAGCGCCCAGGCGGAGAAGCTGTGCGCCACGGCGATGAGTGCCAGCGCGGCTGCTTGGGTGAGCATTCCGGTGGTGATGAGGTACTTGCGGCCCCATCGGTCGGACAGCGCGCCGGTGGCGAGTTGTCCGATTCCCCAGACCGCGGGGTAGAGGGCTACCAGGAGTCCGACGCGGTCGACGGCCAAGCCGGCGCCGGCGAACAGCAGCGGGAACAGGCCCCAGGACAGACCGAAGTTGAGGTTGTTGACCAGGCCGGCGTGGCTGGCCGCGGACAGGGCCGGGTCGGTAAAGGTGGTGCGGGCGAAGACCTGCCGGTTGGTCAGGCTGGCGTTTCTGCTGCTGGTGTGCTGGGTGGCTTCCAGGCGGGCGTGATCGCGGGTTTCTCGCACTACGAGGGTTGAGAGGCTGAGCCCGAGCACGACGTAGAACGCCCCGAGCAGGAACGGGGCGGGGCGGAGCCCGTACTGCGCGGCGAGATAGCCTGCGAGTGCCGAGGTGATCGCGACCGCGCCGTATCCGGCGGCTTCGTTGAATCCCATTGCCAGCCCTCGCTGCCGAGGTCCGACAAGATCGACTTTCATGATCACGGTCGTCGACCAGGTCAGGCCCTGGTTGATGCCGAGCAGGAGGTTGGCGGCCACGATCCAGCCCCAGTTCGGGCCCCAGATCAGCATCAGGGGAACGGGGATGGCGATCAACCACCCCGCGACCAGGACGGGTTTGCGGCCGAAGCGGTCGGACCAGGTGCCGGCGAAGTAGTTGGTGGCCGCCTTGCTCAGTCCGAAGACGAGCACGTAGCTCAACAGGAAGGTGTAGCCGGCCAGGTGGAATTCCTGCTCGGCCAGGAGCGGGAGCACTGTCTGCTCCTGGCCGACCATCCCGCCAACCAGGGCGTTGACCGCCACGAGCAGGCTGAACTGGGCGAGGTTTGCGCGCAGGCCCAGCCGCAGGCCGGTGGTGCTCATGCTCAGACCTCCAGCGAACGGCCGTCTCCGAGGTTGACCAGGTAGGCGGAATTTCCGGGCACTTCATCGACGAGCGGAACCACGTCCACCGTGCTCATCGCGGGAACCCATCCCTGGGCGGGTGTTCCATCGCCCGCTTGACCTGGTTATACACTATTCCAAAGAGGATTGGAGTATTGATGGGTGATCGAGACGCGAAGACGGCCTTGTTCGACCAGTTCGCCCGCGTCGGCAAGGCGCTGGGCAGCGGCAAGAGGCTGGAGCTGCTCGACCTGCTCGCCCAGGGCGAGCGCACGGTCGAGGCGTTGGCACGCGCGGCGCAGCTGGGGATGACCACCGCCTCGGCGCACCTGCAGACCCTCAAGCAGGCGAACCTGGTCACCACCCGCCGGGATGGCACCAAGATCTACTACCGCCTCGCCGGCACGGATGTCGCCGCCCTGTACGCGCTGATGCGCACCGTCGCCAATGCCTACCTGCCCGACGTGGAAGCGGCCCGCGCCGCCTACCTCGGTCCCGACGATGCCGAACATGTCAGCCGCGAGGAACTGCTCCGCCGGGTCCGGCTCGGTGACGTCGTCGTGCTCGACGTGCGTCCGCGCGAGGAGTACGAAGCCGGGCACATCCCGGGCGCGGTGTCGATTCCGGTGGAAGAACTGGCCGACAAGCTCGGAGAGATCCCGGCCGATCAAGAGATCGTCGCCTACTGCCGCGGTAGCTACTGCGTGCTCGCCCACGACGCTGTCCGTCTGCTGGCCGCCCACGGTCGCAGCGCCCGGCGGCTCATCGACGGGATGCTCGAATGGCAACTTGCCGAGCTGCCCGTTGAAACGAGCTGAACTATGGGGGTGGGCCCGGTGTAACACGCGGCTGGCGTCTTCTCCGCCGGCCGCGCCACTGCGGTCCTCGAACTGGGCGCCGGGCACGGCCGCGACAGCCTCCACTTCGCCCGGCGCGGATTCACGGTGCACGCCGCGGACTTCAGCCGCAGCGGCCAACCCCGAAGGCGCGTTCTACGCCTTCGCCAAGTACCGCTGTGCGCTGCGCTCCGAGGAGGTCGTGCAGCGCCTGCTGGCTGGTGGTGTCGCGGTGCGCGCAGGCAGCGAATACGGCCCCTCGGAGGAAGGCCACATCCGGCTCTCCTTCGCCGCCGACTTCGATACGCTCGACGAAGGACTGAACCGCCTGCAGAAGATCTTTGCGCGACTATAGGAGGCATCGCTGACCACCACACCGGGGCGCCGCGCGCCGGCCCGCAGCCGGCCACGTCGGGACGCGGTCCGCAACCGAGAACGCCTGCTCAAAGCCGCGGGGGAGCTGCTGCGCGCCGACCCCGGCGGTGTCTCCATGCCCGCGGTCGCGGACAGGGCCGGCCTGTCGGTGCCCACCGCCTACCGGTACTACTCGGCGCTGGACGACCTGCTCAATGCCTACCTGCACCGAGTGATCGTCGAACTGCGCGACTACAGCCACGACTGCCCGAAAACCGGTCCGGCGCTGTTCGGAGAAGTCGCCGTCGAATGGGCCCGGCTGCTGGAGAGCTATGGGGCCGCGATGGTGCAGCTGCGCTCCCGCAGCGGTTTTCTGGCGAGGCTGCGCGGCAACGACCCGGTCATCTCCACCGTGCGGGAGGCGTGGGAACGACCGGTCCGCAGTGTGATGCGGCACCTGAAGATCCCGGACGAGCACTTCGAACACGCCTTGCTCCTGTGTAACATCATGTTCGACCCGCGCGAGATCTTAGACCTCGTCGAGACCGGCCTCACTCGTGACGAGGCCCTCCGGCACCTCGAACACGCGTACTTCCAGGCACTTGTGGGATGGGCCAACGCCGCCGGCGCCTGAGTTCCACGGCGATCGTCCGGGGCATTCGGTGCGAGTCGTCCACCTGCATCGGACTATCCACAAGGGATCTTCGCGCCCGGCAGCAGCAACGTCAACGGCGCATGCCGCGACGTGTCGGTCAGCCGGCGGACGGCGGCGAGATTCGGTTCGTGCTCTGGATCACGGCGCGCGGCGCAGCGCTGCCCTGAATCTGAGGCCACCTGCTGGCAGCAGGACAGCCCGTGCCTTCGGCCTCCGCCGACGTCGGCCGGCGACCCGAACGCCCGGCCGCGGCATGACCGTCGCCAATGGACAGTCATGCCGCCGGAGTCCCGCATGTCACAGTCTCGGGTTGAACAGGTCGGTGACGCTGCCGTCGGCATCGATCAACTGGTTCCCTGCGCGGTGAACTGGGAAAAGGCTTTCGAGAATCGGTGGAGGCTGGATACCTCTGGTGATGCCGCGGATCTCCGACCACCGGCCGGAGGTCCGGTAGTAATTCACCGACGCTTCCGCTGCCGAACGTGTGGGTATCCCCACGGCGTAATGGTTCTTGACTGGGGGGATGATGGCCAAGATGAGGAAATGCGCTGCCGCCGCGGTCGGTGGCGTGGCCATGGTGGCGGCGTTGGCGGTGCCCGGCGTTGCGGCGCACGCGGCCGCAGTGCCTGAACAGGACAAATCCTTCATGACGCAGGCCGCGCAGGTGAACCTGGCGGAGATCACCATAGGCAAGCTGGCGCTGCAGAAAGCCACCACGCCGCAGGTGCGCTCGCTGGCGCAGGAAACGCTCACCGACCACCAGGACGCGCAGGGCAAGCTCGAACGGCTGGCGGAGCAGAAGGGTGTGACGCTGCCGTCGTCGCCGAATGCGCAACAGCAGAGCACCGGAAAACAGCTGGAGAGCGCGTCGGGCGCAATGTTCGACACCATTTACCTGCATGCGCAGATCTCCGGGCACCAGGAGGCGAGCACGCTGACGCGTTCCGAAATCGATTCCGGTGGGAATGCTGACGTGCAGAGCTTCGCGAAGGACTTCCTCCCGGCGGTCCTTAAGCACCTGAGCCATGCCCAGGAGGCCGCGAAGGCCCTCGGAATTCCGCCGAAGGGGGCCAACACGGGTTCCGGCGGCCTGGCGGAGCGAGCGCAGTCCAGCGCTGGCGATCTGGGCCTGGTCGCGGGCGGTTTGGCGATGGTCGTGGCTGCCGGTGCGGTGCTGCTGCGGTGGCGTCGGCGGACCGGGTGAGCTCATGGCGACGCCGGGCGCCGGTGGTCGTGCTGGCGCTCGGCCTGGTGACCGCGGCGGCGGGATTCGGCCACGCTCTGGTCAGCGGTCCCGCCCTGCCGCACACCGGGACCGTTCCGCCTGCCCATGCGGGACCTTTTCCGGCTCCAGCGCAGGAAGCGCTGGAGCCGGTGTCGCTGAGCGAGGTGCCGCAGCGCATGCGGCTATCAGCGATGGGTGTCGACGCGCCGGTGCAGCCAGTGCTTCCCGGGCCGGACCGCCAGCTGAGCGTGCCCGAATCTCCCGACGTGGTCGGCTGGTGGAGCGCCGGCGCCGCGCCGGGTTCCCGGACCGGCACAGTCGTGTTGGCTGGGCACGTCGACACCCACAGCGCCGGTCCGGGTGCGCTGTTTCGGGTGGCTGAACTCCAGCCGGGCGATCGGCTCGAGGTCACCTCCGCGCACAGCACGACCCGGTACCGGATCGCGGCAGTGCGCAGCTACCCCAAGGCATCCCTGCCGGCGGACCTGTTCGACCGCACCGGCAATCCGCGCCTGGCGCTGATCACCTGTGGAGGCCTCTTCGACGACAGCACCCGCCAATACGAGGACAACATCGTCGCCTACGCCGTTCCGGCATAGGCGGCATCGCGTTCGTCCACCTCGTCACGTGCTGGGCGCGCTCCCAGTAGCGTTCGAAGGTCTGCTGCAACCATTCCTGGTCGAACGGCTGATCCCCGCGCTGCAGGATGCTGTCGCCGGGCACCTCCGGGAGCTGAGGGCGTGGCTGGTTCTGGCGATTTCGCGCGAAATCGCCGCTGGTCCCTCGTGGGTGTTGGCGATTTCGCGCGAAATCGCCAACCCTCGCCGAGCTGCTCGTGCAAACGTTTGAAGCGCGAAATGCTGGGCGTCTCAAAGCTGGACCCATCGGTGTTCCGGTGCTCTTTGCCAAGTCCATTGAGACGGGAGGATGCCGTGCATACGCGGCGTCGCCGAGCTGGATGGAGCTGTGCCTCGGCTCCGGTCCCGTCCCGGGTCTGAGGGCGTGGCTGGTTCTGGCGATTTCGCGCGAAATCGCCGCTGGTCCCTCGTGGGTGTTGGCGATTTCGCGCGAAATCGCCAACCCTCGCCGAGCTGCTCGTGCAAACGTTTGAAGCGCGAAATGCTGGGCGTCTCAAAGCTGGACCCATCGGTGTTCCGGTGCTCTTTGCCAAGTCCATTGAGACGGGAGGATGCCGTGCATACGCGGCGTCGCCGAGCTGGATGGAGCTGTGCCCCGGCTCCGGTCCCGTCCCGGAGCCGAGGGCACGGCATCAATCGTCGTTGCGCCCGTAACCGCCGCCGCCCGCGGTCTGGATGCTCAGCGTCTCACCCCGTTGCAGGTCGAGACGGTTCATCGCGGATAGCTGCTGCGAACTGCCGTTGCGGACGACGTGGACCTGTGCCGGGGATCCGGGCTCGCCGCCGTGCAGCCCCCACGGGCGCCGGGTGACCCGTGCGGTGGCCACCACCGCTGAAACCCGCCCAGCGGTCACTTCCAGCTCCCGCACGAGTCCGCTGCCGCCGTTGAACCTCCCGGCCCCGCCGGTCCCGTGCGCGATGGCGTAGCGCTTGACGCGCAGCGGGTATTCGCGCTCGATGACTTCGCACGGCGTGTTTCTGGTGTTCGTCATGTGCGTGTGCACGGCGTCCGCGCCGTCCATGCCCGGCAACGCACCTTGACCGCCACCGTAGGTTTCCACGTACGAGAAGTAACGTTGCGTTTCGGGATCGTGGCCGCCGATCGTCACGATGCTCATGCTGCCGCTGGAGGCAGCCGGGACGCGGTCCGGAACGAACTGCTCGAACGCGCCGAACAGGACGTCGACGATGCGCTGGGCGGTCTGCGTGTTGCCGTTGGACACCGGGGCCGGGAACTGCGCCGCGACCACGCTGCCCGGGCGAGTGCGCACCGAGACCGGGCGCATGAGCCCTTCGTTGGAAGGCAGCGTCGGATCGGCCAGCGCTTTGACCGCGTACGCCGCACAAGCCTCCGCGATCGCGTAAGAGCAGTTCACCGCTCCCGCTACCTGGTCCGCGCACTCGGTCAGGTCGACCACGAGTTCGTCGCCCCGCTTGCTCACCGTGGCAACGACGGGCACGTCCTCCTCCCGGACCCCGGTGTGCTCCAGGTAGTCCGCGAACCGTGCGCACCCGTCTGGCATCGCGCGCAACGCCGCGCGGGTGCGGCGCTCGGCGTAGTCGATCAGCGCCTCGCCTGCCGCGCGGAACCGCGCCACGCCCCAGTCCTCGACGAGCTCCTGGATGCGCCGGGCCCCGAGGCTGTTGGCCGCGACCTGGGCCATGAGATCGCCGCGGGTCTTGTCGGCGGTGCGGACGTTGGTCAGCAGCAGGTCGAGGACGTCCTGCTGGATCTCGCCCCGCTTGATCAGGCGCAGCGGCGGAATCCGGATGCCTTCCTGGAAGATCTCGGTGGCGTGGGTGGCCATGGATCCCGGCGCGAGCCCGCCGACGTCGACGTGGTGGGCCATGTTGGCGACGACCGCGATGACCTCGCCGCCGACGTGGACCGGGGTGATCAGGCACGTGTCCGGCAGGTGCGATCCGCCCAGGTAGGGGTTGTTGGTGATGACGACATCACCCGGGGCCAAGGAGTCGACGCCTATCTCGGCCAGGGTGTTGCGGATCAGGGTGGGCATCAGGCCCAGGTGCAGCGGGATGTGCTCGGCTTGAGCGATCAGTTCGCCGCCTGCGCGGTAGACGCCTGCGGAGCAGTCGCGCCGGTCCTTGATGTTGGGGGAGTAGGACGTGCGGATCAGCGCGGTGCCGACCTCCTCGGCGATGGACTCCAGGCGGTTGCGGGCGATCTCCAGGTCGGCGGGGTCCAGGGCGATGTGCTGCGTCATCGGGCTTCCTCCGGGTGGATGTGCAGGAATCCGTGCTCGTCGTGCCAGCACGCCTGCCCGGGGGAGACAACCGTGGTGGAGTCGAGCTGTTGCAGGACGAGCGGTCCGGCGAGGCTGACTTGTGCCGGCAACTGCTCCCTGCGGTAGACGGGGGTGTCGTGCCACTGGCCGTCGAAGTACGCGCGGCGCTTGCCCACCGGGTCGGGAGCATCACCGGTGGGGAGTTTCGGCTCGACGCGTTGTTCTTGCCATCCCGCGGTGACCGTGACACGCGCGGTCACGATTTCCAGCGCCGCGTCGGCGTCGCAGAACCCGTAGCGCTCCTCGTGGATCGTGTCGAATGTTCGGCGCAGTACGGCGAAATCGTCCGTCCACGCGGTGCGGAGTTCGTAGCTCTGCCCGAGGTAGCGAGCGTCCACGGCACGTTCGAACACGGCATCGGTGGCGCTGACACCCTCGTCTTCAGCCAGGAAGTCCTGCGCCTGAGCGGCCAAGGTGTCCAACGCTTCGGACACGGACGGCATTGCGGAAGCAGTCGTCGCCGACACGTTGAGGGCGAAGTCGTGTCGCACGGGCGTGTCCAGCATGCCGACCGCTGACGCGATTCCCGGGTGCGGCGGAACGACCGCGGCACGCATGCCCAGCTCACGGATGAGCTCCGCGGCGTGCAGCGGCCCGGCTCCGCCGAAGGCCATCAGCGTGCACTGGCGCAGATCCACTCCGCGCTCGACGCTGACCTTGCGGATACCGCGCCCCATGGTCGCGTTGATGACGCGCAAGACACCGGCCGCGGTCTCGGTATCACCGAGCCCCACATCTCGCGCGAAGTCCGCCAGCCGCCGCCGCGCAGTTGCCACGTCCAGCGGTAGGCGCCCGTCGAGCAGGCTGTCGCCGAGGCGGCCGAGGAGCGCGTGGGCGTCGGTGACGGTGATGTCGGTCCCGCCGTGGCCGTAGCACACGGGCCCGGGCCGAGCACCTGCGCTGTGCGGCCCGACCCGCAGCCCGTCCCCCGAGTCCCGCCATGCGATGGAACCGCCCCCGGCCCCGATGGTGTGCACATCCACCATGGGCATGCGCAGCGGGTATCCCTCGATCTCACCTGCGGTCATCTCGTCCGGCACGCCGTCGCGGATCAGCGCGATGTCGGTGCTCGTGCCGCCGATGTCGAAGCTGACCACGGAGGGCAGTTCGAGCTGCCGGGCCCACCGCGCCGCGCCGACCACACCGCCGGCGAGTCCGGAAAGGACGGTGCGAACGCTCTGCTCCTGCGCCACGCGCGAACCGAGCAGACCGCCGTTGGACTGCATCACCCAAAGCCGCGCCGGAACACCGACCTGCGACAGCTGCTTGTCGAGGCGGTCGACGTAGCCGGCGATCTTCGGCTGGACGTAGCCGTTGAGCACCGCTGTCGAAGTGCGTTCGTACTCGCGCATTTCCGGTGTGATCGAGGTGGCGGCGAACACCGACGGCACCGCCTCGGCCTCGCGGAGCGCCTCGACGACCTGGTCCTCATGTGCGGGGTTGGCATAGGCGTTGAGCAGCGAGACGACCACGACGTCGGGTTTGGCCGCGCGGATCCGGGCAATCAACTCGTCGAGGTGGCGCCGGTCCACCGGCGCGAGTTCCGAGCCATCCGCCGCGAGCCGTTCGCGCACTTCCCAGGTCAGTTCGGCGGGAGCCAGGGGACGCGGGCGGCGCGCGGTCTGGTCGTACAGGGAAGGGCGCGTCTGGTAGCCGATCGCCAGCAGGTCCCGGAACCCGTCAGTGGTCACCAGGCCGACGCGTGCACCGGTACCGGTGATCACGGTGTTGGTGGCCACCGTTGTGCCGTGCACGAAACGCGCGACTTCACCTGGTTGACCGGCCACTTCGGACAGTGCTTCGGTGAGGCCGGCGATCACCGCTTCGTCCGGGGCGTGCGGAGTGGACGGGACTTTCCACACGAAGACCGAGCCGTCCGGTCGGTTCACCGCGATGTCGGTGAACGTGCCACCGGTGTCGATGGCCACTCGGTAACCGCGCTCTTCCGCCGGTGTGGGAAGGGACATCAGAACTCCTCGATCAATTCCGCCGACCGACCGCGTCGGCCAGGATGTTTCGGTTGCGGGTCTCGGGCAGCAGAGCCAAGGCGACGAACCCGAGCACGGCTGCGATGGCACCGACCCAGAACACCGCGGTTCCCAACCCGATCGCGGTGCCCCACGCGCCCACGGACAACGGCCCGAACGCTGCGAGACCGCGCCCGACGTTGTAGGCGAAGGCCTGTCCGGAGGCGCGGGACGTGGTCGGGAACAGCTCCGCGAGGTACGCGCCCATACCGCCGGCCTGCCCGGAGGCGAAGAAGCCGAGCACGAAGCTGATGGCGTACCCGATCTCGGGATGTGCGATGGGGGAGAACACGAACAAACCGATGCTCGCCACCGAGCCGAGGAAGAACAACGCGAAGGTGGGGCGGCGTCCGATCGCGTCGTGGACGAACCCGGAAGCCAGGTAACCGGCGAACGAGCCGACGATCACGACCCAGGTGTAGCTCGCGGTACCGATGACCGAAAGGCCGCGCTCGGACTTCAGGAACAGCGGCAGGAAGACGAACACCGAGTAGTAGATGCCTTGGATGCAGATGCCCAGCAAGGTCGCGAGCAGCGTGGTCCGGAGCTGACCGCGGGTGAACAGCGCCGCGAACCGGTTGTGCCGCACGGGGGTGATAGCGGCGAGATCGACGCGGTCGCGCGTGGTCCGGCGGATGACGAACGCCACCGCAGCAGGCAGCACGCCGATCGCGAAGAGCACCCGCCAGGCGAACTCGGGCGGCATGAACGAGAACACCAGCAGGTACGTCGCGGTGGAGACGGCCCAGCCGATGGCGTAGCAGCTCTGCACGAACGCCAGGACGCGGCCGCGGCGAGCGGCCTGGGTGTACTCGGCGACCAGGGCCGCGCCGACTGCCCACTCGCCGCCGAAAGCCACGCCCTCCAGCACCCGCCAGGTCAGGAACTGCGGAAAGTCCTGCGCAGTCGCGGTCAACGCGGTGAACACGCTGTAACCGATGATCACCCAGGTCAGGACTCGCACGCGGCCTAAGCGGTCGGCGAGCACACCGCACACCACGCCACCGACCGCGGACGCCACGATGCTCAGCGCCGTGACCCAACCCGCCAGGGCGGTCGAGATGCCCAGCACCGGTAGGAGCACGGTCAGCGCGAAGGAATACATGGTCCAGGTCAAGCCGTCCAGACCCCATCCGATGCCGGCAGCGGCTACGGCACGCCGGGCATCGGAATCCGATCTGTTTGGGGTGTCGGCCTGCGTTGTGGTCATGACGAGCTCCGATCCCTGGGGTTCCCTACCTCTTCTGAGCACCGGAGCGGCCACGAGGCCCGCCGATCGCTCCGGGGAAGTGCTGAACGGTCCGATGTGGACGGATCGCGGGTGGTGCCGCTGCGGTCCTCGGCCACGTCATCCGGCAGTCCCGAATTCTCGCCGGGCGCGGCAGGATTCCTTTTCACCGAAGGGGAAAGCTCGGCATCGGCTGCGACCCTGCGCACCGTGAGCCACAGCATGGTGTCGCCGGCGACCTCGCTCAGGCGCCTCGTCGTGTTGGACGCGACAACGGACAGCTTCGACCTGCACCGGCGGTGCAGGAAGACGTGGTTCAGGGCGCCATTGGCCACGTACGAGAACGAGTCGATGCCAACACCGGCGAGCGCGGATCGGACACGATCACTGTCGAGTCGGACACCGCGCGGCACGGTGTAGAGGTCTTCCATCGCTGAGCACCCTTTCGCGTCAGCTCGATCTTCGGGCGGCGTGGAACGTGCGCACCCGCTGGAGATCGCGGACTTCGCCGGCCGGCCGGAATCATGAGCGCGCCGATGGCGACGGGCTCGAGGGCCGCTTCGGGTTCGTGCCACCCGGTCGGCTCATTTTGGAATTCGAACCGTATACGAAAGCTACCTTGGGGTGTCCCAGAACACAAGACCCCGCGTCACCTGGGGCGACGCGGGGTCTTCGGCTGGGGGCGGGCCGCGGATGGGTTCAGGAATCGTGCGGCACCAGCGGGGTGGCAGGCAGCTCGCCCGCCAGTTCGATGCCGTCCACCGTGCGGGTCTGGAGGAACTCCACGACCCTGTCCCGGAACAGGTGGACGTGCCTGGCAGCGATCTGCTCGGCCGCATCCGCGTCGTGATCGCGCACCGCCGCGAGCATCTCCTCGTGGTCCTTGCAGGTGCGCTTGAAGTGCGAGACGAGGTCCGCGGCGAGCCCGGCGTCCCCGCCGAAGCTCAGGTACGCGAGGCGCTGACCCTGATCGTGGATCGGCCACGCCAAGCTGCGGAGGTGCTCGTTGCGCGCATGCAGCGCTTCCAGCCGGTGCAGGTGCGCGTTCGCCGCCGAGATCGCCGCCGGTGAGCCCGCCTTGATCGCCTCGTTGACCTCGGTATTCGCCCTCGCGAGTTCCTCGATGCTCCCCTCGGTGGCGCGGGCCGCCAGCAGCCGCGCGGTCGCCCGCGCCACGACGATGTGGGCCTCGAAAAGCTCGGCGATGTCCACCAGGTCGAGGGGACGCACCGTGAAGCCACCCTTGGGGCCGACGTTGACCAGGCCTTCCGAGCTCAGGCGGAACAACGCCTCGCGCACCGGGGTCCGGCTCAGGCCGAGTTCTTCGGCCAAGCTGATGTCGTCCAGGCGCTCGCCGGGGCGGGCCTGCAGCGTGACGATCTTGCGCTTGAGCTCCTTGTGAGCCTGGTCCATGACGGAACGATCGCGCTTGGGCACGGGTTCACCTTCCCGCCGGCGGGCACTGAGTCCGCAGCTCGCCACGACTAACTCCAGGCTCGAATACTAGTGGAATTCCAACGCGTCCCGCGGCCGCCGGGTGTGCGGGGCCACAGGGCGATCTATAAAAGATCGGCTATAGCTTTACTGCCTTTTCATATCGATGAGGTATTGCAGCGATTCGCCGGGGGAGTTGAGAATCCCCGTCCATGGATGCAGACGTCATTGTGGTGGGGCTCGGCAGCGTGGGGGCGATGACCAGTTGGCGCCTCGCCGAGATCCACGGTGCGCGGGTCGTCGGCGTGGAGCGGCACGCGCTCGGGCACGACGCCGGGGGCTACGCGGGCGAGTCGCGGCTGTTCCGCACCGGGTACCACGAAAGCCCCGAGTACGTCCCGATGCTGCTCCAGGCCCGCGACCTCTGGCAGGAACTGGAGCAAGGCGGGCAGCGGACCCTGTTCCATCCCTCGGGGGTGCTGTCGATCGGCGCTGCGACGATCGCGCCGATGCGCAACGTGCTCGCTTCGGTGCAGCAGCACGGCATTCCGCACGAGGTGCTCGACGCAGCCGAGCTGCAGAGCCGGTTCCCGCAGCACGGGTCGATCACCGATGAGATCGGCGTTCTCGACCGGCTCGGTGGTGTGCTGCGGCCCGAGTCCGCGGTGCAGGAAGCGCTGCGCCGGGCGCGGAGAGCGGGGGCTGAGCTGATCGACAACGCCCCGGTTACCGGGATCGAGGCAGTTCCCGGTGGCGTGCGGGTCTCGACCGCGCGGGGTGTCCGCACCGCCAAGCACGTCGTCATCACCGCGGGTGCCTGGGCGGCGCAGCTGCTGCCGGAACTGCGGGAGTTGCTCGACATCCGCCCCCTGGTGCTGACCTGGTTCGCCCCGGAGAATCCGAAGCAGTACGCACCGGAGGTCTTCCCCGGCTTCATCCGTGACCTCGGGGACGTCCACCTGTTCGGCGTCCCGAGCGTGGACGGCGCTTTGGTGAAGGCGGGCTGGGCCGACGCCTGGGGCTCGATCGACGATCCTGCCGAGCTGACCCGCTTCCTGGAACCGAGCGCCCTTTCCGGGGTCGGCCGCGAGGTCCACACTCTGGTGCCGGACCTGCCGGCACACCCGAGCCGGCACTCCGTCCACATGGACTCCTACACCCCGGACCGGCGGGCCGTGATCGGGGCAGTCCGGCCCCGTGTGGCGGTCGTCGCGGGGCTGTCCGGCCACGGCTTCAAGCTCGCGCCCGCGTTCGGCGAGATCGCGGCACGCTTGGCCCTCGGACTGCCGCAGCAGCACGACATCTCGGTGTTCGCGCCGGACCGGTTCGGGGGCTGACGTGGAGCTCCGGCTGCTGCGCCACTTCGTGGCCGTGTACGAGGAACGCAGCTTCACCGCTGCGGCGCGACGCCTGCACACCGTGCAACCTCCGGTGAGCCAGGCGATCGCCAACCTCGAGCACGAACTCGGGGTGCGGTTGTTCGAGCGGACCAGTCGCTCCGTGTGGCCCACCTCCGCCGCCGACGTCCTCTACCCGGAGGCGATCTTCCTGCTCCGGAGGGCCGCGGAAACCAAGACGCTGGTGCGCGGGGACGCGGGCCGCACCCCGGTCCGGATCGCCGCGGTGACCTCCGCGTTCCCCGCCCTGCTCCCGGCGCTGCTGCCGGAACTGGCGGAGTGGGATCCCGTGGTGGTCGACCTTGGCAGCTCCGAGCAGCGGCACGCCCTCGCAGCCGGGCGCATCGACCTGGCCATCCTCCGGGACTGGGCGGACGACGCCCCGGACCACATCGTGCTCGCCGACGAACGGCTCCTGCTGGCCGTTCCGCTTGATCACCCCCTGGCGGAGGCCGACACCGCATCCCTGCGTTCCGTCGCCACGGAGCGGATCGTGCTGTTCGCCCGGGACCGCGCCCCGGTCGCCTTCGACGCGATCGCCGCGGCCTGCGCCGAAGCCGGGTTCTCCGCCGAACCGGTGGCCCACGTTCAGAGCGAGCAGGCGATGCTGGGTCTGGTCTCGGCCGGGCACGGCGTGGCGATCGTCTCCGAGATCCTCGGGCTCACGTCCTGGCCCGGCGTGCGCTTCCTGCCGCTTCCCGACACGACCACGCGCTCGCCGCTGCGTGCGCGGGTCGCCAGCGGGGATCCGCTCGGGTTGCTGCCGGTCGTCGAGCGCGCCTTCCGGTCCGCCCAGCAGGCGCTCGGTTTCGGCGGGAACGACCCCGCTCGCAGCAGCGCGAATCATGCCACCGCCCCCGACGCCGGATAGGCCTCGGGAAGGCACCCGCAACCAACACCGTAGGAGTCCCGTGGATTACTCAGCTTGGTCACTGCTCGTCGACGCCGGCCTGATCGGCCTTCTCCTAGTGGTCGGAGCCACGCTGCGGGCGACCATCCGGCCGCTCCAGACCTTGATGGTTCCGGCCAGCGTGCTCGCCGGTGTGCTCGGGCTCGTGCTCGGGCCCGGGGGATTGGGCCTGCTGCGCTTCTCCAAGCAGCTCGGCGCGTACTCGTCGGTGCTCATCGTGGTCGTGTTCGCCTGCCTGTCCTTGACCGACGACGTCGACCTCCGGCGGCTCGGTCGCTCGGTGGCCGGGTTCGCGAGTTACGGCGTTGCGTTCTACGCGGCCCAGATCGTCGTCGGCGTCGTGCTCGGTCTGCTGGTGCTCGGCCCGCTGTTCGGCACGCACGACGGGTTCGGCCTGCTGCTGTTCGCCGGATGGGCCGGCGGGTTCGGCTCGGCCGCGGCGATGGGCACGGTCTTCGGGGACGGCGGCTGGACGGAAGCGCAGTCGCTGGCCTTCACGTCCGCGACCGTCGGATTGCTCGTCGGCATCGTCGGCGGCATCATCCAGGCCAAGATCGGAGCGAAACGCGGGTACGCCAAGGAGTTCAAAGGGCTGAGCGCGTTGCCCGAGCACCTCCGCACCGGGGTCCTCCGCACGGATGAGGAGCGGCCGGCTATCGGCACGCACACCTTCTCGGGCGGTTCGATCGAGTCGCTGAGCTTCCAGGCCTCGATCGTCCTGGTGATCTCCGCAGCGGCGTACGGGGTCAACACGCTCCTCGGCGAGGTCTTCCCGTCGGTGTCGTTCCCGCTGTTCTCGATCGCGTTCGTGGTCGGGCTGGTTCTGCGCGGGCTGCTGTCGGCCACCAAGACGCGTCGGTTCGTCGACCCCGAGTCGCTCAAGTCGATCTCGGGCAGCGCTACCGATGTGCTCGTGGTCTGCGGCATCGCCTCGATCGTGCCGAGCTTCGTCGCCGGCTACTGGCTGCCGCTGCTGGTCCTGTTCGTCGTCGGACTGGCGTTGTGCCTGCTGCTCGGCCTCGGTGTCGCGCCGCGAATGCTCGGCGACGCTTGGTTCGAGAAGCAGATCTTCACCTGGGGCTGGGCGACCGGTTCGGTCTCGACCGGGCTCGCGTTGCTGCGCATCATCGACCCGCGGCTGCGTTCCCGGACCCTGGAGGACTTCGCCATCGCCTACCTGCCGCTCCTCCCGGTCGAGGTGACGGCGGTGACGTTCACCCCGGTGCTCGCGCTCGCGGGCGCGAGCTGGGCCATCGCCGGAATCTGGGGCGGTATCGCGGTACTCGCCCTGGCCCTGCCCCTCCTGTTCATCCGCCGAGCACCGGCCAGCACCGGGAGTCGTGCGTCAGAACCGACCAGGTGACATTCGCCGGGATGCCGTGTGCGCGGCATCCCGGCCCGCACCTGGATGCG
This sequence comes from Saccharopolyspora hattusasensis, assembly GCF_050972075.1. Lineage (NCBI taxonomy): Bacteria > Bacillati > Actinomycetota > Actinomycetes > Pseudonocardiales > Pseudonocardiaceae > Saccharopolyspora > Saccharopolyspora hattusasensis. The sequence goes on from NZ_JBPCDC010000001.1 coordinate 7,688,043, forward strand.
GCGAACGTGTTGCCGTTCAAGGGTTTCGATCCGAGGTAGGTGCGCACCCCTGCCCGGTTCTAGCCGGAATGTTGCCCGCTCCGCTCCGGGCTTCCGGGTGCACGGCGGCTGAGCGCCTCGTGGGCGGCGATGCGCAGGTATTCCTGGAAGACGGCCCCAGCAGCATGTGCAGGGGAACCCTCGGGCGGGGCTGCGACCATCATCGTGGTGGTGGGTCGCGAGGAGATGGGAACCACCTGCACCGCGTCCGGTTTGAATCGGGATACCGACTCCGGGAGAACGGTGAATCCCAGGCCTCCGGCCACGAAACCCAGTGCGGTCTCCTGGTGGACGACCCGATGCGTCACCCTCGGGAACGGCACGGGGCCGCTGAAGATCAACTGGAGCTGGGCGACGAACCCGGGCATCTCGCGCGGGGGGAAGCTGATCATGGGTTCGCCGGCGAGCTCCTCCGGGGTCACCTCGGCGTACGACGCCAACCGGTGGTCCGAGGGCAGGCAGGCGACCAGCTGTTCGGTGTAGAGGTCGTGGAGGGGCAGGCCCATGCTCGCGTCCCCGCCGCGGACGACCCCGAGGTCCAGGGTGCCGTCGTGCAACTGGTCGAACTGCTCGCCACTGGTCAGCGGGGTGAGCACGAGCTCGACGCCGGGTAGCTCCTGGCGGAAGCGCCGCACGGCCAAGGGCATGACGCTGTAGCTGGCAGAGCTGACGAACCCCACGGTCAGCTTCCCGGCGTGTCCCGCGCGCACTTCGTGCAGGTCGGTGACGGCGTCGTCCAAGGCGTCGAGAAGTCCGCCGAGTCGTCTGCGCAGCTCTTCGCCTGCCGGTGTGAGTCGCACCCGCCTCGTCGTGCGGTGGAACAGCTCGACACCGAGTTCGGCTTCCAGCTGGCGGATCTGGTGGCTCAGCGGGGGCTGGGAGATGTGCAGGCGTTCAGCCGCGCGGCCGAAGTGCAGCTCGTCGGCGACGACCATGAAGTACCGGAGGCGGCGTACGTCCACCAGCCGATTGTAAAAGGTCCGGGTATCAGTTCGCGACGAACAGGTATTGGACAGATCTGAATGTCGCGAGGTCTGATGGGCCTCGTCCACCTCCATCCCACGATCTTCCGGAGCCGCGTCGTGCCTCTACTCCAGTCCCAGTACGCCGTCATCGGTGCCGGTCTGGCAGGTTCCGCCGCCGCGTGGCAGCTGGCCTCCCGGGGGCACGAGGTCACCCTGCTCGAGCAGGCGACTCCAGCCCACCGCGGTGGAAGCTCCCACGGATCGGCGCGCATCCTCCGCTACGCCTACGCCGAGCACTTCTACTCCCGGTTGATGCTGGCGGCGAAGCCGCTGTGGGACGAGGTCGAACGAAGCGCGGGCAGGGAGCTCATCACGCCCATCGGTGCCCTCGACTTCGGCGCGCAACGCCATCCCGGACACCTCGCGCAGGTCCTCGGCGACCTCGGCATCGACCACGAGTTGTTGAGCGTCCAACGGGCCACCGAGCGGTGGCCGGAGTTCCGCTTCGACACCCCCGTCCTGTGGCATCCGGGGGCCGGCGTGATCAACGCCCAGGCCGCCGTGGCGGCGATGGTCGACCTCGCAGCGGCGCACGGAGCACGCCTTGAGACGGGCTGGCACGTGGCGTCGGCTGCTCGGGCTGGGGCCGGCTACCGGCTGGTCTCAGCCGGCGGTGACGTCGTTGACGCAGAACGAGTTGTGGTGTGCGCCGGCGGATGGTTGCCCGATCTGCTGTCCGAACTGTCACTCCCGCAAGGGTTCCTGTCCGGGATGCCGTCGTTGGTGGTCCGCCAGGAACAGGCCTACCACTTCCCGTACCGGGACCGGGCTGCCGCCGGGGGCAGTACGCCTGCCGCGCCATGGCCGACCTTCGTCTACAAGAGCGACCGAATCCAGGTGTATGGCCTGCCGGGCGGCGAGGACGCAGGTTTCCGCGGCCAGAAGGTCGCGGAGTTCAACGGGGGCAAGCGGCTGGCGTCAGCCTCGCAGCAGGACCAGATCGTCGATCCCGGCAACCGCCGACGAGTCACTTCCTACGTGCAGGAGAACATCCCCGGTCTGGCAGCGGAGCCCTATGCCGAGACCACGTGCCTGTTCACGAACACCCCCGATGAGAACTTCGTCCTCGACCGCGCCGACGGGGTCACCGTGGTGTCCCCCTGCTCCGGGCACGGGGCGAAGTTCGCACCCCTGATCGGTGTCCTGGCCGCCGACCTGGCGAGTGCCGCAGACGCTTCGGACGCCCACATCGTGCCGCCGGAGTTTCGCGTTGCGGTCAAGCTGGGCTGAGCGGTGCCGTTCGCCCCGTGCCACGAACGAACCCGGATCCCACGACGAAGGGGACGCACCATGCTTGACCGGCCCAGCACAGTCACGTCGTTGCTCCGCGACATCCACGATGTCGGTACAGACCCAGTTCGAGGTGGGTATTCGCGTCCCGTCTTCTCGAACGCCGAGCTCGACCTCCGGACGTGGTTCACTTCGGAGGCTGCCGCCCGGGGGCTAGATGTCGAGACCGACCGCAATGGCATCATGTGGGCCTGGCTCGACATCCCGTCAGGGGAGCGAACCGACGCGGTGGTCACGGGCAGCCATCTCGACTCGGTGCCGGGCGGCGGAGCCTTCGACGGCCCCCTGGGCGTCGCGTCCGCGCTCGTTGCGGTGGATTTGCTTCGAGGTCGAGGACACCAGCCACAACGCCCCTTGGCTATCGCCGTCTTCCCGGAAGAGGAGGGATCCCGGTTCGGATTGGCTTGTCTCGGCTCGGGAATCATGACCGGGGTCGTGGACGTGGCGCGGGCGCTCAACCTCACGGACCAGGAGGGCAACACCCTGGCCGACGTCGTCGGTCGCAACGGCCTAAACCCGAACCGGCTGGGACCGGACCGGGAGGCGATCGGCCGGATCGGGGCATTCGTCGAACTGCACGTCGAGCAGGGGCGAGGTCTCGCCGACCTCGCTCAGCCCGTGGCGATCGGCTCGTCGATCATCGGACATGGCCGGTGGCGGTTCACCGTGACAGGACAGGGGAACCACGCGGGAACGACGCTGATGTCCGACCGGCGCGACCCCATGACCGTGGCGGCGCGCATTGTCCTGGCCGCCCAGGACGCAGCACGTTCCACGCCGTCTGCCCGCGCGACGGTCGGACGAATCGCGCCGGTCCCGGGTGGCACCAACGTCATCGCGTCCTCTGTGGACGTTTGGCTCGACGTGCGGCACCCGGACGACGAGGTATTGATCCGGGTGGCAAATGTGTGATGTCAGGCGGCGTAGCGGACTTCGGGTTTGCCGAAGTAGGAGCGAACTCGGTCGGGCAGCTTCTGGAGGCGGTGGAGGAAGGAGCGGACCGCTTGTTTCAACTCGTCGCGGGTTTTGGGGGCTGTGCTGGTGGACATGGTGCGTTTGAGGTCGGCACCCCGGATCTCGTCGGGGTTGAGTTCGGGGCTGTATCCCGGCAGGAAGTGCATCTCGATCGCCTCAGCGTGCTTGGTGATCCATTGCTGGATGGTCTTGCGGCGGTGGACGGGGTGTCCGTCAACGATCAGGTGGACCTTGCGGTCCAGATGGCGGGTCAGCCGGTCCAGGAACCGCAGGAACACCTTGCCGTTGAACGAGCCGGTGTAGACGGTGAAGTACAGCTCGCCTTTGTTCCCGATCGCGCACATGGCGTTCACGCTGAACCGTTTGCCCGTTTTGCCCACCACCGGTGTCTGGCCCGCCGGTGCCCAGGTGCGGGCTACGGTGGCGTCGGAGCGGATCCCGGTCTGGTCCAGCCACAGGATCTGTGCGCCCTCGCGGCGGGCGCGGGCGGCGATGGCCGGGTAGTCCTCCTCCAGCCATCGGCGTACGGACTCGGGGTCCTGTTCGTAGGCCTTGCGGATCGGTTTCTGCGGCGACAATCCCCAGGAACGCAGGTAGTTGCCGACGGTGCGCAGGTTCAACACGATGCCGTGGCGCACCCGGATCAGCTCGGCCACTGTCTTGCGGGTCCACACCAGGCCGGTCAGCCCGAACGTGGCCGGGGTGTGCTCGGCCACCGCATACCGCAGCTTGCGCTGCCGGCGGGCACTCAACGCTTTCTGCTCGCCGGGTTTGCGACCCCGGCGACGCCCGGTGAGACCCTTCGAGCCGCGTTTCCGCCACGCCTGCACCCATCTGGACACCGACTGCGGGGCCACCGCGAACACCCGGGCTGCCTCGACCTGCGTCATCCCACCATGAACAGCAGCGACCACCCTGCGCCGCAGATCCTCCTGCGCCTCAGGCGATAACCTCCGCGTGTCCCGCACACCAGCGATCATGCCAGAACAACGAAGATCACACCTATAAGTTCCCGATCAATATGTCGTTCTTCCTGAAGCGCAGGGTGGTCGGTGACCGGGCGCGTGGGGGCATTCGCGCCCGGTCACCGGGGGAAGGTCTGGTGCGGCGGAGGCCGGGGGAGGCGCCGCACCGGCCCGGCTGGGGAGGTCAGGTCTCGTGAGTGATCCTTCCGGTAAGAACCGGAAGGATCACTCACGAGCGTTCAGGCACACAGGTGGTGCCGCCGGGTGGGCTCCTCCTGGGGCGCCGAGCTGGCCTGGGTCGGCTCTGGGGGGATCCCGGTGGTCTGTGGGGGTTCTTCTTCCGCCTGGTGTCTTCGTTGCGGGTTTCGGCTTCGGTGTCGGCTATGAGGTGCCAGACCGTGTAGGCGGCTTCGCCGCCGCCTACGGCGTGCTGGCCGGATCGAGAACGCGAGGGCTGTTGCGGGTAGCTGGGTGGTGAGTATGGCGAAGAGCAGGGTGAACAGGACGAACGTGCTGAGCTGGATTCAGGACATCGGTGGTTCTCCTTCGGTGGGGCGAAGGGTGGTGCCAATTTCGCGAGAAATTGACGTTCACCCGGGTGACGGTCAATTTCTCGCGAAATTGCCACCACCTGCACGAACGCACTGCGGCGATCACGAAGCGCGACGATGCCCCGTCACCCGGGGTGGGCGCAATTTCTCGCGAAATTGCGCCGTCCTCGGGTGACCACAGGCGGGTGGTGAGGGTGTGCCGGCAGCGCATGCGGGTGTCCTCGCGGATCCAGTCCCTTTTCGGGCTGGTCGTGCAGCTCCGCTACGTTCGGCTGGGGTGGTGTGGACCCGCAAGGCGGTGGCCGAGTTGATCCGGGTGCGGCACGGCGTCGTGTTGAGTTTGCGCACCGTCGTCGACTATCTGCGCTGTTGGGGTGTGTCGCCGCAGAGACCGGTCCGCAGGCCTACGAGCGGGGCCCCGAGGCCGTGTGCCGATGGGGGGAGGAGGACTATCCGGCCATCGTTGCTCGCGCTTGCCGCGAGGGCGCGGTGATCTCGTGGCTGGGCCAGACCGGGATCCGCTCTGATGCCGCAGTGGGCCGAACCTGCCGAACCTGGGCACCGGCCGGCCGGACACCGGTGGTGGGCAAGGCCAGGGAAACGGTTCAGCGTGATCACCTGGACCGTACGGTCCAGGTGATCGTCGACGGTCGTCCTGTCCACCGCCGTAAGACCGTCCGCAAGTGTCTGGACCGATCACGCTGCGGCGATCGAGATGCACTTCCTGCCCGGATACAGCCCGGAGCTCAACCCGGACGAGATCCGGGGTGCCGACCTCAAGCGGACCATGTCCACCGGCACAGCACCGAAAACCCGCGACGAGTCGAAACAAGCGGTCCGCTCCTTCCTCCACCGGCTCCACAAGTCGCCTGGCCGAGTTCGCTCCTACTTCGGCAAACCCGAAGTCCGCTACGCCGCCTGACATCACACATTTGCCCTACGAATCAATAATTCCCGACCTCGGCCGAAAGGGTGATTCTGGTCCTGCATCGGTTGCCGGCCAACTCGTACGGCTGGCCTGGTACTCGGGTTGCTCTGCGGATCTCATGCCACCGCGGAGTGGGCTAGCGGTTGCCCCCTAGGGCTTTCACGACCGCTGAAGTTCGATCGCCCACGCCCAGCTTGGTGAAGATGTTGCGGAGGTGGTTCTTGACCGTGCGCTCCGATATGCCCAGCGATCGTGCGATCTCCCTGTTGGAGCGGCCGCGAACGAGTTGGTCGAGCACCTCCCGTTCCCGCTTGGTCAGCGGGGACAGCACGTGGCCGTTCGCAGCGACTTTGGGAAAACCATCGTTCTCGTCTGGTCGGGTCAGCTCGATCCGGAGCGCAGCAAGCTGACCGACCTGGTGCAGGACCTGGCGCATCGCGCGTGAATGCTCAACGGCCTCGTGCAGCAGAGCGGTTATCGCCCGGTCTAGCGCCCGGTCGTGGGAACGGGCCATCAAATGCCTCCACTCGGGCGGTTCGGCCGGGGTCGCCCGGTACCCGGTTCGTCGATCAGCACTTCCTATTTCGCCACGCGACCAGCGGAGATAACTGAAACGGCGATCAAATCGCTCGAATGCCGCAGGAGATACCCCGGACGGCCCAGCACGGTTGGGTGGGTCCGGCACTAGTACGAAAGCGCTGGGCCGAATTGTTCATGGCGCATTGCTCCTGATCGCTCGTAGCGTGGCCGATGTTGTCGCACACCACCAGCAACAGGAGTGTTCAACCATGTCGGCTCTGGCGAACGCGGCCGAGGAACCGTTATGTTCCTCGACGCAACTTCGGCGCGGGATCCCGGATTTCGGAATGGACGCGGATGCAGCGCTGAATGCCGTGGCGGGCAGGTTGCGCGGCGGCCGCCGTCCGGAGCGAAACCTCGCGACCTTCCTCACCACATCGATCGAACCGGAGGCCCAGCAGCTCTACCGCGCCTACCTGAACTACAACCTGGTCGACCGCGAGCAGTACCCGGCGATGGACGAACTGCTGCGCGAATGCGTGCGAATCATCGGCGCGCTGTGGCACGGGGATTCGCGACGAGTGGTCGGCAGCGCCACCACGGGGTCCAGTGAGGCCGCTCTGCTGGCCGGGGTCTCGTTGCTGCGGAGCTGGCAGGAACGCACCAGGGGCGAGCTGTCCCGCCCGAACCTCGTCATGGGTGCCGGCGCGCACGCCTGCTGGAAGAAGTTCTGCCGCCATTGGGGAGTCGAGGCCCGGATCGCCCCGGCCAGGGCCGGTCGGCTGGCCCTCGACGGCACTGCGGCCGCGGACCTGTGCGACGAAGGCACCATTGGCGTGATCGGCATCCTGGGGTCCACTTTGGATGGTCGTTACGAGCCGATCGCCGAGATCGCGGCCGAGCTGGACAGGCTCGACCAACAGCGCGGAATCGACGTGCCCGTGCACGTCGACGCCGCATCCGGCGGATTTATCGCACCGTTCCTGGACACCGAGCTCTGCTGGGACTTCCGCATCCCGCGGGTGGTTTCGATCAATGCCTCCGGCCACAAGTCGGGCATGGTCCTGCCGGGCTTGGGTTGGCTGCTGTGGTGCGACCGGGGCCGGCGCCGCCCCGAACTGGGGATTCGGATCAACTATCTCGGCGGCGACGACACCCACTATGAGCTGAGCTTCTCCAGGTCGGCAGCGCCCGTGGTCCTTCAGTACTACAACTTCGTTCGCTTTGGATTCGCCGGTTTCCGCGCCGTGCACGCGCGTTCGAGGTCGCTGGCGCGGCAGCTGGCCGCCCGCCTGCACGACACCGGGCGGTTCCGGCTGCTTGGTGACGGCAGCGAGCTGCCGGTGGTTGCACTGACCGCGGAACCGCCGATCAAGTTGCGGCGGTTGGCGATGCACCTGGCCGACCGCGACTGGGCGGTGCCGGTCTACACGCTTCCATCGGAACTGGACGGCGTCGAAGCGATGCGCGTCGTCGTCCGCAGCGATTTCACGCTAGAGGCGGTCGAGGATTTCACGGCCGCTGTTGAAGAGTTCGTCTCCACTGTGAATTGATCGGAGAGGAGAACCATGCGTCCCGTCAGAATCATCAGCAGGTTGGTCGACCGCGAACCACCACGGCCCGGTGCTGGAATCCGGGTTTCGCTCTTCCAGGGCGAGAACCCGGCGGGTTCACCGACCGCGAAGGCGGAGAACCTCGCCAGGATGGAGGAAGTTCTGGCCCTGGCGGCCGGCTACGAGAGCCAGCTCTGCGCGTTCCCCGAGTGCTTCAACACCGGCTACGCGCTCGGGCCGGAACAGTGCGAACTGCTGGCGGAACCGTACGACGGCCAGTCCGTCCAACTCGCCCGGAAGCTGTCCAAGCTGCACGAAGTGGCAGTCGTCCTGCCCTACGTGGAACGGGCGGAAAGCGGCGCCTTGCACGATTCGGTGGCCATTGCCTCCGACGGCGAGCTCATCGCCAACTACCGCAAGACGCACCTGTACGGCGCCGCCGAACGCGTGAACTTCACCGCTGGCGAAGAGATTCCGCCGGTGGTCGAGGTGAACGGATTCCCGGTCGGCTTGCTCAACTGCTACGAGTGCGAGTTCCCGCCGCTCTACGAGAGCCTGGTCCGGCGCGGTGCGCGGTTGATCGTCGGTCCCACGGCTGCCGACCGGCATTTCACGCTCCAGGACGGGACTCCGACGCTGGTCCCCTATCCCGATGCCACCGAGCACATCATCCCCGCGATGGCGGCCGTGTGGCGGGTGTTCGTCGCCTACGCCAATCGGCGGGGCTGGGAGGTGTCGGAACGCGGGCAGTGGGAGTACCGCGGCAATTCCGGCATCTGGGCGCCGAACGGTACCGCGGTGGTGAACGCCGGCCCCGAGGAGCGAGCGGTGGACTCGTTGCTGGTGGCCGACTGCGTGCCGCACACCGTGCCGCCGTTCAGCCCGGAAGGGGATCACCTGGGCGATTCGCGCATCGAGCCATCGGACCACCTGCTGCCGGCAGGCTGACTCCACCGCATTCGGTCGGTCGCCGTGCAGGAGATCGTGTCGGCCTCGACAGCGATGGGCGTGCCCGCGACGGAGGTCACTTCGCCGCGGAGCACCGCCACCGCCTGGTCCCCGCTGGCGTGCGGCGATCGCTTGCAGGGCACCGAACTGCGCAACCGGTCGCCTCCAGGCCGGCCGCTGATGATAGGTGCCGGGACCGCCGCACGCAGAGCGGCCACAAAGCGGCCTCACCCGAAGGTGCCTCACCCACGCACGACCAAGCTGCGCGAAACATTCCCGCGGCGCATCCTCAACTCGTATGTTGGCGAGGGGGGTGGGCCGTGACCGCGATGGAGGTTCAGCTGCCGCCGGCGCGCTACGAGTTCGGCGGCGACGAGTTCGTCTTCGTCGAGCTCGACCGGGAGATGAGCCTGGAAGCCAACCTCAAGGCAATGGCGATCACCGGTGCGCTGCGCCGCGAGAACATCGACGGAGTCATCGACATCTGCCCGTCCAACGCCTCGTACCTGGTGCGGTTGAACCCCGATCGCCTGCACCCGGCCGAACTGGTCGAAGAACTGCGCAGATTGGAGCACACGGCCGGCGCGCTGCCGGACGACCATGCGGTGCGCACCCGCATCGTCGACGTGCCGGTGCTCTTCGACGATCCGTGGACCCGCGAAACCCTGCTGAAGTTCCGCGACCGGCACCAGGATCCGGACGCCACGGACCTCGAATACGCCGCCCGCATCAACGGTTTCACCGATGTCCGGGCCTTGGTCGAGGCGATCACCGCGGCACCATTCCTGGTCACCATGCTCGGTTTCGTCCCGGGACTGCCGTTCTGCTACCAGATGGTGCCGCGCGACCGGCAGATCCAGGTGCCGAAGTACGTGCGTCCGCGGACCGACACGCCGGAACGGGCATTCGGGTACGGCGGGGCTTTCGCCGTGGTCTACCCGGTGCGCGGGGCCGGCGGGTACCAGCTTTTCGGGATAGCTCCCGCTCCGGTGTTCGACCTCGCGCAGCGGCTGCCGGACTTCGCCGACGACATCGCGTTCCCGCGACCCAGCGACGTCCTGCGGTACCGGGCGATCGATCGGGACGAATACGACCGCACCCGTTCGGAAGTGGAGGTCGGCCACTTCCGCTACCGGATCCGCGACGTGGAGCTGGTTCCGGCGGAACTGCTCGCCGACCCGGACGCGGTGAACGGCCGGCTCTTGGAGGTGCTGTACCGGTGAGCTTCCTGATCGTGCGCTCGGGCGGCTTGTCCACGACCGTGCAGGACACCGGTCGAGACGGGCGGTACGCCATCGGAATGCCGCCGTCGGGGGCCGTGGACCAGTACTCCTTCGCGGTCGCCAACCTGCTCGTCGGCAACCCGGACGGGGCTGCTGCCCTGGAAGCGACGTACCTCGGACCCGAACTGGAATTCACCGACTCGCGCACCATCGCGGTGACCGGCGCGGACAGCGGCGTCACGATCAACGGGGAACCCGCCCCGCCTTGGCAGGCGCTGCGGGTATCGGCAGGTGACGTGCTGGCGGTCCAACAGGTCCGCGCTGGTGCCCGTCCGTACGTCGCAGTGGGCGGCGGTATCGACGTGCCTCCCTACCTGGGCTCGCGCTCGACCTACATGCTCACCGGTATCGGGGGTTTCCAGGGGCGTGCGCTGATCAGCGGCGACCAGCTGCCGCTCGGTGAGGCCGGACGGGCCCCGGCGGCCGGCACCGAGGTGCCCGAGGAGCTGCGCCCAGAGTTCCCGGCGACGACCGAACTCCGGTTCGTCGTCGGGCTGTGCGCCTACCGGTTGACCGGGCGCGCGCTGGAATCGTTCCTCAGCACGGAGTGGAAGGTCACCAAGGACGCCGACCGGGTCGGGTACCGGCTGCGCGGCGGATCGCTGGAGTTCGTCGAACGGGAGCAGCCGTTCGGTGCGGGCAGCGACCAGGCCAACGTCGTCGACCTCGGCTACCCGGTCGGCTCGGTGCAGGTTCCCGGCGGCGACGAGCCGATCATCCTGCTCAACGACGCGGTCACCGGCGGTGGGTACGCGACCATCGGCACGGTGATCTCGGTGGACCGGGACCGCTTGGCGCAGACCAGGACCGGGGGGCGGGTGCATTTCGTGCCGGTGGACGTCGAGGCGGCGATGGCTGCCCGGCAGGAGCGGAGTGCACGTCTGGAGAAGGCGCGGGCGGCGGTAGCACCCGCTTAGCGCCGTTCAAGGGGGAGTCGATGTCTACAGTGGATGCTCAGATGCCGGGGGTCTTCTACCGGCGACCGTCGCCCGACGAGGACCCGTTCATCGAACCCGGCAGCATTGTCCGGCCGGGCCAGACGCTGGGGCTCATCGAGGTGATGAAGACCTTCAACGAGGTCAAGGCGGACCGGGCCTGCCGGGTCAGCAAGATCCTGCTCGACGATGGCGACGAGGTGGACGTCGGCCAGACGATGTTCGAGGTCGATGAGCCATGACCGGGCTGCGGCGAGTGCTGGTGGCAAACCGCGGCGAGATCGCCGTTCGGATCATCCGCGCGTGCCACGCGGCGGACATCGAAGCGGTGGCGGTCTACTCCGATGCCGACGAGCACGCACGGTGGGTGCAGATGGCCGACGATGCAGTGCACATCGGCCGGTCCGCCGCGCGGAAGTCCTACTTGGACCCGGATGCGCTGCTCAAGGCGGCGCGGTCCACCGACGTGGACGCGGTCCACCCGGGCTACGGATTCCTGTCGGAGAACGCCGCTTTCGCCCGGTCGATCGATGAGGCCGACCTGGTGTTCATCGGGCCGCCCCCGGCGGTCCTGGAGCAGATGGGCGACAAGGCGGCCGCGCGCCGCGCCGCTGAGGCCGCTGGCGTCCCGGTGGTGCCCGGCAGCGGCCCGATCACCGATCCGGCGGACGCGCCGCGGGCGGCTCTGGAGCTCGGGTTCCCGCTGCTGCTCAAAGCGGCCGCGGGTGGGGGAGGCCGGGGGATCCGGCCGGTCCGCGATGCCGAAGAACTGCTGGACGTGCTGCCCGGAGCCCAGGCAGAGGCGCGTTCGGCGTTCCGGGACGCGACGATCTACCTCGAGCGCGCGGTCCCCAACGCGCGGCACGTGGAGGTGCAGGTGCTCGCCGACGCGCAGGGGAACGTGGTGCACCTCTTCGAAAGGGACTGCTCGGTGCAGCGGCGCCGGCAGAAACTCCTCGAGGAGGCGCCCGCACCGGCCCTGCGCGAGACGACCCGGCAAACCATCACCTCGGCGGCGGTGCGACTGGCCGAGCACGTCGGTTACCGGAACGCCGGCACCGTGGAGTTCCTGGTCGACAGCGATGAGAACTTCTACTTCATCGAGATGAACGCGCGCGTCCAGGTCGAGCACCCGATCACCGAGGCGATCACCGGGGTGGACGTCGTCGCGGAGCAGCTGCGAATCGCCGGTGGCGCCCCACTCACGCTGGATCAGGACTCGATCGAGTGCCGGGGTGCCGCCATCGAGTTGCGCATTAACGCCGAAGACCCGGCGCGCGCCTTCGCCCCAACGCCTGGCGATGTAACCGCACTTCAGCTGCCCGGCGGCCCGGGTGTGCGGGTGGACACGGGTATTTCGCAAGGGGACCGGATCAGCCCGTTCTACGATTCGCTCATCGCGAAGCTCATCTGCTGGGGAACGGACCGCCAGCAGGCCTACGCCAGGGCGCGGCAGGCGCTCGCCGAGTTTCACGTCGAAGGTGTCGCGAGCACGGTGGCACTGCACCGCCGACTGACCAGCAACGCGGAACTCGCCGACGGCCCGGTCCACACCATGTGGCTGGAACAGGTTCTCGCCGACGACTGACCGCCTCGCCGGGGATACGGCTCGTGCACCCGGTGGGACGACGCTCTGACTTGGTCACCACTGCCCGGGTAGCCCAGGTGGGCCTGACCCTCACCCGTGCGGGGGCTGTGGTGGATTCGGAAGCGTGGTGTTCCCACGTCCTTGCCCGGACCAGGCGATCACGGATTGTAGCGTCGTGGCCATGCAGATCAGGACAGCGCTCCTAGCGGTGGTCGGCATCGTGGGGCTGGCGGCGGCGGGATGCAGCGGCCCAGAACTGGACAGCGCGGTCTTCGCCGACACGCCCAAGGTGGTTCTGGCACCACCGCAGGTCAACGTCCTGCCGGGTATGCCACCCCCGCTCGACAAGGGTGATGTATACGCGGCAGCCCGTCCCGGCCACCTGTCGGAAGCGATGAACGGCGTGCGCAACCTGGTGTACGTGCCCAACAGCCTGGACGGCACGGTCTCGGTGATCGACCCGAACACCTTCAAGGTCGTGGACACCTTTCCCGGGGGCGAGGAACCGCAACACGTTGTTCCGTCCTACGACCTGAAGACGCTCTACGTCACCGCGGACAAGGTGCCGGCCGGGACGCTCACCCCGATCGACCCGAAGACCGGCAAGCCCGGCACCCCGTTGCCGATCCAGGACCCGTACAACCTGTACTTCACCCCGGACGGCCGCTCAGCGATCGTCGTCGCCGAGTACTACAAGCGCCTGGACTTCTACGATCCGCACACCTGGCAGCCGCAGGGCCAGCTGCACGTCCCGGACTGCGCCGGGGTCAACCACATGGACTTCACCGCCGACGGCAAGCTCGCGCTGGTGACGTGCGAGTTCGCCAACAAGATGATCGTGCTCGACGTCGCCGGCCGCCGGCAGGTGCGCACCTTCGAGCTCGACCGCGTCCCCGACGGGATGCCGCAGGACAGCCGGCTCGCGCCGGACGGCAGGACGTTCTACGTGGCCGACATGATGGCCGGCGGCGTGTATCTGTTCGACGGTGCGGCGAACCAGCAGATCGGCTTCGTGCCCACCGGCAAGGGCGCGCACGGGATCTACTTCTCCCGCGATTCGCGGCGGGCGTTCGTCGCCAACCGCGGGGAGGGCAGCGTGTCGGTCCTGGACACCACGACCCACCAGCCCATCGGCAAGTGGCACATCCCCGGCGGCGGAAGCCCGGACATGGGCGGGGTTTCCGCGGACGGCAAGCAGCTGTGGTTGTCCGGCCGGTACCACAACGAGGTCTACGTGTTCGACACCGACACGGGCCAACTCCTGGCCCGCATCCGGGTCGGCGCCGGTCCGCATGGCCTGACGTACATGCCGCAGCCAGGCCGGTACTCCCTCGGGCACACCAGCAACCTCCGCTGAAGCCAGTCATCCGGTCTTCGTGATCTCGGCCGGCGAGTGTCCACCGAGGTGATCCGCCACTCTTTGAACGCCTCCGCATCTTCCGGCGACACCGCATCCCACTCACACCCGAGCACATCCAGGAAGTTCAGCCACAACGCCAGCGAATACGCATACTTCCGCCACGTTAGTTAGCGGTTTGCGTATCATTCGCCAGGCTACACCGGTAAGGAAGTTGAGGGCCTGGTCCGCGAGATCGTCGAGACCCCGCCTCGACCGGTCTGCGAGGTTTACGTGTGGGACCAACGATGTCGCTTCACCGAGGATGGGCCGCACCGGAGTGCGGCCGACGTGCGTGCAGTGGCAGCCTGGCAAGTGGTACTGACCGGCCCGGAAAACAACAAACGCATCCCGTGCCCGATGAACGGGACGTTGTTGGCGAATCCGTCTCGTCGCTGTTAGGCGGTGGGACGGAGACATCACCCTAAGAGTCGATCCGGCAGGTTTGTACTGCGGTTTCTGGTTTTTCACTGCTTAGGTGTCTCTTGTGGACAGCTCTTGTCCCAAGGGGTGCAGGTTCAGATCGTGTCGTCCCGTTGGGCTGAAGAAGCCGCTGATCAGGCCGTTGGGGCCGCGTGCCGTGCTGACCCCTGCGGTGTCCGCCCGGTTCAGGACTCTGTGGACCTTGCAACCTCGCTCGCCTGTCGTTGAGCGACACGGGCAGGGTTCGGTGCCTGTCCGGATCTGTTGCGGGGCGGCGGCATCGGTACATGCGTACCGGTCTGGAGCCGCGAGTGATCGTTGCTCTGTTCGGGTCAACCTTGTCACGTCTGTGTGATGGTGATCTCTTGATCTTCTTCTGTTAAGTTAGCCTAACCTTTGCTAGCGTTCTGGTTGTCGCCCTGCCCGTTCCGGTCGTCGAGCTGAGGAGAAACGTGGCTGTCGACACCCTGACCGAATCCGTCGCCGAGTCCGTGTTCGAGTGCGTGGGCAACACGCCCGTAGTCGCGCTGAACCGGCTGTTCCCCGAACCCGATGTCGAGGTGATCGCGAAGCTTGAGCTGATGAATCCCGGCGGAAGCATGAAAGACCGCTCCGCGCGGCACATCGTCGAATGTGGACTGCGTGAAGGGTCCATCCGCCCGGGAAGCCACCTGGTGGAGAGCAGTTCCGGCAACTTCGGGATCGCGCTGGCGATCGCCGCGCGCATCCACGACCTGCGGTTCACCTGCGTGCTCGACCCCAAGGCCGCCCCGGCCAACGTCGCGATCCTCCGGCACCTCGGGGCCGAGGTCGACGTGGTGACCGAACCGGACGAGATGGGCGGCTACCTGCACACCCGGATCCGCCGGGTGCAGCAGATCGTGGCGGGCTCGCCGGGGGCGATCTGGATCAACCAGTACGCCAACGACCGGAACTGGGAGGCGCACTACCACGGCACCGGCGCCGAACTCGCCGAGCAGCTGATCCGACCGCCGTCGTACCTGTTCGGCGCGGTCAGCACCACTGGCAGCCTGCTCGGTTGCTCCCGGCGGCTGCGGGAGAGCTTCCCGGACCTGCGGGTGGCCGCGGTCGACGCCGTGGGATCGGTGATCTTCGGTGGCCCGGCCGGGCCGCGCGACGTGCCGGGCATCGGGGCCAGCCGGGTCCCGGAGCTGTTCGCCCCGGCGGAGATCGACGACGTGGTGCACGTCAACGACTTCGAAACGGCGTTGGGCTGCCGCGACCTGCTGGCCGCAGAGGGCATCTTCGCCGGCGGCTCGACCGGGGCGGTGATCGCGGCGATCCGGCGCATGCTGCCCGGGCTGCCGCGCCCCTGCCGGGTGGTCGCGATCTTCCCGGACCGCGGCGACCGCTACCTAGACCTGATTTACGACGAAGACTGGTTCGCCGCCGCCAGGCAGCGCTGCACGAACTGACGACGAGGAGATCTAATGTCCACTGAGGAATCCCCGAAGATGCTCTACCTGAGCCGCAGCGACATCGCGGCGGTCGGTGGTGCGGAGGCCGAGCTGTACGTGGAGGCGTTGCGCGCTGGGCTGATCGCGCACGCCGAGGGCAAGACGGTGCAGCCGCTCAAGCCTTACCTGCGAGCCGCTGGCAAGCACATCGCCGACCGGATAATCGCGATGCCCGCGCACGTCGGCGAACCCGGGCTGTCCGGGATCAAGTGGATCGGCAGCAAGCACGACAACCCGATCCGGCGCGGCCGCGAACGGGCCAGCGCGGTCATCGTGCTTAACGATCCGGAGAGCAACTACCCGGTGGCCGTGCTGGAAGGCAGCATGATCAGCGCCTGGCGGACCGCCGGGGTGACCTGCCTGGCGGCCCGGCACCTGGCGCGCAGCGGGTTCACCGACGTCGCGCTGGTGGGCTGCGGGGTGATCGGTCGCACCCAGATCGCCGCGCTGCTGCAGCAGTTCGGGCACATCGAGTCGGTCCACCTCTACGACAAGCAGGCGGAGGCGGCGCACGCGCTGGCCGAGCAGATCAGCGGTGCCCACCCGGCGGTCAAGGCGCGGGTCGCCGGCACCGCGGAGGACGCCGTGCGGGCCGGTGATCTCGTCGTGCCGTGCACCGTCACCAGCCAGCCCTACCTCCCGTTCAGCTGGATCAAGCGGGGTGCACTGTTGTGCAACGTGTCCATCATGGACGTTCACAAGGAGGTATTCCTCAACGCCGACAAGGTCGTCGTGGACGACTGGGAGCAGTGCAACCGGGAGAAGAAGATCATCAACCAGCTGGTGCTGGAAGGCTCGTTCTCTCGCGAGCAGCTGCACGCCGAGCTCGGCGAGATCCTTGCCGGAACCAAGCCCGGGCGCACCGACGACGACGAGATCATCCTGCTCAACCCGATGGGCATGGCGGTCGAGGACATCGCCTGCGCGGGTGCGGTGTACGAGCGGGCGAAGAGCCGAGGCATCGGGACCTGGCTGGATCTGTACTGATGAGCGCGGAATCGGCCGAGCTGGTGATGCGGGACCTCGTCGATGTGCTGCTGCAGGAGGACCTGGCCGGCTTCGGCGCCCGTGCCGAAGCCGACCGGCCCGCGGAGCTCGTCGGTGAACCGCTGGCTCCCGGTGAGCTGTGGTGCCGGGTGAAGCTGGCGGCCGGGTGGGTGTGCTGCCGGGTGCGGCCCGGTGGCGCGTTGCAGCGCTACCGGTACGCCCGCGGCCCGGTCTGGTTGGGCGGCGGCGGTTCGGCGGCACGGCCGCTGCGGCCGGAGGAACTACTGGCGCTGGCGAGCGGCGAGCTGGCCGATGCCGCCGAGGTGTCCGAGGATGTGCGCGCAGCGGTCGAGCACACCGAGGTGGTGCTCGGGCAGCGCGCCGCGCTCGACTTGGCGCCGCAGGACGGGCGGTTGCTGGCGGGGGAGCGGTTGGCGGCGACGCGCAACCGCCCCTTCCACCCGACCGCGCGGGCCGCGTCGGGGTGGACTGCTGGCGAGGTGGCCCGGTACGGGCCGATGCGCCCCGAACCGCTGGCCCTGGACTGGGTGGCGGTTCGGCGGGACCGGCTGCGCTTCGGCACGGATCCCGATTCGCAGCGGCTGCCGGACCTGGTCCTCGACGCGGAGGCGCGGCAGGTTCTCGCCGATATCGTGGGCGACGAGTACCTAGCGATTCCGGTGCACCCGTGGCAGTTCGACCACTTGCTGCCCGCGCAGTTCGGCGAGGAGCTGGCCACCCGGGCCGTCATCCCGCTGGTTCGCGGTCTCGGCCGATTCCACCCCACCGCTTCCATCCGCACCTTGACCACCGCGCCCGAGTCCCGGCGCCACGTGAAACTCCCGCTCGGGATGGCCACGTTGGGGGCTACGAGGTTGCTGCCCCCGCGCTACCTGGCCAACGCCGAGCGGGCGCAGGAGTGCATGCGGGAACTCGTCGATCGGGATACCGTGCTGCGCCGCAGGGTCGCGCTGTGCGACGAGCGGATCTGGTGCGGCTGGCACGACCCCACCGACGAGTTCGGTGATCGGCCCGGCCAGCTCGCCGCCCAGGTGCGGGTCTACCCCGAGCTGGACGGACTGGTGCTTCCGATGGCCGCGCTGGCCGCCCACGAGTGGGACGTGCTGGCACCGGCGATCTCGGACCGGTTCGACCCGGTCCTTTTCTTCCGGGAGCTGGCGAAGTCGTTCTGCGAGTTCGGTTTCGCCTTCCTGCGCTACGGGGTCCTGCCGGAGCTGCACGGGCAGAACGTCGTCGTGCAGTTGCGCGGCGCACGGGTGCAGCGATTCGTGCTCCGCGACCACGACACGTTGCGGCTGTTCCCGGAGTGGATGGCGAGCGCCGGGGCGCGGGACCCGGAGTACGCGATCAAGCCCGGGGCTGCGCAGTCGCTTCGGCTGGAGTCGGCCGAATCGCTGGTCGGCTACCTCCAGACCCTCGGGTTCCAGGTGAACCTCTACGGCATCGCCGATGCGCTGTGCCGCCACTTCGGCCTTGACGAAGGCGTGCTGTGGACGCAGTTGCGCCTTGCGGTGCGCGAATGCCTGCAACCGTTGCCGGCTGCGGTATCCGAGGTCCTGCGTGCGCGGTTGCTGCATGCCGAGACCTGGCCCAGCCGCGAGGTGCTTGGGCCGCTGCTGCGCCAGGGCCGGTCCAGCGGTGTGAGCATGCCCGCTGGCCTTGGTGCGGTCCCGAATCCGCTGGCCAGCGGGATGGTGGGCTGATGCGATCGTCCGGCCGGACGTTCGCCGTCCTCTGCCTGGGTCAGTTCGCAGCGACCGCAGGACTGACCATCGTGGTTCCGCTGCTGCCTTTCTATCTCGCTGGCCTGGGCACGCCGGAAGCCGAAATCCCCTGGTGGACGGCGGTTTCGCTGGCGGCCCCGGCGGTGGTGCAACTGGTCAGCGGTCCGCTGTGGGGTTGGGTGGGCGATCGCTTCGGCCGCAAGGCGATGGTGGTGCGCGCGCATGCCGGTCTGGGCCTGGCCATCGTGCTCATGGCGCTGGCGAGCACCCCGGGCGAGTTCCTGGCGTGCCGGTTGCTGCAGGGCCTCTGCGGCGGCGTGGTCAGCGCGACAGCCGCATATGCGAACGCCGCAGCGGAGACCAACCGCCGCGGTCGTGCGCTCGGCTCGTTGTTCGGCGCCACCGCAGCGGGGTCGCTGCTCGGACCGCTGGTGGGCGGACTGCTGGCCGGGCAGCTCGGATTCGGCCCGTTGTTCGCGGTGGTGGCCGGGCTCCTCGTGATGTCCAGCGTGCTGGCCGCCGTGCTGCTGACCGAACCACCGGGCCGCGCTCGGCAACGTCGATCAGCGCGGGCGGTGGCCGGGATCCTGCTGCGGTCGGGGGAAAGCCGTTCGATGCTGCTGGCCGGGCTCGCCGCTCAGGCTGCGATCTACGCGCTGGTGGTGGTGTTCGCGCCGCACGTCGAGCAAATGACCGGTTCGGTGGCGAGTGCGGCGACCTGGGTAGGTGTGCTGCAGGCCGTGACCTGGCTGGCGTCGTGCGCGGGCAGCCCGTGGTGGGGTCGCCGCAACGACGTCCGGCCCGCGCAGCTGGGTTTCGCCGCGGCCGCGGCCTGCTGCGGGCTCGCGGTTGCTCTCCAGGCGGTAGCGAGCGTGGAAGTGCTGGTGCCGCTGCGGCTGGTGCAGGGCTTCTGCTTCGCAGCCCTCGTGCAGTCGGTGCTGCACGTGACGGCTCGCCGGGTCCCGGACCGGGGCTGCGGCACCGCCTTCGGTTTCAGCACCGGGGTGCTCGACCTCGGCCAGGTGCTCGGACCGCTCGCGGGCGCGGCGTTGGCGGTCCTGCTGCCGCCCGCGGCGGTGTTCTCCCTGATCGGAACGTTGCTGGGCGTGGCCGCGTTGCTGGCCCTGGCCGGCCGATCGAAATCCGGCACGGAGTCCATCCGGCCGGCCGAGATTCGCGAGAAGGTGTTGCGTTGACTTCTCTCCTCCCTGGAGGAAGGAGATTCAGTCCTCGCGGACTGAGTTTCCTGCTTCAACGACCGCAGCGTCCCCACCGTGGCGGTTCGGTCTCACACGATCTCACTCAGGCGTTCGGACCGGGGTGGTCCGGGTTCCCGCTCGACCAGCGGTACCCACGTACCTGCTCGGGTGTTCCCACTTGCGTCGGGGTGGTAGGTCTCACTTACCGAGACAAGACTATCAGCGGTCGCTACGCGACCGACACGCGGGATCTGCTCCTCCCCACCCTGAAGGACGGGGCATCCGCAGATTGGAGATCAGGTGAAGGACGTTCTGGCACGTGCTGCGGCGCGACAGCGCTTGCTCAACGCGCTGGTGCGGGAAATCGGCGGAGAGGTGAGCGACGAGGCGTTGCGGGTTCCCCTGCGCACAGCGGACGGAGTGCTGCGAGCCGAGGTTCGCTACCGGTCGGAATTCGGCCACCACTCCTACGGGCCCGAGGTGTTCCGGGAACTCGTCGACGGCAGCCGGCTCCCGGTCGACCACGACGAATTCGTGGCGCTGATCGCCGGTGAGCTCGCCGAGCGGGGAGTCGAGGCACCAGCGGGGGCGGCGGAGGAGTTCAGCCGCCAGGTCGCCAACAGCGTCGCCAGGACGGCGCGCTACCTGGCCCGCGAACAGCGCTCCACCCCCGTCACCCCGGCGGAGATCACCCGGCACGCCGAGCAGTCGCTGCTGCTGGGGCACCCGTTCCACCCGACGCCGAAGAGCGCGGAGGGATTCAGCGACGACGAACTCGCCCGCTACGCACCGGAACTCGGTGCGTCGTTCCAGCTGCACCACTGGGCGGTGGCACCCGATCTGCTGCTGGAGGACCGGGTGGCCGACGGGCCCTGGATCCCGACCGAGGCCGAGGAGAAGGCCCGCACCGCCTTGCACCCCGACCAGTCCGACTACGAGCTGCTTCCGGTGCACCCGTGGCAGGCGGCTTACCTCCAGCGGCAGCCGCAGGTCTCGGCGCTGGTCGACGCGGGACGGCTCGTGCCCCTTGGGCCATTGGGCGCGGAGGTGTATGCGACGTCCTCGGTGCGCACGGTGTGCGATCCCAGCTTCGAGACCGCGTGGAAACTACCGCTGCACGTGCGCATCACCAACTTCGTCCGCAACAACCCGATCGAGCACCTGCGCCGCGCCGCCGACGCCGGCCGGCTGGTCGGCGACGCCGCGAACCGCTGGCGGCACGGCGGGTTCGAGGTGCTGCCGGAAACCGGTTATCGAACCGTCGACCCGGACGTCGTCGGCGACCTGGCGGCGGATTTCGCGGTGCTGTTCCGGCGAAACTCGTTCACCGGCTCCGGGACGGCCCCGCAGGTGCTCGCCGCGCTCCTGGAAGACCGGCTCGACGGGCGCGCCCCGGCGCTGGTGGACCTCGTGGCGGAAGCGGGCCCGCTTTCGCCCGGGCACGTCGCCGACTGGTTCCTGGAGTACTTGCGGATTTCGTTGGGACCGGTGCTCGCGGTGTTCACCGACCAGGGCATCAGCTTCGAGGCCCACGTCCAGAACACCCTCCTGCACGTCGAGGATGGTTGGCCCCGGCGGTTCTTCGTGCGTGACATGGAAGGCACCAGCGCCAGCCGCGACCGCGTCCGGCCCGGGATCGTCCCGCCGGGCAGCCCGGTGCTCTACGACGACGCCGAAGCGTGGATGCGACTGCGCTACCACCTCGTCACCAACCACCTCGGCCACCTGGTGGCGGTGCTGGGCCGGTTCACCCCGGCGAGCGAGCGGCAGCTGTGGTCGGTGGTGCGGGACTTCCTGCACCAGTGCCCCGGTCGCTACGCCGCGGAACTGCTGGCAACGCCGGTGCTGCCGGCGAAGGCGAACCTGCTCAGCCGGTTCGCCGAACGCGGCGAGCGCCCGCTCTACGTAGACGTCCCCAACCCGATTCGCGAGGTGAACCGATGACCGCGGAGCTGGTGCATGCGGCACTGACCGCACCGAGCTTCCAGAATGTGCGGCGCCGGGTCTTCCGCCAGCTGGTGGAGTCCCTGGTCTACGAAGGCGCGCTGAAGACCAGGCAGGACGGCGACGAGCACTTCGTCGACGGCGTGGACGCAGCCGGTGCGGGGGTCTGCTACTCCTTCCGCTCGGTGCGCCGGTTCGGCTTCGACCGCGTCGGCCTCACCTCGGTGGTGCGGCGCGGCGACGTCGAGGCGGAGTCGATCACGCTGTTCCTGGCCGAAGTGCGCGACTCGCTGGACGCCGATGCCGAACACCTGACCGGCTTCGCACGCGAGCTGGAAGAGACCCTGTTCAAGGACGCCCTGTCGGAGCACGCCCGCACCGGGCGGCAGACGGATCTGTCCACTGCGGACTACGACACCCTGGAATCGGCCATCACCGATGGCCACCGCTACCACCCCACGTACAAATCACGGCTCGGGTTCGACGCGGCGGACAACATCGCCTTCGGGCCGGAGTTCGCCAACCCGGTGCGCCCGCTGTGGCTGGCCGCGCACCGCCGCATCACCGAGATCAGCGCCTCCGCATCGGTCGACGCCCATTACGTGGCCGGCCAGCTCGGTCCCTCGGCCGTCGAATTCCACCGCCGCATCGAAGAGCTCGGGCACGATCCGGGCGACTACGTGCTGGTGCCGGTGCACCCGTGGCAGTGGCGGGAGCGGATCGCCAGGGCGTTCTCCGACCAGCTCGGCCGCGGTGAGCTGATCCCGCTCGGGACCGATCCGGACGACTTCGGCGCGCAGCAGTCGATCCGCACCCTGGCCTGCTGGGACGCGCCGCGGCGCCCCTACCTGAAGCTGTCGATGTCCATCGTGAACACCTCGACGAGCCGAGGTTTGGCCGCGCACACCGTGCGCAACGCCGCGCGCATAACCGACTGGCTTCGGCAGGTCGTCGCCGGGGACGACTACCTGCGCGACGAGCTGCGCCCCGTCCTGCTCGGCGAGGACCTCGGCGTAGCGGTGACCCCGGAGTCCGGGCTGCTGCAGGCGGACACCTACGGGGCCTTGGCCTGCATCTGGCGGGAGAGCCTGCACCGGCACCTCGAGCCGGGGGAGCGCGCAGTGCCCTTCACCGGACTGACCGCGTGCCAAGTCGACGGCACGCCCCTGATCGACCCGTGGGTGCGCGAGGTCGGTGTCGAGGAATGGGTGCGGCGACTGCTGCGGGTAAGCGTCCTGCCGCTGGTCCACCTGCTCTGCCGACACGGCATCGCGCTGGAATCCCACGCGCAGAACATGGTGCTGGTGCACGAGAACGGCACGCCGGCCAGGGTGGTGCTGAAGGACTTCCACGACGGGGTGCGGTTCTCCCGCGCGCACCTCGCCGAGCCGCAGCGGTGCCCGGAACTGGCCGGGACCCCGGCGCACCACCAGAACCGCAACTCGTTCGTCGAAACCGACGAACTCGCCCTGGTCACCGACTTCCTGCTGGATGCGTTCTTCTTCATCAACCTCGGCGAGCTCGCCATCTTCCTCGCGGACCACTGCGACCTCGACGAGCGGCGCTTCTGGCGGCTGGTGCGCGACGAGATCCGCGCCTACCAGCAGCGGTTCGGCGAACTGGCCGACCGCTTCGCGCTGTTCGACGTGTTCACCCCGACCATCGAGGTAGAGAAGCTGACCACCCGCCGGCTGCTGCCCGACACCGAACTCCGGCTGCACACCGTGCCGAACCCGCTCGCGGAGGTGGACCGGTGCTGAGGCACAACACCGTCAAGGAACGCCTCTCCGGAAGCGGCGAGAGCTACGGGCTTTTCTGCTCGATCCCGTCTCCCGCGCTGGTGGAGATGGTCGGCTGCGCCGGGTACGACTTCGTCGTCCTGGACACCGAGCACAGCCTCGTGGACCCGCAGCAGCTGGAAAACCTAATCCGCGCTGCAGAAGCCGTCGACCTGGTCCCCTTCATCCGCGTCCCGGAAGCCGATCCGGGCGCGATCCTGCGGGCGCTCGACGCGGGCGCGCTGGGCGTGGTCGTGCCGCATGTGCGGACCAGAGCCGATCTCGACGCGGCGATCCGGGCCGCGCGGTACGCGCCGGAGGGCATGCGCAGCCTAAACGGCGGTCGGGTACCGGGCTTCGGACGCATCGAGCTGACCGAGTACGTCCGACGCGCCAACGCGGAAATCATGGTGATCGCGATGATCGAGGACGCCGAAGGCGTCGATGAACTCCCGGCGATCCTGGCCGGCGGCGGAGTCGACCTGGTGCTGGAAGGCGCCGCTGACCTGTCCCAGTCCTACGGCGTGCCGTGGCAGACCCGGCACCCGGTGGTCCGCGAAGCACTCCAGCGCGTGCACGCCGAGTGCAAGGCGCGCGGCGTGCCGTTCTGCGCGATCCCGCGGACCCGAGAAGACCATGAGCAGTGGCAAGCCGCCGGTGTCCGGACCTTCATCCTCGGCGAGGAACGCGGCCTGGCGGCCCGCGCGCTGCGCACCCACCTCGACCAGCACCGGGGGACCCATGCGTGACCAACTGGTGAAACTCGTGCAGGACCGCGCCGGCGGCGAACCGGTGTGCCTGTTCGCCTACGACCTGGACCAGCTCACCGAACACGTCCGCACCGTGGTGGAGTCACTCCCGCCGTGGTGCCGGATGTTCTACGCGATGAAGGCCAACAGCGACGATCGGCTGTTGCGCGCCCTGGCGCCCCTGGTCGCCGGGTTCGAGGTCGCTTCAGGTGGGGAACTGGCCAAGGCGCGGGCGATCGGGGCGGATATCCCGGTGATCTTCGGCGGGCCGGCCAAGACACCGCGGGAGATCGAGCAGGCGCTGGTGCAGGGCGTCACCCGCCTGCACGCGGAGAGTGTGCTGGAACTGCACCGGATCTCCGAAGCCGCGGCCCGGCTCGGGCGCACCGCGGACGTGCTGCTGCGGGTCAACCTGGCCGGCCCGTTCCCGAGCGCAACCCTGGCGATGGCCGGGCGCCCCACCCAGTTCGGGATTTCCGAACAGGTCCTGCCGGATGCGATCATCGCGGCGCAGACCCTTCCCGGGGTGCGGTTGACTGGCTTCCACCTGCATTCGCTGTCCAACAACCTTTCCGCGCCAGCACATCTGGAACTCCTGGAGCACTACCGGCGCACCGTGTCCAAGTGGGAAAGGGAGTTCGGGCTGCGTTGCGAGGTGCTCAACGTCGGCGGCGGGATCGGGGTGAACTATGGCGACCTGGACGACCAGTTCGACTGGCCGCACTTCGCCCGCGGACTGCCCGCGGTGGTCGCCGGATTCCCGGACCACCTGCGGGAGATCGACTTCGAGTGCGGCCGGTACCTGGTCGCCGAATCCGGCTCGTACGCGGTCGAAGTCCTCGACGTGAAGCGCAACCACGGCGTGGACTACGCGTTGGTGCGCGGCGGCACCCACCACTTCCGGCTCCCGGTTTCATGGCAGCACAGCCACCCTTTCACCGTGCTGCCGTTGGAGCAGTGGTCGTCGAGCGCACCGCGTCCGGTGCTTCGCAACGCCCGGGTCACCGTGGTCGGCGAGCTGTGCACCCCCAAGGACGTGCTCGCGCGCGACGTGCCGGTGGCGCAGATCCGGGCGGGTGACGTGCTCGTATTCAGCCACGCCGGAGCCTACGGCTGGGAGATCTCGCACCACGACTTCCTCAGCCACCCGCATCCGGAACATGTCTACTACGGCGACATCTGGTGAACAACTCGGCCCTAAAGGACTGAGCTTTTAAGCGGCTCGGTCCGTAGGGGCTTTGCTTGCGCTCCCGTCTCGCCGCTGGCTGTGATGAGACGGGTCGCATACCCACCTAGCCGGTGGGATCGGGCATGTTTACAAATACCCACGCCGAGCGTGCGCGGTCGCGCACGTTGACCCCGGCGACGACGTCGGCGGGTCCAGCGAGACCACACCGACGACAAGAGAAAACGTCCCGATTGGGCCTGTTGGCCCGCTCGGTGTGACCGCACAGCGGGCAGTGCTGCGAGGTGTAGTGCGCGTCCACCTCGATCATGGGAACGCCTACACGCTGGGCTTTGTAGGCGATGTAGTCCCCGAGTTGGGCGAACGGCCAGGAGGATTGCGTGGCCCGCTGGTCGCGTCGAACCGTGACCCGCTCGCGGATACCGCCGAGTTCTTCGAGGGCGATTCCGCGTCCGGTGCGTTGGGCGACGGCCACAACATCCTTCGCGATCTTATGGTTCATGTGCGCGGCGTGCCGCGCTTCCCGCTTCGCACGCTTTTTCAGCAGGCGAGCTGCCGAACGGGTGTTTTTGGCCTGGATCTCTGTCTTCTTCTTAGCCTGCCAACGCCGGTAGCGATTCAGGCGACGACCGGAATAGTTCGCGGCGTCGCTGGTGGTGGCCAGGTTGTTGATGCCCCGGTCCACCCCGATCCCCTCCACCGGCTCACACTGCGGTTCTTCGGGAACGTCGCAGGTGGCGATGATGAACCACTTGCCGTCCCGGAACAGCAGGTCCGACTCACCCTGCCGGTGATCCACCAGGGTTTTCAGGTCCCTTTCCGAGCCGGTGAACGTCACGTTGCGCATCCGCCCGTGCACGGTCCAGATCGACACCGTGCGCATATCGTATCTCCACGACAAGCACCGATCATCGTAGGTATGCGCAGCATTCTCGCGGAACTCGACCGGCTTGGACGCAGCCTTGACGCGACGTTTCGAACCCGGCTTACCAAGGTTGCCGTTGCGGATGTTCCCGCGCAGTGTGGTGTAGGCATCGGCGACGCGTTTGATGACGTGCTGCGCGGCCTGGGCACCCAGACCACGGTCCTTGAGACGGGCGTAATGCAGCGACCGCAGTTGCTTGACCGAGCCCTTCAGCCCGTGGGCGTCGAAACCGGCCCGCGAAACGTCGTTCGCGGCCTTGTTGACCGCGTGCAGGGTCGTTTCCAGCGCCGACACCTGCTCCGGCGTCGGCTGCAACTTGACCTGCACAACGATCTTCACGTCGATCACCATAGCGTTGGTCCATGTCACGCCGAAGTGCCGGCGTGGTCCGTTCACCAGCGACATCCTCACCAGGTCCGAAGAGATCATGCGCGAGGTCTGCGCGGACTTCGGAGCCCAGCTGCGCGAGTTCAACGGCGAAACCGACCACGTGCACCTACTAGTGCACTACCCGCCACAGGTCGTCTTGTCTCGCCTGGTCAACAGCCTTAAAGGTGTCTCCTCGCGCCGCCTGCGTCGGGAGTTTCCCGAGCACATCCGCAAATACCTGTGGGGGAGCCACTTCTGGTCCCCGTCCTACTTTGCGGGTTCCTGCGGCGGAGCACCGCTGGAGATCGTCAAGGAGTACATCACCAACCAGAAACGCCCCAGTTAAAACGGTGTCCCCGGCGCGCAGCGCACCGGGGACACCGTGCTCTAGGGATCGCATTCCTCCCGGCGTGAACAGCCGGGGTTCCTGCGATTAGCTTCGCTGAAGTCAACGGACGGTTGGAGTGCTCGCGATGCCCTGCTGGGGCCGCTGATCGCAGTGGAAACGACACCGAGTGCAGCGTGCTGATCGGCTCGGCTCAAAGCACTCCAGTTGTGCCCAGCAGCGCGCCAACGGCGTAGGTAGCGCCGAGTGCCAGCGCGCCGCCGGCCACGACCCGGACCGCGGCTCGTGCTCGGGACCCGCCACCGATCCAGGCGGCGATCGCGCCGGTCAGGGCGAGCGCGGCGAGCGTGGCCGCGAACGTCACCGGCACGCGCAAACCGGGACCGGGCAGCAGGATCGCGAGCATCGGCAGGACGGCGCCGATCGCGAAGGAGACGAATGAGGCGATGGCGGCGTGCCACGGGCTGGCGACGTCGTCCTGGTCGATGCCGTGCCGCTCGCGTACCTGTGCTGCGAGCGGGTCGTGGGCGGAGAGCTCCTCGGCGCCCCGGTGTGCGGTGTCCGCGGAGATTCCTCGTTGCTCGTAGAGGTGGGCGAGAACCCGCTGCTCGCGTGCCGGGTCCTCGTCCAGCGCACGGCGCTCCCGCTCGATTAGCGCCCGTTCGCTGTCGCGCTGGCTGGAGACCGACACGTACTCGCCGAGGGCCATGGACACTGCCCCGCCGATCGCTGCGGCAAGCCCGGCCGTGAGAATCGGTCCGGTGGAGACCGTCGCGCCCGCCACACCGACGAGGACTGCCGCGGTCGAGACGATCCCGTCGTTGGCGCCGAGAACGCCGGCCCGCAGCGCGTTGAGCCGCTGTTCGAGCGGGACGATGCGCGGTCGATCCAGCTCCGGAGAATCCGCCTTAGCCGAGTGATCAGCGATATCCGTGATAGCCACGATTAGGGACGTTATCCCGGTATTATCCGGGTTGCAATCAAGGAGAGACTTACCTCATTTCCGTCATTTGTCGTGCAATTAGGAAAGGCTCTCCTTGAACAGGGAAGCCTCTGCTGGGCTCCGGCCCAGGGTGTGGATCCGGTCTACCAAGGTCGTTGCAGGCAAGGGAATTCCCGTCTCAGGAAAGCCTCAGCTGATTTGCGCGCGGAGGGTGAACGGCGGGCCATTCGAAATAGGGATTGCTCTCTCAGGTGAATTGTCTGCGGCGTTTTGGTGTGGTTCCCGAAAACGGTCGTGAGCCTACGCGCCTTGGCCAGACCGCCGGCTTACGATCGTGGGGATCGAGCACGACGAGCTGATCGGCCAACGCCGCGCGGGCCGTGTCAGCCGCGGTAGCGGGCGGCGGTGAAGACTGCCCGCGCCGAGATATGGCTGTGCGTATTGTGGTGGGCGGTCCGGGAACTGCTCCAGAAGTTCGAACCCAGACTCGGCGAGGTGGGCCGTCAGGACTTCAGCGGGCAGGACGCGGCGGGTGATCACGTCGGTGGGGCGCTCACCGGTGTCGTGGCGTCTCCACTCCCGGTACATGGTGGTCAGGTGCTTCTCGGGGGCCAGACGACCCGTGTGGTGACCTCGGCATGCAGGCTGGCGGTGTCGATCCGGGAGGCGAAGGGCCCGGCCTCTTCGGGTGCCGGCGGGGCCAGCGGCCGGAGCCCGATCTGCATGAGCCCGAGGAAGTTCTTGGTCTGGGTCGGGTGGGTCACCGATCGTGGTAGTCCGGGTCGGGCCAGGCGCCTTGGTGCCCATCGCCTCGGCGGCCGACGGCGTGCCTTCCACCAGTTCGCCGCGGAACAGCTCATCCATCTTCACGGAGTTCTCCCTACCTGGTGGGTACTGTCTGTGCTTGGCAAGGCACACACAGTTTCGACCCGGGAGAGATCGCGGACGTTCACAAAAGCCACACACTTTGCCGCGCTGAGCAGCGACCAGGCGGCGAGCGGCATCAGGAACAGGAGCGGCCCATGCACGAGATCGAGCACGTCGGCGCAGCGATCAAGTTGCGCCGCAAGGCATACGGTATGACTCAAGTCAGACTCGCTGAGATGGCTGATGTTTCGCTGTCGCTTCTCGGCAAAATCGAATCTGGCGGGCACGCCGCGACCCATGCTGTGCTCGCGAACGTGGCGCGCGCCTTGCGGGTTCCCGTGGAAATGCTGACCTGCCAGCCAGCCCTACCGCGAGAACCTCCGCGACGCCGAAACGCGCCGGGCCGTGGAGGCGCTGCGGTCGGTCTGCGTCGCAGTGATCTTCCGCCCGACGTGACGTCCCCTAAGCACCCGTGAGCAAGAGCAAGAGCAAGAGCAAGTGGACTGGGCACGGGCCGCGCGGCCATGATGATTGTCAGCAATTAGAAAGGAGCGGTACGTGTCATCGCTGGGGGAAGTTGTCTCGTGCCTCTACCTGTTCTTAGGAAAGTGCGACCACGCCCAGACATGGCTCACCAAGGCCCAAGAGCTGGCCGAGGAAGCCCACGAACTGACAGCCCACGCCCTGACCGCGCCCTGACCGGCTCAGTGGCATCGGACGTGTTAGACGGTCTTGGCGCTCTTGCCGCCGCACCTTTCACGGTTGCCGATGCCGCTAACCCTGACTTTTCATGGCGGTCGGTGAGCGGGTGAGGGGGTTGGGTTTTGCTGTGGTGGGGCTGGTTTTCGCGGCCTGGGCGTGATGGTTGCCCGGCTGTCGGGCCGGGTGGCCGGGGGTTCCACGGGCCCCGGGGTCTTTCTTGGGTCGTAGGGGCGGGTTGGCGCTGGTTAGGGTGCTTGTGGCAGGGCGGTGATGCGCTGCCAGGCGCTCTCGATCTGGGTGGCCCAGGGCCAGGTGCGGGGAATTTTGAGTCGTCGTCGGCGGCCGCCGCGGACGAGGCGGGCCGCGGTGTGCAGGATGCGGTAGCGCAACGTTTTCGGCTCGGCTTTGGCCAAAGCGCCGTCGAGGGCGAGGAGTTTGAGCCAGGAGAGCAGGATGGCGGCGGTCATGGAGGTGGTCAGCCAGGCGGTGTTGATCGCGAAGTCGCGGGAGGGGAATCGGCCCAGGCCGGTGTCCTTGCCGGTGCGGATGCAGTCCTCCACCCGGGCGTGCACCCGGTGCGCGGCGTCGATGTACTGCGACTGCCCCAGCCACCCCTTCGTGGTCTCGGGACGGTTGGTGACCCACAGCGTGTAGCGCCACCCGTCTTGGGTTTCGAACAGGGTCAGCTGCGCCCCAGGATGGGGACGTTCGCGACGCACGAACACCCGCATCTTCTCCGGCCAGGCGGAGAGTTGGTCGCCGCCTGGTCCCTGCCGCAGCAGCCCGGTCAGCTCGGCCACGTGGGCCTGCTCGACCCAGCAGCGGGCGTGTGTGCACCGGGGGTTGTCGCAGGCGTCCTCGGCGCGTCGCTCACGCAGCTGCCCGCGCGGCCCGATCGCCTGCACCCACGCCCGCTCGGGCACCAGCCGGATCGCGGTCTTCTCCCGCTCGGTCAGCGCCCACCCCACCGAGTAGATGAGCTGGTATCCGCGCCGGGACGCGAGCTTGTCCAGATGTGCGATGAGCTCGTGACTGGCGCCGGCACCGTCCACAGTGACCATCAACCGCCTCCGAAACTGTTGTGGCAGCGCGGCAATCGCACTATCGGTGATGGCGATGTGGTCCTCGGCTGTGTTGCTGCCGGCCGAACCGCGGCGCAGCATCCACGCCAGCGGCTCACCCCCGGTGTTGTCGCAGTAGGCCTGCAGCGGGTGATGGCCGAACCCCTTGAAGTTCGCCTCCGCCCACTCCTTGTCCGAATGCGCGTCAGTGACCGTCGCGTCGATGCGGACGCAGGTCACCCCCTCCAGGGTCTTGTCCGCGATGCGCACCCCGGGAAGCGTGCCGTGGCGTGTCACGATCTGGTCCCACGCATACCGGCGGGCAGTGTTCACTGCGGCGGTGATCTTCTTCGCCGTGCGGGTTCCGCCGTCGGCGATCTCTTCCAACGTCCGCCACGCGGTGGGCACCGACGCCACCGGCCCGAACAGCTCCCGCTGGTCACCCATCACCCGGAAATCGCTGATCGCCCGCGCCCCGTCGGCGATCGCGCACGCCACATCCGCTACCACCCGGCCCCGGTTATGCACCAGCAACCGGGTGCCGGCCAGCGCCTTCGACAAGCCTGCGGTCAAACCCGTCTTATCGGTCAACCCGCGCAGCAGCGCAAGCCCGGCGTGCGACACGATCCCCTCACCATCAGCGGTGACTTCCAAACCCCGCGACCACCCAGTAGCCTGCACCTCGAAAGTGCTCCTCACCTTGGTTGCGATACGGACGTCAGACACCCGTATCCTCCCAGGTCAGGAGCACTTTCTGTGTTCAGGCACGCCGCAACACAACCGACCCACATGAAAAGTCAGGGCTAAGATCATCTGGAAGACCCAATCGACGGGTCCAGGGCTACCTGGCGAGCATCGGAGCCGGCTTCACCAACTCAGCCACAAGCGCCGCTGTCCCGACCCCACCCGAGCCGGGAACAAGGTTACGCCGAACCGCGGCCGTCCACGCTGAGGAAACCGGGCGAGACATCGGCCGCAGACCCAACAGCAGATCCACGCGCAACCACGTGCGCGAGGTAGCGTCGCGGGAAGAACTGGACGCGCTTTTTACCGCGCTGTCCGTCAGCGGAAAAGAACTCGACAAGCCGGCATATCCAGGATGAATGGTGAAACTTCCAGATGACACAACCATTGGTTATCGAACCAAATCCAGAACCTCGGTCGAACCGCCCATCAATACACTGGCAACGATGATAAAATCAAAATCCACATCAACAAGTAAGGACAAATGGATTTCCGATCGCATATCCGGGATCGGGTCCGGGTAGGCCTGGCACTCCACTGCCCGCTGGCGCTGCGCTGTCCGTAGGGACTCGGCAAGAGCCTCCTCGACCGTGCTCCGCGGCACCCACGCGTTCGCCGACGTCATCAGTCTCGGCAGCTCAGGTTTTGGCGTCCAGTCGACGCAGGTCGGGAGTTGCTGGGTGCTGCGTGCGAACTCGCGCAGTGCCTCGTGAACTCGCGCGATGGGAAGTTCAGCATGACGAGACATGACCATCTTGTGCCCGTCCATGGTGAAGTAATCGACGTACTCGGAATTCGTGCCATCAGCGGGAACGAGGGCGGATGTGGCGTCGAACCACATGAGTGACCCTATCGTGCCGCGCACACCGAGGGTCAAAGTCGGCGCACTCGTCGGGCTCATGGAGGGAAAACCACGCAAGGCCAACCTCGGGACGTTGGCGCTCTTGATCGCGCTCGGCGAGCCCGCGGATGATTTCCTGGAGGGCGCCCTCGGGACGCGCGCCAGCGGCGTGCTGGGTGCCGGCGACGCCATCCGCATGCTCGCCGGTGGCGGCCGGACCGCCATCGTCACCGCACCCGGCGGCCACTTCTTCACTGTGGCGGGAACGGCCCGGTTCCAACGCGACCACCCGCGGCTCGGCCGGAGGCTGCGGGTCTTCTCGATCCACCGGCCGCTTCCGGAGCTGGTCGAGGAGCTCAACCGGTTCAATCCCGCCGTCCTCAGCGGCTTTCTCGGCATGCTCACGCTGCTGGCGGGAGAGCAGGAAGCCGGTCGGCTGCGCATCCGCCCCGCGTTGATCATCCCCGGCGGCGAGACGTTGACCACGGGCCTCAGGAAGCGGCTCGCCACCGCATTCGGCGCCAAGGTCCGGGCCGCCTACGCCGCCACCGAGTGCGGCTTCCTCTCCATGGGCTGCGCGCACGGCTGGTACCACGTCAGCAGCGACTGGGTGGACGCCGACTACCGCCCGACCCCGCCCGTTATTGGGCTGTTGTGACCGCTGCGGGTGTCCACGGCGTGGGGATCGCTGTTCCCCGGTAGCGATACCGGGTGACCGGGACCGCTCGGGCATCGAACAGGGTCGTCTCGACGTCTGTCGGCCACCACCGGGGAAGGTGGCGGCGTCGGAGCTGCTTCCAGCGTCCTGACCCATGCCCCTGCGGCAGCGTGTTCCCCGCCATCCAGGTCCAGGGCCGAGCCGCCGACCTGCTCACGTTCCCCGCCGAGGACGGCGAGCCCGTCACCATGTCACCGATGCTCTTCGGCACAGCGCTGGATCGCGTCACTGGCATCGGGCAGTACCAGGTCGTCCAGACCGCGTCCAGCACGCTGCGCGTGCGCCTGCGGCCCGACAGCGCCGACGCCGAGCAGGTCTGGCAGACCGTGCGGGGCGAGATCACGCACCTGCTCAAAGAGCACGAGGTCGCCGACGTCACGCTCGAACGCGCCGACGAAGCCCCGCAGCAGGAACCCGGCGGGAAGTTCCGCCGGATCATCCCGCAGACCAAGCCCTGACGGCTCTACCGCAGACCGACTTCGCATCGCAGGTTCCCTCGGCGCGCTTGCCCCCTCCGCTTGAGACGAGAAGCCGCTGGACTCAGGTCCCTGGCCGGAAATACCGTGTCATCGGCAAACGACTTCCCGGGAGCGGCTCATGTCAGAGGAAGTTCGGGGCTTCTGCACGCTGTGCCGCTCGCGATGCGGCGCGGTCTACACCGTCGACGCCGGAGCGCTGACCTCGGTGCGACCCGACCCCGAGCACCCGACCGGTGCGGCGTTGTGCCCGAAGGGGCGGGCCGCGCCGGAGATCGTCCGCAGTCCGCGCCGGTTGACGCAGCCGTTGCGCCGCACCAGGCCGAAGACGGAACCCGATCCCGGTTGGCAAGCCATCGGCTGGGACGAGGCGATGCGCGAGATCGCCGAGCAACTCGCGCGGATCCGCGACGAGAGCGGCCCGGAGGCGGTTGCCTTCGCCGTGACCTCGCCGAGCGCGACCCCGATGTCGGACTCGATCGATTGGGTGGAGCGGTTCATCCGGCTCTTCGGCAGCCCGAACATCTGCTATGCGACCGAGATCTGCAACTGGCACAAGGACTTCGCGCACGCGTTCACCTTCGGCTGCGCTCTGCCGACGCCGGATTACGCGGGCGCCGACCTGGCGGTGTTGTGGGGCCACAACCCGGCCAAGTCCTGGCTGGCGCAGTCGGCAGCGCTGGCCGAGGCGCGGGCGCGCGGCACCTCGGTCGCCGTGGTGGACCCGCGTCGGTCGACCAGCGCGCTGCAGGCCGACCACTGGCTGCGGGTGCTGCCGGGCACCGATGCGGCGCTCGCACTGGGCTTGGCCAACGAGCTGATCCGCACCAAAGCCTACGACGAGGGGTTCGTCCGCGAATGGTCGAACGGTCCGTTGCTGGTGCGCACCGACAACGGCCGGTTCCTGCGGGCCGAGGAACTGGACCCCGAGCTCGACGGATTCGTGGTGTGGGACGAGGAGATCGGCTCGGCCGTCACCTACGACACGCAGCGAGCGGCAGCACATCCCGAGCGGTTCGCGCTTCTCGGCAGGCGTCGTGTGGCTACCCGGCACGGCGACGTGGAGTGCGTCCCGGCGTTCGAGCGGTATGCGGCCGCCTGCGCGGCATGGCCGCTGGAACGCACGAGCGCCACAACCGGCGTGGAAGTCCGGGAACTGCACGAGTTCGCCCGGGACCTCGCGAATGCCGGCTCGGTCGCCTACTACGGTTGGACCGGTGTCGGGCAGCACGCCAATGCCACCCAGACAGACCGGGCGATCGCCACGTTGTACTCGCTCACCGGTAGTTTCGACGCTCCCGGCGGCAACGTGGTGCTGCCGAAGCTACCGGTGAACCAGGTGACCACCCCGGGTCAGCTGACGGCCGAACAGCGCGAGAAGGCGCTGCGGGCGTCGGAATTCCCGCTCGGTCCGCCGATGCAGGGTTGGGTGTCGGCACGAGCGCTGTGTGAGTCCGTGCTTTCCGGGCAGCCTTACCGGGTTCGCGCGCTGGTCGGTTTCGGCAGCAATCTGCTCGTGTCGCAACCCAATCCCGGCCGCACGGCAGAAGCCCTGCGCAGCCTGGAGTTCCAGGTGCACCTCGACCTGTTCGCCAACCCCACCGCGGATTTCGCCGACATCGTGCTGCCGGTGAACAGCCCGTGGGAGCGCGAGGCCATCAGGGCCGGTTTCGACATCACCCAGCGCGCGCAGGAGCACGTGCAGCTTCGTCCCCGGCTGGTCGAGCCGGTCGGCCAGTCCCGCTCGGACACCGAGGCCGTCTTCGACCTCGCCCAGCGGATGGGAATGGGGGAGCAGTTCTTCGGCGGCGACATCACCGCGGCCTGGAACCACCAGTTGGCGCCGCTGGGTGTGACGGTGGACGAGCTGCGACGACGTCCGGGCGGCATGCAGATCCCGCTGGACACGCGGTACCGCAAGTACGCCGATGTCGGTGACGACGGCCAGGTGCTCGGCTTCGGCACCCCGACTCGTCGGGTGGAGATGTACTCCGAGCAGCTCGCCGACCACGGGTATTCCCCGGTGCCGGAGCACGTCACGCCGCCGGGGACGGATACCGCTCCGCTGGTGCTGACCTGCGCCAAGAACGGATACTTCTGCCACAGCCAGCATCGCGGGATCTCCTCGCTGCGGAAGCGATCGCCCGAACCAGTGGTGGACATCAGCCCGCAGGCCGCCGCGGAGCGCGTGATCAGCGACGGCCAGTGGGTGTCGATAGTGACAGCCAACGGCACCGTGCGGATGCGCGCCAGGATAGATCCGGCGTTGCATCCGCGGGTCGTGGTCGCCGAATACGGCTGGTGGCAGGACGCGCCCGACCTCGGACTGCCCGGTTCCGACCCGCTGCAGCAGGGCGGGCACAACTACAACCTGCTGATCAGCGACGACGTGCACGATCCGATCAGCGGGTCGATCCCGATGCGGTCCTTCGGCTGCGATGTGCGGCCGGAACCGACCGCGACCTGGCCCGGGCCGCGGTCGTTCACGGTCGCAGACATCGCGGCGGAGACCGACGGGGTTCGCAGGCTCCGGTCGCGGCCGTCGGACGGGGGAGTGCTACCCGACTTCCGGCCAGGCCAACACATCACGCTCAACCACCTGGATACGACCCGCAGCTACTCGCTGATCGGGGCGGCGCGCGTGGACGAGCGCGACGCTTACACCGTCGCGGTGCGCCACGTCCCGGACGGCGACTTCTCGACGTTCGTGCACGAGCGGCTACGGCCGGGCGCGGAGGTTTCCGTCGCCGCTCCGGCCGGCTCGTTCGTGATTCCGGCCGAAATCGACCTGCCGGTCGTGCTGTTGGCCGCCGGGATCGGCATCACCCCGTTCCTGAGCTATCTGGAAACCTTGGCCGCAACCGGTGGCACCGTGCCGAAAGTGGTGCTGCACTTCGGAAATCGCAACCAGCACTCACACCCGTTCGGCGACCGGATCCGCGAACTGCAACGGGCCATCCCGCAACTGACGGTCATCGACCACTACAGCCGTCCGGCAGGGGAAGGGTCGGCCTTCCGCAGCGGTCGGTTGCACGCCGGGCAGGTCGATGCCGAGCTGATCCGCCAGCGCGCCCGGTTCTACCTGTGCGGCCCCGAGGAGATGCTGCGTGATCTCTCCACCGGCTTGGTCGCGCGCGGGGTGCCCCGGTTCGAGATCTTCGCGGAGAAATTCCACGCCGCGGCCCGCGAGGTGGCCATCCCCGATGATGCCGCAGCGGAGGTGCACTTCGCGCGGACCGGGAAGACGCTGCGCTGGCGCAAAGCCGACGGCCCCCTCTTGCAGTTCGCGGAGGACGGCGGCATTCCACTGCCCAGTGGCTGCCGCCTCGGACAGTGCGAGAGCTGTGCCGTCACCGTCCTGGACGGACGCGTAGCGCACCTGGTGGCCCCCACCGACGACCTGTCCGAGGACGCCTGTCTGACCTGCCAGGCCGTGCCCGTCTCAGACCTGACGCTGGACGCCTGACCTCGTCAAACCCTGCAGTGCGCGGGCCTGCCCGTGGGTAGGCGGACCTGCACACCCGCTTGGTCGAACTCGTCAAGCCGGCGATTCGTTGCCGCCGGTCGGGCGTCGGAGGCTGTCACGGAGAGGAATCTCTCGTTTACGCCACCAGGGAGACAGTAGTCCGGGCGGGCAGGTTGTGCCTGACGTTCGGGTAAGTGGTTTGGGGACTGGGTGTGGTGGGCCTCATACTGCGCTGGAAATGGTTTGGCGAGTGAGGGGGCGCAGCGGCATGAACGAGCTCGCGGAGCGGGCGCGCACCTGGTTGCACGACACCTATGGGCAGCGTGTGGTGTTGAGGGATGAGGAGGCGATCCTCTCGACGGAGCGGGTGGCGTTCTTCGGTTGCCGCTATGTGGAGTCTGATGAGCCGATGTTGGCGGCGACGATCTGCGTTCCTCTGGATGGGGCGGATCCGTTTCCCGCGTCTAATGCCGGTCCGCTGGATGAGGCTCTCAATGTGTCACGGCGTGAGCCGGGGGCGTGGCGTTGGCGGGTCAACGCGCGTAACTGTGTGATCGCGACCGATGCCGCGGTGAATTGCCGGCCTGCCTCGGCGCTGCCGTGGGATCCGGCCGGTGAGACGCCGGGCTGGTGGGATCGGATGCTGGCGGCGTATTTCCCCGATGCCGAGGTGTTGATCTGCTCGACGTGGGCGGATGCGAGCAGGGCCATTGTGGACGGGGGTGTGGGGACTCGGGCCGTGGTGTGGTTGCGTCGTCAGCTCGGTGGGCGTGAACTGGCCGGTCACCTGCTGTATGCGGACTACGCGGATGACGCTGTGGTCTTTCTCGATGGTCTACGTGGGACTGTCGCCGAGCAGAACGACTCCGAGGTGGCTGAGCTTGTGGTGGCGCGTTTCCGCCGCCGGCAAGATGAGTCGGTCGGCGGGCTGCTGCCGTCGGAGGCCGCGGCGGACGAATTCGCCGGGGCTGTCGAGAAGGCGCAGGCGTGGCTGGGATACCGCTATGACGGCGAGGTGGAGCTAGTCGGTCCTGATCCGGCCGATGAGACCGAGCGTGGCTGGTTGTTCGCCTGTACCACCCGGAGTTTCCAGGACAGTGGCGACTGGCGTGACCAGATGCTGGATGCGGCTGTGGTGGTCCCGAAAGCGGCCGGTGAAGAGCCGTTCGGTTTGCCCAACCGTGATCCGTGGACGTGGCTGGATGACTGGAACGCCGGAAAGCCGGGGTTGATGCCGCCGCCGGAGCCCGCGCAGGCTGCGTGGTTCGGTCCTATGGTGGCCGAGCTTGGACCTGTGGCCGGTAGCAGCGTTCATGAGCATTGGTTCGGGGTTCTGGAGGAGATCGCTTCTTTTCCCGCGCGAACCCAGGCACTGGTGTGGCTGCGCAGGAAGGATCCCCGGGGCCGGGAGAGCGTCGGGCACCTGTTGATGGCCGTGAACGAGACCGAGGGTGTTCAGCTTTTTGACCCGATGGACGGGCGTGCTCAGCCGCTCATCGAAACCGCATCGTTCGAGTTCCGTGTCATGCGCTTTGGTTCGTGAGTACGGATGCGTGCTGCAGGTCCCCTTTTTCGCTCGCAAGCGTATCCGTTGAGGGTGATATCTTCATGGATTCGAGTGGCGTGGTGCACGTTGCTTGAAGGAGTCGTGTGTTCGTGGTGAGTGACGTGTTGTGGTTCGGGTGCCGGGCGGCTGAGGCCGCCCGGCTAACGGGCTTTGGTGCGTCACCGCGCCGGCAGGTCACGGGGCTGGTTCCCGCATACATCGTTGCTGCCTTGGGTGCCATCAGGAACGCCGGTGTTGGTGGCGTTGGGGTTGGGTGGGTGTGATGTTTTCGTCGATCATGGTGCCGGAGGGGGTGCGGCGGCTTTTTCAGGTGTTGACCGGTGAGGATATGACGGATGCGGATGAGGGTGTGTTGTTCGCGGTGGCGGACGTGTTGGAGTCCGGTGCGGCGGAGCTGGGCGAGGTGCGGGCGTTGGTGGCGGAGCTGGTGGGGAAGGTGCGGACGGAGTTTTCGGGGAAAGCGGCGGACCGGTTCGCGGACGGGTTGGGGATTTTTGATGGATTGTTGTCCTCGGGCCAGGCGGGGTTACTGGATTTAGCGGCGTTCGTGCGGAAGACGTCGCAGCAGGTGCGGTATCTGAAGCTGGTGACGATTTATGGTTTGCAATTGCTGGCGGTGGAGATGGCGTGGGCGATGCAGTTTGCGGGGGCGACCGCTGGCGCGACGCTGGCGTGGCTGGCGGCGCGGATGGCGGTGATGCGGTTTTTGTTGACGAGCTGGTGGAGGCAGTTGTTCATGCGGTTGGCGATGATGGCGGCTGGTGGTGTGGTCTTCAACGTGGTGCCGGATCTGCAGGCCCAGGTGCAGATGCTGGGTGAGAAATCGGCTGAGAAGTGGGATGGGACGCTGACCGAGCAGGCGGCGGGGATGGGGGCGTTCTCGGCGTTGGTGGCGCTGCCGATGTCGGCGGTGGGCGGTCTGGTCAGCAACGCGTTGACGAAGGTGCTGGTGAAGGGCCTGGGCGATGACGTGGACGCGGCGATCCTGGAGGCGGCGGCGAAGAAAGCGGTGGCCGAGCACGCGGAGTTGTATCCGGTATCGGCGATGGCGAAGTTCGCGGACGCGGTGGGCAAGAGCCTGGATGACTATGCGGGGATGTCGGTGGGGGCGATGTGGCTGGCGCGGTTCGGGCATAGCGTGGGGGAGGCGTTGGAGAACGCGTTGTCGGAGTTTTTCGGGGAGGCGGGATATTTGGCGGCCACGGGCCAGGAGGTGACCTGGAACCCGTTTAGTTTGACGGCGGGTTTGTTCGAGACGGTGTTCAGCGGTGTGGGCAACCTGGCGGGTTTGGCGTTGCGGGGCAAGCTGCACCCGGAAGGCCCGAGCCCATACCTCGAGAGCACCGGCGGGGGCGGGGACGGCAGCGACGATGGTGGCGGGTCCGGTGGGGAAAAGGCCCCGCTGCCGGGGGCAGGGTCCGGGTCGCAGACAGGGGATATCCCTGGCACCCCAGACAAGGACGACAGCACGTTCATCCCATCCGATGCCTCCGATTCCTCGGATGCCTCGCGATCGGATCGCTGGGCCGGCTCGGATTCCGGGGCCGGCTCGGATTCCTCGAGTGTGTCTGATGTGGACTCTGTGTTCTCGGATACCAGGTCGGTGGATTCGGCTGCGGTGTCGGTGTCTTCTGGTGATGGCCTGGTGGTGCCCGGTTCCGCTGTGGTGTCTGCCGTTGTTGTGGGCGGCACAGACGGTAAGAACGGTAAGGACGGCACGGACGGCACGGACGGTACGGACGGTAAGCGGGGTGCCGATGGCGGTGTGCCGCGCGGGGACGCGACCGGTGATGTTCCGGTGGTGCCCGGTGCCGGGCAGCACCGGCCGGGCACACCACCACCGGCATATTCCGGTGGGGTACCGGGTGTTGACCCGGACCGGCCGGGCACACCGCCACCGCCGTACAGTCCGGGTCCCGGTGGCGATCAGGCCGTGCCCGGGAAGCGGCCGCTGGCGGTGTCTGCCTCGAAGACACCGGACTCCCCGACGGTGACCCCGCATGCGTCTGATGTACCCGCGGATGCCCCGCGTCCGGGGACTGTCGGGTCTGGGTCTGTCGTGGGCCCCGGTGGTGTGCCTGGGGATCCCTCGCGTCCGGAGGCTGTCGGGTCCGGGTTTGCTGCGGATTCCCGCAGTGGTGTGGCCGGGGGGCATCCGGGGTCGCCGGGTGGGGTGACCGGCCGCGATGGGGATCCCGGTGTGGACTCGGTTGCGGGGCGTGGGGGTGCGCATCGCCAGGATGAGGCGGTGGTGTCGCCGGATTCGGCGACGCTGCCGGGGCAGGGGTCGCCGGCGGCGCCGTCTCTGCATCGGGATCCGGCGGCGGTGCCGGTGGGCTTGCCGGCGGACACGGTGCGGGTGCCGGTGACCGCGGAGATGGTCGCTGGTGGCGGGTTGGCGGAGTTCATGCCGGACCGTGTCGCGGATTCCCCGGGCGGGCCTGTGCTGCTGGTGTCCGACAGCGACCGGAACGCGGGTGTGGTGGTGACACCGGATCAGGGGTCGGCACTGGCGAAGCATATGGGCCGCAACGTTGTCGCGATGACGACGCCGGGACAGGCCGGGCGCGAGCCGCGGTTCATGGTGTTCGCTGCGGATGGATCGGCCACGCCGCTGGCCGGGCGTGGTGCCGCGGTACTGACCGGCGGGCGGAGTGGGGGCGTGGCCGGTCTGGCGGAGGCCTCGGCAACGGTCCCGGCCTCCGGTGACAAGACGGTGGCCCGGGGTAAGGCACCGGCTACCGGGACGGGGTCTGTCCAGGAGAGGTCGGTGGCTGGGGAGGTACAGCCCGCGGCGACCACGCCCGATGCCGGGGCGGGCATGGTACGGGATACCAGTCGGATACCGGTCGGGCAGTGGACGCAGGAGGAACTGGTCGGCGCGATCGCCCGGGCGAGGGAGCTGGGCTTGTCCAGCGACGAAAAGGACGCGGCGGCGCAGATTGTGTGGCTCGCGCATGACGTCGCGGGGTTGGCTCGTGGGGATGCTGTCGTGCCGCTGGAGGATGTGGTGGCGCTGGTCGCGGCCAAGTACCACGACCTCGGCAAGGATCACCGGGACCAGGTGGTGAAGTTTTCCCGGGCACTGGCGGACTGGCTGGGTACGCGGCGCAGCAAACCGGTCATCCACGCCGGAGCCGGGCCGGAGGGTCACACCGCGGACGGCGGTCCGTCGGGATCTTCGTCGGCTGCCGTACCGCGCAATGTGGAGGGACACCGGCATCGGGCCGAGACTGCAACTGCGAAACGGCGTACGAAGATTGCGGAGATGGAGGATTTGCTGAAGCCGCTTAAGGATGAACAGGCTTCGTTGGAGGCGTCGCTAGGGCGGGACGAGGCGGATGCAGGTTCGCGGACGCGGGGGGAGGAGCTGCAGGGGCGTATCGCGCGGTGGCAGGCGGTGCTCGACGGGCTTAAGACGAAGGATCAGCGAGTGCGTGCCCGGGGCGCGGAACGCACTCGTAAATGGAGGGAGAGACAACAGCGTAAGTCGCGGGCTGCGCGGTTGGGCGCGGGAGGGCCTTCGCCTGCTGGTCGGTCTGATCAGATAGCGGGGCGGTCCGAGGAGCCTTCTGCGGCGGCCGAGCTGAGTGCGTTGATCACTAACGCGAACGCTGGGCTGGACAGCATGCGCCAGCAGGAGCTACCAGTAGACCAACTGATCGATGCAGTGAAGCCGCACATGGAATCTTTTGGGGGCCATGACGGTCTCCGGGATGTGATGGCGCACCACATGCTGCGTTATCCGGGGGATCGCGAGGAAACCCGGAAGTTCGAGCGAAAACTACATAAGTTGACGACGGTGCGGAACTGGGATGAGTGGTACGAGCGGGACGCGACGCGGTTGGATAAGTGGGCCGGGATCGTGGGTCGTGATGCTGTGGACAGGTTGTTGGCTGATGCGGACATGGTCTTGGGGCCGCTAAGGGTGTCGTTGCGGTTCCGGACTGTGCTGGCGCAGTGGTTGGGTGAGCATCCGGGTGACCGTCGTGGTGCTCAGGCGGTGCGCGGGATAATGGCCGGTTACCTGGCCGGTGACCCTGACCTTGGCGTGGCGGTCAGTGGTTTGACTCTCGACGAGTTCGAGAACGCGAAAGCGGAAGAGGCGCGTTGGCAGGAAGATCGTGCTGCGAACCCGGCGGAGGCTGATGCCCCGATGGTGCGCGGGGTCGCTGATGATCCAGCGCTGGACGTTATTTCCCGGATTAGCTCGATACAGCATAAGTTCGAGGATGTTGGTCAGGAGTTGCGGCAGTGGACC
This sequence comes from Saccharopolyspora hattusasensis, assembly GCF_050972075.1. Classification (NCBI taxonomy): domain Bacteria; kingdom Bacillati; phylum Actinomycetota; class Actinomycetes; order Pseudonocardiales; family Pseudonocardiaceae; genus Saccharopolyspora; species Saccharopolyspora hattusasensis. The sequence continues at coordinate 7,730,813 of NZ_JBPCDC010000001.1, forward strand.
CGCACCGAAGATCAAGATGCTGTGGACCTTTTGTATGATCAGGCGGACCAGGTCTTGGGGCCTCTTAAGGAGTCGGAGCCCTTCCGGGATGTGATGGCACACGAGTTGCTGATGAGGCGGAATAACCTGCGGGATGATCAGCAGGTGCAGCAGTTGATGACGAACCCGCAGGATGATCCGCAGTTGCGGCAGTTGCGGTGGGAACTGGCCCGTTACCTGGCTGGTGACTTGACCGGCGGTGCGGACCCGGATACGGCCGACAACTTGCTTTTCGCCGGGATGGGGCCGTTGCCTGAAAACATAAGATCTAGAGGCCAGCTGATGTATAACCTCCGCCTGACGATTGGCAAGGCGCTGAGTGGGTTGCAAGACGATGCTGTCAACGAGGTGCTGCGAAATGCGGCACTTGAGGACCTGCGTCGCGGGAAATACAGCCACGACACTTTGGGGAAGCGATTTTACAGATCTGAGCCCTGGGGCGGCACCGTTTTTGTGATCCGCGATTTGCAAGATGCGGTGGGGTCTCTGCGGCAGGTTTTGGCGGAAGCGGAGACAAACACTGACCGGCGGGACGAATATGAACCCAAGATCGCGGAGTGGTTGGATCTAAGGGGGTTTTTGGACCCCACCGCGATCCGCAGCCGGGCAAACGAAGCTGCCGATGCTGTTCGGTTGCTGCGCCAAGAGAACGCGAACCGGGAATTGCAGAAGGTTTTCGAGAAAGCAGGCGGCACGTTAGCGCGGCTGCTCGTTCTGCCCGATCAAAATCATGATGTGGTCGGTGAGGTCTACCGGCACTTCGGGGGAATACAGGCTGATGATCATCAATTGTGGGATGCGATCGCGCATCGGCTGCTGACGAATGCAGGTCAGGAGGATCGGATAGGGGATGCGCAGCAGTTCCTGGAGCGACTGCAGCGTCTGAGGCTCGAGGCATCGGCCGTTGATGTGCCTGCGGATGCCGCGCGGCCGAAGGCTGTCTTGTCCGGGTCTGTCGTGGGCTCCGGCAGTGGTGTGTCCGGGGGGCATCCGGGGTCGCCGGGCGGGGTGACCGGCCGCGATGGGGATCCAAACGAAGCTGCCGATGCTGTTCGGTTGCTGCGCCAAGAGAACGCGAACCGGGAACCGACGCAGGATGGTCGTATGTTTCCGGTGTTTGACAATGGAAAGGGAACCGGCCAGTGGTACCTCCATTCTCGCGATGGCGAGTTCGAGGCGCATGGTTCGGAGTTGCGGACGGCGGTCAACGACTCGGCTGTGCCGACTGATCCGGAAGGGGCACCCCCGGCCCCGGTGTTCAGGTGGGCGGGCACCCCAGGACCAAGCCAGACCAGCAGGACTGCGGGAAACGAGGAAAGGAATGCAAGAGAGAGGGCGAGGAGGGCTCGCGAGAAAGCGGAGGAGGCTGCGCGGGTTGCGGAGTTGGAGGCGTTTTTGGAGCGGGCTAACTCTGGTCAGTATTCGGTGGCGGCGTCGCAGGAGTCGGATGCGGCTAATCCGAGGCAGCGGGGGGAGTTGCAGCGGGAGGTACAGGATGCGCAGGCGGAACTGAAGAAGATCGCGGACGACCGGACGGCCAAGAAGGCAAAGCATGCAGCTGATCAGAAAAGCTCCGAGGAAAGGAGGAAGCGGGTGGTTGCGGATGCGCGGGCGTCGCTGGCGGCGGCTCGGGCTGGCCGAGCTGAGTTGGAGGAGTTGCCGGGGTTTGCGGGGGTTCTGCAGGCGGATCCGGATATGTTGCCGGAGTTCTATAAGGAGCCCCGGCGTCAGTGGGAGGCGTTGCAGCGGGAGGAAGCGGCGGCGCTGGAGGTGCTGCACGACCATGAGCGGATGCACAACCAGGAGAACGCGCAAAAGCGTAAGTCCATGAACCGCTATAAGGATGAGTGGGCGCAGGAGAGTAAGTCGCTGAGGGAGCTCATGGCTCGGCAGGCGAAGTTGGAGACGTTGACGGCGCGTGATGAGACTGAGACTCGGGGGGAGGAGTTGGCGGAGTTGGCGGGGTTGCCGGGGCGTATCGCGGAGGTGCAAGCGAAGTTGCCCGCGATTGCGAAACTGGAGGCGGAGCGGAAGGCAAAGAATGCGGAAAAGGATAAGAGGAGTAAGGCCCGCAAGAAGGCGAATACGTCGCTGGCGACGTTCAGGACTCGGCGGGCGGAGTTGGTGGAGTCGGGTGTGGTTCGGGGGCCGGAGTGGGCGGAGGTGGAGGGGAGTATCGCGGCCCTGGAGGCGGAGTTGGCCGCGATTGCGAACGACGATATGGGGAGCGGCGCAACGGCCAGGGGAAACGGGGGTGCGGATCGGGAGCCGCCGGCTGGGGTTGTTGAGTTGGTGGGGTTGGTTGGGCGTGTGGAGGGGCATTTGTCGATGGTGCCGGCGGATTTCCGTCGGGATTTGCATGAGCAGGTTGAGGAAGCGTGGGCGATGGCGAAGACGGGGAGCTGGATCCGGGCGGATCGGGCCCGGATTGATTCGAAGCTGGCGGGGATGCGGGGTCTCGAGCGGTGGTTGAGTGAGGTTGTCAGGTCGCCTGGGGTTGTGGAGTTGGAGGGGTTGGTTGAGCGGTTGGAGGGGCATTTGTCGATGGTGCCGGCGGGTGTTCTTCTGGATGTGCGTGCGGGTGTTGTGAAAGCGAAGGCGATGGCGCGGCAGGGGAGCTGGATCCGGGCGGATCGGGCCTGGATTGATTGGAAGCTGGCGGGGATGCGGAAGGGCGAGCGGTGGTTGGCCGAGGTTGTCAGCTCGCCTGGGGTTGTGGAGTTCGTGGGGTTGGTTGAGCGGTTGGAGGGGCATTTGTCGGTGTTGCCGGCGGATTTCCGTCCGGATGTGCGTGCCGGGGTCGTGCAAGCGAGGGCGATGGCGAAGAAGGGGAACTGGACCCCGGAGGAGCTGAGCTTGATTAATTCGCAACTGGAGCGGATGCGGAAGCTCGAGCGGTGGTTGCGTCTGGAGCCGGTTGTGTTCGGAGTTCATCCCGGCGTGGTGAAGTTGGCCAGCGGTTTGCGGGGTGTGCAGGTGGTGGGTGTGCATGTGACGCCGGATGGGCAGGCGAAGTTGGCGGATGGCGTGTTTGAAACACCTGAGGACTTCGCGGCGCGGGTGCTGGGGGACGCGCGTTTTGTGCCGGGTGTGCCGGTGGCTCTTTTGGGTTGTGGTGCGTTGCGGCAGCCGCCGGGAGGAGAGGACTCGTTTGCGAAACGGTTCGAGGACGCGTCTGGTGTGAAGTTGATGTTGGCGACCGAGGCCGACGTATGGCACACCGATGATGGTTTGATTCACGCTACGGAAACGGCTGTGACGCAGGATGGTCGTATAGTTCCGGTGTTTGACAATAACAAAGGAACCGGCTATTGGTCCCTCCGTGAAGGTGGCAGCGAGGTAGGTGCGCTTGGTTCGGAGTTGCGGGCGGCGGTCAACGACTTCCACCGTTATCGCGGCAGGCAGGTGGAAGCGCGTGGTTCGGAGTTGCGGACGGCGGTCAACGACTCGGCTGTGCCGCGTCATCCGGAAGGAGCACCCCCAGCCCCGGTATTCAAGTGGGCGGGCACCCCAGGACCAAGCCAGACCAGGACTGCGGGAAACGAGGAAAGGAATGCAAGACGGAGGGAGCAGCGGCATCGCAAGAAAGCGGAGGAGGCTGCCCTGGTTGCGGATGGGCGGGCGTTGCTGGAGAAGCTCACGACTCGGCAGGCGGAATTAAAGGCGTTGCCGGGGCTGGATGCGGAGCAGGCGGAGGAGTGGCTTGCGTTGCCGGGGCGTATCGCCGAGGTGCAGGCGAATGTGGCCGCGGTGGAGCAAAAGGAGGCGGTGCGGAAGGCAAGGCATGCGGCAGCGGAGAAGAGGAGGTACGGACGCACGAAGAGGAAAAAGAATGAGCTGGTCGATGCTCGGAAGGTGTTGCTGGAAGAGCTTATGGTTCAGAGGGCGGAGTTGGCGGAGTTGGCGGTGCTGGATACGGATCAGAGGGCGGAGTTGGAGGAGTTGGATGCGAGTATCGAGGAGGTGCGGAATGAGTTGGCCGCGGTGGAGCAAAAGGAGCAGGAGCGGAAGGCAAGGGGTGCGGCATCGGCGATGAGGAGGTACAAACGCACGAAGAGGGAACAGGATGAGCTGGTCGAGGGTAGGAAGGAGTTGCTGGAAAAGCTTACGGATCAGAGGGCGAAGTTGGCGGAGTTGGCGGAGTTGGCGGTGCTGGATACGGATCAGAGGGCGGAGTTGGAGGAGTTGGATGCGAGTATCGAGGAGGTGCGGAATGAGTTGGCCGCGGTGGAGCAAAAGGAGCAGGACCGGAAGGCAAAGCATGCGGAAAGAGTGAGGAAGTATAGGACCCGCAAGAAGAGGGATCAGGTGAATGCGTTGCTGGAGAAGCTTATGGCTCAGCGGGCGGGGTTGGAGGCGTTGCCGGTGCGTGATGCGGTTCAGGAGGAGGAGGTGCAGAGGCGTATCGCGGCCGTGGAGGCGGAGTTGGCCGCGATTGAGAACGATGGTAAGCGGAGCGGCGCAGGAAACGAGGGTGCGGATCGGGAGACGCCGGCTGAGAGCAGCCAGGCTGCGGCGTTGCTTGATGGGGGAGGGTCTTCGTTTGCTGGTGGGTCTTCTGCTGTGAGTTTGCTGGGGGCTGTGGCGGCTGAGGGGGTTCGGCCGGCTGGGGTTGTTGAGTTGGTGGGGTTGGTTGGGCGTGTGGAGGGGCATTTGTCGGTGTTGCCGGCGGATTTCCGTCCGGATGTGCGTGCTGGGGTCGTGCAAGCGAGGGCGATGGCGCAAAAGGGGAGCTGGACCCCGGAGGAGCTGAGCTTGATTGCCTCGAAGCTGGGGCGGATGCGGGGTCTCGAGCGGTGGTTGAGTGAGGTTGTCAGGTCGCCTGGGGTCGTGGAGTTGGAGGGGTTGGTCGGGCGGTTGGAGGGGCATTTGTCGGTGTTGCCGGCGGATGTCCTTCTGGATGTGCGTGCCGGTGTTGTGAAAGCGAAGGCGATGGCGCGGCAGGGGAGCTGGATCCGGGCGGATCGGGCCTGGATTGATTGGAAGCTGGCGGGGATGCGGAAGGGCGAGCGGTGGTTGGCCGAGGTTGTCAGCTCGCCTGGGGTTGTTGAGTTCGTGGGGTTGGTTGAGCGGTTGGAGGGGCATTTGTCGGTGTTGCCGGCGGATTTCCGTCCGGATGTGCGTGCCGGGGTCGTGCAAGCGAGGGCGATGGCGCGGAAGGGGAACTGGACCCCGGAGGAGCTGAGCTTGATTAATTCGCAACTGGAGCGGATGCGGAAGCTCGAGCGGTGGTTGCGTCTGGAGCCGGTTGTGTTCGGAGTTCATCCCGGCGTGGTGAAGTTGGCCAGCGGTTTGCGGGGTGTGCAGGTGGTGGGTGTGCATGTGACGCCGGATGGGCAGGCGAAGTTGGCGGATGGCGTGTTTGAAACACCTGAGGACTTCGCGGCGCGGGTGCTGGGGGACGGGCGTTTTGTGCCGGGTGTGCCGGTGGCTCTTTTGGGTTGTGGTGCGTTGCGGCAGCCGCCGGGAGGAGAGGACTCGTTTGCGAAACGGTTCGAGGACGCGTCTGGTGTGAAGTTGATGTTGGCGACCGAGGCCGACGTGTGGCACACCGATGATGGTTTGATTCACGCTACGGAAACGGCTGTGACGCAGGATGGTCGTATAGTTCCGGTGTTTGACAATAACAAAGGAACCGGCTATTGGTCCCTCCGTGAAGGTGGCAGCGAGGTAGGTGCGCTTGGTTCGGAGTTGCGGGCGGCGGTCAACGACTTCCACCGTTATCGCGGCAGGCAGGTGGAAGCGCGTGGTTCGGAGTTGCGGACGGCGGTCAACGACTCGGCTGTGCCGCGTCATCCGGAAGGAGCACCCCCAGCCCCGGTATTCAAGTGGGCGGGCACCCCAGGACCAAGCCGGACCAGCAGGACTGCGGAAAACGAGGAAAGGAATGCAAGACGGAGGGAGCGGTGGCATCGCAAGAAAGCGGAGGAGGCTGCCCTGGTCGCGGATGGGCGGGCGTTGCTGGAGCAGCTCACGACTCGGCAGGCGGAATTAAAGGCGTTGCCGGAGCTGGACGCGGAGCAGACGGAGGAGTGGCTTGCGTTGCCGGGGCGTATCGCCGAGGTGCAGGCGAATGTGGCCGCGGTGGAGCAAAAGGCGGCGGACCGGAAGGCAAGGAATGCGGCATCGCAGAAGAGGAAGTACGAACGCACGAAGAGGGAAACGAATGAGCTGGTCGAGGGTAGGAAGGTGTTGCTGGAAGAGCTTACGGATCAGAGGGCGGTGTTGGCGGAGTTGACGGTGCTGGATACGGATCAGAGGGCGGAGTTGGAGGAGTTGGATGCGAGTATCGAGGAGGTGCGGAATGAGTTGGCCACGATTGCGAACGAGGAGCAGGACCGGAAGGAAAGGAATGCGGCATCGCGGAAGAGGAGGTACAAACGCACGAATGAGCTGGTCGATGGTGGGAAGGTGTTGCTGGAAGAGCTTATGGTTCAGAGGGCGCCGTTGGCGGTGTTGGCGGAGTTGGCGGTGCTGGATACGGATCAGAGGGCGGAGTTGGAGGAGTTCGATGCGAGTGTCGAGGAGGTGTGGAATGAGTTGGCCACGATTGCGAACGAGGAGCAGGATCGGAAGGAAAAGGTTGCGGAAAGAGTGAGGAGGCATAGGACCGGCAAGAAGAGGGGTCTGGCGGATGCGCTGGCGTCGCTGGCGGCGGCTCGGGCTGGCCGAGCTAAGTTGGAGGAGTTGCCGGGGTTTACGGAGGTTCTGCAGGAGGATCCGGATACGTTGCCGGACTTCTATAAGGAGCCCCGGCGTCAGTGGGAGGCGTTGCAGCGGGAGGAAGCGGCGGCGCTGGAGGTGCTGCACGACCATGAGCGGATGCACAACCAGGAGAACGCGCAAAAGCGTAAGTCCATGAACCGCTATAAGGATGAGTGGGCGCAGGAGAGTAAGTCGCTGAGGGAGCTCATGGCTCGGCAGGCGAAGTTGGAGACGTTGACGGCGCGTGATGAGACTGAGACTCGGGGGGAGGAGTTGGCGGAGTTGGCGGGGTTGCCGGGGCGTATCGCGGAGGTGCAAGCGAAGTTGCCCGCGATTGCGAAACTGGAGGCGGAGCGGAAGGCAAATCATGCGGAAAAGGAGAAGAAGAATAAGGTCCGCAGGAAGGCGAATGCGTTGCTGGCGACGTTCAGGACTCGGCGGGAGGAGTTGGTGGAGTCGGGTGTGGTTCGGGGGCCGGAGTGGGCGGAGGTGGAGGGGAGTATCGCGGCCCTGGAGGCGGAGTTGGCCGCGATTGCGAACGAGGATATGGGGAGCGGCGCAACGGTCAGGGGAAACGGGGGTGCGGATCGGGAGCCGCCGGCTGGGGTTGTTGAGTTGGTGGGGTTGGTTGGGCGTGTGGAGGGGCATTTGTCGGTGTTGCCGGCGGATTTCCGTCGGGATTTGCATGAGCAGGTTGAGGAAGCGTGGGCGATGGCGAAGAAGGGGAGCTGGATCCGGGCGGATCGGGCCCGGATTGATTCGAAGCTGGCGGGGATGCGGGAGCTCGAGCGGTGGTTGGCCGAGGTTGTCAGGTCGCCTGGGGTTGTGGAGTTGGAGGGGTTGGTCGGGCGTGTGGAGGAACATTTGTCGGTGTTGCCGGCGGATGTCCGTCCGGATTTGCATGGCCAGGTTGAGGAAGCGTGGGCGATGGCGCGGCAGGGGAGCTGGACCCCGGCGGATCGGGCCTGGATTGATTCGAAGCTCGCGGGGATGCCGAAGTTGGTGGAGTCGGGTGCGGTTCAGGGGACGGAGTGGGCGAAGGTGCAGGGGAGTATCGCGGCCCTGGAGGCGGAGTTGGCCGCGATTGCGAACGACGATATGGGGAGCGGCGCAGCAGCCAGGGGAAACGGGGGTGCGGATCGGGAGCCGCCGGCCGGGGTTGTTGAGTTGGAGGGGTTGGTCGGGCGTGTGGAGGGGCATTTGTCGGTGTTGCCGGCGGGTGTTCTTCTGGATGTGCGTGCGGGTGTTGTGAAAGCGAGGGCGATGGCGCGGCAGGGGAGCTGGACTCCGGAGGATCGGGCCTGGATTGATTGGAAGCTGGCGGGGATGCGGAAGGGCGAGCGGTGGTTGGCCGAGGTTGTCAGCTCGCCTGGGGTTGTTGAGTTCGTGGGGTTGGTTGAGCGGTTGGAGGGGCATTTGTCGGTGTTGCCGGCGGATTTCCGTCCGGATGTGCGTGCCGGGGTCGTGCAAGCGAGGGCGATGGCGCGGAAGGGGAACTGGACCCCGGAGGAGCTGAGCTTGATTGCCTCGAAGCTGGGGCGGATGCGGGATCTCGAGCGGTGGTTGCGTCTGGAGCCGGTTGTGTTCGGAGTTCATCCCGGCGTGGTGAAGTTGGCCAGCGGTTTGCGGGGTGTGCAGGTGGTGGGTGTGCATGTGACGCCGGATGGGCAGGCGGAGTTGGCGGATGGCGTGTTTGAAACACCTGAGGACTTCGCGGCGCGGGTGCTGGGGGACGGGCGTTTTGTGCCGGGTGTGCCGGTGGCTCTTTTGGGTTGTGGTGCGTTGTGGCAGCCGGGAGGAGAGGACTCGTTTGCGAAACGGTTCGAGGACGCGTCTGGTGTGAAGTTGATGTTGGCGACCGAGGCCGACGTGTGGCACACCGATGATGGTTTGATTCACGCTACGGAAACGGCTGTGACGCAGGATGGTCGTATAGTTCCGGTGTTTGACAATAACAAGGGAACCGGCTATTGGTCCCTCCGTGAAGGTGGCAGGGAGGTAGGTGCGCTTGGTTCGGAGTTGCGGGCGGCGGTCAACGACTTCCACCGTTATCGCGGCAGGCAGGTGGAGGCGCGTGGTTCGGAGTTGCGGACGGCGGTCAACGACTCGGCTGTGCCGCGTCATCCGGAAGGAGCACCCCCAGCCCCGGTATTCAAGTGGGCGGGCACACCAGGACCCAGCAAGACTGCGGAAAACGAGGAAGGGAATGCAAGAGGGAAGACGAGGTGGGCTCGCGACAAGGAGAAGCAGGCTGCCCTGGTCGCGGATGGGCGGGCGTTGCTCGAGCAGCTCACGACTCGGCAGGCGGAATTAAAGGCGTTGCCGGGGCTGGATGCGGAGCAGGCGGAGGAGTGGCTTGCGTTGCCGGGGCGTATCGCCGAGGTACAGGCGAATGTGGCCGCGGTGGAGCAAAAGGAGGCGGACCGGAAGGAAAGGAATCTGGCATCGCAGAAGAGGAGGTACAAACGCACGAATGAGCTGGTCGAGGGGGGGAAGGTGTTGCTGGAAGAGCTCATGGTTCAGAGGGCGGAGTTGGCGGAGTTGACGGTGCTGGATACGGATCAGAGGGCGGAGTTGGAGGAGTTGGATGCGAGTATCGAGGAGGTGCGGAATGAGTTGGCCACGATTGCGAACGAGGAGCAGGATCGGAAGGAAAGGCATGCGGAAAGTATGAGGAACCAAAGGGCCCGCAAGAAGAGGGGTCTGGCGGATGCGGAGGCGTCGCTGGCGGCGGCTCGGGCTGGCCGAGCTGAGTTGGAGGAGTTGCCGGGGTTTAAGGAGGTTCTGCAGTTGGATCCGGATACGTTGCCGGAGTTCGATAAGGAGTCCCGGCGTCGGTGGGAGGCGTTGCAGCGGGAGGAAGCGGCGGCGTTGGAGGTGCTGCACGACCATGAGCGGATGCGCAACCAGGGGGTCGCACGAATGCGTAAGGTCGAGGACCGCTATAAGGATGAGTGGGCGCAGGAGAGTAAGTCGCTGAGGGAGCTCATGGCTCGGCAGGCGAAGTTGGAGGTGTTGACGGCGCGTGATGAGACTGAGACTCGGGGGGAGGAGTTGGCGGAGTTGGCGGGGTTGCCGGGGCGTATCGCGGAGGTGCAAGCGAAGTTGCCCGCGATTGCGAAACTGGAGGCGGAGCGGAAGGCAAAGAATGCGGAAAAGGAGAAGAAGAACAAGGCCCGCAGGAAGGCGAATGCGTCGCTGGCGACGTTCAGGACTCGGCGGGCGGAGTTGGTGGAGTCGGTTGCGGTTCGGGGGCCGGAGTGGGCGGAGGTGGAGGGGAGTATCGCGGCCCTGGAGGCGGAGTTGGCCGCGATTGCGAACGACGATATGGGGAGCGGCGCAACGGCCAGGGGAAACGGGGGTGCGGATCGGGAGCCGCCGGCTGGGGTTGTTGAGTTGGTGGGGTTGGTTGGGCGTGTGGAGGGGCATTTGTCGGTGTTGCCGGCGGATTTCCGTCGGGATTTGCATGAGCAGGTTGAGGAAGCGTGGGCGATGGCGAAGACGGGGAGCTGGATCCGGGCGGATCGGGCCCGGATTGATTCGAAGCTGGCGGGGATACGGGAGCTCGAGCGGTGGTTGAGTGAGGTTGTCAGGTCGCCTGGGGTTGTTGAGTTGGAGGGGTTGGTCGGGCGTGCGGAGGGGCATTTGTCGGTGTTGCCGGCGGATTTCCGTCCGGATGTGCGTGCCGGGGTTGTGAAAGCGAAGGCGATGGCGCGGCAGGGGAGCTGGACCCTGGAGGATCGGGCCTGGATTGATTGGAAGCTGGCGGGGATGCGGAAGGGCGAGCGGTGGTTGGCCGAGGTTGTCAGCTCACCTGGGGTTGTTGAGTTCGTGGGGTTGGTTGAGCGGTTGGAGGGGCATTTGTCGGTGTTGCCGGCGGATGTCCGTCCGGATGTGCGTGCCGGGGTCGTGCAAGCGAGGGCGATGGCGCGGAAGGGGAACTGGACCCCCGAGGAGCTGAGCTTGATTGCCTCGAACCTGGGGCGGATGCGGAAGCTCGAGCGGTGGTTGCGTCTGGAGCCGGTTGTGTTCGGAGTTCATCCCGACGTGGTGAAGTTGGCCAGCGGTTTGCGGGGTGTGCAGGTGGTGGGTGTGCATGTGACGCCGGGTGATGGGCAGGCGGAGTTGGCGGATGGCGTGTTTGAAACACCTGAGGACTTCGCGGCGCGGGTGCTGGGGGACGGGCGTTTTGTGCCGGGTGTGCCGGTGGCTCTTTTGGGTTGTGGTGCGTTGCGGCAGCCGCCGGGAGGAGAGGACTCGTTTGCGAAACGGTTCGAGGACGCGTCTGGTGTGAAGTTGATGTTGGCGACCGAGGCCGACGTGTGGCACACCGATGATGGTTTGATTCACGCTACGGAAACGGCTGTGACGCAGGATGGTCGTATAGTTCCGGTGTTTGACAATAACAAAGGAACCGGCTATTGGTCCCTCCGTGAACGTGGCAGGGAGGTAGGTGCGCTTGGTTCGGAGTTGCGGGCAGCGGTCAACGACTTCCACCGTTATCGCGGCAGGCAGGTGGAAGCGCGTGGTTCGGAGTTGCGGACGGCGGTCAACGACTCGGCCGTGCCGCGTCATCCGGAAGGAGCACCCCCGGCCCCGGTATTCAAGTGGGCGGGCACACCAGGACCCAGCAAGACTGCGGAAAACGAGGAAAGGAATGCAAGACGGAGGGAGCAGCGGCATCGCAAGAAAGCGGAGGAGACTGCCCTGGTTGCGGATGGGCGGGCGTTGCTGGAGCAGCTCACGACTCGGCAGGCGGAATTAAAGGCGTTGCCGGAGCTGGACGCGGAGCAGACGGAGGAGTGGAATGCGTTGCCGGGGCGTATCGCCGAGGTGCAGGCGAATGTGGCCGCGGTGGAGCAAAAGGAGGCGGACCGGAAGGCAAGGAATCTGGCATCGCAGAAGAGGAGGTACGAACGCACGAAGAGGAAAAAGAATGAGCTGGTCGATGGTGGGAAGGAGTTGCTGGAAAAGCTTACGGATCAGAGGGCGGAGTTGGCGGAGTCGACGGTGCTGGATACGGATCAGAGGGCGGAGTTGGAGGAGTTGGATGCGAGTATCGAGGAGGTGCGGAATGAGTTGGCCACGATTGCGAACGAGGAGCAGGCCCGGAAGGAAAATAATTTGGAAATAATGAGGAGGTATAGGGACCGCAAGAAGAGGGGGCAGGCGGATGCGGGGGCGTCGCTGGCGGCGGCTCGGGCTGGCCGAGCTAAATTGGAGGAGTTGCCGGGGTTTAAGGAGGTTCTGCAGTTGGATCCGGATACGTTGCCGGAGTTCGCTAAGGAGTCCCGGCGTCGGTGGGAGGCGTTGCAGCGGGAGGAAGCGGCGGCGTTGGAGGTGCTGCACGACCATGAGCGGATGCGCAACCAGGGGGTCGCACGAATGCGTAAGTTCGAGGACCGCTATAAGGATGAGTGGGCGCAGGAGAGTAAGTCGCTGAGGGAGCTCATGGCTCGGCAGGCGAAGTTGGAGGTGTTGACGGCGCGTGATGAGACTGAGACTCGGGGGGAGGAGTTGGCGGAGTTGGAGGGGCGTATCGCGGAGGTGCAAGCGAAGTTGCCCGCGATTGCGAAACTGGAGGCGGAGCGGAAGGCAAAGAATGCGGAAAAGGAGAAGAAGAAAAGGGCCCGCAGGAAGGCGAATGCGTCGCTGGCGACGTTCAGGACTCGGCGGGCGGAGTTGGTGGAGTCGGTTGCGGTTCGGGGGCCGGAGTGGGCGGAGGTGGAGGGGAGTATCGCGGCCCTGGAGGCGGAGTTGGCCGCGATTGCGAACGACGATATGGGGAGCGGCGCAACGGCCAGGGGAAACGGGGGTGCGGATCGGGAGCCGCCGGCTGGGGTTGTTGAGTTGGTGGGGTTGGTTGGGCGTGTGGAGGGGCATTTGTCGGTGTTGCCGGCGGATTTCCGTCGGGATTTGCATGAGCAGGTTGAGGAAGCGTGGGCGATGGCGAAGACGGGGAGCTGGATCCGGGCGGATCGGGCCCGGATTGATTCGAAGCTGGCGGGGATACGGGAGCTCGAGCGGTGGTTGAGTGAGGTTGTCAGGTCGCCTGGGGTTGTTGAGTTGGAGGGGTTGGTTGAGCGGTTGGAGGGGCATTTGTCGGTGTTGCCGGCGGATGTCCTTCTGGATGTGCGTGCCGGGGTTGTGAAAGCGAAGGCGATGGCGCGGCAGGGGAGCTGGACCCTGGAGGATCGGGCCTGGATTGATTGGAAGCTGGCGGGGATGCGGAAGGGCGAGCGGTGGTTGGCCGAGGTTGTCAGCTCGCCTGGGGTTGTTGAGTTCGTGGGGTTGGTTGAGCGGTTGGAGGGGCATTTGTCGGTGTTGCCGGCGGATGTCCGTCCGGATGTGCGTGCCGGGGTCGTGCAAGCGAGGGCGATGGCGCGGAAGGGGAACTGGACCCCCGAGGAGCTGAGCTTGATTGCCTCGAACCTGGGGCGGATGCGGAAGCTCGAGCGGTGGTTGCGTCTGGAGCCGGTTGTGTTCGGAGTTCATCCCGACGTGGTGAAGTTGGCCAGCGGTTTGCGGGGTGTGCAGGTGGTGGGTGTGCATGTGACGCCGGATGGGCAGGCGGAGTTGGCGGATGGCGTGTTTGAAACACCTGAGGACTTCGCGGCGCGGGTGCTGGGGGACGGGCGTTTTGTGCCGGGTGTGCCGGTGGCTCTTTTGGGTTGTGGTGCGTTGCGGCAGCCGCCGGGAGGAGAGGACTCGTTTGCGAAACGGTTCGAGGACGCGTCTGGTGTGAAGTTGATGTTGGCGACCGAGGCCGACGTGTGGCACACCGATGATGGTTTGATTCACGCTACGGAAACGGCTGTGACGCAGGATGGTCGTATAGTTCCGGTGTTTGACAATAACAAAGGAACCGGCTATTGGTCCCTCCGTGAACGTGGCAGGGAGGTAGGTGCGCTTGGTTCGGAGTTGCGGGCAGCGGTCAACGACTTCCACCGTTATCGCGGCAGGCAGGTGGAAGCGCGTGGTTCGGAGTTGCGGACGGCGGTCAACGACTCGGCTGTGCCGCGTCATCCGGAAGGAGCACCCCCGGCCCCGGTATTCAAGTGGGCGGGCACCCCAGGACCAAGCCAGACCAGCAGGACTGCGGAAGAGAAGGCAAGGTCTGCCGCTGCCGCAGTGCGGAGGAAGAATAGGGTCGGCAAGAAGGAGGTTGATAGGTTGCTGCGTGAGCGGGTCGCGGCGTTGGAGGCGGGGGTAGCGCAGCTCATCGCTCAGAAGGAACAGAAGGCGCGGGATTTACGGGTTGCGCGGTTGCGGGCGTCGCTGGAAGTGCTTCAGGCTCAGCAGGCGGGGTGGGATGCGTTGCAGGGGTGGAAATGGATTCTGCAGAAGGAGTCGCATGCGTTACCGGAGGCGGCGGCGAATATGCGGAAGGAGTGGGAGGCGCTGCCGGGGCGTATTCAGGCGGTGCAGGCGGAGATTTCGGCCTCTTCGCAGCTTGCCGGAAGTCGTAGTCGGGACGACACAGCCAGTGATCGCCCATCGCCTGATCCCGAAGGGTCTCGGCCCAGTCTGCGCACGTCAGAGCGCTGTCCGGCACAAGTTCCCGGCAAGACCGATGATCTGGTCGCAACCGCAGGGTATGCGAGCAGTTACAGTTTCCGGCCAGCTGCGGAGAGCCAGATTTCGGCTGCCGAGGGGCGCGTTGCGGAATCGTCTGGTGGGGAAGGCCCTTCGTCTGCTGGTGCGCCGGCTTCCGTTGTTGCGACTGTTGACCCTCGCGTTGTGGCGTTGGATAAACTGCGGGAATTGAGCGATGCGGCCGCATCGAATTTGGGGAACCTGGCTGACGAGGACGAGGTCCGTTTGTTGGAGGACGCGTCTAGGAAGTTGGGGTGGCCCCTGAATTCCGATCCGGAATTCTTGAACGTGATGGCCGATTACTTGAGCGCGGTGTCTCATGATTTGCCATCGGGTGCAGTCGAGAAGTCGGTCGACGCGTTTCGGGGGAAGCTGTCCGAAATTTGGGCAGCGATAACGGCTGGCAGTGCGGTCGCGAGTCCGGAGCAGGATGGGGGCATGCCGATGCCGTCCGCTGACGATGCGCGGGCGGAGACCGATGAGGACATGCAGTCGGAGTTCGCTGAAGATAACGACGATCGCGATGGGGAACGGCCAGAGTTGATGGAGCGGGTTCCTTCGTCTGTGTCTGGGCAGGTGTTGGGTGCGGGTGTTGAGGAGATTCCGGCGGGGATTATGGTGTCGCCGTCGGATTTGGGGGAGGATCTTGTTGCTGTAGCGCGTGGTTTGCCGGTTGAGGATGGCGTGTTGGCGGTGGTGGCGAAAGGTGATGGGCACGGTGGAGTGCTTCTCGGCGGTGAGAGTGTGGATGCTCAGCGGTTGGCTAATTTGATTCGCAGGTGGGGGTGGGGGAAGAGCAAGATCCGGTTGTATGCCTGTGAGGTCTCGGAGGGGTTCGCGACGACGCTGGATTGGGCGTCGGGTGTTGAGGTGATCTGGACGCGGGGCCTTGTGTGCTTCGGTCCGGATACCAATGGGCTTTCATCCATGGTGGTTGGTTACTATTTGGATGAGTATTTGAGCCTGAAGGTTAGGGAGGACGCCGACACTTGGGTTACGACCCGGCCGGAGGCTTGGCTACCGGGGCAGTCCCCGTCTGATGTTTCCTTGCCGCCGGGCCGGCGCGGGTTGAGTCCTCGCTGGGTGCATTTGCGTGCGGAGACGGCGCGGTTCCGGACGGGGCCGCAGTCGGATCTGGCGTGGCTGCGGGAGTCCGGTCAGACCGCGAAGGTGGCTCAGGCTCGCAGTGCGATCACGGCGGCTGATGACCGGCTCACCCAGGTTTACAGCATGGTGGATGCGCCGGTGCCGGAGGAGCCGGCCACGACTGTCACGGCGGCCGGTTCCGCCGAGACCGACGTGTTGGTCAAGGCGGCGACGGATGTCACTACCGCGGCCGCGGCGAGTGTCGAGCGTGCTGCGCGGCAAGCCGGGAAGTGGACGGCCGCGCAGCAAAAGTTGACGGCGGCCACGCAGCGGCAGGGCAAAGTGCGTGCCGAACTCAAGGCGGCACGGCAGGATCTTGATGCGGCATGGCAGGATCTTGATGCGGCACAAAAGTATCTTGTTCAGAAGCAGGCGGAGGAGAGGGCGGCCCGGGAGCGGGTGGAGTTGCTGGGAAACGAGGACGAGGGCCAGGGGGTTGTGCGGGAGAAGTTGCGTGCCCAGCACGCTGCCGCGGCAGCGCGGGTGAAGACCGCTGAAGCGGCGCTGACCGCTGTGCAGGAGCGGGTTGATCGACTGGCCCGGGCGGATCGGGAAGCGGGTGAACATATCGCTGTGGCGGATGCCCGGGTGGAATCCGAGCGTGGTTTCACTGTGGACGCGGCCAGGACCGCCACCAAGGCGGTGGCCCAGGCCCGTATCGCGGCGGATCGCGCGGATGTGACGGTCCGGCAGGTCGATCTGCCGTCGTATACGGGCGATGGTGCGATGGGCAGCGGGAAGATCTGGAGGCCCGGCGAGATCGATCCGGAGCAGGTTCTTGCGGCGTTGCCGGTAGGTGTGCGCGAGGGCGCCCGGGCGGTGGTCGAGGAGTTGTTCTCCGAGGCCAAGATCGGGGACACGCTGCGGCGTCTTGCCGATGAAGGTATCCGGGTCGAGGTCGATTCCCGTGAGCTGCATGTGAAGTTCGAACGGACCGCGGCGACGCCGGTGCAGGTGCCCAACGGTGAGGGTTTCACGGAGTGGGGTATTCGCTCGGCCGATGCGAGCCGGACTATCACGCAGGAAAAGAACCCACAATACAGTCTGCCCGCTGTCATCCCGAACATGCTGGGTGCGGCGACCGAAGGGGTGGCTCGTAGCTGGCTGTTGCATCCGTCGGTGCGGCCGTCGTGGGGGACCAACGAGCAACGCAACCTGGTGTCGACGACCGAGTTTTCCCGCGGGATCAACAGCCGGCCCGCGGAGCGGCATAGTACCCAGGTTCCGGAGCGGCATTTCGTCGTCGATGGTCGTTTCGTGATCGATGTGCGGGTGGGGGATGCCCCGCCGCGGACGTACCGCAGCGACGTGATCCGTGATGTGGCATTGGTCCGTTTTTACGGGGAGGATGTGCCACCGGCGACCATCAACCCGGGCCCGGGTGGGCCGGTCCTGCCGCTTCCCGCTTCCGCCTTGCATGAGGTGTTCGTGGTGCCGCAAGCCGCGGCGGTGCGGCGGATCCGTCAGCGGGTTCTGGCCGGGTTGCCACTGCCGAAGGTGGGTGTGGAAGTCCGTGATGCGGTGTCGCGTGAGTTGGCGGAAGACGCCGCGATCGTGAAGTTCGGGGAGATCACCGGTGGTGGTTACCGGTCGAGTCCGTTGCGGTTGCCGGGCGCGACGCTGAACACGTTGTCGTTGGAGGTGTCCGCGGCACTGCGGTCGGTGCGGCGGGTCGATGACCGTGTTGTCCCGGATGTGAACCTGCGGCAGATCGCCGCCGGTGACACGAAGTCCGACACGAGCGTGGCACAGTCGGCGAGTATCGAAGGTTCGGCGAGTGTGGGGCCTGCACTGGTCACCGAACTGAAGGAGCAACAACGCGGTCTCGGCGCGTATACGGTGATCACACCGTTCACGGTGTCCGGTGCGGCGGAATCGGGTGAGACGCTGACGCAGGTGGTGGGCACCAGTTCCGGGAAGAAGACCGTCGCGAGCATCGAGGGCGATTCCGTTCTGGTGGAGGCGACGCTGGACATGCGGGTGCAGCGGTATTCCACGGATCCGGAGCTGGAAGGCTCGGATACCGTGGCGGAGAAGGTGTTTTTGTGGATGCCGGTGGAGGAATTCGCGCGGCTGGAGGAGATTTCCGCGGCACACTCCGCTCTGCGGGTCGCCGAGGAGCACGACGGGCCGCACGAACCCCCAGCGGTTCCGGAGGGGCTGCGGCACAGCCAGAACTTCCGTGACCTGGTGGATCGTGTGCGTCCCGAGGTCACCCGCACGCCGGCCGAAACCGAAACCGATGCCGTAACCGAAGCCGAAGCCGTAACCGAAGCTGAAGCCGAAGCTGGGGGAGGGGATGCCCGGCTGGGAAACGACAGGGCCGAGCAGCTCGCTTTGTCGGTCTTGGCTGATTACGGTAAGCGTCCGGAGATCACGATTCCGGTGGGTGGGCGCCGGCAGCCCGACATGCTGGCGGCGGGTAAGAGCACCGGTGGTGGTGTGGTGGATCGGGCGCCGGGGATCGAGCGGGTGCTTCCGGAAGTGCGGCGGTTGCTGCGTGAGTCGGTGGGTGAGGAGCTGGCGTCGCTGGACCATGACGTGCGGTCGGTCGTGGAGAGCGTGTTGTCCTCGGCTTTCGGTGCGCCGGGGTTGTTCCGGGCGTTCAGTGGCGAGTTGCGTGGGGCGAGCGAGACGATCCGGGTCGGTGACCGGTTGGTGACGATCGAGGTCCGGCCGCGACTGGGTGCGCTGGTCGGGACCGGTCGGGTGGAGAAGGCCAATGTGGATGTCACCGCGAGGAACGCGATCCGTGGCGAGGGCAAGGCGAAAGCGGGCACGAAGCAGCGGATCGGTGTCGAGTCGGGTGCCACGGTCGGCACCAAACGCAAGGATTTCTGGCGCACCCTGGGTTTCCTCGCCACCGGGTCGGTCCAGTTCTCGCACAGCTATATCGGCACTGTCGGGCAGAGTCACAAGGTCCACCGGCGCGCGAGGTTCGTGGGGCCCGCGGTCACCTTCGACCGGCGGGTGACCTGGTCGATTTCCGTGTCGACGAAGACCATCCCCGCCGACACCGAGCAGCCAGAGCCGTCGCAGACCGGGCAGCCGGTGTCGCAGTCCGGGCAGCAGGGGTCGTGGTACCGGGGACTGGGTCTGTTGGGGGGGTGGGGGAGGCGGTCTGATGAGGCTGATAGCGGTGGTATCGAGCTTGACACGTTGTCCGGGGATACCGTGACGGCGGGGAGTGACTCGGACAGTGTGGGGAGTTTTGGTGGTGCTTCGGCGTCCAGCAGTGCCACGGTGTCCAGCAGTGCCACGACGGTCAGTGGTTCCACGGTGGATGGCTGGACGCGGGTGCTGGTTCCGGAGCCGTTGGCACCCATCACCGAGCAAGGTGATCTGAGGAATCTGGGTACGGTCATCAGGGACTTCGACTACGACGACCAGGACGGTAACCCGTTCCGGGTGCACGTGGAGTTCGTGATGCCGCAGGGTGTGGCGACGCCGTCCACGGTGTTGGGTGAGCCTGTCGAAGCGATCCTGGACGATCGTGCGGGTGGGCAGCGGCAGGACTTGACCACGGCTGGTGAGAACTCGCCGGATTCGCTGGAAGCGCAATTCGACCAGTTGGTGTCGCCGGGTGGGGTGGTGATCGCGGGGAGCCGGGTGCGGTTGCGGCTGTTCGATGTTCATCCGGTGGGGACGGCTGCGAAAAAGCTGAATCTGGAGGTGGGTACTGAGGGTGGGCTGAAGCTGGACGGTCAGGAGATGTGGGGCAGAGGTTTCGAGGGGCGTTTCCGTGGTTCGGCGTGGATGTTGTTCGGGGGTAGATCGAGCCGGGCGTATGTGGCTCCGTCGTTGACCGGGCGGGGCAGGTTCGGTGAGGAGGAAGGAGCCACGTTCGGTCGTGGCACCCAACGCCGGCGGGTCGGCCGGACGACCGGGGCCACGCATCTGTACCGGGCGCATGGGGTGTTCGAGATCACCAGTTACGGGGAGTCCGGGTCCGGGGCTGCGGGGAGCACCGAGACGGTCGTGGTCGGTGGTGGTGTGGAGTTCCTGCTTTCCGACGTCGTCGCGCAGCGGCTGCGCACGCACCCGGTCCGGGAACCGGCAGTGCAGGGACGGCCCCCGCGGACCCGGCGCCTTGAGTTGCCCGCGGGGGTGGAGCCGAAACCGGCACCGGTGACCGAGGTGCGGTATCCGCCGGAGTTCGTGTTCTCCGGTGCCGCGCTGGGGCCGACCCTCGTTACCGAGATCTCCAACGCACACGAGGTCGCTCCGCTGATCAAGAGCATGCTCTTCGAGCATGCTCCCGGTTTCGGTTCGGGTCGCTGGCTGGAGGTACCGACCGGGATCGCGGGGTCGGTGGACACACTGGCGTCGGTGAACGCCTTGGCTGCCCGGTTCGGGCAGGAAGCGACGTCCGGGGTGCCGTTGCTGGCGGCCCGGCCGTATCGGGGCGGCACCGAGACGATCGAGTTCGTCATCCGCGCACGGTACGCGCCGGACGCGGTGGCCACCCCGGATAAGGACACCAAGTCCGACACGTCGTTTCTGCATTCCGAGAAACGGGTGCACACTGTGGCCCGGTCGCGGGCCGTCGGCGGCGGCGCGAGTGTGCTCGTGGCTGGTAAGGGCCGCGGGAACCTGCGCCGGGCGGGCGCGCACCCGCAGGTGGGCTACGACAAGGAATGGTCACGGACTCAACGCGACTCCGAAAGCGGCACGTTCAAGTCGCGGGTGCTGGGGACCGAGGCGATCTCTTACTCCTATACCTGGCCGACGTGGTTCCAGGTGGAGATGTACCGGACGTGGACCCCGGACGCGATGCTGAACACCCTGCTGCTCTACAAGCCGAGGCAGGGTATCGAGATGTGGGCGGCGATGCGGGAGGACACCCGGACCCCGCTCCAGCGGGAGTTCACCAGCGAGGGCACGGCCCGGTACATCATCCCGGGGGGCCTGACCACGACCACGCCGCCGCTCCCACGCCCGGTGCGCATCGGCGGCCGGCTCGTGCCGGCCGGAGGTGCGCAGCGGCTGGGGCCGCTGCCGCAGGATCTGCGGGGGGTGGACGTGATCCCGCTGGCACTGCCCGGAAGCGAGCGGTTGTTCCCGTGGCTGGCCGCGGTGCTGGCGCATCCCGCACCCGAACCGGCCGATGATGGCGACCCGCAGGCCTCGGAGGTGTCGATGCGGGCGCCTGCCGGTAACGGCTGGGTCCGCCCGGCCACCCTGCCGGCGCGGATGCTGTGGCAGCTGGGCGGGGAAGAAGGCTTGACCGCGATGATGCCGGACCTGCTGGCCGACCCGGTGGTCTTCCCCGCCATGGTCGAGACCGGGATGGTCTGGGACGACGAGCACGGTCTCGCGGTGCGCCTGCGGTTCACCGGGATCGAGTACGTCGATTCTTTCACCGCGACCGGCGAGCTGACCCAGGAACAGAAAACCGAGCAGGAGCTCGTCCAGTCCGAAGGCGGCAAGACCAGCGCGACTGTGCTCGGGCAGGCCACGGTCGATAGCGGCGGACCCGGGGCCAGCGGTGAACACGGCAAGTTCACCGGGGACATGCTCTTTCCCGGCGAGACCAGCACGCTCGATCCCTCGGGCGGGGTGTCGGCCACCTGGTCGGGCCCGCGTGGCCTGAACTTCACCGGCGGCACTAGCCGGGAGGCCACCACCGAGAGGAAAGGCCTCTACCACGTCTACCGGGCCGAGGCGGTCTACAAGATCACCGACCTGACCAAGCATCGCGTCGGTTCTGCTGCCCTGCCGGGAAAACCGGCCGAGGTCGAGGTGACCATCACCAACGGCGGGTACTTCGCGGTGGAATCCACACAGGCCGCGGCGAAAAACCTGCCCGGACCCCCACCCAAGCCGACCACACCCGCTACCGCACCGGCCCCGGCCGCGGCCCTGGGCTCGGCCGCGCTGCCTGCGGTCTGGACACCCCACACCGGCGATGAGCACGCAGCCGGGCTGCTGCCCAAGATCCGTGGCCACCTGGTGGTCGGGCTGACCGCCTCCGGCGGCACCCTCACCGTGCCCGAACTGGCCGCGCGGATCGAGCAGCTACCGGGCTGGGCCAGACGGCCGATCGTGCTGGTGGGAACCGAGGGAACGCTGGACCTCTCCGATGCGGCCGGGCTGCGCGACACCCTCGGGGTCGACGTGATCGCGGCTGATCACGAGGTCTGGCATGCCGCCGACGGCCGAGTGGTCACCGGCAATTTGTCTTTCGTTCGCGGTGGGGCGCCGACCTGGAGCGAACGGGCCGAAGCGATACTCGGCGGTGAGGTCCGCTCCGCCACCGCCGGGCACTGGCACCTGCTGGCGGCCGCGGGCGGCACCCGCCGGCTTCCCGGCGCGGATCTCGTCGCAGCACTGGCCAGTACCGGCACCCCGGCACAAGCGGGAACCGCGCCACGATCCGACTTCCGCTGGGGCGCACGCAGCGCGCCGGTAAGTCTGGCGATCCACGGGGCCACCGACACCGCCGACTACACCACCTGGACCCGCTCGCCGTATCACGCCGCCACCCGCCCAGAGGGCAGCAAACCACTGCTGGTCCTCGGGCACGACGACACCATCATCCCCAACACCGAGGTCACCACCCGGCGCGACCGTAGCGGCGCGGACGTGCTGGCACGGGTCAACCGGGGCCGGGGCCCGAAATGGATGCTGCACCGCGCCGACGGCAGCCGGCCCCGACCGGTCGACCCCCCCACCGAGGTGACCCCCACCCCACGACCGCAACCCCTGCTGTTCGCCGGCCCCGAGGATTCCCCCGCGACGATCGCACAGGCCGAGCGGACGGCACCCCACCTGCCCGCGGACACCCAGCCCGTCGGCGTGCACGTGACACCCGACGGACTGGCGGTGCTGCCCGATGGCCGGGAGGTGACACCCGAAGACTTCGCCGACGAGGTACGACAACACCCGCGCTTCCTCCCGGGACTGACCATCGCACTGCTGGGCTGCGCCGCCAACCGAGAACCAGAACCAGGCCAACCCACGTTCGCGCAACGGCTCGCCCGAGCACTGCGCACACGGGTGTGGACAACAACCGACGATGTGGTTCAAACCACGGACAAGCGTGTGCACGCCACCCAGGTCACGGTCGCCGAGGACGGCACGTTGCTGCCGCAGTTCAAAAACGGGCAGGGCACCGGACACTGGGACCTGCTAGACCCCGAAGGCCAACCACTGTCGACGGCCGGACCGGACCTGGCTGCCGCGGTCACACCGGACGGCACCGCACCGCCGCCCGACCCCGACGAAGCACACCCAACCCCGGTGATCAGATGGACAGGGAGAAACGGCAAGCGCAAGCGCTCGTACGTGAAGACTGCGGAACAGAAGGCAAAATACTCGGCGACAGCGAGACAACGTTATGCCGCGGATCCCAGCCTTGGGGAGAAGAAGGTTCAGAAACGGCGGGACAGAAAAGCGCTCCTGAGGGAGAGGGATGAGCTGGTTGTGGAGGCGGAGGTGTTGCTGGGAGCCGCTCAGGCTCGGCTGGCGGCGTTGCCGGTGGGGGATGCGGCCCGGCGGCAGGCGGTGCTTGGGCGTATTGGAGATCTGCAGGGGGTGTTGGACGACCTGCGGAAGGAGACGAGTGCGCAAATACTCGGAGATGAAGAGGCGGCTCGGGCGTCAGCGGGTGGGCCTGATGCCAGCTCCCTGTACGCGGCACAGACCGACGAGGAACGCCAACAGAGAAGGAAGGAAGCCAAAACGGAAAACCAGAGACTTCGCCGGGGGAGGTTAAGCGCTGCCCAGCGAGAGAAAGAGCGAAAGAGCGCGAAGGAATACAACAAACGTTACTTGGCGGGGCTCAGCGATGCCCAGCGAGAGGATCAACAGCTGAAAAAACGGGAAATGACTAGGCTCAAGAGGGAGCGGGACAAGCTGATTGACGAGGCGGAGAAGTTGCTGGGGGAAGCTAAGGCTCGGCTGGCGGAAGTTGAGGCTCGGCTGACGGCGTTGTCATGGTCCGATAAGACTCGACAGGAGGAGTTCGAGCGGGCTCGACAGGAGGAGCTTCGGTGTATCGAAGATCTGCAGGGAGTGTTAGACGACCTGTGGAAGGAGGAGATTCCGGACATCCGCAGAAAGGAAGCGGAGCTTTGGGTGATCGAGGAGGACTCGGGATCGTCTGATGAGGCGTCCGTCGGTGGGCGTGTTGCTGCGAGGGTGCCGGATGCAGCACAGACGACCGAGGGCAGGGCCCGCGAGAAGGAGGAGTCGGATGAGCAGGCGCGGGCGTCGCTGGCGGAGTGGGCTGCGCAGGTGCGGGCGTCGCTGAAGGGGATTAAGTCTCGCCAGGATTGGTTTGCGTTGCAGGATCGGGATTTTGTTCTGCAGTGGGGGCAGGAGTTGCCGACGTTGGATGAGGCTACGCGGGACGAGCGGGCGGAACTGCAACGGCAGTTAGACGAGATTACGGAGGACGTGGTTGTCAAGTTGAAGAGGTTGGTCGGGCTTCTGGACGGGCATTTGGCGGCGTTGCCCGCGGAGCCCCATCCGAAGGTGCGCGAACAGTTCGCACTTGCGAAGGCGGCGGCGGAACAGGGAAGTTGGCCACTGGAGCAGGTGTACAAGATCGCGTCGAAGCTGGAGGGCATGCTGGAGTTCGAGCAGTCTTTGCGGAACTACCGGCTGGGCTTGGCGCGGGACGGCGACTCCAGGCGAGCTCCGGATGACCAGTCAAGCACGGCGGCAGCGCGGCCTCAGCGCCCAGCCGGATGACACGCCCCCGACGCCGGGCCGTCCGCCCACGTTTTCGTACCAACAACGTTTCGAGGAGAAGGAAATGACCACACCTGACCAGAAAGCGGACGTAAAGGCCGCCTTGCACGAAGTACTTTTACGACAGGCCGGATTCGCACCGGATGAGTTGGTCACGCAGGCTCGTGCCTGGCTCGCGGACGACCGGTTCGACGAGGTTGCCCGCGCGGTAGTCTCCACCGTCGCGCGCTACGTCCTACCGCTCACCGTGGAGGATCTGGATGTGCTCGTGACCGTCTCCGAGGCGGAGGGTGTATCGCTGGACGTCCTGGAAAGCATCGAGCCCACGATCGACGATCCGCCGCTGGTGTGGCAGTTCAGCGCCCAACCGCCGGATTCCGTTGACTCCACGGACGATTCCGCCGTGGCGGCACTGATCGAGGCCCTCGGTGACGAGCCGGCCGCGCACGGAATGTGGCGTGCATGGCGAATGGTCCCGGATGGCGCGCCGTATCCGCCGCCGCGAGCTGTCTACGTCATCGAAGCCGACGATGACGACCTACCCGCGCTCACCGCTCGGCTGCAGGAAGCGCTCGTCGCCGCCGGTGAAGCGGCTCCGCAGGTCGAGGTCACCCCGGCCGTCGGCCCGGTGCCCACGTACCAGCAGGCGGCCCGAGCCTACGGTGCGCTCCTGTGGGCTGCTACCGAGGCGCCGGAAATCACGGTGGCGCGGGTTTTCGACGCGGTGGACCCGATTTCCGGCCCGAGCTTCGCCCCGGACCACCCCCGGATGGACAATGAAGCCGAACGTGGCCAGATCCTCGACTACCTACGCGCCGGCACTGCCCTAATGATCACGACGGCCACCCTGGAGGACGTCGTCGATCCTACCCGCGGAGCGGTCGTCCCAATGAGCTTCCGCACCGACGGCACCTGGATCTGGCCGGACACCATCGCGTACTACCTGGAACACCACCACCTGGCGCCAGATCCGGACCTACTGGCCCACATCCGCGACGCCGGCCTACTTCCCCCGGAACTGGACACGGTGGCCATACAACGAGCAATGGACGTACTACGCCGACCCCCGGAAACCGAACCGGTCTGGACCCGCTGAGCCGGATCAGACGAGGTGAGGGACTCCGGCAGAGTCTGTTGACACCTTGGGCAAAGGCGGGCACGGCTCTTGTTGATCACGTGAACTGCTCAGTTCACGTGATCATGTGAGCGAGCCGTGCCCGTTGGTGCCCCTGCCTGAACCGTTCACGAAACGTGTCAAAACGTTCCGTGAGCAGATGACTTGCGCCACCTGCGTTGACCATCAGGAAGACTGGTGGCCTTCACGCTTCCTCGACCACTGCCAGCACGAACGCTGGTCTGACACGGTCTCCACGTGCGTTTGGCCTTGTGGCCGGTTCCCACGCAACTCGCGGTACCTGACGTGTTTCACCTGCCGCCGCAGGAAAACCGCTGACCGGGCTTGGCTTTCGCTCGGTCAGCAAGCAACACACTACACCACGCTCTGTCACACATTGACACAGGATCCGGAACTGTCAGTAACCCTGTCGCCTTCGGTCTGCTGACCCGCTGTCTCGCAGCGGCACTGTGCATGCGCTGGCACGGGGAAGACGGCTGATCCCGCTACCTGAGCCCAGCCGCGAGGTGCCGATGGGACTGGGATCTACATGGTGGCGCCGTGATCGTCATGGTGGCTGCCGCTGGGGCTCTGTTCTTGGCGCGAGAGCAGTTACTGCCGTGCGGACAGTCTGGGTGGAGCTGCGCTGCCATCGGGCTGGTGGTTCGGGAACTGGCGCACCTGGGTACAGGTACGTGTGTCGCTTCGCAGGTGTGCTTTCCCTCCCTGCGGAGCGACACCGAACGGCGAACGTGCACGGAAACCCGAGTGGAGGACGAGGCATGGCGAACACCGCGCACCTCGTGGTCGCCGCGGACGGCGAGGCGTCCCAGCTGATCATTCGCGACGGCGAAATGCTGCAGCAGGAACGGGCTGGCTACTGTGGACGATTCGTCCGGGGCTTGCGGCCGACTCCGCCGTAGCCGGCGTTCGGCGCCGCGCTGTCCTCGGGGGTCTCGCCGTTGGCGGGGCGCCAAACCGGCAGCCAGACCACGCCGGGGCTGACCAGGTCGAAACCGGCGAACATCGCCTCGACCTCGGGCTGCGAGCGCAGGCTCACCTGGGCCACGGAGCGCTCGTACTTGCTGCGCGCGGCGTACAGGTGTTCGGAAGGCATCCGTTCGGTGCTCCGGCTGCCGTGCGCGATGGCGAAGAAGCTGCCGCCGGCCAGCGCGTCCCGGTAGCGGGCGATCAAGCTGAGCGGATCCTCCTCGTCGTGCACGAAGTGCAGAACCGCGATCATCAGCAGGGCCATCGGCCGGTCGAGGTCGAGCAGGTCTCGCAGCTCCGGTGCGGCCAGGATCTCCTCCGGCTCGCGGAGATCGGCTTGAAGGACCGCGCAGCGCGGGTTGTCGGCGAGCAAGCGCCGGGTGTGCGCGACGGCCACCGGGTCGATGTCCACGTACACCACCCGGCATTCGGGGTCGGCTTGCTGCGCGGTCTCGTGGACGTTGCCGACGGTCGGGATCCCGGAGCCGATGTCGAGGAACTGGGTCACGCCCTCAGCGACGCACAACTGCACGACCCGGCGCAGGAACATCCGGTTGATGTGGGCCATCTCCGGCCCCTCCGGCATGAGCTGGAGCATTTCCTCGGCGACCTGGCGATCCACCGCGAAGTTGTGCGCACCGCCCAGGAACCAATCCCAGATCCGGGCGATGCTCGGCTGGTTCATGTCGACGTCCAGCGGTGCCCAACTCGGTCGCTTCATCCCGCCTCCTGCCCCCTCTCGCCATTACCAGCCTATTGCATAGATGATTGATTCCGTGAAGTTGGTGTTAGTGATCGAACGCGATAAGTGATCGTTTGCTGGTCACGCTGGTGGTCCAGTTGTGCCAGATGCCGGCGGCCATGGCCAGTGAACGCTGGGCGACGCGGGGAACACGCCGGCCGGGGCGCGTCCGCCGTGCTGCTCGAGACCGAGTTGTCCCTTGAGTGTCTGGTTGACGATCCACTGGCGTATTCCGCCAAGGTTGCCGTTGCGGCCGCACGGAACGGGCGTGGCGTCGGTTCCCGCCCGTGAGCGTTTTTCGGTGCTATGGCGCCCAAAATCACTCACGGCCAGGTGGAGGCCTTCGCCGCGGCGGCGCCGCAACGGGTCGCGGGTCTGCTTCTCGTGGACACCAGGGCTGTCGCCGACAACGACGAGCAGCGTGCCAACCGCCTCAAGGTCGCGAAGCGAGCGGAACGCGAGGGCACCGCGCGCTGGCTCGCGGAGAGCACCCTGCCGAACCTGCTGGGAAGCATGACGCACGAACGACGGCCAGAGGTCGTCGCCAGCGTCCGAGTCCCCCTGAAGCCGTGGGTTCGAACGAGCAACGGTGCTGATCAAGCGGAGCGGTGCGAGCCCACCGGCGATCGTCGGGCTGGGCCGGTCGGCGGGGCGTCAGCGTGGCAGGTTTCGCGGGTCGCTTGGGCGCGGGTTCGGCTTGCCCGCGATGGTGATCCAGAGGTCCGGGTCGAAGTGGTCCCGCGGTAGCTGCGCGACCATGTAGCGGACGCTGCGTTCGACTTTCACGCGCCAGAGGCGCGCGGCTTCGTTGCCGTCGCCGTTGCGGAGCGCGTCGAAGATCGCGGCGTTCTCGCGGGCGATCAAGTCCCCGGCTTCGGCATAGCCCAGTCGCAGCACAGAGATGAACATCCGCAGGCGCATGGTGAGGCGTTCGAAGAACGAGGAGGCCTGCGGCAAGTTCGCGGTCCGCGCGATCGCGTCCTGGAAGCACAGGTCGGCTTCGCCGATGCGCACGTCGTCGCTGTTCCGCGCCGCGACGCGGACCTCGGCGAGGGCCGTGTTGACCGGTTGGAGATGGGCCTGGCCGAGCACCGCGACCCGGCGCATCACCAGCGCTCCCAGCGAGGCGCGCACCGCGTAGAGGTCGAGGATGTTCGTCGCGCTGACGTCGGGGACTGCGGCTCCGCGGTTTGGGAGCCGCTCGAGCATTCCTTCCTCGGCCAGGACGCGCAGGGCTTCGCGGATCGGGCCCCGCGAAACTCCCAGCCGGGCGGCCAGCGGCGCTTCCTTGACGCGCTCTCCGGCGTGGTATTGGCCCGCGGCGAGTGCTTCACGCACCAGATGCACGACCCGGTCGGTGGTTCCGGACGCCGTGGCCGGATCGTCCGGTATTGCGCTGGTGGGCTCCAGGTCGCGTCCGGGTTGCTCCGGCGTAGTCTCGCTCACGGATTTCGAGTCGTTATTAAGGCCGCGGTTGGCGGCGTCGCCGCTCCACAGGGCGCGAGGGCTCTTCGCCCACGAGTACGGGCTCGTGCGCGGGGTCCAGGTGCTGCACCAGGCCCGGACGTCATTGCGGACCTTGGTCAGCGACGCGGCGAAACCGAACAGGTTCTCGTGGCCGGGCAGCGGGTTGTTAGCCAGCAGAAAATCGATCTCGTCGATCCACGACGATTGGTCGGGTGTGCTGTGGCAGCGGAAGCGCGGGTGCCCGTGCAGCCACTCGTCGACCGTTCGCAGAGCCGGCTCGTCCAGGCCGCCGGCGAGCAGGTGGACGTTCATGCTCGCGGCCACGGTGCGGTCGAGGTGCCCGAGGAATGTGCGCAGAGGAACGCCCTCCCCGGACGTTCCGGCGGTCATACCCCGGAGCGAGGCGAAGGCGTTCGCCACGGCGAACAGGTTGCGCGTTTCGGCGCGCCGCCGGTCCGCGCCGCGTCCGGCCGGCCGTCGATCGCGAAGGGGTGTGCGATGCGGGGTGGCCGAGACGGCGAGCACCCGCACCGGGGGGTCGAGGAACAGGCCGACCACGTCGTGGATCTCCGCCGGCAGCAGCGAAGCCTGGCCGGCGCGCCGCGGGGAGGAACCGGCCGCCGGGTGGATGCGGTGGGTGCGCCAGATGCGGTTCACGGTGGTCTGGCTCAGGCCGGTCTCGGCCGCCATCGAACGCGTCGACCAGGCGTGTCTGGCACCCGGGGCTGGGGCGAGCGTGCGGACGAGGACGGTCGCGACCGCGTCGTCGTCGACTGCGCGGGGCCGTCCTGGACGGGGTTGCTCGTGCAGGCCGTCCAGCCGTTGGTCGAGGAAGCGGGACCGCCATTTGCCGACCACGCCGCGGGAAATGCCGAGGCTTTGGGCCACCGCGGTGTTGGTGCGCTCGTGCTCGCAGCACAGCACGATCTGGGCCCGCAGCGCGAGGGCCCGCGAGCAGGTCCGGCTGCGGGTCCACTTCAGCAGTGCGGCCCGTTCGGTATCGGTGAGGACCACGGCGTTGCGGGGCCTGCCGACCATGGCAGAAGAGTAGGCGGACTTCTGGTTCAGGTAAACGGCCGTGCTCAGCAGATGTCCACGGGCATTGTTGACAACTCGGACCGTTCGCATACTTCGTCGCTATCCGGTGGCCACGCCGCCGGCGCCCACAAGGCACCGCGAGTTCGCTTCGGTAACAACGACACCGCCCGCTCCGGCGGTGCGAAGGCACGGGACGCAGTCTGCGGGGCCCGGAGGTCCCGGACCCCGCAGTCGGTGCCCTGCGCGTCCGCCACGCCCGGGCAGGCCTGCGATGTAGGAGCTCTTCGTGAGCAGTTCCATCATTGATGACCAGCCCTACGGGCGCTTCCACCGCAAGCTCTTCTTCCTCTCCGCTGGCGGGCCGTTCCTAGACGGCTACATCCTCAGCGTCATCGGCGTGGCCATCACCGGGGCGACGCGCGAGCTGGGGCTGACGTCCTTCGCCGAGGGCTTGGTCGGTGCCGCGGCGTTGGTCGGCGTGCTGCTCGGCGGGTTCGTGTTCGGTTGGGTGACCGACCGGGTCGGCCGGCAGGTCATGTACACCATCGACTTGATCGCCCTCGTCGCCGCTTCGGCGCTGTCGTTGTTCGTGACTGAGGCGTGGCAACTCGTCCTGCTGCGCTTCGTCGCCGGGGTGGCGGTGGGGGCCGACTACCCGATCGCCACGTCGTTGCTCGCCGAATGGCTGCCCGCGCACCGACGGGGCCGCACGATGGGAGCCCTGGTCGCCGCGTGGTTCGTGGGCGCATCCGCGTCCTACGCGGTGGGCTACCTCGTGGCTGCCGCCGGCGGGGAGGACCTGTGGCGCTGGGTGCTGGCAAGTGCGGCGGTACCGGGCTTGCTCATCCTGCTGGCCCGGATCGGAACACCGGAATCCCCTCGCTGGCTGCTGCGCCACGACCGCCCGCAGGACGCGGCGGAAGCGATTCGCACGGCGCTCGGCCGCTACCCGACGGAGCAGGAACTCGCGCGCTTGGCGGAGACCGAACCGGCGAAGAGCTCCCGACTGTCCGATGTGTTCACCGGAGGTTACCTGCGGCGCACGTTGTTCGTCGGCGGGTTCTGGCTCTGCCAGGTCGCGCCCGCGTTCGCCATCTGGACCTTCTACCCGATGATCCTCGGCGCC
Source organism: Saccharopolyspora hattusasensis (assembly GCF_050972075.1). Lineage (NCBI taxonomy): Bacteria > Bacillati > Actinomycetota > Actinomycetes > Pseudonocardiales > Pseudonocardiaceae > Saccharopolyspora > Saccharopolyspora hattusasensis. Next base: position 7,761,473 of record NZ_JBPCDC010000001.1, read on the forward strand.
TACGGGTTCGAAGCAGGCGACACCGCGCTGCTGTGGTCCATGGTGGTCAGCCTGGTCACCCTGGCCGGCTGCGTGCCGTGCATCAGGTGGGTGGAGACCTACGGGCGCAGACCCGTCATCATCTGGACCTTCGTGGGTGTGACCGTGTCGATGGCAGCGCTGGGTTCGTTCCCCGGTATGGCCGCCGCGCTGGCCATCCTGATGTTCGTCGTCAACGCGCTCGCCCAGGGCGGCGGCAACATCCTGCAGTGGATCTATCCGACAGAGCTGTTCCCCACCGACATCCGGGCGTCCGCGGTCGGCGTGGCCAGCGCGATCAGCCGCATCGGTGCGGCCGCGGGCACTTACCTGCTCCCGGTCGGGCTGGAAGCGATCGGGCTCGGTCCGACCATGCTCGTCGGGGCTGGGCTCTCGGTCATCGGAACCGCGATGTGCGTGGCCTGGGCCCCGGAGACCAAGGGGCAGGCGCTGCACGAATCCGCTGCCGTCCCGCAGCAGTCCGAAGCACGAGCCGGCTAAGGAGAAATCGATGTCAGTCACCCGCGACCCGCTGCTGACCCCGTTCCGGATCAAGAACCTCGTCCTGCGCAACAGGATAGTGAGCACCTCGCACGAGCCCGGCTACGGCGAGGATGGGATGCCGACCGAGCGGTATCGGGCATACCACGTGGAGAAGGCGCGCGGTGGGGTTGGCCTGACCATGATCGGCGGCAGCTCGGTGGTGAGCGTTGACAGTCCGCCGTCGTTCGGCAACCTGCACCTGTACTCCGACGAGATCGTGCCGTGGCTGCGGCAGTTGTCCGACGAGGTGCATGCCGAGGGCGCGGCGGTCATGTGCCAGATCACGCACCTCGGCCACCGCACCAGCAACTACACCGAGTCGTGGCTTCCCACGGTGTCGGTCGGCAACCTCCGGGAACCGGCGCACCGCGCGTTCACCAAGCAGGCCGAGATCGCCGACCTGGAACGCATTGCAGCCGACTACGCGGCCGCCGCCGCGCGTTGCGAGGCGGGCGGTCTAGACGGCATCGAGATCCAGGCCTACGGGCACTTGCTCGACAGCTTCTGGTCTCCCGCGCTGAACAACCGAACCGACGACTTCGGCGGTTCCTTCGACAACCGGATGCGCTTCCCCCTCCAGGTCATCGCCGCGATACGCGCCGCGGTCAGCGACGAGTTCGTGGTCGGCATCCGCATGGCCGTCGACGAACAGCTCCCCGGTGGTGTCGACGAAGACGAGGGCCTGGCCATCGCCCAGGTGGTGGTGGACGCGGGGATCGACTTCATCAGCGTCATCCGCGGCCACATCGCCACCGAAAGCGGTCTGTCCGACGTGATTCCGCCGATGGGCGAGGCCTCGGCACCGCACTTGGACCTCGCCGCCCGGGTGAAGCGCAAGATCGACGTGCCGATCATGCACGCGGCCAAGATCGCGGACGTGGCCACCGCGCGGCACGCCATCGACGAGGGGCTGCTCGACCTCGTCGGCATGACGCGCGCCCTGATGGCCGACCCGCACCTGGTCGCCAAGATCGAGGCCGGGCAAGAAGAACGGATCCGTCCCTGCGTAGGGGCCAGCCTGTGCATCGACGCCGCTTACATCGGAGAACCCGCCTACTGCATCCACAACCCGTCAACCGGCCGGGAGCTCCGCCTACCGCACCGGATCAGCGCAGCGCCGCAAGCCAAGAACGCGGTGGTGGTCGGTGCCGGTCCTGCCGGCCTGGAGGCCGCGAGGGTGCTGGCCGAACGCGGCCACCACGTCACGGTGTTCGAGGCTGCTCCCGAGCCCGGTGGCCAACTGCGCTTGGCGTCCCGGGTGCAGCGGCGGCGGGATCTGATCGGCATCGTGGACTGGCGGGTGGCCGAATGCACCCGCGTGGGGGTGCGGTTCAAGTTCAACCATCTTGTCGAAGCCGATGAGCTTCGCGGGCTGGCTCCCGAGGTGGTGATCATCGCGACCGGGGGAGTGCCGAACACCGATTTCCTGGACTTCGGGGCGGATCTGGTGCACGACACGTGGGACGTCATCTCCGGTGCCGTGCTCCCGACCGGTTCGGTGCTGGTCTACGACGACCACGGGGGGCATCCCGGCTTGGACGTCGTGGAGTTGCTGGCCGGCAGCGTGGCGCAGGTGGAGTGGGCCAGCCCGGAACGGACGGTCGCTGTCGACGTCGGCAGCGTCAACGCACCGCCGTACCTCCGCACGATGCTCAACCACGACGTCCGCGTCAGCCTGATGCACCGGCTGGTCGGCGTACAGCGCGACGGAGACGCGCTGCTGGCCACCTTCACCAGCGATCCGATCCGCCGCTCGTTCACCCGGCGCTTCGACCACGTCGTCGTCGAGCACGGAACGCTGCCCAACGCCGAGCTCTACGAGCAGCTCAAACTGCACTCGACCAACGAAGGCGAGATCGACTACGCGAAGCTCCTCGACCGATCACCGCAGGACCGGGTGCGCAACGAGGACGGCAGGTTCCAGCTGTTCCGCATCGGCGACGCGGTCAGCAGCCGCAGCGTGCACGCCGCTGTGCTGGACGCATTCCGGCTCTGCTCAGCCGTATGAGAACAGGCCTCGGCGGTGCGGGGAAGCGTGCCTTCCCACAGGGGCTGGAGACTGTTCCTGGTTCTGAGTGAGTCTGTGTCAATGCGTGCTAAACTGTGTTGCGTGAAGTTGAAGGAGTGGGCACGTGAGCAGGGTGTCTCGTATCGAACCGCGCTGAACTGGTTCCATGCGGGCGCCCTGCCCGTTGCTGCTCGTCAGCTTCCTACCGGAACAATCCTGGTCGAACCGCCCAAGGAGTCGACCGGCCGCACCGTCGCCTACTGCCGCGTTTCCTCTGCTGACCTGAAAGACGATCTGCACCGGCAGGCCGGACGTGTCGCTGAAGAATGCGGCAAGCGCGGCATCTCTCTGGACGCGACCGTGACCGAAGTCGGGTCAGGACTGAACGGGCGACGCGCCAAGCTTGCCAAGCTACTGGCTGATCCTGACGTTGCGTGCATCGTGGTCGAGCACCGAGATCGGCTCGCCCGGTTCGGTGTCGAACACCTCGAAGCCGCGCTGGCCGCGACCGGCCGCACCATCGTCGTGCTCAACGCTGACGAAGTTGCTGACGACCTGGTCCGCGACATCACCGAAGTCCTGACCAGCATGTGCGCCCGTCTCTACGGCCGCCGGTCCGCGAAGAAACGAGCAGAGAACGGCATCGCCGCCTGCGCTGCGGAGCCGCAGCCATGACCGAGGTCATCCAGGCATACAAGTTCGCGCTCGACCCGAGCCCGTCGCAGGAAAACGAGCTGCGGTCGCACTGCGGCGCGCAGCGTTTCGCCTACAACTGGGGTCTGCACAGCGTCAAAGCGGTCATGGACCAACGCAAAGCCGAAGCGTCGTACGACCTCGCCGACGACGAACTGACACCCTCGATCTCGTGGTCCGCGTACTCGCTGCGTAAGGATTGGAACCAGGCCAAGGACGAGGTCGCCCCGTGGTGGGGCGAGAACTCGAAAGAGTCCTACTCGTCCGGCCTGGCGAACCTCGCTACCGCGCTGAAGAACTGGGACGACTCCAAGAAAGGCAAGCGGAAAGGCGCGAAGGTCAAGTTCCCCCGGTTCACGAGCAAGTACCGCACGATGTCGTGCCGCTTCACCACCGGCAGCTTCGGTCTCGCTGACCGCGCCGGCGGCACGTCAAACTGCCGCGTATCGGAACAGTGCGGACCCACGAATCCACCCGCAAACTCGCCCGCAGGATCGAACTCGGCACCGCCACGATCCGTTCAGCGACCGTGAGTTTTCGGTCCGGCCGGTGGTTCGTGTCGTTCTCGGTGAAGATCGACCGCGACGACCCACCGCCGCAGCAGCCGGACAGTGCGGTCGGCGTTGACCTAGGCATCAAGTCCCTCGCTGTGCTCTCCACCGGGGAAGTGGTTCCCAATCCGCGCCGGCTGGAACTCGCGCAGCGCGAACTCTGCCGGTTACAGCGGCAGGCATCCCGCCGCCCCGACAAGCGCACGAAGCAGAAGCCCTCGAAGCGCTGGCGCAGGACCCAAGCTCGCATCGCGAAGCTGCACGCGGAGATCGCCAACGCCCGCCGCGACGGGCTGCACAAGCTCTCCACCCGGCTCGTCGCCGAACACGGCGCGGTCGTACTGGAAGACCTCAACGTCAGAGCAATGATGTCCAACCGCCGCCTGGCCAGGCATGTTGCCGGTGTCGGAATGGGCGAGCTCCGGCGACAGGTCGAATACACAGCAGCCTGGCGCGGTGTGCACACGCACGTCGCCAGCAGGTGGTACCCGAGCTCGAAGACGTGTTCCGGATGTGGCGCGGTGAAAACCAAACTGCGCTTGAGTGAACGCGTCTACCAGTGTGAACACTGCGGCATGGTCCTCGACCGGGACCTGAATGCCGCACGTAACCTCACTGCTCTTGTTGAGCGCGACACCTCTTCGGCGAGTTGCGTCGTGAGGCTAAACGAGCCCGCTGGAAACCCACGTAAGCCCACTCCAGGTGGCAACGGGTATCGCCATGGGAAGGCCCACGCGGGTCAACGTCAGCGCAGCAATGCGCCGACTCGGTGAACGTTATTACACGTTTTCCGAACGGTTGAGGCAAGGGACCGGCGGCGGCGGCGCGGCGGCGGCGCGGCAGCAACAGTCCGACTTCAGTTCCGCCATACCCGTTCAACCACGGACGGCCCTACCAAGACACAGCAACCGGACACACCCTGAGGCGCTCGAACCAACGATGGGTGTGCAACAAATGCAGTTTCGACGTTGTTGAGCGCGACTACTCGACATGGCGAGGCATGATCGAAGATCATCGAAGATGCAACGGGGGAAACTAACAATGACGCCCCGGTGCCACGCACCGGGGCGTCATGCATTCAGCGGTCGAAACGACCCTGCTGTACCGCACGAACGAACGTCGACACGTCGACAGCCAACGTCGGTCCGTGAGGGTCCTTAGAATCGCGGATTGCGTCCAGTGTCGTAGTTAATTCGACACAGTTTCCATTCGCGCTGGTGTAGCTCGATTTGATCCATTGTTGCGTTAGCATTTTAACTCCATTCATCGAAGATGCAACGGGGGAAACCAACAATGACGCCCCGGTGCCACGCACCGGGGCGTCATGCATTCAGCGGTCGAAACGACGCTGCTGCACCGCACGAACGAAGGTCGACACGTCGACGCTCAAGGTCGGTCCGTGAGGGTCCTTAGAATCGCGGATTTCGTCCAGTGTCGTAGTTAATTCGACACAATCTCCATTCGCGCTGGAGTAGCTCGATTTAATCCATTGCTGCATTAGCATTTTAACTCCATTCATCGACGACTATTCGAGCGATAAGAGGCTCTTCGCAGTGGAGCGGATCCTGTATCCGAGTGATCACTTGTGGTGATAGCTGATTGTTGCGTTCTGTAGCCGCGCCCGCGGCTTGTGTAGGGCGGGGACGAGGTGCGCCCACCGAACCTGTGATGATCTTTGTCGACCAAGAGCAAGGATCATCGGTAGAGGCGGGTGGGCGCGTGTCACAGACTACGGTGCCGGCGCAGTTGCTGGGACTGGACGGGGTCGAGATCGATGTGATCGAGCGGGAGGCGGATGGTTCCTGGACGGTGCATGTGACGACCGCGGCCCCGCGGGCGGCGTGCTGTCCGGGCTGTGGGCACGCCGCGGAGCGGGTCAGAGAGTCCACGGTGCATACCGTCAAGCACGTGACGATGGTCGCGATGCGGGTGAGCTGGCACAAGTCTCGATTCTGGTGTGGGAACGCCGAGTGCGGTAACGCGAGCTTCGTCGAGACGGGGCCGCTGGCCGATCGGCGAGCCGGGATCTCGTCGCACGCCAGGACGGTGACGGGGCATCTGGTCGGGGACTGGCTGGTGCCGGTGTCCCGGGTGGCCGCCGGGGTCGGGATGGCCTGGCACACCGTGCATGACGCGTTCGTCGGGGTGGCCGCCCAGGCGGGGATCGTGGTCACCGACACCACCACGACCACCGACCGTGGGGCCGGTGTGGCCTGCGACGCCGGGCCCGATCGTCAGGACGGGGAGACCGCCGGCGGCGGTGACCCGAGGGTGGCCGACGCGGATCCCGGTGCTGTCGGCACCGATCTGGCCGCCCGCCCCCAGAGGTCGGTGGGCGGCGGGGTGTTGCCGCCGGTGGCGGTGCTGGGCATCGACGATCATCGCCGTGGCAAGCCCCTGTATCACCGTGACCGGTCCACCGGGGAGTGGGTGGCCGATGCCGACCGCTGGCAGACGGTGTTCGTGGACTCCGCCGGGGGACACGGGCTGCTGGGGCAGGTCGAAGGTCGGGCCGGGGTGGACGCCGCGGCGTGGCTGGCCGCCCAGGATCCGGCCTGGCGGGCGGGTATCACCCACGTCACCATCGATATGTCCACTGTGTACAAGTCGGTGGTCACCACCAGCGGGCTGCTACCACACGCGGCCTTGATCGTGGATGCCTTCCACGCGGTGCAGCTGGCCAACACGATGGTCGGTGACGTGCGGCGCCGGGTCACCTTCGAGCACTACGGGCGTCGTGGCCGCGCCACCGATCCCGAATACACGATCAAGAACCAGTTGGTGCGCGGCAAGGAGAAGCTCTCCGAGCGGGCACGGAACAAGCTGTTGTGTGTCCTGGCCGATCTGGGCGGGTACGGCCGGCAGATCGGTGCGGCGTGGCGGGCCAAGGAACTGCTCCGCGCGGTGATCGGCCTCTCGCCCAACCAGACCGGCGTGGCAACCACCGGCCACCGGCTACGCCGGGCATTCCACGCGTTTTTCACCTTCTGCGGCACGATCGGCGCCAGCGTCCCGGAGATCGTGACCCTAGCCCAGACCATCTCCACCTGGCGTACCGAGATCGCCCGGGGCGTGCTCACCGGCCACAGCAACGCCGCCGCCGAGGGCGTCAACCGTCTGGTCAAGCTCGTCTACCGGGGTGCGTTCGGGTTCACCAACGTCACCCATCAACAACGCCGCTCCCGCTACACCGCGTCCCGGTCCACCCGCCCCGAATGGCTACACACCGTCAACACCTCTGCTGCACCATGCGTAGTCACATGATTACAAGATCCCGCCAGATGCGAAGAGCCCGATAAGATCGATTGCTTCGGCTTGGCCCAATGCGATTCTACTCATCTCGTCTATGGCCTTGCGATAAGCTCTAATGTCGTCTTCATCTTGATTGAAGGCTCCAGAACTGTGGTGCTCAAAGTGAACTACGGGAGGAGTATCTTTAAATTCATAAAATACAAACGGTCCCGGCGACCCGGGATGCCAGCCTGCCCGCTGCGGAACAACCTGAATGGACACATTCGGCTGTTCAGCAACTTTGATCAGGTGTCGTAGCTGTTCGGCCATAGCATCGGCCGGTCCAATTGGTTCGCGTAGTGCAGCCTCCGCAATTAGCGCATTAAATCGGACAGGGTTTCGGCTGGCTAGAACATCCCGTCTTGCGACCTTAATCATTACGCGAGATTCGATCTCGTGCTGAGGCAGACTATCCAGGCGCGCACTTGCAACTACGATAGCGCGTGCGTACTCAGTAGTTTGCAGCAATCCGGGTATCAGGCATGGGTGCCAACCGGTAATGCTCGATGCTGCTCGCTCGCACTCCCACGCTCCCGCAAGTTGCTGCGGGATTCCTGGTATACCCACGGTCAGCCAATTAGGTTCGCTTGCGTTCCGAGCTAGAGCGAGAATTCTTTCGCGTTCCTCTGGCGACGTACGTAGTATCGCGAGGATCATCGCCGTTGTTTCAACACTTGGAACCCTTTTTCCGGTCTCAATCCTCGATAGGTGCGATTGATCTATCGACAATCTGTCGGCTAGTTCCCGTGTGCTGATTCCGTGTTCTCTGCGAGCCTCGCGCAGAGCATGCGAAAGCGCCCTGGCGCGTGGTGATCCGTTGGCTGTAGCCATGCGATACATCCTTACGTGTCATACGGGCACGATCACCCGTTTAGAGGAATTGCGATGCCATGTGCGCATCACCCAATCTCTTGCCTGCGCTGATCACCCCTTGCCGCATCAGCGTACTTGCTAGGTCAACACTCGTGGGAGGCATCATGGCGGGTCACAGCGCCGTTCCTGGTCCACCTGGTCCACCTGGTCCAGCTGGTCCGCCCGACCAGACGCCCGAGGGTAGCAACGTGCGGTGGTTCCGCTACAAACATGGCGTCGTCCGTGAGTCGAAACGTGTCGTGCACTGTGCGGAAGAATCTCGGGATGGCACGGTGACTTCCGTGTCTGGGGAGAAGTTCCCACGGGTGCAGGTGGAGGTGTGCGAGGAGGGTGAGGGGGCAGCGTGCGTTCCCTGCCTGCTGGTCGTCCTTGGCCGAGCTGATCGACTGGCCGATATGCCACCCGTGGTGAGTCAGGTTCCGGCCGGTACGCTTGCTGTGATGCTTGCTGAAGTCCAATGGGCAATCAGCGATGCGCAGTTCAATGTCGTGCGGGGGGACTACCCCCTAGAGAATCAGGTAGCGCTAGGTGGCTGGTGTCGAACGGCCTCATTTTCATCGAAAGACCGACCCGGACAAATCGTGCGGGGCTGAGATCGCCGTAGACGGTCGGAAAGACGGTCGCCGATCGAATCAGTCCACCCTAAGCCTCGAAGTTCGAGGCACCTGCCGGGTACTTCCCGAAAAACACCAGCCTCCTAGCGGACAAATTGCGGCGACTCTCCCATGTACTTCACGTTCGGGCGCATGCCATGCGATCAGGCGGGGGCACAGAGTGAGCGGATCGGTCGTATTCGGACCAGTGTCCGCGATGGAAGGGTACGCGTGTGTGCCTGGGGTCCGGGTGGTTTGGACTGACCATCTCGGGTATGTACACGAACGCAAGCCCGGCACCGTCGCGACGTCGCGATGCGGACTCAACATGGGCAGGTCCAATACGCCACCACTCGTGAGACCGTGTCGCGACTGCGTTGAAGAGGCAATGCGGGAAGAGTCACCCGCCGAAGTGGCTATCGGACGTCATAGACGTACCGCATGACCCCAGACACGGCCCGGTGCCGGTCGACACTGGGTATCCAAGTGTCGTGCCCCCGGCCCGGCATCGGTCCGTCGCGGCCGGTTGGTGGCTGGAGATCCTCCGGCCGCCAGCCGGCCGCACCCACGTGATTCCGTCATTTTCAAACTAGTACGAACGGTTTTAATGTAGTGAGAACGTCACCGCAAAAATTCAGCATCGACGAGTTGATAAATCTCACCAAGGAAGAGAGGGACGTCATATATTGTGTTGCCTGCGAACTTACGGACAGTGAAATTGCGATGCGTTTGTATATCTCGAAAGATACCGTAAAGTCCCGATTGTGTAATATCTACCGCAAGTTTAATCTACGCAACCGTGTCGGTGCTGTGATTCTGGGATACGAGCTGGGAATCCTCAAGTCGTCAAATGTTGAGCAATTCAGAAATGCCGAAAATTCGCCAATCGACGATACATCCCGCATATGTCTGCCGGTCCGCCAACGAGACATGAAAGAAATCGAGGCTTTGGTGGATCTTCTTGCCAGGCGCATGAAAAAATATCTCCTCACTGAGGCCATGAGTCGACAATGGGAACAAACGAGAGGTCAATCCTAGTGGCTAGCCCGCCACCTATACGGTGCCGCGCACCACAGGTGCGGGGCACCGTCATACCTCAGCAGCACCGAGACCCCACGCCGACACACCCCCGCACCTCCGCCGCAACGGCACGCTTGTGCTCACTGCGTCATGAGCCGATTGTTTACTTCTGTTTGTCCACACCGGACAGTCGAGGGAGGCCGCAGGACACCCCTCCCGGATTAGTAGCCCGTTTCGGGCGAAATCGGCACCTCTCCAAGGCGGCCCGGATGGTGGGTGGGCTGCGAGCGCATGATGATCAACAGGCCGATCAAGGTTCGTAGACACGGCAGTAGCAGGCTGCCCGTTCAACCACGGACGGCCCTACCAAGACACAGCAACCGGACACACCCCGACGCGCTCGAACCAACGATGGGTGTGCAACAAATGCAGTTTCGACGTTGTTGAGCGCGACTACTCGACATGGCGAGGCATGATCGAAGATCATCGAAGATGCAACGGCAGAAACCAACAATGACGCCCCGGTGCCACGCACCGGGGCGTCATGCATTCAGCGGTCGAAACGACGCTGCTGCACCGCACGAACGAAGGTCGACACGTCGACGCTCAAGGTCGGTCCGTGAGGGTCCTTAGAGTCTCGAATTTCGTCTAACGTGGTGGTCAGTTCGACGCAGTTGCCGTTCACGTTGCTGTACGAGCTCTTACGCCAATATTTCGGGTTCATCTTCCTGGTGCTCCTCAACTATTGTTTGTGCTATCAGATCAATCGATTTGCTCGGACTCAGTGCGTATTCACCAATCATGTCAAGCGCCTTGCGGTACGCATCGACATCATCGGAATCGGTAACGAACGCACTCGAACTATAGTGTTCGAAGTGCACATAAGGCGGAGCGTCTGGGAATTCGTAGAGCACGAATGGTCCAGCGGTTCCCGGATGCCAGCCGGTACGTATTGGGACTACGCGAAGCGTAACGTTCGAATTTTCTGCGCAGAATTTGATCAAGTATCGCAATTGGTCGATCATTGCGACGTTTGACCCGATTTGCTGACGCAAGGCAACGTCACCAACAAGCACCTCGTAGTGAACCGGATTCCGCTTTGTAAGGATCTCCCGACGCGACACTCGAACCATTACACGTGACTCAACATCATGTTTCGGGTGTCCGTCAGCTTGTGCAACTCCCCGAACGTAATCATTAGTTTGCAGTAGTCCGGGAATGATCATCGGTGACCATTCCATTATTACTGATGCGTCCCGTTCGCTCGCAACAGCCCCCGCTAGCTGTTGCGGAATACCGGGAACTCCAGTGGTCAGCCAATTAGGCTCGTTCGCATGACGCGCTATGTCAAGGATTCGTTCGCACTCCGCAGACGCCGTGCCCAATGCGCCTAGAATCCTTGCTGTTGTTTCGACGTCAGCAATTCTCTTGCCGGTCTCAATTCTGGACAAGAGTGCTTGATCTATCGATAGTTTATTAGCTAGTTGTCTAGCGCTGATACCACGGTCATTGCGAGCTTGACGCAACGCAGCCGCTAGCGCTCTAGCTCGCGGTGATCCGTTGGCTGTAGCCATGCGATACATCCTTACGTGTCATACGGGCACGATCACCCGTTTAGAGCAGTTGCGATGTCATTTCAACATCATCCAATCTTTTGTTGGCGCTGATCACCCCTTGCCGCATCAGCGTACTTGCTAGGTCAACACTCGTGGGAGGCATCATGGCGGGTCACAGCGCAGTTCCTGGTCCACCTGGCCCAGGTGTTCCGGCCGACCAGACGCCCGAGGGTAGCAACGTGCGGTGGTTCCGCTACAAACATGGCGTCGTCCGTGAGTCGAAACGTGTCGTGCACTGTGCGGAAGAATCTCGGGATGGCACGGTGACTTCCGTGTCTGGGGAGAAGTTCCCACGCGTGCAGGTGGAGGTGTGCGAGGAGGGTGAGGGGGCAGCGTGCGTTCCCTGCCTGCTGGTCGTCCTTGGCCGAGCTGATCGACTGGCCGATATGCCACCCGTGGTGAGTCAGGTTCCGGCCGGTACGCTTGCTGTGATGCTTGCTGAAGTCCAATGGGCAATCAGCGATGCGCAGTTCAATGTCGTGCGGGGGGACTACCCCCTAGAGAATCAGGTAGCGCTAGCGGACAAATTGCGGCGACTCTCCCATGTACTTCACGTTCGGGCGCATGCCATGCGATCAGGCGGGGGCACAGAGTGAGCGGATCGGTCGTATTCGGACCAGTGTCCGCGATGGAAGGGTACGCGTGTGTGCCTGGGGTCCGGGTGGTTTGGACTGACCATCTCGGGTATGTACACGAACGCAAGCCCGGCACCGTCGCGACGTCGCGATGCGGACTCAACATGGGCAGGTCCAATACGCCGCCACTCGTGAGACCGTGTCGCGACTGCGTTGAAGAGGCAATGCGGGAAGAGTCACCCGCCGAAGTGGCTATCGGACGTCATAGACGTACCGCATGACCCCAGACACGGCCCGGTGCCGGTCGACACTGGATATTCAGGTGTCGTGCCCCCGGCCCGGCATCGGTCCGTCGCGGCCGGTTGGTGGCTGGAGATCCTCCGGCCGCCAGCCGGCCGCACCCACGTGATTCCGTCATTTTCAAACTAGTACGAACGGTTTTAATGTAGTGAGAACGTCACCGCAAAAATTCAGCATCGACGAGTTGATAAATCTCACCAAGGAAGAGAGGGACGTCATATATTGTGTTGCCTGCGAACTTACGGACAGTGAAATTGCGATGCGTTTGTATATCTCGAAAGATACCGTAAAGTCCCGATTGTGTAATATCTACCGCAAGTTTAATCTACGCAACCGTGTCGGTGCTGTGATTCTGGGATACGAGCTGGGAATCCTCAAGTCGTCAAATGTTGAGCAATTCAGAAATGCCGAAAATTCGCCAATCGACGATACATCCCGCATATGTCTGCCGGTCCGCCAACGAGACATGAAAGAAATCGAGGCTTTGGTGGATCTTCTTGCCAGGCGCATGAAAAAATATCTCCTCACTGAGGCCATGAGTCGACAATGGGAACAAACGAGAGGTCAATCCTAGTGGCTAGCCCGCCACCTGTACGGTGCCGCGCACCACAGGTGCGGGGCACCGTCATACCTCAGCAGCACCGACGCCCCACGCCGACACACCCCCGCACCTCCGCCGCAACGGCACGCTTGTGCTCACTGCGTCATGAGCCGATTGTTTACTTCTGTTTGTCCACACCGGACAGTCGAGGGAGGCCGCAGGACACGCCCGACCGCGCGCTGGCCGCGGTACCCGTGCCCGTCGGGGACGAGGCGTACCGGGTGAACGCGATGCCGTTGCGGTTGCCGAATTCGACCATGGAGCAGCAGGCCCTGCCGCAGTTCGCGGACGTGTCGGTGCGCCGCGTGACCGGACCCGCGGACCTGATCGACACCGACCAGTGGCGGACCGGTGAGGTCAACGCCGCTACCGGTTGGCGGGTGGAGGTGACGAGCTACGTCGTGGCGAACGGCACCCGCACCGAGGTGGACCGTTCGGTGCTGATCCTGGGTGCGGTCAGCTGTTCGCTCTCCCGGTGAGGAAGGGCAGAACGCGTCGACGCAGGCGTTGGCGTCAGGCTCGGCCGTGGCGAGATTCTCGTAGCGCCGGTGCCCCTTGGGGCGCCGGCGCAACTTGCGGACTTGGCGCCGCCTCCATGACTTCTTGGCCTCGGGCGTCGACGGCCTTTGTGAACAGGTGTTGTGCAGCTCCGAAGATGACGGCCCAGCCGATGATCTGCGCCGATGAATCGAGGGACGTCAAACCGGGTACGAATTCGCCGCGCATGAGAAGCAGCCCGAGCACGGCTGTCAAGGCACCGGCCGGGAGCTTGAGGCACGCGAGCGCGAGCGGCACGTTGGCCGCGGTCGGTTTGCCCCTGAGCTGGTGCAGCGCGGCGGCAGCGGTCACCGCCGCCGCGACGAACCCGACGGTTTCGACGACTGCGCAGTCGCCACTCGACGCGGCCAACTCCGAACTCAAGTCCATATCTCCGGTGAACGGGTGTTGGCCGAGCGGACACACGACTATCAGTCCGCGAGGTGGCTCGAGAACCTGTGCTGACGGCACGTTGGGGGTGGGCCCGAAGCAGATCGGCAGCAGCGTCGGAATGAGGGCGCTGAGGGTCGCGATCGTGACAGCTATGCCCAGCAGGCCGATGGTCCAACACCACACCAGTTGCGAGAAACTGCGCTCGCGGACGACCTCGCGCTCCTGAGCCCGGTACGCCTCGCGCACTGCGTCGATCACGGTCTGTCGCTGCGACTGGGTGATTCTGCCGCCCTCGGAGCTCTTGAAGATCCGCTCGACGGCCAATCGGCGCCTGTCCTCGAGCGGCAGGCTCGCCTCGATCAGCATGAGGAGGTCGGCCAGCATGCTGTGGAGATCTTCGAGCGAAACCATCTGGAGCGCGAGGAGGTGGGCCGCGTGGATGTGGGCGAGCGTGCTGTCCACCCCGTGCGCCCGCCGCGGCCACCGAGTGCCGAGGACATCGCTGTGAGCGCACTCGAGGTGGTCGCGGGCGTGGGCCGCCAACTTCTCGGTGCACAGCTCGCTCGGCGCGGAGCAGTTCTCCGCCCAGTCTACGAATGCCCTCAGCTCGTCTATGCGGGCGAGCGCCCTGAACCCCCAGGGCCATCGCCAACCGGAGTCTCGTCGCGAAACGTTTCGCGGGGCGTTCACGGCTCTCACCTGCGCAGCGATCGAGCGGCCGAGACCGCCACCCACGCCACCTCCGGATGCCGGATGTCGGAGTGGGCCTGGGCGAACCAGGACAAGTTCCGGTTGATGACGTCGTTGGCGTCGAGACGGTAGAACACGCCCGGCTGGAACCCGTAGTCCGTGCCCTGCTGGGCCATCTTGACGGTCTGAACCCCGCTCTGCTGGTAACCGTCGTAGCCCATCGCTCCCCAGCGGTAGTTGATCCGGTCCACCAACTCGGCGTCCTGCCATGCCAGCCTGCTGGCGTTGGGATACCACCAGGCGACTGCGCGGTCGGCCTCGCTGAACGTGCACACGAGCGGGCCGTCGACCCGGTCGACGCAATCGGCCAGCACACCGGCGCCGTCCCGCACCGGAGCTCGCGGTGCGAACGCGAAGTGGCTGAACGCGCCCTGCAGCAGGTACAGGGATTTGACCGGGCTGTGCGCGCCACGCAGCTCAGGCGGGAGCCCGCTGAGGGCGAACGAAACGAGCCGGGCGCCGAAGCTGTGGCCGAGGAGATGCACGCGCACGCCGGGGATAGTGTGCGCCACCTGTCCGAGCAGGGGACCGAGGCCGTCGCGGCCGACCACCCCGGCGCGTTCCTTCATCTCGTAGTAGCTGAGTACCCGCAACGACTCTCGCGCTCCCCGCCACATCCGCCCGAACGGGTTGAGTGCCCGCTCATTTCCAACGTCGACGGGTGCGAGGGCCGCCATCGCGTCGAACACCCGTCCCGGTGGTGCGCTGAGCACCGCTGCTTCGCCCGCGTCCTCCGGGGCGCTGCTGGAAGTGGTCACGAGTCCTCTCGCCAGGCGGAGGAACTCCAAGAGCCGGTCCCGGTCCTGCGGCTGCCGGTCGAGCAGCTGGCCGATCTCCTCCAGCCGCTCCTCCTGGTTCGGGAAGGCAGGCGAGAGCGCCTTCGCGAGGTCGGCACCGGTGGATGTCTCCCCGGTGGATTGTGGGGACGCCAGAGCTCCTAGGTCCCGCGTCGCCGATGACCGCGGGACCGGCGGGCCGGTGTCTGCCGGGGCGTCCTCGGGGAACAGGAGTGCGGGCCACAGCACGCCGACGAACGCCGTATTCGCCCGCTGCTCGGCCGAGAGCGTCCCCGCGATGAGTCCGAACATCGCCGCGTAGAGGTCACGTGCCCCGTCGAAGGAGCTGTTCCAGCATGGCTGAAGACGAAGAGCTCGCGCAGCCCCGCGGTGGTCCCGGGCAGGCTTCCACCCTGGCGGAGCACGCCCGCTGCATCGAACTCGACCTCCCAGTACGGCACATCGCCGAGATGTGACTCCATCTCTCCTCCCCAGGTCGCAGCGCTCCCACCACGCAGAGACGGTTCCGCAGGGGCCAAAGAGGATCCAGCAGGTTCAAGACGCGGCTCATCGCTGGCAAGGGATGGGCCCGGCTAGCGGTCGGTCGGTACGGCGATTTCTCCGTCTTCCCGCATCAGCCGATCCAGGACTTCGTCCGGCATCCACACCCGGTGCGGGTAGTCGGTGCCCCAGGAGTTCAGGATCGGCACGGCGCCCAGCTCGTCCGCGCGAGCGTTGCCGAGCACGGCATGCACGTCATCAACCGATGCTGCCCAGCGGAACACCTTGATGCCGTCGGCCACGTCGGCGACGTAGCGGGCGCGCTCGGGGTAGTCGTTGTTGGCGTAGGAGTTCTCCCAGTCGACGTGCCCTGCCGAGGCCAAGACCTCGGCCGCGGCGCGACAGGACGTACCGTTGGAATCGCCCGGGTTGGTCTCGGGCCACTGATCGCGTTCCTTGCCCCGATCCCACAACCACCAGGCCGTGTACAACTCGTCGTTGAGGATCGTCATGCACCGGGTCCAGGCGAATCCGACGCAGGCTCCCTCGCTGCCCTGGTTGTAGAACTTCCACCACTCCTCGCGGTCGGGTTCTCCTCCGGGTTCCAGGCACACGGCGTGCCCGCCCCGAATCCTGGTCAGCGACTTCGCCCCCTCCCGGGCCACGAACGGAACACCGTCCTGGCCCGCTTGGGGGCGGTCGAATTCGGTGTACCAGTTGATGCCGATCACCACCGGTACCTCTGCGGGTCGGCTCGCGGCGGTCAACGGGTATTGCTCGACGTGGCGCCAATCGTCGGGGAGGAAACGTCCCAGGCGCTGGTCATCTGGATCTCGATCGATCGGGCGGTACCGCATGAGTTCCTCCACTCTCGCTACACAGCTGCCCGTTTACCGGAATTCGGGCGGGCACGACCAGTAAGCCGGTGGCGCGCATGCGGCAACAATGAGCACACCGATCCAAACAGGATCCAGGCGGTCCACCCACCGGCGAACCAGTCGGCGCCCGCCGCCCGAGCCGCCAGAGAGGCTGTTTCGGAAATGATCGTCCGAAGTGCGGTAGGGCGGAGTTTGGAAGCAGCTTCAAGACGAGTAAGTCTGAATACGATCAATGATCGTAGGCGGTGAGCGAGCGAGTGACTGGCTGGCCGGTGCGGAAGTTGTGCAGATCGCGGCGGCCAGGGTTAGCACACGCTGGGCGACGCGCACGCTGACACCCTCGGCCGTGTGGGCGCCGTGTTGTTCCAGGTCCAGCTGTCCCTTCAGGGGGTCGTTGACCGACTCGATGAGTTGGCGGACGTTCTTGAGCATCGGCTCGCCTGCTCGCAGAACCTCCTTCTTACGCGACGGCCGCAGCGGTGTTGCCCGGGTGCCCGTCAGCGCGGGTGCGGTCTAGCCGGTAGCTCTCCCGCCACGATCCTCTGGTCGTGTCCGGGTCACACCTGGCCGACGCCGCAACCGATGCTGGTGAGCACGTCTGCCGATGGCCACCTTCGAAGAGAACAGCCGTGAGCGTTTTTGGGTGCCATAGCACCCAAAAGCACTCACGGGTGTTCTCTGCTCGAAACGCTCGTCCCGATCCGCATAACCGCGAACACGCCCCCGCCGCTTCCCGCCATGGCGCGGCCAGGCGTTGTTCGATAGCGCGGATTGCCCTCGTGAGACTGGTTTTCTGGAGCGCCCAGGCACCGCAGGGATATGAAGTTCTCAAGACCCTGCCAGAGCTCTTTCCCCTGGTTGAACTTCTCGTGCTCGGAGTCGGCAGCGGTCGATTCCCCCCACTTCTACCGTGATGTAGAGCGGAACGGACAGCTTGTGTTGCATGATCGGGCCTTTCGTGTCGTGGCGACTCGTCGGGTGCTCCTCAGGAAAATTCCACCCCTGCCCGCTGGAGGAGCGGGTCTCCCGTAAGCCGCCACAGCGGCACCGCCTCGTTGCCCCGAAGGTATCGACCTCCGAAGTGCAGGCCGATGACCATCGAGGTTTCTAATTAGGTCGAACAGGCACGATCCCGAATTGCCGCCGAGGGTCGAGCAGTCGTGGATGACGCTGCCCGATGCGGAACGAACCTCGCCCGGCTGCAGTCGCTTGACGTTGTAGCCGCCGGCGAAGATCCGCTGCATCTCCTCCGGATCGTTGCGCCTGGAGTCGGCGGCCGGATAACCGACGACGTACACCTTGGTCCCGCTGCGAACACCGGGGGCGCGGGCGATGGGCAGGGGATCCATGCGAGGCGCTCCGCCAGGGCCGTCCGGCGCGCACCACAGCAAGGCGAGGTCGACTGCGTCGTGCATGCCGATGATCTCGGTCAGCTGCAGCTCTCGGGGCTGCGAAGCCGACAGTCTTGCTCGATCCGTGGCAGATCGCGTTCGTGGCGCAGTGCTTCTGCTACGACGTCATGCCCGGACATCATTCCCCCTGGTATCAGCCAACATCCGTGATCCGACGGTAACCAGCCGTGCCATGGAATTACCTCCCCCGGGCTAATCCGGGCGGCAGTTGGAGTGCGGTCTGTTATTGGGCGGGAGGGCCTGGTGCAGCGTGGAACGGACAAGGACGGAGTGGTCCAAGCGTTGCTGCCGGGCCCAGGCAGCGGCCGCGGCACGACCCTGCAATCCCAGCTTGTCTAGGATGTTGTGCACGTGGTTCTTCACCGTCGCCAAGGCGATGCACAACTGCCGGGAGATCTCCTGATTGGACAATCCCTGCTCCAGCAGCACGGCGACTTGCACTTCCCTGCGACTCAGGACCCCCGCGTCCGGACTGGGCTGCACCTCCGCGGACAGCTCGGCCACCCTGCGGCACAGGGCAGCGGCAACGCGCGGCGAGCAGCGCAACTCCCCATTGGCAACGCTGCTTATCGTCCGAATTAGTTCGGAGATCGAATGTTCCCGTGTCAGGTAACCGGCCGCGCCCAACTCAGCATAAGCAAGAATGTCATATTCCTGGTCGGACACGCCCAAGGTGATGATTCGCAGCCCGGGATTCCCTGCCAGCAAGGAGATCACGGCACTCGGACCGTCCGGCAAGTCGGCGATGTCAAGCAGTACCACCGGGTGCTTGCGTGCGGTCAGATCGGGTTCCAGTTCCTCCGGTCGCGCAAGGGTGGAGAGGACCGCGAATCCGTCGACGTTTTGCAGGGCAAGGGCCAACCCCTCACGGTAGAACCTCGTCGCGGCAACGATGATGAGCTCGATCATTGTGAACACCCCGGCGCCGCCACCGGCACTCGGCCAAGAAGCAGTTCCGCTTCCAGCTGTCACCGGACATCGCACGCTCAGCTCAACTTCACGTTACCGTGCCGAGGACTGTCGCGGGTATGGCATTTGGTCCTCGTTCGTCGACCGCTAGATCTGCGGTAGATGGAAACCGGATAAGTATTGTCCTGCAAGGGTTCCGGGACGAGAGTCCAGGACCTTCGGCTGTTGCGCGAGCATGCGCAGCGGTGCATGTTCGAAACGCGTCTGGATTGGAAGGGAATATTCCAGATCATGTCGGCTTTCCTATTCGCGGAGGATGTGTTTGCCATGACGAAAAGCGCGACACGTACTCGCACGGTTTACACCGCCCGTGCCGATGCGGGGCAAGCGAAGGCGATTGCCGCAACCGAGTCCCCGTTCACCATCGAGGTCCGGTTCCTCGGCGGGCTGACCGAGGTGCAACAGGCCGCTTTCACCCAGGCCGCGGACCGGTGGGTCCGCGTCATCGTGGGTGATCTGCCGGAGGTCGAAATCGATGGTGACGTCATCGACGACGTCCTCATCCTCGCTCAAGGCGTGAACATCGACGGCCCCGGCAGGATCCTCGGTCAGGCCGGCCCGACGCACCTCCGGACGGCCGGCGCAGGCGCCTCGGCGTTCCTGCCCGCGAAGGGGGCGATGTCGTTCGACACGGCTGACCTTGCGAAGATGGAAGAAGCGGGAACGCTCGACGACGTGATCACCCACGAGATGGGCCACGTGGTCGGCGTCGGCGGCCTGCTGTGGTCACGCAAAGAACTGCTTGCCGACGAGGACAGCGACAACCCCACATTCACCGGCCGGGCCGCAATGCGGGAATACGGCCGGTTCGCGACGGCCAACCGCGGGCTGTCCCGGTGGAGAACACAGGCGGAGCCGGCACTCGCGGCAGTCACTGGCGCGAAACCGTCTTCCGCAACGAACTCATGTCGGGATTCATCGCGGCGAAGAACAATCCGCTCAGCAAAGTCACGGTAGCCAGCCTGCAAGACCTCGGCTACGAGGTGGACATGGACGCCGCAGAGACCTACACCCTCCCGAACCTGCTGGAGCTCGCCGAGGAGGGGACGCTGGTCTCGCACGCTGCCCCAATCGACTCGGGCATCATGCTTCCCACGATCCCGATGGAACTACCGGCCGAAACCCTCCGGCGGTAACGACCTCCGCCAGAGCCAACCGGTCGGTGCTCACCCTCGAAGGGGTGGATCACGTTGACTGCGGCGATCTTTGGGCTCGTGGGGGTCATCGTCGGCGGGTTCTTGACCGGCCTCGTCGATTTCGTGCTCGACCTGCGCAGGGAGTGCAACGCTGCCCGAGCTGCGAGCAAGCTCGTGCGGTCCCAGCTCAAAGACGCGCGCACTGCGGTGGTCGTAGCACTAGAAACCCGGGAATGGCCGTTGGGCTGGAATGACAAGGCTTGGGCTCAGTCGTGGTTGGTCTACTGGTCGGCCTTGGCGGGCCGCATGGCGGATGACGCGTTCCTTCAGCTCGCCGAGGCCTACAACTACATGGAGTTGCTGCAGCGAGGCCTCGCCGATGGCAGCAGGCCGTTGGCCGACAACGACGAGAAATTCCTGAAAGACGTGCGGAAAAGCATCGATGCGGCCGAGCTGTTGCTAACACGCTGAGCAATGCCCGGCTCGCTTGGCGCACCGGTCATGTTCGTGGGCGGATGGATCCTCAATGGATCCCGCTGCTCATTGCCACAGCACGCGGGCGGCGCCTTACATGGACACGGGATGTCTGTGCGCCGAGCGCGCAGCTGACCACGAGGAGGCTGAGCAATGACGAACTGCAACACCTACACGGTGCAGAAGGGCGACACGCTCTCCGAGATCGGCGAATGGTTCCACGTCCCTTGGCAGGAACTCCAGCGCATCAACAACATAGAGAACGCGAACCTCATCTTCCCCGGCCAAGTTCTGCGCCTTTCGAAGAACGGAAACGTGTGCAAGACCTACACCGTGCAGGATGGGGACACGCTCTCCGAGATCGGCGAGCAGAACCACGTGAGGTGGCAGCTCCTGGCGTACTACAACCACATCGCCAACCCGAACGTCATCCAGATTGGACAGGCGATCTGCATTCCGCACCCGCAAGGCCCATCGGCGGTGTAGCGGTGCGGATGTCGAGATCACGGGCGCGGTTGGGGGCTTCCCAGGCCCTCTCCGCGGCCGTGCCACTTCTGCATGTGCGTGGCGTGTGTGCGCAGGTACGCCCCGGATTTGAAGAAGTGGTCATAGAAGTCGAGGTCGAGGTGGTGCGCCTGGACGTAGTTCAGGATGAACACCGTCGGCACAGTTGCGGGGAACTTCCCGAAGACGTCGAGGACGTACTGGGCCTGGAGCGAGACGCACGCCTTGAACTCGTCGTCGTGGACCAGGGCGCTTCCGCGGAATCCGGGTGTGTCGGTCCAGGCGCCCGGGGTGTCGCGGTGGAACGGGCCGCCGGGCCCGAACTTGCGTTGGGCGAATGCCTCCACCGCGGCCGCCATGTCGGGGTAGTGCGGTGGGCAGTACGCCTCGAAGACCCCTTCCCGGCCGGTGGGGTTGGGCGTCGACCAGCGTTCGTCCTCGTCGTAGCGGAAGCCGAGGCCGGGTACGTCGGGATTGCCGGAGGCGCCGAGCATCGAGAAGCGGTCGATACCGTCGAACATCCAACCGCCGAGCCCCATGGCCTGGAGCATGAGCACGCCTGCGTAGCACGCGGTGGCGAGCTCCGCGGTGGCCTCGGTGAGTGCGTACTGCTCGCTGAAGGTGAGCGGGAACGGCTCCTCGACGTCGACCAGGCCGCTGAACTTCTCCAGTCCGGGGAGCTTGCGGTCGTTGACGTCGTCGTAGATCGCGTAGCCGTTCTGGGCGAAGAAACACAGGACTGCGATCAGGTGCTGGGCGATGTCGGCCACCGGAACAACCAGCAGCGAGCCGGGAACGTTGACGCACCAGGTGTTGTGCCCCTCGAGGTAGGGCTCCTCCGCGGGGAGGTAGAGCCGCCCGGGGGAGAGCCGGTGCAGGCGCTCGCGGTGGCGCTCGACCATCAGCCCGGGCGTGAGCCCTTCGGCTGCCGGGTCGACGAGCGCGCCCGCGTCGCGGGTCGGGAAGAAGTAGAGCCCGGAGTCGTCGGTGAAGAACAGTTCGGAGGTGTGGAACCCGGCCGCGGAGGGGAAGGTGCGTCCGGCGGCCGCACCGGCGTAGTTCGAGACGTGCGGCGCGTAGCGGGCGTGACGGGTGATCGAGTAATGCCAACCCGTCGTCCCGCCCATCGCGCTCAGCACGAGCATCTGTTCGAGCTCTGTGAGGGGAAGCGGCTCGTGCTTGGACCGGTAGGCAAGCGGGCCATCGGGGATCTCGTCGCCTAGGGCGAAGCGCCGCGAGCGGCGGCCGAAGAGCGCTTCCACCAGCGGGAAGGCTGCGAGTTCCTGGAGCGCCTCGGCCCTGGTGCTGATCGTCTGCTCGAAGTTCACCATGCGCTCACCATGCCCTCCTCGGCAGCTGGCGAGGACGACTCCATCGTCGCCTAGCCGCCGGCAGTTGCAACCCGAGGAAGCCCCGGAAGCCCCTCCGCGTGCTCGCCTCGTGGTGCGAGCGGGTGGAACCGGAACCGTCAAGTTCCACCAGACCGTGGAGGGCTGCGATGCTGTTGTTCATATTGGACAGTTCCCGCCGCCATGTGCGCCCTCGGCCCGCCCGACCAGCGCGGTCGCGGGCGCATGGCTGCACGCGATCTCCGGTGTTTGCCGTACCGGCCACGGGGGAATGAAGAGGGGACGGATGTTCCGTCATCCGATCGTCGCATCATGTTCCGGAGGCGGATGTCATGACGCAGGAAAAGCAGACACCACGGGAACATTCCTCCGAGCCGGCCGAGGGACCGCAGCAGCAAGCAGATATTAGGAAACCGACTCCTGGTGAGCAGGGGGCGAAGGCTTCCACCGTGGAGGCCGAACTGCGGCGCCACGCCGATACCGCAACAGAAGGCGAATGACCTTTGCACGGGAAGCTGCGTAGCACCGCCGCAGCGGCGCACCGCGATGTCCTGGTCAGCCGACGGGTTCTCGTTCCAGCAGGGCCGGGTGGCCGCTCGTTCCGCTGGGCACGGGATAGTAACTGCGGTGTGTGGTGGGGTCCACGGTGACCACGTGTGCGTTGTCGGCGAGATGGCCGGAGCCCCTCACCGCCAGCTCGTGGTCGTGCTGGTCCAGCACCGTCAGCCAGCCGCTTTCGGCTGCCACGTACAGCCGCTGCGCGATCGGGTCGTAGGCGAGGACGTCGGGTTGGTGGCCGACCGGTGTGGTCGCGGCGACCGCTCCGGTGTCGATGTCGACGGTCAGCAGCTCGTCGTTGCCGTCGCAGGCTGCGAACGCCAGTCGTTGGGGTGGGGCCAGCGCCAGCCCGTGGTCGTGGTCGCAGCCGTGCAGCGGGATCGTTCTGGTGACGGTGAGCTTGGTGGGGTCGATGATGGCCAGCTCGTCGTGGGCTTGGACGTCCACCAGCATCTGATCTGCGACTGGGTCGTATGCGACGTTGCCGACCTCCCCGCCCAGAGCGAGGGTGCCTCGTGCGGTGCCGCTGGAGGCGTCGATGACGGTCTCCGAACCACCGCGTTCGTCGGTGGTCCACACGGCGTTTCGGCGCGGGTCGAACGCCAAGCCGTCGGGGTACGCGCCGGTCGGGGTCTGGTTGATCACCTGACCGGTTTCCTCGTCGATCGTGACCATCGCGTCGCTGCCGGTTGCCGTGGCGTACACCCGGTGCAGCGCGGGAACGACGAGCACACCGTGCACTTGCGGCACGTTCGGGATCACACGCACCACGCGGTGCGCGCGAACGTCGACCTCGACGACCTCACTGGCTCCGAGATGCGCCGCGAAGAGCAGTCCGCGTTCCGAATCCAGGCTGGCGTAGTCGAATCGCGAGCTGCTCCCGGGTAGCTCCACCTCACCCACGGCACGCAGCGGCAGGGCAACAGCCGTCGGCGGTGGCGGTGAACAGGCCGCGGCCAATGCTACCACCAACGCCGCGACGAAGACCCCGGTCGACGACGGCGTCCAACGTGCGCGCCGCCGTGGGGCGCCGACTGCTCGCATTGCAGCCTCCCGTTCACGCAACGTGTAAGAACGTTCCGCGAGCCGACACCTTACGGTGCCGACGTTGGCCAGCGCCCGTCCGGCGCTGGTCTTCCCGTGGCGATGCCCGCCGCCAGTATCATGCTGGTCTTAAATGGGTTTCCATCGGGCTGGCACGACGCAACTCGCCGCCACCCAACCATGTTGGCAAACCATCACCGTTATCTGACGGTCGTGGTGGATCACGACACCGGGCGGGTGGTGCGGGCCGCGCCGGGGCACGATTCCGCCACCGGGGGGCCACGGCGCGTAGGCCGCCAGCCGCCAGCATGAGTTCCGTGAGCGGTTTCAGGCGCTATAGCACCGAAAAATAAGCACGGCCCACCTCGGAACTCGACGACTACGCGACCAGGTTGCACTGCCGGGACACCCGGGTGGCCGACCTGGAACAGCCGGTCTTCGCCTGAAGGAGCGCCATCTTTACCCAGCTCCCCGAACAGTTGGGCGTCCCGGCGAATCGGACCACCTTCGCCGCAGTGGCCTACTGTGCCGGCTTGGCGTTGGTGGAGTCGACTGCCGTCCGCAGTGCTTTGGCGAGTGCCACGGCGTTGCCGACGGCCCAGAAATGCATGTAGAACAGCCGGGGCTCGTCGGTCAGGCTGTGGTTGTGCAGTTCGACCACGGTGATTCCGCCCCTGCGAAGCGCCTGGATCACGTTCTGGACTTCGGGAGCGGTCACGACGAAGTCACCGTTGATCGCGGCCCTACCGCCCCCCACGGGCTGGAAGTTCAGCGCGGTGTTGACCCCGGTGCCCGGCGGGACGACGTGTCCGCTGTCCTGGACGGCGTCGTTGCGGGCGATGGTGAACTTGTAAATACCGCCGTCAGCACTTCCCGTTCGTCCCAGGGCGTTGTCGATCCCGGCAGTGTCCAAATCGATCGCGGGCTGCTGAGCCGGTGCAGCGGCAGCGGGTGGGATCGCGGTGGCGTCCCGTCCCTGATCGTTCCTGAGCTTCGCAACCCAGAAACGTAGACGCCGCACGGCGTGCGCCCTAATCGATCATGAAACCCCACCCACACCAACGGCAGAAGGTCCAGATTCCCCCGGCCACCAGCAGAAGCGGTCTTGAGATGCGGGCCATGCCACCACCGTCGCGATCAGGTGTACACGAGCAAGCGGTCGCAACTGCTCGTCCCGCCGATTCCGTGTTCGGCGCCGGTCAAGCCGGAATTGCTGGTCAGCACGTAGAATCCGTGTGGGCTTTGCGTCACGATTATCATCTGGATCGCGATGTCTTCGCGTGTCGGGCGCGCAACGTTGTCGAACATGAGCGCGAAGAGGTTCTGGTTCAAGTTCGTGACCTGGAGCGCTCGGTAGTAACGCGTGTCGCCGTTGAACTCGAGTTTCACGCGCGATGCCGCCCAGCCGTTCACATCGTTCTTGATGCCCGCCTTGTTCAGCTGGTCGAGCACCTTCGTCGAGATGCCGGCCATGTGGATGTGCAGTTGGTCCTGGTCTCGAACGGGTTTGCCGGCCGTGTCCTGGGCCGCGTTGACACCCAGGCCGATTTGGCCGCCGCTGTAGGTCACCGGGGCGACCCCACCTGGCTGAGCTTGATCCCACGCGTCTTGCCAGAAGTTTCTCCCGAACCTGATCTTCGAACACTCGATGCCCTTGAGGCGGCTCGTGGGAACTAGCAAGAAGTTGTGGGTTCCAGGTGGGTCCGCACCGTCGAGCACGACGTCGTACGCGTTCGTCCCCTTGCAGTAGCTGGGCATGGGGTGGTGCGTGGGGTCGCGCTGGGCTTCCCCGCATGCCTTGGCGTGGTCCCAGAGTTTGATCCCGGTGTCGCCGTAGGCGCCGCACGGGTCGGTCTGGGCGGCGGCCGCGGGCAGGTTCGTCCCGGCCGCCGCAGCGGAACCGACCAGAACCGCGGCGGCTCCGGCGGCGCCGGAGAGCTCCAGGAATTGGCGTCGAGCTAAGTTCCCGGCGTTCTCGTTCGCGCTCATGGTGACTCCGGCAATGGCGACTCGGCGAGCGGACGACGTCCGTGGTGCGAGTGCACCAGCGATCGGCTCGACGGACTACGGCCGAAGGGCCTGCATGTTCTCGCCGCACTGCCGTTTTCCTCCGCGGTGGTGGACGGTTCATAGCCTGCGTTGTTCCGCCTGACGGCCAGGATCAGGCGAAACTCGTCGGGTCCGCGCCGCGGATGGGGTGTTCCAGCGAGAAGCGGGCGGTTTCGCCTGGGCCCAGGCAGACCGTGCGGGTGCCGCAGGTGCAGGTGATGGGGGCTCGCTTCCGCCCCGGGCTGGTGCGGATGGTGGCGGTGCGCCCGGTGACCTTGATGGTGACCGGTTGCCCCTGGTAGCGGATGGAGAGTTCCAGCGGCCCCAGTTCGCTCGGCCACAGCGGGTTGAGGTGCAGTGCGCCGTCGCGGATTTCGATACCGGCGAAGCAGCGTTGCAGGAGGTCGATGCTGCCTGCCATGGCGGCGAGGTGGATGCCTTCGGCGGTGGTGCCGTGCTGGGTGTCGTGGACGTCGCTGGCCAGCACGTCGTCGAAGAACTCCAGTGCTCGGTGCCGTCGGCTGCGGGCCAGCACCCAGGCGTGCACGACGGCACTGAGGGTGGATCCGTGGCTGGTGCGCTTGAGGTAGTACTCGATGTTGCCGGGAATGCTGGGCATCGGGTAGCCGAGCCTGCCCAGGATCTCCCCGAGTTCTTCGGCCGACAGCAGGTAGAACAGCATCAGCACGTCCGCCTGCTTGGACGCTTGGTAGCGGTTCGGATCGTCGTTCTCAGCCTCCAGGATGCGGTCCAGGCGCTGGATGTCGCCGTAGCGCTGCCGGTAGGCGTCCCAGTCGAGTTCGGCGAGCCGGTCGTAGCCGTCGAACTGGCTGATGATGCCGTCGCCGTGGAACGGGACGAACATACGTTGCGAAATCCGCTTCCAGCGGTCGATCTCGGCGTGGCGGATCTCCAGCGCGTCGACGAGTTCTCCGCGCCGCTGGCCGGGCAGTTCGCGGAGGACGTGCACGGCGGTGCGGCACAGCCAGGCGGTCATGATGTTGGTGTAGGCGTTGTTGTCGATTCCCGGCCGGTCCCACCCGGGGTATGCGGTGTGGTACTCGTCCGGGCCGACGACGCCGCGGATGACGTAGCGGTCCCGGCTGCGGTCGTACTGGGTGAGCGAGCCGAAGAACCGGGCGATCTCCAGGATCATCTCCGCGCCGAAGTCGGCGAAGAACTCCTCGTCCCCGCTGGCTCGGTGGTAGTGCCAGACGTTGTGGGCGATGGCGAGCCCGATGTGCCGCTGCAGGTGCGTGTGGTCGGGCAGCCAGCGGCCCGAGCGGGGGTTGAGGTGCAGGCGTTGGGTTTCCTCGCGGCCGTTGCTCCCGCTTTGCCAGGGGAACATCGCGCCGGCGAAGCCCGCGTCGCGGGCGGCTTTCCGCGCCTGTTGCAGCCGGCGGTAGCGGTACAGCAGCAGGGCACGGGCCAGCTGCGGGAGGCGCAGGTCGAGGGTCGGCAGCACGAACAGCTCGTCCCAGAAGATGTGGCCGCGGTAGGCCTCGCCGTGCAATCCGCGAGCGGGGATACCGGCGTCGAGGTCAACGGTGTTCGGCGAGGTGGTCTGCAGCAGGTGGAACAGGTGCAGGTGCACCGCCTGCCGCGCGGGCGCGCTCCTCGATAGTCCACAGTGGAATCCCCCGTGCAGGTGCGCCCACGCCAGGCTGTGCGCTCGGGCCAGATCGTCGAACCCGGCGGCATCGCGCACGTCGTCGACGGCCTCGGTGACCGGTTCGGTGCTGGCGCGGTCCAGCGAGGTGTGCAGCGAGACGATCTTCTCCACCCGCACTTCGGCGTTCTGCTCGACGTCCAGCGCGATGTCGTGGGCGATCAGGTCGTCCTGCCGGACCAGGGACGGGCCGGGGTCAAGGAGCTCACCCGCCACGAACACCCGGAACCGCGCGGCTTCGGCGACGCGGATGCGGGACTGGGACGTTCGCGCGCACAGGACGGCGATGTTCGGCGCGACTTCGAAGGACTGATGGTCGACGAGGTGCCTTCCGGCGAGGTCTCGGTAGCGCTCGACACCGCAGTTGGTCACCCGGCCGTCGATGCCGCAGCGGAACGTCATCGGGCCCGACCAGTCTTCGGCGACGAGGGTGGTTTCCAGTCCGGCGAGGTGCGGCCGGGACATGTGCACGAACCTGCGCTGCACGACCCTGGTCGTACGGGCCCGCTCGTCGCGGAAGCGTAACCGGCGAACCAGGATGCCGCGTTCGAGGTCGAGTTCCTGCTCGTGGTCGAGCAGCTCTACCTGCATCGGGTCGAACCACGCACCTTCGTCGATGCGGAAGCTCAGCGGAAGCCAGTTCGGCATGTTGACCAGCGACTCGTTCTCCACCTCCTTTCCCGCGATGGTCGTGGTGAGCCGGTCGTAGCAGCCTGCGACGTAGGTGCCGGGGTAGTGCACCCCGTCGGCGCGGGACTCCGGCGCTGCTCCTCGGGTGGCGAAGTACCCGTTTCCCAAGGTGCACAAGGCTTCCCGGCGACCTTCGTCGTCCGGGTCGAAGTCGCGGAAGTCGAGTTGCCACGGGTTCATGCGCTGCCCGGTGACGACGCGAAGCGGGCGAGCAACGCGGTCAGCGAGAGCGGGTCGTCGACGGAGTAGTGGGCCCAGGTCAGGCGATCGCCGTGTTCTGCGCTGCGCACCACGATTCCGATCCCGTCGTCGTGGATCTCGCGCAGCGCGTCTTCGTCGGTGTAGTCGTCTCCGGCGAAGACGGGAACGACGTCGGGCCCCGAGAGGCCCATTCGGTCCAAGAGCCACCGCAGCGCCCGGCCCTTGTTCCAGTCGATGTCCGGCAGCAACTCGACCACTCGCCGGCCGTGCGCCGTGCGAAGTGCGGGGAAAGCGCCACCGACGCTGTCCACAGTGGATATCACTTGGTCGACGGCGTCCGGCGCGACGTTGCGGTAGTGCACCGCGAGGGCGAAGTGCTTCCGGTCGACCCGGGCGCCTGCGGTGAGTTCCAGCTCATCGGACAGCCGCTGTTCGGCCTCCTCGAGATCGGGCAGCGCGGACTCACCGGCCGGCAGTGCGATCGACACGTCGTCCGGGCCGGCCAGCTCGAATCCGTGGCTTCCCGCACACCACAGGCCGTCGATGCGGATCCTGCTGCGCACGTCCTGCAGGTCCCGGCCGCTGAGGATCGCCACCGGGCAGCGCTGGACGAGCCGCTGCAGGACCTCCCGCGTCTTCACCGGCATGGTGACCTTGGTCGGGTCGCTCCGGATCGGCGCGAGAGTGCCGTCGAAGTCCAGCAGAACCACAGGTCGGTGACCTCGGAGGCGGTCGGCGATCTCGCCCCAGCGGCCGAGGCCGTCGGGGACCTCGGACAGCCGCCGCTCGCTGGACGCCGCGACGGAAACGTCGGTGAGCGCCGGTACGACCACGTCGGCCCCGGCCTCCAGCAGCCGGCTCGGCGGGCCGGTCCGGGCAATCCCGATGATGAGGCCGAAACCACCCGTTCTGGCGGCCTCCAGCCCGCCTTGGGCGTCTTCGACGACCACGGACGCCCAGGGCGGCGTGTCGAGCCGACGCGCGGCTTCGAGGAACACCGCGGGATCGGGCTTGCCGGGCAACCCCAGCTCATCGGCGAGCATACCGTCCACCCGGACGTCGAACAGCTGTCCTGCTCCGGCCTGTTCCAGGACCTGGATGCAATTGCGGCTGGCGGAGATGACCGCGGTCCGGACGCCTCGGCGGCGCAACGCGGCGACCAACGGGACCGCGTCGTCGAACAGCCGCTCGCTCGCCGAGGCGGCGTCGGCGATCATCCCGTCCATGTCGAACAGCACCGCGCGGTAGCGACGCGGATCGATGTTCGTGGTGGCCATGCGGACTCCGGTTCTCCACACCGCCTAGGTGGCTGGTGTCGAACGGCCTCATTTTCATCG
Organism: Saccharopolyspora hattusasensis; assembly: GCF_050972075.1. Lineage (NCBI taxonomy): Bacteria > Bacillati > Actinomycetota > Actinomycetes > Pseudonocardiales > Pseudonocardiaceae > Saccharopolyspora > Saccharopolyspora hattusasensis. Next base: position 7,791,382 of record NZ_JBPCDC010000001.1, read on the forward strand.
AAAGACCGACCCGGACAAATCGTGCGGGGCTGAGATCGCCGTAGACGGTCGGAAAGACGGTCGCCGATCGAATCAGTCCACCCTAAGCCTCGAAGTTCGAGGCACCTGCCGGGTACTTCCCGAAAAACACCAGCCTCCTAGACCGTGGTCGGACTAGCACTTCTCGGATACCCGACCTGATGCGCGAATCCACCGTCGTTCGATGCCGTCGCTGCGGCTCGTCGGCTTAGCGTGGACGAGGGTCCGACGGCCTCATTGCGGCCTGGGAGACCGCCAGTGATGTGCCCTGATCGAGTGCCGCGCGTCGAGGTCCGATCCACCATGTAAAGCATCGACCGACCGATGGCAGGGGGAGGCGTTTCGGGTGGCTGCGACAGCGCGCAAGGCGGTCATCGTGGGATTCGATTTGTCGGAGCCGTCCCGCCGGGCGGTTCGCTGGGCGGTGCGCGAGGCGTCCGATCGGCGCCGGCCCTTGTTGCTGGTGCACGTGCTCACGTGGCCGTTCGACGAGCACACCACGATCGAGGTGCCGGGCGAGGACGGTGTGCTCGAACCGCTGCAGCAGATCCTGCGGCGCGAGCTCGACGTGCTGGGTGAGGCCTGCCGGGAGCTCGACCCGGAGCTGGAGGTGCGCAGCCACCTGCGGTTCGGGGACCCGGCCGAGGTGCTCAGCGAGATTGCCGAGGACGCGGAGGTGCTGGTGCTCGGTGGGCCGCGGATCGAGGTGGAGATGGGGGTCCTCGGCTCGACCTCTGCGGAGCTGCTGACGCGACGCCCCGGCGCCCCGGTCGTGGTGGTCCGCGGCAGCGTCGAGGAGCCAGGGACAGAACCTGTGGTGGTCGGTGTCGACGGGTCGTCCGCCAGCAAGCTGGCCATCGGCTTCGCCTACGACTTCGCCTCCCGGCACGGCTGCGACCTGGTGGCCGTGCACGCCTGGAGCGACCTGCCGCTGGACCCCTTCGCCCGGGTCAAGCAGTGGGAGCTGCCGTGGAGCGAGGTGCGTGGCGAAGCCGAGGAAGCGGTCGCCGAATCCCTGGCCGGCTGGGGAGAGCAGTACCCCGACGTCGACGTGCGGCGCACGATCACCCCGGAAAAGCCCGCGCAGGCCTTGTTGCGCGAGGCGCGCGGGGCAGGGCTGCTGGTGGTCGGGAGTCACGGCCGGGGCCGCATTCGCCGAAGCGTGCTCGGTTCGGTCAGCCACGCCGTGGTGAACCGGGCGCCTTGCCCGGTCGCGGTCCTGCGCGCCAGGTGAGCAGATCGGTCCCCCTGCCGTTCCCGGGGCGACGCCGATCGCCCTCGTGGTCGAAACCGCTTCCGCGGCTTGATGCGGTTTCGTTCCCGCGCCGGGTGAACCGGGATTAGAGCCGCGGGTTCGACCGGATCGGATAGCGGATGCACCGGCAGCCGACTCGCCGGAGACTGGGTCGGTGGGTGAGTTGGTCCGGAAGCGGATTCGGGTCGAGGGAATCGTGCAGGGCGTCGGTTTCCGCCCCTTCGTCTATTCGTTGGCGACCCGCCTGGGGCTGACCGGGCATGTCGGCAACGACGTGCACGGCGTGTTCATCGAGGTGGAGGGCGCGGATTCGGTCGTCCAGCGATTCCTGGCCCTGCTCCAAGAACAGGCTCCGCCGCTGGCGGCGGTCGCCCGGGTCTCCGCCACCGACGCCGAGACGGTGGCTGAAGAGGGATTCCGCGTCGTCGATAGCGACGCTGCCGGACCGCGGGCGACCCTCGTCTCCAGCGACAGCGCTACCTGCGCCGACTGCTCGGATGAGATCGCCGACCCCGGTGACCGGCGGTTCGGCTACCCGTTCACCAACTGCACCAACTGCGGGCCGCGCTTCACCATCGTCCGGGATGTGCCGTACGACCGGCCGAACACGACGATGTCGGAATTCGCCTTGTGCGCCAAGTGCGAAGCCGAGTACCGCGATCCGGCGAACCGCCGCTTCCACGCCCAGCCGGTGTGCTGCCCGGACTGCGGTCCGCGGCTGCGGCTGACCGATCGTGGTGGCGTGGCCCGCCGAGGCGATCCCCTGGCGGAAGCGGTGGCGGCCCTGGCGCGCGGCGAGGTGCTGGCCGTGAAGGGACTGGGCGGCTACCACGTGGCCGTGGACGCCACCGATGACGATGCGGCGGCCACGTTGCGCAAGCGGAAGCACCGCGAGGACAAGCCATTCGCGATCATGGTGGCGTCGGTGGAGCAGGCGCGGTCGCTGTGCGCGATCGATGACCTCGAAGAAGCGCTGCTCACGTCGCGTCGCCGGCCGATCGTGCTGCTCGACCGGCTGCCCGGCGCCGCGGTCGCACCGAGCATCGCGCCCGGTACTCGTCAACTGGGCCTCATGCTCCCGTACACCCCGCTGCATCACCTGCTGCTCCGCGGGTTTCCCCGGCCGATCGTGCTCACCAGCGGGAACGTCTCCGACGAGCCGATCGCCTACCGCGACGACGACGCGCTGGAGCGGCTGGGCGAAATCGCCGATGGGTTCCTGATGCACGACCGGCCCATCCACATGCGCACCGATGATTCCGTGGTCCGCGTTGTCAGCGGACGCGAGATGCCGATCCGGCGTTCTCGCGGCTACGTACCGGAACCGCTGACGTTGCCGTGGCCGTTCCCGCAGCCGGTGCTGGCTTGCGGCGCCGAGCTGAAGAACACCTTCGCGGTTGCCAAGGGCGAGCACGTGTTCGTCTCCCACTACATCGGCGATCTGGAGAACTACGAGACGCTGCGGTCCTTCACCGGCGGGATCGCGCATTTCCGACGGCTCTTCGACGTCGAACCGCAGGTCGTGGCCCACGACCTGCACCCCGAGTACCTGTCGACGAAGTTTGCCGCGGAGCTCGACGGCGTCGAGCTGGTGGGCGTGCAGCACCACCACGCGCACATCGCGTCATGCCTGGCGGACAACGGCGAAACCGGCCCGGTGATCGGGGTGGCGTTCGACGGGACCGGTTACGGCACCGACGGCTCGATCTGGGGAGGGGAGTTCCTGGTCGCCGACCTGGCCCGCTTCCGGCGGCTGGGACACCTGGACCCGGTGCCGCTGCCGGGCGGGACAACCGCGATCAAGCAGCCGTGGCGGACCGCCGTCTCCTACCTGGCGGAGGTCGATCACCTGTCCGCGGACCTCGACGTGTTGCGGCGCAACCCGAATTGGACCGAAGTCGCCGCATTGCTGCGGCAGCGCCGGCACGCGCCGCCGACCTCCAGCGCCGGGCGGCTGTTCGACGCCGTGGCGGCGGTCCTCGGGGTGCGGGACGTGATCAACTACGAAGGACAAGCCGCCATCGAGCTCGAACAGCTGGCCGACAGCACCGAAACCGGCGGTTACCCGGTGTCGATCAGCGGCGGGCCCGTGCTGCGGGTGCGCGGCGCGGACCTGGTGCGTTCGGTCGTGACCGACCTTCGGGCCGCGACCCCGGTACCGGTGATCGCCGCACGATTCCACAACGGACTCGCAGCGGCGGTGGTGGATGTCTGCGATCGGCTGCGGGAATCCACCGGGATCGCCGCGGTGGCGCTCTCGGGCGGCGTCTTCCAGAATGCACTGCTGTTGCTGCGCGTCACGACCATGCTGCACCGACGCGGGTTCCGCACCCTGCTGCATTCACAGGTCCCGGCCAACGATGGGGGGATCAGCCTGGGGCAGGCCGCCGTCGCCGGAGCGCTGTGCCGGCAGCGGCGTTAAGCGGTCCTTGAGGTTCCGCTACCCGCACCGCTAAGCAAGCCGTCCTAAAACCACTCCTATTGGTTCGTAGGGCAATTGTGTGATGTCAGGCGGCGTAGCGGACTTCGGGTTTGCCGAAGTAGGAGCGAACTCGGGCCAGGCGACTTGTGGAGTCGGTGGAGGAAGGAGCGGACCGCTTGTTTCGACTCGTCGCGGGTTTTCGGTGCTGTGCCGGTGGACATGGTCCTTTTGAGGTCGGCACCCCGGATCTCGTCGGGGTTGAGCTCCGGGCTGTATCCGGGCAGGAAGTGCATCCCGATCGCCGCAGCGTGATCGTCCACCCACTTGCGGACGGTCTTGCGGCGGTGGACAGGACGACCGTCGACGATCTCCTGGACCGTACGGTCCAGGTGACGGGTCAGACGGTCCAGAAACGGCACGAACACGCCGGCGTTGAACGACCCGGTGTAGACGGTGAAGTACAGCTCGCCCCTTGTTACCGATCGCGCACATGGCGTTCACGCTGAACCGTTTCCCTGGTCTTGCCCACCACCGGTGTCCGGCCGGCCGGTGCCCAGGTTCGGCAGGTTCGGCCCACTGCGGCATCAGAGCGGATCCCGGTCTGGTCCAGCCACGAGATCACCGCGCCCTCGCGGCAAGCGCGAGCAACGATGGCCGGATAGTCCTCCTCCAGCCACCAGCACACGGCCTCGGGGTCCCGCTCGTAGGCCTGCGGACCGGTGTCTGCGGCGACACACCCCAACAGCGCAGATAGTCGCCGACGGTGCGCAAACTCAACACGACGCCGTGCCGCACCCGGATCAACTCGGCCACCGCCCCAGCCGAACGCCGCGGGAGCCGAAATGGGACTGGACCAGCGAGGACACCCGCATGCGCTGCCGGCACACCCCCACCACCCGCCTGTGGTCACCCGAGGACGGCGCAATTTCGCGAGAAATTGCGCCCACCCCGGGTGACGGGCCATCGTCGCGCTTCGTGATCGCCGCAGTGCGTTCGTGCAGGTGGTGGCAATTTCGCGAGAAATTGACCGTCACCCGGGTGAACGTCAATTTCTCGCGAAATTGACCCCACCCTTCGCCCCACCGAAGGAGAACCACCGATGTCCTGGGCCCAGCTCAGCACGTTCGTCCTCTTCACCCTGCTGATCCTCGCCATACTCACCACCCAGCTACCCGCAACAGCCCTCGCGTTCTCGATCCGGCCAGCACGCCGTAGGCGGCGGCGAAGCCGCCTACACGGTCTGGCACCTCATAGCCGACATCGAAGCCGAAACCCGCGACGAAGACACCGGGCGGAACAAGGACACCCCCCAGACCACCGGGATCTCCACAGCCGACCCAGGCGAGCTCGGCGCCCCAGGAGGAGCCCACCGGGCGGCACCTCCTGTGTGCCTGAACGCTTGTGAGTGATCCTTCCGGTTCTTACCGGAAGGATCACTCACGAGACCTGACCTTCCCAGCCGGGCCGGTGCGGCGCCTCCCCCGGCCTCCGCCGCACCAGACCTTCCCCCGGTGACCGGGCGCGAATGCCCCCACGCGCCCGGCCACCGACCGCCCTGCGCTTCAGGAAGAACGACATATTGATCCGGGTGGCAAATGTGTGATGTCAGGCGGCGTAGCGAACTTCGGGTTTGCCGAAGTAGGAGCGAACTCGGTCGGGCAGCTTCTGGAGGCGGTGGAGGAAGGAGCGGACCGCTTGTTTCAACTCGTCGCGGGTTTTCGGGGCTGTGCTGGTGGACATGGTGCGTTTGAGGTCGGCATTGAGTATCTCGTCGGGGTTGAGTTCGGGGCTGTATCCGGGCAGGAAGTGCATCTCGATCGCCTCAGCGTGCTTGGTGATCCATTGCTGGATGGTCTTGCGGCGGTGGACGGGGTGTCCGTCAACGATCAGGTGGACCTTGCGGTCCAGATGGCGGGTCAGCCGGTCCAGGAACCGCAGGAACACCTTGCCGTTGAACGAGCCGGTGTAGACGGTGAAGTACAGCTCGCCTTTGTTCCCGATCGCGCACATGGCGTTCACGCTGAATCGTTTGCCCGTTTTGCCCACCACCGGTGTCTGGCCCGCCGGTGCCCAGGTGCGGGCTACGGTGGCGTCGGAACGGATCCCGGTCTGGTCCAGCCACAGGATCAGTGCGCCCTCGCGGCGGGCGCGGGCGGCGATGGCCGGGTAGTCCTCCTCCAGCCATCGGCGCACCGACTCGGGGTCCTGTTCGTAGGCCTTGCGGATCGGTTTCTGCGGCGACAATCCCCAGGAACGCAGGTAGTTGCCGACGGTGCGCAGGTTCAACACGATGCCGTGGCGCACCCGGATCAGCTCGGCCACTGTCTTGCGGGTCCACACCAGGCCGGTCAGCCCGAACGTGGCCGGGGTGTGCTCGGCCACCGCATACCGCAGCTTGCGCTGCCGGCGGGCACTCAACGCTTTCTGCTCGCCGGGCTTGCGACCCCGGCGACGCCCGGTGAGACCCTTCGAGCCACGTTTCCGCCACGCCTGCACCCATCTGGACACCGACTGCGGGGCCACCGCGAACACCCGGGCCGCCTCGACCTGACTCATCCCACCATGAACAGCAGCGACCACCCTGCGCCGCAAATCCTCCTGCGCCTCAGGCGACAACCTCCGCGCGTCCCGCACACCAGCGATCATGCCAGATCAACGAAGATCACACCTATAAGTTCCCGATCAATAACACCTTCAGGCCGCCCGGACGCGCTCGAAATGCCCCGGCTTCGCCTCGTAAAGACAACTCACGCCGCACGAAGCGAGTAGGTCGATCAGGTCGGCTGCCGGGCGAACCGGCACCACAATGGCGAGCTGGTCGTGCTTGACCCTTCGAACCCTGTTTCCGCCACACCTGCGCCCATCCGGACACCGACTGCGGCGCTACCGCGAACACCAGCGCCGCCTCGACCTGCCTCATCCCACCGTGCACCGCCGCGAACCACCCTGCGCCGCAGATCCTCCTGCACCTCAGGCGATAACCTCCGCGCATCCCGCACACCAGCGATCACGGCAGACCAACGAAGATCACACCATTGAATTTCCCTATCAATAACCGTGCGCCTGTTCACTGAGCCAGTCGTACCACTCGGTGATGCCTTCGCCGGTGGTGACCGAGAGGCGCTGCACCCGGACACCGGGATTGGCCATCGAAGCGGCGTCGATGAAGCCCGCCACGTCGAAGTCGACGTGGGGCAGCAGGTCGATCTTGTTCAGCAGCACCAGATCCGCCGCGCGGAACATGTGCGGGTACTTCAGCGGCTTGTCCGCGCCCTCGGTCACCGAGGCGAGGACGACGCGGGCCTGCTCGCCTAGGTCGAACAGCGCCGGGCACACCAGGTTCCCGACGTTCTCGACGAACAGCACGGAATGGTGCGGAGGCCGCAGCGCGCGCAGTCCGTCGGCCACCATCGTCGCGTCCAGGTGGCAGCCCGTACCGGTGTTGATCTGCACCACCGGGCAGCCGCTGTCCCGCAGCCGAGCCGCGTCGAGGCCGGTCTCCTGGTCACCCTCGACGGCCGCGAGCGGGGCAGCGCCGAACTCGCGCGCGGTTCGGGCCAGCAGGCTCGTCTTGCCGGAACCGGGCGAGCTCATCAGGTTGATCATCGCGATCCCCCTGGCCTGCAGCCAGTTCCGGTTCGCGTCCGCGAGGCCGTCGTTCTTGGCCAGCACCTGCTGCTCCAGGACGATGGTCTTCGATTCCTCGTCGGCGCATCCGCACGTACCGCACATCTATCCCACCTCCACTGCCTTGATCCGCAGTTCCTGTCCGGCGAGCACCGCTATGTCGACGCCGCCGCACGCGCAGCGCGTGATCAGGTCGTCCATGTCGATTTCAAGTCCGCACGAACGGCATTCGCCGCGACCGGCCGGCTCGGTGATGTCCAACCGGGCCGATGCCAGTCGCGTGCCGTCCGCCACCAGCTCGAAGCAGAACCGGATCGCGCCGGGCACCACGCCGGAGAGCCGCCCGACCTCTAGATGCACGCATTTGATGGCCGGCTCCTCGACCGCGTCCAGCACGGCGTCCACGATGCTCTGGGTGATGCCGAGCTCGTGCACGGCTAGCAGATCCGCGGGAGGGGGTCGCCCACCAGCAGATCGACGATGCGGGTGCCGCCGAACGTCGTGTTCAGCAGCACCAGCCCCGGCGGGTCGTCCGCGACGCGTCCGATGAGCGCGGCCTGTTCTCCCAGCGGATGCGCCCGCATCGCCTGCAGCGCTGCCTCGGTCCGAGCACCTGGGATGACTACGACGATGCGTCCCTCGCAAGCCACGTAGAGCGGATCGATCCCCAGCAGCTCCGAGGCGCCCCGCACTTCGGTGCGCACGGGTACCTCCGCTTCGTCCACGACGACTGCTACCTGCGCGGCCCGGGCGATTTCGTTGAGGATCGTCGCAACACCGCCCCTCGTCGCATCGCGGAGCGCCCGGACGTCCGGAACCGCCGCGAGCAGGTCGGCGACGAGCTGGTGGACGGGCGCGGTATCGGAGACCACGTCGGAGTCGATGTCGAGTTCGCCGCGGGCGAGCATCACCGTCACCCCGTGATCGCCGATCGGGCCCGAGACCAGGACGGCATCACCAGGGCGGACCGTGTTGACGCCCAGCCGGTGGTCGGTCCGCATGACGCCGACGCCCGAGGTGTTGATGTAGCAGCCGTCCGCCTTGCCCTTCTCCACGACCTTCGTGTCGCCGGTTACCACCCGCACCCCGGCCGCCAGCGCCGCCTTCGACATCGATTCGACGATGCGGGTCAGGTCGGCGACCGGGAAGCCCTCCTCGATCAGGAAACCGGCCGACAGGTACTGCGGTGTCGCGCCGGAGACGGCGAGGTCGTTTACCGTGCCGTTGACGGCCAGGTCGCCGATGTTCCCGCCGGGAAAGAACAGCGGCGACACCACGAACGAATCCGTGGTGAAAGCCAGCCGGGTTCCGTCCACCGCCAGCTCCGCACCGTCCTCCAGGGGTTCCAGCAATTCGTTGCGGAACGCCTCCAGGAACACGGCCTCGACGAGCGTCTGCGTCGCCTTCCCGCCGGAGCCGTGGGCGAGGGTGATCCGCTCCTCCTTCACCTTCGGCTTGCGGCGGCGGGCCTTCTCGATCCGGTCGAGCACTTGCTGCTCGGGGTCGCGATGCTCGTCGGTCAGCTCCGCTCGGGGTTCCGCGCTCATGTTCGGCTCGCCTCCCTGACGCGTTCCCGGCTGAACCGGCCGAAGTTGTAGTACGCGGCGCAGGCTCCTTCCGGCGAGACCATGCAGGTGCCGATCGGTGTTTCCGGCGTGCAGGCCGTGCCGAACACCTTGCACTCCCACGGTTTGAGGACGCCCTTGAGCACCTCGCCGCACTGGCATGCCTTGGGGTCGGCCACCCGCACCCCGGGCAGGTCGAAGCGCCGTTCGGCGTCGAACCGCGCGTACGCCTCGCGGAGCCGCAGCGCGGAGTGCGAGATGAAACCCAACCCGCGCCACTCGAAGTACGGCCGCAGCTCCATGGTCTTGGCGATCGCTTCCAGCGCGGTCGTGTTGCCCTGCCACGGCACCACGCGGGCGTACTGGTTCTCGACCTCGCAGCGGTTCTCCGCGAGCTGCTTGAGCAGCAGGTAGATCGACTGCATGATGTCCAGCGGTTCGAAGCCCGAGACCACCACGGGCTTGCCGTAGTCGCGGGCGATGAACTCGTACGGCCGGCAGCCGATCACCGTCGACACGTGCCCCGGCCCGAGGAACCCATCCAGGCGCAGGTCGGGGGAGTCCAGGATAGCCTTGATCGCCGGGATGATCGTCACGTGGTTGCCGAAGACGGAGAAGTTCTCCAGACCCTCCTGCTCGGCGCGCAGCAGGGTCATCGCCGTCGACGGGGCAGTGGTCTCGAACCCGATCGCCATGAACACCACGTGCCGGTCCGGTTTCTGCCGGGCGAGCTTCAGCGAGTCCAGCGGCGAGTACACCATGCGGATGTTGGTGTCCTCGGCGTTGGAGTCGAAGAAGTTCCCGTTGCTGCCCGGTACCCGCATCATGTCGCCGAACGAGGTCATGAGCACGTCCGGTTGCCGGGCGATGTGGATGGCGTCGTCGACCCGGCCCATCGGGATCACGCACACCGGACACCCGGGGCCGTGCACCAGGGTGACGTTCGCCGGCAGGTAGTCCTCGATCCCGTGCTTGTAGATGGTGTGGGTGTGGCCGCCGCAGACCTCCATGAACTTGTACTGCCGGCCCGGCACGCAGAGCGCGGCGATCTCGGCCGCCAGCGCCCGCGCCTTGTCCGCGTCCCGGTACTCGTCGACGAATCGCATCCGCCCCCCTTTGAGCGTTTTCCAGTCTCTTTTTGCATAGCGGTGCGGGCAGCGGAATCAGTCATTCGATGCGGGAGTCCTGCAGCGCATCGATCTCGTCGGTGTAGGTCTGCCCCAAGCCCTCCAGGAAATCCAGCACCGCACGCGCTTCGGTCTCGTCTATTGTGGACATTGCGAATCCGACGTGGATCAGGATCCACTCGCCCGGCTCGGGTGGTCTGCCGAGGAGGCTGACGTTGATGTTGCGGCGGACGCCGCTGACTTCGACCTTGGCCAGATCCGGGCGGTCCGGCAGGATCTCGAGGACTTCACCGGGGATCGCGAGGCACATCGGCCGTTCCTCCCGTCCCGTGCAGCGTCAGCAAGGTCATCTCCCACAGCGCGTGGTAGAGCGTGGTCTGCGCTTCCTGGATGCGGTGCACCGAGGCGGACGGCACCACGAAAAGGCGGTCGATGTGCTCGCACTCGGCCATCCGGCCGCCCTTGTCGCCGGCTATCCCGATCGTGAGCAATCCGCGTCGCGCCGCTTCTTCGAACGCCCGCAGCAGGTTCGGCGAGTTCCCGCTGGTGGACAGCCCCACCGCGATGTCGTCGCGGCGGCCGAAGGCGCCGATCTGGCGGGCGAACACCACGTCGAACCCGATGTCGTTGGACAGGGCGGTGACCACCGCGATATCGCTGGTCAACCCGATCGCGGGCAGCGCGGGTGCGGTAGCGCCCGGGTTCAGGAAGAGGCTGGCAAGGTCTTGCGCATCGGTGGAGCTGCCGCCGTTGCCGAAGGTGAGCAGCCGCCCACCGCGGGCGAACCGCTCGGCCATCGCCGACGAACACGCGACGATCTCGTCGCGGTACCCCTGCTTGACCGCCTCGCGCAACTGCATGATCTCGCGCGCCTTGTCCTGCGTGGACTGGCGCACTTCGGCGAGCACCGCATCGACGTCGCCGTCCGATGTCGACAAGAACGGGTACAGCGACTCGACAGCATCGGCACCTGAACTCACGGCGGTCACTCCTCCACGATCGCGATCGACTCACCGGCGTGGACCAGCACCGTGTCACCGGGACGAGCCGGAACCAGGGCGACGCTGACCACTTCTTCACCCGAATCGGTGGCCACGGCGGCGAGTTCGTCGCCCAGCAGCCGCAGCACCCGGACTTCCGTTGCCTCGTCCGAACAGGTCACGCAGGAATCGCCGCGGCAGGTTTCCCCCGGATCTCCGGATGTCATGCGCTCACCCCCTGCTGCAACGCGCCCGGGTGTTCGAAGAACACGTGCACGAGCTCCCACAGCACGTGGTACATGGTCACGTGCGCCTCCTTGACGACCCGCGGATCGACCGCATCGGCGATCAGCACGTGGTCGAGGCCCGCACGGGCGATGCGCCCACCGCCGCCGCCCGCCAGCCCGACGGTCAGCAGGCCTCGATCACGGGCCACGGCCAGGCCGCGCAGGACGTTCCCGCAGTTGCCGTCGGTGGAGATGCCCAGGGCGATGTCCTCCGGGTCGGCCAGGTGCCGGACCTGGTGGGCGAACACCTCGTCCAGCCCTTCGCCGGTGGCCACCCCGGTCACCGTCGCGACGTCCGCGGTCAGCGAGATCGCCGGAAGCGCCTTTTTGCCCACGATCACCGGGTGGACGAACTCGACGGCCACGTGCTGGGCGTCCGTGCTCGGCCCGCCGTTGCCGAACACGATGAGCTTGCCGCCCGCGTGGAACCGGGTGGCCATCGCATGGCATGCGCGGGCGACGCGTTCGGCGTCTCCGACGAGAGTCTGCAGCGGCGGCACCCGTCGTTCGAAGATCTCGTCGACGGCACGAGCAGCTGCTTGTCCGGACCACGGCATCGGGGTCACATCCTCATTCGCGATCGTGCGGCGTACCAACGCTAAGGTCCGTCATGAGCGGCGCACAACTTGATCTGCTTGCCCTGCAATCACATTCGAGAAGCTTTCACGTACCTCGTGATCGCGGGCACCTGCAGCGCGAGAACCACCGCCGCGACCGCGGACAGCACGCCGAGTGCCGCGTAGACGGCCTTGCGCGGCACATGGATGTCATCTTTCATCGACGGTTCCTCCCTCGAAAGCTCGATCAGCCAATAGATCGTCCACAACGGACATGACAGCCTCGATGGCCAGTGCTCGTCCAGCCAAACCAGCGCCACCGGTTTCACCGCAGCCGACCGAGGTGATCCGCACGCACCGGTGTGCCACTGCGGGCTGAAGCTGCGCACCCGAGTGGGCGAACCCCGGCAGATCTGCGATCTCGATCGAACGGACTTCGCCGGCAGCACCGGCGCACAGCAGAACCGCGGCATCGCAATCCTCCAGCGAGCGAAGCAAATCCTGCCACCGGATTCCGAAGTTCGCGACGCGCACGCCTGGCGGAAGGTCCGACCTGCGCAGGTCTTCGGTGATCCGATGCGCTCGGCCTCCGCCGGAGCTGAAAATGTCGCCGACCCCCGCGACCAGGACCCGGCGCGCGCTTCCGCCGGGGAGCAGTTCGAGTTCTTCGGGGGAGAAGAAGAACCGGTGACCGAGCTGGCTCATCGGTCCGAGATCCACCGCGGTGTCACCGAGGAGCGACACGATCACGTAGACCCGGCCGTCCGCACCGTGCTCGACGCCTTCGACCTCGGCGAGCCTGCCCGCGAGAGCGATGTCCACGATGTCGGCGCGACGTGTTGGCCGCAGGCGCACCCGCATTCCGCTGGTCGGTACCGAATCCGCGCCCGGGCTCACGAAACGTCCTGTTCGGTGCGCGCCAGCAGCGCGCTGATCGTCTCGTCCCACGTGCCGAGGGCCCGCGCACGCCGGTAGTCGTGCAGCCGCGAGAAGCTGTCCTCGGACATCCGCACCCATCGGGTTCCGCCGAGCGCCTCGTGCCACAGGCCCGCCGCCAGATCGAAGGTCGTGTCCTGGGACCAGTCGATCTGCGCGGTCCGCAACCGCTCGTCCGGACCTAGGTGGAAGATCGTGCCGCTGAACAGAAAATCCAGCGGCACGGCAGCATCGCGCACCGCGTGGAAATACTTGGCGACCGCGAGTTCGACATCGTCGGTGCAGACGAGCTGCAACGGCACCACGACGTCGTCGTCGAACGGTCCGACGACGGTGGTCAGGCGCGCCCAGGGCAGCGGGCGCATCGTGGTCGCCCACCGCTCGGGAACGCCGAAGAGCTCCACGAGCTCGTCCTGCTCCGCGGCGCGGTAGCGGCGGCGGGCCGCAGCGATGCGGATCGCCGTGGTGAGGTTGATGGACCGGACGGAGCCGCCTCCGACCCGACGCACGTGGAGCTCGAAACTCAGTGCGGGCACTGCGGCCATGCGCACCGGTTCCGCCCCGGTGACGGCGAAGGCCAGTTCCGGCATGGCGCTGGGCAACCCCGCGGTCATGCTGGCGAGAGGTTTGGCATCGACGACAGGATGGGGTTGTGCCGCTTTGCGCCGATCCCGGTGGACCGGCGGGCCGTCGACGTCCCATCCGGGTGGTGTCCGGGCTGGCGTTGGTAGTGCCCGACCTGGTTGCCCTGCTCAACGCCCGGGACGTGCGCGGGAGTGTCGCGGTGCACTTGTGGTTTGCCGACCTTGATCACGTTTCCTCCTCAGGCTCTGCCCTGGTGCAGGTTCGCGAAGAACTCGGCGACCTGTCGCCAGACCTCGTCGCCGCCGCTGAAACCACGCCAATGCGTGCGCAGGAGCGCAACCAGCCGGTAGCACTCGTCCAGCGGCAGCAGCCACGCCACCGGCCCACTACTGAGCCGATCGATCAACAGCGCCTCGACGTCGCTTTCCAGCGTGGGCAGCTCGGGGTTCGCTTCGACCAACGACCGCCAGCTGCCCGGATCGACGGAGGCGTGCATGGTGCCGACCGGGTTGGGGTAGAACGCGGTGACGCGATCACTTTCGGCGTTGTGCACGAAGAACGCCAACCCGACTGGGATGCCGAACTGGGCCCACCCCACGTCGTCGAGTACGAACTCGGGTAGCGGTCGCGGTCGTGAGCGGATGCGGCGGTAGTGCCCGCCGCCGGCGGCGTGGTGATCGAACAGCACGCTGCACGCAGGACAGCTGCACGACAGGGCGCGGGTGGCGGTGTTGAGCAGGTGGCTGTGCTGGTCGGGCAGCTCGTCGGAGCAGAGATCGCAGCGCTCGGCGGGCCCGGCCCTCGGCGCGGGCCTGCGGTGGGCGAGCTGCCGCAACGTCGAAGGCATCGTGCTCACCTCTCCCCGGCCAGTCGCCCGGTCGCGAACAGGTCCTCGACGGGAATGACGGTGGACCCCTGCGGCGCGGCGGCGTCGATCTCCACGCTTTCGAGTTCCGGTGCTGCCGCCAACACCGCCTCTTCTACGGAGGTGCGCATCCGCGCCGCCGTGGACTGGCAGCCGCGAACCGCCACGCGGATTCGGGCAACGCCGTCCTGCACGTCGAGCAGATCGAGGGAACCGGGTTCGAAAGCGTCCTCCACCTCGGCCAGCGCGGTGCCGATCCGGCCCTCGATGCCGACCGGATGCAGGTCGTGCACCAGCAGCAGGTGTGAGACCAGTTCGTCGCGGGCGACGTCGGCGAGGACTTCGGGGTGCCCGGCCTGCTCGATGTGCCGCAGCAACCGCGCCAGGCATTCCCCGTACAGACCGACGACTGCCTGCACGGCCTCGATCGCATGCGTGCCCGCGACCGGTTCCACCCCGGACCCCAGGTCGGAGAGCAACGTCTCGGCGCGCACGATCTCGTCGCGGACCTGATCGGCGTCCCAAGGCATCGTCAGGAGCCCGCGCCGAACATCGGCGAGTGCGTTCGTTCGAGCACCCGCCCGCCACCCAGGTACATGTGCACACCGCAAGGTAGGCACGGGTCGAAGCTGCGCACGGTCCGCATGATGTCGATGCCTTTGAAGTCGTCGCGCCCGTTCTCCTCGAAGATCGGTTGGCCCTGCACGGCGTCCTCGTACGGGCCAGGTGTGCCGTAGCTGTCGCGCGGGCTCGCGTTCCACGGCGTCGGCGGGTACGGGTGGTAGTTCGCGATCTTGCCGTCCCGGATCACCAAGTGGTGCGACAGCACGCCGCGGACCGCTTCGTGGAAGCCGACGCCGATCGCCTCGTCGGGCACGTTGAAGTCCTCGAACACCTTGGTGTTGCCAGACCGCACTTCGGCCAGCGCGCGGTCCAGGAAGTACTGCGCCATCCCGGCGGCGTAGGCGACGAAGTACATCCGCGCCCGGTTGCGCTCCAACGTGTTTGGGAACTGCGGCGGGCGCCATTCCAGCTGCATGTCCGGCAGCGACTGCCCCTTCGCCAGGTCGATCTGCACGCTGTGCCCCGTGGAGCGCACGTAAGGCGTGTTGACGCGCCCGGCGAGCGCGGTGGCCCACAGCCGCGCGATCGGACCGCCGCCGGTGTCCAGCGCGAGGTGGTCGCCGGAACGCTTGTCGAACCAGCGCGGACTCATCACCCAGCTGTACTTCCCGCCGTCGAGATCGCGTTTCTGTGGCTGGGGGACCGTCGTCTGGTTCCAGGGGTGGCGCTGGTCGACCGGGTTCCCCAGCGGGTCCCGGTCCACGAACGTCTGCTCGTTCGCCCAGTCCTCGTAGTAGGAGCTGCCCAGCAGGATGCGCATGCCCAGGTTGATGTCGACCAGATCGGTGGTCAGCAGTTCGTTGTCGACCACGATCCCCGGGGTCACGAACATCGCGCGTCCCCACTCGCTCATGTTCCGGTAGTCGTAGTCGACCACTTCGGGATCCTGGAAGCACCCCCAACAGCCAAGCAAGGTGCGGCGCCGGCCGACCTCCTCGTAGCCGGGCAGGGCTTCGTAGAAGAAGTCGAACACGTCGTCGTTCATCGCGACCGCGCGCTTGATGAAGTCCAGCACCCGCACCAGCCGCACCTGGTAGTCGGTGAACAGCTGCGGGGTGGCGACCGTGCCGACCCCACCCGGGTAAAGCGTCGACGGGTGCACGTGCCGCCCTTCCATCAGGCAGCACATCTCGCGCGTCACGCGCGACATCTCCAGCGCGGCCTTGTAGGTCTCGCCTTCGAAGGGGTTGAACGACCGCATGATGTCGGCGATCGTGCGGTGGCCGTGGACGTTCCCGCGCGGCGCATCGGTCTGCTCGGCTCGCTTGAGCAGCGACGGGTTGGTCTCCGACACCATCTTCTCGCAGTAGTCGACGAAGACCATGTTGTCCTGGAAGATCGTGTGGTCGAACATGAACTCCGCGGCCTCGCCGAGGTTGATGATCCACTCGCCCAGCGGTGGGGTCTTGACTCCGTAGGCCATGTTCTGCGCGTAGATCGAGCACACCGCGTGGTTGTCCCCGCAGATCCCGCAGATCCGGCTGGTGATGAAGTGGGCGTCGCGCGGGTCCTTGCCCTTCATGAACACGCTGTACCCGCGGAACAGCGATGAGGTGCTGCGGCACTCGACGACCTCGCTGTTGTCGAAGTCCACTTTGGTGTAGATGCCGAGATTGCCGATGATCCGGGTGATCGGATCGAACTCCACCTCGACGAGGTTCCGCTGTTGCGCGCTCATTGCCGCTGCTACCTCCACCTCTGTTACCGCGGCTGGAAGCCGCTGGTCAGTTCGGCCCGGTTGTGCCGCCACTTCGGTTCTCGGTTCGCACTGTGGTTGGTGATGCTCCGCAAGGTTCGGACCAGCGGCCCGTACGCCCGCAGCAGGCCAGACGAGAAGCTGCCGCCGGGCGGCTCATCCATGAACGGCATGAACTTGTCCGGGAATCCCGGCATCGTGCAGCCGATGCAGATCCCGCCCACGTTGGGGCAGCCGCCGATGCCGTCCATCCAGCCTCGTTTGGTGACGTTGCAGTTGACCACCGGTCCCCAGCAGCCGATCTTCACCTGGCACTTCGGCGAGTTGTAGTCGAGAGCGAAGTCGGCCTGCTCGTAGTAGCCGGCGCGGTCGCAGCCCTCGTGGACGGTCTTGCCGAACAGCCACGTCGGACGCAGTTGCTCGTCCAGCGGGATGGTCGGCGCCAGCCCGGCGGCCTGGTGCAGCAACCACAGCAAGGTCTCCATGAAGTTGTCCGGTTGCACCGGGCAGCCGGGCACGTTGACGATCGGCAGCCCACCGGCGGAGCGAAAGTCCGCCCCGAGGTAGTCGGCCAGGCCCATGCACCCAGTCGGATTGCCGGCCATGGCGTGGATACCGCCGTAGGTCGCGCAGGTGCCCGCCGCCAGCACCGCCCACGCCTTGGGCGCGAGCCGGTCGAGCCACTCGTTGAGGGTGCGCGGCTCCCCGGTCTCGGGGTCGTTTCCCATGGACGTCCAGTAACCGTCGCCGTTGATCCGCTCGTTGGGGATGGAGCCCTCCACGACCAGGATGAACGGGCCAAGCTCGTCGCGGTCGGCCTGGTGGAACGCGGCCATGAAGTCCGCGCCGGTCTCGTAGGCCAGCACCTTGTTGTGCAGGTGCACCTTCGGTATTCCCGGGACCGTGCCCAGCACCACGTCCTCGATGCTGGGCAGCGTCGCGTTGGTCACCGACACGGTGTCGCCATCGCAGCTCATGCCCTCGGAGGTCCACAGGATGTGGACCTCGTCTATGTTCGACGGCGTCGACACAGCACTCATATGCCACTCCGGATCTCCGGTTTCCGCCAACCACTTCGCAACGTCGGCTCCCCCTGACGGCCGACCGTGGCGGCGAGGCCCGCCGCCACCGTAAGTCCATCTGCCCGGCGCAGCACCAGGATCATGCGTTACCCGCTGGTTCGGGTTCCGGCGTCGATCGCGTCGGCGACCAGGTTCCGCACGGTTCTCTCGGCTGATCCGACGGATTCGGCCACCCGTTCGGTGAGTCCCCACCGGCACGAGCAGTCCGCGGGTTCGCACCCGACGACCAGGACGCGGCCCAGCGGCACGCCGAAGCCCTTGCAGCAGGCGAGGACCGCATCCGGGTTCATGCCGTGGCTGTCCACGCCGGCGGCGGGCTCGATCGCCGCCAGGTCCGGTTCGATGACCGAGACGGTTCCGGGTTCCTCGCCGCGCGCCACCGCGTCGACGAGGATCAGCAGGTCGTACCGGTCCATGAGTTCGTACGCCAGGTGCATGCCGCGGATTCCGAAGTCCGCGACCCGAGCGCCCTCCGGTGGTTCGCTGGCCAGCCGGTCGGCGACCGCGACGCCGAAACCGTCGTCGCCGAGGAACACGTTTCCCACCCCTGCGATCAGGATCCGCGGCCCCGTCATCGACGGCCGTCCGGGTAGCGCATGGTGCCGTGCAACCGGGAGAGCTGCTCCGCGGAGAGCCGCTCCGCGCGATCGATGATCTCCGCGGCCTTGGGATCGGTTTCCCGGGCCTCGCGCTTCTCGTCGTCGGTGAGCGTCATCGTGCGCAGCATGAGGATTTCGTCGATCTCCGTGGCATCGAACAGATCTCCCGGGCTCTGCGGAGCGATCGCCGGGTAGTCGTAGAGGATGATCGGCGCGGACAACACCACGTCTCGTCGCCCCTGCTCCCCGACGAGCACCGGCCAGGTGTGCTCGTTGCGGCACGCTTGCGCGGCCTCGCGAACGCCTTCGGGTGGATCCAGCAGCGAGATGAAATGCCCGCCGCGCACCGCAAGCACGGTGTGCGCCGAAACCAGCGAGCTCCGCAGCATGCCTTCGCGCTGCGAACGGGGGTTCCGCTGCGTCCGGTTCTCGACCACGACCGCCAGGCGTTGCAAACCTCCCCCGATCGAAGTCGTGCGGATGCCGATCGTCCCGCGCAGGGGCAGCCAGCGTTCGCGCTCGTTCTCGCCGCCCGGCAGTTCGAACGGGATATCCGCTGCGACGTCGTGTCGATCGAGTTCGACCGTCGCAACGATCTCGCGCAGGCCGCCTTCGTCCCAATCGGGTTCAGCCTTGCGAGTGCGCAATTGCAGGCAGCGCACCAGCACTTCGAGTTCCGCGCCCGGCTGCGCGACGAGCAAGCACTCCGTGCGGGCGAACGATGGTTCGGATTCCTCGCCGTGCGGTGCCAGCACGCCGAACTGCCAGCGCATCCGGTTCTTCAATGCCGAAGCCCGGTAGGGGTACAGCAGATATCCTTCGAACAGAACGGCGTCGGCCACCGCGCGTGCGTCGTCTAGGCTCACTGGTCCACTCCGTCGGTCGGGAATTCGGAACTGGACCGGAGTGTCAACCGAGATGGGCGGCGAAGCACCTCCGGAGCACCACGACCGCGTCATGCGTCCCGTCGTCCAGCGCCTGCAGAGCTCGCCGTCGATCCGGCGCCACAGGCGAACTGGGCACCCGACTCCGTCTTGCACGTCCTGTTCATCGCCTACCTCGCGCGGGCTAACGGCTGGTTGCTGTCAAATCGCTCAGGGCTGGTCGGTGAGGTTCAGCGAGGCAAGCGTGTTCTCACGGTCGCGGATGAGGTCGGCGACCGTGGCCGGGCGGAACCAGTTCAGCAACTCGGCCAGAGCCTGCTGTTCATGCGGCGTCACCGAGATCTCATCCTTGACCAGGCTGGCGCAGAGATTGTTGAGCATGATCGCTTGCTCCCCGGCGAAGCCCAGGGTGCGGTTGCTTTCGAGATCGTGTGGTGACAGCCGGCCTGCGAAGCGCTCAAGCAGCTGCTGAGATTTAGTGTTGAGCCAGTTCAGGTCGGCGGTGGTGACCCTCGTGGTTGATCGGCAACCTGGAGCGAAGCCAATGTCTGATCGCGGTTGTTGATGTAGTCGTAATCGCTGGCGTCGGTTGGCACCATGCCGAGGAGCTGGGTGCAACGTGTCTTTCTCCGCAGGTGTCACTTCGGTGTGGCGGTTGACCAGCATCTTGCAGATCTCGTTGAGCAACGAGGTCGACTCGCCCGCTTCGCCCAGCGCCCGGTACGAGGGCAGCCGACGCTTCGGGAGCCGGTCGGTGAGTTGTTCCAGCAGCTCGCGTGCACCCTCGTTCAGCTTGGCGGCATCCATCGTCGTCCTGTCTCCGCTCCCTT
This sequence comes from Saccharopolyspora hattusasensis, assembly GCF_050972075.1. Lineage (NCBI taxonomy): Bacteria > Bacillati > Actinomycetota > Actinomycetes > Pseudonocardiales > Pseudonocardiaceae > Saccharopolyspora > Saccharopolyspora hattusasensis. The sequence goes on from NZ_JBPCDC010000001.1 coordinate 7,811,321, forward strand.
GCTAGCGGCAGTCGTGATCACCCCGACGTGCACCGCGATGGCCTTTCGCTGCTGCGATGTCGTGCGCCCTCATGCAAATGTCGCAGCCGGCGGTTCGTCGGTGGGGGGTGGCGATTTCGCGCGAAATCGCCATTTTCCACGCCTGGCGGGTGGCGATTTCGCGCGAAATCGCCACCTGGCGCCCAACCGGGCATCGCGGGCCGCCTTCATCTGCACAGATCAAGTGTGGGGCGGCGGGGTGCTTCTGGCGTTCGGCTTCTGCTTCGGCCCGCTTGGTGAGGTACTGGCCGGTCGCCTCGCGGACCTTGCCCCGCGCATCCCGCCTCGTGCCACCAGGCTGTCCGCCGCCGTTGAGCACGCCGATATGGAGCGGGGTGCGCGCTCACATCGTGATCGATTTGATTTACCCCCTGACGCGCGGGCCGTTGCTCTGTGTGAGCTTGCTGTTCTCGTGATACGCAGCGTGCATGTCTACGGATATCGGCTGCGAAACGTTGCCGCTGACGGCTGCCCAGACGGGTGTGTGGTTCGCCCAGGAGTTCGATCCGGCCAACCCGATCTACCGGGCCGCGGAGGCGCTGGAGATCGACGGCCCGGTGGATGTCGCGCTGCTCGAGGTCGCATTGCGCCAGGCTGTTGACGAGGCGGAAGCACTGCGGGCCCGATTCGGTGACGACGGCCACGGGCGGATTTGGCAGGCGATCGAACCGTTGCCGGACTGGAAGCTGCCGGTGGTCGATCTGCGCGGGGCCGCCGATCCAGTTGCGGCGGCCGAGGCGTGGATGTGGGCCGATCTGGGCAGGCCGGCGGACCTCCGCCGCTCGCCGCTGTTCTCGTTCGCCTTGCTGCGGACGGGGCAGCAGCGGTTCACCGTCTACCTCGGACTGCACCACATCATCTTGGACGGCTTCGGCCTCTCGCTGTTCATCCAGCGGGTCGCGGAACTCTACACGGCGGCCGAGGAGAGGCGTCCCGCTCCGCCGTGCCCGTTCGGCTCCCTGGCGCAGATCCTGGCCGATGAGGCCGAATACGAGGCGTCCGAGCGGTACGCCCGCGATCAGCAGTACTGGACGGAACAACTGGCCGACTGGCCTGCGTCGCGCGGGTCGCAGCGACCGTCGTCGATCGTGCCGCACACCTTCCTCCGCGAGACCGGTTACGTGACCCCGGCGGACACCGAAGCCCTGCGGGCGCTGGCGCGGCAGGTGCGCACGAGCCTGCCATCGGTCGCGATGTCCGCCCTGGCGCTGTACGTGCATCGGTTGGCGGGAAACGACGAGGTCACGCTGGACCTGACGGTGAACGGCCGGGCGGGCAGCGTCGCGCGCGGCGTGCCGTCGATGGTGGCCAACGTGCTGCCGCTGCGGACCCGGATGACGCCGTCGACCACCGTGGCGGAGCTGGTGCGCACCACCGCGAACAGCGCGAAGAATCTGCTGCGTCACCAGCGCTACTCCTCGACGCACCTGGTGCGCGATTTGGGGATCGCCCATCACCGCGGCGGATACCTCGGCGACTGGGGCATCAACGTCATGACCCACGACGTCCAGCTCCGGTTCGGCCGCCACCCCGCAGTGCTGCGCAACCTCTCGAACGGCCCGGTGACCGGCCTCGGCGTCAACGTCTACGACAGGCCCGCCGATGGATCACTGCGGATCGACTTCAACTCGGATCCTGCCAAGTACGACGCGGCGACCACGGCGGCGCACCACCGCCGTTTCCTCGCGCTGTTGCACGCACTGGCGACCGCAGACCCCGAGCAGCAGGTGGGCACTATCGACATGCTGTCCGCGGATGAGCGCGAACTCGTTCTGAACACGTGGAACGACACCAGGCGGGAGACGCCGGCCACGACGTTGCCGGAACTGTTCGAGGCCCGAGTCCGCGCGGCGCCCGATGCCACCGCGCTGGTCTGCGGCTCGACGACGTTGTCCGCCGCCGAACTCAACACCCGAGCCAATCGCCTGGCGCACCTGTTGATCGCACGTGGCGCCGGTCCGGAAACGCGCATTGCGCTGGCGTTGCCACGCACTGCCGACTACATCGTCGCGGTGCTGGCGGTGCTCAAGGCCGGCGCGGTGTGCGTGCCGCTCGACGCGAGCCATCCACCCGCCCGCATCGAGGCGCTGCTCTCGGACACCCGGCCGCTCCACGTGCTCACCACCGCGACGACCAGCGCGACTCTTCCGGTCGAGCAGCCGCTCCTGGTGCTCGACGACGTCGGCATCGACCGGCATCCCGGCACCGATCCGACCGGCACCCACCGGCCGGACCACGCGGCGTACGTCTGCTTCACCTCCGGCTCGACGGGCAGGCCGAAGGGAGTGGTCGTCGAGCACCGCCACCTCGCCAACCTTTTCCACGACCACCAGCGCGAGCTGATCGCGTCGGCGGGGCGGCGACTGCGTGCGGCGTTGACCGCGTCGTTCTCGTTCGACACCGCATGGGAGGGCGTGCTGTTCCTGGCCGCGGGGCAGGAGGTCCACCTCGTCGAGGACGCGGTGCGCCTCGCCCCGGCCGCGCTCGTGCGCTACTTCTCCCGGCACCGGATCGACTTCGCCGACCTCACCCCGTCCTTCCTCCGGCTTCTGCTGGCCGAGGGCCTGCTGTCCGGTCCGGAGAAGTTCCCGTGGCTGCTGATGGTCGGCGGCGAAGCGGTCGATCCCGCGTTGTGGTCGACGCTGCGCGACTGCCCCGGTGTCGAGGCCTGGAACTACTACGGGCCTACGGAGTCCACAGTGGATGCTGTGTACTGCCGGATCGAGGGCGATCGGCCAGTCATCGGCCGTCCGGGGCACAATGTCCGCGCCTACGTCCTCGACTGGGCGATGCGACCCCAGCCGCCGCTAGTGCCCGGCGAGCTGTACCTGGCCGGCGACCAGGTCGCCCGCGAGTACCTCGACCAGGAGGCGCTGACCGCGCAGCGCTTCCTGCCCGATCCGTTCGGGCCGCCCGGCACGCGCATGTACCGCACCGGCGACGTGGCCCGGTGGACGGAGAACGGCGTGCTGGAGTACCTCGGCCGCACCGACGAGCAGGTCAAGATCCGTGGCGTCCGCATCGAGCCGCGCGAGATCGAGGCGGTGCTAACCGCGCATCCACGAGCCGCCGAGGCGGTGGTGACGACGACAACGTCCGCCGAGCCCGAGCTGATCGCTTACGTGGTTCCGGGTCCAGGGCCGGTCGACCCAGCGGAACTCCGGTCGTGGACGGCGAAACGACTGCCCACTTCGATGGTGCCCGCATCATTCGTCCTGCTCGACGAGCTGCCCCTGACGGTGCACGGCAAGCTCGACCACTCGGCCTTGCCTGCCGCCGAAATTCGCGCCGGTCGTGCCGCCCGCACACCTCGCGAAGAGCAGCTGTGCGCCCTGTTCGCCGAGGTGCTCGGCGTTGGCGAAGTCACCATTGACGACGATTTCTTCGAGCTGGGCGGGCAATCGCTGCTCGCTGCCGAACTCGTCACCCGCCTCCGCGCTGACCTGGGTGCCGAGGTGCCCCTGGGCGTCGTCTACGAGGCTCCGACCGTGGCCGACCTGGTGCGCGTGCTGGAGCGGGAAACGTCGTCGAACGCCTTCGAGGCGCTGCTTCCGCTGCGTGCCAGCGGTTCGCGACCGCCGCTGTTCTGCGTGCATCCGGTGGGCGGCCTGAGCTGGTGCTACGCCGGCCTGCCGCGCCACCTGCCCGAGGACGTGCCGGTCTACGGCCTGCAGTCCAGCGGATTGACCGGGAACGACGAGCTGCCCTCGTCGTTTCGCGAGATGATCGACGGCTACGTGCGCCAGATCCGCTCGGTGCAACAGGCCGGGCCCTACCATCTGCTGGGCTGGTCGCTCGGCGGCGCATTGGCGCACGCGATCGCCACCCGCCTGCAGGCCGACGGCGAGCGCGTGGCGCTGCTCGCCCTGCTCGATGCCAGGCCGGTCGACCCGCAGGCACAGCGAGCCGCGCCCAAGCGCGAGGACGTCCGGTCGATGTTGCTTCAGGCGGCGGGCCTGCCACCTGAAGCCGAGGTGCACCCTGCGTTGGGGGAGAAGCACCTCGCGGCGCTCACCACGGTTCTCATCAACGCCGCCGCGCTGCTGCCGACCTACACCGAGTCCACCTTCGACGGGGATCTGCTGCACTTCAGCGCGACGCAGGCCGACCACATCACCGATGGTGGCGAGTGGCGGTCGCGGATCACGGGTGAGGTGATCTCCCACGACATCGCGTGCACCCACCACACCATCACGCAGGCGGAACCGATGGCCGTCATCGGCAGGCTGATCGCAGACCACCTGCAATGGCAGCCGGCGGCCGCTGCCACGTCGCGGTAACGGCCGCGAAGTCAGTCGTAGGAGCCCGCAGATCCATCACCGGCGGAAACCAGCCCGAGCGTGCGGGGTTCGCGGACGAGCCCCGCAGGGTTCACGGCAATCGTGCAGCGGGTCCAGCGGTGGATGCGACGCGGCATTCCTCCGGAGACCATTGGGATCGCCTCGCGCACCAGGCGGTTCGGCGCGCGCGTGGAAGAGGCGCTGAAAGCTGCGGGGGGGGGGGGGCTTACTCGACTCGCGTGACCTGGGTTTGCTCGCCGTCCTCGGGCAGGCGGACGTCTTCGACGGTGATGTTGACCGCCACGACCTCAAGGCCGGTCATGCGCTGGACGGCCTTGATGACGTTGCGGCGCACCATCCGTGCCACCTCTACCTGCGCGACCCCGTACTCAGCGGTGATCGCCAAGTCGATCGCGGCCTGCCGTTCGCCGACTTCGACGGCCACCCCGGTCGTCTGCGAGGCGCTGGCACCGGGAATGCGTTCCCGCAACGCCCCGAACGCCCGCGCTATGCCGGCACCGAGCGCGGCGACACCGGTGACTTCCAGGGTCGCGATCGCGGCGATCTTCTGCACCACCAGCGCCGCGACGGTGGTACGTCCCATCGAGGGCTGCACGACTTCGCCGGTCGATGCCGGTTTGCTGGGCGTGGTTGTCCAGCTCGACCCCGTGCTCGCGGCTTCCTGCTCCCCGCGCCGTCCAGGTCCCTTCTCGGCCATCGCGACCGCCTCCTCGTCAGCTCGTACACATCTCGACAACGCGGGCCGCACAGATTCGAGTCGTCCTGCCAGTGTCGATCCGCGCTGCGCAGACCGCTACTCCGCGCATGAGCACAACGTGACGTTGGGGAATTGCCATTGAACCTGCGTGCTGCTGCCGTCGTACTTGGTTGCGAGACGCAACAATGGAGAGGGAGCCCTGGGCAATCGGCCGGACCCGGCGACGACTGTGCGCTGTGGACACCGCGTCAGCCGCCGTTCGCGGTCAGCGATCGCATGCCTCTCATGAACTCGCGGAGGCAGCGCGTGGCCAGCGCCGTCGGCGAGCCCGGTCCCTCGGTCTTCGCCTCCGCCTGCGCCCACGTTTCGAGGAGATGCGGATGGCATCGGTCGCGGCCGCGGCGATCAGGCGTACCTCCACGGAGTCGGCCTCGGCCCCGGTCAGCGCCGCGAGCACGGGTCGCAGCTTCTCCTCGGATTCCTGGTTGACGACGTACCAGGCGGCTCGCAGCGCCGGGTCGTGAGCCGCGACCCGCAGCAGCCCGTGCGTCCAGCGGAGCCTTTCGAGCGCTTCGTCGTCAGGTGCCGAGAGGGCCTGCTCAATCGCGGATTCCAGCGCGGTGGGCAGGTCGGAGCCGGGTTCGGCGTCGGCCAGCAGAGCGCGCCAGCGGTCCGCGCCGCCCGCGAGGAGTGGGGCGACGGAGTCCTGCTTGGTGCGGAAGTAGCAGTAGAAGGTGCGGGGCGCGACACCTGCTCGCTGGGCGATCTCCTCGGCGGTGGTGCCCTCCAACCCGCGCTCGGCGAACAGTTCGGCGGCGGCGCGCGCGATGTCGAGCCGGGTGGCCGCCTTGCGGCGCTCGGTCAGTGACAGGGGCTGAGGTGACTGAGTGTGGCGCACCGGTCAACCTTAGTGGTCCGTTTCAGAATTCCTTCGGGGGTTGACTTCAGGTCCGGTGTTGTGCGTGTCGGCCGGTCAGATGTCAGGTGCGGCGAGGTGGAGCTGGCAGGCGCAGTCGAGGGCGTTTTCGGGGGTGCCGGTGATGCCGCCGGTGGGCAGGAGGGAGTCCTCGTAGCGGTCGCTGCTGGCGTAGTAGAGGGCGAAGCCCCACCTGCTGGCGGTTCCGCCGTAGCGCAGACGCATCAGCTTGACCTGTTCGCCGTCTGCCAGCTCCGCTTCCACGTAGGCGAAGGCTCCGCGGTGGCGGACGTGCAGCCGCCTGATCTGCGGCCAGGCAGTGCGGGCGTGCTCGCCAAGACGCTGTTCGAGCGAGAGCCTGGTGGACTCCGGGGGTGTGGGCATGACAGCCATCCTGCCCGATGGGCAGCAGGGCCGGGACACGGCAGGATACGGGCTGTCATGATCCACTTCTTCTCGATTGGCCCCCATCTGATGCCCGTTGCCCTGGCCCGTCCGATAAGCCTGACCGCCGCCGAGGGCAAGCGGCTGAAGAAGATGGCCCAGGGCCACAAGACCGAGTACCGGCTGCGGCTGCGCGCGCAGATCATCCGGCATGCGGCGCGCGGACGCTGCAATGCGCGCATTGCCCGCGAGACGGGGCTGCATCTCGACACGGTCCGGACCTGGCGGAGCCGGTTCGCCGAACACGGCTTGCCTGGGCTGTCCGACCGCAAACGCACCGGCCGCCCGCCGTCGTTTACCGCGTTGCAAGTCGCCGAGACCAAAGCCCTGGCCTGCCAACTGCCCGCCGAAACCGGCACGCCGTTATCGCGCTGGTCATGTCCGGAACTGGCCCGCGAGGTAGTCGCCCGGGCCATCGCCGGATCGGTTTCCGTCTCCACCGTGCGTCGCTGGCTGGCCGACGACGCGCTCAAGCCCTGGCAGTACCGGTCGTGGATCTTCATCCGTGACCCGGACTTCCGCGCCAAGGCCGGCCGCATCATGGACCTGTACGCCCGCACCTGGGGCGAGGTCCCGCTGGGCGAGGACGAGTACGTGATCTCAGCGGACGAGAAGACCTCCATCCAGGCCCGCTGCCGCTGCCACCCCACCCTGGCCCCCGGCCAGGCCAGGGCGATGCGCGTCAACCATGAATACGACCGCGGTGGCGCCCTGGCCTACCTGGCCGCCTACGACGTCCACCAGGCCAAGGTGTTCGGCCGTACCGAACCCACCACCGGCATCGTGCCCTTCATGAACCTGGTCGCCCAGGTCATGAGCCAAGAGCCGTACGCCAGTGCCAAGCGTGTCTTCTGGATCGTCGACAACGGCTCCTCTCACCGAGGGCAGAAGGCCATCGACCGCCTGACCAAGGCTTTTCCGAACGCCGTCATGGTCCACACCCCCGTGCACGCCTCGTGGACGAACCAGATCGAGATCTTCTTCTCGATCGTCCAGCGCAAGGTCGTCTCACCCAACGACTTCACCGACCTCGACGAGATCCGGGATCGGCTTCGAGCCTTCGAAAACCGCTACAACGCCACAGCACAGCCGTTCCAGTGGAAGTTCACCACCTCCGACCTGGACGATCTGCTGGCCAGACTCGATCGGCACACCGCCGATCATCAGACAGAATCCTCCACCGCACTGGCAGCATGATCAACCCCCGAAGGACTTACGAACTCGACCACTTAGGTTTCGCGCCAGCCTGGCGCGAATTGCATACGTGACACAATCCGCCACTGAGATCGGAACGCTTGACGGTCTCGCGGGACATGCCGCACGGAACAGGCGTGGCGTCGGTGATCCACAGGTCGTCGAACCAGGACGGACAGCACGCGGCCAGTGTGATAATCGCTTTGCATAGCAATGGTTCCGTGTTCCTCACACGCTTGTTGTATCCGGACTGCTGTGGCAGATACGGGACCAGGGCACGCCATTGCTGATCACTGTGTGTATGCCGAATCCAGCGACGCTCATCGTGATATCGCACCAGCACTTGGGCAATCGCCAAGGTCAGCAGCTCACTATCAGTGAGTAAGGGCGGCGGCCGCGTCCCGTGCGGGGCGGGACAACGCGGTGTCCACATCGGATGGTTGGTGTGCGTGGTGCAGGACCGAGGACCGTGAGCGTTTTTGGGTGCTATGGCGCCCAAAATTACTCACGGCCAGGTGGCGACCTTCGCCGCGGCGGCGCCGCAACGGGTCGCGGGTCTGCTTCTCGTCGACACCAGGGCTGTCGCCGACAACGACGAGCAGCGTGCCAACCGGTCGCCGCAGCGGGAGCGGCCTGGTTCCGCCTCGCCAACCGGTGTGAAGCGAACGGACTGTTCACTTCAATAGGCGAGGCGAATGGTCCGTACGCTCCGTACATAGGTCTCGTTCATGGTCTTCCCTGTTCGGTATCGGACTGGTGGCTGGGGATTCAGGCCATCGCGACGACGCCCTCGACCTCGAGGAGCAGATCACTGCGGCAGAGGTCGACATTGAGCACGCGGATCTCGGTGTTCTCGCCGAAGGCGCTCCGGAATTTCCCGGCCACATAAGGGATGTCGGGCGCTTGCCGGACGTAGATCTTGGCGAAGCGGAAATCCGGCAGACCGGGGGAGGTGCCGGTCTGCTGTCCGACGTGCTTGAGCAGGTGCTCGAGGTTTTCCTCGGTGGTGTCGCATTGCTCGGCAACGTCGTCCGGGTGCGTGGTCGCGTGGCCGACGACGCTGGCCGTGCCGGAGACGAAGAGCTGGCCGCCCGCCGGGCCGGTGTCTCCGGGCAGCAGCGTGGCTCGTGCGAAGCTCGGGGACCGGGGTCCGTACTTCGGCGGGTAATGGTAGGCCGGGACCTGGTGGGGGTTCTCGAAGTGAAGTGGCCGTCGTGACCGTGTGGCCAGGCAGTACAGCACCGCGCCACCGGCGAGAGCGCCGACGCAACTGGCCGCTGGCAGGTGGACGCGCCATTCCCCGGTGAGGTCTTCCAGCGCTTCGGCCCGGCCTTGACAGAAGTCCCGGTACCGCTCGAGGCCGTCGGCGTTGCCCGCGTTGATGTTCCCGACGTGATTCCAGACCCGGAGCAGGCGGTAGCCGAGCCGGCGAGTCAGCTCTACCACCGCTTGATAAGTCGCGCGGACAGCATTGCGCAACCGGGCCGCATCGGGGATTTCGGCCGCACAGAAGAACGTTTCGCCGTCGTGGCGGTAACTCAGGTTCTTGTATTGCCCGCCGAAGGCGGTTCGGCTGCTCGTCCAGACCTCATGAAAGGCCTGGTCGTGGTCGGCGGCCGAGCGTACCGCCACCGATGGCCAGGGCGCCGCTGGAGGCGATCCCGCAGTGGTGGGCAGGTGCCGCACCACGCCGAGAATGTGCTCGGGTGGTGTTGTCGGCGCCAGAGTGCTGTAGGTCATTGCTGTCACGTGCGGTTCCTTCGAGTATCGATGGGGAAAGTGGCTTCGTTACCGGGTTTCCCAGGCACGGATGGCCGCGACGGTGGTGGCGGCGTGTTCTTCGACTATGGAGAAGTGGTCCCCTGGCACGCGGACTAGGTCGTGCGACACAGGCCAGTCCTCGTCCGCCACCGCGTCGGCCGCGCGCAGGAGCAGCGTCGGCGCGGTGACCTTTTCCGGTTGCCAGCCCCGGAATATCGAGGTGTAGGCACCCATCGCGACCACTGCGCTGTCAGGCAGGGCGTCGAAGCCCGCGCCGAGGGCGAGCGCGCTGCGCGCGGGCAGAGCGAGCAACCATTCGGCGTCCTCGTTGTGCTTGGTGACGTGGAAGGTGTCGATCAGCACCACGCCGCCGGGCGCGGCGCCCGCACGTTCCAGTTCGGTGGCCACGGCGTGCGCCACGCAACCCCCGCTCGATCGGCCGACCAGTAGGAACGGCCGGTCTCCGGTGAGTTCCACGACCGCGTTCGCGTGCAACCGGATCAGCGTCTCGCGATCGGCGGGAACTGCACTCCCGACGTAGCTGGGGTGGGGCAGCACGTGCACGTCGCGCTCACCGTCGAACAACGCCGCGAGCCGCGTGTACTCGCCCGGAACGGGGCTGAATGACGGCAGGCAGATCAGTGCGGGTGCCCGCTCGCCACGAGCGAGAGTGGCCGGCGTGATCCGGTGATCGCCGAGGTCAGCCAGGCCGAAACTCGGCGTGACGACGGCGGCACTGACCAGCAGGTGCATCCCGAGCACCACTTCGCCCCTTTCGCAGATCCTCCGGTACAGCGAGGCCAGCCCGCTGGTGGTGGGTGCGGTGGGCGCGGGGGTGCCCACCAAGGATGCGAGGTGCCCGGCCAGCGCGGCGGGCGTCGGGTGGTCGAACACCACGGTCGCGGGCAGGCGCGTACCGACCGTTCCGGCGAGTTCGTTGCGCAGTTCCATGGAGGTCAGCGAGTCGAAGCCGATCGCCGCGAAGGACTCCTCCGGTGCGATGGCACTGGCATCGCGGTGGCCGAGGACGTTCGCGACCGCCCGCAGGACCAGGCCGAGCGGGTCACGGTCGCCGGTTTGGGCGGACGGCCCGGTGCGTACGGCGGCCGGCAGAACCGGCTGGAGCAGTCCACGCAGCATCGGCGGGATCGGCTGCCCGGGCCGTACGCCGCGCTGGTCGAGTGCGATCGGAGCGAGCACCGGTTCGTCCCCGGCCAGTGCGGCGTCGAACATCGCCAGACCCCGTTCCGCCGAGACAGGGGCGACCAGGGACGGGGAACGGGCGGCCTGCGCGGCCATGCCGTGGTCGGTGTCCCACAGGCCCCAGGCGAGGGACAGAGCGGGCATGCCGAGGGCGCGCCGGTGGTTGGCGAGGCCATCGAGGAAGGCGTTGGCCGCGGCGTAGTTGCCCTGTCCTGCGTTGCCCAGCAGGCCCGTGGCCGAGGAGAACAGGACGAGCATCGCAGAGTCGCCGACGAGTTCGTGCAGCCACCACGCGGCGTCCGCTTTGGCCCGCAGTACGGCGGTCATCCGGTCAGGGGTCAACGCGGTCAGAATGCCGTCGTCGATCACTCCGGCGGCGTGCACGACCATGCTCAGCGGACCGAGTTCGGCCAGCAGCCGTGCCAGGTCGGCACGGTCGCCGACATTGCAGGAGACGACCTCCGCGTCCAGTTCGCCGGCCCCCGGAGCTTCCGGGCCGCGCCGGCTGGCAAGCACGATCCGCCGTATCCCGTGCTTTGCCTGCAAATGTCGGGCGAGCACGCTGCCGAGCGCACCGGTGCCGCCGGTGATCAGGACAGTGCCGTCCGGATCGAAGGAGTACCGGCTCCGTGACGCGGGCGCGACGGTGAGCCGCGGTACCCGGAGTTGTGCGTCGACAGTGGAAACTTCCGGTTCACCGGTGGCCACGGCGTCGGCGAGCGAGGCACGATCGGCCGCGTTGCCGTGGACGAGGACGAACCGGCCGGGATGCTCGTGCTGCGCCACCCGGATCAGGCCGCACGCCGCCATAGTCGCCGGATCACTGTCCTCGGCGACCAGCACCAGCGGCCGGTCCCCATCGACCGATTCGTGTAACCAGTGCAAGGTGCGGGTGACCAGCGAGTGCGTCCGGTCCACTACGTGTGGCGCCGGATCGGTGAGCTCCCGCACGTCGAAGTCACGACGTGCCGAACCGGGGGCGACCGGCTGCCAGGCCGGCCGGAGCAACGGGAGATCGGCCCTGGGTATCGCGTCCGCCGGCAGTGGCCGGACTACCAGTGCGTCGACGCGGGCGACCGGGTTGCCGTGGTAGTCGTCGATGGCAACGGCCACCGTGTCAGGCCCGGTTGGGGTGAGCTTGGCCCGCACGGCGGTCGCCCCGGTGGCGTAGAGGCGTACGCCGGTCCAGGCGAACGGCAGCCGGACCGGTCCGTCGACCTCGTCGACGAACAGTGTCGAGTGCGCCACAGCGTCGAGTAGCGCCGGGTGCAGTGCGAACCGGCCGGTGTCGGGGACCCGGGCCTCGGTGTAAATGGTGTCCCCGGCCCGGTGGACGGATCGTACGCACTGGAACGCCGGGCCGTAGTGGTAGCCGCGGCGGGCGAGTACTTCGTAGGCCACGTCGACACTGTCCACATTCGACTCGAAAGCCGGCCACTCGTCGCTCTCCGGCGGTACCTCTCGATGAGCAACGCGGCCGGTGGCGTGGAGCACCCAGGGCGCCGTGTCGTCGTGGCGGGCGTGCAGGGTGAGCTCACCGCTCTCGTCGAGCAGTACCTGCACCGTCAGTGTCCCGGTTTCAGGCAGCACCATTGGTGTGCGCAGGAGAAACTCCGCCAGGTCGGCTTCAGTGGCCCGCATCGTCATCTCGATTAACACCGCCGCGGGCACCACCAGGGTGCCGGCGATCCGATGGTCGGCCAGCCAGGGATGGGCCGACACCGACAACGTGCGGGTGAACAGCCGCTGCCCGGTTCCGGCGATGGCGAGCTGGTCCTCCCGGTAGTCCTCCAGCCAGAACCGCGAGTGTTGGAAGGCGTAGGTGGGCAGGGCTGCGATCGGCGAGCCGCTGAACATCGCAGCCCGGTCCAGCTCGGCACCGTGCACCCACAACTTGGCCACGGCCGCGGTCACCGAAGGCGCCATCGGGGCGACCACGCGATCGGTGGTTTCCTGCGCGGGCGCGGAAAGCACCGAGGAGGGCCCCAGCTCGGCGAAGAGGCTGACGCCCGCATCGGCCAGCGTCCGGACCGAATCGGCGAAACGGACCGGCTGCCGGACGTGCCGCACCCAGTACTCGGCATTGCTCAACGTGCCAGGTTCGGCGATCCGCCCGGTCAGCCCGGACACTACCGGGATTTGCGGGTCCTGATAGGACAGCCGAGCCGCAACCGCCCGGAACTCGTCCAGCATCGGTTCGACCAGCGGAGAGTGAGTCGCCAGGCGCAGGCCGAGACGTTTGGTCCGCCGGCCCCGCGCGGCGAAGTGCGCCGCGACCGCGAGTACTTCCGGTTCGGCACCGGACAGCACGACCGATCGCCGCGCGTTCACCGCCGCCACGCCGAGCCGGTCCTCCAGGCCCGCGATGCTCGCCAGCACCTCGCCCTCGTCGGCCTCGACCGACACCATCGCACCGCCGGACGGGAGATCCCGCATCAGCGCGCCGCGAGCGGCGACGAGTTCGGCGGCGTCCCGGATGGTCAGCACTCCGGCCACGTGCGCGGCGGCGAGTTCGCCGAACGAGTGCCCGGCCAGGTAGGCCGGTCGCATGCCCCACGACTCCAGCAGCCGGAACAACGCGACCTCGAAGGCGAACAGGGCCGCCTGGGTGAAGTCCGCCCGGTCCAGCAGCGACTGGTCGGTGCCGGTGATCACTGCACGCACCGGGCGGTCCAGTAACGGATCGAGGAAGCGGCAGACGTGGTCGAACGCGTCGGCGAAAACCGGGAAGACACGCAGGGACTCACCCATGTCCGGGCGTTGCGCGCCCTGCCCGCTGAACAGAAAGGCGAGCTTCCCCCGGGCAGCGGCGACGCCGGTGATCACTCGAGGATCGGATTCGCCCGCGGCGAGGGCAGGCAGGGCGGCCGGGGACAGCACCGCGGCGCGCTGGGTGAACGCGGGTCGACGGGCCAACGCGTGGCCGACCGCCGAGGCCGGTAGCTCTGGCACCACTTCGACGAGCTCGGCGGCCTGCGCGCGAACATCGGTAGCGCTGGAGAGCAACCAGGGCAGTTCGACGTCGGCTCGGACGGATGATTCGACGAGGGCGGGTTCGCCGGCTTGTTCGAGGATGACGTGGGCATTGGTGCCGCTGATGCCGAACGAGGACACCGCCGCCAGCCGGGGGCCACCAGTATCGGGCCACGGACGGGTGCGGTCGGTGATTTCGATCGTGGCCGGCCAGTCCACTTCCGGCGTGGGAACCCCGACGTTCAGGGTCGCGGGCAGCACGCCGTACCGCATCGCCTCGACCATCTTGATCACGCCGGCGACTCCGGCCGCAGCCTGGGTGTGCCCGAGGTTGGCCTTGATCGAGCCCAGCTGAAGCGGCCGGTCCGCGGGCCGACCCGGCGTGTACGCGGCGATCAGCGCCCGGGCTTCGATCGAGTCACCAAGTGGGGTGCCCGTGCCGTGCGCCTCCACCACGTCCACGTCACCTGGCTGCAGGCGGGCGGCCGCGAGCGCGCGCTCGATCACTCGCTGCTGGGCCGAGCAGCTGGGTGCGGTGAGCCCGTTCGAGGCGCCGTCGGAGTTGACGGCCGAGCCGCGTAAGACGGCCAGTACCGGGTGACCGTCGCGGCGGGCGTCGGAGAGTCGCTGCAACACCAGCAACCCGGCACCCTCGCTCCACACGGCACCGTCGGAGTTCGCGGAGAACGGTTTGCACCGGCCGTCCGGGGCCAGCGCGCGGCTACGGCTGAATTGGACGAACGAATTCGGCGTGCACATCACTGTCGCGCCACCGGCCAGTGCCAGTGAGCACTCTCCGGCACGCAACGCCGCTGCGGCCCAGTGCATGGCCACCAGTGACGACGAGCAGGCGGTGTCGACGGTGATCGCCGGGCCGCGCAGACCGAAGGTGTAGGCGATCCGCCCGGAGGCGACACTGGCCGCCGAGCCCAGGCCCAGCTGTGCCTCCACCTCAGCTGACGAGTGCTGTATGCGGGAGGCGTAGTCGTTGTACATCACCCCCGCGAACACACCTGTGTCGCTCTCCCGCAGCGACGCGGGATCGATTCCGGCCCGTTCGAACGCCTCCAGCGCGGTCTCCAGCAGCAACCGTTGCTGGGGGTCCATCGCCAGCGCGGCCCGCGGGGTGATGCCGAACGGAGCCGGGTCGAACTCGGCGGCGTCGTGCAGGAACCCGCCGCGACGAAGGTAGGTGTGCCCGGCCCGGTCGGGATCGTCGTCGAACAGCCCGGCGAGATCCCAGCCACGATCGGCCGGAAACTCCGAGGTGGCGTCGACCTCGTCGACGAGCAATTGCCACAGGTCCGCAGGCGAATGCACTCCGCCGGGATAGCGGCAGGCCATCCCGATGATCGCGATCGGCTCGGCCGCAGTGGTGGGGACCGGCGGCCGTTGTGCCGGTCCGGCCTGGCGTAAGTGCTGTGCCAGCTGCCCGGGCGTCGGGAATTCGAACAGCAGCGTCGCAGGCAGTTTCCGGCCGGCGTGCCCGCTGAGCCGGGCGCACAACTCCACCGCAAGCAGCGACGTGACCCCCAGCTCGGTGAACGGCCGGTCGGAGGCCAACGCGTCCTGCTCGGTTAGCCCGGCCACCGCCGCGGTCTCCCGCAGCACCACGTCGAGCAGGTCGAGTTCGGCCACCGCCAGCTGTCGGCGCAGTGCCTTGCCGGACGCGGTCCGCGGTATGTGGCCGATCCGGTGGAACTCGACGGGAACCTTCGACGCGGTGAGCGCGCGGCGGCACGCAGCACGCAACCGGTCCGGCTCGAACGGCGCCGCGACCACGTAGGCGACCGGGACCTCGCCGAGCAGTTCGTCGGCCCGTCCGGTCACCGCGACGTCGGTGACCTCGGGCAGCTCGGCCAGCACCTGCTCCACCTCAGCCGGGTGGAACTTCTCGCCGCCACAGTTGATCACCTCGTTGCGCCGCCCGGTGATCTCCAGCCGCCCGTAGCCGGTGAACCGGCCCACGTCCCCGGTGTGGTGCCACTCGCCTGGTTCGAGTGCGGGCCGGCCGTGGTAGCCGAGCATCAGGTTCGGACCGCGCAGCCACACCTCACCCTCGTCCCCGAGTGGCACATCCTCTCCGGTGTCCGGATCGACGACCCGGACCTGCTGACCGGGTATCACCGGGCTGCCGGCCGAGGGTGGACTGCCGGGTGCGGCCATCGTGACCCCGCCGCAGGTTTCGGTGGATCCGTAGAAATCGAGCAACGGTGTGCCGAAGGCCTGCTCGAAGGCCCTGCGCAGTTCGACACCGCTCGGTGCGCCCGCGGTCAGGCAGATGCGAGGTCCGGGCACGGTTCCGTCCGTACCGGCTGCGAGCTGCCGGTAGATGGTGGGGACACCACCGAGCACGGTGTAGCTGCCCGCGCGCAGGGTCGCGAGGACCTGCTCGGCGACGAAGCCGGGCAGGATACGGGCACTGGCGCCGACCGCGATCACACCGAGAATGCAAAAGGAGTGCGCGAACGAGTGGTACAGCGGAAGTGGCCACAGCAGGGTGTCGTGCGGACCGAGGCCGAGCACTGATTCGTAACCGGCTTCGACGCTCCACAGTGCCGCTCGCTGGTTGGAGACCACACCTCGCGCTCGTCCGGAAGTGCCTGACGTGTATAGGATCCACGCTGGATCGTCCAGCGGCAGGTCATCGGGTGGTGCGGCGGTGGCAGTAGTGGCGAGTTGTTCGAAAGCCGGGCCGGTGACCAGCACCGGCAGGTCGCAGATCCGACGGACCTGCGGTTCGTGGACGGGGTCCGTGATCACCAGCACCGGATCGCAGTCGTGCAGCTGGAACCCGAGTTCGGCGTCGGAACCGCGCGGGTTCAGCGGCACACCGACCGCGGCGGCCCGCGTGATCGCCAGCAGACCCTCGATTGCCTCGATCGAGTTCCCCAGCAGGAGCGCGACGCGCATATTGCGCCCGACGCCGCGTCCGGCCAGGTTCCCGGCCAACCGCTCGGTGCGCGCGGCCAATTCCGTGTAGGTCACCGAGCGGTGCTCGTCGCGGTACGCGATTTTGTCCGCGAACCGACGAGCGTTGTCCTTCAGAATTCCGGAGATCGTCCGGCTCTGGAGGCACTGGGTCATGCATTCCTCCTGATGAACTGTCTACATGCCGATCGGGCCGACCTTTTCGCAGTGATGCGTTTGTTCGCGTCGGCGAAAATAAAATTGCGCATTTCTGCCAACCAGCCCGCTGGCGGGTCGGCCTTCGGATCGACGTGCCCGTGCGGTGCACGGTCGAATGGTGATCCCGCGCTACCCGGTCAAATGGTGCGCAACCTCGTCGACAACGCCTGGTGGTAGGACGTTCCCGGCGGTGAGGCACTCATGGGGCACTGAGCACCGAGATCGACCTGATGCGTGACAGCCGCCCCTCGGCGCCACGGTCCCGCTCAACAGTCGGAGACGCGTTCGGGAGAGCGTCTCGGTACGTCAGCAGGTACGCGACCTGGACATTCGTCCAGATCGCGTGACTGGTCACCACGCGCCTTGGCCGTGTACCGGGCGTACCCGGTCTCCCCGGCCTTCGCTGCTGTCATGTGGATCACCGTAGCAGTGAGTTAACGGCCATCGACAGCGAGTTCCGTACCGGCAGAAACGAGTTTCCCTGATGCATGCTCACTTGGTCTTCGTCACGAAGTACCGGCACCCGTGTCCACCGACCACGTGCGCTTCTTCCCCGCCCTCAAGACGGAGCATCCGCGCTTCTTTCTTCGGTGACCACCGTGGGGGACCAACGGCTCTATGCTGCCGTTCCCAATGAGGTTCACGCTCGTGGCCGGGCCACTGACGAGTGCGCGCGCGACCATTGCCTGAGATCCGTAACAGCCTTGGGATCGATATCGTTCCGCGGGGGCAACGGTCGAGCTGGGACCGCCGGAAGGGCGCCGTCCCGGCCAAGGAGAGGGCATGATGACTCGTTCGACTCGAGACCGCAGTACTGGGCGGAGAAGCATCTGCCCGCGCTTCCGCTGGGACGGGCTCGCTTGTGGTGCAATGGCTTTGGTCGCGGTCGCATGCTCACCCGGCGAGTACCCGGACGGTGTCGGAAGTGGACTGCCGCCACCACCGACGACGGCCCCACCGGTCACGGACGAGGTCATCGCGCTGCAGACCCTTGAGGTGCCGAACCTGGGCACCGTGCTCGCCGGCCCCAGCGGTCGCACCTTGTACCTGTTCAGCAACGACCGGGACTCGCAGCCGACCTGCGTCGGCGGGTGCACCTCGGCCTGGGCGCCGCTCACGACGACCGGCCCGCCCACTGCCGGTGCAGGCGTGAACCCCGCTCTGCTCGGCGTCGTCACACGTCCGGACGGCCGCGCCCAGGTCGTCTACAACGGACATCCGCTGTACTACTACGAAGGTGACGACGTTCCGGGCGAAGCCAACGGTGACACCGTGTACTCCAACGGCGGCACCTGGTACGTGGTCTCGCCCGCTGGGAACAAGATCGAGCAGAACGGCGGTTAGCCGGACCGTCACGCCGGGACGCACGCGCCGGTCTCCGTGAGGTGGCTGGTCGCGGTCGCCCACTCGCCGCGGGCCACCGCGAGCGACCCCAGCCTACGGGCTGCGCGGCCCCGGCGGTGGTGGGGGATTCTTGGCGCGAAGCGCAATGCGGCTCCCCCTCCTGGTCCGGAGGGGGAGCCGCATCGAGGCTCAGCCGGGGTTCCGATCGGTCGGGTCGGCGAAGAGCGGAAGGCTCAGAGCGGGCGCACGCCGCTGGCCTGCGGGCCCTTCGCGCCCTGGGTGACCTCGTACTCCACCGCCTGGTTCTCTTCGAGGCTGCGGAACCCGTTGGTGTCGATGGAGGAGTAGTGGACGAAAACGTCCGGGCCACCGTCGTTCGGGGCGATGAAGCCGAAGCCCTTTTCCGCGTTGAACCACTTCACGGTTCCCTGTGCCACGCTGTTTCTCCTTCTTCGAGCGCTGGATGACGGAACACCACACCGCGTGGCGAACCGGGCCTTCAGATGGCGGTTTTCTCCAGATCGATTTGAAGACAACAACACATCCGCACAAGATCCTGCGAACATGCGGGAACACGTACCCAGAAACTAACGACCGCTGACGATCCTAGCACGATCTGCGACGCCGAGGTCCAGTGATCACATCGTGGGCCCGTCGTGGCCGGTGCCGGTGCGCTGCGGAGATCGAAAAGCGGTCGTCACCACGGCCGGGCGCTGCTAGCTTGGCGCCGTGGATCTCTTCTCGAGCTCTTGGGCGGCGTTGCGCGCGGCCGTCGCCGAACTCCGGGACCAGGACTTCGAGCGGCCGTCCGGCTGCACCGGCTGGCTCGTGCGGGACCTGGTGTGCCACCTCATCATCGACGCCCAGGACGTCCTGATCACTCTCGTGACCCCCGCCGATGCGGAGCCGACCCGGAACGCGGTGACCTACTGGAACGTCGCCGGAACGCCGCCGACCGGCGACGACCCGCTCGACGCGCTGATCGTCCGGCTGGCCGCCGCGTACGAGCAGCCGTGGCTGCTGAAGTTCCACCTCGACGACGTCGGCTCGGCCGCCGGTCGCGCCGCCGAGCTCGCGGATCCGGGCGTCCGGGTCAGCACCCAGGACCAGGTGCTCACCGCGGGCGACTACCTCTCCGCGTACGTCCTGGAATGGACCTTGCACCACCTCGACCTGATCGCGCACCTCCAGGACGCTGCCGAACCGCCCACCGAAAGCCTGTCTCGCACCCGGGAGATGCTGGAAGAGATCGCCGGGGAGCCGTTTCCCGCGTCGTGGTCCGACAAGGACGCGCTGCTGGTGGGCACCGGACGCCGGGCCCCGACGGACGCGGAGAAGACCGAGCTCGGCGAATTGGCCGCGAAACTCCCGTTCGTCCTCGGATGACCGCCTGGCGGAACGGACCGAGGCGCTGGCCTGGCCGCGCCGTTCGGTCACCATCCGTTGACGCGCGTAGCAGTACCGCCGCCGAAGTCGCGGCAAAGATCGCCGGGCAGGCTGACGCGGGTGAAGCGGGGCGCCGTGTCTCACCCGTCAGCGGAGTCGGCGCAGCTTCGGATCATGATTCGGGCCTGGGGAGCGAGTTATTGTGGGCTCGGCAGAATCGAACGGCTCACCGTCCTGACCAGTCGTCGGGTGGTGACGGGCCACCGGTGGAAGGAGCGTCCGAAGTGGATGCTGCACGCGAGGATGCGGAGTTCAGCCCGACGGACTGGGTGCGCAACCAGACGAAGAAGGTGCTCGAGACCGGGACCACCGAGGGCATCGAGATCCTCGGGTCGCCCATCGTGCTGCTGACGCTGCGCGGCGCGCGGACCGGCAAGTTGCGCTACACCCCGGTGATGCGCGTGGAACAGGGCGGAAGCTATGCCGTGGTTGCGTCGAAGGGCGGCGCACCGGAGCACCCCACCTGGTACTACAACATCAAGGCGCACCCCGAGATCTCGCTGCAGGACGGGACCGCGAACAGGAAGTACGTCGCTCGCGAGGTCGAGGGTGCCGAGCGGGCCGGGTGGTGGGAGCGTGCGGTCGCGGCTTACCCGTCGTACGCCGAGTACCAGGGGAAGACCGACCGGCAGATCCCCGTGTTCGTGCTCGACCCCAGGTGACGGCCCGATGAGGTCGACCGCCAGCAGCGCGATGTGGCGCGAACCCGGCGTTGCGCTAGAGCCGCGCTAGAGCCTCGTGTACGTGTCGATATCCTGCTCGAACTCGGCGATGACCTCGGCTGTCAGCGTCGGGCGTGCGTCTGCGATCGCTTTCAGGTATTCGTCGGTCGTCGCGAGTTCTCGGTCCTCGTGCAGCACGTCGCGCTCGAACGCGGCCTGGGCGCCCTGGCGCGCGGCGAACTCGATGTCCGCCGGGGTGAACAGTTCGGTTCGCTGCACAAGCAGGTCGAGATCCACGTTGTCGCGCGCCGGGCCGAGGTAGCGCGACCAGATCGCCCGCCGCGCGGGTGGGTCCGGCGGCCCCACCGGGATGATGTAGTCGAACCGGCCCGGGCGCAGGAAGGCCGGGTCCAGCGAGCCCACCGCGTTGGTGGCGCAGACCAGCAGGCGATGGTCGTGTTCGCGGAAGCTCGGGATCAGCTTCAGCAGTTCGTTGGTCACCCCGTGCGCAGGGCCCGCCGCGGGTGTGGAACGGGTTCCGGCGATCTCTTCGACCTCGTCGATGAACAGGACCAGGTCGTCCAGTTCCTCCAACTCCGAGAACACCTCGCGCAGGGAGGCCGCCAGCCCGCCCGGCGAAGACGCGGCGAGCCGGGAAGGGAAGAGTTCGACGAACGGCCAGTTCACCCTGGAGGCGATGGCCTTGGCGAAGCTGGTCTTGCCGGTGCCCGGCGGCCCGAACAGCACGATCGCCTTGGGCGGCAGCACGCCGTGGCGTTCGGCCCGATCGGGGTGGGAGATCGGCAGCACGACCCGGCGATCGATGATGTCCTTCTCCTGCCGCATGCCCGCCAGCGCGTCCCACCTCCCGGGCGGCAGGAGCGCGCCGCCGAGATGTTCGAGCACGTCGAACTCGGCGGGGTCGAGTTCTTCCACCTTCTCGAAGTAGGTCAGGTCGGTGCGCGGCCGGTAGCCGGAGTTGACCATCGCCCGGAAACCCGCGGCCCCCTCGGACAACAGGCTGGTGATGCGGTGCACGCCCAGGCCTCGCAGCTTCTTCTCCAACTCGGCCAGTAGCGCGCTGCCGATGCCCCGGTTGCGCCACCGGGCGTCGAGGGCGAACAGCGCCAGCCAGGCCCTGTCACCCTCGACCTTGGCTGCCGCCATGCCGACGACGTCCTGCTGCACCACCGCGACCAGGGCCGGATGCCCGGCCCGCGCGATCGACACCACCTCGGCGGCGGAGAACACCGGCTCCCCGCCTGCCCTGCTCTGGTCCCAGATGTGGATCACCTGGTCCAGGTCGTCGTCGTGGAAATCGCGCACTCGCCA
This sequence comes from Saccharopolyspora hattusasensis, assembly GCF_050972075.1. Classification (NCBI taxonomy): domain Bacteria; kingdom Bacillati; phylum Actinomycetota; class Actinomycetes; order Pseudonocardiales; family Pseudonocardiaceae; genus Saccharopolyspora; species Saccharopolyspora hattusasensis. Next base: position 7,832,762 of record NZ_JBPCDC010000001.1, read on the forward strand.
AGCTGGCATGGCACACCTCCTGGTTCTTCCCCGCGCTGCGGTGCACCGAACATGAGGCCAAGCTCGTTCCTCGGCAGCGGAGTCCGGAGTCGGGACAAGAGCGGTTTCCGCGCCGCAGCAGCAGGATCTTCAATTTGGTTGGATTCTCCGCCGGAATTCCGGTGTGCGGCAATGTGATGTTTCCGAAATGCGGATAAGCCGCACCTATCAGGCGCCGGTCGCGTCGTCGGCGGTCTTGCACCGCAGCGGGAGGGCGACCTGGCCGCGATGCGACGGATCTGCGTCAATTGCCACGGGAGGTTGTCGTGAGATTGCCGAACGACCACGAGAACCGCTGGGCGAGAGCTCGCTTCCACCTGCGGGAAGCGTCCTCAGCAGCGTCGGCGGCCGCTGGGGTCCTTCCGCGACAGGCGTGGACCCGATGCGGGTGCTGACCTTCGGGCACGGCACCGCCGACGCGGCGACCATGACCGGCCTGCTGTGCGGCGCCGACGTCCACCTGCTGGTCGACGTGCGCACCGCACCCGGCAGCCGGTACAACCCCGATGCGACGCGGTCGGCGATGTCGCAGTGGTTGCCGGCGGCCCACATCGGTTACCGATGGGACGCCCGGCTCGGTGGGTGGCGCCAGGCGCACCCGGACAGCCCCGACACCGCGCTGCGCAACCGGTCTTTCAGCGGTTACGCCGAGTACATGCGCTCCGGCGGTTTCCGGGTCGCCATCGACGACCTGCTGGCCGACGCGGCCGCGGAACCGACCGCGGTGATGTGCGCCGAGTCGGTGTGGTGGCGTTGCCACCGCAAGATGATCGCCGACTTCCTGACCCTGGTCCGCGGGGTGGAGGTCGCCCACCTGATGCACGACGGGGCGGTGCGACCGCACCGCCCCAGCCCCGAGGCGCGCCTGGTCTCCGACCGGGGCGTGCTGGTCTACGACGCAGGCCAGCCCCCGCTTGGCCCGGACTGATGTCGGTGCCAGTCCGTATCGCTAGCGGTAGATGATCCGACGACGACGGCGGCGTCGGTGAACCGGGCCGAAAGTATGAGGTGCCAAGTCGTTGTCTCGGTCGATCGGTTGATCCACGACGACATCATCGACAACGATGAACTGCGACGCGGTCAGCCGGCCGTGTGGAAGCAGTACGGGGTTCCGGCGGCGATCCTGATCGGCGACGCGCTGCACTCCGAGGCGTTCGGGATCCTGCTCAGCGGAGGCGGCCCCAACGCCGCTGCGGCAGCTGCGCGCCTTGCCACCGCCATGCGGGAGGTCGTCGTCGGGCAGGTCGAGGACATTCGGTTCACCGAGCGGCCGTGGACGGGCGAGCAGGCGGTGAGCATCGCCGAGTACCAGGCGATGGCCGAAGCCAAAACCGGTGCGCTGCTGGCCTTTTCCGCCTCGGCCGGCGCCTTGCTGGGCGGTGCCGACGCTGCGGCTGCGGACTGCTTTGACCGGCTCGGGCGCGATCTGGGCCTCGCCTTCCAGTGCACCGATGACGTGCTTGGCATCTGGGGCGATCCAGCGAACACCGGCAAGCCGGTGTTCGGGGACCTGCGCGAGGCCAAGCGGACGCTGCCGGTGATCGCTGCGCTGACCGCCGAGGTGCCCGCGAGCTCGCGGCTGGGGGCTCTGCTCGGGCGCGGCGTGCGCACCGACTCCGACCTGCGACTAGCGGCGGAGCTCATCGAAGAGGCTGGTGGGCGTGCGTTCGCCGAGCGGGAAGCTGCCAGGCATCTTGCCGGGGTTGACGACTGCCTCGCCTTGCTGTCGATGTCCGTTGAGATCCGCGCTTCCTTCGATGCCCTGGCCCATTCGCTGATCGGGAGGCTCAAGCAGGAAGCTGCCGGAAAAATCCTAAAAGGACGATGATCGCGATGTAGGTCGCGCCAGCGGCGGATCGTCTCGGTCGATTGCGTTCTCCGATCGACATCCGGCGGGCGATTTCCGAAAATGGCGGTGTTTTGCCTGGTCACCGGCGCTTTCGGGGCTCGCCCGGTCCGGCGGGTGGCAGCGGTCGTTCACCTGCCGTATACGAACGCCTGTTGCACTAAGCCGCGTTCGGCGGGAGCCCGTCGAGAGAGGCGAAAGGTGCGCAGTGAGCCGTATTGAACTGCAGGGTCTGAGCCGCCGATTCGGTTCGGTCACCGCCGTGAACGACGTCTGGCTGGATGTGGCCGACGGGGAGTTCGTGGTGCTGCTGGGCCCGAGCGGCTGCGGCAAGTCCACGCTGTTGCGGATGATCGCCGGGCTGCTCCCGCCGACTGGGGGACGGCTGCGGCTCGCGGGCGCCGACATCACCGACGTCCCACCGCAGCAGCGCGACCTCGCCATGGTCTTCCAGAGCTACGCGCTCTACCCGCACCTGTCCGTGGCCCGCAACATCGGCTTCCCGCTGCGGGCCCGGCGCTGGTCCCGGGCCGACATCCGGGCGAAGGTCGCCGAGGTGGCCGCCACCCTCGACCTAGTGGAGCTGCTCGACCGCAAGCCGCGTGAACTCTCCGGTGGCCAGCGGCAACGGGTGGCGTTGGGCCGGGCGTTGGTCCGCGACCCAGGCGCGTTCCTGATGGACGAGCCGCTGTCCAATTTGGATGCCAAGCTGCGGGCGAGCACCCGTGCGGAGATCTCCGCACTGCACCGGCGGTTGGGCGCGACGATGGTCTACGTCACCCACGACCAGGTCGAGGCGATGACCATGGCAACCCGGATCGCCTTGCTCGACGGGGGAAAGCTGGAACAGGTCGGCACCCCTGAGGAGGTCTACGACGAGCCGGCCTCGGTGTTCGTCGCCCGGTTCCTGGGCTCGCCTGCCATGAACCTGCTGGACGTCACCGTGCGTGCCGAAGGCGGCGCTCTCACGGCTCGGGCAAACGGCGTCGAGCTCGGGTTGGGCATCGAGGGCGAAATGCCCGAGCGCGAGGTGGTGCTCGGTGTGCGGCCCGAGCACCTCCGCCCGGCCGGGTTGGAGGAAGCCGGCATCCGCGCAGCGGTCACCGCGGTGGAGAACCTCGGCAGCGAGGAAGTCGCCCTCTGCGAGGCCGGCGCCAGCCCTATCTGCGTGCGCGGACCCCGTCCGCTCGGCCTGCGGCCTGGCGACCGGGTGAACCTGGCCACCCGCCCCCAACACCTGCACCTCTTCGACCCCGGCAGCGGCCGCAGGCTGGCCTGGCGGCCTGCTCCGGTCGCCGCAGGCGTTTGATTTCCTATCAGAACAAGGAGAATCCGATGAAGAAGTCCCTCGTCGCGGCGTGCGCGGCGACGGCTCTCACGCTGGTCGCCGCTGGCTGCGGGCTCGGCACCACTGACACCCCGGCGGCGGTGGGCCGGGTTCCGGAGCTGGCCCCCGACCAGAAGGTTTCGATCGTCTTCGAGAGCTACAACTTCGGCCAGGCCGGCGCCTGGACCGACACCTTCAACGAGCTGATCGACGAGTTCGAAAAGACCCATCCGAACATCACGGTGACCGCGCAGAAACCGCAGGGCAACAGCTCGAACCCGGCCACGGACACGATTCCCAGCCTGCAGAGCCAGCTGACCGCGGGCAATCCGCCGGACGTGGCGCAGCTCGGCTTCAGCGACCTGGACTTCGCCGTCAACCAGCTCGGTGCCGCGCCGCTGGACGACCTGGTCGGAAAGGACGAGGTGCAGCGGAACTTCGACGGATCGCGACACCCGTACGCCCCGACCGCGCGGACACTCGGCGACTGGAACGGCAAGACCTACGGCGTTCCGTTCGTCTTCTCCACCCCGACGCTCTACATCAACCAGGACCTCTTCGCCGCCGCCGGGCTGGACCCGGCAAGACCGCCGGCGACCTGGGACGAGGTGCAGCGGGCGGCACTGGCGGTCAAGGAGCGCACCGGCAAGGACGGTGCCTACGTCGACTGCATGACCAAGGCGTCCAAGGACTGGTGCTTCCAGGCGCTCGTGCGTTCCAACGGCGGTCGGGTGATCGCCCAGGACCGGCGTTCCCTCTCCTTCGCCGAGGCGCCCGCGGTCGAGGCCGTGCAGAGCATGCAGGACATGGTGCGCTCCGGCGCGATGCCCAACCGCACCCAGACGCAGGCGGTGGACGCCTTCGCCCGCGGAGAGTTGGGCATGATCCTCGAATCCAGCGCCACGCAGGGCAACTTCCTCAAGGGCGCCGCTGGGAAGTGGCGGCTGGGAGCGGCCCCGATGCCGGGGTTCCAGGGCGAGCCGACGGTACCGACGAACTCGGGCGCGGCGCTGTTCGTGTTCTCGCACTCGCCCGAGAAGCAGCGGGCCAGCTGGGAGCTGATGAAGTTCCTGACCAGCGAGCAGGCCTATACCAAGATCGCGAGCAAGATCGGTTACCTGCCGCTGCGCACCGGACTGGTCGACGATCCGAACGGGCTCAAGTCGTGGGCCGACAAGAACCCGTACCTGAAGCCGAACCTGACGCAGCTGGCCCATATGGAGCCGTGGGTGTCCATGCCCGGGCCCAACTACTTGCAGATCCGCGACGGCATGATGGAGGCAGTCGAGAGCTCGGTGTTCCAAGGCGCGGACGCCGCGACAACGCTGCAAGCCAAGCAGGCCGAGGTGTCCAAGCTGCTGCCGGGCGGTGGCAGGTGACCCGACCAGACCTCACGCTCGTGCAGCTCAGCGACACCCACCTGCGGCCGGCGGACGGCTTGATGCACGGTGTCGTCGACACGACGGCGAACCTGACCACGGCCGTCGGGATGGTCGAGAACTCCGAGGCCGACGTGGCGGCGCTGCTGTTCACGGGTGACCTCGCCGACGACGGAGACCCGGCGGCCTACCGCAGGCTGCGCAGCATCGTCGCACCTGCCGCACGCCGGCTCGGCGCCGAAGTCGTCTATGCGATGGGAAACCACGACGAGCGCGCGGCGTTCCGCGCCGAGCTGCTCGACGAGCAACCTGGGACGGGCGAGTGCGACTCGGTGTCGACGGTGGACGGCCTTCGGGTGGTGACGATGGACAGCACTGAGCCCGGCTACCACGACGGTCACCTGTCGGACGCGCAACTGGACTGGCTGGCCCGCGTGCTGGCCACCTCGGCCCCCCGGGGCACCGTCCTGATCAGCCACCACCCGCCATTGCCCTCGCCAGTGCCGACGGTGCACTTGCTCCGGCTACGCGGCGCGGACCGGCTTGCCGAGCTGCTCAGGGGCACCGACGTGAGGCTGATCGTGAGCGGGCACGCGCACCACACCGGGTGCGGTGCGCTGGCCGGAATCCCGGTTTGGGTGGGACCAGCACTCGCCTACGGCGTGGCCGCGGTCCCGCCAAAGGGCCGGCTGCGCGCCGGAGCGGACGCCGGGTTCAGCCGCATCGACGTGTTCGGCGACCAGATCGTGGCCACCGCGGTCCCGCTGTCCACGGCCGACCAGGTCTACGACGTGGACGCGGCCGAGCGCCTGCGGATGGTCCACGAAGTGGTGGGGGCCTGGTGACCGGCACTTTCGTGGAGATCCCCTCCCCGAGTGCGGCGGGCACGGAGGTTGTGCCCGCCGCACGCCGGTCGGCGTGGAGCCGGGTGCGGCGGATCGCACCGCCGTACCTCTACTTGGCGCCTGCCGTCGCGCTGCTCGTCTTGTGGACCTACCAGCCGCTCGCGCAGACGGCGTACCTGTCGGTTCACTCCTGGAACCTCGTGCCGACCTCGCCCATGCGGGAAGTCGGGTTCGCGAACTACATTCGCCTGCTGACCACGCCGGAACTGGGCGAGTCGGTGCTGCGCACTTTCGCGGTGATCGCCGGGATGCTGCCGTTCACCGTGCTGATCCCGACCGTCGTGGGGCTACTGACCCGCCATGTGCGCGGCCGCGCCGCGGCTGTCTACCGCGGCCTGGTGTTCGCGCCGATGCTCGTCGCGCCGGTCGCCGGGGCCGCGGTCTGGCAGTGGTTGCTCGATCCGACCGCCGGTGTGGTCAACCGGCTGCTCGGAACCGAGCTGAACTGGATCAACACCACCGGGACCGCGCAGTTGGTCATCATCGTGATCACCGGGTGGCACTTGGTCGGGTTCGCCGCGCTCGTCGTCTCCGCCGGGCTGACCGGGATCAACCCGGACTACGCGGCGGCCGCGCAGGTCGACGGAGCCTCGCGCGGCCAGATCACGCGGTGGGTCACACTGCCGCTGCTCTCGCCGACGCTGGCCTTCCTGGTGCTGATGACGGTGTTGCTGTCCGCGCAGTGGACCTTCCCGCTGATCGACACCCTCACCCAAGGAGGCCCGGTCGGCTCCACCACCAACGTCTACTACCTGTTGTGGGAATACGGGTTCCGCAGCCACGACGCGGGGTTGGCCGCAGCGGCCGGGATCGTCTTCTTCCTGGGATTCATCGTGCTCGCCGCATTGCTGGCGAGCCTGGCGGATCGGTTGAGCCATCATGACGACTGAACACAGCGCGAACGACGAGCCGGTCGGCGCGCGCAGCCCGGCGCAGCGGGCCCTGGGCCATTCCGCCCTCGGGTTGCTCGGCCTGTTCTGCGTGTTCCCGATCTACTGGCTCTATGCCACGTCATTGCGCGCGCCCGGTGATGTCTACCAGCTGTCGGTGTTGCCGTGGCCGCTGTCCACCGGCAATTACGCCGACGCGCTCGGCAAGATCGACCTCGCCGGGATGCTGCTGAACACCGCGATCGTGGCCGTGCTCAGCGCGCTGGGGCAGCTGCTGATCGCGCTGCTCGCCGCTTATGCCTTCGCGGCCTGGTCGTTCCCGTTCCAGCGGTTGCTGCATCTGATGTTCGTGGGCACCTGGCTGGTGCCGTTCCAGGCGACCATGCTGCCCAACTACGTGCTGCTGGCCCGGTTGGGCCTGTTGGAGACGCTGGCCGGGGTGATCATCCCGACGCTGTGCTCGGCATTGGGCGTGCTGCTGCTGCGGGAGCACCTCAAGAACTTCCCGAAGGAGCTGCTCGACGCGGCCCGGATGGACGGCCGGTCATCTTGGAGTTCACTGTGGACGGTTGTGGTGCCCTCGCTGCGCCCGGTGCTTGCGGCATTGGGCATCCTGCTGGTCATCACGGCGTGGAACGAGTACTTCTGGCCGGCCATGGTGCTGCAGCGCAGCAACGCGGTGGTGCAGCTCGGCCTGCGTAGCTTCCTCGGTACCGAGGGCAACGAGTGGGGGCCGCTGATGGCCACCGCGGGACTGACCTGCCTTCCGGTGTTCGCGCTCTACCTGGTGCTGCAACGGCACATCGTGAACGCGTTCGTGAGATCCGGCCTGAAATGACGCTGCGAAAAGGACGCAGCAGCCGGTTCCGCCATCGGGCCGCCAGCCGTAGAGCACGCCGCCTGCAGGTGAATCCTCACTCCAGCGCACCGGGAGGAAGGCATTCCAGGAACGCGTTCACGAGCGGGCCATGCTCGGTGGGCCAGACGGCGTGGAGCTCGAGGATGGGTACGGGGTCGACCAGCGGGACGGTGGTGGTGCGCGCGCCGGGGGAGCGGACGTCGGTGAGCCCGCCCCGCAGTGCCGAGGCGAAGCCGACAACCGGCTTGACCGCGGCGAGGATGGCCGTCGCACCCGGGTCGTCGACCTCTTCGGCGACGGTGAGCTGGATTCCGCTGGTCCGGGCGGCGGAGAAGATCGTGTCGTACATGGCCGACGACTGGGCCCGGTTGAACAGCACGCAGGGTTCCCCGGCGAGCTCGCCGAAAGGCACCCGGTCGAGACCGGCCCAGCGGTGTTCCCGGCCGACCACGGCGACCAGCGGTACGCGCAGCAGCAGGCGGCTGGTGAGGTTGGTCGCCGTCGGCTTGCCGTACACCATCGCGACGTCCAGTCGCCCGTCGGCGAGAGCCGCCAGCTGCGGGCCGGTCCGCATCTCGAACATGGTCACGTCGATCGCCGGGTGGCGGCTGTGCAACGCGCTCAGCGTGGCGGGCAGGATCCGTTGCCCGGCGGGGAAGTTGTACCCGACCCGGACCGTGCCGGCCCGCCCGGCAGCGGCCGCACGCGCGGCCTGCCCCGCCCGCTCCGCCCTGGCAACAATGTCCTGTGCGAGCTCGCGGAAGGTTTCCCCGGCGGGGGTGAGCCGGACCTCGTGCGAGTTCCGGGCTACCAGCGCCGCCCCGACCGAGCGTTCGAGCCGCTGCAGGTGCTGGCTCAGCGAGGGCTGAGCCAGGTGCAGCCGCGCCGCGGCCCGGCCGAAGTGCAGTTCTTCGGCAATAGCTAGAAATGAGACGAGATGCCGCAGTTCCACGCCTGACCTCCCTGGGTGTCGCCACGCTACCGGGCGCTGGAGAGCGACGGATGAACAGCGGGCGACGGGCAGTGGTGGATTGGCGCCGATCGCCATCTCCGGCCCCGTCGGCCGAGGTCGGCGAGCTTGCGCTCCAGCACCGCCCTTTCGCGCTCGTTGCCGCACAGCCGCACTGCGAGCTCCAGTTCGGTGCGTGCCTCGTCGGCGCGTCCCAGGCGGGTGAGCAGTTCTCCGCGAACGCCAGCCCCCGGCCGATCTGCGCCGCGCGGGCCAGGGCGGCTCGTCCCCGGCGGATCGCGGCGCGGTCCCAGCGGCGGCGGTCCTGCTCGGCTGGTGCGGGACGAGCGCCGACCCACTCTTGATTAATTCAAGAAAATGGACCAGACTGCTGCGCGTGCCAACGACTGCCGACCTCGAGCGCATGCTGCGCGGGGTTGCACTGCGCGTGACCCGCCCTCGGGTGGCAGTGCTGTCTGCGGTGCATGATCGCCCGCACGCTGACACGGAATCGATCATCGGTGCCGTGCGCAAAGATCTTCCCAAGGTGTCCCACCAGGCCGTCTACGACGTGCTGCGCGCGCTGACCGCCGCGGGCTTGCTGCGTCGCATCCAGCCGATGGGGTCCTTGGCCCGCTATGAGGCGCGGATCGGGGACAACCACCACCACCTCGCATGCCGGTCGTGCGGCGTCATCGTCGACGTCGATTGCGCTGTGGGTGCCGCACCTTGCTTGGCTGCCTCCGATGCCCACGGCTTCACGATCGACGAGGCCGAGGTCATCTACTGGGGACTGTGCCCGGCCTGTTCCCCCGAGCCAGTTCCGGAAAAAACCCGCTGAAGAGAGCCCGAAAGGATTCCCGTGACTGACAGCACTGACGCCGTTGTTGGCGAGGCGCAGGAGGGGAGCGCAGGCCAGTGCCCGGTCGCGCACGGACGCGCCCCGCACCCGACCGAGGGCGGCGGAAACCGCCAGTGGTGGCCGAACCGGCTCAACGTGAAGATCCTCGCGAAAAACCCGCCGGTGGCCAACCCGCTGGGCGAGGAGTTCAACTACGCCGAGGCGTTCAAGGCCCTCGACCTGCCCGCCGTCAAGCGGGACATCGAAGCGGTGCTGACGACCTCGCAGGACTGGTGGCCGGCCGACTTCGGGCACTACGGTCCGTTGATCATCCGGATGGCGTGGCACAGCGCGGGCACGTACCGCATCAGCGACGGCCGCGGTGGCGCCGGCGCCGGTCAGCAGCGCTTCGCTCCCCTGAACAGCTGGCCGGACAACGTCAACCTCGACAAGGCGCGCCGCCTGCTGTGGCCGGTCAAGAAGAAGTACGGCCAGAACATCTCGTGGGCCGACTTGCTGATCCTGGCCGGTAACGTCGCCCTGGAGTCGATGGGCTTCAAGACCTTCGGCTTCGCCGGTGGTCGCGAGGACGTCTGGGAGCCCGACGAGGACGTGTACTGGGGCCCCGAGACCACGTGGCTCGGCGACAAGCGCTACACCGGTGACCGGGACCTCGAAAAGCCGCTGGCGGCGGTCCAGATGGGCCTCATCTACGTCAACCCGGAGGGCCCGAACGGCAACCCGGACCCGATCGCCGCGGCCCGCGACATTCGCGAGACGTTCGGCCGCATGGCGATGAACGACGAGGAAACGGTCGCGCTGATCGCCGGTGGTCACACCTTCGGTAAGACCCACGGCGCGGCGCCCGACAGCAACCTCGCGGCCGACCCCGAGGCCGCCCCGCTGGAGGAGCAGGGCCTGGGCTGGAAGAACTCCTTCGGCACCGGCAGCGGAGCGGACACCATCACCAGCGGTCTCGAGGTCACCTGGACCTCGACGCCGACGAGGTGGAGCACCAACTTCCTCTGGAACCTCTTCAGCTTCGAGTGGGAGCTGACCGAAAGCCCGGCCGGCGCGAAGCAGTGGAAGCCGAAGGGCGGTGCGGGTGAAGGCACGGTGCCGCACGCCCACGACTCGTCGAAGCGGATCGCGCCGAACATGCTGACGACCGACCTCGCGCTCCGGTACGACCCGATCTACGAGCCGATCGCGCGGCGGTTCATGGAGAACCCCGACGAGTTCGCGGACGCCTTCGCCCGGGCGTGGTTCAAGCTGACCCACCGCGACCTGGGGCCGAAGTCGCTCTACCTCGGCCCGGAGGTGCCGGAGGAGACCCTGCTGTGGCAGGACCCGCTCCCGGCGATCGTCGACGAGCTCGTCGGTGCCGAGGACATCGCCGACCTGAAGGCCAAGATCCTCGACTCGGGTCTGGACGTCTCGCAGCTGGTCTCCGCGGCGTGGGCGTCGGCCTCGACGTTCCGCGGCAGCGACAAGCGCGGTGGCGCCAACGGCGCGCGGATCCGCCTGGAGCCGCAGAAGAATTGGGAAGTCAACAACCCCGACCAGCTGGCGAGGGTGCTGAGCACCCTGGAGGGCATCCAGGAGTCCTTCAACGCCGCCCAGACCGGGGGCAAGAAGGTCTCGCTTGCCGACCTGATCGTGCTCGGCGGGTGCGCGGCCGTCGAGCAGGCCGCCAAGGCCGCCGGCCACGAGGTCGAGGTGCCGTTCACGCCGGGCCGCGTAGACGCCTCGTCGGAGCAGACCGACGCGGAGTCCTTCGCCGCGCTGGAGCCCGCCGCGGACGGGTTCCGCAACTACCTGGGCAAGGGCAGCCGGCTCCCGGCCGAGTACCTGCTGCTGGACAAGGCGAACCTGCTCACGCTGAGCGCGCCGGAGACGACCGTCCTCGTCGGTGGTCTGCGGGTCCTCGGCGCGAACTACGATTCCTCGGAGCTCGGCGTCCTCACCGACACCCCGGGGAAGCTGACCAACGACTTCTTCGTGAACCTGCTCGACCTGGGCACCACGTGGAAATCGACGTCGGAGGACGCGCAGACCTTCGAGGCACGCGACGCCTCGGGCGAGGTCAAGTGGACCGGCAGCCGCGCCGACCTCGTCTTCGGCTCGAACTCGGAGCTGCGGGCGCTCGCCGAGGTTTATGCGAGCGACGACGCGAAGGAGAAGTTCGTGCGCGACTTCGTCGCGGCATGGGACAAGGTGATGAACCTCGACCGGTTCGACCTCGTCTGATCCCGACGTGCAGGTCGGCCCGCACCGAGCGGGCCGCGCGCAATCAGCCGTGAGGGCTGGCGAGACCCCGTCCGGTGACTTATCCGAGGGCGGGGTCTCGCCATTTTGGTATTTCCGTTCGCCAGTTCCGCTGAATGCTGCCGTTTCACAATTCGGGCAGGACTCGGATGTTGTCCAGGAGGTCTGAATGAGCGACGCGGTCGTTTCCCGCGAACGTTTGCCGATTCCAGATGCGGTTGGCACCCCGGCCACGTCCGTGGACGTGCGCGATCAGGAGCCTCAGTTCGAACCCATTCAGCCGGTGTGACCTCCGGAAACAGCGCCGAACGTGGTGGTCGTGCTCATCGACGACATGGGTTTCGGCGCTCCCAGCGCGTTCGGCGGGCCATGCCGGATGCCGACCGCCGAACGGCTCGCCGACGGCGGGTTGCGCTACAGCCGCTTCCACGTCACCACGATCTGCTCGCCGACTCGGCAGGCGCTGCTGACCGGGCGCAACCACCATTCGGTGGGCATGGGGGTCACCACCGAGATGGCGTCAAGAACCGCTCGCACAGCGTGACCGCCCAGGTCGAGACCGGCGACAGCGCTGCGGCGGACGTGATCATCGCGCAAGCTGGCCGTTTCGGCGGCTGGTCGGTGTACTTCCACGAGGGGCGGCTCTGCTACGCCTACAACTACTTCGGCTTGGAGGTGCACGCGGCGCGGGCACGCGTTCCGCCGGCGGGCGGGCGCCACGAGATCCGGATGGAGTTCTCGTACCACGGCGGCGGCGTCGGCAGGGCGGTGACGTGGCGCTGCACGTTGACGGTGAACAGGTCGGCGAGGTCGTGGTCCCGAAAACGATCCCGTACTACTTCGCTTTCGACGAGACCTTCGACATCGGCGTCGACCGTGCCACACCGGTCACCGACGACTACCCGGTGGGGGATAACGCGTTCACCGGCAAGCTGCACTGGGTCCGCGTCGATCTGGGCGACGACCTGCACAACGACGCGGACGCGGACCACGACCGCGCTCGGTTCAAGGCCAGCCACGACTGAGCGGACCTGCTGCGCGCCGTCGGCGGCAGTCGTCAGTTGCCGGTCGAGCACCGATCGCTGACTTCCTCGCCTGCTGGGGAGTCATTCTTCGTCGAGGAGGCGGAGGACGAGACCGGGGTGCGGCTTGGGGCCGAACGAGGTCGACTTGCGCGGCAGCCTCAAGCCCGCCCCGGCGGCGTTCTGGAGATCCGCCTGCCGTGGTGGCGCGACCAGCACGGCGATGCCACCGAACTCCTGGACCTGGCGCGCGGCCTTGGTGGGGCTGGCCTCGTAGAGGATGTCCTCGGGCGAGTCCGGTACGCGCCAAAGCGTTTCGATCACAGCTGCGTGCAGGACGGTGAGCTGCATCCGGCGAAGTGCCTCTGGAACCCGGCGCAGTTCTTCGGCCACGAACGCCTGGTGCGGGTCGGTCAGCAGGAACGCCTCGTGCCCGGTCACCACCACGAAGGCGATTGCGTGCTGGGCGTTCTGCCGGAGCACGCGCAACCATTCGGTGAGGCCGCCCCGCAACCTGGCTACCCGGAATCGGGTCGCCGCCGAGTTCAGGGCTGCTGTCGGATTGACGTGCGGCAGGACGCGGTGGACCGGGGAAAGCGCCATCGGGCTGCGCTGGACGTCGACGAGCAAACCGGAGATGTAGTCCCACGGGCCCGTGCCGCGACCTTCGGCGTGGAGGTAGCGGCGGAGCTGCCGGGCCGCGACCCAACGATGGTGCCCGTCGGCGAGGAAGGCCGGGATGCGGCTGAGCTCGGCCGTGATGTCAGCGTGCGCCGCTTGGTCGGTCATGCGCCACAACCGGTGCCGTTGTCCGTCCGAGGCGAGGACTTCCGACGCCGGCGTGCGCCGGGTCGCTGCATCGAGGTGGGCTGCGGTGCGCCCACCGCCCGAGTAGCCCAGCAGCAAGGGCTCGAGGTTCAGCCGACCGACCTCCAGGACCCGGCCAATACCGTTGGCGCGACTGGCAATGACATCCTCGTGCGGCAACAGGCGGCTGTCCAGGTGGACGGCAGCGAGCAGCCCGCGCTGGGACCCGCGCGGGCCGGTCTGTTCGTAGGCGTACAGAGCGCGGGCGGGCTCGCGCACCAGCGCGCCGCTTCGCTGCCAGGACCGCAGGACGCTCGCTGCTTCCTCAGCCGACCCGTCCCAGGCGCCGGCATGTTGATCCCAGGGCGTGGCGTAGCGCCCGGCCAGATCACGCAGGCGCTCGGGCGCGACGCGCCAACCGCGGAAGGGTGCTAAGCCGACCCCGCTGATGCTGGGGCTGGCAGGGTCGATCGCGGCTACTTGCAACTGGGTCGTCTCCTCGGCGTCCGCTTCTTCGTCGAGCTCGGCATCGTCAGCGGAATTCTCCCTATGCGCCGGGAAGAACGCGAACAGGCCCGCGATCCCGCAGGCGGCGGCCATTCACCCGCCAGCCGGGTGAGACCCGGAGGGCGCAGAAGGCCGCTGGTGCAGGGCGTCGACGAGCCGGTCGTTGTGGACGAAGCGGGCCATCGGCCCCGTGCTGGACACACTGGTCCGGGGATGGCGGGCCGTGCTGAGCGCAGAGCCCCGGCCCCAGTCGGCAGGCGAGGAGCCGCACACCAGAGCCGACTGGCCTGCTGCGCCGACCGCGTCCTGAGCTCGACCGGGTCTTCGCGAATGGCAAACCCCGACCGAAGAAGCAGCAACCCCGGAGCCGATTCCTGCCGGTTTGTCCGTACAGGCCGAACCGGACGCAGTTCGGGGCTCCGGGGTCGGGTAGCTGCCTGGTATTCGCCGACCGCATGCCCGCGCCGAATCCCGCAGGATCAGACGACACGGGTCGGCTGGAGTGCCGTGGGCGGTCCTAGCGGACAGCCACCTCACAAGTCCTGTTGGTATTCAACGTTGGACCACCTCCCTTCCTGTGTACCGAGGAGGCTAGGGTGCGGCGTGCCATTCGGGCAACTGGTTTTCTTCGCAACGGATTCACCTCCGACCAAGTCCCCAGCGCCCATCGCGCTGGCCCTGGCCATCGCGCTCGCGCTGTCGCACGGAGCGGTTTTCGCGCTGTCTGATCTGTCGGGACTCAACCGGAGCCGACCGTATCGTCTGTCCACTCGTCCAGGCGCGATCCGACGTGGCCGGGGAAGTCCTCGAGGGCGTCCAGGCGCCGACGGATTTCCGCTCGGACGACGAGCAGTTCGCGGTGGTGCCGCGACACGAGGTCCCAGCACTGCTGTTCGAGCGCGTGGTTCATGCAGAGCTCGGCGAGTTTGGCGCGACGATCAAGTTCGTCTAGGAGGCAGGAAGCCAGTGATGCGGTGTGGGAGCGCTGGGTGAGCTGGGACATGGTCACACCCCGATTCGTCGGCGGATGCCTGGTGGGTCGAACTGCTTCGGTCGCGCTATCCACTGTGACGTCCGGCACCGGAGCCAGGTACGGGGTGAACTACTCATGCTGCCCTCGCATTTGGCCTGAGTAGTGCGCGGAGCTAGCGGACGGACGGCGGCCGGATGTGACCGTGAGCTCGCACCAGGTAGCACGAGGGTCTGGATCGGGCCAGGAGGTGTCCCGCTTCAGGGGGAGAGGCCGCCGGTGCAATTGCGGAGCACGCTGCAACAGCGGGTGCGATCACGACGTCGCCATCGGGGCCCTGGTCCTCGCCGCGGTCGTGGTGGACCGCGTGGTGAGGAGGAAGAGCTGATGGTACCCACGCTTTGCGCCTGCGGCCTGGTCAAGTGCTACGGCTGGGTGACCGCTATCGACGGCGCCGACTTCGAGGTCGTCCCCGGCGAGGTGCTGGCCGTCGTCGGCGACAACGGCGTCGGCAAACGGGGGCGGGGGGAGTGGCGGTGAGTGTCGCTTTCTCGGTTGGGCTTTTTGCGTTGCGGGCTGGTGCCGGGGTTGGGGCTTGTGGGGGTTTGGTTGTGGGTGGCCATCCCCGTGGCGGGTGGCGTGTGGGGGGTTCGGGGTTCGTCTCGGTCGGGCATTCGCCTTGGGGTATGGGTGGTGGTGATCGCTGCGTTCCGAGGTGGCCCGTGCGCGGTTTTCGGGGCTATAGCGCCCGAAACCGCTCACGACACTCGTGCTGGTGGTCTGGTGGTCTGGTGGTCTGGTGGTCTGGTGGTCTGGTGGTCTGGTGGTGGGTGGCGCCTCGGCGCCTCGGCGTGCCCTGGTTTTCGTTGCAGTGTCGTGGCTTCCGGTGTTTTCGCTTCTGCGCGGGTTGGGTTTATGGGTTTCGGGCCGGGTGTTTCACCTGATCAAGCGACCATAAAAGGCGTGCGAACGGGTGTTCTATTGCGGGAGAATATTTGGTATCGGGTTGGAGCGCGCGCGGGTGATCGTCGACGGGGTCCGTCGCCTGCCGGAGTATGCCCGCTGCCATCAGGTCGGTGAGGTCGAATCGACCCTGGCCGGGTATGCGCGGATGATGACGCCTCGTGAGCTGGAGAAACTTGCCGGGCGCATCCGCTATCTGCTGGACCAGGACGGCGCCTACGACGACGAGGAAGACCAGCATGTGTAGCGGGAGCTGCACTACACCGTTGCCCGGGACGGGATGACGGTCATCAAAGCCCGCCTCGACCGCGAGACCGGGGCGAAGTTCGCCGCGCTGATGCAGCTCCTGGCCGCTCCCCGTCCGGAGACCGGCGCCTTCACCGGCGAGCCGCTGCCGGTGGACCCGGCAGCGAACGCCGAAAGCTTGGGCATGCAGCTGCTGCGGACCTCCACAGTGGACCAGCTGCGCAACGCACGTCCACCCGCTGGCGCCAGGGTCCGGTGGTTACCTTGTGGTTGCCGACCGGCCGACCGCATTCCCGTGGGAAGATCGCCGAAAACTTTAGGTCCGGAATCGGGGCGGCGTGATGATGTATGCGATGCCGCCGGAAGCGTCGACCACCGCTCCGGTGGCGTCCCGGCGCTTCGTGCGCAGCCAGACGTTCTCGAACTGGGCGCGAGGGTAGATGTTGCGCACGGCCGCGTCGTCGGACGAAGCCGGATCGTTGGCGATGACGTCCCCGTTCGTGGTGAAGCCGACGATGACCATGAGGTGGCCGTCGGTGTCGTATCCCGCGCCGTTGAGTTCGTTGGCGGCGAACGACTGCGATGTGATCAAGGGGATTCCGCTGCGGAGGTAGCGTTCCGCGTCGGCCAGCGAGTTCAGGCGGGTGATGTGCGCTTCCAAGCCGTGGGTGGCGGCGTAGGCGGCGTTGAACGACCAGTTCCCGGTGCCGTCGTAGGCGTAGTCGAACGTCTGGCGTGCGGCGTGATCGACGGCGGGATCCGGGTGTGGTGGACCGATCCAGGCCAGGTCCTGCTCGGGTGGCCGTTTTCCCCAGTACTCGACGACCATTTCCGTCGATGTGGGGCTGCACCAGGCCTCACCGCCGCCGCCGTACTGCGGGAAGTGTCCGCTGTGGACGTTCTGGGAGTATCGCGGTACTGGGAGTTCGATACCCCATGCCCCGCCGGGGCCGGAGGTGGGAACTCCGAACCGGTCCGGGATCCTCGAGGTCATCGCGCCCAGCATCGACAGCGAGGGCGACGCCGGTGTGCCAACGGCGCGGTAGAGGGTGGCGCGGAGCTGATAGCCGGACAGCGTCGTTCCGGGACTTGTGGTGAAGGTGTCCACGTTGACGGTTCCGTGGATATCGGCTTGCCCGGCGACGCTCGTGCGGTGGATGTCGGCATCGCCTGACGCCCATTCGCCCATGGCGTACCAGCGGGTTCGAGCGCCGGTGTTGGTTCGCCCCCGCATTTCGAGACGCAGCCAGGTGCCGGGCGGTGTCGCCGCGTTCCACGAGGCGACCAACTGGGTGGCCCCGAACCCCGTCGCCTGCAGCGGCGACGTCCACCGCGCGTAGTCGTAGTCGCGCTCCCGCCCATCGGGTGCGGGATATGCAACGGTGCCGATCGGTTCGCCGATCTGGATGCCCGTTCCGCCACTACGCACGCCCTCGGCGGTGCCCGACTGGAAATCGTCGGCGGAGTGCCATTGGTGGTAGTCGATGGCGGACTGTGCCGGAGGATGTGCTGGTTGAGCGCAGGCAGCCATCGTCAGCGCCAGTGCGCCGATGATTCCGGTGAGGGCGCTACGGTGAATCGATCTGGAAGTGCGCATGCCGACCTCTCATCGGCCTCGCCGCCGGACGGCGGTCCTTCTCGATTGGTTCGGAGTATAGGTTTCCGCGGCTTCACCGGCGATTTGACGCCCCCGCGTGCACCGAGAATAGGGCTACGAGCGCGGATCGCCGCCCCGTCGCGACCGGTCTGACAGGGACACGGTGTGGCGGTGGTCAGGCGGTGATCTGCTGGGTTGGGGCGTCCGGGGCGGTCAGGCTCGCGCTGATGGTCCGCCGCAGGTTCCGGTGCGCGTTGTTGATCTCGTGGCGCAGACCCAAGATCTGCTTGGTCAGCGCGTCGCCGTCGGAGAGCGTGTTCGTTTCGACGGCGCGCAGGAGCACGCCGAGGTGGCCGTGCAGGCGTTGGTGCACGTCGACGAACGTGACGAACTGCTGCTGCACTTCCAGGGGTGGAGATGTGCGTGCGACCGCCTTGATCATCGTTTCCTGCCAACGCCGGGCGGTTTGCCGGTAGTACCGTTCGGCGGCAACGCGGTGGTGCGGGGCCACGTGGGGGTCCAGGGCGCTGCGGATCAGCTCCTGGCTGGTGTCGACGAGCTCTCTGGCAGCCGTAGTCACCGAGTACGCCCATTCCCACTGTTCCGTCTGCGTGGTGGCCCGGCGCTCCTGCCGCGCCTCGTCGAGCTGGCCGCTGGCCAGCTTGACCTGTTCCCAAGCGCGTTCGGCCTGTGCTTGTGCGGTTCGGGCCGCCCCTGCGGCCTTCGCGGCGTGGCTTTCGGCGGCGTCCGCCAAGCGGCGGAGAGTTTCCGCTCGTTCTATTGCTTGGCGGGCCGCGAGGCGGGCCAGCCAGAGCTGCCAGCCGGCGAGCCCGACGGCCACGATCGCCAGGCCCGCGCAGATCCACGTGGCCAGCTCAGCTATCCGCATGAGCCCAGACCCTGGCACACCTGCGCCGACCGCTGAGCCCGCTGAGTGAAATCTCACGGTAGTTCACGCGGTGTGCGGCTTGACTTGCCCAGCGTGCTATGTCCGCTGCGGCCGTCCAGTCGACCGCCCACCTGATCGCGAGAAAAAAAGGGGGGCACGCGCTCTTTTTTTGGGGGGATCATTCCAGTGCGGACCCGGTGTTGATCGCGACGATCTTGGGTTCGGTGAGTTGCTCCACCGCTGACTCGATGCCCTCCCTGCCGATGCCCGAGCGTTTGAAACCGCCGAAGGGCATGGCGTCGATGCGGAAGTCGGGGCTGGAATTGATCATTACGGCACCGACGGTCAGCGCGTTGGCGATCGTCATGGCGCGCCGGATGTCGTGAGTGAAGACACCGGCGTGCAGTCCGGTGTCCACGCCGTTCGCGGAGTTGATCGCCGCCGTCAGGTCGGAGAAGGGTTCAAGCAGGACGACCGGGCCGAAGATCTCTTCGTTCCGGAGCGCGGCATCCGCCGGGACGTCGGTGAGGACGGCGGGCGTCACGAAGGTGCCGCGTCGTCGTCCACCGGTGTGCAGGATCGCTCCGGCCGCCACGGCCTCGCCGATCCAGCGCTCGACGCGCTTGGCCTCGGTTTTGCTGACGAGGGGACCGATGTTCGTGGCTCGATCTTTCTTGCTGCCGACCACCAGCGCCTCCGCTGCGTCGACGACGCGCCGGAGAATCTCGCCGTAGCGGATGGCGTCGACGAAAACACGTTGCACTGAAAGGCAACCGGCGTGGCGACGGCACTCGTGGTGTCGCTCGTTGTCGTGGTCATCGAGTCCCGGCCCCCTCGGCTGCGAGCGCGCTGCGCGCTTCGTTCCAGCGGTGGCACCGCACTTGGTGGCCTGGCCCGATTTCCCGGGGTTCGGGAGCTTGTGAGCGGCATCGGTCGGTCGCGATCGGACATCGGGGGTGGAAGCGGCATCCCGCCGGGACGTGGACGGACGAGGGTGGCTCGCCCATCGCCGCGGCGGTGGCCTCCACCAGCGTGGATTCCCCCGCGGACGCGAGCAGCGCCAGCGTGTACGGGTGGCAGGACTTCCGGAAGAGGTCTTCGCGGCCGGCGACTTCGACGATCTGGCCGAGGTACATGACCGCTACGCGGTTGCCGATGAACCGCACGACGCGCAGGTCGTGCGAGATCATCACCATCGTGAGCTGGTGTTCGCGGTGCAGGCGGTGCAGCAGGTTCAGGATCCTCGCCTGCACCGAAGCGTCGAGCGCCGAGGTCGGCTCGTCGCAGATGAGCAGCTTCGGTCGCAGCAGCAACGCGCGGGCGATGACCACGCGCTGCAACTGCCCACCGGAGCACTCGCGCGGATAGCGGTTCAGGTAGCCGTCGTCCAGTCCGACCTCGGCGAGGGCTTCGGAAACCGCCTGAACGCGCTGGTGCTTGGTCCCGATCCCGTGTTGCGCGAGCACGGCCGTGAGGCTTTCGCCGATGGTCATGCGCGGGTCCATCGCGGCATGCGGGTCTTGGAAGACCAACTGCGCGGTGCGCGTCAGCAGCTTGCGTTCCGCGCGGCGCAACTGGCTGATCTCCATGCCGTCGACTGGAAGAGCGCTCCGATGCGGCCGCCGCGGATGGAGTTCATCTCCTTGTCCGTGGCGCGCAGCAGGTCCTGGCCGGCCAGCGCCATGCCGTCGGCGCTGGCGGTCAGCGGCGTCGGGAGCAGGCGGATGAGCGACATCGCGGTCATGCTCTTGCCGGAGCCCGATTCGCCGACGACGGCCAGGACTTCACCTTCCCCGATGGACAGCGAAACGCCATCGAGGATCCGCGCGCCCGAAGGGGATTCGACCGAGAGGTTGTCCACTGTGAGCAGTTCAGTCATGTCCGCCTCCCCGGTTCGGGCGGCAACTGGGTGTCGATGTGGTGGCGCAAGGTGATCATCGCGTCGCCGAAGTGCCTGTCCAAGGCGTCCAGCAGCGCCTGGCGGTCGCCGGAGCTGAGCAGCTTGAGGAGTTCCCGGTGCTCGTCGACCAGGTCGGTGTGCCCCTTGTAGGTGCCGAGCATCAGGTTGAGGCCGAGCCGGGTCTGGTCGGCCAGCGAGGCGTACATCAGGGAGAGACGTTCGCTCCTCGCGGCGTTGACGAGGTGCTGGTGGAACCGGAGGTCGGCGGCCGACACGTGATCCCAGTCCTCGTTGTCCACCGCCTGCGCGAGCTGTTCCACCGCCTGTTCCAGGTTCGCGATGAGCGTGGCGGGCGCCCCGCGCGCGGTCAACCGCTGCAGCGCGGCGCGTTCGACGGCTGCGCGGGCGAAGTACAGGTCGTCCAGATCGTCGGCGATCAGCACCCGCACGGCGATGCCCTTGTGCGGTGTGCTGGTCAGCAGCCCTTCCTGCACCAGCCGTTGCAGCGCCTCGCGAACGGGTCCGCGGCTGGTTGCGAAGCGCGCGGCCAGCTCGCCCTCGTTGAACTGCGTTCCGGGCGGGTAGGCGCCCGCGACGATCCGCTCCCGGATCTGCGACGTGACTACGGCGGCCAGCGTGGGTTTCGGGACACGCGGCTCGGGTTTGCGTTTGGGCGAGCTCACGGCTGCTCCTCGGGTCTGTTGCGGCTGCTCCGCCGGGCGTTGATGCCCTGACCTATCAATGTGATGCTCAGCGCGGTCACGAAGATGGCCAGGCCTGGGTAGATCACCAGCCAGGAAGCGCGGGTCAGGTAGGGCTGCCCGTCTGCGAGCATGGAACCCCAGTCGGCATCCGGGGGCTGCACGCCGAGGCCGAGGAAGGACAGCGCGCCCACGGTGATCAGCTTGTGGCCGAAGCGGCTCGCGGCGTGTGCCAGCAGCGGGCCGAGCACGTTCGGCAGCACGTGGCGGAACATGATGAACGGTTTCGAGCAACCGAGCGCCCGCGCCGCCTCTACGAAGTCCCGCGCGGACACCTCCACGGCAAGCCCGCGGGCGAGCCGGGCGAACGGGGTCCAGCCGCTGATCACCAGCGCAAGCACCAGGGTCAGGTAGTTGGTCCCCAGCACCGACACCAGGAACATCGCGACGATGACCTCGGGGAAGGCCAGCAGCACGTCCGTGACGCGCATGACGAACTCGTCGAGCACGCCGCCGCGCCGCGCGCACACGATACCGATCAACGTGCCGGTCACCGCCGAGATGGCGAGCGTGATCGCCGCGATCGACACCGAGAACCGGCCGCCGTCCAGCAGCCGGCTGGGGTACGGATGTGCATCGGGCAGTTGGACGGCAGTGCCGCTGTGTTGACCGGGGGTCTAGGCACGGCTGCTGCGGTCGTCGCGGCCGTCATGGGCGGTCTGCTCGTGGCGGTGGTGACGGTGAGCGTCGCGCGGACGCTGGTCATCACACGTGCGCGCCCCGGCGGTCTCACCTCGCCCAACGCACCGAACGCGGAATCGCCCTTGAAGCACTCGGCGGTATCCGCGAGCGGGTCACGGTTCGACGCGACCAGCGGGCCACGCAATCCTCCTGGCCGTTTGCCCGGCTCGGGGGACTACGTCGCCTACAGAGCCCGGCGTGTAGGTGTTCCCGTGATCGAGGTGGACGCGCACTACAGCTCGCAGCACTGCCCGCTGTGTGGTCACACCGATCGGGCCAACAGGCCCGCACACCGATCGGGCCAACAGGCCCGATCGGGACTTTTTCTCGTGTCGTCGGTGTGGTCTCGCTGGACCCGCTGACGTCGTCGCCGGGGTCAACGTGCGCGACCGCGCACGCTCGGCGTGGGTATTTGTCAACATGCCCGATCCCACCGGTTAGATGCTTGATTCCGTGAAGATCACGTGAAGGGAGGGGTCGGTGAGTGGGTAGCGGAGAAGGGTGTTTCAAGATCAATGTGTGAATAAAGAACTAAACACCCTCCTGACCGCACTCTACGTGCTCGTCGACGACCACGTTGTTCCCGCCCGCACAGGGACTCGGACGCTGGCGACGACCGGAGCCGCCCATCGAGCATCCGCCCAGGACGACCTGCGGCAGCTCCAACCGGTCCAGCAGGGCCAGGATGTCGGCGGCCGGACTTTCCGCTACCAATCCCACGCGCCGCCGCGGCGAAGGTCGCCACCTGGCCGTGAGTGGTTTTGGGTGCCATAGCACCGAAAACCGCTCACGGACCTTTGTCCTGCACCACGCACACCCAACCATCCGATGTGGACACCGCACGACCAGCTGCCCAAGACGTCGCGACCGCTTCCGTGGAGATCATGTGAAGTGGCCCCGAGTCGAGGGCATGAGCGGAGGACCCGTCTCATCACAGCCAGCGGTGAGACGGGAGCGCAAGCAAAGCCCCTACGGACCGAGCCGCTAAAAAGCTCGGTCCTTACCGGCCGAGTTGTTTACCAGCTCCTGGTTGAACTCGCCGCCCATCTGGTGGTGGGGCCTGCGACCCGGGACGGGCCTCAGCCCCCGGGAGTCGGTTGGAGCCGGCGGCGGGTCGGAGCGCGCCCGGCGGGCTGGCGGGGCGGTGGGTTTTCCGGCGGCGGTGGTATCGGCAAGGTGATTGGCTGGTCTTTTGTGAGCAGGATCGATTGGCCGTGGTGCGAAGTCCGCACCGGCTCACCGTGGCGCAGCGCGTAGATCGCCTCGTCGTGGTGGATGGTGACGCAGATCCGGCTGTCGGCGAAGCACAGCCGGAACGAGATGCGGCTGAGCGCGGGCGGCAGCCGGGGCGCGAAGCTCAGCTCGCCGCCGTGGTCCCGCAACCCGCCGAACCCGGCGACCGCGGCGATCCACGCACCGGCCAGCGCGGCGATGTGCAGTCCCTGGCGCACGTTCTGGTAGATGTCGTGCAAATCCGCCAGGGCCGCCTCGGCGAAGTAGTCATAGGCCAGTTCGAGGTGGCCGACCTCGGCGTTGAGCACCGCCTGCACGGACGAAGACAGCGATGAGTCCCGCACCGTCAGCGCCTCGTAATACGCCACATTCCTTGCCTTCTCTTCCGGGGTGAAGGCGTCCCCGCGCAGAAACATGGCCAGCACCAGGTCCGCTTGCTTGACCACTTGCTTGCGGTAGAGGTCGAAGTACGGGTAGTGCAGCAGCAGCGGGTAGTCCTCCGGGGGTGTGTTCGCGAAGTCCCAGTGGGCGTGCTTGGTGAACCCCTCGGACTGCGAGTGCACCTCGAGCGCGTCGTCGTAAGGCACGACCACCCGGTCGGCGGCGTCCCGCCAGCGGGCCGTCTCCTCCTCGTCCACGCCCAGCCTGCTGGCCAGTTCCGGGTGCAGCTCGCAGTGGGCGGCCGCCTCGTGCAGGTTCCGCTGCGCCATCAGATTGGTGTAGACGTTGTTGTCGACGACGGCCGTGTACTCGTCGGGACCGGTGACCCCGTCGATGCGGAACCGGCCGTGCGCGTCGTGATGTCCCAAGGACGTCCACAGCCGTGCCGTCTCCACCAGCAGTTCCAGCCCGGCGGAGGCCTCGAAGTCCTCGTCCCCGGTGGCCGCGAGGTAGCGGGCCGTGGCGTCGGCGACGTCCGCGTTGATGTGGAACGCCGCCGTACCGGCCGGCCAGTAGCCGGAGCACTCGTCGCCGTTGATCGAGCGCCACGGGAACGCGGCGCCGGCCTGGCCGAGCTGAGCAGCTCGGGTCCGCGCCTTGTCCAATGTGGAGTGACGCCATTGCAGTGCGTTGCAGGCGGCCTCCGGGACGGTGTAGGTCAGCAGCGGCAGCACGAACGACTCGGTGTCCCAGAACGCGTGCCCGTCGTAGCCGGGTCCGGTGAGCCCCTTCGCCGGGATCGCCCTGGTCTCCCCGCGGGCACCGGCCTGCAACACGTGGAACAGCGCGAACCGGACCGCCTGCTGCAGCTCCGCGTCGCCGTCGATCTCCACGTCCGCGGCTTCCCAGAAGTCGTCCAGGTAGGCGCGTTGCTCGTCGAGCAGACCCTGCCAGCCGCTCTGCCGGGCGCCGGCCAGCGCCGCCTCCACCTGGGCTCGCAGGGCCTGCGGGGACCGCTGGCTGGACCAGCCGTACGCGACGTACTTGGTCAGCGCGAGTTTCTGCCCCTGCGGCACCTCGGCGGCCGCGGTCAGCCGGGCCAGGTCGCTCTCGATCCGGTCCTCCGTCCACATCGGACCGGGTGCGTCCACCTCGTGGTCCATCGCCGCGGCCATGCGCAGGCCGGACCGGCGGGTGTGGTGGCCCAGCACGGCGAAGCTGCCCTCGCCCACGGCGAAGTCCGAGATCAGCGTGCCCTCCAGGACGGCGGCCACCCGAGGATCGTCGACGTCCCGTTCGATCGGTTCGTTGGCCAGCAGTTCGGACTGCACCACCAGCGGCGCAGGCCCGTCCAACGGCTCAACCTCGTAGTGGATCGCGGCGATGGCGCGCTGGGTGAACGAGACCAGGCGCTCCGAGGTGATGCGCACGTGCCGGCCGGTGGGCGAGACCCACTCGGTGTTGCGGCGCAGCGTCCCCGACCGGAAGTCGAGCACGCGCTCGTGGTGCGGGGCCGAGCCGTAGCGCATGTCCACCGGTTCGTCCTCGACCAGCAACCGGATGATCTTGCCGTCCGTCACGTTGACCACGGTCTGCCCGTCCTCCGGGTAGCCGTACCCGGCTTCGGCGTACGGCAGCGGTCGTCGCTCGTAGAAGCCGTTGAGGTACGTACCGGGCAGGCCGCGCGGCTCGCCTTCCTCGAACGAGCCGCGGAAACCGATGTGGCCGTTGGACAGGGCGAAGGTGGATTCGGTGCGGCGCAGGGCGTCCAGGTCCAGCCACCGCCACCGCAGCTCCCACGGGGCCACCTCGTAACCCGGTAGCCGAGGAGTCGTCACGTCGTCCACCACCTCGTGCTTCAACGATCCACGATCAGGAGGCCGGCCAGGTCTGACACCACGACGTCGGCGCCATGCGCCCGCAACTCGTCCGCGTGGTGGGTGCGATCCACGCCGACCACCCACCCGAACCCGCCGGCCCGGCCGGCCTGCACACCCGCCAGCGCGTCCTCGAAGACCGCCGCCGCGGCCGGCGCGACGCCGAGCGAGCGAGCCCCGGCCAGGAAGGAGTCCGGCTCCGGCTTGCCGCGCAGCTTTTGCTCGGTGATCACCAGGCCGTCGATCCGGGCTTGCACGAAGCGGCTCAGGCCCGCCGCCTCCAGCACCGACGCGCCGTTCTCCGAGGAAGTGACCACCCCGATGGCGAGGCCGGCGTCCCGCGCCGCCTCCAGATAGCGCACCGACCCCGGATACGGAGTCACCCCGCGTTCTCGGATGATCGCTTGCAGGGTCTCGTTCTTCCGGTTGCCCAGGCCGTGGATCGTTTCCGAAGTCGGGGGGTCGTCGTGACGCCCTTCGGGCAGCGAGATGCCTCGGGAAGCGAGGAACTGGCGCACGCCGTCCGCCCGCGGCCGCCCGTCCACGTGCTCCAGGTACTCACGTTCTGTGAACGGCGAGAAGCGCTCGCCCTCCCGCTCCCGCAGGAACGCGTCGAAGGTCTGCTGCCAGGCCGCCATATGCTGCGCGGCGGTGCTGGTCAGCACGCCGTCGAGGTCGAAGAGGCAGGCGGTGATCCTTTCCGGCGCCACGCGGATACGCTGCGTGGCGTGGTCCCGCCCAGGCTGGTCCATGCTCGAAGGTTTTTCCGGACGCGCAGGACTCCAAACGTCGACCGGTCCGCGCCCGGTGCTCTGCGCGGCCGTGGTCACGCCCGTGACGTGGCGGGGCGCCGGGTGTGGCAGCTGGTCGGGGCAGCCACCGCACCCGGCGTTCTCATCGGGTGGCCGGGCTGTGCCGTACTCGGCGACCACGGCTGCTTGTTCGGCGTCGAGAGTGCTCGTCAGGGCGTGCTTCGAGGTGCTCCTGCGCGTAGCCGATGTTGGATCGGTTGAGCTGGTTGCACAGCATCATGATCGCGAAGATTGGCACGATGCGGCGGAAGATCTTCGCGACGGCGCTGTCCAGCGCCGAAGTTGTTCCGAGGGCTCTGTGGTCGGTGGTGGTGGTTTTCATGGAGGCGGCTACTTTCGTCGGCGTTGACTTGGAAACTGGGCCGGGATTCCACGAGCGGCTGCGGCGACCTCGCGCACCCTCCCCGGGAAGGTGCGGGGAACGCGGTGTTGCGTCATCGCGGTCACCGGCAGAAGAGGTCACCAGCGGGGGCTGGCAGGTGCGACCCAGGACGGGTCGGCGGCGCGCATGGCGGCCACGTCGTCGCGGGTTCGGACATCGCTGTTCAACCAGCGCTGGTGAAACTCCTTCAGCGCCGTGCGATCCAGTTCGACGCCGAGCCCGGGTGCGTCGGAGACGACCACGGCTCCGTCGGTGAAGCGGTGCGGTTCGATGATCACGTCCCTCGGTATGCCACGGGCGGTGCGTGTCGCAGGCGTGCAGCGGCTCTGGAACCGCAGCGGCGGTGTGCGTCATCGCGGCGAGGCTGATGCCGAGGTGGGTGTTGGAATGCATGGACAACGTGACGTCGTGGGAATGAGACTGCTTCCCTTTGTCTGGCTATTGGGGGCAGGTTTCGGTCGTGCGGAAGCATGCTGTTGGGTTCCAAGCCCGGTCGATGGAGCGCCGTGCGTGTCCGCAGCGGGACGATGCTTCGGGCGTCCCACTCGTCGGTATTCGATCTCGATGGGCGCGGCTCTTCGGGTACCTGCCCTCGTGGTGTCGGCGCTAGTTCCTGGGGTAGTCTCATTAATTGGGAACGAGACTTTGGAGGCAAGATGGGCGAGTTCGAGGGCGGATCTCCGGGCGCGCCGGCCAAGGCGCGGGAACCCGGTCCCGGTGCGTTGGATCGCGGGCTGGCGATCCTCGACCACCTCGCGCAGGCGCGGAACTCCAGCACGGCCGAGCTGGCCGAAGCGCTCGGCCTGACCCGCAGCACCGCCTACCGCCTGGTGGATCGCCTCCGCACCCTGGGCTGGCTCAGCCAGGTGCCCGCCACCGGGCATTGGCGGCTCGGCCCGGCCGCGGTGCGGTTGGCCAACGCCGCGGTCGACTCCACCAGCCTGCTCGATGCCGCCGCGCCGACGCTGCGCGAACTGGTGGAGTCGACGCAGGAGACCGTCAGCCTGGCCGTGCCCAACGGCATGACGATGGTGTTCATCCACCGGGAGCGAGGCCCGCGACCAGCCGCGGTGACAGCCGAGCTTGGGGCCGCGCGCCCGATGCACAACACCTCTCTCGGCCGTGCGTACCTCGCCGCGCTTCCCGATCCCAAGCTCGAGGAGCTGCTGGTCGAACTGGTCCGCTCGCCGGAGTCACCGGTCTCGGCGGCGACAGTGTCCGCGCTGCACACCGAGGTGGTTCGCACGCGGGAGCGGGGTTGGTCGGAGGATCGGCGCGACTTCGATGCCTCGAGCTGTTGCTGCGGCGCGGCGGTGTACGACCACACCGGGCTGCCGGTGGCGAGCATCAGCGTCGCGGGGGTGGCCGAGCGCATCGAACCGATGCTGGCCGAGTACGGACCGTTCGTCGCGAAGTGCTGCGCCGAGCTCTCCACCGCTCTCGGCTACGTCGCTCCCACGACCTGATTCGTCCGGTCCGGCGCCACGACCGGGTTCACGAGCCGGCCGATTCCCTCCACTTCGGACTCGAGCCGGTCGCCGGGGCGCAAGGCGAGCCGAGGGGTCCGGAAGTCGCCGCAGCCGGCGGGTGTTCCGGTCAGGATGACGTCGCCGGGCTCCAGGGTGAAGAACGAGCTCAGGTAGGCGATGAGAGCGCGCACGTCGAAGATCATGTCGGCGGTGCTGCCGTCCTGCACCTGCTCGCCGTTGACCCAGGTCCGCACGCCGAGCGCCTGCGGGTCGGGGACCTCGTCGGCGGTAACGACCACGGGACCGAGCGGGCAGAACGTGTCCAGGCCCTTGCCCCGGACCCACTGCCCGTCCTCGGCCTGCAGGTCGCGGGCCGAGATGTCGTTTGCGACCGTGTAGCCGAAGACGACGTCGAGCGCTTTCTCGGCGGGTACATGCCGGGCTCGGCGGCCGATGATCACGGCGAGTTCGGTTTCCCAGTCCACCCTGGTGGACAGCGTGGTGTCCACGACCACGGCCTCGCCGTCGCCGATCGCGCTGGAGGAGAGTTTCGGGAAGAGGTACGGGACTTCGGGCGTCTGCCAGCCCATTTCCGCGACGGTGTCGTGGTAGTTCAGCCCGATGCCGAAGATCGTCCGCGGCCGGAACGGCAGGCGCGGTGCGGGTTCCAGGTCGTCGACCGGTGCACCGCAGGTCATCGGTGCACCACCGGTGAGCTCCGCCAGGCCCGGACTCGCGGTGCACCACGGGGCGCCGGGTTCGGCTTGGTAGAGCAGGGATTCTCCTCCACCTACGTGGAACGTGCCAAGACGCACGGGATTCCTCCGATGTCGTTCAGCGTGCGGGGTGGAGCCGGATGCGCACGGTGAATTCGGCTGCTTCTCCGGGCGCGAGGGTGGTCAGGTCGGGGCGGCTCGCGAAGTCGCTGCTGGCACCGATTCTGGCGGGCAGTCCCCGCCACGGCTCGACGCAGAGCAGGTCGCCGTCGGGCGGGGACCAGATGGCCAGCGCGTCGAAACCCGTCCAGTCCATCTCCACCGCCCGCCCCGATGGGGATTCGTAGCGGATGCCGCGACTTGCTGCCTGCTCGAGAATGACCGCCCCGTCGGCGAAGTGCGCGCGGTCTAGTGCGAGCGACCCGTTCGGGGCGGCGGGCTCGAAGAGCTCCTCGCGGAGCAGGTTGTCGGTGACGCGCCGGGTCGGTGCCACTTCCGGCCGCTCGAATGCGATCGCGTGCGGCCCTGGTGCGGTGTCAAGCGGCCACGCGAAGGCCGGGTGGAAGCCGAGGCTGAACGGCATCGACCGACGGTCCCGGTTGGCGGCCGTGAGGTGGACCAGCACGGCGGTGCCGACGAGCTCGTACCGGATGCTCAGCGAGAACCGGCAGGGGTAGTGCCGGTGGGTGCGGGGGCTGTCGTGCAACGACAGCACGGCGGAACGTGCATCGAGTTCGTCGACGCGGAAGTCGAGATCCCGGGCGAAACCGTGGCCCGGCATGGGCCAGCTCCGCCCGGCGACCTCGATCCGGTCCTCCGGGACGCGGCAGATCGCGGGGAACAGCCAGGGCGCATGCCGGGGCCATTCCGGACCGGCCTGCCAGAGGTGTTCGTGCCCGTCGGCGAGCGAGCGCAGCGACTGCAGCTCGGCGCCGCGGGTGGCCACGGCCACGCGCAGCGCCGAGCTCTCCAACCTGATCACCTCGGCAGGACCAGTCGGCCGTCGATGCGCCGCGGGATCAGCGGGTAGTCCTCCCGCAGTTCTTCCGGGAGCACTTCGGTGGGCGCGTCCTGCCAGGTCACCGGACGCAGCCACCGCCGGATCGCGGTGGTGCCCACCGAGGTGTGCAGGGTGTTCGTCGACGGCCACGGTCCGCCGTGGTGCTGTGCCCAGGACACCAGGACGCCGGTGGGAAAACCGTTGTACAGCAGCCGCCCGGCCTTCTCTTTGAGCAATGTGGACAGATGCCGGATCCGGTCGGTCTCGGATGGTTCCGCGTGCACCGTGCCGGTCAGCGAGGCCGGTAGTCCGCTGAGCGCGGTTTCGGGCTGATCCGCGCCGTAGCGGGCGATCAGCGTGGTCGGGCCGAAGCACTCGGCCAACTCCTGGTCGTGCAGCCTTGATGCGTCGACCTGCAACAGCCTTGGCGTGACGGTGAAACCAGCCGCGGTTGACCGGCCGCCTTCGGCGAGGACCTCGATGTCGGGGTAGGCGTCCAGCGCGGCGTTGGTGCTCCGGTAGGACTCGCTGATCCGCGCGTTGAGCAGTGTCGCGGCCGGTGCGGCTGAAACCAGCCGCGCGGCCTCGGCGACGAGCGCGTCTCCGGCGGGACCGCGCGGGACGAAGACCAGGCCGGGCTTGGTACAGAGCTGCCCGCCGGAACCGATGACGGAGTTCACCAACCCCGCGGCGATGGTTTCGCCGCGGGCTGCCGCCGCGCCTTCGGTGACGACGATCGGATTGAGACCGGCCAATTCGCCGTAGAACGGGATCGGCTCTTCCCGGTTATTGATGATCCCCATAAGCGCTTTGCCGCCCGCCAGGGAGCCGGTGAAACCGACGGCCTTGATGCCGGGGTGCGCGACCAGCGCCGCGCCCGGTTCGGTGCCGAACACGATGCCCAGCAGGCCGGTGGGGGCGTTCAGCCGGTCGGCGGCTGCCGCCATCGCCCGGAAGGTGAGCAGCGAGAGCCCCGGGTGTGAGCTGTGCGCTTTGACGACCACCGGGCAGCCCCCGGCCAGTGCCGACACGGTGTCGCCACCGGGAACTGAGAACGCCAGCGGGAAGTTGCTCGCGCCGAACACCGCCACGGGTCCGATCGGCGTCAGCATCCGGCGCAGGTCCGGGCCGGGGCCCATCGGGGTCTCCCCGGCGTGGTCGATGGTCGCCTCGAGGTAGCTGCCTTCGTCGAGGACGTCGGCGAACAGGTTGGCCTGGTAGACGGTGCGGGTGAGCTCGGCATTGAGCCGGGGCTCGGGGAGTGCTGTTTCGCGCATGCCGAGCGCGACGATCTCGGCGCGAAGTCGTTCGAGCTCGTCGCCGATGGCGCGCAGCAGTCCGGCGCGGAATCCGCGCCCCAGTGCTTCGAACGGTGCAGCTGCTGCCGCGGCGGCCGCGACGATCTCGGCGACCTGCCCGGGCGCGGTCGCTTCGGCGACGGCTTCCACGACGTGCCCGGTGCTCGGGTCGATGCTGTCGATGGTGTTCACGGAGGATCCCTTTGTCACGAGGTCGCGTATTGGGCGTCGGGGTGCGGGCGGGCGACCGGCGGTGCGAGGCAGTAGCCCTCGGCGGCGTAGTCGAAGCCCTCAATGGTGACCTCGTCCCGACCGTCCGAGGAGGCCGCGTAGAACGCGCGGATCTCGGTGATGAGCCCGGTTTCCGGGTCGAACTTGTACCACTCGTCGCCGCGCAGGTAGCCGTTCATCCTGGTCTTCCAGTGGGTCCACTCGATGACGCCCTGCAGCGAATCCGGTTCGAGGATCATCCGCTCGATCGACCACGCGGAGCCGACGGTGAGCACCAGGCGGCGCCAGTTCTCGCCGATGGTGTGGTTGCCCACCCATGGTCCCTCGAGCCCGGGCGGGAAGTAGTGCACGGCGTTCTCGGTGAACTGCGCGGCCATCTTGTCCACGTCGGCTTCGTTGCAGCCGTCGAAGTAGACGCGAATCCGCTCTTCCATGAGGGTGCGTTGCGCTGCGGGGTCGAGATCGGCGAAGCGGGTCACCGCGGTGCTCCATTCGTGGTCGCGTGCTGATTTGCTTTCCAGGCCCGGAATTCGGCCCGGACGGCGTCGTCGGGCGGGTAGGTGCCCCACAGGGAAGCGCCCGCGCGCACCTTGGCGTGCAGCCATTGCTCCAGCTCTTCCTGCTCGGCCGCGGGCTCGGCGATCTCGGCGGCCAGGGCGCGGGGGACTACGACGACGCCGTCGAGGTCGCCGACGATCACGTCTCCGGGGTAGACCGCGACTCCGGCACAGCCGATCGGTGTGTTGAGGTCGGCCACGTGGAACGAGGCCGGCCGGGTGGTCGCGGTGATCGCCCGCGAATACACGGGAAAGCCGAGCTCGGCGATCGCACGACCGTCGCGGAATGCGCCGTCGGTGATGAACCCGGCAGCGCCGCGCTTCATGGCCCGCGTGATCAGCATGTCTCCGGCGGAGGCGGCTGTGGTGTCGTTGCGGCTGTCGACCACGAGCACCTGGTTCTCGCCGATCGTCTCCACCGCCTCCCACTGCAGAACGTTGCCAGTGCGGTACGGGTCGCCGATCGGGTCGACGTCTTCGCGGGCGGGGATGAAGCGCATGGTGAACGCCTCGCCGGCGAACGGTTCGAACTTGTCGCCCACCGACGACAACCCCACCAGGAACGGTTGGCGGATGCCGCGCCTGTACAGCTGGGTGGCCAGGGTCGCGGTGCTGGCCAGTCTCAGCTGGTCGAACACGCCGGCGTCCAGGCGGATCTCTTCTTCGGTCACGAGTTGCCTCTTCCTTGCTCAGCCGCGGAGACGGGAGGGGACGTCGGTGAGGGTGCCGGGGGTGGCCGGCGGTTGCGGCTCGACCTGCGGTGCACGGGCCTGGACGGCCATGCCGCCGTCCACGTTGAAGATCTGACCGGTCACATAGGACGATTCGGCAGAAGTCAGATAGAGCACCGAGGCCGCGACGTCGGACGGGCTCGCCGGGCGTCCGAGCGGGATCTGGGCGGAGCGAAGATCGCCCTCCTCGCCCCAGTCGAGTTTCTCGTCCTCGACGGCGACCGCGCCCGGCCGGACGCAGTTGCAACGGATGCCCCAAGGAGCGAGGTCGACGGCCACCGCCCGGGTGAAGGACTCCATGGCGCCCTTCACCGAGTCGTACGGGATGTGCTCGCGGTGCGCGCGTGCCGCGCCGTGGGAGCTGATGTTGACGATGCTGCCCGGCGCCCCTAGCGATGCCAACCGGCGCGCCATCCGCTGCGCGGGAGCGAAGAACATCGTCGTGTTGGCCGCCACGAACGCCTGCCAGTCCTCGACCGCGACCTTCAGGAACGGGGCGAAGCAGGTGGCACCTACCCGGGCGTAGGCGTTGTTCACCAGGGCGTCGACGGGGCCGAGCTCTCGTTCGATCTCGTCGAAGAGCTGGTCCACGGCATCGACGTCGGCCAGGTCGCCCACCGCGGCGACCGCGGTTCCACCGGCGTCCCGGATCGCGCGGACCACCTGCTCGGCAGAGCGGATGTCGATGTCGCCCACGGCCACGGCCATGCCCTCCGCCGCCAGTCGGCGAGCGATTGCAGCACCGATGTTGCGTCCGGCCCCGGTCACCAGGCCGACCCGGCCCTCGAGCTGTCCATGTCCCGTCGTGACGGCCGGTGCCAGCCATCGGGAGGGTGCGTTCGACATGATTGGCACGTTAACACGTATGTCCTGATTAATGGAAAGCATTCCCGATGAATGCAACATTGAGATGGCTGGATCGACGGGTTCCGCCGTTGGTCGGCGCGACCCTGAGGCTAGCCTCTCGTTGTCGTTGATCTGAGACAGGTTCGTCTCCAGGTCGAGCTGGCGAGTGTTGTCAAGGCCGTCGCGGTGCCTTACAGTCCCCGTCTAACCCGTCTTGCTCAATGATCCAAAGTCCCATTTAATGGGACTAGATGGCCTGGATGGCGCGAGAAGGCGCCATGGCTGCCGGGAATTTCCACTTCGACAGAAGGACGTGCTGATGACTGCGTCAACGACGACGATGACGCCGCCGAAGTCCAGGATCAAGAAGTACCGCACGACGATCCTGGTCCTGCTCGCCACGGCGATGGTGATCAACTACCTGGATCGCTCGGCGCTCGCCGTCGCGATGCCGTTCATCGCCAACGACTTCCACCTGACCCCGTCGGAGAAGGGGATCATCTTCAGCAGCTTCTTCCTCGGTTACGCGCTGTTCAACTTCTTGGGTGGAGTGCTGGCCGACAAGATCGGCCCCAAGAAGGTCATGGCCTGGTCGATGATCCTTTGGTCCACGATGTGCGGACTCGTGGCCGGTGCCTTCAACTTCTGGAGCCTGCTGGTCCTGCGGGTGCTGTTCGGCGTGGGCGAAGGCCCGATCTCCACGACTGCGAACAAGGTGGTCAACAACTGGTTCCCGCTCAAGGAACGCGCACGCTCGGTCGGGATCAACCAGGCCGGAGGTCCGCTGGGAGGCGCGCTGTCCGGTCCCGTCGTCGGTGTTCTGGCGGTCCACTTCGGCTGGCGGGTCGCCTTCGTGGTCATCGCGCTGATCGGGCTGACATGGGCGCTGATCTGGTACTTCGTCGCCACGGACACCGCCCGCCAGAACTCCCGCGTCACGCCCGCCGAGCTGGCTGAGATCGAGGCCGGTACCCAGGTCGAGCAGGCCGAGGACGAGGCGGTCGATCGGGATGCGCCATCCATGTGGAAAGCCATCCTCCAGCCCGCCATTCTGGCCACCGCGCTTTCCCTGTTCTGCTACAACTACATCCTCTTCTTCTTCCTCACCTGGTTCCCGAGCTTTCTCGTCGACGCGCAGGGCGTGAGCCTCGCCGGGATGTCCGTTGTGAGTGCCTTGCCGTGGATCGCCGGAACATTCGGCTACATGGGCGGGGGCTACTTGATCGACTACATCTTCAGGCGCACCGGAAAGCAGTTCTTCTCCCGCAAGGTCGTGCTCGTGACCTGCCTGCTGATCTGCTCCGTGTGCGTGGGACTCACCGGCATGGTCGCCAGTGCCACCAGCGCCGTCACCCTCATGACCGTGGCCGTCGGGTTCCTCATGCTCGCGGCCCCCGCCTACTGGACGCTCATCAACGACGCCGCTCCGAAGGAGTACGTCGGCAGTGCCGGCGGATTGATGCACGGACTGAGCAACGTCTCCGGCATCGTCGCTCCGTCCATCACAGGTGCCATCGTCGCCACCAGTACCTACACAGGTGCCTTCGTCCTCGCCGGAGGTTTCGGCGTGGTCGGCGCTCTGGTGATCTGGGCAGGGGTCCGCCAGCGCCAGGACGTCCGGCCGGAGGCGCCCGTCGCCTGACCGGCACGCGCGCAAGGACCCCGGAAGCCGCTTGCGGCGTCCGAAAACCATCGCAGAGAAAGAAAGATCGCCATGCCCTCCCGTCCCGTCGTCACCGAGATCGAAACCTTCCCCCTGGAGTTCGTGCTCCCGGACGGGGGCTATGGCGCCTCGAAGGTCATCAACTCCGCGCGGGTGGCGACCATCGTGAAGATCACCACCTCGGAGGGGGTGGTCGGCTGGGGCGAATCGTTCGGGCCGCCGCGCCAGAACGCGCCGTTCCTCGCCGAACAGGCGCGGCAACTGGCCGGACGACCTGCCGACATCCGCGAGGACCGCATCCTCGACCGGCTCTCGGTCGGATACCACTTTTCCGGAGGGGGCCTGCACATCGCGGCCGCAAGCGGGATCGACGTCGCGCTCTGGGACGCCCAGGCCCGCATGTTCGACGTTCCCGTCGGAAGCCTGCTCGGCGGCCGCATCCGGAACCGGGTCGACGCCTACGCCTCGTCGGGGTACGTCACGGCAACCCGCGATCTCGGCGAGTTCCGCGACCGGATGGCCGCCCACACAGACGAGGGCTTCACCGCGGCGAAGATCAAGATCGGCATCTCCCCGGAAGAGGACCGGTCGCGCACCGCGATCACCCGCGAGCTCATGGGCGAGGACGGGCTGGTTATCGTCGACTACAACGCCAACAACACCAGGGCCACCCTCCGCCGCTCGCTCGAGCGCATCCGCGACCTCGACCCGTACTGGGTGGAGGAGCCGCTGCCGCCGGAAGACGCGGTGGGATGGCGATCACTGCACGACCTGGGCGTGCCGCTGTCCGGGGGCGAGGCGCTGTACACGAGGTACGGCTTCCGCGACCCCATCGCCGAGCAGCGGTTCGACATCGTGCAGCCGGACATCGCCAAGTGCGGCGGTTTCACCGAAGCCCAGGCGATCCGCCAACTCGCGGCCACATGGAACCTGCACCTGTCCCCGCACTGCTGGGGCACGGGTGTTGCCCAGGCCGCCACCCTGCAACTACTGTCGGCGGTCCCGCGGGCCCCGTTCGGCATGGCCGGCGGCCAGCCGCTGATCTTCGAGTTCGACCGCGGGGTCAACCCACTGCGCGAAGGTGTGCTCGCCACGCCGATCAAGCCCGAGAACGGCACGGTCGCCATCCCGGACGGCGCCGGTCTCGGCGTGACGGTCGACGAGGACTGGCTGCGCGCGCACCGGCTGGAGGACCACAGCGTACTGGTGCGGTCGGGAGGCGGGGACGGCTAAGAGGACCTGCGGGTGCTCGTGGCCGCGCGGAGTTGCCCGCCGCCGTGGTGCCAGTGCAGGCGGCGGGCAAGGCGTCCATCATGGCGGGTCAGCGCTGCGCGCCCGCCGTGAGGATGTGGTCGGAAATGGCTTTGACGATGACGGACTTGTGCTCTTTGAGGTAGAAGTGCCCGCCGGGGAAGATCCGGAGGAAGAACTCGCCGGTCGTGTGCCCGGCCCACGCCTGGGCTTCCGAGGAGGTCACCTTCGGGTCCGCATCCCCGATGAACGCGATCACCGGGCAGGTCAAGTCGGAGCCCGGTTCGTACCGGTAGGTCTCCACGGCCCGGTAGTCGTTGCGGAGGGCGGGAAGGATCATGCGTGCCACCTCGTCGTCGATCAGCTGCGGTTCGGTGCCGCCGAGCTCCACGACTTCGCGGAGCAGCTCCTGGTCGCTGCTGCGGTGCATCGCTTCCTCGCGGTGGCAGGTGGGCGCGCGCCTGCCCGAGGCGAACAGCCCTGCCGGAACCACGCCGATCCGCTCCAACCGCCGCGCCACCTCGAACGCGAGGGTCGCGCCCATACTGTGCCCGAAGAAGGTCAGCGGCCGATCAGCGCAGTCCAGCAGCACCGTCGTGACGGTGTCGGCCAACACGGCAAGGTCATCGACCAACGGGTCCTGGTGGCGGTCCTGCCGGCCGGGGTACTGGATGGCGAGCACTTCGACCGAAGGCGGCATCGCCGCCGAGAGCGGGTAGAAGTAGGTCGCCGACCCGCCCGCGTGCGGGAAGCACACCAGTCGGTTCCCGGCGGTCGGCCGCGGGTGGAACCGCCGGATCCACGTGCCCTCTCGGTTGGTCATGATCTCCCTCGTCACGGAATGGTCGTCAAGAGCCGGAACGCCGCGAACCCCCGACGGCATCACGCGCGCACGTCCGGAGTGAGATGTTGCCAGCCATCGGCCGAACAGTGAACACCAACCTGCCGACATCGATCGCCCGGCCCACACCGATCAACAGAGATTGGCCGGGGGTGTGCCGAAGCTTCTGGGGGTCAGCGGCGTTTCCAGGGGATTTCATTGGTAGCGCAGGGCGCTGGCTTGGTCGGCATCTTGTATGTCTCGCTGATTTGCTTTGCCTCGGTCATTGCAACACTGTCAAAGATGCCCACGCGTCGGATGTGGCGCCGCCGCCTCAAATGACTGGGCGGGGTCAAACTAGCGGGATGCTGATCGCCCAAGCCATCGCATGCGCTAGCCTGCTCGCATTGCAGGTCGGATCAGACCGGTGGCTGGCCGCATCGCTGCGGGCGCCTGGGAGAGGTCTGGTGGTAGGGCGACCGTGCCAACCTGACGGCACAGTCGTGCCGCGCGTTCGATCGCAACACCTGGGGATCATCTAGATGATTGTTTCCGGGCTCCGCGCCGCCCGAGCCGCCGGCGGAAGCGGTCGCGACGTCTTGGGCAGCTGGTCGTGCGGTGTCCATATCGGATGGTTGGGTGTGCGTGGTGCAGGACCGAGGACCGTGAGCGTTTTTCGGTGCTATGGCGCCCAAAATCACTCACGGCCAGGTGGCGACCTTCGCCGCGGCGGCGCCGCAACGGGTCGCGGGTCTGCTTCTCGTGGACACCAGGGCTGTCGCCGACAACGACGAGCTAGAGTGCAGTCAGGTGCGAGAAGCCGCCAGCCGTGAGTACGATCCGCAGGTCAGGGCGGGGGACAAGGACCGCCGCACCAGACTCCGACTGGTTGGTCACAATCAGCCTCATTTCACGTCTACTGTGCGGGTGCGCACCCGCAAAGCGGCGGCCGGAGAGCCAGACGGGGCGCCGTGGGCAAAGCTGACGCCTCGGGATCGTCTGGTGCTGGAACTGGTTGCTGAACATCATGTTCTGACCACGGAGCAGCTTCGTGCGTTGGTGTTTCCGTCGATCTCGCGGGCACAGCATCGCTGGCTGCACTTGGCTGGTTTGGGCGTGTTGTGGCGCACGAAGAAGGAGTCGACCTGCGTCTGGAAGTGCTCCGGATCGAGACCGCCGACGCCGTCCGGGAGGGCGGCCACGATCGGCACTCCGGTGACGCGGGGTAGCTCGGCGAGGTTGCACTCCTCGGCCAGGCCGAGCGCTTTCGGCACCGCGCCGAGCACCAGTCCCGCCGGTTCCAGGCCTCGTGAACGCAGGGTGTTCACGGTGAGCTCGGTGTGGTTGAGGGTTCCGAGTCCGACGCGGGTCACGACGTACACCTGCACCGGGTGATCCCGGGCGAGTTCGACGGCGAGGTCAGGCAGGGTGCCTCCGTCGGCGTCGAGGCGGACCAGGATGCCGCCGGCGCCCTCGACGATCACGGGGTCGTGGGTCCGGGCGAGTTCGCGAACGCGGGCGGTGTGTTCGCTGATCGGTGGGATCTCGATGCCGCGCAGTCGGGCGGCCGTGTCCGGCGCGAGCGGGTCTTCGAGCCGGGTGAACTCGGCGACCTCGCAGCCGGTCAGGCGTGCCACGACGGAGATGTCGGGTTCTTCGGTGCCGATGCCGGTTTGCACGGGCTTCACGACGATCGTTCCCGGTCCGGAGCGGGCCGCGAGCGCCGCGGTGGCCACAGTCTTGCCGACACCGGTGTCGGTGCCCGTGACGATGATGATCATGGTTGCCGTCCGTGGTCGTCGATGACGCGGGTCAGCACGTCCACCGCGTGTGCCCAGCGCTTGTCGTCGAGGCCGACGTGGGTGGTGATCCGCAGCCGGGAGATCCCGTCCGGCACCGACGGCGGCCGGAAGCACCCCACCCGGACCCCGGCCGAGAGGGCTGCGGCCTGCGCGGCGACGGCGACCTGCGGGGACCGCATCGGCACCGAGAGCACAGCGCCCGCCGACCGCTGCACGCCGAGTCGGTCGGCCAGCTCACCACCACGCTCGTGGATCAGCGACGGGAAATCCGGTTGCCGGCGCAGCCGGCGGAGGGAGGTCAGCGCGCCAGCGGTGGGAGCCGGTGCCAGCCCGGTGTCGAAGATGAACGGGCGGGCCCGGTTGGTGAGGTGGTCGATCAGCGCAGCGGAGCCGAGCACCGCACCACCCATCGCGCCGAGCGATTTCGACAGCGTCGCGGTCATCACCACGTTCGGGTGGTCGGCCATGCCGTGGGCGTGCACCAGTCCTCGGCCGCCGTCGCCGACTACGCCGAGCCCGTGCGCCTCGTCGACGATGAGGAGCGCGTCGTGGTCGGCGCAGGCCGAGGCCAAGTCCGCGAGCGGGGCGGCGTCGCCGAGCACGGAGAAGATCGACTCGGTCAGCACGATCGCTCGCCTGCCGCCGGCCCCGGCCAACGCGGCCCGGACTGCGGTAACGTCGTTGTGCGGGACCACCTCGATCGCCGCGCGAGACAGCCGCGCGGCGTCGATCAGCGAGGCGTGCACGTGCGCGTCGGAGACGATCATTGACTGCTTGTCCGCGAGCACGGTCACTGCGGACAGGTTGGCGTGGTATCCGGTCGAGAAGACCAGCGCCGCCTCGCGGCCGGTGAACTCGGCGAGTTCGCGCTCCAGGTCGGCGTGCAGGGTAGTGGTGCCGGTCACCAGCCGGGAGGCACCCGCCCCGGCGCCCCAGGTGAGGGCGGCGTCGGCGGCCGCTCGTCGTACCTCGGGGTGGCCGCTCAACCCCAGGTAGTCGTTGTTGGCGAGGTCGATGACGTCGTCGCCGGCCGCCCGCGGCCGCAGCGTGCGCTGCAAGCCGGAATCCTCGCGTACGACCCGCTGTTCGGCGAACCACTCCGCCCAGGTGTTCATCCGACCTCCGCAGCGGCCGCGATCCCGGCGCAGATGGCGGCGATGTCATCGTCGGTGCACACGTAGGGCGGCATGGTGTAGATCAGGTCGCGGAACGGACGCAGCCACACGCCTTGTGCCAGC
The DNA here is from genome assembly GCF_050972075.1 of Saccharopolyspora hattusasensis. Classification (NCBI taxonomy): domain Bacteria; kingdom Bacillati; phylum Actinomycetota; class Actinomycetes; order Pseudonocardiales; family Pseudonocardiaceae; genus Saccharopolyspora; species Saccharopolyspora hattusasensis. Next base: position 7,872,715 of record NZ_JBPCDC010000001.1, read on the forward strand.
GCGGCTTCGGTCGCCTTGACCACGTCTACCGCGTGGTCGAGCTGGACCACGCCGACTGCACCGAGGGTGCGCACCTCGACGGCGTCGATCGTGTGCAGCGCCTGCAACCCGGTGTTGATCCGTCGCACGTCTCGCGCCCAGCCGCCGCTGGCCAGCAGGTCAAGGCTGGCCGAGGCGACCGCGCAGGCCAGCGGGTTTCCCATGAAGGTGGGGCCGTGCATGAGAACGCCGGAATCGCTGACGGACAGGCCACGGGCGACCTCCGCCGTGCAAACTGCGGCGGCCAGCGACAGGTAGCCGCCGGTGAGCGCCTTGCCGACGCACAACACGTCCGGCGTCACGCCAGCGGCCTCGGCGGCGAAAAGTGTGCCAGTGCGGCCGAATCCGGTGGCGATCTCGTCGAAGACCAGTATCAGCCCGTGCTCGTCGGCGATCTCGCGGAAGACCGTCAGGCAGTCCGCGGGGTAGGGGTGCATGCCGCCGGCGCCCTGCAGGAGCGGTTCCACGATCAGCCCGGCGAGCCGGTCTTCGTGTTCTGCCGCGAGCGACCGCAAGCCCGCAGCCCAACTGTCGACGTCGCTGTCGAGTCGGGGTGGACGTTCGCCGAACACCTGCTCCGGCAGCACGCCGGACCACATCGCGTGCATCCCGCCGTCGGGGTCGCACACGCTCATGCAGTCGAAGGTGTCGCCGTGGTAGCCGCCGCGGACGGTGAGGAACCGGGTCCGCTCCGGCCGGCCGACACCGCGCTGGTACTGCAGCGCCATCTTCATCGCCACCTCGACGCTCACCGACCCGGAGTCGGCCAGGAAGACGCGGTCGAGACCGGCGGGCGTGAGGTCGATCAGGCGCCGGGCCAGCTCGACCGCAGGCTCATGGGTGAGCCCGCCGAACATCACGTGCGACATCTGGTCGAGCTGGCGGCGCACCGCCTCGTCGAGCACGGGGTGCCGGTAGCCGTGGATGGCCGACCACCACGACGCCATCCCGTCGACGACCTCGCCGACGCCGTCGAGGGTGATCCGGCTGCCCGAGGCGCCGGTGACCAGACGGGTCGGCGTCGGGTCGGTCATCGATGTGTACGGGTGCCACAGGTGCTCGCGGTCGAAGGCGAGTAGTGCTTCCGGGGTCATGTCAGGCGTTGGGGAGGACGTCCGTGCCCGCGCCGCGGCGTCGGATGGCTGGATCGATCGGCTCCACCCGCTCCGCCCGCTCGGCCTGCTGGGCGAGGTCCTCTTCGGAGCCCAGGACGACGAAGCCGTTGTCCCGGATCATCTCGAGGTCCGCCTTGGCGTCCTGGCCCTCCGAGGTGAGGTAGTCGCCGAGGAAGATCGAGTTGGCGACCTGCAGCGCGATCGACTGCAGCGAACGCAGGTGCATCTCGCGGCCGCCGGCGATCCGGATCTCCTTGTCCGGGCAGACGAAGCGCGCCGTCGCCAGGATCTTCACGCAGCGAGTGGGGGAGAGCTCCCAGGTGTTCTCGAACGGGGTGCCGTCGAACGGCATCAGGAAGTTGACCGGGATCGAGTCGGAGCCCAGTTCCCTGAGCGCGAACAGCGCCTCGACCAGCTGATCATCGGTTTCACCCAGGCCGGCGATCAGGCCAGAGCAGGGGGAGATCCCCGCACCTTTCGCCTTCTCCACGGTGTTCACCCGGTCGGCGTAGGTGTGGGTCTGGACGATGTTGGCGTGGTTGCTCTCGGCGGTGTTGATGTTGTGGTTGTAGGCGTCCACACCGGCGTCCTTGAGGCGCTCGGCCTGGCCGTTCTCGAGCAGGCCCAGGCAGGCGCAGACCTCGACGCCTGGGTACTCCTCCTTCAGCGCCACGACCATTTCGGAGACCTTGTCGATGTCCCGAGTGGACGGTCCGCGGCCGGAGGAGACCAGGCACACCCGGCTGGCGCCGCCCCTGAGCCCGGCACCGGCCTGCTTGAGGGTCTCGTCCTTGGACAGCCACGAGTACTTGAGGATGGGGGCGTTGGAGCCGAGCGCCTGCGAACAGTAGTTGCAGTTCTCCGGGCACAGGCCCGACTTGAGGTTCACCAGGTAGTTGACCTTCACCGTGTTGCCGAAGTGCGCGCGGCGCAGCCGGCCGGCGGCGGCTACGACGGACATCAGCTCGGCGTCGTCGGCGCGCAGCACCGAGCGGGCGTCTTCTGGCGTGGCCGGGTTTCCGGCGAGGATCGCATCGGCGAGGTGCTGGAAGGTGGCGCTCATCGTTGTTTCTCCGGTGTCGGCTGGTGAAGCAACCTGAACAGCGTTCACCTGAACTCTGTTCAGGCTAGACTGGGCGGGTAGATCGGTCAACGGGAGGGATTCGCGTGCGCTATCACCGGGGCGACGTCGTGGACCGCGCGATCGCGGTCCTCGACGAGTACGGGCTGGAGTCGCTGACGATGCGCCGACTGGCCGCCGAGCTCGGTTTGCAACCGAGCGCGCTCTACCACCACGTGCCGAACAAGCAGACGCTGCTGGCGGCGGTCGCCGACGAAATCCTGACCCGGGGCCGGCGACCTCGGCGGGCCCGGAAGTGGGACCGGCGCGTGGTCGAGGTCTGCGCCGAGCTCCGGGACGCGATGCTCGCCTACCGGGACGGTGCCGAGGTGGTCGTCACGGCATACACCTTCGGCCTCGGCGCCGGCGAGCCCGCCAGCCAGTTGCAGGAAGCACTGCGGGACGGCGGCCTGCCCGACGACCTCGTCGACGTCGGCACCCGCGCCCTCCTGCACCTCGTCTTCGGCCACACCGTGGAGGAGCAGATGGCGCTGCAAGCTGCGAGCGCCGGCGCGATCGATCGGGCGCCCGGGGGACCGGCCGACTTCGAGCGGGGACTCGAATTGGTGCTGGACGGCCTCCGGTCCAAGGTCAACGGCTAACCACGCCGCGAGGCGAAAGCGGAAACGCACCTCGGGTGCGCACCTCCGCTTCTGCGTTGGATGTGGGGGCTCCGTTCGTGCCGCGGAGCACTACTACTCGCAGATCACGATGATCCGGACCATCGAGCAGATCCTCGGGGTCCACCCGATGAACCAGAAGGACAGTGCGGCCACCCCGATGCGTGGGGCGTTCACCCCGGCGCCCGACTACACGCCGTTCACCGCTTTGCCCAACCGGACCTCGCTGACCGCGGGCCTGAAGGCCCAGCCTGCCTGTGGTGCGGACACCCCCGCGCCGCAGAACGTCGCGGCCGCGGCCGTGCCGTCGGACACGGTGCCGGCGGAAAAGCAGCAGGTGGCGGCGCAGTGGGACGAATGGCTGACGCAGCAGCGCCTGTCCGGGCCCGACGCCAAGCCCGACTTCGCGAACCCCGCGCAGATGAACCACTTCACGTGGTATCAGGCGCACGGGTGGACGCAGCCCTACCCGGGTGAGGACAAGGTCTACGCGCCGGCCGACGTGCCGGGCGCCTACATCCCGTCGTCGGAGTCCGACGGCTGACGTGGGCTGATCGCCAAGAAGGCCCTGGCCGGCTACACCGCCGGTCAGGGCCTTCTGCTTGAGGCGCCGCTGCCGGTCGCCCGCGTGGCCACGCGGTGTTCCTCACCTGGCGGCTGGGGACTTGCGGGCCAGCAGCCCCAGGACGGTCGATGCCAGCACCGCCACCATGGCGGCGAGGATCAGCCCGGCCACTTGCACACCTCGCAGTTGTGTGATGAGGCCGCAGGCCACGACCGGTACGGAGATCGCCACGTACGCCACGACGAAGAAGCTGGAGGCGACCTCGGCCCGCTGCCTCGGCGGCGCGGCCTGGTTGACCGCCGCCAGCCCGGTGCGGAAGCTCAGCCCCTGGCCGAGTCCGGCCACCACGGCCCCGGCGATCACCAAGACCAGCGAAGGCAGCGCGAGGCCGAGAGCGAGCAGGCCCATACCCGCGATCAAACCCACGCAGCCGATGACGAGCGGGCCTGCCCTGAAGACCGCCACCAGCGCGGTCTGACCGGCTGTCGATGCCGCGAACACGGCGAATACGACCAGACCGACTATTGCGTGGTCGTCGATGCCGAGCACCTCACCGAGGAAATCCGGTGCCACCGCCGTGAACAGGCCAAGCACGGCGAAACCGGCGAAAGCCGCCAAGCCGGCCCGCACGAAGGCCGGTCGTGCCTGCGGAGGAACCCGCAGACGTTGCAGGCACAGGCGAACGCGGCCTTCGGCCTGCACCGGCTCCGGGATGAACCACACGAGCACCATCGCGGGGATGACCAGAGCGAGATCCACCCCGAACGGCAGCCGCAGCGGCGCGACGGCGAACTGCGCGAGCAGGCCGGCCATCAGCGGGCCGCAGCCCAAGCCCCCGATGTTGGCCGATGTGGCGACCACGGTCGCGCGCCCGGCCGAGCTCCGCGGCACCAGGTCGGCGAGGGTCGCCGTCGCCGTGCCCGTGAAGATTCCCGCCGACAAGCCCGAGAGTATGCGGCCCACCAGCAGCAGCCAGAGGCCGTTGGCGACGAGGAACACCACGGCGCTCAACGCGGACAGCGCAAGCCCTGCCAGCAGCACACGGCGCCGACCGATCTGGTCGGACAGGTGACCGAAGAGCAGGAGCGCGGCGATGACCCCGACCGCGTACGTCGCGAAGATCACGGTGACCATCAGCTCGGAGAAACCGAACTCGCTTCGGTAGATCGGGTACAGCGGTGTCGGCAGGGTAGTCCCGATCATGGTTAACGTGAACGCGTAGGCTACCACGGCGAAACCACCGCGCCGGCCGAATCGCGGTGAGCCACTCCTGAACAGGAGCCGGGCTATCGGGCGTGCGAACGTCATCGCTGGATACCATCCTTCGGTGGCGCCGGCAGCCCCAGGTTGGCGTCGATGGCAACCTGGGCCAAGCCCGCTGCATCCCACCTCTCCAGGGTGGGGGAAGAAGCAGATGCCCGCGAGGTCGACCGCGGGTGCGGCGCGAATGGGTTCGCTGGCGCAGTACGGCGGCGAACTGCTTGGACATTCAGCGGGCTGGGCGTGATCGGCTCGTTCCGGGTCGGCATATGCTGCACGGCGTGCCACGCAGGGCGTGTGCAAGGTTGATCTGAGGGCTGCGGCGGGTTTCTGTTCAGGTGGGACGCGAGACGAGGGCGCGGTTTCGGGTGGGAGATCATCGGGTTGTCCAAGCCGTGACGGTCTATCCAGGAGCCGCACTCTTGTGTTCTTGGCTTCCCTGGTTCGGGTTGTGCTTGACCGGCCCACCCTCACAGTCGAGTCCTGGCGGGGTCGTGTGGATGGACTCTGGCGGGCTCTGGAGGCGGTGGGCGATCCCCGCGGTGGGCGGGGAATCCTGTATGGGTTGCCGTTGCTGCCGGCCCTGGCGGTGCTGGCGGTGACCGCCGGTGCGAAGATGTTCATCGAGTCCGCCTCGGCGGAGAGAACCCGCAAGTTCCATTGAAATCGAACCTTCGATTTCAATGGAACTTGCGGACCGTCGGCGTGTCGCACCCCGACACGCCGATGCCTGTGGACAACCTCCGCAATTTCAATGGAAATCGTGGACAGGTACGGACGTGCCAGGACCCGCAGCCTGAAAGGTCCTTGTTCTGGACGGAAACCTGCGAACCGATCTGCTCGGGCCCGGCAGGGCATCCGAATATGGCGCTGGCCCGAACGGCAAAGTCGCCGGTATCGAAACGGTCCACCACCTGGCCAGCCTGCCACCCACCTCCCTACCCGATTACCTGAACCGGACAGGTCAACCTTGCACACGCCCTGGCGTGCCACGGTTGGTCCTACTCCGGGTCGATTGACTGCTCCCCGCCTGAAGGACTCTGTTGCCCAATTCGGGGGTGTATTGATCGTGAATTGGCTGGTGCGGATTGATCGTCTCGGTGGACGATGGTCCAGTGCGGCTGGTCCTGGACCGCTGACCGGCGACACCGGCGCCAACACCCGTTACCTACCACATCGGAGGACCGATGACTGCTCCGTCCAACAAAGAACTCCGGGTCGGCGGCAACGCCGTCGTCGTGGGCGGCGCCCGTGGCATCGGCCTGGCCGCGGTCGGTCTCGCTGCCGACCGCGTCGACTCGATGACGGTGCTCGACCTTCCCGAGCATGCCCCGGAGGTGGCCGAGGCGTTCCCGGGCGCGGCCTACCACAAGGCCGACGTCCTCGACCGGGAGTCGCTTGATAAGGGGTTCGCCGCCGCTGCTGAGAACGGCCCGGTCACGGGTGTCTTCGTCCCAGCCGGCATTGTGCTACAGACCCCGCTACTTGAGGTCAGCTTCGAAGAAGCCGAGCGGTGTCTGCTGGTCAACGTGCTCGGTTCGGTCAACACGATCCAGGCCGCCGCACCTCATCTCGCGCCCGGCGCCTCGATCGTCCTCTGCGCCTCGGTGGCCGCCTACACCGGCGGTGGGTACGTCGGGGGTCCCGTGTACGGGGCCTCCAAAGGCGCGGTGATCAGCCTGACGAAGGGCGCGGCGCGCGAACTGGCGTCCCGGCAGATCCGGGTGAACTGCGTCGCTCCCGGCTGCACCACGACGGCGATGCTCGGCGACGACCCCGCGCTCCACGCCGAGCTCGCCGAGCGGGCACTCGTCGGGCGTTTGGCGCGGCCTGAGGAGATCGCCAACGCCGTCCTCTACCTGTGGTCGTCCGCGTCGTCGTTCATGACCGGCGCGGTCCTCGACGTGAACGGCGGGATCCGGCTCTGACGCGGACCGCGCACACGTAAAAGGGAGCACCTACGGAGCCGCAGCGCGGACGATCCCCTCGTCGGACCGACCTTCCCGCGCGATGGACCCGTCGCACCCCTGCCTGGGCCGTGTGCACAGTGACCACCGGGCGCTCACCTCCGGTCGATCGCTGCTCACGGGGTTTCGTCGACGTGGTGGTCGAAGATGAACATGTGGCCTGCGTAGTGGGTGATCACGTACTCGGCACCGGAGTTGGGCAGCACCAGCTGTGGGGTGACTCCGCATGCCCAGAACATCGGGACGGTGCCGGGTTCGAGTCGTGGTGGTGGTCCGAAGTCCGGTGTGGACAGGTCCGCGATGCCGAGGCCTGCTGGGTCTCCGATGTGCACTGGGGCTCCGTGACCGGTGGGGTAACGGGAGGTCACCTCCACCGCGCGCGCCACCAGATGGCTCGGGAGCGCCCGCATGCTCACCACGAGCGGACCCGACAGGCGGCCGGCCGGGTGGGTGGGCCGGTCGGTCACGTACACCGGTGGTGCCATCGAATCCGCCGCGTGTGGCACCGGGGCTCCTGCGGTGCGCAACGGCCCCTCCCAGGTGTGGCTGCAGCCCAGGAGGAAGCCGACGGAGTCGTCCCGCCAGTATGCGGTGATGTCAGTCGGTTCGGCGACGAGTTCGCCACGTTGCCACACCCGGTAGCGTGGCAGCGTGGCGCGCAGGTCGGCTTCGGTCCGGCCGAGCCGGATGACCGGGTCTCCCGGGTCGGTCACCGCGATCAACGGACAAGGCTTGGGATTCCGGTTGCAGTACAACAGGAAGTCGAAGGCCAGCTCCCGTGGGACGACGGCGAGGTTGGCCTGCTGGTAGCCGTCGAGGACTCCGGCGGTGGGGCCGGTCCAGCTGCCGGCGGCGATCAACCGACGGAGCTCCCGCGGGCTGGCGGGGGCACTCATGCGGCGAGCTCCGATCGTGCGGTTTCGCGGACCGCGAGCAGGGACAGCAGCGCGATGGCGCACGCGCCGATGAGCAGCCAGCCGGGGGCGAGGAGGTTGTCGGTGGTCGAGATCAGCCAGGTGGCGGCGTAGGGCATCAGGCCGCCGCCGAGGATGGTGCCGATGTTGAAGCTCAGCGACAGACCGGTGTAGCGCACGCGGGTGGGGAACTGCTCGGCGTAGGTGGGGTAGCCGACGGACTGGACGATGGGGAAGGGGATCGCGGCTACCACCATCGCGAGGAACGCGAGCCAGATGTTGTTGTGGTTCATCACCAGCATCATCGGCGTCACCAGGACCATGTAACCGACGAATCCGATGGTGAGGACGAACTTTCGGCCCTTGCGGTCGGACAGGCCGCCGTAGAGGGGCATCAGCAGTCCCATGCTGAGGTTGACGGCCATGATGATCCAGAAGACCGCGGTCTGGTTGTAGCCGAGGTTCTTGGTGAGGTAGATGTTCATGAACACCAGGCCGACCCAGTAGCCGGCGTTCTGTCCGAACGACAGCCCGACGACCTTGGCCACCGCCGGCAAGTGTCCGGTCAGGACTTCCCGCAGCGGTGCCTTGACAAGTTCCTGGTTCTCCTTGGCGGATTCGAACGCGTGGGTGTCTTCGATCTTCTTCCGCAGCACCAGCGAAAGCACGATCAGCGGGATCGAGCACAGGAACGGGATTCGCCAGCCCCAGGCCGACATCTGTTCTGGCGTCAGCACACTCGACACCACACCCGCGACGGTGGCTGCTGCTGCACCGCCCATTGCGACGCCCATCGGGGTGAAGCCGCCGAAGAAGCCACGTCGGCCGGTCGGTGCGGATTCGGCGACGTATGCGGCTGCGCCGGTGACCTCGCCGCCGGCGAAGAATCCTTGCAGCAGGCGGACGACGAGCAATGCGATCGGTGCGAGCAACCCGGCGGAGGCGTGCGTGGGCAGCAGGCCGGTGATTGCGGTGGCGCTGCCCATGCCGATGACGGTGAGCAGCAGGACTGCCTTGCGGCCGATCCGGTCACCGAGCCGTCCGAGGAGGATTCCGCCGAGCGGGCGGACCAGGAACGAGCTGCCGAAGACGGCCAGGGTGGACAGCAGCGCCGCCGTCGGGTTGTTGCTGGGGAAGAACAGTGGGCTGATGGTGACCGCGAGGTATCCGTAGACCCCGAACTCGTAGTACTCGATTGCGGTTCCGGTCATCGCGGCGATCGCGGCTTTGCGCGTGGTCTGTCGGCTGCTGCCGATTTGTGGGGTGTGGACTCCGGCGGAGGTGGACATCGATCACTCCAGCGTTTTCAGGGGATGCTCGGGCAGATCGGGAACTGATTCGGCGAGCTGTGCCGGTGCCGTGAGCGGAGATGGCCACCGCTCGACGACCGGGGAAGGGCTGGTTGGATACTTTCGTGCCCTAGCGATGTGCTTCGATCCTGGCAGCCGCGCGTCGCGGCGCCTGCGGGATCAAGATCTGGTTGTAATTCGTCGCCGGGAAGCCAATTTCATGGTGCGACCTCCGCTGGAAATGGGTTGGAAGCGCAACCCGATACCTGGTGGAGCCTGCGCCACCAGGTCCAGATCGCGCTCGACGACCGCGCCGATCACCGGATATCCGCCGGTGACCGGATGGTCTGCCAGGAACACGATGGGCTCGCCTGAGGGCGGCACCTGGATCGCGCCGCGCACCATGCCCTCGCTGGCCAGGTGGATCTTGCCGATTTGCAGGGGATCGCCCTGCAGCCGGACCCCGACCCGATTCGAATCCGCGGAGACCCGCCACCGGGTGGTGGTGAGCCGTTGTCGATCGGACCGGTCGAAGAGTTCGTGTCGCGGACCCCACCGGAATCGCACGATCGTGGTGGCCTGTGGGAGTCGGCTGATCGCCAACTCGACGGGGACCTGCGGGCACGGGTTGGCCGCACCGACGGCGAACTCATCACCAGCGCGAAGCGGGTGCGGTCCGTGTCCGGCCAGCACGTCGTGCCCGGCACCGCCGAGCACGGGTTCGACCAGCAGACCACCGGAGATCGCGAGGTAGGTGCGCAGGCCGACGTTGGGGCGTCCCAGCGACAGCACGTCTCCGGCGGTGAGCCGGAAGCGCGTCGGATCCGCCACCGGGCGGCCGTTGACCAGAGCGGGCACCGGCGCGCCCGTCAGCGCGACCACCCGGGCCGCGTCGAGCCGGATGCTCAACCCGCCGAGGGTGCATTCCAGGGCGGGGGATGCGGGGGAATTGCCGACCAACCGGTTGACCAGTGCGAAGCTGGTCCGGTCGGCGGCACCGGATGGGCTCACCCCGAGATGCGCGTAACCGGTCCGTCCCTGGTCCTGCACGGTGGTGAGGGGGCCTGGCGAGATGACGGACAACCGTGCGGTGTCGTTCTTGGGCGGGGCCGGCGTGGATCGGGCAGCTGTCAACACCTCGTCACCACCCGGAAGGCCACTCGATCGCCGACTTCCAGCCGGTTCGGCGGGTTGTTGCCGGGGTTCCACAACCGCCGTTCGGTGTGACCGATCAGGTGCCAGCCACCCGGCGTACCGCCCGGGTACACGACGGTCTGGTTGCCGGCGATCGCCACGTACCCGGCCTCGATCCGGGTGCGCGGGCTGGTTCGGCGCGGTAGCGCCAGGACATCTGGGCAGCCGTCGATGTAGGCGAATCCCGGTGCGAATCCGAAGAAACCGACGACGTGTTCGGCGGCGGCGTGTTCGCGAGCGACGTCAGCGACGCCGAGGCCGAGAGCATCGGCGACCTCGGTGAGGTCCGGGCCGTCGTAGTGCACCGGGATCTCGATCGTCCGGGGACGCCGGCCGGGCCCCGGGCGATCGAGAGCCTCTTCCAGCAGTGAAACCAAAGCGCTGCCCAGCGCGTCTGTCCAGGCGCAGTCGATCGCGGTGACCAGGACGGTCTTCGCGGCCGGGACGACCTCGGCGACCTGTGCCGCCCACGGCTGATCGTGGATGGCCGCGGCGATCGAGGTGGCGCCGCCGGAGGGCAGTTCCACCAGCCAGCCGCGGTCGCCGGCGCGCAGCAGGCGGGCCGTGGTCGGCGCGGGGATGCGCTGGAGCATTTTCACCTCATCGAATCGGGACCAGTGAAACGTCTGCGGCGCGCAGCGCGGCGGTGACCGCGGCGGCGATTTCCACGGCACCTGCGGTGTCGCTGTGGAGGCACAGCGTGCCCGGGGACAGCTCGACGTCCTCCCCGGTCACTGCGGTCACCTTGCCTTCCGTGGCCATCCGCACCGCACGTGTGGCGGCTTCCCCGGGATCGGTCACCAGCGCGCCAGGTTGGCCGCGCGGCACCAGTAGCCCTTCGGCTGTGTAGCCGCGGTCGATGAAGCCTTCGGCCAGCGGCCGGATCCCGGCTTCCGCCGCCAGTCGCCATGTCTCCGTGCCGGGCTGGCACAACAGCGGGATCGATCGGTCGAATGAGGCGACTGCCTCCACGATCGCGGCCGCGTGCTCGCGGTGACGAGCCGAGGCGTTGTACAAGGCTCCGTGCGCCTTGACGTAGCCGACTCGACCGCCTGCGAGTTCGGCGAATGCCCGCAGCGCGCCCATCTGGTACAGCAGATCGTTGACCAGGCTCGCTCGCGGCACGTCCAGGAACCGCCGGCCGAAACCGGCGAGGTCCCGGTAGGACACCTGGGCGCCGATGGCCACACCGCGCCGCACCGCCAGTTCGCAGGTGCGGCGCAGGATGTCGGGGTCGCCGGCGTGGAAACCGCAGGCCACGTTGGCCGCGTTGACCAGCCCGAGGAGTGCTTCGTCGTCGGTGAACTGCCAGACGCCGAAGCCTTCCCCGATGTCGGTGTTGACCGCGATCTCGGTCATGCCGCGATTCGGTCGGTCAGCCAGCGGCGGAAGCGGTCGGCGTGGACGACGGGATCGATGAGCAGCAGTGGTGTGCCCGGTTCGTTGCCCGGCTCGATGCGCACGTGCACGAACCACGGGCCCGGCTCGGCCAGCGCTCGCTGCAGCGCGTTGCCCAGTTCGGTGGTGTCCGCGGCCCGCAGGACCTGCAGCCGCACCGACTCCGCGATCGCGCCCAGGTCCAGCTTCTCCGCCTGGGTGGGGATACCGGCCGTCGACGCGTAGACCCCGTTGTCCAGCAACAGGATCACGAGGTTGTCCGGGGCGAGGTAGCCGGCGGTGGCCGCCGCGCCGAGGTTCATCAGTAGCGACCCGTCCCCGTCGATCACCACGCTGCGCGACACCTTGGTACCGGCGATTCCCAGCGCGACGCCGGTGCCCACGGACACCGTGAGTCCCATGGCGTCCAGCAGGTAGAGGTGGTTGTCCCGGTCGGCCACGGCGGCCAGTTCCCGGCTGGTGGCCGCGCAGGTCGCGGTCACCGGGAGGTCGGGGGTCCGGTCGGTGATCACGCGCAGGGCTTCGATGCGCTTCATGCGCGGCTCTCCTTGTCGTTGAAGTCGAAGAATTCCATCAGGACCACGACGGGGCGGTAGGTCATCCGGGCGTGCTTGCCGGCCTCGGTCACGGTCGCCTGCCAGTCCTCCGGGGAGTTGCGCCGGTCGAGCCCGAAGACGGGGATGTTCGCGGCGCGCAGCATGTCGGGCACTGGAGCGGAGATCGAGTGGATCATCGAGTTGTACTCGCCGAGCCCGCCGCGGGTGTTGGCCAGGATGAGCACCGGCAGGTGGTAGGACGTGGCGAAGGTGGTCAGCGCGGTGAGCGCGTTGCCGAACCCGTTGTCCTGCATCACGATCACGCCGAACTTGCCGGCCAGCGGGAGCGCGCCGATGACGCCGACGGCCTCTTCCTCCCGCGACACGGGGAAAACACGCGTGTCCGGGCCGGCGTTGTCGATGAGCCCGTTGATGATTCCGGCGATGCTGTTGCTGGGCACGTAGGCCACGGCGTCGGGGTCCATCCCGAGCACCGCTTCGACCACGTTCTTGTGGCGTTGTTGCGTCGTCGTACTCATGCGGCTGCTTTCTCTCGAGGTCGGGGGTGGGCGTGGCGGACCGGCGACCGCGGAACTGGTGCGACCTGCGCCGGGTCGGCCGCCGTTACAGTGCGGCGATGATGCGCCGGAGGCCTTCGGCCAGGTCTTCCAGCGGGCACGCGTAGGACACGCGGAACGAGTGCGTCCCGCCGTGCGGGTCGAAGGCGGTCCCGGGAACCACGGCGACGTGGTGTTCTTCGAGCAGGCGCACCGCGAGTTCTTCGGCCGGTTCGGCGGTTTCCGGGTCGTAGCTGAGGTAGAGGTAGAAGGCGCCGTCGGGGGAGGCCACGCGCAACTTGTCGGTACCGGAGATCACCCGCAGCGCCGCGTTGCGCCGGGCCTCGAAGGACTGGCGCATGGATTCGGCCTCGTCGCGGGCCAAGCGCAGCGCCGCAGCGCCGCCGTCCTGGATGAACGTGGTGGAGCAGACGGTGGTGTACTGCCGGACCCGCAGGGCGGGTTCGATCAGCTCGGCCGGGCCGGCCAGCCAGCCCAACCGCCAGCCGTCCATCGCGAACGCCTTGGCGAACCCGCCGACCGACAGCGTGCGCGGGCGGAGTTGTTCGTAGGACGCGGGGGAGGTGTGGCCGACATCGTAGGTGAGGTCGGCGTAGATCTCGTCGGACAGCAGCAGGGCGTCGGTGGGACGCAGCATCTCAGCGATGGCGTCCACATCGGACTTGCTGGCCACGGTTCCGGTCGGGTTGTTCGGCGTGCACAGCACGACCATGCGGGTACGGTCGCCGATCGCGGCGCTCAGCGCTTCCAGGTCGAGCTGGTAACCGTTGGCGGCGTCGAGCGGCACCTCGACCGGTGTGGCAGCGGCCAACCGGATGCAGGACTGGTAGTGCGCCCAGGCCGGTACGGGCACCACGACCTCATCACCGGGCCCGCAGAACGCCATGATCGCAAGGAACACCGCCTCGTTGGCGCCTACGGTGACGATGATCTCGCCGTTGGGCTGGTACTGGGTGTGGCGTTTGTCCGCGAGGTATTCGGAGATCGCGGCGCGCAGGTCCGCGGTGCCGGCGTTCGGCGCGTAATGCACCTTGCCGCTCTCCAACGCGTCGATCGTCGCCTGCTTGGCCACGGCCGGGCTGTCGAAGTCGGGGCGGCCGATCTCGAAGTGGTAGATCTTGTGCCCGTCGGCTTCCAGCTTCGCGGCGCGGTCGAAGATCGCCCTGATCGGCGAAGGCTTGATGGCCGCCAAGCGCTCTGCCGGGCGGGCGAATGCGTGGGTCATTGGTGTTGCTCCAGGACGGATTGGGAGTGTTCGGCCCGGTCGTGCCAGGCGCTGCGCAGGCCCTGCTGGCCGCCGTCGATGTGGGCGTGGATCTGGCCGGCGAGCGCGGTGGCGTCGCCGTCGGCGAGCGCGGCGACCATCGCGTTGTGCTCGGCCTGCACGCGGTCGAGAGCGTGGGTGCTGTGCACGTAGAAGCGGGAGTAGGGCTCCAGCTGGTGGTAGAGCCGGGAGATCACTTCGTAGCGCATCGGCAATCCGGCCAGCCTGTACATGTCGAGGTGGAACGCGAAGTTCACCCTCGACCAGCCTTCGCTGCCGAGCTCGTCGATGCGGTCCATCTGCTCGGTCATCGACCGCAGCCGGTCGACGTCTGCGCGCGAGCAGCGCTGCACCACGTGCTCGGCGAAGCTGGGCTCGACGAGCTTTCGCAGGTCGTAGATCTCGTCGATCTCGGCGAGGTCCAGTTCGGTGACGAAGGTGCCGCGCCCGGGCGGGCTCTGCACCAGGCCCTCGCCGACCAGGGTCCGGATGGCTTCCCGCAGCGGGATCCGGCTGACCCCGAAGCGGGCCGCGAGCTCCTCGTGGACCAGCCGGTGTCCGGGCGGGAAGACACCGTTGACGATGGCTGCGCGCAGCTCGTCGGCTATGTCGTTGGGGTTGCGCGGGGAACCTCTCCGCAGGGTGTGGTCAGCAGCCATGCGGACTGTATACAGTGAATACGCGATCGGGGACAAGGGTCAGCGCCCGGTTTTCCCGTTGTTTACGTGTCGAGGATTGGGAGAAGCGCGCATGGTCGACATCGACCTGGCACGGCTGCTGCAGGCCGTGCCGACTGAGCTGTTCATCGGTGGCAAGTGGGTCTCGTCGCGCAGCGGCGCGACCTTCGAGGTGGTCGATCCGGCCAGCGAGGAACTCCTGCTCCGGGTCGCTGACGCGGGCCCAGCGGACGGAATCGCGGCACTGGACGCGGCCGTCGACGTCGCCGCGGACTGGGCCGCCACGCCACCTCAGGCCCGCGCCGATGTCCTGCGCGCCGCCTACGACGCGCTGATCGAGCGCCGGGAAGAGATCGCCGCGCTGATCACCCTGGAGATGGGCAAGCCGCTGGCCGAAGCCCGCGGCGAGGTGGACTACGGGGCGGGCTTCTTCCGCTGGTTCTCCGAAAGCGCGACCCGCCTGCACCTCGACGGCGGCTACGGCGTCGAGCCGGGTGGCCAGTACCGGATCGTCACGACGAAGCGACCGGTCGGCCCGACGTTGCTCGTCACGCCCTGGAACTTCCCGCTGGCCATGGGCACACGCAAGATCGGTGCCGCCCTCGCCGCGGGCTGCACCGTGGTCATCAAACCCGCCGAGCAGACCCCGCTGACGACGTTGCTGCTGGTGGAGGTGCTGCGCAAGGCCGGGCTGCCCGACGGAGTGGTCAACGTGGTCACCACGACCGACGCGGCCGGACTCGTGCAGCCGGTGATGGCAGATCCCCGGCTGCGCAAGATCTCCTTCACCGGCTCCACCCGGGTCGGCAAGCTGCTGCTCGGCCAGGCCGCCGACCACGTCCTGCGGAGCTCGATGGAGCTCGGCGGCAACGCTCCGCTGCTGGTCTTCGACGACGCCGACGTCGACACCGCGGTGGAGGGTGCCGTGGTGGCCAAGCTCCGCAACGGCGGCGAATCTTGCGTCGCTGCGAACAGGATCCACGTGCAGTCCGGGGTGGTCGAGGAGTTCACCCGCAAGCTCACCGAGCACATGGCGTCGTTCCGCCCCGGGCCTGGACTAAACCCGGCGAGCACGCTGGGCCCGCTGATCGACGACCGGCAGCGGGCCAAGGTCGCCGGACTCGTCGACGACGCGGTCGCCAAGGGCGCCGAACTGCTGCTTGGCGGCGAAGTGCCAACGGGGAAGGGCTACTTCTACCCGCCGACGGTGTTGCGAGGCGTTCCGCACGAAGCGGAGCTGCGCACCGAGGAGATCTTCGGGCCCGTGGCGGCGATCTACCCGTTCGACACCGAGGACGAGGCGATTGCTGCCGCCAACGACACTCCGTTCGGTCTGGCGTCGTACCTGTTCAGCCAGAACCTGTCCCGTGCGATGCGGGTCGCCGAAGCGCTGGACAGCGGGATGACCGGGATCAACCGAGGAGTGATCAGCAACCCGGCGGCGCCGTTCGGCGGCATCAAGGAATCCGGCTTGGGGCGCGAAGGCAGCAGCCACGGCATTGAGGAGTACCTCGAAACCAAGTACATCGGCCTCGGTATCTGAAAAGGCGGGTTGCGTCGCGAAGCGAACGGCCTGTTCGCCTCGGTAGACGGCACTGTCCGTTCGCTTCATTCACCTCGGCATCGGGCGGCCGCCGCGAGTGGGTGGCAGGCCATCGTGCGGCGGCACTGCCATCAGTAACTCAGTAACTGCCACTACGGAGTGCAGTCTTGGTCGGTGTCGGCACTCTAGTGCTCCCCCGATCGAGGTTCACCGAACGCCTCGGAGGTGCACCGGAAAGGTGGGGACTAGACGGTCGCTTGGGGCGTGAGTATCCGGTTCTGCACGGGGTCTTGGTATGGCAACCGGCGGTGTGGTTGTGGGCAGGACGCGCCGCTCAGCTATGGCGCCGACTTCCTCAGCCAGCACGGTGCAGTACGCGGCCGCATACGTCTCCCGCACGTGAAGTGATGCCGCCGGGTTGATATCCGTTCCTGGTGCGTCAATGTCGACCAAGGCCGTGCCCGCGTCGGAGCGAGTGGCTCGCCGTGTGCACAGGAGCCAGGCTGCCAAGGGACTTCCGGGCGGGCCCACTTCGACTTCAACCCGGCATCGGTGTTCTGGTTCGTTCGTGTGGCGTAGAAGTGCGAGTTCCTGCGCGGCGACGCCGCCCGCCGCCTCCGCTTTGAGGACGATGTCCTCCCAATTGCCGTCGAACAGGACGCAGTCGTCCGATTGAGTGCGCGGCAACACGGCTCTCACCGCCAAAGATTGAAAACTATTCGGTCTATGACTACCCCGTCTGGGGCACAGTGACTCACCTGTCAGCGCGAGGAGTCTTCGCTCAAGGGGCGTTCCTGGCGGAATTCGAGGAGACGGCCCCGCCCGCGGCCCAGAGCGATCAGCGCCTCGACGGCCGAAGCCGGTTTGAGATGCGGCTGAGGGCGTCGGTCGTAGAGTGGAGACGTGGGCAAGTCGTCGCCCGGAACGCCGTGTGGCCATCCGGCGGATGTCGCGAGTTTCGTCGGGCGTCGGCAGGAGATCGCTCAGGTCAGGGGTGTGTTGATGGCGTCGCGGCTTCCGACGCTGACCGGCGTGGGCGGAGTGGGCAAGTCCCGGTTGGCCTTGCGAGTGACCAGGGGAGTGCAACGGGCGTTCCGTGACGGGGTGTGCCTGGTCGAGTCGGCCAAATTGCAATCGTCCACGGCTATCACGGTCGCGGTGGAGTTGGGGTTGCATGAGCAGCCCGTGCGCGGCCCCGAGGCCGTTTTTGGACGACCGCTCGCGCTGGCCCACGGACTGCAGGAGACCCTTGGCGATTTCGGGGGTGAGGAGCATGCGTGCCGGGCGGCAGGCGGGAAACTTGCCGGGTGAGAGCAGCAGCTTCGTCGGACGCCAACACGAGGTGGCCGGGGGCAAACGGACACTGTCCAGGGCACGGTTGGTGACCATCACGGGGCCTCCCGGGGTGGGCAAGTCGCGCGTGGGCCTGCGCGTTGCCGCACAGGTGCGCCGAAGATTTCCTGACGGGGTGTGGCTGGTGAGACTGGCGGAGCTGGACGACGGCGCACTCCTGCCACACACCGTGATGAGCATCCTCGGAGTCGGCGACTGGTCGTTGGGACGGCCGATCGACGCATTGTCGGAGTACTTGGCGTCTCGACGGTTACTGCTCGTTCTGGACAACTGCGAGCATCTCGTTCAGGACTGCGCGGATCTGGCGAACGCGCTGCTCAGGAAGGCACCCAGGCTGCGCATCCTGATCACCAGCCGCCAGGTGCTGGGCACCGACGGCGAGCACGTGGTAACGATCCCGCCGTTGCCGGTTCCGGATAGCGCCGCAGATAGGTTCTCGATGGAGCCGGCCCAGGACTGCGCATCGGTGAAATTGTTCGCCGAGCGTGCTGCGGAAATTGCCCCGGGCTTCACCGTGGACGTTGCCAACTGCGACGCGGTGGCCGAGATTTGCGGTCGGTTGGAGGGGCTACCGCTGGCGATCGAACTGGTAGCGAAATGGCTCCGGACGATGTCGGTCGAAGAGATCCTCGCAGCGTTGGACGAATGGCCCGAGACTGGCGCGGCCGGGTTACCTGGGCCTGGCGTCCAACCGGGGCGCCACCACGAGACGTTGCCGGCGATCTTCGACTGGAGCTTCGAGCTGTGCAGCCCGGCCGAGCGGAGGCTATGGGCGCGGTCCTCGGTGTTCGCGGATTTCGACCTGGAGACGGCGGAAGCAGTTTGCTCCGACGAGGTGCTGCTGCCAGCGGACGTGCTGGAGCTGGTCGTCGGGCTGGTGGACAAGTCCATCCTCAGCCGGCAGGACCGTCCCGGGCGCACCCGTTACCGGTTGCTCGACCCGACCCGTCAGTACGGGAGGCAGCGGCTTCGCGAGTCAGGGGAGGGAGACCTCCTGCGGCGGCGGCATCGGGACCACTACAGCTGGTTGGCCGAGCGGGCCGAGGCGAAGTGGTTCGGTCCCGAGCAGGTGGCCTGGAATGAACGCATGTACTCCGAGCATGCGAACCTGCGAATCGCACTGGAGTTCTGCCTCACCGAGCCCGGAGAGGTGCGGACCGGCTTGAGGTTGGCCGGGGCGCTGTGGTTCTGCTGGGTCGGCGGCGGTCGGGTCGCGGAGGGTCGCTACTGGCTGGATCACCTGCTTGCGCGAGCGACGGAACCGAGCGAGGAGAGGGCGAAGGCGTTGTGGACCAACGCCTGGATCGCCACCTTGCAGGGGGATGTCGGCCCTGCGCTGATCATGCTCGACGAATGTCGTGAGCTGGCACGCAGCATTGGAGACGACGTGGAGCTGACCTCCGCATTGTGCGTGTCCGGCTACGCCGAGCACGTGCGCGGCAACCAGCGACGTGCGGTGGCGTATCTGGAAGAAGCCCTGGCGAGGGAGCACGCCGGGGGACAGCCCAGCGCAGTGACCGTGGTGAGCCGCCCAATTCTGGCCAGTACTGTGCTGCTTCTCGGTGACTGCGAGCGGGCTCGTGCTCTCTGCGAAGAGTGCCTGGCGATGCGTGACTCGTACAGCGTTCCCTGGTCGAGCTCCTGGGCGCTGTGGGTGCTGGGCGTCGCGGCCTGGATGGAAGGCAACGCACAGCAAGCCAGCTCATACGCTCGAGAATGCCTGCGGCTCAAGCAGCAGCTCAACGACCTGGTCGGAATGGCCATAGCAATCGAGCTGCTCGCCTGGTCCGCGGTCAACCAGGACGCTGAATGCGCCGCTCGGTTGCTGGGGGCTAGCCACACCTTGTGGCGAGAGATAGGCAGGCCGCTGTTCGGCTTCGCGCCGTACGTGGCCCGGCATCGGGCAAGCGAGGAACAGGCCCGCAGAGTTCTCGGCCCGCAGGCGTTCGACGCTGCTTTCGAGGACGGGAACAACCTCACCCACCACCAGGCCATATCCTATGCGCTCGGGGAAAGCAGTGATCGCGTGTCCTGACGGAACCATCATCGCCCGCCCTGCAAGGGGTTTCCCGAATCAAATGTCATTCCCCGGCTGATTGGGGAAATCCCGGCACCCTCGGGCGGCCATCGGTCAGGCCCCGGCGCGCGAGGCACTGACCCACGGACACCCACGGTCACCGGGCTGACATGCACCTATGTAGGCGCGCATTGCGCCATTAAGACTCTTGCCGTCCCGCCCGGCAACCCCACACCGTGGCTTACTGATATGCACTGGGGTGACACACGCAAATCCGCCCTTCACTAGCTAAGTGCTGGTCACCGTATGCTTCAAGGACGGCGGTCATGCTCGCTTCCTCCTGCCTCGCGCGGCGGTCCCGGCGCTCGCCGGTCTGATCCTTTCGGCGTTTCTGCCTGCCGATGAGGGCTGCCGTGACCAGCCAGACCGACTTCGACGACCGCGTCCGCCCGAATGTACACGTATTGATGACCATACGGGCAGAGCCATGATCAAACGCTGTCGTCCCTGGCGGCAAAAGAGTCAGAATTTTGCCACGAAAATTGCGATTAAGGACATTTGCTCCGATTGGCGGCGGAATCTGAAACCCAGCTGCAACATCCAGGATGGACCGATTTCCGCAAGCCGAAACGGACAATGTTACCGGACGCGGAGGGTGAGGAGTACCTAATACCATTCTCTGCATGTCGTGCAGGCCCGCCTTGTGGCCCCGTTGCTTGCGTGTGAATCGGCGATCAATGGCACTCATTTTCTCTGAAGAATAATTGCGCGCAGCAGCGTGCTGTCGTCGCCGCAGCTTTCCCCGGAGCAACTCGTGCGCCGCCGCGAAGATCCCCGCCTCCGCCCAGCCCCGCAACCGCCGTCAGCAGGTCACCACGGAACACCCGGCGACCGCGCACGGCGACCTTCCACCGTGATCCCAAAATTCGATCAATCACTTAAAATTAGACACGCCAATCATCCTGAAACGAGTTGCAACACCTCCTGGTCAATTTGACGCAAGGGGTTACGCCTATGCTTGTCAGCCCTCCGGGGACGTCGTGAACACCAACGGTAGTTCACTACTGTTGGAGACTAGGTCGCAGGAGTCCAGATGGAATTCGAATATTCGGCACGCCTTGCGGAGCTCAAGCGGCGCGCCGGGGAGCTGACGAAGCAATTAATGTCCTACGAGGACGAATGCGAGCGGAACGGCAGTCTCTCGGAAGAGAGTCGGTACCGCGTCAAGGCTCTCGTACTGGACAGCGGCCTCGGGGCGATGAACGCCCCGGTCGACTTAGATGGCGCCGGCCTGTCCTGGCTGGAGCAGATCGTTGTGGAAGAGGAGCTGGGCCAGCTGACCAACGGGCTATGGGCGGCAGTCTGGCGTCCCACGGCGGCCGCACTGCTCGCGGGCACAGCGGCCCAGCGCGAGCAGTACCCGATTCCGGAAGTCCGTGGGCTCAGGTTCGGCGGTCGCGCCATCACCGAGCCTGCGGGCGGCTCTGATCTGCGCCGGATCGCGACCACCGCCGTCCGAACCACCAAGGGTTACCGGATCAATGGTGAGAAGTGGTTCGTCACACTCGGAGACGTCGCCGACTACTTCGTGCTGCTCGCCGTGGCCCAGCCGGACAACGCACCAACCATGTTCCTGGTGGACAAGGACCTCCCTGGTGTGGAGTGCGTCGAGGTGCCCCGCTACACGCACCAGTTCGCGTTTGCGCACCCGCACTTCAGGTTCACCGACGTGGAAGTCGGTGAGGACGCAGTGCTCGGAGCCGTTGGCGAGGGTCTCAGGCTCAGCCAGGCCACGTTCTCCGAAGAGCGCATCGTCTTGGCAGCCCACGCGGTGGGTGCCGCTGAACGGGCACTGGCTCTCGCGTCGGACTGGGCCCGTGAACGCGTTCAGGGTGGTGACCGGATCATTCGGCACCAGCTCGTCCAGAGCATGCTGGCCGACTCCGCCATCGACGTCGCTGTCAATCGCACCTTCGTCCACCGCCTGGCGTGGGACGTCGACCGCCGGAGCGACCTGAAGACCCTCAACGCCAAGATCGCGATGGCGAAGATCGCCGCAACCGAAGCAGCGGGCAGGGTCGCCGACCGAGCGGTCCAGATCTTCGGAGGGCGCGGCTACCTGAGGGAGAACCCGGTAGAGCGCATCTACCGCGATGTGCGGCTGGACCGGATCTGGATGGGCACGTCCGAGGTGCAGCGACTGGTCGTTGCCAACGAGATCGACAAGCGCGGCATCTCCACGCTCGTGCACTTCTCCGGGGAGGACCGCTCATGAACACCAAGTTGGTGGATCTGCCACCGACCCGCGAAGCACACCAGGTGCTCGATCCGTTCCACGGCGTGACCTACCTGGCCACCCAGTCCGTCCAAGCGTTCCACGCGATCGGTCTGACGGGCCCTTGGGACGGCTACTTCGGTGGCCGGGCAGCACCGCTGGGCCCGGTCGGACCGGCAGTGGTGAGCGCCGTCTTCTACCACTTCAAGCCATCGATGGTGGCGGCCGAGATGACCGGCTTGTGGGAGAAGGCAACCCCGACACAGGCCCTCCACGCACGTCTGACCGGTGTGGACGCCGCTCTCCGCGCGCTGCTGGACGGTGTGCTGACGGAACGGCGGGTGGCGGAGGCGGCAGAACTGGCGGTGGCGGGAGCAACGGCGTGCTCCGTGCCGGCTCGCCCGCTCGGTGCCGCGAACCAGGCACTGGACCTGCCCGATGAGCCGCACCTGGCACTGTGGCAGGCGGTGACGACGCTTCGCGAGTTTCGCGGCGACGGTCATGCGGCCGCGCTGGCCGAAGCCAGGCTCGGTGGTGTCGAGGCGCTGATCACCGCGACGGCCTCTGGGATCGAACGACGTGCCAGCATCCAGGCGAGCCGGGGATGGACCGACACGGAATGGGCTGCCGGCGAGCACCGGCTGACCCAACAGGGACTTCTCGCCGCCGACGGATCGCTGACGAAACTGGGTAGCGAGACCAGACAGGCTGTGGAGCAACGCACGGACCAGCTCGCGGAGGTTCCGTGGCGAGCGCTCGGCGTCACGGCAACCAACCGATTGCTGGAACTGATGCGCCCGCTCACGGCCCAGGTGGTGTCCGGGCTGCGCTCGGCCAGCAAGAGAGCTGGCAGAAATGGTTGACCTGACCAGGAAGCGCCCCAGCGCGAGCGAAGTCTCTGATCGGATCGCTCTGCGCGAACTCGTCGACAGCTACGCATACGTTCTGGACAACCGGCTCCAGAAGCAGTTCGGAACCTTGTTCTGCGCGGACGGCCGACTCGTGGTGCCGCACCCGGCCGGCGCCGATCGCCCCAAGCTCGTGTTCGACGGCGGCGACGGGTGGGCGAGGGCGTTCGCGCTCCTGGCACCCTTCACCGCCACCGTCCACTTCGTCGGCAACCACCTGGTGTCGATCGGTGGCGACGACGCGACCGGGGAGACCTACTGCCTCGCACACGAACTCTTCGACCA
The DNA here is from genome assembly GCF_050972075.1 of Saccharopolyspora hattusasensis. Classification (NCBI taxonomy): domain Bacteria; kingdom Bacillati; phylum Actinomycetota; class Actinomycetes; order Pseudonocardiales; family Pseudonocardiaceae; genus Saccharopolyspora; species Saccharopolyspora hattusasensis. The sequence continues at coordinate 7,895,632 of NZ_JBPCDC010000001.1, forward strand.
CGACGGAGTGGCCAGGATGATCGTGCGCTGCGTCCGGTACACGGACACTTACCTGCGGGTCGCGGGTAAGTGGTTCTTCCACATCCGTGAGTTGACCATCGCCTGGATCAGCGACCAGGCACTGATCCCTCCGCCGTCCGTACTGGTCCGGAGGGAGTGATGGCCACGACAGCCGTCGCCGTGCTTCCGGTGGTCCGGCTTATGGCGTCGGCGCCCGTCCACACCTCGCACCTGGCATCCGCAACGAAAGAAGGACACGATGCTCTGGAACGACATGTTCGTCAGCGGCACTGGCCGGTACCTGCCGCCCCGCGCCAGCGCCACCGACCTAGTTGCTGACGGCACGATCGACCGCCAAGCGCTCGAGATGTCCGACTTCGAGTCCTTTACCGCCTCGGACGGGTTCACCGCCGCGGAGATGGCCGCAAGTGCGGCGACCGACGCCCTCCGCCGCTCCGGGCACGAGGGCGCCGACATCGCCACGGTGATCCACGCCGTCTTCGATGACCAGGAGCACTACGCTCCCGCCTGTTATTGATCCGGGTGGCAAATGTATGATGTCAGGCGGCGTAGCGAACTTCGGGTTTGCCGAAGTAGGAGCGAACTCGGTCGGGCAGCTTCTGGAGGCGGTGAAGGAAGGAGCGGACCGCTTGTTTCAACTCGGCGCGGGTTTTCGGGGCTGTGCTGGTGGAAACGGTGCGTTTGAGGTCGGCACCCCGGATCTCGTCGGGGTTGAGTTCGGGGCTGTATCCGGGCAGGAAGTGCATCTCGATCGCCTCAGCGTGTTTGGTGATCCATTGCTGGATGGTCTTGCGGCGGTGGACGGGGTGTCCGTCAACGATCAGGTGGACCTTGCGGTCCAGATGGCGGGTCAGCCGGTCCAGGAACCGCAGGAACACCTTGCCGTTGAACGAGCCGGTGTAGACGGTGAAGTACAGCTCGCCTTTGTTCCCGATCGCGCACATCGCGTTCACGCTGAATCGTTTGCCCGTTTTGCCCACCACCGGTGTCTGGCCCGCCGGTGCCCAGGTGCGGGCTACGGTGGCGTCGGAACGGATCCCGGTCTGGTCCAGCCACAGGATCAGTGCGCCCTCGCGGCGGGCGCGGGCGGCGATGGCCGGGTAGTCCTCCTCCAGCCATCGGCGCACCGACTCGGGGTCCTGTTCGTAGGCCTTGCGGATCGGTTTCTGCGGCGACAATCCCCAGGAACGCAGGTAGTTGCCGACGGTGCGCAGGTTCAACACGATGCCGTGGCGCACCCGGATCAGCTCGGCCACCGTCTTGCGGGTCCACACCAGGCCGGTCAGCCCGAACGTGGCCGGGGTGTGCTCGGCCACCGCATACCGCAGCTTGCGCTGCCGGCGGGCACTCAACGCTTTCTGCTCGCCGGGCTTGCGACCCCGGCGACGCCCGGTGAGACCCTTCGAGCCACGTTTCCGCCACGCCTGCACCCATCTGGACACCGACTGCGGGGCCACCGCGAACACCCGGGCCGCCTCGACCTGCGTCATCCCACCATGAACAGCAGCGACCACCCTGCGCCGCAGATCCTCCTGCGCCTCAGGCGACAACCTCCGCGCGTCCCGCACACCAGCGATCATGCCAGAACAACGAAGATCACACCTATAAGTTCCCGATCAATACGTGCAGCGGGTTGTGGGTGCCTCCCGGGCCCTCGCGGTCGAGGTGGGCGCGGGCAGCTGCGGTGGTGCTGCGGAACTCGTGCTGGCCGCCTCGCACCTAGCCGCCGATCCCTCCGCCACCTCCGCGCTGGTTACGGCGGCGGGCCGGTTCGTCGCGCCGCGCTGGCCGAGGTGGCTGCCCGGGCTGGGGCATTTCCTGGCCGATGGTGCCGCTGCCGCGGTGCTGAGCAGGGGAGCCGGGCGGGCCCGGCTGGTCGCCACCTCCTGCACGGCGGTGCCCGAACTCGAAGACCTGGCCACGCCCACCATTCCCGCGGAGGACGGAAGCCGCATGATGACGCTGGCGGAGACGGTCGGCGTCATGCCCCACCTCGACACGCTTCAAGCAGCCGCCCGCACCGCGGTCGAGCAGGTCCTCCAGGAAGCCGGCGTGTCGCTCGACAAGGTCTCCCGGTTCGCGGTCACCGGATTGGGGTTGGCGCAGCTGACCGTTCTCCTCCTCGAGCCCCTGGGCATACCCAGCGACCGGACCAGTTGGCCGCTGCACCGGACACTGGGCCATGTCGGCCCGTGCGACCAGCTACTCGGCCTGGACCACTTCCTCCGGGAAGAGTCCCTCGAGCCGTCTGACACCGTCCTCGTGATCGGGATCGGTGCCGGCTTCCGCTTCATCTGCGCGCTTCTGGAGATCACGCGATGACGGGCGTCTTCACCGACGAAAGGGACACATGATGCTGGAACCGGATCTCACCGAACTGGTCGACTTCGCCCGCCGCAATTCGCCCTACTATCGGGCCCTCTACACCGGTGTTGCCACCGGCGGGCCGATCCGGGCGGAGGACTTGCCGATTATCGACCACGCCGGCTTCTGGAAAGCGAATACGGTGAAGGACAACCGGGTGCTGACGGCTCGCCACGACGACGGTGTCGTGTTCAAAACCGGTGGGACCGTCAACAGCCCCAAACTGACCGTGTACACCAGGGCGGAACTGCACGCCATGGCCCGGCTGCAGGGAGACGGGTACGCGGCGGCAGGACTGCGGACCGGCGACCGGGTTGCCAACCTCTTCTACGCCGGGGAGTTGTACGCCAGTTTCCTGTTCAACGTCCTTTGCCTGCAGGAGACGTGCGTCCCCGTGGTGCACCTGCCGATCGCGGGAAGCCCGTCGCCTGAGGTGATGGCGGATCTGATCATCGAGCAGGAAGCGACCGTGCTGCTGGCCACGCCCACCACGGCCGGCCAGGTCGCGTCGCGGCTGACCGCGCGAGGCGACTCGGCGCCCGCGGTACACCTCTTCCTCTTCGGCGGGGAGGCGTTCTACGACGATCAGCGCAGACTGATTGCCGACGCGTTCCCCAACGCCGTTGTCCGCTCGCTGGGGTACGCGTCGGTCGATGCCGGTGTGCTGGCCGCGCCCGTCCAGGACGAGCCGGACGCGCGCGTGCATCGCGTCCACCGGCTCCAAAAACTGATGGAGATCGTCGACGACGAAACCGGCGATCCGATCAGGGAACCAGGTCGCCCAGGCAGGCTGCTGGCCACGGACCTCGTCCGGCGGCTGATGCCGCTCATCCGGTATCCGGTCGGTGACCGCGCCGCATGGATCGACTACGACGATCGCCGGTTCCGCCTGCTGGGCCGTTCCGGCGATGGAGCCAGGGTCGGTCCGGTCACCGTCTACCTGGAGGACCTGCGTTTGGTGATCGAGGAACTGGCCGGCGATCAGCCCACCGCGGGATTCCAGGCGGTGCAACGTCGACGGGACTCCAAGGACGAACTGGTGCTGCGGATCGGTGGAGAGATCAACGATCCGCAGCCGCTTGCCGAGGCGATATCCGCGCGGTTCGACGAGTTGCGCCCGATGTTCGGCGAACACGTGCGCGCCGGACTGATCAACCCTCTGGTGGTCGAGTTCGTACCGGCAGACATGATCAAGGTGAATCCCCGCAGCGGCAAGATTGTCCGGCTGCTCGACGAGCGGGTGGACCCATAAGACGAGCCCCCTGGACGGGCAGTTTCCTGCTCGTCGGCGAAGAAAAACTCGACACGGTGAAAATGAATAAGACAAGGAAAAAAATGGCCAGGACGACCCTCTTCGACTGCGGCGAGGACCAGTACTACCTTCCCGACCTCAAGACACGGCTTCCCCTGCGGCAGCACTCAGGCGTTGCGCGCACCCTGGGCGAGACGAGGACATGGATCAAAGGGTTCCCGGAAATCCGGAATTGGGCCCCTTTCTGTGCGCCGCGAGGGGATATCGACTTGTGGCTGGCGCAGGGCTTCGCAGATGTGTGGATTTCTCACCAATTCACGTGCGGAAACGTAGATACATTCAGAATCATCTGTGACCTGGGCGGCTGGATGGTGATGACCGACGATGTTCACAGCGCGCCAGGGCCGTTCCGGGACGCGGATGACGCCACGCGTAATCGGGCATTGGACCGGGCCATTGAAATCCTGAACGGAGACGGGCAGGAGTTCGACAGGAACCAGCCATCGTCCGACACAGCCGATGTGCTTGTCCTGGGACGCTGCCTGTCAGACGTCTGGTACCGCCTGTGCCGTTTGGCACCGCCCTCGATCCGCGCGCGCATCGCCCGTGCACTGCAAGGGACCATGGAATCTTGGAAGGCCGAGGCGTCTGACAGGGCCAGCGGCAGACGTCTGACTCTGGATGAGACTCTCGAGCGCAGGGATGTCAACGTAGGGATCGACGTCGACTTCCCCGTCCTTGAGTTCATGCTGGGAATAGATCTCCACAGTGAACTCGAAGCCCACGCCGATGCCTTCTCCAAAATATGTCGAATCCTTCGCCGATATACCTCCCTCGTGAACGACTTGTACTCCTTCCGGAAGGAGTATATGGCAGGCAAGGATCTCACCAACTCCATCGCGGCGCAGTGCAACATGGAGCATGTGCGGATCAGTGACGCGGTCCGCAAGGTAGTGGGTCTGGTGGAATCGGCAGAAGAAGAGTTCATCGCCTGCCGCGAACAGTTCATCGCAACACATCCGGAGCTCACGAGTGGCCTGCTGCGCTACCTGGAGTGCCTGGGAGACATCGCATCCGGAACCGCTTTCTATACGCGATGCTCCCCGCGGTACCACGGCGTTGACCACGACTGGTCTGAGATCGGTGGTGGCCTGGTCACCATTGACACGGAACGCACGATCATCCATCCGTGGGTGGAAGAGGCCGCCCGATGAACACCGAGCATGTACTGCGTTACCCGTTCGAGGCACCCCCCGCGCTCGCAATCCCACCCCAGTACGCGTCGCTGCGATCCACGCAGCCCGTGGTCGAGGTGCAGATGCCTTACGGAGGAAGGGGATGGCTGGTCACCCGCTATGAGGACGCGAAACTGGTCTTCTGTGATCCCCGGTTCAGTCGTGCGGCCGCCGCAGGCAAAGACGTACCCCGCATGCGACCGCAGCCTGCCAAAGAGACCTCGATCATCGCTATGGACCCGCCCGAGCACACTCGACTGAGGCGACTGATCGCCCCCAGTCTCACCAAGCGACGTACCGAGCAACTCCGCGCGCATACGAAGAAAATCGCTCAAGAACTCGTGGCCGCCATGGTGGCCAACGGCCCGCCCTGCGACATCGTCGCAGACTTCGCTGTCCCCCTCCCCATCAACGTCCTGCTGAAACTACTCGGTGTCACCATCGAAGACACCCACCGCCTAGTAGCCGCTTCCGGCGTGGTGATGACCAGCACCTCCCATACAGCCGAGGACGTAACCCGGGCGCGTCAGGACCTGGCTCAAGTCATCAATCAGCACATCGCCGCCCGCCGCGAAAACCCAACCGACGATCTCCTGGGCACGCTCGTCAGCGCGCACGAAGCCGGCGAGCGACTCACCGACGCCGAGCTACTCGACATCACAACGGCCCTCCTGGTCGTGGGCTGGGAGACGACGACGTGCCAGATCGCCAACTTCGTCTACCTCCTCATTACCTACCCCGAGCACATGCACTGGCTCTTGGCACACCCAGAAGCCATCCCGAAAGCGGTCGAAGAACTACTGCGATACACCCCCCTCAATAACGGAGCCGATTTCGCCCGCGTCGCCACGGAAGACGTCTCGCTGGGCGGCGTGCTCATCCGCAAGGGCGACGCCGTGCTGGTCTCCATTCCGTCGGCCAACCGCGACGAAGCGGTTTTCGCCGCCCCGGAGACCCTCAATGTCACGAGGCCAGACAACCACCATCTCGCGTTTGGCCACGGGCCACACCATTGCGTCGGTGCCAGCCTGGCACGCATGGTAATCCAGGTCGCTCTCAAAACGCTCATCGAGGGCATACCGGGCCTCCAAAAGGCAGTCCCGGATCAAGAAGTGACCTGGCGCTCCGGATCGATCCTACGCGCCCCCACCTCACTACCCGTCACCTGGTAACACCACGCCCACTCTCAAGGAGCCCCATATAGCACGCTGTGGCGTCATCTCCCCTATCCCATGCTGCTATGACGGAGTGAACAACCGATGCTGCAACACCCATCCGACAGGCCTCCACAATCCGAGCACAGAAACCTTTTTCCTGCAGGGTTCCCCCAGGGCCTCACACAACTCCGTGACCCCCACCAGTTGCTGTCCGAAATACGCAGCACAGGCGCTGTGAACCGGATCTCCGACAGTACCTGGTTTGTAGCCCGGTATCGAGAAACCGTACAGGCCCTCACAGACACTCGGCTCAGCAGCGACCCATCCAAGGGCAGGTGCCCAGCCGACCCCGACCTACAGCAGCACATTTCCCGCGTCGCGTTCCCCCAGAGTCTGTTCACAACGGATCCGCCCAAGCACACTCGCCTGCGCAAGAGCGTCGCCCGCTACTTGACCCACCGCCAAGCCGAACTCATGCGCCCGTTCATCGACCACACAACGCGCTCACTGATCAGCACCGTCACGAAGCGCGGGGTGGTCGATGCCGTAGCGGAGATCGCGGAACCGATCTCCGCCTTGACTATCGGCAAACTTCTCGGCGTGCCCAAGGCCGATCTAGACAAGATCGTGCGTTGGTCCCATGACCTCATGACCGAGCAACTGGACGATAACGCGCGCTGCGTCAGCGCCAATGGCCATAAAGCGCTGCGCGAATACACCGCCTGGCTCCTGCAGAACCCCGAACAAGCAACGACCGACGGACTAATCGGCAAACTCCTGGCCGCCGATACCAACCGGCTACACGCGACCGAGATCCTGACCATGGTGATGCTGCTTCTTGTTGCAGGCCTTGATACCAGCATCAGTCTGATCTCCAGCACCCTCCTGCATCTTCTGTGTCACGCAGACCGCCGCCGACTCCTCTACGAATCTCCGGGCACGATACCCAAAGCGATAGAGGAAATACTGCGCTACGAGGGCCCGGCCTTCGCCCCCGTCCACCGTGTGGCAACCGAAGAACTCACCTTGGGAGACAACACCATCAAAGAGGGCGATCACGTCTTTCTGTGCCTGGCCAGCGCCAACCGGGACGAGCGACGCTTCACACAACCCGACACTGTCCTTATAGACAGACACCCCAACCACCACCTCGGGTTCGGCCACGGAATCCACCGGTGTCCCGGCGCCCCGCTCGCCACATTGTTGACACAGACCGTCGTGACTGCGCTGCTACACGCACCGATCAACATCGAACTTGCAGTCCACCCCCGCGAGTTGCAATGGCGTCAGGGGAAAGTGCGCTGCCTCAGGAGCCTCCCGGTGCGCTTCAAGAGCGCGACCACAGCGGGTAGCGGACTCCGTCCGTAACTGCCTGCTGTCGTACCGATCTTGGGACAATTTGCAGAAAATGATGCCACACCCCTCGGCCTGGCGAACCTGACGATCCTCGTCCTCGGCGCGCTCGGATAACCGAAGCCACCGCAGCTCAAGCCACCCCCATCCTATTCAACGAGACCGTCCAGACCAGCAAAGCTACCGCTACGTAACGGCGAAACTTCAGGAAATACGGAAGGTGAACTTCCGGCGACCGTTGGAGAAAATCGTGCATTCGGATTTCAGGTGTCCATTCATGGCTTGGGTTGAGCTGGGGTTGGTGGGGTGTGTCTGGCTTGATCTTGTTGGCTTGATCGTCGATCATTGTGGCCGTGTCCGTACCGCCCGAGCAGCCTGCGCCGTCGTATGAGCAGCTTGCGGAATTGGTGACGGCGCTGTCGGCCGAGGTGGCGGCACTGCGGGCGGAGAACGCGGAGCTGAGGCGCAGGTTGGGGATGGATTCGACGAATTCCTCAACGCCGCCATCGCAGGACTCGCTGGCAGCGAAGGGGAAACGCCGCGCGCAGCGCTCGCAGCGGGTGCGGTCGAAGGACCGCAAGCCCGGTGGCCAGTAAGGACATCCAGGGTCGGGTTTGGTGCCGGTGGTCAACCCGGATCGCAGCGAGACCGCGCCCGAACCGACGCGATGTTCGGGGTGTAGTGCGGATCTGGCCGAGGGCCGGGATGCGGGGATGTCCTGGACGCAGGTCTGGGACACCCCGCCGATCCGGCTGCAGCGGGTGCAGTACCGGCTGCCGAAGCGGCAGTGTGGCGGTTGCGGGAAGACCACGACCGCGGCGGTTCCTTTCGGGCAGGCCGGGGCGGTGTGCTACGGGCCGAACGTTAACGCCGCGGCGGTCCTGCTGTCCTCGACCGGGAATGTGCCGGTGGAGCGCACCGCGAGTCTGATGGAAGCGTTGCTTTCCGCTCCGGTGTCGACCGGGTTCGTCGCCCGCGCGCACGAACGCGTCGCCGAGCGGCTGGATCAGGCAGGCTTCGATGACGCGATGCGTGCCGCACTGGCCGCCGAACCGGTGCTGTGCGCGGACGAAACACCGGTCAACATCGCACACCCCGACACCGGCGAGGACGGCCAACCGGTCCCCGGCGCCCCGCACGTGGTCTGTGTGCGCACCCCGGATGAACGGCTGGTGTGGTACCGGGAACTGCCGGCACGCACCAAAAAAGCACTGCGCACCCTCGGGCTTTTCAACGATTACACCGGGTATCTCGTGCGCGATGATTACACCGCCTGGCATCAGTTCGACGCCCGGCTGGCCGGGGTCCAGCAGTGTGTGGCGCACCTGTTCCGCCACCTGCAAGGCGTTCTCGACCTGCACCCCACCCAGCAAGGATGGGCCGCCACCGTCCGCAAGGTGCTGCGCGAAGCGCACACCGCCGTCGCCGACGCCCACGCCACCGGGGCCGATCGCCTCGACCCCGACCTGCGCGCCCGCTACGACAAGGCCGTCGCTTGGGGAATCGCCACCAACCGCCACCGCGACTGGGACAAAGGCAACCACCCCGGCTACAACCTCGCCACCCGACTGGCCGGCAAAGCCAACCAAGTCTGGCTGTTCACCAGGGTGTTCGCGGTGCCCTGGACCAACAACGCCTCCGAGCAAGCGCTGAAAAGCCCGAAACTGCATCAGAAAGTCTCCGGCTACTGGCACACCCTGGCCACCCTGGCCCGGTTCTGCCGAGTCCGTTCCTACCTGACCAGCGCCACCAACCACGGGCGACGCGCCATCGACGCCATCCATGCCGCCCTCACCGGCAACCCCTGGATGCCACCAGTCACAGCCTGACCACAAAGATCAAACCGCCCAGCGTCCTGTCCAGCCCTGAATGGACACGATTTCAGAGGTCCTGATCCGCTCTCAACGGGGACGGCGAGTTTCGGTGCGGAGGCCGTGAGCCGCAACCTGGACATTCTTACCGAGCGTGAGCAAGCGGTACTCCGGGCCGCGACTGTGCTGGTGGCCGGCTGCGGCAGCGTGGGTGGTGCCGTGGTCGAACCGCTGGCGCGAATGGGCGTCACCCGTTTCCGGCTCGCCGACCCGGACAGATTCGACGTGTCGAACCTCAACCGGCAGGCGTGCGTGGTCGCTGATGTCGGCCTGCCGAAACCCGAGGTGCTCGCCCGCCGGGTAGTCGCGATCAGTCCCACCGCCGAGGTGCGCACCTACCCGGGCGGTCTCACCCTGGAAAACCTCGACGAGGCGCTCGACGGCGCACACGTCGCCTTCGACGCGATCGATCCCGCGATGTCCGCGTGGGTCAAGTACCAGCTGCACGAACGCGCCGCCCGTCGCGGCATTCCCGTCGTCGCCGGAGTCGACTGGGGCGGAAAACCGGCCCTGTTCGTCTTCGACTACCGCCGCAACCCGCTGCCGTTCCACGGGAAGGCGACCGCGGAAGCGCACCGGGACAACCGTCTGTGGGACTCCGTGCGCTGGTTCGGCAGGACGCACTTCCCCAGCGACTACCTCCCCGTCATGTCCGACCGGCTGGCCAACGGCGGTACCTGGCCGCAGATTTCCTACTGCGTGATGGGTCTCGGCGCGCTCGGCAGCAGGGTTGTGCTCAACTTGCTGATGAACCGACGGGTCAAATCCGTAGTGACGGTGGACCTCCATGCTGCGGCCATGCCGAGAGCCGCGGCGTTAGCACACCGGGCGCGTATGCCGCTGGAACTCGCCCGAACTCTGTGGACCATTCGCCAGGTGACGAGAAAGGGCGGTTCCCGGCCAGTGCGGAGCGGGCAACGGGAGCGCGAACTGCCCCCGGAACTCACCGCCGTGCTGGGCGGCGCCCGTCTCGCTCCCTCCGCGTACAACTCCCAGCCGTGGCGTTTCGAAATCGTCGGCAACCACACCGTCCAGCTCGCGCTCAACGGGGCACGCTGGCCGACAGCGCATCCGGACCGGCTGGGCTGGGCCGAGAACCTCGGATGCACGCTGGGAGCTCTTTCGTACCTCGCGTACGGCGAATGGGAGGCGCACGAAGGTGCGCTCACGGACCAGAACTGGTCCGCAGGCCGATTCCGCCTCGATCGCCTGCGTGACGACTTCTTGACCCGCCAGGGCGTATTGGGGGCACGTTCGACGTACCGAGGCGACATGCTGTCCACCCCGATCGACCGCACGACCCTGAAGCAGGTCGAAAAACTGTGTACCGACCGAAATGTCAGCCTGGAGACGATGAAAGGTTCGCAAGCTCGAAGCAGTCTCCTCGGCCGGACCGCACGCGATAGGTCCACGTTGATCGGCAACGAGGACGAACTGTGGGCGTGGGTGCGCAAGCGCGCCGATACCGAGTTCGGCCGCAGTTGGTTCGGCAAGCCTCACGACCTGCTCGGAATCTCCGGTTTCGCCGGACGTCTTGCATCGGCTCTGGCGGGATCTGCGATCCCGGTCGTGGCCAAACGCCACGTACTGGCAGGGGTCGTCGAGCACGGGCGTGCCCGGCAGTTGCGCAATTGCGGCGCGGTACTCGTGCTGCGTGGCCCTCGTCAGACCGTAGCTGACCGCATCAGCGCGGGCGAGACGTTGATGCAACTGTGGCTGTCCCTGGTTGAGCAGGGATACGCGGCTCAACCGTTGCTGGGAGAATTCGGCGGACTCGGGACCCCTTCGACCAGAGACGCCTCCGGAGACAACGCCGTACTGGCGGTCCTGCGTGTCGGCAAGGGAACCAGACCACCGACCACGCGGGTGGCGCGCTGTCCGCTGGCGACGTCGGTGAAATGGGCCGAATAGCTGAGTGCCACGCCGGCGTGTCGGGAGCAGGAGCGTATTAACCGAATGCCACGGTCACGATTGCGTCATGCTGGAGGCTGGGATTGTGCCGCCGAGACGTCAGCCTGGTCGAGAAGCCACGACACTGTCACGTCGATGACCTCGCGCTCCACGTCCCGGAAGCCGTGTCCGCCGCCTCGTACGCGGTGCCAGTCCGTGCGCGGCCGCCGGGCTGCCACCTCATGGGCCACCTCGTAGGAGACGTGCTCATCCACGTCGCCATGCACGACGAGCGCGGGGATGTCGCTGGCGAGAAAGGCAGCTCGCGGGTCGAGCTCCGCGAATTCTTCGAAGAGCCGCGCGCCCAGTTCGAACCGTCCCTCGATATCGAGAAAACCCCGCTGTCGCAAGGAACTCAGGTCGCAGTAGAGCTGCCGCCCGCGCGGCAGCTCCGGTTCCAGGAAGGTCCGCCGTAGGTCGAGCACTGGCTGCCACAGCGCCACCGAGTCGATGGGCAACTCGCCCAAGGAGAGCGTGGTGCTCACTGCACCGAAGCTCGACGCCACCACCGAAACCGGGCGTCCCACGGACTCCACGGCCGCCCGCAAGTCCAACCGTTCTCCCGCGATCGTCATGTCGCGTGGCCTGCCCTCGCTGCGGCCGTGCCCGCGGAAAGAGAACCGCAGCACCGAGAATCCCGCGGCCGCAAGCCGATCCGCCAGGACCGGGAACAGTCCTTGCTCTGCGAGGTCAGCGGTGATGCCGTGGGCCAGCACCACAGCATCCGCACCGCCCTGATGCCAGGCGGTCTCAAGGCGGACACCATCAGACGTGACGATCACAGGTGAACCTCGGTCCGGAGTCGACAGATTGCCGCAACCACCCTCTTGCAGGCAAGCATGGAGAAGTCTCCTGTGGTAGCGATTCCGGCGATGCCCGCCGGTCGCATGCTGAGCCCCGCTGCCACTGCAGTAACCTCCTCGTCGAGAACGCGGATCAGACACCGAGACTGAACGGCGTATCCCCCGGGGATCAAGCCCCTGGCCGAATTTTGTCCTGCAGGACTAATATGTATTAGCACCTTGACAGAAGCGCGTTGATGGGACGGGTCACCGACTCGCGTGCATCATCGAAGCTGACATCCGTGCTGAGGACTGGGTTCCGATTGAGGTGCAGTGGTGCGAACGCGTTCGTCCAGCACAGGTAGACGGAGTGGTTCACCGAAGGAATGTAGTGCGGGGAGCCCACAATGGCCGTGGTCTGTCGTGATGCGGACAGGGGTTGGTACGTGACGTTCCAGGTCGACACCGCCGACCCTGAACCCATGCCGAAAACCCGGCATGCCGTCGGGGTGGGCCTTGGTGTGAAGGACCTCGCTGTCACCAGTCATGGTGAGCGGATCGCCAACGTCGCCTGGGGTGAGCAGAATTGCTGGGGCGACAAGTGGCGACGTCGCCCACGCAGGAGGCCGACGAACGGCCGAGCTTGCGCGAGCGGTGGTGCTCGGCGGCACGAGCTTGTTCGGTGGCCGAGGACCGGTGCTCGGGGCGCTGATGGAAGCGCTGATCGCCGCGGTCCGGGGTGGCCCGTGCGTGGTTTTCGGGGCGATAGCGCTCGAAACCGCTCACGACACTCGTGCTGGTGGGGTGGTGGTGGTCGGGTGTCGCCTTCATCGTGCCCTGGTTCTCATTGCTGCGTAGTGGATTCCGGTGGTTTCGCTTCCGTGCGTCTTGGGTTTTTGGTTTTCGGGCCGGGTGTTGCACCTGATCAAGCGACCATAAAAAACGTGCGAACTGGATTCCCTCTCCTCGGCTTTCCGTGGGTGTAAATCGGCGAGGAGTAGACGGAAGTCATTGCTTGGTAACGGAATGCGCAGGTGTGACCTGCGGGAATAAGGGCGCACGTGAGCGGCTAGGGCCGTAGCCAGGGGCACGGCCCCAACTCCCTGTCGGCGTGACCGGACCGCGGCACCGCGATCACCCCCGGCAGCCCGTCATCGACCGGCGGTCTCGGCTAGGGCGGTGTCAAGGATCGCCAGGCCGCGATCGATCTCGGCGTCGGTGGCGGTCAGCGGCGGGGCGATGCGGAACGTCCCGCCCATGCCGGGCAGCTGCACGATGTTCATGTGCAGGCCGAGCTCAGCGCAACGCCTGGTGACGGCGGCGCCGAGCTTGTCGGCGTCCTCGCCACCCGGCCCGTCGACCAGCTCCATCCCGATCAGCAGACCGCGCCCGCGCACGTCGCCGATCACCGGATACCGCCCGGCGAGCTCCGCCAGACCGCCGCGTAACCGCATGCCCAGCTCGTGGGCGCGCGCGTCGAGGCGGTCGCGGCTCAGCACGTCCAAGACGGTGTTGCCAACGGCCGCTGGAAGCGGGTCGTTGACGTGCGTGGTGAAGAACAAGAACCCGCGGTCGTGGGCTTCCTGCTCGATCTCGGTGCTAGTCAGCACGGCCGCGAGGGGCAATCCGGCGCCGAGGGTCTTGGACAGGGTGAGGATGTCCGGGACGACGCCGTCGCGCTCGAAGGCGTACCAGTCACCGGTGCGGCACAGTCCGGTCTGGGCCTCGTCCAGGATCAGCAGCATGCCCCGCTCCCGGCACTTGTCCCGCAGCGCCGCCAGGTAGCCAGGCGGGAGGTCGACGACGCCACCCGAGCTCAGCACGGGCTCGACAAGGCAGGCCGCGAGGCTGCCGACCGACTGGGCGTCGATCAAGTCGAAGCCGAGGTCGAGCTGCCGTTGCCAGTCCAGGTTCCCGTCGGCGTCGACGATGCCGGGCCGGAACCGGTCGGGCACCGGCAGGGCGAAGTTCCCGGGGGCGGCGGGCCCGTACCCGACCCGCCCGGCGCTGTAGGTGGCGTTCGCCGCTGCCTGGGTCATGCCGTGCCAGGACCGGGCGAACGAGACGACCTCGTGCCCGCCGGTGACGAGCTTGGCCATCCGCAACGCGGCCTCGTTCGCCTCGGCACCGGTGGTCAAGAACATGGCCTTGTCCAGAGGCTCCGGCAACGTCCCCGCTAGCCGCTGGGCGAGGTCGAGCACCGGGCGGCTCAGCATCCCGCTGTAGAGGTGATCGAGCCGGGCGACCTGCTCGCGAACGGTCGCGACGATCTCCGGGTGGGCGTGTCCGAGGATCGCGCTCATCTGCCCCGAGGTGAAGTCGAGCAGCTCGCGCCCGTCCTCGGTGAACGCCGAACTGCCCTCGGCGCGGGGGTGGCGATGCTGCCCGCACTGGCCGTCCCACCCGGAATCCCGGTCGTCACCCGCGAGCTCAGCGCGCCGGTGCACCGCAACGTCGCGATCGTGCGGCGCCGGGTGGCAGCGCAGCGCGCGGCCGTGGACGCCGTCGTCGAGACGCTGCTCGACCACCCGGACATCCCGGCCCTGTCCGCACCCGGCTCCGCCGGACACCGGTGATGCCCGCTTCGGCCCAGGTGGCTGCTGCGATCGCGGCTCCGGCGTCGAGCAGGCCCTTGACGTCGGTCTGCATAACGTCGCGCACACGATGCGTCGATCGTGTCGGCGAAGCGGGGACCCGGCGTGGGCCCCGGATCCCGCTGTCCGATCGTCCTTTGAGGACAGTGAGTCTTTCCCTTGCTTGTCGAAGAAGTTAGTCGGCGCGCCGTAATCCGGCATGACCGGCCGGTCATCGAGGCCGCCAGTGACGGTGACCGACCGTCGTGGTGTTACGGCACCTTTGGCATCGCCCGCCCCGGCGGCGTCATCAGCGGGGTCGGCGTCCCGCAGTACGAGGACGCACCGATCGGATTGTCACAGCCCGCTGATTACCGCTTCTTGGCCGACGCGGCATTCCTCTCGGTGGCTATCGCGGTGGACACCCGTTCCTGCGCGGAGGGCACCCGATCCAGCTCGATTCCGAAGTACTCGCGGTATGTCTTCAGCAGTGCCTCGTCGGTGTCGAGCCGCCGCAGGGTGCGCCGCCCGTCGTACTCCTCCATCAGCTCGTTCCCTCGCAGCGTCTGCTTCCCCCGCTCGGTGCGTGCGATGGAAATCGGCACTGCCGCGAACGGTGAGTGCGGGGACGTGCGATACCACCACAGAAACGGCTGCCAGTACTCCACGTCGCGGTGCCTGGTTTCCAGCCGGTACAGCAAATTACCGTTTATCGATACGTCGATGTCGCCGTCGGGCGCGGTGGTCAGCAGGTAGGTGCCGTGCGGATCGGCTTGCGGTTCGCGCAGGTCGATCCGCAGCGGGTGCCTGCTGTTGTTTCCCTCGCCGACGTCGACGAGCCAGGACACCTCATCCTGCCCGGACTGCGGAAATGTGACCCTCAGTGCCATGTGGCTGCTGCTCTTGGCGAGCACCGAGTTCCGGTAGATCTGGCCGTGCAGCAGCTCCACCTGGTAACCGAACGTACCCAACAACATGCCGAACGCGGAGTTGAGTTCCAGGCAGCCCCCGCCCCGCTGGTGTTCCACGATCTTCCGCACGGCGCCGAGCGTATGCGGCACCGGTTCCCCGGTGTATAACGCGATTGTCTCGAACGGGATCGACAGCACGTGGCGTTCCTGGAGGTGCCGTAGCGTCGCCAGGTCCGGGCGTTCCGGGCGGTCAGCGCCGATTCGCGCCAGGTAGGCGTCGACGTAGTGGTCAGCGAGGGCTGGCAGCATTTCGTGGTGTCCTCTGTGCTCGGCGGTCATCTCGGCAGTCGTCACAGTGCCTCCGCGTCGTGGTCGAAAAGCCAGTCGAGGGTGTCGCCGATCGGCTGGGCATCGGGACGCTGCCGGGATTCGGAGGCATCCCGGTGGAGGTTGCGCCCCATGTCACCGGAGAGCTGCTGGACCTTCATCGCCCGCGGGCGGCGCACCTGCTCGTAGGTCCGCAACGCCACCGAGACGTCGTCTCTGTGGCGTGCCAGTGCACCGGCCAGGGCAACGGCGTCTTCGATGCCCTGGCCCGCGCCCTGAGCCGTGAAGGGCAGTACGAGGACGCACCGTTCTGTTGACTGCACCAAGTTCTGCCGGTGATCAGTAGTAGGAGCTGATCAAGAGAGATAAGGAGCTTGGTGTGACGGTTTGATCGTGGCCGGCTTATGCCCTACGGCCTGCTGCGATGGTCGTGCCGTTCGAGGATTATTGCAAGACTGTCCTTTTATCTTTCCCGAAAAACCCTTTTTTATGCCCAAAAGATCCTCTTTCTTATGCGCAAGATTTTTTGTGCATAAGATCGACTAGTTTCTTGAGCACACACACTGGTCAGCGTCGAGCGGATCTCCAGTCCGGCGCCTACCGGCTCAACACCGAGCAGACATTCGGGAGGATGTGTGACTGGTCTCGTGAGGACAGGTGATGTCATGCACGTAGATGTATCCGGCGCAACCATCGCTGACGGCGATATGGGCACCATCGCCAGTCTGCTGGTCCGCGCCGCCAGCACCTGGCCCAGTGCTGGGCTGCGCTACTGTCACGGAACCGCGCTCGTGCCTCACTCCTTCCAGTCCTACCCCGAATTGCTCGACGAGGCCTGTCGACTGCTGTCCGGGCTGCGCGCGCAGGGCGCCGAGCCCGGCGACAAGGTCGCGTTGCTGGTGGAGCGCCCGCGCGAATTCATCGAACTGTTCTGGGCTTGCCTGCTCGGCGGCCTCGTGCCGTGCCCGTTGGTGCCGTTACGGGGCGACCCGGAGCGCTGGTCGGCGCAACTCGCCTATGTCGACCAGCTGCTGAGCAAGCCGCTGCTGATCGCGGACGAGACGCTTGCGGCCGAATTGCCGGCGGGCGCCGCGCTGACCGCGGTGCCACTGGACGAACTGCGCGACCTCTCGCCTGCCGACGACCTGCACGACGCCGAGCCCGACGACCTCGCCCTGCTGGTGCTCACCTCCGGGTCCACCGGCAACTCCAAGGCCGTGATGCTCAGCCACGCCAACCTGCTGGCCTCGATGGCCGGCAAGAACGGCTACCACCGGCTGACCGCCGACGACACCACCCTGAACTGGGTTTCCTTCGACCACGTCGCGGCCCTGTTGGAGTGCCACCTGCTCCCGCTGTACGCCGGGGCGCAGCAGGTCCATGTCGAGCCACAGGTGGTGCTCGGTGAGCCACTGGAGTTCCCGCGGCTGATCAGTCACCACCAGGTCACCGTGACTTTCACCCCGAACTTCCTACTCGGCCTGGTCAACACCGCCGTCTCCGCGCTGCCAGACCCCGCCGCCGAGCAACTGGACCTGTCCCGGCTGCGGCACATCATCAGCGGCGGCGAGGCCGTGGTCCGTACCACCGGCGAGGCGTTCCTGGATCTGCTCGCCCCCTATGGCCTGGCCCCCACTGCGCTGTGGCCGGCCTTCGGGATGACCGAGACCTGCGCTGGCAGCATCTACTCCACCGGCTTCCCGTCCACCGACGCGGGCCAGGAGTTCGCCAACCTCGGCGAGCCTGTCGCGGGCCTGGCCATGCGGGTGGCCGACGACAACAACCAGGCGCTGCCGGAAGGCGCGACCGGCGAGCTTCAGCTGTCTGGGCCGATGATCACCTCCGGCTACTACAACAACCCGCAGGCCACCACCGACGCTTTCACTTCCGACGGTTGGTTCCGTAGCGGCGACCTCGGCCGGATCGACAAAGGCCGGCTCACCCTGGTCGGGCGCAGCAAGGACAGCGTCATCGTCAACGGCGTCAACTACTACAGCCACGACATCGAGACCGCCCTTGAACAGCTCGACGGCGTGGCCGCGTCCTACGTCGCGGCGTTCCCGACCCGCGCCGAGGGCGCCGACACCGAGCAGTTGGTGATCGCCTTTCACCCCGAGGTGCTGGCCGACGACGAACCCGGCCTGTTCCGGTTGCTGACCGCGGTCCGCAGCACTGTCGTCATGCACTGGGGTTTCCGGCCCGCGCTGGTGCTGCCACTGCCGCGAGAGTCCTTCCCCAAGACCAGCCTTGGCAAGATCCAGCGCGCTCTGATGCGCAAGAGCCTGGAGGCCGGCGACTTCAACGTACAGGTCGCCGCCGTGCAGCAGCTGACGTTGCGTCAACTCGGCGGCTACACCGCGCCGCGGACCGACACTGAGTGGCAGCTCGCCGCGATCTACGCGGAGATGTTCGACACCGAGGTCGACAAGATCTCCGTCACCGCGAGTTTCTTCGACCTTGGCGGCACCTCGCTGGACATCCTGCGGCTGCGACTGAACGTCGCCCAGACCTTTGGCGCCGATCTGCAGATCATCACGGTGCTGACCGCACCGAGCGTGTGCGCGCTGGCCGCCCACATTGACGCCGAGCGGGTCGGCGCACGCGACGAGCTCCCTTACGACCCGATCGTGCCGATGCAGACCAGCGGCACCAAGACCCCGCTGTTCTGCGTGCACCCAGGCGTCGGCGAGGTGCTGGTCTTCGTCAACCTCGCCAAGTACTTCGTCGGCGACCGGCCCTTCTACGCCCTGCGCGCCCGCGGCTTCAACCGCGGAGAGAAGCCCTTCACCAGCTTCGCCGAGATGGTGGACAGCTATGTGACCGCCATCCGGGCCAAGCAGCCGCACGGACCGTACGCGGTAGCCGGCTACTCCTACGGCGGCGCGGTCGCCTTTGAGATCGCCAAAGTGCTGGAGTCCCAGGGCGAACGAGTGGATTTCGTCGGCAGCTTTAACCTGCCCCCGCACATCAAATACCGGATGGACGAACTCGACTTCGTCGAGACCGCCGCCAACCTCGCCTTCTTCCTGGCGCTGATTAACAAGAAGCAGTCGCTGGAACTGCCCACCCGGCTGCGCGGGCTCAGCCGCGAGGAGCAACTCCAGTACTTCATCGACATCGCCCCCGCTGACCGGCTGGCCGAACTCGACCTGACCGCCGAGAAGTTCGCGGCATGGGCGGAGCTCGCCGACGGCCTCACCGACCTCGGCCGCAGCTACCAACCCAGCGGTGCCGTCCGCTCCATGACGGTCTTCTACGCGGTTCCGCTGCGCGGCACCAAGGAGGATTGGCTCGCCAACGAGCTGCGTCGGTGGGACGACTACACCACCGAGCCCACCCGCTACATCGACGTCCCTGGCGAGCACTACACCCTCATGGGCCCGCAACATGTGGCCACCTTCCAGGCGATCCTGCGCCGGGAACTGGACCGGGCCATGGGCGAGGGAGCCGGTGCAAGAGACGCAACCCCCATGGAGGCGAAGAAGTAATGCAGGGCAAAAAGATCCTGGTCACCGGCGGTACCGGGCAGGTCGCCCGACCGGTCGCCGAAGCGCTCGCTGCGGACAACGAGGTCTGGTGCCTCGGCCGCTTTGGCACCCTCGGCGTCGCCGACGAACTCGCCGCCCGCGGGATCAAGACCTTCCGCTGGGACATGGACGACCTCGGCGCGGACACTCTTAAGGGCCTGCCCGAGGACTTCACCCATGTCATCCACTCGGCCGTCCGCCGCGGCGAGGACGGTGACTTCACCGCCGCCGTCACCGTCAACTCGGTCGCCGCGGGCCGGCTGATGACCCACTGCCGCACCGCCGAGGCGTTCTTGTACGTTTCCACCGGTGCGATCTACGCCCGGCAGACCCTCGACCACCTCTACACTGAGACCGACCCGATCGACGGCAAGGCTGAGTGGCTGCCCGCTTACCCGGTCGGCAAGATCGCCACCGAGGGCACCGTACGCGCCTTCGGCCGGGTGCTCGGCCTGCCCACCACGGTCGCCCGACTCAACATCGCCTACGGCCCTGGCAGTTACGGGGGCGTGCCGATGTTGTACTTCAAGCGGATGCTCGCCGGCGAGCCGATCCCGGTGCCCGTCGAGGGCCAGAACTGGTGCTCGCTGCTTTACACCGACGACCTGGTGCGCCAGGTGCCGAAGCTGTGGGACGCCGCCACGGTGGAGACCACTCTGGTCAACTGGGGCGGTGACGAGTCGGTGGGCATCACCGACTGCATCCGGCACATGCAGGAACTGACCGGCGTCACCGCGCAGTTGGTGCCCAGCGAGGTCACCCGCGAGACCTACCGGTTCGACCCGACCCTGCGCTGTCAGCTGACCGGGCCATGCGAAATCGGCTGGCGCGACGGCATCCGCCGCACCCTCCAGGTGATGTACCCCGAACTGGTCCAGGCAGGCTCCGATGGCTGAACAGGTGTCCGCCACCTTGCGGGCACCGCAACCGCGGTTTCGGCCCCGCTTACCGACAGCGGCACCAGCCGCGTACCCGACTGCTTAAGAGGAGCTCACCGACCATGGTCACCAGCCCTACCAACGTGGAGACTGTTCAGGCCGCCTACCGGGCCTTCCACGACCACGACGTTGAAGCACTGCTGGCCACCCTCGCCCCCGACGTCGCCTGGGTACACCCCGACGGGATGGACACCTACGGTCTTGGCGGCACCAAGAAAGGCCACGCGGGTGTCAAGGAGTTCCTGGCGCACGTGCCCACCGTGCTCAGCGGGATGCGGCTGGAGCCAATCGAAATCATTGAGTCCGGCGACCGGATCGTGGTCTTCGGCGTCCGCCACATCACCTCCCGTGGCGGCCGCACCGAGACGCACCAGTTCGTGCACTCCTGGACGCTGCGCGAGGGCAAGGCCACCAGCATGGAGGACATCTTCGACACTGTCCTCTTGCACCGCCTGATCGAGAGTTAAGGCGGGCTGCCCGATGAAGTAGCCGTATCTGGTGCCGCAGGGCACCTTCCGAGACCGCGCTGCGTACGGCGCTCGCGCACCAGTCGGTCAGCCGCGTGGTCGCCGCCTGCCCGGCCGCGCCCCTCACAGCACTGCACACCCCCACGGAAGGACACCTTGTGAGCACAGAGCGCCAGCTGACGAACGGCACCGCGCAGGACCGGATCGTGCAGCTCGGCCTCGGTTTCTGGCCAGCCAAGGTGCTGCTGACCGCGGTGGAGCTGGGGGTGTACTCCGTGTTGGCCGCGGACGGGCCCACGGACGCCACCACGTTGGCCGCACGTCTCGGCCTGCACCCGCGCGGGGCCCGCGACTTCTTCGACAGCCAGGTCGCCCTTGGTCTGCTAGAGCGCACAGACGGCGTCTATGCCAACACACCCGACACCGACCGCTACCTCGATCAGGCCAAGGACACCTACATCGGTGGCCTGCTGGAGATGGCCCAGGAACAGTGGTACCAGTCCTGGAGCAACCTCACCGAGGCCCTGCGCACCGGCGAGCCACAGAACAACCTCAGCGCCGACGACGGCGACCCCTTCGACGTCCTCTACGCCGACGCCGAACTCGCGAGCCGCTTCCAGAAGGCGATGACCGGCGGGTCGCTGGCCGCCTCCCAGGCCCTGGCCAGGGCCTTCCCGTGGCAGAAATACGGCTCGGTGGCCGACATCGGCTGCGCCGAGGGCATCCTGCTCAACACGGTCCTCACCGCGCATCCACACCTGTCCGGCACCGGTTTCGACCGCCCGGCCGTCCAGCCGAACTTCGACCGCACCGTGGAGCGCACCGGCTTGTCCGGGCGGATGCGCTTCGTGCCCGGCAGCTTCTTCACCGACCCGCTGCCGTCTGCGGAGGTCATCGTCTTCGGCCGCGTGCTGCACGACTGGGACCTCGCCACCAAGCGCATGCTGCTAAAGAAGGCATACGCGGCGCTACCCCCCGGCGGCGCGGTGGTGGTGTATGAGTCGATGATCGACGACGACCGGCGCACCAACACATTCGGCCTGCTGACCAGCCTGCACATGCTGCTAGAGAGCCCGGGCGGCTTCGACTACACCGGCGCGGACTGTGTGGACTGGATGTCCGACGTCGGCTTCACGAATTGCTCCGCAGAGCCGCTGGACGGCCCGGTCTCGGTGGTCGTCGGCCACCGCTGTGACGTGCGGTGAGCACGCCGATGTCAGAAAACCAATGAGGCGGCCAACCAACGCTTCCCGCCCCGGACCTCGTCCTGCGGCACCAGCTGCGCTTCATCTTTCCCGCAGGTGCAAGACCGTTGACGGGACAACTCGTCAGCTCATAAGGGCTCATAAGGCGCTCATAAGGCCATCCGGCCAATAGCCAGGCTCCGGCCCGGAATTACTCACGACCGCTGACAATTCCTCGTCTGGCGCATTCGCGTATTGCGGCTATGTCCGGCCGAGTCCGGTTTTCCGGTGTCCAGGCCAGCGCGGCACTGCACAGCGGGAGGTCGACTACTTCGATGTAGGCGACACCTGCTCTGGGAAAAAGTTTTTCCGTTGAAGCCGGTACGAACATCATGGCTTCGCCGAGGGCAATTGTCGCGAGGAGCGCCTCGACGTCCGTGACCGTCGGCCCATATCGGACGGGTGTGCCGTCCGGCCGGGGGTTGATGGTCCAGTGGTCCCACCAGTTGCGCGGTACCTCGGGCGGCGCGTCCGCAACCGCGCGGTCGGCGAGTTGGGCCAGGGTGATCTGCTTCTCGGCGGCCAGCGGGTCGTCGGCGGGTAGGCAGGCCACTCGCGGTTCGGTCGCGAGGTCCATGGTCTGGATTCCGGGCAGGACCGGCGGGCGCACGAACGCGACGTCGACCTCTCCCCGGTTGAGCGCGCTGATCTGACCAGCGAAGTTCAGGCTGCGGACCTCAACGGAGATCCCGGGGTGCCGGCGACGCAGCCCGGCCAGCGCGGTCCGGGCGAAGGGCAGCGCGGCATCGGCTCCGCACTGGCCGACCACCAGGTGCCCGGTCACCATGCGGGCGTGCAGTCGAGCTCGCTGCAGGACACCGGACATCGCCGCAGTGACCGCGTGCGCCTCGGGCAGCAGGGCCTCGCCCGCGGTGGTGAGGACGACGGCCCGGCTGGTGCGCTCGAACAACTTCACGCCCAGCCGGGTTTCCAACGCGCGAAGCTGTCGGCTCAAAGCCGACTGACTGATGAACAGGCGGGCCGCAACTCTCCCGAAGTGCAGTTCCTCGGCCAGCGCCAGGAAAAGTCTGAGCTGATGAATGCTGGGCTCTCGGGTCTGGCGTGCCAGCCCGCTGGTCGCCTCTTCGTTCGAGCGATTTCCAGCCATGCACATTAGGTTATCGGTTCGGCACATCTTGTAATAGCGGTTTGGCTTCCCCACATCGGCTGGTCGTCGGCATAATTCTGGCTAGTGATCCAGACCAGAATCGTTGGCCTGGTGTCAACTGGGGGTCCTTGGAACATGGTGCGCGTACTCGTCGCCGACGATCAGGCCGTCGTGCGCAAGGGGATTAGGGTTGTTCTCGACCCGGTGTCCGACTTCGAGGTCGTCGGCGAGGCCGAAGACGGTGACCACGCGGTGCGGCAGGTGATCGCGCTGCGGCCAGACGTGGTGCTGATGGACATTCAGATGCCGGGCAGTGGGATAGCGGCCACCAGACGACTCACCGAGCATTCCGAACTGGACGTGCGGGTGCTCATGCTGACCACCTTCGACGTCGAGGAATACGTCCTCGACAGCCTGCGGGCGGGCGCCAGCGGGTTCCTGCTCAAGGACGTGGAACCGGAAAACCTGATCCATGCGGTGCGGTCGGTGTACGCGGGGCGCACCGTGCTGGATCCCGCGGTGACCGGCCGGGTCGTCGACCGGTTGCTGCGCCGCGACACCGATCCGGTGCGCGAGGAGTCCTGGCCGGACCGGGCGGAACCGGGGCATTTCGACGTCATCGAGCTGACCCCGAGGGAGCGCGAGGTCGTGGGGCTGATCGCGTGCGGCCGGAGCAACGCCGAGATCGCATCGATCCTGCAGCTGTCGAGGGCGACGGTGAAGACGCATGTGGCGAGCGCGCTGAACAAGTGGAACCTGCGGGATCGCGTGCAACTCGTGGTGCGCGCCTTCGAAACGGGGCTGGCGCAGGTGAACGGCAACGAGAACTGCCGGGCGTCGTGACCGTCCTACCGACGCAGCGGACGAACGGGCCGGAACCACCCGCGACCCGTCCCGCGCGTCGGTTGCACCGGATGTTGCCGGACGGGTCGCCCGCCGACTGGTGGCTGGTGGCCGGGCTGCTCGCGCACGCCGGACTGGTGACCATGCTGCTGATCCCGATGCGAGACTGGCCACTGGCGACGGGACTGGCGCTGGCCGAGGCGCTGCCGGTGCTGTGGCGGCGAATCACTCCGGCCGGTGCGCTTGCGGTGCATCTGCTGGTCAAGCCGCTGACGTACCTGGCGGACATTCCCGTGGGCGAGCTGGCCTGGCTGGTCCTGATGCACGCGGTGGGGCGGTACCTGCGCTGGCGGGTCGGCCTGATGCTGCTCGTGGCCGCCTGCGCACTCGTTCCCGTGCTGCTACTGGCGATCTCGCCAGCGGCGGCGCGCAGTCCCGGGATGCCGATCGGTGTGCTGCAGCTGGCCATTTCCTGGGGTCTGGGCTGCGCCGGGCGAGCTGCGGCGCGCAACAGACTGCTGATGCGGAGGCGCCACGAACGGGAACGGTTGCGCGTACTGATCGACGCGCAGCGCGGGCGGATCGGCAGTGAGCTGCACGAGGTGGTCACACGGCGGCTGCGTGCTATCGCGGCCACGGCCGGTTGTCTCGGAGAACGCTCGACAGTGCCCGTGGCGGACTTACGTGCGTTGCGGGAGGAATGCAGGGACACGCTTACCGTGCTGCGGCGCATGCTCGGGCTGTTGCGCACGACCGAGTCAGAAACCTCGGCCGGGCCGAAAACCTCGACCGAGTCAGAAACCTCGGCCGGGCCGAAAACCTCGGCCGGGCCAGAAACCGGCGCCGACGAGGCGCGGCGGAGCGGGTCACGGCCCCGGTGGCACCGCCTGCTGCCGGCGCCCGCGGATGCGGTGCTGGTGGTCGCCCTGTTCCTCGGCGCGGTCGCGGTGCACGCGTGGTCGTCCGGCTTCGCGGTCACGGGCGGCAGCGAGGCGATCTCCCTGCTGTACCTGCCGTCCACGCTGAGCCTGCCGGGCACCACGACGACGCTGGCGCTCCTGCTGCTCGTCTATTCAGCGGGGGCTTGGGGGAGGTCGCTCCACTCCGCACTTTGCATCCCGGTCGCGCTGGTCATCTGGGCGTTCGGGGCGAAGGGCGCGGCCGACGCGCCAGCTCCGGCGCCGAACACCGAGATGTACACCGCCTTGCTGTTCTGCGGCCTGTATGTCGCCGGGCGGGTACGCGGGCGCTTCCGCATGCTGACGGACAGCGCGGCGCGGTACGCGGAGGACCGCCGGATCAGGGAGCGGCTGCGGCAGGAACGCAACCGGGTGGCACGGCAACTGCACGACCACGTTTCCCATCATGTGTCCGCAATGGTGGTGCAGGCCGGGGCGGTCCGGTTGCTGGCGCGGCAACGGCCGGAGCTGATCGGCGAAACCCTGCGGGATATCCGGGAAAGTGCGCATGCCGCACTCGCCGCGCTGCCACGACTGCTGCGCGCCCTGGATCCCTCCGGGGCGCGACCGGAGGGTGTCTCCGAGCGGCTGCGCGAGGGCGAACTGGGGGAGTTGGTCGCCCCGCTGCGCCAAGCCGGTGCGGAGGTGTCGGTGCGGTTGTGCGGGGACCCCGGGAACGCCTCCCGGGAGCAGGCCGCGCTGGCCGCGCGGCTCATCCGGGAGTCGGTGCGCAACGTGCTTCGACATGCCGGGCCGAGCGCGACCCGGGTATTGGTGGAATGCCAACCCAACCACACCGTGGTCGAAATCGTCGATTCCGGACCGGAGCGCGGATTCGTCGGGGACCGGGGTTGCGGTCACGGGATCGTGGGGATGAACGAACGAGTGGCGTTGGTGGGTGGTCGGTTGAACGTCGGCCCTTACGGGTCGGGCTGGCGGGTGCACGCGCTGCTGCCCAGGTGGCAGGCGCCGGAGGCAGATCTTTCGGTGTGATCTGTCCATCTTGGACGCGGCATGGCGGGATTGGGTTGGCGTAGCGGAACAAAGCATTCGCGAGAGAGCCAGTCGGGGATCTCGGAGTCCAGCAGCGAGTCCGGCTTCACCTACCGCCTGAGTGTCTCCGAATGGCCTCGTCCTCGGGGCGGAGGAAAACCCAGATCCCCTGCCGTGAACAGGGCTTTCGGCTCGGGTGGAAATCGTTCGCGCGGCCGAGGCGGGATCCGCTTTCCCGAGGATAACGTTGAGAACGAACCGGCTGGTAGTCAAACCGGTTCCCCGGAAACACCAAAACCGAGGAGGTTCGAACATGCTCTCCGAGAACGTTCAGGAAATCGACCTCAACATCGACATGGAGACCCTGTCCGCGCCGGGCGCTGGCAATCTCGGCAACAACGTTCGCGTGCAGGCCGGCCCGATCACCGTGGGCACGACCTGTTGGGGCACCCCGTGCCCGAGCGCGAACACCGTCTCCTGCTGAGCAAACAGGCGGTTTCAGAGCAGTGCCGAGATGCGCCGGTCCACCCCGGAAAGGATGCCGGAGCGGCGGCATCTCGGTCGT
This sequence comes from Saccharopolyspora hattusasensis, assembly GCF_050972075.1. Taxonomy (NCBI): domain Bacteria; kingdom Bacillati; phylum Actinomycetota; class Actinomycetes; order Pseudonocardiales; family Pseudonocardiaceae; genus Saccharopolyspora; species Saccharopolyspora hattusasensis. Next base: position 7,922,072 of record NZ_JBPCDC010000001.1, read on the forward strand.
AGCCGGAAGTGCGGCGGCCGGCCGTCCCGGTCGCCGCATCCTCCCCAGTCACCGGAGGGCGTGATGAGCAGCGGCATAGCGAACCTCGCGGCATCCGGCGCGCCGACCACGGCCGCCACCGAGGCCGCCACCGAGGATCCCCGGCCACCGCTGGGGCTGCTGGAGTACCTCGACCCCGCCGAGGGCAAGACGGTCCGGGAGAAGCGCGAGTCCGCCTTCGCCGCTGCGCTGCTGGCCGATCGGCTGGGATACCGGCGGCTCTGGCTGCCCGAACACCACGCGCGGGGCACCCCGAGCACCAATCCGGCCCAGTTGGCTGCCGTGCTCGGCAGCCACACCGGCCAGATCAGGATCGGCACCGCCGTGACTCTGGTGCGCGTGCGCGACCCATACCAGGCCGCCGAGGATCTGGTGACCGCCGGATCCTTCTGTGGCGAGCGGCTCGACGTCGGATTCGGCCGCGGCGACGTGGTCGGTCCGTGTGCCGAGGCCCTGGATCATCTGCGCAAGGACGACGTGGGAACCGACGCGGCGATCGGTGCGGTGGTCTCGTTGCTGGATTACGGGTGCGAGTGGATCGACCCGCTGGAGACCCCGTACCAGCGCTGGATGCACGGCTCGGCCACGCGGTCGGCGGAGCTGGCCGGACGGGCCGGCTTCTACTACTGCCACGCCCTGTTCTTCAACCCGGACCTGGACGCCTGCACGCGGACCCTCGACGCCTACCGCGCGGCGTTCCCGGCCGGCCGCACCGCGGTCGCGATCGCCGTGGTCGCCAACGATGATCCGCGGCGGGCCAAAGAAGACAGCCTGCGGTTCGGGCTCCGGATCAACTGCGTGGGCAGCGCCGAGCAGTGCGCCGACGCGATCCACCGGCTGCGCGCGATGACCGGCGCGGACGAGGTGATCATCACCGAGCAGTCCAGCGATCCGGAGGACCACCGTGGCGCGCTGACCGACATCTTCGCGGCGGTGGCGGACGGGCCGCGGGTGAAGTGGGGGAGGGCAGATCGCTGAGCGGGGAATCCTTCGCCCTGGCCAGGATCGCGCTGCTGAGCGTGGAGCGGTCCGCGCGTCTGATGGCCGAACAGAACCTTGACGATCCGATTGCGAGCATGGCGATTTCGCTGGCATCCGGGCCGCATGTGTTGCGGGAGAGCGCGACGAAGGAGCGGGCGCGAGAGTCGTTGATCCGCTACGTGGCCAGGATGGGCGGTCGGGCCACGCCGTACGGGTTGTTCGCCGGAACCGCTCCAGTCTCCTTAGGTGCTCAACGAGACTTGGCATTGCCCGGGCACGTTGCGCACCGGGCTCGGGTTCGGGTGGACATCGACGCGCTGGACGGCGTGTTGCGCGCTGCCCTGGACGAGCTCGAGTGGGATCGCTGGCCGCTGCGGCGGAATCCGTTGGCGCGGGTGGAGGGCGACAGCCTGCGCTACGCCAAATCCGGTGACGGCAGCTCGGACGTGGTCACGGTGCGGCTCACCCCGCTGATCACCGAGGTCCTGCGGCTGCTGGCCGGGCCGCCGCTGCTGGGCGCGGAACTGCTGATGGCGCTGCGGAAGTGGAACTCTTCCCTGCCTGAGGACAAACTGCGCCCATTCCTGGCGCGATTGGTCGACAGCGGGCTGTTGCTGCGGGCCGTGGACCTGATCGAGCCCGGGGTGGAACCCGCCGAGCGCGCGGCCGCGATACTCGAGCAAGCGGGTGCCACGGCGCGTGCCGACGCGCTGCGCAAGCTGCACCACGAGGGCTGCGGGGTGCACGAGCTGCGTCCGGATCTGCTCGGCCGGTTGGATTCCGCCTGGCAGGCCGCGGGGGAACACATCCCGGCGCTGGCCGGGACCAAGCAGGCCCAGCGGTTCGATGTCCAACTGGCACTGGGCATGACCGCGGCCACCCTGGACCACCGCACCGTCGATGAGCTGCGGGACACCGTCCTGCGACTGGCGAAGCTGTCCGGTGCGAATGATGGGGACGGGCTGGAGGCGGTGCCGGAAGCCTTCCACATGAACGAGTTCCGAGCCGCGTTCCAGGCCCGTTACGGCGACGCCGAGGTCCCGCTGCTGGCCGCGTGCGACCTGGAATCCGGTGTGCTGAAGTCCTGGCACCGCACGGTGTCCGGGCTCGCCACCGAAGCCGGAGTGCGCGCTGAAGGTGATCCCACGCCATCGCCGGTGAACCCGAAGCTGCTCAGCGTGCTGGACCGATGGCTGCAGGACGGAGCCGAGGGGTCTGGTGTGGACATCGCTGACTTCCCGACGGCCGGACGTTCCGGCAGCCGGGCCGTGCTGGCGCTGCTGCTCGACGACTACCGGGGCCGGTACCGAAGCATGCTCGTCGGCGGCGTCGGCCGGTCTCCGCTGGCCCTGATGGCCCGGTTCGCCCTGGGAAATCCCGAACTCCAGCGGCGCTTCCGGGAGTGGATGTCCACAGATGACACCGATGACACAGATGACACAGATGACACCGAAGACACAGATGACACCGAAGACGGCTCCCGGCCGATCCACGCCGAGCTCGTCTACCACCCCGGCGGCCGGATCGGCAACGTCCTGGTGCGGCCCCGCATCCTGGACGACGCGATCGCACTGACCGGCGGCACCGGCGGCACCATCGGGCTGGACCGGTTGCTGATCCAGTTGCGGGGCACCGAGTTCCGGCTGCGGGACTCGGTCACCGGCCGACCGGTGCTGGTCGAGTTGAACACCGCGCACAACGTCGACTTCTTCGGCCTCGACCCGGTGTACGCGGTCCTGGGCCACCTGGCCTCCGCTGGCGGGGTCGGCTGGGCCTGGGGCGCACTCGCCGCGCTGTCGCACCTGCCGAGGGTGACCAGCGGCGCGGTCATCGTGGCGCCCGAGCAGTGGCGGCTGACCTGGGCTCGGCTGCGCGCGGCGCGCGGCGCGGAGGATCCCGCCGCGGCCGTGCGCGACCTGCTGCCCGGCATCGGCGACCGCCGGTGGGTGGGCATCGGCCAGTACGACCAGGTGCTTCCCGTGGACCTCACCCACGCCGCGTCGGTGCGGGCCGCTCTGGCGCGGGAAACCGAGGCCGAGCACGTGCAACTGGTGGAGATGCCGCAGATGGAGGCGCCGGCGGTGCGCGGACCGGACGGTCGGCACGTGGCCGAAGTGGTCGTCCCGCTCGGGCCGATGCGGCGCACCCCGCCGTCCGCGGGCTCCGGGCAGGACCGGTTCACCGCGGACCACGGGAAGTCCTGGGGGTACGCGAAATACCACTGTGGACAGTCCGCAGCCGATGTGATCATCCAGCGGGCTCGGCGGCTGGCCGCCCAGCTGGACGAGGCCGGCACCATCACCGACTGGTTCTTCCTACGCTACGCCGAGGGCGGCTACCACCTCCGGCTGCGGATGCGGCCGGCACGGCAGGAGCTGCGGGCCACCGTGCTCGCGGCCCTCGATGAGCTCGGCGCCATCCTGCAGCGGGAAGGCCTGGTCGGCCGGGTCGAGATGGACGACTACGTCCCGGAAATCGCGCGCTATGGCGGGGCGGAGGGCCTGCCGCTCGCCGAGCGGCTGTTCACCGCGAGCAGCGATCGGGTGGCCGGGTTCCTCGCCACCGGGCCGAGCGAGGAACAGCGGCTGTACCAGGCCGTGGCCGACATCCTGCACTGGACCTCGGTGCTGTTCGACTCGGCCGACGGCGAGCACGAGTTCCTGAAGCTCTGCCGCGGCGGGCTCGGCGCGACCTTCGCCAGGACCGGCAACGCGCACGGCAAGTTCGCCAGGGCGCACGACGCGGCCCTGACGGAGCACCTGAGCCGGGCCGAACCCGACGAGGACGTCGCCAAGGCGCTGACCGAACTCGCGGTGTCCGCCCGGGCACGGCTGCCCGAGCGTCGGGCGTGGCCGGTGCTCGGCTCCGCGCTGCACCTGCACTGCAACCGGATGTTCGCCTTCGACGCGGTGCGGCTGGAATACCTGGCCTACGAATTGGCGCTGCGAAAGGTCCGGCAGCACAAGGCACGGGCGCAACGGCCCGGGAAAGGGGAGTGAGCAGGTGCGAGCCGCCGAGCTTCTGCGACTGGCCAGGACGCTGTACGACGACGCCACCGAGCGCGTCGAGGCCGAACCGAGCTTCCCGTTGCTGCTGGACCAGGCACTGCTGGCCGTGGAGTTCAGCCGCGCGCTCGACGAGGACTTTGAACCGAGGCGCTGGCTCAGTCGGGCGCTGGGCATGCTGCGTTCGGCGGGCGGCACCGGGCCGTGGCTGTACCGCGGGGCCGCTCAGGCGGGGTGGACGGCGATCCAGGTCGCGGACTTCTGCGGCACCGAGGTCGCCGGCCTGGCGCCGATCGACGAGATCGCGCTGCGGTGGATCGTGGACTACCCCGAGACCATGGACGTCGACCTGCCGATGGGCCTGCTCGGCCTGGGCGTCTACGGGCTGGCCCACCCCGACGCGGCGGCGCGGGAAAAGCTGACCAGCGGCGTGCTCGACGTGATCGACCGCCGGGCCGAACGGGACGAGGACGCGCTGTTCTTCCGCGTCAACGACACCGAGCCGCGGCAGCGGGAGGGCTCGGTCGGCTGCCGGTTGCTTGGGATGGCGCACGGAGCCGCAGGGATCGTGTCCTACTTGGCCTCCGCCGCGTTGTCCGACACGGGCGCGGCCGCGCGGGCCCGCATGCTGCTCGACGAGGCCGTGGCCTGGCTGCTGCGCTGGCGCAGCGACGACTTTCCGCACGGGGCGTTCCCGCACCGGGTGGAAACCCGCTACCAGCCGGCCCGACCGACCTGGTGTTCGGGCGATCCCGGGGTCGCGCTGGCGCTGTCCGTGGCGGCACGGGCCACCGGATCCGCGGAGCTCACCGAGCTGGTGCGCGCCGTGGCCGCGAAGGTCGTCAGCCAGCCCCCGGAGCACTGCCGGGTGCTGGACGGCTGCATATGCCACGGCGCGGCCGGCATGTGCTGGTTCGGCACCAGGATGCACGCCGACTTCGGCGTCCCCGGGGCGGCGGAGTTCGCCGCGCACTGGGCCCGGCATCTGGACCGGGAGCGCGCGGCCGGGCCGCTGCGGTACTTCTGCCCCGCGGGCATGATGCCCAACGCGTCCTTCCTGGAGGGCGATGCGGGCGCGGCGCTGGCCCTGCTGCACGCGGCGACCGGCGTGCCTCCCCGTTGGGAGGAACTTCTGCTGGCTACCCCGATCTCGCCGCGGAACCGATAGCCGGCATGCCGAGATCACATCAGTGGGCCGTGCGGTTGCTGCGCGATTGCCGGCAGCACCGTCGGCTGACCGTCGTCGTCGTGGCCTCGGCCGCGCTGGGCACCGGGCTGGCCGGGCTGCTGCCGCTGATCACGCGGGCCGGAGTGGACGCGGCCATGGCCGGACAGACCGGGACCGTCGGCCCGTTGGTCACCGCGCTGCTCGGAATCGCCGTGGTCCAGTTCGCGGCCTCGTTCGTCCGCCAGTTCTCCGCCGGCAAGCTCGCGCTGGACGTGCAACACGACCTGCGCATCGCCGTCTTCGGCTCGTTGCAGCGACTGGACGGACAAAAGCACGACGCGCTGCGCACCGGCCAGGTGATGTCCCGGGCGAACCTGGACCTGCAGCTGGTGCAAGGGCTGCTGGCGATGGCGCCGCAAGCACTGGGCAGCCTGGTGCTCATCGTGGTTTCGCTGGCCGCCATGCTCTGGCTCTCGCCGTCGCTGGCGATGATCGCGCTCGCGTTGCTGGCTGCCTCCGCCGGGGTCACCGCCCGGGCAAGCCGACGGCTGTATCCGGCGACATGGGCGGTGCAGCAGCGTAGCGCGGAGATCTCCCAGCATGTCGAGGAAACCGTGACGGGCGTCCGAGTCGTCCGGGGATTCGCCCAGGAACAGCGGGAGACCGGCACGCTGCGCGCGCTCAGCGAGCGGCTGTTCGGCGAGCGCATGCGGGTGGCCCGGATGCAGTCCGGCCCCGGGGCCTGGCTCGGCATCCTGCCCCCGCTGGGGCAGGTGGCAGTGCTGCTGCTGGGCGGCTGGCTGGCCGTCCGCGGCGGGGTCAGCGTCGGTTCCTTCCTGGCGTTCTCCAGTTATCTGATCATGCTGACCGCGCCCGCCGGAACACTGTCCAATGTGGTCCTCGTAGCTCAGCAGGCGCGCCCGGCGGTGGTACGGGTGTACGAGCTGATCGACACCCACGCGGAGGTGCGGGACGCGCCCGACGCCCGCGATCTGCCGGACGGACCGCTCGGCGTGACGCTGGAGGACGTCGAGTTCGGCTACACCCGCGACGAGCCGGTGCTCGCGGGCCTTTCGCTGCGGGTGCGTCCCGGTGAAACCGTCGCCCTGGTGGGCGGTTCCGGGTCCGGGAAGTCGACCGTGGCGCTGCTGCTGTCCCGGTTCTACGACGCCACCGGCGGCCGCATCCGGATCGGCCCGCCGGGAGCCGAGACGGATGTCCGCGCGGTGCGGTTGGACGCGCTGCGGCGCGCGGTCGGCGTCGTGTTCGAGGAGCCCTTCCTGTTCTCCCGCAGCATCGCGGAGAATATCGGCTACGGCGTGCCCGATGCCGGCCTGCCCGCGATCCGCGCCGCGGCCAGGGCCGCCGGAGCCGACGAGTTCATTCGCGCGCTGCCCCAGGGCTACGACACCGTGGTCGGCGAGCGCGGGCTGACACTGTCCGGCGGGCAACGGCAGCGCATCGCGCTGGCCCGCACCCTGCTGACCGACCCGCGCGTGCTCGTGCTCGACGACGCGACCTCCGCGGTGGACACTGCCACCGAGGCGCGGATCAATGCCAAGCTGCGCTCGGTAACGGCCGAGCGCACCACTCTCGTGGTCGCACACCGCCGTGCGACCCTCGCGCTGGCCGACCGCATCGCCGTGCTGGATCGCGGCCGGGTGGTGGACGTCGGCACCGAGCGGGAACTGCGGGCCCGCTGCCCGCTGTTCACCGAATTTCTGGCCGCATCAGCCGACCGGATCGACGAGTCACCGGCGACCGGTGACCTGTGGCCGCACCCCGAACTGGTCCGCAGCGTCCTGGACGACCCGGCCGCGGTCGACGCCGCCGAGCACGACCCGGACCTGGTCGCCCAGGCGCACCGGCTACGCCCCGCCGCCGACCGGCCAACCGCCGCCGCCGCCGATCCGCCGGACGACGACCGCACCGGTTTCTGGCGCATCCTGCGTCCCGCGCGCTGGCTGCTGGCGCTGGCCTTTGTCCTGATCGCCGCGGACGCGGTGGCCACCACCGCGCTGCCCGCGCTGATCCGGTTCGGCGTCGACCACGGCGTGCTGACCAGGCAGCTGCTCGTGGTGTGGGCGGTCGCCGGGGTGGCGCTGGTGGTCGTGGCGCTGAACTGGCTGGTGCTGTTGCACCAGCTCAGGGCGACCACGCGCGGCGGGGAGAGCGTGCTGCTGGCAATGCGGATGCGCAGCTACCGCAAGCTGCAACGGCTCGGTCTGGACTACTACGAGCGCGAGCCCGGCGGCCGGATCATGACCAGGATGACCGAGGACCTTGCGGCGCTGTCGTCCTTTGTGGAGGGTGGGCTCACCGTAGGCGTGGTGAACCTGGCGACCGTGCTGGTCATGCTCGTCGCCATGCTGCTGATCGACGTCGGGTTGGCGTTGACCGGCATGGTGGTGCTACCGGTTGTGCTGGTGGCCACCCTGGTGTTCCGGCACTACTCGAACCTGATCTACCACCGGTCGCGGGAACGGGTCGGCGAGGTCAACGCCGACCTGCAGGAGAACGTGGCCGGCCTGCGCACCTCGCAGGCCAACGGCAGGCAGCAGCGGGCGACCAGCCGGTTCGCCGGGCTGTCCAACCGGTACCGGCAGACCAGGGTCGGCGCGCAGCGGTACATCGCGCTGTACTTCCCGTTCGTCACGCTCATGGCCGAGACGGCGACCGCCCTGGTGCTCGGATCCGGCGTGCACCGCGTCGTCGCCGGCACGCTGACGCCGGGGGTGCTGATCGCGTTCCTGCTCTACCTCACGCTGTTCTTCGCGCCGTTCCAACAGCTGTCCATGGTGTTCGACAGCTATCAGCGGGCCAAGGTCGGCGTGCGGCGGGTCGGCGAGCTGCTGGACACGCCGATCTCGGTGCCGCAGGCGCCGGAGGCCGTCCCGGTGCCACGGCGGTTGCGCGGCGAGATCGAACTGCGCGGCGTGGGCTACCGCTATCCCGGTTCGGCCGCCCCGGCCGTGTCCGGGCTGGACCTCCGGATGCGGCCGGGGGAGCGGATCGCGCTGGTCGGCGCGACCGGATCGGGGAAGTCCACAGTGGTGAAGCTACTGGCCAGGATGTACGACCCGAGCGAGGGCTCGATCACCGTCGATGGGATCGAACTGCGGGAGTACGACATGACCGGCTACCGGGGCCGCCTCGGTCTCGTCCCGCAGGAGCCGCACCTGTTCAGCGGGGACGTGGCGGCCAACGTGCGCTACGGCCGCCCCGGCGCCAGCGACGCCGAGGTGACCGCGGCGGTGCGGGAGGTCGGCGCGCTGGACGTGATCGCCGCGCTGCCCGGCGGATTCCGGTTCCAGGTCGGCGAACGCGGCCAGCGCCTGTCCACCGGGCAGCGCCAGCTCATCGCGCTGGCCCGCGCCGCCCTGGTGCGGCCGGACATCCTGCTGCTGGACGAACCCACCGCCGCGCTGGACCAGGCGACCGAGGCCGCAGTGCTCGCCGCGTACGACCGGCTCTCGCTGGGCCGCACCACGGTCCTGGTCACCCACCGGTTGTCCACCGCGGCCCAGGCAGACCGGATCGTGGTGCTGGAACAAGGCCGGATCGTGGAGACCGGTACGCACGAACGACTGCTGGGCAGGAGCGGTGCGTACGAACGGCTATTGAGGTTCCCCCCGAGTGGTGGACAGGGGGTTTACGGGGATTCAGGCAGCTGCTCGGAGTGAGCTCTCGTAGTCCTCGGGACTGAGCATCCCGATTGCGGAGTGCCTCCGGCCAGCATTGTAGAAGCGAACCCAATTGTCAACTGCGACAACGAGTTCCGTCTGTGTGGCGTAGGTATGCCGGTAGTAGTGCTCGTGTTTGAACGTGGACCAGAACGATTCCGCAGGGCTGTTGTCCCAGCAGACCCCAGTCGCGCCCATCGACCGGCGCAGCCCGTGCCGGAAACACGCTTTCACCGTTAGATGACCGGTGTACTCACCGCCACGATCGGAATGCAGGATCGTGCCACGGCACCGGCCGCCCCGGGTAGCGACGGCGGCGTCGATGGCCTCGGTGACCATCTCCGAGCCGATGTGCTCGGAGATGCTGTAGCCGAGCACCTTCCGGGAATGCCCGTCCCGGACCGCGCACAGATACATCTCACTCTCACCGCAGGACAGGTAGGTGATATCGGTCAGCCACACCGCGTCCACGCGGCCCTGGTCGAACTCCCGATCGACGAGGTCCGGCGGGAACGACGCCTTCGGGTCGGCCACGGTGGTTTTCACCTTGAACGTGCGCGGGCTGATGCCCTCGATCCCGATGCCGGCCATGATCTTGGCGACGGTCTTCTCGCTGACCACCTCGCCCCGCGCACGCAGTTCGGCGGTGATGCGGGGTGACCCATAGGTGCCGCCGGATTCTTTGTGTACTCCGGTGATTTTCACCTCGAGGTCAGCCCGGCGCTGCTTGCGTGGTGTCAACCTCCGCGCCGCCGCGCGTTTGACATACGCGTAGTAGCCCGACGCGGACACGTCCAGAAGTCGCGCCATACGACGCACCGAGAACGGCCTGGCGGCGTCTTTACTGCCGTCGGTGTCGGTGTCGGTGTCGGTGTCGGTGCGGGTCTCGGCGAGCGTGTCGGGGCCGGCGTACTTCACCATCAGATCGAACCGTTCGGTTTCTTCTGCATCGCGGCAAAGTACGCCGAGGCTTTTACCAGGAACGCGTTGTCCTTCTCCAGCTCGGCGACCTGTCTACGCAACCGTAGCAACTCGGCGCGTTCCGCAGCCTCCAAAGGCTTTTCCCCGTGAGCCTCGGCCGCGGCGATCCTGCGCCGCTCATCCTTGACCCAGTTACTCAGCAACCCGTCGTTGAGACCCAACTCACGAGCCACTTCAGCGATCGTGCGGCCGGAATCGATCACACGATGCGCAGCCTCGACCTTGTACTCGGCCGTGAACGACCGACGCTTACGAGGAGGCATGAGGACATCCTTCCAGCAGGAACCAATCCTGCCAACGTGGTGTCCACTACCCCGGGGGAACCTCATATGGCGGCACGGCATCGAAAACGGCGCCGTCAAGGCATAAGCCTCAGAGGCCATCGCAGCACAGCTTGCGCGGCGGTGCCGTTCGGGGCCGTGCGTACTTTGGGCTGCTGTAGCAAGTGGGTTTTGTGTCCCTGCTATTGGATCTAAGGGGCTGTCACTGAGCCGGTACGCACAAATACGGTCAGGTCACCTCTCCGCGACGGGAGGACGCTCCCAGACGCGGAGAGGCACCGGAGAGGAACGGGTAGCGGGCTTTGACGAGACTTGGCTGCGGGTGGCCGGCACGCTGCACTGGGTGCACTGCGCCCGCACCGACTTTCCACTGCGGCAAAACACGGCAAGCACTTTTTCGAAGTTGTCGTCACGCTTGCCGGGGGCCAACCCTGGCTCCCCACAACTGCCTGATCGCAGTTCGGCGACCCGACCACCGGGGTCAGCCGAACGGTGTGGCCAGAAGCGGGATTCGACGCAAGTCTTCGACAGTGCAGTACAGGCCAGCGAGAGCGCAGACAGCGCGCATACAGATATCGTAGTCGGGTTCGCCAGGATCGAGATAGTCGTGTTCAACGGTGCCGGCTGCGTCGAACGCTACACGCAGCTCAGGCGGCAAACCGGGCAGATCCGCCTCAAGATTGAGGTCATCGACGTTGACCCACGCAAGCTGCTGCCCGTCAACGGTGTAGGTGAGGCTCGCGTCTGCGTTGATGGAGAACATGCTTGTGGCCGCTACGCGACCGTTGGCAGACAGTGACATCGTGTCATCGTGGGATGTGAACCCTGCGGCGTCGTAGACGAATGTCCACGCACCGATGCGTCCTGCCAGCAGCGTCGCACAGGTGCCCTGAGGTTCCCCCCGAGCGGTGGACAGGGGGTTTACGGGGATTCAGGCAGTTGCTCGGAGTGAGCTCTCGTAGTCCTCGGGACTGAGCATCCCGATCGCGGAGTGCCTCCGGACAGCATTGTAGAAGCGAACCCAATTGTCAACTGCGACAACGAGTTCCGTCTGTGTGGCGTAGGTATGCCGGTAGTAGTGCTCGTGTTTGAACGTGGACCAGAACGATTCCGCAGGGCTGTTGTCCCAGCAGACCCCAGTCGCGCCCATCGACCGGCGCAGCCCGTGCCGGAAACACGCTTTCACCGTTAGATGACCGGTGTACTCACCGCCACGATCGGAATGCAGGATCGTGCCACGGCACCGGCCGCCCCGGGTAGCGACGGCGGCGTCGATGGCCTCGGTGACCATCTCCGAGCCGATGTGCTCGGAGATGGTGTAGCCGAGCACCTTCCGGGAATGCCCGTCCCGGACCGCGCACAGATACATCTCACTCTCACCGCAGGACAGGTAGGTGATATCGGTCAGCCACACCGCGTCCACGCGGCCCTGGTCGAATTCCCGATCGACGAGGTCCGGCGGGAACGACGCCTTCGGGTCGGCCACGGTGGTTTTCACCTTGAACGTGCGCGGGCTGATGCCCTCGATCCCGATGCCGGCCATGATCTTGGCGACGGTCTTCTCGCTGACCACCTCGCCCCGCGCACGCAGTTCGGCGGTGATGCGGGGTGACCCATAGGTGCCGCCGGATTCTTTGTGTACTTCGGTGATTTTCACTTCGAGGTCAGCCCGGCGCTGCTTGCGTGGTGTCAACCTCCGCGCCGCCGCGCGTTTGACATACGCGTAGTAGCCCGACGCGGACACGTCCAGAAGTCGCGCCATACGACGCACCGAGAACGGCCCGGCGGCGTCTTCACTGCCGTCGGTGTCGGTGCCGGTCTCGGCGAGCGTGTCGGGGCCGGCGTACTTCACCATCAGATCGAACCGTTCGGTTTCTTCTGCATCGCGGCAAAGTACGCCGAGGCTTTTACCAGGAACGCGTTGTCCTTCTCCAGCTCGGCGACCTGTCTACGCAACCGTAGCAACTCGGCGCGTTCCGCAGCCTCCAAAGGCTTTTCGCCGTGAGCCTCGGCCGCGGCGATCCTGCGCCGCTCATCCTTGACCCAGTTACTCAGCAACCCGTCGTTGAGACCCAACTCACGAGCCACTTCAGCGATCGTGCGGCCGGAATCGATCACACGATGCGCAGCCTCGACCTTGTACTCGGCCGTGAACGACCGACGCTTACGAGGTGGCATGAGGACATCCTTCCAGCAGGAACCAATCCTGCCAACGTGGTGTCCACTACCCCGGGGGAACCTCACCCGGTTCGATGCCGAGGGCCGCGGCCGGCAGGGAGGTCCACTTGTCTGGCTTGCTTCGGGGCAGCTCGCACGGCCGGAACAACCGGGGCTTGGCGCCTAGCGCTTCCAACGCGTCGGCAGGTTCGAGGTCGCGGACCACGTGCACGGCGTGGTTCGGGTCGTCGCTGGCCAACTCGCTGATCCAGATGGGGCCTCCCCCGGCATCCAGCGTGCTCGGCGGAAATCCGGGCGTTGGCATGATGACCTCGTTTCCGGGCTCGTGCGTGCTACCGCCAGGTATTGTGCACTGCCGGAACCACCAAGAGTCAAAGGGGAGAGACGGACGCTCGGGGACTCCCTCTGCCGACGCGCGACTCCCGCCCTCCGCCCTCCGCCCTCCGATCAGCTTATCGAAAGTTCTGGTGACTGTTCGTGGTGGTCGTCGGGTGGAGCAGGTGGTCGCGTAGCGCAGTCGGCGGCGTTGGTTGACGGGGTTGCGGAACCCGTAGGCTTTGGGGTCGGAACCACCACAATCCGGCCACCCTCAGCTCATCCTGACAAAGAGGGGCTGGCCGACACCAGCCCCGCGAAACACGCACCGTGATCACCCGCCCATGACACAACGTCACCGATGATCACTCAACCCCGATTAACTTCGAAGAGCCGATAACGAGGGCTGATGCTTCCCGCCGCGTAGCGCTGGTGCGGGGAGCCCCGGCGATTTCGTGCGAAATCGACACCTCGCCTGAAGGGGGAACGCCGATTTCGCGTACACGGTTACCGGTTTTACACGCAACCCGGGGTAGGTTTCCGCAGGTCACCACACAGACAGAGGCCCCGGACCATGATGGTCCGGGGCCTCTGTCAGTGTCGAGTAACTGTGGGATCTTCGGCGCGACCGCTTCCGCAACCTTCGTCGCGTCAGCACACGGATCGTTGGTCTTTCCGGTTTCCGGGTCGGTGTAGGTGACCTGCACTGTCACCGACCCGCCGCCAGCTTCGAGGATCTGGCGACAGACACCCTTGTCCGTCGATCCGTTCGTGATACCTACGAGACCCTTGCGACCCGTGACCGTGTTCGGCTCAAGCTTGTCGAAGTTGCTTCGGCGCTGCTCCCAAGCCGCAAGATCGTCCTTCTCGGACTTGGTGAGCCCCGGCACGAACGGGTGTCCCATGAACTTGCAGCCCACCTCCCCCAAGCCCTTGTCCGCGTCCTTCTTCACGTCCGGATCAACACCGAACGAACGCAACTCTTCGGGCGTTAGGACCGCGCACGGGTCGAAGCTCGCCAGTGCAGAAGACTTCGGGGCCTCGCCCGTCGAAGTTGCTTCGGAGCTGCCTCCTGCGCCACCACATCCAGCAAGAAGGAGCCCACCTGCCGCGAACAGGCCGAAGGCAACGGCGGATCGTGTCCTACGCATGGTCCTCATCAGATCAGAATCCCCTACTTGCGGAGGTTGCGGGCGTGCTCTTCGTCGGTGTTCTGCATGTCGCGGGCAGAGTCACGGTAAGCCTGCGCCATGCCCTTGAGGATCTCCTGCATCTTCCGCGCCATCGCGATGAGTCCGGTTTCTGGATGCTCGACCTTCAACCGGAATTTCTCTTCCAGCTGACGGCCGATGTAGCAGTCGCCGTAGGCACCATGCGCGATGAGATCATCTGTATCCGCGACCAGAAAGGCCAAGTTGTCTGCCTTCTCGTCGTAGACCTTCGCAACCCGCTCGGCCGCCTCGGGGTCCATCACCAACTGGCCAGCGTCCACCGCCGCGCGTAGCCCTTGTGCCTGCTGCTGTAAGCCGCCGAGTTGACCTGCCATTAGATTCGAACCCGATTGGTCCTGTCATGGCGTAAGCGTCTCTCCCCTCCGTTTTCACCGCACCGTGAGCGACCGTATCGAGACCTAAGGCCACAAATAGGCGTTTATTGAACGCCGAGGGGGAATGCGTTCAATCGCGCTGTTGCTGCATTTGGCGTGCTACGTCATCCCACAACCAGCGGTGGTGACCTGTCGGCAGCGTCAGCGACGGCTGTAGCAGACCCTCACGCACGTACCGGGCCAGCGTGCTCGGCGTGATGCCCAGCCGCTTAGCCACCTGGCCGGTTGTCAGGTACCGGTCTGCCTCGCTTGCCACGGTTCGAAGGTATGCACCCGTTCAGGTGGCCGCTTGCCATCTAACACGTTTGCCACGATCACGGGTTATACTCACGTCTAGCACGATTGTCCGATTTAAGGATGGTTGGCGATGGCAGCACCGATCGAGCGCGCCAGCGCGCACCGGCCAACTGAGAGGTACCCAACGGCCCTAGTCGAGGGGCGTAGGTGGCTGGTCTGCCCTCTCGGCGGGCCGAAGTGCGGCCGGGTGCTTGCCGACATGGGGCAAATAGCGGTCGACGCTATGGACGTCCACGTTCAGATTCACGGCATACCCCACCGCTGCCCGAGCTGTGGTTGGTGATCAACGGTAAAACGTCCTTGCGCCTGGCTTTACCTCGGTGGCTTCACTTTCCGTTGGGGACGCAAAGACCCTGCGATCGATGTCCTATGCGAGGAACCCGATACCGTCCCTATTCATGAGAGCCATCATCGAGCTCACGATCCCGTGGCAGCGTCACCAGGTGACTGGAAGGCGGTGCAGGCCGTAGATGGACATGGCCTCCCGGCGTGGCACTTCCTTGGGCGGCACAGCAAGTCGCAGCTCGGGAAAGCGCCGGAGCAGTGCGGTGTAAGCAATGCGCAGCTCGATCCGGGCCAGCTGGTGGCCGAGGCAGAAGTGCGCGCCGTGGCCGAAGGACAGCTGCCCGGGCTGGTTGCGGGTGATGTCCAGGGCGTCCGGGGCCGGGAACTGGGCCGGGTCGCGGTTGGCTGCGGGCAGCGAGAGCATCACCGCCTCACCGGCGGCGATCCGGTAGCCGTGCAGGTCGATATCCTCCCTGACCACCCGAAGCATGCCGAACTGCATGATCGTCAGGTAGCGCAGCAGCTCCTCGACCGCGCCGTCGGCCCGTTCCGGACCCGCCTTCAGGGCGGCCAGTTGCGCCGGATGGCAGAGCAGGGCGAACACCCCGAGCGAGAGCATGTTCGCGGTGGTCTCGTGCCCGGCGACGAGCAGCAGGAACGCGATGGAGGTCAGTTCGGCGTCGGTGAGGTCGCCGGCGCCGATCAAGCCGCTGAGCAGGTCGTCGGCGGGGCAGCGGCGCTTCCGCTGGACCAGGTCGGCGAGGAAGCGGCTGATCTCCGCCGACGCTGCGGCCACGCGCTCCTGGCCGGACGCCAGATCCACCATGGTGGCGGTGTTGCGCTGGAAGACCTCGCGGTCGGCGTAGGGCACGCCAAGCAGCTCGCTGATCACGAGGGAGGGAACGGGCAGCGCGAAGTGCTGGACCAGGTCCACCGGACGCGGCCGATTTTCCAGCGCGTCCAGGCATTCCTCGGTGATCGCCTCGATCCTCGGGGTCAGCTGGATCATCCTGCGCTGGGTGAACTGCCCGATCAGCAGCTTGCGGTACCGGGTGTGCCGAGGTGCGTCCATGCGGACGAAGAACCCCGGTGCCGCCGGTTCCGGCCGAGGCTGCCCCGGCGGAAGCTTGCGCAGCTCGTGCCGCGCGCTGAAGCGGTTGTCCGTGAGCACCTCGCGCACCACCGAATAGCCGGTGATCAACCAGCCGGTGGTGCCGTCCGGAAAGCGCAGCGGGCTGATCGGCGCCCGCTCGCGCAGCGACCCCAACTCCTCCGGCGGGTTGAATACGTGCCGCCGCCGGATCGGCAGGGCCACCGGTTCCGGCTCGATCGCGGTCACCTTCCGGCTCCGCGACGACGCCGCTGGCGTTCCACCGCCGCCAGCGCGGTGACCAGCGTGGGATGGTAGCAGGTGCGGAAGACGTAGGTGACAGCCCGGTCCTCGGTCCGCTGCGCCAGCACCTCGGGCCGAAACGGTGGCCCGGGAATCGCGCCGCCATCCAACTGCGCGGCCGCCAGCCCGCGCCAGCCTTCCAGGACCGCCGGGGCGCCGGAGATGCCCACGATCTCCGCGCACAGCAACAACTCGGCCGTCAGGTCGAAGTGCTCCGCGGCCAGGAAACCGGCCAGCATGCTGTGCACCGCCGCGGCCAGCTTGTCCCGCTCGGCGGCGTCACGGAAGGGCAAGCTCCGCGCGGCCATGTCGGTGGCGTAGAACAGGATGTGGGTGAATTCGTAGGCGTCTTCCTCGGTGGCGGACGCCGGATCGAGATCGGCCACGCCGCACGCGCCGTAGAGCTCGGCCCGTTCCGGCATGGCATGGCGGAGTTCGCACAGCTCCAGGGCGTAACCCACTTCGAGACGACCGCGCGCCGAACCGATGTCGCTGCCGGGATCGCCGTACAGGGCATCGACCAGCTTTTGCGCCGCGGCGAGCGGCTCCCGCGGGCTTCGGCCCAGCCGATGCATCAGGCCGAGTAGCCAGAGCCGGTACGGAAACTGGATGTCCACTTCGGACAGATCGGTGCGGAACTCCTCGTGGTGCACGACCCGATCCGCGATGTCCAGTGCCGCCTCGACGAACTCGTCGTGGTGCGCGGCCTGCGGCCCTCGACGCAACGACCGGCACAGCAACAGCAGTTCCAGGATCGTGGTGCCGGGAAACGCGCGGGGCGGGAAATACGCGTCCCAGGTGTCCGGTTCGAACCACACCAGATGCACGCCGAGCCAGTCCAACGCTCCGTCGAGGACCGCGGACTCGTCGAAATCCTGGGCGATGGGCGCATGCCGCACCACGACCGCGTCCCGCATCCGACAGCCTCCCAACCCGCCACCAACGACAATCCCAGCAACCACGCTAGCCGTGCACCGCTGCCGGAACATCGGTCTGGAGAACGAGCCAACCTCCTCCCCGAGAACGATTCCGCTGGCGGCAGGAGTCCGCATCGCAGCATCCGTCACCCGGGGTGGGTGCAATTTCGCGAGAAATTGCGCCCACCCCGGGTGACCACCGATCGTGGGTGATGCCGTGTCCGGAAGGCACTGGGTGATCGTGTGGCTTCCGGTCAGTCGTTGAGCAGGCCGATTGCCACCTCGGCCATGAGCTGTGCGCCGAGGGTGCAGTCCTCGGGCAGTGACCACTCGTCAGGGGAGTGCGAGACACCGTCACGTTGGCTACGGACGAACACCATCGCGGTCGGGCAGATCGTGGCGAGTTGCTGCGCGTCGTGCCCGGCGCCGGACCAGAGCCTGCGCCCTGGCAGGCCGTGAACCTCGATCCGGCCGAGCCACCCGGTCCACCACGGCCGGATCGAAGGTCGCGGGCGCGGTTCGGGACATTCGCTCGCAGGTGGTCAGCTCGCAGCCGTAGGTCAGGGCGACGTCTTCGGCGAGATGGCGGATTGCGCTTTCGGCCTTCGCGAGCACCGCCTCCTCCGGGGCGCGCAGGTCGACTGTCAGGGTTGCCGCTGCCGGCACGACGTTGACCTGTTGCGGGAGGGTGCTCACGTTGTTCCCGCCCGCAACAGGGACTCGGACGCTGGCGACGTACCGGTCCAGCAGGGCCAGGATGTCGGCGGCCGGACTTTCCGCTACCGACCCCACGCGCCGCCGCGGCGAAGGTCGCCACCTGGCCGTGAGTGATTTTGGGCGCCGTAGCACCGAAAAACGCTCACGGTCCTGCACCGCTTCGGCTTGCTGACGACCATGTGGGCGGCAGGCAACACGATCGCGTACCTGGTCGGCGAGGCGCTTCTCCAGCTCGGCCCGGACGCCTGGCGGTGGATGCTGCTGTCTCCCGCGATCCCCGCAGCCGTGCTGATGGTGGCCCGCTTCGGCACACCCGGGTCGCTCCGCTGGCTGCTGTCCAAGGGGCGCACCGAGGAAGCCAAGGTCGCGTTGCGCAAAGCACCGCCATAGGCGTGTTCTTCGCGGTCGGCTGCATGATCGCAACACTGGTGGCCAACCGGCTCAACCGGCTCAACCGGCGAACATTGCTGATCTGGCCGTTCGCTGTGGCCACCGTCGCGCTGCTGCTCCTCGGCCTGATGCCCACCGCTCCGACCCCGATGATCGTGACGCTGTTCGTGCTCTACGCGCTCGCCATCGGCGGTCCGACGATCCTGCAATGGATCTATCCCAACGAGCTCTTTCCCACCGCAATCCGGGCCACCGCCGTGGGCCTGGGCACCACGGTCACCTACCCTGCCACATACCAGCCCGGTGCGAACACCACGTTCGCTGCCGACCGGGACCTCTACGGGCGCATCGGCAACGCCTCACCGGATCAGCGGATCCAGGTCGAGTCGTTCATCATTCCGCCGCGCTCCGGGCGGGCCTGGGAAGTACCGGCCGACGCTGTCTGCCGGATCGTTGCCGTCGACGGCCCGCGGGTCGGCGACCTCAACGTGTGGCACCGGCACAACCCGCGTGAGCGGATGTGGGCGTACGAGGACCGCTACTTCATGAAGGCAAGCCCAGCACAGCGTGGCGACTTCCTGGAGTTCTTCGATCGCGCTGGCAGCAACACAGAAAAACGACAACACACTGGTCATCTCCGACACCGCATGGCCGGGCTACGAACAAGTGCCCCGTACGGTGATCGACGGCTACGCCACATTGTTCGGTGAGATCGAAGCACAGCTCCCGGACGGAGAGCTGCCCGAGAACCCACCGACGCGGCTTGCCTGCTGCGCTCGCTGCGGGCAGGCGCGCCGACGGAGGCCCCGGCACGTCTCGGCGAACACTCGAGTGCCTGCTCTGGTCACCGAGGGGGCTACCGCGGCAGGGTGACCATGAGGTCAATTCCGCCCCTCGGTACTAGCTTGTTTTATAAGCGGCGGCAGCCGCTTGCGGTGTGGGACTCAACGGGTACAGCCGCGGGTTCTCAGGGGCTGTACCCGCCGAAGGGCTCTCGGCGAGGACAGCCCCGACGCGGTGAATTGGCATTCATGATGTCGGGGAACATGCGCGAGAAGGCCTCTGAGGTTCCGCTACCCACACCGCTACGCAAACCACTTTCGAAACGGCCTTAGCTGGCGTGCGAAGTGTTGTCGTGCTCGGTGGCCCAGGCTGCGATTTGGGAGCGTGAGGTGAAGCCGAGTTTGACGAGAATGTTCTCGACGTGGGCTTCGGCGGTGCGCTGGGAGATGACCAGATTGCTGGCGATTTGCTTGTTGCTCATGCCTTGGCGCACGAGTTCGGCGATTTCCCGCTCGCGTCGGCTAAGGCGTGCGCGCGCCTCTTGCCGGGGAGCGGGCTCGGTGCGTGGCGGTTTGCCGCGGGCGTAGGCGATGGCTTGTTCGAGGCTGACGTCCGCGCCTTGGGCGTAGCGGTGACGGTACTGGTCGTCGCCGAGAGCGTGGCGGGTCCGTTGTTCGCATTCGTCGTGGTAGTGGCTGAAGAAGGTCAGCAGTGGTGCGCCGGCTTCGCGGCGGATGGTTTCGGCGGTGCCGAACAGCTGGGCGGCGTCGTCGTGGCGGTTTTCGCTTGTGGCTACCCATGCGAGCGTTTCGGCGCACAGTCCGGTGCAGTGGTGGTCGTTGAATTCCTGCAGGAGGTCGAGGCTTTCGCGGGCGAGTGTGGCGGCTTGTTGTGGCTGGCCTTGCCGCCAGGCTTCGACGCCGAGGCCCCAGAGGGCGTAGGAGCAGCGCCAGCTTTCGCCGTATTTGCGTGAGAGCGCGAGAAGTTCCTCATATGCGGCGGTGACGCGTTCTGAGTCGCCGTGCAGCGAGGCGCTGGTGCCGAGGACGACTAGGTCGGTGGAAAACCAGGGCAGGTTCCCAAAAAACCGCAGCCGGGGGATCACTTCTTCACAGAGCTTAATCGAATTTGAGAAATCGCCTTGCAGTGCCGCCCTGAGGGCTTCGGTAACCCGGAGCAGTGCGGCCGTATCCGCGTCGTGATCGGCAGTGAGCGTGCGGGCCTCGCTGATGAGAGTGGATGCTGCGGGAACATCGCTTTGCAGAAGGGCGAGGTAGCTGGCACTAATGAGCAAACGCAGCCGGTAGCCGTCTTTCTGGTTGCCATGCTGAAGGATTCGGTCGCACCAGCGGCGGCCTTCACTGGTGAGTCCGCTCACGCGCCAGTAGTCGTGGAGGGCGTCGGCGATGCGCGTTCCGGCGACGGTACCTGTCGGCTCGTTCAGGCAGAATTCGAGTGCGGTGCGAATGTTGGCGTGTTCGGTTCGCAGGCGTGCAAACCAACGGGCTTGATCGGGACCGAACCAGTGCTGCTGCATCTGCTCGGCCAGGTTCAGGCACCAGTCCCGGTGCCGTTGGCGAACCGGCGTCTCCTGGCCGGAATGTCGCAGCATGTCGCGGCCATACTGCCGGATCGTCTCCAGCAGCCGGTACCGGGCCTGGCCGCCACGGTCATCGCGGAAGAGGATCGACTTGTCCACCAGTCCTGCCAGTGCGTCTAGAACCTCGGCTTGGGTCAGGTTTTCGTCCGCGCAGACCGCCTCGGCACCGTCGAGATCGAAGCTGTCGGCGAAGACAGAGGTACGTGCCCACAGCTCCTTCTCGTTGCCGGAGCACAGATCGCAACTCCATTCGATCAGGGCGCGCAGTGTCTGATGTCGCGGCAGCGCGGCCCTGTTGCCGGTAGTGAGCAGGCTGAACCGGTCGTCCAGCCGTCGCAGGACCTGCTCGGGGGACAGCACTTTCAGGCTCACCGCCGCCAGTTCGATTGCCAGGGGAATGCCGTCCAGTCGTCGGCAGATGCCGGAGGCGACATGTCCGTTGCGGTCATCGAGGACGAAGTCCGGCACGACCGCTTTCGCACGATCCGAAAACAGCGCGATAGCTTCGTAACCGGCCAACGCACTGGGCCTAACATCGCTGTCGGCATCCGGGCATTGCAGGGCGGAGACCGGCAGGATGGACTCGCCGGCGATGCCGAGCGCCTGACGGCTGGTGACCAGGATCCGCAGTTCAGGACACCGTTCGAGCAGGGCCGCCACGGTGAGCGCGCAGGTGTGAAGCACATGTTCGCAGTTATCGAGCACCAGCAGCAGACGCCGGTCCGCGACATGATCGGCTACTGTCTCGGCGGTCCAGCGTGTGGACTGATCGTGAATGCCCAGTGCGGACACGATCGCTTGTGGAACGAGCCCCTCGTCTTCCAGGCCCGCGAGTTCGACCAGCCAGACACCGTCGGGGAAGGCTCGCCGCATGTTCCACGCGGCGCGCGAGGCCAGCCTGGTCTTGCCCACGCCGCCCACGCCGGTCAGGCTGACCAGCCGGGAGGAGGACAGCGCCTGCCTGACCTGGCTCAGCTCTTTGCGCCGGCCGACGAAGCTGGTGAGCTCCGTCGGCCATTTTCCCTGCAAGCGCGGCGCGGACACGTCGGTCATAGCTGTTCCAGGCTAGCTCGGCGGCTCGTGAGAAACCGGCCGCAAGTACGCAGGTGATCTACGGGCTGGTCAGCCGTGCGCGTGCAGCGGTTTGCCAGGGCGAGGTGGGCCTCGCCGAGGGCTTCGGGCTGGTGGGGGCGGGCGTGCACGAATTGTAGATTAGCTGGGCTTCGCCGACGCGCTCGCCGACCAGGTGCGGTCCAAGGACCGGGCCGTCGGCGGCGCGCACGAGCCGCAAACGAACCCTGCCGAGGTGTGACGGCGTTGTTTCAGCCGTCGGACTTGGACTCGGCCCGGCCTGCCCAGAGCCCACGCGCATGCTCTGAGTGTCGCATCATGACTTCGACCGCGTCTTCGGTCCGGCCCGTTTCGACGGCGTCGAGGAGTTCGTCGGGTTCCCGGATGGATGCCACCGATACCTGTGTGCCGACCAAACGGTCGAGACCGTAGAGCCGTGTCTGGTCGCGGAGTTGGCCGACGATATCCACCAGCCGAGGGTTGCCGAGTTGCGCCAGCAGGGCCAGGTGGAGCTGTCGGTCGATGCCGAGGTAGCCGATCAAATCGTCGGCGAGAACGGCTTTCCGAGCCCGATCGGCGAGGTCACGCAGGGCCGTGAAGCCTCGACGAGGCCGTGCGCGGTGATCTCGCGGACGGCGATGGATCGAGTCGAACGGGCAACCATTCTGCCTTTTTCCCTCGTTCGCCCCGCTGTGGTGTACTGCCGAAGTACCAGGCAAGTTTAAGATTTCAACCCTATCGGTCGGCGAGTCACCTAATGCTAATGGGGGCGCTATTCGGAAGTGGGAAATCGATCTTTGCCGCTGGGTGGCGGCGTAGGCGTCGAGGCGAGTTCTGCGTAAACATATGAGAATACGCTGGACCAAACTTCCTGCGGCAACTGGCTGATTGTCGGCGAAGGTGGGTACGGCGGGATTCTCGGGAGTCCGAAAGGCGACTCCTTCTTAGTTGCTCCAATCACAGAAAGATCCTGATATGATCACGGACACTATTCCTTACGGGCATCTTCTTTTTGCGCACGGCCATGCCGCGGAGGCGGAACGGTTGACTGCATTGGCGGCCGCGTTCGACCCTGACACCATTCACCGGCTCGAGAGGCTCGGTATCCAGCCCGACTGGAATTGTTTGGAGATCGGTGCGGGCGTCGGTACGATTGCCGGCTGGCTGGCAACCCAATGCCCTAGCGGCCGTGTCGTTGCCACGGATCTCGACACCAGTCTGATTTCAGACGAAGGGTGTCCCCCGAATTTGCAAATTATCGAGCACGATGCGTCTGTCGATGATTTCCCCGAGGGCAGCTTCAATCTGATTCACTCCAGGTTTGTGTTCGAGCACCTCGAAGAGCGTGACGCCGTGCTCGCCAAGGCCGTCCGCTGGCTGGCCCCAGGTGGCTGGCTCCTGCTGGAGGACACCGGGCCGTTCCCGTTCGATTCATCGCCGAATGAGTTGTACCGCAGGGTCAGCAAGGCCGTGCTGTCGATCGCCACCAAGCGAATGGGAAGCGACTACGAATGGTCGCGAGCGTTCCCGTCTCAGTTGCGCGCGAACGGGCTGGTCCACACTGGTGTCCACGCCTCGAGTCACGGTGTTGGAGCCACTCCGATGGGCCGTGCGTGGCGGCTGACTGCCGAACACATCGCGGCCGACCTGGATACAGACTTCGGGATCACCGCAACCGAGCTCGCGGCTTTTGCCGACCAGATCGAGAGCCCCTCGTTCGATGACCTGTGCATCGCGAGCATCGCAGCCTGGGGCCAGAAACCTCCCGTGGCAGGTTTGCCCAGCCAGCGATCCTCTGGGTGAGCGGGGTGCTGGTCTCCGCGCTCGTGGACACCGCGCAGACACTGTGCCGAATCCGGTCCTCGCGGAACCATCCACCCACGTTCCTGTCTCGTCTCATCTTGAGAGTAGGCAAATGGACCTTGAACTGAAGGATCGAGTAATACTCGTGACTGGGGCATCTGCCGGCATCGGACGGGCAACTGCCGAACTGCTCGCGGTGGAGGGAGCCACGGTTGTTGGCGTGAGCCGCAACCCGGGGCCGAGCGACCCGGATCGACAGATCGATCACGTCATCGCCGATGTGACCGACCCGCAAGCAAGTGATCGCATCGTCGAAACAGTACTGGAACGCCACGGCCGCCTCGATGGACTGGTCAACAACGCCGGTGGGTTGGACCTCCGAAGCGGCTTCCTCGACATCACCGAGGAACAGTGGCTAGACATGTTCGACTTGAACTTCCATGCCGCGCGGCGCATGAGCAGAGCCGCACTACCGGCACTCCTCACATCTGGTAACAGCGCGATCGTCAATGTCTCCAGCTCTTCTGCGCATTTGGGGACAATGCTGAATCCCGACTACGCGGCTGCCAAGCTGGCACTGTTGTCCCTGTCAAAAACCTTGGCCGCCGAGTTCACCGGCAAAGGAGTCAGATCAAACGTGGTCACTCCTGGATTGACCAGGACGGCTATCTATGAGAGCCCCGGCGGTTTCGGGGAGAAAGTGGCAAAACTCCGCGGTATCGAATTTGCTGGCATTGTCGACTACATGGCCACTTCGGTTCGTCCGCAACTGACGAAACGGGTAAGCGAACCCGAGGACGTCGCTCGCGTGATTGCCTACCTTGTCTCTCCATTGGCAAGCCAAGTTACAGGTGCGGAATGGGTAATTGATTCCGGCGTACTCATGCAGGTCTGAGCAGGCGGCAAGGTCGTCGCGGGGTTTCTCTTTGGCAGCCCGGCCAGCAGGATCTGCTGGCCGGGCTGGTCGCCTTCCAACCGGCCCGGCTGTGCGATCCAGGTTATGCGCCGTCCATCCCGGCGTGGGCCATGGTCGAGGCGCGTTCGATAACGACGGGCTGGGTGTCGATGGTGCGGTCGGCGGTTGGCCGGCCGGCGAGTTGGTCGAGGACGGCGTCGACGGCGGCGGCGCCGAGGGCTTGCAGGGGCATGCCGATGGTGGTCAGTGGGGGCGCGAGGTAGTCAGCGAGGGGTAAGTCATCGTAGGCGATGATCGACAGGTCCTCGGGCATCCGCCGTCCGGAGGTGCGCACCGCGTGCATGGCGCCAACGGCCTGGCTGAGGGTGCTGGTGTAGAGCGCGGTGATACCGGGGTGCGCCTTAAGTAGCCGGGCGGCGGCGTCGGCGCCGCCCGACTCACTGAATTCGCCCCGCTCGACCAGACCGGGGTCGAGACCAAGTGCGCGCGTCTGATCGACGAATCCCGCGTAGCGGGCCCGGGCCGGCTCGAGGTCGACAGGCCCGCTGACCATGCCAATGGCGTGGTGGCCGAGCTGGTGTAGGTGGCGTACCGCGGTGGCACTGGCCGCGGCGAGGTCCATGCCCACGTTACGACCAGATCCGGGAACTTCGCGGTTGACGAAAACGTGCGGAACCCGCGCCAGGGATCCGATCAGCGGGTGGTGAGGGCGGGCGGAGGCGATGAGCAACCCGTCGACGCGGCCGGTCTCGACCAGTTCGGTGAACGACTTGCCGGCCTGATCGTCGGTGGTGTCCTCGGCGAGCAGGACGACATATCCGTGCCGGCGAGCCTGCCGGTAGGCGCCGCGGATGATTCGCGAGTAGACGGGGTTGGTCAGGTCGGGGATGAGCAGGGCCAGTGCGCGGGCCTCGGCGCCGGCCAGGGCCCGGGCTCCGGCGTGAGGGCGGTAGCCGAGCTTGGCGGCGGTGTCCCAGACTCGCTGATGGGTCTCGGGGCGCACGTTGAGGGTGGGGTCATTGTTGAGTACCCGCGAGGCCACCGACTTGGTCACTCCGGAGGCGGTCGCGACGTCGATCAGCCGCACTCGCTGGTCGCGTCCGCTGGCTCCATCTTGTGCCGGCAAAAGAACCCCCCCGGATGTCGTCTGCGGTCACCCTAGCAGGAAACCGGTTTCCGGTGGGAATTTTTCGATATGAGGGGTTGACTCGACGTCGGGAAGGAGGCACTGTCTGCGTCAGAAAACCGATTTTCTAAACGGGAGTGGCGCATGGCGAAGGTGACTGCGATCCGGACAGACTTCTACCGGGTGCCGCTGCCGGTGGTGCTGACCGATGCCAAGCACGGGGAGATGACCCATTTCGAGCTGGTGACGGTGCGGGTCGAGGACTCCGACGGAGCGTCCGGGGTGGGTTACACCTACGCGGTCAACTCGGGTGCCGAGGCGTTCGCGGTGCTGGTGGACCGTTATCTGGCGCCGCTGGTGCGTGGCGCGGACGTAGACCGTACCGAGCAGATCTGGCAGCGGATGTGGTGGGCGCTGCACTACGCGGGCCGCGGCGGGCACGCTACCTCCGCGATTTCCGCGGTGGACATCGCGCTGTGGGACCTGCGGGCCCGGCGGGCAAAGCAGCCGCTGTGGCGGTACCTGGGCGGCTACGACCCGCGGGTACCCGTGTATGCCGGGGGCATCGACCTGGAGTTCCCGGTCGAGGAGCTGCTCGCGCAGGCCGATCGGTTCTGCAAGGCCGGGTTTCGCGCTATCAAGATGAAGGTTGGTCGGCCGCACTGGCGTGAGGACGTCGAGCGGGTGGCGCGGATGCGCGAGCACCTCGGCGACGAATTCCCGCTAATGGTCGACGCCAACATGGGCTGGACCGTGGACCAGGCGATCAAGGTCGCCCGCGCGCTAGCGGAATTCGACCTGGTCTGGCTGGAGGAGCCGACCATTCCCGACGACGTGGCCGGCAACGCCCGGGTGTTGCGCGACGGCGGGCTGGCGGTGGCCAACGGGGAGAACCTGCACACGCTCTACGAGTTCGCGCAGCTGATCGACGCGGGGGCGGTGAGCTTCCCGGAACCGGACGTGTGCAACATCGGCGGGGTGACGGTGTTCCGCAAGGTCGCGGCGCTGGCGGAAGCGCACAACCTGCCGCTGACCTCGCACGGCGCGCATGACCTGACCGTGCATTTGATGGCCGCCACGCCGAACCGCAGCTACATGGAGGCCCACGGGTTCGGACTCGACAGCTACCTGGCCGAGCCGCTGGAGGTCGTCGACGGGGTGGCTGTTGCGCCGGATCGGCCCGGACACGGGCTGACCCTCGACTTCGACGCGCTGCGTCCGCACCGGATTGGCGGGAGCCAGGCATGACCGACCAGAACCTCAGCGCGCCAGTGGTGGTCACCGACTCCGACCACCCCAACCTCGACCCAGAGCACAGCGTGCTCGACCCCGCCGGAATCGGGCTGCGCCGCGCGCAGTGCCGCACCGCCGAGGACGTGATCGCACAATGTGGCGGGGCCCAAGTCCTGGTCAACCAGTACGCCCCGATCACCGCCGAGGTGCTCGACGCTCTGCCCGACGTACGCCTCGTGGTCCGCTACGGCGTCGGCGTGGAGACCGTCGACGTGGACGCCGCCACCAGCCGTGGGGTGTGGGTGGCGAACGTGCCCGACTACGGCACCACGGAGGTCGCCGACCACACGATGGCCCTGGCCATGGCGCTGCTGCGCGGCGTCGCCGGCTACGACCGCTCGGTCCGCGCCGGCGTCTGGGATTACCAGGTCGCCCGGCCGCTGCATCGGCTGGACACCCGCACCTTCGGCGTCGTCGGATGCGGCACGATCGGCCAGGCCGTAGCCGCCCGCGCCGCCGCGTTCGGGATGCGGGTGCTCGGCTTCGAGGCCATGCAGGACCGGTCCCTGGCCGGTACGCCGATCACCCGGGTCGGCCTGGACGAGTTGCTCGCGTCCAGCGATGTGATTTCGCTGCACGCCACCCTGGACTCCCGCTCCGCGCGGCTTATAGACGCCCGGGCGCTGGCGTCCATGCGGGACTCCGCGGTGCTGGTGAACACCGCCCGCGGCGGCCTGGTCGACACACCGGCGCTGCTGGCCGCGCTTGATGCCGGCCAGATCGCCGGGGCCGCACTGGACGTGCTCGACAGCGAACCCATCGACGTGGCCGTCCGCGACGCGTTGGCCCGGCACGAGCGGGTGGTGCTGTCCCCGCATGCCGCCTGGTACTCCGAGGAGTCGTTCGTGCGGCTCAAGTCGGAGGTTGCCCGTGAGGCGGTACGGGTGCTGGCCGGCCGGTCACCGCGCTGCCCAGTGAATAGCCCCGTGGTCGGCGGCGTGACCGAGGCGAGTCCGACGGAGGTGCCCCGATGATGGCACTGACCTGGGCTGGCGGCAGCGAGGTCGCCATCGCCGACGTTCCCGAACCCACGCCCGGCCCAGGCCAGGCGCTCGTCGAGGTCGGCTATACCGGGCTGTGCGGGACCGACCTGCACATCTGCGCCGGCGAGCATCCCCGAGCCAAGCCCGGGCTGGTGATCGGCCACGAGATCGCCGGCACCGTGGCGGAGCCTGTTGCCGGGCTGGCGGCCGGCACCGCGGTGGTGGTCGATCCGCTGATCGCCTGTGGGGCGTGCCGTGCCTGCCGGGCCGGGCGCTCGCAGACCTGTGAGCGGCTGCGGCTGGTGGGGATCGATGTCCCCGGCGGGGCGACCCGCCTGGTCGCGGTCGACGCCGACCGGCTGATCCCGGTCACCTCTCCGGTCGATCTGCGGCACCTCGCCTTCGCCGAGCCGCTCGCGGTCGCGGTGCGCGCCGTGCGTCGCTCCGGGCTGCAGCTGGGCCAGGACGTGGTGGTTATCGGTGGCGGCCCGATCGGCGTCGCGGTCGCGCTGTGCGCGCGCAACGCCGGCGCCGGGCAGGTCGTGCTCGCCGAGCCGGTCCCCACCCGCCGCGAGTTCGCCGCCTCGCTGGGTATTCAGACGGTCGCGGACGCGGTCGGGCTGCGCGCCGAGGTGGTGTTTGACGCCGCCGCGCACCCCGCCGTGGCCGCTGCGGTCACCGACGTGGCCGTGCCCGGCGGGACCGTGGTCGTCGTGGGGGTTTACGGCAACCCACCCGCACTCGACCTGCAGGCGGTCACCTTCGCTGAGCTGTCCGTGGTGGGAACCCGGGTGTATTCCCGTCAGGACATCGCGGTGGCCACCGAGCTGGTCGTCTCCGGCCGGTTCGATCCCGAACCATTCCTGACCCGCACGGTCACCCTCGACCAGGCGCCGGGGGCGTTAGCCGAGCTGCGGCGCGGTGTCGGGGTGAAGGTCCTTGTGCAGGGCATGTCATGAGCGCCGGCCCGAAGACCGCGCAGACGATGAGAGCGCTGCGCAAGCCTGCGAGGGGCGTCCACGCTCTGGTCCTCGAGCGGGTGCCCACGCCGCGGCCGCGGCCCGGCTGGGTGGTGCTGGACGTGCGGCTAGCCGGGATTTGCGGCACCGACCTGCACATCGTGGCCGACGAGTTCGCCAGTTGGCCGCCGGTCACACTGGGGCACGAATTCACCGGGACGATCCGCGAACTCGGTGACGGAGTCGCCGGTTGGACGGTGGGCCAGCGGGTGGTGTGCGAGCCTCATTCGCTGGCGTGCGGGCGGTGCCACCTGTGCCGGCGTGGCCTGGCGCACCTGTGCTCGGAAAAACGGTCCCCGGGCTGGGGCATCGACGGCGGGTTCGCCGAGCAGGTCACGGTCCCGGCGGACCTGCTGCACCGGGTGCCCGAGACCGTCGACGACGTCGCCGCTGGGCTGGTCGAGCCGCTGTCGATCGTGATTACCGCGTTCGAGCGCACCCCGGTGCCCCCCGGCGGGACCGTGCTGGTGCTCGGGCCGGGCCCGATCGGCATCCTGGCCGCGCTCACCGCCACCGCGGTCGGCGCGGGCCAGGTCGTGCTTGTCGGCCGCCCGTCCTCGGCCGGCCGACTCGCGCTGGCCGCCGATCTCGGTGTTGAGGTCTGGGACTCCAGCCGCTGCGACGTTCCCGACACCGCCTACGCCCGCACCGATGGGCGCGGAATGGACCTGGTGGTGGAGACCAGCGGGGCGGCCGAGGCCATCGCTGAGGGCATCGGTGCGCTGCGCCGCCAGGGCCGGATGTGTGTGCTCGGGGTCCCCGGCCCCGAGCCGATAAGCGTCCCGTGGGGGCTGGCGATGAACCGGGCCGCCGACATCGCGTTCTCCCTGTCGTCGTCGTGGTCCAGCTGGGACGCCGCGCTGGCGCTGCTGGCCCGCGGCGCATTCGACCCTCGCCCGCTGGCGAGCGTGTTCGCCCTGACCGAGTGGGAGCAGGCCTTCGCCGCGACCCGCACTCGCGCCGTGGTCAAGGCCATGCTCGACCCCACCGACAACACGACCCCGAGTAAGGCGGTGACACCAGTGGCCCCACCGACGTAGCTCCTGAATATCCGGCCGGAGCCCTGATGGTGCATGAGAAAGAGCCCAGGCTGAATCTTCATCGAAACTTGAAAAGGATGCTCGCTCAACGAGATCGTTAATCCGAAGTATCATCAACGTTCGCGTCTCGATACAACGCGATGACCTACCTGTGGAGCTCAAAGATGAGCCAAGTGAACAGTCCCACGAAATCAGCTTCGAGCAGTAAGGGCAGCTCGCCAGCGAGAGTGGCTCTTGCGGCGCTTATCGGATCTGTCGTCGAGTACTATGACTATTTTCTGTACGCGACCGCGGCGCCGCTGGTTTTTAGCAAGATCATGTTCCCGTCGCATGATCCGTTCGTCGGAACGCTCCTCGCATTCGCGACATTTGCAACCGGCTACTTCGCTCGCCCGTTCGGCGGCATCTTCTTCGGCGTCCTCGGCGACAAACTGGGCCGAAAACGAGTCTTGACTATCACCATCTTCGTCATGGGTCTCTCGACGATCGGAATCGGCCTCACGCCCTCCTATTCGAGCGTCGGAATCCTCGCGCCCATACTGCTGGTTCTCTTTCGGATCGTTCAAGGCGCTGCGGCAGGGGGCGAGTTCAGCGGCGCATCAATCCTGTCGATGGAGTCGGCACCGCGAGAACGCCGCGGCTTCCAGGGTGCGTGGCCCGCATCGGGGGTCTTCATCGGCATCGCGCTCGCATCCGGACTTTTCGCGTTGTTCGTCAATCTCCTCAGCCCGGACCAGTTTCTGTCGTGGGGATGGCGGATCCCGTTCCTCCTGAGTGCCGTCGCCATCGTTGTTGCTGTCATTGTCAGAAACAAGATTGAGGACAGCGCGATCTACCGGGAAGCCAAGGAGACCGGGGTCGTGTCAAAGACACCTTTCCGGCATATCCTGAAGCACGAAAAGAAGGCCGCTCTCACCGTAATCGGTGGTCAGGTTGCTCAGCAGATCAACTCGTATGTCTATCTGACCTTTGCGACGACCTACATTGCGGGCACGCTGAATCTTAGTGCCAGTATCGGGCCGCTCGGTGTCGGTATTGGATGTGTCGCGACGGCCGCCACAGTGCCGCTGTTTGGCTGGCTTTCAGACCGATACGGCCGGAAGCCGATCCTCCTGTTCGGCGCCGCATCAGGAGCCGCATTTGCCTTTCCGTTCTTCATACTGTTGAACACGCGTGTCAACGCGGTGATCATCATCGCCCTGATCATCGGGCTCTCGGTCGGAAATGCCGCGCTCATCGCGCCCCAAGGTGCCTACTTCAGCGAGCTATTCACCATGCGCGGCCGATTTGCCGGCTTCTCGGCAAGCCGGGAGATCGCCTCCTCGCTGTTTGGTGGCCCATTCCCGCTCATCGCCGTCGCGCTTGTTGGCGTGACCGGGAGCTATTGGCCGGTCGCCGCGATCGCGATCTTCGTGTGCGGAGTGGGCGCGTTGGCGTTTTCCCTCAGCCCGGATACGAATCGCCCGAAGAAACTACCGGGCACGGCCAACTCGGCTCCGGAACCCGCAGCGAAGGTTGAAATTCCATGAAACGCACAGCATCAATTGGAGCATCTGAATGGACCGCGGTATCGGGTTACCAGATTGGGCGGCTTCGAACTCCCACCAGAAAGGCTTGGAGGCAGTGATGGGGCAGCCTGAGTACTTCCCGCCCGAACATGCGCGACCTCCGGCAGGTCCGGTGACCGTGGTGCCTAGCGAAAGAAGCGCTGCGCTAGGGCGTGCCACCGACTTCACCGAAGACATCTCCTCCGCGGCAGGCTTGATCTGGATGGACGGGTCGCCGCAACGGCTGCGGGACACCCTCAACCGTTACCCGAACCTCCGATGGGTGCAGCTGCCGGTTGCCGGGGTGGACGCCTACCACGATGTCCTTCGCGACTTCGGAGGCAAGGATGTCGTGTTCACGAGCGCGAAAGGCAGCTTCGCGCAACCGGTGGCTGAACACGCGCTGATGCTGGTGCTCGCGTTACTGCGGTACCTACCGGAACGTGTACGTGCCGCCACGTGGAGGCAGCCGAAGGGCCGTTCGCTCTACGGCGCAACTGTCGTCATCGTGGGTGCCGGCGGCATTGCATTGGCGCTAACCCAGCTGCTCGCCCCCTTCTCCGTGCGCGTTGTATCGGTACGCCGCAAGCCGATTCCGATGAAGGGTGCCGTGGCGACCGTTACCCCCAAGGAACTCCGCGACGTGCTCCCGCACGCCGACGTAGTCGTTGTCGCCGCGGCCCTCACCGAGGAGACGCACCACATGTTCGCCGCCGAAGAGTTCCGTGCCATGCGAGACTCCGCGATCTTCGTCAACGTCGGGCGGGGCGCGCTCGTCCACACTCCGGACCTGGTGAAAGCGCTCGAGTGCGGTGAGATCGCAGCCGCCGGCCTCGACGTGGTCGAGCCCGAGCCCCTGCCGGACGAAAGCCCGCTGTGGACCTGCGACCGTTGCATCATCACACCGCACTCGGCAGATCCCGCAGAACTGGTCGCACCACTTCTCGCGGAGCGGGTGACGCACAATATCAACGCGCTCAACAATGGCGACCAACTCGTCGGCGTGGTTGACACCACCGCGGGATACTAGCTGGCTCCCCGAGAAACACACCGGCAAGCAGAAGTCGATCGTACAGGCAGAGCGACAAGCGTTTGATGCCAACAGCGAGGAGTGGGCGACAAGTGAAGATCATAGAAGTTGAGACGATCCGGCCGCAGATCCAGTCGAACCTGGTCTTCGTCCGGCTCCGAACGGACGAAGGATTGACGGGATTGGGCGAGGCGTTCTTCGGCCCGAAAGCCGTTGAAGCCTATATCCACGAAAGCGCGGCGCCAATACTATTCTCCATGGATAGCGCCAATCCTGAGCATGTCATGATGGCGCTGAGGCCATACGTCGGGTACCAAGGATCCGGCGCCGAGACCCGAGGTAACGCGGCTGTCGACCTGGCGCTGTGGGACATTCTCGGAAAGTCCACGGGACGACCTCTCGCTGAGCTTTTTGGCGGCCCGGTCCGCGACAGCATTCGTTGCTACAACACATGTGGCGGCACGCAATACATGACCACACTGACCGAGATGTCCTCAAAAAACTGGGGCCTGCCGGCTGACGCAACAAAGCCAAACGACCTGGAGGACCTCGACGCGTTCCTGCACCGGCCGGGCCAATTGGCAAAAGACCTGGTCGCCGAGGGCTTTACCGGAATGAAAATATGGCCTTTCGACCAGGCCGCAGAAGCCTGTAACGGGAACGACATCAGCAGCGACGAACTGAAGGCAGGCATCAAGGTCCTGTCGGACATTCGCGAGGCGGTTGGCGACAAGATCGACATCATGGTCGAGATGCATGGTCTATGGCGCCGGCCCGCCGCGACACGGATTCTGAAGGGGATCGCGGAGTTTCAGCCACTGTGGGTCGAGGACCCGCTGCGACCGGACGCGATCGATGCGTTGGTACGTCTCCGGCAGTCGGTGGACATGCCGATTGCAATCGGCGAAACGTCCGTCGGCCGGCGAGGATTCCAGCCGTTGCTCGCCGCCGGCATTGTCGACTATGCAACGGTCGACATCCAATGGACAGGTGGAATCGGGGAAGCCCGAAAAA
This sequence comes from Saccharopolyspora hattusasensis, assembly GCF_050972075.1. Taxonomy (NCBI): domain Bacteria; kingdom Bacillati; phylum Actinomycetota; class Actinomycetes; order Pseudonocardiales; family Pseudonocardiaceae; genus Saccharopolyspora; species Saccharopolyspora hattusasensis. Next base: position 7,955,533 of record NZ_JBPCDC010000001.1, read on the forward strand.
TCGCCGCCTTGGCTGACGCGTTCGCCGTGCCGCTCGCACCCCACGACTGCACGGGCCCAGTCTCACTGGCTGCGTCCACGCACCTGGTGATGAGCGAAATGAACGGGTTCATCCAAGAGGTCTCCCGCGCCTACCTCCGCACCTGGTACCCGCAACTGGTGACTGGCGTTCCGCAGGTGGTCAATGGAATCCTGTCCGCACCAGAGGGACCAGGGCACGGGGTAGAACTCCGCGAAGACATCGACAGCGTCGGAGTTGAACGGCAACTCACAAAGCGTTGACCGATGGGCTGGTGTGCCAGGGACGCGCCGAGCGTGGCGACCACGAGCGGTGACAGCACACCGTTCGGGAAACGTGTAAAAACGTTCATCGAGTCAGCGACTTGCGCCGCTGGCGTTGACCCGAGCTAGAGCAGCGAGAGCTGTACTGGCTCGGGTCTTTCCATGGCGGTACCCGCAGCGCCGCAAGCGGTCGCCTTACCTGGGTTTCCATCGGGCCCGGTTAGCCTGGCTGCCCCGTGGGCGCGCGAGCAGCACTTTATGCGGGGCGGTCGCCGTCGGGTGGGCGTTCCCGTCGCTCGTCCGATGTCGCGGCGATTACGATGTCGCGCACGGCGTGCAGCGCGGGGTTCTCGTCGTTCGCCCGCCAGACGGCGACCAGCTCGACCGGTTCTCCGGCGATGCCCTCCACCGGTCGCAGGACGACGCCGTCGAGGCCGAGTGCGGTCGCCGCCTGCGGGACCAGGGCGAGCCCCAGCCCGGCTCGTACCAGCGCCAGGATCGTGTGCACCTGGCTGAGGTGGTGGACGTAGCGCGGCGCGATCCCGGCACCGCGGAAGACGCCGACGAGCACCTCGTGGAAGTACCGGGCTTCGGTGGGCGAATACATGACGAACGGCTGGCCGTCGAGATCGTGCAGGTGCAGGGCCCGGGCGGGATCCGCGAGCCGGTGGCCCGCCGGGACAGCTGCCAGCAAGGCCTCCCGATGCAGCAGGTGCCCGGACAGGCCGACGGGCACCGGCGGGCGGACGAGGGCGAGGTTCAGCTCGCCGGAGCGAAGCTCCTCCAGTTGCGTGCTGGAGACCCGCTCGCGGAGCACCAGGTCGACGCCGGGGAGGTGCGAATGTACGGCCTCCACCACGGCGTCCAGCACGGAGTGGGCGGCCGAGGCGGTGAATCCGAGCGCCACCGTCCCGACCTCGCCGGTCGGCACCCGGCGGACCGCGAGCGCTGCCTGGGTGGACAGGCCGAGGATTCGCCGCGCGTCGGCCAGGAACGCGCGTCCGGCCGCCGTGAGCCGCACCGTCCGCCCGGCCCGGTCGAACAGCTCGACACCTAGCTCGCGCTCCAGGAGCTGGATCCGCCGGGTCAGCGGCGGCTGGGTCATGGAGAGCCGCTCGGCGGCCCGTCCGAAGTGGAGCGTCTCGGCGACCGCGACGAAGCTCTCCAGTTGACTGAAGGTAAACACCGATTCAGTCTAAGCATCAGTTAATACGAAAGAAGTGTTGGACAGGCATCCTTGCTGCTTCTTAGGCTCGTCGCCGGTTGCTGTCGCCTACCGCCTAGGAGGAACCCGCCCATGCCCGCCATCGCTCCCACCGAGCTCGCGCAGCGTCTCGGCTCGGGGCTGTTGTCCTTCCCCGTCACTCACTTCACCCGCGATCTCGCGTTCGACGAGACCGCGTACCGGGACAACATCGTCCGCCTCGCCAAGTACGAGGTGGCCGGCCTGTTCGCCGCCGGTGGGACCGGTGAGTTCTTCTCGCTGACGCCCGCGGAGGTGGGCGATGTCGTCCGCGCCGCCGTCGAGAGCGCGCCGGAGGACACCCCGATCCTGGCCCCGGCGGGGCACGGGACCGCCCAGGCGGTCGGCTTCGCCCGGGACGCCGAGGCGGCCGGGGCGGACGGGGTGCTGCTCTTCCCGCCCTACCTGACCGAGGCCTCGACGGACGGTCTCGTCTCGCACGTTCGCGCGGTTTGCGAGGCCACCTCGCTGGGTGTCGTGATCTACAGCCGGGCCAACGCGGTGTACAGCGCGGAGGCCGTCGCCCAGCTAGCCGAGACCTGCCCGAACCTGATCGGCTTCAAGGACGGGGTCGGTGACCTCGAGACGATCACCCGGATCCACTCCCGGCTCGGCGATCGCCTCGTCTACATCGGCGGGCTGCCGACGGCGGAGACCTACGCGCTGCCCTACCTCGAACTCGGTGTGACGACCTACAGCTCGGCGATCTTCAACTTCCTGCCCGAGTTCGCACTGACCTTCTACACCGCCGTCCGGGCAGGAGACCGGGCGACCGTGCAGCGGCTGCTCGACGAGGTCGTGCTGCCCTACACCGCCATCCGCGACCGGAAGCCGGGCTACGCGGTGAGCATCGTCAAGGCGGGCCTGGACCTGACAGGGCACTCGGCCGGTCCGGTGCGGCCGCCGCTGACCGATCTCGACGATCGCGAGCGCGCCCTGCTTTCCGAGGTGATCGCGGTGTCGCGGTCGGTCACCGCCTGATCACGGCTCACGACGACGACGCGGAAGGACGCGCATGTCTGCTCCCCTCATGACCGGCCCGACCGGCGCAATGATCATCGGTGGCGAGCCGGTGACCGGCACCGGCGAGGACGTCCGATCCACCGACCCCCGTACGGGGGCCGCGCTCGAGCCCGGGTACCCGGCCGCGGCGGGCGAGCAGGTCGAGCAGGCCTGCGCGCTGGCCGCAGCGGCGTTCGGTGTCTACCGGGAGATCCCCGCCGCCCGGCGAGCCGGTTTCCTCGAGCGCATCGCGGATCTGCTCGACGAGCGCCGGGACGACCTGGTCGAACGGGCCCACGCCGAGACCGCGTTGCCCGTCCCGCGGCTCACCGGCGAGGTCGGCCGCACCAGCGGGCAGTTGCGGTTGTTCGCGACCGAGCTGCGTGCGGGAACGTGGCAGGGCGCCCGGATCGACCCCGCACGGCCCGACCGTTCCCCGCTGCCGCGGGCCGACATTCGGCAGCGCCGGATCCCGTTGGGCCCGGTCGCCGTGTTCGGCGCGAGCAACTTCCCGCTCGCGTTCTCCACGGCCGGCGGCGACACCGCCTCCGCTCTCGCGGCGGGATGCCCGGTCGTCGTCAAGGCCCACTCCGCGCATCTCGGGACGGCGGAGCTCGCGGCGCGGGTGATCGCCGACGCGGCCGCCGACACCGGGATGCCGAAGGGCGTCTTCGCCCAGTTGGTCGGCAGCGGGACGGAGATCGGTGCGCAGCTCGTGGCCGATCCGCGGATCAAGGCGGTCGGCTTCACCGGTTCCCGTGCCGGCGGGCTCGCGATCGCCGCGACGGCCGCCGCGCGGCCGGTGCCGATCCCGGTGTACGCCGAGATGAGCAGCATCAACCCGGTGCTGCTGCTGCCCGCCGCACTGGCCACTCGGGGTGCCGAGCTGGGCACCGCCTTCGCCGGGTCGCTCACCCTCGGCGCCGGGCAGTTCTGCACCAACCCCGGCCTCCTGCTGGCGGTCGAGGGCCCGGGGCTCGACGCGTTCGCCGACTCCGCCGCGGAGGCCGTGGCCGCCGACACCGGCGCCACCATGCTGACCACCGGGATCGCCGAGAACTACGCCGCCGCCGGTGACGCGGTGGCCGCCCTGCCCGGGGTGGTGGAACTCGCCCGTGGCGGTGGGGACGGCACCGCTGCGGCCGGTCGTGCCCGGCTGCTGACCGTGGCCGGCGACCGGTTCCTCGCCGACCCGAAGCTGCAGACCGAGGTCTTCGGCGCGACGTCGCTGCTCGTCCGGTGTGCGGACGTCACCGAGCTGACCGCAGCCGTCGCCGCGCTGGAGGGCCAGCTGACCGCGACGGTGCACGCCGACGCCCCCGACCACGAACTCGCCCACAGGCTCCTACCGTTGCTGGAGGAGCGGGCCGGGCGGATCCTGTTCGACGGATGGCCCACCGGGGTCGAGGTCGGCTACGCGATGGTGCACGGCGGCCCGTTCCCCGCCACGACCGATCCACGCAGCACGTCGGTGGGCACCCTCGCGATCGAACGGTTCCTGCGGCCCGTCGCCTACCAGGACGTCCCGGCCGCGCTGCTCCCCGCCGACCTAGCCGACGGCAACCCGGACCGTCTGTGGCGGCGGACCGACGGCGAGACCGGACGGGAGCCGCTCGCCGCCGGCTGAGACGCGGGCCAACCCGGAACCACTCCCGCTGCGGCCACGGCCGCGCACCTTTCACAACCGCGCATCTTTCACAACGCTGTGAGGAACGCATGACACCATCCCCGCCATCGAGGACGCTCCAGGCCGTGCCGGGCGATCCCACCCGTTCCGGCGGCCGCGGGCACGAGCCCGACGCCGTTCACTACCCCGAAGGGAGCATTCGACGTGGTCACTCCTGACATCAAGGCGAAGGACCGCGGGCGATCCGCCCCGGCTCCGGCCACCCCGGCCGGACCCGGTGAGCAGCGCCCGCGCCGGCGGGGACCGCGTCGCGACTCGGTCGCCGCCGCGGTCAAGGCCATCGCGGGCATCATCGGCCTGTTCGCGCTGTGGGAGCTCGTCGTCGCGCTGTTCGACCCGCCGGAGTACCTGCTGGTCGGGCCGATCTCGGCGTTCGTCGAGCTGGCCGAGCGCCCCGGCTACTTCGCGGAGAACACGTTCATCACGCTGCAGGAGTCGCTCGCCGGGTTCGCGCTCGGCACCGCGCTCGGCGTGCTCTGCGGCGCCGCGCTGCATTACTCGACGATGATCCGGAGCTTTCTCTACCCGGCGCTCATCGCCATCGACACCATCCCGAAGGTCGCGCTGGCACCGCTGTTCATCGTCTGGTTCGGGTTCGGCTTCGAGTCCAAGGCGTTCGTGGCGATGGCCATCGCCTTCTTCCCGCTGGTCATCAACACCTATGACGGGCTCCGCTCGGTGCCGCACGAGCTGCAGGAGCTGGCGCGGATCAACAAGGCCTCGCAGTGGAAGAAGATGACGAAGATTGAGTTCATCCACGCGATCCCGTCGATCCTCTCCGGGGCCAAGATCTCGATCTCGCTGGCCGTTGGCGGCGCGGTGGTCGGTGAGTTCATCGCCGGTTCGAAGGGCCTCGGCTACGTGATCATGCTGGCGAACAGCCAGGTCGACCTCGCGTCGATGTTCGCGGCGTTCATCGTGCTCGCCGCGATCGCGCTGGCGCTGTTCTTCATCGTCGACGTCGCGGGACGCAAGCTCGTGCCGTGGAAGCAGCACACCAAGTGAGGGCGGGGACTCGCATGCGTCACTCGATCCGCACGACCGCCGTCGCGCTCGGGGCCGTCCTCCTGCTGACCCTCGCCGGCTGCGGCGGCGGCACTGGCCGGGACCAGATGTCGCTGATGCTCGACGTCAGCTGGCTGCCCAAGCACGCGCCGTTCATCTCGGCTGTCGAGCGTGGCTTCTTCAAGGCGGAGGGCATCGACCTCACCGTCATGCCTGGCTCGGGCTCCGGCAACACCGTCACCGCGGTGGACACCGGCAAGGTCGACGTCGGCTGGGCCGACTTCGGCGTCACCGTCACGAGCCGGGCCCGCGGCGCCGACATCAAGCAGGTCAATCTGGTGCAGGCCCGCTCCGCCTACGCCGTCGTCGCGCTGGCCGGTACCGGCATCGACGGCTGGGAGGACCTGCGCGGCAAGACGGTCGCGACCGAGGCGGCCGGCGCGATGCCCGCGATGTGGCCGTACGCGCTGAACAAGTTGGGGCTGTCCAAGGATGACGTGAACGTCGTGCACGCCACCGGTGCCGCCAAGATCCCGGGGCTGCTGGCCGGACAATGGGACGCGAACCTCGCCCTCTACGTGTCCGACCAGCCGGCGATCGACGCGCTCGGTCGCAAGGCCGTCGTGCTTAAGTGGTCGGACCTGGGGATCGATCTCTACGGGAACGGGATCATCGTCTCCGGCGAGAAGCTGCGGACGAACCCCGGCCAGGTGGAGCGGTTCAACCGGGCGATGCAGAAGGGGTTCCTCTGGGCCTGCGGGCACCCGCAGGAGGCGGCGCACGACTTCCAGAAGGAAGTCAGCGGCTACGAGGACAGGACCGTTGTCCTAGCGATCAACGAGCAATGCGACCTGAACTGGGGCACCGGCGCGGCGGCGGACGAGTACGGCGTGATGGACGACGCGGGCGTCCAGAAAATGATCGACGTCGCGCACCAGTTCCTCGGGCTGAAACCGGACGCCCGCCTCACCCCCGCAGACGTGTACAGCAACGCCTACCTCGCACCGCTGCACCGCGGCGATGCCATCCAGGCGCCGTGACGGCAGGACGGAGAGTCAGATGAACCACGAGCACGCCATCTCGGTGAACAACGTCGGGAAGACCTATCGCTCCCGGGACGGGGAGGACAACACCGTCCTGCAGGGCCTGGACTTCCACGTGAAGCCTGGACAGTTCGTCTCGATCGTGGGGCAGTCCGGCAGCGGCAAGACGACGCTGCTGAAGACGATCTCCGGTCTCCAGGACCCGACCGAGGGCGAAATCCTGGTCAAGGGCCGGCCGATCAAGGAGGGGCTCGAGGACATCGCGATGGTGTTCCAGAGCCCGGTGCTGCTGCCCTGGCGCAACAACCTGGACAACGTGCTGCTGCCGCTGGAGTTCCGCGGCACCCGCACGGGCGAGGCCGAGCGCTACGCCCGGGAGCTGCTCGACATGGTCGGGCTGGGAGACCGGACGACCCGCTACTCCTACGAGCTCAGCGGCGGCATGCAGCAGCGGGTCGCGATCTGCCGGGCGCTGGTGTCGCACCCCGAGCTGCTCCTGATGGACGAGCCGTTCGGCGCGCTCGACGCCATGACCCGGGACTCGATGAACTTCGAGATCCAGCGGATCTGGCGCACCACCGGCTGCAGCGTCCTTTTCGTCACGCACAGCATTCCGGAGGCGGTGTGGCTGGCCGACCGCGTCGTCGTGCTCGGGGACCGGCCGGGTCGCATCGTCGCCGACATCGAGATCGACCTGCCGCGCCCCCGCGACAAGGAGCACCGCTTCTCCCCGGCTTTCTCCGAGTACGCGACCGAGATCGAGTCGCACATCGGCGTCATCGCCGGCATCAGCTGACCACACCGACACCGGGAGGAACGTCATGTTGCACCTCACCGCCGACGCCGCACAGGTCGAGCAGCGCTACGGCCTCGACGCTCGCCGGAGCCTGCTGTTCTCCGCGATCCGCCTCGACTCTCACCCGCTGGTCGCGCCATTGATCGCGCAGCGGGGCGACGAATGCTTCCTGCTGGTCCGTCAGCAGGAGCAGGGCAACGCACTCTCGGCCGGCGTCCCAGCGGACCAGATCCGGTTCTACGCGCCGTGGGTCACGATCGACCCGCGGATCATTGCGGACTCCCCAGCCGCGGAATCGTTGACCAGCCTGGTTGCGGACCTGGCGGCGGACGGCCGGGTGCACCTGGCCGCGGACGTCGTCCTCGCACACCACCGTGTCTTCTCCGACGCCGGGACGCTGGAGGTGACCGCCGACGACCAGGACCCGGTTCCGGTGGTCGCATACGAGATCGACACCGCGTCGGTGCTCGCCCGGTTCGCCGACTGGCGGGCCGAGGGCGTGCAGGTCGCACGCCGGCTGATCGAGGGGGTCGAGCACCTCGACGGGCTCGCGGACGAGCTCTCCGCTGCCGAGGACACCCGGTTCTCGGCGCTGACCGCGCTGGCTCACGAGCGTGCCCTGGACGCGGTTCTCCTCGCCGCCACCCCCAACTACACCGAGGTGACCGGACATGCCCAGCCGCCGGGCGCCGTCGCGGTGTGGCTGCCCGCGGCCGAGCGGCTGGTCGTGCTCGCGCCCAGCGGCACCCCGGACGTTCCCGGGGCGCCGATCGGCGAGTACCCCTCGGTCGGGGCCGCCGTCGCGGAGTTGAGCCCGGGCACGCGGACCGGTGTCGAGGAGGAGTTCGTCGGCATCGGCCTCGCTCGCGAGCTGGAGCGCGCGGGGGCCGAACTGGTCGGGGTCTCGACCGACCTCGGCCACTGGCGCGACGTCCGGGACCACGAGGACCTCGCCTTCCAGGTCATCGCCGCGCGAGCCAGCGTGTCCGCCATCGAGGCCGCGCTCGCCTGGGCCGAGCACGGCATCGACGACGGCCGCGAGTTCACCGAGCTCGACATCCACGCCGTTTACCTCGACAAGATCACCGAGTTCCGCACGACCCACGACATCCCGTTCGCGATCGAGCCGTACTTCACGAACCTGCACTCGTCGAACCGGATGCTCTTCCCCGGGCCCCCGGTGGACTTCCCGATCAACCAGGACACGACCTGCATCCAGCTCGACGCCGGCGTTCGGGTCGTCGCCGACGGCGTCACCGTCGCCACCTCCGACATGGCTCGGTCGCTGCCCCGCACCGAGGGTGGGAAGGAGGCCTACGCGTTCTTCTTCGACGTCGTCCGGGAGGGCATCATCGGCCAGCTGCGACCGGGCGTGGTGTGCGAGGACGTGCACGAGGGAACCCTGCGCTACCTGGCGCCGCACCTGGACCGGATGCGCGAGATCGGGATGCTCGGCACCGAGATCGACTTCGACACCGAGTACCGGAAGCGCAACGTCGGCCACCTCATGGGCAAGCAGGAGTCGTTCGCGAACGAGTTGCGGCCCGGCTACAAGCATGTCCTGCAGGTCGGGTCGTACGGCGCCGCCGAGATCCCCTGGCGGTACGACAACGTTGCGATCGGCACCGAGGACCTCTGGTACGTCGGCCGCGACCGGACGTACGTGGTGAGCAAGCGATGAGCGCCGCCGGAACCGAAGTCCGCCGCCGGCTCGCCGAGCTGTCCCTGGAGCTCCCCGTGCTCGGCCCGCCGAAGTACGCCTACGAACCCGTCGTCCGGGCCGGCGAGCTGCTGTACGTCTCCGGGCAGATCTCCCGCACGGGCGGGGGCGAGATCCTCGGGGGTCGGTTGGGCGACGGTATCGGGGTGGCCGAGGGCATCGCCGCGGCCCGCGTCAGCGCCCTGAACCTGCTCGCCCGCATCGACGACGCGGTCGGCCTGGAGAACGTGGTGCGGGTGCTCAAGCTCAACGCCTGGGTGGCGAGCACGGCCGATGCCATCGACCAGCCCGAGGTGGTCGACGGAGCATCGCAACTGCTGATCGACGTTCTCGGTGACGCCGGCCGGCACGCCCGGACTGCGCTTCCGGCGCCCGGCCTGCCGCAGGGCGCGTTGGTCGAGCTCGACGCCACGGTCGCCGTACGCGCCTAAAGAGGTCCGGGCGAGGTCCGACCGCCTGGCTGCTGCGCGATGCACGGGATCGCGCAGCAGCCAGGCGCGGCCCGGCGAGCGGCCGGGGAGCTCCCCGCAGGCCGATTCCCATCGGTAGAAAATTCCGGAGCGCGGGATCGCCGATCTCGTGTCGGCGGCGGCCGGCGCGCTGGGGTACTCGGACATCACGGCCGGGCCGGTCGTGAACGACACCTCCTACGTCGGCCCGGCGTACGGGATCCCGTCCGAGGCGTCGCAGGAGGCGATCGAGCTGCTCGCCCGGAGGGAGGGGCTTCTCGTGGATCCGATCTACTCCGGCAAGGGATTCGCCGGCCTACTCGACCATGTGCGGTCGGGCCTGAGGGGCCCGGACGGCCGCATTGTCTTCGTGCACACCGGTGGGCTGCCTGCCCTTTTCGCGGAGTTCGGCGACGGCTGAGGCTCGACTGTCAGCGCGCCGACAGTCACGCGGCGAGGGGCCGGCCGAACGATGTCCTGGACCGGCCATAGGTCTGGTCATCGATGTCGATGCCGGTCATCGTTGGTCCTTTCGGGAGACTGGTCGCCCGTCGAGATCGCGCGCGATGCGCGCGGCCGCCTCCTGTACAGCGGGGGGCAGAGAGGTCCACATGCCCTCGTTGTCGTCGAACAGCAGGAACGCGGCGGAAATCCCGATGGGCTCGGGAGTGGTGGTGCTGGGCACGAGCGCACCCACCGAGGCAACCCCGGTGGTGAACTCGCCGCGGTTGACTGCGGTTCCGACGGCGCGGCTCTCCGCGATCTTGGCGAGCAGCCGCTCCTGGTCGGCAGGGGCCACGCGGCCGTCGATACGCCTGTGGAGTTCGGCGTCGTCAAGCTCGGCAAGCAGGGCCCGGCCAACCGCTGTCGTGGTGGCGGGAACCCGGCCGCCGACCTCCTGCACGATCCGGATGGGCCCGGGACTGTCGATCAAGGCAAGGTAGACGATCTCCAGGTCGTCGAGGCGCCCAAGGTAGCAGGTGACCTGATGTTCCTTGCTGAGTTCCTCCAGCACCGGCGTGGCCAGGGCGACGACCCGGTCGGCGCCGCCGTAGCCACGACCGATTTCCCAGGCCCGGAGTCCAACGCTGTAACTCCGGGTCTGAGGATTCTGGACGAGGACGCCGTGCGCGACCGCGCTGCGCACGATCCGGTGCACGACGCTCTTGTCAAGTCCGGTGCGCCGGTGGATGTCGCTGATGCCCAGCTCGGGGGCGTCGACGAACGCCAGGAGCACCGCGAAGACCCGGTCCGTCAACGACTCCGGGGACTTCTCGTCCTTGGCGCTCATGACACTGCTCCTCCTGTCGGGTGTTTCGATCAGGATTATGCCTCGGCGTGGGATGAGGCCCTTTCCCCGATCTGTTCGACGTCGTCGTCCGGGACGAACCGGACCAGCAGCGAGCAGATGATGCTGATCGCACAGGCGAGCGCGAGGTAGCTCGCGACGGCGTACGGGGGTGCCGAATCCCGCGTATAGCGCGACACCGATCGTGGGGGCGAATGCGCCACCGAGGATGCCGGCGAGCTGGAAGCTGAACGCGGTGCCGCTGTAGCGCACCCGGGCGGGGAACAGGCGCGAGAGGAAGGCCGCGAATGGCGCCCATCCCGCCATGATCCCAACCGCGTACGCCAGCACCAGTGCGATCCAGGTGACCACCGTGTTACGGACGCCCAGCATCGCGAAGAACGGGGAGGCGAACAACCCGATGAAGGCCAGGCCGAGCACATAGGTCTGACGCACCCCGAAGCGGTCGGCCAACCAACCAAACAGCGGGGCGGTGAAGATCCCGAGACCGGCGCCGATGAACAGGCCGATCTGCACCGTGCTCGACGGCAGGCCCAGTGCGGTCGCGCCATAGCTGATCGAGTAGACGGTGAACACGTAGAAGCTGATGTCCACGCCGAGCCGCGACAGCATGGAGAGCAGGAAGTTGCGTGGCTGCGAGCGGAGCACGGTGAGCAGGGGCAGGCGCTCCGGCCCGGCCCCGCTCTCCACGAGCTTCTCGAACTGCGGGGTCTCGGTCAGCGACGAGCGCAGCACCAGACCGACAACCAGCAGCACCACGCTGGCCAGGAACGGCAGCCGCCATGCCCAGCCGAGCAGCTGTTCCTGGGTGGACAGCGACGACACCAGGGTGAAACTCCCGGTCGCGAGCAGCAGGCCGACGGCGTTCCCGGCCTGCGGGAAGCTGCCCAGCAGCCCGGTTTTCTTCCCGCCCTTGGCCTGCTCGATGGCGAGCAGGATCGCGCCGCTCCACTCGCCGCCGATCGCCAGGCCCTGGGCCATCCGCATGATTACCAGAAGTACGGCTGCCCAGTACCCGATCTGGTTGTAGGTCGGCAGTAGACCGATGATGGTGGAACTGCCGCCCATCACCAGCACCGTGATCATGAGCATCTTCCGGCGCCCGACCCGGTCCCCGAAGTGCCCGGCGATGGCCCCGCCGATCGGCCGGACGAGGAACCCGGCGGCGAAGGTCGCGAACGCGGCGAGCGTGCCGGCGACCTCGGAGGACTCGGGGAAGAACAGGTGCGGGAAGACGAGCGCGGCTGCAGTGCCGTAGATGATGTAGTCGTACTTCTCACTGCTCCGGATCTGTGACCAGCGCGGATCGCCGGATATGGGCTCTGACCAGCCCGAACGGCGTCGGGATACGGCGGTCCGGATCGGCCCTGATCTGCCTCTGTTGTGTCCCCGGTATGTCCCCGCGTGTCCCCGACATGTCCCCGCTGAAGATCAAGAGCGCCCCCCGCCGTAGCCGCCGACGGGGGCGTTCGCATTCAGTTCAGAGCCGTTGCCGCCGCCATGCGTGCGAGCGCGGTATCCGCGTCGCTGAGCAAGTGGCGAACCGCGCTCAGACGTTCGCGGTCGAGCTCGATCGGATCGGACACCACCCCGGCCGGACCCTGGCGAGCGATCAACACAATGCGACCGGTCGTCGGCGAGTCCGAGTCGGAACAGAAGATCGTCCGAGCTCGTCGCGACGTACCCGAATTCGGCTTCACCGCCGGGTCCGCACTCTGTTTTCTCGGACGGCGGCGGCATGCTGGCCATAACGGCGATCCTCCCACTCGATCGATGACGTGACTCCCCAGCTATCCGTGACGGCGAGTCCATACCAACCAACGACGGTTGTCACCCATTGACCTTCGTGATCGAGTGGGAGGTTCGCCTCAGTTACCGACCGTGCACGCCTGTCCGACTAGTGTGCGTGGGTTGACTCTGAACCGTCCCTTTTGGCGGTACTTTCGTTGGTCTGAGCGGTCCATCCGGCAGACGCCAGAGCGACGACAAGGTCATTAATTTGATCTTGGGATAGCCTTGCTGGCCTGCGCTCTCGGGTGTCCACTTTGTGCAAGTTCACCTGTTTGGCCGCCGTCTCCATTCGATTGATTACGAGGCGTAGGAGATCAACGGAATTCCAATTGTCAAGGCTCTGAATAGGTCCGACTTCATCCTCGGTTAGTGAGAACGCCCCCGGTCTCCCGTGTTGTTGCTCGCTTCGCGGGGAGACCGGGGGCGTTTTCTACGTCGTGTTAGCGCGCCGGAATCCACTCAACACACGTCGGGCGCTCACCAGTGCGTACGTACTCGGCGATGGCCCGTAGAACGAGCTCGATCGGTACCTCCGTGTGCGCGTCCATCGGCGTGTGGTGAAGCCCGCCCAGCCAGTAGTCAACGGGCTCCGTATTGGTGCCGTTCGCTCGACTATCCGGGCCCCGTCGGGCAGGCTCAGGGAACCGCGCCCAGCGCCCCGACCATGCTCCGTATCGGGTCGAACACCATGGGTGCGGCCGGGTGGGTCCGGCAGTTGCTCCCCGGCGGACGACGAAGGAGAACATGTTCTCACTGTTCCAGTTGAACGGCTTCGTAGCCGTGGCCGAGGAACTGCACTTCGGACGCGCCGCCGAACGACTTCGCATGACCCAGCCGCCGCTGAGCCGCCAGATCCAACTGCTGGAGAACGAGCTCGGCGTCGAGCTCGTCGACCGCAGCCACCGCGCCATCCGGTTGACCAGGGCAGGCCGAGCTTTCCTCCCGGAGGCGCGGCGCCTGCTCCGCCAGGCCGAGCAGGCCGCGCGGATGGCCCGCTCGGCGTCCACCGGGGAGATCGGCAGCCTGGCACTCGGTTTCACCGCGGCCAGCGCCTACCGCACCCTGGGTGCGGTGCTGGGCGTGGTCCGGAAGAACCTGCCGGGGGTCGAGATCATCCTGCGCGAAATGGTGAAGAACGAACAGCTGGAGGCGCTGTCCGACGGCAGCCTCGACCTCGGAATGATGGTCCGCCCTCCCGTCCGGCGGCACGATCTCGACTCGCGAATCTACTTGCGGGAACAGCTGGTCGCCGCTATTCCGGTGGGCCATGCGTTCGCGAAATCGCCGGAACCGCTCACCGTCGCCGATTTCGACGGAGAAAGCGTAATCATGTATCGACCAGCGGAATCCAGGTATTTCCACGACCTGCTCACCAGCATTTTTAGAAATGCTGGATGCGCCCCGGTCTTCTCGCACTACCTGAGCCAGATCCACTCCGTGTTGGCGCTGGTCAACGCCGGTTTTGGGCTGTCCCTGGTCCCAGCTGGGGCCACCCAGCTCCGCTATCCGGAGGTCGTCTTCAGATCTGTTGAGCTGCCCGAGTCGAGCCAGGTGGAACTCAGCCTCGTCTGGAGACGCGACAACGACAACCCCGCGCTTGCCGCGCTGCTCGATTATTTGAAGCACGGGTGATCGATTCAATCGTTGAATCGGAACTTCCAAACGAAGCATTGGACATTCCGAAACCGATTCGCCTAGCGTTGTGTCCGCATTGACCGGACGTCAGCAGTTCCACCTGGAACGGTTTCTGCGGCGCAAAATGAGGAGTGCCCGGTGCGGGTCATCAGCGATTGTGCGCAAATCGAGCGCGAATTCGGATTCGATCCGATCAAGCAGTTGCTCACCCCCCGGGTATCCGAATGGACGCGCCGAAGATGGTTGCGCCCGTGATCGCGGACCGGAACGGCAAGCGCTTCCTGCTGGCCCGCGAGCAGGAGTCCGGCAATCTCCGCGCCCACGGCGTACCAGCCGAGCGGATCCGCGCCATCAGCTCCTGATCGACTCACTCGACCTCGAACGCACAGGAATTCCCCATGACCGCAATGGCATTGCAGATGGAGCCAGGCCCGACCCTGGTCGACGACCGGGTTATCCAAGCACTCGCGGCCCCGCCGATGTACCACCAGAGCGCCGAGTTCGCCCAGTTGATGGACGAGACCTGCGAACTGCTCAAGCAGAGCTACGGCACCGGGGGCGAAGTCGTGGTGCTGCCGGCGAGCGGCCGGGGCGCCGTCGAGTCCGCGCTGGCCAGCGCGGACCCCGTCGACCGTCCTCTTGTGGTCCCGGCCAACGGCACGTTCGGCCGCATGATGGCCGCCATCGGCGGGTCGCTGGGCATGCGGGTCGTGGAGCTCAAGCACGATTCCGGCCAGCCGTTGGCGGTGCGCGACATCGAGGCCGAACTCGACCGGCACGACCGGCCCGTTCTCGGCGTCGTACACAACGAGACGTCCACCGGCATGGTCAACGACCTGGCCGAATACGCCGACCTGGTGCACCGGCGGAACGGGCTGCTGCTGGTCGACGCGGTGTCCTCACTCGGCGGGACCGCGATCGACTTCGACGACCTCGGCATCGACCTGTGCGCCTCAGCGGCCCAGAAGTCGGTCGGCGCGCCGCCCGGGCTGGCCTTCGTCGCGGTCAGCGAGCGCGCCCGCGGCGAGATCGAAGGCCGCAGACGGCCGCTCGGCTACTACCTCGACCTGCTCCGGTGGTGGGACCAGTGGGTTCCCGGGGAGCAGGGCGGCAGGTTGAAGTCCGGATACCGCAGACTGCCGTGGACCATGCCGACCAACCTGGTGGTCGCGCTGCGCCGCGCGCTCGAACTGACCGCGGAGGAAGGCATCGAGGAACGGTGGGAACGGCACCGCCGCACGGGTGCCGGCCTGCGCGCGGCGATGGCCGCACTCGGGATGCATCCGGTGGCGCCGCCGGGTGCGGAGTCGAGCACCGTCGGCGCGTTCCGGCTGCCGGGCAGCATCGACGCCCGGACCCTGCGCCGTCGGCTGGCGCAGCGGCACCGTGTGCACATCGCGGGCGGAATGGACGGCGACGCCGCCACCGTGATCCGGATCGCGCACATGGCGGAGTCGGCCCGACCGGGGCCGCAACTGCACACCATCGCCGCGATCGCCTACGAGCTCAACGCTCTCGGCGTGCGGGCCGCGACCGACCCCACGCGGGACTTCCTCGCGGCGTGGTGCGCCGAATAACCGGACGATTTGCTGCCGGTCCGTTTCCCCGGCCCGCCCGCCGCACCGGACGGCAGCCGTGGGTTGTTGGTGTGCGGCGAACGGACCGTTCGCGTCGGTAGGTGGCGCGAACGGTCCGTTCGCCTCATTCACCTGACGTTGGCCGGCGCGGTCGAAGGGAGGTGTGGCTCGGGAAAGGTATTGCGAGTCACTCAAGCCAAGCCTCCAACCAACTTGTGTGGACATTGCCCTTGCGCAGTTCCGGGCAGGCAAGCAGGCTGCCGTAAAGAGCACGGGCCGTGGGCACTCCCTGCACCTGGAGTTCGCCGAGCGCCTGCTCAGCGCGCGCGAACGCCTGTTCCCGATCGGTACCCCAGCAGATGAGCTTGGCGATCATGGAATCGTAGAACGGGCTGATGCGGTCTCCGGTGACGAAACCGGTGTCGATGCGGACTCCCGGCCCGCCGGGCAGGTCGAAACGGGTTAGCTCTCCAGGTGTGGGTGCGAAGTCGTTCTCAGCGTCTTCGGCATTGATCCGCAGCTCGACTGCGGCGCCTTGCAGGGAGATCTCGTCCTGCCGGACCGATAATGCTTCGCCTTGCGCGATGCGCAGTTGCTCGGCAACCAGGTCGATCCCGGTGACACATTCGGTGATGGGATGCTCGACCTGGATGCGCGTGTTCATTTCCATGAAGTAGAAGGAGCCGTCTTCGTCGAGGAGGAACTCGACGGTGCCTGCGCCGCGGTATCCGACGTGGGCGGCAAGACGTACGGCGGCAGCGCAGATTTCCGGCCGGGTGGCCGCATCGAGATCGGGTGCGGGTGCTTCCTCGATGAGCTTCTGCCTGCGACACTGGACCGAGCAGTCCCGTTCGTAGGCGTGCACGACGTTTCCCCGGTCGTCGGCCAAGACCTGCACTTCGATGTGCCGGGCCCGGGCAAGAGCGCGTTCCAAGTACATCGTGTCGTCGCCGAAGGCCGCATTGGCCTCCGCTTTTGCGGTGGCGAACACGTCGGCGAGCCGGTCCGGCGACTCGACTGGGCGGCCGGTGACCCGCCAATGTATACGGACGCATCAGCGAGCTGGACCCAGCGCGAGTTCGCGTCGGACTTGGAGTACACGGCAACGGCTTCGATACCGGCCTCGTGGCACGCCCGGATGACGCGCAGCGCGATCTCACCTCGGTTGGCGACGAGAACGCGAGTCAGGGCGCTCATGCGGATTCCACCTCCGCGATGTCGTCGCCGATCGAGACCTCGTCACCGTCCTCGATGAGGAACCGCGAGAAGGTACCCTGCTCGTCGGCCTTGACCTCGTTGAAGGTCTTCATCACCTCGATGAGCGCGATGGTTTGACCGGGAGCGATCGAGTTTCCCTCGGCGACATAGGCGTCGGCGTCGGGGGACGGGCGTCGGTAAAACACGCCGGGCATCGGGGCCTTGATGGTAGGCATGACTCTCCTGTGCGGGTTGGTCGGGCTTCGTCAGGGGGTGAGCGTGGCGCGGAGGCGTTCGAGGCGCTCCCGGCGTTGGCTCCGTGCGGCGAGTGCCGTTTCCAGGTCCACGGAGACGAAACGAACTCGGTCTCCTGTCTTGGCTTGGCCGAAGATGTCCCGGTCGGCCGAGATGACCGTGGCGATTGTCGCGTAGCCTCCACCGGTCACGGCGTCGTTGAGCAGCACGATCGGCTCGTCGCCACCGGGAACCTGGATCGACCCGATCGGATAACCGAGGTCGACGACGTTCGCCGGGTCGCTTCCGGCGCCGGCGGGTTGCTCTCGTTCGACGAAGTCGATGACCGCGTCCGGGTCCGCGAGGAACTCGGCCGGCTTGAACTCGAACTCCCGTATCCGGTACCGGAACGTGCCCCTTTCCACTTCGGTGCGGACCTGGTCGAACTCCGTCTGGTCGATCGCGCGGTAGCGCAGCACGTCGCCAGGCTTGGGGAAGACGATGCTGTCGGCGAAGTCCGGCAGTGTCTGAGACAGGTCGAACACAGGGGCGGGCGCGAGTCCGAACAGCTGGTATCCGCCGGCGCCGCGCACCGGGTAGATCACGGCGAATGCGCCACCGAAGCCGAATGCGCGTTCGGGAGTGTCGGTGCGGGGCCGCACGTACTTCGGTACCTCGATCTGGCGATCCGGTGACACGAGCTGGTAGCAGAACGGCAGGCCGGGAACGAAGCCGATCATGGTCACGATGTAGGGCGCTCCGGAAAGCGCCGAGATGAACCGCTGGACGTCTTCGAAGCCGTTGATGCGCGCCGCGTATTCCAGGTCGGTGGCATCCGGGTCCTGGTGACGGTCCCGGAAGCGCAGCAGCGTCTCCCGGGTCCACGGGTCGTCGAAGAGTACGGGGACGTCGACCACCCGCGTGTGCAGGACGTGGTCCCCGTGGTGGATCGCTCCAAGCCCTGGAGATGCTCGACCAGTTCGGCGGGGTGGAGACGGTCGGGGTCGACCCGGATCATGTACGACGCGTTCGACGGACAGATGTCGACGATTCCGTCGAGGTGCTGATCGCGCAACGCGGCGGTGATGGTCATGGCCTTGAAGTTCGCCTCCAGGCTCATCGCCTGGGCGATCTCAACGAAGACGAACTCGTCCGCGCCGAAATGGTAGTGCGCAGGCGGCAGCTCCAGCGATGCCGTTGCCACAGCTTCTCTCCAATCAGTCACGCCCGCTGCCTGATCGGCTCACGGGGCATGGGGGTCACTGTGAACCCGCACCGCAGTCGTCGGCCACTGGCCGACTTGGACAAAAGCATGGGGCAAATGTGGCCGAACCGCTGATTCTGCTGGGCGGTGCGCGTGCCAACACTGTGCTCAAAGTGTCGATGCGGCACTGTGGCCACAGGAGTGGCTCTGCTTTCAGGTAGACCGGTGGGCTTTGACGAAACGGAGTGGGCATGAAGAAATTGATCGATCTCAATGCCGATGCGGGGGAGAGCTTCGGCCGCTGGCGGCTCGGCGACGATGCGCGCCTGATGCCGCTGGTGTCGTCGGTCAACGTGGCCTGCGGGTGGCATGCGGGCGACCCGGCGACCATGCGCCGCTCGGCCGGGCTGGCCAAGTCGCACGGAACCGCACTCGGGGCGCATCCGGGATTTCCCGACCTGGTCGGGTTCGGTCGGCGAGCGCTCGCGATGACCCCGCAACAAGCCGCTGATGCATGTCTGTACCAGCTCGGCGCCCTGCGAAGCTTCGCCGACTCGCTCGGGATCGCCCTGACGCATGTCAAACCGCACGGTGCCTTCTACGGGTTGACCATCCGGGAGCCGGAAGTGACCGATGCCATTGCCGAGGTGCTTACCGCGGTCGACCCGGAGCTGATCCTGGTCCTGCTCGCGGGCCCGACCGCCGAGAAGGTTGCAGCACGTGGCGTGCGGGTGGCTCGGGAAGCTTTTGCCGACCTGGACTACGACGATGACGGCCACATCATCATCGAGCCCGATCCGGTCGCGAAGTCTCCCGAGCACTGCGCCGAGAAGGCCATGGCCATCCTTGCGGGCGAAGTGGTCTCGACCAGTGGGAAGACTCTGCCAGTGGACGCCGACACCATCTGCTTGCACGGCGACCGGCCGAACGCGATCGAGATCGCCCAGGCAGTCCGGCAGCGATTCAGCGCGGCTGACGTCACGGTGGCGCCCATGGCCGAGGTGATCGCAAATCGTCCCTGAGAGCCTGCTTTCAGGCTCGGTGAGAGTGGCGAGGGTGGGCTAAGTGCTAGGACGTGTTTTATAAGCGGCGGCAGCCGCTTGCGGTGTGGGACTCAACTGGCACCGCCGCGGGTTCTCAGGGGTCCTTCTCGCGAGGACAGCCCCGACGCGGTGAATTGGGCATTCATGATGTCGGGGATCCCGCAGTGAGAAGGCCTCTGAGGTTCCGCTACCCGCACCGCCACGCAAACCACTTTCGAGCCGCAACATTTAAGACAGCCTCGTGAGCAGGTCATAGCGTTTCGAGATGCCGCGGGTCCAGGGCGTACTCGGTGTGAGCGGCATGGGCATGTGCCTCCTCGATCCCGACCTCCCGGAACCGTACGGTGTCGCGGCCCGGTCGGAGCTGGCCGGTTTTCCAGAGCGCGGCGTGGACCCACGGTGGCGATCACGACGAAGCCGCCCGAAGACGGCCCGTCGGGGCCGAGGATCATCGGCGTGTCGCCGTTGATGTGGATACCACCTAGATGATTGATTCCGTGAAGTTGGTGTTAGTGATCGAATGCGATGAGTGATCGTTTGCTGGTCGCGCCGGTTGTCCAGTTGTGCCAGATGGCGGCGGTCATGGCCAGTAGGCGTTGGGCGATGCGGGTGAACACGCCTGCTGGGGTGCGTCCGCCGTGTTGTTCGAGGCCGAGTTGGGCTTTGAGGGTCTGGTTGACCGACTCGATCCACTGGCGCACTCCGCCGAGGTTGCCGTTGCGGTAGGTCTCGTCCTTGCGGTCCGGGCGTAGCAAACGCAGCGTCATCTGCTCGGTGAGATTCTTGAACTCCTTGCCGGAGAATCCCTTGTCAGCCAGCAGGATCTGGCCGTCGCGGATGAGGTGGTGGTTGTGGTCGAGCAGCGCGGCCAGCACCTCGCGTTCGCCGATCTTGGGGTTGGCCAGGCACCACATGATGGGTACCCCATCCCCGCTGCACACCAGGTACAGCTTGAGCCCCCAATACCAGCGGGCGTGTGACGCGCAGTACCCGTAGCCGGCGTGTCCGGCGAGGTCGGAGCGCTTGACGGTCTCGCGGGACATCCCGCAGGGCACAGGGGTGGCGTCGGTGATCCACAGGTCGTCGAACCAGGACGGGCAGCACGCAGCCACGGTCCAGACTGCCTACGCGGCAACGGTTCCGCCGCACGTAAACGCTTGTTGTAGCCGGACTGTTTCGGCAGATACGGGAACATGGCGCGCCACTGCGGATCACTATGGATGTGCCGGATCCAGCGACGCTCCCCGTGGTAGCGCAGCAGGACCTGGGCCACGGCCAGCGTAATGAGCTCACTGTCCGTGAGTAGCGGTTGACGACCTCGCCCTGTGCGGGCGGGAACAACGTGGTCGTCGACGAGCACGTAGAGTGCGGTCAGGAGGGTGTTTAGTTCTTTGCTCACACATTGATCTTGAACACCCTCCTCCTCTACCCGCTCACCGGCCCTCCCTTCACGTGATCTTCACGGAATCAATCATCTAGCGGATAGCTGAAGTCGGGCACGTTCGATGGATGGCCGCCCGCAGCCCCTCCGTCCGTCCGTGACCACTGGAAATGGTGGGTGTTGAGGCGGGTGGCCGATCTGTCCGAGTTCATGCTCACCCGCCATGCTGCCGAGACGAAATCCGCCCAGTCCTGCTCGGTCACGAACTCGGGGTCAGTGTGCGGGCCCCGCATGACGTCGATCTCCCAGTGCTCGGGATAGGTCGGGCGCAACGACTGCGGAAGCCTGGCCCTGCGGATCGCCCGGGCCTTCGGCGTGCCGGTGGTGAGTACGTCGCCCCGGATGAGCGCTCGGCCATCGATCCCGCCCACGCCGGCGACGAGGTGAGTCGAACGGGACCCGAATACCTCGGGAACCGCGAAACCACCAGAGAAAGCCAGATTGAGCCGGAACCCAGGGCCTTTGGCGCGTGAACAGCTCACCAAGTCGCCGGGGCAAACCTCGAAAGACTCCCACAGGGGAACCTCGATGCCGTTGAGCGACGGGGTTGCTCCTTCGGCTCCGCAGAGGGCGACCAGCCCGGGGGCACCCACGCGCGCGCTGAACCTCCCGACCGGGATCTCCAGCACCGCGGCACCGCCGGCGTTGCCGACGAGGACGTTGGCCACTCGCGCGGCGAAGTGGTCCATAGGACCCGAGGGGAAGAAACCCCGAGGCCGCATCCCGCGCCGTCCGGGCCAGTCCTGGACGGTCGTCTGGATCCCGGCATCGAGCACTTCCAACGCATGCTCGTCAGGAGACCGGCGGATGATTTCGTGGCTCACGATGGCCTCGCGGGCCGTCCGAGCGCCGATGCGGTGCCCGTTGATGTCGTTTCCGCCAGGTTCCCGAGCCCCCGATGCCGACCGCGCCCTCCGCGGTCCAGGCCCGCGGCGGGTTGTACTTGGGGGCGAACAGCTCCTTGCCGGGATGCAGCGGGAATAGGAACGGCAGGCCGGGGAAGAACCCCGTGAACGCGGTCCACCAGGACAGGACACCCCGGTAACGGTGGAGTAGAGCTCCTCCGGGCCGGACAAGCTGCTGTTCTCCACGATGTAGTCGATGTTGCTGCCGCCGCGCGTGTACGGTGCGTCGTGCCGGATCGTGGCGACGTAGCGTTCCACCGCCTCACGTGATGTCGAGTCGTCGAATGCGGCCGTTCCGAATACCCATCCGGGACCGGCAACTTGCACCGGCTGTGATGGCACGGCGTGCAACCAGTCAGCGCTGAATCCATACTGCGACCCGGCCCACGCCACGGCGCCCACCAAGCCGAGCACGTAGAACGGCAGCAGGACGCCATTGAACTTGTCCAGCCAAACGCGGACGCCCCCAAAGACCAAGGGGATGCTGTAGAGCACGACGATCAGGTACCACCATCGGAGGGCCAGCCCACCGAAGTAGTGCTCGAGGGCCACGGCGACGACGGAACCTTCGAAGACGGCGTAGTAGATCGCGGTCGCGGCGAAGATCAGTGGAGCCAGCGCGGCACCGAAATAGCCGAACAGGCGCCGCGACATCAGCGCGACCGTCAGTCCTGTCCGGTTCGCGTACCGGGACAGCACGAAGTTCACACCACCATGGGTCAGAACCGCCAATGCGATTCCAATCAGCGCGTCCCGCGTGCCCACCGTCCGCGCCACCGACGCCGCGACGACCAACCAGAACATCGCGCTGAACAAGGCAGCCCACGTCATGGACAGCGATAGACGTCCACTTCGCCACGAGCGGGGAACCACATGCATTGAGTAGTCCTCGGTCGCGGCTTCCCGCACCACGCGGGGATCATCTTCGTAGGAGATGTCGAGCTCGGCTCGCCCCTGCGCCCTTGTCATGAAAGGCCTCCTCGGTCTGACGGAAGGTGGAGAAAGAGTCCGATCTATGAGGAGGCGTAACCATGCGCGCCAGGGCGAAAATCCGATCGGGAGTTGTCCCGATTGGCCAGTAGCGGCGACGCCGGCTTAGCTGAGCTCGCGCATGCGCAGCGCTAGCCACAGCTCGGCGCGAGCTGTGGGATCATCTAGCGAACAGTCGAGCAGTTCCGTGATTCGCCTGAGCCGGTAGCGCAGCGTGTGCCGGTGGATACCGAGCTCCGTGGCCGAGACATCGACGAGGCCGTTGTTCGCCAGGAAGACCCGCAGAGTCGAGATCAAATCCAGCTTGGACCGTTGTGCGTGGCGATCAAGGGGCTCCAGTAGCGCGGCGGCCCAGCCCTGGGCCCCGGGTTGTCCAACTGGGCCAACAGACCTGCGGTCGCGACATCCCTGGCGAGCAGGAGCCACTCCGTTTTCGAGGTCCCGAAGTAAACCGAGCGTGCGCGCCGCAACGCGTCGGGGACGTCGGCAAGCTGCACTCCTTCGCTGGCTACCCCTCGCGCCCCAGGAACGCGATGAAGCACTTCCTCCAAAGCCTGGAGATCCCCCTCCGCGACGGAAAGCAAGATCAGTACGCTCCGCCGGTCGTACTGCGCGACCAACGCTCCCGACTGCATGAGGCCATGCTGCTCCTCAGCCGCCGCGAGGAGATCACCAAGCGCTTCGCGGGAACAGCCGAGCACCGCGATCCGCGCGGGGCCGGGCGGGAGAGTTACCGCGAGCGTGTCCGCCGCCTCTTCAGCGAGAGCGGCGTGACCTCCTAGCACCAGCTGTAGCACCGCGCGCCGGTCTCGTCGTTCAGCCTCGTTCGCCTCCTGCTCACTCACCAGGTCCAGGGACAGCAAGCCCATCGCCCCGGTAAGCACCGAACGCTCGACCGGCGTTAAGGGCGTGGTCCGACCGGCCACCACGTAGCCCTGGACCCGCCCGCGCACATCGATCGGCAGCACCGCAGCCTGGTCCCCGCCGACCGAAAGCGATGCCGCGCCAGTACGAACGTCCAACCCGAGTGAATCCAAATCCATCCGGATTCGCGCAGCGCGCCTGCGTGCCGCGGTGGGCACCGCGTAACGGATCCTCGTCTCCGTGTCCAGGAGCAGCACCCACGAATCAAGTGCCTCAGCAAGCTCAACAAGCACTGCTCTTGGGCCTCGCGCGGACAACGCGGCACGAATCAGGTCGCTTTGCGCCTCCAACGCGCTGTTGAGCGCCCGTTCCTGCAGGCGGGCGATCTCCTCCGCAATAGCCTCGCTGATCGCGATGAACGGAGTCTCCTCGGGAACCGACAGCAGCGGCAGTCCCCGGCGAGACGCGGCTTCGATCAACGGCGGGGGCACGTGCGTATGGGCCACGCCGATCCCGAACCCCAGACCTACCACATCGCGTTCCACGAGGCATCGGACGTAGGCGTCCCATTCGACGTCTGCCATGCCTTTTCCGGTTGTGAGGAGAAGCTCACCGCCGGATAAGAAACGCGCCGGGTCTTCCAGCTCACTGATGTGAACCCACCGGTTGGGCCGGTCGACATCGGCATCCACTAACGACCGAAGCCGTAATCCGCGCAGCCCCAGCAACCAGCGCATCGTCGGTCGCATTGATCCTCCCACGCAAGGGACATCGTCCACTACCTGGCCATCCTCGGTCAGCGCACCGGCTCTACGCCATACCGTCAGTCCACCCGGGACGGCGAGGACTTCGATGAAACCCCACCACAGAGCCCACACGGCTCACTTCTGACCACTTCCGCACCAAGGTAGCCAGGGCGTGGTCCAATGCAGCCCGTGTTGGAGGATCGGGTGCGGCGCGGGTGCATTGTGGACGGTCATGGTGCGCTGCTGACCGCCGCCCCGTCGGATTAGCGAAGCGCCGACGGGACGACGCCCGTGGATCGAGACCGTCAGGAATACCGATCTCCTCGAACAGGGTCTGCCGAGCGGCCTTGCGAGGCTGGTTTGGTGTGGCGGGAGGGTGTCGCTCGATTGGCTTGAATGCTGGAAACCGGGTTCTTGGCGGTCAACGGTGCGCCGTAGCGTTTGTACATGGCTACCGTTGTGAAGATCGTGCCGCGCACCTCGCGTGTCCAGAACCTTTTCGAGGAGCAGGTGGGCAACGAGTTGGCCGTGGCGCAACAGTACCTTGCGATTGCGGTGTGGTTCGACCAGCGGGACCTGCCCCGGCTGGCTTCGTACTTCTACCGGCACTCGGTTAAGAAGCGCAACGATGGGATGCGGGTCGTCCAATACATGTTGGATAACAACATCGAGGTCGCGATTCCCGGAGTTCCGGCCGTCCGCAACAGGTTCGAGGATCCCCGCGAGCTCATCGCCCTCGCCTTGGAGAAAGAGCGCGCCGTGACCGACGAAGTCACGACGTTGTCGCAGACGCTCCGGGAGGATCGCGACTACCTCGGCGAGCAGTTCATGCGCTGGTTCTTGACCGAACAGGTCGAACAGGTCGCGGAAATGACCACGGTGCTCGATGTCATGGATCGCTCGCAGGGCAACATGTTCGACATGGAGGACTACCTCAAACGAGACCCCGTCGGCGAAGACAGGAACGATTCCGCAGCCCCGCGCACAGCGGGCGGGGCGCTATAACCGGATCCGGCACTGGGCCACAGCGGTTCGGTGCTGCTGGTACCCCGTCTCACCTGCACCTCGAGTACCACGCCGCTCAGTAGCACGACCCTTTTGAGGCTCGGGGATCGGTTGATGCGCTGTGCCGGTCGTGGTCAAAGCCAGGTTTCGACGGCCAGCAGGTCGCGCATGGAGATCACGCCGACGACCATTCGGCCTTGCTTCACCGGGAGGTGACGGATCCCGGCGTCGAGCATCCGCCGCGCCGCATCCCGGGTGTCCTCCCCGAAGGCAGCGGTTTCCAGTTGGTGCGATGCGAACAGGGTGGCTGTTGCCGTTCGCGGATCAGCCTTCTCCGCGACGGCCCGGACGATGTCCCGTTCCGAGATGATGCCGACGATCCGGTCGTTGTCGAGCATGGCGAGAGCGCCGACGTGGTCCGCGGTCATCTTCCTCGCGACCTCTTCGAGCGAATCGGACGCGTCACACGTCAGCGTCCCCGGGTGGAAAACGTCTTCGACGTGCATGGCTTCCTCCGTGCGCTATACGTGCAGTCGATTCGGCTCGGCTTCGACCACGGTCACCTGCCGTGTACCCGGCGTCGCCAGCGTCAACGCGTGAGCGATGTCGTGGCTGGCCGGGTCGCCGACCGCGGCCGGCTGAGGATTCTCCAACGGTTCGGCCCACTGCGGCATCAGAGCGGATCCCGGTCTGGTCCAGCCACGAGATCACCGCGCCCTCGCGGCAAGCGCGGGCGGCGATGGCCGGATAGTCCTCCTCCCCTCATCGGCGCACGGCCTCGGGGTCCCGCTCGTAGGCCTGCGGATCGGTTTCTGCGGCGACACACCCCAACAGCGCAGATAGTCGCCGACGGTGTGCAAACTCAACACGACGCCGTGGCGCATCCGGATCAACTCGGCCACCGCCTTGCGGGTCCACACCACCCCAGCCGAACGCAGCGGAGCTGCACGACCGGCCCGAAATGGGACTGGATCCGCACCTGCATGCGCTGCACCCTCACCATCCGCCTGTGATCACCCGAGGGCGGCGCAATTTCGCGAGAAATTGACCGTCACCCGGGTGAACGCCAATTTCTCGCGAAATTGACCCCACCCTTGGCCCCACCGAAGGAGAACCACGATGTCCTGGAGCCTTCCACGATCTCGACGTCGAAGTCGAACGACGAGCCGTGCACACCGGCCCCGAAGTGCCCCGCAGCGCGCGCTGCTTCCACCGCAGCCTGCATCCTCCCCACCGCCACCGGGTACTCCGACCGCACGAACACCACGCCCCGGTTCGCGCCGACCGCAAAACCGGCGGGGGCCAGTCCTTCCAGCACGCGGTGCGGGTCGCTTTCCAACAGCAGTCGGTCGCAGAACGAACCAGGATCGCCCTCGTCCCCGTTGGCCACCACGAATCTCGGCGCCGGGCCGCGCACCGCCTCCTACTTCTGCACCACCGGGAATTCGGCACCGCCTCGGCCGCGCAGGCCGGCGATTGCGACCTCGGCGCGGACCGCGTCCGGGGATCCGTCGGCGACGAGATGCGGCCACACCTGCCAGGCGTCCTCCGCACCGGTCAGCCCCGCGAGCGTCACGGCCCGGCGGCTGGCGACGCGGTAGGGGATCGCGGGCGCCGGGGTGACCGGGTGGTCGGCGGAGAGCAACCGATCATCGAGCTCAGGACCGGTGATCGGCGTGTGCTCGTCGAGGGTGGTCGGTGAGGAGACGCCGGCCAACGACACCGAACCGTCGGCGCTGGCGTGGCCCGGTTCGACGCCGAGCGCCGCTTCGGCCAGCGGCATGGTGTGGTCGCCCGCCGAGACGAAGCACGAGGTTCCGGCGCAGATCCGGACGTGACGCGTGCCGCGCACACCGGCGAAATCGGCGTAGAACCCCGCCGCCCCAGTGAGCGCGGCCACCGGCCGCCGGATCTCCTCGGCGATGACGTGCAGGTCGTTCGCACTGATGCGCTCCCGTCGCGCAGCAACGGCATGCTACCGCCCGAGCACTCCGGTCTCGCCGTGCCCGAACCGCTGTTCCCATTCCACGAACGCATCTCGCCCACGGACTCCCCCTCGGCGATGAGGCCGTCAGCCGGGGACAACGCGACCGGACACGGCGGGTGGTGCAACACGCCCCTGGCCGCCGAGCCCACCAGCAGGCCGGGAAATCCCCCGAGCCCACGATGGCCAACCACCAGCAGCTGCGCATGCTGTGTGGCCTCGCACAGCGCTTGCACCGGCGGGGTGTTCGACACGATCTGGCGCACGACCACTTCCGGGTAGGACTCGGTCCAGGCGGACACCTGTTCGGCGAGGCACGATGACTCAGAGCCGTCCACGCCCCAGTTGCAAGCTCCGCGTCCGGCGGCGAGTGACCATCTCCCCTAGATGATTGATTCCGTGAAGATCACGTGAAGGGAGGGCCGGTGAGCGGGTAGAGGAGGAGGGTGTTCAAGATCAATGTGTGAGCAAAGAACTAAACACCCTCCTGACCGCACTCTACGTGCTCGTCGACGACCACGTTGTTCCCGCCCGCACAGGGCGAGGTCGTCAACCGCTACTCACGGACAGTGAGCTCATTACGCTGGCCGTGGCCCAGGTCCTGCTGCGCTACCACGGGGAGCGTCGCTGGATCCGGCACATCCATAGCGATCCGCAGTGGCGCGCCATGTTCCCGTATCTGCCGAAACAGTCCGGCTACAACAAGCGTTTACGTGCGGCGGAACCGTTGCTGTGCAAGGCAATCCGGACCGTGGCTGCGTGCTGCCCGTCCTGGTTCGACGACCTGTGGATCACCGACGCCACCCCTGTGCCCTGCGGGATGTCCCGCGAGACCGTCAAGCGCTCCGACCTCGCCGGACACGCCGGCTACGGGTACTGCGCGTCACACGCCCGCTGGTATTGGGGGCTCAAGCTGTACCTGGTGTGCAGCGGGGATGGGGTACCCATCATGTGGTGCCTGGCCAACCCCAAGATCGGCGAACGCGAGGTGCTGGCCGCGCTGCTCGACCACAACCACCACCTCATCCGCGACGGCCAGATCCTGCTGGCTGACAAGGGATTCTCCGGCAAGGAGTTCAAGAATCTCACCGAGCAGATGACGCTGCGCTTGCTACGCCCGGACCGCAAGGACGAGACCTACCGCAACGGCAACCTCGGCGGAGTGCGCCAGTGGATCGAGTCGGTCAACCAGACCCTCAAAGCCCAACTCGGCCTCGAACAACACGGCGGACGCACCCCAGCAGGCGTGTTCACCCGCATCGCCCAACGCCTACTGGCCATGACCGCCGCCATCTGGCACAACTGGACAACCGGCGCGACCAGCAAACGATCACTCATCGCATTCGATCACTAACACCAACTTCACGGAATCAATCATCTAGCTGAGACGCCGCGGGCGCGCGACGGTCAGGAGCGGGTACGGCCCTTCGAGGTGGAACATGAACGACCAGGAAACCGCGCTCGGCCTCGCCAGCACCCCCGTGGTCGCGGTCCGACCCGAACTGGACGCGATGGATGCGTTGTATGAGATGTACCGCCGCGACGTGCACCACCTCGCCGTGGTCGCCGACGAGGACACCGTGGGGCTGGTGAACGCGGCAGACCTGCTGCAGGGCATCGCGGCCCAGTACCCGAAGCCGACCACTTCGGCCGGCTCGCTGTGCCCGGCGCAGGGGCCCCGAGTGGACGCGACCGACGACATCGGTTTCGCAGCGCAACGCATGATCGACGCCCACACCGATGCCGTCCTGGTCATGCGGCACGGGCGGGTGTGCGGTGTGCTCACCGCGGTCGATCTCGTCCGCAGCATCGCCCAGGACTCCGTCGCACACCAGCAGAAAGAGGGGTCTCGATGAGTGTCGCTAGCGCCGAGATGGACGGGAGCCACGGGCAGGACGCGTGGTTTTGCTGGCGGAGCGCTTCGCCCGCGGGGAAATCGGCGAAGAAGGATACCGGCACCGGATGACGGTATTCGCCGAACGCAGGCGCCGGACGTGACGCCTGGGTTGGGCGTACCACGCAAGTGGTACCCGAGAACGAGCTGGGGACGATCCGATGTACCCGATCTCGACGTGGGGGAACGCGCATGCGGTGCGTGCTGGCAGGCGTCGACGGCTCCGCTGAGTCGGCGACTGCGGCACTCTGGGCAGCTGACGAGGCATCCCTGCGTGGTGTGCCAGTGCGGCTCGTGACGGTCGTCGCGAGTGGCGACAGCTCGCAGGCATGGAGCGTCGTGCGCAGCGCCGGCGAGTTGTGTTGTCGTGAGCATCGCAAGATCGATAGTGCCGAAGACGTGGTGCACGGATTCCCGCCGGATGCACTGGCCTTGGAGTCCGTCGACGCCCAGTTGCTCGTCGTCGGTTCGCGCGGCCGGGGCGCCGTTGCCGAGACACTGCTGGGATCGGTGAGCAGAGCGGTTGCGGAACGAGCAAGCTGTCCAGTCGTCGTCGTTCCGCAGCATCGGACCAGTTTCGCCCTGGGCCCGGTGGTGCTCGGTGTGGCAGACCCGCCATTCGGTTCGGCGGCAGTCTCGTTCGCCTTCGCAGAAGCCGCCCTGCGGGACACCCCGCTGCTGGTGGTGCACGTGTGGCGACCGGTCCCAGGCAAGCAGTTCCGGACCGCGCCCGCATCGATGGCGAGGTTGTCGACAGTGGACGAAGCCCGAACCGGCCTGACAGTGAATCTGGCTGACTGGACGGCAAAATACCCGAACGTTCAACTAGGCACGGACGTGCGCTACGGCAATCCCGCCGAGGAGTTGAGCCTCGCCGCCTCCTCGGCCCAGCTGCTGGTCCTCGGCCACCACAGCAGGGTACTCGGGTTCGGCTCGGTCGCGCGCAGCGTCCTGCACCGTGCGGACTGCCCGGTCGTGATCGTCGGCGAAACCCACCACGGCGAGGACCTTGATTTCGCCGAAGAAGGGAGAAGAGCTGATGAATGACGAGACCGGCAAGACGCGGACCCAGCACCCCGACGTCGCCTCAGCGACGTGGGAGGTCACCGAGCGTTCGGTGAGCGTCGACGACTTCGCGGCGCGCTACGACGTCGGCGCGGTCGAACACCTGGTCGTCGATGCGCAGCCGGAGACGATGTACCAGGAGCTGCGGCATCTCGACCTGCTCACCATCAGGTCGCGAACCGCGGACCTGGCCATGTGGGCGCGGGGACTGCCGGAGCGGCTCAAACGCCGAGTTCAGCCTCGGGTTCCGACCCGACTGACCTACGACGACCTGTGCGTCAGCGGCGACTGGGTGCTGCTCGGCGAACAGCCAGGCCGGGAAGTGGTTTTCGGTGCGGTTGGCAGGTTCTGGACGCCGATCGTGCGCATGGAGGAGGTCACGGCCGAGGAGTTCGCCGAGTACGGCAAGCCCGGCAGGGGAAAGATCGTCACCTCGCTCTCGGTGCGCCCCTACGGCCGCCGCAGCAGCCTGGCCACCTACGACATCCGCGCCACGCTCGACGACCCGATCACGCGCCGGATCTTCACGCTCTACTGGCGGACGGTATCGCCGTTCGTCAAAGCCATCATGCGCGCCACCCTGCGCGCTGCGGCCAAGCATGCGCGCGCGTGAGTGATTTTTCTGGCGAGAAAAGGGCTCTAGGAAGCGCCGGGGTAAACCGGCATGAGGAAAGGGATGAAAGCGCCCGACATCGAAGGAGTAGCGATCCACGGTGGCCCCGAGCCATGCGTCGACGACCCGTGAGGGCGTGGCGAAGCGTTGGACAGGGGTACGTGCAGGCCGGGCTATGGAGCCGCGAAATCCCCACTTCGGGGTGCTGACGTTGTTGGAGCGGCGGAAGGCAACACTGCTGGCGGCGTTATCGCGAGTCGCCAGTGGGCCCCGCGCGGTCGGAGAACCTGTGCATGTACGGAGTCCTCATGTGCGAGAACCGGGAGATCCCATGCTCGCCCGTCTGCCTGATCAGCAGGCGGGCCGTTCAGGGAACGCTGAGGCGGTAAGCCTGGGATGAACGAGTGTGGGAAGTCGGACGGCCCCGTAGTACCTGCGAACCCGCCGAACAAAGCCGCGCCTGTGGTGGCGGAGGTGGGGGAGGAAAGGGGGTCGGCCAAGGGGAACACGGCCAGCAAAACACGCCCCGGACACAGAGCCGGATCGGGTGTGCCCAGTGCGCTGGCTCGTGTGCGGCAAGTGGCACGACGGGATAGGGATGCGCGGTTCACCGCGCTGCTGCACCATGTCGACCTGGATCGCTTGCGGAAGGCGTATTGGGCGATTCGCCCGAACGCCGCGCCGGGGGTGGACGGGGTGACATGGGAGGT
Organism: Saccharopolyspora hattusasensis; assembly: GCF_050972075.1. NCBI lineage: Bacteria > Bacillati > Actinomycetota > Actinomycetes > Pseudonocardiales > Pseudonocardiaceae > Saccharopolyspora > Saccharopolyspora hattusasensis. Next base: position 7,986,966 of record NZ_JBPCDC010000001.1, read on the forward strand.
CTACGGGCAGGATCTGGAGGCGAATCTTCATGATCTGCATGCCCGTGTTCATAGCGGCGGGTACCGGGCGAAACCCTCGCGGAGGGCGTACATCCCGAAGGCAGATGGGCGGCAGCGGCCGCTCGGGATCGCCGCGTTGGAGGACAAGATTGTCCAGCGGGCGGTCGTCGAGGTGTTGAACGCGATCTACGAGGTGGACTTCCGGGGCTTTTCCTATGGGTTCAGGCCGGGGCGTAAGCCTCACGACGCGTTGGATGCGTTGGCGGTCGGGATCGAGCGGAAGAAGGTGAACTGGGTGCTTGACGCGGATATCCGTGACTTTTTCGGTCAGCTTGATCGGGCTTGGCTGAGAAAGTTTCTTGAGCACCGGATTGCGGACAAGCGGGTCTTGCGGCTGATCGACAAGTGGTTGGCTGCGGGGGTCGTCGAGGACGGGACGTGGACGCAGAGCGACAAGGGCTCACCGCAGGGGGCATCGGCGTCCCCGCTTTTGGCCAATGTCTACCTGCACTACGTCCTCGACCTGTGGGCTGACTGGTGGAGAAGCCACCACGCGCACGGTGACGTGATCATCGTGCGGTGGGCGGATGACTTCATCGTGGGGTTCGAGTATCGACAGGACGCCGAGCGGTTCCTCGGCGAGCTTCGCGAGCGGTTCGCGAAGTTTGGGCTGGAGCTGCACCCGGAGAAGACGCGACTGATCGAGTTCGGCCGGTTCGCCGCCGGGAATCGACGGAAGCAGGGACTGGGCAAGCCGGAGACGTTCGACTTCCTGGGCTTTACGCATATCTGCGGAAAGACCCGGACCGGACGCTTCGGGTTGCGGCGGTTCACGATCTCGAAGCGGTTGCGGGCGAAGCTTGGTGAGGTGAAGACCGAGCTGATGCGACGCCGGCATCTGTCCGTCCCCGAACAGAGCACATGGCTGGCCAGCGTGGTGCGCGGGCACTTTGCTTACTATGCCGTGCCCGGCAACAGCGCAGCGGTGAACGACTTCCGGGATCAGGTGACACGGCACTGGTATCGGGCGCTTCGGCGACGTAGCCAGCGCACCCGCTTGACCTGGGAACGGATGAACCGGCTGGCCAACCGGTGGCTACCGCAGGCTCGTATCACGCATCCTTGGCCCAGCGAGCGCTTCGCCGCCAGAACCTAAGGCAGGAGCCCAGTGCGGTAGTTCCGCACGCTGGGATCTGTGCGGGGGGCCGCCCGTGAGGGCGGTCCCTACCGCGACCTGCTTCTTCCGTAGGTTAGGCGTGTCCGGGGATTGACACATCTACCGAGACATGACACCGGTAAGAATCGGCATTGCCGCTCACGGCCCGATGGACGCCGGTCGTGAGTGAGTGTTCCGGTAAGAACCGGCATCATCACTCACGACCGCACGGCCGCCCGGTTTCCCGTGGAAAGATCGCCGGAATGGCGATCGATGTGTGCGAGATTCGGGTCCTGTTCTTCGACGTGCTCGGGACCGTGGTGGACGAAGCAGGTTCGGCAGCGGACGAGTTCGAACGGGCAGTACACGACGCAACCGGTCAGAGCGGACACGGCAAGCCGCTGGCCGCAACGTGGTTGGGCGAGTGTACCCAGCGGCTGAACTCGATTCTCGGAGGTGAGTCGTGGGCGCCGCTGGAGGAGATCAACCGCCACGCCCTGGCCACAGCAGTCGAAGAACAAGGACTCACCGTTGACGCCTCGGCCCTGGACCGGCTCGCACTGGTCACCCGACGGCTGCGCCCGTGGCCGGATGCGGCGCCTGCTCTCCGCGCCTTGTCCGGACGTTTCACCCTGGCGGCGCTGTCCAACGCGACCACGGCGATGCTCGCCGCTATCAGCCGCCGAGGCGCTCTACCTTGGCACTGCGTGCTTTCCAGCGAACTCGTGCGCTCCTACAAGCCCGACCCCGCGGTGTACGCGATGGCGCTGGATCTTCTCCGCGTCGAACCCGAGCAGAGCATGCTCGTCGCGGCACACCCCTGGGACCTGCGCGCCGCAGCGGCGAAAGGCATCCGAACGGCATACGTGGCCCGGGCAGGAGAGGGCGCCCCAGAACCCACCGACGCCTTCGACGTCGAAGTCGACGACCTCGCCCACCTCGCACGCACATTGATCGAGTGAGAGGACGCAGGGCAACTTTTGCCAAATTACTTGGAAAAGGGATTCTCTCGTGGGCAGACGGGTGCGGTGACGGCCACGGATGGGGGCCTCAGCGTTGCACGGGCGCTGGCCAGCGTCGGCACCGTAAGGTGCTGGCTCGCGGAACGTTTTTACACGCTGTGTGAACGGCTCTGATCAAAACACCTCAGGTTTCGAACGCTTCGGCGGCGCCGTTGACGAGCATGTCGCCGATGTCCCGGCGGGGCGAAGCGACCGACGGCGCGCCGTGGCCGATCCGCAGCAATGCTCGTGGGGTGACGTTTCCACCGAGCAGCCGTTGGAGCTCCTCGCGTGTCTCCGGCACCTCGACGACCTCGGAGATCATCGACGCGACCAGGCCTTGTGCGGTTGCGGTCAGCCACAACCGCTGCAGCGCCTGCCCGGCCTGCAGGTCTGCTTCTCGGCTGTTGTGCCGGGTGCACAAGACGACCAGCAAGGGATGGGTTTCGAATTCGGTTCCCGGCGCCCGCTCGGTTTGCCCGGCGGTGAAGTCGCGGTGCACCCACTGGTCCTTGGGTTCCGGTTTGGGGCCCGCTGCCGACACCGGCACGCCCTCGGTCGTGTCATCGGCGCGTCCGATCCATGCGGCCATTTCGGTTCGGAAGCGCGGGTCGGCCATCTGCGCTCGATGCGCACGATGCACCAACCCCTCAAGCGTGCCGTGCTCGCCTGGCTGTACCACGTGCAGCCAGGCTTGCTCTTCATGAGCAGCGCGCATCAGCAAGTGCCGGTCCTCTGTGGACACAGGTATGTTCCGGAACGGATGCCGGTGGCTGTGCCGCTCGGTGATCGCCTCATAGCACCGGAGGTCGACCGGGCGCTGGTGAGCTTGGCCGCCGCCGCGCACCTCGGCCAGCGTGGTGGCGGCTGCCAGGTGCGGGAGCAACGTCACCACCGGCCGGATGCCCGCTTGTTCCAGAGCGAGTCGCAGGTTGAACAGCGCCGCCCCGCACGCCAACCGCAGTTCCCTGTCCTCGGGGTCGGCGATCGGCAGGTGCCGTTTCGGATCCGCGTGCAGTTCGATCAGTTGGGGCAGGATCCGGAAGCGCCACGGCTGGCTGTTGTGCAGCGATGGAGCCATCCCGGCCAGCCGGATGATCTGCTCCGTCTGGCCTGATGTCAGCCCGAAGGCCGCGGGGAACGCTCGCATTCACGACTCCTCATCCGCGCGTTCGATGCCGTCACTGTGACTGTTCGGATTTTGCCGGGGCGAGGGTCCAAGTGCCTCTGAACTGCACCGGAGGCGCGAGTGACGAAGTGCCCTAATTCCGGTCGAATGCATGGCGCAGCCTTGGCATCGACACCGATCCGCTCGGGGAGCCAGTGATGAACGGTTCACCGGGAGACAACCTGCAATGGCTGGTCCAGGCGCTGCGGTCGATTCCCAACCCGTTGCGACGCCGGGAGCGGGACGTTGTCGAACCGATGTGGACTCGCTTGCGTTGAGGCAGGAGTGCGAGGTGGGAACCGTGGTCGGCTACGAGGTTCTCGTGGTGGGGGTGGACGGATCGGACGCGAGCGCGCGAGCGCTGCGCTGGGCCCTCGATGAAGGACGGCGGCGGTGCATACCGGTGCACGCGGTCATGGCTTGGACATCGCACGCTGTTCTCGCCGGGCCGGGCCCGATGTTGATGCGTCCTGGCCTGGCGCCGCACCACGTGCGGGAACAGCTTTGGGAGGACCTGAAGAATGTGGTGCGCGGCTGCATGGGCGGAACCACGACGCCGGAGGTCCACATCGAACTCGTCGAGGGTGATGCTGCCGAGGTGTTGGCCGAGCGGTCGGCGCACGCCACGATGCTGGTCCTGGGTGATCGTGGTCACGGGAGGGTCGCCGACGCGATTCTGGGCAGCACGGCACTGCGGTGCATCCACAAGGCACGAAGCCCGGTGCTGGTCGTCCCCGAGGGAATGCCGGAGCGGACCGGGCAACATGAACAGGCCGGCGTGGCCTCCCTCGATCCCGCGCTCGATTAGGGCGAGTCAGCAGTGAGGGGAGATCGATCGGGATGAATGAGACCAGTCGCAAGGCTGTGGTGGTGGGGTTCGATCTGACGGAGTCTTCCCGACGGGCTGTGTGGTGGGCAGCGCGCGAGGCATCCAGTCGGCGTCATCCGTTGATGCTCGTGCACGTGCTCACGTGGCCGTTCGAAGAGCTCGCCCCGATCAAGGTGCCAGGCGAAGGCGACGTCCTGGAGCCGCTGCAGAAGATCCTGCGACAGGAACTCGCGGAATTGGTCGCCGGCTGCTGGGAAATCGACGCGGAGCTGGAAGTGCACAGCAGCATGCCGTTCGGGGATCCGGCGGAAATGTTGGCGGACTTGGCCGGGGAGGCCGAGGTGCTGGTGCTCGGCGGGCCGCGCATCGAGATGGAGCTCGGGGTGCTGGGCTCGACGTCGGCGGAACTGCTGACGCGGCGTACTGGGGCTCCCATCGTCGTGGTGCGTGGTGGCCGCGAGCAGCTCGGTTCGGCGCCGGTCGTCGTCGGCGTCGACGGATCATCGGTCAGCCGACTCGCCATCGGTTTCGGCTACGACTTCGCTTCCCGTCACGGCAGCGAACTGGTCGCGGTGCACGCTTGGAGCGACCTTCCGCTGGACCCCTTCGCCCGGGTGCAGCAGTGGGAGCTGCCTTGGGGCGAGGTGCGCGAAGAAGCCGAGGAAGTGCTCGCCTCATCCCTGTCGGGCTGGGGTGAACGGTTTCCCGATGTCAGCGTTCGGCGGGTGGTTACGCCGGAAAAGCCCGCCGAGGCGCTGTTCAGAGAAGCCGAGGGCGCGAGCCTGCTGGTCGTGGGCAGCCATGGGAGGGGACGAATCCGTCGCAGCCTGCTCGGCTCGGTGAGCCATGCGGTCGTCAACCGCGCCTCTTGCCCGGTCGCGGTCCTGCGCGCTGGGTAACGCGCCTGCCCTACTGCGCTTGATGTCCTCCTGCGGTACGGACGACAGCTACCGGGCACTGGGCGTGGTGCAAGACTCCTGCGGCCACCGAACCCAGGAAAAGCCCGTCGAACCCGCCGCCGCCCCGGTGCCCGACGACGAGCAGACATGCGTCGCGTGCCGCGTCGGTCAAGGCAGCTACGGGGTGTCCCCGCTGTGCCACCTCGCGCACCGTGACCTTTGGGTATTCCGCGCGCAGGGCAGCGGTTTGCTTGCCCAGCGACTGTTTGATCCCCCGCTCCACCTGTTCGCGGTCGACGGGTGCCAACGGCACGGCGAGCAGGCCTTCTTCGTGCCACACCTCCATCGCGACCAGGTCGGTGCCCAGCCGCTCTGCGGCGGCGAACGCGAACCAGAGCGCTTCCTGGCTGCACGGTGAATCATCCACACCGGCGACCACTGGGCCCACGGTGGTGGGGATGCCCTTGCGCACGATGACGACCGGGCAGGCCGCGTGGGTGGCCACGCCGACACTCACCCCGCCCAGCAGGGCGTCGGTGAAACCGCCATGCCCACGCGCACCGAGGACCACCAACTGTGCTTTCGCGCTCTGACGCAACAGCACCTCGACGGGATGACCGGTCGCGACTTCGGCGGTCACCGCAAGATTCGGCCGGTTGGCACTGCACTCCGCCGCGGCCTTCTGCACTGCCTTCTCGGCGTAATCGGCGCGGGCCGGATCGTCGTTGGTGATCACGACGTGAAGCGGCGCGCGGCGGCGATCCGCTTCCGCGGCGGCCCAGACGGCAGCGGCGATCGAGCTGTCCGATCCGTCAACGCCCACCACGACGGGCTGGTCCGGTGTTGACACGGCACTTCCTCAACCTTTCGTGTCACGGACGACAGCGACCGGGCACGGGGCGTGGTGCAGCACCCCGGCGGCCACCGATCCCAGCAGCAGTCCGGTGAACCCGCCGCGTCCGCGGTGCCCGACAACCAGCAGCCGTGCATCTTCGGCTGCGGCGGCGAGCTCGGCGACCGGGTGTCCCCGCTGGGCGACCTTGCGGACAGGCACATTCGGGTAGGACTCGGCCCAGCCAGCGAGCTGCTCTGCCACCCAGCGCAATGCTTCGTCGTGCAGATCGGCCAGCTCGTATTCCAGGCGGGGCACGACCGGCGCGTACTCGATGTCCTGCCATACCTGCATGGCCACGAGCCCGGACTCAAACCGGGACGCGGCGTCGAACGCGTATTGCAGGGCGGCGCCGCTGTGCGGGGAGTTGTCCAGCCCGACGACGACCGGGCCGCCCTCGCGGCGCCTCCGGACCACGACGACGGGGCACCGCGCGTGGGTAGCCACCTTGGCGCTGACCGAGCCCAGCAAGGTCGCGGCCAGCGTGCTTCGTCCGCGGGAACCGACCGCTACCAGCACGGCACCGTCGGAGAGCTGCAGCAGGACGTCCGCGGGGTCGCCGGGCACGACGTCCGAGGAGACTTCAAGGCTCGGGTGGTCGCCTGCGATCTGGTCCGTCACGGGCCCGAGGATTTCCCATGCCTCGTCGTCCCACATCGGGTCACCGGACGCCATCACGACGTACAGCTGCTTAGCGGGCCGCAGATCGGCTTCTCCAGCAGCCCACCGAACGGCCGTCAGCGACGATTCGGAGCCATCCACTCCGACGACAACCCGCCCACTCGACTCCATGCCAAACCTCCCACTGCCTGCCTCCTGGGTACCCCGGGCCATCTTCGGCACATAAGGCCACTCGGCCCTAGCTAGTGCTAGTGGGGCCGCGGTTCTCGGTGATGGCGACAGCGATCACGGTCGGCGCGAGGTAGGCGGCGGTGGCTCCGACCAGGCGTTGGCACCGATTCGCCGCGAACAGCGCATGGTGTGGGGACGTTGGACTCTGCTGCGGCGCTGGCTCCGCCCTTCATCGTGAGGCGTCGACTCGAGCAGTGGGAAGGTCGCCGTCATCTTCCTCATAGGTTCGGTTCGCTTGGTGCACCTCGGGAGGTTCCGATGCTGAGACGCTACGAACGGCGCCTTCTCGAGGAGATCGAGCGGCAGCTGTGTTCCGAAGACCCGGAGTTCGCGCAAAGGATGACCCATGTGCGCCCATTCATGAAGGTCTTGGGGTGGCTCACGGTTCGCAGGGCTCTCGGAATTGTGGCGGCGTTCCTCGCCCTGCTGTGCGTGGTGTTCAACGAAGGTACCGGATTCTTCGTTGCCGGGGCACTCGCCGCAGCGCTGTTCATGTCCGAGAGTTGGCAGATCCAGACCGAATGACGAGGAGTTTCGCGATGCCCACGACAGAGCACTGGTCGGTCGACATCTATCTCACCGAGCTGACCGGCGAGCCCGCACACCTGCACGGCTAGTCCGCGCGTCGAACGGGAGCGTCCGCAGGCGCTGCTCGCAACGCATGCATATCCGCCACCCCCGCCTTGCACCGATTCGTCGAGGACTGCGGCACTGCTTCCGACCTGGCCGTCCACCGGCACGACCTCGCCAGGGTTCACCACCAGCAGGTCGCCGACGCTCACTTGGTCCACGACAACGGTTTCGAGCGCGCCATCCGCGTATCGATGGGCGAACCGCGGCGCGTGTTCCATCAAGGCGCGCAGGTCATGGGAGGCCCGGCGCTGCGCCGCGGCGTCCAGGGCCTGCCCGGACGCCAACATGACCGCGATCAGCGATCCGGCGAGGTACTCGTGCACCACGAGGGTCCCACCGAGCGAGAGCACGGCGATGAGATCTACCCCGGTACGTCCGCGCCACAGCGCGTGCGCCATCCACGTCAGCGCGGGCACGATCGCTACCGCGGTTCCGGCCACCCACGCCGCGCCGGCCGTGCTGGCGGCGCCAACCGCCCAGGCGATGACGCCGAGCAGCAACGCTCCCGCAGTGACAGCGAGAAGGGTTGGCTCGAACCACGGCCGAACGCGGCGAGCAGCGTTCGGCCACCTGGGTACTGAGCGTGGTTCGGACATCATTTGTCGTTGTTGTCTTCGTCGATGCGGATTCCGCTGGCATTGCCGAGGGTTTCGACGAAGACGAGAAGTCCAGTGAGTCCAGCACCGCGCTGGGGAAGGCGCGGCCGCTGTCCGCCACGCCCTCCAGTCGTTCACTTGCCCTTGCGCATCACCGGGATTTCCTTGCGGGTCTCGGCTTCTCGGCGTGGCATGTGGATAGTGAGGATGCCCGCTTCGTACTCGGCGTTGATGTCTTCGGTGTTGCAGCTGGTCGGCAGCAGCAGGGTGCGGCTGAACGAGCCGTAGTAGAACTCGCTGTGCCGGTCGGTGCGTTCTTCGTGCTTGCGCTCCGCGGTGATCTTGAGCTGGTTGCCCTCGACGTTGATGTGGATGTTCTTTTCGGGGTCCACGCCGGGGAGTTCGCAGCGGACCACGAACTCGTCCTTCTCAGTGTAGGTCTCCACGCGCATCGCATGCCGTTCACCGAAGGGCCACTCGGTTTCGAACATCTGGAAGATGTCAGGCAGGCCCAGGCTCGGCCGAGGCTGCAAGCTGGTCATGGTGTCCTCCGTTCGCGAAAGATGGACAACGTCTACGGTCCGTCTTGCCATCCCTGTGGAATAGGGCCGACCGGCCCGTTCCGACCGGACGCATCGCGGGTACCCGGGCGGCGTTGAACTTGGACCCGTGGTGCCGGGGGAGTGTCGCGATGACAAGCCCGTGAGTGTTTGTGGGTGCTATGGCACCCAATAGCGCTCACGGCGGTCACCTGAGCGCCGTCGCGAGGTTCGACAGCCCGGACGGGTAAGCCACCTTCAAATCACGAAACGTGTGAAAGCGCGCTGTCTGGTTGGCTTGGAAAATCAGCCCGTTCGATGTGGTTCTTGATCGTGGACAGGAACCGAGCGGCGTCGGCGCCGTCGACCGGCCGGTGGTCGTAGCTGACGGACAGGTAGGCCATCGAGCGCACCGCGATCGTGTGCCCGCCCGTGCCGTCGGGGCGGGGAACCACGCGCTCCACAATGGCTCCGGTGCCCAGGATCCCGGTCTGCGGGGGGTTGAGGATCGGTGTGTCGAAGAGCGCGCCGCGGCTGCCGGTGTTGGTGATCGTGAACGTGCCGCCGGCTAGCTCGTCCGGGCTGATCCGGCCATCTCGCGTGCGCCCGGCGACGTCGGCGATGGCGACCGCCAGCCCCTCGACATCGAGGCGGTCCGCGTCGCGGATGACGGGCACCATCAACCCACGCGGGGTATCGACGGCGATCCCGAGGTGACAGGCGGAGTGGTAGGTGGCTGTGGTGTTGTCGTCGCTGACCGAGGCGTTGAGCATAGGGTGCTCGCGCAGCGCCTCGATCGCGCCCTTGGCGAAGAACGGCAGGAAAGACAGCCTCGTGCCGGTGCGCCCGGCGGCGTGTCTGGTTCCGGAGCAGGCGGTGCGTCACTGTGCGAGGCGGGCACTGCCCCTGCGGGCTCGACGATGGCCAGCGGTTCGCCCACCGCGACGGTGTCATTCTCCTTGGCCAACAGCTCGCGGATCGTGCCGGCGAAGGGTGCAGGCACTTCCGTGTCGACCTTGTCGGTCGCCACCTCGAGCAAAGGCTCGTCGGCAGCAACGGTGTCGCCGGCCCGCTTGAGCCAGCGGGTGATAAGGGCTTCAGTCACGTTCTCACCGAGCGCAGGCATGGTCACATGGGTGCTCATTGGACGTCGTTCTCCAAACGTTATTCGGCGAGGTCGAGGGCGGCACGGACGATGCTGTCGGCGTCGAGCCCGTGGTAGCGGTACACGTCCTCGAGCGAGCCCGACTGACCGAACCGCGTGACTCCAAGCGCGGAAGTCGGCACCCGGTTAATCGTGGCCAGGAACGACAGTGTGTGTGGATGTCCATCGAGGACGGTGACCAGCGGTGTCGCCCGGTCCGCAGCGAACACCTGGTCCACGATCCACGACTCTGCCTGCTCAAACCCCTGGCGCGCGCGCACGGCGCGATATAGCAGGTCGGGGCTGGTCACGCAGATGACGTCGGCGATCGTGCCTGCGGCCTCGAGCCGGTCGGCGGCCGCGAGCGCCTCGGGCACCACGGCACCCATCGCGGCGATCGTCACCCGCGCACCTTCCCGCCGCCGCAGCGAATACGCACCTGCCACCACTTGCCGGCGCCGGCGCTCCCGTGCCGCCGGGTCGGTGGGCACGGCGGCTAGAGACTGATCGACCGGCCTCGTCGACAACCTCAGGTAGGCCGAGCTGCCGTCCGGCCCGCCGAGGCGGGCGAGGCTGGCCAGCAGTGTCCACTATGTATCGATCGCGAACGCCGGCTCATAGGTCACGCACCCGGGCTGCTCGAGCCCGATGGACGGGGTCTTGATGGACTGGTGCGCACCGCCTTCTGGCGCCAGCGACACGCCTGATGGGGTGCCGATCAGGATGGACTGGCCTCCGGCGTAGATGCCGTAGGACCAGGGTTCCAGTGCCCGCTCGACGAACGGGTCGTAGAGCACACCGATCGGCAGCAATGGCTCGTCCCACCGGCTCCAGGTCGCGCCCAGCTCGCCGAGCAGGCTCACCAGGTTCACTTCGGCGATGCCGAGCTCGATGTGCTGTCCGGTCGGCTTCTCCCGCCAGTGCAGGATGGTCTCGGCGTCGTCGGCGAACCAATCCCGACGTTCGGTCAGCGACCACACCCCGACCTTGTTCACCCAGCCACCGAGGTTGGTCGTCGAGCTGACGTCGGGGCTGACGGTCACCACGCGGCGGGCGACGTCCGGCGCCTCGCGCGTGAGATCCAACAGCACCCGACCCAGGGCGGCCTGGGTCGTCGCCGTCCCGGACGGGGTGCGCCCGATATCGGTCGGCACCGTTGGAGGCGTCTGTGGGAGTGGCCGAGATCGCCCGGCAGGTAGGGCTCGGAAAGACAGTGGTCTCCCGGATCGCTCAGACCCTCGTCTCCACGGGGCTCTTGGAGCGAGAGCCAGGCGGCTGGTACCGCATCGGCCTGCACGCATTCGAGATCGGTAGCCAGTATCAGCTACACCGGGTGCTTGAGGAAGCCGCTTCATCATGGGCGTGTCCCGTTATGCGGAGTAGTAACCCGATATTCGGAACAGTAGGGATAGCTCGCGCAGGGAGCACCTACATCGTCCGGACTCAAGGACGTCAACACCCGGAAGCGCGACCGAGGTGGCCCTCGACGGTAGCTGGGTCTTTCCGGTGGGCCGCTCCCAAAGAACTGCAGTCATTTCCGAAGATCGACTCCCGCAAACTCCGAAAGTTTAGGAATGATGCGACGTGAACGATGAAGCACCGGGCCGACTGCTTAACACGACGCGGGCAGTCCGGGTCATGGAGGAGATCGGAGTCGACGCACTGATTGCGACGACGCCCGAGAATGTCACGTACTCGAGCAACTTCTGGGCCCTGCCACAGTGGCTTCGGCGGGGTCCTCAGGTGTATTTCGCGCTGTCCCGGCAGGCGCTGCAGGAGGATTCCTGGCTGGTCGTGGGGACCGGGACGCTGGATCTTCTCGCCAGCCAGCAGGTCTGGATCGACAACGTCGTCCGTTATGGCTTCTTCTCGCTGACGGGATCCGTAACGAGCCATGGGCTCGACAGTGACTGGGTCTCGGCCGAGCAGAAGCGTCTCAGCGACCTGCTTGATTCTCCGTATGGGGATGGACCGGCGAAGGCGCTGGCCCACGCCATTGAGAAGATGGGACTGACCGCCGGCCGTCTGGGCATCGACGAGTTCGGGATCACGCCGTCTGTACTGGCCGAGAGCTGCGTGAACTGCTTCCTCAGTGCGAGATCGTTCCGGCGAGCGAGGCGTCCAGGAAGATACGGGCAGTCAAGACCGCGGCCGAGGTTGCGCGGCTGACCAAGGCTGCGCAGGCCACCGAGCGAGCGATCGAGGCGACGTTCGCCGAGGTAAAACCCGGAGTGACCGAGACGGAACTGTCGAAGGTGTTCCTTCGGGAGCTTATCGATGCAGGGGCGGACCCTGCCCTGACCGTCCTGGGATGCGGAGTACGGTCCGCCCTGTCCAGTGCCACTCCGTCGAACTACGAGCTGTCGATCGGCGACATCATCCGCTTCGATGCCGGTTGCTACTACGAGCACTACCGTGCCGACATCTCGAGGTGTGCGGTGCTCGGCGAGCCGACCCCGAAGCACACCCGAATTTACGACGCAATCCTCGCAGGTCAGGACGCGGCCCTGGCGAAGATCCGGCCCGGCGTCGCTGCGCGGGAGGTCTACCATGCGCTATGGAGGTGGCCCGGTCCGCCGACCTCCCGGACTACGAGCGGAATCATGTCGGGCACGGAATCGGCATCGAGGGATACGACATCCCCAATCTCACTGCCCAGAACGAGACGGTCTTTGAGGCCAGCATGACGCTGTGCATCGAGACGCCCTACTACGAGCTCGGCTGGGGCGGGTCTCCAGGTCGAAGACACGGTCGTCGTCACCGACACCTACGAGACGTTGATGTCGACAGGCCGGCACCTGCGCGTCCTAGAAGTCCGATGAACGGACCAAGTCTCATGGGCTCGCTTGCAGCCCGCTGTTCCGAAGCCGCAGCGGCCGGTCAAGGCGGCTTGCCGGTAATAAGGCGCGCTGAGGAGTGCGTACTCGATTTGGTCGCGTTGGCGATCGGTGGATCTCAAACCGAAGTGGGTCGAATCGCGCTGCGCAGCAAACTGGGGCGATCCACTCAGAATCGGTCGGCAATGACTGGTTGCTCGGTCCTCGGTATGCAGGAAAGGTTGTCGGCTAGCGACGCCGCCGGCTTGAACGGTCTGCTTGGGCATGCGCTGCAATGCGACGACGGCATGAGGAGGGCGCACGGCCACCCTGGCATCGCGGTCATTCCCGCGGCGCTTGCCTCGGCCGAGGCAAGCGGGGCAAGTGGACGGACATTCCTCTCCGCGGTTATCTGACGGCGACCCTGGTCGGCAGCACGCTGGAGTTTTACGACTACCTCATCTTCGGCCAAGCCGCCGCGTTGGTGTTCCCCCGGCTGTTCTTTCCTGGCACCTCGCCCAGTGCGGGGGTGCTGAGTGCGTTCGCCGTGTTCGGTGTCGGCTTCGTCGCCCGACCGGTTGGTGCGGCTATCGCTGGCCACTACGGTGACCGTTACGGCCGTCGTGCTGTCTTATTCGTGACACTGGTTTTGATGGGGATCGCCACCGGTGGCATCGGGCTGCTCCCAACATACGGCGAGGTCGGCATGTGGGCGCCGGCCCTGCTGGTGGCGTGCCGGCTCGTGCAGGGGTTGGCGCTCGGTGGGGAGTGGGCCGGTTCCGTCCTTCTCGCTGTGGAGCAGCCGGAGTTCCAGCGGAGCATGGACACCAAGGCCGCGGTGCGGCGGCCGCTGCTGACCGTGCTGCGCGACCGGCCGGTCAACTTCGTGTTGTCTATGGGGTGCCGAATGGGCAACGACATAGCCTTCTACATCGTCACCGTTTTCGCCATCACGTATGTGACGCACGAGAAGCTCATGCCGACGACCGTGGTGCTCACCGCGACGATGGCGGCGGCCGGGGTCTCCGTGATCACCACGCCGTTGATGGGCGCGCTCGCCGACCGGGTCGGCGCGCGCAGACTGTCGGTGTATGGGTTGGTCGGGCTCGCCATCGGCGTAGCCGCATTCTTCCCGCTGCTCAACACCGGGCGGCCGACACTCGCCATCCTGGTGGTGGCGCTGACGAACGGCATCGCCGGCAAGGCCTTTTGGGCGCCGTACGCCGGGATCATGTCCACGCTGTTCTCCACCGGATGCGCTACAGCGGGATGTCGTTCAGCTTCCAGCTCGCGGGCATCCTCGGCGGTGGAATCGCCCCGTTCGTCGCCGCGTCGCTGCTCGAGCTCACCGATTCGTGGGTGCCGATCATGCTGTACGGGCTGGTCGCGATCGCAGTCAGCATCGGCTGTGGGATCCGCGGTGCGGCCGCATGATCGACCCGCGCGCGGCATCCGTGCCGGTGTCGAGAGTGCCAGTGTGGGGGAAGAGGCAAAACAATGACGTTGACCATTCCGAGCATGGCCGAGGTGACCGATACGCCGGCGCCGCGGCCGCCGGACAAGCTAGCCGCGTCGCGTTACGACGTTGCGTCCGGCGTCGATCACGAACGCTACCTCCCGTACGGCGCCTTCAAGTTCGAACGGCGCAACGGCGAATAACGGTTTGAAGTGATCCCGCTTCCGTCGACAGTGATCATAATGTTCACCGGCGGCAGGAAGGACGGGGATGGCGAGTCGACGGAGTTCGCCGGGCGGATCTGGAGAAGCTGCGCAAGGGCTATGCCCAGGCCCAGATGTATATCGCATTTTGAAAAAAGCGGCGGCCTGGTTCGCGAGCGGGAACAGGTAGAGTTCGAATTCATCGCGGGCCAGGCCGATCAGAAAGAGTTTCCTGCGGATTGTATGTGCTGGATCCTCTCTCAGCTCAGCAGTACTGGCGTGTTGGCGGGTCGAACAGCGGGGCGAAGCCCGTCGCTGTCGTTGATCGGCTCGCGGGCCACGGAGAGGACGGATGTACGGCTGTTTCGAGGTTCGCTTTTCGCTCGCCGGCCCTACGCTCGGATTCACCACGGTATCTGTGCGCGGGAGGTAGTCGTGGCTAGGACAGCGCAGAACGCAACGCCTGGTGCAGGCGCGCGGCGACATGGGGCGTGGTCGCGAGCCGGGACGGTCGGCCTGCCCGTCGCGGCGGAGTTTCGTCGGCCCGATGTTTGGGTGCGGTGTAGTGGGGGGGACGCGGCCCGCGCGGTGCGGGACGGTTGGGTGCTCGAATGGCCGGTTGTGGAGGCGACCGGCGCGGGGGTGCCACGGGCGTCGGCCGGCTGCGTGTCGAGCAGTTGAGGGTGTTCGATGCTGCGTACCTTGGGCGTGTTGGCCTCGCAGATCGTGGCTCCGGTGGCGGCCGCCGCGAGGAGCATCGCGGGCTTGGAGAGCGGGCGGCGGGCGTGGGCGTCGGAGGGGCGTGCGCACGTAGAGGTGCGCGGTGTTCATCAGCCGGGGACTGAGGAAGCCGGCGAGCGGATCGTCCGGCGCCTGGAGAAGGTGCCGGGCGTTGCCTGGGTCGAGATCAACGCCGCCGTGGGGCGGGTGGTCATCGGGCACGATCCGGACTTGGTGGGGATCGCCGAGCTGGTGGGCGCGGTGGAGGACGCCGAGGCGGAAACGGGGCTGGACGGGGAACCGTTCGCCACGGTCAGCGCAGATCATCCGGACAATCCGGTCAAGGTGTTCGCCGAGGTGGCGATGCTGGGCGCGAACCTGGCCGGCGCTGCGATCACGATGGGGGCCGAACTGCTGCCCTTGCCCGCCCTGCCGCCGTCTGTTCCGGCGCTGGTGTCGACCGGGGAATCGGCCTCCCGGGTCCGGGGGCCGTTGGAAACCCGGCTGGGCAAGACGGCCACCGATGTGCTGTTCGGGATCGGCAGCGCGGTGGCGAACACGCTTGCGCAGCGCCGGTCGAGTTTGCTGGCGGAATCGGCGTACCGGTTTTTTCTGTTGCGGGAGACCCAGGCCGCGCAGCGTAGCTGGGCCCGGTGGGAAGCCGGCGTCGGCAGGCATCCCGCCAGTCACCGCAGTGAGCCGGTGGCGGTTCGGCCGCGCCCTGTGCCGTTGCCCGATGGCCCGGTCGAGCGCGCCGCGAACGGTTCGGCTCTTGCCGGGCCGGCGGCGTTCGCGGGCATGCTCGGGGTGACGCGGAGCTTTCAGCGTGCGCAAGCGATGTTGGTCGCGGGCGCGCCGCGCGCGGCTTTGGTGGGCCGGGGCGCGTTCGCGGCTCAGCTCGGGTACGGGTTGTCCGAGCGGACGACGCTGGTGTTCGAACCCCGGGTGTTGCGGCGGTTGGACCGGGTCGACACGGTGGTGATCGACGCCGGCGTTGTGCGCACTGGTGCTCGGCTGGTGCACGACGTGATTCCCGCGCAGAGCGATCACGCGGTCGTTGAGCTGTGGGAACGGGCGCACCACTTGGTCGGTGTGACCAAGGCGGATGGAACGCGGCGTGAGGGTTGGTCGCTGTCTTCGGTGGCTCAGTCGCGGTTGCCTTCTGATGTGCGTGGCGCGGCGGGGCCCGGCATTGAGGTGTTCGCGCTGCGCCACGATTCGCGGAGGGTTGCGTGGGTCCTTGCCGCCGAGGAATTGGATCCTCTCGCCGAGGAGTTGGTCGCGGCAGCTCGCGGGGTCGGGTCGGTGGTCGTCGCTGGGGATGGGGCCGGTTGGCGGCGCAGATCGGTGTTGATCGCGTGGTTGCGGGTGGGGTGCGGCTTGCTTCGGCTGTGCGGGAGATGCAGCGGGAGGGCCGTGTCGTCGCTGTGGTGTCCTCGCATGCGCGGGCGGCGCTGGCGGCTGCGGATGTCGGTTTCGGTGTGACCCGTGATGGTGAGGTTCCGTGGGGTGCGCACCTGATCGCGGGCGCGAGCCTGGGGGAGCCGTGTGCGTTGTTGCGCAACGTGTCGACCGCGCGTCATGTCAGCAGGCGCAGCGCGCAGCTGTCGTTGATCGGTTCGGTCGGCGGGGCGGCGCTAGCCGCTTTCGGGCCCGCTATCGGGAGTCAGGCCCGTGCTGGAATTCCGGTGGCCGTGTGCGCGGCGATCGCGCTGGGAGCGGGGACGTGGTGGGGGATGCAGGCTGCGTGGCGCCCGGTTCCGCGCGCCGTGCCGCGCACTGCCTGGCATGCGATGGCGCCCGGCACGGTGCTGGACTTGCTCGACAGTTCACCAGAGGGCCTGACCGGTGATGCGGCGCACCAGCGTTTCCCGGATCATGACGAAGGAGCGGACTTCGGCCGGATGGGTGTGCTGCGGGCGTCGTTGGAAGAGCTGGCGAGTCCGTTGACGCCTGCCTTGGCGGGTGGGGCCGCGATCTCGGCGAGCATCGGTGCCGTTGCGGACGCGACGATCATCCTGGGCGTGCTGGGAATGAACGGGTTGATCGGCGGCGTGCAACGTATCACCGCGGACCGTGCGTTGAACAAGCTGCTGGCGGCCAGCGTTGTTCGGGTTGTGGTGCGCCGCAAGGAAAACGTGACGCAGTTGCCCGCTGACCAGCTCGTGCTCGGTGATGTGGTGGAGTTGGTGGCCGGGGATGCTGTTCCGGCCGACTGCCGACTCCTGGAGGCGGACGGGCTGGAGCTCGATGAGTCGAGCCTGACCGGCGAGTCGATGCTGGTCACCAAGACAGTGACGGCGACTCCGGCGGTGCCGGTCGCGGACCGGACCTGCATGATCTACCGGGGCACCGCGGTCGCCGCCGGGCGAGCCGTGGGTGTCGTGGTCGCGATCGGTGCGAACACCGAGGCCGGCAGCGTGATCGGGCCTGAGGTCCGACGAGGTGCAGATGGTGTCGCGGCTCGCCTGCAGACGCTGGCGAAGGTGACGGTGCCGGTCTGCCTGGGAGCAGGTGGGGTTCTGCTGGTCACGGACATGCTGCGGGGGCGTCGGTTGGGGACATCGCTGGGGCGGTCGGTGAGCCTGGCGGTGGCGGCCGTTCCCGAGGGATTGCCGTTCGTTGCCACCGTCGCCGAGCTCGCGGCTGCCCGGCGGTTGTCGAAACGCGGGGCGTTGGTGCGTAACTCCGCGACGATCGAGGCTCTGGGCCGGGCGCAGGTGTTGTGCTTCGATAAGACCGGCACCCTCACCGAAGGGCGGATCGCGCTACGGCGGGTATCCGACGGCGCGTCGAGCCGGTGGCTCGAGGACATTTCCACAGTGCAACGCCGAGTGCTCGCGGGTGCTTTGCGGGCAAGTCCGTTGGTGGACAACGGTGAACTGCTCCCGCATCCCACCGATCGCGCGGTCGTCGATGGCGCGCGCGGCGCGGGAGTGCACCCGGCCGAAGGCAAGGAGGGCTGGGTGCCGATCGACGAGATGCCCTTCGAGCCCTCCCGCGGCTACCACGCGGTGCTCGGCACCTTCAGCGACGGCAATCTGCTGAGTGTGAAAGGTGCCCCGGAGATCGTGCTGGCCCAGTGCACCCGGTGGCGCAGACCAGATGGCGACGTGCCGCTGGAGGGTACCGCTGGTCGAGGCGTCGAGCGTGTTGCCGAAAACCTCGCCCGGCAGGGCTACCGGGTGCTGGCTGTCGCCGAGCGGGCTGCTTCGGATCGCAGTGATCTCGACGAGTCCCGGATCCGGGATCTGCGGTTGATCGGATTCGTCGTGCTGGCCGACCCGGTACGGCCCACCGCGGCCGCCGCCGTCGCACAGCTCCAGCGGGCCGGTGTCGAGGTCGTGATGGTCACCGGCGATCACCCCAGCACCGCCGAGGCGATCGCCGCCGAACTCAACGCGCTCAACGAACGCCGCGTCATGACCGGCACCGAACTGGACACCCTCGACGACGAGCAGCTGGCGGCGGAAGTAGCCACCGTCGCGGTGTTCGCGAGGTCAGCCCGGCACAGAAGGCGCGCATCGTCGAGGCCCTGCAGCGCAACGGCCGTGTGGTCGCGGTGACCGGGGACGGCGCCAACGACGCCCCGGCGATCCGGTTGGCCGACATCGGCATCGCGCTGGGGCAGCGCGCAACTCCTGCGGCGCGTGAGGCCGCCGACCTCGTGGTCACCGACGACCGCATCGAGACCATCGTCGACGCCATCGTGGAAGGCCGCGCCATGTGGGCATCGGTGCGCGACTCGCTGGCCATCCTGCTCGGCGGCAACCTCGGCGAGATCGGCTTTACCGTCGTCACCGGTCTGATCAACGGCGGGGGCAGCCTCAACGCCCGGCAGCTGCTGCTGGTCAACCTGCTCACCGACATCCTCCCGGCGATGGCGATCGCGGTAAGGCCACCGCCGACGATCACCGCCGATATGCTGCTGGCCGAAGGCCCCGAAGCCTCGCTTGGCGCGGCGTTGACCCACGACATCTACCGCCGTGCCGCGGTGACCGCCGGGGCCGCGATCTGTGCGTGGATCTTGGGCAGGGCGACCGGAACCCTGCGCCAGGCCAACACGGTCGCGCTCGTGGCGCTGGTCGCCGCCCAGCTCGGACAGACCCTGGTCGTGCGCGGACGGACACCACTGGTCGTGGGGTGTGCGTTTGTCTCGTTCGTGGCCCTGGCCGCCGTCGTCCAGACACCCGGCCTGAGCCAATTCTTCGGGTCCAGCCCGCTACTCCCGCACGGCTGGATGATCGCCGCGGGCGCAACGACCGCCGCCACCGCCCTCAGCCTCCTGCTCCAACAATGGTGAACCGCCGTGTGTGAGCGCCAAGATCCCGTCACCGCAGCCATCGTCGGGCCCGACTCGGGACAACTTCGAGCAGACAAGACCTCCAGCCGACGGGCGATGAACTCGTGATGGGGATCGATCACGCGCGGCTTCAACGAGAACTGGACCTGGTACGGGAAGAACTGTCCGGCCAGTTCCCCGACGCGCGGCCCGGACAGATCTTGCACGCGATCAACACCGCGGCCGCCGAGCTGGTACCGCAAGCCACGATAGGAACCTTCCTGCCGATCCTCATACGCCGACGCGCGCAGGAAAGACTACGAACACGGCAATAGCACGCGAGCGGCACCGACACCGCGGCCAGGCCGCTTCACCGGAGGAACGTGGTGCGGAGGCCCCCGGATTTATTGATCGGAAACGTAAGGGTGTGCGATCTTCGTTGGTCTGGCGTGATCGGCAGCGCAAGCTGCGGTATGCGGTCGCCGAGCACACCCCGGTCATGTTGGGGCTGCCGGATGACCGCAGACCAGCACGACCGCCAGCACGAGTGTCGTGAGCGGTTTCAGGCGCTGTAGCCCCGAAAACCGCGCACGGACCACCTCGGAACGCAGAAGCGGAGACGGGAGGTGATCACAACCTACAGTTCGCACACTTCCGCACGGCACGAATACATGCTCGGCGCGATGTCTGCCTACTCGTGGTGGGGGGTGCTTCTCTTGCCGGATGCGGGTGGGTGTGGGTGTGGTGCCCGCACCGGGCTGCGCCGCTTACGAACCGGTTTGCCGCTCTCTCCTGTTCCGTGCGCTGTCGCATCGTGGGAACCGGTTTCTTTCGGTGTGCTCTTGGTATGTGTCTTATCGGTGCGCGGCCTGGAGGTGCGCCGGTCGGCCCCGCACGCCGGTCGGACTTCCTTTTCCTTTGCGGCACCTTTGGCTTGCGGGGCCATGCCGCGGGCCATGCCGGCATCGGTCGGTGTTCGAGCGCCGTCGTCGGAGCCCTTCAGCCTCTCACCGGCCCGGGTAAGGGCGCCGCCTGTGGTAGCCAAGACCATCCCGATACTGCGGGTCACGCCTGTGCGCAGCCGTCCGAACCGTCCCTGCCTACCGGATTCGCCTTTCTTTTCCTTTACTTGTCCAGTGCGGGACTTAGGCAGGTCCGTGGCCGCGTCGGAAATGGTCCGACCAGCGCGCTTCGAAACGGGCTGGGTCCGCTCACGGACTAGCGGGACGTTCGGCAACTTCCTACCCACGGTATGGCGAAGCTTCCGGCCCACGTTTCGGGCGGTCATTCGCAGCTTAAGCTTCATCAACCACCTCTGCACGTAACCGATGACGATCGCCAGAAACACCTTGATCCGGGTCATCGCAAACCTCCGGCGCTGATCACATTGCCGGAGATCGCGTCCGCCCAATAAGTGCGCATACTCGACCTCGGCGATGTCCGAGCTGTCGCGCTCGGTGTTCCCCAGTTCCGGCGGTTGAAACCACGAAGTGTGAACTACTTGTGCCCGTCGTCGCCCCGGACCAGCTGGGGCACTGGATCGGTTATCGACAGGCACCAGTGGGGTAGCCTCGGTGCATGGCTTCGCTGGGCAAGGCCGGGGCCAGGCCTCGGAAATTCCTAGCGCGATTGGCCGGATGGCTACGGGAGGCCACTGGGCGGATCGTCCGTGACTTGCTGGTCAAGGGCTCCGAGGTGCTACACCGAAAGGTTCCCGCCTGGTTGGACAAACTCGCCAACTCGGCGAGCAGTTCGCCGAGCGTGCAATCTGGACTGGCTGGGGTTTCCGCTGCTATTAGGGGGAAGCACCCGTTGTGGCCGGCGGTGAAGGCCGCGGTCACCGGACTGAGCGTCAAGGTCAAGGTCCTCCTGGTTGTTGGCCTTGCCCTCGTCCTACTGTTGGGGCCCGTGTTGCTCGTGCTGCTCTTGTTGTTCCTGATCGTTGTTGCGGTGATCAGGACGATGCGGGTTCGGCGCAGTGAGGAACTTTTTACTTTATGGTGATTGTGGGGTGATTCAGAGTTGCATCGCAAACAGCTCTTGAACCTTCACCGACTGACAGTGTCGGGAAGCCCCGCACGAATAGTTTTTTTAAGTGTTCGGACGTTGGCGTGCATACCGCGATCTTGGCATCGGGAGGGTCGTGATGTTGGTCCGGATCAAAGTGTACCTGGCAGCTTTCGTCGGCTACCTGCTGGGCCGATGGCGCATGGGGAAAGCCGCCTTGCGGTTCGCGCGCCTGCTGGCACGCAAGAAACTGAGCAGCATGCCTGGCCGCCGCCGGGCAGCCTCGAATCACAGAAGGCTACGGCTTCAGCGCGCAGGTGTGACCGCTGCAAGCGTTATGGCTGGCGCCGGCGCTGCATACGCTGCGTATCGCATGACTCGCTCGGTCGCGCTCGAATCCAGCGAAGCCGAGCAGCCGTCTGGCGAAGGCACTCCAGGGGAAGGAGCTGCGTCGCTGGGCGAGAGCAGGGACGAGACAATCGTTCCGCCAGAGGGTGCTATCCCGGCCGCACGCGAGGCACCCAAGACCAAAGCGAAGAAGGCAGCGAAGAAGGGGGCTCAACGCTGACCCGGTACCGAGCCACGGCCATCTAAATCAAGGCTACTGCATTCTCCGAATCTTCATGGCCGCTACAAGACCGGGTGAGTGGACGAGGAACTCCTGGGGCCGGCGTAGTCCGGTGATCTCGATTTCGAGTTAGGCATATTCCATCGTGAGGGACAGCCGCGATGGTTGATGAATTTCAAAATCAGAACCGATCATGAAATCGACCCGTGGCGGAGGTGTCCGGCGGTCAGTGGGTGGGTAGCCTATTGAAATGATCGTGGTAGTCGGCTGATCGGGATTCGACGCTAGGTCGATTGCAAGATAGTAGCGCCGGACACTGGCTGCACTCGGTTGCGTGAGTTGATCGTGACTGCGGGCAACAGGCCCTCACGGCACTTCGGGGCAGGGGAGCTGATATGAAATCCGGACCTCAAATTGCGCTGGCAGTAGCCGTCGGTTATGCCCTCGGGCGCAGTCGCAAGATGAAGCTCGCGATCACCGCCGCGGGGATGCTGGCGGGACGACGTTTCGCAGATCCCAAGGAGCTGCTGGCCAAGGGCGGCAAACTGCTAGGAGCGTCCCCAGAGGTGCAGAAGCTTACGGGAGAGGCACGAGAGCGGTTGTTGGACGCGGCCAAATCAGCCGTGCTGGCGGCAGCGACGAGCAAGATCGAATCGCTTGGTGACAGCCTAACGGAGCGTGCCGCCGGGTTGCGTGCGGTCAACGTCGAAGGGGCCGGAGAGCAGCTCTCGGGCGCCGGGAAAGAAGTGACCAGCCTCAGCAAGAAGGCGATGCGGCGGAGGGCGAACTCGGAAGGGACTCCCGCAGCGGAAGAGGATGAGATCGAGTCCGGGGGAGACGAAGAAGAACAGGCTGCGGAGCAGTCCTCAGACGGCAGAACGGAACGCCACCGCACGTCCGGACACTCCGCACCCTTGAGCGGTCGGTTGGCGAGGTCTGCCACCGAGGCGAAGGAAACCGTGCGGACGTCGCGATCCAGTGCGCAAGGCAAGTCCTCTAGTGGTTCGAGCGGACGGGCTGGGAGCCGGAGCGGCGGTTCGGCGGGACAGGGCCAGCGCAAGCAGGCGGCGACCCCCAGGTCCAAGCGGTCTGCTCCTAGGAAGACGTCTTGAGGGGCTGGGTGATGACCATGGCGCAACCGTCCAGCGAAAATCGCGCATCCAGATCGGGTGGCTTGTTGCGAGATCTACCGCTCGAGCCGTTGAAGGCCGGCGCCAAGGAGCTACTGATGTCGGCCGGGGAGCGTGCGGCCGGCTTCGTCGGCGACAAGGTCGAAGAAATGGCAGAACGGTTGAGCGAATCGGCGGAGAACGGTGGCGCCGGACTGATGGCAGCGGTTACGGGCAGCAAGGAGCTGGCAGAAGGAGGATCCCCGGTTAAGTCGGCGCTGAAGGCCGGGTTCACGGGTATGGCAGAAAAAGCCAAAGGCGCACTGGGCATGGGCGGCGGAAAAGGAGGGAAGAAGGGGAAGTCCAAGGTAGTGAACATCATCGAGCACAATGATGTTGGGCTGCCGATTCGCGTCGTGTACGACCAGTGGACCAGATTCGAGGATTTCCCGAGCATGACGAAGAAAGTCCTCAGCGTGGATCAGGAGTCCGACGAAAAGGTCAACTGGCAGGCGCAGATCTTCCTCTCGAAGCGGAGCTGGCAAGCCACCATCGTCGAACAGGTTCCCGACGAACGGATCGTGTGGACTTCAACAGGCGCGAAGGGGACAGTGGACGGCTCCGTCACCTTCCACGAGCTCGCGCCGGATATGACCAGGATCTTGCTAGTCATCGAGTACTACCCGCAAGGGTTCTTCGAGAAGACCGCGTACATGTGGCGCGCGCAGGGCCGCCGTGTTCGCGCCGACTTCAAGTACATCAAGCGGCACTTGATGACGCGGACGATCTTGGAGCAGGACGCGGTCGAAGGTTGGCGTGGCGAGATCCGGGATCGTGAGGTCGTTAAGACCCACGAAGATGCATTGCGCGAAGAGGAAGAAGACGCGGAGTACGGCCCTGAGGCTGGCGAGGAAGAGCCGCAAGAGTACGAGGGCGAGTACGGCGAAGCCGAAGAGGGCAGTGAGGAGGGCGAGTACGGCGACGAAGGGGAGGAAGAAGCCGAGGAATACGGAGAGGAAGAGGAGGGCGAGTACGGCGACGAAGAAAACGAGAGGGCCGAAGAGTCGGAAGCCGAGGAGTACGAGGATGAAGGCGAGGAGAAGTACGAAGAGGACGAAGCCCGCGAAGACGAAGGCCAGCGCGGCCGGCGTCGCCGTGCAGCGGTGACGTCCAGCCGGAGAAGGTGATCACATGACCGTCGCGAGCATGCAAGGGGGCGGCGGATCGCCGGTGCAGCGCGGATCGTCGGGCGACTTGGCGGAGGTTGTCGAACTTATCCTGGACAAGGGACTCGTCATCGACCTCTTCGTGCGGGTTTCCTTGGTGGGAATCGAGATCGCCACCGTCGATGCGCGGGTCGTAGTGGCCAGTGTGGACACCTACCTGCGGTTCGCCGAGGCGACCAACAGACTGGACCTGGAGCAGAAGGGCGGCAAGGACCTTCCGGAGCTGATGGAGGGCATGACGCAGAGCGGCGTCGAAGGCAAGACCAAGGGAGTGATCGACGCTGCCAAGGACAAGTTCGACGAATTCCGGAGTGGTGATCAGGCGGAGAGGCGGGAGAAGCAGCCCGTCAAGCGCAGGGAACCGCGGAATCGGGAGCGTGAACGATGACCACGCACGCGAGGCGCGCCGAAGGTGTCCGGACCGAGCAAGAAGGCACCGAGCAAGAAGGAACCGAGAAAGCCGTGTATGTCTACGGCATCATCGGTCGTCGGGAAGAGCTGCCGGACGAGCTTCCCTCTGTCGGGGACGACAAGGCCAAGGTGGTGCTGGCCTCGCGCGGCGAACTCTCCGCGTTGATCAGCGAGGTGCGGCTGGTTCGACCGCTCGGCACCCGTGAGGATCTGCTTGCGCATGAGCGTGTCCTCGACACCCTCGCCGCCGAAACGACCGTGATACCGATGCGTTTTGGTTCGGTCGTGACAACTGAGAAAGCGGTCGTCGAGGAACTGCTGGACCCCCACCACGACCACTTCGAGGCCATGCTCACCGAACTTGAAGGACTCGTTCAGTTCACCGTTCGGGGCAGATACGCGGAGAGCGCGCACCTGCGCGAGATCGTGGCTGACGTACCCGAAGTCCGACAGCTTCGCGAAGATCTCAGCGGTCTGCCGGAAGACGCGGGCTACGCAGAGCGCTTGCGGCTGGGTGAACTTGTCAGCAACGCCGTTGCCCAGAAACGCGAATCCGATGCGGAGACGCTGATAGCCTCGCTCGAACCGTCCTCCGCTGCTTCACTTTCACATGCGGTCGCAGCCGAAGACGATGCCGTGCACGTCACGTTCCTAGTCGATCGCGAGGAGATCCCGCAGT
This sequence comes from Saccharopolyspora hattusasensis, assembly GCF_050972075.1. Taxonomy (NCBI): domain Bacteria; kingdom Bacillati; phylum Actinomycetota; class Actinomycetes; order Pseudonocardiales; family Pseudonocardiaceae; genus Saccharopolyspora; species Saccharopolyspora hattusasensis. The sequence continues at coordinate 8,012,152 of NZ_JBPCDC010000001.1, forward strand.
TCGAGCAAGCCGTGGACGAACTGGGGGAGTGGTGGGCGGGACGGATCGACCTGCGCTTGATCGGTCCGCTCGCGCCTTACGACTTCTTGCCGGGGGCCTGAACATGGGACTCATCACCGGGCTTCTCACGCTGCCCCTGGCACCAGTACGGGGTGTCGTGTGGGTTGCCGAACAGGTGAAGCAGCACGCAGAACAGCAGTATTACGACCCCGCGCTCATCCAGCGCCAGATTGCGGACGTCGACGATGCCTACGCGGCCGGTGCGCTGTCCGACTCGGAACGCGACCGGTTGCACGAAGACTTGCTGAACAGGCTGTTCGAGGCGCAGCGGCGACGTCGAGGAGAGGAGATGTGACCTGGTGGCTACGGTGCGGCGCGAGGGATCAGGAGATCGCGAGCCGCCGGCGGAGCGCCGTCGGCGCAACCCCCCGCGGCAGCCGGCATCCAGGACGCCGACAACCAAGAGCAGCCCGGAGCAGGGCCGGAAGCCGGAGCGGGCGCGCCAAAAACACGACAGCGACGATGACAAAGGCCGAGCGCAAGAACAGCATTCACTCAAAGCGGCCCAGGTGGCCCGGCTGGCCGTACGCCAAGTGCACGAGTTGACCGGTCGGCAGCCGGAAGGCGTCACTTCGCTCGAGCGGTCCGAAACGGGCTGGGTCGTGGGCGTCGAGGTGGTCGAGAGCCGCCGGGTTCCGGACACGGCCGACATCTTGGCCGTGTACGAGGCTGAACTGGACGACGACGGTGATCTCGTTTCTTACCGCCGGGTCGACCGTTATGCCAGAGGGCGAGGCAACGAACGATGAACGGCTATGACGGCAGCGACCGGGCCACCGCTCCTGCAGTGCGAGGAGGCGGTGCCCGCGCACCGACGTGGTACGGCGAGCGAGCGACGTCCGCACAACCGCAGTCCGCGAACCTTGCCGACATCCTGGAACGGGTCCTGGACAAGGGCATCGTCATCGCCGGTGACATCCAGGTGAACTTGCTGGACATCGAACTTCTCACGATCAAGCTCCGGCTGGTCGTCGCCTCGGTTGAGCGCGCCCGCGAAATGGGGATCGACTGGTGGGAGCACGACCCGACGCTGTCCTCCGGCCACCGTGACCTAGTCGAAGAGAACCGGTCGCTGCGATCACAGGTGCGCGAACTCGAATCCGGGCGCAGCACGACCGAGGCGGCGCTGGAGGAAGGTGCGGACGAGCCGTTCCCCGAACCTCATCGGGAGGTGCGCAAACGCAGCACCGAGGAGCAGGACCGTGGCTGAAACGCTTTCTTACGTCTACGCGATCTTGCGAGCGGGCGTGGACATTTCCGTGCGGGTGGCAGGAATCGCCGGGTCGGAGGTCCGTCTGGTCACTTCCGGTGGCCTTGCTGCACTTGTCAGCACTGTCGACGCCGGCGAGTTCGGCGAGCAAGGGCTGCGCAAGAACCTGGAAGACATGGGGTGGCTGGAAACTACGGTCCGGGCACATAGCCGGGTCGTCGAGGCCGCGATCAGCGCCGCCCCTGTCGCCCCGCTGGCCCTGGCCACGGTCTACTACAACGATGACCGCGTTCGGGCCGCGCTCGCGGAGCGCGGACCCGCGTTTGCCGACATCCTGGAGCTTATCTCCGGTCATGCCGAGTGGGGCGTCAAGGCGTTCGCTGACGTCAGCAAGAGGGAGCAGCGGGAGCCCACCGCCTCGGGTCCCGGAGGGTCCCAGGAGCGGCCGGGGCAGGCATACCTCGGCAAGCTCCGGGAACGGCGGAAGGGACAGGCCGAGGCGGAGCGCGATGCGTTGCAGCAAGCCGAGGAGATCCACGATGCGCTCAGCGATCTGTCGCATGCGAACCGGGTACACCCGCCGCAGAATCGTGATCTCGCGGGCTATCAGGGATTGATGGTGCTCAACGGTGCCTACCTGGTAGACGATGCGCGCACCGAGGAGTTCATAGCGGCGGTGGAGAGCATCGCCGCGGAGAGCGCCCTGCGGATCGAGCTGACCGGACCGTGGGCCCCGTATTCGTTCGCGATGGTGGAAGGTGCGGATCAGCGGTGAGCGCGATTGACGCGGGCCGCGACATCAGCCCGCTCACAGTTCGCGACTCCCGGGAGATCGCACTCGTCGACCTGCTCGACCGGTTGTTGGCGGGCGGCGTCGTGTTGGCCGGCGACGTAACCATCTCGCTGGCGGGTGTCGACTTGGTGCGGGTGTCTTTACGGGCCATCATCACCTCGATCCACGAGGTCACGGTGGATGCCGACTCGTGGGAGCAGGTCGACGATGGGTGAATCTTCGCGTGACCACCGACCCGAGAGGCAACGGGGACTGCCGCACCGCATCGAAACCGACGCGGAGTCGGTACAACGTGACCTGGTCCGGCTCGTCCTGACTATCGTCGAACTGCTGCGCCAGTTGATGGAACGGCAGGCCCTGCGCCGTGTGGATGCGGGCGGGCTCGACGAGGACCAGGTGGAAGAGCTGGGCCTGGCTCTGATGAAGCTGGAAGAGGCGATGGCCGAACTCCGCGACCGCTTCGGCTTCGCCGCTGAGGACCTCAACCTCGACCTCGGGCCACTCGGCCCTCTGCTACGTCGCGATGACTAACCACAACGGAAACTGTCATTTGATCGCGATTCGCGGCTGGCTTCTGCGCCCACGCCGTGGCGCTGGTCATGTGACGCATTTTGCGCGGGTCAGTGGATCCGACAGCTACTGGAGGTCTATCTCGTGCCTGTGCGCTGTACACGGCCGCACCGCTACGGGTGATGCGGTCGTTCATATGTTGCTCTTATGCGTGGGTGCGGTGGATGATCAGCCGATAGATCAGCAGCAGGATGAGCGAGCCGATGATTGCCCATACGAAGCTCATCACGTTGAAACCGCTGACGCCTGCGCCGCCCATTACGCGGGTTGAAATCCAGCCTCCGAGTAGTCCGCCGACGATGCCGATCAAGATGGTCACGATGATCCCGCCAGGGTCACGGCCGGGCAAGATGAACTTGGCGATCGCGCCAGCGATCAACCCGAACAGGATCCAGCTAAGAATTCCCATGACACTCTCCTTCTTCAGGTCTTTTCAGTGCCTATGGGGTTTCCCAGGCTGGGCTCGATGTATTCGCGAGTGGATGTGGGAATCGGTTCCGGCGGTGGGAGGGTGTGCGGGCGACTGATGTCCTGACGGGTGGCTGCTGCTGGGGTTCGAGCACGTGCCCGGTCGGCATGCAGATCTCTCGCCGGGTTCGCCGGACCTTCCGCGCCATCCGTCTGGCGAGATCCGGTTGCATGGGCAAGGGCGACGCCCTCTTTGTCAGGATGAGACGAGACAGTTGGCGTGAGTGCGGGGTACCGGAGCGAGGGCGGGGATCGTAGATCCTGATGGACGTGTCCACTTGGCCGCGCGGCCGGCACCCGGAGAACCGGAACCTACGGGTGGAAAAGAGCTCTCAACGCGTTCGCCGCACGCTTCGGCGACCGGCTCCCCTCTGACCAATGGGCACAATAGATGTTCAACAATCAATGAACTTCAAACATCTAGGATCAATAACTGCGGGAAAGTTCATTGGCCGCCCTTTTGTATATAATTTTTAAAGATTACGTCGGCCTCCTCCTCAGTTTGGGGCAGCAGCTCATCCAATTCTTCCATAAATTTGTCATATTTTTCCTTGTCATGTGCAGTCGTTCGGGCAGTTTCACCCTGGTGCGAGTCCTGCTCGTCATCGTCTTGACGTTCGTGACGTGATTGTTGCTGCACCACAGTTGTCCTCCTTTAGCCGACGCGAGACCGGAATCATTGTTCGAAACATTCGGACACGAAGGCGCGGTCGCCTGCTGTAGCCAGAGTGTCGGCTACGGTTGATAACCACTGCATAAGCTTGTTTTGCGCACTGGGCTGATCTGATTGCCCCGCAACGTCGAGCGAAGGCAGGCCGAGTCGTGCCGCGAGCGCGATGCGCAGTTCGTGAACTGTCCAGGTCCAGGTCATGCGGTGCTGGCCATCGCGAATGACGATGGCCCCACCGCGGTCGGGTAAATCATTGAGCAGAGTCGTGATCGCTGCCTGAGCCCTGCTGAACCGGGAAAAGAGGTCGCGCTCGCGAAGGCAATCGTCTCCGAACAAGCTTGAAATTACCGGATCGTCGAAGTGTCCACCGAGTGCTCGATCCACGCGATGCAGGTAATCGGTCAAGTGTTTCCGCAGCCAACGGATCTGGCGAGGACTGAAAATGACGATGGTATTGTCACCTTGGCGATCCCAGCTGATCAAAACACGCCTCACCTCCCCACCGTTTCTTCCTGCGGCTCTCCCTGGGTTCCCAACTCCAAGCATGGACGACACCGAGCCGATGATCCGCACAAATGAGAGGAAAATTGCCCATAAAACAGCAAGAACTGCCCTTTCATGCGCTCGAAACGTATGTCACCAAGCCCGGAGCATCGTCACCGCGTTCGGCTCCAGAGCGCCGGTAAGGAAGCTGCCGTCGGTGACGACGTCAAGAAATGGTGCGGCAATACGCTGGATGGGCGATTCGGCGTGAAGACGGCGCCGCGGGCAGGTCGAGTCCGCCGGCTCGGAGCCGGCGCGGCCTTCCATGGAGAGCTTCAGGAAATCGGCGTCCGCTACTCGGACTGAGAAGGACCACGCGACTGCTCGCGTGGTCCTGGTTCCAGACATGGCTGCGTTCAGCTGCAAGCGGGCGGAGCGGGGGGCAGTTCGGCCACTCGACACATCGGGCCCAGAGACCTTTGGGTTAGGGCTAAGCATGTTCCTGCCGGGAATGGGGAACGCCTGTGGTTGATGTACGTGCGCTGCGCGCGCCGCTGGCAGGACCGCAGAGGAGGAGAGATGTCCCCGCAGGAGCTTCCCCTCATCGACTACGACAACGGACCGGTTGGCTCCTTGCAGCACCGGATCCGCTCGCTGGATGGCCAGGAGATCCAGCAGTTGCTGGATTACGAGCGCGAGCACAACAACCGGGTTGAAGTGATGGAGATCTTGGAGAAACGGTCGCAGGAGTTGCGAGATGGCGCGACTCCGTCGGGCGGGGCGCAGGATGACCGGCGGGTGGAGGCCGAGGGCACTGCTGGCGAGTCTCCGGTCAAGCCCAGCGGCTCGCCGGAACCGCGGCACGGGATCGGTGGGTTGCCCGGCAAACCCGAGGCCGACCGCCCGCAAAAGCGGTGAGCCGTGCTGCGTCGTTGTTGCGCTGGGAGATGTGCTCGGCGGCAGAGCGTTTGGCGGCAGCAAGTCGAGGGCCTCGCTCGTGCATTCAGCCGAGTCCTTCCTCCTGAGTCGGCCCAGAACTTCGAGCTCGGTCGCCTTCGGTGGACTGCCGACGGTGGTTAGTGTCGCGGCACTTCGGGTAGATCGGCCCTGGGGATTGTCCCCTGAGTTTTTTCGAGGAGGTGCTCAACGTGGCGGAGTTGGTTGCGGATCGCGTCTTGTCCCGATTGCGGGAGTGGGGCGTCGAGCACGTTTTCGCCTATGCCGGTGACGGGAGCAATGGGTTGCTGGCCGCGTGGGAGCGGGCCGGTGATCGGCCGCGCTTCGTGCAATCCCGGCACGAGGAACTGTCGGCGTTCGAGGCGGTCGGATATGCGAAGTTCTCCGGCCGGGTCGGCGTGTGCGCCGCTACTTCAGGGCCCGGAGCGATCCACCTGCTCAACGGCCTCTACGACGCCAAGCTCGACGGCGTGCCGGTGGTGGCCATCATCGGGCAGACCGCCCGCTCGGCCGCGGGCGGTTCGTATCAGCAGGAAGTCGACCTGATGGCGCTGTACAAGGACGTCGCGAGCGAGTACCTGGGCATGGTCATGGTGCCCGAGCAGCTGCCCAACGTGCTGGACCGGGCGATGCGCACCGCACATGCGCGCAACACGGTGACGGCGGTGATCATTCCCGGCGACGTGCAAACCCTTGAGTACAGCGCGCCGACGCACGAATTCAAGATGGTCCCCTCCAGCATCGGGATGTCCGGCTCCTCGGTGCTACCGGACGCGGCCAGTATGCGCAGCGCGGCCGAGGTGCTCAACGCGGGCGAGCGTGTGGCGATCATGATCGGTCAGGGTGCGCGCGATGCCGCGGACGAGGTCGTCCAGGTCGCCGACGTACTCGGCGCGGGTGTGGCGAAGGCATTGCTCGGCAAGGATGTGCTGGCCGACGACCTGCCGTTCGTGACCGGGGCGGCCGGGCTGCTGGGGACGAAACCGTCGTACCAGCTCATGCGTGATTGCGACACGCTGCTGGTGGTCGGGTCGAGCTTCCCGTACAGCCAGTTCTTGCCCGAGTTCGGGCAGGCACGCGGGGTCCAGATCGACATCGACCCGAACCGCATCGGCATGCGCTATCCGTTCGAGGTCAACCTGCTCGGCGATGCTCAGCGGACCTTGAGCGCGCTGCTGCCGTTGCTGCGGCGCAAGAGCGACCGCTCTTGGCGCACGAGCGTCGAGGACAGCGTGCGGGAGTGGTGGGAGGTCATGGACCGGCGGGCGCACGTCGAGGCGGATCCGATCAACCCGGAGCGGGTGTTCCACGAGCTCTCGCCCCAACTGCCCGACGACGTCATCCTCACCTCGGATTCCGGTTCGGCGGCGAACTGGTACGCGCGCCACCTCAAGATCCGCGCTGGCATGCGGGGTTCGTTGTCGGGGACGTTGGCGACGATGGGCCCGGGGGTTCCGTACGCCACGGGGGCGAAGTTCGCACACCCGGATCGCCCGGTGATCGCGCTGGTCGGCGACGGTGCCATGCAGATGAACGGCATCAACGAGCTGATCACCCTGGCGCACTACTGGCGGGAGTGGAGCGATCCGCGGGTGGTGGTCGCGGTGCTCAACAACGGCGATCTCAACCAGGTCACCTGGGAACTGCGGGTGATGAGCGGTGCTCCGCAGTTCATCCCGTCGCAGCGCCTTCCGGACGTCGGCTACGCCGCGGTCGCCGACCAGCTGGGCTTGCGGGCGGCGAAGGTCGATGATCCCGGCCGGATCCACGAGGCGTGGCGGCAGGCTTTGACCGCCGACCGGCCGACCGTGCTGGAGTTCGTCACAGACCCAACGGTGCCGCCGATCCCGCCCCGGGCAGACCTCGACCAGTTGGAGAAGGTGACCAGCTCGCTGCTCAAGGGAGACCCCGAGGCTTGGTCGGTGGTCCGTGAGGGCGTGAAGTCCAAGGTGCAGGAGTTCCTGCCCGGTGGCCGCCACAAGCGATGAGCACCACCGGGGCCCGGATCGGGCCGGTGCGGGCGAGGGCGTACCGGGTGCCAACCGATGCTGACGAGGCCGATGGCACATTGGCCTGGTCGGCCACGAGGATCGTGGTGGTGCGCGCCGAGGTCGGTGACGTGGTCGGACTGGGCTGGACCTACGCCGATGTCGCGGGTATCGAGCTTGTGCACGGGATCCTGGCCTCCGCCGTCGAAGGCCGCGACGGGCTCGATGTCCCGGCCGCGTGGCAGGCGATGCAGCAGGCGGTTCGCAACGTCGGGCGTTCGGGCCTGGTCTCATGCGCGATGTCGGCGGTAGAGATCGCGCTGTGGGACGTTGTGAGGCGGTGGACTGCCTGCAGGTGGACGTCACCCGCTGCGGTGGTTTCGGAGAGTGGTTGCGGGCCGCCGCGTTGGCGGCTGCTCGCAACCGGGAGATCTCCGGGCACTGCGCGCAGAACCTCGCCGCACACGTCGCGCTGGCCACGCCGAACCTCCGGCATCTGGAGTGGTTCCACGACCATGACCGGATCGAGCGGATGGTCTTCGACGGGGTGCTCGATCCGACCGGTGGGTGGGTGCGCCCCGAGCTCTCGCGCGCGGGGCACGGCATGACGTTCAAGGCGGCTGACGCCGAAGCCTCTCGGATCGCCTGAAAGGGGAGGGGAAGATGGTTGATGGTCGTGCGCGGATCTCCGAACCGTCTCAAGTGGACATCGAAGCGCTGGAACGCGATCTCCGCGCGGAGGTCGATGGGGAAGTCCGCTTCGACGCGGGCACCCGCGGCGCGTATTCGACGGACGCGTCGAACTACCGCCAGGTGCCCATAGGCGTCGTCGTGCCGCGCACGGTGGAGGCGGGAGCACGTGCGGTAGCGGTCTGCCGCCGCCATGACGCGCCGGTTCTGTCTCGCGGCGGCGGCACGAGCCTCGGGGGCCAGTGCACGAACGCCGCGGTCGTCCTGGACTGGAGCAAGTACTGCAACAAGCTCGTCTCGGTCGACCCGCGAGCGCGGACCTGCGTCGTCGAGCCCGGGATCGCGCTGGACGACCTCAACCGCCAACTCGCGGAGCACGGGCTGAAGTTCGGGCCGCAACCGGCCACGCACAGCCACTGCACGATCGGCGGGATGGTGGGCAACAACTCTGCGGGGCCAGCGCCCAGCAATACGGCAAGACCGTGGACAACGTGGCCCGGCTGGAGATTCTCACCTACGACGGCACCCGGGCCTGGGCGGGCAGATGGACGCAGGAAGAACTGGCGGACCGCATCGACGCGGGCGGCGGGCTCGGCGCGTTGTGCGCACGCTTGCGGGAGATTCGCGACCGCTACGCCGACCAGATCCGTGAGCGCTACCCGGACATCCCGAGGAGGGTGTCCGGCTATAACCTGGATTCGCTGCTCGGCGCGGAATTCGACCTGGCCGGGCTCGTGGTCGGCAGCGAGGGCACGCTGGCCACCGTGCTCCACGCCGAGATCGATTTGGTGCTAGTGGTGCCGGCTGCAGCCATGCTCGCGCTCGGCTACGACGACATCGCTGCGGCCGCCGACGCCGTGCCGGAGATCATCGCGCATTGCCGGCCGATGCAACTGGAAGCCATCGGTGGCGAACTGGTGCACTTTATGCGGGAGGAAGGCCAGTTCCTCGAGTCGGTCGCGATGCTGCCGCAGGGGAACAGTTGGTTGATGGTCCAGTTCGGCGGCGACACCAACGAGGAAGCCGACACTCAGCTGCACGAGTTGCTTGCCGCTCTGGGGAAGTCGACCTCGGACGATGACGTCGCCGTTTCGGACGATCCCGAACAGGAGCAGCGGATGCTCAAGGCTCGCGAGGCGGGGCTGGGAGTCACCGCGCATCCCCCGGATATGCCAGAAAGCTGGGAAGGCTGGGAGGATTCGGCCGTGTCGGCGAATGCGGTCGGCGACTACCTGCGCGACCTGCTCGCGCTGTTCCAGCGGTACGGCTACGAGCGTCCGGCGCTCTACGGCCACTTCGGCCACGGCTGCGTGCACATCAGGATGCCGTTTCGGCTCAAGAACGGCCCCGGGCTGACCACGTTCCGGGAGTTCTTGTTCAGCGCAGCCGACCTCGTCACGTCGCACGGCGTGTGGACTGTCAGCGAAGAGCGAGGCGGCCCTGAGTTCTGGGAGGACTAGGCCAGAAGCGTTCTGGTTACCCTGAGAGCAGCCTAGTGATTCTGACAGGAAGTGAGGTTGGACGAGAGGAGCGGCCATGGACACGACCAGCCGCGCGGCCGACGGATTGGTCACCTACGTGAGGTCGGTAGCCGACGACCTCGGCGGCGATGTCTTCGAGATCGATATCAATCTCGATCGGGAATTGGCCACCGCGATTGTTCTGGTGAATTCGCACGTACCAACCCTCGCGGAGTTTCCGCTCTTGCTGACTTGGGATGAGGTCAGCGGCTGGGGGCTGCGCATCGAGACCGACGGCCAGGGGGACACCGCAGTGCTAGAGTTTATGGGCGAGGACATTCTGCCCGACCCTGCGCGGGTAGAGCAGTTCCTGCTGGAGGCGACGAACGGGCAGAACCCCGGAATGGTCGCCGCACCAGCGTTTCGCTTCCCGAATGCGCAGGACGACCTCGAACGACGGCTTGCGGAGTTCTGCGAATGAGGGGGACGGCATGGGCATGTGATACATCCGCCGTCTTGCCGGTCGGCCTCTTTTGACCCCTAAGTTCGTGCAAGCCCTTGCACCGTTGCTTGCGCAGGAGGTCGGCCAATGACGATGCCGAGCAGCGAGAGTTGCGACCGAGCCAAAGATACGACGGACGGGTTGTAGCGTTGAGCGTATTTGATGCAGGGACGCGCATTTGCGCACTGCAACTCAGGTAGGCTGTGATGTCGGTCTGCAGCGCACTGCAGCTGGCAGAATCAACGACGGTCGCACTCAAGGGGCTTCCGGCGATTCACTAGTCCATCGCGGCTACTCACGATATTCAGGTCTGGACGGGCGTGCCTCGCTGCTTCCCAGGGCGGAGTTCACGACGTGGCGTGATCCTTCCTGTGATACTGACCGGGGCTCAATCGTGTCTGGCTCGGGCGCGAGCCTGCCGGCCACGACTATGCCGTAGACGGCGTGATCGAGTGCGATGAGCAGTCGTCCAAGTAGCTTTCGGCGAGCCGGGCGTACAGCCAGAAGCGGCGCTATGATGCCCTCGAAAACCAGCCAGATGACTAGACCGTAGGCCGGCCCGCACCACCGTCTCGCGCGGATCTTACGAGGAAGAAGCCGGTATCCGAGTCCTGCCAGTGCGCCATAGAACCAGTGCGCGGTCTCAGTCAGTGCGGCGCGATGTTCCTCGGCGAGCCTGTGGACGGATTCTGGCGCGTGCTGGCCGACGATCGCTTCGGGCGGGGTTTCGTGGACGAGGCCGATGTTACCGGTGACGGTGCGGATACCTGTCATCGCCATGGCGCCGACTAAGCCGCGCGCTCCGGCCAGGACCAGATCGCGGGTTCTTGACTGCTGTGAATGTGACACGCGCACCCCTCGCCTGATCGTGCTCGTCAGACCTGATTCTGAGCACCCAACGGCTACCCGATCGGGCGGACGCAAACCATGTTCCGGCGGGTCATGAGCACTGGCGAGTGGTCACGGTCGTTGACCCGCTCCTGTTCCGACTTCGTGCAGGCGCCCTCCGGGTATGTGCGATTGCAGAGGCGGGGTATTTCCGCCCGTGGCGTTGTGCAATCCGCGGAGGAAGTCTTCAACGGCGTCCGTTGAGCTGTGCTGTGGTGTCCAACCAAGCTCGTCGCGAGCGCGGGTGATGTCCATGACGGGAAGTCGGAGGAACATGTCGAACAGTTCCGGCGAAGCGGGGACCAAGTGCAGCTTCCAAGCGGCCGAAAGGGCGGTCTGCGGAATCCACGATGGAAGGCTCACCGTGGGCTTGCTGAACAGCTTGCCGAGGACATCGGTGTCGATCAGCGGATCTGCGCTGATGTTGAACGCACCGATGCTGGTGGAGTGTGCTGCCAGCCGGGTGTCCATTCAGGGTCGAAATTCGAATGCCTGGCTAGTTGATCTTTGTGGTCAGGCTGGGGTGACTGGTGGCATCCAGGGGTTGCCGGTGAGGGCGGCGTGGATGGCGTCGATGGCGCGTCGCCCGTGGTTGGTGGCGCTGGTCAGGTAGGAACGGACTCGGCAGAACCGGGCCAGGGTGGCCAGGGTGTGCCAGTAGCCGGAGACTTTCTGGTGCAATTTCGGGCTTTTCAGCGCTTGCTCCGGTGTATTTGCTGAAAAGCCCGAGGGTGCGCAGTGCTTTTTTGGTGCGTGCGGGCAGTTGCCGGTACCACACCAGCGTGCCAGTGGGGTGTGTTCGCCGCCGAACGCGGGGATGTCTACGGGTTGCGCCGCTGGTATGTCGTCACCCTCGTGATGGGGACGATCTTCGTGCTGGGCCAGGCGAACGAGTACCGCATGCTGGTCACCGAGCACGCCACAACGATCTCATCCTCGGCATTCGGGACGGCCTTCTACACGGCTACCGGGTTCCACGGCCTGCACGTCATCGGCGGCCTGGTGGCATTCGTGTTCTTGATGGTCCGCACTCTCCTGAGCCGGTTCACGCCGGCGCAGGCGATCGCGGCGATCGTCGTCTCATACTACTGGCACTTCGTGGACATCGTGTGGATTGGCCTGTTCAGCGTGATTTACCTGGTCCCCTAACCTGGCATTGGTTGTGGGGGCTTCATGACACTCCAGCCGGTCGCGGCTTCGAGACGTTCAAGGTCACCGCAGGCGACCCCCGACGAGTTGTCGCCCAGCCTCAATCGACCGGATCTCGGTGCGATGAGAGTGGTGTCGGAGGTCCTGCGAGGCGCAGGAGACGGCGGGTGCGCTGTTGCGCTGCGGTTCTCTTCCCACGGGGCCGCTGGCGCATTAGGGTGTGGATCCCCGATCAGGTGCGCAGGCCAGGCATGGGCCGCTGTGCCGGAGTGCTGGTCATCTCGCTCCCCGAACGCTCGGGTTGGCTGGTCACTTCGACCGGTTTCGCGTCAGGAGATGTTATGAGCCATACCGCAAATGATGTGCCGCCAACAAAGAAGGTGCGGCGCTCACCGGAAGCCACCATTCCGTCGACCGAACCGCCCAAGCCCGTCGGCATCCCGCAGGCTGCCCGGGAGCCCGTTTCCCGCGGGGCGACCCCAAAGCTGATCTACACGCGTGGCCCCGACGCCGGGGTCGGGCATGAAGTGAGCTCACCGTGCATGCTCGGACGTGATCACAGCTGTGACCTGGTGCTCGATGATCCCACTGTGTCCCGTTTTCACGCCGAGGTGTTGCTGATCAACGATTGTTACGTGGTGACCGACGTCGGCTCGCTGAACGGCACGTACGTCAACGGACGGCTGATCGACCGTGCGGAGCTCGTCGACGGCGATGCGGTGTGGATTGGAACCTACCGTCTCCGTTTCCAGCTCGACGGCTGACTTCGAGTAGCTGGGTTGGTAGCACCGTCGGTAGCACCACCGTGCAAACGCGCCCCTGTAGCACTGCGACGCCGGTCAGGTCGGGGCTGGGGAGCGCCGCAGCTGACAGTGATCAACCCTCTCCAACTAGCGGAGACCTCCGGGTTGGGCGCTGTTTCGGTGCAGGGCGGTGATCAGATCGTGGGGCGGAGGTGCGCTGCAGAGAATGGATGCGCCGCTCACCGTTTCCCAGGACTTTTCCCGGGTCCTGCAGCGAGTGCCCGGTGTGTTCATTCCCCTCGGTCGATGCCGGATCGGCCCACCTCCGAGCGGAAGTGGGCCGATCCGGTCGACTGGCGTCCCGGCACTGTCATCGACCAGTGTTCGCTTGCTGGCTGCGGACCGCGCCGTGCCGTCCTCGATGCTTACGGCCTTTCCCAACGGCCGCACATCGGTTGACGACGATCAGGAATTGGCGGTGGGAGTTCCTTCCGGTGATGTAGCGGCTCTCACGGTGCCGTCCTCGAGGTTTTCCAGGCGGGAGTTCCGTGTCTCGGGGAACAGCCAGATCCACGCACCCACCGCGGTGTAAAGGACTGTCGCCGCGAGGAAGATCGGCATGTAGCCGGCATTCGCGATGACCCCCGCCGCGATGAGCGGAGGAAGCGCGGAGGTTCCGCGGGCGAGCTGGAGTGCCGCGGAAACACCTGCCGAGCGGAAGCGCGTCGGGAACACCTCGCTAAAGAGCGTCCCGAAGATGGTCGGTGCAGTCGATCCGAAGTAGAGGATGAAAAACGGTACGAGTAGCACCGATGAGCCGATTGCAGACGGACCGGCGAGATAGACGATCAATCCGCCGACGGCGGCGAAGACCATCACGATGGTCACCGTGGGACGGCGTCCCCACCGGTCGCAGGCCCAGGAACCGAACAGGCATCCGCAAAGGCCGGCTACGGCGGTGAAGAAGATCCACCACGAGGCCGCGGCCATGCTGAACCCGAGCGAGGTCAGGTATTTCGGCAGCAGCGTCGTCAAGCCGTAGTAGGCCCAGAAGTAGAGGACGGCAGGGACAAGACACAGGGCGAACGGGCGGAGGAACGTCCCGGACGTGTACTCCCGCAGTTTGAGGCGGTTGACCGAAGCGTTCTTGACCCAGTGGGGAGACTCGGGAGTGTGTGAGCGGAGATAGATGACCAGCAGCACCGGCGCTCCGGAGATCGCGAACGTCCATCGCCACCCAATCGCCGGAAGCAGATGCCCCCCGACGAGAGCAGCAAGCATGATCGAGAGAAAGGCGCCGCCGTAGTAGAGGCCGCCCCACCACCCTCGACGGCTCGGTTCGATGATCTCGGAGATGAGTGACTGCCCGACGCCGTATTCGCCGCCGAGCCCGAGTCCGGCGATGGCCGTCAGGACGACCAGCACTTCGTAGTTAGGTGCGATCGCACGGGCGAAGGTCGCGATCGTGAACATCAGCACGGTGATCATCAGGACGCGGCGGCGGCCGATGCGGTCAGCCAGCATCCCGAAACCGACCCCACCGACAGCCATGGCGATCAGCGAGGCGGACACGAGCCATGCACCGGCGGCCGTGGACAGGCCGAATTCCGCGATGATGGGGACCAGTAGGAAGGTGAGAAGGAAGATCTCGTAGTAGTCGAAGAGCCACCCGAGGAAGGCCCCGACGAAGGCACCACGCTGTGCCTTGTCGAGGCGGCCCCGGGATCCTGTAGTGGTGTCAGCCACGATGGACTCCCATCGGTGGGTCAGGACCGCTTGAGCAGCAGATTTCCAGTGGGGGTGAGTTCGGTACGCCAGCCCTCACGGACCAGCACAGTGGTGTCCTCTTGCACGATTACCGCTGGCCCGTCGAGTTGGTCCGGCACCGCCGAGCGCGACAGCACCGGCACGGTGGCGAAGCGGTCCTCCCCGGGCAGGTAGATGCTGCGTTCCCCGCGGTGCACCGGTGCTGTGCTCGGAGCGATCGACGGGCGCGGCCGGGCCATCGAGGCCGTGGCGCGCACGCCGACGATCTCCACCATGCCCTCGGGGTCCCGCTGCCCGTAGTGGCGCTCGTGCAGGCTGTTGAAGCCGGTCTCCACCGCGTCGAGCAGTTTCGGGTCGTTGGCCGCCACGGGCACGGTCAGCTCGTGTGACTGGCCGACGTAGCGGGCGTCAACGGCGTGCGCGATGGTGATCTCACCGGTGGCTCCGGCACGCCGGATGTCGGCGTGAGCGAGATCGGCAACCGCTTCGAGCGCCGCAAGAACCTCGGCCGGATCTGTGTGGCCGGGGCGCCCGCTGAAGGTCCGTTGCCGCGGGACCTGCATGTCGGCGCTGAGGAGCCCGTAGGCGGACAGAACACCCGGATGCGGTGGCACCAGGATTTCGTCGATCCTCAGGTCGTCGGCGACGGTGCATGCGTGCATCGGTCCCGCTCCTCCGCAGGCGACGATGGCGAAACGGCGGGGGTCGTGCCCCCGGGCCACCGAGACGACCCGCAGTGCCGCGGACATGGAAGCCGAGGCGATTCGGTGCACACCCCAGGCGGCCTCGGTCTCGGTCATGCCGAGCGGTTCGGCGACCCGCCGGCGCAACGCGGAAACGGCGAGTTCCCGGTTCAGGGACAGGCGTCCGCCTGCGAGGCCTTCGCTTCCGAGGTATCCGAGCACGAGGTTGGCATCGGTAACGGTGGGCTCGGTTCCGCCACGGCCATAGGCGGCGGGGCCGGGTACGGATCCCGCGCTGCGCGGTCCGACGCGCAAGCTGCCTGCGGCATCGACAAAGGCGATGCTGCCGCCACCCGCGCCGATGGTGTGGACATCGACGGTCGGTACCCGAAGCGGATGGCCGACCACCACGGCCTCATCGTGCACCAGCGGCTTGCCGTCCACGACCAGGGCGACGTCGGTGCTCGTGCCGCCCATGTCGAATCCGAGAACGGACCGGCGGCCGGCGTCGCGCGCCACCGCGGCAGCCCCGCTCGCGCCGCCGGCCAGGCCGGACAGCACGGTCCCCACGGCACGCTCGGCGACCAGTTCAGCCGAAACGACGCCGCCATGCGACTCCATCACCTGCAGCGCGGCCGGCACCCCGAGCTCCTGCAGCCTCGTCCCGACGCGGTTCAGGTACGCCGCAATGCGAGGACGGATGTAGGCGTCGACCGCGGTGGCGACCAGTCGTTCGAACTCACGGAAGCGCGGGTCGATACGCGACGACAGGCTGACCGTCAGTTCGGGGTGGCGCGCCGTGATGAGCTTGAGAGCACGCTCCTCGTGCCCGGAGTCGACGAACGAGAACAGGAACGACACGGCGATCGCCTCGACATGGTGCCGGTTGACGAGGTCGTCGACCGCAGCGACTAAAGCGGCCTCATCGAGAGCGTCCACCTCCTCGCCGAAGGGACTCATTCGAGCCTGCACCCCTCGCACCCGGGAACGGGGACACAGGTAGTCGGGGGTGTCCGCTCCGGCGAACAGGTCGTACATCCGGCTGCGCTTGGCCCTGCCGAGGTACAGGATGTCTTCGAAACCAGCCGTCGTGACGATGCCGATCCGCGAACCGCCCTGTTCGAGCAGGGCGTTGGTCCCGACCGTCGTACCGTGCACCAGGGAGGTGACGTCCGCGCCGGTCAGCCCGGCCGCCCGCAGAGTGCGGGCGAGACCGTCGGCGAGACCTTCGCTTTGGTCCACGGTGGTGGGGACCTTGCCGATCGTGGCGGGGCCGCCGTCATCCGGACAGACGATGATGTCGGTGAAGGTGCCCCCGACGTCGATGCCGACAGATGCTCCCATTATGCCTCCTTGCTTTCTGCCCGCAGCGCCTCGGTCGCTGCGTCGTCCACCGCGCCGTCGGCGTCGAGTACGACGCCGTAGACCTCACGTGCCTGTGAGACCGTGACCCGCTGGTCCGCGACGTCGGTCGCGACCAGGGACGGCGGTCGGCTCATCGGATCCCCGTGCCCACCTCCACCGGATAGCCGTACGCGCAGCCGGTCACCGCGTTCGAGATTGACCATCGTCTTCGACGGCAGAGACTCTTCGGACCCGTCCGCTCGCAGGATCGCCGCTTCGCTGTGCGGCGCACCGATACCGTCGTCGAGGCCCCACGCACGTGAGGTGTGCCGTTCGCCTCGGTAGTTGGCCGAAACCTCGGTCCCTGCAAGAAACACCTTCTCGGTGCCGCACCCGCCGCGCCAGCGGCCCGCTCCGCCAGAGTCGGGCCAGATCGACCAGCTCTCCACGCGCACCGGAGCGGCCAATTCGAGCGCCTCCGCCGGAACGTTCATGCAGTTCGAGGCGCTCGACTCGACGGCGTCGACCCCGTCGAGCCCCGGTCGGGCTCCCATGCCACCCGGGCCGAGTTCGCTGGTCACGAACGTTTCGCCGGTGACGGGATCGACGCCGCCGAAGTTCATCACCAGCAACTGGCCGCTGTGTGCCGCCGGGATCCGCTCCGGCAACGCCTGCGCGAAGCAGCCGAACAGCACGTCGCACAGCCTGAGTACGGTCGCGGTCCGCGAGTTGACTGGAGCAGGCTCCTCGGGGTTCACCACGGTCCCTGGGGGCAGCGTGATCTGTACCGAGCGGTAGCAGCCGCTGTTGTTCGGGATGTCGTCGCCCGTCACTGCTCGCAGGACGTAGTAGACCGCTGCGATCGAGGACGCGGGAACGCAGTTGTAGGGGCCCCGGGTCTGAGGCGCGGTCCCGGTGAAGTCCACGTGCAACGACGAGCCGTCGACCGTGACGGTTGCCCGGAGCTCGATCGGCTTCCCTACGTCCACACCGTCGTCGTCCAGGTAGTCGACGAAGCTGTAGCTGCCGTCGGGGATGGCGGCGATGCGGTTGCGGGTGAGCTCGTGGGACTGCTCCAGCAGCGCGGCCACGACGGCATCGTAGGTGTCGGCTCCGATCTCGCCGACGAGTTCGCTCACTCGGGTCTGGGCAAGCGAGCATGCGGCGAGCTGCGCACGCAGGTCGCCAAGGACGACGCGGGGGGTGCGCACGTTGGCGCGAATCACCTCGAAGATCGGGGTGACGGGCTCGCCGCCGTCGACAAGCTTCATCGGGGGAAGGCGCAGTCCTTCCTGAAACAGGTCGGTGGCGTTGGGCGGGAGACTCCCGGGCACCATCCCGCCGACTTCTTGGTGATGCGACATCGTCGCGGCGAGCGCGACCACGTTGCCGTCGTGGAACAGCGGGCGAATGACCGCTATGTCGGGCAGGTGGGTTCCGCCGGCGTAGGGGTCGTTGAGAACGAAGACGTCGCCCTCGCTCATCTCGTCCGTAGGCCAGCGGGTGAGTACCGCACCCACAGCTGGGATCATGCAGCCGAGGTGGATGGGGATGGACGCGGCCTGGGCGATATTGTTGCCTTCTCGGTCGAACACCGCCGAGGAGGCGTCGAGTCCCTCCTTGACGATGGTCGAGTAGGCGGCCCTCAGCAACGCGCTCTCCATCTCGTCGGCGATGGAGGTCAGCCGGTGTCGTACGACCTCGCGGGTGATCGGATCCATTGATCTCCTCGGCGTAACGGCCCGCACCATGACGGCCTCGGCATGGTGCGGGAGGGATAGGGAGCCCGATGGCTTGGCGACAACTGTGACCGCCGACCGAAGCGCGGAACAAGTCACGGAGTGTGCAGTCCGGTTCGCTGTAGTTGCACGAGTTGCTCAGGGCGGCGCGGGTTGGGCAGGACGCCGTGAGCGTTATTGGGTGCTATAGCACCCGCAAACACTCACGGCGCGAAGTCCTAGGAACGGTTGCGTATGCGGCGCCGGAATTCAAGCCCCCGCAATGCGATGAGCAGGCGCAGGTTCACATCGGGGTCCTCGAGCGAGACGTTCAGCAGTCTCGTGATCTTCTCGATGCGGTAGTACAGGGTCCGTCGCTCGATCGACAG
Organism: Saccharopolyspora hattusasensis; assembly: GCF_050972075.1. NCBI lineage: Bacteria > Bacillati > Actinomycetota > Actinomycetes > Pseudonocardiales > Pseudonocardiaceae > Saccharopolyspora > Saccharopolyspora hattusasensis. The sequence continues at coordinate 8,030,684 of NZ_JBPCDC010000001.1, forward strand.
CACCCGCGCGGCTTCGGCCTTACGACCGGAGTGCTCGAGGTAAACCTGCAATGTCGGCAGGAGCGGTGTACTCGCGGTGGCGTCGTGATCAAGCAGCGCACCGAGCTCGCGCTCGATGTGCCGACTCAGCGACTGGGCGCGATCGAGGTCGATGAGCAGCCGGTCGATCCCCAGATCGCCCGAGAGCAGCACCCCGCGCTCGCGTCCTATGCGCGTCGCGTACCGGACGGCGTCCGCTGCGTCGGCGAATGCCCGTGGCAGGCCAGTGACCGGAACGGGATCGCTGATGCCGGCCACCACCGGCACGCCGTGATCCGCATAGCAGGTTTCAGCGACCTGCTCGGCGCGGGCACGGACGTCGTCAGGCGAGTGGACATGACCACCCAGCACCGTCAGCAACTGCCCCCCGTCGTACGCGGTGAGGACTCGGTCCCCCGCATCCGACGCGAGCAGCCGGCGTGCCGACGTGGCGACTGCACGCAGCCGCTCAGACCGCTCCAGCGGTCGGAACACCAGTACCCGGAAGCTGCCGGAGAGGTCGATCCCGAAGGCCGCGGCGCGCAACCGCAGCTCGCGCTGGTCGGCGACGTGTCCGCCGACCAGATCATGCACGAAGACACTGCGTGCGTTCTGCTGCCCGAGCCCAGCGTCTGGATCCTTGGCGAAGGCCAGCCCGATGGCGGTGGCGGCTCGGTCCAGAATGAGTCGCCCGGCCTCATCGGTCGGGTCTCCCGGCTCGAGCACGTGCACGCTGCCCCAACACTCGCCGCGGACCGGGATCGCGGCCCAGACGCACGTCGTACCGCCCGCAGTGGTCCGGCTGGGTAGGCCGTCGGAGGTGGGGGTGTGTCCCACACGCGCGTGTGCCGCCCAGTTCCCGACCCGCCGGTCGGTCTCGGCGGTCTGTGGAGCGTACGCGAGGACCTCGCCCGCGGCGTCGGAAACGACCACCGGGTGATCCAGCGAACGGGCCAGTTCGTCTATGGTTTCGGTGAGGCTTCCCCCATCGAGCGCCAAGCGCGCGATGCGGCGTCCGGCGGACTCGGCACGCTGCATTGCGCCGACCCGGCTGTTGATGATCGTCGTGTGGACGGCCTCGGTGATGTCCATGAAATAGGCGGGGTGCTGCAGCTCGATGACCGGCAGCCCGTGGTGGCGCGCCTCATCGCACATCGCGCCGGGAATCCGGTGCAGGACCACGCCGACCTCCACCGCCACACCGGCGATGCCGGCCCGAGCCAACTCGCGAATCCAGGCGCGCTGGGCCGATGCCTCGGATGCGATGCCGCGGCCCTGGGTCAACAGCAGCTCGCCGCCCTGGAACAGGCGCCCAGAATCGGGCATCTCGCTGATGTGGACCCAGCGGACCGCGACATCGAGGGCGTCGTCAGCCGCGACAACGCGGGCCGAGGCCCGGCGAAAGGGCTCGAATTGGAGGACCTCACGAAGAGTCGGAACCATCAGCGAAGCCTAAGCAACTCGCGCAACAGATCGCCACAAGATGACACATGTTGTGCATTGTCAGTTGGTTATTGCGCCGTCACGATGGCAGAGATCCGGCCGTTGACCGGAAGAACGAAATAACGCGGGAGGAACTTAATGCCGACCACGAAAGGTCGCCGTCCCGACGTCGTCATAGTGGGCGGCGGGATCATCGGACTCGCGACGGCGTACGAGCTCGGCCGGGAAGGAATCGCGGTCGCGCTCCTGGACGCAGACGTCCTCGGTTCCGGCCAGTCCACCCGGGGGTGGGGGTTCGTCCGGCAGCAAGGTCGCAGCCCGCAGGAGCTTTCGATGATGCGGGCCGCGAACCGGCGGTGGAGCGGCCTCGAGGACGAGCTGGACGAGAAGATCGAGTGGGTTCAGGGTGGCAATCTCGCTCTGGCCGGTGCGGACGCCGCCGAGAAGTACGTGACCTGGGCCGGGATCGGCGCGGAACACGGTCTCGACACTCGACTGGTCGATCCGTTCGAGGTGCAGGAGCTCGTGCCGGGTCTGCGTCTGCCGCACGACACGGCGATCTACACCAGTTCGGACGGGCACGCCGACCCCGTGTCGGCCACCCGGGCCTACGGCGAGGCCGCGGCCCGGGCCGGCGCGGTCGTGCTCACCGGCTGGCGTGCCCTCGCGCTCGAACGACGGGGGGACCGGGTGATCGGAGTCCACACCGACCACGGACCTTTGAGGGCGGAAACGGTCGTGTGCGCCGCCGGCGCGGGCTCGCGCCGACTGCTGCGTACGGCGGGGATCCGACTGCCACAGAATCGGGTCCGGGGAACGGTCGGGCTAACCGCGCCTGTCCCGCCGGTGTCGACCACGAGCGTGTGGGCGCCGGGCCTGGCATTCCGGCAGCGCCCCGACGGTCGGATGATCTTCTCGACCGGAGGCGGCGGAGACGTCGATCTGACTCTGGACACTTTCCTGCAGGCTCCCCACTTCATGACCGCCTTCCTGCATAACCACCGCAGAATGCGGCTGCGCGTGAACGCCGAGGCGCTGCGCGAGCTTCGGCACCGGTTCACCGGGGTCGAGGTGTCCACGGAGCCCTGCACGTCCCCTGCTCTCGCCAGGCGCAGCCTGACACGTCTGCGGGCGGCCCTGCCGTCCCAGCTCGAGCTGCGTGCTGAACGCTTCTGGGCCGGTGTCATCGATGCCACGCCCGACGGCCTGCCCGTGCTGGACCGCCCCGCTGAGCACCCTGGCCTGGTCGTGGCGACCGGGTTCAGTGGTCACGGATTCGGTCTTGCACCCGCCGTCGGTGAAGTTGTCGCTGCCCTGGTGAACAACGCCCGTCCCGACCACGACGTCCACCCCTTCCGGCTGCGCCGCTTTGCGGACGGTGACTACCGGGCACCGACCGCGATTCTCTGAGATGTGCGGCTGCCGTCGCCGGACCAGCACGGTGCCGGTGGTCGGACTCCGCTGTACGGCGCCGGATCGCACTGCCGGCTGAAATCGCCGACATCCTGACGAAATCCCGGCACAACTCGTGACATCGGACGACTGCGATTCACGACTGCCAAGACGATCCACAGTGGACTTTTGTGTGCTGGGCGCGCTGTGCAGGAGTGCCGATTTCGCGCGAAATCGCCGCTCGCCACGCGTGCCACGTGTCAATTTCGCGCGAAATCGACGAAATCATAGGAGGCTGGGGATCACGAGCGCCGCGCAGGTCACCAGCGGTCCGATGACGGTCATGGACAGTCCCCAGCGGAGGAGTGCCCGGGTGACTCGCGGCCGGTCCGCCTCGGGCGTGCAGGCGACCATGACGGCTCCAGAGGTGGAGAACGGCGTCGAGTCGACGATCGTGGCGGACACAGATAGCGCGATGATCAACCCTGCGGCGGAGATGCCGCCCTCGGCGATGAGCGGCAGCGAGAGCGGGATGATGATCGGCAGCAATGCGGTTGTGGACGCGAATGCCGACACGAGCGCGCCAACGAAGCACAGCATGAGGACCGCGACGAGCGGCGAGGGGATCGCGGCGGCGAGGTCGCCAAGCGCGTCGACCGCGCCCATGCGCTGCAGCAGTGCGACGTAGGTGACGATGCCGCCGACGAGCAGGATCGTGCTCCAGTCGATGTCGGCGATCGCCGCGGCCGAGTCGCGAGGGAAGGCGAGCGAGAGCACGACACCCAAGGCCAGGGCCACCGTGCCGATGTTGATGGTGATTCCGAAAGCCGGAACCGCGATCACGATGACAACCAGAGATGCGAGGCAGAGCAGCGTGAAGCGCTGAGCGAGCGTGGTGCGGGTGGCCCTCGCCGGGCTGGACATCGTGCGCTCGACCCGCTCGGCGGTCGACACCGAGGCCCCACTCGATCCGCTAGGCATACCGCCGCCGATGGGCTCGAGGGGCACGGCTGGGATGCCCACTGTGCTGTCCCCGGCGTCCCCGGTCCGGTGCCGCCGGAACAGTATCTGCGCCGCCACCTGCAGCGCGACAACGAGGGCGAGGACAAACGCGAACTGCGCATAGGGATTGACCACCACGCCGCCGAGTTCGCCGATGCTGACGGTGAGCACACCGTAGAGGCTGGTGGGCGCGAAGGCGCCCGCGATGGAGCCGTTGACCGCGCCGAGCCCCATCACCATCGGGTCCCGGCCGTTCTTCTCCGCCAGCAGCATCGCGATCGGGATCACGATGAGGGCCGCCAAGGGATTGCCAAGTCCTGCGATGACGAGTGCGATCACGAACATCAGCCATGGCAGGAGGAACTTCTTCCGTCCGGTGCGACGTACCGCGCCGTCGACCAGCCAGTCCAGTGTGCCGTTGGCCCGCGCTATCGCGATGAGATAGGTCATCCCCAGTAGCAGCACCATGAGGCTCACGGGGAAGCCGCCAAGTACCTCTTCCAACGGCTGCCGGCCGAGAGTCAGGCCGACTCCGACCGCCGCGGTGAGCGCCAGCGCGCCTATGTGCACGCCCCGTACAGCGCCGAGGACGAACACGAGAACCAGAATGCCGATGGCAACGAACTGGACCGTCATGTCGAGGACTCCCTGCGTAGGGTGACGGATGAGATGTGGGTCGTGCATCTTTCGGGAACGCGTTGCCGTGCGTCAGGTCAGCGACCGCGCCAGCACGGTGATCTTTTGCCCAGGAAGGCCGATACGGCCTCCCGCGAGTCGTCGGAGAGGTAGCTGCGCACCACGAGGTCGTCGTTGCCGGAACCGGGCTCACGTGCCCGCAACAGCGAGGACTTGGTGAACGAGAGCGTCAGCGGTGCGAGCCCAACCATCTCCTGGGCGATGCGCATGGCGAGGTCGCGCAGCTCGTCGTGGGTGTCCACGGTGTCGCTCACGGCACCGGCGCGAACCAGGTCGCCGATATCGAGCAGTGCCGCTCGCATGATCATCCTGCGGGTGAGCGGCACGCCGACCAGTTCGGTCAGCCGCGTCAGGTTGCGTACCGACAGGCAGTTGCCGACCGTGCGGGCGATGGGGAAGCCGAACCGCACCCCCGGCCCGGCGACGAGGATGTCGCAGCAGGCCGCGAGGAGTGCGCCCTGCCCGATCACGGGCCCGTCCAGGGCCGCGATCGCGGGGACGCGCAGGTTCTCGATCGCGCGGAGGGTGCGTTCGGCGTGCGACTCCACCGCGCGGACGTCGTCGGCAGACTCCATGCCCCGGAAGCCTTCGATATCCCCGCCCGCCATGAAGGACGGCTTCCTGCCGGTGGCACCGTCGAACACGACGACCCGGATTTCAGGGGTGCGGTTGACATACTCGCAGCCCGCGACGATCAGGTCCTCCATCTCCGGGGTCGCGGCGTTCAGCCGGTGCGGCCGGTTGAAGGTCATCCGGTAGACCGGGCCGTCTTGTTCGGCGAGCAGGGGAGCCCCGTGGAAGTCAGTCATGGCCATCGCCTCCGATGGGAGCGGGGTTCCGCGCTGCGCGCACCACCCCGTCCGCGTCGAGCCTGGCGATTTCGGCCCCGGTGTAGCCCAGTCCACTGAGGACCGCGCCGGTCAGGTCACCCAGCCCCGGGCCAGGGGTGCGCCGGACGGTCGGCGTCCTGGACAGCCGCATCGGCGAGCCCATCTGCCGTACGGGTGTGCCGTCGCGTGTCGTCGACTCCCAGAAGAAATCACGGACGATGAGGTGCTCGTCGGAGAACACCTGTCCGTAGTCGTGGATAGGGGCTGCGGGAACACCCACCTCGTCGAAGAGGTTCAGCCAGTGTGTGCGGGGCTGCGTGCGGGTCCGCTCCTCGATCGCGGCGATCAGCTCGCACCGGTTCCGCATACGGTCGTCATTGGACGCGAATCGCTCGTCATCGATCAGTTCGGTCAGACCCACGCCGTGGCAGAACGCCAGCCAAGTCTTCGGAGTGGCCGCGCCGACGGTGAACCAGCCGTCGGACGCGCGGATGGCCTGATATGGCGCAGCGGTCTGGTGCGCCGAGCCCTGCGGAGCGGGGATCTCGCCAGTGGCGCTGTGCTTGGCGAACTCCCAGATGGCGAAAGCGACCCCGGTCTCGTACAGGGAGACGTCGATGAACTGGCCCTCTCCAGTCCGATTGCGGTGGTTCAGCGCCGCAAGCACCGCGATGGCCCCGTACATCGCGGCGCCGATGTCGCACAGCGGCACCCCCGCCTTAACGGGCTCGCCGCCGGGAAAGCCCGTCACACTCATCACGCCGGAGCGAGCCTGCGCCATGATGTCGAGCCCGGCGTTCGTCGCGAGCGGGCCGTCCTGGCCCCACCCCGACGCGGCGAGGTAGATCAGCCCGGGGTTCTCCTCCGTCAGGCTCGCGTAGTCCAGGCCCAGCCCCCGCATCGCGCCAGGGCGGAGGTTCTCGACGACGACGTCGGCCCTTGCGGCGAGTGCGCGGAAGATCGCCTTGCCCTCTTCGGACTTGAGGTTCACCGCAACCGAACCCTTGTTCCGGTTCAGGGTGAGGAACGCGGAACTGTCCGCTGTGCCGTCGATGACGGCGCCATACGTGCGGACGACGTCGCCGCCATGAGGGTCTTCGATCTTGGTCACCTGAGCGCCGAGGTCGGCGAGCAAGGTGCCGCAGTAGGGCCCGGCGAGATAGTTGCCGACCTCAAGGACCCGCAGTCCGTCGAGCGCGTGCGCATCAGTCACTCTTTCTCCAAAATTCGGGGTACTCGGCGCGATGATCGAGTGAGCTCGGTCACCCGTGGAAATGAATGGGGTAAGTCAAGCAATGGCGTTCTGGTGCGTCAATGGCGGATATTGCACTGATACGGTGCACATATGCACCAATACCGGGCGTCGATGGCCCTATGCCCGAACCTCCTGTATCTCTCCAGCATCGTCGAGTACGGAAGCTTCGCCGCCGCGGCCGCGGAACTGCGGATGACGCCGTCCACACTGAGCCGGGGGATTCGGCGGTTGGAGAACGAGCTGGGAATGGCGCTGGTCCTGCGCAGCGGACGCAGCATCGAGCTGACCCCTGCGGGCCGGCTGCTCGCCGAGCACTCACGTCTCGCGCTGCGGCAGGTGCGGATCGGGCTGCGCGAGGCGCGGCTGACCGGCACGAAGCTGGTCCGGGTCGGGCTGCTCCGGTCGCTGGGCTCGGATTACATGCCCGCCGTGGTCGGCAGCTTCGCCGCGCGCTGGCCCGACGTAGAGTTCTCGTTGCGCGAGGGCAGCAGTGACGGACTCGCGGACATGCTCGTCGAGCGTGAGATCGACGTCGCGATGATCGCCCCGCCTCCTGAGCGCCCCGAGATCGCGGCGACCGTCCTGTTCGAGCAGCGGATCGACGTCGTCGTGGCGGCCGGCACGCGGCTGGCCGGCCGTGCGTCGCTGGACGTCCGGGAGCTGGCGGGGGAGAACCTGATCCTTTCCGAGTCCGGCTACGCCGCCCGCGCGGTGGCGGACCGGATGTTCGAGAGCGTGGGCCTGCACCCCAAGGTGATCTTCGAGACCGACAACATGGAGATGGCGGTGTCGCTCGCGGCGGCCGGTGTCGGGGTCGCCGTCGCTCCGCCGACCGCCAGGGGCAACGACGGCGTCGTGCGGGTGCCGTTGACCGACCCTGCGGCGCGCCGCGACGTCGCCGTGTGCAGGCTGGCCGGGGTGGCCCTTACCCGGCACGTCGCCGACTTCCTCGACCACGTCACGTCGTACCCGGCAGGCGCGTGATGGACATCGCCACCGTGTCGAGCCTGTGCGCGCCGCTGGGCGGCGAGTTGCGTGTCTTGCTCACCGGCCGGTGAAGCGCGGCGGCCGTCGCTCGGCGAACGCGCGGGCGCCTTCGGTCGCGTCGCGCGAGGCCCACACGTGCTCGACGGCCCGCGCCTGACGTTGCCAGATCTCGCCGGCCGGCCAGCTGCCGGCGTGGTCGAGCACGTACTTGCTCGCGACCACACCGAGCGGGGCGTTGGCCGCGATGGCCGTGGCTAGGTCCTCAGCGGCGGCGAGGCTTTCTCCCGGTTCGGTGACGAGGTTGATGAGCCCGAGCTCGTGCAGGCGGGGGACCGGTATCTCGTCGCCGGTGAGGGCCAGTTGCGCGGCGATGTTGCGGGGGAGTCGCTGCGGCAGGCGCAGGAGCGCGCCGCCGTCGGCGACGAGCCCGCGCCTGACCTCCGGGATGCCCAGGCGCGTGTCGCGGGCCGCGACGATCAGGTCGCACGCGAGCGCGATCTCCAGCCCGCCGGCGAGGGCGAACCCTTCGACGGCCGCGATCAGGGGCTTGCGCGGTGGGCGGCGGACCAGGCCGGCGAATCCGCGTTCGGGATGCTCGCCGGTCTCCCCGTCGAGGAAGGCTTTCAGGTCGAGTCCCGCGCTGAAACCGGGTCCGTTGCCGGTGAGGATGCCCGCCCGCAGTGTGTCGTCGGTGTCGAGCCGGTCCATGGCTTCGGCGACGAGGCGCGCGACCTCGTCGTTGATCGCGTTGCGGGCGTGCGGCCGGTCGATAGCGACGAGCAAGACGCCCTCAGCAGGCGTACTGATGTGGACGGGACGGGCGTCGGTCATGTGTGCTCCTGCACGAGTATCGTCGCGCCGATGCGGTAGCGGGATGCCGGGCCACCGGTGACCGTGAGGTGGCTGATTCCGGCCACGGTGTCCGGCCGGACCACGAGGCTGCCTCCCGGCCAGCGGTACTCGACGCCGTCGTGGCGAGGGTGTGTCTCCGCGTCGAGGACATCGGCGAACAGCCGGTGGGAGAAGGCTGGGTCGGTGGAGCGCAGCGTCGTGGACCGCAGGCGCGCCAGTGGACCGGCGGGCACGTCCCAGGCAAACTCCCACCAGCCGGGCTCCCGGCCTTCGCGGTTCCCTGGTACTCGAGCGGGATCTCGCGTCCGGGTGCCGAGCAGCTCGCGTAGGGGTGGGTAGCCGACGTCGCTGTCGGCGAGCTGGATCGTCACGCCGTGGACATCGTCGGGAGGCAGGAAGGTCTCCCGCCACGGGGTGTGCGTGAGGTCGGTCTTCACCACCCGGAGGCCGAGCTCGCGCACCTGTTCGATGGTGCGGGCGAGGTCGGGCACGAGGAAGGTCAGGTGGTGTGCTGTCTCGCCGTGCCGGCGGAGGAAGCGGGTGAGGAACCCGTCCGTCTCGTCGGGCTGGGCGTCCATGAGCTCGAGGCGGCCGCCGGAGTGCTCGTCGCCGAGCTGGCAGACGACGTAGCGGAACTCCGGGAGCACCTGCCCGACGAGCGGCGTCGCACCGAGGGTGCCCCGGAGCCGGCGCAGCCAGCTTGGCGCGTCGTGCACGGCGATCGAGGTGTGGTCGAATTCGGTCGCGCCGCGTGTGCCGTCACTCATGCCGTGCAGTCTGCTTCAGCCAGGCGCTGTCCTCGAGCAGGTCGCGGCAGCTTTCCGCGCGTCGCCACTGGTCGCTGGCGAGCAGCGCGCGGTGGAACGGCAGAAGCGTGGTGACGCCGTCGATCCGGAACTCGTCGAGGGCGCGGAGCATGCGGTCGGTAGCGGTGGCCCTGTCCTCTCCCCACACGATCAGTTTCGCGATCATGGGGTCGTAGAAGGGAAGCACGGCGGAGCCTTCGACGACGCCGGAGTCGACGCGCACGTACGCTCCGCGTGGCTCCTGGTATCCGCTGATGGTCCCGGGTGCGGGCAGGAAGTGCTTTGCGGCGTTCTCGGCGTTGATCCGGCACTCGATCGCGTGCCCATCGAGGCGCAGATCGGCCTGTCCGAATGACAGCCGTTCGCCCGCGGCGACGCGCACCTGCTGCTCGACCAGGTCGATGCCGGTGACCATCTCGGTGACGCAGTGCTCGACCTGGATGCGGGTGTTCATCTCCAGGAAGAAGAACTCGTCACCGGCGAGCAGGCCTTCCACGGTGCCCGCAGAGTGGTAGCCGATGGCCTTGGCCGCCGTGATCGCCAGCTCGCCGATGCGGGTACGCAGCGGCTCCGGCAACCGCGGCGCAGGTGCCTCCTCGACCAGCTTCTGGTGCCGCCGCTGGATCGTGCAGTCGCGCTCGAACAGGTGAACGACATTGCCGTGGGTGTCGCCGAGCAGCTGGACCTCGACGTGCCTGGGGTCGTCGAGGTAGCGCTCGAGGTACACGGTGGGATCGGCGAAGAACCGTTCCCCTTCGCTGCGCGCGCTCTCGACGGCGCCGGGAAGCTCGCCGGGCTCGCGGGCGACCCGGAACCCCTTGCCGCCGCCCGCCCCAGACGCCTTCGCCGCGATGGGGTAACCGATCGACTCGGCCAGTGCCAGCGCGTGGTCGTCGCCGGAGACGGGTTCGAGAGAGCCTGGCACCACGGGGACACCGGCCTCCGACATCGCCCTTCGCGCCTCGATCTTCGAGCCCATCACCCGGATCGCCTCGGGCGTCGGCCCGATGAAAATGAGCCCGGCCCGTTCGCAGGCCTCGGCGAACTCCGGGTTCTCCGCGAGAAGCCCGTATCCCGGGTGGACGGCCTGTGCGCCCGTCCTTCGCGCGGCGTCAAGGACGCGGTCGATCCGCAGGTAGCTCTCCGAAACCGGTCCGGGGCCTATACAGACCGCCTGGTCGGCAGCGCGGACGTGCACCGCGTCGGCCTCCGCATCGGAGTGGACCGTGACGGACTCGATGCCCATCTTCCGAAGGGTTCGCAGGATGCGCACCGCGATCTCGCCGCGGTTGGCCACAAGAACTCGAGTGAACATGGCGACCTCAGCTCACATCGACCAACACGTGGCCGTCGTCCACGGCGTCGCCTTCCTTGACGTGCACCGCGGTGACCGTGCCCGCTTCTCCGGTTTCCACCGGGATCTCCATCTTCATCGACTCGAGGATGACGACGGCGTCGCCTTCCTCGACGGTGTCGCCGACTCCGACGAGGACCTTCCACACCACCGCGGTCGTCTCGGACTCCACTGTTGCCATGAGGGTTCCCTTCGTGAGGTCTGTCTTGTGGTTCAGGGCCGCAGGCTCCACTGCCTGCGTTGCGGGCCGAGGGAGGTGCGCACCCGGTGCAGCGAAGCCTCCAGGAAGGCGCACACGATCTCCCTGGTGTCCCTGGGGTCGATCATGTTCTCCACCCCGAAAGCCTCGGCGGTCTTCCATGGGTCCGCGAGCGCGAGCATCCGTTCCTCCGCAAGCCGCCGGTACTCCTCGGGGTTATCGGCGTTCTCGATCTCGTGCTTGAAGCCCGCCTCGACGCCGCCCTCGACCGGCAGGTCGCCCCATTCGGCGGTGGGCCAGGCGAGGCGCAGGCTGAGGCTGTCCGGGCTCGACGTCGCTGACACCGCCATGCCGTAGGCCTTGCGGACCTGGATGGTCACGACCGGCACCTCGGCCTGGGTGATCGACTGGATCGCCCGCATGCCCCAGCGCACGACGTTGCCGCGCTCGGCGTTGGGCCCGACCATGAAGCCCGGCACGTCGACGAAGTAGACGATGGGCAGGTGGAAGGTGCTGCAGGTGTCGACGAAGCGCACCTGTTTCTCCGCCGCGGCCGCGTCGAGCGCGCCGCCGAGATGTTGCGGGTTGCTCGCCACGATCCCGACGGGGATGCCGTCCATGCGGGCGAACCCGGTGGTCACCGCGCGGCCCCAGCGCGCGCCGACCTCGAAGAACGAGCCGCGGTCGACGACGGCGCTGACGACCTTGGACGCCTTGTAGGGACGGCGGCGGTTCTCCGGGATGATGTCAAGTATCTCGTCGACCCGGCGGTCGGTCGGGTCGCTGCGATCGCCTCGCGGGGGCATCTCCCAGACGTTCTGCGGAAGATAGCCGAGCACGGTCTGCAGCTGCCGGATCGCGTCGTCCTCGTCCTCGGCGAGGTTGTCGATGCACCCGGACTCCGCGGTGTGCACCCGCGCGCCGCCCAGCTCGTACTTGTCGACGTCCACTCCCAGAGCGCGCTTCACCAGTGGTGGGCCCCCGGCGAAGAGAACGGAATCCTTGGTCATGACCGAGAAGTGGCTCAGCACGGTCCGTCCCGCGGTGCCGCCCACCGCCGCGCCGCTGACCATGGTCAGCACCGGGACCTCGGCGAGCAGCTCGTAGGAGCGCTGCCAGCTCAGTGAGCTCACGAGGTAGGAGTGGCCCTTCTCCGCCTGCGCGGCCACGTCGCCGCCGATGCCCTCCATGAACAGCACGAGCGGGATCCGGTACTCGTGCGCGAGGTCTTCCACGAAGCCGCCGAGGCCGCCCTTCATCCGATCCAGATAGGTCTGTGGCGCTCCGCCCCGCACGGTGAAGTCCTCGCCGCCGACCGCGACCGCGCGACCCGCGAACTCGCCGAGCCCGCAGACGTAGCTCGCCGGCATCATGCCGCGCAGCCTTCCCGTGGCATCGACGTCCTCGTAGGCGGCGAACTCGCCGACCTCGTAGAACGCGCTCGCCGCCCGGTCGATCCGCTCGCGGATCGTGTACCGGCCCTGGTCATGGGCGCGGTTGACGCGACGCTCGCCGCCGAGCTCGCGCGCGAGCGCTCTCCTGCGGTCCAGCTCGGCCAGCGCGTCTTTCCAGGTGAAGCTCATCGGTGTGCCTCCCTTAGGTTTTCGCGGTCATGCACCCCGGCTCCGCTCGTGGCGCGGGAGAGCCAGCGCTTCTGGATCACGCCGGTGCCGACGCTGCGCACGAGCGTCTCGGCTGAGGTGATCTCGACGTAGCGGGGGACGGCGTAGCGGGGCAGCTGCCGGTCGCAGTAGTCGAAGAACGCGTCGACATCGAAACCGTTTTCGTCGACAGGGACGACGAAGACCTTGATCTCGTCCTCGCCGCCGACCTCGTCGACCACGCCGATCGAGGCGCACTCCTGGACACCGGGGGCCTTGCGCAAAGACATCTCCAGCTCGTAGGCCGAGATGTTCTCGCCTCGGCGACGCATGCTGTCGGTCATCCTGCCGACGAAGTAGAGGAAGCCGTCATCGTCCATCCGGCCGAGGTCGCCGGAGTGGAACCAGAGGTTCCGCCAGGCGGCGACCGTCGCGTCGTCCCGGCGCCAGTAGCCGAGCATCATCAAGTCGGGACTGTGCGGCCGGTAGACGATCTCGCCGACCGTGCCCGCGGCCACCGGATGTCCACGGTCGTCGTGGATCTCGACGTCGAAATGAGAGCAGGGTGTTCCGGCGCTGCCGCGGCGGCGCCGGCCGGTCGTCTCGAAGGTAGGGCCGTCGGCTTCGGTCTGGCCGAACATGCTCAGGATGTCGATGCCGAGCCGCTCCTCGAAGAACGTGTACGCCTCGTCTGGGATCGGTGCGCCGAGGACGCGCCGCAGCGTGGTTCCGGCCGCGGGCTCTGCGCCGAGCTTCCGGATGATCGAGAGCACGGCCCCGATGGCGAACGCCCAGGTGCAACCGAACTCCCTGACATGTTGCCAGAATCGTCGCGCGCTGAAGCGGCGGTCGAACGCGACTGAGGAACCTGACTGGATCACGGCCGGGAGGACGACGTGGAAGTCGACGTGGAAGAACGGCAGAACGAAGTAGCCAGTGTCGCGCTCGTCGAGGTCGAGCACCCGCGCGATGACGGCGCCATGGTTGGAGAAGTAGCCGCGCGGCAGCATCACTCCCTTCGACGATCCTGTGGTGCCCGAGGTGTAGAGAATCGTGGCCAGAGTGGACGGTGCCAGCTCCGTCTGGACGGCGTCGAGCTCGCGTGCGGTCGCGGCGTCGATCTCCGGTGGTGGGGCGTCGTCGAGAAGTCGTCGCGGCACCGTGAGCGCGGTGTGCAGGCAGCCAGTGAACTCACGCTCGGCCACGAGCAGCGCGGGGTCGCAGTCGGCCAGCACGAAGTCCAGCAAGTCGCCCTTGAGCTCGGAGTTGACCGAGACCTCGACGGCGCCGATCCACCAGATGCCGAACTGCCACGCGAGCCGCCATGCCGAGTTTCCGCTGAGGACCGCGACCCGATCACCGGTCTGGATGCCACGGCCGCGCAGCTCAGCGGCGCAACGGCGTGCCGCGCTGGCGAACTCCCGTACCGTCCAGGAACTTCCCGGCCAGTGCAGCAGAGTGGCCTCGGGCCGGGTGGCCTCGGCTTCGATGAGGTCGGCGACCGGGCTGATGCGGCCGAGTTCCACGCCGTCGAGCAGCTGTGCCCTCATAGGTGTAGCTCGCCCCCGGTCACGTCGATCACTTGCGCTGTGATGTAGGACGCCTCGGGGGAGAGGAGGAACGCGATGACGTTCGCGATCTCGCCTGGCGCCGCGAGCCTGCCGAGGGTGATGGTGTCCAGCCACTTTTGCCGGACCGAGTCCGGCACCGTGCCGATCATCGGTGTGTCCACGGCGCCGGGGGCGACCGCGTTGCACCGGACCCCGCGTGAGGCGAGCTCGACCGCGACCGTCCTGGTGAGGCCGACGACTCCGGCTTTCGCGGCCGAGTAGTTGGTCTGGCCGAAGGTGCCGTACCGGCCGGAGGAGGACAGGTTGACGATCGCGCCGCCGTCCGCCGCGGTGACGAGCGGAGCCATGACCTGGCAGCCCAGCCAGGCGCCGCGCAGGTGGACGTCGAGCACCTGGCCCCATTCCTCGTCGGACATCCGGGCCATCGAGCGGTCACGTGTGATGCCCGCGTTGTTCACCAGGCCGTCGAGTCCGCCCAGCTGATCCTCGACGGTGGCCGCGGCGGATGTCCACGAGGCCCGGTCGCCGACGTCCAGGGCGACCGGCAGCGCGTTTGTCCCGGCCTCCTTCGCGACCTGGTGCGCCGCGTCGGTGTCGATGTCGGCCACCGCCACCCTGGCGCCGCGCGCGGCGAGGGTCAGCACGGTCGCGCGACCGATGCCGGAACCGCCACCCGTGACGAGATATCTGCGGTCCGCATGCACGTGTGTTTGCTCAGCTTTCATCCTTGCCTCCGACCAGAAGGACATCCGTGCCGCGCTGGACGACATTGCCGTCCTGGGTGGCTGTCTCGACCTCGATCGTGACGATGCCCGCCCCTGGCCTGGAGCGGCTCGGCCGCAGCGCGGTGATCATCTGCGTGACGTACAGGGTGTCGCCCGGGTAGGTCGGTGCGACCATCGCGCGCTCCGTGTTGAGGAAACCGAGGACGTGTAGCTGGTCGAGTCCGGGCGTGCGCAACCCGCTCGACATCGCGAGCACGAGCAGGCCGTGCGCGATCCGGCCCCGGTACCCGGTGTTCGTCCTGACCCATTCATCGTCGGTGTGCAGCGAGTTGAAGTCACCGGACAGCCCCGCGAAGAGGACGATGTCGGCCTCGGTCACGGTCCTGCCCGCCGACACGTGCTTCTCGCCGAGCCGCAGCGAGGAGAAGTAGCGCGGCTCCGCTTCGTGCGCCTTCGTGGTCATGACAGCCTTTCCAGAATCATGGCCATGCCCTGGCCGCCACCCACACACATGGTCTGCAGGCCGATTTCCTTGTCGCGCGCGGACAGGGCGTTGATCATTGTGGACGAGGTGCGGGCGCCGGTGGCGCCGAACGGATGCCCGATCGCGATGGCTCCACCGTGGACATTGAGCCGGTCGATGGGAATGCCGAGCTGGTCCTGGCAGGGCAGTACCTGCGCCGCGAAGGCCTCGTTGAGCTCGAACAGGTCGATGTCGCCGAGCGACATCCCCGCGGTGTCCAGGACCCGGTGGGTGGCTTCGACGGGACCGAGCCCCATGATCTCGGGCGACAGGGCTGACACGGCGGTGGCGACGATCCTCGCCAGCGGTGTCACTCCCAGGTCGCGCGCCTTGCTGTCGCTCATCACGAGAAGCGCCGCCGCGCCGTCGTTGAGCGGGCAGCTGTTGCCCGCAGTCGACCGTCCACCGGGACGGAACACCGGACGCAGACCGGCAAGCGCGTCGAGTGTGGTGCCCGGGCGCGGGCAGTCGTCCCGGTCCACGACGGTGCCGTCGGCGCGGCAGTACGGGACGAGATCCTTGGCCCAGAAGCCACTGTTCACCGCGGCCGCCGTGCGCTGCTGGGACAACAGGGCATAGGCGTCCATATCGGCGCGCGTGACGTCGTGCAGTGCGGCGACGTTCTCCGCGGTCTGGCCCATGTCGATGTACACGTCGGGAAGCAAGCCGTGAGCGCGGGGATCCTCCCAGCCTTCGGGGGTGGCCTCGGCGGCGGCCGCTGAGCGCTCGCGCGCCTCGTCGAACAACGGGTTCATGGTCCCCGGGAGCGAGTCGGCCTCGCCCTTGGCGTACGAGCTGCAGCTCTCGACTCCGGCGGAGAGGAAGACGTCGCCCTCGCCCGCCCGGATGGCATGCATCGCCATGCGGGTCGTCTGCACGCTCGACGCGCAGTACCGGGTGACCGTGCACCCGGGCACCTCGTCCAGGCCGAGCAGGACCGCCACGACCCTGGCCATGTTGAAGCCCTGTTCCCCGCCGGGCGACCCGCAGCCGAGCAGAAGGTCGTCGACGTCGGAGGGGTCGAGCTGTGGAACCGCGCGGAGCACGTGTTGGATGACCTGCGCGACGAGGTCGTCGGGGCGCTCCCGTGCCAAGGAGCCCTTGGTCATACGGCCGATCGGAGTCCTCGCGGCCGCGACGATCATCGCTTCACGCACGGGCCACCGCCTCGGCCCTGGCGCGCTCGTCGGCGGTGAGGGCTCGAGAGCAATGCGCCTTCTGGTCCCACATCACCACGACCACCTCCGCTCGGGCGGCCTGCTCGCCGCCCGGCAGGGTCAGTGACTCGGCGGTGCGGATGCTGCTGTGGCCGAGGCGGCTGATGCCGATCGAGATCTCGGCGACGTCGTGGTCCATCAGGATCTCCTGCTGGTAATCGATCTCGATCCGCGCGACGACGTAGGCGTCGGGATGCTCGACCCCGATCGCGGTACGCAGCCACCGGGTGCGCGCCTCGTCCAGCAGAGTCAGCACGGTGCCGTGGTAGACGTGCCCCTGATGATCAAGGTCTCGCCAGCGGAGCGGTACCCGGGTGCGATGAACGCCGAGCGCACGGATGGACACGGTCACCTCTCTTGTTTATATTGGTCAAGCGATATAAATTAACCTCGCATGAGACTCGCTTTTGTGTCAATACCTGGAATACCCGGCCACAACCCACCTCTTCGCGAGGTCGTATATGTTGCGATCGACTTAAAAGCCACCGGAGGGGGATGCGTGCCCAAGATCGTCGATCATGACCAGCGCCGAGCGGAGCTGGCCGACGCCGCCCTGGACATCATCGCCAAGGACGGCATCAAGGCGTTGACGCTGCGCGCGGTGGCCGAGGCGGCCGGGTGGTCCACCGGCGTCGTCAACCACTACTTCAGCTCCCATCACGACCTCCTGGTCGGCGCGCTGCGTCGGGCGGCCGAGACGCAGGGGCGCATGTTCAAACAGCTGCGGCACGACGCCTCGCTCACACCCCTGGAACGGCTCGGTCAGCTGATCGAGAGCGTGCTCCCGCTCGACGACCGGAGGATCGCGATGACACGGATCTTCCTCGTCTTCTATGCAGAGGCGGCCGCGAACCCCGCGGCGCGCGAAGAGATCGTCGACTACCTGGCCAGCTGGCGGCGAGTCGTGCGCCGGGTGGTGGCCGAATGCCAAGAGGCGGGCCAGGTGCCCGCGGACGCCGACACGACGAAGCTCGCCGCTGAGCTCGTCGCGCTCTCCGACGGCCTCGCCATGCACGCGATGCTGGACGAGCAGGTCATCGAGGGAGTGACGGCAGACGGGCACATCACGCTGCAGCTCGTCGGCGAGTCGTGGCGGCTGGCCGCGCGCTGACGGCGGCCCGGACCCCGGAGGTGACTGCATGCAGGTGCCGCTGCGGTGGCTGGTCGGGCGCCCGGAACTCGGCCTCCGGGTTCGTGCGGGCGCCGACCAGCTGGACCGAGCTTTCTCCTGGGTCCACGCCATCGACCTCGCCGACCCCTCGCCGTGGCTGGCCGGTGGTGAGCTCGTCCTGACCACGGGACTCGGCCTGCCTGCCCAGCAGTCCGCGCAACGGAACTACGTTCGCGGGCTCGCCGAGGCTGGCAGCGCGGCGCTTGGCTTCGGGGTCGGACTGTCCTATCAGGACATTCCCGACGCGGTCGTCGGTGCCGCGGAGGAGCTCCGCCTTCCGCTGGTTGAGGTGCCGCTGTCCACGCCTTTCCGCGACGTCATCAGAGTGGTGGTCGACCGGTATGCGGAAGAGCGCCACGGCGACCTCCTCCGGAACTCCCGTGTGCAGTCGAGCATGACCCGTGCCGCGGTGCGGCAAGGGCCGGAGTCCGTGGTGCACGAGCTCGCGATAGCCCTTGAGGCACAGGTACTCCTGCGAAGCAGCGACGGCTCGGTACTCGCGGCCTCACCAGCGGACGCCGAGGAGCTGTCGTTCTCTTTGCCGGAAGGGGACCTGGACTCGACCATGACGTTCACCGCCATGGACAAGAACGGGACCACCATCGCCCAACCGGTGTGGGTCGGCGGAAGGCGGCACGGGTGGCTCGTGCTGGCCCGGCCGTCAAGCTTGAGACCGGCCGATCACACGCTGATCTCGCAGGCTGTCTCCCTGATCGTCCTGGATCGCGTCAAGCCGCGGGGGTTGCGGGCGGCGCAGAACCGGTTGAACAGGACCATCTTCGGCCTCGGCCTCGGGCGGTCGGTGTCGCCATGGCGGTTTGAGGAACACCTGCGCGACGTCGGCCTCACCGGGACAGAGCTGAGAGTCCTGGCTTGCGGCGGAGCCGATCCGGGGTTGATGCTCGACGAGGCAGACGACCTGCTTGACGGCGAGGAGCTGCCGACCGTCGCGGTGGAGCGGGACGAGCATCTGGTGGTTCTGCTGCCCGGGAGCGGGCTCGACCTGGCGAGGACTCTGACTGCCGCGTTGGTGCGGACGTCTCGTTCCGCGTACGGCGGATTATCCGAGCCGGTGACGCCTGAACACGTGCCGGGTGCCTTGCACCAGGCTCTCACCGCGGCCCGTACCGCACGAGCACGACGCGCACCACTGGTGTGTTTCGGCGAACTGGCCGGGCACGCCTTGGTGTTCGACTCACGGACCCGGGAGGCCCTCGCAGAGCTGGCGCACGAGCGGCTCGGCCGTTTGTCCGCCTTCGACCGCGAGAACGGCACCGCTCTCGTGACCTCCCTGCGCGCGTACCTGGAACAAAGCGGGCAATGGAATGTGGCGTCCACTGTGCTCGGTGTACACCGGCACACCCTTCGGGGTCGAATGGAACAGATCCGTGATCTCCTCGGCATAGACATCGATTCCGCGCATGTCAGAGCAGAACTGCTGCTGTCGCTGATGGTGTGGACGGACGACGGCGAGACCGACATGACGGAGTTCTGTTCCGCCGAAGCCGGACACGATGTCCAGTGACTACCTTGCGGGGAACGTGAACGATGAGCGGATGACGCGATTCCATTGGACCGGTCGGGAATCCTGGAGGGCATGATGCTCGAGAACACCGCGCAGCACAAAGCAGAAACACCGGAGAAACCTCGCCTCGGCAACGCCTTGCGGCAGCGGCACGTCACCATGATCTCCCTTGGCGGGATCATCGGAGCCGGACTGTTCGTCGGAAGCAGCGCGGCCATCGCCAACATCGGGCCTGCCGCGACCGTCACCTACGCGCTCGCCGGTCTCATCGTCCTGCTCGTCATGCGCATGATCGGAGAGATGGCAATTGCACTGCCCGACGTCGGCACCTTTACCGAGTACGTGCGCACCAGCCTCGGCAACCTGAGCGGGTTCACGGCGGGCTGGTTGTACTGGTACTTCTTCGTCATAGTCGTCGCCGTCGAGGCCGTGGCAGGCGCCGAACTGCTGCAACGCTGGATTCCCGTGCCCATGTGGGCGCTCGCGCTCGCGCTCGTGATCATCATGACGGCGGTCAACCTGATCGCGGTCAAGTCATACGGGGAGACGGAGTTCTGGTTCGCGTCGATCAAGGTCGGTGCGATCATCGTCTTCATGGCGGTGGCCGCGTCCTACGCGTTAGGGTGGACTTCCGGTACCGGCCCGACAACGGTCAACCTCGTCAACGACGGCGGGTTCATACCGAACGGACTGACCGCCGTTCTGGCGGGGATCCCGACGGTCATCTTCGCCATCTGCGGAGCCGAGATCGCCACGATCGCCGCGGCGGAGTCAAGCGAGCCGGCCCGGAGCGTGGCGAAGATGACGCGCTCGGTGATCGCGCGCGTGCTCACCTTCTACGTCGGTTCAGTGTTCCTGATCGTGTGCGTGGTGCCGTGGCGCGAAATCGTCCCCGGCACGTCGCCGTTCGTCGCGGTGCTGGACCGCATGCACATCCCCGCTTCGGGCGAGATGATGAACATCATCGTCGTGGTGGCCGTGCTCAGCTGCATGAATTCGGCGGTCTACGTCTCCTCGCGAGTGCTGTTCAGCTTGTCGACGCACGGAGACGCCCCGAGGTCATTCTCCCGGCTGAGCCACACCCGCGTTCCAACGAGGGCGGTGCTCGCGGGCGGTGCGGTCGGCTACGTCGCCGTCGGGGCGGCGGTTTTCTCCCCGGACGGTCTGTTCGCCTTCCTCGTGAACGCGTCGGGCGCCATCATGCTGCTGATCTACCTGCTTGTCGGCTTCGCCCAGCTCCGGCTACGGCGCCGGATGCAGCGCGAAGGGCGGGAGCTGCCCCTGAAGATGTGGCTCTTTCCGTGGCTGACCATCGCGGTCATCTTGTCCATTGTGGTGGTACTCGGCATGATGGCTGCTCAGCCCGGGCTGTCCGGGCAGTTCTTCACCAGTCTGGCCAGCGTGGCCGTCGTGCTCGCCGGCTACGTGGTGCGGAAGAAAGTCCTCCAGAACCGCTCCGGGGCCAGCCCGATGTAAGCTCGTTCGACGACCGTTGCCTCAGGCGCGGCCCACCGGACTCGTGGGAGGGTCAACTCCGGCCAACCCGACACCGGCCTAAGGTCTGTTTCGAAAGTGGTTTGCGTAAGGGTGCTGGTAGCGGCCCCCTGCGGGAGTTGCTGTGGCCTTCTCACTGCGGGATCCCCGACATCATGAATGCCCAATTCACCGAGTCGGGGACTGGCCTCGCCGAGAGCCCTTCGGCGGGCACAGCCCCTGAGAACCCGCGGCGGTGCCAGTTGAGTCCCACACTGCAAGCGGCTGCCGCCGCTTATAAAACACGTCCTAACACCATCACCAGATGTCACGCCACAATCGCCAACTGACACGCGCCGCAAGGCAGTGAATGCAAACAATGCTAATCTGGAAATCGGGATTCCGGATCTTTGAGTGGAAGTGGTGCAGCGCCGACGTTTCCCGGTGGTGCTAGCGTTCATGGCGAGGGGGTGCGTGATGCTAGTCGGTGTAATTCCAGCCGAGTTGACGAGTTTCGTCGGCCGTCGCCGGGAACTCGCCGTAGTAAAGCGGGCACTCGCTGGTGCGCGGTTGGTGACGTTGACGGGTGCGGGTGGAGTAGGGAAAACGCGGTTGGCGTTGCGCATTGCGCACGAGCGCCGCCGGGCATTTCCCGACGGGTTGTGGTTCGTGGAGCTGTCCGGTCTCGCGGACGGGGAACTGCTTGCCTCGACGGTGGCCAGCGCGGTCGGATTGACCGAACGGTCAAGTCGGCCGCCGCTGGAATCACTGGTGGACTACCTGGCCGACAAGCAGTTGCTGCTGATCCTGGACACCTGTGAGCATCTCCTGTCGCCGTGCGCGAACCTGGTCAGCGCGGTGTTGCGCAGAGCCTCAGGCGTGAAGATCCTGGTAACGTGCCGTGGCGTACTCGACGTTGCCGGTGAACACGTGGTTGTCGTCCCGCCGTTGTCGGTACCAGACCCCGCGGTCACGTCAGAGCAGGAGATCGCAGACTGTGAGGCTGTGCGGCTGTTCGCGGATCGTGCAGCAGTTACGGCACCAGATTTTGCGATCAGTGCCGACAACAACGCTGCGGTCGTCGAGATATGTCGCCGGCTGGATGGAATTCCGTTGGCTATCGAGTTGGCGGCGACGCAGCTACAGGGGTTAACCGTACGGCAGTTGGCGTCACGGCTGGAAGACCGTTTCGGTCTGGTGACGAGTTGGCGCCAGGGTTTCCCCGCTCGGCAGCAGACGCTGAGGGCCGCCATCGACTGGAGCTTCGACCTGTGCTCACCGCGGGAGCAGGCATTGTGGGCGCGCTTGTCGGTCTTCGCCGGGGGATGCGACCTGGGCGGCGCCGAGGCGGTCTGCCACGAAGAGGGGGCCGACCGATATGAGGTGCTCAAGCTGATCAACGCGCTTCTCGACAAGTCGATCCTTTTCCGTGAAGAACACGGTTCGCAGACCAGGTACCGGATGCTCGACACCATTCGCGAGTACGGCATGCAACGACTGGCCGAGAGCGGCCAGGAAACGATGCTGCGTCGCCGGCACCGCGACTGGGTCCAAGGACTGGCGGCCCAGGCCGACGCCGAGTTGTTCGGCCCGCGCCAAGGGCGTTGGCTCATTCAGCTGGTCACCGAGCAAGCCAACTTGCGCGCAGCGCTGGAATTCTGCGTGGCCGAACCTCATGAGGTCACGGCGGCGTTGCGTATCCTCAAGCAAACGCTTTTTTTCTGGTTCGTCATCGGGCTGCCGGGCGAGGGCCGCTATTGGATCGAGCGGGCGTTGGAGCGTGTTCAACAACCTGATTTGACCCGAGCCTGGGCGATGTGGGCCGCCACCCACCTGGCATGTCTGCAAGGAGACCCCGACGCGCCACGGTTGCTACGGGACTACCACAACATGGCGGAACAGTTGGACGATGATTCCATTCTCACGGGCGCGGTATACCTGTCCGGAATGATCGCGCTGTGGCAGAAGGGAGACTTCGCCCAGGCGGCTCCGTTGCTGCGGCAAGCCACCGAAGGACACCGCGCCCACCATGACACCGTTCAAGCCTGGCTCGCATTGCTCAACTGGGCCATGGGCGCCGCCCTGACCGACGACGCCTCCGCCGAACCCCTCAGCGAGGAACTTCTCGTCATGACCCGCGATTCAGGGGCCGAATTCTTCCTGGAATTTGCGTTGTGGACGGCGTGTGTCGCCCAGTTCCGCCTGGGCAACCTCACTCGCGCCACGGCTTTGATCAGCGAAGCGATGCAGCACTGTCATAACCTCAAGGACCGCTGGGGGACGCCCTGGGTCATGGAAGTACTTGCCTGGGTCACCTCCGCGACTGAACCCGGCACGCGGGCCGCCCAGCTGCTCGGTGCCGCACATACCCTCTGGCGACGCACCGGGGTTTCGCTCCCAGATTTGGGTATTTTGATCTCTTCCCACAATCTGGCCGAGGCCCAACTCCGCAAGTCGCTCGGCGAACCGGGATTCAACGAATCCTTCCGCGAAGGTCAACATCTCACCTACGAGCAAGCATTGGATCTCGCGCTTACGAAATCAC
The DNA here is from genome assembly GCF_050972075.1 of Saccharopolyspora hattusasensis. Taxonomy (NCBI): domain Bacteria; kingdom Bacillati; phylum Actinomycetota; class Actinomycetes; order Pseudonocardiales; family Pseudonocardiaceae; genus Saccharopolyspora; species Saccharopolyspora hattusasensis. The sequence goes on from NZ_JBPCDC010000001.1 coordinate 8,053,869, forward strand.
AATCTGTATTATCGGCCGCTCCGTCGCAGGAGAGTACGGATAGGCCATCGCCGCTGACCCGCCGCGAGGTCCAAGTCGCCGAACTCATCGCCGAAGGCCTGAGCAACAAGGACATCGCTGCACGACTGGTCGTCGCGCCGCGTACCGCTGAAGCCCACGTCGAACACATACTCGTGAAACTCAATTTCACGTCCCGAACACAAATCGTGCGCTGGATACTAGACGAGTAAGTCCAAATTCCTGCGGGCATGAGACGAGGACCAGTCTCACCAGGGCAATCCGCGTAAGCGAAGAACACCCGTGAGTGTTTTTGGGTGCCATAGCGCCCAAAAACGCTCACGGGTGTTGGCGGGAGAGCTACCGCTGCACCGTGCTTATGGCGGCGCGGTCGCCCGCTTGGCCACTGGTTGAAAGGCACGGCCTCAGCTCTCCATTTATGGACGCGTTCCGGGGATGCCTGGTCCTGTGGGGGTGGTCGGCCAGTGGCGGGTGTCCTGGATGGGGCGAATGGGGTTGCTGTGGGCCAGGATCGCTGTGGTGAGTGCCTCTACGGGTTCGGCGGGGGCGTGGGGATTGGTCAGGAGGACCAGGTCGAGTTCGCCGAGTTCGGGGAGTCCGGTGCTGTGGGGTAGCTCGGCTAGGTCGGCGGGCAGCAGGCTGCGGGGGAAGATCGCGACGCCGAGGCCGGCGCGGGTGGCGGCGAGTACGGCGTTGATTCCGCGCGCGGTGCAGGCCACGCGGTGTTTAATGCCAGCCTGTTCCAACGCTTGCACGGCCAGTGCGCGGCTTGGGCTGGGGGCCTGGTAGACGATCAGTGGTACTGGTCGTTGTTCGTCCCATCGTAGGCCGGTGCCATCGGCGGCCGCCCAGACCAGCCGGTCCCGGCGCACCAGCCGACCGCGCCCGTCTCCGGCGGCGGTTTTGAGGAAGGCGACGTCGACGTGGCCGGATTCCACCCGGCGTTGCAGCTGCACACTTTGGGACACGGTGAGGTCGAGAGTGACACCGGGGTTGAGGTGCCGGAAGTCCCGCAGGATCCGTGGCACCTGGGTCAAGGCGAGATCGTCGGTCACTCCGAATCGCAACCGGCCCCGCACCCCGGCGCCAGTGAAGTAGTCCGTCGCCTGGGCGTTTGCGGCGAGGATGGAGCGGGCGAAGCCGACCATCGCCTCCCCGTCGACGGTCAAGGTCACGCGGCGGGTGTCCCGGACCAGCAGCGGCCGGCCCACTGTCTGCTCGAGTTTGCGGATGTGCTGGCTGACCGTGGGCTGCCCGAGACCCAGCGCCGCCGCGGCCTGCGTGAAGCTCAACGACTGCGCCACCGCCAGGAACGTCCGCACCTGCTCCGGAGGAAACACCACTACCCCAAATATTTCGGCGATTCATCGCGATTCGTAATGAGAATTATTGTACCAATTTTCTTTCTAAATTGGTATGGGCACCCAATGATGGAGAGGCAGATCCGGCTAACGAAGGAGGCGCTTCGCCGTGACTAGGGCGGCACACAGACGCGAGCATTTCCCCACCCGGTCGAGACCGCCTACCCCGCGGAGTGTCAGGTTTGCCGCGCTGGGCTCCCGGAACTTCCGTCTGTTTCTTATTGGCCAGGCGGTGGCGACTACGGGGCTGTGGGTGCAGCGCATCGCCCAGGACTGGCTGGTCCTCAGCCTCACCGGGAGCGCCACCGCCGTCGGCGTCACTGCTGGTCTGCAATGGGCGCCCATGCTGGTCGTCGGGCTGGCAGGCGGGTGGATCGCGGACCGCTTCCCGAAGCGCCGCGTGTTGCAAATTACCCAAGCTGCGGCCGCCATCCTGGCCGCGCTGCTCGCCGGGCTCACTCTCACCCACCAGATCACCGCCTGGCAGATCCAGCTTCTGGCGGCCGGAGTCGGCACTATCGCCGCGATCGATCAGCCTGTGCGGCAAGCGTTTGTTCTGGACCTGGTCGGGTACGGCCAGGTTCACAGCGCGGTCAGCCTCAACTCCTCGGTGTGGCAACTCGGTGCCCTTGCCGGCCCGGCGGTGTCCGGAGTGTTGATCAGCGTCGTCGGCCCGGGCTGGGCTTTCGCCCTCAACGCCGTCTCCTACGCTGTCGCGCTCGTTGCTTTCGCCTGCATCGACCCCGGCCGGCTCACGCACTCACCGCCTGGGGCGAGCGCTGCCGCACCCGCCCCAGGCGGTCTGCGCGCGCTGGCACGGCGACCGGAGATCTGGCGGCCCATCGTGCTGGTCGGCGCGTTCAGCATGTTCTCGCTCAACCTGCCCGGCACCTTGGCCGCCTACGCCCGCACCGTCCACAGCGGACCGGCCGGCTACGCGCTGCTGACCTCCACCGTCGCGCTCGGCTCCGTGCTGGGCGCGTTGATCGCCGCGGCCCGCACCCGCACCACCCTGCGTGGACTGACCTGGACCGGGTGTGCGTTGGCCGGCCTGTACCTGCTCGCCGCCGCCATGCCGACGCTGTGGAGCCTCGCGTGCGCCCTCGCCGCGGTCGGCATGGTCACCCAGCAGTTGTTCACCGCGGTCAACGCCACCGTGCAACTCGCCGCCGGGAGTGCGCTTCGCGGCAGGGTGGTGGGCGTCTACCTTCTCGTGTTCATGGGCACCGGCGCCCTCGGCGGACCGTTGCTCGGCGCCGTCAACCAGCACCTCGGCCCCCGAATAGGCCTAACGCTCGCTGGTGCGATCCCCGCCACCGTTCTCCTCCTGCTATCCCTCACACAATTCGCACGACGCCTCCCCGCGCACGCCCCCGGCAGCCCCGGGCCTAGTCCAGCGGGTGAGATCGAGACGAAGTCGGCAGCTCGCCGTTAACCTTCCGAGTAAGGACAGGAGACGGAGTTGGACGCGATACGCGTCCCCCTCCGTCATCCTGCCTGCGGGTGCTCGAAGTTCACTGAGACTGCTGGGCGGTGTCTTTCGGGTCGATTGCGTCGATGACCGCCTGGCCGACCCGTTCTATGTGGGTGGGTGTCATTGCCGTGGAGAGTGCGAGCAATCCGTTGGTGCCGCAGAGCACGCCGCGCCGGTACAGGCTCCACCACACTTCGGTGGGGTCCGGTGCTATCAACCGGAGCAACGAGCCCGAGCCGTGCACCGCGACACCGGCATCGTGAAGCCGTGACCGCAGCTCGTCACCACGTCGGTTCAGCTCCGCGATCTTCTGGGAATCGAAAAGGCCGAGCGCGGTGATTCCCGCGGCCATCGTGACTGGGTTGGCGCTGAAGGTTCCGCCCCAGGACACGGCTCCCGGTGTTTGCGGGACGAACGGCGAGAGGACCTCGGCGCGTCCCCCGATCGCCCCGACGGGGAATCCGCCGCCGATGACCTTGCCCACAGACACGAGATCCGGCTGCAGGCCGTACTCCTGATGCAGTCCTCCCTCGCGCAGGCGGAACGTGATGACCTCATCGACCGCCAGCAGCGCACCGTACTGTCTTGTAAGGGCACGGAGTTTGGCGACGTATTCGTAGTCGGCACGGTTGAGTCCGGCACGGTTGGGCATGAGGTCGATGAGTACCGCCGCGATCCGGTCACCGTGTTTCCGCATCGCTGCGGTCAACGCCTCGAGGTCGTTCTGCGGTAGGACGAGCACCGAGTCGGAGACCGAACGCGCAACCCCCGGCGCCCCCGGCGAGACGACCGCATCGCCGGTGCCGTGGTAGCTGCCTTCGAACCGCACGATGAGGTCGCGGCCGGTGTGGGCACGGGCCGCGCGCAGGAGCATGAGCACCGCTTCGGTGCCCGAATTGCAGAATCGCCACTGCTCGATGCCGGTACGTTCGCGCAAATGCTCGGCGAGCGTGACCTCGGATGCCGTCGGCAGGCCGAACGCGGTGCCGGACCAAGCGGCTTCGGTCGCGGCCTGAAGTACATCCGGGTGGGCATGCCCGTGGATGAGCGACGTGTAGTTGTTGTTGCAGTCGATGACCTGATGACCACGGTGGTCGGTGACGATCGCGCCCTCGCCGTGTACGGCGTACGGCGGGTGGGGAGGGACGAACACCGTCGTTCGGGTGGTGCCGCCCGGCAACACCTGCCTAGCCCTATCCGCAATACTCACAACGCACCACTCCTTACTTTCGCCACGGCACCTGGATTGTGCAGGTCTCCTCCTCTGGTCTCCCGCGTCAGCGACGCGGCCACGAGCACCAGGGCAAGCGCTGCGCATGCGTAGACCACGACGGGGGTGGTCGAGTTCGACGCCTGCAGGAGGGCCACCGCGATGGTCGGGGCGAGGCTGCCTCCGACGATGCCGGAGAGCTGGTAGCCCAGAGACGCACCGCTGTAGCGATGCCGGGTATCGAAGAGCTCACAGATCCACGACGCCTGCACCCCGTACATCGCTGAGTGGAAGAACAGGCCGCCGAGCACGGCGAGCACGATCAGTCCCGTGCTCTTGGTGTCAACGAGCGGGAAGAACGCGACCATCCATACGAGCGCCCCGGCGGCGCCGAAGATCGTCAAACTCTTGCGGCCGTAGCGGTCGCTGAGTGCGGCGAACGCGGGATAGGTGAATAGCTGCATGCCCGCGCCGATCAGCGTTGCCAGCAGGCCGACGCTGCGCGGCAGGCCGAGGGTGGTCGTGACGTAGGTGAGGAGGAACGTCACCAGCAGGTAGTAGACGATGTCTGCGCCGGCGCGGATACCGATCACTCGCAGCACGTCCAGCGGCTGGGTTTTCAGCAGGTTCAAGATCGGCGCGTGCCCGGTGGTGCGTGTCTCCGCGTCGAGTTCGGTGAACGCCGGCGATTCGCCAACCTTGCGCCGGATGTAGATGGCGATCAGAACGACCACAATAGACATCAGGAAAGGTATCCGCCAGCCCCATTGAACGAAGGCGTCGCGCGAGAGGGTGCCTGACATCAGGTACAGCACGGCGGTACTGAGCAGCGTGCCGATCGGGACGCCGACTTGGACGAAACTGGTCAGGTAGCCGCGGCGCGTGGATGGCGCCCGTTCCGCGATCATTAGCGCGCCACCGGCCCACTCGCCGCCGAGTGCGAATCCTTGCGCGAGCCGGACGACGATCAGCAAGATGGGCCCGGCAACACCTATGGTCGCATAACTCGGGATCAGCCCGATCGCGACGGTCGAGCCGCCCATCAGCGAAACCGTGAACAACAGAACTTTCTTGCGGCCGAATCGGTCGCCGTAGTGTCCGGCGAGGATGCCGCCGATGGGTCGGGCGAGGAAACCGGTCGCGAAGGTCAGGAACGACAGGAGGGTGCCGGTTAGGGGGTCGAAGGTGGGAAAGAAGACTTCGTTGAACACGAGTGCCGCGGCGGAGCCGTAGAGGAAGAAGTCATACCACTCCAGTGAGGTCCCGACGAGACTGCCCAGGATGGCCCGGCGGATCGGAGTCTCCGATCCTGCGGTTGTTTCGGACATGGCTTTACTCCAGTTGGGAGTCGGTGAGGGCTGGCTACGCGGTCTGCGCGTAGATCCGGGTGGCCGTCTCGTGATCGAGATAGCCACGTTCGATGTCGGCCGCGATGGCTTCGGGATCGCGCTCGGCGGCAGGCCCATATCCACCGCCGCCCGGGGTGCGCAGGCACATGATGTCGCCGGTGCGCAGCGCGACGTTCTCCCCCTTGCTGATCATCGGCAGGGTTACTTGCGCGCCGCCGATCCGGAACCACGGCGAGGACGTCTGCCCGGGCGTGCCGCCGGCACGTCCGACCGGGGCGGTCTTGGCCTGGTCTCCGAGAAGGCTGGCCTGCCCTTCGCTGGCGGTGAATTCGAACTCGAAATGGACTCCGAATCCGCCGCGCTGCCTGCCGTGTCCCGCGGATCCGTCGCGGAGCGAATACTGCCGGAAACGCAGGGGGTAGCGTTGTTCGAGGGTCTCGATCGACTGCACCCTACCGATGCTCATCAACGAGCAGCCGTTGGACAGCCCGTCCCCGCCCGGGTGGCCCCCGTATCCGCCGCCGAGGAACACGTACAGCACGAAGGGCGTCCCGTCCTCCCGCACGCCGCCGATCGAAAGGTTGTTGACGGTGGCCGACGACCCGGCCGGGACGCGGTCTGGCGCGGCTTCGGCGAGCGCGCCCATGACGGCGGTGATGATGCGCTGGCTGGTCTCGGCTGCGCAGCCTGCCACCGGGCGCGGGGGTTTGGCGTTGAGGAACACGGTCTCCGGGATGACGAAGGTGATCGGCTCGAAGATGCCCGAGTTGATCGGGATTTCGGGGAACAGATGCTTGATCGCGACGATGCTGCTTGACACCGTCGCGGCGTGCACCGAGTTCATCGGCCCCTTGCACGGCGCGGAAGACCCACTGAAGTCGATGGTCAACTGCTCGCCTGCGACGGTGATCCGAGCATCAACCCGCAGCACCTCGTCGGTGATTCCGTCGTTGTCCATCTCCTCGACGAAGTGGTAGGTGCCATCTGGGATCTCAGCGATGTGCGAACGCATCTGCTGAGCCGACCGCTCGCGCAAGGAATCGATCACCGCGCTCACGAGTTCGGGGCCGTACTCGTCGAGCAGTTCGGTGAGCCGGGCCTCGCCCGCGCGCAACGCCGTCGCCTGCGCGTCGATGTCGCCCAGCACGTCATCGGGCAGCCGGGAATTGGTCTGCAGAATCGCGACGATATCGGGGTTCAGCTCGTCGCCGCTGAACAGTTTCACCGGCGGCAGGCGCAGGCCCTCCTGATAGCAATCGGTGGCCGCCGCGCCGAACCCGCCCGGCACCCGACCGCCGAGATCCGGCCAGTGCCCGGTGTTGGCCAGGTATGCGAACAGCTCGCCCTGGTAGAAGAACGGCCGCACCATCTTCGTGTCCATGATGTGCGTGCCGCCCGCGAACGGGTCGTTGACGATGAACGTGTCCCCCTGCCGGACCTCGCCGGCACCGGAGATCACACTCGCCACCGTGTACTGCATGGTGCCGACGAAGATCGGCAACCCGCGCGTGCCCTGGACGATCATGCTGCCGTCGGTGGCCGAATAGATGCCGTCGGCACGGTCCCAGGCGTCGGAGATCACCGGCGAGAACGCCATCCGTTCGAACACGGTATCCATTTCGTCCGCGATCTGTTCGAGCCTGCCCCGGATGACGGCGATGGACAGCGGATCGAGTTCAGTCATGATGTGTAGGTGGCGGAGACCCCCGGCTTTAGCCGTGGGGAGGAGCCACCCCACCTCCTCTCGTGAGTTGCACTGATCAAGCCTTTACAGGGTGTTCCCGCGGGGTGTGGGACGTGGCCTGTGGAGCGGGTGTAAGACCTCTGGGCGCTTCCTGCGTCCCCCGCCTTAACCGGGGAGGCAACCGGCAACGAAGCAGGAAGCTTCCGCCGCGAGGCGGAAGGGATTCCCCCGGCTTTAGCCGTCGGGAGGAAACTCAAGATGCCACCTTGACGATGAGGCTGCCGTTTTCGTGAACGGTCGCGGATGTAGCTGGGGGAAGCACGATCGTGGTGTCGCTCTGCTCCACGACCAGGGGGCCCTGGAGATGCTGGCCCGGGAGCAAGGATTCCCGTCGTAGTACGGGAACCGTGTGGGTACCGTCGCCGAAGAAGACGGTCCGTTCATGGGCTGGCGCGTGCTCCGTCGAGGTAGCCATGACCTGCTTGACGGCCTGGCGCTTGCCGGTCACGACCGTGCGAAGGCTGATCAAGCGGATCGTGCCCGAGGGATTGCGGCCGTGGTAGATCGCGAGGTACTGCCGGTGGAACTCCTCGGCGAGCCTGTCCGGGGTCCACGCCTCGCGCTCGTCTCCGAGAGGTACGCGGATCGAATAGAGCTGCTTGCTGAAGCTCATCTCGGCGATGTGCTCCACCGCGACGTCCTGCTCGGTGAACCCGTCGGCCTCCAGGGTCTTGCGTCCCAGCTCGGCCTGATCGGCAAGGACACATTCGACGCCTCCGGCCGTGCACTCGGCGACATCGGAGCCGACGGCGGTGACGTAGTCGTACTTCACGTCGGCGATCAGACAGCCGTATGCCGACAGCGCACCGGGATGCGGAGGGACCAGCACGGTCGTGGCGCCGACGGCACTGGCCAGCTCAGCGACGTGCATGGGGCCCGCGCCGCCGAATCCCACCAGCGCGAACTCGCGCGGGTCGTGTCCCTTGTCGACACTCACCATGCGGATCGCGTTGGCCATCTTCTCGTTGGCGAAGCGGATGATCGCGAGCGCAGCCGCGGTCATGTCGAGGCCGAGCGGTTCGGCGACGTGCGAACGGATGGCTTCGACTGCGGCGTCGCGGTCGAGCGCGAAACCGCCCTGTGTGCCCAGTCGCTGGTCGGCCGCGATCCGGCCGAGCACGATGTTGGCGTCGGTGACAGTGGGGCGTGTGCCGCCCCGGCCGTAACAGGCAGGGCCCGGATCGGAGCCCGCGCTTTCGGGGCCCACCTGGAGGATTCCGGCGCGGTCGACCGACGCGATGGAACCGCCGCCGGCGCCGATGGTCGTAATGTCGATCATCGGAACCTTGATCGGGACCCCGTAGTCGATGGCGCTCTCCGCGGTCACCGCTGGGCAGCCGCCGGGGATCAGCGCGACGTCGAAACTCGTGCCGCCCATGTCGCAGGAGATGACATCGGGCAGACCGGCCGCCTCACCGAACGCCGCCGCGGCGACCGTGCCCGCGGCAGGACCCGACAGCAGCGTGCGCACAGCGAGCTCGCCAGCTCGGCGGGCCGGGATCAACCCGCCGTTGGACTGCATCACCTGCACGTCCCGGGCGAACCCCTGATCCTCCAATCGTTGCTGCACCGCACCGAGGTAACGTGACATCGGCGCCCGGACGAAGGCGTTGGCCACCGTGGTGGTGGCCCGCTCGAACTCGCCCAGTTCCGGGCACACCTCGTACGATGCGGTCACCTCCACGCCAGGCAGCAACCGGCGCAACTCCTCCGCGAGCGACCGCTCGTGGTCGGCATTGACGTAACTGTTGATTAAGCAGACCGCGACACTCTCCACGCCGGACCCGCGTAGCGACGTGGCGGCGGCCTCCACCGATTCTCGGGACAGGGGTTCGATCACTCGCCCCTGCGCGTCGACGCGTTCGTCAACCTCGAACGACAAGCTCCGCGGAACCAGTGGCCGATACGTGCCCGTCAGACCGTACGTCGTGGGCCGGTCGCGCCTGCGCAGCTCCAGCACATCGCGGAAACCCCGCGTGGTGACCAACGCGGTCCGCGACCCCTTGCGCTCCAACACGGCATTGGTCGCGACCGTTGTGCCATGCACGACCGCGTCGAGTTCCGCAAGCGGCACGTCGAACTGCCGCAGGCCGGTGAGCAGGCCGTCCGCGTGCCGCCCCGGCGTGGAAAAAACCTTGGCGAGCCGGAGTTCCCCGGTTCCCGCGTGATACAGCAGCACATCGGTGAACGTGCCACCCACATCGATTCCAGCGACGATCTCCATTGTGAGTATCAACCTCGGTGTTCCTCAGCCGGTCAGGGCCGGCTGGATAGCAGTTCAGTCATCTTCTGCGCCGCTTCCGCCAATGGCTCGATCCACTGGTCGGTGCGGAAACGGCTGCTGGGCCCGGCGACGCTGAGCGCGGCCACGTAATGTCCGCTTGCGTCGGCGACGCCGGTGGCGACGCCAGAAATCCCTTCTGCATACTCCTCGTCGTTGAGGGCATAGCCCTTCCGGTGAATCTCCGGGAACAAAGCCTTGAGTGAGGATTTGGTGCGGACGCTGTTTGCGGACACACGCGGCAGCGCCTCACCGGGGTAGAGGCTGTCGACCTGGTCGTCGGTCATGTGCGCGAGCAGGAACTTCCCCGAAGCACAGCTGATCAACGGCATCCGCGTGCCCACACCGATCTCGGCCCGAAGCACGTGCTTCGTTTCGAACCGCTGAATCATGATCGCGTCACGGTTCCGCGGGACCGCCAGCGACACGGCTTCCCCGCACAAGTCAGCAAGCGCACGCATCGGTGCGATCAGATCACCCCCGAACCGCGCCGCGTCCGGAACGGCCGATCCCACCTCGAACGCCGTCAGGCCCAGCCGATACCGGCTATCCGCGGTGCGCTCAACGAACTCCTGTTCCAGCAACGTGGCCAGCAGGAGATGAGCCTTGCTCTTCCCGATCTCCAGCGCCCGCGCGACCTCGGTGATACCCATCCCGCCCGGGTTGTCGGCGAGTAGTCGCAGCACGCGCAACGCGGTAGCCGCCGTGCTCGAAGTACGCGATGTGTTTGACATATACGAACACCTTTCGTAAGATGCGAACACACGTTAAGGAGTACGCGCAGCCTAGTCAAGGCTTCGCGTGTTTTCGTTCATGCAAAACCCGGCGAGCCAAGGCCGAGAAGCAAAGCCTGGGCAGGGCGGACTACTGCTGGTTCACCGCGCCGAGCAAGGCGCTGCGATGCGCCGGGGCAGCGGTTTTGCAGGACTGCGAGATGGGTGGCGCTGGCGAGCGCGGTCCTGGAGCGGCGCTGGGGTTGGCTGTCGCAAAAGAGCCGGGGATCTGAGCCTCCGAGGCGAGCAGAGGCTGGGGTCGTCATTGGCGGAATCGCGGTCCTGGCTGCGGCGAGTTGGCGGTGCTTCGAGCTTCCGCGACCATGGCCGCGATCTGGGTGCGGGAGGCGAAGCCGAGTTTGGTGAGGATGTGTTCGACGTGGGCTTCCGCGGTGCGTTGGGAGATGACCAGGGTTTCGGCGATCTGCTTGTTGCTCATTCCTTGGGCCACGAGAGCAGCGACTTCCCGTTCTCGTACGGTGAGCTGTTCGGTTGGTTCGTTGCGCGTGGCCGTCCTTTGGGCGGGGGTATGCCCGAGGAGCTCTCCTGCCACGTCGCGGAAGGACAGTCGGCCCCCTTCCGTGAACGCCTTGGTGTAGGCCTCTTCTCCGAATGACCGTCGCACCTCTTCTTGGCAGAGCTGTTGGTACTCGTTGAAGTAGGAAAACAGGGTGCCACCGAATTCGCTGCGGAGGGTGTGAGCTACGCCGGGCAGGCGAGCTGCTTGCTTGTGCTGGCCGGTGCTCGCGGCTATCCAGCTCAGGGCTTCCAAGCAGAGTGCGGTGCAGTACTTGTCGTGGAATTCGTCTTGCGCTGCCAGGCATTTCAGTTCGAGCTTTCGAGCACGGGGCAAGTCGCCTTGGCGCCAATACTCAAGGCCCAAGCCCCACAACGCGTAGGCACGGCGCCACCGTTCGGCGTGTTTCTCGCACAGGTCCAGGAGGTTTGCCACTGGGCCATCGCCTGTCCGTCGTCACCTTGCATCCAGTAACTGAAGCTGAGGAGGATCTTGGCCGTGATTCCCCAGTCCCAGTCCTTGCTGGGGGTGGAGATGTTATCGAGGAGCGCGATGGCGCTGGAGAAGTCGTGCCGGTGCATGGCAGCGAACGCCTCAGGAACCTTGTACCAGCGCGCATCGATGGTGTCGCCGAGGTCGTCAGCTAATTGCTTGCTCTCGCGCAACATGCGGGTCCCTGCGGTGAGGTCGTTCTGCAGCAACGCTAGAAGCAAGGCCGGGTAGTTAAGGCGTGAGCCGGTTTGTCAACCCCCCGGGAACGGGCAACGGAGTCCCTGCTAGAACGGTGTCGACCAAGATCACCAGATAGCAGGAACTCCGTTGGATACCCAGTCTGTCATTACCCGCACGATCACCGTGTCCGGGGGCCGGTTCGCACCCGGTCACCTCGGTGAACTCACCCAGCACTTGCCCTTCGAGATGGTCGATGAGGCCCTGACCGCCACCCGCACCACGCAGTCCCGGCTGCGGGATCTGCCCTCACGGGTGGTGGTCTACCTGCTGCTGGCCGCGTGTCTGTTCCCCGAGATCGGCTATCCCGGTGTATGGCGCAAACTCACCGTCTCCCTCACTGGCCTGCCCTTGGTCACCCCCACCACCAGCGGACTCGCGCAAGCCCGCCGCAGGATCGGCGTCGCGCCCTTGCGATGGTTGTTCGACCTGCTCCGCGGACCGGCGGCCACGGTGGGGCAGCGCGGAACCTGGTGGCGTGGCCTGCTGGTCTGTGCGATCGACGGCACCATTCTGACCGTGCCCGACAACCCCAGAATGCTGGCCCGTTTCACCAAACACCCCGGCAACCACGGTGGCACCGGTTATCCCCAGATCCGGCTGGTGGCCCTGCTCGCCTGCGGCACCCGCACCCTGATCGACGCGGTGTTCGGCCCCACCACCACCGGCGAGACCACCTACACACCACACCTGCTGCGCAGTCTGCGACCAGGGATGATCCTGCTGGCCGACCGCAACTTCGGCGCCAAAGACCTCATCACTGAGATCGCAGACACCGGCGCCGACGTCCTCGTCCGGCTGAAAAACGGCCGCAAGATGCCAGTCCTGGCCCGATACCCCGACGGGTCCTACCTGTCGATGCTGGGCCGGCTGCTGGTACGGGTCGTCGAGTGCGAGATCACCATCTCCACCACCGCCGGCCGGCACACCGGTGTCTACCGGCTGGCCACCACCCTGACCGATCACCATCACTACCCGGCCGCCGAGTTGATCACCTTGTACCACCACCGTTGGGGTGCGACGTGAGGTCGCACGATGTGAGTGGTCACGTTGTTTGGAGGTTCCCCTAGTGAAGACGTGATCCGGTCCAGTGTCCGCGGGATCGTCTCCGCCTTGGCATGCGTCGTGGGTAACCGCGGGGTGTGAAGCCCAGGGTAAAAGCCGAAGCTGCTGCTGTTCCACCCAGCGGCAGCGGGCGAGGAGAAGGCCGGACGGGTGAATGTAGGTGAATCTCCGCATGCTTCGTAATAGTGGCTTCCGCCGGTGGAATGTGTCAGGCGGATGACAGGGCTGGCCGTTGAGAAACGGCAGGTGCCGATCGGAGACCCAGCGCTGATCGGGAGGACACCACCGCCCCGGAGTATAGGAGGCACCCACCCCGGCCGCATCTCACACGTGCGGAACATGGAAACCCCGGCGGAGTCCTGATCGCCTGGGGGCGGGCAGGTAGGCCAACCGCGAGGAAGGCGGAATCCTCTGCCGGGAACAAGATGCCCAAGAAGCAAAAGCCGGTCATGCCGATAACGGCGTCATCGTCATCGGGAGAAACCCTGGTGGCGGTGGACGAAAGTCAACAGGAAACCAGCGGCAACACGACGGCACCTCCCGGCCGCCGCCACTGGATAACTGGCCGGATACCGGGCCTGGTGCCCGGGCCTTGAAAGAGGCGCTGACGTGGGCAGGTGAGCCTTTGAAGACAAGCAGCCGAAACCCTGGAACCGAAGGACAAGTTAGACACCGATGGTGAACGGACCCAAGGACGTGACCCTCGACTGGGCCGCCATTGACTGGCGCCTGCACGAGGAAAACGTACGGCGGCTACGGCAGCGGATCTTCAAGGCGGCGCGGGAGGGTTCCCTGGCCACGGTCAGGAACCTGCAGAAACTCATGCTGCGGAGCTGGAGCAACACGCTGGTCAGCGTGCGGCAAGCGACGCAGTTGAACGCGGGACGCAAAACCGCCGGGGTCGATGCGGAGGTCGCCTTGACTCCTCAGGCCAGGATGGAGCTGGCGGTGCGGGTGCATCGCGAAGCCGCAACCTGGCGTCCCCGGCCGGTGAAGAGGGTTTATATACCCAAGGCGGGAAACCGTGCAAAGCTGAGGCCGCTCGGAATTCCGGTCATCGCGGACCGCTGCCATCAAGGCAGGGTCCGTAATGCACTCGAAGCTGAGTGGGAAGCCCAGTTCGAACCCAAGTCTTACGGGTTTCGACCGGGGCGAAGCTGCCATGACGCGATCGGGGCGATCTTCCAGACCTGCTGTTCCGCCAAGACCAAGCGGGTCTGGGCTCTGGACGCGGACCTGGCAGCGGCATTCGACAAGATCGACCACAACCGGCTACTGGAAGCACTCGGGTCTTTCCCGGCCAGGGACCTGATCCGGGAATGGCTGAAAGCCGGTGTGATAGAGGAAGGAAAAGGGTTCACGCCAACCGATGAGGGCACACCCCAGGGTGGCGTGATCAGCCCACTCCTACTGAATGTCGCTCTGCATGGGCTGGAAACAGCAGCCGGAGTCCAATACTACCCCGCCGGCACCAGCGAGGCGAGGAAAATCAAACCGGGCTCACCGATGGTAATTCGGTACGCCGACGACCTGGTCGCACTCTGCCACAGCCAGCGGCAGGCACAGGAAATCAAGGCCAGAATCGCTGAATGGTTGGCACCCAGGGGTCTCAGCTTCAATGAGGAAAAGACCAAGATCGTAAACATCGATGATGATGGGTACGACTTTCTGGGCTTCAACATCAGGCGGTATCACGGCAAGCTGCTGATCAAACCATCGAAAGCGGCTGTCCAGCGAATCCGGGAACGGCTCCGCACCGAGTTCCGCGCCCTGCGCGGGGCGAACGCGGCTGCGGTCATCGCCAGGATCAACCCCATCACCCGGGGTTGGACGGCCTACTACCGGGGCGTGGTCTCGTCCAGCACATTTTCCAGTCTGGACAACTATCTGTGGGTGCTCTGCTACAAGTGGGCAACCTTCAGCCACGCCAACAAGCCGAAGAAATGGATCGTGGCCCGCTACTTCGGCAAATACAACAAGTTCAGAAACGATCGCTGGGTGTTCGGTGACGCCGCCAGCGGCACCTACCTGGCGAAACCCTCCTGGACCGGCATCGTCCGGCACACCATGGTCAAGGGCGCGGCATCCCCAGATGACCCTGCCCTGGCCGAGTACTGGGCCAACCGGCGACGGCGCGTCAAACCCCCGCTGGACAGCTACACGCTGCGCCTGCTCACCAAGCAGGACGGCCGCTGCCCGATCTGCCGGGGACCGATCCTGACCGCCGACCAACCGCAGTCCCCCCCACGAATGGGAACGGTGGTGGCAGCACGTCGTCCGACGGGCGATCAACGCCAACTACCTCACCCATCACGGACGGCCCAGCTCACCAGACGGTGACCACACCCGCCTCGTCCACGCGGCCTGCCAGCGCGAACTCCTCGCTCGCCAGCGCAGCCGCACAGCCTGCACTCCCACACCGCCCTCGCGGCTTGCTTGCGCTGACTCGCGGTGAAAGCCGCACGGGCAGTGCTGAGGGGAGGCCAGCGGGGCAACCCGCTGGCCTTACCCGATAGATCGAAACCGCCTACCTGGAACTGAAATCGTCCATCCTCGGCGGCCGGGTGTTACGCGCCCGCACCCCGGCTGGCGCCGAACAGGAGATCTACGCCCTGCTGGTCACCTACCACCTGCTGCGCACCGCGATGGCCGACGCCACCAACACCCAACCCGACATTGATCCCGACCGAGCCAGCTTCACCATCGCCTACCAGGCCGCCCGCGACCAACTCATCCAGGCCGCCAACGTCATCGCCGACACGGTCATCGATCTGGTCGGCACCATCGGCCGCCATATCCTGGCCAACCTGCTCCCCGCCCGACGACTACGGGTATGTCCCCGCATCGTCAAACGCGCCATCTCCAAATACCAGGCCCGAGGCCCGAACATCGACCGAACCAGCTACAAAGCCACTGTCGGCGTCGACATCCTCACACCCGCAGACCCTTGACGATCACTACAACAGCCAAACTTCACGGCCTTGACGCTAGAAGGGTAGCGCTGGCGAGCGCACGAGCTCGGGCGACGCTGGGTTGGTCGTGGTGGCCCAAGAGGCGTTCGAACCAGCGGCGTCCTTCACTGACGAGTCCGTTGACCCTCCACACGTCGCGGCATGCGTCGGCGATCCGCAAATCCTCGTGGGATTGCCCTGACGTGGCAAGACAGAACTCCATCGCGGCACGAATATTGGTCTGCTCCAATAGCATTCGGTCCGCGATCTGTTCCTGGGTGGCCCCGAACCATCGATGATGGGTGTCCTCGGCAAGCTTCAGATACCACGCCAGGTGCCGTTGTTGGACGTCGAGTTCCTCCCCGTCGGCGCAGAGGATCTCCCGGCCGAATTGGCGGATGGTTTCCAGCATCCGGTAGCGGACGTGTCCATTCAGGGTCGAAATTCGAATGCCTGGCTAGTTGATCTTTGTGGTCAGGCTGGGGTGACTGGTGGCATCCAGGGGTTGCCGGTGAGGGCGGTGGACAGGGTGGGCCGCGCGGCGAGGTTCCTGCTGAGCAGGTCCTTTTCCGGCGCGGCCTCCCTCCGAACCACGCGGACTAGTTTCCCAGTACGTGGCTCTCCAGCGATCTATGCCGCGTTCGCGGCGGGGTGCCCGTGATGGATGGCCTGGTGGCAGGGATGGCAGACCACGAGGGTCTTGCGGCGCATCCTGGTCATGAGTGCCGCCCAGACGGGCTGATCTGGGCCGGGTTCCCCGAGTTGTGTGAGTTTGCGGACTTGGTGCACGAGCACCTTGGCCGCATCGCCACACAACTCACACCGCCGCTTCAGGAGCCGGGAGACCAGCTCCTTACGGGGATGAGGAACCGGCATGGGGACGCGGTCGTGTAGCTTTGCGTCCCTGTTCCGTGCAAGGGGTATCCCGCCGAACCGTGCGACCAGTGGCTGCTTGCCGTCGCGTTCGACGCGGGCTTCAAAGCAGGTGCGCAGCCCTCGCGGTGTGGAGATCTTGGCCTTGTGACGGGCCGCCATCTTGCTCACCGTGGAGTTGTGCTTTGCCGCCAGCGTCTTGAGCATCGACGTCTCGGCGACCCAGCGGAGCCGGGAGAGCCGCCAGACGTCGATGGCGAGCAGGTAGTACTGGACGATGCCCCGGTATTCGTTCCCGTAGGTCTTGACGATGTCGTAGTCGTCGAGATTCTGCATGGGACTGCGGTGCCACGGTGTGCCGTGTCGCAGGTAGGGGGCGCTCTTGGCCGTGATCACATCGAGTGGCACCCGCAGCGCGATCTGTCCGTTGGCCGTTCGACGACCACCGGTGATGCGGGTGTCGTTATGTTGGGTGATGATCTCATAGCCGAGGTATCGCGCTGCCCGGGTCCGGGCGTGCGTGATCAGTGTCTTGTCGGCGGATAGTTCCAGATTGAGTTCGTCACGCAGGAACGTCTCCAGCTGATCTTTGATTCTCTCGGCTTCGACCTTGGGTCCGGTGAAACCCAACAGGTGATCATCCGCGTAGCGCGAATAGCGCAGCCGCCGATAGCCAGAATCATGGGGATCCCCGGCCGGTAGGCGGCGAAGCTGGCCACGCAGTGTTCGGGCCTTGGCCCGATCGCCGCGTCGTCGCGCTTCCTTCAGACCGTCCTTGATTTTCTGGTAGGCAGGATTGCGAGCCCTGCGCTGCCCTTGGGTGTGTTGTGGGATAAGAACGGTCTCGACAAACTTGTCCAACTTGTCCAGGTAAATATTCGAGAGGATGGGCGAGGCGGTCCCACCCTGTGGCGCACCGCTGAGGGTGGTGTTGTATACCCAGTCCTCCAGGTATCCGGCCCGTAACATGTTGCGTATCAGCCGCAGGAACCGTCCATCATGGATCTTTTCCGCCAGGATCTTGATCATTATTTGGTGATCAAGACTTCCGTAGCAGTCGAAGATGTCTCCCTCGATGAACCAGACCGTGCCGGTCCAGGTGTTGGTGATCTGCCGCAACGCGGTGTGGCAGCCCCGGCCGGGACGGTACCCGTGCGATCGGTCGGAGAACTGTGGCTCGTAGTAGGCCTCCAGAAGCAGGCGCACCACTTCGCCAACAAGTTTGTCCGACCAGGTGGGCAGCCCAAGCGGGCGTAGCTTCCCGTTCTTTTTCGGGATGTAGGTCCGCCGTGCGGGAGAGAATCGGTAGCGTTCGTGACGCGTTGCTTCGATGATGGCGTTGATTTTCTCCAGCGACATGCCGTCCGCGGTTTCCTGGCCGACCCCGGGCGTCATCGCACCTTGGTTGGCGTAGATGCGTCCGTAGGCCAGCAGATACAGATCCTTGTTGAACAGTTGTCGATACAACTCGTTGCACGGCAGACCTTTCCTGCCGCGTTCACGGAGGACACCCAGCACCGTTTCAGCACTCTGCATTTCGCATCCTTCCCGGTCTCGATGGTGTCCGATCACCTGTGCCCCTTCGCCCTGCGGACGGCCTTCCCGTCCTCCTTGGCAGGTCGTCACTCCTGCGACTACTACGGGCACTCTGTCGCCGTAGGGCTCGCGCCCCGTAGGCGATCCCACGTTCGTCCTTGAATACGGTTCTAGCGTGACGTAGGCGACCCACTCATCTCCTTGAATGTCCTCATTGGACATCGCTTCGCCTCAGAAGGTTGCAGCAGGTGGATTGACACCCTGCCGCATGAGACGACACCGGTTTCAGGCGTTTTCTTCCGGCGGGCGTTCAGTTGCACCAACTGGAGATTGGGCTTCAGGCAATCCAGCTTTCGCCATATCACGCCGGGTCCCCCAGCGCGCCGCCCCACACGCCTGGGCACGACCGCTGGTTTTCTGGCATGCTATTTTCCCTTGCGCTCTTTCGGGCTCCGGTCAGCCATCAGACCCAGAAATCCACCTCCAATCTCTCCCTGCTGAGCAGGGCATATATCCAAGGCGCCTCGTGGCGCAGCAATCCCCTGAAACTGTAGAGGGTTGATTTGTAGGGATGTTGTAGGTTGTGGTCAGCGCCGCGCTGCTGGGGCGGGCGGGACCGTGGGTCCTGCCCGTGCCGCTGCGCGTTAGGGGCCGTAGAGGCTCCGGGGTCAAGGGCGGGCCGCTGGCCCGTCGCGTAGCGATCGCGAAGCGACCCTTGAGGCCGGAGGAGCGGCCCCGTAGCCTTGCGCGGCGCGGTCTGGTGTGGACAGTGGCGGCGAAGCCGCCTCGATTGGTATTTCATGCCGCCGTTCTCGGTGCCTGGGGTGCGTTCGCCTCAGTGGTTCGTGCGTGTTCGTAGGCGATGGGGCTGAGCATGCCGTTGGTGGAGTGGCGGCGGACGGTGTTGTACTCGTCGATCCACGCGGCCACCGCCGACCGAGCCTGCCCGCGGGTGGTGAAACGGCGTGTGCTGAGCAGTTCGAACTCCAGGGTGGAGTTGAACGACTCGGCCACCGCGTTGTCCAGCGCGGAGCCGGTGCGTCCCATGGACTGGGTGATATCGGCGCCGCGACACGCCGCGACGAAGATGTTACCGGTGTACTCGCCGCCCTGGTCGGAATGAAACACCACGCCCTGCACGGATCCGCCGCGGATGGCGATGGCCACGCACAGCGCCGCCCGGGCCAGCTCGGCGTCGTGGTGGGCGCCCATGGCGAACCCGACACAGCGGCGGGAATACAGATCCAGGATCGCTGCCAAATAGAGTTTTCCCTCATCGGTGGGGATTTCAGTGAGATCACCGCACCAGCGTTCGTCGGGCCGATCCGGTGGGCGGAAGTCCCGGCGCACCGCATCCGGTGCCTTCCGGGCCCTCCGGTCCGGCCTGGTCGCCGACCGGTGTCGCCGCCTGCCCCGGGCCACCAGGCCGGACTCGGCCATCAGGACCGCCACCGTGTTGGGCGAGACCCGCCAGCCCATCTCCCGCAGATCGGCGGTGATTCTCGGCGACCCGTAGGTGCCGCGATGAACCCTGAACAAATACGCGATCACCGACGCCAACGCCACCCGGCGTTTGTGCCGCAGCGAGGGATCACCACGACGCCACTTGTAGAACCACGCCTGCGACACCCCCAGAGCGCGGCAGGACACCGCGTGCGGGATACCGTGTTCCACCCTCTGAGCCGCGATCAAGACAGCGAGGCTCACCGCCCCATCGCGTCCTTGACCCAGAGGGCGGCCGAGCGCTTGAGCACATCACGCTCCATGGCCAGCTCGGCGTTCTCCTTACGCAACCGGTTCAGTTCGTCACGCTCGCTCTCGCTGAGCGCCCCGTCGCCCTTACGAGCCCGCCGGTCGAGGTTCACCCACCGACCCAGCGTGCCCTCCTTAATCCCCAGCTCCCGGGCGACCCGCGCGATCGGCTTGCCCGTCTCCCGAACGATCCGGACCGCGCCTTCCCGAAACTCTCGATCGAAATGCCGCCGTTCCACGGCCATCACTCCTCATCGGCGATGCCTCTACGGTACGAGGGGAAACCCACGGCGTGGATGGCGTCGATGGCGCGTCGCCCGTGGTTGGTGGCGCTGGTCAGGTAGGAACGGACTCGGCAGAACCGGGCCAGGTGGCCAGGGTGTGCCAGTAGCCGGAGACTTTCTGATGCAGTTTCGGGCTTTTCAGCGCTTGCTCGGAGGCGTTGTTGGTCCAGGGCACCACGAACACCCTGGTGAACAGCCAGACTTGGTTGGCTTTGCCGGCCAGTCGGGTGGCGAGGTTGTAGCCGGGGTGGTTGCCTTTGTCCCAGTCGCGGTGGCGATTCCCCAAGCGACGGCCTTGTCGTAGCGGGCGCGCAGGTCGGCTAGCAGGTCGGGGTCGAGGCGATCGGCCCCGGTGGCGTGGGCGTCGGCGACGGCGGTGTGCGCTTCGCGCAGCACCTTGCGGACGGTGGCGGCCCATCCTTGCTGGGTGGGGTGCAGGTCGAGAACGCCTTGCAGGTGGCGGAACAGGTGCGCCACACACTGCTGGACCCCGGCCAGCCGGGCGTCGAACTGATGCCAGGCGGTGTAATCATCGCGCACGAGATACCCGGTGTAATCGTTGAAAAGCCCGAGGGTGCGCAGCGCTTTTTTGGTGCGTGCCGGCAGGTTCCGGTACCACACCAGCCGTTCATCCGGGGTGCGCACACAGACCACATGTGGGGCGCCGGGGACCGGTTGGCCGTCCTCGCCGGTGTCGGGGTGTGCGATGTTGACCGGTGTTTCGTCCGCGCACAGCACCGGTTCGGCGGCCAGCACGGCGCGCATCGCGTCATCGAATCCTGCCTGATCCAACGCCTCAACGACACGTTCGTGCGCGCGGGCGACGAACCCGGTCGACACCGGAGCGGAAAGCAGCGCTTCCATCAGCGTCGCGGTGCGCTCCACCGGCACATTCCCGGTCGAGGACAGCAGGACCGCCGCGGCGTTGACGTTCGGCCCGTAGCACACCGCCCCGGCCTGCCCGAAAGGAACCGCCGCGGTCGTGGTCTTCCCGCAACTGCCACACTGCCGCTTCGGCAGCCGGTACTGCACCCGCCGCAGCCGGATCGGCGGGGTGTCCCAGACCTGCGTCCAGGACATCCCCGCATCCCGGCCCTCGGCCAGATCCGCACTACACCCCGAACATCGCGTCGGTTCGGGCGCGGTCTCGCTGCGATCCGGGTTGACCACCGGCACCAAACCCGACCCTGGATGTCCTTGCTGGCCACCGGGCTTGCGGTCCTTCGACCGCACCCGCTGCGAGCGCTGCGCGCGGCGTTTTCCCTTCGCTGCCAGCGAGTCCTGCGATGGCGGCGTTGAGGAATTCGTCGAATCCGTACCCAACCTGCGCTTCAGCTCAGCGTTCTCCGCCCGCAGCCGGGCGTTTTCTGCCTCCAAGGCCTCAACCCGAGGCACCAAGCCCTCAACCAAGGACACCAACTCGTCATACGAGGGCGCGGGCTGCTCCGGTCCGGACACAACCCCAATGATCAACGATCAACCCTGCAAGATCAAGCCAGCCAGCCCGCAACCACAACCCCAGCTCAACCAGACCCTTGAATGGCACAGAGCGCCGGGATAAACCGGCATGGAGAAGGAGATGAGAGAGCTCCGCATCGAAGGGCCAGCGACCCACGATGACCCCGGGTCATGCGTGGACGCCTGTGAGGGCGTCGGCGAAGCGTTGACAGGGGCACGTGCAGGCCGGGCTATTGAGCCGCGAAATCAACAACACCGGGGTGCCGACGTCGTTGTCCAAGGCGGAAGGCAACATCGCTGGCGGCGTTATACGCGAGTCGCCAGCGGACCCCGCGCGGTCGGAGAACCTGTGCATGTACGGAATCTCCATGCGCGAGAACCGGGAGATCCCACACTCGCCCGTCTGCCTGATCAGCAGGCGGGTCGCCCAGGGAACGCTGAGGCGGTAAGCCTGGGATGAACGAGCGTGGGAAGTCTGACAGCCCCGTAGTACCTGCGAAGCCACCGAACAAAGCCGCGTCAGCGGCGGCGGAGGTGGTGGAGGAAAGGGGGCTGGCCGAGGGGAACACGACCAGGCCGACACGTCCCGGACGCAGAGCCGGGCCAGGCGTGCCACACGGGCTGGCTCGTGTGCGCGAAGTAGCACGAAGGGACAAGGAAGCGCGGTTCACCGCGCTGCTGCACCATGTCGACCTGGATCGGTTCCGGGCGGCCTACTGGGCGATTCGCCCGGATGCCGCTCCGGGGGTGGACGGGATGACGTGGGAAACCTATAGGCAGGACCTGGAGGCCAACCTCCGGGACCTGCACACGCGGGTCCACAGTGGCGCATACCAGGCGAAACCCTCGCGGAGGGCGTATATCCCGAAGGCGGACGGGCGGCAGCGACCGCTGGGCATCGCCACGTTGGAGGACAAGATCGTCCAACGGGCCGTCGTCGAGATGCTCAATGCCATCTACGAGGAGGACTTCCTGGGCTTTTCCTACGGTTTCCGGCCAGGGCGCAGTCCGCATCACGCGCTGGACGCGCTGGCGGTCGGGATCAAGCGGAAGAACGTGAACTGGGTACTCGACGCGGACATCCGCGACTTCTTTGGCCAGCTTGATCGGGCTTGGCTACGGAAGTTTCTTGAGCACCGGATCGCGGACCAGCGGGTGCTGCGGCTCATCGACAAATGGCTGGCCGCAGGGGTTGTCGAGGACGGGAACTGGTCGCAGACAGGGAAGGGAGCACCGCAGGGGGCATCGGTGTCACCGTTGCTCGCTAACGTCTACCTGCACTATGTGTTCGACCTGTGGGCGCAGTGGTGGAGACGCCGTCATGCGCGCGGTGATGTGATCATTGTGCGTTTCGCCGACGATTTCACCGCTGGCTTCGAGTATCAAGAGGACGCGCAGCGGTTCCTTGCCGATCTCCGCGAGCGGTTCGCGAAGTTCGGGCTGGAACTTCATCCCGACAAGACCCGGCTGATCGAGTTCGGGCGGCACGCCGCCTGGCGGCGAGCGGCGCGGGGGCTCGGGAAACCCGAGACGTTCGACTTCCTCGGCCTCACGCACCAGTGCGGCAAGACGAGGAACGGGCGGTTCTGGCTGCGGCGGGTCACCATCTCGAAGCGAATGCGGGCGAAGTTACGTGAGGTCAAAGAAGAACTCAAGCGACGCCGGCATGAGCCCATCCCCGACCAAGGGCAGTGGCTGCGAAGCGTGGTGCAAGGTCACCTCGCTTACTACGCCGTGCCCGGCAACATCCAGGCAGTAGCGGCCTTCCGCACCCAGGTGACCCGGCACTGGTACAAAGCGCTACGGCGCCGCAGCCAGCGCACGCGGATCACCTGGCCACGGATGAACCGCCTCGCCTACCGTTGGTTACCACCCGCTCGCAAGATGCACCCTTTCCCCGACGTGCGCTTCGACGCCAAAACCCGAGGCAGGAGCCCAGTGCGGTAGTCCTGCACGCTGGGATCTGCGCGGGGGGCCGCCTGTGAGGGCGGTCCCTACCGCGATCCACCAGCCCGCATCCACCGGGTTAGAGCTGGCGGGAGCTCAAGAGGCGTAATGTAGCCGATTTCTCGCGTGTACCTTCCCATCTCGCTCACCACGCCCGGCCCATCCGGCAGTCCTGGGCCGACGCGGCTTCTCTAGGCTGCTCCCGCCCTCCCCGGCGACCCCCGGATCAGGCTGCCTGACGCTTCACCCCGCCGCTACGACGGCGAGGAGATGGCGGTCTTTCACCTCCATTCGGAACAACGATGCTTCGTGGCGCACTCGAGGCTGCTCCCACCCTCCCCGGTGACCCCCGGATCAGGCTGCCTCCAGCTTTACTCCACCGCTACGACGGCGGAGAAATGGACGGTCTTTCACCTCCATCCGGAAATGACAGCGCCTCGTGGCGCACTTCTTGCGGTTCCAGGGTGCTCGGGCGCGGGCGGTGGCCAGGTCCGCCTCGGGGGTGCCGTTGGCGGCGTACCACAGGGTGAGGATGGTCAGGCCGAGCATCGCGAAGGGCACGGTGCGCTCGACGGCGCGAGGCAGCCGGTTGGCGGTGTCACCGGCGCCGATGAGGATCTTGGAGTCCTTGATCGTTTGCTCCACGCTCCAGCGGTCGGCGTAGCGGGCGATGACTGTTTCGGCTGAAGCGCTGGTGTCGGTGGACACCAGCGCGATGTCGTAGGGCCGGGCCGAGTCGGTCTCCTTGATCAGCACCACGGTGACCGGGGTACGGTGCAGCGAGCCCCACCACAGGCAGGTGATGGTGGCGATGTGCACGGTTTCGGTCTTGCCGTAGCAGGTGACTTCCGTGGTTCGCCAGGTGGCGGTGGCCGCGAGGTCGGTGCAGGTGCCGAGTTTCTCGCCTTTCCATCTGGGGTGCCCGCGCTTGCCCGTGGGCTCGGGCGGTAGGGCATACAGCACGGCGTTGGCTGCCAGGCGGGTGGTGAACGTGGTGGTGCCGGGCAGCGTGCGCCACGCCGGTCCCCGGTAAGCGGCGTCGGCCACCACGTGGAGGGTGCGTTCGGGGAACGCGCGGGCGAGCAACCCGACCAGCGCCCGGGCCGCGTCGGGCTTGGAGACACCGGATTTGGGGATATGCAACCGGAACAGGACCGGCAGGCAGACCGCCCTGGTCAAAAACGGCACGGTCACGATGAGTCCGACGACCACGAAGCAGTTACCCCGCCCGATCCCGTCGCGGCCCTTCGCCGAGCCGTCGTGCTGCCAGAACACCCCGTGGGTCTTAGAGACTGTTGGGTAACTGGGACGACACTGAGCGTGGCGTGATGTTGATCACGGTCGGTGTGTCGAGATGACAAAGAGATCATCCCCGCCGTGATCTTGTTGTGTGTGCAACTGCGATACCGGCGGGGATGATCGCCGCCCATGTTATCCGTCCAGTCTGACCGATGAGGTGTGGGCGGTCCTGGAGCCGTTGATGCCGGTACGAGACCGCCGAAAGGGCGGTATGGCAAGGAAATACGACGATCGCCTGGTGCTGGACGGGATCTTCTACGTGCTGCGTTCGGGTTGTCAGTGGCGGATGATTCCCCGTGATCTGCTGCCCTGGGACGCGGCCTATCGCTGGTTTCGGGACTGGAGTGCCGACGGCACGATCGACCGTGTCCACGACGCGCTGCGCGATCAGGTTCGGCGCCAGGCCGGACGCACGGCGGACCCGTCGGCGGCCGTGCTCGACGCCCAGTCCATCAAAAGCAGCGAGGGAGGGCAGGAACGCGGGTTCGATATGGGCAAGAAAACGACAGGCCGCAAACGGCACCTGGTCGTGGACACCCTCGGCCTGCTGCTGGTCGTCATGGTCACCTCCGCATCGGTGCAGGACCGCGCGGAGCGCGGCGGGCGCGAGATCCTGCGACGCCTGGCGGCCCGGTTCCCCTCGATCGCTCTGGTGTGGGCCGATGGTGGATACGCCAACTCCGTCGTCAACGGCCTGCTGGCCTGGGCGAAGGAAAAACTCGGGCTGGTACTGGAAATCGTCAAACGCAGCGACGATGTCAAGGGGTTCCAGGTGCTACCACGTAGGTGGGTGGTCGAACGAACTTTTGGGTGGCTGATCCGCAACCGTCGCCTCGCCCGCGACTACGAACGCCTGACCGCGAACTCCGAAAACATGATCAAACTAGCGATGATCCGCCTCATGGCCACCCGGCTCGCCGGCCAGAGCATCCGGTGGTCCAACGCCACCGAACGCGAAGCCGCCCGCCGACTCACCGCCGAAACCAACATCGCTGCGTAACCACCCAGTTACCCAACAGTCTCTTAGCGCCATAGCGGTGAAACAACGTGTCGTCGACCACCACCGTCACCGCCTGCCCGGCCGGGACGAAACGGGCCACCACCTGCCGGGCCAGCAGCAACCCCAGCGAATCCAGATCTCAACGCGCGTGGGAGAAAAACCGGTGCGCCCGAGCGTGGTGGGAGCGTCCCGCCAGTCCGGCCGCGCTCCACATTCCCGTTACCGTCCGGGGGCCTGTGGCTGCCAGCAGGCCGGTCACCAACGAGACGAACGTGGCGAACGTCGGTGCGGTGAACACCGAACGCACCCCTTCCAACACCGACAGCAAACAAGACGGTATGGTTCCCACAGGAAGCATCGGCGAATCTCCCGGACAACGGGCGGTTGCAAGCAACGCCGATGCTTCCTCCATCTTCAGGCCAGGTCACGCCGCCACGCCGAGCACCTTCGGCATCCACCACGTCAGATCAACTCACCAAAAACTGCGAAACCTCAGTATAAGTTGCCGATCAATATTGGGGTAGGGCTGAAGTCGAGGAGGCGCGGTGGTGCTGGCGGCCGTGCGGGATCTGCGCGAGATGCGCGAGCCGTTGGGCCCGGAGGAGATCGCGCGGTTCGAGACCGATGTGTTCGCCGGGTTCGTGCTGGCCCGCTCGGCCGCCGGGTTGGCCGATAACACGATCCGTTCGGATGTCTGCCATCTGGAGCAGGTGCGTGCCTGGTTCGGCCGGCCGTTATGGGACCTCCAACCGTCCAATGTGGATGTCTATTTCGGCACGGTGCTGCGGGGTTGTCGCTGCCGGTGCTCGCCGCGCTCTGCGACATCTTCAACTGCACCCCGGCCGACCTGATCGCCACCAAGGCCCAGAACGCGGCCGTCCGCAAGACCGCCACCGACGACGGCGTAGTCAACCTCAACGCACGCCGGCCCAAACGCGCCCGCCTGCGCCCCGAGTCGTGAGCACGAAACCGGACAAGCAGGAGACCGTCGAACAGCTCTGCGCTCGCTGCGAGCGCACCTTCCAGACGCTGGCGTGGGTCAAGCCCTGGCCTGAGGGGTATCTCTGCTCTACCTGTCACATGTCACACCTGGGAGTTGGAAACCTACCCGCATCAGAAAACGACCAATCCGGCCCCGATCGGTCAGCGGCAACGCCTGGCCATGGTCGGCCGCGCGCTCACCGACGACGGCATCCCACTACTCACCCGCGTCGCCGCGATCCTGATGCTGCTCTACGCCCAGCCCCTCACGCGGATTCTCCGGCTCACCGTTGACGACGTCCTGGTCGAAGACGGTGAGGTCAGCATCCGGCTCGGCGACCCGCCATCCCCGGTACCGTACCCCTTTGCCGGGCTCCTGCTCGATCACCTCGATCACCGGCTCAACCTCACCACCGCCACGAACTCTGGCGCCCGCTGGATGTTCCCTGGTCGCCGAGCCGGTCAGCCCATGGCCCCGACGACGCTCGAACTGCGCCTGCGGCAGGTCGGGATTCCCGGTCTTCGCGGCCGGACCGCCGCCCTCCGGCAGCTCGTCTTGCAAGCACCGGCACCCGTCGTCGCCAAGTCGCTCGGTTACTCCCAGGAGCAGACAGCACGGCTGGCCGCTGAGGCGGGAGGGACCTGGGCCCGCTACGCCCGTGGTGATCACACCCGGTTACAAGATCGAGGAATACGCGACAGTTGATTCCGCGAGGTCACCAGTAACTGCACCCCTTCGAGACCGTCCGGCTGTGGCATGGACCTGAGCCGTGGTCTCAACCAGGGTGACGCCCATGCGCGCCAGGCCCCGCTGCACCAGTTGATCCCGGTAGCTCAGCGGACGGGTCAGGGCCATGGTAGGGAATGCGGTCAGCACCATGGGCAACGCGACCTCGGTCTGCATCCTGGCCAGCGCGGCCCCCAGGCAGTAGTGCGTCCCCAGGCCGAAGGCCAGCGGTTGGTTGTCCGCCCTGGTGACATCGAACCGTCCAGGGTCAGTAAACCGGCGCGGATCTCGGTTGGCGGCGGCCAGCACGAGCAGCACCCGCGACCCGGCGGCCACCCGCGTGCCGAACAGGTCGAGGTCACGGGCGGCGGAGCGGGTCAGCGCGTGGATGGCCGGATCGAACCGCATGGACTCGGTGATGAAGGCGGACGTGTCCTGAGTAGCCTCAGGGTGCTCCAGCGCCAGGCGCACGATGTTGCCGATCAGGTCGCTGGGAGTCTGCGCGCCCGCGATGAGGAACATGACCAGGCTGGCCAGCAGTTCCTCGTCCGACAGCGCACCGGTGGCATCGCGCTCGGACACCATCGAGCTGATCAGGTCGTCGGCGGGGTGGGCGCGGCGCTCGCGGAGCAGCCCGCCGAGGTAGTCCAGCAGCACATCCATGCCCGCGTCGCCCGGCCGCAGCTCGTCCAGGTCCAGTATCGGCTCGAAGGCGGTGGTACAGGCGGTGATGGCCGCGCGCAGACCCATCCGGTCGGCCTCGGGGATACCCAGCAGTTCTCCGGTGACCGCCATTGGCAGCCGGAAGGTGAACTCGGAGACCAGATCGACCGGGCCTCCCGTGTCCAATTCGGACAGTCGGGCGAGCAGTCGCGCGCACGACCGTTCCGCCATCGGTCGCAGCGTGGCCACCCGGCGCGCGGAGTACGCCTCGCGGGCGAAGCGCCGCAGCCGGTCGTGGTCGGGTTCATTGGAGAACATCATGATCTTGGTAAAGCACTGCCACGAGGAGTGCTCCAGCATTCCGGTGCTCTGGTGCACCGCCGCGTCGGTCACCAGCAGGTCCGGCTCGCGCAGTGCGGCACAGCACTCCTGGTAACCGAGCACCAGTGTCATCCTCGGTCCCAGTGGCACCACCGGTCCCAGCTCCCACAACGCGCGGTAGAGCGGGTACGGATCGTGTTTGCCCTCCGGGGTGAACAGCGCCGCCAACGCCTCGCTCGGCCCCATCGCCACGTCAGTCACGGTTGTCCTCCGCTGGGACCTTGTTGTGGGCGAAGTCCTGGTAGAAGCCGGCTTGCTCGTCGTACAGGTGCAGGCTGCGCAGGATGGTCCACAGGCCGCGCGGGCTCAGCCGCTGTTCGCGCACCATGCCGGGGTACGCCCGCTTGAGCGCCTGCTGGGCCTGCGGCAGGTGGTAGAACGGGATGGCCGGGGCCACGTGGTGCGCGGTGTGAGTGGCGATGTTGTGCGTCAGGAACGACAACGCCCTGGGATAGGTGTAGTCGGTGGTGAGCAGCAGCCTGCCCGCGTTGCGCGTCCAGTGCTCGGAGGTCAGGTACGGCAGGTCGCTCGCGCTGTGGTGCATCAGCGTGGTGGCGCTGAACCACAGGTGGATCGCCACCCAGGGCAACACGAAGTACAGCAGCAGGCCACCCGGCCCGGTCACGGCCGTCAGCCACACCAGGTAGGCCAGGCACACCGGCCCGGTGAAAGCGATCGAGCGCCACACCTCGCGACGCATGGACCGCTTGGGGAAGAAACCGGGCCGGTACCCGGACACCGCCCAGTAGCGGATGGTGCCACCCCAGAACGCCCAGGTCCGGGTGCCCACGTACACCGCGCGGCCCCACGGGGACAGCCGCTCGTACAACGCGGGCGGCAACGGCCGCCAGTCGGTGTCCAACTCCAGGTTGTTGGTGTGGGAGTGGTGCATGTTGTGCACGTGCCGCCAGGAGTGGAATGGGTAGAGCAACGGCAGCAGGGCCAGGTGCCCGACGGCCACGTTGAGCCTGCGGGAGCGGGAGAACGATCCGTGGCCGCAGTCGTGCGCAATACAGTGCAGACCCCAGCCGCCCAACCCGGCGGTGAGCAGCAGTGGCGGATACAGCAGCCAGCGCGGGGCGAACACCAACCCGAGCACCGAGCCCGCGTACAGCGCCCAGCTGACCGCGAAGCCCAACAGGCCGCGCGCCGGGCGCGGGGTAAAGTACTCGCGGGGGATGGCCTCGGTCAGGCGTTGCCCCTCCAGTCGGCGCGACTTGTCCATGAACTCTTGGAAGGCCGCGCCGGGCCGGGTGGGCAGGCTGCGCCGGGAGGTCATTCCGGTTCCTTGAGCAGGTAGTCCACCAGCACGTCGATGGACTGGTACTCGTAGAGCAGCGCGGGCGAGAGCCTGTGCTCGACCAGCTTCTCCAGCTTGCCCGACAGCTGGATGCCCGCGCGGGAGTCCAGGCCGTAGTCCTCGAACTCCCGACTGGTGTCCACCTGTGAAGGGGAGACGGACAGCTTGTCAGCCAGGTAGTCCACCAGCCACGCACGCAGCGCCTCCTCGGTCAGCTGTCCGCGCTCGTCCCGCTTGGCCTTGGTCCGGTTGAACATCTACTGGGCTCCACTCCTGCGTCGGCTGATGGTGCCGGAATCGGGTTCACGCAGGCCCCAGACCAGTCCGAGCCTGCCCAGCAGGGCGATGGCCCAGCCGCTGGCGTCGGGTTCCCACCAGTGCACGGCGTGCCGGAAGGAACTGGGGAAGGCGTGGTGGTTGTTCTGCAGGCCCTCGCCGAGCGTGAAGACCGCGACGAGCCAGTTGTTGGTACTGCAGTCCCGGTTGTCGAAGGGCCTGCCGCCGTAGGCGTGGCAGAGGGAGCCGACGCACCAGGACGCCTGGTTGGCCACGAAGATGCGGGCCAGGCCGCCGAAGATGAACGCAGTGAACGCCGACATCGCGGTGTGCCCGATGGCGAAGCCCACAGCCGTGGGCAGGACCAAACCCAACAGCACCCAGGCCGGATACAGCCGATGGTGCACCACCAGTCTGCGATCGCGCAGGATGTCGGGGGCAAACCGGGACCACCGGGTGTCCTCAGGGCTGAGCATCCACGGCATATGCGCGTACCATAGGCCGCGCAGCCGCTGCCTCCACGATGCCCCGTGCAGGTTGGGTGAGTGCGGGTCGCCCTCCCGGTCGGCGAACCGGTGGTGCCGCCGGTGGGTGGCCACCCAGAACAGCAGCGGTCCCTGGGCGCCCATGGAGCCGGCGACCATGAGCACGTCCTGCATCCAGCGCGAGGTCTTGAAGCTGCGGTGCGCCAGGTAGCGGTGCAGCCCGATGGTAACCCCGCCCAGGTGCACCAGGTACATCACCGCGAACAGCCACAGGTCGGTGGCGGTGTACCGTCCCGTACACAGCAGATAGACCGCGATCGCGGTGCCGATCAGCGGCAGGGTCATCGTGGTCAGCGCGGAGAACCTCTTGATGCGCAGGCTGCGCCCGTCCAGGTGGACGATCGCGCCCCGCAGCGAGGTGTCGACCGGCATCGCTCAGCCCCCTTTACGGGTCTGGGGCGGGTAGCGCACCTGGCTGACCAGCCCGGCGCGGTCGAGCAGGCTGATCACCGCCCCAGTGGGGTCCAGCTGCCAGAACCGCTGCCGGTTGTGCGCCAGCGACGGCTGCGCGTGGTGGTTGTTGTGCCAGGAGCCGCCCACCGAGATCGGGGCGAGCGGGGCGATGTTGTGGCTGGCGTCGCGAGTGGGGTGCGGTCGGCTGCCCACGGTGTGCCCGAGTGAGTTGACCGCCCAGGTCACGTGGTCGAGTACGAAGATCCGGGCCAGCCCGCCCCACAGCAGGCCGCCCAGGGCGTCTACCGGGCGCCCGGTCAGCGCCCACCCGGCAAGTGCGGGCAGGACCAGGCCCAGTAGCACCCACCAGCCGTAGTACCGGTCCACAATGAGCACCTGCCGGTCCTTGAGCAGGTCGGTGACCAGCTTGCGCCAGGCCCCTCGGCGCAGGGTGAACAGCCAACCCACGTGGCCGTGCCACAGCCCGCGCAGCCGACCGCCCAATCCAGGCCCCAACGGGCGTGGAGAATGCGGGTCGCCGTCGCGGTCGGCGAAGGCGTGGTGCTTGCGGTGCACCGATACCCAGAACAGGATCGGCCCCTGTGCGGCCATGCTGCCCGCCACACCCAGCGTCAGCGTGACTGCGGGCCCAGCCACGAAGGACCGGTGTGCGAAGTAGCGGTGCAGCCCGCCTTCCACGCCTAGCGAGGTGATCGCATACATCACCGCGAACAGTCCGAAGTGAATCCAGGAGAATCCGTACACGGCGGTGAAGGCGAGGGCGGCGAGGAAACCGAGCGTGGAGCCACTCACGGTCGCCCAGGCCCATGCCCCGGTCGCGGTGTCGTCAGCTGTGCGGCGCATCGCCGGCCCCCGCCAGGTAGTGCTCGCGCGCGGTGTGGCGCCGGATCTTGCCGCTGTTCGTGGTGGGCACGCCGCCCACGCGCACGAAGCGCACCTCACGCGGGCGTACCCCGTGTTCGGCGGCCACTGCGGCCACCGCCCGCTCCCGCAGCAGTGCCGTGTCCGGAGTCTGTGTTGACAACGTGCGCAGTTCGCTGACTACGACCAGTTCCTCACCGGACTCCCCCGGCACCCCGAAAGCCACCGAGCGCCGGATCAGTTCGTGCGTCCGGTTCACCGTCAGTTCCACGTCATGCGGGTGCAGGTTGCGCCCGGCGATGATGATCAGATCGCTCAGTCGCCCGGTGACGTGCAGCTGCCCGTCGTGCAGGTAACCGAGGTCCCCCGTGCGCAGATAGACCGGGCTTTCCCCGATATCGGCTAATCGGGCGCGGAACTTGCGTTCGGTCTGCTCGGACCGCCGGTAGTACCCGGCGGCCACGTTCGGACCGTGTACCCAGATCTCGCCGACCTCGCCGTCGAGCGCAGGATGGCGCGAGTCCGGCCGTACCACGCGAAGCTCGTGTCCCGCGGCCACCGGCCCGCAGCTGATAACACCGTCGTGACTGGTCACCGGGGCGCCGACCGGTTTGCCGGTGACGAACAGGGTCGCCTCGGCCAAGCCGTAGCAGGGGATCAGGCTCTCCGGCCGGTAGCCGCGGGGCGCGAAGCGATCGGCAAAGGCGGCGACCGCCCCCGGCAGCACTGGTTCGGAGCCACAGAAGACCTGGCGCAGCGACGATAGGTCCACCGTGGCCAGCTCGTCGTCGGTGACCGACTCGGTGCACAGGTCGAGCCCGAAGGTGGGCGTCACCGTGATCGTGACCTGGTAGTCGGTGACCGCGCGCAGCCAGCGGTAGGGGTGCTGGACGAAGTGGTCTGGGGACATCATCACCAGTGGCCACCCGCCGTGCACGGCGTGCAGGATGGTGCCGATCAGCCCCATGTCGTGGTACGGCGGCAGCCAGGACAAGCCGACCCGGTCCGGCTCAGCGCCCAGGTGCGCGGCGAGCACCCGGCAGTTGCTGATCAGGTTCTGCTGGGTGAGCACCACGCCCTTGGGGTCGCCGGTGGAGCCAGAGGTGTACTGCAACAGCGCTGGATCGGCCACTCGCCTGGGCGGTTCACACTCGGGCACCGGCAGGTCGCCGTCCAACAACAGCCAGCGCACGCGAGAATCGGGCGCGAACCGGGTCAGCCGCCCAGCCTTGGCCGCCTCAGCGATGATCAGGCCGGGGTCACAGTCCGCGATGATCGCGTGCAGCCTGTCCGCCGCCCTGCGGTTGGTCGAAGGATAGGCAGGCACCGCGACCGCGCCCGCCCACAGGATGCCGAACAGGGCGGCCACGTAGGGCAGGCCGGGTGGTAAGGCGAGCACCACCGGTTCGCCCGGTTCCAGCAATGTGGCCACCGCCTGTGACTGCCGCCACAACTCACGGTAGGTCCAGGTCCGTGCGCTGGTCGAGGTGCCGTCGGGCAGGAATCGGTAGGCGATCTGGTCGGGTGTGGTGCGGGCCCGGTACCGCAGAACATCACACAGGGAGGTCGGTGAAACCCACTCACCCATGCCAACTCCGTTCGTGTGGGCAACTAGAGCGCTGTTCCTTACGGGATGGCCACGGGTACGGTGACGATCGAAATTCAGGCGGGCTCGCTGCAAATCAGCCCTAACCTAACCATGATCAAGACGTGAGGGATTCTGTCGATCGAGTGAAATTGCGGTCGACGCTGACAGTCACAGGTACGGGCGCGACATCGGTACCACCGGGCTTGTAGGAGGGCGAGCGCCCAGTCGCCAGGCCGGGTCTTAGCCTGAATGCACCGATGATCTTGGATAACGGTTCGGCCGTAAGTGGACGAGATGCCCTCTTGAGCTGGGACGATTGATCTTGCTGAGGGATCCAATGGTCCGAGTTGAGAGGGCATCTCTGGAGTGCGATCTTCTCATAGCCCCACGCGGGTGGATGCGGTGCTCGATGATCCGAATCTGATCGGCGATGCCGGGCTGGTGCCGGTGGTGCGGCTGGCGGAACGGGCGCGGCTGGGCGAGCTGGTCGCCGAAGCGGTACGCATCACCGACGCGGGCAACAGCGGTGGGGCCAACCCTGCGGCGAAAGTGCTGACTTTGGTCGCAGCGATGTGCGCGTGTCCATTCATGGCTTGGGTTGAGCTGGTGGGGTGTGTCTGGCTTGATCTTGTTGGCTTGATCGTCGATCATTGTGGCCGTGTCCGTACCGCCCGAGCAGCCTGCGCCGTCGTATGAGCAGCTTGCGGAATTGGTGACGGCGCTGTCGGCCGAGGTGGCGGCACTGCGGGCGGAGAACGCGGAGCTGAAGCGCAGGTTGGGGATGGATTCGACGAATTCCTCGACCCCGCCGTAGCAGGATTCGCTTGCGGCGAAGGGGAAACGCCGCGCGCAGCGCTCACAGCGGGTGCGATCGAAGGACCGTAAGCCGGGCGGCCAACCCGGGCATCCGGGCTCGGGTTTTGCAGCGCGCGGTGAAGCCGGATCGCAGTGAGACCGCGCCCGAGCCTGCGCAGTGTTCGGGCTGTGGCACGGATCTGGCAGAGGCGCGGGATGCGGGGATGTCTTGGACGCAGGTCTGGGATACCCCGTCGATCCGGCTGCGGCGGGTGCAGTACCGGCTGCCGAAATGGCAGTGTGGCGGTTGCGGGAAGACCACGACCGCGGCGGTTCCTTTCGGGCAGGCCGGGGCGGTGTGCTACGGGCCGAACGTTAACGCCGCGGCGGTCCTGCTGTCCTCGACCGGGAATGTGCCGGTGGAGCGCACCGCGACGCTGATGGAAGCGCTGCTGGGCGCTGCAGTGTCGACCGGGTTCGTCGCCCGCGCGCACGAACGCGTCGCCGAGCGGCTGGATCAGGCAGGCTTCGATGAGGCGATGCGTGCCGTGCTGGCCGCCGAACCGGTGTTGTGCGCGGACGAAACACCGGTCAACATCGCGTACCCCGACACTGGCGAGGACTGCCAACCGGTCCCCGGCGCCCCACATGTGGTCTGTGTGCGCACCCCGGATGAACGGCTGGTGTGGTACCGGGAACTGCCGGCACGCACCAAAAAAGCGCTGCGCACCCTCGGGCTTTTCAACGGTTACACCGGGTATCTCGTGCGCGATGATTACACCGCCTGGCATCAGTTCGACGCCCGGCTGGCCGGGGTCCAGCAGTGTGTGGCGCACCTGTTCCGCCACCTGCAAGGCGTTCTCGACCTGCACCTCACCCAGCAGGGATGGGCGGCAACGGTCCGCAAGGTGCTGCGCGAAGCGCACACCGCCGTCGCCGACGCCCACGCGGCCGGGGCCGATCGCCTCGACCCCGACCTGCTGGCCGATCTGCGTGCCCGCTACGACAAGGCCGTCGCTTGGGGAATCGCCACCAACCGCCACCGCGACTGGGACAAAGGCAACCACCCTGGCTACAACCTCGCCACCCGACTGGCCGGCAAAGCCGGCCAAGTCTGGCTGTTCACCAGGGTGTTCGTGGTGCCTTGGACCAACAACGCCTCCGAGCAAGCGCTGAAAAGCCCGAAATTGCATCAGAAAGTCTCCGGCTACTGGCACACCCTGGCCACCCTGGCCCGGTTCCCCTCTTTGCCAGACTGATGTGAGACACCTCGTGTGAGTGCGGGGTTCCTGACCGAGGGCGGGATCGGAGATCCTGGTGCACGTGTCCACACCATCTGACAAGCAGCCCGACCCGTCACCGCTGGCGGGTCCGGGCGACCCAGCACCGCGCCCGTCCCGCCGGGTGTTCAGCCCGGAGTACAAGCTGGCGATCGTCACCGAGTACGAGAACGCCCCCAATGGCGAGAAAGGCGCGATTCTGCGTAGAGAAGGCTTGTATTCCTCACATGTCATCGAGTGGACGCGTACTCGTGACGCGGGGGTGTTGACAGGTCGAGCGGCAGGTCCGGCGGCGGCATCGAAGCGCTCGAAGAAATCGACCGAGGAAGTCGAGCTGGAGAAGCTTCGCCGCCAGAACGAGAAGTTGAAAGGCGACCTGGCGAAGACCCGGATGGCGCTGGACATTATGGGAAAAACTCACGCGCTCTGTGTACCACGAACGTCGAAGGAGTTGACTTGGTAGGTAAGCCAGGTTTCTGAGATGTGTAACTGCATGGGAGATGGAGGATGGATGGCCCTCCGGAGTCGCCTTGCGGGAGGAGACTTCAAAGCACCTCAAGCTGCGTTAGCTGAAGCCTGTCGTGGTGAGCGTTGAGGAAAAGGCGCACAGGATGCGTCAGCTGGGGATCGGGAAGGTGAGCTCAGCTCTCCGCTGTAGAAGCACCGAAATGAGTAGTTGGCATCAAAACCAGGGTGTAGAGCGTGTCCTGGGATCAGTCTGGCGGATACCCGTTTACTGGCCAGGCGGTGCCCGGTGTGAATGGCGGCACGAGCCCGATCTGCGGCTTCCATGCGGAACGTGGGAGGGCATGCCCCGACACTGCTCCCGGCTGGTCCGGGACGACAGGGAGTGCGCACAAGCGGCAGAAACCGTGAGGCGTCGAGTACCGTTGCGTGGGCGTGCAGTCGGACCGGTTCATAGTAGTGATGAAATCCCTGTAATGGGGATGGAGCGAAGGGACCGGACCGTCCAGGACAAGTTCGTTCGAGCAACCAGGTCATCCTGGGAGGGATCGAGTGGGCGAGCCACAGCAAAGTGAGAAACCGTTCGTTATTTCAAAGCGGGAAGTGTGGGAGGCGTACCAGAAAGTCAAGGCTAACAAGGGCGCTCCGGGAGTGGACGGTGTTACCCTGGAGGCATTCGAAGCGGATCTAAGAAATAATCTTTACCGGATCTGGAACCGGATGTCGTCGGGGTCGTATTTCCCTCCTCCGGTGCGGGCGGTGCCGATACCGAAGAAAGGCGGGGTCAGGATACTGGGTGTGCCTACGATCGCCGACAGAATCGCTCAAACGGTCGTAGCCGCGAGACTGGAGCCGCGTATGGAGGAAATCTTTCATACCGACTCCGACGGCTACCGGCCGGGGCGATCAGCGATCGACGCGGTGGCCAAGTGCCGGGAACGCTGCTGGAAAACCGATTGGGTGATCGATTTGGACATCCAGAAGTTTTTCGACAGTTGCCCGCATGACCTGATCGTCAAGGCGGTGGAGGCGAACACCGACCAGCGCTGGATCGTGATGTATGTCAAACGGTGGCTAATCGCACCGTTGCAGCACCCGGACGGCTCGGTGGACGCACGGGACCGGGGAACGCCTCAGGGCTCAGCGGTCTCGCCATGCTTGGCTAATCTCTTCCTCCATTATGCGTTCGACCTGTGGATGGCGAGGACCTTCCCATCCTTGAGGTTCGAGCGCTATGTGGATGATGCGGTGGTGCACTGCACCAGCAAGCGCCAAGCGCTGGCGGTGCGGACCGCGATCGGACAACGCATGGAACAGGTCGGGCTCACGCTCCACCCGGACAAGACCAAGCTGGTGTACTGCCAGGACAGCAACCGGCGACACAGGTATGACACCGTGTCGTTCGATTTCCTGGGCTACACTTTCCGGCCGCGGGCAGCAGGCAACAAGCGGACAGGGAAGATGTTCACCTCGTTCGCGCCGGCGATGAGTCGGGACAAGATAGTCGCCAAAGGCAAGGAAGTCCGTCAGTGGCGGCTGCATCTGCGCACCAACGACACTCTGGCCGACCTCGCAGAACAGCTCGATCCGATCGTGCGAGGCTGGATGACTTACTGGGGCCATTTCAACAAGTCCCAGATGTTCGCACTCCTGCGCCGCGTGAACGCCTACCTCATGCGGTGGGCCCGCAAGAAATACAAACGGCTCCGCAGTCAAACACGCCTGCAAGCCTGGTGGGACCGGCTCGTAACCAACGAGCCCGGCATGTTCGCCCACTGGCAATGGGTCACAGACTGCGGACTCTCCTTCGCCGGACGGTAGGAGCCGTATGAGCCGAGAGGCTCACGTACGGAACTGTGGGAGCCCGGGGGTGCGATTCCCCCGGGCGACCCGACTGGAAAGGCTCTCCGAGAGCGCGGAGAACGACGAGCCGCCGACGACATCATGACGACCGCGTTCTCCGACCTGCGCGCAGCCGAGATTTCGGTGCAGAAATCGTGTGCGCTAACCGGGGTTTCCCGGGCGACGCACTATCGGCACGTCAATCCGAAGGGTGCGATGCATGGCCCCTGGCTACCCCGGAAGCCACCACCGGCGGCCCTGACCGACACCGAGCGGGCGCTGGTGACCGACCTGCTCACCAGCCCTGCCTACCAGGACCTGGCGATCCCGCAGGTATGGGCACGGGAGCTGGACGAGGGCCGGTACTGGTGCTCGGTGTCCACGATGTACCGGATCGCCCGCGCCGCCGGCCAAGTGTCCGAACGTCGCCGCCAGGCCACCCATCCGCCCCGGGTCCGCCCAGAACTGGTCGCGCACGGCCCGAGCGAGGTGTGGTCGTGGGATATCACCGCGTTAAAAGGACCAGTCAAGGGGATCTGGTACAAATGCTACGTCGTCCTGGATATTTTCTCCCGCTATGTCACGGGCTGGCTGGTCGCCGCGGCCGAGGACGCGATTGTGGCAAAAGACTTCCTCGCCGACGCAGTGGCGCGTAACGGTGTCGAGCCGCACACGATCCACGCTGATCGTGGTGGCGCGATGGTGTCCAAGCCAGTATCCGAGCTACTCGTGGATCTCGGTGTTCTCCGGTCCCATTCCCGCCCGCGCACGTCCAACGACAACCCATATTCCGAAGCGCAATTCAAAACATTAAAGTACATGCCTGATTTTCCTGATCGGTTCGGGTCGTTGGAAGACGCGCGCACGTTCTGCGAGGGCTTCTTCGCCTCCTACAACCACGAGCACCGGCATTCCGGGATCGGGATGCACACCCCCGCCTCGGTGCACTTCGGGACCGCCGAGCAGGTCCACGCACAGCGGCAGGCCACGCTCAACCGGGCCTACGCCGCTCATCCGGAACGCTTCACCCGCCGTCCCCAGCCACCCCAGCTGCCCAAGGCGGCCTGGATCAACCAGCCCATCGACCAGCCACAACCAACCCCGTAACACAACCTGTCTCATTTGACTTGACAACTACCGAAAGACTCGGGATCTGCACCGACCTCGCAGTTCAAGGTCATGGCCGCCGGATACGATGAGTGGTCCGGAGAACCGGTGCGCCAGGAGATCCAGAAGAAGACGCGGCTCGACCTCGCGCCCATCCCTCAGACATATCGCGGGCTCACGTTCGGCATGACCGAGCTAATGGCGCTCACCAAGTCGCGCAGCTGGACGCACCACGCCAACCCCGTGGCCGAGTGGTGCTTCGACGCCGTGGAGGTCCGCCACCCCCCGGAGATGCGGATCAGCTCCGGCCCGACAAGCCCGACCGCAACGCCGTCGGCAAGTGCATTGACGCCGTGCCGACGAGCGCGATGGCGATCACCCGCTGGCGCGAGCTGGCGCAGAAGCACGCCAGGTCCGGGCGGATGGTTGTGAGGTAGTGCCTAGTAGGTGGCTGGTGTCGAACGGCCTCATTTTCATCGCAAGGCAGGGCTGAGATCGCCATAGACGGCCGGAAAGACGGTCACCGACCGAACCAGCCCACCCTGAGCCTCGAAGTTCGAGGCAGCTGCTTGGCACTTCCCGAAAAACACCAGCCACCTAGCTAGCGCGTTTCGCGGCCGGGTGGTTGGCCGTCCTTGTACTCAGTGGCTACGAGCGCAGGATCGAACCACGGATCGGCCTCTGCGGGTGGTGGCGTCGGAATAGGAGGTGGAGTTGGGGGGCGTCGGGGAGGGCTTGGCTTGGTTATCGCTCATGTCAGGAAGTGTGCACGATGCAGAGAACGGATGACAGTAAGCCCACGGTGAGCAGGCTAGAACTCCACCACCACAGACGCGCCTTGCGGTCGGCCGTCCGCTTGTTGTCTTCGTAGATCTTCCTGCGTAGCCCGATCAGCCGCCGGAGGGCGTCCTCTTCTGCCTGTTCGGCAAGGCAGCGCAGAGCAGACCCCTCCAAATCGACAAACTTCGCCACCCGCAATACCCAGAGGCCAGCGGTGAACGCTGCGGCGTATGCCAGGAAGGCAATGAGCGCGAAGAGGATTGACCAGGGTGAACGAAATGGATCTCTCTCGGCCGATCCTGCGGCACAACCAGGAGTTGCCGGAGCTGCGGATGCTGCTGGAGTACTACGAGGCGCAGCAGCGGCTTTCGTACATGCACCCGGAGCTGATGGACACGCTGGATGAGCGGGTCCGGCCAGGTATGATCAACTGGCCCGCGCCTGGTCGTGGACGCGCTGGACGAGCGGATCGATCTCCAGGGCTTCCGGCTCGGCGGGCAGCCCAAGCTCGACCTCAACCTGGACCACGTGGCGCAGTACAACGACCTCAACGCCGGGTACCAGCAGGCGCACGTCACCGCGATGGTGATGAAGCGGGCCTACGCGATCGTGGGCGCCAACGCGCGCCCGGCCGACACGCAGTACCCGCTGGTCACCATCGAGTCGCCGCTTGAGGTCCAT
Source organism: Saccharopolyspora hattusasensis (assembly GCF_050972075.1). NCBI lineage: Bacteria > Bacillati > Actinomycetota > Actinomycetes > Pseudonocardiales > Pseudonocardiaceae > Saccharopolyspora > Saccharopolyspora hattusasensis. The sequence continues at coordinate 8,094,176 of NZ_JBPCDC010000001.1, forward strand.
GTGGAGCTGGACCCGGCGACCCGCCGGGTGATCGCGGCGATCAAGCGCTGGCAAGGCGCCCTGCCTGACGGCGAGATCCGGCACTTCATCAAGCTCTACCTGCCGGACTGCACGGTGACCTTCGTCGTCTCCCGCGGGAGCGGCTGCTACATCGAGGTCTCCCGCGACGATCACGGGCTCGGCGAGGTCCTGGTGGTCCCGATCGTGAACCGGCCGCAGCTGTGGGCACCGCTGGGAACATCCGAGTTGGCGGATGTGATCCCGCTGTCCGACGCGGCCTGCAAGATCGCCACGGACATGATGATCTCGGCGGAGTTTCACGCCATGCCCCGGCGCTGGGCGCTCGGGTTCGATGAGGACGACTTCACCGACACCGACGGCAACAAGGTCTCGGTCTGGCAGACCATCGCGGGCAAGATCTGGTCCACCTCCAAGACCAAGAAGCACGACGGCGTGGAGGTCGGCCAGTTCAACGAAGCCGACCTGACCAACTTCCACAACACGCTGCGGGCGCTGGCGGTCCAGGTCTCCACGGTATCCCGGCTGAGCCTGCACAACCTCGGCTACTCCAGTGACAACCCGGCCAGCGCCGGCGGCATCCGCGCGGCCGCCGAGCCCCGGCATGTAAAGCGGGCCCGAGCGGCGGATCAAGGGCTTCGAGAACGCTTGGGAGCGGAGGTTGCTGCGCCGCCGGACGCGGTGTCGCCAGTTTCGCCTGACGTCGGTGTCTGGATGGGTGGAGCGGGAGGGAGCGGGAGGGAGCGGGAGGGAAATGGGAGGGTTGTAGGGGGTTGAACCGCGTTGTACTGCACTGAGCGGAAGTGAGCTGCACCGGTTTGTGCTGCGGTTTCTCAGTTTTCGCAGGTGAGTGTCCTTTTAGGACTTGACTGGGGGTCAAGGGGTCGTGGGTTCGAATCCCGCTATCCCGACGGAGCGAAAAGCCCGTTGATCAGCGCGAAAGCGTAGGTCGGGGGGCTTTTTGTGTTCTATTTCGCGTGGATTGCTGCGGCTTCGATGTCGTCGCGGAGCCGTCGAAGTGCTCCAGGCACCAGGCTGACCTTCCGGACATGGATGAGTGCGTCGAACGCCTGTGTGAAATCGCCGATGTGCACGGGTTGATCGAACCCGAGCATGCTGTCGACCTCGCTGAGCTGATCCGTCGGCAGATGCCGGAGGTCGACGACGTGCAGCGGGGCGTCTACCTCGTCCATCAGTGCGTCGATGGTTGTCCGCGGCGGATTCAACAAGCGAACGGAAACGTCCCAATCGAAAGGGCGGGGGCCCCGTGGCGCAGCATGGAGCGTGTGGCCGGAGCCGTACGTAGTGCCGATTACTACCATGTCGGCACCGATATCGTCGGCCAGCAGGCTCCCCATCGTCGGGATGGCCTCCACAGGCATTTCTGGTGACCCGGTGCTCTTCGACGGAATCCGTTGAACGTGCTTGTTGTGTGCACTGACCACGATGCGGGGTTCGTGGTCGAGCAACCAGCGAACTGTGGACGACATAAATTCGTCTCGAGGGTTTCGCGCGGGGGCGAGGCTGTGGTCGAGTTGGGCGAGCAGATCGCGTAGCGGTGCGACGCAGCGAATGGCTACCTCGTCGCCGTGTGTGGCGACACGGTCGACGAGATCGGCGATTCCTTCATGGAGACGGCCGCGGTCTTGGGCAGGCAGTTGCTCGTACCGGGCCGCCGCTTCAGCATGTTCCCCGAGATTGCTCAATTCGATCAGCTCGTGGTCTCCGCGGTGGCCAGGTATGCGGGCAAGGCATGCCCGTACGGCGGGACCCGGAGAGGTTGACGCCCCAGGAAAGTCCATCCCGCAGAAGCGGACCCGTTGGGATGGGAAAGCGGAATTCCGCTCTCGCATCCACTGAAGCTGGGCATGAATCTCCGCGCACTCGCCGAAGCGATAGGTGATGCCGTGTCTGGCCGTTGTCTCCAGATCGCCTGGCCCGCCCAGTACCCACTCGTCGACCGCCAGTCCCTCGGGGAACCCCGACTCCATGGCGAACACGGTGAAGCCCAGGTTGCTCACCAAGAACCGCATGATTCGATCCTTAAGTCGGTAGAACTCCGAGGTGTAGTGCGCGCTCTCGCCAATGCAGACCACTCGAGCATCGCCGATGATCTCCCGCAGCACATCAAGATCGGACATGTCGACGCACTCCGGATTGCTGGTGGCAAGCGGCTGGCTAAGTTTCTGGAGGGTGGTCATCGGGTACCGACTTCCTGGGCGCTTAGTCGTCCTGAAACTCGCTTGGGGCTCTACACGTTTGTGGGTCTCAACGGCCACGTGCCCCAGTTTCGCTCGGCAGCGGTAGGGTTCGGCCATTCACCATGAGGTAACCCCTGATCGAACCCAGCTGCTCACCCGATCGCAGTAACAGATCAGGCGGTGGTGAAACTTTCTTGGGTTTGCCCCGGTGCGCTAATTAGGGGATCCGATTGGGTACCCCATCTGATCTTCGTCTGCGGGGAGTTTGGGCCTAGCGTCTGCCACGGCGGCGAGGAAGTCAGCCGTGACCAGTGCGCTGGACTACCAAGGATTGGAAGGTCATGACGGGTTCGGGCTCCCTTGCGGGACGCCACATCTTGATAACCGGGGCCGGGAGCGGTATCGGGCAGGCCGCAGCGGTCGAGGCGGTCACTGAGGGAGCCAGGGTCACCCTGGTCGGGCGGCGGCCAGACGCCCTCGCTGAGACCGTTGAGTTGATCGATGCCGATCGACAGGTGGACGCACTGGCCTGTCCCGCCGACATAGCGGATCCCACTGCAGTCGACCGGATCGTGACGACGAGCACCGAGAACTTCGGGCCTGTCGACGGTCTCGTGAACAACGCGGGCATCGCCCGGTTCGAGGCCATCGAGCAGGCCCGGCCGGAGGACCTCGACCTCATGTTCCGGGTCCATGTGTACGGCCCTGCGCGGCTCATCCAGCACTGCCTGCCCAGCCTGCGCGAGCGCCGGGGCAGCATCGTCAACGTCACCTCGGTCGGCGGAGCGCTGGCCACCCCGCGCCGGTCGTTCTACGGAGCAACGAAGGCGGCCATCAACCACCTGACCAGGTCACTGGCCGTGGAACTCGCGCCCGAGGTGAGGGTGAACGCGATCCTGCCCGGGCCGGTTGACACGCCGATCTACGACGACCTCGGGATTTCCGCCGTGGAGACGGCTGAGCTGCGCTCCAGGCTTTCCGAGGCGACGCCGCTGGCACGCTTCGGCAGGTCCGAGGAAGTCGCCCACTGGGTGTGCTTGCTGCTTGGTGATGCGTCGGCGTGGATGACCGGGGTGCTGCTGCCGGTGGACGGCGGGCGGTGTGCTTGATGCGGAGGCGGAACCTGCTGAGACGGATGGCCCAACGATGACCAGGACCTACATCGGCGACTACCCGTCGACGCCCTTCCCCGTAACAGACATTCCAGCCTCGTGCGTGCACGAGGTTTTCCGGAATGTCGAGCAGTGGGAACGAGAAACCGACACCCGAGCTATCCGGCTGCACGTGGGGGAACCCGCCTTCCGGCCGTCATCCGCGGTGGCCGGCGCCGTGGCGGCGGCCGTACGGGACGGCCGGGACAGCTACACCACGGCCGAGGGCGTGCTGGAGCTGCGCGAGGCGGTGGTCGAGAAGCTGACATCGGAGAACGGTCACGATACCGACGTCGAACTGGTGGTCGCCACACCCGGGTCCGCGCAGGGGCTCCTGGCGGTGATGAACGCGCTGCACCGGCCTGGCGCCCACCTGCTGCTTCCTGCAGTGCATTGGCCCGTGCATCTGCAGCAATGCCTGCTTGCCGGATTCGTGCCGCGCTTCTACCCGATGGATGAGCAGATGCGTCCCGACGTGGCCGCGATCGCGGCGATGGATGTGGATTCCTCCGCTGTGCTGCTGGTCAACACGCCGTCGAATCCCGCAGGGGCCCTCTGCGACACCGCGCGCCTGGGCGAACTGGTCGCCCTGGCCCGGGAGCGGAACTGGGCCGTGATCAGCGACGAGGCGTATGAGGACTTCGCGTTCGACGGCGAGCACGTGTCGACCGCAGCCTTGGAGTCGGACGTCCCGCCAAGTGATCGGGTCGTGTTCAGCGCTTTCAGCTTTTCCAAGAGCTACGCCATGACCGGTTACCGACTGGGTTATGTCGTCGCCCCGAACAGCCGCCACGCGCAGACCCTGCGCACGGTGCAGGAGGCGTCCATCGTCTGCCCGGCGCTGCCGGTGCAGATGGCGGGCATAGCAGCGCTGGAGGAACGGGAACAGTCCAGGAGGAACGGCGCCTTCGTGCGCCGGACCCGTGACTCCGCACTGCTGCCGCTTCTGGACGCGGGGCTGCTGGAGCGCTTACCGGGGGGAGGCTGGTACGCACTGCTTGACTGCGGCCGGACCGGTCTCGACGCCACGACGTTCGCGGCGCGGCTGCTGCGCGAGCACGGCGTCGCGTTGGCGCCGGCCAGTGGCTTCGCATTGCGGGTTGCGCCCGACTCCGCCATCGAGCCCGACCCGGGGGCCGAGCACCTGCTGCGGCTCGCGTTCTGCGGGCCTCCCGAACTGGTAGCTGAAGGTGCGCGGCGCACCGCTGCGTTCGCCGGGGCGAGGTGACCGTGAGCATGGGGGATCTCGACTACAACGAATACATCCGGTTGGCTTCGCTGCACGACGCGGTTCGCCCGCTCACACCCGTGGACGATGAGTTCGTCCACGGCGCCGAGCACCTGTTCATCATCACGCATCAGGTGGCCGAGCTGTGGCTCAAACAGGTATTGCTCGACCTTGATCTAGCCGTGCGTGCGCTGACCGACCGCGGTCTCGGCCTAGCCTGCGAGCACCTCGCGCGGGCGGCGCACCTGCTGGACCAGGTGGTCACGACGACGTTCGTGCTCACCCGGTTGCCGCCGGGAGACTTCGCCCGCTTCCGCGGCCTGCTCGGCACCGCCAGCGGCGCTCAGTCACCGCAGTTCCGTGAGCTCGCCGTACGGCTGGGTGTGCGGCAGCCGGACGGCTGCGTGGTCTACGAACTCTTCGAGGCCGTGCTCGAGGAGAACTCGCTGTCGGTGGCGGACCTCTACCGCTGGGGGCCGCCGGCCGGTATCCCCTACCGGCTGGCGGAGGTCCTTTCCGACCTGGCCCAGGCGTTCTACCGGTGGCAGGTCAACCACGTCGAGATTGTTCGGCGGGCGATTGGCAGCGCAAGCGGAACCGGCGGAACAAGTGGTCTGAATCACTTATCGAACCGCATCGAGCTGCCGTTTCCTGCCTTGTGGGCTGCTCGCTCGGCAACGGTCTGGGAGTCCGCTGGTCAGACACTGCCTTGATGCGCCGAGAAGTGTCTATATCGGAATTTGGGATATGGAGAGGTGGTGATGTGATTATGATGGGTGCGCATCGACATGTCACATTAGGGGGAGGGGCTATGTCAGTCGTCGAAGCCCGCGAAGGTGCAGAAGTAGACAATTCAATATCTGCAGTCATCCTGCATCGAAACGAGGTCATAAAGAGGGGGCTCGAGAAGCTGCTGACTGAGAATTCGGGGGTTGTCAGAGTTTGCTCGTACAATAGCTGGTCGAGGGTCCTGTCCCTGCTTGCAACGAGGACCGACGACCATACCGTGCTAGTTGTGCCGCGGTCCCTGGTCGGCGATGGCACGGAGCTGCGCGCCGTGTGCGGCCCCTCGATCAAGGTCCTGCTCCTGCTTGACGGCCCCGAGCCGTACGACAGCGTGCCTGAGACGGACGCCTGGGTGGACGGGTTCCTGGTCGAGAGCACGATCACGGCGCAGTCGCTCGCTGTAGCGCTGAACCACCTCAGACGCGGCCAGATGCCGATGCCGAGCACCATGGCCAGGTCGTTGCTGTCCGAGGTGACCAAGCTCCGCGAACTGTCCGCGGCCCAACGCTTGCGACTCACCCAGCGCGAGGTACAGACGCTGCAACTCATCGCGGACGGCTTGAGCAACAAGCAGATCGCACGCCAGCTCTGCATTGGGGTGAACGGCGTGAAGCGCCTGGTCAGCGATCTGCTCGCGAAGCTGAACTGTCCGAACAGGACCAGAGCGGCGGCCTATGCCGTTCGCATCGGTCTGGTGGGGGATAACCGTATCACCGAGCACGCCGAGGCAATGCGCGGCTGAGGACACCACTGGGGGATTTTGCTGGGGCTTCGACGGCCGAAGCGTTCGATTTTGCGTTTTCGATTCGCTCGGTCCTGATCTCGCGGCGGTTCGTCGACTGAACCTCGCTGCACGTGGCGGCCGTTCCTCAAAAGAGTAGCGATTCACTCAGATGGAGTATCGCAACGGCTTCGCGCCCGTGCCCTCGTGCTCCTGCGAATCTTGCTGACTGTTTGACCCTGCAATAAAAATGCCTGCCCGCGACAACCAGGCCTGCCACAGCCTGGATGAGGCTTGATTGAGGTATGCCCACATGGCGAATTCCGCGTTGACGACCCTCGTGGATCTGCTGCGCTACAACTGCGCTGCCGATTCCGGACGTGCCGTTATCACATTCGTCGGCCCCACGGCGATCGACCGGCACACGATGACCATGAGCGAGTGGGACGTCCGTTCCCGCTCGCTCGCCGCGCATCTGCGCCGGGGAACGCGAGTGTTGGTGGCACTTCCCCCTGGGGTGGACTTCTTCGCAGCGCTCACCGGCACCCTGTACGCGGGGGCGTGCGCCGTCCCGGTCGAACCGCCCGCCGCCGACGTCGCCGCTGTGCACCGCCTCGTCGACGTGGCGCTCGACGCCGAAGCCGATGCGATCCTCACCGACTCGACGACGGCCCGGGCAATCGAGAGGCACTGGCCGGACGGCACGCCGCTGGTCCGCCTTCTCCGCGTTGACGAACTGGTGGACACGCCCCCGTCGGGCGAGCTGCCGGTGATCGATCCGGACGACCTGGCACTGCTGCTGTACACCTCGGGGTCGACGGGTCGACCGAAGGGCGTCGAGGTCCGGCATCGAGCGCTGCTGGCGTGGCTGGACGTCCTGGACACCGAGGTGGGGCTACCCGGCGGGTCATCGGTGGTCACCTGGATCCCGGTGCACCACGTGCTGGGTCTCGTCATGGTCCTCTTCGCGAGCAGGATGTCCGGCGAGGCGGTGCTGCTGGCGCCGGACCACGTCGTCGGTGACCCGGCCGTCTGGTTGCGGGAAGTCAGCCGCGCCCAGGCGCCAGTGTTCAGCGGGGCTCCGCCCTTCGCCTACCAGCACTGCGTCGACACGATTGATCCCGCTGACCGGGCCGAGTTCGACCTGTCGGGCTGGGAAGTCGCCCTCATCGGATCGGAGCGGATCAGTCCCGGGGTGCTGGAGTCGTTCAGCGAGGCATACAGGCCGCACGGCTTCCGCGGGTCGGCGTTCTTCCCCTCTTATGGGACGACCGAAACCATGATGGTGACTGCTCACCGCGGGCCGGCGGAGCCGCTCCTGCTGACTCTGGACGCCGCCGAACTCGAGCGCGGCAAGGTCATCGTGAGCACTAGCGGCCTGGGGAACGGGACGCGGACGACCACGCTGGTCGGCGTCGGTGCCGCCTGCACTGGAATCGACGCCCGCATCGTGCATCCGGATACGCGCACGCCGTGTGCGGCCGGCGACGTCGGTGAGCTCTGGGTAGCGGGTCCCGTTGTCTCGTCCGGTTACTGGCGTCGTTTTGAGGAGTCCGAGCAGACCTTCGGCGGTTACCTCGCAGATGGCACCGGCCCCTACATGCGCACTGGTGATCTCGCCTTCGAGTACGACGGTGAGGTCGTGATCTGCGGCAGGCTCAGCGAGCTGATCATTGTCCGGGGTCGGAACCTCGTCGCGCAGGACATCGAGGCGACCGTGCGTTCCGCCGACCCGCGGCTGACCGACGGACCGGTTGCGGCGTTCCCGGTGGTAGATGAGGACACCGACCAGCTGGTCCTGGTCGCCACGGCGGACCTCGAGGAGGTACCCGACTCAGAGCAGCTGGTCACCGCGATGAGCCGCGCCGTGGTTGCTGAGCACGGCGTCGAACCCGCAGATGTGCTCTTGGTTTCGGAGGGGCGCATTCCGCTGACGTCGACGGGAAAGGTCCGCCGTGCCGCATGCAGGCAGGCGTACCTCGACGGCTTGCTGGAACCGTTCGCCACCTTGGATGCGGTGGCGGGGGGTGCGGGTGGAGAACCGCAGACCGATCAGGAGCGGCAGTTGTGCGAGCTGTTCGCCGAGGTGCTGCGAGTGGACCGGGTCGGCGTTGACGATGACTTCTTCGCCATCGGAGGCCACTCGCTGCTCGCGATGCGCTTGATTGCGCGCATACGGGCCGTATTCGGGGTGGAACTGGGCATCCGGACGTTGTTCGCGGCGTCCACAGTGGCCGAACTGGTCGTGGTGCTAGACCAGGCCCGTCCGGCTCGTCCGGTGTTGATGGCCCGGCCGCGTCCTGATGTGGTGCCGTTGTCGTTCGCCCAGCGGCGCCAGTGGTTCCTGCACCAGCTGGCCGAAGTTCCGTTCATCCATAATAACCCGCTCGCTTTGCGTTTGTCTGGGTGTTTGGATCGGGTGGCTTTGCGGTTGGCGTTGCGGGATGTTGTGTTGCGGCATGAGAGTTTGCGGACTGTGTATCCGCAGGTGGAGGGTGTGCCGAGTCAGTGTGTGCTTGCCGGCGTCGATTTCGATGTTGTGTTGGTTGATTCCGTGGTTGATGCGGTGGGCTTGCCTGGTCGGTTGGCGGAGGCGTGTCGGTATGAGTTTGATTTGTCGGTTGAGATTCCGTTGCGGGCGTGGTTGTTCGAGGTTGGGTCGGATGAGCATGTGTTGTTGATTGTGGTGCATCACATTGCTGCTGATGGTTGGTCGCTTGATCCGTTGGCGCGGGATCTTGGTCGTGCTTATGCGGCGCGGTGTCGGGGTGAGGAGCCGGGTTGGGTGCCGCTTCCGGTGCAGTATGCGGATTACACTTTGTGGCAGAACGAGGTTCTTGGGGAGTTGTCTGATCCGTCCAGTGTGTTCAGTGCTCAGTTGGGTTACTGGGTGGATGCTTTGGCGGGTTTGCCGGATGTGATCGAGTTGCCTGTGGATCGGCGGCGGCCGGCGGTGGCGTCGTATCGCGGTGATCAGGTGGTCGTTCGTGTGGATGCGGGGTTGCATCGGCGGTTGTTGGGTTTGGCTCGTGATTTTGGTGCGAGTCTTTTTATGGTGTTGCAGGCGGGTTTGGCGGCGGTGTTGTCGCGGTTGGGTGCGGGTGCGGACGTTCCGATTGGGTCGCCGATTGCGGGTCGTACTGATCAGGCGTTGGATGATCTGGTCGGGTTCTTTGTCAACACTTTGGTGTTGCGTGTTGATGTGAGTGGTAGTCCTTCTTTTGCGGAGTTGTTGGGTCGGGTTCGGGAGAGGGCTCTTGCGGCGTATGAGAATCAGGATGTTCCTTTTGAGTATTTGGTAGAGGCGTTGAATCCGTCGCGGTCGTTGGCGCATCATCCGTTGTTTCAGGTGATTTTCACGTTGCAGAACGCGCCGACGGCTGATTTCGGTTTTTCGGGTGTGGAGACGGTTTTCGATCCGGTGTCGACGGGGACGGCGAAGTTCGATCTGTGGTTCAACCTGTCGGAGAGTTATGCCGAGAACGGTGCGCCTGCTGGGTTGGGTGGGGTCGTGGAGTTCGCGACTGATCTGTTCGATCCGGAGACGGTCGAGGTCCTTTTCGCGCGTTATATCCGCTTGCTGGAGTCGGTGGTAGCGGACCCGGACCTGCCGGTCAGTCGGGTTGACATACTCGGTGCTGACGAGCGGCGGCAGTTGTTGCCTGATTTCGTGGAGCCGGCTGAATGCCTGGCGACATTGCCTGTGTTGTTTGAGCGGCAGGTTCAGGAGACGCCGAATGCTGTCGCAGTGACCTTCGACGGTTTGCACATCTCGTATGGGGAGTTGAATGCTCGCGCGAATCGGTTGGCGCGGGTGTTGGTCGAGTGGGGTGTGGGGCCTGAGTGTGTGGTGGCGTTGGCGTTGCCTCGTTCGGTGGATTTGGTTGTCGCGGTTTTGGCGGTGTTGAAGGCTGGTGGTGCGTATTTGCCGTTGGATCCGGGTTATCCGGCGGCGCGGATCGCGTTCATGTTGGAGGATGCTGGTCCTGGGTTGGTCGTGACGACGTCGGGTGTTGATGTCGGGGGTTCTGTTCCTCGTTTGGTGTTGGATGATCCCGGCACTGCTGCGTGGGTGGATGCTGCCGATGATGGTGATCTGGGTGTTGCGGTGTTGCCGGAGCATCCGGTTTATGTGGTGTACACATCCGGTTCCACCGGAACTCCCAAGGGCGTTGTTGTTTCGCATCGGAATGTGGTGCGTTTGTTTGATTCGACGCGGGAGTGGTTTGGGTTCGGTGCGGGTGATGTGTGGACGTTGTTCCATTCTTTTGCGTTTGATTTCTCGGTGTGGGAATTGTGGGGGGCGTTGTTGCATGGTGGGCGTTTGGTTGTGGTTCCTTTTGAGGTGAGTCGTTCTCCTGGTCGGTTTTTGGAGTTGTTGGCGGGTGAGGGGGTGACGGTTCTGAATCAAACTCCGTCGGCGTTTTATCAGTTGGCGCAGGCGGAGTTCGAGGATGGTGGCCGTGTCGGGGGTTTGTCGTTGCGGGTTGTGGTTTTCGGTGGTGAGGCGCTGGAGCCGGCGCGTTTGGCGGGGTGGTGTGAGCGTCATCCGGATGGTCCGGTGTTGGTCAATATGTATGGGATTACCGAGACCACGGTTCATGTTACGTATCGTGAATTGGGTGGTGGTGAGGTCGACAGTGCTATTGGTCGGGGTATTCCGGATCTTCGGGTGTATGTGCTTGATGAGGGGTTGCAGCCTGTTCCGGCGGGTGTTGTGGGGGAGATTTATGTCGGTGGTGAGGGTGTTGCGCGTGGATATTTGGGGCGGTTTGGTCTGACTGCGCAGCGGTTCGTCGCTGATCCTTATGGCCCTGCGGGGGCTCGGATGTATCGCACGGGTGATCTGGCTCGTCCGTCGCGGGACGGTGAGCTGGAGTACGTCGGGCGAGCCGACGAACAGGTCAAGGTCCGCGGATTCCGGATCGAACTGGGAGAGATCCAGTCCGTCCTCGCCACCCACCCGGAAGTCGGCCAGGCCGCCGTGATCGTCCGCCAAGACCGAACCGACGACGCACGCCTCACCGCATACATCGTTGCGGCGAATACCGGACCGGTCACTGGTTCTCTGCGCGGTTATGTGCGTGAACGGCTTCCCGAGTACATGGTTCCTTCCGCCATCGTGGAACTCGACGAACTCCCGCTGACGGGCAACGGAAAGCTGGATCGCGCGGCCCTGCCCGTTCCAGAACACCGTTCGGTCGGGGGTGGCCGGAGCCCGCAAAGCCCGCAGGAGCAGGTGTTGGCCGAGCTGTTCGCGGATGTGCTGGGCTTGCCGTCGGTGGGGGCCGAAGAGAATTTCTTCGACCTGGGTGGACATTCGTTGCTGGCGACCCGGTTGAGCGCCAGGGTTCGGGCGGCGTTGGGTGTCGAGTTGGAGTTGCGGACGTTGTTCAACGCTCCGACGGTGGCCGAGCTGGCCGCGGTGCTGGCCGAGGGCGGGGTGGTTCGGCCGACGCTTGCACCCCGGCCACGTCCTGATGTGGTGCCGTTGTCGTTCGCCCAGCGACGGCTGTGGTTCCTGCATCAGTTGGAAGGCCTGTCGGCCACCTACAACATCCCGCTCGGCTTGCGTTTGTCTGGGTGTTTGGATCGGGTGGCTTTGCGGTTGGCGTTGCGGGATGTTGTGTTGCGGCATGAGAGTTTGCGGACTGTGTATCCGCAGGTGGAGGGTGTGCCGAGTCAGTGTGTGCTTGCCGGCGTCGATTTCGATGTTGTGTTGGTTGATTCCGTGGTTGATGCGGTGGGCTTGCCTGGTCGGTTGGCGGAGGCGTGTCGGTATGAGTTTGATTTGTCGGTTGAGATTCCGTTGCGGGCGTGGTTGTTCGAGGTTGGGTCGGATGAGCATGTGTTGTTGATTGTGGTGCATCACATTGCTGCTGATGGTTGGTCGCTTGATCCGTTGGCGCGGGATCTTGGTCGTGCTTATGCGGCGCGGTGTCGGGGTGAGGAGCCGGGTTGGGTGCCGCTTCCGGTGCAGTATGCGGATTACACTTTGTGGCAGAACGAGGTTCTTGGGGAGTTGTCTGATCCGTCCAGTGTGTTCAGTGCTCAGTTGGGTTACTGGGTGGATGCTTTGGCGGGTTTGCCGGATGTGATCGAGTTGCCTGTGGATCGGCGGCGGCCGGCGGTGGCGTCGTATCGCGGTGATCAGGTGGTCGTTCGTGTGGATGCGGGGTTGCATCGGCGGTTGTTGGGTTTGGCTCGTGATTTTGGTGCGAGTCTTTTTATGGTGTTGCAGGCGGGTTTGGCGGCGGTGTTGTCGCGGTTGGGTGCGGGTGCGGACGTTCCGATTGGGTCGCCGATTGCGGGTCGTACTGATCAGGCGTTGGATGATCTGGTCGGGTTCTTTGTCAACACTTTGGTGTTGCGTGTTGATGTGAGTGGTAGTCCTTCTTTTGCGGAGTTGTTGGGTCGGGTTCGGGAGAGGGCTCTTGCGGCGTATGAGAATCAGGATGTTCCTTTTGAGTATTTGGTAGAGGCGTTGAATCCGTCGCGGTCGTTGGCGCATCATCCGTTGTTTCAGGTGATGTTCACGTTGCAGAACGCGCCGACGGCTGATTTCGGTTTTTCGGGTGTGGAGACGGTTTTCGATCCGGTGTCGACGGGGACGGCGAAGTTCGATCTGTGGTTCAACCTGTCGGAGAGTTATGCCGAGAACGGTGCGCCTGCTGGGTTGGGTGGGGTCGTGGAGTTCGCGACTGATCTGTTCGATCCGGAGACGGTCGAGGTCCTTTTCGCGCGGTGGGTTCGTTTGTTGGAGGCTGTTGCTGCGGATCCGGATTTGCCGGTGGGTCGGGTTGACATTCTGACTGCGGATGAGCGTCTTGGTCTTCTCGGTGGTGAGGCCAGGGCGATGTCGTCGGTGCCTGTGACGGCGCGGTTCGAGGGGCAGGTTCGGGAGCGTCCGGATGCGGTCGCTGTGGTGTGTGAGGGCGTGGAGGTGACGTATGGGGAGTTGAATGCTCGTGCGAATCGGTTGGCGCGGGTGTTGGTCGAGTGGGGTGTGGGGCCTGAGTGTGTGGTGGCGTTGGCGTTGCCTCGTTCGGTGGATTTGGTTGTCGCGGTTTTGGCGGTGTTGAAGGCTGGTGGTGCGTATTTGCCGTTGGATCCGGGTTATCCGGCGGCGCGGATCGCGTTCATGTTGGAGGATGCTGGTCCTGGGTTGGTCGTGACGACGTCGGGTGTTGATGTCGGGGGTTCTGTTCCTCGTTTGGTGTTGGATGATCCCGGCACTGCTGCGTGGGTGGATGCTGCCGATGATGGTGATCTGGGTGTTGCGGTGTTGCCGGAGCATCCGGTTTATGTGGTGTACACATCCGGTTCCACCGGAACTCCCAAGGGCGTTGTTGTTTCGCATCGGAATGTGGTGCGTTTGTTTGATTCGACGCGGGAGTGGTTTGGGTTCGGTGCGGGTGATGTGTGGACGTTGTTCCATTCTTTTGCGTTTGATTTCTCGGTGTGGGAATTGTGGGGGGCGTTGTTGCATGGTGGGCGTTTGGTTGTGGTTCCTTTTGAGGTGAGTCGTTCTCCTGGTCGGTTTTTGGAGTTGTTGGCGGGTGAGGGGGTGACGGTTCTGAATCAAACTCCGTCGGCGTTTTATCAGTTGGCGCAGGCGGAGTTCGAGGATGGTGGCCGTGTCGGGGGTTTGTCGTTGCGGGTTGTGGTTTTCGGTGGTGAGGCGCTGGAGCCGGCGCGTTTGGCGGGGTGGTGTGAGCGTCATCCGGATGGTCCGGTGTTGGTCAATATGTATGGGATTACCGAGACCACGGTTCATGTTACGTATCGTGAATTGGGTGGTGGTGAGGTCGACAGTGCTATTGGTCGGGGTATTCCGGATCTTCGGGTGTATGTGCTTGATGAGGGGTTGCAGCCTGTTCCGGCGGGTGTTGTGGGGGAGATTTATGTCGGTGGTGAGGGTGTTGCGCGTGGATATTTGGGGCGGTTTGGTCTGACTGCGCAGCGGTTCGTCGCTGATCCTTATGGCCCTGCGGGGGCTCGGATGTATCGCACGGGTGATCTGGCTCGTCCGTCGCGGGACGGTGAGCTGGAGTACGTCGGGCGAGCCGACGAACAGGTCAAGGTCCGCGGATTCCGGATCGAACTGGGAGAGATCCAGTCCGTCCTCGCCACCCACCCGGAAGTCGGCCAGGCCGCCGTGATCGTCCGCCAAGACCGAACCGACGACGCACGCCTCACCGCATACATCGTCAAGCAGCGGAGCCCCATCTCTGAACGCGACGAACTCGCCGAGTACGACCAGGTCGGCGAGTGGGAGGAAATTTACGACTCGCTGTACGCAGGGGCTGGCCGGGAGCAGTTCGGCCAGGACTTCGCCGGCTGGACAAGCACTTACGACGGCACGCCGATCCCCCTCGAGCACATGCGGGAATGGCGTGACGCCACGGTCGACCGCATTCTCTCACTGCGTCCTCGGCGCGCCCTGGAGATCGGCGTTGGCACCGGTTTGCTTCTGTCCCAGATCGCACCGCACTGCGACAGCTACTGGGCGACGGACCTGTCCAGCGCCGTGATCGACGCCCTGACCGACCAGATCCGGCAGCACCCCGATATCGCCGAGCACATCGTGCTTCGCAACCAGCCTGCGCATGACTTCATCGGTCTGCCCGCCGGGTCGTTCGACACGATCGTGCTGAATTCGATCGTGCAGTACTTCCCGACGACGGAGTATCTCGTCGAGGTTCTCACCGGCCTGACGGGCTTGCTTGCCCCCGGCGGCTCGATGTTCCTTGGTGACATCCGCAACCTGCGGCTCCAGCGCGTCATGGCCACGGCCGTCCAGACCCGTCGAGCCGGTTCGTCGACCGACGAGGCGACGCTGCGCCGCGCGATCGAACAGACCATGATCACGGACAAGGAGTTGCTCATTGATCCGGACTTCTTCGCCGGACTACCCGAACTCCTGCCGGATATCGCGGGCGTGGACATCCAGATCAAGAGGGGTACGCACCACAACGAGCTCACCCGATACCGGTACGACGTCGTGGTTCGCAAGGCCCCGGCGACCGTCTTGGAGCTCGACCACGCCGACGTGCTCGACTGGACTCGGCACACCGGCGGCCTCGCCGAGCTCGGTGTGCAGCTTGACGAGCGGCGCCCCGCCCAGCTGCGTGTCACGGGCGTCGGCAACCACCGAATCGCCGAGGACCTCGCGCTTGCCGGCGCGGTCGGCGAGGACACGATCGACCCGGAGGAGTTCTTCGAACTCGGTCGCCAACACGGCTACTGGGTGGGCGCTACGTGGTCGGCATCTGCGGCGGAGGCTCTCGACTTCCTCTTCGTGGACGGCGTGATCACAGCTCCGTCGGGCACCTACTCCGCCTCGGCCAGGCCCCGGCCGCTGGCGGAGCTCACGAACAATCCGACTGCGACCCGCGATCGCGGCGAACTCGTCAAGGTCCTGCGCGACTACCTGCGCGATCGACTTCCCGAGTACATGGTGCCTTCCGCGATCGTGGAACTCGACGAGCTCCCGCTGACGGGAAATGGAAAGCTCGATCGCGCCGCCTTGCCTGCCCCGGGGATGGGTCCGGTCGTGATCAGCCGAAGCCCGCAAGGTCCGCAGGAACAGGTGCTTGCGGAACTGTTCGCGCAGGTGCTGAACCTGCCGCAGGTGGGTGTGGATGACAACTTCTTCGACCTCGGCGGGCATTCACTGTTGGCGACCCGGTTGATCGCCAGGATCCGCGCGGCGCTGGGCGTCGAGCTGGAGCTGCGGTCATTGTTCGACTCTCCAACGGTGGCCGGGCTTGCCGCAGTGCTGGCCGACGGGGGAGTGGCCCGTTCGGCGCTCGAACCCCGACCGCGGCCCGACGAGGTGCCGTTGTCCTTCGCCCAGCAGCGGTTGTGGTTCCTGCACCAGTTGGAAGGTCTGTCGGCCACGTACAACATTCCGCTCGGCTTGGGCCTGAACGGGAAGCTCGACCGCGAGGCGTTGCAGGCAGCGCTGCAGGATGTCGTTGCCCGCCACGAGAGTTTGCGCACGGTCTTCTCCGAAGTGGACGGTGTGGCCAGCCAGCGCGTGCTCTACGACGTCGATGTCGAATTGGTCGAGGCAGTGGTCGCTGAGGCAGAACTGCCCGCGCGGTTGGGTGCTGCGTGCCGGTATGAGTTCGACCTGTCCGCTGAGATCCCCTTCCGGGCATGGGTGTTCGAGGTCGCACCGGACGAGCAGGTGCTGTTGATCGTGGTTCACCACATCGCCGCGGACGGCTGGTCCCTGAGCCCTCTCGCGAAGGACCTGGCGTTCGCCTACACTGCGCGGCTTCGAGGGGAACAGCCGGACTGGACGCCGCTCCAGGTGCAGTACGCCGACTACACCCTCTGGCAGCGCGAACTCCTCGGAGACCGGTCGAACTCGGGCGACTTGCTCCACAAGCAGATGTCCTACTGGTCCCGCACCCTGGCTGGGCTGCCGGAACAGCTGCGGCTGCCCGTTGACCGGCCGCGGCCGGCAGCCGCCAGCTACCTCGGTGATCAGGTGGACTTGCGGCTCGACGCCGAGCTGCACGAGAAGCTACTCGGGCTTGCCCGCGACGCCGGTGCGAGCCTGTTCATGGTCCTGCAGGCAGGCCTGGCTTCCCTGCTGTCCCAGCTCGGTGCGGGCAACGACATTCCCATCGGTTCTCCCATCGCGGGCCGCACCGACCAGGCATTGGACGACCTGATCGGCTTCTTCGTCAACAACCTGGTGCTGCGCACCGACGTTTCCGGCAACCCGACGTTCGCCGAGCTGCTCGCCCGGGTGCGGGAGACGGTGCTCAACGCTTACGCCAACCAGGACGTGCCCTTCGAGCACATCGTGGAGGTTCTCGAGCCAACTCGGTCGCTGGCCTACCACCCGCTGTTCCAGGTGATGCTGGCCCTGCAGAACACGCCAGCGACTGATCTGAAGCTTCCTGGGCTGAACGTCGAGCCGGTCCCCACCCCGAGCAGCGCCGCGAAGTTCGACCTCACCGTCATCCTCGTCGAGCGGCACGGTCCCAGTGGCGAGCCGGAAGGGCTCGAGGGCTACGTGGAGTTCGCGACTGATCTGTTCGATCCGGAGACGGTCGAGGTCCTTTTCGCGCGGTGGGTTCGTTTGTTGGAGGCTGTTGCTGCGGATCCGGATTTGCCGGTGGGTCGGGTTGACATTCTGACTGCGGATGAGCGTCTTGGTCTTCTCGGTGGTGAGGCCAGGGCGATGTCGTCGGTGCCTGTGACGGCGCGGTTCGAGGGGCAGGTTCGGGAGCGTCCGGATGCGGTCGCTGTGGTGTGTGAGGGCGTGGAGGTGACGTATGGGGAGTTGAATGCTCGTGCGAATCGGTTGGCGCGGGTGTTGGTCGAGTGGGGTGTGGGGCCTGAGTGTGTGGTGGCGTTGGCGTTGCCTCGTTCGGTGGATTTGGTTGTCGCGGTTTTGGCGGTGTTGAAGGCTGGTGGTGCGTATTTGCCGTTGGATCCGGGTTATCCGGCGGCGCGGATCGCGTTCATGTTGGAGGATGCTGGTCCTGGGTTGGTCGTGACGACGTCGGGTGTTGATGTCGGGGGTTCTGTTCCTCGTTTGGTGTTGGATGATCCCGGCACTGCTGCGTGGGTGGATGCTGCCGATGATGGTGATCTGGGTGTTGCGGTGTTGCCGGAGCATCCGGTTTATGTGGTGTACACATCCGGTTCCACCGGAACTCCCAAGGGCGTCGTGATCACCGGGGCGGCTCTCAGCAGCTTCGTGTCAGCGATGCGTGAGCACGTTTCACTCGGTCCAGGCGACCGGCTGCCCGCGGTGACCACGATCGCGTTCGACATGGCCGTCCCAGAGCTGTACCTGGCCGTCCTCAGCGGCGCCACCATGGTGATGGTGCCGAGGAAGACGGTCACGGACACACCTGCATTGGCCCGGCTGGTGGTCGAGGCCGGGATCACGCACCTGCAGGCCACACCGTCGCTGTGGCGGGCGTTGATCACGACCGCTTCGGAGAGCTTGCGCGGACTGCACATGCTGGTTGGCGGTGAGCCATTGCCGGCCGACCTGGCCGGCAGGATGCGATCCCTGGGCGCGGAGGTCACCAACTTCTACGGGCCGACCGAGACGACCGTGTGGTCAACGGCGGGAATCCTGGACGGCGATTCCCACCCGACACCTCCAATCGGCCGGCCCATCGCGAACGCTCGCGTCTACGTACTCGGTCCCGGACTCGAACCTGTTCCCGTGGGTGTCGCAGGGGAGCTTTACATCGGCGGGGACGCGCTGGCGCGCGGCTACCTGTCCAGGCCTGTGCAGACCGCCGAGCGCTTCGTTGCAGACCCGCACGGTCCGGCGGGCGTCCGCATGTACCGCACCGGAGACCTGGTGCGGTGGTCGCGGGATGGCAGCCTGGAGTTCATCGGCCGAGCGGACAACCAGGTGAAGGTCCGCGGATTCCGGATTGAGCTGGGCGAGGTCGAGACCGCACTCACGGCGCACCCGGCTGTGGCTCAGGCGGTCGTAGATGCGCGCGAGGTTCAACCGGGTGACACGAGGCTGGTCGGTTACGTCGTGCCAGCTGCAGGTGCGGATCTGGTGCCGGACGAGGTGCTGAACCACGTGCGCGGTCACCTGCCGGAGTACATGATCCCCTCGGCGCTGGTGGTGTTGGAGCGGTTCCCGCTGACCCCGAACGGAAAGCTGGACCGGTCACGCCTGCCCGTACCCGACTACGGGGCCGGGCGGGGCAGGCTGCCGCGCACTCCGGATGAGGAAGCGCTGTGCCGGTTGTTCGCCGAGGTGCTGGGCCTGGAAACGGTCTCGGTCGACGACGGCTTCTTCGAGTTGGGCGGGCATTCCCTGCTGGCGACGCGACTGGTGAGCCGCGTGCGCGTGGTGCTCGGGCGGGAACTGTCCATCCGGGCGCTGTTCGAGACGCCGACCGTGGCCGGTGTCGCGCGTCGTCTTGGCCACGGTGTCGAGGAACGACCCAAGCTGACCCGACGCAGGCGCGCGCCAGAGGACATGGCCTGACGACGCCGATCAGAGAGAGGTGACAACGGTGATTCCGCTGTCCTTTGCACAACAGCGCCTATGGTTCCTGCACCGGATGGAGGGCAGGTCGGCGACCTACAACGTCCCGTACGCACTCCGGCTGAACGGCAAGCTCGACGTGGCGGCACTGCGACGGGCGCTCGACGACGTTCTCGCCCGGCACGAGTCGCTGCGCACCCGCATCGCCGGTGACCAGGACGAACCCCGTCAACTGATAGTCGAGAACAAGCAGGTTCCCTGGCAGCACAGGAAGGTTGAGGCCGAACGGCTGGTGGACGAGCTGCGCGAGGCAGCCGGACAACCGTTTGACCTCGCTCGTGAAATCCCCATCCGCGCCTGGCTTTTTCAGACGGACGCGGAGGAGTACGTCCTATTGCTGTTGCTGCACCACATCGCCGTGGATGGCTGGTCCTTGGGCTTGTTGGCACGGGATATGGGACAGGCGTATGCGGCGCGGTGCGTGGGTGTCGCGCCGGCTTGGGCACCGTTGCCGGTGCAGTATGCGGACTACACGCTTTGGCAGCGCGAGTTGCTCGGTGAAGGTGACGACGGGTCAAGTGTGCTCGCACGGCAGCGTGAGTACTGGTTGCGGCAGTTGGCCGGTTTGCCGGACGCGATCGATCTGCCCGCGGACCGGCGGCGGCCGCCGGTCCAAAGCCACCGTGGTGACTACTTAGACGTCGACCGGGGCCGCCAAGTTCGACCTGAGCGTCAGTCTCTGGGAGGAACCGGACGGCCTGCACGGTTTCGTCGAGTATGCGACCGACCTGTTCGACGCCGGGACCGTCGGGACGTTCGTTGAGCGGTGGATGCGCCTGCTGGAGGCGGTGGTCGCCGATCCCGGAGCACCGATCGGCCACGCCAACCTGCTCGGAGATGACGAGCGTCGTCGGTTGTTGGCCGACGATACCGACGCCCCCGTTGCTCCGAGCACGCTTCCCGCACTGCTGCATGTCCAGCGGGACGCCACGCCGCACGAGGTCGCTGTCGTGCACGGCGACTCCAGCGTGACGTACTGCGAGCTGCATGCCCAAGCCGACCGGCTCGCGCACATGCTGATCAACCGGGGCATCGGTCCCGAGGACATCGTGGCTCTGGCGCTGCCGAGGTCCCTCGACCTGGTGGTCGCGATCCTCGCAGTGGTAAAGGCGGGGGCGGCCTACATGCCGGTGGACCTCGAATACCCACGGGCGCGGATCGAGTTCATGCTCGCCGATGCCCGGCCCGCGCTGCTGCTCACCACCGCTGAGGCTGGTGCGGGTCTGCCAACAGGGATCCCTGGAATGGTGCTCGACGATCCGGACACGGTCGTCGTTCTGGCAGGGTTCCCGAGCACCGAACCGACTGATGCGGACCGCGTCGCTCCGCTCCTCCCGCAGCACCCCGCCTACGTGATCCACACTTCCGGTTCCACTGGTCGGCCCAAGGCCGTCGTCACGCCGCACGCAGGGCTCGCCAGCCTGGTGGTGTCCCAGCTGGACCGGCTGGGAGTGGACGGGAACAGCCAGGTGCTCCAGTTCGCCTCGCCCAGCTTCGACGGCTCGCTCTGGGAGGTCTGCATGGCGCTGCTGTCCGGGGGAACGCTGGTGGTCGCATCGGCGGAGGAGCTGCTACCGGGCAAGCGGCTCGCTTCGGTCATCAGGGACCGGCGAGTGACCCACGTGACGTTGGCGCCGCTGGTCCTGGATTCGATGTCCGATGAGGACGATTTGCCGCCTGACCTGACGGCGATCGTCGTGGGCGAGTCTCCATCGGCGGAGTTAGTCGACCGCTGGTCGGATGGTCGACGGCTCATCAACGTGTACGGGCCGACCGAGGCAACCATCTGCGCGACGATCAGTTTGCCCTTGGCCCCGGGGACCGATGCCCTGCCGCCGATCGGTGGCCCGGTCGTCGGCACCCGGCTGCACGTGCTGGACGCCCAGCTGCAGCTGGTGCCGGTGGGTGTGGTGGGTCAGCTGTACATCGCGGGTGCGGGAGTCGGTCGCGGGTACCTGAACCAGCCTGCTCTGTCTGCGGAGCGCTACGTCGCCTGCCCGTTCGGTCCGCCGGGTGCCCGGATGTACCGGACGGGAGACCTGGTCCGCCGTCGGCCGGATGGCGATCTCGAGTTCGTCAGCCGTGTCGATCACCAGCTCAGCGTGCGCGGTCTGCGCGTCGAGCCGGGAGAGATCGAGAACGTGCTGACGGAGTTCCCGGCGGTGGCGCAGGCCGCCGTGGTCCAGCGAGAGGACGGGCCCGGGGACGCCCGGCTGGTCGCCTACGTAGTCGCGAACGCCGACTGCGAGGCCAGCGAACTGCGGACCTTCGCGCGGTCGAGGTTGCCCCGGCACATGGTGCCGGCCGCTTTCGTGGTGCTCGAGGAATTCCCGTTGAGCCCCAACGGGAAGCTCGACCGGGCTGCGTTGCCGGCGCTGGACCTTGACTCCGCGGCGAGTGGCCTCGCTCCCAAGACTCCGCGGGAGCAGGTGCTCACCGAGCTTTTCGCCGAGGTCCTCGATCTGGAGCGGGTAGGGGCTGACAGCGACTTCTTCGACCTCGGTGGGCACTCGATGTCGGCGATGAGGCTCATCGACAGGATCCGCAGTGCGCTCGGGGTCGACGTGGGGTTGCAGACGTTGTTCCAGGCGTCGAGCCCTTCCGGGCTGGCGGCCGCGGTGGACGCCGACCGCCTCGGCAGCGAGTTCGACGTGATCTTGCCGCTGCGGCCTGCCGGGCGTGGAATGCCGCTGTTCTGCGTCCACCCGGGTGGTGGGATCAGCTGGTCCTTCGCCGGGCTCCTGCGTCACCTCGACCCGGAGTGCCCGGTCTACGGCGTGCAGGCGCGCGGGCTGTCCGGCCCCGAACCATTACCGGGGTCGGTCGAGGAGATGGCGGCCGACTATGTGGCGCAGATCCGCCGCGTGCAGCCCGCTGGCCCGTACCACATGCTCGGCTGGTCGTTCGGTGGACTGGTCGCGCACGCCATGGCCGTGGAACTCCGGCGGCTCGGGGAGCAGGTGGCGGTTCTCGCGATAATGGACGCCTACCCGCACTGGCCCAAGACCTCGGACCTCCCCGCGGATCAGGACCAGGACATGCTCCTCGGCCTGCTCGACCTGCTCGGCTGCGATGTGGAGTCGCTCCGCGGCGGACCGGTCACCATCGCTCGTGCCAAGGGGGCTCTCGCCGCGACCGGCGATGCGTTCGCCAACCTCGAGGAACACCACATCCAAGCCATCATCGACGTCCTCGCCAACAACACCAGACTCGCGGTCGACTTCACGCCGTCGGTGTTCGACGGGGACTTGCTTCTGTTTCCGGCGACGGTGGACCGGCCAGCGGGAATGCCCGATTCCGACGCGTGGTCCCACCACGTCGCCGGGTCGGTCGAAACGAATCCGGTCGACTGCACCCACGGCCGGATGACCCAGCCAGCTCCGCTGGCGCTTATCGGTTCGGCGCTGGCTACGAAGCTCAAGGAAGCCGAGAAGAAAGGGAGTTGATCGTTCATGAATCCTTTCGACGACCCGGACGGCAGGTACGTCGTCCTCCTCAACAGCGAGAACCAGTACTCCCTGTGGCCGGTCTTCGTGCCCGTTCCGGACGGGTGGCGGATCGCGCGCACGGAGGGAAGCCGGCAGGCGTGCCTGGACTACATCGAGGAGAACTGGACGGACATGCGTCCACAGACCCTCGTGGACGCGGACCGGGTTTCGTCCGCTTAGCACTCGATGCCCGGACTGCAGGTGAGAAGTTCAGGAAACAGGAAGGAAAGCATGTCCGCCTTAACGGTGAACGGTTCGCAACTTACCCTCGATGATCTGCACGACGTGGCCGTCGGTCGGAGGGCGGTTGCCGTCGACGGCGACCGCCTCGAGCACGTGCGGGCCACTCACGAGCGAGTGCAGCAGTGGGGACTTGAAGGACACCCGATCTACGGTGTCAACACGGGCTTCGGGGAACTCGCCCATGTCGTGGTGCCACCGGAGAAGAAGACGGACCTGCAGGTGTACCTGCTGCGCAACCACGCATCGGGCGCCGGTGAGCGGCTGGACGACGCGTCGACGCGAGCGGTGCTGCTCGCACGGGTGAACTGCCTGGTCCGAGGCTACTCGGGTGCAAGCGTGGATGCGGTGCGGCTGCTCGTGGAGTTCCTCAACCGCGACATCCTCCCGGTGATTCCGCAGCAAGGCTCGCTTGGTGCGAGCGGGGATATCTCGCCCTTGTGCCACATGGCCCTGTCGCTGATCGGCGAGGGGAGAGTGGTCCACAAGGGAGCCGAGCGGGACACCGCAAGCGTGCTCGCGGAGGAGGGGCTCACCCCGCTCACGCTGGGGTTCAAGGAAGGCCTCTCCCTCATCAACGGTACGTCGGCATCCGCGGGTACCGCGGCGCTGGCTCTCTACCGGGCCGAGAAGCTGCTCCAGCAGGCCGTGTTCCTGTCCTCGGTGTTCGTCCAGTGCTTGCGGGGCAGCAGCCGCGCGTTCGACCGGCGCGGGCACGAGCTGAAGGGGCATCCCGGGCAGATCGCGGTCGCAGAGGCCCTTGCCGGACTGATCGATGGCAGTGGTCTCACCCGCGAGCACGTGGACCTGATGCAGGACATCACAGAGCGTTCCGCGGGCATGTCGGCAGTGCAGGACGTCGGCGTCTACATCCAGTCCGCATACTCGTTGCGCTGCATCCCGCAGATCCTCGGGCCGGTGCTGGACACGTTTGCGTTCTGCAGGAGTGTCGTCGAGCAGGAGCTGAACTCCAGCAACGACAACCCGCTGATCTTCGACAACGTCGAGGAGACCTTCCACGGCGGCAACTTCCACGGGCAGTACCTCGCAATGGCCAGTGACTACCTCGGCATCGCGCTTGGCGAGATCGGCGTGCTGGCGGAACGACAGATCAACCGGCTCGTCGACCCGCACCTCAACGGCGACCTGCCCGACTTTCTCGCCTGGAACGACAGCGGTCTGTCCTCCGGGCTGAGCGGCACCCAGTACCTGGCGACGAGCATCGCGTCGGAGAATCTGGACCTGGTCGCGCCCGCGTCGGTCAAGTCGCTCGCGTCGAACGCGGGTAACCAGGACGTCGTCAGCATGAGCCTGAACTCCAGCCGCAAGGCGTTGCGACTGGTGGACAACGTCGCCAGCATTCTTGCGGTGTTCGGTGCCTGCCTGTACCAGGCGGGCAGCTGTGTCGGCGTGGAGCGGCTCAGCGAGGCGGGCCGGAAGTGGCATCAGCTCCTGGGCAAGGCGGTTGCTGTCTACGATGACGAGTTCCTCGTCCAGCGCATGATCGATGCCGTGCGGACTTTCGCTGCGGGTAACGAAGGCGTGGAGTTCTTCGACCAGGAGGTCGGCTTCGGCAAGTGACCGATCCGCCCATCGCCGTCCAGCCGGCGGCGGTGGGCGGATTCTCCTTGCTGGGACGGGTGAAGAGTGCGAGCACGGCATGGCGATCCGAAACTCAAGATCGTGCGATACGGTGGGCACACTACACCAACATCACTATCCTCAACCTAAACACATATTAGCACACACGGAGAATCATGTCCAGTGCTGGCAATCGGGAAGAACTGGAAGCGGAGCGTCGCCACATCGCGTTCCTGTACTCGACCCTGGATGCGGAGCGGGGCGAGGCCGAGCGGTGCCTCCTGAGCGGGACCGCGGCGGGCGATGGGCTCTGGGAACGCGATATCGCGGCGGCGACCTGGTCGCGGCGCGTGTCCCAGTTGCGGGAGGCCGAACGGGGTTTGTGCTTCGGTCGGATGGATCGCGTCGATGGAACGCGCTGCTACATCGGGCGAATCGGGCTGTTCGCCGATGAGGAGAGCGAGCCGCTGTTGACCGACTGGCGGGCCCCGGCGGCGCGTCCGTTCTACTGCGCGACTGCTGCCGCGCCGGACGGGGTGGCGCGAAGGCGGCACTTCCGAACCCAGGGCCGGGAACTGGTCGGTTTCCACGACGACGTCCTCACCGGTGAAGCTGTGCCGGACGCCGACAGTGCTTTGATGGCTGCCCTTCAGGCGCCTCGTGACGGTTCGATGCACGACATCGTGTCCACCATTCAGGCCGAGCAGGACGAGGTCATCCGGCTGGAGCACGCGGGCATCCTGGTCATCGAGGGCGGCCCGGGCACCGGTAAGACGGTGGTCGCGCTGCATCGGGTGGCGTACCTGCTCTACCAGCACCGGGAACGGCTGTCCCGGCGCGGTGTGCTGGTGATCGGGCCGAATGCGGGGTTCCTGAACTACATCGGCTCCGTATTGCCCTCGCTGGGGGAGACCGATGTCGTGTTCTGCACGCCGGGCGAGCTGTATCCGGGTGTTGTGGCCACTGCCGAGGACGGTCCGGAGCAGGCGCGGATCAAGGGTGATCTGTCCATCGTGGACGCTCTGCGTCGTGCGGTGGCCGATCGGCAGGAGCTGCCCGATGAGCCGTTCGAGATCGCGCTCAACGACGTAACCCTGGAGGTCGACGCCGTGCTCGCCGGCACGGCCCGGGAGCGGGCCCGGGCTGCGGGAATCACCCACAACCCGGCGCGGCGGTTGTTCCGCAAGCACCTTGGCGCGCTGTTGGTGGACCAGGCAGTGGCCCGGATCGGCGAGGGTTGGCTGGAGCCGGGTGATTCGAGCGATCTCAGCGCCGACATCGCCGAGGACGTGCGGGCCGAACTGCGGGAGCACCCGGACTTCCACCGCGCCGTCGAGCGGTTGTGGCCGGTGCTGACCCCGCAGCGGCTGCTCGCCGACCTGCTCACCTCGACCGATCGGCTGCGTGCTGCCGCGGGTGGGACGGAAGACCTGGCCGTGCTGCACCGGCGGGACGGTCGCGCTTGGACCGTATCGGATGCGCCGCTGCTGGACGAGGCCGCCGAACTCCTCGGCGAGGACACCGTCGAGGAGCAGCGCCGCGCCCGAGAACAGGCTCGGGCGGACCGCGAATACGCCGCGGGTGTCCTGGAGATCCTCGATTCCCACGATCCCGACGACGACGAGTCGGTGCGCGTCGCCGACGTCATCAACGCATCGGACCTGGCCGAGCGCCAGGACGAGCGCGACCACCGGACGCTGGCAGAGAAGGCAGGGGCGGACCGGACCTGGACCTACGGCCACTTCGTCGTCGATGAGGCCCAGGAACTGTCCCCGATGTGCTGGCGGGTGCTGATGCGCCGCTGTCCCAGCCGTTCTGCGACGCTCGTCGGTGACCTGGCGCAGCGCAGTTCCGCGGGCGCGGGCCGGGACTGGGCGTCGTCGCTGGCGCCGTATGCGGGGGACCGGTGGCTCTACCGGCGCCTGTCGGTCAACTACCGCACACCCGCCGAGATCATGGATGTGGCGACTCTGGTGCTGCGGGATACGTACCCGGATCTGACGCCCTCCACCTCGGCCCGGCACGGGGACAAGCCCTGGTACCAGACGGTGGCATCCGACGCCATCGCCGATGCAGTGCGCGAAGCCGTTGCCTTGGAAGCCGAATCCGGACGCTCGATCGCTGTCATCGCGACGGCGGACGTGCTGGCCACGCTGACCCTGCCCGACACGATCAGCGGACTGACTCCGAGGCAGGCCAAAGGACTTGAATTCGACGTCGTCGTCGTGGTCGACCCCGGACGGATCCTCGTGGGCGAGCACGGCCCGGCGGACCTCTACGTCGCGCTCACCCGATCCACCCAGCGGCTCGGCTTGGTGTGCGACACCGACCTTCCGGCCATCCTGCGCGGCGCCGAGGAACTGTGGGACGACACCGCCGCGCCCGGGCGACCACCTGCGCGCTCCGCGCACTAGGGCCAGGACTCGCCACACCGGAAATCGAGAAACCGCACTCTTCCAGAGAAGGAGGAACACATGGCAGCATCTGCTGCGTCCCGCCGCTGGCTCGGACTCATCGCGCTCTGTCTGGGCGTTGCCCTGATCGTGGTCGATACCACGATCGTCAACGTCATCGTCCCGCCCCTGATCTCCGACCTGAAGATCGACTCCGTCCAAGTGCAATGGGTGCAGGAGTCCTACCCCATCGTGCTAGCAGCCTTGCTGCTGCTGACCGGGCGCCTCGCCGACCTCTACGGCGCACGCGCGGTGTTCTTGACCGGAACGGCGGCGTTCACCGCGACGAGTGTGCTGGCGGCGCTCGCGCCGGCTGGCGGGATTCTCATACTGGCGCGCATCCTTCAGGGAGCCGCGGCGGCGATGATGCTGCCGACCTCGTTGGCGCTGGTCAACACCACGTTCACCGGCGCTGACCGAGGCCGGGCGTTCGCAGTGTGGGGATCGACGATCGGTGTCGCAGCTGCGGTTGGCCCGCTGCTCGGCGGCGCGCTCGCCGAGTTCTCGTGGCGGTGGGCGTTCGCCATCAACATCGTGATCGGCTTCCTCATCATCGTCGGGGTACGAGCCTTCCTCTCGTCGTCGCCCAGGTCGGCTGGGCGCGTGGACTTCACCGATGCTGCGTTGTCGGTCCTCGGGTTCGGCCTGCTCGCCTTCGCGCTGATCGAAGGGCGCAACTACGGCTGGATCACGGTCGAGGAACCGTTGAACATCCTCGGCATCCAGTGGTCTGGCGGACCGTCGCCGGTGCTGGTCGCTTTGGTAGTCGCGGCTGTCGCCCTCGCGACGTTCGTGCGCAGGCAGAGCGCACTCATCCGCCGCGGCGACGAACCGTTGATGGACGTGCGGCTGTTCTCGATCAACTCGTTCCGCAACGGGATCATCACCGTCCTGATCATCGGACTCGGTGAGTTCGGGATCGTCGCGGTGCTGCCGCTGTGGATGCAGTTCGCGCTCGGCTACAGCCCGCTCCAGGCGGGCCTCGCGCTTGTCCCGCTTGCCGCAGGCACCTTCGTCGCCAGCGTGGTCAGCCTGGGAATCGCGGCCAAGGTCCTCCCGCTGCGCCTGGTCCGCACCGGGTTGGTGCTGGAGATCGCGGGTCTGGTTGGTCTCGGCTTCGTGGCTGCACCGGACACGTCGTGGTGGTCGATCTCGGTGGCACTGTTCGTGTTCGGCGTCGGCACCGGGTTCGCCACCGCCCAGATCGCGAACGTCATTCTCGCCGAGGTGCCCGCACCCAGCGCCGGGCGCGGCGCCGCGATCAACGGCACGGCCGGCCAGGTCGGTTCGGCCCTTGGCATCGCCGTTCTGACGACCGCCTTCTTCAGCGCTCTCGGCTTCGCGATGCACCACCGCTTGGACGCCATCGGTGTCCAAGGCGAGACGGCCGACCGGGTCACCGACACCGTGACCTCCAGTGCGGGATCGGCGATCGCGTCGCTGAACGCAGACCCGGCAACTGCGGCACTTGCCCACACCGCTCGTGCCGCGATGGCCGACAGCGTCAGCGTAGTCGGCTACCTGGCCGCCGGGCTCCTGGTCATCGGACTCATCGCAACGGCCTTGATCTCAAGTGGACAGCCCGAACACGTTCCCGAGCCGGTCGCCGGAGAAGAGAGACAGTCTGGTCGAAACTGACAGACGATGTTGGTGCGGTCGGCTCCACCCGCACCACTCGCATCGACCGCGGAATCTGAGGTAGCGGTAGGTCGGGCCACGTTCCTGGGCACTTCCTCGACGTGGCGCTGGACCGCCAGACGCCGACGCGACTGGCGGTCCAGCTGGGGCTCTCGTCGGACCGGCGGCTCGAGCGGTTACTGCTCTGCGGGCAACCTGATTGCAGCGGATGGGCCAACGATGCGGCGATGGCGCGCGGGCTGATTTGCTGGCATTGCGTGGTGTCCAGGCTTTGTGCTGGTTGATGGCGCGTTCGCCCGCCGACTCGCCGGGTTCCCGATGAACGCGGGTTCAACGTCTTTTCTGGCTCTGTGCTTCTGTGAATCGCTTGCAGCTAATTCCGAGAAGAGGGTTTCGCAATGAGCGATGTTGTGCTCGACCGAGAGTTCTCGCCCAGTCTGCTTGCGCCCGGTTTCGAGGACGTCCTCAGCGCATACGCCGAGCGCAGCGCCAGAGCCCGCTCCGCGTGCCCGGCGTTCAGGACGCTGGCCTACGGCAAGCATCCCGACGAGGTGCTGGACCACTTTCCGCTGCAGGAACCCGATGCGCCGTTGCACGTCTTTATCCACGGTGGTCACTGGCAAGAGCTAAGCAAGGACGAATCATCCTTCGCCGCGCTCGACTTTCTCGCTCGTGGCAACGGCTTCGTCGCGCTGAACTACGGGCTCGCCCCGCGACGTTCCTTGGAGGAGCTTGTCAGCTCGGCGCACCGCGCTCTGTGCTGGATCCGCGACAACGCCGGCGCTCTGGGGACCCGACCGGATGCTGTGCATGCCAGCGGGAGTTCCGCCGGAGCGCACCTGCTCGCGATGGCATGCTGCCTGGACGAGCAGTCGCCGGGGGATCGTCCACCGCTCGCATCGGCATGCCTGATCAGCGGTACCTACGACCTCGATCCCCTCCGGAAGAGCTACGTCAACAACGTTCTCGGCCTCGACGAACAGCGGGCCCGAGCCCTCAGTCCGCTGCACGAGTTGCCCTGCCGGGCCCGTCGCCTGGTGGTAGTACGCGCCGAGCACGAGACTGATGAGTACGTGCGCCAGCACAAGGTCTTCTGCGCCGCTGCACGAAAGATGGGCCACCAGGTGGAGAGTGTCGTGGTGGCCGGTACGAATCACTTCGACGTCGTGTTCGGCTTGGGGGACCCGACCAGCCCGCTGGGCGCGGCCGTGCTCGCCGACGTGGGGTCGCGCTGAACCGGTCGGAATGGCCGCCTAGAGCTACGCGGGTTCGTAGGTCAAACAGTCGACACTGTTTTCTTGGACGCCCACACTGATTCCGGGCGCTTGGCATTCGAGGTCGACGTTGTGCCGGCAGTCGGACCTCTTGCAGGCTCCGACGTGGCCGACAGCCTCGGGATCGCCGCCGCGGGCCGCGATGGTGGTAAAGGTGTCGCACTGCGCGTGGGCCGGATCCCCGACGGTGATCGCGAGTGCGTGGCATGTCTCCTCTCGGTTGTAAGCGCAGTTCGTAGCCGTGCACTTGTTCACAACTGGCATTTCCATGGTGTCCGCCTCCGTTTCGGGAGCTCTCAGGCCCTACCTTCCCGTTGAGCCCGTGTCTCCTCCACGCGAAACCCACATGGGTCGCCTGATGGTGTAGGCATTCCTTGCCCGTGTGGATCGCGACTGGGCGGGGTATTGGTGGCGAAGCGAAACCCGGGGATGCCCGCATAATGGCCGGACCTGCCGGTACAAGGTGTGGCTGACGGCGCCCTCACCAAGGCCGAGTGACGGCCACCGAAGAATCCGACGTACAGCCAGTTGGCCGGCACCAGCCCCACGGTCACTCACCGTCACACTCGCGGCCAGATGGCTCCCCACTGACTGGCCGCGAGCGGGGGATCAGAACTGGCCACCGACAGGCGGGGCAGTGAATTGGTCTTCGGAACGCTCACGGACACCAGCGCAACGCGTGAGTCGTTCAGCGCTCTGGGCGGTGCCGGTGCCCAGCGCGCACTACCGTATGGAAGAAGTCCTCTTGTTCGGAAGGCTGGGCGGATGAAGGTCATCTCCTGGAACGTCAATTCCGTGCCTACTCGCCTGCCCCGGATAGTGGCTCTGCTCGCGCGGCACAGCCCTGACCTGCTGTGTCTGCAGGAACTCAAGGTCGGTAGAGAGGCATTCCCTACCGACGAGCTGGCTGCTTGTGGCTATTGGCCGGCCGTGCACGCCCAGCGGGCGCGCAACGGGGTCGCGCTGCTGGCCCGTCAGCCCCTGACCGAAGTGACGTGTGGCTTTACCGGCGATCCCGTCCCCGAGCAGGCACGAACTGTGTCGGCCATGGCTGACGGGCTGCGCGTGGTCACCGCGTACGTGGTCAATGGCCAAGCTGTTGGCACCGGTGAGTACGCGCTGAAGCTGCGGTGGCTGGAAGCATTCTCGGCCTGGCTGCGGGCTGCTCATCGGCCGAGTGACGCGTTGCTGGTGGTGGGCGACTTCAACGTTGCCCCCGAGGACCGCGACGTTCACGACCCGGAGAGCTGGCGTGGCCGCAACTCGTGCAGCGAACCTGAGCGCCGCCAGATCCGAAGTCTGCTCGACTGGGGCATGGTCGACTTGGCCCGGCTGCATTACCCCCGGGCCCGGGCCCTTCACGTACTGGGACTACCGGCAAGGCGCCTTCCACCGCGGCTGGGGGCTGCGCATCGACCTCGCCCTGGCCACCTCGCCCGTAGCCACGCGATGCCTCGCGGTCGACGTCGACCGCGACGAACGGAAACCCACCTCTGGTGAAGGCAAACCCAGCGACCACGCGCCACTCGTTGTGACGCTTTCACAAAACGGATTGCCTGGGTGAGCAGATGTCGCCTGTGACATGAACGCCGCATCACAGTCACGGCAGTAGCCCTACGCACTCGATGGAGGGTCCGTTGTGGGAAGTTGCACGGTCTCAGCGCCCGTCTAATGCTAGACGGGACATGCTCGGCAAGTCCGGAACAGGAGCAGCGCCACGATCAGCATCCGCCCAGCGCCAGTCCCCACAGAGCCCTCGATCACCAGGAGGTCCGCGAAGGGCTCGCATCTGCTGACGTGGATGCGCACCACGGATCCCAAGCAGATTGGCATGCTCTACATCGTCACCGCGTTCGCGTTCTTCATCGCGGGTGGAGCGATGGCGCTGCTGATCCGGGGTGAGTTGGCCTCGCCGGGGCTGCAGTTCTTGTCCCAGGAGCAGTACAACCAGCTGTTCACGATGCACGGCACGATCATGCTGTCGCTGTTCGCGACGCCGATCGTGTTCGGCTTCGCCAACGTCGTCCTGCCGCTGCAGATCGGGGCACCGGACGTGGCGTTCCCCCGGCTCAATGCCTTCTCGTACTGGTTGTTCCTGTTCGGCGGACTGGTGGTAAGCGGTGGCTTGCTGATGCCCGGTGGCGCTGCGGACTTCGGCTGGACTGCGTATCCACCCCTGTCGCGGTCGATCTACAGCCCAGGTCCCGGAGGCGACCTGTGGGTCGCGGGCCTGATCGTGTCCGGTCTGGGCACTATCCTGGGCGCGGTCAACATGATCACCACGCTGGTGTGCCTGCGCTGCCCCGGCATGACGATGTGGCGGATGCCGATCTTCTGCTGGAACATCTTCGCCACCAGCATCCTGGTGCTGATGGCGTTCCCGATCCTGACCGCGGCGCTGTTCGGGCTGCTGGCCGACCGCCACCTCGGCGCCCACGTCTTCGACCCGGCGACCGGCGGCGCGATCCTCTACCAGCACTTGTTCTGGTTCTTCGGGCATCCCGAGGTCTACATCGTGGCGCTGCCGTTCTTCGGGATCGTCACCGAGATCTTCCCGGTGTTCAGCCGCAAGCCGCTGTTCGGCTACACCGGCCTGGTGATGGCGACGCTGCTGATCATGGTCCTATCGGCGGTGGTGTGGGCGCACCACATGTTCGCCACCGGCGCGGTGCTGCTGCCGTTCTTCTCGTTCGCGACGTTCCTGATCGCGGTGCCCACCGGGATCAAGTTCTTCAACTGGATCGGCACCATGTGGCGAGGGCAATTGACCTTCGAGTCGCCGATGCTGTTCTCGGTCGGATTCCTGGTGACGTTCCTGCTCGGCGGGTTGACCGGCGTCTTGCTGGCGGCGCCACCGCTGGATTGGCACATCACCGACACCTACTTCGTGGTGGCGCACTTCCACTACGTGCTGTTCGGCACGATCGTGTTCGCGGTGTTCGCCGGGGTCTACTACCTAGCTAAGTGGTCGAGTTCAGAATTCCTTCGGGGGTTGACTTCAGGTCCGGTGTTGTGTGTGTCGCCCGGTCAGATGTCGGGTGCGGAGAGGTGGAGCTGGCAGGCGCAGTCGAGGGCGTTTTCGGGGGTGCCGGCGATGCCGCACTGATCGTCCTCGCGCTCATCGTGCTCCTGGTCCTCGTGATCGCGGTGAAGACCGTGCTGGTGGTGCCGCAGGCGACGGCTTCGGTGATCGAGCGGCTCGGCCGGTTCCGCAACGTGGCCGAGCCGGGCCTGACCTTCCTGGTTCCGTTCCTGGACCGGGTGCGCGCCCGCGTCGACCTGCGCGAGCAGGTGGTCTCGTTCCCGCCGCAGCCGGTAATCACCCAGGACAACCTGACGGTGTCCATCGACACCGTGGTGTACTTCCAGGTCACCGATTCGCGCTCGGCGGTGTACGAGATCTCCAACTACATCACCGGCGTCGAACAGCTGACCACCACCACACTGCGCAACGTCGTCGGCGGCATGAGCCTGGAAGAAACCCTGACCTCCCGCGACGCCATCAACACCCAGCTGCGCGGCGTGCTGGACCAGGAGACGGGACGCTGGGGCATCCGGGTCGCCCGGGTGGAGCTCAAGGCCATCGACCCACCCCCGTCCATCCAGGACTCGATGGAGAAGCAGATGCGCGCCGACCGGGAGAAGCGCGCGATGATCCTCAACGCCGAAGGCACCCGGGAATCGTCGATCAAGACCGCCGAAGGCCAAAAGCAAGCCGCGATCCTAGCTGCGGAAGGCCAGAAGCAGGCGGCCATCCTGAGCGCGGAGGCCGACCGGCAGTCCAGCATCCTGCGAGCGCAGGGCGAGCGGGCCAGCCGCTACCTGCAGGCGCAGGGCCAAGCAAAGGCTGTCGAGAAGGTTTTCGCTGTCAGCTGCCACGAACTAGGGCTCTGTCGCAATTTGCGTGATCAACTTTTTGGTGGCCGGATCTTGGGGATCATGTCGTGAGCAGGATGCGCTTGCGTAGTAGGTCCAGTTTGGCCCGCCCGAAGGACTGCCTTTTCAGGTATTTCGCCCTGTTCACGGCCCCTTCCGTTGGGCCGTTGCTCCAGGTGAGGGTGAGCCCGGCGGTGACCGCGGCCAGATCTTGGCGGAGGCCGTTGACGAACGAGCGTAGAGCGGGCAGGTTGTCAGTGCGGACGCGGTCCATCCAGTCGGGCAGCAGATCGCCGCGCAGGTCGCGGATCATGCTGGCGAACGCGCCGACGTGGCGGCGGGTGGCCTCCAACTCGGGGCAGCGGGCCAGGACGGCCTTGAGTCGTTGCCCGTCGTCGTCCGGGAGGTTGTCGGGGTCGCGCATGATCCAGCCGACGACCTCCCGGATCTTCGGCGGCCTCGGCGCAGACTCGGGGGCTTTGCCGGTGGAGCGGAAGGGACGCAGGTAGCGATAGACGGTCTGAGCGCTGCCACCGTAGCCCTGCTCGCGGATCTCGCGGACCAACTGGGAGACGTTGGCGCAGCCGTCGTTAAACCGCTGGTGCAGGTAGGGCTTGTATTCGTCCAATAAGGATGAACGGGAGGCGGTCTTGGAGACGAGTTCTTCGACGCTGCCGGCCTGGAAGTATCGGCGCGCGGTCTTGCGGTCGAGGTCGAGCTCGCGTGCCACCGCACGGATGCCCTTGCCCTGGGCACGTAAGGATTGCACGGCTGCGTACCGCTGGCGGGTCCGCGCCGCCAGGCCGGATTCGGTGGCCTCGCCAGAGACGGCTGGCTCTGCGACCGGTGTTGGGCTCGGCGACACCTCGGCCGCGCCGTCGGCAACGGTGTCGCCTTCGCCGCGTACATCGTCGACGGCGGGCTCGGTTAGGCAGCCGCGGTGCCCGAGCACGGTCTTCTCCACTGCCTCGCCCAGGTTCTTCCACAGATGCCACCGGTCCGCGCATTGCACCGCCTGAGGCGCACCGCGGGAAGCGCCCTCGGCATAGGCTCCGGACCTATCGCGTGTAATCACCTGGACCTCGGGATGCTTCTTGAGCCACTCGGCGAGGGTGTCGGCCTCCCGACCCTCCAGCACATCGTTCTCTCGGGTTCTTCAGTCTGTGGTGTGACGTTGCGTTGATCGCCCGCGTGGCGCGTCCTGCGACGGTTCTCTCGGGGTGTAGCTCTGTGGCTCCTTGTTGCCGATCAAGAACGAGCAGGGGTAGCCAGTGCGTGTGTTTCCAGTGCAGATGCCCTCGGGTGGCCGGTATTGGACGGTGCTTGACGAGGAGTTGGAGGTGATGCCAGTCGCCGACCGGTTCCTGCGGGAGTTGCGGTTTGGCCGGGATCGGGCCGAGTCCACGACGAAGGCGTACGCGGGTGGCGTGGCGTTGTTCGCCCGTTGGTGCGCAAAGACTGGCCGGGACTGGCGGACGGCCGCGGCCGATATGGGCCTGTTCATGACGTGGCTGAAGTACACCCCGGCCGGCGATGACCGAGTCGTGCTGGGCCC
Source organism: Saccharopolyspora hattusasensis (assembly GCF_050972075.1). Classification (NCBI taxonomy): domain Bacteria; kingdom Bacillati; phylum Actinomycetota; class Actinomycetes; order Pseudonocardiales; family Pseudonocardiaceae; genus Saccharopolyspora; species Saccharopolyspora hattusasensis. Next base: position 8,129,440 of record NZ_JBPCDC010000001.1, read on the forward strand.
TGGCGCCATGCCAGCGCGCAGCGAGGGGCGGATCAACCGGGTGCTGGTGGCCGTACGGGGCTTCTTGTCGTTCGCGGTGGCCAACAAGGAGGTTCCGCAGTGCGTCCTCGGGCAGATCTACGAGCTGGCTGACGCCCGTGATCTGCCTCTGGAGGCGCAGGGCGAGGACGGCGGGCTGTCCCACCGGTTGCGTGCCCGGCACCGGCTGAGCGAACCGGACACCGCGGTGGACCGTGCCAGCGACGAGGAGATCGTCGCCTTGCTCTTGGCGTGCCGATCGGCTCGCGACCGGCTGATCGTGCTGTTGCTGGCCCGCGTCGGGCTGCGTCGCAGCGAAGTGGCAGGCCTGCGTCGCAGCGACCTGCATCTGTTGCCGGACAACCGATCCGTGGGGTGCGAGGTCCGGGGAGCGCATCTGCATGTGGTCCGCCGGGACAACATCAACGGGGCGTGGGCGAAGTCGCGGCGCACTCATTCGGCGCCGGCGGACTTCCTAGTCGTGCGCGCCATCGACCAGTACGTCGCCGAGCGGGAGCAGTGCCCGGCGGCAGCTGACAGCGACTTCCTGCTCGTCAACCTCTTCCGGGAGCCGCTGGGTGGCCCGGTCCCACCGGACGCGATCAACGAGCTGTTCGGGGCCCTGAGCGTGCGCGCTGAGCTGGCCAGGGCGGTCTCGCCGCATATGTGCCGGCACGCGTTCGGCAGCAATCTCGCCGACTCCGGCGCCGCGCTCGATGAGATTCAAAACCTGATGCGGCATGCCAGCCCCTCATCCTCGCAGCCATATCTGCACCCGGATCCCTCCCGCCTGCGGGCCGCCGTTGACCGGGTGCCCACGCCCCGCGCGCTGGTCGAGGGGATCTCCCGGTGACAGCGGCGGCGGCTGCGCTGGAGGCCAAGGGCGACGAGGAGATCACCGCGGGTCTGTGGGAGGCGATCGAGCCGGAATTCGTGACGTTGCTGGGCTGGGATCCCGCGGTGAGGATCCTGTCCTTTCCGCAGGAGCATCCCCTGCTGGGGTGGAAGGAGTGCCTGGTCGAGGGCTGCGAGAAGATCGGCAGGTCGTCCAAGCACCTGTGCGCTGCCTGCCACAACCGCTGGCAGGCAGCCGAAGAGACGCCGTGGGAGGAGTTCCTCGTCACCGCGAGACGGCACTGGCGCTCGATAGGCGCGGGCCGCTGCTCCGTTCCCTCATGTCCACGTCCGTGGAAGAGCGCGCGGCTCCTACTTTGCGGCACCCACTACGCCCAACACGGCTCTCTGCGACTGCCGCTGGCCGAGTTCCTGGCGCACCCCGACGTGGTGGCCCTGCCCGCCTACGGCCAGTGCCTGGTGGAGGCCTGCACCCGTGATCGCGGCGGCGCGGCCCCCTACTGTTCTGCCCACAAGTATCGGTGGAAAGTGGCGCAACAGCGAGGGAACGCGCCGGAGGAAGGCCACTGGCGGCGGACGACGTCCGCCGTCGCGGAGAACAACACGGTGAGCCTTCGCGGGCTGCCGCCGCGCGTTGTCGCCGAGGTGATCCATGGGCTGCAGGAACGCACCAAGCAGGGCATCAAGAACAACCTCACGCGGCTGCGGCCGCTATGCGACCTGGCCCGTTCGCAGCAGGTGGCGTCGCTGGGCGACCTCGATCCCGAAGCTATGCCGAACAGCCATCGCGGGCTTCACAAAAGCATCGTCCACCATGCTGTTCGGCGAAGGCTCACCCCAGAATCCGAACGCCACAAGGACGTCTGGGAGCTGTCCGTGTTCGGGATGCGCGGAACGCTGCGGTTCACAGAGATCAGCCAGCCCTGGCTGCGGGAGGCCACCAAGAAATGGGCGTTCGACGATCTCCCACGACACCGGGGCACCTCGATCAGAGGGATCCTGCAGTCCCGGATCAACTCGATAGCGCAGCTATCCACGAGCCTGCGGCTGCAGCGCGAGGATCACGGCAGCCTGCCCGCGCTCCTGCTCCGCGCCGACATCACCGCCTTCTGCAACCGGCTCGCCTACCTCACGCAGCAGGGCACGATCAGCGCCTACCGCAGGATCGTGTTCTGCCGCGACGTCCGGCTCCTGCTGTCTCGGATGCGGGCGATGGGGCTGACCCGGCAAGGCGAGCCCATGTCCGGGATGCCCGACGAATTCACCCTGGGCCCAGACGACATCCCAGACGAGCCCGAGGACGCCGAAGCCGGCAGAGACCTCCCGCCCGAGGTCATGCGGCACCTCTGCGCCCACCTCCAACTCCTGGAAGACACCAGCTGCACAGAGATCCGCGTCGCCGTCGAATTGCTGATCGACACCGGGCGCCGGCCGGATGAGATCTGCCAACTCGCCCTCGACTGCCTGGAACGCGACGCCGACGGCAAGCCCATGCTCGTCTACGACAACATCAAAACCCACCGGCATGGTCGCCGGCTTCCGATCCCCGAGGCGACCGCCGCGGCGATCGCCGCGCAACAGCAGTGTGTCCGGCTGCGGTTCCCCGCCGAGCCCACCGACCTCCTCAAGCTCCTGCCCGCCCCAGCCCGGAACCCACACGGGCGGCGCTCGATCACCGATAACGGTGTCACCAGCCGACACCGGAAGTGGGTCGACGCGCTACCCGACATCCTGGTCCCGATAGCTGTCACGGTCGATAGCAGAACGACGACGAAGATGCTGCCATTCGACAAGAGAAGGATCTTCCCCTATGCCTTCCGGCATACCTACGCGCAACGGCACGCCGACGCCGGGGTTCCGGTCGACGTCCTGCGCGAGTTGATGGATCATCGTCAAATCCTGACGGCGCAACGGTATTACCGGGTCGGGGAAGAGCGTCGCCGGGAGGCGGTGGAGCGCGTCACCACGATGCAGTTCGACCGGCATGGCAATCGTGTTTGGCGGCAGGCCAAGGCCATGCTGGACTCCGAGCACGCCCGCCGCGCGGTCGGCGAGGTCGCCGTCCCTTATGGAGGATGCTCCGAGCCCAGCAACGTCGCCGCGGGCGGCCACGACTGCCCCGTCAGATTCCGCTGCATCGGGTGCGGCCACTTCTCCAGCGACGTGTCATTCCTGCCGGATCTGCAGGCATATCACGATGACCTGCTGCGCAACCGCGAACGGCTGCTCGCCGCACTCGACGCCGACGACTGGGCCAAATCCGAGGCCATGCCCTCCGACGAGGAGATCACCCGGATCCGGCGCCTGATCAACCGCATGAACGCCGACCTCGCCGACCTCAGCGACGAGGAACGCTCCCAGATCGAGGACGCCATCGCCCTCGTCCGCCGCACCCGCAGCCGGGTCGTCGGTTTGGGCATGCCCCGCGTCCGCCAACCCCTTCCCGACATCCGACCGGACCGGAGCGCATGAGCACCAGCAACCAGATGATCGAGGGCCGGCGAGCGGACTCGGCCCGCCGCCGCCAACGGGTAATCAAGGCCCTCAACGAGGCCACCGCCCATGATGGGGAGATCAGCGTGTCGGCCATCGCCCGCGCCGCGAGCGTTGACCGCACGTTCCTCTACCGTCACCACGACCTACTGGCCCAGATCCACACCGCCCAAGCCAACCCACCAGCCGCCGAGGGCCACGGCCCCCTGGTCAGCCGGGCCTCACTCCAAGCCGACCTCGCCAACGCCCAAGGCCGCCTGACCCGGCAGGCCTCCCACATCCGGCAACTGGAGAAGAGACTCACCGCGGTCCTCGGCGAGCAAGCCTGGCACGAGTCCGGACTCGGCGCACCCGCCGACATCGACCAACTCCAGCACCGCGTCACCACCCTCGAGCAGCAAGTCGTCGACCTCACCGATCAACTCGAGCGCCGCGACGATGAACTCGCCGCAGCCCGCGCGGCCAACCGGGAACTCATCGCCAACCTGAACCGACGAGCCTGACCCATCCACACGGTTGTGGGCATGAAGACCACGGTCCTCATGCCCACAACCGTTTTCATGCTCAGCGCCGAGCCTGCTCACGTCGTCTCACGCTTGATCCTCACCCAGTCGACTGACGATCAGGCTGCCCGCTTGCACGACACCTGTTGCGATCACTACTCTTCCCAGACATAGCCGCTGAGCTGCTGAGACTCCGTCGCGGAGCCTCGCCTCAGACTCTGAACCCCCGGAGAAACATCGACGGGTCGATGGGTGGCCATGTCCAGCAAGATAGTGGCGTAGTTCTGCCCACGTCTGATCGCGAAGTCATCCACCCCGAGCACGGTTACCGCTTCCACCGGCGGGTCGGGCACGGCTCGCACCAGCCGCAACAGCGTGTCCCGTCCCGCCCGCAGCCCCAGACGATTGGCCAGTCGGGCTCCCGCACGGCCGGCCAGCGCCAGCCCGATCGACTCCAGCATCCCGCGCAGCGGCAGGCTCCGCCGGGCATGGCGCATGGTCAGGCCCTCTACCTGCTCGGCGAACGTCCGCACCGAACAGTCCTGGTGAGTGCAGAAAAACCGCCGCACCCGCAGCCACAACACCACCGGCCGACCTGCCACCGCCACGTCCGCCACTGTGCGGTCGTACCGACTATGCACCCGCGCCGAACAGTTGCCGCAGGCCGGGCACGCCGCCGAGGAGGCCCTGGCCGATGCCCAGATCCGCACCCCCGCGTCTTCCTGCTCCACCCGCTCAACCACCACCCCGGCCAGATGCGGAAGCAGCACGCCAACACCGTGATCATCACACACGAACCATGATCGCAAAACCAGGCCAGCGCCGATCACCCAGGCAATAGTTGATCACGCAAATTGCGACAGAGCCCTTCCTCGTGGCAAATGACAACGTGGTCGGTGCGCTTCTGGAAGCTCACTCGGGCAAGGCCAGGCGATAGTCGTAGGAATCGCCCTTGCCGCGGTGTGCGAGCAGGCCGCGGTCGAGCAGCAGGGTCTTGAGCCCGTCCTGCAGAGCCATCGCCGTGAACCGGTCATAGGTCAACGCCGGCGGTTCGTCCTCGGGGTCGTCGTCGACGGCGAGCGCGTATTGGACATGTGTGGCGTAAAAGTGGCGGACATCGAAGTCGGTAAGGACGCCGTGTTCATCCGCAGCCGCCACCAACGCATCCGTGAGCACCCATTCCACGAGTCCCCCTGTGGGGAGGTACTCGTCTTTGTGCTGGCGGCATTCGTCCGGAGTCGCAAAACGCGCTCCGGGCCTTGCGTGGACGGTGATGTCCCAGTCCGCCACGGACATTCCTACCTCCGGCGCCGCCGTGTTCAACCACAGGATCGCTACTCAGTATGCCCAGCCGATCACTCGGCGTTGCAATGGGGTTCAATGTCGCCTACGAGCGGCACATGAACTCCGGGAGGCTAGATGAGCGACGGTCCTTTCACCCCTGATCAGCGCGATACCCTCGATCACCTCGTCGACGGAACGCCGCTCCGGCGGCCGGATGTGAGCGACGCGGCGCGGATCATCGGTTATGCGCAGGAAATGCTGGCCGAGTCCCTGGACCACCCCTATACCCTGCGCACCGCGACCAACGGGCAAGACACGCTGCACGGGCTGCACACCACGCTCACCGCCACCCACGATGCGTTGGAACAGCTGGTCGCGTGGTACCAGCACGCGACGGAACGCGGCGACCTCAACGGCGATACCGCTTCGGTGATCACGAACTTGCATGCGGCCATGAGAGCTCTGGGGAACATCGCCGAACCGTTGCAAGGCGCCGCCGCCGAGGCCCGGCAGATTTCCGACAACGGCACCACGGTCGGCAGCTATGAGGAGCAGGTCCAGGGTGTCATGGCCGAACTGCAACATCGGGGGGCGACGATCCTGCGCGACCCCCTCGCCGAAGACCTGCCCGATCTGGGAGTGGGCTTCAGTCTGCCCGAGGACCCCGAGACCTACCTCGTGCTCTTCGGCCCGGAGTTCGGCGATCTCCCGGTGCCGTTGATGAACGAAAACGTCCACCCCGTTGTGCTCGTCGACTACATCGTCGGCTCGCTCGCTACCTACACCGGACGTGCCCTGCACTAACCCGCGTCACTCACTTGATCACATGGCCGACGCAAGCAATCTTCCCTGACCGATTCGAGAGGGCATCCATGGCCGATACCCCCTACGCCACGCCGTTCCCCGTGCATCCCAAGCCTGGCTACCTGCCACAGGCCGTGCAGTGGACCGGCGCCAACGATGATCAAGTCGCGACCCTCGCACCCGTGGTGGGCTACGACGGCGACACGCTGATCGTGCAAGGCTACGAAGGGAAATGCGGTCTCCAACAGGGCTACTGGGTGGTTTCCATTCCCTACGACAACAGCACCGGCTGCGCCGTGCTAGTCCTGTCCGACGACGAATTCCGGAAACGCTGGAATACAACCGATCCCGAGCGCACAGCGCAGTGACCTACGCCTTGGCGGTGTCCGGGGGCCGTGTAAGCACACATCCGGACTCGGTGCGCCATGACGATTGCCCTGGCGAGTACATGACGAGCCGTATTGCCAACGGCTGGCGCAGGGCCACGACAGGTTAAATCCTACGGTCCCACCACGGCCTTTTCGGCCGTCGCTGCGCCACGCTGACGCAGCGCTGCCGATTCACTCCGGCGAGTGTGTTGCGGTGTGGCACACTCGTTCCCGCTGTGCGTCGAGAATACGGAGGGGAGCTGCTTTGAGCGTCATCATCGGTGACCCAGAGCATCTGGTGGCCCCTGTGGAGTGGCGGCAGTTCCGTCATCCGGCGGTGACCAGTCCGTTGCATCTGGCGGTACTCGTGCGACTCGGGCTGTATACCGAGGAAAGTCAGACACGAGACGAGATCAGCGAGGAGTTCGTTGCCCGCGGCTGGTGCACGCATTCGGAGTTCGAGTCAGTGATGGCCGATCTTTGTGATGGCGGGCTGGTGAGAACCACTGAACTCGTGTCCAATCCCGCACGGCATACCGGTGACGATTGTCCTTGGTGCGCCCAGCATGCGCAGGAATTCGTCGAAGCGTGGCCCCGTTACGAGCGAGCCCGTGCCCGGTGGGATGCCGGCCTACGGGCCTATCCGTTCGCCCCCGCTGCCCGGAAACTTCACCGTGCCAGTTGCCGACACGGGTTTCATTCTGACGGGCCGCTGCCACCGGCAACATCCCTTCGCGCGTTCGCTCATCCTCAGGCTTTCCTCGCGAACCGGCGTTTCGTTCCGCCGGGATGGACAGACGACCCCAGTACGCATACCTACGACCCAGGGCAGCAACTGTCGGTGCGGGAGGCCCGCGCATGGATCCTGGCGCGTACCGGCCCGCAAGGCGGCCGACGCTGGCAACCGTGCAAGATATGCCGACCTGTTGATCCGTTCTTGGTCGACCTACCGGACGAAGACGTGATGTACGCGGTGCCGACCGCACCCGGGCTCACCATCCCGGTGAGAGCCAACGGTGCTCTCGTACGTCAGCTGATGCCCGCGCTCGGTGGCTCTCAGTGGTTCGGCCGCTCCGGCGACCCCGGACTCGAAAGCGCTCACGCACTCCTTCTTGATGCCCTCGGCGGTGCCCAGGCCCTGAAATGCCAGGAGTGCCTTCCCGAAGGCCGAAACGAATGCGGCTGCAGGAACGGCACGGTCTGGCTGCCTCTCGAGGATTGCCACACCGAGATCATCGACGTTCTTGGCCCCGAAGACTCGGTCAGCCGCGCTGAACTGCGTCTGTGGCTCGATCAGTGGTATCGGCAGCACCCAGACCGGCAAGCACCAACGGTCTTGGCCCAAGTACTGGATCGGGATCTCCTCGTCCGCACTGACCTCGCTGAGGATCTTCTCCTGGTTTGACGCACAAGGGGTTCGGCATTTCAGACCAACGCCTCGTTAGCTGGCCACGGGCCGCAGCCCACCTCCATCAGCCATCGCTCCCGTCACGTGGTGCAAGGGCGGGATATTCTCGGGAAAGGTGTGCGGGTACTCGGGATTGCGACGACCGGGCCGAAAGGCTCTGGTGCTCAAGGACTTCGCTCGCTCCTGCCCCGCGTCGTCGCCGCACGACCACGACACGCTCGTCGAAGACCGCCTGATCGAGTAGTGCGATCACGTCCCGGGCCGTCAGGGCATCACGCTACGATCACATCCCAAGGCGGGGGTGCTGGTGATCGGCGTTGACCGGCGAGATCCGGACCGTGATGTCGCCGCTGCGGTGAACGTGGAGGCTGTCCGGGCGGCGCCGAACTTTGTGTTCGTCCCGGCTGACCTGGCCCATTGCGCGGTGGAATCGCTGGTGTTGGACGCCGACGTGGTGTTTCACTTGGCCGGTGTGCCTGGGGTTCGGCCTTCGTGGGGGCCGGGGTTCGTGGAGTACGCCGAAAGCAACATTGTGGCGACCCAGCGTCTGATGGAAGCGGCCGTGCGGTTGAAGGTCCCGCGAGTGGTGCTGGCGTCCTCATCGAGCGTATACGGCCGGACCGGTGGTGCCGCGTCACCGGAGACCGCTGCGGCGGCCCCGTTGTCGCCGTACGGGGTGAGCAAGCTGGCCGCTGAAACGCTGTGCCTGGCGTACGCGCGGCGAAGCGACTCGGCGACAAGAGTGTCGGCGCTGCGCTACTTCACCGTGTACGGGCCGCGTCAGCGTCCGGACATGCTGATCGGCCGGGTGCTCTCGGCGGCGCTGGGGAGCCCGCCCGTGCGGTTGTTCGGGGCGGGCGATCAGCGACGCGACTTCACCTTCGTCGACGATGCGGTGGCGGCCACGCTCACGGCCGCCACCGCCCCAGTAGCGGGCGTGTTCAACATCGGCGGGGGCCGGGCGGCCAGCGTCGCCGATGTTGTGCGCATCGCCGAAGACATCACCGGCACCCGCATCCCCACCCGCCCCGTCGCCGCCCGGGACGGTGATGTGCCCGCCACCTTGGCCGACCCGACCCGCGCTCGTGACGAGCTGGGGTGGCAACCGCGCGTGAATCTGGTCGAGGGCATGACCCGGCACTGGCAGTGGCTCAACTCCGAAGCCGGTCACGCCGAAGCCGCTTCCTGACGAAAGGACCTGATCAGTGCACACATTGTCAGCAGGCTCGGCCACCGAACTGTTCACCGCGGCCTGCCGCTGCCTTCGTACGCGCGGTTCGGCGGTGGCGCCCCGTGGATTGGCCACCACTGAACTCCTCGGCACGCACCTGCATTTGACGCGGCCGCGGTACCGGTTCGTTGACGCAGAACCGGCACGGGTGATCAATGCCGCGTTCGCGGCGGCCGAGGCGGTCTGGATCCTGTCCGGATCCGATGAGCCGTGGATCTTCGACTTCAACAAGCGGCTGCGCCGTTTCACCGACCACGGCCGCCTGCAGGGCGCCTACGGGCCACGGTTGCGGAACTGGCAAGGCCGGGATCAACTGGACGCGGTTCGGCGGCTGTTGGAAGACGACGACCAGTCGCGGCAGGCGGTGATCCAGCTGTTCAACCCCGCTCGTGATTTCTCCGGCAACCGCGATGTGCCGTGCACCTTAAGCTATCGCTTCTACATCCGGTCCGGGCGGCTGGTCATGTTCACACCACGATGCGCGGCCAGGACACGTGGCTGGGCTTTCCCTACGACATCTTCACCACGACCTCGATGCGCGGACAGTGACCTGCCCTGGCGCACACCGCACCTATCCGCGCCCGCGAGCGTCACGCCGGAGCGGCCAACTTCGGCGCCGCCTGCGCCGCCTGCCCGCTGGCCGCGCAGTGCACCACCGCGAAGACCGGACGCACGATCACCGTCAGTGCCCACGAGGCCGCGCTGCAAGCCGGGCGGGCGCGTCAAACCGACCCCGCCTGGCGCGCCGACTACCGCGCCACCCGCCCCAAAGTCGAACGCAAAATCGCTCATCTCATGCGTCACCGCCACGGCGGGCGCCGGGCCCGCGTCCGAGGACTGCTGAAAACAGCTGCCGACTTTTCACTGCTGGCCGCCGCGGTCAACCTCGCACGCCTCGGCATGCTCGGGATCGCCCGCACGGCAACCGGATGGACCACGACCACCGCCTGACCCGGCCCCGGCGGGCCCGCCAGACACGCACGAGCCCCCGTTGTCAGGGCATACCGGCAACGATCACGCCCGAGTCCCGCCACACCACCAAGCCCGATCGATGAGAACCCGCGACCACACCGACCCGCTCAACAAACACAGAACAGCCCCCACAAACCCCCGTTCGACACCAGCCTCCTAGGCGTCTTTTGTGGATAGGCGACTGGCGGAATCACCCCTCGTTACGGCGTCCTCCGGTTCACGCCGGGTGAGCACCAAGGGGGCGTCCTCGGTGATGGCGACCGTGTGCTCGGAGTGGGCCGTGCGTGAGCCGTCGGCCGACCGGATGGTCCAGCCGTCGGCGTCATAGACGATCTGGTCGGTTGTGCGGGCGAACCAGGGTTCGAGCGCGAGGGTCAGGCCCGGCCGGAGCGTGAGGCCGCGCCCTGCCTGGCCCTTGTTCGAAACGTGGGGTCCCTCGTGCATGGTGCGGCCGAGGCCGTGGCCGCCGAACTCGGTGTTGACCGGGTAACCGTAGTCGTGGGCTACCGCCGAAATGTCGCCCAGGCGGTTGCCCGGACGCGCCATCTCGATCGCCGCCTCCAACGCTTCCTCGGTGGCGCGGATGATCCGCAAGTCCTCCTCGGCGGCGGTCCCGACGACGACCGTGCGCGCCGAATCGGCCACCCAGCCGTCGACGCTGACCGCGAGGTCCGCGCTGAGTACGTCGCCGTCACGCAGCGTGTAGTCGTGGGGCAGGCCGTGCAGGACGGCGTCGTTGACCGACAGGCAGATGACGTTGCGGAACGGGCCGCGTCCGAAGGACGGCGCGTAATCCCAGTAGCACGACTCCGCCCCGCGCCGTTTGATCATGCCGCGCACGTGGTGCTCCAGGTCCAGGAGATTGATGCCCACGTCAGCGAGCTGGCCGACCTCGGAGAGTATTTCGGCGACGAAACGCCCGGCCACCTGCATGCGTCGGATCTCCGCAGGCGTCTTCAGTTCAATCACGGATACCTCGCGTCACAGGGTGTTGGTATTACTATACCGGCACCCTAACACTTGCCGGTATAGTAATACCAGTCATATCCTGGGCGCATGGTCCGCCAACCGCTAACACCTGATCAGATCGAAGCAGGCAGGCGTCTCGGCGCCCTGCTGCGCCACGCGCGAGCGGGACGCGACCTAGCGGAAGTCGCGCACGCGGCTGGCATCTCGCCGGAAACCCTGCGCAAGATCGAGACCGGACGACTACCTTCTCCCGGATTCGGCACGATCATCTGCCTCGGTGAGGCGCTCAACCTGCCGGTGCAGGAGTTGGCAGCCACCTGGCGCGGCAGCGACCTACCGCTGGAAGCCGTCTTGTAGCCGCTGCTCCACCCGTCCACGGAGCATCACCCGTGAGCGTTTTTGGGTGCCATAGCACCCAAAAACACTCACGGGTGTTCTTCGATGGGTTCTAGAACTCATCCGGCGAGGTGTGCTAGAACATAGCAATGAGTTCTAGAACAGTTGGAGAGGCGGGGCACCCGGATGGGGGCGCGCTGGATGCGCGGCCGCCGAGCGGGCTTGGCCGGTTCGGCGAGTACGGGGGTCGGTTCGTGCCGGAGTCGTTGGTGCCGGCCTGCGACGAGGTCGAGCGCGAGTTTCGCGCGGCATGGGGGGATTCGTCGTTTCGGAGCCGGCTCGAGCGCGTTTTGTCGGTTTATGCGGGGCGGCCGACCCCGGTGACGCCGGCCTGGCGACTGTCGGCCGAGCTAGGGATCACATTGCTGCTCAAGCGGGAAGATCTCCTGCACACCGGCTCGCACAAGATCAATAGCGTGCTTGGTCAGGCGTTGCTCGCACAGCGGATGGGGAAACGTCGGCTGATCGCCGAGACCGGGGCGGGACAGCACGGGGTGGCCACTGCGACCGCGGCCGCGTGGCTGGGCTTTGCGGCCACGGTGTTCATGGGGGAACGGGACATCGAGCGTCAGGAACTCAACGTTTTCCGCATGCGCATGCTCGGCGCCGAAGTGGTGCCGGTTAGCACGGGCAGCCGGACATTGAAGGACGCGACCAGCGAGGCCCTGCGGCATTGGGTTTCTTCGGTGGATGACAGTTACTACTGCATCGGCTCGGTGATGGGGCCACATCCGTATCCCTGGATGGTTCGGGAGTTCCAGCGGGTGATCGGCGACGAGGCGCGGACGCAGTGCGCGGCTGAGCTGCGTACGGGCACGCCGGACTTCGTCGTCGCATGTATCGGCGGCGGCTCGAACGCGGCCGGCACGTTCGCCGGTTTCCTTGACACCCCCGCCCAGTTGGTCGGGGTCGAGGCGGCAGGTGGTGCCGCGGTCAACGCCGGTACCACCGGGGTGCTGCACGGCTTCAGGACGAAGGTGCTGCAGGATTCGCACGGGCAGATCAGCGAGGCGCATTCGATCGCGGCGGGGCTGGACTATCCGGGCATCGGTCCCGAGCACGCGTACCTCGCCGATCTCGGCCGCGCCCGCTATGTGACGGTGGACGATCACGAGGTCGTCAAGGCTCTGCGCAAGCTCGGGGGATCCGAGGGGATTCTCTGCGCGCTCGAGTCCGCGCACGCCGTCGCCTGGGTGCTCCGCGCGGTCGAGCAAGGTGAGATTCCCCCAGGCGCGACCGTGCTGCTGACCCTGTCGGGCCGCGGTGACAAGGACATGCCAACCCTCATGGAGTCGACCCGATGAAGTCCTTGCGCCACGAGGTCAAGGCTCTCGAAGCCCAGACCCGACAGGTCCGCGACGCCGGGGGCAAGATCCTCGCCCCGTACATCACGGGAGGTATCACCGAAAACTGGACCGACTACCTCCATGCGAGCGAGCAAGCTGGTGCCGATCTCATCGAGATCGGGCTGCCCTTCTCCGATCCGACCCTTGACGGGCCCACCGTGCAACGCGCGTCTGAGAAAGCGCTGCGGCGGGGGGCAACCGTCGAGCGGATCCTCCGCGACGTCGCCGGCCTTGGCCTATCCGTGCCGCTGGTCGTGATGACATACGCGAATCTCGTGTTCCGCAACGGTGCGGAGGAGTTCTGCCGGGCACTGTGCGAGTCCGGGATTGGCGGGCTCATCGTCCCGGACCTGCCGGTCGACGAGGCCGGATCGCTGTCCGAGGTGGCCGGCAGACACGGTATCGACCTGGTCCTGCTGGCCTCGCCGGTCACCCCTCCGCAACGGCAGCAGGTGATCGTCGAGCGCAGCCGGGGGTTCGTCTACGCCGTGAGCCTGATGGGCACCACCGGCGAGCGACTGGAACTGGCGGGTTCCGGACGGGAGCTCGCCACGTCCCTTCGACGCCGCACCGACCTGCCCGTGCTTGCCGGTTTCGGGGTGTCGTCCCCGCACCATGCCGCCAAGGCAGCGCGGTATGCGGACGGCGTCGTCGTCGGCTCGGCGCTGATGCTTAAAGTTCTCGACGGTGCCGGTCCTGAACAGCTCGGCGCCAGTGTTGCGTCGCTGCGGGCGGCGCTGGACACGGCCGACGGGTGAGCTGAGGAGCGGACGGGGTGTTGGGCAGTGATCGCGGGCCACGCACGCCGAAGTACGCGATGATCGCCGCGGACCTCGAGGCCAAGATCAAGGCAGGGATGTATGAGTCCGGCCAGGCACTGCCAGCGCAGCGTGAGCTCAGCACCGCATACGGCGTCACTTTGATGACCTTGCGGCAGGCGCTGCAGGTGCTCGCCGAACGCGGGCTGGTGACCCAGGAGGCCGGTCGGGGCACCTTCGTGACGGCGTCGAAAGCCGTCTACAACATCGGATCGCTGCAAAGCTTGTCCGACGAGCTCCGCGCGCAAGGGCACCCGATCGACACCGTCTTGCTGAGCCGGACCAGGCGCCAGCTACCCGGATGGGTGGCGGTCCGGCTTGGCCGGGAAGCCGGTGCACCGGCGGTGCGGCTCGAACGGCTGCGTCGAGTCGGTGGTGTACCCGCGATCCACCAGGTGTCCTGGCTTCCGGAAGCCGTCGCCGGACCGCTGGCGCACGTCGATTTCACCAGCACCTCGCTCTACGGCGCCTTGGCCGAAACCGGCGCCGTGGTGGAACGGGCTACCGAACGCCTCAACCCCGGCGTGCTCTCGGCTCGTCTGGGCAAGATCCTGGAAAAGCCGACCGGCGTTCCGGTGTTCCTCAGCGACCGGGTGACCTATTCCGCAGGCGACGAGCCGGTGCTCTTCGACCGCGCGACGATCCTGGGCGAGTTCATTGAGGTCCGGACCGATCGTGCCGCGTCCGCGGTATCCGTTCGGTGGACCCGTGCCGGGCAGGAAACGTCGGCGTAGGCCCGCGCCTGGCTCCGATCGAACTGCAGATCGGGCCCGGTGGCGACGCAACTCCGCCACCAGTTCGGTGTTCGCTGTCTGTTCGGCTGCCGGGTCGTCGCGGACTCCGCCGATGGAAATGTCGTGCCCGGAAATGTACGACTCTTCATCGCCTCGCCATGGTTGTCCCGCGGCGCCGGGCTGAAGCATCGGTCAGCGCGGACGACTGGTATCCGGGATCCTTTGTGGACAGTGTGGTGCTGGGTGGGACGATCTCGTCGATCCGGTCCAGCACGTCAGAGGACAGGCGGATCTCGTCCGCGCTGAGCTGGCTTTCCAAGTGCTCCAACGTGCGTGGGCCGATGATCGCTGAGGTCACTGCGGGGTGTTCCAGCACGAAAGCCAGTGCGAGGTGGATCAGGGAGATTCCTGCCTCGGCGGCCAGCGCCGCGAGCGCGTCGGCCGCGACCAGTTTGGCCGCGTTGTCCGGGTTCGTGATGTCGAACCGTGCCGACTGGAGGCCGGACCGGCTCGATGCCGGCTGCGGGCCACCCTTGCGGTACGCACCGGAAAGCCATCCGCCGGCCAGCGGACCCCACGAGATCACCGCCAGTCCGTAGCGTTGCGCGACCGGAAGCACCTCGCGTTCGGCTACTCGCCCAAGGATCGAGTAAGGCGGTTGCTCGCACACCACGCGCTCTCGGCCACGCCTCTCGGCGATCCACTGGCCCTCGACGATCGCCGACGGTTCGAACGTGGAGGTGCCGATGTAGCGGATCTTGCCCTGGTGCATCAGATCGGACAGCGCGCCCAGGGTCTCGTCGAAGTCCGTGCCCGGGTCCGGGCGGTGCACTTGGTACAGGTCGATCCAGTCGGTTCGCAGCCGCCGGAGGCTGTTCTCCACCTCCTGGAAGATCCACCGCCGCGAGTTGCCGCATTGGTTGACCTCCTCGCCGATCTGGAGGTGGAACTTGGTAGCCAGCACCACGTTGTCCCGCCGCCCCGCCAGCGCCTTGCCGACGATCTCCTCCGACTCGCCCTACGAGTACGCATCCGCGGTGTCGATCAGGTTGGTGCCGGCGTCGAGCGCCCGGTGGATGATCCGGACGCTGTCGTCGTGGTCAGGATTGCCCCGGCCACCAAAATTCATCGCGCCCAACGCCAGCGGGCTCACCCTGATCCCGGTGCGGCCAAAGGGTCGATAGCTCATCGTGCCACCTCCAAGGAATTCGCGGAACGGAACGCACACCCGCGGCGCCGTACGAGGCCCGAACGCGGCTCGGCTCATCTCGATCTCGAACCGGGGGAGCCTGCACCTCACGATGTGGGCGCTTTGTTGTGGCGCCCTGCTCCGGCTTCGAGATTGCGGCGGATTCGGTCCCGCGCGACGGCGTCACCGGTGTCGAGATCGGCGTTGCGCACGCGAACCTCGTGCGGGCGGCCGGAGGCCATGACGAAGCGGGGATTCTCCAGGGCGGCGATGTTCTGCGTGGGGTCACCGTCGACGGCGATCAAGTCGGCGCTCAGGCCCGGGCGCAGACGCCCGGTGACATCCTCCAGTCGGCAGACGCGGGCGGCGACTTCGGTAGCGCTGGCGATCGCCTGCCGTGGCGACATGCCGGCGTCGATGAAGGTGTCCAGGCAGTCCACGTAGCGTTCAAAGTGGACCATCGGGATCCCGGCGTCCGTGCCGGCCGCGATGATCGCACCGAGGGCGATGAGTCTGCGCAGGTTGCCGACGACCGCATCTCGTTCGTCCCATGGGCACATGTAGTGTTCGGTGGTGCAGGCAGTGTTCATCGCGGGACTGACGGCGACGCCCCGTTCAATGATCATCGCGGCGATACTGGGGTCGTACTGGGTGCCGGTCCGCGTGACCCAGCCGCAGTGCTCGAGGCAGTCGACACCGGCAAGAACGGCCCGTTCGATGCCCTCGGTGCCTAGCACGTGGCTGGTCACCGGAAGGTCGCTGGCGTGCGCCTCGGCGACTAGGGCGCTGAGTTCCTCGACGGTGTAGCGGGCTTCGGACGGATGGCTGCCGGGTGTCATGAACCCGCCTGTGGCCATCACCTTGATCAGGTCCACCCCTTGGTCGGCGTGCCGGCGCACCTGTGCCCGGACCTCGTCGACGCCATCGGCGATGCCGCCCATAGACCAGCAGTGGCCACGGGTGACGGTGATCGGTGCGTTCGCCACCAGCATCCGGGGGGTGGCGTGCGGCAGGGTGACCAGCAGGTCCCGCACCTCGGTGCCCAGGGTGCCGGGTGAGCCGAGGTCGCGGGCGGTGGTGACGCCCGCGTCGAGCAGCCGCCCGGCATTGGCCACCATCAGTCGCCGCAGCGCCTCATGGTCGGACGACATCTCGTTGAGATCAGCGTCGGACGCCGGATCCAGGCAGAGGTGCACATGGCAGTCGATCAATCCCGGCATCAGGGTGGTGTCGCCGAGGTCGGTGACCGCCTCGGCGGTGCTCGCCCAGCTCGGCGCGGAGCTGCGTGGTCCGGCATAGGTGATCGTGTCGCCCTCGGCGCACACGACCGCATCGTTGATCAGCGGTGCGGTCGCGTCGGTCAGGAGCCGCGCGGCCACGAGGATGCTGCGGGGGGTCATGCTTGCCTCCGGCACTCGGCGATCGCGTTGCATACGAGATCGATGTCTTCAGTGGTGTTGTAGTAGTGGAACGCGATGCGCAAGATCGACCCGCGTGGCGAGGTGACGATCCTGCGGGCGGCCAGGAACGCTGCCAGCGCCTCGGGGTCGGGGTCGACCACCGCGACCTGTGGTCCGGGCTTGGCATCCGGTGCCGGCCCGCTCAGCGTCTCGCCTGTTTCGGCCAGCCGGGCACTGGTCTCTGCGACCAGGTTCTCGACATGGGTCCACCGGGCGATCGGGTCGACCTGGTTGAGGACCTCGATTCCGGCCCGCACCGCGTACACCGTGGGGATGGCCGGGGTACCGGACTCGAACCGGCGTGCCTCCTTGGGGACGTCGAGGCTCGTCGGATCGAAATCGAACGGGTCGACGCGACCGAACCAGCCGGTCATCCGCGGCGGGTGCTGGTCCGCGACGCCGGACCGGGCGAACAGCACCGCGATCCCGGCGAGACCGAGCAGATATTTCAGCGTTCCGGTGATGAGGTAGTCGCAGTCGATCCCGGCCACGTCGATGGGGACCACTCCGGCTGCCTGGTAGGCGTCGACCAGCACGCGCGCCCCGACCTCGCGCGCGTGTTTGGCGATCTCGTTGACCGGCTGGAGGGATCCGTTGGCGTAGAGGGCCAGCGGGATCGACACCAGCCGGGTCGCGTCATCGATCTGGGCGCGGTACGCCTCGACCACGCCGAGCGTGCGCATCGCGTCGTGACTGACCCAACGGGTCTCGCCGTCGCCCCGGCGCTGCGCGTGCAGCACCTGTCCGACGCTGGGGAACTCGGCCGCCATCGACACGATCACGCCACGGTCTGCGAAGTCCACCGCGTTGGCGACCTGGAACGCGCCATGAGATGCGGAGGGCACCAGCGCGATTTCGCTCGCCGACGCATTGAGGAAGCCCGCTGCGGTAGCGCGCAACCGTTCCACCTCGGTCATCCACGCACCCCACGGGGCACCCTGGTCGCGCACCAGGTACGCCATCTCGGCCAGTGCCGCGGTGACGCTGGTGGCGATCGCGCCTTGACTGCACGAGGCCAGGTGCGTGGTGTCGGCCAAGCTGGGGAACTGGGCCCGGAACCGGTGAGGATCCATGTGTCACCTCCGTGTGAACAACGCGTAGCTGTGATTAGCCACAGTGAACAGGTGGCAGCGTCACTGCGCAAGACCCTCCAGGCGGAAAGTCCGAACTGGAGATTGACGCCATGACTTGAGTCACTCACACTGATGCGAATTCATCAGAGATGAACACAGAGTTGTGTGTCCTGACAGGAGTGACCATGTCCCGACCGTCCATCCCAGCTGCCGGGCGCACGTCCCGGCGACGCTGGCACTGGCTGTTGTTGGCGGTGCCACCCGTGTGGTGTATCGCTGCTGTTCCGCTAGTCAACCAGGTTGGCTACGTGTTCGGTTCGATTCCGTTCCTGCTGGTGTGGATGACGCTCGGCGTGGTGGTCGGGTCGGCCGCGATCGGTGTCATCTACGTCGTCGATCGCCGCAACGGCGAACTGAACCGGTTCTAGGAGCGCGAGATGGCGTTGATCCTTGCTTTAGTGATCGCGGTCGGCTCGATCGTGTGGGGTTCGGTGGCTGCCGCTCGTGGCCGGACGATGAATATGCAGGAATGGTCGGTGGGCGGGCGGCGGTTCGGGACCTGGCTGTTCTGGTTCCTGCTCGTCGGTGAAACGTTCACCACATCCGCGCTGCTGGGCGCTTCCCAGGGAGTGTTCAGCAATGGCGCGCCCGGATTCTATGTCCTCGGCACGGTCGTGCTGGCCGCGACGGTGGGCTACTGGGTGGTCCCGAAGATCTGGCGTGCGGGTAAACGCCATGGGCTGGTCACGATGGGGGATTTCTTCACCAACCGCTTCGAGGCGCCGTGGTTCGGCGGCCTGATAGCCGTGTTCGGCATCATCGCGTTGCTGCTCTACACCCAGCTGCAACTGACCGGCCTGAGCCTCATCTTGGCCAGCCTCTTCGGCACTACTGTGCCCTCGCTGGCCTACGTCGTGGCCGGTGGTGTCCTCGTCGCCTTGTTCGTCCTGGTCGGGGGTATGCGCAGCGCCGCCTTCACCGCGATCGTCAAAGACATCCTGCTGATCGTGGTCCTGCTCGTGATCACGGTGGGCGCGGCGAACGCGGCCGGTGTCCATGGTCCACTGGGCATCTTCGATGCGATGAAACAGGCGCACCCCAACAGCGCGACCCTTCCCGGCATCCAGGGTGGGACCGCGACGAACACCTGGTGGTGGATAAGCTTTCTGCTGGTCACCCCGCTGGGGCAATTCGCCCTGCCCCATATGTTCCAGGTGTCCTACAGCGCCAAGGACACGGCGACGATCCGCCGCAACCAGGTGATCCAACCCCTGTACTCGCTGTTCTACGTCCTGATTTGCATCATCGCGTTTGCCGCCGTGCTCGCCCTGCCGACGCTCACCGACAAACAAGCCAACCAATCGCTGCTCATCTTCGTGCGCGAGAAGTACCCGGACTGGGTCATCGGCATCCTCGGCGGCGCGGGCATCCTCGTCGCGCTCGTGCCCACCGCGGTCCTCATCCTCACCGCCAGCAGCCTGCTCACCCGCAACGTGATCGGCGCCGCGTCGAAACGGTGGGCCTCCTCGCTCACCCTGACCCGAATCGGCGCCCTCGTGTTCACCGCACTGGCAGTGCTCCTGGTCGCCAGCAGCAACGCGAAACTACTGACCATCATGACCAACATGTACAGCGCAGTCGGCCAACTCGCCCCCGCCCTGTTCCTTTCCATGTTGTGGCGAAGGGTCACCGCGGCAGGCCTGGCCGCTGGGGCCATCTGCGGCGGGCTGATCGTCGGCGTGCCCGCGCTTGGATCGATAGTTCTGGACGCCGTGCCTGCCGGCATGGTTGTCGGCCTGCCCGCGCTTGTGGTCAACCTCGTCGTCGCAGTGGCGGTCAGCCTGGTCACCCGGCCACCCTCGGACGACGCAATCGACATCGGAACCGGGAAAGGTTTGCCCGCTGCGCCGGAAGAGGCCATCGGGGCCGGCATCACCCGATGACCAGCGACGACACCGTTCGCCCCTGGTCACCCGGCACGCAGCCCGGTGACCAGGGTCGAAGGCCTGTCGGATGATAATGGTTCGGTGACCGTGACACGGATCCGTGAATACCGAAACCTCCGGGGGCTGACCGTCCGTCAGCTGGCTGATCAGGCTGGCGTGTCCACCGGCCTGATCAGCCAGGTTGAACGTGGCGTCACCGATCCCAGCCTCGAAACCATGCGACGCATCGCCGAGGTTCTCGACGTCCCGCTGTTCAGCCTGTTCCAGGACGGCGACGACCAGACCGTCGCGGTCATCCGCCGCGACGACCGATACCGGATCTCTTCACCACATCACGCCATCACCTACACTCGAGCCTCCCCAGGCGGCGCCAAACTCGAAGTTCTCGAAGGCTCGCTCGAACCCGGCGCCGTCTCCTCCGAGGAACTCCGCTCGCACCCCTCCGAGGAGTGCGTGGTGGTCCTCGTCGGCCGGCTCACCGTCCAGATCGGCGAGCAAACCCACGTACTCAAGACCGGCGACAGCTGCCACTTCGACTCGAACATCCCGCACCGCTTCCGCAACGACGGCAGAAACACCGTGCGATTCATGATCAGCGTGACGCCACCAAGCTACTGATCTTGGCTACGGGGTTAACGGACACGTGCGGGGCCACCTTCTCACGTGTGCGGGTCCCGGTAAATGATCAAGATCCGATGCCCTGTCCCGTTGGCCTTACTGCTTAGCCTTGCTGTTTTTCGGTGATCCAGGCCGCGATCTGGGCGCGGGAAGTGAAGGCGAGCTTGGTGAGGATGTGGTCGATATGGGCTTCTGCGGTGCGCTGGGCGATCATCAGTGTTGCCGCGATGTCCTTGTTCGACATGCCCTTGGCGACGAGGGCGGCCACCTCACGCTCGCGTCGGGTCAGCTGCGGCAGCTCTGGCGCGACGCTGGCAGCGGCGGGCTGCGCCGCTGGGCGATCGCTCAGCGCGTAGGTTAGGGCCTCATCGTCGGTCAGGCGCTGCCCCTGCTCGAAGGCGGCGCCGAACCGACGTTGCCCGAGGGCTTCCCGGGTCTGACTCCTTGCATGATTACTCGCGTCACGCGCGGTCTGCCAGGTGCCCAGCCACTGGCCGATCTGTCCCCACCTCGTGTCGCCCATGCCGAAGAGCACGGCTGCCCGCTGGGCGTCATCCTTGGCCGCGGCCACCCAGCCCAACAATTCGAAACACCAGGCAATGCCAACTCGATCGCCGAGGGCGATCTTCAGCCGAAGGGCTTCCCGAACGTTTATGTCTGCCTGCCGAAGATCGTGCTGGAGCCATCGGGCGGAGGCGAGATTCCACAGCCCCCAGGCGCGCGCCCATTGCTCGCCCTGGGCAATACAAAGGTCGATGCCTTCCTGGCACAGCGCAACGGCGCGCTCGGCATCGCCCTGCTGGCTCACGATCGTGCCGAGTCTGGACAAGGCCATCGCGGTCAAGGAGTTCACCGCGCCAGCAGCTCGATAATGCGCCAATGCTTGTTCATGCGCGGCTACTGCTTGGGATAGCTCTCCCTGAAACCACTTGGCCATCCCGGTGAACTGCAGCGCGTGGCCCAGTGTTTGCTCGTCATCAAACTCTCGTGCGCGGTCGACGGCTTCGTTGAGGACGGTGAGGGCGTGCGGGATGTCGCCCTGGGCGGTTGCGATCCAGCCAACGACCCACAGCGCTCTGCTCCGTTCGGGGCTGGGCTCGGTGTCGCAGGCCAGCGCCCGGTCCAACCACCGCCGCCCATCGCGGATGGCATGCTGATGCCAGTACCAGTACAGCGCGCCGGCCATTCGCAAACCGGTGCGCGCCTCTCCGGGTTCGGTGAGGCAGAACTCCAGGGCCTTCCACACGTTGGGCTGCTCGGCCTGGAACCGGTTCAACCACTCGACCTGGTTAGGCCCGAACCAGTCCGCTGCTGCCTCCTCGCACAAGCGCAGGTAGTAGTCCCGGTGCCGACGACGCACAACGACTTCCTCGCCGCCGGTAAGCCGCTCATGACCGTACTGGCGGATCGTCTCCAACATCCGGTAACGGGCAACCGGAGCTTCCCTGTCCATGATCAGCAAGGACTTGTCCACCAAACCGGTCAGACCGGTGAACGCCTCCTCGCGGAGCAGGCCATCGCCCGAGCACACCTGCTCGGCGGCAGCCAACTCGAACCCGCCCGCGAACACCGACAACCGGGCCCACAGCGTCCGCTCCAACTCCGTGCACAGGTCAAAGCTCCACCCCACGGCGGCCCGCAGCGCCTGATGACGGGCCGGAGCGGCACGGTCACCACCGGTCAGTAACCGGAAACGGTCCTCCAGACGAGCCAGGACTTCCGGGACAGTCAGCGCCCGCAACCGGACCGCGGCCAACTCGATCGCCAGCGGCAAACCATCCAGCCGCTGACACAACCGGGCCACTGCCCTCTCGTTGTCCCGATTCAGGGTGAACCCCGGCACCACCGCCGCCGCCCGCTCCTCGAACAGCACCAGCGCCTCATACTTGCGCCCTGAGCCATCCCCCGGCAAGGACGCTTCCGGCCGCGGCACAGACAGCGGGGGAACCGGCCATACATGCTCCCCGGCGATACCCAACGGCTCCCGACTGGTTGCCAACACCCGCAGCCCCGGTGCCGCGGGCAGTAGCACGGCTGCTAGGTGCGCACAGCCGCCCAGCAGGTGCTCGCAGTTGTCCAGCACAAGTAGCAGCCGCTTGTTCGCGAGGTAACTGACCAACACCGCTTCCCGATCGCGATTCGACAAATCGGTCAAGCCCAACGTCGCCGCGACCGCATCGGCCAGCAGCGACGGGTCCCGCAGGTCGGCCAACTCCACCAACCACACACCATCGGCGAACGCCCGCCGCAGCTGCTGCGCGACGTGTAGCGCCAACCGTGACTTACCCGTCCCACCAACGCCAGTCAACGTCACCAAACGAGACGTCGACAGCGTACGCTTCACCTCGGCCGTCGCCTGCCGACGCCCGACGAAGCTCGTTACCTCAGCCGGAAAGCTGTCCAGCCCCCGGGACACTGTCTGTCACCACACTCACCGCCCACTGACCAGCTCTCATGCTAGCTCGAACGCGGCGCCTCGAAGGCGGGCAACCCACCGTCAGCACGGCATTGATCTCGTACATCGAAGCGTGTCTGCCGGGTTCGGTGGGAGGTAGCGAGGAAAACGACCCCACCCACTCCACCCGAGCTGAAGCCCGCGTTGCCGCGCAGCAGCCGCACGGCGTCGTCGACCCAGGCGATCGGGTACGCCGGCGGCGTCGGAGCAGTCTTCTGCATGACGGAATTTCCTGGAGGGTGGCGTGGGTCACGTTAAGTCTCTTGGATGTCTCCGAGCGGTCTACTGACGGGAGCAACTATGACCAAGCCCGACTCGTTGCCGGCCTCCGTGGCGCGAGTGCTCGATCGTGACTGGCGGTTGCTGGTCGCGGGAGAACCACGTGCCGCACGGAGCGGACGGACCTTCCAGCGGGTCAGTCCGGTGACAGAGACGGTGATCGCCGAAGTACCGGACGCCGATGCGACCGACGTGGACGACGCCGTCTCCGCGGCGAATGCGGCCCGCTCGCTGTGGCGAGACACCACGGCCGTGGAGCGGGCGGCGCTGGTGCGCCGACTGGCCGATATCGTCGAGGAGCACGGCGAGGAGCTGGCGCTGCTGGACACCATCGACTCCGGCTCGCCGATTTCCGGCTCCCGAGTGGACGTGGCGGTGGCGGTGGCCCAGCTACGGTTGTTCGCCGGGCTGGCGCTGGAACTCAAGGGCGATTCGATCCCGGCCAGCAATGCGCTGCACGTCACCGTGCGGGAGCCGGTCGGGGTGGTGGCGCGGATCGTGCCGTTCAACCACCCGCTGATGTTCGCCTGCAAGGTCGGCGCGCCGTTGGTCGCCGGAAACCCCACCATTCTCAAGCCGCCGGAGGCTGCGCCGCTTTCGGCGCTGCGGCTGGCGGAGTTGGCCGCCGGAGTCTTCCCGCCGGGCGTGCTCTCGGTGGTGGTCGGTGATGGCCCGGTGGTCCCCGACGCGTTGGTGCGCCATCCCAGGGTGCGTCGCATCGGGTTCATCGGCTCAGAGCCGACCGGGCGGGCCATCCAGCTGGCAGCCGCCGAGAGCGGGATCAAGAACGTGACGCTGGAATTGGGTGGCAAGAACGCCATCGTGGTGTTCGCCGACGCCGACTTGGACGCGGCCGCCGAAGGAGCGGTGTTCGGCATGAACTTCACCTGGTCCGGGCAGTCCTGCGGCTCTAACTCGCGGCTGCTGGTGCAACGTGAAGTGCACGACGAGGTGGTTGCGCGCATTGTGGAGTTGATCGAGAGGCGCAGGATCGGTGACCCGCTGGCCGAATGGTCCGAACAGGGCACGATGATCAACCGAGCGCAGTACGAGAGATCGCTGCGGTACATCGACATCGCGGTGGACGAGGGGGCCAAGGTAATCACGGGTGGCGGCCGTCCGAGCGGGCCGGCGTTCGAGCGCGGGCTGTATGTGGCCCCGACGGTACTCACGAACGTCACCCCGAACGCGCGCATTGCGCAGGAAGAGGTCTTCGGACCAGTGCTTTCGGTCATTCCCTTCGACACCGAGGAAGAGGCGATCGAGATAGCCAACGGCGTCGAGTACGGGCTGACCGCGAGCGTGTGGACCCGTGACCTCGACCGGGCGCATCGCGTCATCCGGGAGTTCGAAGCCGGTCACACCTGGATCAACGGTTCCTCGCTGCACTTTCCGAATGTCCCGTTCGGGGGCGTCAAGGGCTCCGGCGTCGGCCGTGAGGAGAGCCTCGAAGAGCTGTTGAGCTACACCGAGCTCAAAGCGATCAACGTGATGTTCCGGCGCTGATCCCGACTTTGCCTGTCCGCGCGAACGGCAATGTCGTTCACCGTCTCGCGGGCCCTGTCAGCGCCGCATTCGCGGCCGAATATAGACGATCCACCGCCACTTTTGACCAACGGAGGTTGCCGTGGCATATGTTATTGGAATTGATATCGGCGGCACCTTTACCGATGCGTTTGCCGCTGACCAACACGGTCGGCTGGCCGCCGCCAAAACGCCGTCCACCCCGCCGAACTTCGCCGAGGGATTTCTCAACGCTATCGACGAGCTGGCCCGTGAGCTCGAAATTCCGGTGAGCCAACTGCTCGGCGAGACCGATTACATCGTGCACGGCACCACGTCGACGTTGAACTCGCTGGTCACCGGTGACGTGGCCCGGGTCGGTTTTCTCACAACCCGGGGTCATGCCGACTCGATCAGCATCATGAACCTGGAGGGCCGCTACGCCGGGCTGGACAGCGA
Organism: Saccharopolyspora hattusasensis; assembly: GCF_050972075.1. Lineage (NCBI taxonomy): Bacteria > Bacillati > Actinomycetota > Actinomycetes > Pseudonocardiales > Pseudonocardiaceae > Saccharopolyspora > Saccharopolyspora hattusasensis. The sequence continues at coordinate 8,154,621 of NZ_JBPCDC010000001.1, forward strand.
GGAGATCCAGCACATGGCCCGCACTGCCAAGCCGCCCGCGCTGGTGCCCCGCCACTTGATCAAGGAGATCAACGAGCGGATCGACTACAAGGGCGCTGTCGTGGTTGCGCTCGACGAGGACGGGGTGCGGCAGGCGGTGCGGGAGCTGCTGGCCGACGGGGTAGAGGCCATCGCTGTGTCGCTTCTGTGGTCATTCCGCAACAGCGCTCACGAGCAGCGGATCCGCGAGCTCATCCACGCCGAAGCGCCGGAGCTGTACGTCGCGCTGTCCAGCGAGGTCAGCCCGCGTATCCGGGAGTATTCGCGCAGCGTGACCACGATCATGAACACCCAGGTGGGCCCCCGGCTGGCCAACTATCTGAGGCCGCTCGAGGCCACCCTGCGCAAGCGGGGGCTGGTCGGGTCACTTCTGGTCATGCAGGGATCCGGCGGGTGTGTGAGTGCCGCGGACGCGCCGGCGCATGCGGTCACCACCATCGGTTCGGTGCTCAGCGGTGGCGTAGTCGGCTGTACGCGCATGGCTGAGGCGTTGCAGAGCGGCAACGTCATCTCCACCGATATGGGCGGCACCACCTTCCTCGTAGGTTTGGTGGTCGACGGGGCGCCGGTGCGCACCAGCAGCACCGTGCTCAACCAGTACACGATCAGCACGCCGATGGTCGACGTGCACACCATCGGCGCCGGTGGCGGCGCCATCGCATGGGTGGACCCCGGCGGCAACCTGCGGGTAGGGCCCCGGAGCGCCGGCGCTCGTCCCGGTCCGGCCTGCTATGGCGACGGTGGCATCGAACCGACCGTCACCGACGCCGACCTGGTGCTCGGCATCATCAACCCGGACAACTTCCTGGGTGGCCGCAAGAAGCTCGACGTGGCGCTGGCCCGCAAGACGATCGCCGAGCGCCTGGCCAAACCGCTCGGCATGTCCGTCGACGACGCGGCCGCCGCCGTTTACGAGATCCAGAACGCGCAGACCGCCGACCTGGTTCGCAAGGTCGTGGTCAACTCCGGGCAGGACCCCCGGGACTTCTCGCTGTATGCGTTCGGTGGAGCCGGGCCGATGCACTGCGCCAGTTATGCCCGTGATCTCGGGGCGCGGCAGGTCATCGTGCCGATCGGCGCTACGGCGGCGGTGTTCTCCGCCTACGGACTGGCGACCTCCGACATCGTGCTCACCGCCGAACGATCCCAACCGGCCGCGATGCCGGTCGACCCGGCACGCGTGACCGAGGTGTTCGAGTCCCTGGAGACCGAGCTGGCGACCCGGCTTGCCGAGCAGGGGCTCGCCTTCCAGACCGTGCACTACGAGCGGGAGGCGGACCTCCGCTACACCATGCAGCTGGCCGAGGTGTCCACCTCGGTGCCGAACGGGGTCCTCGACGCCGCCGCGGTCGCTGGTATGGAAGCGGAGTTCGAGCGGCGCTACGAGGAGCTCTACGGCGAGGGCACCGGGTTTCCCGACGCCGGGCTGCAACTGATCACCTACCGGGTCCGCGCCATCGGCACGCTGGCAGTCCGTCCAGAACTGCCCGATCACCTACCCGGCGACGGCGAGCCGGTACCTTCCGGCATCCGGAACGTGCTGCTCGATATCACCGTCGGGGCCCAGCCGACCGCGGTCTACGACTACCGCGCGCTCGGTGCCGGCCACTCAATCAGTGGCCCAGCGATCGTGGAAGCACCGACCACCACGGTGGCGCTGCCCCCGGGAACGCACGGCGTGGTCGACCGGCTAGGAAACCTTGTCCTGACCTTCGCCCCGGCCGAGTCGGCCCGCCTTGCCCCCGCCAGCCCGGAGATGGCGGTCGCACTCGAAAAGGAGACCTTCTGATGCCAGTCATTCCCATCGCCGGGTCCGAGCGTTTCGCCCAGTCCTCGGCGCCGCTCGACCAGGACCAGTCCTTCGGCGACCTTGAGCTGCACCGGATAGACGCCGATGCCGTTGCGGGCATCGACGCGTTGACCTACGAAGTAATCCGGCACCGCCTGGTGGCGATCACCGACGATATGGGCGATGCGATCAAGCGGATGTCCGGATCGGTCGTGGTAACCGACTGCAACGACTTCGGTGCCGCGATCATGGACGAGTTCGGCGAGACGGTCCAGGTCGGCCTCTACAACATGCAGCTCGGTTCGTCGCTGGATATGGCGGGCCGGTGGACGCTCCGAAACCGGTCGGGCAGCCCGGGCATCCATCCTGGTGACCAGTTCCTGCTCAACGATCCGTGGATCGGCGGCGGCCTGCATCAGAACGACGTCACCGTGCTGGCCCCGCTGTTCTACGAGGGCCAGTTGTTCTGCTGGACCGGCGCGGTGGCTCACCAAGTCGACCTGGGCGGGGTATCGCCGGGCAGCTGGTCTGTCGAGGGACGCGACGTGTTCTGGGAGTCGGTGCCCATCCCGCCGGTGGCGATCGTCGAGCGAGGGCGACTGCGCGCCGATGTCGAAGACATGTACCTGCGCCGGTCGCGAGTGCCCAAGCTGGTCGGGCTAGACCTGCGGGCCAAGATCGGCGCGAACAACGTCGCCCACGAGCGACTCACCGCGCTGATCGACAAGTACGGCCCGGACACCGTCAAGGCCGTGATGAAACGGATGATGGACGATGCCGAGACCAGGCTGCGCGCCAAGCTGCGCCAGCTCCCCGAAGGAGAGTGGTCTGCGGTCGCGCACCAGGACGGTGGGCGCGCCGACGACCGCCAGGTGCACAAGATCGTGGTGCGGATGACCAAGCAGTCCGACCGGCTGCACTTCGACTTCACCGGAACCGACCCACAGGTCGAGGGAATTATCAACTGCACGCTGGCCGGGCTGCGGGGCGGCATCCTGCCGATTCTGCTGACCATGCTCTGCCCGGACATCCCTTGGGCGCCGGGTGGAATCTACCGCTGCATCGACATAACGAGCGAGCCCGGCACGATCAACAACTGTACGTTCCCGGCCGGGATCGGGAAGGCCTCGGTGAACTCCGCCTGGGCCACCCAGAACGCGGTGTCCGAGACAATCGCGGCGATGCTCACGACCCATCCGGAGCTGAGCCGCTCGGCGACGAGCGTCTGCAGCGGTACTTGGGACCTGACGTTGCTGGCTGGCGTGGACCAGCGCGGCGGCGGTTTCGCCACCATGCTTTGCGACGCGATGGCCGGCGGGCTGGGCGCCAAGGTGGACGGCGATGGGGTCGACACCGGCGGGGTGAACTGCATCCCGATGGGGCGGACCGCCGACGTGGAGATCAACGAGTTCAGTTTCCCGATGCTGTACCTGTGGCGGCGCGAAGAAGTGGACTCCGGCGGCCCGGGCCGTTACCGGGGCGGGGTCGGCGCCTCCAGCTGCTTCATCCCCTACGACTCGCCGGCCGGGGGAGTACATCTCGTGGTGTCGGCGAACGGCAAGGCGGTGCCCCAGGCGCCAGGGCTGGCCGGCGGCTATCCGGCGGCGACCCAGTGGGACGTGTTGATCCGCGACTCATCGGTGCGTCGCCAGCTCACCGAGGGCGTCATCCCCGCCCGAATCGAGGACCTGGGCGGACGCCCGGACACCCTGCCGCCACACGTGGAGACCGACCTTGACGTCGACGACGTCTACTTCACCCACTGGCAGGGCGGAGGCGGGCTCGGTGACCCGCTGCTCCGCGAACCCGAGGCTGTCGCCCGGGACGTCGCGCTCGGAAAGGTGTCGCACCAGGCCGCCGAGCAGATCTACGGGGTGCGGTTCGTCGACCAGGCCGGCTCCGGAGTCGATGTCGAACGAACCGAGCGTCTCCGCCACCAACTGCGCCGGGAACGCGCCGGACTGTCCTGATTGGAGACCGTTGATGGACCTCGACCTCAATTTGACCGTCGGCCCCGAAGGGCACGTCGTCTGCCGACACTGTGGCGCCCTGGTTGGCACGACGACCAGCAGCCCGTTCGACAAGGCGGTGCGCAACGAACGGCCGTCGAGCGCCGCCGGGCCCGGTGTGCACGCCGACCCCGCCCGGTTCACCGACCGCCCAATCGTGTTGCGCCAGGTGTTTTGCCCGAGCTGCCTGGTGCTGCTGCAAACCGAGATCGTGCCCGCTGACGAACCCACCTACCGGGAGTGGAGCTTGCGATGAGGGCGCCGACGATTAAGCGTGGACTGGACGGGAAGGTCATCGTGGTGACCGGTGCCGCCCAGGGAATCGGCGCAGGGTACGCGCGCCGGCTGGTGGCGGAGGGATGCCGGGTCGTGCTCGCGGACCGCAACGCCGACGCGGTCCGCGCCACGGCCGCCAGCCTGACCGGACCGGGCAAGGCCTCCGCGGCCATCTTGGACGTCGCCGACCCGGGCAGCGGCGCTGAGCTGGCCGCCCTCGTCGCGGAGGAGCACGGTCAGCTGGATGGGTTGATCAATAACGCCGCAGTGTTCTCCACGATCACCAGGAAGCCGTTCTGGGAGATCACACCCGAGGAGTGGGACCAGGTCATCGCGGTCAACCTGAAGGGGCCGTGGTTGGTGGTCTCTGCGCTATTGCCGTTGCTGCGCAGGTCGGAGTCGGCGAGCGTGATTAACATTGGTTCGGATGCGGTGCTCATGGGCCGCTCCGGCTACCTGCACTACGTGGCGAGCAAAGGCGGTGTGCAGGGCATGACTTACTCCATGGCGCACGAGTTGGGCCAGTTCGGGATCCGGGTGAATACCCTCTCACCCGGCCCTGTCTACACCGAGATCGCCCGCACCACGGTGAGTCCGGCGCAGAAGCAGGCGATGATCGACGCGCAGGCGCTGCATCGCACGGCCGAGCCCGACGACTTGGTCGGGCTTGCCATGTTCCTGCTCTCGGACGACAGTGCCTACCTCACTGGCCAGACCATCAGCGTCAACGGCGGGCTCGTCCACCGGTGACCTACCCGCGCGCAGCCTTGCTCCGGGTAGCTCGATGAGCAGCCATTCCGAGATCCGCGAGGCGGTCAGCCTCGCGGATCTCGGGTGTTACTGATCCTGCCGCGACGTTTCCGGCCGCGACGTTTCCGGTCCCGACGTCTCCGGTCCCGACGTGCTCGAGGGCGCGGACCGTATCCGCCCCCACTTAGCCGGCCGCACGTTCCTGGAGGAGTTCAACCGCGACCACGCTCGCGGACTGATACGCGACCTCATCGACCTGTCGGGCTGCGGGGTCAACCGGGGTCAACCGCAAGGCATATTCCTTTTCGCGCTATGTCAAGTCCTAGACAGAGCGTAGGCGTCGTCGCTGCCAACATAGTCACAGCCGTGCGACAAGTGCGGGCGCAGCGCAGCAGACGAGCCTTGATCGCTCGAATTCTGGAGATATATTTCGGAAGGAATCATATGAGCCTGTCCAACGACGCCCCTCCGGTCGCCCTTTCAGGGCTGGGTGTTCGATCCTCGTACGGTAGTGGTGCGCTTGAAGTTCTCGGGCTGCCAGTCCCCCTTGACGGTCGAGTATCGACGCACCCAACGACAGTACGAGGTACTGCCTACGCGAACGTCGTGTTGCTGAAGGGATCGACTCATTCCCTTCTCGTCGATCCTGGCCTAGGAGGCTGGTGTTTTTCGGGAAGTACCCGGCAGGCGCCTCGAACTTCGCGGCTTAGGGTGGACTGATTCGATCGGCGACCGTCTTTCCGACCGTCTACGGCGATCTCAGCCCCGCACGATTTGTCCGGGTCGGTCTTTCGATGAAAATGAGGCCGTTCGACACCAGCCACCTAGCGACCCAGTTCGCGGAAATTGCATCGTGGCTGGATGAGACTCTCGACTCAGGGCTCGCCCTGTCGTTGTTCCCGCTCCGTCAGGGCGAGTTCGACTCGGTGTGCAATGTAGTGCCACTGGTTGAACGCTTTTCGGTCGCCCGCGTCTACGGGGCGCAATGGCAGGGCCTTCCGTGGTTCGATTTCCGTGTCCACGACTACGGGCGCCCCTGGACGGGCGCCGCACAGTTCCACAAGATCCAGGCCCCAGGGATTCTGGCGTTGGATTCGGCAGGCACCCGTGATCTCCAGGTCGTAACGGCCGAGCTCATGCTACTGCCGACTCATTGGGTATTCGATCCTCTCACCGGCAGCATGCTCACATCGGACTTGTTCGGTCACGTCTGCGGCCGCGCCGTTCAGTCAGACGTGACCGACTGGGAACAAGACATGACGACCGTGCAGGAGCATCTCGTCGGCAACCGCTACTGGTGGCTGCCTGGCGCACGGACCACTGAAATCGCCGAGGCGATCCGTCAGTTGTTCGCGCAGCGGACGGTCAATCGGATCATCCCCGCCCATGGTGCGATCCTGGAAGGCGAGGAAGTAGTCACGCACCATGTGGAGGTCGTGTGCAGTGTGATCGAAGTCCTCGGCGGCGAGGAACCGGCACGCCCCCTCAGCATCGGATCTGGTTTACCAACGACAGCGCCGAATCACCAATCGGCTCCCCCGCGGCCGACTATTCCGCCTGGTCCGGTCAAGCGAAAGCTACCGCGCGAACTGCAGCCAGGGCTTAACTGGCTCGGCGCCTGCCTGGAGCAGCGCTACAAGGGGCAGATCTTCCACTCCTATAACTCGGTCTACGTCGTCTCCGGCACTCAGCGGTCCGTCATAGTCGAGGGCGGGTTTCCCAGTGACCTTGATGTCCTCGATGCTCAGCTCGACGAGCTGCTAGCCACCGGAATCCCACCCGTGGAGTTTTTGTTCGCGACGCACTGCGAGACCCCCCACGCGAGCGGGATCGGACGTTTCCTGCAGAAGTTTCCGAAAGCCAGGGCCGTGGGAGGCGTACACGACCTACATCTCGTCTTTCCCGAGTTCGCCGACCGCATTCAGGTTCCCGGCCCAGCTGGCGTAAGCCTCGACCTCGGTGGTGGTCGCTTCTTCCGGTCGGTTCCGGCGGTCATACGCGACCTCACGCCGACCTTCTGGGGCTTCGACACCAAGGCTGCCACTCTCTTCCCTGCCGACGGTTTTTCCTTCAGCCACTACCACTCCGAGGCGCACTGCGGCTTGGTCGCCGAGGAAGCCGGTTCCCTAGACATGCCGGATATGACGGCGCTGTTCGCCGAACTCGCTTTGATCTGGACACGATTCACTGATATTGAGCCGTACATCGGGGCCCTCGAAAAGCTGCTGAGCGAACTCGGCGTCGAGCTGATCGCGCCTACCCACGGACTCCCGATCACCGACCTGGCGGCGACCGTGCCGCAGGTCGTCGACGGCTTGCGGCTCGGCGCCTGGCACTGACGACCAAGCCTACGGCCCTCAGGTTTCGGGTCGCCGCCGCTCGACGCTCCGACCAAACCTCTTGTCGGGCTCATAGCCATTCCCGGTGCGCACAGCGAAAGTTTGTGCCTATGTCGTTATCCGAGCAAGGAAATCGTCGGAGTCGACCAATCCGCTCCCGATGCAATCGAGAGATTCCGGTCGCAGGCAGGCTGATGTTGGGAGAGCTGTGAAGCCGTTCATCGATTCCCGAGGATTTGATCTGGCCCCCCACTTTGCCAGTAAGCCCACGATCGACTTTCCCTCTGGTTCGTTAGTGCTAGACAACGCACGCGCCGGCCAATCGGTGATGCTTGTTGAACGCGGTTTGGTAAAGGTGACCACGCTGAACCCAAATGGCGCGGAACGCATGCCATTTTACAAGACACAGGGCGCATTGTTAGGTGATACGCCTCTCTTTGGCGACACTGACAGGCTTCCTCAGGGCGTGCGCATCGTCGCGGTAACACAGGTTCGGGTTCGGGAGATGGAGCGAGAAGACCTACTCCGCGTGTGCCGGAAGTCACCGGAGTTCGCCTTGGCGCTGCTCGAGCGGGCACACCGCAAGATTGAGAATCTCATAGAGCAACTTGAGGTGGCAACCTTTCAACATACGACCGCCCAGGTCGCCGGGCTCCTTCACGCGCTTTGGCAGGAGATGAACAGCGGCCGTGCCGAGCACGGTGACCTGCTACGTCTCACCCATCAGGAGATCGCGACTAGTACCGGGCGCAGCCGGGTCTCAGTGACTTACGCCGTCAACAGGCTACGAGACGCGGGTGCCATCACGCTGCACCGCGGCCGGATTGAAGTTCTCGCCCCACATCTACTGGACCGGGCCAGCTCCCCGGGATGTGAGTAGTCGCGCGCCTTGAGCAGAGAACCTACGGGTTCCACTCGTGGCCCCCCATTCGCCTAAATCAAAGGATGGAAATCGTGAACGTACATCGGCGTACGCGGGCGATCGTGGACAGGCGGCTGTTGTCCGTGCTGTTCGGCCTCATGCTCATCTCGCACATTGATCGCTCCAACGTCAGCTTCGCCGCCCTGGACATGAACCAAGACCTCGGTATGTCCAGCACGATCTTCGGACTTGCCGCTGGTATCTTTTTCATCGGCTATGCTGCCGGAGGCCTCCCGCATGCCGCGATTCTGGATAGGTTCCGCGATCACCGCTGGCTCGGTGCCATGATCGGGCTCTGGGGCCTATCCTGCATGGCACTGGCCGTCGTACCCAACGCGGCACTGTTTGTGCTCTTCCGTTTCCTGCTCGGGCTCGGTGAGGCGGTGTTAATTCCGGCCTGCTACACCTGCCTCGCGCGATTCTACTCCCGCGAGGATCTCTCAGGCGCCACCGCCAAGGTGGGGGCCGCAGCCGCTACTGCCACCCTGATCGGCGCACCCATGGCCGCAGGTCTGTTACAGATCGATTGGGTTGGCCTCGTCGGATGGCAGTGGTTGTTTCTCCTGCAGGGCGCACCTGCCGTAATCATCGCTCCCTTCGTCGGACGCTTGGTTCCGTACGACCCGCAACGCGCCCGGTGGTTGCCCGAGGAAAGTCGCCAATGGCTGCTCGAGCGCACAGATCAGGCGGACGGGCGTGACGACGCAGAAACGGCTCCAGTTTCCAGCGCTTTCGCAAGCATCATTCGTATGCGTCGGGTATGGCTCCTCGGTTTCGTCTACTTCACGATCCAGCTCGGATTCTGGGGACTGATCTTCTTCCTCCCTCAGATCATCAAAGCCGGCTTTGCGCACTTGTCCTCTGTGCAAGTGGCCCTCGTAGCCGCTTTGCCCTACGCCGTCGCGCTCGCCACGATGATTTTCTTCGGTCGAACTTCGGTAATGACGGGCGACCGCCGCTGGCACCTCGTCGGGCTTCTCACCGGCTCGGGCTTCGCGCTAGGCGCCGCAATCGCGGTCGACGGCGCCATTGCGCAGGTCGCACTTGCCGTCGGAATCGCGCTGTCATTCTCGGCAATCGGGCTCTACCATTCGGTCACCGCTTCGACTCTCGCGCCCAACGTGCGGACGATGGGAGTGGCGATGGTCAACGGGCTCGGACTGCTTGGCGGTTTTATCGGCCCGTACCTGTTCGGGTGGCTCAGTGAGAGTACCGGCTTTGATGCCTTCGGTTTCGGCACCTTTGCAGTGTCCTTGCTCGCCGGTGCAGCCGTCGTTGTCCTGAACCCACGACACTTCCCGACAGCGTCGCCCCGAGTTGAGACGATACGGCCACAGTCCCCAGAGCCTTCTCGCGATGCCGTCGCCTAGCTGATTTTGAGGCCGCCGCGGCGAAGGTCGCCACCTGCCCGTGAGTGATTTTGGGTGCTATGCCCGGATCCACCGAGTTGGTTTGGGCGTGGGTTGTTGATCAAGGTTTGGGGGGTGTTGATCGATCATGCTGGTGGTGGGTGTGCGGGGTCCGCCGGCCTGTGGTCCGGCTTATCCACTGTGGTCTCCGGTCGGTGCCTTGTGGGCGGGTGTGGTCAGGGTCAGGCCCCGGCCGGCGGGGAGTGGGTTGCGGTGAACAGGCTGGTGAAGGCCTGTTTCCAGGGCCAGTCGGCGGGGAGGTGCAGCACGATGCGGCGGGCGGAGCGGGCGATACGGGCCGGGATCGTGATGAGCTGCCGCCGCAGGGTGGCGGTGCGGGCTTTGGCGTGGAACTCCGACGCGAGACTGCCTGCGGCGCGCATCAGGTTGTGGGTCAGCGCGGCCAGGGACAGCCAGGCGCCGTTGGCGGCGAGCTGCCCGGAGGGCAGGTGGGCCGCGGCGGAATCGTTGAGGTCGGCGAAGATCTGCTCGATCGTCCCGGCACGGCCGCGGTGCTCGGGCTCGGCGGTGAGCAGCTCGTGCGGGGAGTCGGTGAAGATCGCGTGATAAAGCCAGATGGGGAACAACTCGCCGGTGGCATCGGTGGTGGTGATCCGGGTGCGGCGCACGATCAGCCGGGCGGTGACCGCACGGCCGGGATTCTGGGTGACGTTGGTGAACGCCTCCAGTGTCGTTTCGGCGATCTCGCCCTCATAGATCCACTGCTTGGCGCGGTCGTCGAAGACCGGCCGGTTGAAACGCACGGTCTGCCATGTGTTCTCCTCGATCCCGGCGATCGCGGCCTTCACGGACGCGGTGTGTTTGGCGGTGACCGAGAAAAACGCCCCGGCTTTGCGGATCGCGGCGATGACCGGGCCGGTGAAAAACGCCGAATCACCCCCCACCACGATCGTCTCCGTCGCACCACACGCCCGGGCCGTCTTGATCGCCGAGGTGATCAGTGACGCCGCGCCGCGGGCGGAATTGGCGTTACCGCCCCGTATCCGGGTCGCCGCCACCACCGGCGCCGCAGTGGGGGTGGAGATCGTGGCCATCAGATAGTTCAGGCCCCGCACCTTCGTGTACCCATACGCCGAGCCCTGCTTCCCCGCCCCGTAGACCTCTTTGATCTTCGAGTCGATATCGACGAACACCAGCTCATCGGCCCCCGGCAACAACCCGCACCGCCCGGCCAGGCGTTCCAGCACGATCCGGCCCAGCTTCTCCAGTTGCGCCACATGACCATAGGTGAACCCACGGTGAGGTAGGTTCCCGGGCGCGGTGTCGGTGTTGCCGCCGGTCCGTTTCCTAATAGATAACCCTTGAGTTCCCGGAGGGATGTTCCGTCGTCGGGCGGCCTGGACCAGGCTGTTCTTGCTCGTTCGGGTGGTTGGTTCGTGTTCTGACCCGAATCCGTGAATAGTGGGTTGGGTTGATCATGTTGTATTTGGTGTTGATCTCCGCTGCGGTGTTTTTGGGTTGTGGGCATGGTGGTGGCCCGGTTGTCGCGCCGGGTTCGCGTTGTCCGGGTCCTTGGTCGGGGCCGGTGGGCCGGGTGGTCAGGGGATCGCGGGGAGTGTTCTCAGTGTGGTGAGGATCCCGGCGAGCAGGTGATGTCCGGGTGGGAGACGCAGGATGGCTTGTCCCGCATGGGAAATCAGGCGCGCGGGGACGCAGATGAGCCGGTGCCGTAGGGTTGCGATCATGGCTTTGCCGCCACGGATCCCGTGTCCTGTCACGGTTTCGCCATCGGGCTTGCCGGTGAGTTCGTGTAGCCAGGCGGCAATGTTCACCGCCAGCAGCGCGCCGTGCATCCAGGCGGTGTTGACTTCCTTGTAGCCGCTGGGCAGATGTCGTAGCGCGGCGCCATGTTTGCTGTCGCGAAACAGGTTTTCGATCGTGGTGCGGTGGCGGTACCAGTACTCGACCGCGACCGCCTTGGCTGGGGTGGACACGTCAATGTTGGTGCAGATGAACGAGTAGGCGTAGATCCAGTCAGCACTTCCGAGTTCATCCAGCGGCAGGGTGCGCTGGTTGGGGTGCAGGGTGCGGCGCCGCCGGGAACGGGGATCGGCCGAGACCTGGGAGATGTCCAGTTTCACACGGCGGATGAGGATCTCGGTGCCGGTGGGCCACCAGTTCGGCCTGTAGGAGGCGACCGCGACCTGCGCGCCGGTCATGTCCCGGGCGTCGGTCCAGTCGTCCTCCGAGAGCCCGTCCAGTAGCCGCCACAGAGGTGCGATGCGTTTCGCGCCGATCGCGAACTCCGCACCCTCGGCCAGCGCCGCCCGCGCGAGGGCACCGTCGAAATAACCGGTGTCGGCCCGTAGCCGTATCCGGGCGCCCCGCACCGCACGCGGCAGGCCTTTCAGCGCCCGCCGTAACATCGCCGGTGCGCTCGCACGAGCGTCGTCGTTGCCGGAGAACAACTCCGCGGCCAGCACTGCTTCGGTCTCCGCCCAACACGCCACATGCGGACGCCCCACACGCCGGCCCTCATGGTTATAGGCCACGCCGCGTTTCTTACGCCCGTAGACTTCGACATCGGAGGTGTCCAGGTCGATCGTCACGGAGGCGGCCAGCCGCGCCCGCCGCGCCGCGGGCGAGAGCTCATACGCGCGTTCGGTGACCGCGGCGATCCCGGCCTCCACCGCCGTCCATTGTGGATCAGTGAACCGCCGTGCCAGACCGGCTGCGGTCGTTGAGGGCAATCCCGGCACCGGCGAGATCTTCTGGCCGGCGGCATCCTCACGTACCCGGTCCAGACCGACCAGGAAATCCTGCCCTGCCAGCTGCGCGCACGCCAGCCCCACCATCAGCTCACCCGGCCCGAAGCCTCGGTCCCGTTCCTTAATCGGCCCGACCGCCTCATCCAGCTCCGCGATCACACCCAGCCGGTCCACCAGCTCGGTCACCGCCGCCATCCCCGACACCTGGGTCAACGACAAATCCGGCACACCGACCCGCACCTTCGCTAGCGTGCGCCGGCCATCAACTACACTGCCCACCAGATGGGTGTCCTCTCCGACCAGATGAAATTGACTTCACAATCAACATCATCCCAGGTCAGAGCGACACCCATCACCATATCCCGCCCCAAATCACACCCATACTCGCGGATTCGGGTCTGACTCAACTTCAGGTTCCGTGAGCCGATGTCACGTCTGTTGATGTTCTTGCGGTCGAGCTGAAGTCGGGGAGGCGTGGTGGGGCTTGCGGTCGTGCGGGATCTGCGCGAGATGCGCGAGCCGTTGGGCCCGGAGGAGATCGCGCGGTTCGAGACCGATGTGTTCGCCGGGTTCGTGTTGGCCCGCTCGGCGGCAGGCTTGGCCGATAACACGATCCGTTCGGATGTCTGCCATCTGGAGCAGGTGCGTGCGTGGTTCGGCCGACCGTTGTGGGACCTGCAACCGTCCAACGTGGACTCCTATTTCGGCACGGTGCTGCGGGCGGTGCCGCCCAACACGCGGATGGCGCGGGCGCAGGCGATCAGGACGTATTTCGAGTTCGTCGAGCTGCGGCACAAGGTGGAGATCCACAACCTGACCGGCCGGGTCGTGGAATGCCCGATCGACGAGGTGAACCGACCCCGCGGCCGACGCGAGGCGAAACTGCGGATCCCGCCGTCCGCTGAGCAGATCAGGACGCTGTTCGCCGGGTGGCGCGGCGAGCTGGCGACCTGCCGCAAGTTCGCTCCCACCGCGCGTAACTACGCCGCCGCCCGGCTGATGTCGGAGGTGGGGTTGCGGATCAACGAGGTGCGTCACTTGGATTTGGCCGACATCAAGTGGGACCTGGGCCCGTTCGGCAAACTCCATGTCCGACACGGCAAAGGCGCCCGCGGCTCCGGGCCCCGGGAACGCATGGTGCCGCTGATCAATGACGCGGGCCGGACCCTGCGGTGGTTCGTCGAGGACGTGTGGTGCCAGCTCGGTGACGACCCTGCCCGGCTGGGCGCTCCGTTGTTCTGCTCCGAACGCAAGAACGCCGACGGGACCGGTGCCAGGGTGGGCAACGAGGTGCTGAGGGCCGGGTTGGCTACGGCCGCCGCCGAGCACCTGCCGGACTGGTCGGACCGGTTGACACCGCATGTCCTGCGGCACTTCTGCGCCAGCGAGCTCTACCTGGGCGGCATGGACTTGATCGCCATCCAAGCGACGCTCGGGCACGCCTGGATCGCCACAACTATGAATTATGTTCATGTTCATCGGACGCATGTCGAGGACGCATGGCTGGCCGGGCAGCAGCGGGCCGCGCAACGGCTGAAGGGACTGAGCATATGAGGTGGAACCTGCGGCTGGCTGCCGCCAACCGTGGTATCTGGAAGGCCAGCGAGCTGCAACGGATGCTCGCCGAGCACGGCCTGATGATCAGCGCTGGGAAGATGTCCGGGCTGTGGTCGGGCAGCCCGGCCAGCGTCAAACTCGACGAGCTGAACATCATCTGCGCAGTCCTTGGTTGCGGTGTCGAGGTGTTGCTCATCCCAGAGCCCGACAAGGTCGACCGGCCCGCCCCGCAAGGCGAGTCGACCGCTGCGACCGGTACCAGCGGCGCCGCCGGTGTGACGGTCACGCCGAAACGCCGGGACGGCCGCTCGCTGCCGCCCATGTGAGCCGCGTGGTCACCATGCCCCAACGCCGACACGCGATCGACAAGACGGCGGAAAGCTGCCCCACCTGCCTGGCCTGGGGCGTGCTGTATGGCGGATATTGCCGCGCCTGCTACGACTTCCGCCGCCGCCATGCCCCCGGCCGCTGCGCGGTCTGCGGCCGGCACGTGCCGCTGAAGCACGGCTATTGCAGGCTGTGCTGGTTGCAGGCCGGGGTACTGGCCGACGATCCTCACGTCGTCACCGACGCCGACCTGGCCACGGTCACCTGCCACCAGCTGGCCTTCGCCGGCATGACCAAGATGCGCGGCCCACGCTCCGGAGTGCGCCAGCGCGCTGGCCAGCGAGCCCAGACCAGTGCACGAGTCACCGACCTCGTGCTGGCTGCGCCCCGGCCCGCCGATGGCGGGCAACTGCAACTGCACTTGCCCGGCCCGCAGCGAGCCTTCGGCTGGGAGTTGCACGCCGAATTGGCCAACCCGGTCCTGGTCCGGGTGCGGCGGATCGCCGACCAGCTGGGGCAGGCGCACGGCTGGAACCCCAAGCTGGTCGCCGAGCTGGGCCGGGCACTGGTCATCCTGCTGTCCGGACATGCCGAGGGCGAAGCGTTCCGCTACTCGCAGCTGGTTGACATCCTGCATCGCTACGGCGTCAGCATCGACCGTGTCGCCGAGGTCCTGGATCGGGCGGACCTGTTCGTTGACGACCGCGTCCCGGCGTTCCAGCACTGGCTGGACGGCAAGCTCGCCGAACTCGCGCCCGGCATCGCCGCCGACGTCCACGACTGGGTGCGCACTCTGCACCACGGCGGGCCGCGCAGCCTGCCCCGCAAGATGGGCACGACCCGCCGCTACGTGCGCGCCGTCCACCCCGTGCTCGTGGACTGGTCCGCCCGCTATGCCCACCTGCGCGAGGTCACCGTCGCCGACGTCGCCGCCGTGATCGAAGCCCTGCAAGGACATCGCCGTCGGCAAGCCGTCACCGGGCTGCGGTCGTTGATGCGGCACTGCAAGAAGACCGGCACCATCTTCGCCAACCCTGCCGCTCGACTCCGGGACCGCAGCAACCGCGACGACCCAGTGATCCTTCCCTTGTCTCCCAACGAAATCGACGACGCTACGCAGGCCGCGACCACCCCCGCCGCCCGGCTCACCCTGGCGCTGGCCGCAGTGCACGCCGCCCGCCCCGACGCCATCCGCAAGCTCCGGCTCGACGACGTCGACCTCGGCAACCGGCAGCTCACCATCGCCACGGTGACCCGACCGATGGACCAGCTGACCTACCGTCTCTTGCTCGACTGGCTCACCTACCGGCGTGACCGTTGGCCCCACACCGCCAACCCCCACCTGATCATCAACAAGCAGACCGCGAACACGACCCGGCCGGTCAGCGACAACGCGCTCACCGGTCCGTTCCGTCGCCGAGCCGCCACACTGGAGGCCCTGCGCGTCGATCGCCAACTCGACGAAGCCCTCACCCACGGGCCGGACCCTCTCCACCTGGCCGCCGTGTTCGGGCTCGACGAGACCACCGCCATCCGATACAGCGCCGCCGCCCGTAATCTCCTGCACAGCGCCCACCACGACACCGTGGGTTGAGCACGAACCCAAGGGTCCAACCGCCCCACACAGCCCGAACACCCTTGGGTTCCCGCTGAGAATCCCTCAGTTCGCCTGAACTCCGGGCAGAGCGGGAACCCCCTCCCGAACCCGGCGTACTGATCTCTCAGTACCGGGCTCTCCACGTGTCTTACTCGCTGGTTAGCCGCTGGTGGCAGCTGCTGGTTTCGGGGTCCATGGGGTCGGGATTTTGCTGCCGCGGTAGCGGTAGCGGGTCACCTTGACGCTGGATGCGCCGGTGAATACGACCCCGTTGTGGGCGAACCGCCATCCTTGGTCGCAAAAGCGACGTCGGAGCTGCTTCATTCCCAGCCCGGTCTTTCCGGCGTACTTGGCGCGCGTCCAGCGCATCAGCCGGTTCCACGTGTGGGAGTCGACCGCGCTGAACACTGCCTTGGATACGCCGTGCCGGAAGTAGTTCGCCCACCCCGTCAGGGACCGGTTCAAGCTGAGTATCAGCTCGTCCAGGCTCATGTGGCGGGTTGACCTGTATGTCTTGGCCGAAACTTTGTCCTTGATCGACTGGATCGCCTTCTTGGACGGTTTGGTATAGACATACTGCTTCATCGTGCCTCGCTTGCGCATCCTGCGGATGTCGAAACCGAGGAAGGTGAAGCCCTCGTCGATGTGGACCACGCCGGTCTTCTCCGGTGCCAGCCGTAGCCCGAGTAGGTCGAGCACGGCGGTCACCTCCTCGCGCAGGGCTTCGGCGTGGTGGCGGTCCCCAGCCACCAGCAGGACGAAATCGTCGCAGTAGCGGATGAGTCGCCAGCTTGCCTTGCCCTGTCTTTTGCGTGCTTTCCGTTGCCCGTCTGTCTCCATTTCCTGCCGCCATCGCTGGTCGAAATAATCGTCCAGCGCCGACAGGGCAATGTTGGCGAGTAACGGTGAAAGAATACCGCCTTGCGGGGTCCCGGTGAGTGTCTCTTCCCGATCTCCAAGTTCAGTGAATACCCCGGATTTCAGGAACGCTTTCACCAGCGCGCAGATACGCTTATCTTTGATCCTCATCCGGAGCCGGTCTATCAAAGCCGTATGCGAAATTTCGTCGAAACAGGCCTTGATGTCGGCCTCGAGAATCCACAGGTAACTGCTTCGTCCCGAGGTGAATTGATGGATCTCGGCGATAGCGTCTTGCGCGCGCCGGTTCGGGCGGAACCCATACGAGCACGGCTTGAAGTCCGCCTCGAAGATGGGTTCAAGCACCAGTTTCAGGCTTGCTTGTACCACGCGGTCGATGATGGTTGGAATACCTAGCTTCCGGAATTTTCCGGTCTTTCCCTTCGGTATCGTCACCTGTCGTACTTCGACCGGCCGGAAAGCGCCGGATTTCAGCGCGTCCCGGATCTGGCCCAGGAAAGCCTCGACCCCGATCCAGGTCTCGACGTGGGTTGCTGTCGCCCCGTCGATCCCTGCGGTCCGGGCACCTTTGTTCCTGGAGACACGTTCCCATGCGTGCACCAGAAACGCCGGGTCATAGACGAGGTTGAACAGGTCACCGAACCGGCGGGAGGAATCCTCTCCCGCCCAGCGGTGCAATTTGGTCTGCATCCTCCGTACCGCGAAATAAGCCGAATCAGGATCCGGCCACGTCACGGCGCTGGTATTCACCGGCGCGTCTTCGGGCATTGCTTCCCTTCCTTGACTGACACGCTGCCGCCCTTTCCCATGTACGCGGCTCTCCCGCGCTCGGAGTACTACGACGGCTCCGTCCCATCCACGCCTTCAGCCGGCGTCGCACCTATCCCCGCCCCAGCCTCCGTGGACGGGAGGAAGGCAGGGAACGTACGCGGATGGTTCCCACGTTCACTGTTGTCCGGTCGACGGGTTAGGCATCCGGCTCTACCCCTGCGGCATCGCCATCGGCTACGCCGTAGACAATTCACCGTGGCCTCCGGGCCCAGACTTCTGAGACCCAGCCCGGAGTTGCCCGCCCGCAAAAAAGCGGAACGGGTGCGCACCGCGAACCAGCCCGAATCCACCGGGTTAGAGCTGGCGGGCACTCAAGAGGCGTAACAACACCGGTTTCTCGCGTATACCTTCCCGTCTCGCTCACCGCGCCCGGCCCATCCGGCAGTGCTGAACCGACGCGACTTTGTCGAGGCTGCTCCTGCCCTCCCCGGCGACCCCCGGATCGGGCTGCCTCCAGCTTCACCCCACCGCTACGACGGCGAGGAGATGGACGGTCTCTCACCTCCATCCGAAAAAAACAACAGCGCCTCGTGGCGCACCAGAAACGTGCCCAGTGTCGAGGGCGCCCGGATCCCGTCGAACAACCGCGACATGCCACCGTGGCGGATCACACCCAGATCCTCGAACGAGTCCGCACCACAGGCCATCCCCGCCACGATCGAGGACACCTTCACACCGGGATTCGCCCCCGCCGACCCCACATCCGGCGACAATTTCACCGTCTGCTCAGCCAGATCAGCCACACCGACCTGCTCGGCCAGCCGCAATACCGGCACCAATCCCGCACACGACACGAGATTCGGATCATCGAACCTCACCGACACCGCGCCGGCACTATGCGATGCTTGCATCTAGCAGATGCCCTCTCATCCAGGAACCGATTGTCTCTCTTCCAAGAACAATCATCCCAGGCCAGAGGGCATCTGCCCCACCACGACACGACCCCGCCTGCACAAACTTTCACCACAACACCGGTGGATCCGGGTATAGCACCCAAAAACGCTCACGGGCACGGTCAGCCCGAGGGTGGCTGGTTGAGCCGCGCGTTCGCGAAGCTCGAAGCTTCGGGTCAGAGGTCGAGGACCAGACGCGGGCAGGCCGCGCGTGACACACAGATGAACATCGTATCGTTCCCGGCCTGCTCCTCCGGCGACAAGAGGCTGTCGCGATGGTCGATCGCCCCCTCCAGCACCCGTGTCTCGCAGGTCCCACAAGTTCCTTCCTGGCAGGAAGATGCCACGCTCACCCCGGCTTCCCTGACCACCTCGAGGATCGACGTCTCCGGAGGCACTTTGAGGGTCATGCCGCTCGCTGCCAACTCCACCTCGAATGTCCCTGACAACATCGGCTCGCCGCTCTCCTTGGGTGCGAACCGTTCTACATGCAGCGTGCCCGAGGGCCACTGCGCGCAACTGCGCTCTACTGCCTCAAGCAGTGGTTCGGGCCCGCAGCAGTAGATCAGCGTGTCGGGGCGGGGCTGCGCGAGAATGGACTTCAGATCGATCAACCCCACCTCGTCCTGGGCATAATAGGTGACTTGTGCGGCGTGACCGTTCTCGAGTTGGAGGGCATCGAGGGCGTCCAGGAAGGCCATGGACGCGCGGCTGCGACCACCGTAATGAAACTCCCACTCCGTTCCGGTCCGGGTAGCGGCGCGTGCCATGGGCAGTAACGGGGTCACGCCAATGCCTCCAGCGATGAACACGTAGCGCGCGGCGGGAAGGAGTTCGAAATTGTTCCGAGGGCCACGAACGTCGAGTTGGTCGCCTGCACGCACCTGGTCATGGAGAAAGGCGGAGCCGCCGCGCCCGTCAGGTTCGCGGAAGACGCCGATCTGCCATACCGACTGGTTGGCGGGATCGCCGCACAGCGAGTACTGCCGCACCATGTCACCGGGCATGAGGACATCGAGGTGCGCGCCGGGGGACCAGGCTGGTAAGGGCGAACCGGAGGGGTCCGCCAACTCCAGGATTACGACCCCTTCCGAGCCCGCTCTACGGCTGACTACGCGGAGCCGCAGATTCACGTCATCGTGGGTTCTGGGCACGAGAACTCCTAGTGGGAAAGCGCCGGTTTCCGCCGATAAGGAAGGCCGAGTAACTCGGGTGGAGCGACCTTTCGGCTGCTCAGTCGATCTTCAACCCGCCGTCTGGCTGGCGCTGTGGCGGTCTATTCTTCGGGCACGTCGACCAGCAGATCGTCGCCGTCCGCCGAGACGGGGTACGTCCGAATCGGCTCCATAGCGGGTAGGGCGGCCGCTTTCCCCGTGGTGACATCGAAGCGACCGAAGTGCCACGGGCACTCGATCTCACAGCCAAGCAGCTGGCCCTCGCTGAGCGACTCTTCTTCGTGACTGCATTGGTCATCGATGGCGAAAAGGCGCCCGTCGTCCGTGCGGACCACACATACTGCCCGCCCCGCTACGACCAGGCGACGCAGGCCGCCCGTCGGCAGATCTTCGCCCAATGGCACCCGGTGCAGACTCATCTCAGGCCCCCCGTCCGCTCAGGGTGAACTCGATGGGGTACTCATCCCACAGCCCGTTCATCCGGCCGAGTCGATCGTTCCTGAGCGCAGGGCGGTCCCGGTCACGGCGAACGCCCGCGGAGAACAGCGCCTTGAGGACCTGGACATGACTGCCGTTCACGCCGTCGCTGCCAATGACCACCGGCATGCCGTAACACATGTGGCGCCCGGCGCCGAACGCGACTCCATAGGGCGATACCCCGGCGGGAAATGGCCGACCCGGAATGAAGGCGTCGGCGTCGGGGCCGAACACGTCCGGATCGCGGTTGGCCGCCCCGATGTCCAGGGCGACGTGCTCACCCGCGGCAAGTTTCCTTCCCGACTTGAGGGTCACCGCTTCGGTCGCCGTCCGGTAGAACAGCGGGACGATGGGGTGGAGCCGCACCGCCTCGGCGACAGCCTGGGCGAGGAATTTCTCATCGACGAGAAGGTCGGCACGGTCGGGCTGTTGCTCGCCCCAGGTGAGGCACTCGTCGAGCGAATGGACCAGCGTGAAGGAGCTTGAGAAGGTCCCCGCGTTGATGAAGTCGGTAACCGCCTCACGTACCTGCAGCCCCTGGTCACCTGTCCACGCCGGGTCCAGATCGCGCGCCATGAGCGTGAGCAGGTCGTTGGGCAGGGCGGCTTCCGCTTCCGGAGTGGTGGCCGCATTGACGAGCTTGATGCGCCGTTCAAGCGCCGGCTCGAAGTATCGGGCACGGAACTCGTCCCGAGCCTCGTTCCCCCGAGCCATGACCGGTCGACGGTCGCCCTCCATGTACCAGGAACGCATCGCCTCCTGAATCGGATCGGAAGCTTGTCGCAGGGCTTCGGCGTCGTCGAGCGTGTCGACGCCGTCTAGCCCGATCAGGGCGGCCGCGAGTTGGAAGAATGCCACTCGGGCGAACAGGACCATGTCCGCGCGCGGCACGCCATCGTCGCTCGGGGTCTGGAGGACCCGCTGAAGGTTGCGTTGAATTGTTGGCATCAACACCTCCGAGCGGAAGCGCTGGTCACCCTGACCACGCAGCAGTCGGCCCATTACTCGTCGGCGCGCGCGATGCTCAGGCCCATCGATTTGACGCACCGTCCCCGCACGAAACTCCTCGGTGCCGTCGTGGAGGAAAGGCGCCATCGTCTGCGACCGGAATATCTCCTCGACATCGCGGAAACTCGCGATCGCGTCGATGGTGGTGGGATCTGACACCGCGTTGTGGTAGGGGCACGCGCTGGAACCAGTGGTGGTCATGGCTTCTCTCCTGTCTGCTACATGTCGTGATGCGACGAGGGCAACCGCTACCGGTACCTCATATTCGGGCGATTTCCATCGTCGACGCCGGGAAGAGTTCTTCGACGGCAGGGCGATCGGGAATGAGTCCCTGTTCGTGGGCGTAGCGCACGAACGTCTCGATAACGTGGCGATTAGGCCCGACCCCATACGGCCAGAAGTCGCGGGTGCCGAAGATCCGTTCGGTCTCTTCGGCCTCGGCCACCAGCCAGGGCAGCGAGCACTTGGCGGCCGCCGGCTCGAACACGTCGTGGAGCGCGATCGCCTTCGCCTCCTCGAACCCCTTCATGAGTGAGCGCGCGAGCCACGGGTGGGCATCAAGCACGTCCGCGCGGATGACCACGGTATGCATGATCGGGAAGATCCCGGTCCGCTGGTAGTAGGCCTGTTCTTCCTGCCGGTAGTCCGGAAAGAGGCGCTGAATATGCCCCGCACCGTTTCCGAACCCAGCCGGAGCGTGTGCTGTGTAGATTGCGTCGATCTCCCCGCGCTCCAAAAGCTCCGACAGCGTGTCGTCCGGTCCGATCGGCGACAGATCGATTCCTTCGGGCCGTCGCCGCAGGCTGTCCAGACGGCCCGGCTCGGTTAGTCCGCCCTGGTGGTAGCTCACCGCATCGATAGGAACGCCGTAGTCGTCGGCGAGCATTCCGCGAATCCACACGCCGGCCGTCTGTTGGTACTCCGGTACCCCGATGCTTTTGCCTACCAGGTCGGATGGTGCCTTGATGCCGCTGCGACCGTTCACGTAGATCGCGGAGTGGCGGAACATCCGGGACGGAAACGCGGGAATTGCGATCATGTGTCGCCGCTGAGTAAAGAAGGATCCGAGGTACCAGGCGAAGCTCATCTCGGACGCGTCAAATTCGGAGTGACGGAACATGCGGTGAAAGCTCTCAGGCACTTCCATTGGAATGTAGTTGAGGTCGACGCCCTCAACGCTGACGCGCCCGTCGATGAGTGCCCGTGTGCGGTCGTAGTCCCAACACGCTAGGTCAATGGGCAAACCCATGTTGTGCAACTCCTTACTGCGGACCCGGACAGGAACCCTCGGATGCGGAGGATGGTCAGCCGTACGGGACAGAAGGACGCAGACCCGCGGATATGATCACAAAGATGGACAAGGTTGTCCTGATCTGGTTCAGGTTGCGGTGGGCCACCGGTCGGCTGCCGATCGCGCTGTCTGAGGGCGGGGCAACGGTGCCGGTGCCTGCCACCACTGCTCGCTCGAGCGCGACGTCAGTTCCGAGTGGGTCACGGTCAGCGTTCATGAGGCTGTACTCTCCGGGGCCGTGAGCGGTGCCGACCTGGAGGCGGGCGGCACCGTCTGTTGCCTGCGACATTACGGCTTCGCCGGTGGTCAGTGACCAATCTTCTGCTCTCGGGAAGTTGGCCGGGCTCGGATCCGGGTTCAGTCCGTGGCACCGATCCCGCAGGCCCGTAGCTCGCGTTCGAGTTCGCGTCGGGTGTTGAGCATCAGCTCGATCGCGTTGCCCTCGAACAGTGAGCGGAAGCGCGTCCGTGGGGTGGCGACGGAGAATGCGGCCATCGCGGATGGGCGGTTGGCGATGACCACCATGCCGACGTCGGCGACGCCGGCTTCGGTCTGTTCGACGCTGAGTGCATGCCCATTGCGGCGGACGAGGTCGAGTTCGGCCAGGAGTGCGTGGTACGTCGGTTCGTCGAGGTGTTCGCCTGCGAGTTCGGAGTGGGTCCCGCGGTAGAGGCGGTGGAGGGTGGTGTGATCGAGCTCGGCGAGCAGGGCTTTGCCACCGGAGGTGTATCGGGCGGGCAGCACGGTGCCTTGGCGGTCGCCGACCCGAAGGA
The DNA here is from genome assembly GCF_050972075.1 of Saccharopolyspora hattusasensis. NCBI lineage: Bacteria > Bacillati > Actinomycetota > Actinomycetes > Pseudonocardiales > Pseudonocardiaceae > Saccharopolyspora > Saccharopolyspora hattusasensis. The sequence goes on from NZ_JBPCDC010000001.1 coordinate 8,177,691, forward strand.
TGTTGTTGGCCTCGATGCTGAGCAGGAACCGGACTCGGGTGCGGCTGCGAATCATGAGGTTGACTGTTTCGTCCAGGCGATGGGAGAGCAGCTCCAGGTGTGGCGCGGCCAGGTCGCGTAGTTGTTTCGCCCAACTGAGTCCGGCTGGCCCGTTGCCCATGCCTTGTCCGGGCAGGTAGGCACGGTGTTCGTCCTGGGTGGCGAAGCCACGGTAGACGAGCATGGATAGCAGCCGGTGGGCTGTGGACTGCGCTACACCAAGCTCTTGTGCGGCGTCCTTGAGCTGCAGCCGGCCCTCGTCGCGCAGCAGCTGCAGCAGCCGCAGGGCATTGTCGACCGAGGCGATCAGGTACGCCGGCCGCTGTTGGAGCTGACCACCGACGACCTGGTGGAACGAGATCGCCATGGCCGCGGGCGGTGTCGTGCTGGGCCGGCTGTGGGCGTCGACTTTCGGCGGGTGGGCGGTCGGCATCCTGATCACTACCTTCCTCGAGTCGTCCGCTGGAATCGTGGGCATGGCTGACCAACCGGCTCACGATGGCCTTCTTCACAGCCTGGACCACGGCGTCATAGTTGGGAAATGCCGAGGTGACGGTGTCCCATAGCCGTTCGGCTATAGCTCTCCTGCATCGACGTATGCCTGAACAGGCATGTCTTCCGACGAAGCACGCATTGGACGGCTATGGGCGCCGGCGTGACGATGTGTCGGAGCGATCCTGCGACATGGACACGGAGCGCGGTGATGGCGACGGTGGCCCTCGATGAGACGGGAGCCCGTGAACTGCATGACCGAGCTGGCGTCGTTCTGCCACGACGGGCGCAAGTACCTGATATTCACTTTTGCGACGGCCGAATTCGCCGCGCGGCACGGCTAGCAGGCGCAGCTCGGCCGACTGAGTCGAGGAAAGCACCTGACCTCTGCCGATTCGGACAGACTTGATGCCTTTTCGGCCTTTCGTTCAGGCATGGTCAAGAAACGGAAAGTGTGGGCACATGGCGACACACGAACTGCGGTGGATCCGCAACTTCGTCAATGGAAGCTTCGTCGAGCCCGACGTCACGCGTGGCTTCGACAACGTCGACCCGGCTACTGGGCGGGTATTCGCTCGCGTGGATGAGGCTGACTGGTCCCTGGTGGATAGTGCCGTTCGATCCGCCCGGCGGGCACTGCACGGGGGCTGGGCCGACGCCCCGGTGCGAGAACGGACCGCCCTGCTGCGCCGGGTGGCGGATCGGATTGAGGAACGTTTCGACGAGTTCGTGGCGGCCGAGGTCGCCGACACCGGCAAGCCGATCGTCCAGGCACGGGAGATGGATGTGGCGCGGGCGGTGGCAAACTTCCGCACCTTCGCCGACGTGGTCGCCGCGGCGGGCCAGGAGTCCTTCCTCACCGACCTCCCCGGCGGCCGGCGGGCGCTCAACTATGCGGTGCGCAAGCCGCTCGGCGTGGTCGCGGTGATCGTTCCGTGGAACCTGCCGCTGCTCCTCCTCACTTGGAAAGTCGCGCCCGCGCTGGCCTGCGGCAACGCGGTGGTGGTCAAGCCCAGTGAAGAGACGCCGTCGACGGCGAGCCTGCTGGCCGAAGTGCTGGCCGAGGTCGGGCTGCCTGCCGGCGCCTACAACGTCGTGCATGGGTTCGGGGCTGGATCCGCGGGAGAGTTCCTGACCGCGCACCCCGGAATCGACGGTGTGACTTTCACCGGCTCCTCCGCGACCGGCGCGCGGGTCATGACGACGGTGGCGTCGCGAGTGCGCTCGGTCTCCTTCGAACTCGGCGGCAAGAACGCGGCGATCGTGTTCGACGATGTCGACCTGGAAGAGGCGTTGACCGGGCTGACCAGGTCGGTGTTCACCAATACCGGACAAGTGTGCCTGTGCACCGAGCGGGTCTATGTCCAACGGCGGATCTTCGACGAGGTGGCCGCCGCTCTGGTGGACCGGGCGCGGGGTCTCCTGCTTGGCGACCCGAGCGACGAACGCACCACGACTGGACCGCTGATCTCCCAGGCACAAAGGGACAAGGTGCGCGAGTACTTCACCTTGGCCGAGCAGGCCGGAGCCACCGTGCTCACCGGTGGGGGAGTACCGAACCTTGGCTCGGCGCTTGACGGCGGCTCGTGGATTGAGCCAACGCTGTGGACCGGACTGTCAAGCGCGGACCGCCCGATGCGTGAGGAGATCTTCGGTCCGGTTGCCGCTCTCATGCCATTCGACACGGAGGAGGAGGCAATCTCGCTGGCGAATGACACCGAGTACGGCTTGGCCTCCTCGGTGTGGACCAATGACCTGCGCCGAGGTCACCGAGTGGCCCAGCGCATGAATGTCGGCATGTCCTGGGTCAACGCTTGGTTCCTCCGCGATCTGCGTTCGCCCTTCGGCGGCGTCGGGCTGTCGGGCATCGGCCGGGAGGGCGGCGAATCGTCCCTCCATTTCTACACCGAGCCCACGAACGTGTGCGTCCCAGTATGACCACGGTCAGCAGCCGCCGGAAGGTCGCTATGCGCGGGGATTTGATCGCCGACGTCGCACTCGGTCTCGCCCCGCAGCCGGAGGTCACCTACCGGCGTGGGTGCGACTGCCGGCCGGGACGAGCCGGCGCCGACACACGTCGTCCATTGTGGACCGGGAAGTGGTCTGGTCGACGGCGGCGATCCCGGTGGTTCCGGACACGTCGATGCAGCGGTCGCCGGGCTAGCGCCTGTCATCGAAGGGAGTCACAGTGCACGCGTCACGCGTAATCGAGGGGCGGGCGCGGCCACGTGGCCGCTTCCCGCACGTGAAGGTCGTCGGCGACCTGGTCTTCGTGTCCGGGACGAGCTCACGTCGGCCGGATAACACGCTCGCCGGCGCCGAGGTCGACGAGCTGGGCACGACGAATCTGGACATCCGCGTTCAGACCCGGGCGGTAATCGAAAATATCCGCGCGATCCTCTCAGAGGTCGGCGCGGGGCTCGACGACCTCGTCCAAATCACCACGTTCCTGGTGTCAATGAACGACTTCGGCGGCTACAACGAGGTCTACGGCGAGTACTTCGACGAAACCGGGCCGACCCGGACGACCGTCGCGGTGCACCAGCTGCCGCACCCGCACCTGCTCATCGAGATCCAGGCGATAGCCCATGTGCGACATCACGACCGGCCTTAGGCCCGTGTTCGACCGATCAACCACTGACCCAGCGTCCGCCGGCGGGCCGGCGGGACGTCCGCTCCACGGAGGTGCCAGATGACCGAGATTCCACCAGTGATCGACTTTCAGGGCTGGATCGAAGAACACGAACACCTGCTCAAGCCGCCGGTGAACAACCGGACGATGGCGCTGGGCAAGGACTTCATCGTGCAGATCGTCGGTGGGCCCAACCAGCGCACCGACTACCACCTCGACCCCTACGAGGAGTGGTTCTACCAGCTCAAGGGAGACATCCACGTCAACCTGATGACGGAGCACGGGCGGCAGACCGTGCATATCAAGCAGGGGCAGGTCTGGTTGCTGCCCGGCAACATCCCGCACTCCCCGCAGCGCCCTGACCCGGAGTCCATTGGTCTGGTCATTGAAAGGGTCCGCGAAGAAGGCACGCTGGAGAAGTTCCAGTGGTACTGCGAGGACTGCGCTGCGCTGGTCTACGAGACCGAACTCCAGGTGCGCGACATCGTCCAGGATCTGCCGCCGGTGTTCGCCCGGTTCTACGCCGATGAGCAGGCTCGGACATGCCCGAAGTGCAGCGCCCTGCACCCCGGGGTGGGATGACATGGACGGGTTGATCGACGTCCATTCCCATTATGTCCCGCGCGGCTGGCCGGACCTGACCGCGGACGGCGGCGCCGAGGCGCCCTGGCTGAAGGTCGAGTCCGAGCTGGACGCGGTGGTCATGATGGGCACCCGCGAGTTCCGGCGCGTCCAGGCGAACTGCTGGGACGCCGAGACCCGGCTGGCCGACATGGACTCCGACGGCGTCCAGCTCCAGGTGGTGTCCCCGACTCCGGCGTTCTTCAACTACGGGCGCACGGCCGAGCAGGCGGGACGGATCGCCCGGGTGTTCAACGACCTGGCGCTCGAGATCGTCGCGCCCGCGCCGGACCGGCTCCTCCCGTTCTGCCAGGTTCCGCTGCAGGACCCCGATCTGGCCTGCCGCGAGCTCGAACGGTGCATCGCTAACGGACATCGCGGGGTGGAAATCGGGAACCACATCGGTGATCGCGACCTGGACAGCGCGGGCGTGGTGACCTTCCTCCAACACTGCGCGGCGTTGGACACGCCGGTGTTCGTGCACCCGTGGGACATGCCGAACTCGCCACGGCTGGACCGGTGGATGGCGCGCTGGCTCACCGGGATGCCCGCGGAAACGCACCTGTCGATCCTCGCGCTGATCCTGGGAGGTGCTTTCGACCGGATCGATGAGCGCCTGAAGATTTGTTTCGCACACGGCGGCGGCTCGTTCGCCTTCTGGCTCGGCCGCATGGAGAACGCCTGGCACGGTCGGCACGACGTCATCGGCACGTCGGAATTCCCGCCCTCCAACTACATCGGGCGCTTCCACGTCGACTCGGTGGTCTTCGACGAGCGCGCCCTGCGGCTGCTCGTCGACACCGTTGGTGCCGACCGCATCCTGATCGGCAGCGATTACCCCTACCCCCTGGGGGAACGCCCCGTCGGCGAGGTCGTGCGCAAAAGCGACTTCCTAGACGACACTGCACGGCACTTGATCGGCCGCGCCAACGCCGAGCGCTTCCTCGGCCTGACCTGACCGGAAAATAGCCACCGTCAGTGGGCAGGCGGCAGCTTCCCGGCGTCGGCCGGGAAGCTTGGTCCTCGATGTGAAGGCTTGCTGTCAGGCGGCTTGGCTGAGGCTGACGGTGTAGCCGAGGGCTTGCAGCTGCCGGATGTGGCTGCGGGCTTTTTTCTCTTTGTCGATGCGGGTGGTGTGGTAGTCGGATCCGAGGTCGTGGTAGCGGGCGGTGGGATCGGCGAGTAGATGCCAGACGATGATCAGGATGGATCTGGCGATGGCGACGAGCGCTTTGAGTTTGCTGGTGCGTTTGACTAGCCGCCGGTAGCGTTCTCCGAGGAAGGTGTTGGTTCGAACAACCGAGGCGGCAGCTTGGCCGAGAATCCCTTTCAGGTAGGGGTTACCCTTGCCGGTTTTGCCGCTGCTGGTTTTCGAGCCTGACTGGATGGTCCGGGGGGTCAGTTTGGCCCAGGACGCCAGATGATCGGCGGTGGGGAATCGGCTCATATCCAGCCCGATCTCGGCGATGATCGCTTGGGCGGCGTCGGTTCCGATTCCGGTGATCTCGTCCAGCCGCGCCACCGCGGGCAGGATTGCTGCGCCTTCGCCGGTGCCCGCGTTCGGGCCGGTGGTTCCGTCGGCGTCAACACCCTGGGCGGCAGGGATGGTAGCGATCAGCTGCTCGATCCGGGTCGTGAGCGCATCGATCTGACCGGTCAGCGCATCGATCTGGTCCAGCAGCATCCGGGCCAGCTCGGCGTGGTGATGGTCGAACCGGCCGGACAGTGCTTCGACCAGCTCGGTGCGTTTGGCACGCATCCTGCCCCGGGCCAGACCAGCAAGCTTGCGCGGGTCACGCTCACCGGCGATAAGCGCCTGCACCATGTCGCGGGCAGACCGTGTGTCCAGGGAGCTGGCCACACTCGAGACCTTGATCAGCGCGTCCTCGAGCAGCTTCTCCAGCCGGTTGTAGTACCGAGTACGGTCATGGGTCAGATCGATCCGCATCCTCGTGTAATCCCGTGTTGTCCGGCGTTCTGGATGAGGACGTGGAGCCCTGTCGGCGGCATTGACGGTGAGCACGCCCAAGAGCTTCGTCCCCGGCGGCAGAATGAACACCACGCGCGCCCGCCCAGCACAGGGCTGACCGCTCCTGATCCGTCATGTTCACCGTGACGGCAGCACATCGCCTGGCCGTCCGTCGACTATGGACGATCCAGGACCACGATCAGCAACGCGAACTGGCCCCTGGACCGCCGCAAGCGTGATAGGCATGCTGGACCACTGTGCGAGGAGCCCGCCGCCGTGATCATCGTGCTGGACGTCGAGCAGGCCGAGGTCGACCTGCACGCCGGTGCGCTGAGCTGTCCACACTGCTCGGCGGTGCTACGACCGTGGTCCTCCGCGTCGGCCCGACAGATCCGGCAGCTCGACGGTTCGCACCGCCTGGTGCGACCGCGCCGGGCACGCTGTTCGGGTTGCCGGGCCACCCAGGTGCTCATGCCGGCCTGGTGCCTGCCCCGGCGGGCGGACGCGGCCGAGGTCATCGGCGCGGCGCTGGTCGCGAAGGCGCGTGGGCAGGGTTACCGCTCGATCGCGCGTGAGCTGGGCCGCCCGGTCTCCACGGTGCGGCACTGGCTGCGCGGCGTCCGGGGCGATCAGGTGGAGTGGCTGCGGTGTCAAGGTGTGCAGCGGACGTTCGAGCTGGACCAGGACCTGCTGGTGGACCTCGTGGTGCAGGCCACGGCGTTGGGCGACGCGCTGTGCGCGTTGGCTGCGGCCGTGCTGGCCTGGCGGCGCCGTTTCGCCCGACCTGTCCAGGCGTGGACGCTGATCGGGGTTTTCACCGCTGGTCGCCTGCTCGCTCCACCATGATCAACACGGACATGTCGTGGGATCAGTGTGTCCGCAGTTGGTCACCGGCACGGAGGGCGAGGGCCGGCACGATGAGCATGACGGCGTCACCGTGAGCACGAACGGTGCCCTGTTCGTGTTCATCTACAGCGCCGCCGTCATGTTCATTTTGAATGCCGGGCATTCTCTGGGGTTTGGCGCCGTGGTGGAGGTTGAGTCCTCCGCGTTTGCGCTGCTCAGAGGCTGATGTGGTTGAAGTTATCGGTGCAACAGGTGTGGCGCAAGTGGCTGGTGGGGGTTTTCAGCTGTTGGTGTTCGGGGCGTTGATGCGGGCCATCAGCTCGCGGTTGGCGGCGCGGGCGGCGGTGAGGTCCTGGTCGCGTTCCTCGAGCTGGAGGCGCAGATCGGTGACCTGTTGTTCTAAGTGGACGATCCGCTGGTTGAGCTGGTCGATGTCGTCGGGGGCGCCGAGCCCGGACTCGCGCCAGGCTTGCTCGCCGAGGAGCGCGGACAGCCGGGTCTCCAGGTGTTGGGCGCGTGCGGCCATGCGGGCGCAGCGTTGCTGGGCGGCCAACAGGTCGGCCTGCAGGGATGCCCGGCTGACCGCGGGTGCGCCGGCCGCGGTGTTCGGTGGCTGGGCGTCGGCAGCGTGGAGTTGTTCGAGCAGGTCGCGGTGGCGGTAGAGAAAGCTGCGGTCGACCCCGCTGGCGCGCGCGATTGCGCTGACGGTGATCTGATCGCCGTTGGCGACCGCGGTGTGGAGGGCTGTGAGGACGCGCTGGCGGCGTCGGCCGGAGTCCGCTCGTCGTCCTTCGACCATCGCCCTGGCCGTGTCTCGACGATCTGTGTGGTTGGTGGTCACGCGGTGCGCTCCGGGCGGAGGTCGGGCAGGGCTTGGCGGATGCGGGGCATGCCCAGCATCACGGCGCGGTGGCGGCGCACTACCGTGACTGCCTGCTCGAGGTGTTCGCGTTCGGTGGCGGTGAGCTCGTCGAGCCCGGTGGTGATCCGTGCGATGAGCCGCCGGATCCGGCCGATCTCGTCGTCGGAGGGCATGGTCTCGGCGCGCGCCCAGTCGTCGATGTCGCTGGCAGCGAGCACGCGTTCCCGGTTGCGCAGCAGGTCGTCGAGGTATGCCTGCAGGTCCGGCAGGTAGGAGACGTCGGTGCGGAAGTGGTCGCAGCCGGCGCAGCGGAACCGGAACGGGCAGGACTGGCCGCCGGCTTTGACGTTGGAGGGCTCGGCGCAGATCCCGAACGGGACGGCGACCTCCCCGATCGCGCGGCGAGCGCGTTCGGAGTCCAGCAGTTGCTGCGCCTGCCGCCAGATCCGGTTGCCGTGCCGGTCGAACTGCATCGTGGCGACCCGGTCGACGGCCTCGCGGCGGCGCGCGCCGCCGACACGGTAGTAGCCTTTCGTCGTGTTGAGGCTGACATGGTTGAGCAAAGACCCCAGCACATCGATCGGGACACCGGCGTCGGCGTGCCGCTGAGCATACGAATGACGGTAGGCATAGGGCACGATCCGGGCTTTGTCGTACTCGGTGCCATCGGTCCGCAGCAGTGACGGCAGGCTGTCGATCCAGGCGCGGTGCCGGGCACCCAACTGATTTTCGGTGATCGCGCGCCGGCCGTGTGGGTTGGCATAGGCAGCGGGCAACAGCTTCAGTTCCGCCAGCATGGTATCGGGGAACCGGGTGCGGACATGGTCTTTCTGCTCGCTGATCAAGTCCGCGGTCGCTTGCGCGATCGGCAGCCGCCGACCGAGCCGGGCGTTCTTGTGGTTGTCGTAGACCAGCACGGGTAGCCGGTCCTCGTCGTATTCCAGACAGTCCCACGGCAACGCGCAAATCTCGTCCGGTCGCCGGCCGGTGTCCATGATCAGTTCCACTGCGACGCGGATTTCCCGGCAGGAAATGGAATGCTCCAGTGCCGGCAGGTGATCACAGAGCTGCCGCAGGATCTCCGCGGGGAGGTCCCGGTTCGGCTCGGGATCCTCGGGCTTTTGCGGAATATCGCTGGTGACGAGGGCGAAATCATCACCCAGACCAGCGGCCGGGCCGCCGGCGCGGGTCAACCCGAGCGCCCGAAATCGCACCAGCAGCTGCCTGACCTCGCGGCATCGGCGCGTGCGGGCGTCAGTGGACAGTTGCCCTTCAGCGGCGAGGAAAGCCATCCGTTGCAGGAAGGCGTCGATATCGCCGCGTCCCAGCACCGCCGGGTCGTTGCCGTGATCGGTGCGTGTGGCCCGCAGGCTCTCGGACAAGCTGGCCAGGCTGGTCAGGTAGTGATGCGCCGGCCCGGCAGCGTTCTTGCCGCGGCGTCTCGGCAAATCGTCGGCTGCCCACCGCTTGGCCGCCTCGCGCAACCATGCCTGGCTGATCTGGGTGAAGGTCAGACGCCCAGGCAACCCGAACACGGCCAGGTCCCACACATCCTTGACTCGTTCGGTCTCGGGAGTGCGGAAAGCGCGTTGAACATGGCGCACAAAGCAGCGCAGCACCTTGTGCTGATCACCGCGACCATTAAGGTCGCTGCCTGCGAGGGAGACCGGTTGTTCACGCCGCAACTCCCACGCGATCTGACGGAGTCTGGCGGTGCCGGTGAGCGCGCCGTCGCGGGTCCGCTGCTGCAGTCCATAAAGGACCTCCGCGACCACGAGGGCCGGAATGCCGTGCAGGCTGACCTGGCCGGCCCCCTCGATGGCCGGTTCGATCCGGCGCCACCGTCGCTCATCGAAGCCCGGATCGGTGCGGCGCTGATCTCGCCACCGCTCGTCGTGAGCCCGGCAGTAGCGCCGGTTCCTGCGAGCACGGCCACATGCCTCCACCTGGCACAACCGGCCCGGCTGCAGCGGGACAACACCCTCCACCGCGCCCCCGCCCTGGTGATCCTCCGGGCTGGCCATGCTGGTCCGGCACATGCCGCACGTCCGATCGTGGCCATAGACCTGATTGCCGCACCCTTGCGTCTGACACATCCGCCAGCCCAGCTGAGGATGCTCCGACGGCAGCGACAACACCCGCGTCACCGCATCCCACCCGGCCTCGGCCAGGAAAGCCGGATCGATCATCCCAACCAACCGAGCCACCGTGGGCCCGACGTCGCACCCCGCACCGAGCACATGCGCCGCGTCTGCGGGAACAGCCACGGCTATGCTCGACGGCGGCACCGACCTCACCGTCGTAACCGCGTTCACCGCAGGGCTCCCGGCTGCACACGCGGGCTGGGCACACGCTCGACGGCCTCCCGCAGCCGACCCGGGTCGGGATGCAGGTACACCTGCGACGAGGACACCGCGGCATGCCCCAACAGCTCGGCGATCTCGTCCAGGCGGCCGCCGGCGTCGGCGACATTGCTCCCGAACGCGTGCCGGAGCTGGTGCGGCCGGACCGGCTGGTCCAGCCCGGCCCGCCGTGAGCAGGCGGCCATCAACTCGTTGATCGCGTCCGGGCGCATCGGCGCGCCGAGCGGCTCACGGAACAGGTTGACAAACACGAGATCATTGTCTGCGGCTTGCGGCACCTCCATCCGCTCGAACTCGTAGACGTCAAACGCCTGCACAACAAGGAAATCCAGCGGCACCACCCGCTCGCGGCGGGACTTGGCCCACGCCCCGTTCGGGTTCTCGCGGCGCACCACATGCAGATGCGCCCGGGCCACCTTGCACCCCAACAACCGCGAATCCGGCAGCAGATGCACATCGCCGCGGCGCAACCCGCACACCTCGCCAATCCGCATCCCTTCTCCCGGGTTCCTGACCCTGTTGCATGATGTCGCCTGAACCGGGTGATCTTGCTGGTGGTGCGGCGGTTCTCCGTGGGTGTGGTGCTCGTGGCTGGTAGTCGTTCACGACACTGTCCACTTGAGAGTGAGAAACGCATGCGGGCATTCCGGGTGAGGTTGCCGTCCGGCCAGCAGTATTGGACGGTACTGGATGAGGATCTGCAGGTGGTGGCCGTCGCCGATGACTTTCTGCGGCAGCAGCGGTTCGGTCGCGACGGGGCGGAGTCCACGACGAAGGCGTATGCGCATGCGATCGCGTTGTTCCTGCGGTGGTGTGCCCGCACGGGGCGGTCCTGGCAGGCCGGTATCGAACACATGGCGTTGTTCATTACCTGGCTGGCTCATGCCGGGCCGGACACCTCGAGCGCTGAGGCCTCCGGTAGCGGTGGGGTGGTGTTCGCGGGTCCTGGCGCCGCGCTGGCGCGGTCCCCGTCACGGATCAACGCGATCCTGACCGCGGTGCGGGGCTTGGTGGTGCACGCGGTCGCCGCCGGGCAGGCCTCGGCTGGTTTGGTGTCGCTGCTCTATGAGGTGGCCGACGACCGTGATCTGCCGGAGGCCGCTCGGGATGCGGAGGGGCGGATGGCGTGGCGGCTGCGAGCGCGGCATCGGTTGCGGGAGCCGGAAACCACGATCGATCGGGTCAGTGACGCCGAGATTGTCGCGCTGTTGCGGGCGTGCCGCTCGGCGCGGGACCGGCTGATCGTGTTGTTGATGGCTCGGGCAGGGCTGCGCCGTGGGGAGGTGTGCGGGCTGCGCCGCAGCGATGTCCACTTGCTGATGGATTCGCGTGCACTGGGGTGCGAGGTGTCTCGGTCGCATCTGCACGTGGTGCGCAGGGAGGACAATCCGAACGGGGCGTGGGCGAAGTCCCGCCGTCAGCGGGCGGTGCCGCTGGATTTCCTTGTCGTGCAGGCATTCGACACCTACGAGTTCGAACGCATGAGGGTGCCGCAGGCCAGGAACAGTGACCATGTGTTTGTCAATCTGTTCCGTGGCCGGCTCGGCGCGCCGATGCGTCCGGACGCGGTCGGGGAGCTGATGGCGGCGGCCTCTCGCCGGGCGGGGCTCGACGGGCCGGTCCGCGCGCACCAGTTGCGGCATGCCGCCGGCAGCAATTTCGCGGATGCCGGCGCCGGGATCGATGTGGTCGCCGACGTGTTGGGGCACGCTGCGGTCTCCTCGTCGAGTGTGTACGTGCATCCTGACCCGTCCCGCCTGCGGGCTGCGGTGGACGCGGTGCCCAGCCCGCGCGAGCAGGCGGAGGTGGGTCGGTGAGCACCGTCGTGGCGCGCGCCGTCGCGGTCGCCGAGGATGCGCGTGAGTTCCCGCACGTGTTGGGTGGGGTCAAGTTGGACGGCCCGGCGGCGCGCCTGGCCTCGATGGTGGAGCGCGACTTCCTGGATGAGGCGGGGTGGGACCCGGCGATGCGGGTGTTGTCTCCACCCGCGGAGCATCGGCTGCTGGGTAGGCGGGTCTGCCGGGCGCAGGGGTGTGAGGGCACCGCCCACAGCAGGTTCCGCGTGGTGTGTCACCGCTGTTCCACCCGGTTGACCGGGCTGGGGATGAGCGCCGAGGAGATCGCTGCTGCTGCGCAGCTGCCGGGAGAGCCTGCGCGGGCGGAGCGTTGCGCGGTGCCGGGATGCCAGTGCGTGCCGACGATGCGGCATGCGGTGTTGTGCGAACCGCACGCCAAGAAGTTCCGTGTCCGGCGGCCGCGGAGGTCGCTGGAGGAGTTCCTGGCTGATCCGCGGGTGCGACCTTTCCCGCCGATGCGGCCGTGCCAGGTGGCGGCGTGCACCCGGGCGGCGGACGGCGCGTGCGGCTACTGCAATACCCACTATCAGCGCTGGCGCGCGGCCCAGGGAAGCGACCCCGAGCTGGATCAGCGGGAGTGGCAGGCCATCGAATCGGGTGTGGCCGAGCCTGGGCAGGTGAACCTGCGAGCGCTGCCGGTTCGGGTGGCCGTGGAGGTGCTGTTCGGCATCCAGCAGCGTGTCCGTGGCGGGGCGCAGATCCCGCAGGTGAGTTTGCGGGTGCTCTGTGACACGCTGCGCCGTCAACAGGTCGGCTCGATCGAGGACGGTGAGGTTGTCCGCGATAAGCCGGTTCGGGTGTTGCTCACCGCGCTGACCCAGCATGTTCGTCGCGCGCTGGCTGACCCCGGTGTCGAGCAGGGCAAGGATGTCTGGGATTTGGCGATCTTCGGTCACCGCGGAACCCTGTCGTTCCTCGGGATCGGGCAGCCGTGGCTGCGCCGGTCCGTCAAGCGGTGGGCGGCCGAGCAACTGCCCCGCCACCGTGGCCGCGGCGCCGCCCGGGTCCGCAGCAAGGTCAACGCGCTGGGGCTGCTCTCGGAGTATCTCGGCTGCCGATCGGACCGTGGGGGCGATCCTGCCGCGCTGGGCCGCCGGGACGTCGAGGGATTCCTCAATCGGCTGGCCTACCTGGAATCCAGCGATCAGATCAGCCGCTACCGCCGGAACTGCCTCTGCCGCGACGTGCGGGCGGTCCTGGCCGGGATCCGCGCCCTGGGCCTGACCCGGCCCGGTCAGCCCGCGGCGGGGCTGCCCGGCGATTTCGCCCTCGGGCGTAGTGACATCCCGGCCGAACCCGAGCGCGGTGAGCCCGGCCGGGACCTGCCGCCGGAGATCATGGCCACGTTGTGCGCCAACCTCGCCACCCTCGAGCCCGTCGATGTCAGGGTTGCCGCCCAGCTCGGTATCGACACCGGACGCAGGCCCGAAGACATCCTCGGCCTGCCGCTGGACTGCCTGGACCGCGACAAGGACGGTGGCCCCGTATTGGTCTATGACAACCACAAGGCCGACCGGCTGGGCCGGCGTCTGCCGATCAGCCAGGCCACCGCCGCGGTGATCACCGAGCAGCAAGACCGGGTTCGGGCCCGCTTCCCCGCTATCCCACCGGCCCGGCTGGTACTGCTGCCCTCACCACGCCGTAATCCCGACGGGCGCAAGGCGATCAGCATCGACATGCTGGACAACCGCCACCGCGAATGGGTTGATGCGCTGCCGATGCTGCGCACCCGCGAGGGCGCCGAGTTCGACAAGACCAAGATCACCCCATATGCCTGGCGGCATTCTTATGCCCAGCGCCATGCCGATGCAGGGGTGCCGATCGACGTGCTGGCTGAGCTACTTGATCACCGGGACTGGGGCGCGACTCGGCGCTACTACCGCATCGGGGAAGATCGGCGCCGCGCCGCCGTTGACGCGGTCACCGCGCTCAGCTTCGACCGGCACGGCAACCGGATCTGGCGTGACGCGCAGTCCTTTTTGGACTCTGAACATGCTCGCTACGCGATCGGGGAAGTTGCCGTGCCCTACGGCACCTGCAGCGAACCATCCAACGTGCAGGCCGGGGGCGGAGCCTGCCCGGTGCGCTTCCGATGTGTTGGCTGTTCCCACTTCCGGACAACGGTTGCGCACCTGCCCGACCTACAGGCCTACCTCGACGACCTGCTGCACACCCGTGAGCGGCTGGCCGCCACCGTCGACGGGGTCGACGAGTGGGCCCGCCTCGACGCCACCCCCACGCAAGAGGAAATCACCCGGATCCGGCAGCTGATCAACCGCATCAACGGTGACCTCGCCGACCTGGACCAGACCGAGCAAGCCCGCATCCACGACGCGGTCGCGGTGGTGCGCCGTCACCGCGCCGCGCACGCCGTTGCCCTCGGCATGCCCACCGCCCGGACCGCCGCAGTCCCGGCGCCGGCTACCACCGCGGAGGCCACCGCATGACCGCCACGACGAGCCAGCCAGTCAACACCATGCCGGCAAGCAGGAGAACCCAAGCGATGCGCGACGGTCGTCACGCCGACACCGCACGTCGTCGACAACGCGTCCTGGCCGCCCTCGACCGCGCCGTCGCCGAGGGCTCCGAGCTCGGCGCATCCGCCATCGCCCGCGCCGCGGGCGTCGATCGCAGTTTTCTCTACCGACACCGTGACCTGCTGGAGAAGATCCACGCCGCCGACGCCGAGCCACCTGCCACCGACGAGGGCACCGGGCCAGCGGTCACCCGGGCCTCGCTGCAAGCCGATCTGCTCGCCGCGCACGAACGCGCCGCCCGCCTCAACACACGAGTTCAACACCTCGAGAAGCGGCTCTCCGAGGCCCTCGGGGAGCAGGCCTGGCGCGAATCCGGACTCGGCACCCCAACCGACATCGACGCCCTCCACCAGCAGATCACCCACCTCGAACAACAGGTCGTCGACCTACGCCTGCAACTCGCCGAACGCGACGAGGACCTCGAAGCCGCCCGCGCCGCCAACCGCGAACTCATGACCCGCCTCAACGCCCCCAACACCAACAGGTGAACAACCCCAGCAGCCACTTGCACCACACCTGTCGCACCAATAACATCATCACCATCAGCCTCTGAGCTGCGCAAACGCGAGGAAACGACCTCCACCACAGGGCGGACCCGCGGAGAACAACCCCGCCCGAGCCATCAGCAACACGATCAGCCAGTCCCGCGCCGACCGGCACGCCCGCAGCAGCGCGACGATCTCCTCGTCACTGGCCCGATCCACCACCGTTTCCGGCTCACGCAACCGATGCCGCGCCCGCATCCGCCACGTCATGCGGTCGTCCTCACCGCGGGCGGACTCGGGCAGGTCCCGGTCATCGGCCACCTCATACAACAGCGGCACCAGCCTCGCCGGGGCCAGCCCCACGGTCACGGAATGCGTCACGAAACCGCGCACCGCACACAACACCGCATTCACCCGCCGCGCGCCGCGCACCGGCTCCCGCCCCGGCCCGACGACCACCTCGCCACCCGGGACGGCATCAACCCCGCTGGCCTGCGCGCCAGCGTGCTGCAGCCAGGTGATGAACAGTCCCAGATGCTCCACCCCGGCATGCCAGTGCCGCCCGGTCCGGGCACACCAGCGCAGGAACAACGCGATCCCGCCGGCATACGACTTCGTGGTTAGCTCCGAGCCATCACGGCCGAACCGAACATGCCGCAAGAACACGTCCGCCTCGCCAACCACGACCAGGTCCTCATCCAGCACCGTCCAGTACCGCGCGCCGGACGGCAGCCTCACCAGGAACGCCCGCACTCTCCCCACTCCGATCTCGTGACAGGAATCGTGAACGATTACCAGCCACGAGCACCGCACCCCAGGAGAACCACCACACAACCACCACAATCACCCGAATCGGGCGACACCACACAACAGGCCGGCCACCCCAAGAGAACGGGCAACATCCCGTAGCTGACGGATCTCGACCGGTGGCACGAACGACGGACGCAGCAGCCCTTTCTCGGTCAGCTTGGCCAGCCACACCGCATCAAGCTTGTCGGTCTTCGGCCGGCCTGGCACGTTCTTGACCTCCCGGGCGTTGACCAGCTGCACATTCAACCCACGTGCCTCCAGCAGGTAGTACCAGATCCGCCAGTAGTCAGACGTGCTTTCGATGGTGATCTTCTCCACGTGCAGCTCGGCCAGATCCTCCGCCAACTCCAGGACCGCGCCCATGGTTGCCCTGACGTCGAATACCTTGCTGACCCGCCGACCCGTCCCGGACTTGCCTGGCAGGCGAACACACACCTTGCCCGACGCCTTGGCCACATCAATCGCGGCCACCCGCTCAAAGACCCGTTCGTGGTCGCCGTCGGGAATCTCCTCGACCTGTCTGCCCACAACACTTCTCCTTCAGGACCCTTTACCGAAACGGTAAGCGGGGATGCCCAGGGCCTCGGTCGGGAACCGAAATTCTGACCGGCGTGCTCGAAGCTACAGTGCGTGACCCTCCAGGTCGGCCCGCGCCAGACTAGCTAACGGGCTCAAGTCCCAGATAGATGTCGGCATCAGCGGGCACCCCCAACCCACAACGACAGACACCCCGACACACGACAACACCCGAAACCACCAAACCGTGCCCAGATCGTAACCAACTGCCCGCCGCGCCCGACCAAATTTTCACGCCAGCGAGGCGTCACCCGAAGGGACAGGGCGACTAGCTAGGAGGTCTGGTCTGGAGCGTTGATCCCTGCCATCGTCGCAGCGGTGTCCGACAGGCAGTGGATCAACGCCTCGGCGGCGGGGTTCGGCCGGCGCGTCTTTGACACCGTCAAACCGACGCTGTGGCCCACGAGGTCCAGCGGGACGGCCAGCCGCGTGATCCGGCTGTCGTCCCGGGTGATCAGGCTCGGCAGCGCGGCGATGACATCGGTGTCCAGCAATAGCTGCCGCACGGTGAGGAACGACGTGGTCTCGACGCGATTTCCCGGCAGGGGGATGCCGTGCCGGGCGAAGAACTCTTCGAGTTCGCCGCGCAGACTCGTATTCCTCCCGGGCAAGATCCACGGGTACTCGGCTAACGCCATCACCTCGATGTCGGTTCGGCCAGCCAGCGGATGCGTGGCGCGGACGACGAGCTCGATGGACTCGTCGTAGAGCTTGCGCCGCTCCCGGCGATCGTCGGACGGCGCGGTGAGCCGACCGACGATCAGGTCAATTCGACCCGCCTCCAGCTCCACCAGCAGCGCCTCGGGAGTTGCCTCCAGCACGACGACAGTAAGGCGCGGGCGCTGCCGTTTGAGCATCGCGATCGCATGCGGCAGGAGCACGTTCGAGCCAGCCAGGTGCGTACCGACCACGACCGTGCCCTGAGCGGCGTCGGCCAGCTCGACGATGTGCCTTCCCGCCTCAGAGACCTGCGCCATGATCGCCCGGGCGTGGTCTATGAACGCTTCGCCGAAAACCGTCGGTGTGATTCCTCGTGGCCCTCGTTCGAAAAGCTGGACGCCGAGGATGTCCTCCAGCTCATGCAGGCTGCGGGTAACCACCGGCTGAGTGATGTGCAGCTCGGCTGCGGCGCCGACCACGCTACTCTGCCGGGCCAGTGCGTCGAGCAGCACCAGATGACGGAATTTCAACCGTCCGTCCAAGAGTCGCGGGCTCCTCACCCACCCACCCTAACCTCTAGCCCCCTAGATGACCGCGGTGCAGGACCAGGGCCGTGAGCGTTTTTCGGTGCTATGGCACCCAAAATCACTCACGGCATGCTCCGCCGAATCCAGTACGTCATACCGCGGTCAGGGACACCGAGCCGAGAGTGCTGAACTTGGCTCCGATCTGGTCTCCCCGGTGGACGAACACGGCGTCCGTCAGCCCGCCAGTGAGCACGATCTGACCGGGCTCGATGGCCTCACCGCGTTGGGCGAGGTCGTTGGCGGCCAGTGCGAGGGCTTCGGCGGGATGCCCCTGGACGGCAGCTCCGGTGGCGGTGTCGATGACGGTCCCGTTGATGGAGAGCGCGCACGCCTCCAGCGCGAGGTCCAAGCTTTTCGGCGACACGGCCGTCGCGCTGACGACGAAGCGCGCGGAGGACGCGTTGTCGGCGACCACGTCGGCCAGGGTGAACTTGAAGTCGATGTAGCGGGAGTCGATGACCTCGAGCCCTGCATGCACGCTCTCGACGGCGTCGAGAGCGGTCGCCGCGGTCACCCCTGGGCCTTCGAGGCGCTTCCGCATGACGAACACGATCTCGGGTTCGACGCGGGGGTGGATGAACTCATCGAGGCGGAGCGGCACGTCGGCCTCGAGCCGGTAGCCGTCGGTGAGCACCGCCGTCAGTGGGGAGTCGATGCCCATGCGTTCCTGCTTGGCCCGGGAGGTGAGGCCGAGCTTGACCCCGATGACCGTCTCACCGGCGGCGATCTTCTTGTCGATGAGCTGTCGCTGCACCTGGTAGGCGGTGGGGAGGTCGAGGCCCGGCCACTCGGCGGTGATCGGGCCGCGATCCCGCCGCTGCTTCTCGGCTGCCAGCAGCACGTCCGCCGCGGTGTCGACGTCCCAGTTCTTTGCGTCCGTCATGCGCTCACCATTTCCTTCCCGGCCGAGCCGAGTTCGTCGCGCAGCGCGATCGCCACGCCGATGATCATGTCTTTGGGCCCGCCGAAGCTCCTCCGCAGCAGGGTCGACTCCGATCTGGTAGCGGACATCGAACACCGCATGGCGCTGCCGCTGAGCTGTGAACTCACGAGGGAATTCCTCTTGATGACAGGGTGCAGTTGGTTGACATCGTGACCCTGCGACCTGCAATCTTCCTATCGTGTGTGCCAGTGAGCGGGACACTTCGCGCCCCCCGCAGTCGATGATCGCGCGGGTTTCGCTGGTGTTCGGGGCTTTCCGTCCCGAGGACGAGGGACTCGGCGTCAGGGAGATCAGCCGCAGGACGGGCCTGGCCACGTCGACGGTGGCGCGCATCTTGCGTGAGCTCGTCGAGCACAAATTCCTGGAGACGACCGGCCGCGGCGTCCGAATCGGCCTGCGCTTCTTCGAACTCGGCGAGCAGGCGGCGAGGCCGCACGAGCTCCGCAGGCTCGCGCTGGCGAGCATGTCCGACCTGCGCAGCGCGACGAGGCACACCGTGCACCTCGCCGTGCTGGACGGCACCGAGGTCGTCTACGTGATCAAGCTCCGCAGCTGCGAAGCCCCGCCGCTGGGCTCACGGGTGGGCGGCAGGCTTCCCGCCCATGCGACGGGTGTCGGGAAGGCATTGCTGGCCTTCGCGGAACCCGCCGTCGTCGACCATGTGATCTCGGAAGGACTCGCACGGCTGGGCCCGGGCACCATCACCCGGCCGACGCGGCTCCGGGAGGAACTGGCTGCCATCCGGGAGTCCGGGATCGCCTACGAGACAGAGGAATCGGGCCCCGGCGTGGTGTGCGTCGCGGCTCCGATCAGGTACCGCGCGGGCAAACCGATAGCGGCTCTTTCGGTCAGCGCCCGGCTTGGTGAGGCGGACGTCGCCGCGCTCGGGCCCGCCGTTAGAACCGCGGCGATCGCGCTCGGCCGGCAGGCCGCGTGGATGCCGGGGCTCGGCGGGGCGGCGTGGGCCGAGCTGCGGTGAGTGTCACGGTTCGGACTGCAGCGGTGCGGCTCAGCTCTCCGCGCGCAGGACTCGGGACAGGCCCAGAGCCGCGGTCCGCACCGCGGGTGCGAGGTGGGCGGGCCGGAACTGTTCACGGGGGACGGCAACGGAGAGCGCCGCGACGGCAACGGACCCGGCGAACACGGGGGCCGCGATGCAACTTACACCTTGCGCTGCCTCCTGCTCTTCGTACGCCAACCCGGACACCCGGGTTTGTTCGAGGGCGGCGCGCAGGCGTACGGGGTCGGTGAGGGAGAACGGGGTCCGCTGCGGTAATGGCTGGGCGAGAAGTTCCTCAGCGACGCCGGCGTCGGAGAAAGCCAGCAGGGCTTTGCCGATGGCGGTGCAGGTCAACGGCAGGCGCCCGCCGATCCGGGACGGCAGTGACAGCGCGTCGTGGCCATGGATCCGTTCGAGGTAGACGATCTCATCGCCGTCGCGGACACCGAAATGGACGGTCTGCCGAGTGCTTTCGAATAGATCCTGCAGGAAGGGCAGCGCGGTTTCCCGGAGGTCCTGCCGACGAGGGACGAGGGAGCCGAGTTCGAACAGCTTGCCGCCGAGGCGGTAACACTCGCCGGTGCGCTCGAGGAATCCCAGCCTCACGAGCTCGCTGGCGAGGCGGAAGGTCGTGGTTTTCGTCAGACCTGTTCGAGCCGTGAGTTCCGTGAGACGGTACGCATCGCGGTCTGGCCGGAAGGAATCGAGAATCTTAGCCGCCTTGTCGAGCATGTTGCCCTCATTATTGTTCCGTGACATGGAACATATTTTGGCACATCCGTAGGCATTGACCTATACCAAGGGCACGCTGCCGAGCACGCGCTTTCGGCGCGATGGCTCGAACAACAAGACCGGAGGTCTTCGCATGCCGTCACCTCGCCACGAGGAGGCCACGACTGGTGCGGTCTCCACAGCCGTGCACCGGGCCGCGGATCTGCTGCTGGCCGCCACCAACTCAGGGCAGCCATGTCCGCCCGTCCGTGAACTGTTCGCCGACGGCGACATCGAGGCGGCGTATGCCGTGCAGCGGCTGACCACCGAGCGGGCCGTGGCCGCAGGCCACCGGCTGGTGGGCCGCAAGATCGGCCTGACCTCGCTGGCGGTGCAGCGGCAGCTCGGGGTCGACCAGCCTGACTTCGGGGCGCTGCTGTCCCACATGGCCGTGCCGCACGCCGGCCTCGTGCCGGCCGGACGGTTGCTGCAGCCACGGGTGGAGGCCGAGGTCGCGCTCGTCCTCCGCGCCGATCTGCCGGATCCTGGGTGCACGGTGGAGGACGTGGTGGCGGCCACCGAATTCGCCGTGCCCGCGTTGGAGATCGTGGACAGCCGGATCGACGGCTGGGACATTTCGATCGTCGACACCATCGCGGACAACGCCTCCTCGGGCCTGTTCGTACTCGGCGAGGAACGGGTAACGCCGGGCCAGGTGGATCTGAGTTCGGTTCGGATGACGTTGTCGCGCAACGACGAGCCGGTGTCAGCAGGCAGCGGCGCCGACTGCCTGGGTGGACCTCTCAACGCGTCCGTGTGGCTGGCCTCGACACTGGCCCGGATGGGGGATCCGCTGCGTGCTGGCGACATCGTCCTGACCGGTGCGCTGGGGCCGATGGTCACCGCCGAGGCGGGCGATGTGTTCGCTACAGAAATCTCGGGCCTGGGGACGGCGCGGATTCGTTTCGGCACGGAAGGAGAGCGCGCGTGAGTGCTCGCACGAAGGTGGCCGTCGTGGGATCAGGCAACATCGGCACCGATCTGATGATCAAAATGATCCGTTTGTCCGATCAGTTGGAGATCGCCGCGATGGCCGGCATCGATCCGGACTCCGACGGCCTGGCCCGGGCTCGTCGGCTGAAGGTGGCCACGACACACGAGGGCATCGACGGTCTGGTGCGGCTGGACGAGTTCGCCGAGGTCGAGTACGTCTTCGACGCAACCTCGGCCGGCGCGCACCAGCGCCATGACGAGGTGCTACGCGGCCTTGGGCGAACGGTCATCGACCTGACGCCCGCGGCGATCGGGCCGTATGTCGTGCCGCCGGTCAACCTGGATGAGCACCTCGGCGCCCCCAACGTGAACATGGTGACCTGCGGCGGCCAGGCGACCATCCCGATCGTCGCCGCCGTCGCCGCGGTCGCTCCCGTGCACTATGGCGAGATCATCGCGTCGATGTCCGCGCGGTCGGCAGGGCCCGGTACCCGCGCGAACATCGACGAGTTCACCGAGACGACCGCCGCAGCGATCGAGAAGGTCGGCGGCGCCGCACGCGGCAAGGCGATCATCGTTCTCAACCCCGCCGAACCCCCTCTGATCATGCGCGATACGGTGCACTGCCTGGTCTCTGGTGCCGATACCGAGGCGATCACGGCGTCCGTCGAGGCGATGGTGGGCCGGGTCCAGGCCTACGTTCCCGGCTACCGGCTCAAGCAGAAGGTGCAGTTCGAGGCCATCGCCGCCGACGACCCGCTCGGTGCCGTGTTAACGACGGAGGGCGCGCGGGATCCGGTGAAGGTGTCGGTCTTCCTCGAAGTAGAAGGAGCGGCTCACTACCTGCCCGCCTACGCCGGAAATCTCGACATCATGACCTCCGCGGCGCTGCGCACGGCCGAACGCATCGCGGTTCACCGGCGTGGAAAGGAGACCACTCGATGAGCAGGTTGTACATCCAGGACGTGACCTTGCGGGACGGAATGCACGCCGTCCGCCACCGCTACACCCTCGAACAGACCCGCGCGATCGCTGCCGCTCTGGATTCCGCTGGTGTGGCCGCAATCGAGATCGCGCACGGGGACGGGTTGTCCGGTTCGAGCATCACGTACGGGATCGGGGCGCACACGGACTGGGACTGGATCGAAGCGGTCTGCGACGCGACGGATCGAGCGGTGCCCACCACGCTGCTGTTGCCCGGCATCGGCACACTCGGCGACCTGCGCCAGGCTCACTCCCTCGGTATCCGCTCGGTGCGCATCGCCACCCACTGCACCGAAGCCGACATCGCCGCACAGCACATCCAGGCCGCGCGCGAGATGGGCATGGACGTCGCCGGGTTCCTGATGATGGCGCACATGGCGCAGCCGGCCGAACTGGCCGGCCAGGCCAAACTCATGGAATCCTACGGTGCCCGCTGCGTCTATGTCACGGACTCCGGTGGTCGGCTGACCATGGACGGGGTACGGGACCGCATCCGCGCCTATCGCGACGTCCTCGAGCCTGGCACCGAGATCGGTATCCACGCCCATCACAACCTCGCACTCGGCGTGGCCAACAGCGTGGTCGCGGTGGAGAACGGCGCAATCCGCGTGGACGCCTCCTTGGCCGGGCAGGGCGCCGGTGCCGGCAACTGCCCCCTGGAAGCCTTCGTCGCGGTGGCCGACCTCATGGGCCTGGAACACGGCTGCGACCTGTTCCCCCTGATGGACGCCGCAGATGACCTCGTGCGCCCATTGCAGGACCGCGAGGTCCGCGTGGACCGGGAAACCCTCAGCCTTGGCTACGCTGGCGTCTACTCGAGCTTCCTCCGTCACGCCGAGGCCGCCGCCACACGCTACGGCCTGGATACACGCGCGATTCTCGTGGAAGTCGGCCGGCGCGGCATGGTCGGCGGACAGGAGGACATGATCACCGATATCGCGCTCGACCTCGCGGCCCGCGCCGAAACGTGATCCCCGCGGGCGGCCAGTGGCGGCCGGATGCTGCTGCGAGCCCCCACCCTGTTGCGCCTGCAGGCATTCGGCAGCGGTCAGGGCATCTGCAGGTACGCCGGCTCTGATGGCCGTGGTGGCTAGTTGATGAGCAGGCATCGGTCCCATCCGGATGTGGTGTTGAAGGCGTGGTTGTCGGTGGCCGCGCTGAGGGCCAGGGCGATGCCTGCGGCTTGTCAGCTGCCACGAGCTAGGGACCACCCGATGGGGTTTCTTGCCACGGTGGGTCATGGGGCCACCTGGTTGCCACTAATGGGACCACCTGGCGTGTCGTTCCGGGAGATCTCGTGAGTGTCCACATTGGATCGAGTCAAGTTGATCGGCTTGGAGGTCCAGTGGGATGGCGTACCGGGAGGTTGATGTGATCGAGGCGCGGGAGATCTTGCGTGCCTGGCTGGCCGGGAAGGGGCTGCGGAGGGTAGCCGAGCAGGCGGGGGTGGATCGTAAGACCGCCCGCCGCTACATGGAGGCGGCCGTGGCGGCGGGCCTGGTCCGCGAGGCCGGCGAGGGGCAGCTGACCGATGAGCTGCTCGGTCAGGTGGTGGCGGCGGTGCGCCCGGCGCGCCCGACCGGACATGGCTCGGCGTGGGAGGCGTTGGAGGCGCAGCGCGACCGGATCGCGGCGTGGGTCGGCCAGGGCCTGACCGTGGTCAAGATCGAGGAGCTGCTGGTCCGGCAGGGGGTGCGGGTGCCGTATCGGACGTTGCACCGGTTCTGCCTGGAACGCACCGACTATCGCGGCCGCGCCGCGCGGGAGACGGTGCGGGTGGCCGACGGCACGCCCGGCGAGGAGTGCCAGATCGACCGCCCGGATGGGCCTGCTCTACGATCCCTCGGCGGGTCGGCGGCGGGTGGTGCACGCGCTGATCTTCACTGCGGTGTTCTCCCGACACATGTTCGTGTGGCTGACCTTCACCCAGACCCTGGAGGCGATCATCGCTGGGTGTGAGGCGGCGTGGCGGTCCTTCGGTGGAGTCTTCGCCATCCTGATCCCGGACAATGCCTCGGCGATCGTGACCAAGGCGGATGCACTCAACCCGCGGTTCACCGTGGGCTGGTTGGAGTATGCGCAGGCCAGGGGCTTCGCCACGGACCCGGCCCGGGTCCGCTCGCCGCAGGACAAGCCGCGGGTAGAGGGGTGGTGCAGTACGTGCGCGGCAACTTCTTCGCCGGCGAGGAGTTCCTCGACCTGGCCGACGCGCAGGCCCGCGCCGAGACCTGGTGCCGGGACAAGGCCGGTCAGCGGGTCCACGGCACGATCCAGGCCCGCCCGGTCGAGGTGTTCGCCGCCCACGAGGCCGCCGCGCTGCTGCCCGAACCGCAGGCCCCGTATGAGGTGCCGCTCTATGTGGAGGTGACCGTGCACCGCGACTACCACGTGCAGGTCGGTAAGGCGCTGTATTCGGCCCCGAAGGCCTACCTCGGCCAGCGGGTGCAGGTTCGGGCGGACGCCGAGCTGGTCAAGCTGTTCTGTCACGGTCAGTTGATCAAGACCCACCCCCGGCAGCGGCCGGGCGGCCGCAGCACCGACCCGGACGATCTCCCCGCGGACAAGGCCGGATACGCGATGCGGGACCTGCAGCGGCTGATCCGCGCGGCCGCCGCGCACGGGGACAACGTGGGCATCTACGCCGACCGGCTGCTGGATGACAAGCTGCCCTGGATGGACCCGGATGCGGCAGGTCTACCGGCTGCTCGGCCTGGCCAAACGCTACGGCAGCGGCTCGACCGACACCGCCTGCGGCCGGGCGCTGGAGTTCGATGTGGTGTCCGTGTCCAAGATCGCCTCGATGCTCGAGCGCGCGACGGAGAACACCCCGCAACCCGCGCCCCGGGCCGCGCGGGCCGCCGTCCCGGCCCGCTTCGCCCGCGACCCGCAGGAGTTCCGGCGCGTCAAGCCGTACTGGATGAAGGTCATCGACGGCGGAGCGGGGGCCCAATCATGAGTACCACGGTGGTGACCGATCCGGTCTCGCCCGAGCTCAAGCAGGTGCTGCGGCAGCTCAAGCTCGCCAAAATGCTCGACACGCTGCGCGAGCGGATCGTGCTGGCCAAACAGCAGCACCTCACCCACGCGGCGTTCCTCGAGCTCGTGCTGGCCGACGAGGCCACCCGCCGAGACACCCAATCCGCGCAGCTACGGGCCCGCAAAGCCGGGCTCGACCCCGGCATGCGGCTGGAAACCTGGGACGAGACCGCGACAGTGCGCTACGACCGTGCCCTCTGGACCGAGCTGACCAGCCTGCGGTTCCTCGACGGCCCCGACGGAGCCTGCCTGCTCGGACCGGAAGTTATCTGCGGTTCGATCTTTAAATTGCGGTGTCTGCGCAGGTCAGGTTGTTGTTGCGATTGATAGATCGTTGGTGGGTTGCCAGCCTCGTCGGGTGAGCTCGCGGCGCAGGTCGAGGTTTCGCCGTGGGCTTGTTCCAGGGCGTCGCGGAGCGCTTGGACTTCGGCGCGGTGCTGTTTCTTGAGGCGTTCGATCTGGGTGGTGAGGGCGAGCAGCAGGTTGTTGTCGGTGTCGCTGGTGTCGGAAGGTTGCGGTTGGGGCCGGTGGCGGGCGCGTAGGTGCTCGATGCGGCTGCGGAGCTGGGGATGGTTGTAGAGAAACGCGTGAGAGACATCGGCGGCGCGGGCGACGGCTTGGAACGTGATCGGCTCGCCACGTTTGATCAGGTCGCGGATGGCCTGCTCGGCGGCGGTGGTCTTGGCCTGAGACTTGGCCTTGGCCGCAGAGGTCAGCACCGCGATTCGTTCGGTGCGCCTGTTGCTCACCGTGGGGTTCCTGGACGCTGCAGGGTGATGGGGACGGGACCGGTGGTGGGCGTGGTGGGACAGCCGGCGCCTTGACAGGCCCGGCCGGGTTTGTCGTTGAGCGCCGCCAGCAGGCGCTGGAGCGCTTCCCGCTCGGCCTGGCGTTGGGCGAGCCAGACGTTGTCGTCGGGCATGGGCCGGCCGTGCCGCTCGAGGCAGGCGGCGGTGGTTCGTTGGATCAATGCCTCGGTTTCCTCCAGTTGCTGGGCCAGGGTCTGGGCGTGCGTGTTGTCGGTGACGAAGACCGCGCAGGTCAGGCAAGCGTTTCTCTTGTCACAGCTCTGGAGCGGTGGCAGTAGGCACCAGCCGTGCGGCAGGAAGCGGTCGGCGCGGTCGAACAGGTGCAGCCGGTCGTGGTCGTCGCGGGAGAACACCACGGTGGTGCCGTCGGCTTTGAGTTTGCGGGTGGCCTACGCCTGCCCGGCGTGTTCCTCGCGGTGCGCGATGTAGTGCATCGACATGGACGGGGTGGCGTGCCCGGCATAGCGCTGCAGGACGTGGATGGGCAGGCCGAGCTCGGCCAGACGGGTCAGCTTGGTGTGCCGGAACCGGTGGGTATGGCTGAGTTGGACGAGGCGTCCCTTGCCGTCGGTGATCCGCACCAGATCGCTGAACTCGCGCAGCCGCCAGTTGTAGGTCCCCGATGGGTAGGGCTTGACGCCGGACCGGTTGCCCAGCAACTGGACGAACAACTGCGTCGGCCGGACATCGGGGAGCCGTTGGCGGACCCAGCGCTGCTGTTCTTCGATGATCGCCACGACTTCGGCGTCGACGAGGATGGTGTCGGGTGCGATGTCGATTTTGCTTTGGGCGTAGCGGGAACGGGCGATCTCCTCGCCCTCGGCGGCCTCGACGGCGCGATCAGTGGTGCGGACAGGCAGTCGAAGTCGCAGAGACGGATCTCACTGGAGCGGCGGGCGGTGAGGATCTGCAGCAGGATCATGCGCATGGCCTGCGGGTCGTTCATGCCGGTGGCCGTGACCGTCTCGCCGTCGCTGCGGATGATGGGCATCTGCCGGTCTTTGGACAGGCCGAGCAGCGGGAGCGCGGCGGTGATCTGGCCCAGCGCCTGGTCGTCGACGTAGTGCTCATCGTCGAGCAGGCGTTCATGCGGGATCCGGGAGACCTGCCGGAACCAACTGGCCGCGTGAGTGGCGGTGACCCGCACCCAGGGTTCGGCCAGGCTCCCCAGGACGCGGCGGGCTTCGCCGGAGTTGGCGGCCATGAACTCGAACAGTTCGCCGACCGCCCGCACGTCGTCGTTGAGCTGCCGGGCCGCGACCTTGGCCACTATCCGGCGCTGCTTGGTGTGGTCGCTGCGATTGGCAGGGTCGGCGTCCCACCGGCGAAACGCCGCCGCCTGACCCGCGGCCGCGGCCGGGTCGCCCAGGACATCCAGTGGGTTGTCGAAGGCGACCTGCAGCCACCGGTCGAAGCGGTGCAGGCAGCGCAGCCGTTCCTGGCTGACCGTGGTCCAGCGCAACGTGCCGGCCTCCAGCATCGTGCCCAGGCACCACTTGACCGCTTCGCGCAGCCAGCGGTGGGTGATCAGCGTCGGGGAACAGCCATAGTGCGCCATCGGCTCGCGTTCGGACAGCGGGATCCGGGGATCGCAGCGGGGATGCCAGTAGTCCAGCTCCCACCAGTACCCGTCATGGCAGGCCGCGATCAGCGCAGTCCGCGCGAACCCGAAGACCACCCGCAGCCGCGCCCGCACCCCTTTGGACGGGAACCGTCCCCAGCGGGTGGTGTAAAACCAAGTCTGCAGCGCCGAAGCGGTCTCCCAATCCATCTGCCGGATCGAGGGCGGGAACAGGTGATCGTCGCGGATGGCTCGGCGCAAGACGTTGGCCAGCTGGCTCAGCGCCAGCACCGAGGCGCGAGTGCCGTCGGTGGCTTGCCAGTGCGCCATCCAGGCCATCTCGGCCTGAATGAGCTCAGGCAGCCCCGTCAGGTTAAGTTTGTAGTCGATGTTCTCGGTGATGTTCTCCCAGCCCTGGATGCCGGGACCGATCACCGGGCCACGCCAGAACTCCGGCAGGGCCCGCCAAAGCCGCCAGACAGGGTCCTCGTCACCGGTCAGACGCAGCTGGCGGGGGCGGTCACCGGCCATCGTCCACCTGCCAGGCCGAGATGTAGGTCTTCCAGTTCGCAGCGGCCCGCAACGCTTCGTCCTCCCGGACCCAGCCATAGAGGTCCAATGTGGTCTGAACGTGGACGTGGCAGAGTCGGCGAGCGACCACCCACTCCGGTGTCCCAGCCGGCAGCAGCGCGGTGGCGTGCGAGTGCCGGAACCAATGCGGTGACCAGCCGTCCGGGCCGATTCCCTTGCGCCGCAAGGCGTTCACCTTGTCCCGGACCGTGCCCTCCCGCAACGGTGCCAGCAGCGGCGGCCGGGACAGGTTCACCAACAAGGAACTGTCGACGGCCAGCGGCAGCCCGAGTTCGCTGGCGCGGCAGGCCAGCAGGGTCAGGTAGTCGGCGAACAGCCGCTCCAGGTCGGCGCCGACATAGACCCGCCGGGGCCGCATCATCTTCACCCGCGCCTCATTCGGGTTGTCCTCCCGCGGCACCACCTCGACATACGGGGTTTCGCCGCGACCCATCACGAAATCACTGACCCACATGCCCAACACCTCCCCCAACCGGCAGCCAGTCTCAGCAAGAAGAGAGAACAGCAGCCGGTCCCGCAGGTTCCCCACCCAGTCCCCAGCCGTGGTGTCCGCGATGGCACAGCCATCCAGGATCGCCTGGATCTGCGCCGGCAGAAGCACCGGCGGCCGGTCCTGGCGTCGCGACGACCGGCGCACCCGCACCAGTGAGGACGGCTTCGGTGCTTCACGAGCATCCAGGTGAGCGAGAAGACCCCGGGCCGGCCGACGGCGCGGGGCACCCCGTAGCAGACGCTCCGCGACGGGCACGTCGTGGACCGCGTGCTGCCATCGGTAGAAAGAGATCAGCGCCGCCAGCCGCGCCTCCAACGTTTCGGCCGACGGCGGCTCGACTGGCGCGGCGATCGCGTGCTCGACGGTGCGGCCGTTGCGCAACCAGGACAGGAACCCCGCCACCGCCGGAACCCCCACCGCACTCCAGCCGTTGGCCTCGCCGCGCTGCTCCAGAAACGTCCACCACTGGGCCAGCGACGTGGCATAACCGCGCACCGTGTTCGGCGACCACAGGTGCCGATGCGCCTCCAACCACTCCTCGACCGGCCCGACCGTGCGATACGACGCATCGATCACCGTCCACGTGCGACTCCCACCAGCCGGTCGCACCGCAAGACCACACGCCATGCCCGTTCCTTCTCGTTGTTGCATTCCCCCTGATAACCAGGCAACAACGATGACAGAAGGTGATCAACCCTGCTCGTTGACGACGTTGATGAGAGCGCGTCAGCACCCGTGGATAACTTCCGGCACGGGCAAGAGCCACTTCGTCGAGGCCCTGGCACACGCGGCCATCGAAAACGACATGCGCGTCGCGTGGTTCACCCTGGAAACCCTGACCACCGCGGTCGGCAAAGCCAAAGTCGACGGCACCATAGCGCGCGCCATCAGCAAGATCTGCGGCTGCGACCTCATCGTCATCGATCTATGCCGAACCCGCGACTATGACGACAAATCCTGGCGTTGACCACGGAATCCCTTCTTGCGGTGGGTTTATTTGGCTCGTTTGGTCCTGGTTGATCGACATAGTTCCGCTGGTCGGTTGACGCTCTCGGTGTCGGGGCATGGTGCTCCGGGACGGAGGCGAGGTCATGCGAGGAACGCCACGGAGGAAGGCCGGTCTGCTCGCGCCGCAGGTTGAAGATTATCGGACCTGGTTGGCGCAGCACGGATATACGCCGCAGACCACCAGGAACATGCTCAAGGATCTAGGGCAGGTCGGGCTGTGGCTGGCACGAGCGGGGTTGCGGGTCGATGAGCTCAGCGAGGAGCGGCTTGAGGACTTTCTGGCCGTCCGGCGTGGTACCCGGCGCCGCGTCCCCGGAATACGCGGGATGGCACCTTTGCTGGCCTTTCTTCGCGAGACCGGAGTGGTCGCCCAGCCGCAATCCGCGCCGACTCCAATAACGACCTTGCTCGAACAATTCCGGTCCTGGATGGAGAAGGAACGTGGCCTGGCGACGCCGACGGTGCTGCGCTATGAGAACACCGCCCGCCGTTTCCTGACCGAGCAGGCGATGACCGGCGGGGACCTCACCCCGGCGCGGCTGAGCGGGGCGGATCTGAATGCCTTCCTGCTGCGGGAATGCGAACGAGTCTCGGCCGGGTCAGCCAAAGGACGCGTGGCGGAACTGCGGGCACTGATGCGATTCCTCCACCTGCGCGGTGCCATACCTCTTCGGCTCGGGTCGGCGGTGCCCCCGGTCGGCGGCTGGCGCTTGGCCGCAGTGCCGCCGACCATGACCGCTGCCGACGTCCAGCTACTGCTGGATCACTGCCCGCGTGACACCGCCGTCGGCGTCCGCGACTACGCGATCTTGACGGTGGTGGCGCGGCTGGGCCTGCGCTCGATCGAGGTGGCCAGACTGGAGTTGGGTGACGTGGACTGGCGAGCCGGGGAAATCGTCGTGCGCGGCAAAGGCCGTCGTGAAGACCGCCTTCCGCTGCCAGCCGAGGTCGGTGACGCGCTGGTCGCCTACCTTTCTGGTGACCGGCCCCGCCAGCAGGCCCGCCATCTGTTCCTGACCTGCCGCGCCCCACGCGGACCGATCCGGGCGGACCTGGTCGGCGATGTCGTCGAGCGGGCCTGCCTGCGAGCCGGCCTGCCCAGGGTGGGACCGCACCGACTGCGGCACATTGTCTCCGCTTAGTTCCCGTGTTGCGATTGGCCCTGAACGGGCTGGCGGCCTGGGTGTTTGGGTGTTGCGCCGGGCCGTGTGGTGTTTCTAGCGTGGCCGCTCGTGATCTTGAGTTTCTTCTCGTCACAGGGGTGGCGGTCCTGGGAAGTTGAGCATCGGCCGGTGATCCCGGAGGGGATGCCGTTCCTGGTTGATGATGATCTGTTGTTCGAGGACGGCCCGTCCGCGCCGCGTCCGGCGTCGGTGGTGAACCGGTGGTTACGGGAGCTTCCGGCCAGCGGGGCGCCGGCGCCGAGTTCGTGGGAGAACTACGCGCGGGCGGTCAAGGAGTGGGTCGAGTTTCTCGCCGAGCACGGGATCGGGTTGTTCGATACCCGTGAACGGTTGAAAGCCGGGCTGAGCCGGTATGCCGAGCACCGGGCGGCCGGGCCGGTGCGGGCGCGGTTCGCGGCGACCACGTGGGGCCAGCACATGAGCATCCTGTCGCTGTTCTACCGGTGGGCGATCGAGGAAGGGCTCGCGGCCGCAGAGCCGTTCACCTACCGGTCGGCACGGGCGATTTTCGCCGGGACCGGGCGGGATGTGCGGGTGAATCTGGCGGTGCGCCGGACTCCGAAGCCGCACGTGACCATCAAGTACCTGGAGCCGGACTTCATTGAGCTGTTCCGCAAGGGTTTGCGGGGCCTGGCGCCGGACGGTAGCCCTGACACCGGGTTCTCTGGCCGGGAGATGACTCGCAACGCCGCGATCGGCGACCTCGCGCTGTCGACCGGGCTGCGGCTGGGCGAGTTCACGCATCTGCTGCCGTGGGAGATCCCCGCGTTACCTCCGGCGCCGACGGCGATCCCGATCCCGTTCCCGGTGTCGGGCGGGATCACCAAGGGCCGCAAGTTCCGCACCACCTGGATCTCCTACGAGGCCCTGGCCGGGTTGCACGACTATTTGCAGCTTGATCGCGCGGCCGTTACCGATGGTTCAAGCTGGCGGCCACCACGACGCTGGGGCGAACCGCTGCAGGTGAGCGAACCGGATGAACGCGGCGGCCAGATCAACGGAGTCCGCCGGTCCTGGGGCTCGCTGACTCCGGCGGAGCGGCGGAGACTCGTGGCGCCCGCCGGCGGGTCGTGCCTTCTGGCGGTCAAGTGTGATGGTGGCCCGTTCACGGCGTGGGCGACGGTGTTCGAGCGCACCGCCGATCGGATCCGGGCCCGGTTCGAGCCGCGGTTCCCGCACGTCCACCCCCACCGGCTTCGCCACTGCTTTTCGATGCGAACCCTGGAATACCTTGTGACCGGCTACTACCGGCAGGCAGCGAAACTGGTGCGCGACACCGACGCCGACGCGGCGCTGGTGTTCTACCTGACCAAAGCTGACCCGCTGCTGGTGTTGCGAGACCTTTTAGGACACTCGACTGTCTTGACCACGGAAAAATATTTGAAACGCCTGGATACAACCAGGATCTACCGGCAAGCCTACGAAACCGCCGGTACAGAAGCGGGACTCATCGAGGAGGAAGGCACCGCGCAACGGGAAGCCGCCGCCGAGTTCGATGAAGGGGTGGAACTCTGATGCCGACGATGGTAGTCGACGATCCACTGAGCGTCAGGTGTGTGTTCAGCGACGGCAGCAGCGCCGAGTTCGATCTGGCGGGGTTGCCGAATCCCCGGTTGGCGCGCGATCTGGCCGTCGGGCTGGTCGAGCTGATTCATCCGCACGGCAGCGCCGACTCGGCAGGAACGGTCGATGCCTACGCCGGTGCTCTCCGCGCGATGGTTCGCGCGCTCACTCAACAGGGTTTTGCCGGGGACGCGAGCGAACTGAGCCGGGGACGGCTGGCTCAGTTCTGGATGGCTGGCCCCAGCCGCTTGGAAGCGTTATTGATCCGGGTGGCAAATGTATGATGTCAGGCGGCGTAGCGAACTTCGGGTTTGCCGAAGTAGGAGCGAACTCGGTCGGGCAGCTTCTGGAGGCGGTGAAGGAAGGAGCGGACCGCTTGTTTCAACTCGGCGCGGGTTTTCGGGGCTGTGCTGGTGGAAACGGTGCGTTTGAGGTCGGCATTGAGTATCTCGTCGGGGTTGAGTTCGGGGCTGTATCCCGGCAGGAAGTGCATCTCGATCGCCTCAGCGTGCTTGGTGATCCATTGCTGGATGGTCTTGCGGCGGTGGACGGGGTGTCCGTCAACGATCAGGTGGACCTTGCGGTCCAGATGGCGGGTCAGCCGGTCCAGGAACCGCAGGAACACCTTGCCGTTGAACGAGCCGGTGTAGACGGTGAAGTACAGCTCGCCTTTGTTCCCGATCGCGCACATGGCGTTCACGCTGAATCGTTTGCCCGTTTTGCCCACCACCGGTGTCTGGCCCGCCGGTGCCCAGGTGCGGGCTACGGTGGCGTCGGAGCGGATCCCGGTCTGGTCCAGCCACAGGATCTGTGCGCCCTCGCGGCGGGCGCGGGCGGCGATGGCCGGGTAGTCCTCCTCCAGCCATCGGCGTACGGACTCGGGGTCCTGTTCGTAGGCCTTGCGGATCGGTTTCTGCGGCGACAATCCCCAGGAACGCAGGTAGTTGCCGACGGTGCGCAGGTTCAACACGATGCCGTGGCGCACCCGGATCAGCTCGGCCACTGTCTTGCGGGTCCACACCAGGCCGGTCAGCCCGAACGTGGCCGGGGTGTGCTCGGCCACCGCATACCGCAGCTTGCGCTGCCGGCGGGCACTCAACGCTTTCTGCTCGCCGGGCTTGCGACCCCGGCGACGCCCGGTGAGACCCTTCGAGCCACGTTTCCGCCACGCCTGCACCCATCTGGACACCGACTGCGGGGCCACCGCGAACACCCGGGCCGCCTCGACCTGCGTCATCCCACCATGAACAGCAGCGACCACCCTGCGCCGCAGATCCTCCTGCGCCTCAGGCGACAACCTCCGCGTGTCCCGCACACCAGCGATCATGCCAGAACAACGAAGATCACACCTATAAGTTCCCGATCAATAACCCGCGCACTGGTGGAGGGATTCGCCCGGTCCGGCGGCAACCTCGGTGACGGCGTACTGGAGCTGGCAGCAGGCCGACACTTCAATATCCAGCCCAACCGTCGGCCGCTGCCACCTTATCCGGAGACTGAATGGCAGCGTCTCATCACCACGTGCCAAGAGGTGGTCGACGAGTCGTATGCGGCGCACCGCCGCGCGCTGGCCGCGATCCCACGAGGCGACCATCCGGCGGAGTCCGGCTGGACGTGGGAGAACTTCTGCTGGTTGCTGGCGCGGCTCGGCCCGGTCGGCACGCCGGCGTTCGCCCGCGAGATCGGCGTGACGCACAGCGTGTTTCACAACCGCCGGCCGCCGGCCTTCTATAGCGCCTTGCGGGCAGTCTTCCCGCACCTGGATGTCGTCATCGCCTACCGGCTGCTGTTCGGCATCTACTCCGGCATCGTCCCCGACGGCATCGATGATCTGGGGGTCAACGATATCGACTGGGCCGGTGACTCGACGGTCCTGCTGTCCTACGTCAAGCGCCGCACCACAGGCGAAAGCCTCAACCTGCCGCGTCCAGCGGTCCGTCTGCTTGAGCAGTGGCTCACGCACTCGTCACTGCTGCGCGGCCTGGTCGAGCCGGCCGACCGTGACCGGCTGTGGTTGGGGCTGAGTTACATCGGCAAGCCCTTTCTGATTCGTGAGATCGACCGCGTCGCTATTCAACGATGGGTCCGCCGCCACGACCTGCTCGGCACTGACGGCCGTCCGCTGAAGATCCATCGAGCCCGCATCCGCACCACTCACCATGCGATGCGTGAGAAGAGAGCGTGGACTGGCAACGCGCGCGCCACGATCGACCCGAACCACACGCCCGCGGTCGAAGGCGACCGCTACCTGTCGGCGACGACCGCAGGCCAACGGCACACTGTTGAGACGGTCATCGAGGACGCTCAGCACGACCTGCTCCGCCGAGCGCAGCCGCCCACGGTCATCACCGAGGAGGATGCTGTTGCACTAGCAGACGGCTATCCGCAGCTGATCGCAGCGATGAACATCGACGACGACACCATCCGGGAACTGGTCGGCGGTGCCCGCGACGTGTTCACCGCGGCCTGCGCCGACCAGCTCTCCGGGTTGCACGGCCCGGTCGGCAAGCCGTGTCCGGCGCGTCCGTGGGTCTGCCTGCTTTGCCCGCTGTCGGTGTTCGCTCCCCGGCACGTGGTGAATCTGTTGCGGCTCAAGGCGTTCTTTTCACGGCAATGGCAGCAGATGCCCGCCGCGCACTTCATGGCGGTCTTCGGCCCCTACGCGACCCGACTCGATCAAATCCTAGGCCGGTTCACCGCAGCTGAACTAACCGCCGCAGCTTCCGAGGTCGGCGACACCGACGACGAAGTCCCGCTTCGCCCAGAGGAAATCACCGCATGACTACATTCGCCGCCAGTAGCGGCTTCGACGACAGGCCTTCACCGTTCGCAGGCGACGATGTCTGCCTGCGGGCTGGGCTTGCGCTGCCTGATGGGACCCGCCGTCCCTTGTTCGACGACGACTTGTGGGACTTCACCGAGGTCATCGGGCTAGCGGTCCACATTCCCCTGTCGAACCGCCGCTTCAACTTCGCCTTGATCGGCGACCCGCGATGGCGCCTGGTCGCCAAAGAGCTGATCATGGCTGTTCTCGCTCCGCGGCACCCCGCCGTCGCCGAATTGCCGAAGGCATACCGCACACCGCTTCACCTGCGCAGCTGCATCGGACGGCTCAACGAGCTGACCCGGTTCTTCCGCTGGCTCGAACATCGACGCGTCGCCGAACTGGCCGACATCGACACCCACACCTGCGAGGCCTACCTGGCATTTCGGCGCTACATCCTCGACGAGGACGGCAGCGTTGTCGGTGAACAGAGTCCCGCCGTTCGGCGCGCTGCGGCACAGATCATCGTCGACCTGGTCAATTACCGAGACCTGTTCACCGCCGACCGCGTCCGCGGCGACTTTCGGCCCTGGGGCGGCGCATCAGCCTCCGCCGTCGCCGAAATGCGTTCCGGCCGTGACGGCAACACCACTCCCGCCGTCGCCGATGAAATCCTGCAGCCCATGCTCGCGGCGGCGCTGCACCTGGTCCAGGTGATCGGCCCGCACGCGGCCGCCTTGAACGAGCAGATACGCGAATACGACCAGATCCACTCGGCCAGGGCCACAGACTTGGACCGGGCCACCGCGACACCGGTCGACGACATCATGGCCATGTTGGCCAACTACACCACGACCGGCACGCCACTGCCCCAACACGAAGAACGCGAGATCGCCAAGAGACTGGCTGCGGGCTGGTCAGCCGACGACCCACTGTTGCCGGTTGCCACCGGTATCCTGGCCAGGCAGGCCGGTCGACGGCAGATCTTGTCTCGCTGGATGCCGCGATTGCGGGGACCACTCACTGACGCTGTCTCCACGGTCGGGACCGAGAAATTCTTCGTCCGCGACGCCGAAGACGCGCCGACCGCCGACGGCGCGACACGGCCATGGAGCCCGCCGCTGCACCGCTCGGAGGCCGTCGCCGTGGTCGGGATAGTCCGGACCGCCGCGATCATCGTGCTCGCCGCATCATCGGGGATGCGCAGCAGCGAGCTGATGGAACTGCGGGTCGGCTGCCGCCGCCCCGTCGAGGAACCCATCCCCGGGCTGAAGCGCTACCGCATCGCCAGCAAGATCGTCAAAGGTCAACCACTCGGCGGCACCGACGACGAATGGGTCGTGATCGAACCCGCCTTCCGAGCGGTGGAACTCGCCGAACAACTCCAGCCCGACCCGAGCGAAGGCACTCTTCTGTTCTCCCGCTTTGCTTTCAAAGTCCGCTACACCTGGTTCTGCAACTGGGTCAACTCCGCGGCAGGGCAACGCCTCGGCTTGGCCTCGATTCCCGAAGGCCCCGTTTCACTGCGCATGCTCAGAAGAACGATCGCCCTGGAATTGGCATACCGGCCGGGAGGGGTTCTCGCTGCAAAACTGCAGCTCAAACATATTGCAACCGCAACAACGGAAGGCTACGCGGCACGGCCGGGCGGCGCTCAAGCAGAGCTGCTGGCCGAGGTCAACAAGCACGAAGCCGACCGCAATCTTCAGCTGGTACTGGCCGAGTTCCACAACTACCGCAACGGCACCCGGCCTGCCGGCCCCGGCGCCCGCAGCCTGACTGAGTTCTTCGCCAGCATCGACGCGGACCTGAACGCCGAATCGGCTGCCTCGCCGAAGGTTCAGGCCAACGACCGCGACATCCTCAACTTGCTGTCAAAACGGGCCCAGGTGCTGCACCTGGGCCCGGCAAACTATTGCTGGTTCACCGATCCATCCCGCGCGCTCTGTCTCAAACTGGCCGGAACCCCGACCGCGACACGACCCATGATCGGCATGTGTGACTCCGCCCGCTGCCCTCAGGCCACCCACCACCAGGTCCACCGGCCGGTCTGGGCCGAACACGCCGAACGCACCAAGACCTTCCTCGGCCAACTCGGCAAGACCCGCGCCACCGAACGCCAGCGACTGACCACCGACCACACCCGCGCCCTGCGCGTCATCGCCGACATCGACACCGCCGCCAGCAAGGACCCGTCATGAGGATCAGTGCCGCCCAACGCGTTCACAACGAGAACCGCATCCGCGCCGCCATGGACCGACTGCTCCGCGGCGAAATCCCACCCGGCGGAGGCTGCGACATCAAAACCCTCGCCGCCCAGTCCGGCGTCGACCGCACCGCCTTCTACGGCAACCGGCCCTACGCGCACCTACGGGCCGAGTTCGAGCAAAGGCTTCAGCAACTGCAACACGCCGGCCAGACCCCGGACCCGAAAGCCGCGCAGATCGAACACCTGAAAGCAGACATCGCCAAGCTCGACGACCGTCTGGCCCAAGCGAATTCGACGATCGAGCAACTATCCGACTTCCGGACCCAAGCCCTGGCACAGCTCGCCGCCCAGCATGACGAGATCCTCCGACTGCGGGCCGCCGCTGCCCGGAACCCGAACGTCACCCACCTCCCGGCCAGCCGACAGAAGATCATCGGACGGTGCTGACACCACGCTCCGGCAGTGAAGTCGATCACAGGCGGATCGGCATTATCGCCACACACGCGCAAACCCGCGTCGCGAACGCAGCACCCGGAAATCGTCCATGCCAAACGCGACACGAACCCAACCGCACACGGCCACTGCGGACACAAGGCACTCCCTGGCCGGGGAGATGCTGCGCCACGGCGCGGGCCTGGTGGCGATCGGCCAAGTGTTGCGGCATCAGGACCTGGCGACCACCGCGCTCTACGCCAAGGTCGATTTCACCGCGCTCCGGGCTGTCGCAGCGCCGTGGCCAGGAGCGGCTCGGTGAGCCCGCTTCGAGCCGCTTTGGAGGACTACCTGCGGCTTCGTCGTTGCCTGGGACACCAGATGGCCGAGGCAGCCTGGCAGCTCCCGGACTTCGTCGAGTTCCTGGAAGGCCACGGGCAGCGCACCGTGACGATCCAGGCCACCCTGGCCTGGATCCAGTACCGCCAGGGCGAACAGGTCACGACCATGGCGCCACGGCGGATGACCGCGGTGCGCGGCTTCGCCCGATACCTCAGCGGCATCGATCCCGACACCGAAGTGCCGCCACTGGGGCTGCTGCCGCACCGCCAGCGATGGCGCCAACCGTTCCTCTACTCCGACGCCGATATCGCCGCGCTGCTGGCCGCGGCCGCCGCGATCGACCCGCCGCTGCGGGCGGCGACCTATCACACGCTCATCGGACTGTTGGCCGCGAGCGGTATTTTCTCCGCGGGTCCGCCCTGTGGTGGAGGTCGTTTCCTCGCGTTTGCGCAGCTCAGAGGCTGATGGTGATGATGTTATTGGTGCGACAGGTGTGGTGCAAGTGGCTGCTGGGGTTGTTCACCTGTTGGTGTTGGGGGCGTTGAGGCGGGTCATGAGTTCGCGGTTGGCGGCGCGGGCGGCTTCGAGGTCCTCGTCGCGTTCGGCGAGTTGCAGGCGTAGGTCGACGACCTGTT
Source organism: Saccharopolyspora hattusasensis (assembly GCF_050972075.1). Lineage (NCBI taxonomy): Bacteria > Bacillati > Actinomycetota > Actinomycetes > Pseudonocardiales > Pseudonocardiaceae > Saccharopolyspora > Saccharopolyspora hattusasensis. The sequence goes on from NZ_JBPCDC010000001.1 coordinate 8,216,284, forward strand.
GTTCGAGGTGGGTGATCTGCTGGTGGAGGGCGTCGATGTCGGTTGGGGTGCCGAGTCCGGATTCGCGCCAGGCCTGCTCCCCGAGGGCCTCGGAGAGCCGCTTCTCGAGGTGTTGAACTCGTGTGTTGAGGCGGGCGGCGCGTTCGTGCGCGGCGAGCAGATCGGCTTGCAGCGAGGCCCGGGTGACCGCTGGCCCGGTGCCCTCGTCGGTGGCAGGTGGCTCGGCGTCGGCGGCGTGGATCTTCTCCAGCAGGTCACGGTGTCGGTAGAGAAAACTGCGATCGACGCCCGCGGCGCGGGCGATGGCGGATGCGCCGAGCTCGGAGCCCTCGGCGACGGCGCGGTCGAGGGCGGCCAGGACGCGTTGTCGACGACGTGCGGTGTCGGCGTGACGACCGTCGCGCATCGCTTGGGTTCTCCTGCTTGCCGGCATGGTGTTGACTGGCTGGCTCGTCGTGGCGGTCATGCGGTGGCCTCCGCGGTGGTAGCCGGCGCCGGGACTGCGGCGGTCCGGGCGGTGGGCATGCCGAGGGCAACGGCGTGCGCGGCGCGGTGACGGCGCACCACCGCGACCGCGTCGTGGATGCGGGCTTGCTCGGTCTGGTCCAGGTCGGCGAGGTCACCGTTGATGCGGTTGATCAGCTGCCGGATCCGGGTGATTTCCTCTTGCGTGGGGGTGGCGTCGAGGCGGGCCCACTCGTCGACCCCGTCGACGGTGGCGGCCAGCCGCTCACGGGTGTGCAGCAGGTCGTCGAGGTAGGCCTGTAGGTCGGGCAGGTGCGCAACCGTTGTCCGGAAGTGGGAACAGCCAACACATCGGAAGCGCACCGGGCAGGCTCCGCCCCCGGCCTGCACGTTGGATGGTTCGCTGCAGGTGCCGTAGGGCACGGCAACTTCCCCGATCGCGTAGCGAGCATGTTCAGAGTCCAAAAAGGACTGCGCGTCACGCCAGATCCGGTTGCCGTGCCGGTCGAAGCTGAGCGCGGTGACCGCGTCAACGGCGGCGCGGCGCCGATCTTCCCCGATGCGGTAGTAGCGCCGAGTCGCGCCCCAGTCCCGGTGATCAAGTAGCTCAGCCAGCACGTCGATCGGCACCCCTGCATCGGCATGGCGCTGGGCATAAGAATGCCGCCAGGCATATGGGGTGATCTTGGTCTTGTCGAACTCGGCGCCCTCGCGGGTGCGCAGCATCGGCAGCGCATCAACCCATTCGCGGTGGCGGTTGTCCAGCATGTCGATGCTGATCGCCTTGCGCCCGTCGGGATTACGGCGTGGTGAGGGCAGCAGTACCAGCCGGGCCGGTGGGATAGCGGGGAAGCGGGCCCGAACCCGGTCTTGCTGCTCGGTGATCACCGCGGCGGTGGCCTGGCTGATCGGCAGACGCCGGCCCAGCCGGTCGGCCTTGTGGTTGTCATAGACCAATACGGGGCCACCGTCCTTGTCGCGGTCCAGGCAGTCCAGCGGCAGGCCGAGGATGTCTTCGGGCCTGCGTCCGGTGTCGATACCGAGCTGGGCGGCAACCCTGACATCGACGGGCTCGAGGGTGGCGAGGTTGGCGCACAACGTGGCCATGATCTCCGGCGGCAGGTCCCGGCCGGGCTCACCGCGCTCGGGTTCGGCCGGGATGTCACTACGCCCGAGGGCGAAATCGCCGGGCAGCCCCGCCGCGGGCTGACCGGGCCGGGTCAGGCCCAGGGCGCGGATCCCGGCCAGGACCGCCCGCACGTCGCGGCAGAGGCAGTTCCGGCGGTAGCGGCTGATCTGATCGCTGGATTCCAGGTAGGCCAGCCGATTGAGGAATCCCTCGACGTCCCGGCGGCCCAGCGCGGCAGGATCGCCCCCACGGTCCGATCGGCAGCCGAGATACTCCGAGAGCAGCCCCAGCGCGTTGACCTTGCTGCGGACCCGGGCGGCGCCGCGGCCACGGTGGCGGGGCAGTTGCTCGGCCGCCCACCGCTTGACGGACCGGCGCAGCCACGGCTGCCCGATCCCGAGGAACGACAGGGTTCCGCGGTGACCGAAGATCGCCAAATCCCAGACATCCTTGCCCTGCTCGACACCGGGGTCAGCCAGCGCGCGACGAACATGCTGGGTCAGCGCGGTGAGCAACACCCGAACCGGCTTATCGCGGACAACCTCACCGTCCTCGATCGAGCCGACCTGTTGACGGCGCAGCGTGTCACAGAGCACCCGCAAACTCACCTGCGGGATCTGCGCCCCGCCACGGACACGCTGCTGGATGCCGAACAGCACCTCCACGGCCACCCGAACCGGCAGCGCTCGCAGGTTCACCTGCCCAGGCTCGGCCACACCCGATTCGATGGCCTGCCACTCCCGCTGATCCAGCTCGGGGTCGCTTCCCTGGGCCGCGCGCCAGCGCTGATAGTGGGTATTGCAGTAGCCGCACGCGCCGTCCGCCGCCCGGGTGCACGCCGCCACCTGGCACGGCCGCATCGGCGGGAAAGGTCGCACCCGCGGATCAGCCAGGAACTCCTCCAGCGACCTCCGCGGCCGCCGGACACGGAACTTCTTGGCGTGCGGTTCGCACAACACCGCATGCCGCATCGTCGGCACGCACTGGCATCCCGGCACCGCGCAACGCTCCGCCCGCGCAGGCTCTCCCGGCAGCTGCGCAGCAGCAGCGATCTCCTCGGCGCTCATCCCCAGCCCGGTCAACCGGGTGGAACAGCGGTGACACACCACGCGGAACCTGCTGTGGGCGGTGCCCTCACACCCCTGCGCCCGGCAGACCCGCCTACCCAGCAGCCGATGCTCCGCGGGTGGAGACAACACCCGCATCGCCGGGTCCCACCCCGCCTCATCCAGGAAGTCGCGCTCCACCATCGAGGCCAGGCGCGCCGCCGGGCCGTCCAACTTGACCCCACCCAACACGTGCGGGAACTCACGCGCATCCTCGGCGACCGCGACGGCGCGCGCCACGACGGTGCTCACCGACCCACCTCCGCCTGCTCGCGCGGGCTGGGCACCGCGTCCACCGCAGCCCGCAGGCGGGACGGGTCAGGATGCACGTACACACTCGACGAGGAGACCGCAGCGTGCCCCAACACGTCGGCGACCACATCGATCCCGGCGCCGGCATCCGCGAAATTGCTGCCGGCGGCATGCCGCAACTGGTGCGCGCGGACCGGCCCGTCGAGCCCCGCCCGGCGAGAGGCCGCCGCCATCAGCTCCCCGACCGCGTCCGGACGCATCGGCGCGCCGAGCCGGCCACGGAACAGATTGACAAACACATGGTCACTGTTCCTGGCCTGCGGCACCCTCATGCGTTCGAACTCGTAGGTGTCGAATGCCTGCACGACAAGGAAATCCAGCGGCACCGCCCGCTGACGGCGGGACTTCGCCCACGCCCCGTTCGGATTGTCCTCCCTGCGCACCACGTGCAGATGCGACCGAGACACCTCGCACCCCAGTGCACGCGAATCCATCAGCAAGTGGACATCGCTGCGGCGCAGCCCGCACACCTCCCCACGGCGCAGCCCTGCCCGAGCCATCAACAACACGATCAGCCGGTCCCGCGCCGAGCGGCACGCCCGCAACAGCGCGACAATCTCGGCGTCACTGACCCGATCGATCGTGGTTTCCGGCTCCCGCAACCGATGCCGCGCTCGCAGCCGCCACGCCATCCGCCCCTCCGCATCCCGAGCGGCCTCCGGCAGATCACGGTCGTCGGCCACCTCATAGAGCAGCGACACCAAACCAGCCGAGGCCTGCCCGGCGGCGACCGCGTGCACCACCAAGCCCCGCACCGCGGTCAGGATCGCGTTGATCCGTGACGGGGACCGCGCCAGCGCGGCGCCAGGACCCGCGAACACCACCCCACCGCTACCGGAGGCCTCAGCGCTCGAGGTGTCCGGCCCGGCATGAGCCAGCCAGGTAATGAACAACGCCATGTGTTCGATACCGGCCTGCCAGGACCGCCCCGTGCGGGCACACCACCGCAGGAACAACGCGATCGCATGCGCATACGCCTTCGTCGTGGACTCCGCCCCGTCGCGACCGAACCGCTGCTGCCGCAGAAAGTCATCGGCGACGGCCACCACCTGCAGATCCTCATCCAGTACCGTCCAATACTGCTGGCCGGACGGCAACCTCACCCGGAATGCCCGCATGCGTTTCTCACTCTCAAGTGGACAGTGTCGTGAACGACTACCAGCCACGAGCACCACACCCACGGAGAACCGCCGCACCACCAGCAAGATCACCCGGTTCAGGCGACATCATGCAACAGGGTCAGGAACCCGGGAGAAGGGATGCGGATTGGCGAGGCGATCAACCTCGACCGCGACGACATCGACTGGACCGAAGGCGTGCTGCGCATCCGCGAGTCCAAGTTCGGCAAGTCCCGGCTGGTGCCTCAGCAGACCAGCACCATGAAGGCACTGCGCGACTACGAACTGCTGCGCAACGAGGCGATACCGCGACCCCAGGATCCCAGCTTCTTCCTGTCCCGGACGAGAAAACGACTGATCTACGCCGTCGTCAGCCCGACATTCCGGCACTTGGTCAACGAAGCCGGCGTCGGCACAGCAGCCCCCCACCCTCCCCGCCTTCACGACCTTCGGCATTCCTTCGCGATCCGCACGCTGCTGCACTGGTATCGCACCGACGATAACGTCCAGGCCAGGATTCCGTCGCTGTCGACGTATCTGGGACACCGCGAACCAACCTCCACCTACTGGTACATGTCAGCGGCCCCCGAGCTGCTGGCGCTGGCCGCGGCACGACAGGAATCAGCCTGGAAGGCAGCCCGCTCATGACCCGGATCGCGCCCACGCTGCAAACGTTCTTCACCGACCGGCTTGTCCAGCAACGCGAAGCAAGCCCGCGCACCATCGCCGCCTACCGAGACGCCCTGCGCCTGCTGCTCGGCTTCGTCCAGCAACGAACCGGCACCGCGCCGGCCAAGCTGGACTGGGACGACTTGAACGCGGACACCATCTCCGCGTTCTTGAACCACCTGGAAGACGACCGAGGCAACAGCATCAGGACCCGCAACGTTCGGCTGACCGCGATCCGTTCCCTCTTCGCTTACGCCGCGCTGCAACACCCCGAACACGCCCGGCTCATCCAGCAAGTCCTGGACATCCCGCCGAAACGACACGACAAGCGGGCCGTGAACTTCTTGACTGCCGGGGAAATAGATGCGTTGCTTGACGCCCCGGACCAGTCACGCTGGGAGGGACGGCGGGACCGGGCCATGATGGCGCTGGCCGTTCAAACCGGCCTACGGGTCTCCGAGATCACCGGCCTGAACTGCGGCGACGTCACTTTCGGCGAAGGCGCTGCGGTTCGCTGCGAAGGCAAAGGACGCAAACACCGCGCCGTCCCGGTCAGCGACCCCATCCAAGTCCTATTGCGCTGCTGGCTGGACGAACGCGCAGGCAGCCCCGGCGACCCGCTGTTCCCGACCCGCACCGGCCGCCGCCTGAGCCGTGATGCCGTCGCGCAGCGCGTCGGCACCCATGCCGCGACCGCCGCCGATCGATGTCCATCCCTGCTGCACAAGAGCATCCACCCGCACGTCCTGCGACACAGTTGCGCAATGTCACTGCTTCAGTCCGGGGTTGACACCACCGTGATCGCGCTCTGGCTCGGCCACGCCGGTGTCCGCTCCACTGACGCCTACGTTCACGCCGACATGACCATCAAGGAAAAGGCACTGGCCCTCACGACGCCTGCGACCGCACGCCCCGGCCGCTATCAACCCACCGACAAGGTCCTCGCTTTCCTCGACGCCCTGTGATTATGCCGAGTCCCGCGCCACTGATAACCGCCGCTGCCATGTGTTCGAGCACGACGTTCGTCATAGTCGCGGGTTCGGCATAGGTCGACCTATGCGGACATCGGCATAGATCGACGACATCGGCATGCTGCCCACCGGGCAAGACGCCGCCGAAGCGTTCTACCGGATCACCGACGCCGCCTACGAACGCCGCTCCATCGCAGTCACCAGCAACATCCACCCCAGCGGCTTCGACTCGATCCTGCCCAAAACCCTCGCCACCGCGACAGTCGACCGGCTACTGCACCACGCACACCTCGTCACCACCAAGGGCGACTCCCACCGACTCGCCGAAGCACTCGCCGGCAAGGGGGTGATCCCGTTGAACTGACCACCCCCCGGAGAACCGCTGTCCATCAACCCGGAACGCCGATGTCCACCACCCCGGAGGCCAACTGTCCACCCATCCGGACTACCAAACGTCCGTTGACACCAGGGAAACGAGACGCCAACGCACATCCTCAACGGGCTGCTCATCGACGCGGTGGCAGTAAGCGAAGCCAGCTTGGCTCACGCACTAAGCACCACCCGGTGAACACCGTGCAGGCGGCAACGCCCTACACAGCACGTTGAATTCTGCAGGCCTGATTGGTTCGGAGGTCGAAGTGGGCTGGTGTGAGCGGCTCGGTGCGCCGCGCGATCGGTTCGTCCCGCCCGAGGTGTGGGTCGATGATCCCGTCACGGGCGGGTTCGTCTCGGTGTCCAGGAAGATCGACGAGGCGCGGTGGCGAGAACTGGTCGAGGCCGACGAGCCGATCATCACGCAGGTCGACGACGGCAAGACCCGGCCTGGAGCCGTCGGGTTTCTCCTGATCTCTGCGCCGGGCGCGGTGATCGTGATCCAGGCGGGCATGCCGACTGCTCCCGTCCAGGCGGCTGCGTTTGCCGAGCAGGGCGGGCACCAACGCGTGGTGCCCGCCCTGCTCGGAATCGTGGGGTTGCCCCCAGTGGTGAGCCCGCGGCTTCCTGGGCTGGTGCCCGGAAATGCCTGCTTGTCTGCGCCGTCGTGGCCGCTCCGTGCCGGAGCCGGAGCTCTGCGGCGGTTACCGTGGGTCGATCGGTGCGGTTCCCCAGTCGTGGTTCGGGGTCGCGTCGAGCGTGACCGTGATGTCGCCGCCGTGGTTCAGGGCCGATTCGGGGAGCCAGGATTGCGGGTGGTCGTGGCCGTCGACTTGCACACTTTGCACGTAGAAGTTGGTCGGGGATGCCTGTGGAGCGGTGACGGTGATCGTTGGGCCGCCGTTCCGCTTGATCCAGGCTTTCGGGAACATTGGGCTCGATAGCAGCATCTCGGCTCGGCTCGGGGTTTGCGGGTACATTCCCAGGGTCGCGAAGACGTACCAGGCCGACATCGTGCCCAGGTCGTCGTTGCCGGGCAGCCCGCCCGGTCCGGTCTTGTACACGAGTGATGCCATCGCTCGTACGGTTTCCTGCGTTTTCCACGGCTGGCCCAGGGCGTTGTACAGCCACGGGGTGTGGATGCCCGGCTCGTTCGTCGGGTCGTAGCGGAAGCCGTCGCGGCCGGTCGCCCACGAACCGTCTGGGCGGTGGAAGAATGCGTCGAGCCGTTGCGCGGCACGGTCGTTGCCGCCCATCGCTCCCGCGAGCCCGGACATGTCGTGCTGCACCATCCAGGTGTAGGTGGCGCTGGTGCCCTGCGCGAACCCGAGGTCGGAGGTCGGTGAGAACGGCTCGACCCAGGTGCCGTCCGACCGGCGCGCCTGCTGGTAGCCGCCGTCCGGCGTTGCCGAAGGGTTGAAGGTGTTGCGCCACCAGCTTGCCCGTGGCATCAGCGCAGCGTATTCGTTGGTGCGGCCGAGCCGCCGCGCCCAGTCGGCGAGTGCGAAGTCCGCGGTCGAGTCCTCCAGCGTCTCGGCCGCGCCGCCCCAGCAGTGGCAGGTGTCCTGAGGCGCGTAGCCGAGCCGCAGGTACTCGGCGAGGTTCGGCCGCTGTCCCTCGCACTGGCCGGGGCAACCGGCGTCGGACAGGCCGGAGGGATGGGGCACGGTGGCTTGCCGGTACAGCGAGTCGAAGGCGCCTTGCACGTCGAAGTTGCGGACGCCGAGTGCGTAGAAACCGGCCAGGGTCGGCGCCGACGGGTCGCCGGTCATGACGTGGGTTGGGCCGTTGATGTGGATCCAGCGGTCCCAGACGCCGCCGTTCTGTTGCGCCAGGTTGTAGAGCGACTGCGCGTAATCGCCGGCGATTCCCGGTTCGAGCAGCGCGAGCAGCTGGGTGTGCGCGCGGTACTGGTCCCAGCCGGAGAAGTTGCTGTACTGCGCGCGCTGGCCGGGTGCGAGCCGGTGCACCTGCCTGTCGCTGCCGAGGTAGGTGCCGTCGACGTCGCTGGCGATGTTCGGCTGGAGGAAGGAGTGGTACAGCGCTGTGTGGAACGTCGTGAGCTGATCGGCCGTGCCACCGGCGACCTCGATGGATCGCAGCTGTTTGTTCCACTCCCGCCTGGCCTCGGCAGCCACGGATTCCACGTCGTCGTTCGGTTTCACCTCGCTCGCGAGGTTCTTCCGCGCCGCGTCGAGGCTCGTGTAGGAGATGCCGACGCGCATTTGCACGTCCGTGTCGGAGGCGGTGTCGAAGGTGACATAGCCACCCGAACCGCGCCCCGCGCGGTTGGCACCGGTCAGGTAGCCCTCGCCGCCGCTCGCAGTCGTGGTGTCCGGGCGCAGCTGGTCGTTGACCCACGTGCCGGTGCTCGCGAAATTCCGGTCGAACGAAGCCACGAAGTAGAGCCGGTAGTAGGTCTTGCGGTTGTTCTCGCCGCCGTTGGCCCGGCGCCCGCAAAACGCGCCGGTCAGCACGGAACCTGTGACCGTGCGGGTGGCCGGGTCGATCGTGATATCAGCGTCCTCGCTGCCGTTGAGCGAGTTGGAGACCCGGAACAGCAAGCTGGCCGCGGACCCGCGGGGATAGCCGAACTCGCCGACACCGGCCCTGGCGGTGACTGAGAGATCGGCGCGCGCCCCGGAGTCAAGCGCGACGGTGTAGCGGCCGGGCTGCGCGGATTCGTTGTCGTGGCTGAACTTGCTCGCGTAGATCGCGTCGGTCGTGTCCGCAGTCGGCGACGACGTCACCTCGCCGACGAAGGGCATGATCGGCACGTCTCCGGCCGCGCCCGGATGGCAACCGGCACCGTTGACGTGCGTCAACGCGAAACCGCGCGTGCGGGGGGTGTTGTAGGAGTAGCCGTTGGCGCCGGCGGCGTTGGTCTGGTCGCCGGCGGTGTTGGTCGGGCTCCACGAGATCATCCCGAAGGGCCGGACCGCGCCGGGATACGTGTTACCGCCGTTGGCGGACCCGATCAAGGGGTCGACGTAGCGGACGGGATCGGCGACCTTGGCAGGCACGGCCTCCGCGGTCGCGGGCAGGAGCGTGGCGACCAGCGCCGCCACAAGCAGAGAGCGGATCACCCCATGATCTCATGCGACTGCGTTGGCCGGAACGTGAATTCCACGAAACCACACGGTGGCTGCTGGACGAGTTCCGAGCACGCCGACGGGCCGGCAGGGCGGGAAGAAAACAGAAAACGCGCAGTACCTCCCTCCTGCTCGTCCGCCCCACGGTCGCCTTGACGTGAAGCGAGCCAGCTCGGGCGTCCGCTGAGTGCTGCGGCAACGGCATCGTGCGACAACAACCCTGCGCCCAGTACCGCTACCCGGCCGGTGCGCGACCCTGATTCGATGGTCTGGCCCAGCTCATCAGCCCGTTCACGATGTGGGTGAGTACCTCGTATGCAACATGCCAGAAGCAACAAAAGAGCCAGCGTGCCGGAAAACCAGTGGGCGTCAATGATGTAGACAAGGGGAAGGAATCCTCACGGCGCTGCAGCCGCGCGGCAATCAGTCGTTCGTGTTAGTTGCTAGCGGGCCGTCGTGGTATCGCGGGGTCACTATTTTCCTGTGATGGCTTTGGGTGGCGTGGTTTTGGCTGCGGTTGTGATGTGGGCGGCCACCAACATCGACAACTTGGTCGTGTCGACCGCGTTGTTCTTGCGGTCAGCGCGGTTGGGTAGCCCGCGTCCGTGGCAGATCCTGGCCGGTCAGTACCTGGGGTCGACGTGCTTGATCGCGGTGAGTCTGCTGGCGGCTGTGGGGCTGATGATCGTGCCGGAGTCCTGGGTCGGCTTGCTCGGGCTGTTGCCTCTGGCGCTGGGAATCTATGGGTTGGTGGGAGCTGTGAGGGCAGGCAAGGGGGAGCGGGATCTGCCAACGATGGGTGTGCTGCCGGTCACCTCGATCGTCGTGGCCAACGGTGCGGACAACCTCAACGTCTACAGCGCCGCCTTCCGCGTCTTCCCCGCAGCGCAGAACGTGTTGACCATCGTGGTCTTCCTGGCGCTCGTCGGGGTGTGGTGCCTGGTTGCGTGGTTCGCCACTACTCGAAAGCGGGTGCTCAGCGTCCTCGACCACGTGCGCCGCTGGCTGGTCCCAGCCCTCTACATGGTCATCGGTACCACGATCTTGGTTCGCACCGGCGTGCTCGCTCACATCGCGTGGTTGAGCGGAATCCGCTGACCAGCAGTCGACCAAAATGTCTACTGTGGCCAAAAGATCTTGACGGTTCCCAGCTGATGCCGTTCGATAGCGCCGCCGCGCTGGCGTGTTCGTCGAGTGCTCCCAGACGTAGATACAGCGGAAGTAATTCAACCGTCGTCGGGTCGCACGCACTACTCATGTCGGGTGTCGCGGGTGCGATCTTCCGCTCATTTGCATAATGGGAATAACCGGAATGCCCTGGTGCACGGCCGGAATCAGATCGGCATAGTCCCACGCAATGGCAAGGCGGGGGCAGGGGCAAGCGACCGCTGGGTGCGACGCTCAGAGGTCAGGGTCTGCGATGGTGGACTTCGCGTGGTCTAGCGCATTTCCGGCGTTGTGGTTGTCGGATTGGGTGTGGTTTGCGCTTGAACTCGTGTGAAGTGCAAGGATCGGCTCCTGTGTCCGTCGCGGTCGTGGGGTGCTGTTTTCTGGGCTGCGTTGCTGTGCTCGGTCACGTGCTCTGTTTTCTTGCCGTGCTGCGACGGCATGTTCTGTTTTCCGCGTGGCCGTGGCTGGAAAACGAGGCCGGCTGCGCTGGCGGCGACGGTGCAGCCCACGGCGATGGCCCAGCCGTGTGGCAACAGGGGTGTGGAGCCGAAGAAGTGGCTGAGGCCGGGCGTCTGCACGATGGCGGCCAGTGCCGCCATGGACACGAGTGCGCCGGCCACGACCAGTGGGGTGCGTCCGCGGATGACCAGGGTCTGGCCGAGTTGTGCGCCGACGAGTGCGACAAGGGCGACGGTGTCGGCGTGTCGCCGGGTTCCCGAGATTCGGCCGAGGACCCAAGCGGTGAACGCGGCGGAGGCGGTGATGATGCCGCGCCGGTAGATGTCGCGGTGCAGTGCGGCACCGAGGGAGGCGTCGGGTCCTTCCTCCAGGAGCATTTCCGGCGTGATCTCCGGTGGGGGGCGCACTGCGATCGCCATCGCCGGGATGACGTCGGTGAGGAGGTTGACCAACAGCATTTGGCGGGCGTTCATCGACCCGCCAGGGGTGAGCAGGCCGGTGGCGACGGTGAAGAGAACCTCGCCGAGGTTGCCGCCCAGCAGCAGGGCCAGGGAGTCGCGCACCGACGCCCACATGGCGCGTCCTTCGACGATGGCGTCCACGATCGTTTCGATGCGGTCGTCGGTGACCACGACGTCGGCGGCTTCCCGGGCGGCCGGTGTGGCGCGTTCGCCGAGCGCGATGCCGATGTCGGCGACCCTGATCGCGGGTGCGTCGTTGGCCCCGTCGCCGGTGACGGCGACGACGCGGTCGGTGCGCTGCAGTGCTTGGACGATGCGTGCCTTGTGCGCGGGGGTGGTGCGGGCGAAAACCGCGATGTTGGCGGCCTTGGCGGCCAGTTCGTCGTCGTCGAGGGCGTCGAGTTCGGTGCCGGTCATGACCTGGTGGTCGTTTAGGATGCCGAGTTCGGCGGCGATGGCTTCGGCGGTGCTGGGGTGGTCGCCGGTGATCATGATGATCTGCACGCCTGCCTGCTGCAGCTGGTCCACCGAGGCGGCTGCGGTGGGGCGGACCGGGTCGGCCAGGGCGATCAGGCCCGTCAGCCGGAGGTTGCGCAGGCGGGAGTCGTCGAGGTCGCGGCGGCCGGTGGCGGGCCGTTCGGCGACGGCCAGCACGCGGTATCCCTGGCGCGCCAACCGGTCGAATTCCTCTTCCACACCATGGCGCGCGGCATCGTCGAAGGCCACTTCCACGCCGTCGCGGCGCCAGTGGGTGCACTGGGCGAGCACGACCTCCGGCGCGCCCTTGATGCTGAGCAGGTGGTCGCTGCCGACCCGTCCGAGCACCATGTGGTAGCCCCGCGAAGGTTCGAAGGGGAGTTCTTCGACGAGTTGCCATCCCGAGGTGCCTTCGCTGGGCTGCACTCCGAGGTCGCGGGCACCGTTGACGACCGCGCGGTCGGTGGGATGCGGCAGGATTTCACCGTTGTCGGCCAGCGGGCTGGCGCGCAGTGCTGCGGCGAGGATCTTTCTCTCCGCTGTGGATAGATTTGCGACGTCGCGGGTGGTGGCCCCATCGGATATCCCGCGTAGGGCGATGCGTCCTTCGGTGAGGGTGCCGGTCTTGTCGAAGCACAGCACGTCCGCTCGGCCCAGCGCTTCGATCGTCGAGGAATTGTGCACCAGGGCACCGCGTTTCGACAGTCGCCGGGCTGCGGCCAGCTCGGCGACGGTGGCGACGAAGGGCAGGCCCTCGGGGACTGCGGCGACGGCCAGGCTCACCGCTCGGCCCAGGGCCGCGCCGATGGGCTGCCGTCGAATGAGGTCCGCGACCAGCAGCAGTCCGCCGGCTCCGATGGAGATCGGCACGGTGACCTTGGTCAGGGTCCGCAAGCGCGCCGCCACCCCTCCGGGGCGGTCCGGGGCGCCGTCGGTGCCTGCCGCGCTGCCGGCTTCGGTGGACGCGGCGGTGGCGACGACGACCGCGACGGCGCGTCCGGCTGCGATCGCGGTGCCCTGGTAAAGCATGCAGTGCCGGTCGGCCACCGCTGCCGCGGGTGTGGCGGCGGTGGTTTTGGTGACGAGTTGGGATTCGCCGGTCAGGCTGGATTCGTCGACCTCGAGCCCGTCGGCTTCCAGCAGGCGGCAGTCCGCGGGGACGGCGTCGCCTGCCACCAGGTCGATGACGTCGCCGACTACGAGTTCGTCGGCGGGCACGCGGGTGCGTTTGTCGTTGCGGCGCAACGCGACCGGGATCGCCGTGGCATCCAGGAGCTTGCGCAGAGCGCGGTCGGCGCTGACCCGTTGCACGCCGCCGATCAGCGCGTTCAACCCCAGCACGCCACTGATGATGATCGCGTCGGCGGTCGCTCCGATGGTGGCGGAGATGGCGGCGCCTCCGGCCAACGCGGGGGTCAGCGGGCTTGCCAACTCGTCCAGGCTCGCGAGTACCAGGCTGGTCCGGCCCTGCGGGGAGTGGTCCTGGCGTCCGAGTGCGCGCTGCTGCGCATCAGCGTCGGTCAGACCGTTCGGCGAGCTGCCGAGCAGTTCCAGCACCGTGGACGGAGACATGGTGTGCCAGGGCGTGCGGGCGGTGTCGGACGGTACCGGGCGTCGACCCGCTTGCATACCCCAATATGTTCCGGCGCCGAGGGCCAGCAGCGCACAGGTGGACACGGGCACGGCCGCGCGGGCTTGGCTTCCCGCGGCAGGTCCGAGTGCGGCCAGCAGGGCGCCGCTGGCGGAGCCGATGACGGCGAGCTGGGCACTGCGGCGGCTGACGGTGCGCGCGGTGGGGATCAACCGCAGCAGCGCGCACGCCTCGCCCAGGCCGGGCCCGGTGATCAGGTGCGCGCCCCACGGGGGCGGACCGTGGCCGGCGACGCCGATTCCGAGATCGGCGGCGGCCAGGCCCGCACGACTACGCGTCGAGACCACGGCGACGCCGTGGCCATCGGCCTGCAACTCCCGCACGAGCGTCGCGAGGCCTGCGCCGGCGGGTGTGATGCGATCGGCATCGAATTGCCCCGCAAACCGCGTGTCTGTTCCGGCGAACACAACCGAGCCCACCTCGCGGGCCGCGGCGAGTAGCTCGTCGGTCAGGGGCGCCGATTCCTCCTCGACTTCGACGAGGGCAACCTGGTGCCCGTCGCGGTCGAGTGTGCAGGTGTGCACCCCCGGACCGGCCGCCTGCCGGAACGTGCCTTCCCGCTCCACGTGCGACAGATCTGCGTCGCCCAGTTGCGACAGCGCCCAGCCGTCACGTTTCGCGTCCGCGTGCACCACCACTCTGACCAGGGCGTGGGCCCGCTCCCACAGTCTCGCGATGTCGACCTCGCCGTTGAGCGGAATCACGTCGCGCACACGCTGCGTTCCGGTCTGCACGGCGGCCGCGTCGATCACGACGGTGTCGATCCGGTCCAGCCTCCGCAGGATTCGTGGATCGACCACCAGCGCATGGCGCTCGGAGACCGCGACCCCGAGCTGGGCCGCGAACGCATCGCGGCCCAGCCCGGCCGCTCGTGGCACACCCGCCACCAGAAAGCCCTGTGCGCGCTGCAGGTTTCGTGTTACCGCCAGGGTTCCGAGGAAGGCCGCGGGCCCGGCTACCGCCGATGTGTTCGCTACGCGCTCGATCGGTCCATTGGGCAGCGGTGCCGGGCGGGCGCCGACCTCGACGGGCTCACACCGGTGGTACTCGGGCCGGTCCCCGAACTCGCCTTCCCGCCGCGCCCAGCTTCGCTGCACCGCCTGGGACTCCCGCACCAGGCAGAACCGATGCGCGGCATCAGACAACAAGGTCGTCGGCCGCTGGGCCAGGGTGTTCGCCGCAGCGCCCCCGAGACCGAACAACAAATCCGTGGCCGCCCAGCCCACTCGCGCCTGAACGGCGCCACGGATGCCTTGCACGGCATCGGCGGTGGAGATCAACGCCGGAATCGACGGCGGCACGGCGGGTACCGGCAGCCAGCGGGCGGCCACGGCATAACCCAAGCCCGCCAGGTTCGCCCCCATCACCACCGTGTTGCCGAACACCCTGGCGACATCGCCTGGGCGCACCGCGCCGGCCTCGCGGCGAGGACGCTCGCCCATGCCGCTGGCCTGCTCGGCTTCTTCCACCGCGCTGACCAGTTCAGGAAGCTCGATCGACTCCGGATCGTGCCCGATGATCACCCGGCCCAGCGCCGCGTTGACCTCGGCCCACCGCACACCGGGAAGTTCTTTCAGCCGATCGGTGATCTGCTCGGCCGCCGATTCGGTCCCCGGCTCGTGCACGCCGCGCACCTCGATATGCGCGCGCCCGTCCGCGGCCCACGCCCGCCGACTATCGCCGCCACCCAAGACACCGCGCGCGACGGTCACCGCCGGCGCCGCGAGCTGCGACGCCAGAGCTCTCAACCCACCGAGCGCGGTCACGCGCTGGTGCGGTCCGAGCGAGCCCCGGACCTCGCCGGTGCTGAACCCGAGGTTCCCTCACCGGCCCGCTGCGCGACCACCGTACCGACACCGATCGCAGCCGCCACCGGCCACTCGATCACCGACAATGCCGCCAGCGCTCCCAGGCCGCCGTAATACGCCAACTGCAAGGGTGAGGGAAGGTTCTCCCGCACGCTGTTGACCACGCCCGCGACATCCTCACGACCCGGGATGTGCACCTCCGGACGACGAAACTCCCCCATGCCAAATGGCAGCTTTACCGTGGCAGTCCGCGGGCCACTGGCCTTCCCCGACGCGCCCTGCGAGCGATCACCACGGGAACCACTGGTGCGTCCCGCTTCAGACTTCGCGTTCGGGGGTCTTGTAGCCACGACGTCTCCTCAAGCAGAACCGGCAACGAGTAAGCCGTGAGACTACGTTCGGTGAAGGTCCATTGAAGACTTCACAGCGGGGTTATGCACCGTTCGAGGGAGGGTGATCCTGGGTTTCCCCTCGTACCGTAGAGGCATCGCCGATGAGGAGTGATGGCCGTGGAACGGCGGCATTTCGATCGAGAGTTTCGGGAAGGCGCGGTCCGGATCGTTCGGGAGACGGGCAAGCCGATCGCGCGGGTCGCCCGGGAGTTGGGGATTAAGGAGGGCACGCTGGGTCGGTGGGTGAACCTCGACCGGCGGGCTCGTAAGGGCGACGGGGCGCTCAGCGAGAGCGAGCGTGACGAACTGAACCGGTTGCGTAAGGAGAACGCCGAGCTGGCCATGGAGCGTGATGTGCTCAAGCGCTCGGCCGCCCTCTGGGTCAAGGACGCGATGGGGCGGTGAGCCTCGCTGTCTTGATCGCGGCTCAGAGGGTGGAACACGGTATCCCGCACGCGGTGTCCTGCCGCGCTCTGGGGGTGTCGCAGGCGTGGTTCTACAAGTGGCGTCGTGGTGATCCCTCGCTGCGGCACAAACGCCGGGTGGCGTTGGCGTCGGTGATCGCGTATTTGTTCAGGGTTCATCGCGGCACCTACGGGTCGCCGAGAATCACCGCCGATCTGCGGGAGATGGGCTGGCGGGTCTCGCCCAACACGGT
Organism: Saccharopolyspora hattusasensis; assembly: GCF_050972075.1. Taxonomy (NCBI): domain Bacteria; kingdom Bacillati; phylum Actinomycetota; class Actinomycetes; order Pseudonocardiales; family Pseudonocardiaceae; genus Saccharopolyspora; species Saccharopolyspora hattusasensis. The sequence continues at coordinate 8,232,594 of NZ_JBPCDC010000001.1, forward strand.
GGCGGTCCTGATGGCCGAGTCCGGCCTGGTGGCCCGGGGCAGGCGGCGACACCGGTCGGCGACCAGGCCGGACCGGAGGGCCCGGAAGGCACCGGATGCGGTGCGCCGGGACTTCCGCCCACCGGATCGGCCCGACGAACGCTGGTGCGGTGATCTCACTGAAATCCCCACCGATGAGGGAAAACTCTATTTGGCAGCGATCCTGGATCTGTATTCCCGCCGCTGTGTCGGGTTCGCCATGGGCGCCCACCACGACGCCGAGCTGGCCCGGGCGGCGCTGTGCGTGGCCATCGCCATCCGCGGCGGATCCGTGCAGGGCGTAGTGTTCCATTCCGACCAGGGCGGCGAGTACACCGGTAACATCTTCGTCGCGGCGTGTCGCGGCGCCGATATCACCCAGTCCATGGGACGCACCGGCTCCGCGCTGGACAACGCGGTGGCCGAGTCGTTCAACTCCACCCTGGAGTTCGAACTGCTCAGCACACGCCGTTTCACCACCCGCAGGCAGGCTCGGTCGGCGGTGGCCGCGTGGATCGACGAGTACAACACCGTCCGCCGCCACTCCACCAACGGCATGCTCAGCCCCATCGCCTACGAACACGCACGAACCACTGAGGCGAACGCACCCCAGGCACCGAGAACGGCGGCATGAAATACCAATCGAGGCGGCTTCGCCGCCACTGTCCACACCAGACCGCGCCGCGCAAGGCTACGGGGCCGCTCCTCCGGCCTCAAGGGTCGCTTCGCGATCGCTACGCGACGGGCCAGCGGCCCGCCCTTGACCCCGGAGCCTCTACGGCCCCTAACGCGCAGCGGCACGGGCAGGACCCACGGCCCCGCCCGCCCCAGCAGCGCGGCGCTGACCACAACCAACAACATCCCTACAAATCAACCCTCTACAGTTTCAGGGGATTGCTGCGCCACGAGGCGCCTTGGATATATGCCCTGCTCAGCAGGGAGAGATTGGAGGTGGATTTCTGGGTCTGATGGCTGACCGGAGCCCGAAAGAGCGCAAGGGAAAATAGCATGCCAGAAAACCAGCGGTCGTGCCCAGGCGTGTGGGGCGGCGCGCTGGGGGACCCGGCGTGATATGGCGAAAGCTGGATTGCCTGAAGCCCAATCTCCAGTTGGTGCAACTGAACGCCCGCCGGAAGAAAACGCCTGAAACCGGTGTCGTCTCATGCGGCAGGGTGTCAATCCACCTGCTGCAACCTTCTGAGGCGAAGCGATGTCCAATGAGGACATTCAAGGAGATGAGTGGGTCGCCTACGTCACGCTAGAACCGTATTCAAGGACGAACGTGGGATCGCCTACGGGGCGCGAGCCCTACGGCGACAGAGTGCCCGTAGTAGTCGCAGGAGTGACGACCTGCCAAGGAGGACGGGAAGGCCGTCCGCAGGGCGAAGGGGCACAGGTGATCGGACACCATCGAGACCGGGAAGGATGCGAAATGCAGAGTGCTGAAACGGTGCTGGGTGTCCTCCGTGAACGCGGCAGGAAAGGTCTGCCGTGCAACGAGTTGTATCGACAACTGTTCAACAAGGATCTGTATCTGCTGGCCTACGGACGCATCTACGCCAACCAAGGTGCGATGACGCCCGGGGTCGGCCAGGAAACCGCGGACGGCATGTCGCTGGAGAAAATCAACGCCATCATCGAAGCAACGCGTCACGAACGCTACCGATTCTCTCCCGCACGGCGGACCTACATCCCGAAAAAGAACGGGAAGCTACGCCCGCTTGGGCTGCCCACCTGGTCGGACAAACTTGTTGGCGAAGTGGTGCGCCTGCTTCTGGAGGCCTACTACGAGCCACAGTTCTCCGACCGATCGCACGGGTACCGTCCCGGCCGGGGCTGCCACACCGCGTTGCGGCAGATCACCAACACCTGGACCGGCACGGTCTGGTTCATCGAGGGAGACATCTTCGACTGCTACGGAAGTCTTGATCACCAAATAATGATCAAGATCCTGGCGGAAAAGATCCATGATGGACGGTTCCTGCGGCTGATACGCAACATGTTACGGGCCGGATACCTGGAGGACTGGGTATACAACACCACCCTCAGCGGTGCGCCACAGGGTGGGACCGCCTCGCCCATCCTCTCGAATATTTACCTGGACAAGTTGGACAAGTTTGTCGAGACCGTTCTTATCCCGCAACACACCCAAGGGCAGCGCAGGGCTCGCAATCCTGCCTACCAGAAAATCAAGGACGGTCTGAAGGAAGCGCGACGACGCGGCGATCGGGCCAAGGCCCGAACACTGCGTGGCCAGCTTCGCCGCCTACCGGCCGGGGATCCCCATGATTCTGGCTATCGGCGGCTGCGCTATTCGCGCTACGCGGATGATCACCTGTTGGGTTTCACCGGACCCAAGGTCGAAGCCGAGAGAATCAAAGATCAGCTGGAGACGTTCCTGCGTGACGAACTCAATCTGGAACTATCCGCCGACAAGACACTGATCACGCACGCCCGGACCCGGGCAGCGCGATACCTCGGCTATGAGATCATCACCCAACATAACGACACCCGCATCACCGGTGGTCGTCGAACGGCCAACGGACAGATCGCGCTGCGGGTGCCACTCGATGTGATCACGGCCAAGAGCGCCCCCTACCTGCGACACGGCACACCGTGGCACCGCAGTCCCATGCAGAATCTCGACGACTACGACATCGTCAAGACCTACGGGAACGAATACCGGGGCATCGTCCAGTACTACCTGCTCGCCATCGACGTCTGGCGGCTCTCCCGGCTCCGCTGGGTCGCCGAGACGTCGATGCTCAAGACGCTGGCGGCAAAGCACAACTCCACGGTGAGCAAGATGGCGGCCCGTCACAAGGCCAAGATCTCCACACCGCGAGGGCTGCGCACCTGCTTTGAAGCCCGCGTCGAACGCGACGGCAAGCAGCCACTGGTCGCACGGTTCGGCGGGATACCCCTTGCACGGAACAGGGACGCAAAGCTACACGACCGCGTCCCCATGCCGGTTCCTCATCCCCGTAAGGAGCTGGTCTCCCGGCTCCTGAAGCGGCGGTGTGAGTTGTGTGGCGATGCGGCCAAGGTGCTCGTGCACCAAGTCCGCAAACTCACACAACTCGGGGAACCCGGCCCAGATCAGCCCGTCTGGGCGGCACTCATGACCAGGATGCGCCGCAAGACCCTCGTGGTCTGCCATCCCTGCCACCAGGCCATCCATCACGGGCACCCCGCCGCGAACGCGGCATAGATCGCTGGAGAGCCACGTACTGGGAAACTAGTCCGCGTGGTTCGGAGGGAGGCCGCGCCGGAAAAGGACCTGCTCAGCAGGAACCTCGCCGCGCGGCCCACCCTGTCCAGGTGATCCACGATGGACGGGGTATGACAACAGAAGCCGTCGTTTGTGGATCTCGTCCCAGCCGAAGCCAAACAGGCGACTCGCGTGCTGGCCAACCAGCTTGGCCGCCGATGGCTCCATGCCAGGCGGGGCGTCGACGCGGAAGTCCTTTACCGCTTTCGGGTTTGTCGTGGGGCCGGTGCCGACCGGGGTTGCCGGGCGCACCCCGCACATCAAACGCTGTGGAAACACAACGTTTGAAGGGACCAAGTGCGGCAACGACCCCGAGCCCCACACGTCTCGACGCGCGGCGCGTTCGTCGTATCCAGGGGTAAAATCGTGCAGTTCGATTGGTCCGGTCCGGACGATGTCGATGTCGATGTCAAGGCTGGCCATGTGGAGTCTGTTGTGAGGAGGGGCCATGGCTACCAAGCAGCGGAAGCCGGCGGGTGATGAGGGGACGACGGTGAACCTCCCCGGTGTCACGGCCGAGTTCCACCGCCCGGATCATTACATCCCAACTCGTGACGATCTTACTGGCGCGGCCGAGACTGTCCGGGGCTATCTCCCATCCGGCCAGATGATCGCCTTCTACGGTGGTCTTGGAGCGCTGGCGGTGTTGTCGGTGATCGAATGGCCGGTGGCGGCGGCGATCGGCGTGGGCGTCGCGGTCGCACAGCGTGCCGGCAGCGCGGCGTCGACGTAATCCGGTTGCAGATTCCAGGCGCGATCGAGCCGCTGAGCATGCTGCGACGGGACTCTCAGGCCACGTGTACCTGTGCGGGCTGCGCCAGTGCGTGCATCAGGCGCAGTCTCATGCTCGGGTGGATCGGGAGATCGTCTAGGGCATCGGTTTCCGTCCACGCGGCGTTGATCGTTTCTTTGTGGTCCGGGCGTGGTTCACCGCGCAGCGGTGTGGCGTGGAAGCACACAGCGAACTGCTGGCGCACCTCACCGCTGGAGTACACCATGACGTGCCCCGGGTCGGTATAGACGCCGGCGAGGCCGGTCACGGTGACGAGGACGCCGGCTTCCTCCTCCACCTCGCGTACCACGGCATCCAGCGCGGACTCCCCGACGTTGACCTTCCCGCCCGGCAGTTCCCAGTTGCGGGTATCGATGCGCTGTACCAGCAAGACCCGGCGGTGGAGGTCGCGTGCGACCGCGAACGAGGTGGGAGCCAGTGAGTTGGCCACGGGGGCGTTCGGGTCGTGGTAGTACTCCGATTGCCGTGGCACACCAACGAGAGTAGACGGCCCGGCAGGTGCGACGCCCGCCGAAATGGCTCGAGCGTGGCCAGGCGGTTTCATTCGTTGATCGGCCGGGTGCCGCGGTCCCTGCGCAGTGGGCTCACGTCCGTCATTCTCGTCGCCTTGGGCCTCTTGCGTGACTGACCGGGTGCTCAGATCATCCCTAGGCCGGTTGCCGCGCTGATTGCGAGGAGGACGGCTCCGGCACAGAGTTCGCTGTGCTTGCTGAGGCGTTCACCGAAGCGGGCGCCCAGATGGGCACCCAGTTCCAGGCCGAGCAGCGACAGGGCCACACTCGCGGTTCCGATGATGATGGCGGCCAGGACGATCGCGGTGTGATACGTGCCCAGGGTGAAGCCGATGATCAGGTTATCGATGCTGAGGGCGGCGCCGACGGCACAAAGCTGCGGCAGCCGCCAGGTGTGGATGTCGGTTCTTCCCGGGTTGGATCGTGAACGCGTCGCCGATATGACGGTGTAGAGCCCGGTGAGGCCCAGCAGGATCGCGCCGGCCATTGTCGTGACCTCGCCGAAGCGCATCGCGGCCTGTTGACCCAGCGTGAGGCCCAGCAGCGGCATTGCTGTCTCGAAGGACCCGAACACACAGGCGACTTTCAGCCGCAGTTGCGCGTCGACGCCGAGCAGGCCGAGGGCGATCGACGTCGCGAAGTTGCCCAGCCCGGGCGACAAGGCGATGACGATGAGTCCCGCCAGCGACAGCACGGCGCTCACGGTAGCGACGACGGCGCCCCGGCGCAGGGCTGTTTCGGGGTTCGCCCGGCGTTGACCTGTCTTACGCTGGTAATTCGGCAACGTGCTTGTGTGTCTGGGAGGCGGGTCGTGGCTACAGCGGCGCCGAACGCAACGTCGGGCGCTGGTGCGTGGCCGGAGCAGCGCTCGCGAGCTGCGACGGCCAGCCTGCCGCGTGGTTGGGGGGACGTGGCCGGTGCGGCCCGTTCGGTACGAGATGGCTTGCCGTGGCGAGAATCCATGGTTTTCTGCGGCGGTCTGGGAGTGTTGTTGCCGCTGTCGGTGATCGAGTGGCCGGTTGCCGCGGCGACTGCTGTGGGGATGCTGGTGGCACAGCGGGCCGTCAGTACACGATCGCCGGAGTCCGGTCTGAACAGGTCAGCGGATTCGGCTCGCACGGGATTGAACGGCTGAGCGTGTTCGATGTTGCGTACGTTGGGTGCGTTGGCCTCGCAGATCGTGGCGCCGGTGGCGGCTGCCGCGCAGAGCATCGTGGGCTTGGGGCGTCGGCGGGCTTGGTCGTCGGAGGGGCGTGCGCACGTCGAGGTGCGCGGTGTTCACGAGCCGGGATCTGAGGATGCTGGCGAGCAGATCATCCGGCGGTTGGAGAAGGTGCCGGGTGTTGCCTGGGTCGAGATCAACGCTGTGGTGGGGCGGGTGGTCATCGGGCACGATCCGGACCTGGTGGGGATCGCCGGGCTGGTGGGTGCGGTGGAGGATGCCGAGGCGGACACCGGCTTGGACGAGGAACCGTTCGCCGCGGTCAGCGCGAGCCACCCGGACAATCCGGCGAAGGTGATTGCCGAGGCGACGATGCTGGGGGCGAACTTGACTGGCGCTGCGATCGCGATGGGGGCCCGGCTGCTGCCGCTGCCCGCGCTGCCGCCGTCTGTTCCGGCACTGGTGTCGACCGGTGAGTCGGTCTCCCGGGTCCGAGGGCCGCTGGAAACGCGGATCGGGAAGACCGCCACTGACCTGCTGTTCGGGCTCAGCAGTGCGATGGCGAACACGCTCGCGCAGCGTCCGGCGAGTTTGCTGGCGGAATCGGGGTACCGGTTCTGCCTGTTGCGGGAGACGCAGGCGGCGCAGCGGAGCTGGGCCCGGTGGGAAGCCGGAACGGGGACGCATCCTGCCAGTCACCGCAGTGCGCCGGTGGCGGTTCGGCGGCGCCCTGTGCCGTTGCCCGATGGCCCGGTCGAGCGCGCCGCGAACGGTTCGGCTCTCGCTGGGCCGGCGGCGTTCGCGGGCATGCTCGGTGTGACGCGGAGCTTTCAGCGTGCGCAAGCGATGTTGGTCGCGGGCGCGCCGCGCGCGGCGCAGGTGGGGCGGGGCGCGTTCGCGGCGCAGCTGGGGTACGGGTTGTCCGAGCGGACGACGCTGGTGTTCGAACCCCGGGTGTTGCGGCGGTTGGACCGGGTCGACACGGTGGTGATCGACGCCGGCGTTGTGCGCACTGGTGTTCGGCTGGTGCATGACGTGATTCCCGCGCAGAGCGATCACGCGGTCGTTGAGCTGTGGGAACGGGCGCACCACTTGGTCGGTGTGACCAAGGCGGATGGAACGCGGCGTGAGGGTTGGTCGCTGTCTTCGGTGGCTCGGTCGCGGTTGCCTTCTGATGTGCGTGGCGCGGCGGGGCCCGGCATTGAGGTGTTCGCGCTCCGCCACGATTCGCGCAGCGTTGCGTGGGTCCTTGCCGCCGAGGAATTGGATCCTCTCGCCGAGGAGTTGGTCGCGGCAGCTCGTGGGGTCGGGTCGGTGGTCGTCGCTGGGGATGGGGGCCGGTTGGCGGCGCGGCTCGGTGTTGATCGCGTGGTTGCGGGTGGGGTGCGGCTGGCTTCGGCTGTGCGGGAGATGCAGCGGGAGGGCCGTGTCGTCGCTGTGGTGTCCTCGCAGGCGCGGGCGGCGCTGGCGGCTGCGGATGTCGGTTTCGGTGTGACCCGTGATGGTGAGGTTCCGTGGGGTGCGCACCTGATCGCGGGCGCGAGCCTGGGGGAGCCGTGTGCGTTGTTGCGCAACGTGTCGACCGCGCGTCATGTCAGCAGGCGCAGCGCGCAGCTGTCGTTGATCGGTTCGGTCGGCGGGGCGGCGCTAGCCGCTTTCGGGCCCGCTATCGGGAGTCAGGCCCGTGCTGGAATTCCGGTGGCCGTGTGCGCGGCGATCGCGCTGGGAGCGGGAACGTGGTGGGGGATGCAGGCTGCGTGGCGCCCGGTTCCGCGCGCCGTGCCGCGCACTGCCTGGCATGCGATGGCGCCCGGCACGGTGCTGGAATTGCTCGACAGTTCACCAGAGGGCCTGACCGATGATGCGGCGCACCAGCGTTTCCCGGATCACGACGAAGGAGCGGACTTCCGCCGGATGGGTGTGCTGCGGGCGTCGCTGGAGGAGCTGGCGAGTCCGTTGACGCCTGCCTTGGCGGGTGGGGCCGCGATCTCGGCGAGCATCGGTGCCGTCGCGGACGCGACGATCATCCTGGGCGTGCTGGGAATGAACGGGTTGATCGGCGGAGTGCAACGTATCACCGCGGACCGTGCGTTGAACAAGTTGCTGGCGGCCAGCGTTGTTCGGGTTGTGGTGCGCCGCAAGGAAAACGTGACGCAGTTGCCCGCTGACCAGCTCGTGCTCGGTGATGTGGTGGAGTTGGTGGCCGGGGATGCTGTTCCGGCCGACTGCCGACTCCTGGAGGCGGACGGGCTGGAGCTCGATGAGTCGAGCCTGACCGGCGAGTCGATGCTGGTCACCAAGACAGTGACGGCGACTCCGGCGGTGCCGGTCGCGGACCGGACCTGCATGATCTACCGGGGCACCGCGGTCGCCGCCGGGCGAGCCGTGGGTGTCGTGGTCGCGATCGGTGCGAACACCGAGGCCGGCAGCGTGATCGGGCCTGAGGTCCGACGAGGTGCAGATGGTGTCGCGGCTCGCCTGCAGACGCTGGCGAAGGTGACGGTGCCGGTCTGCCTGGGAGCAGGTGGGGTTCTGCTGGTCACGGACATGCTGCGGGGGCGTCGGTTGGGGACATCGCTGGGGCGGTCGGTGAGCCTGGCGGTGGCGGCCGTTCCCGAGGGATTGCCGTTCGTTGCCACCGTCGCCGAGCTCGCGGCTGCCCGGCGGTTGTCGAAACGCGGGGCGTTGGTGCGTAACTCCGCGACGATCGAGGCTCTGGGCCGGGCGCAGGTGTTGTGCTTCGATAAGACCGGCACCCTCACCGAAGGGCGGATCGCGCTACGGCGGGTATCCGACGGCGCGTCGAGCCGGTGGCTCGAAGATATATCCACAGTGCAACGCCGAGTGCTCGCGGGTGCCTTGCGGGCAAGTCCGTTGGTGGACAACGGAGAACTGCTCCCGCATCCCACCGATCGCGCGGTCGTCGATGGCGCGCGCGGCGCGGGAGCGTACCCGGCCGAAGGCAAGCAGGGCTGGGTGCCGATCGACGAGACGCCCTTCGAGCCCTCCCGCGGCTACCACGCGGTGCTCGGCACCTTCAGCGACGGCAATCTGCTGAGTGTGAAAGGTGCCCCGGAGATCGTGCTGGCCCAGTGCACCCGGTGGCGCAGACCAGATGGCGACGTGCCGCTGGAGGGTACCGCTGGTCGAGACGTCGAGCGCGTTGCCGAAAACCTCGCCCGGCAGGGCTACCGGGTGCTGGCTGTCGCCGAGCGGGCCGCCTCGGATCGCAGTGATCTCGACGAGTCCCGGATCCGGGATCTGCGGCTGATCGGATTCGTCGTGCTGGCCGACCCGGTACGGCCCACCGCGGCCGCCGCCGTCGCACAGCTCCAGCAGGCGGGTGTCGAGGTCGTGATGGTCACCGGCGATCACCCCAGCACCGCCGAGGCGATCGCCGCCGAACTCAACGCGCTCAACGAACGCCGCGTCATGACCGGCACCGAACTGGACACCCTCGACGACGAGCAACTAGCGGCGGAAGTGACCACCGTCGCGGTGTTCGCGAGGGTCAGCCCGGCACAGAAGGCGCGCATCGTCGAGGCCCTGCAGCGCAACGACCGTGTGGTCGCGGTGACCGGGGACGGCGCCAACGACGCCCCGGCGATCCGGTTGGCCGACATCGGCATCGCGCTGGGGGAGCGCGCAACTCCTGCGGCGCGTGAGGCCGCCGACCTCGTGGTCACCGACGACCGCATCGAGACCATCGTCGACGCCATCGTGGAAGGCCGCGCCATGTGGGCATCGGTGCGCGACTCGCTGGCCATCCTGCTCGGCGGAAACCTCGGCGAGATCGGCTTTACCGTCGTCACCGGTCTGATCAACGGCGGGGGCAGCCTCAACGCCCGGCAGCTGCTGCTGGTCAACCTGCTCACCGACATCCTCCCGGCGATGGCGATCGCGGTAAGGCCACCGCCGACGATCACCGCCGATATGCTGCTGGCCGAAGGCCCCGAAGCCTCCCTGGGCGCGGCGTTGACCCACGACATCTACCGGCGTGCCGCGGTGACCGCCGGGGCCGCGATCTGTGCGTGGATCTTGGGCAGGGCGACCGGAACCCTGCGCCAGGCCAACACGGTCGCGCTCGTGGCGCTGGTCGCCGCCCAGCTCGGACAGACCCTGGTCGTGCGCGGACGGACACCACTGGTCGTGGGGTGTGCGTTTGTCTCGTTCGTGGCCCTGGCCGCCGTCGTCCAGACACCCGGCCTGAGCCAATTCTTCGGGTCCAGCCCGCTACTCCCGCACGGCTGGATGATCGCCGCGGGCATGGCGACCGCCGCCACCGCCATCAGCCTCCTGCTCCAACAATGGTGAACCTCCATGCATGAGCGCCAAGTTCCCCTCACCGCAGCCGTCCTCGGGCCCGACTCGGGACAACTTCCAGCAGGCAAGACGTCGGAGCGCCGAGAACGGTGGACGACTCGCCAGCGGCGACAGCAGCCGCCCGGCCCTCTCCGACGCGCCCTGCGAGCGACCACTACGGGAACCACTGGTGCGTCCCGCTTCAGACTTCGCGTTCGGGTGCAAAGAGGGGAATGAGCCTCTGTCGGCCAACATGGGAGTTTCACAACGAGGTTGCTCGCGACCATTTACCGACACACCCATCTGAGTGACGATCCCAGGATCATGTGCGGACTCCCACGAAAGTGTCTTCCGAGAGCGAGCTCGGAGCAGCAACGAGCACTGTTCGACAGGTCGCGACGGCAGAACGATCACTGGTGGGGTAGGCAATGGCGAGGCAGGCTATCAGCGCGTTGGACATGGTGTTCCTGTGCCTGGAGCGGGAGCTCACGCCTATGCATCTCGGTGCCGTCGCGGTCTTCGGACCTGGTCGGCCGGTCGATGGGGCACGGCTGGTAGAGCTGATCGCCGACCGGGCCTCACGTCAACCCTGCCTGCGGCTGCGCGTCAACAAATCGTGGCTGGTACCCGGCCACGCCCACTGGGAACCCCAGCCCGGCTTCGACGCGGAAAACCACGTATCCGCGCACCACCTGCCCTACCCGGGCGGGGAGCCCGAGTTGGAAACGCTGGTCTCCGAACTCATGAGCTCTCCGCTGGATGTTTCCCGACCGCTGTGGGAAGTCCACGTGATCACGGGCCTCGAGGGCGGTCGCTTTGCTGTGTTCGTCAAGCTCCACCACGCGCTGCTCCGGCTGAGCGAACCGGGGAAAGCGCGCCAGGTGTTCGACGAGACTCTCTCTGCCGCAAGCGACTTCCTGCAGGTGTTGCGTCGGCCTGAGACGGTCGAGATCGCCACGTCCGTGCTCGGCCGCCTTCGGCTGGCCCACCGCTCACCCTTGGCGGCGCCGCACACCGCTGCCAAGCGCGTCGACATGCTCACCCTGCCCCGAGCGGATCTTCGCCGCATCAAGCGTCGCTACGGCGGCACCACGAACGATATCGTGCTCACCATTGTCACCGGAGCGCTGCGGCAGTAGCTGGCCGCCCGGGGACACCCGGTCTACGAGCTCGACCTGCGCGCGCTCATTCCCGCCCAACACCGCCAGACCAACGACTCGGGCAACAACCAGCTCTCCGCCTACCTCTGCGACCTACCCGTCCACGAGCCCGACCCGGCGGCCAGGCTCGCACTGATCCAAAGCTCCATGCGCCGCAACAAGCCCAAGGGGCCCACCCGCGGCGCCGGTGCACTGCCCGTGCTGGCCTCCCAACTGCCACCGCTGCTGCACCAGGTCCTCACTCCGATCGCCGCACACGCCACCCACCTGCTATTTGACACCGTGATCACCAACGTGCCCCTGCCCGACATGGAGGTCTCCCTGGACGGCGCCCGCCTGCACCAGCTCTACCCCCTGGTGCCGTTGCCCGCCGGGCACGCCCTGTCCATCGCCGCCTGTCCCTACCGCGACAACGTCCACATCGGGCTCCTTGCCAACCGAAGCGCACTGCCCGACATCGAAAAGCTCCACTACGCCCTGCCACACGCCCTCGCCGAACTCGACGACCTCGCGCAATGACGCCCCCTGCGTCAACCTCAAGATCGAAGTCAGGCGGCGGCGGGTTCGCTGGTCTGCAGGCCGCCGCCGTGCAGGGCGGGATCGTAGCGTGTGCCGTTGCGCCAGCAGCGCCACATGAGGCGTACCCAGGCTCGGGCGAGGATGCGGGTGCGTGGGGGTGGTCTTTGTCCGGGTGAGGTCGCGCTCCGCAGAGGTTCCCGATGGCGACGCGATCCGCCCGACGTAGGCCGATGAGCTCGGCGCTCTCGATCCCGAGGTCGCCGGCCGGTGGTCAGGTCGGCCGGGCAGGTGCGTCCGCGCGCAGGCTCACGACTGCGTTCGGCGCCCACTGGGTGTGCCAGACGCTGCCATCGCCGCGGCGCACCCGAAAGCGGACACGCGACGACGGTGCGCATCTGGCTCTCGGTGGTGATGTTCTGTTCCACGGCCATCTGGATGGGCCGGTCGTCGGGCAGCCGAACGAGCGCGCGTCCTCCAGTGCGGCGCGGGCGTTGCCCCCTCGCGGCGCGGCCGGCGAGCGGGTCACCGGTGCGGTTCTCGAACACCAACGCCACATCGGCGCCGTCGGTAGTCATGTGGTGGAACTCGGTGGCGGTGTTGTTCTTCCGTCGACCAGGGGTGCCGACGTAGCGCACCACGAAGTCGAACCTGGCTACCTTTACCGCGGCAGCCTTGGGAGCTCCGACGGCGTAGTCGAGACCTAGCACGTTCACCTCCCCAAGGTTGTGGATAACGGTGTGGATGATTTGCGTTCGTGCTGGTCACCGGGTCTGTTGCGTTGTATGAGGCCGAGCGCGGTGTCGCGGATCTGCCCGCGGGGCTACTGTGCGGTGCCCCTGCACGGGGACCATGGGCGTGCCCTTGCCCGGTACGCGCTCGGCGAGCGAGTCGGGGTCCTCGGCGACGGCGATCGGCTTCGCCTGCTCCCATCGCTGCCGGTGGTAAAGGCCATTGAACATCTTCGAGGTGATCCGCGAAGCGGTCGCCGTCGCGCTCGGCCATGACAACGTCGATCGGGCCGCCGTGATAGCCACCGAGTTGGTGCAGGGGTCTTGCCGGGCGAGAGGCCGTCGCACCAGTGAGCAACCAGCTCACCGCGGAGCTAAGCACAATCGGTCCCGCCGCGTGGTTCATGTTCGTCGCGTACCTGGTACCGCTGACGCCCCGGAATGGCTGACCGGTCCGCTCGGCGCGGCCGGTGACGTCCTGGTCGTGCTCGGTGTGGTCTACGCGCTGCTGCGTATCGTCGAGCCGGGTGGACTCGGCTGCTGGGCTCCGCGGAGCCGCCCGGTTTACACGCTGGACTCGCGCCCGGCCGCCGAGTAGCGTTCCGGTCGCCCGGTCACGGCTCATTTGGCCGGGTCCAAGCGACCGTCCCCGCATCCGTCCGGTTCGCCGGTCGGGTGCGGGGGCGCTTTTGCGGGGTGCCGGGTGGCATCGGTAGTCGGGTACCGGCGAACGATGCTCCGGTGGTGCTTCCACGCGAAGGCCCCGGCCGGACGATGTCGATCCCGCAGTGCTACGGATGTGTGAGTGTGGCGCGGAAATCGGGCTCCACCAACAACTTTCTGCCCTCGACATCCCGGTCTGCGCCCGTACAGCATGTGGACATGGACATCTCGTTGGTGCTCCTGGTCATCGTCACCGCCATGGTGTTCGATTTCACCAACGGATTCCACGACACCGCGAACGCGATGGCGACTTCGATCGCCACCCGCGCCCTCCGGCCGAAGGTCGCGGTCGGGATTTCGGCCGTGCTCAACCTCGTGGGTGCTTTTCTGTCGGTTCAGGTGGCCCAGACGATTTCCGGCGGAATCGTCAACGAGGCCCGGATCGGTCCGTCGGTCGTCTTCGGGGGATTGGTGGGCGCGATCCTCTGGAACCTGGCCACCTGGTTGGTCGGGCTGCCATCGAGTTCCTCGCACGCGCTGATCGGAGGGCTCATCGGTGCTACGTGGGTGGCGGCCGGTTCCAGCGCGGTGCACTTCGCCACGGTCGTCGAGAAAGTGATGGTGCCTGCGCTGGCGTCCCCGGTGATCGCGGGCATGGTGGCCATGATCGCCACCTACCTCGCCTATGTCCTGACCCGCCGCACCTACCGATCGGTGCGTGTGGGCGGGTTCCGGGCCGGTCAGGTGGCCTCTGCCTCGCTGGTATCGCTGGCGCACGGCACGAACGACGCGCAGAAAACGATGGGCGTGATCACGCTGACGTTGATCACGGCCGGCGCGCTGCCCGTGGGTTCGCGTCCGCCGGTGTGGGTGATTCTCATCGCCGGGCTGTCCATAGGGGTGGGTACCTACTTCGGTGGGTGGCGAATCATCCACACCGTGGGCAAGCGCATCACCGAGATCGAGTCGCCGCAGGGTTTTGCGGCGGAGGCCAGCACCGCCGCAGTGATCCTTTCCAGTTCGCATGTGGGTTTCCCGCTGTCCACCACGCACGTCGCCTCGGGCAGCGTCGTCGGAGCGGGCATCGGCAAGAAACTGGCCGAGGTGCATTGGGGGGTGGCCGGGCAGATGGTGGTTGCGTGGATCCTGACCTTGCCCGCCGCGGCCGCGATCGGTGCAGTGGCCGGCGGGGTCGCCTCGCGAGGCGTCGGCGGCACGGTGCTCGTCGCGGTGGTCGCCCTCGCGCTGGCGGCAGGCGCCTTTTGGGTGTCGCGACGAAATCCGATCAATGCGAAGAACGTCAACGAAGTTCCCGTGGGCTGAGAGGGGCCGGAGCAGCGATGCACATCAGTTGGGGCGGACTTGGCAGCGTCTTCGTGGTCTCGCTGGCCGTTGCCGTCGTCGTCGTGGTGCTGTTCAGCCTGGGCATCGTGGCCGTAGGGAAGCGCACGGCCGCGTTCGAGCGACACACGTGGTCGCTTGGACCCACCGTGACTGCGGCATTGTGCTTTGCGGCCTGCGTCGTGCTTGTCCTCTACGGTCTCTACCTCATCATCGCGGGCTGACCGACTGGTCTGCTCACAACAACTCGACGAGTTGCACCAGCACCCCGGTCTTGATCAAGATCGCTGCGCCTATCGCGATGAAGACCGAGGGCACCAGCCATTTGCCCAGATGCGTCAGCGCCGACACCACTTTCTTGTTGCTCCCGAGCAACCAGGCTGCGACACACCACACCGCGACCATCACCAGGAACACCGCCACCGACCGCGCGATCCGCTGCGCGTCCAGTGTCACGAACAACGTCGTGTAGACCGAAACATTGTCGGCGCCGTGCGGGGGCCCTGATGGCTACGCTTGACGCCGCCTCGGCGCGGCTGGCACCGCTGCCCGCCGGATGATGGCCGCCTCGCCACCTCCACGCAGCGCCGTCCCGTCGGTCGGGGAGGTCACCGACCGGTGCGTCGGTTCCCTGCGCGTGCGCATGTACCCGGGACGCAGCCGAGCCCGCTTCCAGCGGCCGTCTGCCCGCCACGGCGGGGGATGGATGGTCGGTGACCTGGACTTCCACGACGGCGTCGAGGTCCATGGTGCGCTCTAGCTAGTGGCTGGCTTGGTGCAGTCACGTAGTTGACGAGTTCTGCGGCATTTCCGGGGTGTGAGCAGTAGAGCGGGGGCTTCAGGTTCGTCTGGCGGGACTCCGCGGTCTTGCGTAGTCCAATCGTGGCTTTGAACCAGAAATCGGCAGTGTCCGTGATCCTCGCTCTGGCATCGTCGGTGGGCACGGAGTCGCCGACTCCGGCTGGCGGAGCTGAGCATTGGAGCCGCCAAGGCTGGGGATTAACCGAAAAAGGGAGCGCGATGAACGAGAACATCTGGCTGAAGATGCTTGGGAATGGGGACATGATGGCAAACGATCACAGCACGGTGCTCGCCACCACGGTCTTCAATCTGGTAGCCCCGGCGGGAGTGATCGCGCCGGTCGGTGTGGAACTGGGGTACGACAGCCGCAATCCGTACGAGATCTGTATGAAGCTCAACGTGGGCAAGGACGGTCAGGTGGATTGGGTGATCGCCCGCGACCTGCTGGCCGACGGGCTGGTCGCCGAGGCGGGCGAAGGCGATGTGCGGATCGGCCCTCGACTGGGCCGTCCGGGGTTGGTCATGATCGCGTTGAGTTCGCCGTCAGGGCAGGCCACCTTCGAAGTGAATGCTGATCAGCTTGTGGAGTTCTTGAACGACACCTACGACGCGGTCGCACCCGGTGACGAACATCGGTGGATGAACATCGACGAGACGCTGAGCCGGCTGCTCTCGTACAACCTGTAGTGGCCTGGTTCTCCCGAAGCGCCGTACGCCAGGCGCCGGCCGGGGACCTGGCGGTGCTGAACACCTGGAAACTCCGCCACGCTGCGCTGCATGCGAGGAATGCCGCGGTGTTGCTCGAGTGTTGTGCTGGACAGTTTCTGGGGCAGCAGAGTGCCTTCGTTCGCTTTGGTTCCCGGAGGAAAAGAGTAAGTTTCTGCGCGGTTTCGTTGGTGGCGTGGTTCAGCGAAACGCAGAGTTTTCTTCCGCCGGTTGCGCGACCGGCCGGCAGCTCGCCACGCTGTTTGTACATGCGTCGTTGATTTCGCGACCAGGGGCGTATGTGTCCGGTGAGGTTTCGGGGACATCGCCGGGAGTCGGGGAAAGGGGCGCGGGTGACCGTCGGGGGGTTGCCCGCCCCACCCCGCGCATCGCCGGCCCGGAGGCCCACGATGTCGTTCGCTGGCATTCCCCGCGCACCCTCAAGCTTCTCAACGCGGCAGGCTCCTGCCTGCACTCCCAGCTGTTGCAATCCTGCTAAATTTAATTAGTGCTGCGTCCCTTAATGATCACGTACCGAGATCATCGATCTCGGTGTTGTGATCGGGGGTGGTGGGTTCTGCCGAGGTCGTTGGTGGCGCGAGCGCCGCGAGATGTGGTCGAGGAACGCAAGGTTCGGAAGCTGGTCAGTGCTCGGCATGCTTCGGGTAAATGGATCAGCAGGGTCGAGTCCGTGTGGTCACACCTCAAACGCAGCCTCGCCAACCTCGCTGCCGGCACCATCACCAACCTGGCCACACTGGCCGCACCCGACTCAAACGCATGCAGTATGCGTCAGGCCTCATCGACGGATTCCTCGCCAGCACCGGTCTAGCTGCGGGGCCAGGGAGGTTCCCAGGGCTAGGCACGGGCGCTACCGGTGCTGCGCCGAACAAGGCTCTGGGACGGCCAACGCGGCGATCGTCGGAAGTTTTAGCTGGTCACATGTTGTCCGACCCTCTTGGGTGGAGTGGCGATGACGGGACTGGGGAGGCCGGCACGGACTCTCTCCGGCCGCAGCGCCTGCCAATTCGGCCCACTGCCCTCCGCAGGGCAGCCTGATCCGGCCTTCCAGGCGGCTGTTCGGGTGGCGAGGTCGACGATGTCGTTGCCAAGGGGGACGGTGGCGGCATTGTTCGGGGTGGTGCGGTGGGAGACCGCGCGGATGCGGGCGAGGAGTTCGTCGAGGCCGAGCGGTCTGGTGAGATAGTCGTCGGCGCCGGAGTCGAGGACGTCGACCTTGTCGCGGCCGATGCGGGGACGCGGGCGGCGTTTGCAACTTTCGTTGCGGCGGAATGTCTGCGAAGGGCGCCGCGTTGGCGCTGCCATGGGCGGCGCCGAAGTCCTCATCGGCGGGCTGCTGGTATCGGTTGCGGTGCTGGCGGCGTTGGCCCGCCTTATGTCGATTCCGTACCCGATCTTGGTGCTAGGCGGGGTATTGATCGGGTTCGTGCCGGGCCTCCCGCACGTCGCGCTCGACCCGGAATGTCAGCTGCCACGAACTAGGGACCACTGAAGCGGGTGTTTTGCCATGGTCATGGGACCACTTGGTTGCCACTAATGGGACCACCTGGCGTGTCGTGCCGGGACGGTTCTCGATTGTCCACATGGGATCGATCCAAGTTGATCGACTTGGAGGTCCTGTGGGATGGCGTACCGGGAGGTTGCTGTGATCGAAGTTCGGGAGATGTTGCGGGCCTGGATGGCGGGTAAGGGTCTGCGGAGGGTGGCTGAGCAGGCCGGGGTGGACCGTAAGACGGTCCGCCGCTACACCGATGCGGCGGTGGCGGCGGGGCTGGATCGTGACGGCGGCGAGGATCAGCTGACCGACGAGCTGATCGGGCAGGTGGTGGCCGGGGTGCGCCCGGATCGCCCGGCTGGTCGTGGCTCGGCGTGGGAGAGCCTGGAGACCGAGCGTGAGCAGATCGTGGAGTGGGTCGGCAAGGACCTGACGGTGGTCAAGATCGGGGAGTTGCTGGCCCGCCAGGGGGTGGTGGTGCCGCATCGGACGCTGCACCGTTTCTGCGTGGAGCGCACCGGCTACCGGGGCCGTGGCGCTGGAGACACGGTGCGGGTGGCCGATGGCACGCCGGGCGTGGAGTGCCAGATCGACTTCGCCAAGATGGGGCTGCTGTATGACCCGTCGGCGGGGCGGCGCCGCGTGGTGCACGCGTTGATCTTCACGGCGGTGTTCTCGCGGCACATGTTCGTGTGGCTGACCTTTGCGCAGACGCTGGAGGCCGTCGTGGCCGGGTGCGAGGCGGCGTGGCGGCACTTCGATGGAGTGTTCCGGGTGCTGATCCCGGATAACGCGTCGGCGATGGTGGCCAAGGCGGACGCGGTCAATCCGCAGTTCACCGTGGGCTGGCTGGAGTACGCGCAGGCCAGGGGCTTCGTCACGGACGCGGCCAGGGTCCGCTCACCCCAGGACAAACCTCGGGTCGAGAGGACTGTGCAGTACGTACGCGGCAACTTCTTCGCTGGCGAGACCTTTGTGGACCTGGCCGACGCCCAGGCCCGCGCCGAGACCTGGTGCCGGGACAAGGCCGGGCTGCGGATCCATGGCACGATCCACGCCCGCCCGGCGGAGGTGTTCGCCGAGCACGAGGCCACCGCGCTGCTGCCCGCCCCCGAGACGCCGTATGAGGTGCCGATCTATGTCGAGGTCAAAGTGCACCGCGACTACCACGTTCAGGTTGGCAAGGCGCTGTACTCGGCCCCGAAGGCCTACATCGGCCAGCAGGTCCAAGCCCGCGCGGACGCGGAACTGGTCAAGCTGTTCCACCGCGGCCAGCTGATCAAGACCCATCCCCGGCAGCGCCCCGGTGGCCGCTGCACCGACCCCGAAGACCTGCCCGCCGAGAAGACCGCCTACGCGCTGCGTGACCTGCAGCGGCTGACCCGCGCCGCCGCCGCGCACGGCGAGAACGTCGGCATCTACGCGGAACGACTGCTCGACGACAAGCTGCCCTGGACCCGGATGCGGCAGGTCTACCGGCTGCTCGGGCTGGCCAAACGCTATGGCTCCGGACCAGCCGACACCGCGTGCGGGAAAGCCCTGGACATCGACGTCATCTCCGTCACCAAGATCGCCTCGATGCTGGAGCACGCCACCGAGAACACCCCCACCCCGGCGCCGGCGGCCGCACGAGCGGCCACCCAAGCCCGCTTCGCCCGCGATCCGCGCGAGTTCCGGCGGGTCAAGCCGTACTGGATGAAAGTGATCGACGGCGGAGGGGAGGCGACGACCCGATGAGCGCCACAACGATGATCGACCCAGTCTCACCCGAGCTCAAGCAGGTGCTGCGGGCGCTCAAGCTCGGCAAGATGCTCCACACGCTGCCCGAACGGCTCACGTTGGCCAAACAGCAGCACCTCTCGCACGCGGCGTTCCTCGAGCTCGTGCTGGCCGACGAGGCCACCCGCCGCGACACCCAGTCCGCGCAGCTACGGGCCCGCAAAGCCGGCCTCGACCCCGGCATGCGCATCGAAACCTGGGACGAGTCCGCCGCGGTGCGCTACGACCGCACCCTCTGGAACGAACTCACCAGCCTGCGATTCCTCGACGGGCCCCACGGAGCCTGCCTGCTCGGAGCGGTCGGGGTCGGCAAGACCCACCTGGCCACCGCGCTCGGGCACATCGCCGTCCGCCGCCGCCACAGCGTGCTCATGCTCCGCGCCGACGCGCTGTTCAAACGACTCAAAGCCGCCCGCCTCGACAACAGCGTCGAGGCCGAGATGCGCCGGCTGACCCAGGTCCGGCTCCTGCTCATCGACGACTTCGCACTCCAGCCCCTGCACGCCACCGAGACCGCCGACTTCTACGAGCTCGTCGTGGCCCGTCACCACACCGCGTCCACCGTGCTGACCTCCAACCGCGAGCCTGCCGAGTGGCTGGCCATGATGAGCGACCCCCTCCTCGCCCAATCCGCCGTCGACCGGCTCACCTCCACCACTCACGAACTCGTCATCGAGGGCGAGTCCTACCGGCAACGACAGAAACCCGGACACGCGCCCTCCGGCGCGTCCATTGACACCACCACGACGGGAGACCACGATGCTCACTGAGCCGACCACGTGGTCCCATCCCCGCGGCAATACCCCGGTCCCTTCCTCGTGGCAAATGACACCCGGAAGTCGTGCTAGGAGGCCGCTGAATTAGGCGGTTCTGGGGACAGTCGCCGCAGGGACGGAGGCGAGAAAATTGACGAGCAGTCCCGCAGCAAGCCCCTATCCGCGCGTGGCAGTGCGGTCGGGGCGGGCGAGAGAGCACCTAGACGGGCCGGTGAGGGCCCGGTCCGGCCGGTCGGCCGCTGGTCAGGCGGCCGAGCCCGCCAGAACCCAGACTCCTGCCGTGCGAGATAGCCCGCGGCCCACGAGATTGCGCAGGTTGAGCCCGGCGGTGCGACGAGTGAGCCAGGCATGGTTCTTGGTGGCGCCGCGATAACGGAGTTTGAGACGACGGCCGCCGATGCTGGCGATCTGGGAGATGACCCGTTCCACGTTGGGCCGGAACTTCCGGTACTTCTCTCGCAGTTCGGGCTTGTCTGCCCAGTCACGGCGGGCTTGGCGCAGCAGATCATCTCGTTGGTGCAGAACGATTTTACGGCCGGTCTTGGACTTGGTGCAGCGCGCACGCAGCGGGCAGTCGCGGCACAGCGCGCCGAAGGTCGCCACCCGGTTTTTCTGACTGATCGGGCGGGTGTTACCGGCCGGGCAGCTCACCGTGCCCGCGTGCTCGTCGACGGTGAAGTCGTCGACGGTGAACCCGCCCTCCACCGGCGCTTGCACCGGTTTCGGCTTGATCACAGCCTCGTCGGCGTCGGTGTCGTCGATCGCGCCACGCAGATCCCCTGTGCCGTAGGCGGAATCTCCGTACCACTCGCAGGGATCGTCCTCGGCGTCGAGGAACTCCTCGGCCACCGCCGGATCGGAGTTCTCCGTCCCAGCGGCCTTGGTCAGCTTCTCGTCGGTGATGATCCCGGTCTCGGGCTCGGCCGCCACGTGCGCCCGATCCCGTCGCGGCGGTTCTCCGGCGACTTGCGGGTATGCCGCGCATCCGGGTCCACCGTGGATATCACTCGATCCGGGGCGACCCGCCGCGCGATCCGCCACCGCCCATCAGTGCCATCCGATCCTTCCGCCGGTTCGACATCCTGACCGGCGACCAGCGCCAGCAACGCCACCGCGACCTCCGCATCGCCCTCCAACTCGGCCTCCGTCAACACCGCCACCAGCGCGCCTGCGTCGTTGACCAAGGCCGACACCAGTGCGTCCTTGGCCTGCGGGTCATCCCAGTCAATCCTCGGTTTGCCCGGCTGGCTGTAGTCATGGCCGGTGCACACCTGTGCGATCCGCTCGGCTGCGCCAGGAACCTGCCGGGCCACCCGCCGGATCGCCGCAATCAGCTGGGTGACGGTGTCCTGAGTGGCCACCGCATCAGCCAGGATCGTGGAATCCACCGCCCGTTTACGCCGGCCGCGCAGGATCCCGGTCTGCTCGATGACGTCCTTGACCGCGTCATTGATCCGGTGGGGCCGATCCGACGCCGCCAGCCGTTTGCGCCAGTACACCAGGGTCGAGGCATCAAATCCCTTGTGGTCCAACGACATTCCGGTCGCGACCTTCCACCGCAGATCACACCGCGCGGCGTCGGCGGTCTCCCGATCCGAGTAGTCATGCAGCGTCTGCAACATCAGGACCGAGGCCATCACCGACGCCCGGATCGACGGACGTCCCCTCCCCGAGGGGAACAGGTCCTCGAACTCCCCATCGGGGAACACATCCTGACGATGCTCGGCCAGGAACGCGAACACACTGCCCGCCGGCACCAGATGACCGACCAGCGCGTGAGCGTCCAGCAGTTCCCGGTCGGCACGTTCCACACCCTGCATAAACCGATTCTCCCAGCTCAAGCCCAGATTCCTGGGAGACACGCCGATTATTCAGCGGCCTCCTAGTAGGGCTTTGTTAGTTGTTGATCAGGGTGTGCGATGATCTTGGTGTGCTGGCTGGAGAGCTTGATCAGGTCCGGGACCGCTTGGAGGACTTCGCTGGGGAGTTGTTCACGTCGTTTGCGCGTCGTGAGCAGCGGCTCAACGGTGGGCTGTATCTGCGGGGGTTGATGCTGGACGGGCGGCGGAAGTCGATGCAGCCGATGGCCGAGCGTCTTAATGTTGATCATCAGCGGTTGCAGCAGTTCATCACGTCCTCGACGTGGGATTACGCTGCGGTGCGGCGACGGTTGGCCAAGCGTGCGGTCGATGTGGTGGCACCGGATGCGTGGGTGCTGGATGACACCGGCCATGAAAAAGACGGGGATGCCTCGCCGGGGGTGGCGCGGCAGTACACCGGCACAGCGGGCAAGGTCACCAACTGCCAGATCGCGGTGAGCTTGCACGCGGTCACCGACGTCTGCTCGTCGGCGTTGAACTGGCGGCTGTTTCTGCCGGAGTCCTGGGATGACGACTGCGCGACCGGCGCCGAGGCCGAACGCATCGCCGTCCGGCGGGCGCGGTGCGCGATCCCGGCGGAGGAGGGGCATCTCCCGAAATGGCGTCAGGCACTGGACATGATCGACGAACTCGCCGCGTGGGGACACACTCCGCCGGTGCTGGTCGGCGACGCGGGTTACGGGGACAACGCGACCTTCCGGGGTGAGCTTGCCGATCGGGGCCTGTCGTATGTGATGGCCGCGAAAGCCTCGACCACCGCCCACCCTGCGGATGCCGTGCCGGTGACCGCCGCGTATAGCGGGCGTGGCCGCCGGCCCGTGCCTCGCTACCCGGACCCGCCGTCGACGCTGCGGGGGCTGGCACTGGCCGCGGGGCGCGGCAGTCTGCGGCGGGTGACCTGGCGTGAGGGCAGCAAGAAGACCGGTGGTAATCCCACGGCGAAGATGCGCTCCCGTTTCCTGGCGCTGCGCATCCGGCCCGCCAACCGCGATATCCCCAAAGATGCAGGCGGCAACCTGCCGGAATGCTGGCTGGTGGCCGAATGGCCGCCGCATCAGCCCGCGCCCACCGACTACTGGATCTCCAACCTGCCCGCCGACACCCCGATCCGCACGCTGGTGCGGTTGGCCAAGATCCGCTGGCGCATCGAACACGACTACCGCGAACTGAAAATCGGCCTGGGACTCACCCATTTCGAAGGACGCTCCTTCACCGGCTGGCACCGCCACGTCACCCTCGTCTCCGCCGCGCACCTCTTCCTCACCGAACTCAGGTTGACAAGCCCAAAAGCACCTGGGGCGGCCTGACCCTCTACAAGATCCTCCATGGACTCCAGGTACTGCTGGCCACCTGGACAGGCCGATGCCCCACCTGCCACCAGAAACCACCATGACGATCTAACAAAGCCCTACTAGTGGTGTTCCTGCCGCCCTTGGTGTGTTGACTGAACTACCGGGGGCGTTGCTGCTGGGTGGGGTGCGGCGCGGGGGTGGGATCGTTGCTGTCGCTGCCCGTGATCGGACAGGAAGATCCATCTCGGGATCTGGCGTCGCTGGTGGTGCGGCGGGTGGGGTCGCTGGTGGAGACCGGCGATCCGTGGGATCCGTATCGGCTCGTTGATCCCGACGGTGGTGTGGTCGGGCCGGTGGTCGTATATCTGCGGGAGTTGCAGGCGGCCGGGCGGCCGGCGACGACGCAGCGGTCGTATGGCTTGGCGTTGCTTCGCTGGTTCCGTTTCTTGTGGACGGTCGAGGTGGCGTGGAATGAGGCAACGCGCGTTGAGGCGCGCGATTTCAGCCGGTGGATCCAGATCGCGGGCAAGCCGGCCCAGCCGCATTGGCGATCGCCGGACGCCGAGCCGACGGTCTCGGTGCGGGCTGGGTCGCCGAATCCGGTGACAGGGAAGCAGTCGCCGGGACGCGAGTACGCACCGGCGACGGTGGCGCATTGCGAGAGCGTGTTGCGGCATTTCTATGCACTGCATCTGGAGGCGAGGACCGGGCCGCTGGTGAACCCGTTCCCGCTGGCGCGCACCGGCCGCGCGCACGCTCAC
Source organism: Saccharopolyspora hattusasensis (assembly GCF_050972075.1). NCBI lineage: Bacteria > Bacillati > Actinomycetota > Actinomycetes > Pseudonocardiales > Pseudonocardiaceae > Saccharopolyspora > Saccharopolyspora hattusasensis. The sequence goes on from NZ_JBPCDC010000001.1 coordinate 8,256,573, forward strand.
CACAATCCGATGGAGCCGTTACGTGGTGAGCGTGCCGGGCTGTTTCGGCCCCGGCTGGTGACGCGGATTCCCCGGCAGATCCCGGACGAGATGTTCAACGAGGTGTTCGCCCGGTTGTCCTCGCATCGCGATCGGGCCTTGGTGGCGTTCTGGATCTCCACCGGGGCGCGGGCCTCGGAGCTGCTGGGCGTGCTGTGTTCGGGCGCGGATCCCGGCCAGCAGCTGATCACTGTGGTGCGCAAGGGATCGCGGGCATTGCAGCCGTTGCCGGCTTCGCCGGACGCGTTCGTGTGGCTGCGGTTGTATCAGCAGCAAATGCACGGCCTCGTTCCCGCGGGCGGTGACGATCCGTTGTGGTGGACGCTGCGGCGCCCGTTCCGGCCGTTGACCTATCACGCCGCGCGGGCGATGTTCGTGCGCGCGAACCAGGCGCTGGGCGCTAACTGGCCTTTGCATGACCTGCGGCATTCGGCCGCGTATCGGCTGGCCCGCGATCCACAGATGCCGATCACCGATCGACGTGCAGTGGGTCCTCGGACACGCTCATTTATCGACCACACAAAGGTATGTCACCCCGACCGCCGAGGACGTCATCGAAGGCGTGCTGGCCCACCACCAGCGCCAGGCCACGCAGAAGGCGGCACCGCCGCCGGCGCAGGATGTGCTGCGTTATCGGCCGGAGTCGCTGGACGTTCTGTTCGGTCGGGAGCGGCCGTGACCACCACGAACGCCCCGGCACCGGCTGCCGGGCAGCCGGTGCGGCAGTTGAACGCGCAGGTGTCGGCGTTGTGGGCGAAGTTTCCGCCCCGCCCGGTCCCGGATGCGTGGGAGGCCAGGCGCCAGGACCGGGGCACGGTGGTGCGCCGCCTGCTGGCCCCACCGTTTGCCGCCGACACCGCCAACAAGCGCTACTACCGGAAAGTGGCGCTGCTGAAGGTGTTGGACTGGTTGGAGCGGTATCCGGGCCGGACCTGGCAGGAACGCTGGAACGCCACCGGTGCCAGCATCGACGGGCGCGTCGACTGGCGGGCCACCGTCCTGCGAACTGCGAGACGCCGGACGGCTCGCGCAGCGGGAGGAGAAGATCAGCTCGTTCCTCGGCATGGGCGTGACCCAACTGGTCTGCGGTGACGTGCTCCGGCCGGATCCAGGCTGGCTGATGGTCACCGCCGCGCCCAGCCAGCTCGGCCAGGAGATGGCCCGGGTTCGCGACCCCGACGGGTTCGCCGCGCTGGCCGCGGCGCGGCAGGCCAGCGCGATCGGCTACTCGACCGCGATCCCCGCGCTGGAACGCGTCGCGATCATCCTGGCCGCCAAGGGCGGCCAGGTGCGGGACATCACGCCAGGGGATTGCCTGGAGCTGCTCGAGACGAGCTACCGGGTGTTTCCTGGCCCGATCACCTCCAGCCGGCACAGCCCGTTCTTCTACCAGCTGCTGCACGCCGTCGGCGTGTTCAGTCCCGAGGCGCCGCCCACCGTCCGGATGTTCAACCCGCGCTTTCAGGGCCAGCTCTCGGCCGAGCAGCTCATTGACCGTTACCAGTTGGCCTGTCGGCCGGTCCGCGACCTGCTGGTGGACTACTTGCGTGAACGTCAGCCGAGCGTGGATTACAACACGCTCACCGGACTGGCCACCGCGCTGGGATTGTGGCCAGGCCACGTCCGAGGCGCTTGTGCTCGTGGACGACGAAGGCGACTGCGACGCCGGTAGCGCGCATCTCACGGGCCAGGGCCACTGCCTTGTCCAGCTCGGGCCGGGTGGTGGCGCGAGTGGAGATCTTCTCGGAGAAACCGGGTGGGCTGAATGTCACCAACGGGTGATCTCCGGGAGATTATGTCAGGAAACCCCGACTGCTGTTCCTCTCAAGCCATAGCGTGACCGGGACGACACACCCTGTCATGTGAAAGGACGTTTCGTGAGCCACTTCTCGCGTGTTACCCGGCGGGCACTGGCCCTGGTGGGCGCCGGTCTGCTGTTCGGGGGGCTTGCCATGGTGACGGCCACCGGAGCGAGCGCCGCACCGGCGGCGGAGATCATCATCATCGACGGTTACACCCAGACGGTGAAGGAATCCGCGGGAACCCCCGTCTTGTGTCCAACCAACCAGGTCCTGCTCGGCAGGGCGCACTACGGCGATGAGAACGGCAACACCACCTACTACTGCGGCCTGATCCTCATCGATGGGCAGCAGGTCCAGGTGAGCGCCCCACACTGGAGCGATTCCCAGCGGGAGAGCAACTCGTTTTTCACAGCTTCGCCCGGCGAGGTCCTGGTCGGCCGCCAGCACTCCGGCGACGAGAACGGCCAGACGAGGTACGCGACCGCCTCCATGAGCGCATGGGGACAACCGGTGGAGCTGACCTCCTACCGCTGGAGCGCGGGCCAGAAGGAAAGCAACAGCTACTCCAAGGCAGGCGAGTACGAAGTCATGGTCGGCCGCCAGCACTCCGGCGACGAGAACGGCCAGACCCAATACCAGTACGCCAGGATCGCTGACTGACAAACCAGCCGCCGCGCATACGTGGGCAACCTCAGGTGTGCAAGCCGAGGCCCTGGCCGTCCAGCCAGGGCCTCGCGCGTGTCACATGGCCGCTGCCCACAGGTGGGTAGGGCCATCGGCCCAGGACCGTTGGTTTCGAGACCGTCAGGTGGGGCGTTACTCGTCGTCCGGTTCCGGGGGTTGCGGCGGTTGTTGGTCGGAGAGACCGCCGAGGTTCAAGCTGATCGACGCGCTTCGTCGAGGTTCATAGCCAGGATTGCCGCCAGCGGCGGCTGCTGTCGAGCCTCGAAGTCCGCTGCCTGGACGGTGCGAGGTCGGGCAGGCCCTCGCGAAGGTCGAGCGCTACCTGGCACCGCTGCAAGCTCGCCATGAACACGGTCAAGGCATAACCGCAGGCAGTGCGTGGCCTATGTCGCCTGGCTCTTGGCAAGCACGCTCAGGATCATCCCGACGCCTTCGCCGATGTCGTCGGCGCCGAGGCCGCCGTCACCGCGTGGCGACGGTCGCTGCCGCGCGCCAAAGCCAGCCCCTCCACACTCAACCAAGCCCTCGCCTCGGTCACGTTGCTCTACGAGAACGGCGCGCAGATGCGCATCCAGGTCAAGCGAGCACGGGTGCCACGCCCCGGCGAGCCCGACGCGCTGACACCCCACCAGCAGGGCAAGGTCGAGCGCGCGGCCGATCGCCGCGGCGCACGCGGCGCGGCGATCAACCGTAGTCCTGCTCTACGCCGGAGCACGAGCGGAAGAATGCGCCCGGCTCGACGCCGGAGACGTTGCGATCACCGCCCGCACCGGCGAAATCCGGTTGCACGGCAAAGGTGACGAAGTCCGCACCAACCCCCTGCCCGCCCGGGCCCGCAAACGTTCTGACGGCCTGGAATCGACGAACGCGGCAACGAACCCGGCCCACCGTGGGTCGGCCAGCGTGGACCATTGAGCGGCTCCGGCATCACGAGCCGGAGCCGCCAAGAAAGCCGTCGTCGAGCAGATCTTCGAACAGTAAGCACCACTGGTCAGCAATGGATCAGTGCTGGTGACGGCGCTCAGGTGAATCTCCCCAGACCTGCTCATTGAAATTCCCCACCCGGCGTGGCTCCGCCGAGACGGGCGGGGCTCCTTCGAGTCTGGCGGTCTCTGACCACACACCAGCTCGAAGGAGCCCCACGTCTCATGCTCACACGGGAGGAAGACATCGACGCGCACGCCCTGCGTGCCCGGGGTTGGACGATCTCGGCGATCGCCCGTCACCTGGGGCGGGACCGCAAGACCATCCGCGCTTATCTGTCCGGTGTCCGCGAGGCGGGGGCGCGTGCCCGCGCGAGGCCGGATCCGTTCGAGCGGTTCGTGGCCTACTGTTCGGCGCGGCTGGCCGAGGACCCGCATCTGTGGGCCACCACCCTCTACGACGAGCTGCACGAGCTGGGCTATGCGCACTCGTATCCGACGCTGACCCGCCAGATCCGCGACCGGGGTTTGCGTCCGGCGTGTGAGCCGTGCCGACCGGCGAAGGGCCGGGCGGTGGCGGTGATCGAGCACCCACCGGGGGATGAGACGCAGTGGGACTGGCTTGATCTGCCCGACCCACCCGAGCACTGGGGGTGGGGTGGATGCGCGCATCTGCTGGTGGGGGCACTGTCGCACTCGAGCCGGTGGCGCGGTGTCCTGTGCCCGAGTACTGATCAGCCGCACCTGATCGATGGGCTGGACCGGGTTACCCGCGCGTTGGGCGGGTTGACCCGGGCGTGGCGGTTCGACCGGATGGCCACCGTCATCAACCCCGAGTCCGGTCGGGTGCAGGCCTCGTTCTCGGCCGTGGCCAAGCATTATGGTGTCGCGGTGCGGGCATGCCCACCGCGGCGAGGTAACCGCAAGGGAGTCGTGGAGAAAGCTAATCATGTTGCGGCGCAACGGTTCTGGCGCACCCTGCCTGACGATGTCACGCCCGAGCAGGCCCAGCAGCGGCTCGAGGCCTGGTGCTCCACGCGCGGTGACACCCGGCTGCGCGCCACCGCGGATGGCAAAGCCAGCGTGGCCACCGTCGCCGCGGCCGAGCCGCTGCGCACCCCACCCGCGGACCCGTTCCCGGCGACCCTGACGGTCACCAGGATCGTCTCGGCGCAGGCGCTGGTGTCCTTCCGCGGCAACCGCTACAGCGTCGCCCCCGAACTCGCCGGCGCCACCGTCACCGTCTCCCACCGGCTCGGCGCCGGCCACGTGGATGTCGCCACCGAGTCCGGGACGGTGATCGCCCGCCACACCCTGGCACCCGAGGGCGCCGGCGTCATGGTCCGCGACCACGGCCACGTCCTAGCGCTCGAGAAAGCCGCCCTGGCCGCCACCACCACCGCGCGGCCGCACCGCAGCAAGCAGCGCATCCCACCCGGACCGGACGCACGAGCAGCCGCCGACGCCCTGCGCGCCCAGCGCACCGACACAGCGCCGACCAGCGGCGTGGACGCCAGTGGTGAGGTCGTGATCGATCTCGCCCGCTACGCCGCCGCAGCCGCCGCCCGCACCACCCTGCCCCCGGCCGACCCGGCCGACGAGAAGTAACAACGAGAGAGGAAAACACAGTGACAGCAACAAAAACAACCTCGAACACGACCCTCGACGCTGCCCCGTCCACACCGGCGCAGGCCAGCCTCTACCAGCAGCTGCGCGGTCACCTCGCGACGCTCAAGCTGCACGCCGCCGCCGAGGCACTGCCCGGTGTCCTCGAGTCCGCGACCGCCGAGGGTCTCACCCTGACCGCCGCCCTCGAACGGCTCTGCTCCATCGAGGTGTCCGCGACCGAGGCCCGCCGCCTGGCCGGCAGGCTGCGCTTCGCCTCGCTGCCCACCCCCGCCACCCTGGAGGACTTCGACTACGACGCCGCCCCCACCGTCGATCCCAAGCTCATCGCCGAGCTGGCCACCTGCCGCTACATCGAGTCGGCCACCAACGTCCTGCTCATCGGCCAGCCCGGCCTCGGCAAAACCCACCTCGCCGTCGGGTTGGCACGCAAAGCCGCCGAAGCCGGCTACCGCACCTACTTCACCACCGCCGCCGACCTGGCCGCCCGCTGCCACCGCGCCGCGATCGAAGGCCGCTGGGCCACCACCATGCGCTTCTTCAACGGCCCGGCCCTCCTCGTGATCGACGAGCTGGGCTACCTCCCGCTGCCCGCCGAGGCCGCCTCCGCGTTGTTTCAGGTTGTCTCCCAACGCTATCTGAAGACCTCGATCATCCTGACCAGCAACCGCGGCGTCGGATCCTGGGGCGAGGTCCTCGGCGATACCACCGTCGCCGCGGCCCTGCTCGACCGGCTCCTGCACCGCTCCGTCGTGCTCACCCTCGAGGGCGACTCCTACCGCCTCCGCGACCACCAAGCCCGCGCCGACACGCTCCGCAAAACCACCACCGGCACCCACCAACCGCTACGCTAACCACCGCCCCCGAGTGGGGAATTTCAGCGAGCAACTCTGGCCAAAATCAATTAGCGGCGTCACTGGTCAGGACCCAAACGTTGCTCACACCGCGAAATATCCGGCTCTAGCGCGTTTCGGTAGCCCTGTCGCGGTTCGCGTGTTGGCTACAGAGTGACGTGCGCGCGCCGGGCAAGCCCCACCAATTCCGGCATTCCGCCTCGCCGTGGCGAGGTGGCCAGGGAGCTGATCAGCCGACGCGCCGAGCTGCGAGTGTGGACCTCGCCGGGTGCGTGGTGCTCAGCGAGCACCAGGGCTCGATAGGCGTGATCGTCGTGGCCGTGCTGCTGCCATACCATCGCGAGATCGACCAGGTAGCGGCCCTTGCGTTCGGTGGTGGGCAGTGCATCGAGGCGAACCTGGCGGGCCGCGTCCAGCGCTGTGGCGGAGTCGCCCAGCTTGAACGCGCTGCTGATCTGGTGGGCGAGTGCGTAGTCACGCGCCTGCTGTAGCTGGTGGTGGTCGTCGATGTGGGCAGCCACGGACGCTGCTTCGCGGTAGCACTCCACGGAGCGTTCCCGGTCACCCCGGACGGCCGCTGCGTATGCGGCCACGCACCACAGTTCGACCGCGTGCCGCCACGTGGCCGGGCAAGCCTGCTGGGCGAGTGGGAGGTCCTCGATCGCGCGGATGCCGACCCGTTCGGCCTGCTCGTAGTCACCGATCCGGCGGGCTGCGGTGGAGAGCACTCGCCGGGCCTGCGCTAGCACCAGGGGATCGCCGGCCTGTTGCGCGCGGGCAACGGCGCGGTCGGCTGCCATCGGCTGCACCCCGGAGACCAGGAGTTTCGCCAGCGCGTGCGCGGTGAGCTGGTAGCTGGCTGAGGCCAGCGCTGCGGCTTCGGTTGTCGGTGCCTCAGTCATGGTCGCTTCAGCGGCGGAGATCAGCCGCGGGAGTTCGTCGGCCAGCCACACGTAGCGGCACGTGTCGTATCCGGCCCGCGCGCGGTCCAGGCGCGCTCGCAACTCGTCCACCGGCATTGGCGCGGCGCTGGCGCCCGTGGTGCTGAACAGGCAGGCCGAGATCCGCTTTTCCAGCAGTACTGCCGGATCCGGCTCGGCCGCCGCAGCAGGTCGGGTGAACGCGGCCGAGACGCCGAACGCGCTGGCCGCGCTGAGGAATGCACGACGGTCCACCGGGCCCTCCGAGGTGCGTATGTCCAGGTTGGACGCCAGGGTAGGCGACTGATCGGCAAGTCCAAACATCGACGGCGGGACACCGAGAACGTCAGCGAGCTGGCTCAGCACAGCGACGTCCCGGATCGGTTGTGCCCCGGTCTCAGCCCTGGAGACCCGCGTCTTGGTGTAGCCGATGCGGCGCCCCAGCTCGTCCTGGGTCCAGCCCTTGGCCTGCCGGGCCTGCCTGATCAGGTGCCCCATGCCCGCCTGCCGCATGCGTGCCTCCAGTGATCGCGTCATGGCTCACCGTAGCGGCGCAGGGGGCGGGTCAAGCTGAAATGCCTGATCGGCAACCGATGTGCGTAACCGGCACAACGAATTCCAAGTGCTGGTCATTTTGCGGTTACGTGGACATCGCCGCCACGACCACACGACCGCAGAGGGAGGTGACCAGGGATGGATGACGACCTGTTGTTGAGCGTGGAGCGGCTGCACCAGGCGCAGAACCGCGATCGCATGGCGATGACCTCGGACGGCAGCGATTCTGGCGAGACCAAGGACCCGCCTCCGGGAGCCTAGGACACCGCCAACCAAAAGGGGTGCGGGCCCTGGCACGGCCGTGCTCTGAGCCCTGCTGGGCCCACACCCCTCTCTCCAATCACCCGCCTGTGTCTTTCGCATGGAGGTCTTCATGACGCTTCGTTTCGTTCGCGATCTTGAGCAGGCATTGGCCTGGGACAGCGCCGGGAACCTGGGGCGGGACTTCGCCCGGGGCGCCTTGCCGGATCCCGAGCTGGTCACGTGGCTGCTCACCCCGCATCGGCTGCTGGACCTGCTGTCCTGGCGGTCTCTGGACTTCCCGCAGGTCCGCGTGTTGCAGCACGGCGCCGACGTGCACACCCGTTCCTATCTGACCACCCGCACGAGCCGCCGGGGCCAGTCGGTGCCCATTGTGGACACCGAAAAACTCGGGGTGCTGCTGGGAGAAGGGGCGCAGGTCGTCGTCGACGGCCTGAACCACCTCGACCCGGCGCTGGAGGCGGCCTGCCGGGCGTTGCAGTGGTGGTGCGGCATGACTACCCAGGTCAACGCCTACCTGACCACCGGAGACGCCGCCGGGTTCGATCTTCACTGGGACGACCACCCGACCGTGATCGTGCAGGTCGCCGGATCCAAACGGTGGGAGGTGCGCGGCCCATCGCGGCTGGCCCCGCTATACCGGGACACCGACCCCAACACCGAACCTCCGGATGAGGTGGTGTGGTCGGGTGTGCTGCGCGCCGGTGAGGTCATCAGCATCCCGCGGGGCTGGTGGCATGCCGCCACCCGCGCCGACCACGACGACGACCGGCTCTCGCTGCACCTGACCTTCGGCATGGCCCCGCACACCGGCATCGACTGGATCTCCTGGCTGGCCGACCTGGCCCGCGACGACGAGCTGTTCCGCCACGACCTCGGACCCGGCACTGACCACACCGCCCTCGCAGAGGCGGTGGCCGGGCTGGCAAGCGAGAACAGTCCGGCGGACTACCTCGTCCACCAGCGGCAGACCGATATCCGGCCCCGGCGCAGCGTTTCCGGCGGCGCGTTCGGCTCAGCCGAGAAGCTGGTGTGCACCACCCCGTTCGCGCCGGACATCGTCGAGACCAGCGAGGCGGTCATGGTGATCGCGGCCGGGCGGCGCCTGCGGTTCGCCTCCACTGCGGCCGAGTGCGTGCGGCTGCTGCTGTCCGGGCGCCCCGTCGATCTCGCCGACGCCGCTGCCACCACCGGCGTAGACGCCCACAAGCTCGGCACTGTGTTGCTGGAGGAGGGACTGTGCACGGAAGCCACCCCCGCCTTGTGCTCGGCCTACACCGCACTCGACTAACGCCTGAGCTGCTGCGGGCAGCGCTGGCGTTCGGCGTGACCACGGTGGACACCGCGCCGCACTACCAGCACGGCACCGCCCACCAGCAACTCGTCGACGCTGCGGAAAACCTGCTTCCCCGTTTCGCTGTGTGCTCGAAGATCGGCTACCACCACAACACCGCAACCGGATGGAACTCCCACAGCCTGGACCCGCAGCGGCTCCGGTCCGCCGCCGAGGCGGCGGTGCGGAGCCTGGGTCAGCCACCGGCGGTGCTGTGGCTGCACAACCCCGAACGCAGCCTGGCCGGCCTGCCGGTGCACCACGCCGCCGACAGGCTGGCCCAGGCCACCGAGATCCTCGCCGACGCCTCCCGGCGCGGATGGTGCCGCAGCTGGGGCATCGCCACCTGGAACCCCGAACAAGTACTACCCGCGGCGACAGCGATCGGCGGTGACTGGCCCAGGCCGGGGCTGGTCATGACCCGCTCCGGGCTGCTAGCACCCTCCCAGGTCCTCACCGCGGCCGAGGAACTTGCCGCGTACTGCCAGGGCAGGTTGTGGGGGATGAGCCCGTTCGGCGGCGACACCCAGGACCCGGTCTGGCGCGAGGTCGACCCACGCCAGTTCCTGACCCCAGGCCAGAAACCCACGCGGTGGCAAGCCGCGCTGCGCCTGGCGCTCGCCGTGCCAGGCGGGGTGGAGCGCGTCGCCGTCGGCACCAGCACCCCGGCCCACCTCACCGAACTGCTCACCGCCCCCGGCCTGGTCGTGAACTCCCGGCGGGTGGCAGGCTACCGGCGGCTGCTGGAACGCCGCAGCGCGGCGGCGACCTCCTCAGCGGCGTGTTCCGCCGGGGCCGACAGCGGCTCGCTGTCCGGAAGCGCCAGCAGCGGGACCAGGCAGTAGGCCCGGCACAGCAGACCCTGCCTGCTGCCCAAGTACGGGGCGAACTCGGCCATGCATCGCTGCGCCACACCGGGCGCGGCCAACGAGTCGGCCCACACCCGGGCGTGATCCAAGCTCACTGGGCCGCGTCCGAACTCTTCCCAATCCAGCAGGACGAGCTCCGGGGCCGTCAGGTTGGCAAAGCCCATGTCGCCGTGGATCCCGCCCCATGCGGTCACCGTAGTGTCCACATCGGAACCGAACACCATGGTGATCCGGTCGGTGAACCGCTGCTGAGTCACCGTCTGCTGCGGCAACGGCACCGCCGTGGTCGCCACCGCCTCCAGCGTCCACGCCAGGTCACGCCACCAGCCATCGGACAAGCCGGGGTCGGCGGTCAGAGTTCCGGCCGGAATCACCGCAGGCTGCGCCACGAACTCGAGCTCGTCAGCGCGCCACACCAGCCCGTCGGCGTCCCAGCGCACACCGCGATGCCACGCCGGGCGGGGAACCCGCACCAATGCGGAGGCCGCAACTACACCAGGCACCCGCTCCACCGCCGGGTGATCGGCCGGCCAGACCTGAAGCCGCACCCACGTGCCGCGCTCCGACGGCGCACCCCACGTCCGGCGTTTGGCCACAGCCCGCGAAGCGTCCAGCCGAACCCCGAGTTCACGTTCGGCACGAGCGATGGCGTTCGCGCACTCTGTCCGCCGCAAGTCCGGCGGCGACACCCCAGTCCCGCTCACCCCGCTGAGCCTAAAGGACACCGGGATCCGGTGGTGATCCACGATCAGATGTCGTCCCCGGTCTGCCGAACTACAAACTCGACACGTTGCTGGCGCATTTCTCCATCCAGCATCCGGCGGATCGCCACAGGGCCTACGCTGACGTCGACGTCACCGCGCAGGTTTTCCTCCGGCTCGTCAGCGCCGCGGACGAGAACGCGCAGCCCAGCGATCTCGCGGCCCTGGTCACAATCGCCGGACGCACGGCCAAATGCAACATTCAGTGCAACATCCCCGTCCAAAGTGGGACTGTTCGAGATCTAGCCTCCCAGTAGGGGAGGGCACAGGCAAAAGCGGTCTGAGATAGGACGATGCTCATGTCGGAGATCAAGCAACAACCCGACCGCGACGAGGTCCCGTTCTGGTTCGATCCGCTGTGCCCCTGGGCATGGATCACCTCGCGCTGGCTCCTGGAGGTCGAGCAGGTTCGACCGGTGCGCGCCGATTGGCGGATCATGTCGCTGGCCTACCTGAACCTCCAACAGAGGTGAACACCGATCGCGCAGCCTCGGCCGTGCGAACTGTGAGCCGGGCTGCTGTCGACCGGAAGGGCTCAATGGGTCCGGTCAACCGATCCGGGGCGGCGCGCTGACCGCTCGTGCAATGCGGTTCCCGACTAGGCGCTCGGCCGCGGTGAGCGGGTACCAGGCGGCACCGGTCACCTCGGACTCCTGGATGCGCCCCACGTCCGCATGTGCCGTCGTGAAGGAGTATCCGATGTCGAGGTGGTAGTGCTCCGGCTCGTTCTTCTCTGGTCGTGCCGGAACGGGGCCGTACTCGATGTAGACGGGCGTTTGCAGGGCTGGGAAGACCTTGCCGGGGTCAACACCCGTCTCCTCCGTCATCTCGCGCGCTGCCGCGTCGATCAGTGCGGTATCGGTCGGCTCAAGGTGGCCTCCATTAGGAACAATCCGCATGTCTCAGACCTCTTCCTGTCTCACCAACCTCGGGTGAGGCCGCCGAGAGGATCCGCCGCGAACCGCGCGGTGAGTGTCTCAGAAGTCGGCAGGAAGCGTTGTCTTTTCGTGACCATCGCAGCCGGGTGCAGATGCCTGTTTCAGTGGCCGAGCTGGTCAGAGGCCGCGGAGTCGTCGGTTATCGCAGCCCTCTGTTGGCCGAGGCGGGGAGATGGCGACCGGCTGACCGCTGTGTCGTTACCTCTCGCCCGACGTGAGCCGGCCAACAGTACGGGGGCTCCGACACGTCCATTCGGGTGTCGTCGGGCGCGCTGAGGTCGTCGACCCTTGCCTCGTCTCCCGAACAGCGCAACACTTCCGACAGTTCTGATCACTGAACTGTTCATTTCTTGGAGAGGTGTGGGGTCAATGCCAGGGTCGTTGCTGTATTTGCTCAACGTGTCGAATCCGGATCGGCTGTCGTCGGATTCGGGGTGGATCTTCGCGTCGGTGCTGTTGCCCGCACTGGTGGATGCCGGTGTGGAGGTGTCGATCGGCTGCCCAGCCGAGCTGCCGGATGCGCGGGTGCGGTCGTTACGGACCGGGGTGCCGTCGACGAAGTACCGGGCGCGGTTCGCGCTGGACATCGACGAGGTCGTCAGGCTGCTGCGGCAGACACGGCCGGAGGTGGTGTTCGCCAACCAGGTCGAGACGGCACCCGGGGTGCGGGCGGCGATGTTGGAGACCGGCTGCGCCGATCATGTGCTGGCCGGGTACTGCCACTATGTGCCGTTTCACTTGGACGCGGCGGGGGAGATCGTGCTCGATCCGTCGCTCGGTGACGCTGATCTGGGTATGTCGGTGGCCCTGTATTTCCTGTCCGGACTCCGTGCCTGTGACCGGGTGCTGGTGCACTCGCGGACCTCGTTTGAGTGGATTCTCGGCGCGGCGGCGCAGCTCGGCGTCGATCTCGGTGACCGGCTGCGGGTCGTGATGCCGGCCCGCGACCCGCGCGTGGTCCGCGACGGTGTCCTTACACCGCCCGCCGGTGAGCCGGTTGCCGTGTACAACCACCGGCTCTACGCGCACTACGGAACGGGCCGGTTTGTCGACCTCGCCCGCCGTCTGACCATCGAGAACGCCGCGCGGATCCGGGTCCTGGACTTGTTTGGCGCCCGCCGGCGCGGACGCACGACGCTGGATTCCAGCCCGGAGCGCTACCGACGGGAACTGTCTGGTGTGGACGGTGTCGAGGTGGTCAGCGACGGCGGCGACCGCGACCGCTACCGCTCGATGCTGGCCGACGCGCGTTTCGCGCTCGCTCCGTTCCGGCCCGGGGTGATCTGGTCGATGTCGGTCATCGATTGCCAAGCGATGGGTGTGCCGGTCATCGCGCCGCGTCTGGGCTGGCTGGCCGAGGCCGTCGACCCTGAGCTGCTGTTCGACGACGTCGGCGAGGCCGTCGACATCGCGCGCCGGTTGAGTAACGACACCGAGTTCTGGATCCGCCACAGCACGGCGGCGCGGGAGTTCACCGATGTCCTCACCCCGAAGGCGACGGCGTCGCGGATGCTGGAGGTGCTCGTATGAACACCGAGCGCGTGTGCGTGCTGCTGTCCTACGACGAACCCCGCGCCGAGGAACATCACCAGCGCCTGGCCACGGTCTTCGGTCACGTGATCCGCGTGCACGGGGTCCGGGGAATGCGGCGGGCCTACCGCACGTGCGGGGAGAGGGCTACCACGGAAGAGTTCTTCCTCGCCGACGCCGACCTTGCCATCGACTCGGCTTTCGACCCCGATTCGGTGTCGCCGCTGGGCGTGCGGGCGCCGATGCGAGTGTGGCGGACCCGGAACCCCGTCAACAACCTGGTGTATGGCTACGGAGGTTTGAAACTCTGCCGCCGCAGCGCGTTTCGGGCCTTGCCGCTGGCTGGGGGCGCGGCCGACGTGCTGGCCGATCTGCCCGGCGCCCCGGAGTTCAGTAGGGAGATCGCGGGCGACACCGCGTTTGACGCCAGTCCCCGGCATGCTTGGCGGGCGGGATTCCGCGAATGCGCGATGCTCACCCACGGCTGCGACTACGGCCGCATCACCACCGACCAGGCGGCCGAGTGGCTACAGGCATGGACCGAGATCGGCCGCGGCCCCTACGGTCGATGGGCTCGGCAGGGCGCCGCCGACGGGATCGCGTTCGCCCGTGAGACCGGTGACGATGCGGCGGAATGGGCACAGATCAACGATCCGCATTGGCTCGACGCCCGCTTCACCCGCCTGCACGCCGCTACAGAAGCCGCCTCATGACCGGCGAGAACGCGCCGCTGGTGCTGATCGAGCGTGACGCAACCAGCATGGGCGGGCATTGGTATCGCGCCGCATGCGCCTTGACCCGTGCCGCTGGAGTCCAGGACCGTGCGGTCACGGTGCTCACGCTCGACGGGGTCGACGCCACCGCCCGCGACGCCTTGGTCCAGACGGGCGCGACGGTGCTGACCGCTCCACCGGTTCGGGCACGGGGCGCTCGGGCGCTCTGGCGTCTCGCCCGGCTGATCACGCCCGCCGGCGCGGCCGCGCGACGACTTCCGGGACACCGGCGGTTCCCGCACCAACTGACCCTGCTCGCCCGCGCACTGGCCGAAGCCGCCGCCGTCCGCGTAGCGCACCGCGAGCCCGGGGCGGTGCCGGTGGTGTTGACCGCCAGCGAAGGACTCCCTGGCCTGGCAGCGCTGCTGGGCGGGCCGCATGTGCGGATCGTGCACGACGTCATCACGACCGCCGACCGCCCGCTCCGCCTGCTCGCCCGCGCCACACGCCGGCACGCCGACCGTGTCGTCACGCTGTGCCCCACGCACGGCATCCGCGCGAAACTCGCCGCCGAACACCCCGGCCTACCGGTGGTCGTGCGGCCTTTCGCTCTCCACGAGTATCGGGACCGCCTCACCGACGACGAACGCACCGAAGCCCGCCACGCGCTGGGGCTCGGCGATCAACAGACTGTGGTGACGTTGGTCGGCGGCTGGTGGCCGCACAAGGACCTCGACATCATCGAGCACGCCTTGCGTGAGCTTTCCAGTGCTCCGGTGGTTCTGGTCGCCGGAAGCCCGCTCGAGGAGAACCGATTGGCACGCTGGAAAACGATGCTGGGGCCGAGGCTGCACGTCCGGCACCAAGCCTTCGACGAGATCGCGCTGCGGACGATCTACGCGGTGACCGATCTCCTGCTCGTCGCCCGCCGTCCGGGTGTGGTCACCGAATCCGGGCTGGTCTGCGATGCCCTGCGCTACGGCGTCCCACTCGCGGTCTCCGACCACGACCCCGACCTCACCGGCCGCCTGACACGGCTCGGTATCCCGCCGTGGCTGCACGTGTTTCCCGCCGACGATCCGACCGATCTTGCCCGCGCGATCACGGCCGCGGTCACGGCACGACCGCCTCGCCCAGGCCCGGCCACTCCAGCGCTGCTGGGACTGGCCACCCCGGACGAGACGCTGGACTACTACACCATTCTGCTCGGCAGTCTGATCACACAGGACGGTGCGCGATGAAAGGCCCGGTCACGATGATCGCCGTCATCGGCCCCGTCGAACCCGCGCTGCTGACCGCGTGGTGCGAACACTACCGGGGGCTCGGGGTCGACGACTTCGCGATCGCCCTGCACGCCCCCGACGAGACCAGCAAGGATCGGCGCGCGGAACTGGTGACGGTGCTACGCGAACACTGCGGGAAAGGACCGCTGGTGCTGGCCGACGGCCCGTGGCACGAGCAGCTCAACAGCGACCTACGCGACCGGCTCCGTGCGCATGTGCCCTACGGCTGGCACTTGCTGGCCGACGCCGACGAATTCCAGCACCACCCCGGCGGGCTGTCGATGTCGATCGCTACCGTCGAAGCCGGAAACGGCGTTCTCGGCGGGATTCTGCTGGACCGTCTCGCCGCCGACGGCGGCTTTCCACGATGGTCGCCGGAGGTCGGGCTCGATCAGACCTATCCGCTCGGTGGGCTGCTCACCCACTACCTACTGCGCGGCGACCCACGCAAGATCGTGCTCACCCACCCCAGCGTCCCTGTCGCCTCCGGTAACCACCGCGCGCCCGGGTATCGCCCGCCCGCCGGCTCCACGATCCCGGTCCACCACTTCAAATGGCGCCATGGCGTCGAGGCCGAACTCCGCACGCGGGTCCGCCACTTCACCACCGGCACCTGGCGAGAGACGACCCCAGCGGTCCGGACCGAGGCGCAGCGCCTGCTCGATCACCTTGACGCCCATCTCGGCCGCGTGGATGTCACCGGAGACACTGTCGGTTTCACACCCGTGACCCTCGACCGGCTGCCGAGCTGGTGGCGTGCTCGGGTGCTGGACGTCGTCCAAGGGTGGAGCCCACCGCACAGTCACTCCGAAACAGGGTGACTCGCCGAGGCCTTCGCCGCCTTGGCGTCGGCGAGCACATCAGATCCGCTGCCCACCCACATGAAAGAGGTTCCGGTGCTGTCCCGGCTTACCCGTTCGTCGATGTCCACGTGCTACTCGTCCGCGACGGCGAGCTGCTGCTGAGTCAGCGCCGAGGTGGCGATTTCGACAGGTTCTGGCACGCGCCGTCGGGAAACTCGACGTGGGCGAGGACGTCCTGCACGCGGCGGGACGCGAGGCCGCCGAAGAAGTGGGCGTGCTCATCGACCCGGCCGATCTCGAGCACGTGCACACCGTGCACGTCGCCGGTTCCGGCCCGGATTCACGCATCGGCCTGTTCTTCACCGCACGGCAGTGGATCGGAGAGCCGACCAACCGCGAACCGGACAAGTGCTGGTCACTCGGTTGGTTCGCGCTGGATGCCCTGCCCCGCGACATGGTCCCGTACCCGGCTGCCGGGATCGAGGCCTACCGCACGGCACCCGGTTCGGCTGGCCTACATCCACATCGAGCCCGACGCTCGCGTAGAGCGGTGCCACGTCAGATCTGCGGCACGATCTCCGCAGCCTCGTCCGCGGTGGGCTCCTCGAACCTGGAATAGAAGTCATCGAGCGCGCCCGGACTGATGTTCAACACCTCGGCGTTGTCGTCGGCCTCGGTGTTGCGCTGGGAGAGCCGGGCGAGCAGAACGTCCTTCGGCGCCGCGAAGTACAGCAGCGTCCACGACGCTCCCGCGTCGTGGACGAGCTTCTTGTAGGCATCCCGGTTCGCTCGCGTCCACAATCCGTGATCGAACGCGACAGACCTGCCTTCACGCAGCAACGTCACCATGCGGTCGGTCAGCTCGGCCAGGATCGGGGCCTGCAGCTCTCCGTGGCGCGGGTGCGGGTAGTCGATGCCGTAGCGGCCATGCCGCTGCGCGAGCACCTCATCCACGCTCAGCCGGATCACGCCCTGGTCTTCGAGCCGCCGCGCGTAGGTCGACTTCCCCGAACCGGGAAGCCCGACCAGCAAATACGCCGTCGGGGCAGAGGAGGAAGGATCGGTCATCACGGGGTCCTCACATCATCCTCTTACGCCGCGAGCGTGCGTTCGTAGCCGTGGTCACGGACTTCGCGCAGGAACGCGTCGCGTTCGCCTGCGGTGAACCGTAAAGTCACTCCGCTTCTCGGGTGCCATAGGTGCCAGACAGCCCAGACCGGCCCGGTCCGGCCATCGACGAGCACCTCGCCGGTGATGGTCCGCAACGGGCCCGTGTCCACGGCATCGTCGCTGCGGACACGGCCGAGGAAGGACCGCCATTCATCCAGCGTGAGAAGCACAGTGGGACCATCTGGGCGTTTCGAGTCGCCGACGAGGACACCGTCGGCGACTCGTGCCCACTGCACGCAGTTGTCCGCGTCGTTGGAATAACGGGACGTCAGCCAGATCAGGGTCCGTGTGTGAGGCTGGATCATGCTGTTGCTCCTTGCTTGCTGCCCAAATCGGCGGCGATCCGGGTCAGGAAGTCCTTGCTTGCCTCGGGGTCCAGGGCTGCGTGGTGAAGCCGGTCGTAGAGGTTGCTGTAGCGGTCGAGTTGTTCCTGGTCGCCCAGGGAGGTCAGCACGAGATCGATGGTCACCGTGTCGACCGCCGCGACCCGCGGATCGCCCGGATCGGGGTAGGTGTAGAGGGAGAACGCGGCACGCGGGATCGCGTAGTCGTCGATGGTCGCGTCCACCGGCAGCACCCGCACCGTCACCTTCTCCTCGGACGCCGCCGCGATGAGATGTTCGACCTGCGGAACCATCACGTCCGGGGGCGCGGGCAAGCGGCGCAGCGCAACCTCGTCGAGGACCACCTCGTACGAAGGCCCATCCGGACGGCGCAGCATCCGTTGGCGGGTCTGCCGGGCCTCGACCGCGCGCTCCGACGAGAACGTCACCGATCCCAGCGCAGAACCCGCGACCTGCCGTTGGTACGCGAACTCTGCGGTCTGTAGCAGGCCGGGGATGAAGGGCTGGAACTCGCGGATCGTGGCCGCGCCCGCTTCCAGGTCCGCGTACAGCGCCTGCCGGGTGCCCATCGCTTTGCCGTACCCGGACCACCAGCCGCGCTCGGCGGCGTCGCGAGCCACCGCCATGATCTCGGTCCACCGGTCCTCGCTGACGCCCAGCTCGTCGAGGATCTTCATGACCACCGCTTGACCGTCACGGATCGTGTGCCCGTTCTCCAGCCGCGTGATCTTCGTCCGCGACTGATCGATCCGTTTCGCCAACTGCGCGTGCGTCAGCCCGGCGGCATCCCGCAACTCGTACAACTCCGCGGCCAACCGCTGCCGCCGCACATACGGACTGATCACCAGCACTCTCCGAACACCGGGCGCATCTGAACAGTTCATTACCCTGCGCACGGGACGTTACCGCACGACACGCGCCATGTTCACGCCCCGCCGTGTTGCGAGAGGATCGCCGGCGTAGCTCGGCGTCCGAGTAGTTACTCCAGCCAGGGGCACGACGCAGGCAGGGCGGCGATCCGGCGCTCTGCATTGGCAGACGATTTCTTCTTCAGCTCGAGATTCTCGTAGTAGAGGTTCGCGGTCACCGTGGCCAGCGCATCAAGCTTGCCCCGCAGTTCGGTCGCCCTGGTGCTGGCCTCCCGTAACTTTCTGCGCAAGTCGGCGATCATTTCGTCACGCTGGGCCTCTCCCGGCAAGGCGAGTGTGGTGCGATTCGCCAAAGCCCGCCGAGCGGCGTGCTTGAGCTGCAGCCCGAGCGCGATCTGTCGAGCCAGTGGGTGAAGCGCCGCCCAGGGTCCTGGAACGTGGCGACCGCGGCGTCCATGCGCACCCTTTTCCGGGACTCTACTGCGGTGAACAGCCATGGTTCGCAGTCGAACACCTCGCGAGTGAGTGCGTTGACTTCTACCAGGCGCCGCAGCAGTCCGGGGACATCCCACACTCCGCGGCCCGGATACGACTTGTCGCCGTGCGCCTCGGGCATCCTGTCGGTGGTGTCGGCCAGGCGAAAAGTCGGCGCGGATGCTTTCAGTGCGTTGCTTGGCCTGGACGATGCGTACGCCTTCGGCGCTGAACTCCAGGTCGGGCACCTGCAGAGCGTGCAGCTCCTCGGAAGTGCAGTCGGTCATCCCGAGCAGAAGCAGGACCCGGAACGGCTGGAGATCGATCTCCCGGGGGAACAGCATCTGGTGCAGGCAGCACATTAACCCAATGCCAGGCCAGACGCCGGTGCTCTGGGCGAACTCGCGAAGTTCCGAGGGCCAGTTGGGGTGCAGGGGAAGGTTCTCGTTCAGTGTCTGGCTATCCACCAGCCCGTGGCGCGTGGCCCAGATCAGGTTCGGCAGCTCCAGCCAGCCATGTCGGCGCGGATCCCGTCCGGCTTCCAGCAGCTGATGTCCGCGGGCGAGGCGTTTCTCCATCGGGCCTTATCGGTGCACAAATGCCACGCTGAGCGGCTCACGACGACGGCGAGGTCGGGTCTCCGGGTGCTGCCGCAGCGATCGCCGGGCGGACCGCTTTCTGGTGGCTATGTTCGGGCTATGTTCCGGAGGTCGTGCCGGGATTGGTATTGATGCCGAACCCTCCGCGTTGCACGGGGCCACCGGAGACCGGGATGCTGCCCTTTCGACCGATCACCGGGGCCGGTTCGCCAGGAGCCGCGACCGGTGTCGTGAAAGTGCCTCCGCCAGTGATCCGGTCTCCGACCTTCGGTGCGGTCTGGCCGTTGGCGCGGTAGTAATACCAGAACCGCTGCGGTGACGGGTGCACACCCAACACCGGTGTGCTGCCGGTGTATTGCGCGGGTGCAGTGTCACAGTCGGAGTCGTCCAAGCGTTTCTCGCTCCGAGGGTCGACGCAGATCGATCGGAAGTCATACTCGCGCGGCTGTGGTGGCGTGACCGGCGGAGCCGGCGCACTCCTTGACGGTGGTGGCAGTGGCGGCACGGCCGGTAGGGACGGTTGCGCGGGCATGCAGGCCGAGGCCCCGTACAGCCCGGCGACCAGCGGAACGATTTTCAACGCGGGTAACGTCCCTCTCAGTCTCATTCCCATCAGTTCGTCCGTTCGCTTTCTCTTCGCAGTGTTGGCCGGGTACCCAAGTAAGAAGAAGGCGGCACGCTGGCCTGGTCGTTGCGGCCGCCAATGACGTAACCGACCACGACGGGGCACCGGACCGGATGGCCTTGGGCTGTGAACGCGGCAGGGAGATACGGGATCTCGGCCTTGCTGATCGCACCAGCTCGCCCGCGCCGGCCGGGTGCCGCGTGATGCCGGACCCCGGAGGTACCGACATCAAGCGGCCATCAGGCGGGGAGCCGTCTCGCCCACAGGACCCGGCGCGACGAGACGACTCGACCCTCACAGGCGTGCGCCAGTGATGCGGGATCCGCACCTCAGCGCTTTTGTAAAAGCGCCCCGATAGGAGCGATGAGCTGTGCCGCGTCGTAGGTGGTGGCGGAGAATGCTCGCGCGAAGGAGTAGAACTCCCCCATGTTCATCCGCACCTGCGCGACCAGGGCGAGTATGCCCACGCACAGAACCACTACGAAGATCACGGCTCCGATGGCTTTCTCAAGCATGCGACCTGTTTTCGGTTAGAGAGCCAGCGCGGAGCACTGCGCTCCGCGCTGGCGCTTCATCAACTACTGAAATCGAAGGGGCAGCGCCCGCCCTAGCGGTCGTTTCTACGATCCACGCGAAGCAGGCAGGCGCCTCGGTAGCGATTAAGAATAAAAGTAGCTCCTCATCGATTGGCTCATTTTGAAATAGGCAATGTTTTACCCCTGCCTGCTGGCGTAGGTCGATTTGATGACCGAGTCAGCGTCAGCTCGACGTGCTCTAATCCGGACTCGTAGGCGAACACGGCAAAATAATGTCGGTTCTTGAGGTTCAGTTTGTTTCTGATCTCTTTTAGGCGCGATTTGACGCTATCCTCTTCAATGTATTCGAGTTTTGCGATTGCATGGTTGGTCAGCCCTTGGGTGACGAGTTTGATTGTTCTTATTTCCCGATCATGCAAGAGGTTTACCTGACCTGGATCAAAAGGAGTGTCAATCAAGTTGAAGGGGGCGTCGAAAACTGCGCGCATGTACGTTACGTTGACCTGTTGGTGCACCCAACTGGGGGACGCGAACCCAGTCTCGTATAGTGCCGCGACGAGGTGGGTGCGGTCCCGTGCCCTAAGATCGCGGCGGATTCTGCAAAGATGGGACTTGACTGTGTACGCGCTTAAATATCTTTCTCTTGCGATCTCGTCGATGTTGTAGTCACGAAGCAGGCTCAGGGCGATACGGCGTCGCGCGGGAGTCAGACGAGAAAGCTGGCTCGGACCCCATTCATCCGGTTTCCATGAGGGGCGTTTGTGGATATGCATTCCGGTCATTTGTTCTGATGTTGTCGTTCCTGTTGTGGGGCTGATCAGTGGCAGCGGCGGGCCAGCCGCTCGGGGTCGAGGATGAGCACGCTCTTGCCCTCGAGCCGCAGCCAACCGCGGCGCGCGAAGTCCGCC
This sequence comes from Saccharopolyspora hattusasensis, assembly GCF_050972075.1. Taxonomy (NCBI): domain Bacteria; kingdom Bacillati; phylum Actinomycetota; class Actinomycetes; order Pseudonocardiales; family Pseudonocardiaceae; genus Saccharopolyspora; species Saccharopolyspora hattusasensis. The sequence continues at coordinate 8,277,992 of NZ_JBPCDC010000001.1, forward strand.
AGCGACTTGTTCACGGTCTCCCGCGAGGCGCCGACGTACTGCGCGATCTCTTTCTGCGTCAGGTCGTGGGTGACTCGCAGCAGGCCTGCTTCCTGGCTGCCGAAGCGCTGCGAGAGCTGCAGCAACGCCTTGGCAACGCGGCCCGGCACGTCGGTGAGAATCTGGTCGGACAGCATGCCGTTGGTCCGGCGCAGCCTGCACGCGACGACTCGCAGCAGCTGCTCGGCGATCTCCTGACGCTTACCGATCCATACCTGGAGGGCTGAGCGGTCCATGCTCAGTGTGCGGACCGCGGTGACCGTGGTCGCCGTCGAGGTGCGCGGCCCCGGATCGAAGATGGACAGCTCGCCGAACATGTCCGACGGGCCCATGATCGCCAGCAGGTTCTCGCGGCCGTCGGGTGACTTGCGTCCGAGCTTCACCTTGCCGGAGGCAATGATGTAGAGCCGGTCGCCCGGCTCGCCCTCGGCGAAGATCACGTGTCCCCGCGGGAACTCCACGGGTTCCAGTGACTGGGCCAGTGCCTCTGCCGCGGCCGGCTCAACGCCCTGGAAGATGCCGGCCCGGGCCAGTGTCTCGTCCATCACCGTTCCTGCGGTGAGCCAGTGGTGTCGCGTTCTGTGGTGGGGTGCTGGGAACCATGTACGTCAGCAAGGGCAACGCGCCATCGGTACATGCGTGTGGTCAGGAAGTAGCTGCAGATGAGATCGGCGAGAATGTAGCTCACCCCGACCACGACGCCTATGGCTGTGTGCGACCAGTCCAAGACGACCGAGATCATCGTGATGCCGTAGACCAAGGCGCACGCTCGCTGAAAAGCCACTGGGGCTGGGTGATCTGGTTGCGGGCGTTGGTGGCGTCGCGGGGCTGTCGCGCGCCGAGACCGCTAATGCGGTGCGTGACCACGGTGCCGATGCGCACGATGACGTCGGCCGCGAGGAAAAGCCCTCCGAGCCATGTGTGCTGGGGAGCAGTGAAGAGTCCGATTTGCATTGCCATTTTCCTGAAATTGGAATTGATTTTGTCGGCGCGGCTGTTCTGTTTGTCGTATCTTTCCCCGCGCCGGTCATGATGTCAGTAAATGCGGCAGCTTCAGATGCCAACTGCTTCAGCTCTTCAATTGTTCCTCTTCTTCTTGTTTGCTGCTGCCCGGCACAAGTTCGCCATCATCGCGAGAAGCCAAGAAAAATTCTTGCGCCTGCGGCATAAGTAAAAGAACCAGCGCGAACATCCCCAAAACGTTAAGCGCGAGCGCGACGACCGTACTGTAGCTGGGTTCCGTAAATACGGTATCGGAAATAAGGAGACTACGGCAGACGTTATATCCAGAAAAGGCCGCAACGATGACGATCGCCGAGTGTTCCCGGCGCATCAATGCGAATGCCGACGGCAAGACGATAGAATTTGCTACACAATCGATCGCAAGTATTTTCACGGCGTGAAAATTTGGGTCCAGTACAAGGCAGGCGATCCCAGAAGATATCGAGACCAGCGCGCATGCCACCCAAATCCATTTGACAGCCCGCACACTCAGCGGAGGGCTGGTCGCCTCATGCGTTGATTTGATGGGTCTTTCTCCAGACATTCTCGGGTTTTGAACCTGGCTGCTGGCACACCGTTGTGCCAGCAGCCAGTCACGATCCGCGATCCCGCCGTATGACGACACCAGAGCGGACCGAGATTTGGACGACCCTACGGGGTCACAATGCTATATTCACATTCTCGCCGAAGTCTTTCGGCAGCGTCCAGCTCACCCGATGGCATACCCAGGGGATATGCCATGGGAACAATTCCGAGGCCGACGATCGGTATCCACAAGACACCGACCGCCGCGTCACTTGTCTTCTTCATTTCTTCCCCCGCAGCGCGGCCAACCGCTGGTTGAGCAGCTCATCAAGTTCCGGGATGGTGCGCCGCTCCAACAGCATGTCCCAGTGAGTGCGCGGTGGCTTGGCCTTCTTCTGCTCCGGTTCGCTGCCGTCGATGCGCTTCGAGGCGGTGCCGTGCATGCGACACTCCCAGGTCGGCGGCACGTCGGCGTCGCCGGAGAACGGCACCGCGAACTTGTGGCTCTGGGGACAGGAGTACTGGACCGTCCGGCATGGGGCTGCACCCTGATCGCCAGGTCTGGAAAGACTGGTGTGGTAGCCACGATTCCCAGTCACAGCCGTCACGCGACCTCCCCCAGTTCGTGCAGCGTGGTGCACTCCACGACCGACGTATCGCTAGACTTTCGGCACGTCCCCGGCAGATAGCTGCTGCCGGGGACGTTCTCTGTGCCGGTCCTGGTTGGCGGCCCGGTCATCGAGAATTCAAGTGCCTTGATGTGCCGCACCAGGTTCGGCATCCGCAGCGTCGACACCGTCTCGATGGCGTGCCGCCCCGACACCGATTCCTCCGCGTACGGACGTAGAGCGCGCGGTTCGACAAGATCATCGACCCATGCCGGAGCGCTGGCCAAACACGCTAGATGCGGCTGGTAGCGCGGCCAGCGGGCCGCGGGGAGATACCCGGTGCAGGTCTCCAGTTCATCGGCCAGTTTGTGGCCGCACGCCAGGTCACCAGCCCCGGGCAGGCGGCAATGCACCACAGACTCGCTCGGGCTCGCCGCCCACTCCACTGCCTCGATCTCGGCTACCTTCTCGGAGAACGACCGAGGCAGGGACTTTAGCAGGCGGTTCATTCTTTTCCCTCCGCAAACAGATGCTGGGTTTCCGTTTCAGCCGGGCCGGTGATCAACCACCACAAACCCGCTCCCAAAGCTCCGGCAAGGCCCACCACGACCAGCAAGGCGAACGCCAGATCGTTCACGCCCCCACCGCCTTGCGCCGTGCGCTCTGAACGGCAGCGATCTGGACGCCAATCGCGACGTACAACGCCTCAGCCTGAGTGGTGTCCAGCAGCCGCTCTTCACCTGCCACACGTAGCCACACGGTCGACTGGGTATGCCCGACCACGACGTCACGATCCTGGCCAGTGCGATCACGGCACGTCACGGCTCTCAGCTCGTTCAACATGCTTTCCTCTCCTTGGGAAACGGTTGGGATGCCAGGACGGGGACACCGGCACCCCGGCCGCGTTCGGGGATCTCCCCGCGTCGCGGAAGAACGACGCGGGTGGCTGCCTACTCAGGCGATCGATGCTGAAACCACGGGCATGAACCGTGACGACACGTCTCGGTGGAAAGCAGCGGCGGCTTCGGCGACAGTGATCGTGCCGTGCACATTCACCTCCGCATCGACCGCGGGGCACCGCACCGACTCCGGCACACCGACCTGCGCAGCCAGGTGCACGACGACATGCGGAGCGAACTCGACGATCAGCTCAGCCAGCCGGTTGGTTCGGATGTCACACTCCTCGACACGACAGGACACCGGAGAGCGCCACCACGGCCGGCGGCGATCCACCGACACCACCTGCGCCCCCGCCCGGCACAGTTCCTCGACCACCCGGGATCCAATGAACCCTGATCCACCGGTCACCAGGACGCGGCGACCACCGAGTTGCCTATCCAGCACGGGAAGCTGTGGCGGTGACATCGTGGACCTCCTTGTTTCGATGAATCCGCGGGACACCCTGCGGGTGTGGACGTGAACCCGGCCCGTTCGCGGCGAGAAGAGCTGCCAATTCCCTTCGCACCTGCCGTGGTTGCAACCGAGGGACCTGCCCTCCCGCCCTGGGATGAGACCGCACCCGCCCTCGTCAGCGGCAGGGGTGCTCACATCAGGTGCAAACCGGTTTGCATGCGGTGCAAAACCTCTGGCCACTCCCCGTTCACGGGGCTAGGGTTGGTCGGCGGCGCGATCTCGGCTACGAGCGGAAACGAATGGGTGCGGGCAGAACCTCATGGGCGGCGAGCGAGGCTCCGGGCGAGCTGATCCGCCGCAAGCGCAAGGAAAAGGGTCTAACGCTAGTCCAGCTCGGTAAACTGGCCGGGTTTTCAGCCGCGCAGGTCTCCCGCTATGAACGTGGTGTGTCCGCGTTGACGGACGTGGCGGTGCTGCGGAGCTTCGCCGACGCTCTGGGAATCGCACCACAGGCGCTCGGACTCACATCCGGTCCGGCCGGGAACGGACACGCGATCGCACCGGCCGACTATCCGCGCCTTCCCACGTCTAAGAGACTGTTGGGTAACTGGGGCGACACTGAGCGTGGCGTGATGTTGATCACGGTCGGTGTGTCGAGATGACAAAGAGATCATCCCCGCCGTGATCTTGTTGTGTGTGCAACTGCGATACCGGCGGGGATGATCGCCGCCCATGTTATCCGTCCAGTCTGACCGATGAGGTGTGGGCGGTCCTGGAGCCGTTGATGCCGGTACGAGACCGCCGAAAGGGCGGTATGGCAAGGAAATACGACGATCGCCTGGTGCTGGACGGGATCTTCTACGTGCTGCGTTCGGGTTGTCAGTGGCGGATGATTCCCCGTGATCTGCTGCCCTGGGACGCGGCCTATCGCTGGTTTCGGGACTGGAGTGCCGACGGCACGATCGACCGTGTCCACGACGCGCTGCGCGATCAGGTTCGGCGCCAGGCCGGACGCACGGCGGACCCGTCGGCGGCCGTGCTCGACGCCCAGTCCATCAAAAGCAGCGAGGGAGGGCAGGAACGCGGGTTCGATATGGGCAAGAAAACGACAGGCCGCAAACGGCACCTGGTCGTGGACACCCTCGGCCTGCTGCTGGTCGTCATGGTCACCTCCGCATCGGTGCAGGACCGCGCGGAGCGCGGCGGGCGCGAGATCCTGCGACGCCTGGCGGCCCGGTTCCCCTCGATCGCTCTGGTGTGGGCCGATGGCGGATACGCCAACTCCGTCGTCAACGGCCTGCTGGCCTGGGCGAAGGAAAAACTCGGACTGGTACTGGAAATCGTCAAACGCAGCGACGATGTCAAGGGGTTCCAGGTGCTACCACGTAGGTGGGTGGTCGAACGAACTTTTGGGTGGCTGATCCGCAACCGTCGCCTCGCCCGCGACTACGAACGCCTGACCGCGAACTCCGAAAACATGATCAAACTCGCGATGATCCGCCTCATGGCCACCCGGCTCGCCGGCCAGAGCATCCGGTGGTCCAACGCCACCGAACGCGAAGCCGCCCGCCGACTCACCGCCGAAACCAACATCGCTGCGTAACCACCCAGTTACCCAACAGTCTCTAAGGTGCAGGAGAGATCCGGACGAGAGGACGGTGAGGACCCGGTGCGGAGACGGCAGTTGCTGGCGAACCTCGCAGTCACCGCCGCAACCGCCGCAGGCGCCCCGCTCCTAACAACCACCGGCGGGCCGGTAAGCGAAGCGGCACTGGGCCCCGTGCTCATTACGCGGCTACGCGACGCCATGCTCGGCCTGCACCCCGGCACGGATAACCCGCTCCCGCCCGGGGTGGATCTCGCACGGGCCTACACCGATTTCCGCGCATGCCGCTACGGCAGCCTCGCCACCCGCCTACCCCGTCTCCTGCACGCGGGCCATGCGCATGCTGGCGGTGATGGCAATACGCTGCTCGCGCAGACCTACCTGCTAGTGGTGCGCGTGCTCATCAAACTCGACGACCAGCAACTGGGGTGGATGGCCGCCGACCGTGCCCGGCAGTACGCCGAGGCCACCGGCGACGCACTCCTCGTCGCCGAAGCCGCCCGCCATCTCGCTGTCCTGGCACGCAAAGCCCGCTGGTACGAGCAAGCGATGAACATCGCCCTGACCGCAGCCGAGCACCCAGAACTGCGACCCGGCGGACCGGAACACGCCGCCGGACGCGGCTTGCTCATCCAGTCGGCGGCGTACACCGCCGCGAAATGCGGCGACGCAGCCGGCATGCGGGAACTGACCACCGAAGCCGCCACCATTGCCGACGGTCTCGGCAGAACGCTCCTACCTGATCACGGCGGCTTCAGCACGACCACGGTGCGGCTGCACCTGATCTCAGCGGAACTATCCGCCGGCGACCCCGCCGCCGCACTCACAGCCGCACGCATGGTGGCCCCGCAGACCCTGCCCAGCACCGAGCGCCGCGCCCGCTACTACACCGACATCGCCACCGCCTTCGCTCAGTGGGGACGGCGTGAACAGTGCCTGCGTGCACTCCTGACCGCCGAATCCCACGCCCCAGAAGAGACCCACCTGAGACCAGCAGTCAAATCCCTGGTCACAGGCTTGCTGGTCTCCGGACGCACCAGCGCCGAGCTGCGCGGGCTAGCCGCCCGCGTCGGGGTGCCCGCATAACGCGGGAGTCGGCACCAACCACATGCGATAATTGCCGAGCTCAAGTCGGAGGTCTCGTGTCACCACAGCTTTCGGTACGTGGGCTTCGGCCTGCCGGCTGGAGGCATCGACCTACGTACGTTCATGGCATCGAACGAGCGACATGAACGTTGCTGCCGTCAGTTCCGGTTCATACCGTGCGCGCGGCTGTCGAGGGCGAGCTTCAAGAACGACTCCCGCAGCAGGATCGTCTCTGCCTTCGTCTTCGAGTCAAAGATCTCCAGGATCGAGTACTGGAAATTGTCGACGATGTGCCCGTCGCCTAGCTCGGCTCGCAAGTCCTCAAGCTCCCTGTGTCCATTCAAGGGTCTGGTTGAGCTGGGGTTGTGGTTGCGGGCTGGCTGGCTTGATCTTGCAGGGTTGATCGTTGATCATTGGGGTTGTGTCCGGACCGGAGCAGCCCGCGCCCTCGTATGACGAGTTGGTGTCCTTGGTTGAGGGCTTGGTGCCTCGGGTTGAGGCCTTGGAGGCAGAAAACGCCCGGCTGCGGGCGGAGAACGCTGAGCTGAAGCGCAGGTTGGGTACGGATTCGACGAATTCCTCAACGCCGCCATCGCAGGACTCGCTGGCAGCGAAGGGGAAACGCCGCGCGCAGCGCTCGCAGCGGGTGCGGTCGAAGGACCGCAAGCCCGGTGGCCAGTAAGGACATCCAGGGTCGGGTTTGGTGCCGGTGGTCAACCCGGATCGCAGCGAGACCGCGCCCGAACCGACGCGATGTTCGGGGTGTAGTGCGGATCTGGCCGAGGGCCGGGATGCGGGGATGTCCTGGACGCAGGTCTGGGACACCCCGCCGATCCGGCTGCGGCGGGTGCAGTACCGGCTGCCGAAGCGGCAGTGTGGCAGTTGCGGGAAGACCACGACCGCGGCGGTGCCTTTCGGGCAGGCCGGGGCGGTCTGCTACGGGCCGAACGTCAACGCCGCGGCGGTCCTGCTGTCCTCGACCGGGAATGTGCCGGTGGAGCGCACCGCGACGCTGATGGAAGCGCTGCTGGGCGCTGCAGTGTCGACCGGGTTCGTCGCCCGCGCGCACGAACGCGTCGCCGAGGCGTTGGATCAGGCAGGATTCGATGAGGCGATGCGTGCCGTGCTGGCCGCCGAACCGGTGCTGTGCGCGGACGAAACACCGGTCAACATCGCGTACCCCGACACTGGCGAGGACGGCCAACCGGTCCCCGGCGCCCCGCACGTGGTCTGTGTGCGCACCCCGGATGAACGGCTGGTGTGGTACCGGGAACTGCCGGCACGCACCAAAAAAGCACTGCGCACCCTCGGGCTTTTCAGCAAATACACCGGGTATCTCGTCCGCGATGATTACACCGCCTGGCACCAGTTCGACCCCACCCTCGCTGGGGTGCAACAGTGTGTGGCGCACCTGTTCCGCCACCTGCAAGGCGTTCTCGACCTGCACCTCACCCAGCAGGGATGGGCGGCAACGGTCCGCAAGGTGCTGCGCGAAGCGCACACCGCCGTCGCCGACGCCCACGCGGCCGGGGCCGATCGCCTCGACCCCGACCTGCTGGCCGATCTGCGTGCCCGCTACGACAAGGCCGTCGCTTGGGGAATCGCCACCAACCGCTACCGCGACTGGGACAAAGGCAACCACCCTGGCTACAACCTCGCCACCCGACTGGCCGGCAAAGCCGGCCAAGTCTGGCTGTTCACCAGGGTGTTCGCGGTGCCTTGGACCAACAACGCCTCCGAGCAAGCGCTGAAAAGCCCGAAATTGCATCAGAAAGTCTCCGGCTACTGGCACACCCTGGCCACCCTGGCCCGGTTCTGCCGAGTCCGTTCCTACCTGACCAGCGCCACCAACCACGGGCGACGCGCCATCGACGCCATCCATGCCGCCCTCACCGGCAACCGCTGGATGCCACCAGTCACCCCAGCCTGACCACAAAGATCAACTAGCCAGGCATTCGAATTTCGACCCTGAATGGACACCTGTTGCCGCCGGTCAGGTTTCTCAGGTGCGCGTAGCCGGACCACCGCTGCCACAGGCCGCTCGCCTCGCCCGAAGCAGATCCCACGTATAGCCGGCCGCTGCTTAGGTCGGTGATGACATAGACGCCCTTCACGCTCGAAAGGGCGTCCTTCCAGCTCGGCTCGTCGTTCGCGATGATGCGCTGGAGCTCGTGGTGCATGAGCCTGACGTTCTGGTAACCGGGGAACGTGCCGAGCTTGGTGTCCGGGGCCAGCTCGTAACCCTCGGGGTTGAGCTTGCTGTCCTGCACTGTCTCGTACCAACGCAGATATAGGTCCCTGCCGACTGGTCTCTCCAGCTTGACGATCAGTCGCTTGATGTACTCCGAGTGCTGGGCGAGCGGCGTCAGCTCGTACCCCGGCCCGCCGATGAGTTCGGGGACGACCGCGCTCACCTGGAAGAAACCTCCAAAGATGAAGTATTGGGGACCGTCGGTCATATCGAGATGACAGCGGAACAACGACCGACGAACGGATGCCAGTCATGATCTTGATGGGTTTTCTGGCCAACGCGCCGTGGCCAGTAGGGCTCGCAGCGGCGATGCTGCTGGCACTGGCCATCGAGCGATCACGAAGAAAAACCTACAAATCGGTCCTCTCCACCGCCCCTGATGGAACCCTGCTGATTGACAAGTCCCGACGTGGCCGGATGCTCATCATCGTGCGCGTGGCTGATTCCCGCCTCGGCGAGGGTGAACTGGCCAGGGTGGAGAGAGATGCCTGCAGTCGATGAAGACCTACGGCGTGACTTCGAGGCGTTTATGAAGGAGAACGACAGTTCTTTGTCGTGAGTGCATGATCGCTCTCGCGTTCGGGCTGTGACCGCCTGCTAAGGCCGCTGAGGCTTGCGCGGGGATGACCGGCACCGTCGGTCATCCCCGTTTTCGTTCATGTCGGCTCATGTCGACCTGGAGAGGAGCTGCTTCAGTTGTGTCTCGCAGCGGTATCGACTGAGCCGAGTAAGCTCGCTGGCCGATGACGATGATGAGCTCCCGAGAGCAATTGGCTTGGTGCGGTTGACCGTGTCACAGGTGTACGGAACGTCTACGGCGGCGTCGCTGCGTTCGCTAACCTCGCTGAGCTGGTCATGCAAATGGAAGTTCGGGAGGCGTGTGGTGGTCGCAGACCCGGTCGGCCTTGTCGGCATGGCGCATGCCGTGCGTACCGGTGAACTCAGCCTCGATGAGTTCGTCGCCGCACTACAGCACGAAACGCTCTACGTGCAGCGTCCCGAGCGGCCCGGGGTGTTCGTGGCTGAGCTCGACGACGGCGAGCAGTGGGCGAGCGTGTTCAGCACTCCCGAGCGAATGGCGCTTTTCACCGGAACGGCAGAGTGGGCGAGTCTGCGGGGCGATGACTTGGTGAGCCTGCTCCCGGTGGGCGTCAACGTGGTTCTTGACCCGTCGGAACCGCACTCGGTGGCCGTCGAATCCATCCACTTGCTCAGGCAGTTGCTTCGTCCAGCAGGTTGAGCCGCCACTCAGACGAGTGCCCGGAAGGAAGGAGGACGGTGACGTGGAAGGGCAGTTCGGTGTCGATCTGGATGCTTTGGTCAGTGCCGCAGTCGGCGTGCAGACGCTGATGGACGAGTTGGCCAAGCAGGACATCAACGACGTCGACCCCGATCCCATCGTCGTCGGACACGACGGCCTCGCAGACACACTCCGTGATTTCTGCGACCGCTGGGACCACGGGGTGTTCTACCTGATCAAGGACGGCGAAGAACTGGCTAAGCGACTCGACGAGACCGCAGGCGAATACCTGCGAATCGACCTCGGCATCGCCGAAAACCTCAACGGAAACTGACGAAACGCATGGCGACAGCCGAGCTCGGAGAAACGACCAACCCGCGTCTGCTCGTCCCCGGTAACCCCGAGATCCTGCAACGTAGTGCCGACACCTTGACCCGCATCGGCAACGCGCTCGTCCAGGCCGGTGAAGGATTACGCAAGCTGGATACGGGCGGCTGGCACGGTCCCGCTGCAGACGCCTTCCACGAGTACTTCGACGGAGAACCGGCACGCTGGCTTGCCAGCGGCGACGCGATGCACCAGGCGGCGCGCGCCTTGACCGACTACATCGCGGTCTTCGGCTGGGCGCAGCGCGAGGCCGAGCAAGCCGCGTTCGTGTGGGAACACGGCAAGAAACTCTCCGAGGATGCCTACGCCAAGTACCGCGGTGACGTCGCGAGAGCCGAGGCCCAGGCGCGCCAGACTGGCTCGGCACCGCCGTCGTTACCGTGGAACGACCCGGGCCAGGCACTCCGGGACGCCGCCAACGATCAGCGCAACCGGGCACGCCAGCAACTCAAAGAAGCCGGCGACCGAGCTCAAGCGCTCGTCGCCGCGGCTCGTGATCAAGCCCCTGCTGCCCCGAACCTGTTCGAGCAAGTCGCAAGCTTCGCCGGAGAGTTCGGAAAGGGGGTCGGTGCCGCCGCGACCGAAGCAGCCAGCTTCATCGGCACGATCTCACCCACCCGCCTCATCACCGATCCCGCCCAGTACGGCAGAGACATGGCCGCCCTCGGAGACGGGGTCAAAGCAGCAGCGACGAACCCGGTCGCCTTCGCCAAAGCAGCAGTGGACTGGGACACGTGGTCGCGAAACCCCGGGCGCGCACTGGGAAAACTGGGCTTCGACGGGTTGCTGACCGCCGGAAGCATCGGCGCCGGTGCCGCAGTACGGAGCGTCCGCGCCGGCAAGGCCGCCGAACGCACCGCAGAAGCCGTCGACCACGGGCCGCCCGCATCCAGTGCTACCTCCGGCCGTGACCTGGCGATCGGGCTAGCCAAAGAAAGCCAGATGTCGGAAAAAGGCGTGGCGATGGCCGGCGCCGGCACCAACACGCCCCTGCGCGACGCACCCCGGCTCGCCGCCGAACACGGTGGACAGCCCGAGGAATGGATCAAGAAGTCCAGCACCAGCTACACGGACAAAGAAGGCCGCACATTCGAAACACACTGGTACGAACACGGCCCGACCGGTAACCGGGTAGAATTCAAACACAAATTCCCCAACGAGTAAGGAGGACAACGAGATCGTGGATATCGACCAGTTCCTCCTCGCAGCTGCGCGCTACCGGCTCGACATGGCCGACGCCGACGAGGTAATCGCCGCTGCGTCGAGCCTCACTGGCACGCCCGCCGTGCCGGATGAGGCCTTGGCGATCTCTGCGCTGACGCCAGTCGACACTCGTCGTGAGGAACTTCAACCACTGGTCGACCAGGTACTGACCGGTCTCGGCGCGCGGCCGCTCGACGATCAAACCGCCGCGGCCACCGTGGCACGCAGCGTCGCCGCCGCCATCCGGACAGACCAGGTCGAGCCCTACGACGGAGCACGGCAACTATGGCGCCTCGCACGCAAAGTCCCGGCCGCCGAACCATCACTGACCGGGTTCATTCACCTGGCAAGCGAGTGGGAAGACGTACCCGACCAGCGCGCCGAGATCGAGGCCGACATCAAAACCGAAGCCGGCAAACTCGAACAACCCTGACCACACCAATTCACGCGCCCGGAAAATGACTGCTGAACGTTTCTTAGGCGACTGCCAACTTTGCAGGACTTGAGCGATCGCTGTTGTGGACCAAGGACAGGGCCTGCCTGTCGGGGGACTGTGGGATAAACGAAGCCCGTCGCGAGTTCGATGGCCAGTGTTCTAGTTTGGCTGCCAGGCGCCGCGCCTGATCACCGGACCCGGCGGGAGGCTCGTCGAGTCGGCGATGAATGAGCTCTACGGCCTCGTCGCTCGTCAGGGCGGTCACCGGGATCGGGTTTCCCAGGCGGGCGTTGCCGTCGATGGTCGTGATGAGCACGTCAGCGTCGGCCAGTCGTACGGATGGCGGTCATCGTGCAGAGCATGGTCACCGCCGAACAGGCCGGCGTCGCCGTCACCGACGGACGCGAGGTTCAGGTCGAGCACGTGGCCGGGGGCGCCGAGGCGCTGGTCAGTGGGCAAGCGGAGCCCGAGCACTCCGTCATCGCCGTGCCGGTGACCGACCCGAGCACCCCAGCCGAACATGCCGCGGACATGGCGGCCCGGTTGCGCGACGTCGTCGGTGGGGAGGCCGACGTCGAGTGGGCCTGGGCGCACGGGAAGCTTCACGTGCTCCAGGCGCGGCCGGTGGCAAGCCCGGCGGCGAACGCGGCCTCGCCTGTGCAGCGCAGCGCCGAGCCTGTACTGGAAACGTGCTCGCTGTACGGGCCGCAACCGCCCGCCGTGGTCCTACCTCTGGATGAGGTCGGCGATCTCATCGGCCACTACCGCCGCAAGCGCCGCCGCCTGTACGAGGTGGCTGACCGGCACGCGTGTGGGCCTGGCACGGCGCTGGTGTTGCGCTACAACGCCCTGGGTGTGGACGGCGCGGGGTGGGCCGAGGTGGTCGGCCGGCTCGGTGACCAGGTCGTCGTCGACGTTACCCCGCACCAGAGGCAGCAAATCGTTGCCGGCAAGGAGCTGGCCGGGTACTTGCGTACGCTGACCGCCGACGACCCACAGCGTCTGCGCAGCGTGGTGGTGCGCGCGTTCATCGACGGGGACGCGGCACTGGTCAGCGAAGTCACCGACGCCGGGGTGCGGCTGGACTACACCCTCGATGGGCTGCTGGCGCTCAACCGCGGCTGGGCAACCACGCGCGAGGTGCAGTTGGACCACGACGGGTACACCGCCGACATCGCACTCGAGACGTGCCCTGTACCGTGCCAAAACCCGCTCCGGGTGTTGACCAGCGGTTTTGTTGATCGGTGTCAAGCGGCTCGAGTGTATTCGTTGATCAAGCCGTTGAGGACCTTGCGGCGCTGGATGGGCTTGTTGAGCGAGATCACGGCGGTCGGATCGTGCTCGGGTGGATGTTGGTCGAGGCTTTGATGTGGACGATGGGCGTTGAAATGGTTCGAGTATTCGGTCAGCACTGTCAGGGCGTGTCGTTCGTGGTAGATCAGGAGCCGGTCGGTGCATTCCTCGCGGGCGGTGCGGACATCGCTCGGCGTAGCAGTTCGCTCGTGGTGTCTGTGGCGGAGTTTTGATGACCTTGATGTCCTCGGACTATTTGGTGTCGCGGTCGCGGATGAGGAACCGGAATGACGAGGCTCGGTCGCCGAGGTCGGTCAGGAGGTTGCGGGTGACCTGCGCGGTCCAAGTGCCAGTCGGATGCGCGGTGACACCGAGTATGTGCACGGTGCGAGTACGGACCTCCATCACGAACAGGACATACAGCCGACGAAGAGTGATGGTGTCGACGTGGAAGAAGTCGACGGCGAGCAGTCCGGATGCCTGCGCGCGGAGGAAGCTGCGCCACGAGGTGTCCGCCTCGCGCGGAGCGGGGCCGATACGGGAGTTTCGGAGGATGCGGCGGATCGTGCCCGCTCCGACGTGATGTCCCAGTCCGACGAGTTCGCCTTGGATGCGCCGGTGGCCCCATCTGGGGTTTTCCTGAGCCATGCGGAGGATCAGATCGCGGACTTCGGTGGTGATCGGTGGGCGACCTGATCTCTGCGGATACGTCCATTTCTTCGCGATCAGGCGTCTGTGCCAGGTCAGGAGCGTGGTGGGTGTGACGATCCGTCGCAGTCGCAGGGTGCGGGGGAGTAGGCGAGCCAATGCGGACAGGACGGCTCGATCCGGCCACGATAAGCGAGGCCGACGGCCGACCTGGCGGCGTAACACCGCCACTTCATGCCGTAGGACCAGGATCTCGACATCCTTGGCCGCGGTACGCCTGGCGAGCAGCCCCAACCAACCGAAGACGGTCACCGACGCCATGTACATCAGTCGAAACAGCACGATCCGCGATCATGGCCTAATCACAACGATCAGCGAAACCCCAGGTCACCGACTGGGTGTGGCGAAAGCTGGTGGTGAGCCTGCGGAAACCCGTGGCAGTGTGCTTGATCTGCGGGCACGCCATCGCCATCGAGCTGAAGTTCCTCGACTTCGTAGGTTTCTTCTCAGTCGTGGCGTGGTTGGAAGAGGTGGAGCCGGGCGTAGAGCCAGCCGTCGGCTTCCAGTCCGCTCGGATCCACTCCGGCGGCCGACAACGTCTCCAGCACCCGCGATTGTTCCTGCGCGGAGGCGAACCGGCGCTGTTTGAACATACCGGGTACGGGAACGTTTTCGTATCCCAACGCCGCTAGGCCGTCTGCAATCGGTTCTATCGGAAACATCCGCAGCACGAAGTGCGCCATCCAGGGCCGGTGCCGCCGGGCGATGCTGGCCAGCGTCCGTTCGCCGACGTAGCCGATGCAGCCGGTCGAAATCACCAGATCCGTTCCGGTGAGAAGCACGCGTTGCTGTTCGGTGGGGTCGTGCGCTTCCAGATCCGCGTGCACCGCATCGTCGAGGAACCCCGCCGCAAGCGCATACGAGAGGGCCGGTTCGGAGTTGTCGAGTCCGACGAATCGGACGTCCTTGAGCTGACTTCGCGAACGAACCAGATTCCGGTCGCGGGCCAGCAACCAGTCGCGATCTGCCGTGCGGGCATCAGTACGGCAGTAATGCTCATTGAGCTCGTCGATCGTGGCGTCACATTTCAACAAAGCCGCGTTGATGCCGTAGGAACAGCCGAGGTCGAGGATGGTAGGCGCGCGAACCCCGTGGGATTCCCGGTATTCCTGGATGACCTTCTGGAAATACGGCTTGGCCAGCTGCGGAATGCAGTAGTCCAGCTCACGCAGCGTGTTGAAGTAGGCGCGTGGATCGGGCTGTGTGTAGATCTGGTCGAGCAAGATCTTTCCGGTGACGTCGAACTGCACGGACCGTCCTCCTCACTTCTGGCAGTCGCCGACTGGTCTGGCACTCAATCCAGCAGCTGGCCGCTCCGCACCGCGTGTCCCCCAGCGGCCAGGTGTGCAGGCAGCACCCGGCCGAAGATCTGCCGCGTCCGCGACACGCTGCTGCTGCCCGCTGCCATGGTGCCAGCATGCTCGCTGAAGGCGGAGATCGCCGTATGGCCAGCCGTTTCGCCTTGCACCGGTGTTACTCGGTGTAGCGAGTAACGGCCTTTGAACAGCTGGTGCGCACTCAGCGACCTGCAAGTTTCTTCGGTGACTTCGTGGTGGAGTGCGGTGCTGAGGTCTCGCCTGGCTTGACCTTGACGGAGGTGGCCGTGTCGGCGGTTTCGCCTGCCAGGGCCACGTGATCTGCGGCGCCCGCGGATGAATGGTCGTGATTCATCCCGAACCGCCCTTACGAGGTTCCCTGCCTATGACGTGACCGGTGCATCAGGTCGGCTCAGGGAGCGGGTTGCACCGCGACGACTCCGACGTCCAGGGGAGAGCGGTGGCGGTCGTCGACGGCGCACACCTACTACTACACGGCGAGGAGGCCGGTTGCGCCAGGCGTAGTAACCCGAGTTCGAGACGTCCTGGACGCGGCAGGCGACCTGAACCGGGTAACCCTCTGAAGTCATCATTGCGATGGCCTCGAATATTCCTTTGTGGACACATCCTTTCTCGGGAACTCAGTGGCGCGCTTGGTGACGGCCAGTTCTGTTTCGAGTTTGGCGATGCGCCGGCGAGGAGATCTTTCTGGTCTGTGCTGGTGATACCGGGTCGCTGATCGGTGTCGATCAACTCCTGGCTCCGGCAGAGATAGATCGTCTGACGACGGCATCGAGATCCTGAGCGATCGGACGACCGGCGGCGACCAGGTCAAGCACCGTGCGACGAATGCCGGACATGGTCACCGCCTGTGCCGTGCCAAAACCCAGATTATGGGCCTGACCTGGGTTTTCTGGTTGGTATCAAGCGGCTCGGGTGTACTCGTTGATCAAGCCGCCGAGGACCTTACGGCAGAGGATGGGAGGGTCGTTCGAAATCACCGTCGTGGGATCGTGCGTAGGTGGGTGTTGGTCGAGGCTCTGATGTGGACGGTGGGTGTTGAAGTGGTCCGCGTACTCACATAGCACCGTCATGGCGTGCCGTTCGTGGTAGATCAGGAGCTGGTCGGTGCATTCCTCGCGGACGGTGCGGACGAATCGCTCGGCGTAGCAGTTCGCCCGAGGTGTCCGCGGTGGGGTCTTGATGACCTTCACATCCTCGGACGCGAGGACCGCCTCGAACTCTGGTGTGTACTTGGTGTCGCGGTCACGGATGTGGAACCGGAATGATGCGGCTCGTTCGCCGAGGTCGATCAGGAGGTTACGGGCGACCTGGGTGGTCCAGGCGCCGGTCGGGTGCGCGGGGACACCGAGAATGTGCACGGTGCGGGTACGAATCTCCGTCACTAACAGGACATGCAGCCGACGAAGACTGATGGTGTCGACGTGGAAGATATCGACCGCCGGCAGCCCGGATGCCTGAGCGCGCAGGAAGCTGCGCCACGAGGTGTCCGTTCCGCGCGGGGCCGGGCCGAGGCGGGACTGCTGGAGGATGCGGCGGGTCGTTCCCGCGCCGACGTGATGCCCGAGGCCGACCAGCTCGCCTTGGATGCGACGATGGCCCTATTTGGGATTTTCGCGAGCTAAACGGACAACCAGATCGCGGATTTCGGTGCTGATTGGCGGGCGACCTGTCCGCGAGGGATACGTCCACTTTTTGGCGATCAGGCGCCGGTGCCAGGCCAGGAGCGTGGCGGGGGTGACGATCCGCCACAGTCGCACGCTGCGAGGCAGGAGACGGGTCAGCGCGGACAGGAGGGCGCGATCCGGCCACGACGGACGCGGGCGTCGACCGACCTGGCGGCGTAACACCGCCACTTCATGTCGCAACACCAGGATCTCGACGTCCTTGGCCGCGGTACGCCGGGCGAGCAGCCCCAGCCAACCGAACACCGTCATCAGTGCCATGTACACCAGTCGAAACACCATGATCCGTGATCATGGCCTGATCACAGAGCTCGACGAAACCCCTGGTCACCAACCGAGGGGCAAGTTATGGCACGGTACACGCTGGCGGCGGTCGGCAACGGTGATGGCCGGGGTTGTCCGGCGGTCGGTGGGTGCGGCAGGGTGCAACACCGGTTGCCCCGTTGTCGTGGGCGCTGATCCTCCTGGATGCTCGCGGGGATGGGACATGATCGAAGTCATCGACGCCCGAGCGGCTCGGCGGACCTGGACGCCGGCCGGCTGGCCTGCCCTTCGTGAGGCGGGATGCTGCGGCCGTGGGGCCACGCCCGCGAGCGCACGGTCGTCGCGGCCGACGGCGCGGTCACGGTGCGACTGGACCGGGCCGGTGCCGAGTCGGCGGCTGAGCCGCGCCCGAACTGCCGGACCATCCCCGCGTGCGGGCGGTTCTGCCGCCGCTGCCAATACGCGCAGCGAGCGCTGCTGTCGGATGTGGTGGATGAGGGCGCGGGCTCGGGTCGAGCCGATGCCGAGTTTTCGGCGGAGCGTGTCGGCTGAGATCGGACGTTGGTACAGGTTCCAGTGTTCGGCGTCGAGTCGGTACGCCTCATCGCACAGCGGGTCATCATCCTCGGCATGCTGTGTTTTAGGGACGGCGTCGACCCTGGTGGTTAATTCTCGGGTTGGGTGAGGGTGTGTTGGGTAGGCCCGGGATGATGATCTTGCGGCAGTCTTGTGGTGTCTGGCCGCAGGATGGAGATCGTGGTGTCGGTGCAGCCGCAGCCCTGGCCGGAGCCGGTCCCGGAGATCGCCGCGGCGATCCGGGCGATGTACAGCGGGCGACGTGAGGTGCCGTTGGCTGTGCAGGTCCGTGATCAGCTCGGTGAGCTGTTCGCGGACGCTGAGTTCGCCACGGCGTTCGGGGCTCGTGGCAAGCCCGGCTGGTCGCCGGGCATGCTCGCCATGATCACGGTGCTGCAGAAGGCGGAGGATCTGACCGACCGACAGGCCGCCGACGCGGTGCGCACCAACCTCGTCTGGAAATACGCGCTGGGGCTGGAGTTGACCGACCCCGGTTTCGACCACACGGTGCTCAGCGAGTTCCGTGCCCGCGTTGTCCGGCACCGGCTGGAGGAGAAGGCCCTGGACCTGCTGCTGGCGGTGTTGCGGGACAAGGGCTTGGTCACCGCTGGTGGCAAGCAACGCACGGACTCCACGCATGTGATCGCCGCGGTGCGGGACCTCAACCGGCTGGAGTTGGCGGGTGAGGCGGTGCGGGCTTGTCTGGAAGCCCTGTCCGCCGCGGCCCCGCATTGGGTGGCCGAGGTGCTCGACGTTCCGGGCTGGAGCCGGCGTTACCAGCAGCGGATCGACACCTGGCGCTTGCCGGCCTCGCAGACCAAGAAGGACGAACTCGCCCTGTCCTACGGCAAAGACGGCTTCACGTTACTGGCAGCCGTCTACGCGCGCGCCTCGCCGACGTGGCTGCGTGAACTCCCGGCCGTGGAGATCCTGCGCGTGGTGCTGGTCCAGAACTACACGCGCACCGTGGCCAGGAATGGACGAGAGGTGATCAAGCGGCGGGGGAATGACATCGATAAGGATGGTGGTCTCCCGCCCGGCTGTCGGCGCTTGACCTCACCCTACGACACCGACGCCCGTTGGGGCGTCAAGCGGGATATGTTCTGGAACGGCTTCAAGGTCCACATCAGTGAGACCTGTGCGGCTCCCGCCCCGACGGAACCCGCCGAGGATGCCGGCTGTCGCTGTCCTGCCGCGCAGAAGCCGAATCTGATCACGAACGTCGCCACGACCGACGCCACCGTCTCTGACAGCACGATGCTCGAACCGATCCATCAGGCTCTGCGGAAACGGGATCTGCTGCCCGACGAGCACTACCTTGATTCCGGTTACCCGTCCGCCGAACTGATCGTGGGGTCCCTGGAGAACTTCGGCATCGCGCTGATCACCCCTGTGCTGCTGGACCGCTCCCGCCAGGCCAAGGCCCACGAGGGATTCGCCGCGTCGGACTTCGCCGTCGACTGGCAGGCCCAACGGGTGACCTGCCCGGCTGGACAACTCAGCTCGTCGTGGACTCCTTGTGTCCAAGACGGGGTCCCCAAGACGGTGGTCACGTTCTCCAAGACGGTCTGTGGCTCCTGCCCACATCGGGCGCAGTGCACCACCGCGAAAAGCGGACGCCGACAGATCTCCTTACATCCCAGGGAGATGACCGAGGCACTGCGACGGGCCCGCGCCGAGCAGGAGACCCAGGACTGGCAGAAGGACTACGCCCTCCGCGCGGGCGTCGAAGGCACGATCCGCCAGGCCACGGCCGTCACCGGACTACGCCGTGCCCGCTACCGAGGCCTGGCCAAGACCCACCTCGACCACGTCTACTCAGCCGCCGCACTGAACCTGATCAGACTCGACGCTTGGTGGAACGGCCACCCGCTCGACCGGACCCGCACCAGCCACCTCTCCCGCCTCGAACTCAGCCTGGCAGCCTGAACCAATTAACCACCAGGATCGGCGTCTGCACTGTTGTTATCTGGAGGTCCGCTCCGGCCTCAGGCATGCGAGCACTTTGGGGATCCTGTTGGTGTGCCTGACGAGTATCCGGGAGCTGTGAGGCACTGATCGCTCGAGACGATTTGGCTGCCGCCCGCGGTGTTGTCCGGCGTTCTGGATGAGGACGTGGAGCCCTGTCGGCGGCATTGACGGTGAGCACGCCCAAGAGCTTCGTCGCCGGCGGCAGAATGAACACCACGCGCGCCCGCCCAGCACAGGGCTGACCGCTCCTGATCCGTCATGTTCACCGTGACGGCAGCACATCGCCTGGCCGTCCGTCGACTATGGACGATCCAGGACCACGATCAGCACGGACATGTCGTGGGATCAGTGTGTCCGCAGTTGGTCACCGGCACGGAGGGCGAGGGCCGGCACGATGAGCATGACGGCGTCACCGTGAGCACGAACGGTGCCCTGTTCGTGTTCATCTACAGCGCCGCCGTCATGTTCATTTTGAATGCCGGGCAACACGCGCCAGCCTCCGACGCGTGATCCGCGCTGAGAACCAGCCTCGCTAGGCAACTACGTCGTCGACGGTGTCATCGCCCGCATACGCGCCGCGGACCCCGTCGGCACCTGGCGCGAAGACGACCGTGGCTACGTCGATGCACCACTCGGCCCGTCCTTGACCGACCTGGAAATGCCGAACGCTTCCTTGCACCAGTACAGCAGGAAAGGCTGGCCGCCGCCCAGCGCCCCTGTCCTGTTGTCCTTGCCCCTGTATTTGAGAAGTGAGCCGCGAGTCCCGGCCTCGTCGTCCTCGGCCTCACAGTGGGCAGTGTCGTCGGTGGCCATAGTCTTCTCCCCCCAGATCGGTGGCAGACAACGGCAATCAGTGCCGGTCAGTGGTTCCCCTGATGGGATACCCGTGTAACGGCGGCAGAATCACCGAGGTACCTGGTCAATGTGCGCCCAGCGGACGGCGGTGTTGCTCTACGCCGTACTCCCGGGCTCCATCGCGTGTGGCAGGACGTTGCACTTGATCGGGTGATCTCGGGGTCGACAACCGACGAGTGCCAAACGTGCCTCACTCGACGACATGTCGCTGACCAGTGGAAACCCTGTCATCCCTCCAGATAACTTTCGGCCTCGTGGCCATACCGGTGCAGGTCTTCAGTGCGACCGAGGACCACACGATCCGTTTCACCAGATCCAGCGCGGAACCGCCCGACCGGGTGCGGCACAAGCGCGTCAACGAACGCACCGGCGAAGAGGTCCCCTACACCGAGATCGTCAAGGGCTATCCCACCGAGCACGGCTGGGTGGTCGTCGAGCCCACCGAGCTGGAGGACATCGCTCCCGGCCGCAGCCGGTCATTGGAGGTCGTCGACCTCGTCGACCTCGACCCCATCTACGTGCGTGACACCTACTATCTCGCTCCCGGCGCTCCTGAGTACGGCAAGGTCTTTGCGTTGCTGCGAAACGCGTTGTGCAAGGCCCACCGAGCGGGCATCGCAACCTTGGTCCTGCGCAACAAGCAGCACCTGGCTGCCTTGATACCTGGGGAGACGTTCTGCAATCTCTGCTTACTCCACTGGGCTGACGAAATCCGCGATCCGCACCAGCACCTTGGCGGCATCCTGCCCGAGCAGAAAAACGGCTCCCAAGGTGAGCTCGACACCGCGGTTCAGTTGATCGAGACCATGGCGATCGGCTGGGACCCGTGCGAATACCGGGACACCTACCAGCAGAAGGTCCGCGAGCTCCTCGACGCCAAAGCGGGCTGACGAGCCGATAGAGAAGGCCGTGCCGCCACCACGCTCGACGGCCGTCGCCAACCTCATGGACGCCCTGCAGGCCAGTGTCGAACAGGCCCGGGCCGCCAGGACTCGGCGCAAGACGTAATAGGCAGACTCGCACGAAGGACCAGTACGTCCCAATGCCCGGTGCGACAGGTGTCGCACCGGCAGGTACCCGCCCCTTACGCCTTGTGAACTGCACTTACACCTGATAATCGGGTCAGAAACGGCCGCGCACCCCATGAGAACGGCGCTCTCCGGGTACCGCGAGTGTTGCGGGGTACATCCGCGCAGTTCAGAAGCGGTCCAGGTGATCATACGAAATGCGACACGTGTTGCGCACGTTCGCCACGCCGTTTCAGTCGAGATGCGGGAGCCGTGGTCGAGCAGGCGGTAATCCACCAGGAAAGAACCCCAACGATGGCCAGGATTGAGTTCGGCGAAATCGGGCTGGACCTCAGCTGACCAACGCCGTCGGGCCCGGAGGGAGCTGTTCGGGCCCGACGGCGATGAGCTGGTGGCATGGGTCATTCGATCGCGCTCACACCGGGAACCGGTCGGTATTCGAGGTGTGCGCTATTCCTGCGCGTGATCGGAGCACGGGCTTCCCCCGGCACTAGCTGCTGCTGGAGTGGCGCTACCGCCCTACCGGGTGGGTGAATGCCGCGCGAGCCTCTTCGCGCCCGTGCGCTCCGACCCCCATGATCACTCCCACATGCGGACCGGCGGACGGGAGCCCCACGGTGTCGACCATCGAGGATCGGGTCATCAAGATCACCGCCGAGAACTTGGGCGTCAAAAAGGAGCACATGGACTCATGGCCCTACTCGTCGACGACCTCGGCGCTGACGAGCTGGCCGTGGTGGAGCTGGCGGAGGCGATCGAGGGGGAGTTCGGCATCAAAATCACCGAAGCCGACGTGGAGAAGTTGCGGACCGTGAACGACGTCGTCCGCTACGTCCAGTACCACATTCGGTAGTCCCGCGACTAGCACGGGGCCGCTGACCTTCGGCGTTCGCCGGGCCCGCCGCGACGACAGCCGTTGGCAAGCTCGCGCTGCCCGTTGAGCCGGCACCCGCTCGCGAGGTCGAGGACCAGGCGGCGCTGCTGGTCGGTGCACCGGGTGTTGCTGCGCGCCGAACGCGGTGGCTTCGCCGTGACTGGCACGCAGGTGTACGGCGTCGACCAGCAGCGCCGCCTGGTCGAGCTCGACACCGTCGAGGCCCGCTCAACGAAGGACGGGCGCCGTGCTGGCGATGGTGGCCGCACTGGCCCTGGGGATGGGGACGACCGGTACGGCTGCTGCCACCGGGGAGTTCAAGGTCAACGGCGAGACGGTGCTGACCGACCCCGAAACCAACAAGTGCCGATGTAGCTACTTTGTGCATCTGACTCGGTACGTTGTGTAGTTTTCTTGTAGGGTTCGTTCGCCGTGGCCCGAGCATGCCCCGTCCTCGCGTCGTGGGCGGGCCCTTCACCCGTGCCCCAGTGCCGACCAGTCCTCCATCGAAAAGGCGGTTACCCCTTGAACCGAGCTTTGATCGTCATCGACGTGCAGAACGACTTCTGCGAGGGCGGCAGCGTTCCCGTGTCCGGCGGCGCGGACGTGGCTGCTGCCATCGCCGACCTCGTGAACCGGCAGACGGGCTACAGCCTCGTCGTCGCCACGCGCGACCACCACATCGACCCGGGCGACCACTTCTCTGAGCGCCCGGACTTCGTGCACTCCTGGCCGCCCCACTGCGTGCAGGGGAGCGAAGGCAGCGAGTTCCACCCGAACTTCGAGCCCGTCGTCGCATCGGGTGCCGTCGACGAGGTCTTCTACAAGGGCCACTACGCAGCCGCCTACAGCGGGTTCCTCGGCATCAACGAGGCCGGGAGTTCACTGGCCGATTGGCTGCGCGAGCACGACGTCCGCCAGGTGGACGTCGTCGGCATCGCCACCGACCACTGCGTGCGGGCCACGGCCCTGGACGCGGTCCGCGAGGGCTTCGAGGCGCGGGTCCTGCTCGACCTGACCGCGGCCGTCGCCGCGAAGACCACCGACGCGGCCGTGGAGGACCTGCGCAAGGCAGGCGTGAAGCTCACCGGCAGCCCGATGCTCGTGAACGACTGAGCAGCCGTCAGGGCACACGACAGCGCAGGCACAGAGTCACGTCGGGTGGTGATATCCGTGCCCTACAGTCCCCGGCCATGCCCGCCTTGCTCGCTGAGCAGTACGAAGCCCTCGCGCACGAGGTCGCCGCGCTGGTCAACACCTACGACCAACTCGCAGAGGAACTGGAGGCCAGGGGGGAGACGGTCCCCACCGACGAGGATGACCGGATCGAGAACTCCATGCGCGCGATCGGCGAGCGTCTGAATGCTGATGGCGGCCTCCCTCTGATGCGGGCCGTCGGGCACCGCGCCGCCGAACTGGGCTGCTCCGGGCGCACGCACAGGGAAACTCCGCACCATCACTCCGATCTCGTCATGCAACGTCGTGCAACGGCCACGACAGCCTCAGAGATGCGGCGGAGAACCCGATTTCACTCGATCAAGCGCAACGTCCTGCCACACGTGGCGGAGCCCGGGAGAACAGGCCGACCCGCGCCAGCAGGGAACGCGGCGGGCATCGACCCGGCCCCGCGTCGCTCCGGCCCAACCTGGCGCGAGTTCCTCACCGCGCAGGCCGAGGGCATCATCGCGGCAGACTTCCTGCACGTCGACACCGTGCTGGGCAGGAGGCTGTACGCGCTGGCGTTCTTCGAGCACGGCACGCGGCGGCTGCACATCACCGGCGTCACCGCCTATCCGACCCGGTAGTGGGCCGTGCGGCAGGTCCGGAATCTCGCCGCCGACCTGGGCATCCGTTTCGGGTCCTTGCGTTTTCTGCTGCGCGACCGCGACGGGAAGTACTCCCGCGCCTTCGACGCCGTCTTCGAAGCCGAGGACGTGGAGATCCTCAAGAGCGCCCCGCGGGCACCGCGGATGAACGCTCATTGCGAACGGGTCATCGGCGGTCTCAGGCGCGAAGTCCTCGACCACGTCTTGGTCCTGAACGAGTTCCGTGCCCAGCGTGTGCTTGCCGCCTACCAGCGGCACTACAACGGGCACCGGCCCCCTCAGGCCCGCAACCAGCTACCGCCCGACGCTCACGACCACCCCGTTGCCGTGCATGACCTCGA
The DNA here is from genome assembly GCF_050972075.1 of Saccharopolyspora hattusasensis. NCBI lineage: Bacteria > Bacillati > Actinomycetota > Actinomycetes > Pseudonocardiales > Pseudonocardiaceae > Saccharopolyspora > Saccharopolyspora hattusasensis. The sequence continues at coordinate 8,302,486 of NZ_JBPCDC010000001.1, forward strand.
CGCCCGCCGGGTCGTGCGCACCCGAGTCCTCGGCGGCGTGGTCAACGAGTACCGCTACGCAGCCTGACGTGCGGCGATGACTTTTCGAGCGGCACAGGGTGTTGCGGTCGCACAGCGTGCCGGCAGTACGGCCTCGGAGTAGCCCGGTTACCGATGGTCCCGTTGCGAATGACTAGCGCATCCGCCGCGTCCGGGAGGGTGCTGAAGAGGCATCGGTGTTCGCTGCCTCCGGATACGAGTAGTTCGGCCGATCCTTCGACGGTCGGGACTGCGGCGCACGATCCCGGGTGCGGGCACGGCATCCGCGCCCGCATCGTCGGTCTCGCAGGCTGATCAGAGACCGCCTACGCCGTAGCAGTCATCCGTCAGTTGAGTGTCCACATGTCACCGTTCGCTGTGGTGGTTGTTTCGTTGGGTCTTGCGGTTGTTGTTGTGGGAGGGGTTAGTGAGGCGACTCGTCGCGCGGCTAGCCAGCCGATGACCAGGGCGCTGGCGGCGGCGAGGTTGACTGGGCTGATCGTGAGTCCCAGTGTGAGACGCCGCCAGAGCAGACCGCCGGTACGGCCGGTGAGCAGTAGGAGTCCGGCGACTACGGCGCTTGCTTTGGCCAACCGCGTGGCGGAGATCTCGGTGTGACGGGCTTCGGGAAGCGCGGTCAACATCCGCCACACGCCGGGCAGTCCGTTGCTGGCGAGCAGGTCCGCGTCCCAGGCGACCAAGCCGTCGTCGTGCGCGATGGCGAGCGCGATGTCGCTGTTCGCCAGCCCCTGGACCACATCCGATCGGGCCGTCGCCCCGGAGGTGTGCCCGGTCGGGCAGGCGATAGTGAGCACCACATGGTGGTCGTCCTGGAGGTGGTGCACCGTTTCCGCCAGAGAGTGGCTGGTGACCTCATCGATCAGCGCCGCCAGTTCCGGACGACCCGGGTCTCCTGCCAGCACCACCCGCAGGTTCGCCTGGCGGGCAGCGCGCAGCACGGCGTCAGCGTGCGGATCGAGTTCCCAGCCGACCAACACCTGGCCCGTTGTCGTCCCGTCCATTGTCGCCGTGACCCAGTCCGTCTCCGCAAGATCGGGCAGGCGGGACAGCCGCATCCGCGCCTCTGAGGAGCCCGATGATTCGACAGGCGTCAGCACGGCGCTCGCCGCCTGCCACAGCCGTTGCCGGCTCCATTCATCGGCGGTGGGCTGGACATCCCACACGACGCGACGTTTCCCGCACAGTGCACTGGGATGCAGCACCACGGTGTCGACCGTGGCCAGCAACCGCAGCCGCTCGGGGGCGCGCACCAGCACACCCTCCTGGGCCAGGCACCGGCCCAGCTCTGCTTGGAACGCGCTTGGCCCGAATCGGGCCGCCCTGGGTGAGCTTGCCGACACGGTCTGGGCTGCCACGTTGATGTTGGGTGCCACCACCCAGCTGGCCGCAGCCGCGAGCAGTCCGGCGTTGACTATCTTCCTGCTGTAGATCTCCGATGCCGACTCTCGCGATGGCCGTTGCCGCCGTGGTGGTGCCGGAGAACTGCCTCGCGTTGGGGCACAGAGCTCATCGTGCATGGCGTGAAAGGCTGCCACCCGATTCGCCGCCTCGGCCAGCTGATTCGCCCGCAACGCCGTATCCAACAGCAGTGTCACGGGCTCCTGACCGAGGCCGTTGACTGCGGCATGTACGGTGGCTCTCAGGATCTCCGAACCACGCCGCCCCGCTGCTCGACGCAGCGTTGTGCGCGCGACCGGATGCTCTCGCAGCAGCACGTTTGCGGCTTTGACCCAGCGGGGTAGCGGCGGTAGCAGAAGCATCCGCCCGACCACCGCGGCGGTCACTCCCACGGTGTTGAGCGCGATTGTCATGGCGGCGATCCGGACATCACTGAGATCGCCTGGGTGTGCCGACCGGGCGCCGTCTTGCTCCCGCATGGTCAAGCCGCTTTGTTTCGCAGCTGCGGCAATGGTGTCAACGGCCTGGTCTGTGGCCGCGTCGTCGACGCACTGAACTACCAGGCGTCGCAAGCCAGGGTTCCAGTACGCCAAGCGCACCTTCGGAAGGCCGGCGAGTTGTTGTGCTATCGCCTCAGCTTCGCGCTTGGGTACCTCCCCACCGTTCCTGCCGCGTGTGGCGAGGGGAACGTGCACCCACCCGTTCCGGTGCCAAACTGCTGGGTGTGTGCGTGGCACGATCGCGTCACGCACGACGTCCCTCGCTCGAGCTGCGGAGGTCGCTGCTCCTGACGCGGTTTTCACGGCCCCTCCGGCCGCTTGAACCGCGGTTCCAAGTTGATCAGCTACTGCTAGCGAAGTGCCGATCACGACACCGACACCGGTGATAGAAAGACTTGCCACTGAACGCAGGATCATTGGTGTCTCCCCCCGGTCGGCCGGGCTCGGCGAAGGTCACCAGGAGTCAGGGACGACTCGATGCTGCCGCCGTGTTCGAAGGACGCCAGCTTGTCGAGCACGAAGGTGAGTACCTCCGCATGAGCGGCGCACTGCGCCCGGCGGGTTTCCGCTCAGACTCGCCGCAGCTGCCGAGGTTTTCGGCGGCCAGTAAGGGTGCATCCATACGCACCGCGACGCGGGAGATGCCGCGCAGGTTGTCCAGGTTCCCCCTTTTTTTGGTGACATACTCCCCGAGGGCCGACAGCGGCGTCGGCTCGCCCGCGAGGCGTTTACGAGGGCGTTGCAGCCCACCATGGCCTACGTCGCCAGCGCGGTGAGCGAAGTGAGCCGACGGTCGGGACATCTCGGCCCAGCAGGCCGCCGAGGAAGTTGCTCTTGCCCCGCTTGGCCTCGCCCACCACCCACCCGCAGTTATCTCACACCGACATGACCGCCGCGAGCCGGGAACAGCGCGGTTCATCAGGGCTGGCCACCGCGCCCACGAAGCCACCTCCGCAACACTTCGGCGGTCACGGAGGTAAACGATGCGCAGCGGTGTGCGTCGCTTGCCATGACACGTCGTCGAGTGCGGCACTCGTGTGCCCGAACGGGGACCCGGGCGAGCGGCTGCCAGGAGGTCGAGTCGTCCGCCTGCCGGCACAGCGCGAACTGCCCGCCCGGGGTGTCAGCGATCAGCATGGACGCTCTGTGCGACGCGCTGGAACGACGAACCTGCGCAGGCGCGGTCCTCAAGGGGCCTGCGGCCGTCGGCGAAGGTCAACGGCTCATGGACAGCGCCCACTTGCCCGGAAATCGTCGTGATCGAAGCCACCATCAACGTGGCCACAGTCCTGCAGCCCGTCCAGGGTCCATGTCGAGCGGGACTGGCCATGGGAAGTGCGAGCTCGTCAGGCCACGATCTTGCGGAGCACCGCGGAGACCAGCGCGAAATCGTGTAGGGCTACCGCATGACGGCTGTGTCAGCATCGGGGATGTACGACGAGATCGTCCTGGCTACACGACGACCGCGGGATGAGCCTCTGTCGGCCAATACGGGAGTTTCACAGCGAGGGTTGCTCGCGACCACTTCCCGACACACCCGTCTGAGTGACGATCCCAGGATCATGTGCGGACTCCCACGAAAGTGTCCTCCGATAGCGGGCTCAGAGCAGCAACGAGCACTGTTTGACAGGTCGCGACGGCAGAACGATCACGGTGTGGGGTAGGAAATGGCGAGGCAGACTATCAGCGCGTTGGACATGGTGTTCCTGTGCCTGGAGCGGGAGCTCACGCCTATGCACCTCGGCGGCGTCGCGGTCTTCGGACCTGGTCGGCCGGTCGACGGAGCACGGCTGGTAGAGCTGATCGCCGACCGGGCCTCACGCCAACCCCGCCTGCGGCTACGCGTCAACAAAACGTGGCTCATACCCGGCCAGGCCCACTGGGAACCCCAGCCCGGCTTCGACGCGGAAAACCACGTAGTCGCGCACCACCTGCCCTCCCCGGGCGGGGAGCCCGAGTTGGAAACGCTGATCTCCGAACTCATGAGCTCTCCGCTGGATGTTTCCCGACCGCTGTGGGAAGTCCACGTGATCACGGGTCTAGAGAGCGGCCGCTTCGCGGTGTTCGTCAAGCTCCACCACGCGCTGGCCGATGGCGCGAGTGCCGTCGAGCTCGGCCTCGGCCTGCTGGACGGCTTCACCCCGGAGGACACCCCGCCCCAGCACACGAGCCCGCCGAGTAACCTCGGCTCCGCTGCCTCAATGCTGAGCAACCCGGGGAAAGCGCGCCAGATGTTCGACGAGACTCTCTCTGCCGCGAGCGACTTCCTGCAGGTGTTGCGTCGGCCTGAGACGGTCGAGATCGCCACGTCCGTGCTCGGCCACCTTCGGCCGGCCCACCGCTCACCCTTGGCAGCGCCGCACACCGCCGCCAAGCGCGTCGACATGGTCACCCTGCCCCGAGCAGATCTGCGCCGCATCAAGCGTCGCTACGGCGCCACCACGAACGATATCGTGCTCACCATCGTCACCGGAGCCCTGCGGCAGTGGCTGGCCAGCCGGGGACACCCGGTCCACGAGCTCGACCTGCGCGCGCTCATTCCCGCGCAACACCGCCAGACCAACGACTCAGCCAACAACCAGCTCTCCGCCTACCTCTGCGACCTACCCGTCCACGAGCCCGATCCTTCCGCCAGGCTCGCATTGATTCAAAGCTCCATGCGCCGCAACAAGTCCAACGGGCCCACCCGCGGCGCCGGTGCACTGCCCGTGCTGGCCTCCCAACTGCCACCGCTGCTGCACCAGGTCCTCACTCCGATCGCCACACACGCCGCACACCTGCTATTCGACACCGTGATCACCAACGTGCCCCTGCCCGACATAGAGGTCTCCCTGGACGGCGCCCGCCTGCACCAGCTCTACCCCCTGGTGCCGCTGCCCGCCGGGCACGCCCTGTCCATCGCCGCCTGTCCCTACCGCGACAACGTCCACATCGGGCTCCTTGCCAACCGAAGCGCACTGCCCGACATCGAAAAGCTCCACCACGCCCTCCCACACGCCCTCGCCGAACTCGACGACCTCGCGCAATGACACCCCCTGTGTCAACCTCAAGATCGAAGTCTGGCTGCGGCGGCGGGTTGTTCGCTGGCCTGCAGGGTGCCGCCGTGGAGGGCGGGATCGTAAGGTGTGCCGTTGCGCCAGCAGCGCCACAGACGCGTACCCATGCTCGGGCGAGGATGCGGTGGCGTGGGGGTGGTCTTTGCCCGAGGCGCGGGCGCGGTTGTAGATGTCGGCGGCCCAGGGGCTGGAGAAGCGGCTGTTCGCGGCGAAGGTCGTAATCGCTTGACGCAGGCGTTTGTTGCAGGCCCAGCGAAACGACACGCCGCATTGTTTGCCCGAGGCTTTGGTGACCGGGGTGATCCCGGCGAGGGCGGCCGCTGCGTACGGGCTGTCGAAGGCGTCTCGGGCGTCGCCCCACTCGGCGAGGATCTGGGCGGCGTTGATGGTGCCAGAGCGGGGGAAGGACCGGAAGATTTCCCCGTCGGGGTGGGCATTCATCGTTTCGTCGATCGAGCGGTCGAGTGTCTTGATCGCGGTGTCGAGCGCGGTCAGCATCGCGACCTGGGCGAGCACGGCGTCACGCGCGCCGTTGCAGACAGCGGGGTCGGTGGTGCCGGGGGGTGCCGAGCGCAGACGGGCCAGCAGCACCGCGGCGGGTTTCTTACCGGAGTAGCCCTGCGCGGCGCAGAACGCGGCGAGCCGCTTCTCCCCAATAGTGGCGGCCGACGCGGCGGTGGGGAACTTCGTCAAAAACGCCAGCGCGATCGCGGATTCGAGGTTGGCAAGATCGCTTTGGCGCCGGGCCAGTGCGTATCCAGCAGTGCGGCGAGCTGGTTGGTCGCAGCAACGCGGGCCTGCACCAGGTCGGTGCGGGTGCGGACCAGGACCACAGTACGCAGGGCCTTGGTGGAACCCGAGTACGGCACCGCTGGACGCAGCCGATGGAAACGGACCCGCAGGTAGTCCGCGATCACCGCGGCGTCACCGGGATCGCTCTTGGCGCCCGAGAGCACCTCGGCCTCACGCCAGGTCTTGATCGCGTTCGGCTTGACCGGCACCACCTGATGCCCGGCCTCCAGCAACGCATCCACCAGCCGTCCGTCCGGGCGTTCGACCGCAACTGGCACCTGCTCGGCCTCGCCGAGTTTTCCAAGCCAGGTGGCCAGTTTCGCGAATCCGGCCGCGGTGGCGGCTTGGCGGAGCACGGGTGAGTAGGCGCGGCGGTCGAGGCGGGCGGTGATCTCTTTGTCGTGGTTTTCGATGGTGCCGCCGGTGGTGAGGAATCGGCGTTGGAGGGTGTCGGGTGTGGCGGTGGCGTAGCCGGGAAGGCGTCGGCGTAGCGCGGCGCAGACGGTGTGGGCGAGCACGGAGAGCACGACGTCGAGGTCGACGTTGAGTGGGACCGCGCCGGCGAGGGCGTCCAGGCCGAAGGAGCGGATGGCTTCGGCGAGGCGTTACTCGATGGCCATCCGCCGGGCGTAGGCCTCGATCACATGTTTGGTGGGGGTGTCGGATTGGTTGGTGATCAGGATGGTGGGTTCGTCGTGGCCGAGCCCGGTGATGGCGAGTTGGCGCAGCGTGCCGGGGTAGGCCGAGAGTGTGGCTGCGGGGTCTTCGATCACGCGGACCCGGCGGGTTTTCCCGCCCGCGCGGGCGACGGTGAGAGGTGTCCAGTCCTTGGCGGGCAGGGAATGCAGGTGCTCGGTGAGTTTTGGGGTGCGGGCGCGCAGGGTGATGAAGCCGATGCCGCGGGCGTCGAGTTCGGCGAGTTGGGCTTGAGTGGTGACCTTGGAATCGAAGATCAATAGTTTCGGGTCCGCTGCGGAGACCTCGCGCCAGTGGTCGGCGAAGGCGACGATTTCCCTGTTCTGGCTGGCTTTGGCCAGATCGGCGTTGGCGTAGAGCAGGGTGTGGGTGGCGGCGTCTTCGGCGAAGAAGGTCAACACCGAGCGGGTGCGCTGTGAACGTCGTGGCACGTAGTGCTTTTCCAGTGCGGGATCGTCGCCCCAGTGCATGACCGCGTGGAAGTCGAGGTTGATTGTCTCGCCGTGCGCGAGCCCGGCAGTGAGGCTGGCTTTGTCCAGCGCGGCAAGGAATCGTTGCTGCCGGGCGTGATCAAGCCGGTAGGAGTAGGTGGTCAGCGCGGTGGCTTTGGGCAGGCTGGTCAGCCCGGCGAACAGTGCCGCACCAGCATCGGTGGCGATGTCGTCGACGTGGGAGATCCTTGATCACGCGGGCTCCAGGATCCCGGTCTGGAGGACACCCACCGCCGAGTGATGGCTGAGGACACCGATCACTCGGATCGGACCGGTGACGGTCTGAGGCGGCCACAGGTGGCGCCAACTTTGGCCGGACAAGTCGGTCCCGGACTCGCCGGTAAAGACATGCGGGTCGTGTCTGGCTCGTCGTCGCCATCTCGACCAGCGCAGGATGAGGTCGGTGCTGTGCCGTATCGGGTGGGTGATGCGCTTGAACCCAGGTCAACGGGATCAGGTGCTGGTCTCCTGGAGAAGATCGCCTTTTTCTTGTCTTGCTGGAGCATCAGGAGAAAGCCCGCTGCGGCCATGGACAAAGTGGCGTGGCGGTACCAGGCGGTGTAGCCGCGGACCTGCTCTGCGGTGATCAAATTGGCTAGCGGATAACACTGCGGGTATGTAGGCGGCGACCTGGCCCCATGCACACGCGTTCAAATGATCCCTACACGAATCGCGAACGAGACGGCGTGTGCGCGGTTTCGGAGCCCGTGGCGCTTTATGACCTGGTAGAGGATGTTCTTGATGGTGCGTTCGGAATAGGCCAGCTTCTGCGCGATCTCTTTGAGATCGAAGCCCTCGGCGACCAGGCGCAGGACGTCGACCTCGCGGCTGGCAAGCCCGTGCGTGGTCAAGTCGCGGGGAGCGAGCACTTCGTTTTGGACGCGCAGGAAATCGTCGACCAGCATGCCTTGCAATGATGGCGGGAGGACTACTCCGCTGTTGCCGACTGCGTGGATGGTGTGCAGGAAGGCGCTGGCAGAGAAGCTGGCGCGCCAGAGTATGGCGCGGACGCCGTGCTGCACGGCGGTGGAGATGTATGGTCGCCAGTCGCCTTCCACGATGAGCAGGAAGCGTTTAACGGCTCCGGAAGTCAAACTGCGCAGTGCATCCATTGTGCTTGCGCCAGTGGTTTCCTGGACTAGTACGGCAGCCGCACTTTCCGGTTGGGCTATGTTCGCTGGTCACGACGTAGTCGGGCGCGGTGATGGAACCAGCGGGCGCGAGCTTGGTGTCGGCGTCGCCACCAGACCCAGTGCAGGTGGTGGGTTTCGGGGTGGAGCCGACGGGTGACCAGTGTGAATAGTCGTTTGATCTCGGCGACAGTGAGTGCGATCAGGCCGGGATCCTCGGGTGGCTGCTGATCGGGCGTGGTGGGCAAGATTGGTGCTGGAGCTCGGGTTCTGGCTTGGGCTGCGGTGATGGCGCAGACGGCGAGCGCGGCCAGAGTGAGTACGATGTGCCGCAGCAGTGCGGTGTAGAGGCGGACCTGGGAGTGATCAAGTCCGAAGTGGTCTTTTCCGAACTCGAACCCTTCTTCGACTGGCCAGCGCAAGCATGCGACCCGCACGAGGGTCATCAGCGTGATCGGCCGTCCAGCGGGAACGTGACAGTAGTGGTAGGCCAACTCGCCGGTCTGCAAGTGTTTGCGTATCAACAGAAAGTGGCGTGGGCTCGCGGTCGCGATCCAGGCCCAGGCGTACATGCGTTCGCCTTTCGACCCGGTCACCGAGCAGACCTGCCAGGCCCGCTCGTGCTCGCGGCTGGCCAGGTGCGTGGCCACGGTAGCGTCCGCGCGTATCCGCTCACCCGTTGGCAACTCGATGGTGAAGGCGCACCCGACGCGCATCACGTACCCGATCTCGTTGTCCTCCAAGAAAGTCCGTAGCGGGCCCGATCGGCCATAGACCTCGTCGCCCGCCACCCACGGTGGTATCGTCTCATCCGAGATCATGTCAAAAAGAATGTCTTGCGCCAGTTGCGGTTTCGTTCGGAACTCGGTCTTGTCGGGAACACCGAGCGCGACACGGCGATCAGGATCGTCGAGCTGTTCGGCCGGCACATAGATACGGGCACCGACCAGCGCGTGCCCGCCGGGGGTGGCGTACGAGCAATAGACTGTGTTCACCCCATTCGCGACCCGGCCCGCGCAGCCCATGTACTGCCGTTTGGCGCCCGCAGTGCATTCCCCCTGTTTCTCCTGACCGGACTCGTCCAGCGCCACCACCCGCAACGGCTGGTCTCCTAACTGGTCGACCACGAACCGTCGCACCACCCCCTGAACCTGATCGTGGTCCCACACCGCGTGATTGAGCAGCCGCTGCATCCGATCCGGAGTCCGGTCTCCCGCGTGCTCGGCGATGGTCCACCCGTTCTTGCGCGGCAGATCACTCATCAACCCGGACATGTACTTCCTGGCCTGCCCAAACGGCTTCGCCCGCGCGAAACACGGCCTCAACCGTCCGTGCAGCACCTCCAGGTTCGCCACCGCACGCGCACCCTCTACCATGACAGCCGCAGCCGCCTCACGATCTTCTTGCGTCACAACATGATCATCGCGAGGCGGCTGCCCGCCTGATTAACCGGGCCCCCTCAACGCCCCTGACCAGCCAAGATCACGAAAGTGCGGCTGCCGTACTAGAACGACCACGTCGGCGTCGGCCGTTCCGGTCTGCGAGAGTCGCCGATCCTGGTTTATGCAGCTGGCCAGGCCGGCATGGGCGAGGTTGTCCGGAGCATGGAGGGCCACACGGATTTTCGCCGCTGCCGATCCGCTTACGCCTGATTCCCTCGTTTTGCAGTATGAGTCCGCGGTTTGCTGAAGTTCGGTGCTCTTTTCGGCGGCGAACCCAAGGCGATACCCTTGCCGCGTGGGCGCAGCCGACAGGGGCGCTGTGCTAATCGGCGACCCGATTGAGCCGCCGGCAGACGTGCGCATCAGGTCGTCTTCTGCCAAGCGTCCATTGGCTACCCTCCGGCAACTCTCAATCCCGCATACGGGGGCGGGAACCGGCCTGACATCCCGCGGGCCCGGGTGCCGGTCATGCCGACTCTCCCGGGCCGCGATGGCGACCGTGACACCGGGCGCACAGCAGCGTACGACCCAGTGTCTCGCCGGTGGTGCCGACCAGCTCGGCGACCTGTGCCGAGGTGTGGCCACAGCGCTCACACACCCAGCCTGGGGCGGGTTTCGGGATGCTGGCGTGAACCTTGATCCGCGTCGAACTCACCGCAAGTCCCTCCGCAAAAGACGCCACGCCACACCAGGCGTGGCGCGGCCAGGGCTCAGACGAGGGGCTGTCGTCCTGGCTGCGTTGCCTGGCATCGGCACTCCCATGAGCGCTCAGGGTCATGGGTTCTGCTGTGCTTCAGTAGAGCGAACGGGCGACAGCGATCGTCCGCATGGCTGAAGTTTTATGAAGGACGACGAGGGGGTCAAGTAGCTGGAGCAATGGTTACCTGGGAGTTTGCGCCGTGGTAATCCGCGCAGCGGCGCGGTCCGGCCGAAGCGGCAATGAATGAATCGGACAATCTTCGCAATCCGCGCCTATTGTGGTGGGTGGTGGAGACTTGTCGATGTGACCGAGCGCGAGTTGCGGGCCGGATCCGGGTTCGAGCGTCGGTTCATGGTGCTGCCCGACCTTTCGCGCGGGTAGCACCATGAAGGCCTCGTTGTTCGCTCGAAGGTGTATGGCGAAAGATTTCGGCCATTCAGAGTGATTTTGCTAGCCATACACTCTGGGCTCACCTTGTTATCCAATTCCGCTGGGAGGTGTTGTGGCTGCTCAAAGCAAGACCCCAACGTCGGAACGCGCCCGGTCCGGTGATTCACCGAGAGGTGAACAGGCGCAGAGCACAGCCAGGAAAACTGGGCGTGATTCCCACGAGACGGCGGCGGGTCTTCCGTTCGTCACAGCGAAGTTCCAGAGGTTGAACGTTCGGATTCCCGATCGCGAGGATCTTGCGAAGGTGGTCGACACCGTCCGGACGCACTTGCCTTCGGCTGCGCAGGCGGCCTACTACGGGGGGCTGGGAGCGCTGGCGGCGTTGTCGATCATCGAATGGCCGGTCGCGGCGGCCATCGGGATCGGGACGGTGGTGGCACAACGCTCCCGCAGCGGTAGCTCAGAGTCGCCGCGGTCACGAGCGCAGTCGCGTTCTGAAAACGCGAACGAATGACCATGCTCGGTACGTTGCGTGCGCTGGCGGCGTATGTGTCGGCGCCGGCGATTCAGGTGGCAAGAGCGGTTACCGGCGACAGCTGCGGCCGACGGGCGTGGATGACTGATGGCCGGGCGCACATCGAACTGCACGGGGCCAGCGCACCGGGCAGCGAGTCCGCTGGTGAGCGGATCATCGACCGGCTGGAGCAGCTTCCCGGGGTGGAGTGGGCGCGAATCAACGCCGCACTCGGGCAGGTGATCATTGCCCACGACCCGGAATTGATCGAGTTTGCCGAGCTGGTCAGCGCGGTGGAGGAAGCCGAACGCACGTGCGGAATGGCCGATCGCGTCGGCAGCGAGACGAGGGTCCAGCACCCGGGCAGCGGGGTGCGGACGCTGGGCAACCTGGTGGTGATGGGTACAAACCTGGCAGGTCTGGGTTATGCCCTGCTGGCCCGTACGCTTGCGGTGCCTGCCCTGCCGCCATCGGTCCCGGCGGTGATCTCCACAGCGGACTCGGTGCAGCGGATCCGAGGCGCTGTCGAAGCACGGCTCGGCGATTCGGTGGCGGACTGCCTCTTCGGTCTCGGTGGTGCCTTCGCCAACACGTTGGCGCAGCGTCCGGCTACGTTGCTTGCGGATTCCAGTTACCGGTTCTGCTTGGTGCGCGAGTCCCAAGCAGCGCAACGGTGCTGGGTGCGGTGGGAGTCCGAGTTCGCAGCGCGTCCCGAATATCACCACTGCGAGCCCTTCGAGGTGGAACCCCGGCCGGTGCCGCTGCCCGACGGGCCGGTCGAACGCGCGGCCCAGATGTCCACGATGGCCGGTGCGGGAGCATTTCTGGCGAGTCTGAGCCTGACTCGCAATGTCTTGCGGGCACAGGGATTTCTGGTAGCGAGCGTGCCCCGGGCAGCCTCGATCGGCCGGGAGTCCTTCGCCGCGCAGATCGGATTCGGGATCGCGGAACGCAACGCGCTCGTGCTTGATCCACGCGTTCTGCGGAGGCTGGACCGGATCGACACGGTGGTGATCGATGCGTCCGTGTTGCGGACCGGAATGAGGATCGTTGTCGACGTGACGCCCCTCGACGGCGCGGTGGACACCGCCGAGTTGTGGGAGCACGCGCACGCCCTGGTCGTCGTGGCGGAGCACGGAGGAGCGCAGCAGGACGGCTGGAAGCTGGCAGGAGTGCAGGGGCCGGACGGATTGCCTGCCGAGCTGTGGGAGAAGCTCGAGCAGAATGCGGCCAGAGGCGTGCAGGTCTTCGCGCTCAACAGGGATTCACGGATGCTCGCCGTGGTCCAGGTCGAAGAGGAACTGGATCCGCTGACCGACGAGCTGTTGACCGCTGCCCGCGGTGCAGGTTCGGTAGTGCTCGCCGGGTGCGACACGAGCCTGCGGGAACGGCTCGATGTCGATCGGGTCCTCCCGTCGGGCACGCACCTTGCTGCGGCCGTCCGGGAGCTGCAGGCCGAAGGCCGTGGTGTCGCGGTTGTCTCCCCGCGCAACCGTGCGGGATTGGCTGCCGCCGACATCGGAATCGGCGTCACCGGCAGCGGACCCCCGCCATGGGGAGCACATCTGATCACCGGCGGCAGTTTGGGCGAATGCTGCGCTCTGCTCAGGTTGATTCCCACCGCCCGCACGGTGAGCAAGCGCAGTGCGCAACTCGCGGCGATTGGCTCCGCGAGCGGCGCCCTGCTCGCAGCGCTAGGACCGGCCGCTGGCAGCCAGGCCCGCGCAGCGGTGCCCGTGTCCACGTGCATGCTGCTCGCCCTCGGCGCCGGAATGTGGTGGGGCATGCAGGCAGCCCGACGCCCAGTGCCCGTGGCCGTTGACCGCACACCCTGGCACGCCATGTCCCCCTCGACGGTGCTGGCACTGGTCGCCAGCTCGCCGGGCGGCTTGACTGACGAGGACGCCGGGCAACGCGCCCGGGAGCAGGAAGCTCATTCCGAGCCCAAGGAAACGGGCCTGCTCTATGCATCGCTGGAGGAATTGGCAAGCCCGCTCACCCCGGCTTTGATGGGTGGGGCGGGGATCTCGGCGAGCATCGGAGCTGTCGCCGATGCCGTGATGATCAGCGCGGTGCTGGGATTGAACGCCCTGATCGGCGGGGTGCAGCGGATCAGCGCTGACCGCGCTCTCAGCAGACTCCTCGAAGCCAACACGACGCCGGTCGCGGTGCGCCGCAACGGCGATCAGGTCCGTGCGCCCGCCGAGCAGTTGGTGGTCGGTGATGTCATCGAACTCGTGGCAGGTGACGCGGTTCCCGCGGATTGCCGACTGCTGGAAGCCGACGGGCTCGAGGTCGACGAATCCAGTCTGACCGGGGAGTCCCACCTGGTTTCCAAGAGCACGACAGCCACGCCTGCGGCAGTCGTAGCCGACCGGTACTCCATGCTGTACCAGGGCACGGCGGTCGCAGCCGGGCGTGCGGTAGCCGTCGTCGTAGCGACCGGCATCGGTACCGAGGCCGGAGCAGCCGGGAATTCCGACGAGACAACGGAGCACCCCGGCGGGGTGGCCGCGCGCCTGCGTGCCTTGGCCAAGGTCACCGTGCCGATCTCGATCGGAGCCGGGGTCCTGTTGCTGGTCGCCGATCTGGTGCGACGCCAGCCCTTCGCGGTGTCCCTCGGGCGAGCGGTGAGCCTGGCGGTCGCGGCGGTTCCCGAAGGCCTCCCGTTCGTCGCGACCGTTGCCGAGCTGGCCGCAGCCCGCCGGCTGTCCCAGCGCGGCGCCTTGGTGCACAACGCTTCGACCATCGAGGCGCTGGGACGTGCGGACGTGCTCTGCTTCGACAAGACGGGCACGCTCACCGAGGGACGCATCACCCTACGGGGCGTGTCGGACGGTGTCACGAGCCGATCCGTCGAAGAACTGTCCATGTGGGACAGAAAGATCCTTGCGGCGGCGTTGCGAGCCAGCCCGTTGGTCGAAGACGGTGAACTCCTGCCACACCCGACTGACCGTGCGGTCGTCCTAGGAGCGCGCGGCGTCGGTGTGCACCCGTCCGAAGGCGCGGACGGCTGGCAGCTTGTCGAAGAGCTGCCTTTCGAACCGTCGCGCGGCTACCACGTGGTGCTCGGACGGGTCGGCGACGAGCACCTGCTCAGCATCAAGGGTGCGCCGGAAGTCGTGCTCGCACAGTGCACGCACTGGAGCCGCGAAGCCGGCGACGTACCGCTGGATGACGCCGGACGCCTCAGCGTGGAAAAGGAGTTCGAGCGGCTGGCACGGCAGGGCTACCGGGTGTTGGCGGTCGCGGAACGGTCCGCCTCCGGTCGCCGCGACCTCGACGAGTCGCGCGTTCGCGACCTGCGACTGGTCGGCCTGATCGCACTCGCCGACCCAGTACGTCCCACGGCGGCCGCAGCCGTGGACCGGCTCCAGCAGGCCGGCGTCCAGATCATCATGGTCACCGGCGACCATCCCAGCACGGCCGAGGCCATCGCGGCCGAGCTCAATGTCCTCAATGGACACCGAATCATGACCGGGCCCGAACTCGCGGCTCTGGACGACGATGAGCTCACGGCCGAGGTGTCCGAGATCGCGGTGTTCGCCAGGGCCACTCCAGCGCAGAAGGCCCGAATCGTCCAGGCCTTGCAGCGCCTCGGCCGGGTGGTCGCGGTGACCGGCGACGGTGCCAACGACGCCCCCGCCATTCGTCTGGCCGATGTCGGCATCGCACTGGGAGAGCGTGCTACGCCCGCAGCCCGGGAAGCCGCGGACGTCGTCGTCACCGACGACCGGATCGAGACCATTGTCGACGCCATCGTCGAGGGGCGCGCGATGTGGGCGTCGGTGCGCGACTCGTTGGCGCTGCTGCTCGGCGGCAACCTCGGCGAGATCCTGTTCACCCTGGCCACCGGCATACTCAGCCCCGGTGGCTCGATCAACGCACGCCAGATGATGCTGATCAATCTCCTGACCGACGTGTTGCCCGCGATGGCCATCGCGGTTCGCCCGCCACCGGAGATCACGCCCGAGATGCTGCTGGCCGAAGGACCGGACGCCTCTCTCGGATCGGCTCTGATCCGGGACATCTACCAACGCGGCATGGTCACCGCCGGCGCAGCGACCGCCGCATGGCTCCTCGGCCGGCTTACCGGTACCCGCAACCACGCGGACACCGTCGCGTTGGTCGCACTGGTGGGAGCCCAGCTCGGACAGACCCTGGTGGTGCGGGGCCGCACACCGCTGGTCGTGGTCAGCAGCCTGGCCTCGATGGCCGCACTCGCAGCGGTGGTGCAAATTCCCGGGATAAGTCACTTCTTCGGATCCACCCCGCTGTGGCCCCACGGCTGGGCCATCGCGCTGGGCTGCACCGTGGTCGCCAGCGCGATCAGTGTCGCGCTCCAGTCGATGCCCAGCCACCGGAACAGAACTGTGCGATCAGGTGGCGACGATCACGTGGAGGTCGCGGACGGCCGAGTAACGCGCCGGTTGGAGCTGGCGGATCACGGCGAGGAAAAGCAGCCCGTGGTGCGCGTGCCTGCTGTAGCACTTGCTCGGGCTGGCGACGCGCCGGACGGCGATCGCCGGTCAGGAGTGCCGTAGCGCTGCACAGGACGTGCCGCACTACGCAACAGTCGACGGGTTCCTGAGTTGATCACTGCGTCACCCGTGCGCCTGTTGTCCCTGGACCAGCAGCTTCGAGTGAAGCCGTCCGCCTGTGCCCCACTTTGAGGTTTCCTCATTCAGTGTGACATGATCCGCTCTGTTGTGATGGATCTTCATTCTGCGTGAAGTTGAAGGGGTGCGGGTCGGGCCTGGCTGTCGTGCGCGACCTGCGCGAGCATCGGGCGCCGTCGAGCCCGGAGGAACTCGCGGACTTCGAGACGGATGTGCTGGCCGGGTTCGTGCTCGCGCGGGCCTCGGCCGGGCTGGTCGACAGCACCATCCGCAACGACACCAACCACCTGGAGCTGATCCGGGAGTGGTTCGGCCGACCGTTGTGGGAGATGCAACCGCCCGACGCGGACGCCTACTTCGGCAAGGTCTTGCGGGATGCGAAGCACTCGACTCGCGCCGGCCGATCCGCAGCCCTGACCGTCTACTTCCAGTTCCTACCTATTGACCGGACTACGGGGCAACACGCCGTGCCGGTGGGTGCGGTGGCCGTGCCTTGATCGGTAGAAGTCACGCAACTTCTTTGAAGGAGGATGCGTGGCAGGATTCGTTGAGTCCGAGCGGGACCTCGGTTTGATTCGATTGCCGCGGTGGGGCCGTGTCGTTCAAGCCGCTGATGTCGTGCCGTGGCAGGTTGTTGATCCAGACGGTCGGCCGGTGGAGCCGGTCCAGCGGTTTCTGCGGGACTTCGTGGCCCAGGGCAACCGGCCGGGCAGTGTCCGCAGCTATGCCTATGTCCTGTTGCGCTGGTGGCGATGGCTAGTCGCCGTTGGTGTGGACTGGGACAAGGCCACATCGTCCGAGGTCCGTGACTTGGTGCTGTGGCTGGGGCAGGCCGCCAAGCCTCGCAACTCGCCACGGACGACCTCGATCGGGACGGCGGGAACGGTCAACCCGAAGAGCCGGAAGCGCTATCTCGGTGATCAGTACGAGCCTCGGACTGTTCGGCACGGCAACGCTGTCGTGCGGAGCTTTTACCAGTTCTGGATCGAGCTGGGTGGCGGGCCGCTGGTCAACCCGGTGGTCCTGGATCGGGGCGGTCGGCGGCCGAACGCGCATCACAACCCGCTTGAGCCGTTTCGAGCCGAGGGGCGACTCCGTTACAACCCGAAAGTCCCCAAGCGCAAACCAAGGGAGATGCCCGACGAGCGATGGAACGAGTTGTTCGCTGCGCTGCGGTCGAACCGGGACCGGGCGATCCTCGCGGTGGCGGTCAGCAACGGCGCCCGTGCGAGCGAGCTACTCGGCCTGCGGGGTGTGGACCTGGACTGGGGCGAGCAACTGGTGCGTGTGTTCCGCAAGGGAACCGACGCCGAGCAGTGGCTGCCGGCCAGCTCTGAGGCGTTCGTGTGGATCCGGCTCTATCTGGCCGAACTTGGTTCTCTGGAACAGAATGAGCCGCTGTGGTGGACACTGCGCCGCCGCGATCACGGCGACGGACTGCGGCGACAACCGATGAACTACGAGGCATTGAGAGCCGTGTTCCGGCGGGTCAACGTGTTGCTGGGCACCAACTATTCGATGCACGATTTGCGTCACACTGCCGCGATCAGGATGAGCCGTGACGAAGCGTTGTCCATGCGGGATGTCCAGACGATCCTCGGGCATGTCCACCTCAGCACTACGGCGGACGTGTACCTGGTCGAAGATGAAGCACAGGTGGTCCGACGGGTTCAACAGCACTTGGTCGACCGCGAGCAGAACGCTCAGCAACTGCCGCCTCCGATGGCCGTCGGTTACGACGACGGTGACCTTTCGGTTCTGTTCGGAGGGCGCTCGCAATGACATCCACGATCGCCTCGGCAGAGCCATGCGGCGTCAAGCGCCATCTGGTCATCCACGAGCACCTGCTTGAACGGCACCGGGTCGGCCCGGTGGACCACCTGTCTGTCGAAGGTGTCCTTGCCTTACTGCCCCAGTTACCGATCTGGCCGACCACAGTCGGCGATCGCAACAGCAGGATCAGGGGCGCCACCACCATCCTGAACTGGCTACTCACCGGTCCCGGCGCGGGGTGGCAGGAACGGTGGGTCGCCCTCGGCGCTGACAATGATCTGAGTTGGATCGACACGCTGGCTCCCGAAGACGGCCGATCAGCGGTGACCCAACGCCAAGAGCGCGTTGGCGGGCTGGCCTGCCTGCTGCTGTGCCGGGTTGTGTTGCCCAGCTACGACTTTCTGGCCTGTTACCAGTCGACGCGCCTGTTCGATTGGGTACGGCAGATTATGCGGCCTGACGTATTCGCTGTCCTCGAACAAGCCGCGACCGAGCGCGGGTTCGGAAGTCATGACCGCAGCGACGCTCTGCGCGTGATCAGCAAGATTGTGCTGCACACGGGCAAGAATGTCGACGAGTTGACCGCCGATGACGTGCTGGAAGTGTTCGCCTGGAGCGTTCACGATCGCCCTCGCCGCAAGGAGGTTCCCGGCCTGCATACAGCCTGGGACCTGCTCAGTGTGATTGGCGTTACTCCGGCCGAGGTCACGCTCCGCGGCGCGCTGCGGCGCGGGCAACGAACTACTGCGGACCTGATCGATGCTCACGACATCCGCTGTCGCCCAATCCGCGATGTTCTCGTGCGTTACCTCGACGAGCGCCGCTCAGCGCTGGACTACAACTCGCTGAGCAACCTGGCTGGTGTTCTGGCCGGCAGCTTCTGGGCCGACATCGAAAAACACCACCCCGGCATCGACACCCTGCACCTGTCGGATGAAGTCGCCCGCGCGTGGAAAGAGCGGGTGCGCATCGTCACGATGGCCGACGGAAACACGAGGCATCGCAAGGACATCCACCGCATCCTGATGCGAGTGCGAGCGTTCTACCTGGACATCCAGCAGTGGGCTCTGGAAGACCCGGGTTGGGCGCGGTGGGCGGTGCCCAGCCCGGTGCGCAAGAGCGACACCCAGGGATACGAAAAGGCGAAACGGAAACGGCAAGCCACGATGCACCAACGGGTCCGCGAGCGCCTCCCGCATCTGCCGCTGCTGGCCGACACCGCCGAACGCTGTCGCGCAGAAGTGACCGCCCTGCTGGACGCGGCGAACGAGTGCGAACCGGGCGAAGTGTTCGACCACGCCGGTGCCCGCTACCGCCGAATCCCTTGGAAAACCGCCGACTACACGCCCCGCAGTCGAGGAAATCTCTCTGTCGGCGTGGAAAATCTCGCCACTGGCGAGACGATTAACCTAACCCGCCGGGAAGACGAATCGTTCTGGGCATGGGCGATCATCGAAGTTCTCCGACAGTCGGGCGTTCGCCTGGAAGAACTACTAGAGATCACTCACCTGGCGCTCGTTTCCTACAAGCTTCCCGACAGCGGCGAGATCGTTCCGCTCCTGCAGATCGTGCCCTCCAAGAGCAATGAGGAACGACTGCTGCTAGTAAGTCCAGAATTGGCGAGCGTCCTGGCCACCATAATCTCCCGACTCCGCGCCGACAATTCCGGAACCGTCCCCCTCGTCGGACGTTACGACGCCCATGAACGTGTCACAGGACCACCTCTGCCGCATCTGTTCCAACGCGCCCTCGGCCCCCGACGCGAGGTGATCAGCGCAGGCACGGTTTACAAGCTCATCAACACGGTGCTGGCTGCGACCGGCCTCCGCGACGCGACAGGGCAGCCACTCGTCTATCGGCCGCATGATTTCAGAAGAATGTTTACGACCGCAGCCGTGACCGGTGGGCTTCCCATTCACATCGCTGCTCGGCTACTTGGCCACAAGAGTATCGCCACCACGGAAGCGTACATGGCCGTGTTCCAGGAAGACCTCATCCGCGCTTACAGATCATTCCTTGACAAGCGGCGAGCCACCCGACCGCCTGAAGAGTACCGTGAGCCCACCGAGGAAGAATGGCAGGAATTCCAGCAGCATTTCCACGCTCGCAAAGTCGCGCTCGGTGAATGCGGCCGGCCATACGGATCTTCTTGTCAGCACGAACATTCTTGTATTCGATGTCCAATGCTCAGGGTGTCGCCGACGCAGCGGCCGCGCCTGGTCGAGATTATCCGAAATCTTGGCGACCGAATAACCGAGGCCAAGATGAACAACTGGCTGGGCGAAGTCCAGGGCAAAGGCAAGATCACTGTGTGTTGCGCCCCGCAACTTGGAGTGACAGGACGGGGAGTGTTCGTGTGCGGTCCCTGCTGATCCATTCGGTTGTCCGGCGGATGTCGTTGTGTCCAGTTATGCGAAGCATCGATATTGCGGTATTCCGTAATGTTGCCAGTATATGGGCGCCGGTGCCGGTATAGATTTGTTGTGCGTCTTCGTGGTATGTTGTGTCACGGACATGATGGCTTTTGTTTTCTATTCCCCAGTGGTCGCGGACTTGGTCGTGTAGGTCTTCGGCGGTGACTGTGGTGGTGTTCTGGCTGGTGATGATCCAGGCGTGCTCTTTGCTGACGAGTTCTCCGGAGAGGGTTGTTTCTTCTCGTTTGACGCAGGCTACGGAGCGCGCGTGTGGGAAATCGATTCCGTCGGCGTCGGTAATCCAGGTAGTCCAGCGGCGTATCCGGCCGTGGGTGTCATCGACGACGACATGATGCGGGGTTTTCCGCAAGAACGGAAGAGTGCGGTCGTATATCTTTTTCTTAAGCGCCGCTTGATTTCCCTTTACTGTCATGACGTAGTCGAATCCGCGTTCGCCGGCGATGTATTCGGCGGTCTCTCGCTGGGTGTGCACGGCGTCCATGGTGACCACCACACGGCCGTCCACACCGCGGGAGACACCGTCGAGCAGGGTCTTGACCTGGGTGATCTCGTTTGTGCCCGAGGGAACGGCCACTTGGGCGACGGTGACACCATCGCAGTGGATCATCGCGGAGAACAGCGTGAACGACTCGTGATCCCCGATCCACGAACCGCGCAGCACTTTGCCGTCGATAGCCAGTCGCAACGTGCCGCCCGGGATAGGCCGGGCATGACGCAGCAGCCACGGCCCGATCAGTCCTTCCAGCTTCGCTACATCGACATTTTCCAGTGCGCGCCGGATCGTGGACGTATCCGGGACACGGAAAAACCCGCGGAACCAGCACCATCGTCCACCTATTTTCCGCAGTAACGACGCCGGCAGATCGGCGACCTGGTCGGCGATCTGCCGGAAATTTGACGCGCCCGCCAGCACCGCGATCAACGACGCCGCGAGAAGGAACGCCAAACTGTACACACGGCCCTTCCGCTTACGGCGATCCGGCACCTTGCCGAGCAACTTCATCAGTTCCGCCAGATCGGCATCATCACCGTCGGCGCTACCCGGAAACGACGCCCATGACGAGCTATGAGAAAATGACAACGGATGGCCTTCTTCTGGAGTTTGGTTTTTCGCAATTTCCATGATCCCAGAAGGAGGCCATCCTCCATCTCCCGGCCCAGCACGCCAACCCGGCCGGCTACCCTACGAGCCGAGTTGATCACTCCGCGCGATCTTGCCTTAGCCC
Source organism: Saccharopolyspora hattusasensis (assembly GCF_050972075.1). NCBI lineage: Bacteria > Bacillati > Actinomycetota > Actinomycetes > Pseudonocardiales > Pseudonocardiaceae > Saccharopolyspora > Saccharopolyspora hattusasensis. The sequence continues at coordinate 8,323,687 of NZ_JBPCDC010000001.1, forward strand.
TGGGGCGAAGTCCAAGGGCTCCAGGTCAGCCTCGAAGCCGCCAAGGGCAAGCTCACCAGCCTCGACCGCAGCCTGCAACGCATGCGCACCAACCGAAGCAGTGGAACCACCGACCTCGGCATACCAATCATCACCAGCTCACGATGAGATCGTTACGCAACTTCGTAATCCGGAAAATGGAACTGCGACACAAGATCGAGATCCACAACCTGATCGGCCGCGTGGTCGAGTGCCCGCTGGACGAGATGAACCGGCCACGGGCCTCGGTCGAACCACAGCTGCGGATCCCGCCGACCGAGGCGGAGATCGAGCAGCTGTTCGCCGGATGGCGCGACGAGCTGGCCACCTGCCGCAAGTTCGCCCCTGCCGCCCGCAACTACGCCGTGGCCAGGCTGGCCGCCGATGTTGGCTTACGGATCAACGAGGCCCGGATGCTTGACCTGGACGACGTGCGGTGGGAGCTGGGCCGGTTCGGCAAGCTCAACGTGCGACACGGCAAAGGCTCCCGCCGGCGCGGCCCGAAGCCCCGCCTGGTGCCGCTGATCAACGGCGCCGACCGGAACCTGCGCTGGTTCATCGAGGATGTCTGGGGCCAGTTCGACGTCGATCACACCCGGACCGGTGCCCCGCTGTTCCCCTCGGAACGCAAGTGCCGGGACGGTTCCAGCGGCCGAGCCACCGCCGATGTGTTCCGACGATCGCTGGCCCAGGCCGCTGACCGGCACCTTCCCACCTGGACGGGCAAGGTCACACCGCATGTATTGAGGCATTTTTGCGCTTCCCAGCTCTATCTGGGTGGCATGAGCCTGTTCGCCATCCAGGAATTACTACTAGCTAGGACCCGCCACCCAACTGGGTGCGAGCCCTGGGTTCACCGCTGGTTCCACTGAGATCAACGCCGCCGCCACGATGGGCAAGACCGTGGCCGTCATCCGCAGTGCCCTGTCCCGGCTCCAGCCCGCGGAGCTTGAAGCCGTGCTCGCTCACGAGCGCGAACGCTGGCCCGCCGGCGACCTCAGCACCTCCATCCCACCACCAACGCCTGGCGAGCTCGAAGCTGATCTGGCCAGCACCCCCAGGGCGCCGACCAGTTCGCCGCCGAGCTCGGCTATGGCCCCCAGCTGCGCGCGGTCCTGCAAAGCTGGCTCGACCGGGGCTGGGGCGATGACGCCACGGGCCTGCTGGCCAAGGTGCTGAGCACGCATCCCCAGCTGGCCGACCGCATCAGCCGCTTGGAGGCGATCGCCGAGACCGAGGAGGCACGGGCATGAACCCCAACTTGGTGCCGTCCAATCCCACGGCCCTGGTTCCGGGCCAAGACAGCTGCCCACCGCACCGGTCTACATCCTGCCCTGCATCGCAAGCCGACCGGCTCCGTTCGGAGGCTTCCCGTTGATCACTGCCGCCAGCTACGGAGCGAAGTCAGTCGAACGGCGATCCTTGCGCTGATCAGGTGATCTATTGAAGCTTCAGTAACGCTCAGTTAGGTTGTCGGCAGTGCATCACGATCCGGTCACGACGCCTCGCCTCCGAGAGGCCACCGCACCCCCGGCGGTGGTGACCGGATCTCCCCCCGACAACGAAAGGCAACCGTGCCCAAGCATCACGAGGCGGACGGCCATGCCCCGAAGGCCGCAGTCCGCGCACTGGTTCACAGGTCCCGTTCCGGCAAGGCTGTCTCGGCGGTGCTCGCCGGTGGCGCGATCGTGGCGATCGGTTACCCGCTGGTGGCGGGTGCGGTTGCGGCGCCGGCGCCCGTCCCGCCACCCGCCGGCACCCGAGCCGCCGACATCCGAGCCGTCGAACACGCGAGTCCGGCGCCGGCACCCGCCCCAGCCCCGGCTGCGACGCCGACCCCGGCGCCGGCCGAGATGGCGGCACCCACGGCACCTGCGACTCCCGCTGCTCCCGCGGCAGCTCCGGTTCCGGAGACCCAGAGCGCTCCAGAGACCCACCCACAGGCCGTCACCAAGACGCTCACCGTCGACTACCAGGCGCAGCAGACCGGCTACTGGTGCGGCCCCGCGGCGGCCCGCATCGCACTGTCCAGCAAGAAGACCGAGAACCTGCCGGACCAAGCTGCGCTAGCCACCGAACTCGGCACCACCAAGAACGGCACGGACCACATCCGCCAGATCGTCGACGGACTCAACAAGCAGCTGGCAGGAACCGGCACCGACTACGTCACCAAGGACTGGGGCGGCCGCCCGCTCACTCCGGAGATGACCGAGGAGTTGTGGTCGGACACCGTCCGCAACGTCGACAACGGCAAGGCGATGGTGGCCAACATCGTCGCGCCACCCGGCAACCAGCCCGCCGGCTACCCCAAGAGCCAGACGATCTACCACTACGTCGTGATCACCGGCTACAACGCGGAAAACAACACCGTGCACATCTCCGATTCCGCACGGTTCAGTGGGAACGAGCAGTACTGGCTGAGCCTCGACCAGCTCGCATCGCTGATCCAGCCCAGGGGCTACGCCGCCTGACAGACAACACCAGCCCTGCAAGCAGTGAAGGCCCGCCGATCCCCGGCGGGCCTTCACTGTGTGGTGCACGCACCAGCAATCCGCGCGGCGCAGCGTGAGGTTCCCCGTGTGTCCTGAACGTGAAGGAGGGCTCGTGACGTAGGCGTCCCGAATTGGTGACCTCGCGGATTCAACTGTCGCGTGTTCTCCGTCCTGTGTCACCGGCAGTGGTCATCGGGGCGTAGCGGGGCCCAGGCGCCCCCGGCCTCGGTGGCGAGCCGGGCGGCGTGATCGAGGGTGTAGCCGAGCATCCTGGCGACCACCGGCGCGCTTGGAGGACGAGCTGCCGGAGCGCCAAACATCATCCACCATGGATCAAGCAAGGAGGGCCCGGCTGGTGAGGCCGACGGCGAACACGGCCAGGCCGCTGAGCACGACTCGCGGGCAGCTGTTCGCGTCCGCGCGGCCACCGGCAGGGATGAGACCGTGCCCACCGTGTTCGTCGGCGCGTAGGCGATGGTCAATCCCAGCTATCAGCAGGACCCGAGGCTGCGGTCCGCGAGTACACACCCCATTGGGTGGGCGCCATCGAACAAAACCCTCGCGGGCGTCGCTTCGGTGCCCCTGCGGAACAGCCTCGGTATTCGGTGGCCTGTTGTGTAACCGCTGGTACTGGCAGCCTTTGGGTGTGGAGCGGACGCTTGCCGCGAACGCTGTGTGTCGATGAGGAGGAATGATCATGTCCACTGCTGCGCATCCTGCACACCACCCGCTGCAGTTGGCCGTGGCCCGTGGGCTTTACGGCGCGGTCGCCGGCATCGGCGGCGGAATTGTGTTCGGCATTCTCATGGCGGTGATGGGAATGCTGCCGATGGTCGCGATGCTCGTTGGCAGCGACAACGCCGGGGTCGGGGTCGTGGTTCACCTGGTGATCTCGGCGATCCTCGGTGTGGGCTTCGGCCTGGTCGCCCCGTTCACCCAGTTTTGGCCGCTGCTGGGGGCTGGTGTGGTCTACGGTGCGATCTGGTGGGTTCTCGGTGGTCTGCTGCTCATGCCCGCCGGGCTGGGCATGCCGGTGTTCCAACTGGGTGCCATGGCGATGTGGAGTCTGCTGGGGCATCTGCTCTACGGCATCGTCACCGCCGCGGTGCTCTACGGTTTCCGTCACCGGGTGGGCCACTCGTGACCGACACCGAATCTCTGGTGTTGCGGATCTACATCGCACTCGGCTGTGCCAGTTGCTGGACCCGCGGTAAAGCTCGCGGCAACCCTGCGGCGGGTGCGGCCGGGTCGGCCGGTCGAGGTGATCGACCTCGCCGAGTGGGGGCCGATGCCCAAGGGACTCGTGGGCACGTCGGCCTACCGGCTCGGCGAGGCCACCATCTCGCTGGGCAACCCCTCGCTGCGGGAACTGCTGTTCCGGCTGGACAATCCCAGACCAGACGGAGGGTGATGGTGGCTAGTTCGGCGACCATCACCGGAGGTCTGGTGCACGACGCGTACTGCCTGTCCGAAGTCGACCTCTTCCGCGACCTGCCACGGCGGGAGATGGCCGACCTTGCAGCGCGTGCCCCGACACCCTTGCGAGCACGGTGGACCTTGACCCGATACAACAAGTGTGGGCGGTTCCCGCGTCTTCCGTTGGGCCAGGCGGCGATGGCAAAGCCGATGCGTGGTCGGCCTCGGAAGCGGCTAATGCCCGTGCGGGGCCCGGCTGTCGAGCAGGCCGCGCCGAAGCCACCCGCCACAATGGTCGGATCACCCTTGACTGCGTCGGAACCGGGCGTGTCTCGGCCCGGGCCGCCGCGACGGGAGCTTATCCTGGTCCGCCATGTCGCCCTCATCGCACGACGGAATCGTTGGCCAGGTTCAGGCAGCGGTCGACACGGCCCTGGTGAAGGTGCTCACCGCCGACGCAGCAGCCATGCCGCGGGCGCGGTCCCACGTGCAGCACGCCTTGGGGCTGCTGGCCCAGATCGACGACGATCAGGCGATCATCGTGCAAGACGCCGCGGACGCCATCCGCGGCGCGGATGAGCACCTGAACGCGGGCCGTTGGCAGGAGGCCCGTTGCGCACTGGTCACCGCACGCGGACGACTGGCCCGGCCCGGCGCCCGCTATACCGGCACCACCCGACCCACGAACAACCCCACACCCGAATAGGCCATTGAGCCGACGAGCACCGCGAAGAACGTAACGAGGGTCGGGTGGCCCGAGGGTGAGACCCCCTCGGTCGGGCCACCCGGCCTTGCTCGCGAGGGCGGTCCCTACCGTGATCAGTTCGGGTAACCGACAGTGGCGGGTGGACCTGCGAACGCCAGATCAGGACCAGTTGATTTCGTCGATGTGTTCGCACACCGGCAGAGAAATACATAATTGCGATTACTTGGTGTTCATATTTTCCGATCTCTTTGCTGAATTATCCTTCGATTAGGTGTGCGTCGTGTGGCCGACTCGCGATGGCCGCGTCGTCAAACCACGATGGGCCTACGGGGTGAAAGCGCTCCGGTCTCGACGGCACGTAGAGAGAGGAAAAAGATGTCGAATCACACCAGAGAGTATCCCCACTGTCCACCAAGGGGCATGGTGAGGAGATTACGACGAGTGACTGGAACGAGGCCGCCGTCCAGGTCAACCGTCTCCGGGACCAGCTTGAGCGCATGAAGTACGTGGATGCGCTAGAAAACAGAATCACAGAACTTGAAAATACTGTGCGGGAGATGCAGACGAAGTACCTGGAGGACAGGGACGGTGTGATTCAGGACCGTCATCTCGCGGAGGACTGTGTCACGACTACGAAGATCGGCAAGGATGCGGTCACCTCGAAGAAGATCGCCGACAATGCGGTCGCGGCCGCGAAGATCGCCGACAACTCGGTTACGACCCCGAAGATCGCCGACAACTCGGTTACTGACGTTGAACTCGCTCCGAATGCGGTCAAGTCCGAGAATATCTTCAAGGGATGCCGTCCTGCGAGACAAGATTGCCAACAACGTGGTGAACACCGACAAACTGGCGACCGACGCCGTCACGAGCGACAGGATCGCCGCGAATGCGGTCACCGACAGGGAGATCGCGAACAACGCGGTCAAGTCCGGAAAGATCGACGAGAACGCCGTCGCAGGCAGGGAACTCGCCAGCAACGCTGTCACGGCTGAAAAGATCGCCGACAACGCGGTGCAGGAAAAGAAGCTCACGAATGGCGCGGTCAGCTCTCACAAGATCGCGATCGGAGCCGTCCAGCGCAGCCACATCGCGCCCAATGCGGTGGGGACGGAGGCACTGGACGCCGGGGCCGTCACGACCGCCAAGATGGCGGACAACTGCGTCACCGACCGGCAACTCGCCCCGAACTGCGTGGCGGACGGAAAGATCGCGGACAACGCCATCGCGGGCCAGAAACTCTTGTCCGGGGCTGTGACCACGGACAAGATCGCTCAGAACGCCGTTACGGGCAACGAACTCGCACCCAACTCGGTGACCACCTGCCATGTAGTTGCAGCGGCCGTGACGAGCGAGAAACTCGCGGACAGCGCTGTTTCCGAACCGAAGCTCGCGAAGGACGCAGTGACGACCGAGAAGATCAAGGACAGCAGCGTCACTCCCGCCAAGACCACCTGGACGTAATCCTCACGTCCGCAAGCGCCCCCGCATCCTTCCGGTTCGCCGGTTAGATGCGGGGGCGCTTTTCTATTCGGGCTCCCGGCTTGCTCGGGGGGTAAAGCCGGACGCCGGACGGTTGCAGGAAAGCGGCTTGACAGTGCCCTACGGGTAGGGCCGGGGCACCGCCGCCATGAGTGAACTCTCCGCACCTGGCCCTACCCGTATCCACTTTTCAACAAGGCTGTAAAAGCCCTACAACGACAGTACGGCCGCCCGATCATGCCCGCAGACCCAGGCGGCCAGCTTCACTCAGGCAGGGAAAGCATGAACAGATGAGCTTCGATCTCGCCGTTGTTCGTGTTGAGACAGGCGGGACGACAGGCACGGAATTTCCGCAGGTCAGCCCCTTGCGTAATCGGTCGACAACCCGCAGTATTCCTTACTGCATGCGTCGCTGACCTGCAAAACCAACGTGGCATATGTGCCTTGGCGAGGAGTCGGAGGTCTCGCGAGGGAATCGGGGGTGGGCGGGCGATCATCGGGGGGTCGCCCGCCCCACGATCAGGGAAGGGGCTCGTGTGTTCCGAGACGAGCAGACTCGCCACGGAGCAGCGAGCGGTGTTATCGGAACCGATAAACTAGTTGCAGGCTCAACAATTCATACTGATCATGTGACGGATCAGTTACAGCGCGAGTCCGAGAAGGCCCATTTCGTGGGTTTCCAACAGTTGCCTCGTCAACCTCGAAGCGAGTCCAGAGTGAGCGATTCCCTGCAGTGGCTCGTCCGGGAGCTGACAGATCAACTTGAACACGCTGTTGACCAGGCGCACGAACGTCCGACGGAACAGTTGCATGCGTGCTGACGGCTACGACGTCTCAGCATCCACTGTGGAGCGTGCGACGTGGCGGCGGAATTTGCTGCAGCCGGTGGAATACCAGCGCGAGCGGCGGCTGGCCAAGGCGCGTAAGGCGTTCGTCGATCCTCCGACGCGACCAAATCGGGTGTGGCAGCTGGACTTTTCGGAGTTCGAGACCACAACCGGCGGGGTGTGGCGGATCGCCGGATGCGCGGACTATTTCTCGAAGTATGAATTCAGGTGGCATCTGGCTGCCGCCTGCAACGCCGGTGATGCCGTCACGGCCGTCGAGATCGCTATCGCCGAGGCCGAACGGCTCGCCGGCGGGGTCTCGTTGGCCGAGCAGCTCACCGACCCGATCACAGGGAAACTCGGGCAGGATCAAGCTGGTCACCGACAACGGTGGCGCGTTCAAGGGATCGCGGTTCGCGGCGTTCATCGCGTCCCGGTCCGAGCTGCACATCCGTACCCGGCGCAGCAGTCCTGGCCAGAACGGGGCTCGAGAGCGGGCGTTCGGGTCACTGAAGTACGAGCACCTCTACCGCCCGGAGATCAGCGACGGCCCGGCCCTCGCGCTTGAGACGGAGTACTACCGGCAGGTGTTCAACCACGTCCGGTCGCACGAAGCCCTCGGCTTCGCACGCCCGGTCGATGCCCACCAGGGAGATCAACACGCACAACTTTCAACCGAGCTGCCAGGAGGTGTTATGCAGACTCCAGCCAGCATGCCGAGCTCGGGGCCAGCGGAGGGGCCGCAGGAAGCTACCCGGCCTTCTGCGGAGATCCCAGAGTCCGTGAACATCCGACATCCTTCTCGTGAACCCAGTCCGTGTGTGTCGGCGGCACAACTGATCTACACCCGCGGTCCTGGTGCGGGGACGGGGGTCGCGGTGGAGCCGCCTTGCATGCTGGGACGCGATCGAGGCTGCGATGTGGTGCTCGATGATCCCACGGTGTCCCGCTTTCACGCCGAGGTGCTGCTGATCGGCGACCGTTACGTGCTGGCCGATGTGGGCTCGCTGAACGGCACCTACGTCAACGGGCGGCCTGTCGATCGGGCCGAGCTCGCCGACGGGGACACGGTGTGGATCGGCAACTTCCATCTCCGCTTCCGCGTCTCCTCCCAACATCAACCGTTCCATGGAGGTTCGCCTCGGCATGCCGATCGAGAGCGATAGCTCGCGCGTTCAGGTAGCACTCGATGGACTGGCCGGAGTGAGCCTGGGAAGGCTCACTCCGGCCAGTAGTGCGGGTCGGCGGGTGCATCGCCATTGCCAGGTCCTCGGTCCAAGAGGCCAAGATTGCCGAGCGTGCCTGGGGCTATGTGACGCTGGCTCACGCTCACATGGTCGTGAGGCCAACCGACTACTGCACGCGATAACCCCTCGCGATTCCCTGTACGATGGCTGCGTCGCACGCGCGGCCTCACGCCTCACCGGAGGAGGGCCCACTGCCGGCCGCTTCAGCTGTGGGTTCCTCACCTTCGGTGGGGCCCGGTTCGGTCTCTTCGGTGGTGGGGGTTTCGGCTGCTTCGGTCGTGGGTTCCTCACCCTCGGCAGGGCCGACTTCGGTCCCCTCGATGTTGGGCGGCGTAAACCGTTGTCTGCTGCGCGAAACCAACCGAGACGCCAAAGTGACCGGGTGTCACGTGGTTTGCCACGCAGCTCGAGGTGTGTGAAGCCAGGTCGCGCCTGGCATCCAGCTCGCTGCGGGTTCGTTCACCTGGTCCGATAGGAAGGTTCTACGCCGGACCTGGCGTCCAGCCCGACCTAGTCCCACCAGAACCGGGCGAGCTCAGTGCTCGTCGTAGTGGTCGCTGTGGACGGCGTGGCGATGTCCGTCATGGATGTAGTCAACGTGGTCGCCGTGGGGTACGGCGACGTGGCCGCAGCCTTCACCGTGAGCATGCTCGTGCCCTTCGTGTACGAGGTGCTCGCCCTGCTCGCACTCGTCATAGTGGTCGTCGTGCACCCGGTGCAGGTGCCCATCGTGCACGTAATCGACGTGGTCGCTGTGGGGTACGGCGACGTGGCCGCAGCCTTCACCGTGAGCGTGTTCGTGCGTGGGGTGCTCGTGATGCGCCATCGTCACCATCGACCTTTCGCTCGTTCCGAGCATTTCATTGACCCTAAAAGCCTAGTATCGGATGCAGCAATGCGCATAGAAAAATGTGACCAGTCCGGCGCCGCAGCTACGCGCCAGAACAAAGCGGGGCAATTTCTGTCTATGACCTGGGCAGCAGGCGGTCCGCTGCAGATCCGGGAGCGCGGCAACACCGTTCGCCGTCCTGGCCGGGGAGCAACAACGGTGACTCACTGAGCCGCCGCCGGGGCGAGGTCGAGCTCAAGGCGGGCGTCGAACGGTTCCGGGGTCAGTTCGATCTCGTCGGTGGCGTACTCCCCGAAACGCTGGATGCGGGCGGTCAGGTACGGCGAGAGCACTGTCAGATCCTCCAGGGTGATCGTCCAGCCCTCGGCGATCAGCTCGCGGACCACCATCATCATGTCCAGTGTGGTGTGGAAAATGACCGTGTTGGTCAGCAGGGTGGAGAACTTGAGGATCTTCTCCTGCTCCTCGGGGTCGTTGGCGGCGATCACCCCGTGGTTGCCGAACCGGCACCAGGAGGAGAACTTGTTGTAGGACTCGACCTTGTTCGTCTCGGCCGTGGTCCGCCGACGCAGTTGGGCGTCCGAGAGGAACCGCAGCAGTTGGACAAGTCTTGGCCCGTGTGCCGTTACGCGAGTTGCCGCCGTCGCGGCCGACCGGGTCGTGCTTGCCGTAGCCGAGATGATCATCCATCTCGCCGGCTAGCGCGGCCTCGGTGACCAGCTTGGTCAGCCGGCCCAGCAGCCCACCCTCACCAGTCAGCCGCAGCCCTTCAGCACGGCCCGATTGGCCAGCTGCTGGATCTGCTCATCCATCACCGCCAGGTCTGCCGCGGCGGCCTCGCTGGCCTGCTCTGCCTTCACCTCAGTCACTGGTGCCTCCTACACGGGTCTTTCGGGGTTCGCGTGGCGTTCGCGTGTCTTACGCTCGTGGTTTACCAACGTGCTCGTGCGTCAGGGAGGCGGGTCGTGGCTAGAGCAGCAGCGCGTGCGCGATCGCGGGAATCGGGTTCGAACGGCTCAGCGGATTCGGCTCGCACGGCGTCGAACGGCTGAGCGCCTTCGATGTTGCGTACGTTGGGTGCGTTGGCCTCGCAGATCGTGGCGCCGGTGGCGGCTGCCGCGCAGAGCATCGTGGGCTTGGGGCGTCGGCGGGCTTGGGTGTCGGAGGGGCGTGCGCACGTTGAGGTGCGTGGTGTTCACCAGCCGGGGAGCGAGGAAGCCGGCGAGCGGATCGTCCGGCGGTTGGAGAAGGTGCCGGGCGTTGTCTGGGTCGAGATCAACGCTGTGGTGGGGCGGGTGGTCATCGGGCACGATCCGGACCTGGTGGGGATCGCCGGGCTGGTGGGTGCGGTGGAGGATGCCGAGGCGGACACCGGCTTGGACGAGGAACCGTTCGCCGCGGTCAGCGCGAGCCACCCGGACAATCCGGCGAAGGTGATTGCCGAGGCGACGATGCTGGGTGCGAACTTGACTGGCGCTGCGATCGCGATGGGGGCCCGGCTGCTGCCGCTGCCCGCGCTGCCGCCGTCTGTTCCGGCACTGGTGTCGACCGGTGAGTCGGTCTCCCGGGTCCGAGGGCCGCTGGAAACGCGGATCGGGAAGACCGCCACTGACCTGCTGTTCGGGCTCAGCAGTGCGATGGCGAACACGCTCGCGCAGCGTCCGGCGAGTTTGCTGGCGGAATCGGGGTACCGGTTCTGCCTGTTGCGGGAGACGCAGGCGGCGCAGCGGAGCTGGGCCCGGTGGGAAGCCGGAACGGGGACGCATCCTGCCAGTCACCGCAGTGCGCCGGTGGCGGTTCGGCGGCGCCCTGTGCCGTTGCCCGATGGCCCGGTCGAGCGCGCCGCGAACGGTTCGGCTCTCGCTGGGCCGGCGGCGTTCGCGGGCATGCTCGGGGTGACGCGGAGCTTTCAGCGTGCGCAAGCGATGTTGGTCGCGGGCGCGCCGCGCGCGGCGCAGGTGGGGCGGGGCGCGTTCGCGGCGCAGCTGGGGTACGGGTTGTCCGAGCGGACGACGCTGGTGTTCGAACCCCGGGTGTTGCGGCGGTTGGACCGGGTCGACACGGTGGTGATCGACGCCGGCGTTGTGCGCACTGGTGCTCGGCTGGTGCATGACGTGATTCCCGCGCAGAGCGATCACGCGGTCGTTGAGCTGTGGGAACGGGCGCACCACTTGGTCGGTGTGACCAAGGCGGATGGAACGCGGCGTGAGGGTTGGTCGCTGTCTTCGGTGGCTCGGTCGCGGTTGCCTTCTGATGTGCGTGGCGCGGCGGGGCCCGGCATTGAGGTGTTCGCGCTCCGCCACGATTCGCGCAGCGTTGCGTGGGTCCTTGCCGCCGAGGAATTGGATCCTCTCGCCGAGGAGTTGGTCGCGGCAGCTCGTGGGGTCGGGTCGGTGGTCGTCGCTGGGGATGGGGGCCGGTTGGCGGCGCGGATCGGTGTTGATCGCGTGGTTGCGGGTGGGGTGCGGCTGGCTTCGGCTGTGCGGGAGATGCAGCGGGAGGGCCGTGTCGTCGCTGTGGTGTCCTCGCAGGCGCGGGCGGCGCTGGCGGCTGCGGATGTCGGTTTCGGTGTGACCCGTGATGGTGAGGTTCCGTGGGGTGCGCACCTGATCGCGGGCGCGAGCCTGGGGGAGCCGTGTGCGTTGTTGCGCAACGTGTCGACCGCGCGTCATGTCAGCAGGCGCAGCGCGCAGCTGTCGTTGATCGGTTCGGTCGGCGGGGCGGCGCTAGCCGCTTTCGGGCCCGCTATCGGGAGTCAGGCCCGTGCTGGAATTCCGGTGGCCGTGTGTGCGGCGATCGCGCTGGGAGCGGGAACGTGGTGGGGGATGCAGGCTGCGTGGCGCCCGGTTCCGCGCGCCGTGCCGCGCACTGCCTGGCATGCGATGGCGCCCGGCACGGTGCTGGAATTGCTCGACAGTTCACCAGAGGGCCTGACCGATGATGCGGCGCACCAGCGTTTCCCGGATCATGACGAAGGAGCGGACTTCCGCCGGATGGGTGTGCTGCGGGCGTCGTTGGAGGAGCTGGCGAGTCCGTTGACGCCTGCCTTGGCGGGTGGGGCCGCGATCTCGGCGAGCATCGGTGCCGTCGCGGACGCGACGATCATCCTGGGCGTGCTGGGAATGAACGGGTTGATCGGCGGCGTGCAACGTATCACCGCGGACCGTGCGTTGAACAAGTTGCTGGCGGCCAGCGTTGTTCGGGTTGTGGTGCGCCGCAAGGAAAACGTGACGCAGTTGCCCGCTGACCAGCTCGTGCTCGGTGATGTGGTGGAGTTGGTGGCCGGGGATGCTGTTCCGGCCGACTGCCGACTCCTGGAGGCGGACGGGCTGGAGCTCGATGAGTCGAGCCTGACCGGCGAGTCGATGCTGGTCACCAAGACAGTGACGGCGACTCCGGCGGTGCCGGTCGCGGACCGGACCTGCATGATCTACCGGGGCACCGCGGTCGCCGCCGGGCGAGCCGTGGGTGTCGTGGTCGCGATCGGTGCGAACACCGAGGCCGGCAGCGTGATCGGGCCTGAGGTCCGACGAGGTGCAGATGGTGTCGCGGCTCGCCTGCAGACGCTGGCGAAGGTGACGGTGCCGGTCTGCCTGGGAGCAGGTGGGGTTCTGCTGGTCACGGACATGCTGCGGGGGCGTCGGTTGGGGACATCGCTGGGGCGGTCGGTGAGCCTGGCGGTGGCGGCCGTTCCCGAGGGATTGCCGTTCGTTGCCACCGTCGCCGAGCTCGCGGCTGCCCGGCGGTTGTCGAAACGCGGGGCGTTGGTGCGTAACTCCGCGACGATCGAGGCTCTGGGCCGGGCGCAGGTGTTGTGCTTCGATAAGACCGGCACCCTCACCGAAGGGCGGATCGCGCTACGGCGGGTATCCGACGGCGCGTCGAGCCGGTGGCTCGAAGAAATATCCACAGTGGAACGCCGAGTGCTCGCGGGTGCTTTGCGGGCAAGTCCGTTGGTGGACAACGGTGAACTGCTCCCGCATCCCACCGATCGCGCGGTCGTCGATGGCGCGCGCGGCGCGGGAGTGCACCCGGCCGAAGGCAAGCAGGGCTGGGTGCCGATCGACGAGATGCCCTTCGAGCCCTCCCGCGGCTACCACGCGGTGCTCGGCACCTTCAGCGACGGCAATCTGCTGAGTGTGAAAGGTGCCCCGGAGATCGTGCTGGCCCAGTGCACCCGGTGGCGCAGACCAGATGGCGACGTGCCGCTGGAGGGTACCGCTGGTCGAGGCGTCGAGCGTGTTGCCGAAAACCTCGCCCGGCAGGGCTACCGGGTGCTGGCTGTCGCCGAGCGGGCTGCTTCGGATCGCAGTGATCTCGACGAGTCCCGGATCCGGGATCTGCGGTTGATCGGATTCGTCGTGCTGGCCGACCCGGTACGGCCCACCGCGGCCGCCGCCGTCGCACAGCTCCAGCGGGCCGGTGTCGAGGTCGTGATGGTCACCGGCGATCACCCCAGCACCGCCGAGGCGATCGCCGCCGAACTCAACGCGCTCAACGAACGCCGCGTCATGACCGGCACCGAACTGGACACCCTCGACGACGAGCAGCTGGCGGCGGAAGTAGCCGCCGTCGCGGTGTTCGCGAGGGTCAGCCCGGCACAGAAGGCGCGCATCGTCGAGGCCCTGCAGCGCAACGGCCGTGTGGTCGCGGTGACCGGGGACGGCGCCAACGACGCCCCGGCGATCCGGTTGGCCGACATCGGCATCGCGCTGGGGGAGCGCGCAACTCCTGCGGCGCGTGAGGCCGCCGACCTCGTGGTCACCGACGACCGCATCGAGACCATCGTCGACGCCATCGTGGAAGGCCGCGCCATGTGGGCATCGGTGCGCGACTCGCTGGCCATCCTGCTCGGCGGAAACCTCGGCGAGATCGGCTTTACCGTCGTCACCGGTCTGATCAACGGCGGGGGCAGCCTCAACGCCCGGCAGCTGCTGCTGGTCAACCTGCTCACCGACATCCTCCCGGCGATGGCGATCGCGGTAAGGCCACCGCCGACGATCACCGCCGAGATGCTGCTGGCCGAAGGCCCCGAAGCCTCGCTTGGCGCGGCGTTGACCCACGACATCTACCGCCGTGCCGCGGTCACCGCCGGGGCCGCCATCTGTGCGTGGATCCTGGGCAGAGCGACCGGAACCCTCCGCCAAGCCAACACGATCGCACTCGTGGCACTGGTCGCCGCCCAGCTCGGACAGACCCTGGTCGTGCGCGGACGGACACCACTGGTCGTGGGGTGTGCGCTTGTCTCGTTCGTGGCCCTGGCCGCCGTCGTCCAGACACCCGGGCTGAGCCAATTCTTCGGGTCCAGCCCGCTACTCCCGCACGGCTGGATGATCGCGGCAGGCGCAACGACCGCCGCCACCGCCCTCAGCCTCCTGCTCCAGAAATGGTGAACCTCCCCGGACGCGTTCGGCCGGCCATGGCGGGCTCCGCTACATCAGTCCACGAAGGACACGGCGTCCAGCAGCGCCAACATGGTAGACAGCACCGGCTCACGTCAGACCGCAGCCCGGTCATCACCTCCGCGACGTGGTACGCCGTCATCCGCCACGTTCCCTGCGAAGCGGCAGATGACTGTGGAACTCGCCCCTCACCACCGCGTAGCGGAGGGCCTGGCGGCCGATCGGAGCGGGCGAGGAAGTTGATCACTGGTTTGAGCACGAAGTTCAACGCGAAGGAGAGCACGTAGGACACGGTCACCGCGACCGCCAGCGGCAACCAGGTCCAGGTGCGCAACGACGCCAGGATCGTGAGATCGACCAGGAAGGTGAATCCGCCCAGGATCGCGAAGCCGACGAGGTCTCGGGGAAGTACCCGGCGCAGCGGCCGGGATCATCCACCGGAGCGAACGGCGGGAGATCGCCCGGGTGGTCACGTCGCCGACGGCCCGATCGTGTCGGTGGTGCCTGGTACCCGTTGCGGCCATGGATAGGTCGACCCCGGCTTCGGAAGAAGACATCGCCTCGGCGGGCGCCGCGCTCGGGGGGTGAATTACCGGAGGATCTGGTGGCGTGGCGGCGCTGCGCGGATGGCACCCACGCGATGGCCCAGATCTTGCCGTTCCTCTACGACCCGCTTGCGATCCGCGCAGCGCTGAGTGTCAGCTGCCACGAACTAGGGCTCTGTCGCAATTTGCGTGATCAACTATTGCCTGGGTGATCGGCGCTGGCCTGGTTTTGCGATCATGGTTCGTGTGTGATGATCACGGTGTTGGCGTGCTGCTTCCGCATCTGGCCGGGGTGGTGGTTGAGCGGGTGGAGCAGGAAGACGCGGGGGTGCGGATCTGGGCATCGGCCAGGGCCTCCTCGGCGGCGTGCCCGGCCTGCGGCAACTGTTCGGCGCGGGTGCATAGTCGGTACGACCGCACAGTGGCGGACGTGGCGGTGGCAGGTCGGCCGGTGGTGTTGTGGCTGCGGGTGCGGCGGTTTTTCTGCACTCACCAGGACTGTTCGGTGCGGACGTTCGCCGAGCAGGTAGAGGGCCTGACCATGCGCCATGCCCGGCGGAGCCTGCCGCTGCGCGGGATGCTGGAGTCGATCGGGCTGGCGCTGGCCGGCCGTGCGGGAGCCCGACTGGCCAATCGTCTGGGGCTGCGGGCGGGACGGGACACGCTGTTGCGGCTGGTGCGAGCCGTGCCCGACCCGCCGGTGGAAGCGGTAACCGTGCTCGGGGTGGATGACTTCGCGATCAGACGTGGGCAGAACTACGCCACTATCTTGCTGGACATGGCCACCCATCGACCCGTCGATGTTTCTCCGGGGGTTCAGAGTCTGAGGCGAGGCTCCGCGACGGAGTCTCAGCAGCTCAGCGGCTATGTCTGGGAAGAGTAGTGATCGCAACAGGTGTCGTGCAAGCGGGCAGCCTGATCGTCAGTCGACTGGGTGAGGATCAAGCGTGAGACGACGTGAGCAGGCTCGGCGCTGAGCATGAAAACGGTTGTGGGCATGAGGACCGTGGTCTTCATGCCCACAACCGTGTGGATGGGTCAGGCTCGTCGGTTCAGGTTGGCGATGAGTTCCCGGTTGGCCGCGCGGGCTGCGGCGAGTTCATCGTCGCGGCGCTCGAGTTGATCGGTGAGGTCGACGACTTGCTGCTCGAGGGTGGTGACGCGGTGCTGGAGTTGGTCGATGTCGGCGGGTGCGCCGAGTCCGGACTCGTGCCAGGCTTGCTCGCCGAGGACCGCGGTGAGTCTCTTCTCCAGTTGCCGGATGTGGGAGGCCTGCCGGGTCAGGCGGCCTTGGGCGTTGGCGAGGTCGGCTTGGAGTGAGGCCCGGCTGACCAGGGGGCCGTGGCCCTCGGCGGCTGGTGGGTTGGCTTGGGCGGTGTGGATCTGGGCCAGTAGGTCGTGGTGACGGTAGAGGAACGTGCGGTCAACGCTCGCGGCGCGGGCGATGGCCGACACGCTGATCTCCCCATCATGGGCGGTGGCCTCGTTGAGGGCCTTGATTACCCGTTGGCGGCGGCGGGCCGAGTCCGCTCGCCGGCCCTCGATCATCTGGTTGCTGGTGCTCATGCGCTCCGGTCCGGTCGGATGTCGGGAAGGGGTTGGCGGACGCGGGGCATGCCCAAACCGACGACCCGGCTGCGGGTGCGGCGGACGAGGGCGATGGCGTCCTCGATCTGGGAGCGTTCCTCGTCGCTGAGGTCGGCGAGGTCGGCGTTCATGCGGTTGATCAGGCGCCGGATCCGGGTGATCTCCTCGTCGGAGGGCATGGCCTCGGATTTGGCCCAGTCGTCGGCGTCGAGTGCGGCGAGCAGCCGTTCGCGGTTGCGCAGCAGGTCATCGTGATATGCCTGCAGATCCGGCAGGAATGACACGTCGCTGGAGAAGTGGCCGCACCCGATGCAGCGGAATCTGACGGGGCAGTCGTGGCCGCCCGCGGCGACGTTGCTGGGCTCGGAGCATCCTCCATAAGGGACGGCGACCTCGCCGACCGCGCGGCGGGCGTGCTCGGAGTCCAGCATGGCCTTGGCCTGCCGCCAAACACGATTGCCATGCCGGTCGAACTGCATCGTGGTGACGCGCTCCACCGCCTCCCGGCGACGCTCTTCCCCGACCCGGTAATACCGTTGCGCCGTCAGGATTTGACGATGATCCATCAACTCGCGCAGGACGTCGACCGGAACCCCGGCGTCGGCGTGCCGTTGCGCGTAGGTATGCCGGAAGGCATAGGGGAAGATCCTTCTCTTGTCGAATGGCAGCATCTTCGTCGTCGTTCTGCTATCGACCGTGACAGCTATCGGGACCAGGATGTCGGGTAGCGCGTCGACCCACTTCCGGTGTCGGCTGGTGACACCGTTATCGGTGATCGAGCGCCGCCCGTGTGGGTTCCGGGCTGGGGCGGGCAGGAGCTTGAGGAGGTCGGTGGGCTCGGCGGGGAACCGCAGCCGGACACACTGCTGTTGCGCGGCGATCGCCGCGGCGGTCGCCGCGGGGATCGGAAGCCGGCGACCATGCCGGTGGGTTTTGATGTTGTCGTAGACGAGCATGGGCTTGCCGTCGGCGTCGCGTTCCAGGCAGTCGAGGGCGAGTTGGCAGATCTCATCCGGCCGGCGCCCGGTGTCGATCAGCAATTCGACGGCGACGCGGATCTCTGTGCAGCTGGTGTCTTCCAGGAGTTGGAGGTGGGCGCAGAGGTGCCGCATGACCTCGGGCGGGAGGTCTCTGCCGGCTTCGGCGTCCTCGGGCTCGTCTGGGATGTCGTCTGGGCCCAGGGTGAATTCGTCGGGCATCCCGGACATGGGCTCGCCTTGCCGGGTCAGCCCCATCGCCCGCATCCGAGACAGCAGGAGCCGGACGTCGCGGCAGAACACGATCCTGCGGTAGGCGCTGATCGTGCCCTGCTGCGTGAGGTAGGCGAGCCGGTTGCAGAAGGCGGTGATGTCGGCGCGGAGCAGGAGCGCGGGCAGGCTGCCGTGATCCTCGCGCTGCAGCCGCAGGCTCGTGGATAGCTGCGCTATCGAGTTGATCCGGGACTGCAGGATCCCTCTGATCGAGGTGCCCCGGTGTCGTGGGAGATCGTCGAACGCCCATTTCTTGGTGGCCTCCCGCAGCCAGGGCTGGCTGATCTCTGTGAACCGCAGCGTTCCGCGCATCCCGAACACGGACAGCTCCCAGACGTCCTTGTGGCGTTCGGATTCTGGGGTGAGCCTTCGCCGAACAGCATGGTGGACGATGCTTTTGTGAAGCCCGCGATGGCTGTTCGGCATAGCTTCGGGATCGAGGTCGCCCAGCGACGCCACCTGCTGCGAACGGGCCAGGTCGCATAGCGGCCGCAGCCGCGTGAGGTTGTTCTTGATGCCCTGCTTGGTGCGTTCCTGCAGCCCATGGATCACCTCGGCGACAACGCGCGGCGGCAGCCCGCGAAGGCTCACCGTGTTGTTCTCCGCGACGGCGGACGTCGTCCGCCGCCAGTGGCCTTCCTCCGGCGCGTTCCCTCGCTGTTGCGCCACTTTCCACCGATACTTGTGGGCAGAACAGTAGGGGGCCGCGCCGCCGCGATCACGGGTGCAGGCCTCCACCAGGCACTGGCCGTAGGCGGGCAGGGCCACCACGTCGGGGTGCGCCAGGAACTCGGCCAGCGGCAGTCGCAGAGAGCCGTGTTGGGCGTAGTGGGTGCCGCAAAGTAGGAGCCGCGCGCTCTTCCACGGACGTGGACATGAGGGAACGGAGCAGCGGCCCGCGCCTATCGAGCGCCAGTGCCGTCTCGCGGTGACGAGGAACTCCTCCCACGGCGTCTCTTCGGCTGCCTGCCAGCGGTTGTGGCAGGCAGCGCACAGGTGCTTGGACGACCTGCCGATCTTCTCGCAGCCCTCGACCAGGCACTCCTTCCACCCCAGCAGGGGATGCTCCTGCGGAAAGGACAGGATCCTCACCGCGGGATCCCAGCCCAGCAACGTCACGAATTCCGGCTCGATCGCCTCCCACAGACCCGCGGTGATCTCCTCGTCGCCCTTGGCCTCCAGCGCAGCCGCCGCCGCTGTCACCGGGAGATCCCCTCGACCAGCGCGCGGGGCGTGGGCACCCGGTCAACGGCGGCCCGCAGGCGGGAGGGATCCGGGTGCAGATATGGCTGCGAGGATGAGGGGCTGGCATGCCGCATCAGGTTTTGAATCTCATCGAGCGCGGCGCCGGAGTCGGCGAGATTGCTGCCGAACGCGTGCCGGCACATATGCGGCGAGACCGCCCTGGCCAGCTCAGCGCGCACGCTCAGGGCCCCGAACAGCTCGTTGATCGCGTCCGGTGGGACCGGGCCACCCAGCGGCTCCCGGAAGAGGTTGACGAGCAGGAAGTCGCTGTCAGCTGCCGCCGGGCACTGCTCCCGCTCGGCGACGTACTGGTCGATGGCGCGCACGACTAGGAAGTCCGCCGGCGCCGAATGAGTGCGCCGCGACTTCGCCCACGCCCCGTTGATGTTGTCCCGGCGGACCACATGCAGATGCGCTCCCCGGACCTCGCACCCCACGGATCGGTTGTCCGGCAACAGATGCAGGTCGCTGCGACGCAGGCCTGCCACTTCGCTGCGACGCATCCCTTCTCCCGGGTTCCTGACCCTGTTGCATGATGTCGCCTGAACCGGGTGATCTTGCTGGTGGTGCGGCGGTTCTCCGTGGGTGTGGTGCTCGTGGCTGGTAGTCGTTCACGACACTGTCCACTTGAGAGTGAGAAACGCATGCGGGCATTCCGGGTGAGGTTGCCGTCCGGCCAGCAGTATTGGACGGTACTGGATGAGGATCTGCAGGTGGTGGCCGTCGCCGATGACTTTCTGCGGCAGCAGCGGTTCGGTCGCGACGGGGCGGAGTCCACGACGAAGGCGTATGCGCATGCGATCGCGTTGTTCCTGCGGTGGTGTGCCCGCACGGGGCGGTCCTGGCAGGCCGGTATCGAACACATGGCGTTGTTCATTACCTGGCTGGCTCATGCCGGGCCGGACACCTCGAGCGCTGAGGCCTCCGGTAGCGGTGGGGTGGTGTTCGCGGGTCCTGGCGCCGCGCTGGCGCGGTCCCCGTCACGGATCAACGCGATCCTGACCGCGGTGCGGGGCTTGGTGGTGCACGCGGTCGCCGCCGGGCAGGCCTCGGCTGGTTTGGTGTCGCTGCTCTATGAGGTGGCCGACGACCGTGATCTGCCGGAGGCCGCTCGGGATGCGGAGGGGCGGATGGCGTGGCGGCTGCGAGCGCGGCATCGGTTGCGGGAGCCGGAAACCACGATCGATCGGGTCAGTGACGCCGAGATTGTCGCGCTGTTGCGGGCGTGCCGCTCGGCGCGGGACCGGCTGATCGTGTTGTTGATGGCTCGGGCAGGGCTGCGCCGTGGGGAGGTGTGCGGGCTGCGCCGCAGCGATGTCCACTTGCTGATGGATTCGCGTGCACTGGGGTGCGAGGTGTCTCGGTCGCATCTGCACGTGGTGCGCAGGGAGGACAATCCGAACGGGGCGTGGGCGAAGTCCCGCCGTCAGCGGGCGGTGCCGCTGGATTTCCTTGTCGTGCAGGCATTCGACACCTACGAGTTCGAACGCATGAGGGTGCCGCAGGCCAGGAACAGTGACCATGTGTTTGTCAATCTGTTCCGTGGCCGGCTCGGCGCGCCGATGCGTCCGGACGCGGTCGGGGAGCTGATGGCGGCGGCCTCTCGCCGGGCGGGGCTCGACGGGCCGGTCCGCGCGCACCAGTTGCGGCATGCCGCCGGCAGCAATTTCGCGGATGCCGGCGCCGGGATCGATGTGGTCGCCGACGTGTTGGGGCACGCTGCGGTCTCCTCGTCGAGTGTGTACGTGCATCCTGACCCGTCCCGCCTGCGGGCTGCGGTGGACGCGGTGCCCAGCCCGCGCGAGCAGGCGGAGGTGGGTCGGTGAGCACCGTCGTGGCGCGCGCCGTCGCGGTCGCCGAGGATGCGCGTGAGTTCCCGCACGTGTTGGGTGGGGTCAAGTTGGACGGCCCGGCGGCGCGCCTGGCCTCGATGGTGGAGCGCGACTTCCTGGATGAGGCGGGGTGGGACCCGGCGATGCGGGTGTTGTCTCCACCCGCGGAGCATCGGCTGCTGGGTAGGCGGGTCTGCCGGGCGCAGGGGTGTGAGGGCACCGCCCACAGCAGGTTCCGCGTGGTGTGTCACCGCTGTTCCACCCGGTTGACCGGGCTGGGGATGAGCGCCGAGGAGATCGCTGCTGCTGCGCAGCTGCCGGGAGAGCCTGCGCGGGCGGAGCGTTGCGCGGTGCCGGGATGCCAGTGCGTGCCGACGATGCGGCATGCGGTGTTGTGCGAACCGCACGCCAAGAAGTTCCGTGTCCGGCGGCCGCGGAGGTCGCTGGAGGAGTTCCTGGCTGATCCGCGGGTGCGACCTTTCCCGCCGATGCGGCCGTGCCAGGTGGCGGCGTGCACCCGGGCGGCGGACGGCGCGTGCGGCTACTGCAATACCCACTATCAGCGCTGGCGCGCGGCCCAGGGAAGCGACCCCGAGCTGGATCAGCGGGAGTGGCAGGCCATCGAATCGGGTGTGGCCGAGCCTGGGCAGGTGAACCTGCGAGCGCTGCCGGTTCGGGTGGCCGTGGAGGTGCTGTTCGGCATCCAGCAGCGTGTCCGTGGCGGGGCGCAGATCCCGCAGGTGAGTTTGCGGGTGCTCTGTGACACGCTGCGCCGTCAACAGGTCGGCTCGATCGAGGACGGTGAGGTTGTCCGCGATAAGCCGGTTCGGGTGTTGCTCACCGCGCTGACCCAGCATGTTCGTCGCGCGCTGGCTGACCCCGGTGTCGAGCAGGGCAAGGATGTCTGGGATTTGGCGATCTTCGGTCACCGCGGAACCCTGTCGTTCCTCGGGATCGGGCAGCCGTGGCTGCGCCGGTCCGTCAAGCGGTGGGCGGCCGAGCAACTGCCCCGCCACCGTGGCCGCGGCGCCGCCCGGGTCCGCAGCAAGGTCAACGCGCTGGGGCTGCTCTCGGAGTATCTCGGCTGCCGATCGGACCGTGGGGGCGATCCTGCCGCGCTGGGCCGCCGGGACGTCGAGGGATTCCTCAATCGGCTGGCCTACCTGGAATCCAGCGATCAGATCAGCCGCTACCGCCGGAACTGCCTCTGCCGCGACGTGCGGGCGGTCCTGGCCGGGATCCGCGCCCTGGGCCTGACCCGGCCCGGTCAGCCCGCGGCGGGGCTGCCCGGCGATTTCGCCCTCGGGCGTAGTGACATCCCGGCCGAACCCGAGCGCGGTGAGCCCGGCCGGGACCTGCCGCCGGAGATCATGGCCACGTTGTGCGCCAACCTCGCCACCCTCGAGCCCGTCGATGTCAGGGTTGCCGCCCAGCTCGGTATCGACACCGGACGCAGGCCCGAAGACATCCTCGGCCTGCCGCTGGACTGCCTGGACCGCGACAAGGACGGTGGCCCCGTATTGGTCTATGACAACCACAAGGCCGACCGGCTGGGCCGGCGTCTGCCGATCAGCCAGGCCACCGCCGCGGTGATCACCGAGCAGCAAGACCGGGTTCGGGCCCGCTTCCCCGCTATCCCACCGGCCCGGCTGGTACTGCTGCCCTCACCACGCCGTAATCCCGACGGGCGCAAGGCGATCAGCATCGACATGCTGGACAACCGCCACCGCGAATGGGTTGATGCGCTGCCGATGCTGCGCACCCGCGAGGGCGCCGAGTTCGACAAGACCAAGATCACCCCATATGCCTGGCGGCATTCTTATGCCCAGCGCCATGCCGATGCAGGGGTGCCGATCGACGTGCTGGCTGAGCTACTTGATCACCGGGACTGGGGCGCGACTCGGCGCTACTACCGCATCGGGGAAGATCGGCGCCGCGCCGCCGTTGACGCGGTCACCGCGCTCAGCTTCGACCGGCACGGCAACCGGATCTGGCGTGACGCGCAGTCCTTTTTGGACTCTGAACATGCTCGCTACGCGATCGGGGAAGTTGCCGTGCCCTACGGCACCTGCAGCGAACCATCCAACGTGCAGGCCGGGGGCGGAGCCTGCCCGGTGCGCTTCCGATGTGTTGGCTGTTCCCACTTCCGGACAACGGTTGCGCACCTGCCCGACCTACAGGCCTACCTCGACGACCTGCTGCACACCCGTGAGCGGCTGGCCGCCACCGTCGACGGGGTCGACGAGTGGGCCCGCCTCGACGCCACCCCCACGCAAGAGGAAATCACCCGGATCCGGCAGCTGATCAACCGCATCAACGGTGACCTCGCCGACCTGGACCAGACCGAGCAAGCCCGCATCCACGACGCGGTCGCGGTGGTGCGCCGTCACCGCGCCGCGCACGCCGTTGCCCTCGGCATGCCCACCGCCCGGACCGCCGCAGTCCCGGCGCCGGCTACCACCGCGGAGGCCACCGCATGACCGCCACGACGAGCCAGCCAGTCAACACCATGCCGGCAAGCAGGAGAACCCAAGCGATGCGCGACGGTCGTCACGCCGACACCGCACGTCGTCGACAACGCGTCCTGGCCGCCCTCGACCGCGCCGTCGCCGAGGGCTCCGAGCTCGGCGCATCCGCCATCGCCCGCGCCGCGGGCGTCGATCGCAGTTTTCTCTACCGACACCGTGACCTGCTGGAGAAGATCCACGCCGCCGACGCCGAGCCACCTGCCACCGACGAGGGCACCGGGCCAGCGGTCACCCGGGCCTCGCTGCAAGCCGATCTGCTCGCCGCGCACGAACGCGCCGCCCGCCTCAACACACGAGTTCAACACCTCGAGAAGCGGCTCTCCGAGGCCCTCGGGGAGCAGGCCTGGCGCGAATCCGGACTCGGCACCCCAACCGACATCGACGCCCTCCACCAGCAGATCACCCACCTCGAACAACAGGTCGTCGACCTACGCCTGCAACTCGCCGAACGCGACGAGGACCTCGAAGCCGCCCGCGCCGCCAACCGCGAACTCATGACCCGCCTCAACGCCCCCAACACCAACAGGTGAACAACCCCAGCAGCCACTTGCACCACACCTGTCGCACCAATAACATCATCACCATCAGCCTCTGAGCTGCGCAAACGCGAGGAAACGACCTCCACCACAGGGCGGACCCGCGGAGAACAGCCCGACGCGGGCCAGCAACAGCACGATCAGCCGGTCGCGAGCCGATCGGCACGCCAAGAGCAAGGCGACGATCTCCTCGTCGCTGGCACGGTCCACCGCGGTGTCCGGTTCGCTCAGCCGGTGCCGGGCACGCAACCGGTGGGACAGCCCGCCGTCCTCGCCCTGCGCCTCCAGAGGCAGATCACGGGCGTCAGCCAGCTCGTAGATCTGCCCGAGGACGCACTGCGGAACCTCCTTGTTGGCCACCGCGAACGACAAGAAGCCCCGTACGGCCACCAGCACCCGGTTGATCCGCCCCTCGCTGCGCGCTGGCATGGCGCCAGGGCCCAGCACGACTCGGTCATCGCCGGCCGGGGTGTACTTCAGCCACGTCATGAACAGGCCCATATCGGCCGCGGCCGTCCGCCAGTCCCGGCCAGTCTTTGCGCACCAACGGGCGAACAACGCCACGCCACCCGCGTACGCCTTCGTCGTGGACTCGGCCCGATCCCGGCCAAACCGCAACTCCCGCAGGAACCGGTCGGCGACTGGCATCACCTCCAACTCCTCGTCAAGCACCGTCCAATACCGGCCACCCGAGGGCATCTGCACTGGAAACACACGCACTGGCTACCCCTGCTCGTTCTTGATCGGCAACAAGGAGCCACAGAGCTACACCCCGAGAGAACCGTCGCAGGACGCGCCACGCGGGCGATCAACGCAACGTCACACCACAGACTGAAGAACCCGAGAGAACGATGTGCTGGAGGGTCGGGAGGCCGACACCCTCGCCGAGTGGCTCAAGAAGCATCCCGAGGTCCAGGTGATTACACGCGATAGGTCCGGAGCCTATGCCGAGGGCGCTTCCCGCGGTGCGCCTCAGGCGGTGCAATGCGCGGACCGGTGGCATCTGTGGAAGAACCTGGGCGAGGCAGTGGAGAAGACCGTGCTCGGGCACCGCGGCTGCCTAACCGAGCCCGCCGTCGACGATGTACGCGGCGAAGGCGACACCGTTGCCGACGGCGCGGCCGAGGTGTCGCCGAGCCCGACACCGGTCGCAGAGCCAGCCGTCTCTGGCGAGGCCGCCGAATCCGGCCTGGCGGCGCGGATCCGCCAGCGGTACGCAGCCGTGCAATCTTTACGTGCCCAGGGCAAGGGCATCCGTGCGGTGGCACGCGAGCTCGACCTCGACCGCAAGACCGCGCGCCGATACTTCCAGGCCGGCAGCGTCGAAGAACTCGTCTCCAAGACCGCCTCCCGTTCATCCTTATTGGACGAATACAAGCCCTACCTGCACCAGCGGTTTAACGACGGCTGCGCCAACGTCTCCCAGTTGGTCCGCGAGATCCGCGAGCAGGGCTACGGTGGCAGCGCTCAGACCGTCTATCGCTACCTGCGTCCCTTCCGCTCCACCGGCAAAGCCCCCGAGTCTGCGCCGAGGCCGCCGAAGATCCGGGAGGTCGTCGGCTGGATCATGCGCGACCCCGACAACCTCCCGGACGACGACGGGCAACGACTCAAGGCCGTCCTGGCCCGCTGCCCCGAGTTGGAGGCCACCCGCCGCCACGTCGGCGCGTTCGCCAGCATGATCCGCGACCTGCGCGGCGATCTGCTGCCCGACTGGATGGACCGCGTCCGCGCTGACAACCTGCCCGCTCTACGCTCGTTCGTCAACGGCCTCCGCCAAGATCTGGCCGCGGTCACCGCCGGGCTCACCCTCACCTGGAGCAACGGCCCAACGGAAGGGGCCGTGAACAGGGCGAAATACCTGAAAAGGCAGTCCTTCGGGCGGGCCAAACTGGACCTACTACGCAAGCGCATCCTGCTCACGACATGATCCCCAAGATCCGGCCACCAAAAAGTTGATCACGCAAATTGCGACAGAGCCCTTCCTCGTGGCAAATGACACGCTGAGCAGCAGGGAGATCTGGCTGAAAGTGATGGAGGACTTCCACGCGCCAGACGACCTCGCCTCGCTCAGCGCACAACAGGCGGGTTCGGTCGCGGAAGCGTTCGTGCCCTAATTGCTTACGATCGCCGCCGATCACGGCGGTTGCGACCTCGTGGTTGATCTACGGCCAGGATCCCGTCGGGGATGCGTTCGCGCGTACGACAAGGTAAGGGCTGGTGATGCGGAGCCGCTATGGGAGAGCGTGATAGCCATGCTTGGCGATGTCGCCAGCGCGCTGGAGAACGGCACGATCGCTTGTCTCGACCACGACGCGGCGATGCGCGCACGGGGTTTCGACACCGCGGGCGGCTACGTGGCGGTAGTCGAGGACGGCCACCTGAGCTGGGAGCCACCTGAGGGCTGGGTAGGACCAGCACTGACTCCGGCGCTCTGGCTGCCTCGGCTCAGGTCCAGCAACAAGGGAAACGGCCGCCGGAGACGGGACGCCGAAGGGCAATCGCCGCCCTGATCACAGTCATGTGCCTGGCCTTGCTGCTTTGGCTGATCAGGCCAGCTGTGTGGTCGCGATCAACCCAGACGCACTTTCTGCGCTGGTAACCCGGCCATCGTCGAGGGGCGGGCACCTGTCTGACAGCTGAACGAGCAGGGAAGGTACTCCGCTGTTAGGAGGCGAGCGACTTTGGCTCGTCTGGGACCAGGAAGCGGGAGGCGGAGGGCCGCAACGGGCCGTCTTTGCGGCGGAGGTATTCCAGCGCGGCAAGGTATTCGTCGGCGACGCGGTAGCAGCTCCAGGTGCCTTTGCGTTCGCGTTGGAGGATTCCGGCGTTGACGAGGATCTTGAGGCGCTTAGGGAGGGCTGGGGCATGTCGAACTGGTCTGCGAGGTCCCGGATGCATGTCTCGCCCTCGGCGGAGGTGGCGACCAGGGAGACCAGGGAGACCAGCTGCAGGCGTACGGGGTCGCCGAGGGCTTTGAACAGCCGGGCTGCTGCGGTGGCCGTGTCTTCGGCGACGTCCGATCCGCCTGCCAGCAGGGCTGGACGGCCGGTTCGGCGGTCAGGCGAGCGGACTTGGTCATCACAGGTCCATCCTCGTCACGCATGATGAACGGAAGATGAACTTGTGTTGGGCTGTCCACAGCCGGTAGCCCATCCCGCGGACGGCGTTGATCCACTGCGGTCGGCGGTGGGTGTCGCTGAAGGGTGCCTTGCCTGGCGCGGGCGTGGCCCATGGGAGGCGGGCGCTGCGGCCATCAGCCGAACTTTCCGGTGATGTAGGCCTCGGTGCGGGTGTCGGAGGGGTTGCCGAAGATCTTCTCGGTGGTGTCGTACTCGACCAGCCGGCCGGTGCGGTCGCCGTGCTCGTCGGCTTCGGCGGTGAAGAACGCGGTGCGTTGGGAGACGCGGCCGGCCTGTTGCATGTTGTGGGTGACGATGATGATCGTGAAGTGGTCCGCGAGGTCGTTCATCAGGTCTTCGATCTTGGCGGTGGCGATGGGGTCCAGTGCCGAGCAGGGCTCGTCCATCAGGATCACCTCGGGTGAGGTGGCGATGGCGCGGGCGATGCACAGGCGTTGCTGCTGTCCGCCGGAGAGGCTGAAGGCGTTGTTCTTGAGCTTGTCCTTGACCTCGTCCCACAACGCCGCGCGGCGCAGTGCCTCTTCCACTACGTCGTCCATGTTGGACGATTTCATGCCGGTGACGCGGGGGCCGTAGGCGATGTTGTCGTAGATGGACTTGGGGAAGGGGTTGGGCTTCTGGAAGACCATGCCGATGCGGCGGCGCAGTTCGATCACGTCGACCTGCGCGCCGTAGATGTCCACCCCGTGGTAGGCGACGGTGCCTTCCACCTGGGCTTCCGGGATGAGGTCGTTCATCCGGTTGAGGCAGCGCAGCACGGTGGATTTTCCGCATCCGGAGGGGCCGATCAGTGCGCTGATCTCCTTGCTGCCGAAGCGGAGGTTCACATCCGCGACGGCCAGGAAGCCGTGGTAGCGGACGCCCAGGTTCTGGACGGTGATGACGCCGTCCGGGGCGGTGGCCGGGGTCTCCAAGGACCTGTGGTGATCCAGTTCCGTCATCAGTCGCCGGGTTTGGTCGCGCCGGTCCTCGGGTGAGGACTGCGGGTTCGCGGTGCGTTCCGGTCGAGTCATGGGATGGTTTCCTCCGGTCCTTCACCAGCGCTGGAAGTAACGGTTGCGCAGCCAGATCGCCAGTGCGTTCATGACCACGAGGATGATCATCAGCAGCAGGATCGCCGCCCACGCCAACTCCCGGAACTCGATTTGGGGCAGGCTGACCAGATTGAAGATCTGGACCGGCATCACGGTGTAGCGGTCCAGGACGTTGTCTGGGTTGAACGTCACGAACGTGGTGGCGCCGACCAGGATCAGCGGCGCCGCCTCGCCGATGGCTCGCGAGAGCGCGAGGATCGACCCGGTGGCGATCCCGGGAATCGCCGCGGGCAGCACCTGGCGCCAGGTGGTTTGCAGCGGGGTGGCGCCCAGCGCCAAGGATCCTTCGCGGATCTCCTGCGGCACCGCGCGCAGCGCCTCGCGGGTGGTGATGATGATGACCGGCAGGATCAGCAACGCCAATGCGACCGACCCGGCCAGGGCCACGGCCCCGATGGAGATCGGGCCGCGCACCACGAAGGCGAGCGTGAGGATGCCGTAGATGACCGTGGGAACGGCCACCAGGTTCTGGATGTTCAGCTCGATCAACCGGTTCCACCAGCGGGTGGCGTCGGCGTACTCCTCCAGGTAGACCGCGGCGGCGATGCCCAGTGGCAGCGCGATGAGCGCGGTCATGCCGATCACGATCAGCGTCCCGAAGATGGCCGACTGCACCCCGGCACCTGCGGGGTTGATCTTCGAGGGTTGCTGCGTGACCAGGTCCAGGTCGAACCGTGCCAGCCCCTTTTGCACAATGGTGGCCAGTACGAGGAACAGGAACACGCACACCAGGGCCAGGCAAGCCCACAACGCGAAGGCGAACGCCGCCGAGCGCAGGTCGCTGCGGCGGCCGCCGACCAAGGCGTGTTCTGTAGGCAGCGTTGTCGCGGTCATCAGTACGCCTGCCTGTACTTGCGGACCATCCGGATGCTGATCATGTTGACCACCAAGGTGATGAAGAACAGCAGCGCGCCGACGGCGAACAGCGAGTAGTACACCGGGCTGCCCTGCGGGGCGTCGCCACTGGCGACCTGGGCGATGAAGCCGGTCATCGTCTGCGCGCCCACGGCCGGATCGAGGGTGAACGTCGGCCGGTTGCCGGCGGCGATCGCCACGATCATCGTTTCGCCCACCGCGCGGGAGATGCCGAGAACGATGGCCGCGACGATCCCGGAAATCGCGGCCGGGAACACCACGCGCACCGTGGTCTTCATGCGATTGGCTCCGAGGGCGTAGGAGCCCTGCCGCAGTGCCTGCGGGACCGCCGACATGGCGTCCTCGCTCAGGGACGCGATGGTGGGCACGATCATGAAGCCCATCACCAAGCCCGGCGAGAGGTTGTTGAACAGCTCCACGCCGAGCAGCGTCTGCAGGTAGGGCGTGACGATGGTCAGGGCGAAGAATCCGTAGACCACGGTCGGCACCCCGGCCAGGATTTCCAGCAGCGGCTTGACGATGCGCCGAACCCGGTCGCCCGAGTACTCCGACAGCACTACAGCCGCGCCCAGGCCGAGCGGCACGGCGACCAGTAGCGCGATCACCGTGGTCGACAGGGTTCCCACGATCAGTGGCAGCACGCCCCAGGCTTTGTCGTCCCAGTCGAACTTTCCGCCGAACCCGGCCGTCCACGACGTGCCGGTCAGGAACTCACCGACGCCGACATGGCTGAAAAACGTGCCCAACGGCGCCAGCAGGGAGACGACGATCCCGGCCGTGACCACCACCGACAGAAACGCGGAGCCCGCCAGGATCGCCATGACGATGTGCTCGTTCCACCGGCGGCGGCGCGCCACCAAGCCGACCGCCGCCGCAGGCCCGAGGTCCCGGGCTCCCCGCGGGGCACCCGGGGCGGTCGTGCCGCGTGCCATCAGTTACCGGCTTTCGCCTTCAGCTGCTGGAGCTCGCCCTGGGACTCGCCCTTCTGCTGCTCGGTCAGCGGGATGAACTTCGCGGCCTCCACGATCTTCTGGTTCTGCTGCAGGTAGAACTCCGCGAAGCTCGCCACCTGCGGCTTCTTCACGCCAGCGTCCGAGGCGTAGATGAACAGCGGACGCGACAGGGGCTTGTAGGTGCCGTTCTGCGCGGTCTCCGGCGACGGCGCAACGCAACCGCCGCCGCTATCGACCTTGACCGCCTTGAGCTTGTCGGCGTTGGCCTCCAGGTAGGAGTAGCCGAAGTAGCCGAGCCCGCCCTTGGAACTGGCCACACCCTGCACCGTGACGTTGTCGTCTTCGGAGGGATTGTAGTCGGTCCGGCTCTCGCCTTCCTTACCGTTGATGGCCTCGGTGAAGTAGTCGAAGGTGCCCGAGTCCGAGCCCGCGCCGAACAGCGCCAGCGGCTCGTTCGGGAATTTCGGATCGACCTGGTTCCAGGTCTTCACCTGGGAGCCCGGCTCCCAGATCTTCTTGAGCTGGCCCACCGTCAGGCACTCGGCCCAGGTGTTGTCCTTGTTCACCACGACGCTCAAGGCGTCGTTGGCCACGTGCAACTCGGTGTACTGGATGTTGTGCTGCTGACAGATCTGAGCCTCCTTATCCTTGATCGGACGCGAGGCATCGGAGATATCGGTCTCGCCGGCGCAGAACTTCTCAAACCCCCCACCAGTACCGGAGGTCCCAACGGTCACGTTCACCTCGGGGTGCTCCGACATGTACAGCTCCGCTGCCGCCGACGACAGCGGTTCGACCGTGCTGGACCCGTCGATGACCACGGGGCCCGACACCCCGCCGCCTCCTCCAGGACTCCCGCACGCACCCAGCATCAGCAACGCGGCAGCGAACGCGGCACCGCGCGCTACCTTCACCTGACGGATCGTCACAGCTTGTCCTTTTGCGGTCGGTCCACTCGATCCCGACGATCGATCCCCGCCATTCGCGTGACGCCTGTATTGAAGGTTCTCAATCCAAACTCCAGATGAACAGAAGCTGTACAGCTAGGGTTGGATTGAAAAATCCCGATCCAAGACGTGAGCGGAGGCCGTTGCGTGCGCAGCGTGTCTGTCAGGCGGGGCTCGTGGTGTCAATGTTGTTGTGTCGCAGTAGGTTTCTCCTGGATTGACAAATATCCATCCAGCGGCTGTGATGCCTCCGTGAGGAGTGCCGCTTCGCTCCACTGTCGCAGTTCTGCAGTTCCACGCCAGTCGGGGGATGACATGTCCGGGACTCAAGCCGAGGGGCGCGCCCGCCGCATCGACCACCAGCTCGAAGAACTCACCGCCGAACTGGCGGAGCGCTTCCACGGAGTGTTCAGCGAACAAACGGTCTACCGGTTCGTGCTCGAGACCTACGGGATGTTCCGGCAGCAAGCTACAGTGGACATTCACTTGGTGAGCCTCACGGCGCACTTCGCTCGGCAGCGCCTCACCGACTACGGACGTGCTCAGGGATTGACCCACATCACCGCGCCGCAGGTGCTGTTCGTCTGCGTGCACAACATCGGGCGTTCGCAGATGGCCGGTGCGTTGCTGGAATACCACGCTTTCGGCAGGGTCATGATCCGCTCGGCCGGGTCGCAGCCCGCCGGGAGTATTCCGGCGACGGTGGTGCAGGCTTTGGAGGAATGCGGCATCTCGTTGACGAAGGCCTATCCCAAGCCGCTGACCGATGAGGTCGTGCGGGCCGCCGACGTGGTCGTCACGATGGGCTGCGGTGATTCGTGCCCGGTGTTACCTGGGCGCCGTTACCTGGACTGGGATGTCGAGGATCCCGTCGACCGGCCGATCGAGGACGTCCGGCGCATCAGGGACGACTTGGAGCGGCGGGTGCTCGGCTTGCTCAGCGAGCTGTGGGATGACCAGTAGATCGTTACTCGTCGGTCTTCATGTCGGAAACGGTGGGCTTGGCGGTCCGGCTGGCGCCGACGAGGGTCGCCGATGGATGCCAAGACGGAGTCCACCTGATGAACGCGGCGTTTCGCAGACCCGAACTCCTAATGTTTTCTCAGCTCTGCCCCAAGGGTTTCTGAGTTGTGAGGAATAGCTTGCGAAGTGAGCCGGGCAAGGAAACCTCCTCGCAGGCGAGCAGCAACAGCCTCGCCCTGCCCCGCGGAGGCCGGGCTCCGACGGGACCCCGACCCCGCACGTTTCGTCAGGAGACCGTCATGAACGAGGCCCAGCACAACCGGCCCAGCACTGGGGACGACCGGACCCGCCCCGCCGTGCCGGTACCGGACGCCCCGCTGGCACCTGCGCCGACCAGTGGGGCGTTGACTTCCGGGGCCGCGCGGCTGATCCTCAGCCGCGGGCCGCAGGCCGGGACCGTCATCCCGGTCGCAACACCGTCGACCACCGTGGGCCGCAGCAGTGCGTGCGACGTCGTGCTCGATTCGCCCACAGTGTCGCGCTGCCACGCCGAAATCCGCCACGACGGCCGCGGCTACACGATCGTCGACAACGGCTCGCTGAACGGCACCTACCTCAACCGCCGACCGGTCGACCGGGCACCACTGACCACCGGCGACGAGATCTGGATCGGCACGTTCCGCTTCACCTTCCACGCTCCGTAACGCCGCTTTCCAGCGAGGAGCGAAGGGCGCTACTAGAGCTAGAGGAATGATCTGAGCGCCGGAAACCCAAGGGTGCGAGCGTGTCCGAAACACGTGCGCCACTGAGACCGTGCTGACTTGACAGCGAGATACGCACGCCGTCGGCGCATCAGTGCCGTGACGTGGCTGTCGCTGCTGCGGTTGAGTCACAGCCGTCGGTGCGTAGTTGGGGCGGGCGACCTCCCAAGGGGGCGCCCACCCCCGGACAACAGATCTTGTGCTGATCAGCGAATGATCTTCGGGCGGCAGCACTCGTGCCTTTCGGCGGGCCTGGCACCTGCTGGGCTGCCTACGCTTGTCGGTGTGCCGCGGCAATCGGCGTACTACCACGATCCGAACGCCCCCGTGGCCAACTCGCTGGCTCCCACCTCGTTCGCGGTGGTTCGTGATGCTCGTGGTCGGGTCTTGCTGTTGGAGCGCATCGATACCCGGAACTGGGAGCTGCCGGGCGGGAAGGTGAACGTCGGCGAGTCGGCACTGGATGCGTGGTGCGTGAGGTGGAGGAGGAAGCCGGCATTCTCATCACCGTGACCGGGTTAGCCGGCGTCTATACCGGCCCTGGGCACGTCATGGTGTACTCCAGCGGTCAGATGCGCCAGCATTTCGCTGTGTGCTTGCACGCCAAGCCGCTGCGGGGCGAACCGCGCCCGGATCACGAAGAACGATCAACGCCGCGTGGTGGAACCGAAGCCCTGGACGCACTCCCGATCCACCCGAGCATGACCCTCCGCCTGATGCAGGCGGTGAAACAGCCTGCACAGATCCATCTGGCCTGAGCGCCGTCGCGGCGTGCTAGCCGACTCATCCGCTCCGGAACCGTCGGCCACCCGATTACTCCGAGGCCGTGCTGCCGGCACGCTGTGCGACCACGACACCCACGCTGATCGCCGCCGCCACTGGCCAGTCGATCACCGAGAACGCGGCCAGTGCTCCCAGACCACCGTAGAAGGCAATCATCTGGGCGGACGGGAGATAGCCTCGAACGGTCTCGACGGTGCTAGTAAGATCATCGCGAGTGGGGATGTAGTGATCGGGGCGGTGGAACTCGGCGGTCACACCGGGGAGACTCACCGTCGTCCCCCCAGCACCCGATGGCGTCCCCCCAGCGCCCGATGCCGTCACCTCAGTACCCGCTGGCTTCCGCTGCTTAGTAGCCATGGCTCCTCCTCAGGACAGACTCCATGCCACATGATCAGCCGTGCACAGGTTGAAATCACCCGAACCGGACCATTCGAACAGCACGATTTTACCCTTGGATGCGAGGAAAGCGCCCGCCCCGAGACGTTTGGGCTAGGGCTCGTTGCCGCAGCTGATCCCTTCAAGCGTGGTGTTTCAACACCGTTGATGCGCGCGGTGCGCCCGGCAGCCCCGGCCACCCGAACGCGGTAAAGGCCCCCCGCATCGACGACGTGCCCCGCCGCGATAGCCATTCACCGGCCGGCATTGAAGCCCGAAGGTGCGAGGCGCTGGGGCTGCATCGCCCAAGCCGGCGGCGTGGAGTCGGAGAGGGAGCTCGCTCTTGCCGGGCTGCATCAGGTGTGCGCGCCGATGCTCGACCGGCTGGGGCTTGCCGGGTCCGCAACGGGGTGTGCTGCGGGGCGCGGGTCGTGTTCGGATTGCGGGAAGGAGGCTCCCCGATCGTTCCTGGCAGTCAAAGTCAGTCGCGCGTGGCAGCCCGGTCCGTTTCGGAGTTTCGGTGGCGACGTCATTGGTTTGAATGTGCAGCTGGCCGCCTGCTACGGCCGGGGCGCGGTCGTGTACGGCCGACTGACCATGAGAGCCCCCGCGTGGGCAGGGTCGGCCCTGAGGTACGACCACCACGGCGCCGACCGTGTCCCCAGGACGCTTGACGCGAACTGCGTCTTACTTCGATCGGGGCATTGCAGGACAGGACCACCCCGTCGGGCGATAAGATCCTGCTGCGCTGCGGCAACGCCGATCACCCGGCCGCTGACGTGTGTCGGCGGCGACGGCCGGCGAGGCCCGGATCTTCCGCAGCACAACGCTCGGTGGACGATTGATTTGAGCAGATCAGCGGCCTGTGTAGCGGCAGCGGTGCCGCCGCGCCCTGCTCGGGAACCCTCCGCACGAGCCAGGCCGTCTCCTGGTTGGGGCCGCGCGAGGGCCCACGGTTGCCCAGGCCGCACACGGGCCACGGGCATACCTTGTGCCAGAGTGATCGCGGTCCTCCCCCCGAAACAGCCGCGGCGCCGCGATCGCCCGCCGTGGCCTGCTTCTTCGGCCCCGGAGACCCTCCGAAGAAGCAGGCCACCTCATCCATCACACAGCATGCGAACGGTGACTTCGGTTCGCACGGTGAGCACGAATCGTTCCGCGGAACTCCAGATACATTGGTCGAGGAACGCCACGACCGTCCCCTGGCAGCCCAGAACCGCCACCTTGCCCTCCTCGTGCTCCAGGACCTCGAAACGCGCTTCCTCGGGTCCCTGGGCCCGTTCACTGCTGATCTCCGCCCGGTCTGTGGGCCGCCCAATCGTGTTCGATGTGGCAGTCGGCAAGACGGGTCG
Organism: Saccharopolyspora hattusasensis; assembly: GCF_050972075.1. Lineage (NCBI taxonomy): Bacteria > Bacillati > Actinomycetota > Actinomycetes > Pseudonocardiales > Pseudonocardiaceae > Saccharopolyspora > Saccharopolyspora hattusasensis. Next base: position 8,358,897 of record NZ_JBPCDC010000001.1, read on the forward strand.
TGACGCGGTATGCCAGTGACGTGGATATTGGTCAAAGTGGATATCGATCCTGCCGGATCTGTGGCGACAGCCGTCATGGACTACGTTCACGCGGTCGCCCGCGGCGTGGGGGTGTGCACAGACGGCAATGCGGACACCGTTGAGGTCGAGTTTGATCTGTTGACCTCTGCGTACGTCGCGTTGCCTTTTCGTGCCCCTAACTTCCCCGCTTACGATCTCGCGCTGGTGTGGGATGAGGAAAGTGGTTGGGCCGTGGCGATCGAATCAGACCCGAACTACCCGCCGATTGCCATTGTCTACCAAGGCGGGCAAGTGCTGCCTGCCCCCGCAGCCGTGGTCGCTTTCGTCGACGATCTACGTGCTGGCCGACAGCCGGGACAGCCGAACCGTCCGGTGTTTCGCCGTGGCAGCGACGACGATGACCTCCGTGCCCGGCTGACTGACTACCGCCGGTGCCCCTAAACTAAAAGAGGGCCGAACAGTCAGTGGTGGCTGCGGCAGGCTGGAGTGTTGGTGCCACCCAGGAATGCCCACTCACGGTTGCCTTACCCCGCCGGGCCGCTTCGCAGGTATGGCCGCGAACGGCGCGGCGTCCTCGTACTCGGCGTCGCTCATGGCGGGGTCAGCGGTGTCTGACGGTGGCCGCTGATCGCGGTCCGGGTACGGGATCTCCTCGCTGTCTCGGCGACATGCGCGCTCACAGCCCACAGGCCGGATCCCGTCGGGCCCCAATGCTCCCAGCCCATGACGGCCATGCCGGAGCGGTGTTTGCATCTTTTGGCCACGCGTGCGCCAGCCGGTAATGGCCAGCGGCATGTGCTTGAACGTCACCGAGGCCGTGTCGCCCGGGACGATCAGGTAGCACGTGGTGAGGTTCGTCTTGGCCGTCCCGTCGAGCCCGCCGAACGCGCCGCGGCCAGCCAACCGCGCTGACCTCGACGCTCGAGGGCTATGCCGTCGTCCGCGCCTTTGGCATCGTCATGCCACAGACGAACAACGAGGTCAGTGTTGTGCAACGGCACCTCGGTTCGGGTGGAGACGATTAGTTGAGTGTTCCGCTGGGGCTGGCTGGTGGTGAGGGTAGTAGATCGTCTGGCGTTAGGCGGGTGGTACCTGCAGCGGTCTCGGGTTGTTGGAGGAGCCGATCGCTTCCGGCTGTTACCCGCCGGTAGTACCGTTGGTTTGTCTATGTCACATGCGGCGGTGCCGTTGGGGGCAGCGATGAACACGGTGGGCAGCCATTTCGCGAGTGGGGCGCAGGTCGACGCGGCCCGGGCCAGGCAGGTGGCCGAGGAAGCGCGTGAGTCCCGTTGGGACAGGCCGAGTTTCGGTAAGGAGTTGTTCCTCGGGCGGCTTCGGCTCGATCTGATTGACCCTCTGCCCGAGGCAGAGCCCACGGTCGGGGGCGAGGCGTTCCTCGAACGGCTGCGCGAGTTCTGCGAGGCCAAGGTCGATGGCCGGCAGATCGAGCGGGAGGCGTGGATTCCCGATGAGGTGATCAACGGTTTGAAGGACATTGGTGCCTTCGGTATCACGATCTCGAGGGAATACGGCGGTCTGGGCCTGCCGGCGGTTTATTACCACCGTGCGTTGATGCTGGTCACCACGGTCAACCCGTCGATCGGGGCGTTGCTGTCGGCGCATCAGTCGGTCGGGGTGCCGCAGCCGGTCCAGTTGTTCGGTACCGAGTGGCAGAAGCAGGAGTTTCTGCCGCGGTGTGTCCGCGAGATCACCGCGTTCTTGCTCACCGAGCCGGATGTGGGCAGCGATCCGGCGCGGCTGGCTGTCAGTGCGGTGCCCAGCGAGGACGGGCAGAGCTACACGCTCAACGGGGTCAAGTTGTGGACGACCAACGGGGTGCTGGCCGATCTGCTCGTGGTGATGGCGCGGGTGCCCGAGTCCGAGGGGCACCGGGGTGGCATTACGGCCTTCGTTGTTGAGGGCGCCGCAGCGGGCATCACGGTGGAGAACCGCAACGCGTTCCTCGGGCTGCGTGGCATTGAGAACGGCGTGACCCGGCTGCATAACGTGGTCGTCTCTGCCGAGAACCGGATCGGTCGCGAGGGCGACGGTCTCAAGATCGCGTTGACCACGTTGAACACCGGGAGGCTGTCGCTGCCCGCGATGTGCGCCGCCGCCGCGCGGTGGTGTCTTCGGATCGCCCGCGAGTGGTCGTCTCAGCGGGTCCAGTGGGGCCGACCCATCGGTGAGCACGAGGCGATCGCCAGCAAGGTCTCGTTCATTGCCGCGACGGCCTTCGCGCTGGAGGCCGTGGTCGAAGTGTCCGGCAGGTTGGCCGACGCCGACCGGCACGACATCCGCATCGAAGCAGCGCTGGCCAAGCTCTACAGCACCGAGCTGGCCTGGCAGGTCGCCGACGAGCTGGTGCAGATCCGCGGCGGCCGCGGGTACGAGACCGCAGAGTCGCTTGCCGCCCGCGGTGAGCGCGGGGTGCCCGCCGAGCAGTTGCTCCGGGACCTGCGCATCAACCGGATCTTCGAGGGATCCAGCGAGATCATGAAACTGCTCATCGCCCGGGAGGCGGTCGACACACACCTGTCGGTGGCCGGCGACCTCATCGACCCGACCGCCGATCTGCCGCGCAAGGCGCGCGCCGCGGCCCGCGCCGGCAGCTTCTACGCCCGTTGGCTGCCGACGCTGGTGGCGGGCAAGGGCCAGGTGCCGACCGGCTTCGCCGAATACGGCCCGTTGGCCGGACACCTGCGGTTCGTGGAACGGGCCAGTCGGCGCATCGCCCGGCAGACCTTCTACGGGATGACGCGCTGGCAAGCCAGGCTGAAACACCGCCAGCTCTTCCTCGGTCGCATCGTTGACATCGGTGCGGAGCTGTATGCGATGAGCGCGAGCTGCGTGTACGCACGAACGGGCGACCGGGACGAGTCGGCGGTCGAGTTGGCCGACACGTTCTGTCGGCAGGCCCGCCTGCGCGTCGAGGACCTGTTCCGGCGCCTGTGGCACAACACCGACGCCGACGACCGCGGCCTCGCTCGGCGGGTGCTGGAGGGCCGGTATTCCTGGCTGGAGGAAGGGATCCTCGATCCGTCGATCGACGGCCCGTGGATCGCCGAAGCGGCAGCCGGTCCGTCGCAATACAAGAACCATCGACGGACAGTGCCCCACGCCGGTTGAGTGTCCATCGCGACGTTCTCGGTGGATGTGCTGGGTCCGGACCGTGACTTGGCCCCTGGCGTTGTCTGCCCGCCTCGGATAACGAACGCGGCGATGTCTTGGTCGCTGGTGTGGTCCCTGACGCCGACGGCTGCGGCCCCCGCCTCGGTCACGCTGGTTGATGCCAGGGCGGATTCCACCTCGGTGGCGTCCTGGACTGGCAGGGATGCCGAAAACAACTACAGGCATGATGATCTGCAGCGCTCGCCCGCAGGTCTGATCCGAACACGAGGGCAGGCCACGACGTGCGATCTCGGCTGGCCAGGATGCGCAGGATCCCTTGGGTCTGCGAACCGGGTCATGTGCTGTGCCGTCGTAGCTGGTCCTCACCCGGTCTGGAAGATGTTGGAGGTTCACAAATGACACGTCAGATGAGCACAGAGATGCAGCAGTGCATCGACATGTGCAATAACTGCCACGAGCGCGCTCCGGTGACCGCATGAGATCGAATAGACCTGCATCGGTGTTGGTGCCGGCATCCCGATGGTCGATTTTTCGCGGTTCCCCTGCGCGTGTCGGTCCCCCTGGGGGAGGGATATCAGCAGATCAAAACTCGGTGTTTGCGGTACCGGACTCAGCGGAGCTGATCATCCCGATCATGCTGAGGGTTGCGCGCTCGATCTAGCGGCGGATACGGAACGTGACGTGAAGGCCCCGATTCACACCTCGTCGCCGTCCGCGAGTTCGGCTTGGTCGATCGGTTCGCGGTTGTGGCAGGTGCCATTCACGAGCCTGTATCCGCGAGAACGTACCGTTGGTTGGCCAGAAGTATTTCCGCCGCGCAACTGAGCGACCACCTCGTTGGGCACCACTCGCGTTGGTGACTCGTCGGGCATCCGGCGTCCGGTGCTGCTGCACTGGACACTTCCCCGGCGGCAGGGCCCGCGGGACACCTTGAAGGAGTTGTTATGTTGCGAACACTGACGGTCGTCGGGTTCATCGCTGTGGCCACACTGGCCGGTTTGTTCCTCTACCGCCGCGCCGGTAAGCGCAGCTGACCACAAATGCTCGATCTTCACCGGCGGGGTTTCGCTGTGTCCGGGGTCGTGGCAGTGGTGTGCCGGGCACGGCGGTGAGCATCGCCGCGAGTTCGGCGCGCAGCGCGGTCAGCCGCCGCATCTCGGCGTCGATTTCGTCCAGGTGGCGGGCCAGCAGCTTCTCGGCGGGCTCGCAGGCGCACACGCCGGTGTCGCGTACCTCCAGCAGTTCGCGGATCTCGGCCAGTTGCAGCCTCAGCCGTCGCGCGCCGCGGATGAACAGCAGGCGGTCGATGACGGTCTCGTCGTAGCTGCGGTGATCGCCGCTGGTGCCGCGTAGCTGGCGGCCAGGCGGTACTGGCCGCCGCCGATGACGGTGGCGTCGTGGTCGTTCATCGGGAACCTTTCACCGAGCCGCCACCCCGGACGCGAGTGACGGTTCGTTCATCAGATGTCGTCGCGGGCGCGGCGGCGTTCGAGGAAGACGGTGTCGCGCCAGATGCCGTGGTGCTTGGCGATGCGTTCGCGGATGCCGACGGTGCGGTATCCGGCGGAGTAGTGCAGGGCGATGCTGGCGCGGTCTCCGGGAAGATCGAGGTTTGCAGCGTCCACAGGCCGTCGGTGTCGGCGGCGGTGACTTGCTTGTGCAGCAAGGCTTTTCCGATGCCAAGTCTGCAGAATCCGTCGCCGACGTAGACTGATGTTTCGGCAACTCCGGCGTAGCAGTGTCGGTTCGACACGGGGGTGACGGCGGCCCATCCCGCGACTTCGCCGTCGATCTCGGCGGCCCAACTATGGTCCGGAAGCCATTTTGCTTCCAGGGATTTCCTGGGCGGGACTTCGGTTTCAAAGGTGGCGTACCCGGTGTCGATGCCCTCGGCGTAGGTGCGGCGTACTGCAGGCCAGTCCCCGGGTTCGAGGGATCGGACGGTGACGTCATCGGGTAGGTTGGTCGGGCAGCAAGGTCGCGCGAGCATGCCCATGACGGCCTCAGCCGCGTGGGGGAGTCCGGTGCAGCAGGCGGTGCCGACCGAGACACGGGTGGCGGTGCTTCCTTGTGTAGCAGCACGAATCCGGCATCGGCGAGCTTGCGCACGTGGTGGGAGCCGGTGGACTTGCTGATGCCCAAGTGGGTGCGGGCCCGGTGGGTTTGGCCCCGCCGGCAAATGTTGCCGAGCATGGGCTGGAGCCGCTGGTACTGGAGGCGAGCAGCGAGGTGGGGGCCTCGGTGCGCCAGTGGGGGCATGTGCGGTTGTTCTCGCAGTGGTCGGAGCTGATCGATCCGGCCACCGCCCGGCTTCTGGAGCAGCAGGGGTGAATCTCCACCCACCGTAGATGTCGTCAGTGCTCTCTACAGGCAGGTCCGCGCAGCTCACACGGGGTTATTTCACCCAGGTGAGGGGGCGTGTCGGGATTGGACAAAGCCACCGGATGCTTAACGTGGGACGTCATGTCGCACCCCGCGCATGATGCCATCGCCTGCCAAGTACGGGAGGCGATCGATACGGCATTGGTGGCCGTGCTCACCGGGGACGGTGACGCCACCCAACAGGCCCATCCCCACGTGCAGCGTGCCGTCGACCTGCTTGCCCAAAACGATGAACAGCCAGCGGTTGCGGACGACGCTGCCGAAGCTGTCCACGCCGCAAATGATCACCTGCGCTCGGGCCGGTGGGATGATGCGCGCTCCGCTCTGGTGACCGCCCGAGGACGCTTGGCACGGCCCGGTTCCCGCTACACCGCCACCCCATCCAGGGCAGAGAACTCCTCGGCCGAATAGCCCTGTGCATGCCCCTTCGCCGCCGACGAACGAAGGAGAGCAGCTTCGGGTGCACGGTCAGTTACCGCCATGCTCGTACCTAACCCTCGGGCACTCGCGGTACCCGGAGTGAACCTACCTCCGTCACGCTGCGGCTGACCGCCCGTTTTGAGAGAGTCAGCCAGACCCTGCAGGTTGGGAACCTCGGGGTGCCACTGCTGTTCGGGCAGGTGAGTACTGAGTGAGAGGTAGTCGTAATGGGTCTGGTCAAAGAGACGCAGCGATCGCTGTACGCCACGGTGGGTGCCGCGGCGTGGACGATGGACGCGATGCGCGCCATTCCCGATCAGATGGGGCGCGCGTGGCAGCAGCGCACGCAGTGGATGAACCGTGCCGGCGAAGCGTATGACGACCTCGCCGAGCGCGGGCAGGCCATCATGGGCGGCGCGAGGCAGGAAGTCCAGCACCAGGCCGGTCAGGTGGGCGAACAAGCCCGTCGAATCCCTGGCGTCGCGCGCGCCGAGCGGGCCATGACCGGAAGGGTCGTCGATGCAGACCAACTCCCGATCGCCGATTACGACAGCCTCACGGCGGGAGAAGTTGTCCAGAGACTGCAGGGTCTGTCTCAGCGGGAGCTGCAGAAGGTCGCAGGCTACGAAAAGCGGCACCGGGCGCGCGCGACCGTGCTGAACCGCATCGACGAACTGCTCGCCAAAAGCCCGACTACGACGACATGACTGCTGCCGAAGCGGTTTTGACCGCTGAGCAGCAAGAGGATCTAGGGCCGACGAAAGGCGCCACAAGCCGCGGCATCCTCGCGTCGGCTAGTTGGAGCCGCCGGCTGCCCAACGCGGGCGGGGCGTGGCCATACCTTCAGCCGGAGGCACTTCGTCCCTGCTCACGAGCCCCGGCATCAGTAAGGCTGAAAGTGCCTCGGGGCGGGATGGCGCTACTGTAGCGACTCACCAGACGAGCCCCGCCCGCCCCGAGGCCTTTCGCGATGCCGTCCCTTCATGGCGCGCAGGACCGGTAGCTGGGGGCTCCTGCGGACGGTGTGGATCAAGCAGTACCACCGCACGATCACCGGCGACAGGTGTCAAACGTGTCCTGTCCGTCCACAGTGCACACGCTCCACCCGCAGCGGCCGGCAGTTAATGCTGCGGCCCCGCGAGATCCACGACACGGTCGAGCACGCCCGCGCCGAGCAGACCACCGACGAATGGAAACAACGGTACGCCACCCGTGCCGGGGTTGAGGGCACGATCCACCAAGCGGTCGCGGCCACCGGCATCCGCCGAAGCCGCTACCTCGGCCTGGCCAAGACCCACCTCGCCCACGTCATCGCTGCCATCGTGATCAACCTGATCCGCCTGGATGCCTGGTGAACCGGCACCCCCACCGGGCAGGACACGCACCAGCCACCTCGCCAGACTCGACCTCACTCTCGCCGCATAACGATCAATTTCGTGGGCTGACCTGCTGACCTGCTGATCCTGGCCGGCCACGTCGCGCTGGAGTCGATGGGCTTCAAGACCTTCGGTTTCGCCGGTGGTCGTGAGGACGTCTGGGAGCCCGACGAGGACGTCTACTGGGGCCCCGAGACCACGTGGCTCGGCGAGATCATCCGCCACGTTCGAAGCGTGTGCGCAATGCGTTGGTCAAGGCCTGAGGTCGAAGATGCCGGACGCGAATCTCCGGGCGGTGGTGGTGCACGCCGTGGAAGTCCACACCGGAGACTCCAGCGGAGGCGCGTTGGTTGCGGTGCTGACCGAAAAGCAGACCGTGCTGTCTTCCGTGCCGGACGGGGTGATCAGCGTGGGAGGGGCCCGGTGAGTTGGGGGAGGGGGCCGATTTGCCAGGGATCGTTGTCGGTGGTGTGGGTGAGCCAGTGGTGTGCGTCGTGTTGGCCCATGGCGATGAGTTCGTCGAGGTATTGCGGGTCGAAGAACAGGTAGCTGAGCAGTTCGCCGTGGGCGGGGCTGTCGCCGCCGAGGAACTGGCTGAACAGCCGTTGGCGGGCTGAGCGGAGGCTGAGTTTGCGGCTGCTGGAGCGGAAGATCTCCAGGGCGTGTTCGCCGATCGCGCCGCGCCGGTCCGGCGCGATGAAGATGTAGGGGACCCGGCGGTATGGGGGTTTGCCCCGGGCCTTGCGGTATTGCTGTGTTGCGGGTGCGGCTGCGGGATCGGTGTAGAAGAGGTTGATGTTGCCGAGGGTGATGATGTCTTCGGCCAGCGGGTCGACCAGGGCGCCTTCGAGGACGTGCAGTGCTCCGTCGGCGAGGTCTGGGGGACTGCCTTCGTGTCGGCCCGGTTCGTCCGATGGTGGGGTGACCGCGTCGGTGCCGATGACCACGATGCGGTCGGCTCCGAGGTCCAGTGCCGGTTTGATGGGGGTGTTCAGGCGGGTCCCGCCGTCGACGTACCAGCCGTGCGCCTCGGCTGGGGATTCGATGCGGACCGGTGGGAACAGGACGGGCAGTGCGGCGGAGGCTTGCAGGTGCACGTGGTCGATCGTCGCGGGTACGTAGTCGAGGACGTGGGAGAGGTGCAGCGTCGGCTGGACCGCGCTTTCGACGAACACGACGGTGCGGCCACTGCGGACGGCGGTCGCCACGACGGCCACGGCGTTGACGCGGCGCTGCATGACGTTGTGGTGCAGCGCGGAGAGGTCGATCCACTCTTGCAGGCGCCGTTCGAGCGGCGCCGGGTCCAGCAGGCTGGAGAACCGGAATCCCGGCAAGGACAGTGTTTCGCCCAGGTAGCGGGTTGCGGCGAGGAGCATGTGTTGGTGCAGCGGGCGCATGACGTGTCCCTTGCCGACATCGCGCCAGCGCTCCAGCATGCCTGCAGCGACGTCCTCGGCGCTGCGGTCGTGGGAGGCGGCGAGGTAGGCAGCGTTCATGGCACCCACGCTCGTGCCTACGAACAGGGAGGGGCGCTGACCGAGGCGGTCGAGCTCGGGCACGAGCACGGACAGCACGCCCGCCTCGTACGCGCCACGGGCGCCACCGCCGGCCAGAACCAGCGCGATTCGTTCGCCGTCCACCATGCCCATCGTCGCATCGATCCGTGCAGTGCGTGCACGCCGAGCTCATCACCGGTATTGGTAGCCGATCAGGTGGTTGGCGGGCGGCCGGTGGGCGGCAGCCGCTGCCCGGTCGCAGCATCGTTGCGCGCCCCTCGATCGGGTGCGGTGACAACGGAAAGGACGCGGATGATGCAAGCGGATCTTGTGCTTGAGGGTGGTGGGGTCAAGGGGATCGGCACGGTGGGAGCCGTCCTCGGGCTGTTGGAGCGTGGCTACGCGTTTCCGCGGATCGCCGGTACCTCGGTCGGGGCAATGGTGGCCGCGCTGACAGCCGCGGGAGCCGACGCCGGGCAGATCCGCGGCGCGATGGGCAGGCTCGACCTGTCCCGGATGCCTGACCGGATGCCACCACGTCTGCCGTTGATCAGCGAGGGACTTGCACTGATTACCCGGAATGGTGCGTACGAAGGTGACTACGTCCGGGATTGGATGCGCCGCGAGCTGCAGGCGCTCGGGGTGACGACGTTCGGCGATCTTCGCCGCGAATCCGACGGCGACGACGGCAACCTGCATGGCGATCAGCGCTACAAACTCGTGGTGCTGGCCACCGACATCACCCATGGTCGGTTGCTGCGGCTGCCGTGGGACTACCACCTGTTCCACCGCGAGCCCGACGAGCAGTCCGTCGCCGATGCGGTGCTGATGTCGATGTCCATCCCGCTGTACTTCGAGCCCCAGCGGCTCACCGACCCGGCCACCGGAGACGCCTCGGTCATCGTGGACGGCGCGGTGCTGTCGAACTTCGCCGTCGAGATCTTCGACCGCACCGACGGACGGCAGCCGCGCTGGCCCACCTTCGGGGTCCGCATCCTGCCCGACCTGCCCGCTGGGATCGGCCAGGTCTTCCCCGCGCTCGGGCTACCGCTGCCACCACCGTTCGAACTGCTCAAGAAGGTGGTCGTCACCGCCTTCGTGGGAAACGACCAGACCCACCTCAACCTTCCCGAGGTCCGCAACCGCACGATCGCCATCGACACCGCAGAGGTGGGCATCACCGAGTTCGACGTAGACCCCGACACGGTGCAGACGTTGGTGCACCACGGGCGGGATGCCGTCGATGACTTCCTGACCAACAGGCACGAATGACTCCTTCTGCGTCGGGTTCTCATGTTGCGATCCACCACGTCGCTCGCCGGGTATCGACCACCCGCAACAGCCGTACCTGATCAACACCGAGCACGCGAGCCACCCAATGCACGACCTTGTCGAGGTCAGCGCGCCGTGCGGGCTCGTCCTCGCTGGGCGTCGCCGGCATCGACGCACACTCGCGCCACTTGCCGTCCAGGGCCGTATAACCCATCACCCAGCGAGGCGGCACCGGCTCAAGCTGCACCACGATGTTGCTGTGCGGTGGCTTGCGCATCGTCGACCCTTCACTTCACGGCATTGCGTCAGCAGCGCGGCACCGATCGGTTGCCAGCCCCAGAGCGGTGCGAACAGCCGTGCGGACCCCGCAGCGTGATCTTCAGGAGTCGAGGTCGTCGAGTTCCGCGACAGCGTGGGGTAGGGCTTCGCTGAGCTTTTCCAGATCGCCACAGCGCGCCGGTTGGCCTGGACTCCGATGTGGATGGTCCCGGTACTGGGTCACGGTGACCGACAGGGCATGACCGGCGGCGAGCGGCGCCAGGGGATAGAGCTCACGCAGCGAGGCACCGTCCAGCGACACCGAATGTCGGGCAGCGGCGCATTGGTGACCACGGTGTCGAACAACAGACCGGCAGCGTGACCGGCCAGCGGGGCGGCGATTCGGTGCGTGAAGGACGACATCAGACCAGCGAGCACGGGGAACGCACCCGTGTAGCGGACCGGCGCTCTTGTTGCGGTGCATCGCGGCCCGGACCATCCGCAGCGTCACGGGGTCCGGCTAGATCGCACAGGTAGCCAGACAGTTGGTTGTTGTCGGGTCGGGACTTCTCTCGTGATCGGTGGTTGACCGGGACCAGAGCCCGCACGGTGAGCCCGTCGAGGGCGTACCTGCGAGTGTCCAGCCACCGACGGAGCGCTCCGGTCACCACCGTGAGTGCGATGTCATTGGTCGTGCCTCCGTGGCGGGTGCGGATCCGGCGCACGTCTCGTCGTTCGACGGGGACCAAGGCCACGCGACGGGAGGCTGACGCACGAGCGTGCAGCGGGGAATCCGGCGCGTGTAGTCGCATGTTGCGCACCACGGCGGAGGCGATCCCGACCGTCTGCTACACGGTCCCCGGGAGATCACCAGCGGCGGAGAGCACGTCGCCGAGCAGCCGGTGCGGTCGCGAGACCATTCCCACCGCACGCCAGGCAGCGTTGAGCACGGGATCCGCGGGTGGCATGGTCTGCCGCGGCGCCCAGTCGGGGGTGAAGCCGTCCAGCAGTCCGAGCCCGGCTTCGACCGCTCCGCAACCGTCGGCCAGGGCGTGGTGCAGCTTCACCAAAACCGCGAACCGGTCACCGTCCAGACCGGTGATCACATGCAGTTCCCACAGCGGCCGGCTCAGATCCAGCGGTAGGGCGTTGAGCTCCGTGACGAGCACAGCGAGCTCTTCACGACCGCCCGGTGACGGCAGCTGGTGGGTGTGGACGTGGTCCCGGGCACGGAAATCGGAAGGCTCTTCCCAACGCGCGTGACCTGGAGGAAACCACGAGCTGCGGACCCGCAGGCGCAACCGCGGAATCCGCGCCGCTCGCTCTGCGAGCACGCCCGCCACTCGCCCCGGATGCACTGGGCGCCGCGGTGCGAACACTGCGACCGCGCCGAGGTGCATCGGTGCCGCGTCCCGCTCCAAGCACAAGAACGCCCAATCGAGCGCACTGACCGCCTTGGCTGGGGGCCGTCGCAGCACGTCGGCGCGCTCAATGGGGCAGGCTCGTAGGGGTGGTTCAGCGGCTTGGGCGGGGGGTATCTTCGGGTCGGTTCCGTTACGAGGCCGGGGGGAAGGGGGTGGGGCCGCGATGAGCAGCCAACCTCCTAGTCGTCCGTACTGATGTTGCCGCTTTCCGCTGGCCGTTATGTCTGGTTGCGGCTGTCCGTGTGTTTCGTGTTCCTCGTCCGGAGGCCTGTCATGCCTGAGTGGCGTCCGCGTTCGTTGCGTCGTTCCAAGGTGGCCCGGCTGCCCGAAGAACAGCGCAGCGAAGCGCCGGAGCAGTCGATGGATCCGCGGTCGCAGGCGGAGACGCCGTTGGCGGATCGGCCGCTGATCGACACCGCGATCTACCACGAAGGGGTCCGGGTGGCGACCCCGTCCAGCCTGGCCGAGACCTACCGGCAGCTGCCGGGCGAGGACGGCACGATGGCCTGGATCGGGCTGTACCGGCCCGACGAGAAAGAGCTGCTGGCCGCCGCCGAGGAGTTCGACCTGCACAAGCTCGCGGTCGAGGACGCCATCGTCGCCCACCAGCGCCCCAAGATCGAGCGCTACGGCGACACCCTGTTCGTCGTGTTGCGGGCCGCCCGGTACCTGGACGAGGTCGAGGAGGTCAGCTTCGGCGAGCTGCACCTGTTCATCGGCCCGCACTTCGTGCTGACCGTCCGCCACGGCCAAGCACCGGACCTGTCCGTGGTGCGCCGCCGGATGGAAGCCGATCCCGACCTGTTGCGCCACGGCCCGGAGGCGGTGCTGTACGCGATCCTCGACAACGTCGTCGACGGCTACGCACCGGTGATCGCCGGTCTGCAGAACGACATCGACGAGATCGAAACCGAGGTCTTCGGCGCGGACCCGTATGTGTCGCGGCGCATCTACGAACTCTCCCGCGAGGTCATCGAGTTCCAGCGGGCCACCCGCCCGCTGCTGTCGATCCTGCGCAGCCTGGAGGCGGGCTTCGAGAAGTACGGCATCGACGAGGAGCTCCAGCGCTATTTGCGGGACGTGACCGACCACGCCACCACGGTCGCCGAACGCGTCGACGGGTTCCGGCAGATGCTGGACAACATCCTCACCGTCAACGCCACGCTGGTCACCCAGGCCCAGAACGAGGAAATGAAGAAGATGACCGAGGCCAGCTTGGCGCAGAACGAGGAGATCAAGAAGATCTCAGCGTGGGCGGCGATCCTGTTCGCACCGACGCTGATCGGCACGGTGTACGGGATGAACTTCGACTTCATGCCGGAACTGCACTGGCTCGGCGGCTATCCGTTCGCGCTGGCTCTCATGGCCGCGGTCTGCATCGGCCTGTACGCGATCTTCAAACGCCGAAACTGGTTGTGACTCGACCAGGTCACCACCGGCCTGGGGTGCTGAGGGCCGGTCAGGTTCGACTCGGCTTCAGGGTTGGGGCGCCGATCTGGTGCAGGTAGTAGTCGCGGTCGGCGCGCGAACTGGTGCAGCGCCAGGTCGAACAGGCGCCCAGGAAGCCGCCGACCTGCAAGCCATTGCCGAAGCCACCGACGCTGAATCCCATCCGCGTGGCCGTCTCCGGTTCGGCCGGTTGGCCATCGAGTACGGCATTCACAGCAGCGGGCGCAATGCGCACTGAAGCAAGTCGACCAGGCCCACGCTGCTTTACCGGAGAACAACTCCGAAACCGAAGGGGCCGGCGCTGCGCCGTAGCGACAGTCCCAGTCTGGCCCAGGCAATTTCTGCTGAGATCCTTGCGACGCGGCAGTTGAGGTGCATTACTGGCGGTATGCGGTGGTGATGCCGGTGGTGGTGTTCCATTCGATGTAGCCGCCTTGGAAGTCGCTTCGGCGTCCGGCGGGTACCGGGTATTCGTCGCTGGTAGGGTAGCCCAGCCAGGACGTTTCCCAGCCGAGGGTGCTCCAGTGGTCCCGGATGGCTCCGTGGACGAGGTGGGCGCCGGTGGTGGGTGTCCAGTAGATGGAGGCGTTCTTGGTGAAGTGGTTGTAGCGGCCGACTCCGTCCGGTGTGGCGAGTTCGTCGGTGGTGGGGTAGCCGGCGGGGCCGGTTTCCCATCCGCTGGAGGCCCAGGCGTTGCGTATGGCTCCGTGTACGGCGTGGGCGCCGGTGTCCGGCGTCCAGTAGATCGAGGCGCTGTGGGTGAAGTGGTTGTAGCGACCAATGCCGTCGGGCGTGCCCAGTTCGTCGGTGGTCGGGTACACGCCCGCAGTCGGACCGCCGAGCCGGTTGTAGGTGCCGTGGATGTCACCCTTGACCCAGTGCGCCCCGAGGTCGCTGCGCCAGGCGATGGTGGACCATCCGCTGCCGAACACCGTGGCTCGGCCGTCCTCGGGCCAGTTGGTTTCCACCGCGTAGACCGGGCCTGCCGTGTTCTCGCCGCCGAGTGTCTGCCATTTCTGGTGGATCGGCCCGTTAGCGCCAGTCTCCGGCCAGTTGCGTGGTGCGGTCCCGGACCGAACCGAGTGCGTTGTAACCGAAGTTGCCCGGACAGACGGTGCTTCCCACGTCGCGGTGGGCGAAGATGGTGGGCAGCGTGACCGGCGTTCCTGTGGCGTATTTCGAGGTGCCGCCTCCGGCGCTGACGAGTGTGACGCTGCCGAGGGGATCGACGTAGCTGTTGGTGAGTTTCCACGCGATCATCTGCGACGCGGATTCCAGCGTCGCGGTGCTGGGCGGAATCGCGTCGTGGTCGCCGATCATCGAGATGCCGAAGACGTGGCGGTTGAATCCGCCGGTGTGGGCGCCGAGGGTCGGCAGGTGCAGGCCGCCGGTGCGGCCTTCGAAGATGGTGCCGCACTTGTCGACCAGCGCGTTGTAGCCGATGTCGCCCCATCCGTTGGTCACCGAGTGGTAGTAGTAGATGCCCCGCACCAGCGCTGCGGATTGGTCGCAGGTGTAGTCGTTGCTGTCGGCGGTGTGGTGCAGCGCGGCGGCCTTGACCGTGGTCGCGTATTCCGGGGCCCAGGTCATCAATGATTCATCGGCGCCCCACTGCGCCCGCGTGACGACGGTCGGCATGGTGGAAACGCCGCTGCCCGCGGCGGAGAACTGGCTGATCTGGGCGTCGTTGGTCGAGGTGCCCGGATCGATGGTGACCAAGGTCAGTTCGTCGGTGGCGGGGGCGCCCGCGCGCTGGGCTCGGACCTGGACGCGGGTGGCGGGCCCGGTCCACAGCGGTTCGGTCGTCTTCGGTGACTGGCGGCGGTCCGGACCGCCGTCCTGCTGGTCCAGGGTCTGCCACGCACTCCAGGTGCCTCGAACGGATTGGGTGCGCAGTTCGATCGTGTCAGGCTCCGCGCCTTGCCAGGTCAGGCCGACGAGCGAGAACTGCCGCTGCGGCGCGGCTTCGCGCAGGTCGGCCGGCGCTCCTGGTGGCCGACCTGCATCGGCCAGCGGGACCGTCTCCGCTCGCGGGGTGACAGCGTTGGCGTCGGGCACCGCGGCTGGATGAGCGGCTTTCTCCGCGAGTCCCGCTGGACTCGCCTGGGCGTGGGGCAGGCCACTGGCCGACAACGCGAAGACGATGGCGAAAAGTGCGATTCTCGAGTGACGATTCGTCGTCATTGCCACCTCGGCAGGTCAGAACCAGAAAAAACAAACAGCACGGTTTTCAGGACTCGGCAACCAGAGAACCGCTATGCCTCAGTATCAATCCGGGTAGCGGTGAGAGCGAGGGCTGGGCCGTGGGGATGGTCGGGGGTGTCGAAGCCGATGTTGGTGACCGTCCAGCCGAAGTGTTCCAGGGCGGCGAGCAGGTCGGCGCGAGTGAGCCAGTTGCTGTAGGGCGCGCTGCCGCCGCAGAATCCGTTGCGTTGCAGGGCTTCTGCGTAGTTGAAGCGGTGCAGAGTGTGGTCGAAGCCCTGGTGGGTGGCCCGTTGGTGGCTGGGGAAGCGTGGTGCGAGCAGCTCGCTGCGGGTGATGACGTCCTCGTCATAGACATGGGTCCACAGGAAGAGCTTGGTGGCGACTTTCGCGGTGAGTGCGATGGTTTCGACGGGGTTGCGCATGTGGTAGAGCACGCCGCTGGCGAAGCAGAGGTCGAAGCGCTCCTCGGCGTCGCGCAGGTAGGGCGTGAAGTCACCCAGCAGAAACCGGGCTTGGGGCATGCCCAGCAGTTCCTTGACAATCAGGCATTTCAGGTAGGCGCGGGTTTGCGCTTCGACCGCGATGATCTCGGCACCGGCCGCGTGGAGTTGGTAGGTGTGTCCGCCTTCGAGCGGCCCGAGTTCGAGGATCCGGCTGCCCGCCACACCACCAAAGCTGTCGATGGCCCAGGTGACCCGGGCGTCATCGAACAAGGGCAAGGGTCCGGCTTGGATGTCCTGCAACGGCGGGGGAAGCTGCGATGACCACTCCCCGGTGAACAGGTCGATGGCGTTCTGCGGTGAGGGTGCGCTGGTCACGTACTCGTCGAGGATCGACGGCGCGGCCGCCTCCGGTGGCTCCGGTGACGGTGGCATGGATGTGCGGGACCTGCGAAGGAGCGAACGCACGGCCTGGCCCTTTCTGCTCCTGGTCGGCGATGGCCAGGTATGCGCTTGTCAGCGGCGACGCAGGGCCGCCGAAAACCGGGTTGTCGCGGCATTTATCGGTGCGACCACATCGGACGTTACACGAAAATCGCGCCCTCCCAATATTTTTCATTGTCGACAGCCAGACGCGTGTCCGTGTCCGTTACTGATCGCTTCCGAAGTGTCGCTGTCAGCTATCACTCTTTTGTCGTATTGGTGTACTGATGGTCGTCTGGTGAAGATTTGAGAGCTTTCTTGGCGCGGGCTGTGGGGCCTGCACCGATTCTTCGAGGAGTTTCGGCATGGTCCCTGCCCGTCGTGGTGATGACGCGCGCTCTCGTGATCACGGTTTCGTGGTTCGTTGGCTTTCTGTTCTTCTGGTGTTCGCCGTCGTTGTCTCGGTTGTCGAGGTTGTGGTGCCGCCTCCGGTGGCGTCGGCGGCCGAGCCCACGCAGCGCGACCCGCGTGAGAATCCGCTGCTGCCCGGTCAATCGACGCCCGAGCGGACCTCGCCTGGCCAGACGGATGCTGACTTCGCGCCGTTGACGGCTCGGGACGGGTATGTGGGGTCGCGGTTCGATCCGGTGCGGTCGAAGCCGGTGTCGCGGTCGATGTTTGTCGAGGAGTGGGCGAACCCGGACGGGACGCGGACGGTGCGGCAGTCGACGGTGCCGTTGAACGTCCAGGACGCGGCGGGCCAGTGGCAGCCGGTGGACACCACGCTGGTGCCCGATCAGCGCTCGGCGCGGGCGCAGGCGCCGCGGCATGTGCTGCACCCGTCGGTGGCGGGCAAGGCCAACGATCCGGCCGTGGTCGCGGTGGAGGTCGAGGGCAAGAAGGCGTCTCTGGCGTTGGAGGAGTCCGCGGACCGCCCGGTGCGCCTTGATCGGGACAAAGCGACGTTCACCGAGGTTCAGCCGGATACGGACCTGACCTACGAAGTCACACCAGGAGCGGTGAAGGAGACCATCGTCCTGAAGCGTCAGGGCAGGTCGTCGTGGCGTTTCCGTTTGAACACCGAGGGTCTCACGCCTGAGTTGGATGCCACCGGTGGTGTGGTGCTCAAGGATGCCGGTGGTGTGGTGAAGGTGGTCCTGCCGCCGATCGAGGCATGGGATTCCTCCGGCGGCGGCGAGAAGGCGCCCGCGATGATCGGTGGCCGCTACGAGCTGGCCCAGGACGGGCCGCAGTGGTTCCTCACGGTCTCGGTGGATGAGCAGTGGTTGCGGGCGCCGCAGCGGCAGTACCCGGTGTTCGTGGACCCGACGATGTCGTTCGGTGTGATCGACTCGCGTGCGTACCGCTCCGATGGGTACGAGTGCGCGAACTGCGGGCTGCGGGTGGGCAACAGCCAGGCGGCTGGTGACACTTACAACCGCAGCGTGTTCAAAGTGGACTACTCGCCGCTGTTCGGCAAGACGGTGGTCGGTTCGCGCCTGGACGTGTGGAAGGTGCCGGGTTACACGGGCTCGGTGAAGTCGTGGAACACCGACCTCTACCACGCCTCCGGTTTCCACTTCAACGGTGTGGGCGGCTACGTCGCCAGCACCTACGTCGGGGACACCGGTCAGTTCTCCGGTGACGGGTTGACCGGGTTCATCCGCTACCTGGTGGAGCGGGGTGATCCGACTGCGTGGTTCATGCTCATCGGGCACGAGCAGGCCGGGGTGTGGACCTACAAGCACCTCGACGCCACGCTGCTCGTTGACGTGGGATCGGCGCCCCCGGCTGCGCCGCTGGTGGCACCTGCGGACAACGCGACGGTGACGACCACGACGCCGACGCTGCAGGTGGGGGCGGTGTCGGATGCTGATGGGGAGGCGGTCAAGTACTGCTTCCGCGTCGCCACCGGCCCGGACGCCAAGACCGGCGTGGTGGTGGAATCCGGGTGCCTGGACACGCCACAGTGGACAATTCCGCCCGGGGTGTTGCAGGACGGTGTGGCCTACACCTGGCAGGTCACCACGGTGGCGAACCTGACCAGCACGACCTCGCCGTGGGTGGGGCATGTCAAGGTCGATCTGCGCATCGGTGACCACGGCCCGTCCCCGACCGATGATGTCGGCCCAGTCGAGGTGAACCTGGCCAACGGCAACGTTTCCACACAGGTGTCCTCGCCGACGTTTACCACGGTCGGTGGCACTGCGGGTGTGTCGTTCTCCTACAACTCGCAGCAGACCGACCCCAAGGGGCTACGTGCGTCGTATTTCAAGGACCTCAACCGCAACACGGTGATCGATGATGGTGTGCAGCCGACGCTGGTGCGCACCGAGCCGCAGGTCAACGTCGACTGGGGCACGACTTCGCCGTTCACGCCGGCGTTACCGGCGGATGACTTCATCGTGCAGTGGAACGGTTTCTTCCAGGTCCCGGCCACCGGCAGCTATTTGTTCGCGGGGGTGCACGACGACAAGACCACGGTCTGGATCAACGGAACCCAGGTCTACCTGGGCGAAGGGCCCAGCGATGTGAACTGGACCCAGGCCACCGGTGTGTCGTTGACCGCGGGGCAGCGCGTGCCGATCAAGGTGGAGCTGGCGGAGAAGACGGGTTCGGCGCGGCTGCGGTTGTTCGTCAAGACCGCCGATGACGTGACGGTGCCGTCGCAGATCGTGCGCTCGGACTGGCTCTACACCGAGGACCTGCCCGCGCTGTCGGAAGGCTGGACGCTCTCGGCGGATCTGGACGGCAACGGCGGCAGCTACGTCTCGGCGCAGGTGGCCGACCAGACCGTGGTGCTCACCGACGCCACGGGTGCGAAGCACACCTGGACCAAGGCCGCCACCGGCGGCTACACCCCACCCACCGGCGAAGACGGCGTGCTCGCGCTCGACACGGCTGGGCGCGTGACGCTGACCGATGGCGGTGAGGTGTTCGTCTTCCGCGCCGACGGGAAGCTGGAGTCGCAGAACTCCGTTGCGGACTCCCGCAAACCCGCTGCGCTGCAGAACATCTACGACGGCAGCCCGGTGCGCCTGCGGGAGATCAAGGACCCGGTCTCCGGTCGCTCCCACGTGCTGCACTACAACCGGCCCGGCGACGACTGCTACGGCGGCACACCGGTGCCGCCTGGCGGGGACGCGTTGCCGCCGGCGCAGATGCTGTGCCGCATCACCTACTGGGACGGCACCGAAACCCGCCTGTGGTACGTGGCCGGGAGGCTCTCCCGGATCGAGGACCCGGGCAGCGAACTCACCGACTTCGGCTACAGCCCCGCAGCCGGCAAGATCGACGTGATCCGTGATCCGCTGGCCAACGACTGGATCGCCGTGGACCCCGCGACGCGCGAGTCGAGCACCGAGGTCTTCACCGCCATCAACTACGACACCACCACGGGCAAACCGAAAGCCACGTCGGTGACCCAACCCGCGCCCGCATCCGGCCAGGCCCGCCCCGCGCACACCTACCGCTACATCAACACCGGTGAAACCCAAGTCGACGTCGCCGGCCTGGCGCCTGCGTCGGGCTTCGCGCGGAAGGTCACCTTCGACGCCGGGTACCGGCAGCTCACCGACACCGACGCCACCGGCAAAACCAGCCGCCAGGAGTGGAACGTCAAGGACCAGGTCGTCGCCGCGATCGATGCGGCGGGCCGCAAGACCACCACCATCTACGACCACGCCGACCGGCCCACCGACACCTACGGACCCGCACCCGAGTCCTGCTTCAACGGCCTGGTACCAACCACCGCCTGTTCGTCTACTGTGGATCACAACCGCACCGAATACGACGGCGGTATCAACAGCCTCGCGGTGTCTCTCTACGACAACCGCGAACTCGCGGGAGCGCCCAAGGTCTACGTCACCGGAATCGGCACCGTCGACGGCAGTTTCGCCCGCAACCTCGGTTATGACGCCCCGGTACCTGGATTCCCGGCCGACCACTTCTCACTGCGCGCCACCGGCGAGATCGTCTTCCCACAGGCCGGGACATACACCCTGCGGGTGCTGGCCGACGATGGGGTGCGCCTGTGGGTGGACGACCAGATCGTCATCGACGACTGGCGCAACACCACACCAGCCTGGCGGCAGGCCACGGTGTCCAGCCCCAGTGCGGGTGCGATCAAGCGGATACGTATCGAGTACTACGAGTACGACCTCACCGCGCAACTGGAGCTGCACTGGACCACTCCGTCCGGCCTCCAGGAGGTCGTGCCCGGCACCCAGTTGCGGCCCCGCTACGGGCTGACGACCTCGACCACCGAGGACGAGTCCAACGGGGTGCCCAACAAGGTCACCACCACCCGCTACAACGACAACGGCCTGGACTGGATCTACGGGCTGGCCACCGCCACCGTCGCCGACCCCGGGGGACTGGCGCTGACCAACTCCAGCGCTTTCGAAACGCCCGGTGTCGGTTATCTGCGGCAGACCGGGAATACCATGCCGTCCGGCGCGCAGGGCACCAACACCTACTACGGCGACGCCGAAACCCGCGACGACCCCTGCACCCAGGCGGTTGATCCCGCCAACCAGGGCGGGCTGGCGAAGCTGACCACCGCGCCAGCACCCGCTACCGGCCCGGCGCGGGTGGAGGAGCAGGTGTACGACGCCTCCGGTCGTGTCGTGGCCGAAGCGGTCAACGGCGCCTGGATCTGCACCCGCTACGACGCCCGCGACCGGGTCATCGAGAAGACCTATCCGGCCAATCCCACCGCCCCGGCACGCACCGGCACTACCAACTACGCCGTTGGCGGCGACCCGCAAACCACGTCGGTGACCGACTCTGCGGGAACCATCACCACCCGAGTGGACCTGCTGGGCCGCACCACGCTGTACACCGATGTGCACGGCACCCGCACCGAAACCAGGTACGACCAAGCAGGCCGCGTCACCAGCGAAATCGTCACCCCTCCGAACATCGCCGACTCACCCCAGACCACGGAGTACCGCTACGACGACGCGGGCCGCGTCCTGGAAGTCAAACTCCTGGCCACGGTCAACGGAGTCCCCACCACCACGGTGCTCGCGATGCCCGGCTACGACGCCGCCGGCGAGCTGTCCTTGGTCAACTACGGCAGCGGCACCTCCCTGACCACGATCGGCAAAGACCAGGCCGGACGCATTACCTCACTGACCTGGCGCAAGCCCGACGCCACCCAGGTCGTGTCCACGGTGACCCGCAGCCGGGCGGGCACCATCACCGACGAGACCCTCGCCGGTGTCGATGCCCGACCCGCAGGCCCGAACTACGTCTATGACGCCGCCGGTCGGCTCACCGAGGCGTGGGTGACCGGCCACTATTACACCTACGACTTCACCACCGCACCCAGCGGCTGCCCCACCGGCACCCAAGCCACCGCTGGAACCAACACCAACCGGCTGCGCCTGATCGACGCCGCCACCAGCGGCACGACCGAGACCGGCTACTGCTACGACGCCGCCGACCGCATCCTCGCCACCACCGGCACCAACCCGGTCGCCGGCATCACCTACGACGACCACGGCAACACCACCCAATACACCCAGGGCGCGGTCACCACCCGGCTCGGCTGGGACAGCGCCGACCGCAACCTCACCGCCAGCACCACCAGCACCAACCCCGCCGACGTCGCAGCGGTAACCTATGGCCGCGACGCCGCCGACCGCATCGTCCGTCGCGACACCACCCAGGGCGACACCCCGGCTGCGGTGCTCTACAGCTACACCGCCGGCGGCGACACCGCCGACCTCGTCCTGGACGCCAACAAGCGGGCTGTCTCCCGCTCGATCTCGCTGCCGGGCGGGGTGCTGTGGACGGCCACGCTCGACGCTCAAGGCAATGCCACCTCGCGCTACGACCACCCCACGGTCCGCGGCGACCTCACCCTGACCACCGACGCCGCCGGTGTCCAGCTCGGCGACCTCCGCACCTACACCCCCTACGGCGAACCGTTGACGGCCGCGGGTGTCGTCGACCCGGACAACGTTCCAGACAACCAAACCGGCCAACTCGACTACGGTTGGCTCGGCCAACACCAACGCCCCTACGAACACGCCGGCGCCCTGTCCCTCATCCAGATGGGAGCCCGCCCCTACTCACCCTCGCTCGGCCGGTTCCTCTCGGTCGACCCCGTCGAAGGCGGCTCCGCCAACGACTACGACTACGTCAGTGCCAATCCCATCAACGCCACCGACCTCGACGGCCGCTGTCCCTGGTGCCTCGGCATTCTCGCAGGCATCGCCGCTAGAGCCGTCGTTTCCTGGGCTTTTCGGGCTGCGATCCGCCCTGCGGCAACATGGGCGTGGAGCAGAGCCCTCGTGCCCGCTGCTCAGTACGTCCAAGTCCAGACGAGAGCCTTCATCACGCGCCGTGTAGTCGGCAGGCTGCGATTCACCAACACTGCTCTTAAAAGTTATGGAAGGCCCTATCAGCACAGTCGGCAACTCATCAAGATGATCACTAAGGCGAAGGCTGTTCGAGATCCACGCGGGGCGAGGGGAACGGTAGCATGGTTCGTGAGAGGATCGTGGAATGGTAGGCGAGGAATCTATGAGCTGGTAGTGCATCCTCGGAAGAGGCTCATCTACCACTTCTTGTTCAGGAGAGGAAAGTGACGTCGCCCCAGTATTCTCCTTGGCCAGTCGTGGTTCCAGGCGAACCAGAGCCATGTGTCTGGTCGTTGGCGTTCACTCCCCTCCCAGGAGCGAGGGGCTGGTTCGAGCTCTACAACAGGCTGCCCGACGACTACACGCCACCGTCCGAAGGGCTTTCACCGGTGCTCGTCGACGAGTTCGACATCGAAATTGGCGTGACGAGTCACAAAATCGAAGGAATAGGAGCGAGAATCAATTCTCGTGAATGGGTCTGGGGGTCGCTTCCTCATGGTGTCCCACGCGGCGGTCAAACCGTGGCGGTAAGCCTTGGGCTCGACTACGAACCAGAGCTCGCAGTCGGAGTGGAATATGAAAGTAAGTTTCCGGTCAGGCTGGCTGCCGACGACGGGCTGTACGCGGGTCCTGCCGAGCACGAGGAAGTAACGCGTTGGGTGTATGGCTCGTGTGGTTTCTGGCTCGGCGCTGACGACAGCGGTTCACTGAAAGCGCTCTATTTTCCTGTGCAGGCCTCCGGTATGTCGGAACGGGAAACAGCGTCAAAGCGGACTTCGTGGCTGAAAAGGCTTGGGCTGCACTGATCTGGACTGTCCCTCTGGTCCTATCGGGGCTGCCATTCGTGATCACTGTTCAAATGCCGTAAGCGGCGCTGGTCAGCAGGCCCAACGGGTGCATCCCGGGCCTCAGCTAGCGCTGGGGTTTCCATTGCTAGCGATCGACGTCATCGCCGGGCATCGCCTGAGCGTCCCATATTAGCTGCCGCGCTTGAACGGCAGTTTGTGGAGCACAGGTCAGGTTTGCTGAGTGGGTGGCGGCAGGGTGCCGTTCGGTGAGCTGGCCCATGGCAGCCGTCGGTCCTCTGCGGACGGGGTAGCTGTGGGGAGGTCGAGGATAGGTGGGGACTCGACCTTCCCGCGTGCTGGGGAGCATGGGCGTGTGTATCAGCTGGTCGGCCACGGGCCGCCGGCAGATGCTGGCCGATGATTAGTGGTTGGGGTCTTGGTTCAAGACGGTCCACGGGATTGAACTCCTACTGGCGCTGGAGGGTCCGGGAGCTGAGGCTCGTGATCCTGGGCAGTCGTACAGTGTGACGTTTCCTCGCCCGGGCTGGATAGCAGGAGCAGGAGCGAATCTGGAGCGAGGGATGTACCGTAGTAGGTGGGAACTGCGTGGAACCGCTGTCAACTTACGCGGTTTGTCCAGCGGTTTCTCGGTTTTCGCTGGTGAGTGTCCTCATAGGACTTGGCTGGGGGTCAAGGGGTCGTGGTCATGATGCGGGCGCGTCTCGGCGTAGGAAGTAGGGCACTGCTCCAGGTTGGCAAAGTGGAGCCGGACGCTGCTTGTTGGAGCGTCCGGCTCGATACTTCGGTGTAATCGATATTTTCAGTCTTAATTGAAATTCATGTGATGTTCTGCTGTTCCGTCGTCGGTTCAGGCGAGTGGGTGGGGTTCATCGGTGAGTCCTGCGAGTGCGGTGGCGATTTCCTGGATGGTGGCTCGGATGTAGGTGGTGGTGGTGCCTGCGTCGCCACTGCCACTGTCGGTGTGTCCGGCGTAGGCGCGGGCGACGGCGTAGCCGTAGTTACGTTCGACCCAGGTGAGAGTGGTGTGCCGTAGCCAGTGGGTGGAGATCTGCTGGGTGGCGACCCAGGGTAGGTGTCTGCCGATGCGGTTCCAGAGGTGGTCGTAGCGGCGGGTGGTGATTGGCCGGCCGTTGGTGTAGCGCAGCAACTGCCCAGTGCGCGGGGCGCCTCGCTGTTTGGCGTGCTGCTGTAGGTGGGCCATCAAGGTCGGCGAGACGGGTTGCCAGCGGACGCTTTCGCCTTTTTCTCGGAGGAAGATCAGGCATTGTGTGGGGTCGAGGTCTTGGGGGCGGAGGGCGAGTGCGCCGCCGCGGCGGCAGGCGGTTTCGGTGTGGAGCCGGAGGAGGAGGGTGTCGAGTGCGGGGTCGTTGCCGGTGGTGGCGGCGATGTGGTTGATCTCGGCCAGGCGGGTGTCGGCCACGGCGCGGCGGGTGGAGGGCAGGCGGCGGGGTTTGGCGACTTTGCTGGCGGGGTTGTCGGTGGGGGTGATGAGTCCGTCGTCTTCGGCGTGTCGGTAGAGGCAGCGGAGTGCGGCGATGAGGTGTTCGCCGGCGCTGCGTCCGCCGCGGGCGTTGCGGCGGGCGATGACGTGGCTCTTGATGTGTTCGACGAGTTGCTTGATTTCTGACGGTGTCGGTTCGTCGAGGCGGCGTTGCCCCCAGTGGTTTTGGATGCGGTTCCAGTAGGAGCTGTAGACGCGGCGGGTGCCGTCGGTGACGGCCGCGGAGACGATCGGGATGTAGTCGGCGAACGTGGGCACAGGCGGCCGGTTCTCGGGTGTGGTGAGCAGGTCTTCAGCCGAGAGACCTAGGCGGTCTAGGAGCAGGCGCGCGGCTTCCAGATCGGCTTGAGACGTGTGCGCGGGCTGGGGTTGGCGGGTTGTCATGCGGGATCACCGTCCAGCAGCCTGGCGCGGCAGCGGGTGATCATGTCGTCCAGTACGGCGGGCGGGTGCACGACGAGGACACCGTGGGCGGGTTCGGCGGCCAGCAGGACCCGGTCTCCGGGCAGCAGGCCGCAGCAGTGCCGGACCGATGCGGGAAGCCGTAGATGCCCCTGCTTGGTGATACTGAACACGCCGTGGGCATCGGTGCGGATGGTCAGGAGGCCGTGTGTCTCGCGGATGGCCAGTCGTGTTCCAGGTGTCCAGCCGAGTGCCCTCAAGACTGCTTGGTCGGCGACCCGGCCCCTGGCATCGACAGCCGCCAATCCGTGCACCAGGCCACGCTCGCGCGGTACTGGGACGGAAGGGAGGGGAAGCGTTCGACGGGCGCTGGTGACCCCGGGGTGCCCTACGGCCGACGGGCCGTCCCGACGTTCGGGAGTTGTGGAGGGAACTACCGGCTTGATCACTGGGCCGGTCACATCGACCACCCCCACCGCAAGCAGCGGGGCGACCGGGAAAACGCTGATCCAGCGTGTTGGAGTGCCTTCAAACACTGGCACGTCAGATGTAGCAGGGATGCCACATTTTTGTGTCCGAGGGGGGACTTGAACCCCCACGCCCATTAGTAGGGCACTAGCACCTCAAGCTAGCGCGTCTGCCATTCCGCCACTCGGACATCTTCGGTTCGGCCCCTCTTTCCTTTTGGGCCGTCCCGCTGTGTTGTGTAGATAGATTAGCCCATGGTCAAACATGCTTGAACGGCACCCCCCTCTTTGCTGGTCGGGTGATAGAAATGCCTGGTGAGTGCACATAACAAGGGTATCTCCGGCACTGATCACGACGCTGGGTTGCTGCGGGCCGAGGACGAGGTAGTCGGTTTGGCCAGCGACCTGATCCGCATCGACACCACCAACACGGGCGACCCCGAGACGCTCGTGGGGGAGCGGGCCGCCGCCGAGTTCGTGGCCGCCAAGCTCAGCGAGGTCGGCTACGACGTCACCTACGTCGAGTCAGGGGATCATCCCGGGCGGGGCAATGTCGTCGCCCGGTTGCCAGGGGCCGACGAGACGCGGGGTGGGCTGCTGGTGCACGGGCACCTCGACGTCGTGCCCGCGGATCCTGCCGAGTGGTCCGTTCATCCCTTCTCCGGGGCTGTGCAGGACGACTATGTGTGGGGTCGGGGCGCCGTCGACATGAAGGACATGCTGGCCATGAGCCTCGCAGTCGCGCGGCGGCTCAAGCGCGATGACATCACTCCGCCGCGGGATGTCGTCTTCGCTTTCTTGGCCGACGAGGAGGCCGGCAGCTTCCACGGGGCGCAGTGGCTGGTCGATCATCGGCCGGAGCTGTTCGAGGGCTGCACTGAGGCGATCAGCGAGGTCGGCGGCTTCTCGGTGACGCTCAAGGACGGCGTGCGCGCCTATCTGATCCAGTCCGCCGAGAAGGGTATTCGCTGGTTGAAGCTGCGGGTGCGGGCTCGCGCCGGACACGGCTCGATGGTGCACGACGACAACGCTGTGACCAAGCTCTCCGAGGCTGTGGCCAAGCTTGGCAACCACCGCTTCCCCCTGGTGTTGACCGACTCGGTACGCGAGTTCCTTGATGGCGTGACTGAGATCACCGGTTGGGACTTCCCGGAGAACGACATCGAGGGCGCTGTGGCCAAGCTCGGGAACCTGTCGCGGATTGTTGGCGCCACGCTGCGCGACACCGCGAACCCGACGATGCTCACCGCCGGGTACAAGCACAACGTGATCCCGTCGGTCGCCGAGGCCGCCGTGGACTGCCGGATCCTGCCCGGTCGGGAGGAGGCCTTCGACCGTGAGCTGGCCGAGCTCCTCGGGCCGGACGTGGAGCGGGAGTGGGTCGGGTTGCCTCCGGTGGAGACCAAGTTCGAGGGGCGCATCGTCGATGCGATGACCGCTGCGCTGCTCGCCGAGGATCCCGGTGCGAAGGCGCTGCCCTACATGATGTCCGGTGGGACTGACGCGAAGTCGTTCAGCCGACTGGGCATGAACTGCTACGGCTTCGCGCCGTTGAAGCTGCCCGCGGACCTCGACTTCGCCGCCTTGTTCCACGGCGTTGACGAGCGGGTGCCGGTGGAGTCGCTGAAGTTCGGGACCCGCGTGCTCGACCGGTTCATCCGCAACAGCTGATTGTCGGTGCCGTCTGGTTTCATCTACCCGAGTTGATCATGATCACCGGGGAGGTGTGGCGTGGACGTGGCGCGCTTGATCGAGGTCTACCTGGAGCACCTGCAGGCCAGGAAGCTCGCGGCGAACTCGCTGCGCGCTTATCGCCGCGACCTGGAGTCGGTGGCCGGTGAGCTGGTCGAGCTCACCGGCACCGGCGCCGACCGGTTGGCCGTGGACCAGGTCACGGCTTCGGTGCTGCGGTCGGCGTTCGCGCGGTTCGCCGTTTCGCGGTCGGCTTCGTCGGTGACCCGCGCCTGGTCGACCTGGAACGGTTTCTTCGGGTTCCTCGTGGTCGAGGGCGCGGTGTCCGGCAACCCGATGCAGGTGGTGCCGAAGCCGCGCAATGCCCCCTCGACGCCGAAGCCGTTGCAGGGCGAGGACACGCCCGAGCGGCTGCTGCGCACGGTGGCCGCCGGGGCGCGTCGTACGCGGAATCCGTGGCCGGAGCGCGACCTGGCCGTGCTCGCCACGTTGTTGTGCACCGGGGTGCGGTCGGCCGAGCTGTTGGAGCTCACCATCGCGTCGTTGGCGGGGCGGCCTGGGGATCGGCGGCTGCACGTGCACGGCAAGGGCGGCAAGAACCGGTCCATCCCGATCGAGGACACCCTGGACGCGTTGATCCAGAGCTACCTGCAGTCAAGGCGGGCGCGGTTCGGTGAGCGGCTGCCCGGTGGCGAGCCGTTGTTCGTCGATCACCACGGCGATGCGCTGCGGCGGGGCGGCCTGCAGTACCTCGTGCGGCAGTCTTTGCGGGCTGCGGGCGTTTCGGATCGGGTGCAGCCGGGTGCGATGGTGCACGCCTTGCGGCACACATTCGCGACGCGGCTTGCTGAGGACGGGGCGAGTGCCGCCGAGATCGCCAAGCTGCTCGGGCACTCCTCGATGAATTCGAGCCAGACCTACATCGACGTGACCGCGCGCGAACAGCGGTTGTCGGTGCGCGCGAACCGGACGTTGCAGGTGCTCGGCGAGCTCTCCGGCGGTTAGTGCCCTGATCGGGAACGACCCCCGGAGCGATAAACCCCAGCCGTGGTTATCGGGAACGACCCCCGGAGCGATAACCCCAGCCGTGGTGGGTCTGCGGAGCGAAACCTTCTTCAGCCCCACGTGTCGGCGGCTGCCAGGCCGATTGCCGCACCGGTCGGGTCTGCTACCACGGCTGTGGTGCCCAGTACGGGGTGATCGCTGCGGTCGATGGTCTTGCCGCCCAGCTTCGGCGCGCGGGAGCTGATCGCTTCGACATCCTTGACCGCGAAGTAGCACAGCCAACCCCAGCCGGCCGGTCGGCGCGTCGTGCGGGATGCCAGCGGTCGCTCGCCGACGAGGTACTGGTCGGCGAGCACCGACCAGCCCAGGATGTCGGCCCAGAACGTGTCAGCGCGTTCCAGCGCTTGCGTGCTCAGCTCGACCCAGCAGGGCTCGCCGGGGCGCGGGCTCGGCGCCCAGGGGCCGTGCTGGGCCCGCCCCTTGACGACCAGCGCGACCGCGTCATCAGGACCGGTCAGCGAGCCGTCTTGGGTCATTCCGGCGAACATCGGCCGCCAGCCGGGTCGTTCGCCGCCGCGGGGAGTGCGCATCGCGGCGCAGCGCCGGTTGCCCACCCAGCAGTCGAAGCCGGCGCCGGTCGGTGCCGGGGTCCAGTCGAGCAGGGCCCGGTAGAAGACTGCGGAAGCTATCGGGTCCTGGCTGATCAGGTCGGCGCGGCGCAGGCCGCGGACTACGGGACGTGCGGGCACCGTCGATTCCTTGCCACGGCTGGGGACCAACCCATCCTGGTCACCCAGACCGGTGGGCACAATGCTCCGTTCGTCCTCACCGCAGCCGTTCGAGCTCCTCGGCCACGGCGACGACCTGGGTGGCGAGCTTGCGCAGTTCGGCCTGGTCGGCGGCGTCCTCGACCGCGGTGATCACGTCCTCGGCCGCGCAACGCAGCTGGAACAGCCGGTCCTGCAGGTCTGCCAGTTCGGCCGCTGAGAGCACCACCGCGTCCTCTGGGAGGCCGCCGCGCTGGACCGCGGTGCGGCGTTCGTAGGCGCGTTGGCGGCAGGACTGCGCGCAGTACAGGCGGGGACGTCCCTGCCGGCCCGATTCCGGAACGCGACGTCCGCACCAGGCGCAGTGCCGGGTTTGGCGTTGGCGGCGGGGCGGTGGGACGGAGGTTTCCACGATCGATCACGTTAGCCAAGGGCCCCGCCTGCGCGGTGAAGGCACGCCGATCAGGCAGAGTTGCTCGCGTGACGCATCCTTTCCTGCTCGGCCCCCGGCCCCGCGCGTTCGCCCACCGCGGTTGGCACCTGGGGGAACTGCACGATCTGGAGAACTCGCTGGCCGCGTTCCGCCGCGCCGCTGACGAGGGGTACCGCTACATCGAGACCGATGTCCACGCGACCGCCGACGGGGTCGTGGTGGTGAACCACGACGCGACGCTGGACCGCACCACGGACGGTCGTGGCGCCATCGAGCGGTTGCCCTGGTCCGTGGTCGGATCGGCGTTGATCGGCGGTCGGGAACCCGTGTGCAGCCTGGACGCCGCGCTGGAGGAGCTGCCGGAGACGTTCTTCAACATCGACATCAAGGCGGACTCGGCGATAGGACCCGTGCTGCGGACGCTGCGCGCGCACAACGCCTGGGACCGGGTGTGCCTGGCGTCGTTCGCCGAGCACCGGTTGGCCGAGCTGCGCCGGGCCGTCGGGCCGCGGCTGATGACCTCGACGGGGCGCCGGTCGGCCGGGTTTCTGTGGCTGGGCTCGCGGTGGGGCGGCTGGCCGCTGCGGTCGTCGGTCGCCGGTGGCGCGGCCCAGGTTCCGCGAGAATTCGGGCCGCTGCACTTGATCGACTCCCGCTTCGTGCGCCAGGCTCATCGCTGGGGGATCGAGGTCCACGTGTGGACCGTCGACGACGCCGCGGAGATGCGGGAATTGCTGGATCTCGGCGTGGACGGGCTGGTCACCGATCGGCCGGACGTGCTGCAGGAGGTGTTGCGAGAGCGGTCCGGCGAGCCGCAGCCGGAAATCGGTGGATGAGCGGAACTACGCATTGTCCCCGCACGGACCTCCACCGCATTCCTTGAGCCAGTAAGGTCCGGTTACCCCCCAATCGAGTGATCTTGGCCGGAGGACCGAACGGATGAGCGTGATGGACAGCGACCTGGCGCCCGACGCCGCGCGGAGGCGGCGCCGGGAACAGCGGGGTTGGTGTTGGTACGACTGGGCCAACTCGGTGTTCCCGACATCGGTGACAACGGTCTTCCTCTCGCTCTACCTGACCTCGGTGGCGACGGAGGCCGCCAAGGCCGACGTGGCGCGCAACGGCCCGAACGCTTGTCCCCAGGACAACGCGCTGGTGCAATGCGACATCTCGGCGTTCGGGCTGGTGTTCCCGGCCGGCTCGCTGTGGGGCTACCTGCTGTCGGTGGCCACTGTCGTGCAGGTGGTGGTGCTGCCGATCACTGGCGCGATCGCGGACCGCACCCAGAGCAAGCGGCTGATGCTGGCGATCTTCGCCTTCGGCGGCGCTGCGATGACGGCGTTGCTGGCGCTGGTCGGCGGGCAGAACTGGCAGCTCGGCGTGGTGCTGTTCATCATCGCCAACATCTGCTTCGGCGCGTCGGTGGTGGTCTACTACTCGTTCCTGCCGGAGATCGCCGACGTCGACGAGCGGGACGACGTCTCGACCCGCGGCTGGGCCATCGGCTACCTGGGCAGCGGTGCCGCGCTGGCCATGCACCTGGTGATCTACCTCGGGCACGACTCGGTTGGCCTAAGCACGGAAGCCGCGGTGCGGCTGATCTTCTTGTCCTCGGGCGTCTGGTGGGCGGTGTTCACGCTGCTGCCGCTGGCGGCCCTGCGGCAGCACCGGAACCCGGAGAAGACCGAGCGTGGCGCGTCCGCCGTCACCGCCGGCTTCAAGCAGCTGGTCACGACGTTCCGGGAGGCGAAGCACTTCCCGCTGACGCTGGCGTTCCTCGGCGCGTACTGGATCTACACCGACGGCATCTCCACGGTCACCCAGGTTTCGGCGCAGTACGGCAGCCTGGAGCTCAAGCTGCCGCAGGATTCGTTGATCATCACGTTGCTGATCGTGCAGTTCATCGCCTTCGTCGGCGGGATGCTGCACGGGGTGGTGGCACGGCGCATCGGCGCGAAGAAGACGATCCTGATCAGCCTCGCCACCTGGCTGGTGGTGCTCGTCGCCGCGTACTTCGTGCAGGCCGGGCAGGACATGCAGTTCTACGGCCTGGCGGTGGGCATCGGTCTGGTACTCGGCGGCACCAACGCGCTGTCGCGGTCGCTGTTCAGCCAGATGGTGCCGCCCGGCCGGGAGGCCGAGTACTTCTCGTTGTACGAGGTGGGGGAGCGGTCCACCTCGTGGCTGGGCCCGCTGGTGTTCGCCGGGGTCGGGCAGGCGACGGGGTCGTTCCGGCTGGCCATCATCTCGTTGGTGGTGTTCTTCGCGGTCGGGTTGGTACTGGTCTCGCTGGTGCCGGTGCGGCGGGCGATCGAGGCGGTCGGCAACCCCGCGCCGAAGGTCCTCTGAGTCGGTTTGCGGCGACGCTGAGTGCGCGGCGCGTGACGATCTGCGGCCGCCTCGCCAAGGCGGCCGCGTTGCTCCATGCTGGTGACAGGCGCTGCCGAGGTTGGCCGTGTGATCGGAATATGCCGGTACGCAGCGTTGTTACAAGAGGGAACCAAATGGTGCTACATTCAGTTACCGATTTTCGTCCTACCGCGCCCGATCGTGTCGTGATCTACGTCCCACTATCGCTACTTTCCCGAGACCTGGCTTGGCCATAGTGACTCAACATCTGGCACTATCACCCGTTCGACCGCACCTATAGATTGCGAGTGGGATAACGCGTCACGAACGCAGACCGGCTGCATCTCTAGGGAGACAAGCTGTCGTTGATGGGTGAACAACGTCACCGACGGCAACCAGAACCACCACACCGGGAACATACGGCGGGTCCCCCGTCGTTGCACACGGTGAGCACAATCGCCCGGGCTCGGTCCCGGGCCGAAGTGAAAGGAACCGTCATGGCCGACCGCGTTCTGCGTGGCAGCCGGCTCGGAGCCGTGAGCTACGAGACCGACCGTAACCACGACCTCGCACCGCGCCGGACGGTGCGCTACGCCTGCCCCAAGAGCCACGAGTTCGAGGTGCCGTTCTCCGACGACGCCGAAGTGCCGCCGACCTGGGAGTGTCGCCTGCACGGCGCCGAGTCGAAGATCATCGACGGCAACGAGCCGGAGCAGAAGAAGGCCAAGCCGCCGCGCACCCACTGGGACATGCTGCTGGAGCGGCGCACCATCCCGGAACTCGAGGAGTTGCTCAACGAGCGCCTCGACCTGCTGCGGGAGCGGCGCGGGCAGTCCGTCTGAGCAAGAGCATTCGACGAAGCGCCTGGGACGCTGAGTCCCTGGCGCTTCGCCGTGTTCAGCGCTTCAAGCCGCGCAGGAGGAGGCTCGCCGCTTGGTTGCCCCGGCGGCGCAGGCCCCACTTCGTCACGCGGACCAGGGCCTCGCGCACGACCTCGGCGTCCATCTTCGAGCTGCCGATCTCGCGTTCCACGAACGTGATCGGCACCTCGACGACCACGAACCCGGCCTCCACCGCGCGCCACGCCAGGTCAACCTGGAAGCAGTAACCCTGCGAAGCGACGTTGTGCAACTGCAGTGTCTCCAGGACCTCCCGCCGGTACACGCGGTAACCGGACGTGATGTCGTTGATCGACACGCCGAGCGCCAGCTTGGAGTACACGTTGGCGCCGCGGGACAGCAGCTCCCGGTACCAGGGCCAGTTCACCGTCCGCCCGCCGGGCACGTAGCGCGACCCCAGCACGACGTCGGCGCCGGTGCCATCCGGGCCGAGCATGCCGATCAACCGGGGCAGGTCCTCGGGAGAGTGCGAGCCGTCGGCGTCCATCTCGATGACCGCGTCGTAGTGCCGCGCCAGCGCCCAGTCGAAACCCGCCACGTACGCGGCGCCGAGCCCGGCCTTCTCGGTCCGGTGCATCACGTGCACCCGCTCGTCCTCGACGCCGAGCTCGTCGGCGAGGTCACCGGTGCCGTCCGGGCTGCCGTCGTCGACGACCAGCACGTGCGCCATGGGTAGCGCGGTCAGCAGCCGTCGCACGATCGGTTCCAGGTTGTCCCGCTCGTTGTAGGTGGGGATCACCACCAGCGCCGATTC
The DNA here is from genome assembly GCF_050972075.1 of Saccharopolyspora hattusasensis. NCBI lineage: Bacteria > Bacillati > Actinomycetota > Actinomycetes > Pseudonocardiales > Pseudonocardiaceae > Saccharopolyspora > Saccharopolyspora hattusasensis. The sequence continues at coordinate 8,392,644 of NZ_JBPCDC010000001.1, forward strand.
GGCACCGGCTCCGGGGGATTGCCGGTTCGCCATCCATGTCCTCCTAGCCGGTCCGATCGGCCGGCTGTGCATTCGTTTGTTCGGGTTCAGACGTCCGCTTCGCGCCGGGGCCGCCACCAGGACAGCACCACCGCGCCGACGCCGAGCACGACCAGTGTCCACATCGGAGCGCTTCCCAGCTCGGTGGCGAGCGTCTGCGTCGAGCGCAGCGGCACGTCGGCGACGAGGTTCTGCGCGGTGAACAGCTCGGTCTGCTGGGTCACGGTGCCATCCGGTTGGATGACTGCGCTGACCCCGCTGGTGGCCGCCACCAGGACCGCCCGCCCGTGCTCCACGGCGCGCAGGCGCGACATCGCCAGCTGCTGGTAGCTCATCTCGGAGTGGCCGTACCAGGCGTTGTTGGTCGGCACCGCGAGCAGCGTTGCGCCCTGCTGGGCGGCGCCGGTGAACACATCGTCGTAGGCGACGTCGTAGCAGATCCCGACGCCCAGGTGGACGGCTCCGACGTCGAGGACGCCGGGCTCGTCGCTGGGCACCATGTCCTGGCGGAAGCGGTCCACGAACGGGCTGACCAGTCGAGCCACCGGCCGCATCGGGATCGTCTCGGCGAAGGGCACCAGGTGTTGCTTGATGTAGCGGTCGCCCGCGCCCGATGCCGGATCCCACCGGATGATCTGGTTGTGCAGCTGGCCGTCGGCGTCCTCGCCGAGACCGCCGACCACCAGCGGGACTCCGAGCTGGGCGGCGATGCCGGACAGGTCCGGGTCGGTCCGGCTGGGGCCCCAACTGCCGACCTGCTCGGGCAGCACGACGAAGTCCGGTTGCGGTACCCGGCCCGCTTTCACGTCGTCGGCGAGCTGCTGCGCGGCGGCGATGTGGTTGGCGTGCAGCACGTTGTCCTCGTAGAGCAGGCCCAGCCCCAGGTTGGGCGCATTGCCCTGCACGATCGCGACCCGGGCGGTGCCGGCGTTGGGATCGGTGCCGATGAACGGCAGCATTGCCAGGCCGGCCACCAGCGGCACGAGGACCGCGGCCATTGGGGCGGCCCAGCGGCGCGGGGTGCGCGCGCGGCGGGCCAGTTCGGCCAGGCCGCCGCCGACCACCGCGACGGAGAATGACACCAGGGCGGTGCCGCCGAGCGCCGCCAGCGGCAGGAACAGGCCCGTGTCCTGGGTAAACGCCAGCCTGCCCCACGGGAATCCGCCGAAGGGCACGGCGGAGCGCAGCGCCTCGGCGGCGACGAACACCGCCGCCATCCACACCGGGGCACCCTGCAGTCGGCTGACGCGCGCCATCCCGGCCCCGCCGAGCGCGACGAACAGCGCTTGGACGGCGGCCACCCCCAGCCACGGCCACGGACCGAAGTCGGCCCCCAGGAAGTCCTGCAGCCAGCCCAGCAGTGGCAGCAGGTACGCCGAACCGAACAGCAGGCCGTAGCCGAACCCGGCGCGGGCCTTGCGGCCGCGCAGCACCGCCACGAACACCGCGAACGCGATCGGCGCGATCCACCAGAGGTCGCGCGGGGGAGATCCGGCGTAGAGCGCGAACCCGGCGGCGACGACCGCGAGCATGCGCAGCCAGACCGCGCCGAACGATCGGCCTCTGGCCTTGCTGCGGCCCTGCCGCTCAGCGCGCTGCAGACGAGCCGTGGGGACAACCACCCGATCAACCTTCTCGGTGCCGCGGTCCCGGACCGGCCAGGACGGAAACGTTCTGTCGTGTTCGTGCGTGGGCAGCCCGGCGCGCACTCAAACAAATGTACGCCGGGCGGCCGAGCCGGGACGGCAGTGGGCAAATCCGAACAAACGCCCGAAGTGGACGCGACGATGTTCTCGCCGCTGCGGCGGATCATGTCCTTGGTGCGTCCCGAGTAGTAGACGCGGCCGTCGTCGTCCATCCGGGCCAGGTCGCCGGTGCGGAACCAGCCTGCGCGGAAGGCGCGATCGGTGGCCTCCGGATCGCGGAAGTAGCCGTGCATCAGGCCGACGCCGTGGATGGCCGGCTCGCCGGCGCCGACGCGCGGCACTGGAGCGCCGACATCGACGCGCGGCACTGGTGCGCACGGACTGGTCGCAGACTTCGTCGACGACGCCGGCCGCGAGCGTCGTTTAGTAGCGGACACCATCCAGGTCCATCTCGAGGCCGCCGCGCCGCGGGTGCGCTGCCGGGGACATGGGCCGCCGTGGTGCGGCTGCCGTGGGCGCGCCACGGCGCCGGGCACACTGACGCCTTCGACGACACGGGGACGTGGCTGGCGTGCGCTCCTCGAAATCGGCCCCATCGAACGGGACTCTTCGTTTACCGGCGGAACCAGCGCTTCAACTGCTGCCAAATGCTCTGCGGCGTCGGTTCCGTCGGCCATCTGGTGTCCCAAGATGGCGCCGACCACCCTGACTGGAGGTGTGGGGGCGGGTTCGGTGGTGGCGGTGGTGAGACCGGCTCAGGCGGTAGCCGGTAGACCCGATGCTGCGGCGGAACTGGTCCTGGCACCAACGGGGGGCGAGCCGTTGAAGATTGCGTTGGCGAAGGCGGCTCGAGTGGCCGGTTGGAGAGCTCGCCAACCGGCGACCGAGTTGCCGATCCTGTTGGGTCTTTCTCCCCACGCGGAGAGACCTGTGCGGCGAACCCAGGGGAGGAATACAGCTTGCCGAGACGCTGCTGCAGGTCGGCCGCGCCGCTAGCGGATACGGCCGGCCTGCCGTGCAGCGGCACGGCAGAAGTCGAGGCTGGTGCCGACCGCGTCTGTGGCGGTTCGGAAATATCTCTCCACGAGCGTTGTGCTTTGGGAGGCTCGCACACCTGCTCGGGTTCATCGGGGAGGTCGCCGTCGGCGGCCTCTTCGAACTCCTTGACCTGTTGCGCATTCAGCATGCGAAGTGCCCGCAGCCGGCTCAGTTCGATCTGAGGGGTCCAATATGGACGCTTGCCCCGATACGCGGTGACCAAACCAGTGATCGACACCCACCGCCCCCTCAGTCCGGTCAGATCCGCGTCGTACTCCTGGCAGAGTTCCACGCAGGTGCGATCGAAGGCGATGATCGCGAAGTCTCCTCGTCGCCAGTCACCGAGGTTTATGAAGGCCATCTTGCCGTACGCGGTCTGCCATACGCGCGTATCGGTAACTTGCCCGAATGTGGTGACTTCGTCGCCCTGGCATGCGAGCAGCGTCTCGCGCTCGGCAGCCGGAACCGGCCGCGGAAGGTTGTAGTGGCTGCACGGCGTCCGGCCATTTCCGCGTGCGTTTCCCCTTCCTCGCAAGGTTTCCGGCACTGCGGCGAAATCGACCGTGCAGGCTTCCCTGAGCCGCTGCAACCGGTCCGCGAGTGGGCCGATCTCGGCGAGGCCGGCGAAGACCTCGGACTCCTCTGGCCTGACGAAATCAGCTGCGCTGAAGAGCAGATTCTCACCAGTGTGGAACTTGTCCCAAAGGCCCGGCTCGTACTGGAGGGCCTCAAGCGACAGATCGATCACGAAAGTCGCGAACAGATCGATGGACTCGTCGTAGTGGTCCGCCCGATCTGGGTGTTGGTAGTTGCGATGGCCGCGCTCAGATGCGCCGAGTTCGCGAAGCGCTGGCAAGAACATCCCGTCGTAATCGACGAACCGCACTTGGTGGTCAGATCCCACCAGGATGTTGCCATGCTGGAGGTCGCCGTGTGCCACGCCCGCTCTGCGCAGCGCGGTGACCGCTTCGCGGATGCGTCGCCGGGCGACGCCGAGCGCATCGGGTTCGTCGAAATAGTCATCGATCCAGTCGCTCAGCGGGTCGCCGTCCACCCAGCGCATTCGAACGATCGGGAGGTCCCGGTCGCGCACCTGGATTCCGGTGGGGATGTAGTCGACGTCGACCAGGAAGTCGAGCTGTTCGTTTCCCCCGATGAAGTCGGCTATCTCCGCGTAACGTCGCTGAAGGTGGCTGCCTTCCTTGTGGAAGCAGCGCACCGCGAAGCACTCCGAGCCGACCTCGACCTTGAATGTTAGCGCGAACCCGCCGGACGCCACCTTCGGTAGGCCGAGAGCGTTACGAACCGGCTTGCCGCGTCGAAGGACGTCGTCCTTGAACGCTCGTTGCGGGATCTGGACGGCAGCCCGGTAGTCAACCGGCGTCGGCAATTTCAAGTCTGCACCACGCACACAGTCGTATCGTCGTTGTCCATGCCGCTCTCCCGGGAGCGGGTCACGAAATCGGCGAAGGCAGCTGGGCTTCCGAGGTGATCGGAAACCGGGAGGAGACATCCGGTCGTCTCGTACGCCTGGAGGAGGTGTTTCGCCAACGCGTCGGTAGCGAGTACGAAAAGATCGCCGGCTTCGTAACTGCCGCCTCCGTCCCAGATGGCGTCGGCGGTCGCCGACGCACCGGGACGAGTGCTGACGAGGGTGGGGAAACGCGAGAACAGGTCCGCTCTGTCGAGCGGTCCCGCCAGCAGCATCTCCGGCCCACGTAGGTGGAAGAAGCAGGAGTCCCCGACCGCACGCACCTGGTAATCAGAACCGCGGGTGGTGAGCCCGACGAAGGCGGCCGCCCCACCCTGCGGCAGCTTTTCCCGCGCCCACCACGGCAGGCCGGGCCGGGCAACCCGCTGCCACCATGACCGGCGCAGCCGGTCCAGAATGTCTGGCGCCAGCGGATCAACGCCTTCGTGGGTGAAGGCGTTGACGAGGATTTCGCTCCACACCTCAGGGCGTGCCGAGGTCGACGCGCCGTCGGCCACCGCGAAACGGCCACTTCCCATATCGCACGACACGCTGTCTTCGTTCTCCGCTGCGATCCGGCCACGCTTCGGCACGGTCTGCGCCGAAGCGTGGAGCCGCAGGCCCATGCCTGCCCGCAACCTACGACTCGCGACCGTCGGTGAGCTCCTTGAGCCCGGTCGGGGTCACGGCCCGGGTTCCGATGTCGAGGAACTCGACCACCATGTGGGCTTCGGCGTTGTAGACGAAGCCCCGTGCACCGGCCTTGACCTCGTAGCCGGCGACAGCCGTGGCCTCCAGCATCGTTGGCGGCAGCTCGCTGGAGATGTTGAACAGCGTTTTCGCGTAGACGTCGGGGAGTCCGGCCGTGTCGTTCGGCAGGACCACGGATGGATTCGGCATGCCGGACAGGTGCAGGTTGAACAGCAACACGTTGCCGTCCTCGGTGCCGGTTTCGCGGATCTGCTGGGCCACCTCGGTCGGATCGCCATCGGAACTCACGCCGTCGGTGATGTTTATGACGATGGGAGGGAAGCTGCGGGGGTTCCGGAGGCACCAGGAGTCGGTGATCTCGGCGGCCGTTCTGAACGCCGCGACCATGGGCGTCTGTCCGTTGTACAGCGGGTCGACCCAGACAGGGTTGACCGTCGTGGTCTCAAAGAAACCACCCACGCCGTCGGGAATCTTCTGCATGAGCTGGTCGGTCCGCTTGGGGTTTCGTGCCACCTCGCCGATGGGTAGAAGCGGGTTTCCGTGGTCACTGCCGTGCAGTACGGGACTGACGTCCGAACCGTATCCGATAACGCCGACCTCGAAGTAGTCGAAGATCCGGTCGTCGCCCTTGCTGCACAGCAGAACAGCGTTGCCCAGGATATTGTTCACCGAGAGAGCCAGCTGATCGGCTTTGGACTTCCCGGTGCCTGCCCACGGCTCGGACATCGAATACGACTGGTCGATGAGCAGCAGCAGGCAGGCCCGCTGGTTTCGGTTGATTTCGGCTGAGTACAACCCGGGATCCTCCGGTTTGGGAAATGGTTTCTGCGCGGAAGGCAATGCGTCTCGCCCAACGTCCCGTCAGGCCGTCGGGGTCTTGTGATGCTCCAGGAGGCTCGTCTGGTCGCAGTAGAGCTGCCAGGCCGGGACACGAACACACCGGCGAGCACCGTCTTCTCCCGAGAGCAGCCCGAGCCGCTCGAACTGCAGCCGCAAGTGCCGTGCGGGAAGAACCTGGTTGGAGCCGGGGCCTCGGTCGATCAGCACAGCGGTCAGTGCGGAGTTATCGCGAAGTAGTGCGTCCGCCAGGTACCCGTCCACGGTGGTGCTGAGTCTAACGTCTGAATCTGTGCTGGTGCCGAGGCCGAGCCGTTTGTGCAGTCGCAGGAGAAGCGGGTCCACGGCCATCTCGGTGCTGTCGTCGCCATCGGGTTGTTGGTCTGCCTGCCGTTCCGCCGCCTCGACCAGCGCCGCACCGACTCCGCCCTGCCGACGCCAGAACTCGCGGTCGCCCACCACTAGCAGGTGTGCCCGCGCACGGGTGATGGCGACGTTCCACAGGTTCAGCTGGCCGTTCAACCAGACCCTGCTGCGCTTCGGTGTGTCGGGCCCCGCGACCAGCGAGAAAACGATCGCGTCCCGTTCTGATCCCTGGAACGTGTGTACCGTGCCGACCTGGATCCGGTCGTTTCCTCGCCATTGCTGCTCGATCGCCTCGGCCTGTGCCCGGAACGGGCTTACGACACCCACGGTACCCTCCGGTGGCAGTTTTTCCAGCAGGTGCTGCACCGACCGGTTGACGAGGTCGATTTCGGCTTTGTTCGTCCAGGAACCACCACGCCGGCGAGTCGTGCCCGATGTGTCCAGCCACAGAATCGGATCGCGGTCCATCCGCCGCTGCTTCCTCGTATCCGTGAGGACGGTCAGCTCACCACCGTAGAACCGGTCGTTCGCCACCGCAGCGATGGCCGGATGGCACCGGAAATGTTCATCGAGCAGGGCACTGCCGCGGGCCGCACGGTCGAACGCGTGGAACGCCGAGTGGCGGTGGAAGGTGCAGCGGTGCTCCTCCAACCAACTGGCGCTTACGCCAAGGCCGCGCCGAATGCTCGCTTCCTGCACGGGTTTTAGGGTGATCACGGGTTCCAGCTGCATGGGGTCACCGATGATCAAGGCTCGTTTGGCTCGGAACAGCACGGGAAGCACTTGCGGAATGGAGCACTGGCTCGCCTCATCTACCACGACCAGATCGAAAAGTGCTGCTGTAGTGGGGAAACGCCGGACACTCAGATTGGTGACCGCCCAGCCACGCACGTGCTTGAGCGCGGACTCGACCTCGGCCCAGTCCCTCTGGCCTGCGCTGTTTTGGACCAGCGACTGGATGACGCGCTTGCCCGCCTTCGCCGTGGTGAGCACAGAAGTCTCAAGAAGCCGTTTCGAGTGCACCCGGAACTTCTCGTAGTGCTCGTCCAACGCGTGCTTCAGCTCGTCATCGCGAGGTGCCTTCGCCATGGCAGCCCGTGCGGTCCTCCAGCGGCGCTCGACATCCGCCCAAGCGCCGATTAGCTCGCACGCTCGCTTGTGACCGTCCGCTGCTTCCCATCGAACTTTCCGGAGGAACCGGCGTCGCCGCCAGCCGGCGAGGAAACGAGCATCGCTCAACCTGCTGGCACGCTTGGCAAGCCCCCCGAGATCGATGGTGTCGCCGAAATGAGTACGAAGCTCCTCCGGTGTGCGGCCCAGTTCCCGCGCCGCCCATTCGCGATCCTCGCCGATCTGGAGCAGTTCCGTTTCTCGGCGGGCCTTGTCGGCCATCCTGGTCACTACGCGATCGAAGTCCTCGCGGGCCTGCCAGAGGTCGGCGCGTGCGGTGCCGATGTTGGTGGCCGGACCGGGACTCGTCGCCAGGAGCCGGAGAGATTCCCTTTCAGTCTCGCGATAATTAGTCGTCCCACTTCTAGCCCCGGTTCGCACCAGGCATCCGGGCACGAGCCGTTCGCACCGTTCCCAGACCTCGTTGACCGCACGATTGTTGGTGGAGGCGACCAACACGCTCTGGCCGTTGGAGACCGCGGTCGTCACCAGGTTGCCGACGAGCTGACTCTTGCCCGTTCCTGGTGGGCCTGTCGCAACGGTCAGCCGACGTGTCATCGCGGCCTTGATCACCGACTCTTGCCCCTCGTTCAGCAGGAGCGGAGCGACCAGCTGGAAACCATCCTCGGGTTCCTGATGAACGCCGCTTTCCTCGAGGAGAGCTCCGAGCGCAGTGCCCCGGATCGCACCCACGTTGCGGGAGATGCGATCGAGGTCCTTCAGCAGACCGTTGCTGCTCTGGTTCTTCTGCGGGGCTAGGAAGAGAATCGCAGCGTTGCGCGCTCCTTGCGCAGGCGTGTCGACGTCGATGCTCGTGGCCAGGTCTCCCGGCTGCAGAGGCTGGGCGTCGATCAGTTTGAAGTCCTCCCGCAAGTCGTGCCTGATCTGCTGGACCATCTGACTGTGCATCCCGGCATGCCATTGGGGCATGAACGTGTCGCGGAGTACAGCCGCCTGTTCGGCTCCCAGAACATGCTCGGCCAGTGCGGGATGCGGGATCGGCGTCCCGTACGGTCTGATCCGGGGGCCGTCGTCGCCAGTGGTGATTTCGACGGGGCGAATTAGCAGCGGAGCGAACCGCGGTCGTCGGTAAGTCTCGCCGTTCGGCGCTTTCCGCAAGAGGACGGCCGGGTAGCCGTACCAGAGCGCCGCTTCCTCCCGGTCCGCTTGTTCGGCGAGTTTGGTCGCGTCGTCAGGAAGCGGGATCGATCCGGTCTCGTCCAGATCGCCGGACAACAAGCGTTCCGTGCCGGGCAGGCACACGTAGGTCTCATCGGCCTCATCCACGTTCATCAGCGACATGTCAGACGCTGACGCCGTGACGCACTCGCGGTAGTAGTCGAGCAGCAGCTGCCAGGACACCGGGCTCCCGTCAGCGTCAGACTTCGTCGTACGAGGCCCAGCCGGCTCCGGTGCTCGCCGCACCATCGGCGGGGTCAAAGGCGGTCCGGCGTAGCTGCGGGCGAGGTGGATCTGGCCGTTGACCTTATCCGCCGAGTAGGCGGGTATCTGAGGCTCGTCCAGTTCGAGCCTGCGGACGCGCTCGTTCACGTAGTGGAAGAGCTCCTCGGCGGACACCAGCCCGTCGTTGCCGGTGTCGCCTCGGCCGGTCCGTAGCGCTTCGACGAGTTCACTGGTGAATGCTGAGGGGCGAGGATCGGGATGGGCATCGCCGTCGCCCCACGATTTCTCGTCAGCTCCAGACGACGACATCACGAACACGCCACGGCTACTTAGAAGCGCAGAAGAGTTCGACATGGATTTGGCGTCATGGGTGCGGAACCCCAGGCTGAAGCCGCCGCTGTAGCAGCAGTCGAAGATAGCCACCTTCTGCGGTGAAAGACACAGCTCCAGCTGCTCGTTGACGAAAGTAGCGCTGACCCCGGTGTGCTCGATCGCGTCGCCATCGGTATCTGACGCGATGAAGAAGAACTCCCCCGTGGTGCGGGCCAACCGGATACCGTGCCCGCTGATGTAGAGCAGCGCGAGATCACCGGATCCCAGCTTTTCAAGGAAATCGCCGATAGCGACGCGCATTTCGTGGGCGGACGGGCTATCAAGGACGTCGACGCTGTCGAAGGCGCCGATCGCGGGATGCTCCAGGACCTGCCTGAATTGCGCCGTGTCCGCTCTGGTGCAGGCCAAGGGCTTGAAGCGGTTATCCGAATACTGGGCCGTGCCGATCAGCAGCGCCCGCTTGCCGAGAACTGTCACGAGTCGCCGCCCTCGAAGAATTTCTCGATGATGCGTTCCTGTGCGGCGTCAAGGTTTCCGTGGACCTCGACCGTCTTATCGCCCCGGCCGAGCAGGACCTTCCGGTTCCGCTGCCGTTCGGACCAGGCCCTGATGCCTTCGATGACTACCGGGGCCGCGGCTCTCGTACCGAGAAACACCCACAGGGCCAGATCCGCTGCGACTCCACCTTTGGCTCCAGCAGCAGCGGTGGTCGTCGAGTCCGCGAACTCCACTTCGACGCCATCGATCGCATTCAGTTCGGTGCGCAACGAGCGAGTGAGACGTTCCCCCAGGATTGTGTTTCCGTCGGCAACTACTTCCAGCGTGAAAGCCGGGGCAGACGGCGTCATTAACCCTCCAGCGAAGATTTTTGATCCATTATCGAGACCTTATGTCCGGGGGCACGTTACACCGGTCGCCGCCTGCCGAGGTCCGGTTTGTGTCAACCAAGATCAGACGCTGCGAGTTGATCACCGAGTTGGAGCAGTGCTGTCAACGAAATCGTTGCGACCCCGTTTTGGTGATTGACAAAGTGGGGTGAGCCTGGTCGTTCTGCGACTTACGTGGACGGGATACGCTGTTTTCCCAGCTCGGGATCCGCCCACCCGAGGTTGACCGGTGCGCCATGCTGGTTATTGCTGGGGAACATCGGTGTTGGAGGTGGGAAGTGCCTGCTGGGCTCGAAGAAGTCGGTCACGGGGATCACCCGGTCATCGCTTTGCACGGTTGGTTCGGCTCCGGGGCCGCTTAGCGGCCGTTGCAGCCGTACCTGGACGGCGCTCGTTTCCGGTACGTCTTCCCGGACTACCGCGGATACGGCTCTAGGATCGCCGAACCCGGTTCGCACACCCTGGAAGAGGCCGCCGGGGACGTGCTCGCGCTCGCCGACGAATTCGGCTTCGACCGATTCTCGCTGGTCGGCCACTCGATGGGCGGTGCGGTGATGCAGCGCGTCCTGGCGGATGCACCTGAACGGGTTCGGGCCCTGGTGGGGGTTTCGCCGGTGCCGGCCAGCGGCGGGGAGTTGGACGAAGACGGCTGGGCGTTGTTCTCCGGTGCGGTCACCGAAGCCGGGAACCGCCGGGCCATCGTCGACTTCACGACCGGCAACCGGCTGACCGGGGTGTGGCTGGACGCGGTGGTGCGCCACTCGCTGGACACCTCCGATCCGCAGGCCTTCGGCGACTACCTGGTGGCGTGGGGCAAGTCCGACTTCCACGGCGAGATCCAGGGCAGCGAACTGCCGGTCAAGGTCATCGTCGGCGAGCACGATCCGGCGCTCGGCGAGTCGAGGATGCGCGCGACATTCGAGCAGTGGTATCCGAGCTGCGAGATAGAGGTGCTGCGCAACGCGGGCCACTACGCGATCGACGAAACCCCGATCGCCCTCGCCACCAGCATCGAGACCTTCCTCGCGGGGGTCGAGTAGTCGCGGTGCGTGGATGCATCCGGGTCGATATTCTCCTGCGGACACGTGTATCCACTGTGGATGGAGAGACCCGGATGATCAAGTCGCCTGTTCGCCTGCCCGCCGCGGTGCTGGCTGCTGGGCTCATCGGAGTGGGTGGCCCCGTGGCCTACGGCGCCCTCGCCGAGGAGACGCCGGCCGAGCGGGCGGTCGGCGCGGCGTACCTGGAGACCAGCGCATCGAGCAGGAGGCTGCGGAATCCGTTGTTTGCCACAGAGACCTGTGCCTGCCCAACATCATCCTCGACCCGGACACGCTGGACGTCGCGGGCTTCACCGACCTCGGCCGGCTCGGCACGGCCGACCCGTACGCCGACATCTCGCTGCTGCTCGCCAACGCCCGGGAAACCTGGCCGGGCGAAGCCGAAGCCCGTGTCGCGGACGAGGCCTTCGCCCGGCGGTACGGGATCGAGCTCGACGAGGACCGGAGACGGTTCTACCTGCACCTCGACCCGCTGACCTGGGGGTGAGCCGGAACACCCGGCGGGCCCGGTCGACGCCCTCGTAGCACTGCAGCCGACCAGGCGAGCGTCGTCGGCAGTGACCCGAACGTCTTGCAACGGTTGCCCGGGCAGCGCGGACGGAGTGTGCTGGAGGAGAGGCCACGGAGCCTTCTAGAGGGGCGGCAACGGAGCCTTCTGGAGGAGACATGCGTGCAGCTGTGTACCGAGGCCGCGAGGACGTCGTAGTGCAGGACGTGGCGGAGCCCTCGTGCTCGTACGGGCAGGTCAAGGTGAAAGTCGAGCACAACGGGATCTGCGGGAGCGACCTGCACGAGTACTACGCGGGGCCGATCTTCGTGCCGACCGAACCGCATCCGCTGACCGGGCAGCAGCTGCCGCTGACGTTGGGGCACGAGTTCGCCGGGACGGTCGTGGAGGTGGGGGAGGGCGTCCAGGACATCTCCGTCGGTGACCACGTGGCGATCGAGCCGGTGTACCGCTGCGGCGAGTGCCCGCCGTGCCGCAGCGGGTACTACAACATCTGCCAGCAGATCGGCTTCCACGGGCTGATGGCCTCCGGTGGCATGGCCGAGTACACCGTGGTGCCCGCAGCTATGGCGCACCGGCTCCCGGAGTCGATCAGCCCGGAGCTCGGCGCGCTGGTCGAGCCGATGTCGGTGGCCTACCACGCGGTGCGCCTCAGCGAGGCGCGCGACGGGGACACCGCCGTGGTCTTCGGCGCTGGGCCGATCGGCATCGGTGCCTGGTTCGCCCTGCGTGGGGTGGGCGTCGAGGACATCACCATCGTCGAACCATCGCCGGTGCGCCGCGACGCCATCTCCACGTTGGGCGCCACCGACGTGATCGATCCGACCGCGACCGACCCGGTGCGGCACGTCCTGCAGCGCACCGGAGGGCGGGGTGTCGACGCTGCGTTCGACGCTGCGGGCGTGGAAAGCAGTGTGGCTGCTGGGCTTTCCTGCCTGGGTGCCCGCAAGCGGCTGATCGCGGTGGCGATCTACGAGCATCCGCTGACCACGAACCTGCTTGAACTCGTCATGCGCGAGGCCATGGTGCAGGGCTCGCTGTGCTACACCTCCGACGACTACCGTGCGGTGATCGACCTGATGGCCCGCGGCCACTACGACACCACCGGATGGGTCACCCACGTCCCGATCGACCAGGTCGTCGAGGAGGGCTTCGCGGCGCTGCGCGCCGGCCGGAAGATGAAGGTCCTGGTCGATCCGTGAGCCCCCGCCCGATGGGTCGTTCTTAGCCACCAGGCGACGAGGCAGCCGAGCCAGATCGCGATCATGCCGACGACGTTGCGCAGCGCGGCCTTCTGGTCAGCATGCCGACCACCCGGCGGCCAAGCGCACCGTCGAACTGCTCCACGCGCTCACGCGGGAGCCACCGGCCATCGCGCAGTGACGGCTTGCGGTCAGTCGAGTTGTTCGGCCCCCGGCTCGGTGAGCTCGGCGGCCACCACGTCTCCTGGCTCGCCGGGCACGGCCGGGCGTACGAGACCTTGGTGCACGAGCCAATGGGCGGTCTGCTGGTCGCAGAACGCCATGCCATCGATGTACAGGTCCGGCTCGCAGCTGTAGGTGATTCGAACGCGGCCTGCGGCGACCGCCCGCAGGGTGGCGCGTTCCCGGTTGTTGAGCTCTACACGCACGTCGGGCATGTCCCCCAAACCCCCTCCCGACGTCATCGGCGTTCGCCGAGTGTTCCAGCGGTGCGGCCGGTCGGACAGGGCGGAAAGACCTATCTCGTGATGGTCACGACCACGGGTCGGTGGTCCGACGCTCGCGTGTCGGGTACTCCGGCGCGGGTTGCGCGCAACTGTCCGGCGAAGGCCACATAGTCGATCCGGTTCTGCGGCGCCGATGCGGGGTAGGTCAGGCCGCCGTCCGGTCCGTTCGCGGCGGCCCAGCCGTCCCGCATGCGGCCCAGCAGCGGTGCCAGCTCGGGGGCGCCGGGGCCGGCGTTGAAGTCGCCGAGCAGGAGCTGCCGGGAGCCGGGCGGGTCCTGGTCCAGGATGCGGATCGTCTCGTCGGCCTGGGTCCGCCGGACAGCCGGGTCGGGCCGGTAGTCGAGGTGGGTCGCGTAGACGTGCGTCGGGCCCCCTGGGGTGGCGAGGACTGCCTCGGCGAAGCCCGGCATCGGCTTCGGCACCGGAGCGGGGTCAACCGTGGAAAGCCGGGTGATCCAGTGGTTCTCGGTGCGGATGATGGGGAACCGGCTGAGCACCGCGACGCCGTACCGGCGGCGCTCGGTGTGCCCGGACTCCGGGTCCAGGTCGTAGATCGGCGCGAAGAACGCGTGCATCCCGGTCAGCCGGGCCAGCTGCTCGGCCTGGTCGGCGTAGCCGCTGCGCGCCGACCAGTGCACGTCGACCTCCTGCAGGCCGACCACGTCCGCCCCGTTGCGGGTGATCACGTCCGCGGTGCGCGCCAGGTCGAGCCGTCCGTCGGTCCCGATCCCGGTGTGAATGTTGAAGTCGAGGACGTCGAGGTCGTGGCCGGGTGCCGCCTGCGCCGCCTGCGGCAGTAGCGCGATCACGGCGGTGGCGAGGGCGATCACGACATTGGTCCGGCGAGAAGCGGTCACAACTCCGGCAGCATACGAGCCCCCGATGACGGTGTCGTGGACTTCGCCTCGCCGATACCTAGCGAGTGCGTGACATCGTGGTCGGAGTCGTGACGGAGTTTCGCCGTCCGCTGCCGAGGAAGCGCATGTCGGTCGCCGGGCTTGGTTCGGTGCGTGTTAGTGCTCCCCGGGGCTGAAGCCCCGGGGAGGGAAGTCCTTATTTCACTCCTGGACACCAATCCAGTTGATGTACCACTGCCAGTTGTTGATTACGTCGGAAACGCTGAGCTTCTGACCGTCCGACCGCAGGATGTAGACCTTGAAACTGGTTGCGGTCGGCGAGTAGACCGAAGCGGCGCCGCCGCCGGCGATCCACATGTTCCCGCCGGGGCCGCTCAACGAGATCGTATAAGTGGGCGTTTCCGTGAATTTCGCGCTGGTGGTGTCGACGAGCAGCGTGACACCGTTTCCGTGTTCCTGCCAACCGGATCCTGGCTGCGTCGACCCTGCCCCGATACGAATGCTGGGCATGACTGCACTCCCTTTCCCCGTTGAAGGGAAACATTTCCGCCAAAATATGCTGCAAAGGCGTTCGTTCCGGAGGTTCCCGGAACGGTAAAAGGTTGACACGAATCGACGACGGCCAATATCTGCCAGTGGAATGACTGACTTCCACCGCAGGGTGACATCGAAACGTAATCAACCAGATCGGCCCGCGCACGCGCGTATCGAATTTCGGACACCAACACAACCGCCGCCCGCCTGTCCTCGATAAACCGAGAGGTCGACCTTCAGGAAAAGTGCCAAGACGTTCAGGATCAGCACGATACAAACCATCAGTAGATTACCGAGAATGAGCGAACCCCGCGCCGAAATTCGGTTCATGCAATGTTTCCGGCCAACCGCCAGGACATGAGAAGAACCCGGCGACGGGGTGAAATCGGCTCATCGAGCGCTGAACCCGAAAAACGGCGCGGAAGACGTGTCGACAATCGAGGCCACAGCGCACCAGCACCGTCGCGACCAGGCGGCAACGGAGCGTGGTCGGCAGCTTTGACCTGGCCACTGCCGACCTGATCAACGGCCACCGAGCGGATGCGATGTGCTGCTGAACCAGCGTCGAACTACGGCGGTGAGCCGCGGCTCAGTCGGTGATGAGGAGCTTGGCGTCCGCCGGCTCAGCGCTGCCCCGGGAGCTCCTGGGACAGCGGGTCAACTGGTGCAGGTGAACTCCACGGCGTGCCAGCCGGTTGCCCCGTCCGGGACGACCGGGCGGCGCTCCGGCGGCTGCGTCCTTCCGGTCCGGTCGGTGGCGCGGCATTCCACGACGTGACCACCGGGCGGGAGGTCCAGGGTGGCGCGCCACATCCGCCAGGTGTCCCGGCTCACGTCGGTGGCGAGTTCGGCGGGTTGCCACCGGCCGCCGTCGGCGCGGACCTCGACCCGGTCGATGCCGGTGTGCTGGGCCCAGGCGATGCCGGCCACCGTGACCGGCCCGGCGGGCACCACCGACCCTGCCCGCGGTCGGTCGATGCGGGACTCGGTCTTGATCGGCGCTTGCCGGGCCCACCCCCGCCGCTCCCAGTAGTGCTGCCGGTCGAAGGTGGTGACCTCGGCGTCGACCAGCCATTTGGTCGCCGACACGTAGCCGTACAGCCCGGGAACGACCATGCGGACCGGAAAACCGTGCTCGGTGGGCAGCGGGTCGCCGTTCATGCTGACGGCGAGCAGCGCGCCCCGGTCCGGTTCGAGCAGGACGTCCAGCGGCGTGCCTGCGGTGTAGCCGTCGGCGCTGGTGGTGAACAGCTGCTGCGCACCCGGCTGAACCCCGGCCTCCAGCAGGAGATCACGCACCGGCACGCCGGCGAACGTGGCCGTGGAGATCAGCCCGCCGCCGACCTCGTTGGACACGCAGGTGATCGTGATCGTGCGGGCTTCGACCCGGCGCTGCAGCAGTTCGTCGTAGCTCAGCACCAGTTCCCGTCGCACCAGGCCGTGCAGCCGGAGCCGCCAGTCCTCGGCGCGGACCTGCGGCACCACCAGCGCGGTGTCGATCCGGTAGAAGTCCCGGTTCGAGGTCAGGAACGTCGGTGTGCCGGAGGCGACGAAGTCGGCGCCGGGCGGGATGGGCGGCACTGGGACCTTCGGGATGCGGGCGGCTGCCGCGAGCTGCGAGGAGATCACGCCCGCGCCCCGTTGCAGGAACCCGCCGACGATTCCGGCCGCGCCCGCGGCGAGCACCACCAGCGACGAGGTGATCAGGAACCGCCGACGGCCCGCGTCCACCTCGGCCGGGGCTTCACCGGCCATTCCCGCGGTGTGGTGCAGCAACCAGAACACGACGACCCCGACCACCAATGCCGTCAGCGCTGCCGCCACGCCGTCGCCGGGGCGGGACATCGCGGCGGCCACTCCGATGAGCCCGAACAGGCCGATCACGATCGCCCCCGGCCACCAGCGCCGCCGGGACAGCAGCCCGGCGACCGCTGCCAGCAGCGCGATCACGAGCACCATTCCGGTCTGCAGCGCCAGCTTGTCGGCGGTGCCGAACAGCGAGATCGCGAGTTCCTTCACCGGGTTGGGTGTCAGGTCGATGAGCGCGCCGCCCACCGCAACGAACGGTGCCGGGCCGCCGGCCAGTCCTGCCGCGAGCTGTCCCGCGCCAAGCGCGGCGCCCGCGGCGAGCAGGCCGGCCACGGCGGCGCGCAGCCGTGGAATCGGTACCGAGGTCATGCTTCCCATTCGACGCCCCCCGGCCCGCATTTGCGACCGGCCGAAAGGCGTCGTAAGACAACGGCAAGATCTGACGGAACGATGACGTCGAGGCGCTCGGCGAGCCGGTCGGCGCCGATCGCACTTACCTTCGGGGCGTGCGAATTCTGGTAACCGGCGGGGCCGGGTTCATCGGATCGGCCGTCGCCGACGCAGCAGTCGACCGCGGGCACGATGTCGTGCTGCTCGACGCGTTCCTGCCTCAGGCGCACGGGATCGAGCCCCGGTCGCGCCACCGGTTGGTGCGCGGCGACGTACGGGAGTTCGACGTGGTGCGCGGGCTGCTCGATGGGGTGGACGTCGTGTGCCACCAGGCCGCGATGGTCGGCCACGGCGTCGACCCGTCCGACATGCCCGACTACGCCTCGCATAACGATTTCGGCACCGCGGTGCTGCTCGCCGCGATGTGCGATGCAGGGGTGCGTCGCCTGGTGCTGGCTTCTTCGATGGTCGTCTACGGGGAGGGGCGCTACCGCTGCCCGCGGCACGCGCTGGTCCGGCCCGCTCCGCGACGCGCGGACGACATCGCCGCCGGGCAGTTCGAGCCGCGATGCACTGCCTGCGGTACGCCGCTGGAGCCCGAACTGGTGCCGGAGGACGCGGCGCTCGACCCGCGCAGCACCTACGCCGCGACCAAGCTCGCCCAGGAACACCTCGCGGCGGCATGGGCCCGGCAGACCGGTGGCGGCGTGTGGGCCCTGCGCTACCACAACGTCTACGGGCCGTGGATGCCCAGCGGAACGCCGTACGCGGGCGTCGCATCGCTATTCCGCTCGGCCCTGCACGACGGCGAAGCTCCGGTCGTGCTGGAAGACGGCCGCCAGCGGCGGGACTTTGTGCACGTCGCCGACGTCGCCGCGGCCAACGTGGCGGCGGTGGAAACCGAGCCGCCGACAGGCGGTCCGGACGCGCTCAACATCTGCTCCGGTCGGCCGCACACGATCGGCGAACTCGCGGCCGAGCTCGCGCGGGCCTGCGGCGGGCCAGCACCGCGCGTCGTGGGCGGTGCGCGGCCCAACGACGTGCGCCACATTGTCGCCGATCCAGCGAAGGCGGCGCGGGTACTGGGATTCCGGGCGTCGGTCGATTTCGCCGAGGGCGTGGAGGCTTTCGCGAACGCCCCGCTACGCCATTCCGCCGCGCTCGGCGGGGGCGAGCGGTAGCCGGACCTCGAAGCGGCAGCCGGGCCCGTCGTTGCGGGCGGCGATCGTGCCGTGGTGCGCCTGCACCAGACCTCGTGCGATCGCAGGCCGAGCCCGGCGCCCGCCTCGTCCCGCCTCGGCCTCGTGCTCCATCCGCTCACCAATTCGTCGCGATCAGGTGGTTCACAGCCAGCGCGGTCAGCGCCTGCCCGGCCAGCCACCAGCGGTGGTGCCGGGCGGGCAGGAGCGCGGCCCCGACAGCGAACCACACCGCGAACGGCAGCCAGATCCGCTCCACTTCGGCCTTGCTCAGCCCCGAGACGTCGGCAGCCAGGACCGCCACCGCGGCGGCCAACACCAGCCACGCCGCGGCGCCCCGGTCCAGGATGGCGCGCCGGACGGCCACTGCCGCCAGCGGGCCAGCCGAAATCAGCAGCGCGGCAAGGTTGCCGCCTACCCAGTAACCGTACGGTCGCTGAGCGAAATCTCCCTGCTGGTAGCGCTGGATGACCAGGTGGTAGCCGTCGAGCCACCAGAACCCGTGGAGCGCGAACGCGGCGACGACACCAGCGGTACCCACCGACGCGAGGAGCACCGCACGAATCCCACGTTTCCGCAGCAGCACCACGCACACGAGCGGGAACATCAGCACCAGGCCGTAGTTCACGAACAGCCCGAATCCGAGCAGGACACCGGCGAACACCGCAGTCGCCCAGGCACCCGGACCGGTCCGGACGGACGCGACGGCCAGCAGCGCCACTCCGGTGGCCACGATGCCGGCGAACATCCAGTCGGCGGAAACCCCGGCCCACACCGCGCCCGGGAACAAGACCGCGAACGGCACGACGGCCCGCGCCGCTGTCGCCCCGGCCAGGGCCCGCACGGTGACCGGTACCGCGACCACCGCGAGCGTGCCGACCAGCACTGTCACGACCGCGGCCCACGCGCCGCCGCCGAGGCCGATCCGGTCCAGCCACACGTAGCACAGCGGGACTCCCGGCGGGTGTCCGGAGACGTGCACCGTCCAGGAATCAGGCCGTCCGGCCAGGATGTGTTCGGTGAAGGAACCGAGCATCGCACCGATGTCGGTGACTCGCGGGACGTCGTGCAGGTACTCGGTCCAGTCGGTGAGTCGTCCGGCGATGCCGTCCTGCCAGCCGTCGATCAGCGCCAGCGAGAACGTCCAGCACAGCGCGGCGAGGTATCCGGCCGCCAGCAGACTGCTCCAGGGCAGGCGCGCGGCCAGCGGCGGTCCCCAAGCGATGACGACGCCCGCAGTGGCCACCGCGAGAGGTGTGCCAGGACCGATGCGGGGTAGCCAGAACCCGAACAGCGGTGCCGCGTCTGCGTGCAGCGGAACGCCCGCATCGTTGAGCAGGGCACCGGCCACCGCGGCAGCCGCGGTGCCGGCGACTGCGACGACGAACGCGATCAGATCGGCGCGCGCCGACTGGATTCCGGGGCGCTGGGGGAGGAGCCGCACCACTGCGAAGGTAATCCCGCCGGGCCTGTCGGCCAACTCGGCGGTGCGGTCCGTCAGAACATCGTAAGAACTTCTCGGACGCAATGATTCCTTAAGCCTGGCTTGAGTTTCCGAGTCGTCCGCTCTGGGTTTCACTGGTTGCCGTGGACGATGTGGACGTCGTGCTGCCGTGCTTGGACGAAGCGGCCGCGCTGCCCGGAGTGCTTGCTGCTATGCCCCCCGGCTTCCGGCCGCTGGTGGTGGACAACGGTTCCACCGATAGCTCCGCAGAGGTCGCGGCGGCGCACGGTGCGGTCGTGGTTCGGGAGCCCCGGCGCGGTTACGGCTACGCCGTGCACGCCGGGTTGATGGCGGCGACCGCGGAATTCGTCTGCTTCCTGGACTGCGACGGCTCGTTGGACCCGGGTGTGCTGCCGTCGCTGGTCGCTCTGGTGCGTCAGGGGAATGCGGAACTGGCGGTCGGGCGGCGGGTTCCGGTGTCGGCCGAGGCCTGGCCGTGGCATGCGAGGGTGGGCAACGCGGTGATCGCCGGGTTGCTGCGGCGTCGGGGCTTGCCGGTCCACGACATCGCCCCGATTCGTGCCGCCAGGCGAACCGACCTGCTGCGGCTGGCGGTAGCCGACCGCGCCTTCGGATACCCGCTCGAACTGCTGTGCAAGGCGGGGGAGGCGGACTGGCGAGTGCGGGAACTGGACGTCGTGTACCGGCCCCGCGCGTCGGGAACCCGGTCGAAGGTATCCGGCTCGGTGCTTGGCACGGTCCGCGCGGTCCGCGACATGGCCGGGGTGCTCTGGTGAGCCCGACCGCGCTCCTCGTGGTGGCGAAGGCTCCCGTGCCGGGCCTGGTCAAGACCCGGTTGTGCCCGCCTGCGACGCATGCCGAAGCGGCCCGCATAGCCGCCGCGAGCCTGTTGGACACAGTGGACGCTGTGCGGCGCACTCCCGGCGTCCGACCAGTAGTCGCCCTGGCCGGGGATCTGGCGGAGGCCACCTGTTCGGCTGAGCTGCGCAACGCGCTGCGCGGATGGACGGTGCTCGGTCAACGTGGCGATCGTTTCCCCGCGCGGTTGGCCGCCGCGCACGCCGACACCGCCGCCGCGCATCCCGGCTTTTCGATCGTGCAGATCGGGATGGACACGCCGCAGGTGACACCCGAGCTGCTCGCCGCGGCGTGCGAAGCGCTCGACAGCGCGGACGCGGCGCTCGGCCCGGCCGAAGATGGCGGCTGGTGGGTGGCGGGGTTCCGGTCGGCCGCCGATGCGCAACTCCTGCGCGGGGTTCCCACGTCTCGTTCCGACACAGGTGTGCGAACCTTGGCCACGCTGCGTGCCGCAGGTCTGCGCGTGGCCGCACTGCCGCGGCTGACCGATGTGGACACCATGGAGGACGCGGTCCGCGTCGCGGGTCTGGTGCCGAATTCGCGATTCGTCGCGAGCTTGCCGGCCCCGTCGACGTACCGGAACGTCGCCGACGGGTAACGCGGGGAGAACGGCCGTGCCGGTGTATCCGGGACAATGTAGACGCCACCCGTGCGGGCGTTGATGATCAACCGGTACGGCGCATGACCTCAGCCAATCGCGCGAGCAGGCTGGATGCGATGATCGCTTCGTTGCTGCAGCCGCCAACAACACGGACGACGACGCCGACGTGCGGATCCTGCGGTCGGCGGACGCGGTAATCGACTCCCGGGAAACGCGTGAACCGGCGGAATAGCCGACCGAGTGGCGGCGTTCACTTCGTTATGAGCAAGCGGGTGCCGCAGGACGCGCCGTCCCCGCTCGAACCGCGGACGGCGAGGGAATTGCTGGCCGAGGAGCGCGCCGGTGCGATGGCGCGCATCGAGGCCTTGGAACGCCACCTGGAGTCCATCGGCGAGGTGTCGACGTGGACCGGCACCGATGACGAGCACGACCCCGAGGGTGCGACCCTCGCGTACGAGCGGGCCCAGGTGCAGGGCCTGCTCGCGGACGTCCGGCGGGAGCTCGACGAGCTGGAGCGGGCCACTGCGCGGCTGGACAAGGGCACCTACGGCAGCTGCCAGCGCTGCGGGAAGCCCATCGCGCCGGAGCGCTTGGAGGCGCTACCTGCGGCGACGACCTGCATTGCTTGCGCAACCCGCCGCTGAACACGTCAACCCGAGCTCGCGACGGCAGGACGGTAGAAGGTGCGGCGGAGTGCTCACGGGTCCGGAGCAGGGCGGAACCGGCGGTCCTCAGGCGTCGATGACCAGGTCCTCCAACGGTTTGGAGCAGCAGAGGAGGATCTTCTGCTCGGCTCGGTCGCGGGGGCGGATGCCCCCGTTGTGCTGCATGTCGACGGAGCCCTTGAGCAGCGTCGCTTTGCAGGTGCCGCACATGCCCTGCCCGCAGGACGACGGCAGGCTGATGCCCGACCGCGCGGCGGCGTCGAGCACGGACGTGCCGGCGGCGCACTCGATGGTCAGCCCGCTGCGGGCGAGCTCCACCGAGAAGGATTCGTCCACACCGGGCACCGCACGCACCGGCTCGGGCGGGGTGATCGTGAAGCTCTCCTGGTGGTAGTGGTCCATGGGGAAACCGGCTTCGGCGAGCATCAGCCGCACGGCTTTCATGTATCCGGCCGGGCCGCAGACGAACGCTTCGCGGTCGAGGAAGTCCGGGGCGATCTGCCGCAGCACGTCGGTGGTCAGGCGCCCGCGATGCCCGTCCCACCGCTCGGTCGGCCCGTCTGCCTCGCAGATGTGGCTGACGCGGATCCGCTCCGAGGTCGCCGCCAAGAACGCCAACTCCTGCCGGAAGACGATGTCATCCGGGGTGCGGGCGCTGTGCGCGAAAACCACGTCGACCGGGGACGCCAGGTCGTGCAGCGTCCTGGTCATCGACATGAGGGGAGTCACGCCGCTGCCGCCGGAGAGAAAGAGGTACTTGTCCGCCGGGTGGCGGACCATCGAGAACTCGCCGAGCGGTCCCCGCGCCCGCAGCACCGCGCCGGGTGTCATGTGGTCGTGCAGCCAGTTCGAGACGGGCCCGCCGGGAACCCGCTTCACGGTGATCGCCACGAGGTGCGGACGCGTCGGTGGGGAGGAGATCGTGTAGCACCGCTCGATCTCCCGCCCGTCGATCTCGACCGCGACGACGAGGTGCTGCCCCGGGTCGTGGCGGAACAGCCGGGGCTCGGCGGGTTCGAGGACGAACGTTGCGACGTCGCTGGTGATCTGCTGGACCTGCTTGCAGACCAGCTGCTGATCCGCCGCGTCATCCCAGTCGCGGTGGCCGGCCAGGGACCGGAAGGCTGGCGCGCCGTTCATCGCGTCAGGTGCGCTCGGAGGCGGGTAATGTACCAGTTGCAGAACGCCTCGACCTGGTACTCGGTGGGGGCGTATGGCCCGGGCTCGTACGCCGGGCTGCCGACCCCGCGCTGCGCTCGGGCGACGAGCTCCGCATCCTGCTCGTTCGTGGCCGTCCAGACCGCGAGGAGCTCGTCCGGGTCGTAGTCCACGCCGGCCTCCGCATCCGGGTGCACCAGCCAGGTGGTGCGCAGCAGCGTCCGGTCCGCGGCCAGCGGTAGCACCGCGAAGGTGATCGCGTGGTCGCTGACGAAGTGGAACCAGGAGTTGGGCTGCAGGTGCAGCGCCAGGTGGCCGAGGCGGGGCGTCGGGAAGTCGCCGAGCAGCGGTCGGCACGCGGCTTTGCCGTCCGCGGTGAAGGATTCACCGGCGAGGTTGAGCGCGTCACGCTGGATCCGGAACCCGGTGGCGCGGGTGTCCAGTTCCTCGATCAGCTCGTACGGCAGCCCGAGGCGCTGGCAGGTCTGGCGCAGCTCGGCGTCCACCCGCAGGTAGCGCTCGTGCACGGGGCGAAGCCGCGGCGGGAGGTTTTCCTCGGTGTAGCCGTAGGTCGGGAAGAAGGAGCGCAGCAGCTCGGGATGGCCGTCGCAGTGGTAGCACTCCCGGTTGTTCTCCATCACCAGCTTCCAGTTGCCCTCCTCGACGAGGTCGACCTGCGCCGCGACCTTTGCGCCGCGCAACTGGTGCGGCAGCAGGTAGGGCTCGATTCGCGCGGCGATGTCGGGGAAGTCGCTAGGCGGCTGTTCTGCGAGGCAGACGAACACGAGCCCGGCGACGCTGCGGACGTGCACCGGCTTGAGGCCGAAGCAGCTGGGGTCGAAGCCCTGCGGCTGGGACGGCGCGTGCAGCAGCGTGCCGTCGGTGCCGTAGGTCCACTTGTGGTATCCGCAGACGATGTTCCCGACCGATCCGCGTTCCTGCTCCAGGATCCGTGCGCCGCGGTGCCGGCAGATGTTGTGAAACGACCGGAGGTTCTCGTCGTCGTCGCGCACGACGACGATCGAGTACGGCCCGAGCGCGATGGTGACGTAGTCGCCGGGTTCGGGGAGTTCGGCCTCGGTCGCCACGAAGATCCAGTGCTCGGCGAAGATCGCCGCGACGTCGAGGTCGAAGAACTCCGGACTGGTGTAGAACGGTGCTTCCAGGCTGCGCCCGACGGCCCGGCGATCGATCAGTTCCGCCGGTGTTGCCGCGATGTCTGGGAGTGCAGTCACTTCTACTCCTCACGAATTCCGTTCGGATTGAAGAGCACGCGCTGCCGGAGACCGGCACACCGCAAGCGTGGGGCTCGAACGGCCAGCGGACAATCAAACGTTCATGCAAAGAATCGTGCAAACTGCTTGCATGATTGACAATCGGCTCCGGGTGCTGCAGCTCGTCGCCAAGCACGGCACCGTCACGGCTGCGGCTCGCGCGCTGCACTACACGCCTTCGGCCGTCTCGTACCAGCTCCGTCAGCTGTCGGCCGAGCTCGGCGTGGAGCTGGTGGTGCCGCAGGGTCGCAGGATTCGGCTGACGTCGGCCGCCCGGGCGCTGCTGGACCACGCCGCGCTGCTCTTCGCGCAGTGGGAGCGCGCCCAAGCCGATCTGGCGGCAGTCGCCGACGAGCCCGGCGGATCGTTCACGCTGTGCGGTTTCTCCACCGCTGCAACGCATCTGCTGCCACCTGCGGCCGCCGAACTGCGCGACAGCTTCCCGAACCTGCGCGTGCGGCTGATCGAAGCCGAGCCGGCCCGCTGCTTCGACCTGCTGCTCGCAGGCGATGCCGATCTCGCTCTGGTGATCGTCACCGCCGACACTCCGCCGCTGTCGGACTCGCGCTTCGACCAGCTGCCGCTGCTCGACGACCCGCTCGACCTGGTCACGCCCGCGGGTCACCCGTTGGCGGCTCGCCCGGTTGTGACGTTGGCAGACGCCGCGAACGAGTCGTGGATCGTGGGCCGCCCGGACAGCACCTACCACCACCTGGTGATCATCGCGTGCATGGCGGCGGGCTTCAGCCCGGACATCGCACATTACGCGGACGAATGGGACACCGGCACTGCCATGGTCGCCCACGGTTTCGGCGTCATCTTGGTGCCCCGGCTGGCCCGGCTGCACCGCGACTGGCCGGTCGCGCGCATCCGCCTGCACGGGGAGCCCGCCCCTGCCCGCCGGATCCTCGCCGTCACCCGGTCGGGCGGCCGGGACAACCCCACGATCGCCCGTGCGCACGAGGCGATCACCAAGACCGCGGCCGGGATCCTGCCCGTCGTCCCGGCGGCGGAGGCGAACTCGCCGCTTTGATGGTGAGGCGGGGTCCCGGAGCTCATGCCACGATCACTCGTAGGGGTGGCCATCGACGCCGGCCGACGCGTGATCGTAGTGCGGTTTCCGCCGCAGGTGTAGGGGTGTTCCGGCTCGTCTCGCGGGGTTCACCGCCCGTTTCGCACGCGCCTGGTCAGGTGAGCGGGCGGCGGAACAGGTCCGGGGCGGGTTTCGGGTCGAACCAGGTGGACTTCGGCGGCATCGGCCGGCCCGCGTCCGAGGTCGCCATCACCTGGTCGACCGTCGGTGGGTGCGGGATCAGCCGGAGCGCGTTCTCGTTGCTGCACCAGCAGGTTTCCACGGCGTGGTGCAAGTGCGGCATCGCCTCGATCTGGTGGTCCACGAGGTCGTGCAGCTTCGGCAGGAGGTCTTGCTCGACGGCGAAGGCGTCGAGGACTCCCGCGGTGCGCAGCCGCAGCCGGTACCACCGGTCGCCGAGACCGACCGCCACCACGCCGGATTCCGTCTGCGCTGCAGGGGATTCCTCGATCCGCGCGGTCAGCGGGTGGTCGGCGAGGCGATCCAGCACATCCCGGGTGGACGTGCCCGGCGTCAGCGCGAAACAGCGGTGGTACCCCAGGATGCGCATCTCGTCGCTGGGGAACAGCGCAGCGAGGGTGAAGGCGCTGGGGTGGTCGGGACCGAGGTGGCCGTGCCGTGCGGCGTAGCGCTCTGCGGCCAGCATCCGGTGGTGGCCGTCGGCGATGTAGAGGTCGCCGATGCGGCCGATCTCATCGCACAGCGCCCGCGCGCAGGTCTCGTCGCGCCGGACCCAGACGGTGTGGGTGACGCCGCCGCCGGTCAGGCGTGCGGTGGGAACATCGGCGGTGATCTCGGCGATCCGGGCGTGCAGATGTCCTCTGTGGACCAGCATCACGGGCATCCGCTCGATCCCCGTGGTCTCGGTCTGCTCGTCGAGTTCCCGCACGCGGGACGGTTGGGCTGCTTCGTGGCGGCGGATCCGGCCCTGCCGGTAGTCGTCGATCGAGACCTCGACCACGACCCCGGTCTGCCGGTGCCGATCGCTCTCCAACCGGTACACCACGACCGCCGGTTCGGACAGCGCGCTCCCGTGCAACAGCACGCGCGGCGGCCGTGCGGTGATCCCGGTGGTCTCCGATGCGCCCTGCCGGGTGGTGCTCATGAGCCGTCGCCGAAATGCGTTGCGGGCTGCGGGAAACGCACGTAGTCGAGGTTCACGCAGTGCAGCATCCTGCCCGAGGCGAAGGCCTCCACCATCCGCACCACTTCCGCGGCGACTGCCTGTTGCGCCTGCTCGGTGGAGGCCCCGATGTGATGGGTGCCGTAGACGTTCGGGTGCTTGGCGAGCCTGGACTCGAGGTGCCCCGTGCTCGTCGCGGGCTCGTCCGCGTAGACGTCGAGACCGGCGCGGATGTCCTTGTCCTCCATGGCTTCGATGAGCGCGTCCTCGTCGACGAGATCGCCGCGGGAGGTGTTCAGGATGATCGTGCCCGGCCGCACCTGGGCGAGCAGCCCGGCGTCGATCAGGTGCCGGGTGTCGTCGGTCGCAGGCACGTGCAGCGAAAGGACGTCGCAGGTCCGCGCGAGGGTGTGCAGGTCGTCGACGAAGTGCACGCCGATCGAACTGGCGCGGTCCAGGGTCTCCTGCGAGCGCCCGGGTTTGGCCACGGCGTGCACCTCCATCCCGAATGCGGCCGCGCGTTCGGCGAACGCCAGCCCGATCTGGCCCAGTCCGATGACGCCGACCCGGCGGCCGAGGATTCCCCGTGCGCGCGAGTACCGCTTCTTGTCCCAGCGCCCCGCCCGCAGGTCTGCGACGTTGTCGCAGATGCTGCGATCCAACGCGAGCAGCAGGGCGAAGGCGAGCTCGGCCACCGCGACCGCGTTGCGCCCGGGCACGTTGCACACGTGGATCCCGAGCCTGGACGCGGCCTCGCAGTCGATCGTGTTGGTGCCGGATCCGGCCCTGATGACAAGCCGCAGCGCGTCGGCGCCGTCGAGCGCAGAGGCGGGGACACGGGTGCTGCGGACCACCAGTGCCTCGCATCCGGTGAGCCGCTCGGCGAGCTGATCGGTCGTGGCGTCCGGCCGGTAGTCGCAGTCGTGGCCCAGTTCGGTCAGCTCGGCCAGGTGAGCAGCGGGGAAGGCATCGGCGAGCAGGATCCTCATCGGTAACTCCCAACCAGCTGGCGTCCCGGAACTGTTGCTCATTGCGCACCGTGCTGCGTATGGCGCAATGGTGGCGGTCGGGCCGGAGTGCAGTCAACACCCGACCGAAGGCCTCGCGCCGCGGTGATGCGCACGTAGTCCTGCGTACGCGCACTACGTCGAGCGCGGTAGACCAATTGCCGCTCGCCGACCGACGACATCCGGGGTCGCCGAACCGAAGCTTGAGCAGCAAGTGGATCCGGCTTCGGAGGTGGTAGTGATGTTGACCGAGTTCTTGGCGCAGTGGGGTCCCGGCTGGCACGGAGCGCACGGCGGCCCGGGCTGGATCTTCGGGTTGTTCTTCCTGCTGTTGATCGCCGCCCTGATCGCCACGGTGATCTGGCTGGCGGTTCGCGGCCGGCACCGCTCCGGTGTCGAGCGGGCGAAGGAGATCTTGTCCGAGCGCTTCGCCCGGGGCGAGATCAGCTCCGACGAGTACCGCGAGCGACTCAACGAGCTGGATTGATCCCGAGGGCCGCCGGAAGTGGTTTCCGGCGGCCGAGCGCATTGCCGGCCAAGGGGATTCAGGGCGGACTGGACGCGATCGGCGGCCGGTCGGCGAACCACATCGACGTCGCATTCCCGCCAGTCGATCGAATCCGCCATGCCGGTGGTCCCCGGCTTGCGAGTGATCCTAAGCTCGGTGCATGGCGAAGTACTTCGACGTGCATCCGGAGAACCCGCAGCGGCGCGCGATCAACCAGGTGGTGGACATCGTCCGCGACAACGGGCTCATCGCGTACCCGACGGACTCGTGCTTCGCGCTCGGTGCCCAGCTGGGCAACAAGGACGGCATAGACCGGATCCGGTCCGTCCGGCACCTCGACGACCGCCACCACTTCACCCTGGTGTGCCAGAACTTCGCGCAGCTGGGGCAGTTCGTGATCATCAACAACGCGGTGTTCCGAGCGATCAAGGCGTCGACGCCGGGCAGCTACACGTTCATCCTGCCCGCCACCAAGGAAGTGCCGCGCCGGTTGATGCACCCGAAGAAGAAGACCGTGGGCGTGCGCATCCCGGACCACGTCGTCGTGCAGGCGCTGCTGGCCGAGCTCGGCGAGCCGATGCTGTCCAGCACGCTGCTGCTGCCCGGCGAGGAGGAGCCGATGACACAGGGCTGGCAGATCAAGGACGAGCTCGACCACGTCCTGGACGCCGTGATCGACTCCGGCGAATGCGGCACCGAGCCCACCACCGTCATCGACTTCTCCGGCCCCGAGCCGGAGATCATCCGCCGCGGCGCGGGCGACACCTCTCGCTTCGAGTAACGCCCCGAACACCACGAGTGCACGGCTCCCGACGTCCAGTAGGAGCCGTTTTTCATTGCTCTGAACAGTGGATGCGTTCGCATCCGACGTTGGTGACGTTCACATCGTGGAACGTATACACCTTTGACGTGTACACATCCGCGATCGAGGATTGCAGCGACGAAAGCAACCGGACGCTGATCCGGATGATCAACCGCTGATGGACGTGCAGAAGATCTTCAACCCGCTGATGAAGGTGCACGACTTGGCGGAGATCTCGAAAGGCCAGCAGCAGCACCACGAACCGGTGGCCGCATTGCGCGACCGCGACCCGGTCCGGGCGCGCGAGATCATGGCCTACCACCTCACCAGCGTGCGGCAGATCCGGGTGGCCGAGTTCGCCCGCAGCCTGCACGCGACCGAGCGGCGCGGGGGATCGCCATGACCGCCGCGCACGCCGCCCGGACCGCCCGGTCGGGCTGGCCCAGCAACTGACCCCGTCGGATTCACCGGTTGAAGGGCACCTTCGCGCGAAAGATTCGCCCGGCGGTGCCCTTTCCCTTTTCTCCAGAGCCCCATCAAGAACACGCGGAACACGCGAAACACCAGAACCGCGGCGGTCCCGGCGCCGGTGGCGAAGTACCCTCGATCGTGCGACACGCCGGGCGATCCAGCACGACATGATCGCCGCCGACCGTGTAGTGTCTACGACGGTCGTATTTTTCTGGGGTCGTGTTCGCGCGCACTCGCAGGATGGTGATGCGAGCGTGCTGCTATCTGGTTGTAGCTGGAGAAGTCGCCGTTCGAGATCCGCGACCCAGGCGGTCACGCAGTGTGAGTGCCTGTAGTAGTACCGGCTCCCAGAAGGAGAGAGACATGGCACAGGGAACCGTGAAGTGGTTCAACTCGGAAAAGGGCTTCGGCTTCATCGCGCCTGACGACGGTGGCGCGGACGTCTTCGTCCACTACTCGGCGATCGACGCTCGCGGTTTCCGCAGCCTCGACGAAGACCAGAAGGTCACCTACGAGGTCACCCAGGGCCCGAAGGGCCCGCAGGCCAGCGACGTCCGACTCGTCTGAGTTTCGGGTTGCCCGGCCGGTACCGGGATCCCGGGCCGGCCCCTAAGCTCGCGAAGGCCCCGCACCCCACCAGGTGCGGGGCCTTCGCCCGTGTTCAGGCGCGTCGGCGGCGGAGCAGGCCGAACAGCGAGGCGGCGAGCAGCGCGCCCGCGATGATCGAGATCGCCAGTCCCATCCGATGCAGGCCGGCATCGTCGGCGTGCCCGCCGATCACCAGCGCCAGGAGCGCGGCGGCGAGGTTCGCGCCGACGTACTGCGAGGTGCGGTAGAGCCCGGATGCCGCGCCCATGCGCTCGGCCGGGGCGGCGGCGTACATCGCGCCCTGGTTGCCCATGTTGTTGAACCCGTTGGGCAACCCCAGCATCGCGGAGACCACGAGCAGCAGCAGGATCGGTGAGCCGGCATCCGGCACCGTCAGCAGCAGCCCGCCGACGCACAGCGCGGCCGTCCCGACGAGCAACGCCGCTCGCGGCCCTTGCTTGCGCTGCAGCCGGGTGGCCAGCAGCGTGGACACCGCGCCGACGGCCGCGATCGGCAGCACCACCAGGCCGGTTCCGACCGGTCCCAGCCCCCTGGCTTCCTCCAGCCACTGCGGCAGACCGTAGAAGACGCAGTAGAAGGCCGTGTAGGTCACGATCGTCCGGACGTAGGTCAACGACAACCCGCCCCGCGCCAGCAGGCGCATGTCCAGGAACGGGTCGCGGGCTCGCAGGCCCCACCAGGCGGTCAGCGCGACGGCCGGGACCGCGACGGCCAGCCACCACCACACCGGGGTCGCGGCCAACGACAGCAGCCAGAACATCAGCGTGGTGATCGAGACGGCGAAGAGCAGCATGCCGACCGGGTCGACCCGCGCGAGCGACTTCAGCCGCCCGCTGCTGTGACCTCGTGCCGGCGCATCCGCCGGGCCCCACCGCATGATCACCGCGCCGCCGAACACCGCCAGCGGCACGTTGATCCAGAACACCCCGGCCCAGCCGAACCCGCCGACGAGCAGCCCGCCGAGGGAGGGCCCGAGCGCGGCGGTGACCTGCGAGCAGATGGCGAGCGCGGCGAGAGTGTTGTTCGGCCGGGAGCGAAGCCGGTCGGCGGCGCGGCGGATCATCGCGACGCCGCACGGGTACTGGGCCGCGGTGCCGATGCCGATGAGGATGCGGCAGACCACGAGCGTCGCGACGTTCGGCGCGAACGGCGCCACCGCCGAAGTGGCGCCGACCAAGACGATTCCGGCGAGGCTGGTGCGGCGCGGGCCGAGCACGTCGGCGATGCGGCCCATCGCGGGGGCGGCGACGGCGGTGGCCAGGTAGAGCGCCGAGACCAGCCAGGTCACCGAGGTGCCCGCGTCGAAGTGGGAACGGATGCCGACCAGCGCGACCGCGATCATTGACGAGTTCAGCGGTTGCAGGATCGTGCCGAGGGCGATCGGGGTGACGAACTTGCCCGGTAACTCGGGCTTGGGGTCCGTCGATCGCAACAGGTCTTCAGCGTTGCTGTCTTTTTGAGAAGGGGATTCGTGCGTCGTTCGAGGCATCGGGCCGATCCTGGGTAGAAGCCGGTGTCAGGATTCGGCGAGCCGGTCCAGCAGCCTGGCCGCGAGCACCAGCAGCTCCCGTTCGACGTCGGTCAGCCCGGTCATCGCCTGGGCCAACCACGCCTCGCGCTTGCCCCGGTCCTGCCGGACCGTGCGACGGCCCGCCTCCGTGATCCGGATGATGGCGGCCCGGCGGTCGGCCGGGTCGAGGTCGCGCTCGGCCAGCTCGGCGTCGATCAAGTGCTGCACCATTCGAGCCATGGACTGCGGGGTGACCCGCTCGGCAGCGGCCAGCGCGCTGGCGGTCGCCGGACCGTCGCGCTCCAAACGGCCCAGCACCGCCAGACGACCCAGGGTCAGCTCGCCGGGATCGCGCTCGGCGCGCAGCCGGCGCGCCAGGCGCATCACGCCTGTCCTGACCTCGGTGGCCGCCTGAGCGATCCCGGCGGTGTCTTCGGCAGCGGGAAAGTCGCGACTCATATATTCAGCATAGCTGTGTTTATCGGAGGTGTCTTTCCGCCAGGTAGGGAACGTGAGCCCCGGCACTCCGCGAGCCCCGGGCGTGACGATCGGGCGAGCGGTTAGAGACATCGCGCCAGCTGTAACGCGGCTCCGATCAGCCGGGTTCGCCGCGGCGCTTGCGGTGGGCGACCCAGCCGAAGTCGATGAGGGCGGTCACGGCCAGCACGATCAGCGCCCACCCCAGCCACGCCAGTTCCGGCACGAACAGGAACACCAGCACGGCCGCACCCGTGCAGAACACCAGGCCGAATCCTGCCAGCCAGAGCCGCAGGGTCAGGGCGCTGCGCGCGTAGGGCGCTCCGGCGAAGCCGGCGATCGGGTCGTGGTAGCCCGGCAGCCCTCGCTCGTAGTCCTCGCGCTTGCGCTTCGGCATGCCGCCCGGCTACCCGCCTCGCCTCGGCCTCAAGCCGCCCGGAAGCTGGCGCGGTCTCAGGACGCGTAGGGGTCGGGCTCGATGTGGACGTCCGAGAGGCGGTCCATCCGGTAGCCGACCCCGCGAACCGTGGTGATCAGGTCCAGGTCCGGCCCGAGCTTGCTGCGGATCCGGCGGACGTGCACGTCCACCGTGCGGGTGCTCGGCGTGCTGTTCAGGTGCCAGACGGCGTTGAGCAGCGAGCCGCGCCGGTGCACCCGCCCAGGGTTCTCGCACAGGAACAGCAGCAGGTCGAACTCCAGCCGGGTGAAGTCGATGTTCGTCCCGTCGGCCCGTACCACCCTGCGCGGGGCGACCAGGATGCGCAGGGCGGGCTCCGTCGGAGCGGGCAGCGACCGCAACCGCGGCACCTCCGGCCTGGTCTGTATCTCAACAGTGGACTGGCTGGGAACCTCCACCAAGGCGCGCAGTTTCCGGGCGAAATCGCTTTCCAGCGTGGCGAGATCTCGTTGCGGGACGACGAACCGGGCGGTCACCTCGATCACCGCACCGTCCCCCAGCGGACGCGCCTCCGGGGACTCCGGACCCACCGGCTCCCGGAAAGCAGCTTCCAGCGACATGGCACAGTTCTCCGTCTCATCGCGATGCCGGGGTCCACCGACACCGATGCGAACAACAGCACCTCGGCGGCAGGTCACCGGCGAGGCGAGGGCAACCCGGCGGCAGGCGGCTCGGACGAGCAGCGGGGCAACGCCGGGCAGGGGAGATCAAGCGCGCGGACAAGCCGCGGAAGCGACCCACAACAGGTCGATGTGCGCGCGCTGCACGAGCAGCGGTCCCGGCGTCATGACATTGATCAAAGCACCGTCGACAACTTCCGTCAAAGCCGTTCAAAAGGTGGGAAACGGCTGGCCGGATCAGCGGCGGAAGCGTTGCCACCAATGCGTTTTCCGCGGTACGGGCTCGTTCGGCGCGGATGCTGGGCGCCGCTGCGGATCGGGCCGGTCGGCGCGCCACCGGGCCACCACGTCATCGACGTTCACCGGTCCGACGGCGACCTGCGGTCCGGTCGGTGCGCGGAGGTATTCGACGATGCGGCGGTTCAGGTCCGCTGCCACGTCGCGGACCTCCTGCTCGGTGGTCAGGTCGCGAACGGTTTCGGGCAACCGCTCGACCTCCTTGCGCACCTGCAGCGGGGCGGGCAGCAGGGCATCGCCGGACAGCCCCTCGCGGCGGATGTACTCCTTGACCCACCAATGGTCGTCGAGCGGTGCGCCCGCGCCGGGCAACGGCTTACCCGCGCCGGGCAGGTCGTCGAAGTCACCGCGCTCCTGGGCGGTGCGGATCTGCTTGTCGATCCATGAGTCGAACGTGACACCGGGTGGCTTGCGCTCGGTCATGCCGCGATTGTCCGCCACCACGCTGCCCCGGTGCCACCGGCTATCCGGTGCGTTCGACGATGCCGCGGATGAAGGCGGCCTGGCCGGCGTGCTGGAGGTCGTCGGCGATCACGCTCACCAGCCGCACACCGAGGGTGACCGGGGGAGTCCACCCGGCGTCCACGACCTCGGCGAGGTCGTCGTCGGTCAGCTCCGAGACGAAGGCCACCGTCTGCGCGTGGACGGCGTCGTGGTAGCCGGTCAGCAGCTCACCGGAGTCGACGCGCACCTCGCCGACCTCGTTGGGGTCGTGGCCGTAACCGATGTCCTCGTGCGTGAACGGCAACCCGAAGCGCCCCAGCCAGTCCTGCGCGGTCCAGACCTGCTCCACCTCGGCGACGTCCGAGACGTGGTCGTCCTGCACCCGGGTCAGGTGCCACACCAGCCAGGCGATGGAGTTGGCTTCCGGATCGCCCCGGTACGCCAGCTGGTCGGGAGCCAGGCCCGAGACGGTCTCGTGCACCACTTCGCGGATTCGGCTGAACGCATCGACGAGCACCTCGGCGCTGGACATTCGGCACGCTCCTGTCGGCGAGTCGGAACCGGTCTGCGCCACGGTACGACCGCCGCCGGGATCCGGCAGCTGATCCACAGTGGACGCTACCCGGGCAGCACGCCCACCCCGGCCACCGCGCGGCTCTCCAGCGCCTGCTCGCCGGTGACCGGCCGGTCGGGCCGCCAAGCCGAGGTGAACACCAGGCCCGGCTCGACCATCTCGTAGCCGTCGAACAGGGTGGCGACCTGCGCCGGGTTGCGCAGGTGCAACGGGTGGGTGCTGGACTGGTATAGCTCGATGGCCTCCGCGACCTCGCCAGGCCAGTACTCCGGCGTCAGGCTGTGCGACAGCGCCAGGTAGCTGCCGGGCGCGCACGCCCGCCGGTAGCCGGCGATGATCCCGGGCGGGTCGTCGGCATCCGGGATGAACGGGAACACGGAGATCATCAGCACCGCCACCGGCCGGGAGAAGTCAAGCAACCGCCGGGCGTCGGGGTGGCCCAGCACGAGGTCCGGGTGCCGAAGGTCCGCGCGGATGATGGTGGCCAGGTCGTTGCCCGCGAGCATCCGCTGCGACTGGGCGACCGCCACCGGCTCGTGGTCGACGTAGACGACGCGCGCCGCGGGGTCCAGGAGCTGGGCGATTTCATGCACGTTGCCGACGGTCGGGATGCCGGAACCGAGGTCGAGGAACTGGCTGATGCCCGCCTCTTCGACCAGGTTCCGCACCGCGCGCTGCAGGAACGCCCGGTTCTCCTGGGCGAAGGTGCGGGTCTCGGGCAGCACCGCCAGCACCCGGTCGGCGGCCTCGCGGTCCGTGGCGAAGTTGTGCGCCCCACCCAGGTAGTAGTCGTACATGCGGGCCGGATTGGCGCGGCTGCGGTCTACCCCGGCCAGGCTCGCGAACAACTCCGCCTGGGCGGGATCCTGCCCCGGATAGCCCTGCATGGCAGCCCCTCCCAGTGTCGCGTCTTGATCGTCCGTAGGCTGCCCGCGCGAGCGCGCTTCCGCAAGGTCTCAGGAGCGCGTGTACTTCAGCACGTCCAGCATGCTGTGCTCGTCGGACCGGTCCGGTTCGCCCAGGCAGGCGGTCAGGCCGCTGCGCACCCGGTCCCGGTCGAGGCCGGAGCCGATCACCACGAGCTGGGTCCGCCGCGGCTCGTCCCGGCGCCACCGCGTGCGGTAGAAGCGCAGGAAGTCGCCGACGGTGTGCAGGGTGAACTTCTGCCCGCGTCCCGGCGCGCCGAAGTGGACCTGCCCCTTCATCCGGTAGATCCCGGCCGGGCGGTCGTCCAGGAACCGAATCAGCGCTCGCGGATCCACCGGGCTGTCGGCCGTGAACTCCACACTCTCGTACGCGGCGTGCAGGTGCTCGCGGCAGTCGTCGGCAGGCTCGGCCAGCAGTTCGTCGAAGGACATCTGGCGCGCGATGTCCTGCCGTTCGCGGCCCGCTTCGCGCTCGAACAGCAGCGTCGGGTCGACGCGGCCGTGGTCGGTCGGCAAGACCGGCTTTCCGTCGGCGAGCCCGCGCACCAGTTCCGCCAACCGCCGCTGGTCGGACTCGTCGACGCGGTTGATCTTGTTAAGCAGCACTAGATCGGCGAAGCGCAGGTGCTGGTCGATCTCGGGGTGCCGCCGCCGGGTCGCGTCGAACTCCGCGGCGTCGACCACCTCGACCAGCCCGCCGTAGCCGAGGCGGGGGTTCGCGCTGTTCAGCAGCAGCCGGACCATGCCGCGCGGGTCGGCCAGCCCGCTGGACTCGATCACGATCACGTCGATGTCGCTGCTAGGCCGCGCGAGCTTGGCCAGCAGGTGGTCGAGCCCGCGGGCGTCGACGGCGCAGCACAGGCAGCCGTTGCCCAGCGAGACGGTGGAGTCGACCTGGCCCGCGACGCTCAGCGCATCTATGTTGATCTTCCCGAAGTCGTTGACCACGACACCGATCCGGGCGCCCTGCGGGTTGCGCAGCAGGTGGTTCAGCAGGCTGGTCTTCCCGGCTCCGAGGAACCCCGCGACGATGACCACGGGAATCGGTTGCCGAACCAACGAACCTGCCTTTCGCGCGACGACTGCCCGCCCGGCAGCATATCGGCACGCCTCAACGGCGCCGCGGCACCGGGACCCGCTGCAGGTCTTCGGCCACGACCACCGGGCCGTCGAAGACCGCCGCGGCCTCGTCGTGGAAGCGCTGC
Source organism: Saccharopolyspora hattusasensis (assembly GCF_050972075.1). Classification (NCBI taxonomy): domain Bacteria; kingdom Bacillati; phylum Actinomycetota; class Actinomycetes; order Pseudonocardiales; family Pseudonocardiaceae; genus Saccharopolyspora; species Saccharopolyspora hattusasensis. Next base: position 8,428,756 of record NZ_JBPCDC010000001.1, read on the forward strand.
GGATCCGAGTAGCGTTGCGAGAAGTGCGTCAGCACCAGGCAGCGCACACCGCACTCGGCGGCGACCCGGGCCGCCTGGGCGGCGGTGAGATGGCGGTACTCGTCGGCCAGCCGCGCGTCCTCGTCCAGGAACGTGGACTCGATCACCAGCAGATCGGCGCCGTCGGCGACGGTGAACACGCCATCGCACAGCCGGGTGTCCATCACGAACCCGAACCGCTGCCCGGCGCGCGGCTCGCTGACCTCCTCCAGCGTCACCAGGCGACCGCCGTCCAAGCGGTGCGTGTGCTCCTGCTGGAGCTTCCCGATGGCGGCTCCGCGCACTCCCAACTCGGCCAACCGCTCGGGCACCATGCGCCGGCTGTCCGGCTCCACCAGCCGGTAACCGAACGTCTCGATGCGGTGGTCCAGCCGCACCGCCTCCAGCCTGCCGAACGGGCCGGTGGCGATCGTGCCCTCCCACTCGATCGGCCGCTCCTGCAGGTCGACGACCTCGTCGAACGCGGACGCGTAGCGCAGGTTGCGGAAGAAACCGGCGCCGCTGGCCGGGTAGTGCGCGTGCACCGGCCGCCGCAGCCGGTCCAGCGAGAGCCGCTGGACCACTCCCGGCACCCCCAGGCAGTGGTCGCCGTGGAAGTGGCTGATGCAGATCCGGTCGATGTCGTGCGCGCTGACACCCGCGTGGATCATCTGGCGCTGAACGCCTTCGCCGGGGTCGAAGAGGAAGCCGGTGCCGTCCCAGCGCAGCAGGTAGCCGTTGTGGTTGCGAGACCGCGTCGGCGCTTGGCTCGCCGTGCCGAGCACCACCAGTTCCCGATTGGACACGCGCGCACCCTACGGCAACGGCCGGGGCAGCGCCGATCACCGTTCGGGCGCCTGCGGGCGGCCCGAACGGACCTCGACCTCGGCCTCCCTAGCGGCGCGCCCCTCCTCGGCCTCCCGGCGGCGGGCGGCGTCGAGCGATTCGGTCTCCTCGCGCGGATCCGGTACCAGCAGACTGCCCGGCACCGACCGGCCGGCGGCACCGAGCTGGTTCATCTTCTTCGGCACCGGGGTGGCCTGGTACGGCAACGGCACGGGGTGGCCGTGTTCGTCGACGGGGCCGAGCGGCTGGTGGACCTCGATGAACTCGCCGTGCGGCAGGCGCTTGATGATGCCGGTCTCCACGCCGTGCTCCAGGACCTCGCGGTCGGCGCGTTGCAGGCCCAGGCAGATCCGGTAGGTCACGTAGTAGGCGATCGGCGGCGCGAGCAGAACGCCGATCCGGCCCGCCCAGGTGGTCATGTTCAGCGACAACCCGAACTGGAAGGCGATGATGTCGTTCGCCCCGGACAGCAGCACCACCAGGAAGAACGTGATGGCCATCATGCCCAGCGCGGTCCGCACCGGCGCGTCGCGCGGTCGCTGCAGCAGGTTGTGGTGCGCGGTGTCGCCGCTGAGCTTGCGCTCCAGGAACGGGTAGATGATCGCCACGGTGAACACCAGGCCCAGCCCGACGACGAGCGGGAAGAACACCGCCGGAATAATGTACGGGCCCAGGTAGACCTCCCACGGCGGCCACAACCGCCCCATGCCGTCGGTCCAGATCATGTACCAGTCGGGCTGGGAAGCCGCCGAGATCATCGAGGCCACGTAAGGGCCGAAGTTCCAGATCGCGTTGATCTGGAAGATGCCGCTCATGATCGCCAGTACGCCGGTGATGATCAGGAACAGCCCGGTGCTCTTGACCGCGAACACCGGCATGATCCGCACGCCCTCCACATTGGACTCGGTGCGCTTCGTGCCGGGGTACTGGGTGTGCTTCTGGTACCAGACGATCGCCAGGTGCGCTGCCACCAGGCCGAGGATGAGCCCGGGCAGCAGGAACACGTGGAACAGGTAGAACCGCGGGATGATCTCGGCTCCGGGGAATTCCCCGCCGAAGAGCAACCACTGCAGCCAGGTGCCGATGACCGGGACCGAGAGCACGATGCCGGAAGCGATCCGCAGCCCGGTGCCGGACAGCAGGTCGTCGGGCAGCGAGTAGCCGATGAAGCCCTCGAACATGCTCAGGAAGAACAGCAGGATGCCGATGGTCCAGTTCACCTCGCGCGGGCGGCGGAACGCGCCGGTGAAGAAGATCCGGAACATGTGCGCCACGATCGAGGCCATGAAGATCAGCGCGGCCCAATGGTGCAGTTGGCGCGCGAACAGCCCGCCGCGGACGTCGAAGGAAATGTCGAGCGTGCTCTCGAACGCCCGCGACATCGTCACGCCGCGCAGGTTGTTGAAGACGCCGTTGTAGGTCACCTCGGTCATCGACGGGTCGAAGAACCAGGCGAGGTAGGTGCCGGTGAGCACCAGGATGATGAAGCTGTAGAGCGCGAGCTCGCCGAGCAGGAACGACCAGTTCGACGGGAAGACCTTGCTGATCTGCCGCCGCAACCCGGGAGCCAGGCGGAATCGCTGGTCCGCCTCGTCCGCCTGGTCGCGGACCCTCCGGAACAGCTTGCTTTCGGGCTTGGTCGGTTGCGTCAACCTGCTCATGTCGGCTCCCGGCACCGCGTCCCGAGCCGCCGACGGGGGTCCTGTGCTGCCGATTCCGCGAACTCCCGCCGAATGGCTGGGCGAAACGACATTGCGCGGCTACGAGCGTACTGCGTCCGTGGGTCCCCGGCAGCCGTATGGGCGTCCGATCGCTCCGCCCGGCGGCACTTGTCATCTCCAGTCAGACCCGACAGCGTAGACGTCCTACGTCCTACGTCCTACGTCTTCTGTCGGGAGGCAGAGGAGTGGTATGTCCGAGCTGGTCGGCGGAGTGATCCCGCCCCCGTGTACGCCGCTGATTCCGGATTCGTGAACTCGACGTGCCATCGCTGGAGAAGCTCACCGCAGGTGTTCCTGCTCAACCACCACGTTGGGAGCGTGGTGGTTGAGGTTGGGGGAGCGGCGGTTGGAGATCGATCTCCGGGTCCGCCGTGGAGGTCCTGGGGGGAGCGCCTGGGGGGAGCGCCTGGGGGCGCCCGGGGTGGAGGGCCTGGGATGGAGGGCCTGGAGGGGTCGATCATGGGGTGGAGGGCCTGGGGGTAGGTCATGGGGAAGGGCCGTTTGGTGGCTCGTGTGGGCGGGTTGTACCCGGTTCGTATCGCTTCGGCATGTGTGGGGTTTGGTGGGTTTGGTTCGGGGTTGGGACTTTTGGCGTTCTGTTGTGGGTGGGCCATCCCCGTGTCGGTGGAGTGTGGGGGCTGCGGGCCGGAGGTCAAGCCCGGCCTTCGGCCGCCCCTTCGGGGGTGAACGGCTTGACATCCGTCCCGCAGCCCCTGTTTCGGCTTTGTGTCACGGGGATGGCCAGGAGTGGTCTGGCGGGGTGGGGCTATTGCGTTGCAGGGGGGCGGAGTACCGGGGGTGGGAGCGGTGGTGATCGCTGCATTCCGAGGTGGCCCGTGCGTGGTTTTCGGTGCTATAGCACTCGAAACCGCTCACGACAATCATGCTGGTGCTGGTGCTGGTGCTGGTGCTGGTGCTGGTGCTGGTGCTGGTGCTGGTGCTGGTGCTGGTGCCGTGCTGGTGCCGTGCTGGTGGTGAGGTGGAATGGTGCTGGGGTGTCGCCTTCGGCGTGCCCTGGTTTTTGTTGCTGTGTCGTGGTTTCCGGTGGTTTCGCTTCCGCTCGGGTTGGGTTTTTGGGCTTTGGGGCGGGTGTTTCACCTGATCAAGTGACCATAAAAGGCGTGCGAACTGGTGTGCTAATGCGGGAGAATACTTGGTATGACACCGCTGTTGAACACCCAGGATCCGGCCGTCGGCACCGCTGGTGCCCGGTCGGCGGTGTCGTGCACGGATGCCGAACTCGCCGCCCGTATCCGTGAACTGGAGGAGGGGATGCGGGTGTTGATGATGGAGCAGTTGCTGTGCATCGCCGAAGCCGACCACCGTGGTGTGTATGCCGAGTTGGGGTTCCGGTCGACGCAGGTGTGGCTGCAGGGGCTGCTCAACATCGATGCGCGTGATGCGAAAACCCGCGTCAAGGTCGCCCGCAATGTTGAGGACCGGCAGAGCTTGTATGGCGAGGTCATGCCCGCCGACCTGCCCGAGACCGCCGCGGCTTTGGCCGAGGGTGCGATCGGGTTGGAGCATGCGCGGGTGATCGTGGACGGGGTCCGTCGCCTGCCGGAGTATGCCCGCTGCCATCAGGTCGGTGAGGTCGAATCAACCCTGGCCGGGTATGCGCGGATGATGACGCCTCGTGAGCTGGAGAAGCTTGCCGAGCGCATCCGCTATCTGCTGGACCAGGACGGCGCCTACGACGACGAGGAAGACCAGCACGAGTCACGGGAGCTGCACTACACCGTTGCCCGGGACGGGATGACGGTCGTCAAAGCCCGCCTCGACCGCGAGGCCGGCGCGAAGTTCGCAGCGCTCATGCAGCCGCTGGCCGCTCCCCGTCCGGAGGTGGAGGGGGAGAAGGACCCGCGCACGGTGGGGCAGCGCAACGCCGACGGGTTCGCCGCGATCCTGGACCTGGCGCTGGATCATGACGGGGTTCCGCGCACGGGTGGGCAGCGCCCGCACCTGACGATCTCTATCGATTTCGAGGATTTGAAGAAGGGGCTCGGGTTCGTCGCCGCCGAGACCGGTATGCCCGGGACCCTCAACACCGAACGGGCCATCACCGCCGAGAACGCCCGACGGATCGCCTGCGATGCCGAGGTGTTGCCGATGGTCCTCGACGGGGACGGGCTCCCGCTGGACGTGGGCCGGGCGAAGCGGACCGCGCCCGCCCAGATCCGTGCCGCGTTGCTGCAGCGGGACGGGGTGTGCGCGTTCCCGAGGTGCGACCGGCCGCCGGGAACCCCGGAAGCACACCACCTCGCCCACTGGGCCGACGGTGGAACCACCGAGCTGAGCAACATGGTGATGCTCTGCGGTCACCACCACCGGACCCTGCACAACCAGCGATGGGAAATCACCATGCGCGGTGGGCGACCGGTGTTCATCCCACCGCCCACAGTGGACCCAAAGCGAACACCACGACCAGGCGGTAGAGCACTACCCGCCCAGCACCGCGAGTACCTCCGGGACCTCATCCCCGCGCCACGGGGCCCGGCGGGCGATTCGTGACGCCCTTCGGCGCTCTCAAGCGGTGTGCGCTTCCGACACCACCAGCGGGGTTCCCTGCATGCAGGTCGTGACCATGCCCGGCTCGATCCTGCCGCGGACCACTGCAATCACACCAGGACGCAGCTCGGGCGGTGGGTGCACCAGCAGGTACTCCCGGTCACTGGTGTTGAGGACCAGGCAGCCGAGTTCGACCCCCGTCCGCACTTCGCCGCGCAACGTCACCTCCGTTCCCGCCACCTGGGCGGCGGGCGGCGACGCGGGCGCGCTGTTCGGGGGATTCGCGGGCGGCTCGCCGCAGCCTGCCAGCGCGATGAGCGCGGAGAGTAGCGCCGGGTAGCACCAGACGGCCCGCGAAGCTGGTGGCCTCAGAAGCACAGTGCGCACGTTATGGGTGTGCCCGGGTGCGGCTCGCGTCAACCGTCCGAAGGGATCCGGGCGCGGTCGCTGTGTGAGGTATCAATGACCCCGTTGGCAATCGTGACGGGAGGGCTGATGAGCGACATGCGAGTCGCAGTGGTGACCGGGGCCGGATCCGGCGTGGGGCAGGAGATCGCGCAGGCGCTGCTCGGCGCGGGCTACCGGGTGGCGCTGGCGGGCCGGCGGCCAGAGCCGTTGGAAGAGACCGCGCAGGGCTCCGCAGCCGCCCGAGTGGCACCGACCGACGTCAGCGACCCAGAGTCGGCCGCCGCGCTGTTCGAGGGCGTGCGCGACGCGTGGGGCCGGGTCGACCTGCTGGTCAACAACGCGGGCATCTTCGGCGCCGCCGGTTCGGTCGGCGAACTGTCCTATTCGGACTGGCAGGACGTCGTGCAGGCCAACCTGACCGGCTCGTTCCTGTGCGCGCACCACGCCTTCCGGATCATGCGGGACCAGGACCCGCAGGGCGGCCGGATCCTCAACAACGGTTCCATCTCCGCGCACAGCCCGCGGCCGCGCAGCGTCGCCTACACCGCGACCAAGCACGCCATCACCGGCCTGACCAAGTCGATCTCGCTGGACGGTCGGCCCTACGGCATCGCCTGCGGACAGATCGACATCGGCAACGCGGCCACCGAGATGACCTCGGGCATCGCCACCGGCGCGGTGCAGGCGGACGGCTCGGTTCGCCCCGAACCGACCTTCGACGCCCGGCACGTCGCCGACGCCGTGCTCTACATGGCGGGCCTGCCGCTGAACACGAACGTGCAGTTCCTGACCATCACCGCTACCGCGATGCCGTTCATCGGACGAGGTTAGGACGCCAGCCAGGACTTGGCGAGCAGTTCGTAGGAGCGGACCCGGTCGGCATGGTCGTGGGTGGCTGTGGTTATCACGAGCTCGTCGGCGGCGGTGGCATCGCGCAAACTCACAAGCTTGCGCACCACCGTCTCCGGCGAGCCCACGATCTGCGTGTCCAGCCGGTCGGCGACAATTTCCCGCGCCTGGACTGTCCACGGGAACTCAGCTGCTTCGGCCGGGCTGGGGTACGGGTTCGCGCCTTCCCCGGCGCGGATGCTGTGCACCGGCCCGTACGGGGCGGCGAGCTCCCGGGCCTGCTCGTCGGTGTCGGCCACCACCACGTCCGCCGACACCACGACGTGCGGGCGGGCCAGCTTCGCGGATGCGGTGAAGTCGTCCCGGTAGGCGGCGACCGCCTCCAGCACCGTTGATGGGCTGACGTGGTAGTTCGCCGCGAACGGAAGGCCCAGCGAACCCGCCGCGGCCGAGCTCTGCCCGGCGCTGGACCCGAGGACCCAGACGTCGAGATCGGCACCTTCGACCGGCAGCGCGTGCAGCGGTTCGCCGCTGGCGGACCGGAATCCACCGTCGACGAACCGTAGGATCTGCTCGACCTGGGCTCGGTAGTCCAGCGGCGATTCCGCGGGCTCGCCGGTGCTGAGCAGCCGTTGCTGCTCCTCGATGCGCGCCACGAACCGCTCCGATCTGGCCAGCCCGCGCGGCTTGGGCGGGATCAGCAGCCCGTCCACCACCTTGGCCTCGGGCGCCGGCCCGTCGGCGGGACCGGCGAACCGGCGCACCAGCTCCCGGCCGCGCAGCAGGCCGGAGCGCCCGAGCCCAAGATCGACGCGGCCCGGGTGCAGCTGGGCGATCGTGCCGAACTGCTCGGCGACCACCAGCGGTGGGTGGTGCCCCAGCAGCACCGCCGCCGAACCCACCCGGATCCGGCTGGTCGCGCCCGCGATCAGCGCGATCAGCACCGCCGGCGCCGAGGAGGCGACGCCGCGCATGAGGTGGTGTTCGGCCACCCAGTAGCGGCGGTAGCCGAGGTGTTCGGTGCGCTGCGCGAGGTCGATGGTGTTGCGCAAGGCGTCGGCCGAGGTCTGCCCGGACGGGACGGGCGACAGGTCGAGGACGGACAGCGGGGTGGGCATCAGTGCGACCTCCAAGCCGACCTGGTCATGAGGCGGTCTTCGTGCTGCGGTGGGGGTCTGCCAGCGGCGGCAGCCCGAGGTTCTCGCGCAGCGTCGCGCCCGGGTACTCGGTGCGGTACACGCCCCGTTCCTGCAGCAGCGGGACGACGGTGTCGACGAACTCGTCGAGGCCGCCCGGGGTGAGGTGCGGGACGAGGATGAAGCCGTCGGAGGCGTCTTCCTGCACGCACCGGTTCATCGTCTCGGCCACGGTCTCCGGCGTGCCGATGAACGACTGCCGGGCGGTGACCTCGATGATCAGCTCCCGGATGGACAGCTGCTTGGCCTCGGCGAGTTCGCGCCACCGCCGGGCGATGGTGATCGGGTCGCGGTGGCGCCGGGAGCTGGCCCGCCCCTTGGTGATCGCATCGGCGCCGACCACCGGATCGAACTCGGGCAGCGGTCCGTCGGGGTCGAAGCCGCCGAGGTCGGTGTTCCAGAGCTGTTCCAGGAACCGGATGGCGGTCTGGCCGCTGACCTGCTGGTGACGGATGTGCGCGGCGCGTTCGTGGGCTTCCGCGTCGGTGTCTCCGAGCACCACGGTCGTCGCCGGGAACACCAGGAGCTCGCCGCGGGACCGGCCGTGCCGGACAAGCCTGTCCTTGACGTCCGCGTAGAACTCCTTGCCCGCCTCCAGGGTTCCGTGGCCGGTGAAGATCGCGTCGGCGGCCGAGGCGGCGAACTCGCGGCCCGCGTCGGAATCCCCTGCCTGGAAGATCACCGGTCGGCCCTGTGGGCTGCGGGGCACGTTGAAGCGGCCCGCGATGTCGAAGTGCGCGTCGCGGAGCGCGAAGGAGCCGGCCCGCGGGTCTTTCAGGAAGACCCCGGACTCCTTGTCGGCGACGATCTCGTCGCCGCGCCAGGAGTCGAAGAGCTCCCACGCGGTGCGCAGGAACCGCTCGGCGCGTTCGTAGCGCTGGTCCTCCGGCAGGAAGCCGCCGCGCCGGAAGTTCTCGCCGGTGAACGCATCCCATGACGTGACGACGTTCCAGGCCGCCCGGCCGCCGGAGAGGTGGTCGAGGCTGGCGAACTGCCGGGCCACCTCGTACGGCTCGTTGAACGTCGAGTTGATGGTGCCCGCCAGCCCGAGGTGCTCGGTGACGGCGGCCAGCCCGGCGAGTACCGTGAAGGTGTCCGGGCGGCCCACCACGTCCAGGTCGTAGATCTTCCCGGCGTGTTCGCGCAGCCGCAATCCCTCGGCGAGGAACAGGAAATCGAACTTCCCGCGCTCGGCGGTGCGAGCTAGGTGCGTGAACGAGGAGAACTCGATCTGGCTCAGCGAAGCCGGATCGCTCCATACCGTTGTGTTGTTTACGCCCGGGAAGTGCGCGGCCAGGTGAATCTGCTTGCTCACAGGTGTCCTCCGGCGGTGGCGGCATAGCGGCCGGCGGGCCGGTGCAGGCCGAACAACCCGCGCAGCGTGCCGGCCTCGTAGGCGGTGCGGAAGGCTCCGCGTCGTTGCAGCTCCGGGACCAGGCCGCGGGTGATCGCGGTGAGGTCGTGCGGGATCGCGCCGGGCCGCAACCGGAATCCGGAAAGCCCCGCCTCGGCCCAGGAGAGCAGCCGATCGGCTAGTTCGGACGCGGTGCCGGTGAACACCGGAGCGTCCGATGTGTACACCGCACCGTCGAGCTCGTCTAGCCGGTCCTTCCGCTCGGCCGCGCGTTCGCCAAGGAACACGACCAGATCGCCGAACACGTGCGGGCCGGGTCCGGAAGCCGGTTGGTCGGCGCGGATTCGGTCGGTGTTGATCCGCGCCTGCTCCGCGTCGTGCGGGGTGGTAAAGACGACGTCTGCGGCGCGGGCGGCGAACCGGTGCGCGGCGGCCTCCGAGGCCAGGGCCGTCACCAGCGGCTGGCCCTGCGGCGGACGTGGCGTGATCGACGGCCCCTTGACGTCGAACCACTTCCCGGCGAAGTCGATGTAGTGCAGCTTTTCGCGGTCGATGAACCTGCCGGTCGCGACGTCGCGGATCTCCGCGTCGTCCTCCCAGCTGTCCCACAGCCGGCGGACCACCTCGACGTAGTCGGCGGCCTCGTCGAAGAGCTCCGCGGGGTCGACCTCGCGCCGGCCGAAGTGCGCGGCCTCGGTGCGTCGGTCCGAAACCTGCACCTGCCAACCCGCGCGGCCGGCGCTGATGTAGTCCAGGCTGGCGACCGCCTTGGAGATGTGGAACGGCTCGGTGTGCGTGACGACGGCGCTGGGCACGAGGCCGATGTGCGTGGTGCGGGGCGCGACGCGAGAGGCGATCAGGCCCGCGTCGAGCCGCCCGCGCACCTGGTCGGTCCGGTCGTCCGAGCCGTCGACGAGGGTCGACTGCGGGCCGAGCGAGTCCTCGATCGTGACGAAGTCGAGCAGGCCGTGCTCGGCTTCCCGCACGACGTCGACCCAGTACCCGGCGGTGAAGAGCTCGGCAGCGCGGGCCGATTCATCCCGCCACGCGGCGGAATGCCAGCCAGCGCCGTCCAGCGCCACCGCGAGGTGCAGGTTCGGTCGTGGTGCCATCTGCAGGTCCTTCCTGCCGCGCGACGACGAATCCACAGTGGATCGTCAGCTTGGGGAGCGTTCGCGAAGCGACGCCGGGAACCGGCGGCGAACGGTGACCGGCGAATGAGGCCGGGATGATGTGCGGGGCTGCGGGAGCTCAGTGCCGCGGACAGACGGCGGAGGTGATCCGGAGGAGGTCGACATGGTCCCTGGTGACCAACTGCACCGACTGCGCCATGACATGAACGCTAGAAGCGGTGTGGGGAAGCGTCAACGGATCGCCCCGGCTGCCCACGATGTGGACGGGAAATGCTCAGCGCAGCGAGATCGTCGCGGTACCGGCGGGCAGCACCCGGCCGATCACCGGCGCGCCCGGGATCTCGCCGACCACGAGCAGACCGCCCGAGGTTTGGGCGTCGGCGAGCAACAGCAGGTCTTCTCCCGACGTCGAACCGGGATCGAGGTGAGGGAGGACCCAGTCGAGGTTCCGGCGGGTGCCGCCGCTGACGAACCCGGCCCGCACCGCGTCCCGCGCGCCGTCGAGATACGGCACGGCGGCGACGTCGATTTCGGCGGCGGTCCCGGACGCGCGCATGGTCTTGAACAGGTGACCCAGCAGACCGAACCCGGTGACGTCGGTCGCGCACACCACCCCGGCCCGCGCCGCAGCGACCGCGGCGTCGCGGTTGAGCGTCGTCATCGCCTCGATTGCCTGCTCGAAGCGTTCCCCGGTGCGCTTGTGCCGGGTGTTGAGTACGCCGAGGCCCAGCGGTTTCGTCAGCGACAGCGGCAGGCCCGGCCGCGCGGTGTCGTTGCGCAGCAATCGATCGGGGTCGACGAGGCCGGTGGCCGCCAGGCCGTACTTCGGTTCGGGGTCGTCGACGCTGTGCCCACCGCCGATGTGGCAGCCCGCCGCCCCGGCGGTATCGGAGCCGCCGCGCAGCACCTCGGCGGCCAGCTCGAACGGCAGCACATCGCGCGGCCAGCCCAGGAGGTTGACCGCGAGGATCGGAGTGCCGCCCATCGCGTACACATCGGACAGGGCGTTGGCGGCGGCGATGCGGCCCCAGTCGTAGGGATCGTCGACGACAGGTGTGAAGAAGTCCGTGGTGGCCACGATCGCGGGTCCGCCGTCGGCGCGCACCACGGCCGCGTCGTCACCGGTCTCCAGGCCGACGATCAGCTCCGAGTTCGGCCGTTCGACGGCGGGCGCCAGGGCGCTGACGATCGACTCCAGCTCGCCGGGCGGGATCTTGCAGGCGCAGCCGCCGCCGTGCGCGTACTGGGTGAGGCGAATCGGTTTGGACCCGGTCATGCCCCCATTGCAGCACGTCGGAGCCGGCTCCACAGGCGGAGACGGACGGGAATCGAACCCGCCGCACCGAGGTGCTCGGTGCCATCGGCTTTGAAGGCCGAGGGGGCCACCAGGCGCCCATACGTCTCCGCCGCCACTGTAGCCCCGCGTGCGACAGCGCACCTGCCGGTGGACGGAGTCCTTTGTGGACGAACGTCTGTGAGCTCGGCGACTTCCGGGCTGGTGCCGCGTCGGCGGTCGTAGGATGTCGGCGTGCCGTTCGCGAAGACTGCTGACCAAGCCGAGATCTATTACCAGGTGCGGGGTTTCGGCGAACCGCTGGTGCTGTTGAGCGGGCAGGCGAACACCCACCACTGGTGGGACAACGTCCACGCCGACTTCGAGGGCGACCACCAGACGTTCGTGCTGGACTACCTCGGCACCGGCGAGAGCGACAAGCCCGAGGACGCGGAGTACAACGTCCGCCGCTTCGCCGGCGATGTGATCAGCGTTCTCGACGAACTAGGCATCGCGCGGGCCCACGTCTACGGCACCTCGATGGGCGGCAAGGTCGCGCAATGGGTGGCCATCGACCACCCGGACCGGCTCGGGGCGCTGGTCCTGGGCTGCACCTCGGTCGGCGGCACCCGCGGACTCCACCCGGATGCCGCGGTCACCCGATCCCTGGCGCAACCGTCGGTCGAGGCGGCGCGCCAAGCCTTGATCGACCTGATGTACACGCCGGGATGGGTGCGGACCCATCCCGGCCCGTACGTGGTGCTCGGCGGCCGGATGCCCAACCACGCCCGGCGCGGGCACCTGCGGGCCAGCAACGGCCACGACAGCTGGGCGGAGCTGAACCGCGTGACGGCGCCGACGCTGGTGCTGCACGGCACGGACGACATCTTCAGCCCGGCGCGGAACGCGGCGATCCTCGCCGAGCGCATCCCCGGAGCTGAGGTGCACTACCTCGACGGAGCCCGCCACGCGTACTTCGAGGAGAAGCAGGCCGAGGCGTCCGGGGTAGTACTGCGGTTCCTCGCCGCGCATCCGTTGCGCTGAATCCGGCTCACTGCGGGTAGGTGTCGGGCAGCCCGAAGGAGGGGAACAGGCTGACGTCGAAGAACGTGACGGCGTGCTTGACCTTCGCGCGGTCGAATTCGAGCACCTGCAGGTGGAACGGCCGGAACACGCCGTCGGGCTGGCGCATGTAGACGCCGAAGGCGACCTGGCCGTTCGCCCGGGCCGGCAGCAGCCGCATGTCGTCCGGGCCGGCCGGGCACTTGAGGTCGACCAGCACGCCGATCTGCTCGGCGCCGCGCACCCAGTTGGTGAAGGGCGGCATCTCCCAGATCGCGTCCTCGGTGAACAACTGCACGATGCGGGAGATGTCCTTGGCTTCGAACGCCGCCACGTAGCGCTCCAGCATCTGCTGCTGTTCGGCGGTCAGCGGCTCGCGGGTGTCGTCCTCGGACGGCTTGACCTGGTCCAGCTGCGCCCGGGCGCGTTGCAGGGAGCTGTTGACCGCAGCGGTGCTGGTGCCGAGCGCTTCCGCCACTTCGGCGGCCTTCCATTTCAGCACGTCGCGGAGGATCAGCACCGCCCGCTGCCGGGCGGGCAGGTGCTGCAGGGCGGCGATGAAGGCCAACCGGGTGCTCTCCCGCGTGCTGACGATCGCCGCCGGGTCCGTGTGGTCGTCGGTGATCATGGTGTCCGGTATGGGCTCCAGCCACGGCACCTCGGGCAGCTCAACCAGCTTGTCGCGGGACGGGTCGCTGGGACCGCCCAGGCCGGTCGGCAGCGGTCGGCGCTTCCGGTTCTCCAGCGCCGTCAAGCAAGTGGTGGTGGCGATCCGGTAGAGCCAGGTGCGCAGCGACGACCGGCCCTCGAACCGGTCGTAGCCCCGCCAGGCGCGCAGGTAGGTCTCCTGCACGAGGTCCTCGGCGTCGTGCAGCGAGCCGAGCATCCGGTAGCAGTGCGCCAGCAGTTCCCGCCGGTACGGGTCGGCCTTCGCGACGAAATCGTCGGTGACCGTGGTGGTGGCCATGACTACGCCCTTTCGGCTTCCTGTGCTGCTGCTTCGGGACGCCCCGGACTGCGCCGACCGGCAGATGGGGTGTCGAAGGGCACAGTATCGGATACCACCGACAGGACGGTCCGATTCGCCGGCCAGCCAGCCGCCGCGGGACCGCGATCCCGATGCCGCCGTCTGATGTGGACGGTCGTGTCGCGGCTCGTGCCTGGTGGCGCAGGCATGGGCCGAGTGAATCCCGGAGATCCGCATCCGCTTGGATGAATCGAAGTCTTGTTGGCGGAACATGCCGTACGAGGGGTTAGCTCGGTGGGAAGTCTTCGATCTCGGATCTCGTCCTGGTTCGTGCGTCGGTATCTCACGCGCCTGCGCGGGAAAGGGACCGGGGCGCTGGCGTTGTTGCCGGACGCGGCGTTGATGCCGTTGCGCCGGACCGGCCTGGACCCGGTGCCGGAACTCGGCGTCAAGCGCCAGCAGGAGCCGGTCGCCAAGCTCCCGGTGCCGTTTGGGCTGAACGTCTGGCTGGTCACCGGCTATCGGGAGGCCAAGGCGGTGCTCGGGGACGCCGGCACGTTCAGCAACGACTTCAAGCACCTCGTCGGCAACGCGGGCGTCCAGGCGGAGGACAACCCCGGTGGCCTCGGCTTCACTGATCCGCCGGACCACACCCGGTTACGCCGCATGCTGACGCCGGAGTTCACGATGCGGCGGTTGGAGCGGTTGCGGCCGGAGATCCAGGCGATCGTCGGCGAGCGGCTGGACTCGATGGCAGCGGCGGACGGGCCGGTCGACCTGGTGCGGGAGTTCGCGATGCCCATCCCGTCGCTGGTGATCTGCGAACTGCTCGGTGTGCCGCACGTGGACCGCGCGGAGTTCCAGCAGCTGAGCGTGGCGCGGTTCGACCTGTTCGACGGCGTCGCCGCGTCGCTCGGCGCGATGTCGCAGTCGTTGGAGTACCTGCACCGGGTCGTCAAGGAACAGCGCGAGAGCCCGGGCGACGGCCTGCTGGGCGCCCTCATCAAGGAGCACGGCGAGGACGTCACCGATCGTGAGCTGGCGGAGCTCGCGGACGGGGTGCTCACCGGCGGGTTCGAGACCACGGCCAGCATGCTCTCGCTGGGAGCTCTGGTCATGCTGCAGAACCCGGACCATTTGGCGATGGTCCATGACGATGCCGCCGTCGCCGGTTTCGTCGAGGAACTGCTGCGCCACCTCACCGTCGTCCAGGTCGCTTTCCCGCGCTTCGCACGAGAGGACGTGGAGATCGGCGGGGTGAAGATCTCGCGAGGCGACGTCGTGGTGTGCTCGCTGGCCGGCGCGAACCGGGATGACGAGCTCGGGTCGGACCTCGAGCGGCTCGATCCCACGCGTCCTGCCACCTCGCACCTGGCCTTCGGCTACGGCATCCACCGCTGCGTTGGCGCGGAGCTCGGCCGGTTGGAGCTCCGCGAGGCCTATCCCGCCCTGGTGCGGCGTTTCCCGGACATGCGCCTGGCGATTGCCCCCGAGGAGCTGGCCTTCCGGAAGGCTTCGATCGTCTACGGGCTGGAATCCCTGCCCGTCCACCTGAAGTAGGCGCGCCTAGCTGTCGAGGGCAGTTCAGTTCCTCCAGCACCGGGCGTCGCAGCCGCCGAGCGTGGCGGCGAAGCGACGGATGCTGCGGCGGTACGCTGCTCGCCGCTGACCTCCAGGAGTCGGCTCGTGTCGGCCCCGACGGAATCGGACTCGAAAGATGTCGGACATCGTTGTCTTCGCCAACGCCGCGATCACCATCGTCGGCGTCGTCGTGCTCATCCTCCGGGCCAAGATCAGCCCGGCCATCGCGCTCGTCCTCGGCGCGATCTACCTGGGGCTGGTCTCGAGACTGGGCCCCGAGCAGACCATCAAGTCCATCACCACCGGCTTCGGCGACCTGATGACCGAGGTCGGCCTGCTGATCGCGTTCGGCGTGCTGCTCGGCTCGCTGATGGCCTCCCTCGGCGCGATCGAGAAGCTCGTCGACCTGCTCGTGCGGACCTTCGGCCCGCGGTCCCTGCCCTACACCTTCGGCGCCACCGTCGGCACCGTCCTGCAGTCGATCTTCGCGGACGTGCTGCTGGTGATCACCGCGCCGCTGGCCGGCCGGCTGTCCCGGCAGATCGGCCCGTACGGCGCGGCGCGGATGTGCGCGGCGATGGCGCTGGGCATCGAGGTCGGCCTGGTGTTCGTGCTGCCCGGTGTCGGGGCGGTCGCCCTGGCCGGGGTGCTGAACCTGTCGTTCGGCAAGATGTTCATCTTCGGCCTCGTCACGGCGGTCTTCACCATCGTCGCCACGCTGGCGCTGTTCACGGCGCTGGCCAAGCGCGGCTTGTGGAACCCGAAGCTGGACGAGACCGAGGACTTGCCGGTCGCGGAGGTCGCCGAGGAGGAGCGGTCGCGCGAGCTGCCGCCGCTGCCCCTGCTGCTGGCTCCGCTGCTGCTCGCGCTGGCACTGATCGCCTTCGGTGCCATCGCGGAGATGGCCGGGTTCTCCTCGCCGTGGGTCGACTTCCTCGGCGACCCGGTGATCGCCCTGCTCATCGGCCTGGTCGGGGCGGTGGTCCTCGCGCGTTGGAAGCTCCCGGCCGAGCAGACCGCGGC
Organism: Saccharopolyspora hattusasensis; assembly: GCF_050972075.1. Taxonomy (NCBI): domain Bacteria; kingdom Bacillati; phylum Actinomycetota; class Actinomycetes; order Pseudonocardiales; family Pseudonocardiaceae; genus Saccharopolyspora; species Saccharopolyspora hattusasensis. The sequence continues at coordinate 8,444,695 of NZ_JBPCDC010000001.1, forward strand.
GGCGTTCAAGCGCGGTTTCCACGAGAGCGGCCAAATCCTCATCCTCACGGGTGTCGGCGGCTCGCTGGCGCAGACGGTCAAGGACGTGGGCCTGGGTGAACTGCTGAAGGGCTACTTCTCCACCAGCACGGTCGTCCCGCTGCTGCTGGTGTGGTTGGTGGCCGCGGTGCTGCACATCGCGATCGGCTCGGTGACACTCGCCTCGATCACCGCCGCCGGGGTGCTGGGCCCAGTCATGCCGCTGCTGGGCATAGACCCGGTCTTCGTCGCCCTGGCGGCGGGCGCGGGTTCGCTGTTCGTCATCCACGCCACCAGCAACACGTTCTGGCTGCTGCAAACCCTGCTGCCGCAAACGACTCGAGGGACCCTGAAGTCGGTAACGCTGACGGTCTCGGCCGCCTCGATCATCGCGATGATCCCGATCCAGGTCATGGCCCTGGCTTTCTGAACCGCGGGACGCTCGTGAAGACGGTGCTCATGCGGCGAAGTTACCGAGAGCCGCGGACCTCCAGCGACGCCAGTAGGGTGGCCGTGGCCTTCTCGATCTCGTCCACCGCCTGCTCGAAAGCGGCCGCGTTGTGCGCGGCGGGCGCGCGGAACCCCGAGATCTTGCGGACGTACTGCAATGCGGCCGCCCGGATGTCACCGTCGGTGACGTCATCGGCGTAGGGCGGGCGGAGCGTCTTGATGCTGCGGCACATGAACATTCCCTGGTTGGATTTCCCCAGCTCGTACCAGGTCGATGAGCTGCGGACCGAGACGGCTCGGGTGCTGTCCCGGTCATGTTAGCGGCGATGTCCCGTCCGGAAGGCCCGGCGGCCGGGCCGAAGGCTGAGGCCGTTGGACCCTGGGGAGGCACCGTGGGGCCGCGCAATCTGAGGAGGCCGAACCCGACGAGCCTCTTGTGAGGTGGTCATGCCGAACGCCCATGCGCAGCCCGCTACGACTGCCGCTGAACCGCTGGCCCGGCTCGGGCAGTCCTGGGGTTGGCTGCTGACCTTCGGGGTCCTGACCGCGATCGCCGGAATTCTAGTGCTGGTGTGGCCAGGGCCGGCGGTCGTGGCTTTGGCGATCATTGTCGGAGTGCAGTTGTTGGTCGGCGGGATCTTCTGGTTCGTCAAGGCCGTGAGCGCGCACCAGGAGAACCGCTTCGCCCTGGTTCTGCTTGCCGTGCTGGCGATCATCGCTGGTGTGGTGGTGCTGAGGTCGCCTGTTGCCTCCGTCGCGCTGTTCCCGCTTGCGCTGGGTCTGTTCTGGACGATCAGCGGTGTTGTCGAAACCTTGCACGCCATCGTCGCTGCGGGCGTTCCGGCGCGGGGATGGGCGATCGCGTCCGGGCTGCTTAGCGTGCTCGCCGGTATCGCCTTGCTGGCCTACCCCGGCCTCGGGCTGGTGACCCTGACCTACATCCTCGGCATCTGGCTGGTGGTGTACGGGGTTGTCGCCGCTGTCCGAGCAGTTAGAGTACGGCCGCATGCAGCAGCGGCAGCCGCAGCGCAGGCGGGTCCAGCACCCGCGTAGCAGCAGGAGTTCGCCATGAGCAGTCAGAGGAGCCAGCATTCACCGGACAGGACGCATCATTGGGCGTCCCCCCGCGCCATCACGAGCTTGGTGCTTGTCGTGGCGGCAGTGGTGCTCGTGCTCGAGAACCGGCAAGCTGTCGAGATCAGGATCTTCGTGCCGTTGGTCACGATGCCGATGTGGACGGCGCTGGCCGTGATGCTGGTCGTCGGGATCGTCGCCGGGCTCTTGGTGTCCCGTCCCCGGAAATGAAGGGGAGCTGGCGGGCCCGGCGTCGCGGTGCTTCGATCACTGCGCCTCGGGTTGGCGTCGTGGTCTGAGGTCGCCCGAGGTGTGCAGGTGCACGCTTTCAATCGCGGTCCAGTACCGGGTGGCGTCCGTGACTGCCACGGCCAACTCGGCGCTGAGCGTGGCCAGGTGGGTTCCGGCGAGCCTCAGCTTGTCACCGGGGTGATTGCTGGTCTTGGCCCGCTCCACATCCTGTTCGTCGAAGCGCCCAACCTGTTCGGCCAGCACGGAGCTCAGTTGGCTGAGCTCGGCGAGCGTGCCCACGATTGCCGAGCCGAAGGCGTGGAGTTCGTTCAAGGACGGCTGCGGGGTCCTGGCCTGCAGGCTCACGGACTCCGCCACAGCATCCCGCCCGCGGTGCAGCGCTTCCAGGGGATGTTCGTGTTCGGGCATGGGAAATGCCTCCTCGGCTGAGTGGCGACTCCAGCGGCTGCGGAGCGGGGAAGCCCTGTTCGGAGGCTTCGCTGCCCGGTGGCGCAGGAAGGCGCGGTAACGCTGAAGTACCCGATTTCGCTGACCGACTCTCGTGCGCAGGACTCCGGCGGTCCTGGACGTTGTCTCAGTCGTCGACGGACAACCGGGCGAGGCGCCGGGCCGTTGGCCAACGGACGTGGGTGACCCAACCGAGCTTCTCGAAGATCCGGATCAGCCGCGCGGAGATGTCGATCTGGCCAGGCCGGACGCCATGCCGAGCGCAGGTCGGGTCGGCGTGGTGCAGGTTGTGCCACGACTCGCCCATGCTCAGCAGGGCGAGCGGCCAGAAGTTGGCCGCCTTGTCGCGGCTGCGGAACGGGCGCTCCCCGAACATGTGGCAGATCGAGTTCACCGACCAGGTCACGTGGTGCAGGAAGGCGACGCGGACCAACCCGGCCCAGAAGAAGGACGTCGCGGCACCCCACCAGGTGCCGGTGATCAAGCCGCCGCACAACGCGGGCAGCGCGAACGTGGCCACGGTCAGCGGCCCGAACAACCGATGCACCAGCCGGATGTCGGGGTCGGCCAGCAGATCGGGCGCGAACCGCTGCTGATTCGTCAGATCCCGGTCGAAGATCCAGCCCATGTGCGCGTGCCAGAACCCCCGCGCCAACGCGACGGGGGACGTGCCAAACGCCCACGGCGAGTGCGGATCGCCCTCCCGGTCGGCGAACGCGTGGTGCCTGCGATGATCTGCGACCCAGTGCAGGATCGGTCCCTGGACCGCCATGCTGCCCGCGACCGCGAGTGCGATGCGCATCGAGCGCTTGGCGCGGAACGCGCCGTGCGTGAAGTAGCGGTGGTAGCCGACCGTCACGCCGAGAATGGTGAACACGTACCAGCCGGCGGCGAGCAGCGCATCCCACCAGCGCAAGCCCCACCCCCACACCAGCGGCACAGCCGCGATCAAGGCCAGGAACGGCACGAGGATGAACGCGTAGACCGACAGGTGCGGGGCCAGTGGCCTGCGCCCGGCCAGCAGCGGTTGGGGATTCGACTTGGACACGTCGCTGGCGACCATCGCAGCAGAAACCTCGAATCCGCCTAGTCGGAAGCTCTGCCACCACCGACCGGGAGGCAGCCGTTCACCCACCACACAACCGGCAAGGGGCACGAAGAGCAACGAACCGCTCGGCAAGCATTGGTGAACGCGGGTGAAGAGCTTGGTGTCGAGACACTGCTGCCGGATCCCCTCATGAACGTGCGGTCAGGTCTGTGCTGGAGGAAAAGCCTGGTTGCTTTCGACCTCGACCCGGTTGCGGCCGGCGTGCTTCGCCCGGTAGAGGGCTCGGTCGGCGGCGGCGAATAGGGGGTCGAATTGGGTGGGGCCGATGGCCACGCCGACGCTGATGGTCGGCGGTCGGGTTCTCGGGCCCACCTGCGGCGTCCAGTCGTGGGTCTCCACAGCGGCGCGGATGCGCTCGGCCAGCTCCGGGCCGCCGGGGCCAGGAGCCTGTTCCCGGTCGGCGAGCAGTACCAGGAACTCGTCGCCCGCCCATCGGCAGACGAGGTCGTCGGAGCGGCACTCGCGCCGCAGCAGCAGGGCCACCTCCTGCAAGACGGCGTCGCCTGCGGTGTGGCCCGCGGCGTCGTTGATCTTCTTGAAGTTGTCGACGTCCATACCCCTCGGCGACGAGGTCGAGGGCGAGCGGAATCCGATCCAGCCGCCACGCCAGGTAGGCCCGGTGCACGAGCACGACGCTGGAGTCCCACCGGTCATCGACGTGGTTGGCCCCGTCGGCGACCAGCCGCCTGAAGGCGAGGCCGGCGGCGTTCGGGCGGCCGGACTCCAGCAACATCCGGACGTGCCGGTCCGGCTCGGGGACCAGCCCCGCCATCAACGGATCGTTCTCCCGCACTGCCTCATCCTCGCAGCCACGCAACCCGGTGACCTGCTGTTCTGTGCCACCGCGCTGCGTTCAGACTACTGGGATTGCTCAGCCCCAAAGGCCGAGGGCGAACTCGGCGATCACGGTCGACAGGAGGAACGACGCCGTGATCGCGAGCAGGCCGACCGGGATGATCTTCCAGCCGATCCGCCGCAGCAGCGGGATGTCCTTGCCCAGCGACAGCCCCGCCAGGGTCAGCATGATGGTGGCGATCGAGAGGAAGTCCACCGACTTCACCAGCGGGTTCAGCACCTCTGCGCCGGGGAACCAGGGGCTCGAGATGTAGGCGCCCACCGTGGTGATCCAAACGATCGCCGAGATCTTCCGGGACACCTTCGCCAGGAGGAGCCCGACCAGGACCAGGGCCAGGAGCACCGCGTAACCGCCGACGACCTTCCAGCTCAAGGCACCGGCCGCGATCGAGGCGGTGCCGATGCCCAGCACCGTCAGCACCCCGAGCGACCGCCACAGCGGCAGCGTGACCTGGGTGGAGACCGCGGCGACCTGCTCCCGGAACGCGCGGTTGTCCGCGACCTCGTCCGACCCGGCACCGGCGGAAGCCGCTGGCGCGCCCGATCCCGCAGCGGCGGTGTCCCGGCGTCCCGTGAGCAGCCGGTAGAACCGGTCGGCCAGCGGCAGCGCGATGTAGATCCCGACGTACACGCCCAGGATCGTGGTGATCAGGTTCGACACGGCGGCCATGCCCAGGATGGCCTCTTCACCGGCCGGATACGCGTCCACGATGCTCGCCGTGGACGCCGCCATCATCGAGCCGGACCCGACTCCCGCGCCCATGGCCAGCGCCAGCGGATCGAAGATCCGCCAGTTGGCCACGAGGGACGTCAGGAGCGTGATGAACACCGCGCCGAAGAGCGTGCCGAATACGTACATCGCCAGCACGCCGCGGTACTGGTCCGAGTCCGGCCCGTACTTCTCCGAGACCATCGCGAACGACGGCTCGCGGTCGAGGGAGAACGTGGCGCCGACCGTGGCCTTGCCCATGCGCAGCAGCACGGCCAGCGGCAGGGCGAGGGCGATCGTCCCGAGCAGATGGCCGACCTCCTGCAGCAGCAGGGCGGGCCCCGCTTTGACCAGGGTCGGCAGGCTCGGGCCGATGTTGAAGGCGAGCCGGGCCACCAGCAGCATCACCGCCACGCCGACTAAGGCCGAGGCCGCCTTCTGCAGGTCCAGGCCGAGCGGCTTGAACCGTTGCACCGACACCAGCAGGCCGAGGACCAGCCCCCACACCATCGGGAAGATGATGATGGACCCAATGCCCAGATCGATCTTGACTTGGCCGACGAACTGGACGACCAGCGCGATGACCAGCGCCAGGGCGGCGATCGGCAGCGTTTGCTTCGTTCCGGCCTCGGCCGGGGCGGTGGAAATGGTCATCGGGCTGCTGCTTCCTGCGAGGGGTTCCGGCGGTGGGCCGCCGCGGTGAACCGGTCTTTCTGCTGGTTCGGTCCCATCACGCCGCCTAGTAGCTCAGCGCTGGGAACGGTGCGCCTGCGGCGCGGGTGGGCACCCAGACGGCCTTGGTCTGGGTGTACTCGTCGAGCACACCCGGGCCGGAGGAGCGGCCGTGGCCGGAGTCGCCGAAGCCGCCGAAGGGGACGGCGACGTGGATCGTCTTGTAGGAGTTGATCCAGAAAGTGCCGACCTTGACCGAGCGTGCCACGTGGTGGGCGCGGGACACGTCGCCGGTCCACACCGCGCCCGCCAGGCCGAAGTTCGTGCCGTTGGCCCGGTCGATCGCTTCCGCCTCGGTGTCGAATGCGTCGGCGCCGACAACGGGACCGAACACCTCGCTGGTCTCCAACCGGTTGGCGGGTGTGACCCCGTCGAGCAGGGTAGGCGCGACCCAGTGACCGGCCGCCAGCGCGGTGCCGGTCAGCGCGGCGGGCAGCTCCGCGCCGGTGACCCGGCGGCCGCCGTCCTGCAGCCCCGCCTCGATCAGGGAGGTCACGGTGGCGAACTGCGGTGCGGTGATGATCGGGCCGACCTCGGTGTCGGGGTCGAGCGGATCGCCGAGACGCAATCGCGCCGCCCGCTCCGCAACGCGTTCGACGAACTCGGCGTGGACGCTGCGCTGCACCAGCAGCCGCGAACCGGCCACGCAGGACTGCCCGGCACCGGAGAACACGGCCGCGATGGCACCGTCGGCCGCGCGGTCCAGGTCCGCGTCGGCGAAGACGATGTTGGCGCTCTTGCCGCCGAGTTCGAGGACGGCCGGAATACCGGCCTGGGCCGCCGATACCGCCACCCGGCGGCCGGTGGCCACCGAGCCGACGAACGAGACCTTCCCGACGCGCGGGTCGCTGGTGAGCGCGGCGCCGACGGTGCCCCCGAGGCCGACGGCGACGTTGAAGACGCCTTCCGGCAGACCGGCCTGGTGCGCCAGCTGGGCCAGCCTGACGGTGGAGGCCGGGGTGAACTCGCTGGGTTTGACGACGACGGCGTTGCCGGCGGCCAGCGGGGCGGCCGAATTCCAACCGGCCGTGAACAGCGGCGCGTTCCACGGCGTGATGGCCACGACGACGCCCCAGGGGATGCGTTCGGTGTAGGTGTGCCAGTTGCCGGGGACGGGGATCGTCCGGCCCATCAGCTTGTCGGCCCACCCCGCGTAGTAGCCGAACATTTCGGCGACCTTGGCCGCCTCGCTTCGGGTGTCCCGGAGCGGCTTTCCGGTGGTGGCGGACTCCAGCACGGCCAGTTCCTCGGCGTGCTCGGAGATGGTGCCGGAGACCTTGCGCAGGATCGCCGCCCGTTCGAAGGCGTCCGTCGCGGCCCACTTCGCGGCCCCGTGGACCGCGCTGGTCAGGATGGCGTCGGCGCCCTCCCGGCCGGGATCGTTGAAGTCGGCGTAGTCCTCGCCGGTGGCGGCGGAGGTGAGGGTGATGCGCTCGCCGCCGCCGGTGACGATGGCGCCGTCGATGAAGGCTCCAAGACCTTGCGGGAAGGCGGCGTCCAAGGCCTGGCGTGCAGATGCGGCCGAAGAAGTGGCCGGGATGGTGCTCATGATTTGGGGGATCCTTCGCGGGTGAGGGAGGGGGCGACGGTTCGCGCGATCTCGGTGAAGTCGGCGCTGGGGCCGAGTCGGGCGAGGGCGTCCTGCCAGCGCTGGCTCGCGGCGGCCAGCAGGCCTGGCTGCTCGCCGCGCTGGCCGGCGATCTCGATGGCCAGGGCGGCGTCCCGGGCCATCAGCCCGAGGGAGAAACCGGAGTCGTGGGTGCCGGAGAGCACCCAGTCCGGGTACATCGCGGCGGAGACCAAGCTGGCGCCGGAAGCTCCGCTGATCCCCGCCGCGGCGATGGCGGGATCCACGCCGTAGGCCTTCGCGACGGCTAGGGCCTCACCGACGGATACCAGATTGGCCGCGGCCAGGACGTTGTTGAGCAGCTTGACCACGTTGCCGGAGCCGGGGCCTCCGAGGTGCTGGTACTGGCCGCCGGTCAGGGCCTCCAGCACGGGCCGAGCCGCGTCGAGGGCGTCTGGCGTGGCCCCGACGAACGCGGTCAACCGGCCCGTCGCGGCCCCGTCTCGCCCGCCCGAGACGGGTGCGTCCACGAAGGCCGCGCCCCTTTCGGCGGCGAGGGCGGCGAGCTTGGCGCTGGTGGCCGGCTCCGACGTCGTCGTGTCGACGATCGCGATGGTGCCCGCGCTCTCCAGCAGTTGGGGGACCGTCGCCTCGACCACGCGGGCCGAGGGCAGCGAGAGGACGACGTAGGGCGTTCCGGCCAGCAAGCCGACGTCGTCCACGGTTCGGATGCCGCCACTTCCTGCGGCGGAACGCGCATCGGGGGAGGGGTCGAACCCGGACACCTGCCAGCCGGCCCGGTGCAGGGCGGAGGCCATGGCACCGCCCATCGACCCCAGGCCGACGACGGCGATTTGCTTGTCCATCAGAGCTCCTGTTCGTGGGGACGTTCCGATTCGTCCCTAGTCGAGGTAGATGTCCAGGTCCTTCCACAGCTGCTGGGTGCGGCGGATGGCGGCGCGGCTGCGTTCCGGCTGGGCCGCTTGCATCCCGGCGAGCAGCCCGTAGACGACCGAGGTGGCCGCGGTGACGGACTGGAAGAAGGAAATGCCTTCCGACGGCACGATCAGCAGGTGGTCGGCCACGGTGGTGGCCAGCCGGCCTCGGCGCATGTCGGTGATCGCGATGATCGTCGCGCCTGCGGCGCGGGCTGCCTCGGTGGTGGCGATGAGCTGCTTCATGGATCGCCACATGTTGATGACCACCAGGACGTCGCCCGGTCCCAGGCTGTTGATGGCGGTGGCCAGGTGCACCCCGGCCCGGTTCTCCAGGAAGATCGGGTAGCCCATGGTGGAACCGAGGTGGGCCATGACGCTGGCCGGGCCGGCGAAGGAGCCGACGCCGACCACGAGGATCGACCTGGCCGCGGCCAGTGCCGCGATGGCGGCCTCCGCGTCGGCGGCGGTGTTGGTGTCCAGCGCCTGGCGCAGGTTGTCGATGTCGTGCGTCAGGGCGTCGTGCAGCGGGCTCCGGTGCTCGCCGTGCTCGACGAGCGTGTCCTCGGAGGAGATCAGCACCAGGTAGCGGGCGCGCAGCTCGCGCTGCAGGTCCGGCCAGCCCCGGTAGCCCAGCGTCTGGGCGGCGCGGACCACGGTGGAGTTGTTGACGTCGGCCCGCTGCGCGATCTCGGCGATGTCCGCGTAGGACGCAAGTTGCGGATTGCGGGCGATCACGTCGACCACGCGCGACTGCGCCTTGGAGAGCGGCACGCCGGGCAAGACGTCACCCAGCCACTGGGCGTCGGCGTTGCCGAAGATCTCGTCGTTGTGTGCTGTGGACACGAACCCTCTCCCGGATACGAGGCGGAGCGCCCTGCAAGCGCGATTGCGACAATGTACATCGCAATTTTGATTGCAGAAAGGCCTCTTGCGCGCTGGATGGCGAGACGCCGGCGTGGGATCAAGTCGACTGCGCGGACCGTCTGGGGCCGAACCCGCTCGCTGCTGCCGTGAGCAGCAGCGCGGCCCCGAGGAAGTAGACGGCGGTGATGCCGAGCCAGTCGGCGAGCACGCCGCCCAGGAGGAGGCTGACCAACCTGCCGGTCTGGAACAGCGCGTCGAATCCGGCGAAGACGCGACCTCGCGCTGCCTCGCCGGTGTGGGTTTGCACCAGGCTGGTGAAGGTTATGGTGCCGGTCGAGGTGCTCAGGCCGTAGAACAGCAGCGCCGCAGCCGCCAACAGGGGCCACGTCGTCAGGGCCAGCAGCACGTCGACCAAGCCGCGAACGCCGTATGCACCGAAGACGATGCCCGGCCGGACCGGGCCGCGCACGATCCGGGTCAGCAGGGCGGGGCCGGCGAGGGCGCCGACGGCGATGGTGGCCAAGAGCCAGCCGAAACCCTGCGGGCCCAGACCGAGCCGTTCCCGGACGAGGACGACGAGTAAAGCGCTGGTGGCTCCGGCCGACAACGCGGCAAGCAACTGTGCCGTGGCCAGTGAGCGCAGCAGCCGGTCGGCGACGAGCAGTCGCACGCCGTCGAGGGCGTCGCGCGCCCAACCCTGCGAGGTCGCGGCGCGATGACCGGGAACCGCCAAGCCGGTGAGCAGCATGGCGCTGATGGCGAACGATGCGGCGTTGAGCCAGAACGCGGCGGCGTAACCGGCGACGGCGGCGAGCGCGCCGGCCAGCGGTGCGAGCGCGATTTGGGCGACGATCGCGGTGGTCCAGATGCCGGAATTGGCGGCGACGAGTTCGCGTTCGCCGACCAGTGCAGGTAGCAGGCTGTTGGCTGCGGGGTTGAAGAACACCGCGGCAGCCGAGAGCGCGAACGCGATCGCATAGACCGCTCCCAGGTGGGTACCGACCAGAGGCAGCAAAGCGGCGAGGGCCATGCGGACGAGGTCGGCTGCGATCATGATGCGGCGTCGAGGCAGGCGATCGACCACGACGCCGGCCACGGGAGCGAACAGCAGCACGGGCACGACGTCGGCGATCACCACTCCGGCCACACCCAGACCCGAGCCCGTGCGGTCCAGGACCAGCAGGAGCAGCGTCACCCCGGCCAGGATGTCCCCAGCGCGCGAGATCACCGCAGCGGCCCACCACCTCCGGTAGACGGGCCGCGCGAGCAACTCGCGCACCGTGATCCGGCCCGGTTCTGCCGCTGGCACAGATGTCCTCCCGCAGCTTCCCGACGGTGTGAGGGCAGGACCTGTTGTTCAGGAGGCCGGGTTGAGCGGGTTGGGGCAGCACGGGCAGCGGGCACGCGCCTGGGCCCGCAGCCCGGACCGGTCAGTCACCGTCGAGTTCCACCCACCGCTTGGCGACGAGGCGGGCGAGGAAGTTCGCCACGTCGTCGTCGGCCACGTGGTCGTAGCGGTCGCGCAGCTTCTCCACGATCTCGGCGACCGTGCGCCGTCCGTCGCACAGGTGCAGGGTGGTCGCGCCGGTCAGGTTCAGCACCGTCGCAGATTCGGGCACCTGCAACATGTACTGCTTCCGTGCCCGGTCGAAGCCCAAGCGCACGTGCGAGGCCAATTTGGGCTGGCTCGATGGCTGTAGTGCTGTGCTCATCGCCGTCTCAGTTCACTCGGTCCGGACAGCTCGGTCTGCGGACCTGCATCGGGGAGCAGGTTTCTCGCGGTGGTCTGCTCGTCGACGCAGGGGCCACTGCTGGTGTTCGGTGCTAGCCCTCCATCCGCGAGACGTACATCGTCACTTCGGACGCGCACGCGAGTTCTTCGAAGTCCGGGGCCTCCCAGTCGACTTCCTCGAACTTCGGGGGCTCCCATTCAAGAGCCGTCCGAGCGGTATCGGATTGCATGGTCGGCACCTCCGCTCTGCGGATTTCACCGTCTTGCAAGGGAACTCCCGCCTGCGGGCAGGCGGGAGCTCTGCGGTTGACAAGAGCCGGTTTATGGGCTGAAAGCCCGGGCTAGCTGGATAAGATTGGTGGGGTCAGGGCGCGATCAGCAGCCCCAGCCACCCCAACCCCAGCCGCCCCAGCCCCAGCCGCCGCGGCCCCAGCCGCCCCAGCCTCCGCCATGGTCGCCCCAGCCTCCGCCGCGGCCGCCCCAGCCTCCGCCGCGGCCGCCCCAGCCGCCGCCGCGGGAGCTGAAAATCGTGCTGATCTTCATCGTGATCCCTCATTTTCAAAAGGGTTCAACAACTTTCGTTGGACCTTCGGATGTTGCTTTTGCAACCAACAACGCCGGCGTCGTTCCGAAAAGCATCAGCCCGGGATGGTCGGGAATGTGCACGATCGCTCTGCGTGGTGTTGCACTTGCAACCATAGAGTTAAAGGGTGGTGTCAACAGGGGGCTTTCGTCCTCAACACTATCTGTAGCCCCTTTGGTTGCGCTACGTATTCGGGTGTCGCGCTGCGGCCAACGTGCCGGTCGCGAAATCGCGTGCCAGAGCATCCACTGTGGAATTTTCTTTCGCGGATCTGCGCGCGATTTCCAGCTGTCAGAGACGGTTGTGCGGGCGGCTGGACCGCCTACGTGGTCCATGGCCGCCTGTGTGGCTGCCGTGGTTCGGCGTGCGCGAGAATTCCAGGGTGCTGTTCGGGATTCTGGGTTCGGCTGGAGGTGCTGGGCTCGCCGCGCTCAACGGCGACGGCGAGCGCGCCGCGCTGCTGCGGGGGATCGCGAAGACCCTCGTCGGCCGGACGTCGACCGCCCACCGCGAGCTGGTGAGCGACTTCGCGCCCTGGAGATGAGAACGGTCTTGTTGTGCATCGTTGCTCCTAACTCGGCTTTCGTGCTTGACGGGAACGAGCTTCGGCAACGGCGCTGATCGCTCGCTGACGGGCCGCTGACGGGTGGTTTTCCCGAGTCGAGCGGCGGGACGGCGCGTAAGGTGGACGCCGCGCTGCAACGAGCTCGCGCCCGGGCTAACCCTGATCAACCTCGGCGTGCACTTCGCCGGCGGCACGGTGCTGCACTGGGACAGCGGCGAGGGAGCGCTGTTCACCGGCGACATCGTGCAGGTCATCCCGGACCGCACGCACGTGGCCTTCATGTACAGCTACCCGAACCTGATCCCGGAACGTCCCAGCGTCGTCCGCCGCGCCGCGCAGCTGCTGGAGCCCTACCGTTCGACGCGCTCTACGGGGCCTGGTGGGACACGGTGATTCCTACCGACGCGCGCGGCATCGTGCAGCGCTCCGCCGCCCGCTATCTCCGCTACGCCCTGGATGACGTGGAGAACTGAGCGGCTCACACGTCGATGGTCGCGGCGCAGTGCCAGCCGCGAGAGTCGTGCTCGATCTGAAGTTCGTTCAGCGAAACGGCTTTGGGCGCGGCACCGATGATCTCGGCGCGTGCCACCGCGACGTTGGCCAGTTCCAGCGCGATGCCGGTTGCGCGCGGCCGGACGCGGATGTCCAGCGGGACCGTGCCTTCCGCGTCCAGCAGGTAGATGATCTCGTCGAGCACCGCGAGCAGGAGTTGCTCGTCGGTGCCGTCGAATTCGACGGTTCTGGTGCTTTCCGGCCCATCCACCGCGACCTCGGCGAAAGCGGCCACCAACGCGCGGGCCGCGGCTGCCAGGCATTCCTCGCGCGTCGAACTCCACGCTTCGAACCGGATGTCGGCGGTGTGCGGCAGGAAGCGGAACCCGTTCATCTCGACTCCATACGGCGGATGCCCCGGCCGTCAGGCCAGGGAGGAGACGATCCCGCGTGTCCGGCTGCGCAACGGCCACTGTAAGATCGGTTCCGGCAAGCGAACCTTGCCGCCCCAGCACACCAAGCTGGAACCACAAGCAACACCATGGGTACCGGTGGTCTATCGGGAGCCCGCCCACGGAGTGGGCGAATGCCTGCGGAGCTGGCGCAAGACATAGCAGGCCGAGCCTGGCGCGGCTGGCTGTGAAACAGGAAACCCAGTCCGCGAGGACTGAATCTCCCTGCACCAACCGGGAGAGAAGTCAACCCTTCACCACGCCCAGCGGCACGAGCCTGGCGATGCGGCGGCACAACCCGGCTCCTTCGGCGACGGCGACAACGGCGTCGACGTCCTTGTAGGCGGTCGGCGCCTCCTCGGCGAGCCCGCGAGCGGAACTGCCGCGGACGACGATGCCGTCGTGCTCCAGGTCCCGGCGCAGGCGGCGGGGATCGGTCGTGCGGATCGCCTGGTGCCGGCTCTGCGTGCGTCCGGCGCCGTGGCACGTCGAGAAGAACGCATCACCGGTCGGCACGCCGGTGAGCACATAGGACGCCGTGCCCATCGAACCGGGGATCAGCACCGGCTGCCCGGCTTCCCGCAGGCCCGGCGGCAGTTCCGGGTGCCCGGGCGGCAGCGCGCGCGTGGCTCCCTTGCGGTGCACGCACAGCGTTCGTCGCTGACCCTCCACCTCGTGCGTCTCGATCTTGGCGAGATTGTGCGAGATGTCGTAGACGAGGTCGAGCCCGCGGCCGGTCACCTTCCGCAGCACCTCGCCGGCGGCGACGCCGAGCACCTGGCGGTTCGCGCGGGCGTAGTTCGCCGCTGCGGCCATCGCGCCGAGGTAAGCGCGACCCGCTGGCGAATCGACCGGCGTGCACGCCAACTGGCGATCCGGGACGGTCAGGCCGTAATCGGCCATGCTCTCGTCCATGCTGCGCACGTGGTCGGTGCAGATCTGGTGGCCGAGCCCGCGGGAACCGCAGTGGATCATCACGCACAGCTGGTCGAGGCGGAGCCCGAAGGCCCCGGCGACGCCCTCGTCGTAGATCTCGGCGACCGCCTGGACCTCCAGGAAGTGGTTGCCGGACCCGAGGCTGCCGACCTGCCCGAGGCCCCGGTCCCGCGCGCGGGCGCTGACCCGACCCGGCTCCGCGTCGGCCACCGCGCCGCCGTCCTCGCAGCGCTCCAGGTCGCGCGGCGTGCCGCGCCCGCGCGCGACGGCGTAGTGGCACCCCTCTTCCAGTAACCGGTCGAGGCCCTCGCGGGGCAACTCCCACACCGCGCCCCGGCCCGCCCCGCGCGGCGTGGCCCGGCTGAGCCCGTCCATGATCCGCTCGGCGACTCGGCGGAAGTCCGGCCGGTCCAGCTCGGCGGCCAGCAGCCGCACCCCGCAGGAGATGTCGAAACCGACGCCACCCGGTGAGACGACACCGCCGGCGCGGACGTCGGTCGCCGCGACGCCGCCGATCGGGAATCCGTAGCCCCAGTGCATGTCCGGCATGGCGTACGACGCGCCGACGATGCCGGGCAGGGCGGCTACGTTGACGACCTGGTCGAGCGCGCCGTCGCCCTTCGACGGCAGCAGTCGCCGCGACGCGAACACCACCCCCGGCACACGCATCGCGCCGTGCTGTTCGATCCGGAACCGGAATGGCGTTTCCTCGACGAGCTCCACCCGGGCCTCCCGCGTTCCTCCGCCCCCGCAGTACCCACCGAGGCCCGGCCCGACACGCGCCCGATGGCAGGCAGCGAACTCGGCCCCGTCGGTCAGGCCCCGTCGGGTCAGGCTTTGGCGGGTCAGGCTTTGGCGGGCTCGTCCTCCTCGCGGGGGAGCGGCGGCGCGGACGCCGGGTCGGCGAGGGTGGCTCGGGCCCGGTCGCAGTCCAGCGCTCCGTCCCATTTGGACACGATGAACGTCGCCACGCAGTTGCCCAGCAGGTTGGTGACGACCCGCATGGTGTCCATGATCCGGTCCGCGCCGAGCATCAGCGCGACCGCGGCGACGGGGATGACGCCGACCGCGCCGGCCGTCGCCGACAAAGCGATGAACGCCAAGCCGGGGATCCCGGCCATGCCCTTTGAGGTGAGGACCAGCACCAGCACCACAGTGATCTGCTGCCCGATGGTGAGGTCCACGCCGACGGCCTGGGCCATGAACAGCGTTGCCAGCGAGAGGTAGATGGACGCGCCGTCGAGGTTGAACGAGTAGCCAGTCGGGATGACCAGCCCGACCGCCTCCTTGCGGCAGCCCGCGCGTTCGAGCTTCTCCGATTTTCTTAATGTGGAAGTATACTTCTGAAGTTGTCTCCTGGGGCTGGTACGGGAGTTTGCGTGCTGTCGGGATCCGCGTCAAGGGACCGAATGTGAGCGCGATTCAGAATTTCCGGCGAGGCGGCCTTGAACTGCGGTTTCGGCGTTGTCGCCAAGCCTGACTGGAGTGAATCCGGATTGGGTTACAGCACGGTTCGAGGTAGCTGCTGAACCCACTGGTATCGAGGGTGCGCTCGGGAGCCGGCGTCAGTCGCAGCGTCGCGCACCGGTGGACCGGGAGGATGACGGCTGGCACCGGCGTTTCGCGTTCGCCGACCGGGACGAGCACCTTCGTGGTGATGCGGCTCTGGGCGTTCAGCCGCTCAAGGGCGCATCGCTCCAGCTGGGAGTAGTGCGATCTGGAACTTCTCCACGAGCGCTGTGCGCAACCTCGGCGGGATAAGCGGGTGGTCGAAGCCCTGGTCGGCGAGGTCGAACGGGCCGGCGACGTAGGCCTCGGCGAGCGTTGGTAGCACCGTGAATTCATCGACGGCGACGGAGTGCACGACCTCCGCCATAGTGGGGGAGCCCGGCAGGGCAGCCGCACCCCACTCCGCGATCCGCGGCAGTCTCCGCAGCCGGTTGACCGCGAGTCGCCGGAGGGATTCCCGGTACAGGGCGCTCGTGCGGTCGGCGTCGGCCAGAGCGATGAACTCGCAAGCCATGGCGACGGCCTCCGCGATGAGCAGGCCTTCTCCGAATTGCAGTTGGGTCGCTGCGGCCGGACCATTGTGCTCGGTGAGTTCAGCCAGGTGGTCCATGTGCGAGGCCATGTGCAGGTGCAGGCCCCAGCGCACGACGCGAGTTGCGGCGGTGCGTTGCTTCGCGACGACGACCAGGGTTGGTCGATTGTTGTCCACCAGCCATTCCCGCCATACGAGTTCTGCCGGCAGATCGGTGTCGACGCAGTGGTGGCCGGTGCGTCCCAGCACTCGTGTGCGGGCGTTGCGGTCCAGCTCGGCGGAGACGTCCGCTGCATCGGCCGGCTCGGTGTGCTCCTCGTCCCACCCTTCTGGCGTGCAGCTGTCGACGAAGCGTGCCAGCTGCGCCGCGCGGGCGCGGACGGCGGGGCGGGGCCACGGGGCTTCGGGATCTTGCTTGCGGTCCTCCACGTAGTCGGCAGGCGCATCTGCGAGGAAGCCGCGCATCCGACGGAGCCGGTCGGCGAACCGTGAGTACACGGGGGGCGACGTCAGGACAAAATCGTCCACTGCGGACACCAGGAGTGGGTCTCTCGATGTCCGGGCCGCCAGCAGCAGCTCTGCCATGTTGCGGGCGCGCCAGTCATCCGCCTCGGTGTCCGTGGCGGGAACGTTCGTGGCGAGCCGGATGAGCACGTCGGCGGGTGTCATCGGATGACCAGCCTGACGCGCAAGATGAGCCGTCGGGGGTCGGAGAACCACGTCCGCCCGTGCAGGACGCGTTCGTTGTCGCAGATGAGCACGCTGTCGGTGCCAAGCACGAACTCAGCTGCGTCGGGGTGCGAGTCCAGGTGTTCGTCGAAGTCGGTCGCCACCGAGCGCAGCGCGGAATCCACGTCGAGGTTGTCGACCCGCCACCGGATCCTTCCGTCCTCTCTGGACACCGAGCGTGGTATGTCGGGTTCACCGCCGAACGTGGCTGGCGGAATCCAGCGCCAGACGGGTTTTCGCAGCAGAGCGGACATCTCCCCCGGGAGGCCGGAAAGTGCTTTCCGGGCTTGCAGCAAACGGCTTGCTCCACCGTCTTCGGCGGGGCGCACGCAGAACAGTGCGAATCGCTGCTCGGGTTCCGCTCGGTAGGCGGCGTCGGTGTGGAAGCGTGCCTCGCCGGCGCGCACGCTGAACGTATCGGTTGACCCGGACTTCCGCGGTGTCACCGGCCAGATGGCCTGCCCTCCGTCGCGATCCGAGGCCGTTCCGTAACGGCTCGCGATTCGTTCGACCTCCCGGTAATCCACGTCGGATCCATCGGTGAAACCGGCGCTGTCGATCAATGCCCAACCTTGATTTGTTAGCGTTTCGAGCACGGAGGTCATGGTTGCCTTTCCATGGTCCTTACGCCTGGGGGCAATCGTGCCTGCCGGATAGTACGGCCCACAATGGTCCATGTGGGTGGCGCTTCGCTTGCGCCACAACCCGTTCGGCCGAAGAGAGCGGTCTGACGGGCCAGGCGTAAAATTCCGCTCGCGACCAGGCGGCTGACGGGTCTGGGATGTAGATCTGACGATTGTTGCGCCAGATGAGTGATGTTGGGATCGGGTGGTGCGGTACTTGCTGGAAATTGGGCAGACTCGCCGTCATGACGGGATTCGCTGGGTATCAGCGCGAAATCGTCCAACTCGGCGAAGATGGAGTATCGCTTCCTTTTACGACGGATCTGGCCGCGCTGGAGGACGCCGTTCGAGCCAAGGTGCCGGCCGGACCGTACTGGTACGTGGCAGGCGGTGCCGGGACGGGTGCCACTGTTCGCGCCAACCGCGCGGCGTTCGAGCGTTGGCGGATCGTGCCAAGGATGCTCCGAAACGCCGACCGCAGAGACCTGAGCACCACAGTGCTCGGCATGCACCTGCCTGCCCCGGTGCTGCTGGCACCCGTCGGTGTTCAATCCATACTGCACCCGGAGTCGGAACTCGCGAGCACACGTGCGGCCGCAGATCTGGGTCTTCCATCGGTGCTCTCCTCGTCAGCGTCGCGGACTCTCGAAGAGGTCGCTTCCGCCGGTTGTGACGCGCCGAGGTGGATGCAGTTGTACTGGTCGAGCGACCGCGAGATCTGCGCCAGCATCCTCGACCGCGGCAAGCGCGCCGGCTTCTCCGCCCTGGTGGTCACCGTGGACACCTGGGCCCGGGGCTGGCGACCTCACGAAATGGACAGGCGCTACTACCCGGCTGAGCAAGGAATCGGCATGGCGATCCCGTTTTCCGATCCTGTTTTCCGATCCAGGCTCGCCAGGCCGCCCGAAGAGGATCTCGCCGCGGCACTCCAGTTGTGGCAGCGCATGCCCACTGATGCCGGCAAGAGCTGGCAGCAGTTCTCCTTCCTGCGCGATCACTGGTCCGGCCCGATCGTGGTGAAAGGAATCCTGCATCCCGACGACGCGCGCCATGCTGTCGCGCGCGGGGCCGACGGGATCGTCGTCTCCAACCACGGAGGACGCCAGGTCGACGGTGCCGTAGGTGCGTTGGAGATGCTCCCCGAGGTCGTCGACGCGGTCGGCGCGGAGGTAGACGTATTGTTCGATTCCGGAATCCGGACCGGTGCCGACGTCATCAAAGCCCTTGCCCTGGGAGCGAAAGCCGTGCTCGTCGGCCGACCCTACGCGTACGGGCTCGCTCAAGCGGGCGAGGCGGGCGTGCGCCACGTGCTGCGCAGCCTGCTCGCGGACATCGACATCACGCTCGGGCTTGTCGGGTACCGCAGCCCGGCTGAGCTCGACCGAGATGCGCTCCGCTGAATCACCCGGCTCCCCGGCCATACACAGGGTTGGAGAAGACACCTTGAACTTTCCCGTCAGCCTCGTCGACTGCACGTTGCGTGAAGTCGAGTACGAAACCCACCTCACCCTTGCCGAGTCCGTCCGAATCGCGGCGGAGCTCTCCGATGCCGGGGTGCACTACCTCGAGATTGCCGACAAGGGCGCTCCGTCCTGGGCCGATCTGGAGATCGAGGAGTACGTCGGTGCGGTTGCGCAGGCGGCCCCCCGATCCACCGTGGCCATCATGGTCTACCCGGGCGCGTCCCTGGAGACCATCGCGCGGGCGGTTGCGGCCGGCGCGGGCTGCGTCCGCCTGACCGCGAACATCACCGAGGCCTCGGACATTCTTCCCTTGGCCGCCAGCGTGAAGGAACTCGGTGTCCAGCTGATCACCTTCAACGCCATGAAGACCTATGCGGTGCTTCCCGCCGAAGCGGTCCGCATTGCCGAGGACGCCCGCGCTGCCGGGGTGGATGTCTTCTACACGGCCGATTCCGCTGGCTGCATGCTGCCTGGAGAGGTCATTGGCCTGCTCCGGTTGTTGCGGGACCGGGGGATCGCCACCGGATTTCATGGCCACGACAACACCGCCCTCGCCGTGGCGAATTCCCTGGCGGCGCTGGACGCCGGTGCTGTGATGGTCGATGGCACGCTTCGCGGGGCCGGCCGTAGCGCTGGCAACGCGCAGCTCGAAGTACTCGTCAAGGCCGCACAACGCGGCGGGTTCCTGTCTGGTGTAGATGGTGATCTGCTGGCCGGGAAGTCCGAGGAGCACGTCGCAGGTCGTCGGTTGCGGGATCGCGGAGTGTCCTATTTGGATATAGCGATCGGAGAAGGCCGCTTCCACACCGAGCGGCTGGCTCTGGCCCGCGAGGTCGCCGAGAGCTGCGGCGTGCCGCTGCCGGATTTGGTCCGGGAAGTCGGCCGCCGCGATCCGGTGCGGCCGTCGCGTGAGCTGATGGAAGCGGCCGCAGCGGACCTGTGCGCCTCGCGGGCCGGATGACCGTGCACGCTAATGCGCTTCGGCGATGTGGATTCGGCGTAGGTGGCGATGTGGATCAACGAAGGCGGTGCGTGCGTGCAGCAGGCGCCAGTTGTCCCAGATCACCATGTCGTTGCGCTGGTAGCTGATCGCTAGGTGCTGTTCGTCGAAGAGCCGCTGCCAGACCGACTGCAGCGCGGCGACTGGATCGGTGTCATCGCGGACGATGTTGTTGACCGAGAATCTCACCACCGTGCTCCCGCGGTGCTCGTCCAGCAGCGGGTGCCGGAAGGCGACGCCGAGGTCGCCGTGCGGATTCGTCCAGTCGTACGCGGTCTGCTCCAGGTGCTGGCGGTTCTGCTCGGACAACCCCGTCAGCCACGGCCGAGTGTCGGCCAGAGTTGTTTCCCCGCCATCTCCAGCCGGGGGATGCACGCACCAAAGGGCCAGGTACCGCGGCGGAAGCCCTAGCAGGTCATAACCCTCGGTGTGCGGCGCGAACGCTTTGGTGCTGCCCGGGTAGTAGACGCCGTCTGCCGTGGGCGCGGGTCTGACCTCGGCCACGAGAGCACCGTCATGGTGCGGCATGAGCGGACCCAGTCGACGGCCGAACGCCACGGGGTCGAAGTCATCCGGCAGGCCTGTCAGGTGGACGTAGCCGTGTTCGTCCATGAGGCTTTGGAAAGTCTTCTCGAAGAGTACGTCGGGAACGGGTTTTCCGTTGGCATCAGTCCGGTGGAGGACGCTGAGTGGTGAACGACCCATGTTCCACTCCTTTCGGTCGATGTGCACTCTCGGGCGCGTCGCGTTCGAGACGAGCGGTAGAAGGGGCCGGGGTCAGTGCTGCTGCCCCGGCCCCGCTCCATCGGCGTGGTACGGCCGTTGCCTAGGGCGCGGCCGGGAGGTCTGGGAACGGAATAGTGCTGACCTGCCAGCGTGAGCCAGCGGCGTGCACGACCGCACCCGGCTGGCAGTCCGGTGCCAGGTGGGCGAACGCCAGCACGCGGCCTTCCCGCGGAGAAGAGGCGGCTGACGTGACGTATCCCAGGAAGCCGCCGCTGTCGTCGAGCACCTCGTCACCCACCAGCGGGCAGCCGGATTTCGTGTCGGCAGCGTGCAAACCGGCCAGCCACAGCCGTTGCGAACCGCGGCTTTTCAGCAGTCCCTCGCGACCGATGTAGTCGCGGCCGTCGTGGTCGTCGGGCACCATCCAACCCGCTCCGATCTCGAACAGGGTGGTGCCGGTGTGGACGTCTACCGGGAAGAGACCGAAGGTGATGTCCCGGCACTCCATTCGGTAGATGGTGAGTATTTCCCAGCCACACGGGGTGATCTCGGGCCGTTCGGTGACGAGCTGCCGCCACATCGCAGCCAGCACCTCTGCGGACGCCCAGACCTCGTAACCAATGACGCTCCTGAGCACTCGGGCCCGGCCACCGGCGAGCGTTCGCACCTGGCAGGACTGGAAGTTGCGCAGGTCGGCGATCACACGCCGGTCCGCATCCTCGACGAGGCTCTGCACCGCTTGCAGGCGCTTGGGCCCCTTGATGTTGAAGCTGAAGACTTCGCTGGGCAGGATGCTGACTTCGGTGAAGAATTCGGCAGTGCGGCGCAGCCAGCCCGGCTCCTTTCCGCCGCCGCAGGACAACAGGAACTCCTCCGGACCGGTGCGGACGACGACAGCCTCCTCGTCGACCGTTCCGGCCGGCGTGGTGAACAGCACGAACCTCGCGGAACCGAGCGGCAGGTCCGACACCCTGCGGGGGGAAAGTGCGTCCAACAACGCCCCGGCGTCGCTGCCCGAAACCTCGAGGTAGCACATCGCGGACGCGATGAAAGCGCCTGCGCCGTGGGTCACCGCGCGGTACTGCTGGTCCAGATCGACCTCGCGCCACCCCCACGCGCCGATCACGTTGTCGCCGAGGATGGTCCACTTCGTGACCCCGCCGAGCAGTACGTCCGTCGCGTGCAGGATCCCCCCAGGATCGACGCGGCGCAGTTTGAGGACGTTCTGCATGACTGGCAGTTCCGCTGGTTCAATATTGCTCCATACCGTACCCGATTGGGCTAGCGGGTTCCGGATTTCCGGATTCCATTCACGAGGTGTAAAGCCTTCGTCCCGTAGCGTCTGCACGGGGCGATGCTAGCCGGATTTCTTGATTCCACGTTGCTACAGGCAGGTGAATCACATCAACCGCCCGATCGGACGCGTTGACGAGTGGGGCTCAACGGTGGGACATTCTTCCAGGTTTGCTCCCGGGGTGGTTGCTTAAAAATCCATTATGGACAACTTCGTCTGTCATTTTTCCGAAGTATCCGGTAGCGGGTGGTGAGGATTCCCTGACAAGGTCCTGCGGTCCCGGAACGTTAGCTGGTTGCGGCTCGGGGGGAACAACACCGGCCCCAACGGTTCTTGTGCGAGTCAAGGAGGGCGTCCATGAATGAAACCCACGCACCGCTGGTCTGGTGGCACGGTGAGGTCGTGCCCTGGGACCAGGCCCGAATTCCGGTCACTGCGCTGCGCGGACTGACCGTGTTCGACGGCCTCCGCGCGTACTGGCGGCCGGAGCAAAAGCGGTTCGCGGTGGTGCAGGTGGACGGCCACCTGAACCGCCTCCGGTCGGCCGCCGAGCTGCTGCACGTTCCGGAGAACGGTTTGATTGACCAGTTGGACAAGGGAATGGCCGATCTCCTAGCGGCGACCAGCTTCCGCGAGGACGTCTACCTACGGCTGACCGTGTACATCGACTCCGGCCGGTCCAATGTGTACCCCGACGCGCTGTCGCCAGGGCAGTCGCTGGATGAGTTCGCCCCGATGGATTCGTTCATCTCGTTGCACCAGATCGGTCCCCGCTTCGACGAGCCGATCAGCTGCGTGATCAGCTCCTGGCAGCGCACCCAGGACACGTCCTTCCCGGTGCTGGTGAAGACTGGTGCGTCCTACGCGGCGCTGAGGCTGGGGCGGGTCGAGGCGAAGAAGGCGGGAGCCGACCAGGCGATCCTGCTCAACAACCGAGGCATGGTGGCGGAAACCGCCGAAGCGGTGATCTTTATGGTCCGCCACGGCCGGCTGTACACGCCTCCGCTGTCCGACGGAGTCCTGGACAGCCTGACCCGGGAGACCGTGATCCAGCTGGCCCGCAGAGAACTCGCTCTTACGGTCGAGGAGTGTTCGATCACCCGCTCCGAGCTGTACACCGCCGACGAGGTCTTCATCTGTGGTACCTGGGAAGAGATCCGGGTGGTCGGCTCGATCGACGGCATCCAGCCGCGCAACCCGGAAGCACCGATCTCCCACGCGTTGCGGCAAGCCTACCTCGACATGTGCACCGGGCGGCGCCCTCCGATCGAACCCGACTTCGTGCGATTGCTGCCTTGACGGAACCAGCATTGCAGAGGTGAGAACAGGTGCGCGACCAAGAACTGCGTCCCGACGCATCAACCGCGACGCCGGGCGGAGCACCCGACCCGCGGGAGACCATGCGGGTGCTACCTGGATTCCTCCAACCCGCCCTCACGTGGCTCACCGGCAAACCGCTGGGAGACCAGCGGCCGTGGCAGCTCACGCCGCTGCACCACCTGTGGGCCAGCGTGCTGCCCATTGTCGCGGGAATCGCGCTGGGAGCTGCGGTGGTGGGCGCGGGGTGGTGGATGCTGTTGCTGCCGGCTTCCTGGCTGCTGACCACGCACGGCATCCGGAAGCTGCGGGTGATGATCGTCCACCAGTGTTCGCACGCGAACTTCCTGCGGCGCAAGCAGATCGACACCGCGATCGGCAGCGCGATCGCGTTGCTGCTGGTGACACAGGAGTACGGCGAGTACAAGAGCGAGCACGTCAGCGACCACCACTCCAGCAACCACATGACGTTGAAGGATCCCACCGTCCAGTTCCTGATGCTGGTCCTGGACATGCGTGTCGGCATGACCCGCCGGCAACTGTGGCGCAGAATGCTCGCGGGTGTCTTCTCGCCGCGTCTGCAGGCGAAGGCGACTTACTCGCGGATCGCCTCGCACCTCCGGGGCACCGCTGCCTGGTACCGGACGCTGTTCCTGGCGCTGGTCGGCGGGCAGCTCATGGTGGTCATCGCACTCGGGATCTGGGTCGAGTACCTCGTCGTGTGGGTGTTCCCCCTGGTGTTCCTGTTCAACGCCGCAGCCACGATCCGCCTTTCATCGCGACACATCTTCCCGGCCCGCGGACCGGTGCGTAAGGGGCGGGCAACGGTGGCCGGGTATACCCACGGCGTCTTCTTCGGCGAAGCCGCGCCTGGCCCCGACGTGTCCGGTGTCCGGCGGGTTCTGAGCTGGTCGCGGTGGTGGCTGCGGATGCTGTTCGTGCACCTGCCGGCGCGCCTGTTCGTCTTCGTCGGCGACGGGCCGTGCCATGACTACCACCACCGGTTCCCACGCTCGCGGGACTGGGCGAACTACATCTTCGCCCGGCACCGCGACATCGCCGCCGGGCATCCGGGCTGGCCGCCCTACACCGAAGTGTGGGGTCTGGTGGCCGCCATCAACGCGGTGTTCACCACGCTGAGCGCGGCCGACCGGCAGCTGTACGACGTCTCCCAGGTCACGTCGGTCAGCCAGCAGGAACTCCTGTCGGCCTTCGAAGAGTAGTCCCGCAACGCGGAGGGCTTGCGACGCGCCATGCAGAACACGAAGCACTCATCCTTCTCCGGTGTCGAAATCCTGCCCGGCACCACGATGCAGGAGTACCTCGACGAGCTCCGGATCCGCCACCCGAGGTTGTACGAGCGCCTTGACCTGGCACGGCTGGACCCCACGCAGCTCGCCCGGATATACGAGGCGCTGGACTGCTTCGCCTCGCCGTTCGACACCAAGGAACACGGCGGTCGCGGTGACGCCTATCGCAGCACCCAGCTCGCGCATCCCCTGGTACGTGCACGGGGGATCAGCAACCTGTGCGAGCTGGCCATACCGGTGGACAGCAGCCCCGCCCGCAGCCTCCTGCTCGACGCGCTCGGTGGCAACGGAACCATGACGCGAGCGATGCGGCTACTCCAGCCGGCCACGGGTCCCGCCATCTTCACCGGCGACGTGGCCGCCCCGATGATCGCCGACGCCTTGGCCCAAGGGCTCCCAGCCGTGCGGCAATCCACGCAGCGGTGGCTGTTCCGGGATGCGGCACTCGATGGCGTCATCTTCGCCTACGGCACCCACCACATTCCCGTGGATGAGCGCCCGCAGGCGATGGCGGAAGCCCACCGGGTGCTCCGGCCAGGGGGGCGGATCGTCGTGCACGACTTCGAGGAGGGCAGTACCACGGCCCGCTGGTACAGCGAAGCCCTGGACCGCTACACCTACACCGGGCACAAGCACGAGCACTTTCTTCGCGAGGAAATGCACGAGTTGCTCGTCACTGCGGGCTTCCACGACGTGCGGGTCCGGGACCTCTACGACCCGTGCGTCGTAGATGCTGACTCCCCGGCGGCAGCACGGCGCGGCGTGATCAACTATATGTACGACCTATTCGCGCTGGCGAAGCTCGTTCCCCCGGACGCGTTGGACGACGAGGACTCCTGGATGATCGTCGATGAGGTGGTCCGTCGCTACGCCACCTTCGGTCCAGACGAACGAGCCAGGCTTGGCGCGCAGGTGGCGGAGCTGACCGTCCGTCCGGCCGGCCGAGGTTTCCGGGCCGAACTCCCCAGGGTTGCGCTCGTCGCGACCGCAACCCGTTGATCCCTGTTCGAAAGAACGTTTCGGCAGCAGGACCGTTTGTGACTGGTTGCCGCGAGCCCGGCAGCCGTTGATGTAAAGCACGCCGAGGCGCGGTGGTGCGCGCCTACCTGCTCCGCGAGCTGGTCCCGGTGCTCGCGCGCGTGTTCCCCGACATCATGAATGCCTAAGGGCGTCGGCCAGTGACGGTCGGCGCCCTTCAGGCGTTCAGCCGCATGGACAGGCCCGCCTTGGCGACAGCCCAGCGCCGGCGCGCCGAGAGTCAGCTCACATCGGCCCGTCTTGACGCCCCCGACCAGCTGATTCCATACTCGTCCACAGTTAGCCACAAATAGCCACAGAAACGGTCAAATATGCTCGTTGCTGAGCGGCATGCCCGCATCAACCAGGCAATCCGGTCTGGCCGGGTCGTGTCGACGGTGGAGCTCTCCGAGCTGCTAACCGTCTCCACCGAGACCATCCGGCGCGACCTGGCCGAACTGGGGAACAAGGGCGTCCTGGTGCGCGTGCGCGGTGGCGCCGTGCGCACCGGCCACCTCGGCGACGAGGTGCCCTACGTGGAGCGGTCCAGCACGGCGGAGGAGGGCAAGTCGGTCATCGGCAGACTGGCCGCGGAGCTGATCCGGCCCGGTCAGACGATCGCCATCGACGTCGGCACCACCGCTGTGCAGGTCGCCCGCGCCATCCCGAAGGACTTCACCGGCGTGGTGGTGACCTGCTCGATGCAGGCAGCCACCGAGCTCGCCGACGTGCCGGGTGCGGAGGTCCATCTCAGCGGCGGCCGGATGCGGCGCGGCGACCTGGCCCTGTGTGGATCTCCCGGCTGGCCAACCCGGTCCTGGGCTGGATCATGGGCTGGGTGTCGTTCACCTTCCTCGGCGTGGTCGTCGTCGCCGTGGACTACACGATCGCCGCGACGATCCTGCCCGTGCTGTTCCAGTACCAGGGCACCAACGAGAATGCCTGGGCCATCACCGCGGTCGTGCTGCTGCTGCAAGCGATCCTGGTGGCGCTGTCCACCCGGGCCACGCAGCGGGTGAACAACGTGGCGGTCACCATCCAGCTGATCGGGATGGTGTCGCTGACCGTGCTGCTGTTCGTCGTCGGCGGCGTCACCGGCCAGCTCGACTTCAGCACCCTGTTCAGCACCGGCGACATCCCGCGCGAGAGTCCTACTTCTCGCTCGGCGGCCTGACTTCGGTCGGCCCGTGGGCCCTGGGTTTCCTGCTCGGCGCGTTCACCATCGTCGGCTTCGAATCAGCGGCGAACCTGGCCGAGGAGACCAAGAACCCGGCGCGGGTGGTGCCCAAGGCGATGGCGCAGGCCGTGGTCGGGCTCGGCGTGCTCGGCATGCTGTTCCTGGTCGCGGTGACGGCGCTGGCCGGTGACCCGGTGGCGCTGGCGCAGTCCGACACCCCGGTCGCGGACGTGATCGCCCGGGTGCTCGGCTCCTACGTCGGCAAGGCGCTGCTGGTGCTGGTCGTGGTCTCGATCTTCTCCTGCGGCCTGGTGATCTCGCTCAGCGGCGCCCGGCTGGTGTGGGCGATGGCCCGGGACAAGCGGTTCCCCGCCTGGCAGCTGCTGAACAAGATCAACGGCTCGACCGGCACCCCGATGAACGCCTCGGTGTTCATGTTCGTGGTCAGCCAGATCGTGCTGGCGCTTTTCGCCCGGTCCACCCAGGCGTTGTTCTCGCTGTTCTCCGCCGCGACGCTGCTGCCGGCGCTGATCTACGCGGCTACCGTGGCCCTCTACGTCGCCAAGCGCAGGAGCCTGCCGCCGTCGAAGGGCTTCGAGCTCGGCCGCCTGGAGATCCCGGTGCTGGTGCTGGCGGTCGTCTCGCTGGCCTACGAGCTGCTGATCTTCCGGGAGACCTCGTTCGCGGAACCCTGGCTCTACGTGCTGGTCATGTTCGCCATCGGCGCGCTCTACCTGATCTACCTGCTGGTGCGCCACGGCGCGAGGGCGAGCTTCAGCGGGATGACGCTGTCCACAGAAGCCGGACATCTGGTCAAGGCGGCGCTCGACGGCATCGCCGCCCAGGTCACCGAGCTCGTCGACTGCGCCGCGCGGGACATCGGCGAACCGCTGTCGCGGCTGCGCGTCGACGGCGGGCTCACCCGCAGCCGGGTGCTGATGCAGGCGGTCGCCGACCTGCTGCAGGTCCA
This sequence comes from Saccharopolyspora hattusasensis, assembly GCF_050972075.1. Classification (NCBI taxonomy): domain Bacteria; kingdom Bacillati; phylum Actinomycetota; class Actinomycetes; order Pseudonocardiales; family Pseudonocardiaceae; genus Saccharopolyspora; species Saccharopolyspora hattusasensis. The sequence goes on from NZ_JBPCDC010000001.1 coordinate 8,472,136, forward strand.
GGTCGATGTGTACCCGTCGGCGCATGCGACGGCGCTCGGTGCGGCCGGCTTCGCCCGCGCCGCAGTCGATCCCGGGCTCCCGCTCGATCAGGCGGTCGTCGACTGGACGCCGAGCACCAGCTTCGCCCCGCAACTGGGCGCCGACACCGCCGCCGCGTTCCGCGCCCGCTGGCGCGCCGCCGTCGACACCGCGCTCACCAGTGATCGCAAGATTCAGGAGGAGTCATGACTTCGGCGCACGACAAGGGGATCGTCGATGTGGCCGTGATCGGTGCCGGGGTCGTCGGTTCGGCGATCGCCCGGCTGCTGTCGGGGCACCAGCTCGACGTGGCGTTGATCGAGTCGCGCTGCGATGTCGGCGACGGCACGAGCAAGGCCAACACGGCGATCCTGCACACCGGCTTCGACGCCAAGCCGGAAACGTTGGAGTCACGGCTGGTGGCCAGGGGGTACCACCTGCTCAAGGCGTACGCCGATGAGACGGGCATCCCGTACGAGCCGACCGGGGCGTTGCTGGTGGCGTGGGACGACGAGCAGCTGGCGGCACTGCCGGGGTTGCAGGAGAAGGCCGAGCAGAACGGTTACGCCGGGACCGAGATCGTCGGTCCGGACGAGGTGTACCGGCAGGTGCCGACGTTGGGCCCGGGAGCGCTGGGCGGTTTGACGGTGCCGGGCGAGTCGATTATCTGCACGTGGACCACGAACCTCGCCCTGGCCACGGACGCGGTCCGGCGGGGCACGCGGCTGCTGCGCTCCCATCGCGTCGAGTCCGTGACCGTCGGTGCCGACGAGACAGTGCTGCACACCAACCGGGGCGACCTGCGAGCCCGCTGGGTGATCAACGCGGCCGGTCTGGGCAGCGACGTGATCGACGAGCTGTTCGGCCACGACCGGTTCCACCTGCACCCGGCCTACGGCAAGGTGGTGTGCTTCTGCGAGCGGGTCACCGAGGGCGAGGTCCGGGACGCGCTGAACAGCACGATCCCGCCGTGCGACCTGGATGGATTGCGCCGGCGGACGAGGGCCATGAACGGGCGCTGCCAGGGGTTCTACTGCGGCGCGAACGTGACCGGGATGTTGCAGGACACCGAGACGGAGGCACGCCGATGAGCACGGCACGCACGCGGCTCACCCCGACCGTGGCCATCGTCGGTGCGGGCCCGGCCGCCCTGCGCGCGGCGCAGGAGTTGGCGCCGGCAGTGCCGGGCGAGGTGCTGGTGCTGGACAGGGAGCAGCAGGCCGGGGGAATCCCGCGGCACTGCGCCCACCCCGGTTTCGGGATCCGCGACCTGCACCGGTTCTACAGCGGCCCGGAATACGCCCGGAGGATGGTCGAAAGCGCCGAGCGGGCGGGTGCGGTGATCCGCACCGGTGCGATGGTCACCGGCTGGTCGGCCGACGGCGGGCTGGAGGTGACGAGCCCGGAGGGCCTGTTCGAGGTGCACGCGGAGGCGATCGTGCTGGCCACCGGCGCGCGCGAGCGGCCGCGCACCGCGCGGATGGTGCCCGGCGACCGCCCCGGCGGGGTGTACACGACCGGTCAGCTGCAGAACCTGGTTCACCTGCACCACCGGGAGGTCGGCAGCAAGGCGGTGATCGTCGGCAGCGAACTCGTCTCCTGGTCGGCGGTGCTGACGCTGCGCGACGCGGGCTGCGACACCGTGCTGATGACCAGCGAGCAGCCGAAAATCGAGTCCTACGCGCTGTTCTCGGTTCCGGGCAAGCTGGGCTTGCGGGTTCTGGTGCGCACCCGCACCAAGGTCACCCGGATCATCGGCAAGCACCGGGTGCGGGCCGTCTAAGTAGCAGACCTCGGCACCGAACACCGCGAAACGGTGCCCTGCGACACCGTGGTGTTCACCGGCGACTGGATCCCGGATAACGAGCTCTTCCGCGCCGCCGGGCTGGAACTGGACCCCGGCACGCTCGGCCCGGTGGTGGACACCGAGCTGCGCACCGATCGGCCCGGCGTGTTCGCCGCCGGGAACGTGCTGCACCCGGTCGACACCGCTGATATCGCGGCGCTGGACGGCAAGCAGGTCGCCGCGAGCGTGCTGGACCACCTCCGCAGCAACCGACGCCCCTCGGAGAAGGGCATCCGGATCGTCGCCGACGAGCCGCTGCGGTGGATCTCGCCGATGGTGCGCCGGGTCGGCGACCGCCGGCCCGCCCGCAACCGGCTGCTGGCCTGGGTTGACGAGTACGTGCGGTTCCCGCGGGTCGTGGTGACCCAGAACGGCCGGGTGGTGGCCGAGAAGCGCCTGCCGTGGCCCGCCGCGCCGGGGCGCGTTTTCCGCATCCCCGGCGAGCTGCTCGACGCCGCCCGCCCCGGCGAGGGCGACGTGCACATCTCGCTGCGCCGATGACCACCGGAACCGCCGTCGTCGACCTCGACGGCGTGTTGTACGCGGCGGACACGTTCGCGGAACTGGCGATTCACCGCTACCGGCGGTCTCCCAAGCGGGCGCTCGCGATCGCCGCGAGCGCCCCGCGCCTCGCCTGGGCCTGGCACCACGAGCACCTGCGGCCAGACGTGTTGCGCCGCTTGGCCACTCGCGCGGTGGTGGGGATGGAACGATCCGCCTACGACGGGTTGGCCCGGGACCTCGCGAACCGGATGGCGAATTCGTCTCGCGTCGCATGGGATGGAGTGGCGGTCCTGCGCGGATTCTGCAACGCGGGTTGGCGGGTCGTCGTGGCGACTGCTTCGGAACACGAGCTCGCGTCCGCGTACCTGCGGGGTATCGGACTTGGTGCGGTGGAACTCGTCGCATCCCAGCTGGATCCCACCGCTGGTCGCTTCATCGTGCACAACCACGGCGCGGAGAAGGTGCGTCAGCTCGGACTTCTCGGCTGCACGAGCTGGGATCTGGCGTATACCGATGCCCTGTCGGACCTGCCGCTGCTGGCGCGCGCCGCGCGGCCGGTGCTGGTCAACGCGGGCAGCGCACTGGTCCGCAGAGCCGCGGAGCGGCTGGGTGCCGAACCAGAAGTCGTACGGTGGGGAACCGGAAAGCGTTGGTAAATGTGCGGCGCCGATGGCGCAGTGCGATCATCGCCGCGCCGGTTATCGGTCCCGCATTGCGCCTCATTAAGCTCTTCGGGATTGGGAACTTTTCCGGGAGAAGAGGTGGCGGTCGCGTGACTCAGCGGTCCGTGCAGGTCACGCGTCGCGGTTGGGCGTCGAAATCCGCCGGTCTCTGCGCGGCGTTGCTGGGTCTGCTTTCCGCGCTGCTGGCGCTGGCGGTGCCGTTCCTGCCGGTCGAGCACGAGGTCACGACGCTGCAGTGGCCGACCGCGCAGGGCACGAAACCGGTCTCGGCACCGCTGGCCAGCCACGCCCCGCTGTGGCTCGCGGCGGAGGTGCCGTGCGCGGCGGCGCGGAGCCTGGATGCGCGCATCGACGGGCCGGGTGTGCTGATCGCCACGAACGCGCCGTCGTCGGAGTACGGCGGGCTGACCGGGATGACCCTGCAGGTCGACGCCGGGCAGGTCACGCTTTGGTCGAAGGGGCACCAGGCCGGCACCGCCACCCTGCCCGAGGGCGACTGCTTCATCTCCGTGCACTCGGACGCGGCCGGCACGCAGGCCGGCGTGGGCGGGCTGCCGCTGGCCGCGGTGCCCGGCGATCAGCGGCCGCAGCTGACCGGCATCCACTCACAGCTCGACTCCGCGATCGACGACGTTCGCGGCCTGGATTTCCAGGCGCGGGTGGACAACCGCTTCGCGAGCCAGGCGACTCCGCTGAAGGTCGCCGTGATGGTGCTGGCCGTCCTGGCGTTTCTTGGTTCGATGATCGCGTTGCGCCGCCTGGAGATCCGGCGGGCGCCGCGCCTGGTCCCGCCGGGGTGGTGGCGGCCGGACGTCCGCGACGTCGCCGTGCTCGGCGCGCTGGGCGTGTGGTGGCTGATCGGCGCGATGACCGCCGACGACGGCTACATCCTGACCATGCTGCGCGCGGCCGACAGCGCCGGGTACGTCACCAACTACTTCCGCTGGTTCGGCAACCCGGAATCGCCCTTCGGGTGGTTCTACGAGATTTACGCGCTGTGGGTGCAGATCTCGCCCGCGACGCCGTGGGTGCGGTTGCCCGCGCTGTTCCTCGGGGTCGTCAGCTGGCTGCTCGTCAGCCGCGGCGTGCTGCCGCGGCTCGGGCAGCAGGTGGGGCGCAGCAAGTCCGCGGGCTGGGCCGCGGCGGCGGTGTTCCTGGCATTCTGGCTGCCCTACAACAACGGTCTCCGGCCGGAACCGGTCGTCGTGGCGTTCTTCCTGCTCGCGCTTTGCGCAGTCGAGCGGGCGGTCGCCACCCGGCGGCTGACTCCGGCCGCTCTCGGGCTCGTCGCGGCGGCGTTGGGCCTGGGCGCGAACCCGCACGGAATGGTCGCGGTGCTGCCGTTCGTCGTGGCCGCGAAGCCGCTGCTCCGGATGCTATGGCAGCGTGTGCGGGAACGCGGCGCGCTGCCGGTGCTGGCCCCCGTCGCGGCGGCCGGGCTGGTGATTCTCGTCGGCGTCTTCTTCGACCAGACCCTGCAGTCAGTGCTGGACTCGGTGGCGCTGAAGACCAAGTTCGGCCCGAACGAGCAGTGGTACGAGGAGCTCAGCCGCTACGACCGGCTGTTCGGCCAGTGGCCGGACGGGTCGTTGACGCGCCGGTTCCCGGTGCTGCTGCTGGTCCTGTGCCTCGTGGCGAGCGGAGTGGTGCTGCTGCGCCGGCACAAGATTCGCGGCGCCGCGCTGGGCCCGAGCCGCCGCGTGCTGGCGGTGGCCGCGCTGAGCTTCGTGGTGCTGGCCATGACGCCCACGAAGCACACGCACCACTTCGGGATCCTCGCCGGGATCGGTGCGGTGGTGGCCGCGCTGACTGCGTTGGCGACGAGCGCGGCCGTGCTGCGATCCCGGCGCAACCGGGCGGGCTTCTTCGCCGGTCTCATGGTCATCTGCGCCTTCTCCGTCACCGGCACGAACTCGTGGTGGTACGTCTCGGGTTGGGGCGTGCCGTGGTTCGACCGGGCGCCGAGCCTCGACGGGCGAAGCGTGAGCACGTACTTCCTGGCGGCAGCGGCGGTGGCCGGTGTCCTCGCCATGGTCGAGCACCTGCGGCACGACGAGCTCCCGGTCATCACGCCGGCCGCACGACGGCGGGTGCTCAGCCTCGGCGCCGCTCCGCTGACGATCACCTGCGCGATCCTGCTGCTCGGTGAGGTGGCGCTGTTCGCCGCGGGAATGCAGCGGCAGCGCGGCGGTTACAGCCTGGGCGCGGACAACATCAAGCAGCTAGCCGGTTCCAGCTGCGGGCTCTCCGACTACGTCGGCGTCGAGACCGATCCCCGGCGAGGTGTGCTCACCGTGTCGCCGTTCCAGCCGGCCGCGGAGAGCGCGGAGTCGGCGAACCGGCGCACCAAGCCGAAGCCCGCCGACTACCTCGCTGCCACCGCGGTCGGCTTCCACCGCTTCGGCTACCCGGGGGGCAAGCAATGGACCCCGCCGTTCGGGTTCGGCGGCGACGACGCGCCGGTGTGGGGCACGTTCTCCGCCGACAACCCCGTCACAGGTGAGCTGCGCACCCCCTGGTACGACCTGCCGCCGCAGGCCACCAGCGGTGAAGCCCCCGTCGTGCTGTCCTTCGGCGGCGACGCCACCGGCGTGAATTTGCTCGGCGTCGAATGGGGCCGGGACACCCCGCAGGGCTTCGAGATCATGGGCCACGTCGACATCGCCCAGCTCAGCGGCATGTGGTGGGATCGCCGGTTCATCGTGGACGGTGCGACGAAGGTCCGGGTGGTGGGCGTGGACCGGAAGATCGACAGCGGTGGCTGGATGGCGGTCAGCGCGCCGCGCGTCCCGCAGTTGACCAGCATGACGAAGGTGATCGGCGACGCCCCCGCCTTCGTGGAATGGACCGCCGCACTGGTGCACCCATGCCTGAACCTCGCGCGCCTGCACAACGGGATCGTGGAGATGCCGCGGTTCCGGGTCGCCGGTGGCGGAATACTGCGCGACATGGGCCAGGGCTGGTCGGCGCCGGGGGCGGGCGGCCCGTTCGGTTGGCTCAACGTGGCCGCCAGCGTCCGCGTGATGCCGACCTATCTCGAAGGCGATCTGCACCGCGACTGGGGCTCGCTGTACCTGGTGGACTCCTACCAGTCCGACGCGCTCCCGGCGGAGGCCGCGATGGCGGTCCACTCCGAAACGCATTGGGGGCTTTGGAGCCCGGGACCGCTGACGAAGGCCGTGAAGCTGCCCGGCGGCGCGCCCGGCTCCAGCGGCCGCACCGATCTCAGCCCGCTGGGCCCGGTCCCGGCCGGCGACGCTGCATGATCCGGTGTGAGCATCGCCATGTCCGAGCGTCGGCGGCGACCTAGATCGTTTAGGATCGCTAACCGTTGAGGCGTGCTGGTGCACCGGCACCTGACGGGACTTCTGCCGCGCGGAGGCGTCGTGGGTGGCGTGATCGAGGGCTTCGGCGTCATCGCCGCCATCGTGCTGACCGGCTACCTGCTCGGCCGCACCAAGGCACTCGGCGAGAACGGGCGCGAAGTGCTGACCCGGTTGTCGTTCTACGTCGGAACTCCCGCGCTGCTGCTGAAGATGCTGTCGGAATCCGACGTCTCGATCATCTTCTCGACCCCGCTGCTGGTCAGCGCCTTGAGCACGTTCGCGGCCGCGGGGCTGTTCGTGCTGGTCGGCGTGCTGCGCCGGTGGAACATCCGCCGCACGACGATCGGCGCCCTGTGCTCCAGCTACGTCAACGCCGGCAACCTCGGCATCCCGATCGCCGTGTACGTGCTCGGCGATGCGACGCTGGTGGCCCCGGTGATGCTGTTCCAGCTGCTGGTGATGACGCCGATCGGCCTGACCGTGATCGACTTCTCGCAGGCGGGGGAGCGTTCCTCGGCGTGGCTGCGGATCCTCGCGCCGTTCCGCAACCCGATCGTCATCTGCTCGCTGATCGGCGTCGGGATCTCGTTGAGCGGCTGGCGGATCCCGGCGCCGGTGCTGGAGCCGATCGGCCTGCTCGGGCACCTGTCCGTGCCGACGGTGCTGCTCGCGTTCGGTATCTCGTTGCACGGCAGCGCATTGCCCGCGGGCGGCACGGAGCGGTGGCCGGTGCTGCTGTCGGTCGTGTTGAAGTCGGTCGTGCACCCGGTGATCGCCTGGGCGATCGGCGCGGGCCTGTTCGGGATGGAAGGCGCGTCGTTGTTCGCCGCGGTGGTGATCTCTGCGCTTCCGGCGGCGCAGAACCTTTTCGTCTACGCCTCCCGCTACGACGTAGGTGTGCGGCTGGCCCGCGAATCGATCTTGCTGTCGACAATCCTGTCCGTGCCAGTGCTTTTCACCGTCACGGCACTGCTTGGTTGACGTGGAGGCGGGTCACCGCTGGTTTCGCCGAGGAGTTCTTCGCACAGTTCCAGGCCGACTCGGCGGACGCCGGCAGGCAGCTCGCCGCGGCCGGCGGCGAGTGCGAGCTCGTCGAGGAAACCGACCAGCACATATCGGCCGTAGGGCACGATCGGCGCCCGGCCGACCGCGCTCTCGGCCTGCTGGCGACGGGCCCGGCGGCGAACGGATTCGGCGGCCCGGGCGATGAGGTCGTGGTCGGTTCGCCGTTGGCGGAGCTGTGCTTGCGTTACCACGGACAGTCATCCCCGCCCGTGGCCGGCGTGCGCTCCGCGGAGCGTTGATTGCGCACGCAAGTAATCGAACATGGGTTCTAGTCTGGCAAAGTCCATCCTTGATCGCATCTCGCCGATGACCTGCGCTTTTGTCCGGTCCTGACGCGCCCCCTCGGCACCGTGCCCTGGCCGGGCCGAACTCCCGTGCGCAACTGCTCACCAGTCGTTGCATCGTGCTCGCCGCGACCTGGCATGGGCGAACCGCTCCGCGCTGGGACTGATCTTCCCGCGCTGCGACTACGTGCACGCGGCGACAAGCAAGAGCTCTGTAAACTGGACAAGGGCTATCCGGCCGGAGCCGAATGACCCTCCGCGCCGGACCAGCTCGCGAGGATCCGGCGGGATTCGAAGCGGCGCCGCCGACCGCTGATCGGATCGGTGAACTCCAGCGCCTTGGCGAGGAGCTGCAGGGGAGCGGTGAAGTCGTCTGCGGCGCGGTCGCGGACGATGGGGTAGAGGTCGTCGCCGACGATCGGGATACCGAGACTGTTGAGGTGCACGCGCAGCTGGTGGGTCCGGCCGGTGCGCGGCAGCAGCCGGTAGCGACCGAGGCCGTCGCGGTGCTCGATCAGCTCGATGCGCGTTTCGCTGTTCGGCTCGCCGGGTTCCTCTCGAGCGGCCAGCACGCCGCGATGCTTGACGATCCGGCTGCGCACCGTGCGCGGCATCGCCAAACCCGGGTCGAAGGGGGCGACGGCGTCGTATTCCTTGCGCACCAAGCGGTCGTGGAACAGGGTCTGGTACGCACCGCGCAGTTCGGGTTTGAGCACGAACATGACCAGCCCGGCGGTCAGCCGGTCCAACCGGTGCGCCGGGCTGAGCCGCGGCAGGCCGAGGTCCCGTCGCAGCCGCACCAGCGCGGTCTCCACGACATGCCCGCCGCGGGGTGTGGTGGCCAGGAAGTGCGGCTTGTCCACGACCAGCAGGTCGTCGTCGCGGTGCAGAACGTCCAGGCCGAACGGCACCGGTGCCTCGTCGGGCAGGTCGCGGTGGAACCAGATGAACCCGCCGGGCGTGAACGGCGCGCCGGGCCCGAGCGGGCCGTCGACGCCGACGATCCGGCCCTCGCGGAGCATGGCGTCGATGCGTTCCGGGGCGAGCTTAGGTATCCGGTCGACGAGGTGGTCCCGGACGGTGGCCCAGTGGCCGTCGGCGGGCAGTCGCAACCGGACGGGGTCCAGGCCGTGCCGCTGGGGCAGCGGAGACTTGAGCTTGCGTCGCATCGCCCCGCCAGCGTAACCGGTGATCAGAGCCGGAGTTTGTAGCCCTCGTGCGAGGCCTCGAAGCCGAGCCGGTCGTAGAAGCGGTGCGCGGCGGAGCGTTCTTGTCGGTGGTCAGCTGTACCAGCGTGCAGCCGCGCCCGCGAGACTCGGCGATGGCCCACTCGAAAATCTCGCGCCCGAGGCCGTGGCTGCGGTGCTGCTTGTGGACGCGGACCGCTTCGATCTGCGCCCGCAACGCGCCCCGCCGGGCCAGCCCGGGGATGAACGTCAGCTGCATCGTCGCCACGACCTGGCCGCCCGGCGTCGCGGCGACCAGTAGGAGATGCGCGGGATCGGCGTCGATCGCCTCGAACGTCCGCCGGTAGGGCTCCAGCTCGGCCGCGGATTCCCGGGTCGCGCCGAGCTGGTCGGCTGCCAGCAGCTCGACGATCGGCCCGAGGTCGTCGGCGGTCGCACGGCGCAGCAGGTACTTCCCGGACCGGGTGGACAGCGCGGCCGGCACGCTCACGAAACCTCCACTGTGGACTCTAATTCGAGATCTGCCGACCCTAGCGTGGCACATGAACACGAAGACCCGGAGCGCGAGCCGGCTGGCCTTTGGCATGATCGTCGGGGACTCCGGAGAAGGGAGGGGTATGCCCGAAGTCGCGACCGATCGGCGGCCGGTGGCGGCGCGGCTGGCGGTGGCCACGCTGTTCCTGGTCAACGGCGCGAGCTTCGCCAGCGTCGTGCCCCGCTACCCGGAGCTCAAGGACGCCCTGTCGCTGTCCAACGCCGCGCTGGGCACCGCGATCGCCGCGCTGGCCCTGGGTTCGCTGGTCGCGGGACTGCTCGCCGGGCCGATCCTGGCCCGATGGCGCTCGGCGAGCGTCGCGGTCGGCTGTTCGGTGCTGCTGGCCGCCGATCTCGTGCTGATCGGGTTGGCGGCGCAGTGGTGGCAGCTGGCTGCGGCCCTGTTCTTCGCGGGCGCGATGGACGCGGTCGTGGACGTGGCGATGAACGCGCACGGGCTTCGGGTGCAGCGGCGCTACCGGCGATCGATCGTGAACTCCTTCCACGGCATGTGGAGCGTCGGCGCGATCATCGGCGGCCTGGCAGGCTCGTTGGCAGCGGGAGCGGCCCTACCGCTGCCGGTGCATCTCGGCGGCGCCGCCGTCGTGCTGTCCGCCGTCGCGATCATCTCCACGCGGTTCCTGCTGCCCGGACATGACGACGCCGAACGGGAAAGGAGACCGCGAGCCCGGCCGCGCTTCACACTGCTGGTCGCCCTGCTGGCGCTGGGCCTGTTGTGCGCTGCGGCGGCGCTGGTCGAGGACACGGCGGTTTCGTGGGGCGCGGTGTACATGCGCGATTCGCTGGGCGCGGCCCCGGTGTTGGCGGGGCTGGCGTTCGTCGCGTTGCAGGCCGCGCAGACGGTCGGCAGGCTCTCCGGCGACCGGTTGGTGGACCGCTTTGGCAACCGGGCGGTGGCCCGCATCGGCGGGCTCATGGTGCTCGTGGGCGTCGGTACGGCACTCGTCTGGCCGTCCATCCCCATGACGCTGGTCGGATTCGCGGTGGCGGGCTGGGGGGTCGCCACGATCATCCCGGCCGGGTTCCACGCCGCGGACGAACTCCCCGGCCTGTCCTCCGGTGCCGGGATCGTGGTCGTCAGCTGGGTCTACCGGCTCGGGGTGCTGGCCGTGCCGCCCATCGTCGGGCTGCTCGCCGATGCGGTCAGCCTGCGCGTGGGGCTGGTGATCGTTCCGGTCGCAGGCGGGCTGATCGTGCTGCTGGCCTCGCGCCTGCCCCGCTGACCCGTCAGGGCAGCCTTCCGCCCGCCCTCGACCGGTGCGGGCCTCCGCCGGTCAGCCGAGCAGCTTGGCGAAGAACCAGCCGACCCGGCTGACCTTGCGGATCCGCGGGTTGTCGGCCACGCCGTGGATCTCCCACTGCTGCCCGCATTCGTCGCAGCGCCACAAGCCGATCCGGCCGGTGTCGGGTTCGCAGGGGTGGCCTCGGCGCCCTCGTCTCATGCACCGATGACACCACACGCGGTGCCCGCGGTGACCCGAATCGGTTCCGGAAGATCGGGCGAAACCGTGACTTTCGGCCTTACCGCGGGTGCCCGGCAGCCCCGTACCGTCATCGGCGGTGTTGCACGTCGGGGAGAGGGGCACCAGGTGACGGTGCGGGAGTTGGTCGAGCAGATGGAACAGCGCTGGGAAGAGCTGATGACTCTGCGCGCGAGCCCGGACATGTACGGCAGCGAGAGCCTGGACGGCCAGCTCTCCGAGCTGGAGCTGTGGCTGCTGCGGATGCACCGCCTGACCGCGGGGACCTCCGCCGCATGACAGGACTTCCGGCGGTGCGCGGGGTCCGGATCAGCTGAGTCCATTGAGGACAGATCGGTTGCCGGGTCAGGTGGCCTGGCCGCGATTCTTGCCGAGCTGGCAGGTGCAGGGGTCCTGGCAGGCGTGGTTGACACCCGGCAGCGGATAGGTGTCGACCTTCCGCCCGCGGTCGATCGTCAGCCACGCAAGCACACCGCCTGCGGCGCACATGGCCGCCGAGATCAGCATGGCCTGGCCGAAACCGGGGCCGAGCGGGGCACCCGTTCCGGTGTGCGACAACCCGGCGATCACCGGGAGCACCGCGATTGCGAGCAACCCGGCCAGACGGGATATGGCATTGTTCACGCCCGAGGCGACACCGGCGTTGTCCGGGCTGACCGAGGCGAGTACCGCCGAGGTCAGCGGCGCCACCGTGATGGACAGGCCGACGCCGAAGACCAGGACGCCCGGCAACACGCCGCTCAGGTACGTGCTGCCGGGCACCGCCCACGTCATCAGCGCCAGGCCGACCGCGCAGCTGAACGGGCCGATGGTCATCGGCACGCGCGGGCCGGTGCGCTGCGCGAGAGCACCCACGCGGCCGGACATCAGCAGCATGATGATCGTGATCGGCAACGTCGCGATCCCGGCGGCCAGCGCGGGGTAGCCCATCGACTGCTGCAACTGCAGGGACAGCAGGAACAACGCACCGCTCAGTGCCGCATAGACGGTGAAGGTCGTGAGGTTCGCTCCGGTGAACTGCGCGGAGCGGAACAACGACAGCGGCAGCAGCGGATCCGGGTGGCGCATCTCGATCAGCGGGAAGGCCACCAGTGCGACCACGCCCACCACGGCCGCTGTCGCGGAGACCGCGTCAAGCCCCTTGGTCGGGATCTCGATCAGGGCGTACACGGCGCCGGCCAGGCCGACGGTCACGGCGATCGCGCCGTAGACGTCCAGGCGACCGGCCGCAGCCGGGTTTCGGCTCTCCGGCACGTGCCGCAGCGCGAGCAGCGCCGCTGCCGCGATGGGGACGTTGATGAAGAACACCCACCGCCAGGACGCCGCGTCCACCAGCCAGCCACCCGCGAACGGCCCGATCGCCGACGACATGCCGGTCAACCCGGCCCAGCGGCCGACCGCCTCGCCGCGGTCGTCGTGCCGGATGGCGGAGTTGATCAGCGCGAGGCTGCCGGGCACCAGCAACGCCCCGCCGACGCCTTGCACCAGGCGTGCGACGATCAATGCCGTGCCGCCGGGTGCCAGGCCGCAGCCCAGCGACGCCAGGGTGAACAGCACCAACCCGAGCACGTACACCCGGCGGCGGCCGTAGCGGTCGCCGAGCGCCCCGCCGAGCAGCAACAACGCGCTGAGCGTGAGCAGATAGGCGTCCAGCACCCACTGCAGGACGCTGAGGTCACCGCCGATGTCCCGGCCGATCGCCGGCAACGCGACGTTGACGACCGAACCGTCGAGAAACGCCACACCGGAACCGAGGATCGTGGCGACGAGGATCCAGCGTCCCGGCTGGGAGCGCAGGGCAACAGCGGTGGTCACCGCACGACCATAAGGCGCGTGCCTAGGGCCCGCCCCCGATCACCTGCTACCCGGCGTGAACGCCACCGGCAGGTGCTTGATCCCGTTGATGAAGTTCGATACCAGGTGCTCGACCGGCCCCGTCACCCGCAGATCGCGCATCCGCCACAGCGCCTCGTGGTAGAACGCCCGCAGCTGCAGCCGGGCGAAATGCGCACCCAGGCACACGTGCGGGCCGTTGCCGAAGGCGACGTGGTCGTTGGGCGTGCGCCGGACGTCGAAGCAGTGCGGGTCGGGGAACTGCTGCTCGTCGAAATGCGCCGAGCAGTGGAACACCACGACCTTGTCCCCGGCGGCGATTCGCTGACCGCCCAGCTCGGTGTCGGTGGTCGCGGTGCGGCGGAAGCTGAGCACCGGTGGGTGGAAGCGCAGCGCCTCCTCCACGGCGGAGTCCAGCAGCCCTGGATCGTCGCGCAGCAGCCGCAACTGGTCGGGGTTCTCCGTGAAGGCGAGCATCCCGCCCGGCAGCGCGCTGCGCACGGTGTCGTTGCCGGCCACCGAGAGCAGGAAGAAGAACATCTCCAACTCGGCGCCGGCCAGCCCGCGCCCGTCCAGCTCGGCGGTAGCCAGCGCGGTCATCACGTCATCGGCGGGGTTACGGCGCTTGAACGCCGCGAGGTCCTGGGCGAAGGCGAACATGTCGGCCAGCATCGTCGGCGAGCGCGGGTTGACCGGCTTGCCGTCCGGGCCCCGGGTCACCTCGGAGTGCTCCGGGTCCTGGTAGCCGATCACCCGGTTGGTCCACTCCAGCAGCATCCGCCGGTCCGGCTCCGGCACACCGAGCAGGTCGGCGAGGTTGCGCAGCGGGTAGTCGTCGGTGACCTCCACCGGCAGATCGCACTCGCCGCGCTCGATCACCTCGTCGACTAGCTGGCGGGCCCGCTCGGCGATCTCGTACCGGAACCGGTCGATCCGCCGCGGTGTGAACGCGCGGCTGACGAGGCGGCGCAACCGCCCGTGCTCTGGCGGGTCGAGGTTGAGCATCATGCTGCGGATGAACGGCAGGTCCGCCGGGTCGGGATCGCGGATCTGCGTGGCGCCCAGCCAGGACGAGTAGACCTCGGCGGACTTCAGCACGGCGACGACGTCGGTGTACCGGGTGACGGCCCAGAACCCGGGCCCGGCCGGCCAGTCGCCGATCTCGTGCTCCTCCTGCCAGCTCACCGGCGCGTGCCGGCGCAGCCAGGCGAAGTCCTCGTGCGGCACGCCGCCGGCGTACCTGCGCGGATCGAAGATGTCCGGGACGTGGGCGGGCGCTGCCATGGCGACTCCTTCAACGTCTTACGGTCCTGGAGCCTATAGCCGGATCCGTTTCGTGCGGCAGTGCAAGCGGTGGAACTTCCGTTCGATATTCCGCACAACGTTCGCTGGATCGCATGGTTTGGCCGGGTTGGCCGGGTTGGGTGGTCAAGCGCCTGAGCTGGTGTTGGCCGATACCGGGTACGATGTTCGGAATATCGGTCAAACAGTTGGCCGGTTGCGATATGACAGGGGGAGGAAACGCGTGGCACGAGCGGTACCTGCGGTGGAACGGGCATTCGATGTCCTGGAGCTGTTCCTGGACGCCCACGAGCTGAGCGCGCCGCAGATCACCGCGCGGCTGGGCCTGCCGCGCACCACGGTGCACGAGCTGGTCGGCACGCTCAGCGAGCGCGGCTACCTGATGCCCGCAGGTAGCGGCAGCAACCGGTTCCGGCTGGGAGTACGCGGCTTCCAGCTTGGCGCGGCCTACGCCGAGCGGCTGGACCTCGCCCGGGAGGGCCGGCTCGTCGCCGAGAACATCGCCGAGCGCTGCCAGGAAACGGTGCACGTCGGGGTGCGAGACGGGGCGGACGTGCTGTACGTGGCCAAGGTCGACAGCAGCCACCCGGTGCGGATGGTCTCGGCCGTGGGCCGGCGGCTGCCCGCGCACTGCACCGCGCTCGGCAAGGCGCTGCTGGCGGCGCTGCCGCGCGCAGAAGTCGACGAGCTCTACGGCAACCGCCGCCTGGATGCGATGACCGAGCACAGCATCACCACCCGCAAGGCGCTGCGCCAAGAGCTCGACGCCATCGCCAAGAACGGCGTGGCACGCGAGTACTGCGAGTCCAACGAGTCGGTGGCCTGCGTTGCGGCGCCGGTGCGCGACCAGTCCGGCGAGGTAGTCGCCGCGATGAGCATCGCGGTGCCGATCCTGCGCTGGAACGACCAGACCGAAGTGGCGCTGCGCGAACTCGTCCACGAAGGCGCGGCCGCCCTGTCCGAACGCCTGGGCCACACCGGCTAGGCCGCCGCGCTACCCCTAAGGCCTGTTTCGAAAGTGGTTTGCGTAGCGGTGCGGGTAGCGGAACCTCAGAGGCCTTCTCACTGCGGGATCCCCGACATCATGAATGCCCAATTCACCACGTCGGGGACTGGCCTCGCCGAGAGCCCTCCGGCGGGCACAGCCCCTGAGAACCCACGGTGGTGCCAGTTGAGTCCCACACCGCAAGCGGCTGCCGCCGCTTATAAACACGTCCTAGTGCCGGACGATCACCACCGGGCATTTCGCGTGTTGGACGCAGCGCTGGCTCACCGAGCCGAGCAGCGCGCCGTAGAAGCTGCCGTGGCCGCGGCTGCCGACCACCAGCAGGTCGGCGCCCTCGGAGGCGTCCAGCAGCGTCTGCGCCGCGTGCCCATGGGCGAGCTCGCGCTCCACCGGCACCGGCGGGCTCATCTCGTGCTCGATCTCGTCGACGGTGTCGTGGAGGCTCTTGCGCGCGGACTCCTCGAAGTCATCCGGCGGCATCGGGCCACCCTCCCAGCTGTAGAAGGCGGGGAACTCCCAGGAGGTGACCGCGTGCACCGCGGCCCCGGAAAGCGCTGCCTGCTTCAGCGCCCACCGCAGGGCGCACTTGGACGACTCCGAGCCGTCCACGCCGACGACGATCTTGTGCTGGGTTCCGCTGTTCATGACGCCAGCCTCCAGTTCGACGATCCGCTGTGGCGGGTTCAGCCGCGGGCCCGCTCGACGAGCTTGCCGGAGAGCTCTCGCAGCCGCGTCCTGTCCTGCTCGTCGTAGGCCTGCTCGAGCGCGCGGCACGCGCGGGTCCCATGGAAGTACTCCCCGGTGACCTCGTCCAGTCCCGGATCCGCGACCAGCCGCATCGTCGCCTCGACGCCTTCGGCGATCGTGCCCAGCGGACTCACGCCGGCCTCGCGGACCATTGCGGTGTTCATGTAGGTCGCCGGGTGCAGCGCGTTGACCGTCACGCCGTGGCCACGAAGCTGTTCGGCCAGGTCGAAGGTGAACATGATCTGCGCGAGCTTGCTCTGCGCGTACGCCCGGGCGCCGATGTAGTTCTCGGTCATCATCGGGTCGTCGAAGTCGATCGGGTGCTGACCGGCCGAGGCGACGTTGACCACCCGGGCCGGTGCCGAGGCGAGCAGCAGCGGCTGCAGCAGGTGCGTCAGGTGGTAGCCGGCCAGGTAGTTCACCGCGAACCGCAGTTCGATGCCGTCCGGGCTCTCCTCGCGCCCGCCGCCCGGCGGCCCGGAACCGATGCCCGCGTTGTTCACCAGCACGTCCAGCCGGTCGCAGCGCAGCTGCACGTCGTTGGCCAGTCGTTCGACCTGGCGCAGCTCAGCGAGGTCGGCGAGCGCCACGTCTAGGCGGTCGGAGCCGGTGGCCGCCGCGATCTCCGCGCGCGTTTGCTCGGCTAGCTCCGCGCTGCGCCCGTGTATCAGTACCCGGGACCCGGTCTTGGCGAGCTGGTGGGCAAGTGCCCGTCCGAGCCCGCTGGTCGCGCCGGTGACCAGGATGCAGCGCTGGCTGGGAGTGCGCACGGTCGCTCCGAACTGTCGGGAGTTGATTACCACCAGTGTGCGGATGAGCTTCCGCTGTTGTCATCAGCGCATGCGTGTCGTACCTGATAGCCCCCGACCTGAGTACCCCGAAAGCGTTGTGTCGCAGGTATTTCATTGAGGACATCGAGACCGGCGGCACAGATCGTGCAGTCCTTACCCGAGTGGGTGCTTGTAACTGTGGGTAACCCGCGATACACCTGGGGACGGTGTGGCGCCGCTACACCCGAAACCTGCCGAGGGAGCGACCATGACCACCAGCGAGGAGAGCTCCACCGGACGTTATCTGGTGCTGCTGGAAGACAATTCGACGATCATCGGAACCCGCGAGCTGACGCGGCTGACGGGCATCCGCTGCGCCAACACCGCCGACGCGGCCGGCGCGGCACCGGGGGAGCTGTTCCGCGGCGCGGGCGGGATCGTGCTGCATCAGCTCGGCATCGCGTTGATCAGCGCCGACCCGGACCAGGCCGCGGCGCTCGAACGCGCGTCCCGGGAGACCAGCCCGATCGCTGCGTTCGAGCAGGAGCGCAGGGTGTTCGCCATCGGCGCGGAGGCGCAGGTGGAGGACGGCGAGTCCACGTGGGGCCTGCAGGCGGTGCGCGCCGACCACGCGCAGCCCACCGGCAAGGGCGTCCGGGTCGCGGTGCTCGACACCGGCCTGGACCTCAAGCACCCCGACTTCGCCGACCGGGACATCGTCGCCGGGTCGTTCGTGGAGGGCCAGGACGTGCAGGACGGCCACGGGCACGGCACGCACGTGATCGGCACCTCCTGCGGTCCGCGGACCTTGCAGGGCGGCCCCGGCTACGGCATCGCTTCGGAGGCCAGCATCTACGCGGGCAAGGTGCTCGGCGACGACGGCTCCGGAACCGACGGCGGCATCCTCTCCGGCATCGAGTGGGCAATCTCCAACGGAGCCGCCGTGGTGTCGATGTCGCTCGGCGCGCCGACGCAGCCCGGCGAACCGTTCTCCGCGGCCTTCGAGCGGGTCGCCCAGCGCGCTATGGAGCGCGGCACGCTGGTCATCGCCGCGGCCGGCAACGAGAGCCAGCGTTCCGCCGGGGTGGTCGCGCCGGTCGGCCACCCGGCGAACTGCCCGTCGATCCTGGCGGTCGGCGCGATTGACCCGCAGCTGCAGATCGCGGACTTCTCCTGCGGCACCGTCGACGAGATCGGCCAGGTGGATCTGGTCGGCCCCGGCGTCGACGTCTACTCCAGCTGGCCGGGGGCGGAGCGCTACCGCAAGCTCAGCGGCACCAGCATGGCCACCCCACACGTCGCCGGTGTCGCGGCGCTGTACGCGCAGCAGTATCCGGAGCGAGCGTGGGGCCTGTGGGCGCGGCTGTCGCAGACCGCACGCCGTTTGCCGCTCGCATCGACCGACGTCGGTGCGGGCGTGGTCCAGGCGCCGTAGCTGCCGGGGTCGCCGCGCGGTCAGTCATCATCGATGGCCTGCGCGGCGACCTTCGCGCAGTTGCCGAGGTCTTCGGCGGCGGCCGCGGCCTGGTCGAGCGCGACGTGCACCGCCGACGGCTCGGCGGCGTTCGGCGTCTCATAGCTGGCGGCCAGCAAGTCGAGCTGCCGGGCAAGCCGGGCCCCCGCCGCGGTGACTGCCAGCAACGCTTCCCGCGCCGCGGCGATTTCGGCCGGTGTCCTGGCTTGGCGGGTGCTCCATTCCAACTTGCCGCTGGCCTGCGCGATCGCTTCGGCGGTCGCGTTGACGTCCTGCCAGCGCGACGGCGTTCCGCTCTCCATCTGGTCGCCCCCCACAAGCACCGGTATCGGCGCACTATCAGCAGTTTCCGTCCCTGGTGGGGCGGTTGAACCGGGCCCCCCGCCGCATTCACCCACCCGAACGGCGGGAACCCGCGTTCGGCAGCTCGGCATTCGGCTCAGCTCCGCTGCAGGGCCCGCTCCAGCTCCGCCTTGGTCATCCTCGAACGGCCCTTGATATCGGCGCGCTGCGCGTCCGCGTAGAGCTGTTGCTTGGTTCGACCGCCCGGCCCGGAGCCGGATCCGGAGCGTAGTCCACCGCGGCGTTGCGGGGGGATGTCCTGCGTGGCGGTCCTGCTCCGCTGCTGGGACTCACCTGCCTGCGCGCGGTTCTTGTTGACCGTCCGCGCCGCGATCTCTTCGGCGCGGTCCTCGCTGCTGCCGCGCTCCATCGCCTGGTTCTTGATGTGCTCGTACTGCCGTTCCTCTTTCTCGGTCCAGCTCTGCTGCGGCATTCCCACCCACCTCGCCTCCGCGGTACGTCGGTTGCGACGTGCTTCGCGTACCCGGTGCGAGCGGCGGTCACACGTTGGCGTGACGGGAGCGGAGGCGCGCCGCGACGACCGCGCCGAGAGCACCCGCGGCGACCTCCAGGCGCCGCGGGCCGGAAACAGCGAGCCGTCGCCCGAACACGTCGAACCCGGACTCCACGATGCGGTCGAGGATCTCGCCGTACAACGTGAACGCGGTGCGCACGCACGGCCGCGACCAGGAGGCGAGCAGCGCGATGCCAGGTTCCGCGGCCCGGTACTTCGAGCGGGTGCGGGCGACCTGGTCGGCGAGCGCCCGGCGCACCGGGAGGTCGGGCCGGCCGGCCTTCCGGCACCAGACGAGCCGCTCCCGGTCGACGCCGAACACCGCCAGTTCCTCCAGCGGCAGGTAGACCCGGCCGCGGTCGAGGTCCTCGCTGACATCGCGCAGGAAGTTGGTGAGCTGAAAAGCGCCGCCCAGCACCGCGGCGTAGGGCTCGGCCTCGCCGGCCGGGCACACCGTGCCGAGCACCGGGAGCAACTGGAGGCCGATCACCGCCGCCGAGCCGTGGATGTAGGCGTCCAGTGCAGCCCGCGTCGGGTACGAGCGGACGGTCAGGTCCATCCGCATCGAGGCCATGAAGTCGGTGAACAGCGCCGGGTCGATGCGGTGCCGGGCGGCGGTGTCGACGAGCGCGGCGAGGATCGGGTGTTCGCTGTTACCGGCGCGCAGACCGGCGCGCAGCTTGTCGTCCAGCTGGTCCACCGCCCGCTGCCGGTCCCGGACCGTTCGCGACTCGTCGGTGTCGTCGACGATGTCGTCCACCCACCGCGCGAAGCCGTACAGCGCGTGCACCGCGGGCCGCTGCGCCGGGGTCAGCAGCCGGGTCGCGAGGAAGTAGGTGCGGCCGTGCGCGGCGTTGAGCACCCGGCACCGCTGGTAGGCGGGACGCAGCTGCGGCTGGACGCCCGCGGCGTCGAGCTCGCGGCGCGCCGCCGCCCGCGGCCAGGTGCCCGTGTCCATACCGGGAATCTCAGCACACGGAGTGCGCGAGCGTGCGCACGGTGGGCATCCGCGGTGAACCCGGTCACTACCACAGTCCGATCAGGACGTTTCAGCCGAGCCCGCTCTCGGCGAGGGCCTCGTCGAGCCCGTCGAGCAGGACCACGCCGAGGGTGTTCGAGACCGAGCCGGTCGCCAGCTCGCTGCGGAGCCGGTAGGCGAGCAATCGCACCCGGCGCGGGTCCGGCCGGTCCTGCCGCGCGGCCTCGCGCAGCCGCCGTGCGATCAATTCGATCTCGGCGGTCTCGCCGTAGCGGGCGTGCACCGTCGGCAGCGTGAGGAGCACGACCTTGGCCACCCGGGTCAGCCCGGTGAAGTCGGGCCTGGGCGCGGGTGCCGGCGACGGCTGGGCGGGCACCACCGGTGCCGGGGGCTCGTCGAGCACCGTGACCGACTGCGCCCGCGCCCACGAACCGATGTCCCCGCCGTGCCGGCCGGCGCAGATCAGCCCGGAGCCGGTCAGGCCGGCGCGGGCGGGTGCGCCCTGCTGCCCGGTCCCGCTGGTGGCGATCAGCTCCTGCTCCCGCAGCGTCCGCACGACCTCGGCGAGCTCGGCCCACGACGGCTGCAGCGCCGCGGCTTCGGCCGCCGGGCTGTCGAAGAAACCCGCGACCTCGGGCCGGAATCGGTCGTCCTCGTACAGGTAGCGGAGGAAGGCGCGAGCGAGCGACTCAAGCCTTGACACGGTTGGCCTCCAGATTGCTCGTCCAGGGTGCAGGGCGAGAGGGAGGGCGGACCCGGGTCCTGCCGAAGACCGCCGAACGCACCGGCGCGCAACCGGTTTCGGAATCATGGTTGCCGCTGTCCCCAGTTTCAGCGGATCCGCCATGCGACCGCCGGGTCGCGGTCGGTCACATCGAAGGAGCGTAAGCGGATCCCGGCCGTGATCGCAGTGGTCTTTTGTCACCCACAAGCTGGGGATTGCGCTGCCGGGGCGTAACTGTCCATTGTGCTCAATGTCGGCATAATCCGCACCACTGCGCAGAAAGGGGCTGGAGTGACGCGGGGGACCGCCAGCCGTCCCGCATGGATGATCGTCATGACGGGAGTTCCGGAGATTTATCGCGCGCGAGATCCGGAAGCGCCGGGCGCGTGCTCGTCGGCGCTGGACCGCAGACCCTCGAAGGCGATCTTGGTGACCGCGTCGGCGAGCTGCGCGGCCCGCAGGCCGCGGCTGGGCTTGTACCACTCGATGACCGAGTTGACCATGCCGAACAGCAGCCGGCTGGTCAGCGCCGGGTCGACGTCCGGCCGGATGCTGCCCTCCGCCTCGGCCTGCTTGACGAGGTCACTGACCACCTGGTCGAACTCGCGGCGCCGGGTCAGCGCCTGCCGCTCGACCTTGGTGTTGCCCCGAACCCGTAGCAGCAGCGTGACGAACGGCAGTTCGTCGATGAGCACCTCGATGCTGCGCCGGACCACATGCTCCAGCCGGTCGATGGCCTTGCCGGTGGTCGACGCCTCTTCCTCGGTGACCGCGAACAGCGCGTCCAGCGCCCGGTTGACGCTCAGCCGCATCAGCTCGTCTTTGCTGGACACGTGGTAGTAGATCGCCGACTTGGTGATGCCCAGCCGGCGGGAGAGGTCCTCCATGCTGGTGCCCTCGTAGCCGCGCTCGTTGAACACCCGGACGGAGACGTCCAGCAGCCGACCGAGGTCGTAACCCGGCCGACCCCGGCGATTCGCGCGCCCAACGTTCCCCGACATGGCTCGCAGTATTTCAGCCGGTGGATCCGGATTCGCGGCGGTCCACGAGGCGGCGCAGCTTGCCAACGGAACGCTCCAGCGTGTCCGGATCCACCACGGTGACCTCGGTGCTGATGCCGACGCCGTCCTTGATCGCGCGGACCAGCTCGGTGCCGGCCGGATCCCGGCGGTCGCCCGCGCAGTCGGTGCGGGCCTCCACCCGAACCGTCATCCGGTCCATCCGGCCCTTGCGGGTGAGCACCAGCTGGAAGTGCGGCGACAGGCCGTCGACGCTCAGCACCAGCTCCTCGATCTGGGTGGGGTAGACGTTGACGCCGCGCAGGATGATCATGTCGTCGCTGCGGCCGGTAATCTTGGTCATCCGCCGCATCGGCCGGGCCGTGCCGGGCAGCAGACGGGTCAAGTCCCGGGTGCGGTAGCGGATGACCGGCATGGCCTGCTTCGTCAGCGAGGTGAACACGAGTTCGCCCTCGGTGCCGTCGGGCAGCACTTCCTCGGTGAACGGGTCGATCACCTCGGGGTAGAAGTGGTCCTCCCAGATGTGCAGCCCGTCCTTGGTCTCCACGCACTCGTTGGCCACGCCGGGGCCCATCACCTCGGACAGGCCGTAGATGTCGACCGCGTCGATGTCCAGCCGTTCCTCGATCTCGTGCCGCATCTGCTCGGTCCACGGCTCGGCCCCGAAGATGCCGATCTCGAGCGAGGTGCTGCGCGGATCGATGCCCTGCCGTTCGAACTCGTCGATGAGGGTGAGCATGTAGGACGGGGTGACCATGATGATCTCGGGCCGGAAGTCCTGGATGATCTGCACCTGCCGGGCGGTCATCCCCCCGGAGGCCGGGATGACGGTGCACCCGAGCCGCTCGGCCCCGTAGTGCGCGCCGAGCCCGCCGGTGAACAAGCCGTACCCGTAGGAGACGTGCACCTTGTGGCCCGGCCGCCCGCCTGCTGCGCGGATGGAGCGCGCCACCACATCGGCCCAGGCGTCCAGGTCCTGCTCGGTGTAGCCGACGACGGTCGGCTTGCCCGTGGTGCCACTGGAGGCGTGCAGCCGCCGGACCTGCTCCATCGGCACGGCGAGCAGGCCGAACGGGTAGTTGTCCCGCAGGTCCTGCTTGGTGGTGTGCGGGAACTTCGCCAGGTCGGCCAAGCTCTGGCAGTCCTCCGGCCGGACGCCCGCCGCGTCGAACTTGCTGCGGTACAGCGGCACGTTCTCGTAGGCGTGGTGCAGGGTCCGCTGCAGGCGTTCCAGCTGCACCGCGGCGAGTTCGTCGGCGGAGTACCGCTCGGCGGGGTCGAGGTCGGCCGGATCCGGCGCGGTTCCGAGCCGGCGCGGCGCGCCCGTCGTCGCTGTCATGCTTTAACTCCTTCGGGCTCCCAGCGCCTGCGAGGCTCGGTCGTCGTCGAACATGGCCTGGGCCGGGTTGCGCGTCGCCGCGCCGGGCTCCTGCACTGGGTCACCGCCTCGTCACCGAGCGAACAGTCGGTAATTAATCCTGCGCCGCAGGATCCTGTCAAGGGTTCCCGGCGAAGCCGGTCCCCACCTGGCTCGGTAAAGCAGAATTTAGCTGCATCGGGTGGTGCGCGACAGTCTTGACGAGTGCTACTTTTTCGAACGAACGGTCAGTTAAAGAGCCAGTCGGAGGAGGTCGGGCGAATGGCTGCCCTGCGGAGCTATGTCAACGGCGACTGGCACGCGCCGTCGGACAACGGGGTGCCGTTGCACGATGCGGTGACCGGTGAGGAGGTCGCGCGGGTCTCCTCGGCGGGGATCGACATGGCCGCGGCGCTGGCGCACGGGCGCAGCCGGGGCGGCCCGGCGCTGGCGGAGCTGACGTTCCACCAGCGTGCCGCGCTGCTGAAGAGCCTCGCCTCGCACCTGCGCGAGCACCGCGAGGAGCTGTGCGCGCTGTCGGCCCGCACCGGTGCCACGCTCGGCGACTCCAAGTTCGACATCGACGGCGGGATCGGGGTGCTGTTCGGCTACTCCAGCAAGGGCCGCCGGGAACTGCCCAACAGCACGGTTTACGTCGACGGCGTGGTCGAGCCGCTGAGCAAGGGCGGCACGTTCGTCGGGCAGCACATCTGCACGCCGCTGCAGGGCGTCGCGGTGCAGATCAACGCGTTCAACTTCCCGGTGTGGGGACCGCTGGAGAAGTTCGCGCCCGCCTTCCTGGCCGGGGTTCCCAGCTTGATCAAACCGGCCAGCCAGACCGCGTACCTCACGCACCGGCTGGTGGAGCTGATGGCCGACTCCGGGCTGCTGCCAGACGGCTCGCTGCAGCTGGTCTGCGGCAGCGTCGCCGACCTGTTCGAGCACCTGACCGACCAGGACCTGGTGTCGTTCACCGGCTCGGCCTCGACCGGCCAGCGGTTGCGCGCCCACCCGGTGGTGGCGGCGAACTCGGTGCGGTTCAACGTCGAGGCCGACTCGCTGAACTGCTCGATCCTGGGCCCGGACGCCGCGCCGGGCACCGACGAGTTCGACCTCTTCGTCAAGCAGCTGGTCACCGAGATGACGGTCAAGGCCGGGCAGAAGTGCACCGCGATCCGGCGGGCGCTGGTGCCGGCGAACCTGATCGACGAAGTGGTCGCGGCCGCCAAGGAGCGGTTGGCGAAGGTAGTCGTCGGCAACCCCGCCTCGCCGGAGGTCCGGATGGGGGCGCTGGCCAGCCTGGAGCAGCGCGAGGAGGTGCGGCGGTCGCTGAAGGCGCTGCTGGAGGCCGGAACGCTGGTGCACGGAGACCCCGGGCGGGTCGACGTCGTGGACGCCGAAGCGGAGCGCGGCGCGTTCCTGCCGCCGCTGCTGGTCCGCTGCGACGACCCGGACCAGCCGCAGCCGCACGAGGTCGAGGCCTTCGGCCCGGTCAGCACGGTGATGCCGTACGAGACCGCGGCGCAGGCCGTGGAGCTGGCGCGCCGCGGCAAGGGCAGCCTCGCCGGTTCCGTGGTGACCGCGGACGCGGAATTCGCGCGCGAGGTGGTGCTGGGCGCGGCATCGCGGCACGGCCGGATGCTGGTGCTCAACCGCGAGAACGCGAAGGAGAACACCGGGCACGGTTCGCCGCTGCCCGCACTGGTCCACGGCGGGCCGGGCCGGGCCGGTGGCGGCGAGGAGATGGGCGGCGTCCGCGGCGTGCTGCACCACATGCAGCGGACTGCGGTGCAGGCCGACCCGGCGACGCTGACCGCGATCACCGGGCAGTGGGTGGGCGGAACTCCGCGCAACATCACCGAAAAGCACCCGTTCCGCAAGCATCTCGGCGAACTGCGCATCGGTGACACGGTGGTCGCCGGGCCGCGCACCGTGACGCTGGACGACGTCGAGCACTTCGCCGAGTTCACCGGCGACACCTTTTACGCGCACACCGACGAGGAAGCGGCGCGGGCCAACCCGTTCTTCGACGGCCGCGTGGCGCACGGCTACCTGGTGGTGTCCTTCGCCGCCGGGCTGTTCGTGGATCCCGACCCGGGACCGGTGCTGGCCAACTACGGCCTGGAGAACCTCCGGTTCCTCACGCCGACCTACCCCGGTGACGAGATCACCGTGACCATGACCGCTAAGCAGATCACTCCGCGGGTCGGCGCCGACTACGGCGAGGTCCGCTGGGACGTGGACGTGACCAACCAGGACGGCGCCTCGGTGGCGAAGTACGACGTGCTGACGCTGGTGGCCAAGCGGCCGGGGGAGCAGGGGTGACCAGGTGACGACCTCGGTGGACCGGCTCGACGACGCCGAGCTGCAGCAGCACTTCGACGAGCGGATCGTGCACGACCAGCGCATCGAGCCGCGGGACTGGATGCCCGAGGGCTACCGCAAGACCCTCGTGCGGCAGATCGCCCAGCACGCGCACTCCGAGATCATCGGCATGCAGCCGGAGGGAAACTGGCTGACCTGCGCCCCGAGCATGCGGCGCAAGGCGATCCTGCTCGCGAAGGTGCAGGACGAGGCGGGGCACGGGCTCTACCTGTACTCCGCGGCCGAAACTCTCGGAGTGGACCGTTCGGAGCTGACCGAGAAGCTCATCGAGGGGCGGCAGAAGTACTCGTCGATCTTCAACTACCCGACGCTGACCTTCGCCGACATCGGCGTCATCGGGTGGCTGGTCGACGGCGCGGCGATCTGCAACCAGGTGCCGCTGTGCCGCAGCTCCTTCGGTCCTTACGCGCGGGCCATGGTGCGGATCTGCAAGGAGGAATCGTTCCACCAGCGGCAGGGCTACGAGCTGCTGATGACGATGATGCGCGGCACCACGGAGCAGCGGGAGATGGTGCAGGACGCGACGAACCGCTGGTGGTGGCCGTCGCTGATGATGTTCGGCCCACCGGACGGCGACTCGCCCAACACCCAGCAGTCCATGGCGTGGCGGATCAAGCGGCACACCAACGACGAGCTCCGGCAGAAGTTCGTCGACATGACCGTGCCGCAAGCCGAGGCGCTCGGCGTCACGCTGCCCGATCCGGAGCTGCGCTGGAACGACGAGCGCGGGCACTACGACTTCGGCGAGCCGGACTGGTCCGAGTTCAAGCGGGTCATCGCCGGCAACGGGCCCTGCAACGAGGAGCGGCTGGCCCGGCGCCGGGCCGCGCACGAGGAAGGGCAGTGGGTGCGCGACGCGGCAGCGGCCCACGCCGCCAAAAAGGCCGTACGGGAGGAGGTCGCGCGATGAGTCCGGACGCCGAGACCGGCGCACCGCGGTCCTCGTGGCCGCTGTTCGAGGTTTTCGTCCGCGGCAAGCGGGGTCTGAACCACGTGCACGTGGGCTCGCTGCACGCCGCGGACGAGCAGATGGCGCTGCACAACGCCCGCAACCTCTACACCCGCCGCAACGAGGGCGTGAGCATCTGGGTGGTCCGAGCGGACGCGATCACCGCGTCCAGCCCGGACGAGAAGGACCCGTTCTTCGCACCCAGCGGCGACAAGGTGTACAGGCACCCGACCTTCTACCGGATCCCCGACAACGTTCCGCACATTTGAGGTCATCCCAATGTCGTTCGACAACGCCTACCAGGCGCTGACCGCCGCGGAGCCCGACGGCGAGTCCCGCTGGGCCTTCGGCACGGGCTTCGACGATCCGCTGTCCGGAGTGGACACCGCGCTGCCGGACGGCGTGGACGGCGTCGCGTTCGCCCGGTACTGCCTGATGCTCGGCGACGACGCACTGATCGCCTCGCAACGGCTGACCGAGTGGGTCACCTACGCGCCGGAGTTGGAGGACGAGCTGGCGCTGGCCAACATCGCGCTCGACCTGCTGGGCCAGGCGCGGCTGCTGCTGGCCCGCGCCGGGCAGGCCGACGGCAGCGGGCGCGGCGAGGACGAGCTGGCGTACTTCCGCGACGAACGGGAGTTCCGCAACGTGCGGCTGGTCGAGCCGCCCAACGGCGACTTCGCGCACACCATCGCCCGGCTGCTGGTGTTCTCGACGTGGCGCCTCGCGCTGTTCGCCCGGCTCGCCGAATCGCGCGACCCGGTGCTGGCGGCGATCGCGGCCAAGGGGGTCAAGGAGTTGGCTTACCACCGCGAGTACACGGCACAGTGGATGGTCCGGCTCGGTGACGGCACCGAGGTGTCCCATGTGCGGATGCAGCAGGGGCTCGACGCGGTGTGGCCGCTGGTCGACGAACTGTTCGTGCCGAACGCGACCGACCGGGAGATGGTCGCGGCCGGCATCGGCACCGACCCGGCACAGGCGCGTGCCGAGTTCGACGACGTCCTGGAGCAGGTCGTCGCGGCGGCCACCTTGCAGCGGCCCGAGGCGTCGGCGCTGGCCGGGGTGGCCGAGCAGACCGGCCGGGACGGCATCCACACCGAGCACCTGGGCTACCTGCTTGCGGAGATGCAGAGCCTGGCCCGAGCGCACCCGGAGGCGGCATGGTGACGAGCACGAAGCCGGGCCTCCGGCACGCCCGGGCGGTTGCCGGGTCGGTCACCGACCCGGAGCTGCCGGTGCTGACGCTGGCCGACCTCGGGGTCCTGCGCGGCGTCGAGCTCGCCGGGGACGGGAAGGTCGTCGTGTCGATCACGCCCACCTACTCGGGCTGCCCGGCGATGCCCGAGATGCGCGCGGACCTCAGCAATCGGCTGAGCGAGGCCGGTTTCGCCGACGTCGAGGTGCGCACCGTGCTGGACCCGCCGTGGACCACCGACTGGATCAGCCCGGCAGGGCGGCAGAAGCTCGCCGAGTACGGCATCGCCCCGCCGGGGGCCGCTCCGCAGCGCGCTGCCGGCCCGGTGCCGCTGACGCTGGCCCCGCCGCGCGCCCGGGTCCGCTGCCCGCAGTGCGGTTCGCCGGACACCGAGCAGGTCTCGCGGTTCGGCGCGACCGCGTGCAAGGCGCTGCGCCGATGCCGCTCGTGCCACGAACCGTTCGAGCACATCAAGGAGATCTGACGTGGTCCGTCCCGCCCCCGTCGACCCACCCGGGGCCCCCGCACCGGCGCGGACCGGCCGTCGCCGCACGTCGTTCCACCCGCTGCGGGTCAGCCACGTGGAGCGGCTGTGCGAGGACGCGGTCGCCGTCAGCTTCGACGTCCCACCGGAGCTCGCCGAGGATTTCGCCTTCAAGCCGGGCCAATCGCTGACGCTGCGCCGCCGGGTCGACGGCCGCGAGGAGCGCCGGTCGTACTCGATCTGCGCCCCGCACGGCGCAACACCCCGGATCGGCGTGCGCCACGTGCCGGGCGGGTTGTTCTCCAGTTGGCTGGTGCAGGAGGTGCGGCCCGGCGACGAGATCGAAGTGCTGCCGCCGACGGGCAGCTTCACCCCAGACCTGACGACACCCGAGCGGCACGTGTGCATCGCCGCCGGATCGGGGATCACGCCCGTGCTGTCCATCGTGGCATCGGTGCTGCGCGAGACGGACGCGACCGTCACGTTGCTCTACGGCAACCGGCGCAGCGACACGGTGATGTTCGCCGACGAGCTCGCCGACCTGAAGGACCGCTACCCGACGCGGCTGGAGCTGGTGCACGTGCTTTCGCGGGAACCGCGCGAGTCGGAGCTGTTCACCGGCCGGTTGGACGCGACGAAGATCCGGGCGATGCTGTCCACAGTGGTCGACGCCGACTCGGTGGACCAGTGGTGGTTGTGCGGGCCGTTCGGCATGGTCAGCGACGCGCAGGACGTGCTGCGCGAAAGCGGCGTCGCGAACGGACGAATCCACCAGGAGCTGTTCTACGTCGAAGACGTGCCGCCGGAACCGGCGCGCCACGAGGAGCCGACGGTGGAGGGGCCGACGAGCGAGGTCACGGTGGTGCTCGACGGCCGTTCGACGCCGATGTCGCTGCGGCGCGACGTCCCGGTCCTGGACGCGGCCCAACGGGTCCGCCCCGACCTGCCGTTCGCCTGCAAGGGCGGCGTCTGCGGCACCTGCCGGGCGAAGGTCACCTGCGGCGAGGTCCGCATGCGCCGCAACTTCGCCCTGGAGGAATCGGAAGTGGCGGACGGGTTCGTCCTCACCTGCCAATCGCTCCCGACCACCGACACGGTCACGGTCGACTTCGACGCCTGATCAATCAGGAGGCCTTGCGGGAGCGGGAGCGGCGCCCTTCGGTACCGGTGGGCTTCTCCGTCGCCTCGGCGACCGCCTTCTCGAGTTCGGCCCGCTTCATCTTGGTGCGGCCCTTGATGCCCAGCCGCTTGGCCCGGTCGTCGAGCTCGGCCTTGCTCAGCTCGGACAGGTCCGCCTCGGATCGCGCGGGCTTGCGGCCCTTGCGCGCCTCGTCGACGCTGCGCCGCAGCGCCTCGGTCAGGTCGGTGACATCCGTCGGCTTCGGCGGTGCCTCCGCCGCCGCCACCTCGCCGCCGCGCGCCTTCTCCGCCAGCAGCTCCTCGACCTTCGCGGTGTAGGTGTCCTCGTATTGCTCCGGTTCCCACGGCCCGCTCATCGACTCGATGATCGTGGTCGCCATCTGCAGTTCCTTCTCCGACGGCTTCGCCTGCTCGCCGTCCTCTCCGACCAGTTCGCTCGGATCCCGGACTTCGTCGGCGAAGAACAGGGTGTTCAGCGCAAGCACGTTGTCGTCGGCGCGCACCGCCGTGAGGTACTGCTTGCCCCGCAGCACGAAGGTCGCGATTCCCGCTTGGCTGGTTTCGTGCATCGCCCGGCGCAGCAGGTTGTAGGGCCGGAAGTGCTCCTTGCTGTTGGGTGCCAGCCAGTAGGTCTTCTGGAAGTGCACGGGGTCGATCTCGGTGATGTCGACGAAGGTGGTGATGTCGATGGTGCGGGAACGGCCGGGGGCGATCTCGTCGAGTTCGGACTGCTCGACGGTGATGACCCCGCCGTCGAACTCGCGGCCCTTGACGATGTCGTTGTAGCCGACTTCTTTGCTGGTGCGTTCGTTGACGCGCTTGTAGCGGATCCGGTCGGTGGTCCCGCGCTCGTACTGGTGGAACTGGATCGTGTGGTCCTCGGTCGCTGCGTAGAGTCCGACCGGGATAGTGACGAGGCCGAAGTTGATCGAGCCGGTCCAGATCTTCCGCGGCATGGCTGCCTCCCATCGCCCTGGCGCCACCGGTGTTCACCATGCGGTGGTGGGCGCAAGATCGCAGAACTCCTGCTCATCGCCGTGGCGTCGAGTCGCTCTCGGTATTTCCCGGAGCCGGGGGTGGAGAAACAATGCGGTGGGTGCCGTCGGCCAGCCGTTGCGTCCGGCCGCGGCGAGCGAGCAGTTCCAGCAAGGGAACCGCAACGCGGCGCGACGTGTCCAGCGCCTGCCTGGCCCGGCTGAGGGTGAACGGCTCGGGCAGCTGCGCCAAGCGCGTAACGGCCGCTTGTTCGGCGTCCGGCAGGAGCACCAGGCCCGGGGCCAGGCGCAGTAGCGCGCCCGCGTGCGCGGCCGCGGCGAGTTCCTTGTCGCCGATTGCCAGTTCGGCGAGTTCGCCGGCCGTCGGGGCCTGGAACGGGTGGTCGATGAGCGCCCGCCGGATCGTTTCCACCGCGCGGTGCACGCGTTCGGGGAGCGGGGTTGGCCCCTTGTGCAGCCGTCCGTCCGACAGGGAGACACCGGCGGCTTCGGCGATCGGGGGCAGCAGAGCAGGATCGGGCAGGTCCAGGGCGCGGCGTGCGGCCTCGGCGGACATGCCGGCTTCCAGCGGGTGCGTCTTGTGGTGCTGGGTCAGCAACTCGTCGAGGCGAGTGCCGAGTTCGTCGCGGTGCTCCTCGCCCAGCAGCCACCGCCCGGGCCCGGGCGGTGTGGCTCCCATCGCGCGCAGGTCGCCGGCGTGCATCAGGCCCCGTCGCCGCAGCTCGGCCGCCCCGTCGGCGCGGCCGTCCATGGTGTCCAGTTCGGCCGCTCGCGCACGGGCCGCGCCGCGCCTGGTCAACTGCGGGGGGCGGACATCGAGCACCACGAGTCCCCCGCAGATGCGCCGGCTTCCAGGATCCCGCAGCAGCGCTCGGTCGCCGATGCGGAGGGGCAGCGGGGTGCGCAACGTCAGCCGCGCCGTGTCATGGCCGAGCGGCCGGACGCGCGCCCCGACCGCCGCCGCACCGATGTGCAGCACCAGGTCACGGGGCAGCCGTGGTGTCGCGCCGGTTCCAACGGAAGTCGGCGAGGTCGCGCGGCGGATCCGGACGTCGAGGACATCGGTGGTCAGCCAGCGGTCCGGGGTCAGCAGCGCGTCGCCGCGCCGCACCTGGTCGAGGTCAACGCCGCGGAGGTTGACCGCCACTCGCGCCACAGCGCCGACCTGGTGCTCGGACGATCCGAGCGCCTGCAGGCCGCGGATCGTCACGTCCACGCCGGCGGGCTGCAGCTGGAGCCGGGCATCTTTGCGGAGGGTGCCTGCCGGAAGCGTGCCGGTCACGACCGTTCCAGCGCCGCGGATGGTGAACGCGCGGTCCACCCAGAGCCGCACATCGGCATCCCGGTCGGCTGCGGGCAGCCGGTGGATGAGCTCGTCGATCTGGTGCCGCAGCTCACCCAGGCCGGCTCCGGTGCGGCCGCTGACGTGCACGGTCGGGATGTCGGCCAGCGTGGTCGCACGGAGCCGGTCGCGGGCCTGTTCGGCGGCGGCACAGGGGGCGGCCAGGTCGCAGCGGGTCACGGCGAGCAGGCCATGCCGCACGCCGAGTGCGTTCAAGGCGTCCAGGTGCTCGTCGGACTGCGGCATCCAGCCCTCATCGGCTGCGACGACGAACAGCACCGCCGGCACCGGACCGATGCCGGCGAGCATGTTCGGCACGAAGCGCTCGTGGCCGGGCACGTCGACGAAGGCGGCGGTGCAGCCGTCGGGCAGCCGGGTCCACGCGAACCCGAGGTCGATGGTCAGGCCCCGGCGGCGTTCCTCCGCCCAGCGGTCCGGTTCCATGCCGGTGAGCTCGCGGATCAGCGTCGACTTGCCGTGATCCACGTGTCCGGCGGTGGCGATGACGTGCATCAGTGCACCGCCAGCACCGCGCGACGCAGATCGTCGTCGTGTTCAGGGGAGAGCGCGGCCAGGTCCAGCAGGCAGCGACCGCGTTCGGTGCGGGCGAGGACCGGCGGGCAGCCCTCGCGCAGGAGTTTCGCGAAACGTTCGGGGAGCACGACCGCCGCGCTGGGCAGCGCGACATCGGGCGCGCCGCCACCGCCGACAGTCGCCTCGCTGCGTTGCACCGAGGCCGGGACGCCGGCCGCGTTGAGCGCATCCGCGAGACGTTCGGCACGGATCAGCAGTTGCGCCTGGTCTTGGCGCAGCCGCTGCGCGGTCGGCGTGATCGGGCCGCGAAGGGTGGCTTCCAACGCGGCGAGGGTGAGCTTGTCGACGCGCAGCGCGCGGGCCAGCGGATGCCGCCGAAGCCGGTGCACGATCTCGGCGCTGCCCAGCAGCAGGCCCGCTTGCGGCCCGCCGAGCAGCTTGTCCCCGCTGGCGATGACCAGATCGGCTCCGTCGGCAAGTGTCGTGGTCGCGTCCGGTTCCTGCGGCAGGGCCGGATGCGGGTGCGGCAGTCCCGAGCCGATGTCGACCACCACCGGCACCTCGAGTTCACGCAGCGCGGAGACCGGGACGGCAGCGGTGAAGCCGCGGATCATGAAGTTCGACGGGTGCACCTTGAGGACGAAGCCGGTGTCCGGGCCCAGCGCCGACCGGTAGTCGTCCAGCCGGACCCGGTTGGTGGTGCCGACCTCGCGCAGCCTCGCGCCCGTGGCGGTGAGAAGTTCGGGAATGCGGAATCCGTCGCCGATCTCGACCATTTCGCCGCGCGCCAACACGATTTCGCGGCCTTGGGCGAGTGCGGTCGCCGCGAGGGCGAGCGCTGCGGCACCGTTGTTGACCACGTGCGCGGCCTCCGCGCGCGGCACGGCGGCGAGCAGCGCCGCGATGGCGGCCGCACCACGCGGGCCCCGCCGGCCGGTGTGCAGGTCGAGTTCGACGTTCGTGGTTCCGGCGGCCTGCTGCAGGGCGTGGATAGCCGCGTCCGACAGCGGTGCGCGCCCGAGATTGGTGTGCAGCAGCACGCCGGTCGCGTTGAGCACCGGCCGAATGCTCGACGCGGAACCCGGCAGCGCGGCCAGGGTTTCGGGGACGACCCGATCCGGCTCGATCTCGCCGTTGCGGGCGCGCTCCTGCGCCAGGTGCACGGCCTGCTTGACCAGCCGGTGGCCCAGCCGCGCGGTCGCGGCGGCCACCTCGGGATCGGCCAGCACCCGGTCGGTGCCGGGCACACGCCGCCGCGGATCGGCCATGACCGGACTATAGGACTGTTCCCGGGTATGCAAGGGACTCATCCCGCATCCTTGATCGCTGAACCGACCACGTCGGCGGCCTGCGCGAGGCCGCCCGCCGTCTCGTCGAGCACCTGGGCGAGGATCTCGCGCAGCGGCGTGCCGTCGGTGCAGACCAGCCAGCTGTGCATGGCCGAACCGAAGCAGCTCATCAGGATGATCGACCAGGCGACCGTGCGCGAGTCGTCGGTCCCGGTGCCCGACCGCTGCGCGACCAGGCCCGCCATGTCCTGCACCGAGCGCTGCTTGATGAGGTGCATCTCGTAGTCGCCGGCGTTCTCCAGGCTGTCGAGCAGTTCGGCGCGCATCAGGTGCTGCGCGCGGTCGAGCTCGGCGCGTTCGGCCGCGTCGAGCAGCGCCGCGGCCAGCGAGCGCATCGGGTGCTCGCCGGCGGGACGGGTGGCCAACACCTCGCGCATCCGCTCCGCCTCCCGGTTCTGGTCGCCGAACAGGACGGCGTCCTTGCTGGGGAAGTGGCGGAAGAACGTGCGCGGAGCGATGTCGGCGGCCTCGGCGATCTGCTCCACCGTGGTGTGGGCGAAGCCCTGCTCGGCGAACAGCTTCAGGGCCGCCGCCTCGATGGCCGCGCGGGTGCGCATCGTCCGGCGGTGGCGGCGGTCCTGGGGTTCGGGAGCGGGATTGGGCGCCGCGGCGGCCGTCATACCTGCCAGATTCGTCCCAGCTCAGGCCCAGGTCAAGCGTGTAGCGTGACAAATGTCAGTCCTGCCACAACATGGCGAGGCAGCACGCGAGCAGCGCTGAACTTGCACCACCCCGGCAACGGGTTTTCCCTGGAGACCGCGAGCCGCACTCTCCTAGGGAGAACGCGAGATGGTCGAGTGGTTGCGTTGGCCGGTGGTGCGCCAGCTGACCGGGACGGACCCGCTGGGCAGGGGCCTGGCCGCCCGGTCGCGGCGCACCGATGAGCGGCGGGCGCGCACCGAGGACGCGGACTCGGTGGTCCGGTCGGTGTGCCCGTACTGCGCGGTGGGCTGCGGCCAGCGGGTCTTCGCCCGGGACGGGGCTGTCACGCAGGTCGAGGGCGATCCCGATTCGCCGATCAGCCGCGGCCGGCTGTGCCCGAAGGGCTCGGCCAGCCGCGAACTGGTGACCTCGCCGCTGCGGCAGACGAAGGTCCGCTACCGGCGCCCGCACGGCACCGCGTGGGAGGACCTCGACCTCGACACCGCGTTGGACATGATCGCCGACCGGGTGCTGGCCACCCGGGCCGCCACCTGGCAGGACGCCGACGCCGATGGCCGGCCGCTGCGGCGCACGATGGGCATCGCGAGCCTCGGAGGAGCGACCCTCGACAACGAGGAGAACTACCTCATGAAGAAGCTCTACACCGCCCTCGGCGCGATCCAGGTGGAGAACCAGGCGCGCATTTGACACTCCTCCACGGTGCCCGGTCTGGGCACCTCGTTCGGGCGCGGCGGCGCCACCACGTTCCAGCAGGACCTCGCCAACGCGGACTGCATCCTCATCCAGGGATCCAACATGGCCGAGGCGCACCCGGTCGGCTTCCAGTGGGTGATGGAGGCCAAGCGGCGCGGCGCCACGATCATCCACGTCGACCCGCGGTTCACCCGGACCTCGGCGCTGGCGCACCGGCACGTCGCGCTGCGCGCGGGCAGCGACATCGCGTTCCTCGGGGCGCTGATCAACTACGTGCTGACCAACGACGCCTACTTCCACGACTACGTGGCGACCTACACCAACGCCCCGATGATCGTCGGCGAGGACTTCCGCGACACCGAAGACCTCGACGGCGTGTTCTCCGGCTTCGACGCCGAAACCGGCACCTACGACACGGCGACCTGGCAGTACGAGGGAAGCACCGCGGTCCCGGCGGTCGGCGGCCACGGCCCGGAGAGCACGCCGCCCACGACGGCGCACGAACGCGAGCGCGACGCCAGTCGGCCGGAGCGCACCGGATCGGGCGGTCCGGTCTACCGCGGTCGCGCCGCCACCGACCCGACGCTGCAACACCCCCGCTGCGTTTTCCAGCTGCTAAAGCGGCATTACGCCCGCTACACGCCGGAAGTGGTGGAGGAGGTGTGCGGGGTGCCGCGGGCGAACTTCCAGTGGGTCGCTCAGCAGCTGGTGGCCAA
Source organism: Saccharopolyspora hattusasensis (assembly GCF_050972075.1). Classification (NCBI taxonomy): domain Bacteria; kingdom Bacillati; phylum Actinomycetota; class Actinomycetes; order Pseudonocardiales; family Pseudonocardiaceae; genus Saccharopolyspora; species Saccharopolyspora hattusasensis. The sequence continues at coordinate 8,507,601 of NZ_JBPCDC010000001.1, forward strand.
CTCGGGCCGGGAGCGCACCACGGCCATCGCCTACGCGGTCGGCTGGACACACCACACCGTGGGCGTGCAGTACATCCGTGCCGCCTCGATCCTGCAGCTGCTGCTGGGCAACATCGGCCGGCCCGGCGGCGGAATCCTGGCCCTGCGCGGGCACGCCAGCATCCAGGGCTCCACGGACATCCCGACGCTGTTCAACCTGCTGCCCGGCTACATCCCGATGCCGCACGCGCACGTCGACTTCGACCTGGACACCTTCGTCGCGTCGGACGAACTTGCCCGCGGCTACTGGGGGAACATACGCTCCTACCTGGTCAGCCTGCTCAAGTCCTGGTGGGGAGAGCACGCCACGGCCGACAACGACTTCTGCTTCGACCGACTGCCGCGGCTGACCGGCGACCACAGCACTTTCCAGACCACGATCGACCAGATCGAAGGGCGTTGTAAGGGCTACTTCGTCGTCGGCGAGAACCCGGCCGTGGGCACCGCGAACGCCCGCCAGCAGCGGATGGGCCTGGCCAACCTGGACTGGCTCGTGGTGCGCGACCTCAACCTGATCGAGACGGCCACCTTCTGGAAGGACGGCCCGGAGATCGAGACCGGGGAGATGCGCACCGAGGACATCGGCACCGAGGTGTTTTTCCTGCCCGCCGCCGCGCACACCGAGAAGGACGGCAGCTTCACCAACACTCAGCGGCTGCTGCAGTGGCACCACAAAGCCGTCCCGCCGCAAGGGGATCAGCGCAGCGACCTGTGGTTCTTCTACCACCTGGGGCGGCGGGTCCGGGAGAAGCTCGAACCGCAGGGCGAGCGGGACCGCGCGCTGCTGGAGCTGACCTGGGACTACCCGACCGAAGGCGACATCGACGAGCCGAGCGCGGCAGCCGTGCTCCAGGAGATCAACGGCTTCGACGCCGACGGCAACCCGCTGTCGTCCTACACGCAGTTGCGCGCGGACGGTTCGACGCGCTGCGGCTGCTGGATCTACTGCGGAGTGTTCGCCGATGGGATCAACCAGTCGGCCAGGCGGCGCCCCGGCCGGGAGCAGTCGTGGGTCGCGCCCGAGTGGGGCTGGGCCTGGCCGGCCAACCGGCGGCTGCTCTACAACCGCGCGTCGGCGGATCCGGACGGCCGGCCGTGGAGCGAGCGCAAGGCCTACGTCTGGTGGGACGGCGAGCGCGGCGAGTGGACCGGCCACGACATCCCGGACTTCGACAGGGGCAAGCGCCCGGACTACGTGCCCACACCGGAGGCCACCGGCCCGGAGGGCATCGCGGGCACCGAGCCGTTCATCATGCAGAGCGACGGCCGGGGCTGGCTCTACGTCCCAGCCGGTCTGGTCGACGGTCCGCTTCCGGTGCACTACGAACCGCAGGAATCGCCGCTGCAGAACCGGATCCACGACGGCCAGCAGCGGAATCCGGCGCGGCAGGTGCATTCCCGGCCGGAGAACCGGTACCAGCCCAGCGGCGCCGAACCCGGCAGCGAGGTCTTCCCGTACGTGTTCACCACGTTCCGGCTCACCGAGCACCACACCGCCGGCGGCATGAGCCGGTGGCTGGCCCACCTGTCGGAGCTGGCCCCGGCGATGTTCCTGGAGGTCTCCCCGGACCTGGCGGCCGAACGCGGGCTGCGCCACCTGGACTGGGCGACCGTGGTCACGGCCCGCAACGCGATCGAGGGCCGCGTCCTGGTGACCTCCCGGATGCGGCCGCTGCGCCACGGCGAGCGCACCGTCCACCAGATCGGCATCCCGTGGCATTGGGGACCCAACGGGCTGACCGTCGGCGACGCCGCCAACGAGCTGATCAACGTGGCGCTGGACCCGAACGTGCACATCATGGAGACCAAGGCGGGCAGCTGCGACATCCGCGCGGGCCGCCGCCCGCGCGGCGCGGCGCTGGTCCGCTACGTCGAGGAGTACCGCAGGCGCGCCGGGATCACCGAGCGCACCGGCACGGAGCACGCCGACAGCCCGAGGCGCGGAGGGGAGTGAGGTCGTGGATTCGAACCGGTTGAGCGGCCCGCTGGTGGATCCGGCGGGGGAGGCGGGTTACCCGTCGGATCACCCCGACCGAGTCGGCTTCTTCACCGACACCAGCGTGTGCATCGGGTGCAAGGCGTGCGAGGTCGCTTGCAAGGAGTGGAACCTGCTGCCCGAGGACGGCCTCGACCTCACCGGGATGTCCTACGACAACACCGGCGCGCTCGGCGCGACGACCTGGCGGCACGTGGCCTTCGTGGAACAACACGGGTCCACTGGATTCATTGGGTCCACTGTGGACCTGGGGATGCCGGGCATGGGCGAGGACCAGGTGCGCTGGCTGATGTCCTCGGACGTGTGCAAGCACTGCACGCACGCCGCATGCCTGGACGTCTGCCCGACCGGGGCGTTGATCCGCACCGAGTACGGGACAGTGCTGGTGCAGGACGACGTTTGCAACGGCTGCGGGTACTGCGTACCGGCCTGCCCGTACGGGGTGATCGACATCCGCCCGGACACCGGCGGCGCGGCCAAGTGCACGATGTGCCAGGACCGGTTGGGTGCCGGGCTCATGCCGGCCTGCGCCACGGCGTGCCCGACGGAATCCATCCAGTACGGTCCGCTCGACGAGCTCCGCGACCGCGCCGGGCAACGCGTCGCGGAGCTGCACGACCAGGGCATCACCGAGGCCCGGCTCTACGGCCACGACCCGGCCGACGGGGTCGGCGGCGACGGTGCGTTCTTCCTGCTGCTGGACGAGCCCGAGGTGTACGGGCTGCCGCCGGACCCGGTCGTGACGACGCGCGATCTGCCCTCGATGTGGCGGCATGCGGCGGGTGCGGCGCTGACCGCGGCGGCGGTGATCGTCGGGTGCTTCGTCGGGGGCAAGCGGTGAAGCGCGGCGACCGGCTGATGGTGCCCGAGGCGGAGTTCCGGTCCTACTACGGCCGGCCGGTGCTCAAGCGGCCGGTGTGGAAGGTGCCGGACGTGCCCGCGTACCTCTACCTCGGCGGGCTGGCCGGGGCGTCGTCGACGATGGCGCTGTGCGCCGACCTCACCGGCCGTCGTCGGCTGGCCCGCTCCGGGAGGCTGGCCGCAGCGGTGGGGGCGACGGCCAGCGTCGGGGCGTTGATCCACGACCTCGGCCGCCCCGCGCGGTTCCTGAACATGCTCCGAGTGCTGAAGCCGACGTCGCCGCTGAGCGTCGGTTCTTGGATCCTGGCGCCGTTCTCGGCTTTGTCGGGTGCGGCCGCGGCCAGCGAGATCACCGGGCGGCTGCCTGCGCTGGGCCGGGCGGCGGCAACCACGGCCGGGATGATCGCGCCCGCGATGACGACCTACACCGCGGTGCTGCTGGCCGATACGGCGGTGCCGGGATGGCACGCGGCCTACCGCGAGCTTCCCTTCCTCTTCGCCGGGAGTGCGGTGTCGAGCGCGGGAGCGGTGGGCATGCTCGCCGCACCGGCCGAATCGGGTCCGGCCCGCCGGATGGCCGTGGCCGGGGCGGCGCTGGAGTTCGCGGCGGAACGGAGCATGCACCAGCGGACCGGCATGGTCGGCGAGGTGTACCGGCAAGGGCGCGCGGGCGCGGCGTGGCGGGCGGCCCGCGTGCTGACCGGCCTCGGTGCGGGCGCGGCGCTGTTCGCCGGGCGCAGCCGACCGGCGGCGATCGCCTCGGGGCTGTGCTTGACGGCCGGGGCCGTCGCGACGCGGTACGCGATCTTCGAAGCCGGCCGCGCCTCGGTCAGCGACCCCCGCTACACCGTCGTTCCCCAACGCGATCGCCTCGACGCACGCCGTTGACCTTTCTTTTCGTCTGACCGGGGCAAGTTCGAAACCGACTCGGCGAGCAGTTGGTGCACGGCTCGGCCCAGGACCCCCGAAGCTTCGGTCGGGTGCAAAGTAGATCGTTGTAGCTGGTCACAAGCTCTGTGTGAGGCAGGATCGCTGCAAGTTATGAGGTTCTGCTCGCCTTGCTGCTGGGCCTTGCGGGCACGTTTCTCGCCGGACTGGACCTTGGCCCGGTCACTTTCGGCGGCACGCTGAGCTTCTTCAGCCTCGGCCTGGGCGGCTTCGGCGGCTGCGGCGCGGGCGCGGGTGGCCACTCGATCGTGTCGTGGGTGGGGTCTACCGTCCGCGCTCGTGGCAGCTCGGTGGCCGCGGCGAGCAAGAAAACCGGCGCCACAGTCGACCGCCCCAGCCTGACCGGACTGCTCCGCTACGCCCGCGAAGGCGACACCATCGTCGCGCACACCCTCGACCGGCTCGGCCGCTCGCGGGAGCACTTGATCCAGCTGTCCAAGGAGTTGTCCGGGCGCGCCGTGGACCTGGTGATACTCGACCAGGGTATCGACACCAGCCGGGGTTCCGGTAGTAATGGCCGAGGAAAAGACGGGGCACCGGCCGCGCCAGGCAGTCTTGGACAGTAAGTCTGGTGAAACGCTGACCAGGAAATCCGGTAGTTCTGCCGCCGTTACTACCGGCACTCCCATATGGCGGCTGGATAGAACACTGGTTCCAGTGACACTTTGTGTCGGCCAGAGGGACTAAAGCGGCACCATCGAGGGACCCCGTTCGGGTCGGTGTTCATCGGGCGCTCGGGATTAGACTGGCGTTGTCCTCAATGAGTATGGCAAGTGCACCTTATGGAGTCACCTGTTCGAAGTCGCTTTGATGTTGAATCTGACCTGATGTCGACCTTTGTCGGTCATCCGATGTCGGATGACGGTCCATCGGATACCTTCCGGATGGTTCCGGATGGTGTAGTGGACCTTAAGGGCATATCAGGATTGTTGCGTCTCAAAATAGGGAGTGATTCGTATGGCGACGACGCATACCGAGGACATCGCCACTGGCGAAAGCAGTGAAAAGGTTGACGCAAACGAGATGTCGGTTTTCCACGCGCCGCCGGTGGCATTGCTGGACGGCAGGGTTCTGGTAATCGGCGATCGGCGGCTGTCGAAGGATTCTTTTGACGAGCTCCTGTTGCCGTTGCTGTTTTCCCAATTGCGCGCGAACTTCGAAATAAAGAAGGGAGGTTCCGGAAGTAATCCGGATGCCCCGGAGGCGCGGGACCCGATGGGTTGGCTCGGTCATATCGCAGTTGAGCTGGAAAATTGTACGTGGAGCACTAAGAAAACGACCGTGACCGATTATGCTCCGGCTGAGCCGGGGTCCAGTGCATGGACCTACATCCAGCGTAATCTGCTATTCGGCGCCGGGGAGTCAGAGGCTGGCCGGGGTGTGGCTCGTTCCCTTGGAAAAGCAGAGTGGTCGCCGTCGCCCGTGTTCTACGGAAGCTCGCTAGACGGGGGTCAGACTGGCCAGCCCAGGACTATTCGATGCCGGATGGTGTGCTGCCTGCGCCCCGGAATCGATGGGCGCGAACTCGCACTGGCACTCCTGGCTACCCAGTACACCACCGCACCCGCGCCCGATCTGGACACTCCCTTTGCGAAGGGCGTCAACGTTCGCTGCGCCAGCCACTGGTACAGGCTCAATGAGGACGACTTTCGCGATATCAAAGAGCGTCTGCTCAATCGGCTGAAGCAATCCGGGAAACTCGGCCTGGCTTCACCCGTCGCGATGCGGACGTGAACATCTCCTGCAAGAAAGGAAATATGAGAAATGACAACACATGCCACTGACATCGCGCAGCATATCCTCACCTCGGACATCAGCATCCCGGAACTGGACGTCGCTCCCTCCCCTGGAGTGGATCCGGTCGATGAAATCGACTGGGGAGAAAAGGGCGACAAACGCCTCTTCGTGCTGACCGACGGCTGGAAAATGGCCGTAAATCAACCCACGCTGACCAAGCGGCAGAAGCAGGACGTCACGCTGTCGCAGTGGTTCGCAGGGCGACGCGCTGCGTACGAGATCAACAGACAATACGGTATCCCCCGAGGCGAGACGGCCGACAAGAAGCCTGAGGAATTCTTCGGTATCTTCCGGGATGAAATCGGAGGAATCGGATGGGATCTGAGTAGTTTCGTAGCTACCAAATACCACTACCAGAACAGCGAGAACGACGTTCCAGAGTTCCTGAAGAACCAACTGAGTTCCATCGGCGGCAGTCCGGACATACAAAAGGCGTGCAAGGACGTACGAGACTGGGCGGACCAGGGAAAGCCCAACGCCAAGCTCTTCGCGCGCAAAGAATCCCCGATGCGGATGGTAGGAAAAGAATATGGAGATTCTTTCCTACACGACGACAATCTGCGATTCCGGGCCGGATTCTTCAGTCTGGACGCAAACATGGATGTCAAGGATTGGCTCGTATTCCAGGTTAAGAACACTGACGTCAAGCTTTGGACCTTCCGGGGAACGGTGTCCTGTAGCAACGGCAGCCAACTGACCGACGAAATCCACGACGCTCTGGTCAAGAAGTACAACAGCAGCGGCAAGGGGAATATCGATGGTGGTAAAATCTGACCCTCCATGAGGGGCACGATCTAATCTGAGTTGACGCCACGGGTTAGGGCATGGTGTTCCGGTGCGAACACCATGCCCTAACCCTGGAGTACACACTGCAGAATGTTCTTCCACACCCTCGGCGCCGGCGCCGAGTCCGAGGCGGCCCTCGCCTCCGCGCGCACCCTCGACGGCCCGGAGGCCGCCAGGCGCGCGGCCGTACCCGGCGGCCAGAGGCCGAAGCCCAGCCCCAGGCAAGTGAAACTCGCCTGGCAGATGTACGACGCGAAAGACGAGCACGGCAAACGTAAGCACACCGTCCAGCCGATCGCCGACGAGTTCGGCGTCACCCGCCCCACCTACCGCCACCTTCCAAGACCACCCCGACACCCCGACGCCTTGATCCACGCAGGTCAGCAGCTCATTGCGTGGCTACCTTGCCCCTGGCCGTAGCTTCGGAGTCCCGGGCCGACTACGCCCTCTTCCAGTTGGAGGCGGATCTGCGCTGGCACCGAATGACCCGATTGGTTAACTATATCTATGAGTTCAGTGTCAATTGAAATTGATCCGATCGAGTGCGGTGGATCATGTTGTGCTGCGAACCTTCGGGAAAATGGTTAGGTTAGCCTTCGTTAAAGCGTTGGTCGTCGCGCCGACGAATGCAGATCCGGAGTTCCCGCATGACGATCTCAAGTCCGCCGCGGCTCGAACTGGGCACCGAGGCCCCGCCGTTCCGGTTGTTCCGGATCGAGGTCGCCGAGGTGCACCGGTTGAGCCGGCGCCTGGTCCGTATCACTTTCACCGGCCCCGAGCTGTCGGCGATGACCAGCGGCGGGCTCGACCAGCGGGTTAAGCTGATCTTCCCGCAGCCCGGGCAGCGGGAGCCGATGGTTCCGGCGGGGGAGCGGCCGTACCAGGCGTTGCGCGCGTTGCCGTTGGAGATCCGGCCGAAGCTGCGCAGCTACACGGTGCGCGCCCACCGGCCCGAGCACGACGAGTTCGACGTCGACTTCGTGTTGCACGGCGACACCGGTCCGGCCTCTGCCTTCGCCGGTCGGGCCCGGCCGGGGGACCGGTTGGTGGTGTACGCGCCGAACGCCGCATGGCCGGCCAGCTGCGGTGGCGTGGAGTTCCGCCTGGACGCGGTCCGCGACCGGGCGCTGCTGATCGGCGACGAGACCGCGCTCCCGGCGATCGCCGGCATCCTCGCGGCGCTTCCGGGCGGAGTACGGGCGAAGGTCTACGTCGAGATTCCGGACCCGGCAGACGCCCAGTACCTCGCGAGCGCGGCGCAGGTCGAGTTGCACTGGCTGGCGCGCCGCGGGCGGCGTCCCGGTGCAGCGTTGCTCTCCGCGATCCGCGCCGCCGTGCTGCCTGGCGAGTGGTATGCGTGGCTCGCGGGGGAGACCGGGATGGTCGCCTCGCTGCGACGCCATCTGGTCGACGACCGGGGGTTCGACCGCTCCGCCGTGACATTCATGGGTTATTGGCGCCTCGGCAGGTCCGAGGACGAACCGAGGGGTTAGGAGCGGGTTAGGAGCGGTTGACGCAGTGGGCGCGGAAATTCGAGCCGCGCCCGTTCTTGGATTCGCCGACGCAAACCTGATCTTCCCGGGGCGGCAGCTGGCCGTGAAGTGACCCGCTCGGACGCGGCGCGCCACGGCTCATTTCAGCTTGCGGCGGCGCAGGTCGCTGCGGATGTCCCAGACGGTCCAGCTGATGCCGCCGAGCGCGATACCGGCCATCAGGATCAACACCAGTTCCTCGGTCACGGCGGGCTCCCTTCGGGCGGTGTGGGGCCGTCGAGATTGGTTTCTGAGCCTAATGACCGCTCGCTTGATCGCCGAACGTGTCGGGTTATAAAACCTGGTCAGGCGAACTTTCCAAATCGGCCGATCGTCCATCCGATGCCCAATTCCCGCGCCGGAGCCGAATTCGCGGCTCGTTCGAACGCGCGCCGCCGCCTCCCGCTTCTCACATTCCGTGTCATCAGATCATTACTTGGGTGAATGATCCCCGGCGGAGTGATTCATCGGCATGTTGGTGCCGGTCGCATCGCGCATTACCCCGATCATGTCCGTGGTCAATCCCCGGCCGCGTTCCTGGTGCCGGGAACGGCGCGCGCAGCGGAAGGAGGCCGCACGATGTTCTCCGGCCAACACGTCGCACTGGTCGAGTCGACCGCCCTGGACGGCTGGGTGGGCCCATCGGCGATCCTCGCCGGGCTCTTGTTGTTGATCGTCGCGCTGTTTCGCCGAACGCGCGCCACACTGGCCAAGAAGCGCCGGGCGGCGCGGCCAAGTGCGGCCGAATGGTGGTGACGCGTCGCCCAGGGCCGGCCTAGGCGTACCGCGTGCCGGCGGGCGCCGAGGGGGAGGGATGCATGACCGACACCACGCGGGAGTCCAGGGAGGCGACGGAGCGCACCCCGACCGAATACCTGTCGGCCGATCAGCGCTGGCGGGTCGTTCCCGCTCCGGCGCTACCGCCAACCCGCGGCGCGCACCGGCAGGACCTGCGCACCACCATCGCGGTCGATCTGGGACGGCTGGCGGCGTCGATGTCACGACGGCTCGGCATGGGCAGTGGCGGGATGATCGGCGGCAGACTCGCGTTGAGCGTACAACCGCGAGCCCTGCGAAGGCTGGCGTCCGGACGGCGTGTCGTGATGGTCACCGGCACGAATGGCAAGACGACGACCACGCAGATGGTGGCCGAGGCGCTGCGCTCCCGGGCTCCCGCGGTCAGCAACGGCACAGGCGCGAACATGCTCGACGGCCACGTCGCCGCGCTGATGACCCGGTCGGACGCCCCGTTCGCCGCGCTGGAGGTCGACGAGCTTCACCTGGTGCAGGTGACCGAGCAGTTCGAGCCGGCGGTGATCCTGCTGCTCAACCTGAGCCGGGATCAGCTCGACAGGGTCGGGGAGATCCGCACCGTCGTCGCGAGCCTGCGGCGCGCCCTAGCGCAGGCGCCGGGAGCGCAGGTGATCGCGAACCGGGATGATCCGAACATCGTCTTCGCCGCAGCCGGGCACCCGGCGGTCACCTGGATCTCCGGCGGGGTGCGGTGGAAGGACGACGCGTTGAACTGCCCGAACTGCGGCGAGTTCATCGGTGACACCGACCGGGGCTGGCGCTGCGCCTGCGGTCTGGCGCGTCCGGCGGCGGACTGGACGGTCACCGAGGCGGGGGCGCTCGCCGCGGACGGCTCCCAGCACGAGTTCGACTTGTCGCTGCCGGGCCACGTCAACCGGGTCAACGCGACGTTCGCGCTGGCCGCGGCGCTGCACCTGGGCTGTGATGAGGTGGCGTCGCTGGCGCGGATCGGCCGGATCTCGGAGGCCGCCGGTCGCTACCGAACGGTGCGACTGGCCGGTCGGGAGGTCCGGTTGCTGCTGGCGAAGAACCCCGCGAGCTGGCTGGAGATGCTCGACCTCGTCGGCCGCGAGGACCAGCCGCTGGTGCTGGTGGTCAACAGCCGCGAAGCCGACGGCCACGACGTCTCGTGGTTGTGGGACGTCGATTTCGAGGTGCTGCGCGACCGCCCGGTCTGGGTGGCGGGGGACCGGGCGCTGGATCTGGCGGTGCGGCTCCGCTACGCCGAGGTGCGCTGCGCCGTGGCGTCTGGTGTGGACGAGGCGCTGTCCGGGTCGGACCGCGGCGTGCCGGACGTGATCGCCAATTACACCGCCTTCCGCGACCTCGTGACGAGGAGCCGCCAATGATGCGCGACCGGGTCCGCCTCGCACTTGTGCTGCCCGACCTGCTGGGCACCTACGGCGACCGGGGCAACGCGCTGGTGCTGGCGCAACGCTTGAAGTGGCGCAACATCGACAGCGAAACGGTGACGGTTCTGTCCTCCTCCGACGCGGTGCCGGAATCCTGCGACCTGTACCTGATCGGCGGCGGCGAGGACGTCGCGCAGATCGCCGCGGTGCGGTTCCTGCACCGCGGTCCGGGGTTGCGGCGCGCGGTGGACCGTGGCTCACCGGTGCTGGGCATCTGCGGCGGTCTGCAGGTGCTCGGGACGAGCTTCGTCACCGGCGACGGCGTCCAGCATGGTGGGCTGGGCCTGGTCGATGCTGCCACCGCGCCGGGCAGCGGACGAGCGATCGGCGAGGTGACCACCCAATCCACGTTGGGCGGCGTCGGGATGCTCACCGGGTTCGAGAACCACCTGGGCCGGACCCGGGTCGGTCCCGGATCGCGGCCGCTGGGCCGGGTGACCCGCGGCATCGGCAACGGTCACGACGACGCCGAAGGCGCGGTCAGCGGGCACGTCGTGTGCACCTACCTGCACGGACCGGTGCTGGCGCGAAATCCGAAGCTGGCCGATCTGCTACTGGAGTGGGCGATCGGCGAACCCCTGGAGCCGCTGCCCGATCCCCCGGAGCTTCGTTCGCTGCGCTCCGAACGGACCCGGCTGCACGTGCGCAACCGCAAGTGATTCTCAGCGGCGGCGGACGATCCGGGCCAGCCGGTCGACGGCGGGTTTGAGTTCCGGGGCGCGGACCAGCGCCAGCACGCCGAAGCTGACCGCCAGCACCACGACCGTGTGCACGACCAGCGAGAACCACGCGTCGGTCACCGGTCCGAATGGGCCGAACGCGCTGCGCAAGCCGGCGAGGACCGCGATGCCGCAGCCGGAGCCGAGCAGGGTTGCCGCGAGCGTCCGCGCGATCCCGGCGAGGGTGCGCCTGGTGTGGACCGGGCCGACCCGGCAGTGCAACCAGATCTGGCCGGCGATCGCGCCGACCACGAAGCTCACCGACATCGCCGCGGTGACCCCGATGACCAGGTCGCGCGGATCCAGCACGGCGAGCACGACGTAGCAAAGCACGCTGCGCACCAGCACCATGATCACGTTGATCCAGGTGGGTGTGCGGGCGTCCTTCATCGCGTAGAACGCGCGGAGCTGCAGCATCGTGATTGCGAAGGGCACGACGCCCAGCGCGGCGGCGGCCAGTGCCCAGCCGAGCCGGTCGGCGGCGGCCAAATCGCTTGCCCCCAGCGAGAAGAACGCGACGCCGATCGAACCACCTGCCACCGCCAGCAGCGCGCTGATCGGCATCAGCAGCACGGCGCTCATCCGACTGCCCAACGACACGTCGGCGACGAATTCGACGGTGTCCTTGGCCGCCGCGGCGCGGCTGATCCGGGGCATCAGGGCCGTCAGCAGCGACACGCCGAGCACGCCGTAGGGGACCTGCGACAGCAGCCAGGCGTAGTTGAAGGTCGCGACGCTGCCGGTGGTGCCCTGCCCGGTGACGCGGGTGATCACCACCATGCCGACCTGGCTGACCAGCGTGTAGAGCACGACCCATCCGGCCAGCCCGCCGAACTCGGTCAGCCTGCGGTCCCAGCCCCACTGCCAGCGGTACCGGAAGCCGCTGCGGCGCAGCGAAACCGCCATGATCAACATCTGCGCGGTGATGCCCAGCGCGGTGCCGATGCCCAGGACCAGCAGTTTCGGTTCGCCCATGCGCACCGGGTGGGTGGTGATCTCGCCGGGTGCCATCGCGTACACCACAACTGTGGCGATCACGACGACGTTGTTGAACACCGGTGCCCAGGCCGGGGTGCCGAACACGCCGCGGACGTTGAGGATCGCCTGCAGCAGCGCCGACATGCCGTAGCAGATGATGCCGGGCAGCAGCAGGTACGCGAACGCCGTGGTCAGCGCGGCGTTCGCGCGGGTGTCGGGGCCGAGGTAGAGCTCCGTGAGCAGCGGTGCGGCGGCCACCGCGGCGGTGGTGGCCGCGACCAGCAGCACGCCACCCATGGTGATCATCCACTGGGCGTAGACCTCGCCTTGCCGCGCGCCCTCCTGCTGCGCCCGGACCAGCAGCGGCACGGCGATGCTCGTGAGCACGCCACCGAGCAGCAGCTCGTTCACCACGGTCGGCAGCGTGTTCGCGACGGTGTAGGAGTCGTTGACCATGCCCAGCCCGAGGACGGCCACCAGCAACACCTTCGCCAGCAGACCGCTGACCCGGCTGACGGTGGTCGCCACCGCCATCGCCGCGCTGGCTCGGGCCAGCGCGGTGCCGTGCACGCGGGAATCGGCTTGATCGACCACGACGCCCCCAGCTCTCGACCTCACCTGCGCCGACCGTGCCACGAAACGCCCGCCGTCGCCGCGCGACGCTCCACCGGCGTCCGATTCATGGCAACCTGATCACACCGACGTGAACGGGGGAGACGCATCGATGATCGTGATCGGCGGGCTGCTGCTGGTGTCCGGGGTGGTCGTGGCGATCGTGACCGGCGGAGACACGGCCGGGGGCTGGTTGCTGCCGGTTGCGCTGATCGCCGCCGGTGCCGGCATGCTCGTGGCCGGAACGGTCGCGGCGGCTCGGCGTCGCCGAGCGCTGCGGGCGGCGGTGCGCGCCCACCGGGCGGCGCCGGTGGGTGGCCCGCTGCGACGAGCCCGCGCGGTTCCGTCGATGATCGCCTCCACCGCGCGTGGCCGGAATCCCGCGCTGCCGCGCTACCAGCTCGCGCTCTGGCTGCTGGCCCTGGTGTACGTGGTCTCGCCGGTCGACTTCATCCCTGACTTCCTGCCGCTGCTGGGCATCGGCGACGACATCGGCGTCGGTACTTGGCTGCTGACCAGCCTGTACGCCGAATCGGGGAACTACCTCGCGGCGAAGGAGCAGCGCAGCGAGTTGGAAGCCGGATGACCGTCAGGTCGCGGTCGGCGTGGGCAGCTGCTTGCTGCCCCAACCGTTCGGGGCTCAGCCCTTGAGCAGCGAGCGGGCCATGACCATGCGCTGGATCTGGTTGGTGCCTTCGTAGATCTGGGTGATCTTGGCGTCGCGCATCATGCGCTCCACCGGGAAGTCGCGGGTGTAGCCGGCGCCGCCGAACAGCTGCACCGCGTCGGTGGTGACCTCCATGGCGACGTCCGAAGCGAAGCACTTGGCCGCGGCGGAGATGAACCCGAGGTTCGGCTCGCCGCGCTCGGCGCGGGCCGCGGCGACGTAGACCATGTGCCGCGCGGCTTCGACCTTCATGGCCATGTCGGCCAGCATGAACTGGACGCCCTGGAATCCGGAGATGGCCTTGCCGAACTGCTTTCGGTCCTTGACGTAGGCCAGCGCCTGTTCCAGCGCGCCCTGCGCGATGCCGACGGCCTGCGCGCCGATGGTGGGCCGGGTGTGGTCCAGCGTGCGCAGTGCGGTCTTGAACCCGGTGCCGGGTTCGCCGATGATCCGGTCGGCCGGGATAGTGCAGTCCTCGAAGTACAGCTCCGCGGTCGGCGAGCCCTTGATACCGAGCTTCTTCTCCTTCGGCCCCACCACGAACCCGGGGTCGTCGGCGTGCACCACGAACGCGCTGATGCCGTTGGTGCCCTTGTCCCGGTCGGTCACCGCCATCACGGTGTACCACTTGGATTCGCCGCCGTTGGTGATCCAGCACTTGCTGCCGTTGAGCACCCAGTGGTCGCCGTCGAGGCGCGCGCGGGTCTTCATCGACGCGGCGTCCGAGCCCGCCTCGCGCTCGGACAGCGCGTACGACGCGCTCGCCTCGCCGCTGGCGATCGAGGGCAGCACCTTCTTCTTGAGCTCCTCGGAACCGGACAGCAGGATCGGCATGGTGCCGAGCTTGTTGACCGCCGGGATCAGCGACGACGAGGCGCAGGCCCGGGCGACCTCTTCGACCACGATGCAGGCGGCGACCGAGTCGGCGCCCTGCCCGTCGTAGGCCTCCGGCACGTGCACGGCAGCGAAGCCCGACTTCTCCAGCGCGTCGCGCGCCTCGCGCGGGAAGCGCTCCTGTTCGTCGACCTCGGCCGCGTACGGCGCGATCTCCTTGTCGGCCAGGGCGCGCACCGCCTCGCGCAGCGCCTCGTGCTCCTCAGCCAGCTGGTAGGTGCCGAAGTTCGGGTTCACCGGGTCCTCCTGGTTCCCGGCTTCCCGGCCGGGGTAGTTCATCTCCGCCCGCGCGATGGCGGACACCTTGCGCCGCCAATCGTAACGGCACTGAGTGCCACTTCCAAGTCGGTGTCGGTGTATATTCCGGCCATGTCCGAGCCAGCGGCCCCGGCGCCCAGAACCCGCTCCGGCCGCACCCCGCACGGCCGCCGAAAGGTGCGCAGCGCCTTGGCGCTGGCCGCGATGGAGCTGTTCGCGGCGCAAGGCTTCGAAGCGACCACTGTGGACCAGATCGCCGAGGCGGCGGGAGTCGGTCGGCGCACCTTCTTCCGGTACTTCCGGTCCAAGGAGGACGTCGTGTTCCCCGGGCACGACGAACGGCTGGCTGAAGTGGTCGAGCGGCTCGACGCCGCCGACCCGGCGGCAGACCCGGTGGTGGTGCTCGGGCGGACCGCCGAGGTGGTGCTGGAGATGTACCTCGCCGAGCCGGAGGTCTCGCTCAAGCGCTCGGAACTGACTCGCGAGGTTTCTTCGTTGCGGGACAAGGAAATCGCCAGCATCGATCGCTACCAGCGGGTGTTCGCGCGTTACCTCCGCGATCGTTTTTCCCAGGAGCCGGGCGGGGACCTCCGCGCCGCGGTGGTGGCTGCGGCGGTGGTCGCGGCGCACAACCATGTGCTCCGGCAGTGGCTGAAGAGCGGGGGAGCGCTCGACGCGATGCAGATGCTGCGCGATGCGTTGCAGCAGGTGGCGGGCGCGATGTCGGGGCAGTGGGGCGAGGCGCATGCCGCCGAGGCGGGGGAGAACGTCGTTGTGGGCGTCGTGCGCACTGCGGCGCCTGCCGGCGTCGTGCTCAAGCACCTCGAAGAAGCACTGCGCGATCTCCGCTAGCGAGCGTGCGGCACCCAGTGTCAGAAATCATGTGACATGGAACGCTCGGTCAAAAAGATCGATTGGTTCTATTGTTTCAGTGTTAGCCGAATTTAATCGGCAAAACGAGGTTGTTGCGACGCGCTGCCGGGGTGGTCGGCACCAAACACCGCGTCGTAGCCGTGTTGCGATGTCGGTGGGCACGGTGGGGGACGTGCCGGGGTGGATCAGTCGTAGCCGCGGATCAGGTGGCTTTCGTCGTGGTCGTCGTGGTCCGCGCCGGGTGCGGTTTCCACGCGGTCCTGGGTGGGTAGGTGGATGTCCGGGGTGCGGGAGTCGGTGCGCTGCTGGGGGGCGGTGAAGTGGTCGGTGAGCGTCATACCCGGCTCCTATCGAAGCGGAAGTTATTGCCTGATGGTGCTTCTCGTGTAGGGAGATCGCATGCGCGGAGCGCGTTCGCTGATCAGAAATCGCCCGGTCGGGAGGGGTGGGCTGGGATATTGATCTCTATGATATCAGTGATGACTAAAATGAATCTTCCTATCGGAACGTCCATCAAGCACTTGAAAAAAGCAATGACAGGGCTCACGCCTTTGGTGTGAGCCGGATTCCGGCGCGGGTGCCGAGGTATTCGCCGTTGTCGACGACGGTTCGCCCGGCCTTGCAGACCCAGGGGATGCCGGCCGGTGGCCGCAGCGGGTCTTGGTAGTCGCCGACGTCGATGACCGTGTCGGCGTGGAAGGCGACCAGATCGGCGACGTGGCCGGCGGCGATCACGCCGCGGTCGGGGATGCGGAAGCACTGGGCGGGCAGCGAGGTCATCCGGCGGATCGCTTCGGGCAGGGTCAGCACGCCGCGCTCGCGGACGTAGCGGCCGAGCACACGGGGGAAGGTGCCGGTCAGTCGCGGGTGCGGTTTTCCGCCGGTGCCGGGAGGCAAGCCGTCGGAACCGATCATGGTCTGCGGGTCGGCCATGGCGAGTTCGAGGTCGGCCTCGTGCATCGAGAAGTTAATCATCGCGACGCGGAGGCGTTCGCCGACCAGGACTCTGATCAGCGCGTCGACGGGTTCGGTGCCGTCGGTCGCAGCGATCTCGGCGATGGTGCGGCCTTCGAAGCGGTGGCTGGCGGTGGTGGCGATGAGGATGCGGTCCCAGGCGGTCTGGTCGCCGATCGTGACGGCGAGGTCGTCGCGTCCGGTTCGGCTGCGCAGGCGCGCGAGGGTCTCGTCGGCGGTACCGGCGAGGTAGGTGGTGGGTAGCACGGCGGTGAGCATGGTCGAGGATGCGGTGTAGGGGTAGACATCCTGGACGACGTCGTGGCCGGTGTCGCGGGCCTGGTGGATCTTGTCCAGGGCGGGGCGCATCTTGCCCCAGTTGTCTGAGCGGGTGGCTTTGAGGTGCGACAGGTGGGTGCGTCCTGCGGTGGCGCCGATGCGAAGGGCTTCGTCGATGGATTCCAGCAGGGCGTCGCCTTCGTTGCGCATGTGCGTGACGTAGAGGCCGGTGCCGCCGAGGGCATCGGCGACGGCGGTGAGTTCGTCGGTTGTGGAGAAGACGGCGGGTGGGTAGATCAGGCCGCTGGAGAGGCCGAACGCGCCGGCGGTCATGCCTTCTTCCAGGGCGGTTCGCATGGTGCGCAGGGCGTCGTCGTCGGGTGCGGTGTCGGCCATGCCGAGGGCGGCGATGCGGAGGGTGCCGTGTCCGATCAGGGGGCAGTAGTTGGTGACGTAGCCGGCGGCGTCGGTGGCGGCGAAGAGGTCGTCGAAGCCGGTCCAGGTGAAGTCCAGCGGTGGGAAGAGGCGTTGCAGGAAGGTCGCGAGGGTGTCGGCGTTGCCGCGGGGTGCGAGGCTGAAGCCGCAGTTGCCGACGACTTCGGTGGTGATGCCTTGAAGGATCTTGGTGGTGTCGTCGGTGGTGAGCAGCGGGGCGTTGTCGGCGTGGGAGTGGACATCGATGAAGCCGGGGGCGAGGACGAGTCCGGTGAGGTCGCGTTGGGGGGTTCCGGCTGGGAGCGTGCCGGGGTGTTCGACGGCGGTGATGCGGTCGTCCTGGATGAGGATCTCGGCGGGCCGCAGGGGCGCTCCGGTGCCGTCGGCGAGGAGTGCGCCGGTGAGCAGTTCGGTGGTCACGCGGGTTTGCCTTTCGTGCTGCCGGTGGTGGGGTGTGCGGTGGAGCCGGGTTGCGGCGGCAGACGGGGTTGGCGCGCGGGGTGATCATCGAGCGGTTGATCGAGTCGGAGTTCGCGACGCGGGAGTGGTTGTTGCGGGTGCCGTGAGCGTGCAGGGTCGGTTCTGGCTGGGTCAGGCAGAACCGTGGGGTGTTGGGCTCAGGTGAGCAGGCCGGGTACGCCGGGGGTGGTTCGGCGGCGGCGCAGCCAGACCTTGCGGGTTCCGTCGGAGTAGAGGAGTACCCGGGAGAGTTCCCAGCCGGAGAATTCGGCGTGGATGCTGAGCTGGGTCGCTGCGTTCCAGCGGGTGATGCCCGGGGGCAGGCGCAGCGGCCGGTACTCCCAGTCCGGGTCGGTGTCGGTTCCGTCCGCGTTCACGGGTTTCACACTCTCACCACCTGGTATCCGGCGCCGTTGGCGGAGGCGATGTAGATGTCTCCGGTGTCTGGGTCGACTGCGACTGCGTTGGGTTGGGTGATGGTGGGGAGCCGGTGGCGTTCTTGGGGTTCGCCGCCGGCGATGTCGTAGCCGACGAGTTCGTTGGTTGCGGTCAGCGTGACCCAGGCTAGGTCGCGGGTGGGGTCGTAGGCGAGGCCGTAGGGGGCGCCGGGGACGGGGTAGCGCTGTTTCATGATCAGCGGGTCGGTGCTGAAGGCGAGGAGTTCTTGGCCGCGGGTGTCGATGGTGAGGATGCGGCCGTAGCGGTCCGTGACGGCGTTGGTGGCGCCTTGTCCGGCGCGTAGGCCTGCGCCTTTGGTTCCGGTGGTGGTGTCGATGGGGGTTAGTGCGGTAGTGAGGCGGTCGAGGACGACGATGCTGCCGTTGCGGGTGCGTAGTAGTTGTGCGGGGCCCTGGAATTTTTCGGTGGTGGCGGTGGGGTTGCCGTTTTGGAGGATGGTGACCGTGGCGGTGTTGCGAAGGATGATCGCGGTGTGGTTGCCGTCGAGGTCGATTGCGTCGATGGGGCCGCCGGGTACTGAGGTGGGTTGTGCGGTGGCGGTGCGCAGGTCGACGCGGGTGATGGTGTTGGCGTCGGGGAGTGCTGCGAGGAGTTGGCCGCGTTCGGCGTGCAGTGTGGCGGGTGCGCTGGGCAGGGTGACTGTGCGTTGGGTGTTGGTGCGTGTGTCGGTGAGGGTGAGGTTGGGGCCGCTGGCGAGTACGAGGGTGTGGGTGTCGTGGTCGTAGGCGGCGTGTTGCACCGGTGGCGCGGGGTGGACGGTTCCTGCTGGTGGTGTGGTTGCTGGGGGTGCGGTGGCGGGTGTTGCGGCGGTGAGGGTGTCGGTGACCTGGAGGGGGTCGCTGGTGGTGTCCATTCCGCAGCCGGTGAGCAGGGTTGCGGAGAGGCAGATGATGGCCAGCCGACGCAACGAGGCCTCCTTGGTGCCGGGTGCCCGCGGGGTGCGGTGCGTGTTGCTTGTTTCCAGCATCCCTGATCCGGCGGTGGGGGCTGTGTGGGGTGTGGTGGACGTGTCGGTGGGGTCAGGGCTGGGCGGGGTTGCGTTCGGGGTAGCTCTTGTTGGGGGTGCTGATGTCGTCGAGGGCGGCGCGGATGGCTGGGGGGAGGGTGAGGTCTTCGGCGGCGAGGGCGGTTTTGAGTTGGGTGGCGGTGCGGGCGCCGAGGACGGGGGCGGTGACGCCGGGGCGGTCGCGGACCCAGGCGAGGGCGACGTGGACGGGTGAGGTGCCGAGGCCTTCGGCGGCGGTGAGGACGGCTTGGACGATGCGGGCGGCGCGTTCGTTGCGGTGGTGTTCGACGTAGCTGGCGAGGTGGCTGGTGGCGCCGCGGGAGTCGGGTGGGGTGGCGTTGCGGTATTTGCCGGTGAGGACGCCGCGGCCTAGTGGTGCCCAGGCGAGCAGGCCGAGGCCGTGGTGTTCGGCGGCGGGGGTGACTTCGCGTTCGATGCCGCGTTCGAGCAGGGAGTATTCGACTTGGGTGGCGATCAGGGGGGTGCGGGTGGGGTGGGTGTTCTGGTGTGTGGCGGCGGTGGCGAGTTGCCAGCCGGAGTAGTTGGAGATGCCGGCGTAGCGGACGCGGCCGCTGGTGACGGCGGTGTCGATGGCGGAGAGGGTTTCGTCGAGGGGGACGGTGGGGTCCCAGGCGTGGAGTTGCCAGAGGTCGAGGTGGTCGACTTGGAGGCGGCGCAGTGAGTTGTCGAGGGCGGTGAGCAGGGCGCCGCGGGAGGCGCCGCCGCCGAAGGGGCCGGGTTTGCGGCGGGCGACGGCTTTGGTGGCGAGGACGATTTCGTCGCGGGGGAGTTGGGTGGTGAGGAGGTTGCCGAGGATTTCTTCGCTGTGGCCGTCTTGGTAGACGTCGGCGGTGTCGATGAGGGTGCCGCCGGCTTCGTGGAAGGTGGACAGTTGTTCGGCGGCTTCGTCGGCGTTGGTGTCTAGTCCCCAGGTCATGGTGCCGAGGGCGAGGCGGGAGACGCGGAGGCCGCTGCGGCCGAGTTGTCGGTGTTCCACGTTGGGTGAGGGTATTCGGTGTGGCGGGCGTGGTTGGTGAGGCTGAAGCGGCGGGTCTGGTTCTGGGTGTTCCGGATCACAGTGCTTGGTGGGTGTCGGGTTTGTTCGTTGTTCGCTGTGGTCAGTTGTTTGCTGACCTGCTGGGATGCGGGTTTGCGGGGTGGGGGTGGGTGGTTGTTGGGGATGTTGCAGGATTTGGGTTCCGGGCCCGGCGGCCGGTGGCCGGTGGGCGTACAAGAGTTTTCTCGATCGTCCTGGAGTGGGTTTCGTTGTCGTGGTTGCAGGCCATGGTGTTGGCCGTGGTCCAGGGGCTCACCGAGTTCCTTCCGATTTCTTCGTCTGGTCATCTGTCGATCGTGTCGAAGTTGTTCTTCGGTGACGATGCGGGTGCGTCGTTCACGGCGGTGACGCAGATCGGTACCGAGTTGGCGGTGGTGGTCTACTTCGCTAGGGACATCGTGCGTTTGGTGGCGGTGTGGTTCCGGGGTTTGGTGTCGGCTGAGGTGCGGCGGACGCAGGATTACCGGTTGGCGTGGTACGTGATCGTCGGCAGTTTGCCGATCGGGGTGCTGGGTTTGTTGTTCCAGGACTTCATCCGGTCGACGCTCCGGAGTTTGTGGATCACTGGTGCGACGTTGGTTGTGTTCGGTGTGCTGATGGGGTTGGCGGAGCGATTGGGCCGCCAGCGTCGGGCGCAGGACCAGTTGCGGTTGAGCGATGGCGTGGCGATGGGTTTCGCGCAGTCGTTGGCGTTGATCCCTGGTGTGTCGCGGTCGGGTGGCACGATCACGGCTGGTTTGGCGTTGGGGTTGGATCGGCCGACGGCGGTGCGGTTTTCGTTCTTGTTGGCGATTCCGGCGGTGTTCGCGGCGGGGTTGTCGGAGATTTCGCACGTGTTCGAGCCGAGCCCGTACGGGTTGCAGCCGTCGGTGGCGCAGATGGTCGTGGCGACCCTGGTGGCCGGGGTGATCGGGTATGCGGTGATCGCCTGGTTGTTGCGGTTCGTGGAGCGGCACAGCGTGTACGTGTTCGTGTGGTACCGGATCGTGTTGGGGTTGGTGTTGTTCGGGTTGTTGGGTTTCGGCGTCATGCAGCCGTGATCTGGTGATCGTTGGGCGCGGTCCGCACCGGGTTGGTGCGGGCCGCGTCGTTTTGTGGGGGTTGTGGTGGGTGGCGTCGGGGTTGGGCCTACCCTCGGCTGGCGTGGCGACTCTCATCCTGTTGCGGCATGCGCGGTCGGCGGCTAATGGTGCCGGGACTTTGGCTGGGCGTTCGCCCGGTGTCGGGTTGGACGAGACCGGGGTGGGTCAGGCGGCGGGCCTGGTGGACCGGTTGGCGGGGGTTCCGTTGCGGGAGGTCGTGGTGTCGCCGTTGCAGCGGTGCCGGGAGACCGTGGCGGGGTTGGCGGCGCGGCGGGGGCTTTCGCCGGTGGTGGAGCCGGATCTGGTCGAGGTCGATTACGGCGAGTGGACCGGGCGCAAGATTTCGGAGTTGGTGGGGGAGCCGTTGTGGAAGGTGGTGCAGCAGCACCCGTCGGCGGCGGTGTTCCCGGGTGGTGAGGGGTTGGCGCAGGTGCAGGCGCGGTCGGTGGCTGCGGTGCGAGCGCATGATCGCCGGCTGCCCGCGGATGTGGTGTGGTTGGCCTGCACGCATGGTGACGTGATCAAGTCGGTGCTGGCGGATGCGTTGGGGCTGCACCTGGATGCGTTTCAGCGGATCGTGGTTGATCCGTGTTCGGTGAGCGTGGTGCGCTATACGGAGACGAGGCCGTTCGTGTTGAAGGTCAACGACACGGGTGGGGATGTTTCGGGGTTGGTGCCGCCGGTGGATGCCGCGAAGTCGGGTTCGGATGCGGTCGTGGGTGGTTCGGCCGGTGTTTCGGAGTCTGGTCGCGGCTGACCTTGGGGTGTTCGGCTTGGTCGGCGGCCGTGGGTGTTTTTGGGTCGCTTTCGCGTCTTGAGGTGTTCACGGCCGCCCCCAGGTGGCGGTTAGTTGCGGAGTTGGACGAGGTGGCAGCGGGCGTCTTCGGGCAGGAATCGCTGGGTGCCGCCGGTGAAGCGGACGAGGACCTGCTGGTTGTTTGCCGGGGTGACCTGGTCGACGATGCCGACTGGGCCGATCGGGCCGTAGATGCGGATCGCGTCGCCGGGTAGCAGTTCGTCGGCGTTGACCTGTTCGACGTTGGTGGCGGCCGAGGCGGGCCGTAACCAGCGGGTGGTGGCGAACCAGGCGGCGAAGGCGGCGGCGGGCAGGATCAGCGGCAGCCAGGCGTGCAGGTCGATGAGCGCCAGGCCCAGCGCGGCGCCGGTGAGCGTGGCCCACAGTCCGGAGCTGATCGGGATTTTGCCCAGTTGCAGCCAGCCGGTGGTGCGGATGGTGCCGTCGGGTTGGTGGCCGCGGGGTGGTGTCGTGGGCTGGTTGGGGGAGTCGAAGTAGGTGTCGTCTGCGTCGGCGAGATCATCGCGGGTGGTTTCGTCGGCGGTGATCTTGCCGAGTGGTTCGCGGGCGGTGTCCTCGGGCCGGACCCGGGGGATTTCGGCGGTTTCGGTCACTGAGGGGTGCTCGGCCGGGATCGCCAGCGGCTGGTCGAAGCTGGTGTGGTCGGGGTTGAGCAGGGTGCGCAGCATGGTGACTTCCATGTCGCGGCGGTGCCCGCATTGCTGGCAGACCATGACGACGCCGGTGGGGGCGTCGTGGTCGGTGACGGTGGTCAGGGGGCCGTGCCCGTGGGGGCATTGCGGGGCGTGGGGGCCGTTTTCCAGGATGCGCAGGGCGCTGGCGTGGTGGCGGTCGGTGGGGTGGTCGTCGTCGGTGTTGTTCACCATTGTGTGGTCCACCTCAGTTTGCCGTCGTCGGCGCGTTCGCAGCTGGCGGCCGCGCCGGAGGTGGTGCGGCCGAAGTCGCCTTCCCGGGAGCAGCGTTCGCCTTCGTCGACTACCGGGCCCGGGTCGTCGTTGCTGGTGGTGGTGGGCCGGGGGCGGCCGTTGTCGCCGTTGTCGCCGTTGTGGCCCGGTGGGTTGGGCGGGCGGGTTGGCTGGGGTTGCTGCGTGGTGGGGGTGGCCGAGGTCGTGGGGGGTTTGGTGGTGGTGGTCGTCGTGCTCGGCGGCGTGGTCGGTTCCGGTTCGGTGGTCGTCGTGGTGGTCGGCGGGGCCATCGAGGTCGTGACCGGGGTGAGGTGGCTGACGGGCACACGCGGGGGTGTGGCGAGATCTTGGTTGCCTGTGGGTAGGGCGTTGATCACGCCGGCGCCGGTCGCGGTCAGCAGCGCGGCGGCGGGCAGCAGGCGTGCCGCCAGGGGGCTTTTCCACCACCAGCGGCGCAACTGGTCGGGGTGCTCGGCAGGCAACTGGCGACTCCGTTCGTGTTGTGCCGGTTTGTTCTCCCCGACCCGGCTGGCGCATCGTAGCGAATTCGTCACGGACTCGTGTCGTAAGCCGGGGTGGGCGCCGTGGGTTGCCGGCTGGTTGTCGGAGCGTATGGGACCAAGGAGTCTTGGCTGTGATCTCCATCGCAGCGTTGCGGGAGTGGGTGTGGGTCAACCGGAAACGCAGGTCCGGACACGAAGGGTCGTCGTCGTGATCATCCGATGTGGACTGTCCGCAGCGGACCGGGACCGGGCGCCGTGGGTATTGCGGTCGCTGGTTTCTTCGGCCGGGGTTAAGGAGGACTTATGTCTTGCGGCGGTGTCAGGCCGACATGCGGCGTTGCGTTTCCTGCGTCGCCGCGACGTCCCTGCGCAGTTCGTCCAGCGACAGTCCCACCGCGTCGGCGACCGCGGCGACGGTGAAGAACGCCGGGGTGGGGATGCGGCCCTTCTCGATCTTGCGGAGGGTCTCGGTGGAGATCCCGGATGCGGCCGCGATCTCGACCATGCTGCGTTCGCCGCGGGCGTCCCGCAGCGCTTGGCCAAGCAGTTCGCCCCGTCGCCGTTCGTGCTCGTTCAGCGGCACACGCACCATGGCCGTGATACTAAGTTCGGTATAGTTATTTGGGCCAGTGGTGTGGGAGAGACGCACGTGATCGAACTGAAGACAGCGATCGAGATCGACGCGCTGCGCGAAGCGGGGCGCGTCGTCGCCCAAGCGCTGCAAGCCGTCCGCGCGCACGCCACCGCCGGCAGCACGCTGCGCGAACTCGACGAGATCGCGCACACCACCATCACCGGAGCCGGCGCGCAACCGGTGTTCCTCGGCTACCGGCCCAACTGGGCACCCACCCCGTTCCCCGGCACCATCTGCGCCTCGGTCAACGACGCGATCGTGCACGGCATCCCCAATGGGCGAGCTCTGGCCGACGGCGACCTGGTCAGCATCGACTGCGGAGCCCGCCTGCAGGGCTGGGTCGGCGACGCGGCGATCACCTTCAGCGTGGGCCCGGCCCGCCCCGAGGACATCCAGCTGACCGAAACCACCGCGCAGGCCCTGGCCGACGGCATCGCCGCCGCCCGGCCCGGCGGCCACACCGGCGACATCGCCCGCGCCATCGGCGTCGTCGGGCGCGGCGCGGGCTACGGCATCCCCGGCCCCCTCGGCGGCCACGGCGTCGGCCGCGACATGCACGAAGCCCCGTTCGTGCCCAACGACGGCCCCGCCGGACGCGGCACCCCGCTGCGCCCCGGACTGGTCCTGGCCATCGAGCCGATGTTCCTCGCCGGCGGCAGCGACGACATCCGCACCGCCGAGGACGGCTGGACCGTGCTCACCAGCGACGGCAGCCGCGCCGCCCACGTCGAGCACACCATCGCCATCACCGACGACGGACCACGCGTGCTCACCCTGCCCTGACCCGCCCCGGAACTACGCGGTTCCGGGGTTTTGCGCGAAGCCCCGGAACCGCGTGGCGCACGCGGTGGTAACCGGAAACGGCACGAGGAAATGCGACGAACGGCCGATGCCGGACGCAATTCCTTCACGGCATGCGCGGTCGTCCGGCGATGGCCCAATTCGGATGCGAGCCCCGTTTTCCCCGGGAAAGGTGTGAAAACGGCGATGATCAACGCCACACACCGCCACCGGAACAGACCCGGATACTGGACGGTGAGCCCCGCGCGCGAAACGCGCATGTCCAGCACGAGGAACCATGAAAAAGCACTTCGCCTTCATCAGCATGCCCGCCGCCGGCCACGTCAACCCCACGCTGCCGCTGGTCGCCGAACTGCTGCGCCGCGGCCACCGCGTCAGCTACGCTATCGGCCGCGAAATGGCGTCCACCGTGCAAGCCAGCGGTGCCGAAATCCTGGAACTACCTACCGAATTGCCGAAAATACCGCCACAGGACCAGCCCGGCCCGCCGCCGGTGGCGAAACTGATGCAGTTCTTCATCGACGACATCCGCGCCAGCTTCCCGCCTCTGCGGCAACGATTCCGCGCCGACCCGCCGGATGCGGTGTGCTTCGACGTGATGACCAGCACCGGACGCATGCTGGCCCAAGACCTAGACGTCCCCGCGATCGCGCTGGTGCCCAGCTTCGCCGCCAACGAGAACTTCTCGCTGCGCGACGTGCTCGACGCCGACAACGCCGGATTCCCCACCGAAGCGTTCGCCGAATTCGGCAGCCGGATGCAGCAGGTGGGCGCCGAGTTCGGCGTGCGCGCCGAACTGCCCTTCGGCGCGCCGCCCGCGGAGCTGAACCTGGTGTTCCTGCCGCGGGAATTCCAGCTCCGCGCCGACACCTTCGACCAGCGGTTCCGCTTCATCGGCCCGCTGCTGGGCGAGCGCGCCGAAACGCCCTGGAAGCCCCGCGACCCGCATGCCCCGCTGCTGTTCATCTCCCTGGGCACCGCGTTCAACAACCGCCCGGAGTTCTACCGGATGTGCTTCGAGGCATTCGGCGGGAGCCACTGGCAGATCGCGATGTCCACTGGCCAGCACATCGACCAGGCCCAACTCGGCGCGATCCCCGCGAACTTCGACGTGCGCGCCTCCTTCCCGCAACCGGCGGTGCTGCGCCACACCACCGCGTTCCTGTCTCACACCGGCATGAACTCCACCATGGAATCCCTGCACGCCGGGGTGCCGCTGGTTGCCGTGCCGCAGATGCCCGAACAGGCCGCCAACGCCGCCCGCGTCGAAGAACTGGGGCTCGGCCGCCGGCTGAAACCCGAAACCGTCACCGCCACCGACCTGCGCGCCGCAGTCGACACCATCGCCGCCGACGAGCAGGTCCGTGCCAACCTCGACCGGATGCGCGAGATCATCCGCGGCTGCGGCGGAGCCCCCGCCGGAGCCGACGCTCTCGAGACCCACCTGAGCTGCCCCCCGGGGAAACGGCAGTGGCCAGCACGCTACGGGAAATGACCCACCCGATCGCGACCACCGGCCCTGAGGTGGCCGGCACCAGTGATCCGCACGGCCCGTGAGTGGTTTCGGGGGCCACAGACTCTGCTGGTTAATTCCTGATCATGCTGCGAGGGCGTGTTCAAGGCGGGTGAGATGGCTGGTGCGGGTTCGGTCGAGTGGGTGGCCGTTCCACCAGGCATCCAGGCGGATCAGGTTGAGTGCGACCGCGGAGAACACGTGTTGCAGGTGGGTTTTGGCCAGTCCGCGGTAACGGGCGTGGCGCAGGTCGGTGACCGCGATGCCTTGGCGGATGGTGCCCTCGACCCCGGCCCGCAGCGCGTATTCGGCCTGCCAGTCCTTGGTTTCCTGGTCGGCGCGGGCAGCGCGTTGAGCCTCGTGGACGGCCCGCGGATGCACGGTGATCTGCCGGCGCCGGGTCCGGGAGGTGGTGCACTGCTCGCGGACCGGACAGGGCCCGCAGGTCGCGGTCGCGAAAGTGATCACGATCGTGTCGGTGCCGCGCTGGGTGGCCGGGTTCCAGGTGGAGCTGGTCTGGCCCTGCGGGCAGGTGGCCTGCTCGCGATCGAAATCGATGGTGAAGCGGGTGCGGTCGAACCCGGCGCCGGCCCGGGCCTGCGGTGAGTGGTCGGCCAGCACGGGAGTGATCAACGTGACACCGAAATCGGTCACGGAACTGACGATCAGCTCGGCCGAAGGGTAGCCGGAGTCCAGGTAGTGCTCGCCGGGCAGCAGGCCACGACGATCCAGCGCCTGGTGGATCGGTTCGGTCATGGCCACGTCCGGGACACTCGCGTCCGTGGTCGCCACGTTCGTGATCAGGTTGGGCCGTGACACGGTGGCATCGGCCGGCTCCGGCTCCGGCTCCGGCTGGGTGCTGGGGCGCCGGCAGGTCTCGCTGAAGTGCACCTTGTAGCCGTTCCAGAAGGTGTCGCGTTTGCCGCCCCAGCGGGCATCGGTGTCATACGGCGAGGTCAGACGCGATCTCCCTGGCGGGAGACCGTCCGTGTCCGCCTCCCGCCGTGTGATCACCTCCCGTCCGTTGCCGGTGATCGTGCGGGTGTAGTTCTGCAGCAGCACCACCCGCAGCACCTCCACGGCAGGCAACTCACGCAACCAGCCAGGAGCGTTCGGGGAATACACCGCACCCAGCAGCGCATACCCGTCGGTACCGTAAGTCACCGCCAGATCCCGGCGTTTGGTCTCCGAGGTGGGCAGCCGCCAGGAATCCACCCGCGCGGCATACCGCTGTCCCCACGCCGGCACATCGATCGCCTCGGCCAGCCACTGCGGTACCGCGGCCGCGAGAGCCTCCAGCGCGGCCCGCACCGACTCACCCGCCAGCTCCAACCGGTTGAGATCCCGCACCGCCGCCACCACGTGCGTCGAATCGGTGCGCTGCTTCCCGCCGGCGGCCACCAATCCCTTGTCCTGCAACACTTTCAGCAGCAGATCCAGCGCCCGTTCCTCCAACCCGTGGGCGACCAGCCTGGTGCGGAACTCCGACAAGACCGACGCATCAAACCCTGGATCGTCCAGCTCCATCCCCAGCGCGTATTTCCAGTCCATGCCGAACCGGACCCGGTGGGCCGCACCCCGATCGGTCAGATTCTCCGCCATCTGTAACACCGTGACCAGCGCCAACCGTCCCGGCGACCACCCAGGCTTCCCCCGCACCCCGAACGCCTCGATGAACTCCGCATCGCTGAACAGCTCACCCAGCTCGTCACGGACCCGCATCGCCAACGGGTACTCGCTCGTGCCCGCCGCCGCCCGCGCGGCACGCACGGTCGCTTCCGGAATCCGCGGCCACGGCCGGGGCTGCATAGACACCACACACTCCATCCCACGGCCGGGAACCAGGAAAGTCGACCGCAGAAAGATCATGCACCAGATCAACGGATCACGGCGACACCAAACCCAGCCCCTCGCCGAATTAACCAGCAGGGTCGCCACAGCGCCCAAAACCACTCACGGACATCACCGGACTCGGACGGCCACCGCCACGGCCAGCAGCGTCAACACCGAAGCGACGCCGAAACCCGCGAAATACGCCGTGACCGGCGACCACACCAACCACGCCGCGAACAACGCACCCGTGACCGCCAGAACGGTCGTGGTGAACAGCGACTCGCTGAGCTGCAACGCCGAACTGTTCACCCCCTGCGCCTGCGGCGCCGACCACCGCAGCGTCAACGCCGACAACACCGGGTACATCAACCCCATCCCCAGTGACAGCACCGTCAACCCGGCGATGCACAACACCAGCGGCACCACCGGAACAACCGTCGCGGTCACCCCCGCCACCCCGACGACCAGCAGCACCGCACCCACCACCGGAACCCGCTGCTGCGAGGACATCCTCCCCTGCAGCCACGAACCGGCCATCCACCCCACCGCGCTGGTGGCCAGCACCAAACCGGCCGCGGTGGGCGACAAACCCCGTTCCCGCGACAACATCAGCGGGATGAACACCTCGGCCGCCGAGGCCGCCGAGCCCGCGA
This sequence comes from Saccharopolyspora hattusasensis, assembly GCF_050972075.1. Lineage (NCBI taxonomy): Bacteria > Bacillati > Actinomycetota > Actinomycetes > Pseudonocardiales > Pseudonocardiaceae > Saccharopolyspora > Saccharopolyspora hattusasensis. The sequence goes on from NZ_JBPCDC010000001.1 coordinate 8,536,176, forward strand.
TCCCCCGCAACGCCACCACACTGGGCAACCCCACCCGGCCCTGAAACGTCCCCACCGGCAACAACCTCGGCGCGAACACCACCAGCGCACCCAACCCCGCAACGACCAGCACCACCGGAACCCAACCAGTCTGCTGCCCGCCGTAATGCAGCAGCAGCGCCCCCGCGGCCGCACCAACCGCCCACAACGGACGACGCGAGCGGGGCCGCTCCGGCGCCACGGGCCACGACAACCCGCGCAGACTTGGGTTCACCAGTACCAGCGAAGGCACCGCCAGCACCGCTGTCGCCAGGAACACCCACCGCCAGCTCAACTGCTCCACCAGCAAACCCGCCACCAACGGGCCCGCGATCGACGGCAACAGCCACGCTCCGGCCAGCAACCCGAAAAACCGCGCCCGCAACTCTTCCGGCAACGTGTGCCCGACGACCACGTACAGCGCCACCGAGATCAACCCGCCACCCAGGCCCTGCACGATCCGGCCCACCACCAGCACCCATATCACCGGCGCCACCCCGGCCAGCAGCAACCCGGCGGCGAACATCGCGACCCCCACCCGCAGCGGCACCGCCGGCCCCCGAACATCGCTCCACCCACCCGAGACGACCATGCTCACCACACCCGCGGCCATGGTGCCGCCGAAAGCCACCGCATACAGCGCCAACCCGTCCAGGGCCCGCACCACCGTCGGCATCGCCGTGGCCACCGCCACGTACTCGAAGGCCACCAACGAGATCAAGATCAGCGCACCAACGGTCAGCGACCGGTAGCGGCGGGACAGCAAACCCGCCCCGGTTGCGGAATCGGCATCGATCGCGGACACGGCCCCCCTTGCGCGGCTCTTCGGACGACGGACCGTGCCAGCGTTCAACCTCCACCGCACTCCAGGTCAAGCCTGCCGGTGATCAGCGTGCCCGGGCGTGCTTGGGGCGGCGGTCCAGCCACAGCTGGGCGAGCGTCAGCGGAACCGCCCAGCCCAGCCACGCCGTCAAACCGCCGGTGGTCCACATCATGAACTGTTCGTTGCCGAGTTGCGTGCCGGTGACTGCGCCGTTGACGGTGCCGATGACGAGGGGTGAAGATAAGCCGGGTGCGGACAGCAAGTCCGCACCCGGCTCCGGCATGAGAGGTCAGCCCCGCGAGGCCATCAGATCATCGAACGATGGGAACCGCTCCGCAGTGTTGGTGTCGCAGAAATCGCCCACCCAACCGTCCTCGTCGTGGAAGAAGCGGATCGCGACGAAATCCGGGCGGGTGCCCATGTCGAACCAGTGCGTGGTGTTGGCCGGCACGCTCAGCAGATCACCCGCCTCGCACAGCACCGCGTAGACCTTCGCGCCGATGTGCAGATAGAAAACCCCCGCGCCACGAGCGAAGAACCGGTCCTCGTCATCGTCGTGGGTGTGCTCGGAGAGGAACTTTTCCCGGGCCGCTTTGGCCTGCTGCTCCCACTCCGGATCACCGTCGCGCGGCGCCATCACCGCCGCGTCCACCTTGATGTAGCCCTCGGCGTCGATGACGGCGTCGACCTCGGCGCGATAGGCCGCCAGCACGTCCTCCGACGTGGCGTCCTCGGCCAGCTCTGTGAGCTCCCAACGCTCGAAGCGCACCCCGAACTGCTTGAGGACGTCCCCGATCTGCCCGGGGTCCTCGGTGCGCAACTCCACCGTGCCGGGATCGGTGTCCGGCCACACGGTCAGCAACGTCATGCCACTACCTCCTGGAATCCGTTCGTGGCCAAGATGAACTGGAACAGCCAGTCCAAGCATTCCGTGCGGTGCCTGGCCTGCACCAGGTCCCGCCCCCACACGTACACGCCGTGGCGCGCCACGATCACCGCTGGCGTCGCGGCATCGAAACCCGCCTCGAACGCATCGCCCAACACACCCATGTCCTGGCTGTTGGGGACCACCGGGACCGTCATTACGTCGTCGTCGCGGCGCCCGAGCCCCTTGAGCATCTCCAGATCCCGCAACGCCACACCGCCGGGCCAGCGCTGTCCGGCCACCACCGCCGAGAGCATGTGCACGTGCACCACCGCGCCCGCCCCGGCCACCGCCGCGATCCTCGCGTGCAGCCCCGCCTCGGCCGAAGGCCGCTGCGCGGGATTGGGCTGATCGGGCACGGCCTTACCCGTGGCGTCCACGACCACCACGTCGGCAGCGGTCAGCTCGCCCTTGTCCAGGCCGCTGGCCGTCACCGCCAGCCGCAGCGGGTCCTGCCGCAACGTCACCGACAGGTTGCCGGAGGTGCCGCGCATCCAGCCCAGCCCCGCCATCCGCGCCGACTCCGCGGCCAGCGCCGCCGCGGCCTGCTTCAGCTCGATGCTCACGCGATCACCTCAAGCTCAACATCGCCGAAAGTGGACACCACCGGGTGCGTCCCGTAATCGGCGTCCGCGAACGGTTCCCCGGCCCGGGCCACGCCCACCGTCCGCCAGCCCGCCGCCGCGGCGGCGTCCAGCTCCGCGGGCACGTCGGAGAAGAACACGATCTCGGCCGCCGTGGCGCCCAGCCCGTCGGCGATCCTCTCGTAGGAGTCGCGTTCCCGTTTCGGCCCGGCGTTGACCGTGTCGAAGTGATGCGCGAAGAGCACCCGCAGATCGCCGGAAGTCGTGTTGGAGAACGACGCGATCTGCCCGGCCACCGAGCCGGAGGAGAACACCGCCAGCCCCAGGCCCCGGTCGCGCCAGGACCGCAGCGCCGGCACCACGTCGGCGAAGTAGTCGGTGGTCAGCTCCCCGCGGGCGTAGCCGTCGGACCAGATCAGGCCCTGCAACGTCTTCAACGGGGTGGCCTTGCGATCGGCGTCCATCCAGCCGTGCAGCACCGCCACCACCTCGGCGGTCCCGGCCTGCTTGCCCAGCCCGGCGTCGGCCTTGACCTGCGCGACAGCCTCGGCCACCACAGGATCGTCGGAGTGTGCGTCGATCCACGACCCCAACCGTGGGCGCGCGTAGTCGTAGAGCACCACGTGCACCTGGCTGGTGGCGGTCAACGTCCCCTCGATGTCCAGCACGCCCCACCGGGCCGCGACCTGCACGCTCACCGCGCCGTCCCCCGTTCCTCTTCCCAGTACTCGTGCACCCGCTCCGGCCCGAACGCGCCCCGGTCGGTCACCACGGTCGTCACGAACCGCGGATCGGTGATGTCGAAGGCCGGGTACAGGCCCCGCACCTGCTCGCTGGCGCTGCGCCGTCCCAGGGTGTGCAGCACCTCATCGCCGTCGCGGAACTCGATCGGCACGTCCGCGCCGGTGGCCGAGCGGGGATCCGGCGCGTGGCACAACGCGTGGAACGGCACCCCGAACGTGTGCGCGGCCACCGCCAGCTGCAGCGTCCCCACTTTGTTGATCACGTGACCGTCCATGGTGACCCGGTCGCTGGCGGTCACCAACGCGTCGATCTCGCCCGCGCGCATCAGCGACGCTGGCATGCCGTCGGTGACAAGCGTGGTGTCCACACCCATCTCCGCAAGCGTCTCCGCGGTCAACCGCGCGCCCTGCAGGTACGGGCGGGTCTCGGTGCACACGAACGACAGCTGCTTGCCCGCCTCCAGCGCCGCCTCGACGAGCCCGACCAGGTACAGATCACCCCAGCAGTGCGTCAGGATCCGCCCCCGCTCCGGCAGCAGCGCCGCACCGGCGCGCCCCATCTCGCGGCTGCGCCGCCGGTAATCGGCGTCACCGGCCTGCGCGCCGGCGAGCGCCGCGGCGACCACGTCATCGCCGCCGGCGTCCACCGATGCCATGACCCACTCCACGGCTTTGCGCGGCTGGTCGTTGGTCGGCCTGGTGGCGATCAACCGGTCACCGGCGACCCGCAGGTGCTTGCGCGCGGTGTCGGGCCCCTGACCGGCGGCCTCCCGCGCGGCCAGCACCATGCCCCACAGCACCGCGAAGTACGGCCCGGAGGACTGGGTCACCATGTCCTCGATCGCTGCGGCGACCTCTTCGACCGTGCGAGTGCGCACCCACCGGTGCTCGAACGGGAACACCCGGCGATCCAGGATGTGAACCCCGTCCTCGGCCAGCCGCACGCTGTCGGCCAGCGTCGGCAACCGGGGGTGTGCGGCAGGTGGCGGCATTCAGGTCCTCGGCAGTACTCGTGGGCGGTGAACAGGTCTTCACCCCAGGGTATCGATCCCGGTCCACCTACCGGAAACGAGATCCACATCGCGGGAGCAGCGCCCACGCGGCGTTTGCTAGGGTGCCGGTACCGACCATGACCGGACGTCCACGCAGCTCAGAAGCGGTCGATCCGACCCATACATAGCGATCACCACACGTGTTGCACGCGCGACGCGCCGGGTTCCCGCTCAGTGTTCGTCCAGCCAGCGGAGGAACGTGGCGCGTGGTTCGGCAGCGAGTGGAAGGTCGATCCGGGCGTCCGTTTCAGGGTCGTTGGTGTTGACCATGATCGAACCGTCGTCGTTGAGTGTGAGATCGAAGTACGTGACGCCGTCGTGAGTTGAGCGTGCCCCAATTACGTCGTCGGCGTCGCGTCGGGGCGGGTGCCGATCTCGTCAGTAGGGTGTCGGCAGGACGGCGCTGTTGGCCTATTCCAGGGCGCTCAGGGGCGCACGCGAATGACGGTCTTGCCCTTGCGCCGCTCGGTCGGGTTGAGCGCAGGGACGGCGTCGTCGAGGGTCGCGACGGTTCCGATGTGCGTGCGAAGGCGCCCGTCCCGCACCCGGTCGACGATCTCCACCAGCTGACTCGGGACGGACTCGACGACGAAGTCGACCGCGAGGCCGTCGACAGGGCGAGCCTCAGCAGGCCCGACCACCGACACCAGCGTCCCGCCAGGCCGGATGATGCTCGCCGAGCGCCTTTGGATGTCACCGCCGATGACATCGAAGACCAGGTCGACCCCGCCGATGTCTTCGAGATCGTCGTCATCGAGGTCGAGGAACTCGTTCGCGCCGAAGTCACGCGCCGCCTGGCGGTCCGCCGCCCGCCCGGTACCGATGATGTAGGCGCCGAACTCCCGGGCGAGCTGCGTCACCACAGATCCGACCGCGCCGGCGGCGCCGTGTGCGAGGACGCTCTGCCCCGCCTGAAGACGACCGTGCTGGAACAGGCCTTGCCATGCGGTCAGGCCGGAGATCGGCAGGCTCGCACCCACCGTGAAGTCGACGTTCCCCGGCAGCGGAGCAAGGTTGCGTGCCTCCACGGCCGCGTACTCGGCCAGGGTTCCATCGCGGTGCCAGTCCGTGATCCCGGACACCCGCTGTCCCAGCGAGAGTCCCGTCGTGCCGTAGCCGAGGGAGGTGACCACTCCGGCGAACTCGTGGCCGATGATCGCCTGGGCTCGATCGTGACCGGAGCGATCGACCCACGTCGAGGGCCACTCCCACTCTGCAGAGACGAAGCCCGACGCATGGACTTCAACGACGACGTCGTTGATCGCCGGCGTCGGCTCAGGCCGCTCCGCGAGTGTGATCCCGGCTGCTTCCGCGGCCTGATCCGTCGCGATGATCGCCTTCATTGGTACCTCCGTCATGGGGATCACCGTAGAATGACAGGAGCGCGCCGGTGGGCCAGCCGACGTGGTCGCCGGATCACCGGAGACGGCTGAGCAGCGGTTTCAGGGCTCATTGCCCCTTTCTCGCGTATACCGACCGGCCCGGGTACCGACCGGCCCCTGGGATCTCAGTCGCCAGCGAAGACCGCGGTCACGGGCTTGCCCTGCCGGACATATTGCTGCATCGCCTCATGTACGAATGTTTGCCGCGGCAGGAGTACAAGCCCACGCCCCAAGCGGAGGTGACGGGCTGGAGCACCCCGGCGATCGAGTCGAAGGCGGTCTCCTGCCGTACGAGCCGGGTGCCGTCGGTGATCCACTCCTTCTTTCCGCTGTTCAGATCTGTCTCATGAGATCTGTGGTTCAGTCTCGATCCGTTGTGGTGGTACGAGACAGGTGAGCCGACGGGAGTTCCTCTCCGGGCCCCTGGGAAGGGTGCAGAGTGGATCTTGCCTTTGTGCAGTCCGGGCTGCTGGAGAGGTTCCTGGACAGTGACGTCATCTCCGCGGCGGAGGTGGAGGCGTTGCTGAAGCGGCGGGGTGTGCTCGACGGGACGCCGGTGTTCCTCGACGAGGAGACGCAGATGCCGGTGCCGCCCTTGTGCGAGTACGGCAGGTACCTGTCGACGGCGTTGTTGGACGAGACGACGCTGAAGGACTACGGGCGGGCGGTCGGCCGCCTGGATGACCATCTCGCGGGCCTGGGCAGTGACGTGCTGTCGGCGGTTGAGTCGGATCTCGTTTCGTTCCGCGACCAGCGGACCCGGTGGCAGAAGAAGCCGATCGGCTGGTCGGCGTGGGGCAAGGAGTCGTTCGTCCAGGACGACCTCTACGGGTTCCTCGTCGACCGCAAGATCTTGACGCACCGGCCGGCGCGGGTGGCGGCACGGGGACGCAACGCGCTGGCGCCGCAGGTCCGGTCCAGCATGGACATCCGGCATCTGAACTTCGAGCAGTACCGGTACTTCCGGGACGTGGGACTGGGAGGACAGCTGCCTGATGCCACGGTTGACCAGCGCTTTCGCGGGTGGTCACCGCTGCGTGGCCGGGCCGGTTCCGATCTGGCCCTGGGAACGGGGGGACGGTGGCGGGAGTGGTCGACGGTGCTGCTTCCCGAGATGGGGCTGTGGCCCGGGATGCCGGGCGGGGCCGTGGAATACACGGTTCAGGCCTGCGCGAAGTACGGCAAAGCCCGCAACATCTACGTCCCCGAGGATGCGGTCGCCTCCGCAGACCTGTTCTGCCTCCTGGAGCGTCCGGACATCGTCCGCAGGGCCGCCCGAGGCCTGGAGCGCAAGGCCCGCGACCTGTTTGTCGTCGGTGAGGTCGACATCGCCGGCGGGAGGGTGCGGGGCATCCTGGACGGCGTCGTGCGCGAGTTCCAGATGTCCGCCATGCCCGCCAAACTGCGGCGGATCACCGTCCACGAAGGCGAGTTCGGCTTGGAGGCGCTGTCCTTGTTCGTCTGCCGCGGCGGGCTGATGCCGGGGGCGGACGCCTGGAAGGGCTACCGCCACCGGGCATGGACGCGCATGAGTGAACTCGCCGACCGGACCACTCCGCACCTGCCCACCCGGCGCTGGAGATGGCACGACCTGAGACATACGTACGCTTTGCAGCTGCTGACCTATCTGGAGAACGCCATGGACGGCGAGGAGCCGGACATGCAGGCTCGCCGCCGTCGGCACCGCTCATACTTGACCGGGCATATCCGGCACAATCCGTTGCTGATCGTCAGCCGTCGGCTCGGTCACTCCAACCCGGAGACCACCTACCAGTACCTCCAGTACACGGACGACCTGATCAACGAGTTTGAGGCCGCGTTCTCCAGCTGGGTTGGCGACGACGAGGCGACCTACGCCGAGATCGCCTCCCACGCCCTGGCCAGCACGAAGGGCGTTCGCTGATGTCGAAGCCGCGCCGGAAGTATCGGAGCAAGCAGGAACGCGAACGCCTGCTCATGGCCCTGGCGAATCCCGTCCCTCCAGGCGGCATCGGCCCCCGAGTGATCAGCATCCCCAGAGAGCTGTTGGCAGTGGACCCGTCAGGCTTCCGCTGCACACGACTGGCAATGCAGCTGGCGGACGAGTGGGTCGAGTACGTGGCCGCCACCGCCATCACATCCCACGCGAGGACCTATCACATGGCGATCAACCGGCTCTGCGAGTACGTCGACAAGAAGCTCGGGCCGGAGGCAGAGGCGGTGGGCCTGGCCGATCAGGGGCTCTTTGACCTGCTGATCGGCTGGGAACTGTCCCTGCCCGAGACCTACGCTCCGAGCTCGACCTATCCCGCGGTGATGGCCGCCGGACTGCGGCTGCTGGTCGTGCGTCGCGACGACCACTCCGATCGTGATGTTGCACCGGACCTGGCCAGGTGGGCCCGCGGGCCCGCACTCCTCGCAGGCGGCGAGAAGACGGAACGGGACGAGTTCACCCGGCCGGAGAAGCGGGCCCTGATCCGCGCCGCCTGGCAGAGCGTCCACGCCACCCGCAAGCGCCTGGACGAGGGCTGGGCTCTGGCCGAGCAAGGACAGCACCCCAACGCGGGCAGCTGGACCAGCATCGCTGACCTGCTCTGCGGACTGGCCCACGAGCAGATCACCCCCGACGACATCCGCCGACACATACCTCCGTCCCGAGAGTGGCCACCAGAACTGCAGGCGTTCGCCGCCGCCCCCGGCAGGGCCCTCGTTCCGCAGTCGGCGCGACAGCAGCTGGTGAGACAGCTGTTCGCGAGGTTGTATCCGCACACCATGGACCTGCATGCCTTCCGCGTCCTGCTGATGGACGCGACCGGCTACACCTCGGAAGAGGTCACCGGGTTCGGCGAGAAACAGGTGGAGTTCCTGCCGAAGGGAGTCCGGCTCACCCTCCTCAAGAACAGGGCCCGACTGCTGCGGCACAGGGCCTTTCGAGACCAGCCCGCATCCGCCGACGAGCTGGAGCCGCAGAGCGCGAGTGACCACCAGATCACCATGGACTGGCCGCGGCGCGAGGCCAGCGCGGTGGTCCGCCAGCTCCTGGAAACCACCGCCCGGGTCCGCGCCAAAGCACCCCACGTCACCGACACGCTCTTCGTCACCGGCGCCGTCTCGCCCAGCTTCACCCCCGAGTTCGGCAAATGGGATCCCCAGTCCCGGAGGACGTTCGCCCACTGGCTGGACGCCATGGGTATCGAGATCAAGGGCGACCGGAACATCGGCCGCCTGCGGAAATCGGTCAAGGTCGAGAAGGCCATCGTGACCGAAGGCCGCATCAGCGACGCGGCGGACGATCACACCGAGGAAGCCTTCGCCGGCCACTACGCACAGGGCACCACCCTTCGGATCCTGTCCGGCCGGACGATCACCACGGCTCAGCAGCACTGGTTCGACAAGGCACTCGACTGCGTCGACGGCCCCACCGTCGTCCCGGACGTCTCCGCGGCCGTCGACAGCGACCTGCTCAAGGACACCGGCTTGTCCGCCGAGGAGGCCGAGGCCATCATGTCCGGCCAGCTCGACATGGGCGTCTCCCACTGCAAGAACCCCTACCAGGGGCCCTACAGCCGCCCCGGCGAACTCTGCGCCGTCGCGCCGCTGCGCTGCCTGGAGTGCCGCAATGCCTGGATCCTGCCCTCCAACCTGCCTCAACTTCTGCTCTTCCAGCGTCACTTGGAAAGACTGCGTACGGTCCTGGCCCCGCCGGTCTTCGCTCGACTATGGGGGCAGAGCTGGGTGAACCTCCGAGCTGTCCTGAAGGACCGCACGCCCGAGGACATCGCCCTGGCCCTCAAGCACATCGAAGCCGGCCAGGCCGTCCTGGACCTGCCGCTGGCCGCGAACACGGAGTTCGACGCATGATCGTCACGCTGCCCCAGCAACGACGTCCGCCCTTGTTCCGGGACGACGAACCCGTCGTCGCCGGCCGCTCGTTGCTGCCCGGGGCTCGCGAGCCCGGCGCCTACGTCCCCCGGTTCGGCGATACGGGCTGCTGGGACTTCAACGGGGTTCTCAAGCGGCCCGCCAACACCTCCGCCAGTGGCTGGAAGGTCATGTTCAGCCTGGAGCTGGAGGACCCGTACTGGAATCTGCTGGCTCGTGAGTTCATCATGCTCGTCTTCAACCCGCGGCATCCCCAGGTCCTCAAGAGCGGCGTCGTTCTGGAAAGGGCTGGCGACCCGCGAACTCTGGCCCACATCGCCTCGCGCCTTCGGACGGCAGCGCGTTGGGGCCGTGAGAGCGGGCTTCCGGCTCACCCCGACGCATGGAGAGTGGAGGACCTGCGGCAACGCATCACCGATTTAGCTGCCGCAGGCACCGCCGCAGGAACGGTCAGGTGCCACGTGACTACCCTCAAGAGCCTGGCAGCGGCCGAGCCAGCCCTCAGCCTGCCCTGGCCTGCCGGAGATCCGTGGTCGGGCCAGAGTGCCCGCGACGTCGCCCGCGACATCCGGGACAGGATGGAGAAGATCTCCACCCCCAGTGTTCCTCCACAGACCTGGTTCCCGCTGATCAGGGCCGCCTGGGCCTACATCCACGACTTCGCCCCCGACGTCCTGCGTGCTGACCGTCGCCTCAGCGAGCTCCTGGCCGTCGCGACCTCCTCTATGCTCGGCTTTGACGCACGACTTGAGGAGTGGCTCGCGGACCCTCAGAACAAGATCCCGGTCCATCCCGCAGCGTCGAATGACCAGACCCCGCAGGTGAATTGGAACCTGCTGCTGCTTCTCCTGGGCTTCGACGCGTCCACCCGCTCGAATGCCTTTTCTCCGGACTCCCCGGCATCGAAGCGACGACGCGTCCTCATCTTGGACGCTGCAGCCGAGGGGCGGATCACACCCCATGCCCTGACCGGGGAGCTCCGCCAGGTCGCTCGGCCGGACGGCAGCACTGGGGGATGGCACCCCGGCATCGAACGCCGTGCCCTGAACGACCTCAAAACGGCACTGCGCGATGCGGCATTCGTGCTGGTCGTGGGCCTCTCTATGATGCGCGATTCGGAGATTCACGAGATCTTGCGGGAGCCCGTCGTCGAGCACTACAGCACTCCCGCGATCGCCTCCACCAAGATCAAGGGCACCACCCAACGCCCCGGCAAGCACTGGTGGGTCGCCGAACCCGTCGTTGAGGCCCTCGCAGTCGCCGAGACGATCTCCCTGCACCCCGAACGCATCTTCTCCCCAGTCACCGCCAGCATGCAGGACGGCGCCATCCTCGGCGTCAGGATGCTGGCCGCGTTCGTGGCCTTCGCCAACGCCAACCGGGCCATGACCGGGCTCGACGAGATCCCCACCACCTACATCCGGCCCCACATGTTCCGCCGCACGATGGCCATGCTCACCGACCAGTTCCCCGGCTCCGAGATCGCCAGCGGCATCCAGCTCAAGCACATCGCCACACGGGCCCTCGCCAACGCCACCACCCAGAGTTACGCCGCCTCCGACACCGAGTGGGTCAAATACCTCGAAGACGCGCTGGACAATGTCAAGTTCCGCAAGATCAAAGATCTCTACCACCGCCATACCGAAGGCGAGGAGATCGGATTCGGGCCCGGTGCCGAACGCGTCAAGGACGCCTTCGACCAGATCACCACGACTGTCAAGGCCCGCAACGGCGACGCCCGCACCGCCGAGACCCTTCTGCGAACAACCAGGATCCACATCCGATTCGGCATGCTCAACAACTGCACCGCCGATCACACCAACCCAGTCGGCGCCGTCTGCCTGGAGAACGCGATCGTCCCCGAAGGACACACCGGCCCCCTCGACGAACGATGCCGACCGGACCGATGCGCCAACAGCATGATCGGCCCCGAGCACCTACCGATCTATGACTCTCACCAGCGCAAACAGCTCCAGCTCATCAACAGCCCCTCCACACCCGCCTGCCGCAGAGACCTCGCCGAACGTGAACTGGACATCACCCGCAACGTGCTCAAGATGGCAGGCCAGCCCCAGTGACCCACCCCACCGACACCCCCGAAGACCAAATCAGTCCCAAGACCGCCGCCGCGCTGCGGGCTGCGATGACCCGCCTCTTCGAGGGCCGCCCGCAACGGACCGACGGCCGCCTCACGAAGGAGAACCTCTACAAAGAGGCCCAGGTCAGCCGCGCGACCATGAACCGAGCACACGCGATCCTGGCCGAATGGGACGCGCACCTCGCCGCCCACGGCAAGGCCACCCCCGGCGAGGCCAAACGCGACGCGACCATCGCCGACCTCAAGAAGCGCCTGACCTCGAAGACCCAGGAATGCACGCTCCTGGAGAAGAAGCTCAAGGCCGCCCACACCGCGATCGCCGCACTCTTCCACGACAACGAAGCACTCCGGCAGCAGCTCCAAAAGGACGTCTCAACCACTGTCACGCCCATTCGTCCCCGCGGCCCCCGCCAACAACGCTAGGCCCGAGGCCAGACGCATCGCTGGCTTCCCACCGGATGTCTCATGAGACACGCTGAGCGCGAAGAACACTCCCACGGCAACATCCCGCGTTCCCGCATGACGCCGAGCTCGCGGACGACGACCGAGGCCCTGTCCGCCGGTGGGTGGATGGATGTGTGCCGCATCGCCGGCCAACAGCACCCGCCCGACCCGATAACGTTCGGCTAGCCGGGTGGCATCCCCGAAGCGGGACAACCAGCGCGGGGAATGCACGCCGCAATCGGTTCCGGCGATGGTGCGCAGCTGTTGTTTGAAATCCTCGAGGGTGGGCGGTTCCGCGCGATCGCTGACTCCCGCGACGGGGACTACGACGCGATAGACCCCAACGCCTACGGGCCTGAGACTGAAAATCTTGTTGGTCTCGTGGATTTCGGTCACCTTGGCGGCGATCTCCCCCTGCGGCACACCCACTTCCATCTCGCCCATCAGCGTCTCGGTCCGCCAGGGCTCGCCGGGGAAGCCGACGCCGAGCAGTTTGCGCACCGTACTGCGCCCGCCATCACAGCCGACGAGATAGCGCGCACGCAGCGCTTCGCCGTCGGCCAGCTCGACGGCCACACCCTCGTCGTTCTGCTCGAAATCGGCCACCGCACAACCGCGCCGGACCTGCACACCCAGTTCGATCGCATGTTCTTCGAGCAGGTCAACGATGACCGGCTGCGGGATGCCCAGCAGGGCACTGCCGGTTGCCTGTAATGGCGGTGCTTTCCGGACCTCGCGTCAGTGCGGCAGGGTTCGTGGCATGCTGGGTGGCCACGACGATGACTGGTGATGTTCGATGGGAGCTGCTGCCGTTTTGAGTGACCGTAGCGAGGATGGCGCGGCACCGATCACGCCTGCGCTGACGACGCCTCAGCAATGGCGCAGCTACCTGCGTGAATACAGCAAACTACACTTGCGCGCGGCAGGCAACGCCGACGAGCGTGGCGGACTTGCGGCAGAGCAGGTGACCCCACGTTGGTTGGGATATGAGCCCGCCGCCGAACAAACGGTGGCGGCAGCCGAGCAGCGTCTCGCTGTCCAATTCCCGCCCAGCTTTCGTAACTTCCTGCTGACCAGCGACGGGTGGCCTGGTGTCGGTGACTGGGTCGACGCCCTGTACTCATGCGACAACCTTGCCTGGTTCCGTGATACCGACGAGGGCGGGACCGCCATCGACGTTGCTGAGGTTTTTTTCGGCGAGCCGGACGAAGAGGACGAAGACGAGGACGACCCGTCCCCGCCGACGGTGTTCGAGCGGTCGTTGCTGGTGGCCAGCGGCGAGGACCACTGGCTGCTCGACCCTGCCAAACCCGGGGTCGACGGGGAGTGGACTGCTTGGCGGTATGAAGTCAAAGCCGGGGAATTACAGCGGTTCGCGAGTTTTGCTGAGCTGTTCCACTTCTGCCGGGAAGAAAACAACCCGGTGACACAACCGGACCCTGGAGACATGCCGGCTCACAGCACAGGTCTGGCTTTGCCCATGCCCAACCTTGCGCAGGCACTCAAGCCCATCAGGCCGGGCACGGTCGTGCCCCCGGACGCGGACGGCGGGGAAGAGTAGTCCGCCGACCAAAGGCAACTCCCAAACCAGCACGTCACGGCTTAGCACCAGTTTCATTCCGATGTCTCAACCCCGGGTAACGCCGAGCTCGTCTGCGATTTGTCGGACGGTGTAGCGGCGTTTGCCGTCAGGGCCACGTTCGTAGGTGCATCTGGCGCGGACCAGCTTCGGCTTCTGCCCGCCGGTGCGGCCGCGCGCTATGGCCGCCGCGAGGCCGTCCATCGTGCGTTCGGACGTCAGGGCGCGCTCGAACTCGGCGATAGACGCGAGGATCTGGAAGAACACTGGCCCACCGCGGTGTAGGTGTCGATGCCCTGGTCGAGCACCACCAGGTCCACGCGCTTGGCCTGGCTGCTTGGACAGCTCGATCACGCGACGGTCCCGTCTGTGGTCTCAAATGGGTGTTTCGCCGAGTTGCGAGGAGGCTGTCCGTCCAGAGTGGAGGAAAACGGCGAAGGCGAGGAGACCCCGCTCCTTCCCACTTCAACATATAGCGGACTGGGGGGCTTGCGGCAAGACCCGGGTCGTACCTCAGAATCACCGACCGGAAGCCAGAACCTGCGGAAATGGAGAGTTGCGACGTGCGTGTGTTGTTGACGACGTGGGGATCGCGCGGGGACGTCGAACCGCTGGCGGGACTCGCGCTGGCGTTGCGGGAACTCGGCGCGGAGGCGCGGGTGTGCGCGCCGCCGGATGAGGAGTTCGCGAAGCTGCTGGAGCGTGTCGGCGTGCCGCTGGTGCCGCTCGGCCCGACGGTGCGCTCGGTCGTCGCCAACCCGAAGCCACCGACGGCGAAAGACGCGTTCCAGCTCGCTCCCGCGCTGGTCGCCGCGCGGTTCGACACGCTCACCGCGGCGGCCGAGGGATGTGACGCGCTGCTGGCGACCGGCCTGATGCCGGCCGGCGCACGGGACGTGGCCGAGAAACTGGGCATCCATTACGGGCTCGCGTGCTTCCACCTCCTTGGGCTGCCGTCGCGGCACTTCCCTCCGGGGAGACGGCCGGGCACACCGTCCCCGCAGGAGGAGACCGACAACCGGGTGCTGTGGGAGCAGGACGCCCAGAGGGTGAACGCCTTGTACGGCGAGGCGCTCAACAGCCATCGGGCGGCGATCGGCCTGCCACCGGTGGACAACGTCCGCGACCACGTCCTCACTGGCCGGCCGTGGCTGGCGGCGGACGCGACGCTGTGTCCGTCGCACGGCATGACGGACCTCGACGTCGTGCAGACCGGGGCGTGGATCCTGCTCGACGAACGCCCGCTCCCGGCCGGGCTGAATGCGTTCCTGGACACCGGCGCGCCACCGGTGTACGTGCGCTTCGGCAGCATGGCCGCGCACGCCTCGAAGGACATCGCCGGGGTGGCCATCGAGGCGGTCCGCGCGCAGTCACAGCTTCACCCAATTGGCTACCGCGATCGACGACGCCTTCGGCCGCTGGGATCGCGCCCACCTGCACCAGTTCGAGCTAGCCGACGGCCGTCGCATCGGCCGACTCGACTGGGAAGACGGCGAAGACCCCGACCTGCTCGATGGCCACAAGCTCACCCTCGGCAAACTGCGCGGCGGCGACCAGTTCGTCTACACCTTCGACCTCGGCGACTGCTGGGCCCACTTCTGCACCGTCGCCGAGCAGCGCATCGATCCCCTCGAGCAACTCGGCATCGAACCTGACCAGCCGCTGCCCTACTGGGGCTGGGGAGACATCCCCGATCAATACGGCCGCCGCTGGGACACCGATGACGGCGAGACACCGCTACCACCGGATCCTGGGCTGGCTGACCTGCCGCCCCTGCAGCCTGGGTGGGGACCCAACCGTCGCCGCTGAGCACCACGCCCGACCACCCCGGCGCTGCGGTCAACAACAACACCGCTGGACAGGGGAGAGAACCGGGGGTGGAGACATCGGAATGAAAACTGGTGCTAAGCCGTGACGTGCTGGTTTGGGAGTTGGCCTTGGTTGCTGACTGCTGTTGAGGTGGTGGGCCGAAGGCGTTGTTCGACGCGGCGGTGGGTGGCTGCGGGAACGGCGGGTGCTGCTGTCCGGGGTGAGGATGCTGGTGCGGCTGGTCGTTCCCGGCGGGAGGTGGCGACTCAGCGGTTGTGGGCGGCGCTGTTCCGGCTATTCGACGACTTCCAGCGCGCCGCCCTGGACGGGTTGTTGGAAGTGCCGGAGGGGCAAAGGGAATTCGCGGCTGGACAAGCTGTGTCGCCCGCCGGTGCGGGTGTCGGGTCCGGCGATGGTCGATGCGCTTGAGCGGGTTGCGGAGATTCTGGGGTTGGGTTCGGCGAGGTCGACATCGAGGTGGTGCCGCCGCGGCGGGCGGCCGAGTTGTCCCGGTATGGAGTGCAGGGCAAGGGGTCACCGACTGGCGGGGTCGCGTATTCAACTGTCGCGGGTTCGTCCTGGCGGTAGTGGCGGGTGGTCGCCTGGGGCGTAGCGGCTCCAGGTGGTGCCGGCCTGGGTGGCGAGGCGGGCGGTGGTGACGGGGTGGTAGCCGAGGGCGTCGGCGACGATCGGGGCGGGCATGTCCTGGAGGTGCTGCCGGATCGCGGCTCCTCGGCTGGCGGAGGCGGGAATCCCGAGTTGGTGGACGAGCTGTGCGAGGTATTCGGGGCGTAGCGGCTGGCTGGCGCGGCGGCCGGGGAACAACCAGGTGGCCCCGGGGTTGGTCGCGGTGCTCATGTTCGCGCGGTGGGCCGCGTAGTCCAGCAGCAACTCGGCGAAAGGTGGTGGGACGGGCGAGGGCGGGTCGCCAAGGCGGATGAAGACCTGGTCGTCGGTGGTGATGATGTCGTCGACAGTGAGCCGGACGATGCGGCTGATCGGCTGGGCATAGAGCAGCACGAGGCCCGCGGCGATCCTGCTGCGCATCGGCGCGTCGGCGTCGACCAGGATCTGACGCAGCAGCTCGATCCGCCTGGCTCGGGTCAGCGGGGCGGCCTGCCTGGTCCTGGTCGAGGGCAGCACGAACTTTCGGGTGAGCCTGTTTTCCACGCACCACAACAAGAAACGGCGAACAGCGATGCGTTCGTGCTGTTTGTGCTCGGCATGCCAGGCGTCGATGGCTGCCTGGTCGCAGGTGTTGAGATTGGCTTCGTGAGTGGCGAGCCAGGACAGAAACGTGGTGGCGTGCCTGATCTGCTCCCCGATGAAGGTGCGCGCGGCCGGGGTGATGGGTTTGCGCTCGGCGCGGCTCCGCAGCCTGGGCAGGATGTCCCAGGTCGCGAACCGGCGGATGATCTGCGCGTGGTCGGGATCGGTGATGTCGTTGAGGTGGTGGACGAGCCACCGTTCGAGCAGGCAGATCTGCTTGTCAATGGCGGGAAGAAGTCCGCATGCCATGAGCAGTTCCCGCAGATGAGAAGCGGCTCGCCAAGGCTGAAGGTGGTGAAACGCTTCGTGAGTGAGGGCGATGTCGCCGTTTCCCAGGCCGCGTAACAGGTTCGCGGCCGCACCAGGATTCGGAGGGCGACCGTCGATCCAGCTCATCATGGTTCGGGGGTTATCCGCCGTGACGATCTTCTCGCGCAGTGGCATTAGCTCAGGCCGGATGCGGCCGGTGCCGTCATCGAGAAGACCGGTCAACCGGTCGGACAGGGTGCAGCGGGTGCAGAGCCGTCGAGCGTGGAGCTGGCTTTCCTCACCGCAGCGGGAGCAGGCATATGACGGCCGGAAACCGGCGCAGTGGGTGCAGATCGCGGCGCCGTCAGCAGGCCGGATGCCCGGGAGAATGCGTTGTTCACCGCAGCCAGGGCAACGGCCGCGGATGCGCAGTGCCCGGCATTCGCACGTTCTGCAGACCGGCCCGTCCGGCCAGACGGCAGCGAAGCAGCCGAACCGGTTGCATCGGGCGCAGGTTCGTTTGTGCCAACGCTCGAATTGCTCGGGAGTGCGGTAGGCGGGGCTCATTCGTCCGGCAGGATCCGGGCCGCGCGGGGACGCAACTTCGTGACCGTCGATGGTGCCGGTTGATCGTCGGTGGCGGTCTTGCGGACACCGGCGTTCTCCGCGGTCGTGGTGACCAGGTCGGCCGGGCTGCAGCCGAGGATGTCGCAGAACGCCGACAGCACCTGCAGCGAGAGCCGTTCCGGGGTGCCCGAGACCAGGCGGTGGACCTGCGAGGCGGACAGGTTGATGCCACGTTCTTTGAGCAGTGGGACCAGATCGGTGGCGGTGAAGACGCCGCGGGTGGCCATCACTTCCCGCAACCGCCAGGAATAACCGACTTTCCTCTTCACGCCGGTGCCTCCCGTCCTTGCAGAGCCTCGGTGACCGTGGCGTCCAGGTAGCGGCGCAGTGTGCGTTTACGGAAGTCCGAGGACACACAGGTATAGATCGAGGTCGTGGACGCGTGCTCGTGACCGACCTGTTCCTGGACGAACCGCGGATCCCAGCCATCCTCGATCAGATGCGTGACGTAGGCCCTCCGCAGTGAATGGAAGTCGACCGCATCGTCGAGCCCGAGTTCCTTGCGGTAGGCGATGAATCGGGAGTTGAGTCGCTGACATCCCACGCGCAGCCCGCGCTCCGACGGCCAGGCGGCCGGATTATCGTCGGCGCCGAACAACGGCCGGACCTCGGTGAACCACTCCTCCAGGACGTCGCGGGTCCAGCCCCACACGGTCATCACACTGCGCTGCTTGGGCGGCGAGCCCTTCTTCGCTTTGCCGAACCGGACCCGGCACAACCCGTACTCACCGAACTCGGGCCCGGCGACGTTGCGGCCGAAATCAGCGGCGTCGAGCATCCGGGTTTCGTTGCGCCGCAACCCAAAAGCGTAGGCGGTCTTGAACAACGTCGCGTCCCGGAACGCCGGCAACCAACCCTTCCGCCCGAACGCCCGGATCCGGGCGACCTGGTCATCGCAGTGCGAGAAGAAATCGTGCAGCTCCTTCTTGGTGAAGGCCCGCTTCTTCGGGTCGGCCTCACCGGCCTGGACGTGTGCTGCGGTGTTCCACTCGTGCACGACCTGGATCGGGTGCGTGCCGAACCGCTGCTCGCACGTTGTCGACCACTCGTAGGCCGGGTCGGTGATGAACTGGCAGAACGCCCGCACCGCCTCGGAATACGACCGGATCGTCGAGTGCTTCAGATCCCGCAGCGACCGCAGATCACCAAGCCACTCGTCGACCATCGCCGCAGACCACTGCCACGGAAAAGCGTTCACGTAGGCGGCGAACGCCTTCACCGTGTTCTCCCGGCCCTCGACCGTCGAGCGGGCCAGGTTCCGCGCGAGCTGCTGATTGGCGAACCCGGCCAGCATCGCCGAAAAGACCTGCTCCTCCGGCCGCAGCAGCGACACCCCGTCCACCAAATGCAGGCTCGCCGCGCCCGGAACCGTACTGATCGGCCTCACCAGCCACCGTCCTCCGTCGCTCGCATTGAGCGCGATAAAACCGCATCCGATGCGAGTCGCCAAGGAAACCGCAGGCCAACCAGCCGAACGAGTGATCACGACAGGAACGATCAGCTGTTGAAAAGAGCGCTATAGTCACCGCGCCTTACTGGCTCAGATGCTGGTCACCGCGACGCATAACGAGCCACCCTGGACGCCGATAGCAAAGTGTCGCGAGTTCGCATCCGCTGCAATTGGCGGCGGATGACATATCCGGGAAATTTCGGGCGGATATGGCCGAGTAGGCTTCTGAGCTGGGGATCTTCGGGGTGCTGGCTGGAGGCGTGGGGGGCGCAGGTGTTCGCGGACGAGGAGTTGGAGCGCCTCCGGGGCTTCCCGCAGATCGGCCGGGACGAGCTGTTCCGGTTCTGCACCCTCACCCAGCCCTCAAGCGCGACCTGCTCTACGCCCACGAAGGAACCGTGCGGGCCCGCCACATCGAAGCGCAGACCGAGCAGGCGTGGTGCCTCACGCTAGTCACCAACGCAGTGGTGGCCTGGTCGACGGAGTACTACGGCCTGGCCGTGGACTCGATGCGCGCGGCAGGGCGCCGCATCGACGACGAGGTCCTGGCCCACATTTCACCGGCGCACAGCGAGAACATCAACTTCTTCGGCGCCATCGAGGTCGACATCGAAGGCGAACTGGCCCTACTCGGCCCGACCGGATACCGGCCACTGCGCGTGCGCGACACCTTGTTCTGACCGGAGAGCCTAGTCCAGGTCAGTTCGGCGTGACCTCGGTGAATGGTCCCTCGGCGTCCAGCAGGAACGGCCACACCTGGACACCCTCGTAGCCGTCGACGCTGTCCCCGAGCCTGCGGCGGTCCTTCGAGCTCATGCGGTAGCACCCGTTCCCGACCTTCTGGTGCATCCCCACGTACCCGTCGAGATCGGCCATCTTTGCCGGTGGCGGCGACGGCAGTTCGTCGCCGGGCGCCCAGCCCGACCCCGGGGCAAGCCCGGCCGCGACCGGCAGGCCACCCGGCACACAAAAGCACCAGCAGTCCGCTGTCAAGCACTCGGCGACGCAGACGCATCTCGATCTCCCTTTCCATAATGCCGAGCTGAAGGAGCAGGGACGGAACCGGGCGGATGTGCACGTCCGTTTCCTCAAACCCCACCGAACCGGCCGATGAGCAGCACATCGATGGGTGGCTACGACGGAAGATCAGCTCGGAGCAGGCTGAGCAGTACAAGCGGATACAGCAAGCGGTGATTGCGAAGGAAGATGAGCACGGTGCTGACTACTATCCCTTCGGGTGTCACTGCTCCGGCCGGAGGAGCAGGTTTTCTCGGCGATGCTGGCCGGGTTCGCCAACCAGCAGCTCGCACGGAACCTGGCCCGCTCGACGGTCGAAGGGCGCGAGAACACGGTGAGGCGTTCGCTGCCTACGTGAACGCCTTTCCATGGCAGTGGTCGCCGGCGATGGTCGACGAGTGGCTCGGCGACCTGCGGTCACTGCGGGACCTGAAGCACTCGACGATCCGTTCGTATTGGCGGTGCGGGTGTTCTGTCATTTCGTCACTGACCCGGCTTATGAGTGGGCTGCGACGTGCGAGGAACGCTTCGGCACGCACCCGGTTCAGGTCGTGCACGAGTGGAACACCGCCGCACACGTCCAGGCAGGCGAGGCCGATCCGACGAAGCGGGCGCCCGATGACGAAAAAGGAGTTGCACGACTTCTTCGCCTACTGCGATGACCAGGTGGCCCGTATTCGTGCGTTCGGGCGGAAGGGCTGGTTGCCGGCGTTCCGTGACGCGGCGCTGTTCAAGACGGCCTACGCATTTGGCTTGCGGCGCAACGAAACCCGGATGCCCGATGCCGTCGACTTCGCCCGCAATGTCGCCGGGCCGGAGTTCGGTGAGTACGGGTTGTGCCGGGTCCGGTTCGGCAAGGCGAAGAAAGGCTCGCCTCCCAGACAGCGCAGCGTGATGACCGTCTGGGACTGGACTCGCGACGTCCTGGAGGAGTGGTTCACCGAGATCCGGCCGCTGTTCGGCGCCGATGACAACCCGGCGGCCTGGCCGTCGGAGGGTGGGCTGCGTGTCGGCTGCCAGCGCCTGGATTCCCGTTTCCTCGCCTACCGCAAGGAGCTTGGTCTCGACGACGGGGTCGATTTCCATTCGCTGCGCAGGGCCTACGTCACGCATCTGATCGAAGACGGATGGGACCCGAGGTTCGTCCAGGAGCAAGTCGGGCACGAGCACGCCAGCTCCACGTCGATCTACACCTGTGTGTCCTCGGACTTCCGCAAACGCACATTGCGCCGCCATCTGGACGCCGCGGTCGCCGAGGCGCTGGGTGGGCTGGAGGTGCACGCATGAAACGCAAAGTCGGTTATTCCTGGCGGCTGGGGGAAATCATGGCCACCTGCGGCATCTTCACCGCCACGGATCTGGTCCCGCTGCTGAAGGAACGCGGTATCGACCTGTCCGCGTCACAGGTCCACCGGCTGGTTTCCGGAACGCCGGAGCGGTTGTCGTTGCAGGTACTGTCGGCGTTCTGCGACATCCTCGGGTGCACTCCGGCCGACCTGGTCGCCACGACAGCCGAGAACGCCGGCGTCCGTAAGACCGCTACCGACGACCAACCCACCCCGCCGTCGACCGTCACCAAGCTGCGTCCCGTCCGGCCAGGATCCTGCCGGACGAATGACCCCACCTACCGCACGTCAGAACAGCTCGCGCGCTTGCGCAAACGCACCTGCGCCCGATGCGGCCAGTTCCGATACTTCGCCGCTGTCTGGCCGGACGGATCGGTCTGCCGGACATGTGAATGCCGCGCGCTGCGCGTCCACGGCTGGTGCGCTGACTGCGGCGAACAGCGGATTCTTCCAGGTCTACGGCCTGCCGATAGTGCTGCGATCTGCACCCGTTGCGCAGGCTTCCGGCCTTCCTACGCCTGCTCTCGCTGTCGGCAGGAGGGACGCCTCTATGGTGATCGGCTTTGCGCCCGTTGCACCCTCTCCGATCGGGTTGCCCAGCTTCTCGATGATGGCACTGGCCGCATCCGCCCCGAGCTGGTTCCTCTGCACAAGATGCTGACCACGACGGATAACCCGCTGAGTGGGTTGAACTGGCTCGACGGGCGCCCTCCGAATCCTGGTGCGGCCGCAAAGCTGTTACGTGGTCTGGGAAGCGGCGAGATCGCACTCACGCATGAGGCATTCCACCAGCTCCAGCCCTGGCGGGCTGCTGCTCATTTGCGGGATCTGCTCATGGCCTGCGGTCTGCTGCCCGTCATCGACAAGCAGACCTGCCTGCTTGAACAGTGGCTCGCCCACCACCTTGCAGCCATTACCGATCCCGATCACTCGAAGATCGTCCGCCGGTTCGCCACCTGGGACATCCTGCCCAGGCTGCGGACCCGCGCCGAGCGCAAACCCATCACCCCGGCCGGACGCACGTTCGCTGGGGAGCAGATTCGGTACGCCACCGCGTTTCTCGCCTGGCTCGCCTCCCGCGAAACGAGTCTCGGTGATTGCCGGCAGGCCGATATCGACGCCTGGCATGCCAGGCGTCGCGAACATGACCGCAACGCCGTTCGCCGTTTCTTGTTGTGGTGCATGGAAAAAAGCTCACCCGGAAGTTCGTTCTGCCATCGGCGAAGATCAGACAGGCTGCCCCGCTCACCCGAGCCAGGCGGATCGAGCTGCTGCGTCAGGTCCTCACCGACGCCGCCGCCCCGATGCGCAGCAGGATCGCCGCGGGCCTGGTGCTGCTCTATGCCCAGCCGGTCAGCCGCATCGTCCGGCTCACCGTCGACGACATCGTCCAGGACGACGACCAGGTCCTCATCCGCCTCGGCGATCCGCCCTCACCGGTCCCTGAGTCGGCCTGTCGTTAAGGACGGTGTCATGAGCCGCCATTCGGGCTGAGCGGGCTGGTCAGGGAAGGTTTTCGGGTCAGCGGTAGCCTCCGCGCGTGCCGCGTGTCTTGGAGCAGGACGAGCTGATCGAGCACTGGACGTTGTTCGGCGACGAGGTCACCCTGGTCGAGGGGAAGCGGGGGCGGAACGCGTTGGCGTTCGGACTGCTGGTGCGGTTCTACGCCCGGCAGGGCCGGTTCCCGCATGGTCGGCTTGAGCTGCCGGACCAGGTCGTGGAGTTCGTGGCCAAGCAGGTGAAGGTTCCGGCCGCCGAGCTCGGCTCCTACGGCTGGACGGGCAGGACGCACGAGCGGCACCGCGCGGAGATTCGCGAGTTCTTCGGGTTCACTGAGTGCTCGGTCGCCGACCAGGCCGAGGCCACGGACTGGCTGGTCGCCGAGGTGACCGAGGTCGAGCGGCGCGCGGAGCAGGTCCGCGCCGAACTGCTCGGCTGGCTGCGTGGCCGGCGCCTGGAGCCGCCGTCGGCGGGCCGGATGGACAGGATCGTGCGCTCGGCGCTGGATCGCGGCGAGACGCGGCTGATGGAACGGGTCGCCGCGTTGCTGACCGAGGACACGCGGGCCCGATTGAACGAGCTGGTGTTCGGCGTCCCCGACGAGCTCGCCGAGTCCGTGGAACGGGAGGATCCCACGCGGGATGTGCTGGTGTGGGTGAAGTCCGACCCCGGCCGATTGAGCCTGAACACGATGCTCGACGAGATCGCGAAGCTGGAGACGATCCGTGCGATCGGCCTGCCGGGCGAATTGCTGGTGTGGGTGGCGCCGAAGATCGTGTCCGGGTGGCGGGCCCGCGCTGCGGTCCAGTCGCTCGCACTTCCGCGGCTTCGCTCCGACGACGCGGTGGGTGCTGCTCTCGGCGCTGCTGGTGGAACGGGAACGGGAGATCACCGACACGCTGGTCGAGCTGCTGATCTCCACTGTGCACACGATCAACGCGCGGGCGGATCGGCGGGTGACCGAGGAGATGGTGGCCTCGTTCAAGAAGGTCCGGAACAAGAACGCGCTGCTCGCCCGCATGGCCGAGGCCTCGCTCAAGCGCCCGGACGGCGCGGTCCGCGAGGTCGTGTACCCGGTGGCGGGCGGGGAGTCGACGCTGAAGGAGGTGGTGGCCGAGTACAAGGCGTCGAGCCCGGAGTTCCGCCGCAACGTGCAGGTGAAGCTGCGCGCGTCGTACTCGAACCACTACCGGGTCGGGATGATCAAGCTGCTGCGCACCTTGTCGTTCCGGTCGAACAACGACACTCACGCCCCGGTCATCACCGGGATCGAGCTGGTCCTGCGCCACGCCGAACCCCGCGTGCAGTCCTACCCGCTGGGCGAGTCCGTGCCGTTGGACGGCATTGTCGAGGGCGATTGGGTGGAGCTGGCGTGGCGCGGGGTGCCGGGCGCGTCGAGGATCGTGCGCACGGTGTACGAGGTGTGCCTGTTCAAGGCTCTACGGGAACGGTTGCGGTGCAAGGAGATCTGGGTCGAGGGCGCGGACAAGTTCCGCGATCCGGAGCAGGACCTGCCGCCGGACTTCGTCGAGCGGCGCCGCCAGTACTACGCCGAGCTGTCCAAGCCGCTGGACGCGGCGGAGTTCATCGAGCCGCTGCGCGCGGAGATGGCCGGCGAGCTGCGCGCCCTGCAGGAAGCCCTGCCGAACTGCGACTGGCTGACCATCTCGGCGCGCGGCGCCGGGCGGATCACGCTCTCGCCGCTGGAGGCGGACCCGGAGCCGAAGAACCTGCGCAAGCTCAAGAACGAGATCCGGACCAGGTGGGGCCTGGTGCCGCTGCTGGACATGCTCAAGGAGACCGCGCTGCGGATCGGGATCCTGGACCACTTCGCCCCGGCCGGGTCACGAGGAGGGCTGGACCGTGCGGAGCTGGCCGAGCGGCTGATCCTCGCGATCTTCGGGTACGGCACGAACATCGGGATCCGCGCCATCGGCGCAGGCGACCACGGCCACACCGAAGAAGAGCTGCGCTACGCGCGCCGCCGCTACCTCTCGGCCGAGGGGGCGCGGCGGTTCGCCGCGGCGATCGCGAACGCGACCTTCGCTGCGCGCCAGGACCTGATCTGGGGCACCGGGACCGGGGCGGTCGCGTCGGACTCCACGCACTTCGGGGCGTTCGACCAGAACCTGTTCACCCAGCACCACGTCCGGTACGGCGGACGAGGTGTTCTGATTTATTGGCACGTGGACAAGAAATCCATGGCGATCAACTCGCAGCTGCTGTCGTGTACCGCCTCCGAGGTCGCCGCGATGGTCGAGGGCGCGATGCACCACCGTACCGAGATGGACGTCGAGGCCAACTACGTGGACTCCCACGGCCAGTCCGAAATCGGGTTCGGCATCACGAAATTGCTCGGGTTCGAGCTCAAGCCCCGGTTGAAGCGGATCAACGTCACCAAGCTCTACCTGCCCGAAGCCGACTTCCGGGCGCAGATCCCGGACCTGACGCCGGTGCTGGCCCGGCGCGGCCCGATCCGGTGGGACCTGATCGCGCAGCAGTACGACCAGCTGGTCAAGTACGCCACGGCGATCAACAACCGCACCGCCTCCACCGAGGCGATCCTGCGCCGCTTCACCCGCGCCGCGACCCACCCGACCTACCAGGCGATGCTCGAGGTCGGCCGCGCCCAGCGCACCGTGTTCCTCTGTCGGTACCTGCGCTCGCGCGACGAGCAGCGGGAGGTTAACTCCGGGCTCAACGTCGTCGAGTCGTGGAACGGGGCGAACGCGCAGATCTTCTACGGCAAGGCCGGCGACATCGCCTCCAACCGCCGCGACGAGCAGGAAATGGCGGTGCTGTGCCTCCACATCGTTCAGGCGGCCATGGTCTACATCAACACGTTGATGATCCAGGACGTTCTCGCCGAGCCCGAATGGGCGGCCTCGTTCAGTCCGGTGGACTACCGCGGGCTGACGCCGCTGATGTGGGCGCACGTGGCGATGCACGGCGAGTTCAAGCTCAACATGAACTCCCGCCTTACCCTCGGCACGGCCGCGCCGCTGCCCGGCGCGTAGAAGAGCAGGAGCGAAGATGGCATGGGAATGGGTCGCCCCTGTGGGGACGGTGGTCGGCGCGAGCATCACAGCCGGATTCGGTGGCTGGTTCGGCGGCCGGCAGTCACGCAAGAACCAAGAGCGCCAGCACGAATTCGAGAAACAGACGGCTCTGACCGAACAAGGCCGGGAGAAGGCGCGCGAGGCCATCGCCGCACTGCGGCATCTACAACGACATCAGAGCACCGTTGTCGAGTGGAGCAACGTCACCCCCGCGGGAGACTTGGACCCCGCCCGCGAACAGCACGAGCGCCTCGGCGAGGCCGTCGAGTACTTCAACGACGAGACAGTGCGTCGTCAAGTTGAGCTGGTCTACAACTCGCTCCACGCCTCGTATGTCGTGACCAGACTAGGCCATCTCACCATTGCGAATCCGGAGCTGATGATCAGCCGAGCCTGCGAAGAGGGGCGCGCCGTGATCGGTCGGTACTTGCGCGGCGAACCGGCGCAGGAGTCGACGTTCATGGCGGACTTGCGACACGCCTACGACTCCGGGATGGACAACATGCAGCGGGAGTATGAGGACTGGGAGCGATTGCAGCGGGACGCCGAAACCCCGAATACCGACTGAGTGCATAACTATTATTATCCGCTGAGCCTGGGTAGTGTCTCAGTGGATAATGTCGACCAGCGACAGCTGAAAGCCCGGTCGAAACTCAGCGGATAAGAAGGAGCGCGGCGGATGAACCCAGCGACAGACGACCGACTCGCCCGGCTCGACCAGTTCGAGGCCAAGCAGCACGCCGCGATCGACGCGCTCGCCGCGGTCATCGAAGACCCGGAGCTGACCGACTACCAGCCACGGCGCGCTGCGCTGCTGGACGCGTTGAACTGGCTGGAGATCATGGCAACCTGTGGTGACTGCATCGAGGGCCGCTGTCACTGGGGCGGCGAGAAGTCGCGTGCGTCGATCGCCGCGGCCGAGGCCGGCCGCGAGTACTACGAGCCCGGCGTGGGCCGGTGTGGCTGCGATCGGCACGAGATCAGCGTGCAGGCACGCCAGCGCCGAGCCCGGCTGCACGCGGCCGGGCTCCTGCCCTGACCACATCGTGAGCGCAACCGTTACCTCGCTACACTCCAGCGGCGATGTCGGCCGGTTCGCCGAGCAGGCGGCGGCCACGGTCGGCCGCTACCTCGATCGGTGCAAGCTCGCCGCGAACACCGTCAAGGCCTACCGGCGCCAGTGCGCCGCCTACGTCGCCTGGCTCACCCGCAACGCCGCGAAGCATCCCGACGCGTTCACCGACCTCGTCGGCGCCGAGGCCGCGGTCACCGCCTGGCGCAAGCACCTCATCCGCTCGGCGAAAGCCAGCCCGGCCTCGATCAACCAGGCGCTCGCTGCGGTGACCCTGCTCTACGAGCACGGCCCGCAGCTGCGGATCACCGTCAAACGTGTCCGCGTGCCGCGCCCCGGCGAGCCGGACGCGCTCAGCTCCGCGCAGCAGGGCAAGGCCGAGCGCGCCTCGCTTCGCCGGGGTGCGCGGGACGCGGCCATCATCGCGGTCCTGCTCTACGCCGGCGCCCGGGTCGAAGAGTGCGAACGCCTCGACCTCGACGACGTCGCGATCACCGCCCGTACCGGCAGCATCCGCTTGCACGGCAAAGGCGACGAAGTCCACGACGTTCCGCTGCCCGCCGTCGCACGGGAACGCCTGTCAGCCTGGATCGCCGAACGCGGCAACCAGCCCGGCCCGCTATGGACCGGGCAGCGCGGGCGGCTGACCATCTCCGGTATCACCCAGGTCGTCCTCGCCGTCGGCGAAGCCGCCGGAATCAAAGGCCTGCGGCCGCACCGGCTACGCCATACCTACGGCACCCGGCTACGCCAAGGCGGCGCCGACGTCGCCCAGGTCCAAGCACTACTCGGCCACGCATCGGTCGAGACCTCAGCCCGGTACTTCCGCGCCGGCGCCGCCGAACAAGCCGAAATCGTCGACACCGTCTTCGAGCAGTAGCCCGACACGGTCCTGACCAGCTGTCACCCGGAAGTTGGCGGCTCGTGACACCGTCCTTAACGACAGGCCGAGTCCTTCGCCGTGTTGCTACTGGACTACGCGGCCCATCGCGCGAACATGCGCACCGCGACCAACCCCGCCGCCACCTGGTTATTTCCCGGCCGCCGCGCCGATCAACCACTACGACCGGAATACCTCGCAAAACTCGTCCATCAACTCGGGGTTCCCACCGCCGCCAGCAGGAGCGCCGCGATCCGGCAGCACCTGCAGGACATGCCAGCTCCGATCGTTG
Organism: Saccharopolyspora hattusasensis; assembly: GCF_050972075.1. Classification (NCBI taxonomy): domain Bacteria; kingdom Bacillati; phylum Actinomycetota; class Actinomycetes; order Pseudonocardiales; family Pseudonocardiaceae; genus Saccharopolyspora; species Saccharopolyspora hattusasensis. Next base: position 8,564,255 of record NZ_JBPCDC010000001.1, read on the forward strand.
CCGACGCCCTCGGTTACCACCCCGTCACCACATCCAAGCTCGCCGCCCAGGCCGGCGCCACCTGGAGCCGATACGCCCCCGGCGATCACTCACCCGCTACAACCACCGGGAACTCGCGACAGTTGAATACGCGACCTCACCAGACTCAAACCCCCGACCTGACCTGACGGCCGGGAACACGGCCCACGAAACAACAGTGGCCTTGGCACCAGCGCAGGATGCAGGTCTGCGCCAGTGCCAAGGCCACCGCTTTCTCGCTCCGCTACTACCGCCTCTTCTTCGGCGGATCCTTGCGCAGCAGATCAGGACCGATGATACGACGCACCACCCGGCGAACCAGGCTGCGCTTCTTCACCGGCGCAGCCGGAGCCTGCGCGACCGGCTTGGTCCGCTCGGTCGGCGCCGCGACCGAAGCCGAAGCCGACGCCTGTGGCTGTGGCTGTGGCTGTGGCTGTGGACCCGTCATACCCGCGGCCGCAGCCGACGGGTCGGCGTTGAGCCGCTTGGCGAACTGGGGCTGCTCATCGCGAATCGCGGGAATGTAGGGCTGGGTGACCTCCACCCGCGACGGGGCGTTGGCCATCGGTGGTGGTGGCACCGCCGGGCGGGCCGGGACGAACACCTCATCCAGGGGCAGCTGGCCCACGATGCGGGTAGTCGGCGGTCCCGGGTCCAGTCGCGATTGCTGGTCTTCCGACGCGACCACGGGCTGGAACCACGGTCGAGCAAGGTCGTCTTGAATAGTCATCCGTATCGACTCTGCGGGGGACAAACGGCCAATGTCGCCAGATCAGGGGATTCCTTCACCGGCGGATCAGACCCTACCGGTAACGGACAGATAAAGCACACCCCCGTGTTCCCTAGCTCTCGTCCCGCGATCACACCCAGTACCAACGCGGCCATTCGGCGTAATCAAGATCCGCCCAGTTGCCGGAAAACCCAGTCCTGCCAGCATCGGTTGCGACAACGTCCCGCCGGCGGCCCGATCCGGGTCAGCCGCCGCTACCGCCAAGCCCCTGCTGCGGCGCCTCGTCGCCCATCGCGACCTGCCGCAACTGGCGGAACTCCGCAGCCAGGGTGCCCGTCGTCCAATGCGCGTTGAGCCCGCTCGGATTCGGCAACACCCACAGCCCGGCCCTCTCGATCCGGCGGTCCTGCCGGCCCACCGTCGCCCGCCGCTCGCCGAAAGCCACCCGGTAAGCGGTGATTCCTACCACTGCCACCCATTCCGGCCGAAACCGCCGCACCTTCTCCACCAACGCTAACCCGCCGGCCCGCAACTCCTCGTCCGAGAGCTCCGCCGCCCGCGCGCTGGCCCGCGCCACGAAATTGGTGATGCCCAACCCGAAACCAGGCAACTCCGCCTGCTCGTCCGGCCGCAGCAGTCGCGGGGTGAACCCAGCGGCGTGCAAAGCCGGCCAGAACCGGTTGCCCGGCCGCGCGAAGTGGAAACCCGTGGCACCCGACCACAGACCAGGATTGATCCCGCAGAACAGCACCCGCAAACCGGGGGAGAGGACGTCTGGAATCCTCGCCCCTTCCGCCGCGGCCAGCTCCCGCGCGCTCGGCCGGTTCCCCACCAACTCCCACCTCCAGTCCCCGCAAACCACACAGGACTTTAACCCGGAGGCCACTACACCCCGGACCGCGATACGACCACCTCGGTCAGCCCCGGCCGAGGTGGTCGCCCCCCAAGACCGCCGCCCCTTAACGAGCGGGCCACCGGGAGGGGGGAGCGGTCGACGTGGGTGTTCCCGAGCAGTAGCGCCGCGCCATTGCGCCCCCGCAAGCCCCAATTCGGCGCCTCCGCGCTCCCGCCATCAATTACGTGACATGAATTGAATAACGTTACAAACTAAACGAAACAAAAATTCGGCGAGGAGAACGGCCGGAGAGCCACCGCGCATAATCGCGCTTATGTGCGGTAAGGTTGGCGCATGAAGATCATCTCGGGGTCTGGTGGCGGAGTCCTGCCGGTGGGGACGCAAACGGAACTGCTGGCCGCGACCACTCGGACCGGCCATACCATCACCGCGTTGATCTCGGCCTGGCTGGGCTCGTTCGCCGACTCCGCGGACACCCGCGCCGCCTACGCACGCGATCTGCGTGAGTACCTGGCGTGGTGCACCCAGCGCGACCTCGATCCGCTGACGATGCGGCTGCCCGAGGTGCAGATGTACGCGGCCCAGCTGGCCGCCGCGACCAACCCCCGCACCGGGCGCCCATTCGCAGCCTCGACCCGGGCACGCAAGCTCGCGGCGGTCTCCAGCTGGTACACCTTCCTAGTGCGAGCCGGGGCGATCGACGCCAACCCTGCTCGCGACGCCGCCCGCCCGCGCTACGACCGCCGGCATTCGACGACAGCCAGCGTGTCCGAACAACAGGCGGCGCAGATGCTGACCAGCAGCCGCAGCTATCCGCACCGCACCCTCGACCCGCAGGCAGCGGCCCTGGCCATGATGCTGTTGATCGACCTGGGCATCCGGGTCTCCGAACTGTGTAACGCCGACCTGGCCGATCTCGGGCAGCGCGACGGACTTCGAGTGCTGACCGTGCGCATGAAGGGCGGCAAGGTCCGTACCCGACCGATCCCGGCTCCGCTGGCCCCCGTGCTTGACGCCTACCTTCAGGCCCGCCCGTCCGGCGCCGACACGTCCGCACTGCTGGTCAGCCGGAACGGCAGGCGCGTCAACCGCCACCAGGTCTACCGGCTTGTGCAGGCCCTGGCAGCCCAGGCCGGGGTGCCGATGCCCCAGCGGATCACCCCGCACTCGATGCGGCACGCCTTCAACACCATCGCCCGGGAAAGGGGAGCGGCCCTGGAGGACCGCCGCGACGCCCTCGGCCACTCCTCGGCCGCGATCACCCAGCTCTACGATCACGTCGCCCTGTCCCTGACCCGCGACCCGGCGCACCTCGTCGCCAGCGCAACGCACCGAACCGGACCAGAATCACCTGATTCCCAAGAGGAATCGCGTTGGTCACTTATGTCACGGTGACGAAAATATGATGCTCAGTCGTCGCCCCGCAGCCGCACGAATCGGGCCAGCGCAAGCACATCCACGCGCCGCAGTCCCGATTCCCGCCGTTCGAACAGCACCACCTGCTCATCGCCGACACCGATGGGCTGCACCAAACGCCCACCCGGGCGCAACTGCTCAACCAGCGCAGCAGGCACATCCGGTGCAGCGGCCGAGACCAGCACCGCGTCGAACGGAGCCCGCTGGGGAAATCCGCGGCTGCCATTTCCGACGACCAACTCGACATTGCTCGCACCTTCGGCCGCTAGAACACGGCCGGCCTGCCCGGACAGATCCGCCCACCACTCGATGCTGACCACATCACCGGCCAGCCGAGCCAGCAACGCGGTCTGGAAACCTACCCCGGTGCCGATCTCAAGAACATGTTCGCCGCCGGTGAGCGCGAGCCCCTCCAGCATCAGCGCCGACAAAGAAGGCTGCGTCGTGACCTGGCCGTGGCCGATCAGCAGCGGCGCATCGTCGTAGGCGGCAGTGCGAGCCTCCAACGGCACGAACACCTCACGTGGCTCGCAAGCAACACCCTGAGCACGCGCTCATCGGTCACGCCCGCGTGACGGGCCGCGCGCACGAGCTCCTTAGGTCCGGCGGGGTGCATCGAACTGCCTCCACCCGCATCATCGCCCCGCCACGGCCGCTGCAGGAGACCGATCCGCGAACCGATCATGCCGGCCCTGGAGCTGCTTGGCCGCTACGCCGACGTGGACGGCAAGACCCGCTTCTACGACCCGGCCGAGACGGCGCTGGATCGCGTTCGGGGTGCGGCGGGCCGCGGTGTCGGCGATCCACTGGGCCGCATCGGTGGAACCGGTCGACGACGTCAAATTCGAAGGACTGACCGCCGAACAACTCGTTCAGCTGGTGCCACCGGGTGTGGATTGGCGGTTCCTGATGATCGCCGACAAGATGACCATGGAATCCGCCGAACATCACGTGCTGGTCGTCGATCTCGATGACGACGACGTCCGGACCTTCCGCGCCACCCCCCTTGCGGCGGCGGAAATCGAGAACAACCTGTCCATCGCGAACATGGACTGGGAAGACTTCGCGGACTCCGCGGACGACGACGGCATCGTGCGACCCATGCTCAGCTACGACCCCGAACCGCCCGCCGGGGACTGAGGTCACGAAGCGGCGGCGGGCGCCCGTGCGCAGCGGCACCCCGGCATACCTCGCTGCACCGGCCAGCGCGACGCCGTCCCCGACGTGCGAGCACAGCAACGCGAATCCCGCCATCGCCTGGCCGCGCTGAACCTCGGTCAGCCCGGCCGACGCGGGGACGTCCTCGGTGCCGGAACCCGCGGTGCTCGCCATGCCGATCCTGACCGTGCACGAGATGAAACGCCTCGCCCGCAACGCCGCCGAACTGATGACGCTGTCCGCCCAACTGCAAGGCGGCGGCGTGCAACTGGAACTACTCACCGGGCCGCTCACCGGGATCTACGACCCACACAGCATGGGCTCCATGCTCTTCGCCGTACTCGCCGTCGCCGCCCAACTCGACCGCGACTACATCCGCGAGAAAACCCTCGAAGGCCAACAAGCCCCCGCACGCGGCAACCACGGCCGCCCCAAAGTCATCGACGAAGACGACGTGCTCTTTGCCCGCGCCCTCCGCGACAAAGGCATCCCGATGCCCGACATCGTCAAGAAGCTGACCATCAAAACCGGCAAAAATGCTGGCCAGCACCCCTTAATCGCTCGCTCTACCGCGCCCTCGCCGACAACGACGCCTGACCAACCACTACCCGTCACTTGGCAGATTTCTCACCAGGACCGACTCCGCACATGATGTGACAAAACCCCGACCGGCGGGGCTGACCAGCTACAACGGCCTCAGATGGTCCTTACCGCCAACGGCTGGTCCATTGATCCCCGAGGCCGTACTCGGTCGTCCAAGCGATCACAGCATTTGTCGTCAGTGTCAGGCACCACGCCTGCTCGGTCTGCTGCTCAAGGTGACGAGCACGGACCGTGCCCTCGTGGGCATACAGCAGGTCCCGCTTCAGCGCGTGCAACGTTTCGCCCTTGTTGAGCTGGCGGGAGATCTTGCGGCGATACGCCGGATCCGACAAGTACCTAGCAGCGTAGATCGTTCTGCGGAGTGCCCCGTACTCCTTGAGCGCTGCGGCCAGGGCGTTCTGCCGACGATCGGCGCGAACGGCAGCATCTCGGTCAGCTCCGCCTTCAGCGCGACCGCCTCGGCCGGCACATCCTCCGCCGACAACGGCGAGATCACGGGCACGAACACATCCACGCCGGGGTGCTGGTGCGGGAATCACCCTGAACGCCCTGTTCCTGGTGGCAACCCACCCTCACGTTCCCAACGAGGAACCACCGAACTCACGGGATGTCGCACACCTGAGGAAGCGTGATCATCGGTGAGCCGGTGATCGTGCCAACCACCTCGATCACGTCCGCTCCAGAGCTGATTGCCGCAGCGTGTTCCGCTGCGGTGGTCACCACGGTGCTCATCGACAACTCCTTCGGCGATCGCTGGCGGGATGCGCCCCCCATGCCCACCAGGAGCACCCCGATGCCCGCCGGTCGGCCACCGGCCCGACCTGGACCGCCGGGCACCGTTCGGCGCAGGCCACTCCGCCTGGATTGATTGCTTTCCGGGGTGCGCTGGACGTTGCGGCCGGAGGATCGTGCAGGAGTGGACCTGATGCTGCTGGGCGTGGGGGCGATGAACTCGGCCCGCTACCGCCCTGCGGGACTGGCGGTGCGCTGGGCGGGGCATCGGGTGGTCATCGACGGCGGCGGCACCGCTGAGGAAGGTGAGCATGTCGATGCCTGGCTGGTCTGCGACGAACGCGCGGAGCTGATGCCTTCGATCCGGCGGCGCAGTGCCGCTCTCGGCGTGCCTGCCGGGGTGGTCGAGTACCAGGCCGGTGGGGTCCGGTTGCGTCCTCTGCCGGTCGAACACACCTCGCATCCCACCTACGGCTACCTCATCGAACACCACGGCCACCGCTCCGTGTGGGCACCGGAGTTCTGGGCCTTCCCCGACTGGGCCGCCGGCGCGGAGCTGATGTTCGCCGACGCGGCCGGCTGGGACCGGCCGATCCGCTTCGCCGGTGGCGTCGGCGGCCACGCCGCGACCCTGGACACCGCCGAACGCGCCACCCGCGCCGGTGTCGCGCGGCTTGTATTCGCCCACATCGGACGCCCATCGATCCGCGCGATCGACCGCGGCCAGTCCCCGCCCTTCGGCGAATGGGGCGTTGAGGGCAGGACCTACCGGCTGCGCTGATCAGGTCCATGCCGCTTCGGAAAAGCCGCGCCTCGACAAGATCATCACGCTTGTGCTCACCGGCATGGCTGCCCACTTCCGTAGTCGGTGTAGGCGGCCACCCTGTGCCCGAGCTGCTCCACAGTGGACAAGTGATCGCCGTGGGCATCGCTGGACCATCGGTACCACGAGAAAGGCGTCGAGCAGCATTTCACAGAGCCCAAACGCGCAGCGACAACGGCAGAGGCGCACGCGCCAGTCGGGAATGCCTCGCATTCGGGGCGTGAGAGCAGGTCTTACCGCAGTTCGTCGAGCACGAAACGCACCCGCTCGTTCACCGTGGTGCGCGGCAGGTGCACGAGTTCGTAGCCGTAGTCGGTGTAGGCGGCAACCATGTGCCCGCAGGTGCGTTCGGCCTCGGCGAGGGACTGCTTGCGTTCGCCGTCCTGCCGGTAGACCTCCGGCCAGAACGGCGCGATCAGGACCCGCCGACTATACCGGAACCGCCGCGCAGCGGTATCCACGTGCTCAGGCACGGGCAGGCCGCTCAGCCGAAGGTAGCCGATGATATCGGGCAGCCCGCGGTCGAAGATCACCGGGCCGGGGCGGACGTGGGCCTGCCGGTGCGAGCGCAGGTCCCAGCCGAGCATCAGCTCGGCGAACAACGCCCGATCGGCCCAGGGCAGCCCGCGGCCACCGATGGCGAGCTGATCGGTGATCACACCGCGGCCCGCTTCCGGTGACCAGGCGTACCCGGCGGCGGCCAGCCGCTCGACCAACGTCGTCAAGGCCGTTCTGCGTCGCTCAGGCGCCTGGTCCGGGCCATGCGGAAGCTGACGAAGCGTTCGCTGTGGTCCTGGTTCACTCGTGGGGTGCTGGACGTGGTCGCGCTGGCGTATTCCTCGGTTTGGAGCATGTGCCCATGGTCCCCACATGTCGCCTGGTCGGCCTACAGGAGGGTTAGTTGGGCTAGGCGGGGGCGGCGGGTGGGGGTTTCAGTCTTGGTGATCGCGTCGTCGAGGGGCGTCAGGAACGGCGAGCGTGTTCGGTCCTGGGCACTGCCCCGGATCGTTCGGCGTGCCGCGCGGGTGAGGTAGAGGTGGTCCTGGGCCGGGTCATGCCCACGAAGAACAGGCGGCGTTCCTCGGCCACCTCGTCCTCGGTGGGCTCGGTTCCCGGCCAGCGCAGCGGCAGCAGACCGTCCTCGCAGCCGACCAGGAACACCACCGGGAACTCCAGGCCCTTGCTTGCGTGCAAGGTCAGCAGGGAAATCGCCTCGGCGCGTGGGTCGAGCGTGTCGACCTCGGCACCGAGCAGCACCTCCCGGCAGAACCGCTGTACGTCCTCTCCGCAGCGCTGCGCCAGCGCCCGAGCAGTTCCACCGCCGTGTGGACGTCGGGCCGGGGGTCTTCGGGCACGGTGTCGGCGACCGTTTTCGCGGCCATGCGCAGCTGTTCGGTCACCGGGCCGGTGCGGTCGGCGACGTGCAGCAGCTCGCGCACCAGGAGGTCGACGCCGGGGCGGGCGGAAAGCCGGTCGTGCGAGCGTTTCTGCACCGGAAGGCCGCAGCGCGTCAGCTCGTCGAGGATCGCGTGCGACTGTGAGTCCGCGCGGTAAAGCACCGCGATGTCGTTGAACCCGATGCCGCCGGGACCGTCGCCGAGGACTCGGCCGCTGTCGAGAGAGTGGAACGACGCGCCGCCGAGCAACTGGTCGATCGTGCGCGCCACGAACGCCGCCTCCGCGCGTTCGTCATCGTCCTGGTGGGCCGTGATGCGGTGCGCCTGCCGACCCGAGGCCGGCTGCAGCCGCCTATCGGCGACCAATGTGGACGGTGTGATGGCGCGGATCGCACCGTCGAGGATGTGGGCGCCGCTGCGGTAGTTACGGGTCAGGGCCAGCACCGGCGCACTCGGGTAGTCACGCTCGAAGCGCAGGAAGAAACCGACGTCGGCGCCGCGGAAGGAGTAGATCGCCTGGTCGGGGTCGACGATGGCGGTCAGGTTGGCCCCGGCCGGCGCGATCAGCCGCAGCAGACGGTACTGGAGCTCGTCGACGTCCTGGTATTCGTCGACGGTGATCCACCGGTACCGCCGCCGGTATTGCCCGGCGATGCCGGGGTGATCGGTGAGCAGCTGCACCGCCAGCACGACAAGGTCGTCGAAGTCGACCAGGTTCTGCTCGCGCAGTACTGCCAGGTAGGCCGCGAGCATCGCTTCGGTGTCCAGGTCCGCCTCGCCGCCGCGGCGCACCGGCGAAAGCTGTGCCTTCGCCTTGCGCGCGTTGCGTTCATCGCCGGTGATGGCGGTGAGGATCTCCTGCTGGCGGGCGGCGTCGGCCAACCCGAAATCGGCGCCGAGCCCGAGCTCCTCGTGGTGTTCGCGCAGGACCTGCAGGCCGAAGGAGTGGAAGGTCGCCACGGTCATCCGCTGCGCCTGCGCGCCGATGAGCGCGTGCAGGCGCTCGGTCATCTCCCCGGCGGCGCGGCGGGTGAAGGTGATCGCCAGGCACTGCTCGGCCGGGACATCGCGTTCCAGTACCAGGTGCGCCAGCCGGTGGGTGACGGTGCGGGTCTTGCCGGTGCCCGGACCGGCCACGATCAGCAACGGACCTTCCGGGACTTCGGCCGCGGCCCGCTGGTCTGGATGCAGCCCGCCAGCACGCCGGACCCGGTGGTCGGGGCGACGACGGGCCGCAGTCCGGGCTCGGGCAGCGGCCGGGCAACCGGTGAAGCGGCAGGTTCGGGTTGCGGTTGCTGGATGAACAGCGCGTCATCGAACAGCGCGGGCGCGTCGCCGGTGCGCAACCGGGTGAGTTCGGCGGGTTCGAAGACCAGGATGGTGCCGTATTCGCCGTCGTAGCCGGGATCGCGCAGCACCTGTCCGCGCCGCAGCCGCTCGATCGCCTCGGCCATCGCGGCGTTGCTGCGGTGCAGTTCGTCCACCGGCACGTCCTGGAGGATCGCCAGTTCCGGGCCGTGGGCGGCGGTGAGGTCGCTGACCTCGCCGAACACCTTCTTACTCTAGGGGCCTACCCCGAGGATCTCGCCCACGATCTCCGGCAGCGGGATCAGGTTGCGGAAACCGGCCGCGCCGGGCGGTCGGATGCCCTCGGGCCGGTCGGCGAGCGCGTCGATGCGGTGCAGGACGCCGACGGTCAGCGGCTTGCCGCAGCACGGACACGGTCCACTGTGGGCGCGTGTGTCGCCGGGTTCGAAGCGCACCTGGCACTTGCGGTGCCCGTCGAGGTGGTACTTGCCTTCCTCGGGGAAGAACTCCACGGTGCCGGCGAAACCGTCGCCGGTCTCCAGCGCCCGCTTGACCGCGAAGTAGTCCAGGTCCGTGTCGAAGACGCTGGCCTCGCGGCCCAGCATCGGCGGTGAATGCGCGCCGGAATGGCTGACCAGCGTGTACTTGTCGAGAGCGGAAACTCGCCAGTTCATTTCCGGATCGCTGGAAAGCCCGGTCTCCAGCGAGATGTGCCGGGCCAGGTCCCGGTAAGCAGTCCTCGATCGCGTCGAACCCGGCCTTGGATCCCAGCACCGCGAACCACGGCGTCCAGATGTGCGCGGGCACCAGGTAGGCGCCGTCGCCGGATTCCAGGGTGATCTCCAACAGGTCCCGCGAGTCCAGGCCGAGGATCGGACGGCCATCCGAGCCGAGGTTGCCGATGCGGCCCAACCGCTGGTTGAACTGCTCGGCGGCGGCGAAGTCCGGCAGGTAGCACAGGTGGTGCACCTTGCGGGTGCGCTCGCCGTGCTTGTAGATCGTGGAGACCTCCACGGACAGCATGAAACGCACCTGCCCGCCGCAATTGGCGGGCATGCCGCGGGTGAATTCCGCGTCCAGGTCGCCGCGCAGCCGGAACAGGCCGGGCTCGGCTGGTTCCAGGACCTCGCGCAGGTGCGCGAACCAGGCGGGGTGGGTGACATCGCCCGTCCCGACCAGCGTGCTGCCCTTGCGGCGGGCCCACCAGGTCAGGTGCTCGATGTCGCAGTCCTTGCTGCACGCGCGGGAGTACTTCGAGTGGATGTGCAGATCGGCGTAGAAGCGCACCCGGCGATCTTGCCAAAAGATCATCAGTGCCCTGCCCGCAGGCAGGGCACTGGCCGAGGATCGGGGGTGTCGGTAAGGAAGCTGTCACCAGCCGCAAACGGGGTTTCGGGGAGCCTGTGAACAGCGGCGATCGTGTTGCCGGGGTCAGGTTCCCGCGCGGTCTTGGATGCTGGGCGCGTCGGCTTTGGCGCGGTCCAGCACGCGGTAGACGGCGGGGCGGGAGACGTTGAACAGCTCGGCCAGCTCGACCACGGTGTGCTCGCCTGCGTGGTGCAGGTCGAGCAGGTGGCGCTGCTGGGCTGGGGAGAGCTTGGGGCGCTTGCCCTTGAGCTTGCCCTTGGCCTTGGCGATGGCCATGCCCTCGCGGGTGCGCATGCGCAGCAGGTCGACCTCGAACTCGGCGAAGGTGGCGAGGATGTTGAAGAACATCTTGCCCATCGGGTCGGTCGGGTCGTAGACCTGCCCGCCCAGCGACAGTTTGATCCCCCGCCCGGCCAGGGAGTCCCCGATCTCCCGGGCGTCCGGCACGGAGCGGGCGAGCCGATCGAGCTTCGGCACGACCAGGGTGTCCCCAGAGCGGACGGCGGCCAGGGCCTCGCGCAGGCCGGGCCGTTCCTTCTTAGTTCCGGTCAGCCCGTGGTCGAGGTAGATCCGGTCGGCGGCGACCCGGAGGCCGAGCAGGGCCTCCCGCTGCGCGGCGAGGTCCTGCTTGTCGGTGGAGCAGCGCGCGTACCCGATGAGGATGCCCATACCCGCCTCCCGTGTCACGTTTGACACCCCTATGCGTTACATCATTACCGTACACCCTTAACGTGACACGATCGGCCCAGGTCGCGATTCCCTGCGCAGGCCGGATGATCTTGTCCGGCAAGGGATCGGCTTACGGACACTGGCCGTACCTGACCCCTCGCCGCACGTTCGGCAGCGCCGGGCCGTCCTGCCAGGCCGCCGACGGGACCTGATGCGTGCAGGCGGTCAAGAAGCGCTGATCGCGGGCGGACCGAGCAGGTCCCGAAGCCGCTGTAGCGCGGCCATGCCGTCGGCGGCGACGTCGTGTACGTGACCGGACTCGGCAGCACGGATGGCGCGCTGGATCTGGTGCGGCAGCCGGTGAGCTTCGGCAGCGCGCACGGCCGTCGAGAACGCGTGCGCCGCGCCCTGCCGGTCGCCCGTTTCCAGCAGGACACGACCGGAGGTGACGCGCTCGATGATGTGCCACTGCGGCGCGGCCGGTGCGGCATCCACTCGAGCCGTCTCGACGATCCGGACCGCCTCGCGGGCGCGTCCGGTCGCTACCAGGCCGCGTAGCTCGATCTCGCGGAACGTGAACGGGTTGAACAGCAGCCCGCTGCCGGGGTGCTGGTAGAGGAGATCGCGGTAACCGGTGATGGCGCGATCGAACCGGTCGCCATCACCGAGCTCGCCTGCGGCACGAGACAACAAGGCGAGTGCGGTCCCGTGCCCTGTTGGATCGTCGGCCAACTCAACGGCCTGTTCGAGCCGGGCAACGGCAGCCGGCACGTGTCCGGCCTTGCGTAGCTCGTTGCCGTGCATCCGCAGAGTGTGGGCGAGAAACACGCGGTCGCCGAGCCGCTGCGCGACGATCAGCGCCTTGCCGGTCCAGCGTGCGGCAGCGGTAAGCCGTTCCTCGGGCAGCACAGTCCCAAGCGAGGCTGTCGCGTTCGATGTGCCCTTCAGCCGCTGGGGCTTCCAGCCGGGCGACCAGCGGCCACAGCTCGTTGACAGCATCGACCGCACGGCTGGACTGGCGAGCGATCTCGGCGAGACGAACGGTCGAATCGCCGAACTGGAGCATCGCGGCGAAGTCGACATCGTTGGAGTCGGTCACGCCAAGCGCATGTGCAGGCAGTCCCAGAGTGCGTGCGATATGCCGGCGGGTCGCGACGTCGCTGATCGTTCGGCGGCCGGTCTCGATCATCGAGATGTAGGTCTTGTCGTACCCGAGCACGGCAGCCATCTTCTCCTGACTGAGCCGGTTCAACCGCCGGTAGACACGCAGGATCGTCGCGAGATCACGTGTGGCCAGCGCGGTGCTGGCTTCAGGTGCCGACCACATCCACACTGCCGGTGCCAGCCGTGCGGCCGGCAGGACCGGCCTCGGCGCGTTCGCGGTTGCGTGGCACGTCGGGCAGACCGGCTCGATCGCGTAGCGGCCGAGTTCCACCCCGCACGCCTCACACCGCCGAGCGGCCATGCTCGCTCACCTCACGAGTTCGGACTCCGCTGCCCGCATTCGGGCGAACCAGGTAGCGATCGAGCGCTTGTAGCCCTCGGGCATGGTCAGACCGGCGATCACCGACTCAGGAAACAGGCCGATTTCGGTGTGTTCGTGGGACAAAACCGGCTCGGCATCGGTGTCCGGGTAGCAGCCGTAGGTCACGATGAAGACGTGCTTCTCGGCCGCGTCGATGTAGTACATCCACGAATCCAGAATCGGCCCGGTCGTCACCGGCCACGCCGTCTCTTCGGTGATCTCCCGAGCTACGCACTCTTCCGGGGTCTCGCCCAGCTCGATCCGGCCGCCCGGCAGCTCCCATTCCCCGCGCTCGTTCTTCAGCAGCAGCACCGCACCATCCCGGACCACGACCCCCTTGATCGAGATCGAGTAGCTGCGCGGCACGTAGCCGGGCGTAGTCATCTGGGCAGCCTCCGAGCCTGATCGACAGCGACCGTTCAACCGGCAACGTAGCACCGCGCCGGGAACCACACGGCGGATCCGTGACGTGACACGTGGTGACAATCCGTCAGTGGACGCGATCAACGAGACGGGCTGAGCTGGAAGGCCATCTGACCGAGAATTCCGGAGGGACCGCGATGCTCCCCACGTCAACCGTCGAACAGCGTCGAGTCGACATCACCGCCACCGCCGGGCAAGCGGAGCTTGTCGCGACACTCGCGGCGGATGGATTCGTGCTCATCGAAGGCGTCCACGACCAGGCAAGACTGCTCGCGCTCGCACGGTCGCTCGGAGCAATCACGCCACACCGGGACAGCACCACCGATGGCGTGACCACGATCGCCAACCTCGGCAAGGTCGGGCACCAGGCAGGATTCGCCGGATTCAGCACCGACGCCTTGAACCCGCACACCGATCGATCCGGAGTCGCCACGCCGCCCGCCCTGCTCTTGATGGCGTGCGGACAGCCAGCGGCCAGCGGCGGGGAATGCATCGCGATCGACGGCAAAGCCGTCTACGCGGATCTCGCCGAGACCGAACCCGAAGCCCTGCACGCACTGTCGCAGCCGCGATCCGCGATGTTCGGCGGGGCTTGCGGGCACCTCGGCGCGATCTTCGAACGAAGCGCTGACGGCCTCGTTGCGGTCCGGCTCCGCTTCGACGAACTCGCCCAGTTCGCGCCGGACGTCACGCACTGGCTGGCCGCGCTGCGGGCATCGATCGACCGCCACACCATCACGTTCGGCCTCGAATCGGGACACGGCTACATCCTGAACAACTGCCGATGGCTCCACGGCCGGCATGCCTTCACCGGCCAACGCCGGATGCACCGCATCAACGCGGAACCGTTGCCGCATCTAGGGATTCCCACCGGTTTCGAACCCGACACCCGTCTCTGAGCCTGGTGATTCCATGTCCGACATCGTCGGCGCTCTGCTCGGCCTCCTGGCATGGCTGGTCCTGTTCGGGCCTCTGTTCGCCTGCTGGTGGATCGCCGGCCGCAGGAAGCCCCAGAGGCGGCGATCATGAGCGTGACACCCGAAGCCCGGAAACCGTGGATGAAGCGCCGGTCCGGCGAGACCGTCGAGCAGTACCACGCCCGGCTTTCGCATACCTGCTACGCCTGCGGCGAGCAATACGCAGACCTGACGGTGCTCAACCTCCACGAGGACACCCACACCGCGAAAGGCAGCCGCGCGCTCTCGGCGACCTGATACGGCCCCGAACTCCCAAAGCTGCGGCGAGGGGTCAGGTAGCGGTGAACCCGCTGGTCCGCCGCGCGCCGGTCAGGCAGCAGAAGCCGACTGGCGCACGAACGTAGGTTCACGAGACACCCTGGCCACTGCGACGTTTCCGCAGTTCATAGATGTAACGCTTGCCGTGTACGCCCTGTTCTGAGGCTCTTAGCCATCCTCTTCTTCGGCGGCGGGGGCGGGGCCGCCGAGGGCCAGGCGGCGGCTGGTGTCGAGCTGGATGTCCCCGTAGGGATTCGTGTTCGAGGTGAAAAGCGGGGTCAGGCCGCGCCGGTCGGTGTCGCCGAGGGCGTCGGCCCACTCGGACTCGGCCAGGACGTCCTGGATCATCAGGGTGTTCACGAACCCGAGGCAGGACTGGAGGATCTGGAGGCACAGCATGCCCAGCTCCAGTTCCTCGCGGCGGTTGGACGCGAACTCGCCGGACTTGCCGAAGTGGATGTAGTCGTTGACGCCGTTGTAGTTCTCCACCACGTTCAGCCCGGCCGTGGTCTCCCGCTGGAGGTCACGGTCGCGCAGCCAGCGGGCCAGGAAGATGGTGCGCTGGGCGCGGCCCAGCTCCAGCATCCCGGCGTAGGCGGGGTGGGTGACGTCGCGGGTGAAGCGGCGCAGGATCGCCTCGGTGGAGGCGGTGCCCAGCCGGATCGCGGTGGCGTATTTGACCATCGGGTCGTACTGCTGGGCGATCAGGTCCCAGCGGATCGGCCGGGCCATGACCGGCGACAGCAGTGGGTAGGCGTCCGGGGCGCCTTTGTCGGGCAGGTACAGCTTCATCCGGTTGATCTGCTTGAAGCGCGCGATCAGGTCGAAGCCCAGCAGGCGGGTGATGCCGAACCCGACGAACGAGGCGCCGTGGGAGTCCACATAGTTGGACTCGATGTCCATGTCGGTGCCGTGGCGCATCGCGCCCTCGACCATCGCGTGCACCTCCGAGGCCGAGCACGACAGGAGCTGGGAGTGCACCGCCATGGAGCCCTTGTCCTCGACCGTCCAGTAGATCAGCACGCCGCGTTTGCCGCGTCGGTAGCGCGAGTGCCACTCGGTGAAGATGTTCTGGTCGTAGGCGGTGAAGTGCGTCGAGTCGCTGGCCACCGCGGTGGTGCCCTCGCCCCACAGCCACGCCTGGCGGGCGGCGAACGTGGCGTTGGCGACGGCGCGGGCGACTTCCCGGCAGCCGGGGACGGTGAGGTAGCGGCGGCGGATGTAGCGCAGGTCGTCCTCGCTGTGCCTGTGGTCGCCGGCCGCGACCGCCCGGATCCCGGTGTTGGTGCCGTAGGCGTAGACCAGCAGCAACAACCGCTCCGCGAGCACAGCCGGGTCGATCTCCCCGCGCGTGCCCAGCGGGGTGAACGCGGCAAGGCAGCCGGTGCGCATCGCGGTCTCGGCGAGCATGTCCATCAGCGGCACCACGCCCCACCGCGCCCGGATCGCCGCCTTCAGCCGCCGCAGGTTGCGCGGCTCCGGCGCGGCGTCGTACGGGGTCAGCGCGATCTCGCCCTGCCTGCGGCCGGCCTTGACCTCCAGCCAGTCCAGGCTGGGCAGCGCGTCGTTGAGCGCCGCCAGCTCGGCGCGCATCTCGTCGCGGACCTCGCCCACGAAGGCGTCGGGGTCCAGCGGCTTGCGCAGCGCCCGGTAGTTCTCGGCGCGCTTCTCCTCGAAATCGGCCGGCAGGTCCTCGTCCGGGTCGCGCCACTTGTCGGCGCCGACCACCCAGACCTCCTTGCACCGCAGCTTGTCCCGCAGCGTCTGGAACACCCCGCACTCGTACACGGTGCGCTGCACGCGTGACCGGCCCCGCTTGTCCACCCGGTGCAGCAGCTCCGCCAGGTCGGCGCCGATCACCCCCTCGACGGGCACCCGCTCGCCGTGGGCGTAGTACTGGGTGGCGTGGGTGGTCTCCGCCTTGTACCGCTTGACCAGCTCCAGGGCCTCGATGACCGGCCGGTGGACCGTGTTGTGCGACCGTCCAACGCCCCGATCAGCTCGATCAGCCCCGCCCGGTAGTGGTTGGTGTAGGAGGCTTTGAACACCCGCTGCTTATGCTGCCGGAACGTGTTGCCCTTCGCCTTGTACTCCGCCAGCAGCTCCATCATCCGGCCCTGCCCGCCGGCCGCCGGGAACACCACCTCCCGCACCACCCCGTCCGGCGCTCCCACCGCCGCCTCAGTGATCTTGAACAGGATGTTCTCCTTGCCCGACACCCGTTTCAGGTCGGCCACGAACTCGTCGGTGATCTTCTTCTCGGCGCGGGCGTTGATCCGATACACCACGGCGATCAGCAGGTCGACCAGGGTGTCGGTGATATCCCGTTCCCGGCAGTGCAGCAGCGCCGCCAGCAGGGTCAGCTTGATCTCCTCGGGATGCCCGCGCAGGTGGCTGGGGGCCTCCATCCCGGCCCGCGTCCGCCACGCGGCCAGCACCTTCGGCGCGATCCCCTTGAACACCCCGGCCGGCAGGCCGACCGCACGGATCGCCCGCAGCTTGGCGATCTCCTCCTTGACCGTCTTCAGGCTGACGTTGCCGGGGTCAGAGCGGATCTGCGCGAACAGCTCACGGCCGTCCTCTCCGTGGTCGGCTGAGCCGTCGGCATCGTCGCTGGCCTCGGCGATCAGCGCGGTCATCCGCGCGGCCGCGCCCGCCGGCACCCTGCCGGCCACCCGCAGCGTCAGCGCCTTCTCCGCCTGGCTCAGCGCCGAGGAGATGATCCGCCCGACCCGCCCGGACGTGGGCGGCTCGATCCCCTCCGCGCGGCAATGCGCCAGCAACTCCTCGCGGACCCGCTCGACCTTCCGCTCCCGCTGGCAGACCTCGCCGGCCAGCCAGAACGCCAGCTTGTCCGCGTCGGCCACCGTGCACTCGCGGAACCCCAGGAACTTGCGGACCTGGGCGCGGTGGTACTCGAACGTCCGGCCGTCCCAGTCGTAGAAGCCCAGATCAGTGGCCGGCACCCCCACCTGCCGCGCGACGTAGCCGATGGCCTCGCCGGGTAGCTCGCCACGGCCACGGGGGAACCGGCCCCAGTGCGTGTAGAACTTCAGCAACAACGCGAACCCCAGGCGCGTCGCCCCCCGTTTCCCAGCGACCTGGCCTAACTCGTCACCAACGAGCGTCCAACGCTCGATCAGCTCGTCCTCGTCGACCTTCCGTCCCACCCGCTGTTCATCGGCTCACCCAGCCCCGTTCTGAACACTGAGGACGCGCCTCGCTTGCGGCTGGTGACAGCTTCCTTACCGGCACCCCGGATCGGGCGGATTTCGCTGGTCCGCGCTGATCCGAGCACGCCAGCCGGGTTCCGGCCGCAGCTGCGGGCCCGGAAGCAGTGCGTGTTCGGCTGCCGTCGGCTGCTGAAACCGCCCCCGGAACCCGAAGCCGAACGCCACGCCCTGCGGGCTACCAGTGCGCGGGACGGGCCAGCGCGGCGGGCAGCTTGGTGGTGGAGTCGCCCTTGGCAGCGCCCAGCTGGGCCTGGGTGAGGAAGATCGCGCCGGTGAGGTCGGCGCCGCGCAGATCCGTATTCCGGAAGTCCGCGCCGATCACGTCCGCCGAACGCAGGTCCGCGCCGCGAAGGTCGGCCGCGATGAGATAGGCGCCGCGAAGGTTCGCGCCCCGCAGGTCGGCGCCGCGCAGCGTGGCTCCGATGAGATCGGCTCCCCGGTGGTTCTTCTTGCGGCCCGCGACCTTGGACCGCACCAGTTCACTGGTGCGCAGCAGCAGGGTATTGATGTCCTGGCGCAGCGCCGCGACATCGATCTCAGTGATCTCGTCGGCGCTGCCGCGAGTCAGTCGTTCGGTGTCTTCCAGCGCCGTGCGGAGGTCCTCGTGCATGGGCTTGGCGGCCTGCAGCGCCAAGGCTTCGGTGAGGTACCAGAGCAGTTCGTGGAGCTGGCGCATCACGGGGAACACGGCGAACATCTGCCGCGCGGTGCGCGGGGCCTGCCGCCAGTCCTTACCGCCGAAGGTGAGCTGGGAGACCTTCTGCCCGGCACCGAAGCAGTCGAAGACGGTGCAGCCGGGGAAGCCGCGCTCGCGCAACTGGGAATGGATGCCGCACCGGAAGTCTGCCAGCAGGTTCGTGCATGGTTGCCCGGCGTCCTTGTCCACCGCGAAATCGGCAGAAGCGGCGAACGGCAGTGCGACGCAGCACAGCCCGAAACAGTTCGCGCAGTCGGCATGCAGACTGCCGTCGGTGGGGAGGGCCTGGTGCTGGTGGGACAACGTGCTGATCTCCTGGCGCGAGGTGTTGTGCCGGCATTCTCCCCGACCGGTCGGGCCCGGTCGCGGCCGGTGCAGTTCGTGGCGCTGTGGGCAGGGCGGGGCGCACTGGAGGCCTCCGGGACCCGCTCGGCGATGAGCAGCGGCTGGGCGAAGTCCTCTTCACCGGTGTGATCGCCGGGGCTGGCAGTGCTCGAACGCCGCGAGTGATGGCGTTCACCGGAATGCCCGCCACCAGTTGGTAGCGTCCCGGGCCATGGGTGATCAGCCGGTGCGCGATGCGGTGTCCGACGAGCAGGCGGAGGGGGTGTGCCGGTTTCCCGGCTGCACGCGGGAAGTCGTGCGCACCGGCGGTCCGGGACGTCCCTCGGAGTACTGCGACCTCCCCGAACACACCCGGTGGCGGGCCTGGAAGGAGCGGCAGCGCCTGCAGACCGCGCAGGAACAGGCCCAGGCGTCGCCGGTCGCTGTCGTGGAGTACGACGGGGCGCGGCTGCGGGCCGAGGAGTTGTTGCGCCAGTACCGGCTCCTTTCGGAGCAACTGACCCGCAACCTGCGCGCCGGCATCGCCGAACTCGCTACGATCGCTGATCCCAGTGCCGCCGAGGCGCAGATCCAGGCCGCCCAAGCCGAAGCCGCACACCGCATCGCGCAAGCCGAGCAAGCGCTGGCCACCGCCCAGCGGCAGCGCCGCGACGCCGAGCAGGCCCGCAGTGCCGCCGCGGCCGCGGCCGAGGATGCCACCGCGGCCGCGGAAGCCGCCGGGCAGGACGCCGAAGCCGCCCGCAAGGAACGGGATGATGCCGTGGAACAGGCTCGCCGGGCCGAACAGCAGGCGCGGCAGGATATCGAAGCCGCGCGCAACGAAGCCGAGGTCGCCATCGCGGCAGCCCGTCGCGAAGCCGACCGGCAGATCACCGACGCGCGCAAGACCATCGAGCAGGTCAAGCGGGACGCGGCGGCGGAAATCCAAGCAGCGCAAGAAGAAGCGCGGCGGCAGATGGACGCGGCGGCGCAGCAGCAGGCGGCGGCGGTGGAGCGCGCGGCGAGAGCCGAGCAGGCGGCGGAGACGTCGCAGGGGCGCCTGGATGAGCTCACGCGCGCAGCCGAGGAAGCGCGTGCGGAGGCGCGGCGCCAGCGCGATGAGCTCGTGGCGTTGCGCGAGCAGCAGGCTGCGGAGCTGCAGCGGCTGCGGACGGAATCCGCGGAGCGGATGCAGGCCGAGCGCGACGCCGCCGCGCAGCGGATGGCGGCGATGCAGGACGCGCAGGCGCAATCCGTGGCACGCGCGGAGCGCGCCGAAGGGCAGCTGGACGCGGCGATGGAGGAGCTGCGGACCATGCGGGCGGCCGCGCAGCCGCCGGCGGACCCGCCGGTGGAGCCGGGACGTGAGTAGCGATCCTCCGGTAAGGGTTGGAGGGCTGGTCACTGCGCGTTGAGCTGATCTCGGTCGTGGTCTTCGGCCTCAAGGATCGCTTCGTAGGAGGCGGGGTTCCACCAGCGGGCGAGGGCGTCTTTCTCCACGCCCAGGTAGATCGCTACGGGTTGGCCGGCAGTGCGGTTACGCCGGGCGGTCACGCCGGTACACCTGCCGCAACCACGTGCGGGCGTCGGCGGCATCGGCGAAGGACAGCGGCCTGGCGATCCGGCGGCCGATGTCGGCGAGATCGGGGAACCCGCGTCGACCACCAGCGGCCAGGCCGGTCGAGACACCGCCATCGCCCCCTATTACCGCAGGCCAGGACCTCATGGACCTTCTTCTTGCCGGCTGTGCCATGCCACGATTTGGGTGCGTGAGGTGAGCCCCATCTTGGTAAGGATATTTTCGACATGGCTTTCGGCAGTACGTTGGGAGATGACCAGACTCGCCGCGATCTGCTTGTTCGACATCCCGGCGGCGATCAGTGCCACGACCTCCAGTTCCCGTTTTGTCAGCAGGGGTGCGGGCGCCGCCGCGGTGGTAGAGGCTTGCTGCGGGAGCTTGTCACCCAGCGCATAGGCGATGACCTCTTCCTGTGTCATCCGCTCGCCTTGCTGGTAGGCGGCCTCAAACGCCTTCTTGCCGAGGGCTTGCGGCTCAGTTGTGTGCTTTGCCGGACCCAGTCGAGCAGCTTCTCGATTCCGTACAGCATGCGGTCGGCTAGTTCCCACATCGTGTCCGACGCGCCGAAGAGCACTGCCGCCCGGTGTGCGTCACCACCGGCCGCGGCGACGCACGCCAGTAAGGAAAGGCAGCATGCGATGCCCAACCACTCGTTGAGTTCGCCCTTCTTCCGCAGGGACTCGCGCAGATACTCGGACGCCTTCTCCAGATCGCCCGCTGCCCACCGCGCGATGGCGGCGCTCCACTCCGTCCACGACAGCGCCCAGCGCTCGCCCAGTGGCGCACACAGGGCTCGACACTCGCGTAGGAGCTCCGTGGCACAGTCCGTCCTGCCGAGCAGGTGGGCGGTGTGAATCCGCAGCGGAAAGATCTGCAGCGCGATGGCGTTCCATTGGCCCGACGCACGATGGCGTTCCAGCGCCTCCTCCAGCAATGGCAGCGCGCGTTCCGCGTTGTTGTGCCAGTTCTCGGTATCACCGAGGAACTGGATCGCGTAGGTCAGCCCCACGTCGTCATTGCACAGAAGCGCCAGCTCGCGGCTTTCGTCGAGCGACGCGACACTGGAGGCATAGTCCCCTTGCAGGTGCGCGAGCCATCCGTTGATCCACAGTGCCCGGATTCGTTCGTGCGTGGGTTCGGTGTTCAGGCTGAGCATGCGGTCCAGCCAGTGCCGCCCGCTCCGGAGGAGGCCGCCCGCGGTCCACATGAAACACAGCGCGGAAGCCATGTGCAGGCCGGTTCTCGCTTCACCCGGAGTCGTGGCACACAAATCCAGCGCGACCCAGATGTTGAAACGTTCGGCACGCAACCGCCGGATCCAGTGTGCCTGGTTCGAGCCGGAGCATTCGCTGTCACACTGTTCGGCCAGCCGCAGATAGTAATCCCGGTGCCGGCAGCGCAGGTTGTCCTCATCGCCGGATTCGGCAAGCCGCTCGTGCCCATACTGCCGGATAGTCTCCAGCATCCGGTAATGGTAATCTTGATCATCTACGATCCGGGATACGATCGATTTCGCGATCAGACCCATGAGAGCGGTGAAAACCTCCTCGGGCGGGAACATCTCGTCGGCGCAGATGTACTCCACGGCGTCCAGGTCGAATTCGCCTACGAACACCGAGCAGCGGGCCCAGAGCAAGCGCTCCTGTTCGGTGCACAACTCGAAGCTCCAGTCGACGGCGGCGCGCAGCGTGTGGTGCCTCATCTGCCCGGCCCGGTCGCCGGCGGTGAGAAGCGAGAAGCGTTTCGTCAATCGCTCCAGGATCTGCTCCACCGTGAGCATGCGCATGCAGGCGGCCGCGAGTTCGATGGCCAGCGGGATGCCGTCGAGCTGCTGGCACAGCCGGGCCACATACGCTTCGTTTTCCGGTCCGAGCCTGAAACCCGGCGACACGGCCGCACCGCGTTGTTCGAACAGCGTCAGTGCCTCGTATTGCTTGGCAGGCATCTTCGCCGCTGATCCAGGCGGCAGGTCCGACCATTCCGGGGGCGGTACGGACAGGGCTGGCACTGGCCAGACGTGCTCTCCGGCGACGCGCAAGGGTTCACGGCTGGTCGCCAGCACGCGCAATCCGGGCGCCGCGCTGGCCAGTGTGGCGGTCAGATGCGCGCACGCGTCCAGCAGGTGCTCGCAGTTGTCCAGCACTAGCAAGGCCCGTCTCGCAGACAGGTAATCGACCAGCACGGTGCTGGGGTCGCGCATCGAGCGGTCCTGGATTCCCAGGGTGTTCACGACCGTCTGGGGGACCAGCGACGGGTCTCGCACCTTCCCCAGCTCGACCAGATGCACTCCGTCCGGGAACGCCCGGCGCAGTGTCCATGCCACGTGAGTCGCCAGCCGGGATTTCCCGACCCCACCAGCGCCGGTCAAGGTCACTATCCGTGATCAGGACAGTTTCTGCTTGAGCTCCGCCATGGCCTCGCGGCGCCCTACGAAGCTCGTCATCTCATGCGGAAGGTTCCGGCTGGCTGGCATAGTTGGCATGGTGTTGACATTCCTGAGAGCAGGATACGCCCAGTTAAGCCTGGTCTTCATGAGCAGGCGAAGTGCCGAAGTAGAAGAGCACCGGGAACACCATAGGGTCGATTACACACAGTAGTATACCCGTTGATCCAGCGACATCCGGCGGCGATCCAGCCACGTCCTTGTTCGCTCGGCTGTTCGTGGCCGGCCTGGCCGCTCGATCGAGAGGAACCAATGTCGCCAGGCGGTACTCTTGTCCGACAACCCGCCGACTGAACCGAGCGCGGCCTCCCGTTCACGCGAATGGATCCTCGTCAAGGTGACCGCGATCGTCACGATCGGCGGATTCCTCTTCGGCTACGACACCGGCGTCATCTCGGGTGCCCTCCTGTACATGCAGGAGGCTCTCCACCTCAACGCGTTCACGACGGCGGCCGTCGTCAGTGCGCTGTTGTTCGGTGCGATGTTCGGTGCACTCCTCGGTGGCCGGGTCGCGGACCTGGTAGGCCGCCGCCGCGGGTTGTTCAGCTGCGCTGTCCTGTTCGCCGTCGGTTCCGTGAGCAGCGGGTTGGCGCCGAACGCGGGTTTCGTGATCGTGGCCAGGTTCGTTCTCGGCCTGGCGGTCGGAACCGCCTCGGTCACGGTGCCGATCTACCTGTCCGAGATGGCACCGGCCGATCGTCGGGGCCGGATGGTCACCATCAACGAACTCATGATCGTGACAGGCATCCTGACCACTTACCTCCTCAACGCCGGTCTGGGTAACTGGTACGCGGGTGAAGCCGCGTGGCGCTGGATGCTCGCGGTCAGCGCCCTGCCAGCCGTCGGCTTGTTCCTCGGCATGCTCCTGCTGCCCGACACGCCACGCTGGTACGCGATGAAGGGACGGTACGAGGACAGCAAGCGGGTTCTCCTGCTGACCCGGGACCCGGCAACTGCTGAGGAGGAGTTCGAGATCGTCGCCGGACATGCCCGGCGAAGCGCCGCGGAGTACCGTGCGTCTTCGCTGCACATGCTGCGGGAACAACCGTGGATGCGGCGAATGCTGTGGGTCGGGGTGGGCCTTGCCGCCGCCGGGCAGACAACCGGAATCAACACGGTCGAGTACTACGGGCCGACGATTCTCGAATCCACCGGGCTGACAACGGGTGCCGCACTGGTCTCCATTATCGCCGTGGGTGTCACCTCGGTGTCATCGACCGCTTTCGGAATCTGGCTGCTGGGATTCATGAGCAGGCGCCCGTTACTCATTACGGGTTTCGCCGGCGTCACGGCTTCCCTTGTCATTCTCGCCGTATACTTCCTGCTGCCGCACTCGGCGGCAAGCAGTTATCTGGTCCTGCTCGCGATGGTCCTCTTCGTCGCGATCGCTACGTGCTTCCTGGGCATCGGGATATGGCTGCTGCTGTCGGAAATTTTCCCGTTGGCGATACGTGGGCTGGCAATGGGGGTCGCCGTTTTCGCGCTCTGGGCCGCCAATACGCTCGTCGCCTTCGTTTTCCCCCTTGCCGTGGGCTCGGCCGGGCCGACATGGACGTTCGCGGCGTTCGCGCTCATCAACGCCGCCGCGACCGTTTTCACGATACTGTTCGTACCCGAGACCCGCGGCCGTACGCTGGAAAAATTGGAAGATGAATTCCGCGAGCGCCATTCCGGGGCCCGTTGACCGCGAAAGGCGTTGAAAGTGACGCAACGGACTGAACTGCCCCGATCTCGCTGCTGCAGGCATCCCGGATGGGAGAGCGCCCGAACTGACAGCGGGCACCGGTGCTCAACGCCGTCGTTCCCCGCCGGCGAGCATCGGATAGGGTCCAGACGTTGAGGGTGAGCACGTCGTCGGCGCCGGACCACGTTGGCGCACCTGGCAGTCCGGCGTCCTGAGGTGCGATGGGCCCGAAGCCGAAGCAGTCGCGCACTCCTCGCCAGGCCGCTGTGGCCGGGGCGACTGGAATCGGTTCGGCCCGAATGGCGTGGCCGCGTAGGGGATTTCCGAGGAAGGCGCGGTCCGCGCCGTCGTGGCCTCGGATGCGGCCTGCGCTGGTCGTGAGCTCGGGCGTCACCGGGCCGGGCGGGTCAGCCGCCAGACGACGTCGATGCCGTCCTCCCCGGAGGTTCTCGGGTCGCGGATGGGGCTGCGGCGGTCGACGCAGGTGAAACCGAGGCGCTGCGGCACGCCCTGGCTGGGGGTGTTGGCCGCGTCATGCCAGATCTCCACGTGGTCCACGCCCGGCAGCGCGAACGCCTCATCGACCAGCGCGGCGGCGCTGGTGGTCGCCAGTCCGCGGCCGGTGTGGCCGGGGTGCAGCCAGTATCCGATCTCCAGGCCGCCGGGGTCGATGCGGCGTTCCATGGCGATGCAGCCGGCGATCGCACCGTCGACGGTGATGGCGTAGGTGTAGGCGTCGCCGCTGCGCCAGTTGCGGTCGCAGAGGTCGAGGAATTCGGTGGCGGCCTCGAGCGGGTAGTCGCCGGCGGCCCACGGCATCCACGGCCGCAGGTGCGGCAGTGCCTCGGTGACCACTTGGTGCATCTCGGTGAGGTCGTCGCCGCGCCAGCGTCGCAGCACCGCCGATTCGAGGATGATCACTTCCGCGGGGTGCGCCATGCGCCGATGATGCTGCCCGGCGGTCGATCCGGGCAACCGGATTACCGGTGGCCAACTGCGGGTGGGGCCGCCCCGACAGCCGGGACCGCCCCACCCGCAGTTGTCGCCGAGGCTCAGATCAAGCCGAGCTTGCGGACGGCGTCGCGCTCCTCGACGAGTTCGCTGACCGAGGCGTCGATGCGCTCGCGGGAGAACTCGTCGATCTCCAGGCCCTGCACGATCTCGAACTTGCCGTCGCGGGCGGTGACCGGGAACGACGAGATCAGGCCCTCGGGCACCCCGTAGGAGCCGTCGGAGACCACGGCCGCCGAGGTCCAGTCGCCCTCGGGCGTGCCGTTGACCCAGGTGTGCACGTGGTCGATGGCGGCGTTGGCAGCCGAAGCCGCCGACGACGCGCCGCGGGCCTCGATGATGGCCGCGCCGCGCTTGGCGACGGTGGGGATGAACTCGTCGGCCAGCCAGGCCTGCTCGACCTGCTCTGCGGCGATCTTGCCGCCGACCTCGGTGTGGAACAGGTCCGGGTACTGGGTGGCGGAGTGGTTGCCCCAGATGGTCAGCTTCTTGATGTCGGTGACCGACACGTCCAGCTTCTGCGCCAGCTGGCTCAGCGCCCGGTTGTGGTCCAGGCGGGTCATCGCGGTGAACCGCTCGGCGGGCACGTCCGGGGCGTGGGCCTGCGCGATGAGTGCGTTGGTGTTGGCCGGGTTGCCGACCACCAGGACGCGCACGTCGGCGGCGGCACCGGCGTTGATCGCCTCGCCCTGCGGTTTGAAGATGCCGCCGTTGGCTTCCAGCAGGTCGCCGCGCTCCATGCCCTTGGTGCGTGGGCGGGCACCTACCAGCAGCGCGACGTTGGTGCCGTCGAACGCGGTGCGGGCATCGTCGGTGATGTCGATGCTCTGCAGCAGCGGGAAGGCGCAGTCGTTGAGCTCCATCGCGGTGCCCTCGGCCGCCTTGACCGCCTGCGGGATCTCCAGCAAACGGAGCTTGATCGGGGTGTCGGGCCCGATGAGCTGTCCGGATGCGATCCGGAACAGCAACGCATAGCCGATCTGACCGGCCGCACCGGTAACGGTCACGGTGACGGGAGCTTGGGTCATGAGGTTTCGTTCTCCTGCTCGCCGGGTGATTGCCTAGCCGGATGCTATCCCCAGCGCGACGGTGCCGTTGCAGGCCCGCCACGGATCACAGTGGACGGCGTGCCGGACCGATTCAGCCGCGCCCCGCCCGGGAGAGGCAGGACACACCTGCCGACCGCCGACGTGATCAGCGGCCACTTTCACCCCGTCGGCGTTGCGGCCGGCGGCACGGAAAATTCTCCGGTGCTGTCGATGCGGGCGGGGGCCGTTCGTGTAGTGGGTGAGAAGCCGGGCGGAGCCGGTTTCGCGAGTGTAAGGAGAACGCGATAAAGCAGTACCTGCCGAAGTCGGCCATCCGGCAGACCCGGGTCGGGTAGCCGTCGGCAGGTGAGCACTTGTTGGTCCTGGAGTCTGCGTCCTGATGAAAGAGCGTGCCCCTGCCGGTGGGCCGGGAGAGTTGATCGCTCACTGATGGGATGCCGGCATCTGGAGGACAACTGTCAGCGGCCGGTCTTCGGCTCGGGGGCGGGACGACCTGGCCGGTTGGACGGGTAGTTCGAGCGAGGCCAGTGCTGCCGGATTGGCCGTTTGTGCCGCCGCCGCGAGTGCTTAGTGTGCGGTCACGACGGGATCTGATTGCGGCAGAAGGCGGAGTGGTGGTCGAGTTCCCGGCAGTGGTGGGGATCGCGGTGGTGGCGCTGGGCCTGGTGCTCACGCCCGGGCCGAACATGTTCTACCTGGTGTCTCGGTCGCTGACGCAGGGGCGGCGGGCCGGGCTGGTGTCGCTGCTGGGGGTGGCGGTGGGGTTCCTGGTGTACGCCGCGGCCGCCACCGCCGGCATCGCCACAGTGTTCGCCCTGGTACCCGCGCTGTACACGGTGTTGCAAGTCGCCGGTGCGGCGTACCTGCTGTGGTTGGCGTGG
This sequence comes from Saccharopolyspora hattusasensis, assembly GCF_050972075.1. Classification (NCBI taxonomy): domain Bacteria; kingdom Bacillati; phylum Actinomycetota; class Actinomycetes; order Pseudonocardiales; family Pseudonocardiaceae; genus Saccharopolyspora; species Saccharopolyspora hattusasensis. The sequence goes on from NZ_JBPCDC010000001.1 coordinate 8,591,417, forward strand.
CAGGCGGTGCGACCGGGCGGCGTGTCGGTTTTCGCGCCGGTGCCCACTCCCGACTACGGGCCGGGGCGGTTGTTCGCGATGGGGTTGGTGACCAACCTGCTCAACCCGAAGATCGCGGTTCTCTACGTGTCGTTGCTGCCGCAATTCATCGACCCCGCTCGCGGCGGGGTGGCGTTGCAGAGCCTGACGTTGAGCGCGGTGCAGATTGTGGTGGCGTTGTCGGTCAACGCGCTGATCGTGGTGACCGCCGGTTCGGTAGCGGGTGTGCTGGCACGGCGGCCGGTGTGGCTGCGGGCGCAGCGCTACTTCATGGGCACGGTGCTGGTCGGGTTGGCGGTGCGGTTGCTGACCGATCGGACCCGTCCGGCGTGACGCCGAGGACCTCCTGCAGGCGGAGCAGCGGTCGGGCGTCGCGGGTTCGGCGCGGTGAGAGCTGCCGGTGGTTCAGTCTGGTCCGCGCCCGTGCGTGCTTTTGGGCGCTGGAGCACCGCAAAACACGCACGGCCGTGGACCGGGCCGACCACAGTGGATGGTTCCGGGGCGCTAGATCATGCGTTTGCCGCCGCCTGCGTAGATGGTCTGGCCGGTGATCCAGCGGGCTTGGTGGGAGGCGAGGAAGACCGCGAGGTCGGCGATATCGTCGGGGCGGCCGACGCGGCCCAGCGGGCTGAACTCGGCGAAGCGGGTGTTCATGTCGTCGCTGATCCAGCCGGTCTGTACCGGGCCGGGCGAGATGGTGTTGACGGTGATGCCCGCGGGGCCGAGTTCGATGGCCGCGGAGCGGCTCAGCGATTCCAGGGCGTTCTTGGTCGCCCAGTATGAAATCTGGTCGGGTGCGCCGGGGGCGGCATCGGTGGAGATGTTGACGATGCGGCCCCAGCTCGCCTTGCGGCGCAGGTGGCGGCGGTGGAATTCGGCGATCAGCAGTGCCGGGGCGCGGGTGTTGACCGCGTGGTGGGCGTCCAGGCTGGCCGCGGCGACGGTGGTGGCACCGCGTGCGGGGTCGGGCCGGAAGGTGTCGGGCACGCAGTGCGCGGCGTTGTTGACGAGGATTTCCACGGGCCCGAGGTGGGTTTCGGCGTGGTCGAAGATCGCCGGTGCGGCGGCTGGGTCGGCGAGGTCGACGGCTAGGGATTCGGCGTCGGCGCCGTCGGCGCGCAAGGCGTCGCGCACGTGGTCGGTGCCGGTGGCCTTGGTGGCGCTGTAGGTGCGGTCGGCGCAGGTGGTGGTGCCGGCCGGGGGTGTTTCGGGAAGGGAGGCGAGCACGACTTTGACGCCCTGGCGGGCCAGGGCGCGGGCGATGCCGGCGCCGATGCCCAGCGGGCTGTTGGCGCCGGTGATCACGGCGACGCGGTCGCGCAGGCGGGGGTCGATCACGCGGTGGTCCTCTCGAATCGTCCGATGTGGTCGGTGATGGTGGTGATGGGCGTCTGGTGCAGGGCGCCGGGCAGGGCGTGGCCGAGTCCGGGGATGGTCTCGCAGTGGGCGCTAGGGATGAGGTCGGTGAGGTGCCGTCCGTGCGGGGGTGGGTTGATGGGGTCTTGCGGGCCCTGGATGACGAGGGTCGGGGTAGTGACGTGGCGCAGTTCGGCGCCGCGTTCGGTGGGCACGGGGGTGGCGAAGGCGTGTGCGCTGGGTTGCTGGTAGCTGCCGGCGTGGTCGATCGCGGCGTTCTCCCAGCGACGGAATTCCGCTTCGTTGAAGGAGATTTCGTCGCCGGCTAGCAGCCGCCATTCGGCCAACCGCCGCTGCAGCGCGGTGTCACGGTCGGGTGCGGGGTCGCTGCGGTGGGCCAGGGCGGTGACGATCTGGGGGGTGGGCGCGGGCAGCTCGGTGGGTTCGCCTTCGACGGCGCGGCGCAGGGCTTCGGCGAAGTCGACGTCGAGGGCGGCGGTGGCCAGCAGGGTCAGGGTGCGCAGCCGGTCGCGGTGGTCCAGGGCGAGCAGTTGACCGAGGGTGCCGCCCATGGACAGGCCCACGACATGGGTGCCCGCGATGCCGTGCCCGTCGAGGACTGCCACGGCGTCGCGGGCGAGGTCGTCCAGCGTGTAGCCGGTGATGTCCAGGTGGGTGGAGCGGCCGGTGTCGCGGTGGTCGTAGCGCAGGACGTGCAGGTGGCTGGCTGCGAGGGCGTCGACGAACTCGTCGGGCCAGCCCAGTGCGTTGGCGTTGCCGCCCATGATCAGCAGTACCGGCGGGTCTGCGGGGTCGCCGCGGGATTCGGTCCACAGCCGCAGCCCGTCGGGGGTGGTGACGTGGAGTTCAGGCATCGAGCAGTCCTTCCCTGCGGGCCAGTGCAGCGAGGTCTTTGGGCTGGCCGGCCATGATGGTGCGGACGTGCGCGGTGATGGTCTCGATGGGCCAGTTCCACCAGGCGATGCGTTGCAGCAGTTCGACGTCGGCGTCGTAGAAGCGGCGATGGATCTCCCGGGCGGGGTTGCCGCCGGCGACGCCGTAGGCAGGGATGTCGCCGGTGACGACGGTGCCGGTGGCGATGATCGCGCCGTCGCCGATGTGCACGCCGGGCATGATAGTGGCGTCGCGGCCGATCCAGACGTCGTTGCCGATCACGGTGTCGCCCTTGGTGGGCAGGCCGGCGGCGATGTCGAGGGTGGCCTCGGTCCAGGCTCCGCCGAACATGGTGAACGGGTAGGTGGAGCAGCCGATCATGGGGTGGTTGGCGGCGGGCATGATGAACCGCGCCCCGGTGGCCAGCGCGCAGAACCGGCCGATGCGCAGCTTCGCGGGCCCGTAGTTGTAGAGCACGTTGCGGGTTTCGAATTCGGCGGCGCCGCCGGGGTCGTCGTAGTAGGTGTACTCGCCGATCTCGATCAATGGGGAGCTGACCACTGTGGACAGGAAGGCCACGTTGGTCAGCTCTGGCCGGGTGCTGGGGTGCACGCGGGTGGGGTCTGGTGTGTCGGGCATGGCGGTGGCTCCCCCTTCAGGCGCTGCGGCGGCCGTCGTGCAGGTTCAGGGTGGGCCCGTTCCAGCGCTGCTGCAGCCAGCGGTCGTGGCTGGCGACGACGATGGCGCCGCAAGCGGTGTGCAGGGCTTCTTCGAGTTCGCTGACGAGGGTCAGCGACAGGTGGTTGGTGGGTTCGTCCAGCAACAACACCTGTGGTGGGTCGGCGAGCAGCAGGACCAGGGCCAGTCGCGGCGCTGGCCGACCGACAGCGCCCCGACGGGGCGGCCTAGGTCGGCGGGGGCCAGCAGGCCCAGTTCGCAGAGGTCGGGCAGGTCCGGCCGGTGGGCCGCTGCCGGTGTCGGGTGCCAGCCGGCCGGCGGCCAGGTGCAGCAGGGTGGATTTGCCCGGCCGCCGGAGTAGTCGTAGGCCATCTTGGCGTTGTCGCGGCGCATGCCGTGATGCCTGGCGGGCGGTGACGTCCACTGCGTTGCGCAGGGCGGCCAGTTCGTTGGAAGGGGTCGCGCAAGCCTCGAACGCGGGCCTGGCTCGAAGTCAGTTCTTCATAGTGCCGATGACGTTAGCGGTACGCCCGCAGTGGCTGTCAACGCATTTGTTCCACCTGGAACGGGCCTCGGCTCTTGGCGGAAATGACAGTGGGCGTGCTAAATCGTTTGCCTGGATCGGTGCTCGGGTGTAGGCCTTGTCGAATGCTGCAAGAGGTCCCCGCCGGTGAGACTTCGGTGCTGTCGAACGAGACCACGACGGTGTCCTACGCGCCGGTGACCGGTGCGTCGCACACCATCCAGGTGCTGGCCATCGACGGGCCGGACCCGCTGGAGCTGCTGCGCGCGGAGTTGGCGGGATGGAGCGTGCTGACCGCTCCCGCCGATGGCGAGGCCCTGCGGCGGGCAGGTGCGCGGCTGAAGCGGCATGCGCACGCGATGCGGCGCGATCTGCGGTCCGAGGCGTTGCGTGGGTCGGTGATGTGTTCCGCCGCCCGGCCACCGAGTTCGCCGGGCTGGGCGGCCTGCTGCTGCGGCGCGCCATGGCGTGGTTGAGCGAGCGGGGCTGGAACGAGGTGGGGCTGGCCGTCACGGCCGGCAATCCCGCGCAACAACTGTACGAGCGGCTGGGGTTCACCATCACCGGGACCAAGATGACGCTTGAGCTGCCCTGACCACACCGTCACGCCGCAGCAGCCGTGCACCACACCGCGCTGCGGGTCGGGTTAGGATGGCGGCGTGATTCGCAGTTCGTGCCTCGCGTGGTGGCGCTCCGGCTAGGAGCGGCCACTCAACTTGCGCACACCTCGGGCCGTTCGGATGGACGGCCCTTCTTCGTGTTCTCCACACGTCCGGGACGTCGGCCGGACCCCCACCACCGGATGAGGAGAACATTCATGACCGCTGTGATCGAGACTTCCACCGCCGCGCGCCGCAGCGTCGAGCTGGAGGAGCTGGTCCCGTTGCGCCCGAACGATTTCCGGGTGCTCACCGGGGATCGTCCGACCGGGCTGCTGCACCTGGGCCACTACTTCGGCACCCTGCACAACCGGGTCCGGTTGCAGCGCCTGGGCGTGGAGCTGCTGGTGATCGTCGCCGACTACCAGGTGCTCACCGACCGCGACGTAGCAGAACGACTCGACGAGCACGTGCAGAACCTGGTGCTGGACTACCTGGCGGCCGGGATCGACCCGCAGCGGGCCACGATCTTCACCCACAGCGCGGTTGCGGCGCTCAACCAGCTGCTGCTGCCGTTCCTGAGCCTGGTGTCGGTGGCGGAGCTGAGCCGCAACCCCACGGTCAAGGACGAGATCAACCATTCGCGGCAGTCGGCGGTCAGCGGCCTGATGTTCACCTACCCGGCGCACCAGGCCGCCGACATCCTGTTCTGCAAGGCCAATCTGGTGCCGGTGGGTCAGGACCAGCTGCCGCACCTGGAACTGACCCGCACGATCGCGCGCCGCTTCAACGATCGCTACCGGCGGCTGCTGCCGGAACCGGATGCGCTGCTGTCGCCGGCCCCGCTGCTGCTGGGCACCGACGGCACCAAGATGAGCAAGAGCCGCGGCAACGCGATCACGCTGGCGGCCACGGCCGACGAGACCGCGCGGCTGATCCGGGGCGCGAAGACCGATGCGCAGCGACACATCAGCTACGACCCGCGGTCCCGCCCGGAGGTCTCCAGCCTCGTGCTGCTGGCGGCGTTGTGCACCGGGCGGGATCCGCACGAGGTCGCCGAGGACATCGGTTCCGGTGGCGCGGCGGCGTTGAAGCGCACCGTCACCGAGGCGGTCAACGAGCACCTGGCACCGATGCGGGAACGCCGCGCCGCCTTCGCGCAGGATCGCGGCTACCTGCGGCGGATCCTGCGCGAAGGCAACGAGCGGGCCAACGCCATCGCCGAAACGACCCTGGCCGAGGTGCGCTCAGCGATGGGCACCCACTACTGACCGGGTCAGCTGCCCGTCGCGCATGACGGCCACCTCGTCGATGTGGTCGAGGTACTCGGTGTCGTGGGTGACCACGATGGTGGCGACCTGGTGCTGGCGGGTGACCTCGGCGAGCAGCTCGACGATCTGGCGCCCGCGATCGTGGTCGAGCGCGGCGGTGGGCTCGTCGACCAGCAGCACCGCGGGTTCGCCGGTGAGCGCGCGGGCGATGTTGACCCGCTGACGCTCACCCCCGGAGAGCTGGTGCGGGCGGCGGTGCTGCTTGCCGTCGAGGCCGACGGTGGCCAGCAGTTCGGCGGCGGCGCGGCGCTGCCGCCGAACGGATCGGCCACGCATGTGCTGGGTGGACTGGAGCTGTTCGGCGGCCGTCAGCGAGCCGAGCAGGTTGGACTGCTGGAAGACGATGCCGATCTTCTCCAGCCGCAGCCGGGCGCGCTGCGCGGCCGACAGTTTGCTGGTGTCGACGCCGTCGACGACCACGCTGCCGGAGTCGGGGCGCAGCAGGGGCGCGGCCACCGCCAGCAGGCTCGACTTTCCGGACCCGGAAGGACCGACGACGGCCAGCAGCTCGCCGGCTCCGACGTGCAGGGACACCTCGTCGAGCGCGGTGAGGTGCGATCGCCATCGGGGTAGGTCAGGTGGACGTCGGTCAGGGTGAGGCTCATCGGACGGCTCCCAGCGCGGTCAGCGGGTCGACGGAGGTGATGCGCCGGATCGCCAGGGCGGCGCCGATCATGCCCAGGACGATCATGGCGGCGATGGGCGCCACGGTGGTGGCGGCGGTGAGCTGGAACGGCACGGCCTGCACCGCCAGCGCACCCAGCCCCGCCCCGGCGGCCCCACCGACCCCGGCGCCGAGCACCAGCACGATCGCCGACTGGGCCAGCGCGTCGCGCAGCAGGTATCCGGTGGCGCCGCCGAGAGCCTTGAGGATGGCGATGTCGCCACTGCGCTGGATGGTCCACACAGTCATGAACGCGCCGACGACCAGCGCGGAGATCGCGTACAGGAAGCCTTGCATCATCAGCAGCGACCCGTTCTCCGAGGAGTAGGAGCCGATGGCAGCCAGGCTGGCGCCGGCGGTGGCCGTGGTGGTGTCGGCAGCGGCGTCGGCCTGCGCGGGGTCGGCGGTCATGCCCGCGGCGATGACGGTGGCCAGGGGCGCATCGGCGCGTGGCGGACGCAACGCCGACCAGGTCTCCAGCGCCGTCCACGCCACGGGCGTGTGGCTGTAGTAGGCGATGCCGGCGATGCCGCTGGTCGTCAGCCGCTGGGTGCCCGCCAGCACGCTCTGGCCGATGGTCAGGCCGTTGTCCTCGGCGAGGTCACGGCTGACGACCAGGGAGCCCGGAGTAACCGGGGCCGTCGGTGGGGCGCACGCCGAAGATGGTGGCCGCCGTGCCGCCGGCGGTGGTTTCCAGGCGGGTCTGGATGATGCCCAGCGGCGCGGCCCACTGCACCCCGGGCGTGCCGCGGTAGGCGTCGAGCTGGGCTTGGGTGATCGAGGAGTCGGCGAAAGACTGCTCGGGGGCTTCGGCGCTGGTAGTGCCGAAGGCGATGTGGGTGGCGGGCAGCTGCGTGATCGCCGAGGTGGACTGGTGGGCCAGGCCCGCGGTCAGTCCCGACAGCAACACGATCAGCAACGTGATCAGCCCGACCACCGAGCCCATGAGTACGAACCGCCCCTTGACGAAGCGGATGTCGCGGATGGCGAGGAACACGGGTGTTCTGCTTTCCGGTCGTGGTCGAATTCGGCATCCAGCCTCGCCGCGATCGGCGCCGTTGCCATCGCAGCACCGATTGATCCTGCCGCCGCCGCGGGTGCATCCCGAACTCAACCGAACGATCGATGCCGCGCCCTGCCCGCAGTGTCCAGAAAGGTCCTGGTGAGCACCATCCCCCAGGCATGGTTCTAAGGTGTGCGCAGTGTCCGAAACGTTGTCCGCGTCCAGCCCCGGTCCGGGGGCGATCCTGCGGTTGATGCGGCTGGCGTTCCACACCGGATTCCTGCTGTTGCTGGGCATCGCGACCGCGCGGGTGTTCCTCACCCACGCCGCGGGGTCCACGAGCTGGCTGGCGGTCGCGATGGCCGTGCTGCTGACCGCGGTCTACGCGGCGGGCGCGGTGGTGCGCCACGCCCTGCACCGGCGGTGGCTGGCGATGACGTGGCTGGCGGCGATCACCACGGCGTTGCAGCGCGGCATCATCCGGCCGCGGTGACCGCCTCGAGCAGGTATGCCGGGCGCCACCAGTAGTCGGCCAGCCGCCGCGTGGTGATCTCGGCGAATCCGGACTCGCGCAGCAGCGCCACCCAGCCGTCGACGGCCAGCTCGTAGTTGGTGGGCGCGGTGGTGCCGAACTTGCCGAGGATCACAGGCAGGATGAACCCGGCGCCGACGAGATCGCGGTCGGCGTCGTATTCGCGCAGGCCGCGTTCCACCCGGGCCAGGCAGTCGCGGAACCACGCGGGCTCCCACACCGAGGCGACCTCGACGTCGTCGAACTCCACCAGCGCGAACCGGCCGGTGTGCGCGGCGATCCAGCGCAGCACCCGGGTCTTGTCGCCGGGGCAGGGATTGCAGCGCGAAGGTGGACTGGATCAGGTCCCACCGCTGGGTGTGGGTGGCGGTGAAATCCTGCGCGGTGTCCTGCCAGGAGTGGTGGGTGATGCCGCGGCGGGTGAGTCCGGCGGTGGTCTCGGCCAGCAGCGCACTGCTGGGTTCGACGACCCCGACGACGGGCTGGTGCTCGGTGAGCGCGGGCAGCAGCGCCAGCCCGTCCCCGGCGCCGATGTCCAGCAGCCGCTGGGGCCTCTGCTGCCGGTAGAGCTTGCGCAGCGCCGTGGATGCCGCCTCGTAGAGGCCGATGTTGCCACCGCCCCGGATGAACGCCCGGAACGCCGCGGGCGAGTCGTAGACCGCGGTGGCATCGCCGTTGGCGGTGATCGCCGACAGCAGCCGGGCCAGCTCGCTGTCCGGAGTGAAGACGCGGGCTGCTTCGGCGGCGCGGTGCGCGGTGGCGGCGTCGCCGCTGCTGTACGCCCAGATCGCCACGTACAGCGCGGATTCGGCGTCGTCGGGGGAGAGTTCGGTGGGCGTGGCCCCGTTGCGGTGGGCGTTGTGGACCTGATCGACCGTCACAGGGCTCCGTTTCTAGGGACTGCCGAGGTAGGACTTTCCGCGCGGGGACAACCGGAATCCGGCCTCGTGGGGTTCGACGAGGCCAAGCTCGCGCAGCTGCCACACATCGGATTTACAGCGCGACACCGGCCGTCCATGGTCGGCTGCGAGTTCGGCGGCGCGCAGGCCAGGGCACCGCCGCAGTGCTTCCAGGACGGTCCTCGTCCACGGTCCGCGCGGGGCGGAGACGTCCAGCTGCGCCAGCTTCCGGTCGATCGCGGCCCGTTCGCGCGGACGCAGATCCACCGGTTGCGGCCGCAGCTCGGGTGCGGGGCCGCCGTAGCTGAGGACGAGGCGGTAGACCACGCCGCGGCCGTGCTTGTCCAAAGAGGACCGCAGTCCCGCGGCGGAGGTGAAGCCCGCGCGCTGGGCGTCGGCGTCGGTGATCCGGCCCGGATCGACCTCGGTGACCTCGCCGATGCCGATCAACCCGACCGCGGTGCGCAGCCACGATCCGGCCTGCGCCCGCGGGCTGGGCCAGCGCTGGAACGCCAAGGTGATCTCGCCGCTGGCCACGCCCCGCAGGATCCGGTTGCTCAACACCACACCACCACGCTAGTACCCCCGCCACACCACCAGGTGCCCGTGGTGTCGCCCATCCGGGCGAGGCGAAGTGGCTGTCGATGATCACGAATCGGGGTCGCCAACTTCCGCGCGCCCGCCGGATCGGGGGAGAATCGGCGCATGTTGCAGGTCTGCCTCAACGGCGCGCGCTCCCCGCGCGAGCACTTCCACTTGCCCGTGCGCCCGGAGGAGCTGGCCAAGGCCGCCGCGGACAGCATCGCAGCCGGCGCCAACGACATCCACCTGCACCCCAAAGCGCCCGACGGCACCGACAGCCTCGATCCGCACCTGGTCGCAGCCACGTTGCGCGCGGTGCGGGCCGCCGCCCCCGCAGTTCCCGTCGGGGTCACCACCGGCGCGTGGACCGCACCGGACCCGGCGGACAGGATCCGGGCCATCCGGGCGTGGACGGTGCTGCCCGACCACGCCTCGGTCAACTGGCACGAACCCGGCGCCGACGACGTCGCCGCCGTGCTGCTGGAGCGCGGTGTAGGCATAGAGGCGGGCATCTTCTCTGGCACCGACGGCGACCGCCAGTTCCTGCGTTCCCCGCACCGCGCCCGGGTGCTGAGAGTGCTGGCCGAGGTCACCGACCTGACCGCCCGGGGCGCGGCGACCACCGCCGAAGCGCTGCTGGAGCGGCTGCGCCCGGCGGCGACGCCGATCCTGCTGCACGGCGAGGCCGCCGGGGCGTGGCCGGTGCTCACCGTCGCTGCCCGCCGCGGCTTGGCCACCCGCATCGGCCTGGAGGACACGCTGCTGCTGCCCGACGGGCAGGTCGCCGCCGACAACGCCGAACTCGTCACCGCCGCAACCCGGATTCTCACCAAGGAGGCCCCGTGACCGCCGTCGACCACCAGCAGCTCGCCGCGCTCATGCCGTCGGCGCGGTCTGCGCGTTCCTGAACCTGCCCGAGGGCGCGCACACGGCCACGATCGAGTCGAAGACGAACTTCTTCCGCGCGCTGCGCGAGGGCGCTTTGCACGCGGTCAGCCGTCCGCTGCACGTCGGCCGCACGAGCATCGCGGTGCAGACCGAGCTGCTGGACGACTCCGGGCGCCGCATCGGGCACACCACCCAGACCCAGGCCGTGCTCACCGCCTGAGCCACCCACCGAAAACATATTTCCGGTCGGCTATATTGACGAGGTGGCAAGTACCTTCGAAATCCTGGCCGAACCGCACCGCCGGGACATCCTCGACCTGCTGCGCACCGGGGAACGAGCCGTCGGCGACCTCGTCGACCGCCTGCCGCTGAGCCAACCCACGGTGTCCAAACACCTCAAGGTGCTACGCGAGGCCGGGCTGGTCGAAGTCCGCCAAGACGCCCAACGCCGCTGGTACCGACTGCGCCCCGAACCACTGGCCGAGATCGACACCTGGCTGGCGCCCTACCGGCAAATGTGGCACGACCGGCTCGACACCCCGCAACACCACCTCGACAACATGTCCGACCCAGAGGACACCCAGCCATGAACACCGACACGACCCTCATCATGATCGGCGACCACCCGGTGCTGCGCCTGCAACGCCTGCTGCACCACCCACCGGAGAAGGTCTGGCGGACTACGCACAACACCTGCGCGACACCCCATGAGCTGAGGCGGGCGTCTGTAACGGAAACATCGTTCCCGTTACAGACCCCCGATCGGTCGTGCCCCAACGAAGTGCCAGTTCGCGTTAGGTGCGCGGGTAGTTCAGCGCCTCTCGTGCGATATCGGGAGGTTCGTCGGTACGCGGGCGATACCGCCTGGTCGATGAGAAGCAACAGGGAGGCCTTGCGGGTACGGTTGATCTCAGCTGAGTAATTGTCTTCCTTCCGAGGTCGGCCTGCTCGTGCCGGTGCACCTCTGTTTCAGTAGCGATCAGCTTGTGCGCAGCTCTTCGACAAGTCCGGGCAGGTCGTCGAAGCAGCGCCAGATCGGTATCCGGACGACCTTGCCGTTGGTGGCGTCGTCCATGAGTTCTTGGGCGGTGCAGAGCTGGCGGAGATTTCTCCCCAACGTGCCGGCGGAATCGGTGCCGGTTCCGCTTCGGTCGAGAAGCACCGCGACTGGCCCGTTGGCTGAGCGGATCATCAGGTCGGCGCGGTGGCCGCCGACGTCGGCACCTGTTTCGACCGGTACGCCCGCCACGATGAGGCGTTGGTACAGCTTGGCGAGCGGTTCGTCCATGTCGGGAACGGAAGCGTCTTGGATCTCGGCGTTCTCTGCTTGGGCGAGCAGACTCCGCAGCAAGCCACTGGTTTTCCGCCACAGGTTCGCATCGCCTACCACGATCAGCCGGGATATCGCACGGGTGAAAGCCACGTTCCAGAGATTCTGGTGGCTCGCGAGCCGTTTGACGGACTTCGGCACGGCGCCCTGCGAGAGGGTAGGAGAAAGCAAGATCACGTCACGCTCCCGGCCTTGGAAGGTGTGGACCGTGCCTACTTGCACCTCAGGGACACCGCGAAGGAGGTCGCGGATCCTCGCCCGCTGTGCTGCATACGGGCTGACAACACCGATGGATTTGGTTGCGTTCCCGGCGCGTATCTCGTTCACGACGGCCAGCACCCGCGCAGCCTCGTCGTCATTGACCCACGACCCGTCCGGAGTCCTTTCGCAGTTGCTGCTGAGGTGATCCCACCGCACAGGCTTGTCGTCGCCTGTCATGAGATTCGCCGGATTCGTGAGCACCCGGAGCCTGTTCCCGTAGACCCGTTCGTTCACCGTCTGGACGATTTCCGGGTGGCACCGGTAGTGCTCGTCGAGCCAGAGCACTTCGCCGGTCGCGGCGGCAGCAGCGTGATAGGCGGAGAACCGGCCGTGGTCGAACTGCCGACTTTGCAACCACTCGTCGGTAAGCCCGGCTTCCGCCGCGGCTCGGTCAAGGTGCCCCAACTCCAGCTTGGTGATGTGGCTGAGTTGGTGCGGATCGCCGATGATCAACGCCCGCTTGGCCCGGAAGAGCAGCGGGAGCACCTGCGCCACGGGGCACTGGCTCGCCTCGTCGATGATCACCAGGTCAAACAGGCCCGGCTTCGGCACGATGCTGGGCCGTGTCGCGAGCGTTGTGGTCGCCCAGGCAGGAACGAACTTAAGCAAGCGTTGGAAGCCCGCCCAGGGCTTCGCCTCCTGGCCGGAGAGGGCAGTGGCCCGATCAAGGATGACATCTTCACCAGCCTCGACTTTCGACCGCAGCGTCGAGCGCAACAAATCGGCACTCGCCTGCCTGTGGCTGTCCTGCGCCGTGCGCAACGCGCCAAGGACACTGCGCTCATCAGGGAGGCTCAGCAGATGTTGCTTGCAGCGTCGGACATCCAGCTCGGCGCTGATCAGGTCCCGCCAGGTGGGCAGTTGATCCATTTCGATGTTCAAGTGCCGGCGGAGCATCCATCGGTCCAGGAAGCCGAAGAGTCCCCAGTTCGAAGCTCGATGCTCCTGTCTCCGCCACCGGCCGAGCAGATAGTCGGAGAGCTCCACGAAGTGGAACTCCTCCAGCGGTGTCGCGTCCAGGAAAGGTAGTAGACGTGCTCGATCGAGCAACGTCCCAGCGAGTTTGTGCTCTGACTCGGCTCGCGCGTCGAGGTCAGCCATGCGGTCGGCGCATTCTTGCTGCCAGGCTTGCGCCGTGGCGCGCATGCCGCCGTTGAGCGGCGCGTAATCCTTGACGGCGGCGACCAACTCGCGCAGGCTATCGCCCACAGCGTTACGGAACTCTTTCTTTCCCGTTCGAACGACCGACCCGGTGGAATGCTGATTGCTCCGGTCGACTACGACGTCGACCGCGGTGTTGTTGGTGGACGCGATGAGAACGCTTTCCCCAGCGCTGGTCGCGGTGGCCACCAGGCCGGTGATCAGCTGGCTCTTCCCGGTGCCAGGTGGCCCGGTAGCCACAGTCAGCCGCCTGCTCATCGCGGCTCGGATGATGTCCTGCTGCGCTTCGTTGGTGGCGCTCGGTGTTACCAGCAGATCTGGTGCGCCACCGACGTTCTGCGCGCCTTGCTCTGGGCTTTCCAGACCAGCCAGCGCGGTTTGCGAGAACGTGGCGACCGCTTCCAACAGCTCCTTTTCGTAGTCCTCCAGGAGTTTCGCCATGATGGTCGACGATGCTTCGTCGGTGTGCAGCACCGCAGTGTTGTGCGCGCCCGCACGCGGATGGCGCATCTCCATGTCGTCAACTAACGCGGTCGGACGGATCGTCTGCAGCGCTCGGATCCCGGAGAAGCCGAGGTAGTGCCGCACCTTTTCGGCCAAACCACGGTGGTCACCCTGTGCCCAGTCAGCCTGGAATTCTTCGAGGAGCGCGTCGCGTTCCTGCGGGTTCCAGTCGATCCAGTGGTCTATCAGCTCAGCGTTCAAACTGACCTCACCGCTGCGCACGAGCCACCCGTCCGGCTGGACCTCGACATCGACCACCAGCAAGGGAGCCACCCTCCACGACGCCTTGTCGGACGTCTTGGCATTGGCATCCACGGTCACCAGGGGGTACCCGTAGCGCAGTCCGCGGCCTTCCGCCGCCGCGCGACGGGCGAGAGCAGCAGCCGACCCGTGCGGTTGAAGTGCCTCGACGGCGCCGACCAGAAGCTGTTCCTTCCCGGCACCGACGAGGGCGAACTGCTTGCCCCGGGAGGAGAGCTCCGGCATCGACGTTGTGCGCACTTCGCGCTCTATACACGTGCGATAATAGGTCAGCAGTTGACGCCACCGGTCGTGGTCGAGCGGTGCGTCAGCCGCCGACCTTGCCTCACCTGGGGTGGAACCGCCTGACTGATCGCGGCCGACCGTGCGGGGAGCCGCGCGGGTCAGCTTGATCCCGCCGACCACTCCCAAGCTGAAGTGGGTCGGCTGCTGCCGATTGGATCGCGGCACGACGATGTCCACGTAGCTGGCCAGGTCTTTGTGATCGATCCAGCCATCCCCGTCGCCATCCGACGCCTCGCCTTCAAGCGCGTCGACCACGGCTTGCGTGAAGATCGCGAGCCTCGGGGCGCCATCCTCGGACGGTGGTTCGAACGCCTTGCCGGCTTCTCCCGCCGCCGCGATGATGACGCTGCCCCGGCTCTCAACCTGCCGGAACATCTCATTGGGCGTCGCGCCGCCAGACCGGCTGCTAAAACCGTCTGCGTAAGCACCGCCGTAGCAGCAGTCGAGCAGGAGCATCTTGCTGCCGGCGTGGCTGTCGCGCGCAAGCCTGTGCAGCAGGTCGGCGGGGACGGCGCTGGTGGTTCGGAGCCGACGGGCGGAATCTATCTCGGCATCGCGCGGCAACAGGTGAAGCCGACCCCTGGTGTCCAGCTCGCCGTGCCCAGAGAAATGCACGAGCACGACGTCATCGGGACGCTTGCGGTCGAAGAGTTCGTCGAGAGTGGCCTCGACCTCCGCCTTCGTCCCGTCAACGACGATCTGAACCTGGAATTCGCCGCGGGTTCGCAGGACTTCCTGCAACCGTTGAACATCCAGCCTTGGCGCTTTGAGATCGTTCAAGTGCGGGCTGTCGTATCGGGACGTACCGATGAGCAGCGCATGCCTCATGCGTTGTCACGCCTGTTCCGGTAGAACGAGTCCAGCAGCTCTGCCGGGTCCGCAGCCGGGGAGCCGCTGAGCTCGAACTTGTCGCCATCGATCTCCACGACGATTTTGTCCTGTTCGTTTCGCCGCAACCAGGACTGGGCGAGTGAGACCAACGCGCTGAGCAGGGGTTTCGACAGCACCCCGGACACCGCCAGCGTGCCGATTACGACCGCGGCGTTCGACCGGCTTTCCGTCGAGTCGATCTCCTCGCGCTCCGGCTCAGCAACCAGGTCGATGGCCCTTATTTCGGCTGCCAGTTCTCTGGTCAGCCTGTTCAGCGCGTGACCGTCAAATCCTTCAGCAGCAACAACGGTCAGCGTCAGCGTGTCGTGAGCGGCGGTCATGAACTCCCCAGAACGTTCTTCGGTAGGTTGTTAGCAAGAACTGGAGGCACACGCTACGTGGCAGCAACCGGCGCGGGTGAAGCTAATATCGTGAATACCCGAACGGAGTAGAGATCTTGGAGTATTTGCCAGCTGACAGCGCTCACCACATTGCACATTCGACTTGCTTCGTGTGGCGCGGTGAGATGTTGCGGCATTCAGCTGCGCATCGACCGGCAGGGTTGCCCTGCCGGTCGACCTCTGAGCGGGCAGCGAGTACGGTTCGAATCAGGCGACCGTGCCTTCCCGGCCGCGCTATTACACCAAATGCCGACGCACGTGCTGCACCGGATGCGGTTGCTGGTGCGGCCGGACACGGTGCTCCGGTGGCACCGCGACCTGGTAGCCCGTCGTCACGCCGCCCAGTCCCGGTCCAAGCGCGGGGGTCGGCCGCGCACCATACACTCCGTCCAAGCGCTGGTGCTGCGCCTAGCCAGCGAGAACCCGAACTGGGGATATCGTCGCCTGCACGGTGAGCTGCTCGTCCTCGGAGTGAAGGTAGCCGAGTCAACAGTCTGGGAAATCCTCAAAGACGCCGGGATCCCACCCGCACCCGAACGCGTCTCCAACACCTGGGCGGACTTCCCGCGCTCCCAAGCAGACGCACTCCTCGTGTGCGACTTCTTCGAGACGATTACCTTGTCCTGTACATACTCGCGGTAATTGACACTCAAGCCGCCGTATCCTCATCCTCGGCGTGACCCGCACCCGTCCGCCTCGTGGGTCGTGCAGGCCGCCAAGAACTTGGTCATGGACCTAGCTGAGACCGGAGCTGCTGAATCGCCGACCAGCCCCAACGACCCTGCGAAAGGACACCTAGGATCTTCGGCGTTCCCGAACCCGAGCAACCCAACCGGTTGGAGGAGTACCCGCGATGATCTTCATCACCGCCAAGTTCCGAATCCGCCCCGAACACGCCGACCAGTGGCCGCAGATCGCCGCCGAATTCACCCAGGCGACCCGCGCCGAACCCGGCTGCCTGTGGTTCGACTGGTCCCGCAGCCTCGACGACCCCAACGAATACGTCCTGGTCGAAGCCTTCCGCGACGACGAAGCAGGCGCCGCGCACGTCCAGTCCGAACACTTCAAGAAGGCGCGGCAGACACTGCCCCCGCACCTCGCCGAAACCCCGCGGATCATCAACACGACCCTGGCTCAGCAGGACTGGTCCCTGCTCGGCGAAATGGCCGTGCCGCAGAACTGAACCGCCTGGGGGTCGAGTGCGATACCACCGCACCCGACCCCCAGCGCCCATCAGCCCGACGACCGCGCCAGACCCGCCAGTAGCGCAGCGAACAGGTCAGGGCCAGCGACGACGTCACGCCACGACCACGGCCCCAGGAAGCTGCCGTGCACCAGCCCCACCGTCGCTGCCATGCCCGAAGCCTTGGCAAGAACTCGCCGAGCCCGCGCTGTTCACCCCGCGCTGACCACCGCCTGCGAAACACAGACCGGGCCTTCGGGCGAAGCGAACCCAACTTGATAGGCAAGTCATGACTTGCCTATGCTGGGCGCATGGCGGAGGATGTCTTCAAGGCCCTCGCCGACTCCACCCGCCGACGCATCCTCGATGAGCTGGTGGAACGGGACGGCCAGACCCTATTCGAGATCTGCACGCGGCTCATGACCAAACACGGACTCGGACTCTCCCGCCAGGCGATCAGCCAACACCTGGCAGTACTGGAATCCGCAGGTCTGGTCCGTTCACGGCGCCAAGGCCGCTACAAATTCCACGACCTGAACACCAAACCCCTTGAGCGCATCATCACCCGCTGGCTCAAGCCGACACAACGGAGGAACCCCATGAAGATCCACCTCACCAGCGTCTTCGTCGATGACCAGGACAAGGCCCTGCGCTTCTACACCGACATGCTCGGCTTCGCGAAGAAACACGAGATCCCGCTGGGCAAGGACCGCTGGCTCACCGTGGTCTCACCAGACGACCTCGACGGAACCGAACTGCTGCTGGAACCCGACAGCCATCCCGCCGTGAAACCATACAAAGAGGCGCTGGTCAAGGACGGCATCCCAGCAGCCTCCTTCGCCGTGGAGGACGTAACCGCCGAGTTCAACCGACTGCGCGAACTCGGGGTCCGCTTCACCCAAGAGCCGCTGGAAATGGGCCCGGTCACCACAGCAGTCCTAGACGACACCTGCGGCAACCTGATCCAAATCGTGCACAGCAAGTAAGAAACCCGCGCCGATGCCAGCCACAACCGCATCCGCGGTCCGGTCGCGCCGGTCCCCGCCCGAGACCATCGATCCCACCCGAGGCCGGCGAAGACCGGCCCAACCAGCACGGTGCTGACATGAACGAGCACGGGACTGGCGCAGGTGCAGGGCGAACACCGAGATCTCGCACGCTCCTTGTCGTAGCGCCACCTCAAGCCTCGAACCGCAACGGCGTCAACTGCTCGATGTCATGACACAACCGCAGCTCAGCCACCGCAGCACGATCCACACCACCCGGCGCATCCAGAATCTCCAACAACTCCTCGAAATACCGCTCATGATGCGAAGGCGGCGAAGACTGGAAGAACATCCGCGCCACCACATCACCCCGATTGGCGAAAGCATGCGGACAACCAGGCGGAACGAACATGACACTGCCCGGACCAGCACGACACACACGCTGACCCGATTCCCCTTCCCACTCCGACCAACCATCCCCGCCGCGAACGACCGGTTCGAACGCCAACACCTCCAGCTCACCCTCCAGCACGTAGAACAACTCCTCGCTGCGGGCATGCACATGCGCACCGACATCGAAACCCGGCGGCACCACCACCTCGAAACTCGACGCCGCCATCGAATGCACCCCGGTGACCTTGAACGTCACATCCTGCGCACCCGTGACGATGCGCTTCCCACCACCAGGCGGAACAACGAAACCCTCCATCAACCCACCACCTTCCCCGAACCAACAACGATCACCAGGACACCGGCAGATCAACCGGACCACGGATCATGACGTCCCGCCGCCACCGCACCTCATCCGGAGAAACCGCCAACCGAAGCCGGGGGAGACGATCCAACAACACCCCCAGCAGAACCTGCGCCTCCATCCGCGCCAACAACGGCCCCACGCAGTAATGCGGACCATGCCCGAAAGCCAGATGCGGAACCTCCGCACGATCCAGATCAACCCGCTCCGGATGCGGGAACACCTCCGCATCCCAATTCGCCGCCACATAAGAGATGTGCACGACATCCCCAGCCCGGATCCGAACACCCCGAATCACGACATCCTCGGTGGCAACCCGCGGCTGCCCCACACCGCGCTTATGCGGAACAAAGCGCAGCAGTTCCTCCACCGCATGCGGAATCAGCCCCGGCTCAGCCACCAACCGCTCCCACAAACCCCGCTCGGTCAACAGCACGTACAGCATGCTCGAACTGTTGTAGCGCACCGCATGCCACCCGTTCAGCGACACCAGCACAACCAACGCACCCAGTTCCTCATCACCGATCTCGCCACGATCACGGGCATCCGCCAGCACCGTCACCAGATCATCACGCGGCCACGCACGACGCCGCGCCACCAACTTCTGGAAGTACGCGTACAACTCCTCCTTGATCCGACCGTTGCGGGCAACCTCCGCCTCATCACGAGCCATGCTGAACAACGTCTCCGCGCACCACATCAACCAGGACCGGTCAGCCACCGGAATGCCCACCACCTCACCGATCATCGTCATCGGAAACGGCGCCACCACGTGCTCGACCAGGTCAGCAGGCCGCCCCGCAGCCACTAGCGCATCCACCCGCTCGGCCACCACCTGCTCGGCATGCACCCGCAACCGCTCGACGTTGCGCTGCGCGAACACCTTCGCCGCCACCCGCCGGATCCGCGCATGCTCAGGCGGATCCGAATAGCTCACCGCCCGATCCAACGGGATAACGTGCTTGGTCATCCGCGGAAACGGACGACCCGCGATCGCCGCCCGGCTGAACCTCGGATCCGAGGTGACGAACTTGACGTCCTCGTACCGCGTCACCAGCCACGCCTCGCCCTCACCGAAGCGCATCCGGATCCGGGCCACCGGCTCGTCCCGGAGGAACCCGGCCAGATCCGGGTCGAAACCCACCCCGGAAATGTTCGGCGGATCGTAGGACCGAAGAGGGCACCCATCCGACATCAACGACCTCCCAACGACGGGACGGACTCACTCCGAGGACGGACGAACGACACCTGCGGATCCGGCAACCAACTGCCGACCGCCATCTCCGCGCTGATACCAGGACCGAAACCCGCGATCAGCCCACGCGCCCGAGCAGTCAGCGAATCCTCGTCGAACATCCGCAACAACGCATCGAGCACGACACCGCTGGCGATGTTGCCGTACTCGGTGAGCGTCGCCCGGCTGAACCGGAACGCCACCGGCGGCACCCCCAGGAACTTCGTGAGGTCATCGAGGATCCGCGGCCCACCGGCGTGGACGATGTAGAAGTCCAGTCCAGCGACATCCCACCGATGACGATCCACCAATGCGCGCAGCGCGGGCGCCAGCGGCTCCATCGTCGTCGGCACCCGCTTGTCCAACCGGAAGTGGAAACCCGTGTCCTTGACCTGGTAGGAAATCCACTCCTCGGTGTCCGCGATGATCGCCGAGGCGTTGCGTTCCAGGAGAACCCCGCTACCACCGGCACCCCGCACAACAGCTGCGGCGACCGCATCACCGAACAGCCCGTTGGACAACAATGAACCGATGTCGTGGTCGTCGGGCTGATAGCACAGCGAGCAGAACTCACAAGCGATGATCAGGGCGTTCGAGTCGGGGTAGGCGGTGCAGAAGTCGTGAGCGCGGTTGATCGCCGCACCGCCCGCGGCGCACCCCAACTGGGCGATCGGCAACTGCCGGGTGTCGTGGCGGAACCCCATCGAGTTGATCAGCCACGACGTCAGCGACGGCATCATGAACCCGGTGCACGACACGTACACCAGCAGGTCGATGTCCTCCGCGCGCAACCCGGAGTTGGCCAGGGCCCGGGCCACGACGGCGGGCACGCGCTGCTTGGCGTGCTCCTCGTAGATCCTGTTGCGCGCCTCGAACCCCGGGTGCTGCAGCGTTTCGGAGATGGGGCGGATGAGGTGGCGCTTGCGGACCCCGGTGTTGCTGATCAACCGCAGGACCAGGGGGAGTTGTGGATGGTCGGCGTGGACACGTCGGGCGAGTTCGAGGGTTTCCTCCGCCGTGATGACGTGTTCGGGAACTGCAACCGCCGGTCTGCACAGGACTGCCACTAATGCCTCCAGAAGTACGAGCGCACAGGTCTTGCTGTCGTGGAGTGGAATGGGTTCGCCATTCATCATCCGGCGGGGGCTGCATCGCTGCGACCGCCCGGAGCACCGTTTCCCCCGGCATAACCACTGATGGAGGGATTTCAGCCTTGGAAGCAAGGGGAGTGGCGTCAGATCGGCGGCCGATCGCCGGGCGGCGATCGGCATGAACAACCCTTTGTGCAGACCCGCTGATCTCGACGCGCTGCTCGAACGGGTGCCGACGCAACACAACCATCAAGAGGACCGCCGGCGTCGGTCGCAGTGGTGCTCGTCGATGTTGCACGCCTTCACGGCCTCGACCCGACACCCATGGAGTGTCCGGCTGGAGGAGGGCTTCTGCCCGTTCCCAATCACTTAACATAATGTACATTATCGGCGTTTGATCGACCTGCGGCGACGGGCCCCAGAAGGGCCTTTGCTGCGCCTCGTCGGCTCTGGCCACCTCGCCGCATCGGACGTCGACTTGCGTGACTTCATGCTGGGCGCCGACAGGACCGGCCGGTGACGCATTCGGCGCCGGACGCGAACCCTGAAGCCGCGTCGCAATGAGTCAACACTCGTGGTGCTTCGTTCTCGCAGTCGTCGCGCGGATGGCCGAGCTCGACGAGCCAGCCGACGGCGCGGCATGACGACCAAGCTCTCATGCAGCCAAGCAGGCTTCCGCAACCTATTAACGTCACAGTGACAAAAATAGGCGGGTGAAAGAGCGCTCGTCTGCAACATCGATGGAGCCGACTCGGTCCATGATGATCCAAATGGTCTGTAGCAGACCGATCTTGATTCCCAGAACGCCCACGCCGTCGGGGCGACTTGGCGGCATGATCAACCGACAGGCGCGCGATGCGCCGTCACCGGAGAAGCTCGCTGTGCATGCATTTGTGACAGAAGTTGATCAAGATGGGCGGGCACCCTCCATCCCCTGTGAAGGCCCCTGGGTTCACTCCTGTAGGCCCTTCTCCATTTGATGGATAATCAACATTATCCATCAAATGGAGAATATTTCCGTTGCACTGTCCAATGAAACTGAAACCCGAAGGCTCCCTTCCTCGCGCCGCATGCGGTTTGGCGCGTTGGTTGTCCCTGACCGCGGCGGGGACTCCAGTCCCCTAGAGTCCCCCTCATGCCGTGCTGAGAGTGCTCCTCTTCCCCCGCAGCCCACCAGTCTGCGGTCCCCTGCCGGCGCGTGCCACCACCCCCTGGTTGCCGTTGGCGGCCTAGCCCCCACCTGATGGCACTGGCGCGTTTCGGCGGGTTTCGGGTCAGTAACCACCTTTTCGAACCATTGCACCAGCAAGGATGCGCGAGCTAGATCACGGTCCGCACCTTCCCGGCCAACCTGGAGTCGGTCGTGGTGTTCAACATGGTCGACGGGCCCACCACGAATCCTGCGGTGCGCAAGGCGGTTCGACTCGCCTACTACCAGGGTGCGCTGCGGGCTTTCCGCGGCGGCGCGGACACCGTTTCCACCGGGCCGTTGCCGAACACGATGTCGTGCCGCCTGAACCTGCCTCCAGCTCATCGCGATCTTGCGGAGGCGCCGGCGGATCCTGAACCAGGCAGGTATCGGCCGGCTGACGTTGACCACGAGGTGACGCTGTTGCAGTCCAACTTGGCCGCGATCGGGTGATGCTCAACCTCGAGCCGATCGCTTTCGCGGATTACCTGTGGGACCGGATCGGCACGACCGGCACGGTGGGCGGGCATCAGGGTCGCCAGCGGGCGCTGTAACCGGGGCGGTCGGAATAGGGCAGGCCGAGCAGGGCCCGGGTGGGGCAGCCGCGCTCGTCTTCCGGCGGTCGGTTGCGCCGGAGATCGCGTCGATTGGCCGGCGCGGGAACCCTGTTCGGCGGCGGTTGACGTGCTCGACAGCAAGCCGGGAAGATCATCGTGCACCACATGGCGACGACACGTCGCAGGTAGCGCTCGCGCGCGGCGCAGGTGCTGTTGACCTCCTGCGGCCGTTACGTGGCCGCAGATGCGCGTTGCGGGGACCGGATGGGCACTGTGGTGCGGGAATTCCAGGCCTCGGACGGACTGGAAACCAAGGGTGTGGTGGACCCTGCCTTGATGCCCAGCTCCCGGGCGACCTGCGCGATCGGCTTAGGCCGCGGCGTTTCAGAGCAGGACCGCGCATCCCCGGTGGCGCAGTTCGTGGAGCCAGCCGGGGCGCTGGTCGAGTTTTGTCCAGCGCAGGTCGAGTTTGGTCAGCCGGGGCAGGGCCGCGAGGCTTTCGGGTAGTTCGCGAAGTGCGGTGGCGCGCAGGTCGAGGTGGGTCAGTTCGGTCAGCGCGCCGATGGATTCCGGCAGGCGCTGCAGTGGGTTGTTGCGCAGTTCCAGGTGTTGCAACTGGCGCAGACCGGGCAGGGAGTCCGGCAGCGCGGTGATCCGGTTGTTGCGTGCGTGCAGTTCTCGCAGCCGGCGCAAACCGCCCAGCGTGGACGGCAGTTCGGTCAGCGCGTTGTTGTAGAGCCGCAGTTCGCGCAGGTTTTTCATGCCGCTCAGGGATGCGGGCAGTTCGGTGAGCTGGTTGTCGGAGAGGTTGAGGTAGTCCAGGGCTTGCAGGTCGCCGAGTGCGGCGGGAACGTGACGCAGCTGGTTATTGCTGAGGTAGAGGTAATCGCTGAGCTGCGGTAGGTCGCCGACGGCGGCGGGGATTTCTTTCAGCTGGTTGTGGCCGAGGTCGAGCATCCGCAGCTGCGACAGCGCCCGGATGGTTTCGGGGATTTCCACCAGGTTGTTCTCGGCGAGGTTGAGGGCGTGCAGGGTCGTGGTCTGCCACAGGGCGTCGGGTAGTGCGGTCAGGTGGTTGCGGCCGACGCTGAGATGCCGCAGTGCGGGGCCGAATTCACCGGGCAGGCTGGTGAGGTCGTTGTCGTAGAGCAGCAGGGTGTGCAGCTGCGGCAGCGTCGCGACCGATGCGGGTAGGCGGCGGATGGTGTTGCCGTCGAGGTCGACGTGCCGCAGCTGCCGCATGCGTGCGATCGCGCCGGGGACCGCGGTCAGCCCAGCACCAGCAGCCAGTACCGCGACTGGTTGGCCGTCTTCGCGGCGGACCGCGTCGTCGGGGAGTTGTGTGGTCATTGGGTGGGGCGGGCGAAGCGCAGGGTGCGGATCTCGAAGGGACGCAGCCGCAGGTCCAATGCTTGGGGGTTGGCATCCGGTTCGGCCAGGGGACGTTCGAGCAGGTCGGTGCGGGTCACCGAGGTGGCTGGGAAGGAGATGGTCAACCGTGCCCGGGCCCGGCCGCCCCGTGACTCGTAAAGTCGCACCACGAGGTCGCCGCTGCGGTCGTCGGCGAGTTTGACCGCTTCGACGACCACCGCGTCGTTGTCCACGGCCATCAGCGGCTCCACTGGGTGGGAGCCGCTGATGGTGCGTTCGGGCAGGTTGATGCGGTAGCCCTCGCGGATGGCTTCGCCGATGTCGGCGCCGGCGACCAGGGCGTAGCGCAGCCGGTGGTGGCCGTGGTCGGTGTCGGGGTCTGGGAAGCGGGGCGCGCGCAGCAGCGACAGCCGTACGGTGGTGGTCGTGCCGCCGTCGGGGTGGGTGTCGCGGGTGACGTCGTGGCCGTAGGTGGAGTCGTTGACCAGGGCGTGGCCGTAGCCGGGTTCGGCGACGTGCAGGAAGCGGTGTGCGCAGATCTCGAACTTGGCCGCGTCCCACGAGGTGTTGGTGTGGGTCGGGCGCATGACGTGCCCGAACTGGGTTTCTGCGGCGGAGCGGTCGGCGTGCACGTCCAGCGGGAAGGCGGCCTTGAGTAGCTTCTCGGTTTCGTGCCAGTCGATGTCGGTGTCGATGTCGACGCGGCGGGAGTTTGCGGCGAGGCTGATGTGCTGGACCAGTGCGGACTTGCCGAAGCTGCGGCGAACTCGGATGGTGTCGCCGGCGAGGTCGAGCTCGTCGAGGTCGGTGAGGTCGCGGGTGTGGTGGCGGTAGAACGCGTCGAGGTCCCAGGCGTCCCAGGCGTTGGGGTGGTCGGCGTGCAGTTGCAGCAGGTTCGCCGGGCCGGCCAGTGCTTCGCGTTCGGCGGCGTGGTCGTAGACCGAGGTCAGCAGCCCGTGGTGGTCGATGGTGACGCGTAGCAGCCCGTTGTCGAGGGTGATGGCGCCGTCGGGGTGGCGGGTGGCGGTGGGTGCCGCGGTGTTGGTGTTGGTGGCGGCGCCCAGCGCGGGGACGCCGTGGCGGGTGTGCGGGGCGGCGTTGAAGGTCAGCGGCCGGGTGGGTTCGCCGGCGAGGGCTTGCAGCGCACCGTCGATGATCGTTTCGAGTTCGGTGGCGATGCGGGCGTAGGTGGCCTCGGCTTCGCGGTGCACCCAGGCGATCGAGGAGCCCGGCAGGATGTCGTGGAACTGGTGCAGCAGCACCTGCTTCCACAGCCGGTCCAGGGCCTCGTGTGGGTAGTCGCGGCCGGTGGTGACGGTGGCGGTGGTGCACCACAGCTCGGCTTCGCGCAGCAGGTGTTCGCTGTGGCGGTTGCCCTGCTTGGTCTTGGCCTGCGAGGTGTAGGTGCCGCGATGCATCTCCAGGTACAGTTCGCCGGACCACACCGCGGGGCGGGCGTGGTCGGTTTCTGCGTCGGTGAAGAACTCCTCGGGGGTGTCCAGGCGTACTCGCGGGGAGCCTTCCAGGTCGGCGGTGCGGTAGGCGCGGGCGAGCATTTCGCGGGTGGGTCCTCCCCCGCCGTCGCCGTGTCCGAAGGGCAGCAGGGAGCGGGTGGCGTAGCCGCGTTCGGAGAAGTTGGCTGCGGCGTGGGCGAGTTCGCCGCCGGTGATCTCGGAGTTGTAGGTGTCGGCGGGCGGGAAGTGGGTGAACACCCGGGTGCCGTCGATGCCTTCCCACCAGAATGTGTGGTGGGGGAACTTGTTGGTCTGGTTCCAGGAGATCTTCTGGGTCAGGAACCACCGCGAGCCCGACTGTGCGACCAGTTGCGGGAGGGCGGCGCTGTAGCCGAAGGAGTCCGGCAGCCACACCTCGCGGGTCTCGATGCCGAACTCGTCGAGGTAGAAGCGTTTGCCGTGGACGAACTGGCGGGCCATGGCCTCGCCGCCGGGCATGTTGGTGTCGGCTTCCACCCACATCCCGCCGACCGGCACGAACTGCCCGGTGTCGGCGAAGGTGCGGACGCGGTCGAACAACTGCGGGTGGTGCTGCTTGATCCAGGCCAGCTGCTGGGCCTGCGACATTGCGAAGTGGAAGTCGGGGTGTTCGGCCATCAGGGCAGTGACGTTGGAGGTGGTGCGGGCGACCTTGCGGATGGTTTCGCGCAGCGGCCACAGCCAGGCGGAGTCGATGTGGGCGTGGCCGACGGCGGAGATCACGTGCGCGCTGGCGTGGGCGGGCCGGGCCAGGGTGTCGGCGAGTTCGGCGCGGGCGGCGGGCGCGGTGGCGGAGATGTCGTGCAGGTCGAGGCGGTCGAGCATGCGTTCTAGGGCGCGCAGGATCTCGTGGCGGCGTGGGGAGTCCACCGGCAGTTGCCGCATCAGCTGGTCGAGGACCTCGGTGTCCTGGACCAGCTGCCACACCGGTTCGTCGAGCACGGCGAGTTCGGCGCGGCGCAGCCGGTACAGCGGCGGGGTCTTGGTGGTGGGTTGGCCGCCGAGTTCGGTGGGCTGGAATCCGTTGGGCCCGAGGATGATGGGGTTGGCGGCGGCCTCGACGTACCAGGTGCGTTCGCGTCCGGCGGAGTTCCGCCCGGCGGGCAGGTGGGTGTTGCGGGGGTGCAGTCCCTTGATCGGGGTGCCGTCGGGGCTGTAGGCGAGGCCTTCGCATTGGAAGCCGGGGCGGTCGTCGTCGAAACCGAGGTCGACGACAGCTTCGACGACGCGGCCGTCCCACTGCGGCGGCACGGTCGCGGTCAGCCGGAACCAGCTGGTGCCCCACGCCGGTCCCCAGGCCTCGCCGATGGCGGCGGGCGCGTAATCGGCGTGCAGTGCCTCCGCGACCGGCACCGGTTCGCCGGGCGCGTGCCAGACGGCGACCTCGCAGGGCAGTGTTTCGGAGTAGTAGGCAGGGCGTAGGCGTTCGGCCAGTACCCGGTCGAGGCGCTGTTCGACGATGTGGCGGTCGTCGTGCATGTGCTCCCCCGATTTCCTTCGGCGTGGTCGTGATCATGCTGGCACATCACGGCGGTCGGCGGGTGGCTGTGGCGCGGGCGGTGACCGGAATCCTCCGGCGGCGCGGTTGCTGACCCATAAGTAGGGCCGCATGCTGCGGGTGTCCACTCCCCTTCTTTTCCGCAGAAAGGCGACACCATGGGGACCTGCGAAGTCTGCGGCAACGAATACTGGATGACCTTCGAAGTGCACACTGTCGGCGGCGGAGTGCACACCTTCGACTGCTTCGAATGCGCCACGCAGCGGCTCGCACCGCAGTGCGAGCACTGCGGGACCCGGATTCTGGGGCATGGCGTGGAAGCCAGCGGCCGGTTCTTCTGCTGCGCGCACTGCGCACGCCAGTCGGACCTGGCCCTGGCCGGGGAACTGCGGGATACCGTTGGCGCTCACCCGGGCTGATGGTCCGTCCGGGGGATGCGCGCCAGCGTCCGCGAAAGACCCTCGGGCTTGCCCCTGTCGGCGGATGAGCACCCCATCCGAATCGTCGTTACCAATACGTTATGAATTGCCAGAAACGCGGGAACTACCTGCGACGACATGGCGGGTGAGACGGCTTCGTCCCGCCCGGTTCGCGCCGGTTGTCGTGAACGGGATTTAACAACGGGATGAAGGACCGTCGACTCATCCCTCGTAGTTAGTGGAGGACGCCCCGATGGCAGGTCTGGTTCGCTGGCTGGGCGGCATGGCGCGTGAGATGCAGCGGGCCCGCATGGTGATGCGGAACCCTGCGTCGAGCAGCCACGCCCGGCGCTGACCTTCGTCAGTACGCAACCCTGCCCGGCCGCTCGGCCGGGCGCGGTCGAGGCATCAGTCCGGCGGCCACGCGCCGCGACGCAACACCGGGGCAACCAACAACCGGGCGACTGATGCCAGAACCTGCTGGAGACACTGGTGCCGTGGCAGGCCTGCCACGGCACCAGTGCGTTTTCCCGGCCACCGTGGCGGCCGCATCGACTTCGGCGGCCGCACCCACTGGATGACCGCCGGGATGTGCGCCCTGCTCCCGCGCGGTGTCACCCACGCCATGCGCAACCTCTCCGGAGGAGCCGGTCCACGCGCTAGCGCCAGCGCATCGGCGACACCAGCGCGGGCGGCGGGGAGCAGCGGCGGGTTCTACTAGGTCCTGGAGGCCGGTCAGGCGCGGCCGGGTCGGCTGGGGGTTCCGCCGGCCTAAAGGCGCGCGGCAGCGACGCGGGCGGCGCGTTCTCGCTGCTGGAAATCGTCGTCGCCCAGGAGATCCCCCGGCACGTCCACCACGAAGCCGACGAGTGCATCCATGGCTTGAACGAGCGCTCACCGTCGAGTTCGGCGGGCGGAGCCACACCGCGACACGGGGCCGGTTCGTGCTGCTGCCGCACGGTGTTGCGCATGCCCTGCGGCCTGGATCCACACCGCCGCCGCGCGTGCTGCAGATTTCCTCGCCCGGCGGGTGGGACAGCTTCGCCGAGGACCTGATCGAGGACCGGGCTCAGGTGAGTGCCGCCGGCCGGCTGGACCCGCCTAGCTCGGCATCATCGCCGCGAAGTACCGCTTCACCTCCGAGCAGTGATGCGCGGTTCGTCCGGTGTGGACGGCGGTCCGGGTCCCGCTGGTGCGGCCGCCCGAGCCCGGGCCGGTGGCGCTGATGTAGTGTTCCCGAGCCGTGCGCGACCGAGGAGGTGGGCCCCATTACCGTTGTTGCAGGTCGGGCGCTTCCCTCCCGCGGCCGTGATCCGCGTCGGTGAGAGCGCTCGTCGGATCGAAAGGCGTCCCGATTTCTGCTTTACCGTCGTCGTTGTCGTATCCGGCCGTCGTGACCAGCCTGCGTGCCGTTGGTTGCGTGTTCGCTGAGGACGAGGCGCGGTTGCTGCTGTCTGCCGCCGCCGGCCCGGGTGAGCTGGCCGAGATGCTGCAGCGTCGTGTCGATGGTGTGCCGCTGGAGCAGGTGCTGGGCTGGGCGGAGTTCTGTGGTCTGCACATCGCCGTAACGCCCGGGGTGTTCGTGCCTCGCCGCCGCACCGAGTTCCTCGTCCGGCAGGCCGCTGCGCTGGCCCGTCCGCACTCGGTCGTGGTCGACCTGTGCTGCGGCTCAGGTGCGGTTGGCGCCGCCCTGGCCGCCGGGCAGCAGGTGGAGTTGTACGCCGCCGACGTCGATCCCGTTGCGGTGCGCTGCGCGCGCCGCAACCTCGCCGGTGCGGGTGAGGTATTCGAAGGTGACCTCTACACGCCTCTTCCGGTGGCGTTGCGGGGCCGCGTCGGGGTCCTGGTGGTCAACGCCCCCTACGTGCCTTCCGGCGAGGTCGATCTGATGCCACCGGAAGCGAGGCTGCATGAACCGCAGGTGGCGCTGGACGGCGGTGCCGATGGGCTGGACGTCCAACGCCGGGTGGTGACCGCGGCGCCGCGGTGGCTCGCGCCGGGCGGGCACCTGCTGATCGAGACCAGCCGCCGCCAGGCACCGCACACCGCGGAGCTCTTCTCCTACGCCGGGCTGGTACCGCGGGTGGCCAGTTGTGCGGAACTGGATGCCACGGTCGTGGTGGGGGCCAGACCCGCGACGCCGTAGCGCTTTCCCGCTACCGGCCTGGTTGTCGGCCGGGCAGCTCCCCACCGGCGGCGGTCTCGAAGCGGCGAAGGGACGTGTTCGTCAGCGCGAGCACCACGATGCCGACGACGCAGAGCACTCCGCCGGAGAGGGCCGCGAACGCCGCCGATGCCGCCGGATGCCGTTGCCGTGTCACACCGCTGCCCTTCCGGACCGTCCGCTCGGGTCTGCCGGGACATTCATCGGTGGATGGTGGCGAGCCAGGAATAGGTCGGCGGCTACGGTTGCCTCACCCGGTGTTGCCAAGGGGCATCCGTCTCCGGCAACCGGGGTTAGTGAAGGAAACCCCCGAAGGAGCGCTTGTGCCAGTGCCCGCCCCCGACTTCGAACGGCTCTTCGCTGCTGGAACGCGTCACACGCTGTCCCGCGGCGATGTCGCCACCGTCCGGCTGCGGCAGGACACCTCGCTCTGGCTGCCATCGGGGCGGGTTGTCGCCGGCGAGCCGTTCGGGTTTGACGATTCCGATGATGGGTTCGTCCAGCAGGTGCCGCCCGGCCAGTACCCGCTGGTGCTGGTGATCGCCATGTTCGCCAAGCGGGGCTACCTGCCTGCGCACGAGATGATCGCGGCGGCCCGGCTGGTGATCCGGGACGAGCCCGTCGTCTCATGGGAGATGGCCGTGTGCGAAGGCCAGGACGTCTCCGAACTGGGCGACGACGAGTTCTTCGGCTACCCGGTCGACGGCGGCACCGGCGGCTTCGCCGACGCGGCGAACATCGCGCCGCTGCGCGAGGACCACGACGACTACTACGACCGGTTGATGGCGGCTCGCAACGTCACGGGGTCCGACGACACCGCGCCCGGGACGCTGACTGATGACGAGGGCAGGCCGCTGCTGGTGGCGTTCTCTTGCGGCGACGGGGACGGGGACTACCCGACCTGGGTCGGACGTACCGCCGACGGTGAGGTGGCCTGCTACCTCACCGACTTCTTCGTCCTGACCGACGATGAGGACGGCGAGGACAAGGGAGACGATGAGCCACTCTCAGCTGATGGGGCGGGCGACGCGCTGAGCGAGGTGGCGCAGGGCCACGAGATGCGGGCCGGGCAGACGCTGCGCCAGCAAGCGCTCACCTCCCTATCCGGCACCTGCACGCTCGTCCACCAAAACGATGGAAACCTCGTGCTTTACAACAACGAGGGCCGGGGAGCAGTGTGGTCCAGCTGCACTCAAGGGCACGGGCCCGCCCGTTGCGTGCTGCAGGCCGACGGCGACTTTGTCATCTACGACGGCCAGGCCCGTGTCGTATGGTCCACCGACACGGCGGGCAACCCAGGCAGTGTGCTTGCCGTACGCGACGACGGCCTCGAACTGCGCGCCCCCGACGGCACCGTGCTCTGGAGCGTGCGGACCGCCCTCGGCACACCGGCCGCGCCACCGCGCCCGGAGAGTGCGCCCGTGGCACGACCGCTGTCTCCGGGGCAGCACCTGACCTCGGGTCACACCCTCTCCCGTCGGCTCCTCGAGAAGTCCCCGCTCGAGAAGTCCCCGGTGAAGCCGGCTATTGCCGCCGACGGGGCCGACGCCTAACCGGAAAGGGCAAGCGCGGCCTGCGCGGGTGATCGGAACTCCAGTGGCCCGCTTGGCGATGTCAGCTCAGGGCTTCGCGGTGTTTGGCGGCCAGGGCGATGTAGTGCTCGGCGGAGAGCTTCAGACCGGCCTGCTCCTCGTCGGTCAGTTCGCGGCGGACCTTGCCTGGGGTGCCGGCGACCATCGAGCCCGGCGGGATCCCGGTGCCCTCCAGCACCACCGCACCGGCGGCGATGAGGGAACCGGCGCCGATGCGTGCTCCGTTGAGCACGACCGCGCCCATCCCGATCAGGCAGTTGTCCTCGACGGTGCAGCCGTGCAGCACGGCTTTGTGGCCGACGGTGACGCCAGCGCGGATCTCGGCCGGGAAGCCGGGGTCGGCGTGCACGACGCAGCCGTCCTGGATGTTGCTGCCGGTGCCGACGCTGATGTTCTCCTGATCGCCGCGCAGCACGGCGTTGTACCAGACGCTGGCACCGGCGGAAAGCCGCACGCGGCCGATGAGCGCGGCGCCGGGCGCGACGAAGGCATTCGCGTCGACCTGCGGCGTGATCCCGTCGATGGTCAACATGACCGGGAGCCCTGAACTCACTTGTCCTCCTGTTTTTCGCCGTGCGTATCCCGTTGCCGCCGCAGCCACTGCAGCCGCACCAGGCCTTCGCGTTCCAGCACCCGCAGCGCTTCCCGCAGCGGCGGCCGGCTGATCCCCAGCTCGTGGGTCAGCCGGTTCTCCACGACGCGCTGCCCGCACAGCAGGTCGCCGCCGATGATCATGCGGCGCGGCGTCGCGGCCGCCAGTTCCACCAGGCCGGCGGGCCGACGATACTCGGGGCCCGGCGGGTGGCGGGGCTGTCTTCAACTGATCCGGTCACGACCAGCAGTCTCTCCTTCCAGGGCCCGGTGCCGGAACGGTTTTGCTTCAGCGGCCGGGCGCTGGCCCGCTTGGCACAACCTCGATGGACGAGCTTGTCGGCTTCCTCCTGTCTGCTGTCGTGCGGCTGAACCGCAACAAGCGGTCGGTGGCGCTGGATTTGAAGACCCCGAGGCAAGCCGCTGCTGGAGTTCTTGTTGGGCACCACCGATGTGCTGGTGGAAAACCTGCGGCCGGGTGCGCTGACCGGGCTGGGCTTCGGCTATCCGGCCGCGACGTGGTCGCGTCGACTGAACGTTCAGAACGAGGGCGGTGAGTTGACGCAGATCACGGTCGCCGGAACGTCGCCGATGTTCTTCCACCAGTGCGGGAGCGATGACTGGAACGTGACGGTGTCACCCGGCTCGAGAACGTGCGACGCGTGGGCGACGTGTACCTCGAACCTGCCGGTGAGGACGTGCACGGTGTCCTCGCCCTTGTGTTGGAACGGCCGGGCACTGCCCTCGAAGCCCACGGGTATCTCGCAATACAGCATCGCCAGGCCGCGCTGCAGATCGGGGGAGAGCAGCTCGTAGACGAGGCCCTCGAAGGGAATCACTAGTCGCTTGCGGTCGTCGGGTCGCACGACGGCGCACTGGTCCGGGCGCAATTCACTGTGTTCGGCCTCGCCGCCGTCGTGGCCCGCCGACGGCACCTGGTGAAACAGGTCGCTGAGCCTGATGCCGAGCGCGGCGGCGATCTTCTGCAAGGTGAGCAGTGACGGGTTGCCACTGCCGCGTTCGAACTTGCTGAGCAGGCCCTCGCTGATGCCCGACTGCGCGGCGAACGCCTTCAGCGACAGCCCGCGGTCGCGCCGCGCATCGCGCAGTAGCTGGCCCAGCACCGCGGCGTCGGCCAGTGCAAGTTCCGCCTCGCGGCTATTCGGGACGGACGTCGATGTCGTCGGACTCAAGAGACACCCTTCAGGGTCGGCAGCATCAGTATGTTGCGGAATCATTCACTATAGTGCACGCTTTCCTCGGCCGAGTCTCAACTGTCGTGATGGAGTCCCCCTTGAGTGTGATGGATGGTCGATCGTTGCTCTTCAGCCCGTTCACACTGCGCGGCGTGACGTTCCCGAATCGGATAGTCATCGCCCCGATGCAGATGTACAAGACAGGTCCCGACGGCCTGGCGACCGACTGGCATTTCCAGCACCTGGCAAAGTACGCGATCGGCGGCGCGGGAACCGTCATGACGGAGGGGCTCATCGTCGATCCCATCGGGCGGAACACTTACGGAGACTGCGGCATCTGGTCCGACGACCACGTCCCGCCGTTGCGGCGGATCGCCGACTTCCTGCACCAGCAAGGGACGGTGGCCGCAGCGCAGCTGCACCATGCGGGTCCGAAGTCTGCGCGCCAGCGCCCATGGGAGGGGCTCGGCCCGTTGGGCGAAGCGGAAGCGGCACGGGGTGAGCCGCCGTGGCAGCCGGTAAGCTCGAGCGATAGTCGCACCATCGAAGGCTGGCACCAGCCGCGGGCCATGACGGTCGCCGAGATCAGGGAGCTGGTGACCAAGTACGCGGACGCCGCCCAGCGGGTCGACGCGGCCGGCTTCGACGTGCTGGACATCCACGCGGCGCACGGGTACCTCATCCACTCCTTCCTCTCCCCCGTGGCGAACCACAGGACTGACGAATACGGCGGTGACCGCGACGGGCGGATGCGGCTGGCGCTTGAGATCGCCGAAACCGTACGGTCGGTGTGGCCGACCGAGAAGCCGATCTTCTTCCGGATCTCCTGCGTGGACTGGCGGAGCGACCTCGACGACAGGAACGACGGCTGGAGCATCGACGACAGCTGCGTCCTCGCACGCGAGTTGCACAGCCGCGGGATCGACCTGATCGACTGCTCGTCCGGCGGCATCCGAGCGGAGAACTCGCTGCTGGATTTCGCGAAGAAGAGGAAGAAGATGCGACGCGGCCACCAGGTGCCGTATGCGGAGACGATCAGGAACGCGACCGGTATCCCGACGATGGCGGTCGGCGTCATCCTCGACGGTCCGCAGGCCGAGGCCATCCTGGAAGCCGACCAGTCCGACCTGGTCGCCATCGGCCGCGAGGCGCTCACCGATCCGCACTGGGCCGTGCACGCGGCGCAGGCGCTCGGTGTCGACCCTGGGTGGGGGATGTGGCCGCCGTCTTACGGGTGGTGG
Organism: Saccharopolyspora hattusasensis; assembly: GCF_050972075.1. Classification (NCBI taxonomy): domain Bacteria; kingdom Bacillati; phylum Actinomycetota; class Actinomycetes; order Pseudonocardiales; family Pseudonocardiaceae; genus Saccharopolyspora; species Saccharopolyspora hattusasensis. The sequence continues at coordinate 8,625,037 of NZ_JBPCDC010000001.1, forward strand.
TTGCATCTGCGCGAGCGCACCGGCGTCGCTGACTGAGCTCACCGAGTGAGCTCAGTCAGCGAGCTCAGATCGCACCGCCTATCCGCGGTTCAAGCGGGTGGTGTTTGTCCGTGAACTTAGTCCGCGGTGGAGGTTCGGAGCACTCCGTCGGGGTCGGCGGAGCGGCTGAAGTCTTCCCAACCCATGTTGGCGATCGAGAGTTGGATTTCAACGTCCAGCAGGGCATGCGGAGTGGCTCGGAAGGATCGCGGCTGGTTGCGTTCTGGGTCGATCTCCACGACGAGGACGGGATGCTCTGGGGAGGCGAGTGTGACCGCATCCACGGTTAGGAGCCGCTCGTGCTTGGTGTGTGACAGCAGGGTGGCGAGCTCTTCACCCGTCCAGCCTTCGAACTCGGGTATGGCAACCAGAGTGGCGTCGAGGACGACGTCGTCATCCCAGTATTCGCGGGGCGTGGTGAGGTCGCGCCAGGCGGTGTCCCAGGCGTGGTCGTCAGAGAAGTCGGTGCGCACGATCGGGGTGGCGTCTGCATTGAGCAGTGGCTTTAGGGCGGCGGGTGTGACCGTGCGTGGGGAGGCGGTCATGACTTCGTCGCCATGGTCGATCACGTGCTGGCCTTCGCGCCACAACACGGTGCCGTCAAAGGCACAGAGCCGGACTTCGCCGCCAGGTACCACGATGAGGTGGTCTCCCGGACCGGCCAGTTGTTCGACAACGCTGCCGTCGTCCGCCCGGACCTGAAGGAATCCTTCGTTGTCGAGGGTCAGGCTGGCGTCTGCGGCGCGGGAGTTGGGCGCATACCACAGTTGTATTCCGTCGGCGCGGATCAGTCTCGTTCCTTCACCGTTGCCTTCACCGGCTCGGTGGTACAGGACGGTGCCACCGTCGGCGGAGGTTAGGGATTGGTTGCGGAGTGTCTGTCCGCGTCGGAGAACGGCGCCGCGCGGCGGACTGTGCCCGGCTGCTGTGCAGGGCGCGTGGTGGTGAATCCGCCAGACGGCTGTTCCTGCGGCGTCCAGAAGGGCAAGGCTGCCGTCGTCGCGGACGGCGAGCCGCTCCACGCCCATATCGGCGGTACCTGACTGCCAGACCGGCGCGCCGCACGAGGTGCGCAGTACAAGGTCGCCACGCAGGGTCAGGTCGACCCAACTGTCGTCGAGCCAGCTCGTGTCGGTCGCCCAAACCGGGGTGTGGGTGGCGTTGCAGTAGAGCACCAGGTTTCCGTCGTCGTGGTGCAGCAGCGTGTGTGAGCCGGATGGGGAGGTCAGGGACTGAAGACGCAGACGCGACCCCAAGCCCATGACAGGTCCGCCGTAGTCGTATGACACAGCCGGTGGGGGCGCCACGGTCGTGCTGGCCGAGCTCTCGCGCCACAGCATGTTCCCGGCCTCGTCGACCAAGCAGAGATGAAGGGCCGTGCCCTGTTTCGTCGGAACTCGCTGCCAGGTCAGCACCGTGTTGTCCTGCTGCAGCCACCGTGCCAGCGGTGGACTGAGGAAGAAATGCCCCCACGAGGTGCTGACACGAAGCGTACCATCCGGTTCACGTATGACAGTGTCGGTCTCCGCGCCCTTGGAGCGGTTGCGGTACAGGTAGCGTTTGATGGTGATGTCGGCGGCCGGCGCGGAGCCCTTGAACGCCGGCTGCATATTCGATGATTCCTGCACGGTCCCTCTCATCAACTACGACAACCGGCGACGGGTCCCCGCCGACACACGGTGAGACGACCATAGTTACCTTTCAATCACGCCTCGCCGCATCCAGCGACAACTGGTCAGACAGACCCACGCAGATGCCCGGGAGGGCACCGGTGTGACGCGTGCCCACTCTCATAAATGATCAGTTGTGACAGTTCTGCGATCCGAGCCGAAGATCCGCAGGTCGCGATTCGCACAACACCTCGCATAACTGCCTCCTCTGGTTTTGACAGAGTTCTGCATGACTGGCGGCATGCAACTCGGACCCGACGACGCTGCGGCCGCAGTCGAACGCCACCTCTGCCCGCAGTGCGACGTTCCCGCCGGTAGCGCCTGCCGTATCGGATGGTTGGGTGTGCGTGGTGCAGGACCGAGGTCCGTGAGTGTTTTTCGGTGCTATGGCGCCCAAAATCACTCACGGCCAGGTGGCGGCCTTCGCCGCGGCGGCGCGTGGGGTCGGTAGCGGAAAGTCCGGCCGCCGACGTCCTGGCCCTGCTGGACCGGTTGGAGCTGCCGCAGGTCGTCCTGGGCGGATGCTCGATGGGCGGCTCCGTCGCGATGGCGGTGCCGCAGGCCGCGCCGCAACGGGTCGCGGGTCTGCTTCTCGTCGACACCAGGGCTGTCGCCGACAACGACGAGCAGCGTGCCCACCGCCTCACGGTCGCGGATCGAGCGGAACGCGAGGGCACCGCGCGCTGGCTCGCGGAGAGCACCCTGCCGAACCTGCTGGGAAGCACGACGCACGAACCACGGCCAGAGGTCGTCTCGCGCCGGTTGTGCAGTTGTGCCAGATGGCGGCGGTCATGGCCAGCAGGCGTTGGGCGATGCGGGTGAACACGCCTTCTGGGGTGCGTCCACTGTGTTGTTCGAGGCCGAGTGGGGCTTTGAGAGTCTGGTTGACCGACGTCAGCATCCGGCTCGGCGAACCACCCACACCGGTCCCAGAGCCCTTCGCCGGCCTGCTACAACAGCACATCCAGCAGCGGCTCAATCTCACGACCGCTACCAATCTCGACGCAAGCTGGCTGTTCCCAGGCGGCGCGGCAGCCAACCGAGGTCAACTTCGGACCGTTCGACCTGCTCGGGTTGCAGCTTTCGCCCCGCATCCGGGATCTGGGCAAGATCATGCTGTAGAGGGGGGCCGCCGGGATACGGGAGAAACCTGCCAAGCGGTCAGGTAGGTCCTGGTCAGGCGTCGTTGTCGGCGAGGGCGCGGTAGAGCGAGGCGACTGAGGGGTGTTGGCCGGCGTTCTTGCCGGTCTTCATGGTTTAGGCCACTCGGGGTTCCGGTGGCCGGCCTGTGGACTGGGACACCGACAGGTTGATGTCCCGGTCGACCAGCAACGGCACGAGGTCGGAGATGGTGAATATGCCAGGCGCGGCCATGACCTCACGCAGCCGCCACTGACAGCTGACCTCGCGTTTCATCGGCTCCTCCGGGTTGGTTCGTCGAGGCGGTAGCGAGATCGTCCGACACCACCGCCGGTCCTTCCGGCGAGTTGCTGTCTCAGAACCAAGGTTCCGAGACAGCAACGGGTGAAACCCTACGGGTCCCATATGCCCGTTTCACCGCGCATAACTCGTGTGTCGCACGGTGTGACTGACCGGGGAGGAAGTGCTCGGCTGAAGCGGTTCAGGCGATAGGCTTCTCGCACACGTAATACTGGAACACGTGATCCAGCCGGGGTCGTACGTGACGATGCCGGAGCGGGCGCGGAAGCCGGGGCCCAGTCGGTCACTCGCGGATGTGTGACTCGCCGAGGTTGAGGAAGTCCGCCCGCTCCGGGGACACAAACCAGCCCTCCTCCGGGCTACCGGTCTCCCTGCCCGGTTCCTCGTGCTTCGGGAAGGGGTGGACGAGCTCGGTCGTCGGGGTGATCGCCGCGAACGCGGCACCACGGGCAGAATGTCCAGCGGGTCGAAGCACACTCGCAAACCCATGGCGGAGGTACGCAGACCGGTCAACGTACCGACGACGTTGTGCCAGCGAATTCGGCTGCAGAACAAGCCCCGCATGCCGTGGTCGACGACGTAATCGGACACCGTCTTGAAGCCGACGTACCAGCGTCCGTCCAGCTGGAAGCAGAAAATCCGCTCCGGGGAGCCCGTCAACTCCTCGTCCCAGCAGTGCCCTGTCGTCCGCCGCCAGCGAAAGAAGTCGCCCGCGATCAGGTCTGCCCGTAAGGCCAACTCGTGCTCGACTGCCGCTGCCCCGCGCCTGGCGTTGCGATAGTTCCGCAAAACCTGACCACCAGGTCGTGTCAGCGGTCAGCGGTGCATGGCAGTCGAAGCCAGCGACGTGGGCCGCCCGCATCACCCGCGGCAGCAGGGACGTATGGGACTCGCTTTGGCGAGGTCACCAATTTCCCACTCCCAACACGCGTTACATGTCGCCGGGGCTGGACTCGTTGCCGGACTGCCACGACACCGTGGCCGACGGAGAGCAAGCACCGTGAGCACGCATGAACCATCGACAGCCGTGACCATCAGTTGCAGCGACGAACAGGCGCCGTGCACCCGCTGCGGCGTGCCGACCCCGCAGCACGTAACGCTGGTCGATGCGGCCGGGACGATCCAGGCATGCCGACCGATGTGCCCGACGTGCCACCATCACACTCGATACCGGCGGTGACCCCGCCACACGGCCGGATTCACGGGAACACCGGTATACGGTGCTGCTTGATGAACCATGCGAAAGACTCTGGCGGCCATCCGCTGAAAACAACGCGGTCATTCCCGGCCAGCCAGGCACGTAGGATCTCCCGCGCCTCGATCACATCAACCTCCTGGTACGCCATCCCACTGGACCTCCAAGCCGATCGACTTGGCTTGATCCAATGTGGACATTCAAAGGATCTCCCGGCACGACACGCCAGGTGGCCCCATTGCGTGGCGCATGGGAGACGATCGCCTGGGCGTTGGGCGGCCGGCCCGGCGCGCGGCTGGCAAGAGGCTTGGCGGTGCCGACCAGCCGGTGGATGCTGCTGCGACTGTTACGAGCTGCATCCCTGACGAAGGAGTGGTTCTGCGATGTCTCCTGCTGTGGTGGTTCCGGCCGAGTTGGCGGCCACCCATCGCAAGTTCTTCGGTGCTTCCCCGTGGATCGACGAGCTTCCCGAACTGGCCGAGAAGCAGCTTGCGGCGTGGCGGCTGTGCCCAGATGGCGCCGCCCGGCACGGCATGGTGGCGCTGGTGCTGCCCGTCGTGCGCGACGACGGCAGCGCTGCGGTGCTGAAGTTGCAGCCGGTCACCACCGACACCGCCGGGGAGCCGGTGGGGTTGCGGGTGTGGGACGGGCGGGGTGCGGTGCGGTTGCTGGAGCACGACCCGGTCTCGGGCAGCATGCTGCTGGAGCGGCTCGCGACGCGTTCTTTGTCCAGTGTGGACGATGATGTGGCGGCGGCGCGGGTCCTGGCCGGGCTGCTCGCACGGTTGAGCTCGGTGCCCGCTCCTGCTGGGCTGCGGAAACTGTCCGATGTGGCAGCCGGGATGCTCACCGGCGTTCCGGGCGCGTGCGCGCGGCTGGCCGATCCGGCGCAGCGACGGCTGCTGGAGCATTGTGCGGGCGTGGTCGCGGAGTTGCGCGGCGAGGCGGGTGACCGGCTGCTGCACTGGGATCTGCATTACGACAACGTGCTGGCGGGGCAGCGGGAACCGTGGTTGGCCATCGACCCGCAGCCGCTGGCCGGTGATCCCGGTTTCGAGCTGATGCCGGCGTTGCACAACCGCTGGGACGAGGTGGTGGCCTCTGGCGATGTGGCAGGGGCGGTGCGGCGCCGGTTCGAGGCGATGGTAGAGGTGCTGGGCCTGGACCGGCAGCGCTCAGCGGGCTGGACTCTGGGGCGGGTGCTGCAGAACTGCCTGTGGGACGTCGCCGACGGCGATGCCGGGCTGAGCGAGGTACAGGTCGCCGTGGCGGAAGCCCTGATCGCGTGGGGGCCGTAAGCGGGTCAGCGCCGGTTCACCGGGCCGGTGGCCTAGGGCAGGCCGCCGAGAGCTTGGTCATGATCGCTGCTGGGCGAGGTCGGCCAGTGCGGTGACGGTCTTCCAGTTGCGGGCGGTGATGGCGACCCCGAGCCGCTTTTCCAGGTAGGCGGCGGTGGTTTTGCAGCGGCCCGCCCCGGCCGGGTAGTGCAAGTACAGCTGCCGCCCGGTCAGCTGGAGTTCTTCGGGCGAGCCTTCAGGCACGCTCAGCTGCGCGGCGCGGTCGGCGTCGGGTTCGGTGGCCAGGAATGCCACATGCAGTCTGGCGTGGTCGCTTTGCCGGTCCTGGAACGGGTGGTGCGCAGCGATGCCGATGATCTCGGTGCCGGTGCGCACCATGACCGGGGTGTCCACGCCTAGTTCGTCGGCCAGCCGTTTGCCCAGGTCCGCGGCCAGTGCCTCGGGGTCGTCGTGTTCGGAGGTGAAGACCACGTTGCCGCTTTGCAGGTAGGTTGCCACGTCGCCGTGTCCTGCGGCGACGACGAGGGCGCGCAGGTCGGCCATGGCGAGGCGGCCGTGGCTACCGAGGTTGACCGCGCGCAGCAGCGCGACGTACGTGCTCATGGCGGAAATCCTGCCATCCTCCGGCGGAGCGCGGTGCCCCGCTCCCAGTCCTGGGGGCGCAGCAGGCCAGGGCCTGCCCTACGCGGGGCTGACCCGCCCGCTGACCCTGGCCACCATGCGGGTTCGCCAGCAACGCCGACACCGCGCGCCGCCTGGCCGCGCCGCTGATCGTCGGTGAGTTCGGCCTGGACGCCACCAAGCCGGGCGCTGGACTACGTCGACGACGTGCTCGCCGAAGCCGACCATACGAGCGCGAGCTGATGGTACTGGTCCAATGACCCGGGCAGCTGGAGCCCGTACGCCGCCGACGGCGGGTGGGCGTCGCTGGCCGATCACCTCGCCCACGGCACCGGCGGCTGAGCAGGGCGGAGCCCGGGGGTCACAAGCGCGCTTCGGCGACGGCTTGGACGGCGGATTCCCGGCACACGAACCGTTCGCGCAGCCGGGTGATCGTCAACAGCCGCAGCATCGCTCCGTGACCGGGGACCACGAACAGCTTGGTGCTGCGGTGGTCGGCGCGGCGCTGCGTATGCAGCAGTAGTTCGATGGCGGCGCTGCTGGCGAAGGACACCTCCGAGAGGTCCAGGACGATGGCCTGCAGGGCCGCGGCGGTCAGGCGCTGGCGGATCAGCTCGGTGAGTCTGGGCACCGTGGCCAGGTCTATCTCGCCACCGATGCGGACCACCACCACACCCGAGGCGGGCCATTCCACGGCCAGCCGCAACGCGGAAGCGCAAGTCGCGTGAGCGGCGACGGGATCCTCGGCGGTGTGTGGCGCGACGATCGCGTGGCCGCCGCGAGCCCACGCGGCCGGTGGCATGCCGGATCTGGAGACGATCACGCTACCTCCCCTGGTTGCGTATCGACGGTTCGGTTGGCCACGGGCCCGGGAACTCGCCGCTGCGCTCAACGCAAGAGGTACGCCGTGGCGGCTGCTCAACCGCACCTCCCACCGTAAGAGCCACCGGCCGAGCCAACAAGGCTCGCCACGTTCGTGTGGTATTTGGTCTCGATCAGGTGGCAGTGAGGTGGTGGCGCGCCGGGGATCTGCCTAGTTGGGCGACGATCCACCGTCCCTCAACGGGGCGTGTTGTAGCGCAGAGTGACAGCACTGTGGAGGTGGCAAAACCCGGGAACAACAGCGCCCCAGCCAGCCGATCCCGCAACCGGCCGACCGGGGCACCACCGGACTGTGACGGGCTCAGAGCCTGCTCAAGACCGCATGACTCACCAGCCGACCCGCTACCTCCACCCGATCCACCTCAGACCCGGCCTCCTCGGCGACCTCACCGCTGGCCAACTGCTCCCCGAGCCAGAGCCACCCCCAACGCGTCGCTTCAACGGCACCGGGGTGCGCGGGGCGGTGACCATCTCCACCGGGGCCCGCAGCGACGCGAAACCCGCCCCCGCCACCAGCGCCGAGATGCCAGTGGTCATGCTGCACCGCGGCGTAGCCTCATCCACGACCACCAGCCGCACCCCAGTAGCGGCCAACCACTCCGCCGGAACCCGGCCCCGGTCACCCGAGCCCGGAACCGACGCAAGCAGTCCAGATCCCGCCGCGCCCGCGAAACGTCCTCGCCCCGGCAGGCCTGCTGATCACCCTCGAAATGCCCGTAGCAGTGGGTCAACTTCACCTCGATCAACGTCGGCCCACCACCCTCCCGGGCCCGCGCGACCGCCTCCCCCGCGGCCTGGTGCACCCACAGCCGACAAACATCACCCGATCAGCGTGCCCCTGCCGGTGCTCGGCGAACGCATGGTTGAATACCGGCGTGCCGCGTGGCGCCGATTAGAGAGCAGTGGGCAGATCGACAACCGGGCGAGCACCTTCACCAAGGGGATCACGCCATGAACAGGCACTCCGCACCCCGCGCCTGACCCATACCATTCCGCGCGCAGCCCCTGTCTCCCGCAGCACCGGCATCCTCCCGCCAGCAGCTGCACCCTGCTCGATCGAGCTCCAGACCACGGGATCCCGCGCGCCCCAACACTCCTGGAGACACCAGCACAACATGTCCTTCAACCACACCATCATCGAAGAATTCCGCACCAACGCGGGCAAAGTCGGCGGCCCCTTCGCAGGCAACGACCTCCTCCTGCTCACCACCACCGGCGCGAAAACCCAACGCCCGCACACCGTCCCACTCGGCTACGTCCGCAACGGCGACCAGCTACTGATCACCGGCTCCAACCTCGGCGCACCCCACCACCCCGCCTGGTACCACAACCTCCTCGCCCACCCGCTGGTCCAGGTCGAAATCGGCACCGAAACCTTCGAAGCCATCGCCGTCCCCGCCGAAGGACCCCACCGCGACCAACTCTTCGAACACATCACCCGTACAGCACCCGGCTACGCCGACTACCAAACCCGCACCAACCGAACCCTGCCCGTGATCGCACTCCAACGCACCGAAAACCCCGCAGACGCCACACGCGAGATCACCAACCTCGCCGACAAACTCCTGCAGGTCCACGCCTGGCTACGCGCCCAACTCCAGCACGTCCGCACCGAAGCCCACACCCACCTCACGGCCCGAGCCAGCAGCGACCACCAACCACCTAGCCTCGGCATGCAGATCCGCCAGCACTGCCTGGCCTTCTGCGAATTCCTGACCTTCCACCACACCAGCGAAAACGACCACATCTTCCCCGCCCTCGCCCACCACCACCCGCACCTGCGCGACGCCCTCGACCGCCTCCGCACCGAACACCGCACCATCGCGCATATCAAAGACGAAATCCTCGCCCTGCTGGCCGACATCACCAACGCCGACCCCCACCAGTTCCGCACCGAACTCGACCGCCTCGCCCGAGAACTACACGCACACCTCGACTACGAAGAGCGAACCCTCATCCCCGCCCTGACCGAAATCCCCTGGCCCCCAACACCAGCCACCTGACCAGGAAACACTTTCCCGGCCACCCCGCCGGTTGACCGGGCAAGCCTCACCCGAACACGCCATGCCGCGCAACCGGCTGCGAACGCTCCACCGCACCCTCCACCGGCGCCGCATGCCGCCCACCCGACACCGGCTCCCACACCGACGTCACCACCAACGACAACTCACCATCCACCACATCCACCGACACCTGATCACCAGCCGACACCGCGCCCCCCAACACCATCGACGCCAACCGGTTGTCCAACTCCCGCGCGATCACCCGACGCAACGGCCGCGCCCCGAACTCCGGCTGATACCCCCGGTCCACCAACCAATCCAGACCGGCATCCCCCACGACCAACCGAATCCCCTTGGCCGCCAACTGCGCCCCCGTGCGCTCCAACAACAACAAAGCGATCCGCCGCAACTGCTCCGCCCCCAACGGCCGGAACACCACCACATCATCGATCCGGTTGATGAACTCCGGCCGGAAGAACGCCCGCAACTCCTCCAGCACCACCAACGCCGACGCCCCAGCATCCGCCCCCGCATCCAGCACCCGATCAGCCCCGATGTTCGAGGTCATGATCACCACCACGTTGCGGAAATCCACCAACCTGCCCTGCGAATCCGTCAACCGCCCCGCATCCAACACCTGCAACAACGTGTTGAACACATCCGGATGCGCCTTCTCCACCTCATCCAGCAACACCACCGAATACGGCTGCCGCCGCACCCGATCAGTCAACTGCCCCGCCTCGCCATAACCCACATACCCAGGCGGCGCACCCACCAGCCGGGACACCGTGTGCTTCTCCTGGAACTCCCCCATGTCCAACCGCAACAACCGCTGCACATCCCCGAACAACACATGCGCCAACGCCCGCGCCAACTCCGTCTTGCCCACCCCAGTGGGCCCCAGGAACAAGAAACTCCCGATCGGCCGATCCGGATCCGCCAACCCCGCCCGCGCCCGACGCACCGCCTCCGCCACCGACGCCACCGCCGCATCCTGACCGACCACCCGCGACCGCAACTGCTGCTCCAACTCCAACAACCGCTGCACGTCCTGCGCACTCACATCCGCCACCGGAATCCCGGTCCACGACGCCACCACATCCGCCACGTCCTCAGCGACCACCGTCGGCTCGAACACCGCCGACTCCCGCACCTCACCACCACGCCGCAACCGCACCCGCGAACAAGCCTGGTCCAGCAGATCCACCGCCTTGTCCGGCAAGAACCGATCCGCGATGTAACGCTGCGACAACTCCGCCGCCGCCGACAACGCCGAATCATCGATGCGCACCCGATGATGCCGCTGGTACTTCTCCCGCAACCCCTCCAACACCACCACCGCCTCGGCCACCGACGGCTCCGCCACCATGATCGGCGCGAACCGCCGCTCCAACGCCGGATCCTTCTCCACGTGCCGCCGGTACTCCTCCACGGTCGTCGCCCCGATCAACCGCACCTCACCCCGCGCCAACGCCGGCTTGAGCATCGTGCCCGCATCCATCGACCCCTCACCAGCACCGGCCCCCACGATGCTGTGAATCTCATCAACGAACACCAACACGCTCTCCCGATGCGCCCGGATCTCCGACAGCACATCCCGGAACCGCTGCTCGAACTCCCCCCGGTACTTCGCCCCGGCCACCATCCCCGCCAGATCCAGCGACACCACCCGCATGTCCGCCAACGACCACGGCACCGCACCCTCAACGATCCGCCGCGCCAAACCCTCCACGATCGCGGTCTTCCCAACCCCCGGATCCCCCACGAACACCGGGTTGTTCTTCGACCGCCGCCCCAACACCTCGATCGCCTGCTCGATCTCGGCATCCCGGCCCACCACCGGATCCAACTTCCCGGCCCGCGCCAACTCCGTCAGATCCAACCCGAACTCGTCCAACCGCGGCGTCACGCTCAACACCGACCGAACCCCACCCCGATCACCCAACTCGATCGCCCGCGCCAACGCCCGCCCGGCCACCGAATCCGCATCCACGGCCAACCCCAACACCAGATGCCGCGCCCCCACCACATCGGCACCCTCACCCAACGCCTGCTGATACGCCCCCAACAACGCCCGCCGAGCCGCCGACGACAACACCGGCCGCCCCACCACCCCCGAATCCTGCGCCACCACCGCCGACCGCACGGCAGCCGCCAACTCCTCCACCCGCACCCCGGAAGAAACCAGCAACTCCGCCGTCGCCGGCACCTGCGTCACCGCCCACAGCAGATGCGCACCGTCCAACTCCCGGCTGCCCCAGTCCACAGTTGCCCGAACCGCCCTCGACACCACCTCATGCGCCTGCGCATCCAGCAACGTGCCCAACGCCAAGCCGCGCTCCGACGCCGAAGCACCCCCCGGCGCCCCCGAGAACACCTCGCTGAACAGCGAATCAAAGGCGGCAGAGGAATCACCGACACTGCCGCGAACCAAAGGGGCCACCTCCACAACACACGCAGGCCCCGCCTGCAAACCGAACTCCAACACCAGACCAGCGCGCAACACCACCCACTCAGCGGGACCGGCCCCCGACCACCAACCCCACCAGCAGCACCGCGCTGATCCCCACGACCACGCCACCGAGCCGGTGCAACTCCGGATCACTGGCCGGACCCGCGAAGCACAACTCGATCATCGCAGCCGCGATGTTGGCACCAACATACTGAGACGTCCGGAACAGCCCCGCAGCTATCCGGCATCACGCGCCGACGCCTGCCGGCACAACGCCGACTGGCTCCCGATGTTGTAGAACCCGTTCGGCACCCCCGCACCGCCGCCACGGCCACCAACGCCACCACCCCGTGGTGCCGGGTTGCCGTAGTATCCGGGAAATTTCGGGCGCATATGGCCCGCTACGCCCGTGACCTGCCGTTTTGCCGCGTCGTCCTCGACCTGTGCCGTGCGGTGTGGTGCGTCGTCACCGCGCCACCAGCTCCGTGAGGTCGGCGAGCAGCTCGGACGCGGTCACCGGGTCGAGTTCGGCGAAGGCGAGCCTGGACAGCTCCCCGGGCGGGTTCCACGCACTGGGCTGCTCGGACAGCCCTATGAATTCCAGCGTCTGCTCGGTGGAAACGTCGACGGCGCCGATCGTGAACCCCTCCGACGGACTGACGATGATCCAGCGATCCTTCGCGACCCGCTTGGACAGCCAGCACTGCACACCCGCGAACATCGGCTCGTCGCGCTCCCAACCGCGCCGTTGCAGGCCGAGCAGCTTGCCGGTCGGCACGGTGATGTTCTCGAACCGCTCCAACCGGTCGCCGGCCGCCTCGTCGTCGGTAAGCCGGTGCACGGCGCGGCCGAGCTGCGGGAAAGGCTGCAGGATTTCCTGGTCGGCGAACAGCTCCTCCCACTCCGTCAGCTCCTCGCCGAGATGGAGCGGGTGCGCCAGCCGCACCGAGGCGCCCTCCGGCAACGTGAACTCCTCGTCCCGTACGTCGGCGAAAGTGCGGTCCTCCGCCACACGGAACGCCGTCACCGCACCAGCGCCGCTGGTGGCCACGGTCCCGTACAGAGCCCTCTCCGAAACCCCGGCCGGGACGCACAGCCACACCAGCCGCCGCACCAGATGCCACAGCAGGGGATGAGAGACGAACAGCTCGCGGAACTCACCGGTCGTCCAGCTGCGGCCCGCGACCATCGCGCCCTCCAGCCGACGCACCTGGTCCGCGGCCACCGTCCGCACGTCTTTCTTCAGCGCCAGGAACCGCTTGCGTTCCGCCAGCGCCAGCTCGGCGTCGTCGCGGGCACCCGGTTTGGGCAGGTCCTTGCGCCGCTTGCCGTCCTGGTCCAGGACATACGGCCGCAACTGCTCGTCGAAGCCCACGGTGAAGCGCCGGGGCCCGTAGTCGACGACGGTCGAGCCGTCCGCGTCCAGCCCGAAGTCCGGCACCAGCCGGTCGGCGAGTTCCTCGCCGGACAGCCCCAGATCGGCCGCCACCTGCTCGATCTTCTCCTTGGCGCGCGTCTTGAGCGCCTTGAATCTCACCCGCTGGGACACCCCGTGCAGATGCATCAAGGCCACGTCGCTGCCGATGGTGGCCAGCACGTCCAGGCCCTGCACGGCCCGCTGGTGCGCTCCCTCGCCGGGCCAGTTCCGCAGCACCGGTGCCAGCCGACGCACCGTGTCGTCGTCGCCGACCCACCCCAGGGCATGCAGCGCCCAGCTCTCCTCGGGCGGCATCCCGGACAGCCGCCACTGCTCGAACAGCGACCAGGCGAAGGTGGCCAGCGACTCGGGATCGCACGACTCCTTCACCATCTCCACGCCCGTATAGACCGCGCCCGGCCGGGAGATCGCCAGCATGGTCAGCAGATGGCGCACGGACTCCGACGGCAGCGCCGAGGCCCGGTCGCGCAGCAGCACGCGCGGCAGCAACAGGGGGTCCGCCCAGGCGGCGGGCCGCGGCATCTTCGACGGCAGCGCCAGCTCCAGACCGTCGGCCGACAGCAGGTCACGGACAGCATCGACCGCCTTGGGGCCGTGATCGGCCACCGCGTCGAGAACCGCGTCCTTGCCGTGCGTGGCGGCAATGGCCCGCAGCGCGTGCCCGGCGCCGTGGCGGGCGGCGCCCGCCGGACCGGCCGCGTCGGGCACCAGCAGCGCGGCGGCATCCGCGCCGTGCCGGGCGAACCAGGCGCGGGCCGTGACCGCGGCGGACTTCAGCCGCACGAACCAGTCGGCCATCAGCCGCGCGACCTCCAGCTGCCGGTACGGCAGGAGCAGTTCCCCGGCCACGGCGGGCTCCCGCGCCGCGGCGCGCAGCAGCGGCGGCAGCGCGTCCTTCTCCCACCGGGCGGCCACCGGCTTCAACTTCTCGAGCGGCTGCCACATGTACTCGGGAGTCCACTGCGCCAGCAGCGGGCGGTACGCGTCCGGGCCGTCGGCGAACAGGTCGGCCAGCTGGTAGCTGTCGAGGTCAGTGAAGCGCTCCCGCAAGGTCGCCACGTCGGGATACGGCTCGTTACGGCGGCGTCGCGCCCGCCGCTCCGGCTCCTCGACGGCACTCGCCCATGCCTCGCGCTCGCCGGGCTGCCACAGCACATGGGTCTCCTCCCCGGCTACGAGTCCCTTGACGGTTCTCGGCTTCGGCGCCGTCCGCCCGCTCGTCCACGGCGGGCTCACCAGCAGCTCGGGCAGCGCGTCGGCGGAGGCGTCGGCGACGGCCGGGTGCAGCAGCTCCCGCACCACCCCGGCGGCCCGAGGCGGGAACTGTGCGAGCCGCGACTCCAGCAGCTCACCGTGCGTGGCGACATGCGCGGTCAGCAACTGGCCCAGCAGGAAAGAGTTGCGGCCCGGGGCAGGCGCCGCCCGGCCTGCCAGCAGGCGGGCCGCGCGCACCGGATACCGGCGCACCGCCTCCAGCAACGCCGGACGTACCCGTTTGTCGTCCGCGTGGGACATCAGCAGCTCGAACGCCTCGTCCGTCGGCAACTCCGCCAGGACGCCTGCCTGTTCCTCCGCCGACCCAGCGTCGGAAAGCGTCCGGTGCCGCCAGATCTCCGCGATCAGCGCGGCGACGGCCGGGCCGACGCCCTCGGCGACGGTGGCCGCGGTGGAGAGCGTGCCGTCATAGGCGGGCACGCCGCCCGCACGCAGCAGGGCCCGCAACTGCTCCTCGTCGTACAGCGACTCGAACAACATGGCGCGTACGACGCGGTTTTCCCGGCCGCTCTCCCCCGGGTCGGCGCAGCACTCCGCGACCCAGTCGGTTTCGCTCGGCACCAGGTACGACACCACGATGCGGCGCCGGGCACCACCGCGGTGCGCCGCCAGAGCCGCCACCACCTCGCGGTACTGGTCCTCGCAGTCTCTCGACAGCAGCATCCGCACCCGGTCGGCGGCGCTCCGGCGCAACCACAGCCGTTGCCGCGGCGGCGAGTAGCCCTCGGGCAGGACGGCCAGCCTGGTGGTCCGGTCCTGGCCGCTCTCGTGGTCGAGCTCGAACAGCTCCACCGTGGCACGGGCCGCGAAGGCCGTTCCGTGCCGCAGATCCCAGGCGTCAACGACCTCTTCGTACAGCAGCTTCCCGCGGTCGGTGATCACGGCCAGGACCGCGGCGCCGACCGGATCCGCCGTCCCCTTCAGGTAGCGGCGTGCGGCGGCCGCGAGTTCGGGGTCGACGCCCGGGACGTCCCCGTCGAGAACCGTGCCGGTCCACTGCTCCGTCGCCGCCGCGAGCCGCCCGTCCCAGTGGTCGAGAGCCGCCCCGTGGGGGACGTGCGTGAACCGCTCGATGCCGCCCCAGCGCGGGCGGACCCTGTGCCGCCAGGCGACGGGCATCACGAAGGAGTCCTCGTCGGGTGCCGCCGCAGCATCTTTGGCATTTCCGGTGGCCCCGGCGTCCGGCGTGTGGCCGGCGCCCACGGGCGCGTATCCCTCGCGTTCCTTCTCTCGCACGGCCTCGGCTACGTACGCCTCCGCGGCCGTCGCCGAGCCGCAGTCCTCGACCCGCGTACGCCCGGGTGCACCGGCCTCTCCGTGACGAACCCTCACCATCGCGCCGTCCGCCCCAACCTCCCAGAACATGGTTGGGCTGTCTTCTCTCCCGTCAGCCAGCTCCCAGCGCCGCACGGCCGCCCCTTCTTCGGACCCACGCCGACCCCAGGTCAGCGCTCCTGTGATGAACCCGCCCGCGACATGGGCGATCGACGGGCCTCACAGTAGATCCGGTCACTGACAACGGCCGCTGGCGGCCCTGCACCGGGGTCCAGCCAAGAGATCTTGCGCCGATACGCCGGGTCGGACAGATAGCGGGGCCGCGTAGATCGTTCGCATGCCCGACTTCAACGAACCCGCGAGACGGAGCAGGTCGTCATTGTGCGCCGCGATCAGGTCGACACAGCACCGCATCGAAGGCGATCGTGAGCATCATGGGCCGCGACAAGGCCGCGACAACCGCCCACGCCACCACGTTCGTCGGCGGGACGCGGCACAGATCCGCAGCCGTCACCCGGCCAGCCTATGTTGTTAGCGTAACTAACTTCAAAGGTCTGACCGGAAACCCGACCTCAGCTCGCGCGCTTCTGCGCCTTCTCGATTGCCTCAGCCAACCGGGCCAACTCTTTGCCGATGTGCGACAGCCGCTCCGCCATCACGCTGGCGTGCCCGGACAGCGGGCCGGCGTGCCCCGCCGCACGCAGCCACTCTGTCACCCCAGCGCAACCGACGGACATACCCTCCACCGTCAGCGAGAACCCGCGCATGACCTGCTCGATCTCCTCGACGGTGTGCGCCACCGCCGGGTCGCGCAGGCGATCACCCAGCGCCGACGCAGCCTCTCCCACCTGCCACGAGACCTCGGCCGAGTAACCCGACTCGCCGGAATCGGCGCTCCGTCTCGTACCCGACCGCCGAGGTGGCGTGTGCCTACCCGCCTGCGGCGGCGTGTTGTCGGAAGGTCCAGCGGCAGTCATAACGAACCAATCAACCCGAGACGGACACCCATCTCCACCCCGACGCGCGAGAAGCCCCCCGACCGGTGGCCCAAGTCCACCCGATTCTCAGTTCTCCCCAGCGCAGGAGTAGGTGAGGCGAGGCTATCGCGTCGTGGCTCGTATTGGTGAAGGTTGGTCTGTAGGATTGGTTTTGATCAACACTGAAATCACAAGAACTATCAAAATATTGATGAGTGCTGGAGGTACCCGCGAAGGCCGAGAACTCCAGCTCGGCAAGTTCCGCACGGTCAGTCGAAGTCGTGCAGGATCTCGTAGATCTCTTCGTCGGTGGTGGCGCTGAAGTTGCGGTACCACTGCCCCACCGCCGCGAAACCGACCGGTTGCAGCACGCACACCACCACATCCGCCTCCGCGCGCAACGCGGTGACAGCGTCCGGAGCGCCCACCGGGACGGCCAGCACCACGTTCCGCGGTGACGACTCGCGCAGCATCCGCACCGCCGCGCGGGCCGTCGCCCCGGTGGCCAGCCCGTCGTCGACCAGCACCACGTCACGCCCGGCCAACGGCAGCGGCTCGCCGCGGTGGAACAACCGCTCCCGGCGCCGCGCCTCGGCCCGCTCCCGCTCACAGGCCGCCCGCAGGGTCCGTTCGTCGAGGTGGAACGAGCGCACCAGCTGCAGGTCGTAGCTCGCCGGCCCGTCCGCGGTCACCGCGCCGACCGCCAGCTCCGGCTGGCTCGGCGCGCCGATCTTGCGGGCAACGCAGACCCGCAACGGCGCCTTCAACTTCCGAGCCACCTCGGCGGCCACCGGCACCCCTCCCCTGGCCAACCCGAGCACGACGGGGTCGACCAGCTCAAGCCCGGTCATCCGCTGGGCCAGGACCTGGCCGGCGTGCCGGCGGTCGGCGTAACCGGTGGTGGTTCGTTCCGGGAAACTCATGCGAGGCATCGCTCGCCTCCCGTCCGCCGCGCGTGCGCACGACAGCACATCGGGGAAACCACTCGCCTCGATGATGCCCGCCCGCAGCCGATGGGCAAACCTCCTCAGGTTCGGAAGCCAGCGACCCGCAGCACCCGGAGCCGGTTCAGCGCGGCCGCCAGCTCGAAGCGCCGCGGCACGGCGAAGTCCCCCACGTAGTGCTCGTCGACGGCCGTGACACCGCGCTTGGCGACGTCCGCGGCGAAGGCGTCCAGCACCTCGGCGATGGTGCGGGTGCCGTCCAGCACCCCGCGCCGTGCGCAGCTGACCAGCGCCAGCCCGATCCCGGTGACCTGCGCGGGGTCGACCACCTGCTCCACCCCACGCAGTTCCACAGTGGACTCTCCCAGGGTCAGCGCGTCCACCCCCCGGGCGCGGATCTTCGGGCGGTCGGTGGCGATCGAGCGCGGATCCACCACGCGGTGCCGAACCGGCGGGAAGGCCTGGGCCTCGGAGTGGCGACCGGTGGGCGCCGCGGCCAGCTGCTTGGCGCGTTCGGTGACGTCGCGGGCGTGGTAGGCGTCCAGCATCAGCACCTGGTCGGCGACGTCCATGTAGTCCCCGGAGCCGCCCATCACCAGCACCGTCGACACCCCGTGCGCGGCCCGCAGCGGCCGGATCAGGTCCACGAACGGCGTCAGCGGCTCGGACTCCTTGGCCACAAGGGCCTGCATCCGGGCGTCGCGGATCATCAGGTTCGTCGCCGCGGTGTCCTCGTCGACCAGCAGCACCTTCGCCCCGGCCTCCACCGCCTCCACGATCGCCGCAGCCTGGGAGGTGGAGCCGGAGGCGTTGTCGGTGGAGAAGTCGGCGGTGTCGGCGCCGGTGGGCAGGTGGCTGACGAACGGGCTGACGTCCACGCGGTGCACCCGCCGCCCGTCCTCCGCGCGCACCTTGACGGTGTCCTCCCGGCACACCACCAGTTCCCGGCCGTCGCCGGGGATGTGGTCGTAGACGCCGAACTCCAGCGCCCGCAGCAGCGTGGACTTGCCGTGGAAACCGCCCCCGACGATCAGCGTGATCCCCTCGGGCACCCCCATGCCACGTACCCGGCCGCGGTTGGGCAGCTCCACCTCGACCCGCATCGACTCCGGGGAGGCGAACGGCACCCCGTCGGGCAGCGGCCGCTCGTCGACGCCACTGCGCCGGGGCAGCATCGAGCCGTCGGCGACGAAGGCCGCCAGGCCCAACCGCGGCAGCATCCGGCGCAGCGCGTCGGTGTCCTCAATGGAGTCCACGAACTCCCGCAGCCGGCGCTGATCGGCGCTCGCCCAGCGAAGCGCCGCCTCCACCACGTCGGGCAGCTCGTCGCACAACGCCTGCTCCGCCTGCCTGCCATCGATCGTCCGGCCCCGCCCCGGCAGGTCGATGCCCAGCCGGAGCACCACCGCCCCGCCCGCGATCTGGCAGGCACTTCGGTCCAGCACCTGCTGCCGACCGGCGTCCACCCGCAACCGGCTGTCGCGGAGCCTGCGGTGCGCCGCTCGCACCAGGTAACCGGCCAGCGCGCGCGCCCGCACCGGCGTGGACCACAACTCCGCTGGGAAGCCCGCGACCACCGGATCCACCCGGACCTCGCAGCGGCTGGCCGGCGCGTACGGGTCCGGCTGCACCCGCTGGACCTCCAAGATGAACCCGCCGAATGACCAGCGGCCGCTCAACGACTTGTAGCGGCCGTAGCTGGCGCCGTGCATGGCGCGCAGTTCCTGCCGCAGCGCCTGCTCGCCGCCACGGTCGCCGCGTGGCCGGTCGTCACGCCCGCGATCGCTCGGCCGCCGATCCCTGTATCGCCCCGCTCCGGGACCGCCCGTTCGCTGTGCCATGCCCGAGACCTACCTGACCGGCCGCCGATTCTCCAATCGGGAGACGTAGGTCACTCCAGATCGACCGCGAGGCTCGAGGCCGCCGACACCACAGTGGACGGCCGAGTGTCCACTCGGGGCAAAACCGGCGAATCGGCGCGTCGGAACCCGGCGCGCTCCCACATGCCGGGTTATCCTCCGAACGCGCAAGATCCAGAGCACCACCCGGTCCGACACCCCGAACGGCCGGTTCCACTCGACGACGCTGCCTGTGTTGGTGAGGAGGCGAGTGTAGTGCTTCGCAGATTCGGCGGTCCGGTCGACAGCAGTCACCGGCAAGGTCTGGGCCGCAGCGGTTCCCGCCGTCCACGTAGGACTTCCGCGCTGCTCGCGGCTGTGATCGCCGCGGCGGGCCTGGCCGGCGGCATCGCCCACGCCGACCCGGCGCCCACGGCCCCGCGGCTCAACCCCAACGACCCCAACGGGGCTTGGGCGGGCTACAGCGTCGAAGGCTCGCGCGACGCGCAGCCGCGCTACCGCCCCGCAGGCGCGGTGTCCGGAATGGACGTCAGCGGTCATCAGGGCGATGTCGACTGGCCGAAGGCCTGGGCCGACGGCGCCAGGTTCGCCTACGTCAAGGCCACCGAGGGCACCGAGTTCCGCAACGACCGCTTCGGACAGCAGTACGACGGATCGCACGCCGTCGGCATGATCCGCGGCTCCTACCACTTCGGCCTGCCGGACCGCTCCAACGGAGCGGACCAGGCCAACTTCTTCGTCGACAACGGCGGGGCCTGGAGGCATGATGGGCGCACCCTGCCGGGGGCGCTGGACATCGAGTACAACCCCTACGGGGAGGCCTGCTACGGCCTGGACCCGGCCGCGATGTCGTGGTGGATAGCCGACTTCAGCAACACGTACCACGCCCGGACCGGGCGCTTCCCGATCATCTACACCACCACCAACTGGTGGAACCGCTGCACGGCGTCCAATCCGGACTTCGCGCCGAACAATCCGTTGTGGATAGCCCGCTACGCCCCCAATACGGGCCCGCTGCCGGCCGGCTGGGACTACCAGACGATCTGGCAGAACAGCGACAAGGGCTCGTTCCCTGGTGGGCAGGACGTCTTCAACGGCAGCAACAAGCAGCTCAAGCGATTCACCTCCTGAGACCGTCCCTCCCAACGGCGATGCGGGCCGCTCCGGAATCTTCCGGGGCGGCCCGCATCGTTCGCGATCTACTTCGCCACCAGGTCCGGCGGGATGGGTTGGTCATTGGCGATCGCCTCGAACATCCGCTTGGCGCCGTCGGAGTCCCAGATGATCACCGAGCCGCCGTCGGAGTCCTTGCCGAAGCGGCCGAACGGCGCGCTGGTGGTGACGCCCTGACCGCTGCTGATGTCGCCCATCGCCAGCGCCAGCGACGCCAGGTGCCACAGGTGGTCGCCGTCGTTGACCAGGAACGTCTTGCTGGCCCCGGAGGCCAGCGGGAACAGCCGGAACGGGTTGAGCAGCGTTGCCGGGCTGGTGGCCTTGTCGACCAGCGCGGCCAGCAGCTTGCGCTGGTTCTCCGCACGCTCCAGGTCACCGCCCTTGAGCGAGTAGCGGGCCCGCACGAAGCCCAGGGCCTGCGGCCCGTCGAGCTCCTGGCAACCGGCCTGCAGGTGCGCGTTGGCCATCTCGTCGTCCATCGGCTGGTCCAGGCAGATGTCGACGCCGCCGACGGCGTCGACCAGGTCCGAGAACCCGCCGAAACCGATCTCCGCGTAGTGGTCAATGTGCACGCCAGTTGCCTGTTCGACGGTCTGCGCCAGCAACTGGGGTCCACCGAAGGAGAACGCCGCGTTGAGCTTCGTCTTGCCGTGCCCCGGGATCGCGACGTACGAGTCGCGGGGCAGGCTGATCAGCGCCGGCTGGCCGCCGCCGCTGGGGATGTGCACCAGCATCACGGTGTCGGTGCGGCGTCCGGCGGCGTCACCGGCCGACAGTTGTTCCCGCTGCGCCTCGTCGAGGCCATCGCGGCTGTCGGAGCCGACCAGCAGCCAGTTGGTGCCCGCCGAGTCCGGGGCCTGCCCGCCGAAGCCCAGCGCGTCGGTACGCTGCAGCATGCTGTCGAAGTAGATCACCAACCCGGCCAGGAGCAGGACCAGCACGACCAGCGTGATGCCGATGCGCCGGCCCCACCGCTTCTTCTTGCGGCGTGGCGGCAGCGGCGGTGGCTCGTCCACCGGCCGCCGGGGGCCGCGGTACGGAGGCGGTGGTGGCGGTGGTCGCCGTCCTGGCTGCGGCCCGTCTGGGGCCTCTCGGTAGTAGTCGTACCTCTCGCCGCCGCCTTGCGGTCTCCGGCTCCTCGGCGGTTGCCCCGCCGACCAGTCGCTCATGCGCACACCTGCGTCGGTTCGATCCGGCGCGCCCCGCACGCTCCGGGTTTGGCGTGAAGCATTCCAGACGGCTGTGCCGGAAGCACCCACCCCTACCGAGCAGTGATCGACAACCACCCGTTTTTGCTGGTGGCGGGCGCGAGCGCAAGCTCACACCCGCCACCAGCCGAGGTCGTCAGGCGTTGACGGCGTCCCGCACCGCCTCCGCCCACAGCCCGACCGCGTCGTCGACCTGCTCTGCGGTGACGATCAACGGCGGGATCATCCGCACCACGTTGCCGTGCGGGCCGCAGGTCAGCAGCAGCAGCCCGCGCTCGGCGGCGGCCTGGTGTGCCCGGGTGGCCGTCGCGGTGTCCGGCGTGCCATCGGGCGTGCTGAACTCGTTGCCGACCATCAAGCCCAGCCCGCGCACGTCGCCGATCACTGGGTGCTCGGCGGCGACCTTGCGCAGGCCCTCCTGTAGCCGGGCGCCCTGCTCGGCGGCGTTTTCGACGAGGTGCTCGTCGCGAACCACGTCGAGGGTGGCCAGCGCCGCCGCGGCGGCCACCGCGTTGCCTCCGTATGTGCCGCCCTGCGAGCCCGGCCATGCCTGGCTCATCAGTTCCTCCGGCGCGGCGATGGCCGACAGCGGGAAACCGCTGGCCAGCCCCTTGGCGGTGATCAGGATGTCGGGCCGGATCCCGGCGTGGTCGTGGCCCCAGAATCGGCCGGTTCGACCGACACCGGTCTGCACCTCGTCGACGATGAGCAGGATTCCGTGCCGGTCGGCGCGTTCCCGCAGGCCAGCGAGCAACGCCGGCGGTGCGGGGATGTAGCCGCCCTCGCCGAGCACCGGTTCGATGATGATCGCGGCGGTGTCACGCGGCGAGCTGACGGTGACCAGCAACTGGTCGAACTCGGCCAGCGCGTAGCGCACCGCCTCGGCCTCGCTGGTGCGGTGACGGTAAGCCTCCGGGAACGGGGTGAACACCACGCCGGGCATCATCGGGCCGATCCCGGCCCGCACTTTGACCCCGGAGCTGGTCAGCGCGCCCGCGCCCATCGTGCGACCGTGGAAGCCACCCTGGAAGGCCACGATGTTCTGCCGCCCGGTGGCCTGGCGGGCCAGCCGCACCGCCGCCTCGACCGCTTCGCTGCCGGAGTTGACGTAGAACAGCCGGTCCAGGCCGGTCGGCAGTACCTCGCCGAGTCGTTCGGTCAGCCGCAGTAGCGGCCGGTGCATGACGGTCGTGTACTGGCCGTGGATGAGGGTACCCACCTGGCGCTGGGCCGCCTCGACCACGCGCGGGTGGCAGTGGCCCGTGCTGGTGACACCGATCCCGGCGGTGAAGTCCAGGTATCGGCGATCCTGCTCGTCGTAGAGGTAGACGCCTTCCCCGCGGGCGGCTAGGACCGGCGTGGCCTGCTTCAGCACCGGCGAGAGCTCAGCCATGATCGACTCCAAGCTTCGAAGCGTGCAAAATGTAGGATTGTTGACAATCTCCGCTGACATGCAACCATCACCGAGCGTCGCTGTCCACCACCGAGGCAGAAGGGTTCGCCGTTGCCATGACAACCTCAACCGAACAGCACCCCCGAGAGGCAGTCGTCGTCGACGCCGCGCCGAAGCAACTGCTCATCGGCGGCAAATGGCGCAACGCCGACGGGGACCGCAGCTACGAGGTCGAAGACCCCTCCACCGGCCGGGCGCTGTGCTCGGTCGCCGACGCCTCCCCGCACGACGGGCTGGCCGCGCTGGCGGCCGCGGCCGACGCCCAGCCCCAGTGGGCCAAGCACCCGCCGCGCGAGCGCGGCGAGATCCTGCGGCGCGGCTTCGATCTGATCATGCAGCGGCACGAGGACCTCGCGCTGCTGATGACGCTGGAGATGGGCAAACCGCTGGCCGAGTCGCGCGCCGAGGTCACCTACGCGGCTGAATTTTTCCGCTGGTTCTCCGAAGAAGCCGTGCGCATCGGCGGCGACTACGCGGTGGCGCCCAACGGCAGCGGCCGGTTCCTGGTGATGCGCCAGCCGGTCGGACCGGCGCTGCTGATCACCCCGTGGAACTTCCCGATGGCGATGGGCACCCGCAAGATCGGCCCGGCCATCGCCGCAGGCTGCACCTCGGTGATCAAGCCGGCGCACCAGACGCCGCTGTCGATGCTGGCTCTGGCCGAGATCCTCGTCGAAGCCGGGCTGCCGGACGGCGTCCTCAACGTGGTGACCTCGCGCCACGCCGGCGAGCTGATGGAACCGATGATCCGCGACGGCCGCGCCCGCAAGCTGTCGTTCACCGGTTCCACCGCGGTGGGCCGCAAGCTCATCGAGCAGTCCGCCGACCAGGTGCTCAAGGTGTCGCTGGAGCTGGGCGGCAACGCGCCGTTCATCGTGTTCGACGACGCCGACCTGGACGCCGCGGTTGACGGCGCGATGCTGGCCAAGATGCGCAACATCGGCGAGGCTTGCACGGCGGCCAACCGGTTCTACGTGCACGCCGACGTCGCCGCGGAATTCTCCCGGCGGCTGGCCGAGCGGATGAGCGGCCTGCGGGTGGGCCGCGGCGTCACCGACGAGATCCAGGTGGGGCCGCTGATCGACGACGCCCAGCTAGGCAAGGTCACCGACCTGGTCGCCGACGCCGTGCGGCTCGGCGCGGAGGTCGTCACCGGCGGCGGCGCCCGCGACGGTGACGGGTACTTCTACCAGCCGACCGTGCTGACCAACGTGCCGCTGGAGGCCCGGATGGGGCGGGAGGAGATCTTCGGGCCGGTCGCCCCGATCACCACCTTCACCGACGAGCAGGCGGTCATCGCCCAGGCCAACGACACCGAGTACGGCTTGGTCAGCTATCTCTACACCCGGGATCTGCAGCGTGGCCTGCGGGTGTCCGAGGCGCTGGAGAGCGGCATGGTCGGGCTCAACCAGGGGATCGTGTCCAACCCGGCGGCGCCGTTCGGCGGGGTGAAGCACTCCGGCCTCGGCCGCGAAGGCGGCAAGTTCGGCATCGACGAGTTCCTCGAGACGAAGTACGTCGCCGTCGGCGGCCTCTGAGAAGTTCGCACGAAGGGGGCGGGCTCCCTCCGCGGTGGAGGGAGCCCGCCCCCTTTCTCGGGCGTCAGCTCGCCATGGAGCCGTTGAGGCGGTCCAGGGCGTCGTTCATGTGTTCCGTCAGCCGCCCCAGCAGCAACTGCTCGTCGCCGGCCTCGATCGCGTCGACGAGGCCCTTGTGCTCATCGACCAGCGCCTGCACGTCCGCGTGGTACTTGTCCTGCAGAGCGGTCAGGCACATCCGCTTCTCCACCAGCAGCGTCTGCGCCATCCGCTGCAGCCGGGGGCTGCCCGACACCCGCACCAGCGTCTCGTGGAACTCCTGGTCGGCGTCGGCCAGCTCGATCGAATCGCCCTTCCCGGCTGCCGCGACCATCCGGCTGTGCGCGGCGGTCAGCTCCGCCACCGCCTCCACCCGGTGGTGTCGCACGATCTGCTCGCACGCGGCGCGCTCCACCGCCAGGCGGGCCAGGTAGATGTCGTGGACGTCCTCGGCGTCCAACGTCATCACGAACAGCCCGCGGTGCGGTTCGCTGCGCAGCAGCCCTTCGGCGACCAGCCTCTGCATGGCCTCCCGCAGCGGCCCGCGGCTGACGCCCAACCGGGCGGCGAGCTCGGCTTCGCCAAGCTGATTACCAGGTGGCAGCGACCCGTACATGATCGCCGCCCGCAGCTGGTCGGCCACGATCGCCGCGGTCGACTTGCGCCGCACCGGCTCTAATTCACCCGGCTGCGGGTTCTGCTCGTCGGTCCCGAGCACCTGACACCATCTCCTCATTCCGGGGAGGCATTGCGCTCCCCTCCTGTTCCCTCGCGGAACAGCGTTCCCAATCCGTCGTGCACCGCGCGATCACCGGCTAGCCTCAGCGCTTCCCAGGCGCTGACCTGGTTGGCCGTGAGCACCGGCTTGCCCAGCCGGTCCTCCAGGTCGCTCAGCCACGCCGCGGTGTGCAGCGCGGTGTCCGGCATCAGCAGCGCATCGGCCCGGTCGTCGTCGTTGGCCGCGGCGAAATCCAGCACCTCGCCGCGCTCGAGTGTGCCGACCTCGGCGGCGGTGATGATGCCCCGGCTGGACAACCGCACCACTTCCAGGCCGGCGGCCTGCAGGAACTCCACGAACTTCGCCGCCACGTCGTCCGGGTAGGTCGCGGCGACCGCCACCCGCCGCAGCCCCAGGCCCGCCGCGGCGTTCACGAACGCGAACGATGTGCTGGAGGTCGGCAGGCCGGTGACCGCCTGCAACTTCTCCACCTGCTCACGAGCACCCTGCCAGCCGAAGACGAAGCTGCCGCTGGTGCACGCCCAGATCACCGACTGCACGCGGTGCTCCAGCAACTGCCGGGCACCGTCGGCGAGCACGTCGTCCGAGCCGATGTCCAGCAGCGCGTCGACGCGGTGCGCGTCCTCGCGCATCAGGGTGTGCGCCAGCGGCAGGCGGATACCGTCGCCGAGCAGTCGTTCGAGGGTGGGGTAGTCGTCTTCGGCGCTGTAGCCGGGGTAGAGAATTCCTGCGGTGTACGACACCGGGAGCTCCGTCCTTACATCGGTTTCCGACACCACCGCGGCGGTTCCGGACGCCAACACCGGACGACCGGTCGATTGTTGACAATGTTACCGCACGAGTCGCCACGGCTAACTCAATCTTGATGCGATCGTCACGCGGCCGGGGCGTCCACCATCTGCATCAACCGCTGTTCCGGGGCCATCGCCTGCAGGCCCATCTCGCGCAGCGCAGCCCAGATCGTGACCTGGTTGGCCGTCAACACCGGCTTGCCCAGCTCCTGCTCCAGCGGCCCGATGATGTCGTAGGTCGGCAGGTTGGTGCAGCTGATGAACATCGCCTCGGCCTCCGGCCGGTCCGCCGAGCGGACGATGTCCACCACCTGCCGGTAGTTGACCTTCCAGATCTGCCCGAGCAGACCCAGGCCGACGCTCGTGACCACCTCGACCCCGTGCTCGTCGAGGAAGCCGTGCAACCGCTCGGTCACGCTCTCCACGTACGGCGTGGCGATCGAAATCCGGCCGATGCCCAGCATCTGCAGGGCCCGCACCAGCGCGCCGGAGGCGGTGACCGCGGCGGGCGCACCCGCCTGCAGCATCACCTCGACCAGCGCCCGCTCGCCGGTGGCCCCGTTGACGAAACTGCCGGAGGTGCACGCGTAGGCGACCACCTCCGGCTCCGGAACCAGCAGGTCGCGGGTCGCGCCGTGCACCGCCGCCTCGTCGCTGACCAGACTGGCCTGCTCGACGGTCACCGGCACCGGTACGAACGCCGTGCGCGTCAGGTACAGCGAGACGCCCGCTGGGGTCCACCGCCACAATTCGCGGTCCAGCGCCAGGTCGAACGGGGCGATCACTCCCACGCCGCGTTGCGGCTCCGGGCCCGATACCGCCCCGAGGAAGTCAGGCGGCATGTGCACCCCCGTCAACCCTGGTAACGGTCGTAGCGGAGGGTTTCGCCGACGCTGCCGGAGCGCCACACGTCGTTGCACGCCTCGGCCATCCGGTCCAACCCCTCGACGATGGTGGCGTAGACGTTGCCCGGCACCCAGCCCACGTCGCCGTTGAGCAACAAATTGTTGCGCCCGTAGAAGATCGCCAGGTCGATCACGCCAGGCAGTTCGTGGATGTTCTTCTCCTCCTTGAACTGGCGGTCGAGCATGCCGCCCGGGAAGGAGAAGTACACGACGTCGCCGGGGATCGGAGTGACCGTCGGGTTCTCCTGACCTGGTTCCTCAGCCGCGAACCGAGGCACCATCGTATAGATCTCGTTGCGCGCGTACTTGGCGTGGTGCACCGGCCCGACCTGGGGCAGCGCCTGCCACACGGCTTCGCAGGTGCGGGGGGCGTCCTTGTCGAGCAGTTCCGCCACACACGACACACCGCGCTTTTCCAGGGCGATCGACAGGTACCTGGGCATCGTGATCTTCCGTTCGCAGGAGTGGGGACGTTGACTCTTCTCCTCCGGTCCCGGCCTCCACCCCGGCCCGGCCGGCGAGGTCGGGATTCGCCTCGTCGGCCGAGGGTACCCGTGGATTGTTGACAATCGTACGAACGCTTCTTAGCGTGTCAATGCCCCAAGCCGAACGCGTTTTCCCGTCCAGCGCTGGGGAAACAAACTCTTAACCGGCGCGCCCGACGATCACTGCTGCCCGGCCCCGCACGCAACAGCCCCTAAGGTCAGGTCATGATCAGCCGCACCCCCACCGTCGTCGTCCTGCACGACGGGAACCCGCCCGCGGAGATCGCCCGCATCCAGGATTACGCCGAGCTCCGCTACGCCGACGCCGACGAGCTAGCCACCGCGCTGCCCGGTGCCGACGTGCTGTTCGTCTGGGACTTCCGCTCCGACGCGATCACCTCGGCATGGCCGCACGCCGACGCGCTGCGCTGGTTGCACGCGGCCAGCGCCGGGATCGACCACCTGCTGTTCCCCGCCCTGCGCGACTCCGAGGTGCTGCTGACCAACTCCCGCGGCGTCTTCGACCGGCCGATGGCCGAATACGTGCTCGGCGCCGTGCTCACCTTCGCCAAGGACCTGCACACCACCCTGCGGCTGCAAGACCGCAAGCAGTGGCGGCACCGCGTGACCGAACGCATCGAAGACAAGAACGCGCTGGTCGTGGGCACCGGCCCGATCGGCCGGGCCATCGCCCGCCAGCTCACCACCGCGGGGCTGTCCGTGTCCGGTGCGGGGCGCGTCGGACGCAGCGGCGACCCGGACTTCGGCGACGTGCACGCCTCCAGCGACCTCGCCCACGTCATCGGCGCCTTCGACTACGTCGTGCTCGCCGCCCCGCTGACCGAGCAAACCAAGGGGCTCGTCGACGCCGAGGTCCTCGCCCACTGCCGCCCAGGCGCGAGGCTGATCAACGTCGGCCGCGGCGAACTCGTCGTCGAGACCGACCTGATCGCCGCCCTGCGCGCCGGGAAGCTGGCCGGTGCGGCGCTGGACGTGTTTGAGACCGAGCCGCTGCCGGGGACCTCGCCGCTGTGGGAGCTGCCCAACGTGCTCGTCTCCCCGCACATGTCCGGCGACACCGCCGGCTGGGTCGACGAACTCGTCAACCTCTTCCTCGCCAACCTGCGCAGCTACACCGACGGCACGCAGCTGCGCAACGTGGTCGACAAACACCGGGGTTACGTCAGCGGAACGGAGCACTGATGGGCAACACCCAGCCGGCCGCCCGAACGGCAGCCGACCTCACCGCCACCGAACTCCTCGCCGGCTACGCCGCCGGCGAGCTGTCCCCGGTGGAGGCGACCGAAGCGGCGCTGCGCCGCATCGCGGACGCGAACGAAGCGGTCAACGCCTACTGCCTGGTCGACGCCGATCGCGCGTTGGAGCAGGCCAGGGCATCCGAACAACGCTGGCAGCGCGGCGAACCCGCCGGACGGCTGGACGGCGTGCCGACCTCAATCAAGGACATCTTCCTGACCAAGGACTGGCCGACGCTGCGCGGCTCCCGAACCATCGACCCACACCAGCAGTGGACCGTCGACGCTCCAGCGGTGGCACGGTTGCGGGAGCACAACGCGGTGTTCATCGGCAAGACCACCACACCGGAGCTGGCGTGGAAGGGCGTCACCGACAGCCCGCTGCACGGCATCACCCGCAACCCGTGGGACCCGACTCGCACCGCCGGCGGGTCCAGCGGTGGTGCAGCTGCGGCCGTAGCGCTGGGCATGGCCCCCCTGGCCATCGGCACCGACGGCGGCGGCTCGGTGCGCATCCCTGCTGCGTTCTGCGGCATCGTCGCGCTCAAGGCGACCTACGGCCGGATCCCGCACTACCCCGCCAGCCCCTACGGCACCCTGGCCCACGCCGGGCCGATGACCGCCACGGTCACCGAGACCGCGCTGATGCTCGACGTGCTGTCCGAACCGGACAGCCGGGACTGGTCCGCGCTGGAACCGCCGAGCGGGTCCTTCGTGGACCGGCTCGACTCCGGAGTGTGGGGCCTGCGCATCGCCGTCAGCCTCGACCTCGGCTTCGGCACCTTCGTCGATCCCGAGGTGTCGCGCGCGGTCACCGCGGCCGCCCGGGCCTTCGAGGAGCTCGGGGCCGTCGTCGAGGAGGTCGATCCCGGCATCACCGATCCGGTAGAGGACTTCCACGTGCTGTGGTTCGCCGGTGCCGCGAAGTCCGTCGAGCACCTCACCGCCGAGCAGCGGGAGCTGCTGGACCCGGGCCTGCACGAGATCTGCCGGCTGGGGCTGACCTACTCCGCCCAGGACTACCTGGAGGCGACCAACACGCGGATGCTCATGGGACAGCGCATGGGAGCGTTCCACCAGACCTACGACCTGCTACTCACCCCGACCGTGCCGATCCCGGCGTTCGTAGCAGGCCCGGAGGTCCCGGCCGGTTCCCCCAGCCCGCGCTGGACGAGCTGGACCCCGTTCACCTACCCATTCAACATGACCCAGCAGCCCGCCGCGAGCATCCCCTGTGGACTTACCGCTGACGGGTTGCCGATCGGCCTGCAGATCGTCGGCCCCCGCCACGGCGACGCGAAGGTCCTCCGCGCGGCCCGCACCTACGAGCGGGCACACCCCTGGCAGCGCCCCAGAACCTCCTGATCGGAGCGACTTCACGCCAGGGTGAGCATGGTGGCGAAGCCGAGGCCCGTCACCAGAATCGTGGAGCAGACGCCGAGCGCGAAAGCCTTGGCGCCGTTTCGCAGCAGCGCCTTGATCCGCACCCCGAACCCCAGCGCGAACAGCGCACCCGTCAGCAGCAGGGTGGTCAGCTGCTTCGCGCCGTCCAGCACGGCCTCCGGCAGCACACCCCCGCTGCGAACCGCCACCGCGACCAGGAATCCGAGCACGAACAGCGGCATGATCGGTGGCCGCTTGCCACTGTCGGCGGCGCTGCGGCGGCGCTCCACCACGCTGACCGCAATCACCATCGGCGCAAGCAGGACAACCCGGCTGAGCTTAATGACCACTGCGACCGCCACCGCGGCCGCGCCGGCCGGCGACGCGGCGGCCACCACCTGCGCCACCTCATGCACGCTGCCGCCGGCGACACGGCCGATCTCATCGCCCGACAACCCATACCCAACGGCCACCGCGGGCAACACAAGCATCGAGATGGTCCCGAAAACCGTCACCATCGCCACGCTCGTGGCCACGTCCTCGTCATCGCGCTCGACCACGCTCTCCATCGCCGCCACCGCCGACGCACCGCAGATCGAGAAACCCGTCGCCACCAGCATCGACAACCCGCGCGGAACCCCCATCAACCGACCGATCAGCAACGTCCCCACGAAGGTCAGGGCCACAATCAGCAGCACAGCCACCACAGTGCCCGCACCGAGCCCCAGCACCTGCGTCACCGACAGCTGCAAACCCAGCAGCACCACCCCGACGCGCAGCAACTTCTTCGTCGACCACGCGATGCCCGGCCGCGCCGACGCCGGAAAACCCGGCACGTTGCCGGCCACGATGCCCACGACCACCGCGACGGTCAACGCGCTCACCGCCGGAAACCGCCCACAGATCGCCATGGACACCGCGATCGCCACGGCGGTGACCGCGAGACCCGGCCACAACACCGCAATGCCTGCACCTGACTGCTGCGAGCTGAAGGTTTTCGTCACCCGTTCAGGCTCGCCACGACGCCGCCCGCGCAGTAGCCATGATCTGCACAGGAGGTCATAGCCAAAGTGCATGCCCGACCAGCGAAACAGGCGGCAAGCAGCGGATTCACACCGGCTGCTGACCTATCCTGAGCGCATGACCCCGCCCGACCCCGAATCGCTCCGGCTCCTGGTCCTCGTCGGCGAGCTCGGCAGCATCGGAGCCGCAGCGGCCGAGCTGCGGGTCAGCCAGCCCTCGGCGAGCAAGCGCCTCAGCCGGCTGGAGCGCCAACTCGCCCTACCGCTGGTGGAACGCACCCGCCAGGGCTGCACGCTCACCCCTGCCGGGGTCATGGTCTGCGACTGGGCCAAGCAGGTCCTGGCGCACGTCGACGGCCTGATGAACGGCGTGCGCGCGCTGCGTGCCCAGCACGAGGCCAAGCTCCGCGTCGCCGCCAGCATGACCGTCGCCGAATACCTCGTTCCCCGCTGGATCAGCCAGCTGCGCCGCACGCTGCCCGACGTGCACCTGGAGCTCGACGTGGCCAACTCCTTATCCGTGGCCGAAGCCGTCCGCCACGGACACGCCGACCTCGGCTTCATCGAAACCCCGGTCCCGCCCGAAGGCGTCTCGGTGCGGTTCGTGACCCGCGACCGCATGGTCGTCGTCGCGCCGCCAGAGCACCCGTGGGCCCGGCTGCGCCGTCCGCTGACCGCCACCGAACTCGCCGCGACCCCGCTGATCGTGCGCGAACACGGCTCCGGCACCCGCGAAACCCTCTACCGCGCGCTCGCCGGAGTCGGTGCCGACCCGGTCACCCCGCTGCTGGAGCTTCGCTCCACCACAGCTGCCCGCAACGCCGTCGTCGCCGGCGCCGGGCCCGCAGTCCTCAGCGTCCTCGCGGTCGCCACCGACCTCGCCGAGAAACGCCTCGTCGATGTCCCCGTCGCAGCGCTCGACCTGCACCGCCCCCTGCACGCGGTCTGGCGCTGCGGCCTCCAGCTCACCGGCTCCGCCGCGGCCCTGCTGGCCACCGCCATGCGCACGCCTGAGGCGAGCCCCGCCGGGTAAGGACCGCTATTCCTCGTCCCAGGCCGACATCACGTGCTTGATCCGGCTGTACTCCTCCAGGCCGTAGCGGCCGAAGTCGCGAGCAGACGCCGAATGCTTGAACCCGCTGTGCGGCATCTCCGCCGTGAACGGGTGGTGCGTGTTGATCCACACCGTGCCGGCCTGCAACCGCCGCGACACCCGCATCGCCCGCGCGTGGTCGCGCGTCCAGATGCTCGACACCAGCCCGTAACGCACGCCGTTGGCCAGCTCGACAGCCCCCTGCTCGCTGTCGAAGCGCTGCACCGTCAGCACCGGCCCGAGCACCTCGTTCTGCACCAGCTCGTCGTCCTGCTCCACACCGGCGACCACCGTCGCCTCGTAGAAGAAGCCCCGCTCCCCCTTGCGCCGCCCACCGACGACGATCCGCGCGTGCTCCGGCAACCGCTCCAGATGCGCCTGCACGATCTCCAGCTGCCCCAGGCTGTTCAACGGCCCGAACGCCGCGTCCAGATCCTGCGGCGGCCCCGGACGCATCGCCTCGGCCCACTCGGCCAACGCCACCACGAGCTCGTCGAACACCGCCGGACCCGCCAGCACACGGCTTGCCGCCGTGCAGCTCTGCCCCGCGTTGCCGAACGCCGCAGCCGCGATCCGCCGGGCCGCCCGCGGCACGTCCGCGTCGTCGAACACCACCGCCGGGGCCTTGCCGCCGAGTTGCAGGTGCGCCCGCTTGAGGTCGGCGGCCACGGAACCCGCGACCTCCATCCCGGACCGGACCGTGCCGGTGATCGAGAACATCCCGGGCACTTCATGCGCCACCATCGCCCGGCCGCTGTCGCGATCCCCGCAAATCAGGTTCAACGCGCCCGCGGGCAAGAACTGGCCCGCGATCTGCACCAGCAGCGCGGTGCTCACCGGCGTCGTCTCCGCGGGCTTGATCACCACCGTGTTGCCCGCAGCCAGAGCCGGCGCGAACTTCGCCGCGGCCAGCAGCAGCGGATGCGTCCACGACGTGACCTGCGCGCACACCCCGATCGGTTCGCGCCGCGAGAACGACGTGTGCCCCGGCCGGTATTCGCCGCCGGCCCCGTCCTCCTGGACCCGCGCCGCCCCGGCGTAGAAGCGGATCAGGTCCACCGCCGTCGGCAGCTCGTCGTCGCGCACCACCGACCAGGGCTTGCCGGTGTTGCGGCACTCTGCCACCACCAGCTCATCGGCCCTCTCCTCGACGGCGTCGGCGACGTCCAGCAGCACCTGCTGCCGCTGCCGGGGCGTCGTCTGCGACCAGGATTCGAACGCCGACGCGGCCACCGCCATCACCGCGTCGACGTCCATCCAGCGCGTCAGCGGAGCGGTGCCGTACTCCTCGCCGGTACTCGGATCCACCAGCGGTAGCGTCTCGCCGGCCAGGGTGTCGGCGGGCTCGCCGTCGACGAAGTTGTGTAGTTCCAACACCGTGGTCAAAAGACAGGCCTCCATCGCCGGGCCGACCGCCGTTGGCCGACCAGGTGCTACGTCCGCCAACCGACCCTATCCCCACGGCCGAGCGTGTGAAGGCGGCTCGCCGGGGCAGCTCGTCTTCGGCCGCCGCAGCCACTGCAGCACCGCGACGACCAGCAGCTGGAAGCAC
Source organism: Saccharopolyspora hattusasensis (assembly GCF_050972075.1). Lineage (NCBI taxonomy): Bacteria > Bacillati > Actinomycetota > Actinomycetes > Pseudonocardiales > Pseudonocardiaceae > Saccharopolyspora > Saccharopolyspora hattusasensis. Next base: position 8,659,042 of record NZ_JBPCDC010000001.1, read on the forward strand.
CGCCGCGCTGAATCCGCCCATGTTCACCACACCCGAGGCGGTTCCGCAGCGGTGCGCCGCGTTGGCCATCCGCGCCCCGTCGAAGGCCAGCATGGCCCCGCCACCGCCAGCGCCGATGAACACCAGCGCCACCACCAGCAGCGGCATCGGCAACGTCCCCGGCCAGAGGACCAGTACCGCCCACACCAGCACCACAGCCGTGGACAACCCCAGGGTGTAGCGCCACCGGTTCGGTCGGCCAGCAGCCCCGACGGCACCTGCAGGACCAATTAGACACCCAGCTGCAGCGCGGAGAACAGCGCCAGGACCGCCGGGCCGGTGTCGAAGCGCCGCAGCGCCTCCGGTGCCGCCACGCCGAGGCTGGCGGGTGGAAAAGCGCCGCGCAATAGCAGAGCGCGCCGACTCGCCACACCAGCCACGCCACCTTCGACGATCTGGGGCGATCGCCCTTCTCCCCGATGAGTGACGCGGTCATGACGGTCTTGGAGAATCTTGTATTCACCATAGATACAAGATGCGCGGAAGTAGGATGACCTCGTGTCGAGCGCAACACCACGCGACCCCGTGTCCTCCGCCACTCCCGCCGTACCCGGGCCGCCCGCCGCGGACCGCGCGTATCAGCACGTCAAGGCCGGCCTGCTGGACGGCAGCTACCCCGACGGCGACCTGCTGTCCGAGGGCGAGGTGGCGAACGCGCTGCAGATGTCGCGCACCCCGGTGCGCGAGGCGTTCCTGCGCCTGCAGACCGAGGGGTTCCTGCGGCTCTACCCGAAGCGGGGTGCGCTGGTCGTGCCGGTGACCCCCACCGAGGCCCGGGCGGTCGTGGAAGCCCGGCTCGCGCTGGAGACTTTCGCCATCGACAAGCTCGCCATGCAGGGCCGGGACGCGATGGCCGCCGTCGGCGAGCAGTTAGCCGCGCACCCCGCGTGCGATGCCGCCGAGCTCAGCGACGCCGGGATGCACGAGGCCGACCGCGCATTCCACGCGACCCTGGTGGCCGCGGCAGGAAACCCGGTGGTCGCCGACCTCTACAACGCCCTGCGCGACAAGCAGATGCGGATCACCGCCACGGCCCGCACCCACGCCGTGCGCCCTCGCATCACCCAGCAGCACGCACACCTCGCGTCGGCGATCCGGGACGGCGACCCGGAGCTGGCCAAGGCCCGGCTGCGCAAGCACCTGCTCGGCACGGTCCGCGCTTTCGGGGTCGCCGGCGGCCCCTATCTCGACCCGGAATCGGACCTCTGAGGCTGTTCGGCTCTCCCCTCAAGCCTTTGCGACGTCGCTGAGGGGGGACTTAATTTCGATCAACACTGAAATAATCGTGATTGCAAAACTGACGAGCTGCGGCAGTTTCGCCGGATTCGCCCCGCTGGTGTTGGACCTGCCGCCTAGCCTCGGGACGTGACCGAGACGCAGTTCGGGGGCGCGACTGGCCGACCTGGTGGGCGAGGTCGGCCAGGCCCTCGGCGTCGGGTCCGGTGCGGGTGGCCATTGCTTGGCTTCGTTGTCGCTCGTCAGCGCAACGAATGATGATCATCATCGTGTCCGTTGTGGACAATGCGTGCGCGGAAGCGGGGTTTTTGGGGGCCGTCGGTGACACGACAGGGGGCTGGTCGCCCTCGCGCCCGAGCCGTTCGATGCCCGCCACCACTGGTCCGGATCTTCGCGATCGATCTGGTCCAAGAGCTTGTCCGCACTGGGCGCGCTTGAGGAAGTGGAGCGCGGTCGCCGCGAAACTGCCGTGCTGCCGGATCGCTGACGACCGGCGTCGGCGGAAAGTTCTCCGAAAGAAATCCGGGAGGCGGTGTCGGATCGGGGCGGAGGTGTTCGTAGCAGGGGTGAGGCCGCCCGCAAAGGGGCGGCGCCAAGGTAAAGGAACCGCGATCATGAAGCTGACGACCATGACTCAGGTCACCCTCGATGGAGTGATGCAAGGAAACGGCGGCGCGTCGGATGAGGACCGCAGGAACGGATTCGAGCGCGGCGGATGGGCCCGGGGGAAGGGCGACCACGAGACCGTGACGTTCATCAACGAGACCTACCAGCGCGCCGACTCGTTCCTGTTCGGCCGGCGGACCTACGAGCTGTTCGCAGGCTCGTGGGGAGCCTGGACGGTCCAGGATGTCCCTGGCTGGGAGCCCGTCATGCGGGCCTTGAACACACGGCCCAAGTACGTGGCATCGACCACACTCACTGACCCGGCGTGGTCGGGCACCACCGTCCTGTCCGACGATCTTGCGACCGCCATCGCGGACCTGAAGGCCAAGCCGGGGGGTGAGCTGCAGGTGCACGGCAGTGGCGCCCTGACCCGGTGGCTGCTGGCGAACGATCTGGTCGACGAGATGACTCTGATCGTGGTCCCGGTGATTCTCGGCCAGGGCGCGCGGTTGTTCCCGGAGACCGGCCCGGATCTCGCGCTCGACCTGGTCGAGTCGCGAGTGGACTCGAAGGGCGTGACGGTCCAGGCCTACCGGCCAGCCGGGCGCCCGCAGTACGCAGGAAACTGACGCACCTGACCGGCACACCACACAGTCTTGACACACCACAGGAGATGATCTTCAGATGCGGTACCTGGTTTCCGTGATCGATGACAAGAGCAATCCCGGCAGCACGGACAGGCAGCCTGCCATCAGCGCGTTCAACGAACGGCTGATCGCCGAGGGCTACTGGGTTTTCGCGGGCGGACTCGCAGACACCACCACGGCCACGGTCATCGACAACCGGGGCGAGCAGGCGGTGTTCAGCGACGGGCCTTTCGTGGAGTCGAAGGAGTACCTTGCCGGCGTCTGGGTGTGGGAGGCCCCCGATCTGGATGTGGCGCTCAAACTCGCCACCGAGGCGTCGAAGGTCTGCGATCGGAAGATCGAGGTGCGGCCGTTCCAGTGAGCGACGTCGAGGAGGCGATCATCCGGGTGCACCACGAGGAGTGGGCCCGGGTGATCGCTGCCCTGACCAGGCGTTTCGGCGATCTCGACATCGCCGAGGAAGCGGCCGCCGAGGCGTTCGCGACCGCCGTCGAGCGGTGGCCGGCCGACGGCGTGCCGCCCAACCCCGGCGCCTGGCTGACCACCACCGCCAACCGCAAGGCCATCGACCGCATCCGGCGCGAGAACAAGCGCGACGACAAGCACAAGGAGGCTCAGATGGTGTACGACGACGACCCGCCCGAGCCTCCCGGCGCCATCGACGACGACCGGCTCCGGCTGATCTTCACCTGCTGCCACCCGGCGCTGGCGACGGAAGCCCGCGTGGCTCTGACGCTGCGCATGGTCGGCGGTCTGACCGTGCCCGAGATCGCCCGCGCCTTCCTGGTCGCCGAGAGTGCCATGGGACAGCGGATCACCCGCGCGAAGGCCAAGATCAAGGCGGCACGCGTCCCGTATCGGGTGCCGTCCAGCGAGGATCTCCCGGCCCGCGTGTCCGGCGTGCTGGCCGTCCTGTTCCTGGTATTTAACGAGGGCTACCTGGCAACCGGCCCGGACACCGATCCGGTGCGGGACGACCTGACCGCCGAGGCGATCCGGCTCACCCGGCTGATCCGTGCCCTGCTGCCGGCGGACGGCGAGGTGGCCGGGCTGCTCGCGCTGATGCTGCTCACCGAGGCCCGCCGCACCGCCCGGGTCTCGGCCGACGGTGAACTGGTCCCGCTCGGCGAGCAGGACCGTGGTGTCTGGGACGCGGCGCTGATCGCCGAGGGACATCGACTGGTGCGCGAACGCCTGGCCGCTGCCGCCGGCGGGGCGGCTCCTGGTCGCTACCAGATCCTCGCCGCGATCAACGCCGTGCACACCTCCGCCCGCGACATCCGCGACACCGACTGGTCGCAGGTCGTCGCCCTCTACGACCAGCTCGTCCGCATCGACCCGTCGCCGATCGTGGCCCTCAACCGGGCCATCGCGGTTGCCGAGCTGGACGGCCCGGAGGTGGCGCTGGTGGCCGTGGACCGTCTCGACGAGAGGTTGGCGGGCTATCACGCCTACCAAGCGACCCGCGCCGACCTGCTGCGCCGGCTGGGCCGCAGCCAGGAGTCGCGCGCGGCCTACGCCAAAGCCATCGGACTGGCCGGCAACACCGCCGAGGCCGCCGCCCTGACCCGCCGCCGCGACCAACTGCGGTAGCGCCCACGGATCCCGATCGAAACCCCGCGGGCAGCGGCGGCCGACCCGGGGCCCCTGCCGATGCATTCCGCAACCTGTCGCGCCAGCGACAGGTTGCGCTTCGTCCGAGCTTCGAATGCCAGGTCGCGAGTACGCATTTCGCGACGCCGAGCGCGCAGACGATGCCCCGGTAATGGCAATCAGATCGGCCTAATACCCGCATGAGGTCGTTCAGCTTCTGACGGTCGGCACCGCACTGTCGTCGGCATGAAAGGACGTCCGACCTGCCGGACAGGGTCGGGGCAGGCTACCCGCCGAGATCGTCCATGAACTCGTGTACCAGGATCACGGCTCGCGGGAGTTCTCTGTCCGGGATCCGGAAGGCGACAGCTGGAGCTTCGGGACATACGCGGGCAGCCGACCCCCCGAACCCCTTCGATGCGGCAACGAAAAGGCTCGGCGGGACGTTCAGTCCCGCCGAGCCTCGGACGAACTCCGCTCAGCCCTGCTGCTGCGGCGGCTCCGGCAGCGCGGTGGGGGGAATGCCCGGGCTGGGCACCTCCTTGCGCGCCACCGCCTCAGCCGCCCGCACCGCTTCCGCGACCTCCGGGGTCGTCGAGGTGTCGAACCAGGACTTCACCGACTCCTCTTCCTCCTCCGGAGCGGCGGTCGGCGGCTCCTCCTTCGGCGGCTCGTAACGGAACACGCCGTCCTCGCCGGGCGCGCCGAGCATCCGCGCGAAGCCCTCCAGGGACTTGCCGAAGTCGCTGGGCACCACCCAGACCTTGTTCGCGTCGCCCTGCGCCATCTGCGGCAGGGTCTGCAGGTACTGGTAGGCCAGCAGCTCCGGGGTCGGCTTGCCGCGCTTGACCGCCGCGAAGACCTTCTCGATGGCCTTGGCCTGCCCCTGCGCCTGCAGGTACCGGCTGGCCCGCTCGCCCTGCGCCCGCAGGATGCTGGACTGCCGGTCGGCCTCGGCGGTTAGGATCGCCGCCTGCTTCTGGCCCTCTGCCGCGAGGATCGCCGCCTGCTTCTGCCCCTCCGCGGTCTTGATCGCCGATTCCCGGGTGCCCTCGGCGTTGAGGATCATCGCGCGCTTCTCCCGGTCGGCGCGCATCTGCTTCTCCATCGAGTCCTGGATGGACGGCGGCGGATCGATGGCCTTGAGCTCGACCCGCGCGACCCGGATGCCCCAGCGACCGGTCTCCTGGTCCAGCACCCCGCGCAGCTGCGTGTTGATCTTGTCGCGGGAGGTCAGCGTCTCCTCGAGGCTCATCGCGCCGACCACGTTGCGCAGCGTCGTGGTGGTCAGCTGCTCCACCGCGATGATGTAGTTGGAGATCTCGTACACCGCAGAGCGCGAATCGGTGACCTGGAAGTACACCACCGTGTCTATGGACACCGTCAGGTTGTCCTGGGTGATCACCGGCTGCGGCGGGAACGAGACGACCTGCTCGCGCAGGTCGATCCGGGCCCGCACCCGGTCGAAGAACGGCACCAGGAAGTTCAGCCCGGGCTCGGCCACCGACCGGAACTTCCCGAGCCGTTCGATCACCGCCGATTGGGCCTGCGGCACCACCATCACCGACTTCACGGCGATGATCAGCACCAGCAGCACCACGACCACTAGCACGATCAGTCCGGTCATGCGTACATCCATCTCCTCACAACTCGGTCCCCACGACGGCGGTCGCGCCCGCGATCTCCACGACGGTGACCGTCTGGCCGACCTCGATAACCTGGGTTTCGTCGAGCGCCCGAGCCGACCAAAGCTCGCCGTTGATGCGAACCTGACCGCCGTGCGCATCCACAGTGGATTCCACCAGTGCATGCCTGCCGACTAGCGCGTCCACATTGGTCTTGAGTTCACCGGGGTGGTGCATCCGTCGCTTCAGCGCCGGTCGCGCCAGGAAGATCAGCCCCAGCCCCAGCACCGCGAACACCACGGCGTCTGCCGGCAGCGGAGCGCCCAGCGCCGAAGCACCCGCCGCGCCCAGAGCCGCGGCGCCCAGCATCACCAGGACGAAGTCCCCGGAGAGCACCTCGGCACCAACGAGCAGCACCCCTGCGATGAGCCACAGCAGCGTGGGTGTCATGTCTCCCATGGTGGCAGACGCGAACAGGCCCCGGCTGGCCGATTCACCGGGCGTGATCAACGCGTGATGTCGGCCTCAGCCGTCCTCGGTGACGAAGTCGATCAGCCGCTCGACCGCGGTCAGCAACGGGGTCTCCACGTCGCGGAAATTCGACACCGACGAGAGGACCCGCCGCCAGCCGTCGGCCGGCTCGGGCCAGCCCAGCTCCGCGCAGACCCCCTGCTTCCAGTCCGTCCCGCGCGGCACCCGCGGCCAGCCCACGATGCCCAGTGCCTGCGGCTTGACCGCCTCCCAGATGTCGACGAACGGGTGGCCGGTGATCAGCACGTGCGGGTCGTCGATGCCCGCCACGAGGCGGGACTCCTTGCTGCCGGGCACCAGGTGGTCCACCAGCACCCCGACCCGCCGCCCCGGCTCGGGGGCGAACTCCGCCAGTAGCCCGGGCAGGTCGTCGACGCCATGCAGCGGCTCCACGACCACGCCCGCCACCCGCAGGTCGTGCCCCCAGATGCGCTCGACCAGCTCGGCGTCGTGCTGGCCCTCCACCCAGATCCGGCTGCCCCGCGCGGTGCGCGCCCGCAGGCCCTCGACCCGCACCGATCCGGACGCCGAGCGCGTCGGCTTCGCCTGGGCAGCGCCGCGCACCGGCACCAGCGTCGCGGGCTTGCCCTCGAACAGGAACGCGGCCGGGCGCATCGGGAACAGCCGCTGCTTGCCGTGCCGGTCCTCCAGCACGACGGTGCCCTTCTCCACCCTCAGCACCGCGCCGCAGAAACCGCTCGCCGGGTCTTCGACCACCAGGCCGGGTTCGGCGGGGATCTCGGGCACCTTCCGCCGTCGCGGGCCCGCGAGGATGTCCTTGCCGTAGTTGACCGAACGCACGAGGCGTCACGGTAATCCGATCGTGGACAACTTTGTGTGCGGCGCGCCGCCGAAGCACAGATCACAGTGGAACGCCCCCGGACGACAAGGCGGCGGTCCGATCCGTACCCTCTTTCGACGTGCCTTGCCCAAGCGCCACGATGGTTGTCTGGACGTCCGCCTGGCTGCACGGTGCAGCCGCTTCGGACGACGTGCTCGATGCCCTGCAGTCCTGGGCCGAGTCGCAGGAGGTGCAAGCCGCCGACGCGGATCTGGCCGCGCGGCTGGACCTTCCCGGCCCGCAGGAGACCCCGGCCGGTCCGGCGCTGCTGCTGGCAGCGCTGCGCAAAGCCGGGGCCGGGAACAGCGAACTAGTGCTGCCGGTGCCCGGCGACGCCCGCGGCCTCGGCGGCTCGAGCCCGTTCGCGAAGCTGGCGATGCGCGTCGGCGAAGCCGTCGTGCTGCCGCAGGCCGGGATCGGGCTGGTCCCGCAGCGCATCGCCGAGGGCGTCCTGCGCTGGACGGCGTTCGAAATCGGCGATCTGCCGCCAACCGAACATTTGCCGATCGGCGAGGCCGAGCACGGCATGGCCTCGGCGATGCGAGAAGCGGCCAGCGCGCTGATCGATCTCGGCGTGGCCAAGCACCGCCCCGGGGTGCGGGAGGAGATCGGCAAAACCGTCGCGTCCCGCCCTGCGCCGCCGTGGCCGGAAGGCGTGCCGCAGCGCACCCTCCGGATCCTGCAGCGAGCCACCGAGGTCGAGGCGATCCTGTGGGTGGCCACCGAGGACGCGCCCGGCGCTGCCATGTCCGCCTCGGCGATCCGCGGCCGCACGGAGGCCCTGCGCCCGCTGTTCGACGCGGTCCGCGCCGCCCGCCGGGCGTCGGTCGCCGAGATGGTCCGTATCCTCGCCGACCGAGCGGAGAAGTCCTGATCCACCCGTTCCGGGAAACGTGACCCCTTTCGCCAAATCACCTGGACAGCCAGGTGCGGCGACGGCATGCGTTAGAACCGGTCCTTCAAGCCGTCGCGCGTCCCGAATGACCAACTGGGCGGGGCCGAGGACGCGCTCCGGGTGATGTTCTCGGCCTCACCGCCCCCTCAAGGCGGAACAGGTGTCCCCACGCGGAACCGGCCCGTCAGCAACCGGGGGCGCAGGGTTCACCGTTGGTGGTGGAACCTGCTGCTGGCATGGCGGAGAGCTTCCGCGGCTCGACGCCGTCGGTGTGCTCGGCGATGAGTTCGACGATCAGCTTCGCGAACCGCGGGTCCGGACCGGCCGTCGCCGCGCGGGCGAAGCCCATGCCCAGCTCTGCGGCCTTGTCCTTGGCCTCGTTGTCCAGGTCCCAGAGCACCTCCAGGTGGTCGGATACGAAGCCGATCGGGCTGACCACCACCGCCTGGACACCCTTGGCGTGCAGGTCTTCGATGTGGTCGCAGACGTCCGGCTCCAGCCACGGCACCTGCGGCGGGCCGGACCGCGACTGCCAAACCACGTCGTAGTCGGCCTCCCCGACCGCCTCGGCGACCAGCCGCGACGCCTCGGCGACCTGACGGGAATACCACTGCGGCGCACCGTCCGGTCCCTCCTGCCCATCGGCCCTCAGCGGGATCGAGTGCGCGGTGAACACCAGGCGCGCCTTCTCGCGCTGCGCCGGGTCCAGCTCGGCGAACGCACGGCGCACCGCGTCGGCGTTGGCCCCGACGAACAGCGGGTGGTCGAAGAACTGCCGCAGCTTCACCAGTTCCGGGGCCCGGTCACCGACTGCGGCGCGGGCCCGCGTGATGTCCTCGTGGTACTGCTTGCAACCCGAGTACCCGCCCCAGGCGGAGGTGGCGAACACCAGTGCGCGGCGCACCCCGTCGTCGGCCATCTTCGCGACGGTTTTCTCGACCATCGGGTGCCAGTTACGGTTGCCGAAGTAGACCGGCAGCTCCCGGCCCTGCGCGGCGAGTTCCGCCTCCAGGGCCGCCATGATGTCTTTGTTGAGCCGGTTGATCGGCGACACCCCGCCGAAGTGGTGGTAGTGCTCGGCGACCTCGTCGAGGCGTTCCGGCGGCACTCCCCTGCCTCTGGTCACGTTCTCCAGGAACGGCCGGACTTCATCCGGGCCTTCGGGGCCCCCGAACGACAGGAACAGCAACGCATCAAAGCTCACCCGACCATGATGCCGCCGCGCGACGAGCGCCCGCAGCCGGGGCACCGGCCGCGGGCGCGTCGCAACTCAGATGCCGAGGGCGTGCACGCCGCCATCGACCATGATCATCGAACCGGTGGTCTTGGGCAGCCAGTCCGACAGCACCGCGCACACCGACTTGGCCACCGGGGTGGGGTCGTTGACGTCCCAGCCCAGCGGGGCGCGGTCGCCCCAGCCGGCCTCCAGGTCGGCGAAGCCCGGGATCGACTTGGCCGCCATCGTCCGCACCGGACCGGCCGACACCAGGTTGACCCGGACGCCCTTCGGCCCCAGCTCGCGCGCCAGGTAGCGGGAGGTCGACTCCAATGCGGCCTTGGCCACGCCCATCCAGTCGTAGGCGGGCCAGGCGACGCGGGCGTCGAAGTCCATGCCGACGATCGAGGCGCCGTCGCTCAGCAGCGGCAGCGTGGCGGTGCTCAGCGACTTGAACGAGTACGCCGAGACCTCTAGCGCGGTCGAGACGTCCGACCACGGCGCCGCCAGGAAGTCCCCGCCCAGGCAGGACGCCGGGGCGAAGCCGATGGAGTGCAGAACGCCGTCGAGGCCGTCGACGTGCTCGCGCACCCGGTCGGCGAGGCTGTCGAGGTGCTCGTCGCTGGTCACATCCAGCTCCAGCACCGGCGCGGGCTTGGGCAACCGGCCGGCGATGCGCTGCACCAGGCTCATCCGGCCGAATCCGGTGAGCACCACCTCGGCGCCCTGTTCCTGGGCGACCTTGGCCGCGTGGAACGCGATCGAGGCGTCCGTGATCACGCCGGTGATCAGAATCCGCTTGCCTTCGAGCAATCCGCTCACGTGTTTCCTGCTTCCTATTCATTGACCACGGTGGATCACTGATGGATGGGTTCGCCCTCCGCGCACACGCATAAAGGCGTTGCGCTGAAGTCCTGGTCCGGCAGTCTGGACCGTTGGCGATCGTTTTCCCGCAAGGTTTGTCTCACCCGCATGTGTGGCGTAAACAAGGCGATGCCGGGGTCACCTACCTTCAGCAGGACATTGATCGCGGCAGCATGATCCGCGTGCCACACGACCCCGCACCGAGTGCAATAAAGGCGGTCCCCGCGACGGTCCCCAACGAAATTCGTCCAGGGCACGACTTGTGCCGTGTAGGCAGCATTGACCAGCCGCAACGCAGAACCTCTGCGCTCACCGCAACCGAGACGAGAACACCGGCACGATCGACGCCGAGTCCGGTCGCGGCTGTCCTGCGCCGCCGGGTGTTGGGCATCTGGCCCCACCAACGCCGCCATCATTGCCAATGAGCATCGGACCAAGGAATGCCTTGTGCCAGGCCACTGCGTCCGTCCAACCGGACCGGACTCAGTGGCCCATCCCGAGGCCGCCGTCGACCGGGATCACCGCGCCGGTGACGTAGGCCGCGGCGTCGGAGGCCAACCACTCCACAGTGGCCGCGATCTCCTCGGCTGCCGCGAACCTGGCCAGCGGGATCTGGCCGAGGATCTCCTTCTTGCGGTCCTCGGGCAGCGCGTCGGTCATGTCCGTGGTGACGAAGCCAGGCGCCACCACGTTGGCCGTGATGCTGCGCGAGCCGAGCTCCCGGGCGATCGAGCGCGCCAGGCCCACCAGGCCCGCCTTGCTCGCCGCGTAGTTGGCCTGCCCGGCGCCCCCGGAGAGCCCGACCACCGATGAGATGAAGATCATCCGGCCCTTGCGGTTGCGCAGCATGCTGCTGGCCGCCCGCTTGGCCACCCGGTACGAACCGGCCAGGTTGGCGTCGATGACCCGGGTGAACTGGTCCTCGCTCATTCGCAGCAGCAGCGTGTCGTCGGTGATGCCCGCGTTGGCCACCAGCACCTCGACCCGGCCGTGCGCGGCTTCCACCTCGTCGAAGGCCGCGGCCACCTGCTCCGGGTCGGTGACGTCGCACTGCACCCCGAACAACCCCTCCGGGGCGCCCGATCCGCGGTGCGTGACCGCGACCTTGTCCCCGGCGGCCTGGAAGGCCTTCGCGATGGCCAACCCGATGCCGCGGTTGCCGCCGGTCACCAGTACGGACCGTGCCACTGTGGATCTCCCCTCGAACGATGCCCAAGATTCGTTTCAGCCGCGACATTATCCGCTCACGATCCCCGGCCGCTCGTCGCCTCCATACAGAAATACCTGCACCGTGTCGTGGTCCCCCTACAGCGACCGGGGCAGGCAGAATGCGCTACAGGAGCCCCGACCCAGGAGGCGTTTTCATGGCCACCTCGTTCGACGGCCTCGCCGCCGAGCTGCGCGGCGCGCTGTCCTGCCCGGTTCGTTTCGACCCCGGCACCCGCGCGCTGTACTCCACCGATGCGTCCAACTACCGCCAGGTCCCGATCGGCGTGGTGCTCCCCCGCTCCGAGGACGACGTGGCCGCGGCGGTCGCAATCGCCCGGCGGCACGGCGTGCCGATCACCGGCCGCGGCGCGGGCACCAGCATCGCCGGGAACGCCGTCGGTCCCGGCCTGGTGCTCGACTTCTCCAGGTACCTCAACCGAATCCTGGACATCGACCCCGAGCGGCGGCTGGCCCGCGTGCAGCCGGGCGTCGTGCTGGATTCGCTGCGGTCCGCGGTCGCCGGTCACGGCCTGACCTTCGGGCCGGATCCCTCCACCCACAGCCGCTGCACGCTCGGCGGCATGATCGGCAACAACTCGTGCGGCACGCATTCGGTCGCCTGGGGCAAGACCGTCGACAACGTGCATTCGCTGGACGTGCTGCTCGCCGACGGCACCCGACTGCAGCTCGGCGCGACCTCGCCGGCCGAACTGGACCGGCTGTGCACGCGCGGCGACCGGACGGGGCGCCTCTACCGGGAGCTGCGGGCGCTGCGCGATGACGCCGGCGACCTGGTTCGCCGCTCGTTCCCGGACCTGACCCGGCGGGTGTCCGGCTACAACCTGGACCAGCTGCTGCCGGAGAACGGGTTCCACCTGGCCCGGGCCCTGGTCGGCACCGAGGGCAGCTGCGCCGTTGTGCTGGGCGCGATGGTCCAGCTGGTGCCCTCCCCGCCGGTCCGGGCGATGACGGTGCTCGGCTTCCCCGACACCTACGCCGCGGCCGACGAGGTGCCCCGGCTGCGCGGGTTGGACGCGCTGGCGATCGAGGGGCTCAGCGCCGAACTAGTGGGCGTCGTGCGCCAGCGCAACCCCGGCTCGCCCGCATTGCCGCTGCTGCCCGGCGGTCGGAGCTGGCTGCTGGTGGAATCCGGCGGAGCCGACCAGGGCGGGGCCGAGGCGGCTGCGAAGCGCATCGCGGAGGCGATGGGTGAACGGGCGGAGAGCGTGATCCACACCGCCCCGGCCCGGATGGCCGCGCTGTGGAAGATCCGCGAGGAAGGCTCCGGCTACTCGACGCGGATGGCCGGTTCCGAGCGGTGGTCCGGGTGGGAAGACGCCGCCGTACCGCCCGAGCGCCTGGGCTCCTACCTGCGGGAATTCGACGCGCTGCTGGCCAGGTTCGGCCGCCACGGGGTGACCTACGGCCACTACGGGGACGGCTGCATCCACGTCCGGATCGACTTCGACCTGCTGTCCTCCCCCGGCGCGACCGAGTACCGGGCCTTCCTGGAGGCGGCGGCGGATCTGGTCGTCGCGCACGGCGGTTCGGTCTCCGGCGAGCACGGCGACGGCCAGGCCCGGTCGGCGCTGCTGACCCGGATGTACCCGCCCGAGGTGATCGATGCGTTCGAGCGGTTCAAGACCGCCTTCGACCCCGACGACCTGCTCAACCCGGGCCAGATCGTGCGCCCGCGCCCGGTTGACGCCGACCTGCGGCTGCTGGTGGCCCCGCCCCGGCTGCCGAGCCGGACCACGCTGGCGCTGCACGCCGACTCCGGCGATCTCGCGGCCGCGACCCGGCGCTGCGTCGGGATGGGCAAATGCCTGAACACCACAGGCGGGGTGATGTGCCCGAGCTACCGGGCCACGAAGGAGGAGAAGCACTCCACTCGGGGTAGGGCGCACCTGCTGTTCGAGATGCTGGCCGGTCGTGTCGTCCGCCGCGGCTGGCGTTCTCCGGAGGTCCGGGACGCGCTGGACCTGTGCTTGTCGTGCAAGGGCTGCAAGTCGGACTGCCCGGTCGATGTCGACATGGCGACGTACAAGGCCGAGTTCCTGCACCACCACTACCGGCACCGCGTCCGCCCAGCCTCGCACTACTCGATGGGTTTCCTGCCGCTGTGGTTGCGCTTGGGGCAACGCGTTCCGAAGCTGGCGAACCGGGTGCTCGCCGGACCGCTGGCCCCAGTGCTCAAGCGGCTCGGCGGCATCGACGCCCGGCGCGCGGTCCCGGAGCTGGCGCCGCAGACACTACAGGCGTGGTGGTCGGGGCGGCGCCCGATCGCCGACGCTACCACCCGCGTAGTGCTGTTCCCGGACACCTTCACCAACCACTTCGATCCGCAGATCGGCCGGGACGCCGTCGCGGCCCTCGAAGCGCTCGGCCACGCTGTGGAGATGCCGCGCGAGCCGGTCTGCTGCGGGCTGACCTGGCATTCGACCGGGCAGCTCGGCATCGCCCGCTCGATGGCCCTCCGCACGGCCCGCCTGCTGCGGCCCCGAGTCGACCAGGGCCTGCCCGTCGTCGGCCTGGAACCCAGTTGCACCGCCTTTCTGCGCAACGACGCGCTGGAACTCGCGCCGCACGACCCGGACGTCGCGGCGCTGGCCGCGGCGACCAAGACATTCGCCGAATGGGTCGAACCGACCTGCCCGCAGTGGCGGCGAGCAGAATCCGGGCCAGAGGCGCTGGTGCAGGTCCACTGTCACCAGCACGCGGAACTGGGCTTCGCCGCCGATCAGGCCACATTGGACGCCACCGGAACCCGCGCGCGGATGCTGGATTCGGGCTGCTGCGGCCTGGCGGGGAACTTCGGCTTCGAACGCGGCCACTACGACGTCTCGATCGCCTGCGCCGAACAAGCCCTGCTCCCGGCCGTGCGAGCGGCCGACCCGGGCACTGAGATCGTCGCCGACGGCTTCAGCTGCCGAACCCAACTCCGCCAGACCAGCGAGACCGAGCCGGTCCACCTCGCCACCCTCGTCGCCCGCGCCCTCGACGTCAGCGGGTCTTGACGCGGGGGATGGATGCGATATCGGGCCGGGAATGCGAGGCCGGTGCCCCGTGTTCCCCCGGGTACGCCCGCAACCAGCCAGGAGGAAATCAGATGGCAACGGTCGAGCTGACCACCGAGAACTTCGACGAGGTCGTCTCCGGCAACGAATTCGTGATCATCGACTTCTGGGCCGATTGGTGCGGCCCGTGCAAGATGTTCGCGCCGGTCTTCGAACGCAGCGCCGAGAAGCACGACGACATCGTCTTCGCCAAGGTGGACACCGAGGCCCAGCCGCAGCTGGCCGGAGCCTTCGAGGTCCGCTCCATCCCGACGCTGGCGATCGTCCGCGACGACGTCCTCGTCTTCCAACAGCCCGGCGCCCTCCCGGAGAACGTCTTCGAAGACCTCATCCGCCAGGCCCGCGAACTCGACATGGAAGAAGTCCGCAATAGCGCAAAGTGAGTATAGGACGTGTTTTATAAGCGGCGGCAGCCGCTTGCGGTGTGGGACTCAACTGGCACCGCCGCGGGTTCTCAGGGGCTGTGCCCGCCGAAGGGCTCTCGGCGAGGCCAGTCCCCGACGCGGTGAATTGGCATTCATGACGTCGGGGGAACATGTGCGCGAGAAGGCCACAGCAACTCCCGCAGGGGGGCCGCTACCCGCGCCGCTACGCAAACCACTTTCGAAACAGGCGCTAGAAGCCCGGTTCGAAGGCCTCCCCGACCGCGGTATGCAGGACGCCTGGCAGCGTGCTGATCTCTTCGACCAGCGCCGCTGCCGGGGCTTTGCCTCGCAGCCTCAGCGCGACCACGGCGGTCCGCTGCTGCTCGTCGTCGGTGTCCTCGCGTTCCACTTCCAGATCCATCACAGTCCACCCGCGGCTGGTGCACAGCGTCAGCACGCTGCGCAGCACGCCGTACCCGTCGAGGTAACCGATGCGCAGCACCTGCGGCTCCCGCAGCGACTTGCGCATCAACCGCAGCAACCGCGGATATCCCATCGCCACGAGGAAGTGCACCGCCGTCACCGCCGCGGCCAGCACCACCAGGCCGCTGCCGCAGGCCATGCCGACCGCGGCAACCACCCACACCGTGGCCGCGGTGGTCAGGCCGCGCACCGCGTCGCGGCGTACGAAGATCAAGCCACCGCCGATGAACCCGATGCCCGAGACGATCTGCGCCGCCACCCGCGACGGGTCGAACGAGACCCGGTCGAGCACCAGCAGATCGCCGAAGCCGTACTTGGACACCAGCATGAACAGCGCCGCGCCGACGCCCACCAGGGCGTGCGTGCGGAGTCCGGCGCTCTTGGCCCGGATCTCCCGCTCCAGCCCGATCAAGCTGGAGAACAGCAGCGCGGTACCCAACTCGACGAGCAGTGGAACCTCGCCCAACCCGGCTACAATCGCACCCGACATCCCTGGAACGTAACGCACCGCCCCGGTTCGGTCACCATCAGTGCGCTCGGCCCGCCTGCCGTGGCCGCCTGGCCAAGTAGGCCACGGCAGGCGGCAGGTTGCGCCAAACCGTCCGGCTGATCACCGTCTCCTCGAATTCGGCCCGCAGGTCGGCCAGCTGCCGACGGGCTGGCGGGGCCCACCTCGTCCAGGTGTAGGCGAACTGCGTGAACGCGCCGCCGGGGACCAACGACCGGGCGATCAGCCGGATCAGCGGCACCCCGTCCACCGGCGCGTGCGCCACCCATGGCAGGCCGCTGACCACGACATCGGCCCGCAACTCGCGCTGCCGCAACAGCTCTGGCAGCTCCCTGGCGTTCGCGCACACCGACTCCACCGCCGGGAACCGCTCCCCCAGCTCGGCCGCCCACCGCGGGTTGAGCTCCAGCGCCAGGTGCCGTCCGCGGCCGCCGAGCCGGCGCTGGATCGCCTCGGTGAACGCGCCGGTGCCCGGTCCCAGCTCGACCACCACCGGATCACCCCGGTGCGGGATGGGCGCCACCATCTGCTCGGCCAGCGACCGCGAGCTGGGACCGACGGCAGCGGTCGTGGTCGGCGATTTCACGAACTCCCACAGAAAACCCGCTGCTGTGCCCACCGGCGCTCCCGTCGCTAAGGCAACCTTCGGCCGGCGAACAGCGAGATTCCGGCCGCGATGATCGCGGCGAGCGTACCCAGCACCAGCCACGGCTTGCTGGCGTCTGTGTGCTTGGTCTCGTACCCGATCTGCTCGCCGAGCGTCGCGTACACCTCGCGCAACTGCTCGGCGCTGGCAGCCTTGTGGAACTCACCACCGGAGAGCCGAGCGATCTCCTGCATCGCCTCGTCGTCGACCTCGACCCACTCCTGCTCGCCCTCGATCTCGATGCTGCCGTGCTTGGTGCCGAAGGAGATCGTGGAGATCGGGATCCCGGCCTGCTTGGCTTCCTTGGCCTTGGTGTAGGCACCGCGCGGCGCGTCCATCTCGCGCGGGATCGTCTGCCCTCCGTCGGCCATCAGCACGATCCGAGCCGGTGGCGCCCCGGCCGGGCCGCCGACCATCTTCCCGAACGAGTCGATGGCCTGCAGCGAGGCGTTGATCCCGTCGCCGGTGGCGGTCGCTTCCGCCAGCTTCAGGCTGTCGATGGCCTGCTTGACGCTGGGCCGGTCGGTCGTCGGCATCACGAGCACCGTCGCGGTGCCCGCGAACGACACCAGCCCGAGGTTGATGCCCGGCGTCAGCTTGTCCGCGAACTCCTTCGCGGCGGCCTTCGCCGCCTCCAAGCGGCTGGGTTCGACGTCGGTGGCCTTCATCGACAGCGACACGTCGATGGTGAGCATCACGGTGGCCCGGTTACGCGGGATCCGCTGCTCGGCGGTCGGTCCGGTCAGTGCCACGGTGAGCAGGACCAGCGCCACTCCGAGCAGCGCCGGAGGCACGTGCTTCCACCAGCCCTGCCGGGTCGATGCGACCCGGTCGAGCACCTCCATGTTGCTGAACCGCAGCGTGTCCCGGCGGCGGCGGCGCAACGCCCACAGGTAGCCGGCGACCAACGCCGCGACCACGAACAGCAGCAGGAACCACCACGGTGTGGTGAATCCCGACAAACTCAACATCAAGCAGCTCCTCCGGACCAACCCCGTTTGCGCGCCACCACGAACCGCACCACGTCGGCGATCCAGTCCGAGTCCGTCCGCAACGACAGGTGCGCGCATCCGGCTCGCCGCAGCACGGCCGCGACCTGGTCGCGGTGCGCCGCAGCGGCGGCGGCGAACTCCTTGCGCAGCACCGGGGTCGTGTGCACCTCCCGCTGCTTGCCCGTTTCCGGGTCCGACAGCAGGACGGTGCCGACATCGGGCAATTCCAGGTCTCGCGGATCCAGCACCTCGATCGCCAGCAGCGAATGGCGGGCCCCCAGCCCGCGCAGCGCGCGTTGCCAATCCGTCGGCCCCAGGAAATCCGAGATGACCACCGCCAGCCCGCGCCGCCGGGGCGGTCGACGCAGCGACTCCAGCAACCGCGCTAGATCACCCCGCGTTCCTTCCTCGGCGCGCGGCGTCTCGGCCACCTTCTTCAGCAACGCCCGCGCATACGCCGCGCCACCGCGCGCCGGCAGCCGGACCGGGCTGGTGCCGTTGTCCACCACCGCGCCGATCCGGTTGCCGCCGCCGCTGGTCAGGAACATCACTGCGGCCAGCGCGGCGACGGCCAGCTCCCGCTTGTCGCAGGCCGCCGAGCCGAAGTCCAGGCTCGGCGACAGGTCCACCGCCACCCAGGTTTCCAGCTCGCGGTCCGCGACCGTCTGCCGGATGTGCGGTTCGGCGGTGCGGGCGGTGACCGCCCAGTCCATCCGCCGCACATCGTCGCCTGGCTGGTAGAACCGCGCCTCGCCCGGCTCGGTGCCCGGACCGGGCACCAGCCCCAGGTGGTTGCCTTGCAGGAGGCCGTCGAGCCGGCCACGCACGTCCAGCTCCAGCGACCGCAGGGCGACCTCCAGCCGTCCGGAGTCCAGGGCGGGCGGTGCCCAGGACGGACGATCGTCGCGGCCGGAATGGGGTGCTGCCGACACCGCTGCGTCACTCCTCACTGGTGCGGGTTGGGCCCGAGGTGCGGCTGCTGCCCGTAACCACCGGGACCACCAGGACCACCGGGGCCGACCGGAGCAGGCGGGCCCGCCTGCGGCCGCGCCGATACCTGCGGCAGCGGCACGGTTTGCAGCACCCGGCTGACGATGTGCTCGACCGGGATTCCGTCGGCCAGCGCGTCGTAGGACAGCACCAGGCGGTGCCGCAGCACATCCGGGACCACGTCGACCACGTCCTGCGGCAGCACGTAGTCCCGGCCGCGCACCAGCGCCAGCGCCCGCGAGGCGGCGATGATGCCCAGGCTGGCGCGCGGTGAGGCGCCGTAGGACACCCAGCCGGCGATGTCGGACAGGCCGTGGTCGTTGGGCAGCCGGGTTGCCACCACCAGCCGCACGGTGTAGTCGACCAGCGCGTGGTGCACGAACACCCCGGCCGCCACGTTCTGCAGGCGGATCAGCTCATCGGGGTTGAGCACCGGGTTGGGTTCCGGAGCGGCCACGCCCATCCGGTAGATGATCTCGCGCTCTTCCTCCGCCGACGGGTATTCGACGGGCAGCTTGAACAAGAACCGGTCCCGCTGCGCTTCCGGTAGCGGGTAGACGCCCTCGTTCTCGATCGGGTTCTGCGTGGCAAGCACCAGGAACGGGGCGGGCATCGGGAAGCTCCGGCCGCCGATGGAGACGTGCCGCTCGGCCATCACTTCCAGCAGCGCCGACTGGACCTTTGCGGGCGCGCGGTTGATCTCGTCGGCGAGCACAAAGTTGGCCAGCACCGGGCCGAGCTCGACGTCGAAGCGTTCGCTGCCCTGCCGGTAGATCCGGGTGCCGAGGATGTCGGCGGGCACCAGGTCGGGGGTGAACTGCAGGCGGGAGAATGAACCGCCGACCACCCGCGCGAAGGTCTCCACGGCCAGCGTCTTGGCCACGCCGGGCACGCCCTCCAGCAGGATGTGACCCTTGGCCAGCAACCCGGTGAGCATTCGCTCGACGAGCCGGTCCTGGCCGACGATCACCCGCTTGACTTCGAAGACGGTGCGCTCCAACAGCTGCGCGTCCCGCGCCGGGGTGCTCACCTGGTCCGCCGGGCGCGCCGCCGCGGCTCCGGCGCCCCCGCTCTCACCGTTGCCGACCTCGGTCACCTGATCTCCAATCGGCGGGTGCCCCGTCCTTCAGGGTGGGGAGGAGCAGATCTCACGTGTCGGTGGCGTAGCGACCGCTGATAGTCTTGATCTCGGTAGGTGAGACCTATCACCCCCACGCGAGTGGGAACACCCGAGCAAGTACGTGGGTACCGCTGGTCGAGCGGGAACCCGGACCACCCCGGTCCGAACGCCTGAGTGAGATCGTGTGAGACCGAACCGCCACGGTGGGGACGCTGCGGTCGTTGAAGCAGGAAACTCAGTCCGCGAGGACTGAATCTCCTTCCTTCAGGGAGGAGAAAAGTCAATTCTCCCAGCCTCCTGTCGTCGTCGTCGATGCGGCCGTCCCGGCCGATCAAGATCCTGACACGCGCCCCTCGTACGCTCGCACTGGGGCAATGCCCCACACACACCCAACCGCACCCCCCGTGTAGCCCCTGTGAAGCACCACCGGAACACTAATTTCATTCGACACTGAAGTTATAGATGCCACAAGCAAAATTAGGGGTGCCCGTTGTCAAGTTTGGCAACGGGCACCCCTCAACCATTACCTTTTCGGGACTGGCGGGCTTGACGGAGGTCTTCCGGAGTGTCCACATCGGATGCCTCTGACCCGGCGGCCGGAACCCGTAGCGGGGCGAGGGGGGCGAAGACGGAGCGGAGAGAACCGTTGCGGATTTCCGCGGGCATCGACACCCGAAGAGCAGCTGTCCGCCACACCCCCACCAGCCATTGTGGATTTCCACCATCGTCCGCCAGCACCGCGCCAGAGGCTTCGGGATCGGCGCGCAACGCCTGCAGCAAGCGCGAGATCGTCGCCGAAGTCAGATGCGGGTGGTCTCCAGCGAGCACCGCCACCAACAGCATCGAAGCGGGCACCTTTAGCAAGCCGGCGTGCACAGCGGCGAGCGGACCTCCACCCGGCGGGTCTTCCAGCGTCCACTCGACCGGCCTGGACGTCGTGCGCGGAGGCCCTACCACCACTACCGGTTCGGCGTCCACGACCGCATCGAGCGTGCGGTCAAGCAGGCTCCTGCCCTCGACCGGAAGCAGGACCTTGTCCACGCCGCCGAGCCGACGTGCGCTGCCACCGGCCAGCACCACTGCCGCGAAGTCCGCTGCCACGAGCGCAATGCTTCCAGCAGACCGAACCGCACGGACAGCCGGTCCGCGTTCGGCGACTCAGAGCTTCCGGACCGCGTACGGGGCGATGCCGCCGTAGCGGACGGCGGTGACCCGGACCCGCGAGCCCGAGTACGGCGCTTCGACCATCTTGCCGCTGCCGAGGTAGAGCGCCACGTGATGGATCCTGCCGCCGTCCTGCCAGAACAGCATGTCGCCGCGCCGCATCTGCGACAGCGGCACCCGCCGGTCGGACTGGTACTGGTAGCCGCTGTAGTGGTCGAGGTCGACGCCCGCACCGGCGAAGGCGTAGATCATCAACCCGGAGCAGTCGAAACCGACCTTGCGGTAGTCGCCGTACGAGTCGGCCACTCCCCCGTCCCGGATGCCCCGCGACGGGCCCTGCGAAGTCCCGCCACCCCAGGCGTACTGCACCCCCAGCTGGGACAGCGCCCGCCCGACGACCACCTCCACCGACCGGCTGTTCGAAGGCCGCGTGTCCACGACCGCCGCCGACGCGGCTTCGCCGCTCGCTGCGGCCTGCAGCGCCGCTTGCGCGGCGGCCTCCTCCTCGCGCTGCTTCGCAGCCTGCCAGCTCTCGTACCGGCCGCGCTGCGCTTCCAGACCCGCTACGCGGGAGCGCGCCAGGGCGAGCTGCGCCTCGACGCCCGCCTTATCGGTCTCCAGCCGGCGCGCCTGCTCCACCTGCGTCGCCTGCGCCGTGATCGCCACCTGCTCCGCGGATTCGGCGGCGCTGCGCGCCTGGTCGGCCGCGATGCGCTTCGCCTCCGCGTCCTGCAGGGCCGCTCGGGTCAGCGAGTCCTTGTTGACCTTCTCGACCCGTGCGCGCTCCAGGTCGTCCAGGGCGTCGAGCTGGGATGCGCTGATCGCGTCCAGCAGGACCGCCCGGTCGAGCACGTCCTGCGGGTTCTTCGAACCGATGTAGGCCGTGACCGAGCCGACCCGGCTGCCCTGCCGGTAGCTGCTGGCCGCGAACTGGTCGAGCCGCTTACGCTGCTCTTCGATCTGCCTGGCGGCCGCATCCGCCTCGGCACCGGCCGCTTCGGCGGCCTTCCGTGCGTCGTCGTAGGCGCGCTCCGCGCGGCCGAGATCGACTCGGGCCTTGTTCGCGTCCTCCATCTTGATCTCGACCTGGGACTGCAGGCCGACCAGCTGTGACTCGGCCTCGGCCAGCCGGTTGGCCAGCTCCCCCACCTGGCCTGCCGTGTACTGCTCCGTCGCTCGGCCGGCGTTCAGCTCGACGTCGCTGGGGTTGGGCGGCGGGGGCGGCACGGCCAGGGCGGTGCCGGACACCGCCAGTCCTACGGCGGTCAGCAGCATGATCGTGGCAATGCTTTGCGTGCGGAGCGCCCCTCGGGATCGCGACACGACCGTCACCTCCAGCTGCTGCGCCCGATCGGAGGTTATCGATCGGCCGAATGGAGTCACACGACGGTAGCAACCTTGCCGCTCCTGTCCCGAATGCACCATTCGAAACGACTACGACACGCGCATCATCAACCACTAGTGTCACACCATGGAAATCCGCTTTCGGACCGGTCAGCCCCAGGTGCCGGGGTCGCCCCAAGTGCTCAGCGGGCGCGGCGGGTCGATCAGCGGCGCGGCGACCAGGGCCGACAGCACCTCGACCAGCGGCTCGCGCAGCACCGCGGCCGCCGCGTCGTCGTACGGGGTCGGCTCGGCGTTGCAGATGATCAGCTCTGCACCCGCCCTGACAGCCAGCTCCGCGAAATCCGCCGCCGGGTGCACCGTCAGCGAGGTGCCCGCCGCGACGAACAGGTCGCAGTTCAGCGCCGCGCGCTGGGCGCTGCGCAGGACGCCGGGGTCCAGAGACTGTCCGAAGGAGACGGTGGCCGACTTCAGGATTCCAGCGCAGGAACGGCAGGGCGGGTCCGCCTCACCCGCGGCCACCCGCTCCAGCGCGGCGCTCATCGGGCCGGTCGCGCCGCAGTCCAGGCACACCGTGCGGAAGATCGTGCCGTGCAACTCCAGGACCCGGTCCGGGTCCAGGCCAGCTCGTTGGTGCAGCTCGTCGATGTTCTGGGTCAGCAGCGCACCCAGCCGCCCGGAGCGGTCGAGGTCGACGAACGCGCGGTGGGCGGCGTTGGGTTCGGCGCGCCACGCCGGGTGCTCGGCGCGGCTGCGCCACGCCTGCTCGCGGACCTGCGGGTCGGCGACGTAGCTGTCGATGTCGCTGAGCCGCTGGGCCGCTGGGTTCTTGGTCCACACCCCGTTGGGGCCGCGGAAGTCCGGGATCCCGGAGGCCGTGGACACCCCTGCGCCGGTGAGGGCGGTGATCCGGCGCGCGCCGCCGAACAAGTCGCGAGCGCGCTGCCAGTCCGCGCCGTGGCCCGTGCCTCGCTGCATCACGACTCCACGGTGCCACGGACCGCCCGCCGGGAGTGTCCTCGGGCGCCGTTCCGCTGCTCACACCGCCTGGACCAGGGCAGGTGAACGCCTGTTTGCATCGTGGTAACGATCGATGAGCCCGCACGAAACACCCGGTTCCTACCTTCGGGGGAACCCGACGAGAGGAGCCGAGTTGACCACGAGAGCTCTGGCCGGCAGAGGCCACTGGATCGAGGGCTGGGACCCGGAGGACGAGCGGTTCTGGGAGTCCACCGGCAAGCGGGTGGCGCGCCGGAACCTGATCTTCTCGATCCTGTCGGAGCACATCGGCTTCTCCATCTGGAGCATCTGGTCGGTGCTGGTGCTGTTCATGTCCCCGAGCATCGGCCTGCCGTTCACCGCGGCGGAGAAGTTCCTGCTGGTCGTCACCCCGAACCTGGTGGGCGCGGTGCTGCGGCTGCCCTACGCCGCGGCAGTGACCCGCTTCGGCGGCCGCAACTGGACGATCTTCAGCTCGGCGGTCCTGCTGGTGCCGACCGCGCTGGCGTTCTACTTCGTGCAGCAGCCGGGCACGCCGCTGTGGGTGTTCATGCTGATCGGCGCCGCGGCCGGGGTCGGTGGCGGCAACTTCGCCTCGTCGATGACGAACATCACGACCTTCTACCCGCAGCGCCACCAAGGCTGGGCGCTGGGGCTCAACGCCGGCGGCGGCAACCTCGGCGTGGCGGCGATCCAGTTGGCCGGCCTCCTAGTGATCGCCACGGCCGGCAACACCCACCCGTCCTACGTGGCGGCGATCTACCTGCCGCTGATCGTGGTCGCCGTCCTGTGCGCGGCGCTGTTCATGGACAACGTGGACGCGGTGCGGGCCCGCCCCGGTGCGTTGCGGGAGGCCGCCGCGAACAAGCACACGTGGTGGATCTCGTTCCTCTACATCGGAACGTTCGGCTCGTTCATCGGCTACAGCTTCGCCTTCGGCCTGGTGCTGCAGACCGAGTTCGACTTCACCCCGCTGCAGGCCGCGAGCTGGACGTTCCTCGGCCCGTTGATGGGCTCGATCGCCCGGCCTTTCGGGGGCTGGCTCTCCGACCGCCTGGGCGGTGCCCGGGTCACGCTCTGGGCCTTCGCCGGCATGACCGCGGGCACCGGGGCTCTGCTGTTCGCGTCGTCGCAGGGCTCCTTCGCGCTCTACGTCGCGGCGTTCATCGTGCTGTTCGTGCTGACCGGCATCGGCAACGGCTCGACCTACAAGATGATCCCGGCGATCTTCGCCAAGGAGGCCGAGGACGACGTGACCGACGGCGGTGAGGCCGTCGCGGCCTTCGCCCGGACCCGGCGGATGTCCGGTGCGGTGATCGGCATCGCCGGTGCGATCGGCGCGCTCGGCGGCGTGGGCATCAACCTCGCCTTCCGCTCCTCCTACGGCGGCGAGGCCGCTAACGGCGACGCCGCCCTGATCACGTTCCTCGTCTACTACGTGGTTTGCGGCATCGTCACCTGGGCGGTGTACCTGCGCGGGGCGCTCAAGAACACCGCCGCGCCGCGGCCGCTCCCGGCCCAGCAGTCGTCGAAGGCCGAGGCCGGTCGTGCCTGACATTCGGACCGTGGCCACGCACTGCCCCTACTGCGCCCTGCAGTGCGGTACCCAGCTCACGCGGGAACGGCGCGGGGTGTCGGTGCGGCCGACGGATTTCCCGGTCAACCGGGGCGGGTTGTGCCAGAAGGGCTGGACCGCGCCGGCCCTGCTGGACGTCCCGGACCGGTTGCGGCACCCGCTGGTGCGCCGTGGCGGCGAGCTCACGCCTGTCGACTGGGACACCGCGCTGGGCACCGTCGCCGCCGGCATCGACCGGATCCGGCGCGAGCACGGACCGGACGCGGTTGGCGTGTTCGGCGGCGGCGGGCTGACCAACGAGAAAGCCTACCTGCTCGGCAAGTTCGCCCGGCTGGCGCTGGGCACCAGCCAGATCGACTACAACGGCCGGTTCTGCATGTCCTCGGCCGCGGCCGCGGGCAACGCCGCCTTCGGGGTCGACCGGGGGCTGCCGTTCCCGGTCACCGATCTCGGCGGAGCCGACGTGGTGCTGCTGGCCGGGGCGAACCCGGCCGAGACCATGCCACCGTTGATGCAGCACCTGCGCGACGCGCAGCTGGTGGTCATCGACCCGCGCCGGACCGCGACCGCCGAGAGCGCCGCGCTGCACCTGCGGCCCGCTCCCGGCACCGACCTGGCCCTGGCGCTGGGGCTGCTGCACATCGCGGTGGTCGACGGCTGGACCGACGCCGCCTACATCCAGGACCGGACCACCGGTTTCGACGCCGCGTGGCAGCGGGCGACGGCCTGGTGGCCGGAGCGCGTCGAGCGCGTCACCGGGGTTCCGGTGACCGCACAGCGACAGGCGGTGCGGATGCTCGCCGAGGCCGAAAGTGCTTACGTGCTCACCGGTCGCGGCGCCGAGCAGCACAGCAAGGGCGTCGACACCGTGGCCGGGTTCATCAACCTCGCCCTTTCGCTCGGCCTGCCGGGCCGCCCCGGTCGCGGCTACGGCTGCCTGACCGGGCAGGGCAACGGGCAGGGCGGGCGCGAGCACGGCCAGAAGGCCGACCAGCTGCCCGGTTACCGGATGATCACCGATCCGGCAGCGCGAGCGCACGTGGCCGAGACCTGGGGCGTGCTGCCGGACGTGCTGCCAGGCCCGGGGCGCAGCGCGTACGAGCTGCTCGACGCGCTGGGCACCGCCGACGGCCCCCGGGCGCTGCTGGTCTTCGGCTCCAACCCGGTGGTTTCGGCCCCGAACGCCAACCACATCGGGAAGCGCCTGTCCGCTTTGGACTTGCTGGTGGTGGCCGATTTCGTGCCGTCGGAGACCACCAGCCTGGCCGATGTGGTGCTGCCGGTGACGCAGTGGGCCGAAGAGGATGGCACCATGACCAACCTCGAAGGCCGCATCCTGCGCCGCCGCCGATTGCAGGTCCCGCCCGGCCATGCGCGCAGCGATCTCGAAGTGCTGCACGGCCTGGCGGTCCGGCTCGGCGAGCCCGGCCACCGCTACCCCACCTCGCCTCGCGAGGTCTTCGAAGAGCTGCGCCGTGCATCGGCCGGCGGCAAGGCCGATTACGCCGGGATCACCTACGACCGCCTCGACGCCGGCGAGGCCCTGCACTGGCCGTGCCCGCACCCGGAACATCCCGGCACGCCGCGGTTGTTCCTCGACGGGTTCGCGCATCCCGGGGGGCTGGCCCGGTTCGCCGCCGTGGACCACCGCGATCCAGCCGAAACGCCGCAGGAAGCGTTCCCGCTGACCGCCACCACCGGTCGCGTGCTGGCCCAGTACCAGTCCGGGGCGCAGACGCGTCGGGTCGCCGAGCTCAACGAGGCGTCGCCCGAGGCATTCGTCGAGATTCACCCGGACACCGCCGACCGCGCCGGTCTCGCCGACGGGGCCATGGCCAAGGTGACGTCCCCGCGCGGCAGCGCACTGGCGCGCGTGCGGGTGGTCGCCACGATGCGCACCGACACCGTGTTCCTGCCGTTCCACTTCCCCGGCGTGGCGCGGGCGAACCTGCTCACCGGCGACGCGCTGGACCCGCGCAGCCGGATGCCGGAGTTCAAGGTCAGCGCCGTCCGGATCGAACCCGCCGAGGAGGTTCACGCCCGATGAGCCGCATCGTTATCGTCGGCAACGGGCCCGCCGCGCACCGGCTGGTCGAGCGGCTGCGCGCGCACGACCACACCGGTCCGATCACGGTGCTGGGCCGCGAGGAACACCCCGCCTACAACCGGGTCCTGCTCGGCGCGGTGCTGGACCGCACGCTGACTCCGTCCACTGTGGCACTGCCCGCTTTGGACGCCGAGGTGCGCCTGCGGGTCACCGCCACCGACATCGACCGCGCCCGGCGCGTGGTGCGCACCGACGCCGGTGACGAACACCCGTACGACGTCCTTGTAGTGGCCACTGGCTCGCGGCCGAGGATGCCGGAAATCCCCGGGTTGGGCGGAGATCGCCTCCAGCCGTTGCGCACGCTCGCCGACTGCGCACGTATCGGCTCCGCGGCGGGCCCGGTCGCGGTGCTGGGCGGTGGAATCCTCGGTGTCGAGACAGCGCGGGCCCTGCTGGCCCGTGGCCACGACGTGACGCTGGTGCACCCGAATCCGCACCTGATGCACCGGCAGCTCGACGAGCCCGGGGGGCGGTTGCTCGCCGAGCGGCTCGGAAAGCTCGGCGTGGACCTGCATCTGGGCCGCCGGGCGATGGCCTATCGGCGCGGTCGGCTCATCCTGGACAGCAGCGACGTCGTGCCGGCCAGCGTGGTCGTGGCGTGCACCGGGGTGACCGCTGAGACCGGACTGGCGGTGCGGGCCGGGTTGCCGGTGCAGCGCGGGATCGTCGTCGACGACCAGTTGCGCACCAGCGATCCGCGGATTCACGCCATCGGCGACTGCGCCGAGCATGACGGCGACACGCCCGGCCTGATCTCTTCGGCCTGGGAACAGGCCGACGCGCTGGCAGTGCTGCTCACCGGCGGCGACGCCTGCTACCGCGGCACCCGCAGCGTCACCCGGCTCAAGGCCCGCGGCATCGACCTCGTCTCGATCGGCTCGGTCGACTGCCTCAAGAGCGCGGACGCCGAGGTCGTGACGCTGTCGGACCCGGCCCGCGGTCGCTACGCGAAGCTCGCGCTGCGGGACGAGCGGATCACCGGCGCGGTGCTGTTCGGCTTCCCGGAGGCGATCGCGTCGGTCAGCCAGCTGCACGACCGCGACCTGCCGGTGCCCAGCGACCGCCTCGCGCTGCTGCTGGGCACCCCGGCCGCGGTGTCCGGCAGACCTGTCGAACTGCCCGACGACGCGGTGATCTGCCGCTGCAACAACGTCACCAAGAAGTCCCTGACCGTCGCCTGGCAAGGCGGCGCCCGCTCGGTGCCCGAGCTGGCCAGGGCAACGCGGGCGACCACCGGCTGCGGAGGCTGCGTCGACGACGTCGGCCGCATCTGCGGCGCGCTGGCCGACCGCATCGAACACCAGAAGGAGGGCGCGGCTTGACGTGCTCCCCGCAATGAATTCCGGGGATTCCAACCCAACCAACCAAGCTAAGCAGTGGAGGTAGCGAGTTGAGGTTCACGGTTCGCAGACCGCCCAACGGCGAGGTCTCCCCGTGCTGTCACCGCCCGCCCGGCGGCGATGTTGCATGCCGCGTTCACATCGGCATTGCAGCTGAACCCGCAGCTCACGCACCGAAACACCGCTTGGCTCTTGCGGCTTTCCGATGCGACATGGCCACAGTCCGAACACTGCTGCGATGTGTACCCGGCTTTGACCTTCTCCACCCGACCGACAGCTTTTTCAGCCAAACGAGCAACCAGCATCCCCCACCGGTGGGCGAGGATTCCGCGGTTCAGCCCTGCCTTCTGCCGGACCTTGGAACCGGGCCGATCGGCCGTGCCCTTGGCGGAACGCGTCAGACGTCTTTGGAGCGCCCGAAGTCGCCGCTCTTCCCCGATCGTCGACCCGGGACACCGAAGCATCTCCCCGGTGGACAACGCCGCCGATACCATCACTCCACGATCCACTCCAACCACTCGCCCGTTACCGGGCGAAGGAATTGGATCCGGCTTGGCGGCAAAGGCGATATGCCACCGCCCCGATACGTCCTTGGTGACCCGGTAGGAGCTTACGCTGTCCGGAACATTTCGGGACCTTCTGAATCTCACCCAACCAATTTTCGGAACCGACACCTGCCCGAGACGGCGGTTCAGCTTCTGGACGTGCTCAGGTCTAACGCCTACCTGACGGAAACCTTCATTCCGCCCAGCCTTGCGCCACATCGGACGACGGTGGGTGCCGGCGTAGAAGTTGGCCAGCGCTTGATGAAAATCTCGCAACGCCTGTTGCTGCACCGTCACCGAACCGGCGCGCAGCCACGCGAACTCCGCTCGCGCCTCCGTCAGTTGACGAGCTTGTTCGTTGTAACCAGGTGCCGAAAGCCGCCCTGGCCGCCAGTGGGCATGCTGCTCAACCGCGAGGTTCCAAACGAATCTCGCGTGCGCGCAATGCGTCAACAGCACAGCTTCTTGGGCGCCTGTAGGCAACAACCGATGCCGAGACATCGCGATCAACATACCGGCCGCAACCGACAATGCTGCGCGCGCGGCTCGAATGCTGAACCGAGCTTGCCCGCCACCTTCGACAAAAGCCTCCCCCGACGATTGGAGTACCTATGACCCGCACGCTCGTCGTCGTCGGCCACGGGATGGTCGGACACCGGCTCGTCGAAACGCTCCGGGAGCGCGACGCGGACAACACCTGGCGGATCGTCGTCCTCGGCGAGGAGCCCCGGGCCGCCTACGACCGGGTGGCGCTGTCGTCCTACCTGGACGGCAAGAGCGCCGAGGACCTCAGCCTGGCCAGCCACGAGCTGCTGGACGACCCGATGGTCGACCTGCGGCTGAGCACGGCCGCGACCGGCATCGACCGGGCCGCCCGCACGGTGTCCACATCGGACGGTTCAGAGCTGCCCTACGACGCGCTGGTGCTGGCCACCGGCTCGCGGCCGTTCGTGCCGCCGGTGCCCGGCCACGACCTCGACGGCTGCTTCGTCTACCGCACCATCGAGGATCTCGACGCCCTCCGCGCCGCCGCGATCGAGGGCAAGCCCGGGGTGGTCATCGGCGGCGGTCTGCTCGGTCTGGAGGCCGCCAACGCCCTGCGGCTGCTGGGCATGCGCGCGCACGTCGTGGAGATGGCTCCGCGGCTGATGCCGTTGCAGGTCGACGAGGGCGGCGGTCAGGTCCTCAGCCGGTTGGTCGGCGACCTCGGCTTGGCGATCCACTGCGGCGCCGCCACGAAGTCCATCGACGGCGAGGACCGCGTCCGCAGCGTCACGCTGGCCGACGGCACCGTGATCGACACCGATGTGGTGGTGTTCTCCGCCGGGGTCCGGCCGCGCGACGAGCTCGCCGAACTCGCTGGGCTCGAGCGTGCGGAACGCGGTGGTTTCCTGGTCGACGAAGGTTGTCGCACCAGCGATGAGAACATCTGGGCCATCGGCGAATGCGCCGCGGTGGACGGCCGCTGCTACGGCCTCGTCGCGCCCGGCTACAGCATGGCCGAGGGCGTCGCCGAGCAACTGCTCTCCCTCGGCGAGGGGACCTTCCCCGGCGCGGACCTGTCCACCAAGCTCAAGCTGCTCGGCGTCGACGTCGCCAGCTTCGGCGACGCCCACGGGCAGACGGAAGGGGCCCTGGAGGTCGTCTACGCCAACAACGCCGCCGGGACCTACGCCAAGCTCGTGCTCAGCGACGACGCGGGGATCCTGCTCGGTGGCGTGCTGGTCGGCGACGCCAGCGCGTATTCGGTGCTGCGGCCGCTGATCGACCGCGAACTGCCCGCCCCGCCGGAACAACTGCTGCTGCCCGCCGGCTCCGGTGTCGACGCCGGCGCGCTACCCGCCGACGCCACGGTCTGCTCGTGCAACAACGTGTCCAAAGAGGACATCACCACGGCGATCGCCGAGCAGGGGCTCACCGACGTGCCCGGCATCAAGGGCTGCACCAAGGCCGGCACCAGCTGTGGGTCGTGCGTGCCGATGCTGAAGAACCTGCTCGCCGAGTGCGGTGTCAGCACCTCCAAGGCGCTGTGCGAGCACTTCCCCCAGTCCCGCACGGAACTGTTCGAGATCGTCCAGGCGACCGCGATCGGCTCGTTCTCCGAGCTGATCGGCAAGCACGGCACCGGCCGCGGCTGCGACATCTGCAAGCCCGCCGTCGCGTCCATCCTCGCCAGCCTCGGCCACGGCCACATCCTCGACGGCGAGCAGGCCGGGCTGCAGGACACCAACGACCGGTTCCTGGCCAACATGCAGCGCAACGGCACGTACTCGGTGGTGCCCCGGGTGCCCGGTGGCGAGATCACCCCGGACAAGCTGATCGTGCTCGGCGAGGTCGCCAAGGAGTTCGGCCTCTACACCAAGATCACCGGCGGGCAGCGCATCGACCTGTTCGGGGCCCGGGTGGAGCAGCTGCCGCTGATCTGGCGGCGGCTGGTCGACGCCGGGTTCGAATCCGGCCATGCCTACGGCAAGGCGCTGCGCACCGTGAAGTCCTGCGTCGGCAACGACTGGTGCCGCTACGGCGTGCAGGACTCGGTGAGCATGGCCATCCGGCTGGAGCTGCGCTACCGGGGCCTGCGGGCGCCGCACAAGATCAAGGCCGGGGTTTCCGGCTGCGCCCGCGAATGCGCCGAGGCGCGCGGCAAGGACTTCGGCGTGATCGCCACCGACAAGGGCTGGAACCTCTACGTCGGCGGCAACGGCGGCTTCACCCCGCGGCACGCCGAGCTGCTGGCCGCCGACCTCGACGACGAGCAGCTGATCAGGCTCGTGGACCGGTTCCTGATGTTCTACGTGCGCACCGCCGACCGGCTGCAGCGCACCTCGGCATGGCTGGAGTCGCTGGACGGCGGGCTGGACCACCTGCGGGAGGTGGTCGTCGAGGATTCCCTGGGCATCGGCGCCGAACTGGAGGCCGCGATGCGGCGCCACGTCGACAACTACGCCGACGAGTGGGCCGGGGTGCTGGCCGATCCCGGCAAGCTCGCCCGCTTCGTGTCCTTCGTCAACGCTCCCGACGCGCCGGACCCGACGATCCGCTTCGTCCAGGAGCGCGGCCAGATCCGGCCGGGCCCGGTCGCCCTGCCGATGCCCGCCATTCCGAACCAGAAGGTGCTCACATGAACTGGCAACAGATCTGCGGACTCGACCTGCTGCGGCCCGAGTACGGGCTGCCCGCGCTGGTCCGGGACCACCCGGTGGCGCTGTTCCGCACCCGCGACGACGAGCTGTTCGCGGTCGGCAACGTGGACCCGTTCTGCGGGGCGGGTGTGATGAGCCGCGGGATCGTCGGCGACCGCGACGGCGAGCCCACGGTCGCCTCGCCGATGCTCAAGCAGGTCTTCTCGTTGCGGACCGGGCAGTGCCTGGACGACCCGGACGCGCGGCTGCCGGTGTATCCGGTGCGCCGCCGGGCCGACGTGGTGGAGGTCGCTGTCCCTTGACCGACGAACTCGCTGGTTACACCGTCGCCGTGACCGCGGCGCGGCGGGCCGACGAGCTCGGTTCCCTGCTGGAGCGCCGCGGCGCGCGGGTCGTGCACGGCCCCGCGCTGCGGATCCTCCCGCTGGCCGACGATACCGAGCTGCGCCGGGCGAGCCACGACTGCATCACCGACCCGCCCGACGTGGTCGTGGCGACCACCGGCATCGGCTTCCGCGGCTGGATCGAGGCGGCCGAGGGCTGGGGCATGGGCACCGAGCTGCTCGAGGCGTTGCGCCCCGCGCAGCTGCTGGCCCGCGGGCCGAAGGCGCGCGGTGCGGTCCGCGCCGCCGGGTTGCCCGACCCATGGTCGCCTACCTCGGAATCCTCCGCAGAGCTGCTGGAACACCTGCTCGACCGGCCGCTGGCCGGTGTTCGGGTCGCGGTGCAGCTGCACGGCCAGCCGCTGCCGGACTTCGTCGAGGCGCTGCACTGCGCGGGTGCGAAGGTCATCGAGATCCCGGTCTACCGGTGGACCGCGCCCGCCGACATCACCGCGCTGGACAGCCTGCTGACCTCGGTGTGCGCGCGGGAGATCGACGCGGTGACGTTCACCAGCGCGCCCGCGGCGGCCAGCATGCTGTCGCTGGCCGCCCAGCGGCGCTGCCGGGACGAGCTGCTCGCCGCCCTTCGCGGGCCAGTAATGGTCGCCTGCGTCGGGCCGGTGACGCATGCGCCGCTGGCCGATCACGGCGTGCCTGCGGTGATCCCGCAGCGGTTCCGCATCGGCGCGCTGGTGCGCTCGCTGTGCGACGCGCTGCCGAGCCGCTCGCCGATGTTGCCGGTCAGCGGCCGGGAACTCCAGGTCCGCGGGCACGCCGCGGTCGTCGACGGAGTGGTGAAACCGCTTTCTCCGCAGGGCAGAACGCTGCTCCAGACGCTCGCGGAGCGGCCTGGTCGGGTGGTCTCGCGGCGCAGCCTGGCCGAGGCGCTCAGCGGCGCCGGGAATGTGCCCGACGAGCACGCCGTGGAACAGGCCGTCGCCCGGTTGCGGGCCGCGCTGGGCGCGCCCGAGCTGGTGCAGACCGTGATCAAGCGCGGATACCGACTTCCGCTGGAACCGATGAGGGATGCCCCGCGATGCGTCGATCCGCAACCCTGACTCCCCCGCTGCTGTTGGTCGCCCATGGCACCCGCGATCCCGCCGGGCCGAGGGTGGTCGAACGCCTCGCCGACGCTGCGGCCGACCGCCTACGAGTGCCGGTGCACGTTGCGTACGTGGACGTCATCGGCCCGACCGTCGCAGCGGCCCTGAGCGGGGTCGACGGACCGGTGGTCGCGCTGCCCGCGTTCCTCGCGGCCGGTTACCACGTGCGCACCGACTTGCCGGAGCAGATCGCCGCCAGCGGGCGCGAGGACGTGGTGGTCAGCGCCCCGCTCGGGCCGGCCCCGGAGATCATCGAGGCGATGCTGCGGCGGCTGGTCGCCGCCGGTTGGCAACCTGGGGACAGGGTCGTGTTAGCGGCGGCCGGGTCGTCGGACGAGCGGGCGCTGTCCGACGTGCGCGCCGCGGCGCGCCTGCTCGGCCGCCGCGTCGGCCGGTGGTTGACCCCGAGCTACGTCACTACCGCCTCGCCCGCGACCGCCGACATCTGCGGCCCGGCGGACTACATCGCTCCGTACCTGCTGGCACCGGGGCTGTTCCACCGCCGGCTCGCGGAACTGCCGACGGCTGGCGTCGCCGAGCCGATCGGCGTGCACCCGGAGGTGATCGACCTGATCGCCCGCCGCTACCGGCTGGCGGTGCGCGACCGCGTTTCCGCCGCCTGAGCGCACGCCTCCGAGATTCATCTGCGCCGGTCGGGGTACTTCAACAGGATCGAACAGCTTAGTAGGAATCTGACGTTCGGCGTAACCTTAATTGATTGCAGTCCCGGAGGAGGGGGTCCCAATGCCCACCACGACAAGCTCGAGCACCTCGACGAGCTCGGGCTCGCAGCGCACGCGCAGGCAGCCCGCGACCCAGCCCGCGACCAAGCCCAGCCGGGCGCGTGGCGGCACGGCGATCACCCTGCCCTACGTCACGGCGGAACTCCACACCACCAAGGTCCAGCTGCCCGGGCTCCAGGGGATGCCCGGCCGCAAGGAACTGGCGTCCGCTGTCGAGACCGTGCGCCGTCAGCTGCCCTCCCGCGACCAGGCGTTGTTCTACGGTGGGCTGACCGCAGCCGCCGCGTTCAGCCTGATCGAGTGGCCGGTAGCCGCGGCGATCGGCATCGGGAACGCACTCGTCCAGCGCAGCGTGCACCAGGAGATCAGCGAGGCCTGATCGCGAAGGATCCCCGATACCGCTGGCTTGGCTCCTGTCGAAAGCCGCGGATGTCGTCGCGCCAGTGGTTTGCGCGGCCCGCACGGCGGCCGCCTACCGGTCGATCGGCGGGTGTGGGTCGGCCGCCGTGATC
Organism: Saccharopolyspora hattusasensis; assembly: GCF_050972075.1. Classification (NCBI taxonomy): domain Bacteria; kingdom Bacillati; phylum Actinomycetota; class Actinomycetes; order Pseudonocardiales; family Pseudonocardiaceae; genus Saccharopolyspora; species Saccharopolyspora hattusasensis. Next base: position 8,693,484 of record NZ_JBPCDC010000001.1, read on the forward strand.
GCAAACACCTGGAGATGCGGGGGTGCACCGGCCCGGCAAGCCCGGCACGGAGTGGCCGCGCAGCTGGCGCAGGCGTTTGTGGTGCGCGGCGGCTGCGCGCCGCTGGTCCTCCCCGCTGGCGCGAGCGCTGGTCCTCGTCGGGCTGGTGTAGGTCCCTGGCATCAGCCAGTTCTTCGGCAGCGGCCCGCTCCTGCCGCACCACAGCAGCCCGCTCCTGCCGCAGCACTGGTTGTCGCGCTCGGCACTTCGATCGTGGCGGCACTGGCGGTGCTGCTGTGGCAGAAGTGGTCGTCGACGACCTCCTGACCTGCACTGTTCTGGCTCGATTCACCTGCACGTCATCTCCAGCGCAACCGCGGCTAACCCGGCCGGCGCACAGTCGGGGCGTAACAACGGAGCAACGTTGGAGAAAGCAGACCGATGCCCCAGTTCCTCACCACCGTCCTCGCCGGCGTGGCCATCGCCCTCATCGAGACCTTGTTGATTCACCTGGTGAAGTCGGCCATCCGCACGGCCTGACCCGCAACGCGCCCCGACCTAAACTCCCGTGAGCTCGGAGCCCTGGGTCTTCGCCGGTGCCGCACGCTGCGCGATGAATGCGCCGGCGAGGATCAGCGCCCCACCGACCAGCTGGATCGGCCCCAACGCCTCGGCGAGCAGCGCCCACGCCAGCACCGTGGCGACCACTGGCTCCAGGAACGCGACCGCACCGGCCACCTGCGGCGACAGGCGGCGCACCGCGATGATCCCGGTCAGGTACGCCAGGACCGTGCTCAGCACCACGATCCAGCCGACCGCGAACAGCGCGGGGAACTCGTGCCCGGCCAGCTGGACCTGGCCGAGCAGCAGCGCCCAGTCCAGCTCCCACGGCTGCGCGAGCAGCGTGACGATCACGGCACCCAGCAGCAGCCCGAAACCCGCGAGGGCGAGCGGGTTGACCTCGGGCCCGCTGTCCGACAACAGGAAGTAGGTGGCCTGGCAGCCCGCCGCGCCCAGCGCGAGCAGCAGGCCGATCGGGTCGAAGCTCAACCCCGACCACAGCTCCACCACGCACCCCAGGCCGACCATCGCGACGGCCACGCCGATGGCCGCCGAGCGGGTCACCGGCTTCCGGCGGACGAACCGGATCCAGCCCAGCACCATCACCGGGCCGAGGAACTCGATCAGCAGCGCCACCCCGACCGGCACGGTGGCGATCGCGGCGAAGTAGAAAACCTGCACCCCGGCGATGGCGAACAGGCCGTACCCGACGAGCAGCTTCGGCACCCGGCGCACGGCCGGCGCGTAGCGGATCACGAACGGGAGCATCAGCAGCGCGCCCCCAGCCAACCTCAACCAAGCCACCTGCAGCGGGGTGAACCCCGCGGTGATCAGCGGCTTCGCGAACGGTCCGGAACCGCCGAAGCAGAAGGCGGAGACGATCGCGATCGCCACGCCGGCGGACTTCGCGTTGTCGGTCGGTTTGCGCATCCGCCAATCGAATCACGCCACCCCGTCGGCCCTGAAGCCAGTTTCGGTACCACCGTTCCAGTCCATGGAAAGCACGGAAATTCCGCGGTTATGCACGCAGTGATATATGTGATCGAGAGTTTGCCGACCCTTAGTTGAGGGCGAATACAGGACAAGCGTACTGTTAGTGGTGAAGAGAGCGGGTTCTCGCGCACGCTCGGCCGACGTGCGCGAGACTCGCAATCGTTCCCGAACTTGCGCCCGTCGCGAGATGGAGTTGAACGTGACTGCACCTGCGAGCAAGGACAGCTTCGGCGCCCGCGGCACGCTGAACGTCGGTGACGCCTCTTACGAGGTGTTCCGGCTCAGCGCGGTCGACGGCGCGCAGCGGCTGCCCTACAGCCTCAAGATCCTCCTGGAAAACCTGCTGCGCACCGAGGACGGCGCGAACACCACCGCCGACCACGTGCGCGCCCTCGCCAACTGGGACGCCAAGGCCGAGCCCGCCACCGAAATCCAGTTCACCCCGGCCCGGGTGATCATGCAGGACTTCACCGGCGTGCCCTGCGTGGTCGACCTGGCCACCATGCGCGAGGCGGTGTCCGACCTCGGCGGCGACACCTCCAAGGTCAACCCGCTGGCCCCGGCCGAGCTGGTGATCGACCACTCGGTGATCATCGACGTGTTCGGCAGGCCGGACGCCTTCGAGCGCAACGTCGAATTCGAGTACGGCCGCAACAAGGAACGCTACCAGTTCCTGCGCTGGGGCCAGGGCGCCTTCGACGAGTTCAAGGTCGTCCCCCCGGGCACCGGCATCGTGCACCAGGTCAACATCGAGCACCTGGCCCGCACCGTGATGGCCCGGGGCGGCCAGGCCTACCCGGACAGCTGCGTGGGCACCGACTCGCACACCACCATGGTCAACGGCCTGGGCGTGCTGGGCTGGGGCGTCGGCGGCATCGAGGCCGAGGCCGCGATGCTCGGCCAGCCGGTGTCGATGCTCATCCCGCGCGTCGTCGGCTTCAAGCTCACCGGCGAGATTCCGGCCGGCGCCACCGCCACCGACGTGGTGCTGACGATCACCGAGATGCTGCGCAAGCACGGCGTCGTCGGCAAGTTCGTCGAATTTTACGGTTCCGGCGTCGCCTCGGTGCCGCTGGCCAACCGCGCCACCATCGGCAACATGAGCCCGGAGTTCGGCTCCACCTGCGCGATCTTCCCGATCGACGACGAGACCGTCCGCTACCTCAAGCTCACCGGTCGCTCCGCCGAGCAGGTCGCCCTGGTCGAGGCCTACGCCAAGGAACAGGACCTCTGGCACGACCCGGGCCACGAGCCGGAGTACTCCGAGTACCTGGAGCTCGACCTGTCCACTGTGGTCCCGTCCATCGCCGGGCCGAAGCGCCCGCAGGACCGGATCGTGCTGGCCGAGGCCAAGCAGTCGTTCCGCACCACGCTGACCGACTACGCCAAGGTCGAGACCGCCGACGACAAGGCGCTCGACGAGGCCGGTGAGGAGTCCTTCCCCGCCAGCGACGCCCCGGCACTCACCCACCACGAGTCCGCGCCGCAGATCGTCTCGGCCGCCAACGGCTCGAACGGCCGGATCTCCAAGCCGGTCAACGTCGCCTCGGAGGAGCTCGGCGAGTTCGAGCTGGACCACGGCGCCGTGGTGATCGCCTCGATCACATCCTGCACCAACACCTCCAACCCGTCGGTGATGCTGGGCGCGGCGCTGCTGGCCCGCAACGCCGTCGACAAGGGTCTGACCCGCAAGCCGTGGGTGAAGACCTCGATGGCCCCCGGCTCGCAGGTCGTCACCGACTACTACGAGAAGGCCGGTCTCTGGCCCTACCTGGAGAAGCTGGGCTTCCACCTGGTTGGCTACGGCTGCACCACCTGCATCGGCAACTCCGGCCCGCTGCCGGAGGAGATCTCCGCCGCGGTGCAGGACAACGACCTGTCGGTGGTCTCCGTGCTGTCGGGCAACCGGAACTTCGAGGGCCGGATCAACCCCGACGTCAAGATGAACTACCTGGCCTCGCCGCCGCTGGTGATCGCCTACGCGCTCGCGGGCTCGATGGACTTCGACTTCGAGAACGACCCGCTAGGCACCGACACCGAGGGCAAGCCCGTCTACCTGCGCGACATCTGGCCGTTGCCGCATGAGGTCCAGGACGTCATGGACTCGGCGATCACCAACGAGATGTTCACCAAGTCCTACGAGGACGTCTTCAAGGGCGACGAGCGGTGGAGGTCGCTGCCCACTCCGGAGGGCCAGACCTTCGAGTGGGACGCCGACTCAACCTACGTGCGCAAGCCCCCGTACTTCGAGGGCATGGCGATGGAACCGGCTCCGGTCACCGACATCTCCGGTGCCCGCGTGCTCGCGCTGCTCGGCGACTCGGTCACCACCGACCACATCTCGCCGGCTGGCGCGATCAAGCCGGACTCGCCTGCGGGCAAGTACCTCACGGACCACGGCATCGACCGCAAGGACTTCAACTCCTACGGTTCCCGCCGCGGCAACCACGAGGTGATGATCCGGGGCACCTTCGCCAACATCCGGCTGCGCAACCTGCTGCTGGACGACGTGCAGGGCGGCTACACCCGGGACTTCACCCAGGACGGCGCCCCGCAGGCATTCATCTACGACGCCGCGCAGAACTACGCCGCCCAGGACATCCCGCTGGTGGTGCTCGGCGGCAAGGAGTACGGCTCCGGTTCGTCCCGCGACTGGGCCGCCAAGGGCACCCGGCTGCTCGGGGTCCGCGCCGTCATCGCCGAGTCCTTCGAGCGCATCCACCGCTCGAACCTGATCGGCATGGGCGTCATCCCGCTGCAGTTCCCGGAGGGTCGGTCCGCCAAGTCCCTGAGTCTGGACGGCACCGAGACCTTCGACTTCGCGGGCATCACCAAGCTCAACGAGGGCGAGACCCCGGAGACCGTGAAGGTGACCGCGACCAAGGCCGACGGCTCCACCGTGAAGTTCGACGCCAAGGTCCGCATCGACACCCCCGGTGAGGCGGACTACTTCCGCGACGGCGGCATCCTGCAGTACGTGCTGCGCAAGATGATCCGCTCGTAACTCAAGCACGCGGCGTGGTGGGGTCCGGAACTCCACCACGCCGCTGCACTATCGCCTGTCAATGCGGGGGCCGGTCAATGCGAGCCAGCCACCGGAACGGCCGCAGATGCTCGTCCCGCGACCGCCAATCCACATCAGACCTCAGTGCTCAGTGGACAAGGACCCGCATGCTTTGACTTCTCTCCTCCTTGAAGGAAGGAGATTCAGTCCTCGCGGACTGAGTTTCCTGCTTCAACGACCGCAGCGTCCCCACCGTGGCGGTTCGGTCTCACACGATCTCACTCAGGCGTTCGGACCGGGGTGGTCCGGGTTCCCGCTCGACCAGCGGTACCCACGTACTTGCTCGGGTGTTCCCACTTGCGTGGGGGTGGTAGGTCTCACCTACCGAGATCAAGACTATCAGCGGTCGCTACGCGACCGACACGCGGGATCTGCTCCTCCCCACCCTGAAGGACGGGGCATCCGCAGATTGGAGATCAGGTGATCCGGGTCGTCGAGCCACAGCCATTGCCGCCCGTCGGAACGGCATGTGGTGATCCCGAAGCGATCCATTCCCGGCTGGTCATGGTCGTGCCACCAGGTCAGCGCGGCCTCGACCTCGTCCCACAACCGGCGGGGGCCATGCTGTCGGACCTCGTAGGGTTCGCCGGAGTCCATGTGCGCGGCGAGCTGCGCCCACGACTTCGTTGCCCAGTCGTCGAGTTCGATCGAATGGTGGCGGTCGCCGAATAGATCCCACGCGATGGTGAGCCCGATGTCCGGCACGCGGGTGGAGATGGCGAACCGCGCCCGGCTTGGATCGAGGACTGCATCGAGCGTCTCGGTCCCGATGTGGCTGGTGGTCTCCCACGGCGCGGAGCGTTTGACCTCGATAGCGGGTTCGTAGTCGTAGAACGCGTGCAACTGTGATCGAGCGCGCATGAACGCAAGATCACCCGAAAACCGGCCCGTCACACTGCCTTCGTCGTCGGCGTCGGCTGTCAGCATGCAACCAGTGAAGAACTCCGTTCCCCACGGCGCGATGATCCGCCCGCCCGGTGTGAGCTGCTCGAGCCACGCTAGGGGGATTCGTTCCCGGATCGCGCACGTGGCGATGATCCGCTCATACGGTGCGTGCTCGGCGCACCCCTGGAGCCCGTCGGCGGTGACTACGCACGCCGTTGAGCCGAACTCTGCGAGATTTTTCCGCGCCGTTTCAGCCAGTTCCGGGTCCACCTCGACGGTGACGACGTGGCCGCCTCCCCCGACGCGGACGGCGAGGCGCGCGGCGTTCCACCCGGTTCCGGCCCCGATCTCCAGTATGCCGTCGCCGGGCTGGGGACCGAGGGCATCCACCATGTCGGTTACGAGCGACGGCATGGAGCAGGATGACGTGGGGACCAGGGTTTCGCCGGGCTCGATCGGCTTGCCCATGTTGACCTGGGTGATGATCGGGACGTTCGCGGCGACCTCGGCGGACCAGCGCTCCGGGTCAGTGACCCGATCGATCTCGATGAGGTCGCGGCCACCGTTCGGCTCGCTGTAAACCCAAATCCGGTCCGGGATGAACGGTTCCCGGGGTACCTCGCTCGTCCACGGGTCTGTGGGCAGGTACCTGCGGGAGCTCATTCGCCACCCTTGTCATCACTGGAATGTGTTCCCTCCAAGGACTCCTCAACCGGCTTGGTTTTCGTGTGGTCGTATTCGCCATGACCGTCACGCTCGGCGTTGGTGTCGTGCTTACCCATCCTGATCTGCCTCCCTTGCGGTTCCGTAATAACCATCGGTGTGCGATGGTCGGGCATGTACCTCCACGCGAGTGGAATCCGCCGGGGGTGGTGCTCCGCGGTCGCAGCATCCCGACGGTGTCAGGGCCCACACACGACACTAGACACTGTGGAAAGTTCACCCAGGAGCCAGCACCAGAGCGGTCCGCCCCGGCAACCGCAGATGGTCATGGTTCACCTTCCGCTCGCCGCAAAGCCGCGCCTCGAACAGGTCCACGCACCTCTCCACCACCGCCAGAAGTTCCTCCCGCCACTGCCAATCCGCAGCACACGTCAGCTCATGCGTCGACGCGTTTTCCAGCGCGGCCCGATAAGCCGAAAAATAGTCGAGCTGACGGCGAACATCGGTGTCCTGGACAAGCCGCCACACGTAAACATTCAAGAAATGCCGCACCACATTACAGAAACTGGCATTCGTCGGCCAGGGCCGCACCAACCACCGCCCCGGATCACCAGGATCCGGAATACCATTCATATTGATTGCTTCTCTGCCTATGGCCGAGGATTCGGTGCCGTTGAAGACTCCGGACCGCATGATTGTGATCTCCTCACCTGCTGCTTTTCAGGAGCAGTTTGACCTTGGCAGGTAAGAGGCAATCTCTGAAGCGACGCCGATTGCGATATCTACGCGGTCTTTCATCCCGACAAGGACAAGATGTCCCAGTCCGCGGTGCTGATATGCCGAAGCTGGGCCGAAATGTGCGATAAAGGCTCAGTCGAGGATGTCGAGCCGGTCGGCTAGTTCCTGGATCGGTGTTCGGCGTCGCTTGGCACGCTCGGCAAGCTCGTACACGGTCTGGCGCGTCAGTGTGTGGTAGCGCATCCACTCGGGTGCCAACTGCTCGGCCTTGAGAAGCTGCACTGTTGCCTCATGGTCCTGGTCCAGACCGCTGTAGGCGATGGTCAGATCAAGCAGGTAGCGAGCCTTCCACGTCGGGGAGAGGGAATCGTTGTCGGGAAGCGAGACCGAGCGGGCCAGGGTAAGGGCGTTTTCGAAGCGTTCGCTCTCGACCGCGGCGTTCACACCGGCGATTCCGACATTGGCGGGGCCAAACGGTGTCGCGCAGATCGTCTGGTCGCTGCCGATCCGTGCCGCCGCGGTGCGAGCGAGGCTCAGGTATTCCTCCGCACCATCCGGCTTCTTGTTGCGGACGGCCGCGCTTGCCGCCCGAAGCATGAGTATTCCCCAGACACCAAGCTTTCTCGCGCTATCGTGGATGAAGTCCGGCCGCAGTTGCTCGGCTTTGCGAACCGCTGCCTCCTCGGCATCCTTAAGACGCCCTTGCTTGAACAAGACCCAAGACAACGACGACACATTCATCGCCTGAAGCAGATCGTCCCCGGCACGCTGTGCCGCCTCCTGCGCCCGGATCAGGCCGATATAGCCGATGTTGGTCTGCCCGAGCGCCGCCATCATGGTCGAGGCGATCTGGAACGCCTCGCTGAGTACCCCGAAGGCCGCAGCCTGGTCATCGCCGGTCAGCTCACGCGTCGCACCATGCGCCTCGGCGATGAGACCGGGAAGTATCGCGCCGAGCTGAGCGAATGAGCCCTGCTTTCTGATTCTCTCGCAGTGCGCTAGAGCGGATCGCAGGTGCGCGACCGTCGGAGGCTCATCCGCTACGATCTCCGAGCTGCCCAGGCCGGGAAAATAAGCAAGAGAGGTCAGCGCGTCCCGGATGGCAAGGACTCCGGTTGCCTCCGTGTCCACGGTCGGCTCGACGGTGGATGACTGGCCGAGCAGCTGGGCCACCTCGACATCAAGGGCGGTTGCCATGCGGGTAAGGGAACTCATGCTGGCGGTGTGGCGGACCCCTTGTTCCAGCTTTCGCACCAGGTCAACGCTGACATCTGCCTTCTCGGCGAACTTTTCCTGGGTGAGCTGGCGTCTCGTGCGGATGCGCTTGATCCGCTCGCCGAGGCTCATCGTGTCGCCGGACATGTGATCGCCTCCCGTCCGCTGGTTACGAGCGTACGCGCGTGGTTGCGGGACAGTATGCCAAGCCGGACTCCCCGGCGGGTCAGTTCTCGCCGGAAGATCCCATGTCAGGTGGGCAGCGTTTAGCTACGACGGGGCGTCATCCCGTTGCAGTTCTTGGAAGCAGGTCGGCCAAGTCGCTGGAGTTGGACGGCACCGAGACCTTCGACCTCGGGCATCACCAAACTCAACGAGGGCGAGACCCCGCAGCCGGTGAAGGTGATCGCAACCAAGGCCGAGGACTCCACTGTGTAGTTCAACACCAAAATCCGCGTTCCTCGTTGGGCCAGGTGCAACCCGACGTGGTCGGTGCCGACTCCGCTCCTGGGGATCAGATCTGGCGTGGGCGGCGGCAGACGTAGATTCGGGCGGGCGGGATGTTGCGCCACACCGTGTGCGAGGTCAGCACCTCGTCGAAGCTCAGGTCCAGACGGCGGCGGAACTGCCGGGCGCCGGCCATGCCCAGGGCGTGCACGTAGGCGAAGGTCGTGAAGGCGCCGCCGGGCGCGAGGACCCCGCCGACCTGGTCCAGGATGTCCTGCTGCAGCTTGGCCGGGAAGATCGACCACGGCAGGCCGCTGACCACCGCGTCGACCTTGTCGATGCCCGCATCGGCCAGCAGGTCGCCGAGCCGGGAAGCGTCGCCCTGGATCACCTCCAGCCACGGCAGTTCCGCGCGCAGATACTCGACCATGCCGGAGTCCACCTCGATCGCCACCTGGCGGCCGCCAACGGGCAGCCGCTGGGCGATCCCGCTGCTGAGCGCGCCGGTACCGGGGCCCAGCTCCACGACCACTGGACTGCCAGCGGTCGGCACCACGGCCGCCATCTCGCGAGCGAGGTTCGGCGAGCTGGGCGCGACCGCACCGACTAGGTTCGGCTTGCGCACCGCGCGCTCGAAGAACGTCCGGTAGTTCGTCAGCACCGAATTGGAGCCCGAACTCGGCAGCACCGGACCACCCGGCTGCGGACCACTGGACTGTTCGACTGGACTCACGGATGCCCTTCCCGATCGGCGTGCGGACCTCGTTCGGCCCACCCTATCGGTCGCCGCACCTGCCGCGACCGACATGTGCGGCATCACATGCCGATCACGCATGCCTGGACAACCGCGACACTAGTTACCTTTGCAAATAACCGGGTCGGGAAAATCGCGGAATCGACGCGTGCGGCACCTCAGTCAAAAAGACACCCGGAATTGTAACGAAAACCGGCCGGGCGGCGATTGAATTCACCGCACCATGGCCGGTTCGAGGTTCGGGGCTCGTTCCCGACTGCGGGGGCAAGCCCGACTGCGCGCTTCCTCAGGCGACGCGCTCGGACGCTGGGCCGATCGGCTCGATCACCTGGTCAGGGGTGCCCGGCTGCAGCCGCTGCGCCCACTTGGTCATCGCTCCCGCTACCGCCAGCAGCACAACCGACTCGACCGCCAGGGCCACCCACACCGTTGTCACTTCTTGCCTCCCTTCTGCAAACCTCCCCGTCTTCCGCACGCACACGCCAGGCACCGCCGACAAAGGGCAGGACGAACGGAAGAAGGTTTGGGAAACCATCGCTTACGTAATCAATCGTAGGGCGTTGTTTCGGTGGGATTAAAGGCACAGCCTGTCCCGGGACCTAATGCCCTGTGACCGCGGCGTCACAGGGCAGCAAGCTGCCGGATGGCGGCTCAACCGCGCCAGCGGCGCCATCTCCGGGAGAGGGGGAGGTGGCGCCGCTTCATGCGCCGCTAGCGCTTCCGGCCGACCCCGCCGGGGCCGGTCCAGGGCTTGCCGCCGGGCGGCATTTCCGGGAATCCGGCCGCCATTCCGTCAGGTCCACCAGGCCCGGTTCGAGCATCTCCAGGTCGCCGAACATCGCCGCGATCTGCGTTCGGCCGCATGTGGAAGCCGCCGATGCGCTCGCTGTACATCTCCGCCGCCTCCCGGGTGGATGTCGGTGGCCCACCACCACATCGGATGTGGAAGCAGTCCGCAATCCCCTGGTCGACTACCGGTCGTCGACCAACGACAGCGCACCCGACGGGCAGACGTGCACCGCCTCCCGCACTGCGGTCACCGCGCTGTCGTTGCCTTCGTCGACCTCGGTCGCCCGCAGCACCACCCGGCCGTCCTCGTCGTTCTGGTCGAACAGCGCGGGCGCGGTCAGCACGCACTGGCCGGCGCCCACGCAGCGGTCCAGATCCGCCTTGATCCGCATGATCATTCCTCTCACCAGGTCACTGGCATTTCGTAGATCCCGTAGACGTTCGCGTCGGACTTGAACGGCAAGTCGTCGACGCCAACGGCCAGCCGCAGCCCTGGCAGCCTGCGGAACAACGTGTCGAAGACGATCTGCAGTTCCAGCCTCGCCAGGTTCTGCCCGAGGCACTGGTGCGGGCCGAAGCCGAACGCCACGTGGCCACGGGCGTTGCGTTTGATGTCCAGTTCGTCGGGCCGGTCGAAGACCTCCGGGTCCCGGTTGGCCGCGGTGCCCAGCGCGACGACGCCCTCCCCCGCCCGGATCAGCACGCTGCCGATCTCGACGTCCTCCAGAGCGGTGCGCGAGGTCGCCGCCTCGACGATGGTGAAGTACCGCAGCAGTTCCTCGACGGCGGGCAGGGTCTTGGCCGGGTCTGCGACGAGCTCCGCCAGCTGATCGGGGTTCTCCAGCAGCGCCAGGGTGCCCAGCGAGATCATGTTGGCGGTCGTCTCGTGCCCGGCGATCAGCAGCAGGAACGCCATCCGCACGAGCGCGTCGTGGTCGACCGCGCCGGCATCGCGCTGCTTGCGGATCTGCCTGCCGATCAGGTCGTCGGCGAGCTCGCGCTCCTTGCCCGCGACGAGTTCGTCCAGGTACTTCCGGATGTCCTCGACCGCGGCCCTGCGGCTCTCGGCGGAGACCGTCTTCCGCAGCATCAGGCTGCTGCGCTCCTGGAAGAAATCGTGGTCGGCGTAGGGCACGCCCAGCAGCTCGCAGATCACCAGCGACGGCACCGGCAGCGACAGCGACCGCACCAGGTCGACCGGGCGGGGCCCGGCGAGCATCTCGTCGATGCAGTCGTCGACGATCTCCTGGATGCGCGGCCGCATCGCCTCGATCCGCCGAACGGTGAATTCGCCCAGCACGGCGCGTCGGGCCTCGGAATGCTCCGGCGGGTCCATCCCGATCAGCGACGGGGCCATGTCGGTGACGACGGCCCGCTGGTCGGGCGAGAGCTGCGGGAATCCGGGGCGGCGCCGGTCGGAGCTCATCCGCGGATCGCCGAGGACCTGGCGGACGAAGTCATGCCGGGTCACCAGCCAGGCGTTGCCGCCGCCCACCATCGGGACCTTGGCGATCGGCGTTTCGGCACGCAGTTTGGCGTATTCCGGTTCGGGCGCGAACGGACAGACGCGGACCTTCGGGTAGGCCGCTGGGTCAACGGCTTCGTCGGACATCGTGACTCCCTGATCACTGAGCGGACAAGTGGATGACTCCCTTCCGGTTATAGTCAATCGGAAGAATTTCGTCCACCTACTTTCGGCCCGGAACATGCGACAATCCGCCCAACCCAGCACCCGGCACGCGAGCGAGGACCATGACGACCGACGCCACGCCACGGCTGCGGGCCGATGCCCGCCGCAACCGAGACCGGATCATCGCGGCGGCGCGGACCGTCTTCACCGAGCGCGGCACCGAGGTTCCGATGGAGGAGATCGCGCGCGCCGCCGGCGTCGGGATCGGCACCCTGTACCGGCGCTTCCCGGACCGCGATTCGCTGATCGGCGCCGTGGGCCGGGACGCGTTCCAGCGGGTCCTCGACGAAGCCCGCACGATCAGCGACCGCGAGTCCGATCCGTGGCGCGCGCTGACCGGTTTCCTGCTGCGCGCGGTGGACCTGCGCACGGTGATCCGGTTCTCCATGCTCTCCCCACGCGCCCGGGGAATCCTGGGCGCGGACCCGGAAGTCGAGCAGGCCCGCAACGAACTGCTGGAAATCCTGGACGGGCTGGTGCGCGCCGCGCAGGCCAACGGCTCGCTGCGACCGGACGTCAGCAGCGGCGACCTGGGCGTGATCCTTTCCCTCGTGCTGCAAGGCGTGCACGGCGCCCCCGACGACATCCGCCACGAAGCCCCGGCTCGCTACTTGACGCTGATGCTCGACGGCCTGCAGGCCCGGCCCGGCACACCGCTGCCCGGCCGCCCGGTGACCGCGGCCGACATCGCGATGGTGCGGGGCGTGCCCGGGTGAACCGAGGTCAGCTCGCCAGGTCATCGGCCTGGAACATGCCGAAGATGTTGCCTTCTGTGTCACGGCAGTAGGCCACCCAGCCCATGCCGGTCAGGGCGGTCTTGGGCATCGCCACCCGGCCGCCCGCGGTTTCCACGATCGATAGCATGGATTCGACGTCGTCCACTTCCACGGTCGTCGCGAACGCCGCGATCGGGGTCTCACCGGAGGGCTCGGGGCCCTTGCGGGGCAGCAAGCCGCCGTCGATGCCCGGGCCCTCACCGGTCAAGACCAACCAGTACTGCTCGTCGCCCCCCTGCTGGAACCGCCAGCCGAACACGGTCGAGTAGAACGTGCGGGCGCGGTCCACGTCTCCCGCGTGGATCTCGAAGTGCACGGGACGCAGCATGGCGGCCTCCTCGACGCCGGTGGTCGTCTGCGAACCTAAGGCCTGCCAGCCGCACCCGCACTGACGATCAGAGACTGGGAGGCGGTCACCTGCGGGCGGGCACCAGCAACCGCAGCACGTGGTAGCCCAGCAGCGTCACGACGGTGCCCAGCGCGATGCCGCTGAGGCTGAACTGCGGGGTGATCTGCAGCGACACCCCGCCGATGCCAGCGACCAGCCCGGCGGCCAGCGGCATCAGGTTGACCGGGTCGCCGAAGTCGACGCGGTTCTCCGTCCAGATCTTCGCGCCCAGCAGGCCGATCATGCCGTAGAGCACGACGGTGATGCCTCCGAGCACGCCACCCGGGGTCGCCGCGATCACCGCGCCGAACTTCGGGCACAACCCGAAGAGGATCGCCACTATCGCCGCCACCCAGTAGGCCGCCGTGGAATACACCCGGGTGGCGGCCATGACTCCGATGTTCTCGGCGTAGGTGGTCGTGGGTGGGCCGCCGACAGCGCTGGAGAGGGTGCTGGCGAGGCCGTCGGCGAAGATCGCGCGCCCGAGGCTGCCGTCCAGCTTCGTGCCGGTCATCTCCTCGACGGCCTTGACGTGCCCGGTGTTCTCCGCGATCAGCGCGATCACCACGGGAAGCACGACGATGATCGCCGCTGCATCGAACGACGGCGCGTGCAGCGTCGGCAGGCCGAACCAGCTGGCTTCCGCGACGCCGCTGAGGTCGAGCCGGAAGTGCGTGCTGACCACGCCGCTGGCGTTCGGCGCGGTGATCGGTCCGAAGCCCAGGTCGAACAGCCACGACAGGGCGTAGCCGACGACCAGTCCGATCAGCACCGCGATGCGGGACCAGAATCCGCGCAGCAGCACGCTGCAGCCGAGCACGACGATCATGGTGATCAGCGCGATCCACTGGTCCTGCGGCCAGTACGACTCGGCGACCACCGGGGCGAGGTTGAAGCCGATCAGCATCACCACCGCGCCGGAGACCGCGGGCGGCAACAGCCGGTGCACCACCTGCGGGCCGACGAAGTGGATGACCACCCCGAGCACGGACAGCACCAGGCCGAGCACCAGGATCGCGCCGGTGACCGTCGAGCTGTCCCCGCCGCCGGCCCGGATCACCGTCACCACGCCCACGAACGACGCGCTGCTGCCCAGGTAGCTGGGGATCTTGCCCTGCACGATCAGCAGGAAGAGGATGGTCGCCACGCCCGAGACCATGATCGCGAGGTTCGGGTCCAGGCCCATCAGAACCGGGAAGACGAAGGTGGCGCCGAACATGGCCACCACGTGCTGCGCGCCGAGCCCGACGGTGCGCCCCCAGGACAGCCGCTCGTCCGGGGCCACCGCCTCGCCGGGGCGCGGCGTGGAGCCGTCCCCGTGCAGCTTCCAGCCGATGCCCAGCTTCGCGCCGAGTCCCTGCCGCATGGCGCCCCTCCCCGTTTCACCCCGCCGATCGGGGCTGCCACTTCGGGCGGAACTCTACAAACCGGTTGCCGTGTGACCGCCGCCGCAGGGGCCGTGGGGCGTCAGGACATGGCCGGGATGACGCTCTCGCCGTAGGCGTCCACAGTGGCGTCCAGGGCGTCGTGCATGGCGTAGATCGCGAACTGGTCGACGCCCGCGTCGCGGAGTTCCCGCAGCTTGGCCACGTGCGCTTGGGCAGGGCCGAGCAGGCAGAAGCGGTCCACGATCTCGTCCGGCACGAACTCGGTGCTCGGGTTGTCGGCCCGGCCGTGGTGCGAGTAGTCGTAGCCGTCCCGGCCCTTGACGTAGTCGGTGAGCGCGGCGGGCACCGCCCCAGTCGTGTCGCCGTAGCGGGCAACGAGGTCGGCGACGTGGTTGCCGACCATGCCGCCGAACCAGCGGCATTGCTCGCGGGCGTGGTCGAGGTCGTCGCCGACGTAGGCCGGGGCTGCGACGCAGACGGTGATCGACGCCGGGTCGCGGCCCGCGTCGCGGGCGGCCTGCCGGACGTGGTCGACCATCCACGTCGTCAGGTACGGGTCGGCGAGCTGCAGGATGAAGCCGTCGGCCTGCCGCCCGGCGAGCTCCAGGGCCTTCGGCCCGTAAGCACCCATCCAGATCGGCAGCCGACCATCGCGCACCCACGGCAGGCGCACCGGGGTGCCGCGCAGCTGCACCTCCCGGCCCTCGGCGAGTTCCTTGATCACGTGCATGGCGTGTTCGAGCGTCGCGAGAGTGGTCGGCTTGCCCCCGGTGACACGCACCGCGGAGTCGCCCCTGCCGATGCCGCACACCGTGCGCGGCCCGAACATGTCGTTGAGCGTGGCGAAGGTCGAGGCGGTGACCGTCCAGTCGCGGGTGGCCGGGTTGGTGACCATCGGGCCGACGGTCAGCCGCTCGGTGGCGGCCAGGATCTGGCTGTGGATGACGAACGGTTCCTGCCACAGCACGCAGGAGTCGAACGTCCAGCCGTGGCTGAAGCCGAGCCGCTCGGCCCGGCGCATCCGGTCCACTACCGACCAGGCCGGCGGATCGGTCTGCAGAACAAGCCCGAAGTCCATGCTGTAACCCCCAAGCTGGTCAGATCAGGTACTGGCAGGTGTCGCGCGGTAGGAACCGGCCGCGCCCGGCCCGGCCGGTGTAGGTGCCGGTGTCGACGACGACCTCGCCGCGGGACAGCACGGTGCGGACCTGTCCGGTGATCCGCTTGCCCTCGTAGGCGTTGTAGTCGACGTTCATGTGGTGCGTCTTGGCCGATAGCACCTGCTCGGCGCGCGGGTCGTAGATCACGATGTCCGCGTCGCCACCGGGCGCGATGGTGCCCTTGCGCGGGTGCAGGCCGAACATCCGGGCCGGGGTGGTGCAGGCCAGCTCGATCCACCGGCGGCGGCTGATGCGCCCCTCCACCACGGCCTGGTGCAGCAGGTCGATCCGGTTCTCCACGCCCGGGATGCCGTTGGGGATCTTCGAGAAGTCGCCGCGGCCGAGTTCCTTCTGGTCCTTGAGGCAGAACGGGCAGTGGTCGGTCGACACCACGGAGAGGTCGTTGGTGCGCAGCGCCTGCCAGAGGTCCGCCTGGTGTTCGACCGGCCGCAGCGGTGTCGAGCAGACGTACTTCGCGCCTTCGAACTCCGGCCGCGCCAGGTCGTCGGTGGTGAGGAACAGGTACTGCGGGCAGGTTTCGCCGAAGACGTTGAGCCCGTTGTCGCGGGCCCGGGTGATCTCCGCGACTGCCTCGGCCGCGGAGACGTGCACGACGTACAGCGGCGCACCGGCGACTCTGGACAGCTGGATCGCCCGGTGCGTCGCTTCGGCCTCCAGCAGCGGGTGCCGGACCTGCCCGTGGAACTTCGGGTCGGTGCGCCCAGCTGCCAGCGCCTGCTGCACCAGCACGTCGATGGCGATGCCGTTCTCGGCGTGCATCATCGTCAGCGCGCCGTTGTCGGCGGCCTGCTGCATGGCGCGCAGGATCCGCCCGTCGTCGCTGTAGAACACGCCGGGATAGGCCATAATTATTACGTACCGTGAGCTGTGCGAATCGGCAAATCCGCAGGAACGCGGGGCGCGCCGTGCTCGAACTATCCTGGGTATAGAAGTGGCCCCGCCTCCACTGTGGACATGCACAGCGGCGACGGGGCCTACAACTGGTTGTTACGCGGACTGAATCTCGGCGACTTGCAGCGGCCGAGCACTCGCAATTGCGAGGATGCGCCGCACCCTCGCAATGGCGGACACGGGGAGCTCAATCGGGTCTGCACCTGGACTGCCGAACGTGACGTACCGGCCCTGATCGTCCTCGCGGATAGTGATTAGCAGGCTATCCCCGTGCCTGCCGTCGATGGTGTCGGAAACCAACGCATCGCTCCGAATGCCCGCGCCGATCATTGCCACGCTTGACCCCGTTCATTGAAGCTTAAAATGTCCTTTGTGTAATGAACATATCTCGCGTATGACCATTTGTTACGTTGCTCCAATGTGATGCGCATCACTTGCGACGGGGGCGAACCAACCGGCGCCTCACTTCCTCCGCTAGTTCCTCATCGGACACCTCGGACAGCGACCGCGCGCGGCTGTACATCAGCGCCTCGGCCACGCTCAACTGCTCCGACTCAACCAGGATCTCTAGCAGCGGCACGCCGAGCGCTTCCGCCGCGGCACGGGCGTTCGGGATGTTCGGCTGGTATCCTTCGTTGATCCACCGCGACACAGCCGAGCGGCCGATGCCCGCCTGATCCGCCAGGTCTGCCGGCCTCCACCCCTTCCGGTCAAGCTGCTTATTAATCCACTTCGCGAATCGGTACTCGCTCATGCAACGGAAGCGTACTTGCGCGCAAGCGACACGCAAGAGCGGGCGGGCGATTTAAGTAGATCCCACTAGTTGCGTATACGCATCATTTAGTTGCGTATGCGCGACGCTACCTATAGCCTGATCAGCAGAAACACCGAAACCGGCAACGCGAAACGAGCATCGATGAAGCGATCGACAGCCGCGCGGGTAGCTGCCCTGACCAGGTGGGCGCTTGAACCCGATCGGACCACCGCCACTACTCCAGCGCGAACCGCTGCGTTTGCGCGATTCGAACAACAGGTAGACCCGGATGGAGTCTTGCCGCCGGAGGAACGTCACAAGCGGGCGAAGAAACTCGAGCGCGCCCACATGATCCGTTTGCGCGATCGGCAGGCAAATTGATGAACCTCGAAACATTCGAGGGTGGCGAGCATCCGATTATGCGGGAAATCCGCGATGTGATCATTGCTCGAGATCAGGGCCGGCCACGTTCCCGGCAATCGCTTGTTGGCCCGTCCGAGGTTGGGCAAGAATGCGCACGGCGACTCGCCTACCGGATGATGCGGGAACCGAAACCACCACAGCCCGCCTATGATCCCTGGGCTGCGATCACCGGAACCGCGGTGCACACGTGGCTAGCAGAGGCTTTCGCGGAGGCTAACGAGCGACTCGGTCGCGTCCGGTACCTGATCGAAAAGACCGTCGAGATCCGCCCCGGGCTCTCGGGAAGCTGCGACCTGTACGACGCCGACCGGGCAATTGTGATCGACCATAAGAACGTCGGAACCACGATGGCCAAGAAGTACCGGGAAGACGGGCCGAGCGAGCAATACCGGGTACAGGCGCACCTGTACGGGCGCGGATTCCGGAACCTCGGATTGCCGGTTAAAGAAGTGGCGATCGTGTTCTTCCCCAAAGCGGGGAACCTTGGGGGCACGTTCATTTGGTCCGAGCCGTATTCCGATGAGGTTGTGGACCAGGCGCTAGCGCGCCATGACACGATCCTCGAGGCGTCCATTGCGCTGGACGTGACGGAGAGCCCGGAGAATTACGAGCGACTCCCCAAGAGCGTTAGTCGGCTCTGCCGGTACTGCCCGTGGTTCCAGCCCGGCGGCAGTGGGCGCACCTGCCCCGGCGAATGACATTCAAACGCTGCCCAGCAGCCGAAGAATCGAAACGAGAAACGAGGAATCGAGTAATGGAACTGTCTGGTTACGAGGCCCCGTCGCGCCCCAACGGCGATGGACTGCCCGCCAAGGAAGCCGTTGATAAGCCGTTGATTGTGGTTGTGCGTGAGCACCGGCAGGGCATCGTCACCAAGTTCAGCCCGGACGGGAAGGACGGCATCACCGTTGACGTCGCCGACCTGACCACGGATTCGACCTTCCTTGATGTCTTGTGGATGAACGGCGCGATCGTTGACGGGCTAGCTCCGCACGTCGGCAAGGCCATGCCGGTCAAGCTGGTGTGGACGCCGGGCAAGTCCGGTTACCCGTACCTGTCGGTTGCCCCGTTGGAAGGTGCTGAGCTCCAGTTGGCCGCCGCGTGGGCAACCAAGAACGGCGACCGGATCGAGCGCGAGCGGGCCGAGCGTGGTTTCGGCAAGCGCGAACAGGCCGGCGCGCTCCCCGGTCACGGCGTGCCCCCGGCCGACGCTCCCATTGCCGCCGGCGCATCCGACGATGCCGACGTTCAGGCGCTGCTAGCGAAGCTCAGCGGCAAGTAACCCCGAGCCACTCACGCTTGCGCCCACGCGATCACTTGTTGCGTGGGCGCAAGCGCGTTTAGGATGCGTGTACGCAACTCCCCGAAGTGAGGTCACGTGGAACAACCATCAGTTCTGTCCGCTGCGGTTGCGTGGGCGCAAGCAGGGGCGTCGGTCGTGCAAGCGCGCGCCGATGGCACCAAGGGGCCAGTTGCCGACCGGCGCGACCCAGAAACCGGCCGCTGGACGTGGAAGCACTACCAGCACGAGCGCCCCGAGCGCGCCACCCTTGAAGCCTGGTTCGCTGACGGGCACCCCGGCATCGGCGTGGTCTGCGGCGCCGTGTCCGGCAACCTCGAAATGCTCGAGCTCGAGGGACGCGCCTACGCGCGCGGGTGGGACGAGCGTCTACACGATGCGATGCAGTCGGCCGGGGTGCTCGGCATTTGGGCGCGGATCACGGGCGGCTACTACGAGTTCAGCCCGTCCGGCGGCGCGCACTTCTATTGGCGCGTGGCCGATGAGGTGCCCGCGCGCAACACCAAGCTTGCCCGCGACGCTGCCGGCGATGTGATGATCGAGACCCGCGGCGAAGGTGGTTTCGTCGTGGTCGCCCCCTCACACGGTCCGGTGCACCCGTCCGGACGCGCGTGGACTGTCGGCAACGGCACGCCCGGAGTGGTCGCCACGATCACCGCGGCCGAGCGTGACGAACTGTTCCGGGCGTGCATGTCACTCGACGAGTCGCCGATGCCGGAACCAATCCCCGACATCCGGGAACGCCAGGTGCGCGCCCACGGGGACGGGAGCGCGCCCGGCGCGGATTTCAACGAGCGCGGGACGTGGGATTTCCTGCGGGACCACGGGTGGACTCCCCTACACACTGCCGGAGCCCGAACGTTCTGGAACCGGCCCGGAGCGAAGAACCGGCGCGGCGTGGACGCGGTGACCGGTGGCGAACGCGGCGACTACCTGTGCGTGTGGTCAACCTCGGTGCCAGAGTTCACCCCGGAAACCGCGTACAGCAAGTGGCGCGCGTACGCGATCCTCGCGCACGCCGGCGACTTCCCGGCGGCGGCTACCGCCCTTGCCGCCGATGGCTACGGAACCCCCAAGGTTGAACGCCCGCACCTCACCTCGATACCGCTCGGTTCCACCGTGGAAGGTGCGACCGTGACCGCCGGCGCCCCCGAGCCGATCGGCGACGCCGACTCTGCGCCGCTCGGTGACCCGCTCGCCCAAACCGACGACGGAAACGCACTGCTACTGATCGACACGTTCGGGGACCGGATCCGCTACTGCTCCGAACGCGGCAAGTGGCTGCACTGGACCGGGAAGCGGTGGGAATGGTGCAACAGCGACGCGGCCACCGTTCGGGAGTACGCGAAACGGGTAGCCCGGTGCCTGCCGGAAACCGACAAGGACGAGATCAAATGGAAGCGGACCAGTCTCGGACTCAAGGGCATCGTCGCAATGGTGTCTCTCGCCGCGTCAGATCCTCGCGTGGCGGTTTCCGTCGATGATCTCGACGCACGACCCCGCGAGCTGAACACGCCCGGCGGCATCGTCGATTTGGTGACCGGACGCCTGATGCCGCACGACCCGAGCCGGATGCACACGCGCATCACGAGCGTTGCCCCGGACTTCGACGCTGACACGGCCACGTGGGACAAGTTCATCGGCGACACGTTCGGCGACGACAACGAGCTAGTCACCTACGTACAGCGGCTACTCGGGTACATGGCGACCGGCGAAGTCCGCGACCACATCCTCCCTTTCGCGTTCGGCGCAGGCGGCAACGGCAAAGGCGTGCTACTCGAGTCGCTGCTACACGTGCTCGGCGACTACGGGCGCAAGGTCTCGAAGAAACTCCTGTTGTCCCACAACGGCAGCGACCACCCAACCATCCTCGCCCAGCTGCAAGGCGTCCGGTTCGCCCTAGCCTCGGAGGTGAACGACGGCGACAAGTTCGACGAGGGACAAGTCAAGGAGTTGACCGGCGGCGACCGGCTGTCGGCCCGGTTCATGGGCAAGGACTTTTTCGACTTCGACCCGTCCCACAAGATCATGCTCATGGGCAACGCGCAGCCGGACGTTTCCAGCGGCGGCGGGCATTCGTTCTGGCGACGCTTGCGGCTGATCCCGTTCACCCGAACCGTGTCCGAAGAAAACCGCATCGATGATCTACAGGGCATCCTCGCCCGCGAGCACGGCGGGGCGGTGCTCGCGTGGGTGATCCGGGGCGCGGTCGACTACTACGCGGGTGGACTCACCAAGCCGGAAAGCATGGTCAAGGCGACCGAAACCTACTCCCAAGCGGAGGACTCGGTTGGCTCGTTCGTCGCCGACATGTGCACCACGGGTCCGGCCGGCGGCCGGATCCCGATGTCCAAGCTGCGCCAGGCGTACGAGACGTGGTGCAAGAGCGCGGGCATGCAGCCGGTGACGAACAAGCGTTTCGGCATGGACCTGGTGAGCCGGTTCGGCGTCGGCAAGGACCGGGACAAGTCGGCCCGCTACTACACGGGCATCACGTGTGAAGAACCGGACGGTGACCGGAGCATGTGGTGACCTGCACCGCGATGTTCGCGGTGCAGACCCCCGAGGAAGTGAGGAACCACCCCGTGACCGGTACGGGTGGTGACCGGTGACGGGTGGCGCGATCCGTCACCGGGTGACCGGTTATCGGCCGGGGCGTGGCGACCAGTCACCCCCGGCCGTTGCCGTTTCGTGACAATGACGGGTTCCGGTGACCGATGATCGGTCACCAGGTGACGAGTCACCGGCGAATGAGTCACCAAGATCAAAAACTACTTTGACCAGCCAAAATACTAGGAACAGATAACAAAGGTGACCGATGTGACAGGTTTTTTCACAGTCACGCATATAAGAACTCGTCTTAACACCCTTCTTTCCTCGCGCCTTACGTGTATAGCGCTACGACTAAAAACGATCGGTCACCCGTCATCGGTCACCCTCGGAGGCTGCAAGCATGAGCCACTTCCTCACCACTCCCCCGGCCGTTCAGCCGTGCCCCAGCTGTGGCCGGTTGGTAGCGACCGGGCACGCCGAAGGGCTGCCGTACCGCACCGACCTTGTGCCCCTCACGCTCGCCGCGGAGTTGCGTGCACGCAATGAGGGACTCCGCGTGTGGCAACTGGTCGGTGACGGCCGATTCGCGTACCGGTCGGCGAGGCTCGTCAAGGCAACGCCACACGCCCCGGTGTTCGCCCAGCACCGTTGCAAGCGTGTTCCGGGTCCGGATGATGTGCACCGAGGTTTCATCGCGGCAGCGGCGAATCTGGCAGCCAAATACACGGCTCCCAATGGGGAACCTGCCCCGGCCGATGAGGCGGAGCGGCGCGCGGTGGGCCTGTTCGTCGCCGAGCTGGACGCGCGGGTGGTCGCGGTGGGCGTGGTCGCGGAGTCGAACACGGACGTTGCCCGCCAGGCGCGAGCGGACCGGACGCGGGGGCACCGGGTGCGCGAGCGTGGCGAGGCCGATCAGGCGCAGGAGCCAATCCCGTTCTAACGTGACGTGCGTCACTGCAATTGTCTGTTGCGTGCGCGCAAGCGACGATTTAGATTCATGTACGCAACACCGACCGGGAGGGACCAGCCCAATGGATAACAAGTTGACCGAACTTGTCGAGGGCGTGAAGGCCCACGCGCGGGAGCACTACAGCACTGGGGGCTGGGACGTTGTCGTGGAGTGCTACACGGATGACGAAATCCGGGAAGTACTAACCGAAGAGAACGCTTCCACGGTCGGGGAAGCCATCGAGGCGTTCCGCTTTCGCGTGGATGTTTGGGCAGATCGTCAGGCTGACACCCGCAATTCCGCGTTCTGACCTGAACGAAACGTGGCGCGTCCCGGCGACGGGGCAGCGCCCGGCCTGACAAGTTCCAAGCGGGAGGACCAACCCCAATGACTAACACCAAGCCACTGCGGTTCCGCCGCCTAGCCGCAGGCATGTACCGGGCGACGAACACAGGTGGAACGCTGCGCTACGAACTGGAGCGGCTGCGCCCCGGGACATGGCATCTGCGGATCTACAACCTGTCCAACCTGATCATTCCGGTGGGCTTGCGGGACATGTCGGCGCAGGCGTCTAAGGCGGACGCGGTGGCCGCGGCGAACGCGTACGAGCGGATCCACGACGGCTACAAGGCTGCGAAGTACGGCAACTACTCGCTGATGTCGGCGGCGTCGTTCATCGCTAAGGGCCTGATGTCCGAGGAAGGCGACACAAAGTGACTGCTGCTGCTTCTGCCCCCGACATGTGCGGGAAGGGCTTGCACGAAATGACGGGCGACAACGTCCGGTGGAAGTCCGCCGATCACGGGCTACGGAAGATCCGGTACTGCCGGGAGTGCAACAGGGCCAGTCGGCGCGAATATCGGAGGGTGCACGGCGAAGCCATCAACGAGAAGCGGCGCCGCGAGTATGCGCGCGGGGTTGGCCGGCGCAAGCGCCCGGCGGCCCCCGAGTTCCCGGAGTACATGCGGTTGAGCGCGTACGAAACCGAGTATCGGGGTCGCCGCGCTGGTGGTTTGGCCACTGAGTGGCCGGGTGTTCGGGGTGAGGTTGCGTGCAAGGGCATCCCGGTGGATGGGTTCTTTTCGCTCGATGGTGAGCCGGGCCAGGTGCCGCAGCGCCGGCATCTGGCGAATGCGTACCGGTTGTGTGGCGGGTGCCCGCTGGCGAGCATCTGCGACGAGCGGGCTACCGAGAGTCAGGAAGTTGGGTTGTGGGGCGGCAAGTGGCGTTACCGGCGCCCCAGGAACAGCCGATACGTGGTGGTTGATCTACTACACGAGGAGTACCCGGCATGAGCCGCAATATCTCGATCGTTGGCATTGATCCGAGTCTCACGGGCACGGGTGTTGCCGAGCTGGTGTTGTCGCCCCGGGACACGTGGGACGTGTTCCGGTGGCACTGCCCGACTAAGGGCACTCGTCGGGACTCGTTGGACATGCGGTGCGCACGTATCGCACAGATCACGGCAGACGTGATGAGTTGGTCTGACGGCGCCGACCTGGTGGTGATCGAGGGCCCGGCGTACGCCTCGACGGTCGGCAGCCTGTTGGACCGGTACGGGTTGTGGTGGCGCGTCGTTCACCGGCTGTTGCTGCAAGACGTTCCGGTGGCCGTGTGCCCGCCTACCGTGTTGAAGAAGTTCATCACCGGCGACGGCAGGGCGCATAAGGACACAGTCATGGCTTCCGTGAACGCGTTGTGGGCGCCGGATGTGCCGGTCATCAACGACAACGAGGCGGACGCGTTGGGGCTGGCGACAGTCGGCGCGGCCGGGCTCGGGTTGCCGATGCCGATCGGATTTGAAATGCCGCGTGTTGACGCGATGTTCTTGGGTGTCGAGTGGCCGGAGGACTTTCAGGCGGTGCGTGATGCAGTCGCATAAGTCCGGGGTCGAACGCCTCGAGCATTTGAAGCAGCCGTGCATCGTGCGCGGGTGCTCCCGGTCCGCCACCTATTCCGTTTTCGTGTGCTCCGATTGCGTCCACGCAACATCTGAACGCCTCCGCGAAATCGGCGAACTGTGGCTCGAGCTCTCGGCGTCGCCGACCAGTGGGCGGGGCGATGGGCAGCCGACGGCACGGGGCAAGCGGATGCCCGCGCCGGCGCGTCTGGACGTGATCGCGGCAATGGATCGGCGGTCGGTGCCGTACGCGATCGGCCCGGACGATGTGGACGGCGACGTCCGCTCGGTTCCCGGGACGCTGTCGGCGTTGGTGGCATGGATTAACGAGGAAATCGACTACGAGCCGTATAAGCCGATTACGCATCCGATCCGGTACCTGATGATCCGTCTTCCGTTGGCGGCGGGTCGGCAGTGGTTCGACGAGTTGGCCGCGGATATCGACGAGTTGCATGCGCAGTTGCTGCGGTTGACGGGCCGCGCGGAGCGGCGGACGAGCCTGGCGCCGTGTCCGCTGTGTGACGGGCCGCTGCATCACGTCGGAACGGGCGTTGTGGTGGCCGCTGAGTGCCGCGTGTGCGGCAAACGCTACGAGGGTCTGCAACTGATCGAGTTGGGTCGTCAACGAGCAAATGAGGGACTGGAAACCAAGTGAGCGAGAACGGAAACGGTGACCTGGTGGAGCGGGTGGCGCGGGCGATCCGAGATGCCTACGAGGAACTGCCTGATGGTTCCTACCCCGAGCTAACCGGCGTGCACGACTGGCACGGCGAAGCCCGGGCCGCGCTTGCTGAGGTGAACGCGGTCAGCGGCGTTGAGTCCGAGTACGAGTACCGCCTCCTCCACCGCGCCAAGGGCAGCGACGACGCTTGGTCCCCCGTCTACACCAACCGTGGCGCTGGCCGCCCGTACCGCACCGTCGGGGCTGCCCGTGGGGTGATGTCGCGGGAGAAGCGCGAGGACGAGAGGCGGCACCGGACCAACCCGAAGTACTGGCCGTTGCAGGAGTACAAAATCCAGCGCCGCCCCGTGACGGCCGGGTGGGAAGACGTCCAATGACGCGCAGGTGCCGGCCGGATCTGGTGATCCGGTTCGCGACGACGGTAGCTATCACGTTGGTGTGGGTGGCGGCTGTGATGGCCCCGTGCCTGCCCTCGATCCTTTGGGGAGTCTGAACAATGGCAACCGAGATCCGGATTGATCGCGACGGTGACACGTGGTTTCAGCACCCGTGCGGGTTCTTCTTCCGCGTCAAGCCGAGCGGAGACACGTGCCACTGCGGCAACGGTGAGCACCCCGGCGGCGCTGGCTACTTGCTACGTGACCTTAAGCGCGAATGGGGTCCGCTGCGCAACCCGAACGGGACGGACCGCCGGGAAGCGGACGAGGATGCCGCCGCGCCGGCCAGTCCGGCGGGTACGCCCGTGCCGGACGACTACTTGGGTGTTCGGATTCCTGACACCCTGCGCCCCAACTGGAATGACAACAGGGTCGAGGTCGGTTGGTGGGTGCGTGGCGTTCGCTCGGCCGTTGATCAGTCCAAGCCGGCCGCCGACACACCCCGCGCCAGGGTGCTGGCGGAAGCGTCCAAGCTGATCCACGGCGATCGGAACGACACGTACGGGCCGCCGGCGGCGAACTTCGAGCGGATCGCGGCCATGTGGAGTGTCCTACTCGGCCCGCAGCTTTCCGCGCCGATCCAGCCGCGGCAGGTCGCCGACATGATGATTGCTCTCAAGTTGACGCGGTCCGTGGTGGCGCCGAAGCGGGACAACTATGTGGACATTGCCGGGTACGCGGCGTGTGGGCAAGAGATTGCGGAGGGCGAGAAGTGACGCAGAACCAATCGGCCGAGATGTGGGCCAAGGCAGCAAAGATCGCGTGCATCGAGCGCGTGGCGAACGCCGCCGATCCCAACCGCGCCATTGCCGCCGACAAGTACCTTCGCATCCTTGCCGAGGTTGCCGAGGCTGCGGGATGGGATCGAGGCGCGACGATGCAGGGTCTCGCTGAGTTCGTGGGCGCCCTCTGCGAACGCGCCAACCAAGACTCGGCGGAACTGACGTACTGGAAGCGCATGTGCACCATCTTCGGGGAGGTCGCCGGTCGCAACGCGGAAAAGGCGCGGAAGCGGATCGCCGAGCTGGAACGGCGCGACCGGGAACTAGCGGCACTGGAAGCGCACGGGGTCGACAACTGGGAAGGCTACGGCGACGCCGTGAACTGCGGCGAACTCGGGGAAGGGTGCGATATCTGTGTCTGAGATTCACGAGTCCATCTGGGCTAAGGCGGCCGAGGTTGCCAGCCCTCAGCGCGTATGGGATGTCAAGGGAAGCGCGTGGGACATCACGAGCCTGATTGAGGAAGTGGTGCGGGCCGTGGTGCCGTTGGCGGTGGAGAACGAGCTTCGCGCATCACTCCTCCGCGGGCTCGCTGACACCGCCGCCGGCCACGTCACCCGCCGCGACGACTACTTGGAAGGCGACGACGACGCCGAGTGGAAGAAGCTCGCAGATTGGCGGTTCGGGGCGCTGACTGACATGCGTGCCCGCGCCGAAAAGGCCGAGGCCGAGCTTGCAACCGCGCGGCATAACCTCACCCAAGAGCGGTACGAGTTCCAGGAAATCGCTGAGCTGGTGGGAGCTAAGGGGGCCGGTCCCGCGTTCACGACCGCGTACGTCCGCAACGTCGTAGACGAACTGGCGGAGCTCCGGGAGGCGCACAAGGCGATGTACTCGCGCGCTTTCGACGCGGAAGCCAACGCGGAGAACCAACTCGTCCGCGCCGAGAAGGCAGAGGCCGAACTGGAGCGGGAACGCCGTCGCGCGGAGGGCCGAGAGCTCCGCGAGTACCGCCCCCAGCGCGCACGCGTGGTGTGGGAGGACATCGACTCCCCGACCCCGCCGGTAGAGGATGACTCGGCAACGGTCGAGAAGGTGGCGCGAGCGATCTACAACGGGCACGGAGGCGTCCTTCCGGAGCAGGAGAGCCACTACCAGATGTGGGCCAATGGCTACCGCGACATGGCGCGTACCGCTCTCGCCGCGCTCAAGGAGGACACCGATGCCTGACCTCGACGCCCGGATTCGGGCCGAGCTGGATAACCCGCAGATCGAAAATGCCGATGATCTGGAGTACCTGAAAGACGACTACGCCGCCGCCCTCCGCGCCGTGCTGGACCTCCACACGGGGATCAAGGTGCACGGACAGGACGTGTGCGAAGAGTGCTCCACGGGCGCTGGCTATTTCCAGCACCCGTGCAACACCGTGACGCGCATCGCCCGTGCCCTGGGGGTGGAAACCGATGGCTGACTCAACTTGGCAGTACTTCCAGAACCCGGAGAACCGCCGGCGCATCCTCGCCCGGACAACCGACCAGGACGCGGCCGACGCATTGGACATCGCAGCTCTGCGGGCCGCCCCTGACGCACCTGAACCGGCAACCGCTACCAACCTCGATGCCCAGATTCGGGAACGGATCGAGTGGGCATATGAAGAGCCGCACGCCTGGGGGCACGGCATGTTCGATGCCCTCCGCGCCGTCCTGGACCTTCACCGGCCCGATCACGGGTCCTGCCGCGAATGTGGCGTGGACGCGTACGAGAACGAGATCCCGTGGCCCTGCACCACCGTGCGCGCCATCTCCAAAACCATCGGAGTAGAGCCGTGATCGACCAGTACGACTCGGGTGCGCACACTCGGCGCGACCAACACCGGGGAAGAGCGAGACAGGGCACGGCGTTTGTTGGGACTACGGGAAGGGGCAGGCATGCCGGCACGGGGGCCGATCGTTCAGCACGGCAAGGGCACGACGCTCGTTGACCGGGCATCGCTGGCGAAGCTCACGGGCCGCTCCGTGAACACCATTCGCACGTTGCCCGTAGACGGCAGGGACAGCAGCGGGCGACCGTTGTACGACGTTCAGTCGGCAATGAGCTCTCTTGCTGCCCGGCGAGTGCGTCCACGCAACGGCTAGTTGCGCGCCCGCCGAAGCTCGCCTAATATCACCTTTGTTGGGGCGGAGCATTACCCAAATCGCCTCACGACCCATCTAGACTGCCCCCCACTCCGGCATTTCAAACTCGCTCAAGCCGGAGCTGGGGGGCTCCCTGCACCTGGGGGTTTCCGCGTGAAAGCGTGCTCGCGATGCTCCCGAGAGAAACCACTGGACCAGTTCCACAGGAGCCGACGGGCAAAGGACGGACGGCAACACTACTGCAAGACATGTCGGGCCGAGACTGACCGTGGTCGCCACGAGGCCGGAAGCCGCTGGCTCGCCGAATACCTACTCAAACATCCCTGCGTGGACTGCGGGGAAACGAACATCGACCTTTTAGAGTTCGACCACGTGGAGCCGCTCCGCTCCCCTGGTGGCCGGATCAATTCCTACGCCATTCACGGCCCTACAGCCCTTGCGCGCGAGGCCGAACGGTGCGAAGTGCGCTGTTCTAACTGCCATACGCTGCGGACTAGGGCACAGCTAGGGCAACGCTCCCGGTATGAATGGGTTGAATCTGGGGGGATTCGATGCATAGTCCGGGGTCCAGAACGGGCCGCCCTTGGAAGAGGGTAGTGCAGCAGCTTAAGGCACTGTCCAATATATGCTGGATATGTGGAAAGCAAATCAATTTAGACTTGCCACCTAATCACCGGATGTCATTCACAGCAGATCATATAGTGCCGTTGTCATTAGGTGGCAGCAATACCCTGGACAATGCGAGACCTGCTCATCGTTCATGCAATTCGAAGAGAAGCAATCGCATTGACTACATACCGCCGTCGGTTACGTCGCGTGACTGGTGACTGGGGGTGATGGGGGGCAGGGTCGGCACGGATTCACAGGGGCGGCCGACCCCACGCCCTTACCTGGCCGTTTCTCTCTCCCAGACGCTACGCGGCGTGACGCTGGGCGATGTCACGTTGTGTAGTCACGGAATGAATTGCGAAATGGGGGTAATTGCGAAATGGAATTGTCCTCGTTTGCAGTTGTTTCGGACGTGGTGAAAAAGGGCGACCGACGCGAGTCTCTAATTGCGATTCGCGATTATCTCGCGGTGCGGCTTGACAATTGCCCGCCGCGTGAGGTTGCACCAATCGCGAAACAACTTACTGAGGTTATTCGCGAAATCGAAGAATTGCCCGTGCCGAAGGAGGCGAGTTTAATTGACCAGCTCGCCCGGAAGCGCGAGGGTCGCCGGACAGGAACCTAGGATCTGTGTCTACCCGGAAGCGCCCACAAGCGCGGGCAGTGAGGCTATCGAGCTTGCCGCCGCTGCTGGCCTGAATCTGGACCCGTGGCAGCAGGACGTTTTACGCCGGTCCCTGGGCGAACAGCCGAACGGGAAATGGTCCGCGTTCGAGGTGGGCGCGATCGTGTCTCGGCAGAACGGCAAGGGTGCGCTTCTCGAGGCGCGGGAACTCGCGGGCATGGTGCTTTTCGGCGAGAAGCTAATTATGCACACGGCGCACGAAATGAAAACCAGCTTGGAAGCTTTTCGGCGGGTCGAGTCCCTGTTCGAGAACAACGACGAGTTGCGCAAGATGGTGAAGCGCGTCATCAACAACAACGGCTCGGAAGGTATCGAGCTGAAGAACGGCGCGCGGCTCCGATTCGTTGCCCGCTCGAAAGGGTCGGGCCGTGGCTTCTCGGGTGACGTGATCATCCTGGATGAGGCGTACGCGCTGACGGATGAGCAGATTGAAGCACTCATGCCGACGATGAGCGCCCGGCCAAACCCGCAAATCTGGTACACGTCGTCTCCACCGCTGGATGCGGTTAGCGGGCTGCCCCTGTGGCGCATGCGGAAGCGCGCACTACAGGGCGGAGACGCGGCGCTGGGCCTGGCGTACTTCGACTGGGGCCAGGCGTGGGACGACGACTTGGACGATCCGGCCGTGTGGGCTGCGGCCAACCCGGCTATGGGCATCCGGATCACAGCGGACTACGTGGCCCGTGAACGCGCGTCGATGTCCGACGCGGGTTTTGCCCGTGAACGTTTGGGAATCTGGCCGAGCGAAGAGGACGAGTCGGGGCCGATCAATCGGCGCGCGTGGCGTCAGCTGGTGGACGTGGACTCGGCGGCCGGCGACGATGTGGCGTTCGCGGTGGACGTGACGCCGGACCGGACGCAGGCGAGCATCTGCGCGTACGGGTTGCGCGCCGACGGGTTGGGCCATGTCGAGGTGATCGACCGGCGGGCCGGTACTGATTGGCTCGTTGCCCGCCTGGGTGAGCTGGTGGCGAAGTGGCGGCCGGTCGCGGTCGCCTTGGACACCAAGGGGCCCGCAGGCTCCCTGTTGCTCGAACTACAGCAGGCGGGACTGGCTACCCCGGGAGACGCGGAACGGCCCGCACGGGGCAATCTGGCCATCCCTACGGCTACCGAATACGCGGCTGCCTGCGGACAGTTCGCCGACTCGGTGACACAAGGGACGCTGCGGCACCTGGGCGACAAGCAACCGATCCTGACGGCCGCGGTTGACGGCGTCAAAACACGTCCGCTCGGCGACGCGTGGGCGTGGGGCCGGAAGCATTCCACCGTGGACATTTCCCCGTTGGTGGCTGCGACGCTCGCCCGATGGGCGTACGTGTCGCGGATTGACCTTATCGACTCGGTGCGGCCGGCACCGCTGGCCTTGTGGGGTGGACGGTGACGAAAGAGGCTCTATCGCTGCTGATCGTGGCCGTGTGCCTGATCGGTGCTGCGTTGCTGTTGTGGGGTGGCGTTCCGCTGCTGTTGCTGTGGTTGGGGATCTGTGCCGCTGGTGGCGCGGTCGCGAATCTTGAGATTGGGGGCGACGACACGTGAGACTGTGGCAAGCCGCGATGCGTTCCGCGTCTCGCCCTGTTCCGGCGCGCACGGAGCAGCGGTACAACGGATGGGCCGATGCGATTGCCGCCGCGTTGGCAGCGTCGGAATCCGGCATGCAGACGAGCATGAACACCATCCGCGACGAGAAAGTGTTGACGACGAGCTTCGACGCCTACCAGGGCAACTCGATCGTCTATTCGCTGATTGCCGCACGGTTGCAGGTGTTCTCGCAAGCTCGGTTCCAGTGGACGCGGTTCACGGGCGGAAAGCCTGGTGACTTGTTCGGCTCACCGGAACTCGGGCTACTTGAGAACCCTTGGCCGGGTGGGACTACGGCCGACCTACTGGCAGCGATGGAAGTTGACGTTTCCACCGCGGGCAACGCCTATGTCTGGCGGAACGGAAACCGGCTGCATCGGCTCCGGCCGCAGTACGTGACGATCGTGATTGGCTCGCACTTTGACGCCGAGCACCCGTCAGAAGCCCCGGATGCAACGCTGCTGGGTTACGTGTACGAGCGACCCGGCGGTTCGCCGCTGGTGCTGGATCCGTCCGTGGTGGCGCATTACGCGCCGATGCCTGACCCTAAGTCGGTTTTCCTTGGCATGTCTTGGATTACTCCGGCGATTGAGGATGTGGGCGCGGACAACGCGAGCACGATCCACAAGCGAGCGTTCTTCCAGAACGCGGCTACTCCGAACCTGGCGTTCCGGTTTGATCCGTCCGTGACGATCGAACAGATTGAAGCCTTCCGAGATGTTATCGAGTCGGGGCACGTGGGCGCCTGGAACGCTTATAAGACGCTCTACTTGGGTGGTGGCGCTGACCCGGTCACGATTGGCAAGGACTTCCGGGAACTGGAGTTTTCAGCGACGCAGGGCAAGGGTGAGTCTCGGCTTGCTTCTGCCGCAGGCGTTCCGCCGAGCTGGGTTGGATTCTCGGAGGGGCTGCAAGGTTCAGCGTTGAACGCGGGCAACTTCACCGCGGCTCGGCGCCGGTTCGGCGACGGCACCATGCGGCATCTGTGGCAGTCTGCGTGCTCGGCGCTCGAGCAGATCCTTTCGAAGCCCGACGGCGCGTCTCTGTGGTACTCGGACCGCGTCGCATTCTTTGCCGATGATGCCAAGGACGCAGCGGACACTCAGAGGCAAGAGGCGGCCACGATCACGTCACTGGTCCGCGACGGCTTCACCCCAGGGTCAGCGATCGACGCCGTGACCAACTCGGATTGGTCGCTGCTGGAACACACCGGCATGTTGTCGGTTCAGTTGCAAGAGCCCGGCGCCAAACAAGGACCGGTCTCTGCGGAAGGGGGAACCGTTGGCGGACAAGGAGCTTCGCCCGCCGAATCTGACGGTTAGGGAGGTCGAGTTCCGCGCGGCGGACGAGTCGGGCGACGGCCGGACGCTCGAGGGTTACGCGGCCGTGTTCAACGAGTCAACCGAGATTCGTTCCTGGGAGGGCATGTTCTCGGAGACGATCGCGCCTGGCGCGTTCACTCGGTCGCTCGGCGAGCGGATGCCGGTGATTCAGTTCGACCACGGCAACGATGTACGCACCGGGTCCGTTCCGATCGGCGCGTTCGAGGATTTGCGCGAGGACGAGCACGGCTTGTTCGTGCGCGCACGCCTTTTTGACAACCCTGTGGTAGAGCCGATCCGGCAGGCAATCGAGGGCCGGGCGATCACGGGGATGTCGTTCGCGTTCCGGGTCACGTCGGAAGAGTGGTTAGACGGCAACGGAAAGCGGATCGCGGACCGAGACTTGCCGGGGCTGCTGTTCGACGCACGCGACCGCGGGCCGATCCAGCGCGTCATTCGTGACGTTGACCTGTACGAGGCTGGGCCGGTTGTGTTCCCGGCCTATGAGGCGACATCGGTTGGTGTTCGCTCCCAAGATGTTCCGGGCGCAAGTGGCGTTCCGGCCGCTAAAGATGAAGGGATTGCCGCTGTGAATGAGCAGCGTTTGACCCTGGCCGAGTGCCGGTCCCGGGTCACTGAGATTGAGGCCGAGCTTCACCAGCTCGCCGACGAGTTCGAGGGTCGCGCGATGGACGAGGGCGCCCGGTCCAACTGGGACAAGCTCACTGTCGAGCTGGACACGCACAAGGCTGCGATCCGGGAGACGGAGGAGCGCGCGGCGCTGCTGTCGAATCTGAAGGTTGGCGAGCGTACCGCGCTGCCTAACGGCATGGTTGCCGAGCGGGTTGCCCCGAAGGGGCCGGGAGTGGTGGTCAACAAGGGCGTTCAGACCGTTGACGAGATCCGGCAGGCGTCTTACTCCCGCGATGACTACGCCGAGAAGCTGCGGGACAACGCTTTCCGCGCGGTGGGCGCTGCCCGCTTCGGAGCTGGCGTCAAGGCTGACGCGGCGCGCGAACAGGTGGATCACCTGCTGCGCAACGTTGACGGCAAGAACGGCACCCTTGCCGAGCGGATCACCGCCACTGCGAACCCTGTCTACGAGCGTGCGTTTGGCCGGGCTGTGATGGCCGGCACCGCGGGTGTCCTGATGGGCGAGGAGGCGCGGGCGCTGTCTACTGGGGTGGACGCGAACGGCGGTTACGCGGTTCCGTTCGCTCTTGACCCGACCGTGATTCTCGCGAACGCTGGCAGCGTCAACCCGCTGCGCCAGATTGCCCGGGTCATTCAGATCACCGGCAACACCTGGCAGGGTGTGACCTCTGCGGGTGTCACGGTGTCGCGCGCTGCGGAAGCTGCGGAAGCGACCGACAACAGCCCGACTGTGGCGCAGCCGGAGATCACGCCGACTCGCGTTCATGGGTTCGTTCCGTTCTCGATCGAGGTTGACGGCGACTGGCCGCAGCTGCGTAGCGAGATCGCGATGATGCTCGCTGACGCGAAGGACCAGGAAGAGGCGACCAGCTTCGTTACTGGCACTGGCACGGGGACCGCTCCGCAGGGTGTTGTGACCGGTGTGGCCGCGGTTGCTGGCTCCCGCGTGGATGGTGGGGCTACGTTCGACGCTTCCGACGTGTATGCGCTGGAGTCAGCTCTTGGTCCGCGCTACCGGTCGAACGGCCGTTACCTGGCGAACAAGGCGATTTACAACCTGATTCGCCAGTTCGACACGCAGGGTGGCGCGCAGCTGTGGGAGCGGATCGGTGCGGGTCAGCCGTCGGAGCTGGTGGGCTACCCGGCGCACGAGGCATCCGCAATGGATGGCGTGATCAACACGGGCACGAACGACATCCTGTTGTTCGGTGATTTCTCGAAGTTCGCCATTGTTGACCGGGTTGGTATGTCCGTTGAGCTGGTGCCGCACCTGTTCGGCACCACCGCTAACTACCCGACGGGGCAGCGTGGTCTGTACGCGATTTGGCGCAACACGTCCAAGGTTCTCGTCCCGGACGCGTTCCGCCTGCTGCGTGTGACCGCCGCCTGATAAGCGGATTGGACGGGGCCACGGTTGGGGGTGGCCGTGGCCCCGTTCTTCCTTGTGCCGATTGGATTTGTGATGGACATCTACGTTGCTCGCGCCTCCGCTGTGTTCGTGCATGATGGGCGGATGGTCCGTGTTGGCGCCGGGGAAACGGCCCGTGCCGGGCATCCGTACGTGGTCGCGCACCCGGAGCTTTTCGCGCCGTTGGAGGTTGTCTACGACGTGGCGACGACCGAACCGGCACCCGATCCGGAGCCCGAGCCGGAGCCAATTCCTGTGCCGGTGAAGCGCGGTCCGGGGCGTCCACGAAAGAACGGGTAAGTCATGGCGCTTGGCGACAGTTACGCGACGCTGACAGACCTCAAAGCGCGTTTCAGCATCGCGGATTCCGTGGACGATGCGCAGCTGTCGGCGGCGCTCGATGCCGCGTCCCGTTCGGTCGAGTCGTTCTGCGATCGGCAGTTCAACGATGCGTTCACCGCGTCAGTCCGCCAGTTCAGGGCAACAACGCCGGTGCTGCTGGTGGTTGATGATTTCAGTACGGCGGACGGCCTCACGGTCACCGTGAGCGGCACCGTGTTGGAGGCGGGCGCATACACCGCCGAGCCGTTCGGCCCCGGGCCGTTCTGGAAACTGCGGACGGTTGGCGTCGGCCGGTGGCCCGTCGGCAGCGTTGTTGAGGTTTCTGCCCGTTGGGGTTGGGCCGCGGTTCCGGCGCCCGTGAAGGAAGCCACGTTGATTATCGCGGCGGAGCTGTTCAAGTTGAAAGATGCCCCGTTCGGTGTTGCTGGCTTCGGTGAGTTCGGTGTGGTGCGTGTGCGCGATAACCCGAAGGCTGCGAGCCTGCTCTACCCGTATCGGCCGACTGGGCCGCGAGTGCTGTAGGGGGAAGCGTGGACATCATCGCCGTGCGGGCCGGTTTGGCCGGCAACGCTACTCGTATCCCGAACCTGCGGACGTTCGCTTACACGCCAGATTCCATTGCGCCGCCAACGTTTTTCGTTGGTGAGGTGACCGGTGATTTCGATGGGGCGTTTGGCCGGGGCATGGACACGTTGACGGTTGTCTGCCGTGTACTGGTGGCGTGGGCGGACGATCGGAGCGGGCAACGGCAGCTAGACGAGTTCCTGTCGGGTTCCGGTGAGCAGTCGCTTAAGGCGGCGCTCGAATGGGATTCGACGCTGGGCGGCGCGTGTCACGATCTCCGCGTAACCGGTTGGTCCGGGTATGGGCTCTACGAGCACGCGGGGAACCAGTACTACGGCGCGGAGTTCAGTGTCACAGTGATTGGAGACGGCAATGCCTAAGTTCGCGCTTACCGACGCGCGAATCGTCGCCGGTGGCGCGGATCTTTCCAGCCACAGCAACACGGTTGAACTGTCCGCCGAAGTGGACGACCAGGAAGCAACCAGCTTCACGTCCGGTGGTTGGGCCGAAGTTATCGGCGGCTTGTCGTCGGCAACGGTGTCAGCTGGCGGGCAGTGGGAAGCAGGCGACGCGTCCAAGGTGGATGACGCGACGTGGTCCCAGATAAACGGCGGCGTGGCCGTGCCGTGGACGGTTTCGCCGAGCCTGCTTGAGGCTGGCTCACTCGCATACAGCCTGACCGCTTTGCCGACCAGCTACACGGTTCTCGGCGACGTGGGCGCGGTGGCCCCGTGGGAAGCTGAGGCGGCCGGTTCCGGTGCACTGGTGCGTGCTGTCGTTGAGGTGGCACCTACAGCGCTTGTCGCGTCGGGCGCTTCGACTGGTCGGCAACTCACGGTTCCGGCGGGCAAAGCCTTGGTTGCTACGGTCCACGTGTTGGCGTTGGCCGGCACATTGTCGATCGACATCGAGTCAGCACCGGACGGCACGTGGACTGATACAGAGGTGCGCAGCACGTACGCGCCGACCGGTCCCGGTGCAACGGTAATCCGGGTTGCGGGTCCGGTGGCTGACTCGTATTGGCGGGCTGCGTGGACGCTCGCAGGTACCGCGCAAGTTGTTGTCACGCTTGGCGTTGCATAGGGGGTTACCGTGGCCAAGTTGGTTCTCAAGAACACCTTTGTAAAGATCAACGGTGTGGATCTGTCCGATTGGGCGAGCTCGTGTGAGTTGTCGCTCGAGGTTGACGACCAGGACGCGACGACGTTCGGATCTGGTGGCTGGTCGGAATTTCTCGGCGGACTCAAGTCCGGGTCTCTGTCGATCACGTTCAAGCAAGATTTCGCCGCGGGCGCGGTGGACGAGACGCTTTGGCCCCTGTTCGGGACGTTGGTCCCGTTCGCGGTGCGCGCAACGTCCGACCCTGCGTCGGCCACCAACCCGGAGTACCGGGGCACTGTCCTCGTGAACGGGCACTCGCCGGTTGCTGGCGACGTGGGCGCTATCGCTGAGTCTGAGGTGGAATGGACTACGAGCGGAGCGATCACCCGCGCCACCGCGTAAAAAGGCGGGAAAATGGCTAGGTCTTCCATAGACCTTGACCTGTCGGGACCTGAGCGTGAGCTTAAGAGGCTCGGCGCAGCGCTGCGGAAAGCCGAAGATGGTAAGGAGTTGCGGCGCGAACTTGTGCGCAACATCCGCAGCGCTGCCGGTCCGGCACGGCAGGAAGCAAGGCAGGCGATTAAGTCGATGCCGTCGCGAACGCCTCACAAAGGCCGTTCGCTGCGGTCGGCGATCGCACAGAAAGTCCGCATCGAGGCGAGGCCAGCCGGTAAGTCCGTTGGTGCGCGCATCGTCGTTGGGACAACGGAATCCGTGCGCGGGTTCAAGGACGCACCACGTCGGACGAACGCGCGCAAGTGGCGGCATCCGAGGTTCGGGAACCGGCAGAAGTGGGCGGACCAGACGGGTAAACCGGGTTGGTTTGACGACACGATGAAAAACAACCGGCGCAAGTTCCGGCGCGCCGTGGTGAAGGCAATGGACGAAACGGCAGACAAGATAGCGAGGTTAGTCAGATGATCGTCACCTACACCCCCGGTGGCGGCGCGGAACGCGTCATCGAGTTTAAACCGTCTGATGTGGACGTGGAAACCGCCGAGTTGATCGAGACCCACGCGGATCAAGGGTTCACGCAGTGGGTGCAGGCAGCGATGCAGGGGCGGGCACGTGCGCTCCGCGTGATGCTGTGGTTCATGCTGCGACAGGATCTCCCGGCGTTGAAGTTCGCGGACACACCCAAGTTCCGCATGGGCGAAGTGAAGATCGACCTCGACCATGAGGAACTGCTGGAAGCGAAGGCGAACATCGCGACGGTTCAGGACTCGACTGCGCGAGCGAAGGCCGAAGCGCTCATTGACGCGAGCCTTGCCAAGTACGAGGGCAAGACCCTGGGAAAAGAGAGCTAGCGGCGAAACGCGCACGCTACGCGATGGCGATTTCCGAGCTGCTGCATATCCGCCCGTGGGAGCAGCGGGAGCGGTTGACGGTCGCCGAGTTCGAGGCGGCGTGCGCGTACGTCGATCAGATGAACGAGCGAGCTAAGGGGGGTCGCTGACATGGCGGACACGTCGTTGCTGTTCAACATCTTGGGCCGTGATGGCGTGTCCAAAGTGTTTGCCGGGATCCGGCGGGAAGCCGTCGAAACCGCGGCGACCTTGGCGCTTGTCGGCCGGGAGAGTGCGGGTGGTCTCGGTGTTGCATCTAAGGCTATGGCCGGGCTTGCGGCGGCGGCGTCCGCTGGTGGCGTTGCCGCCGCTGCCGGCCTGGCCGCGCTGCCGCTTGCGTTCGGCGCGCTCGGCGTTGCCGCTGCGGCGCAGAGTCAGCAGGTGCAGACGGCTTTCACGCAGATGAAAGATCACGTGTGGGGGCAGCTGCAACAGCTAGCCGCCCCACTCGTTCCCGTGCTGACTAACGTGGCCGGCGAACTGACCAAGACCTTTGATCAGATCGCCCCGATGATCGGTCAAGCGTTTGGGGCCATTGGCCCGTACATCACAACTCTCACGGAGGGCGTGACCGGGTTCGCGGCTCGTGCTATGCCTGGCTTCCTGACGGCGATCGAGGCGGCCGGGCCGGTGATGGATGGACTAGCCGATTTCATGACGTCGCTCGGTGACGGGCTAGGCGCGATGTTCGCGAACCTGTCCGTTGCGGCCGGGCCTATGGGGGACGTGTTCTCGGTGTTGGGTACGGCTATCGGTGATCTGCTGCCGATCGTCGGGTCGCTGCTGGCAGCGTTTGCGGAGTTGGCAGGCCCTTTGCTGGCCGCGCTGCTGCCGATGATCACGGATCTCGTCGGCGTCTTGGTTGCCGCGCTGCTGCCGGTATTCCAGCAGCTAGCACCGATCTTCGTGCAGATCGTTACGGCGCTAGCTCCGCTGATCGGCATGGTGGGGCAGCTTGTTGCAGCAGTGCTTCCGCTGATCCCGCCGATTGTTCAGCTGGTGGCCGAGCTGGTGTCCGGTTTGGCTCCGGTCCTGACGGAGATCATTGCCGCGCTCATCCCAGTGATCTCGCTGATTGTCCAGTTGTCGACGGACATCCTGAATCTGGCGATGCCGATCATTCGGCAGCTCATCGGCGTTGTCAGCGAGCTTGTTGTTTGGCTGGTTCAAAAGCTCGGCGGCGCTCTGTCCACCGTGGTGGATTTCATGCGGACCGCTTGGGACAAGGTGAAGGGCATCATGCAGACCGCGGTTGATGCGATCGTTGGGTTCATTGACCGCGCGATCGGTTGGGGCCGTGACCTGATGCAGGGATTGATCAACGGCATTGGGCAGATGGGAGGCGCCATCTACAACAAGCTGATTGGAATCGTCAAGGGCGCGTGGGACGGCGTGCTCTCGTTCTTCGGTATCCACTCGCCGAGCCGCGAGGCTGCGTGGGCCGGTCGGATGGTTGGGCAGGGTCTTATCCGGGGCCTGACTTCGATGGAGGGCGGTGTGTCCGCCGCGGCTAACCGGCTCTCGGAAGCTGGGCTTCCCGCTCCGAGTTTCGCCGCGACTGGCGGGCAGGTGTACGCGGGTGGCGCGAGTGCGGGCGCGGGTGGCGGTGTGTCGATCGATGATCTCCGGGCCGCGCTTGAGGGCATGGCGTTCACGATTGACGAAACCGGCGGCCGGGTGCTGGCTCGTGTTGTCCGCAAGCAAGACATGGCTTTCAACCGGAGGTAGTAGCCGTGCCCATGTTCCTGGGGCCGCTCGGCGGCTTGGTGGAGATCAACCCGTTGTACGAGTTCGATATGCCATCCGAGCGGTTCGGTGGCACGCATGTGTCAATCAGCGGCCGGCGCACGGTGGACGTGTTGGGGCATCGGGCAACGTTCACTCTGCGGTGGGTGAAGCGGGACCAGGACCAAATGGAATTCTTGGAAGCGATCCATCATCGTTTGGTTCCTGGTCCGCTCCGCGTCGTTTTCCCGTCTCAGTTCCGCCGTAACAGGCTTTCACGGTCTGCCGCCGCTGCCGGTTACGGTTCGCGGGATACGTCCGGCATCGTGGCATCCGGGGGCGCGCTTACGGGACCTGCCGACTGGCAGCCCGCTAGCGCGTTCCCGGCGCGCGGTTTGACGTGGAGCAGCTGGACGCCAGGCAACGAAACCACCTTCGACGCTGCGGCGCCTGCTCCAGTCGCAGCAGGCGAGGCACTAACGGCAACGCTGTGGGTCAAATCGACGGCAGCACCCGGCGTTGCCCTGGTTGTGCGCCACGTGAACGCGGCCGGGGCGACAGTCGCCGAGACGAGTAGCGGAACGGTGACGCTCACAGCCGGCACGTGGGCGCGCCTCGAGGTTCCGGTTACGCCGGTCGCCGGCGCTGCCGGGCTCGTACCTGCACTCAAGGCTGTTTCGGGCAGCGGTGACATCACGATCGGTGGCGCGCAGGTAGAGCTGGGCGCGGCAACGCAGTGGACGCGGGGCGGTGGTGCTCCGCTGGTGGCCGTGGACCAGTTGAACGAGACGGCTCTTTGGTCGCCTTACACGAATCCCGAGCTGACTCTTTTGGAGCTGTGAATGCAGACGCACGGTGGCGCGGCGGCAGAGGCGGCTATCACTGGTCGCGAACGGTATTTCTCGGCGCGGCTGGTTGTCGATTGGGACAATGATGGCCAGTTCTCGCATGAACTGTCCGACCTGTCCGGCTACGCGCTTGAGATCGAAACAGACCGGAGCCTCAAGGGAACCGCGCCGGATGAGGTGATGTTGCTCGATGGCGCGGCGGCGGCGCAGCTTGACGCGACGCTGGCAGGCGAGGTCAATGGGCAGTCTCTCGCGTCCGCGTTCAGCCTCTACAACGGGCGCTCTCCGCTGTACCGGTTGCCGCTGGTCGGTGCCCGGGTTGAGTACGACGTGATCGTGCATACCGCGGTCGGTGCGGTGTCCTACCCGCAGTTCCGGGGGATTGTGCGTGAGGTGACGCCAGACCGGGCGGCAGGCACGGTGCGGTTGTCGTGCCTCGATTACGTCGAGTTGATGCGCGCCCCGGTTTTCGTTCCGCCTTACGGCATCAATGCGGTGGCGTTGAGTGACGGCTGGAAGCGTGGGCAGCTGGGCGACTCGTCGGCGCTGGTTGATTTCGCGGCGCGTGCTGGTGGCTTCACGATGGGGCCGCGGGGAATGTCGTGGCCGGCGTACATGGACGGCCCCGATTACGAGGCTGGTTGTGTGCTGTCGGTTCCGTTCCACGGCTCGATCCTTCCCGAGGTTGGGACGCTGGACGGCGCGCAAGGCGTACACAAGACAGAGCTTTGGGGAACGGGCGACGCGAACCACCGGGCACGCGCGGAGGCATACACCGCCGGCCCGCATGGCTACCTTGCTCGCCAGGCGTTCCCGCAGGGAGAGCCGGGAGCGTACAGCCGGTTCTGGATTGATGATCTGGGACGCGATATCGCTGCGAACGCGAGCACGACGTTTGCCATTGGCGGCTGGTTCTACTGGGCAGGCCCGGACGTGGACGCGGACGCGGTCGGCATCGAGATCGAGATCCGGTCGCATCGTATCCAGCTGGGGC
This sequence comes from Saccharopolyspora hattusasensis, assembly GCF_050972075.1. Lineage (NCBI taxonomy): Bacteria > Bacillati > Actinomycetota > Actinomycetes > Pseudonocardiales > Pseudonocardiaceae > Saccharopolyspora > Saccharopolyspora hattusasensis. Next base: position 8,734,920 of record NZ_JBPCDC010000001.1, read on the forward strand.
TAGAATCGTCGGACGGCCGGTGCCAAGTCAAGTTTTTGTATTGCACGTCGTACAACAACAACGCTTTCCGTACCGGCACGTGGGAGACCATCAACGGGCCGTATTCGTCAGCACCGACCGCGGCAGGCTGGCATTACTATGAGGTTCTGTTCAAGTGGTACAGCGGCGCCGGTTCAGATTCCGGTGATATCTGGGTGCAGGCGAACCGGGACGGAATCAAGGGCGCCCCGCAGCTGGTTGCTAACCGCTCGTTCGTCAACAGGAACGACCGGTTCTCGGGGCTGGTTGAGGTCCAGAATGTTTGGTCAGTGTCGGACGTGCAGATTTTCAATGTGCGCAACAAGCCGCCGCTCGAGGATTTCACTTACGACGTGACGCCGGTCGGAAATGCTGCGGTTTCGTGGGGCAGGAACAGGTTCACGTACACGCTCCGCGAGAATGGGTTAGAGGCGTGGGGGCTTGCTACGGAAGTCGCTGCCGCCGAGTTCGGTGCAGTGTTCTTTGACGAGCTCGGCCGGTTCACGTTCTGGACGTATCAGGACGTGTTAGATCGGCAAGGCACCTTCGTGCGCACCTTGACCGTTGACGACCTTAGCTCGCTGTCCGCTAGCTACAACTCGGACAGTGTCCGCAACGTGTGGGTTGTGACGACTCGGGCGGGCAAGGCGGCCGAGAGCATTCTTTACGACTTGGCGCGTGATGGTGTTCCGCTGCGTAAGCAGGGCGACGAATACATTCCGGCTGTGTTCATCATTCCCGCCGCTGCCCCGCCGAGCGCGAAGGAGTTCTTCTTCCTTCCGCCTCCGGAGGCTATCGCGGTCAGCCCTTGGACTATCCCGACGATCCAGACCGGCGGGACAGACCCACACTTTCCGGGGTACTGGGATCAGTACACCCCGCGCCACGGGCGGCAGATGTACACCGGACCCAACTTCATCCAACGGCAGGACGGATCTACGGATCCGTTGACGGAGCAGAAGTTCACCTCTCGGGAACTGCTCCGTATCTTCGTAGAGAACGCATGGAGCGACGCGTTCGGTTTCGTCAACCCGGATGGTTCTGCCCGTTTCCGCGTTGAGGGCCTGTCCGTTGTCGAGGAGGAGCCGAAGACGTGGATCATTCGCGACACGGACTCGATCGACCAGTTCGGCGAACGTGTCATTGAGCTGCGCGGAAACCGTTGGTTGCAGGACGAGTGGCAGACGCGGGCGATGCTGGCGGCGCTGGTAGATCGCACCGCGTCACCGATTCCGGTCACTGACTCTATTGAGGTTCCGGGCGACCCGCGCTTGCAGCTGGGCGACGCGATGGAGATCCAGGATTCCGCCGGTTTCGGCGAGTCGATCCCGGTGCAGATCCTCGGTGTTAGGAACCGGCTCACGTCGGATGGTGGGTTCTCGGGGACGTTGACCGTTGAGGCGCAGCGCCCGGCAGGTGTTGGTATCTGGAACTCGTCGCAGTATGGCCGCTGGGACGAGACTTTCGTTTGGAGCTGAGCAGATGGCAATTCCACACGTTGTAGCGGGCAGCGTTGCCGAGTCGGCGGCGCAGAATGATTTGATCGATCAGTGCAACAGCACGGTTACCCGCTTGAACTCTTACGACGCGGTGTCGAGTGCGCTCGTTCCGACCACCAACAATGATTTCCTGTTGTACGGAGATCAGGTCAGCAACGCGCCGCGTAATCTCGCGACGTACGCCGAGGATCTGTCGAACGGTTTCTTGTCTGCGTCGGCTACTCGTGTCGGCCGGGCCGGGGTGGTGAACTCGGTCCGGGTTTGCACGCTCACGGCTGCAACTGGTTCGGGCACGTTCGACATTTCCCTTTACCGCGGTTCGTCGCTGTCGAACATGTCGCTTGTGCAAAACTTGTTCGGCGGCGGGAACGTGACGAGTACGGGCGTGAAGACGCTCAACCTGTCCGCTGCTCTGACGCTGAATTACAACGAGTACGTAGGCGTCGCGTTGATCGTTACTGGTTGGACGACTGTTCCTTACCTGGCGAGCACCTATAACAACGCGCCTGCCTCTGCGGCGAACTTCATCAACCAGGGCACCAACACGTACTCGGTTTACCGGAGCGGGCAAACCTTCCCGCCGCCGACGACACTTAACATGACTGACGTTGTCTACACCAAGTCGTCGTCTGAATTCTGGTTCGCGCTGGTGTAGCGGGTCGCCCGGTCCGCGTATCGATTCGTCGTCGTTGCGCGGGCCGTTCTCCGCGTGGGATCATTGATCTGATCCTTTCAGTTTGGGGAAGTGGAAATGGCAGAGGCATCGGATCTGGTAATCCAGGTCATTCGCGGGGAGCTTGGGAACGTGCGAGAAGAAATTGCGGGCATCCGCAATGATGTCGCGCAGGTAGCAGCCCAAGTTCACGCGATGTCAGCCGAGCAAGGGCCGAAACTCGCGGTACTCGACCACCGCGTTACCGAGGTTGAGCAAGACGTCAAGGCGATGCACGCGGATAATCAAGCGGATAAGGCCCGGGCGCAATCGCAGATGTGGACACTCAAAGTGTCTGCCACCGTTGCCGTGTTGAGCGCCGTTCTTTCGGTTGGCTCGCAGATCATCACCGGGGGGAACTAGTGGCCACCTGGCGCGTTGCGCGCAGCCTCGAGACTCTGCTAGCACAGTTCAACGCCCGGTACCCGAGTCGCAGCAAGGCCAGCGATGGCGGTATCGGAGACGCGGCGCACGCCTCGCGGGCGAGTGACCACAACCCGTGGTTTGGTCCGGCGACCGATGGCCTGATGCTGGTGACGGCGCGGGACTTCACGCATGATCCGGCGGCCGGCATGGACATTGACCGGCTGACGGATGAGCTTGCAGCGTCGCGGGATCCGCGCATCAAGTACATCATCGCCAACGGGTACATCATGGACTCCCGTCCGGGCACCAACCCGTGGCGATGGGTGAAGTACACGGGAAGCAACCCGCACCGCAAGCACTTTCACTTGTCGGTGCTGGACGATGTGGCGTTGGCCGACGATCGGAGCCCGTGGAATCTGCCGAGCTTCAACGCGGCAACCGTGCCGCTCGTACAGGAAGGTGATGATTTGACCCCGGAACAGGATGCGATCCTGCGGCGCATCGAAAACGAGTTGCTCGGCCCGCGCGGCGACCGTGGCCAGATTGCCGGTTGGGGAACCGTGAACGGTCCCCGGACTGTGGTTGCGATGCTCGTTGACGTGGTGAACAAGGTGTACGGCGGGCAACCTCCGCAGGTGGACGCGGCGGCCGTGGTCGAGGGGCTGAAGCCCGCGATCCATGACGCGGTGCTCGATGTGCTCGGCGGCCAGGCGTACGCGGATGTTGCGCAGCGGGTTGCCGCCGAGTTCGGCCGGCGGTTGGCGGGTGGTAGCAAGTGAGCGACCGTGTTGTGTCCCTGCTCCGTACCGCCGTGCCTGCCGTGTGGTCGGCGCTGCTGGCGTACCTGGTGACCCTTGGGACTCCTCCGGCGGTCACGGACGTGGTGGGTGGCTTGTATGAGCCGCTCGTTTGGCCGCTGGTTCTCGCCGGTTACTACGCGCTGCTGCGGTTCATCGAGCCGAGGTTGCCGGCTTGGTTGACGCGCGTACTGCTGGGAAGCACCCGGGCGCCGAGTTATGGGGGCGGGTCAATCGCGGCGGCCGAGTACGATAAGCGGTAACGGATTGGTCCTCCGTTCCTCTCGGGTAGTGCAGCGAAACGGCCCCGGTCGGAATCCCTTAGGTGGGAACCGGCTGGGGCCGTTTCGTCGTTGCAGTCCGGCTAGCGAGCTATCGCCGAAGCATCAGGGGCGCGCGAAGCTCACCCCTGAGCAGGCTTGAAACAAGGTCAGGAAGGTTCGGCGGTAGGAACCGAGCGGAGCTGTGGGTCATCTCGTCCAGCGTCCACCACCGGGATTCGATCAAGTTAGCCTGCTCGTTGGCCGTGTGCGTGGGCTCATGCGTGGGGGTCGTGTCCTCGACCCGGGCAAGAAACACACTGTCTCTCCGGTGGTACCTCTTACCCCGGTACACGAACCGCACTTCGCGGTCCCACAGGTGAGGGCCTAGCTCGTCGGCAACGATCCCCGTCTCTTCCAGCAACTCCCGCTTGGCCGCGTCGTTCACGGACTCCTTGGGGAACGTCTTCCCTCCCGGAAGGTCCCACCAACGACGCTCGGGGAAGTCAGGGTCGATGGACAGTAGGAGCAGCACGCGGTCATCAGGGGCCATAGCTAGGACACGAGCGCCGATCTCAGGGGCCACAACACCAGCGTAGACGCTCTTTCGTTCCTGACCGTACCCTCTGTCCCATGCGCCACTCGAAGCCCACTGCACACGGCACACGAGACGAGCTGGTGAGTCAGCTCAAGGACACGGCCCTGGGATGGGACCACCTAGGCAAGCCCAAGCAGGCTGCCGATGCGGTAGCCGCCGTCATTGAACTGGAATCAGGTGCATCATCCGTTCGGGCGGGACACACCACATACATTGTGACCGACCAGACACCATAGGTTACCCTCGTCACACACGCCCCGGCCAAAGGGGCCGGGCACGTCTCTAGGACAACTACATGATTACCCAAGCGGACAGCGTGGATCCGGCCTTGGCCGGGGAGTTGAGAATGTCGCTTGATCGACAGCCCGTTTCTGGGCCTTGGTCAAGCTCACAAGGTCCAGTAGACGGGCTGATTCATGGCTAGCCCGCGAGTGATGCTGTGGCGCTGGCAAGAGCGCCGGAAGAAGCAGCGGGCAAGAGAAGCCATGCGGAAGCGCGTGGACCTCCGGGACTGGCCAACCCCGTGGGGGTGGCTGCGGTGACTGCGACCCTTTCTCTTGAGCTGAAGGACCTCTTGAGCGAACTCCGACGGCGCAACTGGACTCTGATTCGTTGGGGGCCGGAGGATTCACCTCAGCTCTGGGCGGCCATGTTCAAATGGCTGGACTGTGCCGATGTCTTCATTCTCCGCAGCGAGGCGAAGGCGAATGCCTATCGCGTTCCTACGCCGGACGGAGATGGGATTTTCAACCCGGGCAGAGTTTTCTATCAGTACCACGCCAGCCCGCTATGGACGCTGCGCGCAATCCTCGCGTTGCCTGAACCTAGGCACCCGGAGGCACCGACCGGGATCGAGGGTGCAGCTCCCGAATGTCTCCTTCCTGAACGGCTTTCGAAACCGGTCGTGCTCCGGCCTCTGTCGCCTTACAGGGGAGCGTGACGACTTGGCTACCCTTCCCTGTGTCTGGCTTTTTCTGGGCGGCTGTACGTTCCGTTGGCGACGTGGTGATACGGCAATCGACGTTCTAGGAGGTAATACCGGACCCGTTCACGGGGGCGAGCTAATCGACACGATCCCGGTAGATGGCCCTTGGGTCGATACCCGAGACATCGATCACCGGGCGCGTGCGTGGCTTAAGGCCACGAACGAGAAACGAGCGGCTTGGAGTAAGCGCCCCTAGGGAACCGCGTTCGATGCACCGCCCCTCGTTGCATCGACACGCTCCGATCGAGAAGCCTATTGCGAACCGGCCCTCAGATTGTATCTGAGGGCCGGTTTCGTCGTGACTGGCTACTGACCTCAGCGGCCGGTGATCGTGGCCGGTGGCTTGTCTATCGCTGACTCCCCTGACTCTGCGCCCACAAGGCGTACTCGCGCTGATAGTTCGTCATTTCCGCCGCGTACCTTGCCTGAGCAGACTTGTTCTTGGACGAGACCGAAAACGCGACGAACGGCCACACGAACAGCCAGAACCCGCACGTGACAAGCGACAGGATCAGGTGCAACGTGTGGTTGCATTCCCGCGGCATCGGGGCGATCGGCGGGATGGGTGCGGGGGAGAACGGAACGGGCGCGTTCATCGGGGGTAATCCTCTCGGGACTCATCGGGCCGGTCACGATTCCGGCGACGCCCGACGCCTCCCGGCGTGGTGGGCGTTTCGTCCAGTGGTTCAGACTCGGCCGTTCGCGCCGGCCCCCACCTCATCGTGATGGCGCTGAGCTTCGTTACCGTTCTCGTCCGCGTAGCGCTTCGCCCACGCGGCAATGTCGAGTTCCGTGAAGGCCGGGCCCATTCGCATGATCCCGCGCATCACCTTCCGAGCGTGCTCGATACCGTCTTCCGCCAGTTCAGAGAACGTGTCGTAAGCCAAGGCGTCCTGTTCGTCGGTCAAGTCGCGCGGCTGCGGCGACTCGGCGTAGGACTTCCGCCCGCTGAACTTGCGTTCCGTCGCGAGGTTCTGCCAAGGGACCTGCGCATCCTGGCTGCCCCGGTAGCGGACCTCAAAGAAACTGTCGGCGTCGTGCTCCGCGGCAAGCTTGGCCTCTACCTGCTCGCGCTCTCCCTCGGTGAACTCGCCGACTACAGCATGGTCCCGCCAAATGCCGGACGCGGTAGACTTGACGATCACGTAGGTGGCGGTCATTCCTGGTCCCCTTGGTCTTTCGGCCTGTTGCGTGCGGAGCCTAACCCGTTGCGTGCGCGCAATCAAGTGCTCTCGATCACAGGCTTGGAAGCTGCAATCGGCGCGCCTCGGCAACGGCGCGTTTGCTAGCCGTTGCGGCAACGTAGCGATCCAGCATTTGGCGGCTTGACCAGCCCGCCAGCGCCACCAATCCCCCCTCCGATCCCCCAGCTTCAAGCCATCGGGTCGCCCCGGTGTGCCGGAACCGGTGCGGGTACGCGTCCGGAATCCCGGCCTGTCGTGCGCGCCTCTTGACCATCGAATACAGCGCATCATAGCCAAAACCGTTACCGCGGTAGCCGAGCCACAGATTCGGCAGGTGAGCGCGCGAATGCCCGCGCCGGAGTCTCAGGTACCGGTCTAGCGCTAGCGCCGTGTCCGGGCCGAACGCCACGAACCGGCCCTTGCCGCCCTTGCCCCGCTCGATGAGCGCCACCCCATGATGCACGTCGGTGCCCTCAACAGTCATGGCACACACTTCCGACGCGCGACCCATTGACTCCACCATGAACCGGACAGCCGCCTCGTCTCGCCGACTGGTGAAGTCCCTGCCTTTACAGGTGGCGATGAGGGCGCGTAACTCGTCCTCCGTGTACGGGTCTATCGGGTCCCTGTCCTTTCGGGCGAGCGGCAACCCTGCTAGCTGATCGTCTGTATCAAGCTCGGCGGCTATCCACCGGCTGAACGCCTTTAGTGCCTGCTGCCGGATATGGACGGTAGAACCGGATCGGCCGAGCTCGATCAGGTATTCGCTGAATTGCCCGTAACCGGTGCGGTCGAGTGCCGGCGGCCGCTGCTCTTGCTCGCACCACCCCAGGTACGCGGTCACCCCGGCAAGGTAGGTGCGGATGGTCCGCGGGGACCTGCGGGCCGCAGTCAAGTGCAGCCGCCACGACTCGGCGAGGTCCGATAAATCTTCGGGTTCGGTCACGCTAGATATCTTGACAGATTACGCTGAGCGTCGACTATCGACGACGACCACCCACTAAAACGCCTGGTCAGAGCACGTTACCGGCGTCGCTGAGCTTCAA
>NZ_JBPCDC010000002.1:0-107266 GCF_050972075.1 Saccharopolyspora hattusasensis
TAGTTCCGGCGCGAAGTGCCGCTGTCCTTACCCCACAACCGTCCAATGCCGAGGTAGTACGCGTGGCGGACGCTGCACGGCTGGGCCGCTTCTACCAGCGCGAACAGCTCCGCCCGTAACGCCTCGACCTGCTCTTTTGTGCGTCGAGGGCGTTTTACGGAGCTAGCGCCGTAACCCATACCTCCAGTCAACGCCGCCTGCGGACGGCCGTCACGTCGGTCTTGAACCGGTGGGCGGAATCGGAGTGCCGGTTGAGCTGGGCCATCAGTTCGCGGTTGGCCGCCCGAGCGGCATCGAGCTCCTCGCCGCGCTCTTCGAAGCGCAGGTGCAGGCTGGTTGCCGTGTGCTCGTATGTGCCGTACGGGTTTTACCTGGCTCCACGGCGAAATGGGGTGCCGGTAAGGATCGTGTCACCAGGTGCAGAGGAGCAGGTGACACGAGCGGGCCCCGCACCGAAGGTTGGTGCGGGGGCCCGCTTCACGTTCACGGCCAGCGGTTCAAGCCCCGCTCTGGTCCTGATCAAGCACTCTGTAGTCGACAACAACGTTGATCACAGAGGCCCAGCACCCCGTCAGGGTGCACACGTCGGCCTCCAACATCTCCTGGGTGATGTCGCTGAGCGCCGTGGTGTCCGACCAGGTCGAGACGAAACGCTCATGCACGTCCGCCGCGGTGTCCATCGCCGCGACCAGATCGACCAGGAACGGATCTGTCGACCCGGAACGCAGCCGGACAGCGTCACGCAGGTGCTCGGCGAGCTCGGCGGCGCGGCGAACCGCGGAGGGCAGCAACGCCAGGCTGTCATCCGGCGAAATCGCGGCCAACAGCGCGCATAGCGGATCTCCTGACGTGCCGATGTGGTCAGCTGAGGTGGTCACCGCGCGACCGTAACGGGGTGCCGGTAAGGATCGTGTCCTCGGGTGCCTGGCGGGCGATCTCGCCTGTCTGGGACGGGTCGATCACCATGCCGACCGGCGGCCGTGATGGCCGCTGAAGCGGCGCAGTTGCTGGCGGACGTCCGCCCATGGCACGTCGTAGGTCGGCGAGCGCGCGGTGCAACAGGTTCGGGTGCGGGTTCGGGCATGTCTTGATCTTGTCGTATGCGGTAAGCCTTGACGGCGTTCAGGTAGCAGGCGCGCAGAAAGCAACGATTAGCTGTGTTTAGCTGGGCTTCGACACGAAAACGGGCCCCGCGCAACACAGTGCGGGGCCCGTTTTCGTGTCGGCGTACTCAATCTCCCCTGTAGGCCTTCATTCGGCGGCCGAGTCCGGCGAGCAGTTCGCCGTCGGTGAGCTCGTCAAGCGGGGAAACCGCGATATCGCCAACGTTCAACTCGTCCCTGCTAACGAGCCCTGAGGCGATCAGTACCTCTGGCATCGGACGCCCGAACGCCTTAGCGACCTTGCGAACGGTTTTTACTTCAGGGTCGGAACCCTCACTCCATCGGGAGATGATGGAGCGGTTGATCTTGGCGTGTCGAGACAAGTCGGATTGGTTCCATCCGTGCTTGTCGAGGTGCCGTTGCACGTACTGCCACCAGCTGGCCATAGGCGGAACGATACGGGGCCAGTTGTGGCATATCCGCCCGATTTACCGGCACCCCTTGTTGCTGGCGGCGAGGTCGCCGACGTCGTAGGCGGCCCACCGGTCGTAGGCGGCTTGCTTGCTGATGCCGAGGCGTCCCCGATGGCCTGCCAGGACGCGCCGTAGCGGCGGGCATTGATCACGTTGCCGGTGTGATCGAGCCCGAGTCGGCGCTCGATCTGCATCTTGACCAGGTGCCATTCGCGCTGGTGCTGGTCGCGTTGCTTCTGGCTCAGCTCGTCTTTGGCGCGGGCGTACTCCAGCCAGCCGTCGTCGGTGAGGAGACGGGCGAGCGCGGGTACGATTCGGGTCGGGCAGAAGCGCCTGCCTGATCCGAGTGATCCCCGCCCACGCCGATGATCACGTCGAGGACAAGGTTCGCTGAATCGCGCAGCATGGTCCGCAGGGTGTGTCATCGAGACGACGCGCGGGACGGGCGTGGTGGCGTTTCGCGGCTGGGATGTTGCGATGACCAGGGAACGTGTTGACAAGCGCGCTGTGCGTGAACTGCAAGAGGCCACGGGCGTTGCTTACGCCGAGGCCGTTCGGCTCAAAGCGGCTTTCGCCGCTGTCCTGGAGGCTCAGCCCCGCCTGACGTACTTCGGGTTCGGGGTCTTCCAGAAACGGGGACAGAGCGCGGAAGAGCGGGCGCAGGCGTTCGCCCAGCGGCGCGCGGAGCTGACCGCTTCCTTGCCGAACGTGGTCCGGGTGTACCTGTGGCTTCGCCAGCACGTTGCGCCGATCAAGACTCCCGCACAGGGCAGCTACGGGCTCAAGCACGTGGCCGAGAATGTGCTCGGCGACTACGTATCCAACGGTGAGCTGATCGCTGCGGCGATCATGGCCGGATACCCCATGAGCCAGCCCCACGGGCCGAACGTCAACTTCGCCATGAGCAAACGAGACGTCGATCGGCAACGTGCTCGCGCGCGGTGAACGACCGTAACTCCCTGGTCGACGATCGGAGCCCAGCGAGCCGCCAGCGCTAAGTCAACCACCTGCTCCTCTGCACCTGGTGACAGGATCCTTACCGGCACCCCGAAATCGACGCCAGTGGCGCCGTCCTGCAACGGCACGAACTCGCCGGCGGTGGTGATCACGACGATCCCGCCGGTGCGCAGTCCTTCGCGGAGTTCGTCATGCTTTTCAGCCAAAATCGGCTGGTCAGCGCGCGGGCAGTCGCGAAGCACGGCCGAAGTGACCGCCTTCGGCCCGGAAACCTTCAGGCTCCGCTGCGGAGGGCGCGGATGTCGTGGCCGAGTTGGGTGATGCCGGTGTCCTGGTAGCGGCGGGTTTGATCATGCAGTGGTGCGAGGTGGTCGAGGATGCGGCGGGAGTTCAGTGCGCGTGCGGTGGTCAGGGCGTCGTGTCCGATCCGTGCGCCGGTGTCGCTGTCTCCATCGGCGAGGTGCAGGGTGGCCAGCCACGCGAGGTTGAACGCACGCTGCCGGGCATGGGTGTGGGGCAGGAATTCCAGGGTGTTGCGCAGGCGTTCGGCGGCTTCGGTGCGGGTGGTGTCGTCGGTGAGGGCGAGTTTGCTGTAGACGCGGGAGGTGGCGGTTTCCAGCGCGGCGCGGTCGAAGAACCGGAGAAATTGCGGAGACTCGGCGCTGGCATCGGCGTGGGCGTATTCGTCTTCGGCGCGGCGCAGCGCGGTGACCGCCTTCGTGGCGTCGCCGAGGTGGGCGTAGGCGACGGCTTCGTTGGCGTGCAGGAACGCCACCGCGGTCAGCGAATCGGAGTCTTGTGCGGCGATCTGGCCGAGCTGGAAGTATTTGATCGCCTCGCCGGGCAGGCCGTTGTCCAGTGGTACGCGGCCGAGGTGGTGCAGCACGATCGCGGTGTGCGCGGGGTCGTCGGCGTCGCGGGTGTCTTGCACGGCTTGCCCGAGGTAGCGGTGGGCCTCGGCGGCTCGCCCCAGGTCGTGGGAGGTCCATCCGGCGAGGGTCTTCAGTTCCGCGATCGCCGACAGCAGCCGGGGCCGGACCGCATCGGAGCAGGTGGCGGATTTCAGTGATTCGGCCCAGCTCAGTTGCGCGAGGACCGCGTCGCGGCAGGCTCCGCCGCCGTGCTCGACGTCGTAGGCGCGCAGGCCGCTGGTCAGCGCGCGCAGCCGGGCGACGTCACTGTCGCCGACGTGCTGGGGAACCGGGGTGGGTGTGGGGTCTCCGGAGAGCAGGGCGACTTCGGCCGGGGTGAGTGCGGCGCCCATGAGGATTTTGGAGATGAGACCAAGAAAATCGCGGCGTTGCATGGCGTTTCCCTCGAACGTCGGAGAGCACGGCGGGATGGTGACGTCGCTCGTCGCGCGGTCGGTGTAGGCCAGGCCCATGTAGCCGCGCGGGATGCCGAGCCCGTCGGCGATACGGGCGAGCACGTCGTAGCTTTGGACCTGCCGGCCCCGGGCGACTTCGGTGATATCGGCGTGGTGTTGTCCGGTGAGTTGCGCGATCCGGCGTTGCGAGATGCCGACTTTCCGTAACCGGTGGTAGAGCGCGCCGATGTCGCGTTCGGCGAGCACGGCGCGCATCTCGGGGTGTTCCCACAGGCTGGGGTCGGGCAGGGGGTCGATGGGCAGGACGTTCATCGTGTCCTCCACAGTCGCTGCTGCGTGATCACAGTAGCGGCCATGCGGGCCGCTTGCCGAGCCCTGGCAGGTCAAACCGACCGGCCGGACCTGTCAGCGCGCAGGCGGGCGAAGCAGGCTGGATCCGCCTCTCTTGTCCGGCGGGCCCGCTGGTGCACGGTCTCAAGGACTACCGAAACCGGAACCCGGTAGCACCGAGTCCGAGGAGGCCGTGCGGTGACGATTCTTGCTACCAGCCACCAGTTCTCAACGCCATCCCTGGCCGGCGATTGCTGCGATGTGATCGTGGCGGGAACCGGCGTGATCGGATTGTCGGTCGCGTGGGCACTGCTGGATCGCGGTCTGACTGTCGCGGTCGTGGGTCCTCGTCTGGGCGAGCACGCCGGTCAGGCTAGCCGCGCGGCCGGCGCGATGCTCCCGGTGTTCTCGGAGATCGACGCCCATCACGCCACCGAACGCAGCACTATCGACACCAGAGAACGGCTAGCGGCCCACGATGCTTACCCGGCCTGGCTGGAACGCCTGACCACAGCCGATGGCGCCGCCGTCACCCTGAATCCGGGTATCTGGGTCGTTACGGAGGCAGGCCGCACCGAGTCGCTGGAGGCGATCACTGCCGCCGCGGACGCTGCGGGGCACGTGGCCGAGCGGTATTCCGGCGGTGAGGTTCCCGGGCTTGATCCGCCCGTGGCCTCCGAGGCGTTGTGGCTGCCGACCGAGGCCAGTATCGACAGTGCGCTGCTGATGACGGCGCTGTCCGACACGGTGGCCCGGCATCCCTGCGCATGCTGGTATGAGACGGATGTGATCTCGGTCGATCCGGATCAGCGGCGCGTGCGGTGCGCCGATGGCACGTCGCTGACCGGCGGTGAGATCGTGCTGGCCGCAGGCACCGCCATTCCCGGCCTGGTGTGGGATCAGGGACGCCCGTGGGGGATTCCGGCGATCCTGGCCGGCCGCGGTGTCAGCCTGCTACTCGACGCACCGGCGGTGCGCGTCCCGACAGCTGTACGCACTCCCAACGACGGGTTCGCCTGCGGCGTTCATCTGGTTCCCCGCGCAAGCGGGCAGGTTTACCTCGGCGGCACCAACCGGCTGGACACGAGCCCCGACCCGAATCGACGCGCCACGGTCGACGAACTGGCCTCACTGACCAGGGACGCGGTCGAAACCCTGGACCAGCGGGTGGGATCCGCTGAGGTGATCTCCAGCCGGGTGGGCATGCGCCCCTACTGCGCCGACCACCGGCCTCTGGTCGGCCGGACCGGGCATCCGCATCTGCTGCTGGCCACCGCGACCTACCGCTGCGGTGTGCTGCTCGCACCCCACCTAGCGGCGTTGCTTGCCCAGGAGATCACCGAGCCCGGCAGCCTCGACGAGCACCCCTACCGGGCACAACGCGACATGCCGCAGCCCGGCATCGAGCACCTGCTGGAGGCCAACGCCGCCGCTTGCGCGGTCGAACACCTGCTGCGTGGCGGGTCGCTGAGCCCGCAGGCCACCCGGGAACTGACCGCGTGGATCACCGTCGCATTGCGGGCGATCCACGGCGACGTCGAGCACCCCAGCGTGACCGCGCAGCGCTGCTTGTGGGACACGGCGCCGGTCGTGGAAGTCATCCCGTCGCTGCTCGCCCTGGCCGATCGGATGCAACCGCGATGACCGCCACACCGCCCGCGAACGGCATCTCCGTGCGGCAGACCGTCCTGGAGATCATCACCACCCTGCGGCCACACCACGACGGCATCACCGAGGCCACCCCACTCGCCGAGCTGGGCCTGGATTCCCTGGACCGGCTCGCACTCGCGATCCGCATCGAACAGACCATCGGTGTAGTCCTCACCGGCCCGGTACTTCCTGGCCTGCGCAGCATCGCCGACGTGATCGACACCGTCACGAACGGAGCACCCCAATGACCGTGATGCACGGATGGATCGACTCCGGCGGCCGCGTAGGCACGGGCACCCGGATCTGGCACCAGGCCCAGGTCGCCGCCGGCGCGGTCGTCGGCGAGGACTGCGTCCTCGGCAAAGGCGTCTACCTCGGTCGCGGCACCCAGATCGGGAACCGGGTCAAGATCGGCAACTACAGCAACCTTTTCGGCGCCGTCATCGCCGACGAGGCGATGATCTGCCCAAGCGTGATCATGGTGGAAGACCGCGCGCCCCGCGCGACCACCCCGGAGGGCAGACTCGCCGGGCCAGAGGACTGGACGCCGCACCCGGTGAGGATCGGGCGGGGCGCCACGATCGGCACCGGCGCGGTGATCGCGCCCGGCGTGACCATCGGCTCCTACGCCATGGTCGCTGTCGGCTCGGTGGTGTTTCACGACGTCGCCGCGCACGCGCTGGTCGCGGGAAACCCGGCCCGGCAATGCGGCTGGACCTGCGTCTGCGGCCACACCCTCGACACCGACCTGCACTGCCCCCACTGCCCCCACACGTATCACCGCGACTGCGAGGACCTCACCCTGATCACGGGAGGCGACACGCGATGAACCAGCGACCGGTCGAGCACCACGCCTGGCTGCCCGGTACGGTCCCGGCGCATGAGGACATCACCGGCGTCCGCGCCGTTGCCGCCCGAGGAATACTTCGCCACCCGGCCCAAATGGCTGGTCGCCGCCGGAGTGATCCTGCACGACGCCGCCGGCCGGATCGTGCTAGTCCGGCCCACCTACCGGGACGACACCTGGGAGATCCCCGGTGGCGGCGCGGATCATGGAGAACAGCCACTCCAGACCGCGCGACGGGAACTCAAGGAAGAACTGGGCCTGGATCAGCCGCTTGGGCGTCTGCTCGTAGTCGACTCTGTCCCGGAACAACAGCCACGACCGGCCTTGCTGAACTTTCTCTACGACGGCGGTCTCCTTCAGGATGCAGGGCAGATCCGGCTCGACGACACCGAACTCGCCGAATGGCGCCTGACCGGCCCCGACGAGTGGGACGAACTGCTGGTCGCCCACATGGCGCGCCGCGTGCACGCCTGCTCCCGGGCACTGGACACCGGCACCACCTTGGACCTGCACTACGGCTGGGAGCACGACAGCCAGTCCAGCTGACACCCGATCTCCGACTCCTTCGATCGACCTGCTTCTCCTGGCATGATGCGGCGGTAAGCCGCCGTGGATGACGCGTTCATTCCCGTGGCACGCCCCGAGATCGGCACCGCCGAGATCCACGCGGCACTCCGCGTCCTGCGATCCGGACAGCTCGCACAGGGCCGCGAAGTCGCCGCGCTGGAAACCGAGTTCTCCGCACACGTTCACGGCCGCCAGTGCGTCGCCGTCAGCTCCGGAACCTCCGCACTCTGGCTGATCCTGCACGCCCTGGGGATCACCGCTGGCGACGAGGTGATCGTGCCGTCGTTCTCCTTCCCCGCCACCGCCGCCGCGGTCGCGCTGACCGGCGCCGCTCCGGTCTTCGCCGACATCGACCCGGCGACCTACTGCCTCGATCCGCACGCCGTGGCCGCCGCCATCACCCCACGCACCGCGGCAGTCATCCCGGTCCACCTCTACGGCCAGTGCGCCGCGCTGGACCAGTTCCGTGCCCTCGCCCAGCACCATGGACTCGCGCTCGTCGAAGACGCCGCCCAGGCCCACGGCGCCGCTCTGGACGGGCACCCTGCCGGGACCTTCGGGACCGCAGCGGCGTTCTCCTTCTACACCACCAAAAACATCCACGCCGTCGAGGGCGGCATGACCGTCACCGCCGACGCCCAGCTCGCCGAGAAGATCCGGATGCTGCGCAACCAGGGCATGAACGCGCAGGGCCTGCACGAACTGGTGGGTGTCAACGCGCGGATGACCGATCTCTCGGCCGCCATCGGCCGGGCCCAGTTACGCAAACTCGCGCCGGTCACCGACGCACGCCGCCACAACGCCGCCCTTCTGGACGCCGCGCTCGGCGCGGTCACCACCATTCCGTGGAGCGCGCCAGGGGCGCGGCACGTCTACCACCAGTACACGATCCGGGTTGACGCTGGTCTCCGTGCCGGCATCATCACCAGCCTGCGGTCCCGGGGCATCGGCGCCGCCGTGCACTACCGGGTGCCGATTCACCGCCAGCCCGCCTTCTCACCTGCGGACTCGGCTCGTCCGCACCTGCCGCACACCGATACCGCCGCTGATCAGGTGCTGTGTCTTCCCGTCCACCCATCCCTGACCGATACGGACCTGCATCGGGTGGCCGATGCAGTCAGGGATGCCATATCCGCCGGGAGCCCGTTATGACCACGACCTCGGTTCTGCGGGTGGCGGTGGTCGGGCTCGGCCACATGGGCCGCCGTCATGCGCACGTTCTTCGCCGGCTGGACGGTGTGCGGCTGGTCGCAGCCGTCGACCCCGCCGGTGACCAGCACAGCGCCGCCCCCGATGTCCCCGTCCTGGCCGATCTTGACCAGCTGGTGAAGCACGGGGTCGACTACGCCGTACTGGCCGTCCCCACAAGGCTGCACGAACCGCTCGGTCTCGCGCTCGCCGCTGCCAAGATCCCTACCCTGGTCGAAAAACCGCTGGCCCCGGACGTTCCTGGTGCCCGACGACTGGTCGCCGCATTCGAATCCGCCGGTGTGGCCGCGGCGGTCGGCTACGTGGAACGGTGCAATCCCGCGCTCATCGCGCTACGCGCCCGGATCATAGACGGGCTTCTCGGGCGCATCACCCACGTCGACACCCGCCGCAGCGGGCCGTATCCGGCGCAGGGCACCGACACCGGAATCCTCACCGACCTAGCCACCCACGACTTCGACACCACGGCCTGGATCACCAGACAGCACTACCGATCCCTCAAAGCCCTAACTGGCCGACGCGGCCCGGGACACCCACGGGAGGATCTTGCCGCCGTGATCGGCGTCCTCGACGACGGCACCATCACCTACCACGCCACCAGCTGGCTGTGCCCGGTCCCGCACCGCACCACCATCGTCACCGGCGAACACGGCAGCCTGATCGCCGACACCCTCACCCGCGAACTGCGGTATCAGCGCGGCAATGAGATCGCCCGGTACCCGCTCCCGAACACGGAGCCGCTGCGCACCGAACACGAGCGATTCCGTGATGTCGTTCAAGGACGAGGCCCGGCCGACGTGTCGCTCTTCGACGGCCTCGCCACAGTACGGGCCACCCACGCGGCGCTAGAGGCCGCACGTACCGGCGCCGCCGTCGCTCTTGCCACCGATCACACACAGCTGAACGCAATCGCCTGAGGTCCCTACCGGTTTTGGTTTGGTCGAGACACACGCCGAGGTGATCATTGGGGTGCGGCCAAGGTAGGGTGCGTACCATCTCTGTGTGTTCGGGGACGCTTCGGGTTCCGAAGCGGTCGGTGGGGTGGTCAGTAGATCAGGGGCTCGTCGTGCGCGGCCGGTGGTGAGTGTCCTAGGTGTTCTGCCTTGGCGAAGTCGCCTCGTTGCAGGCTGTAGACGCGAATGCTGTCGTGTTCGTGCGCGATGATCTCCAGCAGTCGGTGTCGCATGACGAGCCAATCGGCGTCGGTGCAGACGATTTCGAAGACTGATTTTTGCACGCGGATTCCGTAGGCTTCACAGATTTTCGCGACTCGACGCAGGCGGCGACGTCCGATCGGGGTTGTGGTGTCGACGTCATAGGTGACGAGGAGTTCCATGTCAGCCAGCCACCCAAGGTGTATACAGTGGCCGGTCACCGCGGAGGTGTCGGGCCAGCAGACGGGCTTGGATAAGAGGCAGTAGTGCGGCGGGGATGTCACGTCCGAGCTCGGGATGCTTCCAGGTCCGTTCTCGTGCGTCGGACCACTGGGTGAGGAAAAACTTTCGTCCATCGTCGGTGAGGCTAACGCCGCTGGCGGGGTCGGTGATTGTGTGAGCGTGCGTGATCTGTTTGCGGTTGAACAGGGTAAGTACGAGGCGGTCAACCAACAGGGGCCGGAGTTCTTCCATGAGGTCCAGCGCGAGTGAGGGTTTGCCGGGGCGGACGCCGTGGAGGTAACCGATGTAGGGGTCGAGGCCGACGTGTTCGAGAGCACCGGTCGCCGCGGTGCGCAGCATGCCGTAGCCGAAGGAGAGAAAGCAGTTGAAGGCGTCCCGAGGGGGTCGCCGGGTACGGCCCTTCGCCGCATAGGGAGTGAGCATCGGCAAGGCCTGGAAATAGCTGCGTGCCGCATTGCCCTCGATGCCGAGGAGTTCGGTGATCGAAGAAGCCTCAGCCACGGCCGTGAGCGCTGCGGCGTGTTGCTCGGCGACGTTTCGGATCTCGTCGCGGCGGGCTTGATCGGTGTCGCGGGCGGCACGCAGTAGGAGCTGCCGATAGTTCTGAAGCTTCCCTGCGACGACGCAGCGTGCGATGCCAAGTCGGCGTTCCGTGGCGTCGTAGGCTCTGGTTTGTTCCAGCCGCAGCAAGGGGTTTCCCGTTTGAGCGCCGGTAACACGTGCGAGGAAGCGCCCATTTCGGGTCATCCAGGTGATGCCACGTGCGTCGCCGGCGCAGCGCATGATCAGATCGTCGCTGACATCGACGCCGTTCCATACCACGATGTGCTCGATCCGCAGCAGTGGCAGGATATGGCGGCCTGGCTTGTCCGGGTGGTAGATCCGGACTGTGTCTCCTTCCAGGTGCAGGCTCGTGCCTGGTGTCGTGATGAACAGTGTGCGCAACAGTTCAGTCATCCCAGTGTCCCAGCGGTCGTGGGGTGAACACCGAGTTCACGTGGGCGTCGGGCATGCATCCCTCCTGCAGTGAGCAGCGGTCGCATCGGGAGTCGTGGACCGGCGGCGGTAGCACCCCGGCTTGCAGTACCTCGCGCAGTTCCTGGATCACCGCGCGGAGGCGGTCCGCGAGTGTCTCGTCGACCACGACTTCATAGCGTCGGCGGTGTTTTCCCGCGAATACGACACCGATGGGGACTTCGGCGGTGAACATCGTCCGCAGGCACAACACTTGTGCGGCGATTTGCAGGTCCGTGGCGCTGCCGGGGCGGTAGCTGCCGGATTTGTGCTCGATGGGAACGGGCCCGTTGGGGTGGAATTCGACGACATCGCAGACGCCGTGCACGCCGAGTTCCGCGTCGGCGATGGGCAGGGCGTGCCAGCAGCGGGTCCCGTCACGGGAGGTGCTGGGGCCGCTGCGGTCAACGACTTCGTGGGCGAGGTGGCCGCGCTGGGTGTCGGCGTTGTCGGTGAAGTAGCGGTCTAGGTGGATGAGAGCAGCCTGCCGCCGGCAGTATCCGAAGTGTTCGATTGCCGAGATCGGCACACTGGTCCAGGGTCGTTCGGCAGGCTGGTCGTCGATCATCACGGTGGTTAGGCGATGAGTTTCGTGATCGTCACGCCGTTGGGCAGCGCGTCGTCGTCGACCGATACCGTGTAGTCGGGGAAGTTGCGCGGGGGTTCGGCTGTGTCGCCGGTGCGGGCGACGCGGACGCGCTCGGTCAGTTTGTGCGCGGGGGCGTTGCCGAAGGCGTTGTCGTGGCTGAAGACATAGAGTCCGCGGGCGGTCATGGTGCCGCGGGTGGCGGAGCGGTCGTGGTCGAACATCATCTCCAAGCTGCGGTAGAGCAGTTCGAAGTCACGGGTGTCGACGCCGGTTTGGGTGCCGCGGGAGGCGGAGTAGTAGATCTCCGCTTTGTAGAGGGCATACGGCACGGTCCATTTGCCGCCCATTTCGGTGCGTTCACCTTTGTCGATGTCGGCTTGGGTGGTTTGCGTGATGCGGGTGATGGTGTGGTGCTGCGGCACGACGGGGCTGATGCTGCGGGCGTTGGTGACCTGTAGCGGACCGTAGATCTGGCCGAGTGCTTTGGTGTCACCGGTGTTGAGGACCGCGCCGAACAGGCGGATGTCGGCGTAGCGGTGGGTCAGCCAGGAGCGTGCGGTGTGCAGCTCCTCGTCGGTCAAGCGCTTTTTCTTGGTGTCGATGTTGTTCACGGTCATCGTCTCGGCCAGGCGGGTGTTGAGGGCGTGTCCGGCTTCGACGAAGATGCTGTAGCGGTCGGGGTCATTGGCTGCCAGGGGCAGGGTGTTGCGGATCTTGCGTTTGATGGCGACGTCTGTGACCAGGCCGTGGCCGGATTCCTCGTCCATGCGGGGCCGGTTGCTGAAGTCGGGGTCGCCGTTGGGGTTGCCGTCGGCGACGTCGAACAGGAACACCATGTCGTGCCGGACGGCGGGGTCGAGGTGTGTCTCGGTAGTCATGCGGGTTTTCCTTCCACGTTCGTCAGCGGATGTGGTGATGCAGCGGGGGTGATGGCTATTTGCCGGCTTGGTGCGCGCGGCGCTGTGCAGCGTCGTGGGCGCGTTGGTGGTGGTAGCCGAGCACGAACCGGGCTTGCTCGTCCGGGCGCAGGCGGTTCGGGATCACCTGGGTTTTGTGGAGGAGCTGGTCCAGTTCCCCGGCGAGGACATGTGCGAGTCCGCCACCGCTGGGCCTGCGGCGGATCTTGGCCAGCCAGGCATTCAGCAGCTTGCTTCCTGCCATCAACGCCGGGTGGGGGTTGCTGATCGCGCCGGAGAAGTGCCGGTCGGTGAAGGTGGCGTTGATCGTGTGGTTGTCGCCATCGTTGGTTCTATCGTTGTTGGCTGCGTATTGGATTTTCTCGTACTGGGCGAACACGCGCCCCGCCACGTAGGCGGGGTCTTCGCTGGTCTCATCCAGTCCGGCGGGCATGGGGATCTCCTTGGTGGGGTGGCGGCGCAGGGCCAGCCGCAGCAACGCGGCTCGGGGCCCGTCGATACGGCCGTCGTTGCTGATGCGATGCAGCACGTGCTGGAGAACCGACGGTGGCAGCGGTGCCTTGCGCACGCTGGTGCGGATCAAATCCCGTGCGATGTGCTCGGGGCGACGAGCTGAGGTCGAGCCGAGGTCGCTGTAGCGGTTACGACCGGGCTCCCAACGGCCAGTGGCCAGCACCAGGGCCCGCAACGAGTAGGACACCGGTTCGTCGTCCCACAAGGTGTGGACGCGATGATCGTCGTACCAACGGGCGAGGTTGACCATGACATGCTGCAGGGGCATGTCGACCCAGTCCCGGATCATGATCCGTGAGGAATTGCCGCCGAGGGTCACCGAGCAGAACCGGTCACCGGAGACCGCCGGCACCATTCTGGAGGCTTCGGCGAGTGTTCCGCTGTGCAGTCGCGAGAGCAGGCGCGCTACCGCGTCTGGGTCGGCCTGGTCGGGCATGACCAGGAAGAAGTCATCGGTGGGGGCGCCCAGGGCCCACCAGGTCATGGCGCTGTCCTGTTGCTGCAGGCCGATCACGTGCGGCCCGGACAACAGGTCGGTCAGTGCGGTGTTCATGGCGTCGCCGCAGCCGAAGCAGATCGGGGTGTTGGCCAGCCCGGTGCTCAGTCCGTAGCCGAACACGCGCTTGTTGACGCTGACCAAGGCCGCATTGTTCGCCGCGCCTGGCACCAGCCGTTCCGAGATGTTGCCTGGCACGGTCTCGACCAGGACCGCGTCCTGCCCGCACACTAGGCATATCCCGGTTGTGCCGCTGCCTTTGCGTCGCGCGACCTCGTCGGTCCAGAACCGGATCAGTGACTCGTGCTCGATGACCGGCTTGCCGTCCACGGCGATGAGTACGCCCTGCTTCGCCGCGAAGTCCACGGGCCACCGTAGGGTCTGCGGGCCGCCGGCGGTGTAGAAGTCCCGAACGACACCCACCGCGGGGTCGTGGCCGGATTGCGCCCAGAGGTCGATCAGGGCCACGAACTCGGCGTGGCACTTGTCGACACGCTCCGGTTTCGTCGTCTCATCGCCCCAGCCGAGAACATATTGGACATCGTCGGCGCCCAGGTGCGGGGCAACGCCACCAGTCCGGGTGACCGATGGTGTCAGCCATCGCTGGCCGCTGATCTTGCCGCGATCATTCGGCTCGCGGAGATCGACCAGGTCGGGCGCCGCGCCGGTGCTGGACAACTCCAGACGCCAGGTGAACTCGCGTTCCTTATGGAACGGCTTGCTGACGCACTGCGTTCGCGCGTACTCGACCAAACGCTGCAGGAGCATCAGGCCCCCATGCTCTCGGCGGCGATACCCGCACGGGGGATGTGCATCCGGCCACTATCAAGGCGGGCGGTGAACCACGTATACGACACCGAACCGCCGCGGCGGTGCACGCCGTGAAGCATGATGCCGAGATCATCATTCAGCGGCTGCCGTGGCACCTCGTCCACCGGTCCGAAAAACGCGCTGAACTCACGGGTCCCCAGATACGGCTGGTGGAAGCACTGACCGCGCTCCACCCGGCGGCGGAACTGATCCCGATAGGCCGCTTCCGGTTTCGTCGCGTGATCACGCAGCTCGACGTGCGCATAGATCCGGTAGGCGACATCCCGCAGACACACCGAATTCCGCTGCGTCCGATTCCCCGCCGCGGCCGTGTCCACCGTCCGACCGCGCAACGCAGCGTCCTCCACCGAGGCAAGATCGGTGGTCTCGTTACGGCGCTGGGTGAACTGGTGAACCGGCTTGAGGACGTCGATGGCCACCGGGCGCCACGAAAACTCCGGCTTCCAGAAGATCGCCTCTAACACCCCGATCGCCGCTGTCGGAGTCATCACCGGATACGTAACTCGTTCCACCTTCAACTCCGGACGCGTGAACAGCGCCCCCTCACCCCACACCTGAACACTCACCGGTGGAGCTCCACTGGCAGAAACCGGCAGATCGCTATCGCTTGTCACCACACCTCCTGATCCATCACGTTCGCGGACAACCAATCCCGTGCCGACAACCGCGCACACAACGAGAAACCGGCGCATTCCATAAAGTTTTGTTTGTGTGCGTGGTCTTGTGGTGCCGCATGGCTGGCTATGAGTCGTGGGTTACCGTGGCCGCTGCACCAGAAATCCCTGGTGAGGATCGCAATCATGTCGTCGATTGGGACGTGAATCGCGCGGGGCGCCACACCTTGCTGGGCGTCCCCACGGCGCGCCGCGCGATCAAGCCGCTCGCTTGGTGCGGCCCGGAGCGACCAGCGGGAGTCGCCGCTCACCACACCTCCTCCTTGACCAACGTGGAGGTGTCGATGCCGTACGCGTGGTGGTAGTCCCCTCGCCACTCGCGGAGATCACCGACGACCTGCGGACACAGGTCCTCCACAGCAGGGTCGTCAAACAGACGTTGTGGCAGCGAGACCACAAACGGCTGCAATTCCCGGATCAGCCGCCCGGCTTCCTCAGGATGCGACCGCAACTGCTCGAGGATCTCCTCGGCCCACGGGTCGTAGCCGGTGGCCACGACGGGGACAGTGTCGTCATCCAGCATCCGGAACGCCAACGACCGCTCCCGACGGGCCAGACCGCCGTCGTAGGAGCGCACCGGGCCGTCCGTGACGGCCTCGAAGTCGAACTTCTCCCGGTTGCGCTGGATCTCCATCGCACGTTCACCGTTGTCGGTGTTGGAGCGCTGGTAGAGCGTGCGGTAGTACGCCGACAACGTCGGCAAGTCATCCGGATCCACCACACCCCCACCCCGACGCGGCCCAAAATGGGTACGCGTCGCCCCGATTCCGATGCGGTAGCCGGCGGGCGGCGTGGACATATCACAGGCGTCGAAGACCACTACCTTGCCCATTCCCGGACGGCGGCCTTCCCGGTTGGCCCGGCCGGCTGCCTGCTGCAGGCTCTCCGCCGGCGCCAACGCCCGGTACACCGCCGGGAAGTCCACATCCACGCCCGCTTCGATGAGCTGGGTCGACACCAGCCGAACAGCACGCCCCTCCTTCAACCGAGCGCGGACCTCGGCCAGCACCGCGCGACGGTGCGCCGCACACATGCGCGTCGACAAATGCCACGTGATCTCCGGGGTCTGCGCCTCCCACTGCTGATAGACGGCTCGCGCATCCGCGATCGTGTTCACCACGACCAGAACCTGCTCATGCTCGGCAGCAGCCGCCGCGACCTCACCCAACGTCGGTTGCGGATCCAGCCACCACTCGTACTCAACCCGCCGCATCCGTTGAAACAGCGTGATCGGATCATCAACGACCTCGGTCATGTCGAGGTCCTCCCACACCCGCAAGTGCTCAAACGACGGCTGCGTCGCCGAAGTCAGCAGCACCGTCGTCCCGAACTGCTCCGAGAGCACCCGCAAGGCGTCCAGAATCGGCACCAGCACCCGCAGCGGCAATGCCTGCACCTCATCCAGAATCACCACCGCGTTGGCCAAGCGATGTACCTTGCGCATCTGCGACGGCTTGCGCCCGAACAACGAATCGAACAACTGCACCGTCGTCGTGACCACGAACGGGCTGTCCCAGTTCTCCGCCGCCGCCCTCCACCGACGCCCTTCCGCGCCCGACGCAGGCGGGGTGACCGCCGAGTGGTGCTCCAGAACATTCTCAGCCCCAAGCATGTCCCGGTATACCTGGGCGTTCTGCTCGGTAACCGTGATGAACGGCACCGCGACGATCACGCGCCGCTTGCCGTGCACAGCGGCGTGGTGCAGCCCGAAACCCGCCGCGCTCAGCGTCTTACCCACCCCAGTCGGTGCCGGCATCCGGTACACACCCGTTTTCCCCGAGGCATGCCCGATCGCCGTCTGATACACCTGCTCGCGGACACCGTCAATCCAACCACCGTCCGAACGGCCATCCAGCATGCGCCGCCGCCGCTGCTCAAACCGCGCAAGCAACCCCGCCATATCCGCATCCGCACGAACCCACGGCCCATCCCGGCCGTCGAAATGCGCAGCGGTGTCCAGGTGATCCGCATCGACCAACGCCGAAAAAGCCAGCCGTACCCCCAGCTCAGCCGTCAGCCTTTCCTGCATCCACTCCTCAGGAACCAGCCCACCACGAGGCTGGGCAAGGATGTCTGCCGCTTCGGGTACCTCACGCAGAAAGGCCTGCTGAACCTCATCTTCCAGGCCTTCACCTGTCGCGATCAGCGGCCACAAGGCTGACCTCGAGGTCAGCCCACCGTGATGCCCGAGGATCGCCAACGACGCCACACCCGCCACGTCCGCCAGCCACTGAGCGCCGAACTCCTTATGAGGAACCCCCACCGCAGCATCAGTGCGCTCTGCCCGAAGCAAGCCTGCCTGCCAACACGAACTCGCCTTGCCCGCGTCATGGAACAACCCCAGAGCGAACCCTAGCTCCGCTGCCCCGGACTCAGCCGCGAAACGCCGTGCCAAAGCCGCAGTCGAACGAGCGTGATCCGACAACAAATGACGCTGATCATCACCATTCCGGCTATGAGC
The DNA here is from genome assembly GCF_050972075.1 of Saccharopolyspora hattusasensis. Classification (NCBI taxonomy): domain Bacteria; kingdom Bacillati; phylum Actinomycetota; class Actinomycetes; order Pseudonocardiales; family Pseudonocardiaceae; genus Saccharopolyspora; species Saccharopolyspora hattusasensis. Next base: position 17,356 of record NZ_JBPCDC010000002.1, read on the forward strand.
CCACAATCTGAACACCCCAGAAACAACGTTGTGGCTGCGGTCGCCGGGACCGTACCCAACGCCACCGACACACCACTACGAGTAACCGGTCACCCGTCAAACCAGAGGTTCAGAACCCCAAGCGTTACCCGACACACCACGACGTCCCGAACCAAACCACCGGCATGTCGGTCACAAACCGATCACACCCTAAGCTGTCCCAAACGAAAAACCCTGCTCCAACAGGGTGGCGCCAGCCCTCCGGGGCTGGCGAGGATCGCAACTCCGACCTGGTCTATGGCTTGGGCGACCCGATCCGTGGCGCCAGCCCTCCGGGGCTGGCGAGGATCGCAACCTTGGTGTCCTGGACGCCGGTCCAGTCGTGGAGCGTGGCGCCAGCCCTCCGGGGCTGGCGAGGATCGCAACACCGTCGTGTCGCGGCGGTTGAGCAAGCGCGACGCCGGTGGCGCGTGGCGCCAGCCCTCCGGGGCTGGCGAGGATCGCAACCCCGGCCACATCGAACCGAGAGGGACCCCAGCATGACAGGTGGCGCCAGCCCTCCGGGGCTGGCGAGGATCGCAACGTTGTCGATCTGTCCCACAATGCTCTTGTTGCCCGTGTGGCGCCAGCCCTCCGGGGCTGGCGAGGATCGCAACCATTCGTCATTGACGGCGTTGCGGAGGTCGTAGGCAGACGTGGCGCCAGCCCTCCGGGGCTGGCGAGGATCGCAACACGAGGTCGGTGCGATTCCAGCCATCAGTCACCTCCAGTGGCGCCAGCCCTCCGGGGCTGGCGAGGATCGCAACACGAGGTCGGTGCGATTCCAGCCATCAGTCACCTCCAGTGGCGCCAGCCCTCCGGGGCTGGCGAGGATCGCAACGGTGCTGGGCTGTGATGATTTCGGGGCACGAAGCTGTGGCGCCAGCCCTCCGGGGCTGGCGAGGATCGCAACAACATCGTCGCCCCCGAAACCGCGCTCATCCACCGCGGGTGGCGCCAGCCCTCCGGGGCTGGCGAGGATCGCAACCCATGCAGTACGACCCGTGCCGTCGCATTGGGTGCAGGTGGCGCCAGCCCTCCGGGGCTGGCGAGGATCGCAACATCCGAAGGCAAAGGCACTGCGCTCAAGATTGCCGCGAGTGGCGCCAGCCCTCCGGGGCTGGCGAGGATCGCAACAGGTATCCCCCGGATACGGCTGGTCCCCCCGGGCAGAAGTGGCGCCAGCCCTCCGGGGCTGGCGAGGATCGCAACGACGTCGCCGCCTGCCGGAAGATAGTGGATCAGGTGTGGCGCCAGCCTTCCGGGGCTGGCGAGGATCGCAACGCGGACACGTCCTCACCCGATCCCCCTACGTCGACGGTGGCGCCAGCCCTCCGGGGCTGGCGAGGATCGCAACCGGGTCGACCTAGACACCTACGTCACTCCGGTCTCGTGGCGCCAGCCCTCCGGGGCTGGCGAGGATCGCAACTTCACTCGTCTTCTAATAGCCACCACGCATGGGTGTCAAGGGACATGAGGATCTGCCCATAGACGGTCACGAAAGCTGCCCGGTGGTGGCCACGAGATCTGCCCGCTCGTGGCCACCAGATGTGCCCGGGCTGGCTAGTTCAACGCGATCACCCCTTGTCCGTTCATGGCTTGGGAGAGCCGGACGCTGTCGCCGTTGGTCTGGCAGACGTGGGCGTGGTGGAGCAGCCGGTCGACGGTGGCGGTGGCCAGCGTTTTGGGCATGAGCTCGTCGAAGCCGGCCGGGTGCAAATTTGATGAGACCGCGACGGCCCGCTTCTCGTAGGCGGCATCCACCAACCGGTAGAGCCCTTCGGCAGCGTCCGCGCCGACCGGGAGCAGCCCGATGTCGTCGACCATGACGATGTCGGCGCGCAGGATGCGGCCGATGGCCTTGGTGACGGTGTCATCGGCGCGGTGCCGCCGCACCAGCACCCCGAGCGATTCCAGGGTGAACCAGGCGACGTTCAGCCCTGTCTCGACGGCCTGCTGGCCGAGCGCTTCGAGCAGGAAAGTCTTGCCGGTGCCCGAGGGGCCGCAGACCACGAGGTTCTCCCGCCGGTGCACCCATTCCAGGGTGCGCAGCGCCTGTTGGGTGGGTGCCGGGATCGACGATAGCTTCTCATCCCAGGCGTCGAACGTCTTGCCGGTGGGGAACCCGGCCCGAGCGCGGCGGGTGGCCAGCGAGGACCGGTCCCGACCAGCGACCTCCTCGGCCAGCAGCGCTTTGAGCACCTCGGTCGGGTCCCAGCGTTGTGCCTTGGCGGTGGCCAGCACCTCCGGCGCGGCTTTGCGGATGTAGGGCAGCCGCATCCGCTTGAGTAGCCGTTCCAGCTCCGAATCCAGCGGCGGCGCGGTGGGGGCGGTCATGGTTGTCCCCGATCACCGTCGAGCAGGTTGCCGATGCGTTCGCTGATCATCGCCAGGAACAGCGTCACCTTCTCCGGGGCACGGAACCCGCCGAAGAACCGGTCGAAGTCCGCGCGGGTCGCCGGGTCGGAGTGGTCGAGCCAGTCGGCCAGCTCAGCCAGCAGCCAGTGCCACTCGAACAGTTCCCCGGCGGCGACGCCGACGAGCTGGTCAGGGTCGGCGGCGCCGTCGCGACTGCGCATGATCTGGGCGATCTTCGACGGGGAGTTGACGGTGCGCATGGTCAGTTCACCCCCTGCTCGCCGAGCCCGGCCCACCCGGCGGTGCCCTGGGCCAGGCTGTTGCCCTCACCGGCCCGCTGCACGCCTGCGTCACCGGCCGCGGTGACGCCGTGGGTGAGGATGGCGGCCAAGTCACCGTGCCCGAACCGGCCCGCGGTGGCCGCATGCCCCAGCGCCCAGTCCACGGCGGCCCGGCCGTGCAGCGCGGCCAGATCGACCGCCTCGGCCATCTTGACCCGCATCCGATGCGCGCCCGCTGCGGCGGCCTCAACCAGCCACAACCCGGCACCCTCACCCAGCGCGAGGAATTCCGCCTCCGCGACCGTCCTTGCGCGTGGCCTACGGTGTAGCGGACCCTCCGGCTGCGGCGGGAAATGCTCGTCCACCACTTGTGGGTTGCCGGGGGTGGTGCGGACGTGGCGGGCGACCTCGACCGGGCCGTCCACCCTGACGTGCACGATCACCACCTGATCGCCATGGGGCCGCACCCACACCGTCTCGCCGAGCAACTCGTGTGGCACCGAGTACTGGCAGGTGTCGAACGCGATCATCGGGGTGTTGGTCGGCACGGTGCGGGTCACCCCGAACGCCGCCGTGTACGGGTGTTCCGGCAACGGGTGCAGCCGCTGTTGTTCCTCGGCCAGCATCTCGGCCGGCGCACGCCGCGTGATGCGGTGCGGACGGGTGTTGACCTGCTCGCAAAACACCCGGCAGGCCTCTTCGAGTTCGGCGAAGCTGCCGTAGGCGGGCAGCAGGTTCGCGTCGGTGGGCACCAGATCGGCTTTGGCGATCTTGACCGCGTTCTCGCTGCCGCCCTTGCTGGCCGGGTCAGCTGGCACACACGTCGCGAAGGTCAGCCCGTAATGCTTGCCGAACTCCAGTATCTGCTGGTTGCGCACCGCGATCCCGGCCACATGCTCCACGGTGACGGTCTTCTCGTTGTCGGTCAGGGCGTAGGTCGGACAACCACCGAACGCCCGTAGGGCCTGGTCGATCGCGGCCATCACCGACGGCAGCGTCTTGTCCAGCAGCGGCAGCACCACCCGGAACCGGCACCACGCCAGCCACGCGCAAAACAGCTGCGTCGCCGTCCCAGCCACGAGTGGGCCGGTGCCGTAGTCATACTGAAACCACATACCCGGTTCCGGGACCCACGGCCGGTGCACCCGCCGGTGACCAGCCCGCCAGGACCGTTTCACCCGCTCCACCGCCCGACGGGTGGTGCGCTCCGAGCCCGCATAGCCCAGCGGCAGCAACCGCTCATGCACCACATCGGCGCGAACTTTGCCCTTCGACCGCTCGACCCACTCCTCGATCTTCGGCAGGAACGCATCGATCAGCATCGGCCGCGGCTGCGCCCGACCCGGCGTCAACCGGCCCTCCTCACGCGCCGCCACATACTGCGCGACCGTGTGATGCGAACACCCCGCCAACTCCGCCGCAGCGCGACACGAGCCGGTCAAGTCATACGCTTCCAAGATCTCCATGATCTCCTCGTCAGACTTCACGCATCCCTCCTCGGGAACGTGCTCGAACAACACAGACGAGGGCGAGCACACCCGAGGAGGGACCCCACACCCCGAAGGCGCGCGGGTAAATCAACAAGACATGGGCAGATCTCGTGACCGCCAACGAGCAGGTTTCATGACCGCCAGCGGGCAGTTAAATGGCCGTCACTGGGCAGTTTCTCGTGGCCGCCGACACATGGGCACGTGGCGCCAGCCCTCCGGGGCTGGCGAGGATCGCAACCCGCTCTGCGCGAGCAAGCCGCCCGTACTGACCAGTGTGGCGCCAGCCCTCCGGGGCTGGCGAGGATCGCAACCACATGCCCCAGGTCGAACGCAACGCCTACGAAGAGCGTGGCGCCAGCCCTCCGGGGCTGGCGAGGATCGCAACGACCTCGATCACCTCGAAAAACATGCCTTGGTGATCCGGTGGCGCCAGCCCTCCGGGGCTGGCGAGGATCGCAACCCCGGCGAAGCCGGAGCCGCCGCGATCGGCACATCCGTGGCGCCAGCCCTCCGGGGCTGGCGAGGATCGCAACGTCAGCGGGAAGCTGCGGGTCGTCGGCGCGGATAGGTGGCGCCAGCCCTCCGGGGCTGGCGAGGATCGCAACCATGCCGTTCTCCTCGGGGTGATCCGCCGGGCAGCGGTGTGGCGCCAGCCCTCCGGGGCTGGCGAGGATCGCAACTGCTTGCGCAGATCATCGGCCTCGTCGCCGAGCCGGTCGTGGCGCCAGCCCTCCGGGGCTGGCGAGGATCGCAACCCGCCTACGTGGCGGGGCGCGTGTTCGCTCAGTACGAGTGGCGCCAGCCCTCCGGGGCTGGCGAGGATCGCAACCCCTGCCGTCGGCTCGGGTGGGTTCCCGGGTAGCTCGTGGTGCCAGCCCTCCGGGGCTGGCGAGGATCGCAACTTGAGCATGGTGCGTTCCTTCCAGAAGGGGGATCAGCGTGGCGCCAGCCCTCCGGGGCTGGCGAGGATCGCAACTTCGCTGATGATGGGCGCGCCAGGTCCGTCGTAGTCGGTGGCGCCAGCCCTCCGGGGCTGGCGAGGATCGCAACTTCGGCCGCAGGCCGCTGGTGTCCCACCCATCGGCGGGTGGCGCCAGCCCTCCGGGGCTGGCGAGGATCGCAACCGCAAGATCACCGACGTCGGCAACGTCTTGAACTGGTGTGGCGCCAGCCCTCCGGGGCTGGCGAGGATCGCAACCGCAAGATCACCGACGTCGGCAACGTCTTGAACTGGTGTGGCGCCAGCCCTCCGGGGCTGGCGAGGATCGCAACTGCTCGGCAACGACGGCGTAGGCGTGCCGGAACATGTGTGGCGCCAGCCCTCCGGGGCTGGCGAGGATCGCAACAAGGCGTACCTCGCGCACTTCATCTGCCGCTTCTGCGGGTGGCGCCAGCTCTCCGGGGCTGGCGAGGATCGCAACCCCGAGGCCGTGGTGGTGCCTCCAGACAAGTACGGGTGGCGCCAGCCCTCCGGGCTGGCGAGGATCGCAACCGGATGACGCCGGAGCAGATCGCCGAGCGCATGGCCCGGTCCCGCAAGGACATGCGCTGCAAGGTGTGCCAGCCCCCACTGCCGGCTGCCTGGATGTCGGAAGCATCGGGCCATCCCGGCGTCACGCCCTGATCAGCCCGAAGAATTTGGCCCCCTGCCAGCCCGTTCGGGCGTGCGGCTGGAGCTGTTGGCGCGCGCCGCGGAGTGAAGCGTCGGCGGGTCTGGCTACGCTGATTCTCATGGGCCTGTTCTCCAAGGAACCGACGGTGGTCTATCTGGTCGAAGAGCACATGGACCCGAAACCGACCACGCACAACCGGTATTGGGCGCACGTCTACCTCAGCCCGGACAAGGCCAAGGCTGATGTTGAAGAGCTCGCTGCGCGGGGCGGTCATGGCCCGGTGCGCTAGGATCCGGATCAGGGCCAGGGGCAGGTGATGTATGCCTTCCCGGACACCAAGCAGCGGGCCAACGAGTTGTATCGGGTGGTTCCGCTGCCGGTGTGGCCGGACGACAAGGTCCTGCCCTGACCGACGGCATACGGCAACGCAACGATGGATGCTTCTGCCGGGCCTTCTCACAAGCTGCTGGTAGGCGCATCGTGCATCCAGGTGCCGGAGTGGTGCGGTTGAAACCGGACTCGGTGGTGATGTACCGGGCGCCGTTCTTGGCGGTGTCGCGGACTTTCCACGGCGCCGGGGTGTGCATCGATCAGGTCGATGACGGAGGGATCTTCCTCGCCGATCAGGTCAAGAGATGTTGTCGTCGTTGAAGCCTTGGTAGCCCGCCTTGAACGCGGCTGTGGCCAGGCTCTGGGCGTCGGCGCGGTTGATCGCGATCAAGTCGGCGCCCATGGTCGGTTTCTCTCCTTCGGTCGGGGTGGAGGGTTCCTCAGCTCGACCATCAAACGAAGTCCGGGAACCGCCTCCTGTGCGCCCGTAGTATCCGGGAATTTCGGTCGCATATGGCCCGCGAAGGTTCGAAGGTCGCTGGCGCTGTTCGTGGCAAGTGCGAAACGTGGGTTCGGGGAGCATCGAGCTGCCTGAGGTCGTGTGTCGAGCCAGCTAACCTCGGAAGAAGCACAAACGGGATCGAGGGGGAGCCGATGCAGGCGGCGGGGTTGTACTACGAGACGCGAGGCAACGAGGGCGAACCGGTGCTGATCATCCAGGGCGCCCTCGCCGAGGCCGGGGCAACCGCTCAGCTAGCCGACACGCTCTCCGAGGCCGGCCACCAGGTGATCTCCTACGATCACCGCGGACTGTCTCGCAGCAGTTCCTCAGTGGACGTGTCGATCGAAAGCCACGCCACCGATGCCGCGGAGCTGCTGAAAGCGGTCACCGACCGCCCCGCCCTGGTCGTCGGTACCAGCATCGGAGCCGTGATCGGTCTGCAGCTGGCGATGCAGTACCCCGAGTTGGTGCGCGGCCTGGTCGCCCACGAGCCGCCGCTGCCGACCGTGGAGCCGGACCCGGAGCAGCTTCGCGGGCTGGACGAGGTCGCGGCCCTTGCCCGCGACGATGTCTTCGCCGCGGGCCGGCACTTCGCCACGTTGGGCGGGCCCCGCGACGAAGACCAGGAGGACGGCGCCAGTCCTGAGCCGTCCGTCGGTGACATCCAGGCCAACCTGCGGCGGTTCTTCGCCCACGACTTCGAGGCGGTGCGCGCCTACGAACCCGACCTCGCCCGCCTCATCCAGTCGACAGGCGAGATCCCGATCGTCCTGACCGGCGGCAGCCGGTCGCGCGGACGCTGGGAGTACCGCTGTGCGCAGCGTCTCGCCGAGAAGCTCGGGCAGGGGCTGGTCGAGCTACCGGGCGGACACGTCAGCTTGGTCAGCCATCCCTGGGCCACGGCGTCAGTGCTGCTGTCGCTGCCGGTGTTCAAGGAGTCCTGACATGGCCGCCGCTCGGCGATGGAAGAACGAGCTGCAGCTGCGGCGAACGGTCAGGGGACTCCTGCGCGAGCTTGACATCGGGGCACCACTGGATGTGCGGGAGCTGTGCCGCCGACTCGGAGAGCATCGGGGCAAGCCGATCCAGCTGGTGCCGTACCCGCTCCCGGTGCCGGGTGCGTTCGGGATGTGGTTCGGTACCGCCGCAGTCGATTACATCCTGTACCAGGCCGAAACCACCCCAGCCCACCAGGACCACATCATCCTGCACGAGGTCGGGCACATCATCAGCGACCACGGCCAGGACGAGGCCGGCGGCGACGTGTGGAATCAGCTGTTCCCGGATCTGCCGCCCAATCTTGTCCGTCGGGCCCTGCGCCGCGAAGGCTACGGGCCTGCGCACGAGCACGAGGCCGAGATGGTCGCCACCGTGATCAAGGAGTGGGCGGAACTGCTCGACCGCCTGCAAGCGAGGCCGGACCGGTCGAGCGCGTCATCGCGCACGCTCCAAGGTGCGTTCGACGACCACCAGGGGTGGTTGTGATGCTGATTCCGAACCTTCTGATGTGGACGGCTGCGGCGATCGGCGCGGCCTGGAAGGTCTCCCAGTTGTGGCGCGTGCCCGACGACCGAGGCCTGCGCGTCGTCACGACCTGCACTGTCCTGGTCTTCGCCGCACTCACCGCGCAGCTGGGCGCCAACATCCCCGCTCTCGGCGCTATCTTCCCTCCGCAGTCGCCGAAGCTGATTCAGAACGTCGTCCTGGCCGTTTTCTTCGCGCTGCTGCTGGTCCTGCTGCAATCCGCAGGACAACCTGCGACGCGATCTGCGGTGGGGTATCGCGAGATCTCGCTCGCGTTGCTGGCCAGCGCCGGGCTGATCGCGGCGTTTGTGCTCACGGACCCTGCAGACCGAGGAATCTCCTACGAGGAGGCCAACGGCGAGGCCGGCGTGCTGGCCTTCTACTTCATCGGCAACCTCTACATGGCGTACGCGACAGCCCGAGGAGCTCGATCGGCCTGGAAAGTCGCAGACCACACCGTCTCTCGCGCTCGCCTCAGCCTGCGGGTCGCCGCCGGCGGGCTGGTCGTGTGCTGCGGCGGCACGCACCTACCTCGCGTGATCGCGACCGCTGGACTGCTCACCACCGGCCACCCCGTGCTGCCCAGGACGGAGGTGTGGACCACGCCGTTGCTCGCGGCCGGAATTAGCGTGTTCTTCGCGGGACTCGCCTACCCCGGCATCCGCACCGGTTTGGCAAAAACTCGGCTGTGGTTCGAGCAACGGCGCCACTACCGACAGCTGCGGCCGCTGTGGTCGACGCTCGCGGCGCAGTTCCCGCACGTCGTCCTCTTTCCGCCCCGATCGCCGCTCCACGACGCATGGGACCCGCGCCAGATGCGCCTCCGCTACTACCGGCGGATCGTGGAGTGCCGGGACGGGCTGGTACTTCTGAGCCCGTACATGGAATCGCTCGACGACCCTGCCTCGCCTGCACACCAAGCCACCCAGATCTGGGAAGCCATCAAGCGGAGGGAAAACAATGCAGCGCCGGTATCTGCGGCATCGGTGATCGCACCACCAACAGAGTCGGGAATGGACGCCGACGTCAATGTCCTGTTGGCGCTCGCGCGCGAGCTGGCCGCGTGGTAGTGATCAGCGCTTCTCGTCGGGCTGGTCGCGTTCCAGCGACTGCAGGTGATCCAGCAGACCTTTCAACACGCCACGGTGAGCCGGAGAGAGCTGCCCCGAGCGCAGCGCGATGTCGCGCACTCCTGCGTCGCTGAGCGACGACAGCAGGTCGAGCTGCTGTGAGTACCTCTCGGCGTCGACGCCGTCGCCGAAGTAAACGACGCTGACACCGAAGTGCTCGGCGAGCTTGGTCACCAGCTCCCATGCCGGCCGTTGCCGTTTCCCACTCAGCAGGTCATACAGGTGCTGCTTGCTGACGTCGATCGCGGCGGCCACCTCGGGCACGGAATAGCGCCCGCCATCGGGCCGGCGCACGACCTCGAACAGGCGCTCCAGCTTGGCGGCGAACGTGCTCTCGCCACCTTCGGCTATCTCGTCGGCCACGTCCCCCACCTCCTAACGCGTCCACTCTAGCTGACACGACCGGGACTTGTGTAGTCCGTAGTTGACGGTGAGTCAGCTGTAGCTTACTTTGGCAAAGTCGGTGCCAACGAATGACGACGCCTCTGTTTGGGGGTAGAGGCGAAGCTCGTTCGGCGGCCACGTGCCGAAGGAGACGACCATGAGCGACCCGCATGCACGGTTGCAGGACATGCCGCTGCTGCCCGAGGAGGCGGCCGACCTGCTGCACATCCCGGTGGAGCAACTGCTCGCCGACGCATACCGCGGCGACATCCCGGGCGTCTGCCTCGGCGGGCAGTGGCGCTTTTCGCGCCGACGTCTGCAGCGCCTTGTTACTGCTGCGTGATCCAGACGTACGGCGTGTCGCCGAGATTTTCTGATGCAGCATCAGATAGGTTTCTGATCATGCCTCAGCCGTCCTACGGAGATCGGACACCGTTCACCGTCCGTGTGCCCGACCAGCACGCAGCGGTTTACAAGCGCGAGGCCAAGCGTCTTGGGATGCGGTATTCCGACTACCTCGCAGCCAAGCTTGCCGAGGTGCATGGACTGAACGCGCCTGAATCGGTTCAAGCTCGTTACGCCCACGATCAGGAGGTGCTGTCCGAGACAGCGTGATCAGTAGCAACGAATAGGCCAACTGAAAACGCGCCGGGCAATCCACCTAGGACAGCAAAAACCGGCCCCTGCCAGGGCCGGTGTCGTCGGATCGGTCTTCAAGGCCGGGAGATCCCTGCCAGGATCACGACCTGTTGTATGTGGGCCGAGCGGACTGCCATCCACTCACGCCTGGTGCCCTCTGCCAGGAGGACGCTGCCTTGGACAGGCGTTCTCAGGGTAGCGCACGCCCTGTTTCAGATCCACTCCATCCTGACAACGACACGCCGTCGGCTGGTGCCGTCGGTGCCGCCGTTGCTGTGCTCGGCGCGGGTGCGCCGAAGGACGCCGAGCCCCACGCTGTGCGCGAAGCTTCTACAGACCGTGCGCAGAACGACCGCGACATCTGCATCACCTGCGGTGAACGGCCGGGTGTGCCGCGGCCGTTGCCGCTTCGCACGGTCCATTGCGGACCGTGCTGGGCCGCGCACGGCGGTTCACCTGCCGCTGCCGATATCGGCCCGGTGCCGGCGCAGGCCCTTGGCAGTCGTGACCCGCAGTCTCAGGCCGAGTGGGTTGAGCAGCTCGGCGCCGAGGAATGGGTGCAGTTGCTGCAGCTGCGCACCCGCCGTCGCCTCTACGAGATGGTCCATTGCCTGGCCGCTCACGCCGACTGGGAGACGTGGGAGACGTGGCCGACCTGGGATCGGCTGATCCAGGCCACCGGGTGGGCCCGGTCTACGATGGCTGGCTGGCTGCGTCAGCTCCGCGTCACCGGCTGGATTTCGGTGATCGAGCACGGCTCCACACCACAGTTCCGGCCGATGGGCCTGCTCGCCGATGAAGGCAACCGTGCCGCCGTCTACGCCCTCAGAGTTCCGCTGCGCCCCGGCGACCTTGCCGCTGAACGTGGCCCCGACCTTCTGCAACGCCTGGCCGAGCTCCAAGCCACCACCCAACGCCGCGCGAAGCAGCAGCTCACTGAAACCCTCGGCCCCATCCTCCCGGTCGCGCCGGTGAACATTGTGGACAAAACCTGGACCCCAACGGTCTCCCCTTTTGGGGAGACCGTTACGAATCAGGGTGGTTCCTACGCGCGCGAGAAAGTCTTCCACAACTCGATCACTGAAGATTCAGTTAGTACTGAAATTATAGAGGCGCTTCGCGCCCGCTTTGACGAAGGGACGGGCCCGGTTTTTGCTGATCGGGTGCCGGTGACCAGGGGCGAGATGCTCGCCGCGGCCACCGAACTGCGCCAGGCTCACCTGGTGCTGGCCCGGCTGTCGGCGAAGTGGGTACGCAACCTGTGCCGGCCGTACTGGCAGGCCGGGTGGACCAACCGCGACATCGAGCACGCTCTGGAATACCGGCCGACGTCCTGGTCGGCGCTGCCCGCGATGCCCGCCGAACGCGTCGTCGTGCCCGCCCGCTGGATCGCCGCCCGGCTGGCCGCGTGGCGTGACGAGCACGGCCGGATCCTGCCCGGCCGCAGCCAGCACCGCACGACCATCGACCAGCTAACTCAGATCGTCGGGAACGACGGCCTGCTCCACGCACTCGGCCGCCTCGCCACCGACAGTTTCGTGATCGTGCCCGGCCTCTCCCTGGCCACCGTGCTCGACCGGCTCACTCCCGAGGCGATCCAGCAGCGCGGCCGCCGCGACCACCAGAAGCTGCGAGCCGAGCTCGACCACCAGGAGCGGTGCCGCCAGCGCGATGCCGAAACCGCGCCGACCCCGCGCGACCAGGCCGCTCACGAAGCCACGCGCGACCGAGCCCGCGCCACTTTGGCCACCAACCTGCAGCAGCGCACCGCCGAACGCGCCCGCGCCGCCGAGCTCCGGCACGAGCTGCTCAGCCGCGCCCAGCAGCTCGCCGCGCTCCAGAAGAAGGCCGCCGAGCACCAGGCCGTCGACGACGAGATCACGCACATGCCCGCCGAAACCCCCGAAGAGCGGCGAGCCCGAGCACTCCAGCGGGCCCGCCGCGACGGACATGCCCAAACCCCCCGACGCCATCGAGCGACCCGGTGATCACCGCCCCGCGTAGGGGGTCCGGTGCACGGCAACGCGGTCGCGGTATCCAGCGATGCACAGCGTGAACACCACGGCAACACCGCCGCCGCTGCTGCTGCACCGGTCGGGGTGCCGGTAAGGAAGCTGTCACCAGCCGCAAGCGAGGCGCGTCCTCAGTGTTCAGAACGGGGCTGGGTGAGCCGATGAACAGCGGGTGGGACGGAAGGTCGACGAGGACGAGCTGATCGAGCGTTGGACGCTCGTTGGTGACGAGTTAGGCCAGGTCGCTGGGAAACGGGGGGCGACGCGCCTGGGGTTCGCGTTGTTGCTGAAGTTCTACACGCACTGGGGCCGGTTCCCCCGTGGCCGTGGCGAGCTACCCGGCGAGGCCATCGGCTACGTCGCGCGGCAGGTGGGGGTGCCGGCCACTGATCTGGGCTTCTACGACTGGGACGGCCGGACGTTCGAGTACCACCGCGCCCAGGTCCGCAAGTTCCTGGGGTTCCGCGAGTGCACGGTGGCCGACGCGGACAAGCTGGCGTTCTGGCTGGCCGGCGAGGTCTGCCAGCGGGAGCGGAAGGTCGAGCGGGTCCGCGAGGAGTTGCTGGCGCATTGCCGCGCGGAGGGGATCGAGCCGCCCACGTCCGGGCGGGTCGGGCGGATCATCTCCTCGGCGCTGAGCCAGGCGGAGAAGGCGCTGACGCTGCGGGTGGCCGGCAGGGTGCCGGCGGGCGCGGCCGCTGCGGGCGCCGGGCGGCCAAGGCCGCGAACTGGGAAGGCCTGATCTGCCGCACCTGCTTCGACCACGCCGTCCACACCTTGTCCACCAGGGTGCGGCGACCCTCGGCGTCAGCATCATCTACTGGCGAGTTTCGGCTGGCCGAAAGATCGGTGACGCGGAGAATGCCGCATGGCCCCGACCGCGTCGCGGTCGGGACTACTCGTTGAACCAGGCGGTGGCCTGGATGGTGCCGCTCTTGTTGCCGTTCCACCAGTAGATCATCCGGTAGGTGTGCCAGTTGCCGATGTTGAAGCCCTGCTTGTCGCAGTCGTCGTCGCCACCGTCGTTGATGGTCATGACCGTCGAGATGCTGCCGTCGACCCCGGAGCGGAGCTGGAGCTGCCCGGTGACGCCGTGGCCGTCGGCATTGGTGTCGCAGATCTTGAAGACGTCACCGTCATCGATGAACGTGAACTGCCCGTGGGAGTCGACGAGGGTCTTGTTCTCGACCGCGGCGGCGGGGGCCGCCGTCAGACCCACCAGGGCCAGCGCTGAGGTGCCAGCGACGATGAGGCGGGCGATCCAAGTCTTACGCATAGTTCTCCTCCTGCCTTTCAGATCATGGTGACAGGCGAACTCGATCAGATGCAGATCTGGATGGACGAACTCCGCTGGCGCCAGGCCACGCTTCAGGCCCTCGTAAGCTCCGCGATCAATCTGCCTCAGATAATGCGCTGTTATGTTGTGGAAAGGCCAAGCGCCACCTGCCAAAACACGGACCAGCGAGCACGTGAACAGGCCCCGTTATCTGCGGTATCCCACTGCCGCACGATCCGGCGCGGTTGTCCTCAAGCCCCAACACGATGTCAGACCGGTCGTGCTCCATGTAATCTGTCCAGTCGGTTGTCGGCTGACCTCACCGTGAGGCGGAACGGCGCCGCTAGGAGAGTTCGGCATGGCGCAAGGCAGCGTGAAGTGGTTCAACGGCGAGAAGGGCTTCGGGTTCATCGCCCAGGATGGCGGCGGACCTGACGTCTTCGTTCACTTTTCGGAGATCCAGGGCAGCGGCTTCAAATCCCTCGACGAGGGCCAGCGAGTCGAGTTCGAGATCGGCCAGGGACAGAAGGGACCGCAGGCCCAGGGCGTGCGCGTCATCTGAGTACTGAAGCACCGGCGTGCCCGTGCCCGTCATCGACGGGCACGGGCACGTTTCGTCGGTGTTGCCGTGCAGCTGCGGAGCCTCCGATCGTGCGAGCCTTAATCTCGACGGACATTCCGAATCACAGGGGGCCGGTAGTTACGGCGGCAGAACCACCGGATTTCCTGGTCAGCGCTTCACCAGACTTACTGTCCAAGACTGCCTGGCGTAGCCGGTGACCTGCATGTTCGCCTTTTCCTCGGCCATTACTACTGGAACCCTCACACGTTGGACGCCATGATCGACACGTTACCGACGCCGGGCACAACCTGGGACAGGGCAAGTGCAGACAACTTCGGTCATCCATGCAGATGAGTCCGGACCGGAATACCTCGCAAAGCTCGTCCATCTACTCGGGATTCCCAGGTGCGCCGCGATCCGGCAGCACGTTGCAGGAAATGCCAGCTCCGATCGTTGCCGACGCTCTCGGCTACCACCCCGTCACCACAACCAAGTTCGCCGCCCAGGCGGCACCACCTGGAGCCGATACACCCCCGGCAATCACTCATCGCTACAACCACGGGGAACTCGCGTAGCGGTACAGCGACGTATTCGACGGCGACGAATCCCCCGCATGCAGCGCTGCGCCTCCGCTGGGTGGATTCCCAGCCCGGAGACGCAGCGTGGCGGAGTTTTCAGGTGTTCAGCGCCGCCAGTCCCGCAGCCGACCGCCTGGCATGCGGCACTTCGGGAGAACCAGGCCACTACAGGTTGTGCGAGAGCAGCCGGCTCAGCGCCTCGTCGAGGTTCATCCACCGGTGTTCGTCACCGGGTGCGACCACGTCGTAGGTGTCGTTCAAGAAGTCCACAAGCTGATCGGCATTCACTTCGAAGGTGGCCTGCCCTGACGGCGAGCTCAACTCGATCATGACCAACGTCGGATCGTCCAGTCGAGGGCGGATTCGCACGTCGCCTTCGCCTGCCTCGGCGACCAGCCCGTCGGCCAGCAGGTCGCGGGCGATCACCCAATCCACCTGACCGGCCTTGCCCACGTTGAGCTTCATGCAGATCTCGTACGGGTTGCGGCTGTCGTACCGCAGTTCCACGCCAACCGGCGCGATCACACCCGCCGGGGCTACCAGGTTGAAGACCATGGTGGCGAGCACCGTGCCGTGATCGTTTGCCATCATGTCCGCACTCCCAAGCATCGGCTTCCCATACCTTCGTAACGAAGCATGCCCAAGGTGGGTTCATGCCTTCTTCACGATGTCTTCAGGCCCCCGGTGGCAATCCGCTTTCAGGCGCACGCGAGCTGTCCGACTTGCAGGACGGCGCCCCACCACGGAGCCCGTTCGACGAGGCTCTCGACGCGGACGGCCAGCAGGCCGCGGTGCTCGCGCAACTGGCTGCACTGCGCGAGATACGCGAACTCGCTGACCAGCTCATCGACGTAACGGTCACCGTGGCGGCCACGACCGGTGCGGGCGGCCAGGCGATCGGCGAGGCCCTGAACGTGACCCGATCCGCGGTGCGCAAGAAGTACCCGGACGCCGTCGCGGGACGCCCCGGCCCGCGCAAAGCCGCCCCCACCACGTACGGCAGCGCGGACTGGACCGACCCGCCCGAGGACGGTGCCGCCGAGCGCGACTGGTTGATCCGCGCTCGTGTTCAGTTGCGTCAGGACGCAACCACGGGAGGAGCTGGCATCCGGCGAGTGGCTCGCGCCGACGACACTCTCGTGATGGTCATGCGCGGCCCGCACGGGCCGCCGCAGGCGTCGTGCGCGCCGCAGGTACTGGCCGTATACGAGCCTTTGACCAGCATAAATATACACAAATGGGTAAGTGTTGGTAAGGTTTGTGCACCGAACTAGCTCGGCGCGTCAACTACCAAGGCTTGTGGAACGAGGAAGGTGAGGGAGATGGCGGGTTTGCAACAGCTGGTCTCGCTACCCGAAGCCGCCGCGCGGCTGCAGATCTCCCAGAAACGAGCCCGGGACCTGGCACGTGGTGGACAGCTGCGCACGATCAAGCTTGGCCGGGAGTACCTGGTCGATGTGGGTTCCATACGTCACCGCCAGCAGGTGATGCATCCCCAACCTGGGAGACCTTTGTCGCCCCGGATGGCCTGGGCACTGCTGGTACTGGCCAGTGGCGAAGAACCAGACTGGGTCAGCCCTGCCGAACGCAGCCGATTGCGCCGGTACCTGAGCCGCAACATCGAGCAGTGGCCCCGACTGCTGCAGAGTCGTGCCGAATTGCACCGAATTCGGATACTGGCGGGGCCACTGCGCAAGCTCCGTGAACTGCCAGGCGTGGCCAGTGGAGGCATCTCCGCGGCAGCCCGGTACGGGCTGGACCTGATGCCCTCCGGCGCCGAGCATGAACTGTACGTTCCCGCCGAGTCCTTCCGAGAGCTGCGCGAGGCTGGCCGGATCAAGCTCGGGGCATCGGAGCCCAACGTCGTGGTGCGCGTTTTGCCCGACCAGCTACCTATCTCCATCGCACGGGATGGACTCGCGCCCCCTGCGGCGGTGGCCGTTGACCTGCTCGAAGCAGGCGACGAACGCTCAGCGCGAGCTGGCAAGCGACTGCTGGACCAATCGGGCGCAGGGCGCCGGTGACAAAAGAGCCTCCCCTGCTCGGCAGCGTCGAGCTGCCCGCCATGCTGCACGACGACGTGGACACCTGGCTATGGCCGGCGCTGCTAGAGCTCTCCGAGCGGATCCCGGAACCCTGGGTCCTTGTCGGCGGGCAGATGGTCTTTCTGCACGGCCTAGTCGCGGGTCGCCGACCACCACGCACAACCCGCGACGTCGACGTCATCTTCGACGTGCGCGCCCAGGTGCAAGCCATGCCCCAGGCCGTGGAGGTGCTCAAGCAGCTCGGTTACGCAATGGGCGGCATCAGCCCGGAAGGCTTGGGCCACCGCTTCATCCGCCCCACCGACGGCATGGAAGTCGACATCCTCGCCCCGGACAACCTCGGCCCCCGGGCCGAAGACAGGCTTCTCACCGACCCTCCCGGTCGCACGATCGAAGTCCGTGGAGGAGGCGCTGCTTTGCAATACCGTCACGCGCTACACGCCAGCTACGGCGGCCGCACCGCCACGATCTACATCCCGGATCTTCCTCGCGCGCTTGGAGGCAAGATCCATGCACTGTTCAACGAACACCCTGGCAGCAAGTTGTCCGAACACCTGCAGTCCCGGCACCTCTCCGACATCGCTTTCCTCGTGAGCCTCATCGACGACCCCGACGAATTCCTGGCCCACCGCGGCACCCAGAAACCGCCACCCCGACACGCGGACCTGGCAGTGCTGGACGACCCCGCCCACCACGCCTGGGCGCCGCTAGAGGAGTTCGCCGAGGACGCTCACCTGGCATGGATGCACCTCCGCCACGGCTGACTACCTAACGACTGTCCGGGCCTGCCCGGCCGGGCGGAAGGGCTGGCTGGCTGTTCAAGCAGCCTGCGACGGCCCGGCAGTCGACGAACCCGACGATGACCCGTCCCCGGGCAGGTCTTTGCGTGCCGAGCGGGCGATACCGCGTCGGCTGCCACCTGGAGCTCCGTCGCACCGCCACGGTCGTAGACGTGCTTCAGGAAGCGTTGATCTCGTCGCGGGGTGTAGTGGCGGCGGGTCATCGCTAGTCCTCCCTGGCATTGCCGCTCCACTCCCCCAGCCGGCCCCGGACGGAACACGCCTCGCCGGACTGGGGTTTCTCGTTTCTGGGCTTTGCACTCCCGGCCATGCCGGGAGTGCAAAGCCGACACCATCGGAGGTTGGTGCCGGCAGTGTCGGCGTTCGGCGCAGAGGTGCGCCCTCGTACCTTCAGATGGGTACGCAGCTGGCTACGTAGTGCCACCGATGTCTGCGTATCGGGGACTAAAGACACTGAAGTCAGTCAACCCGACAAGCAAACCCGTCCAAGGCCAAACCATGCTCCCCCAGTCCCATACCGACCGAATCGAACCGGATTCGCCGCGCCCCCGACGTTCGTCGCATCCCTCCCGGCCTAGCGCCACAGAGGTCCTGCGGTACGGCGAGCGCTACGCGGACGTCCGGGACCAGCGCCTCGCACGCACCTTGATCCTCGAGGATGCGGTGGAGGAACGCGAGGAGATTTCGGCTCACGAGCGCATCACCTGCCACGTTCACCGTCGCTGGGCACACGAATGCATCGCTTCGCCGATGCACGTCATCCCCGTCACCGGGCACCGCTGGTGCCGCCGCTGCGAGGCCGAGGCGTCCGTCGCGGTCGACGAGGTGACCGGATCGGTGACCGTGGTTTGCACGCGGTGCCGCCAGGCCCTCGAGACCGCGGCGACCCGGCAGATCATCCGGACCTGCCGAGCCAGCCTGGCCGCTGCGCACGAAAGCCGCCGAGCCCGTGTGCAGGCGCAGGATTCCGCCGCGGCGGCGGCCTGAACGATCACCTCGACGCCCTCCGCGTTGATCGTCAAACCCCGGCAACCCTCTGACGCAAACCAACAGCAATCGGTGGGGAGACTGCGGCGCACCAGCAAGGCCAACGCCAGTCCGACATCGTGCGCGGTCCCGCCTGACCAGGGGTCAGTCCGTGCCTGGATCTGCCGACAACCGAAACTGCTCGTCATGGTCGTGCGCATGCGGCGCGGCCGTGCGCGCACGCCAGTCCCGCACCCGGCACGCCGGCGAGCATCGGCCCGCAGGCTAGGGTGGATCGGCTCGGGCCGCCGCTGCCTGGACAACACGAGCTCGCCGGTGTCGGGCGCTCGCGCTGTACCTGCAGGGGTGTTTGGTCACGCTGCTGTGGCCGGACGAGGTGCGGCCACTCGATGCCGACCTGCTCGGCGAGCCGCCGCCCGCGGTACGTGAGCAGGAACGGGACATGGCCACCCAGCTGGTGACCTCGATGTCTGCCGACACGTTCGATCTCGACGGCTACCAGGACACCTACCGCCAGACCCTCGGGCGCTCATCGAAGCCAAGGCCGCCGGTGAGCAGATCACGGTGCCGCCGCCGCGTGCCGAAGAGCCACTCGAGCTGGCCGAGGCGCTGCGCGCCAGCCTCGCCCAGGCCCGGCACCGCCGCTAAAAGACAGAGACTTGGCTCCGACACCAATTCCGACTGGATGTCCGGACGTGGTTGGCCGATCCGGGGGTGGAGACCCGCCGAGGACACCGAGGTCCACGGCGTGAGCGCCGACTATGCCTGCCATCACGGACGTGATGCCGCCGTCGTAGTGGCCGAGGTCGCCGCCGCGCTCGCGGCGGGCTGTGGTGAGTCGGGGCCCGGGTCTGGTTGAAAACCGCGTTTCCAACCAGACCGCCTTGGGCACCGGGCTCCGGGACGACGTGCAGGTGGTTTGGAAACGCGGTTTCCACCACTTTGGCTGTGGCGATGCACTGGGGCGACTGATCGTCGTGAGAGGCTTCGCGGTGATCCGAAGTACCGAGAGGGAATCGCGGAGCATTCAACATGGCCAAAGTGCGTGTCATCGCCAATCAAAAAGGCGGCGTCGGCAAAACGACGATCACCGTCAACCTCGCCGCCGTGAGCGTCCACGTCAAACTTTCCGCCGCACAACGGCAGGCGGTCGAAGCCGGTGAGGCGATCGAGAATTCACCGGTGCTGGTCGTCTCCACCGACCCGCAGGGCTCTAGTACCTGGTGGGCCGAGCGGATCGGTGAGAACAACCTGCCGTTCGACTACGTTCAGGCGCACACCAACCCCGAGCAGCTGGCCAAGCTGCGTTCGCTGGAGCAATACAGCGACGTTTTCGTCGACACTCCAGGCAGTCTCGAGCAAGGGCACATCTTGGCGGCGGTGCTGGACAACCTCTCCGAAGGTGACGGTGAGGTTCTGGTGCCGATCCCGCCCGAGCCGTTGTCGTTCGACGCGACCAACCGCCTGATCGAGACGATCCTCAAACCCCGCGGTATCCCGTTCCGCTTGGTGGTCAACAACTGGGATCCCCGGGACGGGCGTGCTGATCTCGACGACACCCTGCGCTACATCCAGGCCAAGGGCTGGCCGGTGGCCGGCACAGTGATCCGCCGCTACAAGCTGCACACCCGCGCGAGCTTGGAAGGCCTGGTGGTGACCCAGTACCCGAAGAACCGAGTCGGCAAGGAAGCCCGCCAAGACTTCAACGAGCTGGCGCTGGAGTTGGCCACGGGGAAGGGGATCTGATGGGCCGCCGTGTCTCCTTCGTCGACCTGGCCGACGAAGGCCCGATGGAGGTCGCCGACGTCGCCACGCTGCCGCCGACCCGTGTCCCGGTCGCCAAGTGTGTGCGCCGGCCAGACAACCCTCGTCCCGCCGACCTCAAGATCGACGAACTCGCAAGCACGATCGCCGAATTCGGGCAGATGCAGCCCGCGGCGGTCGCCAGCCGCGAGGCGTACCTGCGGCACCGACCCGACCATGCCGAGGCGATCGGCGACGCTGAATGGGTCGTGCTGGCCGGAAACCGGCGTCACGCCGCCTGCCAGAAGGCCGACGTCGAGACGTTTCTGGTGCACGTCATCGACGATAAGGTCGCCGAGGTCGTCGAGATCGGCATCATCGAGAACATCCAGCGCGAGCCGCTCACTCCCATGCGGGAAGCGCAGGAACTGCAGCAGCTGCTGGACCGCTACGGCACCACCCGTGCGGTTGGCGCCAAGATCGGGAAGTCTCACGTCTACGTCTCGCAGCGGGTGAGCCTGCTCAAACTTGTTCCCGAGCTGCAGGCCGTCGTTGACAGCGGCAGGCTCAAGATCGCTGACGCGCGGGAGCTGGCTCGGCTGGAGCAAGAACACCAACTCGTTGCCTATGAGGCGGGGCCCCCATACGCGGCCAAACCGGCCAAGCCGCACCAGATCGCGGAGACATCCCGCGCGGAGCCTGTCGCGGCGAGCCGGGAGGTGGAACCTGGAAACGGGGTTTCCAACACGCCGACGCCGGTCGGATCTGACGGTGCGGACCTGGCGGGTGGAAACGCGGTTTCCAGCGAGCCTGCACTCAAGGCCAAGGCAGGCACCGACGACACCGTTGGAAACGCGGTTTCCAACGGCCATCAGCCCGCGGTCGCCTCAGAAACCACCGCGGGGCTTGGAAACGCGGTTTCCAACCCTGCGGCACCACAAGGCCGCGCGGGGCTGCCGCAGGATCCAGCAGTCCTGGTGGAGCAGATCCACAGCGAGTACACCGACGAACAGCAGAAACAACTCCTCGCGCTGCTGCAGCGTTGACGCGGCGTCGTCGACGCACTGCCTGAAGAAGCCGCGGCCCCGGTCAAAGCGATGACCGGGGCCGCGGCTCTTTCGCGTCTGCAGTTCGACGTGTGATCACGGCGGTCAGTCCTTCTCCGGTGCGTCCCCGTCGGGGTAGAGCTACCAGTCCCAGACGACGCCGCAGGCGGAGCAGCCGGAACCCGAGCAGGGGGTTGAAGCAGCACAGGATCCTCGACACGAGGATTGGCAGCACTTCCAGTGGCCGCAGGACATCCACCGGGTCGAGGTAAGCGCCAAGCTCCGCGAGAGCTGACCAGCAGAAACGAACGAGGCCTCCGGTGAATACCGGGGGCCTCGTTGCGTTCACTGCTGGTCAGCTGGCTTACGACGCTCGAACTCGCCGCCGTTGGAGTCGATCACGCTGTACCGGCTAGCTGCCGGACGAGGTGCCGTCAGGTGCCGCGGCTGGCCGCCTGGCGTGTGGCGCTTCGGGAGAACCGGGCCCTTACAGGTTGTGCGAGAGCAGCCGGCTCAGCGCCTCGTCGAGGTTCATCCACCGGTGTTCGTCACCGGGTGCGACCACGTCGTAGGTGTCGTTCAAGAAGTCCACAAGCTGATCGGCATTCACTTCGAAGGTGGCCTGCCCTGACGGCGAGCTCAACTCGATCATGACCAACGTCGGATCGTCCAGTCGAGGGCGGATTCGCACGTCGCCTTCGCCTGCCTCGGCGACCAGCCCGTCGGCCAGCAGGTCGCGGGCGATCACCCAATCCACCTGACCGGCCTTGCCCACGTTGAGCTTCATGCAGATCTCGTACGGGTTGCGGCTGTCGTACCGCAGTTCCACGCCAACCGGCGCGATCACTCCCGCCGGGGCTACCAGGTTGAAGACCATGGTGGCGAGCACCGTGCCGTGATCGTTTGCCATCATGTCCGCACTCCCAAGCATCGGCTTCGGCTTCCCATACCTTCTGAACGAAGCATGCCCAACGTGGGTTCATACCTTCTTCACGATGACTTCAGACCCGGCCGCCGTGATGCTCCAGATTGTCAAGAACCGCATGGACGCGCGCGATGCAGTCATTGGCTGCCGTTCCACTCAGCGCGTGCCCTGCCGGACTTGAGTACGGGGTTGGGGCGCTGACTGCCGCCCACTGTGGACAACTCTCCGCCTGGGGCTCCGAGTTGACCACAGCGGTTGCCAACAGGCGATGGCATCGGGAACGCGGGGTCAAGCTTTCTAAAACCTGTGATTCCAAGGGTGTTGGCCAGTGCTGCCGAACGTGGGTCGCCTATTCGGAAGTTGAAGAGCTTGTCGAAGCCTTGATCAGCTGAAACATGAGCTGCGGCCCCAGGCAACAGAACGAAGTTGCCTGGGGCCGCAGTTGTCTGTGAGGTGAGTACCCGGTACTCACCTCAGCGCCGTAGCGCTGGATTTCAACTGGCAGCTTCGGGTGCGTCGCCGTTGGGGTAGAGCTGCCAGTCCCAGACGACACCGCCGGCGGGGCCGAGGCCGATCTGCCAACGGCGCAGGAAGCCCTTTTCCTCCAGTCCGTCGACTAGACGCCGGACGTGCCGGATTCCCGCTTCGGACGTGGTCAGATCTTCGGTCCTGAAGTGCGGCCAGGATTCCTTGCGCGTACGGCACAAAACGTCCAGCAGGCCAGCCTCCGCGTACGAGAGGCCTTGGTTCTCCAGCTGGTCGACGGTGTCGGGGCGTTGACGACTCACGCGGTCAGGCTACCCAACTTGTCATGCATGTCGATTCACCCGGAATGCCTAATCGTCATGCATGACGTTTTGTGTAACATGAAAGGTGTCCGGCAAGAACGAACCTTGGAAGGACGGGAAATGCCTGAGCGAAACGAGGAAATTCAGCGGCGCGTCGACAAGCGGATCGAGGCGGAGGTCGACCAGAACGCGCCGTGGTGGGTGCAGCGGAAGCAGACGGACACGATCGTCGATGAGGAGCCCGGCGACAGCTCCCGCTGATCTGAGGAGAACGTCATGGGCTGCACCTGCGCTCAGTGTGCCGAGTGGCGTGAGAATCCGCTGCCGCTGCCGGCTCAGGCGGAGATCAGGGCCGCTGCGGACCGCATTCAGAACTGCCGCTGTGGATCCTGCCGGGATGTGCCGGTACCGGAGCTGGGAAGGCGTGTTCTCCCGCACGCCGCCCGACGAGTCCTGATCCGCTGAACCTACGAGCCCGGCCAGGCCTGGATTGGAGCCCCTGCCTGGCCGGGCGCCACTCCCTCGAACAGGAGCAATACATGCGTACCACAGTGTTGTCCGGCTACCCCAGCGACATCGTCGAGGCGTTCTTCGCGGCCGTTACCGAGGAGATCAACCGCCGGACAGACTCACGCGTCGCTGCCGAGATCCCGGCCGACCTTGAATGGCCGGTCTATGTCCAGCGTGAAGACCGGATCTACTGGGCGGAGCGCGTGGCCGTTCTTGACGCTCAGGGCATCACCGAGGAGGACTTCGCCGCGTGGGAAGTCGAAGGCGAACACGGCCCACTCGCCGAGCTGCGTGACGGCGACGTGACGAAGGCGGGCCGGCGATGACGACAGCGCAGGAGCACTTCGAGGTTGGCCAGGCGCTCTTCGAGCGGTACAAGGCGTTGCAAGAGCGCGTCGGCGCAGACTGGACGACCGGCGCCAGGCAGGCCGCCCGCGCCCTGCTGCTGAGCATCGCGGCGCGTTACCGGGCGGCGATCGCGGCGGGGCACCCGCGGGCCGACGGCCTGGCATGGTCGGTGGACACCGTCACTGGGTGGGCCGAGGATCACGCCATCTGGATCGCATTCGACCTGACAGCGCCCGAGGGCGTGTCCTAAGTGGGCTGGAGTATCGACCGCCACGAGGTCGATCTGATCAACAAGATCATCAAGGGTGATTGGGAGGGGGTCGATCAGCTGGCAGAAGAGGCTGCTGCGCACGACAAGGACGTCGCCGAGCGCACCAAGCAGATCTTCTGGGATCACAAGCACTTGGCGTAGGCGACACGAACATATCTCGGTAGGGGCCTCGGCTGGGTAATCCCGGCCGAGGCCCCTACGCTCGCGACCAACCGGAGCTGGAAGGCGTATCCCCCTTTGGACGATGAGCTCGCAGTGCTGCGTCGCAAGGTGCAGTGGGCCCATGACCACCTGCGCGAACATCCCGGGCTGACGCCGCGCGAGGGTGGCCAGGTCGCCGGCGCCCGCACGATGGCCGCTGCAGTGCTGGCCATGATCGCCAGGTTGGAGCGGGGCGACCCCATCGATGATCGCCCCGTCCTTCGCCTGGTGCCCGACTCCGGCATCGACGAGAATCGAACGGGTGAGCGATAGCGGCGGTGATGGCTGGTGGGGGACGAGGGACGAGCGTGATCCGCCTGTGCCGGTCCTGGTGGATCTCCGGCTCGCGTTGCCGCCCCAGTCGGTCGGGGTGCGACCGCGAGGCCGGGTTCGAGCATCGCGCGGGCGAACCGGATTGCGGCGCCGGCGGCGGAGTGCAGCTGCAGGACCGAGCGGTAGCGGCGCACCGCGGGGCGGGCGTTGATCGCGGCCTCGACGTCGGCCTGCTTGTCGTGGTGGACTGCAAGTCCTCCGCGTGCCGCGCGAACTGGTCGGCGAGATCGGCCAAAGGCAAGAGCCTGCGAGTCTGGTTGTGTACAAAAAACTGGGCCGGACCCGAAGGTCCGGCCCAGTTCCGTCGTGTTCAGTAAGTGATCACGCCCGTGTTCTCGCACGTCGCGCATCCTTCGCCCCCGCAGTTATGGCACCGCCTGTCCATCTTGCTCACCATCCTCCATTGTCTCTGACCAGCTCGAGAGTCGTTAGCCCACTTCACGGTGGCTAGCCACCACTGTAGCGGATCAATCGACAGGTGGCTAGCCACCATGATGGGAGGATGGCTCCATGCCGAGCAAGCACCGCCACCCCGCGGCCGTCTACCGCCCCGACCCCGAGCTGCACGAGCGCGCCAAGGCCGCGGTCACCGAGGTCGGCGGCACGATGAACGGCCACGTACTCGGCTTCCTGCGCTGGCTGGTCGGCGACACCGACGAACTCCCGCGCCGGCCGCCGCGGCGCGTCGGCGACCGCGAGTGAATCCCCTGTAATAGATAACCCTTGAGTTCCCGGAGGGATGTTCCGTCGTCGGGCGGCCTGGACCAGGCTGTTCTTGCTCGTTCGGGTGGTTGGTTCGTGTTCTGACTCAACTTCAGGTTCCGTGAGCCGATGTCACGTCTGTTGATGTTCTTGCGGTCGAGCTGAAGTCGGGGAGGCGTGGTGGGGCTTGCGGTCGTGCGGGATCTGCGCGAGATGCGCGAGCCGTTGGGCCCGGAGGAGATCGCGCGGTTCGAGACCGATGTGTTCGCCGGGTTCGTGTTGGCCCGCTCGGCGGCAGGCTTGGCCGATAACACGATCCGTTCGGATGTCTGCCATCTGGAGCAGGTGCGTGCGTGGTTCGGCCGACCGTTGTGGGACCTGCAACCGTCCAACGTGGACTCCTATTTCGGCACGGTGCTGCGGGCGGTGCCGCCCAACACGCGGATGGCGCGGGCGCAGGCGATCAGGACGTATTTCGAGTTCGTCGAGCTGCGGCACAAGGTGGAGATCCACAACCTGACCGGCCGGGTCGTGGAATGCCCGATCGACGAGGTGAACCGACCCCGCGGCCGACGCGAGGCGAAACTGCGGATCCCGCCGTCCGCTGAGCAGATCAGGACGCTGTTCGCCGGGTGGCGCGGCGAGCTGGCGACCTGCCGCAAGTTCGCTCCCACCGCGCGTAACTACGCCGCCGCCCGGCTGATGTCGGAGGTGGGGTTGCGGATCAACGAGGTGCGTCACTTGGATTTGGCCGACATCAAGTGGGACCTGGGCCCGTTCGGCAAACTCCATGTCCGACACGGCAAAGGCGCCCGCGGCTCCGGGCCCCGGGAACGCATGGTGCCGCTGATCAATGACGCGGGCCGGACCCTGCGGTGGTTCGTCGAGGACGTGTGGTGCCAGCTCGGTGACGACCCTGCCCGGCTGGGCGCTCCGTTGTTCTGCTCCGAACGCAAGAACGCCGACGGGACCGGTGCCAGGGTGGGCAACGAGGTGCTGAGGGCCGGGTTGGCTACGGCCGCCGCCGAGCACCTGCCGGACTGGTCGGACCGGTTGACACCGCATGTCCTGCGGCACTTCTGCGCCAGCGAGCTCTACCTGGGCGGCATGGACTTGATCGCCATCCAAGCGACGCTCGGGCACGCCTGGATCGCCACAACTATGAATTATGTTCATGTTCATCGGACGCATGTCGAGGACGCATGGCTGGCCGGGCAGCAGCGGGCCGCGCAACGGCTGAAGGGACTGAGCATATGAGGTGGAACCTGCGGCTGGCTGCCGCCAACCGTGGTATCTGGAAGGCCAGCGAGCTGCAACGGATGCTCGCCGAGCACGGCCTGATGATCAGCGCTGGGAAGATGTCCGGGCTGTGGTCGGGCAGCCCGGCCAGCGTCAAACTCGACGAGCTGAACATCATCTGCGCAGTCCTTGGTTGCGGTGTCGAGGTGTTGCTCATCCCAGAGCCCGACAAGGTCGACCGGCCCGCCCCGCAAGGCGAGTCGACCGCTGCGACCGGTACCAGCGGCGCCGCCGGTGTGACGGTCACGCCGAAACGCCGGGACGGCCGCTCGCTGCCGCCCATGTGAGCCGCGTGGTCACCATGCCCCAACGCCGACACGCGATCGACAAGACGGCGGAAAGCTGCCCCACCTGCCTGGCCTGGGGCGTGCTGTATGGCGGATATTGCCGCGCCTGCTACGACTTCCGCCGCCGCCATGCCCCCGGCCGCTGCGCGGTCTGCGGCCGGCACGTGCCGCTGAAGCACGGCTATTGCAGGCTGTGCTGGTTGCAGGCCGGGGTACTGGCCGACGATCCTCACGTCGTCACCGACGCCGACCTGGCCACGGTCACCTGCCACCAGCTGGCCTTCGCCGGCATGACCAAGATGCGCGGCCCACGCTCCGGAGTGCGCCAGCGCGCTGGCCAGCGAGCCCAGACCAGTGCACGAGTCACCGACCTCGTGCTGGCTGCGCCCCGGCCCGCCGATGGCGGGCAACTGCAACTGCACCTGCCCGGCCCGCAGCGAGCCTTCGGCTGGGAGTTGCACGCCGAATTGGCCAACCCGGTCCTGGTCCGGGTGCGGCGGATCGCCGACCAGCTGGGGCAGGCGCACGGCTGGAACCCCAAGCTGGTCGCCGAGCTGGGCCGGGCACTGGTCATCCTGCTGTCCGGACATGCCGAGGGCGAAGCGTTCCGCTACTCGCAGCTGGTTGACATCCTGCATCGCTACGGCGTCAGCATCGACCGTGTCGCCGAGGTCCTGGATCGGGCGGACCTGTTCGTTGACGACCGCGTCCCGGCGTTCCAGCACTGGCTGGACGGCAAGCTCGCCGAACTCGCGCCCGGCATCGCCGCCGACGTCCACGACTGGGTGCGCACTCTGCACCACGGCGGGCCGCGCAGCCTGCCCCGCAAGATGGGCACGACCCGCCGCTACGTGCGCGCCGTCCACCCCGTGCTCGTGGACTGGTCCGCCCGCTATGCCCACCTGCGCGAGGTCACCGTCGCCGACGTCGCCGCCGTGATCGAAGCCCTGCAAGGACATCGCCGTCGGCAAGCCGTCACCGGGCTGCGGTCGTTGATGCGGCACTGCAAGAAGACCGGCACCATCTTCGCCAA
The DNA here is from genome assembly GCF_050972075.1 of Saccharopolyspora hattusasensis. NCBI lineage: Bacteria > Bacillati > Actinomycetota > Actinomycetes > Pseudonocardiales > Pseudonocardiaceae > Saccharopolyspora > Saccharopolyspora hattusasensis. The sequence continues at coordinate 45,371 of NZ_JBPCDC010000002.1, forward strand.
CCCTGCCGCTCGACTCCGGGACCGCAGCAACCGCGACGACCCAGTGATCCTTCCCTTGTCTCCCAACGAAATCGACGACGCTACGCAGGCCGCGACCACCCCCGCCGCCCGGCTCACCCTGGCGCTGGCCGCAGTGCACGCCGCCCGCCCCGACGCCATCCGCAAGCTCCGGCTCGACGACGTCGACCTCGGCAACCGGCAGCTCACCATCGCCACGGTGACCCGACCGATGGACCAGCTGACCTACCGTCTCTTGCTCGACTGGCTCACCTACCGGCGTGACCGTTGGCCCCACACCGCCAACCCCCACCTGATCATCAACAAGCAGACCGCGAACACGACCCGGCCGGTCAGCGACAACGCGCTCACCGGTCCGTTCCGTCGCCGAGCCGCCACACTGGAGGCCCTGCGCGTCGATCGCCAACTCGACGAAGCCCTCACCCACGGGCCGGACCCTCTCCACCTGGCCGCCGTGTTCGGGCTCGACGAGACCACCGCCATCCGATACAGCGCCGCCGCCCGTAATCTCCTGCACAGCGCCCACCACGACACCGTGGGTTGAGCACGAACCCAAGGGTCCAACCGCCCCACACAGCCCGAACACCCTTGGGTTCCCGCTGAGAATCCCTCAGTTCGCCTGAACTCCGGGCAGAGGTGGGGTGCAGCCAAGGTAAGCCCAAAAGCCGCCATGAGATGAGTCGTCGCAGCTCAGCAGGGGTCAGCGGTGCGTGGTGAGGTAGTCGGTGCCGCTGGCGTCGCCGGGGAGGATGTCGATATGTTCGCCTGCTCGGCGGTGAGCGGATTCCGGTAAAACTGTGCCTTACCGAGTCGCTGCGTGGGGCAGCGAGCGCCGAGAGGAGGCGTGATGGGCCGACGACCGTTAGAGGACGAGGCGTACATCCGCGCCCAGAAAGCCAAGAAGGCAGCCGAGGAAGAGGAACGCCGGAAGAACCCGCCGAAGCCCAAACCGAAGACTGATCAGGCAAAGAAGCCGAAGAAGCGGGCCGGGAAATCGGTGTGGATGACGTTCAACAACGTCGGCCGTGGCCGCAAATCACGGTAGGCGAGCACAAGCATGCCGGGCAACCCGTCGTGCACCGACAGGCACATCGCCGCCGCCACCAGCGGAAACAGGCAGGTGGGGGTGTCGGTACGCAGATCTTGACCCCGATCGCTGAGGCTGCCATCGCGACGGCCCCAAGTGAGTGCCGTGCCGTTTCGAGGTCGCGTTCGTCGCTTGATCAGGTGTAGGCCGTGGGAATCAGCTGCGCCGCCGATGTGCCTCGGTGACTTGCGATCCGATGGGGCGATGGGCGTAGGTGGTGGGTGTTGGTCGGGCTGGGGCCTGCTCGTAGCCGGGCGCTACCCGGCTGAGGCACCACGGAAGGCTGGGCACCAGGTCACGTTTCGATACTGCCGCTGGCCCTAGCCGAAGTACTAGATGTACATTTTGTGCATGGCTGCTGAGATGACCGTGAGCGAAGCCCGCGCCGAGCTGGGCCCTGTCACTTCGCGCGCCGAGTTCGCCGGAGAGACCACTTACTTGACCAAACACGGTCACCGGGCCGCGGCCGTGGTGCCCGCCGCGGCAGCTGAGCTGCTTGAAGATCTCGAGGAACTGGTGGACGGCGAGGCCGTGCGCGAAGCGCTGGCCCGGATGCGCACTGGCGCCAATGAGCGCGTGCCGTTCGTTCGCCGCACCCGCCGGTAGGCCCGCGTGGCCTACGCAGTCGAGATCCTCCGGGATGCCGACAAGTTTCTGGACAAGCTCGCGCGAAAGCAACCCAAGGATGCCGAAGCGATCGAGGATGCGATCGAGTCGCTCAGCACCAATCCACGTCGCCCTGGCTTCAGGCCGCTGATCGGCTACCCCGGGACCTTCCGGTACCGAGTGGGCAACTACCGGGTCTGCTACCAGATCGACGACGGCCAGCTGGTGGTCCTCGTCGTCACCGTCAGCACCCGTGACGACGTGTACGAGCTCCTGCGCCGCCACCTCGGCCGCTGATCAGGAGGATCCACGGCAATCAGCCCGGCCCGCTGTGGCTCGGGCAGCGCGGCCGATTGACCATCTCCGGCATCACCCAGGTCGTGCTCGCCGTCGGCGCCGACGTCGGCCTGCATGGCGCGGGCGAACCGGATTGCGGAGCCGGCGGCGGAGTGCAGCTGCAGGACCGAGCGGTAGCGGCGCACCGCGGGGCGGGCGTTGATCGCGGCCTCGACGTCGGCCTTGGTCGGACCGCCGTCGATGCGTTCCCAGTCGATCTCCCAGACGTCCGGTCCTGTCGCCCGACGGCACTTCGATCGAGGCTCAGGGAACGCACGTCGCGATGGTGTGCACGTACCCGTGGTCCGGGTTGCTGCAAGGGACCGAGGAATACCTGCGCTACACGGTGCGGCGGCCCGGCCTCGATTCCGAGGTAGCGCAACGGATCCAGGACGCGCTCCACCGATGGGATGGGCAGTCCTCGTGTGCTGGGCGGCCGGGTTGATGACCAGGCGGGAACTGAGCCGGGTCTAGGCCCGGGCTTCGACGATGAGAGTGCCGACGTTGTCCGGTTCGGGCGCGGGCTCGACGCGGGCATGCACGTCGGTGAAGCCGTACTCACGCAGCAGGTCAGCCCATCCGGTTGGTTCGTAGGCCCAGCGGTAGATCCAGACCTGGCGGCCGGTGAATCCGTTACCGTACATGCCCTGGAGGCCGTAGCTGCCCGGCACCGCCGGGGCGTGCGAGAACGCGAGCGTGCCGCCCTGCGTGAGGCGGGCGCGGATCAGCGGCAACAGCACTACGGGGTCGGTGAACCAGACGCCGCCCCAGATCGAGTAGATCGCGTCCCACTGCTGACCGGTGGCTGACAGGAACTCGACGACGTCGGCCTGGACGAAGTGGACTCCGGGGATCGTGCCCCAGGAGCGCTCGGCCGCGTCGCATTGCCCGGGCGAGAGGTCGATGCCGGTGGTGTCGATGCCTTTGAGCGCCAGGGCAGCGACGGCATTGCCCCGGCCACTGCCCAGCTCCAGCGCGGTGAGCGGGTCACCCAGCAGCTCGTCGCCGGGTCCGTGCCCTTCGTACTGGGTCCAGCCGAATGCCTCCTTGAGCGCCTTCTGCTGGTCCTGGCCGGCGACTCCAGCGGCGTAGTGGTCCCAGTAGCCAACGCGGTCGGAGATGATCATCATGGGCGGCCTCACGGGGATCCGGATGCGGGGCTGGGTCACGCTACCGCTTGGCCCACACCACCAACGGGCGACCCGCCGAGGACATCCTCACCGCGCGCCGAAGAGGCCCGGAACCAGATAACAGTTGGTTCCGGGCCCCTCGAAGGAAAATGGGAGTCAGTGGCAGTTGCTTCCGGGGTGGCACGGTGTGCACTTGGTGAAGTCGGCCTCCCACAGCGGCCAGTCCACGGCGAAGCCGTTGGCCTGGATGATCCCGGCAGTGCGCTGCACCGAGCCATCGCACTTACGCTCGATCTCCGGGACGTGCTCCAGGAACTTGCCGTCGAAGTAGCGGTAGCAGAACTGCCGGTAGTTGACGGTGTCGAGGATGAAGGCATGCACGGCGGTGTCGACGAGCTGGCCGCAGCCGATCTCCAGCCCCTGGCCCCACTTCTCCATTGCCGTGACCAAATAAGCGATCGCCTGCCCGAACAGGCGCTCGGCCATCACCACGTCGAACGGGTTGTCACGCACCAGCAGCGCGATCTCGCGATCCCAGACTTCCGGAGCGACGAAGCTCCGCGGATCGCGCACCTGCTGTTGGGTCGAGTGCAGTACTGCGGTTGCCATGACCAGCCTCCCTCAGACGGGTTGCGTGCGGTACGTGATCCACGAAACCGCAGGCCACAGGGAGCCCGGAAGTTCTCGTGCAGACACGGAAAATCGTGTGCAGATCGTGCAAATCCCTTGTGCTTCCGGCTGATCGCGGGATCGTGGGTGGGCTGGCTCCTTGCGTGCACCTGGTGGAGGTGGCGCTGTCGTGCAGCGATCACAGCGTGATCCAGGCGAGGTACTGCGGCGCGCCCGCGTCGCGCGCGGATGGACGCAGGCCCGGCTCGGGCGGCTGTGCGGCTACTCAGCCAGCAAGATCTCCCGATGGGAAACCGGCGATGTGCCGCTGCGCGATGTAGACGTGATGCGCGCCCTCGCCGGGCATCTGGGAATGTCACCGACGGCGTTCGGACTCGCTGACACGGCGGGTGGCAAAACCGGTTCTGCCAACGGCAGCAGCACTAGGCTGTGGCGGGTCGCCCCCGACGCCGAGGAGGATCCGGTGGACCGACGTGCGTTCCTCGCCGCGGCCGGCGCGGTCGGCACCGGCCTGGCCTTCCCCCACTCCGCGCAGGCAGCCGACTCTGCTCTTGATCCTGCTGCTGTACTGGAGCGACGGCTCTCGACCGTCCTGATCGACGGCACCCCGACCGGCCCCGCGGTCACACGCTCCGTGCTCCAGGCCGGGCTCACGGCCGCGACATCCGATTTCGAGTGCTGCCAGTACGAGGCGTTGGCCGACCGGCTGCCCGCGCTGATCGCGAGTGCGGAAAACACCCACAGCGAGCACCCTGCCCCGGCGGTGGCCGCGCTGGTGTCGCAGACCTATCAGCTGGCCGCACGGGTCCTGGGCAAACTCGAGGTGGGCGGGTTGCAGCCGATCGCTGCCGACCGCGCCAGCCATGCTGCGGCCACCAGCGATGACCCGGTGATCCTTGCCGCGGCGCGCGGCGCAGTAGCGACTGCGGCCCGGCGGACCGGCTACCACGGTGCCGGTCACGCACTGCGGGTGAGCCTGGATGCGGCGCAGACACTCTTGGACAACCACGCCAGTGCGCCATCGGCGGCTCTGCGTGAGGCGGGGATGCTGTACTGCGGCGCAGGCTATGCCGCGGCCGTGCGCGGCGACCGGCAACGATCGGTCGACGCCTACCGTGAGGCCGTCGGGATCGCCCGGCGGATCGCGGTTGACCAGGACCGGGAGCGGGTTCTGGCGCACGTGATCTCCCACCAGATCTCTGCGGCTCACAGGCTGGGCGACGCGGCGACCGCGCTGGAGTACGCGCGCGGGGTCCGGGTCGATGCGCTGCCGACGAGGGAGCGCAAGGCACGGGTTCTGGTGGACATCGCGCAGTCCTGGAGCATGTACGGCCAGCCGGTCAAGGCGTACAAGGCCCTGCTGGCCGCTGAACGAGTCGTTCCCTCGGAGGTGCACACCCGTGGTGCCGCCCGCCGCCTCGTCGGCGATCTCCTGGGCTCGCCACGGCAGGCGGGGATGCCGGGCCTGCACGACCTCGCCGCGCGCGTGCACGCCACCACATAGCGCGCGGCGCGGCATGACACTCACGCTGTGACCAGCGACATCCTCGACGAGATAGGCGCCGACCGTACCTGGACCACCTCGGCGCGCCAGGCATCTGACCTACATCGACGAGCTGTTGCGCGACGCCGTCAACACTTCACGCTCGGACGCCGTTCCACCCTGCGCCCAGCGTCGCTGCGGTGCCAGCGGTCGAACTTCCCTTTCCCGAGGTGATCATGACGCACACCCGTTGCGGCGTAACGCATGCACGTCATGATCGTGCGCACGCCCGCGGCCGGTGCGCGCACGCCAGTCCCGGATCCGGCAGGCGGGTGAGCAGTGCCGTGCATCGGCGCGCAGCCCCGGAAGCCCCGGGGTAGATCGGCTCGCCGCACCCGCGGCACAGCAGTTCCTCGGGCAGACCGCGGCGCTGGACCAGCGCGCGGCCAGCCGGCACCAGGACGTCGAGCATCCGCTCGCGCCGCCGGCGGGCCCGGTAGGCGCGGGCGGTGCAGCGGGCCGAGCAGAACCGGCGCTGCGGGCCGCTGCCGCGCGGCAGCGGGGCCCGGCACTGCGCGCAGTGCCGCCGGCGGCGGGATCGGCCGGTCATGGGCCCAGTGTGCGCTGCCAGGGCTTACCCCTGCTCAATTGTCACGGTGACGAAAGTCGGGATTGAGCCGCCGGGGATCAGGCGCCCGGCGGGGTGACGCCGGGCGCTTGGCTGTACAGGTTCTGGATGGCGTGCTCGACCGCCGGCGGTTCGCCGCGGCAGTCTCCTCCAGCCACCGGCGGACCTCGGCCGGGTCCTGGTTGAAGGTCGCCTCGACCTCGTCAGTCGTGAACCGGCGCGCTGGTTGTTCACTCATATGTGCTCGATCCCTCACCGGGCGAGTGACTGGGTTGGCGACGCAGGTGAATCCGAACGCGCCCCGGTAGACGAGCTTGAATGTTCGAGGCCGAACACCAACGCACGAACGCTGGGCGTTTCACTCGGCTCGGTCGGTGAAGTCGAGCAGCACCTTGCTGGAGGTCCGCCGGTCCAGCGCGGTGTGGAACGCCTCGGAGAGCCGGTCGGGGGTGAAGGTGTGGGTCAGCAACGGCTCCACATCGATCGTGCCGGCCAGCAAGGCAACGGCGTCGGTGATCTCGTCGACGAAGCGGTAGCTGCCGGCATAGGTGACCTCCTTGGTGACCAGCGAGGCGAGCTCGGCACTGATCACGCCGGGTGGCAGATTGCCGACCTGCACGACGGTCCCGCCGCGACGCACCGCGTCGAAACAACCGCCAAGCGCCGCCGGCGCACCGGAGGCCTCGAACACGACATCCACCTCTCGGGGCAACTCGTCCGCACCAATGTGGACAGTGCGGTCGGCACCCATCGCGCGGGCGATGGCCAGCGATTCCGCTGCTAGGTCGGCAGCGTGGACCTGCTCCGCGCCCGCCGCACGAGCCGCCGCCACGAGCAGGCAACCGATCGGCCCGGCACCGTTGACCAGCACAGACCGGCCTCGGATTGAACCGGCTCGGTGCAGCGCATGCACTGCCACCCCGAGTGGTTCCGCAACGGCGCCGTGCCGCATCGGCAGTCCCGGCGGCAGGAGGCGGAGCTGGTCGCGGGGCACCGCCCGATACCGCGCGAACGCTCCCGCGGTGTGCGGAAGCCGGGCGGCGCTGCCGAAATACGTGGCGTCCGAGCACAAATTGGGCTGTCCGGCCGCGCATTCGGCGCACCCTTGGCAGGTGGCCGCCGGGTGGATCGTGACCGGCGTGCCGATCGCGACGTCGATCGCCTCGCTGCCGTGCTCGACCACCGTGCCCGCCACCTCATGTCCCAGGACGAGCGGCGCACGCAGGATCGATGTCCCGGCCGAACCGTCCCGCCAGTAGTGCAGGTCCGATCCGCAGATGCCGCCGTAGTCGACGGCCACCACGACTTCTGCCGGACCGGGCCTCGGCTCCTCGACTTCTTCCCAACGCAAGTCCTGTTTTCCGTGCAGCACGACCGCTTTCACTCCGACACCACCTTGAGCCGGGTGATCTCCCGGCTGTCGAGGATCGGGACGAGCCGGCCGAGCACGAGGTCCTGGAAGTGCCGCGAGGCGTGGTGGGCGGCGATGTGGTCGTCGGTGGCCCACTGCTCCAGGATGACGATGACGTCCGGGTCGGTTTCGTCGTGGAAGACGTCGAACCGTTGGCAACCGTCTTCGGCTCGGTTGAGCGGGGCCACTGCCGCGAGCAGTTCGAGCACTTCCGGCAGGCGTCCGGGTGCGGCCCGGTATCGCGCGACGACTGGGATGCTCATCAGACCTCGCCCTTTAGGTCGTGGCTACGGTAGGCGCAGGCGGTCACCAAGTCCAAGTCGAGTTCCAGGCCGATTCCGGGTTCCGACGACGGCGGCAGGAAACCGCTGTCGATGCGGGAATACACGCTTTCCCGGGCGAGCCGGTGCGATGGTTCGAAAGGCCGGTCGTCCGGGAACGCCTCGACGTGCGCGACCGTGGACCACGCCGCCGAGAGGTGCTGGTGGAACACCGGGTGCGCATGCGTGGAGATCGGGACGCCGCGCTGCCGTGCCGCCCCGACCACGTCATTGGTGGGAACGAACCCGCCTAAGGTGGTCAGGTCCACCCGCAGGTAGTCGACCGCGTCGGCCTCCAGCAACCCGATCAGGGTGCTCGGGTTGCTGATCTCGTCGCCGGCCCCGATCGGCACGTCCACCGCTTCCCGCAGCCTTTCGGTGAGCCCGATGAGATGCTTGGGAAAGGCGTCCTCGACCCAGGCCGGTCCGGTGTGGGCGAAGGTGTTGATCGCGGCCGCCGCCTCGCGCACGTTCTGCCAAGCGCCGTTGACGTCGACGACGAGCTCGATGTCGTCGCCGACCAGTTCCCTGGTCAGCTCCAGCCGCCGCGCCAGCACCCGGACGTCCTCGTAACCTGCGGCTTCCAGTTTGAGCGTGCGGTAACCCTGCTCGACCCGGTCCGCGAGCCGCCGCGCGAAGGCCTCGTCGGTCTCGCCCGGCAGTTCGTAGCCCTCGACGAGCATGACCGGGGCCGGTGCCGCATTCCCCCCGAGCAGGCGCCACACCGGCACCCCGAGCGCCTTGCCGCGGATGTCCCAGAGGCAGATGTCCACCAGCGATCGGGCCGGGGCGACGATGCCGTACTGGTCGCCGGTCGACGTGGTCCGCTGCAACTGGTCTGCGACATCGGTGACGTCGAGCGCGTCCAGGCCGAACAGGTTGGGCGCGAGCAGGTCCGCGATCACCACGTCGACCGGCAGCGATCGGCTCAAACCGATCGCGGTGCCGTGGGCGCCGTCCACCGTGTGCACCCGGACGACGGTGTAGTCCCGGTGCGTGATCGTCTTCCACCGGAAGGTGATCGGGCTGTCCAGCGGAACCCGGCAGGCCCAGGCCTCGATCCGGGAAATGGTGGTGTTCATGCCTCTCCTCCGTCCAGGGCGGCCCGAGCCCGGCGGGTGATGCCCACGGCGTCGAGGTCGAAGTGCCGGTACAGGTGGGTGGGCGGGCCGACCGGGGCGTAGCAGTCCGGCACGCCGTGGCGGATCAACCGGGGCCGGTGCGCGGATTCGGCGAACACTTCGGCGAGCGCCGAGCCGAGGCCGCCGATCACGTTGTGCTCCTCGACGGAGAGCACTGTCCCATCGGCGGCCGCGATCGCAGCCACCGCATCGGAGTCCAGCGGCTTGACGGTGTGCATGTCGACGAACCCGACGTCGCGGCCTTCGGCCCGCAGGGTGCGCACCGCCTCCCGCGACGGGTGCACCATCGAACCGGTCGCCACGATCGTGAGTTCGCCGCCGATCCGATCAACGATGGCCTTGCCGAGGCGCAGCTCGGCCAACTCGGCCCGGCTGTAGACCTGGGGTTCACGGCCACGGCCGATGCGGATGTAGGCGGGACCTTCCAGCGTGGTCGTCGCGCGCAGCAGGGCGGCGAGCTGGTTCTCGTCCGCCGGTGCCAGCACGGTCATGTTCGCCATGCTGCGGGTGATCGCGAGGTCTTCGGTGGCGTGGTGCGAGGTGCCGTAGAACCCGAGCAGGAATCCCGCGTGGTGGCCGATCAGACGCACCGGCAGCTTGGTGTAGGCGAGGTCGGTGCGGATCTGCTCGGCACACAGCAGGGCGAGGAAGCTCGCGAAGGTTGCGACGTAGGTCTGCAGCCCGTTGGCGGCCAGGCCCGCTGCCGCGCTCACCATGTTCTGCTCGGAGATGCCGAACTGGAAGAACCGGTCGGGGTGGCGTTCCTCGAAGCGCACCAGGCCGTTCGAGTACTTCAGGTCGGCTGTTCCGACCGCCAGCGGCACGCCTTCGTCCGCGAGGTCCGCGAGTGTTCCGGCCAGCACCTCCAGGCCGGGGGCCTGCTCCAGCATGTTGGTCAGCTGCCAGGAACCACCGCGGGCACCTTTGCGCGGGGTGTCGGCGACCGCTGCCGGTGTGCTGATGTCCGTGCTCACTTCAGGCCTCCCGCCAGCTCGGCGTAAACGTCGTGTTCGTCTTCGGTGTCCAGCCAGCCCAGGTGCCAGCCGTTCTCGGATTCCATGAACTCCACGCCCTTGCCCTTGACCGTGTGCGCGATGACCACGGCCGGACCGCACCCCGCAGGTCGCGCTTTCAACTCGTGCAGCAACCGGGTGACGACGGCGACGTCGTGACCGTCGACCTCGCGCACGTCCCAGTTGCACGCCCGCCACTTGTCGGCCAGTGGTTCCAGTCCGATCACGTCGTCGACCGGCCCATCTAGGGAGTACCGGTTTCGGTCCACGATCGCGATGAGGTTGTCGACGCGGTGGTGCGCGGCCGAGAACGCCGCCTCCCAGATCTGGCCTTCATGCAGCTCCCCGTCCCCGAGCAGCGCGAAGACCGTGTACGGCTGCCCGGTGCAGCGCCCGGCCAGCGCCGCGCCCAGCGACGTCGACAACGCGTGCCCGAGGGAGCCCGAGGAGAAATCGACACCCGGCACCTGGGTCATGTCCGGGTGGTCGCCGAGCGGATTTCCCAGCCTGGTGTAGCTGTCGAGCAGAGCGGGGTCGAAGAATCCCCAGTCGGCCAGCAACGGGTACAACCCGACCGCAGCATGTCCCTTGCCCAGGTGCAACCGGTCGCGCCCCGGCCAGTCCGGTTCCCCCTCGCGCAGGTTGAGCACGCTGTAGTAGAGGGCCGCGAAGATCTCCGCGCAGGAGAACGTGGAGGCGTAGTGGCCGGTCTTGGCGATCCCGATTAGCCGAACCGTCTCAGTGCGGACGAACCGGGCCCGCTCGGTGAGTCGCGCGACATCCTCGGTGGACAACTCCGGCGGCTCAACGGCCGATGTGACCGATGTGGACATTTCTGTCTTCTCCTTACGAATCTTGCACTTCTGGACCCAGCAACGCCGGCGGGGCGCCCAGCGATCGGGATATCGCCCGTGCGGTGGCGAGGGTCTCCCGCAGTACCGACGAGTCCGACGGGAAGATGAAGTCGCGCAGCCCGCAGACCGACAGTGCCGCCCGGACCTCGCCGGAGTGGTCGTACAACGGGGCTCCGATGGCACCGACGCCAGGAGTGACGTCACCGTCGGACAGCGAGTAGCCGACCCGGCGAATCTCGTCGAGCTTGGGCAGCACTTCCGCCGCTGTTCGCGGGCTTTCCTGCGTGTAACCGGTCAGCTCGGCCTGCTCGGCCAGCACCTGCCAGCCGTCGAGCACGTCCTGGTCGGCGTAGGCGAGCAGGCTCTGCGGCGCGGCACCGACTTGCAGCGGCAGCGAACCGCCGAGCTGGAGTTCCAGGCTCGCCACCCGCAGGCCCTCGATGCGTTCGATGCACACGGCGCTCCACTCGTGGCGGATGCACAGGAACACCGTCTGTTCGGTGAGCTTGTTCAGCCGCTCCATGTGCGGCCGAGCGATGCGGCGCACGTCCATCCGTTGCACCGCGCCGGAACTCAACCGGAACAACTGCAATCCCAGTCGCCAGCTGCCCTTCGCGGTGCCTTCGTCGACCCAGCCGATGTCGGCCAGGCTGCGCAACATCCGGTACACGCTGCTGCGCGGTTCTCCCAGCAGTTCGGACAGTTCCGTCGCGTTCAGCTCGTCGTGCGCGCCCAGCGTTTCCAGCAGTGCGGAAATCTTGCTGATCATCTGGGACGACGCCTGTTTGATGGTCATCGATACCTCCCAGCTCGGTTCCGAGCCCGGCCGTGCCATTAAAAAACGAACGACCCAAAATTATCAAGACGTGGACACCTCGTCCACTGAGTGATAGAAACTAGGCCTCGCTGTGACGCCGCTCATGGTCCACGTGCCGAGCTCGCCACGGCCGACCGCCCGTGCCGACGGGCGCACTGGCGCGTCGACGAAACCGACTCCGCCCATCTCAGCGGGGTTTTCGAACCAAGGAGGTCCCATGTCCACCACCGGATCCAGTGGAGTGCTGTCCGGTCGCGTCGCACTCGTCACCGGCGCCAGCAGCGGAATCGGCGCCGGTATCGTCCGGCGGTTCCTGGACGCTGGCGCCCGAGTCCACGGTCTGGCCCGCCGCAAGGACGCGCTCGACCAGGTCGCCCCGGATGCCCTGGCCGATGGTCGCTTCGTGCCGCATGCCGTCGACGTCGCCGACACCGCCGCCGTGCAGCACCTCGCCGATGACCTGGCCGGCAGCGACCCGGTCGACATCCTGGTGTGCGCGGCCGGCACGAACGTCAAGGATCGCCGTTTCCACCAGCTGACCGACGAAAGCTTCGATGAGGTGATCCGCACCAACCTGCACGGCGTGTTCACCGTCATGAAGTCCACAATGGACCAGATCCGGGAGCGCAGCGGGGACGTCGTGCTGATCTCCAGCATCGCCGCCGACTGGCCGGATCACAGCGGCGCCGCCTACGGTGCCTCGAAGTCCGCGCTGCTGGGCCTGGCCCGCGGCGCGTCCCGCGACGAGCACGCCAACGGAGTGCGGGTGTGCACCATCCTGCCCGGCATCGTGAACACGCCCATCCTGGACCGCCGCCCGTCCCCGCCGCCACAGGAAGTGCGGGAACTGTGCCTGCAGCCGGAAGACGTCGCTGACGCCGCGCTGTGCGCCGTCAGCCTGCCGCCGCGAGCCAACATCGCCGAAATCAGCATCGTCGCAACCCGCCTGCAATCCCTCGGCAACACCCAGCAGGCCACTCCCCAGCTACCACCGACCCGCTAGCGTCCATGAACCTTGATCGGGCTATTGATCACCGTGAGCGCTCGACCACTCATCATACGAGGAACCCGAGTTGGAACGCCGATTTCGCACGAAATCGCCGCCTCTCTCGCACACGGGCCGTCAATTTCGCGCGAAATCGCCCGCACCGATTACCCGGTCAACGTTGCTTGACGCGGCACTAGAGAATTCGGTATCTCGTCTTCACGGAAGCAGACAGAGATGAAGATCGCTCACTCACAGTCGACCGAATCCGACCCGAACGAAGACCTGCGGCAGCTCCGGAAAAGCACGCTGTCCGGCACCATCGGCACCGCGCTCGAGTACTACGACTTCGTGCTCTACGGCCTGGCCGCAGCCTTCGTGTTCAACAAGTTGTTCTTCCCGGAAACCGACCCCGCGGTGGGACTGCTGGCCAGTTTCGCCACCTACGCGGTCGGTTTCCTGGCCCGGCCGATCGGCGGCATCGTGCTCGGCGCGCTCGGCGACCGGCTGGGTCGCAAGTCTGTCCTCGTGATCACCGTGCTGCTGATGGGACTGTCGTCCTTCGGCATCGGCCTGCTGCCGACCTACGAAACCATCGGGCTGGCGGCCCCGCTGCTGCTGGTGCTGCTGCGGATCATGCAGGGCTTCGGCGCCGGCGCCGAACTGGCCAGCGCGTCGACCCTGATGGTGGAAAGCGCGCCGCGACGGCGGCGCGGCCTGGTCGGATCGCTGGTGTGCATCGGCACCAACACCGGGACACTGGTCGCCTCCGGCATCTGGCTGCTCGTATCGCTGCTGCCCGACGACCAGCTGTTCTCGTGGGGCTGGCGGGCTCCTTTCCTGGTGAGCATCCTGGTCGCCGCCTGGGGACTCTGGATGCGCCGCGATCTCAGCGAAGGCCACGCCTTCCACGAGGTGGCCGACCGGCAGAAGGCACTGTCCTTCAAGACGGTCTACCGCGACCTGGTGCGCAACGGGTGGCGGGCGTTCCTGCTGTGCTTCGGCATGCGCCTGGGCGAGGCCGGGACGTCGATCCTCTACCAGGTCTTCCTGGTCGGCTACCTCTCCACCATGCTCGGCGTCGACCGCTCGACCGGCACCCTGGCACTCGTACTGGCCTCGGTGTACGCCTACCTGAGCATCCCGCTGCTCGGGCATCTCTCCGACCGGTACGGCCGCCGGATCGTCTTCCGGGCGCTCAGCGGTTTCCAGCTGGTCTTCGCCGTGCCGGGAATCATGATGATCCAGTCGGGCAGGCCTGTGCTGATCATCCTCGCCTTCGTGCTTGCCTTCGGCACCGCCGTGCTGGGCATGTACGCGGTGGAATCCTCCTACATGCCGGAGATGTTCGGCTCGCGCTACCGGCTGGCCGGACTCACCGCCGCCAAGGAGATCGGCGGGCTACTCGGCGGGGGCATCGCCCCGATGATCGCCGCCGCGCTGACCGCCGCCACCGGCAGCCTGTGGCCCATCGGCTGCTACATCGCCCTGCTCGCGGGCGTGGCGTTCGTTTGCGCGATCGCGGCTCCGGAGACCAAGGGGCGCGACCTTGTGTCCGAACACGACGCAGGGCGGGAGGCACGCGCATGACGGACGCACACCACCCACCCGCAGCGATCGTCACCGGCGGCTCCAGCGGAATCGGCCGGGCGACCGCTGAGGCGCTCGTGCGGCAGGGCTGGCTCGCCACGCTGGCCGACATCGACCTGGACCGGGCCCGAGAAGTCGCCGACACGCTGGGCCAACACGGGCCCGGCAAGGCGATCGCGGTGTCCTGCGACGTGCGCGACAGCGCGTCGGTCAACGCCGCGCTCGACGAGACCCACCAGCGGTACGGCCGGCTCGATGCCCTGATCGCCTGCGCAGGCATCGCCCGGCCCCATCCCTCCCACACGAGCACCGACGAGCAACTCGGGGCGCTCATCGACATCCACCTCATGGGCCTCATCCGCTGCGCCAGAGCCGCCTACCCGCACCTGCGGCAATCGGGCGGTTGCATCGTCGCCATCTCGTCGATGGGCGCCCGGCTGGGACTGCCGCACCGCCTCGGGTACAACGCCGCCAAAGGCGGAGTGGAGTCCGTCGTCCGAACACTGGCCGTCGAATGGGCACCAGACCACATCCGGGTCAACGGAGTCGCGCCCGGCTGGGTGCGCACACCAGCGATCGCCGAGCTCATCGACCGGAAAATCCTGGACCCCACCCCGGTGGAGAACCGCACACCGCTCGGCCGTTTCGCCCGCCCCGCGGAGATCGCCGAAGTGATCGCCTTCCTCACCACCCCCGCGGCGTCCTACATCACCGGCCAGACGATCCCGGTCGACGGCGGCCTCACCATCCAGGGCCCGGGAACCACCACAGCACGCACGAATTGAAAGCGCCCGGCCACCCTCCAGCGCGGCCGGGTGGCGGGGTGCTTCGTCTCGTGGGAGAACGCCGCGCCCCGGATCAGAAGGACAGCAGGTTGTCTCGGAATCTTTCGTGCTCGTAGGTGGTTCGGACGAGGCCGCGCCGTTGGAGTGCGGGGACGAGTCCTTCGGTGATCTCGGCGACGTAGCGGCGGGTCACGGGAAGGTGTGGGGGTACCGGTAGTAATGGCCGAGGAAACGTGTCAACGGACGTTTGGTAGTCCGGATGGGTGGACAGTTGGCCTCCGGGGTGGTGGACATCGGTGTTCCGGGTTGATGGACAGCGGTTCTCCGGGGGGTGGTCAGTTCAACGGGATCACCCCCTTGCCGGCGAGTGCTTCGGCGAGTCGGTGGGAGTCGCCCTTGGTGGTGACGAGGTGTGCGTGGTGCAGTAGCCGGTCGACTGTCGCGGTGGCGAGGGTTTTGGGCAGGATCGAGTCGAAGCCGCTGGGGTGGATGTTGCTGGTGACTGCGATGGAGCGGCGTTCGTAGGCGGCGTCGGTGATCCGGTAGAACGCTTCGGCGGCGTCTTGCCCGGTGGGCAGCATGCCGATGTCGTCGATGACGATGAGGTCGCAGCCGCAGATCTTGCTGATGGCGCGCGCTATGGTGCCGTCGACTTTGGCTTTGCCGACCGCGGTGGTCAGGGTTTCCAGGGTGAACCACGCGACGCGCATGTCGTTTTCGATGGCCGCGTGTGCCAGGGCCTCGACGAAGTGGCTCTTGCCCGTGCCGGAAGGTCCCGCGACCGCAAGATTCTCTTGCCTGCCAACCCATTCCAGAGTGGACAGGGCGTTCTGGGTGGCCTCGGGAATCGAGGATTTCTCGGGCCGCCAGGAGGAGAACGTCTTGCCGGTGGGGAAGTTCGCGGTCTTGCGGCGTTGCCTGCGGGTGGCCGAGGCTCGCCCGGTGACTTCTTCGTCGAGCAGGACACGCAGGACTTCAGCGGGATCCCAGCGCTGGGCGCGGGCGGTGGCGAGCACGTCGGGTGCGGCTTTGCGCAGGTAGGGCAGCCGCATCCGGCGCAGGATACGATCCAGCTCGTCGGGGATGGCGGGTGCTTTGGGGCTGCTCATGCGCCGAACACCTCCCACCCCCGGGTGCCGGGCTGGACCGAGTGGTTCTCGTCGGCCCGGATGACCGTCTCGGCCGGTCCGCGGGCGGTGATGTGGTCACAGATCGAGGCGAGGTCGTCCTCGGCGAACCTGCCGGCGATCGCGGCCAGCCCCAGCGCCTCGTCGACGCGGTCGGTGCCGAGCAGGGCGGCGAGCTCGACCGCCCGGGCCATCTTGGCGCGGATGCGGGTCACGCCGGTCGCAGCCGCCTCGACCAGCCAGCGTCTGGCCCCTTCGCCCACAGCGAGGAACGCGACCTCTTCCGGGGTGCGGGCGCGCACCTTGGGCGTGCGGGGCAGGTTCCCGCCCGGATGGTGCGGGTAGTGGGCGTCGGCGATGCGCGGGTTGCCCGGGGTGGACAGCTCGTGCCGGGCGATCTCGGCCGGCCCGGCCGGGCTTCGGCCGGTGATGACCAGCTCGTCGCCGGTCACCCGGACCCATACCTTGCTGCCCTGATATCCGTCCGGGGTGGAGTAGCGCACCGACCCGAACCGGATCGTCTGATCGGTGTCCACCAGACGTTCCTCGCCCAGCGCGATCGCGTGTGGTTCGGCGGGTAGGACATGCAAATGCTGCCGTTCGGCCGCCAGCCGCTGCACCGGTGCCGTCCCGGTCTCCCGGTGCGGGCGGGCGTTGACGCGTTCACACCACTCAAAGCACGCATCCGCGAGTTCGGTGAACGAGGAGTAGTCCGGCAGCAGGTTCGCCGTCGTGGGCACCAGGTCCGCTTTAGCGATCTTCACCGTGTGTTCTGAGCCGCCTTTGGACTCCGGGTCGAACGGCTCGCATGTCTCGACCTTGCAGCCGTAGTGCCGGCCCGCGGCGACGATGTCGGGATGCCGCACCGGTACCCCGGCCACCCTGTCAATCGTCACCGTCCTCGGATTGTCGGTGAGCAGATAGGTTGGTGCGCCACCGATCCTGCGGAGCATCATGTCCACACAGGACACCAGGGTGCCCAGAGTCTGGTCCCACACCGGCAGCACCACCCGGTATCGTGACCACGACAGCCACGCGCAGAACAACTGAGTACGGCGGCCACCGACCCGCGGGCCTTCGCCCCAGTCGAACTGGCACCACATGCCCGGCTCGGGCACCCACGGCCGGTACTTGCGCCGGTGCCCGGCCCGAAACGCCGCTTTCGCCTCGGCCACCGCACGCCGCGTGGAGCGGTCGGTGCCGGTGAACCCCATCGCCACCAGACGCTGGTGCACCACATCCGCGCGCACCCTGCCCTGGGATGCCTCCACCAGCTCCTCGAGCTTGCCCACAAACGGGTCGATCGAGCGAGCCCGGCGAGTTCGCACCAGCGGATCCCGCCCGGCATCGCGGATCGCGACGTAACGCGTCACGGTCTTCTCATCCACCCCAGCCAACTGGGCAGCGGAGTGCGCGCAGCGGGTGAGGTCGAACGCTTCCAAAATCTCCATGATCTCCCTGTCAGACTTGGTCACGGGATCCCTCCAGGACGACGTCGGCATTGATCAGCAATCAGAGCCAACCCCGCCGGAGGGATCCCTCCCCGCATTACTGCTCAGGCGTGTCCCGGAGATCACACGTCCGCACACCCGGAAATCTCATGTCCGCCGATCCGGACCAAACTGTCCACCCACCCAGATTTTTCCGTGTCCGCTGACAAAACGGCGAATATGCAGGTCACCGGCTACGCCAGGCAGTCTTGGGCGGTAAGTCTGGTGAAGCGCCGACCAGGAAATCCGGGTGGTTCTGCCGCCGTTACTACCGGCACCCCAACTCGTCGCCATCGAATACGTCGCTGTACCACTAAAAGACCCTGCACACGGCACTGCGCCCCGGATTAGCTCCGGGGCGCAGTGCCGTGTGCAGGGTGACCTGGCGGTTGCTTCTGGGCGTATGAAAAGGCCTCCGCAGCTGCGGAGGCCCTTACCGGAACGCCAGCTCGAGTTTGACGAGCGTCTTTCGCACTGCTGAACTCCGCCTGCTCCAGAACTTCCGGCAGGGCTCAGGACTACGAACGTCCTTGAGTTGGACCATGCATTCCTTCGGGGCTGTCGCGCCATCGCCCCTTCGGTTCACCGACCCTCTCAATCGATTCACCGCACTTTTAGTACACGCCCGTTCAGGGCATAAGTCAAGTGAATCGAGCCGTCTGAGCTGCGGAAACTTGGTGCAGACAGAGTCACGTAGATCAACGAATGCGCGGGGAGATCACCGGATCTGCCCAACGTTCCCCGTCGTTCCCTTCGTTCGGAAACCACGGGGAACAAGGGAACGGGCGCGCGTCGTCGGTCATGCGGCTCCTACGGCCGGGCCCGCGCTCCGCTCGACGCTCACACCGCCTTCCAGGGGCCGGGGACCGGGTGGGACCTGCACGAATTCACGCTGGCCAGGTGAATCCACCGCTCTCGCCGAACTGCGCACCTGATCACGCCCAGTGTGGACCCGCTGTGCCGCGCTCAATTGTCACGGTGACGAAAGGCTTCTCCTGGTCGCGGTCCGGTCTAACCCGCCATGACTTCATCTACTCGGTGCGCAGGGATGCTACTGATTCGAGCAGGCCCAGGTCTTCGAGCCTGGCGAGGATGTCGTGAATGGTGCGCGGTTGCTTGGTGCAGGAGTCGGCGATGCGCTGGATGCAGCCGTAGACGCTGGGCCGGTCGAGGTGGATCTGGTCGAGGATGAAGGCGTCGGGATGTTTGGCCTCGATGTCCCACTGGCCGAGGGAGTCCGTCGGGAAGTCCTTGAGGTTGACGGTCACGATGATCTGGGCGCGCGCTTTGATCGCGGCGGCCAGGACGTGACGGTCGTCGGGGTCGGGCAGTGTGACGGCGTCGATGAGCGGTGCGTAGCCCTGGACCAGGCAGTCCCGGATCGCCCGGATCATCAGTTTGCGGGTGCGGTCGAGATTGTCGGGGTCAAGGTCGGGGCGGTTGGCTTTGAGGTTGCGGAAGGTTTCGTCGAGGATCCGGTGGGTCCACTTGGCCTGGACGAGCCCGGCCTGCGCGACCCGGATCAGTAGGTCGCGCAGGACGTTGGGGTAGAGGACGTTGGCGTCGTAGATGACGACGAAGGCCATCAAAGCCCCAGTTCGTCGGTGAGGCTGGTGAGTTCGTCGGCGGCTTCGCGGCGGCGCTGATCGTCGCGGCGCATGTACTCCAGCAGAGATTCGACCTTCACTCGGCGATGGGTGCCGACCTTGCGGTAGTCGATCTCGCCTGCCTCCAGCAGACCGACCAGGTAGGGCCGGGAGACATTGAGCATGTCCGCGGCCTGCTGGGTGGTCAGGTCGGCGCCGGCGGGCACGACGGAGACGCCCTTGCCCGCGGCCATGTGCGCCAGGATCCGAGCGAGCAGTTCGACGGCTCCCCGGGGGACGATCAGTTGGTCGCCGTCCTCGTCGTCGACGGCGAGGGGGACGCTGGTTTCGTGGTGGCGGCTGAGGTAGTCGCGGATGTGGTGCAGCGCCTTGTCGGCCGTGGCCGAGTCGGTCTGGCTCGGCTGGATCGGGTCGAGAGCGAGTTGGGACATGGCGACCTTCCCCTCCTGTGCTTATCCGCAGTATCCGCAATAAACGAAATAAACGCAACGTGATGGGCCGGGATACGGCGGCGATTCCCTCGTCGGTGCGCAGCGTGTCGACCAGTGCGTCGCTCCAGCGATACCCCCGCGAGCTGGACCAGTTCGGCCACCCTCTCGATGTCATCCGGGGCAGCGAGCCGGATCGTGGTGTCCTCGCTGAGGGGCCAGCCCTGTACGAGGTCCTGTTCGCGGAGACCGGCCACGCCGGCGGTTCGTCGAGCGGACTTGGCTTCCGCGCGCTCCCGGGCGCGTCGTTGCTGACGAGATTCGACCATGTGGTGATCGTGCCCGACGATCAGCAGCTTCGGCTCGGAATTGGCCGGGGCCAGGCCACCCCGTTGGACGCTGCTCGGGCACGGCCAGGCCGGGCATGATCAACAGAGCTGACTGGACGGAGAGGAGCCGGGATGCACTGCGGGGACTGCTGTCTACCTCTGCGGAAGACCAAGGCAGGCACGGTGCCGGTCCACTATCTGGAGGCCGTGCACACCTTCAGCTGGGTGCAGCGACGGTGCCCGGCATCAGGGACCACGAGGTTCGTCGACCGCATCGGCCAGTGCACCCGCCCACGAAGCCGACGCCCATGCCCGTCCTGCGACCAGAAGCTCACTCTGAACAAGAACGGCAAATTCCCAGCTCACAAGGGAAGTGACGGCCGGGAGTGCCGGGTGACGAGAGACAACCGCGCCTAGCCGGCGCACTGCCGGTCGTTCCGCCGCTCGTCGGCTGATCGGTACGCTGCTCGGCATGGCGCCCTCCGATCTCGAAGCCCGCGTAGCCGCCCTGGAGGCCCGCATCGGCGAGCTGTCCGCCGAGGCACAGGCCGCCCGCCAGGACGCGGCCGCCGCGCGGCACCTGGCGGCCGTGAACGATCGGGACACCGCCGCGGTGCTGACCGAGATTCGCGACTTCAGGCAGGCCACGACCACCAGCTTCAACGCGCACCGCGAGGACCTGGCCGACCTGCGGAAGAACTTGGCCGACCTCGGTTCCGAGGTGCGCGGGAAGTTCGACCAGCTGGCCGCCGGTCAGGAGCAGATCGCCGGCCTGCTGACCCGCCTGATCGAGCAGGACGGCACCGGGGAATAGGAGATCACAACGGCGCCGGGGCACCGGTCAACAACGCGGCGAGCCAGGGCGTCGCTGGGAGCAGCAGGCCCGCCGCACCCGTGACGAGAGCCGGCCGCACCGAATGCCCGGTGCGCCACAGCGCTACCCCGAACAGCAGCGCCGCGACCACGACGAAGGCGCCGATCACCAGCAGGATCCCGAGCAGCCCCAGCCCCGTGAGCAGCGCCAGGACGCCCGCGGTACCGATCAGCCCAGCCCGAGCACGGCGACGACCTGCGGACTTGGGGACGTCCCGTACTTCGTTCACGGTGCTCCTCCGGGTGCGGTGACGGTGAGCCCGGCCTGGTCGGCGTCCTGGGCGAGCCGATCGTCGTAGGTGACGAACGTCGGCGGCACGTCGGCGCTCAGTGCCGTCGCCAAGTGGATCGCGTCGAGGCTTCGTAGATGCTGGCCCAGCAGCGCAGCGGCCTGCGCGAGCACGGCGTCGACCGGGCGCTTGTAGATGCCCTTGAGCAGCTGCTCGGCCTGGTCGTGCAGGGGCGTGTCCGCGGCGATCCGGTGCAGCGCGCGGTGAATCTCCACCGTGATCAGCCCGGAAGACATGATCACCTCGGAGTCCCGGGCGGCCAGCCATTCGAGCAGTGCGGCGGATTCCGGTTCGGGGATTAGGAGCTTGATCGCGGCGCAGGAGTCGAGATAGATCATCGAGCGGGGACCTCGCCGAGATCCACCCGGAACCACCGGACGAGGAGGCCGGCGGCCCCGGCGCCGAACAGGACCGCGATCGACAACGCGCCTACGAAGCGCGGATCGTTCACGGCGAGCCGGGTGAACACGCCGGTCCAGCCCGGAATGGTGACGGACATACAGCCCGCGAAGAGGGTGACCAGCACCAGCACCGACACCAAGCTGGGCTCCAAGCCGAATCGCCGGGCCCACGGGGGGAGCACCGCGAACGCGCCGAGCAGGGCAAGCCCGCCCGGCGCGAGTTGCACGATCGTGTCCCAGTCGATCACCGCTCGTCCTCCGCTCGGTCCGCCAGGATCGCCGCGCTCCCGACCGGATCGCCGGCGGCCGCGGTGCGCACCGGAGCCGCCGCGAGGAACGACCGCAGCCCTTCCTGGTCAGCGCGCCAGTCCGGCGATGCCTCGCCGGCGGCCGCCCAGTCGTCGAGCTGCTGCTCGTCCGGGTCCGGCGCGGTGAGGATGCCGATGGGCCGGCCGTCCCGGACGACCACCAGCCGTCGATCGTGCTGCAGCCGGTCAAACACCTTGCGTGTCTCGTGAGCCAACTGGCGCACGGTGACGCGGTCATCGCTCATGTCACCAGAATACGCCGAACGTCAACCGTATACAGCTCTCCGAACACACGCACGCCCAATGTCTAACAACTCTGCCACGCGTCTAACACACGCACGCAATGTTGACCATGCGCCGGAAGTGGCGCACGGAAATCGTGCGGAAGTGTGCACCGCTCATAACCGAGATTATGCGCGGTTTCGATCATGTGCGATCGCATATAGTATCGTTTCTAATTATGATGTTACAACGATACGATACGATACGATACGATACGATACGATACGATACGATACGATATGATATGATATAAAACATCATGATTCGGTTTGACTCGATACGATACGAAACGCTAGAATGATCGCCATGACCGACGACACGCACGAGGCGCGCACGGGTGGTGTCGCTTCGCGCCTGATCTGGCGGCTTCTCGGCTGATGTGGCGGCGGAGTTGGCGGCTTCTCGCTGGAAGTGGCGGGACAGCGGCGCGCTGACGGTCGCCGCGCGGCGCGAGCGGGAGTGTGGCGATAGCAGACCGGCTGGGCGGCGGGCTCGCCGGTAGGTGGCGGATTCTCAGCGCAAGTGGCGGGGCAAGATCGCCCGCATGGTGCCGACGAGGCAGGAGAAACAGGTGGTGCGGCCGGGGACGGTTGAGGGCTTCGAGGCGGTGTTCGTCGCCGAGGACGGTGTCGAGCAGCGCGTGCCGTGGGCCTTCATGCCGGAGGTGGTGGCCGAGCTCGGCCGCCCGGTGCGGTCGTTCCCGTCGTACCGCGGGCAGCGGAACTACCCCGGCTGGTACTGGTCGGCCACGATGGGCGGCCGGATCGGGTTCGAGTCGTGGGTGGAGCGGGACCACCTGGTCGCGCTGGACTTCGACCCCACGGTGACGCGGATCGTATCGCAGCCGTTCTGGCTGTGCTGGACTACGTCGGCCGGGAAGCGCCGGCGGCATGCCCCGGACTTCCTGGTCCTGCTGGAGGACGGCTCCGCCGAGGACGCGGTGCTGGTGCTGGACTCCCGGCCGCTGGAGCTGATCGCCGAGGAGGACCGGGCCGCGTTCGACGCGACGGACCGGGCCTGCGCGCTGCTGGACTGGCGGTACGCGGTCTGGGACCGGCTGGACGGCGTGGTGGTGGCCAACCAGAAGTGGCTGGCCGGCTACCGGCACCCACGCTGCTTCGTCGAGCCGGTCGCCGAGCGTCTGCTGGAGGTGTTCACCCGGCCCCGGCCGCTGATGGACGGCGCCGAGACCGCCGGTGACCCGCTGGGCACGCTGCCGGTGCTCTATCACCTGCTCTGGACACGACGGCTGCTGATCGACCTGTCGCTGGTGCTGTCGGACCGCACGATCGTCCGGACCGCCCCGGACGCGAGCCGGGCGCACGACCTCGTGCTCGCCGAGCAGGACGGTGGTCGTCGTGGCTGAGCGACCGAACGTGCTGCGCGTGAACGACCGCGTCATCTTCTCCGGCGCCACGCACACCGTCGTGGCAATCTCCGGCGCGACGATCCGGCTGGTGTCGACGGCCGGGCAGACCACCGTGGTCGCTCTGGCCTACCTGCTGGGCGCGGAGGATTTCGACCTGGTCGGCGCCGCCCCGGCACCGAAGATCGACGCGCACAGCCTGCTGGACACGCTGCCCGAGCCGGTGCTGACCGCCGCCCGGACCTGGGAACGGCACCTGATCGAGGTCGAGACCGGCCTGCCGCCGGACGCCGCGGAGGACGCGGTGCCGCGGCCCGAGTACGACCCGGCGTCGACCTCGCTGGCCGCGCGGCAGCGGGCGAAGGCCGCCGAGCTGACCGAGGCCGGGACGTCGACGAGTTTCCGCACGGTTGAGCGGATGCGGCGCCGCTACCGCGACCAGGGCATCTGGGGCCTGATCGACTCCCGGCAGGCCCGCAAGGTCAAGCCGACCGGCAACGTCGACGCCCGCGTGGTCGCCGCCGCCGCGGCGGTGGTCGAGGCGCAGACCGGCACCTCGACGGGCACGAAGTCCCGCGCGATCCGGCAGATCCGCCAGCTGCTGGAGGACGAGCACGGCGCCGGCGTGGTGGAGATGCCGTCGCAGGCGACCTGCTACCGCCTACTGGAAGTCCTCTCCGCCGGGAAGTACAGCTTCGGGTCGGCGGTCACACGGCGGCAGACGGCGAACAAGCCGTCCGGCGCCTACACCGCCACCATCGCCGCGCGGCCGGGCGAGCAGGTCCAGCTGGATGCGACCCCGCTGGACGTGATGGCGGTGCTGGACGACGGGGTGATCGGCCGCTGCGAGCTGGTGCTGGCCATCGACATCGCCACCCGCACGATCTGCGCCGGGGTGCTGCGCCCGGTCGGGGCGAAGGCGGTGGACGCGGCGCTGCTGCTGGCGCGGGTGATGGTCCCGGAGCCGATGCGGCCGGGCTGGGACACCGCGCTCGCGATGTCGGCCTCGCGCATCCCGCACCAGCGGCTGGTCACCTTGGACGCGCGGATGCAGCTGGCCGCGGCGAAGCCGGTGATCGTGCCGGACACCGTGGTCATCGACCACGGCAAGGTGTTCCTGTCGGAGGTGTTCCTGCGCGCGGCGGACACGCTGGGCATCTCGGTGCAGCCGGCGCATCAGCAGACCGCCACGGACAAGGCGATCGTGGAGCGGACCTTCGAGTCGATCAACACGCTGTTCTGCCAGCATGTCGCCGGTTACACCGGCCGGGACACCACCCGCCGCGGCCGCGACGTCGCCGAGCGCGCGGTCTGGTCCCTGGCCGATTTGCAGGAACTGTTCGACGAGTGGGTCATCGCAGGGTGGCAAACTCGGGCGCACGACGGACTGCGCCACCCGTTCACCCCGGACCAGGCCGCCTCCCCGAACGACGCCTACGCCGCGCTGGTCGCCGCTGCGGGCTACGTCCCGGTGTCGCTGACCGGCGAGGACTACATCGAGCTGCTGCCCGCGGACTGGCGGGCGGTCACCGACGCGGGCATCCAGATCGAGTACCGCACCTACGCCTCCCGCGAGCTGAAACGCTACGCCCGCCAGAACTCCGGCGTCGCGGCCCGAGGCGGGCGCTGGGAGGTCCACTACGACCCCTACGACGTCTCCCGGATCTGGGTCCGTAACCACCACCACGGCGGCTGGATCACCGTCGGCTGGACGCACCAAACCGTTGTCGGGCAACCGTTCGCGGACTTCACCTGGCGCGCATCACGGCGGATCGCCGCGCAGCGCGGGGTCGACGACACCAACGAGATGGCCGTCGCGGTCATCCTCGCCGCGCTGCTGCGCCGCGCCGAGGAAGGCCCCGGCACCGAGCGGGCGCTGGCCCGGCACACCTCGGCCCAGCAGCTGACCAATCACCTGCCGCCCGACGTCACCGAGCTGGCCATCGAACCCGACCCGGACCCCGCTCCGGTGCCGGTGCTGCCCGCCCGCCCGGCCCGCGCCGAGCTCCCGGCGGCGCCGGCCGTCGAGCCCGAGCAGGACGTCGAGCCGGGCTCGGCCGTCGCTGAGGTGGTGCCGTTCGGCATCTTCGACCCGTTCGCCGACGACCTGGAGGCGAGCCGGTGACCAGCACCTACACCGAGATCGTCCGGCATCCGCTGGCCACCAAGGAAGGATGGGCCTCGTTCACCGCGCAGGCGGCCACCCAGGCACCGCCGCGGTTGCTGCCCGTCGCCGACTTCGAGCGGCTGGACGGGCTGGAGCGGGAGGTCTACAACGCGGCCCGCCAGGACTACCACTCGACGCTGCTGCTGGTCGCCACCCCGGACATCAAGAAGATCATCACCACCGGGTCGAAGCTGCTCATCAACAACCGCGGCAAGCAGCTCGGCCGCCGCGGGCTGCTCGTCTCCGGCGCGTCCGGAACCGGGAAGTCGACCTCGATCACCCAGCTCGGCAAGAAGTTCCAGATCGAGACCGAACGCCGCACGCCGGGCGTCCGCGACCGCATCCCGGTCGTTTACATCGTCTGCCCGGCCGACGCCACGCCGAAGATGCTGGCCACCGAGATGGCGATCTTCCTCGGCCTGCCCGTCGCCGAGCGGGACAGCCCGCAGTCGGTCGCGCACTCGGTCGCCGCGGTGATGCGCCGGGTCGGGACCGGTCTGGTCCTGGTCGATGAGATCCACCGTCTCTACTTGTCGGGCAAACGCGGCCGGGACGCCTCGGACCAGCTGAAGTACTTCTTCGACACGATCAGCGCGACGTTCGTCTACGCCGGCCTGGACCTGGCCGAGACCGGGATGTTCGACGGCGTCCGGGGACGGCAGATCGCCGGGCGGTTCATCCCGGTCACCACCGGACCGTTCACTCACCGCGGCGCTGAGGCCCAGCGGGACTGGGCCAAGCTCGTCGCGACGATGGAGCAGGCGCTGCGGCTGCACCGGCACAAGCCGGGCTCGCTGATCGAGCTGGCGCCCTACCTGCACGCCCGCACTGGCGGGATGATCGGCAGCCTCGACCAGCTCATCCACGACGCGGCCAATGACGCGATCGCCGATGGCACCGAGCGGATCACCAAGAACCACCTCGACGAGGTGATCCTCGACCTGGCCGCGATCAACCAGTACGACCCGGACCCCGGCCCGGGACGCGCGCGGCACCGCCGCGGTGATGGTCGATGAAGCTCTGGCAGCAGCACGCCCAGCAGCTCCCGGTCCGGGTCCGGCCGCTGCGGCTGGAAACCCTGACCTCCTACGCCACCCGGCTCGCCGCGGCGAACGAGCTGGCCCGGCCGACGATCCTGCTGCGCGCCCTCGGACATCCGCACGGCAACCTCGCGGCGACCACGATGAACGACTACGACATCGCTCTCAACCCGCCCGCGCTGGCCCGGCTGGAGACCTTCACCGGCATCCCCGCCCAGCGGCTACGCAAGTCGTTGCCCGTGGTCAACAACCGTTCCTTCGACCTGCCCGCCGATATCCCGCGCATCAAGCTGTTCCGCCACTGGGGACTGCGCCGCATCTGCGACCGCTGCGCCGCCCGCATCCCCGGCACGCCGACGATTCTGGCCTACCGACAGGAATTCCCGGCGATCTGCCTCCGCCACCGCCGCTGGCTCGACGCCGACAAGCAGCAGCGGCCGGCGCTCTCCCAGGTCGACCTCGACCACGCGCCCGAGATCCTGACCGCGCACCGCCGCTACCGGCGGATGCACGCCCGCATCGTCGTCGACGCCGACAGCAGCGAGTGGTTCCGGCGGCAGATGCTCACCGCGATGGACATCGTGTCGGCTTGGGTCATCCCCAGCCGCCGCGACCACCCCCGGCTGCACGAAACCTGGTCCGCCCGGACGGCCGCGCTTTGGCCTTGGCTGACCGTCGCGGTTCCGTCCGACCCGCTGGTCTTCCCCGAAGCGGTCGCCCTGGCCGAGATCATCACCGATCTGCACTGGCACCGGCATGTCGCGATGGCCCGCTACGACACCGATCTCCGACCCTTCTTCCACCGCGTCGCCGCGAAGCTCGGCCAGCCACGCATGTTCGCCATCACCACCCGCTGCTCCGGCAGCCGAGACCCGCTTCGGTGGTGGGTCAACAGCGTCCGGCACCGCTTCGAAGCCGTCCGCACCGAGCACTGGCGACGAGCCTGGGCCCCCGGCCCCGGCCGCCTTGACGACCCTTTCCCGGAAATCCGCCACTTCAAGTGAGGAACGATGAACGATGACGACACCACCCCCAACTGGCGGACCGCAGGTCAACCCCGGTCAACCCCGCCACAATCCGCGAGAAGCGACAACCAGCACGGAGGTCAGCGAGAGCGCACAGACCTGCGCGTTTGCGGGTTGCACGCGGCCGGTGCGGGAGCGCGCCGGCGATGGCGGCGGGAAGCCGCCGAAGTACTGCGCCTTGCTCAACGAGAAGACCGGGAAGTACGCGCACACCGCGCTCACCGCGGCACGCGAGCAGGCGAAGCGGGAGCGGCAAGCTAGCGGGGACGGTGGCCGCAACGAACCGGAGACCGGGGAGAGCCCGGCCAGTGCCGCCCAGGCCCGGGCCGCGTCACTGCTTGAGCAGTTCCGGGCCGAGGTGGCCAAGGCCAACAGCACATTGCAGCTCGGGCTGGAGGCCCTCGGTGAGGCCACCGACCCCGAGTCGGTGGGGGCGGAGCTGAGCGCAGCCAAGCGCACCGTACGACGGGTGCAGCTGGAGGCCGATGAGGCGGTGACCACCGCCCACACCGAACGGGACCAAGCCCTGGCCGAGGCACGGCATCTGCGCGAACAGCTCGAGGAAGCCACCGGGGCGCGGGATGAAGCGATCGCCGAACTGGAGACCAGCGAACAGGCCCGCGAGGCCGCCGACCACCAGGCCGAGCAGACCCGGGTTGAGCTGGAGCAGGTCACCGCCGACCGGGACGCGCAGCGCGGGCGCGCCGAGGAAGCCGAGCGTGCGCAGGCCGAGACTGCAGAGCAGCTGAAGACCGCACAGGCCGAGGCGAACGCCACCGGCGAGCAGCTCGAACAAGTCCGCGCCAAGCTGGCCACGAGCACGCAGCACGTTGCCGACCTCACCGAGGAACGCAACCAGTTGCGCGGCCAGTTGGAGACCGAGCAAGGCCACACCGAAGAGCAGCGCCAGCGGGCCGACACCGCCGCCGGCCAGGCCGAGCAGCTACGCGAGCAGCAGCAACACGCCGTCGGCGAGCTGGCCACCGCCCGCGAGCAGCTGGCCAAGCAGCAGACGGCCAGCGCCGAGCTGCGCGCCAAGGCCACCGCCGCCGAACAGGCCGCCGAGACCGAACGCGGCTACCGCGCAGAACAGCGCGAGACCTACGAGGCCACCGTGCGCGACTTGCGCGCCGAGATCGAGCGGCTGCGTAAGCAGCACAGCACCGACACCCGACGCAGGTGATCGCTGGCCGACGCCTAACCCGACCCGTCCAGCACCGCAGCATGATCTCCGCAGGTCGGGGGGTCTGCGAGATCTCGCAGACCCCCCGATGTCTTACGTCAGTTTGACGTAGAGCAAGCACACGAAACGTCCGGATATAGGGATATGGCACTGGTAAGCCCAAAAGCCGAACTGCTCGCACGAGAACTGCGCGACCGCGGCCACCAGATCGACGTCGAACACCTGCACATCCACCTGCCTCGCGTGTTGAAGGCGGCGGACCAGTTAACTGCGGTTTCTTAGTCTGGAAAAGGTCGGTCACGTTGGCTGAGGAGATAGACCCGGATGGCAGGTCCGACCGTTTCCGGTCGTCCCCCTCCTACGCGGCGATCAAGGCGTGCTGCTCGACCGGTGCCCCGACAGCTGAAGTGCGGCCGGTGCGCCAAGCCGGGTCGCGCATCCCGAGGTGGATGGTGCACGGTGCACTCTCCAGCAGGGCCACGTCGATCGGGCTGACCTGGTCGTCAGTGGCTCGGTCGGCGGCCGCCGCGATGACCGAGCGCCGGCCGAGCCACTCGAACCACGCCACACGCTCGGAGCGGTGCAGGGCGCCGAGGATCGCGCGCCGCTGCCGTCGACGCTCCTCCTGCTGAGCCGGGGCGAGGCCTGTCCACCATCGGCGTTGGTGCCACAAACTCCGCAGTGCGCGGGCTGCGGGGTGTCGACTTGTAGCGAAGTTCTCTCCTGACGCTTCAGTAGCGGTTGAAAGGAGGCACCGGAGGTGCCAGAGCTTCCGGTCGGTGGCGTGGGCCCGTCGGAGGCGGACCGGGCAGGCCTTTCCGGTGGGGGTGGGGCCGGGGAGGGGGGTGTACCACCTAGTGGGGGAAGTTTCGCGGCGAGCCTCGATGAACGGGGTCGTTGCCGGGCCTGGCAGCCACGCATCCGTATCGTCAGCACCTTCGGCGTAGGTACGTGCGCGGTAAAGGACGCCGCGCTCAGCGGCGAAATCGCGGGCCTTGCGCAGGGTCTTCGGGTCCAGGCGGGACGCCTCTGCCCAGTCACGGGTCGAGATCGAGCCTTCGCGGGTGGTGATGACCTCGGCCAGGGCGTGCACCGCGGCCGCGACCGAGTGCGCGAACTGCGGCCGCAGGCCGGCCAGCGCGGCCTGCTCCGCGGCGGCGGCGCGCAGCGCGTCGGCCAGCAGCGCGGCCTCGGCCTGCTCGGCGCTCACCTCTTCCGGCGAGCGTAGCGGCGCCGGCTGCCCAGCTGGGCGGCGCTCGACGTGCCTGCGGCGCGGGCGGTCGCGCTGCGCTTCGGCCAGGGCAGGCTGCCAGTAGGCCTCGCGCCAGGCGGCGAGGCCGAGCTGGCGCGCCCGGCCCGGTGAGGCGCGCTGGAACCGTGCCCACGCCTCGGGCTCGCTCGCGCCGTCCTCCGCGGCCACAACGGTCACCGCGACGGACCAGACGTAGCACCGCCACCACAGCTCGCCACGCTCCGCAGACTTGGCACCGGGTACGTTCGCCGCGTTCCAGGCGCGGCCGGGCCCCCACCCAGCGCGCACCCGCACGATCGCGTCGCCGAATTCGCCTGGCGACCGGTCGCCCTCGGCGGCCTCGGCGGCGGTGCTGCGGCGACGTCGGCGGGCGGTGCGACCAGCGGGAACACTCGCTGCGGTGGGCTTGGCGGCGCGCTGCGGGAGATCGGAAGCGGTGAGGGTGCCCGCCAGCACCGGCGCGTCCAGCCCAGCCCGGTGCGGCGCAGTCAGCAGCCGCAGCGTCCGGCGCGGTGTGCAGGCCGGGCCGTGCGCGGCGGCCAGGCGGCGGCACAGCTGCCGCAGCTCACGCACCAGCTCGGCCGGGACACGGGCAATCAGATGGCGGCCGCCGGGCCGGCCGGAAGCGCGCAGCAACCACGGAAGCCCGTGCCCGTCGCACCAGACGGCGAGTTCCTCGCCGGCGGCTTCGCCGGCCTCCGGGTCGGCACCGGTGTCGGCGGGATCGACGTCCACCGCCCAGCACTGCGGGACCAACGTGCCGACGAGCGTGACCACCTCGGGCCGCTCGGCCGCCAGGCGCCGGGCCTCGGCCCTGTCGGTGACAGTGCCAGCGCCGCTGTTGTCCGCCGTGACCAGCACGAACGGTGCGGCAAATGCTCGACGTTCCAGCGCGTCGAGCTTGGCCGGGCTGTACCCGGAGAGAACCGCAGTCGGCGCAACGTAATCCGCCCGCGTGTCGTCCGCAGGCAATGCTGGGTCGCGCCGGGGTGTTTTTGCTACAGTCAAAAGCACCTCAGCAAGGCAAAAGCCGCGCAGGAACTACACCGACTGGCGAAGAGGCGGCCAAACCACAGGCCAGTCGAGAAAGTTTTCAGCGCGATATGAAGTTCGTAGGTAGCAACGGAAGTTCGCCTCGACCGACTGGTCGGGGCGTTTCCGTATCTAGGCGCTCTTGGCCAGTGGCAGAACCTCCTGGTCAGCCTTCGGATTCAGTGCAGCAGCGAGGGCTTCGGCATAGTTCATGCCCAGTGCAGCGGCGAGGGCCTCGCCAACGAACTCGGTCAGGTCCATTCCGCGGCGCTGAGCTTCAGCCGCGGCTGCCTCAGCGAGCACACGAGGCTGGAGTGTGTTCACCTGGCGTCGGTCACCTTTCGACCGGCGACCTGACTTCCTGCGCTCCATGGGACCGGAAGCTAGCGAATCACCTAGGCGATTCGCGGGAGGCGCGCCGATCTTTCGCGGGATCGACGCTGACTTTTGTCCACAGTGGTGAGGGTCGGCAGAAGGCCCGCCGAGATGAGGCTGGTCATTCGATTGCGCGGCGGTGGTCCCGGCCACATGCAATCCAGCACGTGGTGTTCGAGGTCCGGGCGGGGCACCCATCGGGGTTGCCGCAGTATCGGCGGAATTCTGGGCGGATTTGCTTGACCAGCGGAAACATGCTCAGGGGTAGATCAGTGGGCAACCACGGCGTGTCACCGATGCGGCTCAGGCAATCGCCTAGCAAGCGCTCAGGTTGACGTAATCGTCACCGTAGGCCACACACCCACGCCACCCCCCGCCGAGCCTCAGAAAGTCAAACCCGGGGCCGAGCTCATGGCGGCTTTTGGGCTCACAGTGCCCGCATCTCTGGTCAGAAGGTCAGAAGGCGGTGGTCTGGAAACGGCGAAAGGGGTGAGCCCGATGGCACATCAGGCTCACCCCTTTCGCGTCGGAGTTTCAGTTCTGCGGTGGCAGCGGGTCTGGTACGTCCTGCGCGGCCGTCCGGCGCTGCGTGCCGAGTACAGCGACTCGGTGATCTGTTCCAACATCAGCCTGACCGGATCGTCGGCTTGCGTGTGTACTTGTCGATGGGCTCCAGGATCTCGTAGATCGAGGCAGCATCTTCGAACTGCGCGGCAGCGAGCTGAAACTCGGCTAGCTGCCGAAGTTGGCCTGCGCGCGCTGGTCCTCGTCGTCGTCTTCGTCGTGGTTGCCGAGCACGTCGGGGTGCTCGGCCCGAAGTGCCGCGAGACGGCTAGCGGTTTCGTTGTAAAGTTCGTGAGCTCTCGCAGTGATGTCCGCGATTGTCTGGCTTGTCACCTGGTCCTCCTCGGCGGCCTGGTTGGGTATGGGCAGCGCTTCGTCGTCGGTCGTCATGGGGCGATCATCCCGTCACCTGCCTGTGGCTCGTCCACGACACTCGCGTTCCGCGCGGCCTTGAACGCCTCGAAGGCCTCGATCTCCTTGCTGCGCCGTCCTTCGTACTCCACACCGAAGTCCTTCGGCGTGATCGACATGACGTGCTCGCCGCGGTCGAACAAGTGGACCACGCCGCCCAAGAGGACGTGAATCTTCACCTCGCTCCGCTTGGTCGCGAACTTCGACAGGGCCAACTTCCAGGCAACATCATCCTTCTCGTTCAACTCGCTCATATCCACACCATACCACCTGCGCAACTTGCGCAACAGAAAACTATTGCGCAAGACGTGCGTCACTCTGGTAACCTGATCGAACCCCAAATAATCCCGATTATCTTGGGTTCACAGAAGAAGGGGGGTGTTCATGGGCAACGTGATCAAGTTGGCCAGAAAACGCAAGACTCTTGCCACGCGTAATGGCGATGATCGGTACAACCCGCGTGGGTTGACCGATCTGTGGTTAGAGATGTTGGAGCGCGACAGCAAGCACACGCGCAAGTCGTATGAGTTCGCGCTGACGTCGTGGTTGAGCTACTGCCGTGATCAGGGTGTGCACCCGTTCGAAGCTCGCCGGGCCGACGTCGACGACTGGCTCATGACGCTCGGGGAGATCTCACCATCGACCTGGAACGCCCGGCAGTCCGCTGTGCGGTCCTGGTACGGCTACATGCGCACGAACAAAGCCACGGAGAACGACCCAGTCGGGGCGATCGGCCGCAAGGAGGCCAAGCGTGAAACGTCGAACACGGCGTTCATGTCGCCGGAGGAGATCGGGCAGCTGCTCGACTACGCCAACCGCTACGCCGACGAGGTGGGCACCGAGACCGCGGGCCGCAACGCCTCGGAGCTGAACTTGATGCTCGCCACCGGTATACGGTCGGCGCCGGTGCTGGATGGCACGCTCGATCAGCTCTACCGCAAGGGCGGGCACCACGTGTTCGGCCTCCGCAACAAGGGCGGGACGATCCTCGAAGTCGTGATTCCGCCGCTGGTCAGCGTGCGTCTAGACCGCTACCTCGAACTACGGGCACAACGATACGGCTTACCGGTCAACGAGCTGGAAGGCCGGATCTTCGTGTCCGCTCCGTACCGTGGCAAGGGCGGCGACAAGGCCATCCAGCACAAGGACCTGATCGAGATGGTCCGCCGGTACGCGCGGAAAGCCGGACTCGAATCGTTCGAGAGGCTGACCAGCCACTCCACCCGGCACAGCGTCATCACGGCACTGCTGGACGCCGGTGTGCCGCTGCACGAGGTGCAGTACCTCGTTGGGCACCGCGATCCGCGCACGACAGAGCTGTACCACCACGGGAAGCGGAAGCTCGACAACTCCCCGGCGTACCGGATGGCGGGGCTGATGAGCCATCACAGCAACTACCAGTACGAACAGGAGGACAGATGAGCAATCCATTCGAGCGCGCAGACCCCGAGTTGGTCCGGCAGGTGCAGGACACGGCGGCCATTAAGGACAACGTGCGCCGGCAGTTCGTCGAGATCTACGGCGAGGACGCGCTGGCCGGGTTCGAGGAAGACGAATGACGGTGACGGCGACCGGGATTGTTCACGGCCCGTGGAACCTGACGTGGGCCGACCACGACCAGCGGCACCGCAAGGGACCGTTCTGGCAGCGCAGCTACGTGCTCAACCCGCTGGGCTGGGACGGCGAAGGTTGGTGCAACTGCTGCCAAACCGGTGTGCTGCTGGACTCCCCAACAAGAAGAGGACGTGATGGGAACTGACCTTTCGGCCGACACCGAGCAGGTGCGCTGCCTCTACCGCGAACGGGCGCACCTGCTCGCTGCGCTGACCGGACTGTGGCCGTCGGTGATCTCCTACAACGACCCGAACGAGCCCGAGATGCCGATGCTCTACATCGCCAGCCCGGCCGGGCAGCTGAGCTACCACCTGCACCCCGACGACCTGGTGCCGCTGTTCAAGCGCGTGCCGCAAGTACCAGCCGACGACATCCGTGCGGGCTGGGACGGCTCGACCAAGGCCGATGTCCACCAGCGGCTCCAGTGGATCGCCTCGCAACGAGCGGAGGGATGACGATGGGATGAGGAATTGATCCACGAGATCCGGCGCACCGGTCAACAAAACGGATCCGTCACCCGAAGCACAACCGCCTGACCAACCCCTGAAGTCTTCCGCGCTGGGCGGGCGCCGCCAAGCATTCCCGCGCCCGCGCCGGACGCGGACATCACGCTCGACGCGCGCCGGCATCTGCGTAACCCGCACCGCGACCCGGCCATGCGGTACCTGACCGGCTTGGACGCGCGGGTGCGTGACCACGTGCTGGCCACGCCCGGCGCGCGGAATCGGCGGCCGCCACCGACCTATTGACCGGACTAACGGCCGACACGCCGGGCCGGTGCACGGAGGCTGCCGATCATCACCGAACCGACCCACTCAAAACCCTTGCTAGGAAAGGAAACCAGCTCATGCACACCGTCCGACTGATCTCCTTCGGCTATCTGCACCTCCACGGCGGACCACCGCCGCAAGCCGACCGCATCGAAGACGTTCGCGACCGGCTGCGCGATCCCGCCGCGGCCGCCGGGATCCTCGACCTCGACGGTCGCGACCCGCGCGTCCAGGAGGTCGTCGCGAACACACGCGGCGCCCGCGACCTGCTCGACAACCTGATCGACTACGTCGAGCGATGCGGACCCCGCAGCATCGCCATCGGATGCGCTGGCGGCAAGCACCGCGCAGGCTCCCTGGTCGAGCTCAGTGCCCGCGAACTCCGCCGACTCGGCTACCACGTCGAGATCGAGCACCAGCACATCCACCTCCCCCGCGTCCTGAAGGCGGCCGAACGGTGACCTGGGGTTTCTTAGTCCGGAAAAGGTCGGTCGCGTTGGCCGAGGAGATCGCCGCGGAGCTGCGCGCCGAGGGCGTGGCCGTGACGGTCGGCCACCGCGACGTCGACCAGCCCGTCATTCAGCCCGCCCACTACGCCGATCCGGTGCAATCCGAACGAAACGGGAAGCTGATCAGGCGTGGCACGCCGTGAGTGTCGCATGAAGTGACACGCTCACCAGCTGCGTTGATCGCCGCTGGGAACAGCCCGCGAACGGCCGCCTGGTGGTGGATTTCAGATCGTGCTGCGCCGAGCGATCAGCGCGGCCCGCGCCCGGTTACGCGCCCGGTTACGCGACCGGCCAGAGCAGCCAGAACGCTTCCCAGCAGCACCAGCCGATCACGCCGTACCAGGCGGCGAACCACACCGGCGCCGGAAGCCCGGTGTTGCAGTACAACGACCAGGCGTCGTCAGTTTCGAACGCCACCTCGGAGCTGAACCTGTCCCTGACCAGGTCCCACACGCCCGGGATCTCGCCGATGAGCAGCAGCCACATCACCAAGCTCGCCAAGCCGAGGTGCAGCCACAACGGCCCCCACCACAGCACGGTGGCGAACAAGGCGCCGACGATGAGCACCACCAGCAAGCTCACGCCGTCGCGAACCACCAGCAGCACGGCGAGCATCACCAGGGCCCCCGCGAACAGCACCCACGAGGCGTAGCCGTTCGATAACAGCGCCGCGCACCCCAACCCGGCCAGCGCGGGCATCGCGTAGCCCGCGAACGACCGGACCATAGCCTCGCCCCGGGTCACCATCCAGCGGTACATGCACACGCCGGAATCCGGCGAGGTGATCATGATCTGGCGGACACCACCGCCGCACAGCAGCGACACCAACGCGTGCGCGGCCTCGTGCACGATGGTGGTCAGCACGTTCGCCTGCCAGAACCACCGGCCAGCGAACCGGATGAACACCGCCAGCAGGCCGGTGATCAGCAGCAGCCACCATGTCGGCGGGGACGAGATCGTGGAGATCACGGTGCCGAGCTGGTCGGCGAACCCTCCGCTGTGCGGTTGCTCTGGCACCGAAACCCCGCCCCTCCCAAGCGTGATCACAAACGGTGTAAGTCTGCCTCACCGAATGTCACCCAACTGTGTGGGGTGGTGATGGGATTAGTCGCGCAATTCCGGGAACTTCTCCTCCATGGCCCGCCATTGCGCTTCCTTCATGCGATCGTTGGCGATCACTGATCGGGCAAGCTCCCACTCTTCGGGCGTCCATTCGTCCTGCTGCCAGTCCGTAACAAACTGCTCATGGCGAACGCTGAACGGCGGCTGCTGCATGCCGAGCGGTGGCCAGATGATCCAGTCGCCAGGCTGGGCCTTCCCGTTCGACAGACCGCCGATGGCCCCGTACTCCTCGGAGACGGAACCGCCCAGCACTTCGCGAACGTCGTCCAGGTTGGCCCCGGTCCAGCGGATCGCTTTCCAGGTCAGCGGCGCACTCGGTTGCACCTGAATCCAGCTCATGCTGTCGCTTCTCCTTCGTTGCCGTTTCGTGCGGGCTGCGGGTATACGCCTTGAGGGCTCGGCGTTCGAGGTCTGCCTCGTCGAGGCCAGTCATGCCAATTCCTCGTCGTTGTGGTTGTGGTTGGTGAACGTAGCGGTCGACTTGTTCACAGCAGGAACCCGCCATGACCAACGCGGGGAGGGCTCAGGGGCGTGTCCAAGTCGAGGTCGACGCCCTCGAACCCGGTGCCCTGCACCAGCTCTCGACACCGCCCTTGCATGCCGGGTGGAACCCCGACGTCTACGAAGCTGTCCTCGTCGACGAACACCGCGACCCCGACCGGCTCAACAACCTGTGCCCAGCACTTCTTCGTAGTGGGCCGCCAGCGCAGTTTCTTCAGCGCGGCGTAGGCCGCGGCGCTGTCAGGGTGCTTGGCCAGGGTCAGGA
The DNA here is from genome assembly GCF_050972075.1 of Saccharopolyspora hattusasensis. Taxonomy (NCBI): domain Bacteria; kingdom Bacillati; phylum Actinomycetota; class Actinomycetes; order Pseudonocardiales; family Pseudonocardiaceae; genus Saccharopolyspora; species Saccharopolyspora hattusasensis. The sequence continues at coordinate 82,537 of NZ_JBPCDC010000002.1, forward strand.
TCATCTCTGTGGTCCCGATCTCTTCAGGTGGGACGTAGCCAGCTGCAAACAACCAGGACTGAAGTGTTGGAGTCGTCGCCGTGTTTGGCTAGGTAGCGGAATTTGGTGACGGTGGCGATCTTGTTAAACGTCGGCTCCAGGAGCAGCAGCATCACGGACGGAACCCCGTCTCGCTTGACGTGGTAATGCTCGCGCATCGCGACGTCAGCGAACGCGGCCTCAACTAACGCTGCCGGCGTGGCGAACTGCCGGTCGACCGTGACGTCGAGGTCGGTCAGGTCGTCACAGGCCCAGATGAACTCCTGTCGTGTTCGCCGCAGGTGGTCCCGCACCACGTTCGGCTTGGCCGTGCGGACGTCGCCGAGACCAATCGGGCCGGTGGCCAACGGGTGCAGCCGCTGAAACTGCGATCGACTTCGTGGCTGTGGAGAGCCTCGACGGGGGCGGACGAACAATCGCATGAGGTTCGATACCCACGGATCCATGCACTGATCATTTCGCGTCGGGCCGACCAACGCACGGCTCCTTCCGGAGCGCCGCCGTAGAGCCGCTAAAACGGCTCGGCCCATCCCGTTACGGCGTTCCGGTAGCTTTCGCGCCGCAGACAACGTTTTAGGTTCCGACCTGCTGTTATGTGGTCCCGGTGATCATGCCGGGTGATCGTCTGGGGATGTGGAGTCGTGGCCGGTCGAGGTCAGCCGTGACGAGCTGGTCCAGTACTTCACGCTGACCCCAGAGGACGTGGCCTGGGTCAACAAGTCCGCGCGGGGCACCCCGGCGAAGCTTGGGCTTGCCGTGCAATTGTGCGCGCTGCCCTGGTTGGGGTTCGTGCCCGAGGACGTCCAGGCCGCGCCGACGGCCGCGGTGTCCCATGCCGTTCGTTCCTGGGACGACGCCCCCAGCAGCGGCACTCCTAATGCGTGTTATCTGACATTGGAGGATCTAGTGGACGTCGAGGTATTCGAACCCGGCACGGTTACGGTCAGCGTGCGAGCCACCGACAGCGGCGGCTGGCGTGAAATCGGCCGCCACACCGACGTCGCCGACGCACTCGACGTGGTGTGCAGCTGCGGGTTCCTGGTCCGCGCCGCCGACTACGGCATCGAGCCCGGCACCGCCGTGCGCGTGGCCGTCCTCGGCGTGGCCGGCGAAGCGGCCGACTCCTACACCACCCATGCACAGTGATGCAGTGATTGATGCGGCCAGCACCGGGCAACATCTCCGCCCGGTCCCCGCCAAGGCCGAACCGGCGCCGCCGGCCGGCGTGCCGACGGCCGAGGCCATCGGCACGCCCTCTTCGGCTAAGGGCCCCGGTATGTCTTCGTAGTAATCGGGAGTCAGCGGCGGCGGGGCTCGTATTCGCCGGTCGGGAAGTCGGCCTCGATATCCAGGCGGGTGCGGTCCTCGCGCCAGCCGTTGCCCTCGACACCGAGGTCGTGCCGCCCCGCTGCAGCGCTCGAACACCCGGTTTCTCGCTTCGGTAAGTCGTATGCCGATTGACTGAGAGGTCAACTGGTCAATTCGGTGCTGGTGGGCCAGGTGGTGATCACGGTGGTGGGCAGAGCTGTTTTCCGCTGACCTGGGGGTGCTGGTGGCCACCGAATCATCTGATCTGCCGTCGGCGGACTGGGGTGTTGGGGAGATCGGGCGGGCGCGGGCGTCGATCGCGGCGCTGGAGGCCGCTCAGCGGTTGGTGAAGCCGGGTGTGGACGCCTCCGACGCTGACTTGCAGGTGTTGCGGGGGTTCTCGGGGTGGGGCCCGCTGGCGAAGGCGCTGGGGCCGGAACCGGAGGGGGCGTGGGCGCAGATGCAGGGCCAGCTGCTGGCGTTGCTGTCGCCGGAGGAATACGGGGAGGGATTCTTCGCGACCCCGAACGCGTTCTACACCCCGCCTTTGGTCGCCGACCGGATGCACCAGTTGTTGCGGGACCTGGGGTTTTCCGGTGGCACGGTGCTGGAGCCGGGTTGCGGCACGGGCATGTTCCTGGACCGTACCCCGGCGGATCTGCGAAGCGAGATCGCCTGGGTCGGGGTGGAGAAGGATCCTTCGACCGCGCGGATCGCCTCGTTGTTGCACCCGGAGGCGACGATTCGGGCGTCGGCGTTGGAGGAGACGTCGCTGCCGCTGGCGGAGGCGGTTTTGGGCAACGTGCCATTCGAGGACGTCGCGGTGCATGAGGTCAACCCGGAGGTTCCGGAGTCGGTCACCGCCAACCTGCACAACTATGCGATCTGGCGTGCGGTGGACGCACTGGCGCCGGGCGGTGTGGCGGTGCTGGTCACCACGTGTTTCACGCTGGATGGCAAGACCCCGCTGGCGCGGCTGGCGATCGCCAAGCAGGCGGATTTGCTGGGGGCTCTCCGGTTGCCCAGCGGCGCGTTGTCCGAGGGCGGCACGGAGGTGCCGGTGGATGTGCTGGTGCTGCGCAAGCGGCTCCCGGGCGAGCAGGCACCGGAGTTGCTGGAGGATGCGCCGGCCTGGGTGCGCAGCGTGCCGCACCCGGCGCTGGACGGTGCGCACGTCAACGCCGTGTTCCACCAGCACCCGGAGTGGGTGCTGGGCGAGATGGTGCCGCAGAACGCGCAGGCATATGGGCGGACGATGCGCGTGGTCGGCCCGCAGGGCGCGGAGCTGGTGGAGGCGTTCGAGCGGGCCGCAGGCGAGATCGTGGCCAGCGCGCGGGCGCAGGACCGGGTGTTCGCGGCGGTGCGGCGCGACCAGGCCGCCCAGGTGCCCGATGTGCCGCTGGCGGACGCCGAGGGCCGCAAGGAGGGCTCGTTCCACATCCGCGACGGCAGGGCGTTCCAGGTGACTGGCGGGGTGCTGGCGCCGGTGATGGTGCAGGACCGCAAAGCCAGCAAACAGGCCACCGACAAGGCGCGGGCCGCCGCGAAGCAGCGCGGTGAGGATCCGGGCGAGGTGGCTGAGGTCCGGGTCGACAAAGGACCGATGACCGGCAAGGCGCTGCGGGAGCTGACCGCCCTGGTGCGGGTGCGCGACGCCGCGGCCGAGCTGCTGGAGGCCGAGGCCGACCATTCCCTGCCCGATGACGCGCTGGAGCCGCTGCGGGAGCGCCTCAACACCCGCTACGACGCCTACCAGGGCGAGTTCGGGTTCATCAACCGCGCCACGATCACCGTGGCCACCGAGACCCCGAAGCCGGGGGCGGACAACTCCGACAGCGCCGACGAACAGACCGGCCTGCCGAAGGTCACCCGACGGCGGCCGTCGATGGGCGGGTTCGCCGCGGATCCGGACTACCCGCTGGTGTTGTCCCTTGAGGACTTCGACGACGCCAGTAACACCGGGAAAAAGGCGGCGATCTTCCACCGGCGCGTCAATCGGCCTCGCCCCCGGCTGGAGCGGGCGGAGAACCCGGAGCACGCGCTGACCATCAGCCTCGATGAGACCGGCCGGGTGGATCTGGATCGGATCGGCGAGCTGTTGGACACCGCGCCTCACGCAGTGCCGGAGGCACTGGGTGAGTTGATCTTCTTCGACCCGGCTGCCCTGGCCTGGCAGCAGCGGGAGGAGTACCTGGCCGGGGACGTGGTCAGCAAGCTGGAGCTGGCCCGGTCCGCGCACGACGCGGACCCGGAGCGTTACCAGCGCAACGTCACGGCGCTGGAAGGGGTGCAGCCGACACCGCTGACACCGGAGGAGATCACCGCCTCGCTCGGGGCGGTGTGGATCCCGCCGGATGTGGTCGAGGAGTTCGTCCGGGAGGTCCTCAAAATGCGGGTGGACATCGAGTTCGAGCCGCAGGTGAGCCAGTGGAACCTCACCCAGCGCAGCGACCTCAGCGTCGCAGCCGCGCGGGAGTGGGGCACCTCCCGCATCAACGGCGTGCAGCTGGTCGAGCTGGCGCTGACCGGCCGCACGCCGAAGATCAAGGACACCACCGCCGACGACAAGAAGATCACCAACCCTGCCGAGACGCAGGCCGCGGTGACCAAGCAGCAGGAGCTGCGGGCCCGCTTCGCGGACTGGGCGTGGGAGGACCCGCAGCGCGCTGACCGGCTCTGCGGGGTGTACAACCGCCAATTCAACAGCTTCATCAACCGCTCCTACGAGGGCGCGCACCTGACGTTCCCCGGCCTGGACCCGGGCTTCGACCCGTATGCGCATCAGCGGGAGATGGTGCACCGCATCCTGTCCAACCCCAGCCAGCTGTGCGGGCACGACGTGGGCGGCGGGAAGACCGCCACGATGTTCATGTCGGCGCTCAAGCTGCGGGAGCTGGGCTTGGCGCGCAAACCACTGTTCGTGGTGCCCAACCATCTGCTGGAGCAGATCGTCCGCGACGGCAAGCGCCTGTTCCCCGGCGCGAAGATCCTCATGGCCGACGAACGGCAGCTCGGCAAGCGGACCAATCTGTATCAGCGCAAGCTGTTCGCCGCGCGCTGCGCCACCGGGGACTGGGACGCGGTGGTGATGACCCACTCGGCGTTCGAGTCGTTGCCGGTGACACCGGGCACCCAGGCGACCTACCTCGCCGAGCACACCAGTGAGCTGGAAGACGCGCTGCGATGCAACCCCAACCCGAAATCGCGGCGCACCAAGGCGCTGGCCAAGGCACTCAAACGCGAGCAGGTCACCCTCAAGGCGGGCTTGGGAGCCCATCGCGCTGATGACGGTGCGGTGACCTTCGAGATGCTCGGCTGCGACTATTTGTTGGTTGATGAGGCGCATTACTTCAAAAACCTCCACTTGCGCGCCAACAACCCCGAGATCTCGTTGCCCAAGGGCTCCAACCGGGCCACCGACCTGGACAACAAGCTGGCCTATCTGCGGCGCACCAACCCCACCGGTCGGGTCGCGACTTTTTTCACCGGCACCCCGCTGAGCAACAACCCCGTCGAGATCTACGTCATGCAGCACTACTTGCAGCCCGAGCGGCTCAAGCAGATGGGCGTGGCGAACTTCGACCTGTGGCTCAACACCTTCATTCGCATCGATTCGCGGCTGGAGGTCGGCACCGACGGGGTGAGCTTCCGGCTCAAGGACCGGCCGGTCGGGTTCCGCAACCCGCCCGAGCTGATGGGCGCCTACAACGCGATCGCCGACGTGCGCGACGCCAAGAAGCTGGGGCTCAAACGTCCCGCCGGCCGCTTCGAGAACGTCCTGATCCCACCCACGGCCGTGCAGCGTGACTACATCGAGGACATCACCGGGCGCATCGACTCGCTGGCGACGACCCCGCCGTATGTCGACAACATGCTCAAGATCTGCAGCGATGGCCGTAAAGCCGCGCTGGATCCGGAGCTGGTCGGGCTCATTGACCCCGAGCCCGGCAAGGTGGAGCGGGTCGTGGCCACCATGTCCGGCATCTACGAACGCACCCAGGACCGCCAGTGGCCCGACGGGCGCGTCGGCAGTCTCCAGCTGGGCTTTCTGGATCAGGGCACGCCCAGCAACGATCACGGCGACCAGGTCTACGGCAAGATCCGCGACGGTCTGATCAACGCGGGCGTACCAGCGCACAAAGTCCGGTTCATCCACGAGGCGAACACCACCGCCCAGAAAGCCACACTGTTCGCCCAATGCCGTTCCGGCGACGTCGCCGTGCTGCTGGGCAGCACCGACAAAATGGGTGTCGGAACCAACGTGCAGGATCTGATCGTGGCCCTGCACCACATCGACGCCCCGTGGCGACCGGCCGACGTCGCCCAGCGCGACGGCCGCGGCCTGCGGGTGGGCAACATGATGCTCGACCTCGGTGAGCCGGTGGAGATCTACAAGTACATCACCGAGAGATCGTTCGACGCGTTCATGTGGCAAACGTTGGAGCGCAAAGCGTGGTTCATCGCGCAGCTTTTCAGCGGCTCGCCGTCTCGCGAGGACATCGACATCGACCTCGACGAGACCGTGCTGCAGATGCACGAGGCCAAAGCCCTGGCCTCCGGCAACCCGCTGTTGCTGGAGCAGGCCGAGGTCAAACAGGAGGTCACCCGGCTGCAGCGGCTGGCCACCAGCCACGCCCGCACCCAGCGCGCCTTGGACCAGGACATCGAGAACTGGCGGTACGGGCAGCGTGTCCTGCGCCAGAAGATGACCACCGCGCACCAGCTGGCGCGCAGAACCGACTCCAGTGGCTGGCAGCGCCGCGGGCAGCCACTGGACGAGGACAAGGTCAACGGTGTGCTTGGTGAGCTGCTCACTGCGTCGATGGTCGGCCGCAGCAGCCGCGGCCATGACCGCATCTCCTACCAGGGCATCCCCGTCACCATTCGCGCCCGCCAGGTGCTGGGTGCGTGGCACCTCAATGCCGACCTCAGCAGTGGTGGGCTGGGCACCGTCGCGCTTCGCCCGGAATGGGTCAGCCACGCCAACCAGTACTGGCGGATCACCAAAGCCATCAGCGACGCCGTCGACCAGGCCGCCGACCGCGTCGCTGATCTGCAGGCCGACCACGATGCCCTGGAACGCCAGATCGAGCAGGGCCAGGCGCAGCTTGGCAAGCCGTTCCCACACGCCGCTGAGCTGCAGTCCGCCCGCGAGCGAGTGGCCTCGATCGAATCCCAGATGGAAAACGGCGACACCGAGCCGACCCCCGCCACGGACAACCAGCCTGCGGACGCTGCGGACGAGCAGGCGTATGACCCCAATGATGTGGCGGACCTGGTCATACAGGACGCCGGAGCGATGGCAGGGCTGCTGGGGGGCGACGTGCAGCTCTTCGTCGCCGATCGGCACCTTCCCCACGATGTCGACCTGCAGACCGTGGATCAGGACGAAGAACTGGAGCTGGACGCCGACGATGCCCGCGCCTTCGCCGAGTATCTCAGCGGAGGCCAACCCCAGTCCGCGACCGCTGCCCAGCAGCAGACCACCGAGAACCGCTCGGCTCCTGCCGGACCCGAGGTGGAACTGTTGCACGAGGTCCCGGACGTGTCGGAGATCCCGGGCCTGACGCAGAGCCTGCCGCCCATGGTGGTCGACGGCGAGACCGTGCCCGCCAGCACGCCCCCGGCCACCGAAACCGCGGCCACCGACACCGCAGCAGTCGCTGGAGCTGACAACGCTCCGGCCGCGACGGCAGCTGAACCGGACCAGCAGCAGCCCGTCCACGACGAAGAAGCCAGCACTGACCGGGACCGTGATGCCCGGAAGGACTCCCGCATCCTCTCAACCCAGGCGGCGCCGGTCGACGAGGCTCCCGACCCCGGTGAGGGCGCGAAGGCCGAAGAGCCTCTGGCGCTGGCTCTTGATATCCAGGCCCACACCGAACGCCCCGACGACGCCTCGGACGACGAATTGGCTCGTACCGAAGCACGCAGAATCGCGGAGGAGCTGTGGCGAGAGGGCTACGTGTGGCGCAGGGAGCCTGGCAGTGGCGACGGCGCGGTCGATCATGACGTGCGTGCAGTCACCACCGACTCAACCCACGCGCTCCCGGACGAGGTGCAGGAAGCTGACGCCCTGAGTTTTGAGGTTTACCAGGCGCGGGTCGCGCTCGGCGCCCAAGCAAACGCTGCCGTCGATCATGCCCAGGCCCTCGGCGAGTTGCCGAAGGACATCGCCGACTACGACTACCAAGCATTCTGGCTGAACTACCGAGCCGACTACCTCGGGATCCCCGAGGACCTGATGGAACGCGAGCACGACCTGGAAGACCATCCGGCGCGGCAGGCTGACGCGCTGAGGCGGACCATCCTGCGTCGACTCGGCGAACTCGGAATCCACGACGGCGCTCCGGAGGCCACGGCCACCCCTGCTGCCCAAGCCGCCTCTGACGAGGCGGATCGCGTGGGCGATCAGCCGCAGCAGGCCGCCGGCCTGGCGGTGAGCGGTGAGCTGGTGCCCGCACGTCCGGTGCCGGTGCCGCAGACCAAGCGCGGCCGCCGGATGCTGCACCTGTCCCGTGAGCACGGGCTGATGATGCTCGGCCTGGTCGAGAGTCATGACCACCCACGCTCGATGTTCCGGGACTACAAACACTTCGAAAACCGGGTCGGCAAGTGGGAGAAGATCGAGACCGGGACATGGCGGGCGGTGGGCAGCCAGGGCCAGCCGCACACCGAGGACCTGCTGTCGCGGACCCGTGACCTGCTCGTCCGGCTGAGCAGGAGCTACCACATCGAACCGGTCCTGGACATCTACCTGGATGCCTCGCTGGAGCAGGGCGCGCAGCGCCTGCTCGATCGTGGGCTGTTCGCCGACGCCGATGTGCGCACCGTGGAGATGGTGCCCGCTATGGAGCGCGGCCCCGCGGCCGCCGAGCCCAGCACGGACCCCGCAGTCGCCACGCCGCCGGAACCAACGCCTCCCGTAGAGCCGGAGATGGCGCTGGGCCTTGCCGACAGCACTGGCCAGAACACCCGTGATGTCCTGGATTCGAGAGTTTCGGCTCCTGCCGGTGAGGAGCGGGAGCAGCTGCCGCAGGAAGAGGCGCTGGATTTCGCCCAAGAGCTGTGGGTCCAGGGCTATGTGTGGCGGCGGGTACCCGGCAGCGGGGACGGCACGGTCGATCACGACGCGCGTGTGATCACCACCGACCCCACCTGGTCACCTGAAGCTGAGGGCCAGGCGGCCCACGAGCTCAAGGACGCCGTGGTCAGGACACGGGAAGACGCCGAGCACCGGCTGGACGCCGCCGTCGACCGCGCCCGCACCGCCGGGCTGCTGCCCTCAGAGGTCGACGACCTTGCCCACCGCGCCGACCGCCTCGACACCGCGGCCTTTCGGGACCCCCGCCCCGACAACCTCCTGGACAACGCCCCTTCACCTGCGGATTCCCTGGCCTCTGCGGCCGACGCACTGCGTGCCCAGGCGTTGCAGCGCCTCGACGAGCTTGGGATCGACCTGGACGCCCCAGCCGGGGAAAAGGAGCTGGAGGCCGACGCCTCGCCCGCCAAGGTCGAGAACATCTCACCGGACGTGGAATCCAAGGGTGAGGACGATCGACAGCTGCTCGAAGCGGAGGCACGGTGGGTCGCCGAACAGCTATGGAGGGACGGCTACGTGTGGCGGCGGGCGCCCGGCACGGGCGCCCCCTCGATCGACCATACGGCGCGCACGGTCATCACCGATCCGGCCTGGTCCCCCGAGGCCGAACTGGCGGCCGCCGACGAGCTGTCACGCTTCGCGAACCAGAACCGGACTGCCCTGATCAGGAAGGCCGAGACCGAGACCGACCACGCCGCGCAGGCAGGTCTTCTGCCCGTTGACGTCTCCGCTCTCCTAGACCAAGCGGACCAGTACGACGAGCATGCCCGGCTCGACTCGCCCCCCGACGACCTTCTGGACCGCGAACCCGCCATCGAAGAGATTCCTGCAGCACGGGCCGCTGCGCTGCGACAGCAAGCGATGCGCAGGATCGACGAGATCCGACGCGCCCCCGCCGAACCCGCCGCCGTTGACGCCGTTGACGCCGTTGACCAGGATGCCGATGCTAAGCAGAGCAGTGCTGTAACAGCAGGTCAGCCGCTTGGCAGTGAGGCGACCAGCAGTGCCGAGCACACGGACAAGGACACGGAAGCCACCGCCCAGGACTCGACGAACGCCGAGGCCCCCGTCACTGAACCAGCCGCGGAGGAGGCGACGTTGGAGGCCGGTTGGGCCTTCGAGGTTGACGCTGGCGAGGATTCGGCGGGAATCACCGTGCAGCGGTGGGGTCGGTTGCTGGTGGTTTCGGGGACCGATCCGCGGCGGGATCCGCCCCGGGTCCGCAAGGTGCTCAAGGACCACAAGTTCCGCTGGCGACCGGAAGACCAGCGGTGGGAGTACTACGGCCGGGTGAGGGACCGGGACGCGGCGGAAGTGGCAGTGCGGTCGATGGTGGCCGAGGTCAACGCCGCGCAGCAGGCAGCGTCGGCGCCGTCGGAGATGACGTTCCCGCCGACGGCGCAGCAGCAGGAGATCCTCGACGCGGTCGAGCGTGCCGTAGCTTCGCCGGATCCGGCCTCCGCCAGCGTGGCGGTCAAGGCACTGGCCGGGACCGGTAAGACCACGACGCTGCGGATGATGGCCGAAGCCCACCCGACGAAGCGGATCACCTACATCTGCTTCAACGCCACGATCGCCGCAGAGGCCCGGGAGAAGATGCCACGCAACGTCACGGCCGTGACGATGCATGCCCTGGCACGACGGCAGCTGGCCAACGGCCCGTTCGGAGACAAGATCGCCCGGATGAACCGCGGTGAGGGGGCTCGGTGGCCGCGGGATGTGGCGGCCGCGCTCGGGGTCACTGATCCGGTGCCCTACGGCGACGATGAGCTGTTGGAGCCCGAGCGGCTGGGGGCGCTGGTGCTGCACACCCTCAAGGCCTACCGCGACAGCGCCGACCGGCAGATCACCACCACGCACTTGGCATCCTCGCTGCGGGTGCCCAAGGGGCCGGGGCAGATCGTGCTGGACTACGCCCGCAACGCGTGGGAGGACATCGCCTCCCCTAACGGGCGGCTGCTGGCGTTCTCCCACGACGATTATCAGAAGATCTGGGCGCTCTCGAACCCGGAGATTCGTGCTGACCTGCTGTTCTTCGACGAGGCGCAGGACATCAACCCTGTGCAGGAGCACGTGGTACAGCAGCAGGGCATGCCCACCGTAGTCGTCGGCGATTCCCACCAGGCCATCTACGGCTTCCGCGGCGCCCGCGATGCCCTGCGCACCTGGCCGGCCACCGAGGTGCTGCCGCTGACGCAGTCCTGGCGGTTCGGCCCGGAGGTTGCCGCGCTCGGCAACCGGTTCCTGACGTTGCTGCGCGCCGACCTGCGGTTGGAGGGAAACCCGGCGCTGGACTCGCGGCTGGAGCCGGTCGAGGACCCGAATGCGATCCTGTGCCGGACCAACATCGCCGCAATCAACGCGGTGGCCGACGGGCTGAGCGCGGGCAAACGCGTCGCACTGGCCGGCGGCGGCGGGCAGATCCGCGAGATCGCCCGCGCGGCCCGAGACCTGCAGCGCGGGAAACCCACCAAGCACCCGGACCTGTCCGGGTTCGCCGACTGGCAGCAGGTGCGCGAGTACGCCACCGAGCACGATGTCGCCTGGCTGTTGACGTTCGTCCGGCTCGTGGACCGGCACACCCCGGACGGGCTGATCGACATGGTCGACGAGCTGGTCGACGAGCACGGCGAGCCGGGGCCGGACCTGGTGGTCTCTACTGCTCACAAGGCCAAAGGTCGCGAATGGGACACGGTGCGCATCGCCGATGACTTCCGGGCCCCGACCACCGACGAAAACGACGAGCTGCAACTGCCCGCCCCCGACGAGCTGCGGCTGTCCTACGTCACCGTCACCCGCGGCAAACTGCGCACCGAGCTGGGGTCGCTGGACTGGATCCTCGACCTCGACCATGCCGCACCCGAAACCTCCGCCGCGCACGAGGCCGTGACCATCACGCAGCAGCAGGACGACGTTCTTGACACGTCTGACGAGGCGGCCACGATCGCGGCGACGCAACCGGCTGAAACCGCCGAACGCGCGCGGGGGATCGCCCGCGAGGCACGTCTGGCATCCGGGGATCCGGAACGCGCGCTGCTTCGCATCGCGCTGGAGCGCGACGAGGAGGTGTCCTCGACGGTAGAAGGAACCGTCGGCGGGACGGTGCACACCTGGCTGATGGAGGACACCGCAAGCGCCAGGTGGATGACCGCGCTGTACACCTCGGCGGATGAGCTGGTGTGCTACCAGACCTCCGCCACGCTGGACGAATCCGTACGCACCCAGGTCAGCATGCAAGCCGCTGCGGAGGTACTGCTGCTGCGCTACACCGAGCTGGCTACCCTCAGCGATCAGTGGACCAGCTCGTTCCTCTCCCTAGGAGCGCCCGGCTACCTCGCTCAGGGCCGCCACGTGGCAGTGCGGCAGATTTCGTCTCTGGTGTACGGTCTGCAGCCGTTGTGGCGCGCGCCTCTGTCGGACCGACTGGTCTTGGCGTCCACCGACGTGCGCTACGGCCGGCACATCGATCATGCTCTGGCACTCGCCCTAGAATTCGCCACCTCCCCGCCCTTGGTGAACGAGGTCGTTGCCGGAGTACTTCGCTCCGATGCGGGTCCGCGCAACCTGGCGGTACGCCTGAGCGAGGTCGCGGACGTGCTGGAGCTGGCCTGGGCCCCACCCGTAGACGAGCTGTCGCCATTGGACCCGGCGGCGCCGCTGGTGATCAAGCGGCTTCGCGCTGTGTCGTCGCGCCTGCGGGAGGCCTCGGCGACACCGGAGTCGCTGCAGGCGGCACGCATGGTCGCTGAGCTGCAGAACGCATTCCTCAGCCAGGACGAGCTGCGCCCCACGGAGCGCAATTCCTCCGGGAAGGAGCGCGTGCGCAGCCTGGCGTGGCGGATCCCCACCGACGAGACGTCCAGCCGGGCGAACCCGATCGCGCTCCGGCTGGTGCGGCAGCACCTGCTCGACGCCAAGCCGGATCCCATGTTCGTGACCGACGGGGTCACCGCCGCGCTGCAGAACGGACCTGACGAGGTCGTGCAGGCGCTGCGCGGCGCCATCCAGTGGCTGGACACCACCCGGACCCACAGCAGCCCGTTGGGGCAGATGCTGAACGACGCTGGAACTGGCGTCACCGTCACCCGGCTGGAGAAAGTCGCCGACACAATCGCCCGCCGCACCCGGGCCGAACGAGCCGCGACATCCGCGCGGACCGTACAGGGCGACGTCGACGCTGAGCTGGAGCGCGACGACCCCGCCAGTACCGCTGTGGTCGACGGCGAGGTGGTTGAGCGCAGTGCCGCGCAAGCCACAGGCGGAGTGTCCTGGGATTCGACGTTGCAGGCAGCGCGGGCCTGGTCTGCGGCGGGGGTCAGCGTGATCCCGGTGTGCACCGATGGGTCCAAGGCGCCGGCGTTGAAGTCGTGGACCGAGTTCCAGCAGCGCCGCCCGACCGACGCTGAACTGCTCGGCTGGTTCGGTGAGCAGGACCGCTACGGCATCGGCCTGGTCTGCGGTGCGGTCTCCGGTGATCTGGAGATGATCGAATTCGAGGGCCGCGCGGTCGCCGAGGGCCTGTTCGAGCAGTGGAGCGAGTCGGTGCTGGCCGGCTCGGCTGAGCTGTATCGGCAGGTGGTCGAGCAGGGTCTGGTGGTGCGCTCCCCCTCCGGGGGCTACCACCTGCTCGTGCGGGTCGAGGGCGGGGTGGAGGGTAACCAGCGCCTGGCGGCCCGCGAGGCTACCGACACCGAACTCACTGCCGCCGAACGCGACACCGTCGCCTCCGGCGGTCGGCGCCCGCTGCGGGTGCTGGCCGAAACCCGCGGTGAACACGGCATGGTCGTCGCCGCCGGATCCCCACCCGGCACGCACGCCAGCGGCCAAGCATGGGAGATCGTCACTGGCCACCCCGGCTCGCTGCCGGTGATCACCGCCGCGCAGCGAGACCAGCTGCACATCAGCCTGCGCGCACTCGACCGCAGGCCAGCCCCCGAACCGATCCCCACGCCCGCACCGACCAGCGCGGCAGAGGGCGAGCTCACCCCGGGCCGGGACTTCGACGTCCGCGGCAGCTGGCACGACGTGCTCGAACCGCACGGCTGGACTGCGGTCTCCACCCAGGGCAACGCCACCTACTGGCGACGGCCCGGAAAAACCCGCGGGATCTCGGCGGTCACCGGCGGCGACCACGGCGACTACCTGTGGGTCTTCTCCACCTCCACGGTGTTCGACTCCGAACACGCCTACTCCAAGTGGCGGGCCTACGCGGTGGTCAAGCACGGCGGTGATTTCTCGGCCGCCGCGTCCGACCTGCGCCGCCAGGGCTACGGCTCCCAGCCCGAGCGGCACCTTCAGCTGCACTACCGGCAGGACGCCGGGGTAGTGCTGTATGGCACCCAGCCCAGCGACGCCTTGTCCAAGGTGTTCCGAGAGATCAAGCGCTCCGGGCAGCGGCCCGGCAACTGGTGGTGGTCGGACAACATTCACACTGGTACCGAAACCCCTGGCGCCTGGTACATCGTGGGCACCAGGGACCGGCCGGTCACGGCCACCACCCTGGAATGCCTGGCCACCACCGCCGAACAGCTGCGCAGCCGAGGGTTCACCGTCGATGTCGATGTCCAGCTCGGTGAGATCGACGACGGCGACGCCCGCAAACGCGCCAGCCTCCAGCAAGCACTCGACCGCCTGGGCCTGCGGGCCCCCGCGGGCAAGGACACCGTCGAGGAGAACATGGCCGCCGCGCGGGCGCGCGCCGCCGACCTGCGGCAGGCCGCACGTGCCCAGTTCGAAGAAGCGCTGCGGACGATCACACCGCAGGGCCTCACGACCTATCTCACGACGCGCGGCTGGACCGAGGTCGACGATCACGGCTACACCAGGGCCCGCATGTTCATCGTCAACGTGGGCGGCGAAGAGGTCGACGTTCTTGTACCAGATGATCCCCAAGTCCGGAACTATCCGCGGCGGATGCTGGAGGCGCTCGACGGGCTCGAAACCGCCGAGCTGGAGATGGGTCGCGACTGGCGGACCATCATCCACGACCTCGCCCACAGTGTTCACCCCACTCCGACCAGCGCGGACCCGGCGTCGTCCTATGTCTCCGAGGTCGTAGACACCACCACGAAGGTGGAGCAAGCGAATTCGACCGCCGAAGCCCTCGATGTCAACCAGGCTGCCGAGGTCGGTGAGCAGCAGGCGCTGATCCCGGAACCTGCCCCAGTTGAGCCAGATCGCTGGCCCGCGCCACCGCCGCCGCCACCGATGACCATGCCCCGCAACGCGCAGCCACGGCCGAAGTCGGCGGCCGAGCGCGCGCATGAAGCTGATCTCGTGGCGCTCACCGATACCGAGCTGCAGCATCGATGGGATCAGCTCGTCGAGCTGTCCCGCGAGGCGGGCTTCACCGTCGTCGTCCGAGAAGGAGCCGTTACGGGCCTCTTTCCTGAGCCAGGCGTGATTGACGTCGGCGCCGCTACCGAGCCGCTCCGGTGGGCGGTCGAGGGTCTGGAGGAGGCGTTGGCATGGCACCACACCGGTCAACTACTCGATGACGCGGTGCCCGATTCCATCGACCTCGGCGATCTTCCCCCGGTGCACATCGCGCCGGACGCCCTCAACGACGGACTCCCCAGCAGGGACGACGATACGGTGGAATGGGCGGTCACCCGGTTCAACATCGCAGCGGGCTCCGAGCAGGCGGTGTACAACGCTCTCACAAGCGTGCTGGTCAGCGCGGGCTACTCGGTGTTCCAGCACCGTGACGACACGGCGGGCACCGACCATTCCACGCGCGAGATCACCATTCCGCACGAGGCCAGCGCGGCGGCGAACGCGGCGATCGCGCGCGACCTCGCCATGATCGTGCAGTTGTGCCGCACCGAGCTTGTCCACGCGAGCCGCACCGCTGCGGCCGACGGCGAGTACGAGCGGAGTGCTGTACCTGCAGCCCCTCGGACCGACCGCGTCGAGGCCGAAGTCGAGCAGGCCGAACGCGGGCCAACGAGAGGTGCTGCTCAGCGGCAGCGTCGGACGCTGGTGCTGCACCACTCCCAGCAGCACGGGCTGTTGCTGTTCGGCACCCAGCCCGGCGATCCCATCCGTGATGCGCTGCACGTGGCCCGCCTGCAGGGCCACACCGTGGGCAATTGGCGGTGGGAACCAACGGCGATCACCCCGGCGGGCACGCAAGGAGCCTGGGCCATCGACAACAGCCGCGGGCGGCTGGCCACACCTCGAACCGTGCATGTGCTGCGCTCCGCCGCGCACGCCCTGACCAGCACCGGTGTGGACGTGCGGATTGACCTTGCCCCGGCGGACGCCACCGAGGAGGCCACGCTCGCGCTGCACCGCGACCAGGACGCGGCCGAAGGCGGCCAGGAGCCGGAACCAGTGGCACGGTCGTGGTCGGCACAGGACCACACCGAGTGGGAGACAGCCTCGAAGGTCCAGTTCACCGACCACGGCGGGCTGACGGTCATCGAGGCCGCCCAAATCGACGGGCGGTGGGCGCTGCGAGCGCAGAGCCTCGTCGAAGGCCACCACCTGGACGTGCGGCTCAATCTGCGTGATGAGGAGCGGGCTGCGGACCTGGCGCGCACCCTGGCGGGCAAGCCGACGCTGCTGCCGCGCCTGGCCCGCCATGCGGTGCTGCGCGGCGAGGCCAGCGCCGAACTCGACGGCTCCCCGATGCCGGCCGCCGCGCGGGATCTCAGGCAGCGGCTCGCCGAGCCCGGCCCGTACGCCACCTCCGGCCGCGACCAGGACACACCCCGGCGGTCCGCCGCACGGGGCGCGGCCGCCGCGCTCACCCAACCAGTGGGCAAGCGCCCCGGCGCCTCCACCATGCCGGGCGGCACGAACAGGCCCGTGCCGCCGCCCTCTCGCCCGCAGTCCACCAACCAGACGGTGTCAGCCCACCGCCCTACCCTGTAATCCCCCACACCCGATCAGGAGGACCAGCAGCAATGCCGAGCAGCCTTGCCGACTACATCGACGCAGTCGTCGCCGCCCTGGCGGGCGACGACACGCGAGTCCTGGCCCACCGCGCCGATGCCGACACGGTGCCGCGCACCGCCACCATCGACCTTGACACCGCCCAGGACGACATCGCCTTCACCGACCTCGATGCCCTCACCCTGACCTGGCACGAAGAGACCGGCTGGGAAATCGGCATCACCTACGAACCGGGCGTGGGCCTGGCGCCGCCGCCGATCTACCGCGGCATCTCCGTCCTGCCCACCCCCGAGGTCGTCGCGGCCTGGGTCGGCAGCGTGATCACACACCCCGAGGTCATCGCTTCCCGTGCCGACGGACGGTTGCGCACGGCAGGCGACACGGCCCCCGATTTCGCCACCGCGCTCGCTCCCTAGCTGCTACGGTGCGTCAGGGGCCGTCTCCACCAAAAGACGGCCCTTCGGCAATCCTCCTGTGACAGGTGTCAGCGCCACCCGCCAGGTGGCGCTCTTCATTTCTTCAGGTACCCCTTCCTCACCGCCTGGGCACTTTCACGTCTCCGTAGGTAACCACCGTCAGTGGGGCACGCCGTTGAGCAGGGCTGGGGTGCGACTGTGGTGGGCGACCCAGTCTCCGACCGGTATGGAGATCATCCGGACGAGGGAGACGAGATCGTCGTGGATTTCGCGTGGGCTGCGGTAGGCACCGGGTGCGCTGCGGGGAACGCCGGGCAGCCGGACGCCGTTGACGACGGGCTCGTGGTGCGCCACGCGGTTTCGCAGGGCATAGACGCGGGCTGCGGTGGCGTGGACGTCGTCTCGGCGCCGGGAGGAGTGCGGGAAGGCGTGCCGCAGGGCGGGACGCCAGAGCAGGGCCTCGTATTCTCGTCGCTGACGGAAGGGCGGCTTGCCTGTGTGCCCGCCGACTTCCAATAGGTGCACCCAGAACCCGAGCGGCAGCTGCGCGAGCAACCGCCCCGGCCGGTCTCCGTCGCCGAAGTGGGCATCGGCGTGGGCCTTGGCGATGGCGGCTTGGGATCGGTCGTCGAGCAAGTCGGCGTTGGCCCACCATAGGGGTCCATATCGTGCGGTTAGCTGGTCGTTCATGGCGTTGCGCATCGTGACCTCGACGAAGTGGAGATCAGCCATGTAGGAGGAGGCCAGTTCGACGCCGATCAGGTATAGCTCGATCGGGTCAACGCCCCACTCTGGCGCGAGGCGGTGGTAGGTCCCTATCCTCTCGGCGGACAGCAGCGGCGGGAGCTCGGTCGGCGGCAACGCCCGGTGATAACTCACCGCGATGTTGTACCAACTCGGCGTCGATCTGCTAGCATCGGTGCCGAAGTCCCCCGGGCCGCCAGTACTTCGGTACGCGCCGGGGGCACTTTCATTTCGCCACCCTGCCGGGCCTTCGGGAGCAGCAGGCCTTGTCAGACGGTGGCGACCGTAGCGGTACGGCAGGCGCCCCTGGCGGGCTACTCGCCGTCGCCGTCTTCTTCGCGCTCGTCTGGGGTGCGCTGCATGATCTCGCCCATGTGACCTTGCAGTGTGCACAGTAGCTCGCGCTCGGATTCTTCGATGCGGGTCTGGATGTTCCACTGCCGCACGTCGTCGACCAGGTTCGCGAGGGCGTCGTCGAGCCTGCTGCGCAGCAGGCCGGGGCTGAGGGCTTCGACCTCGACCGCGATGTGCGGATCCAGACCTTCGCTTTGGCATTCCTCGCGGAAGCGGGGGTAGTTGACGTCTCGGGTATTGACGTCGTGACTGGTGAACTGTCCCGTGCGGACGTCGGCGGCGCTAACCGCGATCTGCTGGAAGTCCAGATCGAGTTCCCCGTTGCCGTAGCGTTCCATGCGTTCGTTCACCGAGCGGGGTACCGACCTGCCACTGGGATCCCAGTCGCCGGCGAAGACCGCGGTCACGGGCTTGCCCTGCCGGACATATTGCTGCACCGCCTCGTGTACGAATGTTTTGCTGGACTGGCCGCGACAGGAGTACAAGCCCACTCCCCAAGCGGAGGTGACAGGCTGGAGCACCCCGGCGATCGAGTCGCTCTCGCACCACACCTCGACCCGCCGTGCCTGCGTACTCCACAAGTTGCGCCGGTAAACCTCCGCCGTGCGCTCCAGGGCGTCCTCTATCGAGTCGAAGGCGGTCTCCTGCCGTACGAGCCGGGTGCCGTCGGTGATCCACTCCTTCTTTCCGCTGTTCAGATCTGTCTCATGAGATCTGTGGTTCAGTCTCGATCCGTTGTGGTGGTACGAGACAGGTGAGCCGACGGGAGTTCCTCTCCGGGCCCCTGGGAAGGGTGCAGAGTGGATCTTGCCTTTGTGCAGTCCGGGCTGCTGGAGAGGTTCCTGGACAGTGACGTCATCTCCGCGGCGGAGGTGGAGGCGTTGCTGAAGCGGCGGGGTGTGCTCGACGGGACGCCGGTGTTCCTCGACGAGGAGACGCAGATGCCGGTGCCGCCCTTGTGCGAGTACGGCAGGTACCTGTCGACGGCGTTGTTGGACGAGACGACGCTGAAGGACTACGGGCGGGCGGTCGGCCGCCTGGATGACCATCTCGCGGGCCTGGGCAGTGACGTGCTGTCGGCGGTTGAGTCGGATCTCGTTTCGTTCCGCGACCAGCGGACCCGGTGGCAGAAGAAGCCGATCGGCTGGTCGGCGTGGGGCAAGGAGTCGTTCGTCCAGGACGACCTCTACGGGTTCCTCGTCGACCGCAAGATCTTGACGCACCGGCCGGCGCGGGTGGCGGCACGGGGACGCAACGCGCTGGCGCCGCAGGTCCGGTCCAGCATGGACATCCGGCATCTGAACTTCGAGCAGTACCGGTACTTCCGGGACGTGGGACTGGGAGGACAGCTGCCTGATGCCACGGTTGACCAGCGCTTTCGCGGGTGGTCACCGCTGCGTGGCCGGGCCGGTTCCGATCTGGCCCTGGGAACGGGGGGACGGTGGCGGGAGTGGTCGACGGTGCTGCTTCCCGAGATGGGGCTGTGGCCCGGGATGCCGGGCGGGGCCGTGGAATACACGGTTCAGGCCTGCGCGAAGTACGGCAAAGCCCGCAACATCTACGTCCCCGAGGATGCGGTCGCCTCCGCAGACCTGTTCTGCCTCCTGGAGCGTCCGGACATCGTCCGCAGGGCCGCCCGAGGCCTGGAGCGCAAGGCCCGCGACCTGTTTGTCGTCGGTGAGGTCGACATCGCCGGCGGGAGGGTGCGGGGCATCCTGGACGGCGTCGTGCGCGAGTTCCAGATGTCCGCCATGCCCGCCAAACTGCGGCGGATCACCGTCCACGAAGGCGAGTTCGGCTTGGAGGCGCTGTCCTTGTTCGTCTGCCGCGGCGGGCTGATGCCGGGGGCGGACGCCTGGAAGGGCTACCGCCACCGGGCATGGACGCGCATGAGTGAACTCGCCGACCGGACCACTCCGCACCTGCCCACCCGGCGCTGGAGATGGCACGACCTGAGACATACGTACGCTTTGCAGCTGCTGACCTATCTGGAGAACGCCATGGACGGCGAGGAGCCGGACATGCAGGCTCGCCGCCGTCGGCACCGCTCATACTTGACCGGGCATATCCGGCACAATCCGTTGCTGATCGTCAGCCGTCGGCTCGGTCACTCCAACCCGGAGACCACCTACCAGTACCTCCAGTACACGGACGACCTGATCAACGAGTTTGAGGCCGCGTTCTCCAGCTGGGTTGGCGACGACGAGGCGACCTACGCCGAGATCGCCTCCCACGCCCTGGCCAGCACGAAGGGCGTTCGCTGATGTCGAAGCCGCGCCGGAAGTATCGGAGCAAGCAGGAACGCGAACGCCTGCTCATGGCCCTGGCGAATCCCGTCCCTCCAGGCGGCATCGGCCCCCGAGTGATCAGCATCCCCAGAGAGCTGTTGGCAGTGGACCCGTCAGGCTTCCGCTGCACACGACTGGCAATGCAGCTGGCGGACGAGTGGGTCGAGTACGTGGCCGCCACCGCCATCACATCCCACGCGAGGACCTATCACATGGCGATCAACCGGCTCTGCGAGTACGTCGACAAGAAGCTCGGGCCGGAGGCAGAGGCGGTGGGCCTGGCCGATCAGGGGCTCTTTGACCTGCTGATCGGCTGGGAACTGTCCCTGCCCGAGACCTACGCTCCGAGCTCGACCTATCCCGCGGTGATGGCCGCCGGACTGCGGCTGCTGGTCGTGCGTCGCGACGACCACTCCGATCGTGATGTTGCACCGGACCTGGCCAGGTGGGCCCGCGGGCCCGCACTCCTCGCAGGCGGCGAGAAGACGGAACGGGACGAGTTCACCCGGCCGGAGAAGCGGGCCCTGATCCGCGCCGCCTGGCAGAGCGTCCACGCCACCCGCAAGCGCCTGGACGAGGGCTGGGCTCTGGCCGAGCAAGGACAGCACCCCAACGCGGGCAGCTGGACCAGCATCGCTGACCTGCTCTGCGGACTGGCCCACGAGCAGATCACCCCCGACGACATCCGCCGACACATACCTCCGTCCCGAGAGTGGCCACCAGAACTGCAGGCGTTCGCCGCCGCCCCCGGCAGGGCCCTCGTTCCGCAGTCGGCGCGACAGCAGCTGGTGAGACAGCTGTTCGCGAGGTTGTATCCGCACACCATGGACCTGCATGCCTTCCGCGTCCTGCTGATGGACGCGACCGGCTACACCTCGGAAGAGGTCACCGGGTTCGGCGAGAAACAGGTGGAGTTCCTGCCGAAGGGAGTCCGGCTCACCCTCCTCAAGAACAGGGCCCGACTGCTGCGGCACAGGGCCTTTCGAGACCAGCCCGCATCCGCCGACGAGCTGGAGCCGCAGAGCGCGAGTGACCACCAGATCACCATGGACTGGCCGCGGCGCGAGGCCAGCGCGGTGGTCCGCCAGCTCCTGGAAACCACCGCCCGGGTCCGCGCCAAAGCACCCCACGTCACCGACACGCTCTTCGTCACCGGCGCCGTCTCGCCCAGCTTCACCCCCGAGTTCGGCAAATGGGATCCCCAGTCCCGGAGGACGTTCGCCCACTGGCTGGACGCCATGGGTATCGAGATCAAGGGCGACCGGAACATCGGCCGCCTGCGGAAATCGGTCAAGGTCGAGAAGGCCATCGTGACCGAAGGCCGCATCAGCGACGCGGCGGACGATCACACCGAGGAAGCCTTCGCCGGCCACTACGCACAGGGCACCACCCTTCGGATCCTGTCCGGCCGGACGATCACCACGGCTCAGCAGCACTGGTTCGACAAGGCACTCGACTGCGTCGACGGCCCCACCGTCGTCCCGGACGTCTCCGCGGCCGTCGACAGCGACCTGCTCAAGGACACCGGCTTGTCCGCCGAGGAGGCCGAGGCCATCATGTCCGGCCAGCTCGACATGGGCGTCTCCCACTGCAAGAACCCCTACCAGGGGCCCTACAGCCGCCCCGGCGAACTCTGCGCCGTCGCGCCGCTGCGCTGCCTGGAGTGCCGCAATGCCTGGATCCTGCCCTCCAACCTGCCTCAACTTCTGCTCTTCCAGCGTCACTTGGAAAGACTGCGTACGGTCCTGGCCCCGCCGGTCTTCGCTCGACTATGGGGGCAGAGCTGGGTGAACCTCCGAGCTGTCCTGAAGGACCGCACGCCCGAGGACATCGCCCTGGCCCTCAAGCACATCGAAGCCGGCCAGGCCGTCCTGGACCTGCCGCTGGCCGCGAACACGGAGTTCGACGCATGATCGTCACGCTGCCCCAGCAACGACGTCCGCCCTTGTTCCGGGACGACGAACCCGTCGTCGCCGGCCGCTCGTTGCTGCCCGGGGCTCGCGAGCCCGGCGCCTACGTCCCCCGGTTCGGCGATACGGGCTGCTGGGACTTCAACGGGGTTCTCAAGCGGCCCGCCAACACCTCCGCCAGTGGCTGGAAGGTCATGTTCAGCCTGGAGCTGGAGGACCCGTACTGGAATCTGCTGGCTCGTGAGTTCATCATGCTCGTCTTCAACCCGCGGCATCCCCAGGTCCTCAAGAGCGGCGTCGTTCTGGAAAGGGCTGGCGACCCGCGAACTCTGGCCCACATCGCCTCGCGCCTTCGGACGGCAGCGCGTTGGGGCCGTGAGAGCGGGCTTCCGGCTCACCCCGACGCATGGAGAGTGGAGGACCTGCGGCAACGCATCACCGATTTAGCTGCCGCAGGCACCGCCGCAGGAACGGTCAGGTGCCACGTGACTACCCTCAAGAGCCTGGCAGCGGCCGAGCCAGCCCTCAGCCTGCCCTGGCCTGCCGGAGATCCGTGGTCGGGCCAGAGTGCCCGCGACGTCGCCCGCGACATCCGGGACAGGATGGAGAAGATCTCCACCCCCAGTGTTCCTCCACAGACCTGGTTCCCGCTGATCAGGGCCGCCTGGGCCTACATCCACGACTTCGCCCCCGACGTCCTGCGTGCTGACCGTCGCCTCAGCGAGCTCCTGGCCGTCGCGACCTCCTCTATGCTCGGCTTTGACGCACGACTTGAGGAGTGGCTCGCGGACCCTCAGAACAAGATCCCGGTCCATCCCGCAGCGTCGAATGACCAGACCCCGCAGGTGAATTGGAACCTGCTGCTGCTTCTCCTGGGCTTCGACGCGTCCACCCGCTCGAATGCCTTTTCTCCGGACTCCCCGGCATCGAAGCGACGACGCGTCCTCATCTTGGACGCTGCAGCCGAGGGGCGGATCACACCCCATGCCCTGACCGGGGAGCTCCGCCAGGTCGCTCGGCCGGACGGCAGCACTGGGGGATGGCACCCCGGCATCGAACGCCGTGCCCTGAACGACCTCAAAACGGCACTGCGCGATGCGGCATTCGTGCTGGTCGTGGGCCTCTCTATGATGCGCGATTCGGAGATTCACGAGATCTTGCGGGAGCCCGTCGTCGAGCACTACAGCACTCCCGCGATCGCCTCCACCAAGATCAAGGGCACCACCCAACGCCCCGGCAAGCACTGGTGGGTCGCCGAACCCGTCGTTGAGGCCCTCGCAGTCGCCGAGACGATCTCCCTGCACCCCGAACGCATCTTCTCCCCAGTCACCGCCAGCATGCAGGACGGCGCCATCCTCGGCGTCAGGATGCTGGCCGCGTTCGTGGCCTTCGCCAACGCCAACCGGGCCATGACCGGGCTCGACGAGATCCCCACCACCTACATCCGGCCCCACATGTTCCGCCGCACGATGGCCATGCTCACCGACCAGTTCCCCGGCTCCGAGATCGCCAGCGGCATCCAGCTCAAGCACATCGCCACACGGGCCCTCGCCAACGCCACCACCCAGAGTTACGCCGCCTCCGACACCGAGTGGGTCAAATACCTCGAAGACGCGCTGGACAATGTCAAGTTCCGCAAGATCAAAGATCTCTACCACCGCCATACCGAAGGCGAGGAGATCGGATTCGGGCCCGGTGCCGAACGCGTCAAGGACGCCTTCGACCAGATCACCACGACTGTCAAGGCCCGCAACGGCGACGCCCGCACCGCCGAGACCCTTCTGCGAACAACCAGGATCCACATCCGATTCGGCATGCTCAACAACTGCACCGCCGATCACACCAACCCAGTCGGCGCCGTCTGCCTGGAGAACGCGATCGTCCCCGAAGGACACACCGGCCCCCTCGACGAACGATGCCGACCGGACCGATGCGCCAACAGCATGATCGGCCCCGAGCACCTACCGATCTATGACTCTCACCAGCGCAAACAGCTCCAGCTCATCAACAGCCCCTCCACACCCGCCTGCCGCAGAGACCTCGCCGAACGTGAACTGGACATCACCCGCAACGTGCTCAAGATGGCAGGCCAGCCCCAGTGACCCACCCCACCGACACCCCCGAAGACCAAATCAGTCCCAAGACCGCCGCCGCGCTGCGGGCTGCGATGACCCGCCTCTTCGAGGGCCGCCCGCAACGGACCGACGGCCGCCTCACGAAGGAGAACCTCTACAAAGAGGCCCAGGTCAGCCGCGCGACCATGAACCGAGCACACGCGATCCTGGCCGAATGGGACGCGCACCTCGCCGCCCACGGCAAGGCCACCCCCGGCGAGGCCAAACGCGACGCGACCATCGCCGACCTCAAGAAGCGCCTGACCTCGAAGACCCAGGAATGCACGCTCCTGGAGAAGAAGCTCAAGGCCGCCCACACCGCGATCGCCGCACTCTTCCACGACAACGAAGCACTCCGGCAGCAGCTCCAAAAGGACGTCTCAACCACTGTCACGCCCATTCGTCCCCGCGGCCCCCGCCAACAACGCTAGGCCCGAGGCCAGACGCATCGCTGGCTTCCCACCGGATGTCTCATGAGACACGCTGAGCGCGAAGAACACTCCCACGGCAACATCCCGCGTTCCCGCATGACGCCGAGCTCGCGGACGACGACCGA